>JAFAFR010000092.1 GCA_023423405.1 Bacteroidota bacterium
TGGCATGGCCCGCACACGTACGCCAGAGAGCATGGCCACCAACCACAGCAGCGTGAACACCGTGAGAACCACGGTGTGCAAGCGACGGCGTTGACGGATGTTTTCCAGCATGGCGCGCATTATTCGCGAAAACCAGCCCCACACCCGCCTTGCCGTGCGCTGCAGGCCACATTTAGCACGCTGATTGCACACCGATTGCGCTGCCGCAAAACCGCCCAGCCGTGCACAAGTGGTCACGGGCCGGGCCGGGCCGCGCCCCGCCGCCCTGCCCGCCACACGCACTGCGTGCACCATGTACAAAATCAGCTGCCAACCCTTATGCAGCGTACGCTTTCAGCTATTAAAAGTTATGACACCGTGCACATAGTGGCGTAAAAAAGGCAACCAACTGGCTGCCTTGAGATACATGGAGATGGATACGGCTGCTCTGCGCCGCACGCAGGTCTTTGCGCCTTTGCGGGGCTATTTGCACACCCGCAGCAGCCCTCCCACCTTGCCCACCACAAGCGGTTTACAGCTTCCACCACCCCACCATGCCCAACGCTGACAGCGCCCACATGCCCATCAAAGCATGGCGGCGCCACTGCGTGCGCTGGCGCAGCACTGTGAAATACAGCAGCGCGCACACCACGGCGATGGCCCCGGCCATGGTGGGAATCATCGCCATCAGGGCATGGGCACGCTCGGCCCCGGAAGTGCCCACATTCATGGTCAGCAGCAAAGCCAGCGGCAGGCAACCACAAATAGTGAGCGTGAAAGCCGCCAGGGTGTAAGACCAGCCATAGCTCAGCCCCAGAAACGATGAAGCACTGCGGGGAGAAGTCATGGAAACAGCCTTTGCGAAGAGAAAAAACAAAATGGGCAGGCACGCCAGCAGCGCTGCATCGCCCCACAGAAAGAGCCAAGTGCAACTGCGACACAGATTTGACAATCTTTGACACAGTGAGGGCACCGCCGCCGCGCCATACACCACGCTGCATGGCTCTGCCAGGCACTGCCAAGGGTCAAAAACACCTCTGGCGCTTGATTTTAAAGCGCAGGCAGCTATCAAAACATGCGCCCGGCAGCAACCATGTGCATGCAACAGGCTATGCCAGAGCATGGTGGACGCATTCTGAAATGCGTATCTCCTCCTATAACCCTACGTTTTATAGGCAGACAAACCCTAGGCCTGAACACCCCCTTGCAGTTACCCATTCGTAAACTTCAGCCGTTGATCGGCAAGAGGCTGCGTGCCATGCGCATCACACACATGAAACATGACGCCGTGCTCTGTGTGGATGACCTGAGTGCTGCCTCCCTTTTGCCTGACTTTGTTCTTCGCTGGCAGACCCTTACCCACTTCTCCAAGGAGCAAGGTGCATGAAGTCGTATGCGCGGTTTTATCCCAAAGTGTTGGAGCGTTTGCAAAGCACGCCCCCCTTCGCCTCGCGCGAAGAAGCCGCCGACTGGCTGCGCGCGGAATGGCTGGCGGTGCACATAGCTACTGGCGCAGGCAAACGCCGCCTGCAGGCCATTCGCGACGCCAGCATTTGTGCGGAACAAGGCTGGCACTTTCCCAGCCCCCACGTCTGCTACATCGACAGCCCCGAAACCCCGCCCCTGCGCCTGTTCCTGCATGCTGACGGTGCCATGGTGCTGCAGCGCATACACACCGACCGCAACGAAATCATCTTTGCCAAACCGGGCAAAGTGCGGATGGTGCCGGTATAGGTAGCCCTGTCCCCTGACATCCGTGGCTGTTTGGCGCATCAACCTGCTACATCCGCCTCGGCTTCCGGCCACAGTGCAGCAAGGCACTGACTTTGCACGACAAGAACTCCCACTGGTGACGCGCGATGCTGCGCACCGTCATCCGCCAAGTTCAGCCATTTTCTAAATATTTGTTTTTATTTAACAATCTTGCATTCACACCAAGAATTCAGCCAAGATATTTGCCAAGTTTTTCCCTCTGCGTTGGCGACTGTCATTTAACAGCCAAATCAGCCTTGAGCGCTTATGCAGTAAGCACTAGCAGCTATCAATAGTTATGCACCTGTACCTGAAGCCATTGCTCACAAACCGTACCGCACCAGCACACTTTTGTACAGGTGTCGCGGACGGCATCAAGGCTTCAGGCGTTGCAGATACACACGGGCTATTTCGTAACTGCTAAGCATGTTCAGCCGAGAATAGAAAATTCTAAATAGACCTGAACGATTAGCTAATAGAAAAGTAAAATTACTTTTTTTTATCTCTATTAGCAATAGAGTCCATAACATCTTTGTTATTACTCATAAACTTATTAGTTAATCTGTTCATGAGACCTAAAGGGTTAGTATATTTGTACGTTTTATTTTGTATTTTTTTTCCACTAGAAGAAAATGATTCACGAGTTATTTGATCTTTTATTTCGATATTCACATACGATGCCAATTTCTGCTTCATATCAATTGATATTTGAAACATATAAATATGATTGGCAACCAACCCTTGAAGAACATTATATGCAAAAAAATTACTATCAAATTTTTTTGCAGATTCTTTTATCTCTCTTTCTTTGATATTTCTCGGAAAGGATAAATCTGCAGCTATTCTCACAAGATTATATGTTTCATACAAACCCTTAATATCAGAGCTCTTTGTGTTCTCTACATATCTATCCACATAAAGCATTACATCGGGCGATCCAATTATCTCGCCTTGCCTAGCAAAAAGAGATAAACAATATTTTCCAAGAACATTAAAAATTAATTTTTTAGTCATCTCAACACATTGATCATGGCTTTTTTTAGGATACTTCTCCAACATTTTATCTGCCAAAAATAGAACCAACGAATTTGAATCGACTTTAAGTACATTAAAAAAGAAGCTCATCCCTCGCAAGGGCCCAGAAAAAATAGCCTCTATTATTAAGTTTTTCGTTTTTATATCTAAAGAAGCAAATTTGGATTTTAGTATTAACCCAAGTATTTCAGATGTCTTCAATACCAAGTTTAACTGTGAAATAGGATCCAAATCTAAAACACTATCCACATCTGCATCAAGAGATTTCTCAGACTGCTGATTAGCCCTTTCATCAGATTCGCGTTTTCTTCTAATAGCTTCTTCATCAGTCTTTGGAAGACTAACTGCAATTTTAGCAGTTCTATCAATCCAACCATTTAATACATTAACATCCTGAATAATATTAAACGAAGAGCATTCATTTAACAAATTATTCAGAACGGCAACAATTTCAAATATGATTTTTTTAGATGTTGTTCTACCTGTTAGAAAAATTATTAAATTGGCGAAGTCCTGCTTATAAAGCATTCGGCATGCAGCCAAGGCATAATCTTTTACATCAACATCGGTGTCAACATTTTCTGCAATATAATTTGCCAAAAAGAAATATCGTGCAGAAGGGTATTTAAACTTGTAACAAGTTTCATCAAAATTCAAAATTCTACATTGAATCAATTTATTCAAAATAGAAAAACAATCTGTGGCATGAATATTTTCGTTAAAATACAAATGATATTCATGCATTTCTGATACATGAACCTCTTTCAAATCATGGCTAGCCATCCACCAAGCCAAGTTTGAAAGATAAGAGTAGACTCCATCATTCTCCCTAACATTGAATCCACCATCCTTAAGCCTTGACTTAATTAAAATATCATAATGCTGAACAATACCAAAATCTACAACCTGAGATTTTTGTGTACTCTCTAATGCCTGAAGAAGCATCAGAGTATTGAATGCATTTGATGGAATCAAGGCTTTAGAAATCGCATTATCAATATGCTCTTGAGCAATATGCACTTTCTTTTGGAAGCTTGATTTATCTAAAGAACCTGAAATCTGATACCATTTTTTAATTAATTCTGTTCTCTTTAAATATGAGAATCCTTTTATCCTAAAATAAATAAAATCCTTGTATTTTTCAGATACGCTATCATCAACAAGTAATGTCAAATCAAATCTATCATTAACCAAAAATATAAAATATTTAAATTTTTTCTCAAAAAACTCTAACAATCTCAAATAACCAACGCCTGAAACTGTTAGTCTATCAAAATCATCGACAACAAGAACTCGTTTTTCAAAGTCTGACTCGCAAAATGAAGCAATGCTTTTATCTCCATATACATACTTAATCCTATCATCCAAAGATGATTTCATATTATTAATGTTAAAATTAATACCACTTGCTTTAACGGGATAAAAACCATCTGAAAACAAATCTTTTACAACAAAGTTCACCAACGATGTTTTTCCATATTGTTCCTCACCTTTAATGAATAACCTGTTTTTCTCAAAAAGCTTATCTTTAAGATCCTTATACCCCAAAACTTTATCTATACCTTGATTATCATAAGACAAGTCATCGAAATCAACCGGAACAAATACATCAGATAAATTTATTGAATCTTTGTTTGGATGATAAAAAGGTGCAGATAACTCTTCTAACTCCAAAGCGAATTCTTTGCTTAAGCTCAGCAGCTTCTTTTTCTCTTCAATCGAGAATTTCGATTGATTCTCTAATTTAAAAATCGAATCCTTTAAAACATATTTTTCAAGCTCAACCTCATTCAATGAAATATCCAGTGAAATCCACGAAATATTTATTGAATCATCTTTCTGATGAGGCCCTAAAGATCCAGCCTCAAAGAATATACAACTACTTGATGCATGTATATCAGACACCTTCTTAAGAGATTCTGAATGTTCATGACCACTAAAAACTGCATTAAATTTATCGAGGAATATTGCCCTCAACGGGTGATAGTTTGATTGAATATACCAGTTCAGTGGATGATGAATTACAGCAAATCTCAGATCTACTGAATCATCAACATTATTCAATATGTAATCAGTTGGAAAATACAAACTACCAGGAGTTTCTGGAACAGATGAAATCCAAGAAGCATTAAATGTCCAAAATTCAATTACTCTTCCAGCTAACTCGTACTTATGTATTTTAAGAATATTAGATTCAAAACGAATATTTTCATTAGATACAAGACTACTCTCAAAATTAAAATATTCTTCTTGCGGTTTAGTACATATTTCAATGCTTTCCGAATCATAAGCCTGAGATTCTCTCATGGCTTTTATTAAAAGATCACGCGTCTTGCTAGAGCTTTTAAATTTACCATCGTGGTTACCTGGGCAGATAATGAATTCAACGCTTAATAAAGAAAATCGTTGAATTATATTATTTTTTATATTGTCCAGCCTCTCCTTAACCAAGTCATATTGATACTTTTCTCCTGAAAACGCTATATCTCCAGAAATAACAATGAATAAATATTTCGAATTTATATTTTTTGTTTTTACAAGGGTTACTATGGAATCAAAATTTAAAAGATTTCTATCTTGTTCATTATGAATATGAATATCGCTGATATGCAGCACAAATATATCTTCCATTTACTCCTCCTCTTATATTCATGCAATGATAATTTTTTCTTCATAAAAAAACAATAGAGAGAAAACTCAATAAATAAAAAAGCAGCCTAAAAAGCTGCTTTTTTATATTTTTAACATTCAGAAATCAAGCGTTCAGTCGATCACCTTAGCGACGTGCCGATGCTCTCACCCAGCGTGGGGTACGGGTGAATGGTCTTTCCGATATCGACGGTGTCTGCACCCATCTCAATCGCCAAGGCGATCTCGCCCGCGTGCGTGCCGACAATGCCGCCGCCGAAGATACGTCCGTGGCCGTGGGCTTCGGGGCTGTCGTCAAACAGCCGCTTTATCAAGCCTTCGTCGCGGCCATTGGTAATGACGCCGCCAAAAACTCTACACGCGCGCGTAAGCGTCGCGCATGACTCGTGGAAGTCCTTCATATTTCCGGCGGCTGTCTGAGCAGAGTGACGAAGAAACGCCGCGAGTTCTGCCGGATAGCCGTCGGCAGACGCGCTTCTTTGGTGACTTTCTTGTCGCGAACAAGAAAGTTACTCGCCTGCGGGGGCGACCTCCCCGCCTCCACCCTCAAAGTGTCAAGAGCCAAATCACACTCTAGCGCCCATAAAATAAGCGCTAACAGCTATCAAAAAAATAATTCCAGCCAATAAAAAAAGCAGCCACAAGGGCTGCCTTTTTGCTTTCCAACGCTTAGCAAAAACCAAGCGCTACTCGTCCGCCTTAACGACGCGCCGGAGGCACATCGGTACAAGACCCATGCGCCACTTCCGCCGCCATGCCGATGCTTTCGCCCAGCGTGGGGTGCGGGTGAATGGTCTTGCCGATATCGACGGTGTCTGCACCCATCTCAATGGCCAAAGCAATCTCACCAATCATGTCGCCCGCGTGCGTGCCGACCATGCCGCCGCCCAAGATGCGGCCATGGCCGTGGGCTTCTGGTGAATCATCAAACAGCAGCTTGGTAAAGCCTTCATCGCGGCCATTGGCAATGGCGCGGCCGGAGGCGGCCCATGGGAACAGGCCCTTTTTGACCTTGATGCCTTGCGCCTTGGCTTGGTCTTCGGTCAGGCCCACCCATGCCACTTCGGGGTCGGTGTAGGCCACGCTTGGAATCACGCGGGCGTTGAAAGCGGCAGCTGCCAGTTCTTTGTTGCCTTGCAATTCACCGGCGATGACTTCAGCGGCCACGTGCGCCTCATGCACGGCCTTGTGCGCCAGCATGGGCTGGCCCACGATGTCGCCAATGGCAAAGATGTGCGGCACGTTGGTGCGCATCTGGATGTCCACGTCGATAAAGCCACGGTCCGTCACAGCCACGCCTGCGGCTTCCGCGCCGATCTTTTTGCCGTTGGGCGTGCGGCCCACGGCTTGCAAGACCAGATCGTAAGTCTGGGGTTCTGGCACGGTAACGCCGTCCTTGGCGGGCGCGAACGAGACTTTGATGCCTTCGGGCGTTGCTTCGGCAGCCACGGTCTTGGTGTTGACCATGATGTTGTCAAAGCGCGGCGCGTTCATCTTTTGCCAAACCTTGACCAAGTCGCGGTCAGCGCCTTGCATCAGGCCGTCCATCATTTCCACCACGTCAAGGCGTGCGCCCAGCGTGCTGTAGACGGTGCCCATTTCCAGGCCAATGATGCCGCCGCCCAAGATCAGCATGCGCTTGGGTACTTCCTTCAAGGCCAAAGCACCGGTGGAATCGACCACGCGGGGGTCTTTGGGCATAAAGGGCAGGTGCACGGCTTGCGAGCCTGCGGCAATGATGGCGTTCTTGAACTGAACCACCTTTTTGCCGCCGGTTTGCTGCTGCTTGTCGCCTTCGGTCTCCGCCACTTCAATGTGGTGGGTGCCGATGAAGCTTGCCACGCCGCGCACAATCGTCACCTTGCGCATCTTGGCCATTTGGGCCAAGCCGCCGGTCAGCTTGCTGATGACCTTGTCTTTGTGGCCGCGCAACTGGTCAATCGACACCTCAGGCGCGCCGAACTTCACGCCGGCGACTTCGAGGTGCTTGACCTCATCCATCACCGCTGCCACGTGCAGCAAGGCCTTCGACGGGATGCAACCCACGTTCAGGCAGACGCCGCCCAGCGTTTTGTAACGCTCAACGAGGACAACCTTCAGGCCCAAATCGGCCGCGCGGAAGGCGGCAGAGTAGCCGCCGGGGCCGCCGCCGATGACGACGACGTCAGCGTCCAGATCGACATTGCCGCTGTAGCTAGAACCAGCAGGTGCAGAAACAGGAGCTGCTGGCGCAGGCGCAGCAACGGCTGGAGCCGGATTTTGTGCTGCAACGGGTGCTGCGACTGCAGGAGCTGCTGCTTGCACAGCACCCTCTGCAGCTTCCAAGGCCACGATCACGGAGCCCATGGCGACTTTGTCGCCGAGCTTGACCTTGATCTCTTTGACCACGCCAGCGTGGCTGGAGGGGAT
>JAFAFR010000048.1 GCA_023423405.1 Bacteroidota bacterium
TCTTGCGTAAGCGTTTCAATGTTTTGATGCTCGGTGCTGATCTTTCCGATTACCGGAAAATTAATGGAGTTATCGGTTTGCACCGTATAAATTGGCATTTGGCCAGAATTATTTAAAGGTATGGAATTCGTACTTCCGGTATCATAACGTACATTTTGGGTTACATTGTAATTCTGATTGAAGGGAATCACGGCATCCATATCTTGAGCGGTTACCCATATTGCCAATTGATCCCCTGGTTGAATATCCGAAGAGGTATTGGCAATCGCCGCTTCCGTTGCTTGCTCTTCTGCATCTTGCATATAATTCAGCTGACGATTGGTCTTGCACGAGGTTAGGAACAATACACTTAACGCTGCTAAAACTCTAAAACACTTCATATTAGGTATATTTCTTAATTTTTGGAATAATATATTGCGGAATTTTTCGGGCGATTTTAAAAAATAAAGTCACTTTTCCCCATAAATGATGCTCACGAATGATTTGTAAATCTTCAGATGATTTTCTTTTCTGTTGCTGCATATCGGTGCTTTTTCCTCCAAGCCGCATTTTCACGACATACGCATCCAAGAACTCTTTCTTAAGATTGGGATTGAGAAACCATCGCAATGAAATATCATAATCCGACGCAATGCGATAATCTTCGCGATACAATCCATATTTTTCAAAAACTTCCGCTTTTGCAAAAATAGTGGTATGCAGCGGAATCCATCCCCATTTCAAATATTTTTTTTCAAAAGGTTTTGCAGGATAAATCCTTTTCACTTTTGAGATATCGTTTTCATCCACATACATGCCGTTCGCATATACAATATCTGCACCACTTTTTTCGAAGCATTCTGCAATTTTGCTTAACGTATGCTCGTCGTAGAAAAAATCATCGGAGTGCAACAAACCAATCACATCGCCCGTACAATGTTTAATCCCTTTATTTAAAGCATTATAAATACCAGTGTCGGGTTCGGAAACCAAAACATTAATATGATCTTTATATCGGGAAATCACTTCCATCGATTGATCTTTGGAATTTCCATCGATAATCACGTATTCTTTATTGGGATAATCTTGCGCAATATAACTTTCCAAAGCGTATGCAATGGAATGTTCACGATTGTAGCATGTGGTAATGACTGATATTTTCATGATTTATTAAATTGTAAAACTAATTTTAAAATTACCTTAAAGAGCAGAATCCCTACAATGCCACCTATAAAATTTAACAAGACATCTCCGGCATCTGAAACACCTTTGTTGAAGACATATTGCAAGATTTCTATCAAAACTGAAGTTATAAAAATAATCAATATTATTTTGATAAGAGAAAACTGACGTCCCAATACGAAGTAGATCACAAAAGGCAAAGGAATAAACATCAGAATATTTCCCCAAAAGTTTTCTAGAAAGCTAAAACGTTCAGCCTTGGTCATCTCGTGAATTTTTGCATATGTAGTCCAATCATCGAACATCGACCAATTGGCTAAAACTCTGTAATCATGAGGTCCCTTTCTCCGCCTTGCAAAGAAAGTTACATAGATGACCAAACCAATATATACTAATGAAGTAACAGCGTACCCTATCCTAAAAACCTTTTTCAACTACTTTTTATTTTGAATCGCTCATTTAAAATATGCAAATCCTCTGTATTGTTATTAATCTTTGCCAAACAAATCCCGAGTATATACTTTATCTATAACATCTGATAATTCCGAAGATTGACGATTGTTGATCATTTCTACTTTTTCTGGAATAATATCCAAAGCAACTACTTCATTGTGTTGCGCCAATAAAACGGCGTTTGATAAACCTACATATCCGGTTCCTACTATTGTTATTTTCATTTTATTTGTTTTATGCTTATTCATATTTGCGAATATGTTAATCTCCTATTCTATTATCAGACTATTGATAAGTGACCAAATTTAAATAATAATTTTTCTTTCTCTTACTTTAAAGGCAGGATTTCCTTGATAGATGCCACTTGCTTCCATTGTTTTTGTAGCAATACTTCCAACTGTTAAAATTGAATTTTCATTTGCTACGACTCCTGGACAAACGACTGTTTGGGCACCAATCCAAACTCCGTCTTCTAATTTTATCGGACTATTTCTATAATCGAAAGTCGATAATCGATAATCGTGATTACCCGTTAGCAATAAGGCTCCTTGAGAAATGCAAACATTATTTCCAATTTCAACAAAATCCAAATTATCAATCCAGCAATTTTCTCCAAGCCAGCAATCATCTCCAATTTTCAATTTCCAAGGAAATTTGATGACAACATTGTTTTTAATAATCAAACCTTTTCCAATCCTAGCACCAAATAATTTTAAGAAAAATATTTTAATCTTCATAAAAGGATTCCATGATGCACGAACAATTAATGCATTTACAAAATACCAAAGAATAATTTTTAAAGCGCTCGCGCCCTTATCAAAATTATCAGGAGAAAAACGGGATAATTGAACTTTATTCTTCATTAAATTCTATTTTAAAAAAACAAACTCAGGCATATTTCTTTTCTTTAAAATCCACTCATAAAGGCTTTTCATTTTGGTGGAGACAGCTTCTACCGTGTAGTTTTTTTCTACCAAAACACGGCCATGTTCGCCCATTATAGCCAATTCTTCTTTGGATGTATTCAAAGCTTTTTCTATAGCTGAAGTAATCCCTTCTTGAGAATAATCTACCCACCAACCGCAATGGTACGTTTCTAGTTCCTGCCACGGAGCACCTTTCGTTGCAATGCATGGAATTTTGCGGATAAGCCCTTCCAATATCACATTTCCAAAATTCTCAAACTCACTTGGCATTGCTAAAACTGAAAGAGAAGCAATGGCTTCGTCTTTCTCCTTCCCTGAAAGGAATCCAGTAAATTTCACATTTTGCAAACCAAGACGTTTCACTTCATTTTTTAAAAAGGTTTCATAAGTTGCGTCTCCACCACCAATGATCAGAAGTTCGGCATTGTTTACCATTTCCTTTAAATTTGCCCAAGCATAGAGTAAGCCCTCTACATTTTTTCGAGGAGAAATCCGACCTAAATATCCCAGTCGGAAAATATCATCTTGCTTTTTTTCCTCGTAATCCCGAATTTCTATTGGGTTTGGAATTACGGCAATTGGTGAAGTTACTCCCAGATTACGGCAATGAAGCATTTCTTCATCACAAGTTACCTGTACGCAAGCCGCTTGATTAAGATCTTTCAGCAAGCGTAATTTTAACGACAACTCCTTGAATTTGGTACTAGATTTGGCGATATCCTGTGGATATAACATTCCCCTCGGAGTGATGATATAAGGTTTCCCCAATTTTTTGGCTACATCAGCCAAAGCATAAGTCGGATATTGCCAAACCCCTTGTGCGTGATAGATATCAAAAGATCCTGCTGTTTTTATCTCCTTTTTGAGATTGGGTGAAAAAGCTAGTTTATGTTCCCAAGGAGCTTTTGCAAAATGAACTTTTACTTGATCACCACGCAAGCGACCGCCTTCTGACAATGGATACATCAGCAATTCTGCCTCCACGCCTTGTTGCTGCAAGCCCCAAAGCGTATAGTAGGTGCTCATTGCTGGACCACCTGCATTGACGTCTAATGTACCTGTATGTAGGATTTTCATTCTATAATAAAAAATGAATTTTGTTATGAGATTTATTTTTTTATATTAATCGATTTAAAAAACTTAATAAGATTTTTTTCATATATAGTTGGTAATAAACTTTTCGCATATTCAAAAACTTCATGAGATAATCGATTTCTAATATCATTATTATCGAATAGATTCTCTACAGCTTTTACAATCTCACTTACATTTTTTTCCTTTATAATAATTGCAGGGAATGTATTTACATCTACCCCACTATTTTCAGTTGTTATTATTGGACAACCACAACTTGCTGCCTCTATTACAGTACCAGCAAAACCTTCAAAAAGAGTGGGGAAAACATAAGCTTCAGATGTTTCAAAAAGTTCAACCAATTCTTCCTTATTACATACTCCTACAAACTTAAGATCTTTAAAAGTACTGTTAATTATGATTTTATTTGGTATACTACCGGCAACTATAAACTCTAAATCGGGATATTTGCTGCGCAAAATAGTTGCTGCCTTTGCACAATAAATCAGACCTTTTCTAACTACATCATTTCCCACCCATACCAATCTATGTTTTATGGGTCTATAGTTGTATTTATTTACCGTTATGCTTGAAGGATAGGGAATAATCATAGATTTACTAATGTCAAAATTTTTGTAATTCAACATGTTTTTTTCGACATAACGTGATGGTAATGTATAATAATCAGCTAAACCTAAAACTTCTTCAACATATTTGTTTCGAAATTTATCCTTTTCAAGATAATCTATTTTTAAATTTTCGAAAACACTAAATTCATTATGGTTTTCAATTTCGCTCTTTAACATTTTAAATCCAAAAGGATTTTCATAAATATCAATAACTATAGTCATTCCCTTAGATTTACAATGACGAACAAAATCAATATTTTCGAAAAACATAGAATATAAAACATTACAATCATTTGTTCCTTTTTTTATGAAAGGTTTACTTAATGATTGATACAATAATTCATATTTATTGAGAGATCCTTGCTGCTTTTTTTGTAATTTATTAATCAATAATTGGTCAAACGTTTTTACTTTACAAAAAGGCAGCTGAGGATTTCTTTTAGATAGACGATTTAATTGAGAATACCTTTTTGTTATCTTAGATATAATAGTAGCCAATATACCGATAGGACTGTTCTTAGTAGAATCAGTGTATAATTTACCTAGTAATTTATTCTTATGAAGTAATATAGGAATTAGATATCTATGTCGAGCTCCTTGCTGACTAACTAATATTTTAATATTATTTTCCATACGAATCTGAATTATTCAGTTTTTGATTTAAAAAAAATGAAAAATTGGCTCCAAATGAATTCCAAGAATTTTGTCCTACCCAATATTTAATTTTACTAAAATCGATTTGCAAACCTCGATTTAAAATTTTAATTACATCAAAATAGTCATTAAATACATAACACAAATCTTTATTTGCCAAATCTCTAAATGCTCCTTTATTTGGTCCTATACACGATCCGAGACAAGACAATGAATCCATTAATACACCAGAACTTGAAATAGACTTAGAATTATAGGGAAATAATACAAACTTAGAAACCGATATAAGTTCGTTGATTTCATCAAAAGCAGCAGACCTATTTTCATAAGTAATATAATCATTTAGATATTTCTCGATTTCATTTATCAAAAATGAATCATCGCACAATCCGACTATTTTTATTTGATATGATTTATTATATGAATTCTCAGATAAAAAACTCAAAAACTCTACGACACCTTTATATCGAGAAATTTTTCCCCAAATTAAAATATCATATTTATATTTCCTCTCTTTTATCTCTATGCTTTGATTATTATGTTGGTAATTGATGGGATGATGTGCAAAAAATACATCTTCACTCTTTCGATATTTAAGTATTTGGTTTTTAGCCTCCTGGGAATGAGTAATAAATACGTAAGAGGAGCGAATCATTCTATCAAATATCAAAGTAGAGAATCGATTAGCTCCCTGATGAGATTCAATATTGTGCATAATCCAAATAAGTTTTACTTTCCTCATGTTCAACAAAGGTAGAATGATAAAAATAAAAAAATAATACTGTAAAACACCCATTTTTTTAAACGGAATATTTTCTATCCAGTTAAAAACGCAAATATCCATATTAAATAAATTTTTAAATAAGTGAAATAGAGCAATCGTTCCTTCTTTACGATAATTTATAAAGTCAAAATAATTATTCAAACTTTCTCCTAAATTCTCTAAATAGGGATTGTAATTATTTTCCTTTTTTAAAAGGATAGTAGGGTAAATGTATAATTTCATAAAACAATTATTTATTAATTTTTTTTAGAAATAATATATATGCATATATAATTTCTTTTATAGACAAAGAAAATGTTTTTCTATTTCTAATCCATTTTAGTAAATCGAAAATAGAGCTTCCATTATTTATTCCATTATAAGCAATAGTTTCAATTTTTTTTCTTCTAAAATATTGGGGTAAGGTTTGCTCAATCATTTTCAAATATAATTGATCCAATTCTGATATTGGAGTACTTTCCGCTATTAATTTATTGTACCAATCCTTCTCTTGCTTAATAGCTTGCATTTTTATACCCGCAGATGGTGAAGAACTGATGGTTATAGCGCTTCTTCTATAGCAAAAAGCAGGGAATTGTGTATGAGCTATACCTTTTTCTTTTGCTAATTCGAAAGATGTTATATCGTCTGAAGCCCAGGCTAGTTTTAGTTTAACAAAACCTCCTATTTGTTTTAATGCACTAGTTCTATACAAAAAATCAGAAATAAATTGCTGTCGAAATCCAGATATACGATGCCAAATATTTTCATACATAGATTCAAACTCAGGCCATGAAGGAGTAAAGCCAATAACATCGGAATTTTCATCAATTATAAACGATTTACAATGATACACATCTAACTTTGGATATTTTCCAATTAATTTTAAATACTCCTCTAAGCAATTTGGCGTTAACTTATCATCATCACCCATAAGAATAAAATATTCACCTATGGCATTAGACAAGCATTTATTCCAATTATCCACAACATCTATTGCTCCACAATTTTTTTCATTTGTATAGTAGCGAATGCGGCTATCTGTATAAGAAAGAACAATATCATCCAAATTCTCGGGTGAAGCATCATTCACAATTATTAATTCAAAGTTTGCGTAGGTTTGGGAAAGAATGCTATTTATACACTCTTGCAAAAAAGTTGCTTTATACGCGGGTATTGCTATAGAAAATTTCATTTCTCCTTCTATTTATTTTGGTTGATATTTTTTCAGCTGACAAAATATATATGCAAATGCAAATACAAATTATATCATGCATATACCATGCAGCTGTCACGTTTGCAAAAAACTGATATATAATAAAAAGCTTTGCATATACTACACTATCAGAAGTTTTTAATTTGATAACTTTTGTGAAAATTAAAAAATATAATAAAAGACCCAACAAACCATTAACAACGAATACTTGTGCATAGCCAACATCTGATAAGAAAAATTTATGTCTTGCTTGTGCAATGTTTTGATTATATTTCCCATAAGTAGAGTCATCGTGTGGATATCCATTGCCAAAAATGTCAGTAATTAAGTTCTTTGAAAAATCAGAAAAAAAGAATTTATACTCTAAAATCCTAACATTTTCATCTCCTTGACTTTGTTCTTCTAGTTGATTTTGGGACAAAGCAAGAAGCTTTCCAATAACTGAGTCATCAGAAACTTGAACATTGTTAAAGTAAAACATAAATACCGCAGCTATACCTAAATATATCCAAAGCCTTTTATTCTTACGTAGTAAAAAGTATAATCCAATAAGAAATGATAATATTATTACTTGTCTGATGACATGCATAATAATAATTATAAAGAGTCCTATCGATAACGCAATAAATTTCTTTTCTTTTGTAACGGAGAATTTACTTAAACATAAAAAAAAAGCTAAAACAATAAAACCTTTGCCTGGCAGGGATAATCTAAAAAGTCCTCGCGAATCAGAAAGCTCATTTTCTGAATCTCCAAAAACGATTTGCGGCACTTTGCTCATTCCATACAACCAAAGCAAAATATAAATACCTGTAAAAACCCAAATAAGAAGCTCAATATTTTTTTTTGATGGTCTTGTTCGCAATAGATAGAAATAATATACAATTGCAAGTAATGGCGCGGTTGAACGATATCCTAATGCTATACTTTGATTCCAAAATAAGTATGCCATAAGAATTGAAGCCACAGTTGATATGGTTATTCCTACCATACCCCAATAATATGGATTATATTTATTATTTGTAAATATTAAATGTCTAACATACAAAAAAACAAGTGGAACTGCAATAAAATATAAACCTTTAATGACAGATAAATTTAATCCCACATATTTATAGCCATAAAAAGAAAGTAAAGGAAAAATATAAAGACCCACCAATTGTATCCAAGACAAATTACGTTTTGACTGCAATTTTTGTAAGTTAAATTTTCCTTTCATCAATTTATTACTTTATATAATTACCATTTTTAAATATAATTCTTGAAATTACAGTATATTAATTTTTTGAAGAAATTATATTTCTTATATTATAAAACGATTGTTCTGAGGCTGAAATTTGCTCTTTTGCATTATTCTTTAATACTAATTTTAGGGTTTGATCTCTTTGAAGTTCGTCTATTGAAACTTTAATATGTTTAAAACTATGACTTGTCACAAAATCACTATCAATACCCCAATTTTTAATATAATTAATTGTTTTGTTGACCATAATGCCTATATATGGTACAGAAAAACTCATTGATGTTATTGCACCATGCAAACTAGTGCCAATATACATTTTGGAATTCCCTATTATACTCATAATATCCCATATAGTAATGTTTGAATAAAATATTGTGATAGAATCATTATTTATATGATTGTGAATTTTTTTCAAAATAATATGATCTTCATGCCCTAAAGCAAAACCAACAGGACACAAAAATACTTTTGCCTTATGATTTAAATAAATGTAATTTATCAAATCCACAATTTCTTCAAAATATTTCTCCCCTAAAGTAGAATTTATTTGAAAAACAAAATAATTAGATTCTTCCTCATTAATTTTAGAATTAATCAAATCAGAGGTCTTTGTTTGAAGTTCATTTCTGAGGTCATAATATTTTGACATCTGAATAGCACAATCGGGATATAAGTAATCTTTTATACCACTGTTTTTTATCATTTGATATGAATGTTCGTCTCTCAATGAAATATAATCTACATTTTTTAAAATATGCAGATTTTCTTTTATATTTTCAATTTTTAATGATGAACCACCCAAAGAGTTATAAAAAATTCTGTCAATATTCTTTAACTCATTTTTGCCTATAGTATATGGATATTTTGTTGTTGCCCCTAGTTTTAACTTAGATATAAGTAGAGATATCGAATTAATAATATTTTCTAATTTAACCTTCCTTAATACCTTACTTAAAGGTTCCATAATGGAGGCGAAATTCCCATCTATATATTTTAAACAATAATACCATATTGAAAAAAAAGATTCACCACCAGCTATTATGATATGATTTTCGAAATCATCAGACAAACTATATATGGTAGATAGAGCAAGTACTTTATCACCACCAACTTGAGTAAGATCATTTTCAATTGTAGCTACATTGATTATTTCATCATACAGTGAACCTAATTCTTTTTTAATAATATGGGAGAATAGTAAATCTCCATAATTGTATCTATCATTTGGAGCAATAATTATAAGTCTCTTTAATTTTTCCATAATTTTTTATCTTACCTCTATATTTTTAACTTTTTTTTAAAAACTTATTTGTGATATTTAGTACTGCTAATTTTATTAAAGCTCTTTCACTTCGTGATGTTCCTATTGTAAGTGATAACAATAACGTTAATAATATACTATATAGACAAATTCCAATTTTATAATAAATCTTGTCATTATAATTATTAACAATCCAAAAAGATGAAAGATATACAGGTAAAGAAACCAAAAGAATAGGGCAAATAACCTTATAAAAAAAACTATAGAGATTTAAGTTAACCATCTTATTTAACATCACTAAACGCAAAAACAAACACACGATAGAATTTAAGAATGCTATAATAAAAACAATATGAGGAGAATACCCAAACCTTAGAAAAACGTACGATATAGGAACATTTAACAAAAGACATCCACCTACAACAATTTGATATATTTTAATTTTTCCTGTTGCCTGTGCTGTGGTTACTAATGGATATGCTATGGTGTCAACTAATGTAGAAAAAACTATCATTCGGATAAAGAATGTAATGTATATAGGTGTTTTATGTAGCCATAAATTAATAATAAACTCTGTCTCAAGAACAATAGGTAATGACAAAATGAACAATAGTAAAAAAGAAAATTTTGATGATTTAAATACCAAATTTAACATCTCGTCATGAAGCCCTTGTGAATAATACTTTATTATTTGTGGCCGAGTAGCTGTCATAAAATTTTGAACAAAGCTATTAATTGTGGTGTTTAATTGAAAAGCGATTGCTCGAGAGGCATTAATAGCAGGGCTAAAAAACATATTTAAAACAATATTGATTCCCTGGCTATTGCCTACTCCGGCAAGTGCACCAAATAAATTCCATCCAGAATAAGAAACAATTTCCATAACCCTACTCTTATCCCAATGCCATTTATAATGACTTTCTTTTACCGTTTTAAGACAATAAGTTTTATAAATAGATGTTACTATCAATGTTACTACAAAAATTAATACTGAATATAACTTTAATTTATCAAATGGAAGTACTGCTAATAAATAAACAATTAGTAATTTTAATACTACTTCAATAATACTTACAAATGCAAAAACATTCATTTTTTCCTTTGCTATAACTAATGCATCATAGGGAACTTGAAATAATGTAAGCATGAATGTCAATATAGAAAACTGATAAACCCAATTAGCAGCTTCAATTCTTTCATTAGGAATAACTAACTTATTATTTAAAAACCATAAGCCTATAGTTTCAGCTAAAATTAAAATTACTAATGCTATAATACAATAAATAAACAATGTAATACTGAATGTTTTTTTCAGTTGGCCCATGTCATTCTTACCTATCTCATAAGCGAAGAATCGTTGTGATGCATTTGCCATAGTAGAAGTAAGAAAGGAAAACATTGTAACGACCCCCCCTACTACAGTGTAAATACCATAATCGTCCTCACCTAAATTTGCTAATACTATCCGCACTGTAAACAGTTGGACAATCATCGTTATCAGCATCCGGAAATATAAGAGCGCTGTATTTTTTGCAATTGAATTTTTTGACGCCATTTTAACTTAATTGTGTACTAAGTCCTACGACTAAAAATATTATCTTCACTATTTGAAATACATTATTTTTTTAGAAGTACAAACTAGAAAAATAAAAAAACAATTTTTAATATTTAAATGACTATTCATGATATGAAATTTCATCATTCCGTTTATCCATATATATATCTTCTAATTTTAACGTAACTGGATTTCCTCCAATTACAGAATAAGATTCGACATTAATTTTAGAATTAATTATCGAATTAGAAGCTATTGTACAAAAATCGGGAGTCTGAGAGTTCTTTAAAATTGTACACCGCAATCCAAACCAATTATTACAACCTATTAAAATTGAGCCATAACCTTTGGTAAATGTGCCGTCTAACCTAGTCATTTTGTGGAAATCTGTATCCATAAATATATTATCCCAACCTACGGTGACATTCTCTTTAAACTCAATACTAGAATAACATATTAACTTTACCATTGCAGTTGCTGAAAAATCGTCTCCAATTACAAGATGTCCTATATCACCAACTGATATTGAAGAACTGTTTCCTATATTACAACTTCCTTTGAAAAGTATTGTTCCTCCTTTATTTTCAAATATAATTCCGCTATTTGGATAGATTGATACACGTGAAAACCCTAGTTTTACCATTCCAGTTTTTATTTTAGAAGTATCAATAATAATTTTACCTTTTAACTTAACAAATTTTGGTTTATACAAAAGAATAGGCAATTTATAGGCTTGTCTAATTGGCAAATAATGAAAATTAAAATAGATGGTGGAGAAGAGATATCTAAAAATATGTCTGTACCCCCAAATTTTCTTATAAAAAGCCATTGTATCACGAGATTTAAATTATCCTACAATATGTTCCAGCTGACCATTGTAATTGGTTTTTACCAATTGAAGGTCAGACTTTACCATCTCTGCACAAAGCGCCTCGACATCGTACTCGGGGTTCCAACCCAATTGCGTTTTGGATTTGGTAGGGTCTCCAATTAATAAATCTACTTCTGTTGGACGGTAGTATTTTGGATCCACTTTAATCACTGGTTTATTTGCTAATTTGCTAATCTGCGAAATCGCAATTTCACCACCTACAGCTGCACTGTATTTTGCTTCATCAATAGACTCAACAATACCGACTTCATTCTCAGCTTCGCCTTCAAAACGAAGAGTAATACCCACTTCTGCAAATGACATGCGTACAAAATCTCTAATGGAAGTGGTAACACCTGTAGCGATAACATAATCTTCGGCTTTATCTTGTTGAAGGATTCTCCACATCGCTTCTACATAATCTTTGGCATGTCCCCAATCACGAAGCGCATTTAGATTTCCTAAATACAATGTTTCTTGTTTTCCTAAAGCAATTGCTGCTGTTGCCATCGTGATTTTGCGGGTAACGAAAGTTTCTCCTCTACGTGGTGATTCGTGGTTAAACAAAATCCCGTTGCAAGCATACATATCATAGGCTTCACGATAGTTTTTGGTAATCCAGAAACCATAGATTTTGGCTACTCCATAAGGAGAACGTGGATAGAAAGGTGATTGCTCATCATAGAAACCAGCAGCATTTTTGTTTTCTTCAAGACCACCATATAATTCTGAGGTCGAAGCTTGATATATTCTTGTTTTTTTCTCTAATCCAAGAATACGTACAGCTTCTAAAATACGTAAAGTTCCCAATCCATCTACATTACCTACATATTCTGGCGAATCAAAAGAGACCTTTACATGAGACATTGCACCTAGATTATAAATCTCATCAGGCTGAATTTCCTGAATGATTCTAATAAGGTTGGTAGAATCTGTTAGATCGCCATAATGCAACTTGAAGTTAACATGTTGTTCATGCTGATCTATATAAAGATGATCAATTCTTTGAGTGTTGAAAGATGATGATCTTCTTTTAATCCCATGAACCATATAACCTTTGGATAATAAAAGCTCTGCTAAGTAAGATCCATCTTGCCCTGTGATACCTGTGATAAGTGCGGTTTTCATATTTATTTAATCTTTACTTGTTTATAAATGTTTTCGTTTTCGAGGAACCATTCATAGGTTTTTTGGATCCCGTCTTTGAGTTCCATTTTGTGCTTCCAGCCGAGCGCATGCAATTTGCTGATGTCCATTAATTTTCTTGGTGTTCCATCCGGTTTTGAATCATCCCAAATGACTTCTCCGGTATGTCCAACCGCTTCTTGCACCAGTGCTGCCAACGCTTTAATTTCCAAATCTTCGCCTGTTCCAACATTGTACAAATGTTCAGGCAATGTATTTTCAAGGGCGTACACCACTGCGGAAGCCATATCGTCCACGAACAAAAATTCTCTTTTCGGTGTACCTGTTCCCCAAAGGGTTACCGTTTCGTTGCCATTGATTTTGGCATCGTGAAATTTACGAATCATTGCAGGCAAAACGTGCGAGGTTTGCAAATCGAAATTATCGTGCGTACCGTATAAGTTGGTGGGCATTAAACTTACATAATCTTTACCGAACTGTTTGCGAATGGCTTCACACGCTTTAATCCCTGTTATTTTTGCAACGGCATACCATTCATTGGTGGGTTCAAGCGGACCAGTGAGCAAATATTCTTCTTTTAACGGTTGCGGAGCTAACTTTGGATAGATGCACGACGAACCTAAGAAGATGAATTTTTCAACATCATACTGCAAAGCGGCACTAATTAAATTGTTTTGGATTTGCATATTCTCCATTAAAAATGGATACGGATAGGTATTATTCGCCAAGATTCCTCCTACTCTTGCCGCAGCATCAATCACCACTTCTGGTTGTTCTGCTTCAAAAAATGCATAGGTTTCGGCTTGATTTTTCAAATCCAATTCTGTACTGGATTTTCCAATAAGATTGTGGTAGCCCTGTTGTTCTAAGGTTCTCCAAATTGCAGCGCCCACCATTCCACGGTGTCCTGCAATGTAAATTTTTGCTTCCTTATTCATACTCTTTTAGTTTCTTGCTGAAAATCGATTTCAAATGTGGAATGGAATTTCATTTCTAAAAACAATGGTCTTACTTTTTAATTGAATCCACTTTATTCATTATAATGATACAATCCAAAAATGGTATTGTCATTTCTACCAATCAGAAATCTCTGATGATTAAGCAGATTCTTCATTATGCATTGCTTCATTTTGAATGACAAATTTCAATGTATTACTCAAAACGAATATTCATTAATTTTTAAATCCGAATCCAGATGATTTATCTTCCTAATAATTTTTGTAAGAAAGATTTTTTCTCTTCCTCTGTATCGTAATAGCCATATTGGTTGTAGTAATTGCTGTTATAGCCGTCATATTTTTCTGGATTAAAATCGTTCACCACCAAATTCATTTTTGGCAATTTGCCCGAACGGAATAATTCATCTGCCAATTCCAACTGACGTTTTTCGGTATAACCAATACGACTTACATATAAGGTAAGATCTGCAAAATTACTGATGATTTGATAATCGGTAACAATAATTGGCGGACAGTCGATCACGATAAAGTCGAAACGTTTTTTCAATTCACCAAAGAGCGCTTTGGCTTCTTTGGACATTAACAACTCCGATGGATTTGGAGGTACGCTTCCACTTGGAATCACAAATAGATTCCGTTGTCCTTCCACTTCGTAAATAATATCCTCTAACGTAGCATCATTGATCGCATAATCGGAAAATCCTTTTTGGTTTTTCAAATGAAGATCTTTAGCCAACTGTGGCTTTCTTAAGTCCATCCCCATTACCAATACTTTCACTTCTTTGTTCGCTGCTAACGTTGCCGCTAAATTTAAGGAAATAAAGGTTTTTCCTTCGCCCGGCATTGATGACGTTAACATGATAGCTGTAGCTTCATCTTGCTTTTGGTAGAAATGGAGATTGGTACGAACGATACGGAATTGCTCTGCCAAAGAACTGCGCGGATGATGGAGCACTTCAAAGATTTGAGAGTTGGCTTGATGCCCAATTTCCCCAATAATCGGCATTTTCGTACTGTTTTTAATATCCCTCTTGGTTTCCAGTTTAAGATTGGTTTTGCTACGAATAAAATAAATGGCTAAAGGAATAATTCCACCGAGCAATAAGCCTGCTAACGCAAAAATACTTAGCTTTGGACTGATTGGTTTATCAATAATCCTTGCGTTATCAATGATTCGAACATCCGATAAGGTTGATGATCTCCCGATTGCGGTTTCTTCTCTTTTCTTTAATAAAAAGAGGAATAATTCCTGCTTGATGGCCTGTTGACGCGAGATATCAAGAAACTCTCTTTCTTGCTCCGGCATTTTGTGAATCATTCCGAAATTACGATTGGATTCGTTACGCAATTGTCCGACAACCGTAGCATAGGAATTTCGGGTGGAACGAATACTCGATAATAATTCCGAACGTACAGAACCGATTTGGGTATTCAAGTTTTGCATCATTGGGTTTTCCGACGTTGCTGTTTTGCCCAAACGCTCTCTTTGTACCACCAACGTATTGTATTGCGTAATTAATGCAGAAAGCGTTGGATCGCCAGAAAGCAATGTGGAAGGCA
>JAFAFR010000061.1 GCA_023423405.1 Bacteroidota bacterium
CAGACAGCGATGTGCTCATCAGCAATGTGCGGCCACAGGCCATGGCGCGGCTGGGGCTGTCGTATGACGATCTCAAGGCGTTGAACCCCCGCCTCATCCACGTCAGCTGCTGCGGCTTTGACCAGGCGGGCCCTTACGCCGCCAAACCGGCGTATGACGATCTGATTCAGGGCGCCACCGGCGTGCCGTGGCTGTCGCAGCAATACGGCGGCGGCGAGCCCGCCTACGCCCCCATGACGCTGGGCGACCGCGTCACCGGCCTGCATGCGGTCTACGCCGTGACCACCGCGCTGTATGCGCGCGAGCGCAGCGGCCACGGGCAGGCGGTGGTGGTGCCCATGTTTGAAGCCATGACCCAGTTCATTCTGGGCGACCATCTGGCTGGCTTGGGCTTTGAGCCGCCGATGGGCGGTGCGGGCTATGCGCGGCTGCTGACCCAGCACCGCAAGCCCTACCAGACCGCCGACGGTTACCTGTGTGTGCTGATCTACAACGACAAGCACTGGCACAGCTTTTTCCAGGCCATTGGCCAGCCCGAGCGCATGCAGGACCCGCTGTTTGCCACACACACCCAGCGTGCTGCGCACATTGATGCGGTGTATGCCGAAGTGGGCCAGCTGATGCGCCAGCGCACCACGGCGCAGTGGCGCACGCTGCTGGATGCGGCGGATGTGCCCAATATGCCGATGGCCTCGCCGGAAGACCTGCTGCAAGACCCGCACCACCAAGCCACGGGTTTTGTCCGCACCCTCGATCACCCTACCGAAGGGCCGATCAAAACCACAGGTGTGCCCACGCAATGGTCACAGACACCGCCCGCAGCCCAACCCAGCCCGGCGCCCCAATTGGGTGAGCATACCGCCAGCGTGCTGCAGCGCTTGGGCTATTCACACGAAGAAATTGCTGCCATGCAAGCCAGCGGAGCCTGCCGTCAAGCGGCTTGTGTCGTGGCTTGATGCAGGATTCAGGAGATAAAAAATGTCGCGCTATTTGATTCAAGAAAAAGACATCGAGGGCTACAGCCCCGCCAACCACCACGGCACGGTGAACAAGCGTCTGGTCAGCCAGAGCAATGTGGGGGCCAAGCACATGGAAGTGGTGCTGGGCACGCTGGAAAAAGGCGGCGGTGCGCTGCCCCATGCCCACCCCGGCATGGAGCAAGCCTGCTATTTGCTCGAAGGCACGGCCGAGGTCGAGGTGGAAGGCGAAGCCCCCTTTGCCATGCAGCCCGGTGACACCTGCTTCTTCCCTGAAGACGTGATGCACATCTTCCGCGTGACCAGCGACACCCCGGTGCGCCTGCTGGTGATCTACAGCCCGCCTTACGCAGAAAACCCTGCGCGCGTGCGCCGCCCGTAAGCGCCGCCCGCTCACTTTTTTAAACATAAAAACCACCGCAGAGAGACAGCATGGATTTTTTGTGGAATGCCGAGCAAGAGCAGATTCGCGACGCGATTGAGCGTGTGTGCACCCCTTTTGATGCCGATTACTGGCTGGAAAAAGACAACGAAGGGGGCTTCCCGCACGACTTTCACCAGGCGCTGGCCGAGGCAGGATGGCTCGGTATCGCCATGCCCGAAGCCTACGGCGGCGCCGGGCTGGGCATCAGCGAAGCTGCCTTGATGATGCACACCATCTCGGCGACTGGCGCAGGCTTGTCAGGCGCCTCTGCGGTGCACATGAATATTTTTGGCTTGCATCCCGTGGTGGTGTTTGGCTCGGAAGCACAGAAAAAACGCTGGCTGCCGCCCTTGATTGCCGGGCATGACAAAGCCTGCTTTGGCGTGACAGAGCCCAATGCGGGGCTCAACACCCTCAAGCTGCAAACCAAGGCCGTGCGCGATGGCGACCATTACGTGGTCTCTGGCCAGAAAGTGTTCATCTCTACCGCGCAGGTGGCCAACAAAATTTTGCTGTTGGTGCGCACCAAGCCGGTGGAGGAGTGCAAGGGCACAGAAGGACTGAGCCTGTTCTACACGGACCTCGATCGCAGCCATATCGAAGTGCACGAGATTCCCAAGCTGGGCCGCAAATGTGTGGACACCAACCAGTTGTTCATTGACGGGCTGCGCATTCCGGTAGAAGACCGTATTGGCGAAGAAAACCAGGGTTTTTCCTACATCCTGCACGGCATGAACCCCGAGCGCATTTTGATTGCCGCAGAAGCCGTGGGTCTGGGCCGTGCCGCGCTCGCGCGTGCTGCGCTGTACGCCAAAGAGCGCGTGGTGTTTGACCGGCCCATTGGCCAAAATCAGGGCATTCAGCACCCCTTAGCACAGGCCTGGATGCAACTGGAGGCCGCCCACCTGATGGTGCAAAAAGCCGCCTTCTTGTACGACAAGGGGTTGCCATGCGCGGCCGAGGCCAATGCCGCCAAATACCTGGCTGCCGAAGCCTGTGGCAAAGCCTGTGAAACGGCCATCTACACGCATGGCGGCATGGGCTATGCCAAGGAATACCATGTGGAGCGCTATATGCGTGAGTCGTGGATTCCGCGTCTGGCCCCGGTCAGTCCGCAGATGATTTTGAACTTCATTGCGGAAAAAGTGCTGGGCTTGCCCAAGTCCTATTGAGTGGTGGGGCGCAGTTCACATGGTGCACACAAGGGTAAATGCTAGGGCAGGGACGGATGTGCGCGCCAAAGGGTGGATGCAAGATGCCGTCACCATGAAAACCCACCTCCTGCGTTACTTTGTTGCACTAGCTGAAGAGCGGCATTTTGGGCGTGCTGCGCAGCGCCTGTCGATCACCCAGCCGCCGCTGAGCGTGGCGCTCAAGACCTTGGAGCAGGACTTGGGCGCGGTGCTGATGGAGCGCGATGCCAAACAGGTCACGCTCACCCCTGCGGGCGAAGCCTTTTTGCAAGAAGCGCGCAAGGTTCTCAGCCAAATGCAGCGTGCCGCCGAAGTGGTGCGCGGTGTGGCGCAGGGTGCAGAGGGGCGGCTGAATATTGGCATCACCGGCACCATGATTTACCGGCAGGTGCCCGAATACTGCCGCCACTTTCAAGCCTCGCGCCCGCTGGTGCAAGTGTGTTTGCACGAAACCTCCACCCACGACCAGCTGCAAGCCATTACCGATGGGCAGCTGGATGCCGGTTTCCTCAATATCAGCCACGCGCCAGAGTTGCTGGAGACGCTGGCGATTGGTGACGAGCCGCTGGTCTGCTGCATGCCCGCCAACCACCCGCTGGCCGGGCAGGCGCGGATTGATTTGCAGCTGCTGCGCGATGAAACCTTTGTCATGTTCGCGCGGGATGTGGCCCCTGCGAATTACGACAACGTCATCTCCTGTCTGCACCATGCAGGCATTCACCCCAACACCACCCATGCTGCCCGCCAGTGGCTGACTGTGGCGGCGCTGGTCTCTGCCGGACAAGGCGTGGCGCTGGTGCCGCGCTGTGTAGAGAGGGCAGGGATTGCGGGCGTCACCTATGCCCCGCTACAAGGCGTCACCGTGTCGACCCCCGCGTACCTGGCTTGGCGCCGCGACCACACCAGCCCCCTGCTACAGGCCTTTGTGCGCAGCGTGCAGCAGCAAGTGGCCGCCCCGGCGAGCGCTGAGAGCTGCTAAAACCACTCTCGATACGTCGTTGTTTCGCCTTGTCGTACTTCTGTACTGCCTGCGGCTTCACGCCTCTTCTCGAACGCAAACCTAGGGTTTGCTGGGTGGTGTTAGCCGCTCTTAGATCATGAACACGTTCTTAGAAGGGCACCGCGGCAGCAATTGCCTGTGATTGACCCAGTCCGGGCGCGGGCTGCAGCCGCCCCGGATAATTGCGCCCATGACTACCACCACCAGCGCCGCGAGCGCCCCCTCTACCGCGTTTTCGTCGCTGACGCTGCACCCCTCCACCTTGCAAAACTTGGACAAGCTGGGCTACACGCAGATGACGCCCATCCAGGCCGCCAGTCTGCCGGTGACCTTGCGCGGCCAAGACCTGATTGCCCAAGCCAGCACCGGCAGCGGCAAAACCGCCGCCTTTGCCTTGCCCATGCTGGAGCGCCTGAACCAGCGCTGGTTTGCCGTGCAAGGGCTGGTGCTGTGCCCCACGCGTGAGCTGGCCGACCAAGTGGCCACAGAAATCCGCCGCTTGGCGCGTGCGCAAGACAA
>JAFAFR010000016.1 GCA_023423405.1 Bacteroidota bacterium
CGCTGCTGCTGGTGGAAAATAAATCCCTTTTTTCGCCCATATCCCAGTTGCACTACAGTTACCGGGAAAACCCGGGTCAGGCGGAAGAGGAGCTGTTGCACAATAATTCGGTTCAATGCGTCGTTGGACACGGTTTTACGCCCTTCGGGCAAGCCCAGAAACCAGCCCTGGCGGACTATGCCGATGGGGTGGATACCATGCGTTTTTTGGCGTACCTTTAGGGGGCCAAGTACGAAGACCTTAGTAAAACTATTGTTAAACTGGCCGGGAGGCGAACTGAATAGGTTCCGGCTTCGTTTATTTTGTATCAGAACACTTAAAAAAAAGGATTATTCATATGAAATGGCAACAAATAGTACCCGTAATTCTTATCAGCGCGGTTACTTCCGTTGGAAGCATGTGGGCGTACAATAAATACGCCGGCAGGGAAGTGATCAGTTTCTCTACCTCCGACAGCAACCGCATCCCCTCAAACTATGCCGGATTTTTTGACGGGGTGGCCAATGCGCCCACCGATTTCTCCGATGCAGCGTCGAGCTCCATCCCCGCAACCGTTCACATCAAAACAAAAGCCACGCGCACGGCAAGCAATAACCTGCCGAAAAGAAGTCCGCTGTTCGACCTCTTCGGGTTCGACTGGGACGAAGGCATGGCGCCCAGGAGCCTGCCCCAGATGGCATCCGGCTCGGGAGCCATCATCAGCGAAGACGGTTATATCGTGACCAATAACCACGTGATCGACGGCGCCGACGATATTACCGTAAACACGGCCGACAAGAAATCTTATAAGGCCAAACTGATCGCCGCCGATCCCAGTAGTGACCTGGCCGTTATCAAAATCGATGCGAAGGGCCTGCCCTTCCTGCTCTATGGCAACTCCGACGACGTGAAGATCGGGCAATGGGTGCTGGCTGTGGGTTATCCCCTCAACCTCGATGCCACTGTTACAGCGGGCATTGTAAGCGCCAAGAGCCGTACGCTCGACATCAACCGCCGCCAGAGCAAAGTGCCCATCGAATCCTTTATTCAAACCGATGCCGCGGTGAACCCCGGCAACAGCGGCGGCCCGCTCATCAACACTTCCGGCCAGCTCATCGGCATCAATTCGGCGATCGCTTCGCCCACCGGTTCCTATGCAGGCTACTCCTTCACCATCCCGGTGAATGTGGTTAAAAAGATCGTGGCCGACCTGATGAAATTCGGAACCGTTCAGCGCGCTTTCCTGGGCATCAATTATGCGCCCGACAACCTCAGCGATGAAGTGAAAAGGCAGGAAGGCATCAAGGATGGAGAAGGCGTATATGTGATGGATGTAACCAAGGATGGGGCGGCTTCTTCTGCCGGCATCAAAAAAGGCGATGTGATCACCCGCATCAACAGCATCACGGTACGTTCCGGCGCTGAGATGGTGGGACAGATTGCTACCTACCGCCCCGGCGATAAGGTGAAGATCGGCTATCGCCGCGATGGCAAGGATTATATAAGCGATGTGATCCTGCGCAACAGCGGCGGCACTACCGACATCGTGAAGACCAGCGTGCTCGACAAACTGGGTGCTGACCTGAGCACCATCGACAGCAAGATGGCCCGCGAAATGGGTGTAAAGGGCGGAGTAATGGTGAAGGGGATCGATGAGAACGGCGCCTTCAGCAAAACCAGGATGGAAGAAGGTTTTGTGATTCTGAAAGTGAATGGAAAAGAAATAAGCAATGTGGCAGAATTCCGGAAAGAATTGGAAAAAGCGGGGAATGCAGTGACCCTCGACGGTATGTACCCGGGTTATGATGGTGTATTCCGGTATCCCATGAAGATCAGCGAATAGGTTCTTTCCCTATATAGGAAGGCTGTCCCAACGGACAGCCTTTTTTATTTCATTTTGTTAATCAACGGCGGGGCGGCGACGCAGGTTTTATTCCTGTTTCACAAACACGCGATACGACCAGGCCGGCAGGGTATAGGCGCGGGAGGCGCTGAAATCTTTTTCTTCTTTCGTGAAAACTTCGCGGAAACGTCCCTGTACTATTTCGTCGGCCAGGTTAACGTGCAGGTTATCGTTGTCCGACAGGTTGAGCAGCACCAGCACTTCGTCCTTCCCGTTCTTCCGGAGGAAAGCGAACAGCGAATGGTGCGCATCCGTCTGCAGGCGATAGGTTTGCACGGCACTGTCTGCCGCCCGCAGCGCGGGATGGGTGGAATGCAGCGTGAGCAGGGTCTTATAGAAATCGTGCAGCGCGTATTTGCCGGTCCATCCGATGGGGTCTTTGTCGAAGAACTTCAGGCGTTTGGTATTGGGCAGTTCCTGGCCGCTGTACACCATGGGAATGCCGTTCCAGGTAACACTGAAAACCGCGAGCGGGGCGGTCGCCCTGCCATATTTTTCAAACTCGGTACCGTTCCAACTGTTTTCATCGTGGTTGGAAGTGAAATAGGTTTTGAAAGCGGTAGGCGGGTATTGATCGTTGATCTTCCAGAGCAGGCTGTCGAGCCCCGCGATATCGGTGCGGCCTTTGGCGAAATCTTCCGTTTTGTGCATCCACTCCCAGGAGTAGGTGGCGTCAAAAGCTTCGTGGTAGTTGACCTCCTCGCATTCGGCGAGCCAGAACAATTTTTTGCGGGCATCGAGCGCAGCGCGGGCATCTTTCCAGAAATCCAGCGGCACCAGCATGGCCATATCGCAACGGAAGCCATCGATATCGGCTTCGCGCACCCAGAAATCCATGGCCTGGATCATGGCTTTGCGCATGTCGAAATTGGAATAGTCGAGATCGATGACATCGTCCCAGCCGTTCTTATCAAAAAATTCACCCTGTTCGTTGCGGTGGAAATAAGCGGGATTGGACTTGGTCCACACATGATCATAACCGGTATGATTGGCCACCCAGTCGATGATCACTTTCATGCCTGCGCGGTGGGCGGCCGCCACCAGGTCTTTAAAATCCTGCACGCTGCCGAATTCGGGATTGGTGGCCATATAATCGGAGCAGGCATAATAGCTGCCCAGGCTGCCCTTGTGTTTTTCTTTAGAGATGGGTGTTATGGGCATGAACCAGAGCACTTCCACGCCCATGTCTTTCAGGCGCGGCAGCTCTTTGGAAAAGGCTTTAAAACTTCCGTCGGGCGTGTATTGCCGGAGGTTCACTTCATAAATATTGGTATGGTGTATCCAGTCGAGGGCCGGGAAATAGTTTTGGGTCATGGCGTTTTTTTTATCAGATATATTGTCTTTTACCGGGTTTCCACAGGAAATGGCAGCCACTGCCATCAGAGCCAGAACCCTTTGTGCGGTCATAACAATAGATTTGGGTGAAAATAAGATAATTTTGCATCCTGAAACAAAGCCCGGAAGCCCTGTATGAAGCAGTTTGATGTTCCCGTTAAATACCGAAGTCCGCTCATCAGCGCCATCAAGCAGCAGCGGAAAGAAGAAGACCGGCTGAAGAAGGATTTTCGCCCGAGTTTGCTCGACGGCGGTTCATTGCGGATTTACCTGGCCCGGCATTTCGGGTTTTGTTATGGAGTGGAGAATGCCATCGAGATTGCTTTCCGCACCGTGGCCGAACATCCGGGCCAGCGGATCTTCCTGCTGAGCGAAATGATCCACAACCCACAGGTGAACGCCGATCTGGAAGCGGCGGGTGTGCGGTTCCTGCAGGATACCTATGGCCGGCAACTGATCCCGTTTGCTGAACTGGATGCGAGCGATATTGTGCTGATCCCCGCTTTCGGGACCACGCTCGACATGGAAAAAATGCTGCAGGAAAAGGGCATACAAACGGAGCGTTATAATACCACCTGTCCTTTTGTGGAGAAGGTATGGAACCGCAGTGAGCAGATCGCGCGGAAGGGATACAGCATCATCATACATGGTAAACCGAAGCACGAAGAGACGCGGGCCACTTTTTCGCATGCGGCTTCCGGCGCGCCGGCGCTGGTGCTGAACGACATGCAGGACGCGCGCGACCTGGCGGCCTATATAAAAGGCGAAGCAGATCCCGCCGGTTTTTATGAACGCTTTGCCGGCCGTTATTCCGAGGGCTTCGACTGCCAGCGCGACCTGCAGCGGTTTGGGGTGGTGAACCAAACCACCCAACTGGCAAGCGATACGCAGGCGATTGCCGAATACCTGAAGCAGGTAGTGATGGAGCACTACGGGCTGCGCCCGGAAAACGTGTCCGAAAGATTTGCCGATACCCGCGATACGCTTTGTTATGCCACCAACGACAACCAGACGGCTGTGGCGGGTATGCTGGAGCAGCCGGCCGACCTGGCGCTGGTGATCGGGGGCTATAATTCTTCCAATACCACCCACCTGGTGGAGCTTTGCGAGCAGAAGCTGCCCACTTATTTCATCCGCGAAGCATCGCGGATCCGGTCGGCCGATGAGGTTTTGCACTATGACATTCACGCGCGCGAAGAACGCCTGAGTACGTCTTTTTTGCCGGCGCATCGTCCGCTTACGGTGCTGGTGACCAGCGGCGCCTCCTGTCCCGATGCGATGGTGGAGGAGGTACTATGGCGGCTGGCGGAACTGACGGGGGCTGATTTCCGCGTGTAGGGGTGTTTCTACTCAATGGGTACTCAATGCCTACTCAATGGGTGCTCGTCGGCCGACCGAAAACGGAGTAGCCGGAGAAAGCCCATCCTGCGCGATCATACCGTGTTTACATCCATAAATATTGGGTGAAAACACCGTTTTTCTGGTGCTCCCTTCCTATTATTTTTATTTCCCGTTTCGCAGCATCCTTTCCCTACGCATGAAAAAGAATTTTATTATGTCCCATTAAAAGAAGACAAATATTGGGATTCCTATACCAGTATAAGAAACATTTTGGGCGGTGATGAATAAACTTACGAGTTGCTGACAAGAAAAAACTCATCCTATGTTTACGAAACAAGAATTCCTGCTGTATCTGTCTATATTGTTCAGTGCAATTATCCTGGGCGTGCTGGTATTTTTTATCTACCGGATCATCCGGTTGTACAACAGCAAGCAGATCGAATACATAACAAATATGGAGTACCTCAACCTGGAACGGGAGCGCGATAAACTGATCGACCGTGTCCAGGCCCAGGAGGAGACCTTTGAGATCATTGGGCGCGATTTGCACGACAACGTCAACCAGATCCTAACCCTTGCCAAACTGAACCTGGGATCCCTGCAAAATGCGACGGAAGAAGAGAAAATTAGTAAGGTAGCGACCGCCATGGAGCTGGTTTCAGAAGCCATCAGAAGTCTTTCTTCCATTTCGCAAAGCCTCAATCCATCGATTGTAAAGGAGCTTGGTTTTAAGCAGATCCTGGAGAGAGAGGCCCGGCGGATCAGGGGGATTGGAAAAACGGAGGTCATTCTTGAAGTAAGCGACGAGGCCGATTATTTTGAACCTGAACTGACGCTGGAGCTTTTCCGGATCACCCAGGAAACGATCAGGAACTCGCTGGTACACGGGAAGGCCACGAAAATCAGGATACAGGTAGCGGTAGATGACACCATCCAGGTGTTGATCCAGGACAATGGCCTGGGCATGGACCAGGTGAAACTCAGTGAAAAGAAGTTTTCGCAGGGGTTGAAGAATATTCAAAAAAGGGTGCTTCATATGGAAGGCGTGTTTGACCTGAAATCAGAAGCCCAGCATGGTGTAAGCATTTCCATAATGCTTCCCAAAGAAAAAAGCAAGGCAAGTCTCTGATAAACTTTTCGTCATGATTGTTAAGATCATCCAGATAACTGTTTGTTTCATCAGCATCGTCTTCGCTCTGAGGGGTCTGCATTATAAGCCTTTCTTCAGGCTGGAGTTGCTGTATATTTTACCCTTTTGCGTCATTGATTTTCTGACGAGTTGGATTGATATTACCTACATAAGAAATGCGACTGACTATTCCTGGAATTTATATCATTTGTCGTTCGCTTTCACAATAGCTGAGTACGTTTTTATTCCTATATATATTGCTAAAAGTATCAACCGAAAAATAAATTTAGTCACTCCCCTAACCGTACTCCTGCTTACTTCAATAATTTCCGGGATTACTGTCCGCAGCTTCTCCTTGTTTCCACAGGTATTTTTGGGGATTTATATTACCTATTTCGGCTTTAGGTATTTTTACTGGCTGTTACATTCAGAAAAGAAAACTCCAATAACTCAACTACCCAGTTTTTGGATTGTGATGGGAGTAATAAGTTGCTACGCTTCAACAATTCCGTTAAGCGCCATTAGTTACATCACAGACGGCATCCTGAACGGTCAACTTGAGGAACTGGCCACTCAAATGCATTTTTTGTTTCTTATAGCAAATACAATTATGCACATATTTTTTACCCGGGCTTTCCTCTGCAATCCAATTATTGATAATGCTGAAACAGAAAAACAAGCTCATGCGCAATCCAACCAACAACCTTCCCTTTCAGATTTAAACACCGACCTAATCCTTTGATTCTTTATGATTATAATGATAATACAACTGTCGGTGTGTTTTATTAGCGTCCTATTTGGTCTAAGAGCGATTCGACATAAGCCATATTTTAAGCTTGAACTATTGTATATTCTGCCTTTTTGTATGATAGATCTTCTTACAAGTTCAATCGCTGTTTATGGACTTACAACAAATAATTACACTAACAATTTATATTACTGGGGAATAGTCTTTACCATCGCAGAATACTTTCTTCTGCCAGCCTATATTGCAAAAGTGATCGACAAAGGATATAAGATCTTTTTCCCGTTAATCGTATTCCTATTAGCTACTATCTTATCTAAAGCATCCGCTAATAGCTTTTCATTGTTACCTGAAGCCATTTCAGGAATTTACATTTCCTACTGGGGGTTCAAATATCTTAATCGATTGTTGAGTTCAGAAAAAACAACTCGAATCACCCACCACCCTAACTTTTGGATCATTTTAGGCATGATGAGCTGTTATACCACTACAATCCCATTAAGCATATTCTCCTTTGTTACAGATGGTCTTATGGGAGAAGAGCTTAAAAAAGTAGCGAATCAGATACTCTTAATATTTCTTTTTGCAAACACAATAATGCACCTCTTTTTCATAAAAGCGTTTCTCTGCACGCCCGGGGACGAAACTATTGAAGTAAATATACAATACTTAAGGTAGCCCAGCAGTTGTTTAACTATCGCATAGTTAAGTCGAAGTTACTAACAATTTCCGCAATATATGTAAATACTCAATTAACGATATACATTAACCAATACCCATTTTGAATGACATATGGAACTTATAACTTTTATAACAACATTATTACAGTTAATTATTTCAGGAGCAGCATGTTATTTTTTGAAATTCACGAAACACAAAAGTCATCTTTTTTCATTGGAAAGAAAATACATTTTCCCTTTCTGCCTGATAGATTTCATAACAAGTATACTCTTCTTCTATGCAAATAATTTAGGCCATTCTCCCGCGATCATTTATCATTTACAAATGGTCTACCTTGGCGCAGAGATTATTCTCTTACCAACTTACATGAACTCGGTGATGGGAAAAGAAACAAATTATACCTACCCAGGGCTGATTATCGTTTTTGCAACAATAGTCTCATTCTATGCATCAAATTTTACAGCTGATGCCTTAAGTGTCTTCAATGGGTTGTATATCACTTTTTACTGTATAAAATATATTAAATGGTTGCTAACACAGGAAACAATTTATCAATACAAGACATTACCGCATTTTTGGATAGTTTTTGGCACCATGCTTTGCTATACTTCAACGATACCAACATCTCTAGCACATTATATTCTTCGAGGTAAATTTGGAGACATTACATCTGCATTTCTATTATTATTTTTCATTTACAACTCTGTCATGCACTTATTCTTTATAAAAGCCGTTAAATGCAAACCAACTTCACCTCAAACATCTCCCTCTTCATGATTCAACCTTTTCTCTGCTATTTAATCATCATCAATTAAGGAAATACTTGAAGTAGTTTTTAAAAATCAGGAAACAAGACCTTGACGACACTCTAACCTAACTATGCAGCAAAATTCAGACAACTTATTCCGTTGCTAATGTTATAGCAGCTAACCTTTAATCGATAATTACCGGTATAGCCTGTCCTATCGCTGTAAATAATTGAGATAAAATATACTGCGGATTTTTTATCCTGTTCCTAATTTTCAATAATTGTTTGCATGTACGTTTTGCGAGAACGCTAACTTGCAAAGAAACAAAACAACGAATATATCTATCCCAACAAGTATAGTATAGGTTGAAACGTCAAACCAATCACTTACGAGAAAAACGTTAATCAATAATCTTGTTTCGCATTCCGTACATGATCAACCCGGCGATGGTTTTTGCACCTACCTTTGATTTCATATTTTGTCGAATAGTTTCGATCGTCCTTGGACTCAGGAAGACCTCTTTCGAAATTTCTTCTGTCGTTTTATCCTCAGCCAACAGTCTTAAAATGCGGGTTTCTTTCTCCGAAAATTTTACCGGGTTCGGGTAGAATTGTCTTACGGCTTTTTTTGTTTGAAGCTTAGACAGCACTGCTTTATTTACAAGATCATTGAAGTAAAAATCATCATTCATACAGGCCAGGATCGCCTGGTATATTTCTTCTGGATCGCTGGTTTTGGTGAGGTAGGCATTGGCACCCATCTCCATCATTTTGGTGATCATTTCCTGGTCGTCATACATAGTTAATACGATGATCCTGACATCATCATATTCCTTCCGCAATAAACCAATGGCATTTACACCGTCCACTTCGGGCATCCTGATGTCCATTAAAAGCACGTCAGGTTTTTTTAATTGCATTTTATGCATTAAATCCCTTCCATCTTCAGCCTCCCATAAAATTTTTAAGTAGTCCTTCCCCTTCAACGCCATTTTAATGCCATCCCGAAAAATTTTGTGGTCATCTGCTAGACTAACCTTAATACTTAACTCAGCACTCATAGGCAATGGTAGTTTTTAAAGGATTCTGCTTGGTTTTATATAAACGCTCCAGGTACGATTATCGTATTTTCCCTCGATTTTTTGAGAAAAAAGCTAATATAAAATAAATATCAAATACGAGATATACGTGTAAAACCTACGTTTTCTTTTAATAACTCTATTCCGGCATTTCCTAAATCCTTCTTGAATCTTTTTAATTTTTTGGGTTAACTCTCCCTTCATTTTACCCACTTGCCTTTGACACGGTCAAATTGATCGGATTTTTTCTATATACACAATGTTAATTTTACTATTTTTAATACGTATAAATACTCGTTTTTATATAGTAGATATACGATCAAAATCATCGAAAACCCACGATAGGGCTGAATTAGAGCCAATTTATAACATTTCTTTCAGGTTTTGCCCCGTTGTGGCTGGTTTTTTTTTAAAGGTTATTACAAAGTGAAATCATCCTACAATCTTTCTAAAACTTACTACTATGATGCAAAATGAAATTTTGACACCCTCCCTGAAAGCGATTGGCGAACCTATCAGCCATGAATTGGGTGCCAAAATGGTTAAGGACTTTCAGGACCAAAATCCGAATGAAACAAAAGGGCATTTTGTTGGGTCAGAGATTCTGCAAAGGCTGCTCTCTCAACCAGATTGCACTGGTATTAGGATTTATAACGCTGTAAACGAGCTCGGCAATAAAACGTTGGTTTTGGTTGGAATTGGTAGTGATAATAAAGAAATATTAGAGTACAAATCGGTAGATGACCAAGGATGTATTGTAAATATTAAAGGCTTAGTAGTTGACAGGGTAACCGATCTTCCCAAAACTGGAAGAGATTCATCTTCTACGTCTTCTTGGTCTTCCTATTTGTAAAAATTACAGATAGGTTTTATCTCCTCGCAGGTATTAGTATATTTGATTGATAATACCTGTCAGTGGAATATTTCAAAACCATTACCTTTTTTTCCTTTTCTTTACCCTTGCTGACGTATTTGTTGTCACGCAAACATGACAAATACGGACTTGCAAGGGTAATTTTTATTTTAATCACCTATTCATGTTTAAATGAGGCAGTGGTTGCTTATTTCAGATATAACGGCACATTTTCTAAATTCCCCAAGCTCGCAGTTCTCTTATATTCATTTTTTACCATAGCTGAGTTTTCTTTTCTGGCTTATTATCTGCTCAAATCTTTCCATAACAAAAAATTAAAACGTTTCTTAAAAATTTCAGCGTGCATTTTCTTTCTAGTTGCGCTTGGAAACATTTATGTAGCAGTATTCAGAGATCAAACTGCCGAAATAGATGTAATTCCAATTGCATCAAGTGCTATTATATTAATTGTGTTTTCTATACTACTCCTATACGAAGAAATACAAAACCCTCGTATTCAGTTCGTCTATTTTAAGCCCAGCTTTTGGATTGTTGTGGGAATTATGATTTATTTTTCCGGAACATTCTTTCTTTTTTTACAACTTTCCGCGTTGTCAGACATTGACAGGAAGAACTATTGGGCCATCAACCTGATCTGCATAATCCTAAAAAATATATTCTTTGCAATTTCGTTCTTAGTACCTGGAAATGAAGAGAATACGAACGAACTAGAACCCGATTACCCGTTTCAAGACATGGAAGAACTAAAATAATAAAACTATAAACCCCTACCCAACCCTGTTGTAAATGCTTCTTTTACAGGCATATAGCCAGCATGCCAACGTATCCGTAGTGCTGTTTTTCGGCACTATTGGCATGCTTGCGCTCACCATTGGCCTGATCGTTTTTATCATCTTTCACCAGCGAAAAGTCATCCGTTACCAGATGACCCTGCAGAAAATGGAGAACGAACAGCAAAAACTGCTGCTCAACGCCTCCATCCGCCTCCAGGAAGAAGAACGGCAACGCATAGCCGCCGACCTCCACGACGACGCCGGCCCCCTGCTTGCCACCGCCAGACTCTACCTCAACGAAAACCTGGTCAACCTCGACAAAACCACCCAGCTCCAAAGCATCTATAACGCCAAACAGATCATCGACGATACCATCCAACTGATCCGTAATATCTCCCATAGCCTGATGCCGCCCACGCTTAAGAACTTTGGCCTGGAATCAGCCATCAACGATACCTTTCAGAAGATCAGCGGCTCGGGTAATCTCAACGCCTCTTCCCGCTTTCACGATTACAGGGAAAGACTCCCCTCCGATACCGAACTCATCGTTTTCCGCGTGGTGCAGGAACTGATCAACAATATCCTGAAACACAGCAACGCCAGTTTTATCCACCTGACCCAGAACACCAATGGTAACAAGTTTTATATCAGGATGCACCACGATGGCAAGGGCATGACGCACAACGATTTCGAAAAACTGACGAAAAGCGCATCAGGACTGGGACTCAAAAACATCCAAAGCCGCCTGAAAGTGCTGCAGGGCCGGATTTTCTTCGAAAAAGACCAGTCCCAAACCTATTATAAGGTTACCATCGAGTTGAAAAGGGAAGAAACGACTGCATAAAATCCTATAAAAAACTGGGGTAAATGATTAATTTTAAAGCGCCCCAATCGAATGTTCCTATGGATGTCATAAAAGTAGCTATTGCAGACGATCATAAAATCTTCCGAAAAGGTGTAATACTTTCCTTACGCCCTTTTACCAATATTAAGTTTGTACAGGAAGCCGAAAACGGCCAGGAACTTATTGACGGTCTGCCCCAGTCCCTGCCCGATGTGATCCTTATGGACCTCCGGATGCCCACCAAAGATGGCATCGAAGCCACCAAACAAATCGCCAAACTCTACCCCACCATCCACATCGTAGTGCTGACCATGTTCGAGGACGAACGCTTTGTCAGCCACCTGATGGAAATCGGCGCCAACGGCTATCTCCTGAAAAGCGCAGACCCCACAGAGATCCGCCGCGCCATTATGGAAGTGGCCGATAAGGGATATTACCTCAACAATTTTGTGAACCGGATACTCCTGAAAAAATCCCACGCCAAACAAAAGACCATCCCCAACCTCTCGAGCGAAGTCACTCTCACCGACCGAGAAAGGGATGTGATCAAATTCATCTGCATGGAGTTCACCGCCCAGGAAATTGCCCAGAAAATGGAGGTCAGCCCGCGCACCGTGGAAGCCATCAAAGACAAACTCATGGAGAAATTCGGCGCTAAAAACACAGCGGGACTGGTATTCTACGCCGTTAAGAACAACCTGATCGACTAATGAGGTAATTCAAACGCGAAGCCGGGTTTAGAAAGCAAACAGGGTTTTGAGAAAACCAGCGCTTACTACACTGCCATTTCGGGAACATGATCCGGAACCACCAGGCGGCCGGTTGTTTTAGCACGTATCTCTTCTACCGAAACACCCGGGGCACGCTCCCGCAGATAAAAGCCATCGGGCCCAATATCCAGCACCGCCAGCTCCGTCACCACTTTCCTGACGCAGTTCCTGCCAGTCAGCGGCAGCGTACAGGCGGGCAACAACTTGGATTCACCCTTAGGATTGGTATGCTGCATGGCGACAATAATGTTCCGCGCACTCGCCACCAGGTCCATCGCCCCTCCCATCCCCTTCACCATTTTACCGGGGATCTTCCAATTGGCAATATCGCCCTGGTCACTCACTTCCATCGCTCCCAAAACGGTCAGGTCCACCTTGCCGGCCCGGATCATTCCAAAACTTTCCGCACTGTCGAAAAATACCCCCCCCGGAAGAACGGTTACGGTTTCCTTACCGGCATTGATCAGGTCGGCATCCAACTCCTCTTCAGTGGGATAGGGGCCCATGCCCAGTATACCGTTCTCACTCTGGAACATGATCTGCATGCCCTCCGGAACATAATTCGCCACCAGGGTGGGAATGCCAATGCCCAGGTTAACATACATACCATCACGCAATTCAGCAGCAATCCGCCGGGCAATGCCGTATTTGTCCAGTGCCATGGTTATTCGTTAAGAATGTGCTTGTAATAGGGTTTGCGCAGGTTGTTCGCCAATATTTCCTGCAAATGCCGCTGCAGCAAAGGATTCAATTGTCCCACCTGGCGGAACTTGGCTTCCAGCACTTCGATCCCCCTGCGTACGCCGGCCGCATCAAAACCGTATTTCCTGATCGCATTTTCGTCGGACGAAGCCTGGTCTTCTTTCACATCATCCAGGTCGTCGAGCAGCAAAAAGGTTGGCACTAACGCGTACCAGTAGCCGATCAGCTTTTCTACTGTTTCCTTTGAAACAGGAATGGCCGTAAACCAGTAGAGCAATGCATCGGCACGGTTCAGGGGCGGATTGTCTTCGCCCAATATTCCCATGGGCTCCAGCACAGGCTGGGCGAAATAAGCGTCCAGCAAGGTTTTCAGCCAGGGATGGTGAAGACGGTTTTCCACGAGCGACGCTATGACCTGTATATGCGTTGCGAAATCCATGTCGCCGTTTTCATAGCGGGCCGCTTTGTCAAGAATGGATTCCATCAGTCCCACCTGTTCTTCACTTAACAGCAGCGCCTTGTCCACGCCTGCCTTGTGCATCAGGTCGGCCAGCAGGGGAATAAACAGGAAACCCGTTCCCCGCGCCACATACAGCAGGCGTCCTTTCCAGTACTGATTATCCGCCGGCACTTTCCTGTCCACAAAAAAAGCAGCGATTTCGGGATCCACTCCCAGGTTCTCGTTTAAAAAATGTTTGCTGGTGAACATATTTCAGAATAATTAAACAGCGGCTCTCACTGTCTTTTTTTCAATTCGTTTTTCGTATGGGCCACCCCGAAAGATGCGATGCACATAAATACCAGGCACATGAATAGCGTCGGGATCCAGTTCGCCAGGTTCCACCAGTTCTTCCACTTCTGCAATCGTAATTCTTCCGGCCCGGGCCATAGAACTGGAAAAATTGCGGGTGGTTTTGCGAAAAACCAGGTTGCCATAGCGGTCGCCTTTCCAGGCCTTCACTATCGCAAAATCGGCCTCCAGGGCCAATTCCATCAGGTATTCCTTGCCATTGAACGCCCGCACTTCTTTTCCCGCGGCCACTTCTGTGCCCATACCGGCAGGCGTAAAAAAAGCCGGAATGCCCATCCCCGCCATTTGTATGCGCGTGGCCAGCGTACCCTGGGGAATCAGGTCTACTTCCAGTTCTCCCTGCAGCAACTGTCTTTCAAATTCAGCATTTTCTCCCACATAGGAGCTCATCATTTTTTTGATCTGCCGGGTTTGTAGCAGCAAGCCCAGGCCAAATCCGTCAACGCCCGCATTGTTGGAAATACAGGTCAGGTTTTTTGTTCCCCGCCTGGCAAGCGCAGCAATACAGGTTTCCGGAATGCCACAAAGACCAAAGCCGCCCAGCATGAGCGTCGCCCCATCTTCAATTCCGCTCAACGCCTCATCAGCATTGTTGACAACCTTATTCATATCAGATCATTTTATAATCCTGGGTGTATCCGTTTTTTGGGGCGATGGCTGAATAACCGGCCGAAGCTTTTCATACCGTCGCCTCGAAGCAATAGCGTCTACCGAATCGAAAATAACCTTCAGCTCATCGGGCCGGCCCTCATAATACTGAAAACTTTCCACAAACGACTGCCGCGTGGTTTTATACAGGTTGAATACCTGCTGGAACTTCTCGGCTTTAAAGTCCGGTAGTACAATGCTGCTGTCCGACACTTTTTTCTGCAAACTGTATTCATCCGAAAGCATCAGCGCATACACGATGGGAACCATTTGCTCCCGCGACAGGAGGTCTTTGGGAGCTTTGCCGCCCTGCCCGCAGGAAAAAAAAACGAACCCCGCCACCACTATAACGCAAATACATAACCGCATCATTTCAACTCCTGTTTATAGGTATTGGCATTGGTAATATCGAGCCGGCTGAGGATATCCAGCGCCTGGCTTTTTTCATCGGGCGGTGATTTTTTAAACATCCTCGACAACTCTGCTGTACGGCCCTGGAAAAAGAAAGGCAGGATCATGCTGTTGGGCGCTTCGCCATTCAATGTATTCAACTGCTGCAGGGCGGTCAACACGGCCTTTCTCGCCTCCGCTTCTTTCTCGTAAAACTGGTCGAGGCCCAGGCGGAAATAGCCATAGATGGCATCGTGAATAAGCGTATAACGGGTGCTGGTGAGGTTTTCCATCAGCCAGTAACGGTTTCTTTGTCCATCGAAGGCCTTCCAGCCGCTCAGTTCCCGGCTGTCCGGCGCATTGTTGACAATGTTCTGCGCTTTGACAAAATAAGGGTCGCCGCCGCGCAGGGAAAAAGAATCGCCGTCCATACCCAGGATAATATTTACGTAGAATGCAAGTACAGCCGTCAGGTTGGACACAAGGGGATCGCTGCCGCTGACCCGGTTTTCGTTGAACTCCAACTGCTGGAACTCCACGTAACGAAACATCAGGTTTTCGTCCATGAAATTGACCAGCGGGCTCAGATAAGATGTATTGTAAACCGGCCGCGCCGCCTGCACTGTAAGCGTGGCTGTGTACACGTTGTTGTCTGCCGCATTGCTCACATTCACCAGGAAATTGCAAATGATCTTCTCATTGGGTTGGTAGGTTTCCCGGGTCCATTTCCTGTTGTTGACGAAAAGATTCAGCGCATTCTGCAGGGTTCCAAACACTTTGCGGTCCACCTTGGTGCTCACCTGGTTGGCCATTACCACTACTTTTGCCTGCAGCTCCTGCGCCTGCAAATAAGAACCGGCCAGGACGGCCAGGCATATCATAAGAACTGCTTTACGCATATCGGTACTGGATAATATAGTCAACAATATCCGTAGCCACGGCGGCTTTGGATTTCAGCTCAAACCGTTTTTCTTTTCCGCTGCGGTCAAAAATAGTAACCTGGTTGGTATCGTGCCCGAAGCCGGCGCCGGCATCCTGCAGGGAATTCAGCACTATGATATCTGCATTTTTCGATACCAGTTTATTTTTCGCATATTCCTGCTCGTTATTGGTCTCAAGGGCAAAGCCAACCAGTAACTGTGTTTCTTTTTTTTGCCTGCCCAGTTCCTTCAAAATGTCTTTTGTTTTCTGCAGTTGAACCAGCAGCTCTCCATCGCTTTTTTTGATCTTCTCCTTTGCGGCGGCAACCGGACTGTAATCGGCCACGGCCGCGGCCATAACAGCCATATCCATTTCAGGGAACAGGGACACACAAACTTCGTACATATCTGCCGCCGTTTGTACCTTCCGGGTGGTGACACCGGCCGCCAGGGGCTCCTGCACACCAGGACCCAGCACAAGGGTCACCGCGGCTCCCCGCTGCGCCAGTTCGGCGGCAAGCGCCAGCCCCATTTTGCCCGAACTGTGGTTGCCGATGAACCGGACAGGATCCAGTGGTTCGTAGGTTGGCCCGGCGGTTACCAATATTTTTTTTCCCGCCAACTGGTCTCCCTTTTCAAAATGCTGCAATACCAGATGGAACAGGTCTTCCGGTTCGGCCATGCGTCCCTCTCCTGTTAAGCCGCTCGCCAGTTCTCCGTTCTCGGCTGGGATCACCCGGTTGCCATAGGATTGCAACGCAGACAGGTTGCGCCTGGTGGCGGGATGCAGCCACATGTCGGCATCCATGGCGGGCGCCACCCAAACGGGACAGGTTGCCGAAAGATAAGTAGCCAGCAACAGGTTGTCGCAGGCGCCCTGGGCCATTTTGGCGAGGGTATTGCAACTGAGGGGCGCTACCAGGAAGAGGTCGGCCCAGCGGCCCAGCATCACGTGGTTGGTCCAGGATGATTCCCGGAACATTTCCCAATCCACCGGGGAGCGGGAAAGGGTTGAAAGGGTAAGCGGGGATACAAAATCCCGGGCTGCCGGCGTTATGACCACCTTTACCGTTGCCCCGGCTTTCACCAGCAGGCGGAGCAATGAAATGGTTTTGTAAGCAGCTATGCTCCCGGTGATGCCGAGGAGGATCTTCTTTCCTTTCAACATGCTTTAAAATTATAAAAAAAGCGACAGCCGGGCTGTCGCTTTAACAAATATATTGCTGGTTCTTAGCTGAATAGCTTGTCTTCGTTCTTCCGGTAATATACTTTCTCCTCCATGAACTCCTGGGTGGCCATCAGGGCAGGATTCGGCATCCGCTCGTAGGCGCGGGAGATCTCGATCTGCTCTTTGTTCTCATGGATCTCTTCCAGGCTATCGGTATGGGTGGCAAACTCTTCCAGTTTATTGTGCAGCTCTTCTTTCAGCGCAATATTGATCTGGTTGGCCCTTTTAGCAATGACGGCAATGGACTCATAGAGATTGCCGGTTTTCCCCTTGATCTCCAGGAGGTTTTTAGCTTCCGCCACGTTGCTGGTGTTGGAACTAAGCTGACGTCTTAACTTGCTCATTTTTTATTGCTTTAATATTGTTTTGCGACACGTTCCGAAAATGCTCCACGTCTTTCTGGAGTTTGCTATCGGGGAACCTGTCTGTAAATTCGTTACACTCTTCAAGAACTTTTTCATACCGCTCCTGCTTCTTCTCATCGACACTCATGGCCGCATATTCAAAATAGGAACGAATCACCTGCAGCTTGTATTCATCACTTTTCTCCGAATCGGGATAGTTGTTCATCAGGCTGGCATAGGCAATAGCAGCCGCCTTGTACTGCCGCAGGTTGAAATACAGTTCGCAACTTCTCACTTCCTTCGTTTCCAGTTTCACGCGGCATTTGTCAATGATATCTGATGCTTCTTTGTTCCTTTCCGAACCCGGATGGGTATTGATGAAAGTCTGCATCAGGCCGATGGTCCTGGTGGTATTGGTCTGGTCCAGTTCGATCTTGGGCGACTGCCGGTAATAGGTATAGGCCCGCATGTACTCCATTTCTTCTGCCCGTTTGCTGGTGGGAAACATTTCTGTAAACCCTTTGAAAAGGTTTTCCGCATTCATAAAATCGCGCTGGTAATAAGCGCAATACGCAAAATTATAGTACACGTTCTCGAACTTATCGTTGCCTTTCATTAAAGGAAAGAGCTCCTCGTATAACTGCTGCGCATAGTTGTATTTCTTCTTGGCATAATACTGATCAGCCATCCGAAGCTTATAATTGGCGTCCGTGCTTTTCTGCACTTTTGAAAAATTGGAACAGCCCGTTGTCAGCAATAGTATCCACGCAAACAGCAAAAATCTTGTCATAGAGGCCTGCAAAGTTAATTGTTTTGTTCAAATATAAAAAAAACCCCGCCGAAGCGGGGTTTTGTCCATTCATTATTAACCATTTAACCTTTTTTTCGCAGGTTGGGGTGCGGGGCCGGAACGGCATTCGGGCCTTCTTCGGCGCTTCCGTCGCGCAGGTCAACCGTATTCGGGTCGCCACCGCCTTCGCCGTATTTGAAGATGAAGCGGTCGGCGCTGATGCCTTCTTTTTCAACCAGGTAGTTGATAACGGCATTTACGCGATCCCAACTGAGCTGTTGGGCCGACTTGCTGGATTCACCGTATCCGATCACAGCGATCTTACAATCCGCATTGTTACGGATCTTTTCTGCCACACTGGCCAGAACTGCTTTCGCATCGTTATCAAGACTTACCGAGCGTCCTTTGAAGGTAATGCTGGGCAAATCACCAATATTACATGCAGATCTTTGGGTGAATCCACTGTTCCGCAGGTCTGCGCAGCAGGGTGGTTCCGGACACTTACCAATACCATCTGCGTCAACAGGCTGACATTGGGTGGGGGTAATCAGTTCCTTGTCTTTGAAATCAGGCACACCATCACCATCTGTATCCTTGGCTACACCGTGGGAATCAACAGGAGCTCCCTGCGGCGTGTTGGGTTCCAGGTCGAACTGGTCGGTAACACCATCGCCATCCGCATCGTCCAGGATCGGCTTGGGAAGCTTCATGTGCTTGGGAGCATTCAACTCGTTGTAAGGATGCACCAGCGGGTTGATCCAGTACAGCGGCTCCACAGAACGGCCGCCGATGTTGAAGTTCAGGCCCACCGATAAGAAATTGTAGGTGTCGTAATCAGGAGTCAGTACGCCGCCGAAGGGACTGTTGTTCCCGGTGCGAACATTCTGATAGCGCTGGCCGTCGACCAGGTCATCCGATTTTACAAACGTAAATTTATCTTCTACTGCAATATTTATTCTTTTGCTGAGTTTATAAGCAAAGCCAAGTCCCACATGGCCATTGGGCTTGAGCGTATTGTCACCGAGTTTGGCGCGTGCGTCTCCATCGGTTTCAGCAGCCGACTCATAAGAGTCGTCCATGAAGTCCTTTAACTGCTTGCGGGTTTCTTTGCGGTCGCTGTAGCTATTGGGATTGGTAATGCCGGCATTTGCAAAATTGTAAGGATTGCCATTGGCATCCAGGAGGTTCTGTTTGGTATTGTACCAGGATACGCCCACACCTGCCATGGCATACATATTCCATTTCACCTCAGCGCGGTGGAAGAGGATGTTACGGAGCGAAATAATAGCAGTGAGATCAAGGTCCTTCATCACGGTCCGGTAGTTGTCGAACAAATAGGGTGCACCTGCCTGCCCATATCCGGCCAGCCTGGCAGCCTCACTAAAGCCTGCCGTCCGCTGTTTCCAGTTCAGGCCCTTTCCAACCCCGTACATGAATTCACCACGCAGTGAAACCACATAACCCAACGCTTTTCTCACATGTATAGCGCCGCCAAAAGTGGGTGTTTTAGCTGGCACATCTCCAAATACGGTAAACAATCCTCCTTTAACGCCTACCTCCCACTGGTTGCGGGGCTTGGCCGGAAAAGGATATGCGTTGCTCATGTATTCATTGTGCTGCGGAAGTCTTTTTCGTGGATATAAAGAGGAATCTTGCACATCATAACCCGTAGCTTCCTGAGCGAACGAGCTGGACGCAAACAAGCACAGAAAACCAAGTAGTGCTGTGTATTTTTTGTTTGCCATAATGAAATTTTATAAGTAATGGTTAATGAATTGACAGGATACGAGTAATCAAAATCCAGACAAAAATATCGAATGGGATTTAAATACCAAATAAAATCAGGCCGGAAGGGCTCTTTAACAGCAAGAGAATCAATTATAAGACATATTACAGATTCTTTAGTTTGCTGGAAAATGCAGCGCTTTGTAGTAATTTGCCCGGGTTATCAAAAAGCATGCGAATATCACAATCAGTCATAACCGAAGAACTGGAATTATTTGAAAGCCGATTCAAAGAAGCCGTAAAAAGTCAGGTTCCCATGCTGAACCGCATCACCTCCTTCATTGTCAAAAGGAAGGGAAAGCAGATGCGGCCTATGTTTGTATTGCTTACCGCCAAGTTGGCCGGGGGAATCACCGAAAGCACTTACCGGGCGGCTTCCCTGGTAGAACTCCTCCACACGGCCACCCTGGTCCACGACGATGTGGTCGACGAATCCATGGAGCGACGGGGTTTTTTTTCCACATACGCCCTGTGGAAGACCAAGGTCTCCGTCCTGATCGGCGATTACCTGCTCGCCAAAGGCCTCCTCCTTTCGCTCGATAACAACGATTTCCGGATCCTGCAGCTCCTTTCCGAGGCCGTACGGCGCATGAGCGAGGGAGAACTGCTCCAGATCGAAAAATCCCGCACCCTCAACCTCGACGAGTCGATCTATTTTGAGATCATCAGCAATAAAACCGCCTCCCTCCTGGCCTCCGCCTGCGCCGCCGGCGCTTATTCAGCCTCCTGCGACGAGGAAAAAGCCGAACAACTCCGCCTTTTCGGGGAAAAAGTAGGCATCGCCTTCCAGATCAAGGACGACCTTTTCGATTACGGGTCCGAAGCCGTAGGCAAGCCCACCGGCAACGACATCAAGGAAAAAAAACTTACCTTACCATTAATATATACACTCAACCAGGCGGACAAAAACACCCGCCGGCAAATCATTCATATCATCCGGAACGAAAACAGAAACCCCGCCAAAGTCAAGGAAGTGATCCAGACCGTCACCCGGTCGGGCGGGATCCGGTATGCCACCGAAAAAATGCTGCAGTTCCGTGATGAAGCCCTTTCCATCTTACACCAGTTTCCCGAATCGCCCTCCAGGACCGCACTTGAAGAACTGGTCCGGTATACCACGGACCGCAAATACTAACGGAGATGGAAAAACGCTGGAAATTATTGGAAGCGGACGCGTCCGCAGTTGAACACCTGCACGGAAAACTGGGGATCAGTTCCACCATCTGCAAAGTATTGACTCAACGTAACATATTGGATTTCAATGCTGCCAAAGCTTTTTTCCGGCCCCGCCTTGAGGACCTGCACGACCCCTGGCTGATGAAGGACATGGACAAAGCCATCGACCGGATCATGAAGGCCATGCAGAACCGCGAAAAGATCCTGGTATTTGGCGATTACGATGTGGACGGCACCACCGCCGTTGCCCAGCTCTACCAGTTCCTGCTCCAGATCTACGAATCGGACCGGGTCGACTACTATATTCCCCACCGGTATAAGGAAGGCTATGGCGTATCGCGCCAGGGAATTGATTTTTCCCTCGAAACGGGTGTAGATCTTATCATCTCACTCGACTGCGGCATCAAGTCGGCCGACCTGGTGCAATACGCGCTCGACCAGGGCATTGAGTTCATCATCTGCGACCACCACCTACCGGATGCCATCCTGCCGCCTGCCGTTGCCATCCTGAATCCCAAACAGCCCGACTGCCCCTATCCTTATAAGGAACTTTGTGGCTGCGGGGTTGGTTTCAAACTGATCACCGCTCTCTGCCGCCACCTCTCCCTTCCGGATGAATATTTTCTCTGTTACCTCGACCTGGTGGCGACGGCCATTGCCGCCGATATTGTTCCCATCACCGGCGAAAACCGTGTCCTGGCCTGGTTCGGGCTGAAAAGGGTCAGCGAAAATCCCAGTCCCGGTATCCGCGCGCTGCTTGAACTTGCCGGGCTCCTCGGCCAGTCGATGCAGATCAATAACCTGGTTTTCGTAATCGCCCCGAAAGTGAATGCCGCCGGTAGAATGGACGATGCCCGGCTGGCGGTGCAGCTCTTTATAGAAAAGGACCCGGAAAAGTCAAAAGCCATTGCCAGCCAGCTCCACCTGCACAACGACGACCGCAAGGAAGCCGACCTGCTCATTACCGAAGAAGCGATGGCCATGATCGAATCGCAGGCGCTGGTGGCCAGCAGGAGATCCACCGTGGTGTACCAGCCACACTGGCATAAGGGGGTGGTGGGTATTGTAGCCAGCCGGCTGATCGACCGCTTTTACCGGCCTACCGTTGTTTTGACCCTAAGCGGAGAAGTGGTTGCCGGCAGCGCCCGCAGCGTGGCGGGCTTTAACCTCTACGAGGCGATCCACGCCTGCCGCGAGCACTTACTGGGTTATGGCGGCCACTTCGCCGCCGCCGGTATGACCCTGCTGCCGGAAGCAGTGGAGGCATTTTCCGCCCGCTTTGAAGAAGTGGTGGCCGCCACTATTTCTACCGACCAGCTCGTACCCGAACTCATCATTGATAGCGAGATCAGTTTCCGGGAACTGAAACCCGCTTTTTACAATATCATCCGGCAAATGGAACCTTTCGGTCCCGATAACGCCAAACCCCTCTGGCTGGCCAGGGGAGTCCGGAACAACGGCTGGTCGCGGATTGTAAAAGACCAGCACATCAAGTTCAGCCTGGTGCAGGGAAATATTCTTTTTTCCGGTATCGGCTTTGGACTGGCGCCCAAATTTCCGCTGCTTGAAAGCGGCAAGCCCGTTGACATTGTTTTTTCCCTCGAAGAAAACGAATGGAACGGCAACAAACACCTGCAGTTGCGGGTGCTGGACCTGCGCACCAGCACCGGGGCCGAAAGCTAAGTCCGTGCCGGGGAACCGGTTACGTGCCGGAAAATAAGGTGTTTCCTATTCCGCAATCAGCTCCACGCTTCTTTCAATAAAACTGGTAAGCGCTCCGCCTTTCAGCAAGCCCTGCGACAACAGCGCCAGGTCGGCCAGGTTACGCGTGATTTTTTCCTGGTGCGCGGCATCGGTATCTGCCAGCAGTTTCTGGTAAATGGCATGATTGCCGTTCACGGTAAGGGTCACTTCGTCGGGCATATTGGCATAAAAGCTTCCCATGGGTCCGCTTACCGCTGCCATATCCTTCATGCGGCGCATGAACTCGGGACGGGTAGCAACAACTGGAGCGGCTTCCGGGCTGAGGCCTTTCACCTCTACCGTCATGTGCAGTCCTTCGTTCTGCTGACCGAACAGGGCCTTCAGCTTTTCTTCCTGTTCCGTGTTCAGTATCGAACTGTTGTTCTCCTGCTTATCCACCAGGTTGTCGGCAATGTCCGCATCCACGCGCACAAAATGAACATCACTCCACTTCATTTCCATCTGGTTGATGAAAGCCGCATCCACAATGGTTTCCAGCCTTACCACCTTATATCCTTTTTCAGTAGCGGCCTTAATAAAAGTGTTCTGCTGAACAGGTTCCGAGCTGTATATGATCACCTGCTTGCCCTCTTTGTTTTTCTGAAGGCTAGCGGTGGCGTTTTTGTATTCTTCCAGCGTATACCAGGTTGCAGTGTCGCTAGCATCCTGCATGATGTGAAACTTCTCGGCCTTCTCCAAAAACTTGTCGTCGGTCATCATCCCGTATTTCACGAAGAGGCCCAGGTTCTCCCATTTTTCTTCAAATTCAGAACGGTTGTTCCGGAAAATCTCTTCCAGCTTGTCAGCCACTTTTTTGGTAATGTGGTTGTTGATCTTCTTCACATTGGGATCGCCCTGCAGGTAGCTGCGGCTCACGTTCAGCGGAATATCCGGACTGTCAATCACCCCCTGCAGCAACATCAGGAATTCGGGAACAATGTCCTTCACTTCATCCGTTACAAAAACCTGGTTGCTGTACAACTGGATCCTGTCTTTCTGGATCTCAAAACTCTGTTTGATCTTGGGGAAATACAAAATGCCGGTCAGGTTGAAGGGATAATCCACGTTCAGGTGGATCCAGAACAGCGGCGGCTCGTTGAACGGATACAGTTCTTTGTAGAAGTCCTGGTAGTCCTGCGCGGTGAGCTCAGAAGGTTTGCGGGTCCAGGCCGGCTGCGGATTGTTCACCTGCTCGCCTTCAAAGAAAATGGGAACGGGCAGAAAACGACAGAACCTTTTCAGCACTTCGCTGATGCGCGCAGCTTCCAGGAATTCCCTGCTTTCTTCATTGATGTATAAAATGATATCGGTACCGCGGGTTTCTTTTTCGGCCGGCTCCAGGCTGTACTCGGGACTGCCATCGCATTCCCATTTTACCGCAGGCTCGTCCTTAAAGCTTTTGGTGACCAGTTCCACTTTATCGCTCACCATAAAGGAAGAATAGAAACCCAGCCCGAAATGACCGATGATATTGTTTTCGTTCTGGCCCTTGTATTTATTGAGGAATTCTTCCGCGCCGGAAAAAGCCACCTGGTTGATGTATTTGTCCACTTCTTCCGCAGTCATTCCAATGCCCTTGTCGGAAATGGTAAGTGTTTTCGCGTCTGCGTCCAGGGTAACGGTGATGGACAGGTCGCCCAGTTCCCCCTTCGCCTCCCCGATGGAGGACAGGGTTTTCAGTTTCTGGGTGGCGTCGACCGCGTTGCTGATCAGTTCCCGGAGGAAGATATCGTGTTCACTGTAGAGGAATTTCTTGATGATGGGGAAAATGTTCTCCGTTTGTACACGAATACTGCCTTTTTGCATATATGAAAGATTTAAAACTTCACCGGGAGCTGAACAAACCCAGTGCCATTAGAAATCTTTTGTGGTAAATGCGCAAAATTGGCAGTGTGGCCCAATTCCTGTCAGCACATAAATGATTTTCCAAAGCCGCCCCCACGTTCTATTTTTGAACACCAAGAATGAGTAAACCAATTGAAAGTAATCAGATTATACCCGGATCGTGCCCCTAAATGGCTGCGGCGGGTACTGGTTATATTCCTGTGCCTGCTCTGCCTGCCAATATTGCTACTCCCATTGCTCCAAACGGCGCCTGTTCAATCTTTTATCCGCGACAAAGCGGAATCCTACCTGCGGAAAAAGACCGGCGCCGATGTCCATATCGGAAAATTGTATCTCTCCTGGTTTTCGGAAGCCCGCCTGGAGCGGGTATATATCGGCGACCTCCAGCACCAGGCGCTTTTTTACAGCGGAAAATTGTCGTTGCGCTACGACCTGCTGGCGCTGGCCAGGAACAAACTGGTGGTATATGACCTGCACTGGGAAGACCTGCTGCTCAACGCCTACTCCCTGCCCGACGGGAAAATGAACTACCAGTTCCTGGCCGATGCATTCAGCAGTCCGCCCGATACCACCGCTGCAAAAAGCGAAACGGGAGAAGCCATGCAGATCGATATCCGGCAGATCACGGTGGAAAAACTGCGGCTTCGTTACCACGACGAAACATCGGGCATGTATGCTGTTCTGCAATTGCCCGGCCTGCACACCAAGATCCAGACCATCGATCCCGGCGCTTCTTTATACGATGTGCGCGAGCTGCGACTCAACGGTCTGGGTGGTGTTTTCCGGCAGGATTTTCGCCCGGCGCTTAAGACGCCCGCCGCAACGCCTTCCGCACCATCAGAAGAGAATAACCCGCTCGCACTCCTGGTCAAAGCAAAATTGCTGGAGCTCAACAACAGCCATTTCATTTATGCAGATGAGGGCTCGGGCATTTCCACCGGCTGGAGCCTGGAACAGTTGTCGCTGAAACTGGCCAGCATCGATATGGCCAAAACCCAGGTGAACGGCGGTTATATCAACCTGGAAAAACCAAGAGGCTTTGTGCAGATGGCGCCGGCAAAGGACAGCAGCGAGCCCGCGCCGGCCACAGCTCCGAACACCTGGACAATCCGGAGCCCCGGGTTCGCCATCCAGGGCGGTGTATTCCGGATGGATAATACCGCCGCCGCCCGGGCCGCTCCAAACACCTTCGACGCCGGACATATTTATTTGTCGCCGCTGGAATTGTCGCTGAAACAGGTCATCTATACACCCGCGGGGCTCACGGCGGAGCTGGAAAAACTGCAGGTGCAGGAAAGGTCCGGCTTTGGCATAAAACAGGCACATGCGTCCATCGTGTACAGCGATTCACTGGTATCGCTCAAAAACCTGCTGTTCGAAACCAACCAAAGCCGCATAGCCAAAGAGATCAGCATCAGCGGCCCCGGCTGGGATAAGCTGGCCAACAATCTCCCGGCCATGGGCATCCACGCCGACCTGGACAATACGCACCTGGTGCTGGCGGAAGCGCTCTATTTTGTACCGCAGTACCGGAACGATCCGAATTTCAAAAAAATATGGGACAAGGTCCTCGACCTCGATGGCAGGATCGGCGGCAGCCTGGCCAACCTGGCAGTGGAACAACTCCACCTGGCCGACAACGTGGGCAACGACATAAAACTTACCGGCAAACTGCAATCGGTCACCGACAGCAAAAAAGTATACGCGGCGCTTTCAGACCTGAAGATCAACTCCGGGAAAAAAGCCATCGAAGCTTGGCTGCCGGAAAATACGCTGCCCGCCAATATCCAGTTGCCCGCGCAATTGCAGGTGGCCGGCAGCCTGAGCGGGGGCATGGAATCGGTCAGCACCAACATGCGCATACGCTCTTCTTATGGACTGGCCGATTTCAGCGGCGATATCCGGCACTATACCGATTCCATCAACAGCAGTTACGACCTGCAATTGCGCCAGCTCGATATGGACCTGGGAAAATGGATCTCCGATACCAGCATTGGCCGCTTGGTGGCCAACGGCCATATAAAAGGAAAAGGTTATGCCCTTTCAAAAATGCAGGCTTCTGGCGAAGTGGTCGTGGAACAAGCCAGGTATAACGGTTATGAATACCGGAATATTGGTGTGGCGGGAAAACTCGACAAAGGAAACTACGAGGCGGAGGTGCAAAGCACCGATCCCAATCTCCAGGTAAGCGTGCAGTTATCCGGCGCACTCAGCGATGGAATGCCCACAGCAAGCGGCGATATGAAAATAGACCGCGTTGACCTGCAGGCGCTGGGCCTTACCACCAGTCCGCTTGTATTGAAAGGGCTGTTCCAGGTAAACCTCGTCAACACAAAACCCCACCAACTGGAAGGTGATGTTTTTATCACCGGCCTGCAGTTTGCCGATGCAAAAAACATTTATGCGCTCGACAGCATCTCCATCCTGGCACATGCCGCTGGTGACACGCAGTTGATCCAATTGAAAAGTCCGTTCGGACAGGCCAGTGCAACAGGCAACTACGATTATACCAGCATTTTTACACTGGCCCAGCAAATCGTTCAGCACCACCTGCAGGCGCCGGGAAAAGACAGCCTCCTGGCCAAAACGCCGGCGCCGCAGACCATGGACCTGCAGGCCTCCTTGCGCTGGCCCGGAAACCTGCACAACCTGGCGCCTGGGCTGCACATGAACCAGCCGCTGCTCGTCACCGCCCGCGTGGTTACCGACAGCCTGCTGGTGAAAGCCAATGTCTTTCTGCCGGTATTCAGCTACGACAGCCTGAGGGTCGACAGCACGCATCTCCGGTTGCTGGCCAACAGGGATTCGCTGCAGGTAGATGCCGGCCTCAGTTCCCTCGCGCATCCTACCGTTCCCCTGTACCGGACAGCGCTCCGGGCGAAGGCCGTCACCGGTGAGCTGGACTGGCATCTCCGCCTCGACGATAAAGCGGGCGCAGAAAAATACAGGCTCGGGGGCGACCTCAGCATCCTGCCCGACAGTGGTTACGACATCCGGCTCAGCGAAGAACTGCTGCTGAACAAAACGGTCTTCACAACGGGTGAAAAAAATCTCATCCAGCTCAGCCCCAAAGGCATCCGTTATGCAGCCCTGCAATTGCTTGCCGGGGACCAATCGCTCCAACTGGAAACAAAACCGGCAACGGGCACAGCGCTCCCTCCCGTGGACCTCAGCCTGAAAGACTTCCGCTTATCGACCCTCACCGGCATAGTAGGAAAGGACAGTGCACTGGCCGAAGCAAAGATCAACGGCGAACTGCATGTAACCGGACTGGATGCAACGCCCCTGGTATCGGCCGGGCTCCATCTCAACGATATAACGGTAACCAGTATCCCAGTGGGTGATCTGGCCGTTCAATTGGAAACGCCGGTAGCAGGACAGTATGATATCACAGCGGCGCTTACGGGCCAGGAGAACGACGTGCAGGTGAAAGGCCGCTATGCAGAAAACATGGCCTTCGAGGTGCTGCTGAACAAACTCAACCTGCATTCCCTGGAGCCCTTTGCCATGGGGCAGGCAAGCCGCATGAAAGGATATGCCAACGGGAAAATAGCCATTGCAGGATCGGCCGATAAGCCGCAGGTAAGAGGTGAACTGGGATTCAACGATGCCCAGGCCAATATTACCATGATCAACACCACCCTGCAACTTTCCGGGAACAAAATGGTGTTTGACGAAAAAGGCATCCTCTTCAACGAGTTCATACTGAAAGACAGCCTCGGCGGCACCACCACCGTCAACGGCCGGATCAATACCACCGATTACAGCAACTATGCTTTCGACCTCAGGATCAATACCGACAATTTTATGGTGTTGGGTCCCAAAGCAAGCCACGACCAGGCTTATTATGGCCCGGCTTTCATCGACAGCAGGATCAACGTGGGCGGCGACCTGGACCTGCCGGTGATAGACATGAACGTAACGCTGCGCGATAAATCGAAAGTGACCATTACACTTCCCGACGATGCGCCCGGCATTGAAGACAGGGAAGGTGTGATCCGTTTCGTGAACCGTTCCAATCCCGCCGACTCCAGCCTGCTGGCAGCCAGGGGCGACAGCCTGGTGGCGGAAAACGAAAAGATCAGGGGCATGGATTTTTCAGCAGCGATCAACATCACTAAAACCAGCACGATCAATATCATCATTGACCCGGTAAACGGCGACTACCTCGAAGCGATGGGAACTGCCAGCCTCAACCTCACCATCGATCCCAGCGGTAAGATGAGCATGACCGGCAAGTATGCATTAGAAGATGGCAAATACGAAATGTCGCTCAACCAGTTGATCAAGCGAAGCTTTGCCATTGTAAAAGGCAGCAGCATCACCTGGGACGGCGATCCCACGGGGGCGGAGCTCGACATCACCGCCCGGCACGATGTGAAAGCGCCGGCCATCGACCTCATAGGCGACCAGCTCACCAGCGCTACTACCAATAAAAAGCAATACAACCAGCGCATTCCCGTGGAAGTATACCTGATGATCACGGAAAAGCTGATGAAGCCTACCATAAAATTCCGTCTCGATATGCCCGAGAAAGACCGGGCTGTTTTTAACGGTGCTCCTTATACGCGCATCAAACAGATCAATAATATTGAATCGCAGCTCAACAAACAGGTCATGGGCCTGCTGGTGCTGCAGTCCTTCATATCGGAAGATCCTATGGCCAGCCTCGAAAGCGGCGCCGGCGGTTCTATGGAAGATGCCGCACGGCAAAGTGTGAGCAAGGTATTGTCGCAACAACTGAACAACCTGGCAGGCAACCTGATAAAGGGAGTGGACCTGAACTTCGATCTGCAGTCGGAAGAAGACTATTCCACCGGCTCCAAAACGGAAAGGACCAGTTTGAACATCGGGGCATCCAAATCGCTTTTCAACGATCGGTTAACCGTAGCCGTTGGGTCCAATATTGGCATAGCCGGGAACACGCCGGGAAACGCCAGCGCTTTGATCGGCGACATCACCGTCGACTATGCGCTGAGTCGCGACGGCCGTTACAAGCTGCGCGCCTTCCAGCGAAACCAGACCGACGCCATCCTGCAGGGCCAGATCATTGAAACCGGTCTCACCTTCATGCTGGTGATGGATTTCAATACGTTCAGCGAAATACTCCGCCGGTCGAAAGAAGACATTGAACTGAAAAAAAGAGAACAGGAAGCAAAGCAGAAAAAATGATGGGAAGAATAGCAATAGCGACCTGCCTTATGGTGCTGGCTTCCTGCAGCACTACCAAATCGGTGCCCGATGGCGACCAGTTGTTCACCGGTAGCAAAATAAAGTGGAAGGGCGATAAGCCCAATGATTTTGGCACGCTGGAAGACGGCATGAACGATCGCCTGCGTCCCAAACCCAATAGCCGTTTCCTGGGTATGCCGCTGAAACTCTGGATGTACAACCTGGGCAAGCCACCCAAAGGAAAAGGCCTTAACTACCTGCTGCGGGAAAAATGGGGAGAACCGCCCGTGCTCTATAGTAAGGTGAAAGAAGAATATACCGCAGAGGTGCTGAAACACTATGTGGAAGACAACGGTTATTTCCAGGCCAATGCCACCTGGGAAAAACAAAATGCATCGCCCAAAAAAGCCGCTGTAGCATATTCCATTGAGCCTGGCACCCGCTATACGCTCCGCAACGTGGTGTACGAAGTGGACAGTTCCGTGCTGGGACTTGCCATCCTGGCCACAAAAGCGAGATCCCCGTTGAGGAGCGGCAGAATTTACCGGCTCGATCGCATTAAAACGGAAAGGGAAAGGGTCAATGCCAGGCTGAAAGAAAAAGGGTTCTATTATTTCACGCCCGACCACCTGCTTTTTGAAGTGGATACCAATTATAATGGCAAAGTTGATTTGTTCCTGCGGGTGAAACCGGAAACACCGCGTTCTGCCCGCATCCCCTACCGCATGCAGGAAGTGATCATTTATCCCAGCTATACCCTGGAGAACGATTCACTGGTGCGTAACAGTCCCGAGACCGATATGGGAACTTATAAAATTGCAGACCCTGAAAAACTGTTCAAGCCCTATATTTTTGACCGCAGCGTTTTCCTGAAAGAAGACAGCCTGTATACGCTGAGCGCACATGATATTACCCTGCAGCGTTTAATGAACCTGGGCACCTTCAAATTCGTAAAAGGCCAGTTTACAACGGGGCTCGACAGCAATCGCCTGAACGGCAGGTTCTACCTCACTCCCAACCCACAGTACGGCGTACAGCTCGAACTGACGGGTAGTTCCAAGTCGAACAACACGGTTGGCTCGCAGGTAAAGCTGACCATTTTGAACCGCAACTGGCTGAAAGGCGCCAACCGGCTGGAATTGAAGCTGGCAGGCGGTTTCGACTGGCAGGTAGGTGGCAAAAAAGCAGACCAGGCAGCTACCAATGGTTATACCCTTGATGCCGAACTGGCCATCAGCATTCCTAAATTTTATGTTCCGGGATTTTCCATCAATCCCCGCACGCCCTATGTTCCGCGCACCAGGATCAGCGCCGGTTTTGAGCTGTTGAGCAGGCCGGGACTCTATAACCTGAACAGCGTCACCCTTCAGTATGGTTATGTATGGCGTCAGAGTCCGTTTATAGACCATGTACTGAATCCCCTGTCCATTTCGTATGTGCTTCCCAGTAATATAACACCCGAGTTCCAGGAAATGCTCGACGAAGATCCCGGGTTGCGGCAATCGATGGAAAAACAATTCATCGTGGGCTCCAACTATACCTGGACCTTCAACAACCAGGTAGGCAACCGCAAGAACAGTTTTTTTGTGACCCTGAACGGCGATATTGCCGGCAACCTGCTGGGTTTGCTTACGCCCAAAAAGGACGATGGGAAAAAGTACCTGTTTGGCCGTGATTATGCGCAATACCTCCGCTTTTATGCCGATGCCCGGTATTACAATCGCATCAGCCGCAAACTGACCTGGGCCAACCGGCTCTATTGGGGATATGGATATTCTTATGGCAATAGCTATTCTCTTCCCTTTGTGAAGCAGTTCTTCATTGGCGGCAGCAACAGCATCCGCGCCTTTCGCGCCCGCACCCTGGGGCCCGGCACCTACCAGAGCCAGCAGAGCAGTTATACGGCCAATGAAGCGGGTGATATCAAACTGGAGCTCAACACAGAGCTTCGGGCCAAACTGGTGAGCATCCTGCAGGGCGCTGTATTTGTGGATGCCGGCAACATCTGGCTGCAGCGGGAAACAGAGGGCAAACCAGGGGCAACATTCAACTGGGGCTCGGTTTTAGCGGAGACGGCGGTAGGCGGCGGACTGGGTCTGCGGGCCGATGCCTCTATCCTGATCGTCCGTTTTGACCTGGCCTTTCCATTCAGAAAGCCCTGGTTACCAGCGGGTAACAGGTGGGTCTTCGACCAGATCGACTTCGGCGATTCCGACTGGCGCCGGGAAAATCTGATCCTCAACATAGCCATTGGTTTCCCCTTCTGAAAAAACCCTTATCCCTGTTGGTTTTCCGCCAGTTTTCATTACCTTTGCCCCCCAATTATTTAATTCACCAAAAAGGGATTCATGAACAATTACGAATTGATGGTGATTTTTACCCCTGTTCTGAGCGAAGAGGACTACAAAGCAGCTCAGAAAAAATTCATCGACCTCGTTGTGGCAAACAACGGCGAAGTGGTGAATACCAACCCCTGGGGTCTGAAATCACTGGCCTATCCCATCCAGAAAAAAACCACTGGTTTATACTGGGTGATGGAGTACAAAGCGCCATCCGACTTCAATGAGAAGCTGAAGATCCAGCTTCTGCGTGACGACAATGTCCTGCGTCACATGTTCACTGCGCTCGACAAATACGCCGTCGAGTACAATACGAAAAAGAGAAGTGGCGTACCTACCGGTAACGAAAAAGTGGAGGCTTAATCATGGCAAAGAATGAAATTAAGTACCTGACCGCGATCAAGACCGAGAAGCGCGCCAAGAAATTCTGCCGTTTCAAGAAATACGGAATCAAGTACGTAGACTACAAAGACGGTGAGTTTCTGAAAAAATTCCTGAACGAGCAGGGTAAAATGCTGCCCCGCCGTATCACCGGGAACAGCCTGAAATTCCAGCGTAAAGTGGCTGATGCAGTGAAAAAGGCCCGTCAAATGGCCATCCTGCCTTATGTTACCGATTTGCTGAAATAAATTAACTAGTAACCATTCCCTAACCCGCGCGGCCGAAACGCCGGCGGAGACAGTCTGGATCCAACAGGATTGGGCGCTTGGGATACTAAAACAAACAACATGCAAGTAATTCTGATTCAAGATGTGGATAACCTGGGCGGCGCCAACGAACTGGTGACCGTAAAGAACGGATATGCCCGGAACTATCTCATTCCCAAAAAACTCGCCCTGGAAGCTTCTCCTTCCAACCTCAAGCAACTGGAAGAAAAGCTGAAAGTAAAGCGTAAGAAGGAAGAGAAAATGCTGGCTGAAATCAACCAGGTTATTGCCAAACTGCAGGAAGGTCCGCTGAAGCTCGGCGCCAAAACCGGCACCAGCGGCAAAATTTTCGGAAGTGTTACTTCCCTGCAGATCTCCCGCGCCATCCGCGAGCAGCGTGGCTATGATATCGACCGCAAGAGGATCCACCTGAACGACGAGGTGAAAGAACTGGGTCAATACAAGGCTACCATCGACTTTGGCAATGGTAAAAATACGGAAGTAGATTTCGAAGTTGTAGCAGAATAGTCTGTTAATCAATGAATAAGGGGTGCCAGACCTGGTTTTGGCATCCCTTTTGTTTTTATATAAGGGATTATTTGGTTTTATACAAATTTATTACCTTCGTTTTGGTTCCTTAATGATCTTTACAGTTTCAGACTTCCCAGAGCGTTTCACCACGGGTAAATGATTTTCTGGTTTTTTTGTAACACTGTGCTTCATTATGGGTTTTATTAATGGTTCAAAAAATTAGAAAATGAACATTTACGTTGGCAATCTCAGTTGGGATCTCACTGAGCAAGATCTACAGGAATTATTCGCTCCTTATGGCGAAGTTATTTCCGCAAAAATCGTTACAGACAAATTCAACAACAACCGCAGCAAAGGTTTTGGTTTTGTTGAAATGAAAGATGCTGATGCTGGTAACGCAGCCATTGCAGCCCTCCATGGTACGGAAGTACAGGGCCGCAGCATCGTGGTGAATGAATCACAGCCCCGTGAAGGCGGCGCCGGTGGCGGCTTCAAGAAGAAGAGCTTCGGTGGCGGCGGCGGCGGTAGCCGTGGCGGTTATGGCGGCGGCGGCGGAAGCCGTGGTGGCTATGGCGGCGGCGGCGGTAGCCGTGGTGGCTATGGCGGCGGCGGCGGAAGCCGTGGTGGTTATGGTGGCGGTGGACGCGACTATTAATTCTCCCCAACTAACGATACCGGAAGGCTGCCTCCATGGGAGGCGGCCTTTTATGCTTATTGCCTTTTGATGCGGGATTGCGGAGAACGGGCAGTGATCCTGTAATACACCCAGTATACCACGATTGGAAAAATAAAGAGCTTGAAAACTGTGTCGGTAACCAGCCCGCCGATCACCACCCTCGCCAGCGGACGCGCCGTCTCTGAACCGATTCCCGTACTCATGGCAGCCGGCAACAATCCTATTGCCGCCATCAGCGCCGTCATCAATACAGGTCGCACCCTGGTGGCAATGCCCTCCCTGATGGCCGCCGGCAGATCCTGCCGGTGCCGCATTTCCATCTGGTGAATATTGGTTTTGAATCCCGATAGCAGGATCACTCCATTCTGAATACAAATCCCAAACAGTGCAATGAACCCAATGCCTGCCGATATGCTGAAATTTATTCCCGTAACCAGCATCGCAAAAATGCCGCCCACAATAGCGAACAGTACGGTATGCAACACCAGCAGGGCATCGCGGATATTTCCAAAAAGCATGAACAGGATAAAGAATATGATCAGCAGGCTCACCGGCACTACCTGTGCCAGCCGCTGGGTGGCTCTTTCCTGGTTCTCAAAATCTCCCGACCATTCCAATGTATAACCGGCAGGAAGATTCACGGCCCCGGCCACTTTCTCCTGCGCTTCTTTAATCGTGCTTCCCATATCGCGGCCACGCACCGAAAATTTGATGGCGCCATACCGCCGGTGGTGATCGCGGTAAATAATACTGGGACCGGTTGTACGCATCAACTTTGCAATCTCCTTAAGCGGAATGCTTGCCCCTTTCAAGGTAGGGACCATCAGGTTGCCGATCTCCTGTTCATTCTGGCGGAAATTATCGGGATACCGGATACGAAGCTCAAAAACCTTCTCCCCTTCATAAATACTGGTAGCCGCCTTTCCCCCAATGGCCATTTCAATCACAGCATTGGCGTCTTCTGCCGTAACACCGTAAAGGGCCATTTTCTGCTGGTCAAGCACAATCCTGAATTCCGGCTGTCCCAGGTTGCGAAGAATACCGAGGTCTTCAATACCCTTCACCTTTTCCAGGATGCCGAATATTTCTTCTTCCGTTTTCTCTACCTGCGCATAGTCATCGCCGAACAACTTCACCACCAGCGATCCTTTTACGCCGCTCACCGCCTCTTCCACATTGTCCATGATGGGCTGTGAAAAATTCAGGCTGATACCGGGGATCGCTTTCAGTTTTTCCGACATCCTTTGAATCAGCGCTTCTTTGCTGATGCGGCTTTTCCATTCCTTCTGCGGGTAAATATCGATATGGCATTCTATATTGTAAAAGCCCGTGGCATCCGTGCCGTCGTTCGGCCGGCCCGTTTGCGACAGCACCTGCCGCACTTCGGGGAAAGAACCGAATATCCGCCTCATCTGGTCGGCCACTTTTGCCGACTGGTCCAGCGAGGTGGACAAAGGCCCCGTGGCCCGCACGTAGATGGAGCCTTCATTCAACTGCGGCAGGAATTCGGTGCCAAGCAGAGAAAAAGAGAAAAGCCCCGCCACCAATACGACCAACGCCAGGAGAAAACTCAGCGGCTTCCTTTTGAAGGAACCGTCGAAAATACGCATAATGATCGCCGTGGTTTTTTCCAGGAAGGGATTGTGCTTTTCGCGGACATTCTTCTTAAGCAGCTTCGCAGCCATTACCGGCACAAAAGTAAATGTCAGTATAAGTGCTCCCAGCAAGGCAAAACCCAATGTCCAGGCAAGCGGCGAAAACATTTTTCCTTCCACCTTTTCGAAAGTGAATATGGGCAGCAGGCCGGCGATGATGATGCACTTGGCGAAGAATATGCTTTTCCCGTTGTCGAGGCAGGCGTTTTTGATGAGACTGAGTTTGCTCATCTTATTGAACCGGTCCATGCCCATTGATTTCGCGCGGTGATCCATCGCCACAAAAATGCCTTCCACAATCACCACGGCGCCATCGATGATGATGCCAAAGTCCACGGCGCCCATGGACAGCAGGTTGGCCGACATGCCCTTCCATTTGAGGCAGAGGAAAGCAAACAGGAGCGACAGTGGTATCACCGCCGATACAATCACCGTAGTGCGCCAGTCGGCCATGAAAAGGAATACGATCACCGTCACCAGTAAAATACCCTCGAGCATGTTGTGCAGTACGGTACCGGTTGCAAAATCGATCAGGTTCTGCCGGTTATAAAAAGGATGTATACGAACGTCCTGCGGCTGCAGCATCGTGTTAAGCATGGCAATTTTTTCCTGCAGGGCCTTAATGACCACGGAAGCGTTTTCTCCCTTACGCATTACCACAATACCTTCCACTACATCCGGGTCGCCGTCGCGGCCCACTTTACCCAGCCGGGGCAGAGACGATACGCTGACATCTGCCAGGTGGCGTACCAGCACCGGCGTTCCGTCGCGGTTTTCGATGATGACATTCCTGATCTCCTCTATGTCGTTGAGGGTACCAATACCTCGTACAACATAGGCCTGGCCATTCTCTTCAATCACATCTCCTCCCACATTCACATTGCTGCGCGAAACAGCCTGGTACAATTCCAGCGCTGTGATCCCATAACGGGTTGCCCGGGCCGGGTCCACAGTGATCTGGAAGGTTTTCACCTCACCCCCGAAGCTCACGATATCGGCCACGCCGGGCACGGCCAGTATTTCTCTTTCGATCACCCAGTCCTGCACGGTTTTCAGGTCCCTTACCGATTTCGTTTGGCTCTCCAACGTATAACGGAAAATCTCACCTGTGGGGCCATAGGGCGGCTGGATATCGGGCTCCACGCCGTCGGGGAGTTTTGCCTTTCCTATATTGTTGCTGACCTGCACCCTTGCATAGGCATCGTCCACACCATCGGTAAAAGTGAGCTTTATAACAGAGAGGCCGAAAAGGGAGGAAGACCGGATATGGCTTTTTTTCTGCGTGGTGTTCATCGCAATTTCGATAGGGCGGGTCACGAATTTTTCCACTTCTTCCGCACTTCGTCCCGGCCATTGCGTAACAATCACCACAGACGTGTTAGTGACATCGGGGAAGGCCTCAATGCCAATGCTTTTGAAGGCCAGGTATCCAGCCACCGCCATAATGCCGGTGACCAGGAAAATGAATCCTTTGTTTTTCAGGGAAAAGGATAAAACAACCCGGATGATCCTGTTCATACCAGCGTTCAGTCTTTCAATGATTGATAGATGTACAATTGTCGCGAACCTGCCAGCAGGTCGCCTTCCTTCAGTCCGGAAACGATGTAAGCACGGTCGCCGATCTTTTCGGCAACCTCCACGGGTTGGATGCGCATTCCCTTGTTTTCGATGCAGATCACATAGTAGTGATTGTCGTCAAAAATCAGGTCCCGCGCCGGTATGCTGATCCTGTTATCGTTGTAGTTTGAAGTGACTTTTGCACTCACGAACATTTCCGGTTTCAGCAACAGCCCGGCATTGTCAACACTGATGCGGGCGCGCATGGTTTTGGTTTCGGCATCCAGCACCTGGTAGATCTTTTCGATCCTTCCCGTGAAAACCTTATCGCGATAGGCGATGGTAGTGAGTTCCACGCTATCACCCTGGTGAACAGCCGATATATCCGATTCGTATACATTTACTACCGCCCAAACCCGGCTGATGTCTGCAACAACAAATGCGGGGTCGGCATTATCGGCGCGAAGCTGCATGTGCTCTGCAATGCCCCGTTTAATGACAAAACCTTTCAAAGGCGTCCGGATCAGGTAACGGGTACTGGATCCGCCGCCATTCAACTGCAGTACCTCCTTTGCCTTTTTCCATTCGCTGTTCGTGCGTTTGAATTCATTTTCCGCTTCTTCCAGTTCTTTTTCGGAAGAAAGGCCGCTGTGGAACATATCCTTTACGGCCGAAAGCCTTCTCCGGGCGTTTGACAGGGCGGCTTCGTTGGCTGCAAATTCGCTGTTGTAACCGGCCATTTCGGCGCTGGTCATTTCTGCAAGGACTTCGCCGGCCTTCACATAATGGTTCGTATGTGCATACACTTTAGATACCACGCCGCTCACCTGTGGGTAGATGCTGATCTGTTTGTCTTCGTCTGGCTGGATCTTTCCCGTCAGCAGGCGCTCGTCGCGCACCGGTTGCGCGGAAGCGGTATCGACGGTTATTTTTTCGCGTAGTGCTTTTAGTTGTCCGGCGGGATCAGGCGCCGGATCAGTAGGACTTTTGGTTCCGTCCGTGCAGGCTGCTGCACCGGTAACCAGTAGGGCACAAAGGGAAATATGCAGGTGGCAGAATGTTCTTATTGCTTTCATGGGAAAATATTAAAGGGGAATAATGGCAGCGCCGGCGGCATAATTGATGGCCTCCAGTGAACGTACCCGGTTAAACCGGAGCTCATCCAGTTTCAATTGCGTTTCTTTGAAGGAATCGTAGAAATCGAGAAAGTCGAGCAGCGAAATATTTCGTTTGAGGTAATTCTTCTGTACCTCGCCCATGAGGTAGCTGATGTCTTCGCTAAAATCCGGCGGTACGTCTGTTGCCAGTTTTTCGGCTTCCAGAGCGGTTTTATAATACCGGTACACTTCCTGCGAAACCGATTCTTCTACCTGCCGCACCTGGTACCGGCCCTGCTCTATGCGCGTTTTTGCAGCAGCGATATTTCCCTGGTTCCGGTTGAACAGCGGTACTGGCAGCGAAAGCTGCAAGCCATTGTAGTTGCGGGTGAAATTTCCCTGCTTGTCATAGGTCAGTCCAATGGCTATTTCGGGCATGGCCAGCGCTTTTTGCAGGGCTAGGTCGAGCTCATGCGAGCGCTGCAGTTCGCGGGCCGAAGCCAGGTCGGTTCTTTTCTCCAGGGCGGTGTGCAATATTTCTTCCAGGGAAAAATCGCTTAACGAGGGCAGCCGGCCCGGCGGCTGCCAGCTTAAGGAAAGTGGAGTGGCGGCCGGTATTTTGGCCAGGTATTTCAGCTCCGCTTCGGTTTCAAGCACCTGGCTGATCAGCGCCGCTTTTTCAGATTGCAGGCTGAACAGCAATGCTTCCATGCGTACCAGTTCCTTCCTGGCAATGTTTCCTTTTTCAAGCTGTGCCCGGAATGACGTTGTAACGGACTGCAGGGAGCTGATCTGTGCGGCATATAGCTCAATGGCACGCTGCGCGAAATACATTCTGTAAAAATCTTCGCGCAGTGCAAAACGCAGGCTCCGCAGCAGTTCAAAAAAATCCAGCTCTGATAACTTTACCGCCGATTCAGCCAGTCGTACCGATTTATTTCTTTTCCCGGCGAGGCTGAACACCTGGCTGAGGGCAGCGCTGTTGGTTCCGCTCCAGGACAGGTCCAGTATCTTTTTGTTTTCGGGATTGTATAAAACGTTCTCCACCGTAAGCTGTGGGTTGTCAAAGAGGCCCGCAGTGATCACCGCGGCTTTTGCGACGCTGATCTCATACCGCGATGTGATCAGGGCCAGGTTACTGTCGAGAAAACGCTGCTCCAGTTGTTGCAGGCTGAGGCGGAGCGAATCGGGCGATGTGGCGATTTGCGCGCAGGCGCCGGAGATGCAGTAGAGTCCCAGTAACAATAAGAGGGCAATGGTTTTTCGTTGCATACGGTATCTTATACCGGCGCAAGTTTGGACCATATTCTTATACCATCATTGGACAGATATTAGAGAATGATTAGAGCGGACCTTCTACGGGTAAATGAATGTTAAATATGCTTCCACCGGGCGTACCGGGCAGGGCGTACACCGATCCCTTATGCCAGTGGATGATGCTCCTGGCAATGGAAAGGCCTATTCCTGTGCCGGGAAAACTGCCGGCGTTACTGCCCCTGTAAAACCGCTCGAACATTTTCTCCCGGTCTTCATCCGGTATGCCGATGCCCTGGTCGATCACCCTGATCTGCACTCCGCCTTCCAATAACTCCACCTGGACCTCAACCGGTTGCCCGGCAGAAAATTTAAAGGCGTTGCCGATGATATTGTTCATGGCCGTTTCCAGCAAAACGGGGTTGCCACGCAACAGCAGCGTGGAATCGATGCCATTACCTGTCACTATCGAAAGCCGGCTGCCCGGGAACTTTGTTTCCCACTGCTGCCGGAGTTTTTCCAGGAAAGGCAGAAGGGTCATCTCCTGCAGGCTGTTGATGATGCCGGTCTTTTCCAGGCGGCTGATCTCAAAAAGACGGTTCAGCACTTCGGTAAGTTTTTCTATCTCCGACAGGGTTGACCGCAGGCCCTCGCGGTATTCTTCGCCGGTTCGTTCCCGGTTCAGCAACACTTCCATTTCGCCCATCATGGCGGTAAGCGGGGTGCGCAGTTCGTGCGAAGCGTTGTTCACAAAGGATCGTTGCATTTCAAAAGACTGCTCCAGGTGATCGAGCAATTCGTTGAACCTGGTAGCAAGCGCATTGATCTCATCTTTGTTATCGGGTACGGATACCCGTTGGTCAAGCCCGCCGGCGCGGATCTTCTCCAGCTTCCGGTTGAAATTTACGATGGGCGTAAGGGCGCGGGCTGCAAATTGTTTGCCCAGCAGGAAAAGGAGCAGCAGACCAACCAGGTAAGCGATGGCGAGGTAGCTCAGCAGTTGCCGCCTGTGCTGGTGGCCGCTCAGGTTTTGGGCCAATACTACCACTACAAAATCGCCCTGGTTATCCTGGTAGCTGATGCCGGTGCCCTGCAGGTCCTGTATGGCAAAATCCAGCCGGCCCTGCTGTCGTATCGCAGCAAGGATGTCTTCCCTGACCAGCAGGTTTTTTTCGGTTGTATATACCTGTTGGTTCCCTTCGTCGAAAATATAAGCGTGTTCGTCGGCCAGTTTCAGAAGGGATCGTTCCTGTATTTCAAGAAAGCTCCTGCGGGTGAGTTCGTCTTTCTCCAGGTATAGCTGCGCAATGATCAGGGCACGATCGCCCAGCCTGTGGTAAAAGTTCTGCCGTATGTATTTGGCAAAGAGCCCATATACGAGTATCAGGATCAGCAACAATACGGTTGCCGCCAGGAGGGTCATGGTAAGAGATATCCGGTTGCGTATATTCATTACTCCTGGTATTTCATAACGTAGCCCATGCTGGTAATGGTGTGGATCAGCTTTGCCCCTGTGAAGGGTTTTTCAATTTTGTTGCGGAGGTAATTGACATATACATCCACCACGTTGCCGTTCGACTGCTGGTTATAGCCCCATACGGCATCGAGGATAAAAGCCCTTGACATTACTTTCCGGGGATTCCGCATAAACAGTTCGAGCAGGGCGTATTCGCGGGCCGTCAGTTGGATTTCGCGGTCCTGGCGCCAGGCGGTTTTGGATTCGGTATCCAGGGTGATGTCGTGGAAGCTGATCCTTGTAAGCGCTGTTTGTTCTCCTCTTTGTCTTTTGGTAAGCGCGGTGATCCGGGCGAGGAGTTCGCGGAAGTGGAAGGGTTTGGTGAGATAGTCGTCGGCCCCGCTGGAAAGGCCGGTCACAATATCATCGACGTTCTGGAGGGCCGTTAGCATGAGGATGGGGCTGTGCACCTGGTGGCGGCGGAGTTTTTCGCAGACACTGTAGCCATCGATACCCGGCAGCATGACATCCAGGATGATGCAGTCGTAGTTTTCACGCAGGGCCTGTTCAGCGCCGGCGATTCCGTCGGCGCAATGCGTTACACGATGCTGTTCTTCTTCCAGGCCTTTTTTAATAAAGGCGGCCACTTTCTGTTCGTCTTCGACCAGGAGGATATTCATGCTGCGAAGATAAGTACGAGCACAAAAAAGCCCCACAGGGATTAACTGTGGGGCTTTGTTAAAGAATATGGCACCTACCTACTCTCCCGCCTTGTGTAGCAGTACCATCGGCCATGAGGGGCTTAACTTCTCTGTTCGGTATGGGAAGAGGTGAACACCCTCGGCATAAGCACCATAAGAAGGTATAACATGGTTTGTAGTTTGGGGTTGGGGGTTTGGAGTTGACTCCTGTGCCACCACCGCGGACCACTGAACCATCAATAACATAACATATTGGGAAGCTGTAAATAAAACCTGGTTTGTATTGATCTCCTATTCTCTCAAAAAAGAATAAAAAATTAAAGCTTACGGGCAATTAGTACTACTCGGCTTTGCTGTTACCAACTTTACACCTGTAGCCTATCAACGTCATAGTCTCTGACGACCCTTAAAAGAAAACTCATCTAGAGGTAGGTTTCACGCTTAGATGCTTTCAGCGTTTATCCTTTCCGTACATAGCTACTCGGCATTGCACCTGGCGGCACAACCGATACACCAGCGGTACGTACGACCCGGTCCTCTCGTACTAAGGTCATGTCCTCGCAATTTTCTAACGCCCATCACAGATAGGGACCGAACTGTCTTGCGACGTTCTGAACCCAGTTCACGTGCCACTTTAATCGGCGAACAGCCGAACCCTTGGGACCTTCTCCAGCCCCAGGATGTGACG
>JAFAFR010000020.1 GCA_023423405.1 Bacteroidota bacterium
AAAATGCTTTGACACAAAATCATTAAGACTACACAACATTATGCAAAAATATTGGATTCTAAAGTGAGCCAAGATATGGGGAATTTGAAACTTGTTTTACGGAAAAAGCAGAATGTTGAGGACGCAAATGACAAGAAACTCGGTTCATAGCCGAGTTTTTTTCAGGTTCAGCAAGCTTTAATGAAGTTGAAGTTATGTTCACTTCGAAGGTGCAATAATTTCAATAGATAATCGAAAGATCTCCGATTATCTATTGAAGAATTTACAGATTATGTTTCAATTATCAGTTCTCTATCGTAACCATTGTCGGGATCATCAATATATCCATGCGGATTGCAAATTATTTCTGTTTTACCAATGGAGTAACGACAAGGAGTATGAATGTGCCCATGAATCCAAAAACTAGGTTGATGTTTTGTTATGAAATCATCAAGATTTGAAGCATAGGCTGCTGTTAATGGATCATTCTTAAAATTATCGGGAACTGAAGGCAAACTTGGCGCATGATGCCTCACCACAATATTTTTCTTTTTTGTTGAATTTTCTAAACTTTCATTCAGCCAATGTTTTGAAAACTGATGAATCTTAAACGTATCCACAGTTCTCATTTTTGAATATGAAGGATCTCTTTTGATCATTTTGTAATCGTTCATTTTCGGTTGACAATACATTCCTGCTTCTACTGAATTTCCAAAAAGTGCAAAATCCGTCCATAAAGTACAGCCGTGAAATCTAATGTCTTCAATATCTAAAAAGGAATCCTCCAAAACATGAATATTTGTATTTTCTGCAGCAGACTTAATTTTATTTAGGGTTTTAGGATATGAACCTTTATAGTACTCATGGTTTCCAAGAATATAAATTACAGGAATATTTTTGATTTTACTCTTAATCCACTCAATTCCTTTTGTTCCAAGGTTAATATCTCCTGCAAAAATCACCAAATCAGCATTATCAAAATACAATTCTGAAATACCGAATTCTTGATGCAGATCGCTGATAATTTGAATTTTCATTGGTGGAGATTATGTGATAAAGTTAAGGATTTGGGTTCTTGAAAAAACGAATTTAATAATAATCATTCTAGAAAATCAAACCCAAAAGGTTAAATAAATAGATTATTTTAAATGTTCTGTTCAATAAAAAGTAGTGTTCAGTGATATTGAACAGAACAATTCATTGAACATATTTCTTAAATATTATTTTTTTGCGAAAATTATTTTTAGATGCATGATTTGTAAATCTTCCATACTGCCTATTATTACTTAGCTCATTAGCTTTTATAAATTCAAATTTGTCACAAATTTTGTAAATATTTGTGACAAAATAAGTATAAACGAGTTGCAATCTTTTATTGTTTGAAAACTCTAGATTGCATTATTCTGATCTTAAACACAATCAACATGGGTTTCGCAGAAGTACATTGTTTTAGTAATCTCATTGAAAATGTTATCAATCTAAATAATTTCTCCAAGAATTAAGTTATGATCTGATATCCGATTTTCAATCGGTATTTCATTTATTCTAACAGTCTTATGCCTCAATAAATCTCTGCTCAAAACAATATGAAGTGCGGAATTAGCAATGTCTTGAGTAATAATTTTAAGATTTTCAGCTTCACAAAAATCTGTAAAATCATTCTGAACATCTTTACTAGGGTATGGATAACCAGAAAATGAAATATTCAAATCACCTGCAAAGCAAAGATTTCCATTCTGAGCAATTCTTTGTAAATCTAATTTTTGCATTTTCAAATCTTCAGTAAAGTATTTATTTCTTCCACCTGTAAAACCAATTATGCTTCCATAAAGAATTAAATTACCAATTTCAGTGTTAGTTTCTACACATACACTAGAAAACCCATCATAAGTATCAATACTTTTTGAGAATTGAGTTTTACTATAAATTGTGGACTTATTTTCTCCTGATTGAAAATCTATTCCATTATAATGGGAAGAGAGTTCGGTTGTTGAGATTTTATGATATTCAGGGAAGTCGATGCACGTATTTGTTTCTGTTAGAAAAATTAAATCCGCATTGAAATCGGAAATGATTTCAGTGATTTCATGGATTCGTTTTTCATTAATTTTTGGACGCTTAATATTCCAAGTAAGAATTTTCATTTCAGAAGTTCAGAATATTTCTTGATTACAATTTCCCAAAAGCATCTTCTACAACGCTTGCAATCCTCTTTCTTCTTTCAGCTAGAAACTCTCTATATTCCATTTCCTGCCAATTATCAGGTAATGCATGCCAGTATTTCATTCTTTCCAAATCAGACGCAACAAATCGTTCTTCATAAAATGGAAGATAAATTTTCGGCTCTTTATCACTGATTGCAATATTATCACTCCATTCTACCAAAGCAAAATTTGCAATTTGATTATAGTCTCGTTGTTCCGTAATTCCGTTTCGCATTAGCCAAGCTTTTGGAAACAAATGGTGTCTTTCCAATGCAGATTTGTTTGCTCTTAGACCCGCTTGAAGTAACTCATTTACTTTCAATTTGGAAAACAATCCGTAAGCATCATGAATATTTAGTGAAGCATAATACGCAAATAAAGAAGGAGAACGGAAAGATGATGTTGCTAAATCCATCGGTAAAGTAACTTCCCAAAAATCTTTGGTGAGTTGTGAATCAATGATTTCATTGATGGTTTGCAAAAATTCTTCTGCAGTATTTACAGAACGAAGTTTTGCCAAATCCATTTCCATTGCGGTTTCGGGTGAACCTGTGTAACGACCGGTAATGGAACACATGAAAAACCATCTTGCAATCAATTTTTTCAGCAAATACAAATCTACTTTGTAATCAATTCTTCCAATAAGGAAAAAAACATAGGAATAAAGAATGTTGTTGTTGGAACTTATAAAACTTTCATTGCTGTAACCTGCTTGTTTAATGGCTTTTAAAAATTCATGCCAGTTCGTAATATCTAAGGCTTGAGCTTGAGAAACTTTCAACCTCTCAAACTGTTGATCTCTTCTTTCCTCGCTAAACAAACCTGTTTCCAAGTCTTTTCCTCTTAAAATACTGTAAATGTATTGGAGTCTTGCTCTTCTAAAAGCCAAACCAACTGCAGCACGAAGCATCTGATCAGGTTTCGGAACGATGATATAATTGAATGGAGTTGCTTTCGTAGTGGACGGCATTCTTGCCTCTCTACAAAATTCTTCTAAATTGGTTCTTCCTTCATCCCAAAACACACTCATCAAAGTCAAAATAAAGTCCGCCTGATTTAGTGTTTTTCCTTGGGAATTGATTCTGACAAAAACATCTGCAACTTGTTCTTCATCTATTTCTTGTGACAGTTCCAGAACTGAAAACGGATAGGTCTCTAAATTTTTTAGATTGTTGAAATTCCGCCTAACAGTTTTTACTTCATCAGGCGAAAGTTCTCGTGATTTGCGTAAATTTTCAATATAATCATCAGTGATTTCAAAAATATCCGCATCTGCTTTCCAAACTTCCGAAATGTTTTGAAAATATCGTGGATCTCTGCGTATTGCCGCATCCGGAACTTCAAATTTTTCCTCAAACGGATTGAAAGCGATAACAATTTTTGTCTTGGTATAATTCTCACGAATAACTTCCTGACCTTTGATAACCGCATAAAGTGAAGTCAATCTTTGTTGTCCATCAACGATAAGCAATTGCGCTGCTCTTTGCTTTTTTTCGGTTCCAATACTTTTAATACCATTGATATTTGCATTTTCCCAAAATAACAAATATCCAACTGGATAACCTTTATACAAACTGTCAAAAAGTTGTCGCACTTTCGTATCGGGCCAAACGAATGGTCTTTGAATATCGGGAAGACCAATCGTTCCCATATCAATATTGTTGATTAATCCTTGAAGATTGTATTTTACGTCTTTGAAAAGTGTTGCCATAAACTTTTTAAACTTTTGAAATTTGAGCAATTTGAAATTCTGCACCCAAAGCATTCATGCTTCTTGCTAGTTCAATAAATGTAAATTTTGCGATGTTAGATTCGAAATCCTCAATATTATTAAATAAATCTCTTTCTGTTTTAGCGGAATCAAGTACAGCTAAAACAAAAACAAGTTTTTTATCTTTAACTAAATCAATAAATTGCACTTTAGATAACTTGCTAAATTGATTCTTAACCTTTTTTGAGTAAGCTGATTTGCCCTTACTATCTTTTGCAGAATCATATAAAGACTCCATATATTCCAATTTGGATTTAAAGTCTTCAAATACTTTTTTACTTGCTATAAAGACTTGATTGCAAAGATCTCTCATTGAATTGTCAAATCCCTTTTTTACATGGTAAAAATAAATAGTATCACCTTCTATGTGTAAAAGGTCACAAGCTTCAATATTTTCTGGAGTGAATTTATCAAACACAAAAGAATTATTTTTTGAAAAGTAGGTCTGATTATAATCATTTTCATTTCCCGTACTCCATTTTAGCAGTTCTGGACCATTATACTTTTTATTTTCAAGAAAATATTTAGTTTGCTCATTAATTTTACCAATAAAAGATTGCTTTATTACATACCATTCTTTCTCCATTAAGAAATATGTATTGTTTTCGTATTTTATTTCAGTACAAAAGTGATTGATTAATCTTTCTCCGGTAAGTTCTATATCATTTTCATCAACGGTTTTTAAA
>JAFAFR010000017.1 GCA_023423405.1 Bacteroidota bacterium
GTTGCACGCCCTAACGGGCTTTGTAGCTCTTGCTCACGAAGGGCACTTCTTCAATGCCTCTGCGCAGATTCACGGTCAACGCCATCAGAAAAAACAGATTGCACAGCGCATTGCAAATGCGTGGCAAAACTTCCGGCACGACCCTGCCCTCCTGCTCTACACGCACCATTGCGCGAATGGCCTTTTTTGCTGCCGATCGCGCTTGGTGCAACTGCGGCACAGGTGCTGTACCGCGTGGAAGCACAAACACATGCTCACGCTCACCCAACGCTTGGCGGTAGTGCTGCATACGTTGCAGCACCCACTGCACATCGGCCTCTTCAATCGCCAGTTTGCCGCGAATCGATCCATTCACATGAAAAGCCAGCGGTTGTATGTGCGCGAGGTCTTCGGCAATGTCAGCCAAGTCTGCGGGCATTGCAGAAAAGGCCATCCCAATCAGCGTGCACCACTCATCGGTCGTCACTTCAAAGTCGCACAGCGATGCGGTTTCGTGGATGAAGGGGTAGCACACCTCATCCCAGTTTTTGCTTGATTTCATAAAACCTCTACAGGCAAGCCCCAGCAAGCGCCCACAAAAAAGCGCACAGACGCAAATCTGTGCGCTTGACTGATGGCTTGGTGCACCGCACCAAGCCGTGGCTGACAAGAATTAGCGGGGTGCCCACTTCAAAGTCAGATAGCCTGCACGGCCCAGTTGGTTGTAGCCATAAGCCGTTTCATAGTGCTTGTTGCCCACATTTGCCACACGGGCCTGCAGCGACCACTCGGGCTTGATCTGATATTCGGCATACAGATCGACCGTAGTGTAGGAATCCAGCGTCACCATACCCCCCTGGTCTTTGCGATTGCCCACGTACAGCAGGCCACCGCCGAGCTTCCAGGCGCCCAGCTGCTTGTCCAAATTCAGCGTGGCCTGGTGCTTGGCACGGCGCGAAAGTGGTTTGTTGTCGCGGGTCTTGGGGTCCAGATAGTCGTAGGTGCTCGACAGGTTCCAGCCCTGCGCGGTAAACCCATATTCCGCATGCCAGCCCTTCAGACGGGTGGTGCCAGCCACGTTTTCCATGTGGTTCACGCCCCGCTGAATCAGGTTGGTCACGCGGTTGTCAAAGTGCAGCAACTTGGCGCGCTGGCCCTGCGCCGTCCATTGCACACCGATCTCGTTGTTCTTGCCCTGCTCGGGTTGCAGCAGCGGATTGCCGTTGTATGCAGGGTAATAGGGGCTGGGGTAGTACAAGTCATTGAACGATGGTGCACGCATGCTCTTGCCGTGCGATGCGTAGACCTGCACGCCCTGCACCACTTCATAGCCATAGCTGGCACCATAAGTCGTGAAGCCACCGTACTGCGAGTTGTCATCGCGGCGCAGATTAACCTGCCAGGAATGGCGACCCATGCCACCGTTGAGGCCGACAAACGCAGCGTTGACGCTGCGCTCGTTCACAGCATATTGGTCCGAGGTGTCGACCTTCTGCTCCAGACGCTCCAGCCCCGCCAGCACCTTACCCACGGGCGTGGCGATTTCGTTGTCCCATTTGTATTCGGTTTGCCGGGTGTTGAAGTGGCTGTCACCCCAAGAGGAGCCCAGATTAATTTGCTTGTCCTTGGACTGGCCCACAGAAAAACGCGAGGTCCACTGGGGCAATAGCTTGCCCGTCAATTGCACACGTGCGGCCTGGGTGCGCAGGTCTGCATAGGGGTTGCTGCCCAAGCCACCGTCGCTGTAGGCGCGGCCTTCCGAATTCATGAACGTGGTGTCCAGTCGCCAGTCAGCGTTGAAGGCGTAGCCCACACCCAGGTTGGCGGCCGTCTGATCGAAGGCGTCACGGTCGGGGTTGTAGGTAGACATGCCCGCTCGGGCATTGCTGGCCGAAATTCCATGCTCCACCACGCGGCTGATATTCAGGTGGTAGTCAAAACCCGCTTGCTCTCCGCGCAAACCTACATTGCCCGACTTGTGGCCATATTCGCCCACTGTGACAGCGCCTTGCGCCAAGAAAGGCTTGCCTACTCCTTGACCGCGTTTGGTGAAGATTTGAATCACGCCGCCAATGGCATCGCTGCCGTACAGTGCCGATGCAGGACCCCGTACCACCTCGATACGGTCAATCAACTCCAGCGGCAGATTCTCCAGTGCCGGTGCCCCCATGGTGGCCGAGCCATAGCGCACGCCATCGACCAACAACAAGGTCTTGTTGGCATCGTTGCCACGAATGAACACGCTTTGTGTGTTACCACGGCCGCCATTGCTGGCGATTTGCACACCGGCAAAGCGCTGCAGCACTTCAGCTACCGAGCGGCTGGGCGCCATATGCTGGATCTGCTGGCTGGTGATGACAGTCACATCGGCCAGGGTTTCATCCACGCGACTTTCGGTACGGGTCGCCGTCACCACCGTGGTGGCCATCTTGGCGTCTTGCGCGACGGCAGACTGGGCCAAAGTCAAAGCGGCCAGCGCCACAGCAGCCACAGGAAAGCGCGCACAAGCGCGTGCAGACATACCTTCCAGCAAGAAGGAATCAAAGTTTTTCATGGAGTTCACATCAGTTGGCACAGGCGTCCCCGCCGTGCTTCACACAACACCGACTCTGGGTGAGAGCCGAACCTTTTTTGGCCGGTATCCAGACTGATGCACCGACTGTCACAGCCTTCCCAGAGCAATCAGCTCCAGTGGCAAAGCGGACAGGCTGGTTCCTGAGAACCCATGCACACACTGTTGCGGGGGCAGTACATGCGATACGTGGGCGCGCAAGCGCCTGCGTATCCATGTTTCCCGTTTAACTGCAAAGTCAGAACGACGTTGCGAGCACCAAAAGCAGCGATTCTATGCCGCTTGTCAGCCCCACCTTGTCGCAGCGATCTAACAACCCGGCGCTGGTGACGCCCGCAAACCGCCGTTTTTTTCGGTTGGATCTAAAGCTTTACGCACACAAAAAAATAGCTGCCAGCGCTTATCTAGATTGCGCTGGCAGCCATTTTTATCCCTCAAACACCGAGCCACAGTTCCGACACTGGCCCCGGCACCCGCAGGCCCCAAGGCCGCAACGGGGGTGCAGCGCCATTACTGGCCGTGTGCGGCCACTTCTTGATCCACCTCGGCGTGAATCTTTTGCATCTGTGCCGAAGGTGGCTTGCCCAGCAGGCTGACCACCACAATGGCGATCGACGACAGCACAAAGCCGGGCACGATTTCATACAAGCGGAAGATGCCGTACACATCCTTCATGGGCACGCCATAGCTCTTCCACAGCAGCACGGTGACAGCCCCCACCACCATGCCTGCCAGCGCGCCGTTGCGGGTCATGCGCGGCCACAGCACCGAGAACAGCACAATCGGCCCGAACGC
>JAFAFR010000022.1 GCA_023423405.1 Bacteroidota bacterium
GTTCGCGAGGATGTCGAGTCCGAGGTAGCGGCGGCCTGCGGCCCATTCGTCGGTGATTTCGGCGAGGACGGCGCCGACGAGTCGGATGATCGCGTCGCGGTTCGGGAAGATGCCGACGGAGTCGGTGCGGCGGCGGATCTCCCGGTTCAATCGCTCGTTGGGGTTGTTGGACCAGATCTGCTGCCAGAGCCCTTCGGGGAACCCGGTGAACGCGAGGATGTCCGCCCGGGCGGTATCGAGGTGGTCGTGCGCGTCGGGGAGCTTGTCGTCGACGTAGTCCAGCAGCCGGTCGAACTGCGCGTGCACCGCCTCGGCGTCGGGTTGGTCGTAAACGGAGTGCAGCATCGCCTTGACCGCCGGCCACATGCTCTTCGGCGTCACCGACATCAGGTTCGCCGCGTAGTGGGTGCGGCATCTTTGCCAGACCGCGCCGGGCAGGTTCGCCGCGATCGCCTCCACCAGACCTGCGTGAGCGTCGGAGGTGACGAGGCGCACCCCGCCCAGACCGCGGGCGACGAGGTCGGCGAAGAACGAGTTCCATGCCGCTCCGGTCTCCGACGTTGCGACCCGCAGCCCCAGGACTTCGCGGCGCCCGTCGGCGTTCACCCCTGTGGCGATCAGCACGACCGCGTTGATCACGCGGCCACCCTCACGGACCTTCATCGTCAACGCGTCGGCGGCGACGAACGTGAGCGGGCCGGCGTCGCCGAGCGGCCGGTGCCGGAACTGATCGACGTGCTCGTCGAGGTCCGCGGCCATCCGGGAGACCTGCGACTTCGACAGCGAGTGGATCCCGAGGGTCTTCACCAGCTTGTCCATCCGCCGCGTCGAGACGCCCGCGAGGTAGCAGTCCGCGACAACGGTGATCAGCGCGGTCTCGGCGCGCTTGCGGCGCTCGAGGAGCCATTCGGGGAAGTAGGTGCCCTGCCGGAGCTTCGGGATCGCGACGTCGATCGTGCCGACGCGGGTGTCCAGATCCCGGTGCCGGTAGCCGTTGCGCTGCGTCACCCGGTCGGGTGAGGGCTTGCCCCACTCGGCGCCGACCACAGCGTCAGCGTCCGCGGACAGCAGCGCATTGATCATCGTCTGCAGCAGGCTGCGCATCAGATCCGGGGACGAATCGGCGAGGGCTTCACCGAGCAGGCGGGCAGGGTCGACAATATGAGGTGCGGTCATCGTGATGATGCCTTTCGAGTGGGTTGTAGGAGATTCCTCGAAGGATCACACGGTGACCGCGCCCACGTCCACGACGAGGCCGGCCACCGCGGGCTACACCACCTTATGGGGCACTACTGCGCTTGCCTCGAACACAAGCGACCTCGACGAGGTGCATCAGGCCTACGCGCTCGCGTTCCGTGGCGAATCGTGGTCGCGATTGCTGAAGGCTGGCGCGGCGTGGCACGAGTCGGTCGCCGCGTCGCTGTACCAAGCACCCGTAGTGGACGCGCTTGCGTCGCATTTGGAAAGGGGGAATGAAGTAGTGTTCGTGTCGGGTTCCTGGGCCCCGTGCCTCGAGCCGATCGCTGACTATCTCGGGGTCAGGACCGTGATCCAAAGTGTCCCCAGGCTGGACGATGACGGCGACACGCTCAGCGGTAGCTTTGAGATCATGATGCTCGGCTCGCGCAAGTCTGCCGCGGTTCAGGCACATGCAGCCCAGATCGGCGCTGACCTGGACTCGGCCTATGCGTACGCCGATCATCCCAGCGACGAACCATTCCTGCGTGCCGTCGGCCACCCCACTGTGGTCGGCGAGGATCGTTACCTTCGCGAACTCGCAACTGCCAACGGGTGGTCCGCACTTCCCCGAACCCTGCGTTCCTAGCCGACCGAGCCGACCCTGTTCAGCCAGCGAAGACGCCAGTGGCCTCGCGGATTAGGGGGTCGAGGCAGTGCGTTCGCTCAGCGTAAGTGCGCCCCCGGCTCAGCTCGCCCAGCCGCTTCGAGCGACCACGTCGCTGCCGCAATCCCGTGGCAGCGCGTACGAAGCGCTCACCGCGCAGGTGCCAGAAGGCTTTGATCTCACGTAAGCGGGCTTCTCGATGAAGGACCGAGTTACTCGGAACACGCGCTTCGCCGTGCTAACCGCCCGTCCGCGAAGCATGCACCCTGCCACCTTGAGCTAGCAGCGTAGCGTTCATCTGATCCGCGCGTCATTGGGGTGAGCCGAATGACGCACCTCTCTCGGACACTCATCCAGCGCCAGTGACGTTTCGTTTCGAGTGCCCACGGTCGGCGAGCTCGCGAGCACCTTCAGACCATCGATTCCGGCGCGCGGGCCGGCGACCAGGTCGCAGGCGCCCCCAACAACGCACGACGACGATCGCGCCGACCCCGAGCACGACGAAGGCCACGGAGGCCTGCGCGGCCAACGAATCGTCCGCAGCTTTGAACACGAAAGTGAAGAAGGATGGCCCGTGTTGCGTCGGATCGGCTAGGAGCACGGCCGGGAGGAACACGGCCGCTGTCGGTGCGACCCAGCCGAGCATCGGTCCGAGTAGCGCGGTCCCGAGGAGCGCCAGCCCGAAAAGCCCGGCAATGTTGCGCACGACGACGAACGCAGCGTCCCAGTCAGCAACAGCTGCGGATGCTGTTCCGAGGACCGCAGCGCTGCTGAAGAACGACAGCCCCGCCGCCGTGAGGTCGGTCCCGACCAGGCTGCGCGCACGTTGCGACTCAGCCGAGATGATATGCGGCAGCACGACCAGCGAGAGAAAACACGCTGGCAGCGTCGGAGCGATCGGTGCGAACGCGACGCTCCAGTCGCCTCGAGCTGCCAGTTGAATGTGGTATGCGCCGATCCCCAGAAC
>JAFAFR010000035.1 GCA_023423405.1 Bacteroidota bacterium
GTCATACATTCCGGATTCCTGAAGTTCCTTTCCGTTGTACTTGTAATTCTTATACGTTGCTGAAGGACTATAGGAAGTAGACCCAGGAGCATCGCTTATTCCCAGATAATGATTCAACCCAAAAGGATAATAACTGTTCATATCCCTGATGGTGACACCTTCGCCGCTACTGTTCCGGCTGTAGCTGAGCCTCACATTTCCAAGATGATCTTTATACTGGTAAATATACACAGAATTTTCAAAATCATAAAACCCTTCAGAGGTCGGGAAAAACTAGTTGGCTTTCTTTTATTTATCTGCTACGAAGTCAGGAGACTTCGCAGAGCGGGGGTGGTGTAAAAACAGAGGTGCGAATTTTCGTACCGCTTTCTACAGAAATTTCTATGTTTTACAATACCGATGAATACTACGTTTTATGAGAAACAAGAAACAAAGACTAAAATTTTTGGCTATTAGACGGAGCCATGGAGCCGTTAATTAGGTGGCTTTTTATTAGAGGGCTTTTTATTTGTTTTAGAAAAAAATAAATAATATATACCTGATAAGACTGTGATAGTTCCTAACAATAGAAAATTTATTTGTTTTCTTTCCAAATTAAAAGGCAATTTAACAAGATTTAAATTTATTAGCAAAACTAAAAGACAGCAAATTACAAAAGTAATCTTTAAAAGAATATAGAGTATTTTTTTCATTTTTTATTCACCAAATAACAAAATTATACTTACAATTATGGCAAATATTCCCAAAAGTATTATACCATATGATTGGAAAAAAACATCCATTTTTATTTTACCCCCATATCCCATTTCTTTTGCTTTAAAAGGATTGTATTTTTCTTTTTTGTATTCTTTCAATGATTTGATTCCCCATATTATTGCTATTAAACCTATACCAAATAGTGTTGCAGATTGTTTGAAAGTATTCCAAAAATTATCAATTTTCATAATTCATTTGGTTTTAATGGAGTATAATTTTTTTTGTCAGAATCTTCAATACCTTTTTCTAAACTTTTTTCAATTATAACTTTATGTGCTTCCAATACCTTTTTTCCTAAATGACCCGTTTTTACATTTTTTATTTGTCTTCCAAGACCAAATGAAGCGGTTGCTAGTGCAATTCGTTTAATTCCTGTCCATGTATGTCCCTCCAAAAAATCTGCATATGAATTTAGCAAAGTACTTGTCCAGCCTGCTGTACTTGCAGATAGTTCTAAAGTTGTTGAAGCAAAACCAGTTTCTGGCATAAGAAGTATGCCTGTAGTTTCCATTAGAAAAGATGCTTTATCAGCTATTTCCGCTGTATTTCTCAACGCTTCTATGGTTTGCTTTTCCTGTTTGGTGTTGTAGACAACGGTTGTAGATACTTCTGCAATGTCCGTTGTTTTTTGTCCATTTTCAGTAGAAGTGGTAGAACCAGATTTTGTGCTGGAATCATACGTGTAATAATATTGTCCATAGCTTTTACTATTTTCATTATTATTTTTCTGAATTTTAGAACCCCAATGTCCATGGAAAATTTTATGCATCCAAGCTCCAAATTTAGATTCAAATTCTCCGTTCGGATCTGTATAAAGTAATGGATTATTAAAAGCATAACGATAAGGAGTCCAATCTGTAGTTTCTTCTGCTTTTGGATCTACACAATGCCAAAAGTTCATTTATGACTTCTCCAGATTCGCCTTCCAAAACTTGCTCAGTTTGCGATGCTAAAACATCGAGGTCAATTTTTTCATCGTAATGGTTAAGACTTTCATCAGGTTCATAAACCAAAGCTCCCATTCCGTTTAATCCAACGTAAGATAAACGATCAAGTGGTGTAACTTCATTCGGCAAAATTCCTTCAGCTCTCAGCATTCTATCAAAAAGTAGCCTTCCCCAACCGTCGGGCAAGCTGTCATTGAAAACACCTGCCAAACCTTCAAAGGGTGTTCTAGGAAGTTCAATTAATCCACGTTGTAGTGGAAATTTTATTGGTGAAATTTCCAAATTTCTTTCAAGGAGAGTATTTTCATATTCAAAATAGATGATGCCATCACGAATTGCTAATCTTCCGACTGGTTGAATCTCTTGTCCAAAATTCAATCCTACTTTTAGTTCTTTGATTGAGCTTCTCATTTCTTACTTCCTCTTTTTTTAATAGATTTTTTATCACTCTTTAAGACTTCGTCTATCGATTTAAAAGCAGGTTTATTAGGTTTTAATACTTCAATAATCTCTTCTAAACCACCAACAATAGATAGAATTTTCAAGAAAGATTCTAAAGAAATCATTCCAGTTTGTTCAAACTTTCTCAAAGTTGATAATGGAACACCGGATCTTTCCGCTAAACCTTCTTGGGTAAGATCCATCTGCAATCTTCTTTCACGAACATTTTGGGCTAAGTTTTTTTGCGCTTTGGAAAAAGATATAAATAACATTATAAGAGTATTTATTAGTTATAATTGACAATAATTAATACTATAATATTACAAATATATTAAAAGTATAATCAAAATGGAAACTTTATACTACGCAACTTTTCTATATTTTAGAATTTGAAATATAAACTTTTTCACATTAGCTTCAGTTTGGTTTGGGAAGATTACATTTCTCCTTAACTTATGAAACGAAATGTCCAGTTTATTTACTAAAAAACTGGACAAATAATCTTTTGATTTCAAAATAACTCAAATAACTGAGAATAGAACTAAGAAATTTAACCATCAATTAATCCATTCAATTCTTGTTTTCTCAAATCTTTTAAATCACCGAAATGAGGCGGGAATATTGCTATACTCATTGTTAAGTATAATATTTTCTTACCTCTATTATTAAATGTGTAAAGATTAGTGTTTCCAAAGTCAATATTCTTACATTTTTGTAAATAAGGATCAAAAACATCAATATTATCAACTTTATTTATTTTTTCAACTTGTAAAATGTCAACCAAAATGTTCAATAATGCCTCATAACCAACTGTAGTTTGCAAGATGTTTGTAGGTTTCAGACTTGAACCTGGAAAATCCCAAAACGAAATACCTTCACTATTTTTAAATTTTTCTTTTACAGCATTAAAAAAATAGAACAGAATATCAGAAATAGCACTATCATCATTATTTGCATAAAACTTCCTAAAAGGTAAAAACCTATTTGAACCAGAAGTTCTATTCTTTAATTCAGTACGTTTCCTATATCTATCTCTTTCCGATTCTCTAAGATTTTCAGAAATTAGACTTACAATTGATTTTGCCATTGTAGCTTGAGATAGCGGAGGACTAGCATCAACAGAATAATCTCCTCCATAAAATTTTATCCTATTATAAAAAGGAGAGTTTTTATGTCCATTTAATGCGATGATAGCTTGTATAGCGGTTTTTTGTGGTGTATCATCCAAGTCTAATCCAAATAAATCATAAACTAAGCTTTGAGATACTCTTTTTTGGGTTCTGTTAATTGTTGAGAATATCATTGCTTGATATTCAATGGTTTTATCAATAAAAAAAGATACTACTAACTCAATGTTTTCTAAATCTTTTAACCTTTGTATTCTTGCTGATAGTTTTTCATTTAAATCTTTGTTATTTGGACTCTTAACGAGTGTTTGTCTTAAGAGTTCAATATCATCTTTTATTCTCTTAAGAGCTATTTCAATACCACGAATTCTGTGCTGCCCGTCAATAACAGTAATATACACATCTCCATTTTGCTTGTTCAACTCATCAAATACTTCTTTCTTTATCTTGATTTCAATTAGATTTTGATGTTCTTTTTGCTCTTCAATGGCTTCTTTGGGAATGTGCAAAACTATATTTGTTGGAAAAGTCGCCTCTGGGTCTTCAATTAAGAAATCTGCAATTTTATTTGCTCTTGCATTTTCTATTTCTCTTTGAATTTGATCGTTATATATAGGTTTTCCATTTTCATCAAATGAATTAAGAATTCTTGAAGTATATCGAGTAAACTTAAATATTTGGGAGATGCTAAATTTCCCAATAATAAAATCTTGCTGATTTTGAATTATTGGAAAACCAAAAATAATATTGTCTTTTAAGTTATTCATTTCCCCAATTTCTTCCAAGTTTATCTTTAGCCTCTTCTCTAATCATAGAATCAAAAGTCTTTTCAATGAAAGTATCTTGCAATAAAAAAACTCTACGCGAAACATAAGAGGAGAACCATATTAATTTAACTGATAATACTATCATCAAACAAAGTAAAATCCAGTTATCAAATGGATTTGTGATGACTTGAAATGCAAATAAAATTACACCAATTACTAACACTGAAATCGAATACCAAAACAGCTTTGTTCTTAACATAAATGTGTCTTTTTCGAATTTTTTTTCCGCGCTTCTATCGTACTTAAAAATATGAACACCAATTGAGCTAATCTGATTTATTGCAATCAACGGTAAACTTCCATTAATTATCAAGTTTAGATAATTAATTGGTCTAAATCTGTTTTCACTAAATGCTAACAGACAAATCAGTGCAAGAAAAATTGTTGCAATTGGAATTACTAAATTTGGTAATTTCCATAATGCATTGTCATTTCTATGATGTTCTTCAATCACTGAAAGAAGTTCCTGTTCGCTGTTATTAATTATTGCAAAATTTTGTTTTCTAAACATACGCTTTGGTCATTAAAAAATCCTGTGTATTATACTGTAATTTTTCTCCTAAAAATTTCTTGTTTAACTTTCTCTAAATCATTGAAGCTGTTTTCACCGTTATCAATTAGATTCTGAATGTAGTAAAAGCCTCCATTTGCGTACTCATTAATTAACTCTATAGCTTTTTTTGGCTCCTTCAAAATTTCCAAACTTCCAGTTTTTGCAACACAAATACAAATTAAGGATTGGGCAATTTTTTCACCTTGATTATTTCGCATTGTATTCAAACTAAAAGGCTTATCAGCCAATGGAGATTGTAATTCT
>JAFAFR010000057.1 GCA_023423405.1 Bacteroidota bacterium
CACCTAAAATAAGGAATGAACCTGTGGCAAGAATAAAACCAATCGGAGCGCCCAATTGTGGGAACATGCCATACCAAGCACGTTTACCTTCAGGGGCATTTTCTGTGGCTAACAGTACTGCCCCCGACCATTCTCCACCTAAGCCTAAGCCTTGTCCTAAACGGCATAGTGCCAAAAGTAAGGGTGCAACAATACCAATTTGTGTATAAGTTGGCAGTAAGCCAATACAGACGGTGGAAATGCCCATGGTCAGTAAGGCTGCAACCAAGGTGGCTTTGCGCCCAATCCGATCACCCAAATGTCCAAACAGGGCTGCACCAATAGGACGTGCAATAAAGGCAATTGCAAAGGTGGCCAGTGACTGAATGGTGGCAGTCATTGGGTCGGTACTGGTCGGAAAGAACAGATAGGGGAAGATGATCACTGCCGCAGTGGCATAGATATAAAAGTCAAAAAACTCGATAGTTGTACCGACCAAGCTTGCAGTCAGTACTCGAAATTTAGAATTTTGAGTCGGCTGTTCAGCGGCAGCAGTAGATGAAGATGCCATACAGGACCTTATGTAAGTGAATTTGAAAATATAATTCAGCACAGACAGAAGAGGTGCAGCTGTAATCGCAAATACTTCTTGCAGTTATACTTTTTTGAACAAGAAATAAGTCAAAAGATGTTATCTCAGGACTTAATCAAATACTGAGAAATCCACACATGATGGATGACTGTATCTTTAGAGCGATTAAATCACATACAGATAAATTGACAAAAAGTGCGCTCCTGCACCAATCAAGACAAATACATGCCAAATTGCGTGGGTATATCTTACGCGTTTTAAGGCATAAAACAATGCACCCACCGTGTAAGCAAGGCCACCAATCAGTAAAAAAGTTAGTGCTTGGCTGCTTAAATAGGCCTGCATATCATCCATGACCAAAACGGCCAACCAGCCCATGACCAAATAAGCAATTAAAGAAATTTTATGAAAACGGTTGATAAATACCAGTTTGAACAAGGTGCCAATTAGGGCAATGATCCACAGTGCAATTAATAAATATTGTGCTTTGGGCGTAGGGATGGCAATAGAGAGAAAAGGGGTGTAGGTGCCTGCAATTAAATAATAAATGGCAGTGTGATCAAGCTTTTTATAAAAATAGCGGCGGTCTGCAGCAATTGCCATGTGATACAGCATAGAGGCAGAAAAGAGCAACACCATACTAATGGCATAGGCCCATAAACCTAGCCATTGTCCTGTACTCAGGTATGCGCCTTTGATCAGTAAAAAAATACCGCCAATTAATGCCAAAGCTGCACCAATACCGTGGCTCAGATAGTTAATCCGTTCCTCTTGATGGTCATAATCTGGTACTAAAGGCGCATTCAATTTCATAGGTGTTCTTTTTTATTTATACAACTGTATAGTAATTCAATTTTGCTTTTAGGGTAATAACATTTAAACTTGAATTGTAATTTTTTCAGGTTTTCACTATGTCGACTTTGGCTTCTCCCTCTGCGCAGGAACAACAATTCTTGGAGGCTTTTCAGCAAGCCATTGATACACAAAAACTTGATCGTGTAGTGCTTAGCCAGTACAAAGGCGAATTGGAACAATTAGAAAAAATTACCCTGCGTATTATTCAACTCAATCAAGAGCAGGTGTTGAGTTGTTTGTATCGCCATAAAACGCAGGATATCACCAAAAATTATCCTTTGGCGCAAGCCCAGTCACAATTGAGTCAGTTATTGGCAGATTGTAAACAGGCGAATTTATTTACCCTAGATCAAGAAATTCAGCTTAAAAAGAATAAAAAGAAAGCCATGCTCAGTATGAGTAAAGCGGTAACAGCTGCTGCAAAACCCAAAGAGCAACAAGGGCATGATCGTGAAAAGCAACGCTATGTTGAGCAAAGTAGTCCTTTTTTACAGCCTCTAGGTATTACCGATGCGCAGGCGCAGATCATTCCAAGCATGGCGCGCAAGTGGAAACAGATTAATAAATTTATTGAAATTTTTGCGGGTGCATTGGCGCATATTCATCTTTCTGAGCAAAGCGTGCGTGTGGTGGATTTTGGTTCAGGTAAGGGCTATTTGACCTTTGCACTGTATGATTATTTGCAAAAGCAGCAATTGAAACCTTGGGTTACAGGGGTGGAATTGAATCCGAAAATGGTCGAGTTCTGTCAGTCGGTAGCAAAGGCGGCAGATTTTCAGCAGCTGGACTTTTTTCAGGGCGATGTGCGTACCTATCAACCTGAACATTTGGATGTCATGATTGCATTACATGCTTGCGATGTGGCTACAGATTTTGCAATTCATACGGGTATTCGCCTGAATGCACAAATGATTATGTGTGCGCCGTGCTGCCATAAAGAATTGCGTCCACAACTGCAAAGTCCGAGTGTGCTTAAACCCATGTTGCAGTTTGGCATTCATGCAGGACAGCAAGCAGAAATGTTGACCGATACCATTCGTGCGTTATTGCTTAAAGCCTATGGCTATGACACCAAAGTTTTTGAGTTTGTCTCGTTGGAGCATACCAGCAAAAATAAAATGATTTTGGCGACCAAGCGGGCAGATGTTCATCAACCTGATCAAGCAGTTTTGGCTCAAATTCGCGAACTGAAAGCCATGTATGGTATTCAGAAACATTCTTTGGAATTGTTGTTGAATGATCAGTGGGATCAACAGGGCATTGGTTCTAAGTGCTAAGCAAGATGGAACAGGATATAAAGATGCAAGATTATGAAATTCAATCGGGCACTTGGAC
>JAFAFR010000060.1 GCA_023423405.1 Bacteroidota bacterium
TGTGTGACGGTTGGATGGACTTTCTGTATGTAGAGGAAGGAGATCAGCTTATTGTCTATTGGGAGTTTCTTGATATTTATATAGACGAAACAATGTTTACTGCAAAATCTAAAGTCGGTATACCGGAACATATTAAACACATTTATATAGTCTCTCGGAATTAGAGACGGACTGAAGGGGAGAATGCGGGAGTAAAAGAGCTTTGGAGCTGGAAAACATGGATAATGAAAACCAATTTTCAAAAATGGGCAGACTTCACCAATTTCAGAGGAATGCTTTTTTGAAAATCTTAAGCGACTGTAGGACAAATAGTAGCTTTTAACTTGTCCCATTCGTCCTTCTGGCTCACATACCAGGCATCCATGTGCTGGCAGATCATTATGCCGTAGACACGCATGTACCACATCATGGTCGACCGATGTCTGCCGGATTCGAGCTTGTAATCGACTTTCTCCCGCTTGTTGGAACGTTCAATGGACGTGCGGCGCTTGTAGATGAGCTTCCACTTCTCCGATCCACGTGCGGTCTTGGGGAACAAGCGGAGATTGTCACTGCTGTGTGTATGATGCGTACGACCATACTTGGTGTTGGAACAACCGCAAGACGGAGAGCAACGCCACTTATGACGGTTTTGAGATGAATCGAATCCGTTGGAGGTCATCTTCCGACCATTTGGACAAATCGGAATGCCAGCGGGTGAAATCTGGATGTCACTGTTCGTGGCGGTGTTCTTCTTGCTGCGGCTGTTGAGATCAATAAAGGCCTCGACGTTCTGGTGATCCAGCAGCGCGTAAATCGCTTCTGCATCGTGAGCGGCATCCAGTAACATTTTATCAATCACGCCAAGGTTGAAACGTTGCTTGCATTCGATCATACTCATAACTAGACTGACAGCATCGTGCCTGGAAGCAGGCTGCAGTCTAGGGTACAAAGGCAAGTCGTATTTACTATCAGCGGCTGAAATCATGTAGAGATGGTAACCGTTAAAGTACTTCTCTCTGGCGCTGTCCCAGCCTGAGTCGCAATCGGGCTGGGAGTAAATACGAGAATGGCTGCAATCCTTAAGTCCTTTCGCATAACAATCGCAGGTGGATTTGCTTCTGGGGTAGGCCGAGGTGACGATGGGTGTTCCATCACCAGCAGCGCTAAGGGCAGAAACATCACCAAGCAAACCTAGATTCGCGGATACGGTGAGAATCTGGGATTGAAAGAAATCGAACAGGGGATCCGTCGACAAAGCTGTTTTCTTATCGGCGTGACGCATCATCCAAGAGACGAGACGTTTCACTCTACCGGGTGAGGCGGTAGGCGCTTTCTCTCCTTTCTTTCCTTTCTTGGTCTTGCTCTTGCGTTTGGGTAGCTTCATCGGTTTAAGGTTTTTGTCTACCGCAGGCCAAAGGCGTTTGAAGAAGTCATAGAAGGTCCCGACGCCTGGAAGATCGTCGAAGTCGAAACCACAAAGAACGGTATAGATAGGCGTCCGCCTCAAGATATTCACCCATTCGGTTAATCCCTTCTCAGGATGGGTCATGAGGAACAAGAGGAAGGATCGGAAAATAGAGCTTGGATCTCTGGGCTCAGGACCTCGATCTGAATAGCAGTCACGAAGAAACGTCGTGATGGGGGAGAGATCGGTCATCCAGAATTTTGCAAGGAGAGGCCAATCCTTGTTGATAATGACAATACCCGGTCCATAGTGTGTACGGAGTTGCTTTAGAACAAAGTCCTGGTAGTCGGGATGCGAAACAAAAATAGGTTTCATGAGAAGCACTCCAATCGCGGAAAATGGGCTAAAAAACAAACCCTTACAACGCGATTTTGGAAAAATGGGGAGTTTGTCAAGGGGTTTTTGAGGAGAATGACCAAATATTCCTAGAATATTTCCCATAATGAAAAAAGGAATTTAATGAAAAACTCCCCCTACGAAGTAGGAGGAGAGCAAGTTTAGTGGTACGAGGAAATCCTTGTCCCATCTGCCTCGGCGAATGCCGAGAGGCTATTTAAGTAAAAGGAGTATTAAGCCTAAAGGCGAACGTTTGTCCAACAGTTCAAAATGTTTAGCCTCGCTATGCATAAATAGTTGTCTGGAGGAATTCTTTTGAATTTTATTACAAGAAAGGCTACAGAAGGTCTGAATGAAAAGCTAGGACTACTGAAACTAGACGACTATTCACAGGATTGGGAGTATGAAGTTGCCGATTCATGTAGAGTGAACGAATTTATCTCATTTTATGAAACTGCTGTACTGGACCAAGATGAGAGATTTGCTCTAATGAGCCTGATCATTTCATCTTTTGATGACGCCATTAGTGAAGCTAAAGACCAGGAAGGAACCTGGATGAGAATTAAGAATCATTTGATTCGTGAGATGCTTATGTACAGAAATACAATCTTGTACTGGTCGGTAGTAGAAGAAGAACTCGAAGATTGTTTTAGTATTACACCGTACATGAGACAAATAAATTTGGATTGAAGATATGTGATTTACTTAAACCTGAATTACGAAAGCTTATAAAACTAAGCCGTGTCAGCTGCGTAAACAGGTAATATCAACCAGTTTTGGTGGACCGAATTTACTAGATTGCGCTTAGAGACGAAATGAAGCCACAGATTCCCCCTCCCCACATGAAGAGGCAACGGCAATTACCAATACTAATTATGGGAATATTCGTTATTCCAGTAAAATACTTTTTCGTTCCATGTGCAGCCACGCCCATCGGTTTTCGAACGCTTCCGCCAACTTTAAGGTCAACTGGCGGCCGCTTCGTACGAGCACACCTGCACAATGAATGAACTCTCTGCGAAAGCGTTGGACGGTAAACGATCGATGTATCGGATCGCAACATTGTAATTTAAATCGTTCAAACAGATTGTAAGCCAAAAGCTTGAGCAGAAGGTCAATCTCGTTGGCAGCAAACGACTGTGTCGGAATACGATGAATCGCGAAACCATTTTTGCCTTCCTTGTTGTAGTTCTCCATGCAGCAACGCTGGTTGTAGAAGCGCCATACATCAATGGCCTCCCACGCCTCGGTGGTTACCATTGCTTCATACTGCCAGAGAAGGTCCAGTTCAAGCTGAGGATGATCGTCCGCATATCGCTGCATCTTACGAATAACAGCCACACGCCTTGTCTTGTCCCAAGTTGTAGCTTTGTAATACAGGACGACGCCTTCGATGATCCAATCCTCATCATCGACGAAACGAGTCCAGTGCTCGCATGCATGTACTTGCTCGGCGAGACGGTTCGTCCATTTCAGCTTGCCGACATAGCCGATGGACTTGGATTCCCAGAACGCATAAAAGTCTTCTCCGCCAAAGCCCTTGTCGAATCGGACATGACTAATTTTTCGTTCACTCATCAGTTGGAGCGTTTGCTCAGCAAACGGGAGGACATCCGTGGAGCTGCTTGTGTTGCCTGATCGGAGCATGGCATTAACGAGAAGCCGTGATTGTCCTTCAAAGACGAGAAGGGGATGATAGCTTTTACGTCCTCGTTTATGACTGTTGACGCCAACAGCAGCGCCTTGTTGATGACCATAAACGGTTTCTACGGATGAATCCAAATCGAGAATGGAATGTTCGGGCAGCGCCGGAGCAATGATGTCGAAGTTGAGCGCGCGCAAGTTAGGTAGGAAGGATTCCTGCGACTTGCCAAAGCGAAGCAACTCCTTGTTCAATAACGTATGATGGGGCAAGCGGCCGCCAAGTGCATGACGAATAAGAGCATCCTGCTGCAGCGATTTAAAATGAAAGAGACGTTCGCATCCGAGCAACCAGCCTATTATGAGATACTGAAGGACGCGATGGGTGGGGAATAAAGCGTTGGATGCTTTTGGAAGGCCCAAGGTCTGCAAGCCCTGGATTAATCCAATGGATTCGAGAAAAGCCAGGATCACCTTGCTGCCTGCAAAATTTGTAGCATTTCTCATAGAAAATTCCGTTTTCAAGTTCGCGATTTTTGTGGTAAACTTCACCTTATGAGTGCTCCTCTCTTGGTTGGTGATGTTCTCGACAAACACCATTCTACCAAAGATCGGGGCACTTTTTATATGGTGTTACTTTCGTAATTCAGGTTCAATATCCCCAGCCGTCTTATGGACCGATATTTGTGCATAAACGCTCAATTTTCCTTATTCCACCAGTAAAATCCTGATAATTTGTGCATTTTCGAACAAATTTAATTTTTTGCGGTTGAACGTAGACGAACATACTCGCCTCAAAGCTAGGTAAGCCTCAAAGTGGTTAGTCCGGCGCTAACG
>JAFAFR010000064.1 GCA_023423405.1 Bacteroidota bacterium
GAATTTTTCCGTTTGCGACGCAGGAGCAAACCAAGTAGAGGGTGTAAGGACATCATTTTTGCAAAAAAATGGTGCCGGCACCCACTACTTGACCTTCGCATCATCCTGCATATTTCTCTTAATATTCCTCAAAATAAAATCACCTAAATCTTCTTGATTGTTTTGTTCTTCGCCTGAAGAATAAAAATTCAAATACGTATTTATTTTGATGTTCATTTTTAAATTTTCTCCAATTATTTTGGCTTTCTTTTTCCATTCATCATAGGCTTTAATTTTAGAATTTTCTGCACTCAAATCAGGAAATAAAATCACCCGTCGTTCATTCAAATCTTTCATTTTTCTTTCAGTAATTCCTTGTAATCCACCAGCAGCTAACCAAACTATTTTTTCATCAAAAAATAGATCACAAAGTATTGCAGTTTTTTCAGATTCTACAATTCCTACCGTTTCATTTTTGAAATAATTCAATAGATGAATACCAAAGAAAACTTGTCTCATTTCAAGATTTTCATTTGGATTTTTAATCCATGAAAATTTGTATTTATCCCTTCTTCCAGTTACGGAATTGTACTGCATTATTTTGCCAGCTCTGATTTTATAATCTAAATCGATCTGCCAAAAAATAATTGAGTTTTGCCATTTTTTTGAAACTCCTACTAAGTATTTTCTGAAAGTTTCAGCAACCCTATGTCGATCAAAATATTGAATCAAAAATTGATATAAATTACTAGTTTGAGTCTTTGAATGCAGAGATTCTAACAAAATATTTTCATCTGCATACCAAGTTGGTTTTTCAATTATTTTAGGCATTTTTCTTGTGAAATGCCGAACAATATTTCCTTTGTTTTCAAAAAATTGTTTTGGTGTGTAATGATATCCACATTTTTCAATTCTATTACATTTTCCCACTTGCTCATCAACATAACTTCGAGTTTCATTGTCAATATAACGTGTTAACTCTTTGCGACCGCAATCAGGGCATATAAATCTTGTCTTTTGACCATTATATTTTTGAAGTGAAAATCTAAAATGTTTCATTTTGAAGTTATTCTCGGAACTTATCCGAAATATTTTTAGATTAAAAAAAATATTAAAATACTAATAATCAACACATTAAACCAAACGTTTCGTTTTAACTCGGACTCGGAAATACACAACCCCTTCTCACAATTCCGAATCCGAGAAATCATCTAACAAACAAATAATTCATTAGTTTACAGCTATTTAAGAACAATTCACGCCTCGGAATCACTTCGAGTTTTACTATTTCTTCTTAAAATGTTACCAATAGTTTTATCGTTGACACCAAATTTCTTCGCAATTTTGACATTACTTAAACCTTCCAGCTTTAGCTCCGTTATTTTTTCAAAAGTCAATTCATCCGATTTTCTTTCTACTAAATGTTCTCTTTCTGATGAAAGTCCAACCTTCTTTAACTCAAGAAAGTCATTCTCTGAAGTCGTCTCACAAACCAAAACATTATCTTTATCAAAAGTAATTTCATGCCCTCGATTTTTTAATTCTTTGATATATCTTATGTTTTTATGCTTTATCGAACCTGAAATACCAATTACTGTATCTGCTAAATCTGAAAGAACTTTACTACCACTTAAATGCTCCTTAAGTAGTGGTCTGTTGGCTTCTAATTTTGGCACATGTCCGATCAAAACAACTGCAGTATTAAATTTTTTTGTGAAATAAAAAACCGATCTAAGGAGGTCAATAATATCTTTAGATTGCTCTTTTGAACCACTTACGATGTATGTTAGATTGTCTATTACAAGTAAATCTGGAAGATGTTCAGCTACAATACTTCTAAGGGAATCAAAAACCAATTGATCTAATGGCAAATCACTTTGAAGCATTTTAGAAAAATCGATTTCAATTCTTAGAAAGTCGTTATCAAAAGTATGATTTGAATATCGCTTTGAAAATTCTTTTGTGTCGATCTCGCCATCTAAAAGAACAACTTTTCCCTTCATACATTCTAAGCCTAATTGCGGTTTCCCCTTTGATATTCCGTCACATATTTGAACCATTAAAGTTGATTTATTTGTTCCACTGTCACCGAATAATACTACGAGTTTACCTTTTTCAATAAGATTCCCAAACAATTTCTTAGGCAAAGGAATAGCACTTCCTAAATCGACATATTCTTGAGCTGTTTTTAACATTAACACATCATTTTCTAGTTTGTTGGTAATCGTTTTGTTGAACTCCTCGTTAAAAAGGAGTTTTAATTTATTTTCGTCCATTATTTAATAGATTTATCAGAAATATGGACTATATTTGCTCCATATTTCTTCCGTTAGAAATAAACGTATATGAGCATAACCGAGCAGGGTTATGCTTTTTTATTGTTCAGAATTTTTGGAGAATATCATTTTCGAAACCTTCAAAATCATCATCCTCGCTTTCCTCGTTGTTACCTAATATGTAATCTTCGAGATCTTCTTTTCGAAAGTATTTGAATTTTTGACCTTTTCTTTTAATGAATTTTAACTTTTTCTGATGTGTAAGTTGGTCGACGTACTTTTCATTAAGTCCTAAGAAATCCGCTGCCTCAGGTTTTGTGAATAGCTGTTTGGTAGTCAATGATAATTTAAGAAGTACTCTACGAGAGAACTCTTCTTGTTCTTTAAATAATAAATCAAATTTTGATTCTAGAAAATCGAATCTTTGGTTAATGCTTAGTGCGTTCATATCTATATTTTTTTAGATTGTCCAACAAGATTAATCTTAAATTCTAAGCAAAAAAATAACTGTACAGAAATTGTACAGTTAGTATAAAATAGCGCTTAGACTTAAACTATTAAAAATAGTAACGTATATCTGAAAAAATTTAAATAGTTAATTTTACATTATTTAGACAACTGTACAGACATTTGTACAGTCACTTGTTTATTTTTTTAAATATTTCTAACAATATCAATTCTATTGAGTTGAGTGCATTTATTATTAAAATTAAATTGAAACATCGAATTTAAATATGCAATTATTCTTTCTTGAGATATTTCTCTACCCCAATATTTTTCCAAAGAAAATAATTCTTTCAAAAATTCAACCAATACCTTTTTATGGTCATTTTTTCTAGGCGTTTTGGTATATTCAATATTAATTGGAAATTTAACTTTTTGACGGCTTGCAAGGTCAATTATTTTTTTACGATTCAAATCGTCAATTATTATACAAGGCTTATGTTTCTCTATTATTCTTAAAACTTCTGCTGGTGATAGGGATTTGATTAATATTTCTAAATTTTCATCATCTGAATTCTCACTATCCTCTCTACTTATATTATTATCTATTTTAGCTCCTGTAGTTAAATTATCTATATTGTCATTTACTAAAATTGATTGATTATCATTTAGGACTTTTTTCGGTTCAAATATATCTTCATCTGTCATTTCTTTGTTTAGGTATATTTTACTCCAATAAAATAATGAGTATTTTCTTCCTTGTAACATCCTACATACAATCAACATTAAGATCGAACCAAATAACAAAAGTAAATAGTAGACCTTATTGAAATTAAGAGTGCGTTTAAAAATATTTCTAAAAAAATCTGTAAAAAAGAATAGCAACACAAGAGAAACAAAAAGTATAAGGCTAAGTGTAAAGCTAACCCAATTCTGACCTTTAACAAGTCTAATTTCGTGGTGAGTTATAAGACGTCCGAAACTTGGTGCTAATGTAAACAAT
>JAFAFR010000070.1 GCA_023423405.1 Bacteroidota bacterium
TCATGGCGTGGAGCAATCCACGCTGATTAGTGGTATTAATTCCTTTGGATAATGTTTAAAAAAGTATTGATCGCTAACCGGGGTGAAATTGCACTGCGCGTTATTCGTACCTGTCGTGAAATGGGTATCAAAACGATCGCCGTTTATTCCACCGCCGATAAAGATAGCTTGCACGTAAAGTTTGCGGATGAGGCCGTTTGCATCGGCCGCCCGCAAAGCTCCGATTCCTACCTCAATATCCCCCACCTGATGGCCGCTGCAGAGATCACCAATGCAGATGCCATTCACCCGGGTTACGGCTTCCTGGCGGAAAACGCCCGCTTTGCCGAGATCTGCGGCGAGCACAATATCAAGTTCATCGGGCCCACACCCGACCAGATCCGTTCCATGGGTGATAAGATCACTGCCAAGGAAACCATGATCCGTGCCGGCGTGCCCGTGATCCCCGGCAGCGACGGATTGCTCCAGAACCTCGATGAGGCCTATGGCGTTGCCCGCGACATGGGTTACCCTGTGATCATCAAGGCTACCGCCGGTGGTGGCGGCAAGGGCATGCGCGTGGTATGGAACGACGGAGAAATGGAACGCGCCTATTCTACCGCCAAAGCCGAAGCCCTGGCTTCTTTCAAAAACGACGGCATTTACATGGAGAAATTCGTGGAAGAGCCCCGGCACATCGAAATCCAGGTTGCGGGTGACCGTTACGGTAAGGTCTGCCACCTCAGCGAGCGCGACTGCTCCATACAGCGCCGTCACCAAAAGCTGGTAGAGGAATCGCCGTCCCCCTTCATGACACCCGAGCTCCGCTATGCCATGGGAGAAGCAGCCAAGCGCGCGGCTTCCGCCATCGGTTATGAAAGCGTGGGCACCATTGAATTCCTGGTAGACAAGCACCGGAATTTCTACTTCATGGAAATGAATACGCGGATCCAGGTGGAACACTGCGTTACCGAGGAAGTGATCAATTTCGACCTCATCAAGGAACAACTCAAAATAGCCATGGGCGAGCCCATCAGCGGCCGCGACTACGAGCCCCAGATGCATGCCATCGAATGCCGTATCAATGCCGAAGATCCCTACAACGATTTTCGTCCCAGTCCCGGTAAGATCACCGTGCTGCATACGCCCGGCGGTCACGGCGTGCGGGTCGACAGCCACGTGTATGCCGGTTATACCATCCCGCCCTATTACGATTCCATGATCGGGAAGCTTATCACCATTGCCCGCACGCGCGACGAAGCCATCAATACCATGTACCGCGCGCTGAGCGAATACGTGATCGAGGGTGTGAAGACCACCATTCCTTTTCACCTGCAGCTGATGCAGAACGAAGATTTCCGGAACGGTAACTTCACCACCAAATTCCTCGAAAGCTTCCAAATGAAATAAATTTAGTAATATAACAGGAATGGACAGCCGCACACCCGCAGAAAGCATTGTGATCATGACAGAACTGGTATTGCCCAACGATACCAATGTATTCGGGAACCTGATGGGCGGCCGTTTGATGTACTGGATGGATATTGCCGCCGCCCTCGCTGCAGGCAAGCACTGCAACGCGCCGGTAGTGACCGCTTCGGTAGACAATATCTCTTTCGAAGCGCCCATCAAGCTGGGCAATGTGGTGAACATCGAAGCCAAAGTGACACGCGCTTTCACTACTTCTATGGAAGTGCACCTGCGTGTGTACGGCGAAGATCTTACCCACCAGTACCGGTACAAAAGCAACGAAGCCTATTATACCTTCGTGGCCCTGGATCCCAACCGTAAACCCAGGCCGGTACCGGCTTTGCAGCCGCAGACGGATGCGGAGAAGGTATTGTTTGAAGGAGCGCTGCGCCGCCGCCAGTTGCGACTGATCCTGGGTGGTAAAATGAAACCGAACGATGCTACGGAGCTGAAAGCATTGTTCCAGCCCTAACAGGTCCGGCCTTTCTGAGGGGGAAATGAAATTACACTTTGGCCGTAGGTTTACCCTGCATGGCTTCTGCCAGGTGTGGCACTTTCATCATGTATTTTCTGCTTTGTTCAATGGCGTCCATGATCTGGTCCATGATTTCTTCCGAGGATGCTTCGTAGTCGATCTCCAGTGGTTTCTTGAATTCCACTTTCAGCAATGTGCCTCGCTTTTTGAAGGTCAGCCCTTTTTTCCCAAAAGCACGCCAGAAACCATTGATCACTACCGGCACCACAATGGGCCGGTTTTTCTTAATGATGAGGGCTGTGCCTTTCCGGCCGGGTGCATAGGGTCGCGTGGTGCCCTGCGGAAAAGTGATCACCCAGCTTCCGGCCAGGGCCCTTTCTATTTTACGCGTATCGGAAGGATCCAGTCCGCGACGCACTTCGGTAGCGCCGGTGCGCCAGGTGCGCTTTACGGTGAGTGCCCCCGCAAGAATAAAGAACTTGCTGATCCAGCTTCCCTTCATGGTTTCTTCGGCCGCCACGTAATAAATATTCGTGTACGGGTTGAACAGGTAATAGGGTAGTCCCAGCCTGTTTTTCTTACCCCATTTCACGGCGCAGAAAATGTGCAGGAAAGTGATAACATCGGCAAAATAGGTCTGGTGATTGCTTACAAAAAGTACATTCCGCCTGGGCAGTTGGTCGATGTTTTCCGTGCCCCTGATCTGAAGGCGGTTCACCAGTGCGAGACCGGGCCAGGACGCGAATCCCACTACGGCATAAACCAGCTTCCGGATCAGCCGGATTTGTTTGAGACGCGCGATCAGTTCTTGCATGCGTGTGTTCGTGTTGGAAAATAACAAGCAATGTCGCAATATACAGATTTATATTTGCGCATCATGAACCGGAAAGCCGTCATCTTCGATATGGATGGCCTGCTCATCGACTCCGAACCCTTGTGGCAGGAAGCAGGCATAGAAGCTTTGTATCCATTTGGCATTCGCCTCAGCCTGGAACAGTATCACAGCAGCACGGGTCTTCGCACGCGTGAGTGGGTAGACCATTGGTTCCGTCAATACCAGGTAGATGCTGTACATGCACCCGTTACCATTACAAAGATCGAAAGCGATGCCATCGAAAAGATCCGCCAGCGTGGTGAGCCGATGCCGGGCGTGCGGCATGCGCTCAATTTTTTCCGCAGCGAAGGTTATCAGATCGGGCTTGCATCTTCTTCGCCGATGCAACTGATCGATGTGGTGGTGGACAAGCTCGGCATCCGAAACTATCTCGATGCCATCAGTTCGGCCGGCGAGCTGGCTTACGGAAAGCCACATCCGCAGGTATTCATCAACTGTGCGGAAGCGCTGGACACGGCGCCCTTTCATTGTATTTGTTTTGAAGATTCCTTCAACGGTATGATCGCTGCCAAAGCCGCCAAGATGAAATGCGTGGTAGTGCCTGCTGCCGATCAATACCAACTGGCGCGCTGGGGCGCAGCCGATCTCAAACTAAGTTCCCTGCAAAACATCAACCAGCTTTTGCTGGAAAGCCTGTGGCGCGTTTAGATGGTTAACCGTTGCCGGACCTGAAACCCTTTGGCGTATTTAAACCGTTAACCCTTCGCAGCGCGAGAGGAAGGCCGGATCAATGTCCGCGCCAATACCGGGGCCTCCAGGAAGCACCACGTTGAAACGGTCGTAGCGCACGCCGCCGGTCACCGGGTCTTCCAGGTGACCCAGCAGGCAGGTGTCCATGTCGTAATAGCGGATGTTTTCACAGGCCGTGGCGAGGTGCGCAAAAGCAGTCAGCGCCAGCCGGCTTTCGAGCATGCCGCCCATCATGCAGGGGATGCCTGCTGCCGCGCAGGTGGCGTTGATGGCCAGCGCTTCCAGGATGCCGCCGCTTTTGGAAAGTTTGATGTTCACGGAATCGCAGGCTTTTTCGCGGATCAGCCTTTCCGCATCGTGGTGGTTGTACACGCTTTCATCGGCCATGATGGGAATGGGCGAAACTTTCCGCAGGGCAGGAAGATAATGATCGTTGTAGCTGCGCATGGGCTGCTCGCAGAATTGAATATCGTACGCACCCAGCGCGGTGAGGGCTTTCTCCGCACCCGCCGGATCCCAGCCCTGGTTGGCATCGATGCGCAGGCCGATGGCCGGCCCAACGGCCGCGCGTATGCGCGCCACCCTTTCAATATCGTCTTCCACCACTTTGCCCAGTTTGATCTTGATAAGATCTACACCCATTTCCAGGAAGGATAGGGCCTGCTCCGCCATCTCTTCCGGGCTGGCGATGCCGATGGTAAGATCGGTGGGAAGATCAATGCGCTCTCTGCCGCCCAGGTATTGATACAATGGCTGTTGTGCCTGTTTGGCGGCAATATCGTACAGCGCCATATCGAAGGCGCTTTTGATGGTGCTGTTGCCGGCGGTGAAGAGGTGCAGCTCGTTCATGCGGGCGGGGATATCAAGCGGGTCTTTGCCCTTCCAGAGCGCAGCCAGGTCGGCTGCCATGGCGTAGCAGGTATTCTGGGTTTCTCCCACGATCATGGGAAAGGCGGAACATTCCCCCACGCCATACAACCCATCGCTGGTGTGTATGCGCAGAAAAATATTCTGGGCAAAATGCATGGTGCCCGTTGCGATGGTAAAGGGCTTCATCGGTATGCTCAACCGGAATATATCAACCGAACTGATCTTCATATCCCCGAAACTAATGAATTGCTTGTATTTTTGCGCACTGAACAGCACACACACATTATGGATCCGAAACCGAATATCTCCTTCGATAACACGGAGAATGCTTTTGCCTATAAGACCGACGCAGAATTAAAGAAGGCGCATTTTCTTTTTTCCAGCATGGGCTTTTCGCCGCTGGTAAAACTGGGCACCCTGCTTACGCCCTGGGCCATCCGCAACGGCCTGCCCGTAAAGAAGCTGATCCGCGATACCATTTTTACACAATTCGTCGGTGGCGAAACCCTCGGGGAAACGGCGAAAGTGGCCAACGTACTGGGACAGTACAAAGTGCAGGTAATTCTCGATTATGGTGTGGAAGGCGGCGACCACGGCGAAGCGGGACTGGACCATGCCTGCGACGAATTCATCCGAGTGATCGGCTATGCGGCCACCCAGCCGAATATTCCCTTTATGAGTGTGAAGGTGACCGGCCTCGCCCGCTTCGGCCTGCTCGAAAAACTCGATGCCGCCGCCGGCGCCAGGAGCGGCTTCCAGGGCAAGGTGCACACAGAAGTGTTGTCGCCCTCCGAACTGCAGGAGTGGGACCGCGTGGTGCTGCGCATGCACCGCATTTGCAAGGAAGCGGCCGAAAAAAATATCGGTGTGCTGATCGATGCCGAAGAAAGCTGGATCCAGGATCCCGTGGATGCGCTGTCGATGGAAATGATGGCCATCTATAACAGGGAGAAACCCATCGTGTACAACACCATGCAACTGTACCGCCACGACCGCCTGCAGTTCCTGAAAGACAGTTACCAGGAAGCGGAGTCGCGCGATTTTATCCTCGGCGCCAAACTGGTGCGCGGCGCTTATATGGAAAAAGAAAGAAAACGTGCGGAAGAGCTCAACTATAACAGTCCCATACAACCGAACAAAGACGCCAGTGACCGCGACTACAATCATGCCCTGCGTTTTTGTATTGATCACCTGGAGCGCATAGCCGTGATCGTTGCAAGTCACAATGAGCACAGCAACCTGCTGGCCACGCAGTTGCTGGCAGAAAAAGGTTATCCCTTATCGCATGAACATATCCATTTCTCCCAGCTCTATGGTATGAGCGATAATATTACGTTCAATCTTGCCGCAGCGGGCTGCCCGGTAAGCAAATACCTGCCCTTTGGTCCTATTGGAGAAGTGATTCCTTACCTCATGCGCCGCGCGCAGGAGAACAGTTCCGTTGCCGGGCAAACCGGCCGCGAGCTGGGACTTATTAAAAGGGAGTTGGCGCGAAGAAAGCGGTAAAAGTTCCGGCGCTCCGAACGGGTTGTAGCCGGCTTCAGGATATGGTTTCCAGCCCCCCGATCCCTGCCACCAGTTCTTCCAAAAAGCGCTGGTCGGTGGCGTCAAAGCTGTTGAGCTCCCTGTCGTCGATATCAAGCACGCCCACCACGCGGCCCTCATGAAAAAGAGGCACTACAATTTCGGAGCGCGACAAACTGCTGCAGGCAATATGGCCGGGGAATTTTTCCACATCGGGCACCACCAGGGTGGCGGCCTGCTCCCAACTGCTTCCGCAAACACCTCTTCCTTTCCGGATGCGGGTGCAGGCAACGGGTCCCTGGAAGGGGGCCAGCACCAACTCATTGTTTTTCACCAGGTAAAATCCCACCCAAAACCAGCCGAACTGCTCCTTAAGCGCCGCCGCAATATTGGCGAGGTTGGCAATGAGATCGGGCTCCCCTTCCGTAAGCGCCCTGATCTGGGGAAGGAGCGACTGGTATTGCTCTTCTTTGGTGCCGCTGTGGATTGCTAAATCTTCTGCCATGTTGCAAAGATACCTATCTTGCGGGCATGCATGCCTACCTGCAATTATTGAAGCATATCCTCGAAAACGGCGCGGAAAAAAAAGACCGCACCGGAACGGGCACCACCAGTGTTTTCGGTTACCAGATGCGTTTCGACCTGCAAAAAGGTTTTCCGCTCGTCACCACCAAAAAGCTGCACCTCAAGAGCATCATTTATGAGCTGCTCTGGTTCCTGAAAGGGGAAACCAATATCGCTTATCTCAAAGAACACGGCGTACGCATCTGGGACGAATGGGCCGACGAAAACGGCGAACTCGGACCGGTATACGGCAAGCAGTGGAGAAGCTGGGAAGGAAAAGACGGACGCGTGGTTGACCAGATCGCCGGCCTGGTGCAGCAGCTCCGCAACAACCCCGATAGCCGGCGCCTGATCGTAAGCGCCTGGAACGTGGCCGACCTGCCCGAAATGGCGCTGATGCCCTGCCACACTTTGTTCCAGTTTTACGTGGCCAATGGCAGGTTGAGCTGCCAGCTCTACCAGCGTTCGGCAGATGTGTTCCTGGGCGTGCCATTCAACATTGCTTCCTATGCATTGCTTACGATGATGCTGGCCCAGGTAAGCGGATTGCAGCCCGGTGAATTCATTCACAGTTTCGGCGATGTGCACATTTACAGCAATCATATGGAACAGGTGCAGCTCCAGCTCAGCCGCGAACCCTTCTCGCTGCCTGTCATGAAAATCAACCCGGCAGTGAACGATATTTTTGCGTTCCGTTACGAAGATTTTGAACTGGTGAACTACCAGTCGCACCCCGCCATCAAAGCGCCGGTAGCGGTGTAAGAAATGATTGCAGCGGCAACAGATACAATATTTCAAAGCATGGCAATAAATACCTGTAAGATCAATATGGTGGTGGCCGCCGGCGAAAACAACGTGATCGGGAAAAACAACCAGTTGCTCTGGCACCTCCCCAACGACATGAAGTTTTTTAAGAACACCACCTGGGCCATGCCGGTGATCATGGGTCGCAAAACCTTTGACAGCCTGGGCAGGGCGCTAAAGGGCAGAACCAATATCGTTATCACATCGCGCCGCGACTGGCACCCCGAGAACACCATGGTGGTGAACAGTCTCGATGCCGCCCTGGAAGCCGGTGGAACCACCGATGCCAAAGAGCTCTTCGTGATCGGTGGCGGTGAGATCTATCGCCAGGCCCTGCCGCTGGCCGACAGGATTTACCTCACCCGCGTGCACGGCGTTTTTGAAGGCGATACGCAATTCCCCGCGCTGGCAAAAGAAGAATGGAAACTTTTCTCGCGCCTCGATTTCCCGGCAGATAACAACCATGCCTATGCGTACAGCTTCGAGATCTGGGACCGTATAGCAAACTCCCATGCCTGACAAGCCTTATTCTTCGTTTCAACTGGCTGTCCGCTACCTGCGGTATTACTGCACATCGGACAATGGCCGCGGGCACGGCATCCATTCGCCCTTTGTATACGATTTTGTAAGAAAAGTGCTGAGGGATAAAAAACAGCAGCCTGCATTTGCAGCGATCGAAGCCCTTCGTGCGCGACTGCTGCGCGACCGTACGCGCCTGCCCGTTGCCGACTGGGGTGCGGGAAGCGTGGATGGCCATGCGCCTGCCCGCAGGATTTGCGACATTGCGAAGCGGGCAGCAAAACCGCGCCGCCTGGCGCAATTGCTCTACAGGTCGGTGCAATATTTCCAGCCGCGGTCGGTGCTGGAAATGGGCAGTTCGCTGGGCATCTCCGGCGCTTACCTCGCTGCTGCCGCTGCGCCGCAACCGGTGACTACCCTGGAAGGGGCGCCGGCGCTCGCAGAGAAAGCCGCCGCTCATTTTCGAGAGCTGGAACTGAACAATATAACGGTGATCCATGGTCGCTTTTTCGATCAACTGCCAGCGCTGCTTGCCACCACACCGCCGGATTTTGCTTATGTCGACGGCCACCATACCGAAGCCGCCACGCTGGAATATTTTCACCTGCTGAAAACAGCGGCACACCCGGGCATGGTGATGGTATTCGACGATATCCACTGGAGCCCGGGTATGGAATCGGCCTGGAACGCCATTCGCCGCGATCCCGCCGTCACCTGCAGCATCGATCTTTTTTTCCTGGGCTTCGTATTCTTCAATCCCGATATAAAAATCCCGCAGCATTTTTCGATCCGTTATTGATTCTGCCCAATAACCAGTAAATTGGGGTAACCAATACGGTTAGCATGGTCATTGGCGTACTGAAAGAACCGGCATTTGAAACAAGGGTATCGCTCCTGCCCGAGGCAGCGGCTGCCCTGCGTAAAAAGGGACAGGAAATTTGGGTGGAAACCGGTGCCGGAGCAGCGGCTTTCGCCAGCGATGCGGCTTACCGGGAAGCCGGCGCTTCGGTGGTGGAGCGGAACGAACTCGCAAAGGCCGATATCCTGCTGGCCATGCACTATCCCGATTTTTCCTTCCGCAAAGGGCAGGTGCTCCTCGGTAATTACCAGGTGCTTTTTCATCCCGGAACGGTGCAGTCCATGGCCGCCGCAGGCCTTACCGTTTTCAGCCTGGAGCTGCTGCCCCGCACCACGCGTGCACAGTCGATGGACATACTCAGTTCCCAGGCCAATATTGCGGGTTACAAAGCAGTGCTGCTTGCTGCGAATAGCTATTGCCGTTATATACCTCTGTTCATGACGGCGGCGGGCAGTATTGCGCCGGCAAAAGTGCTTATTCTTGGCGCCGGCGTGGCCGGGTTGCAGGCCATTGCCACGGCCCGTCGCCTCGGCGCCGTGGTGGAAGTGTTTGATACACGCCCGGCGGTGAAAGAAGAAGTGATGAGCCTCGGCGCCAAATTCGTGGAAGTGGAAGGGGCGGCCGATGCCAGCAGCGCGGGGGGCTATGCCGTGGAGCAGGACGAGGCTTTCCGCCAGCGCCAGCAGGAGCGGATCGCTGCGGCCGTGCACAAGGCCGATATTGTTATTACCACCGCCCAGATTCCCGGTAAAAAAGCGCCCCTGCTCATTACGGAGGATATGATCCACGGCATGCGGCCGGGCTCTATAATGATCGACCTGGCTGCGGCCACCGGCGGCAATACCGCACTTACAACGAACGGCACCACCGTTACCACCGGCGGCGTCACCATCGTGGGCGATTCACAACTGGCGGCAACCATGCCAGCCGATGCCAGCAAATTATACGGAAAGAACATCAGCAATTTTCTCGAACTGCTGTTCGATAAGGATGGCGGGTTCCGGCTTTCCTTTGAAGACGATTTGGTGAAAGGGTCCTGCATCACGCAGGAAGGCGTGATTGTTCATGAAAAATTAAAACCAGCGGCACATGATGCAACTGCTTGAAAATATTGCAAAGCACCAGGACTATATCTACATCGTTGTACTGATGATCTTCCTGGGCATTGAAGTGATCGGCCGCGTGCCGGCAGTATTGCACACGCCCCTGATGAGCGGCGCCAATGCCATCCACGGCGTGGTGATCATTGGGGCCATCATTGTGATGGGCAAGGCCGATCCCGGCAACTATATTGCATTGGTGCTGGGCTTCCTGGCTGTGGTGCTGGGAACGCTGAATGTGGTGGGTGGATTTGTGGTAACGGACCGGATGCTGGAAATGTTCCGGCATAAAAAAGAAAAATAAAATCCTTCCCTATGTCGCTGCTAACCCTGATCTACCTGCTGGCTTCCGTAAGTTTTGTGATCGGATTGAAACAGCTCTCGCATCCTGCCACCGCGCGCAGGGGCAATACCGTCGCAGCCATCGGCATGGCGCTGGCCATTGTCGGCACCATTTTTCTTTACCGCGATGATGAGAACCAGCGCCTCGGCAATTACGGCTGGATCTTTGCAGGCCTGCTCATCGGCGGCATCATCGGTACGGTTTCCGCGCGCAAGGTGAAGATGACGGCCATGCCAGAAATGGTGAGCATCTTCAATGGCATGGGTGGCGCCTGTGCGGCCCTGATTTCACTCATCGAATTCAATCGCCTGGCCGTCCAACTGCACCGTCCGCATGAAATTGGCCTCACCGATATTTTTCCTACCGGCGCCGCCTATGCGCACTGGACCACCGAAATGCTCATCATTGCAGCGGGGCTCATCATCGGCTCCGTATCTTTTGCCGGCAGCGTCATCGCCTGGGGAAAACTGAACGGGAAGATCAAAGACTTTGCCTTTCCCGGGCAACACTACCTGAACATTGGGTTATTGCTGGCGGCGGTGGGACTAGCATCCTGGCTGGTGCTGGTGCATGAAAATGCGAACACCACGGCTTTTTACACGGTATTGGTATTGTCGCTTTTGTACGGCGTATTTTTTGTGCTGCCCATTGGTGGCGCGGATATGCCGGTGGTGATTTCGCTGCTCAACTCTTTCACCGGAGTGGCCGCCGCCTGCGGTGGTTTTTTGTACAACAACAAAGCCATGCTTACCGGTGGCATTTTGGTGGGTGCGGCTGGCACCCTGCTCACCATCTTAATGTGCCGGGCCATGAACCGTTCGCTTAAGAATGTGTTGCTGGGTTCTTTCGGCAATACCGCTGCTGCCGCCGCTTCCAAAGGCGTGCAGGGTGCCTATAAGGAGATCGGCTTGTCGGATGCGGCCGTGGTGCTCAGTTATGCCAACCGCGTGATGATTGTTCCCGGTTATGGGTTGGCGGTAGCCCAGGCGCAACATGCCTGCCACGAACTCGAGAAGCTGCTGCACAGCAAGGGCGTGGAAGTGAAATATGCCATCCATCCCGTGGCCGGCCGCATGCCTGGACATATGAATGTATTGCTGGCCGAAGCCGATGTGTCGTACGATAACCTGCTGGAGATGGAAACCGCCAATGAAGAGTTTCCCACCACCGATGTGGTGCTGGTGCTGGGCGCCAACGATGTGGTGAATCCTGCCGCCAAAACGGATCCGGCATCGCCCATCTATGGCATGCCCATCCTCGATGTGGAAGCCGCGCGCACCTGCATTGTGAACAAGCGCAGCATGAAACCCGGTTATGCCGGCATTGAAAATGAATTGTTCTTTCGTCCCAAAACCTCCATGTTGTTTGGCGACGCCAAAAAAGTATTGCAGGACCTGATTACCGAGATCAAGAATTTGTAGTGTCTATGCTCACCAGTGAGATGATGGCCGACTGGAGCGCCGCACCGGGTTTTGATGCGGCCGCTTTCCGCGAAGTGCATGCTTCGGGCAGGCAGGTGGTGTCGGTGCGGATCAATCCCGGTAAGTGGAAAGATGCTGGCGGTCTTTCTTTTCTGTTGCAAGAAAAAATCCCCTGGAGCAGTTATGGATACTATCTGGAAACGCGTCCGTTTTTTACGTTCGAGCCCTGGCTGCATGCCGGCGTATTTTATGTGCAGGAAGCCAGCAGCATGTTTCTGGAACAGGCCATCCGGCAAACGGTGGACCTTAGCCAGCAACTGGTGGTGCTCGACGGCTGCGCGGCGCCGGGTGGAAAGTCGACGCTGATACAGTCGCTTTTATCACCTGCGAGCGTATTGGTGAGCAATGAAGTGATCCGCAGCAGGGCCTCCATCCTGGAAGAGAACCTGGTGAAATGGGGCGGCGCCAATACGCTGGTTTCGGGTAGCGATCCCCGTGAGTTCGCTGCGTTGGGCCCACTTTTCGACCTGGTGGTGGTGGATGCGCCCTGCAGTGGCAGCGGGCTTTTTCGTCGCGATCCTGAAGCCGCTGCGGAATGGAGCCCCGACCTGGTGAAGCTCTGCAGCCAGCGCCAGCAGCGCATTCTGGCCGATTACTGGGAATGCCTGCGTCCCGGTGGCGTGCTGATCTATTCCACCTGTTCCTATTCTGTTGCAGAAGACGAGGGCATTGCCGACTGGCTGATGGAAGCATTCGCAGCGGAGCCTATTGTATTGCAGACCGATCCATCGTGGCAGATCGTAACCGTGCAAACTGCGGGGGGCGCTGCTGCCTATCGTTTTTATCCCGACAAGCTGAAAGGGGAAGGGTTTTTTCTCGCCGCTTTCCGGAAAGGAGAGGGGCATTTTTCAGAAAGCCGCCACGCGGGAGGCCGCGCCATCGGCGGCCGCGCCCACCGCCTGCCCTGGGAGCCGCTGAAAGGAAAATCGCTGGAGCTCCTGTATCCCTGGCTCGAAGAGCCGGCGGCTTTCCGGTATTTCCAGTTGCAGGAAAACGCCGTGGCGGTATTGCCGGAACTGGCGGCGCTGGCGCAGCAACTGGGTGGCATTTATATCCGCCGCGCGGGACTGCTGCTCGGAAAATCAACCGGTAAGGAACTGGTGCCCGACCATGCCCTGGCGCTGAGCCAGCACCGGAATAGACGCCTGCCCCTGCTGGAACTCGACCGGCCCACAGCCCTTCGCTACCTGCGGAAGGAAGACATACATCCCGATGCACCGGCGCGCGGCTGGTGGCTGGCAGCTTATGCGGGGCAGTCCCTGGGCTGGCTGAAAAATATCGGCAACCGCAGCAACAATTATTATCCCCGCGAGTGGCGGATCCTGAAAGCCGCGCCCTGAATAGGGGAGGGCTGGCAATTTTTCCGATATTGCAGCATGAATCCGTTTTCTAAAATTCAGTTCCTTATGTTCAAAAGACCCCTTCTCTGGATCCTGCTGTTGTTTGCCGGTTTTGTTTCCCGCGCGCAATCGGGCCTGCAGGTACAGGGCATTTCTCCCAACCTCTATCTTTCGCACAAAGTGCAGCCCAAAGAAACCTGGTACAGTGTGGGTCGCCTCTACAATCTTTCTCCCAAAGAGATCAGCGCTTATAACAGTACGGAACTCAATGCCGGCCTCAGCATTGGCCAGTTGCTGAAGATCCCGCTGGTGCCCGCCAATTTTTCGCAGGATGGGAAACAGGCTGCTGGTGAAGCCCTGGTTCCCGTGTATCATACCGTGAAAGAAGGAGAGTGGATGTTCCGCGTAAGCACCAACCACAATAAGGTTCCCATAGAGCAACTGGAAAAATGGAACAATATCACCCGTAACCAGGTGAAGGCGGGCATGAACCTGGTGGTGGGTTATCTGAAAGTGAAAAAAGACCAGAGCGCCCTGGCGGGCGGAACTTTGCCGGCAGGTACGGTAACTGTAGCGGGCGCATCTGCTGAAAAAACAACGCCCGTAGCCACTGCTTCCGACAAGGGTGTTGTGTCGCAGCCCGCGAAAACTTCGCAGGCCCCGGTACAGGCGCCCGTGCAGGCGCCGGGTAATGCAGCGGGTAATCCTGCGCCGGGTACGGGTGGCAGCGCCAGCATCGATTTCAGGGGCGGCTTTTTCAGGTCGCAGTTTGAACAGGGCAGCCGTACGGCGAAGGGCCTGGCCAATATCTTCCGCAGCACCAGTGGCTGGAACGATGGCAAATATTATGCGCTGATGGACAATGTGCCGGTAGGAACCATTGTACAGGTGACCAATACCGTTTCGAACAAATACATCTATGCGAAAGTGCTGGGCAATCTTTCCGATATCAAAGAAAATGCAGGGCTCACCATCCGCATCAGCAATGCTGCTGCAGCCGAACTCGGTACGGGTGAGGCAAAGTTCAGTGCCGAGGTAAAATATTAAGGATATCGTTGGCGCGAAGCCGTTATTCCGATATTACCCTGTATTTTTACGGCCACAAGGTTAACCAAACCATAAACCATGAGAAAAATTTTCGTGTTAACGGCCTGTTTTGCGGGCCTGGCTGCGAACACCCTGAAAGCCCAGGACGACGACAATGCAGCCTTTTTGGGAATCAGGGCCGGTGTAAATATTTCTTCCTTCCGCATGAGCGGCGCTGTCCCCGGAGGACAGGATGCGAACTGGATTGTTCAGCCCGCCGCCGGTTTTTTTGCCAATTTGCCCATCGGGAAAAGATGGTCTATTCAACCCGAATTGTTGTATTCGCCCACAGGAGCGCTTATCAAGAATGGCGGCCAGGACCTCAAAACCCGCCTCCATTATGGCAGCCTGCCCGTTTTGCTGAAATTCAAGCTCAGCAATAATATTAACCTGCTGGCTGGTCCGCAGATCAGTTTGCTGGGAGATGCCACACAGAAAACTAATGTCTCCAAAACAGATATCGTTGACGACCTGGAGCGCGTTGATTATGCTGCTGCCGGTGGCATTGAGTTCTGGCCCGATTTCCACTGGTCGCTGAGCGCCCGTTATATGCATGGCATCAACGATGTGCGTCGTTACAGGGACTACAACTGGAACAACCGCACGGTGCAACTGACCATCGGGTACCGTTTCGGCAGGAAAGAAAAACCGCTTCCGCCGCCTCCGCCCCCGCCACCGGTTGTTGATTCGGATGGCGATGGCATCAACGATCCCGATGATAAATGTCCCACCGTTGCAGGTGTGGCCAAATACCAGGGTTGTCCCATTCCCGATACCGACAAAGACGGTGTGAACGACGAAGAAGACAAATGCCCGGATGTGCCGGGTCTTGCAAAATATGCCGGCTGTCCCATTCCCGACAGCGATAAGGACGGCATCAACGACGAAGAAGACAAATGTCCCACCGTGGTGGGCGTAGCCAAATACCAGGGCTGTCCCATTCCCGACCGAGATAACGATGGCGTGAATGATGAAGAAGACCGTTGTCCCGACCTGGCCGGTCCGGCCGATAACGGCGGTTGTCCCAAACTGGAAACCTCCAAGTTCAATGCGGCCGCGGTGCAGTTCGTAACGGGCAGCGCCACCCTTACTGCGGCAGCGAAGAAGGAGCTGGACAAAGCAGCGCGCATCCTCAATGACCAGTATCCGCAACTGAAAGTGGAGATCGGTGGACATACCGACAATACCGGCAAAGCCGATTTCAACCAGAAGCTGAGCCAGAAGCGTGCCGATGCGGTGAAAGCTTACCTGGAGAAGAAGAAAGTGGATGGCA
>JAFAFR010000094.1 GCA_023423405.1 Bacteroidota bacterium
AGGTGCCCGGTGCCGAGTTCGGCGAAGCCAGCGGCAGCGCCAGCGAGCGCAGCCCGCAGGTCGGCGAGGACCGCGTCCCGCACCTGGGCGATGCCGTGCTCGGCCTGGCCGCGCCGGGCGGCATCGGCGTCGTCGCTGGCCAGAGCCTGCACTGGAGCGTCGCCCAGACCCTGACCCTGGCCAGCGGCCAACACAGCCACTGGGCCATCGCCGGGGACCTGCGCATCCATGCCGGCCAATCGATCGGCTGGCTGGCGGCCGCCACCGAAGGCCATGACGAACCCACCAGCCTGAGCCTGGTCAGTGGCGAAGGCGAACTGGATATCCAGGCCCAGGCCGACAGCATCAAGCTGCAGGCCCGGGACCAGCTCAAACTGGTCAGCGCCAATGCCGAACTGGAAATGGCCGCCGGCAGGACCGTGCACCTGGCCACCTCCGGCGGCGCCAGCCTGACCATCGAGGGCGGCAACATCGTGATCGCCTGTCCGGGCGAGATCACGGTGCATGCGGGGAAGAAGTCGTTTTTGGGGCCGGTGCAGATCGCGCCGGAGCTTCCTGTCTTTCCGGTATCGAGCTTCGAGCCGAAGCCGATGAAATTCGACCTGTGGCTGGCCGATATGCCAGGTCTTTCAGGCAACGCACTGGCGCATACGCCATGGAAAATCGTTAAAGGCCGCAAGCGACCCAGGGGTATGTCGCTGGTGCGCGAAAAAGACATGGTGCTCCAGGGCAAAACCGACGCCGAAGGACGCGTGCCTCTGGATGATGCGCAGCAGGATGTACTTGCCAAGGCCTATGCGGCCAATCCCGGCGGGGTCTGGTTGATGTATCCAGGACATGCAGTACCCATTTCGGTCGTCCAGGAGCAGGAGAGCTGGTCGGATGAGGATAGAACGCGCGCCGAGTTGAGCGCGGCCGGCTTTACCAGCGATGTGCCGACGAATCTGATCGGGACAAGGATGCGCGGGGAAATGCATCAGGTATGTGACCTGCTCGCCGAAGCCGGCGAGGAGGGCATGCTTGGAACCTTGGACAAACTGCTGGGGCGCGGCTGATCGTGCGGCGGCAGTCAACGTCAGGGACGAGAGAGGATGCGATGACAGGAAACAGGACAATCACCCAGATCCATGGGCGCGACGGGCAGCCGCTACACGCTAAAGAACAGCCGAACTGGTTTGTGACCAATGGCGTCGATAAGCTGGATGAGTTGCTTGTCGACGATGAGAGCATCGTCAAATGGAACCGCATGCCTGATTTCGGTCATGTGTTCGGCACTGCCAGGCCAGGGCACGATGTGGAGTTCTATGTCGGCGGAGACGCCTACTTCAAACGTGTAGCGCAGGCTATTCGCGGTGCCACCCAGAGCGTTTTCATTACCGGCTGGCAAATCAACTACGCAGTAGAGATGGGAGACGGCAGCAAGTTGCTCGGCTGCCTGGACCAGGCAGTGGAAAGCGGCGCAACCGTGTACGTCATGCCGTGGATGGCGCCTCCGGGCCCGGTTGACACGGGCTATCTGCATACGCTGTTCGCGGTTTACCACCTCAATGGCGGCAAGGGGTTTCGCAACAATAGCCGGCCAGGGCGGGCGTATTGCCTGCCGGCGCTTGGTCAAAGCGATATGAAGACCATGAACCCTTTTTTCTCCCACCATCAGAAGTTGGTGGTCGTGGACAACAGACAGGCGTTCGTGGGCGGCATCGACCTGGCATATGGCCGACGCGAGGATGGTGCCTACAGCCTGCGGGCCAACGGTCGTACCCTCAAGGAAATCCACAATCCGTCCATTCCACCCATCAAGACGCCCACGCGCGTCGAGTTGACGAACTGCATCACTCTGCCGGAACTGATCGTTGCCGGCTTTTTGCCGCCCGGGTTGCGTCAAGTGCCCGCATTCTTCTTTACTCCGGCTGGAGGACCGGGCGGGCTGTTTGCACGCACACTGGACTTCATCGACAGTGCGGGAGGCATCGTCGGGGATGCCCGGGATCGCGTCTATGACACCGTGGACCGCAACAACCCGCTTGATGGCGTCTTGGATTGGGGGGCGGGCAAGGCTGCTGATGTTCTGGACGACGCACAGGACGGCGTCGATGAAGCGCTACGTTGGCTATGGGGTCGTCTACCGTCCGCAAGACGCCGGGAGCTGGATGCGCTCTACCGGGAAGGGGGGGAGCCGTTCCGGGAAGGCGTCAACCTGATGTGGGACATGCTGCGCGGGATGGATGTCGCCACCTTGCCTTTGCAGGACACGGTTTTTTCCGCAGTTTCCGAGGCGATGGACGCCTTTGTCGGTGTGCTGGTAAACATGATGGCCGTGGGCACCGGGCGGTTCCACCGTTACGACCGTCTGTTCGAAACGATGGAACAGCACCCGGGCGCCGGAGGTGTTGTCGATCCCGACCGCCAGCCGCGGCAACCATTTCATGACGTGCATTGTCGTATCGAGGGACCTGCCGTCTACGACCTGTCATTGAATTTCGTGCAGCGCTGGAACGCCGTTGCCCATCGTTACTCCGCGCTGCTCTCCGCGTTCCGAAGCAACAAGCTGGCACGCTTCTTCGTGCTGCTTTTCGAACTCAACCCGCTTACCGGTACCACGCGTGCGCGTGTCGAGCCCATGCAGTCCTCGCACGTCCCGGTCCCGCCGGCGACTGGCGCGGGTGACGCCAGCAAGTGCAGCGTACAGGTGCTGCGTAGCGCGCCCGCGCGGCTGCTCCGCGACGAAATCGCTGCCGGTGCGCGTCAGCAGCCTGCGCCTGCGCAGGACAACTGCCTCAAGGCGATGCTCAAGGCCATCCATGGGGCGCAGAAATTCGTCTACATCGAAGGGCAGTTCTACCAGTGCGACCATTCCGGCTTCAACGACGGGCTTGAGCCCGGGCGCCCGTTGTCTGGCCCGGCGGGCAGCGCCATTTCGCCAACCGGCCTTGATAATTACGAGCGCTACGCCGAGCGCATGGGTATCCACAATCGCGAGTTGAGTCAGATCAGGCCGGGCGATATCCGCTGGGGGCGCCTGCTCGAAGTGCAACGCGATCCCGAGTACGACGCCTTTGCCAACTCGGTCAACCAGATTGTCAGCAACCTGCGTACCAACCTGATGGTCGACGGAGTCGAGAGCAGGTCCAACATGCGACAGATGGATCTGCGCAATCCCGTTGGCAAGGCGCTGGCCCGCCGCATCGAGCGGGCCATCGACGACGATGTTTCCTTCCACGCCTATCTCGTGCTTCCGGCACACCCGGAAGGCAAGCTCAACGAGACTTCGATCATGCGTCAGGTCGATCTGACCATGCTCTCGCTGGTGCACGGGCCGCAAAGCCTGGTCAATTGCGTTCGGCGTGCGCTGGTGGCCAAGTACGAGCGCGAGCAGAACGGGTTGAGCGAAGTCGAGGCGCGGGAAAAGGCGCGCAACATGCTTTTGGAAGAACTGCTGAAGCGGAGTGAAACCGAGTCTTGGGTCGATTATCTGACCCTCTTGACGCTCAGGGCACACGCGGTGATCGGCGGGCGTCCGGTCACCGAGCAGGTCTACGTGCACAGCAAATTGTTGATTGCCGATGACCGGGTGGCGGTGCTGGGCAGCGCCAACATCAACGACCGCAGCATGCTTGGAACCCGCGATTCGGAACTGGCTGTGATCATCGCGGGCGGAGAACCCAAGACGATTCGTATCGATGGCGAGAACGACTATCCTGTCAGCAGGACGGTGCATACCCTGCGCCGGCAATTGTGGGAAAAGCTTTTCGGCAAAGAGGCGGGCGTGGGTGGCGTGGCACGGGCGGAAGGATTGTTGCAGGTTTCGGTCTTGGAACGACCCGCGGATCCATCTACGTGGCGCAAAATTCAGGAGCAGGCTTTGAAGAATAGCGGCGCGTACGAAGCCGCGTTTGCATTCGTCCCCCGCAATCACCCGCATCCTTCCGTCAATAGTTCGTCGAGCGGAGGGACGCGTGGCGCATCGCTCTGGCCGACCTGGTCCTATCCAGAGGACTGGTGGAGCGGAAGCGCGTCGCAACGTGCCGGACGTGTGGAAAGGCGCGGTCGCCTGGCCTATCGCATGCCCTTCGATCCGCTGTTCTGGCGTGCGCCCAAACGTGCCGACGATGGCGGCCAGCATGTCTGGAACGTGACTTATGACGCACATGCGCGCCCTTCCTCCCTCTCGGGAACCGCGCCCGAGGCAAGCCCACAAGGCGTGCAAGGCTTCATTACCGCAATGCCGGTGCACTGGGTCTCGCAGGAGAGCAACAATACCGGCCTGGCCCTGTCCGTACTGGCGGGCAACGGGACCGGCGATGGCGCGCGTGACATCATGCTGGCCGGTACGGGGTCCTCGTCCGATGGCGCTCTGGAGAAGACGGGATGAAGACAGGCCCCATGCTGGGTATCGTGTTGTTGCTGCTTGCACCGACAGCATGTGGGGAGTCCACGTCGAGCGAGGAGGTGCCGTTGGCGCGCCGGATCGCCAGCAGCGACCTGGATGCCCTGCGGGCGACGCGGGCGTTCAACCCGGCATGGACTCCGGGGTCGCGGCGCGAGTGCATCGGCCGTCTGGCGTTCGAGACCCCGAGCGAGATCGAGTGGGCCGTGGATCCGCATGACAAGGTGGAACATACCGAGCCGCCACGGTTCGCCGACGATGTGCATGGCGCACGTGCCCAGCGGGAGGTCATGGCTTATGGGGATGTCCATATCTACGTCTCCCGTCCCGCGACCTCGGAGAACATGGAGAAGCATCGTGATCACTATCGGTCCGTTGAAGGCGCAGCTGGGGTCGACGCTTGGGAGCGAAGCGTTGCGAGAAACGAAGCAGAATTGGAGGAAGTGGTTGAGAAAGGAGGCGACGAGCTACTGGTAGGCCGTCAGCAGCGAAAGCTAGAAGAAGCTCGCCGCCAACTACAGCAAGCGCGCAACCGACGTGTACACGAATTTGGGCTGCCGGAAGAACTGGCCTATGAAAGTGCGGGCGGCAC
>JAFAFR010000009.1 GCA_023423405.1 Bacteroidota bacterium
CCCTTGACCGTGGACAGCGTGGCGGCGTCAACGCCGAACACCACAGGCACGATCGGCCGCCCCCAGCGGGCAAACAGATAGTCGCCATCCGCACGGGTGAACATGCGGGTGATCTCTTCGGGCGTGAGGGTTTGGTCGGTCATGGGTCCCCCGGAACTGCGCAACAACATTAGGGGAAACAGGAGGCCGCGGAAAGGCCCAAGGCAGTTGCACTTTCACGACATCCAGAAAGGAAAAGGGGCGCCAAACGGGCGCCCCAATTGCAGATTTGCGATATCCTCACCCCAGAACGCTGTCGCAGCGCGCGCAGGCGTGCGGATGGCGATGCGTGCCGACATCGGGCAGGATCTTCCAGCAGCGCTCGCATTTCTCGCCCTGCGCCGCGGCGAAGACCACCGCGATGCCGGGCACCTCGGCCAGCCGGAATGCCTCGGCCGGGGCGGGATCCGTGGTCACGGTCAGGTCCGAAGTGATGCAAAGATCGGCAAAATCCGCCGATCGCAGCGCCCCGGCCAAAGCCGCATCCTCGACATGGACCACCGGCGCGGCCTCCAGCGACGCGCCGATGACCTTTGCCGTGCGCTGCACCTCCAGCGCGGCGGTCACGGCGCGGCGGGCGCGGCGGATGCCGTCCCATTTCGCGGCAAGCGCGGCGTCGCGCCATTCGGCCGGAACCGCGGCGAAATCCTGCAGGTGAACCGACCCATCCTCTGACGGGAAGCGGCTGAGCCAGACGTCTTCCATCGTGAACGGCAGGATCGGCGCGAGCCAGGTCGTCAGGTGGTGGAACAGCACATCCATCACCGTGCGCGCGGCGCGGCGGCGCAGGCTGCCCGCCGCGTCGCAATAAAGCGCGTCCTTGCGCACGTCGAACCAGAAGGATGACAGATCCACCGTGCAGAAGTTGAACAGCGTCTGGAACACGCCCGAGAAGTTGAACGCCCGGTAATCCGCCCGCACCGAAACGTCCAGCTCCGCCAGACGGTTCAGCACCCAGCGTTCCAGCTCCGGCATCTCGGCCACGGGCAAGCGTTCGGATTCGTCGAAATCCTTCAGCGCGCCCAGCATGAACCGCAGCGTGTTGCGCAGGCGACGATAGCTGTCGGCGGTGCCCTTCAGGATCTTCGGCCCGATCCGCTGATCGGCGGTGTAATCCGTCTGCGCCACCCAGAGCCGCAGGATATCGGCGCCGTATTCGTCGATCACCTGCTGCGGCGCGACGGTATTGCCGAGCGATTTGGACATTTTCATGCCCTTTTCGTCCAGCGTGAAGCCGTGCGTCACCACATTGCGATAGGGCGCGCGGCCGATCGTGGCGCAGGCCTGCAACATCGAGGAATGGAACCAGCCGCGGTGCTGGTCGGTGCCTTCCAGATACACGTCTGCGATGCCGTCCGGCGTGCCATCGGGCCGGTCGCGCAGCACGAAGGCATGGGTCGATCCACTGTCGAACCAGACGTCGAGCACGTCGAACACCTGTTCATAATCCGACGGATCGGCGATCCCGTCGAGCACGCGGGCCTTGAATCCTTGCACATACCAGACATCGGCGCCGTCGCGCTCAAAGGCCTCGACGATCCGGGCATTGACCGTTTCGTTGCGCAGCAGGAAATCCGGATCGGTCGGCTTTGCGCCCTTTTTGGTAAAGCAGGTGAGCGGCACGCCCCAGGCGCGCTGACGCGACAGCACCCAGTCCGGCCGCGTCTCCATCATCGAATGCAGGCGGTTGCGGCCGGAAACCGGGGTGAATTTCACCAGTTCCTCGATCGAACGCAGCGCGCGCTTGCGGATCGTGTCGCCGTATTCGCCCTTGCCGTCCTCGAGCCGGAAGTCGATCGCGGCGAACCATTGCGGCGTGTTGCGATAGATCACCGGAGCTTTTGAGCGCCACGAATGCGGATAGGAGTGCTTGATCTTGCCCTTTGCCAGCAGCGCGCCCGCATAGGCCAGTTGCTTGATGTTGCTGACGTTTGCCGGGCCTTCCTTGCCGTTCTGGTCAAGGATCGCCTCGCCGCCGAACAGCGGCAGATCGGCGCGATAGGAACCATCCGCCTCGACGTTATAGGTCATCGGCAGCTTGAATTTCAGGCCAAGCTGATAGTCGTCGTCGCCGTGCGACGGCGCGGTATGGACAAAGCCCGTCCCGGCGTCGTCGGTGACGTGATCGCCGGGCAGCAGGGGCACATCGAAATCCCATTCGCCATGGGCGCCTTCGACCCCGTTGTAGGGGTGCTTCAGCACAACGTCCTCGAATTCCGAAACCGCGACATCGCGCAGACGGGTCCAGTCGGTGATCTTCGCCGCCGCCTTCACGCTCTCGGCCAAGGCGTCCGACAGGATCAGCACCTCACCCGGCACGGCGGTCGATTTTTCGTCCACCGCATCGACGCGATAGGCGCCATAGGCGATGCCCGGGCCAAAGGCCACGGCGCGGTTTTGCGGGATGGTCCAAGGCGTGGTGGTCCAGATCACCACCGATCCCTCAAGCCCACCCCTGGGCTGGAACCGCACCCAGATCGTATGGCTGGTGTGGTCGTGATATTCGACTTCGGCCTCGGCCAGCGCGGTCTTTTCGACCGGCGACCACATCACCGGCTTCGACCCCTGATAG
>JAFAFR010000080.1 GCA_023423405.1 Bacteroidota bacterium
GATACACCCAGCCGCAAGCTCTCCATCATCAGCAGCTACTTCCCCAGTGGCTCCTCCGGAGAAGAGCGTCAAAGCGCTAAATTCCGGTTTCTGGCCAAGATGCATACGCATCTGATGCAGATGAAAACCGAACGCGAATTTGTGCTGTGTGGTGACATCAACATCGCGCACCGCAAAGAAGACCTGAAAAACTGGCGTGGCAACCAAAAGAACAGCGGCTTCACCCCCGAAGAGCGCGCCTGGATGGACATGCTGCTGGCCGACACCTCCACGGGCGGCATCAAGGACGTCTACCGCTGCTTAAAGCCTGAAACAACCGACGAGTGCTATACATGGTGGAGCAACCGTGGCCAAGCCTACACCAACAACGTAGGCTGGCGTTTGGACTACCACTTGGCCACGCCCACCATTGGAGCGCTAGCCCGCGCTGAGTCTATTTACAAGGGTGAGAAGTTTTCAGACCATGCGCCGATAACGGTGGGGTATGAAATAGGGCTATAAGGGATAATCTGAGGACTCTGCCATGCCGTTTTTTCTAACCCAAAGCATGGCAGAAAAATAAGCAATCAGTGCAAATAAATAAAAGTTTCGGCCAATGACAAATGTAAAAAACCAATCCGATAAACCGAAAACAAAATAGCCAAAGTAAGTCATTACCCCCACCATCAATAACAGTCTATTTAAATCATAATACTTTCCAGCAGGAAGCAGAACATCTTTATTCTTTTTATACAACATAAAAATCAAATAAATAGGAAAGAAATATATTAAAAGCAGTGATATAACACCGATAATACCTCTGCTTGCCCACATATTTAAAAAATCATTGTGCGCATGCTTAAACTGCAAAATAAAAGGGTGAAAATTATATTTTTCAATATAATTGACTCTGCCATCTTGTATCTGATTCTCACCCCAACCTGTTAACGGTTTTTCTGTGCCCATTGAAATAGCCAGCTTCCACATCTCGAGCCGAGCCCCCACAGATGTTGCAACATATTTATCTCTATCAGTAAAATATCCATTAATTTCTTCATTCGCTTGCAAAATTCTATTTTTCACAGGGGGTAGCATACTTGATGCAAGCACCATAGACAGTAAAAAAAAAGAAAAATAAATGGCATATTTTTTATGCTGACGCAACATAAAAAACGCAATGATTGGTATAAAAACAAACATCAACCAGCCCCCTCTAGACAACGAAAGGATAGAAGCTGTAAAAAGACAAAAACTAGAAGTTAAAAAGAAAATTCTTTCTGATTTATTGAAAAATTTAATAAAAAAAGCAGCAAAACATGCCAACCCCATAAGCAGCGTTAAGTTCCCGAATCTAATAGCATTGGTAAAGCCATCAGCCCTGCCAATTTCATGGTATTGCACCAATGCAATCACAAGCGCAGCTATTCCTCCTACACAGAAACCATAAAAAATAGAACGCGGCTGAATAGTTATTTTGCTAAACCCGACGATACACAGTGCACCTATGCCATATCTAACGAGGGAATCACCTTTAAGAGAAAAAGAAAAGAGACTGTCAAAGGTATGACTCCAAAATAAGCCCAAACTGATAAGAAAAGCAATGCAAATTTTCACTTCTCGTGACATTGCATCTTCTCTTTTTAATGGAATCGCCAAGAGGCTAGCCAGCAACATCAATAAAATTGCGACCGAATGCCCAGATTTCGTTGAAATCACCAATGCAAAAAACAAGAAAACACCAGCATTTCCTATAATTTCCACAATTTCGTGATATTTTTTAGTTGAAAATTTTTGAAGCATTATTTTTCAAATCTAAGGTTATTTTCTTCTCATAATTAGAACAAACAAATTTATTGAATGCACGAAAATACTCTCTTCTCAACTTATGTAAAAAACTAATTTCTGGCTTAGAGCGATCGCCGATGTTGGATGGTGTATCTATATCAGATGTAAAAAATAGATTAGGAGATAAATCAAAAAGGCATACTCCATGCTCCCAGCCACGCCACATGTAATTATCTACTGGACAAGAAAACTGAGCGCTATTCCTCAAGAGTTTTTTTGCAACATCTGGAGATAACACATAAGAAAATGCACCCAAAGGATCACGATGGTAACGAACGAGATCAACACTTTCAGCAATATTCTTCACAGCTTGAAATTTTCTGTCTACTGTATTTCCTAAGCGGACAAAAAGAAAATCCTTACGTACTGTTTTTATGATTAAATCAATAACTCTAAAAATTTCTGGAAAAATGCTCGCGCGCTCACTTATTTTTACATCATCTTCCAATATGAGAAATGGAACATTCTTGCTTACACACTCTTCCCAAACTTTTCTGTGCGAAATAAAGCAAGCAATTTCATTGGCTCTAAGATCATAACCAAGGTCCCTCAAGCGCCTTTTTTTATCATACATCCCAAGATAAGCATCTATATCTTTTCCAGAAATAGCATCATAAAAAGACCAATTCAGATTTGGCCCATCTAACAAGGAAATTATTTTATTTCTGCGATCAACTTGATTGACGAGAGAAATTACACGAGTTTCGAAATTTTTTGACATTCTTATACTCTCTATCAAGTTTTAAATAAAAAATTACGAATTGCCAAAAAATTGTTCTTCAAAACTCTCATTTGCTTTTTCATGAAAAACGAAGTATCTCTTTTTTCTTTATCCTTACGCTCTATCCCTTGAGTCGCAACCGTCCCAAGAATATCGCTATCTATACCAGCGGGATGCACCAAAGGCGGCCAAACCAGCAGACCTTTACCATTTCTGCTTAACCAAGTCTGAAAAAAAATATCTACAGGAACCTGGATATTTTTAGCGGTTTCAAAAAACTCCTGAGCACCTCTTCTACTCCACACCAAACCCAAGCCCCGAATAGGGAAATAATAGGCTTTTTCCATCGAAAATCCGTCAATATTTACAATATTTCTAGTGATTTTTTTCTTTTTAGATGCCAAATTCAATAAATACCAATCTAAATTTCCATTTTCATCAAAATATTCAAATATTTTATCAAGTGCTTTTCGAAAATCTTGAGTGATTTTCAAATCATCTTCCAAAACCACCAAATAATCTGCATCTGTGGTTAAGAATTTTTCAACACAGCCGTAATGGCTTAGATAGCAACCTAATTCTGAATTGAGCATGCTCCTTCCCAGAATACTTTGGGTCACTTTATCATCGTAACGATCAAATTCGCATAAATCCTTGCCACGCCCATCATAGGCTGAGTATCGTTCAAAATCCCACCCAACAGCATTTAATTGCTCAGAGGCTTTTGAGAATCTTGAATGACTTCCATCTAAATTTATCAGATAGGTTTTAATTTTCACAATCACTCCTTATGATTGATTGCGGTAGATATTTTTTAAATTTATTTTTCATTACACAATGGATCTTTTTTGCATCAGATTCTGAGAGCTGATCTAAACTTTGAATGCACCCATATTTTATTTTTTCATTTCTAATCGCTGCAATAAATTCATCGATACCTTGTGCATTTTTCAAATATGCGATCGGAATATCTGGATAAAGAATCGCTTTTTTGTTTTTTATCTTTGCATGCACCGAAAGTGAAACAGGATTGATCTGTTCAATACTTCTGAATCTATAGGATATTTGTTTTACAACAGCTTTTTGAAAGTCTTTAAAGAATTTTCTGAAAACTTCAGCATCCATGCTGTGGGGGTAGTGATGCACTTTAAAAAATCGGCTGAATCCAAATGCATCAGCCCCTAGCATTTGAGAGACAGTATGTTTTGCCTGCGGCTGTATTGAAAATATTTTTTCCAATAATCTTCTGTATGCAAGCTTCATTTTTATGAAGAAACTGCTTTCCCAATGGCCATAAACGATGATTTTATCATCCAAAAAAAAGTCTTCTGATTTGGCTGGCGCATTAAAAAAGAAATCATCATTCAAATAAATAAAATATCTTGACAGCCCATTTATTCTCCAAATCAAACTTTCAATGGTCAGCGAATTAAAGCTTGGATAAGCATATTCATAGCCAGAAAATATTTCTGAATGATCAATTATTCTTATTTTATCTTTGGAGCACAAACCTTGTGCATGGAACTCATGAATGAATTCGGGTACTTGTCGATCTGTCACCAAAAAAATAGTCCCGCAAAACGGGACATATTTCAAGATAGAAGCTATACAAAAATAAATTTCATTGTCGGTTGCAAAGCGCGTCGCATCTAAAGCAGATGGTTTTCCATTACCACGAACATACTTTTCACGTCGACGGGCCCACTCACAGTCCGATCCATCCACCCAAGCAATCACAATGTCATTTTTTTGCATGATTAATTTTTATTTTGAAGCAGATGTGGATCTTACTATTCAGATTTCCAACTGTTTTTTTATTCTTTTTTCGATTTTTTTGATATATCTATCATTATTCCATTTAAACCAGCTTCTGACAGGAATAAATAATTTCTCCCCAATTCCATCAACCAAAACAAATTCTGCACGCCCATTACGTGACTCGGTATACATGATGCCATAAGGATTGACTTCACCATACACCACATGCAGTCTCCTGCAATCTGCGAAAAATTTATCGAGTGCAACACTGTGCTTTTCGGAAAATTCTTTATTATTAACAATACTCGCCAGGGATTTGACGCTTCCGTCTGGGGCCAATATTTTCTCTGCAACGAGTCCAACGCCCTTACTAGTCATCACCAACTCTGAAGGTGTTTCAATCGGAAAAGAAATGCTGTGATTTAAATAATTATTTTTACACAGCTGCAGATATTGAATGATTTCACGCCGGAATTGGCGATAAACACCTTGAAAGCTATTTCTCTTGAGCGGTCCATGCTTGGTAAAACCACCGTCAGCTGCCACACGCTCAGGTCGCATCACTTTGATCACACGATCAGCGTAGACGGGATGCTGATATACCAGCTTGTATCCACCCTCACCAATTATTTTTAGTGTTTCGAGGTTCAGTATGTCCATGCTTTAACAATCCATCAATGCCCACCGGCAAACACTTCACCCGCCTTGAGCTTGTAGACCGTGCCGCAATACGGGCACTTGCCTTCGCCGTGGTGGCCAACGTCGATATACACCTTGGGGTGGCTGTTCCACAGCTTCATATCCGCCTTGGGGCTGGGGCAGTAAACACCGCCTTGCTGGTTCAGGTCTTTGGCAGCGAATTCGACGACGGCAGTTGTACTCATGGTGGGTGTCTCTCTC
>JAFAFR010000013.1 GCA_023423405.1 Bacteroidota bacterium
TCAAATTCTCTTGCAAGTAAGGCATCTTTTCTTCGTTCAACTTTTTCGACTTCGTTCCAAAGGATCTGGCGATTGAGTAACTCAGTATTTGTATTATCGGGGGCATAGATTTCTGTAAATTCAACACCGGTTTTTTTTGTATAGTCTTGTTCTTTTCCATAGAAATCGCATACCAATTTTTCACCTGAACGATATGCAGCGCAAGCAACGGCTGATCGCCCATTACCTCTACTAATCGTTTTAACTGAAAAATGATATATCGCCATGTTGCTTTTGCTCTTAAATTTGGTTTACCAAATTACACCAACCTGTATAGGTTGGTCAGGGGATTACAAAGGGGATTTACCCCTTGTCGCACCATTGAACAAAGTTCAATGGCTAAGTGCGCCCTTCGGGGAAAAACACGATAGCATGAACTGTCTTGAATTTCAATTCAAGACAGTTCATGCTTAAGGGGGATTCCTTAATACGGTGATGGTATGAGTGTTGATGATTTAGAGCAAAAAATTGCAAAGCAAGAAGAACGCTTAAGACAGCTAAAAGAACAGAAAAAAGCTGCTATTGCACGTGAAAAAAAGAAAGTTTCTGATCAGCACAGAAAAGATGATACAAGACGTAAAATTCTACTGGGAGCTTGGGCTTTAAATAAATTAAAAAATGATGAATCGTTTAAGCAGCAATTAGCCGATTTTGAGCAATTTTTAAATACGGAAAATAAGACTGAAGAAAATAGGCAGAAAGATAAAGATCTTTTTAATGGTGTTATATGGGATAAAAACTAAATTTCGCATATGAGATTTTATGTTAAATAGCCCCTCGATCTGGGGCTATTTTTCTTTTAAAAACTTCTCTATTTCTAAACATTTTTCAGTTTTAGATTCACTTTTTTTACAGTCTTTTTCAATCTTTTTCAATCTTTTTAAACTCTTAGGGTCTTTAAGATAATTATTTAACATATCAAGGCATTTTTTGTTATTCCTTAAAGAAGTACAGTATTGATTTAACTCATCTTTTGGAACTACTTCATATAGAAGAGAGCTTATAAATTTAATTTCTTTAAACTCTTCTGATGATTGAACTTTATCAAAATATTTTTTCGAAGTAGTAGTATCTTCTAATATATAAGATCCATAGCTCATACATTTTGATGCTGAGTAAGGAACAAGTATTTTTTTATTGTGTATACCATTAAAACAATATAGATCTACTGGATCATTTTTCTTTAACTCAGAAGCATAGTTGGTTTGTTCTGTATAAGCTCTAAAATTATGGTATTTGCTCTTTAAATTGATAAAAACTTCATTATTTTCTATTTGTACATTTTCTACTGATCCCTTAATTCTGAACCATTTATTACTATATTTTTTATAAAATAAGACCTGATTTTCTTCAAAATCCTTTTGAACCTCTTCAGGAGTTACAGCATTTTCAGGAGTTTTTTTTATGATGTCATCCCATTTAATAAATGTTCTTCCTTTATCCAGCCATGTATTGTAATCATCCTGAATCAGTGAGATTTCAATTGTATTGACCTCATTTGCGTTTGAGTAGTTTGACATCATTAATATTAGTAAAGGTAAGATCAAATATCTCATATTCAGTTATTCTTAATAAGCAGAGTTTATTATATTAAAAATTCTTTAAATTACTAATATATAAAATTTATTTCTTATTTTTACACTGATTTAATGTTTCTATTCTTAAATCTTTCCAAATCTGCCATTTCATATCATTTGGATCTATTTCCGCAGTTTTAAGAAGAACGCCAAGTAAAGGCATTTTACAGTTTTCCTAAAATTAACATAATGCACGTCATACGAAGTAAAAAAAGGTAGGACATTTCTACTTGGGAATAACAAAAAAATGGTAGCTTATAGCTCCCATTTTTATCGTTATACATTGAATCCTATATGTTTTCCTGTTGGAAGCTCTACATCGATGCGAAGCTTTCCACCCATTGCTTCAACGTACTTTTTCATGGTTGAAATCTTAAGGTCATTGCCACGGTTTTCGATTGCTGAGAGTGATGGTTGTTTGATTCCAAGAGTTTCAGCCAGTTCTTTTTGGGAAATCTCTAACTCTTCTCGAATAAGGTGTAGCTGAGTTTCTAACAGTAGTTCATCAGCCATTTTTTGAATACGTGCTTGGCTCTCTGGAGAGCGACTAGCTAATAATTCCTGTAAGGTTTTAGCCATTAGGTGGATCTCCTAGGGTTGAGAGATGAAGTTCATATTGTTGTTCTGCAATATCTAACATCTCTTTATAGAAACGCTTTTTACCGCCTTTATCACCGATGCACAGCACAATGGCTTGTCGTAATGGATCAAATGCGAAGAAGGCTCTCAGTGGTTTACCTCGATGCTGAACACGTAGTTCTTTCATATTGGTAAATTTAGAGTCATACACGGTATCAACTAAAGGGCGACCTAAACTTGGTCCTTGCTGTTGTAGAACAACCAAAGCTGCTAGGACTTTCTCTTGTGTTGATTCGTCTTGCTGCTCAAGCCATTCATTAAACAGATCTGTCGTGATGACTGTCCACATATCACAACCAAAATATAGATTATGATCTATATTTTATAGAGAACTCAGTCAGTTTTCAAATGACAATCAAAAAGCCAAGCATTCTGTTCTTTATACCCTCATCATATGAAAATTATCAGGGGTTCCATAATAGCCTTATATGACTTCCTTAGAAGTACCTGTTAAAGACACATTTTGGACTTGAGCTAGAAATGACTATAGGTGTGATAGAGATTTTATGAATAGAAAGCCCGAGTATATCGGGCTTTTTAAAGTGTTCAAACTTGAACATTATTTTTTATTGCTTTTGGGAACTTCTGCTTTAATTTTTTCATCCAAACCATATCTGACAGGAGGAGGGGGTACTTCTGATTTGATCTCTCTTTGAGGTTGCTGATTAGTTGGATTTGTACTTGTATTCGAGTCTTTCTTAGTC
>JAFAFR010000082.1 GCA_023423405.1 Bacteroidota bacterium
ATCGCTAATAATCCGATGCAGTGGCTGAATAAATTTGAAAAACTTATTTCAGTGAATGAAAATCTTTTCTTAAAAGGTAAAAACGAAAGCAGACTTATTAAATTACAAACCTGTATTGAGTTAAAAAGACTAAAATTGAGATGTGAAGAAACTCAAAAAAGTCCGTGGAGATTAAATAAAACGCACATTAATGCAGAAAGTGAAGACCGATACTTTAGTTTCAGAGATGTTAAGGAAAAACTTAACAGTATAAAAATTTTTGAAGAAAAGATTGTTTATCTTACCCATCAGAAATATGATTATCAGCAGTCTGTCATTGATTTCGTGAACAAAAATCTTCCGTCATTTGATGAACAATGCAATAATGAAATTGCACGCCTGATTGAAGTGAGAAAGCTAGAAGAGCAGATTACCAAAAACAGTACCGGTCAATTACGAAAAACGGTTTTGGGGAATAAAATTAGAATCAACAGTAATCTCAATCAACTTGTGGATGTGTTTTTTCAGTTGAATAGAGAACTTTTCATTGAAGGTAAGCCATTTTTAGATGCTAATTCCTCAGACTTTGTAGCATTAATTTGTAATAATTTTGTGGATAAAGAAGGGCACGAAATAAGCCAGGCAACTGTAGAAACGATTTTGCGTCCGTCAAAATACGATAAAAGACCCAAGTCTCACAAGCGTGTAGATATTGAAAAATTAATCTAAAAAACTTAGTCCTGTTGTGACCGTTTCGGGACTTCAGGACTTTTTCCTTTTGCTCAATTTTGCTCCATAATCATTAAATAAAAAACAATTTATGGAAGCAATTATTTTCTCAAAAGAGCAATTCGATGCTTTACTCTCAAAGATCGACCAAATTTACCATAAAGTAAATACGAGAAACCTTCCGAAACAGGAAGTATTTTTGGATAACGAGGAATTTATCAAAATGTTAAAAATTTCCCGCAGAACTGCCCAGACTTGGCGTGATGAAGGCAAAATATCTTTTTCACAAGTTGGAAACAAAATCTATTACAAACTCTCAGATGTAGAAAAAACGATGGATGAATATTATAATAAGTCTTTTTCAAAAAAATGGTAGTTCAGCAAAAACGTACCGCATATGAATATAGATCCGCAAACACCCCTTTGGAAATTGACTGTTGAAGAATTTCTAGAAGTTTCTAAAAATATGAGTTCAGAGAATAAATATGAGTATGGTTTGAAAGGTTTAGCAAAAATTTTAGGTTGTTCTGTTTCAAAAGCATCAGAAGTTAAATCTTCAGGGATTTTAAACGAAGCCATTATCCAGAAAGGAAATATCATCATCATTGATAAGAAGCGGGCATTAGAACTATTTGCCAAAAAGTAAAGATGTATTATCTGGAGCTCATACAAAGGTTTTGGTATTTCAACCAAAAGGCACAACTGAATACTACAGCCATTGCGATGTATCTGTATCTCTTGAAGTTAGGACACGATGAAAACAGATATGATGTTTGTATTTCCGATGTCAAAATGAGTGAAGCCTTAAGAATAACAAGGAAAACGGTAAAACCTACAAAGGAAAAGCTACGGAATTTGGGGCTGCTTCAGTTTGAAAATAATAAGGGACTTCCCTGCTCTTACAGACTATTGTTGAATTATTCCTTGGAATTCACAGAAAAGGAACAAAGAAGAAAGCATAAAGTAAAAAACCAAAATAAATCACAAAACCCAATAATAGAAAATACTGAAAACTCACAACCTGAAAATTTACCCATCAACAATATTTCTAAAATTGCCAAGCAGAAAGATGAAACTCCACAATTTAAAGCTAATCATCAACCTTCATGGAAAGAGTTTATGGAGTATGCTCAAACCTTGGATAGCTACGAAACATCAATAGATCCAAGTATTAAAGAAAAATATGATTCGTGGACTAACAATGATTGGAAAAATGCTTCAAACCGTTCCATCACCAATTGGAAATCTTCACTTAAAAGTGCTTTACCTTATATGAAAAACAAGACCGATACTAAAACCATTTCCCTAGAGTCAATCCCCAATATCAAACGTCCAAAATCTTCGATAGATGAATACTGATTTTACCCCCCTAAAGAATTAAAATACAAAAAATGAAAATATCAGACTTAAAACGCGGACAAAAAGTAAGCATCAATGGCATGCTCGCAGAATATAAAGGTATTCAGAAAGTACGGATTGCAAATTTCGGAAAAGTAGAAAAAAGAGTTTTCAAAGCGGATGGAATCAATATTTTCAAATATTACAATCTCGTCGATGGCTCAAAAACGTTGAAAAGCGAGAAAATTAAATTATTGTAGAAATCTTTTTATCTGAAATAAAAAGTTTGAAGTAGATTATGGCATTTCCGGAAAAGGATTTAAGATTGATCCGAAAGAAGTTTGAAGACAAAACCGAAAAAATACCCGACCAAATACGCTTGGGAAATCATTTCGTGGATGATTTCATTTTTGAAAACCATCAGGCTGCTGATATCCCGATTAATGCACTTCGTGTAATCTTCAATATTATTTCGATTATCAGTAGCGAGCAGTTTCGTCCACATGACCGTCCAAAGCAACTCTCCCTCTTTGATGAAGAATTTGAAACCGAAAATAATGTTTTTGCCTCAATGAAAATCCGAAATAGTAGAATTTCACCAAGTGGTTCCACAAAACAGGTTGTTGATGCTTACGAATTTTTAGCCCGATTCAAAATGGGCTGGTACAAATCGTTAAATTCCAAAGGCAAAGAAATAAAAACTTTTGGTGGACTCATTTCTACTCCGAGTTACGATAAAAGAGGCTATACTTCTTTTTTAATCAGTAGTTATTGGCTAAAAAAACTCATTATAATACCGGAATACAATTACGTTTTGTATAATTTGGTCTACAATATCAGGAACAACAAGCACATAATTTTTGCCATTTGGTTGGCAAAAATTCCTGAAAACGGAACGATTTTAAAACTAGACACGCTGAATAAAAAGTTCGGATTGAACTATAAAACTGCCAATGATTTTTGTTTCAAATTCCTGAAACCTGCTAAAATGAATCTTAATAAATACAACAGTCTTTCGTTCAATTATCACTATAAAGGTGATGTTGTTTCAATTCAACCTTTTTACACTAAACCGATTGTTAACACTAATGTAGACTTTTTAAAAGAAAAGCATGACATAAACCCTAACCAAAGAGAGAGAATTACTAGAAGACTTCATTATTTTAGCAAAAGATATGGATTGCAGGACAATGAAATGCATCAATTTTTTCATCAATATCGAAATATACCACAAACCCGAGAACTGATTGAAAAGGCTTTTCGAGAGTTTATTAAACTCAGCCGGTTGGAAGGAATAAAATCTACCGAAGTTCAAGGATTCTCATTCTTAAAAATGATTCAAGAACTCATCATAAAAAATTACCATGAAACAAAAATGGGAGAATTATTTCCAAACGGCTACCCTATTATTGTATGAATTCGGAATTGCACTCATCTCTATTTCGGAATTGCACTCGTTAAACTAACAAATTGAAAAAAAATAGATTTTTATTCTCTTGATTTCGGAATTGCACTCATTTCTAAAATGTAATACATCTGAAAATCGTGGATAAATAGAAAAAATTGTGAATAAGTATAGGTTTCGTCAACAAAAAATAAATCCAATTCGGAATTACACTCATTTCGAAACCGCTTAGTTTTCGGAATTGCACTCCTGTCAATCTCGGATTTACACTCATCTTAAATTCGGAATTGCACTCATGCCAAAAATAGTCGAAAGCATTTACTGAAAGACGATACAATGAATTACTAAAAGTATTTTAAAAGAACTAAAAAGTCTTTTTTATTTAAAAGGAAATTGTGGATAAAATATTTGCTTCAAAAAAGAAAAAAATGAATTGCGACAAAATAAAGCAAAAGATAGGGATCAGAACGGTTTTGGAATCTTTCAGCCTTTTCCCTATCAAAGAAAACAGAAAGACCGCATTTTATTTTGCGCTGGACAGGGAGGAAAAAATTCCAAGTCTTGCTGTCGATTTCGTCAAAAATAAAGCTTTTGACTTTGGAACCGGGAAAAGCTACGATGTGATCTCCATTGTGCAGCAATTAAAGAAATGTTCCGTTTCGGAAGCGTTGAAATATCTTTCGACATTTGATTTTTCAACTCAAAATGGATCTTTGAATGAAATAAAATATCCGGTCTCTTACAAAATTCTGGAAATCAGGGAAATTGAACATCCTGCGTTGATTCAATATTTAGAATCCAGAAAAGTTCTTGAGCAAAAGCTTCAGGTGAAGGAAATTCATTATGAATTGAACGGGAAAAAGTATTTTGGGATTGGTTTCCAAAATAATTCCGGTGGATTTGAAATCCGAAATGCATATTCTAAAATCTGTTTGGGCAAAAAGGATATCACTTTGATTCAAAGCGAACAAAATCCCAACAATGAAATTGTTATTTTCGAAGGTTTTTTTGATTATCTGACTTTTCGGAATTTAGAAAAATCAGAAAACCCAACTTCCGATTTTTTAATTCTTAATTCAACAGCAATGCTTTTCAAAACCAAAGAAAACTTAAAGAAATACGACAAAATCTGTTTGTTTTTGGATAATGATGCTAACGGAAAATCAGTTAAGGCAAGAATTCAAGATCAGTATAAAAACGTGGAAGATTGCTCTTTGTTGTATTTAGATTTTAAGGACTTGAATGAGTGGTTTTGCAGTGATTCAAATTGATTTCCCTTTTGGTTCTTCTTATTTTAAAAATTTTTCAGAAACTAATAATATCAAAAATCCCTGTCTATTAGCACAAGGATTTTCATTTTAGTAATCATTATTTTTTGGATTCTTCCACCGAAATTTTGCGGAAATCCTTGAACATTTTGCTAAGTTCCAAAGCTGCCTTTCTTGCTCTTGTTCCTGCAGCTTTATTTCCTTTTTCTGCTTGTTGTTCTGCTTCTTTAGAGAATACTTCAAATTCGGCATTGATCTTTTCAATAAGTTCTTTCATAGCTTGTATAAATTATTTAATTGGGTTGCAAATGTAATGGTTTATAATAATTAAAACATTTCTCTTTTTTGAAAAATAAACATTCCAAAGTTTTAAAAATCATAGGTAAAGACCATCTTATTATTGCTTTTCTTTTATTTTTCCTTTACTAAAAACGTTTATAAATTGATTCAAACTGTAGTTTGTGCTTTTTACTATTGCAAATGTAAGACAGCATCATTCACTCAAAAAAATCTTTTTGGGTTTCTACAAAAATTCTTTCCACTTCGCTCCAACACTTTTTCCAGACACTCCTGAATCCTTCGGACAAAAAGATTTCAAGCCCGATTCAAAACTTCTAAGCCATTATGGGAACTGAATCGGGTTTTGTGTGCCTGAGCTGTCCTATAATCATCGGCAAAGAAAAAGCCGGAACCTCAGTTATACGAATCAATTCAACCACAGACGTTCTTTGACATCAACGAAAAAACAAAAGAAAAACAACAAAAAATACTGCTTTTCCCACTTGGGAAAAAAGTAAAAAAAAGAAGAAAGCCGAGTGTCCTCGATACCAAATCAATTAATCGGGGTTTTCACTCGAAAATTTCAATCATTAATAAAATAATCAACTAAAAATTAACAATTTAAATCGAAATATTATGAACACAATCGTAGGTAGAGTAACCAAAAACGCAGAAATCAACATCGTGAAAAACGATAAACAAGTAGTAAACTTTTCAGTAGCCATCAATGACAGCTACAAGACCAAGCAAGGCGAACTAATCCAGCAAACAACTTATTACAATTGCTCGTATTGGCTAAGTCCGAATGTAGCAAAAATATTGACCAAAGGAACTTTGGTGGAATTATCGGGCAGAGCGAGTTCCAATGCGTGGATGGACAAAGACGGAGCTTTACGCTCGGGATTGAATTTCCATACTTCAAGAATTAAAGTTCACGGAGGAGGAACGAAAACTGTAACGGCACAACAGCCGATTGCAGAACAGCAGACCAAAAATCCTTTTACTGAGGATGAAAATGATGATTTGCCTTTTTAAAATCTACAAAAACAGAATATGGAAGCACAATTTAATTTTCAGATGAAACAGAACAAAGACAAGAGGGAATGGGAAAATATAGAGGTTTATTACCGAACCCATTGCGACAGAAGTACAGCGATACGCCATGCAAGAAAACTATCCAAGATATTCAAGTCAGAAATCCGAATGACACAGGGTGCAGACCCTTTCAAGACAAGTGGAACATACATTAACGAAATCAATAACTAATATCATTTAAACAATAAGATTATGGCAAATTTATGTAGCAATACGGTGACTTTCAAGGGAAATAAGAGAGCAATCAGGAAAATACAGAAACTTTTTACTGAAATGGCAGAAAGAGAGAAGAAAGAAGAAAAAGGACAACTTCCCGATTTTATTCCCTTATACAGCGGATATTTTTTCGACCTCTATCAGAA
>JAFAFR010000001.1 GCA_023423405.1 Bacteroidota bacterium
TCCACGCGGGGTTGAGTTTGGCCACATCGTTAAACGTGTAGGCCGTGCCACGGGGCGGAATGTCTTGGGCTGTAATAGCCGACTTGGCACCGAACACATCAAACAAGAAGCCAAAACGCGTGCCGGGTGCGTTTGGCATGACTTTTTCATTCACCGCCATCAACAGCAAGCCGGGCGCTGCCTGGCTGGAGAGCTGGCGCAGCTCCTGCACTTCTTGGTGGATCTTGGCTACCAAAGCCTTGCCTTGTGCCTGCTTGCCGTACATCTCGGCAATTTGGGCGATATTGCGCTCCATGTCTTGCAGCATGGTGGCAGGCTTGACGCTGAAGTCCAGCGTAGGCGCCACTTTGCCCAGCACCTCGGCTTTCGCCGCCGATCGCCCACCGACGATGATCAGATCCGGCTTGATTTTGCTGAGTGCATCGTAGTCCGGCTCAAACAGGGAGCCTGCCACGGCGTATTTGGCATCACCATAACCTGCCATGTATTTCGGAAACTGCGCCTTGGGCACGCCTGCCACGGGAATGCCCAGCGTTTGCATGGTGTCCAGCGTGGCCAGGTCGTAGACGACGACACGTTGAGGTTTTTTTCCCAATGCAGTTTTTTGCGTTGCCTCTTTAGTTGCTGCGGGCTCTGTGGCCAGTACAGCGGTATTCCCACCCCACGCCAAAGTCCCTGTGGCAAGAGTGAGCATTATTTGTCTGCCGATGCGAGCGAAATTAGCCATTTACTGAACTCCCTGTTTGTGTTCACTGCATGCAGAAGCACGATTTCCTGTTGCTGCCACACGCTCGGTACTTGTACAAAATTCACCACAATACACAAAAACATCAATTGAGAATCAATCTCAATATGCAAATGAATACAATTGATCAAGAATTATTCTCAATCTCAATTCTAGTTACGCAATGAACCGATACTTGAAAAAACGCTTATTTGTCTTGTCAGCCGTCGCATTTACAGCACACAGCATGATGACTGTACAAGCTAACGAAAATGTCTTGACTGAGACAACTGTGCGCTCCACTGCCGAAGAAGAGCTCAAGCAGTCGCTAGGCGTATCGGTGATTACCCAAGAAGAGATCACAGAGCGTCCGCCTGCCAATGACATCTCCGAACTGGTGCGCACTATGCCCGGCGTCAACCTGACGGGCAACTCGGCCTCCGGCCAGTACGGCAACAACCGCCAGATCGACCTGCGCGGCATGGGCCCGGAGAACACGCTGATTCTGATCGATGGCAAGCCCGTGCAATCGCGCAATGGCGCCAAGATGGGCCGCAGCGGCGAGCGCGACACCCGCGGTGACTCTAACTGGGTGCCCGTAGAAGCCATCGAGCGCATCGAAGTCATCCGCGGCCCTGCGGCCGCGCGCTACGGTTCGGGTGCCGCCGGTGGTGTGGTGAACATCATCACCAAGAAGCCCACCGACAAGCTGCACGGCTCGGTCACTGTGTACGGCAAGTTCCAGGAAGACTCCAACGAAGGCGACACCAAGCGCAGCAGTTTCAACTTCTCCGGCCCGCTGGCAGAGAATCTGTCGTTCCGCTTGTTCGGCAATGTGGCCAAGAGCGATGCCGACAGCCCGGACCTGAACCGCACGCCCGCCACCACCTCGGAAATGGCCCCCGCCGGCCGCGAAGGGGTGAAGAACAAGGACATCAACGCCCTGCTGCGCTGGGACCTGACACCCCAGCAAGTGCTGGAGTTCGAAATGGGTGCCAGCCGCCAGACCAACGAGTACGCCGGCGAAACCGCCGTCAGCATCGATGCCAACGCGCCCATCCGTGAATCGCTGTTGGGCCAGGAAACCAACCGTACCAACCGCAACACCCTGGGTGTGACTCACCGTGGCAAGTGGGACTGGGGCACCTCGCGCCTGCTGTTCCAGTACGAAAACACCCGCCGCTGGCAAAGCCCCGTCGGCCTGGCCGGCGGCCCGGAAGGCTCCATCACCAGCGCAGACGAGAAAATCACCTCTAAGCTGGGCAACTACTTCCTGAGTGGCGAAGTGAACACCCCATTCAAGCTGGGGGGCACCAGCCACATGCTGACCAGTGGCTTTGAATACCGTAACGAAAAGCTGGACGACGCAGCTGCTATGGGCCAAAGCACCGGCACCGGTGGCAACAACATCGGCGGGGTGATCGGCAACTCGGGCGCCCGCAGTGGCAAATCTGACGCGCAGAACTTTGCGCTGTACATGGAAGACAACTTCGAACCCATCCAAAACTTGATTCTCACCCCCGGTGTGCGCTTTGACCACCACAGCCAGTCTGGCAACAACTGGAGTCCCAGCCTGAACGCCACCTACCAGCTGACCGACAACTGGCAGCTCAAGGGCGGTATTGCCCGCGCCTTCAAGGCCCCCAACCTCTACCAGACCAACCAGAACTACCTGTACTACACCCGTGGCAATGGCTGCCCCATCAGCTCGCCCAACATGGGCGCTGGCTGCTACGTGATGGGCAATCCCGACCTGCAGGCTGAAACCAGCATCAACAAAGAGCTGGGGGTGGCCTACACCAACCACAACGGCCTGGATGCCAGCCTGAGCTACTTCCAGAACGACTACAAGAACAAGATCTACTCGGAGATGAACGACGGCATCCCCGTGGTGGTGGGCCAATCCCAGGTGTTCCAGTGGATGAATGCCAGCAAGGCCATCGTCAAGGGCTTTGAAGGTAACCTGACCGTGCCGCTCGATGGCAAGAAGGGCAACACGCTGAAGCTGGTGAACAACTTCACTTACATGCTGAAGAACCACAACAAGGAAAACGACCAACCGCTGTCCGTGATCCCCAAGTACACCGTGAACTCCACGCTGGACTGGACCATCAACAGCGACTGGTCGACCCAGCTGAACGCCACCTTCTACGGTCGCCAGGAGCCTCGCACCGTGCAAACCGGCGGTGCGGCCTCCGCCGGCGCACAGCTGCAAGAAGTGGGTTCGTACGCCCTGTTTGGTATTGGCGCGCAGTACAAGATCAACAAGGCCTACGCGCTGAACTTCGGTATCACCAACCTGGCAGACAAACGCCTGTACCGCGAGTCCAACAACTCCGCCGCAGGTGCCGCTACCTACAACGAACTGGGCCGCGCCTACTACGTGTCGCTGACCGGCCGCTTCTAAGCAAGCCGTAAGCATAAAAGTCGTTTTAACCCACGCGTGCAACTTTTAAGCGTATGCACCATGAAAGCAGCAGTGCCTTCTGTGTGAAACGCGATTCGTTGCTGCGCCTCCAGGTGATGGCTGATATCCCGAATCAGCCATCACTGCTTACAAGCCGACGGCCTAGACCGACAGCTTCCCTTTGTGTTGGGCACCTAACCTCGCCAGTTATTAGCAATTTCTGGTGCGTGACTCAGTACAAACAGCACCAAACCAATAGCCCCTCCCACCAAAGTCCCGTTGATGCGGATGAACTGCAAATCCTTGCCGATGTGCTGTTCCACCAATGCGGAAAGCTCCCGTGCATCCCAGCGATGCACCGTGTCCTGGATGTGCCGGGCAATGAACTGCGACA
>JAFAFR010000076.1 GCA_023423405.1 Bacteroidota bacterium
TGTTGGTTTCCGCGCAGAAGTGAGCCGGTTAGGCGCATAATTTCCATTGAGAATTGAGCCATGTGAACCTTCCCCCAAACGCGGTGAGCGGCGGGGGGCAACGGAGTGATCCACATGGGACTTTTAAACATCATCCGGCGCATGGCGCTACGTGAGAAGCAATCGATCCGCGAGATCAGCCGGCGTACGGGGCTGTCGCGGAACACGATCGCGAAGTATCTGAACGCTGGTACAATTGAACCAACATTCACCGTACCGGAACGACCGAGCAAGCTTGATCCTTTTGCCGACAAGCTGGCGGCCTGGCTGAAGACAGAGGGCGGGAAGTCGCGCAAACAGCGACGAACTCTAAAGCAGCTTCATGCCGACCTGGTGGCTCTCGGCTTTACCGGCTCCTATGGTCGGGTTGCCGCCTTCGCACGTGATTGGCGGGCTGACCGGCAACGTGAGCAGCAGACGACGGGGCGTGGCATATTCGTTCCGCTATCTTTCCGCCCAGGCGAAGCATTCCAGTTCGATTGGAGTGAGGACTATGCAGTCATTGGCGGTGAACGCACGAAGCTTCAGGTCGCACATATCAAGCTATCGCACAGTCGGGCCTTCTTGGTCAGGGCTTACCTGCTCCAAACGCATGAGATGCTTTTTGATGCCCATTGGCACGGCTTCAGAGTGTTTGGTGGGGTGCCCGCGCGGGGAATATATGACAACATGCGCACCGCAGTTGATCGCGTCGGCCGCGGCAAGGAACGACAGGTTAATCTCCGCTTCCTCGCGATGACGAACCATTACGTCTTTGCACCAGAGTTCTGCAATCCCGCCGCGGGTTGGGAAAAGGGTCAGGTAGAGAAGAACGTCCAGGATGCTCGGCCGCGGCTGTGGCAACAGATGCCTGACTTCCCAGATTTGCTGTCTTTGAACGTCTGGCTGGAGCAGCATTGTCAGGACCTATGGCGGGACACGGCGCACGGGAATCTGCCCGGTTCGATCGCTGATGTTTGGGATGATGAACAGCCTGCTTTAATGGCATTGCCCGCCATGTTTGACGGCTTCGTCGAGCAGAGCAAACGTGTCTCACCAACATGCCTGATCACGTTCGAGCGTAATCGTTACAGCGTGCCGGCATCGTTTGCGAATCGTCCTGTCAGTCTGAGGATTTATCCCGAGCGGTTGGTCGTTGCAGCCGAGGGAAATATCCTCTGCGAACATCCGCGGATTATAGAACGCAGCCACGACAAGCCGCCGAGGACGATTTATGACTGGAGGCATTACCTTGCGGTCATCCAGCGCAAACCCGGAGCTCTGCGCAATGGTGCGCCTTTCCTGGAATTACCGCTGGCCTTTCGACAGTTGCAGGACCAGATGCTGCGTCGCCTGGGTGGTGATCGTGAAATGGCCGATATCCTCGCTCTCATCCTTCATCACGACGAACAGGTTGTGGTCAGAGCTGTGCAACTGGCTCTGGATCAAGGCGTGGCAACCAAAACGCATGTTCTGAATCTATTGCACATGCTGATCGACGGCAAAACGACCGACGGCCCCGATGTCGACACGCCCAAGGCGTTGACCTTGTTGCGTGAACCCAAGGCCAACGTCGAGCGCTACGATGGCTTGCGTGTCCGGATCGTAGGAGGTCGTCATGCGTCATGATCCCGCCAGCGCCGCCGTCGTCATCATGCTGCGTAGCCTGAAGATGTATGGCATGTCTCAGGCGGTCACGGACCTGATTGAGCAGGGTGCTCCGGCCTTCGATGCTGCCGTGCCGATCCTGTCCCAGCTGCTGAAAGCCGAGATGGCCGAACGTGAGGTCCGGTCCATCGCCTATCACATGAAGGCTGCCCGCTTCCCAGCCTACAAAGATATCTCAGGATACGACTTCGCCGCCAGCGAGATCAATGAAGCGACGGTGCGCCAATTGCACAGATGCGAGTTCATCGACGGGGCGCAGAATATCGTGCTTGTCGGCGGACCGGGCACAGGCAAAACACATGTGGCGACCGCCCTCGGCGTCCAGGCTATCGAGCATCATCGCCGAAAAGTCCGCTTCTTCTCGACCATCGAATTGGTCAATGCGCTCGAGCAGGAGAAGGCTAAAGGCAAGGCAGGTCAGATCGCTGAGACGCTAGTTCGTCTCGATCTGCTGATCCTTGATGAGCTCGGATATCTTCCATTCAGTGCTTCCGGCGGAGCGCTGCTATTCCATCTACTCAGCAAGCTTTATGAACGCACCAGTGTCATCATCACCACCAATCTCAGCTTCAGCGAATGGGCCACGGTCTTCGGCGATGCCAAGATGACCACGGCTCTTCTCGACCGCCTGACCCACCGTTGCCACATCCTGGAAACCGGTAACGACAGCTTCCGATTCAAAGCAAGCTCGGCCGTAGCAGCACACAAGAGAGGAGAAAAGGACAATTCCTTGACCAAAGCCTGATTACAAAACCATACTTAGAGGTGGCTCACTTCTCGGTGGAAAAACCGGCTCACTTCTGCGCGGAAACCAACACCTTCGCCATTTCGAGCGGGTTGCAGGTCTTGTTCTCATCGCACCAGGCGGACTGGTTCCGATGATCGGCAATCATCAGTACACTCATTTCCTGGCTTGGCTGGCAGCGCAGACGCCGGACTGGCTTCTGTTACCCGCCATCAGGTTCTCTAATCGCTTCACTGTTGCCGCTCTAGGCACCATGGTGGCTGACCCGGCCAACATACCGCCAGAGGTCGTTGCCGAATTTATTCACGAGGCGAGGCAGCCGCGCGGTGGCATCGCCTATGCCCGATATAATCAGGTAACCCTCGGGCAGCATGGCATGCGCAACGACATGTCCAGTTACGTTCATAATGTTACCGTCCCCACACTATTCTTTCATGGTGCCGAGGACCGGCTGGTGCCGCCAGAGGCGTCCCAACGCGCTGCTTCGCGTATGGCTCAGTCCCGCTAGGTTATCGTACCCCATTGCGGTCACTGGGCTCAACTCGAAGCTCATGATCAATTCCTGTCCGAGGTGAACAGCTTCCTTGCAACCTTTGATCGGCGCCATGATTAAGACCTATCGCGTTTTCGGCACGGCGGGCCCGGTTGTGGTTCTCATGTCTGGCGCCGGCATGAAAATGCGCTACTGGGACAAGGTCGCGTCCAGTCTCTCGGATACATGCTGCGTCTTGGTCTATGATCGCTCACCGTCAACAGAGCGAAATTCACAGGTATCCAGAATCGGTCGTGACCAAACGGACGCTTTGCTTGACCTGCTCGCCAGGCTAGAATTGTCCCCACCCTATTATCTGGTGGGCCACTCGTTGGGCGGCCTCTATGCACAACTCATTGCACGGCACTATCCGCACATGGTTGCCGGTGTTGTTATGGCGGATGCGACGCATCCGAAACAGGAAGATCGCCTTGCCGACACAGGTGACGCTTTGGTCCGCTTCTCACGGTGGATGGCGCGCACATGGGACAGATGGCTTGGCCCGGGCATGTTCACGGAGGTGGTGCTCATGGCCGACATCGGCAATGAGATTTTCTTAGCTCCCACATTCCCGAATGTTCCGCTAACAGTCATTACTGCGGGCAAGCGAGCGCCAACCTGGCTCGTTTCCGATCTTCTCTGGAATATTCATCTGCAGAACCAGAACGAACTAGCAGCACTTACCGCTCATTCGCGCCACATCATTGCGGGCAACAGTCGCCACAATATCCCAGTGGATGATCCCGAGGTAATTTGTGCAGTGATCAAAGGAATGATTTCGCTGTGACGCGAAACCGACGGCGGCCAAGGCGTTTCGATCTCGTTCAGCACGTAGCAGGCGTGCTCGTCATGGTCTCTCCGGTCGCGGCCATCATGCCGCCTTCAGAAACTCCACTTATCCGACCTGTCCAGTTTTCCCGAGCCAGCCCTACAGTCCGGTGAAGAAGTTGCTTCCCATGAAGTTTACGAACGCTCGAAGCTTGGACGACATGTGACGGCTCGACGGCCAGAGAATGCGGAATGTGCCTTCGTGGCGGGTATGTTCGTCAAGCACGACCCTGAATTTGCCGCTCCTCAATTCCTGGTCAATCGCGAAATCGGGGAGGCACGCGATGCCTAGACCTGCCGCCACCATATCGATCAACGGTTCGATGGTATTCGCCACCGCAGCGCGTGGAAGGTCGATATCGATCGGCTGATTATCTTTTACGAAAGGCCAGCGTTCCAGCTTGCCGCTGGTCGCAAACCGATGGTGGAGGCAGGCGTGCTCCTTGAGATGCTCGATCTCCGTTGGCAACCCATGACGCTCGATATAGTCGGCCGAACATACCAGCATGAGGCGGAATGGCCCCAACGTTCGGGTCATCAGGCGCGATTCGTTGACTTCACCTGCGCGAATGACGGCATCGAAACCCTCATCGATCACATCAACAAGCCGGTCGGTGAAATCGAGATCGAGATCGATCGCAGGATAAGCCTGCATGAAGGCGGTAAGGGCCGGCATCATCAACATGCCTGCAAGCGGCAAGCTCACTCGCATCGTACCCGTCGGCGTCGTCCTTGTCTGGGAAACTTCCATCTCGGCGGCTTCCAATTCGCCCAGAATGCGCCGGCTACGTTCGAGGAAGCACCCACCCTCTGGGGTCAGTGTGACAGTCCGCGTTGAACGGTGAAGAAGGCGCGCGCCAAGATGCCCCTCCAGGCGGGAGATTGCCTTTCCTACGGCGGATGGCGATAGGCCCAATTGACGTCCCGCGACGGTGAAACTGCCAGCGTCCGCCGCCTGGACGAAGATTTTCAAGGTTCCTAGCGTGTCCACCTGCACTATGCCTTTTCCGAATAATATTCCGCTATGTTTGGAATTATAGCGCAATTCTCTAAAGTACGCATCTGATGAATGATGGGCGAGGAGCGGTGAAACGGAGCCGAATAAAGCAACTTTCACCGCCATTAGAACCATTATTCGTAAAGGCGCTCCATGACTTCGACAGACAAGACATACGAAACCTCGACTGGCCGATCGACACATCCGCCAGCAGGCGCGGAACCGCAGGACCGGCTCCCCCTGGCCAATCTCGCGGCGTTGGCTCTCGCGACCTTCGTCACCGTGCTGACGGAGGCCCTCCCGGCAGGCATACTGCCGGTCATGAGCCTCAGTCTGGTGGTCTCTGAGGCGCTGATCGGCCAACTCGTCACCGTCTATGCGATCGGGACACTACTAACCGCCATCCCCCTGACGGCGGCGACGCAAGGATTTCGGCGACGCCCCTTGTTGCTGATCGCCGTCGGCGGCTTCGCTGCCGTCAATCTGGTGACCGCCCTTTCGACCAGCTACGCCCTTACCATCGCCGCGCGGTTCGTTGCCGGCATTTTTGCCGGCCTGCTGTGGGCGCTGGTTGCCGGCTATGCAGTTCGCATGGTCCCGGGCCATCTGAAGGGGCGGTCAATGACTGTTGCGATGGTCGGCATCCCACTGGCTCTTTCGATCGGTATCCCGGCCTTCACTTTCCTGGCCTCGATCGCTGGATGGCGGGCAGTCTTCGGCCTATTGAGCGGTTTAGCAGTGATTCTGTTTTTCTGGGCCGCGAGGCGCCTACCCGATTTCCCCGGCCAAATGGGCAAACAACGCCTTTCGCTCATTGATGTCTTCAGGATTCCGGGCATCAGGCCGGTTCTGTTCGCCACATTTGCCTTCGTGCTGGCCCACAACACGCTCTATACCTATGTTGCGCCCTTTCTGGCACCGTCTGGGCTCGGCGAGCACGTTGATCTAGCACTTCTATTCTTCGGTGTTGTCGCGCTGTCGAGCATCTGGATCGTTGGTGTCCTAATTGATCGCTGGCTTCGCGAGCTCGTCCTCGGCAGCACTGTACTCTTTATCGCAGCCGCGCTTATTTTTGGCCTGGAGGGCACCAACGCTACCGCAGTCCTTATCGGTATCGTGGTTTGGGGATTGGCTTGGGGCGGCGCGGCCACGCTCTTCCAGACTGCCTCGGCGAAGACCGCAGGTGAAGCCGCTGATGTCGCACAATCCATGATCGTGACGATTTGGAACCTTGCCATGGCTGGCGGCGGAATTCTCGGGGGATTTCTA
>JAFAFR010000079.1 GCA_023423405.1 Bacteroidota bacterium
CTCTTACCCCTCAAACGGCTGATCCTCAACTCCTTATCCCCTCTCTCCTCCGCCGTTCGGGTTGCAAATGTACACCCCTTTTCCCTTCACTTCCAAATCTTTTTTCAAAAAACTTTCCTAACCCCTCCTCTCAATCCTCCGTCTCTCTCTCCCTCTCTACCCCTCTCACAAGCGGAGCGCAAAGGTAAGCCGCTCCAAATTGTCTACCAAATATTTATTGAAGTTTTTTCTACCTCAAACCATAAACGAAGAACTAAAAAGTATAGCGGGACTGCAAACATAAAACTAGTGCAGCTATTGGCCAAACATTTTTAAGCACAAAAGAAAACGGAAGACTGAAACCCGCGCGGGGAAAGGGTTATAACGGAAACCGAAAACCTGTAACTGCGGCCAGGCTCATGCGCCGGCCAGCTTCTTATTACCCCACCAACCCCTGCCCGTAGACAGGGGGTTGCCGCTCAGCAACCAGAGCGCCAGGATGGCGCCATAACTCCCTCCTCTTTCAATCCATTCAAAGAGGCCGTAGTTCGGGTAGAACATTTCACTGAGCATTTTCCAGCCGAAGAACAACAGCAGCAGCGGGCGGATGGGCTTCACCAGCACCAGCAGGGCAGCCAATACCTCCAGGAGCCCCACCCAGCGCGCCATAGCAACCGCGGGAAGTCCCAGCGAAGCATACTGGTCCAGCAATCCCTTTTTCTCGATCAGGTTCAGCCAGCCATGTCCCAGGAGGAGCAGAAAAACCACTACCTGCAGCACCTGGCGGGTGCGTTGCAATTGCGCGGGCGATCCATTTCCCGGCACCGCCATCTTCCTGAAAAAACCGCGCAGGTGCTGCGGAAAACCGACCAGCACCAGCAGGGCCAGCGGCGCACCATAGTTACCGGCCCTTTCCAGGAATTCTGCAAAGGGTTCACCTGAAAGGGGCCGCAGCAGGGCCGTGAGCAGGCCCCAGAAGATCAGCCAGGCCGGTACAAAACGCACCGGGTATACCAGCATCCAGATACCCATCAGGATATCGGCAATGCCGACAACAGGCATGAGGGCATAAGAAGTTTCCCGGCCAATGCCGAAAACGCCGAAATAGTTGCACCATATTTCCTTGGTGATGACGCCAAAAACGCCGTGTCCAATAAAACAGCAGGCGACGGCAATACGAAGAGTAAGGGCTACCTGGTCTTCGGTCCTGGTTAACTTGTTCATGGGGTTTCCTGAAAAATGAAAGCTAATATACGAAAGAAGAAGGTTTGGGGTTTGTGGTTTGGGGTTGGCGACGGTGTATGGCATGATAGCTGTTGACGTCTAAGCGGCAGCAACGGTATCGGCAACGCCACCAGCGGTAGTGATAATAGCAGGATCCGCTTTGAAGCCCACCAATCTTACCCCGGAATCGGTCGTTCGTGCCGCCCAGGGTTTGCCGTTCCTGCCTTTTTCACCGCTCATTCTGTAGTGTTTGACCGCTGTTTCACCGCTCCGGCTGTACTGTTTTACTAGTGACGATGGCTTGATGATGGCTTCACCATGGCTTCTTCCTGTAGTGCTGCGGCCCAACCCCAAACCACAGACCACAGACCACAAACTACAGACTAGAAACACCCCTCCATTTCACACTTTGGGACGTTTGTTCGTAAACCCCGGGACGTTTGCTTACTGATTGCGGGGTGAAAATGGCATTTGTTGCTTCACCCTTGCTTTAACCCTGTATCAAATTCGCTGGAACCGCTGACGCTAAGTTTGGAGTCTGTGGTCTGGAGTTTAAGGTTGGCGTGGGAGGCATTCTTTTAGCAACTGGTTTTCAGTACACGCCAAAGGCAACAACCCCAAACTCCCAAACCACAAACCCCAAACCACCCCCCGCTACGCCGGGAGTTCCTCCTTGAAAGCCTCGCGGGGCTTGAGTCCCAGCAAACGGAACATCAGGTGATCGTCCTCGAAGGAAGGATTGGGCGTGGTGAGCAGCTTCTCGCCGGCAAAAATGGAATTGGCGCCCGCCATAAAGCAGAAAGCCTGTTCGGTGACGTTCATCTCGTTACGGCCGGCACTAAGACGCACCATGGAGCCAGGCATTAGAATGCGGGCGGTGGCAATCATTCGCACCATGTCCCAAATGTCTACTTTGCTGTTGTGCTGCAGCGGCGTTCCGGCCACCGGCACCAGCGCATTGATGGGAACCGACTCGGGATGTTTGGGCAGGGTGCAAAGCGTGTGCAGCATGCCGATCCGGTCCTCGTGGGTTTCACCCAGCCCGATGATGCCGCCGCTGCATACGCTGATGCCGGCTTTCCGGACATTTTCTAGCGTATTGAGCCGGTCGTCGTAGGTGCGGGTAGTGATAATGTCGACGTATTTTTCTTCCGAAGTATCAAGATTGTGGTTGTAGGCATACAGCCCGGCCTCCTGTAAGCGGGCCGCCTGCGATTCCGTGAGCATGCCCATGGTGCAGCATACTTCCATACCCAGTTCGTTCACGCCCTTAACCATATCGAGCACACGGTCGAAATCGCGGTTATCGCGTACTTCGCGCCAGGCAGCGCCCATGCAGAAACGCGTGGATCCCGCTTCCCGGGCCTTGCGCGCATAGGCCAGCACTTCGTCGGTTTTCATCAGGGCCTGCACGTTCACGCCGGTATTGTAACGCGCCGCCTGCGGGCAGTAGGCGCAGTCCTCCGAGCAGCCGCCGGTTTTGATGGAAAGCAGGGTGCAAACCTGCACTTCGGCCGTATCCTGGTACTGGCGGTGCATCGTGGCGGCGCGGTAAACCAGTTCCAGCAGCGGCTCTTCATAAATCTCTTTTATCTCTTCTTTTGTCCAGTCGTTTCGGATCATAAGTGACAGTATTGGTCCGGCAAAAATATGGGTTCTGCTCAGAGATAGGACAGGTTGGTCTTCGGGCCAACCGCCAGGAGCGTTTCATACATGAGCCGGATGGTGTTTTCGATATCGGAGCGGTGCAGCATCTCCACCGTGGTGTGCATGTAACGCAGCGGAATGCTGATGAGCACAGAGGGACAGCCTTCGGCCGCATAGGCAAAGGAATCGGTATCGGTGCCGGTACTGCGGCTCACTGCGCGCAACTGCACCGGGATGTCTTTTTTCGCCGCCACGTCCTGCACCAGGTCGAGCAGCTTGTTGTGCACGGCCGGTCCATAGGCCAGGGAGGAACCTTTGCCGCAGGCCACTTCGCCTTCGATGATCTTGTTCACCATGGGCGTGGACGTATCGTGGGTTACATCGGTAACGATGGCGATATCGGGACGCAGCCGGCGGGCGATCATTTCGGCGCCGCGCAATCCCACTTCTTCCTGCACGGCATTCACCACGTAGAGCCCGAAGGGAAGTTTCTTTTTATTCTCTTTCAGCAGGCGCGCCACCTGCGCAATCATAAAACCACCAATACGGTTATCGAAAGCGCGGGCGATATAGTTGTCGTTGGCCAGCTCGTCAAAGCCATCCTGGTAGGTAACGACCGAGCCTATGCGAATTCCCAGTTCTTCCACTTCCTTTTTGCTGCGGGCGCCGCAGTCGAGGAAAAGATTGTCGACCTTGGGATTGGGTTCCTTCTGATCGGGATTGGCCAAACGGGTATGGATAGCCGGCCATCCGAACACCGCTTTCACCGGTCCTTTCTTACCATGTACGAACACCCGCTGCGCCGGTGCGATCTGGTGGTCCACACCGCCGTTGCGTTTGAGATAGAGCAGCCCTTCGGGCGTAATATAATTTACAAACCAACTGATCTCATCGGCATGGGCTTCGATCACCACTTTAAAAGGCGCATCGGGATTCACCATGCCCACCACGCTGCCATAGGGGTCAACAAAATGTGTGTCGATATAAGGTTGGAGATACTTGAGCCATACTTTCTGCCCGGCGCTTTCAAAACCAACCGGGCTGGGGGTATTCAGGTATTCGCGGAGAAAATCAAATGCGGGCGCATCGATGATGCCAGCCTGTTTTTTTGCTGCTTTGGAAACGGCCATGTAATGATTTTTAAAGATTATTGTCCCAGCAAAACAATAGGGCGGGTCACCAGGGTATCGCTGGTATTGCCTGCCTTGTCTTTGACCACGATACGGAATTGTATGGTATCGTTTTTATCGAGCGGCGGAAGCTGGGGCTGGTTGAAATCGCGGTAGAAATCGGACTGTAACAGGTTGAGCTCAATTTCACCCGAACTGTTGTCGGGAAATTCGGGAAGGGACCCATATATTTCCACGTAAGGCGCAATGGGTGCGCGGGTATTCAGCCAAATAGGCTGATAAAAAATGGAGGAATCACGAATGCCGGAGAGGTCGCCTTCCTTATCGGTGAACTTCATCGTGATCCCGAAACGCGCCTGGGCCTCGTAGGGAACCAGGGTGCTCTGGCTTTTCAGTTCCAGCGTCGGTTTGGTTTCGAATTTATTTTTGCCGCAGGCAAGCATGCCCGTTACCAGAACCAATACCAGGGCCGAAAGCAAATACGGTTTCCGAATCATAATGCATCTATCTTGTGGACGAATTTATCAACTACCCGCTGATTAACCTAACATGCGAAGCGAATTGATTCATAAAATTTTCAGCAGTTCCGCACCGCAAATGCCCGACCTGATGCTGGAAATATTCCGCTACCAGTTCCGGGAAAACGCGCTCTACCGCTCCTTTTGCGAAGCCATTGGGCGCAATCCCAATAGCGTGCAAGCCATCGAAACAATTCCTTACCTGCCCATTTCTTTTTTCAAATCGCATGCCGTGCGTACCGGCGACTACGAGCCCGAGACCTGGTTCGAAAGCAGCGGCACCACGGGTTCCGTCAACAGCCGGCACTATATCCGTTCCCTCGATTTGTACCGCCAGAGCTTCCGGCAGGGCTTCGAACGCTTTTACGGCCAGCCGCAAGACTGGTGCATCATCGGGCTCCTGCCCTCCTACCTGGAACGAAACCATTCTTCACTGGTGGTGATGGTGGACGACCTGGTCCGTGCCTCGGGGCACCCCGCCAGCGGTTTTTATTTATACGAGCAGGAAAAACTGGCGCAAACCCTGCATGCGCTTGAAACGGCCGGACAAAAAACCCTGCTCTTCGGGGTCAGTTTTGCATTGCTCGACCTGGCCGCCAGCCACCCGCAGCCCCTGCATCACACCACTATTATTGAAACCGGCGGCATGAAAGGAAGGAGTGCCGAGCTGACCCGGGAAGAACTGCACGCGCGTTTGCAGGCCGCTTTCGGACCCGCCCCCATCCATTCCGAATACGGTATGACCGAATTGCTGAGCCAGGCCTATGCGCCTGAAGGCGGACGATTCTGGTCGCCGCCCTGGCTGCGGGTCAGCCTGCGAGAGGAAGATGATCCATTGAAAATCATTGAGTTGGGGGACAAACCGGTACAGGGCGTGATCAATGTGGCCGATCTGGCCAACCTCGATTCCTGCGCCTTTATTGCCACGGAGGACCTGGGCCGCCTTCATCCCGGAGGCAGCTTTGAAGTACTGGGACGGCTCGACCGGGCCGATATCCGCGGCTGCAGTTTGCTGGTTCTTTAATTTTTTTTTAACGCCAAGCAGCATTCCCGAAACGGTCCGGGTCTATGTATCTGGAGGTATCTGTTTACCATCTATTTGACCAGATCTTACTGCTTTTTGCTTACCAGCCACTGAACCGGGGATAGAAATATTCCCGGTTTTTATTTTTTCAGGGTCCGCAGGAAACGGATGCTTTCCGGAACCTGCACAAAAACCCGGTCGCTTTCGTCTTCAATATAATAGTGCTTCACCCCGGCCTTACGCGCCGCGCGGATCACGGCGGGAATATCGATCTGCCCCTGGCCCAGGCTCACGTTGTTCTGGCCCGAAGTGCCGCCCACCGGGTTCCTGGCTACGCCTTTTTTCAGGTCTTTCAGGTGCATGAGGTAAATGCGTTTGCCATAACGGCGAAGGATATCCACGGGGTCCTTGCCGGGAAAATATACCCAAAGAATATCTAGCTCAAATCCCACCCAACGGGGATCTGTAGCCGATTGCAGGAAATCGTAATAAGTGCCCTTGCCATAGGGCTGAAATTCGTAGCCGTGGTTGTGGTAGCAGAAACGAATACCATATTTTTCCATGAGCAACTGGCCGGCCCTGTTGAAATCATCGGCGGCCTGCTGGGCCACGGCCAGGGTGAAACCAGTGGAATCGTGGGGGATCCAGGCCACCCGTACAAAAGCAGCGCCGAGGGTACGGGCGGTCTCCCCTACTTCGTCTGTCTTGTTTTTCAGGTCGGCATAACTCACGCCGTAAGAGGTGCAAATCATGCCGCGCTCATCGAGCAGCCGGCGCAATTCAGCCGGCGTTTTTCCGAACAGGCTGGAAAACTCCATATTGATGAGGCCCATCGCCCGGATGCTGTCGAGCGTACCGGGCAGGTCTTTTTCCAGGCTGTTGCGGAACGTGTAGGAAACCACGCCGGGGAACATTTCCTGGGCCTGCGACAAGAAGGTAATGATACAAAAACAAAAAATGCCGATGATCTTTTTCATGCTCGCTATATTTTGGGCTGCCAGCCGGTTTCGTAGCTGCGCTGCCAGAGTTCCATGGCTTTGGGATCGTTGAGTATATGACCGTTTTTGGGATCGCAGTGAAGCGTATTGCCGGTGCGCCAGGCGATATTACCGAGCTGGGGCAGCAGGGTGGATACATGCCCTTCCGCAATGGGAGAACGCAGGGTTTCCGTACCACGGATGCTGTTGATAAAATTGATGAGGTGCAACTGGTCGAGGGTTTCGCCCATGCCGATGGTGCTGGCCTCAATTTTTCCCACCCTGCTTTTTTCTTCCCTTACCAGTTTACCGGCCGCATCGTGAATGCGGTAGTCGTCGCCGCCAGGGATCACCATGGTGCCGTTCTCGCCATAAAATACCACGCCACGCGTGCTGCCTTCCACGCGAAAATCGTTGCAACTGCGGCCTTCCCAGAGGATGGCGCTGTTGTTACCGAACTCGTAACTGATGGTTTGCGTATCGGGGGTTTCCCAATCGTCTTTGAACTGGTAGCGGCCACCTGCGGAAACTACTTTGGTGGGGAAACCAACGCCCAGGCCCCAGCGCATAACGTCGAGCTCGTGGGTGCCGTTATTCAGCGCCTCGCCCGTGCCCCAATGCCAGAACCAGTGCCAGTTGTAATGCACCAGGTTGTCTTTAAAGTCCCTGCGCGGCGCCGGGCCCTGCCAGAGGTCGAAATCCAGGTGCGCCGGCGGCTTCACGATTTTGCCCGTGCCAATCGATTTGCGGTTATTGGTGTACCAGCCTTTGGCGAAATAAGGTCTTCCGATCACACCGCCGTGCAGTTCCTGCATAGCTTTTGTAACGCCCGGGAAAGAACGGCGCTGGTTGCCCATCTGGATCAGCTTGCCGTGTTTGGCAGCAGCAGCCACCAGCATCTCTCCTTCTGCGGGATTATGACTGCAGGGCTTTTCCACGTACACGTGTTTTCCTGCCTGCACACCCAGCAGGGTGGCGGGTGCATGCCAGTGATCGGGCGCTGCCACTACCAGTGCATCAATATCCTTTTCCACCAGCATCTTACGTACATCCTTAAACGCTTTTGGCCGCTTGCCGGTTTTCTTTTCTATTGCGGCGAGGGTGCGCGTCAGCACCTGCTCGTCCACCTCGCAGATATAACCCACTTCCACATTGGGAATGCCGGCAAACAGCGTGGCCAGGTATTCACCCCTTCCGTTGGTGCCCATCACCGCCAGCACTACTTTTTCATTGGGAGAACCGTTGAAAGCCAGCAGGGGAAATTGGCCCGAGAGGAAGAGGGCAGTTGAACCGGCAGTTGCTTTTTGCAGGAAGCGCCTGCGGCTGTTCTTGTTTTTCATATGCGCTTACAATTTGCGGAGGTAGATGTTCCTGAAATAAACCCGGTCACCGTGGTCCTGCAGCAGGATACGACCCGAATTACCCAGCCCGAAGCCCGGAATGTCTTTGTACTTGCTGATGGCAATGAGGTCCAGGAATGCCTGGGAACCCCGTTCGTATTCGAGCAGCTTTACGCCGTTGAGCCAGTGTTCTACATGACGTCCCTTCGATACAATGCGCGCGTGGTTCCATTCTCCCACCGGGTTCATCGGCTTATTGGCCGGGGCGGGGATGAGGTCGTAGAGTGAGCCCAGCGTGCGGTTGCCGTTGCGGCCCAGTTTGGCATCGGGATGGCGTGCATCGTCGAGCACCTGGAACTCGAGGCCAAAAGCAGAGCGGGGTTGTCCGGGTATGTCCTGGCCGGGATCCACAAAATATTTGATGCCACTGTTGGCGCCTTCGGTGAGTTTGAAATCAACCAGGAGCTCAAAATCGCTGAACAGTTCCGTGGTAACGATGTCGCCACCGTTCGTCGACTCCGCGCCGCCGGAAGGCTCCACGATCAGCATGCCGTCTTTCACTTCCCAGCCGTGGCTGGGGAACTGGTCGATGAAGGCGCCCTTCCATCCGTTGGTGGTTTGCCCGTCAAAAAGGCGGACCCAGCCTTTTTTTACCTGTTTTTTGGAAAGCGTATTATCCTGACCGTTAGAAATGCTTACCTGCAGTAAAAGCAGGAGCAGCAATAGACAATTTCTCATGCCGGAAATATAGCTAAAATAGCGTTGTTTTAATCGCCCGTGAGGCGATAGATCTCCTGAATATCCTTCAATATGTTGGGAAAATCCAATTTCAGATCAATGAGTTTGCCATTGTGCAGGTCGAATACCCAGCCATGCACGGTGGGATAGCCTTTTTGCTGGTAGCCCTGCTGCACGCTGGCGAGTTTGATCACGTTGATGCATTGCTCCTGCACGTTGAGCTCCACCAGGCGGTTGTAACGGGCCGTTTCGTCTTCAATGGCATTGAGTTCTTTGCGGTGAAGGCGGTATACGTCGCGGATCATGCGCAGCCAGGGGTTGAGGATGCCCAGGTCCTTTGCCTGCATGGCTGCTTTCACGCCGCCACAGTTGTAGTGGCCACATATTACAATATGCTTTACATCCAGGTGTCGCACACCGTAGTTCAGCACGGCCATTACATTGAGGTCGGTGGCGTTCACCAGGTTGGCCACATTGCGGTGCACAAATACTTCGCCGGGCTGCACGCCCATGATCTCTTCGGCGGTAACGCGACTGTCGCTGCAGCCTATGTATAAAAAATCGGGCTGCTGGTCGCGCGCGATCTTTTCAAAAAAAGAAGGATCACCGGCTTTTTTTTCGGCTATCCATTTACGGTTGTTCTCAAAAATCTGGTCGTAACTGGTCATATAGGAGGAATAAAAGATGATAGACTATTGTAAAAATAGTTCATCTACAAAAACCCAACCCTTTTCTCCTTTGCCTTTGTGCCAGGGCGGCAGTTTTTGGATGCTCTGCACTTTGAGCCGCACCTGTTTGAGCGGCTGTGCGGGGAAGGAACATATATACAGGGTTTGATAGGCGGCGCTGTCTTTTTTGGGCGATACAGGATACAGGCTGGCCAGGGGTTTCAGCGGACCGTTACCCGCCGTTCCCGAAACTTCGATGCTTACTGCAGGAAAAATATAACTGCTGATATCCACCAGGGCGCTCAGTTCCAGGCGGCTCAGCACTATTGGTTGTTCAAATTCCAGGTAGAGGTCCATCGGCCGGTTGCGGAAGCCCAGGTATTTGTCTTCGCGGTAGTTCAGCCCGGCTTTTTCGCCATCGAAGAGCGAACCGGTTCCTTTGCCCTGGTAACCCGAATCGGGTTGAAAACGGAACCAGGTGGTATCGGGCTGTTTGCCTTTCAGGTAAAAGGTACGCATGGCGGTTTCACTGCCATCCCATCCTTTTTTAAATGCGCGGGTTTTAAAGGTGGTGCTTTTGCTGAGCAGTAATTTGCCATCGTAGAGCGGAGAGGAAACACTATCAGGTTCCGTGCCGTCGGTGGTGTAGCGCATTTCTGCGCCCTGCACAAAATGTTTGAGATGGATGGCAACCGTATCGGTGAAAATGCTCTGGTCGTTTTCTATATGGGGCGGGTTGAGCTTCACACGGATGGTGTCGGCGCTGAACCCCTGCTCCCAGGCGATGCCGGGCCATGACTGTGCTATCTTTTCCAGGTCGGAAGCGGTGGCTGCGGTGCTCCAGCAGTAGATGGTTTTAACAGCCGGCAACCGTGTGAGGGCCGTCAGGCCCGCGCCGGTGAGAGCAGTTCCGGAAACCGTGACTGTTTTCAGGTTTGGCAGTTTGGAGAGTTTTGCCACGCCCGCATCGGTGACCCCGGTAAATGCCAGGTTGAGCTCGCGCAGTTCCTGGAAGGTTGTCAACTGGTCGAGCAAGGCATCGTCTACAGGCATCTTGCTGAGGTTGAGCGATACCAACTGGCTATTGACGGACTGCAGTTCTTTCAGCGCTTCTGCACTGAATGCCTGCCTTCCGAAAAAAGAGGCCTGCAGGGCCGGTGAGCCGGCAGCGATGGGCGCAACGAGACGGTAGTGGTTGTTCAGTTTATCGATGGCTCCCTGAGAGGCGGGTGCAAAATTGTATCGCTCGGGACCGGTTTGCTCAAATTGTTTGGCCGTGAGTAAGCGCAGACTGTCGCCGGCCGGCAGCATTGCCAGTTTTTGCTGCATGGGCGCACCCGAGCGGATCCAGTAAAACAGGATGGCCATTTCTTCCGGCGTGAGTTCAGGCTTGCCTTTGGGCGGCATGTGTTTTTTATCTTCCAGCGGCAGGTGGATGCGCTGCAGCAAGAGGCCGAAATCTGCTGCCGTGGTATCGAAAAGGACACCGTTCTTTCCGCCTGTTAAAAAGGAAACCGCATTGTCCATTACCAGTTCTCCTTTTGCTTTCCTGGCATTGTGGCAACCATTGCATTTTGCATCGAGGATAGGAAGAATTACATCATCGAACACCACGGCATTTTCAAACGCCGGTTTGGTCCTTTCCGCTTTTGCAACCGCTATGGGTGCGGTAAGAAAATCTTCGCCGTGGGTGATATTGGCGCCCTGGTGGCCGGTGATGACCAGGAGCAGGAGACCCAGCGCAGACGCGGATATCAGCGGCAAACGCGCACGGCGCAGGTATTGCCGGGCGCTGTACCAGGCGAGGCAAAGCAGCGATAGCAGTATGCCCGACCATTTGTGCCAGGCCAGCAGGTCGGCATCGTAGCCGGGTTCGCGCGACAGGATGAGTCCGCAGCAGGCGGCGAGCACAGCCGTTGCCGCCGTAGCCAGCAAAAGTCCGTCGCCAATGAAGTGGCCCTGGTCCGCCGGTACTATTTTCCAGGCAACGGCCAGTTCCCAGGCAGCGGAGAGCAATAATAGAACCAGTGGAAAATGCAACACCAGCGGGTGCATGCGCCCGGCTACCTGCAACCAGGCGGGCACCACCAGCCTGGATTCCATCAGCACCAGGAAAACCAGCAGGCAGTTGGCGGCAAAAATGCCATTAAAGAAGATCGGTTTCCAGGATCGCATCAGGATACAAGCGATAATTTATAAGGGTAACGTTTACCGGAGTTCCACTGGCATACGTACATGTTCTCTTCGTCGTCGATGCACACGTCGTGCGGATAAATGAATGTGGGTGTGGTTTGCCCAAGGGGTTGCAGTGCGTCGTTCGCATATACGGGCTCGTTACCTCCCGGATTGGACACCACTTTATTGTCGCGGTCAAGAATGGTTACAAAACCCGTTCCCTTCCACTGTCGGTCGTTGCTCTGCAGCACAGCGGCATAGAGATAATCGCCGCGGATCACGGGGCGGCACACCCAGGCGCCCGGCAGCGGAATGGTGTCGAGATAGTTGCCCTGCAGGTCGTAGCGCTTGAAGGCATTCTCCTGCCTCGATGTAACGATTAGGCAGGGCTGCTCTTTGCGGCGCAGGTCGATGGCCACGCCGTGCGCATTCAGCAGGTTGGAGGGCTGGTCGCCCTTTCCCCCGAAAGACCGCAGGTAACTGCCTTTGTAATCGTATTGATGGATATAGTCCTTGCCATAACCATCGGCCACATAGATATCACCGTTGGGCGCAATGGCCGTTTCGGTAGGAACATATTCTTCGGCCTTTTCATAGAGGCCCGTGTCTTTCGGATAATCCAGCACCATCAACTCACGGCCATCAATAGTTGTTTTTATCACCTGGTGGCGGTTGTTGTCGCAGATGAAAAGCATGTCTTCCCCGTTTTCGTGGAAGAGGGTGAGCCCGTGTGCGCCGGGATAGGTACTGCCCCAGGTTTTCAGCAGTTTTCCTTTTTTATTATAGACCAGCACATTGTTTTTGGTTTCGTTGGTCAGCAGCAGGATCCGGCCCCTGCTGTCCTGCACCATTTCATGGCAGTCCTTCACCGGGAAACGCGTAACATCGGCCCTGCTCCAGGCCTGGTCTACCCTGTATTTTTTCTGGCCATGGCCCAGTATTTCGCCGGTTGCGGAAAAGCCCCAGGGACCTGCCACCAGGGCTGCGGTGGCCAGCGTGCTTTGTTTGACAAAATCTCTGCGATGCATAGTTTAGGCTTTGAGTATATCCTTCACCACGGTGCCGGCAACATCGGTAAGGCGGTAGCGGCGGCCCAGGTGCTTAAAGGTCAGTTCTTCGTGGTTCAGTCCCATCAGGTGCAGCACGGTGGCGTGAAAATCGTGCACGTGCACGGGGTCGTTGACGATATTGTATCCGAAATCATCGGTCTCTCCGTACACGCCCGGCTTGATGCCTCCCCCCGCCATCCAGATGGTGAAGCAGCGCGGATGGTGGTCGCGGCCGTAGTTCTCTTTTTTGAGAAAACCCTGTCCGTAATTGGTACGGCCAAATTCGCCGCCCCATATCACCAGTGTTTCGTCGAGCAGTCCCCTTTGTTTGAGGTCCTGCACCAGCGCAGCAGAGGCCTGGTCGGTATCGGCGCACTGGCCGCGTATTTCGCCGGGAAGATTGCCGTGCCCGTCCCAGCCCTGGTGGTACAATTGCACAAAACGCACACCGCTTTCCGACAGTTTGCGCGCCAGCAGGCAGTTGGCCGCATAGGTTCCGGGCGTGAGGCAATCGGGGCCATAGAGCTTGATGATGGATTCGGGTTCCTTGCTGATATCGGTCACTTCCGGAACGGCCGTTTGCATGCGGTAGGCCATTTCGTACTGCTGCATTTTGGCCGTGATCTCGGGGTCGCCAAACTGGTCGTAGTTCGCCTGGTTGAGACTGCCGAGCTTGTCGAGCATCTGGCGCCTGTCCATGCCCGTTATACCGTCCTGGTTGTTGAGATAGAGCACCGGGTTTTCGCCGCTGCTGAACCGCACACCCTGGTGGATGGAATCGAGAAAACCGTTGGTCCAGAGTTTGGCGTACACGCCCTGGCCGTTGCCTTTTCCTTTGGATAGCAATACGCAGAAGGCCGGCAGGTTCTGGTTTTCACTGCCCAACCCATAACTCAGCCAGGCACCCATACTGGGACGGTTGCCCACCTGTGCGCCGGTTTGAAAAAAGGTAAGCGCAGGGTCGTGGTTGATGGCTTCGGTGTACATGCTTTTGACAATGCAAAGCTCATCTACCATCCTGGCCGTATGCGGCAGCAGGTCGCTGATCCAGGCCCTGGATTCGCCGTACTGTTTGAAATCAAAAAGAGAACCCACCAGCGGAAATTTTTTCTGGTCGGCGGTCATGCCGGTGAGGCGCTGGCCCATGCGGATGGAGGCAGGCAGTTCCTGGCCGAATTTTTCGCGCAGCATGGGTTTGTAATCGAAGAGTTCCAACTGGGAAGGTGCGCCATTCTGGAACAGGTAGATGATGCGTTTGGCCCTTGGCGCAAACTGCGGCAGTTTCTGTACCAGTTCCTCCTGCGCTTCTTTTGAGCGGAAAAGATCCGGCACCAGCAGGGATCCCAGGGCCACGCTGCCAATGCCCAGGCTCAGCCGCCCGAGGAATTTCCGGCGGTTCACGTTCAGGTGAAATTCAAACTGTTCTTTTTCCATGTTCAGGTTTTTACGATCGCTTCCTCGGTATTATAGATCAGGTTGATGGTCTTCATCAGGGCAGCCTGCTGGTTCTTATCGGTTTTTTCGTCCGGCGGGTATTCTCCCACAGAAAGGGTTTTGGCGGCATCCAGTTTACCCGCGCGGAAGGCCGCCAGTTGCTCTTCGTAATAAGACTGCAGAATCTTTTTCTCCTTGCCGGTGGCATTGCGGCAGAGGATGCGGCGGAAGGCCGTGGTAATATTCGTTTGGGCGTCGCCGTTGGTAGCAAGTAATTGCTGCGCGAAGGCCCTCGACGCCTCCATCACCATCGGATCGTTCATCATGGCCAGCGCCTGCAGCGGCGTATTGGTAGGCAGGCGTTTCACTTCGCACTGGTCGCGGTTGCTGGCGTCGAACAGGATCATGGAAGGCGGCGGAACAGTGAGCTTGATGAAAGTGTAGAGTCCGCGGCGGTAGAGTTTATCGCCCTTGTCCTGCTGGTAAGTAGCAAGCACGCCCCTGCCCGAAGTGGCCGATTCCCAGAGGCCTTTGGGCTGGTAGGGCTTAACACTTGGCCCGCCGACCTCCTTCACCAGCAATCCGCTCGAAGCAAGCACCAGGTCGCGCACCGATTCGGCGGCCAGCCTTACCCGCGGCCCGCGGGCATACCAGGCGTTTTCGGGATCCACCTGCAGTTTTTCTTTGGTAGCGGTTACAGATTGCCGGTAGGTGGCGCTCATAAGGAATTGCTTGAGCAGCCGTTTGACATTCCAGCCATGTTCCATGAAATCCACTGCCAGCCAGTCGAGCAGCTCGGGATGAGTAGGCAGGTCGCCCTGCATGCCGAAATCGCCGCTGCTTTTCACCAGGCCGCGCCCGAATACTTCCTGCCAGAGCTGGTTTACGAATACCCGCGCCGTAAGCGGGTTCTTAGGGTTGACGGTCCAGCGCGCCAGTCCCAGGCGGTTCCTGGGTTCCGACACTGTATCGTAATACATAACGGCGGGAAGTGCGGCTGCCATCACCCGGTCGGCAGGCTGGTCGTAGGCGCCGCGGTTCAATATATAGGTTGGCCGCAGCGTGTCGAGGTCGCCCATTACAGACACCAGCAGCTTGCCGGTATCTTTCTGGTTGATGAACTGCAGGGTATTGCTGATGTCTTCCCGCGTGAGCGTAAGCACGGGCATTTTTGCGGGCTTGCTGACGGAAATATCGCCTTCAAAACCCATCTCCTTCGAGTTGTTGAAAAAGGCAAAGAGCTGGAAATATTCTTTCTGCGAAACGGGATCGTATTTATGATCGTGGCACTGTGCGCATTCTACCGTCAGTCCCAGTATGCCCTTGCTATAGGTTTTGGTTTTATCGATATTGTATTCAATGCGGTATTCTTCGGGGATCACACCGCCTTCTTCGGTGTATTTGTGGTTGCGGAAAAAACCGGTGGCCAGGATCTGTTCGGGCGTAGCATTGGGAAGAAGGTCGCCTGCAATCTGCCAGGTGATGAACTGGTCGTAAGGCATGTTTTCATTAAAAGCATGGATCACCCAGTCGCGCCAGGCCCATTGGGTGCGGATATTATCGTCCTGGTATCCGTAGCTGTCGGAATAACGCGCCAGATCCATCCAGTGGATGGCCATTTTTTCCCCATATTGGGGTGTACTGAGCAGGCTGTCGATGATTTTTTCGTACGCCGCATCGCTGGGATCGGCGAGAAAACGGTCCATGAGCGCGGTGCCGGGTGGCAGACCGGTGATGTCGAGCGAAATCCTTTTGAGCAGGCGTTCGGGATCGGCAGGGTCGTTGGGTTTCAGCCCTTTCTCACGAAGTTTATCCAGTATGAAATAATCGATTTCGTTGTGGGCCTGGTCACGGTTTTTGATGGCGGGCAGCGGCGCTTTTACCGGCGCCACAAAGGCCCAGTGCTTTTCGTATTTGGCGCCCTGTTCAATCCATTTGCGGAAGAGTTTGATCTCCGCTTCTGTCAGTTGCCCCAGGTGCGATTCAGGCACGGGCATCATATAACCCGGGTCGGTGGAAGAAATGCGCCGGATGAGCTCGGAAGAATCCGGCTGGCCGGGAACGATGGCGAAAGCGCCCTTTGTTTCGCGGAGGGGTGCATAAGCGGCTTCGGGCAGATCGAGACGCAGACCTGCTTCCTGGTGGTTGCGGTCGGGGCCATGGCATTTGAAGCATTTGTCGGAGAGAATGGGCCGGATGTGAAAATTATAACTGACCTGGTCGGACAACCGGTCATCGGACGAACGGTTTTGCATACAGGCTACCAGTAAACTGATGGCTGCTACGGTTACGGCAAGTACAATCAGGAGCTTTTTCATCGCTCTCACAATTTACCCTATTCGGGTGAAAATTACCAGAGATGTTTATAGCCGCGGGAATTCTGGTAAAAATGAGGGAAATTAATCAGCAGATGGCACAAAATTTTAACCCACACCAAAAACCCGTTGTATGAAAGATTGGCTCAGAACCCTGCTTGCCGGCTATGGCGCCTATAAATGGGGCGGTGGCTGCCTCGGCACCATTGTCGTTTTTTTGCTCCTTTACTGGTTGCTTGGGTTTGCCCACTGTTAAAACATTTGTTATGAAAAAGATCCTTCTTGGCTGTTCCATTGCGGGCAGCATTGCATTTGCTTGTGGCAATGCGGACAACAGACCGCCTGCCGATTCAGATACCATCAATAACGACAGTACCCGCCAAACGGATACTGGTTATATGCGTCCTGAAGACAGTGCCAACAATGCAAAATACATCCAACCCAATTCCGCAAATCCCCCTAAATCTCCCGAACAGCATTGAGTATTTCGCCTTTTAACCCCGGTACCTCCTTCCTGAAAAAGCTGCTGCTGGTGGCGGTAATATTGCTTTTGCTGGCGGGAGGCACCTGGTTTTTCCTGCGGCGTTACCTGAAAAGTCCCGACCTGAGCCGCCAGCTCAACGACCGGATCACCCAGCTCGTGCAGGAAAAAAGTGGTGGCCGCTACCGGCTTTCCATTGGCGATATCCACCTCGATCCCACTCAGCGCTCGGCCACCCTGCGCAATATTGAACTGGTGCCCGATACTTCGCTGCTGCGATCGGGGCAACGGATCAGCCTGCGGCTCAGCAACCTGCTCATTAAGAACGTAGACATCACTGCCCTGCTCAGCCAGCAGGCGGTGCGGCTCAATACCATTACCGTTGCAGGCGGAGAAGTGCTGGTGGAAAGCCTGGGCAGGGAAAAATCCGACAGTGCTGCCGCACCGGCGGGTGTGAAGGAAGGCCGCGAAAAACTGGTGCGGAGCGTCCGCAAAAACCTCAACAGCATTGGCGTGGATACGCTGCAGCTCGACGGCATCGACCTGGTGTACCTGAACCGCAGAAAGGAAAAGAAAACGGTGAGGAAGATCCATATCGATCTCTATGATATTGCCATCGACTCGGCGGCGCTGCGCGACAGTACACGGCTCTTTTTTGCGCGGGCCCTGCGCGTATCGATCGACAGCCTGCGGCTACCGGTGTCGGACAACCGCTATTTGCTCAGCGCCCGGAAACTGATCGTCAGTGCGGGCAAACAAAACCTCACCCATATCAGCGGATTGAAGCTGGAAGCCCAGCCGGCGCAATCGCTCGAAGCGGCTGCGGCAAAAGCGGGCGTGCAAAAGGACATTTACAGGCTCACTGTAAAAGAGATCACGGCCACCGAACCAGGTTTCACCGACCTGCTGGAAGACAGCCTGATCCGCGCAGCATCCGTTTTGATTTCAGATGCAGACCTGCAGGTGTTCAACGATAAATCCAATCCGCCGGCCACGGTTTCCAAAGTGGGACAGTACCCGCACCAACTCCTGAAGCGGCTCCCCTTTGCGCTGGATATTCCCGTGCTTGCCATTGAAAACGGCCGGGTAAGTTATTCTGAAAAAAACGAAAAAGGCGATGCCATCGGTAAATTGCTTTTCACACGGGTGCGGGGAAAGATCGGCCCGCTTTCTGGAAAAGGCAATGGCCTTCTCCCCTTCAAGGCAGAGATGGACGCCCATTTTATGGACGCGAGCGCAGTGGCCGTGACATTCGGTTTTCCTGTTTCGCGCGACGGCCGCTTTAGTGTGAAAGCCAATTTTGCGCCCTTTCCTGTTACCCAGCTCAATCCCATGGCCATTCCCCTCGGCAATACCAAACTGGTAACGGGCAAGGTTAACCGCTTGTACTTCACCGTTAACGGCAACAACGATGCTGCCATTGCCACCACCACCCTGCAATACGAGGGCCTGCAGATAGAAGTGCTGGGCGGTAGTCCGGAGCAGGGCTACCGCAAAAAGGGACTGCTCAGTTTTATCGCCAACAATTTTGTATTGCAGGAAAACAACCGGCCGGGCGACCGCTATCCCGACCAGCGCCGGGCGCGCTACCAGCGGGTAACCACCAAATCTTTTTTTAACCTGGTATGGAAATCGGTTTTCTATTCGGTAAAATCCAATACCGGCGTGGGCAAAAAGGGAAGGGATAAAGAAAGGGCCACCCTCCTGCCCTGAGCATGACCGAAATGTTTTATTTTGCCGCCATGTTGTCAACCGACGAAATCAAGCAACAACTGGGAAGAGCCGCGGCCGGCTACGTGGAAAGTGGAATGACGATTGGGGCCGGTACCGGGTCCACGGCCTATTGGTTTCTGTTGTCCCTGGGTGAAAAAATACGCGAAGGGATGCAGGTAAGGGCTGTGCCCACTTCCAAACAAACCGAAAGCTTGCTGGCAGAACACAATGTGCCGGTGGTGGGTTTGAATGAAGTGGATAAGATCGACCTGGTGCTGGATGGCGCGGATGAGATCGATCCTTCGTTCCGGCTGATCAAAGGTGGTGGCGGCGCCCATCTCCAGGAAAAAATGGTGGCCGCAGCGGCCGATCGTATGATTGTGCTGGCCGACGCCGGCAAGCTGGTGCAAACCCTCGGAAAATTTCCCCTGCCTGTGGAAGTGATTCCCTTTGGTTACCGCCAGGTGCAAAAGTCCATCGAACGCGCTTTCGGCATACCGGTGCGGCTTCGCGAAAAGAACGGCAGCGTATTCGTTTCCGACCATGGACATTATATTCTCGATTGCCATTTTGGAGCCATAGAGGAGCCGGAGCAGCTCCATGCCTGGCTCAACCAAACACCCGGCGTGGTGGACAACGGTCTTTTCCTCCACTATGCAAGCGCCACCCTCGTCGGTTATCCCGACGGTTCCATCGTTTACACTGAAAAAAAATAATCATGCTGCATCGAATCCCGAAATTGCTGGCCGGTATTGGCCTTATCGTTTGTTCTTTACCGGTAGTGGCGCAAAAAAAAGCTTCGAAAACCAGCGGCAACCCGCTTTTCCCGGGATGGTACGCCGATCCTGAGGGAATGATCTTCGGAAAAGAATACTGGATCTATCCCACCTATTCCGCGCCTTACGAAAAGCAGGTGTTCATGGATGCTTTTTCGTCGCGCGACCTCATCACCTGGACCAAACATCCCCGCGTGATAGACAGCAGCGGCGTGAAATGGGTGAAGCGCGCACTCTGGGCGCCCAGCGTGATAGAGAAGGATGGAAAATATTACCTGTTCTTCGGGGCCAACGATATCCAGAACGACCAGGAATACGGCGGCATTGGCGTGGCGGTGGCCGACAAACCATCGGGACCCTTCCGCGACCTCCTGGGCAAGCCGCTCATTGATCGCTTCCATAATGGCGCCCAGCCCATCGACCAGTTTGCTTTCCGCGACAAAGATGGACAGTATTACCTGTTCTATGGCGGATGGCGGCACTGCAATGTCGCCCGCCTCAAACCTGACTTCACCGGGTTTGAACCCTTCCCCGACGGAACGATCTTCAAAGAAATCACACCCGAAAAATATGTAGAGGGTCCCTTTATGTTCATACGCAACGGCAAATATTATTTCATGTGGTCGGAAGGCGGCTGGACCGGCCCCAACTACAAAGTGGCCTATGCCATCGCCGACAATCCGCTGGGGCCCTTTCAGCGGATCGGCACCATCCTGCAGCAGGACACCACCATCGCCAATGGCGCCGGCCATCATAGTGTGATCAAGGTTCCGGGTAAAGAGCAGTACTATATTGTGTACCACCGCCGGCCGATGACGGAAACCGATGGCAACAGCAGGGAAACCTGTATTGACCTGCTGCAATTCGATGAGAAGGGATTGATCCTGCCGGTGAAAATGACCCGCGAGGGCGTAAAGGCGCACCGGCTTCGCTGAGAACCGCGCTAGCCGGGAAATCAACATTCTACCCAGTCGCCCTGGTTGATAACTTATTTTTCGTATGTTGAAATTTGAACCTACTTTGGTTCTATATGGATAACCATTACGCCACACTGCAAACCATTTACTCCATCGTGAAGGAGGACCCCGATCCCACCAGCTATCCATGCAAACCTGCACAGATCATTGTGCGGCAGTTCCTGCCCTGGGATACCATTCTCCATCACATCATGCAATTGCACGAAGAAGGACTGGTAAGATTGCAGCAGCACGAGCGATTCACGCAGGTGAACATCACCCACGAAGGGTTGCTGCGCGCCGCGTCGCCGGCTGTTTCTGCAGGACTGAAGTAAACGAGACCAGCGGTTTTCCCGCCGCCATCATTATTGTTGTATCTTGAACCCGGTGGCTCACGGCCCGGAGGGCCGGGTGTTTCCAACACGGATGGCCATTTGAAAAATTCCACGCACATGAAAATCCTGGTTGTAGACGACGAGAGCGATATGCAGGCGCTTTTTGAACAGAAATTCCGGAAGGAGATCCGCGCCGGTGAAATGGCCTTCTTTTTTGCTTTCTCCGGCGAGCAGGCCCTCGACTACCTCGACCATCACCTGCACGAAGCCGTGCTGATCCTTTCGGACATCAATATGCCGGGCATGAGCGGACTGGAATTGCTCAAAGCCATCAAGACCCATTATGAAAATCCGCCGCCCACCGTCATGATGATCACGGCCTATGGCGACCCGGAAAATCACCAACAGGCGCTTAGTCTCGGGGCCGACGACTTCCTGACCAAACCAATCGACTTTATATTGCTGAAAGAAAAACTCAAAGCTGTAAGCTGATGGCAAAGATCCTTGTGGCCGACGACGAAGCCGACCTGGAAACCCTGATCCGCCAGAAATTCCGGCAAAAGATCAGGGAGAACAAATACCATTTCACGTTTGCGATCAATGGAAAGGATGCCCTGGAAAAACTGCAGGCAGATCCGGATATTGACATCGTACTGAGCGATATCAATATGCCTGAAATGGATGGGCTCACGTTGCTGGGCAAGCTGAAGGAAATGAGCCCGCTGATCAAAACGGTGATCGTATCGGCTTATGGCGATATGGAAAATATCCGTACCGCCATGAACCGCGGTGCCTTCGATTTCATTTGCAAACCGGTAAATTTCGAAGACCTTGATCTCACCATGCAAAAGACCATTGAGCATGTGAACCAGTTGAGGGAAACCCTGCAGGCCATCAAGGAGAACAATATCCTGCGCATGTACGTGGACGAGAACGTGCTCAAATTCATGGGCAGCCGCGAGTACGAACAGGCGCTGATGGTCAACGAAACCATTGAAGCAAGTGTGGCATTCATTGATATCTGCCAGTTTACGCGCATCAGCGAAACCGCATCGCCCGACAGCGTGGTGAACCTGCTCAATACCTATTTCGACGGCATGGTGAAAGAGATCATTGCGCAAAAGGGGCGGGTCGACAAATTCATAGGCGATGCCATCATGGCTGTTTTCCAGGGGCCCTATCACCTCGACCGGGCCATCGATGCCTGCCTTGCCATCCGCAATGGCATTGCGGCAAGGCCCGATGGCGCCCGCGTGGCCATTGGCATCAACAGCGGCGAAATGATAGCGGGTAATATCGGTTCCTCCAGCCTTCGCCGGTTAGACTATACCGTTATAGGCGACGTAGTGAACACCGCGCAACGGCTGCAGGCTGCAGCGGGCGAAAGCCAGGTGTTCATTCCCGAAACGGCTTATGAAAAGATCAAAGATTCTTTCCGCTGCCGCAAGGTGGACACCATTACGGTAAAGAACAAGCAGGCGCCCCTTACCGTTTACGAGGTGCTGGAGTGATTTACGAGGTGTTGGAGTGATCGTCGGTGTTCATCATTACGATGAGGTTGGCCAGCAAACCTGTCCAGCCCGTCTGGTGCGATGCACCCAATCCCTTGCCGGAATCGCCGTGAAAATATTCATAGAACAGGCAGTGCTCACTAAAGGCCGGATCTTCCCGGAACAACCGCTGGTTACCGAAAACAGGCCTTCTGCCGGAGGCATCGGGCAGGTATATGCGCAGTAGCCGTTTTGCCAGTTCGGTGCCCACTTCTTTCAGGCTCATGTAGTTTCCCGAGGCGGTAGGATATTCGATCCTGAAGTCGTCGCTGTAATAGAAATGAAATTTGCGCAGGCTTTCGATGATCAGGAAATTCATGGGCATCCATACCGGGCCACGCCAGTTGGAATTGCCGCCATATACATCGCTGTTGCTTTCACCCGGCACATATTTCACGCTCCAGGAAACGCCGTCGAACTGCACTTCATAGGGTTCGTTCTCATACCGTTTCGACAGCGACCTAATGCCGTAGTCGCTCAGGAATTCCGTTTCATCGAGCATGCGCATCAGCAATCTTTTCATGCGATGCCCCCGCAACAGGCTGAGCAGGTGCTTCTCCTCCTTTCCGGCCTCGTTCCAGCGCGATACCAGGCTGGCCAGGTCGGGGCGGTGGCGCAGGAACCAGTTCATCCTTTCTGCAAATTCAGGATGAGCGTCGAGGGTTTCCTTGGTCATCACTTCCACAGCAAACAGGGGGATCAGTCCCACCATGCTTTTAACGCGCAATTTCTCTGTTCTTCCATCGGGCAGGCGGTACTGGTCGTAAAAGAACTCATCCGTTTCATCCCAGAGCCCGCTGCTGTTTTCGCCCATATAGGCCATGGCACCGGCGATGTATAAAAAATGTTCGAAGAACTTGGTGGCCATGCCCAGGTAGGACTTATTGTGCCCCGCCAGTTCCAGGGAAATGTGCAGCATATTGAGGGCATACATGGCCATCCAGCTTGTGGCATCGGCCTGCTCCATGAAAAAACCGTGCGGCAGCACGGCGCCGCGGTCAAATACGCCTATATTATCCAGGCCAAGAAAACCACCTTCAAAAATATTGCTGTTGTGCCGGTCCTTGCGGTTCACCCACCAGGTGAAATTGATCACCAGTTTATGAAAAACCGATTCGAGGAAAGCGTAGTCCTTATGCCCTTTTGCTTTTGCATCCAGTTTGAAAACGCGGTAGGCGGCGCCGGCGTGCACGGGTGGATTCACATCGCGGAGCGACCATTCATAAGCGGGGAATTCTCCTGCAGGATTCATATACCATTCCTGCGTGAGCAGCAGCAATTGCGCCTTTGCAAAATCGGGATCGATAAGGGCGATGCTCACACAATGGAAAGCGAGGTCCCAGGCTGCATACCAGGGAAATTCCCATTTATCGGGAACCGATATTACATCGTTGTTGTAGAGCTGGGGCCAGTTGTGGTTGCGGCCTGTCCAGCGTTCCGGCGGCGGTGGCGGCATAGCGGGATCTCCTTCGAGCCACTGCTGCACTTTATATGAATAGAACTGCTTGTTCCACAACATGCCGGCGAGGGCCTGGCGATGGATCTTTTTTTCTTCTTCGGAACGGATCATGTGCTGGTGGGCCGCATAAAATTCGTCGGCCTCCTGCCGGCGGAGGTCAAAAAAGCGATCGAACTCCATGAAGGGATCGGTGGGCCGTTCGCGGCAGAGTCGTAGTCGCACCTCAGCGCTGGCGCCCGGAGCCAGGTTCAGTTCTACCAGCGCCGCGGCCTTTGTTCCCTCCTGCGCGGGATTTACCGAAGCATGCGCATGGATCACATAATCGTTGATACCGTCTTTCGGGTAGCTGTTTCCGTTAGCTACGCCAAAGAGTTTGGCGGTATTGGTCTCGTTGTCGCAAAAAAGCAGTTTGCCGGCCTGCTCCACAAAAAGATAGCACATGTCAAGTTCTTCATGTTCCAGCCCGATGCAATTACTGTCCAGCGACCGGAGCACGGGTTTGTAAGGCTTTCGTCCCCAGGACCAGGTGTTGCGGAACCAAACTGTCGGCAGCACAACGATGCTGGCCGCCTGCGCCGCGTGATTGGTGATGGTGCAGCGCAGCAGGATGTCGTCCACATCCACTTTGGCATATTCCATGCAGCAGTCGAAATACTCCTGCCTGTCGAAAATACCGGTGTCGGCCAATTCGTATTCGGGCTCATTCCTGCTTCTGTGGGTATTTTCTTTCACAAGCTGCTGGTAGGGAAATTCGGCCTGCGGGTATTTATACAACATTTTCATGTAGGAATGGGTGGGTGTGCCGTCGAGGTAATAGTACACTTCTTTTACATCCTCGCCGTGGTTGCCCTCCCTGTTGTTTAAACCGAAAAACCTTTCTTTTAGAATAGGGTCGCGCTTATTCCAGAATGCCCATGTTATACATAACAACTGCCGGTCGTCGCAAATACCGCCAATTCCCTCTTCGCCCCAGCGCCAGGCCCGGCTCCGGGCCATTTCGTGGGTGGTATAATTCCAGGCATCGCCGTTGGCGCTGTAGTCTTCCCGCACCGTTCCCCATTGACGATCAGAAACATAGGAGCCCCATTTCTTCCAGCCGTTCTGCTTCAACCTTTCCTGTTCCGGGTTCATACGCAAAAGAAATAAGTGTTAATAAATCTTTTATTCTTTCTTTAAGAAAACGAGCACAACATTTCAGGCAGTTTTAACGTCCTTTGCGCTATGAAACTAAAATTACCCTTATACCGTCGCATTGCATTCTTTTTTATTCTCCTTTTTGCCTGCACCGGTATGGTTTCAACTGTAGCTGCTCAAACAGGTCTCACTGAGCAGGTAAAGATCTTCGGAAAAGTGGTAGATCAGAAAACGGGAAAAGCGGTGGAAGCCGCTACCATTTCTGTTACCGGCCTGCATGGCGACGACAGCCTTAATACTTATTCCATGACCGATAAGGAAGGAAACTTTTCTCTCAATGTTCCAAAAGCAGTAAAGTCAGGCAGCCTGCAACTAACGGTAACGGCTATTGGATTTGAAAAAAGGGATGAGCGCATCAGTCTCGATGAGGTGGACCGCGAATTCAACGCCGGAAAATTCCTGATGATCACCGATGCCGCCAGCCTGGCGTCTGTAGTGGTTACCGCAAAAAAGCCGATGATGACCCTGGCTGTGGACCGTCGCATTTTTAATGCAGACGCGGCCGTTACCGCGAAAGGGGGCAATGGCGTGGATGTAATGAAAAATATTCCCTCGCTGAGTGTGGACGTGAACGGTACGGTTACGCTTCGCAACAGCGTTCCGCAGATACTGGTGGATGGCCGTCCCACTATTCTTACGCTGGAACAGATCCCTGCCGACGATATCGATCGTGTGGAAGTGATTACCAATCCTTCTTCTAAATACGATGCCGGCAGCACCGGTGGTATTATCAATATCATCATGAAGAAAAACCGCAAGGCCGGGCTGAACGGTATCGCCAGCATTGGCGCGGGAACACCTTCCCTGCTGAATGGCAACCTGAGCCTGAATTACCGCCAGGGCAAGTTCAATTTCTTTGCCAGCGGCAATTACAATAAGAGCGGCGGCACTGCCAAGGGAGAAGCTTACCGCCAGAACAAGGACAATGGCGTAGTGACCGATTATTTCAACCAGCAGTCAGAAAACGACCGTTACCGCCGTTTCCAGTCGGCCCGCTTTGGCGCCGACTATTTCCTGGATAAGTACAATACTATTTCCATCACACAATCTTTTGTGGGTGGCCGTTTCGATAACGACGAAACACAGCAGCAAACTTATCTTGACCAGGATAACAACCTCACCAATACCGGGTCGCGCCTGAGCATTGATAAGGACTGGTTCCGCCGGGCCAATACCCAGCTTAACTACCGCCGCACCTATGATAAAAGCGGTAAGGAATGGACGGCGGACTTCACCTACAGCGGTGGTCACAATGGCGGCGATGGCACCATTGCCAACCAGTTGTTCAAACCCAATGGCGACCCCGAAGCGCCTGTGAGCAATGTAAACAGCTATTCCGATGGTTCGGGCAACCAGTTCACGTTCCAGACCGACTATTCCAACCCGCTTTCTGAAAAAAGCAAGCTGGAATTTGGCGCCCGCAGCTACCATAATATTTCGAGCGATAAGCTGGACGTTTATTCCATCGATGGCAACAACAATACCGTGAAGCTGCCGCTGAGCAACAACTACCGTTTCCGTGAAATGGTGAACGCCATTTATGGAAACTATTCCAACAGCATCGGCAAACTGAAATACCAGGGTGGCCTGCGCATTGAACAATCCTCCTTCAAAGGCGAGTTGCTCGACAGCGCCAAGAACTTTGGTTACGATTACCCGTCTGGTGGCAGCAACCTCTGGAACACCCTGTTCCCGAGCCTGTACCTGACCTATGAACTGGGCAACGGGAACGACCTGCAGGCCAATTTCTCCCGCCGCATCAACCGCCCGAATTTCTGGCAGATCAATCCTTATGTGGACATCAGCGATCCCATGAACATCCGTCGCGGCAATCCCAACCTGCAACCAGAATTCACCAACTCCTTCGAGGTGAATTACAACAAGCAGTACAATTCGGGCAACCTGCTGGTGTCGGCTTATTACCGCAACAATACCGACGACATCACCATGTACAGCGATACCATCAGCCAGAAAGAACTGGAAGAGCTCAACAATGCCGCCATCAGCAAGGATGCGCTGCTGACCACTTTCATCAACGCCGACCGTACCAACCGCATGGGCGTGGAAGTAACCTGGCAGCAGAAAGTGGGCAGCAATTTCGATTTCACGCCCAACTTCAATGCACAGTACCGCGATGTGAAGGCAACGGTAAACGATGTGAACCTGAACAACTACGGTTTCAACTGGAGCGCCAAACTGATGGCGAATTACAAGATCGTGACCCCCTCCACTCCCATCGTCAACAATCTTTCCTTCCAGTTATCGGGACAATACGAGTCGCCGCGTGTAATGCCGCAGGGCAGGCAGAAAGAGCAGTATGGAATTGATTTTGCCATCCGCAAAGATTTCCTGAAGAACAAGGCCGCCAGTCTTGTATTCAACGTGAATGACCTGCTCAATTCACGCCGTTTCGGAAGCATTACCGATACCGACAATTTTTACCAGGATTCTTACCGGCGCTGGAACGTACGGAGCTTCCGGCTGACCTTCAGCTACCGCTTCGGGCGCAGCGATCTTGATCTTTTCAAACGTCGTGGTAACGACGGTGGCGGACAGGGCGGCGGCTTCGAAGAGCGCGGCTGATCCGGGAAACTCGGATTTCCGGATCGCTGGCAGGCTGGCAGCAGCACTGCCAGTTCTCAAAAACGTTTTTCGAAAGCGAGCCCGTAGGTAAAGAGCAGGTTTTCCCGTTCTGTAATATTGGTGCGGTTGTACACCAGGCTCATGGTGAGCTGGAGCGATTTGTAGAGTTTCAGCAACATCAGCGTGTTGGAGCGAACGATATAGTCCTTTCCATCAGACAAACTGTTCTGGAAATAGTTGCTGCCTTCGATGCGGAAGCGGTCCTGGATGGCAATATGAAATTTTACCCGGAAGGAGTTCCGCACCGTTTCGTAGCGCTCCCTGCCGTACTGGTCGGGTTCGGTGAGCACGTTTCTTTCATAAAGAATACCATCCGTCAGGATCAGCGAAGCTTCCGGTTTACGGATCACGTTGAGGCCGATGCCGCCTCCACCCTGCACTTTATCGCGGATGTTGAGGGAATAGCTGGTTTCATAACCAGCCAGCGCCCAGTAATACCAGCGCCGGGTTTCCCGGAACAGGTCCAGGTCAACCGCCGCCAGGAAATCGTTGTTGGTTTTCTTGGTAGGGTTCTCGCCGTAGATCCAACTGGAGAAAGTGTTCAGGTTGAGTTTTTTCCCCTTTACGTTGAAGCGGATGGAATTGTTGATGGTATGCGTGGTCCCGTCGTTGGTGCGGTTGATATTGCCACTACCGTTAACCAGCAGGGAATAGTGCGTCGTATCTTTCGGCACATTGTTTTCCTGCGCCCGCAACGAAAGCACGCAGGTCAGCAGTACACCTATTGCTGCCGCTTTTTTCATGGCAGCAAAGTTACCGAATTTACCTAACGTGCATCCCTGGTTGCTGTTTACAATGCTTTCAGGGTTTCCAACTGATGCAGCCCCTGGTAAGCAGCTACGATATCGTATGCGAAGCCAAGCTGGCGCGATGCGAGATAGGCGGGCTTGCCCTGCAACAATTGATAGGCCTGCTCCGCCAGTTGTTCGTCGCTGGCTGCGTCCTCACCCAGCGATTGGTAATAGTCCATCTGCTGCCGGAGGTCCTGCTGCAGGGAGGCCGCTACTTTGTTGGCAAGGGCATCGGCTTTGGCCAGCCGGCATACACGCAGAAACTCCAGGCTGACGGCATTGTGCCTGCTGCCGCGACTGCTGCGCATGCCATAGGTAAAGCTGGTGGTGCGCAGGTGCTGGTCGAAACGGTTCAGCACTTCGCGGGCTTGTTCTTCTTTGCCTTCCTGCAGCAGTCCCTGTGCAATCTGTGCATGCGCGAGTTGCAGGATGCCAAAACGCCGGCGGTTGTCTTCGTCCATATACAGGTCCTTTTTATCAGCGCCACCGTATTGGAAAGTTTTCATGGCGAGATTGTAAGAGCGCTCCGTGTCAACGCCCGGCTGGTTTACCGGCACCAGGCGCCAGATCATTCCTTCCTGGCGTGTATAACGGGTAAGCCCCAGCGCATCGAGGTCGCCGGTATTGGTGAAGCAGATGGGACGCTTCCAATCGTTCTGCGCAATGATGCCCAGGAGGGCCAGCTCATTTTTGAGCAGGTAGCTTTTGCCGGCGCTGATCTCAAGCTCCAGGGCCGGAACGATCTTATCCTTCGGGTATACAGCTCCGTTAGCCAGTGCCTGTTCGGCATTCACCGGCACGGTGAGCTTCCGCGCGGGCACCAGGTGAATGGATTCTCCTTCTTCCGTTTGGCGTGTGAACCGTGGGTCGTCACTGCCCACCACCTGCTGCAGTACTGATTTCAGGTCGTAGTATTTGGAAGGATCAAAACCGGGCAGGTCAAGAAAATAGGCAACATCGCGGTTGCTGCCGCGGAATTGCTCTGCCGTGAACAGCAGGTCGACGGGATCACTGTCGTATATCTTGTAACGCAACTGGTTGGTATACCAGTCGGTCGCGAAAATGGTATTCACCACCACCCGCACGTCGCGACGCACGCCTTCCACCGTTTGGAGGTACCAGAGCATATAGGTATCGTTGTCTTCGGCGGAAATGAGGACGGCATTGGGCGGACAGGATTCCAGGTAGTTGCGGGCCAGGTCGCGCGCCAGTGTTTTTTCACTGCGGTCGTGGTCGTCCCACTCCTGCCAGGCCATCAGCGCCGGCACGCCGAGGCAGGCGAGCATGACGGCATAACGGAGCAGGGGCTTCTCACCAAAACGCCGTATCCATTGCAAGGCGGCCAATACGCCCAGGCCTATCCAGATGGCAAAAGCATAAAAAGAACCTACATAGGCATAGTCGCGCTCCCGTGGCTGGAAGCCGCTCTGGTTGAGATAAATCACGATGGCAAGACCCGTGAAAAAGAAAAGCAGGCCGTTGATGAGCCAATCCTTCCGGCCGCGTTTGTATTGCCAGATGAAACCCGCGAGACCCAGCAGCAGGGGCAGAAAGAAAAGCCGGTTATAGGCTTTGTTGCCGGCATGGATACTGTTGGGCAGTTTGTCCTGGTTGCCCAGGCGCGCATTGTCAATAAAAGGAATGCCACTCACCCAGTTGGAGTCGGCCGGATTGCCAAGCCCCTGCAGGTCGTTCTGGCGGCCGGCAAAATTCCACATGAAATAGCGCATGTACATCCAGCCGGCCTGATAGTTCGCAAAGTAGCGAAGGTTGTGGGCCATGGTAGGTTGCTCGTCGGGTTCCAGTCCCGCAAATTGCTGGTAATTCCGCAACTGGCCGCGTTCGTTGTCGGCATCCCACAGGCGCGGGAAAAAATGAGAGGAAGGCGTGCGGACCCAGTCTTTCTTCCACTGCGTACCGGATGCGATGTAGCGCTTCTCTCCTTTCGTGTATTGTACTCCGTTAGGCACTACCGGTGCCCGGTCGGTAAAATCGGGCCCATAGAGAATGGGCCAATCGCTGTACTGCTGCCTGCCCAGGTAGCCGGCAAGACTTACGGGATTGTCCACGTTGAACATGTCCACATAAGGGTCGGCGTTAGAGCGTATCATGGTTGTGAGATAGGTGCTGTAGCCCAGCAGGAGGAAGCAGGCGCTCCATAAGGCCACGCGCAGGGAGGCTTTTCGCTTCCGCGCAGCATACCGCAGCCCAAGGGCCAGCAGCACCGCCAGCGCGGCGAAAAAGAAAGCAAAGCCGCTGAAAAAAGGAAGCCCCCATTCGTTCACGAACCACAGGTCCAGTTTCCCGGCGGCTTTGACGCTGGACTGTATCATCACCACCTGGATGAAACCGGTGATGGCACAACCCACCAGGAAAGCCGTCAGCATGCCCATGCGGGAAAACCGGAACCGCTTGAAATAGTAGATCATTACAATGGCCGGCAACACCAGCAGGTTGAGCAGGTGAACGCCAATGGACAGTCCCATCATATAAAAGATGAATACCAGCCAGCGATCGGCCCCGGGCCGGTCGGCAACGGATTCCCATTTAAGGATGGCCCAGAACACCAGGGCGGTGAACAGGGAAGAAAGCGCATAGACCTCTCCTTCCACGGCACTGTACCAAAAGGAATCGGAAAAACAATAGGCAAGCGCACCTACGGCGCCTGCAGCCATAATGGCAAGGGTATTGCCGGTTAGTTTTCGCGCAAAGTGCGTGATGGTCCAGAAAAGGAACAATATGGTGAAAGCGCTGGCCAGGGCACTCATGGTATTAACCGCCAGCGCCGCGGTTTGTGGGCTATTACCACCCAGCAGTATAAAAAAACGGCCCAGCAGAACAAAGAGGGGCGCACCGGGCGGATGCGGAATCTGCAGTCCATAACAACTTGCTATAAATTCACCACAGTCCCAGAAGCTGACACTGGCTTCCATGGTGCTCAGGTAAACAAAGGCCGCAACGCTGAATACAGCCCAGCCCGTCAGGTTGTTGATCCGGTTGTAAGACATATAAGCAGGTATTTGGAGGAAATGCTTCCCTAAGCTAGCGGAGAAGCGGCTTGAAAAATACGGGGCGGCTCCATTTTAACAGCAATTTAGCCGGTGATTTGCTGTATTTTTCTTTAATGAAAGCGACGCATTCTTATATACGCCAGTTGCTGGCGACAGAAAACGAGCACCTGCAGAAGCTCAACGGCATTGTGCAGAAAGCGCTGGAGGAAGAGACCCTGCTCTCCTCTAAAATCACAAATTTCCGCAGCTCCGAAAAGGTCTCAACCGGCGACCGCCTGGCCGATAAAATGGCCAGTTTTGGAGGCAGTTGGGTTTTCATCCTGCTTTTCGCCGGCTTTCTTGCAGGCTGGATCTTACTGAACGGTTTCCTGCTCCACAACAATGGTTTTGACCCTTATCCTTTCATACTGCTCAACCTCATGCTTTCCTGCCTGGCTGCTATACAGGCGCCCATCATTATGATGAGCCAGAACCGCCAGGAAGCCAAGGATCGGCAAAGAGCGGAGAACGATTACCTGGTGAACCTGAAAGCGGAGATCGAAATCCGCAACCTGCACGCTAAAATGGACCTCAGCATCATCGACCAGTTCCAGCATCTCTGCGATATCCAGCAGAAACAACTGGAAATGCTGGAACGCCTGGAACACAAAATCGACCAGGTCAAGGCGGCGCAGCGCAATATTCCGCCTTCTCAAAACACGCCCTAAACCACAGGCCACCTTTGGCAGGATTTTTTTAAACAACTGAAAAATATTTTTATGGACACACCAGCACCCACCGTATTAACCGTACATACTACCATACAAGCGCCTGTATCGGAGGTATGGAAATATTATACCGAACCGGTACACATTACGCAATGGAACAGTGCATCGCCCGACTGGCATTGCCCCGGCGCCAGCAATGACCTCAGGGTCGGTGGTAAATTCTCTTCCCGCATGGAAGCGCGCGATGGCAGTATGGGCTTCGACTTCGAAGGCACTTATACCGATGTGGAACCGGGAAAAAGTTTGGCCTATACGATGGGAGACGACAGGAAGGCCTGGGTTGGATTTAATGCCGCCGGCAACCAGACGGAGGTGGTGGTGAAATTTGAAGCGGAACATACCAATAGCGCCGAAATGCAACAGGCAGGCTGGCAGGCCATCCTGGATCACTTCAAAAAATATGCGGAATCGCAGAAATAATTTTCGCCACCTGCTTATCAGGCCCGATCTCTCAGGCCCGGGCTGCCTGCAAACCGGTCTTCACTTCTTTTGCCCGCTGCTGCCGGAGCATCAGCCACCAGCAGGTGAAAGCGCCACCCGATACCAGTATCCAGAACACATCTACCAATAAGATATCGTGATAATGCCGGGCATAGCTTTCCCAGATCCAGTTGCCGGTAACAAATCCGTTTGTAACGGGAATGCATATCCCAATGATGGAGCCGACCAACAAGCTGTCGCGGCATATTTTATAGATGTCTTTCTGAAAAAGGAAAGCTATCGCCACAGCCAGCCACAGCCAGAAATAAAAAGCATAGATGAATTGTTGTCCGCCATCGGGGTACAGCTTTACGGCAATAAAACTGGCGGCCGTTACGGGGAACATACCCAGGCAGAGGGACAGGTATATTCGGGTAAGCCAGAGATTGAACCTTCGTTTTTTCAACGGTATATTATTCTTCTCCCGCGCCACCAGCCAGATCAGCACCCCCGAAATGATCACGAAGCAACTGCAGATGCCCAGCAGGAAATAGAGGATCTTCGTGGCATAGCCGCCGTAGTCGCCAAAATGCAGTACATATACCGCATTGTCCACCACTTCCGAATAAGAAGAAGGCGTCAGGGGATCTTTGTTTTTTATAACAGCACCGGAGGCTGCATCAAAAACCAGTTCGCCGCTGCTGTTGAATTTTTTCGATGCAGGCATCATGCCGCCTATGTGTACCTGCATGCTGGCATCTCCATAATTCAGCACTTCCACATGGTTCACGATGGCGCCGTTCCAGGTCGCATAGGCGCTGTCCACCAGGTGATTTAGATCCGGCCGGGAAGCAACAGCGTTTTTCATGGCCAGTTCGTGGCTGCCATAACCGAGTTCAGCAAAAAGCGAGTCTTCTTTTCCTTCGTATTGCATGGCTATGGTAGGCCGTGTGAACAGCGGGTAGCTGATCAGGAAATAGGTGCCGGTTACCGCAAACACAAACAGGAAGGGAAACGTAATCACACCCAGGGCGGTATGGAGATCGGTCCATACGGTCTTGAGCTTTTCCCAGGGGCGGAACACATAAAAATTCGAAACAATCTTTTGCCAGTGCACCAGCAAGCCGGTGAAGAGCGCAAAGAGAAACACGAAGGCAATACCTCCGGCGATATAATATCCGAGCGGAAACCCGAAATCGGCAATATCGTTCACCTGCGCCAGGAAATGCAGGCGGTATAAAAATTCACTCAGGCCATAGGACTGTTCGTAGTTCCGGGTGGAAAAATCAACCGGGTCGAGGTAAAAGAAACCGCCTTCCGCCTTATTGTTAACCGTATCTTTCGACTCCCCTACATATACGCCAATCATCCTTGAATGCGGTGGTGCATACAGCGAAACCTCCCGGCCATAGAGATTGTATTTTTTTTCAACGGTGTCAGCAATGCGGTTGTAGTCGAGCGATCGCTGGATGGCCGCGTTGTTGGGCGTATTTTTCTGCCAGGCCGCTATTTCATTCTTAAAGAAAGAAAAAGAGCCCGCAAAAAAGATCACGAACAACACTGCCGTGATGATGATACCGCTGATGGTATGCGTATGAAAATAGATATTATAATTCCTCAGGTTCATCTGCGATTGCTTTACGGTTTAACCACGAGTTGATACAAGTAAGGAGCAAACAGAGCCACACTTAACAACAGGTACCAGCCCCATATTTTCCAGCCATTGTGCGCCAGGAAAGCCAGCACCATCAGGGCCGCCCACAGGATATAGACGGAAAAATGCATGGTAATGTGCAGGTCTTTCTTTGGCAGGAAAAACATGGCGAACTGGTGAATGGCAGTACTGAGCAGGAAGCCGCCAATGATGCCTGCCGTGATCTTCAGCATACGCTGCAACGGGGAACTGGTGAGGTATTTTTTATTTGCGGGCATGATTCAGGAAAATAAGTATTCGAGGAAGCAACACCCTGTCACCAGGATGGCAATATGTTTGATACGCAGGTAATAAAAGGGGGCAACGGCCACCGTTAAACCCGCAGCCGTCATCAGCAACAGGAAGGCCGTGAGCATGCCAACACCCAGTCCGTCTTTCAGTGGCAGCAGGAGAAAAGGCAATGCCAACAATACCGTACCCATCGCTTTTGTGAGCGGAATATGGTTTTGCAGCCACATTTCAAAAGCGCCCGTTCTGGAAAGCTTTGCCTTCCCCGAGCTGTTGTACAGCATAAAGAACCCGAGGAAGCTGCAAAGGAAAATACCTGTGTATATCATGAGCTCGCGAATTGTTCTGTTTGTACCCGTATGCGTTGTACGGGCTTTCTTCCTGCCGTTTTTTTCTTCTTGCCCCACCATACCAGGAAGCCCGTCACCGGAAGGCTGGCGCAGACCAGGCTCGCCAGGAAATACAGCAGTTTGGTCGGCAAGCCGCCTGTTTCTCCCACATGTAACCCATAGTTCATGCGACGTATCCAGGTACCCCTGTCCACATCCTGCAGGCGGGGATTGGTGCCCGGCAATTCCTGCAGGCTATACTGGTCGAGGTAAACATCGCGCCAGGTGCCCATGTACATGTCCACGCATACATAAATGGCCTCCGTCGCGTCATCGGGGAAATGCACGATCACCGCTTCCTTATTGTGCCGGCCAATTTCCGTAATCCCCTTTTTCCAGGCCTTATCGACCTGTTCCATCATCACTGTATTGGCCGACAAGGTGGTATCGGATACAGCACTAACGCGCGGTTTCAGTTCGCCGCCAGCCAGGCTGAATACCGCTTTGTTGAACCAGGGAAAGCCCATCATCAATCCCGTAAACGCAATAAGGGCAGCAATGATAAGGGAATAAAATCCGAGTACATTGTGCAAATCGTAGTTCACGCGTTTGAACCGGGCCTTCCAGTTGACGGTAAACGCCTGCTGCAGGTTCCTTTTGTTCCATCTTTTGGGCCACCACAACACCATACCGGTGATCAGCAGTACAAAAAACACCAGGGTGCCCCAACTCACCACAGCATGCCCCAGTTTGTGCGGCAACCAGAGCTCGCGGTGCCCTTCTTCTATGAAATGAAAAAAATCTTCTCCATGCACGTATGCGAGCACATCGGCGGTATAGGGATTCACATACACGAGGGAATCGCCGTCTATCGTGAGGTGGGCCGATAAATTTTCGCCATGGTACCATACCGAATGGACCTCCTTGTCCGGCAGCGCCTGTTTTACGGAACGGTACAGCGCGGAAGGCGGCAGGTAGGCCTCACCGTTATTCCGGGGCGCATGCAGCCATGGTGAAGTGAGCTGTTTGATCTCCTGCTCAAACACCAGGATGCAGCCGGTAATGCTCACCACCAGTACAATCAGCCCCGATACCAGGCCCAACCACAAATGCAACCAGGCGTTTATTTTTTTCAGCATGCTTAGTTCCAAACTGGTTCAAAAACAGGCATCGGCCGGCAAACCTGTTGCCAACCGATGCTGCAGAAAAAATGGGTTATTTAACTTTTTCGAGCCGCAGGATATAATCGATGCCGCCAATAAATTCCGCGCCGGATGTAAGTTTGTCGGCCGCAATATCGTATTCCCAGATATAATCTTTGTCAACTGCGTTCACGGCGATATATGCTTTACCGTCTTCTACAATAACAGCATTCACCATTCTCTCGCCCTTGTCTGCAGGCAGGTTTAGTTTTTTGATAAAGTTGCCATTCCGCACATCTACAATAGAATAGTAGTGGTCTGCGTCGATAGAAGCGCCAGCCACACGGGTGCGCACAATGGCCTTACCGTTTCCGAGGTACCACATGGCTGCACCCATGCTTTTTTCTGTTTTGGACGACAGGTCTAAATAATAGGAATCGTCCAGCTCAGTTTCGCCGTTTTTGATGCGATAGATGGCTGACGGCGACGTATAGTCGTAGTTGAATACGGGGTCGGTTACAAAATAGAGGTCGTTGTTTTCATCCACGAAAGAAACCGGGGCATACACAGTGGGACCGCCGGGTGTGGTGCTGCGGATGTCCGTAATGTTGTTGCTAACGGTCATGGTCGGATAGTCCACCACCGCGATATTCATTTGGTTGAATACGGGCATATCCGGGTACAGGCTCCAGTCTTCCGAAACAAACTGGTAACCGATGAAAATCTTGCCGGACCGGTATTCCGCAAAGCCGATGCTGTAATTGGAAAAGCTGGCATTGGGGAAGGCGCTGAATGCGAGGGTACCATTGGTTACCGACATTCTTGTTACGTTAACAACGGAATAACGGGCCTCGTTCACCTCGCTGTTGTTGGCGCCGGTTCCGAAAACCACCAGGGTTTCATCATTGATCCAAACATAGGAGCTCCAGTTAAGCCAGGTATAGGGGATCTCCGTATCCACCACCAGCGCGCCGTTGTCTACATGGTATTTGCCGAAGCGGCCGCTGCCTGCATTGGCGTGGTAATAGTAACCATCTTTCTGCAGAACGTCCTGCGCATATACTTTTCCGGTCATTTCGGCGCCATTGCCCTGGATGGTAATGGTTCCCTGGGTGAGCGACGGAACGCTGGCAATATAATAAGCGGTATTGGGCCAGCTACCCACGCATACTACCGCGGAATACTGTTTTTCTTCTGCAGGCGGATTGGGATCGGGATCTGTATTACTACTCTTGGAACAGCCTGCCAGCGCAGCAACTACAAAAACAGCACTCAGGATTTTCGGGAGAGAAAGGTTCAGCTTCATGATCTATATGATTGTTTTGACTTAATTGGTATCAGCGTAAAAAATATCTGAATTTCAGAGAGAAGGAGCGACCCGGCTTCTGCAGGCGGAAATTGTCGAAGGCCAGGTTATCGGTCAGGTTCCTGCATTCGGCCGAAACATTGTATTTGCCGTTCTGCAGCGAATACGTAAGCGTGGCATTGTGCACCAACTGGTCGGGGATGGTGGACTTCCCGTTGGCATTACCAAAAGCTTCCCAGGTCAGGTAAAACCAGTGCACGTACTGCGTGTACCAGTTGAACTGGAGCCGGGTATTTTTTCCAAAGAGATCGTTCTTACCCAGGCCCAGTCCGGCGTTGCCGAAGAGCCAGGGCTGGTTGGGAATCTTGTTCATATAAGTCGCTTCCGGCGTGTTGGATGCGGTGCCGCCGAACTTGGTGGTGTTCACGGCATTCTGGTAGGTCATATTGATGTTGACGGAAACCAGGTTCAGGTAGTCGTAGCGGGCCTCTGCTTCAATACCTGTAATGCGCACGCTCGCTTTATTTTCATTCTTCAATGCTTTGGAACGTTGGTCGGGAACGGGATAGATGAAATTAGCAGCATTCCGGTAGAACCCGGAGGCTTCAACGTAGAAGCGGTGTTTTTCCCGCAGTTTTTTGCTGTAGTAAAACCCAAGATTGACGTTGTCGCTCTGCTCGGGTTTGAGATCGGGATTGGGTTGAACGTTGAGTCCGTCGCCAAACACCTCATCCACTTCCTGCAGGCGGTAGGCCTTTTCATAAGAAGCTTTCGCGCCCAGTTCTTCGAGGATCTTATACCGGGTGGCAACGCCGTATCCCCAGTTGGGTTGCTGCTGGCTGACAGACGTGTATTCGTTGTTGATCCACTTGTTGGTGGTGAGGTTCAGTCCATAATATTTGCCGAAGAAAGTATTGGTCCATCGCTTGTTGAACAGTTCCTGCTGGTAAGCCAGTCCGGCAATTTGTTTGTTGAGAAGGCCCGGCTGGCCGTCTTCAGACGTCACCAGTTCGTTGTAGCTTTCGTTTTTAACGCGGTCAATGGTATAGTTGAAGTTGATGGAATGCTGTTCATTGATGGCGTAGCTGAGGTTGACGCGGGCAAAGGTTTTGGGCCGGTTCATGCGCGACATGCTTTTCACCGAATTCATTTCCGAAGCGGATTTGGAAGTCCACGCTCCGTCCCAGTAATACTGGCGATAGAAAGTATCTACTGTTAAATAGCTGTCGCGCGAGCGGGAGGCAAATACATTCAGGCTCAGCCCGTCTACAAAGAGATTGTCTTTCTTATAGCGGAGGGAGCCGCTGAGGGCATCGCCGCTGCGATGAACTTTCCCGTAAACGATGGCCTGTTCAAAACCGGTTTGGAGGTCCTGCTTGCTCCGCGAATACCCCAGGCCCAGGAAGAGCGCATCGGCCCACTTTTTCTCCGCCACGCCCAGTTCCAGTTGTCCCATGGCCGATTGGTACTGGTCGTGGAAACGGCGGGCATCTGTTTTCACGAAAGTGGCGCCGTTCAGGTCCACGATCTCGTCGCCGTGCCGAACACCGCCCTGCAGCACTTCCACATCCTTCATGAGGTAATTGTTGTCGGAATAATTGTAGAAGGCAGTGCCTTTCAGCATGATGCCGGTTTTCGGATGCGTGTACTGACCAGTGAAAGAAGCGCGGTGCGTATTGAAGGAGCCATAGCTGTAGCTGAGGTCGAGGTAATTGGTTTGCTTTTGCGAAGTGATGATATTGATAGCCCCGCCCATGGCATCGGAGCCAAGGTGAACCGGCACAACGCCCTTGTACACTTCTATCCGTTCAGAAAGGTTAACCGGTATATTATTCAGCGACATGGCGCTGCCGAGCACTTCCACCGGCACGCCGTCGATAAAATATTTGACGGATTTCCCCGAAAGGCCATTGATGGAAAAATTGAAATTGGAACCCAGTCCGCCCTGCTCACGGATACGCACACCCGTAGTTAGGTTCAGCACCTGGTTGATATCTGCCGTGGTATTGGCGAACTGTTTTGTTTCCACCACGTTCACCGAAAAGCCGGAGGCCTTTATTTCCTTCGCCTTGTTTACCGCCGTAACACGCACGTCTTTCAGCATACCTGTCTCTTTCACCAGCGTGCAGTGAACGGGCTGCTGGTTGGCGCCTGCAGTAATTTCCTGCGACTGGTAACCGGTATAGGAAACCACCAGCACCTGTTTGCCGGGCTTCAAACCGCTGAGCGCAAAATAGCCGTTCTTATCCGTCACCGTTCCCTGCCGGGTGCCCTTGAGCATTACCGTAACATCGGCAATGGGGCCGGTTGAATCTTTCACATAACCACTGATCTTACCGGGCTGCTGGGCATTCAGCCAGCAGGCAGCACCTAACATACACATGCAAAACAGGACGAAACGGACAACCATTGTTCTCATACTTTTAACCGGCGGCGAAGCTACACGCCGGCATGCAGGACGATTTACGCAATGAGGAAAAAGAATTTGCGAGAAAGGGAAAACGGGAAATTCTGACAATGCCGTGACAATAAACAGAAGGAGCAACTATTCCTTTCCGTTATACAATTCTCCGTATTTTACCGGCAGTAACAGAAAAACAACAACGTGCCTGCACATTTTGATACCTTCCTCCGGCATTTTGAGAATTACATACGGGTGCCTGCCGAATTGCGCGCCGCGCTGGAAGACAGGGTGGAATTCCTCGAATTCAAAAAAGGCGACCTGCTGCACCATGCAGATAAGATCTGTACGAAAAGCTTTTTCATCCTGAAGGGCATCACGCGCACTTATTATGTAAAAGACGGCATCGAGATCAGCGAATATTTTTCAGGAGAAGGAGAATGGGTGAATTCTCCAAAAAGTTTCATCGAAAGAACAAAGGACATTTATTATATCGACTGCCTCGAGGACATGCAGGTCTTCATCATTAAAGTGCATGACCTGGTTTACCTGTTTGATCATTTCCCGGTGATGGAGCGGTATGCGCGGCTTTCTATGGGAAGTGTATTCGGGCACCTGATGGAAAGGATCACTTCCCTGCGTTTCACCACGGCCAGGGAAAAATACGAGCACTTCCTGCAGGTCTACCACGATATCCATCACCGCCTGCCGCTGGGCATGGTCGCTTCCTACCTGGGCATTACCCAACCCACGCTCAGCCGGCTCAGGGCCGGAAAATGATTTTTTGTCCTGGAGCAAAAAATTCCAGGATGCGGCGCAGGAGCTTTGCGGAAACAATACACCATGAAATCATTTATTCCCTGGCTCGCCGCCCTTCTTCTTTGCAGTTTCCCGGCCCATTCGCAGGACACCCTTGTGCTGCCACACGCCGATGCTATCCTATACACCGGCACCAACGCCAGTCAGCCGCTGGTAGTGGGCCTGGGTGGATCGGAAGGTGGAAATGCCTGGGCCAGCAGGCGGTGGAAACAAACGCGCGACCGGTTCCTGGAAAAAGGATATGCTTTTCTTGCGGTCGGCTATTTCAAAACGAAAAACAGCCCACCCCTGCTCGAAAAAATCGCCCTTGAAGATGTGTATAGCGCCATCACTGCGGCCCGGAAAAACGCAAAGGTCAACGGCAGCAAAATCGCTGTCATCGGCGGATCGCGCGGCGCCGACCTGGCCCTCCTGCTTGCCGCCCACTACGGCAACATCTCCTGTGTGATTGGCCTGTCGCCGAGCCATGCCGTATTCCCCGGAAACACCGACCACCTCAGCACCTCGAGCTGGACCTTTCAAAACAAAGAGCTCTCCTTTGTACCGGTGAATGAAGCGGCCCTGCCTTTTATCCTCAACGGCAATCTGCGCGCAGCTTTCAGTACCATGCTGCTCGACAGCCTCGCAGAACAGCGGGCACGCATCCCCGTGGAAAACATCAAAGGCAATATCCTTCTTATATCGGGCACCAACGATGAAATCTGCCCCTCTACCAGCATGTGCAATAAAATGGTGGAAAAGCTGAGCAGTGTTCCATTTCCTTATTATTATGAGCACCTCGCCACCAAAGGAGGTCATGCCCAACCGCTGCAGCATTTTGAGATGGTATTCACTTTCCTCGAAAAATATTTCAGTAGCCAGCCCTGACCGCGCATACATATTTGTTAAATTGTGATATATCGCAGTCGCACGCAAAAACAACCAAAACCAGAATACCATGTCATTTGCAAAAAAATTATGTACCGGCTTCCTGTTGCTGGCATCTTTACTGTCACTGAAAACGGAAGCCTGCACACGCATTGTGTACCAGGGTCCCAACGGTCTCATCATTACGGCCCGCTCCATGGACTGGAAAGATGAAATTCCCGCCAACCTCTGGGTATTGACCAGGGGCATTGAAAGAAACGGCCAGACAGGCCCTAATTCCATCCGGTGGAAATCAAAGTATGGCAGCCTGGTAACCACCTCCTGGGACATTGCTTCTTCCGATGGCATGAACGAAAAAGGCCTCGTTGCCAATATGCTCTGGCTTGGTGAATCGCAGTACCCGAAATTTGATCCGAAGGGCAGCAGGAAGGGACTGGCCATTTCCCTCTGGTTGCAGTATGTGCTGGATAATTTCGCCAGCGTTACCGAGGCGGTGAAAGAACTTTCACAGGAAAATTTCGATATCGTTTCAGACTATATTCCCGGAACGGAGCAATTCACTACCGTGCACCTTGCGATGTCGGATGCAACAGGCGACAATGCCGTGCTGGAATACATCAACGGCAAACTGTTGGTGCACCACGACCACTCTTATGTTGCCATGACCAACTCTCCCGTTTTTGAAGAACAGCTTGCCATCAACCAGTACTGGAAAGGTATTCCCGGCACTGTGATGCTTCCCGGCACCAACCGGGCAGCCGACCGTTTTGTGCGTGCCTCTTATTATATCGACGCCATTCCAAAAACAGACAATACCCGCGTTGCCGTGGCCAGCGTATTCAGCGTCATCCGCAACTGTTCCGTGCCCTACGGCATTTCCACCGCAAACGAACCCAATATTTCTTCCACGCGCTGGAGAACGGTATCGGATCAAAAGAACCTGGTCTATTATTTTGAGAACGTGCTTACCCCCAACGTTGTATGGGTTGACCTTAAAAAGATCGACTTCAGCGAAAAAGCGAAGGTGAAAAAACTGGCGCTCGACAAAGGGCAGACCTACGGCGGTGAATGTTCGGCACAATTTGCAGCAACGACTCCTTTTACGTTCCTGGGTTTATAACAAGCGCATATAGATAAAATCTATCCGATTATAGAATTAATCGAATTTGATTATTTGAGTAAAGGCGTAATTTTATTGACCTGCAGCACCCGTTGCGGGATAGAATCATTGTACACAAAAATTTATACCATTGGAAAAAGAATCAAAAGACCTCAGCAAATGCCCCTTTCATAACGGGAGCCTGAAAAGCAATGCGGGTGGCAGTGGCACACGCAACCGCGACTGGTGGCCTGACCAGCTAAGACTGAACATCCTACGCCAGCACTCGTCTTTATCGAACCCGATGGATAAAGATTTCGACTATGCCGAAGCCTTTAAAAGCCTCGACCTGGAAGCAGTGAAAAAAGACCTGCATGCGCTCATGACCGACTCGCAGGACTGGTGGCCCGCCGACTTTGGCCACTATGGCGGTCTTTTTATCCGCATGGCCTGGCACAGCGCCGGCACTTACCGCATCGGCGACGGCCGTGGGGGCGCCGGTTCCGGCCAGCAGCGTTTTGCTCCCCTCAACAGTTGGCCCGACAACGTGAGCCTCGACAAAGCCCGTCGCCTGCTCTGGCCCATCAAGCAGAAATACGGCAATAAAATATCCTGGGCCGACCTGCTGATCCTCACGGGTAACGTGGCGCTGGAGTCAATGGGCTTCAAAACCTTCGGTTTTGCCGGCGGCCGGGAAGACAGGTGGGAACCCGATGAAGATGTGTACTGGGGTTCGGAAACAACCTGGCTGGGCGGCGACGTCCGTTATGCGCACGGTTCTCCCGGCGTGGTGGAAGGGCATGGCGTAACAGTGTCCGACGACGATGCCGACGGTAACATACATTCGCGCAACCTGGAGAACCCGCTGGCTGCCGTGCAAATGGGCCTTATTTATGTAAACCCCGAAGGTCCCGATGGCAACCCCGACCCCATCGCCGCCGCGAAAGACATACGCGATACCTTTGGCCGCATGGCCATGAACGATGAGGAAACCGTGGCGCTGATCGCAGGCGGGCATAGTTTCGGAAAAACGCACGGCGCAGCGCCGGCCACGCACGTGGGCAAAGAGCCCGAAGCGGCCGGCCTCGAACTGCAGGGCCTGGGCTGGAGCAACAGCTACGGATCGGGCAAGGGAGCCGATACCATTACGAGCGGACTGGAAGTAACCTGGACAAAAACGCCCACACAATGGAGCAATAATTTCTTCGAGAACCTCTTTGGTTTCGAATGGGAACTGACCAAGAGTCCGGCCGGTGCACACCAATGGGTGGCCAAAGATGCAGAAGCCATCATTCCCGATGCCTTCGACGCCACGAAGAAACACCGTCCCACGATGCTGACCACGGATCTGTCGCTCCGTTTTGATCCCATATATGGAAAGATTTCGCGCCGCTTTCTGGAAGACCCCGATGCATTTGCCGACGCTTTCGCACGCGCCTGGTTCAAACTGACACATCGCGATATGGGTCCGCGCGCACGCTATCTTGGTCCCGACGTTCCATCTGAAGTTTTGATCTGGCAGGATCCGATCCCTGAACGTGATCATGAGTTGGTCAACGACAACGATATAGCCGCGTTGAAAGCGAAGATACTGGCATCGGGACTATCCGTGCCGGAGCTCGTTTCCACGGCCTGGGCTTCTGCTTCCACATTCAGGGGGTCCGACAAACGTGGCGGCGCAAATGGTGCGCGCGTGCGGCTGGCGCCGCAGAAGTACTGGCAGGTGAACAATCCCGCGCAGTTGCAGAAAGTGACCGGCATCCTGGAAGACATCCAGTCGGCTTTAAACGCAGCACAAACGGGTGGTAAGAAAATATCACTGGCCGACCTGATCGTACTGGCCGGTTGCGCCGCTGTGGAGAAAGCAGCGAAGGATGCCGGGCACGATATTGCGGTTCCGTTTACACCCGGCCGCATGGATGCATCGCAGGAGCAAACCGATGTGGAATCGATAAGTCTTCTTGAGCCCGTCGCCGATGGCTTCCGCAACTACCGCAAAGCGAAATTGCCAGCGTCTACTGAAGCCATGCTGGTCGACAAAGCGCAGTTGCTCACACTCACTGCGCCGGAACTGACGGCACTGGCAGGCGGACTGCGCGTGCTGGGCGCCAACTACGATGGATCGAAACACGGCGTGTTCACTACACGACCCGGCCATCTCACCAACGATTTCTTTGTGAACCTGCTGGACATGCGCACCGCCTGGAAAGCGGTTGGGGATGACCGCGAGCTTTATGAAGGCAGCGACCGCAGCACCGGTGCGCCGAAGTGGACGGCCACCCGCGCCGACCTTGTATTCGGCTCCAATGCCGAGTTGCGGGCCATTGCGGAAATGTACGGCAGCGCCGACGGCGGAGAGAAATTCGTGGGGGATTTTGTGGCCGCCTGGAATAAGGTGATGAATCTCGATAGGTTTGATTTGAAGTGAAGGAGCTCCCGTAAAGACCGGGAGCGGGCAGCCGGGCGAACCGGCTGCTTTTTTTTGCGCATGATATCGCCATGACAGAACAACGGAAAAACAGCATCCTAAAAATCATCCACTGAAATCATAGATGCGCTCGAAGACACGCAGCTTCTGTTTTCAACTTTGCTGAAACAATCTATTATGAAAGAATTTGCACTACTCTTCCGCATGGACATTACAACACCGGGCGCGCAACCCACATCGTTGCAAATGCAGGCCTATATGAAAGACTGGATGGCCTGGATCAACGGCATAGCCGAAAAGGGGCAGCTTGCCAGCGGCGGAAATCATTTCTCCCGCGAGGGCCGGGTGCTGCAATCCAACAGGGAACAAATTGAATCGCCCCATATTTCGGAAAACAATTCCGTTGCAGGATACATTATTGTGCGCGCTAAGGACCTGGACGATGCCACTGTCCTAGCCCGGAAATGCCCCATATTGCATGGAGATAACACCAGTGTGGAGATCCGTGAACTCGGTGTACCGGGTTAATAAAATGACGGGATCGGGAACTGCTTATATTTGTTTATGACCCGCCGGTCCCCCTTCAACACCCTGCTGCTCCTGGCGGCGCTGATGCCAGCACTCCTTTCCTGCGATCCGGGTATCAGCGTGGTAATTATCAACGGATCGAAAGCTGATAAGCATATCCGGGTAATATATCCGCCGGGTTTCAAAAAGCCTTTTGGTATGCAGGCAGAGGGTGCCGATTCAATCATGATTTATACAGCCGACGGCGCCCCGGACCAGAAGAGCGTTCAAAAAACACCTGTTCTAACCTCCGATACTTTGGAAAGAACCTACTCCTTCCTGCTGAAAGCCGGGCAGGAAGCCGTTGTGGAAAGCCGCTCAATGACGGCGCAGCCTACCTATGGACAATTCTTTATCATCGACAACAATGACACAGTCGAGCTGAAACAAAAAGACCGGCAATTCGTGAAAAGGCCCAAACTGATGCTGGGCGGCGCCTGGACATATACCATTAAAAGGTGAGCTGGAACTGAAAATTCAGAAGCAACCCATTCTAATTTTTATTGTTAGATTCGCAGCCCGTAGCTCTTTATTTTATTCTTCATCAAACGACAAGGTTTTACTTCATGTAAATTAATAGGGAACTGTGTGCAAATCACAGGCTGACCCGCAACTGTAAGTAACCACATGATTTTTACCGCTGATGTCCACTGCTCAAAGCGGGAAGGACGGTAAAAATGTTACAAGCCAGGAGACCTGCCTTTGCCGTATTGACATTGCTTTCGTGGAATAAAGCAGAAGTCTGAAAATGTAGAAACCCATTCGTTTTGCGGGGAAGTACTATTCTCCGCTTATTCATTGCATTTACACCCACTCTTCCTGCCTGATCCCATCCTGCTTTTTCAATTGCGGCAACAGCATCCAAACCTGTTATAAACAAGCTGCCTCGTTACGATGCTGAATAAGAACGCCGGTAATTGACAAAGCACATAAACAAGAAAAGATGACATTGGATGAAAAGATAGCCGCATCGGAAACGCATATTTTTAAAGCCGTTTTCCCCAACACCACCAACCACTACGATACCCTGTTTGGCGGCATGGCTATGCACCTGATGGATGAAGTGGCCTTTATTACCGCCACGCGTTTCAGCCGTAAGCGGGTTGTAACCGTAAGCAGCGACCGTATTGATTTCACCAGGCCTATTCCTTCGGGAACATTGGTAGAACTCATTGGAAAAGTAATCCATGTAGGTAATACCAGTATGAAAGTGCATGTTGAAATCTACGTGGAACAAATGTATTCCGCACACAGGGAAAAAGCCATCAGCGGCAATTTCACCCTTGTAGCCGTAGATGAGCACAAGAGACCCATCAAAATCGTATAAACGCCAGTTGCACTCAATTCAAGGATCTGGAAAACTATTCCATTCGCGGCGGCGTCACCAGCACCGGTATGGTGGCATGCCTGATCACGTATTCCGCAATGGAGCCTGTCAGCATCCTCCCGATCCCCGAGCGGCCATGCGTGCCCATCACGATCAGATCGGCGCCCCATTCACCGGCAATGCGGACGATCTCCTGCTCCGGATAACCTTCGGGCGTGAACCTTTCGATTTCGCTGATCCCGTTGTACAGGCGAATGAATTGTTCGATCGTTTGCTCTGCTTCCTTCAATAAAATCAACTGGCTTTGTTCGGGCGTAATACCGAGGTCGGCGCTGACCACTTCCTTCGACCGGTTCACCACGAATAGCAATCCCAGGGTGGCTTTCAGGCTATGCGCGATTGAAAAGCCAACCCTTGCCGCCTTCATGGAATAGGAGCTGTTATCGATGGCCAGCAATATTTTTTGATAAACCGGTTCCATATACATTTATTCAGATTTTATTCTGCCAATGCCCGGATGTAACGACTTATTTTGATACCATCATTCCCGCAACCGTAGCAGAGAGTCCCAGCAATACACTCAGTACCACATAAGGTATGAAATACATATAATTACCTTGTCGGAACAGGCTGATGCTTTCATAGGAAAAGCTCGAAAAAGTAGTATAGCCGCCACAAAGCCCGGTGACCAGGAAAAGCCGCCATTCAGGCGCCAATGCTACATGCCTGTTGGAAAAACCATACAGCAGTCCAATGGCAAAACATCCCGTAATATTAACCAGGAAGGTTCCCGCAGGAAAACTCACGGTTACAACCCGGCTCATCAATACCTGCACCAGGTAGCGCAGCACGCTGCCCAGTCCGCCACCAAAGAATATGATCAATGCCGCTTTCATTTGCTTTTATTCAACGTCCCAGAATTCCACCTCTTTGTAAATGACCACTTTCTCCCGGAGCGACTCGCGGTGCTTCAGGAAAAAAGTTTCCAGCTTTTCCCTTTTATCCACCAGTTCCACGCACATGGCTAACCGCGAATTGTCTCCTTCGGCCGTAAAAGAAATGATCTTTCCGTCGGTCGTAAAACTGGTATGGGTGCTGTGTGCAGCGGCATTGATGATGCCATCCTTTTTTGCCTCTTCTATCAGGTGCATGTAAGTTGATTTGGGAAAGAGTTTCCGGAACAGGCTCCTTGCGCCTTGCCGCACTTTGTGCGCCGGGGCTATATAGATCTCCAGCTTGCCCAGGGAATGATGTTTTATTTTCTCCTCCATAATTTCCGGTTTTTGACACGCTTCTGCCGCACCGTGTGCAGCGTCTGATTTGTATGATGATCCAGCTCGTTGATTTTAGATACCCCAATACGCTGGGCATGATAAATGCCGGAATGCCCGCTGAAATAATAGGCCGTAAAGCAGGCCACCGCATAGTACAGCACATTGTCTGCGCCAAAGAGTTCCACCCCCATAATGGTACAGGCGATGGGCGTATTGGTGGCGCCGGCAAATACGGCAATGAAACCCAGTCCCGCCATCAGGTCCACCGGCGCACCGGTGAGCGTGGCAATGGCATTGCCCAAAGCAGCGCCGATAAAGAACAACGGCGTTACCTCCCCTCCTTTAAAACCCATGCCGATCGTAATGGCTGTGAACAGCAGCTTCCAGAGCCAACTGAAATAAGTAGCGCCCCCTTCCCGGAAGCAGGACAAAATGGATACCGCATCGGGATCGGGATTCGTGACGCCAAGACCCAGATAATCCTGTGTACCTAACAGGTAGGAACAACCGATGATCAGCAAACCGCCCACAGCCGGGATCAGCCACTTGATCCTGATCCAGCGGTTGCTGTAATTTTTAATGGTATGAGTGGTTTCTGCAAACAGGTAGCCAGCCAGGCCAAAAGCCATCCCTGCCAGGATCGCCTGGCCAAGCAGCAAAAAATCAACATGAAAATAACGGAAGAACACCAGGCCCTTTTCCGCAAAGAGTATCTGGTAATGCGTATGCCGGATGCCCCAGGCGCTGCAGACAATATCGGCAAGCACGCTGGCCATGAAGCAGGGCATCAGCGCATCGTGCCGGATGCGCCCCAGCGCCAACACTTCCAGCGCAAAAATGGCGCCCGTAATGGGCGTCCCGAACACAGCGCCAAAGCCCGCAGCAATACCCGTCATCAGCAGCGTTTTCACATCCCCGGGCGACAACCGGAGCTGCCGGGCGAAGAACTGCGCCATGCTTCCGCCGATCTGCACGGCGGTTCCCTCCCTGCCTGCCGAACCGCCAAAAAAATGCGTCACCACCGTTGTGAACAGCACCAGTGGCGCCATGCGGAAAGGCACGCCTCCTCCCGGTTCATGGATCTCGTCCATGATGAGGTTATTGCCGGCTTCCGCATTCTTACCGGCATATTTATACAAAGCATAAATACCTGTACCCGCTGCCGGCAACAGGAAAAGCAGCCAGGGATGGGCAAAGCGGAAGTTGATGGCCAGTTCGAGCAGCCACAAGAAAAGCGCCACCAGCGAGCCCACTACTGCAGCCACAGGAATGACCAGCAGGGTCCACTTAACTAAATAGGAGATAATAAAAAGATGTTCAAAAGAGGTTTTCAGCCTTTTCATTCCTACAAATTATTCCACGTAAATATTAATTACAATATTTATAATTTGTAGGCGCCATCAGCTCAAAATCCGGAGCGGTTCAAATAGGAAGACACCATTTCCTTTTCCGTGGACCACGAAGATAACTGTTTTGCATGAACCTCCCGGCTGTTATTGTCGCAGTTTCTCCAGCGAAATATCGTCCAGGAAAATAGGCCGCCCACCTGTATTGGTAAAACACAGGCGTACGGTTTTACGGTTCTGCTCCGGCTCGGCGCTCGTGCGAAGGTCCAGCGAGGATCGCCGGAAACGACCGGCAGGACGAACCACCTGCCGCACACTGTCTTCAAAAACACCGGTTACCTGCTCAACATTGCTCCATTCCGTTTTCAGCTCACCCCCGCCCCTGCTCCAGTACGCCAGGCGGTATGCCGTGGAATGATCGAGGTACACATATTGCTCCAGGCTTTGCCCCGGCTGCAACAGGAATCCACGGTCGCCCGTCCTTTTCGCTTCGCGCGAAACAGCGGCACTGCCTTCCCAGGGTCCAAGCCGGTCGCCATATTCCGCGCCGCCGTTGGGCAATTCGCTTTTCCCTTCTAACGGCCACTGGTAAGCGCGGATATAATCCACTTCCATGCTCACGGAACCGCCGCCGCCATAGCTTCCCAGGAAAACATTCATAAAATGATTGGGAGAGTATATATGGTGCTTATCAGTATATTCCTTTATAAGCTGCCCGTTGATATAATGTTTCACCGCCACGGGCGTCCACAATATGCCATGCACCACCCAGGTATCGCGGTGTGTATATCCCTCAGCGATGTGCGTGGCCAGGTTGTGAACGAAACGCCCATTGGTATCCACATTTCCGTGTAACACAAACTGCGCATTCAGGTACTCAAAGACATCAATTTCAAACACCTGGCCGCGGGGCCTTATGCCCTTTACACTGTTCAGCACGGTTCCTTTTTCAAGATAATATTTCAGGTCGGGTCCCGGCGAATCGAACCAGAAAGCGGTATTCAGCCCCCGGGGCTTGCCGGTGCTGCTTCTTTTCACCCTTACTTCAAAATAACCGCCCCGGCTGTTGTCGAGCAGGTTCTCATTGGTGGCCCAGTCGTAGGTTTGGATCGAAGAGATCTTCTTATCGTTCTTTTTATCATATACCTCCGCGGGCAGGGAGTCGTTCGTGAACAGGGTAATGGTAGATCCATTCAAGGTGTAAGCGGGCTGGGGCAGTTTGTTAGCACGAAGCTCCGCAGCGTTTACACCATACAGGTAGTCGATATTGGAATAGTAATTGGTCGACCACTTATTGCGGTTCAGCAGCGAATCGCTGAACTCATCCTGCCACCACAACCGCATGCCTTCGGGCACAGCGGCAGAGCTGGGAATATCCAGTTGGGTGGCTTCTCCGGGCTCGGGTACCCAGTTGCGGATGGTCTTTACAGTGCCGGCCGGCGAAGGCGGAGTTGCTTCCCCTCCTGCCGGTTGCAGCCAAACCTGGTAAACGGTTTCGGGCAACACATCCTGTATGTAGTAGCGCAATTGCCCTTTCTTCATAAAAGCACCGGGCTGCGCCGGGCACTCACGGCCGGCGGACCAATACAGGAGCCAGTCCTGGTTTGCCTGGCAGCCTTTTAATTGCACCCTGATCCAACTGCGTGTTCCCAGCAGTTCCGGCGTACAGGCGTTACCGGTAGATTGTGCTGCCAGGCCAGTCCACAGGCTGCTAATAAAGGCAACCAGCAACGCCATTCGAAATATTCTTTTCATCCTGCAACGATTATTGTGATACAGTTAAAGCATTCAAAATAAGAGGGCACCTCATAAAGAGGCACCCTCCCGTCTTTGAGACCAAATCAAAACCTACTTATAGCCCTCATTCTGGGCGATCACGCCATTGCTCTGCGTTACCACCGACCGCGGCAGGGGCAGCAATACTTTGTAGCTTTCGGCAGTAGTCGACCCATCGTCGATGGCCCTTTGAATGAATTTATTCCAGCGGACCAGGTCGTCTTTCCGCCAGCCCTCACCCCACAATTCAAAAAGGCGTTCGTCCTGCAGCTTTGCCAGGAAGGCATCGTGCGAAAGCCCTTCCGGCAGGTCGCCCAAACCGGCCCTGTGGCGCACCGCGTTCACGGCGGTATAGGCTTCCGTGTTGGGCGCGCCATTCGCTTCGTTGATGCTTTCTGCCAGCATCAGCAGCACATCTGAATAACGGTAGATGGGAAAATCAACTCCGCTGTTCTGCGAATTGGCTTTGGAAGGGTCGGGCGAAAATTTCATCGGCACAGCGCCCATGTCGCCGCCCGTACGTGCATTGCGATATTTGATAGTTCCGTCGGGGTTTTTACCGTTGGGATAGGATTCCATCAGCATCTTCAGCCGCTTGTCGGTGGGGTCAAATTTGTCGTAGGAAGTCCAGCGCATTTTATAACCACCCCAGGCTGTCAGCGGAATCCCGGAAGGATCCACGTAGTCGGAAGGCAACGAATGCGCCAGCCACATATTCGTATACTGGTCACCGGCAGTAGGTGAACAAACCACGGCAAGGATCACTTCAGGAGAATTGCCGCCCTTGTTCTGGACGCTGAAATTATCCTCATAATTGTCCTCCAGCCCATAACCCAGGCTTTGCAACTGCTGCCCTGTAGACACCGCTTTGGCCCAGTTCTTCTCGTGCATGTACAGTTTCATCAAACCGGTAAGCGCCGCGGCTTTGGAAAAGCGGCCATAATCCTGTCCTGAGAATTTATCAGGAAGACTGGCAGCCGCATCCTGGTAATCCTTTTCGATCTGCGCAGCCACTTCGGCGGCGGCAGGGCGCGGTAAGAAAGGTGCGTTGGGATCTGCGGCAATGGCAGGATCGGTTACAATGGTAATGGGACCATAGTTAAAGTAAAGCAGTTGCGCATAGTGTGCGCGCAGCGCTTTCAGCTCACCCACATAACGGCTCTTCAGGTCATCTGCAATGTCGGCTTTCTGGATGCCGTCTATCGCAATGGCGATGCGCGAAATATAGGGCATATAACGGTTATAGTTATGCGTTACCCAGTCGAAGTCGGGGTTGTAGTTGAGGGTATGCATAATGGGCCAGTTACCGCCCCAGGCGCATACGCCTTCGTCGGTAGTCATCATGGCCTGTGTGCGCCAGGCATAAGTGCCGGAGGTCCAGCCGCCCTGCCAGTCGCTGCCGCCTGCGAGGCCCGTATAGGCTGCGTTCACGGCGGCCACGGCCCCTTCGGGTGTGTTCACCACATCGGAAAGATCGCCGTAGCTTTTATATTCCAGTCCCTTTTCGCAGGAAGTGGTCAGCAGCAATCCCGCAAACAGCCCTGCTGCCAGGAAAGCGCGTCCGGATCGTATATTGATATGCATGTTCATAATGATCTTTGTTTTGCTTTTTAGAAAGAAGCGTTTATTCCAAATACATAGCTCTTGATCAGCGGATAGAAATTATCCGTATTCAGCTCGGGATCGAGTCCGGGATAGCTGGTGATCGTGAATGGGTTCTGCATGTCGAAGGAGAGCCTGAAATTGGAGAAGAGCTTTTGTTTCGCGATCAGCGTACGGGGCACGGTATAACCGAGCGTAATGTTCCGGCAACGCAGGAAGGAACCATCTACCAGCCAGTAGTCGGCACTGTTCTGGTAACCTACGTATTTGCTGTCGGACAATGCCGTGGGGAAATTGCCGTCAGGATTGGCGAAGGTCCAGCGCGTAGATGAAACGGGCATAGCGTTGAAACCAAAAGCATTGGTGGTATTCTCCTGCGCACGGCCGTTGGCATAGGGCGACCATTTCTTCTGCACCAGCCCCGACATGAAAATGTTCAGATCGAAATTCTTAAACGTGAGCTGGTTGCCGAACCCGAAATTGAAGCGGGGATCGGCATTACCGATATAGGTAATATCGGCTGCTGTGATAGAGCCATCGGGACCAATAAGATTACCGGAAGCATCATAGCCATGAATATCTTTCAGGATGAGGCCACCCGGAAGCATGCCAGCCATTTGCGCAGGCTCCTTGCCATTACCACCCTTGTATACGCCCTCCGACTGGATACCGAAGATTGGGTTGAACAGTGCATCCCTGCCACTGGCAACTGCATATTTTTCCAGCACTGCCAGCGCTTCGGGCGAACGTTCCACCCAGTAGTTGAGATAGTGTGAAAAATTGATGGTGGTAGACCAGCCCAGTCCGCCTGCAGATTTTGGAACAATATTCTTCGATTGCAAAGCGATGTCGTAACCGGTTGACCTTGTTTTTCCGGCATTGCGGTAAACACCGTTGATGATGAACCCGGACGGATAGGGAACAAAAGTGATCAGGTTGCGGATGGTTTTGTTGAAATAGTCAACAGAAGCACTGAGGCGGTTGTTCCAGAAACCCAGATCAAGACCGATGTTCAGCTCGCCTGCTGTTTCCCAGGTAAGATTGGGATTCGCATCGCGCGACAGTATCAAACCGGAATTGACAACACCCATGCCGAAATAGGGACTCTGTGCCGTTCCATATTGCTGGAAGGCCGAAGCGCCAAATTCGCTGTTGCCCGTTTCACCGTATCCTGCACGCAGCTTCAGGAAAGAAACAGCACCTACGCTTTGCATAAAGGACTCGTCAGAGATCACCCAGCCGGCGGAAACGCCCGGGAAATAACCCCATTTCTTATTGTCAGCGAATACGGAAGATCCATCCCTGCGCAGCGAAGCCTGCAGCGTGATATTGCCGTTGAAGGTATAGATGGCGCGGGCAAAATAAGAAGCCCAGGTGGTTTGAGCGCGGTTAGACCCCACCGTTGGACGCACGGCCTGACCGGCGCCCAGGTTGTAATACAGCATCACGTCGGAGAGGAAGTTTTGGTTGGCGGCATTGAAGCCTTCCCAGTCGGTCCGCTGGTAGTTGTAACCCACCACGGCGCTGATGTTGTGGAGCGATCCGATGGCCTTGTCGTACGACAAAGTATATTCCAGCAGCTTTGACCTTGCTTCTGATTCGGAAATGCTCGCGGCGCCATTGGCCTGCTGGCCATAATAAAAGGTGCGCGGAAAATAAGTGGACCTTTTTGAAGAAGACCGGTCGTAGCTGAATTTGGCCCTGGCCTTGAGTTCGGGAATGATCTTCCATTCGCCGTAGGCACTGCTCAGCGAACGGTTCGACGCTGTTTTATCGGTAACCGTGCCGTAAGACAATGGGTTGGGAATATTGGGATAATAAGGGCTCAGCGGGTAAGAACCATCGGGGTTCTGCAGCGGGATATTGGGCGCCCAGTAAATGGCTGCTGTTACAATACCGCCGTTTTCGTTCACACCCCCGGTGATGGTGTTATCGGCATCGGAATTCGACAGAATAACGCTGGCGCCCAGCTTGATCTTTTCAGATACAACCTGGTCTACATTGATCCTTCCATTGTAACGTTTATAACCGGTACCGATGATCACGCCTTTCTGGTCGAAGAAATTCCCGGAAGCGAAATAGGATGTTTTTCCATTACCGCCGGAAAGCGAAAGGTTATGTTGCTGCGTGTAACCGGAACGCGTGATGGCGTCGGTAGCCGTTTTATCGGAATTGGTCGCCGCATCGATCTCAGACTGGCTGTAAATGGGCGTATAGGGTGTAACGCTACCTGCGTCCACGCTTCCGTAATAAGGAGCGATCTTATTGTCGCGGTACCACATTTCTTCACGCAGCAGGTTGCGCTGGATCATATAATCCTTTGCGCCGTATACCGGATACATTTTATCCACGCGCTGGATGCCGTAGCTTCCCATGTAATCGAGTTTGGCTTTCCCTTCCACGCCTTTTTTGGTGGTGATGAGCACCACGCCGGCGCCTGCACGGGCTCCGTAAATGGAGGCGGCGCTGGCGTCCTTAAGGATCTCGATGGAAGCAATATCATTCGGGTTGATGAAATTCAACGGCGATTTATCGACCCCGCCGCTGCCATATTTTGAACCACCCACATCGCCGCCCATGCCGGGTTGACCGGCAGCATCGTTTACCGGCACGCCATCTATTACATAGAGCACGCCTGCGTTGGCAGAAGAGGGATTACTGCGGATCTGTACGCGCACGCCCGCACCCGGCTGACCCGTAGGCTGTATCACCTGCACGCCTGCGGCCTTGCCCTGCAGCGCCTGCTGGAAATTCGCGTTCACCGAGGTGTTCATGTCCTTGCTTTTGATGCTCGATACGGCGCCGGTGAGGTTGCGTTGTTTCACACTGCCATAGCCGATCACCACGATCTCTTCGGCGGCGGAAATTTTCCGTTGCAATACGACCTGGTCGAGCGGACCATTTACCGGGATCTCCACCTGCTCAAAACCAACGAATGAAACAATAAGTGTACCCGTAAGGGCTGGTACCGAGAGCGTGAATTTTCCATCGGCATCGGTAGCGGTGCCAATATCGGTTCCTTTCAGTTTTACCGATGCACCCGCCAGCGGATTGCGATTTTCGTCGAGGATGCGGCCGCTGATCTCTACCGGAAGTACGGCAACGATCGCTGCCCGTTCTGCGGCAGGCCGTTTGTTCTTGATCACGATGGTGCGGTCCACGATCGTGTATTCAAAAGGAAGGTCGGCCAGGCATTTGTTCAGGGCCTCCGCCAGCGGCAGGTTGCTGAGGTCGAGATTGACCCTCGCCGCGTCCTTAACGGCCTTGATCTCGTACCAGAAATAATAGCCGGTTTGCTTTTCGATCTTTTTGAAAACAGACTCCAGCCGCGCGTTCTTCTCCTTCAGGGAAACCGTTTGGGAGAACCCGTTGGCGCTCGCCTGGAGCATGGTGGCAGTGAGCAATATGATGGTTAGCCTCATTACTAACAGCGTTTTGGTGAGGAGAGCCTTTCTGCCGTGCAGTTGTGGCAAAAGACTCCCTATAGCAATAAATTGCATAGTTTTGTTTGTTTGGGTGAATGAAAGGCAGTTCGCGATGTTCTGTCGGCAAGCCCAATTATTGCCGGGTTCCAGGCCAATGGAATCCGGTTTTTTATGTGCCGTGGGAAGGGTTCTTTTTTATGTTATCATGGCGTAGGGGTTTATGGTTTAACTACAATCGTTCTGTTCTCCACCTCAAAATGGATATTGCTCTGCTCCAGTATTTTCAAAACATTGGAGAGATTGGTGCCGCGGGTGATCTTGCCCGAGAACTGGCGCTGGGGAATGGTTCCCCGGAACACCACGTCGAGATCGTACCACCGGCCGATCTGCCGCATGATGGTTTGGATATCTGCGCTGCTGAAATCGAAGAGCCCGTTTTTCCAGGCCATGACTTCATCCACATCGATATCGTTGAAAAGGTGCGGCTGGCTGTCAGCGTTTAGCCTTGCCTGTTGGCCTGGCCGAAGGGTCAGGGATTGCGGTGCGCCTGCACCCGTAACCGCTACGCTCCCTTCGAGCAGGGTGATGCGCGATTCGGGCTCATCGGCATAAGTATTTACATTGAAATGGGTGCCCAGCACTTTGATTTCCATGCCATCTTTTTCTACAATAAAAGGCATGGCGGATGCTGCAGCGGCCTGGGGCCGGGAAGCACCTGTTACCGGGCCGGAGACCTTCGCCACTTCAAAATATACTTCCCCGGTTACCGATACGCGCCGTTCTTTGCCGGTAAAGGCCGTGGGATACCGGAGAGAAGAAGCGGCGTTGAGCCATACGCCGGTACCGTCGGGCAGCACCAGTTTGTATTGTCCGCCGTTGGGCGTCTGGATGGTATTGTAGCCAATAGGCGCAGCACCTGTTGCCTCCGCCTGGTAGCGGATCTGGTCGTTGGGCAACTTAATGATGCGTGTGCCGCCCTGGCTGGCGAGTTCGCCGTTGGCGGCGCTGTCGAGCAGCAGGCTCGATCCGTCGGCCAGGATCAGGGTGGCGGTATTTCTTCCCGGGGCTGCATCTCTTTGCACGGGCTCAGTGTTGGCAACGGGCGGTGCCGGCACAGGAGTAACGGAACTATCGGTCATGAACAACCGCCGGCCGCCCAGGATGAACACCAGCAGTATAGCAGCAGCAGCGGCCCAGGTCCAGGGACGGCGCAACAATGGTTTGGAAGGGGTGAGCGGAATAACGGGCGGCCTCTGGTCGCCGGCGGCATTGTAACTGCCTGCATTGTCCTGCAGCGGCAGCAGATCCGCAAAGGACCTGGCTTCCGCGCCGGCATCGGCCATCTCCACTTTCACGAGGCCGTATAAGCGCTTTGCCTCCGCGGCGGTTTCGCGGAGTCCAGGCACCAGCACAAATTGCTGCTCCCATTTTTCCCTTTCCTTTTCGTCACCGGCGCAGTACAGCAGAAAGGATTCATCTGCCAGTAGATCGGCGGCCGACTTTGGTGTATTATCGTTCATGCGCTGTAGTTAAAAGATGGCTTCAACCTAAGAAGAAAAAAAGCGCCCCGATTTCCCAAAGCAAAAAGGGAATTTTTACGAAATAGCGCAATCGTTTGCGGGAATAAAAGCGGGTGAAATCACGGAAAAAACTGCGGCGCGCGGCGGGCGGAAAGGAATGCCGGCGTTCAGAAACGCAGCAGCAACAGGCAGGCGAGCAATGCCGGAAGCGCATCGCGCAAATCGACGGCCAGCACTTTGATGGCGTTATAAATGGTATTATAAGCCGTCTTCACGCTGATACCGGTGGCCTGTTCAATTTCGCGGTAATCCATGTTCCGGAAGAAGCGGAGTTCAATCAGCTCTTTCTGCCTTCCTGTTAATTTGGACAGGGCCGCATGGACCTTTTTCCGGAGCTCGTCGGACTGCTGGATGGCGATCAGTATTTCTTCATAGGAAGTTTCGGCCGATGCATAGAGTTCGGGCTCGGGCACCAATACCCGCCGGGGCTGTTCCCTGGCATGGAAAATATTTCTACGGATGCAGGCAAAAAGATAGGCCCTGACATTTTTGACCGGCTTTAACTGGCGGTGGTGCTCCCAGATGTTCAGGAACACATCGTTGACCGCATCTTTTGCCGCATGCAGGTTATCGGTGAGCTGAACACCATAGCTCAGCAGGTCTTTGTAATTGCTTTCATACAGGGCGAGCAAGGCATCGGCATCGCCTTCCATCAGTTTCTCCCATAGCCCGGATAAATCCTGTAATTCTTTAGCAGACAAATCATGTGTTCTTGCGCCAAAAATAGGCGATTTCTACCAGTGGCCCTCAGTGGTCCCGGTTTTTACACTGCACCATCCAGCACTGCTGCCCACCCCGACAGGCCGGGGGTTTCACGGTTTTTTGTAAGTTTGAGCCCGGTCCAGTTGCCGGGTCGCTGGAAAGAAACCGTTTACCAAAACATGCCATTCATCTCCATATTTCGCAAGAACCGTTCTGTCCTCCTGTACGGGTTTTTACTGGCCCTGCTGGTTTTTATCTTGAAATGGCTGCAATGGAAATTCCTGATCGTTGAAAACGCCATAGACATTTACATTGGGCTGATCGCTGTATTTTTTACGATCCTCGGCGTTTGGGTAGCCACACAGCTTATGAAGCCCAGGGTGGAAAAACTGATTCTTGAGAAAGAAGTGTTTGTGACAGTACCGGCGGAAGGCCCCGTCGACCAGGCCGAACTGCAAAAGCTGAACCTGAGCAGCCGGGAATACGAAGTGCTGCAACTCCTGGCCAAAGGTTACAGCAATGCAGATATCTCGAAAACCCTCTTCCTCTCCCTCAGCACGGTTAAAAAACATGTTTCCAGTCTTTTTGTGAAAATGGACGTAAGAAGCCGCACACAGAGCATTGAAAAAGCCAAAAGATTGAAAATCATACCATAGCCGGAGCTATACTTTGGTATCAATTAACGCCGGCGCTGCATTTTGGTACTTAAGTATACCGGCTATCCTCCTTATTGGTTTTAGTTTTGAAGCAATCAAAAGATACAAACATGAAAAAAACTGTGCTGGTCTTTGGCCTGGTCATTGGCGCCATCCTGTGCGTTAACATGATCGTGATGGTGAACATGCTGTACACGAACCCCGGTTTCAAGGGAAACGACCTGGTGGGCTATACCGCCATGGTGGTGTTGTTTTCACTCATTTTTTTCGGCGTAAGAAATTACCGGAACAGGCAACTGGGCGGAGTGATTTCATTTGGCAGGGCATTCAAAACCGGGCTGCTGATAGCGCTGGTAGGCTCCACCATGTATGTGGTAGCCTGGTTGTTTTATTATTATCTCTTCGTGCCCGACTTCATGGACGTATATGCCAGGCATGTATTGACCGACTGCAGCCCGGCCGACCTTCCGGCAAAAACTGCTCAAATCGAAAGCTTGAAGGAAATGTACAAAAACCCGCTCTTCGTCGTCCTGCTTACTTATATGGAAGTATTTCCCATCGGGTTGGCCGTTGCGCTGATCAGTGCGTTGCTGCTGAAAAGAAAGGCGGCTGTCCAGTCCTGAGACCGCAGCGCACGAAACCAGCCGGCGCCGGTTCTATTTATGAAAATACCACAGGTTCATAAAACACCAGTCGAATATTTTTTCACCCTCATACAGTTCCCTGCAGGGCGCACTGACCGATGTAAAAACACCTGCGCCCCTGTTGCAGTTGCCGGTGGACCTTTCCCTGCCCTCCCCCATGTACAGGAACCTGCCTTTTGGGGTTTGTATGGGGGTGCCACCCGCTGTATTAGGATTAAATGTGAAAACGTATTTGCTACCACTAACGTCCTTGACATCTTTAAACGCCTCCAGCCGTACGGCGCCACAACCTGAAATGGAAAAACTGCAATTCCCGTTAATTTCTTCGGGATCGTACCAGACCCAGAAGGTACTGTCGTTGGCATGCTTTTCAATGGCATACACAATGTATTGCCCCGAAGACACTTCTTTGAGATAGAACTCAGGAAGCCACAAAGCGGACGGCTTCATGTCGGCGGAAAAAACAATTTTTTTTCCGGCTTCGCCATAAGTGTAGTCGGCCGCCAGTCCCTGGACATCCCCTCTGCAGTCTACTTCGCTGTAAATTAAAAAGGGGCCTAGCCTATTGTTATTACCGTTATTGTTGCCGGAGTCGTCCTTGTCGTCTTTGCTGCAACCCAGGCCAAGGAAAACCAGGAGGCAGAGGACAGAGATATAGCACTTCATAGCTGGCTGGAGATGGTTGATTTAAAGCTAGAAAAGGAAATTGAACAGCACTGCTTGCGTTTAGGGAACGGTAGCATCCGTTGAGCAAACGAGAAATAGCCGGAGAACTGCCCGAAATGTTTTCAAACTTGTTAACTTTCATCATCCAATCACCGGTTGAGCCGGTTAACCTGCCATGAGAAAGCTGATAGCGGCCATCAACATGACCCTCGACGGGTTCTGCGATCATACAGCAATGGTCGCAGACGATGAATTGCATCAACACTACAATGAGTTGCTTGGTAACGCGGACGCCCTGTTATACGGCAGGACAACTTACCAGTTAATGGAAAGCTACTGGCCATCGGTGGTAGAAAACCCTACCGGCAACAGACCCACCGATGAATTTGCAGTGCTCATAGAAAATATCCCCAAAATAGTTTTTTCCCGCACGCTGAAAAATATAGGGTGGAAAAACGCAAGGCTGGCAGAGAGAAGCCTCAAAGAAGAAGTGCTGGCGCTCAAACAACAGGAAGGAAAAGACCTGTTGGCGGGCAGTCCCGGTTTGATTGCAGCTTTAACGAACCTGCACCTGGTGGATGAGTTTCAACTGGTTGTTCATCCCGTCATCGCCGGCAGCGGTTTGCCTTTATTCAAAAACATCAGCGACAAAACCATTCTCACCCTCCTGGAAACAAAAACCATCAGCAGTTCCGGCGCAGTAGCGCTTTACTATGCGCCGTAAGCCATCCGTTTCAGTCCACCTTTCATTTATAACAATTCAACTATATACAAGCTTCCAGCGCGGTGCGACCTTCCTGACGATGGCATTCGTGGTATCCAGTTGCAAAAAAGACAAATCGCCGTAGCCCGGCAGTCCCGATCAGCCGGGCAACAATTGGAAGGAATCGGCCATTCGCTGGAAAAGCCCACCGGCACTGTCTTTCATTTACCCGGCTTTTCCTGATAAGTAGGGTGAAGACTAAGTATCCTGTTTCGCAGTTTCATCATGGGTTTTTCTACTGTGATATGCAGCAACCAGGCGAATCCGATGCAGGCCAGCAGGCAGATGATCAACATCAGGTTGCTGTTGATCGCATAACCATTGAGCAGTTTGTGTGTGGTATGGATCACACCCTTGTGCGTCAGATAGAGGGCGTAGGATAAAATGGCCATTCGTTCCGTTAGCCGGGAATGGTTTCGGAATAAAAAACTCCGCGGACTTACCGCCGCGGCAACGAGGCAGGCGAATCCCCCGGCGATCAGCGGATAACCGAATACCGATGCTGAAAATGTCATTTGATCACCGCACAGGTAGTAAGCTCCCGTCAGCAATAGCAATCCCGGAACCAGCAGCAGGTTGCCATAAGACGAAATGCGGTTCCAGGTGACCGGTCGAAAACGGTACAAGGCTGCGAGCGCCACGCCGGCGAGGAGCCCATCGAGGCGGTTATACGTGGGATAATAAACATACTGGTACCAATAGATGCCGCCCAACCTGTCTCCCGATACCGGCAGGTACCCTTGGGTATAGCTGAGCAGGCGAAACAGGAACCCCGAGAGAAACAGCGCCAGGAGCAGCCAGCGGCCTTTGCGGAACTGCCCGGTAAACTGGAGCAGGACCAGCACCAGTGGAAGCAGCAGGTAAAAATGTTCCTCCACGCAAAGCGACCAGGCATGAGAAAAAGCGCCGCCGGTTCGAAGGTTCAGTCCGAAATTTTGGGTGAAGGTGAGGAATTTCCAGAGTGGCGGAAGCTGTTCTCTTTCGCGGAAAAAGGGGAAAGAAAAATACAGCCCAACGGTAACCAGGTAAGCGGGAATGATCCTGAAAAAGCGTTTCAGGAAGAATTCGCGGAAAGAAATAATCTTGCCGGCGCTGACCTGTGCAAAGAGCTGGGAAGCGATCAGGAAGCCGCTCAGCACAAAAAACAGGTCCACGCCCGTCCACATGAAATCTGCGATGGCAGGTAACCAGGACGGTTGCCCCCCGCTCAGGATAAAATAGTGAAAAAAGAAAACCAATAAAATAGCAAGGGCCCTGAGATGATCAAGGCCGTAGAGCTTTTGACTGCCGGGTTGTTCCAATGCTGTTTGTTTAAAGGGAGCTTTCCAATTTCACCTATCCCATGTCAAATATACGTTTGCCACAGAAGAATGCACTTCCTTTTGCAGCATGCGCACAAATTCTTCATCAGACATTTTTTCCTGGTGCTTTTTAAGCGCCTTCCACAATTGCTTCAATACATTTTTGCCACCGGCATCGTAGATGTTTTTTGCGGCTACATGGAATTTACTTTGGTACCATCCATAATTTTTAGGCCCCATTCCCATGGTTTCATATAATTTTTCGAAATCTTCCAGGCTCGTGAATGCATATGCTGCCGAACCGCCACTCACCACCATAGCTGGAAATGTCTCCAGGGCAGCCAACAGTTCCGGTTGTTTTTCTGCGATGTATGTATGCAACATAATGTTTACAAACAGCTCGCCCATCCAGTTGCGGTGCATAGCAAGCCCCGCCTGGGCTGTATAGGAATGTCCCATTTCATGAAGGGCCAGCAGGTCAAAAAATGGCATCATGCTGTAAGAACCGTCGGGCTTGCCATAGGCCTTTGTAACCTGCGCTGCCAGCGATGGCGGAAGCTGTCCCACTGGTGGCAAAAAGCTTCGCCAGAAATCGTTGTCTTCTGCTGCTATTACGAGGCGCGTAGGGGAAACATTGTGCGGAAACCCATATACGTCCAGCAGTGGCCTGGCGGCAAAATCTTTCCAGTGCCGGGGGGCGAGTATATACAATTCGGTTTTCGGCGTAAATCCTATTTCCTGTTGAAAATAATTGCCGGCATTCTCTATGAACACGGCAATGTCTTTTGCCCTTTGTTCGCAACCGGAACTGTAATAAAATCGTTGGGTAAATCCTTTCAGTTCTTCGACGGCGGGTGTATTGGTTGCCGGTTTCACACTATCCTGTGCAATAGAAAAATGGCACAGCAGGAGTAATGCCACGGTAAGGCGACATGCATTTTTAATTTTTCCTGCATTTGAAGACCGCATCATGATTTTTTTCAACAAATCTATGTTGACAGCATGCGGGCTTCATAGTATAAAATCGACAATTTAGTAGTGCAGGTCTTTTTGCATTCTCAGCGGAGTAGAAAGCAACTGCTGTTCAACAACAGAAGGATTCACGCCGGCAAACACTTTGAAATCCCTGATCATGTGCATTTGGTCATAATACCCGGCTTCGTAAGCGATTTTTGTCCAGCTTAGTTTCGGCAAGGCCTCATGCATCCTGTAAGCCTTTGAAAATCGCAGAACACGGGCATACATTTTGGGATTCATACCTATTCTTTCCTGGCATTTTCTTTCAAATTGTTTGATGCAGAGACAGGAAAGCGAAGCGATCTTTTCCATGGGCATATTGCCGTTATGATGTAGCAAAACGCGCATGGCATGATCCACCGGTAGTATTTCCCGAAGGCCGGCTGCCCGGGCCAGCAAAAATCTTTCTACGATGGCCTTGCCTTCTTCCAGGCTGGCCGTGTTCTGCAGTTGATCGGTGACCGCTTTCAGGACGGCGCCAAAAAAATCCAGTGCATCGAACCCGCCATCAAATAAATCATTCATGGGAATGCCCAATATCCTGTACATGCCACCCGGAAGAAAATCTACCCGTATAGCACTTAGCCGGCTGTTCACTTTAACATTCACCCGGGAAAACTGGGGGCCCACCAATACGGCAAGCGGCTGCTGGTGAAACACCCTTGTTCCGGTCCGGCTCATGGATACAGCATGGTTGCAGTAAAAGAGCAGCGACTGGAATGGCGTTGGCGGATAAGGCGTTACCGCGTCTGTAAAGCCTTCGGGCAATACGGCGTTTACCGTTGATATATTCAATACAGAATCCTGTAAAGCCGGATGCGGTATGTATATTTTTACTTCCAAATCGGGCGATTCGCAGTTGTAATATACTATTTTAAGCTGGCTGTGGACCGAGGCCGTCGTCACATCACCTTAGTGATTACTCAATGTCAGGTACTATTTTTAAATACCCTTCTTTGTGTGAAAGGAATGCATTACATTTTGTCAAATATTCTTCCATTGCATCAAGGCTTTCATTATGTACCTGGCTGCTGAATTCCCATGCACGAAACAGCATTCTGATATACGCATCAGCATCTCTCTGTTTAGTCAGTTTCTTTAGCGCTCCCATATAATCTTCCCGGAAAACAGTGGGGACCATGATCTTTGAAAATCCCTTTGCACTAAACTCTGCATTCATCATGACACGCGCAATTCTTCCGTTACCATCCAGGAAAGGATGTACTTCACTTACCATGAACATCATATAGGCGGCCCTCGCAAAAGGATGCTGCAGAAGGCTGTACCAGTCAAATCCCTTTTTTAAAGTTCCTGGCACCAGTTTCCTATCTACAAACTCGGTAGCGCCAGCCCTGTTGTTCTTGTCTTTGAATTCACCCGGGTTTTTTGTTTTTCTGGCGCTGAGTAATATCGCATGTCTTTCCCTGAGCAACCTCAATAAATCATCCGGCGAATCTGGCAAAACAGACATTTCTTTCCTGTTGGAAACAACCTGGTAAGTTCCCAGCACATCGTGCGAATCTTCATCCCTCGCTGGTAATGGCGTGGCTGTAGTAACGATTTGTTTGGCCTCATCAACGGTAAACTCAGTACCTTCTATATAATTCGAAAAATAGCTTTCAAAAAAAGCAAAATGTTGATAGGATGTCATGCTCTTGTTCTGATCTTCGTAATCCGGGTAATCTTCTTTAGCCAGCGCTTCGTATACCAGTTCAAAGAGTTGAACCCGATCCGGATCCATGGGTTCGCCCAAGACACGTGCGCGGGCAATAGGGCTTACCAGGTTTTTCGACAATCCTGTACCCAATAAATCGGTGATCAATTGAGTAAGCATACTGAGCTCTTTCTCCATTCCGAGCACCGGTGCGATTTCCCGGGCCCGGTCCCGCACCTGGTTTAAGGCTTCTGCGCCTTTTACGCGCAGGTATGCCTCTATTTTCTCTTCCAGTTGTTCGCGGCTAAGCGTTTTGGACGCTTCGCCTGATCTCTTCGTGCGTTGGAGATTTTCCAGGTAGGCCCGCGCAAGTCCTGATGACCGCAGGTTGCCAAAAAAAAGAGCATCGTCTTCCAATGGCTCGGGACCTTTTGAAAAATGTAGTGTAAGCCCCGGCAACTCAACCAGACGTTTATGACTATAGCTGAGGTAAAGATGACCCTCGGGCGTAGGCACGCGTTCCAGAGCGCTCCGGTGGCTTAAAAACGCTCCGGGAAAAAGATCGGACACCAATCTGTACCAGTTCCGCCGCACCACTTTTTCAGAAGCCTCTTCCAAATTCGATGTATAAACCCGCGGCGCAATTTTGCGTAACAGTCCTTGTTTTTCCAGTTTCCCGATTTCTTTAGACTTATCCGCAACCCCTATAATGATTTCCTGGAGCCTCGCTGTTGCCATATTTTCCTCCTAATTCATTGATTTTAGCGTAAAATGAAATATTTTAAGCCATAATTATCAAATATGGAAATATTTTAACCCAAAAATACTATAATCCTCGCATCAGACTGGAAATAATTTTTATAAAAAATCAGCGAAAGGGAAAGATTTGACCCGTGACTTCATGGTATGAACTACTTATAAAAAACCTTATCCAGATATACCTTTGAATAAAGCAATCTCAGTCTCTTTTTTCAATTGTGATATGCTACGAAATGTGTAGTACAAAAGACCTGCGCCCGCAATCAACCCCTGAACCCAACCAATAAAAAATCCCCCAGCTTTAGCTGAGGGATCTGTGCCCAGGACTGGATTCGAACCAGCACACCTCGCGGCGCCGCCACCTGAAGACGGTGCGTCTACCAATTTCGCCACCTGGGCATCCCGGGTTACCTGCGTAACGGGGTGCAAATATAGGGAAATAATCCGCCTGCAAAAAAATCAAACCGATTTTTCTTGCCGGTTCCAGCCGATCAATAACACCCCTCCAATCACCAGCACCGTTCCAATAATCTGCCCCACATGCAACTGCTCTCCCAGGAAAACCCAGGCCTGCAGAATAGTGGAAATAGGACCCACACTCGATACAATCGCCGCATTATTCGACCCTATCCTTTTCATGCCCGCCGAAATCATAAAAGCCGGGATCACCGTGGCCAGTATCGCCAGCACCACGCCATATTTCCATACCGCCGGCGTAAAGTGCACATCACCCAGCGAGTGCGTCAGCAAAAAATGCACCCACACCCCAAAACTGGAAGCCAGCATGGCATAAGCCGTAAACCGCGTAACGCCCACCTGCGGAATCATCCTGCCGCTGCCCGCTATATAAGAAGCATACGTAATGGAACAGAGAAAGATCAGGCCGCTGCCCAATAGAAAATGCGGGTTGTTACGATCCACCTCAAACTCTCCCAAAAAGGCGATGGCCAGCCCGGCATAGGTCAGCACCAGGGCCCAGCGCTGCAGCCGGTTCAGCGACTGCCGGAAGAAAGCAAAATTGATCAGCGTCACAAAACTGGGATACAGGAAAAGGATCAGTCGCTCCAGTCCGGCGGATATATACTGCAACCCCACAAAATCAAACAGGCTGCTGAGGTAATAACCCAACAGCCCCAGCGCAACAACGTTTATCCATTGCCGTTGGGTGAGCGGCTGCCCGCCCTGCCGCCGGCTCCAGAAAGCCGCTCCCACAAAAAAGGGCATGGAGAAAAGCATCCGCAATGCCAGCAGGCTGATGGCATCGAGCCGCACTTCACGGAAAGCGAGTTTTACCAGAATGGCCTTGGTGGAAAACAGGACTGCTCCGAAAAATACCAGGAGAAAACCTCCCAGCCGCATCAGGCGCTCACATTAAAATCGCGCAGGGCATCGTTCAGACTGGTCTTCAGGTCTGTGCTGGCCTTGCGTTGGCCGATGATAAGCGCACAGCCCACCTGGTATTCACCGGCAGGAAATTTCTTGGTATAAGATCCCGGGATCACCACGCTGCGCGCCGGCACCCGGCCGCGGTATTCCACCGCTTCCGCACCACTCACATCGATGATCTTGGTTGATTTGGTCAGCACCACGTTGGCGCCCAGCACGGCCTCTTTCTCCACAATAACACCTTCCACCACAATACAACGGCTACCGATAAACGCACCGTCTTCCACGATCACCGGCGATGCCTGCAAAGGCTCCAGCACGCCGCCGATCCCCACGCCACCGCTGAGGTGCACGTTCTTACCGATCTGCGCACAACTGCCTACGGTAGCCCAGGTGTCTACCATGGTACCCTCGTCCACATAAGCGCCGATGTTCACATAGCTGGGCATCAGCACCACGCCTTTTGCAATATAGGCGCCATAACGGGCAACCGCATGCGGAACCGCCCGCACACCAAGGGTTGCATAGTTTTTCTTGAGGGCCATTTTATCGTAGAACTCGAAGGGCTCGAGGTTCCAGGTCTTCATTTGCTGTATGCCGAAATACATCAGGATGGCCTGCTTCACCCACTCATTCACCACCCATCCGTCCTCACCGGGCGAGGCCACACGAAGACGGCCCTTGTCCACTTCTTCTATCACCGCTCTAACGGCATCCACATAATTCGAATCTTTCAATAACTCCCGGTCTGACCAGGCCTGCAGGATTTGTGCTTGAAGGGACATGCTGAAAAAATTTCCCGCTAAGTTAGGGGAAGTCCTACAAAATCCGGAAGCCAAGGCCAATCTGGAAACCCCTGTTCTTCCAGGCCGATTCAATTTCAGAAGAACTGATATCGTTCAACCCCAGCATATAACGGCCGGTAACGCGGAGTGCGCCAAAGTTCACCTGCAGCCCGCCCAGCAAAGAAAAATCGCCGGCGCTGAATGCCTCCTGGCCGTTTTCGAGCAGGTTCTTTTCATTGTCGAGCAACACGCCAAACTGCGGACCGGCCTGGAGGCTCAGCCAGTCGAGCAGGCGGTAATTAACGGTGATGGGTATCTGCAGATAATTGAGCTTGATGTCCTTGTTGTTGGAGCCTGGCACAGCGCCGTTGATGATGTCGTTGAAATCGCTCCCGGTCTGAGCCGTGTATTGCGACCAGAGCAGTTCGGGCTGGATGTACAGTTTCTTTCCCAGTCCAACTTCCGCAAAACCACCAAGGTGGTAGCCGAAATTGAATTCGTCCGACATGCTTTTGCCATCTACCTTGGTGATATTGGCGCCGCCCTTGATACCAAAATGAAGGCCCTGCGACGATGCAGTGGAAACAGAGAAAACAGTCAGCAGCAGCGCTGCCAGTACAGTGAAGCTGAATTTCATATGGGTAAATTTTCACCTAAGTTAGGTGGATTCTCCCGCAGGCAGTTGCGCCTCCCTGTTAAAATCAAACCAATTCAATCAGCGTGATCTCCGGCAATATGCCCACACGCCCGGGATAACCGATAAACCCAAAACCGCGGTTCACATAAAGTTTCTGCCTTCCTTCTTCATAAAGCCCCGCCCACTGCCGGTACATATATTGCACAGGGCTCCATTTAAAACCCGGCAGTTCCACGCCAAACTGCATACCATGGGTATGGCCGCTCAGCATCAGATCAATATCGCCATACTGCGGCCGCACTTCGGCATCCCAGTGCGAGGGATCGTGACTCATCAATATCTTAAAGGGAAGATGCGCAGCGCCGGCATAGGCCTGGTCCAGTTTTCCGTATTTGGGAAAATTTCCTTTGGCACTCCAGTTCTCGATACCAATGAGGGCAATCTTCTCTCCTTCCCGCTCCAGTTCCACATGCTCGTTCATCAGCAACCGCCAGCCCAACTCACCGTGCACGCCCTTGAGTGTTGCCAGGTTGGCCGCTTTTTCTTCGGCAGAAGCCCAGCGGTAATAATCGCCGTAATCGTGGTTGCCCAGGGTGCTGAAAACACCCATCGGCGCACGCAGGCTGGCAAAAAGATCTTTGTATCCATTCATCTCAACAGCCTGGTCGTTCACCAGGTCGCCGGTGAATAAAATGACGTCGGCTTTCTGCCGCAGGATGGTATCGATGCCTTTATGCACCGCCCGGTGATCACTGAAAGAACCCGAATGCACATCGCTGATGTGAACGATCTTCAGTCCCCGGAAAGCTGCCGGCAGGTTCTCAAACGCCAGCTTCACTTTCTTCACCTGGTAATTGTATTTGTTGGAAAAGCCGTACACCAGCGAACTGAACAATCCGCCGCCCGCAGCCATCCCCAGCCAGCTCAGGAAAACCGAACGGGTGATGCCGCTTTCTGACGACGAAACCTTCACCGACGGATTGCTGAACAGTTTGCTCACCATCCAGGTCATGCCCCGCCTGATATCGTCCACCATAAAAAATATGCTGGCGATCAGCTTGGAAAAAAACAGTCCCACAATGACGGCGAATACATAGGTACGCAGCGCCCGGGGCCACTGGTCGGTGGGCAGGTAGGGCAACAATACCAGGGTCAGTATGGTGGCGGCCGACAGGGTCCAGTGTACCGCCGATACGATGGTCCGTACCCGCGGACTGGCAGTATGGGTTACAAATTTTAGTATTTGGAAAACATAGATGTCCAAAATGACCAGGATGCCGATGATGACCCAGAAAAAACCAGAATTACGCATGACGAAATTTTAAAAAGCGATGAACTCGTCCAGTTGCTGGCCCATCACCCGGAGGGTGGCGGGGTCCTTCACGCTGCCATCGAGGTTCAACAGCACATTTACCACTGAGATAGGCAGTTTGTTCGGATGCACCACCACTTTCATGTAATGGAGTATCCCTGTAAGGTGCTCCATACCGCGCAGGTTGCCGGCCCTGCCGGTGGAAACGCCCGTGAGCAGGGCCTTTTTTCCCCACCACACCCGCTGGATATCGCTGCTGTCGAACAGCGATTTCAGCACGCCGGGTATGCTGCCATTGTATTCGGGTACCACAAATATGAATTTTTCCGTAGGTATCAGCACTTCTTCCTCCAACTGCCGGATGGAATCATTGCGGGTGCTCACTTCCAGGTTCTCGAGGCTGGTGAGTCCCGCCCGGATGCCCTTTTCCGCAAGCAACTGCTGGTATTGGGTGGCAATTCGGAGCGTATTACTGCCTGGCCGGTTCGTGCCTGAGATTATGGTGTACATGTTGTTCCTTTTTGTTGGCCTGAAATGTTATTTTTGCCATCCTTACCCCTAAAGGTAATCAGCCAATGCAATTCACCTACTATGGACATTCCTGTTTTTCAGTGACCATCAATGGAAAACACATTTTGTTCGATCCGTTTGTCAGCTACAACGAGCTGGCTGCCGGACTGGTAGACGTTCAGCAGATTCCGGCAGATTATATCCTGCTGTCGCACGGGCACGGCGACCATGTGGCCGATTGCATCAGTATCGCCACCCGCACCGGCGCCAAAGTGGTGTGCAATTTTGAGATTCACGAATGGCTCAATAAAAACGGCATCGCCAACACCCATCCCATGAACACCGGCGGCAGTTGGGACTTCGGCGATTTCCGCGTCAAATGCACGGTGGCACAGCATTCCAGCGGACTGCCCGACGGCAGCTATGGCGGTAACCCGATGGGCTTTATCGTTTTCAGTGACACCGGCAATTTTTACTACAGCGGCGATACCAGCCTCACGCTCGACATGCAACTGATCCCGCGCTGGGCAAAACTTAATTTTGCCGTATTGCCCATTGGAGACAATTTTACCATGGATGCCTCCGATGCCCTCGCTGCGGCTGAAATGGTTCAGTGCCAGGAAATCGTTGGCGTACATTACGATACTTTCGGATACATTAAGATCGATCACAAAGCCGCCCAGCAGCTCTTTGCTGCTGCCGGAAAAAAACTGCACCTGCTGCCGATTGGCGACAGCATCGTGCTATAAGGACCCATTATGGCTAGAATCATTGGAGTAGCAAATCAAAAAGGTGGCGTAGGCAAAACCACCACGGCCATCAATCTGGCCGCCAGTTTTGCCGTACTTGAGTTCCGCACCCTGCTGGTGGATGCCGATCCCCAGGCCAACAGCACCACCGGCGTGGGGTTTGATCTCCATAATATTACGCAGAGCCTCTACGACTGCATGGTGAACCAAACGCCCATCCGCGACGTGATCCTGAAAACCGAGATCCCGCACCTCGATGTGGTTCCCTCCCACATCGACCTGGTAGGCGCCGAAATTGAAATGATCAATTACCCCAACCGCGAACAGGTGCTGAAAAACATCCTGCAGCCGGTGCTGGACGATTATGACTTCATCGTGGTCGATTGCAGTCCCTCACTGGGTTTGATTACAGTCAACGCCCTTACCGCCGCAAACTCGGTGATCGTTCCGGTTCAAACGGAATTCTTTGCCCTCGAAGGCCTGGGCAAACTGCTCAATACCATCAAGATTGTCCAGAACCGCCTGAACCAGGACCTGGCCATCGAAGGTATTCTCATGACCATGTACGATGGCCGCCTGCGGCTCTGCAACCAGGTGGTGAGCGAAGTGCGCCGCCACTTCGACGAACTGGTGTTTGACACCATTGTTCACCGCAACACGCGCATCGCCGAAGCGCCATCCGTAGGCAAACCGGTGATACTCTATGATGCGTACAGCAAGGGATCTGTGAACTATCTTAACCTGGCCAAGGAAATATTGCAGAAGAACAACATGACCCGGATCAGCCAGGAAGACCGCATCATGGAAGAAAAAGAACAGGAAAGCGAAAGCTAATCGATCATTCAACCACTTATCTTACTAATGACTCCTCCAAATAAAAAAGACGCACTGGGCAAAGGTATCCGCTCCCTGTTGCAGAACATAGATGCCGATCTGAAAAACACTTCCGGCCAGTTGAAACCGCAGGTGGTGGAAGCAGCCACTTCCATGAGCCGGATCCCGCTCGAACAAATTGAGACCAACCCGCGCCAGCCGCGCCACGATTTTGATGAGCAGGCCCTGAACGAGCTGGCGGCCTCCATCCGGATCCACGACATCATTCAACCGGTAACGGTATCCAAACTGCCCAACGGCAGGTACCGCCTGATCTCCGGCGAGCGGCGTTTCCGCGCCTCCCGGATCGCCGGCCTCCGCGACCTTCCCGCTTACATCCGCCAGGCCGACGACCAGCAATTGCTGGAACTGGCCCTGCTCGAAAACCTGCAGCGCGAAGACCTCAATGCCATTGAAGTGAGCCTCAGCTACAAACGCATGATGGATGAACTGAACTACACGCAGGAACAGGTGGCCGAAAGAATGGGTAAGGAAAGAAGCACGGTTGCGAATTACATCCGCCTGCTGAAACTGCCGCCCGATATACAGGTGGCCGTGCGCACCGGCAGCATCAGCATGGGCCATGCCCGTGCGCTGATCAACGTGGACCTGGTGGACAAACAGCTTTTCATTTTTAAGGAGATCAAGGAAAAAGGATTGTCGGTACGGCAAACAGAAGAGCTGGTTCGCAAGCTTTACAAAGAGCCGGGCGCACCTGTTAAAACTGCCGCAAAATCTTCCCTGCCACCGGCCTACAAAAAAATAGAAGATAATTTAGCGTCTCATTTCAGCACGAAAGTGAAACTGAACCACAACAAAAAAGGCCATGGCAATATCACGCTGGAATATTATTCCATCCAGGAACTGAACAAGATACTGGAAGCCATGGGTGTTTCGGTGAACTGAGCGGCAGCAGGAGCGCCATGAATTGCATGAAAAGATTTGGACTATTCCTTCTGTGGACCTTTGCCCTCCTCTGCGGGCAACACTGCCTGGCGCAGTTTCCCGACAGCGCCAAAGCGCAGAAGATCGACGAAGCGCCCCTGCAGATCGAAGACAGCACCCAACACCACAGTCCGCGCAAGGCGGCCATCCGCTCCGCCATCCTTCCCGGCTGGGGACAGGCCTACAACCGCAAATACTGGAAGATCCCCATCGTGTACGCCGCACTCGGCATCACGGGCGCTGTTTTTGTAAGCAACGTAAAGACCTACAACGAAGTGCAATACGCCTACCGCGTAAGCATCAACCGCGATACGGCCAATTACGACAACGTGGAAGATTATCTCAAACCCTTTGTTCCCAACGAAACCACATCGCTCGACAACTACCGCCGCGAATTCCGCCGCAACATCGACTATTCGGTACTGATCTTCTTATTATTCTGGGGACTCAACGTAGTGGATGCTACCGTGGACGCACACCTGAAAGAATTTGATGTGAGTCCTACCCTGAGCCTGAAACTCAAGCCCACCCTGCCCGCCAGCGGACTAGCCTCTTCGCTGGGGATAGCGCCGGGTGCAGGCGGACCGGCATCCGGAGCGGGATTAAGTTTGGTCTTCGACATTCACAAGTCGCGTGGCGGCTCCCTTTTTGCAGTGAAATAATGTGCGACGCTGCGCATGCCCATAACCGTTAAGAAAATACGGGAGCGGCCAGTCCCTGCCAACCCGGTTACAGTTCCTGAAAATAGCTACCTTTGCGCCATGAAAATTGCACTTGTTGGCTATGGCAAAATGGGCCGCGCCATTGAACAGATCGCTCTGGAAAGAGGCCATGAGATCGTGCTGAAACTCGACCTCGACAACGCATCGGAATTCACCGCCGACAACCTGGCCAGGGCCGATGTGGCCATTGAGTTCACCTCCCCGCACAGTGCCTTCGACAATATCCGCAAGCTCCTCTCCTTCCACACCCCGGTTGTGTGCGGCTCAACGGGCTGGCTCGACAAACAGGAAGCCGTGGAAGAATACTGCCTGCAGGAAAACGGCGCTTTCTTATATGCCAGCAATTTTTCCGTAGGGGTGAATATTTTCTTCGAGATCAACAAACGCCTGGCCGAACTGATGGCGCC
>JAFAFR010000039.1 GCA_023423405.1 Bacteroidota bacterium
CGAAATAGATCCAGAACAGCTGGACAAAGATCGAGGTGCCGCGAAAGAACTCGATATAGATCGTGGCCAGCCAGCGCAGCCACGCATGGCGCGACAGCCGCCCCAGCCCGGCGACAAAGGCCACGACCAGCGCCAGCGCCGAACCCAGCACCGTCAGCTTGACCGTGATCCAGGCCCCCTGAAGGATGAGTGTCAGATATCCTGCCCAGTCGCCCATGCGCTGATGCCTTGCCTTTCGATGGAAGGATGGGCGGGGAGACGTCCCCGCCCGTTCAGGTCACTGCGCGCAGAGCTTGTCGCGCGAGGTGGACATGGCGGCGGCGGCCGAGAAGCCATAGGGCTCGACGATCTTGGCGAACTCGCCCGATTCCTTCAGCTTGGCCAGTTCCACGTCAAAGGCATCGCGCAGCGCGGTGTCCTTCTTGTTGAAGGCGGCGCCGTCGCAATAGACCGGGGCGCCCTCGACCGGGGCAAAGACCTCCAGCGCGCTGCTGCCAGATTTCTTCAGCAGGTCGTTCAGCGACAGCACCGGCAGCGAATAGGCGTCGATGCGGCCGTCCTCGAGCATCTTCAGCCCCGATTGCGGGTCGGGCACCACGATCAGCCGGTCACGCGGCACGCCGGCATCCAGCGCCAGCTTTTCCTCGGTGCCGCCGCCGGGGGCGCCCAGCTTCGCGGCGCTGTCCTTGGCGATGTCGGCATAGGATTTGAAGCCCTTGGGGTTGCCCTTGGGCAGCAAGAGCGCCTCGGCGTCGCAAAGGATCGGCTCGGAATAGGCGACGGCGTTGCAGCGCTCGGGCTTCATGAACAGGCCGGCGGTGATCGCATCGACGCGGCCCGCCTGCAGGCTGGGGATCATGGCGCCATATTCGGCGATCGAGGCCTCGAGATCCTTGACGCCAAGCGCGGCGAACACCGCGCGGGCGACGTCCGGCGCCGCGCCCGACACCTTGCCGTCCGAGGCGACGGCGGTATAGGGCGGCTCGTTGCCGATGGCGATGCGGACGTAGCCCTGTTCCTTCAGGTCGTCCAGCTTGTCGGCCAGCGCCGGCAACGGGGCCGCGAGGATCATCGCGGCGATCAGGCATGTCTTCATCATTCTCTCCTGTTGGTTCGTGGCGTCACACGCGCTGTCCGGCGGCGACGATCTTGCGCAGGAAGGACTTCGTGCGGTCCTGTTTCGGCGCGGTAAAGATCTGGTCGGGCGGGCCCTGTTCGACGATCCGGCCCTTGTCAAAGAACAGGACGCGGTCGGCGAAATCATGGGCGAAACCCATCTCATGCGTGACCAGCAGCATGGTCATGTCGGTCTCGGTCGCTAAGCGCTTCATCACCTCCAGCACTTCCTCGACCAGCTCGGGGTCGAGCGCCGAAGTCACCTCGTCGAACAGCATGATCTGCGGCTGCAAGGCCAGGGCGCGGGCGATGGCGACGCGCTGCTTCTGGCCGCCGGAAAGCTGGCTTGGCATGTAATCCGCCTTGTCGGCCAGCCCGACCATGTCCAGCAGCTCGCGGGCGCGCTTTTCGGCGGCGCTGCGGCTTTCGCCCTTGGTCAGCACCGGCGCCAGCGTGATGTTCTGCAGCACCGACTTGTGCGGGAACAGGTTGAAATGCTGGAACACCATGCCGATGTGACGGCGCATCTTGTGCAGGTGCGCCTCGTCCGCCGGCACTTCGGCGCCGCTTCGTTGCATGTGGTAAAGCGGCTCGCCGCACACCTCGATGCGCCCGCCCGAAATATCCTCGAGCGTCATCAGGATGCGCAGGATGGTGGTCTTGCCCGAGCCAGAGGGGCCGATCAGCGCCAGCTTCTCGCCCTTCATCACGTCGAAATTCAGCCCGTCGATGACGGTCAGCGTCCCAAAGGACTTTCGCAGGTTCTGGATGCGAATGATCGGCTGGTCCAAAAGCGTCCCCCTTGCTGTCCAGAGGAACTTTGCAGCGAGATTAAATCAGGTCAATATTTAAATAATATCATAACAATTTTCTGGTGCAATCTGCCCATCAAATCAGCGGAAGCAGGGGTTCGGCGCTGCCGCCCAGGGTCTCGGCCACCAGAGTAAGGCCCCGGCGCAACTCATCCGCCCCGGTCGAGCCGAGCGCGATTCGCACCGCATCCCGCCTGCCGCGCTCGCTCAGCCGAAAGGCCCGGCCCGAGGCGACGGCAACGCCGCGCTGGCGGGCCTGGGCCACGAACTCCTCTTCGTCGCGGCCGGGAGGCAGTTCCAGCCAGATATGCAGGCTTTGCGGATGGGCGCGGAACGGCGCCGCGCCCAGAACCTCGCGCGCAATGCGGTGGCGGGCGCCCAGCGCCTCGCGCTGCCAGAGGATCAGCCGGTCCACGGTGCCGTCGCCGATCCAGTGGCTCAGCAACTCGACCATGGCGGGGGTGGCCATCCAGTTCGTCACCAGATGCCGATTGGCCGTGGCCGAGGCAAGGCGCGCCGGCGACAGCAGCCAGGCCACCCGCAGGCCGGGCAGCGTGGTCTTGGTAAAGCCGTTGATATGCAGAACCCGCTCGGGCGCCAAGGCGGCCATGGGCGGCGGTCGGTCCGGTATCATCACGTTCAGCATGTCGTTCTCGATAACCAGCAGGTCGTGGCGGCGGGCGATGGCGGCCAGTTCGGCGCGACGCTCGGCGCTGCTCATGATCGCCATCGGATTGATCGCCGCCGGCTGCATGTAAAGCGCGCGCAGGCTGCCCTTGCGCGCCAGATGGTCCAGCGCCTCGGGCACGATGCCGTCCGCATCGACCGGCAGTCCTTCCAGATGCAGGCCCAGATACTTGCATAGCGGCATCAGCAGGTGATGGGTCAGCGC
>JAFAFR010000045.1 GCA_023423405.1 Bacteroidota bacterium
TGGCACCATGGAGAGGTGCTGAGCGCGTAGGTCGCGGCTTCTGCGCCAGAGCGCCACAGGGTGATGAACTGGATGTGCTCTTTGTTGTTGATAAGGCTGACCTGGTAGGTGCGAAGAGTTTGTGCCATGGCGGTGTCGCTGCTGAGTGACTGGGTGGAGTTGGGGGCCACAACTGGGGAAAAGCCATCGGCTGCTGCAGACCAGCGGGCGGCCAGCTCGGCGTGCAGTTGCTGCTGTGCCAGGCGCCACGTCGGTGCTGGCGGCGTTGCTGTAGATAAAGCTGCGGTCGGTCAGCAGTACGCGTGGCAAGGTCAGGCGTGCAAAGGTGTGCATGGCATGGCTTTTGCGGGAAGTGGTCTCCAAAAAGAAACCCGCCGTGCTGGTGCAGGGCGGGCGGGAACTAAAACAGCCTCTGGTGAGGCTGTTTGGTTGAAGTTTTAGGAATTAGGCGGCGCAGGCTGGACTATCCGTTCGAATTCCGAATCCTCAGGAATGTCAGGCTCATTGCTTGGTGCGTTTGGTGAGGTGGGATCCTGCTGCTCAGGGTAGGGTAGTCCAACAGGATCCATCTCTTCATCCTCTGGTAAGGAGTTGGGATTTCGGGGCCGGTTCATGGCTCACTCCTTCTGGGGCTGCTTGATCACGCGGTTGTGCTGATCAGTGGGCTCTGCCGGATGTGGACTGTTCGGGTTGCGCGGATCATCTGGATCCGCAGGACTGTTAGGGTGGGTGCCCGGTTTGGCATCTTTGGGATCGAATGCTGGATTGGGTGGGTTTTTGGGATCAACTGTCATGAACACACTCCTTATGACGGTGGAACTTTAAGGAAACTCTGCATAAGTGACTTTCCTTTGTGCTAAATGTCACCAAGCGGCAGTCAGCGACTCAATTTCTGAGTTGAGAGTAATTCAGCCACTCTCAATGCCCGCCTTTTGGCGGGCATTGGCCTTTTAGGCCATGGCTTCATACAGTTTTTCCCTCTTCATTTAGCCAACGCCCACGAGCCATCCATAAGTTCGCCAAGGCAAACAGTGTGTGCAGTTGTTGGGTGTTTTTTCGCAAGCCTCGGTAGCGAACCTTGACATGACCAAATTGGCATTTGATCACCCTGAATGGGTGTTCCACTTTGGCTCTGATCTTTGCTTTGACTTGCTCAAGTTGCTCTTGCAGTGCATCAATGGGGCAAAGTGGGTTCAGTGCCTTTCGCTTTTGGCGCTTCATGGCGACATGCCACTTGAAGTCCTTGGGTGCATTCGCTCGTTTTTCGACCCCTTGGAAACCTGCATCGCCATAGCCATCAGCTTCCTTGCCGTGCACAAGACTGTTGGCTTCTACAACGTCATTGACGTTGGCTGAAGTGCCCCGCACCGTGTGGACCAGCCCTGAGTCGGCATCCACGCCAATATGGGCCTTCATGCCAAAGTACCACTGGTTGCCCTTTTTGGTCTGATGCATTTCAGGGTCACGGGCTTTGCTGCTGTTCTTGGTGGAACTGGGCGCTGCAATTAGTGTGGCGTCAACGATGGTGCCAGCCCGTAGCAGCAACTTTTTCTCCTCCAGCAGCAGATTGACCGCTTGGAAGATTTCTTCAGCCAGTTTGTGCTTTTCCAGCATGTGCCTAAAGCGCAAGATAGTGCTTTCATCAGGCGTGGGACTACTCCACCCCAAACCTGCGAACTCCCGAAACAAAGCCATGTCGTGCAACGCTTCTTCCATGGCTGGATCACTGAGGTTGAACCACTGCTGGAGGAAGTGGATGCGCAGCAGCATTTCCACAGGGAATGGAGGTCGGCCTGTACGTCCCTCTGGCGCATAAGGAACGATCAACTGCACCAAATCCTTCCAAGGCACAACTTGCTGCATTTGCTCAAGAAACTCACGCTTGCGGGTTTTCTTGGTGGAGAGATTGAGGCCGAGATCGAATTGCTGCATGGGCTGGGATGCTGCCGCACCCAGCACGCATGTGCAAGCACATGCGTTGGGGAGTTATGCAGAGCTTCCTTAAGGGTGGCTTATACCGTTTGTCGGGGGTGTAGGAGTGAGGGCCTGGTACATGGAGGGCTTCAAACTACCTCTCTTCTAGAGTGGCTCAACTCTTTCCTTCGATTACAAACAGCAGCCCTTTGTCAAAAGGGGGGGGGGTGGCATGAAAAAGCCCGCTCGATGCGGGCTTGTGGTTTGCTGGACGGAAGAGCGACATGCAGAAAATAAACTTTTATATTCTCTGCTTCAAAGCATCGTCTTGCTGCTTTTTATTCTGAGTTTGTCCTGGCTGCTTTAGACCAGGCGAAGATCGCTCAGCTTGTCGCTCTTACCTTTGTCTCTGACCAAGGGTATTCAGGCCAGAGTGGATATTTGTTGCATTGGACTGACTCCTTAAGTTCGGGAAAGCCAGAGTGGCCTTCACGTCTTCACAATGCTCTTTAAGCAATACCCGCGTTGTATGAATGCGTAAGTAACAGGAGCTTGATTCCCAAACCAAAGTCCTCTGTCACAAGGCTTCGGTTTTCCCTCTGCTGTCGTGCAGAGGGCAACGCCGCTTTGAATCGACCAGCATTTCCTAGCTAGCTTTGAGCCTCACGGAATTGCGTCTCTCGAACTCTACGGGAGACAGGCCATCCGCAGACGAATGCCTGCGGATGGGGTTGTAAAACATTTCAATGTAGCTAAAGACATCGCTACGGGCTTCCTGTCTGGTTGCGTAACCATACCGTCGAATTGTGAAAGCTTGTGGCCCAGCCCACAATTTGCCGAGAGTACAAATCTAGCACGGCAGCCAAGTACAGCCAACCTTCATGTGTATGGATATAAGTGATGTCTGTGACCCATGCGGTGTTAGGCGCACCCACAGTAAATTGCTGCTCGAGCAGGTTCGGTGCAACGATGGCAGGAGCACCTCCTTGCGGCCCTGGTCGCTTGCCGTACCCTCTTTGTGCCTTGAGTCCTTCGCAACGCAGCAGTCTTGCAACCCTGTGACGGCTGCAAGACTCACCCAAGTCACGCATATCCAAAGTCAACTTGCGGTAACCGTAAACGCCGCCACTTTCTAGCCACGCTTGCTTCAGTAACCCCAGCAGCCTGCGGTCATCGACTGCACGTGGACTTTCAGGCTTGGCTTTC
>JAFAFR010000090.1 GCA_023423405.1 Bacteroidota bacterium
ATTTAATTACCTGTAATCCTTTGTGGCAAAGGGTTGCAGAGGAAAAATGCACTGTTTCAAAATAAAGGGGAGTACTCCCGTCTGTTTAAGTCGAAAAAGCCATTGGTGAGTTATGTGCTTTTCTCCAGGCTTTGTAGGTGTCCTTTATGAATGCCAGGAGCTCCACATAACTCATCAAATGCAGTCGGATCACCGTGATCATATTGGCGAATGACTTCTTGGTCGCTGCCTTCTTTCGGATTACCACCATCAGGAGTTGTGCCATCAGCACGCAATACACCTGCATTTTGATGGCATTCGGGCTCTCCCCCCAAAAGTACCGCAGCGGAAAGTTCTGCTTGATCTGTTTGAACAATAGTTCAATCATCCAGCGGTTCTTGTAAATGGTGGCGACCTGGGAAGCCGGCAGCGTCATATTGTTGGTGAGGTACACATAGACCTTTCCTGCTTCTGCCAGAAACGTGATCCGCCGGAGTTTTAACCGCCCGGCTTCCACCCCGCCCTCTTTGATGCCTACGGTGATCAGTTGTTCTTTTAAAACTCCGCGGGCGTGGCGTTTCCGGGTTCTGTCCACCAGTACTTTAGTGACATGGTACTTCGCATTGGACCGCTCACGGGTCACCAACCACACTTTTTGAGCCGTCCACCGGGCATAAAACCGATAGTCGGTGTACCCCTTGTCGAAAACAACCCAACTATTGGGCGCCAGTTTCAAATGGTACACAAAACGCTGGTCGTGCTGCCGGGCCTCCGTCATGCGGACAAATTCGGTGACGCCACTAAAGGCATCCATCATCGCATGCACCTTAAAGCCGCCTTTTTTCCGGGCGCCGTCCAGCCGGTTGCGCCCTACACCCCGGAGCAGTTCGCTGAACAACTGAATGGTGCTGCTGTCGATGATCTTCAGATTCCTGATACTCAAGCCCTTCAACCGGCTGTCCGAGATAAAGCTATGGTACTGCCGGAGCAATCCGTAATAAATCGTTTCAAAGACCTGGTAGCTACGCTTGTTATTGGCATCCGAAAGCGTGCTGCGGGCCGGCGCTTTGTCCAAGCCCAGGTGAGCCAGTTTCCCTTCGCAGGCCAGAAGTCCCTCACTCAGTTCCCGAAGCCCATTACAGTAGCTGAACACACCATACAAAAGGCTCACCAGATGAACCCGGAGCGGCAGCTTCTTGTAATACCGGTTCGATTGATGTTTACGGCTGGCCGATTCAATCACAGAACCCGGTATAACACGTAATATTTGCGACAAAACCGGCTGTCCGGTAAATTTTCTACCTTCACCCATCAGATATGTTTTTGTGTGGTAACTCAAACATACCTAATCGGGCGGTTCCTCGGAACTGCCTTTTTTCTACCTTACATCTCTATTTTAGTCGGACAATAGTGAATTAAAATTACCTCTCCAGAATCTGCAAATCGACTGTTGAAGCTCCATACATTTGACCCCTGGATTTCGTTATGATCAAAGATATCGATCACATATTTCTCGTCATTTCCCCACAGCCAAATGCGAAGGTAGTTGTCTGAATCATTAGGCACCAAAGGCAACTTCATAACCTTAGAAAGATTCGAAAGGAAATCTTCCTTTCTGGATTGTACAGCTTGATATTCTTTATATTTAGTAGCACGTTCGACTACCATGGAATCAATTAATATTTTGTTGCTGCCCACGGAGCCGCAATGCTGGCATGATACCACGGAAATGAACATAAATAACACCAAAACATATCTTACACGCATAACTATTTTTCCTTAACAATATATCTTTGGCTGCTCAATTAAGACTAAAAAAATTCTTATCCAATAGCCGCTTATACGCATCTTCGACCTCTTTTTCTTTACCTACTAGCCACACGATTATTTCAGGATCGTCAAATTCTCCAGATATACTAACAATGAAAGAATTGGCTTTAACCATTTGATCAACAAATGACGCATTGGGACATCCGTTTTCAGGACAATACATTTCCTCTAATTCACGAGAGATATGCCGATCGTTGAGAGACGTTGATAGAATAATAATCGAATCCTCTGACATTTGCAATGCCGAAATTTGATCAATATTATTGCTATCTATCCTTATTGCACTTTTAAACTTTATTTTTCTATTCTCAAAATTAACCGAATCGTGTTTAGTTACATCACTAGGAAGGTTAATCCCCCTTCTTGCAAGTAGGCCCCAATATTTAAGATATCTATTAATCCTAGTATCTTCCTGTGGAACTTTTGCGGCAATGAAAAGCCACGGCGTCCGATCTGGTACTACCTTTTCATAAGCCTGCAAAACAAACCCCAAATACTTTTTTCTTATTTCTAACATAGACATACGACTGTCTTCTACCTTAAATCTCCATTCAATCATTCCTATACTATCATTAGGGAATTGGTTTAACATATAAAAGCCAGTATCCTTAAAAGAATCTATTCGTTTATATTGAAGCATGTGAAATTATTTATAGTCGTAGTGGTGTCCGCTTTCGTCATTGAAATGCGAACTCCTGTTCTGTGACGGATCGTCTGGAAATGAATGCCCCGCAGCATCATCTCTTATTCTTACAACTCTTATCCCCCCTCCTTCCCCTACAATATCGTATTCATAAATCCTTCCTGGCTGCAAATTTCCCCGCCTATCCTTGTTGGGCAGTACGCGCGTAGGCTGCATTGAAGTAGGAACACCATTCCTTCTTAACGCTTCTCTTAATGCCCCTCTCCTGCCAGAATTATGAGGGGCCAGATTTGGCGGCCTTGTTCCTTTTGGAGGTTTTTCACCTCGAATTGACGCCGAAATAATACCCGCAAAGCCTCTAATGTAGTCACCAGTACTATTACGTCCTTCGATTCTATCTGCTATGAAATTGTCAAAAGAATTTATTCCATAATACTCAGAAACTGCAAAACCAACATCGATTATAAATGCTTTTAATGGTTTGTAGTCATACAATTCCTTCGGAGCTGTTCTGAAAAGCCCTTTATTGTCTTCCTGTTCGCCAAGAAGACCCTTATTATTGTCAGGCAAAGTCTCTGGTTCAGGTATCGCCTTACTTGGGTCCGGAGCCGGCAATTTACAGGATAAACAAGGATTAAAATCGGCCCTCGGAGTTACAATTACTTCGGTCATTAATGGCACATTTGGAACTGCAGAATCAGCCTGTAAGCCTAACGGATCATTAAATAATAGTGGATTATCTTCGGCAAATGAATAAGGACTAAAACCTTCTGTCGCCTCAGATAATGGATCAATTTGCAAAAACCTTCCTATCTGTGGATCATAGCTTCTAAACTCTGTAGCGTAGAGATCAAGGCCACTCCCATCGGAAAACTCTTTGCTTTCCAACTCCGTTCCATCATTGAACTTAAATCGATTCTGCAGCTTACCCATTGCTTTGCTGCTGATCCTCGCCATGGTCAAACCGAACGGATAATACTGCGTCTCCTCCAAGATGGGACCAGGCGTGTGCCGCACCGTCAAATTATCAAAGAACACCGCGAGATTGCTCTCGTTGCTTACAAATATATAAATATAGCCGTTCTGCGCCGCCACCACCGGTGTTGTCGTGGAGAACTTCTGGATGTGCGTGTACACCGGCGTGGTGCCCGAGCCGCTGCCGACCGGCGCCACATCGCCTGATACATATTTGAACTGTTCGTCGAAAAGCAAATAGTTCAGGTAGGCCTTCGGCCGGTTGGCGGTTGTGTAGTTGCGAGTGACACAAGTGGTTATTGCCGGAGGGCGGTTTCGCAGGCTGAAATCCTAGCGTAGCAAGATAACCTTCCAGGTCTATTCCCTTGGCTTCTTTGATCGTCACACACCCCAATTTTCAAACTGTAGCAGCCAATTGTCGGAATGAAATGACATAGGGTACGGAGATGCAAGATCAACCTCTCTACATTATAAACGGGCTGCCCTTAACTGTGATGATCGTGGCTATTTATTTTTGCATCGTGGACAGAATTTGTGAAAAAAAAAACTATGTTATCGCAAGAAGATGCCACCATGGTGTATGAAACACTGCTTAGCTCTCCAGGCATTAATGATACCGTTAAATTCGATATCCGCATGCCCCGAAAAAAACATTTTGTTGCTATCTAAGGTTATTGAGCTCGGTATGGCTGCCAATTAGGAAGATGCTGCTGTGAGGAAGTTGTTATTTCATTTCTTCAATTTGGTTTTATCCAGATATAGTATGTGATTATTTTTTACAGTAAGCGTATCATTAATTTTTACTCGGGCAAAATCGTATGGGTGAACCCTAAAATTCAAAACGATATTTTTATTTTTACTGCCCCCATTATCGATTATTATTTTAGAGGAATACAAAGTATCTATTTTGGGCGGCGATGACAATAAACCTGTATAAGAAAGGTAAGATTTGACTTGAATAGTTTTAATCCAAATTTCAGAAAAAAAAGTTGTATCCATTGATATATGGATTACGTTGTTATCGTTTATGATAACATCTGTTTTTTCAAGACTACTTGCTGGTGTATATCGTATAAGAACTTTGTCCTTATTGTCTGCATTATCAGTTATTGTATTCTCACAACTTAAGGAATTTATATTACTGCCTGTAAAACCATTTAATATTACTTCATTCTTATCTCGTATCCAGTTTCCTGTAGAATATTCTATAACTCCCATTTCACTTCTAAAATAGTATTCAAACTTATTAGGGGTATCTGTAAATACAAACTCAATATGCTTGCCATCACTATATTTTCCGCTTAGTTCTTTTAAAGTTGTACAACCAATAAAAAAGAATGGCAGTGCTGTTAATAATATGATTATTGTTTTTTTCATATAGTTAAAATCCTAGTCTAAGTAAACTAAAAATTGTATTTACCATATTTTGAACATTGGGGTAAATTGGAACAGCAGCGCCAGCAGCATTTGTACCATTTAATCCACCAACATAGAATGCATTAATATTATTCATTGAACTTGGAGTACCCCCCACTGTAGAAGAAGGCATACTGCCAGGACTAAAACCATACTGAGCCTGATATGCTGCCACTTCAGAATTAGCATTTACTTGCTGGGCAGCAAAAACAGTAGCTCCACGGAACGTAACAGGATTAGCTGCATTGTCTAAATTAAAAGAAAACATATTCTGTATAGCACCTTGATGTGCATGGGTCAACTCATGTACTGCATTAGCATCACTCAAGACATTCATAACAACGACACTTTGATTACTGCCATTTACACTCATGGTTTTTAACATTGTTCCCCCTTCTGTAGAACCTGCTGGCAATTGATTGAATGTATATGCCTGTGTTTGGTCGTTACTTATTGCATTAAGATTATTAAGCGTAGTGGTGTTAGCAGTTATTCGTGCATTAGCATCGTTCACTTTACCCTGCAAAGAATTTACTTTACTTGCATTGCCTTTAGCTTGAGCAGCGGCAATTTGTCCATTCCATTTGTTTACGTTTTTATTTAATGAAGCGTTTGTTTTGTTTATCTGCTTTTCAATACGGGCTGCTCTTCTATGGTCTGCTTTTGTTAGTAAAGTGTCACCTAAAGGGTCATTATAAGAGATAGGATTATTGCCCATTGCAGCATATGGACTTTCCATATAATTCGGCTTGGGGTCTATCTGCCAAAATCTTCCTAACTGTGGGTCAAGGGTTCTGTAAAATGTAGAGTATAATTCTAAACCACTTCCATCACTAAATTCTTTGCTTTCTAATTCAGAACCTTTGTTCCATTTCCTTTTATTCTCTAAAGTATTTGCAGCCCTTGAAGATATCCCCGCCATAGTAAGTCCGAAGGGATAATACTGCGTCTCCTCCAGGATGGGGCCGGGGGTGTGCCGCACCGTCAAATTATCAAAGAACACCGCGAGATTGCTCTCGTTGCTTACAAATATATAAATATAGCCATTCTGCGCCGCCACTACCGGCGCCGTCGTGGAGAACTTCTGTATGTGCGTGTACACCGGCGTGGTGCCCGAGCCGCTGCCAACCGGTGCCACATCGCCCGATACGTACTTGAACTGTTCATCGAAAAGCAAATAGTTCAGGTAGGCCTTGGGGCGGTTGGCGGCTTCTGATTTGGAAGCGTTGTACGCACTGAACAGGGTCAGCGGGTTGAGGCTCTCCAGGCCCGCCTGCGTGAGGCCCTTGCCCGCTACACCACCTCCCAGGAAGCTGCTCAGCAATTCACTTACCGTCAGCGTCACCGGACTTACCCCACCATAGTTGTTCGTGGTGGGCGTATAGATCGATTGCACATCAAACTTCACAGAGTCTCCTGCCATCACTTTCAGCACTATGCCCAGCCCGTTGCGCTGGCCGCTCACCCCGCCGTGTACCTGGTAGAGCTTGCTGTTGAACTGCGGGTAGCTGCTGGCCCCATTCACCTGCGAAGCGTCTTTGATCTGGGCATCGGTGATGGAAAACAGTTTCTTCTCTTTGGCAAGAAAAGCAGGCTCCAGCGTCGCCGCCGGGTAACAGATTGCTTCCTTCTGTTCGGTCAGCACCGTCCGCACATTGCCCAGGTGGTCTTTCAGGTAATAGTCGTATACCATCCTCGCAGGCATGATGGTGCAGGTGGCTGTATCGGCTTTCAGGTAACGGATCCGGCCTTCCTCGTGTGCGATGTATTGTAGCGTATCGTTCTCATAGACCGCACCACCCAGGTACAGTGTTACCTTGTCCGGTTGCCCCGTTTCCTTTACGATCTTCTTTAGCTTCACGCCCGTAGGGTCGTACACGTATTCGATCGTGCCTTTGTTGGCCGTGCCGTCTTTTTTGACTGTGATCTTTACCGGGAGATTCAGGTGGTTGTATTCAATACCATTGCCGCCATCATAGGCCTCGATGTCCTTGTTTTTGTCCTTGACCAGGTTGCCGTTGTTATCGTACACGTAATCAGTCGCCGAAGTGGTTTTGTTGTTGCTCAAGGCCGTCATGTACAGTTTGGACGACCGGAAGTCGCCCAGCACCGTGGCCGTATCGTTCTTATAATCCACCACATTTTTGAGCTTATTGCTGTAGGCGTTGTTGTAGGTATATACCAGGCTGTCGATGGTCTTCTGTACACCCGCCGCCAGACCCTGCTGCACCAGCTTTTTGATGTTGCCATTGTAATCGTAAGCTGTATTGGGATTGCTGCCATCTCCCATCACCATGCTGAAGTTATAGGCCTTGCTGTCCAGGAATACAGCCTTCAGCAGGCGGTTGGCGGCATCGTATTTGTAACTGTACTTGCGCACCACGCCATCGCCCTTTGCCTTCCAGATGGTGCCGGCAATATTGCCGTTGTATTGGGTAGTATCAAAGCCCTGGCTGGCGGCTTTGTCGTAGCCCAGCTCCATGCCGAAATATTTATCAGCTACTGAACCAGCCACATAGTCTTTGTTCACCGACAGCAGCCACTGGCGCACGTTATATTGGTAGTCCTGTTTGGCCAGTGGTGTGCTGCCGCTCCTGATGCCCAGGTTGCGGGAGGTCAACTGCCCCAGTGCATCGTAACTGTTGGCAACCGTTTGTTTCCAGACCGAGAGGGTACCTCCCGTGAGCGTGCTCTTCATCCGCTTCTCAATTTTGGTCACCCGCCACAGGCTGTCCAGGGTCATGCGGGTCCAGATCTCGTGCATCTGTGCATTAGCGCCGCCTTTCTGCAACTGCGATACCGTTACCAGCGGCGTGCCGTTAAAGGCATACAGCGTCGTATGGGTGTCTACTGTATCGGTGATGTTGCGGGACTTGGTTTGGATCACCCGCCCCATCTCGTCGTAAATATTGGAACTGTAGGTACCGGTGTTGTTCCAGGTACCGGTGACCATGCCCATCGTGCGCTGGCTCTGCTGGAGCGATACCGGGAAGTTTCCCGCTACCGCACCGGAAGGCATGGTCGAGTTCCAGGTAGTATTCAGCGTGGCAAACCCGCTGTTCAGGTAAGCGGCCCAGTCGTAATTGTCGTAGTAGGTAGCCGTCAGCACGGTCGATGTATCGACCGTCCGCGGAAAACTCTTGTTCAGGCTGTACTGCGGTTGCGTAGTGCCTGGCTGGAAAATCTCGAACCGGCCCGTATCGGCGTCCACCAGTGTTTTCATGGCCGACAGGGTGGTTTGGCTCGTATTGGTGTAGGTCCCCGTTACCACCGGGCGGTTCAACGCATCGTACTTGGTGTACAGCCATTTCTTGTTCAGCCGCAGGTTGGCGTCCTGGGTGAGCACCAGCCGGTCCCAGCGGTCGTACAACATGAACACCACCTGGGTGCCCGGTACCAGCTTCATGATCATGCGACCGCGCTGGTCGTACTCATACCGGAAGCACTGCTCGGCCTTGATGGTTCCCACACTCGTGCTGGGCGGCCATTTGTTGGCACGAAAGTATTCCACCCCCACGGGCTGGATCACCACACGCAGGCGGCCGAAGTCGTCGTAGAGATAATAGGTGCAGAGCCAGCCGGTATGATCGCTACCAGTTCCATCATCAGCATAGGCCGTGAGTTGTACTTTTTTCAGGATCACCTGCCCCTGCTTGTCCTTGAACTCAATAACTTGTTTGCCGTGCTCGTCGGTGGTGGCTGTTTTGTAGAGTTCCCCGGCTGCGTATTTACCCGGACTGCTGAACTCCGCAAAGCTGCCCAGGGTACTCGCCGCCACCTGCCAGATGCGCACAGAATCTGCCACGGTGTTGAGCAGGTAGTTGGTGGCTACGCCCCGTGCGGCCCCCACCCAGTTGTTACCAGCAGCCATCGTTTTGGTGGGCCGGTTCAAGGGCGAGGGCTCGTAGTCCGTCTGGTTGTAGTAATACGTGTCTCCCTGGCCCGTGATGGGGCTCGCACCGCTGGTGTAAAACCCTGCCTGGCTCGTAAAGGGATCCGTCCGGAACTGTCCTGTTACGGTCGTAGTGGCATAGGGCAGGAACTGGTAAGTCTCCCTTCCGTAGGCATCATACACCACCGGCTGCACCAGGTCACGGGCGCTGCTGCCCGTAGGCAGCGAACCCGCCTTCACCACCGTTTGCAGTGGGCGCCCCAGTCCATCTATGTATTGGGTCGTCTGCCGCACTTCCTTCATCGATTTTGTTGCAACAGCAGCAGGGTCCGGTTGGGCGGTCTGGGGCTCCCAGGTACGTATATAGTTCAACGGCGTGCCCCCGGGGTAAGCGCCCGGCTTGTACTGCGCTACGGCAGATGAAGCCAGCAGCACAGCAGCGGTAATACCAAAGCCTTGTATAACGAAGAATTTCATGGTAGGGTTTATGAAGGTTTATTGGGCTGTTTCAAGTGCTTGGATCACCTCACTGGAAAGCGGTTGTACCGGGGCAGCGAAAATGCCCACCAGGTTCCCTTCCGCATTGATGAGGTATTTGCGAAAATTTTCTGTAACGGGACTGTCGGAGACCTCGTTATCGGCCTGGCTGGTGAGCCACCTAAACACCGGGTGCATGTCGTCCCCTGTCACCTGCACCGGTGCTGCCACCAGCAGTCCCGAACCCCGCAGTTGCGCGGTTTGCGCGCACAGCGCCACTGCGTCCTTTGGTTCCCGCCCGAAACTGTTGGAAGGAAAGACGATCACCACCAGGCGGTCGGCATACCGCCGCTGCAGTTCGGCCAGCGAATCCAGTTGCCCCGCGCGGCGGCTGCCACTGGCGCTGTTGACGATCAAAATATTTTTTCCCCTGAAGGTTTCCATAGGCACTTCGCGGCCATCGCAGGCGGGGAAGCGCAGGTCATAAAAACTGGTCAGCGCCAGTTGAAGAAGCAGTATATACCACATAGCAGTTTGTTTAATCTATTTCAGTGGCGCAGCCGCCAACGGTGCCGGCTGTGTCGTAATATTCTGTCCAGGAATAGGTGCTCGCGGAGCCGTCGCTGAAGCAATACCGGTAGGTGCGCACCCACTTCCAGACCTGGGTGCCACCAATGGTCACCTTCTGGTACACCGAGGAAATGCAGGTCTGTACACCTGTTTCACACACATTATTGATGCACTTACGGTCATTGCCGCTGCAGGTGCCGCAACCGCCGGTTGGCGTACAGGTGCCATTGGCGTTGGCATAGGCCTGGCCTTCTGTATTCAGCGCCGCTACGGCTTGGGCATTGGCGTCGGCCTGGCTCACCATCGAAGTAAATCTTCCGGCCACTACCGTGTAAGACACCGTGCTGCCTGTTCCACCCGCAGCGCAATTGTTGCGCGTGAAGTTTCCTGTTTGCGCCTCGTTCATAAATGCACCGTCCTCCGGTTGACCATAATAGTTATAGGAATACTTTTTTATCACGTTCCGGTTCTGGTCCCTCATTAGCGATAACCGGCCGAACTCATCATATTCGTAGTAGGTGATCCTGCCGGTGGGATCCGACTCACTGCTCATGCCCACCAGCGGCGTATACGTATAAGTCGTCATAGCAGCACCCAGCGGATAGAGCCGCACTTCATCGATCGCACCCGCTCCCGTGATGGCCACACTGGTGCTGCTGGCTGTCACCCTGTGTTCATGGAAGGTCCAGCCTGCTATAGTCGGTCCGCTTTTTACGGTAGCGGTTCCACCCGTGATGGTGAAGGGCGTAGCACTATTGCGCCAGTAGCTGATGATGTACTTGCTGCCATTTGTCACGGTCTTGCTCAACCGCGCCGTAGGAGAACCGTTCACCAGCGTGAAATATTTACCACCCGTGGGTGCCGCAGCTGAACTCGTAATCGTGCCACTGTAGGCATCCCAGTTGCCATAGTCCGATGACTCAAATGAAGTGTAGGCAATCCCCGATGCAGTGGTATTGACCGCCTTCGCAACCGGGTAATTCCTGGTAACATCCCATAAATAGGCATTGCCCACGCCACCAACAGGAACAAATTCCTGGACAGCCCCTGCGGTGATATTGATATCCGCCTCAAACGCATACCGGCTGTCTTTGGCCAGCGTATTTCCACTTACAGCCACAGGAGCAAAAGTGGTGGCAAGCGTTGCCGGGTACAATGCGTATTGTGCAGTTGGATATACAACAACTTCAGGAGAAGCTTTTATTTCGTACTGGCTGTACAACGATTTGGTCAGTTTGCCATTCGTCCATTCACTCAGCTCCACAGGCGGATTGATGAACATATTCCGCATGGTGAATACGGGTTTCAGGTCTCCTGTTGCGCTGCCTGCAGCACCCGTCATACAATAAGGATAGCTCGATGTTTTTGCAGGATCAAAATAGTCTTTGCGGCAGTTGATCAAAGCAGCCCTTGCGTTGGTCAAACAGTTCTTCCAATAGGAATTCACATTGAAAAGGCAGTACCCATCTCCCTCACAGGCTGTCCTATCCGCCACATAAGTTGCATTGCAACTGTTACAGGCATTCGTGTAAGCAGTCGTGCAATCGTTGATCGCATCGCAACTTGCATACCGAAGGTCAAATGCATAAGATGTCCTGGTTTCCAGCCTCGCATTGTTTGAGCCGATATGCACCGACCTGGTTGCCTGTGAATGATACGGGCTATTGTAAAAAACCGTATCGTAGGTGTACGTATTCCCCATGCCCGGAACCGCTTCCATGGTGATGGTAACTTCCTGCTTTTTGTATTTGGAAACCAGCTCGTAATAGGTATGACTGATAACCCCGGGATTAAACCCAATAATCGCAAAAACATAAGCCGGCACTTTCAGGCCCGGCACGTCCTCATAGGTAGGCAGGTGGTCAACCTGCTTAAGCAGGTTGCCGGCATTGTTAAAATACAGTTCTGTTTTTAATTCTCCTCTCTTATACTCAAAGGGCAAGGGCGCTGCCGGGTAATTAGGCGAAGTAGGATCACATACCGTATTGATAACATTCTTGACGGCGATATCGGTGTATTGCATATCCCACAGGTCGGATCCATAGTACCTGTAAACAGCGTATCCATTATTATCCTGCGATACTTTGACTTCATTGTACCCGATGTGGTTACCCTGTGTCGCGTCCATAGGTCTTACAGAGCCACCTGATTTCACATATTGCAGTTTATACCCGGGATCTGCATCACAGGTAGTGCAACCTCCCCAACTACAATATACCAGCTCGCCATTAAACTTCCAATATCCACCCTGGTCACGAATCACATCGTTTCGCGGAATCTGCACGTAAGTGGGCCGACCATAGAGAACACCCGTTGATTTACCATTGTAATTGTAGTCATAGCGTTTAATGATGGCCGGGGATCCGCCGCCATCGTACTGCGTAACCGTTTTGGCTCGCAGGCCACCCACTATTTTATTGGCAGTGACCGGCACATTGTCCCAGGCCGATACGGTAGAAGTAGCACCCACACCGGAGGCATAGGTGTCCCTGATCACAAACAACTCATATACACCGGCCGTGGAAACAGTAACAACCTTCGAAGTATCGGTGACCGCGCTGGTATTTGCCGGCAGCACCAGGCCGCCAACGGAAGCGCCTGTGCTCTTTAAACGCAGTAGCAGGGTTGCCTGGCTGGTACCCGGACTCGCCTGCAGACTGATATGATGAAAACCGGCGTTTAAGGTAACATCGATCTTTTTTGTACCGGGATTGCTGCCGTCATAACCTGTTGTTATGGATCCCTTGTGTGTACTTTCCCAATTGGCATAGCTTACCCAAACCGTGTTGGCTTCCAATTCAAAATCGGTATAGCCACCGGTTGGATAGGTTATTTTTTTCAGCGCGCCGGCCCGCATCGCAGGCCAGGACGGCTCCCGGTCGGCGCCGGGAATGGTCGTAAAATTGTTTTCTGTAAACGTTGACAACAGCTTATCGTTGGTCGTTTTTCCATTGGAGAAACCCCAGTGATCCTGTGCGAAAGACAAGCGCCTGGGCAGCAGTTCCGTGTGGTATTCAAACCTGGTAGCAGGTAATCCCACCGCTCCATTCACCGAAAATTCCCTGATGCTATCGAGACGCAGCCGCTTTTTGTCGCTGGTAAATCCCCATGAATTAAAATAACCACGAAGTGGCGTGGAATTGTCGGTGAAATAGTTATAGTACAGTTTGAATTGTTTTACAATTTCATTCTGGCTATTCAGCAGCTTTACAGAATCCAACATTTTTGCCTGTGTATTGGTATCATCCATAAGATTATACGAGGTTCCGCTTAAATCCTGCCTGGCTGCTCCCGCAACAAATTTCACCGACCCATTTGAAAACGTAATGCTTTGCAGCCTCACGCCGGATACCAGGTTCTTGACCAGGTCGTAGTCTATGGTTCTGGCGGCTTGTGCTAGTCCTCCTGCAGAAGGATAATCAGGAAGTGTCACCGCACTTACCAATAAATACCCATAGGATTCGGCGGCATAGTTCAGTGTGACCGTAAACTTTTTATCGGCGCTTTCAATTTTATTCAGAAACCAGCTTGAGATTACAGTACCCATTCCGAGCCCGATCGCGGCATTGGAAATCTTGGTGATCTCAACGGGGTCAACATCGCCCGTAGCCGGCGTTGCCCCGAAATAGTATTTCATCCCATCGGGAGTTGTTAAAGTAAAAGCCTGGATACTGCCGATTCCTGTATAGGTTGCTTCTATTTTTATGTCCTGCTGTGGAAAGAATACTGGCTGGCGATCGTCGCGAAATACAAATTTGCCGGAATAGCCATTGAAGTTGAAAAAGAACAGATCGGGCTCGCTGTCTTTTTGTCCCATCTGGAACTTGGGCCAGTCCTCCAGGTAATAGGGCGGACTGTATACCATCAGGCTGCTGGCAAATCCATAGTCGCTGTAATACCCGGTCTCCTGGTTAGATACATCACTGGTGCCCCGTTCGTCCGGCGCACCTCTTACTGAGCGCGTGATTACGCCGCCTGCGTTCAGGGCCCATCCCATACCCGTCCAGCCCGCCGGCTCGCCCACTTTAACACCGCCTGCATGATAACTCAAAGAAACAGGCAACTCAATGGGGCCATCTTTGATCGTTACCAATGGAATTGAAACCTGCGGCATACCCGTATGCATGCTTACCGGTATATCTGTAAACTTGCCCAGGGCTGCTGCAGTGGGCGATGCGATGGACACTTCCTTGTACGGATTGTCCTGGCCTCTGCAAACCAGTGCTGCTACCAGGTACACCAGTGAAAAAACTACCAGCCTTTTTTTCATATTATTTGGTTCATTATTTGAAATTATACCCCACCCTGAACAGCAGCGGTTGTGTGTGTGGCAACTGCCGGTTCCACAAGGCGTCGTAGAGCAGGGAGAAGGTCGATTTGTATTTGCCGATCTGTTGTTTTTGCTGCAGCCCGATCACCGCACTCTGCTGCCAGTGACGGATGGTCTTTAACACCGCCAGGCTCTCGATCTCACTGCGGTAGTTCCACTCCCCGCCACCTGTCAGCCAGAAACTCTTTTTGATCCTTACATCGATAAAAGTCCTGAGCCCCATGCCCTGGTGGCTCACCTCGATGTGCCGGATGTCCTGGCCCCAGCCGATCTTGTACGTTGCGCCAATGCCTACGACAGAATTTTTGTTGACTCGGTAACCGAGACTCCCGGCCAGGTCGCTGGTCGTGGGGAAGTAACCATTGGCCCGGGTGCTTTGGATGTTAGCACCTAGTTCCACTCTCTTCAAAAAGTTGCGGCCTTTGCTTTCTGTCGGTTGGTAATTGGGCATGGCCGTTTCGTCTTCCTTTGACAGGGCTTTTTCCAGTTGGCTTTTCACCGATTCCAGCGCCGCCTGGCCTTCCTGCATGCCGCTGGTCAGCGCCTGCTGGGCTGCCTGCGTGCTGCCCATTCTCTGGGTGAGGTTGCTTAAGACCTGGTCGCGGGTCTGTAGCCCGTTTAAGAGCGTGGAGGGGTCCATGTCGGCTACCTGGCCCGGCAGCCGGAACATACTGCCCAGGATCGAGTATTTGTCGAAGAACTTTCTAAATGCGGGAATATGGGAGAGCAGTTCCAGGGCTTTTTGCTCCAGTTGGTTGGGATCGTTCAGGGCCTGTTTGAACTGCTGCAATTGCTCTTGGTAGTAGCCTGCCTGCTGCTGGTACTTGCGCCAGGTTTTGCCCAAAGGCAGGTGGGCGAGTTTTTCTTTGAGCTGTTGTTTTCTTTGTGCTACCAGCTGTTGCAATTGCTCAGTTTGATTAAGCCGGTTAGAGATCCCTTTGTACTGGCTTTTGAGTTTTTCCAGTTCCGGGCCCTGCAGCTTTGCCAGGGTGGGGTCATTCTCTAGAAACTTGAGGGCTGTGGTCATGGAGTCCAGCTTGCCCGAATAGGTGGCGGGTAGTCCCGTGAGTTGGGTGCTGCCGGTGTCCAGTATTTGCTTCCAGTTGTGGTAGAGCGAATCGCTGCCCAGTTGCAGGGAAGCTGCCAGGGCACTGTCCTGCTTTTCCAGTTTACGTCGCAGCCGGGTTTCCTGCTTTTGCAGTTTGCGCAGGCTTTTTTGGGTTTGCTTCTGCAGCCAGGATTCCGCGCGTGTTTGTTGCTCCGAGAGTTGATGCGAGAGTTTGCCCGGGAAGGCCAGGATCCTGTCCAGCGGGGAGCCGGAAGCGGCAGCGCCGGCCTCTGCCCGGTAGCCCGACTGGGCCATCATTGTCCCGGTCGAAGCCACCACCAGCAGCAGCCAAAGGATAAGGTTTGTTCGCATCGTTAGTCGGTTGGTGGTTACAGAAAACGCATACGCGTTCCTGTTATCCCAAAGCAAGAAAATATTTCAATGCT
>JAFAFR010000019.1 GCA_023423405.1 Bacteroidota bacterium
TTTGGCGGGTGGTCAGTGGAACCTGTCAGCGCGATTCGTTAATGAACTGCCGATGCCAAAGCTCGACCTCGAGGATGGAGTGACAGCAGTGCTCATCAGCATTGGAAACTCGATCGCCAAAGGGGAGCAGGCCGACCGCGAGCTTTGGGACGAGGCAATCAGTCGGGTTTTTGGCATCACCAAGTGGGGCTGAGATGGTGGCAAAGGGCACAGGGAAGGCCTCCAAAAACCCTTCGCCGTCGGCGCAGGGGTGCATCGTAACTAGCGAAACATCGATCGGAAAGGCGTGTGCTACCAGGTTACAGAAGCACCTAAACTGCGGGCATGTCAGCTATGAGATGCGGCAGTACTCGTCGGGCGCATCTTCGTTGCATTTCACCACCTATCCGTCCGTGAAGGCGATGATCAAAGGTGCAGAGTGCCCGGCGCTACCGCTGGGAGACTCCATTTGGCTGCACCTGGCGATTGACCTGGAGTTCGTAGTTAAAGGCCGATTGCGTGTGAAGCACATCTCGATAGACATCCTCGAGGGTGAAGCGACGCAGGCGCAGAAGACTTCACTGCTCCGCGCAGAGTGGATGATGCACAGCACAGCTTTGGAAGATGGACATGCTCAGCCGCACTGGCATGCCATTGGTGCCGCGGGCGTAACGACGGAGGATGACTTCGAAGCGTATCTGTCGTCAGGCGCTGGATTCGGAAGCTATTTGACCGAAGAAACGAAGCCTAAACCCCATGCTGCTTTCAAGCACTTCCACTATGCAATGGTGACCAGCTGGCACCAGGACCCTCAGACCGGCTACTGCCACACGCTTGAAAGTCAGGAGGCCGCCATCGCATGGATCATAGGGTGCATCAGTTACATCCAGCACCAGCTCTCGCACGTGACCAAGAAGTCTGGACACAAGACAGTCGAAGAGGTCGCGTAAGAGATCGCAGAATTCTCGGTCATCTCGGAACATCTGATGAAATCGACCATCCTGCTAGGAGTTTCCTGACGCGCGCTTAGAGCATTCTCTGGTCGTCTGCCTAAAGATCGCCACGCAAGATGCGTACGCCGTCAAGCTGCCTACCGGGTAAGCTCAGCATGCGGGTAACCATTGCCATCGCTCTTCTGATACTGGCCGTTGGATTTGGCATAGTGGATCTATTGAGAGCGCAATGGTTCTCCGGCCTAGGTTTCTTGGCGGCTGGCTTTCTGACAGCAGGGCTTCTGATATTTGGACTTGAGTTCACGAGCAGCCCCGTAGGACTTGTCCTCGCTCCCGTCACCTGTTTGCTCGGAGTATGCGCGTTCTTCTTCGAGAATCGAGCATTCGACTTGAACCTAGATCGGGCGAGATTGGAGGTGGCGCTGGCCCCGGTGGAGACCAATCGGAGTCGGTGTGGCATTACGGACAGTGACACTCGGTATCAGTCAGCCATCCAGGCGTGTGTTGTGCAGTCCAACGCCGACCGAATGGCCGCCGTGAATCAAGGATTGCGCGCTGCATACGTGCCCACAGAGCTCGACCTTGCAGAGAAGTTATTCTCTCGAGTGGAAGGTGTGCAGCGAGATGCGTGCGCGGCCAGATTTCTCGAGCTTCACAAAGAGTGCCCGGATGCCTTCCTTAGCGTGAGCAAGGACACCATTCGCATCCTCGAAAGTTCGCTACAGCCCTAAAGGGGCAAGTCGCTTGCCACAGTGCCCGCGGGCATTACCAGCGGGCGCAGTCCTCCGCGAAGCCCCCTGTCCACGTGAAGCGTGACGCGCTGACCTGGGCTGAGCTCACGAAGCCCGAGGTACTCGGGCAGTTCCTTTCGCGTGTGTCTCTTGAATCCGAGCACCTGAACTCGCGCGCCGAGATCCAGAGTGATTAGTGCCATCAAGCATGGACTACGCTTCGCCCACACCAATGCATCCAGTTGTCCAGAAAAGCTCCCTTCGCCGATCGCATCGAGCGCATCTCCTCGATAGGTAATGGGTTCGATACCTGACTCGACGGCATCGGCGTACGACATTTCCTGCATGGCGCAACCTCCCGCTCAGCACCTAGTCTGTGTACGAAGCACATAGGCGCTTTACTCGTTGATAGGAGAGCGAGAGAGGGTGATGTCAGCCTCGAGCATTGTTGTCGTGATCCATGAGACTCACCAGTGCATGCTCACCGCTCCCGCGTGTGAACTCGCCGTTGTAAAGCTTCGTTCTTCGCTCGTTGATTGTGTGGCGTACTTGCTTGCGCGGCTAGGCAGGGTTGCGACAAATGGCGTCGTCGCCAAAGCAGTTTCCGGGATGCGCTAGCGTATCGGAAGGGCACCATATCCGCTGCCGGTAAGCTGGCTCGGCCGGAAAACATACCAGAGCACGAATTCTTCAAGTTCTCTGGCACGCTGAGCGAAAGCGCGTCCCAAACGGGGCGTGTACCCGACATGATCGGCCCAGTCCGACTGCTCGAGCCAGACATTGCCCAGAACACGATCAAGGACGAGTCGATGCATCAACATCCTGCATACCGAAGGGATATTTCTGGACTCACATACAGCGACTGTCGTCCGAAGGACTGCATTGGCAAGCGGGATAAGCTGATGTAGGTGCAAGGCGTGCCACGCCTCTCTAAACAACGCACAAAGAAGGCTCAAGCTCTGGAAGGATGCCTCTAACTTGAGGCGCTCCAGCATCGCAAGATAGGCCTCATCGAGAGGTTCTCCGGAGTCGAATGTCCGTTCTGGATCGAACTCGGTTCCATAGAACCACGAGTACGCACCCGGCTCACGGCTTTCGCCGCGAGCAAGCAACAGCTCCTCAATCAACTCGGTATACCAAGTGGCGGGCAAGCTACGGTCGCCAATCATGCGCCATATCGGCGACTCGAAGTCGGCCTTGAGTCCAGAGCAGTCGGCACAGCTGTCCACGATCTCGAGAAGCTTGCTGCCCCGCCAAGCGGAAGGCACTTCGTCCGGCCCCCAGCCACCACGCCTCATGCGTTCGAAGTACCTGGGTGGCTCTGCATGTGAGGGGCGAAGCTTAACGATGAAGCGAAGGTCCATGTCGGAATCGGAAACGTCACCGAGCCGATATCTAAGGGACCAGTACCAGAACCAGTTGCGCATTCGGACCGACAGGTCGGTGATCGGCTTTCCAGCTTTGCGCGTCATGGGAGCAGTGGGGCCTCAAGGCAAGGGCACGTAATGCACCAATTATGTACCCCTTCGAAGACTTCGATGGACGTGGTCTCCTAGGTCCCAATGGCCAGGCGCGCGACAACTCAAGAACGCCTGTATCCGACGAGAAGGGTCGCCGGCGACACCCTCTGGCGTGCCTTGGGATTCAAGAACGCAAGAGCGTTCCAACGTGCCAGGAGCCGTGGCGCGATTGAGCTACGGCTGTATCCGGACCCGGCAACGGGCGGCGTCTATGCGCTCGCCGATGATCTTGCTCGCCACCTTGCAGCGAAAGAGGAGGCCGGCGCCCCAGACCAGACTCAATAGAAAAAGCACTAGCCCAGAACGGGAAACGGCCCGGGTGTAGGAGCCCGAGCCGCTGATCCCGAGGTACAGAATTCGACCCTCAGTACCTCCAAGGGTAGCGAAAAGGACCGCAGTGTCAATCGGCCTGCGGCAATCCATCTAGACGCTCAGGTGGCGCTCCAAGCGCCGCCATGGAGGAGCTATGCCCACCTTGGACGACGCCGCCAATTCGGCAGCGGTGCACTACCGACGTTTCAAATCGCACTTAGAGGAAATTCCGTCGCTGCGCGTCCACTGGCCGAAGCTTGGTCAGGACAGGATTCGCAAGATCGTGCATCGAGGCGCAATGCGCCCAACACTCAAGTACCGCTCAATCACGATGCAGCGTGCCTTTCACGTTGAATCTCCGCTTGAGCAGGTTGCGATGTGGCATCTCGACGCGTGTCCGCAAGTGAGCTTCATCGCGGAGCAGCCGATGCGGATCTCCTATGAGAAAGATCGCGTGGGCTCGCACATCCCCGACTTTGTTGCTCGCGTAGGTGCGCGTTGGGAAGTGATCGAGATCAAGCGTCAAGCGACGTTGAGATCTGAGGATGTCGCGCGAGCAGCTTGGCTCACTGAGACGCTCAGTCCTGTAGCCAGGTACCGGATGCTGTCGGAGGCTGAGTTCGAGAACGAAGCCATCTCTAACAACTGCAGACAGTTGCTGATGAGAGGTCGCAATCCGCCCGACACGGATTTGGCCGAAAGAATCATCGCCGGGATCCAGCGCGATCGCGTTGCCAAGCTAGGTCAGTTCGACTGGGATGTTCCGCAGAGCGAGGCGGCTGAGCATGTCGCGTGGCTGATTCTGCGGGGGCGTCTCGAAGCTGACTTGTCGTGCGTAATTGGGTCGGACACTCCTGTGACCGTAGTCGCCGACGCCGACCTCCTGGAGGCACGCCTGTGGCCGGCGTGATCGAGAAAGGGCAGCGGCTGCACTATGGCAGCACGATCCTTCGCATTCTGAGAATCTCAGAAACAGGTGTTCTGACGCTGGAGAACGTCGAGACTGGGAGTTGGGAGGAGAAGTCATCCGAAGAGGTGCTGGAGGCGTGGCGTCAAGGCCAGATGACTTTCGATGATCCAGAACAGATTGATGCCGACAACAAGCGGCGCGCTTATCGGGAGTCATCAAGCTTCACTCTCAAGCCTGAAGAGCGACTTCTGACGCAACAGCGGTTGGTGTTCGTGCGGGCGACTCAGTCGTTGCCGCGAACGCGCTCCGTACTTGCGATGGCAATCCAAGAAGCCTGGGAGACCAGCCCGAACTGGAAGCACGTAGAGAAGCCGAAGTCCGCGCCAAGTGTTAACACGGTGATTGGCTGGGTCAGCCGCTATGAGGAGGCCGAGTGCGACATCAGAAGCTTGCTCGCGCGGAACGCCTCGAAAGGAAATCACGAGACTCGCTATACGCAGGTGGTGATCGACATCATGGACGACATGATCGATACCTGCTTCATGGTCGAGGAGCGTCCGAATCTAAGTAACGTGTGTGATCTGGTCAACGCGAGGATCTCGAAGAAGAATATTGGTCTGCTGCTCTCAGAGCAGATTCCTCCGGTGTCCCCACGAGCTCTATCCCGGCGGATCAAGCAACGTTACTCGGCATACCAGATCCATAGTGCCCGATACGGTGCCCGCAGCGCCAAGATCAAGTTCAGGACGGCCGGAGCGGGCGCAGAGGCGAGCAGGCCGCTTGAGAGGGTCTCGATGGACCACAGTCGACTCGATCTGTTCGTGATCGATGGTGCGACGGGTCTGCTGCTGGGACGGCCATGGTTGACAGTCCTCCTCGATGAATACACGCGACTCGTAGTTGGGTTCCACCTCAGCTTTGAAGAGCCGAGTGCGGTGAGTGTCTGCATGGCGATGGCACACGCCATCATGCCGAAGTCTTTCGATCACATTGACCAAAAACAAAGGCCTAAGCAGGCCTGGGACGCTTGGGGTGTGTTTGAGACCCTGGTGGTTGATAACGGGATGGAGTTCCACGGGCAAGCAATTGAAGACAGCGCTGCTCGTCTCGGCATCACCATCCAATACTGTCCACGGAAATCGCCTTGGTACAAGGGGAAGATCGAGCGGTTCTTCAGAACTATTGGTGAGGATCTTCTAGACACGATTCCGGGGAAATCGTTCTCCAGCATCTTGCTGAAGGACGAATACGATCCGGACAAACATGCTGTTCTCTCGCTCGAAGCCGCGAACGTCGTCGTCAATCAGTGGCTGGTCGATGTGTACCACCAGAACCCCCATGGAGGCCTTCTCAGTTCGCCCGCCAGACGTTGGGCAGAGTCAATCGAATCCGCGGGTCGCTATCTTCCTTCTGCAGCCAAGAACATTCAGATGGCAATGGGGCGGAAGGTCACGCGAGTTCTGTCGCATAAGGGAATCGAGTTCGATTCCTTGGTCTACAACGCAGAAATTTTGAGCACGATCCGCCACCTGCATGGGGAAAGGGTCAAGGTCGATATTACTGTTAACGATGCGGATCTCGGCTCGATCATTGTCCTGGCGCCGGGAGGCACCGCAACCTATGAGGTTCCCGCAATCAACCTCCGCTATGCGCAAGGTATGAGTCGCTGGCAGCACAAGGTCTGCAGAAGGTATCAGCAGATCAAGTGGAAAGAGAGCGGCGACATGATGGCCCTCTTAGAGGCAAAGGAGCGAATCTCCGCTTTGATCAGAGAGCAGATGGGCGGCAGGAAGGCAAAGGGTCCCGTGAAATCTGCGGCGCGCTTCACCAACGGTAGCCCGTGGCGGGCGTCAACCGCACCGGCTCCGGTGGAATCTGCGACTCCCTCGTCAGGAGAGCATCAGATCTGCGCCGACTCGACGCACAAGTCGACGGTCAATGACCGGATCCCGCCTATCTCGCCTCTTGCTGCCGAAGTGCCGGCGTTCGTGGCTCGCGTCAGGAAATAACGATGAAGAATCTTGAACAATACAAGGACCTCGTGGCTGGCATTCGCGTCGAGCACCCCTCCTACACAAAGGCGATCAATAAGATTCACAGGGCTATTGAAGCTGCTGGCCGTTCGACAGCTCCTGCCTGTGTGATGGTGATCGGCGAGCCGGGAACAGGGAAGACCTCAGTGATCAAAGAGGTCTGCGAAGACTTCGAGATGCAACGTGTCGAAAGTGGCGTCAGAGCGACGTTGGTCAGTGCTAGGGCGCCTTCTGATGGGACACCCAAGGGCACTGCCGAGCGTCTTCTTCGTGCACTCGGGGACGAGCACTGGGCCCGGGGAAGCTTGAGCAACATGACGTCGCGTCTTTACAAGTTGCTGGAAGGTGTGGGCTGCAAGGGGATCCTGATCGACGAGTTTCAACATCTTGCTGACAAGGGCCAGCAAAGCAGTCTCCATCGTGCGTCGGACTGGCTGAAGGTCTTGGTTGAGGATCAACCGTACGCGCTCATTGCTGCGGGTTTGCCGAGTTCTCTCCGCGTTGTGAACCAGAATCGGCAGCTCACTCGACGCTTCTCTGCGCCCATCGTGATGCCTGCGTTTTCATGGAGCGTCAAATCAGAGCGCTTGGCTTGGACGGGAATTCTCAGCGCCTTTCAAGGGTGTATGGAACCCTTCGAGCTCCCTGACCTCCAAGCAGAAGAGAACGCCTATCGGATGCATCTGGCCTCAGGTGGCCGTATCGGAGTTAGCGCAAAGGTCCTTGAGCAGGCTGTGCGCGATGCGATCGCAGGTGGGCGAAGAAAGATCTCCTTGGCAAATTTGCAGGTCGCCTATGAAGATGCGATCTGGACACCTGAACCGTTCCCCGTCAAAGGCGGTCCGTTCGGGGCAGAGATCGAGGATCTGTTTGGTTGCAAGTTCGAAGCTTCGGCCTCGGAGAAAGAGGTCGACCCGGAACCTGTTGGAAGGGTTGTGACCAGAAGGTCGGCAACCGCTAGCAGTAAGGCGGCACAACGCGAACTTGCGAAGGCATTCTGATGCTTGTCCTTACACCCCAACCGAACGAGCGGGAGTCCGTTGGCGGCTATCTCGTACGCCTCACTGAAGCGAATGGGTACGCCTCCACCTCCTATCTGCGCGCTCTGATAGGGCAAGCACCTTCGTGTGGGCCAGTATCGGCCGAGGATCTCATCGCGCTCACAGGAATGCGGCGAGAGACGGCGGAGAGAATGTGCACGAATGGCGATAACGAATCTTCGCGGAAGCTCCTTACAAAGACTCTAGGCCGCAACGATATAGTCGGTAAGTTCGCACGCATCTGCGTGAGCTGCGTTTCCGAGAACGGCTACTGTGATGCATTCTGGGAATTGAGTTGTGCGTGGGCATGCCCGGATCATCGGGAATGGTTCGCAACAGAGTGTGGCGCTTGTGGACGAGGCATCTCCCATCAAAGGGCGCGTGTAGCGTACTGCACGTGTGGCGAGAAGTTTGCGTCGCCACACCGTGAGGAGGTGCCCGAGGCTGTGATCGAGATGATGTCGACGCTTCGGGAGATTCTGTATTGCCAAGATCTCGCAGCACTGCCTTCTGTAGGAAAGCCTTCTGATCTTCCGCTTAAAGAACTCATTCGATTGATGCGATGCTTTAGAACTGTAGCCACGATGGACCGAGCATTTGTGGCCGGGTTCGCTTCCACAAGCATCACCTTGGATCAGATTGGCGCCGTCTGCTCAGCGCTCGCAGACTGGCCTGCCGGATTCCAGGCGATGCTTGAATGCCGCTACGGTGAGGAGTTGGAGCACACACATCTCCCGTCTGCATCGAAGATTCTTGGATGGGCAACCAAGGCGCTACGCGACGGGCCAACAGGCGATGAGTTGACCTTCCTGGCTGTGGAGGCGGCTCGCTTCGGAGCTCGATACTGGGCTGTTCCCCATCTAAAGATGTTCCGAAACCATCTTCCAGAGGACCTTGCGCCACGATGGATACTGCTCTCCGAAGCTGCAGCTGTGTTGAAGATGAGCAGCGTGACCCTCGGGAAGCTCGTTGCAGGGGGCGGCATAGAGTCGAAAACGTATGGACCGATCGGTAGCGCTATAGATCGAATCGCGCTCCGGACAGAATGGGTCGACGCTCAAGTTCTAAGCGGTCATCCGGTAGTCGGAATTCGCAATGCGGCGCAGATCTTGAGGTTGCCCAGCGGAACCGTGAAGCTTCTTCGCCAAAGCGGTCACTTGCCGTCCAAGCATTTGACCAACAAGCCTCGGTTCATGGCAATGGAGGATATCGTCGAGCTGCAGCAAAGAATTGCGGCTCTAGGCAAAGGTTTGAACGAGTCCAGTGATCCCAACGCGATCACTATCAGAGCTATCAGGGATCACTACAAGTTTGGCCACGAAGAGCTCGCGAGACTGATTTCCTCGCTACTCGACTGCCCTGAACAGATACTGGGTCGACAGGGGGCAGGGTTTGATGACCTTCAGATTAGCAATCAGCACGAGTTTGCTTACGCACCTGGTGTGAGAAGTGACAGAGAGCAGTGGGTCTCCCAAGATCACGCTGCGAAGCGTCTGGGGTGTTCTACACCCATGGTTCAAGCTCTACTTGACAACGGCTTCATTGCTCGGCGCCGGGAGATGGCGAAGGGAACGGTTTGCACTGAATCGTTGAAGAGATTCTCCCACCACTATACGCCTCTTACGGTTATTTCGAAGGAGCTCGGTGTCTACTCTCGAACTCTGACGTCACTTGCGAGAAAGCACGCCATACCATTGATTGTCGTCCCGGGCGCAACTAAAGCCACGTTGGTGCCGAGGAAGCAGGTCTCGAGGTTGAAGAAGCAGTACTCGGCTTCTTTGGAAGCGTGCGCATGATTAGGTGTAGCCGCGGACTAGTTGACGCCTGATTCGGAACTCCCTCGTGTGCATGTCCGAGGGAGTTCCGTCAAGAAGGTCTGCTTAGCCGGAGGCAGAGTACCGCCATGCTCAAGTAGGCCCGTGCTGGTACCCCCAGTCTGGGCGAGCCTTCATGTGCTCTTTCGCCTCATTCTCTGAGTCGAGGGCGACACTGTCTGGATGACGCGGGTTGGGGGGCGCCCCACAGTCGCCCTGCATTGTGTCGCTGTCCTACATACTTGGCAGCGAGGTGGTCGATCGCGTGTTTGCCCCCACTTCCCGGCCCATTACGAGCGATCTTCCTTGTAGAGATGCGTGGATCTCAGCGGTCGAGCGAAGGTCCAGACTTATGAGGCTTCAAGCTCCCGAAAGGCCAGAATTATGGCGCCTAAGAGGTACAGCCAGTTGAGGCGGATGCTGTCGGAAACCCCTTTGCAGCAGCATTCGTAGTACAGCCTTATGCCCCGCCGCACACG
>JAFAFR010000043.1 GCA_023423405.1 Bacteroidota bacterium
CCGGTAAAAAAACTACCTTTGGGCATCAGTAAATTTTTTGTGTCGTAACTTAAATCTACTGAAAACAGAGAGGCCCCGCCTCTCTATTTTTATGCCGTATCGCCGGTTTTACCGGACAGCAATAACCTCAAACCACAAACCCCAAACTCCAAACCAAGTATCAGGGTTGTAAGAAATCCAGTAAAATCAGGGGTTCCAGCGAATTTGATACAGGGTTAAAGCAAGGATGAAGCAACAAATGCAGTTTTCACTCCATAATTGGTAAGCAAACATCCCAGGGTTTAGGAACAAAGGTCCCAAATTGCAAAATGGAGAGTGCCTGATTTGCCATTCACTAGACAATTCCAGTTTGTTTTACTAGACAGCTTTAACCCATCTCCACATTGCGGTTGCAGATCCATGCCGGCATTTCTGGACCGAAAGGCATATTATAGCCCACTATTTATTAATTAATTACCACAAAAAACAAAATAAACACCATCATGTGAATTTGTTAACAAAATGTTTAGGAGTTAAAAACTAGACAATTATATTTGTCAATAACAAAACACTGAAACATGAGGAAAAATTTATCGTTTCTGGCGATGCTGTTACTGTTTTGTGTAACAACATTCGGCCAAACCCGCACCGTTGTCGGGAAAGTGGCAGATGCAGGCGATGGCAGTCCGCTGGCTGGCGTGACTGTTTCCGCCGGCGCTATTGCTGCGCAAACGGATGAAAAGGGAAACTTCAAGATTGTGATTCCCGAGTCGGTTAAGTCTCTGTCGTTCTCCTCCGTTGGCTATGTTGCCCGGCAGGTGAACATTGGCGCTCAAAACACCCTTAACATCCAGCTCACCACTACCGCTGCGAGCCTGGGTGAAGTAGTTGTAACTACTGCGGGTGGTATCCTGAAAAAAAAGTATGAGGTTGGTACCGCCCAAACTACGGTAAGGGGCGATGCCGTGACCAAGGCAAAGGCGGTGAACATCGCCGGCGGCCTGGTGGGTAAAGTGGCCGGCCTGCAGATCCAGGGAACCACCGGCGGCGTTAACCCGAACTATCGCATTGTGCTCAGGGGCAGCCGGTCGCTGACTGGTAACAACGAAGCCCTGATCATCCTGGACAACGTGATCGTTCCCAACTCCATCCTGAGCAATCTGAACCCGGAAGACGTTGAGTCCTATGATATCCTCCAGGGAGCCAGCGCCGCTGCGCTCTATGGCTCTCAGGGCTCCAACGGCGCCATCATCATCAACACCAAAAAAGGCAAATCAGGTGTAACCAACGTACGTGTGGCTAATACCACCACCATTGAATCGGTTGCTTATTTCCCCAAGGGGCAAACGCAATACGGACAGGGCGGTACCGGTTATGGTTATGACGCGTTCGGTTTTCCGTCATTTTCCCAGATAGAAAACCAGAGTTATGGTCCTCATTTCGACGGATCCACCCGTCCGCTGGGCGAACCCCTGGAAGACGGCACACAGTTGACCCAACTCTACCAGGGTAACGATACCCGCGAGAAATTCTGGGACAAAGGCCTCACCAACCAAACCGATTTTTCACTGAGCAGTGGTGATGCCATATCCACCCTCTACCTCTCGGGCCAATACGCTGCCATTAAAGGCACTACGCCCAAAGACAAATACAACAGGGCCAGTTTCCGCGTGAACGGTACGCGCAAGTTGTACGGCGACAAGCTGAACGCTTCTTACTCTGTAGGCTATACGCAAAACAACTACGACATCACTACGCGGACAGGCACTATTTACAACGACATGCTGAACATGCCGTCCAATATTGATATCACCCGGTATGCCAACTGGGAAACCGATCCGGCAGCCAACCCGAACGGTTACTACAATCCCTGGTACCTGAACCCTTACTGGGAAATCGACAACTACCGCCAGGACATCAAGAACGAGTACGTGGTGGGAAACATCGAATTGAATTTTACCCCCATCAAAGAACTGAACATTGTTGCCCGCCAGGGGATCACCAAAACCAACCAGTACACCAAAAGCTGGAACAACTCTTTCGACTACACGCCTTATGCTGAAGAGGTCAGCGGCCACTCGAAATCCGATATCATGGCCGGCGTTTCCGATGGCGAGAATTACAGCCTTAACCTGCTGACGAATGTTTTTGCCCAGGCGAAGAAGAAGTTCAACCGCCTGAGCACCGAACTGATGGTAGGCGGTACGCTTAACCAGCTCTCCTACAAAAGCGTAGGTGTGTCTGCCTCACCCCTGATTGTACCTGAATTGTACAATGTTTCCAACCGCTCCAACGAACCGGGCGCCGACGAAGCCAGCTACCTGGCCCGTATCCTGGGTGCTTATGGTTCCATACAACTGGGCTGGGACGACTACCTGTTCCTGCACGTGACCGGCCGGAACGACTGGAACTCTACGCTGCCTGAAGCCAGCAGGTCCTTCTTTTACCCCTCGGCCGACATCTCCTTCGTAGCCAGCCGTGCGTTGGATTTTCTTCGCGACAGCAGGGTGGTTAACAGCCTCAAACTGCGGGCCGGTATTTCAAAAGTGGGTAACGTAAACCTGGGTAACAGCACCAACTTCGGCGCTTACCAACTGGAGCGTACTTTCTCCCAGCAATATGGTTTCCCGTACAGCCCGGGTGCCGGCGTTGGTCACGGACTGGACAATACCATTGTTTCCAGCAGCCTGAAGCCTGAGATCACCAAACAATATGAATTTGGTTTCGATCTTGATCTGTCGCCGTACGACATCACCACCTCCTTTACCTGGTACCATTCTGTGACCAACAACCAAACGGTAAGAACCGGTGTGTCTTCTACAACAGGCGGCAGCGCATTCCTCACCAACGTGGGTGAAACCATGAGCCAGGGCCTGGAAGCAGCACTGCACCTTACCCCGGTTAAAACGAGGGACCTGCGGATAACCGTTGGCGGTAACTTCACTTACCTGGATAACAAAGTGAACTCCATCAGCGACGATCTTCCCGAACTGGCTTTGCTTACCTACGGTGACGGATCCGGTATTTATGCCGTGAAAGGCGAAGCCTTCCCGGTTATCAAAGGACTCGACTATACAAGGGATCCCGAAGGCCATGTGATCGTTGATCGCGCTACGGGTAAACCCACCATTGACCAGACGCTGAAAATCATGGGCAATTCCGTTGCCACCAAACGCCTGGGACTTGACCTGTCCGTTCGGTTCAGAGATTTTGAATTAACGGGTCTTGCCGAATACCGCGGCGGATACAACATGTATTTCGGCGCCGGCTCCAGTGTTGACTGGGCAGGTACCGGCGAAAGAACCGTAATGTTCAACCGCGGCCGCTTTGTGTTCCCCAACTCTGTGTACGAAGATCCCAACAAGCCCGGCACTTATATCAAGAACACCGATGTAACCCTTACAGATGGTAATGGTAACTCCGGATTCTGGACCGATGACATCAACCGCGACGTTTCTTCCAACTATGTGTCTTCCGGCGCATTCTGGAAATTAAGGGAACTGAGCCTGGCTTATCACCTGCCGAAGAACCTGTTGGAAAAGTCTAAATTCATCAAAACAGTTACCATCAGCGCCCAGGGCCGCAACCTGTTTATCTGGCTTCCGAAAACAAACTACTATACCGATCCTGAGTACAACGAAGGCGCCAGCACCGGTAACGGTCAGGGTATTACCGGTATCAGTTCTGCACCTCCGTCCAGATACTATGGTGGCACCATCGCCCTCACTTTCTAAGCGCGCTATCAAAGGACATATTTAAGAATAAAACACTTTGACATGAAGAAAATATTGAATGCCGGAATAGTAGGGTTGATGCTGATGATCGGCTTTTCATCCTGTACGAAATTCCTGGATATAAATAAAAATCCGAACCAGCCGACCTCTTCCACGCCGGAGTTGGTGTTGCCCCAGGCATTGACGGGGGCAGCGACCGTTATGAACAACTATAATACCATGGGCGCCCAATTGGGTGGCTATATGGCCAACGCCGGCGGGTATGGCGGTTTCGGCGCCAACGTCACCTACGATTTCTCTGCCGGTGACTATGCCAACTGCTGGAACACCACTTACGATAACCTTACTGATTTTCAGTGGATCATTACCAATACGACAGAGGATCCCACATACGCGTATTTCAGCGCTGTATCGAAGATCATGAAGGCTTTTGAATTCCAATTGCTGGTAGATACCTATAACGACCTTCCTTATGCGGAGGCCTTTCAGGAAAACCAAAAGCTGACCCCGGTATACGACGATGCAAAATCGGTGTACACGGCTATTTACGCCCTGCTGGATGAGGCGATCGGAGAGATCAAATCAGCTTCCGGTTCTGAGAAGGAGCTGGGAACGGCCGATGTGGTTTTTGGCGGCGATACAGATGCCTGGATCAGGTTTGCCAATACCATTAAGCTCCGGATTGCCATCAGGGGCAAAGCAGGTGGTTTGTCACTCACCGGCGATTACTCAGACGGTTTCATTACAAAAGATGTATTGGTGAACCCGGGCTTCCGCAAGGAGAACGGCAAACAAAACCCCACGTACAACAACTGGGCGTACACTTACTCAGGCACTCCCGGCAACCGGGCATGGATGCCTACACAGTTTGTTTACAACTTCTATTTTGGCAAGCTGACCGACTATCGCGGATACGCCATCTTCAATCCCTACGATAATTTCGATAGGGGCACCAACCAGTTGGGTTACGAAGGAAACGATGTTGAAAAAGCAGCCGCAGCCGGCAACTGGACCTACACAGGATCTGACCAGAAATCAGACAATAACATTGGCCTGATGAAAGGTCCTGGTGCAGGCCGTCCGCTGATCACCCTGGCCGAGGCCGATTTTCTCCAGGCTGAAGCAGCGCTCGACGGTGGCCTGGGTGTTACCGGCGATGCAGAAGAGTTGTTCAACAAAGGCGTAAAGGATTCCTATAGGTATGTTTATTCGCGCCTGGACGGCACCTTTGACCTCGGCGGATGGGATCCCCAGGCCGACTACGAAGCCTATCTTGACCTCAACGACAGCTACCTGGTGCATTTTGAAAACACAAGCTCCAACGCCGAAAAACTGGAAGCGATCATTACACAGAAATACATCGCTGTGAACATGATCAACAGCGACCAGGGCTGGAACGATTTCCGTCGCACCGGGTTTCCTAAAATCGTGAATGGTTCATCAGACGGGTTGCTGACTTTTGCTTCCACCCAGTCTAAAAGCACCCGTCCCGATAAACTCATTTCAAGAGTGCTTTATCCCACGAGCGAAAGGTCCTACAACAACGCCAATATGCCGAAAGACATTACCGTGTTCACTTCCAGGATATTCTGGGATGCTGACTAATAGCATTGGACCCGTGAATTGTATTGAAAACAAAATATTAGTTAAGACATGAAAAAAATGAATATAAGAGTTGCTTCGCTGCTGTTGTTCCTAAGCGCAGCGACGACGTCGTGCCTGAAGGATGACTCCCTGACGCTTGACCTGGACAAGACCAACAGCGTTACCGAATTCGCCAACAGCGGCGATATCGCAACCATGCCCAGCGGCGATGCGGGGCCCCGGTACAATATTGACCTCGGCACCCTCTCCCCGGGCGATACCACTTCGTTCTGGCTCAACGTGGACTATGCCGGGCACGACAAAGCACCACAGGACATACAGGTAACCATCGACGTGGATCCTTCTGCGTTGACCACTTATAACACGGAGCACGCGGTAGATAACGCCAACTATGTGGCGCCCCCTGCCGGATTGGTAGGCGCTAGTTTCCCGCTTACGGTCACTATTCCCAGAGGGGAGTTGTTTGGGCACCTGAACATTCCCATTAAAATGCCGGCATCCGGTTTTGATTTTGGCGCCAACTATGCACTGCCGCTTAAGATCACTGCCACTTCCGTTGGCACCGTTAGCAAAAACTTCGGAACAGTGCTGTACAGCCTGGTTGCGCGGAATGCCTACGATGGCGTCTATAGCGTTGTATCCGGTGAAGTGATCCGTTATGCAGCCCCCGGCGTGCCGTTGAACGATGCGTTGAGCGGCAGCCTGGCAGGCAACCCCGACGTGTACCTGGTTTCGGCCGGATCAACTTCTATGCAGATTCCTATCTCAGGAGCGTCCAATGGCGCGCTGTTCTGGGCCTTCGGCAATAATTCAAAAGTTGCGGGTATCGATGGCACTATTGTTACCGTTGACCCCGCCACCAACCAGGTGACCATGAGTTGTACTGGTAACGCCACCCTTTCCAACTGGGACGGACACGACAACTACTATGATCCCGAAACTCAAACCTTCCACCTGGCATTTATCTGGAACCCTACCAGTTCAACCAGGACCTACGAAGTGGTGCTGAAATACAAGAAAGCCCGCTAAGCAGGATAGCTGAAATAGTTTTATTGTACAAGAGAGCTGACCCTGGGTCGGCTCTCTTGCTGTTAAGACGGGTCACGTTTCTGCGCCCGCAACCGTTGCACAATCGCTGTAGTGGAGAAACCTTCCACGATGGGGTTGATCACAACCGTTCCGCCATTGTCCATCACCTCGCGGTGGCCCACCACCCGCTCAACGGTGTAGTCGCCCCCCTTCACCAGCACATCGGGCAGAATGGCTGTAATGAGATCATAAGGCGTATCTTCTTCAAAAATGACAACGGCATCTACCATCAGCAGGGAAGCCAGCACCAGGGCACGGCTGTTCTGGTCATTGATGGGGCGTTCGGGACCCTTGTTCAGCCGCTTCACCGAAGCGTCCGAATTGAGGCCTACGATGAGTATGTCCGCCTCCTGCGCCGCCTGCGACAAACTGTAAATATGCCCCTGGTGCAGGATGTCGAAAACCCCGTTGGTGAAACTGATCTTTTTACCCAGGAACCGCCACACAGCAACGGCATGCTTCAATCCGTCGAGGGTGTAAATCTTTTTGGGAATGATGGCAGCATTTCTCATACCGGAAAGTTAAGCCGTTTTCGCGGTTTGCCGGTTCAGTGCCGGCAGGAGCAACAGGGCGAGGAATCCCACTGCCAGCACCAGGAAAAACTGCGCCAGCCAGAGCAGCCAGCCAAAGGCGATGCCAATGGCCTCGCCGGTTCCGTACAGCACCATCGTTTCCTGCACCAGCGCGGGATAGGCGCCAATACCGCCGGGCGTTACGATCATGCCCAGGCTACCCATGGTAAGGATGGAAAAGGAGGGCAGCCAGCCCAGGTGACTGGTTTCCTGCAGGGCCAGGAGGCCCAGCCGGATACTGGCCAGGTAGAGGAACCAGATCAGAATGGTATGAAAAAAGAACCAGCCTTTTTGTTGCACCAGCCGTATGCTGGTGAGTCCCTCCCAGATGCCGAAAAGGACCTTACGCAGCTTCTGCATAAAAACCGTATGCGAAAAGCGACGGAAAAAATAATAGGCCAGCGCCAGCAGTACAACCACCAGCAGCAATAAGAAAAGCAAACGCAGGGGATCTGCTTCGTGGCTGCCACCGGTGACCAGCGGCCGGAATTTTTCCATCACGAACTGGCCGATCACATCGATCTGTGAAAAGACCGTAATGAAACTCACCAGCACCAGGCAGATCAGGTCAAAAGCCCGCTCAGCCACAATGGTGCCGATGAGCTTGTCGGCAGGTATCTTTTCGTAACGCGCCAGCAGCGTACATTTCAGCACTTCACCCAGTCGCGGCACGGCCAGGTTGGCGAGGTAACCCACCAGCACGGCGCAATAGGTATTCATGTTACCGGGCCGGTAACCCATGGGCTCCATCAGTATTTTCCAGCGAATGGCGCGGCTCCAGTGGGCGATCAGCAAGGCAATGACCACCGGCACCAGCAATACAAAACGCGCGCCTTTTATCGACAACCGGATCTCGGCCCACTGTTCGGCGCTAACCTGTCCCACGCTCCACCAGACAAGGAAAATTCCCAGTCCCAGGAAAAATACATACTGCAGTATGCTGGCCAGTTTCCGGTTCATCGGATACTATAAAAGGTTGCCTTCCTTCGGGAATACCAGCCAGGGCTTGAAGTTTTTGGCGGCTTCAAAATCCATGCGGGCATAGGAGATGATGATGATGGTATCGCCCACGGCGCCCTGGCGGGCAGCGGGGCCATTCAGGCAGCATACGCCCGAACCGCGTTTGCCCTTGATGAGGTAGGTCTCAATACGGGTACCGTTGTTCACGTTCACGCACTGGATCTTTTCGTGCTCAATCATGTTGGCGGCGTCCATGATGTCTTCATCCAGTGTGAGACTGCCCACATAGTGAAGATTGGCTTCGGTGATCACGGCCCGGTGTACTTTGGATTTCAGGATCTCGATATCCATGGAGGAATTGTATTAGGATGTTAACGGCGCGCAAGGTACAATTTTCAGTTCATCTGCCTATGGCACCAGTATATTGTCGATCAGCCGCACTTCTCCCAGAAAGGCAGCCGCCAGCAGAACCAGTTGCTCTTTCCCGTCCCATTCCGTAACAGGCTGCAGCGTGCCAGCCGCAGCAACGGCAATATAGTCCACTTTAAAACCCCTGGACACCAGCAATTGTTCGGCGGCGGCGCGGGCAGGCTCAACGGGTCCGACCTGCAGGGCGCCGGCCAGTTGCCGGAGGGCTTCGGAAATGGAAACCGCTTTGCGGCGTGCCTCCGCGTCCAGGCGCATGTTGCGGCTGCTCATGGCCAGGCCATCGGGTTCGCGCAGGGTGGGACAGGTGTGCAGGGTTGTTTTGAAAGAGCGCAGGGCGATCAGTTTTGAAACCACCATACATTGCTGGTAATCTTTCTGACCCATGAAAAGATCGTCGGGTTCTACGATGGACAGCAGGCGGTCCATCACCTGGCAAACACCCTGGAAATGTCCCGGCCGGAAAGCTCCTTCAAAAACAGTTTCCAGGAAGCCCAGGTTGTACAGCGGCAACTGCGCGGTACCGTGAGGATAGACCTCTTCTACATATGGTAAAAAAAGAACATCTGCCTGCGCTTTCTCCAGTTGTTCGATATCGGCTTCGAGGGTGATAGGGTATTTCTGAAAATCTTTGGGATCGTTGAACTGGGTGGGGTTTACAAAAATGCTGCAAACCACCAGCCCGTTTTGGGCGCGGGCCGCTTCCAGCAGGGAAAGATGGCCTGCATGCAGGGCGCCCATCGTGGGCACAAAGCCGATGGTAATGCCCTTATTGCGCTGGGCGGCCAGGTGGTCGCGGAGGGCCTTTTCTCTTTTGACGAGGATCATGAAATGGCGTGTTTTAGCGCTTTTCGGCGAAAATATACTACCTTTGCACCCTTATTGTCAGAAAATTCAGCTCCATTTTCACTAACAGTAAATGTAAAGATGTCAGCAAAGAAAAGAATTTTATTCATAGCCAACGAAATGTCGCCGTACCTGGAATTAACGGAGTTTTCCGAGATCGTGAACCGGCTGGCGATCAAATCGAACGACAATGGCTTTGAAGTAAGGTGCATCATGCCCCGTTTCGGTACCATCAATGAAAGGCGCCATCGCTTGCACGAAGTGGTCCGGTTGAGTGGCATCAATGTATCGGTTGACAACGATGATTTCCCCCTTCAGATCAAAGTGGCTTCCCTTCCCAACGCGCGCCTGCAGGTTTATTTCCTGGATAATGAAGACCTTTTCAAGCGGAAATTTGTTTTCCACGACGACAAGGAAGAATGGTTTGAAGACAATAGCCTGCGCACCGTATTCTTCTGCAAAGGAGCCCTGGAAACCGTGAAGAAATTCGGCTGGCCGCCCGACATCATCCATTGCAGCGGCTGGATGACAGGCCTCATCCCTTTCTACCTGAAAACGGCTTACAAAAAAGAACCGGTTTTCGGGCACAGCAAAGTGGTGTTCACGGTAGGGCAAAACAGCTTCAAGGAAAAGCTGGGCGCCGACTTCAGCAGGCAGGCAGCCATCCATGCCAGCATTAAGGAAAAAGACCTCGAGCCTTTTAAGGAAGGTACCAATACCGCCCTGTTCCGGGGTGGCGCCACCTATGCCGACGCCATCAGCTTTGGCGCAGAGAAGGTGGAGAAAAAACTGCTCGAAGAGTTTTCCAAAGTGAAAGGTAAAAAAGTACTGCCCTTCAACGCAGAGTCTGATTTAACAGACTATTTACAACTGTATACCGACCTTGCCAAATAAGTAAGCAGGCAATAACTTAATTAGACTAATAACCGGTTTGTTTGTGAAGAAACTACTGTACAGCCTTTCCTTTCTCATTGGCTTTTTCCTTTGCATTTCTTCCTGTACCAAGATCAGAACCACTGAACTCGGCGCGGACCTCATTCCCGCGGTGGACAATGTAACTGTTTTTGATACCGTGATCGACGTGTATTCAGAGATCATTCCCCTGGCCGACAGTACCCGCATGCGCGATACGGGTATACATGCGCTGGGCATCATGCAGGACCCGTCCTTTGGTACAACTACCGGTGAAGTATACCTGCAATTACTGCCACCTTACGCCAACAAGCGCCCCTTCGGTTCGCCCGACAGCCTGGTGGGCCTGGATTCCGTGGTGCTTTCTTTCCGCTTCAGGAGCCTCTACGGCGACTCCAACAGTGTTGAGAATATCCAGGTGTATGAAATTGACCCGGCTTCGGGCTTCCGCGATTCCTCACTGGGTTATATGATCAGCCATCCCGCCTTTGCGGTAGCGGGTATGCTGGGACAGAAGAGCTTTAATTTCACCACCCTGAACGATAGCCTGTTGTACCTGAAAGCCAACGATACGGTGCGCACGGTGAACGAGATCAGGATACCGCTCGACAACAGCTTCGGCCTTCGCCTGATGGGATACGATAGTACCGTGTACCAGTCCGACACTACGTTCACGCAACAGTTCAGCGGCTTCGCCCTGAAGATCGACGAAGGCTCACCGCTGAAAAGGGCCATGGCTTATCTCAGCCTCCTGGATGCCGGAACGCGCCTGAGTGTGCACTACCGCCGCACTTCAGCCGGTGTGCCCGATACTGCGGTAACGGAATTCACCTTCCGCAACAAGGCCAATGCCAACCTTATTACACGCAATACCAGCGGATCGGCCTATGCCACCAACCTCGCGGGCGGTACGGGCAGCAACCAGCAGGAACTCTATATTCAAAGCACCATCGGCTCCGTGGCTATGCTGAAAATCCCCGGCCTGCAGAATATCAGCAACCGCCTTATTTATAAAGCGTCCCTCATAGCAGAACGGATCGACGGACAGGAAGACGGCTATTTCAGCGAACCCAACCTGCTCTTCCTCGATGCCATCGATACGGCCGCGGGCGGCACCGGCTATGTTACCATACCCCGGTCCTTTACGGCTTCCGACGCGCTGGCCCTGAAATTTGATCCCTCCCTGTTCGGCGGCTACCTGAAAAACGGCCGCTACGAATTCGACCTGACGCGGTACGTGCAGGATATTGCCACCAACCATGCCTATTCCTACGACCTGCGGCTGTATGCGCCGTATATCACCAGGCCGCGCCTTTACGGGACATCTACAACCTACACCATGAGCCCGGTTACGCCTGTTACCAGGGGCAGGGTGATCGTGGGCGGCGGCGCGCATGCCACTAAAAAATTGCGGCTCTACATTGTTTATTCCAAAGTATAAATGCGGGTATATTTGCGCAACATAAACTAACCTCAATGCCTTATTTGTTTACTTCTGAGAGTGTTTCCGAAGGCCATCCCGACAAAGTGGCCGACCAGATATCTGATGCCCTGATCGACCATTTCCTAGCTTTCGATCCGCAATCCAAAGTAGCTTGTGAAACCCTTGTGACCACCGGCCAGGTGGTACTGGCAGGAGAGGTGAAATCCAGGGCCTACCTGGACGTGCAGGACATTGCCCGCGATGTGATCCGCCGTATCGGTTATACCAAGAGCGAATACATGTTTGAAGCCAACTCCTGCGGTGTGCTGAGCGCCATCCATGAGCAGAGCGCCGATATCAACCAGGGTGTGGACCGCCAGAAAAAAGAAGAGCAGGGCGCCGGCGACCAGGGTATGATGTTTGGTTATGCCACCAACGAAACAGACGACTACATGCCACTGGCACTGGACCTCGCACACAAACTGCTGCAGGAACTGGCCGCCCTGCGTCGTGAGAACAAGCAGGTCAAATACCTGCGTCCCGATGCAAAAAGCCAGGTGACCCTGGAGTACGACGATAACAACAGGCCCGTTCGCATAGACGCGATTGTGATCTCCACCCAGCACGATGATTTCGATACGGAAACCAAAATGCTGGCGAAGATCAAAAAAGACGTGGTGGAAATCCTGATCCCCCGCGTAAAGAACAAGTACAAGAAATACGCGAAACTTTTTAACGATAAGATCAAGTACCATATCAACCCCACCGGCAAGTTCGTGATTGGTGGACCGCATGGCGACACCGGGCTTACCGGGCGTAAGATCATTGTAGACACCTACGGTGGAAAAGGCGCACACGGCGGTGGCGCGTTCAGTGGTAAAGATCCTTCCAAAGTGGACCGCTCCGCAGCCTATGCCACCCGTCATATTGCCAAGAACCTGGTGGCCGCCGGCATTTGCGACGAAGTGCTGGTACAGGTGAGCTATGCCATCGGCGTTGCGGAACCCATGGCCATTTATGTGAACACTTATGGTACAGCTAAAGTGGACCTGGGCGACGGGGAAATTGCAAAGAAGGTAGCCGCGATCTTCGACATGCGTCCTTATTTCATTGAACAGCGCCTCAAACTGCGTACGCCCATCTATGCGGAAACCGCGGCCTATGGCCACATGGGCCGGAAGCCGGAAACCGTGGAGAAGGTTTTCCGTTCTCCCGATGGCAAAGTGGTGAAGAAAAAAGTGGAACTGTTTACCTGGGAAAAACTGGATTATGTGCCGAAGGTGAAAAAAGCTTTTGGCGTTTAAGCATACATGAAACATTTCAGGCAGCCCGTTCAGTCGAGGCCCAAAAAAAGCGCCCTCGTCATCGGCCGCAAAGCTGTTGCCGATGCGCTGCAGAGCGGCCGGCAACTGGAACGCATCTATATGGTTTCCACCCTGCACGGGCCTGAGATAGAACAGATCCGCAAACTCGCAGAAAAAACCCTCACCCCCATCAACAAAGTGCCGGTGGAGAAGCTGAACGGCTTCAACATCATTGGCCATGAAGGGGTAGTGGGACTGATCTCCAAAATACAATACCAGGATCTCCAGGATATTATTTCACAGGTGGTGGACAGGGGAGAAGCGCCCCTGCTCCTGATCCTGGACGGCGTAACAGATATCCGCAATATCGGCGCCATTGCCCGCACGGCCTATTGTTGCGGGGTGCATGCCCTGCTGATCCCCGACAAGGGAGTGGGGGCACTGAACGAAGATGCCATCACCACTTCTGCCGGCGCCCTCGAGAAGATCGCGGTATGCCGGGTGAACAGCCTTATGAAAGCGGTGGACACGCTTCACCTGAACGGCATAAAGGTATTCGCCAGCGAAATGAAGGCGGAAACCAGCATTTTTGACCTTGATTTCCGCGAGCCTGCTGCCATCATCATGGGCAGCGAGGACAAAGGCATTTACCCGGCCCTGCTGAAAACTGCCGATACGGCTTTTCGGATACCCATGACCGGTAAGTTTGAATCCCTGAACGTTTCAGTGGCTGCAGGCATGATCCTGTACGAAGCCATGAAACAAAGAATACGATCCTGATATGGAACCGGCGCCGCTTCCCCTACAGTTGGTGGAATGTCCACGCGATGCCATGCAGGGATGGCCACATGTCATTTCCACGGCGCAGAAGATACGCTACATCAATGCTCTGCTGGAAGCAGGGTTCGATACCATCGATTTCGGCAGCTTTGTTTCTCCCAAAGCCATTCCGCAGATGGCGGATACCGCCGGGGTGTTGGCGGAGCTGCAATGGCGGAACAAAAAGACCGACCTCCTGGCCATTGTGGCCAACCGGCGCGGTGCGGAGACCGCAGCAGCGGCTGAGGGTGTCCGTTATATAGGTTTCCCTTTTTCGGTGTCGGAAACCTTCCAGCAGCGCAATACCAACAGCAGCATCCTGCAATCGCTGGAAACGGTGGCGGAGATACAGCAGCTTTGTGCGAGGCACCAAAAGGAAATGGTGGTGTATCTTTCCATGGGTTTCGGCAATCCCTATGGTGATCCCTGGTCGCCTGAGATCGTTTTCGAATGGGCGGAGCGGCTGGTGCAACTGGGCGTGGGCATATTGTCGCTGGCCGATACGGTGGGACTGGCAAAGCCGGCGCAGGTGGGCGCTATGACAAAACACCTCATAGAGGCGTTGCCCGGAACCCGCATCGGGGTTCATTTACACGCTTCGCGGTATAACTGGGAAGAGAAGCTCGAAGCCGCTTTTGACGCAGGTTGCCGGCGTTTCGACGGGGCCCTTCGCGGTATCGGCGGATGTCCTATGGCGGGCGATGAACTGGTGGGCAATCTCGATACCCTGCAGATCATCCGCTTCCTGGAAAAACACGGACTGGCCACCGGTATCGACCGGGAAGCGCTGGAAAAAGCCCTGCTGCTGGCCGACGAGATTTTTTCTTCCTGATACACAAGATAGCTGCACATGAAATTCATGACCGATATCAGTATTCCTTCACCAGAAAAAAGGATCAGCTATACCGATCCCATTTTCCTGGCAGGGTCCTGTTTTACGGAACATATAGGCGAGCGGCTGCAGTCGCTCAAATTCAGCACGCTGCAGAACCCGCGCGGCATCCTGTTCGACCCGGTAAGCGTTACCCGCACCATCGACGCCTGCATGGAAAACAGGCCGCCGCGGGCGGAGGAATTGTTTTTACTGAACGAGGTCTGGCAAAGCTGGGACCATCATTCGCGCTTTTCGGGAACCAACCGCGAGCAGGTGCTGGCCCGCATACAGGAAGCGCAGGAAGAAGCGCATCATTTTCTTAAGACGGCGCGCTGGGTGGTGATCACGCTGGGCTCTTCCTATTCTTACCGCCTCTTGCCCGGCATAGCAGGCGCCGGTGCCGTCCTGCCCGGAAATCCAGGACAGGAGCGGCCTGTAGCCAACTGCCACAGGGCTCCCGCACAGTGGTTCCGCAAACACCTCTGCACCATCGATGAAACCATTGCCACCATCGACAATACCCTGCACCGGCTCTTTCGCTTCAATCCCGATCTGCGGGTGTTATTCACCGTTAGTCCCGTTCGCCACCTGCGCGACGGCGTGGTGGAGAACAACCGCAGTAAGGCCCGCCTGCTGGAAGCGGTACACCACCTGGTGCACAAGTTTTCGCGGCTGTATTATTTCCCCGCCTACGAACTGGTGATCGATGTGCTGCGCGATTACCGGTTTTACGATATCGACCTGGCGCATCCCAATTACCAGGCCACCCAGTTTGTGCTGGATCATTTCAGGGAAAGCTTTATCGATGCGGCAGCCCACCCGGTGATGGACCAGGTACAGCAGATCGTTACGGCGCGCAGGCACCGGGCCTTTCATCCCGATACGGAAGCGCATCGCCGCTTCCTGGCTGGTTTTGCGGAGAAAACCAAAGCCCTGCAGGAAGCACATCCTTATCTCGATCTCTCGGAAGAATCAGCCTATTTCCTCCAGGCGCTCCAACAGTAGCAGTTGGTTGAAGGCGCGGTGCAGGTTCTGTTCGGGCGACGTGATCTTATAGTAGATATCATTCTGCAGGAAGTCGGTGGTATAGCGCAGCGCCTGCATATAGGTGATGAGGCGGCCTGCCAGGTGCAGGTGTTCCTGCTCGGCTGCTGTAAGCTGGCCTTTCAGGGTTTCCCGGAAGGTGTTCACAATGGCATGATAACGGTCTTCGTCAACCGCAATTTTATCCCACTCCACGCTGTCTTCCGGTTCGGTACAGGTCATGCTGCGGACCATGTCGCCGAGGTCGGAAAAAAAACTGCCGGGCATTACGGTGTCGAGGTCTGTTATGGCTACCACGCGGTGGGTTTTCTTATCGAACAGCAGGTTGCTGAGCTTGCAGTCGTGGTGCTGCAGCCTTTCGGGATAGTCGGTCGGGCGGGCCATCATTTCTTCATAAAAGCGCAGGTAGTCGCTTCGTTCGCGGAGGCTTGAAATGATGTGTGTGGCTTTCATGCGGCGGAAAAGTTCGGCGCCGTGCATGGCTGCTTCGAATTGGTGGTAGCGTTGCGAAAGATCGTGAAAGCCGGGGATCGCAGGTTCCCAGTCAGCGATTGCGGCGCCGCCCAGGGATGCGATAAAACCCGCGTAGGCCCGGGCGGCGTCAACAGCCATTTCCGTATTCTCCAGGAAGGGAGGCGAATAGGTTCCCGGTATCCATGCCGTGGCGCGCCAGCAATCCCCTTTTTCATCGATCCAGCAGGAGCTTCCGTCAACAGTCTGGACGAGGTGCGGAATGGGAATGGCGGGCGGATGTGCTTCCAGCCAGGCAGCCATCCTTTCATAATTGCGGATCAGTTGCAATGGCTGCGGAAAACTGTGCGTATTGATCTTCTGCAACACCAGGTTTGTTCCACCAGCATAGCTGACGTAGTAGGTATCGTTGATGAGCCCGGCGCCCAGGGGCTTCCAGGTAAAATTTTCATTCCCGAACCGGGCCGCTGCTTTTTCTATTTCCATACACCGCGTTTAATGGATGCGATCGCCTCTTATTTCCTGGCTTTGCAATATGTCCGCTTCTGCCGCGAGCCATTCAGCCCAGCGCCGGCGTACTTTTTCCCGGTCCACCAGGTTCTCGGCCAGGTCTATGAATAACTTGTAATGTCCTGCCTCGCTTTCCATAAATCGCCGGTAAAATTTGCCCAGCTTCTGGTCTTCCAGTCCTTCGCTGAGCCGCTTGAACCGTTCGCAGCTCCGGGCTTCGATCATGGCCATCAGCAGGAGGCTGTCGAGCAGCCGGTCTTCGGGGCCGCCGTCTTTTTTCTGAAAAGCGATCAGCGCGTTTACGTATATATCTTTCCGTTGTTTGCCGAGCCGCAGCCCTCTTTTTTCGAGTTCGTTCAGCACCAGCCGGAAATGTCCCCATTCTTCCGTAACAATGGGCGCCAGTTGTTTGACCAGTTCGGGGTACTGGCTGTAGCGCTGGATCAGGCTGATGCAGGTGGTAGCGGCCTTCTGCTCACAATAAGCATGATCGGTAAGGATGTCTTCCAGTGAAATGGCTGCAAGGTCCACCCAGCGCGGATCCGTGGGCAGGCGCAGGCCGAGGATATTTTTAACTTCGTTCGATTCGTTCCAATCCATGGCTGATCTGTAAATTGCTGTTGTACAGGCCCGTCAAAACTACTCGATTCACATGAAAGAAGCATTCCTGCGGGAAAAACTGGAAGAAAGAAAAACAGCCGGCGCTTTCCGCCAGCTTCGCCTCCCGGTGGCGGCGATCGATTTCTGTTCGAACGATTACCTGGGACTGGCCCGCAGCCTTCCCGCGATTGGAGGCGCCAATGGCAGCACGGGTTCGCGCCTGCTGAGCGGGCATACGCGCGAAGCCGCGGAGCTGGAGACTTTTCTTGCAGCGTTTCACGACGCAGAAGCCGCGCTGGTATTTAATTCGGGCTACGATGCCAATCTTTCCCTGCTCAGCTCGCTGCCTGCAAGAGGAGATACGGTATTGTACGACCAGTTGGCGCATGCATCCATACGCGATGGCATCCGGCTGGGCTTTGGAAAGGGTATTTCTTTTTTGCACAACGATGTGGCCGACCTGGAGAAAAAATTGCAGACACAGGGACAGGGGCGGTGTTTCGTGGTAACGGAGTCGGTGTTCAGCATGGACGGAGACATGGCCCCGCTGGCGGAAATTGCGGCTGTATGTGACCGTTATAATGCCCACCTCCTGGTAGATGAAGCGCACGGCTTCGGCGTATTGGGCGAAAGGGGGGAAGGGCTGGTGCAATCCCTGGGGCTCGCTTCCGCCTGCCTGGCGCGCGTGTACACCTATGGCAAAGCGGCGGGTGTGCATGGTGCCTGTATAGCGGGCTCAGTTGTATTAAAAGATTTCCTGGTGAATTTTGCCCGCCCTTTTATATTCACCACGGCGCCGCCGCCGCATGCCCTGCTGGCCATTGGGCAGGCTTATACGGCCGTGGCCGCGGCCGGCACGCAGCGCGCGCATCTCCAGGAGTTGATCCAATATTTCAGGGAAGCCCTTATTCCCCTGCGCAAGCTGGATTCTGTTACAGCGATACAGGGCGTGGTGGTTCCGGGAAACGAGGCGGTGAAACAATTGGCCGCCCGGTTGCAGGAGGCAGGGTATGATGTGCGGCCTATTTTGTATCCAACGGTGCCGAAGGGAAGCGAAAGGCTCAGGATCGTATTACATGCTTATAATACAATGGAAGAACTGGAAGGACTGGTTCGCCTTCTCCAGTCAGTGCCAGAGGCAGATCACCAGCAATAGCAGGAAGAGACCGGCCAGTATGTATTTTTTGGTGTCCATACCCTTATGACGTCAGAACGGCGCCGGGGTTTAGCCAAGGGATTGTTAAATAGAAATTAGTACTATTTTTAGCCGACTATAAGCATCCGCTATGAGATTTTTGTACCTGGCCCTTTCCGCCATTGTTTGCCTTGGCCTCATCTTCGTGTTCAATTCCCGCCAGGTATTGCCGGTGCCCCTGGGCAAACTGTTGAGCCCGCAGCATGGCATCTGGCAAAATGCGGAGCCCACCGACCAGTCTTTCAACGAAGAGATCAGCCTGCCTGCCCTGGAAGGCAGGGTGGACGTGTATTTCGACGAACGCCTGGTGCCGCACGTGTTTGCCGAGAAAGAAGCCGATCTCTATTTCGTACAGGGATGGCTGCATGCCAAATTCAGGCTCTGGCAGATGGAGTTCCAGACTCATGCGGCAGCCGGCCGGCTCAGCGAGATCCTGGGCGAAGGGCCCGAAGGCCGCATCCTCGACTACGACCGCAGCATGCGTCGCCTCGGTATGGTGTACGCGGCGGAGCGCTCGGTGGCGGAAACGGAAAAATCGCCTGCTTCCAAAATGCAGTACGAAGCCTATGCCAATGGCGTTAACGCCTATATTGCGCAACTCAGGGAAAGCCAGTTGCCGGTGGAATACAAAATTCTCGGTTATACGCCTGAGTTATGGTCGCCCCTAAAGACGGCCCTTTTTCTCAAGTACATGAGCTTTGACCTCGCAGGCGGTGAGGAGGACCTGGCTTTCAGCAATGCGCGCAGTTATTTCAACCGTCACGATTTTGAAGAGCTCTTTCCTTTTTTTCCCGATACGCCGCAACCCATCCAACCCAATACGCCGGAATCGCCTTACCCTGCGGCCGCAGCGATGGACCTGCATCCACCGGCAACAGCCGATTCGCTTTATTTTAATCATCCCGGTGGCGACAGCCTGAGCAAAGTGCTGCCGTATCGCCCCAACCCGGAAAACGGCAGCAACAACTGGGCGGTGGCTGGCAGCAAAACCAAAAGCGGCCGGCCCATTCTGTGCAATGATCCGCACCTGGGACTGAACCTGCCTTCGCTCTGGTTCGAGATGCAACTGACCACCCCCGATTTCAGCGCTTATGGTGCTACCTTCCCGGGATCACCCAATGTGATCATTGGATTCAACGAGGATATTTCTTTCGGCTTTACCAATGCAGGCAGGGATGTAAAGGATTACTATGAAGTGGCGTTTGAAAACGCCGCCCGCGATGCCTATCGCTTCAACGGGGAATGGAAACCCACCACCAAGCGGGTGGAGATCCTGCGCATCAAGGGCAAGCCCGACCTGCTCGATACCGTGGTGTACACCGATATAGGCCCGGTGATGTACGACCGGAATTATCCCGCTTCGGATAAGGATGACCGTTCGCTCGCCGTTCGCTGGAAGGCGCATGACCCCAGCAACGACGGACAAACATTCTACGGGCTCAACCATGCGCACACTTATCAGGAAGCGGTTACTGCTGTCCGTAACCTTAAATGTCCCGGGCAGAACTGCCTGATCGCCACCCGCAGCGGTGATATCGGCATCTGGCAGCAGGGCGAATTTCCCGCCAAATGGCGCCGCCAGGGCGATTTTGTTATGCCCGGCAGCGACAGTACTTATTTCTGGCGCGGCAATATCCCGGAAAATGAAAACCCGCACCTGGAAAACCCGGCCAGGGGCTATGTGAGCAGCGCCAACCAGGTTTCGGTCGACAGCAGCTATCCCTATTATACCGGCGATATTTTCCCGGTGTACCGCGCCCAAATGGTGAATCGTTATCTTGACACGGCCAGCCAGATCGGAACGGAGGACATGAAGCGCATGCAAACAAGCAACTACGTGATCAAGTCGGAACTGGCCCGCGACATCCTGCTGAAGCTGCCCGAAGACCGGCTCGATGCACGTACCAAAAAATATTTCGACATCTACCGCAACTGGAACAACCAGGCCGATCCCGATGCGGAAGGCGCCACGGTATTCGACTACTGGTGGAATGCACTGGAAGAAAAAGTGTACAAAGACGAGTTCGGTAAAACAAACCTGCCGCTTCCCTGGCCCGGCGAATACGTATTGCTGGATGCGCTGCGCCGCGATTCGGCCTATGCCTGGCTCGACGATATCAATACGCCCGCAAAAGAAACCCTCGAAGACAACCTGGTGGCGGCTCTTACAACGGCAGCAGCAGACCTGGATAAACTCGCTGCCGAAAACAGGCTGGCCTGGGCAAAGGCAAAAGACACCCGTATCAGGCACCTGCTCAGGGTGGTGGATCCTTTCAGCAGGTTGCATGTGCCGGTTGGGGGCGGCAAGGGCATCATCAACGCCGCTGGTCCCGATCACGGCCCCAGCTGGCGCATGATCGTACAGATGACCGATGATATGGAAGCGTATGGGATCTATCCCGGCGGACAAAGCGGCAATCCCGGCAGCCGTTTTTACGACAATGCCATCGACGACTGGGCCGCCGGAAAATATTACCGGCTCTGGATGATGAAAGACTCGGAGAAAGAAGACGGCCGCATCCGGTGGACCATGCATTTCAGAAAAGCTTAACCCCCCTTCAAGAAAAATTCATGAAAATTTTTGTATCCATCATACTGACAGCCATATTGTCTTTCGCCCTGTCTATCTTTTTTCCCTGGTGGAGCATTGCGCTGGCGGCTTTTGCCGTGGCTTTTTCCATTCCGCAGGCGCCCTGGAAATCGCTGCTCTGCGGCTTTGTTGGCGTATTCCTTCTCTGGACCATCCTGGCCTGGTGGATCAATATGGCAAACGACGACTTGCTGGCGAACAAAATTTCTGTGATCCTGTTGAAGAAAGAGTCCTCCGGTCTCCTGATCCTGGTAAGCGGATTGATCGGCGGACTGGTGGGTGGCGCCGCGGCCCTCACCGGTAGTTTTGCCAGAAAACTTTGAATGGAATGATCCGGTTTTTTTTCCTGCTGCTGTTACTGGCGGCCAGCGCTTCTACTGCACTGGCCGGTATGGTGAACGGTTATATAAAAGACGAAAAGGGCAATCCTGTTCCCTATGCATCGGTCTATGTAAAAAATGGCCGGCAGGGAACCACGTCGGGCCAAAATGGTTTTTTCCAGTTATCACTGCCCGAAGGAAAATATATTTTAGTGGCTCACCATGTGGGCTATGCGAAATCGGAAAAGGAAATAACGATCGATGGCGCCGATACCCGTATTGATTTCCTGCTGGTCCGCCAGCAGGTGGTGCTGCAGGAAGTGGTGGTGAAAGCCGGTGCAGAAGATCCAGCGTATGAGATCATCCGCAACGCTATTAAGAAAAGAAAAGACCACCTCGAAGAACTTTCCCATTTCAGCAGCGAAGTGTATACCCGCGAACAATTACAGTTGCGGGACTTCCCCAAAAAATTCATGGGTCAGAAAGTGGATTTCGAGGACGGCGATACCAGTAAGAAAAAGATCCTTTATCTCTCCGAATCCGTAGCCCGCTATTCCGTGCGGCCACCCAACCGTACGAAGATCGAAGTGTTGTCGACCCGCGTCAGCGGAAGCAGCAATTCCTTTGGCTTCAGCCTGCCCCGGATCGTGAATTTTTACGAGAACAGCATTGTGGCGGAGGGACTGAATGCCCGTGGGTTCATTTCTCCCATATCGGACAACGCCCTCCGGTTCTACCGTTACAAATACGAAGGCAGCTTTGTGGAAGATGGGGTGGAAGTGAACCGCATACAGGTCATTCCCAAAAGAAAATACGAGCCATTGTTTTCCGGTCATATCATGATCACGGAAAACAGTTGGCGCATTCACAGCCTGCAGTTGCAGTTGCTGAAAACCTCGCAGATGGAATTGCTGGATACGCTTAAGATAGAACAATTGTATGCGCCCTTTAACGAAGGCGCCTGGGTGATCAGGAACCAGGTGTTGTATCCCGCCGTGAAGATCTTCGGCTTTGATGCATTTGGATCGGCGGTGACGGTCTATTCCAAGTTCGACCTGGACGCCGATTTCCCGCCGAAATTCTTCGACAATACGGTGATGAAATACCAGGCAGGTTCCAACAAAAAGGACAACAGCTATTGGGATTCGGTTCGCCCACTTCCCCTCCAGCCCGACGAGATCCTCGATTTCCACCGGAAAGACAGCCTGGAAAAACTGCGGCAGAGCCCGGCCTACCTCGATTCGCTTGATCGGGTCCGCAATAAATTTTCTCCCCTTGCCCTGCTCTTTACCGGCGAAAGCATATCGCGGCAGAAAACAAGATCAACCTACAATTTCAGCCCGCTGATCAGCGCCGTTTCTTTCAACACGGTGGAAGGCTGGGTGGTGAATCCATCGGTAAGCTGGAGCCATCGCTCCGACAGCAGCGATTATAGCCGGGCGACCACCTTGCAGGCGCAGGCCCGGTATGGATTCAGCAGCCGTCATTTTTACGGGCAGCTCAATGGCAGTTATCCGCTGGGTAAGAAAAAGGGTGGCACCCTGCATGCGGGATTTGGAAAAAATGTTTTCCAGTTCAACAATCTTAACCCCATCACGCCATTGATGAACAGTTTCAGCAGCCTGATCTGGGAAAGCAATTATATGAAGCTCTACGAAGCCTGGACTGCCGGCGCCAGCTATACGACGGCGCTGGGAAAAGGATTCCGTGTTTCGGGCGGCTTCCAGTTCCAGGCACGCAGTCCGCTCGACAATACCACCGACTTCAGCTGGCGCAATGTGAAGGACAAAACGTATACGCCCAACTATCCGGCGCCGGCCGGCGAAACGCCCATGCCCAAACACGAGGCTTCTTATTTTACGGCCACACTCAGTTGGCGGCCCGGTGAAAAATACATCGAGTTCCCCGATCGTACCATTGGCCTGGGTTCCAAATATCCCACCCTGGCCCTTAACCTTACCAAGGCAGTTGAAGGCCTTTTCGGCAGCGATGTGGATTATTTCAAATGGCGGCTCAGCATCCAGGACGAAGCGAATTTCAAACTGGCCGGGCAGCTTCATTACCGCTTTGCCACAGGTGGTTTCCTGCAAAACAAAGCAGCCCAAATACCCGATTACTGGCACCCCTACGGCAACCAGGTGGTGTTTGCGACGCCTTATCTTTCCAGTTTCCAGGCCATGCCCTACTATGCCTACAGCAATGCTGCCAAAATCTGGGGCGAAGGCCACCTGGAACAGCATTTCAACGGCATGCTCACCAACAAGATCCCCGGTTTCCGCAAACTTAACTGGTACCTCGTGGGAGGCGCCCACGCTTACTGGACGGATGGCGGACGCCATTACGAGGAGCTGAGCCTGGGCCTGGAAAATATCTTCAAAATCATTCGTACCGACCTGGTATGGGCCTTTGACCAGGGAAGCTTCCGGGCTGCCTATTTCAGATTATCCATCCAGGGCATTGCGGGCGGAAATTAATGCCTACCTTTGCGCCGTTTACAGAAATTTTGTTCACCAGGCAAGTGTCCTTAAAATTTCCCTATGGCAGTATTGCACAATCGTGTCTCCCAGGAGGAGCTGAAGAAAAAGTTATTGGAAGAAACCGATCCCCGCACCACCATTTCCTTCTATCAGTATTTTCACATCGACCAGCCCCAGGTTTTCCGGGATGAGCTGTACGTGAAGCTCCATGCCCTGAAAGTTTTTGGCCGGGTATATGTTGCGGCGGAAGGTATCAATGCACAGATCAGTGTTCCCGGCCATAACCTGGATGCATTCCGCGCCGTGCTCGACGAATACGAAGCGCTGCGCGGCATCCGCCTCAACATTGCGGTAGACGACGGCAAATCTTTTTGGGTGCTGAAAATAAAATTGCGCGATAAGATAGTGGCCGATGGCATCGATGATCCCGGTTTCGACATGCGGCAGAAAGGGAAATACGTAGATGCGGAAACCTTCAACCGGCTGACCGATGATCCTGGTACGGTAGTGATCGATATGCGCAACCACTACGAATACGAAGTGGGTCATTTCGACAAGGCTATAGAAGTGCCCAGCGATACTTTCCGCGAGCAGTTGCCCATGGCAGCGGATATGATGGACCCGCACCGCGATAAGAACATCATCATGTACTGCACAGGCGGTATCCGCTGCGAAAAGGCAAGTGCGTATATGCTTCACCGTGGGTTTAAAAATGTGTACCATCTTGAAGGCGGCGTTATCCACTATGCCAACACCGTGAAGGAAAAAGGACTTCCGAATAAATTCAGGGGTAAGAATTTTGTTTTTGACAATCGCCTGGGAGAAAGGATCAGCGATGAAGTGATCGCACGCTGCCACCAGTGCGGCAAACCTGCCGACACCCATACCAATTGCCGCAATGAGGGTTGCCACCTGCTTTTCATCCAGTGCGAGGCCTGCGCCGCCGCCTACGATGGTTGCTGCAGCTCCGAATGCCGGGAGGTGGTGCAGCTTCCGAAAGAAGAACAACAATTGATACGCAAGGGAATACACAAGGAAAGGAATGTTTTTAACAAGTCGCGCTCGCGTGTTAGGCCCCTTTTGAACAAGGGGAAAATACCCCCTCCAAACGGGGATTCTGACCTTGTTTAGGGCCTGCTGTTGTTGGTATTTTTGGTGCATGAAAAGAAACCTCTTTGCTCACCATGAAACCAAGCAGTATGAAAAAGACATCCGCCAACTTCGCAGCAGGCCTCCTGATAGCAGGCACTTTATTTACAGGAACTGCACTGGCACAAAAAGATTTTGCCGCCCTGCATGCCAAACAATATGAGAAAGCCAACCCGGCATTGCTTTCCCTTTCTATGTACGATGAAGAAAAAGATGCCGCCAGTACCGGCAACAGCATGGCTTTTCTGAATACCAAACTGGCAAAAAAATTCAAACAACGTTTCCCGGCAGCGCAACTGGCCACCTGGTATCCCGACGGCAATATCACCCGTTTCTATTTTGTGCAGGACAACCAGATCAGCCGCGCCGCTATGTCCAAACACGGGAATATCCTGTACAGCATCCGGTATTATGAAGCCGATCTGTTACCTGCCGAGGTACTGAACGACATTCGCAGCTTCTACAAAGGCTATCGTGCAGAACAGGTAACCGAAATTTCCCTGCCGGACCGCAAAGTTTACCTGGTCAATATCAAAGGCATCGACGACTGGCTGCAACTGCGCTATATGGACGAAGAAATCACTGAACTTGGACGGTTCACCTATTGACACCTCTAAACCCGGGCCTCCTCACCCGTCGGGTACGCCCGACGGGTGAATGCCTTAACTTTGTGCCCATTGTATGAAACTATTTCCCGAATCTGCAGGGGTACAACTGGAATTTGAAAAGATCAAGGCCCTGCTTGAACTGCATTGTAAAACAGAATATGCCCGGTTGAAAGCCAGGGAATTACGCATCCATACCCGCTTGCCTTTTATTGAGCTGGCGCTCCGCCAAAGCCATGAGTACCGCCAGCTCCTGCGGCATTCGGTTTATTTTCCCAACGATTTTATCCTCAACCTCGGCAAGGACATCAAGCTGCTGGGCATACCCGGCGCGGTGATGGCAGGCGAGCAACTGGTGCAGCTCCGCAAGCTGGCCGAAAATATCCAGCACATTTTCCGCTGGTTCGACAGTGAAAGGAGGCTGGCCAATCCCGGCCTGGCCGACGTGATCAGGGATACCTATTATGAAAAGACCATCCGCGAATTGATAGAGTCGGTGGTGGACGACCAGGGCCAGGTGCTGGACAGCGCCAGCGAAGACCTGCGGCGCATCCGCCTCAGCCTGTATAAAAAACGGATGGACCTGCGTCGCGCCTTTGAAAAAGTGGTTTCGCGCCTCAGCAAACAGGGCTATCTCGCCGATATTGAAGAATCCTTTCTCAATGGCAGGCGGGTGCTGGCCGTTTTTGCCGAACAGAAAAGAATGATCAAAGGCATCCTGCACGGCGAAAGCGATACCCGGAAAACCGCTTTCATTGAGCCGGAAGAAACCATTGAGCTCAACAACGACGTGTACTCTCTCGAGAACGAAGAAAGGAGAGAGGTGTACCGCATATTAAAAGAGCTCACCGCTCAACTCAGCGTATATGCATCGCTGTTAAAAACCTATCTCGATATCACCGGTGAGTTCGATTTTATCCGCGCCAAGGCCCACTTTGCGGAAGAATACAACGGCGAGTACCCGGTGGTGCAGGACAAGGCCATGATCCACCTGGTGAATGCCTATCACCCGCTGCTGCTCATTTACAACCAGCGGCTGCAGAAACCCACCATCCCGGTTTCGTTGACCCTCGATGATAAGAACCGCATACTGGTGATCAGCGGTCCCAACGCAGGCGGTAAAACCGTTACCATGAAAACGGTGGGCCTCAACCAACTGATGGTGCAGAGCGGCCTGCTGGTGCCCGTTCACCCTGCCTCCCAGTTCGGCATCTTCCGCCAATTGATGATCCATATCGGCGACACGCAGAGCATTGAATTTGAGCTCAGCACCTACAGCTCGCACCTGCGCCACATGAAACATTTCATGGAAACGGCCAACGGCAAAACCCTTTTCTTCATCGACGAATTGGGCAGCGGCTCCGATCCCAACCTGGGTGGCGCCTTTGCCGAAGTGATCATGGAAGAGCTGGCCCATAAGCACGCCATGGGCATTGTAACCACCCACTACCTCAACCTCAAGGTGATGGCCAATAAAACCCCCGGCATCATCAACGGGGCCATGGCTTTCGACGAAGAGAGCCTGTCGCCGCTGTACAAGCTGATCATCGGCAAACCCGGAAGCTCCTACACTTTTTCCATCGCAGAAAGGATTGGTCTCGACAAAAAACTCATCAACCGCGCCCGCCAGTTGGTGGACGAAAATCATTTCAGCCTGGATAAATTGCTGAACCGTACAGAACAGGACCTGCGGGAGTTGGAGAAAAAAGAAAAGGAACTGCACCAACTGGTAAGAGAAAATGAAAAGCTCAAAAAGGAAATGGAGCAGGTGCTGAACCGCGAAAAACACCGCCAGCAGGTAGAGCTCCTGAAACAGCAGAACCAGGTCACGGAGGACCGGATCGCTTACCTGAAGGATATGGACCGCAAACTGAAGCAGATCCTGGTAGAATGGAAAAAAAGCGAAGACAAGGAAAAAGTGGTTCGTGAAATTGCAGCCCTCTTATTCAAAAAGGACGAAGGAAAAGTGGTCAATAAGCTGCAGAAAAAGATCAACTCAAAATTCGACGAAGTGGGCGGTGAGATCGCTGTGGGCATGAAAGTAAAAATGAAACGCAACCACCAGGTGGGCGAAGTGATTGAGATCAGGGGTAAGCGCGCGGTGGTGAAAATAGGGCTGCTTCCCATGCAGGTAGACCTTAAGGACCTGGTTGTAGTGAAGGAAAAACCAGCACAGCCGGCTTCCTGAACAGGGCCGGCAGAACGGGATAGCCGTAAAACAACACGCTGTCAGGAATGGATATAACTCTGCAGGTGCGAGATGGTCTCGGCCTGGTTGGCAATAACGGCCTTGATCACGTCGTTGATGGAAATGATCCCATACAATTTTTCCTCGTCAAAGACCGGCAGGTAACGGATATTGTTCACCGACATCAGTTGCATACACTCTTCTATGGAACTGTCGGGGTGGATCCTGGGCAAATCGGTTGACATGATATCACCCACCTTCGTGTCCACCGAAGACTTTCCCTGCAGGATCACTTTCCGGGCATAATCCCTTTCTGTAAGTATGCCCAGGTAATTTCCGCTTTCGGTAACCAGTACGGAGCCAATATTCTTTTCACTCATGATCTTCAGCGCGTCGAGTACGGTAATATTTGCGCCAACGCTGATCAGGTCACGGCTTTTTCCAGCCAGTATATCTGAAACTTTCTTCATACGCAAGCAAGGTTGGATTTACTTCATAAGATAATGAATTTCCCCGATATGAAAAAAAGCCGATCCTTATCTTTGGAAACATGAATGCGGAAGAGCAAAGGCTGATGGACCCCGTATGGAAAAAATGGGGCCCCTATATCTCCGACAGGCAATGGGCAACCGTAAGGGAAGATTACACCGAAGACACCAATACCTGGGAAGCGGTCACCTACGATATGGCCCGCAGTTATGCCTACCGCTGGGGCGAAGATGGCATTGGCGGCATTTCTGACGAGCACCAGGTGCTCTGCTTTGCCCTGTCTTTCTGGAATAAAAAAGATCCTTTTCTCAAGGAAAGATTTTTCGGGCTCACCGGCCCACGGGGTAATCACGGCGAGGATGTGAAGGAATATTATTATTACCTCGACAGCGCACCCTCGCATTCTTACATGAAAATGCTGTACAAATATCCCCAGCAGGCTTTCCCTTACGAGCAGATCTACCGCGAGAACGACCGCCGGAGCCGGCAGCAGGAAGAATACGAACTGGTGGATACCGGCATTTTCGACAACGGCGAATATTTTGATGTATTTATCGAATACGCGAAAGCCGGTCCCACGGACATACTCATCAAAGTATCCGTGGCCAACCGCGCCAAACAGCCGGCTGCACTCAGCCTCCTGCCCACGGTTTGGTTCCGCAACACCTGGTCCTGGGGGCACGACGATTACCGGCCATCCATCCAGGCGGCGCCCGGCAATACCCTCCATGTTCAGCACCAGCGCCTGGGCGATTATTATTTTTACTGCAACGGACAGTGTGATTTCCTGTTCTGTGAAAACGATACGAATACCCGCCGCTTCCAGGGCCGGCGCGGCCTGCCCGTTGTTGCAAAAGACGGCATCAACGATCATATTGTACAAAGAAAGCGGGGGGTGCTCAACAAACAGAAATCGGGCACAAAGGCCGCTGCTCATTATAACCTGTTTGTAAATGCGGGAGAAACCGTAACGGTGCAAATGCGGCTTTCGGGCGAAGCGCTGGATTATCCCTTTCACGATTTTGATGCCGTGTTCTGGAAAAGACAGAACGAGAACGAAGAATTCTACGCCGGCATGCAGCAGGGGATACGATCGCAGGAAGATCGCCAGATCCAGCGCCAGGCCTATGCCGGCATGCTCTGGAGCAAACAATTTTATTATTACAATGTGGAGCAGTGGCTGAATGGCGATCCCCGGAGGCCGGCGCCGCGCAACCGCAGTTGGGGAAGGAACCACGACTGGCCACACCTCAACAATGCCGATATTATTTCCATGCCCGATAAATGGGAATATCCCTGGTATGCGGCCTGGGACCTGGCTTTCCACTGCATTCCCCTGGCTTATCTCGATGCGGGATTCGCCAAACACCAGCTTTCGCTGCTCACCAAAGAATGGTACATGCATCCGAACGGGCAGTTTCCTGCCTATGAATGGAACCTGGGCGATGTGAATCCACCCGTGCATGCCTGGGCAGCCTGGCGGGTATATGAAATCGATAAAGCAAAAAACGGCGGGAAAGGCGATATTCCTTTTCTGGAATCGATCTATCACAAGCTATTGCTCAATTTCACGTGGTGGGTTAACCGAAAAGACCACGACGGCAACAATATTTTCCAGGGCGGATTCCTGGGACTCGATAACATTGGTGTGTTCGACCGCAGCGCACCGCTTCCCGGCGGCGGCCACCTCGAACAAAGCGATGGCACCAGTTGGATGGCCATGTACTGCCTCAACCTGCTGCGCATCAGCCTGGAGCTGGCCACGCACAACCACGTGTATGCCGACATGGCCACCAAGTTCTTTGAACATTTTGTGTACATCACCCGTGCGATGAACCTGATCGGTGAAAAAGACATCCGCCTCTGGGATGAAACCGATGCCTTCTTTTACGACGTGCTGAAAAAGCCCGATGGGTCGGAAATGAAACTGCGGGTACGCTCCATGGTTGGACTCATACCACTGTTTGCGGTGGAAGTGATCGACCACAGTCTATTTGAACAGATCCCGCAATTCGTGCAGCGGCTGGAATGGTTCATTGAAAACAAATCGGCGTATGCATCGGTGGTATCGGAGTGGCGAGAAACCCTGAAGGGCTCGCAGAAGCACATGCTGTCGCTGATACGGGAAGACAAGCTGGTGGCTATTTTGCAGAAAGTACTGGATGAAACGGAATTCCTGAGCGACTACGGCATCCGCGCATTGTCCAAGTTCCACGAAGCGAATCCTTTCAGCATTGATGTGGATGGGAACCGTTTTTCGGTGAGCTACCTCCCGGCCGAATCAGATAGCAGCATGTTTGGTGGAAACTCCAACTGGCGCGGTCCCATCTGGTTCCCGCTGAACTACCTGCTCATCGAATCGCTGCAGCGTTACCAGTACTATTATGGCGATTCGCTGAAAGTGGAATACCCCACGGGCAGCGGAAACTGGTTTACATTGGGCCAGGTGGCGGATGAATTGTCGCAACGCCTGCTGCGTATTTTCAGGCGCAACGAAAAAGGAGAACGTCCCGTGTATGGTGATTGTGCGATACTACAAAACGATCCGTATTTTCGGGATTACATCCTGTTCTTCGAATATTTTCACGGCGACAATGGCAGGGGAGCAGGTGCTTCCCACCAAACCGGCTGGACAGGACTGGTAGCCAAATTATTACAACCCCGATAAGCCCCATACAAATGAACAGAAGAAATTTCATCCGCCAGGGAAGCTTGCTTGCTTCCGCCTGCCTCGTCGATCCGTCCTCGCTGCTAAAGAAAAAATTCCCGCTCGGCATCCAGTTGTACAGCATCCGTGCAGCCATGGAAAACGACCTCGAGAAAGCCTTTGCCACGGTCAGCGGCTTTGGTTATAAAGTGGTGGAGACCTATGGCTTCAACTATGGAAACAATCTTGGCTACTGGGGACGGCAGCCTAAAGCCGCCAAAGAACTGCTGGACAAATACGGCCTTTACAGTCGCAGTGGTCACTACGACCTCAATAAGTTTTTTGAGCTGAAAGCCAGCGAGGACGAATGGAAAAAATACGTGGACGAATGCATCGAAGGCGCGCATACGCTGGGCCAGGAATACATTGTATGGCCCTGGCTGGCGCCGGGCGACCGGAGCCTCGAATCTTTCCGCGTGCTCTCCGACCGCCTGAACAAAATTGGCGAACCCATCCGCAAAGCCGGCCTGCAACTGGCCTACCACAACCACGATTTCGAATTCATTGAACACGACGGCAAAATCGGGTACGATATCCTGATGGAACGCACCGATCCTGAACTCGTAAAATGGGAGATAGACCTTTATTGGGTCACCCGCGCTTCGCGCAAAAAACCGGGCGACTGGTTCCGGCAGCAACCCGGGCGTTTCCCGCTCTGGCACCTCAAGGACATGGACAAACAAAATCCCGACCTTCACACCACGGTAGGGGACGGCAGTATTGATTTCAAACCGTTGCTGGCAGATGCGGGCCTGGCCGGCGCCAGGTGGATGTACGTGGAGCAGGGAAATAATTATGTGCCCGACGACCTAAGCTGTCTGGGCCGCAGCGCATCTTTCGTAAAAAAGAACCTTTTATGAGCGATCTTACCTGGGTGAACGGCGTTTGGGAAAAAGCAGGCGGGGCACGGCTTTCCGTGACCGACCTGGGCATCCAAAGAGGCTATGGCATTTTTGATTTTTTCAGAGTGGTTGAAGGGGAACCGGTTTTCCTGGAAGACCACCTGCAGCGTTTTTTCCGGTCCGCGGCTACAATGCGGTTACCCATAAACGTTACAGCCGAATCCCTGGAACAGCTTGTCGGGGAAATCATAGACCGGAACCAGTTGCAGGAAGGAGGGATCAAGCTGCTGCTCACCGGCGGCAATTCACCCGATGGCTATAGCATCGGCAATCCCAACTTCGTTATCAGTGCCGTTCCCCTGCTGTTCAACCGCGCCCCGGGACCACCGCTCCGGCTCATGAGCCTGGAGCATGCCCGGCAGCTTCCCGGCGTAAAGACCATCGACTACCTCATGGCCATCTGGATGCAGCCGCGGCTGCAGGAGGCAGGGGTACAGGACATCCTGTATCACAAGGACGGAAAAGTAGCGGAATGCCCACGCGCCAATTTTTTTATAGTATCGGATAACGGTGAGGTGTACACGCCAAAAACCGGTGTGCTGGCCGGCATTACCCGTAAGAAGCTGCTGGAAACCGACCTGCCGGGCATACGCGCTGTTGAAAGGGATTTCGGGCTGCAGGAAGCCAAAGCCGCAGCAGAAGCCTTTGTTACCAGCAGCACCAAACAGGTGTACCCGGTGGGCGCCATCGACGGCGAAAAAATAGGCAGCGGCGAAATGGGACCGGTCACCCGCCGCTTATCTGACTATATAAACGGAATGGTGTTTGCTTCATCATCCAGTATATGAACCGGATAGACCGACTCACTGCCATACTGATCCAGTTGCAGGGCCGCCGCCTCGTGAAAGCGCAGGACATCGCCGATCGTTTCGGCATCAGCCTGCGTACCGTGTACCGCGATGTAAAGGCCCTGGAAGAATCGGGTGTGCCGGTGATGGGTGAAGCCGGCATGGGTTATACGCTGATGGAAGGTTACCGGCTTCCACCGGTCATGTTCACGCGAGAAGAGGCAATGGCTTTTCTCACCGCCGAAAAGCTGGTGGCCAAACTCACCGACGCGGGCAACAGCGACCACTACAGCGCGGCCATGTACAAGGTCAGGGCCGTGCTGCGAACGGCGGAAAAGGACCTGCTCGAAAACATCGACAACCATATTGAAGTGCTGAAAAGCGTGCGGACGGCCCGCGTGGAGATCGACCGGAACCTGCAGCAGAAAATACTGCAGGGCATAGCAAACCGCCAGGTGTTGCGCCTCCGGTACCGCGCCGGGTTTAAGCAGGAAAGAACCGAAAGATGCATTGAACCCATGGGCCTGTTTTTCCTCGACGGCTTCTGGCACCTGGTGGCCTGGTGCCGGCTGCGCAACGATTACCGGGATTTCCGGCTCGACAGGATGGAATCGCTGGAACAGGAAGGCGAACAGTTCCGCAGCCAGCATCCTTCGCTGAAAGAATACCTCGACCGGGAACACAGCAACTATCCCATGAAAGAAGTGAGCCTCCTGGTTCCTGCCGGTCAATTGAAATATCTGAGCGACCAGAAGTATTATATGGGCCTGGTGCAGGAAACGGATACCGGCGAAGGAATGCGGCTTGATTTCCTGACCTATTCACTCGAAGGCTTTGCACGTTACTATCTTACTATTGGCGATATAGCCACCATCCTGCATCCTGAATCTTTAAAAACACGGGTGAAGGAAATCCTGGAACAAACCCGTTCCAGGCTCTGACCTATTCGAAAGGATAAATGAGGCCGATCTGTTTTCGTACTTCCATCATGATCTGCTGCAACCAGGCCGATCGTTCCCAGGGAACGGTTTCGCTTTGCGTGCGGCCTTCCAGGATGGCATCGGTGGCATCCTGCATTTCGTATATAAATCCCCGTGAGAGACGCCCGTCCACGAACTGGTCGATCTGCTGTTTGTCGTTGTTGAACAGTGTGGCCTGTTTTGCTTTCCAGAATTCGGGCACTACAATACTGCCGGCATCGCCGTAGATCCTCCATTCATTGCCCATGGTGCTGGCGATGGAGGAAGCCAGCATGGCTTTGCAGTGGCCATAGTCGAGCAGCATCGCTATCGATTCATCTACGCCTGTATCGGTGAAGTTGCCCGTAGCATGAATGGCGGAAGGCAGGCCATCCATCAGAAAGCTGGCCATAGCAATGGGATAGATGCCAATATCGAGCAGGCTGCCGCCGGCAAGGTGTGGATTGTACAATCTTCCTTCCGGCTTATAAGGTGCAGCAAAAGCAAAATCGGCCTGGATCATTTTCAATTTTCCAATGCGGCCATCGGTTATCCAGGATTTTACCTGCTGCACTGCCGGCAGGAACCAGGTCCATACCGCTTCCATCAGGAACAGGTTCTTTTCACGCGCTTTATCACATAACTGCTGAAATTGTTCCGGATTAACGGTGATGGGCTTTTCACAAAGCACCGCTTTGCCGTGGTTGAGGCAGGCCATGACCTGCTCAAAATGAAAGTTGTGCGTAGTGGCAATATAAACGGCATCAACCAATGGCGACGTGTACAATTCTTCATACAGGAAGGCATGGGGAATGCCGTGCTGTGTGGCAAAGTTTTCTGCCCTTGACTTTTCGCTCGCGGCAACAGCTACCAGTTCGGCGCGTTGCAGGTAGGCGAAGTCCTTTACAAACTCCCCGGCAATATAACCGGCGCCAAGTATGCCCCAGCGAATTGTTCCGGAACGGCTCATGAGGATGTGTTTTGTTGCAGTACGCGAACGGTTACGAGTAGTTGTCCCAGGTGGCGCATGCTGTGTTCTGCCGCATGCACATACAAACCGAAGCGGGTAGAAGGTATTTCTTTTCTTCCCACCAGTCTTGTTTCGAAGACGCTTTCAGCCGACACTTCCTGTAATTCCTGCAGCCGTGCTTCGATCATGAGGCGCAGCGCTTCCAGCAGGGCGCTGGCGGTGGTGTCAAAAGGTTTTCCTTCCGCGCGCAGTTGCTCCATTTGTGTGGCGCTCAACGATGAACCACGTGCATAGGTGAAGAGCCGGTCGAGCACGCCGGCAATGTGCTGCACGTGGAAGGCAGGCGATGCAAGCCCTGCAGGCCGCTCCCAGAGCAGGGTTGCAGGGAAATCCTGCAGCAGGGTGAAGACTTCGTCCTGCATCTGCAACAGCGCATGCACCACGGGCTGGAGCGCTGGCAGGAAACCGGGTACTGCACCCATTTGCCAGCGTTCGGGATCACCGGCCACCAGTAAACGCGGAGAGGAGTTAAGCTTTTCCATATTCACCGGAAAGGTAAGGAATCTGTTGCCGCCTACGGATGCACCAGTGGGAACTGCGAAATCCGTAGCCGCGTGCAGCCATAGGGGATCAGTTCTATTTCTTCCGCTTCCCGGCTTACTTCCATACCATAACCGGCACTGAAGGGCAGGGGCCCTGCCATTTCATTGTAGAGTCCCCAGGAAGGAATGCGTTTTGCCTTTGTCCTGAGTTTTACCGGCGCCTGCTCTTCCGTCCATGGATAAGCGGGGAAAGCAGCCGCACTTGCGCTGAACTGAAACTGGTTTTGCCAGTCAGCGTCCCTTCGGTTCAGCAGCCCGTAATTCCAGGGCGTAGTAGGGCGGTATTCCACATAGCTGGCACCATATTCAATGGGATCCTTGTCGTTGGTTATGAGTTTCTTTTCGGAGCCAATTTTCAGTGCATAGGTAAGCGGACCTCTTTCCACCGAAACAGAATTTTCATACCACCGCTCACGGCCGATCTGCATGGGCAGCTCAAGCACTACCTGGTCGCCGTTTTTCCAGTTTCGGTTGATGGTAGCCGTTTGACCTGCCGTTGCTTCGCGCAGCAATTGCCCGTTCACCAAAACGCGGGCTTTGTTGCACCAGCCGGGGATACGCAGGTGAAGGGGAAAAGAAACGGTGGGATTCTTTTTATCCAGGCTAACAGTGAAACGGATGGATTCCTCAAAAGGATAATTCGTGGTTTCGCGAATGGTGACCGGCTGGCCTTCTCCCACCAGTGTGGTAACAACAGATGGTGCATAGAGCAGGGCGGCCAAACCCTTATCGGGACTCGCATACCAGAGGTTCTGTGTGAACTTGGGCCAGCCCTGGTGCATGTTGGACGTGCAGCAGGGATAGCCGGTCAGCAGCCCGTAGCAGAGATCGGTGCCGCTGTGGTTTACGTCAAAATTCCGGGTATGGCGCGTTAGCATAACCTGGTTGGCCTGCTGGAAATACTGGCGCGTCATATAGTCTTCGCTGGTTTGCGCGGGCAATGCATTGAAGGCGATCTTTTCGATCTGGTCGGCGAAGGAATTGTTGCCCGTGATTTCGAGCATGCCTTCCAGTGAGAACATCATTTCCACTGCCGTGCAAAGCTCCGATCCCTGCGTGGGATTGTTGCCGTGCAGGGCCTCGTCGGCGCCATACAATCCATGCGCCATGCCGTTGAACCTGCGCAGGTCGCGCAGGCCCTTATCCAGCGCTTCCAGGTACTTTGGTTCAGGATGGTGCTGGTAATAAATGATGGGTTCTTTTATTCCCTGCGCCAGGTTCACGCCGTGCACACTTCCGATGCGCCACATCCAGTCCGATTCCAGGAAGGCACGCGTAAAGTCGAATCCCTGCCGGTGCAGCAGGTCGCCCAGCTCCAGCAAAAAAGATTCGCCGGTGATATTATACAGCCAGTACACTACCTGCAGGTTATCGCCCTGGCGGAACCTGGCCCAGAAGGTCCAGTGATCCAGCGGTTTTGATGGCAGTTCTTTCAACTGGTAACGAAAGTAGTTGCTCATGAGGCGGATCACGCGCTGGTCGCCGGTGGCGGAATAATATTGCTGCAGCACTTTCAGCATCACCATCTTCGGCCACCAGTCGCGGCTGTTGTCGCGCTGTACGCCAGGCTCGTTTGGATAGTCGGCGGAAGGCCCGAAATAACCATCGGGCTGCTGGCTTTTGATGGCCCATTCTACCCAGGGCTTTGCTTTGGCGATGAGTGCTGCATCATCCAGGATATAGGCCAGGGGCAGCAACCCGTCGATCCAGTAAGGACCGCGTTCCCACTGGTCGCCATCGCCGCCGAGCCAGCCGTTCCGTGCGCCCATCACCAGCGGATATAGTTTATCCAACTGACCCGTGGCGCCGTTTTTCTGCCGAAGCAGCATTTCTTTCAACCATCCTTCCGGACGGATGCTGCCCAGTGGCAGGGCTTTATAACTGTTCTGGCGAAGCGGGGCTTTTGTTTGCAGAAAGGCCGCATACTGTTCTTTGGTGCGCAGGGGCTGCGCCTGTATACTGGCAACGGAACTGCCCAATACTATGAGTAAAAGGAAACGGGAAAATGGCATAAGCGTATATATCTGTCTGTTTCAAAAATACCCCCTGGCCATCAAATCCCTTCCGGCGGAAACAAATGGGGCAAACATTGAATGAAATTGAATAGGAACGGCAGGGTATTCAATCTTCTTCGGCATTGTTTTTCATTTTCATCAGCAGGGTATAGGCATTTTGCAGCACGATGGGTTGGTCAGGGAGGCCCGATTGTATCTCCACATAGCCGTCGCTGCTGTTACCTGTTTCCACCGGGGTCAGCCGGAACCGGTTTTCCGCTTCTTCTGCAAATACATAAAAATGGCCTTCCCATTTTACCACGGCCGCGTCTGGCACCGCCATTACCTGCGCCCGGTTGAGCTCGATGCTGGCGTTCATGAAAGTACCCGGACTCAGGTCGCGGATCTCGCGGTCGAAATGGCAATGCACTTCGGTGCTTCTTTCCTCGCCAATGGAAGGCGCCACCAGGTACACCGTGGCCGTATACAACTGGTTCGGTTGTGCATTGGTGTAACAACTGAGCTTTTGCCCTTTCGCCAGGCTGGCGGCATCGTTCTCAAAAACGGTGAGGGTCAGGTGCAGATCATCGGGATTGATGAGCTCAAACAATACATCCGTGGGACTCACATATTTGCCGGTGTTTACGTTCACTTTTGATACAAAGCCGCTGATGGGCGAAGGCAGGGCGATGCTGCGCGAAATGTTGTTCTCTGTCAGCCGGTCGGGGTTGAGGCCAATGAGGCGGAGCTTTTCCGCGAGTGATCTCACCAGTATTTTCTGGCTGTTGTATTCGCTCTGCACCAGTTGCAGGGCCTTGTCGCTGGTGGCCTTGGTTTCGTTAAGTCCCTTCTGCCGCTGGTAGTCGGTTTCGAGATAGGCGAGGCGGGATTTTGCAGAAAGATAATCCTGCTGCAACTGGATATACTGTGGGTCTTCCAGTACGGCCAGCACAGCGCCCCGGCTGATGCGCATGCCTGGTATCAGGCTGGTTTTTTTCAGGTAGCCGCCCAGTGGAAAACTGATGGATACAATGTTCTGCGGGGGTACGTCCACCATGCCGCTGACCTTCAGGCTGCGGTGCATGTTCCGCAGTTCGGCTTTGCCGGTAACAATGGCTGCATTGGCACGCTGGGCTGCGCTGAGGGTCACGGTGCTGCTGTCGGCTGCTGTTGTGGCCGCCACTGCCGGCTCCGTTTCTTTTTGTTGGGTGCCGCAGGCGCTGGCCAGAAGGACAAATCCGGCTATATAGATAAGTTGTTTCATACTGTTTTCGGTTGTTAGAGATTGTTAGTGATCTTTTCTATGTCGAATGCGGTCTCGTTGAGCGACTGCACCGTATTCCAGTATTCGCTGCGGATCTGCAGCGACTGGTTGGTGAGGATCACCCAGTCGAGGTAACCGATCTCACCGGCATGCAGCTTTTCGGTGGCGCTGTTCATCACGGCAGTTGCATTGGGCAGCAGCTTGCTGTGATAGGAACCGATCAATTGAACGCGGCGTCCAAAATCCTGCCGCGCATTTTCGAGCCGCAGGCGCAGTTGCTGTTCCATCCATTCCAGCTCCTGCTTTTGCTCCAGGGCCTGGATGCCGGCCGCCTGCACTTTGGATTTTTGCGCCCGCGCAAAAATGGGCACGCCTACTCCCACACCGAAGGACTGGAAGCGGGTGCCGCTTCCATAGTACTGTTCCGCTTGCTGGCTGGTGGCCTGCCACCCGATGATGGTGGTGCTTTTCAGTCCCGCATTAAATGAAGGCAGCAGTTTGCTTTTCTCCAGCTTCTGCCGGATCTCCGACAACGATACCTGTTCCTGTTGCAGCAGGAGCGCGGGATTGCGGGTAAGCGCCGACGTATCGCCGGGATCATGCAGGGTGTAAATAGGAGAGCCCGCAACGGGAATTTTTTTCTGCGGACTGTTGAGTAGTACGCGCAGTTCGTTCAGCTCCATGGCATAGTCGGTATCGAGCGCTGCCAGTTGCTGCGCAATCTGTACCCGCTGGTTTTCGGCGGTTGACTTTTCCAGCAGATCGATGTCGCCGGCGTTAAAGCGCTGCATGGACCTGGACAGGAAAGCGGCGTATACACTGTCGGCTTCCTGCAGCAACGCGCGTTTTTGCTGCATCACCAGCAGGGTATAAAAATGCAACTTGACCAGCGCTTTGATGTCGAGCAATCTTTGCTGTAAGCTGATTTCACTGATCTGGATATTCTTCTCATTGATCCTTCCCTGGTATTTATATACAGTGGGGAACTGCAGCTCCTGCGACAAAGAAAAAAGATTGTCGTTTGCCTTGCTGTTGAATTTGCCGTATTCAAACCCGATGCCGGTTTTGTCGATGTCCACATGGCTGCCGCGCAACGCCTTAAAGTAATCCACCTGGGTTTTTGAAACAGTAATGGCTGCATTGTTTCGCAGGGCGCTGTCGATCGCCGCCTGCAGGGAAATGGGTTCCTGCGCGCGTGCGACGGAACAGGTCAGGATGAGCAATGTCAAGGCTACACCCGGTTTCACGCGTTTGAAGGCGCTCCGGCTTTTTTCAAAACTGATATAGAGAACCGGCAATACAAAAAGCGTCAGCAGTGTGGAAAAGATAAGGCCGCCGATCACCACGGTAGCCAGTGGCTTCTGCACTTCACCGCCCGCGCCGGTGCTGATGGCCATGGGAATAAAACCCAGCGAGGGCACCAGCGCCGTCATCAGCAGGGCCCGCAGCTTCGACTTGGCGGCGTGGATCACGATGCGACGCGTGTCTTTCCAGCCTTCCTGTTTCAGGCGGTTGAACTCCGATACGAGAAGGATGCCGTTCAATACCGCCACACCGAACAGGGCCACAAAGCCAACGCCGGCAGAAATGCTGAAGGGCATATCGCGCGCCCACAATGCCAGGATGCCACCCGTGGCGGAAAGCGGGATCGCCGTATAGATCAGCAAGCCCTGTTTCACCGACCTAAAAGCAAAATAGAGGAGCAGGAAGATCAGCGCCAGTGCAATAGGTACTACCACCGCCAGCCTGTCTTTGGCGGCATTCATGTTTTCGAAGGAACCGCCGTATACGATCTGGTACTCGCGCGGAAGCGGCAGTTCTTTTTCTACCTTGTTCCGCAGTTCCTGCACAATGGACTGCACATCGCGCCCCTGGATATTGAAGCCTACGATGATGCGTCGCCGGGTATTCTCGCGCTGGATCTGGTTTACGCCATCCACCTCTTCAATGGAGGCCACATAGGAAAGCGGTATCTGCGTGCCCATGCCCGTAAGCACCAGCAGGTCTTTCACGTCTTCCACCGAGCTGCGGGCATCGCCTGCCAGTCTAACGACCATGTCGAACCGCTTTTCACCTTCGTATACCTGGCCGGCCGCTTCTCCCGCAAAAGCGGTATTCACCACGCGGTTGACATCAGTTACCGTGAGGCCGTATCTGGCCATCGCGGCACGATCGTAACGTATCACCACCTGCGGCATGCCCGTTACCCTTTCTTCGTAGATATTGATAGCGCCTTCCACCGAACGGATGATATTGCCCAGGCGGGCTGCATAGGCGGTGAGGGTATCGAGGTTCTCACCGAAAATCTTACAAACCACGTCCTGCCGCGCGCCCGTCATCAGTTCGTTGAAACGCATCTGCACCGGGAACTGGAATCCCACCGTGATGCCTGGAACGGCCTCCAGCGCGGTGGTCATTTTCCGGCTGAGCTCGGGGAATGTTTTGGCCGAAACCCAGTCCTGCTTGTCTTTCAGGATCACCATCATATCGCCTGCTTCAAAGGGCATGGGATCGGTGGGTATTTCGGCACTCCCGATTTTGGTGACCACTTTTTCCACTTCCGGGAACTGCTTCAGCAAAATGCCGGACGCTTTCTGTGTGGCCTGGATGGTATTGTTGAGGTTGCTCCCCGTAAGCAGGCGGGTCTCCACGGCAAAATCGCCTTCTTCCAGTTGTGGAATGAACTCACCGCCGAGGCGCGCCAGCACCAATAGGGAAAGAAAAAAGAGGCTGAGGGTAACCGTTAGGATGGTTTTTGGTAAAGAAAGCGCCCGCTGCAGCAGGGGCTGGTATTTTCTTTCCAGCCATATCATGAGCTTGTCGGTGAGGGTAGGCTGGTGCGACAATTTTTTCTTCAGGCAGAGGGCCGACATCATGGGCACATAGGTGACCGATAACAGGAAGGCGCCCAGTATCGCAAAGGAAACCGTATAGGCCATGGGTTTGAACATTTTGCCTTCGATGCCTTCGAGCGAAAGGATCGGGAGGTACACGATCAGGATGATGATCTGGCTGAACACAGCCGATTTGATCATGGTACCGGTAGAGCGCGATACTTCTTGGTCCATCTGTCCCTGGTCGAGGCGCAGCAGGTGACGGAAAGATTTCGAATGCGAAAAACGGTGCAGGATGGCTTCCACCACGATCACCGAACCGTCGACGATAAGACCGAAATCGATGGCGCCGAGCGACATCAGGTTGCCGCCCACGCCAAAATGATTCATGAGTATCACGGCAAAGAGCATGGAAAGCGGGATCACGGAAGACACGATGAGCCCCGCGCGCAGGTTGCCGAGAAAAAAGACCAGCACGAAAATGACGATCAGCGTGCCTTCCAGCAGGTTGGTCTCTACGGTTTTGATGGCGTTGTTCACCATCTTGGTACGGTCGAGGAAAGGCTCTATCACCACGCCTTCAGGCAGCATTTTCTGGATCTCCGCCATCCTCGATTTCACCCTTTTGATCACGGCGGAAGAATTTTCACCCTTGAGCATCATCACTACTGCGCCGGCCACTTCGCCCTTATCGTTGTAAGTCATGGCGCCATAGCGGATGGCCGAGCCGAATTGTACGCGGGCCACATCCCGCAGCAGCACCGGTACGCCGCTGCCGGTATTTTTCACTACGATGTTGCGGATATCATCGAGGCTGGTGGTGAGGCCTTCGCTGCGTATATACAACACCGTTGGTCCTTTTTCGATATAGGCGCCGCCGGTGTTCTGGTTGTTTTTTTCAAGGGCGGTAAAAAGATCGCCGATGGTGAGTTGGAAGGCCCGGAGCTGTTCCTGGTGCACCGCTATTTCATATTGCTTGAGGTTGCCGCCGAAACTGGAAACCTCCGCTACGCCGGGTGTGCCCAGCAACTGTCGGCGCACCACCCAGTCCTGCAGGGTGCGCAGTTCCATGGGGTCGTATTTCCCTTCGTACCCCCGCAGCGGCCGGAGCACATACTGGTAAATTTCCCCAAGCCCCGTCGACACCGGCGCCATCTCCGGCGAGCCAACGCCGTCGGGCAGTTCCTGCCGCACCTGCTGCAGCCTTTCGCTGATCTGCTGGCGGGCCCAGTACAGGTCTGTTTCTTCGTTAAATACAATGGTCACCAGCGAAAGCCCAAAGCGCGAAAAACTCCGGATCTGTTTGAGCCCGGAGATATTGCTGCAGGACCTTTCGATGGGAATGGTGATCAGGCGCTCTATATCCGGCGCGCCGAGAGAAGGCGACACGGTAAGCACCTGCACCTGGTTATCGGTGATATCGGGAACGGCATCGATGGGAAGCCGTGTAAGTTCATATGTGCCCCAGCCAATCAGTGCGAGTACAAATAACCCGATGATCAGCTTGTTCTTTACAGAAAAGTCTATGATCTTTTGTAACATAGCCAGTAACTATTTCAATAGAAAATTACCTGCCGTATAACAACGGCGAGGCGATCCAACTACAAGAAGCGTATAGCGGGATCAGGCCCGGGGAGGGCGGAAGAGGGAACCCACGGCGGGGTTGGGAAGGTGGCTGTCTTTTTCCAGCGGGTAGTCGTAGGAAACCAATGGTGGCTCGCCCTGTTGGAGGTCTATGGCTTTGAGCGCCGGGAGACAGATGTGCTGGAAACTGTGCGGATGCGGCGCTTTGAAAGGCAGTTGCCGGTCGCGCTCATCGTCGTCGTCGTTGATGTCGTGCCCCCAGTAATGCATGGAGAGAAAATCCATTACGCGGATGCTATTGTCGCGATCCTTATGCTCCAGGAAATGCGCCACCAGCACCGGCAGTTTCAGCAACTGGTCGAGGTTCAGGCAATGCAGTGCTGCAAAAAAAATCAATATCTGCGCCAGGCGTTTTCTCAAGGCTGCAAAAATAAGTATTGTTGATCAGCCGCCGTTTAATTTCCAGTGCCTGTTTCGGGAAGAGGGGTTATTTTGAAATAATCGAACTGCGCATCCTGCCCGGCTGTTCCGTTGAAATGCAGGCCGGTACGCGGACTCCGGTCCCACTGCGGCAGGAAGCCGATGTCTTCGAGCGGCTGCGATGGCAGGGCTTTCCAGTCCTGGTTTCCCTGGCGGTAATAGAAGCGGATCTCCTTGTTTGTGTTTGCGATGAGCTGCATCTTTAGCTCAACGGGTTCATTGTTGTTAAGGGCTTCGCTTGCCAGCACCTGCAATTCTTTTCCTTTTACTATCCAGCTCTGTACCTGGTTGTCGCGGATGCCGATGCCGGTGGCGGCAGTTGCATCGCCGTAACAGGTGAGGCCTTTCAGTGCGCTGTTCCGGTTCAGCACTTTGGTTTCCACATCGAAATCTCCCGTTACAGCGCGCGTGGCGAGCACTATGCCGGCTAAGTTGTGGTCGGTGGTATTGCCATCCAGGTGCAATACGCCTTTTTCATGACGGAAGCGGGGTGCGGTATGACGAAAGTCCCAGGCCCAGTAGTTGCCGGGCTTTGCTGCATTGAAGTCATCGTTTATAAAAGCGCTGGCGGGAAGGGCAGGGGCGGGCTCCTCCGTTAAACCGGGCCAACCCGTTGTTTCGTTCCACTGTAGCTTTGCCAGCATGCCCTGCCGGCCCGTGAAAACACCCGATTTTTTGCTGAATGCGTGGTGGAAATAGTAAGTGCTGCCGGAGGGGTCCTGTACAAAGCTTCCGTGGCCGGTGCAGGTCCAGTTGGCGTCTCCCTCCAGGATGGGATTGCCTTCATAGCGGGTATAGGGACCTTTGAAACTGGCCGATCTTGCTACGCGCACGTTGTAGCTGCAGCGCGCGCCACAGCAACCTCCCGCAGAATAAAAAAGGTAATAAAACCCTTTATGGAATAGAAAAGCCTGTCCTTCCATGCCGATCTTCGGATCATCGCGCAGCAGCGAAAAAGGTTCACCAACGGTTTTCAGTCCGTCTGCAGACAGTTTTTGCGCCAGCAGTTCGATCGGCCGCTGGTCGAGCCCATAGGCTTTGAACGTAATGTAAAGATCCTTGCCCTCTTTCACCAGGAAGGCATCAATGGCTTCCTTTTCGAAATCAACCACTACACCGTGATCGGTAAAGCCGCGGTCGGGATAGGCAGAAGAAGCCACGCCGATACAGGAAATGCCGTCTTTCTTGCGCCGGGCGGTATAATAGATGTAATAGCGTTTGTTCAGGTAATAATATTCCGGCGCCCAGAAAGAGCCGGAGATCCAGTCGGGCGCCTGGTCAAACACCTGTCCCACCTGCTGCCAGTGCTGCAGGTCGGTGGAACGGTAAATGGGAAAATGCGGCGCCCATTCGGAAGAAGTGCCGACGGCATAATACTGTTTGCCTGCCCGGATGATGGAGGGGTCGGCAAAATCGCCCGGAATAAAAGCCGGTTGCGTCCAGGCTTTCAGCGAAAACATGAAAACAAACAATAGGAGGACGCTGCTGTATTTTTTTCGTATTCGCATGACTGGTAGATGAGCAGCCAAGATACAGGATTTTTGGTTTCCCCGGGGCGCAGCGGATGTGACGGCGAAGAAATCAGTATGCTGCCGTAAATCTTTGCCGGATGTGTTTGTTCTGTTCCAACTCATCGACCAGCGCCACTGCCACGTCTTCCACGGACAGCATGCTCCTGCCGTTGGCATCGAATACCGGTTCATCGAGGGCAGTGCGATAGCTGCCTTTTCTTACACCGGCCGTACCCTGGTGCATTTCAATAGCGGGACTAAAAAATGTCCAGTCGAGGTTCCGGTTGTTCCTGATTTCGTTCAGGTAATCTCTTGCCGCGAGGGCGCCCTGTTTGTAGGCCTCGGGGAAGGAGGGATCATCCACCAGTTGTGTACCCTGCGGGGTGAAGAGGCTGCCGGCTCCGCCCACTGTAATGAATCTTTTGACACCTGCTTTTTCAACAGCCTTTTCGATATTGCGGGAGCCTTTCAGGAATTCCGCATATATATTGGGGTTACTCCAGCCGGCATTGTAGGTGCTGATCACGGCATCGCTGCCTTTCAGAACTTCCGCCAGCCCATCCTGGTCATTCACATCGGCACGCCGGGCCGTTACTGCATCGTTGTTTTCCACTTTGGAAATATCGCGCGCAATTGCCTGAACCTGGTAGCCCCGGTTGACCAGTTCCTTCACTACCTGTTTGCCTACAAAACCTGTGGCGCCAATGACAGACACTTTTTTCATATGCTACATTTTAATTGCAAAAATATTACAATTATGTGCCCCTCAGGTGGTGAAGATGCTTTTTAACCCGGATACGGCGATCTGCAGTCCCACGCAAAAGATCAGGAAGGACGAAATCCGGTTGACGATCTTTTCTCCATCGGAGCCCAGGTAGTTGATGATCCTTTTGGTATTGAAATAGAAAAAATAGATCAGCAGGCAGATGGCGATGATGGCCAGTAATACGGCGCTGGTATTGACCAGGTATTTTTTCCAGCCCGCGTTGGCGCTGTGGGCGCTGAGGGTGAAGAGCACGGAAATGGTGCCGGCGCCGGTGGTCACGGGAAAGGTAATGGGATAAAAGAGGTTGTCCTTTATTTCCTGGTATCCGCCGGGGAGCGCTATGTTTTCCTCCGGACCGGGGACAGTGGGCGCTGGCTTTTTATCGGTGGTGAGCGAATCCCAGCCCAGCTTGCAGATCATGATGCCACCCGCGAGCTGTATAACGGGGATGGACAGCCCAAAAACTTCCAGTATCCAGTGCCCTATAAAAAGCGAGCCGGTGCAGATGCAGAAGGCGTAGAAAGTGATCTTTTTCACCGCCGCCCTTTTTTCGGTGTCGGTGAGTTTGCTGAAATAGGGACTGATGATGAAAGCGGTGCCGATGGGGTTCACCACCGGGAAAAGCGTAATGATGCTGAAAAAAAGAAGTTGCAGAAAGGAATGCAGGTTTTCCGACATGGCCGAAAGATAGGATGCGGAAAGGAAATGCGCAAATCAGTCCGGGTTGCCGGCGCTTTGCAGGAAGGGAGTGAGCGCATGGGCGCTTACCGGGTGGCGTGGGTGCCGCCGTCAGAGACTCACAAGTTTGCTTTCTTCCCCCTTGTTCACCATAAAATCGGTGACCAGGGCACGGAACACTTTGTTCAGGGGAATATTCATCTTTTTGGCGAAAGCGGCTTTTGTGGCCGGGTCGGCGATCATGCTCTTTGCGTAGATGTTCGCCATTTTCATCAGCTCGTTGCTTTCTTTTTGCATTGGACTGAGTTTGCGTTTACTCATGTCCGGTAGTGCGCTGAGTACGGTTTTGTCGGTATACCTTTTTAATACCAGGTTGCCCACGCGGCCCGAAAAATGGCTGAGCAGGCTGCTTTGATCGCGGTTGATGGCCATGGCAGATGGTTTTGTTTAAGATACGAATTCTCCCGGGATGAAGCCTCTTATCTTCCGTATTTTATACGTTCTTCCTACTTTTATATATCATAAACTATCCGTTCTTTTCTCAAATATCTTCCGTAATATATGAAGGATATATGGAGAAATTATGGTATATAAACGGATAGTATACGGAGAATATACGGAAGATAATAGGCTTATGTCCGGCAGCACCCGGGGGCAATTGCCTGTTTCAGCCTTCCTGGAAACGGTCAATCGTTTGCGTGATTGGATATCGTGCAGCTTGCATTCCAGCCCTGTTTCACTATTTTAAGGGATATTTTTTCCGCACATGAACATAGCAAACAGGTCGCAGTCGGCGACTGCGCAGGGCTTGCCTGGCAGGTTATTATCCCTCGATTTTATGCGGGGACTCATCATGTTCCTGCTGGCCCTGGAAGCCTGCGAATTTTATGAGCACCTCCGCGAAGCTGTTCCGACGGAAAACCGAATTGCCACCCACCTGATCCGGCAGTTTTTTCACATCGGGTGGCACGGGCTTCATTTCTGGGATCTCATTCAGCCCGCTTTCATGTTCATGGCAGGCATCGCCATGGCTTATTCTCTAACCAGGCAAACGGAAAAAGGGTTTTCCCGGAACCAGCAATGCATCAGGATACTGAAACGCAGTGGCTGGCTCCTGTTCTGGGGCGTGTTCAAAAGGATCAGCAGTCCCGACTGGCTGGCGCTGGAAGCCCTCGACGTAACCGATGTACTGACGCAACTCGCTTTTACGACTCTGATCGCTTTTTTTCTATTCAGGAGTAGCACCGGGAGCCTGGTCCTTTCCTGCGTCACTATTTTATTGCTCACTGAAGTGTTGTACCGGTTTTGGAATGTATCCGGCTACAACGAGGCATTCACCAATGGAAAGAATTTCGGCAATTGGTTGGACCTGGTTTTATTCGGACAGCATTCGCAGGGATATGTGTTTATCAACTGGCTGCCCACAGCAGTGCATACCATCGCGGGATTGCTCGTGGGTAAAATGTTCCTGGCGCAAACGCACCGGCTGTCTGCCTTGCTGATTGCTGCCGCAGCATTGCTTCTCGCAGGCTACGGCCTCGACCTGGCGGGCATCACACCCATTATCAAACCGATTGCTACCAGCTCTTTCATCATGGCTTCGCTGGGTTATTGCCTGCTGATGGTATGTCTTTTTTACTGGTGGATAGATGCGCATCAACACCGCAACGGCCTCCTGTTTTTCCAGGTGCTGGGCATGAACTCCATTTTCATTTACCTGTTCTTCGGCATCGTGGGCGCTCGCTGGCTGAACGGGTATGTTCAAATGGTGACCACGCCTGTTTTTGAAGCCATCGGTATTCAGGGTGGGTTGGCGCCGGTGCTGGCATCGTTGTGCACTTTTACACTCGAGTGGCTGCTCTGTTATTTCCTGTATAGGAAAAAGATATTCTTTAAGCTCTGAGTCAGGGCGTTTCAGGAAAGAAGTGGCAGACGCCGTTCACCAACTTATGGTAACACTGCGCGCGATGGCCTTACCCGTAGCGGGAATGACCAGGTAGCCGGCTTTTCCTGCAGATGACCGGTGCAGGTCGTAGCGGCTTCCGGCGGGCGTTAATTGAACAGCGGTATCTGCCAGCAATTGCATATCCGGGATATAGATAACCGTTGTACCCCTGCCGTCCGCCTTTTCGGTCCAGCTACAGGTATAGCTTTTGCCGGCGCTGTCGCAGGATACGCTCACCAGGTCGCCGGCCGTAAAGGGCGTGTACACACGGTTCATCACACTGTCGTAATAAGGCTGCTGCCCGATGCCTTCGTAATAGGACCAGTACGCATTTCCAAACAAATGGTTGTCCAGCACCCGCCGGATGAAACGCCCCACCGGCGCCATGCCCTCACCGCTTCCGTAAAAGGCGCCCCATTCGCCCACCCATACGGGCATGCCCAACCGCTCCGATACGGTGCTGAAGTTGGAAAAGATATAAGCCACCCGGTCGTTCCCGGCATCGCTGTAAAATTTAGAATCGACCAGGAGATCATAACCGTGAGGTGCATACGCTATTTGCGGATCGGGACGCCCATCGGCAAGAAGCGGCCTTTCCAGCGCACTGGGCACACCGCTGTTGGAAAAATAGGGATGTTCCAGGAACAGGATGGCGGTAGTGTCCACTTCCCGGATGCTGTTGACGACTTTCTGGTACATTGAGCGCAGCGGCCCTTTTTCAAAAGCCTGGTTGGCTTCGGTAGCGGCATGGATGATGGTTTTGTACCGTTCGGTGGCGCGCATCCAGTCCAGCGCTTCCATTCTTTTTGTTTCATCGCCCCAAACGGCAAAGGCCGCCGCCGCATCCATGGGACTGCCGCTTTCCTTTGACCGCAGCTCCGCATATTTCAGCAGCATTTGCTGCAACAGTTGCTGGCCCTGCGATCCGTTGAAGGGCTCGTTCATAATGTCGTACCCGATCACCGTTTTGTTTCCCGCAAAGCGGCGGGACACTTCTTTCCACATGTTCGCATAGTGATCCTGTATGCCGATGCCATCAGGCGCGGGTTTGTTGGCCCAGAAATTATCGAAGGCCTTCATTACGGCGGGACTGATAAAATAAGAGTCGCTCCAGATGGGTCCTTTTTCATGAGGCAGGCCGTCGGTGAGGGTGGCCCAGCGCGGCGCGCCGTCGCTGAACAAAACGCTGAAGAGATCCTGGTGCATATCCAGCACTACGTAGAGCCCATTGTCTGCGGCCTTCTGCACCAGCCGTTCGATATTGCGGAGGTATGCTTCATCGTAGCGGCCGGGCTGTGGTTCTATTCCATCCCAGATGATGCCCAGGCGAATACAGTTAAACCCGCGTGCTTTCGAGTCGCTGAACGCATTTCCTGAATCGGGGAAGAGGTAACGGGCGGCGGAATCCTTGTTGACATAATTGATGCCGTGTAGTATTACCTGGCGGCCCTTTTCATCCACAAACTTCTGTCCGCTGGTGCTGATCCTGCCGCCCTGCAGGAAGGCATTGTCAGGCCCGGTTTGCTGTTGCCGGCTTCCGCAGGCAACAGCGGTAAGCAATATAACGGCCAGGCATAGGTGCTTCATGTAGGCGCTTATTTTATTCCCTGTTTGGTTAACCTGTAGAGTTCAGAACCCGCGAGCAGAAAAGCGCCCACGCCATATACTTCGGTGCTGTTATAATCCACCTGACCGGGTTTTTCGCCAATCTTTTGCACAAAGCCCAGCATCCCGTTGGGATGCACCGAACTCACCAGGGCCACCCAGGCTTTGTTTACCACGGGAAGATATTCATTGCGATCGATCAGCCCATGCCGGATGCCCCAGGCCAGCGCATAGGCATAAAACCCGGTGCCGCTGGTTTCTTTCGATGGATAGCTGTCCTGGTCGAGCAGGGCGGTATGCCAGGTGCCGTCTTCGTGCTGGAGGGAAGCGATCTTTTTTGCCATCTTGCGGTAAAGATCTTCGAACTGCTTCCGCGAAGGGTAATCCGGCGGCATGTTCTCGAGCATTCTTACCAGTCCGCCCATGACCCATCCATTGCCGCGGGCCCAGAACATTTTCTTGCCATTGGCTTCTTTTGATTCAAAATATTTGCTGTCGCGATAGTATAAATTTTCCGTACTGTCGAACAGGTAGTCTGTTGTCTTCCACCAGAGCCGGTCGGCGGTTTCCAGGTATTTGCTGTCGCCGGTGGCAGTGCTCAGATAAGCCAGGGCAGGCGGCGCCATGTAAAGGGCATCGGCCCAGGCCCATTCCCTGAGTTGTATGCTGTTTTTCCATTCGAGCGATTCGTCGTGTGGTTTTGCAACGATGCTGTCGGCCAGGCGCCTGAATCTGGCGATCATCTCCGGCTCTTTGTAGATCATATACAACTGCGAATAGGTTTGCGCCACGCAGTAGTCGTCGCCAAAAAAGCGACGCGGGCCTGTATCCCAGCCATTGGCTTCGCCGATCTTTTCCAGGAAGGAATAGTATTTTTTTTCCTTGCCCAGTTTGCCCAGTTCCATGATACCTGTGTACAGGGCGCCATTGGTCCAGTCCCATTTTGGCCAGCGGTTGCGGTTGTTCTCAAATTCGTTGATCTGCCAGGCCGCCACGCTTTCCATGATGGCCATGATCTCTTTCGGTTTGAACGGGATTGCTTTTTTCGATTGCGCTTTTGCGGGTACAAGAAATGCCAGTGCGCAGGCAAGGGTGATGGTTATTTTTCTCATGAGTCTCTTTTGTTATTGCTACGCGGATGGTTGGGGCGAACGCAGGTGATAGGCTTTGGGCTTTGTAAATGCGCGCAATCCTGCATGCGATAAACTGGCCCCGAAACCCGAATGTTTACGCCCGCTCCAGGGAAGCGCGGCGCTCACCCGGTCGCAGCAGTTCCAGTAACCGCTGCCGGCATCCAACTGTTGCAGGATCTGCGCAGCCCGCGAAGCGCTTGCGCTGTACACCGCAGCGGTGAGACCGTATTCGGTATTTTTCATTTCCGCAATGGCCGATGCATCGTCCTTCACTTTCATGATACCAATGATGGGCCCGAAAGATTCGTCCTGCATCACCTGCATGCCGGCGGTTACATGGGTGAGCACGGTCGGTTCAAAATAATATCCTTTTCCTTCCATCTTTTTTCCGCCGGTCAATAGTTTTGCTCCTTTTTGCAGGGCATCGGCCACCTGTGCTTCCAGTACGGCGATTTGCTCTTTCCGCGTAAGCGGACCAAAATAAACACCTTCTTCGGTGGGCGCACCGATTTTCCAGGAGCGCAGCTCTTTCTCAAAAGCATCCAGGTAAGCGTCGTATACCCGTTCGTGCACATAAATCCGTTCCACCGAACAACAGCTCTGGCCATTGTTGTAAAAAGCACCGTCGGCCGTAGCGGCGGCCACCGCAGCGATATTGTCCACATCGTCGGTCACGTAGAGCGGGTCCTTGCCGCCCAGCTCACACTGGCAGGGCACCATCTTTGCAGCTATCTTGTTATAAATATAACTGCCGGTTTTGTAGCTGCCCGTGAAGAAATAACCGTCGAGCGGAAGGTCCAGCAGTACGGCCCCCACATTTCCACTACCTATGGCCGTTAGGAACAGGTCTTTTTCCAGTCCCGCTTCCTGCCAGCATTTTTCTATTTCCAGCCCGGTGAGGGAAGCGTATTCCGATGGTTTGTATAGAACAGCATTGCCTGCCAGCAGGGCCGGCACAAAAACGTTTACGCCTACCAGGTAGGGATAGTTCCAGGCAGAGATATTGCCGATGACGCCCAATGGTTCATAGGCGATGCGCTCCTCCAGGCCGGGCGCTTCCGTCATCACCTCATCGCGCAGGTATTTCGCTGCGTTCTGGGTGAGCCAGTTGATACGCGCGATGGCGCCGTTGATTTCGTTGCGCGATTGCTGCAGGGGCTTTCCTACTTCACTCGTGAGCGTTTCGGCTAGACGTTCACGTTGGGTATCGAGCAGGCGGCCGAATTGTTCAACAATGGCAATGCGCTCTGCTAAGTCGCGCGCCTGCCACCCCGGCTGTGCGGCTTTCAGGCGCTTGTATTTTTCCCGCAGCGACACTTCATTGTCTTCCTGGAGCGTGGCGATGATCTCTTCCGTTGCAGGATTGATGATTTGCATGAATTATTTGTTTTGTAGGGATGCTAAAAATTGCGCCCGGATTCCTTTGGACACATTGGTATCCTGCAGGCCGAAACGGAACAGGCGTTCTGGGTGCCACTGCACGCTCAGCAGGTAGGGTTTGCCTTCGGGCTGGGTTCGCTCCATGGCTTCGGCGATGCCATCTTCCGAAACGGCAGCTATTTTTAATCCTTCACCGATGCGATCGATGGCCTGGTGGTGCGCGCTGTTCACCGTGCAGTGCAGTTGACCAAGAGCCTGGTACAGCAGGGTGCCGGGGAGAACCGTGATGCCGTGCACTTTGTCGAGTTGGTCGGTGATCTTGTGCACGCTGTTCTTTTCCTGCAGGTCCTGCAACAGCGTACCACCGTAATAGCAGTTGATCAATTGCATACCGCGACAAACACCCAATACAGGAATGCCGCGTTCCTGGGTGGCTGCAAAAACAGCGAATTCAAAAGCATCGCGCTCTTTGTGGAATGGTTCGGGCGCATGGGCATAACCTTCACTGCCGCCATAGTATTGCGGCGATATATCGATGCCACCCGAGAGCACTACACCATCGCAGGAAGCAAGGGCATCAAGGTTGTTCAAACGGTCAGATAGCTCGATAACTTCTATGGCATCCTTCGCTTTGATCCAGTTGGCGTAGTTGGCGTGCTTGGCCTCCGATCCTGTATAGGTCAATCCGATGGTCATGGTACTATAAAGCTTCGAGGTACAATTGTTTGAAATCTTCCCGCGATACGGGTTTGGGATTATTGGGATGCGCAAAATCGGCCAGCGCCAGGTCGGCCAGGGTTTCTACGTGTTCCTGTTGAACACCGATGGCGGAAAGCCGGTGCGGGATATGGATAGTAGTGTTCAAATCAAAAAGAAAGTTCACCACGTCTTCACCGCTGCCGCCCGGAAGCTGCAGGGCTTCGGCAATTTTGTTGAATTTCTGTTCCTGTCCCGCGATGTTGAAACGCATGCCATAAGGCAGGTTCACGGCATTGGCCAGTCCGTGGTGCGTATCGAGCAAAGAGGAGAGGGGATGCGCGAGGGAATGCACCACGCCCAGTCCTTTCTGGAAAGCCACCGCACCCATAAGGGAAGCGATCAGCATTTTGCTGCGCGATTCTATATCCGGGCGAAGCACGGCACCGGCGATCGATTCGCGGATCAGGGAGATGGCCTGCAGGGCAATGCCATCGCACATAGGATGCTCCATTTTCACGAGATAGGCTTCGAGGTTATGGGTGAGCGCATCCATGCCGGTAGCCGCGGTGATGGCGGGCGGAATGTCCATCGTAAGCAGCGGATCGGCGAACACGATCTTCGCCAGCAACTTGGGAGAGAAGAGGATTTTTTTCTGGTGGGTTTCGTCGTCGGCAATGATGGCGCTGCGGCCCACTTCGCTGCCGGTGCCGGCCGTGGTGGGAATGGTGATGAAATGCGGCACGTCATTGGTAACATACACATCGCCGCCAATGAGGTCGTCGTATTTGAAAAGGTCTTCGCGGTGATGCACTCTTAATACAATGGCGCGGGCCACGTCGAGGGCTGCGCCGCCACCGATGCCGATCACGGCATCGCGGTTGGTCTGGTCGTAAGCATCGGTTCCCTTGTACACGTCGGATTTCACGGGGTTCTTGTGGATGTTGTGAAATACTTCTACCGAAATATTCGCCGCCTTCAGTTCTGTTACGATCTTTTTAAAAAAATCCAGTTGCGCCACCACCGGGTCTGTTACGATCAGGGGTTTTTGAAGGGCGTTCTTTTTTAAATAAGCGCCCAACTCGCTGCTGGCGCCTGCTCCAAACCGGATGGTGGTAGGAAAATTGTATTGATAGATCCTGTCAAATGCCATAGCACAAAAATATTGTAAAGTGATTTTTTATAAGAAAAGAACCTTCCTCAGATGATTTCGAAATAACGTTTGAATTCCCAGTCGGTCACCGCTTTGAGGTGTTGTTTCCATTCCCAGTCACGCGTGGCGGTAAAGTGCCGGGCAAATTTTTCGCCGAACAGTTCGCCGGCTATGGGAGAACTCTTCATGGCCCTGGTGGCCTGTTCCAGGGTGCGTGGCAATACGCCGTAAGTCGTTTCGTTGTAACCGTTTCCCAACTGCGCGGGTTGTGTTAAGCGCAGTTTGTGCCGGATGCCGTAGAGTCCCGCGGCCAGCGCGGCGGCCATGGCCAGGTAGGGATTTACGTCGGCGCCGATGACCCTTGTTTCGAGGCGGCAGGCGGCCGGGCTTTGCGGCAATACGCGCAGGGCCACGGTGCGGTTGTCGATGCCCCAGGTGAGTGTGGTGGGCGCCCAGGCGCCTTCCACCAATCTTTTATAACTATTGATGGTGGGGGCAAACATGGGCAGGATATGCGGCAGGCAATGCAGTTGTCCGGCTATGTACTGTTTCATGGTAGCGCTGATCTGTTGTTTGTCTTTCGCATCGTGAAACAGGTTTTTTTTGCCGGCTGCATCCCAGAGGCTTTGGTGTACATGTCCGCCGCAACCCGGCAATTCTTCAGTGATCTTTGCCATGAAGCTGGCCATGATGCCGTGGCGGTAAGCGATTTCTTTTACCGCTGTTTTGAAGAGTACCGCGCGGTCGGCGGCGGTGACGATGTCGGAATATTCAATGGCGGCTTCATAGGTACCGGGACCGGTTTCTGTATGCATGCCTTCGATGGGAATGTCAAAGGCGCAGAGGTCGCGGAAGAGATCGGAGAAGAAGGCATTTTTCAACGCGCCTCTGAGGATGGAATAACCAAACATGCCCGGCGTAAGTGGACGAAGGTTGCGGAATCCCTTGTCCGCAGCCGATTGTGGCGTTTCTTCAAAATTATACCATTCAAATTCCTGTGCGGCAAAGGGCGTGAATCCCATTTCCTGCGCATCGTTCAGTACTTTTTTCAGCAACTGGCGCGGGCATACATAGGCAGGCAGGCCATCGGCATCGAGGATCTCTCCGAGGAAAAAAGGAAGATCATCTTCCCAGGGAATCTTCCGGAAAGTAGCAAGATCAATTCTTGCGGGCGCATCCGGGTAGCCTGTATGCCAGCCGGTGTACACGCTATTGTCGTAGGCGGCGTCGCCGGCATCCCATCCGAAGATCACATCGCAGAAGCTGGTGTCTTTTCCGGCAATGTGCAGGAATTTTTTAGCGGAAATATATTTCCCGCGCAGTATGCCGTCGATGTCGGCATAGGCAATTTTTACTTTGCCCGACGGGTGGTTTTCTACGTATTGTAAAATCTCTTTTGTTGTCATAATGATCGCTTGTAGAACAGGTGGAAAAAAAGATAACCAACCAGGAGAATGGCGAGGTACAGTAAAGTGAGTTTGAGGTTATACACCATCATGGCGATAAAGGAAACAATGGCCAGCACGAGCGCTACCAGCGGAAAGGCCGGGTAGTACGGCACTTTGAAAGGCCGTTCCAGTGCGGGTTCTTTCCGGCGCAGCCTTATGAGGGCTACCATGGAAATGATGTAGAGGCTCAGCGCACCGAGCACCGACAGAACGATGATCTCCCCGGTTTTACCGGTAAGCAGCGCAATGATGCCCATCACCATATTGGCGAGCAAAGCATTGGCGGGTGTTTGAAACCGTGAGTTTACATTTCCCAGCCAGTGCGGGGCAAAGCGCGCCCTGCCGAATTCAAAGCTGGAACGGCCCGCCGCCAGGATGATGCCGTGAAAAGAAGCAACCAGTCCAAAGAGGCCAACGGTCACCAGCATATGATATAAGAAGTTATTACCCTGAACAATATGCGAAAGTGCCAGGGGCAGGGGTGAGTCGGAAGTGGCGCCATCTTTATTATACACGATGGCTTCCCAGCCGGCGACGCCCACCGAACTGAGAAAGGTAAGAATGCACAACACCACGAGGGTGAGGATGGCGAAACCGAATCCCTTGAGGATGGTTTTTTGCGGGTTCACGGTTTCTTCGGCCACATTGGCCACGCCTTCGATCCCCAGGAAAAACCAGATGGCAAAAGGGATACTCGCAAAAATGCCCTGCCATCCATTGGGCAGGGCATTTTTCTGCAGGTTCTCTACCTGGAAATGCGGCAGCGTGATGCCCGAAAACAAAAGCAGTTCGCCCACGGCCATAACGGTGATGATCAGCTCGAAAGTGGCGGCGGCTTTTACGCCCGAGATATTCAGTGCGGTGAAAATAAGATAGGCGGTGATGGCGATGGACAGGATGGAAAATTGCGGAAAGAAGAGGTTGAAGTAAGCGCCGATGGCCAGGGCGATGGCGGGCGGTGCAAATATGAATTCTATGTTCTGCGCCATGCCGGCGAAAAAGGCCCAGTCTTTGCCCAGCGTGCGGTTGGCATAGTCGAAAGCGCCGCCGGCTTTGGGAACGGCGCAGGCCAGTTCGGTATAACTGAAGGTAAAGGTGACATACATCAGGGAAATGAAAAAAGTAGCGAGTCCCATACCCAGCGTACCGCCTTTTTCCAGTCCCAGGTTCCATCCGAAATACATGCCGGAAATGACGTAGCCCACACCCAGTCCCCATAACATGACTGCATTCAGTGATCGTTTTAACTGGTTCGTGTTGCCTGCCATTCCTTTTCAGCTAATGTAACCAAACCTTTTTTAGTTTTTTCAAAAACAGGTGGCGTTGAAGGGAAAAATTTTCGGGTAAAAGACCGGGCTGAAAAGCGTCGCTGACGGGATTGTTACCAACTCAATTTGATCAGGGCAACCGCCTGGCGTTCCAGGTCCAGTGGCACGGTCAGCGTCCCGTTTTCTGTTTTGCGTTTTTGCATAACAACGCGGTTTAATTTCCCGGATTTTTCAAGTTCCCCAATCTGCTGCGGTGTCGGGTTTTGAGGGGATCCCATTTTCTTCCACAATTCATAGGCGTTGCTGTTTTTTGAATCGATCAGGTAAATGCTCATGGTGATCTTCCTGGCGGGTATATGTGCTATTGTGAGGGCTACTGTTTCTGTTGGACCCGGCTTGTCGTCGTCGTGGTAATTCCAGGTCATAATAGCCACTGAATTTTTGTCTTTGGTTGCCATGGCGCCGATATCCGACTGGGCGCCGCGAATCCCTGAAGCAAGCACCTGGTCGAGGGGATACATGCGGTTGCAAGCTACCTGCAGGCGGGTGCCTGTCATCTGCCCGAACATCCGGAAAACATTGAGCACGGGCTTGTCGACCCCGTTTGTAGCCAGGTCGCGGAAACCGTAGAACCAGGGCTGGTCTTCGAATTCAAAAGCCCAGGTCACTGCACCCAGGAAGTTGACTCCTGCCTGGTCTGCGAGCAGGTATTTCCGTGCGAAGCTCGCCGCGGTATAGCTGGAATAAGCGGTGCCATTCCGATAGGCGTTTTGCGGATTGGTAGCCATACCGCAAGCAGCACATCCTTCGGGATCGGACTCTCCGATAATGACGGGTAGTTGCCTGGTTTGCGGATAGGAGGCTGCCAGGGCAAAACCGGTCCTGATGTCGGCCAGTTGGGGGACCATGTTCATCTGTACCATGCCATTGACTAGCCGGGGCGAGCCTTTGGCATGAAAAAGGATGGCTTCCATGGGAGCACCGGTCTCCCCGGTGGCATAGTTCGTGCCGCTGGTACAATGCCTGATAAATTTATTCATCCAGTCGACAGCGGTTTTATCTTTTGTGCCGGCAATATTTATCCCGCCTATCCTGGCGGTAGGCATGGCTCGTTTCAGGCCATCGGCCGCATAATCGTATAACTTAAAAAATTCCTCCTGTGTGCCTTTCCAGTAATGACCGTTCGGTTCGTTCCATACTTCCCAATACCAACTCTCCACTTCCTTTTTGCCATAACGATCCACGCAATGTTTTACCCATTCATAAACGAGGTTCCGCCATTTGTCATAGTCTTTCGGGGGATAAGCCCATCCGGTGATAATGTCCTCGTATGGATCACCGGGTTTCCAGTGATGCCTGTAAGGTTCAGGATGTGTTGATAAAGCCTGGGGCATGAACCCGATCTGCGCGAGGGGCTTCATGCCACGTGACACATAGGTATCGAAAATGCTGTCGATGATCTTCCAGTTATATATGGGATTTCCATGCAGGTCTTCGGTATAGGCATTGGTTGATCCCCATTTCAGGGCAGCCTTGCCATCGCCGGTAACCAGCAGGCTGTGCGTGCGAACGTAAACGGGTACGGGGCTCAGTGCTGCAATTTCTGAAAGCAGTTTTTTGCCGTCCTTCATGTAGGTATAATTGGGTTCATCGTAACCAAACCATGCCCAGACAGCGGTCATCGGGCCATTTTCTTTGCTGAGATCTACGTTAATTTGTGGCGTTTGCGCATGCAACGGCAGGCTCCATGACAAACAGATGATAGTAAGGATCTTCCTTGTAAATTTGACCATAACAACCAGGTTTAATTGCTGACGAGCGCTTCTTTGCCCGACCCATAAAGATATAGGTTCATGGCAGAATGGTAGTAAATTTAGCACTGGAACGCAGGTATAAAACAGCCGAACGAAATGAACCTCATCGCAAAAGCAGTAGTAGTAACTTTATCCTTAGTGGGTTTCAGTTGTAAAGCCCAGGAAAAAAATTCATTCAAACCCAAAATAGTTTACAAATCGGAAGATTTGAGTATAACCCAGGTTTCCGAAAATTCTTTTGAGCACACGTCGTTTTTACAAACGCAGGATTTCGGAAAGGTCCCTTGTAACGGCCTGGTTGTGCGCAGTAATCATGAAGCAATTGTTTTTGATACGCCGGGTGACGATAAAAGTTCAGAAGAATTGATCGGGTGGATAAAAGAGACGCTTCATTGCAAAATAAACGCAGTTGTTCCAACGCATTTCCACAACGACTGCCTGGGCGGATTAAAAGCATTTGACCAGGAAAACATTCCTTCCTATGCCAATTTCAGAACCATAGAATTGGCCCGGGAAAACCATTTTGCTGTTCCCAAAAACAGTTTCAAAGATTCATTGGTTCTTAAAGTTGGTCATGAACATGTGGTGGTAAAATTTTTCGGCGAAGGTCATACGAAAGACAATGTAGTGGCTTATTTCCCAACCGATAACATACTGTTTGGCGGTTGTTTGATCAAAGAGCTCGATGCAACCAAAGGTTACCTGGGAGATGCAAATATTGCCGCCTGGTCGGATACGGTGGAAAAGATCAAAAAAGAATACCCGAACGTAAAAATGGTTATTCCGGGTCACGGGAAATACGGAGGTAAAGAGCTGCTTGATTATACCATTAAGTTGTTCAGAAACGGGCAGTAGAAAAGCCGTCTATTTCAGGTGCTCATTTTTTACCCGTTACGTAAAGAAGCTGTTGGACGTAACTAAAGTTGTTCTTCCCTGATCTGCTCTATGCCCTCCCGGTAGCTGGTTACCCGGAATTCCGGGAAGTGGTTTCGGAATTTTGAATCGTCAAATATATTGTCGTGCTCGTACCTGGGTAAAAGCTCCAGCAATTCTTTCAGCCTTCTGTTAAACAAAGATCCGACCTGGAAAACAAATTTCGGCACAACGGAATAGCCCAGTTTCCTGTGATAGATTTGAGATGCCATCGCAATAAATTCTTTGTAGGTGGGATGGCTTTCATCAACAGGTAAATGCTAGGTTTGATTAAAGGCACCTGGCGTATTTCCGATTAGTGCCGTAGCACGGCTGGCATCGGGAGTCCAGATCAGGCTTCTTTTTTTATCGGCACGTAAAGGAACTTTTAGTTTCTTGTTTTCTTTGATATTGTCAAAGATCAAGGTATTGGTGATGCTTTGCGTTTTGGCGGGTCCGTAAAATTCCGGGGCACGGCAGATTACTGCTTCGAGTTCGCCCGATTGTATTTCCTTTAAAACCATTTCAGCCATTAGCATCCTGACCTTTCCTTTCCTTCCAACAGGAGCAAAAACGGTTTCTTCGGTAAGCGTTCTGCCATCTTGCGGATACATATAGGTGTTATCAAAAAAAACCAGTTTTGTTCCGTTGATTTTACAGGCGTCGATCACATTTTGAAGAATCAGCGGAAACTGATTCGCCCACAGATCGGAACTGATGGGCAGTCCCAGGGTGAAATAGGCTATCTCACTTCCTTTTACAGCCCCCATGGCTTTTTTTCTGATAGATAAATCAGCCGGAAAAACTTCATCGGTGTCATTTATTTTTTTTGCCTGCCGGCTTACTATCCTGATATCTGAAGTGAAGTTTCTTTTTAGCTCCCTTGCAAGTTCTTCACCAATTTGTCCGTTTGCTCCTAAAATGGTTTGCATTTTGGAATCTTGTGTTTACTAGTATAAGATAGTAAAAGTCATGGAGTTTGAACAGTTGCTCTTTCGATTTGTTTTTCCAATTCCTGCACTACAATTTTCGCCATCTTTTTTGAGCTGAAAGGAATTTGACCGGTGACCAGGTTCCGGTCAACTACAATGTGAGCCGTCATTGGAATAAGAGCCTTTTCATATTCGGAACCGCGCTGTTTCAATGTTTATTCCAGGTTGAAGGGCACTTCCTTTTTGCGACCTGCCAAACCTTCCTCAAACCAATTGTACCCGGTTAGCTTTTTGTCTTTGACCAGGTAAGTCCCGTCGCTTCGTTTTACATTAACTAAGCCGCCGACGCCATGACAAATGGCCGCTACCATTTTATCTTTTTCGTATTGTCTGGCGATGATGTTTTGAAGAACAGCATTGTCCGGGAAGTCATACATCGTTCCATGCCCGCCTGCCAAATAGACTACATCGAAATTTTCATTTTCAACTTCTTTTAAGCTTTTTGTTTTTTTGAGCATCTCCCTGAATCCGGCATCTTTCCAGTATTTTTTTGAAACGCCGTCCAGGGTGAAAAATTTCAAACTTTCGGGATCCACAGGCGTATCTCCACCGTTTGGACTGGCAATGGCAACCTCGTATCCTTTTGCTTTTGCGGCATCATAGATATGCGTGAGTTCACTCAGCCACAAACCCGTTGGATACTTTCCACTGGCATACATATCAACGTTGGTAACAATGACCAGGAATTTTACCATGCCCATATTGTCTTGTTCAATGAGGCAAAGTTCAGGATGGAAGAAATGCGGGAAAAGAAAAAAGCGCTGAATTTCAGCGCTTTTTATCATCTGCGGAGAGAGAGGGATTCGAACCCCCGGACCTGTTACAGTCAACGGTTTTCAAGACCGCCGCATTCGACCGCTCTGCCATCTCTCCGGGCGCAAAATTAGGGTTTGGCGCTTTTCATCAAAATATTTTTTTACGGAATGCTGAAATGCCCGCCCCTGTTGCATTTGACCTCATTCCACCGCCGGTTCACCCAGCCAGGCAGGTTAATTTAAGGGGAGTTTTTGACGGATTTGGGGAGGCTGGCAATCAACGACTTCACTAATTTTCGGGCCGAAAAGCTATTCATTGCATGCCAGCCAAGAACAAATACCTAGTCCCCTTTATCCTGGTCACCAGCCTCTTCTTCCTGTGGGCCTTCCTCCACAATATCAACCCGATATTGATCCCCCACCTCAAGAAAGCCTGCCAGCTCAACGATACCCAGTCGGCCCTCATCGACTTTGCCGTTTACATGGGCTATTTCTGCATAGCCCTGCCCGCCGGCTGGTTCATGAAGAAATACGGTTATAAAAAAGGCATCCTCTTCGGCCTCTTCTTATATGGCGTGGGAGCCCTGCTCTTCCTGCCGGCCGCCGGCATCCGCAGCTTTCCCTTTTTCCTTTTCGCCCTCTTCGTGATCGCCAGCGGCGCCACCTTCCTGGAAACCATCGCCAACCCCTATATCACCAAACTGGGCGACCCCGCCACTTCTGCCCAGCGACTCAATTTTGCCCAATCCTTTAATGGGGTGGGGGCTTTCGTGGCGCCCATCATCGGCGGACATTTCATTTTCTCCGGTATCGAACACAGTAAGGAAGAACTCGCCGCCATGCAGGCCGGCGGCACCCTTAACGCTTACCTGCAGTCCGAAGCCAACACCGTAAGGGTACCTTACCTCATCATCGCCATACTCGTATTCCTGCTGCTCTTTTTCTTTTTCATGGCCCATCTCCCCGAAGGCGAAAACAATGGCCGCGAAGATGCGAACAGCCATGCCGTATCGGGGTTCTCTTTTGCCGTATTAAAGAACAGGCAGGTATTCATGGCCGTTATGGCCCAGTGCTTTTACGTGGGCGCCCAGGTTTGCGTGGGCAGCTTCTTCGTCCGTTTTTCCAAATACGTGATGGACCTGCCGGAAAAAGATGCAGCATCCTGGCTTTCCATCGCCATGATCGGGTTCATGGTGGGACGCTTCCTCGGTACCTTCCTCATGCGTTATATCAAACCCGCGAGCCTGTTGCTGCTCTATGCCCTCATCAGCCTGACCCTGCTGGCCATCGCACTCCTGCTGAAAGGAAATGCAGCCGTGTACTGTCTTATGGCCGTGCCCTTCTTTATGTCCATCATGTTCCCCACCATCTTTGCCCTGGGCATCGACGGGCTGGGAGGGGAGGCACAGATGGCTTCTTCGCTGCTGGTGATGTCCATCGTGGGTGGCGCCATCTTCCCGCTCATCATGGGACAGGTATCCGACCTCAGCGGCGGCAATATCCAACTGGCCTATATTGTACCGCTGCTTTGCTTCGGCGTAGTGGCCTGGTTCGCCTTCAGCCAGCAGAAAAAGCCTGCTTCCATTACCCCTTAACCATCACCGTTAGATCCATCAAATCCCATAACCATGTTTTCCTATTCCAATAAAACAGTAGTGATCACCGGCGGGGCCAGCGGCATCGGCAGATCGGCCACCCTCGCTTTCGCCCGCCAGGGCGCCAGCGTGCACGTGATTGAAGTGAACGATGCCAACATCGCCACCCTGCTCAGCGACATGAAGCAGGAAGGCCTCAGCGCCACCGCACATATCAGCGATGTATCCGACCAGCAAAAAATGATCGAAGTGTTCAACACCATCGGCCGGCTCGATGTACTCGTCAACAATGCCGGCGTATCGCATATCGGCAAAGTGACCACCACCACGGCGGACGACTTCGACCGCCTCTTCAACGTGAACGTGAAGGGTGTTTACAATTGCCTCTACGCGGCTATCCCGCTCATGCAGCAGCACGGCGGCGGCGCCATCCTCAACCTCTGCAGCATCGCCGCCTGGGTGGGACTCGCCGACCGCTTCGCCTACTCTATGACCAAGGGCGCGGTGTACGCCATGACCATCTCCGCCGCCAAAGACTACCTGGCCGATAAGATCCGCGTCAACAGCATTTCACCCGCCCGCGTGCATACGCCCTTCGTGGACGGCTTCCTGGCAAAGAACTACGCCGGACGCGAAGCCGAGATGTTTGAAAAACTCGCCAAATCGCAGCCCATCGGCCGCATGGCCAAACCCGAGGAAATCGCTCATCTCATGATTTACCTTTGTTCCGACGAAGCTTCTTTTATCACGGGAACCGACTATCCCATTGATGGCGGCTTCCTGACATTAAATACCTGAAATAACCGGCACATGAAACTGATCCGATTTGGCGCACCCGGCAAAGAAAAACCCGGTGTTTGTATTGACAACAAAAACTACGATGTATCCGGCTTCATCCAGGATTACAACGAATCTTTTTTTGAAGAAGGCGGACTGGAAAACCTCGCCCGCATGCTGGTGAAATACGGCTCCGATCTTCCGGAACTGCCTGCCGGCGAACGTTTGGGCGCACCCATCGCACGCCCTTCCAAGATCGTATGCATTGGCCTCAACTATGCCCTGCACGCCAAAGAGACCAACGCCACACCACCTGCCGAGCCCGTTATCTTCCTCAAATCCACCACCGCTGTTGTGGGTCCCAATGACCCCGTCATGATCCCCAAAGATTCGGTGAAAACGGACTGGGAGGTGGAACTGGCCATAGTGATCGGCAAAAAAGCCTCCTATGTGGACGAATCCGAAGCCCTGGACTATGTGGCCGGCTACTGCCTCCACAACGACATCAGCGAAAGGGAATACCAACTGGAGCGGAGCGGCACCTGGGACAAAGGCAAGGGCTGCGATACCTTTGCGCCCCTCGGTCCCTGGCTGGTAACGCCCGACGAAATTCCCGATCCCCACCAGCTTCGTTTGTGGCTCACCGTGAACGGCCAAAAAATGCAGGACGGCAATACCAACGATTTCATTTTTAATATTCCCCACGTGATCGCGTATACCAGCCGCTTCATGACCCTGCTGCCCGGCGACGTTATCTCCACCGGAACGCCTTCGGGCGTGGCCCTGGGCATGGCACAACCGCGTTATCTCAGAGCAGGCGACATCATGGAACTGGGCATCGACCACCTCGGAACGTCCAAACAAACCTGCATACCCTATGCGGCGCATTGATGCCCATAACCATTTCTGGCAGTACCAGCCGGTGCGCGATGCCTGGATCGACGACAGCATGCAGGTTATCCGGCGCGATTTTTTTCCCGCCGACCTGGCGCCCCTGCTCGAAGCCAACGGCTTTGAAGGATGCGTGGCCGTGCAGGCCGACCAGTCCGATACCGAAACGGAATTCCTGCTGCAACTCGCTGCAGGCGCGCCTTTCATCAAAGGCGTGGTGGGCTGGACCGATCTCCGTTCGCCGCTCCTGGAAGAAAAACTCGAACAATACCAGCACCAGCCCCTGCTCAAAGGTTTTCGTCACATCCTGCAGGGAGAACTGAACCGGTGCTTCATGCTGCAGCCGGCATTCATCAACGGCATCACCGCGATCGGGAAAAAGGGATACAGGTACGATATCCTCATCTACCCCGACCAGGTAGGCTATGCCGCACAGCTCACTGCCAAATGCAGCAACCAGCCTTTCATCATTGACCATTGCGCCAAGCCACCCATCAAAACGGGCGAAATCAACTCCTGGAAAGAAAACATGGAAGCATTCCGCCACCAGGAGCACGTGTATTGCAAGGTATCCGGACTAGCCACGGAAGCGGATTGGAACAACTGGACACCGGAGCAGATCCGTCCCTACCTGGAATGCATAACCGAAATCTTCGGCACCCGGCGCCTGGTTTTCGGATCAGACTGGCCCGTGAGCCTGCTGGCGGGTTCTTATGAAAAAACCGTGCAGCTCATTGCCAATTTTTACAGCGAAGCGGAACAGGAAGCGGTCTTCTCCGCGAATGCTAAAAACTTTTATAATATCTGACCATGGATCTTTTACTGAAGGACAAAATCATCATCGTAACCGGCGGCGCCAAAGGCATCGGCGAAGGCATTGTGCGTGTGCTGGCGCAGGAAGGCGCCATTCCCGTTGTTGTGGGCCGCGATGAAAAAGACAATCTCAAACTGGTAGATGAGCTGCAGGCGAAAGGCTACCAGGCTTTTCAATATGCTGCAGAGCTGAACGATCCCGCCAACTGCGAAAAAGCGGTAGCGGCTACTGTTGAACGTTATGGCCGTATCGACGGGCTCGTGAACAACGCAGGGAAGAACGACGGCGTGGGGCTCGAAAGCGGTTCCTATACCGCCTTCATGGAATCCCTGCACCGTAACCTGGTACACTATTACCTCATGGCGCATTTCGCATTGCCCTACCTGAAACGATCGAAAGGCCACATTGTGAACATCAGTTCAAAAACTGCGGAAACGGGCCAGGGCAACACATCGGCCTACGCCGCCAGCAATGGCGGACGCAATGCGCTCACGCGCGAATGGGCCGTGGAGCTGCTTCCCTACGGCATCCGCGTGAACGCCATCATCGTCGCCGAATGCTGGACCCCGCAATACGAAACCTGGATCCAGACCCTTCCCGATCCCGCGGCAAAACTTGCCAGCATCAACGCCCGCATTCCATTTGAAAACCGCATGACCACGGCAGAAGAGATCGCCAATACCACGGCCTTCCTGCTGTCGCAGCGTTCCAGCCACACCACCGGGCAACTCATCCATGTGGATGGCGGCTACGTGCATCTTGATCCCATCATACAAGACTAAAACAATGGCACAACTCACCATACAGATCCATCCCCACGACAATGTGCTGGTAGCCCTGCAGCACCTCAAAGCCGGCACCGCCATTCCCTGGCAGGGCGGCAGCATTGTGCTCACTACCGATGTGCCCGCCAAACACAAGTTCAGCCTCGTGCAACTGCAGCCCGGCGACCCCGTATTCATGTACGGTGTTACGGTAGGAAAGGCGGAGCATCCCATCGCACCCGGGGAACTGCTTACGATCGATAACATCAAACATGCGGCCGATCCTTTCGACTACCGCGAAAGCCACTATAGCTGGACACCACCCGATATAACGGCCTTCACTAACCGAACCTTCAACGGCTACCACCGTGGCGATGGCCGCGTGGGCACTGCCAATTACTGGCTCTTCATTCCTACTGTATTTTGCGAGAACCGCAACCTCGATGTGATCCGCGAAGCCCTGGTGAACGAACTCGGCTACGGGGTAACGGACCAGTATAAACGCTATACGAAAGATCTCGCCGACGCCATCCGGAAAGGAGAAACCCTTTCAACCGTGCAGTTCCATCCCGGCAAACCCAGCCAGAACCGTCTTTTTAAAAACGTGGACGGCATCAAATTCCTGAACCACGATGGCGGCTGCGGCGGCATACGCCAGGATGCGGCCATACTCGGCAAACTGCTTGCCGCTTATGCCAACCATCCCAATGTGGGTGGTGTAACCGTACTGAGCCTGGGCTGCCAGCACCTGCAAACCCGCGACTTTCTCGAAGAGCTCAAAACCCTCAACCCGGGATTCGATAAACCGCTCTATGTGTTTGAGCAGCAGGAATCGGAAAGCGAGCCCCAACTCATCAGTTCGGCCATCAGGCAAACCTTTGACGGCCTGCAGGAAATCAATCGCCTGGAAAGACGTCCCGCGCCGCTGTCGAAACTCGCCGTGGGTGTGAAATGCGGTGGCAGCGATGGTTTCAGCGGCATTTCCGCCAACCCCGCCGTGGGTTATTGCAGCGACCTGCTGGCTGCCCTCGGCGCCACCGTGTTGCTGGCCGAATTCCCCGAACTCTGCGGCGCCGAGCAGGAGCTGATCGACCGCGCAGTGGATGAAAAAACGGCCCGCAAATTCATTCGCCTCATGAAATCCTACGATGCGCTCGCGCACCAGGTAGGATCGGGCTTTTATATGAACCCGAGTCCCGGTAATATCCGCGACGGCCTCATCACCGACGCCATCAAAAGCGCCGGCGCCGCGCGCAAGGGCGGGCACTCACCCGTTACCGATGTGCTCGATTATACCGAGCAGGCCAGGCGTCCGGGCCTCAACCTGGTGTGCACACCCGGCAACGACGTGGAAGCCACCACCGGCAAAGCCGCGGCCGGCGCCACGCTGATCCTTTTCACCACGGGCCTGGGCACACCCACCGGCAACCCGGTTTGTCCCACTATTAAAATCAGCACCAACACCGCACTGGCCCGGCGCATGCCCGATATCATCGACATCGATACCGGTCCCATTATTACGGGTGAAAAAACCATTCCGCAAATGGGGGCCGATATCCTGGAATACTGCATCAAAGCGGCCAGCGGTGAAGTGGTTCCCAAAGCGGTGCAGTTGAACCAGGACGATTTCATTCCCTGGAAGCGGGGCGTGAGCCTTTGAGCGGGACAGTACCTTCGATTTATTGGGGGAAAGCACGGGGACAGCTCCCCCGGGCATCCCCCGACCATTCCCCGATCATTCCCCGAAAACACCGCCGGCGCCCGCTGAAAACCGGCGTTCAGTTCAAAAAATGCCCCCGCTCACTTCAAAAACCAGTACAGCCCGCTACATTTTTCACCGCGCATTGACTGGCAGGCAGTAGATTTGGTGCTGTTGTTTTCAAACCGGACTGCTTCAAACCAAACCACCTAACGCCAAACTATATGCGCCAATTGCCGCTGCTCCTTGCCAGCTTCTTCGTCCTCGCCTCCCTGGCCGTCAAAAGCCAGGACACCGAACTTTTCCAGCGAAAGCTGTTCATCTCACCCGCCGGCGACACGCTCCGCTACCGCATTCTCTTTCCCGAGAATTACGAAAAAGGAAAGATTTACCCGCTGGTTCTTTTCCTGCACGGGGCAGGGGAGCGGGGAAGCGACAATGAAAAGCAACTCGTTCACGGCGCTTCCCTTTTCCTCGCCGACTCCAACCGGCATAAATATCCCGCCATCGTGGTCTTCCCGCAATGTCCCGAAAACGACTTCTGGAGTTCGATAAAATTCACCCGCAACGAAGGCGGCAACCGTTTTCAATTCGACTACAGCCAGCCGATGCGGTTGCCCCTGCAGCGCTGCCTCGACCTCACCCGTTCGCTCATGGCCACCGAAAAAGTGAACCCGAAAAAAGTCTTCATCACCGGCCTGTCCATGGGAGGCATGGGTACTTTCGAGCTGGTATACCATGCGCCTGCCATTTTTAAAGCGGCTGCACCCATCTGCGGCGGGGGCGACAGCGCAGCGTACAACCGGCAAACAGCCAAAGTGCCCTTCTGGATCTTCCACGGCGATGCCGATCCCGTGGTGCCGGTGCAGCTTTCCCGCAGCATGGCGGCGCGGCTGAAAGAGCTGAAAAGCAAAGTCAGGTATACCGAATACCCCGGCGTGCAGCACAACAGTTGGGACAACGCTTTTGCAGAACCGGGTTTCCTGTCCTGGTTCTGGCAACAGTAGAACAGCAGGCGGGGGAGATGATTTCTGGTTACCTTCGCGTTTCCATGAAACAGCTCCGTTCGATCAATAAATATTTCTGGAAGTACCGCTGGCGCTTTTCGCTGGGAATATTGTTCATACTGCTCTCCAACTATTTTCGCATACTCGCGCCGCAGATCACCGGTTACGTGATAGACGGGGTGGAAAAACAACTCCCCGGTTACCAGCCGAAAAAACTGGTGCATGCCTACGATCCCCTGGTACAGCAACTGGTGGCTTATGGCCAGGGACTCAGCTTCGGGCAGATGCTGCTTTTCTGCGGCATCGTGCTATTGGCCGTAGCGCTGCTCAGCGGCTTTTTTCTTTTCCTGATGCGGCAAACCATCATCGTAATGAGTCGCCACATTGAATACGATCAGAAGAACGAGATCTACAACCACTACCAGTTGCTGGATTTGAGCTTTTACAAACGCAACAGCACGGGCGATCTCATGAACCGCATTACGGAAGACGTAAGCCGCGTGCGCATGTATACCGGTCCGGCCCTCATGTATTTCATCAACCTGGCCGTTACCATCGGGTTCAGTCTCTACTATATGCTCACGGCCAACTGGAAGCTTTCGCTTATTGTACTGGCGCCCCTGCCGCTGCTGGCCCTCACCATTTATTATGTGAACACCATCATCAACCGGCGCAGTGAACGCATACAGGAACTGCTGAGTGACCTCACCACCACGGCGCAGGAATCCTATTCCGGCATCCGGGTGATCAAAAGTTTTGTGCAGGAAAAGGCCCAGGAGCGCTGGTTTGAGCAGAACAGCCAGGCCTATCGCAGCAATGCCATCGGGCTGGCAAAAGTGGAAGCGATCTACTTTCCGTCCATGTCGCTCATGATCGGCATCAGCACCCTGCTCACCATTTTAGTAGGCGGCATCTACAGCCTGCAGCCGGGTACGGGCGTCACCGCCGGCACCCTGGCCGAGTTCATCATGTACATCAACATCCTCACGTTCCCGGTGAGCGCCATCGGGTGGACGGCCAGTATGATCCAGCGGGCCGAAGCCTCACAGAAACGCATCAACGAATTTCTCCATACCGTACCCCAGGTAGAGGAACCTGCACATCCGCAGCAGCCGGCCATTGGGGGCAATATCGAATTCCGCAACCTGAACTTCACTTACGCGCATACCGGCATACAGGCGATAAAGGACTTCAACCTGCAGATCCGCCAGGGGGAGAAGATTGCCGTAATTGGCAGAACGGGCAGCGGTAAAACAACCCTGGCGCAATTGCTGTTGCGCATGTTCGATCCGCAGGAAGGAGAGATCCGGCTCGAAGGTGTGGACATCCGCGATATCGACCTGCACCACCTCCGGCAGCAGGTGAGCTATGTGCCGCAGGATGTGTTCCTGTTCAGCGACACCATCCGCAACAACATCGCTTTCGGGCGCAGCAAAGTGGAACCGGGTGAAGTGGAGGATGCGGCGCGGGCCGCCAGCGTGCATAGGGAGATCGAGGGCTTCGCGCAGCAATACGAAACCATGATCGGCGAGCGGGGCGTAACCCTGAGTGGTGGCCAGAAACAGCGCATCAGCATAGCGCGTGCTTTGCTGAAACATCCCGACATCATTATTTTCGACGACTGTCTCAGCGCCGTTGATGCCCGCACCGAAAAACAGATCATCACTAACCTCTATACCTACCTGAACAATAAAACCGCCATCGTTATTACCCACCGCATCTTTTCACTGTTCCGGTTCGACCGCATAGTGGTGCTGGAGGATGGAAAAATTGCAGAAATGGGCACACACGAAGAACTGGTAGGCAATAACGGATATTATCAATTCTTATATGAACACCAGCAGGAGGAACCCGAGGAAGATGCCGCCGGTAGCGGGATAGAGGGAAACACTTAGTCCATTATAAAAGTTTTGTAAAATTTTGTGATTTCGCGAACAACCCCTTTATTTGCTTCTACTTAACCGCGACCTAACGAAATTATTAACTGCAAAACAACAACAACTGTGGCGTACGAGAACAACGACAAAAAGATGGAGAGTGTTTACAGCAAACGGATCAGGGCTGGTAAACGCAGGACCTACTTCTTTGATGTGCGTGCAACCAGAAGCAACGATTATTACTTGACCATCACTGAAAGCCGTAAAAAATTTGACGACAACGGGTATGATCGTCACAAGATTTTTTTATACAAAGAAGACTTTAATAAATTTTTGAAGGCATTGACCGAGGCGGTGGACTATGTGAAAACCGATCTCATGCCCGATTTTGATTTCGACGCTTACAACCACGACAACCTGGATGAAAACGGGGAACTGATTGAACCGGTTGCCGCTGAAAGCATTACTGCTGCTGCTCCAGCGCCTGTTTCACCTTCCGCCGTTCCGCCTGTTGCGGGCGAAGGGGAAGAAGTTGACAAGTGGTGATTGACCAACCAATTGCTTATTCAAATGGCCTCCATCCGGAGGCCATTTTCGTTGCATGCTGTACGTATTTTTTTTGAAGAATGATAGATGCTTGCCTTTCATTGGTTATTTTTGTCGAAAATTTTACAAAAGGATGAAATGGTCTGAATTCTTCACTTCATCAATCGGCAAGAAATTTGTGATGGGTCTTACCGGGTTGTTCCTGATCTCCTTCCTCATTATCCACGTCAGCATCAATGCCTGCATTTTCGCAGACCTTCCTGTTTTCAACAGCAACGATAACGGAGAAATGTTCAATACGGCCGCTCATTTCATGGGCAGCACGGTGTTGATCCGCATCATGGAAGTGGGCCTCATGGCGGGTATATTGCTGCACATTGTGCAGGGATATGTGCTGGAAGTCAAAAACCGCGCTACCCGCAGCGTGGGCTATGCAGTGGGCCTGGGCAACCGCGGCAGCAAATGGTACAGCCGCTGGATGGGATTGCTGGGCACGCTCATCCTGCTTTTCCTGGTCATTCACCTTGCCCATTTCTGGGTAAAAGCCCGCTTCACGCACGAACTTCCACCTGTTACCTACAATGGAGTGGAAATGCACGATATGTTTTCCGAGATGAAAGTGGTATTCTCTCACCCGGTGGTGGTGATCATTTATGTGCTGGGCTGTATTTCTCTTGCCTATCACCTGGCGCACGGCTTCCAGAGCGCTTTCAGAACGGTGGGGGTGCACAACAAAAAATACAATGGCATGCTTACCGGCCTGGGATATGGCTTCGCCATCCTGGTGCCCCTGGTATTCGCTCTTATGCCCATCGCCGTTTATTTCGGATGGGTATCCTGATTCCGTAAATCCTGATTATTCCGCATATGCTCAATTCAAAAATTCCTGCGGGTCCGCTTGAACAGAAATGGACAGATTTCAAGGGGCACTGTAAACTGGTGAACCCCGCGAACAAGAGAAAGCTGGAAGTGATTATAGTAGGCACCGGCCTGGCCGGCGCTTCTGCTGCCGCCTCTCTCGGTGAACTCGGCTACAAGGTCAAGGCTTTTTGTTTCCAGGATTCACCGCGCCGCGCGCACAGCATCGCTGCGCAGGGAGGCATCAATGCCGCCAAGAATTACCAGAACGACGGCGACTCCGTATTCCGTCTTTTTTACGATACCATCAAGGGGGGCGACTACCGCGCCCGTGAAGCCAATGTGCACCGCCTGGCCGAAGTAAGCGCCAGCATCATTGACCAGTGCGTGGCGCAGGGCGTACCCTTCGCCCGCGAATACGGCGGCCTCCTGAGCAACCGCTCTTTCGGTGGAACCCAGGTGCAGCGCACGTTCTACGCCGCCGGCCAAACCGGCCAGCAACTGCTTATCGGCGCCTACCAGGCCCTGGAGCGCCAGGTGGCCCTGGGCAACGTAACTATGTACAGCCGCCACGAAATGCTCGACCTGGTGAAGATCGACGGGAAGGCGCGCGGCATCATTGTACGCGACCTCGTGAGCGGCGAACTGGAAAGACATTTCGGTCATGCAGTACTGTTATGCAGCGGCGGGTATGGCAATGTATTTTATCTCTCCACCAACGCCATGGGCTGCAACGTGACCGCCGCCTGGAGGGCGCATAAGAAAGGGGCTTATTTCGGCAATCCCTGCTTTACACAGATCCACCCCACCTGCATTCCCGTGAGTGGCGATCACCAGAGCAAGCTCACGCTGATGTCGGAGTCGCTCCGCAACGACGGAAGGATCTGGGTGCCCAAAAAACAGGGCGATAACCGACCCCCGCGCGATATTCCTGAGGCCGAGCGCGACTACTACCTCGAAAGAAGGTATCCTGCCTTCGGCAACCTGGTGCCGCGCGACGTGGCGAGCCGTGCTGCCAAAGAGCGCTGCGACGCGGGTTATGGCGTGGGCAGCTCCAAACAGGCCGTGTACCTCGATTATGCCGATGCCATACAGCGTTATGGAAAAGGGGAGGTGAATAAACGCAACCTGGAGAATGTAAGCGCCGAAGAGATCACCCGCCTGGGTAAGGAAGTGGTGAAAGAAAAATATGGTAATCTTTTCGATATGTACGAAAAGATCACCGGCGAAAATCCCTACGAAGTGCCCATGCGCATTTATCCCGCGGTGCACTACACCATGGGCGGCCTGTGGGTGGACTACGAACTCATGACTTCGGTACCCGGTCTCTATTGCCTGGGTGAAGCGAATTTCAGCGACCACGGCGCCAACCGCCTCGGCGCCTCAGCGCTCATGCAGGGCCTGGCCGACGGCTATTTCGTGATCCCCTATACCATTGGCAACTACCTGGCAGATGAGATCATGACCAAGCCCATCCCGTTAGACCATCCTGCTTTCCTGGAAGCAGAAAAAGCAGTGGCCGAACGCATCAGCCATTTCATGAACATCAAAGGCAAACAATCAGTGGAAAGCTTCCACAAGCGGCTCGGCAAGATCATGTGGGACAAATGTGGCATGGCCCGCAACGAGCAGGGATTGAAGGAAGCCATCACGGAAATACAGGGCCTGAAAAAAGAATTCTGGAGCGACCTGCGTGTGCCGGGTGAAGTGGGGGAGATGAACCCCGAACTCGATAAAGCCAGTCGCGTGGCCGATTTCATTGAACTCGGCGAGCTGATGTGCATCGATGCCCTGAACCGCCGCGAAAGCTGTGGCGGCCATTTCCGCGAAGAAAGCCAAACCGAGGAAGGGGAAGCAAAACGGAACGACGAAGAATACGCTTATGTGTCGGCCTGGGAATACAAAGGCGACCACGATTGGCAATTGCATCAGGAAACACTGAACTTTGAGGTGGCCAAACCCAGTCAGCGTTCATATAAATAAATAATGTCTATGTCTACTAAAACCATGAACCTGACGCTCAGAGTCTGGAAACAAAAGAACAGCCAGGACAAAGGACGTTTTGAAACTTACCAGGTGAAGGATATTTCCGAGGAGATGTCTTTCCTGGAAATGTTCGATGTACTCAATGAAGAGCTGATCCGGGAAGGAAAAGAGCCCATCGCTTTCGACCACGACTGCCGCGAAGGGATTTGCGGGACCTGTTCTATGTACATCGACGGCAAGCCCCACGGTCCCTGGCTGGCCAATACCACCTGCCAACTCCACATGCGCGCGTATAAGGATGGCGATACCATTACCGTGGAGCCCTGGAGGGCCAACGCCTTCCCCGTGATCAAGGACCTGATGGTGGACCGCGCCGCTTTCGATCGCATCATCCAGGCGGGTGGTTATATCTCGGTAAATACAGGTAACGCAGTGGATGCCAACTCTTTACCTATTGAGAAAGATAAGGCCGACGCCGCTTTTGCCGCCGCTGCCTGCATTGGCTGCGGTGCCTGTGTGGCTGCCTGCAAGAACAGCTCCGCCATGCTCTTCCTCTCCGCCAAAGTGAGCCACCTGGCGCTGTTGCCCCAGGGGGAACCGGAAAGAAAAACGCGGGTGCTCAACATGGTGGCGCAGATGGACAAGGAAGGCTTCGGCGCCTGTACCAATACCGGCGCCTGCGAGGCGGTTTGTCCCAAGGAAATTTCATTGTCCAATATTGCCCGGCTGAATGGGGAATACATCCTGTCCGGCCTGGTATCAGAAAAATGACATACAAACCAGCAGGCATCAACTGGCCGAAGGCCATACAGCCCCTGCTTGAAAAATACAGGGATGAAAAACATCCCTTGTCTTATAGGAACCATTACCAGTTGCTGGTAATGGTTCTTTTGTCTGCACAGGACTCCGACAAACACATCAACGCGCTTGCGCCTGCGCTGTTTGAAGCCTTCCCGGACATGCCTGCCCTCGCAAAAGCCACCCAAAAAACACTGCTGCCCTATATCGAATCGGTGAAGTGGGCTGATAAGAAACTGCCGTGGCTGCTGGAGATCGGCAAAACGCTGCAGACCAACCGGGCCATCCCCATGACCCTCGACGGGCTTACGGCACTTCCCGGTATCGGCCGCAAATCGGCCAACGTGATCCTGCGGGAAGCCGGCAAACCGGCAGAAGGCATCATTGTTGACCTGCACGTACTGCGGGTGGCGCCCCGCCTGGGAATCGCCACGGGCACCGATCCCAAAAGGATAGAAGCACAACTGATGAAAGTGCTGCCGCAGAAACAGTGGGATGCGGGTATGGCCATGTCTTTTTTGGGCCGCGAAATCTGCCGTCCTTCCAAACCCCACTGCCCGCAGTGCCTGATGCGCGGCGTGTGCAAATATTACCACGAAGTCATAGCGCCTGCATCCTGAATGCAGTTGAACCGCCAACTATTCGTACCTTTGCGCCTCGGAAAACTTGAACGAATATGATCTCTGTAAATAATGTGACGCTTTCCTTCGGAAAAAGGGTGTTGTTTGATGAAGTGAACCTGAATTTCACGAAGGGAAACTGTTATGGTGTGATCGGCGCTAATGGCGCCGGCAAATCCACTTTCCTGAAAATACTGTCCGGCGAAATCGAGCCCAGCAAAGGATCGGTGAGCATTACCCCCGGTGAGCGCATGGCGGTGCTGAAACAAAACCATTTCGCTTACGACGAAGTAACCGTACTGAATACCGTGCTGATGGGCCACCAGAAAATGTGGTCGGTGATGCAGGAAAGGGATGCCATTTATGCCAAGGCCGATTTCAGCGAAGAAGACGGCATGCGCGCCGGCGAGCTGGAAGGCGAGTTCGGTGAAATGGGCGGCTATACCGCGGAAAGCGATGCGGGCTCCATGCTCAGCGAACTGGGCGTGCCCGAGCAATTCCACCAGAGCCTGATGAAAGACATTCCGGGTAACCTGAAAGTGCGGGTGCTGCTGGCGCAGGCCATTTTCGGCAACCCCGACATCCTGCTGCTCGACGAACCGACCAACGGCCTTGATATAGAAACCATCGGCTGGCTGGAGAATTTCCTGGCCGATTATGAGAACATCGTGCTGGTGGTATCGCACGACCGTCACTTTCTCGATGCCGTGTGCACACACGTGGCCGACGTGGACCGCCAGAAGATCAAGATCTTCACCGGTAACTATACCTTCTGGTACGAGAGCTCGCAACTGATGAGCCGCCAGATCAACGACAAGAATAAAAAGGTGGAAGAGAAGCGGGCGGCGCTCCTGGAATTCATTGCGCGTTTCAGTGCCAATGCCTCCAAATCCAAACAGGCCACCAGCCGGAAAAAAGCGTTGGAAAAGCTCACCATCGAAGAGATCGAACCCTCCAACCGCCGCTACCCCGGTATTATTTTCCAGCCCCAGCGCGAAGTGGGCAACCAGATCCTGAATACCGAAAACCTCAGCGCCAGCGTGGATGGCCGGGTGCTTTTTGACAAGGTCACTTTCAGCGTGAACAAGGGCGATAAGATTGCTTTCCTGAGCAAGGACCCGCTGGCCGTGACTGCCTTCTTCGAAATCATTAACGGCAACCGCCAGGCCGATGGCGGCAGCTTTGAATGGGGCACCACCATCACCAAAGCCTACCTGCCGCTGGAGAACAACGAGTTCTTCACCAACGGACTCAGCCTGCTCGACTGGTTGCGTCAATACGTACCAGCTTATGTTACGGATGCCGACGAGCCCTTCCTGCGCGGCTTCCTGGGCAAGATGCTTTTCAGCGGCGACGATATTATGAAAAAGACCAACGTATTGAGCGGGGGTGAAAAAGTGCGCTGCATGATCAGCCGCATGATGCTGCAGGGTCCCAACTGCATTGTGCTGGACCAGCCTACCAACCACCTCGACCTGGAAAGCATCCAGAGCTTCAACGAAGGTTGCCAGAACTTCCCGGGTATTGTGTTGCTGACTTCGCACGACCACACTTTCCTGCAAACCGTGGCCAATCGCATCATTGAGCTGACACCGGGAGGCATGATCGACCGCCTGATGACCTTTGATGAATACCTGTCGGACGACAGAGTGCACCAACTGAAGGCGGACTTGTACAACGAAAAAGTGCTGGCCTGAGGGCAGGCATTTTAGCAGGTAACTGGTCGCTGCAGCCCTTATTCCACCAGTTTCGACAGGCGGTAGGTGATGCCGGTATTCAATCCTAACAGGTACCGGGAACCGAATATTTGGAAATGAAAGCTGATGGGATCCTTGGTGATGTGAAGGGTATTTCTCACAACAGCGGGTATGCTCATTTCCGTGTTCCACTGGCTGCTGCCGGAATAATAGTAGTCGTAAGGCATCTGTTTGAAATTGGTCCCTACGGCAAACTGGTAACCGATTTTGGTGCCTGATTTTTTGCGGCGAAAGACCATTTCGGTGCTCAGGAAAACCATGGGTTGTAACTGGTCGCGGTCTACGTATTCGAACAGGTTGTCGGGCGTATCTTTCCTGAAATTCACATAGCGCCCGCCTTCCAGGCCGAGGCTTCCCTCAAGACCCAGGATGCGCCACTCGAAATTAGAGCTCACCGGCAGGGCGTAGGTCATGCCGCCACTGAGGGCTCCTGCCCATACGAAATTGGATCTGCGGGCCGGGTAATTTACCCAGCCGGAATCGTAGTAGCCCGGATTTTCGTTGAAATTGTATGCCCCTGCATTCAGTTGCAGGCCGCCGAAATACTGGAAGCGCCCGGCTTTGCCGGCATGGTGAAACTTAAACTGCACCAACTGCGCGTTGTCTTCGAGGTTGTTGCCCAGCGCATTGAAAGAACCCGCCAAACTGAGGTAGTTGGCCGACTGGATGCTGTCGCTCTGCGTGGGCTGGATATGGTAGGAGCTTTGCGCATAAGGAACGGGACTCATCAGTATTTTCCCGGATTCGGCACAACTGTTCAGGAGGATCATTAACAACAGGGCAGGCACCGCCAGGGAAGCGTAGGGCTTATTCATGCCTGCATGACAGCTAAATATGGGCTTCCGCTGCACCACTAAAATGAGCAATAATCAGTTAATTTTAGCGCTTTTAAGGAAACCGGGAAGATTGGTCAGAATACTGCTGATACCTTTGTTGATCCTGCTCGCGACCGGTTGGTGCCGCAGCCAGCAGCCATTTGCGCCGGAAGCGAAAATGCCCGCCTCCAATCTTCGCCAGAAGTGGGTCCCCGTGCATGCCGGCCTCACGGTGCTGGACAGCCTGAGCCTGGTGCCGGGCACCCTGCGCCTGCCCGGCATACCCGCGCATTGGTACGAGGTGGACTGGCTCAACGCAACGCTTTACTGGAAACAACCACCACCACTGGATTCCATACGGTTGCAGTACCGGGTATTCTCCACCAGCCTTACCCAAAGCCGGCAACGCCTCAATTTCGACAGCCTCGTAAACACTTATGCCAGCCAGCAAAAGATCCGCGGCCTGCTTCCGGGAGCGGCCACCGACAACGACTTCTTCAACTTCGGCAATATCACTTACAGCGGCAGCTTTGGAAGGGGCATTTCTTTCGGCAACGCGCAGGACGCCGTTGTTTCTTCCAGCCTCAACCTGCAGATCAGCGGTTACCTGGCCGACAGCATCGAAATATCGGCTGCCATTACGGACAACAATATTCCCATCCAGCCGGAAGGAACCACCCAGCAACTCAACGAATTCGACCGGATCTTTTTGCAGTTCCGCAAAAAAGGCTGGGCCCTCAGCATGGGAGACATCGACCTGCGGCAGAATAAAAACTATTTTCTCAATTTTTATAAAAGACTGCAGGGAGCAGCTTTTGAAAACGTTTCGAAGATCGGCCGCGATATTACCAACAGCACCATTTTCAGCGGGTCCATCGCGAAGGGGAAATTTACCCGCAACGTATTCGACGGGCAGGAAGGAAACCAGGGCCCCTACCGGCTTACGGGCGCCAACAACGAATTGTATTTTGTGGTGCTGGCCGGTACTGAAAGGGTGTACATCGACGGCGAATTGCTGCAAAGGGGCGAAGACCGCGACTATGTGATCAATTACAACACGGCCGAAATAACGTTCACGCCTAAACGAATGATCAATAAGGACCGCCGTATCCAGGTAGAGTTTGAGTATGCTGACCGGAACTACCTCAACACCAATCTCTACCTGGCCAATGAAACGGCTTTCGGTTCCCGCTTCAAACTGCGGATGGGCGTGTTTTCCAACAACGACGCCAAGAATTCGCCCATCAACCAAACCCTCAATGCGCCGGAGAAAAGATTCCTGGCGGGCGTGGGCGACAGTGTGCAGTATGCTTATTACCCTGTTGCCACCATCGATACTTTTTCTGCCAATAAGATATTGTACAAAAAAGTAGAAGTGGAATACAGCGGCCTGCGCGATTCCATTTATGTGTATTCGTCGAGCCCCGACAGCGCACGCTACAATCTTTCTTTTGTGGATGTGGGGCAGGGCAGGGGCAATTACGTACCCGACCTGAATGCCGCCAATGGCAAAGTATATAAATGGATAGAACCGGTGAATGGTGTACCGCAGGGCCGGTATGAACCAGCCACTTTGCTCATCACGCCCAAACTGCAGCAGGTGATGACGGTAGGCGGCGATTATTTGGTGGGAAAACGCACGCAGGTCAGCGCCGATCTCGGCATGAGCCGCTACGACATCAATACTTTTTCGGCTAAGGATAAGGGTAATGACCGCGGACTGGCGGGGCGCCTGCAGTTGAAGCATGTCATACCGCTGAAGAAGGGCTCCAGCCTCCAGGGCGACGGCTCGGTAGAATGGGTGGAGCACAGCTTTAAGCCGCTGGAGCGCCTGCGCAACGTGGAATTCACGCGCGACTGGGGCCTGCCGCTGGTGGTGCAGCCCGCAGATGAAACCATGTACATGGGCGGCCTGGAATTATTCGATAATAAGAACAACCGGCTGCGCTACCAGCTAACAGGGTATAACCGGAGCGACGGGTTCAGCGGCATTCGCAACAGCCTTCTGCAATTGCAGGAATGGAAGGGATGGAAATTCAATAACCAGGTGAGCATAACGCAGGCCCATACCGCCACAGACAAGGGCTATTTTTTCCGTCCCAATTTCGATATTGCCAAAACCATAAAGCAATGGGCCAATTATACGGTGGGCGTCAACTACGCGCTGGAACAGAACATAGCCCGCAACCAGCTTACCGATACGGTCACGCCCAACAGCTTTTCTTTCGATATCCTTAAGGTATACCTCAACTCCGACGAAAGCAAGTTAAACAAGTGGGGGATCAGTTATTACACACGATCCGACCAGTTGCCGATTGGCCCTAAGCTGGTGAGGACAGACCGCAGCCAGAACATCGGCCTGACCACGGAACTGCTTTCGAATCCTTCGCACCAGCTCCGGCTCAATACCACTTACCGTATCCTGAAAGTGTACGAAAAAACCGCCGCCAACAGCAATTCCGACAAGAGCCTGCTGGGACGGTTGGAATATGCCATCAACGAATGGAAGGGATTGCTTACCGGCAATCTCCTGTATGAACTTGGATCGGGCCAGGAGCAGAAAAGAGATTTTGCTTACCTGGAAGTGCCTGCAGGCCAGGGAGAATATACCTGGTTCGACTACAACAACGACGGCGTTCAGCAGCTCAATGAATTTGAAATTGCACAGTTCCAGGACCAGGCTAAATTCATCAGGATATACACACCTACCAATGATTTTATCAAAACCAACTACAACAGCTTCAATTACAGCCTGGCCCTGAATCCCCGCAATCTCATCGACCCGCACAACGCAAAGGGAATAGCCCGGTTCATTGCCCGTATCAGTTTGCAATCGTCCCTGCAGCTCAGCCGCAAGCAGGTAGCGGACGGCATCGGCCAGTTCAACCCTTTCAGCAAAACCCTGGAAGACAGCAGTCTTATTTCCCTGGCCAATATCTGGGTGAACAGTCTTGCCTTCAACCGCTTCAGTCCAAAATGGGGGTTTGACCTCAGCAATGCCCGCAACAGGGGGAAAATATTGCTCACCTATGGACTGGAATCCCGCGCCCTCAACGATTTTACGCTGCGAACGCGCTGGAACATGACGCGCAAAATTACCGTGGATGTCACCGCCAAGCAGGGCGCCAATGAATTGCTCACCGCCAACGAACAGTTCGACAACCGCAACTATTCTATCCGCCTGCAATCGGTGGAACCGCGTTTCAGTTTTACACAGAACGCCAGTTTCCGCATCAGCACCAGCTACCGTTATACGGAAAAAAACAACCGCGAAAGTGGCAAGGAGCAGTACCGTTCGCATGCCGTTAATACAGAGGCCAAATACAACCTGTTGCAGTCGGCCTCCTTCCTGGCCAAGTTCACCTACAATACCATCAGTTACCCTTATGCGACAAACAGCACCGTTAGTTATGTACTGCTGGATGGCCTGCAGCCTGGAAAAAACCTGCTCTGGAGCCTGGATCTCACCAAAAGACTTGGCAGGAATCTTGAAATGAATATTCAGTATGAGGGCCGGAAACCGGGAGAAAACAGGGTCATTCATATTGGGCGGGCCGGACTTCGGGCCATCCTTTAACCAATTCTTTTATCTTTTTTTGTTTATTTCGCGAATCATTAAAATCCTTTTATGAAGCAATTCTTTTTATCTGTCCTCTGTTTTATGATGTGTATAGTGGCGGTGCACGCCCAGGACAGTGAGTACAAGAGCGCCATCGGCGGCAGACTGAGTACCGGTTATTATGAGGTATTTTCAGCTTCCTACAAAACCTTTATCTCTGAGCACGGGGCCCTGGAGTTCAACCTGGGTATGAGACCCCGTAACTGGAATTACGACGGCACCAAATATAAATGGGTGACGGTTGCATTTTCTGCGGCTTACCAGCACCATTTCCCCATTAAGCCGGTGCCGGGCCTGCAGTGGTATGTAGGCGGCGGTCTCTCTGCCTATAATTCCTTCAGCGACGACGATCGCTACCAGGGTTTTGGGCTGGGCCTTTTCCCCACAGGTGGTATCGACTATAAATTCGGCAATATTCCGCTGAACCTCTCTGCCGATTTCCGTCCCACCTTCCAGCTTACCGATCCCTACGACAATTATTCACCCTACAACAGTGTAGACGGGAATTTTGGCGTTTCTGTGCGCTATACTTTCCGCTAAATTACCTGACCTTTTCAGCAACTCCCGGTCCATCGACCGGGAGTTTTGTTTTGGCTAAAATGTGGAAATGCCTGGTTAATCGGGGAACAGCCGGGCTTACCGGTAAAAGCTAAATTGGCGCATGAGAATCCTGCTTTATCTCCTGGCCTTCCAGCTTTGCTGCTGTCAGTTGCTCACCGCCGGCCCCATACGGTTCAGGGTGGAAACTGCAAACGCCGCCAACCATTATTTCCAGGTCTCCATGCATGCCGACTCTTTAAAAGGCGCATACACCGATTTTAAAATACCCGTTTGGATGCCGGGCTATTACCAGGTGATGGACTACCCCGAAAACATCAGTGATCTAACGGTGACGGACAATCGTGGTAACGCCCTGCGCTGGGAAAGGGCCGACCGCAATACCTGGCGGGTGTATTCCGGAAGCGCCGATTCCGTTCACCTGCAATACCGTGTGAAAGCCACCCGGCGTTTTGTAGCGAGTTGTTATCTCGATGAAAAAATGGGCTTTGTTGCGCCAACCGGCCTCTTTCTGCATCCAGCCGGTCAAACGGGGCGGAAAGTGGAAGTGGCTGTGCAACTGCAGCCGGGCTGGAAACTTGCCACCGGCCTTGACTCCCTGTCCAACCATTCGCTGGTGGCCGACAATTTCGATATCCTGTACGATAGTCCCATCCTGATGGGTGAACTGGTATCTTTTCCCTCCTTTACGGTGCGCGGGGTACCGCATTATTTTGTGGCCTGGTCGCCGGGAAGTTTTGACCAGGCCGCGCTGATGGCCGATCTAAAGAAAGTGGTGGAAGCGGCTGTGGCCATTTTCGACGACATTCCTTACCGCAAGTATTTTTTCCTGGGCATTGGTCCGGGTGGTGGCGGCATTGAACACCTGAACTCCACGGCGGTGAGCTTCAGCGGCGAGGGCCTGGACAAGCCGGAAGGGCGCAGGCGCATGATCAGTTTCCTGGCCCACGAGTATTTTCATCACTTCAACGCCAAACGCATCCGTCCCATTGAACTGGGGCCCTTCGACTATGATCATGGAAGTCGCACCCGCCTCCTGTGGGTGGCAGAGGGCGTCACCACTTATTATGACGAATTGCTGCTCTGCCGGGCGGGACTCATCACCAGGGAGGAATTGCTGCAATCTTTCACCGCTACCATACGCCGCATGGAATCCAGTCCCGGCAGGCTTTTTCAATCGGTTACCCAGGCCAGTTATGATACCTGGTCCGACGGCCCCTTCGGCAGGACCGGCGACCTGGTCAATAAAACTGTTTCCTATTATGAGAAAGGTCCTGTTCTCGCCCTTTTGCTCGATTTCCGGCTCAGGCATGAAACGGCTGGGCTGAACGGCCTGGACGCGGTCATGCGCCTGCTGTACAACCGTTATTACAGGGAAAAAGGCCGGGGGTATACGGAGGCAGAGTTCAGGGAGGCCTGCGAACAGGTAGCCGGCTGCGCGCTGGATGATTTTTTCGGTTATGTATATACGGTAGCGGAGCCGGACTATGCGCGTTATTTCGGTTATGCGGGACTGTTGATAGACACCGTAAACCGGCCGAAACCGGGAAGCTGGACGGGTATTCAGCCCCGCCTGCTGTCCGATACGCTGCAGGTTAGCACCGTTGCATATGAATCTCCGGCCTGGTATGCAGGCATTCTCCCCGGGAGTCGTTTGCTGGCGGTTAATGGAAAAGCTGTTACCCGGGAAAGCTGGGCAGCCCTGGACAATGAGCCGGCGGGCACCATACGGCACCTGGAGCTGCTGCTCAATGGGAAAAAAGAAACCCGTTCGCTGGTGACGGCCACAGCATATAGCAGAAGCTTTGACTGGAGTCCGCTGGCAAGCCCCGGCGACCTGCAGCAGCGGATATGGGCAGGATGGCCGGCGGACCCTTCCCGAAGGACAAAAGAATAAGCACAAAAGAAACGCCCGGTAATCATTACCGGGCGTTTCTTTTTATAAGAGAGAGATCACTTATTATCCAAACAGTCCACCTTTCTTCAGCTCACGGGTGCCTTCTCCGATCTTGAAACCATTCTGATAGATTTCAATCTTGTAGTTTCCTTTCTGGAATTTATCGCCTTGTTTCAGACCGAACTCAACAGCGGTTTTCTTACCGGTTTCGATCTTAACGGGAACTTTGGCGGTAAAAGACTTGTCGCCTTCTTCACGGGTAGTGAAAGTGCCTGAACCCAGTTGCTCCTGGGAAACAACTTTACCATCGGGTGCTGTTACTACAACGTATACATCGGAAGTGCCGGAGGGCGCAACACGGTTGTCAACATCGAAGGAAACAACCAGTTTGTCGACCTTCTTGGCAGAAGTTGTTACTTTTTCTTTACCGTTTCCTTTTTCGTTCACCGGTGTTACCGCAATGTTATAGGCATTGAGGGTGGAAGCGATGTCAACTGTTTTTTCCAGTTCCTGCTTGGCGGAGGTAGTGGTAGCCAGGTCAGCGGTGAGCTGGGTGGTTTTACCTTTCTCCGATGTGAGGTCGGTGTTCAGTTGGGTATTTTCGGCAGTGAGGCGGGCCACTTCCTGCTCCAGTCCGGCAACTTTTTCGTTGAGGGTGGAGATCAGTTCTTTGGCGCGGTTCAGTTCAGCGGCCGTAGCATTCTTTTTGTTCAGGATGCTGCGGATCTCACCTTTCAGTTTGGTGATCTCGCTGTTCTTTTCGGTAAGTTTTCCTTCCAGCGCGTTGTTGCTGCCGGTAACGGAATCCAAGCGGGCGAGAGAAGCATCGAAGTTGCGCTGCAATTCGGTTTTCTCGTCTGTTACCTGGGCAATGGTAGCTTCTTTTTGCTGGATGGTTTGTTCGTTCTTATTGTTGTTCCACAATAAGTATCCCCAGGTTCCAAGAAGGCCTGCTGCCAATAGGGCAATGATAAGACCTTTGTAATCTTTTTTAGGTTCTTGCGAGGGGGTTGCTGAAGGATAATTAGTCGTACTCATTGATATTTGTTTTAACAGAATGTAGAAATGGTTAATGTCCGGGTTATCGAGGTTTTTAAGTACCTGTCACATAGGCCTTTCCTAAAACCGTGCCAGAAATTCGAAACCCACCTTCCTTCAGCGGTTTGACAGAGCGCTAAACCAAGCCCACACTAAATTGCGATTTTTTTCCCAGCTTTCAATTATTATTGCATCCCAACGGAAAAACATGTCGGTAGAAAAGATACTGGAAGATTGGAGGAACAGGAAATTCAGGCCGGTGTACTGGCTGGAAGGAGAGGAGGACTATTACATTGACCAACTGGTGCAGGTGGCCGAACACCAACTGCTTACCGAGTCGGAAGCGGGCTTCAACCTGACCATTTTTTACGGTCGCGAGGCCAACTGGGCCGATATCGTGAACGCCTGCATGCGTTACCCGATGTTTGCCGAAAGGCAGGTGGTGCTGCTCAAGGAGGCCCAGCAAATGAAGGACCTCGATAAGCTGGAAGGCTATATTTCGCAGCCCCTGGCATCCACGGTTTTCGTGGTGGCCCACAAAGAAAAAAAAGTGGATGGCCGCAGCAAGCTGGCCAAGCTGCTCAAGGAGAAAACCGAGCTGCTGCAAACCAAAAAAATGTACGACAACCAGCTTCCGGCCTGGACGGAAAAACTGGTTTCTTCCAAAGGATACGGCATTACGCAAAAAGCGCTTCACCTGCTGGTGGATCATATCGGCAACGATCTTAGCCGGATCGATAACGAAATCGACAAGCTCCTGCTCAACCTCGCCGGCCGCAAGCAGATCACCGAAGATGATATTGAGAGCTATGTGGGGGTTAGCAAGGAATTCAATGTATTTGAGTTGCAGGAAGCCCTGGCCCGCAAAGACATGCCCAAGGCCATCCGCATCATCCAGTATTTTGAATCCAATCCCAAAGCCGGTCCCATTCAAATGGTGCTGCCGGCGCTCTACAATTTTTTCAGCAAGGTTTTCCAGGTTTACGGAGTTCCTTCGCGCGATGAAAAATCCATTGCATCCGCCATTGGCGTATCGCCTTTTTTCGTGAAGGATTACCTGGCCGCTGCTAACCGTTATGACTATGCGGGAATTGAAAGGGTATTGCTGTTATTGCACGACTATAACCTGAAATCGGTGGGCATCAATGCACCCTCGGGTTCAGACGCTTCTCTCATGAAGGAACTGGTGGCCAAAATGCTGGAGAACTAACTAAGCGCCGAGTACGTCTTTTGCAGCGGTACGGTCGCGCTCCAGTTGCTCCCGGAGCGCCGGCAGTCCGTTAAACTTCTGCTCGGTTCGCAGCCAGTGGTGCACCACCACCCGCAAGGTTTCTCCATAAATATCACCATCGAAACCGAGGATATTCACTTCAACGGTGCGGTTCAGTCCATCCACCGTAGGCCTTACGCCAATGTTCATCATGCCCTTATAATGGCCGGTCGTTTTCCCTGCGGGAGAAATGCGGTCTACCGTTACCGCATAAACGCCGTTTGCGGGAATGAGCTTTTCATTGTCGGTCAGTTGCAGGTTGGCCGTGGGAAAGCCGATGGTGCGGCCCATTTGGTTGCCCTTCACTACAATGCCTTCAAAAAAATACGGGTAACCCAGCAGGGAAGCGGCCAGTTTCACATCTCCCTCCAGCAGGGCGTTGCGGATGCGCGTGGAACTGATGGACGCTTCCTGCAGCAGGCGGGCGGGTATTTCCACCAGGGAAAAACAATGCCGCGCAGCATAGGCTTCCAGCAACTTGAAATCGCCGGCCCGGTTCCGTCCAAACCGGTGGTCGTACCCGATGATGATGGTATGCGGGTGAAAATTTCGCACCAGGAATTCCTCCACATAATCCTCCGGCGACTGCGCCGCAAAATCCTGCGTGAAGGGAACCACCACCAGGTGATCGATCCCTTCCTGCCGCAGCAGCTCAATTTTTTCGGGAAGGCTGGTCAGCAATTGCACCGGCTGGGCCGCTTTGCCCACAATGCGCCGGGGATGCGGGTGAAAGGTGATGATGAGGGTTTCACCATCCACCTGTTCGGCCACCGTTTTCATTTGCCGGATGATGCTGCGATGGCCCAGGTGCACCCCGTCAAAAGTGCCGATGGTAACCACCGCATTGCGGAAGGCCGGCAGTTCCTGTATGTTGCGGTGCACCTGCATGATAGGAGGGGGCAAAATTAGACTTATTCACCTAATTTTGCGCCATGAGTTTGTATTCCCAAAGAGGGGTCAGTGCCCAGAAAGAAGAAGTCCATAAAGCCACTGAACACCTCGACCAGGGGCTTTTCCCGCATGCATTCTGTAAAATTTATCCCGATTACCTGGGAGGCGACAGCAACTGGGTGAACCTGATGCACGCCGATGGCGCGGGCACCAAATCCATCCTGGCCTATCTCTACTGGAAAGAAACCGGCGATATTTCCGTGTGGAAAGGCATTGCACAGGATGCGGTGGTGATGAACACCGACGACCTGCTCTGTGTGGGCATACATGATAACCTGCTCTTCAGCTCTACCATCGACCGTAATAAAAGATTGATCCCTGGTGAAGTGCTGGAAGCCATCATTTCCGGCACCCAGGAATTTTTTGATGAGATGAAAAAATACGGGGTGAACATCCATTACCTCGGCGGCGAAACGGCCGATGTGGGCGACGTGGTGCGCACCATTGCCGTAAACGGAACCATGACGGCCCGCTGGCCAAAATCGCGGCTCGTCACCAACGACGGCATCCGCGAAGGCGACATCATCATCGGGGTATCCAGCGCCGGCCGGAGCCGCTACGAAACAGCTTACAATTCCGGCCTCGGCAGCAACGGCCTTACCAGTGCCCGCCACGACGCCCTGTCCAAAAAATATGCGACGGGTTTCCCGGAATCCTTCGATACCGGATTGCCGGAGCAGGTGGTATACATCGGGCCACACGGCATGACAGATACCGTGGAGGTGCCCGGCTTTGGCCAGCAGAGCGTGGGCAGGCTGCTGCTTTCGCCCACCCGTACCTACGCACCCCTGCTCAAGCAGGTGCTGGAAACCCATTTCGCCGACGTGCACGGACTGGTGCATGCCAGCGGAGGCGGACAAACCAAATGCCTCAAATACCTGCCGGGAAATTTCAGGATCGTCAAAGACAACCTTTTACCGCCCCCGGTTGTATTTAACCTGATACAGAAAGCATCGGGCTCCGACTGGAAGGAGATGTACCAGGTTTTCAACATGGGACAAAGGCTTGAAATCTTCACGACGGAAAAAGCGGCTGGCTCCATATTGGAAATTGCAGCAGCCCTGGGCCTGGACGCCCAACCGATCGGAAGCGTGGAAAAATCTGTTAAGAAAGAGCTAATTCTTACCGCTCCGGACGGACAGATTATCAGCTATTAGTCCAGAAAAAATAATTATCTGTAAAAAGCAGATAATTATCCACAGGGGCTATGATTTCTGTAGGGCAGTAGTTATTTTTGCAGACAGTTCAGGACCATTTTCGCCAACCATTAACCTTCCTATCGCAACCACAGGCGAACCGTAAGCGTCATTAGAGCATATTATTAATATTAACAGACAGGCATGAGGCAGCTTAAAATTGCTACACAGATTACCAACCGTGATTCCCAGGCGGTTGAGAAATATCTCCAGGAAATTTCCAAGATCAGCATGATCACTCCCGAAGAGGAGACTACACTGGCCCAGCGCATTAAAATGGGCGACCAGCGCGCGCTCGACAAACTGGTGCAGGCCAACCTCCGTTTCGTGGTATCTGTGGCCAAGCAATACCAGCACCAGGGTCTTTCTCTTTCCGATCTCATCAACGAAGGCAACCTGGGCCTGATTAAGGCCGCCCAGCGTTTCGATGAAACCAAGGGTTTTAAATTCATTTCCTACGCCGTTTGGTGGATCCGCCAGTCCATTCTCCAGGCTTTGGCCGAACAGGGTCGCCTGGTACGCCTGCCCCAGAACAAGATCGGCACTTATAATAAGGCCAATAAAGCCTATATGGCTTTCGAACAGGAACACGAACGCGAGCCTTCTACCGAAGAACTGGCCGAGATCCTGGAAATGAGCGAAACCGAGATCAATAATATCTTCCAGAGCAATACCCGCCACACTTCCCTCGATGCCCCCGTGCACGAAGCCGAAGACGTGGCCATGGGTGACCTGCTGGAAGGTTCCGATGATACCGACGAAGACGTGATGCAGGATTCCCTCCGCAACGAGATCCGCCGTGTGCTGAAATCCCTCAGCCCCCGGGAAGCGGAGATCGTAAACGCCTATTTCGGCCTCGACGGCGAAAACGGTGTTACCATTGAGCAGATCGGTCAGAAATACGATCTTACCAAAGAACGCATCCGGCAGATCAAGGAAAGGGCCATCAAACGCCTGCAAAAAGCCCGCTACAGCAATGCCCTCAAGGCATACCTGGGTTAAGCTGGGTTCATAACATATCCCGGAAGTCCTGCCCCAGGCAGGATTTTCCATTTCTGCCCTGACCCGTTTTAACCAAATGCCTCCTCGCTTGTTAGATATCCAAATGCGATCTGTGAACAGGTTTACCCCGTTTCTTTTTCTTGCACTGGTTGCCCCTTTCCTGGTTTCCTGCGAAAAAACGGTTCATTTCGACCTGGATGAACAGCCGCCCAAACTGGTGGTGGACGGGAGCATTGAAAACAATAAACCACCCACAGTGGTGTTGTCGCGCAGCCTCGATTATTTCAGTGAAATCACCCCCGATATCCTGGAAGGCTCCTTTGTACACGACGCCGTGATCACCGTTTCCAACGGCGCAAAAACGCATACGCTGAAAGAATACGCCGTTCCCGCACCCGAAGCCACCCTATATTATTATGGCATCGACTCTGCCAACCTGGCCACGGCCTTCCTGGGGGAACTGGACAAAACCTATTCCCTCACCATTGCGGTGGAGGGGAAAACCTATACCGCCCAGACCCGGATCCCCGCCCTCACCAAAAAGGTCGACTCCCTCGGCTGGAAAACCAGTCCCAATAACCCCGATACCAATAAGGTAGTGGTGCTGGCCCACGTGACCGATCCACCAGGGATGGGTAACTATATCCGTTATTTCACCTCCGTAAACGGCCAGCCTTATTTCCCCGGACTCAATTCGGTGTACGACGACCAGATCATCGACGGCCAGTCTTATGAGGTGGAAGTGGAGAAGGGCGTGAACCGCAACGAGGAGATCGACCTGGAGACCTACAGCTTTTTCGACCGGGGCGATACGGTGATTGTCAAGTTCACCAATATAGATAAGGGTACCTACGATTTCTGGCGCACCATGGAATACAATTACCAGAGCATCGGAAGCCCTTTTTCCAGTCCTACCAAAGTGCTGGGAAATATCTCCAACAATGCCCTGGGCTATTTTGGTGGTTATGCTGCCCAATACCAACAAATCATAATTCCTAAATAACTATTTTTGCCGACCTCAATTTTACCCTACATGGATCAAAGCGCCGTCGAACACTCACATTGCCTGATCATTGGATCTGGTCCCGCTGGATATACCGCTGCTATTTATGCCTCCCGTGCCGCCCTGAAACCGGTGCTCTACCAGGGCATACAACCGGGCGGACAATTGACCATCACAACAGAAGTAGAGAACTATCCTGGTTACGCCGATGGCGTGCAGGGTCCTGATATGATGGTGCATTTCGAGAAGCAGGCCGTGCGCATGGGCGCCGATATCCGTTTCGGGCTGGTGACCAAAGTGGATTTTTCCGCCCGGCCGTTTAAAGTGGAGATCGACGAGGAAAAACAGATGACGGCCGATGCAGTGATCATCGCCACCGGCGCTTCGGCCAAATGGCTGGGGCTTCCCAGCGAGGAAAAACTCAACGGCTTTGGCGTAAGCGCCTGCGCTGTTTGTGATGGCTTCTTTTTCCGTGGTAAGGAAGTTGCCATTGTGGGCGCCGGCGACACCGCCTGCGAAGAAGCCGTTTATTTGTCGAAACTCGCTTCCAAAGTGCATATGATCGTGCGCAAGGGCGAAGACGGTATGCGCGCCTCCCGCGTGATGCAGGAAAGGGTGAAAGCAACGCCCAATATCGATGTCTACTGGAATACCGAAACCCTCGAGATCCTGGGCGATAACAAAGTGAGCGGCGCACGTCTTAAGAACATGCTTACCGGCGCCATTACAGAAGTACCCCTCAGCGGTTTCTTTGTGGCGATCGGGCACAAACCCAATTCGGATATTTTTAAAGACTGGCTTACAATGGACGAAGCCGGTTACATCCAAACCATTCCCGGTACCTCCAAAACCAATATCGAAGGGGTTTTTGCGGCGGGCGATGTGCAGGATAAGATCTACCGCCAGGCAGTAACCGCCGCAGGCAGCGGTTGCATGGCAGCCCTCGATGCGGAACGTTTTCTTTCCGGGCTCGGACATATATAAGTCGAACACAGACACAACATATGCTTACGGTTCATCTCAGGGATCTGGTATTCCACGGCTACCATGGCCTCTACGAAGGAGAGGACAAAACCGGCAACGATTTTGAACTGCAGCTCGACCTGCACTATAAGCCACGGAAATCGCAACTGCACCACATCAGCCAGTTGATCAGTTACGAAGACCTGCTGCAGATTGTAAGAAAGCACATGGACCATCCCACTCCCTTGCTGGAAGCCATTGCCGACAACATCATGAACGATATCCGGAAGGCCTATCCGCAAACACGCGAGCTGCGCATTTCCATCATCAAGCTGCACGCACCCATTCCGCACCTGCAGGGCAAAGTAGGCATTACGCTCAGCCGCAAATTCCGGTAACCATCTTTGCCTTCCCGGTGACGGTGGCAACAATGTTTGCCGGCCGCGAACAACCCGGCGCAAACGCCGGACGCCGGCCCCGGGCCGGGCTGGAAGCGGGCACAGCGTTTGAAAATAATGTATTATTGCAGCTATTGTTATGAACTACACTACCCGATTCGACCTGCGTTTTGCGCCGGAAGGAAATCCTTCTGAAGCGACGCTTTTCCTGCAGGTAGGGCAGGAGGGGCTGCAACTGCTGATTACCGATGCAGGCCACCGGCCACTTGCTTTTCGTGCGGTAGAATTTGAAAAGGAAGCTGCAGAAAACGGGTCCCTGGTCGGCCTGCGCGATTGGTTGCTGGAGCACCGCGACTGGACCCGGCAATGGTCAAAGCTCTGGATCCTGCACGATTGTCCGCAGGTAAGCATTGTGCCGGCCGCGTTGTACAATGTGGACAACGGAAAGGAATTGCTCGACGCCCAGTTCGGTGACCTGTTCAAAGGCACCCTGCTGACCGAGCAGGTAAGCGGCCGCCAGGACTATGCCATTTACCGCATACCCACAGAGGCCTATCACGCACTTTCCAACGCCCATCCGAATAGCCTGCACCGCCACCTGCTGAGCGTTTGGCTGGCCTGGCTGGAAAAATTGCCAACGGCGGCTGCGGGACAAATATTCCTGCTCTTCGACAACAACCGCGTGGCGGTTGCCATTCGCAAAGAAGACTGGCTGTTGGTCCAATCCTATGCTTTTCAGCAACCGGAAGACATCAGTTATTACCTGCTCGCAGCCACGACCCACCTGAACCTGGACCCCGAAACGGTGGAACTGTTTTTCAATGGCTGGATCGATACCGGCTCTTCCCTGTACGCGGAACTCTTCAAATATTTCCGGAACATAGCGGTAACGCCTGCCCCGGAAGGTGTTACGCTTTCCGCTGAAAGCCTGCAGGACCAGCCGGAACATTATTTCACGCCCTTAATGCAACTGGCCTCATGCGTATCATAAGCGGAACACTCGGTGGCCGGAAAATCAGTCCGCCTGCACATATGCCCCATACGCGCCCCACTACGGACATCGCCAAAGAGGGCCTTTTTAACATCCTGCAGAACAATATCGAATTCGAAGGGCTCAAGTCCCTCGATCTTTTTGGCGGCACGGGCTGTATCAGTTATGAACTCGCTTCGCGCGGCGCCACCGACCAAACCATAGTGGAAAAGGATCCTGTCATGGCTGCCTTTATTCAGAAGACCGCTGATACTTTCGAACTGAAACAGCTCAAATTGGTACGCATGGACGTTTTTCGTTTCATGGAAACCTGCAACGACAGCTATGATTTTATTTTTGCCGGACCACCCTATGCGCTGGAAAGCATCGATGAGCTTCCCCGTTTGGTGGTATCGCGCGGCTTGCTGAAACCCGGAGGCATGTTTGTGCTGGAACATACGCCCCGCAACAGTTACGAAGGATTTGAGAAATACGTGCAAACCCGCTCTTACGGTACTACGCTCTTTTCTTTTTTCATCAACCGATAAGAAATGGACCGTCCTTATTTCATAACAGGGATTGGAACCGGCATTGGAAAAACCCTGGTATCGGCCGTGCTTTGCCATGCCTGGCAGGCAGATTACTGGAAGCCCGTGCAGGCCGGCTGGGAAGAGGGCACCGACAGCCAGTGGATCAGCCGTATGGCGCCTGCAGGAACACAGGTTTTTGAAGAAGCTTTCCGGCTGAAAAAGCCTGCATCTCCGCATATAGCTGCCCGTGAGGAAGGGATCGATATCCGGGTGGCGGACCTGGTGGCCGCCTGTCCTTCATCGCCGGGGCCTTTGCTGATAGAAGGCGCCGGCGGACTCCTTGTGCCGCTCAATGAAAAGGAGACCATGGCCGACCTGGCCCTTGCACTGCAGGCCAGGCTGGTGCTGGTGAGCCGCAACTACCTGGGAAGCATCAACCATTCCCTGCTCACTGCGGCCTATTGCCGGCAGGCCGGGCTCGATGTGGCAGGCTGGATCTTCAACGACCGTTTCGGGGACTATGAAAAAGAAATCGCTGCGTGGACCGGCTATCCCATCCTTGGCAGTATTCCTTTTGAAGAGAATCCCGGCGAGGCATTCCTTCGTCGCGTTGCCGGAACGATCACCAAACCACTGTCATGACCAAGGCCGCACTGCGAAAGATTTTCCGTGAAAAGCGTTTGTCCCTTACCGGGAGCCAGCGGAGCAAGCTCGACGACCTGCTCCTGATCCGTTTCCAGGAATGGCAATTGCCCCTGGAACCCCGCAGGGTGCTTTCTTACTGGCCTCTGGCAGAACGGGCAGAACCCAATACCTTTCTGATCACCGATTTCCTGCAGTTTCGCATACCCCCGCTGGAACTGGCTTTCCCGCTGAGCGATTTTGAGCACAACAGCATGCAGGCGGTAGGTGTGGACGAAGATACCAGCTTTAGCATCGGTGCTCACGGTATTGCAGAACCGAAAGATGGCAGCCCCTGGGACCCCGCCAGCATTGACCTGGTGATGGTACCCCTGCTGGCGTTTGACCGCAATGGTTACAGGCTTGGTTATGGAAGGGGATTTTATGACCGTTTTCTCGCCAACTGCCGGCCCGATTGCCTCAGGCTGGGACTCAGCTATTTTCCTCCCGAGCCCATCCTCCCTGGCATCGATGAATTTGACATACCTTTACATGCCTGCATTACGCCGGAAATGATCTATGAATTTTAACCTTCCACTGCTCAAAACCATCAGGATCATTCTCTTTCCTTTTAGCCTCCTGTATTTCCTGGTCATATTCCTGCGCAATAAGCTTTTCGATAAGGGCCTGCTGGCCAGCACCAGTTTTGCCCTGCCGGTCATTTGCGTGGGCAATATTGCCGCGGGCGGTACCGGTAAATCGCCCATGGTGGAATTCCTGCTGCGTTATTTCGGTCCGCATTTTAAACTGGCCACGCTCAGCCGCGGGTACAAACGCAAAACCAGGGGTTATGTTCTTGCCAGCGATCAAACCACGGCGCTTGATGTTGGCGACGAGCCCATGCAGTTCCATCTTAAGTTTCCCGATGTAGCCGTGGCCGTTGGGGAAGACCGCGTCGCCTGCCTGCCGCAATTGCTCGACGATCATCCCGGCACCGAAGTGGTGATCCTCGACGACGCCTTTCAACACCGCAGTATCCGCGCCGGCTGTAACATTCTGCTTACCGATTATAACAACCTGTATACGCGCGACTGGTACCTGCCCACGGGCGACCTGCGCGACGAAAAACGAAGGGCCCGCGAGGCGGAACTGATCGTGGTCACCAAATGCCCGTCCACCCTCAGCACCCAGGAAGCGGCGGAGATCCGGAAGGAACTGGACCTGCTGCCGGAACAATCCCTTTTTTTTACCGGTATAGAATACGGCGCCCTTTACCACATCACCGAAAAAAAAGATTACCGGCTTACACCGGATGTGGAAGTATTGCTCGTCACCGGCATTGCCAACCCGAGGCCCCTGAAAAAATTACTCAACGACGATTGCCGCACTTACGAAGAAATGATCTATGGCGATCACCATATTTTCAGCATCGACGACCTGCGCGATATACGCAAACGCTTCGAACAACTGACCAGCCCCTGGAAGATCATTCTTACCACGGAGAAAGATGCGGTGAGATTGGTAAAATTCAGGGAAGAGCTGCACGACCTGCCCCTCTTTGTGATCCCTATTGAGATGTGCTTTTTATTTGGCGACCAGGAGCGCTTTACCGCTTTAATCGGTAAATTTATTAAACAGTTTTCGGCAGCCAATTAAACCAACCAGATGAGCAGGAAACAGGCAGGAAAGAAGAAAGAAAAAAACAAACAAAGCTCCGCACCGCTGGTGAGGGGAAAGCTGGATATTACCCGGAGTGGGATGGGGTTTGTTGTCAGCGACCAGCCCGGGCAGGATATTCTCGTTCGTCCCAATGACTTCAACACAGCCATGCACGGCGACACGGTCGAAGCACGCATCACCAAGCCGGCCGGTAAAATGGGGCGTATGCAGGGTGTGGTGGAAAAAGTGCTGGAGAGAAAACAGGTGGTGTTCATGGGCCGCCTGGAGATCAGTAAGAATTTCGCTTTTTTTATTGCCGACGGCGACCGGCCCATGCCGGATATCTACATCCCGCTTGCCAATATCCACGAGGCTCCCAACGGCTCGCGGGTAATGGTGCGGATCATAGAATGGGAGCAGGGCAAAAAGCCGGTAGGCGAAGTGGTGGAACTGCTGGAAGAAAGCGCCGAGAACGACCTTGCTATGAAGGAGATCATCCTGTCGGCCGGCTTCCCGATGAGTTTTCCGGAAGATGTGATCGAAGAAACCGCCCGCATTCCTGAAATACTGTCTCTTGCTGAAATAGAGAAGCGGCGCGACTTCCGCGAGGTGCTTACCTTTACCATCGACCCCACGGATGCAAAGGATTTTGACGACGCCCTTTCCATTCGCCCCGTTAAATCGGGGTATGAAATAGGCGTCCATATTGCCGACGTGAGTTATTATGTGGAGCCGGGTACTGAGCTGGATAAGGAAGCCTACCAGCGTGCTACCTCGGTGTACCTGCCCGACCGGGTGAATCCCATGCTGCCGGAAAAGATCTCCAACGAACTTTGTTCCCTGCGTCCGCACGAAGACAAATTCACTTTCTCCGCGGTATTCCATATTTCGTCCAAAGGCGAAGTGAAGGACTACTGGCTGGGCCGCACCGTTATCCATTCCAATCATCGTTTCACCTATGAAGAAGTGCAGGAGGTGATCGAATCGGGAGAGGGCCTGTATAAGGAAGAGATCTTGCTGTTGAACGGACTGGCGCAGAAATTCCGCAAACAACGCTTTAAAAAAGGAGCCATCAATTTTTCTTCACAGGAAGTACGGTTTAAGCTCGATGAGCAGCGCCGGCCCATCGGCATCATGATCAAGGAGAGCAAGGAAGCGCATCAACTGATCGAGGAATTCATGCTCCTGGCCAACCGCTATGTGGCGGAACACATCGGGAAAATTGAAGTCGATAAGAAGTCCATTCCCTTCCCTTACCGCACGCACGACCAGCCCGATGAAGAGAAGCTGTTGCCCTTTGCAGCCTTTGCGCGGAAATTCGGGCACTCTTTTGATACGAAGTCACCCGAACGTATAGCCGAATCTTTCAATCGCCTGCTGGAAGACGTGAAGGGACAGCCGGAACAGCACGTGCTGGAACAACTGGGCATCCGCACTATGGCCAAAGCGGCGTACACCACCAAGAACATCGGCCATTATGGGCTCGGCTTTGAACACTATTGCCATTTCACTTCTCCCATTCGCCGTTATCCGGATGTGATGGTGCACCGGATCCTGCAGGAAATACTCGACAGCCGTTTTGTGCTCGATAAAAAAATGGAAGAGAAATGCAAACACTGCAGCGAAAGGGAAAGGGCGGCCATGGAAGCGGAGAGAGCGGGCAATAAATACAAACAGGTAGAGTATTTAAAGAATTTCCTGGGGGAAGAATTCGACGGCGTTATCAGCGGCGTTTCTTCTTTCGGATTCTGGGTGGAAACAGTGGAGCACAAGTGCGAGGGGCTGGTGAGCATTGCCAGTCTTTCGGAGGTGGACGATTTCCGGCATGTTGAATCCGACTATATGCTGGTAGGGTTGCGCTCGGGCAGGCAATTCCGCATGGGCGATAAAGTAAGGATCCGCGTGGTGGCCGCCAACCTGGAAAAAAGACAGCTCGATTTTGAATGGGTGATCACCGCTTCCCTGAAAGAACATTCCCGGAAAAAAAGATAATGGAAGCTTCTGTAAGTCTCAACAAATTCATCAGCGATACAGGGTATTGTTCGCGCAGGGAAGCCGACCGGCTGATCCTGGAAGGACGCGTATTATTGAACGGTGTTCCGGCCAAACCTGGCAACCGTTGGCAAAAAGGCGATGAGGTGGAAGTGGATGGCAGCCTGGTTACCATTAAACAAAAAGAAAAGCCGGTATACCTCGCTTTTAATAAACCGGTAGGCATTACTACCACTACGGAAGAGCAGGTGCGTGGCAATATCATCAGTTTCATCGGTTACTCCAAACGCATTTTCCCCATCGGCCGGCTCGATAAGGATTCGGAAGGACTTATTTTCCTGACCAACGACGGCGATATGGTGAACAAGATGTTGCGGGCAGGCAATGCACATGAAAAAGAATACCTGGTACGCGTGCACAAGCCCATTGAGCCTGGGTTTGCGGAAAAGATGTCGGCGGGCATTCCGCTGGCCGAAGGGCGCACACTTCCCTGTAAAGTGCGGGTTGTTGGCCGCCAGCAGTTCAGCATTGTGCTGGTTCAGGGCTGGAACCGGCAGATCCGCCGCATGTGTGAATACCTCGGTTATACGGTGAACGGCCTGCAGCGAACCCGCATTATGCAGGTACGGCTCGATAAGCTGGCGGTGGGGAAATGGCGCTACCTCAGCGATGCGGAACTGCACCAGGTGAAGGAAGCATTGAAAACCTCAGTGGGAGAGGCGCCGGCCGGGAAAAAGAAAACGGCTACTGCTGCCGGGAAGCCCATAGCTTCCGGACCGAAAAAACCTGCTGTTCCTCCCGCCCAAAAAACCGCAGCTTCCGGAGCCAGGAAACCCGCTGCTTCTTCCGGCAGGAAAAACGTTAATGCTGCTGCAAAAAAAACCGATGCTCCTGCAGCCCCCAAGAAGAGTGGTTCCTACAAAGCTTTCCGCGATCGCGGCCGGCAGCGCGGTTGATTGTTGTGGCGATGACCGTCATTAAAGTGGCTGATCATTTTGCCAATAGCATAATGGCTGCATAGGTTTCAATGCCCTGCCAGAAATTTCCCAAACGGATGTTCTCATTTTCTGCATGCTGGTTGTTGTCGTGGTTGGCGATGGGTACAATTACCGTTTTCGCGTCCAGGTATTTCTCGAACACATAAAGCGGCAGCGAACCACCGAGTGAAGGCACCAAAACAACCGGCTCCCGGCTGGTGGATTGCACTGCCGCAATCACCTGTCGCCCGAGCGGAAGGGTCATATCAGTACGTTGCGCATTGTAACCGTCTTTCCCGGGAATTGCTTTTACCAGGGGGCGGCCCGAAGCGCGTTCTTCTTCCGTGGGCTCGTGGTCAATGACGGTGAATCCCTGTTCCCGGATGTGATCGATCAGTTTCTGCTGCTGGCGCTGCCAGTCGTTGCCCGGCACCAAACGCAGGTCCAGCACGGCTTCTGCTGTAGTGGGGATCATGTTGGAAGCCATCTTTCCCACATTGCCCGAGGACATGCCATTGATGTTAAGCGAGGGCTGGTTGATGGCTTCCATCAGTGAGAGGCCCGGTTGCTCTTCGCGGCCAAAGCCCAGTTCCTCTTTCATTTGACGCTCGACCGGCGGTACGGCGGCCAGCGCTTTTTTTTCTGCATCGGTAAGCGGTAATACATCGTCGTAGAATCCTTTGATGGTAACGCGGCCGCTGTCGTTTTTCATGCCGGCGAGCAGTTTGGCAAGTGTGAGCGCGGGGTTGGGCACCCAGTTTCCATAGTGCCCGCTGTGCAGCGGACGCCGCGGGCCGTATACGGTAAGGATTAGGTGCGCATCGCCGCGCACACCGAATACCACCTGCCTGCGCCCGCTCTGGTGCACAGGACCATCGCAGATGATCCAGCCGTCGGATTGCAGCAGCGACGCATGTTTCTGCAAGATTTCCGGCAGGTGTTCAGAGCCTGCTTCTTCTTCCCCTTCAAAAAAGAATTTGATGTTGACGGCGGGCGACAGGCCGGCTGCCCGGATGGCTTCATAAGCATAGAGTAGTCCCGCTACGCCTGCCTTATCGTCGGAGGCGCCACGCGCATAGATCCGCCAGTCGTTTTCGATTTGTTTGCCTTTTTCCGGGAAGGGCAGGGGCTGTGCGCCTGCCCTTCCCGGAATGGCGCCGGAGTAGAGGACCGGTGTAAAAGGCTGCAGGCCGGGCGCCCACTGCGCAGGGTTCACCGGCTGGCCATCGTAATGTGCGTAGAACACCAGGGTTTGTTTGGCGCCGGGCACACGCACTTCTCCATAAACAGCAGGCGGTGTGGCAGGATGATCCGCTTCCAGCAGGCGTACATTTGCAATGCCCCGCTGCTGCATCATTTCCATAATGTGTTTTGCATTGCGCCTGATGCCGGCGGAATCAGAAGCGATATTGGGTAAGCGCAGGAATTCACGGAACGACAGCAGCCAATCGGTTTTCTTTTCTTCCAGGACGCGGGAAAGCGCCGGTTGTTTTTGCTGCGCATGGGCGTCTCCGTGAGCAAGGAAGAACAGCGCCGCAGCCAGTGCGGAAAAGAGAACAGGTCTCATGGCATTTGTTTTATGCAGTGAAGCTGGCCTGGAAGCCGGGCTTTTTTCTCGCTTTGGTGGCCTGCTCAAAAGCATAGGCGATGGCAAGCAGCGGCCCTTCCGAATAAGCGGGACCAAAAAAAGAGAAACCTACCGGTAACCCATAAACGAAGCCACAGGGCACCGAAATATGCGGGTATCCCGAAATGGCCGCCGGTTGCGTCAGAAACACATCGCCCCAGCGATCGCCGTACCAGCGGTCGATGCTGCAGGCCGGGCCCATGGTGAGTCCGGCTATGGCATCCAGTTGGTTTTTGCTGAAAAGTTCATCCAGCAGCCTGCGTGATCCGTCGCGGCTTTTTTTCAGCGCTTCCAGGTATTCGGGCCTGTCCAGTCCGCCAAGGGCTTCACAGGCTTCCAGGGTTTCCTGTTTGAAATAAGGCATGGCTTTGTCCTGGTTGGTGGTGTTGAACGCGATCACTTCCTTCAGCGATTTCACCGGTGCCTTGGCGGCAGAGAGGTATTTGTTGACACCGTCTTTGAATTCATATTTCAGTACGGTGAATTCCGCCTCTCCGTAAGGGCGCAGGCTTTCGAGATAATCCAGTTCAACCACCGTGGCGCCGGCCTGAACCAGCGCGGCTTTACCGGCTTCCTGCAGGCGGTGCAGGAACTGGTTATTGCCCTGCGGTTTTTTCTCTATGCCAATGCGTTTTCCTTTGAGCGCGCCGGCGTCCAGGAAGCGGCTATAGTCTGTAGCTTTTTTTGCATCGGCCTCGCGCGTGGCGGGGTCGGCGGCGTCGGTGCCTGCCAGTATGCTCAGCAAGATGGCCGTGTCTTCCACCGTACGGGTAATAGGACCTGCTGTATCCTGCGTGTGCGAAATGGGAATGATGCCGCTGCGGCTCACCAGGCCCACGGTCGGTTTCAGTCCCACCACGCCGTTTACAGCCGCCGGGCAGGTAATGCTGCCGTCGGTTTCCGTACCAATGGTAACGGCGCAGAGGTTGGCGGCGGCAGCCACGCCCGACCCCGAACTGGAGCCGCAGGGATTGTGACTGAGCAGGTAGGGATTCAGGGTCTGCCCGCCGCGGCTGCTCCAGCCCGAGCAGGAAGCGGAACTGCGGAAATTGGCCCACTCGCTCAGGTTGGTTTTGCCAAGTATAACGGCACCGGCTAAACGCAATTTTTCCACCAGGAAAGCATCGCGCGAAGCTTTGTTGCCGGCGAGCGCCAGCGCGCCCGCCGTGGTCTGCATCTTATCGGCGGTATCGATATTGTCTTTGATCAGTACCGGGATGCCGTGCAGGGGGCCGCGCAGTTTGCCGGCTTTTCTTTCCGCGTCTCTTTCCGTGGCGATGGCAATGGCATCGGGGTTCAGCTCTATCACGGCACGCAGGGCGGGCCCCGATTTGTCGATGGCGTGTATACGTTGGAGATAAAGCTCAGCAATGGAAACGGCCGACTGGCTTCCTTTTTCCATCATCTCCTGCAGGGAGCGGATAGTGGCTTCTTCCAGCGGAAAATCTTCTTCTGCTTTGCCTGTTGCTGTTTTGGCTTTGTCCTCCTTTTGCCGGCAGGCTTCCAGGCTAATGGCTGCCAGTGACGCAGCGGCCAGGGAACCGTTCCGGAGAAATTTTCTTCTTTTCATATGCATGGCGGAAATAAAAAGGCCCCGCAATCTGCGAGGCCCTGAATTTAGAAGTATTTGGTGACTCCCGGAACAGCGATGGGATAATAACCATCGGCATTGGGAAGGATGGGCGGCGCTGCATCCCAGGCAAAGGTTTTGGGCATGATGTCGATGCCGCTGTTGATGGCTTTGTCCCACTCGATCACCTGGCCGCTGTAGGTGGCCATTCGCCCCAGGATGGCCGTCATGGTGCTTTTGGCACCGTTTTCGGCGTCGGCAAATTTGTATTGCCCTTTTGCGATGGCGGCAAAGAGCTCATCGTGTTCGGTTTGGTAAGGGTTGTTCTCCTTGGTCTGGTCGAACTGGTAAAGCGATTTGCCTTTGAGATCGGAAATGCTGCCGGCGCCGCAATGGATTTTTCCTTTGGTGCCTACCAGCATTTCATCCACCTTACTCATGGTGCCGGGAATGTGGCGGCACTGGCTGTTGAGCACACTGCCGTCGGCATAAGTGAACTCCACGTAGTGGTGGTCGAAGATTTCGCCGTACTCTTTGCCCACGCGTACCTGGCGGCCGCCAAGGCCCTGGGCCTTTACCGGGTAGCCACCCTTGAACCAGTTAACGGCATCGATGTTGTGGATGTGCTGTTCGTTGATGTGATCGCCGCAGAGCCAGTTGAAATAATACCAGTTGCGCATCTGGTATTCCATTTCGGTTTGCCCGGCCTGGCGCGGGTGCACCCATACGCCATCATTGTCCCACCAGGCCTGTGCAGAAACGATGTCGCCGATCAGGTTCTTTCTCTTATACAACTCCCGGTAGGAATTTTGATAATGGCGCTGCAGTCCCACCACCACGTTCAGTTTTTTCTGTTTGGCGATGGCCGCGGCTGCCAGCACTTTCTGTATCCCCGCAGGATCCGTGGCTACGGGCTTTTCCATGAACACATGTTTGCCCTGGCGGATGGCTTCTTCAAAATGGATGGGCCTGAAACCAGGAGGTGTGGTCAGGATCACCACATCGGCCAGCGCAATCGCTTTCTGGTAGCCGTCGAAACCCGTAAATCTTCTTTCTTCCGGCACATCAATGCTGGCTTTCACGTTTTTCACCTTGCTGGAATAGTCGGAAATATCATCGGCATTCAGCGTATTGAAACACTGATCGATGCGGTCATGGAAAGCATCGGCCATGGCCACCAGCTTTACTTTCTGTCCGCTCAGCAGGGCCTGCATGGCAGCGCCGGTACCACGTCCGCCGCAACCCACCAGGGCTATTTTAATGGTGCCGTCGGCGCCGGAAAAATAATTCGCCTTCGACAGGAAAGGCGTGGCCAGCACACCGCCTGCGAGTATGCCGGATTGTTTCATGAATTCCCTGCGGGAACCCTGTTTGCCATTGGAAGCTTCGTTTGTCATGTTAGAGTTGTATGAAATAAGAAGGATTATTTACCGAGGTATTTCTGATAAAAAGCTTTGATCTCTTCGGGTGATGGTTGCTGATAGGGCCTTACCACGCGGAATCCTACCATGGAGGCTTCCGTAAGCCACCAGCGGCTCTTCGGGATCTGGGGATCGCGTCGGTTCCAGGAGGGATCTGACTTTACGCGGGCGGCACTGCGCAGTTGCCCGGCGGCATCCCTATAACCGCCACCTCTTACTACCTTGGGATAACGGGAAGCACTAAACGCCGGTTCAGTATCCTTGCTGCCATCGGCTATTTTTTCATAAGCGTGCTCATCATAGTGATCGAGGGTCCACTCGCTTACGTTTCCGAGCATATCATACAATCCCCAGGCGTTGGGTTTTTTCTGTCCCGATTTGTGAAACACATTGCCGCTGTTGCCGCTGAACCAGGCGTAGTCGCCCAGCGCGCCGGCCTGGTCGCCGAAAAAATAGGCGGTAGTGCTTCCCGCCCTGCAGGCGTATTCCCATTCTGCTTCGGTAGGAAGACGGTAAAATATGCCGGTCTTTTCATAGAGCCAGCGGCAATACATGAGGGCGGCGTATTGCGAAAGGCTGTTCACCGGGAAGCCGCCTTCCTTGCCCATGCCCAGGCTGAAATCGATGTACTGCGGACTGGGTCGCGTAACAGCATCGACGGTGCTGTTCTGGGAAATGGATCCGTCTTTGAAGAATACATCAAACGCATCGCGACTGGTTTCCAGGCTGGCCATCCAGAAAGGAGAAACGGTTAACTTTTTTGCGGGACCTTCATCGGCAGACCGTCCTTTTTCTCCCGCGGGACTTCCCAGTGTAAAACTGCCACCGGGAATGGGCACCATACTGAATTGCAGGCTGGCGCCGGGTACCTGCTGGTCATAGGGTTTAAATTCGGTTGTTTGTCCCTGTACACTGGGCCCGCACAATGAACAGCACAGCAGGGCAAGTCCGGTAAATCTCTTCAACTGGTTCAGCATTTAGAGGTTCAATTTAAGGAATCCGGGCCATTGCACCCCGTGTTTTTGCTTATTTCCATTGCGCACGAAAGTTCCGGTTGGACCATTTCCGGATCTTCCCGTTCCGGTTCTCCGTTACCAGGATGCCGGCCCCCATTGCGTTTGCGAGCTTCTTTGCTTTCCGGAAGGGCAGCAGGGCGCCAGCCTTGGTCATCCAGTCGGCCGCTACACAATCGGTTGATATGATGGTGGTATTCCTGGGATGTGTAGTGCCGTAACCGGTTGCGGGGTCAATGATGTGCGAGTATCTTTTCCCTTCGTGGAGCATGAACTGGTAGAGATCGCCCGAGGTGGTGACGCTGCAATTACTGATCAGCAGCGTGCCTGGTAACAGCATTGCCGCTTCTTCCGGAACATTGACCGCTATTTTCCAGCCCGCTGCTCCGGGAGGTGCGGCGCTGGTGGCGATATCGCCGCTCACATCCACCAGGGCGCTTTGAATGCCCAGGTCGCGGCTGCGCTGCAGCACTTTGCCGGCGATATAGCCCTGCGCAATGCCGCCGAGGTCGAGCTGCATGCCGGGCAAGTCCAGCACCGCCCTGCTTTCTGCAGCAAACAACTGCACATGCTGGAACCCGCAGCGGGCGCGGGCTGCGGCCACTGAGTCTGCCGCAGGCCACTGACCTGTTTTACGGGCCCTGCGCCACAAATGCGTGAGTGGGCCCAGACTGATATCGAATTTCCCGCCTGTTTTTTGCCAGGCGCCGGCCGACAATTGCAGGATGTCGAAAAGAGCGGGACTGCATACAAATCCCGCCGGATCGCCGGCGCGGGCGCAGAGCCGGTTCAGCTCACTGCTGTCGGCATAATCCGTAAAGATCGCGGCCAGGCTGTCCACCAGCGAAAAGCAATTTTCCGCCACCGCCGCGGCATGGAGGCTGTCGCTGTGTACCAGTATCATGGTAAAGGGAGAACCCATTTTAGGGCGGCTGAAAGAAAACTTCTGCGGTTGTGCCATACAGTTAGTGAAACCGGCGACGGTTATCAACAGCAACAGGAAAATTCGACAGACTTGCAGCATTTTTTTGCCGGATTGAAAAGGAAGAGGGTAAATTTAAAAAAATATCGTTCCAAGATGCAAAGGAGATCATTTGTACAGCAATCGATTCTTGCCGGTGGCAGTTTACTTGCCGGATCCCTCGGCGCCCGCGCCGGCGCTGCTGAAACGGCGGCCGCCGAAAAGCCATTCAACCTGAACTATGGGTTTCACGAAGGTATGTTCCGCGAGCATGCCGGCGCCGATTTTATTGAACAGATCAAATTCGGCCACAGCATGGGATTCCGGGCCATCGAAGACAATGGCATGATGAGCCGCACGGCCGATCAGCAAAAGAAGATCGGTGATACCCTCGCAAAACTGGGAATGACCATGGGCGTGTTTGTAGTGACTTCCGACAACTGGCACTGGAAGACATCGCTCGCTACCGGCAAGCAGGAATTCATAGACCGCATGCTCAAAGATTGCCGTGAAACAGTGGAAGTGGCCAAACGCTGTGGCGCCAAATGGGTAACCGTAGTGCCGGGGAATTATGAGCGCAGCCTGCCCATCGATATCCAGACCACCAATGTGATCAATGCCCTGCGCAAGGCCGCGGCTGTGCTGGAGCCGCACGGCATCGTGATGGTGCTGGAAGCGCTGAGCGATAACCCCGATCTTTTCCTGCGTCATACCGACCAGGCATTTATGATCTGCCAGGCAGTGAACAGTCCCTCCTGCAAATTCCTCAACGATATGTACCACATGCAGCGCAACGAGGGCAATATCATTGCCAGTATCGACCGCTGCTGGGCGGAGACGGCTTATTTCCAGATCGGCGACAACCCGGGCCGTAACGAGCCGGGCACCGGCGAGTTGAATTACCGCAATATTTTCCGTCACATTTATAACAAAGGATACAAAGGCGTTATGGGTATGGAGCACGGCATTTCCGGGAAAGGGAAGGCAGGAGAGGAGGCGTTGATCCGGTCTTACCGCGAAGCGGATAATTTCCTTTAATCCTGGACGCATTATTTCCCGCCGCACACCTGGTGCGGCTTTTTTACCGGTTCGTACAGGAGGTACTGCTATCGCCCGCTGTTGTTGCGGAAATTTGCAGAAACCTTTCGTATGAAAAAGATCAGTCTCCTGCTGCTGGCGGTAACTGCCTGGCTGCTTCCAACTGCAGCCCAGCAAACGGCGTCGCATGCGGGTATCCGTTATTTCAGTAATGAGCTTCGGCAGTTTATGGAGCCCCTGGCCAGGAGTTTCGATTTCCAGCTTCCCGGCGGTAAGGGTATTTATTATATGCCCGTGCAGACCGGCGAATTCATGGGCTACCCGGTATACCGGAAATACGCCGATCCCGGGAAAGAAAGCCCGGTTTCCATTCTTTTTTCAGCATGCGGAAGCCTTCCGTTGCGAGCCGTAAGTCGCGAAGAGCTGATCTTTTCGCTGGAAGTATTTGTGCAGTCGCAGTTGCAGAAGCTGGCTGTTTTTCAGCCTACAGCCAACAGGTATCTAAGCAACGGTCGTGATGGCAGCGAAACCCTGGTGCAGAAATACCAGGATGCGCTGAAACGCCTGACCCTCTACCTGGAATCATTGAGCGCGGAGGAGCGCGCCCGCCAGGCCATTGTGAACGACCCTTCCGAGATCTTATGGACAAAAAGGCTCAACGGCATTTTCGAAGTGCAGGAAAAAAAAGGCGGCCGACCCCTGGTTTGCCTGTCTGACCAGCCCTGCGCCTTTGTGCAGGTGCTGATTGATTGAGAAAGCCTATTTTAGCGAGGCCAAAAAGGCCTTGTATGTTATCTTTTGAAGCGTTGCTAGGAGAGTTTACCCGGTATTTCAACCGTTCCCATTTCCCGGAAGCGCCGGCTTCCCTCTACCAGCCGGCCGGTTATTTCCTTCAGTTAGGGGGAAAAAGAGTGCGGCCGGTTTGTGTACTCATGGGTAATGAGCTCTTCGACACCATCCTGCCCGATACCTGGGAAGTGGCCACGGCCATTGAGCTCTTCCACAATTTCACCCTGATCCACGACGATATCATGGACAAAGCGCCCCTGCGGCGCGGAATGGCAACTGTGCATGCCCGTTATGGCGAGCCAACGGCCCTGCTGGCGGGAGATGTAATGCTGGTAGCGGCCTACGATTGCCTTAATAAAGTGAAATCGCCTTCTTTTCACAGGATCATCCGGCTGTTTAACCAAACGGCCCGCGAGGTATGCGAAGGGCAGCAGCTCGACATGGATTTTGAAAAACAGGACCAGGTTTCGCTGGAAGACTACCTGCACATGATCACCCTCAAAACATCGGTATTGCTGGCCGCCAGCCTGCAGCTCGGGGCCATACTGGGTGGCGCGGGCGAAGGCAACCAGCAGCATATGTATGCTTTCGGGAAGAACCTGGGCATTGCCTTCCAGTTGCAGGACGACTACCTAGACGCCTTTGGCGACCCCGAAAAATTCGGCAAACAACCCGGCGGTGATATCCTGGCCAACAAAAAAACCTTTTTGCTGATAAGGGCGCTTGAGAAAGCCGGCGACACGGAAAAAGCAGCCCTGCAGCGCCTCCTGCGCGATAACCCGCCCGATAAAGTGGAGCAGGTATTGTCCATTTACCGGTCTGCCGGGGTAGACCAGTGGGCCCGCGAGCTTAAGGACCACTACCTGCAAACCGCCCTGGAACACCTCGATGCCATTGCCGTGGTCTCTAGAAGAAAGGAGCCCCTGGCGAACCTGGCGCAGTTCCTGGTGCAGCGGGATTATTAATAATTATTTATCTTGACCGCCTAAAACAACTGCATGGCGAATTCCCTTTTCCGCAAGAAATCCATCGAAAGAATCATCCGTGACCATGAACAGGGAATCAGCGACGGACATGTGACCGAAATGAAAAAAGTGCTGGGCGTACGCGACCTCACTTTTATGGGCGTGGCGGCCGTTATTGGCGCCGGTATTTTCTCCACCATCGGATCGGCGGCATTCAACGGCGGTCCGGGCGTGATCCTGCTCTTTATTATCACAGCCATTACCTGCGGGTTCACGGCGCTTTGTTACGCTGAATTCGCTTCGCGTGTACCCGTATCCGGTAGTGCCTATACCTATTCTTATGTCACTTTCGGAGAACTCATCGCCTGGATACTGGGATGGGCGCTTATCCTGGAATACAGCATCGGCAACATTGTGGTGGCCATCAGTTGGAGCAGCTATTTCAACAACATCCTGCACAACGTATTTCACATCGACCTGCCTGCCTGGCTCACTACCGGTTACAGTACCGCCAAACATATCTATACCGATGCGCTCGCTGCCGGCAAACCGGTAGAGGGACTGCTGTATGCCACGGCGCCGAAATTCCTGGGCTTCCCCTTTATCATCAACCTGCCGGCATTCATCATAGTATGTTTCATTACAGCCCTGGTGTATATTGGCATCAGCGAAAGCAAGAACACGGCCAATTTCATGGTGGGACTAAAGATCGTGGTGCTCATCCTCATTGCCATCATTGGCCTCTATATCATTTTTACCGATGATCTCACCGGCAACTGGACGCCCTTCCTGCCCAATGGGATGGGTGGTGTTTTGAAAGGCGTATCGGCTGTATTCTTCGCCTATATTGGTTTTGACGCCATCAGCACCACGGCCGAAGAATGCGCCGACCCCCAGCGCGATATGCCCAGGGGCATGATCAATTCGCTGGTATTGTGTACCCTCATTTATGTAGTAACAACCCTGGTTATTACGGGACTGGTCAGCTACAAAGAATTTGAAGGCGTAACCGATCCGCTGGCTTTCGTGTTTGACAAGATCAATATGAAAAAAGTAGGCACCTTCGTATCGATCAGCGCCGTGCTGGCAGCCACCAGCGTAATGCTGGTATTCCAGATCGGCCAGCCGCGGATATGGATGAGCATGAGCCGCGATGGACTGCTGCCGAAATCTTTTTCGAAGATCCACCGTAAATACCAGACGCCCTGGTTTGCGACCATCATCACCGGGCTGGTGGTGAGCATCCCGGTATTGTTTGCCGACGACAAGCTGATGACCGATCTAACGAGCATCGGTACCCTATTTGCTTTTGTACTGGTTTGCGGCGGCGTGCTGGTATTGCCGCGCCTGGCGTCCAAGCCCGGCAAGTTCAACCTGCCTTATGTGAATGGCAAATTCATCGTTCCTATCCTGGTGGTCTTTTTCAGCATCCTGTGGTGGGGACGCATCCAGGACGCACTGGCCAATGTGGGTAACGAAGGCTACCAGGAATTGCTCTTCCTCGTTTTTATTTTGGTAAGCTGGGTAATCGGAGTGTATTCTTTCCTACGCAATTACTCGCTGATCCCCGTACTGGGCATGCTCTGCTGTCTTTATCTGATGATCGAGATCCCCGCCACTTCCTGGCTGGTTTTCTTTGGCTGGATGGCGCTGGGGCTGCTGGTATATTTCAGTTATGGGCGCAGCCACAGCCGCCTGGCGCAATAGCGCCTGCAGGTTCACTGCAGAATCTATTTCCCCGCGTATCTTTGCCGCATGAAATTTGAAGTGGGCGATAAAGTAGTAGTGCGCCTCACCAACGAAGACGGTGTGGTAGTGGAGGTGCTGAATGAAAAGATGGTGGTGGTGGAGGTGCGCGGCGTACGTTTCCCGGCCTATACCGACCAGCTCGATTTTCCGTATTTCAAACTATTCTCCAAACAGTTTTCCGCTGGACGCAGCGGTGGAGCCGGGGCGGGCAATGCAGCATCCGGCGGCGCCGGAAAGGTTACAGGCAAACCTGCGGGTAAAGCGGGCGCCACCGAACCAGGAGCATCTTCCCGCGCAAAAACCTATATCGACCAGGTGCCGAAAGAAAAAACGCGCGACCTGCCCAAGCAAACACCCAACGGCGTCTGGCTCATTTTTATCCCGCAATACCAAACCGATGAATTTGGCGACGATATTGTATCGAACCTGAAAATTCATTTGCACAACCAAAACAATGAGGCCTATAACTTTCACTACCAGCTCAGCTATTTCGGGGAAACTGATTTTGAGCTGAAGAATGAAGTAATGCCTTACCAGGATTTTTATCTCCACGATATTCCTTTCAGCGACCTGAATGATAGTCCGGCCTGGCATTTTGAGTTCGCGCTGAAACAGCCCGTAAAAGGGAAGGCGGGACACTATGAAACTACCGTAAAACCCAAGCCCAAACAGGTTTTCCGGAAAGTGCAGGAGATCCAGGAAAAGGGCCAGCCTTTTTTTTCTTACGAACTGTTCCGGGCCTATCCTGATGGTGTGGAAGAACCGGTGGTGGAGTTGGGCAGGCTGGCGGCGGCGGGGTACAAAGTATACCCGGCTTCACAGGCGCGGCAGCATCTGCCGCCCGCGCGTACGCTGGTGGACCTGCATATCGAAAAGCTGACCGACAACTGGCAGCGCATGAGCAATGCCGAAATATTGCAGTTGCAGGTGGATACTTTCGAAAAATTCTTCGAGCTGGCACTGGCGCACCAGCAGCCGACGCTTACGGTTATTCATGGCGTGGGTTCCGGCCGCCTGCGCGATGAGATCCATGATATCCTGCGGCACCGGCGCACGGTGAAATCCTTCGTGAACCAGTACGACCCGCGGTATGGCTACGGCGCCACGGAAATTTACTTTAACAACTAGGGCCGGCCGTTCCCAAACACCTGCCGGGTAGCCTATCTTTATGGCAAACAGAGAATATGTTCACGGCCATCCATCCCAAATTGCCTATGCGCAACAAGGCTGCTACGCGTAGCTATTACGTCGACCAACTGGCGTTCAAAGAACTTGGTGCTGTCGATTATCCCGATTACCTGATGTTGGAAAAGGAAGGCATCCAGATCCATTTCTTCGCTTTTCCGGAACTTGATCCCCGGGAGAATTACGGGCAGGTCTACATCCGCACCAATGATATCGATGCCTTGTATCGTTATGTGCTTGACCGGGGTGTAGAGGTCCATCCGAATGCGCCCCTGCAAATAAAACCCTGGGGACAAAAGGAGTTCTCTCTTCTTGACCCGGACAATAATTTGCTGACCTTCGGTCAAAGTCTCTGAGGGTGGAACAGTATTGTTAGGGCCATGGCTTTCAGCTAAAAGAAAAATATGCACTGGTTCGGTTTTGCTTTGCTGGTATTTGTTTTCTTCTGTTATCCGGCCGCGGCACAGAAACCTCAGACAGATACTGCAGGTGCTGCGTGGTCTTTTGGAGCTGAAGGCTATTATTATGTTACCCCACATGACAATAACCTGTTTTCTTTCACCGGTTATGCAGACCATAAAAGCGGATTGCATTTAGAAGCCAGGTACAACTATGAAGACCGGAACACTGTATCGGCCTTTGCGGGATGGCGACTGGAGACAGGGAACAAACTCGCCTTTGCAGCAACGCCCATGATCGGCTTTATGGCGGGCAATAGTCGCGGAATCATTCCGGCACTCGAACTGGAACTGAACTACAAGCGACTGGATTTCTATTCCGAAACTGAATATGTGATCGACTTTTCGGGAAAAGAAAATACCTACCTGTACACATGGAGCGAATTGTCTTTTCGTCCACTCGCCAACTTGTATACTGGGGTCTCCATCCAGCGCAGCCTTGCTTACCAGACGGGGTATGAAGTGCAAAAAGGACCGATGGTCAAATATGCCTTTCGCAGCATAACGGCGGGCTTTTATTATTTCAATCCTTTCACGAGCAACAATGTTTTTGTTTTTTCCGTAGGAGCCGATTTTTGAGATTGAATATCACAGCCTCAAGGCAAGAAACGCTGCAAAGCGCATTCACCATACCGGATCTGTTTTAATCTGGACGATGCCACCGCCGGTGGAAAGGCCCGAAAAGAGCCGTTAACACTCCGGTAACATAACCTGCCTAGTTTTGGGCGGGGAGGCATGTTTATGAACTATGTAATTGCGTTGGGCATTTTCCAGGCGATGCTGGCCATTGCGCTACTGGGACTGAATAAGAGCAGGAAACCGGCAGACTATATATTGTTATGGCTAACGGGTTGTATAGCGCTGCACCTGGCAATAAAATTTGTAATCTTTACTTCTGTGGACTTTGATGAAGTGCGCAGGCAGCTCAATACTTTTATAGGCCTGGCCTATGGCCCGCTGTTGTGGATATATGCTAAAAAGGTGCGCAATGAAAAATTTCTGCCGTATAAATTTTCCGTTATCTTTTTTCCCACCATCCTGGCAGCAATTGGCTACCTGGCAATCATTTTTCAACTTCTTGCCACCGGGAAAGAGCCTGTACAGATCATACATTATTACAATACCGCAACGCTGTTGCTTACCGTATGCATAACGCCTGCTTTTGCCTGCCTGGCCATGCGGGAGTCAACACAGCTCAGCGGTTTCTGGAGAGCCGAGAAGACCCTGATCCGTCGTATAGCCATCCTGCTTTTTTGTATCACCGCCATTGCCATAGGCTCCATTATTATGAGCTGGCTAACCCCGGGCTACGATGGAAACATGCAGGGTGCAAGAATACTGACTTATATTATCCTGCTGGCAATTTGCGTGCTGATCGGGCGGTACAGAGTTTTTCTGCACGCCGCTTTGCAGGGCGAACTGAAAGAAGAGGCAGACCATTCAGCCGATTTTTCCGTACTCCCGCCCGGGTCAGTTGTGCCGGCCAAGCTTCCTTCCCTGCGTGCCGCCAGTCACCTGGAACCGAAAGAGCCTCTCCTTAAAGATGCGGAAACCGCCACTGAAAATATTTCCGTTTCGGCTGCAGATATATTGCGATACCAGGAAATCGTTTCTTCTGCTGATGAACTAATGCGGGTGAGAAAGCTTTATAAAGATGCAGATCTTACACTCGACAAATTAGCTGTCGCTGTACAATGCTCCCGCCACCATTTGTCGGAAGCGCTTAACCAATGGGTTGGGAAAAACTTTTACCAGTATATAAATGAATACAGGGTGGAAGATATGGTGAAGCAACTCGACCGCTGCCGCGAAAGCGGTATTATCCCGAATATGCTCATCCTTGCATACGAATGCGGGTTCAACTCGAAATCTTCTTTTAACCAGTATTTCAAAAAAATTACAGGCCTGACGCCCACCATGTACCTGCAAAAAAGCAGGTCAGGTTCCGGTCATGATAGGGTAACAATTCCTTCATTTCCCTAATTGGCTGATTGCCAGTTCTCACGCGTGCTAACAGATCGATTGACAACGGCAGAAGTCTGTATCGACACAGGAGGTCGCCCGGCAGGAACAACCTCTCTTCCTTTGCAGAAAATTTTAAACATCATGTTTCGCGACAAAATTTTCTGTACGAGATACCAACTGCTTACGGTTATCGCGCTGCTTTGTACAGGCATGGCTCAATCCCAGGTCTTACGGGGAACCGTGTCGGGCACCAATAGTCAACTGCCTGGCGCCACCATTTCCTTTAAACAATCCGGCACTACAGCCGCTTCAAATGTATCCGGTGATTTTTCCATTACTGCTCCGGGGATGGGAAAACAAACACTTGTGATCAGCTATGTAGGTTTTGAGACCAGGGAGTTGGAGATAGAAGTAAAACAGGGACTGAATGAACTTGGAATGGTTTCACTACAGCCCGCGTATGGAAAGATGGGTGATGTAGTAGTGCGTGGAACACTTGCTCCCTCGCAGGCCAGGGCCTATAGTATTAAGAAGAATTCACTTGCCATTATGGATGTGATGGCGGCAGACGCCATTGGCAAACTCCCGGACCGTAACGCGGCGGAAGCTGTACAGCGGATGCAGGGTGTTGCCGTGGCGCGCTACCACGGAGAGGCCGACCAGGCAACTGTAAGGGGTACGCCGTTCAGTTGGACGTCCACACTTTTTAATGGCAGCCGTTTGCCCAGCGCCAACGCTATGGGCACACGTGCGAGCGTACTGGATGTGGTTCCCTCGGAGATGATCCAGTATGTGCAGGTGGCCAAAGCCATTACGCCAGACATGGAAGGTGACGCCATAGGTGGTTCGATCAATTTCATTACAAGAACGGCACCGTTGAAACGTCAGCTCAATATCAGTGCCGCCGGCGGATATAATAATTTCTCGAAAGATGGCACTTACAATGCATCATTCGTATATGGCGACCGGTTCTTCAATGGAAAGCTGGGTGTAATGGTAGCTGCAGCTATCTGGGATCGCAACTGGGGTACCGACAGCTATGAAGTTTCTTATAATACATCCCTCCCTGATCCTGTGGCACAGAAATCGATCAATACGGTCATGTTCAAACGCTATATGGGCAAGCGGCAGACCTATGGAACCAACCTTGGGCTCGAGTGGAAATTCAATGAAAGGCATAAGATCTTCGGTCGCGGCCTGCTGGACAAATTCAACGATATCCGCCCGGTATATGAGTCGTATGTAGACTATACGCGGAAAGGGTATCAATACAACTACCGTTATTCATTTTACGAAACCACCCTGAATGGAGGCGAACTGGGAGGGGAGCATCAATTGTCGGCGAGGCTGAAAATGGATTGGTCCGCGTCTCTTTATAACTCCCGCTTTTATATTCATACACCCAACACGCTGCCAGCCGACCAGAAAGGGCTTCCCATTGCAACTTTCCGGCAACGTGTTAACAGTGGCTTCAATGGCCTCGCATCCGATGGCCGCAAATACTGGTATTTCGACAGCCCCGATGGCACTGGCGACGATCCCATGCATTTCAATTCCGGCGTGGCCGATCCCGGCGAAGTGATGGATCCTGCCAAACTCACCCTCCAGCAGTTGGTGGTAGCACGGCTGGACAATTCAGAAAAAGACAAGACGGTGCAGCTTAACCTGAAATACAACGTCAACCAGCGCTTCAATATCAAGGTGGGTGGCAAGTTCCGGCACAAGGATCGTGACGGCATCAACTTCGCTTCCCTGGTCTGGATGCCCGCGGCAGCGCTTGGCATTCAGAATGCGCCGCCACTGGTATCGATGAGCCAGCTCGACAGGACCGGTTTTCCAAAGCCATCAAATTTTTTCAGCTATTATCCAGGCGACCAGAGCCAGTATATCATCAACCCCTTAACCAAACAGCAACTGTTTGATCTGTATGATACCGCTTTCCAGCGCAACAATGGTTTCCTGAACGTTTCACCCGCCAGCAACGCAACGCTTTATTATAGCGGTTATGAAGATGTGCTTGGCGCCTATGCAATGGGCGACTGGGACGCAACGGACAAACTGAAACTGATTGCCGGCTTTCGCAACGAGTACACCCACCTGGTGCTGAATAGCTCCAAAATGGTAACTGAGGTGGTGAACGGCGCACCGCAGACAACGATAACGCCAACACAGGCAAGTAACAACTACAACGCTCTTCTGCCCATGTTGCATTTGAAGTATGCCGTGAATAAGCAGGCCAATATCCGTGCGGCATACACGCGCACGCTGGTGCGTCCCAATTTTACAGACCTGATTCCAAATGCTTCTGAAAACCTCACTACCAATCCTTTTACTATCACAAGCGGCAATCTGGACCTGAAACCAACATTCGCCAACAACTATGACCTGATGGGTGAGTATTTTTTTAAAAATATCGGCCTGCTCAGCGGTGGCATATTTTACAAGGACATAACTAATGTGATCTTCAGCAACCGCTACCAGCAGGAAATCAATGGAAACACCTATCTTATCACCAAGCCGGACAACCTGCAATCGGCCTCCCTGCTGGGTTTTGAAGCTGGCATCAGCAAGCGTTTCGATTTTCTGAAAGGATTCTGGAGCGGTTTCGGAGCGGAATTTAATTACAGCTATATCCGCAGTGAAGTAGAAGTACCGCGCACCGTTGGCGGAAAGATTGAAATGGATAAAACATCGTTGCCCAACCAAAGCAAAAACCTTTTCAATGCCATCCTCTTTTATGAAAGAAACGGCGTAATGGTTCGTTTTGCCGGAAATTACCGTGGTAAAAGTGTGGAAAGCATCAACCAGCAACTGGGACCGGATTTCTATACATGGACTGCAGATAATTTCACGCTGGATGCTTCTGCAACTGTTAACATCGGCAAAAGCGTGCGCGTATTCGTGGAGCTGAATAATCTTACCAATGAACCGCTGAAAACCTATATGGGCGACGAACGCCGCGTAACCATGCAGGAATGGTACAGCCAGCGTGGACAGGCAGGTATCCGCTGGGATATCATTAAATAGTCCGGCCTTTTTTCAACGATCTCCTATTAACAATCAATCAACAACCATGAAAAAGTATATAATATTTTCTTTATTGTGCGTGCCTTTTATTGCCGCGGCCCAGGTTGCCGACAGCGCAAAACGGATCGTAAAGATGACCGGTACCGTAAATTTCCGCGACCTTGGCGGATATAAAACAATCGACGGCCGCGAGGTGAAATGGGGTAAGGTATATCGAAGCGCAGATATCAGCAAACTGACCGACGACGATCTTGCAAAGGTGGAAAAAAAGCACATTCATACCGTAATAGATTTTCGGGGTGTGCAGGAATCTGCTGCTGCTCCTGACCGTCTGCCTGCCGCAGCGGACTATACATTGTGTCCGGCCGGAAGCGACAGCGCCAGCCTCGATCCGCGTAAATGGATGTCTATGATTAAAAAGCGCGACACGGCGGCCCTTGCAGGATTTTACAGTGAAACGGCACCCTTTGGCGACCGCTATAAGCCGCTTTTTCAGAAGCTGCTCCATATGCCCGGAGACAGTGCGCTGCTATATCATTGCACCGGAGGCCGCGATCGCACGGGCATTGCTTCTGCCTTGTTTTTGTATGTGCTGGGTGTTCCCTACAACACCATTGAAGCCGACTATCTTGCCAGCAATGTATACCTGGCCAATTGGAATAGCCAAATGTTTAAGCAGATGAGCGGCTACCTCGGGATGAGCGAAGAAGAGATCACGGAAGTGATGAAGTTGCGCCCATCACTGCTGAAAGCCACTTTCAACGCAATCGAAAAAAAATACGGTTCTATGGATAAATTCTTTGAAACAGAACTGGGTGTGGGAAAACAAGAAAAGGCCCGCCTGGTTGACCTGTATACCCAATAGTCCAATAGTTTACTTTCGGTGCCCGGCATAGTGCCGCCAGTTTTTGCGCAGTATCGCCTTGTATCGTTAATATGATAAAGCAACGTGCAATGTTCCTTCTTTTAAGAGCATTGCACGTTGCTTTTTTTAACGGAGCCCTGGGCGATGCCCCCGATACCCCGTAAAAATTAATTGGCGGCTTACCAGGCTGGGATACCCGAAATTGTTGATAACTTGTAGGATATACCGCACAAAACAACCTGTTATGAAATCATTCTGGAAATTATTACCCGTTTTTTCACTTCTTGCTGTAGCACCTCACTTGCATGCCCAGGAAAAAGCGGCTTCGGGAGAAGGAGATGCGCAGGCACTTGCCGATAAACTCTCCAATCCCGTTGCCAGTATGATCAGCCTGCCTTTTCAAAACAATACCGATTGGGGCATCGGCAATTACAACGGATCGAGAAATACCCTGAATATTCAGCCCGTAGTTCCTTTCAAGCTTAGCTCCAGCCTAAACCTCATCACACGGTATATTGTGCCGGTTATTGACCAGCGCGACGTGACAGGCGCCGGTACGCATCAGTTCGGTCTGGGCGATGCCACGGTAAGCGGTTTCTTTTCACCAGCCCAGTCTAAAAACGGTTTAATATGGGGCGCCGGGCCGGCACTCCTGCTTCCCACCGCCACCAACGACTACCTCGGTACCAAAAAATTTGGAGTGGGACCTACTGCCCTGGTATTAAAACAGGCCCGGGGCAATACGGTGGGGGTTCTTGTCAACCAACTCTGGTCCGTAGCCGGCAGCAGTGACAGGGACGATGTAAGCCAGCTATTTGTACAACCCTTTTTTGCCCACAGCTTCACCAGCGGCGCCAGTGTGGGCGCCAATATGGAGTGGACACAGAACTGGATGGCCAGCACCACTACGCTGTTTTTAAACCCAACGGTGTCGGGCATTACAAAGTTGGGGAAACAGCCGATGCAAATGGTGATCGGGCCCCGCATTCCCCTGGCCGGTCCTGATAACAGCAAAGCGAAATTTGGCGTGAGGGCTGTTTTGATATTCGTATTTGCAGGAGGATAACGGAATTTATACTATAATTGATCATATGCTCAAGCCCTGCGCCCGGTTACTAAACCGATTTTTCCTGGCGGCAGCCCTGTTGCTATCGGCTTTTGCCGGCACAGCGCAGCCTGATCTTATCCGGGAAGAAGGATTCGTCTCCATCAACGGCTCCGAACAGTGGATAACGGTCACGGGTGACCGCAGTAAACCTGTTATCCTGTTCCTGCACGGCGGGCCGGGCAGTGTAATGAGTGCGTACACCAATTCTTTTTTTAAGGAATGGGAGAAGGACTACATATTCGTGCAGTGGGACCAGCGCGGGGCCGGCCGGACCTACGGCAGGACAGCTCCCGAAGAACTCTCGCCCGCTTTCCTGAAAGAACATCCCCTTTCCACGGAACAGATGATCAGCGATGGCATCCGGGTAGCAGAATACCTTACACACCACCTCCGCAAAAAAAAGATCATACTGTTCGGCACTTCCTGGGGGTCTGTACTGGGCATACAAATGGCAGCAATACGTCCCGATCTTTTCACCGCCTATATCGGCCACTCGCAACTAATATATCCGTCAGAGAATTTTAAGCTGGCTTACCAGGAAGTAACGGGTATGGCGAAAGCGGCCAACGACCAGGCCGCGCTGCAAACACTTGCCGCTCTTGGAGCGCCGCCTTATGACACGGCCAGGCAGGCTGGGCAGCTCATGCGCATCATCAAGAAATACGAAAAGCTGCATACAAAAAACGATATCAGTTTTGAATTGTCACCCGAATACGACAACGAAAAAGACGAACAATTCCGTTCTGATGGTGATGACTATTCCTTCGTTTTTTTCACCGGCGACAAGCGCCTGGGTGTTGCACCCATGAATCGTCCGGCCAGTCCAAAGGTGTTTGAAATCCCTGTTTTCCTGATCCAGGGAAAAGAAGACATCCTGACGCCCGCATCCATTTCAAAGCCTTATTTTGATGCGATCAAAGCGCCCCGGAAAGAATATTTCCTCCTTCCGCAGGCAGCCCACGGATTCAATTCCGATGTGGTGAAAACCATCTTCATCATTGCCGGTAAACTAAATACGCAATAACATGATACTCCCGTATAAAATCCTGGTCGCCCTGGTCGCAGCAGAGCACCTGTACATCCTGTACATGGAAATGTTTGCCTGGGAAACATTGGGCCGGCGCACGTTTAAGAATTTTCCTGCATCCCTGTTCACGCCCACCAAAGCGCTTGCCGCGAACCAGGGTTTGTACAATGGCTTCCTCGCAGCGGGACTCATCTGGTCGCTTTTCATCAAAGACCCGCAATGGTCTCATAACGTTGCGGTGTTTTTCCTGGTCTGCGTAGCCGTAGCCGGTATTTATGGCGCACTAACCGCCAGTAAAAAAATCTTCACGGTGCAGGCGCTGCCGGCCATCCTGGCCTTATTGGCCGCGTTGCTCAGCAAATAAAAAAGGGCAGCACGCTGCAAAGCGCCTGCCCTGGTTCGGGGATAAAGGTTCTTTAGAACTTATAAGCTACGGTTCCGATCACCTGCCGCCTCATTTGCGGAATGTAATTGGTCCATCCCATCCAGTAGTGCTCATCGGTGATATTGTTGAGTTTCAGGCCCACGCGAAACCATTTGGTATCATAGCTGATGTGTGCACCCAGCACGGTGTAGGAAGGCAGGATCAGTTGCCCGTCGGGGCGCTGGTTAACAGCATAGGATTCCCCGCTGTAATTCAGGCTCAACCCAATACCCAGGCCCTTTACGGCTGTTTTGGTGAAAGTATAATTGGTCCAGAAATTGGCCATGTTAAACGGCCCCGAACCCACTGGCCGCAGCCCTTCCACATCGGCTTCTGCTTTTACGTATTTGCTGTCGTTGTATCCATAACCTAACAGGATCGTCCAACCGATTACAGGGTTTGCCACCACTTCCACTTCCACGCCTTTGTTCTTCTGTTCACCGTCCTGGATATTGAACATCGGATCGGAGATGTCGGTGCGGATGATGTTTTTGGCCAGGATGTCGTAGTAGCTGATGCTTCCTGTCAGCTTGTTCTGGAACAGGCTGTACTTGATGCCCACTTCTTTCTGGTTGGCTTCTTCGGGAACAAAGGGCTTATTGTTTTTGTCGGCCCCGAATTTGTTGGTGAAGCTGTTCTGGTAATTGGCAAAAACGGTCAGCCTGTCCTTAACCGGCATGAACACCAGCCCGAACTTGGGCGACCACTTGGTCTGGTCTTCGTCCAGCAGCTCATTCTGGAAATTGTCCACGCGTACACCGGCCGATACAATGAGATAATCGGTAAGATTGGTGACATTGTTCAGGTAGGCCGACAGCACCCGGTTCTTTTGGTTGTATTCCAGGGTTCCGGGAGGGCGTGTAGCGAATGCATTCTCCACGTTGGCCTTGTTGAAATCGGCCATCTTGGGCGAACTGCCGTTTATCGCCACCACGTCGAACAGATCGGGGTAGGGCACCACGCCGAACAGTGTTCCGTAGAAACGGTTATAGGTAACAAAGGATTTATAATGGGCATAATCAAGCCCAATCACAGCACGGTTGCGGATCTTACCGAACTGGTAGTCGGAAATGAAGTTCTGCTGTATGTCGAAGGTATTTGTTTTACCGTCGGGATTCCATACCATGCGGCCCAGGCTGTCGTGCCCTGCCGGACCAAAAGCCGGTTGGCCGGTCGTCATCATGGAATTGATGAAATAGGCAAGATAGTTGGGAAGAAGGTACTGGTAAGCCGAATATCCTTTGTTTCGGCTATTGCTGTACGTGATAGCTGTTTGAGAAGTCCAGTGCTTTGAGATTTTATAATTGGCTTCCCCGAAAATGGCATTCGACTGGGTGGTCGGATACACTTCATCGGAAAGGAAGGAGCGGTCGTAACTGGTTTTGAGTTCGTTCACCCGGTCGGTTCCAAAAGCCTGTTTGAATGTTTGCGGCGCCTGCGACATGACAGCGGCAACCTGGTCGGGCGTTAATCCCTGCTGCAGCAGCAGGCCGCTCAAAGCACCGTTAATGGTGCTGGGCGGCACGATGAACATGAAATTACCACCGTTGCTGTTACCCTTCGATCCCACGATCTCTGCATCGATATTTACCGTTAGCCTGCTGTTGGGTTTGTACAGAACAGAAGGGGCAATGATATAACTCTTCTGGAAGCCGGCATCCTGCCAACTGTCCTGGTTCTGGCCCGCTGCATTGATGCGTGCGGCCAGTTTGTCTTTCACCACCACAAAATTGGCGTCGCCGGAAAAGCGGTAGAAATTATAGGAGCCATAAGAAGCATCCACATAGCCGCCCGTCTTCTCAAAGGACGGGCGTTTGGTTACCCGGTTGATGAGGCCGCCATAGGAAGAAACAATGCTGCCGAACATCGTGGCGGATGGTCCCTTGATCACTTCAATCCTTTCCAGGTTGGCCATTTCCACGTTGGTATTTACAATATTGGGAAGGCCGTTGCGTACTTTGGTGGTTACCTGGAAACCTCGGCTTACGAAGATAGAACCACCATCGGGACGGCTGGTGGCGTCCCAGAGTTTCAGCACACCGGGCGCATTTTTCATGGCATCTTCCAGGGTCATGGCATTTTGTTTTCTTAGCATCACACCGGAAATGGAATGCACGATCTGCGGGGTCTCCAGGTCAGTCAGGGGAATTTTGTTGGCGGTGGCCGCAGCGCGGTTCATGATCTTTTTTGTTTCCACGATCACTTCTTCCAGGTCTTTTGAAGCTTCGGCTATGCTGAAATTGAGTTCGCTGCGTGCGCCTGTGGCAAGCGTGATCTGTTCGGTTTTGCGGATATCGCCGGTATAGGACAACTGCAGGGTATAGGTCCCCGGCCTGATGTTCCCAATCTCATATTCGCCATTGTCATTGGTCATGGTACCCCATTTGGTATTCAGCAGGGTGACGGTGATGAAGCTTACGGGCTGGTCACCGGAACTGGTTACCCGGCCATGTATGCTGGCCTGCTGGGCAACAACGCCTATTGATGCCAGTGTTATAAGGAGGAATAAAAAAAGAAGCGGTTTCCAAATTTTCATACTCGGTTGGTTTGACGCGCAAGTTAGCGGCTGTGCGTAGCCGGTATTTCCGTTATCCGGAAAACGGTTTACGAATTCCGAAAAATCTATGGAGTAGCCTAAAGGATAAGGCAGCCGTCAATGGCGCATTTTTAATAACTTTCCTGTTATGACAGAAAGATCAGCCGCCATTCCCCGGCAAAAGGGATTGGCAGCAGTGAACGGCATCGAACTCTATTATGAAATATATGGAGAAGGAAAGCCCCTGGTTCTGTTGCACGGCGGCGGGTCCACCATCGATACCAGTTTTGGCAGGGTGATTCCCGAACTGGCCAGGAACCGTTGCGTGGTCGGCGTGGAGTTGCAGGCACACGGGCGTTCGGGCGATCGCGATGCGCCGCTTTCCTTCGAGCAGGATGCAGACGATGTAGCCGCCCTGCTGAAAACGCTGCAAATCTCCCGGGCCGATATCTGGGGGTTCAGCAACGGTGGCACTACTGCTTTGCAGATGGCGATCCGGCACCCGGAGCAGACCGGTAAGATCGTAGTGGCTTCCGCCCTGGCCAAACGCAGCGGTACACCGGCGGCTTTCTGGGATTTTATGAAGCAGGCTACCCTGGAACACATGCCCCGGGTGTACCAGGAAACTTATTTGCGTGTGGCGCCCCACCCCGAAAAGCTGCAGGTGATGCACGATAAGTGCGCGCAGCGCATGGTGCATTTCAGGGATATCCCCGACAGCGACCTGCAGTCCATCCAATCGCCCACTTTGATCGTAATGGCCGACCAGGATGTGGCCACGCCGGAACACGCTGTTGAAATGCATCGTTTAATACCCGGCTCGCGCCTCGCCATTTTCCCGGGCGGTCACGGCGACTATATGGGCGAGATCACTACCCTGCAGCCAGGTAAAGCACCTGCGCTGGTGATCCTTCCCGTGCTGGAAGCTTTTTTGCAATAAAGCAGGTGCCTGAAACCGCAACGACCCGGACGCACGGCACCTGCCGTTAATTGTGTAACTTTGCCGGGCTTCTCTCCGGGTTACCGCGGGGCCTCGTGCCACGAGGAAAGTCCGGACAGCACAGGGCAATACACCGGCTAACGGCCGGGCGGTGAGAACCGACAGACAGTGCCACAGAAAATAACTACCCAACGCAAGAAGGGAAAAGGTGAAAATGTGGGGTAAGAGCCCACGGCCGGTTGCAGCAATGCAAACGGCGGGTAAACCTTGTATGCTGAAATGCCATGTAAACCGGTGGTGGAGGGCGGCCCGCCCGATGCCGCAAGGCAACGCCGGAGGGTAGGCAGCTAGACTGTAACAGCAATGTTGCAGCAAGATAAATGGTAACCACTGCTTGCAGTACAGAATCCGGCTTATAGGAGAGGAGCTTATTTCCCCTGGCAGATCCAGGGGATTTTTTTGCCCGCCGGTTGCTGTTGCGGCCTTGATGAGGCAACCTGAACCCGCACCGGCAGCCATCTTTTACACCAGCAAACGGAAAGGCATAACCGCTTTTTCACTTCCGTTCACCAGTATGCCCAGCCGGTGTTCGCCGGGATAATATACCCGCGTGGTGATGGGCCGGAAAGAATGCTGCTTGCGGACCTCCAGGCTTTCTCCCCCCGCCAGGGAGCGCTCGCTGATCTTGAAAACTTTGCGGTAGTGGGTATTGTTCTTCCTGCGGAAATAAACGGCATATTCCAGCCGGATCACGAGGGCCTTTTTTCCCCTGTTCTCCACCCGGCATTGAAAGGAAAGATTACCACCCATTGGAATGCGCTTGTGTGATACCGTTAGCTTTGACACGTCGAGCGCCCGCGACTGCAGGCCGTAGTGTGCCAGTATGCCCCTGTGTCCTTTTTTCAGCAGGGTGCGGCTGCCGTGTTTAACGATGGCGTCGGTGGCTGTGCTGATCCCCTTCCATTTTTGAGCGATGGACAACACCAGTTCGGGATGATCTTTTGCAATATCATTCAGGTTATTGGCCACGCTGCGGCGCACATATTCGGAAGGGTCTTCTTTCAGGTTTTCCAACACACCCAAAATGGGGGATGGGTCTTTTTTCAGTTCCCCGAGCGCCATACCCCAGGGCAGGCGGGGACGGCAGCCCTCGCTGGACAGGCGCCGCACATGGTGGTTGGGATGGGTCGACCACCAGCGCAGCTTCTCATACAACATGTCGGGATAGGCTGTTATGAAAGGACGTATCGCAAATTCGCAACTGGTGAAAGGCGTGATGATCTCAAATGCCCGCAGCGCTGCTTCGGGATGCGCCAGCCCGTATTTCTCAATATAATCCGGCAGGAAAAGGAACTCCAGGGAGGCGCCGAAAAAAGAAGCTTCCTGCAGCATGGTCACCAGTTCTTCGAGCTGCAGGGCGGCCTGCTCAAAATCTTCCGGCAGGTAACGACGCAGTGAGGTGGCAGTATGCGACATCCTTTCCTTGAGCGTTTTCTCTTCCCAGCCTGGTGCAAAAATCTCTCGCATAAAGGCTGCAGGCTCCAGTAAGGGAAGGGCCTGCGGCGCAATGGAAAGAAATCTTTCATAAAAAGCAGGAGAGTACAGGTCTTTCAGGAGGGTGCCCATGAGGAATTCTTTTGATGAAGGTAAAAGCCGGTATTGACAACCCTATGTCAGCAGCTCAATAATCGTTCCGGTTGATCCTGCGGCGGCCTGCTTTTTTATCGGCATCCCGTTTCTTGCTTTCTATGCGGCGGGTGATGGAAGCTTTTGTAGGCAGGGTAGCGATCCTTGCTTTTTTGGGACGCAGGGCCCGGTTGACCAGCTCATTCATTTTCCGAATGACCTCTCCCTTATTGCCCAACTGGGTTCTTTGCGATTGCGATTTTACCAGTAATACCGTATTGTCGACAAGGCGGTGCTGCAATGCGTGGACCAGTCGCGCTGCCTGTTCGCTGGTGACCAGCCGGCTCTGTGGAATATCCCAGCGGCCTTCCACCATGGTTTCCACCTTGTTCACGTTCTGTCCGCCACTGCCACCGCTGCGCGCAGTCTGGAAGCGGATCTCAGCAGTTATATCAATTGCCATGTTTTGTTCTTTAGTAGTTCACCGGCGGCTGCTATTTCGCCAGCATGCCGGTCAGTACGGCCAGGCAAATGCTGAGCAGGGTGCCTACCACCAGGTATTCGGTCTTGATCTCCTGGCGGTCTTTTTCATTGAAACGGATGATGCCCTTGGCTGCCACCAGCAACCCGATGGCGGAATATTGATTCATCAGTACAAATACCAGTATGATGGTCCTTTCCGCGTAACCGATCCACTTGCCTGCATTGGCCAGGGTTTCGGTATCGGCCGGACCGGCGAGGTTGATCTTATCGCGCCAGCGGCGGGTGAGCTGGCCGATCAGGATACCCGCAGGACTGGTGAGGAAAATAAAAGCGGTGGCTATCTTCCAGAAGCGGAGGTCCTGCGGAAGGGAATCTGCCAGTGCCTGCAGTTCGGGAGGCCAGCCAAAATGCAGGAGCCAGCAGGCCAGCAGCACCAGCAGGTGCAGCACCTGGTCCACTACAAAATAAAGGAAGCTTTCCGGCCGGTAAGATTTCCAGCCATCGATCAGGATATGGGTAATCGTAATGAAAAGGGCCAGGAGCCAGGATGCCGGTCCCACCGCCGCCAGCGAAAGCAGGCCAATGACCAGTCCGTGCAGGTAGAGTTTACCAGAAGCAAAATGACGGACTTTCCGCTCGTTTACCCAGGAGCGCGGCTGCAGCGCAAAATCGCCCAGCAGGTGGGCCAGCAGCAATTGCAGGAACCAGATCGTTTCGGTGATCATCACAGGATTTGTTGTATGATGGCTGTGTAATGATACAAAATCCTTTCGGTATCGTTCCAGTTTCCGGAAGTGGCGTGCTGGTGCACCGTGCTTTTCGATTTCCCCAGTTCGATTGCTGCTTCCTGTTGGGTGCGGCCTTCCAGCAGGAGCCGGAAGAGGGCCGCCTGGCGGATGGTAAGGTTGCGGAAAACCGAATCGGCAAAATCGGCCACTGCGGCGAGCCCGGCAGCAGCCAGGGGATCTGTAACGGCGATGGATAACCGTTTATTTTCTTTGGTCATGGTGTCGAATGCCCTGCCAGATAAGAGAAAGGCTTCTCCGCTCGCTGCGCCGAGGGTGGAAATACTGGCAGGCACTTTGCCGATGCCGATGCTGATGCGCACGTCGTTGTGCAAGGCTTCCTTCCTGGCGCTCATGCTGATGGCGAGGCTGCGGCAGCGCAGGGCCAGTCTTAATGCTTCCAGCGGGTCTTCGGTGAGGACCTGGAAACTGTCGCCCCGGTAAAACTCGAACCGGTTTTTGCCAAAAGCTTCTCCGAGCGACTGCAGCAGTTTGCGGGCAGCAGCGGGCTTCAGTTTGGTGTAATATACGATGTCGCCGGTGAGCACGGCAGCCTGTTTGGAAGCCATGGTATTCGTTTGTATAAATATACGGATTTTTCGTTAGTTCGTATATTTATACGAACTTTTGTATAATTCGTGTATTTATACGAACTTGTATGTAATTCGTATATTTATACGAATATTTTAATTGTTCGTATGAATGTACGAACTGGCCAGGGCAGCGGCCTCCATCATCCAGGCCAGCCCCAGGTGCACCACAATTCCGCCGAGGATGGATTCAGAATAGCAGGCCAGCACACCCAGTATCATACCCCCGAAATAAGAAGAAACACACTCCAGCAGCGGCTTCCCGAAATGGATGGAGCAATAGAAAACAGCCATGGGCAGGATGGCGGCCGGGCCCATCCAGCGGCAGAGCCATACCACCAGGAGCCCGCGGAAAAAAAGTTCGATGGTAAAAAAATCACTGCCATAAGAAAGCTCGTACCCGATGCCGCCGGCGATGCGGGACGCCCCCGGTGGCAGGAAAAAAATGGCCCGCAATTTCGGGTAGGCCTGCAGGAAAGCCGGCTGCGATGCGGCAAAGACCACCAGTGGCGCCATTGCGGCCAGCAGCCACCCATACGTGCTCCACGATACCCGTTGCGCGCCAAAGCCCAGTGTTCCCGGAGGAGCATCCAGGCGGTCCATCAGCCAGCGCAGGCACATCACCAGGAACAGGGTCAGCAGCAGGCGGATGGGCCAGTCGCTCACCAGGGCCAGGTACCGCCCGCCATTGCCCGGAACCAGCGTCCGGAGCCACTCCTGCCAGCCGCCGGCGCTTACTTTCAGCGCAAAAACTGCAGGCGCCAGCAGAAGGAAGACCAGCAGGGCGGGGGGACAGGGACCCGCGCGCAGCACCAGCAGGTAAAACAGCCAGGGCAGTCCGAATGCCAGGAGATACAAACAATAAAAACCCATGAATTTCAGCGGCCGTGGTTGCAGGGCGGCCAGCCAGCGCGGCTCGATGCCCCAGCGGTAATTGGCCCACACCAGTACAGCCGCCAGCAAGGTGCAGAAAACAAAAAATGAGCGGTTCACCGCCTGGAAAAAATCCTGGAAATACGCAAATAAAGCCTGCATAGGCGTTGCTTATTGACGGAAAGCCGTGGTGATGCGTTCCAGCAGGTCGCTCTGGACCATGCGGGCAGCGAGGGTAAGCATATTCTGGAAGGCCGGCGCCTGTGAAATACCGTGACCGATGATCACCGGCTTGTTGATGCCGAGCACAGGCGTGCCGCCATAATGTTCAAAATTGAAGCGGTCGAGGTATTCGTGGTGGATCGACTGGCGATGGGTCACATCGTAAAAAGATTCGGCCAGTTTGAGAATGATATTGCCGGTGAATCCGTCGCATACCATTACATCGGCCCTGTCTTCCAGCACATCGCGTCCTTCCACATTTCCTACAAAATGGATCCGCTGATTTTCTTTCAAAAGGGGATAGGCCGCCTGCGCCAGGATATTACCCTTCCCTTCTTCCTCTCCAATATTGATCAGTCCCACCCGTGGGGTATCGATCCCCAGAATGGCCTGCGCATAAAGCGAACCCAGTATCGCAAACTGGTTGAGCAGTTCGGGTTTGCAATCGGCGTTGAGGCCCACATCAAGCAGGAGCCCGGTTTTTCCGTTCTCCCGGGGAATGATGGTAGAGATGGTAGGCCGCATGACCCCATCGATGGTCTTTAAACTGTAGTGGGCGCCCACCATCATGGCGCCGGTATTACCCGCACTGATAAGAGCGTCGATCTTTCCCTGCGCCAGGTAATAATAACCCACGGCGATGGAGGATTGCTGCTTCTCCTTGAGCGCTTTGGTAGGATGTTCGTGCATGCCGATCACCTGGGGGGCATGCACCAGGCGGATGCGGTCTGCCGGGATCCCGGCCTCGGCCAACAGGGGCTGCACCTGCGCTTCATCGCCGAACAGAAATACGGTTGCCGGAGTATCGGTTCCCGACAGGAAGAGCCGGAGGCCATTCACGGCCTCCCGGGGAGCAAAATCCCCGCCCATCATGTCCAGACCAATTTTCATCTCCGGCACACTAATAATTGTATCCAGCTAAATTACTTCTTGATAGGAGATTGCTCCGCTACCACCTTACCCTTGTAGATCAGTTTACCTTCGCTTACATGCGCGCGGTGGCGTACATGCAGTTCGCCGGTAGTGCTGTCTGTGCTCAGGGTAGCTGCTGCCGCTTTGTAATGCGTTCTTCTCTTGGCACTACGCTGCTGTGAATGTCTGCGTTTCGGATTTGGCATCTTTCAACAGTTTATAAATAAAAAATCAATTGTCAAGGTCGCGGAACTTTTCCAGTCCCTTCCAGAGCGGATTGCTTTTGCTCTCCGCATTCTCTTTGGTCCCTTTCGTTCCTTCTTCCATATTCCGGAGCAGGTCCAGCGCTTCCTTATTACAGAAGGGCTGCCCTATGGCATCCTCGGCGCACATTTTCTGCATCGGGATGCTGAGGACGATGAACTCATAGATCCAGTCTGCCACATGCAAATGGCTTTCGCCCCTGGAAATATAGTACACATCCGGATCCTCTTCCTGGTCGTTCATCTCCTCGGGGTTCTCCACCAGCTTTACCACGATGTTGAACTCGTCCCAGAGATCCCAGGGAAGATTGGGACTGCCACAACGGTCGCAGGTCACTTCCACTTTCCCCCCGATCTCGAATTTCAGGAGCATGAATCCGTTCTTTTTATCCAGCGCCAGCTTCACCTGTGCATCCACCTGGTGAAAGTCCTGCTCACTGTACGGCTCAAAAAAACGGTCCGTTATATGGTACGTAAACTCATGAATGCCAGGCTTCAACCCCACAAAAGCGATATCGTATTCCCGTCTGCTGTTCATGAGCACCCTTTTTAAAGGTGGGCAAAGGTAGTAAAAAATTAGATTCGGACAGGCATTTTTTTGATCCAAACCCTTAATTTCGACGCAGTAATCAAAAGTACGCATTCACAGGCATGAACCATCTGCTAAAGATTTTTGGCGCCTACCTGGCCTTTCTCCGGTCGGCCTGTGCCAATGTTCCATGACCACCGCAACCGTCCTCTTTTTATTGAGCAAGCCCCGTATGTCCGTACCGGAAAACGGCTATGCCCTCATTCCTGTTAATTAATAAAATAATTGATGAAAAACGTTGCAGTCGTAGGACTTGGCAAGGTTGGTTCCCTGGTGGGTACCCTGCTGAGCGATCTTTTTACCGTTACCGGCTTTGACCGCCAGGCCCCTGCCGGGCTCCCCTTTGCCGTGGAAACCGGCTCCATCCAGGACAGCCAGTCGCTGGAATCCTTGTTGTCGCGCCAGGATGCCGTGGTATCCTGTTTGCCTTATAACCTGAACCTGCCCGTGGCGCGGGCCGCCCATAAACTGGGCATCCATTATTTCGACCTTACCGAAGACGTGCCCACCACTTCCGCCATCCGCGAAATGGCCAAAACCTCAAAAGGCGTCATGGCGCCCCAGTGCGGACTGGCACCCGGCTTTATCGGCATCGTGGGCGCCGATCTTTGTCACCGCTTCACCCGGCTCCGCGACGTGGAACTGCGTGTGGGCGCCCTGCCCCGCTTCCCCAACGGGCTGCTGGGCTATTCCTTCACCTGGTCGCCCGCCGGCGTGATCAACGAGTACATCAACGATGCCGAAGTGATCCACAACGGCGAACGCAAAATGGTGCCCAGCCTCGAAGGCATAGAAATGATCAATATCGAGGGACAGGAATTCGAAGCCTTCAGCACCAGCGGCGGACTCGGTACCCTCTGTGAAACCCTGGCCGGCAAAGTGGATACCCTCAATTACAAAACCATCCGTTATCCCGGTCACGCCCGGCTGATGCGTTTCCTGCTCTATGAACTTATTCTGAAAGACAAGCGCGAACTGGTGGAACAGATCCTCACAGAAGCAAAACCGCCCGTGCGCGAAGACGTCGTATATGTATATGCGGTAGTAGAAGGATGGAAGGGCGATCAACTGGCGCGCGAAGAATTTTACGAAGCCTATCACCCCATCGAAATCCAGGGAAAAGAATGGCGTGCCATTAGCTGGACCACTGCCGCTTCCGTGGCAGCCGTGGTGGAAATGGTGGCCAACGGAACCCTGCCTGCAAGCGGATTTATCAGGCAGGAGGAGATATCTTATGCCGATTTTATGCGAACCAAAAACGGCGCACTCTATGCCAACCACCAATAGGAACCGCGAAGGGCTGAACCGGGTGCTGGACGGGCTCATGCAGCGCTACCGGGAACGGGTACCCGATGTGGGCCGCGTCATTGACGCGATGGTGGAGGAAGGGCTGATCAAAGAAGCTGCCGATATCGAAAACGACCACATCGCTTTCCGCACCATGGGTGTGCCGAACCTGGGCATTGCTTCGCTGGAAAAGATCTTCCTGCACTATGGCTATACGCGCAGGGATCACTATTTCTTTCCCGCCAAAAAGCTGGATGCCTACTGGTATGCGCCGCCCGCGCCCGAACTGCCGCGCATCTTCATCAGCGAGCTGCGGGTATCCGACCTGGCGCCGGAAATACAGGCCATCATACAGCGGTATACCGACACCTTAACCGCCGATCCGGTCGACAGCCTCGACCTCAACGACCCCGCTGCGGTGGACCGTTTCCTGCACAGCGCACTCTGGCAAACGCCCACCCTGTCCGATTTCCAGGCCTTGTCGGCCGCTACGGAATACGCCGCCTGGGTGATCTACAACCGCTATTACCTCAACCATTTCACGGTGAGCGTGCACAACCTGCCTGCGCCCTGCGATACCATTGAGGGCTTCACCGCCTTCCTGGAGAAAAAAGGATTCCGGCTCAACGATGCCGGCGGAAAGATCAAAACCAGTCCCGATGGACTGCTGGCGCAGGCCTCCACGGTAGCGGGAATGGTCACCGCTCAATTCGCCGGTGGTGAAACCCAGTCCATCGCCGGCTCCTACGTGGAATTTGCGGAAAGAAAACCCCTGCCTGCTTTCCGGCACCTGCCGAAAGCCGCACTGGGCCGCGAGCAGCGGCGCGAAGGTTTTGAAGCCGGCAATGCCGATAAGATTTTCGAGAGTACCTACAGCACACAAACCCAAAGACGGGAATCCTGAATCTCCCGGCTATCTGACAGCGAAGGGGAATGGTTTACCATTCCCTTTTTTACAATTCATACGGCATTTTCTACAATTCATCCGGGTTTTGGCGACCCCGCCGCAAGGGCCGCGGTCTTCCTGGTAAAATATCTTACATTAAAGTAAAGGCCGGCACACATGTTTCAAAGTATGGCATTGTTGAAATATTCAAAAAAGGAAACCGCGATCGCCCTGGTATTGCTTCCACCGATCGCCGTGGTGATCAATTTCCTGCTGTTCGGAAACCGTTATTTCGAATCGCTGGGGGGCTTCCTGCTGGCTACCCTCATTACCCTGGCCACTATTTTCCTGGTATATATTTCCTGCGGTATGATCGCCAGCATGCTGGCCCACAAGCTTCCGCTCTACCGGCAGACTTTCAAACGGATCAGCATCGGGTTGCTCATTTATATACTGGTGATGATGGCCGGCATCAGCCTGCTCTTCTGGGGATACGATTATGTCAATTTCCTCGGTTACAGCATCAACATGGAACACTATTCCTGGGCGCTGATCGTAGGCGCTGCCTGCAACCTGCTCGCTACCAGTTTTAACGAGGGCGCGGCTTTTTACGAAAAGTGGCGGATGCTTGTAGATGAAGCGGAGCAACTGAAAAAAGAAAACCTGCAGAGCCAGCTCGAAGGGTTAAAAGGACAGGTAAACCCGCATTTTCTTTTTAATTCGCTCAATTCCCTGAGTTCCCTGATCAGCGAAGATCCGGCGAAGGCCGAAAAATTCCTGGACGAAATGAGCAAAGTGTACCGCTACATGCTGCGTACCAATGAAGACGGGCTCACCACCCTGGAAACGGAACTGCAATTCATCCAGAGCTATTTTCATTTACTGAAAACGCGTTATGGCGACGGTCTTGAAATGGAAGTGAAGGTGGACGAGCGTTTTCTTCTGTACCTGCTGCCGCCTCTCACGCTGCAGATGCTGGTGGAAAATGCTGTGAAGCACAACATGATCCTGCGCGACAGCCCGCTGAAGATCATGCTGCTTACCACCAACAGCAGCCGGCTGATCGTGAGCAACAACCTGCAGCGAAAAGACCGGATGGTTTATTCCACCAAAGTGGGACTCAACAATATCCGGAACAAATACCGGCTGATGAAGGGAGAGGAGATCATGATCCGCGACGACGGTAAGGAGTTTGCGGTGGTGATCCCCCTGCTGCATCCATAGGCTTTTGGGGGCAGCGCGGTGGCGGATGCAGGCAGGCTGGTGAAGCAGGCAGCAATTCATACGGTGAAATCAACAGTTCATAAGCGGGCAGTCCGCGAACCGTGCCAGGCCTGCTATATTTGCAGTACACACTATGTTTAAAGAAGTATGAAAGTCCTGATCATAGAAGACGAAGACCTTGCCGTAAGGAAATTGCAGAAGACCCTGCAGTCGGTGGATGCCGGCGCCGAAATAGTGGGCGTAACCGACAGCATCCGGTCGTCCGTAAAATGGCTGGAAGAGAACCAGGCGCCTGATCTCATCCTGATGGATATTGAACTGGCCGATGGGCAGAGCTTTGAGATCTTCGATAAGGTGGAAGTGAACAGCACGGTGATCTTCACTACTTCCTATGATGAGTATGCGCTGAAAGCTTTTAAAGTTAACAGCGTGGACTACCTGCTAAAACCCGTGCAGCGTGAGGACCTGGAAGCGGCGCTGGACAAATTCCGGCGCATGAAGCAGTTGCTCGGCAACAATGAGGGCGGCGGGCAACTGAATGTAGACAACCTCGTGAAGGAACTGCAGCAACGGCTGCAGCCCCGCGATTTCCGCAAGCGTTTCCTGGTGAAGCATGGCCAGAAACTGGTAAGCGTGGAAGTGGAAGAGATCGCCTATTTCTACAGCGATGGCCGTGTGAATTTTTTCAAAACCACCGACAACCGCAAATTCATCGTCGATTATACCATGGACGAGCTGGAAGAAATGCTGGATCCCAACCGCTTCTTCCGGATCAGCCGTTCCTTTTATGTTTCCATAGAGAGTGTGGACCAGATCCACGACTATTTCGGCAACCGCCTGCTGCTGAACCTCAAGCCCATGGTGGACAAAGAAGCCATTGTGAGCCGTGAGAAGGTGACTGAGTTTAAAAGGTGGATGGGGAAATAGCGGGCGCTTCATGCCTGGTGAGAAGGTCTCGTTGTGTCAGTTTTCCGGTTCCATGTAAATCCTTTCGGGCTTTCCAGGGATTCAGCGACCTTGCACAACACAGAAAGTCCGTTAAAGGCCGGGTAAATTTTACCTTTATAAACTGCCGTTTCCATGCATGGATAAAAACATTCCTTACATCGTTATTTTCATTTTCAGTGTTGCCAACGCTGTGGTAAGGCTTGTAATGATTCCCCAATGGACCTGGAAAGAACAACTGGGTTCGTTTTTCCTGCAGTTGTTTGTTCTGTTTGCCATATGGGCTATCATTAAAAGTTTAAATACTTTTTTAGGAAAAGTCATGCCCTTTAGTAAGGGGGTGGCCCGAAGGATTTTTGTGCAATTCATCAGTTCCATTATTGTAAGCTTCCCCCTGCTGGTACTGGTTGACTATATTTCTAACAAGTACCTGACGCACCTCGATTTCATGGGCAAAGAATTCAAAGCCCTTGTTGTAATGCTTTTTGTGATCGTGCTCCTGCTCATCAATTTCAGTTTTTACGGGTTGCATTTTTTTACCCAATGGAAGTTATCCATTGAGGAAAAGGCAAGGTTGCAGGTGCTTGCGGCTGATACGCAAAAGGAAAAGTCGATGATGCAATACCAGCATCTTAAAAACCAGGTAAACCCGCATTTTCTTTTCAATACACTGACCTCGCTGGATGGGCTTATTTTGTCTGACCCACCGCTGGCGTCAGAATTTGTACAGCATCTTGCCAAAGTGTACCGTTATGTACTGGAGCACCGGGAAAACGAAGTGGTGTCCCTGGACACGGAGATCAACTTTATACAACACTATATTTCTATTCTAAAAATAAAACACGGCAATGCGGTCGTCATTCACATGAATGTTTCTGAGCAGGCCGGTCGAAAGGGGATTGCTATGGTATCTCTGCAAATGCTTATTGACAATGCCATAAAGCACAATGTGGCAAATGCAAAGATGCCATTGCATATTTACATACAAGAGGCAGATGGTTATTTAGTAGTAAAAAACAATATGCAATTGCGCAGGCAGATCGAGCAAAGCACGGGGCAGGGGCTCAAACACCTGAAACAACTCTATGGTTTCCTCACCGATATTCCGGTATGTGTAGCCGATGATGCAAATTCTTTTGAAGTCAAGCTTCCATTATTATGAACATATTACTTATTGAAGACGAGCGGCTGGTGGCAGTGAGCCTTGTTAAACTACTGCAGCAACTGGAGCCGGATGCAGTGATTCACGGACCCGTAGAAAGCGTGACAGATGCAGGTGCCTGGCTGAAACAGCATCAAAACCCCGACCTTATTATATCGGATATACAATTGTCGGATGGTATTGCACTGGATATTTTTACCACCGGCGACATTGCCTGCCCCATTATTTTCACTACCGCGCATAATGAATATGCCATCCGGGCATTTAAGCTGAACAGTATTGATTACCTGTTGAAGCCGGTTGATAAAAATGAACTTCTGGCAGCATTAAAAAAATTTCATTTGCTTCAGGCGAAGTTTTCAAATCCGGTATACCTGGACCAGCTCACAGACCTGTTTGCGGGATTATCTGCAACAAAAAAATTCAAAGAACGGTTTGCTGTTCACCTTGGGCGGTCCGTTACGCTGGTTTCGACGGCAGATATTGCCATGTTTGTCAAAGAGGAGATTATTTTCCTGGTGGATCTTGAGGGAACCCGCTATATCACAGATTTTCGCTCCCTGGATGAAATAGAAGCTTTGCTTGATCCCGGGATGTTTTACCGGGTCAACCGGCAACACCTCATGCACCTTCCCTTTATTGAAAGTTATCGGGGCGACGACACGGGCAAACTCACCTTAAAGCTTCGCGGTATCAAAACGAATGAATTGGTAATAAGCAAGGAAAAAGCGGCTGATTTCAAAAAATGGTTTGACTAACATAACCGATGCCGGGCATTCGTTCTCTTCCTTTCCGCTTTGCTGCGCCATTCTTCCGCTTCCCTGCATTGCATTTTAAAAGACTTATACGGTATCATTTCTTTGCATTCTCAAAGAAATTAAAAAAAATAAGTCATGAAGACCTTACAACAAGTATTACTGTTTGTTGCTTTTGCAACAGTTGTTTTTTCCTGTAAAAAGGACAATGAAAACCCCGGAAACGATACACACCCCGACGTTATGACCGGGAAGTGGGTGGGCAAATTCGGATTTGAGGAAGAAACGCCATCCACCTATTACAGTTTCACGCTGAAATCCGATGGTACGCTGGAAGAAAGAAATTCATCCAATGAAAAGATCGGAGAAGGAACATGGTCGCTTACCGGGACTTCCTTTGTGGCAAAACATCATTATTACAGTACAACAGGAACCACATTTACGGATGTAGCCACTTACAATGCCCAGGCAAAAAAGCTGGAAAATGGCACCTGGGGTTACAGCAACAACGCTACTGATGGCGGTAAATGGTTTATGCAGAAACAGTGATGGGAATCCCGGCAAACCAGCAAAGGCATATGAACATTAAAAGAAGATCCGCTTTTAAAGACGAACAGAAAGACTTCCAATATCTTGAAAATTGGGTGAAGAGATTGGAACAGGCTAACGGAAGGCAATACGAAAGATTGGAGATAAAAACAGCAATAGGGAAAACGCATATTTGGGGAATAAATACCAGGGATCATGCAGATACCCTGGTAATTTTCCCTGGCGCAAGGACCAGTTCTCTTTTTTGGGATTTCGACAAAGGGTTGGACAACCTGAATGTCAAACTCAGGATCTTTTTGGTAGAAACAAACGGGCTTCCCAACTTCAGCAGCGGCGATACGCCCGATATCAAATCATTGGACTATGGGCACTGGGCAAATGAGGTTCTTGAAAAATTGGAGATCAATAGGGCATTTATAGCCGGTGCATCTTTTGGTGGATTGATCTGTATGAAATTAGGGATCACCAACCCCGATAAAATTAAAGCCGCTTTTCTGTTGAACCCGGGATGCCTGCAACCCTTTTCGATGAAATTTGACAATCTTTATTACAATCTGTTGCCCCTGTTGAAACCTACCCCAAAAAACGTCCTGACTTTTTTAAACAAGGCTGTTTTTTCAAAGCCCAATCACCAGTTGTCAGAAGAAGCTGAAAAGCTGATCGTTGACTATGAGGTTTTCGCCATCAGCCGGTATATTGACAAAACACAGAAGCCATACTATATGAACAAACAATTGGCGGAAGTTAAAGCCGACACCTATCTTATTGAAGGCGATAGAGATTTGTTGTTCCCCTACCGGAAATCAATCGACCATGCAAAAAAGCATATGAAGACATTGAAAGAAATAAAAATTTTTGAGCAGGTTGGACATGGAATAGAGACCTACGGAAAAGCAATGAACTATATCGGAGAGAAAATAAAAAACTACCAGCAACATAAAACCCGGGACCTTCATGAACCTTGCTTTATCCTTGCTTCAGGGTTGTAAGAAATCCAGTAAAATCAGGGGTTCCAGCGAATTTGATACAGGGTTAAAGCAAGGATGAAGCAACAAATACCGTTTTCACCCCACAATCAGTAAGCAAACGTCCCAGGGTTTACGAACAAAGGTCCCTAAGTGCAAAATGGAAGAAAGTCCGGCACTGGTTTTGTTTCCTATTGTCTTGGGAACGTGATCCTCGTATTCAGCGCTCGTACAACAGCCGCAGGTAAAACCGTTTGATATCGCTGTAGTACAAAACTGCTGCTCCGGTGGCGACGGCGAAAAGCAGGGCTGTATATTGCGAAGGATAAAAATAATAGAGCATAAAGAAGAGCAGGCAGCCCCTTGCAATTTCCAGGTAGCTGATCCAGTTTCGCTGGTCGAGTATTGCACCGCAGTTGATCAGGCTGAGAAAAATAAAGCCCGAAAAAAGCAGGAGCGATTCCACAGAAAGGTACTGTTCAAACAGGAGCACTACAAACAGCAGCAGCAGCGACAAGGCCGTTTGCAGGGTAACATAGTTGCGCATGGTGGCAGTGGGCGCGCACTTTATCCTGGTCCGGCGGAGGAGCTTTCTTTCCAGCACGGCCCTGTATCTTGGGTCCAGGTCGTCGGGCTTGCCAAAAACCACCCGCCATTTTGCTTTCAGGCCGCGCGCATAATAAAAATTCCAGGCTATTTCCAGGATAAAATGAAAATGCTGCCATAAAAAACTGTGACTTTCCAGCGGTTTGGTGAGCCCGTAGGACAAGGATATGTTTTTGTTTTCTGCGGCGAAACTGCCGAACAGTTTGTCCCAGATGATCAGCACGTCGCCGTAATTCTTATCGAGGTATTCGGGATTGGACGCATGGTGTATGCCGTGATGGGTGGGCGTTACCAGTATCTTTTCGAACCAGCCCCATTTCCCCAGGGCCTGCGTATGAATGAAAAACGGGTACAGTCCGTGCAGCAGCAATAAAGCGGAGATCATCAGGGGTGGAAACCCGAGCAGCGGCAGGATGGCCCAGAAGAGGCTGCGCACCAGGGCCTGGAAAACGGTGATCCTCGCTGAAACGGTATAGTTAAAATCCTCGCTCTGGTGATGCACCACGTGTACTGCCCAGAACAGGTTGATTTCGTGCGCAAGGCGATGGTACCAATACCATACCAGGTCGGTAAGCAGGAACAGCAACAGCCAGGTAAAAGCATTGGTGCGTATATTAAAAAGCGCATAATGGTGATAGATATACTCAAAGAAATAGTAGAACAGCCCGGTGGTAACTACATCCAGCAACCGTTCCGCGATGCCTGTGTTCAGGTTGGCAATGGATTCGGCATAGTGGAAAAAGTTTTTCCCCTTTCTCCGGGTATAGCGGTATTCCCAGGCCATCAGGAGGAGAAAAAAGGGAACCGCGAATGCTAAGAGGTTCAGGTGCATGAAGATTAATTAATTTAGTCTATTGAATTAGTAGACAAATTAAAAAAACACTATCTTCACAAAAAATAAAAATTGTGCACAGTCGGTGCATTTTCCAGGTATGCGTGAAGTTGTAACAAAAAGCGGGGAGCCTGTTTTGGAAGCTGCAGGCAGCGAAGCGCCGTACCCGTCGCTTGAAAAAGACCATCTCCGGAGTGAGGCAGCGGCAGGGGAGCGGGGGCAGCCTTCTTACAGGAAGATCGTTTCCTATGCCTTATTTGCTTTTGCCTTTGTACTGATCGGGTATTTTGTGTTCACCTGGCTGCCTGTTCCGCCGGGACTGCGGTCAGGGGCCCTGTCGTTGTATCATTCACTGGACGCTTCCTTTCTTGTTATGCTGGCTGCCGGTTTTTTTGCTCAACTGGTAGACGGGGCCCTGGGCATGGGTTATGGCGTTACCAGCGCCACCATACTGTTGTCGGCAGGCGTACATCCTGCGGCCATCAGCGGCAGTATTCATACCGCCGAAATGTTTGCCAGCGGGGCTTCGGGCTACAGCCACTACCGGTTTGGAAATGTGAACAGGAAACTATTCAGGGCGCTGCTGATCCCCGGGGTTATAGGAGCCGTTGGCGGAGCGGTGTTGCTGGTGTACCTGGGCGAAACCTACAGCGAATGGGTGCGACCGGTGCTTGCTGCCTATACCCTTTTTTTGGGAATCAGGATCCTGTCCAATGCCTTTCGCAAACAGGTCGTCAAAAAGAAATTCACCCAGTACCGGCTGTTGGCCGGGGCGGGCGGATTTTTTGATTCCTTCGGCGGCGGCGGGTGGGGACCCATTGTTACCACCACGCTTATTACAAACGGACGCAGCCACAAATACGTGATAGGGTCGGTAAGTCTTACTGAGTTTTTTGTAACCATGGCCAGCGCTTTCACCTTTTTTATGCTGCTGGGGATGAGTCACTGGCAAACCATCCTGGGTCTTATTCTTGGCGGAATTGTTGCCGCCCCGCTGGCAGCAAAACTTGCCGGCAAACTGCCCCGGAAAACTTCTTTCATACTGGTGGGTGTATTGGTGATCGTATGGAGTGTTCGTATACTGGTGAAGTTGTTGTAAGTACAGCACGGCACAGTGAACAGCCGGTGCCGCAGCGTTATAGCCACGTGGCCGAGTGGTAAGGTAAAGGTCTGCAAAACCTTTTACGAAGGTTCGAATCCTTCCGTGGCATCTAATACAAGGTCTTACTTCTTTTTCAGCGATCTCACCACCGCCACCAGCCGGTCCACATCCTCGCAGGTATTGTAAAATGCGAGCGAAGGGCGCACAGTGGTTTCCACGCCCATGCGGCGTAAAATAGGCTGTGCGCAGTGATGCCCGGTACGAACCGCAATGCCTTCGCGGTTCAACGCTTTCCCGACATCGTCGTTCGTATAACCCTGCAGCACAAACGATAATACGCTTGCTTTGTGGGCCGCTGTTCCGATCAGCCGCACACCCGGTACCTGTTTGAGGTGATGGGTTGCGTATTCCAGCAATGCATGTTCGTAAGCGCCGATATTGGCCATTCCCAAACCCGATACATAGTCGATGGCAGCGCCAAGGCCTACTGCGTCTGCAATATTGCCGGTGCCGGCCTCGAAGCGGGCGGGTGCCTTATGGTATTTTATTTCTTCAAAGCTTACGTCCTGTATCATATTGCCGCCGCCCTGCCAGGGTTCCGTTGCGTTGAGGATCGCTTCTTTTCCATATACCACGCCGATACCGGTAGGACCAAAAACCTTGTGCCCGCTGAATACAAACCAGTCGGCATCGAGCGACTGCACATTTACCGGCATATGCGATACGGACTGTGCGCCGTCTACCAGCACTTTTGCACCGGCAGCATGCGCCATGGCGGTGATTTGTTCCGCGGGCGTAACGGTTCCCAGCGCGTTGGATACCTGTGTAAAGGCCACCAGTTTGGTACGGGGGGTCAGCAATTTCGCATAGGCATCCAGCAGGATCTGCCCGTCGTCGTCTACCGGAATCACCTTCAACACCAGCCCTTTTCTATCGGCCAGCCTTTTCCAGGGAACGATATTGGCATGATGTTCCAGGTGGCTCACGATGATTTCATCCCCGGCACGCAGGTATTGTTCGCCCCAGCTATTGGCCACGAGATTAATACCCTCTGTGGCGCCGCGTACAAAAATGATCTCATTCACCGAGACCGCACCCAGGAAAGTCCGGACCTTCTCACGGGCAGCTTCATACGCATCGGTAGCCCTGGCTGCCAGTTCGTGTGCTGCACGGTGGATATTGGAGTTTTCGTGCTGGTAGAAATAACTGATACGGTCTATGACAGCACGGGGCTTTTGTGTGGTAGCTGCATTGTCGAGCCATACCAGCGGTTTTCCGTTCACGGTTTCATTCAGTATGGGAAAATCTTTTTTGATGGCATAGGCATCGAAGCCACTGGAATAGCCGCCCAGGGCTCCTCCGGCGGGAATTGGCATTTTTTCATCCGGCACGAAATAAAAAGAAGGGATGGCGGAGGGCAATGCAGCCGGCAGCCCGGGCTGTTCTGCCGGGCGGTTGCTGCCGATGGCTTCTAAAATGGCAGCCATATCTGACCAGTAGGGTTGCTCTGTCAAAAAGGGCAGCGAAGAAGGATCGGTGGTTGTTGCTGCAGGCTTATCGATATTGCTGTCGGGAAAGCTGGTAACCGGTTCTTTGATGCTGAAATTTTCCTGCTGGTGCACATAGGAAGGCGAAGCGCCGCTGCCGGCAACCGAAGCCGGTACGCCACCGCCCTGCGGAGCGGTGTATTGCGTCGTCGCGGGAGCCGCGTGCTGTGTTGTTGCCGGGGCGCCGTTCTGCGCTGCCTGTGAGCCAGCAGTAGTTCCGCCACTGGTTGCAGGAGCGATGGGCTGCAGCGCGGTATCGTTGAAAGCCAGATAATAGTTCGTATATCCATCACCGGGAAACGCATGATGATAAGCAGAGGCGGAGGGCCCCAGCCCTGTTGCAGAGAACGGCACAGCCGAACCGCCAACCGGAACCGGCGATACCGCAGCCGGAGGTGCACCCGCCTGGGTGGTTATTTCGTCGGGAGTGCTATTCGCAACAGGTACAACCCCTTCTCCCGAAAAAGATTTTGCCAGCCCGGTGGCGCGGGGATGCGCATAGGGATCCAGCGAAATTTCCCGCGGGGCATTCTCCGGAAGCGTTTTGAAAAACTGGTTGGCCAGTTCCTGCAAAGCCGCCACGGAGGGTAGCTCATTAATATTTGTACTCATGGTATTTGCCGATTTCAACATCATCCAATACAGCAATGGCGTCGTCTACCAGTACAGCCATGGAACAATACAGCGATACGAGGTAGGAGGCGATGGCTTTTTCATTGATGCCCATAAAACGCACGGAAAGTCCGGGTGTTTGCTCACCCTGCAAGCCTGGCTGGAACAACCCCACAACGCCCTGCCGGCTTTCGCCCGTACGCAATAAGATGATCTTTGATTTTCCGCTCACGATGGGAAGCTTGTCGGACGGGATCAGCGGAATACCTCTCCAGGTCAGGAACTGCGACCCGAACAGGGAAATGGTGGGCGGCGGAACGCCCCGGCGGGTACATTCCCTTCCGAAAGCGGCGATGGCCAGGGGATGGAGTAAAAAGAAGCCGGGTTCCTTCCACACTTTGGCGATCAGTTCATCGAGGTCATCGGGCGTGGGCGCGCCGATCCTGGTTTTGATGCGCTGTTCCGCTGCAACGCTGTGCAGCAGGCCGTAGCCCTGGTTGTTGATCAGCTCGCTTTCCTGGCGCTCCTTGATGGTTTCGATGGCAAGCCTTAACTGTTCAGAGATCTGGTTATAGGGCTTGCTGTAGAGGTCCGATACGCGGGTGTGCACGTCCACAATGGTCTGCACCGCGGCAAGATTGTATTCCCGCGGGTTTTCAATATAGTCCACAAATGTCTGGGGCAATATCTTTTCATCGCGGGAGGAGCAATCCACCTCGATGCTGGTGGCGTTTTTTACTTTGTTGAGCCGGTAAACGCCCGATTCTACCGGAACCCAACTGAGCAGGCGGGTCAGCCACCGGGGGGTAATGGTGACCATTTGAGGAACCGTGCGCGTTGCGATCGCCAGTTGCCGGGCGGCTACATCTCCAAGAGCTGTTTGCTGTGGTGTTTTAGTTTGTGCCATGGTTTGAGTGTTTGCGTTGGCCTTTGACAGGTTGACTGCTACGAATATAAGGAATACGGATATAGGGAAGACTGTATAGTCTATATTTTTTATAGACTATTTTAAAATGATCAACTTTTCAGTTTCATTTCCAGGCGGATGAGGGTGCCCGTATTGATTTCCGACAGGATGTCGAGTTGCGCACGGATGGCTTCGGCACGGCGTTTCATATCGTTGAGCCCGCGTCCCAGCGAAACCGTAGCCAGATTAAAGCCGCGTCCGTCGTCCTGCACCAGCAGCAGCAGTTTGTTTTTGCGCAGCCGCAGTTGCACATGGATGTTTTTACCGCCCGAATGTTTTACCGCATTGGAAATGGCTTCCTTTAAAATAGAAAGCAGCTCATAACGGTGCTCCATATCCGATTCTTTTTCGCGAATATGAGGATCGGCTTCGATCGTGATATTGACATCGCTGAGCGATTCCTGTTCGGTAGCATACTGTTTGATACGGTCCAGGGTTTTTTGCATCTGGTCGTTCTGCGGGTTGATGCTCCACACCATATCGTACATGGCCTGGGTCATCCGGTTGCTGGTTTCGCTGATGTGGTGAATAAAGTCGCGCGTGCGGCTCACGTCGGTTTCCACTTTGGTACGCGCCAGTTCGCTGGAAATATTGATGCTGCTGAGAGAGTTGGTGAGGTCGTCGGTGAGGCTGGTGGCGATCCGGTTGCGAATGCTTTCCGTGGCGCGGATCTTCTGCAGGCGCAGCCGGTCGAGCCAGTACAGAAAGCCGATGCCCAGGAACACCATCAGGGCCATGAACCAGTAGGAACGGTACACAGGCGGCTTCACGTGCATTTTCAGTGAAGTGACGGGATCAGAAGGAATGCCGTCGCCGTTCATGCATTTCACTTTGAAAACAAAACTGCGGTAGGGCAGGTAGTTGTAGATGGCTTTGTTATTGGTCGATTTCACCCAGTCTTTATCGATCCCCTCCAGTTTGTGGTAATAAGTGAGTTGTCCGTGATCGGGATATTGCAGGGTGCTGTAGTCGATCATGATGGAATTGTGCTGGTGATCCAGTTCCAGTTCGCCGATCTGCAACACAGAGTCCAGGGTAACCCTTTGTCCCATTACGTGCAGGTTGGTGAGCACTACTTTGGGTGGCTTGTTGCCGGGCATTACCTGGGTGGGATCGAATACCACGAAATTGTGCTCCGAAGTGAATACCAGCCGGCGCCCCAGGCAGAAAGCACCGCCGGAAGTAAGGTTGTCGTACATGAGGCCATCGCGGCGGTCGAAAAGGGTAAAGGTGTTGCGCTCTACGTTCCAGCGGCAGAGCCCGTTCTGCAATCCCAGCCAAACCGTGCCCTGGCGGTCCTTCTGAACGTAATAAGCTGTATTAGAAGGCAGGCCGTCGTCGAGCGACAATACAGTTCCGGTCTTTCTTCGTGTGTTCAGTACCGTTACCGTGAACCCGGGCACAATGAGCAGGCTGTCGTTGTAACGCAGCACATCGGAAGGGGAGTCGGTGCCCAGTTTCCAGGTGCCGGGCGTTCTTGTGGTAATATGATCGATGACGGTATGCGTGACAGGGTCGAAATGATAGAGCCCTTTCGCCAGCGTGGCAATCCAGAGCGTGCCGTCTGTATCGGTATAGATACGGTGCACCATGCCGGGTTCGGCCACTTTTTCATATCCTTTGGTGAAATCTCCTTTTGCCGTTTTGTAATCCCATTTGATCAGCCAGCCCGACTGCATGCCGAACCAGAGATTGCCTGCTGCGTCTTCCGCTATCTGGCGTATGGTGGACTTTCCAAATACATCCAGCAACAGGTCATTTGTTTTGCCGGTGTGCGGATCGTATACTTTCAAACGGCCGCCCTGTTCACCCAGCAGCACTTTGCCGGTAGGGCTGTGTTTGTGAATGGTCCAGATGGTCATATAGTCTTCCCATTTCCGCAAAGACGCGGGCGTGGGCAGCGGGTTCATCAGTGAATCGTAGAGATAGAGGCCACTGCCCCAGGTGCCCACCCATATCTCGTTTTTTTCCACCTGCACCACCGAGTTAACGGAAGCCTCGCGCGACGCGGTTTTCCCGGCCCGTAGCAGGTTGTAGGAATCAAACGACTGGCGGTCGGGGTTGAACAGGAAAATGCCTTCCGTGGTACAGAGCCAGAGATTGTGCTGGCGGTCTTCGTAAATGCTGTTTGCCCGGTCGAAGCGGATCTGGCCATTCATCGCTACCAGTTGGGAGATGGGCGTGAACTGGTCGCCTGCAGGGTCAAGGGTGCCGGCAAAGGGTTGCCCGAAGATCCACACGGGACCGCTTTTCTGTTCAAAAATACCCTGGAACTCGTGGTAGAAGGGCGCCACGGTTGGTCCCATATCGTACCTGGTGAGTTTGTTGGCCCGCGCAAGATAGCGGTATACAAGGGGGATGCCCGAGTCCGGGGGCCAGTTGAAACAAAGCAGGTCGTTGCTTTTTTCAATGGGCTGTATGCAGGAGATGTTTTTCACCTCGCGAAAAGCTTCGATCAGTTCATCGCCGATGGTATTGTGGTCGCGGTAACAGAGTTGCTGGGAAGCAGGATGGAAGCGGGCCAGCCCCGAATCGGCCCCGATCCAGAAGCACTCGCGGTAAAAATCCGGAACGATGTCGATCACGAACCAGTTGGGTGGAATGCGGATGGCGGTAGTCGGTTTGAACCGCATTTCCTTTTCGTCCAGCTCAAAGACCCCAACAGACATAACGCGCATGAACAAACGGCCCTTCCAGTCCTCGAAATATTCCGTGGGCATGAACATATTGTTGGGCCGCAATGGCATGGCTACGGGAACCTGCCGGTACTTGAGCTTATCGGTCAGCATCATGCCCACGGTATTGTCTTCGTTCACGATCCAGATCCGTCCTTTTTTATCGCAGTAAACGGAAGCAATATTGTTGGCGGGGATGCTGCCGGCTTCGTTACGGTTGTGCCTGAACGTGATGAACTCGTTTCCGTCGAAACGCTGCAGCCCGTTGATGGTGGCGATCCATATGAATCCCTGCTGGTCCTGCGCCACACTGTAAACGAAGTTGGAGGCAAGGCCATTGGCGATGGTATAATGGGTAAAGGAGAACTGCCGGGCCTGCTGGGCCTGGATGCTGTTACCACCAACAAAAAAAATGAGCAGGTAAAAGAAAAACTGTTTCAATGCGTATAAGCCTTCTTCAAATATAACGAGGAGCCCGGCATTTTCCCGGCCCCGGGCGAGAACAGGGGGATGAATTGAGGAAAACCGCGTATGGATTGTGGGAAAAAACCGGCCCTTGCAATTCGGTTTTGATTTTTGCCAGTTCATGCTGCCTCGGGTTGATGGCTTTTTCCAATGGTGCTAAACTTGTGCCTTCATTAAACCTTGTCAGATCATTATGAAACCGAATCATTCAAAAAAAATCCTTTTCGCCCACGTGCCGGCCGATGGTCATTTCAACCCGCTGACCAGCATTGCCGTACACCTTAAGGAACTGGGATACGATGTGCGCTGGTACAGTTCCCGGTCCTATGCTGCGAAGATTGAAAAGCTGGGCATCCCGCAATTCCTCTATAAGAAGGCGCTGGAAGTGACCACCGAAAACGTCGACGAACTGTTCCCCGACAGGGCGCAAATCAGCAGCAAGGTCAAGAAGCTGAACTACGACCTCCAGCAGTTCTTCCTGAAGAGAGCGCCCGAATATTATGCCGATATCCTCGATGTGTATCGCGAATTCCCTTTCGACCTGATGATAGCCGACTGCATGTTCGGCGCCAACGCTTTTGTAAAGGGGCTTATGAATATCCCGGTGCTGGCGGTGGGCGTAATGCCCGTAATGGAGAACTCGCGTGACCTGCCGCCCGCCGGGCTGGGCATGCATCCTGCCACCACGCTCGCAGGGAAAATGAAACATTCCTTCTTGCGCTGGCTCTGCAACAAAGTGCTTTTTGCGCCTTCGAACCGGCAGATGCACGAGATGTACGATCACTATGGCATTCAGCACGACAGGCATGGCTTTTTCGATGCCTGTTACCGCAATGCCACCCTGGTATTGCAAAGCGGCAGCCCTTCGTTCGACTACGAACGCAGCGACCTGAGCAGCAATATCCGTTATATCGGTCCCCTGCTTCCCTACCACTCTGCGCGGCAGGGAAAGGCCTGGTACGATGAGCGATTGCACCGCTACGATCGCGTGCTCCTGGTTACCCAGGGAACGGCTGAGTCCGATACCACCAAATTGCTGATCCCTACGCTGGAAGCTTTTAAAGACAGCTCCTGCCTGGTGGTGGCTACTACGGCCGGCAACGACACGGAGAAGTTGCGCCGGCGTTTCCCGCAGGACAATATTATCATAGAAGATTTTATTCCTTTCAATGAAGTAATGCCCTATGCCCATGTGTACATCACCAACGGCGGATTCGGCGGCGTGCTGCTGGGCATTGAGCACCATCTGCCCCTGGTGGTTGCGGGTGTGCATGAGGGTAAGAACGAGATCAATGCAAGGATCGGATATTTCGAATTGGGCATTGATCTGAGAACGGAAAGGCCGCGTCCGGCAGCGTTGAAAGCAGCGGTAGAAAAAGTGCTGGCCAGCAACAGGTACCGCAGCAATGTGAAACGCCTGGCCGGAGAATTCAGAACCTATTCTCCCCGGCAACTTGCCGCAGGTTATGTGCGCGAAGTGCTTCTGACGCAGGCGCCCACCGCATTCCTGTCTCCGCATGCAAGTGTTTATTGATCATTTATTAACCATACACCTTTGTTATGAAAAAATCCCTTTTAGTGGCCGGCCTGCTTCCCTGCCTGCTGGCTGCTGTATCCTGCCGGCAGATGGGGCAGGAAGCCAATGCATCGGCGCTGCCTTCATCCATCAGGAATTTCGAAAACCGTGACGCTGCGGGCAAAATAACGGAGATGGGCATCCGCATTCCCGATAACGGTGCCGTGCACCTGGTGGCACGACTTCCCCAAAGCTGGACGGAAATGCTGGGCGCCGACAGCCTACTGGTGAGCAGGATCCCTGCCAGCTCCAACCCCGAAGACATCTATGCGGTTCCCCACTATTCCATACGCCTGCTGGCCGATGCCGGCGAGATGGCCATCCCCGAAGGATTTGTGGCCCTGCCAGCCATCCAGGGGCCGCAGGAGCAGCGCTGGATCGCAGCAGCCGCCCCGGAATGGAATGGACATGCCTTCAAAGAGTCGTTGCTCTATGGACGCAATGCGAACCATGTATTCATGGAGTTGCTGATCAGCCAGCCCTGGCTGACGGAAATGAACGGGTATGAAAAACAACTGCCCTTCAGCCGCAATGCGGTGCTGCAGGTAAGAAAAGAAGCCGGTGCCCTGGTACTGGTTTTAAAATAGCCGGGTTGAAAAAAACTACTGTATAGCACAGCTTTCTTTGGTTAATAATCGGTTGATTTTGTCAATGTTTCCCATTGTTTATAGTTTGTGGCCAGCAGCTCCAGTTTGCTGAATGCACGTGCATGGGCATCGCTGCCTAAAAGGAGGTACAGCGGTGGTTCAGGCATATCAGCCAGTTCCATCAGCGCCTTTGCGGCCTTTTCCGGATCGCCGGCCTGGGTACCGCTCATTCCCGCAAACCGCTCCAATCCGGCACGAATGCCGTCGTAAACATCCATTTTTCTTTCAGACAAGACAAGAGAATCCGGCTTATTAAAGTTCGTGCGGAACGACCCGGGAGCGACCAGGGTCACTTTAATGCCCAATGCTCTGACATCATCGGCCAGTACTTCAGTAAGACCTATCACCGCATGCTTTGTGGCCCCGTAAATTGACCAGCCAGTGGTTGGCGCTATACCGGCAATAGAAGAAATATTGATGATATGACCTTCGCCCTGTTGGCGCAGGATGGGTAAAACACGACGAATGACATTGATGGTACCGAATACATTGATGTCAAAACTGTCACGGACCTCTTTGTCGGTCAGTTCTTCCATAGTACCGCCGATACCATATCCTGCATTGTTAACTACTACATCGATCCTGCCGAATCTTTGACGGGCCTGGTCAATTGCTGCAGCAACACTTTCTTCGTTGCCCAACGCTACAGGTAGCGGCAGAAATGTCTCGCCGGTGAATTGTACTGCATTGTTCAGGTTTATTGTGTTTCGGGAGGTTGCTGCAACCTGATGCCCTGCTGCTAATAATTGTTTGGTCAAAACCAATCCCAGGCCTTTTGAAGCGCCCGTTATAAACCATACTTTTTTATTTCCCATATCCTTTATTTGATAGGGCAAAAGTATACAGGACTGTAGAGTGGTTGTTTACGTAAATCAAATGGATGCTATCGAAATTCAAACAAGTCGCATGGAAGTAGGCGTGACCTTGGTATGCTTCTTAAAAAAGTAAGTAAAATGTGATGGTTGTGCAAAGCCCAGGCTATAACTGATCTCGGAAATGTTCCAATTCGTGTGTTTTAACAACGCGGTTGCCTCAGCTACCATCCGCTCGGAAATATGCGTAGTGGTTGTTTTGCCGGTTGTCAGCCGAACAGCGCGATTGAGATGGTTCACATGTACGGAGAGTTTTTTGGCAAAATCATTTGCCGAACGCATGCTGATACACTGTTCCGGTGCTTCTATAGGAAATTGCCCTTCAAGTAACTTGATGAAAATAGAGGTAATTCGGGCATTGGTGTCCGGATGATGATACAGGTGTTCGTCTGGTTCCATCTTTAGAGCATAATGAACCAGTTCAAGTACCTGGTTACGCAACAAATCATACTTGAATCTGTAATCTGAATGTATTTCATCCAGCATTTTCTCAAAAATGGCCGATAGTTCCCGGTCCTGCTTTTCACCTAAATCATATACGGTTTTCCCGCCCGCTGTAAACACGGGCAGGTCATGAAACCTGTTTCTCAGATGTGGCGTGTAAAAATTTTCTTTAAAAAGACAAAAAAAACCGGTTGAACCAGTATCCAGGCGCTCAAACTGGTAAGGAACAGCCGGGTTAAAAAAGAGCAATGAGCTTCCATTAAGGGCAATGCTCTTATCTGCATAATGACAGCGATGCGCACCCCGGATCAGCATAATCTTAAAAAAATCGTAACGTCCGTACGGTGCCGGTGGCGTGCCACCAGTGCTTTCTGTCAAGGTGAACACGTTAAAATCCCCTACACCGGCAGGCGGCAGCCGTGGTGTATTATAGAATTTCTGTGCGTAAAATGATGCAAGGCTTTTAATGACCGGCATAGACAAATTTACCAAATCGGCAATAAAAAGAAACTATACGGATCCGTTCATTCTTTTTTGCATCCTGAACTGAAAAACAGAACCTGCAACAAACAAAACGAAAAGTAGCAGGATTGTTTGGCCGATGATCGGATCGGTAGGTGCTTTCGCTAAAGGATGCCCAACAGGTACCCGGGTAAAGGTTTCGTTAACCGCAGGAACCAGCGACAAGAAAAAGCTAAGAGAAAGAAGAATATTTTCAAAAAAACGGGCCCTGTTATTCCCCTGCTGTTTACTAAAGAGAAAATGAGCTGCCAATATTAGAATTACGATAAAAAGGGAAAAAACATGCCCCGGGTTAAAACCTCCGTGTTTAGACAATCCCAAAGCGGTTAGTGAAGTGACGAGTGTAAAATAAAAATAAATTTTCCCGGTAAGTTGACCCAAATTTATCTTACCATTTCGTATAAAGCCGATAACTGCAGCAACAATTGCAACAATCCCCAAAAATGTATGAAAAATTCCTAAGCTTGATAGTCCCATAATTCTATTTTAGATGAATCAGGCCAAAGTATTCACTATGGCTTATTGTTTGGTTTTAAACGATAGTTTGTAGGCGTAGTACCGTATTTGTCATGAAAGCTTTTGGTAAAATTGGCTAAGTCGTTAAATCCGCAATCAAAGGCAATTTCCGTGATGCGCTCATCGGAAGCCAAAAGTAGTTCTGCTGCTCTTTCCAGCCTTTTGTTTTTAATATAGCTGGCAGGGGAGTCGTTGTATAATTTTTTAAATTCCCTTTTAAAGGAAGAAACGCTCAGGTTGTTTTTTTGCGCTAACTCTTCTACGTTTGACTGGGAAAACAGGTTTGCCTCTATTATTTGTTTAAACGTATAGGTGGCAGGAGAGAAAAGCTGTGATAATATAACCTGTATGGTTTCGGCTTCTTTTGTTTGCGATAGTAAAAGGATGATTTCCTTCAATTTCAAAACCAGAATTTCATCATTTACCAAGGATGGGTTTTCAAAATAAAAGAGAAGACCTTCTATGTATTTTTGAATTAAAAAATCGTTGTTGATTTTTTTGCCTGACTGATTGGATATCTTGTTGTTTTTCTGAAATATAAAAGGAAGCCCTCTTTCGTAAATTCTCCTGAGGATACGCGGATGAAAAGTAATGACTACAATTTCACCCTTGCTCTTCTTACTTGTTTCGTGGATCTGCTTACCGGAGTGTATGCAGTTTAACAGTAATGAATAGTCGGCAGGAATATTGATGGGGTCGCCATCGAACTGGTATTGCATCTCCCCGTTTAGCATATATAGAAAACAAGCTTGTTCTGCAACAGGGAAAGAAAATTCAAAAGGTGGGGTTACACCCATTTTCTGAATAAATGTTTCCCCAAACAAATCTATTTTTCTATAGTCGACAATCATCTATAGGCTTTTATGGTGCGGGATGCGCTTCTGAACTGTATTTCTACTGCCTGCCCAATTCGCTTTTGCTGTTCGCTTCATTTATTTGTTATTAAAGTTGCGTTGTCAGTATTGACGATGCAAAAATGCAATGCAGAAAACAGAAGGGTTTTGTGAATTAGGTCAACTATTTGACTATTTGGTTCACCGGATGCCTGTTAACGTCTTTGGCAGGTCAGCTAAACGACTTCCTGAATTCCAGGGGGGACAGATTGGTTTTCGACTTGAATAATTTGCTGAACGACTGTAAATGCTCAAATCCCAATCCATAGGCAATTTCGCTTACCGACAAAACTGTTGTGGAAAGCCTTTCTTTGGCTTTCTCAATCAATTTGTCGTGTATATGTTGTTGGGTGTTTTGCCCTGTAAGTACTTTGAGTAAGCCACTTAAATAGTTGGGTGAAAGATGTAGTGACTGGGCTACATAACTGACTGTAGGCAATCCTTTTGAAACCAGCTCAGCGCTGTTGAAATAATCGGTCAGTAAGGCTTCCAAACGTTCCAGCACCTGGTGGTTGCTTTTTTCCCTTGTGATGAACTGGCGGTTGTAAAAACGTTCCGAATAATTCAGCAGGCTTTCGGTTTGCGAAATGATGATTTGTTTGCTGAACTTATCAATGTTGGACTGGTATTCCTCCCGGATGTTCTGCATCATACCAATGATAATGGTTTCCTCTTTTTCCGAAAGCCATAATGCTTCGTTTACGGCATAGCCAAAATATTCGTACCGGTGTATTGTTTTGGCAAGGGGCGTGTTCCAGAGAAAATCCGGATGAATGAGCAACATCCAGCCTGTTTGCCTGGCTGCACCGGGATCGTGTTCCACAGAGAAGACCTGGTGGGGTGCAATAAAATACATTACGCCCCCGTCGAAGTCATATGTTTGTTGCCCATACCGCATTTTCCCACAATTACGCTTCAGCGATACCGCATAGAAGTCCATGATCGTTGTCATATTCGCCGTGTCTTCGGAATATGAAAAATCCTCCACCTTTACCACGCTGATGAGCGGGTGTGCCGGCTTTGGCAGGTTTCGTATCCTGTGAAATTCGCTGATCGTTTTAATACGGACAGGCTGTGCGTTTGCCATAGTACAAAGTTAACCATTACACGGATTTCCGCCTGACACTTCAAGGCCGCGCCTGCCACCGGTAACCAGCGCAATTTTTGTCTTTGTACTCATCTTGTTTGTTTATGCTGGTCAAAGGTCAGCACCGCGCATAAAACAGGTTTAGCCGTATTCGCTTTTGGTTAAGTCAAAATGAAAGATCAGGGAGCGGCCGGCGGCAGGGCAGCCGGCACCACATTGTCGACAGGCTTTGTTGACTGGAGGTAATAAAAAATGGCGCGCAGGTCTTCGTCCTTCATCTTCGCAAAATTGAACCAGGGCATGGGCGGCAGGAGGGGACGGGTATTGTCCAATCCTTTGAATTTTCCTTCGCGCATGGCTTTGAAGAACTGCACCTCGCTCCAGTTGCCGATACCGGATTCGTCGGAGCTGATATTCGCAGCAAAGCTGGTGCCCCAGGGACCAACGGCGGCGGTAAGATCGGGTGCAAAGAGCATCCAGCCTTTTTTACCGGCCTCGGGCGCCGCCGGCGGCAGCGGCTGGCTGGCAAGATGCCCGCCAAAACGGTGCAGGGTATCGATCTCAGGGCCCTGCCTGCCCATCACCTTGGTGGAATGGCAGTCTTCGCAGCCCACCACGTTCACGAGGTATTCGCCCCGCTGGATAAGTGCTTCTTTGTTCAACGCCGTATCGCTGCCGGTCTTTGTGTCGGCTGCGATTGCCCGCGCCGGTTGTTCCTGGCAGGAAACCGCGAGCACGGCTACCAGGAGCGCCAGGCCGGAAGCCGTCAACAGAACTCTTTTCATGTTATATGTATTTGTATGGGAAAAGGTGTATTTACGCACCAAATTAATCCCCGTTACATACAGCACATGGCATCAGCGGCATGAAATGAGCAAACCAGTGTATGGATTGATCAAAACCCCGATGCGTTCCCACCATCCACCCGCAAACTGGTTCCGGTAATATAAGCGGCATCGGGCGACGCCAGGAAATACGCGGCGGCGGCAATGTCTTCGGGCTTGCCCATATAGCCCATGGGTGTACGTCCCAGCGCTTTGCCTTTTCGCTCAGGATCGGCATTCAGCGCTTTGTCCGTCATGTCCGTTACAATAAAGCCGGGTGCGATCGCATTCACGCGGATACCGCTTCCCGACAATTCGGAAGCCATCGCACGGGTCATGCCTTCAATGGCCGATTTCGACACAGAATAGGCGATCACTTTGGGCAGTCCATAATAAGCTGCCATGGAACTGATGTGCAGGATGGAGCCGCCGCCCGCAGGCAGCATCTTTTTAACTACCTCGCGCGACAGGGAGAAGACCGCAAGCAGGTTGGTATTGATCACACGCAGGAATTCTTCATCCGTGACTTCTGTAAAAGCTTTTTTCTGGTTGATGCCGGCATTGTTTACCAGGACATCTATCCGGCCATATTGCCGGTGGATGTCTTCCACAAGTGCAGGTATGGAAGAAAGATCAGAAAGGTCGCACTGTAGGGCAGCACCGTGTTCACCCAGGAGGGTTTTTGCTGCTTCCAGTTTGGATGCATCACGGCCAAGCACAACCGTAAATATGCCTTCCGCAGCAAATTTTTGAGCGATGGCCAGACCGATCCCCGACCCGCCTCCGGTAACAATGGCAAGTGGCCTGTTTATTTTTCCTGTTTTTCCTGTGGTAGTGTTTTCCTTCGTCATGTTCCAACTGCACAGCCGGTTCCATTTCCGGCCCTGCGGCTTGCAATCTAACCATTATAAATTATTTTTAACTCCATGTCACCAGTCTATTATATGCAGCAAACCATGCGGTGGTACGGTCCGCAGGACATTGTAAGCCTCGCAGACATCCGCCAGGCGGGCTGTTCCGGCGTAGTGAACGCCCTTCATGAAATACCCGTGGGAGAGGTGTGGACGGCAGCAGCCATCGCAGAACGCAGGGCGCTGATTGAAGCCGCCGGCCTGCAGTGGAGGGTGGTAGAGAGCCTGCCCGTGCACGAAGACATCAAAAAAAGAAGCGGCGACTACCGGCGCTGGATCTCCAACTATAAGGAAAGCCTGCAGAACCTCGCCGCCGGGGGGCTGGAAGTGATCACCTATAATTTTATGCCCATCCTCGACTGGATCCGTACCGATGTGGCGTATACCCTTCCCGAAGGCAGTAAGGCGCTTTATTTCGACCGACTGGCTTTTATTTGCTTTGATTGTTTTTTGCTGCAACGTCCCGGTGCGGAGCAGGACTACAGCGCCGCCGAGATGCAGGCGGCTGAACAGAAATGGGCCTCCATGCCCGCTGCCGAAAAAGACAGGCTCTTCCGCAACTGCATGCTGGGACTGCCCGGCAGCAAGATCCCTTTTACGCGGGAAGGTGTGCTGTCGGCCTTACAAACCTACGCAGGTATTGGCCCTGCTGCATTAAAAGAAAACCTCTTCGTCTTTTTGAAGGAAGTGATTCCTGTGGCGGCGGAACTGGGGCTGAAGATGGCCATTCATCCCGACGACCCGCCCTACCCGGTGCTGGGGTTGCCCCGCATCCTCAGTACGGCGGCTGATGTGGAAGACCTGCTGCAGGCCGTGCCCGATCCGGCCAACGGCCTCTGTTTCTGCACCGGCTCCTTTGGCGCCCGCGCCGATAACAAGCTGCCGCAAATGCTGGAGCAATTTGGCGATCGTGTTCATTTTCTGCACCTCCGCAATACCAAACGCGATGCAGCGGGAAATTTTTTTGAAGCCGCTCACCTGGAAGGCGATACCGATATGTTCGCCATTGTTCAGCGGGTTTGGCAGCTCATGCAGAAAAGAAAGATCTCCCTGCCTATGCGGCCTGATCATGGCCACCAGATGCTGGACGATCTGAAAAAAGACACTTACCCGGGCTATACCGCCATCGGCCGCCTTAAGGGGCTGGCGGAGCTGCGGGGACTGGAATATGCCATCAGCCGGGGTGGCGAAATGTAAGATGCCGGGTCTGCCGAATGTCGTAACTTAGGGGTAGTTCTTTCATACCTAAAATGTAGCTATATGAATTTATTGCACCGCATTGAAATGTGGGGCGACCAACATCACCCCCGATGGATGGACATTGTTCGGATAGCACTGGGGATCTTTCTTTGCATCAAGGGCGTTCAGTTCGTATACAATATGAGCGCGCTGATGGCACAGGTAGATACCAAATTGCCCATGCCTCCCTTCGCATTGGTTCTTTTAGGTCACTATGTATTTGTTGCACATTTGCTGGGCGGCATTCTCCTGATCCTCGGCGCCTATACGCGGATCGCTGCACTGATCCAGATCCCGATCCTGCTGGGCGCCATCTTTTTTGTGAATGCGTCGCGTGAACTGTGGCGGCCCTTTCCGGAACTGGCCGTTTCCCTGATCGTGCTGGCCCTGCTGGTGTACTTCGTGGTTGCGGGAGATGGCAAGTGGGCCTTGCGGCCCGATAAGCCCTGAGCCTGTCAGGTCATCATCCCGTAAAACCCTGAGCTAGGTTCAGGTCAGTCCTTCCACCGCCACTCTCCGGCAATCTGCAGGGCTTCTTTCAGGTTGCTTTTGATCATGAGTTCGCGGGTGGCGTTGTCGTCCATTTTTTTAGCCGGCACTTCGGGCACATCCGCCAGTGCATAGATCAGCATGGCATTGAAGCGGACAGTATTTTTCATGCCCTGCTCATCCACCAGGTTGAAATCGTCGCAATCGGCATGGTAACAGGGGCCGGCATTGTTGGGCAGCTTGCCGCCGGCAGCGCCGCCTGTTGGTATGCCCTGCAGCATGAAGGGCTGGTGGTCGCTGTGCAGCCCGGCACCGCTGCGGAAGAGGTTAGAGAAAGAAGCGTCGATGCTTTGTGCAATGGCGCCCACCGACTGGAACAATTCTTTGCTTTCATCGGTGGTGGCATGATATCCTTTGGGGTCGTTGGTCATGTCGTAGTTGAGCATGAACTTAATCTGGCTCACGGAACCGTCTGCCATGGCCTGTTTCAAATAGGCTTTGGAACCTAGCAGGCCTTCTTCCTCACCCATAAAAAGTACGAACTCCACGGTTCTTTCCGGCTGCAACTGCAGCGCTTTGAAAGTACGCGCCATATCGATGATGGAAAAAGAACCAATGCCATTGTCGATGGCGCCGGTGGCGAGGTCCCAGCTATCGAGGTGACCACCCACTACGATTTTTTCGTTGGCTTTTGTTTTTCCCGGAAGCGTGGCGATCACATTGCGGGCCTTGATCATGCCGGAGAAATTCGTCATGTCAACAGAAGCGTATTGTTTGCTTTTGGCCAGTGTTTCCCGCAGTTTCAGTCCCTCTTCGCGGGCGATGCAAACTGCCGGAATGGGAATAAGCTTTCCCGTAACAGAGGCTGTGCCAGTAAGCAGGATGCCGCCTTCGGCGGAATTATAAATGATGATGCCGGCAGCGCCATATTTGGTAGCGATGGCGGTTTTTTCCGAACGGTGCAGGTTGTGCAGCCCTTCGCCTGAACCCGGCAGTATGCCCAGGTACACCAATGCGATTTTTCCTTTTACGCGACCAGGTTCTTTGGTATAATCGGCCTCAAGGCCATTGCCCATATCCACCAGCTCACCGCGGATGCTGGCTGATACCGGCGAATGGGCCAGCGTTACGGCTTTCACCGGCTGCAGGCTTTTCAGGCTGTTGCCCAGTTTTACGGAGATGGTCTTGCGGCTCCAGCTCTCCACTTCAAAGGGCTGGTATTTCACCTGTTCGAAACCGTAAGACTTCAGCAGGTTGAAAGCAAACTCTTCTGCCCGTTTTCCATTCTCAGAACCGGTGAGCCGGTGGCCGATGGTAGAGGTTGCCTCACCCAGGCTTCGGTAGGCATTGGAATGTTGCTGTACCTCATTGTTGATACGGGTGAAAACTGTTTTCCATTCAGCGTTTGACTGCGCTGAAACCTGCAGCAGCACGCCGCAGCAAAAAGCGCAGGTAGTAAATATTTTCCTCATGTTTACAGGTGCGTTGAAGACCGAATGTAACACAGAATGATGGAAATTATTATCTTGCCGTCGCCCAAAAATTGAAAACGACCTGCTATGCCCGAGGTTTCAGACGATATGCTACAACATTGGCAGCGCGAGCTGGCGAGGGGAGATCAAACCGCTTTCGACAGGATCTTTCGCGGGTTCTACCTGCCGCTGGTCAATTTCGCCGTCGACCTGGTGAAACAAAGGCCGGTGGCGGAAGAGATCGTATCAGACGTTTTCGTAAGCCTCTGGAAAAAGAGAGAGGAAATTTTGCTGATCGAAAAACTGCGGGTCTTCCTTTTTGTTGCGGTGAAAAACCGTTGTTACAATCATCTCCGCGATCATTCCTTTTTGACCGTTTCTGTAGAAGCCGACAACATCGCAACGCTCACGAGCTCTTATGATCCTGAAGAGGACCTGGCGTTCCGCGAATTGAAACACCGCATCCACCAGGCAGTGGAATGCCTGCCGGCGCAGTGTAAGCAAATATTTAAGCTGGTCCGGGAAGACGGGTTAAAATTCCGGGAAGTGGCGGAGATATTGCAGGTATCGCCACGCACGGTGGAAACGCAACTCTACCGGGCTGTTAAAAAAATTCGCCTGGTGCTGGCGCTCGAAGAGCAGTCCGACCGGATGAAACTGCCCGATTCCCCGGCCTCCCTGCTGTTGCTGGGCTGGACCCTCGAATATTTTTTTCAACGCCTGTAAGTAGTCGGGTCTTTTTATGTGTCCTTAGCTAAACCGATTAGCTTGTCAATGGACAAAGACCAATTTCTGCTGCTCGCCACCCGCGTACTTTCCGGCAATGCCGAAGCGGGAGAGGAGCAGGAACTCCGCAGCCTGATCCAGGCCCATCCCGAGCTCAGGGAGATCTACGAACAATATACCCGTTACTGGCAGGCCGACCGCGAGGCTTCCTCTTCCGCCGTGGAAGCGGCACTTGCCCGCACCTGGGAAAAGATCCACACCGAAACGACAGTACAGGAGCAGCCTGCCATCCGCTCTTTCAGAAGGATATATCAAATTGCAGCCGCTGCTGCCGTAGCCGGTATTTTGTTACTGGCAGGCTGGTTGTACCGATCGGGAAAGAATGACCGCCCCGAAATGCTGGTGTCCCACAACCCCCGGGGCGTACGTTCCACTATTTCGCTGCCCGATGGCACCAGGGTATGGCTGGGAGGCGACAGCCGCCTGGAATATCCGGCTGCCTTCACCGGCAACAAAAGAGAGCTCAAACTCGAAGGGGAGGCCTTTTTCGAGGTATTCCACAACAGGGAAAAACCCTTCGTGGTACACCTGCGCTCGGGCGATGTGCGTGTGCTGGGCACTTCCTTTAATATAAGGTCCTACCTGGGCGACAGCGAAATGTTCACGTCTGTATCTACCGGCAAAGTGGCTTTTGTTCCCGCCGCCCGCCAGTACCGCGATTCTGTTTTCCTGACGCCCGGCCGCAAACTGCGCTACCTGCCGGCATCGGACGAGTCGACCGTTTCAGAAACCGATGCGTTTGCCGACCGCGCCTGGACCGAAGGTACCCTTGTTTTCACGGCGGAACCACTTGCTGATATCACCCTCCGGCTGGAGCGGTTCTATGGCAGGAAGATCGTGTTCCGGGATGAAAAATACCGCAAGTACCGTTACACGGGCACGTTCCGAAACAGTACGCCGGAACAGATCATTCATTACCTGAGCCGTACAAAAGCTTTTCCATATACTATTTCCGATACGGCCATCCTGATCGGAAACTAACTGTTAACCAATTCCTTCACCAAACGCTTGCCGCAAATGAGATATTTACTGCGAATAGCTGCCATGCTAACGCTGCTGTTGGCCGCTTCGTCCGGGCTAAAAGCCGGGGATAACGACCATGTGTACCTGCAATACGGTACCGTCAATGTGATCTGCAAAGACAAAGACCTGCGCTGGGTGATCCAGCAACTTGAAAAGCAGACCAACCTGCTCTTCGTGTATTCCGATGATGTCATCGATCTCCGGAAAAAAATATCGGTACGCCTCCGCGACGTTCCCCTGGGAGAAGCGCTGCGTTCCATTTTTGAGCCGCTGAAGATCAATTACGAACTCTCCGGAAAAAACATCCTGTTGCGCTACGGCGGCAGCGATGCCCGGACGGTTTCTTCCGGCACCCTTACACCTGCTGCCATTGAAGAAGTGCGCGGTCGTGTGCTCGACGACCAGCAGCAGCCGATCGTGGGCGCCACTGTTCAACTGAAAGGAACCGGCATTGTTACCACCACCGATGTCAACGGCGACTTCCTGCTCCGCGTTCCCGAACTGAAAGGAAAAATCGTGGTGAGCTTTGTGGGCTTCCGCGAACAGGAATTCGACGTCACTAATTCGCCCATAATGGTGAACCTGCAACCTGCCGACAACAGTCTCGGTGAGGTGGTAGTAGTGGGCTACGGCACGCAGCGGAGGTTAAGCATGACCGGTGCGGTGGACCAGATCAAATCCAAAGCGATCGAAAGCCGGCCCAGCGTGAACGTTACACAAGCGCTGCAGGGCCTGTCGCCCAACCTGATCGTTCAGCAAAAGAGCATGGAGCCGGGCGCCGGTATGAACCTGAACATCCGCGGCGTGAGCACCCTGGGCAATAACACTCCGCTCGTAGTGATCGATGGTATCGCCGGTGGTGACCTGAACATGCTGAACCCTTCCGATATCGACAATATCTCCGTATTGAAAGACGCCGGCAGCGCCGCTATATATGGTAGCCGCTCGGCAAACGGTGTTATCCTCGTTACTACCAAAAGAGGAAAGAAGAACAGCCGGCCTGTGGTATCCTACAATGGCATTGCAGGTGTGCAGGAACCCAAAGTATGGTATAAGCCGGTAGAGAGTTTTGAAAATGCGATCCTGCGCAACCAGTCCAACGTAAATGAGAACCTTCCGCCCATCTACAGCCCGGAACAGATCCGCGCTTATCAGCAGGAAGGCAGCAAGGAATGGTTCCTCGACCGGATCCTGCAGCCGGCAATGCAAATGAACCACAACCTCAGCGTGGCGGGTGGCAACGACAAAACCACCTACCTGATCTCTGCGGGTTATGTACAGCAGGAAAACAACCTGGTGGGACCAGGCCTTGGACTGCGCCGTTACAACTACCGTATCAACCTTAATACGGAAGTGGGCAAATTGAAACTCAGCGGTACCCTGGCTTACGCGAGAAATGAAACCAAAGACCATTCCTCGAATACACAAACCCTGATTGTGGATGCAGGCAGAACGCCTACTTACTACGACATGATCGACGACCAGGGCCGTTACCTCACCAACGATGTACTGGCGGAGTTCAATCCCCTGGGCATTTTGCAGAAGGGTGGTTATCGTAAATACGACGACGATAATCTTTTCGCCAATGTTACCGGCGAACTCGCCATCTACAAAGGACTTAAGCTGAAAGGTGTGCTGGGCGGAAGCCTCAGTTCCAACCACATGCTCGAGCGCGTGCAACAGGTCGATTTTTATCCCAGCGGCAAATACGGCGCAGACCGCAATACCAACGACACGTATTCAAAAAACCTTTTCCTGAATACGCAGGTAATGCTCGACTACCAGCGTTCTTTCGGCGAACACGATGTGACAGCGCTGGTGGGTTTTGCCAATGAGTCTGTTACCAACCAGGCGTCTTCCATCCGGAAAAAATATACCGACAACGAACTGGGAACGCCCACTACAGGAACGGTGATCGATGCTTCTTCCAACAACTCTGTTGACGGTACGGATGAAAGCAGCCTCAATTCTGTTTTCGGTCGCCTGGGCTATGCATTTCAGAACCGCTATTTCGCAGAATTTAATTTCCGCATGGATGCCTCTTCGAAATTTTCGAAAGACAACCGCAATGCGTTTTTCCCTTCTCTGTCTGCCGGCTGGCGCCTGACGGAAGAAGACTTCATGGGTGATTTCGCCGACCGCATCGGCTCGCTGAAACTGCGCAGCTCCTACGGTATCCTGGGTAACCAGAATGTAGGCAATTACCAGTTCCAGACCACCTATAATGCTGCCAACAATGCCTATGGTTTCAACAACCAGCCCGTTGCCGGTGTGAACTTCGCTTTTGCCAATCCCGATATCCGCTGGGAAAGGGCGGCTACTTTCAACATCGGGGTGGATGGTTCCTTCCTGAAGAACCGGCTGAACCTCAGCATTGAATATTTCAACAAGCTCACCAGCGATATCCTGATCGCGCCGGCCGTACCCGGACTCTTCGGTGGATCAGTGGCCGACTACAACGCCGGCAAAGTGCGCAACCAGGGCTGGGAGCTTTCTGCATCCTATCAACTGCCCGGTAAGCAGTGGAACCACAGCTTTGGTTTCAACCTTGCCGACTCCCGCAACGAAGTGGTGTACTTCCAGGGCAATGAAAGGATCAGCGGCGCTGATGAAATGCAGATGATCCTGCGCGAGGGCCTTCCTTTCAACAGCTATATCGGGCTGAAGCGCAACGGCTATTTCCAGAACCTCGATGACATCAAAAATGCGGCAACGCCCACGGGCATTGAAGTGAAGCCCGGCGATATCCGCTATGTGGATCGCAATAAGGATGGTGTGATCGACGACCAGGACCGCTTCGTGCTGGGCAATCCCTTCCCGCGCTACACTTTCGGTTTCACTTACAACGTGACCTACCGCAATTTCGACCTGGGGCTGCTGATCCAGGGCGTGGGCAAGAGAGACATGTTCCTGCGGGGCGAACTGGTGGAACCCTTCCACTTCAACTATTCACAGGTAATGTACCAGCACCAGCTCGATTACTGGACGCCCGTCAATCCCGATGCGGCCTACCCGCGCCTGGCGCCGGCCAATACGCCGTCCAACCAGAACAACTATCGCCGGGGATCCGATCTCTATTTGTTCAATGCCGCTTATGCAAGGCTGAAAAATATCCAGTTGGGCTATTCACTGCCGCAGCAATGGGTATCGAAGGCCTCGATACAAAAAGCGCGCATTTATTTCGTGGCGCAGAACCTGCTGACGGTTTCGGGCGTATCGTTCGTCGATCCTGAAAGCACCGAGTTCGACAACAACCTGAGAAACTCCGGCGCCAACAGCGGCCGTAACTATCCCACACCGGTTTTCTACGGTGCCGGAATTGACATCACTTTCAAATAATGCCGTCATGACAAAATTTCCCATAAAAAAATTACTGATCATTTCGGGCATGCTCTTCGGCCTGGCCTGTAAGAAGCTGGACCTGGTGCCCACCAATAAATTCACCGATCAGAACTTCTGGACAACACCTGAAAAAGCAGCAACGGTGCTGAGCCAGGCGTATTCGCAGATGTTCAATGCCAACTATTTCTTCTACAACGAAGCGCTGAGCGACAACGCCTATAATGGCCGGGGCGATAACTCCGGTGTAAACTCCATAGCCGCCGGCCTGGCCGACGCTTCCCTCGGCCGCTTCAAAGAAGAATGGAACGGGCACTACACCTGCATCAAAACCTGTAATATTTTCCTGGAAAATGTAGGCCGGGTAGAAGGCATGGACGAAGCGCTGCGCACCCGCATGATCGGCGAAGCCCGGTTCATACGCGCTTACCAGTTTTTCCAGTTGTATACCTGGTATGGCGATGTGCCGCTTTTTGACCACGATATTTCTGTGGACGAAGCATCTACCATCGCAAGATCACCGCGCCAGGAAGTAGTTGATTTTGTATTGTCGGAGCTGGATGGTGCGGCAGCCATGCTGCCGGTGAACACCGCCTACGCCGTAGCCGACCGTGGCCGCATTACAAAAGGCGCTGCGCTGGCGCTGAAAGCAAGGGCGCTGCTCTACGAAGGCCGCTGGGCCGATGTGGTAGCTGCTACCGAACCACTGATCAATGGTACGGAGAACGGCACTTACGCGTTGTTTAATCAATACGAAGGTATTTTTCTTCCCCAGAACGAATACAACTCCGAAGTGATCTTCGACTTGCAGTTTGTTCCAGAAGTGCGCACCTATAATAATTTCTTCGACATGGCTCCGCTGGCTGTGGGCGCGCGTCTCAACGCCCTGGCGCCCACGCAGGAACTGGTAAACGACTACGTGATGCTCAACGGCAAAGCGATTGGCGAAAGCGGCTCGGGCTACGACGAGGACAATCCCTATACCGGCCGCGACCCGCGCCTCACCAATACCATCGTGTACAATGACTACGAGTGGAAAAAACCCGATGGCAGCACACAAACCATCTACACCAAACCCGGATCGGACCCCAACGCCACCAAGTTTGATGAATATGCACCGGGTGGTGTAAGCTCTCCAACGGGCTACTATATCCGAAAATATTACGATCCTACTTCGGTAAACAATTTCAACTCCGGTCTCAATCTTATTTTGATCCGTTATGCCGACGTGTTGCTGATGTATGCAGAGGCAAAAAATGAACTGGCGCAAACGGATGCCGATACCTGGAACAAAACCATCCGCGCCCTGCGCCTGCGTGCCGGTTTTACACAAACCACGGCCACTGAATTCGACGCTGTATTGGACCAGGCGGCATGGCGAGACCTTATCCGCCGCGAACGACGCACCGAACTGGCTATGGAAGGCCTGCGCATTTTTGATATCCGTCGCTGGAAAACAGCCGAAGACGTGTTGAATGGCTGGGCCCATGGCGCCAAATTCGGAGAGCCCACCATCGACAACGGTTATATCCGTGCCAATGACCGCAGTTTCGATCCCAACAAACACTACCTGTGGCCCATCCCGCGCGACGAACGCAACCTGAATCCCAATCTCACCCAAAACACCGGCTGGTAAAAACCATTCATCACCTTCATCAAGTATATTATGAAACGTTATTTGAAACAATTGTTTTTTGCCTTCACCGCCGTCCTGGCCCTTGCCGGATGCGAAAAAGACAAATCCCTCGATCATACCAAAGTATCTGAAGTAGCTGCCATTTTCAGTCCCGAAGACAACCAGTTCATCCAGTTGCAGCAATCTGCTTCCGCCAGCACCGTGTTTGAATGGGAGCAGGCCCGCGCGGAAGACGGCGGCCTGGTGATGTACGAAGTGCTTTTCGACAAGGAAGGCGGCGATTTTTCACAACCCGTTTATTCGCTGGTTTCCGACAACGGCGGCATCATGAACAAAGCGACTATCCTGCACAGCGTGCTGAACAACATCACATCCCTTGCGGGCATCGCTTCACAATCCACCGGCAAGCTGCAATGGACCGTGGTGTCTTCCAAGGGCATCAACGCGGTTCAGTCGAGCCAGGTGCGTACGCTGGAAGTGAAGACCCTGGCCGGTTTTGCGGTGAAGCCCGTTGAGCTCTACCTCACCGGCGACGCCACCGAAGGCGGCACCGACCTGTCGCAGGCCGTTCCTGCCAAACAAATAGCCAACGGTGTTTTTGAAGTATACACTTCCCTGAAAAATGGTTCTTACCAAATGGTGGATAAAACTTCCGGAACACCCACCACCTACAGCCTCGACGGTGATAAGCTGGTAGCCGGCGGCACCACTGCCGTGAGCGGCGATGCCAAAGTATACCGCATGGTGCTGGACTTCAACAGCGGCGCGGCCACGGTAACAGAAATCAAATCGATCGACCTCTGGTTCGCGCCCGACAATACCACCAAGTTTTCCATTCCCTATTCCGGCCTCGGCAAATTCGTGGCGGAGAATGTGAAGGTCGATTTCAAGCAGGAAAGCTGGGGCCGCGACGAACGCTATAAATTCCGCATGACGGTGAACAGTGGCGGCGAGGATACCTACGAGTGGTATGGCAGCAGCAATGGCGATAACCAGCGCCCGACCACCGGAACAGCGCCTGCTTTCTGGTACCTTTTCCTGTTGCAGAACAGCGACCAGTGGAACAACTGTTACAAATTCCAGACAGAAGCCGACGGCGCGGCGCTGGACATCACGGTTGATTTTTCTGCAACTGAACACTATACCCACGTGGTGGACATCCGGTAATTCTATAAAAAGAGAACATGAAAAAATTACTTACCGTGGCAATCGCTGCAGCGGCCCTGGCTTCCTGCGCGAAGAACTACGACGATGTGGTGATCAGTGGCGATAACTCCGGCCTGGAAAAGTATCCCCTGAGCTGGGAAGCTGCTGCCGACAGCAGTGCCAAATCGGTAGCGGCCAATTTCTGGAACCCGCAGGGCAAATATTTTAATAAAGACAATGGCGGCAATACCAGTTTCCACTACTGGCCCCAGGCGCACGCGCTGGACGTATTGGTGGACGCCTACCTCCGCACGGGCGACCAGGCCTACCGCAGCCAGATGGACAGTTGGTTTGAAGGCGTGAAGCAAATGAACGGCAACACGTTCAACAACGAGTTTTACGACGATATGGAATGGAATGCCCTGGCCATGCTGCGCGCCTTCGACGCTACCGGCGACGCCAAATTCAAAACGGCCGTGGATGCGTTGTGGAACGAAATAAAAACAGGCTGGAATACCCAAATGGGCGGCGGTATCATGTGGCGCCGGGCCATGCCGGCTTATAAAAACACGCCGGCCAACGCACCTGCGGCCATCCTCGCAACGCGTTTATACCAGCACGATAAAAAAAGCGACGACCTGGCCTGGGCGCAGAAGATCTATGCCTGGGAAAAGGATAGCCTTTTCGAAGCCGGTACGGGTTACGTGTACGATGGCATCAACAACCAGGGCGATGGGAAAAGAGATGCCTGGAAATTCACCTACAACCAGGGCACTTTCATCGGCGCGGCGCTGGAACTGTACCAGGCCACCGGCAGCGCCGTGTATTTTAACGATGCGCAGAAAGCCGCCGGTTATACGCTGGGCGACAATACCCTTACCAATTCCACCGACCGCCTGCTGCGCGACGAAGGCGCGGGTGATGGCGGTCTTTTTAAAGGAATATTTGTCCGCTATTTCACCCTGCTGATCCAGCACCCCGATTTGCCGGAATCTTACCGAAACCGTTATCTTGCTTTCCTGAAACACAATGCGGAGGTATTGTGGTTCGCAGGAACAGAAAAATCATCGGTGCTTTTCGGCACCTACTGGAAGAATAAGCCGGGAGCCACCACCGACCTTACTACCCAACTGAGCGGCGCCATGTTGATGGAAGCAGCCGCAACGCTGGAGAAAAATAAACTATTCTGATGCAGAGAACCTGGAGAAAAAGATCGATCGCCCTTGTCGCTGCCGTTGTTGCCTTTACGACAGCAAAAGCACAACCCGCTACTGGTTTCGGCGAAGCAGCTAAACAATTGAACACAGCCATTCAACAACAATTCTTTGATCCCGCAACCGGTTATTACAATGAGCATGCGGAAAAAGAAAGGAACAAGAACCCGGTGTCTTATCTCTGGCCGCTTTGTGGCCTTATCCAGGCGGGCAATGAACTGGACGTTCTAAACGGAAAATCGCATGAGCTGGACCGTTATATGCTCCTGATCGACCGTTACGAAGACCAGCGCCCGCCTGCGACCGGGTACGCATCCTATCCTCCCGAAAAAGGCGGCGGCGACCGTTTCTACGACGACAACCAGTGGATCGGCATTGCGCTGATGGATGCCTGGAAAAGAAAACCCGATACGGCTTACCGCCGGAGGGCCGAGCTGATCTACCGCTTTATGATGACGGCCTATGACACTGTGGGCGGTGGTGGCCTCTACTGGGAAGAAGGAAAACTCAATACGAAGAATACCTGCTCCAATGGTCCCGGTATATTGCTCGCCCTCCAACTTTACCAGGCTTCGAAACAACAACACTACCTGGATTCGGCCCTGCTCCTGTATAAGTGGGTGAACAAAACCCTCCGCGATCCGCAGGGAATTTATTACGACAATATCGGCCTGCCATCGCGCAAGATCGACGAGCGGCGTTATGCCTATAACACCGGCACCATGCTGCAGGCCAACGTAATGCTGTATGAGATCACGCAGCAGCAGGAGTACCTCCGCGAAGCGCAGCGCATTGCTGCAGCAGCAACGGCCTATTTCACGCCGGGAGGCCGTTTCCACGATGGCTACTGGTTTTCGGCTGTGCTGCTCCGTGCTTACCAGCACCTGTTACAGTACGACAAGAATACCGCTCCCATCAAGGCATTTGCACAGGCAACCCGTTACGCCATTGCACAGCAACGCAACGCATCTGGACTCTTTGTGGCCCGCGGCAAAACCGTTGACCTGGTGAACCAGTCGGGCATGCTCGAAATATTGGCCAGGTTGGCTTATCTTGAAAAAAAATATACACTCTAAGATGGATAGGAGGAATTTTATACAGCGAACGACATTGGCGGGTGCAGGAATGATGCTGGGTGGCAGTGCCTGGGCCGGTGGAAACAACCAGGAGTTCCCGGTGGTGCGTACGCCCCTGGAGAAAAGAAAGTTCACCAGCAAGGCCGTGGAGCAACTGATCCGCGACCTGCGCAATAAGATCGGCAATAAGGAACTGGGCTGGCTATTCGAAAACTGTTTTCCCAATACCCTCGATACAACGGTAGAGTTTGAAATGATCGATGGCAAACCCGATACCTATGTGATTACGGGCGATATCGATGCCATGTGGCTGCGCGACAGCTCCGCCCAGGTTTGGCCCTATATCCCGCTTTGCCATACCGATCCCGATCTCAAAAAACTGATCCAGGGCGTTATACACCGGCAGGTGAAATGCATCCTGAAAGATCCCTATGCCAACGCTTTCTATAAAGATGAAAGCCAGGTATCGGAATGGAAAGAATCCGATATCACCGACATGAAACCCGGTGTGCACGAAAGGAAATGGGAGATCGACTCGCTCTGTTATCCCATTCGCCTCGCGTACGGTTACTGGAAAGAAACGGGCGATACGGCTGTATTTGATGCCGACTGGCAGCAGGCCATGAAGCTGGTGGTGCAAACCTTCCGCGAACAGCAACGGTTCAGCGGCAAGGGGCCTTACAGCTTCCAGCGGAAAACGGCCTGGGCTACCGACGGTGTGCCCCTGGCAGGTTATGGCTACCCGGCAAAACCCAATGGGCTTATCTGTTCCATGTTCCGTCCCAGTGACGATGCCACCATTTATCCCTACCTGATCCCCAGTAACTTCTTTGCGGTGACCTCTTTGCGGCAGATGGCGGAAATCCTTTCTGCTACCGGTAAGCCTGCCGCCGAAGCCAATGCGGCAACGACGCTGGCCGACCAGGTGAACCGCGCTTTGCAGGAACACGCCACTACTGTACATCCGAAATACGGAAAAATATACGGCTACGAAACCAATGGCTTTGGCAGTTACAACCTCATGGACGATGCCAATATTCCTTCCCTGCTTTCCCTGCCTTACCTGGGTGGTGTGAAAGCAAGCGATACCGTATACCAGGCAACGCGCAAATATGTGTTGTCGGAAGACAATCCCTTCTTCTTCAAAGGCAGCAAACTGGCCGGCATCGGCGGTCCGCATATCGGCATCGACATGGTATGGCCCATGAGCATCGTGATGCGCGGCATCACCAGCACCAGTGACGCAGAGATCAGCCAGTGTTTGCAGTACCTGCAGCATTCGCACGCAGGCACGGGCTTCATGCACGAATCTGCGCACAAGAACGACCCCGCGAATTTTACACGCAAGTGGTTCGCCTGGGCCAATACCATTTTTGGGGAATTCATCTGGAAAACATGGCGCGAAAAGCCAGCACTGCTGAAATAGTAGTTTACCTATCTTGCAGCCGCATTAACAACCGGAACAAATGAAGCGAATCCTGCTTTCCTTATTGCTGGCGGCCACTGCCGCTCCCTGTGCTTTTGCCCAGGAGATCAGTTCAGTGAATGATCCTGTAGAATGGGTGAACCCGCTCATGGGCACCGACAGCAAACCGAGCCTGTCTAACGGTAATACCTATCCCGCTGTGGCCCTGCCCTGGGGAATGCATTTCTGGACACCGCAAACCGGTAAAAATGGCGATGGCTGGGGCTACCAGTACACCGCAGATAAGATCCGCGGGTTTAAACAAACCCACCAGCCCTCGCCCTGGATGAACGACTACGGCCAGTTCAGCCTCATGCCCGTAACGGGAAAACTGGTTTTTGACCAGGAGAAAAGGGCGAGCTGGTTTTCGCACAAGGCCGAGGTCGCCAAGCCCTATTATTACAGCGTATACCTCGCCGACGCAGATGTAACCACCGAACTCACGCCCACGGAAAGAGCGGCGCAGTTCCGTTTTACTTTCGGCGGATCGGACAGTTCCTTTATTGTAGTGGATGCTTATGAGAAAGGTTCCTATATTAAAGTGATTCCTGCCGAGCGGAAAGTGATCGGTTATTCCACCCGCAACAGCGGCGGCGTACCGGCTAATTTCAAGAACTATTTTGTTATTTATTTTGACCGCCCCTTTACCACGGCCAGCGCCTGGCACGGACAACAACTGGCGAAAGACACCCTCGAATACCAGGCCGATCATGTGGGCGCCGTTATTGGCTTCCAGGTGAAAAGGGGAGAAGTGGTGAACGCCAGGGTTGCTTCTTCTTTCATAGGATTTGAGCAGGCCGAGCTGAACCTGCAGCAGGAACTGGGCACTGATGATTTCGATCAAACCCGTAAGAAGGCTAAAGCAGCCTGGAACAAACAATTGTCGCGGCTTGCCGTGGAAGGCGGCAGCCCCGAACAGGTACGTACTTTTTATTCCTGTCTCTACCGTACCATTCAGTTCCCGCAGAAACACTATGAAACCGATGCCAGCGGCAAAACCGTGCACTACAGTCCCTATACGGGCGAAGTGCAGCCTGGTTACTTTTATGCCGGCACCGGCTTCTGGGACACGTTCCGCGCACTGTATCCTTTCCTCAACCTGGTATATCCTTCCATCAACAAAGAAATGCAGGAAGGACTTGTCAATGCATACAAGGAAGGCGGCTTTCTGCCCGAATGGAGCAGTCCGGGTTTCCGCAACGTGATGGTGGGAAACAATTCCGCTTCGGTGGTGGCCGACGCCTATATCAAGGGACAGCGCGGCTACGACATCAATAAGCTCTACGAAGCCCTGTTAAAAGGCGCCAACAACGAGGGCCCGCTCGATGCCGTTGGCCGCCGGGGCGTGGAGTATTATAATAAACTGGGTTATGTGCCCTACGATGTTAAGATCAACGAAAACGCCGCACGTACGCTCGAATATGCGTACGACGATTTCACCATCTACCAGTTGGGCAAGGCGTTGGGACGCCCGAAGAAAGAGCTCGACCTCTATGCGAAAAGGGCTATGAATTACAAGAACCTTTTCGATCCGCAATACAAGCTCATGCGCGGACGCAATAAGGACGGCAGTTTCCAGTCGCCCTTCAATCCCTTCAAGTGGGGCGATGCTTTCACCGAAGGCAATAGCTGGCATTATTCCTGGAGTGTATTCCACGACATCGCCGGCCTGGCGAAACTGATGGGAGGAAAGGAAGCTTTCGCACGCAAGCTCGATTCCGTTTTCATACTGCCACCCGTTTTTGACGAATCTTATTACGGGTCCGTGATCCATGAGATCCGCGAAATGCAGATCATGAACATGGGACAATATGCACACGGTAACCAGCCCATCCAGCACATGATCTATCTCTACAACTATGCAGGCCAGCCCTGGAAAACGCAATACTGGGTGCGCCAGGTGATGGAGAAATTATACAAGGCAACACCCGATGGCTATTGCGGCGACGAGGACAACGGGCAAACTTCGGCCTGGTATGTTTTCAGCGCCATGGGCTTCTATCCCGTATGTCCTGGTACCGACCAGTACGTGCTGGGCACGCCCCTGTTCAATAAGCTAACTCTTAACCAGGAAAATGGTAAGTCCATCGTGATCCGCGCCGGTAACAACGCGGCCGAAAATCCCTATGTGCAATCGGTTCTGCTGAACGGGAAGAGCTGGAGCAATAACTGGCTCTCGCATACCACTTTGCAAAAAGGCGCCATCATCGATTTCACATTGAGCAGAGATCCCTCACGCACCCGCGGCACTGCGCCGGATGCTGAGCCCTATTCTTTTTCGGTGCATGAAAAAAGATGAGTAGTACTTTTTGATCAATTGCTGGTGTTTTTATAGCCCGGGTGCAAAAAAAATTCCTATTTTGTTTATTTTATAGGAATTAAACCGATTGCATCACTAACTGCCAGCATCCGTTCATGTGTGTTAAGCTCCAGCAGACTGTCTTACCCATCCTGTTCCTTCTGTTTTCCTGTTTCGGTTTTGGCCAACCCAGGGAGTACCAGTTTGCTACTATTGATATCCAGCAGGGATTGTCGAGCAACCAGGTAAACTGTATCTATAAGGACAAGAAGGGATTCATGTGGTTCGGTACCCTCTCGGGCCTCAACCGCTACGATGGGTACGGGTTCAGGATTTTCCGGCATGATGAAACCGATACTGCCAGCCTGCTCGACGACAATATCATCCGTGTTTTTGAAGGTCCGGGCGATAAATTGTGGATCCGCTCCCAGAGCAATTTTAATCTCTACGACCAGAAAACCGAAAAGATCTCACGGCACCCGGAATATTATTTTCAATCCCTGGGGCTGCCTAGCGACGGGTTCATTACCATCCTCGAAACAAGAGGGCTGTACTACTTTGTTTTTGCCAATGCCGGCGTATACGAATACCAAAACGGGGGCCGCATCAGGCATATCCGTGAATCGGTGCTCGACGACAATGCCACCAATCCCATTACCAGCGCTGTGCTCGATTCAAAAGGCTACTGCTGGCTGCTTCGCAACAACGGCATCATGGAGAAGCTCGACCTGGAACAGGACAAAAACCTGCTGCGCACAGACATTTTCAGGAAGGAAGACATCCAGGTGCAATTTGGATACGCCATGTTTATCGACAGCCAGGACGATATCTGGCTCTACCAGCGCAATACCCTGGCCGGCGCATATCTTTACAACACCAGCCGCAACCGGCTCCAGCATTTTACCACCCATTCCGGTAATCCTTCTCTCAGCAGCAATGCCATCAATGGTATTGAAGAAGATGCCTATGGACTCATTTGGATCGTAACCGATCACGGCGGTGTAAACATCATTAACAAACAAGCCGGTACGGTCCACAACCTGGTTAATTCCCAGCAGCATAAAAAATCCATCTCCGATGAAGCGCTGAATGCGGTGTACCGCGATGACCAGAATATCATGTGGCTCGGGACGAGCAAAAAGGGGATCAACTTCTTTGACGAGAACAGCAACAAATTTCCATTATACCACCAGGCAGGCCCGGAAGAAAAACGCATTCCCTTTGAAGACATCAACACTTTTGTGGAAGACAAAAAGGGCAATATCTGGATTGGAACCAATGGCGGCGGCCTGATCTACTACGACCGGAAAAACCAGACCTATACCCAATACCGCCATCGCGAGAACGATCCTTCGAGCCTCACCAACGATGTGGTGGTGGCGCTCTGCATCGACCGCAACGAAAGGCTCTGGATCGGCACCTACCTCGGCGGCATGGACATGTTCGATGGCAGGGTCTTCCATCATTTCAAACACGACCCGGCCAATCCCAACAGCATTGCAGACGACAGGGTCTTTTCCATTTTTGAAGACAGCAATGCCAATCTCTGGATCGGTACACTCAATTTCGGGCTCGACCGCTTTGACCGCGAGCGGAATATATTTTATCACCACAATCCCACGGTTCCGCAAACCATGCATTCTCCCAATGTCACCAGCATAACGGAAGACTCGCGGGGAAACCTCTGGATTGGTACCTCCTGGGGCATCGACCTGCTCGATAAAAGCTCGGGCAGATTTGTGCACTACCTCACCGACAACAGCAAACTCAGCTACAATTCGGTGAACGGCATCAGGGAAGATCATGCAGGTAATATCTGGATCGCTACCAACCGCGGTTTGAACGTATTGCAGAAGGGGAGGAGCGACTTTAAGGCTTTTTACGACCGCGATGGCCTTGCCAACAATACGGTGCTCGACATACTGGAAGACGACCAGCACTATCTCTGGGTGAGTACCAAATCGGGCATCACCAGAATTGAAGTGGAATACAGTCCCGAAAAGGAGATCCGTATCCGTTGTATGAACTACAATGAATTCGATGGTCTGCAGGGCCGGGAATTCAACCGTTATGCAGCGCTTAAGACAAGGGCGGGCGAGCTCATATTCGGCGGTGCGAGTGGCTTCAACCTCTTCAACCCGGCAGAGATCCGCAACGCCAACCCGGTGGCACCGCTGGTGGTCACCAATTTTCAGCTCTTCAACAAAACCATGAAGGCGGGGGAGAAGTACGGCAAACACATTGTACTGCCACAGGCCATCATGGAAACCAAAGACATCCTGCTGCACTATAATGAAAATGATTTTTCACTGGAATTCGCCGCGCTGGAATTCACCCATACCAGCAAAACAAAATACGCCTATATGCTGGAGGGTTTCAACAAGGAGTGGATCATAACGGATGGCAATAACCGAAAAGCTACTTATACCAATATCGACCCGGGCGAATACGATTTTTTGGTCAAAGCCTCCAACAGCGATGGTAGCTGGAATGAGAGCAACCTGGTAAAACTCCACATTTCGGTGCTGCCGCCCTGGTGGGAAACGCCCTGGGCCTATACGGCTTATGCGTTTTTGTTCCTGGGGCTGCTCTATCTCGCGCGCAAGGCAATTATCCGGAGGGAAAAAATGCGCTATGCCCTGGCCGCGGAAAGAAGGGAGGGCCAGCGCATGCGGGAACTGGATCTGATGAAGATCAAGTTCTTTACCAATGTGAGCCATGAATTCCGGACGCCCCTGTCGCTCATACTGGTGCCCATTGAAAAAATGATCAGCCAGGTGCAGGACCCGGGGCTTCGCGAACAGTTCCAGTTGATCCAGCGTAATGCCCGGCGCCTGCTCAATATGGTCAACCAGCTCCTCGACTTCCGCAAGATGGAAGTAAACGAATTACGCCTCCACCTGGTGAACGGCGACATTGTTGCTTTCATTCGAGAAGTTTGTTATGCCTTTACCGACCTGGCCGATAACAAGCACATCCGTTTTCGGTTCAACACCACCGTTAGCCAGTTGCAGGTAGCTTTTGACCACGATAAGATTGAGCGGATATTGTTTAACCTGCTCTCCAATGCGTTTAAATTTACCTCTGAAGAAGGCCTGGTGGAAGTAAAACTCAGCCAGTACATGCAGGCCGACGAATCTTTCCTGGAGATCCGGGTTAGGGATTCGGGCATAGGCATTGCGCCCGATAAACAGGCCCGGATCTTTGACCGTTTTTTCCAGGCCAGTATGCCCGAGCATGTGTTGAACCAGGGCTCGGGCATTGGGCTGTCCATTACCCGCGAATTTGTGGAAATGCACGGTGGCGCCATTCGCGTGGAAAGCACACCGGGCGCGGGCAGTGCGTTTGTGGTGCTGCTTCCCCTGCACCAACAGGTGGTGCTGACCGAAGCGCTCAACCGGCCCGCGCTCCCATCGCAGGGTGCTTTGCAGCCTGCAGCCGGGCATCCCAAAAAGCCGGTGGTGCTGCTGGTGGAAGACAACGAAGACTTCCGGTTTTACCTGAAAGACAACCTCAGGGAATTCTTCACGCTGCTGGAAGCGGCAGATGGGAAGGAGGGCTGGAAGAAAGCCCTGTCGGCCCACCCCGACCTGGTGGTCAGCGATATCAGCATGCCGCAGATGGACGGTATTGAGCTGTGCCGCAAACTGAAAACCGACAGCCGAACCAAACACCTCCCGGTTATTTTGCTGACCGCCCTGGAAGGAGAGCAGCAGCAACTCCTGGCCCTGGAAACAGGCCCCAACGATTACATGACCAAACCCTTCAATTTTGAGATACTCCTGTCCAAAATAAAGAACCTGCTGAAATACCAGGAACTGGTAAAACAGACCTACCAGCAGCAGGTGCAGGCCAATCCCGCCGATATACCCGCCGAAATGCCCCAGGATGATTTTATCCGGAAAGTATTGGGTATTATCGAAACGAATATGTCCAATGCCGAGTTCTCGGTGGATCATTTAAGGCAGGAATTATTGCTGAGCCGCACCAGCATGTACAAAAAAGTATTATCCGTAACGGGCAAAACGCCCATTGAGTTCATCCGGAGTATCCGGTTGAAGAGGGCCGCACAACTGCTTGAAAAGAGCTCCCACAACGTAACGGAAGTGGCATATATGGTAGGATTTAATAATCCCAAGTATTTCGCACGTTATTTTAAACAGGAATTTGGGGTACTTCCATCCATTTATCAGTCAGAAACCAGGAAAAAAAGTACCAATATTCCGCCGAATAGTACGCAGGGTTGATTTTATACCCTTCAAAAAACGATTTTATGCCCCCGGGATAACATTTTTATACCCTCAAAAAACAGTTTGTATATCCTGAAAAAGGCGCTTCGCTGATATATTTAAGTCCGTAATCATTGCTTTACAACAATTGCTTGTGTATGAAAAAAACCAGAACTTCTGTTCCATTGGGAAGTTTTTGCCAGGCCCTGCTCCTGGCGCTGTTGCTTCCCTTGTATCCTGCTTTCGCCCAGGCGCAGGAGAGAACCGTCAGCGGCCGGGTCTACTCGGTAGACAATAGGCCGGTTGCCGGCGCTACCGTTTCTGTCAGGGGCACCAACCGTGCCTATTCCACCGATGCCGAAGGAAAGTTTACTGTTGCGGCCCAGGCCGGCGACATCCTCATTATTTCCTATGTTGGCTTCCAGCAGAAGGAAGTGCCCGTTACCGGGTCGGCGCAATACGATATCCGCCTGATCCAGGGCGACAGTAAAATGGCCGAAGTGGTGGTGATCGGGTATGGCACGTCCAAAAGAGCGAACCTGACCAGCGCCCAGTCGTCAATTTCCAGTAAGGATATAGAAAAAACAGTCAACACTACCATTGAGCAGGCCATCCAGGGCCGGGCTGCCGGGGTATACGTTACCCAGAACAGTGGCCAGCCGGGTGGTGGCATATCGGTGAATATCCGCGGGGTGAGTACGCTGAACGGTACTACAGAACCGCTCTACGTTATTGACGGTATCCAGATGCAGCCCGCCGTTGTAACTTTTGGCGAGCAGAGTTCCAGTAACGTACTGGCCGGGCTCAATCCCAATGATATAGATAATATCCAGATATTGCAGGGGCCTTCCGCCACTGCTATTTATGGCACCCGCGGAACCAACGGAGTGGTAATGATCACCACTAAAAGAGGTAAAAGTGGCGAAGCCAAATTCAACTATGGGTTTCAATATTCGCTGCAGGCGCCTCCCAAGAAACTGAAGGTGATGAACCTGCAGCAATATGCCCAGATGGTAAAAGAATACCACGATATTGCCGGAGGTGAAACCCCGCAGGAATTCCTTGACCCGTCTCTCCTGGGCGAAGGAACAGACTGGCAGGATGAACTTTTCGACTATGCCCCGTCTCAAAAACACCAGATCAGCATGAGCGGTGGCAATGAAAAGACCACTTACTACCTGGGTGGTGAATACCTGAAACAGGATGGTGTGGCCGTTGGTTCCGGTTTCGACCGTTATTCCGTTCGCCTGAACCTCGACAATAAAGCCAAGGATTGGCTGACTTTCGGTGCTAACCTGAGTTTTAACCAGACAGACGAAAAGCTCACTACCAGCCAGGAAAATACTATTTCCAATGCGCTGCGACTGACGCCCCAAATCCCTGTAAAAAATATGGACGGAACCTGGGGTGGAGGTGACGACTTTAATGGTGCCAACAAATTTGCTCCTGTTAACCCGATTGCTATAGCCAACCTGGTTACCAATAAATGGGTAAGGCGCCAGGTGCTTGCCGGCTTGAATTTAGGGATTAAGATCACGAAAGACCTCAGCTTTAAGACCAGCCTGAATACCAGTTTCAACTATTCCAACGGGCAATACTATCGTCCCACCTATAAGATAGGCTGGGCCGAAAACGTGACTGCTATGCTCAATGAATATGCAAACAATAGCTTCTACTGGAACTGGTTACAGGGGCTGGAATACAATAAGCAGATCAACCAACACAATATTGGTATAATGGTCAGTCATGAAGCACAGGAATCCAAATGGAAAAACGTGGGAGCAGGAAATTCCGGTTATCTGACCAACAATATCCTGGACCTGGAGGCGGGCGACAAAACTACAGCTTCCTCTTCGGGCGGCTCCGGGCCCTGGGCCATGGAATCTTATCTGGGACGTGTGAATTATAACTATGACAATCGCTATCTGCTTGTAGGAACCCTGCGTACCGATGGTTCCCCGAATTTCGGGCCGGAGAATCGCTGGGCATGGTTCCCATCGGTGTCGGCAGCCTGGCGCGTTTCGCAGGAAAGTTTTTTCAATGTTTCCTGGATCAGTGAGCTGAAACTTCGGCTGGAAACCGGCCTAACTGGTAATATGGGAAATGGCGCAGGCATTTATTCCCCACTTTCTGCCGGCGCCTCGCCCAATGGAACGGGTTTCCTGGTGAGCCGTCTTCCCAATTATACACTTAAATGGGAAGAGACCAATACCAAAAATATCGGCCTGAACCTGGGACTTTTCCACGATCGCGTGAACGTAGAATTCGATTACTATGTAAGGAGCACCAACAATATGCTGATGGATAACCTGCTTCCCTGGTATATGGGAACGAACGGAACCGGTTCTGTAAAACCGAATTACGTGAACGCAGGCCTCATGGAAAACAGGGGCTGGGGTTTTGCCATCAATACCGTTAACATCAACAACGGTAAATTCAAATGGGAAAGCTCGCTGAACCTCTCCGGTATCAAAACAACGATCAAGCGCCTGAACAGTGCATACGCGCAGCTAACCCGCACTAGCTGGTGGATGGACAACTGGTCGCAACGCTCTACGGTAGGAGATGCTCCCTGGATGTTCCTGGGTTATGAAGAAGAAGGATTGTTCCAGTCCATCGAAGAGATCCAGAACAGCGCCGTTCCCACCGACAACAATGGCGACAGGCTGCCGATCGATCCCAACAACGGTGTTTGGGTCGGAGACGTGAAATTTAAAGATGTAAATGGTGATGGTAAGATCAACGAACTCGATCTCACCTATATCGGCAACCCCTGGCCGAAGCTGTTCGGCGGATTTACCAATACCTTCTCTTATAAAGGCTTCGATCTGAGTGTCATGATCACCGGAACCTATGGCAACGACATTTATAATTATATGTCGAAGACGAATTCCAATCCCAATAACATCAACCTCAGCCAAAACCTCCTGGTGGAAGCCATGGATTATGCAAGGCCGGTAGAAGAAAACGGGAAGGTATTCCTGGAAAATCCGGGTACCAAAGTAGCAAGGATTTCACTGGGTCCCAATGCCAACTACCAGCGACCCACCAGCCGTTGGGTGGAAGACGGCTCTTTCCTTCGCCTGAAAAATGTGACCCTGGGGTATTACCTCCCATCCAGCCTGATTGCAAAGCAGAAGATCGTAAAAGGCATAAGGATCACCGTTAGCGGCCAGAATTTGGTAACGCTCACGAAATATTCAGGTATGGATCCTGAAGTAGGCGCCTATGTCGGAAGGGATGCCGGAAGCGATAACCAGGCGATTGGTGTTGATTTCGGCCGTTATCCTCTCACCCGTTTTTATTCTGCCAGTATCAATGTTGATTTTTAAACGATTTGCCATGAAAACACATCAGTTTCTCATCCGTTTTCTTTCCATATCCTGCCTTGCAGGAACACTGGCTGGTTGCAGTAAGTCCTTCCTGGAAAGGCCGCCAACCGATGCGGTGACAGATGCCAGCTTTTACCAGAACGACGAACAGGTACTTGCCGGCACACAACTATTGTACAGCCAGGTTTGGTTCGACTACAACGACAAAGCATCCTTCAACCTGGGCGATTTCAGAGCAGGTACTGTGTACTCTATGTGGAACTACCAGGACAATGTCCGCTTCAATACAAATGGAAATACGGTGGACAATGGCGCTGCCTGGCGCTCCTTCTTCAATGTGGTGGCACAGTCCAACCTTGCTATCAATAACGTCAATACCTATGCAGGTGCCGATGTCAGCCCAAACATAAAAGCGCTGGCTATTGCAGAAGCAAGATTTATGCGTGCCACTGCCTACCGCTTCCTGGTCATGAACTGGGGCGCTGTACCAATTATTGAAGATAACCTGAAACACCTCGATGATTCTTCCATCACGCGCAATACGGTACCCAGTGTATGGAGATTTATAACGAGAGAATACAAAGCGGCTGCGGAAGACCTGCCGGAAACGCCCGTAAAGCCGGGTCGTGTTACCCGTTGGGCTGCCGAAGGAATGCTGGCCCGTACCTATCTGGTAAGAGCCGGCGTGGAAGGCAGCGGCCCCACAGGCCGCAAGCAGGAGTTCCTGGACAGCGCAAAATACTATGCAGAAAGAGTCATCAGGCTCAGCGGAAATGCTTTGCTGGATGATTATGCTTCACTCTTTTTGTTTCCCTACGATAACAACAAGGAATCCCTGTTCTCCCTGCAATGGGTGTATTCCGGTCCAACTGCCTGGGGCACACAGAATTCAGCACCCGCTTATTTCACCTACAGCGGAGATATTGCCAACGGTGATGGTTGGGGTGGTGACGTAGGCGCAACTTTCTGGATGCTCAGTCTTTACGATGGATTCACCAAAAAAGGCGACACAGCTATCGTCGGCCGCACGCTCGACAAGCGGCTGAAAGCCACGTTCATGTTGCCGGGCGCCTACTATTCGGAGATCACACAGACCATACCCGATGGAGAGCAAAAACTGGTGTACCCTTGGGTAAACAGCGATCAGAATTTTGTAGCGGTAAAAAAATACGTTACCGGAAAAGCCAAGGATGTGGGAGGACAGTCGGCATCGCAGCGATACGGCCATGACACCTATATGATGCGACTGGCCGAAATGTACCTGATCTATGCAGAAGCTACCCTGGGCAACAACGTCAGCACCTCAGATGCGAAGGCGCTTGAATACTTCAACAGGATACATACGAGGGCCGGCCTGCCACCACTGGAAGATCCGATTACACATGAACCGATGCCATTGACAATGGACATCATGCAACGGGAAAGATTTCTCGAATTTGCGATGGAAGGCATGGCCTGGTACGATCTGGTAAGCCTGCACTATTATAATCCGGAAAAAGCCTATGCCATCCTGAAGTCGCAGGACAGAGGGCTGTTTGCAGCAGCGCCGGATGTATTTCCCAATCCCACACAATGGGAGTTCAAAATCACTACCTGGGATACCAATCGACATATTGACGCCAACAGCGGTAATTTCCAGTTGCCGATCCCAACCCCTGAGCTTGCGCAGGCACCCAATCTCAACAAGGAGCCTGTAGATTATTAATTGAATAAATGAACTGCAATATGAAAGTATTTCAATCTATACTTTGGGTGTGCTTCGCCTTTCTGGTTGCAGGAGCGTTTGCTTCCTGCGAAAAAGACGATCTCCCCAACAACGGCGTTCCCAGGATCCGTTATGTAAGGATCACGGACCCCACCGCCGCCGATTCGCTGCTGGTAGGCGCGGGGCAGGGACAGCTTATAGCCATCGTAGGTGAAAATCTGCAGGATACCCGTGAAATATGGTTCAACGACCAGAAGTCGTACCTGACTTCCACTTATATCACGTCAACAACCATACTGGTGAGTGTGCCGAATCCCATTCCCATCGAAATAGCCAATAAAGTAAAACTGGTGTTCGGCAACGGCAACATTCTTGAATATGAATTTGAAGTGCAGATAAGCGAACCGGTGGTCGCCAGCATGCACTGCGAGTACGTGGCCACGGGCGATGTGGCCACCATTCGCGGTGACTTTTTTTACGAACCGTTGACGGTTACATTTACAGGCGGCGTGGAGGGTGAACTCGTTTCCGTAGAAGATCAGATAGTAAAGGTAAAAGTGCCCGAAGGCGCACAACCCGGCCAGATCACGGTGACCACCAATTTCGGTTCCACCAAATCCGATTTCTGGTTCCGAGATAACCGCAATATCATCATAAGCAGCGATCCCTTTACCGGCTGGTGGAATGCATCCTACGTAGTAAGCGCGCCAGGTCCCGACGATCCGCCACTGATCAACGGCAATTATATCCGGGTGAAAAAAGTGATCGGCGCCTGGTCCTGGAACGAGATCGCCGGCGGTCCCGCCAGCGCTATGGGCGATATCAGCAAAAATATTCCCGACGAAGCCATCCTTAAACCAGAACTGTACAACCTGAAATTTGAGTTCAATACCCTGAAGCCCTATAACAACAGCCAGATCCGTTTCAACTTCGGAACGCAGGCAGAGGACAACAACAACTATATCTGGTCTCCACCCTTTGATACCGAGGGCAAATGGCAAACGGTAACCATTTCTTATGACGAACTGGTCAAGAGCTATGTGGTGAAACCGGTGGTGAACCCCAACGGCTACTGGACCCGGATCCTGATCCAGGGACCCGGTGAACTGGATGCGGACATATGTATGGACAATTTCAGGATCGTGCCTAAAGTGATAGAAGAATAACCCTCAACTTCAAATCAACGGACATGTATATACTAAAATACAGATACCTGTTGCCAGCCTGGCTGCTGCTTGCTTTCACCCTGCTGCTCACGGCCTGCGACAAGGACGACGATGTTTCCACCAAAACCGAGCTGCTCAGCTTCGGGCCCTCGGGGGTGAAACACGGCGAACAGATCAGCATCATCGGGAATAACCTCAGTAAGGTGACCGCTGTGAAAATGGTAGGAGCTACCATTGCCCAAAGCGGATTCATTTCCCAAACCAACGAAACCATTGTGCTGGTGGTACCCACCGCTGCTGAAAGCGGCAAGATCGTCCTCGAAACAACGGAAGGTGAGATTGAATCGGTTGCCACCATCAATTTCGACGTCATATTCGGCGTTCCCTCTGTTCCTGAAACCGCGCGCCCCGGCGAAGTGATCACCATTACCGGAGATTATATGAACTGGGTTACCAGCATTACTTTTGCTAAAGACATAGTGGTTACTGAATTTGAAAGCCAGTCGCTCAACGAACTGAAAGTAAAAGTGCCGCAGGAAGCCCAAACAGGAACCCTGTTGTTCACCTACGGCGGAACCGAGCCGGGTGAATACGAAACCGAAACAGACATCAATATTACCCTGCCACACGGCGAAAGCTTATCGCCCAATCCTGTGGATAAATTGGCGGAGTTGACCATTACCGGCACGGACCTCGACCTGGTGTATGGCGTGCTTGTTCCCAGTATTCTCGACACCATCACCACATTTACCAGCCAATCGGCCACGGAATTAAAATTTACCGTACCCGATAAAACAAAAGGTGGTAAAATAATACTGGTAGCCCATTCCAGGCTGACTACCATTGTGGATGAAACAATGAAGATCATAGGCGACCTGCCACCGCTCGAGCCACTGAAAGCCGAGATATTTACCGATGCCCTGCAGAACGGTTGGCAGAAATGGGGCGGCTGGGGAGCCGGCACCTCTGATATTGCCAGCATCGAAAATGTGCGGGAAGGGGAAAAAGCAATAAAAATAGTGTTCACCGGAGACTGGGCGGGCGCGCTGCAATTGGGTGGCGGAAATCTTTCCACCGCGGGCGCGTCGAATTTTGTGCTTTCTGTTTTCGGGGGCCCGGGCACCGGCGGAAAACAACTGACGGTAAATGCGGATGACAAGGGTGCCCAAGTAACCATCGTTGAAGGGGAATGGAAAGAGTTTCTGATCCCACTCAGCGCATTTGGCAGCCCTGCCAACTTCACGCAGCAGATATTTTTACAGAACGCCGAGTGGGCCGGCACCATTTACGTGGATTTTATAGGTCTTAGATAATTTTTTTTGTAGCAGGAATCTGGTAACCCGCCACCAACTTCGGTTGCGCTGGCGGGTTTTTTAAATGTATCCGTATGCGAAAGTTTATGTACATAGGTATTAAGGTGGCGCTGCTGGCCACTGTGGCACTCTTCCTCGCCTGCAGCAAGAGCAAAACACCAACACCCGATCCCGATCCCGGTGGTGGCAACAACGGCGGCAATGAACCGCCGCCCATAACGGCCGTGCCCGACCCGGCTACTGCCGAAACCATCGGCTTCTTTCTCGATAACTGGCAACCGCGCAGCTTTACGCCGCCGGCATACACAGAAGCAACACCGGTAACGGCTGCAACGGCCAATACCGTTACCATCGACGCTTCCGCCATTCTTACCAAAATCCCTCCCGGTGCATTTGGCCACAACGCCAATACCTGGATGGGCGACGATATCGCCAAACCCATCGTGATCGACCCGGTAAAAAACCTGCAGGCGCACATCATCCGCTTTCCTGCCGGCAGCGGGAGCGATGCGTATTTTTTCAACCGCACCGACAACAGCCTTCCCGATGATGTACCCGAACAGATCATGGACATGAACGGCGACTTGAAAAATCCTGGTTACTGGTTCGGTAAAACTTCCTATAACTGGCAGGCCTCGCTCGATCAGTATTATACCCTGCTGCAGCAAACCGGCAACAAGGGAATGATCACCGTGAACTATGGTTATGCGCGTTATGGCACCAGCGCCGACCCCGTGGCTGCGGCAGCACACCTGGCGGCCGACTGGGTACGCTACGACAATGGCCGCACGCTGTATTGGGAGATCGGCAACGAAACCTATGGCGATTGGGAATGGGGCTACCGGATCGACCTGTCCAAAAATAAAGACGGCCAGCCCGAATATATTACCGGTGACCTGTATGCGAAACACGCGCGCGTCTTCATCGATTCCATGCAGAAAGCAGCGGTGGAGATTGGCAAGACCATCTATATCGGCGCCACCCTGGTGGAAACAGCGCCTGCTTCCTGGGCTACCAATGCGGTGCGCACCTGGAACAAAACCATGCTGCCGGAATTGCAGGGTAAGAACGATTTTTTTATCGTGCACAATTATTTCACCAATTATGGTGAAAACTCCAACGCCGCCGCCGTGCTGGCAGCCGGCGAAACGGTGCCGGGCAAAATGATGGATTACGTGAAGTCAGAGATCCTGCTGAATGGCGGCGCGCTGAAACCCATTGCCATGACCGAATGGAATATGTGGGCGAAAGATTCCAAACAGCAGGTGAGCAATACGAGCGGGCTCTTTGCGCTGTTCGTGGTGGGAGAGTCCATCAAAAGCAAATATGGCATGACTGCCCGGTGGGACCTGCTGAACGGCTGGGATAACGGCAATGATCATGGGCTTTTCAGCGCCGGCGATGAACCCGGCATTCCCAAATGGTCGCCCCGCCCTTCTTTTTATTACCTGTATTTTTTCCGGAAAATGCTGGGCGACCGCCTGGTGCCCACCAATGTTACCGGCAACAGCGCCATCAAAGCCTATGCCAGCACTTATACGTCGGGAGAGGCCAACTGCACGCTGATCAACACTTCCAAGGCCGATATCACCGTGGAGATCAAAGCAAAGAATTTCAACATCGGCAGCCGCTTTTACTATTATACCCTGCAGGGCTCGGACGACAACGGCGAGTTTTCGCGCAAAGTGTTGGTGAACGGCAGCGGCCCTTCCAAAGAGGCGGGCGGCCCGGCCGACTATGCCACCCTCAAGGCGCGCTCTTCCAATACGCTCAACGGCCTGCGCGTGGTGGTGCCGGCATATGGCGCAGTGGTGATGGCGATCGACAAAAAATGATATATTCGGGGATGAAAAATTCCCGCAGACAATTCATCCGCCAGTCGGCCCTGACGGCCACGGGCCTTTATTTGGGCGCTAATGCTTTTTCAGCCGCGAGTTACCGGCGTATCCCGGGCGCCAATGATCGGGTAAGGGTGGGCGTTATAGGTTATTCCGACCGCCACCGGCAGTCGCACATGCCCTGTTTCCTGCAGCACTACAAGGAGCTGAACTTCGACGTGGTGGGCCTGTCCGATATCTGGAACCGCAGGAGAGAGGAAGGGGCCGCGGCGTGGAAAAAAGCGCTGGGCCACGACGTGCGTGTGTACCGCAACAACGAGGAACTGTATGGGTCAAAGGCGGTGGACGCTGTTTTCATCTCCACAGCCGATTTTCAACATGCCCTTCATACCATCGAAGCCGTGAAAGCCGGCTGCGACGCCTACGTGGAAAAGCCTTTTGCGGAAACCATGGAAGACAACCGCACCGCGCTGAAAGCGGTGAAGGAATCGGGAAAAATAGTGCAGATTGGATCGCAGCGCAGGAGCGGCGGCAACTACCAGAGCGCCCGCGATTTCATACAATCCGGTAAGTTCGGCACCATCAATATGGTAGAGCTCACCTGGAATGTGAACCAGCCCGGGCGCTGGCGCCGGCCCGCGGAAGTGGCCCTGCTGCGCGAGGCCGATACCGACTGGAACCGCTTCCTGCTCAACCGTCCGAAAGAAGTTTTCGATCCGCGCATATACCTGGAGTACCGGCTGTTCTGGCCCTACTCTTCGGGCATACCCGGGCAGTGGATGAGCCACCAGATTGATACCGTGCACTGGTTCACCGGCTTCGCCCACCCGCGTTCGGTGGTGGCCAATGGCGGCATCTATAACTGGAAGGATGGCCGCCGCAACTGGGATACCATCACGGCGGTGTTCGACTATGGCCCTGCCGACGACGCCGGCTCCGGCTTCCAGGTAAGCTTTGCTTCGCGTATGGGTAACGGTGATGAGCACCCGCTGGAAGTGTATTATTCCAAAGGCGGCCAGCTCAACCTCAACACCAATATGATTTCACCTGTAGGCGGGTTGACCAAAAACTTCGCCGGCGCCATGCAGATGCAGCCGGAGTTGTTGCCCGAAATGAAACTACCGGAAACGGCGAAGGTGGTAGCATCGGCCAACACCGGCGGGGACGCACTAACGTCGGCGCATGTACGCAATTGGATGGAATGCGTACGCAGCCGCAAAACGCCCAATGCGCCGGTGGAAGCGGGTTACAACCACTCGATCGCCACCATCATGACCAATGCCGCTGCGCGTACAGGCGCTAAAGTGGTGTTCGATGAAAAGACGCAGGAAGTAATGGCAGGCGGTAAAATATTTCACCTCTGATTAAAACCATGCAAATGCGCCATCGTATTGTACCCACAATCACCTGCTTTTGCCTGCTGCTTGCTACGGCTAACAAGCAGGCCTATGCGCAGGAGTCCGTGCGGTTCTCCCACCGCCAGGCGGCCATCGATGTCAGCATCGGCGGCAAACCCTTTACCAGCTTCCTGTACCCCGACAGCCTGCCCAAACCTGTGCTGTTCCCCGTATATGCACCGGGCGGCGCGGTGGTCACCCGCGGCTTCCCGCTCGCAACAAGACCCGAAGATCCGCAGGACCATCCCCACCATATTGGCATCTGGATGAATTTCGAAAACGTGAACGGGCTCGATTTCTGGAACAATTCCTATGCCATCCCGGCGGAGAAAAAAGCCGGTTACGGCGCCATCAAAACGGACAATGTATACCGCACTACAGACGGCAAAAAAGGATCACTGGAATACCATGCCAACTGGGTGAACCAGCAGGGTGAGGTCCTGCTGGAAGAAAACACCCAATGGGTTTTTAGCGGCTCCGCGTCCCTGCGACGGATAGAGCGGATCACCACGCTGAAAGCCAGGCAGCGCGTATTGTTCAAAGATGCCAAAGATGGCTTCCTGGGGTTCCGCGTGGCCCGGGAACTGGAGCTGCCGCGTGGCAATTACCTGAACAGCGAAGGCCTGCAGGGCGACAGCGCCTGGGGCAAAAGGGCGCGCTGGTGCAGGTTATCGGCGCCGCAGAACAGTACCGTTACCAGCATCGTGATACTGGATCACCCGTCCAACACCGGTTATCCCGCTTACTGGCATGCCCGCGGCTATGGGTTATTTGCCGTAAACCCGCTGGGGGCGGCCATTTTCAGCGAAGGAAGAGAGCGCGTGGACCTGCACCTGGAGCCGGGGCAGGAGGTTCGCTTTCAGTATACCATTTTGATCGCCACGGGTAAGGAACCCTTGCCGGTGGAAGCCATAGAAAAGATAGCAGCGAAGCTCAAATGAGCTGGAATGCAAGCAGCATTCAGGCCGCCGTATTGCGGTCGGTATCACTGAACATGGTTCCGAATACACGATCCCAGATGGTAGTGCTTACGCCAAAACCCTTTTCTTCGTTTTTGTAATGATGCAGGTGGTGATTGCGCCACAACGGTTTCATCCATTTAAAAGGCGGCTTCCAGGCATGGATCGCGTAGTGCATGGAACCATAAAGCAGGTAACCGAAAATAAATCCGCCGAAAAAAGGAAGTGCATAAAAAGGGAAGTCCAGCAGGTAGCCGATACCGTAAAAAATCGCCAGCAGGGTAGAGGAGATCAGCAGGCTCGGAACCGGGGGCATGAACAATCTTTCCCTGTCGCGCGGGTACTCATGGTGGTTACCATGCATCAGGTAAACAAAACGCCGGGTCTTCGGGTTCTTCGATTCAAAATGAAAAGCGAAACGGTGCATCAGGTACTCGAAGAAGGTCCAGAAGAACACACCCACCAGGAAGGTCAGTGCCGCCTGTACAAAGTGCAGGCCGCCCCTGTCCATGCTAAGATAGAAGAGATAGGAAATAATAGGAATATACATCCCCCAAATCGCCAGGGGATGGGTTTTGGTGAGCATTTCCAGCAACTTGTTGTCAAAAAGCCTGGCCTGCCCCTTGTTATGGATTTTCTCGAACTTCATAGCGATGCGTACAGCTTTTGTACGCTAATTTAGGCAAATATCTTTTACTGCGAAGCCGCTCCCGTAAAGCAATAACCGCTCCAGGGTTCGCTGTTGCCGTGGGTCCATTACTGCGCAGGCATTCTATCTGCCTGCAGAAAACTTACCGTGGCGGTATTGCCGGCATGTGGGTGGCGGTCACTTCCTCGCGAAGGTTTTGTGGAAGTGGTTGCATATTTTCTGTGGTAAATTCTTTATACCAGGGGTCGCGAGGAGGGAAAACGACCTGCCTTGCTGCAGAAGTTGCTCAATGCTGGTGTCATCGTGCGCGGCAATGTGGTACACATGCTGGTATTTTTTCAGCAGTTTTTCGTAGTGCGTCTACCGCAACTATATTGGTTTTCTCTAAAAAGATGTTTTTGATATGATAAATATTGTTTATTTATTTAAAAAAATTGCATGATTTTTTGAGATCAGGAATCACGGTTGGTATATAGATTAATTTGCAGGCAGGGTTTCCTCCATATGATATACAGAAAAATTGCGAATGGTAGTACTTCCTGTCTGATCGGTGATGGTAAGTCTGACAGCGGAAACCGTCGCCGGCTCAAATCTTTGTATTCGCTTGTGCCCGATGGTAATTCCTTTACATAGCAATTGCCAGTTGCCCGAAACCAGCCCTTCTACTTTGTAAGATTGCACCAACTGACCAGCGCGAATGTCTTCCTGGATAAGCACTGTATTGATCTTTTGAGGAACTGGCAGTTTTATTACCAGCAGTGGCCCTTTGCCGGAAGCCCTTGCCAGGGGGGTATCAAATTTTTTGATCCTGTCGCCAAACTCCTGCATCACTGCCTGGTCTTCAACTGGAATTACTCCCGCAGTATCGATGACTATGCCCACCAGCATATTGGTATTACTTCCTACGGAAGTGTAGTATTTTTCGAGTAAGGCTGTGGCCGACAGCACCCGCTGGTTTTTTGCGTTCCAGAACCAGCCGGCTTGTACCCAGGTATTGTCTTCCCGGAGCGGAAAATCGGATTCGCCGGGCACCCAATTGGTACCCAGCGGATCACCGTGATAATTCTCAGGCAGGTAAAATCCCTGGTCATTCACTTTAAGCCTGGTTGGAATAAAAAAAGGATAGGGCGCATCACCGGTTTCATTTCCCACCCAACGAACAATATTTTTCGCATACACCGGCCCGTTAAATACATTCGTCGACTTGTTGATGTATTTGTCCACTATTGGTTTGAGATCTGGTCCGCCTGATGCTACCTCCGGTATGCCTCCGTCAAACCAGATCTCAAATAACTTCCCATTTCCATATTCCTTTCCTCCCCATAGTTCTGTAACCATGGTGGTGTACATCTCGTTGTATTGCAGGCGATCCTGTTCCGTTCCATGGAGAACCCTGCCGCCATCAACATTAAAATAGGCGTTGCCGGCGTAACTGCAATAGATGCCGGGCAATATGCCATATTTGTTACAGGAAGCGATAAAATCTTTTACAATATCGCCATTGCCATTTTTCCACGGCGTACCGGAGATATTATAAGGGTGCGCTTTGGTAGGCCACAGCGAAAAACCCGAAGTATGTTTGGCCACCAGTATCGCGTACCTGGCGCCCATAGCACGGGCGGCCCTGATCCACTCATCGGTATCTAGCTTTGACGGATTAAACAGATCCAGTGGCAGCGCTTTGGTGATGGCTTCCCGGCCCATATGCTGTTTCCAGAAAACTTCCGGTTTGTATATTTCAAGGTCGAGGTGGAAGATCACACCCAATTCGGCTTCGGAATATGTTAACTGGGTGGCGGTAGGCTTTACAGGATTTGTTGGCTGCGCATAACAGGTAACTGTGTGAACTAAGATCGCAGCAAGGAACACGGTAGTCTGTTTCATCAGGTGGCAATTCGTTTTCGTGTAGATAATATGAGTGCATAAAAAGGTCCGCCTTTTTATGCACTCATATGTTTGATTTGTATCAACCGATCAATTGACGGTTACAGAAACCGTAGCATCCATGCCGCCGGCTTTTACGGTTACAGAAGCATTTTGGGTGCCAAACTTAACCGTGATTTTTGAAGTCCCCTGGCCGGCCGTAACAGTTGCGTCGCCGGTAACAGACCATTCGTAACTGGCGTTGTCCAGGTAAAAGGTGGCGTAGTCTACCGAAGCCTCTTTTGCGACGCTGGTGTTGCCTGCTATCTTGAGATAGGCAGGCGGTGTGTAGCTGCCATCCTGGTAATCTTTTTTACAGGAACTGAACAGGCACAGGATTGTTATTGCGATAAATAATTGAATGTATTTCATTCCAGTAAGTTTTATAATCGTTATAGAACGTTGCAGGTTATCAGTAGCCCGGATTTTGGGTCAGGTTTTTATTAACGTCTCTTTCCTGTTGAGGAACAGGCCAGAGATAACGGAACTCTTCCCAGTTGGATATTACCCAGGTTACGCCCGGATTACCGATGCTTTTGGATTCAAGTGCACTCTTCAAGGCCCTCCACCGAACCAGGTCCTCGAATCTAACCGATTCCCCTGCCAGTTCTACCCGGCGCTCGTGCCGTATCCTTGCCCGCATGTCATCCTGTGAAAGCCCCCCCGGAAGATTGGGCATACCGGCTCTGCGCCGGACGGCATTCACCGCATCATACACCGATTCATCCGGTCCGGCTGCCTCATTCTTCGCTTCGGCATAAGCAAGATGGGCTTCTGCATTTCTCAGAACAATCCAGTTATATGGATTCATTCCTTGCGGGAAACTGTTTTGCTGGGTGGTGGAAAGCGTATATTTTTTCCAGCAATACTGGGTTCTGCTCCAGGTGCGGTCGAAAGGAATTCCAAAATAGTCGGCGCCGTGAAAAAAAAAAGTGGTGTAGAGGCGGGGATCCCTGTCCTGGTATTGTGTCAGGTCGGTGGTTATATCCCGGCCTCCCAGGTTAAAGGGCGTACCATCTGCATTTTCGTATTCATTTACCAGGTTTTGTAAAACCTGCCCCCAATCCCACCCACCGGCGGCCACGGTAGACGCCGTTCCATTGCTGGTGTTCCTGGTATAGAGGTTACCATTGCCGCCGTTGCCGTTTGCATTGCCCCACTGTACTTCAAAGAGTGATTCATTGAGGTTTTCATTGCCGGGCTTCGTGAACAGATCGGCATAGCTGGGATACAATCCGTAGTGCAAATCCAGGCATGCTTTGGCCGACACGGCAGCATCCGCCCATTGCTGGTTGAACAGCTGCACCTTCGCTTTCAGCAGGTAGGCGGCTCCTTTTTTTATTCTTCCGGCATCAGCACCGGTATATTCCTTCGGGAGGCTCTGTGCTGCAAAATCGAGATCATCGTAGATGGCAGCCAGCACTTCCTGGCGGGACGCCCGGGGAGGAGTCAGCGGTTCTTCTGCAGGCAGATGGAGCAATAAGGGCACATCGCCGAAGCGAACTACCAGCCGGTGATACATAAAGGCTCTCAAAAACCTGCATTCGGCCAGCAGCCTGTTTTTCAGCGCATCATCCATGGCAATGGCAGGAATTTTTGCGATGGCGGTGTTCGCCCTGTAAATGGTTTGGTAGGAACCATTCCATACACGCCGGGTATAACTGTTGGTGCCGATAGCTGTTTCTGTTCCGCTGGCGAGGGCCCCGTATAAATTGGGGGTGCCTTCACCGTCCCAGCGTTCATCGTCTGTTAGTACGCTTTCCCAAATGATCAATTGACCGTAATTCTGATCATCGCGGAGGCTGTTGTAAACTGCGTTGGTGGCTAAGACGGCATCGTTCTCCGTCTGGTAAAAATTATCTTCTGTTACGTTGTTGGGATCCGAAACATTCAGCAAGTCCTTGCTACACCCCGAAAAAACAAAGAGGGCTATCGTTATGTATATAGATATTCTTTTCATAAACTATGATTTAAAAGGTTACGTTTACGCCCGCCATATAAGTCCGGGCCTGCGGATAGTTGATGCCATCCCTGCCATACGTACTGCTTTGCTCAGGATCAAGTCCATAGTATTTTGTAAAGGTGACCAGGTTGTCGGCCCCGATATACACCCTGATGTTCTTAACGGATATCTTGTCCAGTATTGTTTTAGAGAGCGTATATCCCAATTCGATATGGCGCAGCCGCAGATAGGAGCCATCCTGTACATAGTAGGAAGACGGCTGGTTGGCAATGTATTCACTGTTTGCGATCAGCCTGGGGTTGAGGTTCGATGTGCCTTCGCCGCGCCAGCGATTGAGCGCATAGGCATAGTTGTTCATATTTTGCTGATAGAACTCAAAATAGCCGTATCCGTACTGGAGGTAATCTCTTTTCCAGTCGCCCTGGAAAATGAAACTAAAGTCAACGGTTTTATAATTGAGGCCGCCCGACAATCCGTACGTAAACTTGGGCAGTGAGTTGCCCAGAACGGTTCTGTCCTTGTCGTCTATAACACCATTCCCGTCGATATCGGCAAACCTAAGGTCTCCGGGTTGGTCCTGTTCCCTGTGTGGGTTGCGGGTTATTTCTGCTGCATTCTGCCAAACCCCAATGGCTTTATATCCCCAAATGGAATGGTAGGGAAGTCCCACGCTGTCTACAAAGTCGAGCGTTGGCGTACCGAATTGTTTTTCTACAAGGCCATTCAATTCCAATACCTTGTTTGTATTGTAAGATCCGGTAAACTGCAAATTGTACGACCAGGATTTGTTGATGTTGTCGTGCCATTTCAGCAACAACTCCACACCGCGATTTGTCAGGGCGCCGACGTTTCGAATCTGTGTGCCCAAAATACCACCTCCGTTATTGATGCCCGTGGTGCCTGGTATGGTAACATTGGTAAGCAGATCTTCGGAACGCCTGTTGTAGTATTCAACAGTAAGATCCAGTCTGCGGTTTAAAAAGGAGGCGTCTATACCGATGTTGAAGAGTTTGTTGGTTTCCCATTTGATATCGGGGTTGGGATATTGCCCCATATATCCTATTTGGGCGGGTTGATTGTTAAAGGAATATCCTTCTCCTATGCTCACGCGCGAAATATAGTAGAAGCTTGGAATATTACTGTTTCCCGTCAAACCATAGCTTGTTCTAAACATGAGGTTATCAACTGCTGCACTGAGGCTCTTGAAAAAGGGCTCATCTGATACACGCCATCCCAGTGATCCGGAGGGAAATGTGCCCCAACGGTTTGCCGGGCCAAACCGGGAGGAGCCATCCCGCCTGATCACTGCTTCCACAAGGTACCTGCCTTTGTAGTCGTAATTAGCACGCCCAAACCAGGATCTCCTGGAGTCGGGGCCGCTTTGCGTTCCTGTTGCTGTTACCTGGGATGTAATGCCAGATCCGAAATTCAGCCAGTCATTGGTGGGAAAACCGCCAGTTCTTTGCATGGACATATTTTCACCACCCGCTTTTTGTTCTTCGTAACCAACAAGTGCGCTTACTGTGTGTGACTTGAATGTTTTGTTAAACGAGAGGGTATTGGTAAGCAGGTATCGCTCTGAAGAGCCGGCCTGTTCACTGTATGAGCGGTTTTGCGGCAACCTGCTGGAAGACAAAATAGTGTCTCCTTCGTAGTTCCTGTAATAGAAACTGGGGTTGAAACTTTTGGTAAGACTTGTTGTTCGTTCATAGGTAATGCTGGCGCGGAATTTCAAAAAAGGAAAAAACTTGTATTCCCCGAAAGCCGTTGCCAGCAGGTAATGTGTAGGCGAGTTATTGGTATAGGGCAAACTGAGTTCGCGGGAATACAGGGGGTTGAGTCCCGTCATTACTGATCCGCCTGGGTCCGTTCTGCTAAAAGCACCTGGCCGTCCGTCCGGCGTCACGAAAGCAACTGTTGGTGAAAATATGGTGGCGCTGGTAAAATCAGGGCCTCCCTGACTCTTGGAATACGTATACTGCGCCTGTATGCCAACGTTTACCCGTTTGCCCATTTGTGCATCCACCTTGGTTCGAATATTCAACCGCTTGAACTAGGAATAGACGGCAATCCCGTTTTCATCGAGATAACTTGCCGATAAAAGGTATTTCACGGCAGTGGTGCCGCCTTTGGCTGCTATATAATGTTCCTGCCTGTTGCCGGTTTGTAATATCGCGTCCCTCCAGTCGGTGCCGGTGCCCATGTTTTTGAGTTGCTCGTCGGTATACAGCGGCATCTGCCCGGCGTTGATGCGGGCTTCGTTTTGCAGCAGCGCAAATTCCCTTCCATTCAACAGGCGGGGCATATAGGCGGCCTGGTTGATACCTCCTTTATAAGAATAATCGATTTGTATTTTACCGGTTTTTCCGGCCTTGGTAGTAACGAGTATGACCCCGTTCGCTCCGTTGGCGCCATATATGGCGGAAGCGGAAGCGTCTTTTAGAACCGTAACGGATTCCACTTCATCCGGGCTAATGGTATTGAGCGAACCGGCGGGAACACCGTCGACCACTATCAGCGGGCTGTTGTTGGTGAAAGAACCGATACCCCTGATATTAATGACCGCGTCGGCGCCCGGAGCTCCGCTGCTCCTGTACACCTGCATACCCGGAACCCGCCCCTGCATTGCCTGGGCTACTCCTGTTGTGCTAATTCCTTTAAAGTCTTTGGCATCCACCTGTGTTACCGCGGCTGTAAGGTTACCCCTTTTTTGCGTGCCATAACCGATGACAACAATGTCGTCGATTTTCTTGTCTGTTGGCGACAATAGCACCCGTAAATGCTCCGATTTAGAAAATGCTACCTCCTGCGTTGTATAGCCGACATAAGAAATAACCAGTACACCATTATTCACCGGAACCTCCAGGGAAAAATTTCCATTTGCATCGGTAACGGTGCCAATAGCCGTTCCTTTCAACATTACCGACGCCTCAGGCAGCGGGCTGTTTTCAGAAGAAAGGACAATACCCGTTACCTGAATAGCAAGGGAGTTTATAGTTGTTCTTGCTTTCTCCGGATCCTGGGTGCCGGTACCCACCTGGCTTATTACCACCGTATTGTCAAGAACCTGGAAAGAATACGGCTGATCTTTGAAGCAGACCTTTAATGCTTCTTCAAGGGATACTTCCTTTACGTCAATGCTAACCCTGGTAAGCTGCTGCAACTGGGATTCTTTGTAGATAATGGAGACCCCTGTTTGCCGGATGATTTCTTTGAATACTTTTTTTACCGGGGCATTTTTGTAGCTGAGTGTAACCCGTTGCGCCATTCCTGTGGCACTCACCTGTAACGCCGTGGCCAACAAAATGATCGCCGTTAGTTTCATACACAGTAGCAGTTTTTTGGCAGCCGGTTCCTTCCAGCAAAACCGGGCTTTGTTCAATGCCATTAAATACATAGCTTTGATTGTTTTGGTTTAAAAAATAAGTATGTCACGTATTTATGGTAAGCCAAACGCTGCCGTTCCGGGTCGCATCCGGGACGGTTTTGTTTTCTTATGGCTTCACAACTATTTTGCTTCCTTCCTGTTTGAACTGAATCCCATTTGTTTCCAGCATTTTTAAAACATTTGACAGCGGCACTTGCTTGCTGATGGCTCCTCCATACTTCTCTCTGCCTGCCGGTCTTTCATACACGATGTCTATGTCATACCACCTGCAGATCTGTCGCATGATCACCGGCAGCTCTGTATCGTCAAACTGGAACATTCCTTCTTTCCAGGCAATCACTTTTTCGATATCAGCAACCTGTTCAATTTGAAAATGTTTTGATTCATTTTCACTGTAGTTTGCCTGCTGACCCGGGCTGATCTCCGCGCTGTGCAGCGAATTTGATACTTTGACTTTTCCTTCAAGAAGCGTGGTCCTGGTTATGTTTTCATCCGGGTAAGCATTGATGTTAAAATGGGTGCCCAATACCTCCACGTTCATATTGCCTGCCACGACCCTGAAAGGCCGGGACGACATTTTCGCCACCTCAAAATAGGCCTCGCCGTTGATTTCCACACTTCTCTCTTTTCCCGTAAAGCTGACCGGGTAACGCAAAGAGGTTTCACTGTTCAGCCACACTTTCGTTCCGTCGCTCAACGTAACATGAATCACCCGGCTGCCTCTCGGGTTGAACAGGGTATTGTAAACGGGCGCTGAAACATTGTTGCCGGCTTTATACACCAGTTCGTCCTCTGCCTGTTTCACGATATCTGTTCCCATCTGCCGGGCAAATGTGCCGTCTGCTATGGAGTCGAGGTAAATTACACGCCCATCGGACAGCGTAATCGTAGCCCGGTTTTTTTCGGGTGCCATGATCTGCCTGGATGTACCCGTACCTACGATAGCAGGATTGGGCGCCTTCTGCGCCTGGTAAAAAAAAAGATACCCGCCGATACCGGCCAACAAAATCACCGAAGCCGCCGCCACCCACTTTTTCCATGTACCTATACTGCGTACGGGAGGAGGGGATTGCAATTCGACGGCGATGTTTTTTTTGTTTGCAGCCGCGATCCGGGACCACGCTTTTTCTCCTTCCAACCCATACATTTTATGAAGCTCGGCGCTGATCCATGTGCCATCGGTTAGCTGTTCAAATAAAAGCCGGTTCTGTTCTGATTGCCCAACCCATTCTTCCAGGTCCCTGCTCTCCATTTCTGAAATGGTGCCTTTCAGGTATTTAACTATTAATATGTCCAGGTTGTCTATTTCCCGCATATACCAATTTTATAACGGAAGCGCCGGTTGTAATGGAATAGAAGCGGCCCCCATTTACAGCTAACACGTGTAAAATGGTCTTTTAACCATCCGGCCCGGATATTTTTTTAACCTCAATGGTGGAAAGCCGCATTCATCAATACGGTGTGCAGCAAAAAAGTGATGGAGTGAAATCCGTGTTTGTATAGTTTTAGCCTCAGGAGGTTAATTGCCCTGGTTTTTTGGTTCAGCACTGTTTGCCTGCTCAGTCCGAGTTCTGAGGCAACTTCGGCCGTTGTTTTGCAGTCAAAAAAAATGGATTTGAAAACCAATTTGCATTGGGAAGGGAGCATCTCTATTTCAGCATAAATCAGTTGCAGGGTTTGGGCGATCAGCATTTCATCCTGCCCAAACTGCTCCTCTGTTTGCTGTAGCACCAACTGTTCCCTGGCAAACCTGTCCTTTGTTTTGTTTCTGCGCAAATAATCGAAACAGGCATTGCGGACGACCGTAAAGAGAAAAGATCTGATATCGGTAAGTGTTTCAAAATCCTGGCGTTTAGCAAGCAGCTTCAGGAAACTTTCCAGGGCAATGTCCTCAGCTTCATCACTGGCGCTTATCAGACGGATGGCAAAATAGCACAGGGAGCGGTAAAACTGGTTATACAGTTGCCTTACGGAAAGTTCGTCTCCGTTTCTAAATCGTTCAACCAGTTCATTTTCAACAAGCAGTGCGGTCATCCTAGATGCCAGGGTTATTAATGTCGGGATTCAAAATAACGCTGTTTTATCTTTTTCTAAAATCTTATTTAGTATAAACAGTGCGCATGGGAAAGGGGACCGAAAGGAAAAGGTCAAAGCAATCGATTGCTTTGACCTTTTCCTTCCTAATTCCGTCACTTTAGCCGGAGGTAATATTTTTTTTACAAACCGGATGATGGCTATCGCGTTGCTGGTCCTTTTCAGAAAAATTTTCCTCAAAAGGCGGTAAAAACTACATGGACAGGGTTATCTTATTAAATAGGGGGGCGGCAAAAAACACCAGGTCCGCCAAATAATACGACCATGAGAAAATGCATATTTATCAGTTTGCTGCTATTTACAGGCGGATGCATTAAGTCGCAGCAAAAGCTGCCGCCATCTTTTCGCATTATAGCGTATGTGCCGGAGGCCGGAATGGAACAACTGGATAGTATTCCTTATCATCTAATTACTCATATTAACTACGCATTTGTCAATCCGGGCACCGACGGGATCTTTCGTGCCACGCCTTTCCTGGACAGCCTGGTGGCAAGAGCGCATCAACACCAGGTAAAAGTATTGCTGTCAGTAGGAGGAGGAAATCCGCCAGCTTATTATACAGCTTTGCTGGCACCGCAGGTAAGACCACTATTGATCAGTTCACTTATCAAACTGCTGGAGCAAACCGGCGCTGATGGCATTGATATGGACCTGGAAGGGAATTTTATTACGGAACACTATGAGGGTTTTGTAAAAGAGCTGAAAGCGGCGCTTCCGGAAGGGAAAGGAAGTTTTACGGCGGCTTTGGCCACCTATGCGGGAGATGCCGTGACTGATAAAGCGCTTTCCACGTTTGATTATATCAACATCATGTCTTACGACAAAACGGGACCGTGGAACCCCGGGCGCTCCGGTCCGCACGCACCATACGCTATGGCCATTGACGACCTCTATTACTGGCACAAGGTCCGGAAAGTAGAAAAAGAGCGCCTGGTGCTGGGTATGCCTTTCTACGGTTATAGTTTTGGACCTGCCGGAGCAGGTTCCCTGCCTTTTTCAACCATCGCTGTCCTGGGCGCCGGCGCCGAACAGGCAGACGAATGGAAACTGGAAAATGGGAACACCATTTATTACAATGGCATTAAAACCATCCGCAAAAAAACAGAACTTTCATTGGAAGACTGTTCGGGTGTTATGTTCTGGCAGGTATTACAGGATCATAAGGGCGCTCATTCCCTGTTGTCTGTTATTCACCAAACGGTATATCCCTGAGTGTGGTAAAACAAAAAAGGTTCACAGATGTGAACCTTTCCAACTGATGGTCAATCAAAGTGCCCAGAACAGGAATCGAACCTGCACTCCCTTGCGAGAACCAGATTTTGAGTCTAGCGCGTCTACCAATTCCGCCATCTGGGCCTGCCGCCTTCACGGGCGGGCTGCAATATTACGCAGCGTGCCTATCTTGTCCAAAATTCGCTGCAGGTATTTTTTGCGGTAATAGTATTCCTTCACCTGCAGCAGCTCTTTTTCGGTAGTAATACCTTCCTTATAATTTGCCAGAACCGGCTCCACGTCATGGTAAATTTCTTTTAAGAGTGAATGGGTGCTTTGCTCCACCCGGTTGAGCCGGGCCGTATCGGGCTCCATTTCCAGGTCCATCAAATCTTCGTTGATCTCCATTACCTCGCCCAGGAACAACGGATCGAGGCTGTATTTTTCTTCTGCTTCCAGCAGGCCCTTCAGTGTCAGCAGGTATTGGATGGTGCTGTCTTCGCTCTGGAAGGCCTTAAAAGCCTTGTTCACCTGTGCCGATAGTTCCAGGGCTTCCGCCTGCGCTTCGGGACTCGATTGGGTGAAAAAATCGGGATGGTATTGCCGGCTCAGCGCATAGAACTTTTTTTTCAGCAGGGCCGGGTCTATCCTGAATCCAACGGGAATCTCAAACAGTTCAAAGTGATTCATCCGGGCAAAGGTAGCACTTACCAGCGGAGTTTTGCCAGGCGGCCATTGCCACCGGCAAGGTATACGGCCTTCCCGTCCCTGGCCCGCTGCACCACGTGGTACCCGGTGGTGCTGATGCGTTTCCAGGTGCGGCCGCCGTCGGCGGACACATCCACACCCGAAGTGCCGCAGGCGATCCATTTTCGCTTGCTGATGGCCGTTACACAGGAGCGGTAGCCGCTGGTAGGCATCTCCGGCCGTTCCCAGTTCCGGCCGCGGTTGTGGCTCACCAGGATATGACCCTGCTGCAGGGTATCGCGGGAAAAATCGCCGCCTACTACTATCCGGCGCCTGCCACATACCCCGATCGAATTAGCGCCCGTGCTGGTGCCGCCTTCCAGCATATCCAGCTTTTGCAACCGCCCGTCTGTCCAGGTCCGGGAAACAGTACCACCAGTGACCAGCGTAAAGCCCGATTTTCCCGTCATGCGGATATTGGTGCCGCTGCTGGCGAAAAAGGCTTCGCCGGCCTCAGGGCGTGGCAGTGCATTGCTCACGTCGGTCCAGTGGCGCCCGCCGTCTTCGGTGCGCAGCAGGAGCAGGGCTCCATCGATAGGATCACCTACGGCCATGCCGTATTTCTTATTGTAGAAGTCCATGGCATCCAGGAAGACGCCCTGTTTGTCGTTGCGATACACTTCCTGCCAGTTGGCGCCGCCGTCAATGGTCAGCAAAATGAGACCCGGCGAATCGATCGCCACCACCAGCGCAGTAACGGCATCGAATCCCATGATGTCGCGGAAGTCGCGGTTCTCATATCCCTTCACGGGCAACCAGTTAAAATGTTTGCCGCCGTTGGTGCTGCGGCCAACCGTGCCCTTGCTGCCGCTGACCCATATAAAGTCGTTGTTGATCACACTCAGTCCGCGGAAACTCACACCCGGCCTGCCCGGCAGGGTATCGAGCTGCTGGGAGAAAAGCGGTTCGCTGCTTCCTAACAATAACAGGCAACCGAAAATGACGTGATGGAGACGCATAAGTGGTCAGTGGATAAAAAAGTGGACAATGAATCAACGGGCAGACAAATAGCCAAAGGATGAACAACAGATCAGAAGGCCGACAAACTACTGAGGATCCTTTTTTCCGTTTCTGCATCGCTGAGCTTTTCCGGCACAAAAGCAGTACCGGTTACCTGCTCGTAGAGTTCAATATAACGTTTGCTGATGGTATCGATCCATTCAGGTGTCATGGCCGGAACCGTTTGGCCTTCTTTGCCCATGAAATTATTGGCGATCAGCCATTCCCGTACGAACTCCTTGCTGAGCTGTTTTTGCTTTTCGCCCGCAGCCTGCCTTGCCTCAAATCCATCGGCGTAAAAATAACGTGAAGAGTCGGGCGTGTGGATTTCGTCCATCAGGAAGATGGTATCGCCTATCTTGCCGAATTCATACTTGGTGTCTACCAGGATCAGGCCACGGCTGGCGGCGATTTCCCTACCCCGGGCAAAAAGCAGCAGGGCATAGCGGCAAAGCTTTTCCCATTCCCGCCCGGTGGCCAGGCCGGTGCGGATGATCTCTTCGGCGGAAATGTCTTCGTCGTGCCCCGCTTCGGCTTTGGTGGAAGGGGTAATAATGGGCTGGGGGAAATAGTCATTCTCTTTCATTCCTTCCGGAAGGGCCACACCGCAGAGTTCGCGGAGGCCGCTGTTATACGTGCGCCAGGCATGACCGGTGAGGTTGCCGCGCACTACCATTTCGATTTTGAAAGGCTGGCATTTTTTGCCGATGCTTACATTGGGCGCAGGTACCGTCAGCAGCCAGTTGGGGCAAATATCTGCCGTCGCCTTCAGCATATAGGCAGCGATCTGGTTCAATACCTGTCCTTTGAAGGGAATGGGTTCGGGTAAGATCACATCAAAAGCCGAGATGCGGTCCGAAGCCAGCATTACCAGCAAGCGGTCCTCGATCGTGTACACATCGCGCACTTTTCCTTTGTAAAAAGCAGTTTGTCCGGGGAACTGAAAATTAGCCATGCGGCGAAGTTACCCAACCGCTTTTAAAAAACTTTGCCGCACAAAAGAAATCCTTATTTTGCCTGTGAAACTAAAACCCTCGTGGTATGAGAAAATCCTACAGCTTCTTTGCCTGCATGCTGTTGGCCTCATTTTTCTCGATTGCTGCCTTCTCCCAAAGCCTTACCCTTACCGGTAATGTCAAAAACAGCGCGACGAACGATGCAGTTCCAGCAGTGTCCGTAACCATTAAAGGTACCAGTTCGGGTACTTTCACCGACGATAAAGGAAATTTCCGCCTCTCCACCAGCAACCCGCTTCCCATTACACTTGTTATCAGTTCCATTGGTTTTGAGAACCAGGAGGTCACCGTAACCGATGCGTCGGCGCCGGTATCCGTTAACCTGGTGCCCACTTCCATACTGGGTACCGAAGTGGTGGTATCGGCCAGCCGTGTTCCGGAACGGATCCTGGAATCGCCCGTTTCCATTGAACGAGTGAACGCGGCTGCCATCCGCGTAGCGCCTGCGGCTACCTATTATGATATTGTAGGCGGACTGAAAGGCGTGGATATGGTCACTTCGTCGCTTACCTTCAAAACGCCCACCACGCGCGGCTTTGCGGGAAGCGGCAATACCCGTTTCAACCAGCTGGTGGATGGTATGGACAACCAGGCGCCCGGGCTGAATTTTTCCGTGGGCGCCATCATAGGGCTGTCTGAACTGGATGTGGACAATATGGAATTGCTGCCCGGCGCGTCTTCTGCGCTCTATGGTCCGGGTGGCATGAACGGCACCCTGCTGGTGACCAGCAAGGATCCCTTCAAATACACCGGTCTTTCTTTCCAGATCAAGGAAGGTATTATGAATACGGATAGCCGTTACCGTGATGCTTCTTCCTATCACAACTGGACAGTACGCTGGGCCCAGAACGTTAACGATAAATTCGCTTATAAGATCAATGCCGATTTCCTGCAGGCCAAGGACTGGCTGGCGGCCGATCAAAGGAATTACGATCGCATGAGCACCACGCAGAAAGTGATTCCCGGCACGCGTACCACCGATCCCAATTACGACGGCATCAACGTGTATGGCGACGAGACCAATGCCGATATCCGGGCCGTGCTCCAGGGCATCGGCCAGCAGGCGCCCTTCCTGCAATCCTATATCAATACGCTGATGGGCAGTCCCATTTATGTATCGAGGACCGGTTACAACGAAAAGGATATCATCGATCCCAATACCATCAATTTCAAACTGGGTGGTTCCATCCAGTACCGTTTCAACGATCATCTTGAAGCCATCCTGGCCGGCAACTGGGGCACGGGTAATACCGTGTACACCGGTAGCGACCGTTATTCTTTCAAGGATTTCAAAATGGGACAATACAAGCTGGAACTGCGTGGCCGCCGCTGGTTCCTGCGCGGGTACACCACGCAGGAAAACGCGGGCGAATCTTTCAACGCCACCGTTACCACCCGCCTCACCAACGAAGCCTGGAAACCCACCGTCACTTTCAACAACGGCGTGCCCGCACCCCAAACCACCGACTGGCTGGTGCAGTATTCGCAGGCCTACCTGGCCAATAAAATGGGCGGCGCGGCCGACCTCGATGCGCACAATGCAGCCCGCGCGGTTGCCGACCAGGGCCGGCCCCAGCCGGGAAGTCAGCAGTTCAAGAATATATTCGACCGGGTTCGCAGCATTCCCATTTCCAGTGGCGGCGGCCTGTTCATTGAAAAATCGGACCTCTACCAGTTCGAGGGACAATACAATCTTTCCGACTATACCAGCAAAGTGGCCGACATTTTGGTGGGGGCTAACTATAAGGAGTATGTGCTGAATTCTGAGGGCACTCTTTTCGTGGATACGGCAGGTCCCATTCATATCTGGGAAATCGGCGCTTATGTGCAGGCTACCCGCCGTTTCTTCAACGACCATTTGAAACTGACTTTCTCCGGCCGTTACGATAAGAACAAGAATTTCTCCGGCCGCTTCACGCCGCGCGCTACTGCCGTGGTTACCCTGGCCAAGAACAGCAATATCCGCTTCTCTTATCAAACCGCCTATCGCTTCCCGTCCACCCAGCAGCAATGGATCAACCTGAGCATTGGTGGTGGCGTGCAACTGATCGGCGGGAACGAAAGTTTCCAAAGCTATTATGGATTTGATAAGAATGCGCCCTACGACATCAATGCAGACGGGTCTGCCGGCGCCGCCCACCAGTTCAAAGAATTCAAACCCGAATCGGTGTCTTCTTATGAAATGGGATACAAAGGTCTCCATGGCGGTGGCAAGCTGCTGATCGATGCCTATGGTTATTACGGCAAGTACACCAATTTCATTGCACGTACCGTTGTAGGCCAGGCGGCAGGAAGCAGCCCTAATCCTTCCACCGACCGGAAGTTTTCCGTTCCGCTCAATATTGCAGAAGACGTAACCACCTATGGCTATGGTCTTGGACTCGACTACCGGTTTTTCCTCAATTACAATTTGGGTATAAACTTCTCTTCGGATGTGTTGAAAGATGTTCCTGCGAATTACATTGCTTTTTTCAACGCACCGAAATACCGCGCCAATGTGATGTTGAGCAACAGCGGCATGGGCAAATCCAAAAGAGTGGGCTTTAGCGTGGCCTACCGCTGGCAGGATGCTTTCTTTTATGAAGGCGATTTTGCCAATGGCGAGGTCAACACCGTGCAGACAGTGGATGCGCAGATCAGCTACAAGTTTCCCGCCATCCGTTCTGCCATCAAACTGGGCGGAAACAATATCCTGAATCAATATTACTTCAACGCAGTTGGAAACAGCTTTGTCGGTGGCCTCTATTATATTTCTTTCGGATATAATATTTTCTGATTGCTCACCTCAAAACATTTATCATGTTGCACCCGTTCAAACACTATATAAAATGGCTGCCCAGCGCAGCGCTCCTGGTAGCACTGCTGCCCGCCTGTAACAAGATCCCCGGGGTGGAAGACATACCTAAACCAAATCCTTCCGGGCAGACCATTGCCGAGATCATCAATACCGATCCGAATTACAGCCTGCTGAAAGCGGCTGCTACCAAGGCCGGCACGCTTCCGCTCCTGGGAAACCCAGGCGGAACGCTGACGTTGTTTGCGCCCGATGATGCCGCTTTTGCCCGCTCGGGGATCAATGGCGATGTGATCAATGCATTGCCGGCAGCGCAACTGGCGGCGATACTGCAATACCACATCCTGCCGCAAACCATTCCGTCTGCCGCCATTCCCGATCTGCCGGTGCCCAATGTACAGTATCCCACTATGTTGCAGCCCACGGCCGAACCCCTGTTTAAGCTCAGCAGCTTTCCTTCCAAAAGGGGATCGGCTGCTTATGTGAATAATATTCCGCTGACAGGCGTAGACAAACAGGCCAGCAATGGCGTGGTACATACAACCTATGCCATTGTATCGCCACCGCAGGCAACACTCAAAACCCTGATCGCTGCAGACGCCGACCTCAGTCTTTTTCGCGCGGCCATCGCCCGGGCTGATGAAGGCTCAACGGGACTCAGCCGGCTTGATTCCTTGCTGAATTATCCCTTCCCGAATATCACGCTGTTTGCGCCATCGAATGCTGCTTTCGGCGGATTGCTCACCTACCTGGGGCTTCCGGTTGACCCGGCAGTTTTTGCGGCGCTGCCGGTTCAGACAGTACGTGGCATAGTGGCCTATCATTTCCTGGCCATCAACGGCACGCCGGCAGTGCGGTATTTCAGTCCCAATTTTGTTACGGGTCAGTACGAAACACTGATCGGGCCTTCGCCCATGCCAAAAGTTACGGTGGATCTCAGCAACCCGGCCACGCCGCAGGTCTATGGCGCCGTATACCTGGTGAAGGCAAATTTTGTGAAGACCGATACGCATGGAGTGAACGGCGTAATGCACAAGATAGACCAGGTGCTGCTGCCGCAACTTCCCTGATCATTAATATTGTAAAAGCAAAGGGCCTCCCGGTTGTTGATGATACCGGGAGGCCCTTTGCTTTTTTCGGTTGCACTTATACGTTGAAGCGGAAATGCATCACATCGCCGTCCTTCACAATGTATTCTTTTCCTTCAATGCGCAGCTTGCCTGCTTCGCGGCAGGCAGCTTCAGAACCGTATTGCAGGAAATCGTTATAGGCGATCACTTCTGCCTTGATGAATCCCTTTTCAAAATCGGTATGGATGACGCTGGCGGCCTGGGGCGCTTTCCAGCCCTCGTGGATGGTCCATGCGCGCACTTCCTGCACACCGGCCGTGAAATAGGTTTGTAATTGCAGGAGCGCATACACAGCCCGTATGAGTTTGTTCAGTGCAGGCTCTTCCATTTTGTATTCTTCCATGAACAGCGCTTTGTCGGCAGGATCCTCCATTTCGGCAATCTGCTGTTCGATGCTGTTATTCATCACAATCACCTGGGCGTTTTCCCTGGCCACAGCGGCTTTCAGCGTTTCGGAAAATTTATTGCCTGTGTGCATGGAGGCTTCGTCTACATTGGCCACATAGAGCACCGGCTTTTCTGTGAGCAGGAAAAGATCGGCAATAGCAACGCGCTCTTCCTTGCTGAGACCCAGTTCCCGTATGTTCTTGCCCGCTTCGAGGTGAGCCAGGCAGCGCTTCAGCACTTCCACTTCGGCTTTGATCTTTGCATCGCCGGTGCGTATCATTTTTTCGGAGCGCTGCAGTTTTTTCTCCACGCTTTCCAGGTCTTTCAACTGGAGCTCGGTGTCGATGATCTCCTTATCGCTTACGGGATTGATGGCGCCCTCTTCGCGCAGGATGTTCTCGTCTTCAAAACAGCGAACCACGTGCACAATGGCATCTACTTCGCGAATATTGGCCAGGAATTTGTTACCCAGTCCTTCGCCCTTGCTGGCGCCCTTCACCAGTCCGGCAATGTCCACGATCTCGATCTGCGTGGGCACGGTGCGGTTGGGCTTTACCAGTTCGGCCAGCTTGTCGATGCGGGGATCGGGCACATCCACCAGTCCCACATTGGGCTCGATGGTACAGAACCGGTAATTGCTGGCCTGCGCTTTGGCGCTGATGCTCACTGCATTAAAAAGGGTTGATTTACCCACATTGGGAAGTCCAACGATACCTGCCTGTAGACCCATGAATTGTTTTTTTACGCTTAGAATGCTGTTTCGGGCCGCAAAGATACAACCGGATTTCACTATTTTCACATTTTCACCCATCTTACCCGCATGGCGCTCAATTACGTCTGGATCGCTTTTTTCCTGGTTGCCTTTTTACTGGGACTGTTCAAACTGATTTTCCTGGGAGATACCGAGATCTTCAAAAAACTGGTCGACGGTACATTTGATTCGGCCAAGTCTGCGGTGATGGATGTGGCCTTCCCGCTTACTGGCACTATGGTCTTTTTCCTGGGCCTGCTCAACATCGCCGAAAAAGCAGGGGCAGTACGGTTCCTGGCGCGCAAACTGAGCCCGCTGATGAAGCGCATTTTTCCCGAAGTGCCGGCCGACCATCCGGCCATGGGGCAGATGGTCATGAATTTTTCCGCCAACCTGCTGGGGCTCGATAACGCAGCCACGCCCTTCGGCCTCAAAGCCATGGAAAGCCTTCAGAGCATCAACCCACAGAAAGAAACGGCCACCAATGCGCAGATCATGTTCCTGGTGCTGCACACGTCCGGACTTACGCTCATACCACTCACCATCATCGCTTACCGCATCAGTAACAACAGTGCGGAACCGGCTTCCATCTTTATACCCTGCGTGCTGGGCACCCTGGTGACCACGCTGGCTTCGGTGGTGATTGTGGGCATCTGGCAAAAGATCCGATGGGACGCGGTGCTGATGGGCTGGATCCTTTCGGCCATCGCCGCTGTATGCGTGCTGCTCTTCGCGGTGAATACTATGTCGCCCGAAGGAAAAGAAACTTTTTCCAAAATAGCCGGTAACATGCTGCTCTTTGTGATCATCCTGAGCTTTATTGTAGGCGGCTACTGGAAAAAGATCAATGTATTCGATGCTTTTATTGAAGGTGCAAAAGAGGGGTTCGGTGTTATACTCAAGATCATTCCTTACCTCGTGGGCATGCTGGTGGGTATACGCGTTTTCCGCGACAGCGGCGCGCTCGATTATGTGATTCGCGGATTGAGCTGGTGCATCGCCGGACTGGGACTGCCCACCGATTTTGTGCCCGCCCTGCCCGTGGCCATCATGAAACCTTTCAGTGGCAGTGGCGCGCGCGGTATGATGCTGGACGTATTCGCCAACCCGGCCTATGGTCCTGATTCCTTCGTGGGAAAAACCGCCAGCATTTTCCAGGGCTCGGCCGACACTACTTTTTATATCATCGCTCTTTATTTCGGAAGCGTAGGCATCAAGCGGGTGCGTTATTCCATCTGGGCCGGTATGATGGCCGATTTTATTGGCGTGATCGCCGCCATCTTTATTGCCTACAGTTTTTTCCGCTGATCAGAGTACTTCGAGTCCCAGGTCTTTATAACGCTGCAACTCCGGGGCCGTGGGGTCTTTTTCCGTAATGAGCAGGTCTACCTGGTCAATATCGCAAACATGAAGGGGTTGAAAAGAATTGATCTTTTCCGCGATGCTGAGGCATACCACTTTCTGCGCCGATTCTATCATGGCGCGTTTGATCATGACCACATCCCAGTCGTTATCGGTAACGCCGTGTTTGGCATCGATGGCGTTGACGCCGAGGAAGCAGATATCGGCCTTGATGCGGCGGATCTGGCTGATGGCGTCGGCGCCTACTGTTATGCGGCTGTTGCGTGAAACCTTGTCGCCGATCACTACCACATCTATATTGGGATGATTCATGTACTCAACTACGGCAGGAACGGAGCCGGAAATAAAAGTGGCCCTCAGTTGGGGTGGCAGCGCCCGCGCCAGCTCCATAATAGTGGTGCCGCCACTGGTGAGAATGAACATGCCGTCTTTGATCAGCCGGGCGGCTTTGCGGGCAACCACTTTTTTGTTCTCCAGCGAATAGACCAGCGTGTTGTCGAAATTAACCTGGCTGAAGGAGTGGGAGAGGGCGCCTCCATGCACTTTGATCAGTTTGCCGCTGTCGGCCAGTTCCTGGAGGTCGCGCCGGATGGTATCTTCCGAGACAGGGATTTCCTGGCACAATTGTGCAGACAGGACTTTGTTGTGCAGATTGACCTGGTGAAGTATAAAAGCCTGTCGCTCTTTTTTTAGCATGGTGTTCCGTTACATCTTTAAATTAAACAAAAACAAGCAGCAATCGATTGTGGCGCTCAGGATGACCGGCCCGATGGCGGGCTGGTACTGTAAAACACCAGCAGGCCCAGCAATACAGACAGCACAGCCGCCAGAAGGATGGCGAGCTTGGCAATATTTTGCAGGTCGGTGGACTGGAAAGCCAGCATGGTTATGAAAATAGACATGGTAAAGCCGATGCCTGCCAGTATGGAAATTCCCCACAACTGCTTCCAGTTGGTGGCTTCCGGCAACTGGCTCCAGCCGCGGCGGATGATGAGCCAGCAAAACAAGGTAATACCTAGCGGCTTACCGATGACGAGCCCGCACAATACGCCCCAGCTCAGGGGATGTGCCAGAGCCTGGAATCCGCCGTCGGGTAAAACAATGGCCGTATTGGCGAGCGCAAAAAGTGGCAGTATGATAAAATATACACCTTCGTGCAGCGCATGTACATAATTGCTGAGGCGCTGCAGCGGTACCACGAAAGCGAGTAAGACACCGGCAATGCTGGCGTGTATGCCCGACTGGTAGACCAGGTACCAGAGCGCGAGTCCGCCCAGGATGGTTACCGGCAGGGATTGTTTCCTGACATGGGTAAGCAGGGCCAGTGCACCCCAGAGTAGCAACGCGCCCATCAGGTATATCCACTGCAGGGCGTTTCCGTAAAAAACGGCGATCACCACAATGGCGCCCAGATCATCGATGATGGCAAGTGCCATCAGGAATATTTTCAGGCTGAGCGGAACGCGATTGGAAAGGAGGGAGGCGATGCCCAGCGAAAAAGCGATATCGGTGGCCATGGGAATGCCCCAGCCAGAATGGAATTCATTGCCCCGGTTGATCAGCAGGAAGATCAGCGCCGGCACCAGCATGCCGCCCAGGGCGCCAAAAACCGGCAGGCTGGCTTTTTTGAGGGAGGACAGTTCGCCTACCAGCAATTCCCTTTTTATCTCCATGCCCGCCAGGAAAAAGAAAACCGCCATGGCGCCATCATTGATCCAGTGCAGCAGGTTGTGCGGCAGATGTATGGCATCAGTGAAGTGTATTTCCCGTTCCAGGAACAACAGGTAGTGTGACCCCCAGGAGCTATTGGTCACCAAAAGAGACACCACGGTGCAAACCACCAGGGTAAAACCCATGGCCCGGCTGTCTTTCAAAAAAGCCTGCAGTGGGCTGATGATCTGTTTGCGGACGATGTGCCGCAGTTCGGGGATGCCTGCCATATTATTCTGTCGGTGTTGGTTCTGCCAGTGTTGGTGGATCTTCGAACAATTCAAATCTTGTTTTGGGCCTTCTCGCTTCTCTCCAGTGAAAGCCGCGCAGGCGCATCTCTTCGTGGTTCACCTGCCGGAAGGGACTCATCTTGCCGGTCACTTCGCTCCGGAACACCACACGCGACAGCCCATCCTTGTTGAAATAAAAATCGATGATATCGGCCGACGCACGGTTTACGCCGGTATAGGCGCTGTCTTCGTCCTGCACATAATAAATGCTTTCGGCCGAACCGCGGGCGCGCATATTGTCGATGGCGCCCTCTACAAAATAACCATTGATGGTATGGCCCCTGATCTGGTTGTAATAGCCTTCTTTGGTACGGTTCACCATCAGGGCGTTTTCGAATACATAAATGCGCCGGGGTTGCTTGTTGGCGGTGAAGAGGTAAAGCGTATCACCGGTGATCTGGCTGCCGTTTGCCCAGGCGATGGGATCCTGCAGCAGGCGGAAAACCGAGTCCACACCGGAATAAAAAAGGCTGTCACAAACCGCCTGGAGCGAATCGCTGAAAATGCGCACGTGGTGCCAGGCCTGGAAATAGCGGTTTCGGTTGGTGGTATCCGTTGCATCGAGCACAACGGCACGGTAGGCCGAATCGCGGAAAATGCTGTCGCGGCTGAGAGAGTCGGCCTTCAGGTAGGTTTGCTCATAACCCGGCTTGTCGGTGAGCCTCCCGGAAAAGAGTGTATCGGCTGTAACGTAGACCGAATCACTCTTCTGCTTGATGATCATGATGGGCCGCTGGGTAGCTAGCAGCGTGTTCTTTTTACGGTCGTTGCGCAGGTCGTTGGCCAGGATGGTGAGTCCCTGCGCAGTATCGCGAAAAACGGCGTTGCCGGTGGCGAACCCCAGGCCGGTAGCATCGTCGAAGCCCACATTATCGCCGGTAATAAAAGTGTTGCCGTCCTGTATCTGCGGACGTTTGCCGAAACTGGCCTTTTTGTTTTTCATGTCGTAAAACCCTTCGCTGGTGCGCACGGTTCTGCGGCCACTGTCGGAGCGGATAAGGGTTTCCGTTATAAAGCTGGCGATCTGCGTATCGGTATTGTAAAGCAGGGAATCGGTGTCTACCTCGTATTCGGGGTTGCGCATAGTCACCTTATCCTTGAAATACACATCCTTCATATCTCCATAGTAGGTAGCCTGCTGGCTGGTGAGCACGGTGTTGTCGCTTACCACTTTTCCGCCATTGGTGTAGATACCGATCTTGGTATCGGTATCGTATTCGAGGTCGTTGGTCGTGAGTATGCCCTTGCCGTCGGTCAGCTTCACGTCTTTGCGGAGATAGGCTTTTTTGGTATCGGAATAATAAATCAGGTATTGAGAATAAGTGTGGATGCTGTCGGAGTCATTGATGTGCACATTGCCGAAAGCTTCCACTATGCCGGTATTGCGGTGCAGCACGGCACTGTCGCAGTAAAACTTGGTATTGCCCTGCTCCAGGAATACATTTCCCGAAAGCATCTGGTATTCGGTAACGCTGTCTTTTTTTTCATAACGCAGCCGGTCGGCGTGTTTGATAAGCACTATTTCCCCGGAATCGGAAGGCGCCAGTTGCTGCACCTGCGCCCGGAGCCCGGTGGCTGAAAACAGGAGACAGAACAATCCGCACAATATTCCTGGAAGCCGCATGGAGGTTAGTTTGTCTGCGCACTGGAATCGGCCAGGGGAGCCTGGAGGGGAGTGCTTTTGTCTTTTTTGCCGAATACGGAAATGGTAATATAACGTTTGGGATGCACCCTCAAATCATCGAGCAGGATGTTCAGGCTGCGGCTGGTATTTTCGAGGTTGTTGTACAGCTTTTTATCATTCAGCAGCAGTCCCAGGCTGCCGTCTTTTGAATTGGCCTTCGCTACCACACCGTTCAGGTTGGTAAGGGTTTTGTTCAACTGGTCGATGGTTTGCTGCAGTTGCAGTTTCGACAGGTTCTGCGACATGCTCTCCAGGTTGGTGAGCGTGTTGGTGATCTTCTCGTTGTTGTTGGCCAGGTTGCCCGTGACCTTATCGAGGTTATTGAGCGTGCGGTTGAGCGTGCTGTTCTGTGCTGCCACCAGGTTGTTCAACGACGCAGACGCCGCCGTCAGGTTGGCCACAATCTTATGGAAATTGTTCTTGGTAGCAGGATCGAAATAAGTGCCTGCCACCTGGATGAGTGAATCGAGCGATACCAGGGTGCCATCGAGTGTTTTCAGCGCCGGGTTGATGCTGGCCGATACCTGGTCGAGCAGCCCCGGTTTGTGCAGCGATGTCAGGGTATCGCCGTTCTTCAGGTAAGTGGATGCATTGCCCGGTTCAATGCTCAGGGAGGCCGATCCCAGCAGTTCCGTGCTGATATAGGCAACGGAGTTGGAGGGCAGGTCGATGTCGCGGGCTATGGTAATGCCCACCACGATGCCATCGGCTATGTTACGGGTTCTTTCTTCGATAGAATAAACGGTTCCCACCTGCAGCCCCTGCACGAATACAGGGTTCGATACCGCCAGTCCCGTCACCCGCGGAAATACGGCATAGACCACGTCGTTTTTAGCGAACAGGTTTTTTCCTTTCAGGAAATTGAAACCCAGTATCAGCACTGTTAGTGCAACAATGGCCAAAATGCCGATCCTGGTCTCATTGGAAATTTTCATCCGTTAGTCTTTTGGTGATTCCTGCTCAAATGTATAGAATTATTTGCCGGTGCCTGAACGTGTATTGTGCCGGGCGTTTTCCAGTTCCGTCTTATATCGGCTAAATGCGTTCATGATACTGGCCACCACTGCTTCCTGCCCTTTTTCGCTGTTGAGGTATTCTTCTTCTTCCTTATTGGTGATGAAACCGGTTTCTACCAGGATGCTTGGCATGCCCGTTGCCTGCAATACCCAGATGCCTTTGTTGTTGCGTTGCTTCACACCAAAGCTCTGGCGGCCACCCTGGGCAAATTCTTCTTCCACGAGGGAAGCCAGCAAAGCAGAATTGCGGAAAAAATACTTGGTATAGAGCTGGGTGCGGATCTTGGCTTCGGGTGAATTCAGGTCCAGCACGTTGTTGGGATCGTCCACCGGTTCATCTTCCCCACTTTCGTCCATATTGCTGATGAAGTCGCCTTTTTCATCGCTGCGGTCGGCCGCCCAGATATAGGTTTCCGTACCCACGCGGGTATTTTTTACGTAATAAGATTGGTATATGGGTTGCTGTATGGTCTTCTTTTTCCTGGTTTTACCCTTCCCCGTATAAACGATTTTGGGTTTATAACCCACAATTTTCTTGGCGTACCAGCCGCCGGCTTTTTGTCCCGTTGCGTTCAGGTGGATGCTGATGAACAGGTCGCCCTTGGCCTCATTGGCCATCTGGGCGCGGATGCGGTTGGCCACATTGGGGTTCCTTTCCCCCCTGGGAGCATTCTCGTCGGTGCGGGTATAAATGAATTTGATATCAGGGAAAGCCGCCTCCAAAGCCTTGCCCAGCTTGAGGGCGATCTGCAGGGCCACTTCGGCTTCCGTGGATATCAGTCCCCTTGCACCGGGGTCGGTACCGCCGTGCCCCGCGTCGATGATCACGGTGCGAAGCACATTTTTTCCGGATTGCGCCGACACGGATTGTGAAAACATTAGGAGAACGCCGGCAGCAAGGGTTAGGGATAGAATGGTCTTACACTTTTTCAACATAGAATATCCTTTGATAATGGGAATTCGGCTTTCTCTTAATGGAATAAAAACCGAATTACTATTTTTGCCCCCATTCAATAATATGAATAACGGCGGCAAATTTAGTTTAAAATACAGTTTATTTGGGCTTTTTGCGCTGCTGTTTTGCTTATCAACGCTCTTATCCTCAGCGAATTATTTCAGAAAGCACAATTTTGGCGAGCAGTTAACAAGTACAACAGGCGGCGATGGCCCCCCGGCCCCGGGCGGGCTGCGCGCTTTGGCCGATACCATTCCCCTGGCGACCGACACCGTGCCCCTGAAAAAAGATACGGTTCCGCTTACCCGCGACCCGCTTCGCACCGACACCCTGCCCGGCCGGGTCGACAGCCTCATCACCCTTACCGATACGCTCAATGTGAAGCTGGGCAAGGATTCGCTCGACGCCCCCGTGGAATACGCCGCCTCCGATTCCATGGTGCTGGACCTCTCCACCAAAAAAATATCGCTCTACAACAAGTCGTCCACCAAATACAAGGACCTCGATCTGCAGGCCTATAAAATTGAGCTCGACCAGCCCACCCAACTGGTGGTGGCCACCTACACCCTCGATACGGCAGGCGCCCAGGTGGGTAAGCCGCATTTTGTGCAGGGCGAAAGCAATATGGATGCCGACAGCATCATCTACAATTTCAAAACGCAGAAAGGCATCACCAAACATACTTTTACCCAGCAGGGTGAAATGTTCGTGTATGGTGAAAAGATAAAAAAGGTGAACCTCACCGATTTTTATGCGCTCCACGGCCGCTTCACTACCTGCAACCTCGACACGCCGCATTTTGCGTTCCGCACCAATAAGATGAAACTGGTGAACCAGAAACTGGCGGTGAGCGGACCGGTGCACCCCGAATTCGAAGGCGTGCCTGTTCCCGTGTACCTGCCCTTTGGATTTTTCCCGCTTTCACAGGGACGCCATTCCGGCATCCTGCCGCCGCAGTTCACGGCCAACGAACAATTTGGCCTGGGGCTGGAAGGACTGGGTTACTACAAAGTACTGAACGATATGTTCGACGTGATGCTGCGGGGAGATATCTACTCCTACGGTGGTTGGCGGGCCGTGCTTACGCCCACCTATCGCAAGCGCTACCGTTATTCGGGACGACTGAATCTTTCCTTCCAGCGCTCGCGTTTCCTGAGCGCCAACCCCACGCCCGATAAGGATTTCGAGACCAGCCAAACCTGGAACATCCAGTGGAGCCACTCCGCCGACACCAAGGCCCGTCCCGGCACCAGTTTCCAGGCAAGTGTAAACGCCGGTTCCACCCAGTACAACCGCTACGTGGGCGTGAACCCAACCATCAATTTCAACAACCAGTTGTATTCTTCCATCTCGTACAGCAAGAACTGGGACAATAAATACATCCTCAACCTCAACGCAGGTCACAACCAGAACAGCAATAACCGCCTGGTGCAGGTGCGCCTGCCCGATGGTTCGTTTACTGTCAATACTTTTTATCCCTTCCAGCCCAAAGAATTTGTGGGCGAAGCCAAGTGGTATGAAAAACTCGGCATTGGCCTGAACAGCGTTTTCCAGAACCAGGTATCGTTTTACGACAGCGCTTTCACCATGCAGCAGTTGATCGATACCATTCAGTGGGGCGTGCAGCACAACGTGCCCATCACCCTGGCCCTGCCTTCGCTGGGACCCATCCAGGTATCGCCGGGTGTGAGCTTTACCGAGCGCTGGTACGGTGTGCAGTACTACAAAGTGTGGAACGATGACCTGCAGAAAGTGGATACGCTGCGCTACAAAGGATTTTATACCGCCAACGATATTGCGTTCAGCCTGGGCTTGAACACAGCGCTTTTTGGCAAGCTGGAAAAATTTGGTCCGCGAAGTCCCATTTATGCGATCCGCCACGTGATCAGGCCCAGCGTGAGTATCAGTTACAAGCCCGATCTGAACGGGAAAGATTATTACCGTGTGCAGGTAGATACCACCGGTAGGTTGCAGCGGTTCAGCAAATATGCCAATACCATTTACGGCGCTTTCAGCGACGGTGAATTCGGCGGACTGAGTTTTACACTCGATAACAACCTCGAGATGAAAACGCGCTCCAAAAAAGATACGGCTGATGGCGGCATCAAAAAAGTGAAGCTGATAGATGGTTTCGGAATCACCGGCAATTACAATTTCATGGCCGATTCGTTCCGTCTTTCGCCCCTCAGCCTCTACCTGCGCAGCACGCTTTTCCAGAAGATCAACCTCACGGCATCGGCTACCATGGATCCTTATAAAACGGATGCCCGCGGTTTCCGCGTAGACCAGTACGCCTGGTCGGGCGGCGGTTTCAGCCTGGGTCGTGTGACCAATGGAAACATTTCCCTCTCTACTTCTTTCACCAGCAAAAAAGCGGAGGAAAAGAAAAAGAAGATCGACCAGGAGCTCGCCAATTCGCAGTTGCCCATTACGCTGGAGGAGCAGCAGGAACAGATGAACTATGTGCGGAACAACCCGGCGGAGTTTGCCGACTTCGATATTCCCTGGTCGCTGAACCTTTCGTATTCGCTGAGTTTTGCCAGGTACCAGAAAACAGACTACTCAGGTTTTTACACCACCATTTCGTCCAATATCAATGTAAGCGGCGATTTCAACCTTACGCCCAAGTGGAAGCTGGGCGCGAATACTTTTTACAATTTCAACAGCTCCTCCCTGTCACAGCTCACCATGTTCCTGAGCCGCGAACTGCACTGCTGGCAGCTTGGCATCAACATTACACCGGTGGGATTGTACCGTTCCTTCAACATTACGATCAATCCAAAGTCGGGGATACTGCGGGACCTGAAGATCAACCGGACGAGGTATTTTTATACGCAGTAGTGAGGAAGGTTTGGGGTTTGGGGTCTGTGGTTTGGAGTTGGTTGGTGGTTTGGGGTTTGGGGTTGGTTTGTGGTTAGCCTTTCAGGATGTGTTCTTCCATGGTGTTCCAGGAGCGGGTTTTGAGTGATTCCACTGTGTCGGTTGCGAGGGGTGTTATGGGTTCGAGGAAGTCGATGCGCAGGCGGTGGGGTAGGAGATAAAAAACTTTATCGGCCGGGTTTACGAGTCGGGTATGAAAGATCACACCGGGAATGATGGAAGTTTTTGTGTCAAGGGCCAGCCGGAAAGCGCCGTCGTGGAATCCTTTCAGCGGCTCGCTGGTTTTGTTGCGCGTGCCTTCGGGATAGATGCACATATGGAGCCCCGATTCCAGCACCTTTTTCATCTGTAAAAAACTTTCTTTGCGACTGCGGTCATTTTTGCGGTCCACCAGCACGCTGCCCAGTTTATAAATGATCCCGAATAAGGGGATCTTCGCCATTTCCGCTTTGGCGATGGTTTTATTGCCACCCGGGATGGCGGGGGAAGAAACCGGTACGTCCATCAGCGCATTGTGATTGCAGATAACGATATAGGGCTTGCCGGCACTGAAATGTTCCTTTCCGCGAACGGTGAGCGGACAGCCGATCAAACGCAACCAAACGGCCATCCATATACGCGCCATGGCTATGAAGCGATGCGTGGCAAGCGGATCCTTCACCGTCAGGCACCCAAGCAGCAGGGGAACCAGGAAAATGATCATGGTAACCAGGAAGCTGACCAGCGCCCACAATGCCCAGATCCTGGCGAAAATTTCTTTTACCCATTTCATGGTGCTAAACTACACTACAATGACCAATCAATGGGATCAATACCCTGACTCACGAGGTATTGGTTGGTGCGCGAAAAATGTTTGCATCCCAGGAAACCGTTGTGGGCGCTGAATGGAGAGGGATGCGCCGCTTTCAACACCAGGTGTTTGGTTTCGTCGATCAGTACCTGTTTTTCCTGCGCAAAACGTCCCCAGAGCAGGAAAACCAGGTGTTCCTTTTCCTGGCTGAGGTGTTTGATGACCGCGTTGGTAAAATCGGCCCAGCCGATGCGGGAATGGCTCGAAGGCTCGTTGGCGCGAACCGTCAGCGCTGCGTTGAGCAGCAGCACACCTCTTTCCGCCCACTTGGTAAGGTTGCCCGTTTTGGGAATGGGAAGGCCTGTGTCGCTCAACAGTTCCTTAAAAATATTTACGAGAGAAGGGGGAGGCGTAACCTTATCGGGCACGGAAAAACTGAGCCCGTGCGCCTGCCCCGGCTGGTGGTAGGGGTCCTGGCCCAGTATCACCACTTTCACCTGGTTGAAAGGGGTTTTCGCAAAGGCATTGAAGATGAGGGGACCCGGCGGATAGATGGTGGCGCCACTCATCTTTTCCATTTTAAGGTGGGTGACCAGTTGCTGGAAATAGGGTTTGTCAAATTCTGCTTGTAAGCTTTGCTTCCAGCCTTCTTCGATGGCAACATCCATAGCTGCTTTTGTTCAAAAATAGTGTTTTTGGCAGGCAAGTTTCGATTCATTAATTTAAACAAACCGCAGCTAAGGGCAATTCATCACAAATACCATTACCATGTTAGAAAATTTAATGAACCTCATCAGGGAACAGGCAGGCGACTCCGTTATCAACAATCCCGATATTCCCAACGAACAAAACGAAGCGGTAATGCAGGCTGCCGGCAGCTCCATCCTGGGTGGCCTGCAGGGACTGCTTTCGCAGGGAAATGTGAAAGACGTGCTGGGGCTTTTCAGCGATCCCGGCGCCGTTACCAATTCGCATCCGGCCGTGCAGCAGATGTCGGGCGGATTACTGGACCAGCTCACGGGGCAGCTTGGCCTTAACCGGCAACAGGCAGGCGGCATTGTGAGTTCGCTGTTGCCGGCCATACTAACGCAACTGGTTAGCCGAACCAACAACCCTTCCGACAATGGGTTCGACATCCAGGGCATTTTCAACCAGTTGAGCGGCGGACGATCCGCAGGCGTCGACGTACAGGGACTGCTGGGGCGTTTTACGCAGGGTGGCCTCGACCGTGACGGCGACGGGGACGTAGACCTGCAGGACCTCATGGTTGCTTTCAGTGGCAATGGCCCGGCACAGGGCGGTGGCGGCGGCCTTCTCGACAGCCTGAAAGGAATGCTGGGTGGTTAATACCACGCCTTAATGATTTTCCTGGCCGGAACCTTCCTTTTCAGGGAAGTTCCGGCCAGTCGTTTTTCCAGGTGATTTTTTTGATCTGCAATTTGGGACGGCCGCGGTCCTGCAGGTCGTATGCGTGGTAAATAAGATAGTCCTCTCCGCCGATGGTGCACACTGCATTGTGCCCGGTACCAGCCCAGCGATTGTCGCCCTGTTTCACCAGGCTGCCACCGCCCCGGGTCATAAGCCTGCCTGTTTTATCGACATAAGGTCCGCTGACCTGGCGGCTCCTGCCAACCATGATCTTATAGGTGCTTTTTTCCGCGCGGCAACAATAATCAAAGGAAACGAACAGGTAGTAGAAACCGTTGCGCCGTACAATGAAGGGCGCTTCGATGGCGCCGTCGCCTGCAAGCGTATCGGGCAGCGACGGATCGCGCGGACGGGTGGCCAGTGTGTACCATGCAGCAGTATGCGCCGGCTTTGTCAGGCTGCTGTCGAGCGCTACCAGTTGTATGCCATTCCAGAACGAACCGAAACTCAGCCAGGGCCGGCCATTCTCATCAATGATGAAATTGGGATCAATGGCATTCCACTGGTCCCGGCCAGGAACCGATTCCATTACCTTTCCGTGGTCTTGCCAACGATAGTCGGGCGAAGACGGATCGAGCGTACGATTGCTGGCCACGCCGATGCAGGAAGTATTCTTCCCGAAGGCCGAAACGGAATAATAGAGATAATAACGCCCACGAACAAACGCAATATCGGGCGCCCAGATATGCCCTTTAAATCCAGCCACAGCTTCCAGGGCCCATTTCGGGGCTTCGCTAAATACAGGAGGCAGGTTTTCCCATTGGTGCAGGTCGGCAGACCGCATTACGGAAATGCCCATTCCCGTGCTGAACACGTAAAAATATGCACCCTCCTTTATCATAACGGGGTCGTGTACACGCGGAAGGCTGTCGCCGGCCCTGGCAACGTATCCTGCGAGCAACAGCAACACCTGACAAACAAGGGCAGCCTGGCGGAACATAGGCTATGGTTTGATCCTTATTACCGCAAAGGAATGGGCGGGCAATTGGTATTCGAGTATTCCTTTTTTCAAAGGGACCCTGCTTTTTTGAGGCGCTACCAGGGTGGGCTGCGCAAAACTGTTTACCGCCCCCAGGTCGGATGAAGACAGTAACTCCACTGTCGCCTCCCTGCTTTTTCCTTTCCATCCTTTGAGATGTATGCGCTTCAGTTGCCCGCTGCTGCCGGCATTGACCAGTTTGAGGATGATCTCTCCACTGGCGCTGTCTGCCACGGCGCTGGCATAGAGCCCGTCTTTTCCAATCATCGGTTGTTCATTGCTGTGAATGCCAATGGTGTGGGTGCCCCTGTTGCGGGAAAACAGTTGCTGCACGTAATAATCGGTGGTGCCGTATGCTTCCAGGTTGTTCACCCAAATGAGATCGGGACGCCATTGCCAGCCATCGGCATGGGCAAAAAGCGGTGCATAGGAAGCCATTACCACTACGTCGGCATTGCGCTCCAGCCCCGTCATAAAAGCTGCTTCCGCGATGGCCGTTTGCCAGTTGTTCTGGTTCTCCACACTTACGGTTTTGTCGCTCTGTGCGGCGTATTCGCCGGCAAAAACTTTTGAACCGTTGCGGGGATAGTTGTCGTATCGCCCTGCGTTCTCGAGGAACCATTCGGGACGGCGGTAGTAGTGCTCGTCGATGATGTCGGCTTGCATGTCGCGCAGGGCCTGGTTGAGGTAGTCGAACCGTTCGCCGCCGGGGTCGGTGCCGGCGCTGTTCACCAATTGTATCTCCGGGTATTTCGATTGAATGGCTTTGGTGAAGATTTTCAGGCGCTCGATGTATTGCGGTCCCCAGTTTTCGTTGCCGATGCCCATCATTTTGAGGTGGAAGGGCTCGGGGTGACCCATACGCGCGCGGAGCCCACCCCAGGTGGTGTTCACACCGCCGTTGGCAAACTCAACCAGGTCGAGGGCATCCTGGATATAAGGATCCAGTTCATCCAGGGGAACCAATTCTGCAGTATTGAACTGGCAGGCCATACCACAGTTGAGGATGGGCAGGGGCGAAGCGCCGATGTCTTCGGCGAGCTGGAAATACTCATAAAAGCCGAGCCCGAAAGTCTGAAAATAATCGGGCGTGGGACGGTGGGCGAATTCAAAATTCCAGCGATTGATCAGCAGGGGCCGGTCTTCCACGGCGCCCACGGTTTTTTTCCACTGGTAACGTTGCGAAAGATCGTAGCCTTCTACAATGCAGCCGCCGGGGAAACGCAGGAAGCCCGGTTTCAGATCAGCCAGCTTTTGCACCATATCGGCCCGAAGCCCGCCGGGCCTGTTCTTCCAGGTATCGGAAGGAAAGAGGGAGATCATGTCGAGGTCCACTACGCCGCTGCCGCTGAGCCAGAGATAAAACTGGCCTTTCATGTCGGTAGCGCTGGATACAAAAGAAGCCGTTCCTTTCTGCCAATCAGCGTTTGTGCCTGACAGTGATAAGGCAGTACTGCCGAGCGATTTTCCCGAACTGTCGGCCAGCCCTATATGCAGGGTAACCGATCCCGATACCAGCCGGTATTGCACGGAAAAATCGTAGCGCAGGTTTTTTTTGACACCCATGCCCCGGAAGCCTTCGTTGACAAGTCCAAAGCTGCCGGCCTCCTGGTTGTTCACCCGGAGCCGCAGGAAGCGCGGATTGGATGGTTTATCGGCGCGGTTCAGCAATTGCATATCTCCCTCAACGGGTTGCTTTTTTTTGAGCTGCCAGCCCATAAAAGGGCGGGGAAATTCAAAGGAACGGTTCTTGATCATCTCGGCGTAGATGCCCCCGTCGGCTCCCAGGTTGATGTCCTCAAAAAATACACCCCACATGGTGGGCGAAACCGCCGCCAGTTTTTTGCCGGTCTCTACTGTTATGTCACCGCTGCTTTGCGCTGTAGCGCCCATCCGGCATACAACGAACACAAAAAAGATTATCCCGTATTTCATACTGGTCAGGATGTTGACATTTGTTGTTGGAAAATGAAAAGCGCCACTGCTGCGGGCGCGAAATAAATAACTGCGTTTGTACATGGTTCATGTAATTTATCCAGACAGCAGTTTTTGTAAGAAGACCGTAAATATAATGGAATTTCGCACAGCTGCAGCAGTGGGGTGGCCGAACCGGGGTTTTGTGATGTTAGTTGCACTTGCCGCCCCGGGAATGTGCTAGTTTTGCCATTCAAAACGGAATGTCATGAACAGCTTTGAATTACATATCCAGGGGGATAAGCCGGTGGTGGTAGATTTTTTCGCGGAGTGGTGCGGACCCTGTAAAATGATGCCGGCCATCCTGTCTGATGTAAAACAGAAGGTGGGCGACAAAGCCACCATTTTGAAAATGGACATCGATAAGAACCCGGCCTATGCACAACGCTATGGCGTGCAGGCGGTTCCAACGCTTATCATTTTTCGCAATGGAAAAGTATTGTGGCGTACCAGTGGTGTTACGCCGGCCCAGGAAATTCTGCGTCAGCTATCGAACCTGGTGTAAGAAGCACCATCAGCAAAGGCATCGGGAAGCCCTGCCTGATTGAGGAAAGCAATTGCTGCTGCTTTTTTCTTTACAAAGAAAGGATGGGTTCCAAAACTACCGACTTTGCCGGCACCCTGCGTCTTTTTTGAAGAGCCTTCACCCTTATTATTCGGTTTGTTTTTCATACAACAAATTTAAATGATTTCTCCCTGATATGTATGCACCCTACCCCAGAAAAAAAATGTTTTTTTTCTCCGTGCGATAAAGGCCTCGTAGTTTTTTCCGTTTGTAAACGGTTCCCAACGGTTATTACGAAAACCACATACATCAAAGACCGTATTAATCGTTTCCCAATGTGACCGTATATGCATTTGATACCACCGCGTTCTTATCGCGTCGCTGCCTTTAATAAATACAACAGCTTCCGGGTGCCTCCCTGTAAAATCATGTATGATGTGTGCAAGTGTTCCCAATACCCGCTCTGCATCTCCATTCCCCGAAACAACCGTATCTGAAACCTCGCCTGTTTCCTCATCCAGGTCGCCAAAACCTAAATTGTAAACATGGTTGCTTATCGCATCAAAAAAAGCAATTTTTTGGATCAGGCCACGATGCCCCACACTTTCGAAAAAGTATTCTCGGCCCGAGGCGCAAACAAAATAATCGTATCGCGGAATATCCAGTACCATCATGCCACAAAATACATTCCGGCCCCACCCGTCACAACCGTTTTTACACCCCATCTCGTTGGGTTTTTTAACCCGCAAACCAGTAAAATGTTTCTTTCTTAGCATAATCTGTTTTCGTTCGCAGACACCCGCAGCCACCGCCTGATTTTTCTAACCGGCAGGGACGGCCCATATTGCGCTTATTTGAATAGATTTGGCAGTAAACGCTGCTATGCTGGAACATTTTCCTTTTTACCTCGTCCTCATTGTGCTGATCGTTTTACTGATCATGCTGGGCAATAAGATCAGGGTCGCTTACCCGGTGTTGCTGGTGCTGGGCGGACTGGCCATCAGTTTCATTCCCGGCATCCCGGTATTGAAAATAGATCCCGAGCTCATCTTCATCATTTTTTTGCCGCCGCTTCTCTATGAAGCGGCCTGGGCCAATTCCTGGAAAGAACTCTGGCATTGGCGCAGGATCATCGGCAGCTTTGCCTTCGTGGTGGTTTTTCTCACGGCCATTTCCGTGGCGCTGGCGGCCAACGCGTTTATTCCCGGCTTTTCGCTGGCACTGGGTTTTCTGCTGGGCGGCATCGTTTCACCGCCCGATGCCGTGAGCGCCAGCGCCATCCTGAAATTTGTGAAAGTGCCCAAGCGCATGTCGTCCATCCTGGAAGGGGAGAGCTTGCTGAACGATGCTTCTTCTCTTATCATTTTCCGCTTTGCCATGATCGCCGTGGCTACGGGCCAGTTTGTCTGGTATAAAGCTGCACTGAGTTTTGGCTGGATGGTGATCGGCGGTGTGGGCATCGGCCTGCTGGTGGCACTCATTTTCCTGAAGGCGCACAAATGGTTGCCCACCGATGTGAACATGGATATCATTCTGACGCTGGTAACGCCCTATGCCATGTACATCGCTGCAGAAGAAGCGCATGCATCCGGTGTGCTGGCTGTGGTGAGTGGCGGTCTTTTTTTATCCTATCACCGGCATCGTTTCCTGAGCGGCTCTTCGCTGCTGCGGGGAGAAAACGTGTGGCAGAGCCTGGTGTTCCTGTTGAATGGATTGGTGTTCCTGCTCATAGGGCTCGACCTGCCGGAAATTGTTGCCGGCCTGCGCGGGGAAGGCACTGGTTTTTACCGCGCAACCGCGTACGGCCTGCTGATCACCGGCGTGCTCATTGCCGGCAGGATGCTGGCGGCGTATGGGGCTGTGATCGTTACGAAGCTGGCGAGTTATTTCATTACGGTTGCCGACAGGAACCCGGGTTGGAAAGCACCGCTGGTGATCGGCTGGACGGGCATGCGGGGTGTGGTGTCCCTGGCTGCAGCACTGTCCATTCCCGTTAGTCTCGATGATGGTACTGCATTCCCGCATCGCAACCTCATCCTCTACATCACGTTCATCGTGATCCTGCTCACCCTGGTGCTGCAGGGACTGACCCTGCCGGCGCTGATACAAAAACTGAAACTGCCTTCCTTCAACGATCATTTGCCCGAAGAAGAAACAGAAATCCTGATCAGGGAAGAGCTGGCGCGCGCGTCGCTCAACTACCTGGCGCAGCACCATGGCGGCGAATGGGAAAATGATTTTCACCTGCAGAAGCTGGCCAACCACTGGCAGCACCAACTGGAGGTGGGGGAAGCCGCCGAGCTTCCGCCGGACGTGCGTGTCATTTACAGGAAGATACTCGAATCGCAGCGCCAGCTGCTTTTACAGAAGAACAATTCCGAAGAGCGCATCGACGAGGAGATCGTGCGAAGGTTCATACACCAGATCGACCTGGAAGAAGAAAAAATGATCCACTGACTCCTGTCGGAATGCGTTGTTTCATTCCAGGCTGAATGTTCCTTTTCGTGTAAAATGAACCGGCAGCCTGCTCAGAAACCAGGTTTTGCCCTTATCCTTATTGCCCTGGAAAAACAGGTGCAATTTTCCATCCCTGTCTGAAAAAATATCGGGATGGCCGCTTTCGCTTTCATTCCAGGAACCTGCAGGTCCATTGGGCAGGAAGGGTTGCTTGCTCAGCCTTTCCCATACCAGGCCATCGCGGCTGCGCGCGATGCCGATCTGTTGCGGCTCGTTGTTGTAACCGCCGGCATAAAACATATAGAGGTATTTTCCTTTCACCAGGCAGGAAGCGGCTTCTATGCAATTCTTTTCCCAGGGAAGGGTGGGGGTAAGAATGGCGCTGTCCACCGCCTGCGTCCATTCATTCCGGCTGAAAGAAGACTGCAGCGGGGCAACGGCCACGCCCTGCATTTGAATCTTGTAAGCGGTGTCGCGCGTAGCGAAATACAGGAAATATTTATTGCGGAACTGCACTACTTCGGCATCGATGGCGCGGCCGCAGTTCCAGTCGCCCATAGGATGGAAAACAGGATTGGTGGCGTTGCGCGTGAAATGGATGCCATCCACCGACCATGCATGACAGATGGCATCTTTCCGGCCGTTGCCATAGGTCTGGTAAAAAAGATGCAGGGTGTCGTTGCGCACCAGTGCGCCCGGCGCGCAGATGCCGTTTTTTTCATAGGCTTCCTGCGGCGCCAGCTCGCCCAGTTTTTTCCAGTTGCGGAGGTCGGTGCTTTGGGCAATGCCGATTCCCCAGCCGTTTTGCTCATTGGCGGGGATGGAATAATACATCCAGTACCGGTTTTTGAACAGCACCACTTTGGGGTCTTTCGCGTAAGGCCGTCCGAGCCGGCTGCTGTCGGCAAAATACATGTCGGGTTGCTGTTGTGTGGAAGAGACCTGTGCCGGAAGCTGTTGCGCCGGAACATCCTGCGCGGCAACAACAGCCAGCGACAGTAAGAAAGAAAACCGGAATGCTGTCATAACGATCGGGTATAAACGATTTGACTGCCAAGGTAAGCAGTTCTGCAGCATTTTGGGTAATTGCTGCTGGCCTTTTCAGGGCTGCAGAGGAGTGCCAGCGGGCTGACCTACTGTCGTCATAGAGAAGTTGCAGGCATGCAGCAAAGCGGTGATGACGCATTCGTGGCTACAGGAAGACAACGGGAAAGACGGCAAAAAAACGGCAAACCAACGGCAAACGAACGAGAAACCAGTTTGGGGTCTGGGGTTTGTGGTCTATAGTTGAGTTTGGTGTAATACACTGAATAATAATTATTAATGAGTTCCCGGCAGACGGCACCCGACCGCTTGGAATAGGCTCATTTCAGCCAAAAAATGGGCTCATTTTGCCCAATAATAGGCTCATAGTAGGTAAAATAGGCTCAAGACCAGCCTGCAATCATCCTGCTCGCCCCGGATTTGGGTCTCAACCTCCAACCTCCAACCAGCTCACTTGCCCGCCATAAGGTTTTTTCTCTAAAAAGTCAACGGGAAAAATCCCGGTTTTTATTTCGGAATGTTTTTATTGTTTTGCCAGCACAAATCCGGGTGATACCGGTAGACCAGACCAATTACTGTTTTTTAATCCGAACAAACCTTTTCCTCTTGCTGCTGTTGGTGGTGGCTTCGGTCGGGATGATAACAACCCGGCCGGGCCACCCGGCAGACGCCGGAGCCGGCCACGGCCCTGGTCCAATGCGCTCCTTTTCCCAATAAACGCTTCCCCAGCCATGCCGCAAAAAAAAATGGTCTAGCAAATTTGCTAAACCACTTACAATCAATGTGATCCGGATTGGATGTGAATATCTAGGCGCAATGGTATACGATTCAAATTATTGGTTCAAGCGAAATTTAGTGAGTGTTCCCCGTGGGGCATTTTTGAATTGAAATACTTTGCTGGATTTTGAAAGAGCGATTACCTGACAAAAATATTAAAAGTTATCAATTCAGCTTAAAAGGTGGGAGTATTTTAATCGAAATATTTCGCGGAGTATAGCTTCCCGGCAGCAAGGGCAATTTGTAAAAAGATAAACCAACAAATTTTTGTTGGACTTACTGCAAAAAACAAGGAGCTGAAAGTAATTACCACTATCTGGGGTATGTATAAATCACAAGTGACAATATGCAAAAGAAATGCCCCCTGCTTGAAAACAGGTGGCATGACTTCTATTCCAAATTAGCGCTATACCGTATTTAGAGTATTTTAATTGCAGAACTTAACAATAAAAGGAGCCAACCGGGTTCAATTAACTTTTGAATATAGGTAACCGGCCTGGCCTCGTTATCTGTAAATTTTGAGCTGAAACAGATGACGGATGCCTCACGTTAATCAATATCCGCTTTGGCATATGTTTCTGCTGCTTCACCATATAAAATTCTCTTTATACCAAACACAATCGTCGATGTCGTAATATTTACAAAATTTAATATAAAAAAATCAAACGATACATTTGCGGCTATTTATCAACCTAGAAGAAATTTAAAATTAAAAAATAAATAGGCTCATACGCTAACGATCCGTTTACCCGTTATTTATTTAACTATCAGATTCTACCAAATGAAAAAACAACACTACAATGTTTATGCACTGTTCATATCTATTACGCTCATCACAGCTTACTCTTGTAAAAAAAACAACGATAGCATAAGCAACAATAACCTTCCATTTACACCTGCTCCACTGCCAGAATTGGTAAAAACCAATGTTGGCGTGTATGTTATAGGTAATGATGAGGCAAAAAATCCTTTGCAAATGGTTGGATATTATAGTGACCAGCGATTTACGGCAACGTATCAATCTGCGTTTCGATCTTTCGATGCAGGTCAGCAAACGGTTGACAAATATCTTTCTCATTTTGGAATACAGACCACTATCACAACCGCTCCATACGAGCCCGTTCAATACAAAGGGTTTAATTCCACACCGTTCTATAATCGCATTTGCAGCATACTCTTTTCCCAAATCACTTCCATTAAATACAACACGGTTTTTCAGATCTATAAAAGTCATTCCGTAAATCCTTCCTTCTGCATTTTGCCGGGCCAACACTTCTATGCTTTCCTTACTCAAATCGGCAATTAAAGTTCTAATATTCGGGTGCCGGGTGATGGCCCAATCAATCTGAAGCTTAACGTGCCTCGCTCTAGGAATCCGCAGTTCTTCATTGATCGAGAATTTTTTTTCCAGGTTTCTCAAGGTGGGCTTATTATAAAACTCACTGGCTTTGATGGGCGTGCCAATCTTGTTACCGGTTTCGTCCAGCACCCGGTAAACCAACCCACCGTTTTTGTACATCAACGATTCCTTGTCTCCACGATCCGCTACAATGTTATACAATTTTAAAACAGGGTTGAATTCAGGAAGAGAAGTGTATTTGTATTCATTCATCACATAAGCTACTACTTTTTGAATGGCCGCTTTGGTAGGTGTTTTACCATAACGGACTTTTGGACTGCGGATTGGATATGAATATCTAGGCGCAATGGTATACGATTCAAATTATTGGTTCAAGCGAAATGTAGCGAGTTTTCCCCGTGGGGCATTTTTGAATTGAAATACTTTGCTGGATTTTGAAAGAGCAATTACCTGACAAAAATATTAAAAGTTATCAATTCACAATTGCTATTCATTTCTCGTTGTCATTTATATTATTTCCTCCACGCTATTTAACATCCAACTCCCATCCACTGCTTCTTTATTACCACGGCTCAATTATTTCACCTTTACCACAGCCGGTGGAGTCCACTCATCTCTTACAACATTTTCATTCGGCCAGTAACATCTAACGTATAATGAGAATACTTCTTTAGGCGCTGGCAACCAATTGTTCATTTTGTCTGCCGATGGAGGCGTACTTTGTACATATAAAGTGAGTGAGCCATCAGGATTTGTTTGCAGCGTTTTATTTTTTGTGCCGAGAGAATACCGATTCAAATGGTTGGGTACAAAAAAATGTTCCTTGTCGTACATGGTGAGCGACCAAAATCCTTTTACCGGCGGTATTTCGCCTTTTGGAAATGTTACTGTGTATTTATTTTTCCCATTCAATCTTATTCCCGACGAGTCAAGATCCTGGTAGAAATATTTTGTTTCATTTGGTTTATTCACGAAAATATTTGCTTTGGCGCAGGAAGTCCGGGTGAGATAATCTACCCCAAACTCTGCTCCATTACTTTGGGTGGTCCATTTGTTCTTGACAGGATAGCCCACATTCACAAATTGAAGTAAAGGGTTAATCAGCGTCTTGTCGGCATCAATCGCCGCCTGCCTGGCTATTTCTTTCAGTTTTGGATTTTTTGCCAGGGCATCCAGTATGCCGTTCACCTGCGCATACCATGCTTCTTCGCCTTTTTGTGGGGGCACTTCTTTTATGATATCCGGAAGCTGATCATAGAAAGTTTCTGGCTTCACCCATTTTGTTTCGCCTCCACCGGAATTATCCGGTGGGGTAGTTTTTGTTTTTCTCCAATCCACTGTTTTCATTTTGCCATCAAACTCACTCATGGGGTATTGATTGATTTGATTAATCAAGGGCTGCACAGCTTCTTTATCAGCCGGATCGTCTGATTGAAAAACGCGTGGAAGAATAAGCCCATATCTTGTAGGACAGGTAAGGACTTCGGTAATGCCAGCGGGAACTTTGCCTTTCCAGTCTTTACCGGTGACAAGGTAAAAGCCGGGTTTTGTATGATACATTTGTCCCAACTTCGCAAAGCCATCTGTTCTTTCATCACTAACCTGGTACACCCAAAAGCGTTCGCCAAAGTCCGGCACTTGTAATACGATCGGTTCTTGTTGCGTATCAAATGGACCCACTCCATACACCACATCCTGGTTGGGACATGCAATTGTTCTTTGGTCCGGCTTAATATAGTCGTTGAGCAAACACAGGCGTCCGATGGGCGCAGTGGGTATTACGCCACCTGCATACACAGGTTCCTTAACGGCGCTGAGCAGCGTTACCCGGTTGTGCACATTGACTAACGGCCAGGCCCACAAGTAAATCAATTTCGTCATACTTTTTACATATTCTTCCGTCATCACTGTATTAGGCACTGGGCCGGGCGGCATTTGTTTAACAGTATCACTTTTCAATGCAGTGGTTGCTGAAGAAACAGTGTCGCTTATAGAAGCGTTTTCCGTTTTTGCATTTTGATTGCAAGCAGTCATAATTACTGGCATTATGACTGCAAGGATTTTTTTATACATGATGAGGTTTTGTTTTATGCCTGATGGTTGATTTTATGATGTCTGAAGTCAACGGTTCATTACTTCACTTTTTCCATATCGCCTAATTTCCATGTTTTCTCGAACAATGCTTTTTCCGGGCCGTAAAGGCGAAATAATATTTCAAATTGACCACTAGGATCTGTGGGAACCCAGTTGGATTCTTTGCCTGTTGGTGACTTGGGACCAAAATAGACATCCACTGAACCGTCGGGGTTTTTCTGAACCGCTTTATCGTTTGAGGCACAGCTTGCCCGCGACAGGTTTTTAATCAGTGCATGTGTTGCCCGGTCATATACTGTCGCAGACCAATACTGCTTTGTAGGCACATTTGCGGGTACATGAAGCCGGTAATTTTCAGCGCCGCTGAGCGCATTATTATCTTTGTCTTTTCCTGAGATAAGATAGATCTGGGCCGTGCCCAAACGCTTAATGCCGACATATCCCAAGGCATAAGTGAGGCCACGGGCATCCACAGGGTAAATGTCCGTTTCAATATAACCTGAAGACCCTGCTTTTACCAAATCCGGCATTGCAGGCACCGCCCAATGCGCATCCGTATTCAATGGCGGAAAACCTGCGTCGTACATCACCTCAATATAATCATGGGCTGCTTTTGCTGCTGCATTTAAAATATCGGTGGTCCTTGCATCCGGATTAAAGGGTTTGCCTTTTTCTATTCCGATAGTTTTCAATTGATCAATCATTCCCTTGTCCCGGGTAAGCCATGGCTGGCTTTGTACAATCCGGTCCAGCGAATGGAAAAATCTTGCATCGTATTGTATAGTGGCATCGTACAGCACATCTTTGGCATCAGTAAACTTCGTTTCACCTTTACCTGCGCTGGATAGTGGGTATACTTTTAGCCTTTTACCGTAGGTCACAGCTTTGGTTATGTCTGCATCACTGTGGCTGGGTAGGTTAGAACGAAGCAGGCCATAACCCTCATAGGTATCCGCAGGGAGTATGATGTATCCCGCAGGGAGCTTCTGCTGGTAACCGGGTGGCAGGATCAGGTATTTGCCCCCAGCACCTTTATCGGCACCGTAAGGTCCGGCATCTTCCAAGGGCATCTGGAATACATTATCAATGTTGGCGGCGAATGAGGATCCACCTTCTGCAGGCGGAACATCAATTACTACCGGCCCTGCATCTTTTGTATTAAAGAATATCATAAAATAGATCGCATCGGGATTGGGTGTCAGCGTTTGATTATGCCAGTCAGCCGGCCGCGACCAGTAAATAATCTCGTTTTGTTTGGCAGATGTTTTAGAAAACATCTCCTGCAGCATAAGGTCATAGTTCACTGCGGGAATACCCCAGATAAAGGCCTGTATGGCGCGACTATACATCAATTGCTCACGGATATTTGCCGGTTTGAATGTGGTGTCTGTGGAGTCGATTGTTTGGGCTGTTGAACTATTTCCTGGTGCTTTTTGGTCTTGAGTATTGCACGCTGTCAGAAACAACAGGAGCAGCAATGTGAGGAATGTTTTGTTCATGATCTGTTTATTATGTTTGGATAAGAGATATATGACCTGTTTAGTAATTTTTATTTTTATTATACTTTTTGGGATGTAAAAACTTTATGAAGAGCCCGAAAAGGTTATTTAAGTTTATCTAATTTCACTTGTTCAGATTTACTTTCGAGACCCCGGGCCTAGCCAGCAATAATCTTTTCACCTTTATGTTTTAAGTCCAGGTTTTCTTGTGATTATTCACTGTTAGCTAAATGTTTCGTTCATCTTTCTAAAACGATTAAGATAATTTGTATTTCCTCCGGTATTGTGGATATCAAAAGTTTCTGCTTCTTTGATCATCCTGCATTGTTAATCTGTAGGATAATTACGTTTGGAAATAGGAATACGTCTAAGTAAATATATCCATTAACTAGACACTTCTGAATACTGTTTTCCGCCATAATAACAGTAAAAATTTCTTTTTTTAGCTATTGGGGTGTTTGGCTAGCCTAATTTTTAGCCAGATATACCAGTTGCAGCGACTTTAAAAAAAGTATTATTGAAGTAAATCCGGACAAAGAATATGTGCAATTCCCTCGTGAAAATTTTATGACCCAAAGCAGGGAAATATCTAGCAATGTTACGAAATCGTGCGGCTAACTTAATTATTATATTCAGTCGAAAGAAAGGCCTGCCAATATTCTCAAAAGTCAGCCTGAAAGAAGTTTTAAAACGATGTGGCAACGATAGTGCGAGTTGAAATTAAGCAAATATTTAATACAGTCTACAATCACAATTCATTACCTAAAAACGATGTCGCAGCCGCGGTTTTTTCTTTTTCCTTTGCTCTTCCAATAGTTCCTTTGGGATACTATTGATATTGGGGTCCGGCCTCATTAAATCTTCCATAAACCGAAACTGCAGCATATCGTTCATAGTTGTGCTGATTGTTTTGGTTTGCTGCTGATCAAATTTTTTAGTCTCATCATTATTATTGAATTGTGTCAGTTTCTTGCTGATGTTTTTAAATTCATGCTTTTGCTGCTCAGGTTTAATTCCGCACCGTTCTATTATCGCATTTGCAGAATACTGTTTTCCCAAATCACTTCCATTAAATACAACATGGTTCTTCAGATCGATAAAAGTCATTCCGTAAATCCTTCCTTCTGCATTTTGCCGGGCCAATACTTCTATGCTTTCTTTACTCAAATCGGCAATTAATTTTCTGATATTCGGATGTCGCGCGATGGCCCAATCAATCTGAAGCTTGACGTGCCTCGCTCTTGGTATCCGGAGTTCTTCATTGATTGAGAATTTTTTTTCCAAGTTTTTCAAGGTGGGCTTATTATAAAACTCACTGGCTTTAATAGGTGTTCCGATTTTGTTTCCGGATTCGTCCAGCACCCGGTAAACCAATCCGCCGTTTTTATACATTAACGATTCCTTTTCTCCGCGATCCGCTACGATGTTATACAATTTTAAAACGGCATTGAATTCAGGAAGAGAAGTGTATTTGTATTCATTCATCACATACGCTACTACTTTTTGAATGGCCGCTTTGGTGGGCGTTTTACCGTAACGGACTCTTGGAATACGATATGGATTCCAACTCCAGGTCTCGTCCAGTTGTTTTTGAGCTATCTCCTGTTTTAATTTCTTGTTTTCAGGACTGATCAATTTAAATTCCTTGTCAATGTTTTGCCGGGCTTTTTCAGATAATGTTCGCCCGATATTATTCATGTCAATTCTTTTTCCTTCGGCAGTAATATTCGTAGTTAAAATATGCACATGAGGATGCCCGGCATCATGATGCTGGTATACCAAATAAGGTTGATCACCAAAGCCGATTTGCTCCATATAACTTTGAGAAATCGCTCGCAATAATTCTTTGTCCAGTTTTTCTTCCGGATCAAAATTTAAAGATATATGAACGCTGTTTGCCGTTACTCTTTCGTTCAAATTCGCCTGGTGTTTTAACCGGTGCAACCTGTCATGAAAACTGAGTTGTGCTAAATCTTTCGAATAATTCTCTGCATGGATCAACTCCGCACATTTTTGTTGTACTTTTTGCTCGTTATAATTGAGGGATCTGCTAAGGCTCGAAGCCTTCACTATTCTTGCGACCATTTGTCTGAAAATTGATTGATTTTCGATTTGATTTCCTCCACCTTTCTAAGCAGTATTTGTTTGGTAGATTCATTGATGATTAGCCAGGCTTTTATTTCTTCAAAATGCTGCAGAGCATGCAACCTTTTTACAATCTGATTGAAGTTATTTCCAAGAGCATTTAGCTCCGTTCTTAATGCCATCATCTCTGCCATAAATTCATCCAGCGATTTGTTGCGGGTAAAAACAGTGACCTTTTTGTTTAACAATATCCTGCGGATATAGTCACTCAATTGACGGCTGGTGGTGGATTGAAAATTGCTTTTTAGCGAGGCATATTCTTCCATACTAAATCGTACCCCTACCAGGCGGTTGCGATTATTTTTTTGATCTTTCATCACATTTCGTTTTCACTTTTTCAATATAACAACTAACCATTTCCTACATCTAAATAGGGCTTTCAGGGTCTTTTCTTCACCAGGGCGACTCCGGAGCCCCTGGACGAAATACTCGTTTGTTTAACAAACGGACATCTAGCCATTTCCTAAGACGGAAATTCTCTTAGCATTGCATTAGTCCTACAATCAAAATTTCTTTTTGTCGAAAAATTGGGCTTTTTAATGGATCTCATTTTAGAGATGTCGGAATTTTCTTTTTTCACTCGCTGACTTTCGTATGAACTTTTTAGTCATGAAAATTTGCTGTTGAAAGAAAAAAATAGTTGCAATCGATACATCCATTCAAAAAAATGAAATGCCCAAAATTTTGAGTTGAAATTTTCACAATGAGAAGTCCCAAATTCAAATGTCGAATTGGCAGCGACATTTAAAAATTGCGCTCAGGAATTTCCTGAGCACAATTAATTTTTACTGCAAGATTTACAAAGATTTTCTTTGAATTTTTTGCGACTCTAACATCTTTTGAATGTCGGCTGCATCATGGTAAATAATGCCCCCAATTCGCGTGTAGGGAAGCACCTTTCTGGATCGCAAACTTTGCAAGGTTCCGGGAGAAATATTCAGGAGCTTTCTCACCTCTTTTGACTTCAACCATTTTTTGCTAGGCTGACCAGTAAATTCCTTCAACATGGTTTTGATTTCAAAAAGGAGCTGATTTTTAAAATCGAACAGATCACCTGTCGTTAATAGCTGATCGCGATTAATTTTCCCATTGTCCGGATACATCGATTTTACACTCTTCACGTTTTGCATACATCACAATTTTAATTTTCAATAATTACCATCTAAAAATATTTCAAACGTTACAATTATTTATTATCATTTATTAAGTTTTAGTTGCGAACACTCCATCAAACTACGCGCATTTTAATTAGTTTTCCACCAGGGTTATTACCGACTCCGGAATTATTTTCTTCATTAATTTCCTGAGCATTATTTTGACTAGCCTGGGGAAACTTTAAACGCCCTTCTTTGTTAAACAGTTCCTGTTCTACTTTTTCCATTGACGAAGCAATGATTTCCCTGTTAGCCCGCACATAAATTTCTGTGGTTTTTACTGACTTTTGACCTAGCATACGACCGATAGTTTTTAAAGGAACGCCATGATTGTAAGCAACTTCATTGGCGAAGAAAAAGCGCGCTTTATGTGTCCGCAAAATGGTTTTAAAACCTGCGATCTTTCCGATTTCTTTGAGACAACGATTGCATTCGGCATTACTGGGAACCGGTAGAAGTTTATTTTGTCGAACGCAGATAGGATAGTCTTGATATTTTTGCAGTAAGGATAAAGGAATGGGAAGTAATGGCAGTGTTTCGTCACCATCGGTTTTCTGCCTGCGTTTGGAGATCCATTTTTTGCCATCCACTCCCGTAATAATATCAGTATGTTGCAAGTCGCGCATATCACGATAAGCCAGTCCGGTAAAACTGGCGAAGACAAACAGGTCACGGATGACATTTAATTTTTCCTGGTCAAATTGAAAATGCAAAAGCGTCTCCATTTCCCGCATCGTTAACCAGTCATGATGAGGATCAATATACCGGCATTTAAAAATGCCAAAAACATTGGCGGCAATCCAACCCCGGGATACTGCCCTGTCCATCATTTCTTTGACGCATTGCGCGTATTTCATGGCCGTATTTTCTCCAATGCTATGTTGCACTACCAGGTAACGAAAAACTTCCTCTATGAAGCTGTATTCAATATCTTGAAGGGGCATGTCATTCAGGTGATACCTAAACGCTAAAAAATCCTGGTACTTTCTTTTCCGGCCCATCCACTTCTCCAGTGTTGTATGTGCCCGATTGCCTGTAATAGATAGTTGCAAAAAAGTCAACAGGTATTCATTTACCGTGAGCAGGAAAGTTTTCCGGTGATCCTTATTATCAAAAATTTTATTGCCCTCCCTGCTGAGCGCATCTGCTTCAACTTTGAGCAGGGCTTTTTCCTTTTGCATGAGTTTTTGTTTCTCGGGATGTGGCATACGGCCATGGGCATAAAGCCGCTCGTTCTTTTCGCAGAACTGAATATATTTCGCAATCAATGCATCGATTGATTCGCTGAACAGGAAATTTTGATGCTGCTCTGTTTTAATTTGTTCACCGATTGAAGGAATGACATATGATTTTCTTACCAGGGCGGCTGTGGCCAATCCATGTTTTACCTGCATCAAATCAAAATGTCGTTCAATGTCTGTGCGGGCATTGTTGATTTTCTTATTGTGTGATTTCCATTGCGGGTCACCGGAAGTCACCAACTTGTTTCTCTTGTCCCAGTGGTCGGGGTGGACTTGAATGGATAATGATATTTCTTCATTTAATCCATCTACATTAACCCGCACATAAACGGGTCGTTTCAGTTCGATTCCCCTGCTTTTCTTTTTCAGGAAAAACAGGATCGATAGTTTTTGTTTGACTTGCATTGTCGCCTCATTAAAGATTTAAAAAATCTCTTCCATCTCACTGTCAAAGTATTTTTCGGTCGTCAAGTGCAAGTGCCCCATCAAAGTTAGGGCACTTATGGGGCACTAAAACAGCAGTTTTGGGGCACTAAAATGCTTGATTTAGTTTGAATCCAAATTGGATCACTTTTTTAGTTAAATGCAGGCTGGGTAAGCATTTTAAACGAAAAAGGCGCAATTTGGAATTGCGCCTGAGTGATCCGGATTGGATTCAAACCAATGACCTACTGCTTAGAAGGCAGTTGCTCTATTCGCTGAGCTACCGGACCTCGCTGGGGCGCAAATATAATCCAAAGCCCGCAGCCCTCAAAAAAGCCCCAAATTAATTTGGCGGAAGCGCCGCCCGGAACCTATATTTGTATAAGCACTTATACAATGGCTTTTTACGAACAAACCGGCGTATTGGTATTCGGCAGCCGCCTCCGGCGACTCAGCGAATCCTTCCTGGCAGATGTCAACCGCATCTACAAATTTCACGGCATTCCATTCGATGCATCCTGGTTCCCGATCTTTTACCTGCTTTCCGGTGAAGAATCCCTTTCCATCCGCGACCTCTCGGAAGCCCTGGAAACATCGCATTCCGCCGCCTCCCAACTGGTGAGCAAATTACAGGAAAAAGGACTGCTCAAAACGGTGGCAGATAAGTCGGATGCCCGCCGCAAAAAAGTGGCCTTCACCGCCAAAGGACAAAAACTCCTCAAACAGGTTAAGCCCATCTGGAAAGCCGTGCAGGCCGCCATGGACGAACTGTTGCAGGAATCGCCCGAAAACCGCCAGTTCATGGCCGCCATCTGGTCCACCGAACAATCCCTCGCACAACAATCCGTTTTCAACCGCATTGAAAAACACCTGCCATGAACCCTTTTTTTGAATACGGCGAAGACATCCTTACCATCCGCAAAGCGCTGGCCATTGCCGATGGCAACCTGCGCGCGGGTTTTGGAAAAATTTCCCTTGAAAAGATCCGCCGCAGCGAAGCCGCCGTACAGGAAATCGTTGGAGAAGGCCGCACCGTGTATGGCATCAACACCGGCTTCGGCATCCTGGCCAATACGTCCATCTCGGAAGCCGATACCCGCACCCTGCAATACAAGATCCTGCAAAGCCACAGCGTGGGTGTGGGCGACCCCATCGATCCCGCTATCGCCCGTCTCATGCTCATCACCAAAGTGCATGCCCTCTCCAGGGGATTTTCCGGCGTGCAACTTTCTACCCTCGAACGCCTCTGCTGGCACATTGAAGAGAACATCATTCCCGTAGTGCCCGAAAAAGGCTCCGTGGGCGCCAGTGGTGACCTGGCTCCGTTGTCGCACCTCTGCCTGCCGCTGATCGGACTGGGCGAAGTGTTTCACCGCGGCCAACGGCGACCCACAAGCGAAGTGTTGCAGGAGTATGGACTGCGGCCCATCACGCTGGGTCCCAAAGAGGGACTGGCCCTGATCAACGGCACCCAGTTCATCCTGGCCCATGCCATCAAAGCCGTAGAGCGGTTGCACAACTGCCTCGAAGCGGCCGACATCATCGGCGCCATGAGCCTCGAAGCCCTCACCGGTACCAAAGCGCCCTTTGATGAAAGACTGCACCAGCTTCGTCCCTTCAGCGGTAACCAGCTCGTTGCACAACGCCTGCGCAGGGTGCTGCACAACAGCGCCATCATGCAGAGCCATATCGACTGCGGCCGCGTGCAGGATCCCTATTCGTTGCGCTGCATGCCGCAGGTGCACGGCGCTTCCCGCAATGCCTGGCTCCACCTGCGCGAACTCACCGAAACAGAACTTAATTCTGTTACCGATAACCCCATTGTTTTCAGCGCCGGCGATACCATCAGCGGCGGCAATTTCCACGGACAGCCCCTGGCCCTGCCGCTCGATTACAATTGCGTCGCCGCCGCCGAGATCGGCAACATTTCCGACCGCCGTTGTTACCTATTGCTCGAAGGAAAATGGGGACTACCCATCCTGCTCATGAACAACGTGGGACTCAACAGCGGCTTCATGATCCCGCAATATACCACGGCAGCGCTGGTCACAGAGAACAAGACCCTCTGTTTTCCTGCCAGCGCAGATTCCATTCCCACTTCCCTGGGGCAGGAAGACCATGTGAGCATGGGCAGCATCAGCGGCCGCAAACTCAACCAGGTGATCACCAACCTCGAATACATCCTGGCCATCGAGCTCATGAGCGCCTGCCAGGCCATCGAATTCAGGCGACCCCTGAAGAGCAGCCCCATCCTGGAATTTGCACATGAGCATGTCCGCAAGGAAGTAGGCTTTGCAAATGAAGACCGCATATTTTCAGAAGACATCCGGCAGCTCAACCGCATGGTCAGCAATTTCAGTTTTGTACAGGCCGTGAACGAATTTGCCGGCCATTCCCTTAACCATGGGTTTGAATCCTTCCAGCTTTAAATCTTTTTACCATGAGTACGCTTAATGATACACGTTATGATCCGGTGAAATACAAAACGCCCACCGGCAGCCGTCTGCAGTGCAAGGGCTGGATACAGGAAGCAGCCCTGCGCATGCTGCTCAACAACCTCGATCCGCAGGTAGCGGAAAAGCCCGATGAGCTCATTGTTTACGGTGGCCGCGGCAAAGCAGCCCGCAATTTTGAATCGCTTGATCTCATCATCAAAGCCCTCAGGGACCTGGAGAACGATGAGAGCCTGCTGATCCAGAGTGGCAAACCCGTGGGCATCCTGCGCACGCATGCCGATGCACCGCGTGTATTGTTGTCCAATTCACAACTCGTACCACACTGGGCCACCTGGGAACATTTTGATGAACTCGAGAAAAAAGGCCTCATGATGTATGGCCAGATGACGGCCGGCTCCTGGATCTATATCGGTTCGCAGGGCATTGTGCAGGGTACTTATGAAACCTATGCAGCCGCAGCTGCAAAGGATTTCAACGGTACGCTGAAGGGAACCCTCAATGTCACGGCCGGCCTCGGCGGCATGGGCGGTGCACAGCCCCTGGCCATTACCATGAACGAAGGCGTAGCCCTCATCGCCGAAGTGGAGGAATGGCGCATCGACAAACGCATCGAAACCCGTTACCTCGACACCAAGATAAAAGATATAGACGCTGCCATTGATCGCGCGCTGGAAGCAAAAGCAGTGGGAGAAGCCATCAGCATCGGCGTGCATTGCAACGCAGTTGATCTGCTGTCACGGCTCATCGAAAGAAAGATCGTACCCGATACCCTCACTGATCAAACCTCGGCGCACGATCCGCTGGTAGGATACATTCCGTATACCCTCAGCCTGGAGCAGGCCAATGTATTACGTCGCGAAAATCCGCAAACCTACCTGCAGCACAGCTATGCGGGCATGCGCCGGCACGTGGAGCACATGCTCACACTGCAATCGATGGGCGCCATCACTTTCGACTACGGCAATAATATCCGCGCCCGCGCCAAAGAAAACGGACTGGAAAACGCTTTTGATTTTCCCGGTTTTGTGCCGGCCTATATACGCCCGCTTTTTTGTGAAGGAAAGGGACCCTTCCGCTGGGCCGCCCTCAGCGGCGATCCGCAGGATATTGCTGTCACCGATGCCTGCATTGCAGAACTTTTCCCGGAGAACAAATCCCTGCTGCGCTGGTTGCAGCTTGCCAAAGAGAAAATCGCGTTCCAGGGTCTGCCTGCGCGTATATGCTGGCTGGGCCAGGGCGAGCGCGAAAAAGCCGGGCTTGCTTTCAACGAACTGGTACGCAGCGGTAAAGTCAAAGCGCCCATCGTGATCGGGCGCGATCACCTCGATACAGGTTCCGTAGCAAGTCCCAACCGCGAAACCGAAGCCATGCTCGATGGCAGCGACGCTGTGGCCGACTGGCCCCTGCTCAACGCGCTGGTGAATACCGCCGGCGGTGCAGGCTGGGTGAGCCTCCACCACGGTGGTGGCGTGGGCATGGGTTACAGCATTCATGCCGGTATGGTGATTGTGGCCGACGGAACGCCGGAAGCCGCCGCCCGCCTGCAACGCGTGCTTCGCAATGATCCGGGTATGGGTGTGATCCGCCATGCCGACGCCGGTTACGACATCGCAAAAGACCAGGCCCGGAAACATCGTTTAGACATAAGCGATAGGTTGTTGTCCAAAGACTAACCTATCTTCATCCAAAAGAAACAATGATCCAAAGCATACAGGATTTCAACCGGGTTTTCTTCATCGGCATTGCAGGGTCGGGTATGAGTGCCCTTGCGCAATACCTGCAGGGCATTGGAAAAGAGGTGAAGGGAAGTGACCGGTATTTTCAACCCGGCACCCCCAACGAAAGCCGTGAAAAGCTGGAAGCGGAAGGCATCGGCTGTTATGAGCAGGATGGATCGGGCATCGACGCAAATACAGAACTGGTGGTGGTTTCCACCGCTGTAGAAGATACGGTTCCGGAAGTGATCAAAGCCCGAAGTCTTCAGATCCCCATCATCAAAAGAAGCGAACTACTGGCCCTGATCGCCAAAAGCAAAAAGACCATTGCCGTGGGTGGCACTTCGGGTAAATCCACCACCAGCGCCATGCTCTTCGACATACTGCAATACGCGGGACAGGAACCCAGCATCATCAGCGGAGCTGGACTGGTGAGCCTGATCCGCCAGGGAAAAATTGGCAACGCCTGGGTGGGAAGCGGCGACTGGCTGGTGATTGAAGCCGATGAAAGCGATGGCTCCATTGTACAATATGAACCGGAGATCGGGTTATTGCTCAACGTGGACAAAGATCACAAGGAGATCGATGTGCTGATGGATATTTTCAGCACCTTCCGCGGCAACAGCCGCCGTTTCGTAGTGAACCGCTCGCACCCGCTGGCAGCGGGCCTCAGCGTGGAAGCTGATATGGATTTTGCAGTTGTTGAAAATGCAGGCGCCGGCTTTGTTGCCCGCGATTTTAAGCAGGAGGGACTTGCCATTTCCTTTACCATCAACCATACGCCTTTTGACCTGCATATTCTCGGCAGGCACAATATGGAGAATGCCCTGGCCGCAGCAACGGTGGCGGCGCATTGTGGGGTAGACCTAACCGTTAGTGCCGAAGCGCTGGAGCACTACGAGGGCATCTATCGCCGTCACCAGGTTTGGGGACAAAAACACGGCGTATGGCTGATCGACGACTATGCGCACAACCCCGCCAAATGCGCCGCCAGCATGGAAGCCTGCCAGCCCGTTGCCGAAAAACTGGTAGCCTGGTTCCAGCCGCATGGCTATGGTCCCACCCGTTTCCTGCGTTACGATTTCGTGGAAGAGATCAGCCGCGTGCTGCGCCCGCAGGATGAGATCTGGATGAGTGAGATCTTTTACGCCGGCGGCACCGCTACCAAAGATATTTCTGCCAACGACCTGGTGGAAGACATCCGGAAGAAGGGGAAAAATGCCTTCTTCGTGGAAGACCGGCGGCAACTGGTGAGCAGCTTACGGTCACACCTGACCGAAAACAGCGTGCTGTTGCTGATGGGCGCGCGCGATCCTTCCCTGGAACATTTTGCAGGCGAAGTATGGAATGAATTATGAGCCTCTTATTTGAGAACATACAATTGTTGGCCGGCCTGGCGGTAAGTGAAGGATCCGAACTGCCGGCGCCGGGTGGAAACCTGCCTCCCGGTGAAGTGTTGCCGCTGCCGCCGGGAGCTACGAGACCGTCCGGAAGCGTCCCGTTTGCTGCACCCCTGCGCGGGAAAGACCTGTCGGTGCTGCCTTCCCTCGAAAATGCCTGGTTGCTGGTGGAAGGAGAGGAGATTGCAGCCTATGGTCCCATGTCGTCCAAACCACAAGGATTGCCGGCGAAACAAACCGTCGACGCCAGCGGCCGTATTTTACTGCCAGCCTGGTGCGACAGCCACACCCATCTTGTTTTTGCCGCCAGCCGCGAGAACGAATTCATCGACAAAATAAAAGGCCTCAGTTATGCTGAAATCGCCGCAAAAGGCGGTGGCATCCTGAACTCTGCGGAAAAGCTGCAAGCGATGCCCGAAGACGAACTGTTCCGGCTCGCCTGGGCCAGACTGGAAGAGGCCGCCCGGCTGGGTACCGGCGCCATCGAAATAAAAAGCGGTTACGGGTTAACGGTAGAGGCCGAGTTGAAGATGCTGCGCGTTATCAAAAAACTGCGGCAGCGCTCGCGGCTAAGCATCAAAGCAACTTTCCTGGGGGCGCATGCCTATCCCGCTATCTATCGCAACAACCACGAGGGCTACCTGCAGTTGATCGAAGAAGAAATGTTGCCGGTGATCGCCGCCGAAGGCCTGGCCGATTATATAGACGTATTCTGTGAGGAAGGATTTTTTTCCGCCGCTGAAACAGAAAGGATCTGCCGTGCGGGCATGGCCCATGGCCTGCAGCCAAAGATCCACGCCAACCAGCTCAGCCTCTCGAAAGGAGTGGAAACCGGTGTGGCATTGGGCGCTGTTTCGGTAGACCATCTCGAAACCATGGACGACGCCGCGGTGCAGGCGCTGGCGCAATCGGCCACCATCGGCACCCTGCTGCCCACGGCCGCTTTTTTCCTGCGCATGCCCTTTCCACCCGCCCGTGCGCTGGTGGATGCCGGCGCCGCCATCGCCCTGGCCTCTGATTTCAACCCCGGTTCCAGTCCCACCATGAACATGAACCTCGTGGTGGCCATGGCCTGCATCCAGATGCGGCTGCTGCCCGAAGAAGCCATCAATGCCGCTACCCTAAACGGCGCCGCGGCCATGGGCCTCGCCGCCAGCCTGGGCCGCATCCATCCGGGGTACCGCGCCAACCTGCTGCTGACACGCCCCGTGCCCTCCCTGGCCTACCTGCCCTATGCTTTCGGCAGCAATTTGGTAGAGCAGGTATGGATTGGCGGGGAATCTGTTTAAATGTTTATATTGGGTAATAAAGCCATTCCCGTGCTATTTCCCCATTTCAAGATTTACAACAAGCAGGATATCCTGTACCTGACCCGCCTCCGGCGTTTCGAAACCAAACTGGGCGAACGCATCGGCGTGCTCACGCATCCCGACCAGTTTGAAGAAAAACTGCAGGCCTCGCCGGTTGCCTATGTGTTGTTCGGCATTCCCGAAGACATTGGCGTGAAAGCAAACTATGGAAAGGGGGGTGCGGATTCGGCCTGGTTGCCGTTTTTGTCGGCCTTCCTGAATATCCAGAGCAACGATTTCTGCACGGGAGAAGATGTGTTGCTGCTGGGTCATTTTGACTTCGGCGACCTGCAGTACCTGATCGAAAATCACGCGCGTGGTGAAGAGGAAAAGATCGAAGCCTACCGGCATGCGGTACACCAGATCGATGAAGAAGTGGAGAACCTGGTGAAGCAGATCAGGGCCGCCGGCAAAATTCCCATTGCCATCGGCGGAGGTCACAACAATGCCTACCCGCTGATACGCGGCACGGCAAAGGGATTGCTGAAAAACGGAAGCATCCCGCTGGCGCAGATCAACGCGGTTAACCTCGATGCGCATACCGATTTCCGTCCCGCCGAAGGCCGCCACAGCGGCAATGGTTTCCGTTATGCGGAAGAAGATGGTTTCCTGCAAAAGTATTGCGTGGTGGGCGTCCAGGAGAACTACCTGCAGCAAAACGTATGGATGGATTTTGTGAACAATCCCTTCCTGGACATGATCACTTTTGAAGACATTTTCCTGCACGAGAAAAGAAATTTCATACAGGCTGTTGCACATGCCACGGGCTTTACGGAAGACAATTACTGTGGCATAGAACTGGACCTCGATTGTGTGCAGGATACTTTATCGAGCGCGCTTACACCGGTGGGCATTTCACCGCTCCAGGCGCGGCAATACCTCAACTATGCCGCCGCCGCCCTGCGCCCGGCCTACCTGCACATCTGCGAAGGCGCTTCGCAACTCAGCGACGGTTCCAAATCGAACAGCACCGGAAAACTGATCAGTTTCCTGGTATCTGATTTTATTAAGTCCAGCAATTTGCGAAGGGACTAGCCTCTTCTAAAACGCCCCGCGCGAAAAACGGTAACCCAGGTTCACATAGTTTTTAAGGATCCTGCTCTGGTCGCAGTACATGAAGCTGAACTCCAGCGGGCCAATGGGACTGTCGATGCCTAATGTAAGCCCATAACCGCTGAGGAATTGTTTGGGATAGGTATCCCATAATTCATTCAGGAAGGAATGGTACATCAGGTTCACGGTGGCGGCGGCGTACAAACTTCCCGTGAACTGGTAACGCCAGTTGAGGGCGCCCTTTACCAGGCTGTTGGCGCGGATGGAAGCATCGGGCAATCCCACAAAACTCACCTGGTTCCGCATAATGGGCAGCATGCCGCCCACCACAAAATCGTGGAAAAGGAACTGGTTGGTATTGAAGTTGAAATCCGATTCGGCCCGCAGGGTCAGGAAATTCCGCCGGTGAATGGGCACCACTTTCTGCAACTGGAAACGCAGCCGGAAAAAAGTACCATAGTTGATGCCGAAGGAGTCGAGGTTAACCACCGGTATGCCGTTTGATTTCAGCACCACATTCTTCGACTGGCTTACGATAACGGAAGGTTCAAAGAGGCAGTAGGTGCCTTTCCTGGGAAGAAAGAGCCGGTCGTGTGAATTGTATTCATACCGCAGGTAGGACTGGAAATAATTGTTTTTCCCATCGATGTCGAGGATGGTTTCACTCAGCGGCTTGAGCGAGACTTTTTCCCAGTGAACGCCCAGTGCATAGGACTGGCGGCGTTTATACGCCAACTGCAAACGGGTATCGAAGTAGGTGCTCAACTGCCGGTATTGCCCCAGGGGTTTGTAATTGTTGTATTGGGAATATTCCTGCCTTTCCAGGTACATTTCGGTTACCCACGCCATGGGCACTTTCTGGGTTCCGAAAATGCGCGTGTGCTCCAGGCGCAGCCGCGGGTTCTCCGACAAACCAAAAGTGAAAGAAGTGATGGTGGGTTTTCCAATGATATCGCGTACACTGATGTTCCCGATCAGCATGATATTGCTGAGGGTATTGTAGTTGATGGCCACTTTGGCGGTAACGGGCGCGTTCTCTTCTGCTATGAGCCGCATATCGGCCACACCTTCCGAAACGGGTTCGAGCTGGTAGTAGAGCCGGTTGAAATAGCGCGTGCCATACACCTGCCGGATGGCGTCTTCCAACTGCTTGACGGTATAAGCCTTTCCTTCCTTGATGCCCATCATGCGCCGCAAAAAGGGCTGGCTGATGTAGCGGAGACTGTCAGAAATGATGTGCCGGATGGTGACGGTGGGCGCTATTTCAGGAAAGTTGATTTTTTTTGCGGGACCATAAATAGCATCGAGGGAATCGGCCAGCTTTTTAAAAAGGGGATAATATTTTCGTCCCTCTTCCAATCCGATCTGGATGAGCGAATCGCTGCTGCTGAAACTTCCGGCATGGTATTTATCGACCGGCTGGTTGATATAATAATCGCAGAGCGCCACTTCGTCGCGGCTGAGGGCGGCCTCCTTATAAAAGGCGATCTGCATGAGGATCTGTACCGGGGAGGTCAGTTTTTCTGCAGTCAATAGCCCGCTGCTGACATTGCTGCCAATCACAATGTCGGCGCCCATTTTCCGCACGTCACTTGCGGGGAAATTGCGGATCAGTCCACCGTCTACCAGGCGGCGGCCTTCGTAGTCCACCGAAGTAAAAACAGAAGGGATGGCCATGCTGGAACGGATGGCCGTTATGAGATCGCCCTTGTCGAGCACCACAGCTTCTCCCGTAGCGAGGTCGGTGGCAATGCATTTAAAAGGGCGTTGGAATTGGGTGAAATCGCGGACGCTGTAAACCGGGTTGTACAGCTCCGCAAATTTGAGCCATAGCGCTTCGGCTTCCAGCACACCGCTGGGTACGCGGAATTTCCCCTTTTCGATGGGCAGTTCCAGGGCATAGCGGCCATACTCATTTTTTTCTTCCATGATGAAATCATTCAGGGAAGATTTGTTGCTGAGCAGGATGTTCCAGTCCATGTTCTGCGCGATCTGGTAAATGCTGTCGCCGCTGTACCCGATGGCATAAAGACTGCCAACGATGGCGCCCATGGAGGTGCCGGTGACGTAATCGATTTGCAATCCGGCAGAATCAAGCGCTTTTAAGATGCCGATATGCGCCAGCCCTTTGGCACCACCACCACTGAGGGTGAGCCCGATCCTGGGGCGGGCGCTGTTAGGCTGGGAAGCCGGCGTGGAAAGATGGGTGCTGTTCTGTGCGGAAAGGATTCCGGAAGAAAAAAGGAGGATCAGCAGGAAGACCGCAGAACTACAGGAACAACGCTTCATACCTTATGAAATTAGTTCATTTCTCCTTCGATCTGCAGTATCTTTTCAAAAACAGTTTCGTAGTCGCGGTTGATCTCTTCCACCAGCGCCGTTTGTTTTTTATAGGCCGATTCCGCCTCCGTGAATTTCTGTTTGTCGGAGTAAGTGGCCGGGTCGGCGAGGGCGGCTTCGAGCTGGTTCTTTTTTTCCTTCGCTTTCGACAGTTTTTCTTCGAGCTGGCCGAATTGCCGCTGCAATTGCTGGAGCTCTTTTTTCTGGTCGCGCGACAGGGTGGGCGCGGGTTTGGCAGCCGCTGCCGGTTTGGGAGCAACTGCCGCCGCTGCCGGCTTTGGGGCTGCGGTTTCCTTTGCGGCGTTGGCGGCCTGTTTGGCCATGCGCTCTTTCCACTCCATCCACTCTGCGTAGCTGCCCTTGAATTCTTTTATCTCATGATCCACGATCTCCCAGATCTTATTGGCGGCCTTTGAAATGAAATAGCGGTCGTGACTCACCATGATCAGCGACCCTTCGTAGCGGTTCAGTGCTTCCACGAGGAGTTCCACCGAATGCATGTCGAGGTGGTTGGTCGGTTCATCGAGCATAAGGAAATTGGCCTTGCTCACCATGGTCTTGGCAAGGGCCACGCGTGCTTTTTCGCCACCACTCAGTACCCGGACCTTTTTATCGGTATCGTCGCCGCTGAAAAGGAAACAGCCGAGCAGGGTGCGCAATTCCTGTTCCGTTTTCTGGCTGCCGCAGGTTTTCATTTCATCAAGCACGGTATTGTTGAGATCGAGCGACTCAAGCTGGTGCTGGGCATAAAAACTTTCTTCCACGTTGTGCCCCCATTTTCTGTCGCCCTCAAAATTTTCTATGCCCGCAATGATGCGCAGGAGGGTGGATTTTCCCTTGCCGTTGGCGCCGATCAGGGCAATTTTATCACCTCTTTCGATTTCGGCGCTGGTATGGCTCACGATCTGGTTAGCGCCATAGCTTTTGCTGATGTCTTTCAGTTCTACCAGTACCTTGCCGGGTGTTTTATCAACACGGAAATTGATCTTGATATTGGGTCTTTCTATCTCCACTTCTTCAATGCGGTCGATTTTATCGAGCCGTTTCATGGCGCTCTGTGCGGCAGCGGCCTTGGTGGCTTTGGCGCGAAATCTTTCAATAAATCTTTCTTGCTGGCGGATGTAATCCTGCTGGTTCTCGTAAGCCCTTTGCTGTAGTTCCACGCGCATGGCTTTTTCGGTTTCATAGAAGCTGTAGTTGCCATTGTAGAAATGCAGTTGTTTCTGGTACACTTCCACGATCTTGTTCACCATGCGATTGAGGAAGAACTTATCGTGACTCACGATCACCACTGATCCCTTATAGTGCTGCAGGTATTTCTCCAGCCATTCGATGGAGGGAAGATCGAGGTGGTTGGTCGGTTCATCAAGCAGCAGCAGGTCGGGCGCCTGCAGGATCATTTTTGCGAGCAGCACGCGCATGCGCCAGCCGCCGCTGAATTCCTTGTAGGGGCGCGCCAGGTCGGCCTGGGGAAAACCAAGTCCGTGTAATACCTCTTCGGTCCGGTGGTGGATATCGTAACCGCCGAGGGTTTCCAGTTCGTGGAGCTTATCGCTGTAGGCGTGCAGCACTTTTTCGTCGCCGGTGGCTTCCAGTTCCTTACCCAGTGCTTCGATCTCTTTTTCCAGGAGCTGCACTTTTTCAAAAGCGCCCAGGGCCACTTCCAGAATGGACTGGTTGGTATCGAAGCTCAGGAGGTCCTGGTGCAGGTAACCAATGGTGGTGCCGCGGCTTTTTTCTACCGTGCCGGCCGAGGGGCTGTATTCGCCCACCAGCAGTTTGAGCAGGGTGGATTTGCCGGTACCGTTGTAACCGATGAGGCCGATGCGCTCGTTGGGCTGGATATGCCAGGTGGCATCGCTCACGATCACCCGGGCGCCGAATTCGAATGTAACGTCTTGTAATCCTACTAACATGGGACGCAAAGTTATTTATTTCTGGACCATGGCCCGTATTTCTGAACCAAGCGCCGGTCATTTTGTTGATGAACCAGTATTTTCGCCTTGTTTATGCTGTACCGGAAATTTTTCCTCTTCTTTTTACTGGTCCTTACCTGCGCGGCGGGTTATTCCCAGCACCGGTTCACCCTGAGTGGTTATGTGAAGGATTCGCTCAGCGGTGAGAGCCTGATCGGCGCCAGCATTACGCTTTCCGGCAAAAGCAGGGGCGTATCCACCAATGGGTATGGCTATTATTCTCTCACCCTGCCCGAAGGCGCTTATGAGCTGACCATTTCCTTCACCGGTTACGAGTCGGTCCGCTTTTCGGTTGTGCTATCCAGTGATATGGGCCGGAATATTTCCCTGGCGCCAAAAGTGAGCACCAGCGAGGAAGTGGTGGTATATGCCCGGCGCCGCGACGCCAATGTGCGCAATGCACAGATGGGCAAGGTGGACCTGAGCATGAGCCAGGTGAAATCCCTGCCCGTGCTGATGGGCGAGGTGGATATATTGAAAACCCTGCAACTGCTTCCGGGCGTACGCAACGCGGGAGAGGGGAATGCGGGTTTTTATGTGAGAGGGGGTGGTCCGGACCAAAACCTTATCATGCTGGACGATGCCGTGGTGTATAACTCGGGGCATTTGTTCGGGTTCTTTTCCATCTTCAATTCCGACGCCATCAAGAATGTGAGCCTGATCAAGGGCGGCATGCCGGCACAGTACGGCGGCCGCCTTTCCAGCGTGCTCGACGTGGCCATGAAGGACGGCAATATGAACAAACTGGAAGCCGAAGGCGGTATCGGGCTGATCGCTTCGCGTTTGTCGATACAGGGCCCTATCAAAAAAGAAAAGGCCTCCTTTATAGTAAGTGCGCGCCGTACCTATATAGATGCGCTGGTGAAGCCCTTTGTGCCGAAATCGAGCTCCTTTCATGGATCGGGTTATTATTTCTACGACCTGAACACCAAGGTCAATTATAAATTTTCTGACCGTGACCGCTTGTTCCTCAGCGGTTATTTCGGCCGCGACGTGTTTGATTTCAACAATAAGGAAAGATCTTTCAAGGCAAATATCCCCTGGGGTAATGCCACGGCCACGCTGCGCTGGAACCATGTTTTCCACCGCAAGCTTTTTTCCAATACCACGCTTGTTTTCAATAATTACAATTTTGCGTTCAATGCCGAGCAGAACAACCTGGCGTTTGGGGTGAGCTCGGGCATCCGCGACCTCACCGCCAAATTCGACCTCGACTATTATCCCGTTCCGCAGCACAAACTGAAGGGAGGATTTGCTTTTACCAACCATGTTTTCAAACCCAACCTGGTGAGCGGCCGCAGCGATTCGGTGGATTTTTCTCCCAACAATGCCCAGAAAAAATACGCCAACGAAGTGGCGGCCTATATCCAGGACGACTGGGAATTGTCGGATAAGCTGCAGATCAGCGCCGGCCTGCGTTACAGCCGATTCGGGCAAATTGGCCCCTATACCGATTATGTGCAGGATGCCGATGGCAATAAGCTCGACAGCACCGTATACGGTTCGGGGAAGAAAGTGAAATCCTATGGCGGTCTTGAACCCCGGCTCACGGCGCGGTACAGCATCAACGACCGCTCGTCTGTAAAGGCCTCGGTGACCCGCAATTACCAGTACATACACCTGGTGAGCAATGCGGGCAGCACCCTGCCCACCGATCTTTGGGTGCCCAGCACCCTGTACGTGCAGCCGCAGTTGAGCTGGCAGTATGCGGCGGGCTACTTCCGCAATTTCCAGGAGAACCGGTACGAGACATCGGTGGAATTGTATTACAAAAAAATGCAGCACCAGATCGAATACCGCGAAGGTTATACGCCATCGTTGCTGGACCCGGAAAAGGAATTTGTGTTCGGCGACGGCTGGAGTTATGGCGCTGAGTTTTTTGTGCGCCGCAATACCGGCCGGATGACAGGCTGGGTGGGTTATACCCTAAGCTGGACCTGGCGCCAGTTCCCCGACCTGAACAACGGCGAAAAATACGTGGCGCGATACGATCGCCGGCACGACCTGTCGGTGGTTGCCAGTTATGAGCTGAATAAAAAATGGAAACTCTCCGGCGTATTCGTGTATGGCACCGGACAAGCCACCAGCCTGCCGGAGCGCTTTTATTTTGTGGGCGGCGTGCTCACCCAGGAATACAGCAGGATCAACGCCTACCGCATGCCTTCCTATCACCGGCTGGACCTCGCCGCCACCTATACGCCCATTCCCAAAAAGCAGCGGCGGCTGCGCTCCAGTTGGGTCTTCAGCATCTACAATGTGTACAGCCGGCTGAATCCTTATTTCATTTACTACGACCAAACGGGTTCGGCCTTCGATGGTACGCTAAAGGTGGAAGCGCGCCAGGTTTCGCTTTTTCCCATCATTCCCAGTGTTACCTGGAATTTTAAATTCTGAAAAGAGTGACGGCTTACCCGGCGTGGCTGGCATATGCGCCAGGCCGTATGCGCTACTGCTGCGCCGCGCGGGGAGGGCTTTTCAGCCTGAATCTGACGGCTGCATTTTTCTGGTCTGATGCCGAGAGCCGCACTTCCTGCTTTTGTTTGCCCGCCCGCACCACCATCAGGGCGGTGTTGGGCGGAATGCTGCCAAGGTTATCGGCATACATTACCAGTTCATAATCGGTGTCGGGAAAGGCATTCAGCGTCAGGGTCAGCGGCTTATCGGTTAGGCGCTGCCGGTAGAGGAGGAGTTTGCCGTTCAGGAAAACCGTTACCGTATCGTTGTCGATTTCTGCATTGTCGTAGAGATCGATGGTGACGGAAGGCGTTTCCAGCGCAATGGTTTCAAACACCTGGGTCTCGCGTTGCTGCAGTTTGAGGCCGCCCTGCAATTTGGCCAGGGATTCGGGTTGCCGGATGTCGATGGGAAAATCGGTTGTGGATACCCGGTAGAGGGTGATCTTTCCCGGGGGGCAGGCGTCGCGGCTGCCCGATTTCAGTCCCTTCCATTCGCCGGTAAGGCTTTCCTGGTTGCCGTTCTTTTGCCAGGTGAGGTCGTAGGTCTTGGTACAGGGAACACAATCGCCCGGGATATGCGATTCCTGCAGCACCTGCTCCATCAGCACCATGCGATGGGTTTGCGCGTTGTAACGTCCGCTGAACTGGTGTTTGACGAAACGGTTCCGGTCGTAATAATCGTAGGAATTGCCTTCGAGTGTGTTGCCCGAAACAGTGAGTTGGATCTCGAGGTGGTATTCCGGAAAACAGCCTCCTCTTTCCTGCGTAAGACTTCCCCGCCAGATCCCGTTCAGGTCCTGGGCTTGCAGTTGCCCGTAACCCGCCAGGCATAAGAGAGCAATGAATAGGCGCATGTAAGAGATTGAGCGTTCAAATTAGCATTTCAACCACTATACGGCCGGAAAATATGTTGAGTGGTTCAAATACTAGGGCGACTTCTCATATTTGAAAACCACCACGGCGTTTTTCTGTTCGGTAGAAGTGATCCGTACTTCGTATTGCTGGTTGCCCGCTTTCACTACCATAAGAGAAGTGTTCGGCGGAATGTCTCCCAGGTTTTCCGCCACCATCACCAGTTCCTGGTAGTCGTTGTCGTCATCGAGTTCAATATTGATGATAATGGGGGAGAGGGAAAGCATTTTTTTGGAAACGATCAGCTTCTTGTTCAGGTATACCGACACGGTATCGTGGTCGATGGTGCCATTGTCGTACAGGCTCACGGTGATATTGCGTGTGGTTACCTTAAAGGTTTTTACCAGCTCGTTCTCCCTGTTTTTCAGCACGGGCGGAACCACTACGGGAGGTAGGTTCCGGGGCGGGTTGTTGTCGTCGCGTGGGGTTGCTTCCGGGGCGTTCAGCGGTTTGGATTCGATGGGTCTGCCGGGTTTATCGGGTTTAGCGGTGGCGGGAGGCCTGGTGGTGGATGGTTTTTTAGGACTGGCCGGCGCCGAGGGTTTGGGGGCGGGTTTTGCAGGGCCGGCCGTTGCGGGATCTTTGGTGGGAGCGGGACGGTCGGCATGGTTCTGCGCCAGTTGTTTCTTCTTTTCTTTTTCCCGTTTCACGAGAAAAGGCTCTTTGAAAAAATCCGACTCTACTACTCTTCGCAGGAAAACCGTTCCCCTGCCGCAGTCGGTGGAGTCGGTGGTGTTCATACTCACGTAATTCCCTTCCAGGAATTCTTCGTCGCCATTCTTATAATACTGCAGGAAACAGGTCATTACGCAGGCATCGCTGCCGGCGCGCATGCGCACTTCCACTATTTTGAGTTCTTCCAGGATCACTTTTTTGGTGCCGGTGATGAAGGCGCCCTTGGCAACGGCCTTGCCGTAAAATTCTGTGGTCTTATAAGAATAGGTGACGCCATTGAAGCTTTTACCCCGCTGGTCGATCTGCACTTCAAACTTATAGCGGTCGTCGATGTTCATCAATTGCATCATCCGGTTGTTCGACCGGAACTGTCCGCGCCAGATCCCCGTAAGGTCCTGGCCCTGGGCCAGGCCGGCAGCCAGGAGGCCCAGCACTGTCCAAACCATTTGAATTCTATGCATACCGAAATCAAGTTACAGAAAAAGCAGCCGCAAATTCATACCGCTCAGCCAGTTAATCTGGCAAGAGTTCGTTAATTTTGCCACCCTTAAGTTGTAAGATGATCAAAATCAGTTTTCCGGACGGCGCTGTCAGGGAATACCAGCCGGGTACCAGTTCGCTGGACATTGCCCGCTCCATCAGTGAGGGGCTGGCTCGCAGGATCCTGGCTGCTTCCGTGAATGGCCAGGTGTGGGACCTCAACCGTCCCATTTACGGTGATGCACAAGTGAAGTTCCTTGCCTGGGACGATAAAGAGGGCAAATCCACTTTCTGGCACTCCACGGCCCACCTTATGGCCGAGGCCATTGAAGCGCGCTTCCCGGGAGTAAAATTCTGGGTGGGACCGCCGGTGGACAATGGGTTCTATTACGACATCGACCTGGGCGGCCGTTCCATTACCGAAGAAGACCTGCGCGAACTGGAAAAAAGCATGGCTTCCCTGGCAAAGCAAAACAATCCCTATATCCGCAAGGAGATCAGCAAGGCCGATGCCATTGCTTATTTCGCCGAAAAGGGTGATGAATACAAACTGGACCTGCTCGAAAACCTCGAGGACGGCAACATTACGCTCTATTCCCAGGGCGCTTTTACCGATCTCTGCCGCGGGCCGCATATTCCCAGTACTGGGCTGATCAAAGCGGTGAAGCTCACCAATATTGCCGGCGCTTACTGGAAGGGAGATGAAAAGAACAAACAACTGACCCGCGTATATGGTGTAAGCTTTCCTTCGCAGAAAGAGCTCGATGAATACCTGGCCCTGGTGGAGGAAGCCAAAAAAAGAGACCATCGCAAGCTGGGCAAAGAACTGGGCATTTATACGATGGACGACGATGTGGGCCAGGGCCTCATCATGTGGATGCCCAACGGCACCATTATTATTGAAGAACTGGAAAAACTGGCCAAGGAAACAGAAGCCGCCGCCGGTTATCACCGCGTGGTAACACCGCATATTGCGAAGGAAAGCATGTACCTTACCAGCGGCCACCTGCCTTATTATGCCGACAGCATGTATCCGCCCATGGAGATCGATGGCGACAAGTACTATCTGAAAAGCATGAACTGTCCGCACCACCACAAGATATTTGCGGCGGAGCCCAAGAGCTATCGTGATCTCCCTTATCGCCTTGCCGAATACGGCACGGTGTACCGCTACGAACAGAGCGGTGAACTGTTCGGGCTGATGCGTGTGCGCTGCCTGCACATGAACGATGCGCATATTTATTGCACCAAGGAACAATTTGAATCGGAGTTCCGTGCGGTGAACGACATGTACCTGAAGTACTTCAAAATATTTGGCATCGATAAATACGTGATGCGGCTCAGCCTGCATTCACCGGAAAAGCTGGGCATCAAGTATGTAAACCATCCCGAGCTCTGGAAAGAAACGGAAGAGATGGTGCGCCAGGTGCTGATCGATTCGAATATTCCCTTCGTGGAAGTGCAGGACGAAGCGGCTTTTTATGGTCCCAAGATCGACGTGCAGATATTCAGCGTCATAGGCCGCGAATTTACCCTGGCCACCAACCAGGTGGATTTTTCGCAGGGCCGCAGTTTCAAGCTGGAATACACCACGGCCGACAACAGCAGCGATGTGCCCCTGATCATTCACCGGGCGCCGCTGGGAACCCACGAGCGTTTTATCGGGTTCCTGCTGGAGCACTATGCCGGCAAGCTCCCGGTTTGGATTTCACCGCAGCAGGTACGCATCCTGCCCATTTCCGAAAAATTCATGGACTATGCCGTTTCCGTGCAAAACCAACTTAGGGCTGCCGGGGTGCGGGTTTCCATCGATTCCCGGAACGAAAAGATCGGTAAAAAGATCCGCGAAACCGAGCTTCAGCGTGTGCCTTATATGCTGGTGATCGGCGAAAAAGAAATGAACGAAGGAAAAGTGGCCGTGCGCCGCCAGGGCAAAGGCGATACCGGGGTAGTGCCGGTGGAAGAATTCCTTACCGTTATTTCACGGGAGATCGCAAATCGAAGCAATGAAAATTAAAAAATCCACTATTTTCGAGCCGTATTATTAACTAAAAGACTTAAATGGCATTTCCACCCAGGCCTCCAAGGGGGGGCTTTAATCCCAGGTTCAGAAAAGAACAGCAGCAGGAACACAGAACCAACCAGATGATCCGCGTACCGCAGGTCAGATTGGTAGGGGATAATGTAACCGTAGGTGTTTACTCCATCCAGGAGGCGCAGCGCATGGCGCAGGACCAGGGGCTCGACCTTGTAGAGATTTCACCCAATGCAGACCCGCCGGTTTGCCGCATCATCGACTATAACAAATTCCTCTACGAAAAGAAGAAGAAGGAAAAGGAGATGAAGGCGAAGGCGAAGCAGTCGGAGGTAAAGGAAATTCGTTTCACACCCAATACCGACGACCACGATTTTAACTTCAAAGCCAAACATGCGGAAGAGTTCCTTAAGGAAGGAAACAAGGTAAAAGCCTATGTGCAGTTCCGCGGAAGGGCCATCCAGTTCAAGGACAGGGGAGAGCTGCTCCTGCTGAAATTTGCGGAAAGGTTATCGGAAGTAGGTGTGCTGGAAGGCATGCCAAAAATGGAAGGCAAGCGGATGCTGGCTATCTGGGCTCCGAAGGGGCAGAAAAAGAAAAAAGAGCAAAGCGCTGAATAAGAAAGACCCGCGATTTCCGCGGGTTTTTTTATATCTTTTCCAGAGATTCTCTCTATGCGCAAGACCCCTGCATTTGCCAGGATGCTGTTGTGGGTGTTGAACTGCCTCTTGCTTTCAAACACCCACGGCCAGGTAAATGATCCGAAACCCATCCGGTTTAAATCCGGGTTGCCGAGGCCTGCTTTTTTGCAGCAGGAGATCAGGCTTTTGCCGCCCGGTGAGCGGGGTAGCGGGCAACCTGCCGGACCGCTGTATTTCCTGCGTTTCCGCCAGATCCCAACCGCTTCCACCCGGTCTGCGCTTTCCGTCGCCGGCATTGAACTCCTCGAATACATTCCTGAAAACATCTACCTCGCCCGGGTTAAAGGCAAATGGGCGGCGGGTAGCTTGTTGCAATACGGTATTGCCGGCGTTGAGCCGCTCACTGCCAGGTTCAAACGCAGCCGGGAAGAAACGGCCGGCCGGCCGGCGACGGGCAGCTACCAGGTTTACCTGGCGCCCGGTACGCCTGCTGCGGTCTATGCAGCCCGTTATAAGGGACAGCCTATCCATGATCGCCTGCTGGAATGTAGTTTCGATGCAGCCACGCTCGACAGCCTGCTGCAGGACCCTGCGGTACTGTACATCCTGCCGGCGCCGCAACTCAAAGCCCTGACGGCGGAAAGCACCGAACTGCTGGGCGCCGACCAGCTCCAGGCCGGCAGCCCGGCGATCCCGGCCCTTGACGGCAGCGGTGTGGTGATGGGCATCGGCGACAATGGGCAACCCTACCACATCGACCTGGGCTTTAATGAACCGGGACAATCTTACAGTGGCGGCGACCACGCCACTCCCATCGCCGGCATCGCCGCCGGCGCCGGTAACCGCGATCCATCTATGAAGGGCTTTGCGCCCCGTGCCCACCTCATCATGAACGCATTCAACAACATTATTTATAATGCGCCCGTCTATTACCAGGATTCTTCCATGCGCCTCACCAACAACAGTTACGGGGCCGGGAGCAGTTGTGAACCGGTATCGGGACTGTATTCGGGCCTCTGCTGGCAGGCCGACCAGCAGTTGTACGAAATGCCGGAACTGTTGCATGTTTTTGCCGCGGGCAACAGCGGGGACCTTACCTGTACGCCTTATCCTGCCGGTTATAAAACAATCGATAATTCTTATCAGGCTGCTAAGAATGTGTTGACTGTAACTGGTACAGACAAGCGCGGAAATCTTGTGAGCTGGTTCTCGCGGGGCCCCAGCATGGATGGCCGTATTAAACCGGAGATCACGGCAATAGGCGGTAATGTGCGGGCGCCGGCGCCGAATAACAACTACCTGGTGAGCTCTGGCACTTCCAGCGCAGCACCCATGGTGACGGGCGGACTGGCTTTGCTGAGCCAGCGCTACCGGCAGCTTCACGGCGGAGCCAATCCGCCCGGCGACCTGCTGAAAGCTGTTATCTGTAATTCGGCAACCGACCTGGGCCGCAAGGGGGTCGATTACGAATATGGTTTTGGCTGGATGAACCTTCCCGCCGCCATCGACCTGATCAGTAACGGGCGGTACCGCTCCGGGTCAATAAATCATGGAGAAGATCAGGTTATTGATTTACAGATTGATAAAGAGGTTTATAACTATAAAATAATGCTTTATTGGACGGATCTGCCGTCCTCCCTTTTTACTTCCCAAAACCTGGTGAACGACCTCGACCTGTCGGTTACTTATCCCGACGGAACCGTACATTATCCCCTGGTGCCCGACACCAGCGCAGCGGGTATGACCAGCCCCGCGCAGGAGCGGGAGGACCATCTCAATAATATTGAACAGGTGGTTTTGGATCATGCCCTTCCCGGCACCTATCGCGTGCGCATAAAAGGATACGCGGTACCCTTTGGCCCGCAACGGTTCCAGTTGGTCTATCATTGGGACGAGCCCGGCTTCCGGCTGCTGCACCCGGCGGGAGGCGAAAAATGGAAACCCGGGCAGGCGCATACCGTGCAGTGGAGCGATGCGGGTAGAACAGACAACTACCAGGTGGCTTTCAGCGCCAACGGCGGGCAGGGCTGGACAGAGCTGGGATCAACGGGAACCGGTACGCTTTCTTTTTATTCCTTTACGCTGCCATCGGTCAGTAGCAATAATTGCCTGGTGCGGGTTACCGCGCAAAGCTCGGGGCAGGTGCTGGTATCGCCCGCTTTCAGCATTCTTCCCGAAATCGGTTTTTCCATTGCGAGTCCCTGTTCTTCGCAGGTGAACGTGCATTGGACCAAGCCGGCGGGAATAGATTCGGTAAGGATCCTGTTGTATGAAAACGGCGGCTACCAGGAGAAAGGCATCAGCACCCTCAGCGATTTCAGCATCACCGGGCTGCAGCGGGGCGCTTTGCAATGGGTAGCGCTGGAGCCGGTTTGGCAGGGTATAACGGGACAAAGATCGCTGGCCCGTTCGCTCATCACGGCCGCGGCCGGCTGTCCGCCCATGGGGCCACCGGGTGATCTTTCCCTGAAAAGCATTGTACAACCAGTTACCTGGAGAGCCGGCACCATAGAGGCGACGGGAGACAGTGCGGAACTGTCGGTACTGATCCAGAACGAAGGCGCAACGGCCTTTAACGACAGCGTGGAGCTGAATGTATGGGCCAACGGAACTTTGCATGCGCAGGAGGCTTTCCGGTTGACGCTGCCGGCGGGCCGGAGCCAGAACCTTACGCTTGCAAAAAAAATAGCCGCCATTCCCGGCAGCCAAACGAAACTGGAGGCGCAGATCGTTCCGCGAAACGATCCTACACCCGGCAACAACAACAGCGATACCACCTGGCGGTACCTGGCGAATGCCCCCATTGTTCTTCCTTATGGAGAAAGCTTTCGTAACCTGGCCGATACTTCGTTTGGGCGTCCGGGTTATATGGGCCTGCCCGGTGCGGAGGCCTGGGATTTCATTTCCAATGCCACCTCCCTGCGCCTGCTAACCGGGGCGCCGGCGGGAGGAAAAGGACTGGTTGCCTACAGTCGCATCGACGGCCAGTCGCTGCAATTGAAGGGTACGTTCAATCTTTCGAACTACCAGGTGGATGACAATATAAAAATGGGATTGGGGCTGCCCGATATCTCCCTGCACTATACCGAATGCTCGGTGCGTGGATCCGATACCTCGCAGTGGTTGAACCTGCCACTGTACGATACCCTCGGCCGGCCGCTACCGTTGCACCAATTGAATGTAGGCGGGTTGCTGGCGGAAAAAGGACAGGCCTTATCAACAAGCTTCCAGGTATTACTGCAGTACAATGCCACCGGTTTTGTGCCTACCATTCAGGCGCTGGACAGTTTCCGGTTGTTTACGGCAGCGGCCGATCTGGCCCTCACAGCGGCAACGGCAAACAAAACCATTGTGACAGATGGCGACAGCCTGCGATTAAGGCTAACTGTTAGTAACGGCAATGCCCAGGCCAGGAAGGATGTAGCGGCAGGATGGACGTTACCCGGCGGGCAGTCGCTTCAAACCCGGATCGATTCCATACCCGGAATGGATTCTGTGGTTTGGGAAAGCAGTATTGCGGTAAGCAACTGGCCGGGGTCCGGGGCGGTGCTCACTGCCTGGATCCAGGACCCGGAAGACGACAATACCCTTGATGATACCCTGCGACTAACGGTGCAATATGGCCGAAAAATTGAGGATTATCCGTACCTCGAAGGTTTTGAATCGGGAGCCGCCGGCTGGTCGCCGTCGTACGTGTACCAACTCAACACCGAGGTGGGGCAGCCTGCTGATACGGTAAGGGCCGCCAACGGAGAAGTTTTCTGGAAAACCCGCTGGCTCAATTCCGAATTTGGAGTTCCTTATGTGGAAGCGGCCGGCGTATTGACCAGCCCGGCTTTCCAGTTGCAGGGATTACAAAAGCCCTACTTGTCCATGAGCATTTTCCGGCAGCTCTGCAATGGCCTGGATTCTGTTTTTGTGCAGGTGTCCGCAGATACGGGCCGGACCTGGACTTTCTTCCAGCCCGGTACGGGGACCAGCAATTGGTATGATACCCTGGCTGGCCGGTCGTGGACCGGTTGCGGCGATGCGTACTGGATGGGGGTGAGTGCTCCGCTCCCCACGGGTGAGGGTTTGCTGCGTTTCCGGGTGTTCAGCAGTCCCCGGAGCGACCACTCGCTGGAGTTTCCGCGAAGCGCCGGCGGACTTTATATAGACGACATACATGTGTATGATCTCCTCTACCCGGTATACGCGGGACCCGTACCACTGACAGCAGTAACCGAAAACAAAAATGGCGCCTTCACCTGGCTACTGGGCAACGGGCAGGTGCTTGCAGTATCTACGGCTTCGGGCCTGTCGGCCTCCCTGGTGGCCGAGGCCGGTGGCGGATGGTTCCGCGGAAACCCCGTTATGAACCGCGTGTGGCTCTTCAGCAACCAGGCGCTGGCAGGAAAAAAAGAAACTGTAAGGCTTTATTTCACACATGCCGACTGGCTGGCCTGGTCTGCGGCCAATGGTTGTACGGGTTGCAGCACTTCACCCAGTCCCTATGAGCTGGCTGTATTTCGCTACGCGGGCCCGGTTACCAGCCTGGATGGATTTGAAGGAAACGACCTGGCCGGCTATGACCAGCAGTGGGGGCCGGAAGCGTTCCGCCTTGTTCCCTATGGTGACGGCTATTATGTGGAGGTCGAAGCGCCGGCCTATGGCGCTTTCTACCTGGGGCTGGCGGGTGATGCGCAGCAGTTGCGCTTCAATGCCGTCAAAGAGGAGGGGGCCGATGCAGTATGGCTGGACTGGTCGCTGGAGCACACGGAGGGGATACTGTCCTACACCGTGGAAAGGGCGCTCAAAACAAATGGCCCGGCACCTGTATTTGCTGCCCTGGCGCAGATCCAGCAGCAGGGCAGCGCCGGCACTTACCGGTACCACGACCAGCAGCTCCAGTCGCCCGCTACTTATTACTACCGGCTGAAGATCACACAGGCCGATGGCCGTACCCGGTATTCCGCGATCCGGACCATTGGTTTTGAAAAAGAACCGGAACTGCTGCTTTATCCCAATCCCTATACCGGTTCGGGCCCGCTGAAACTGCTGTTGAAAAATATGGAAGGGCATTCTGCAGACATCCGTCTCTATGATGCAACGGGTCGCCTGCTTTGGACCGACCGGCTTGGAGCGGTTGCCGGCCAGCAGGAAAAATCACTGGAATCGGCGGTAAAAGGGCTGCCGGCGGGTATTTACCTGTTAAAAACAACGATCGACGGCCAAAAAAGAACCATCCGGTTGGTAGTTTCAGGGAAATAACCTAGTTTTGCGCTCCATTTTGCCCACATGGCTCCATAAGTCTCCGTCTGTTCGGAGCGCCAGCAGGGCGTAACTGTTATAGTTATCAAATGCCAAAGGTAAAGACAAACTCAAGCGCCAAGAAGCGCTTCAAGGTGACTGCCACCGGTAAGATCACCCACCAGAAATCCTTCAAACGTCACATCCTCACCAAGAAATCGACCAAGCGTAAGCGTGGTATGCGGAAAGACGGAGTTGTTGCCAAACCCAATCTTGAATTCGTTCAACGCCTGCTGGGCCTGAGAGGGTAATTTATTCAATCACAACTTAAACTTATCAGCATATGCCACGTTCAGTTAATGCAGTAGCCTCCCGCGCACGCCGCAAAAGGATCCTGAAACAAGCCAAGGGATTCTACGGCAAACGCAAAAATGTATATACCGTAGCCAAGAACATTGTTGAAAAAGGGATGACCTACAGCTATGTAGGCCGCAAACTCAAGAAGCGCGAATACCGCGCACTCTGGATTGCCCGTATCAACGCTGCCGTTCGTGAAGAAGGCCTTACGTATTCCGTGTTCATTCACAAGCTGAATGAAAAAGGGATCGGCCTCGATCGCAAAGTGCTGGCAGACCTGGCCATGAACAACCCCGAGTCGTTCAAAGCTTTGATCGCCTCCGTAAAATAAGCTTTCAGAGGAGCAGGAAGCCGGTCCGATGGGACCGGTTTTTTTTGGTCCATAATTGTTGTTTTTGATTAGGTTTGTGTGTTCAAAAATTAATCAATTTCTAACCCGTGCTGATTTAGATGAACAATAGCTACTACGACCTGGTAGACCAGACCTTCAATTTCCCCCAGGAAGGTTTTGAGGTAAAAGACGATTACCTCCAGTTCAATGGCCTCAATCTGAAAGAGCTGATCGACAAATACGGTACGCCCATGAAGCTTACCTATCTTCCCAAAATCGGGATGCAGATCAATAAAGCGAAGCAGATGTTTGCCAATGCCTTCAAGAAGCATCGATACGAAGGAGAGTACTACTACTGCTATTGTACCAAGAGTTCGCATTTCTCTTTCGTGGTGGAAGAAGCGCTCAAGCACAACATCCACCTGGAAACTTCTTTTGCCTATGACATAGAGATCATTAAAAAACTCTATGCCAAGAAAAAGATCAATAAGGATACGTTTATTATCTGCAACGGGTTTAAGCAAAAGAACTACACCAAACGCATTGCAGGACTTATCAACGGCGGGTTTAAGAATGTGATCCCGGTGCTGGACAATACCCACGAACTGGAAGACTACCGTAAGTCGGTAAGAGCGCCCTTCAAACTGGGCATACGCGTAGCGGCGGAAGAGGAGCCGTCTTTCCCTTTTTATACTTCCCGCCTCGGCATCCGCGCCAAGGATATACTGGAATTTTACGTGGACCAGATCGAAGGCTATGAGAATAAGTTCCAGCTCAAGATGCTGCACATTTTCCTGAACAAGGGCATTAAGGACGATATCTATTACTGGTCGGAGCTGAACAAGGTGATCAACCTCTATTGCCAGTTGAAGAAGATCTGCCCGGAGCTCGACTCCATCAATATCGGCGGCGGCTTTCCCATCAAGCACAGTCTCGGTTTCGAATACGATTACCAGTTCATGATCAACGAAATTGTGGGCAATATCAAAAGCGCCTGTAAAAAGGCCAAAGTGCCCATGCCGAATATTTACACCGAATTCGGTTCTTATACCGTGGGGGAAAGCATGGCGCATATCTATTCGGTGATTGCGCAGAAGACCCAGAACGAAAGGGAGATCTGGTACATGATCGATTCTTCCTTTATCACCACACTTCCCGACACCTGGGGCATAGGCGAGCGATTCCTGATGCTTCCCATCAATAAATGGGATTCGGAATACCAGCGGGTGGTACTGGGTGGCATCACCTGCGACAGCCACGACTATTACGATTCGGAAGAGCACATCAACGAAGTGTTCCTGCCCAAGATCAACGGTGGCGCGGAGCCGCTTTACCTGGGATTTTTTCACACCGGTGCATACCAGGACCAGATCAGTGGCTATGGCGGTATCAAGCACTGCATGATCCCTTCTCCCAAACACATTATTGTGGGCTATGACAAAAGTGGCAAGCTTATTGACTGGGTGTACGCCAAAGAGCAGACGGCCCAAAGCATGCTGAAAATTTTGGGATACGTTTAAGAAGAGGATTCGTAAGTTGGATCAGCTTAATACGCGGCTATGAAAAGACTACTGACCTTATTGATAGGCGTTACGCCGCTGCCGCTCCTGGCACAGTGGCAGGTGACCGCGATAGGTGGCATCGCAAACTACCAGGGCGATCTCCAGGAAAAAAGATTTACCACCAGCCAGTCGCACGGTGCATTCGGGCTGGGATTACAGTATGATTTTACCAGCAGGCTTTCAGCAAGAGGTGGTTTGGCATACGGCAGGGTCAGTGGGGACGATAAGCTTGCAAAAGACAGTTTCCTGGTTGCCCGCAACCTCAATTTTACTTCCCAGGTACTGGAAGGCCACCTGATGGCAGAGTACCGTTTCCTGGACCTCGACAGCAAAAAATTTACACCTTATGTTTTTGCGGGGATAGCAGTTTTTGGATTTGACCCTTATACCTGGGATACTTCAGGGGTTAAGCGTTTCCTGCAACCGCTGACTACCGAAGGAGTTGCTTACAGTCGCGTGCAGCTTGCGCTTCCTTTTGGCGGCGGCATTAAGCTGAAAGTGAACGACCGCCTCAGCCTGGGTTATGAAATCGGTTTACGGAAAACATTTACCGACCGCCTGGACGATCTCAGCGACAGGTACGTGGACGAGGCCCAGTTGCTGGCTGCCAGGGGCGCCACGGCCGTGGAACTGGCTTATCGAGGTGATGAATTGAAAGACGGGAACCTGGTTTATCCCGCCGCCGGAACCATCAGAGGCGGTCCGGATGTGAAGGACTGGTATTATTTTCAGGGAATCACGCTCACTTACCGCCTTGAAAAATTCTTTTTCGGTAACAGGGAATCAGGAAGTTCCAGCGACCGCCAGCTCGATTGCCCGCGCAATGTTTACTGATGCAACTGAATTACATTTGTAGTTCAGAACAGCACTATGGCATTTAAGAACCAGCAGGAATTTATCGACGCATTGGAAAGAGCAGGTGAACTGGTCAGGATCACCACTTATGCAGACCCCAAACTTGAGATTGCAGAGATCACCGATCGCATCAGCAAATCTGGGAATGGCGGCAAGGCCCTTCTTTTTGAAAATACCGGTTACGATTTCCCGGTACTGATGAATGCCTATGGCAGCGAAAAACGCATGTGCATGGCGTTGGGCGTTCAGGGCCTCGACGAGATTAGCGCGGAAATAGAATCCCTTTTCAAACTACTGACAAAACCACGGGAAAGCATACTCGATAAACTGAGCCTGCTGCCCAGGCTGGGACAGTTTGCCGGCTGGATGCCCAAAGTGAAAAAGGGCAGGGGAGAGTGCCAGGAAGTGGTGGACCTGTCGCCCGATATTACCAAACTGCCGGTGATCACCTGCTGGCCTAAGGACGGCGGTCCTTTTGTTACCCTCCCCATCATCCATACCCGTGATCCGCATACGATGGTGCGCAATGTAGGCATGTACCGCATGCAGGTGTTCGGCCCGCAGCTTACCGGCATGCACTGGCATAAGCACAAGGTGAGCGCCAAACATTTTGCAGAATATAAAAAACTGAACCGGCGTATGCCCGTGGCCGTTGCCTTGGGCGGCGATCCGGTATATGCTTATTCAGCAACGGCGCCCCTGCCGGAAAATGTGGATGAGTACATGCTCGCCGGCTTCCTGCGTAAAAAGAAAGTGGAGCTGGTAAAATGCATCAGCCAGCCCGATATTGAAGTGCCGGCAGATGCGGATTTTATCATTGAAGGATATGTGGATCCCGGCGACGAACTGATCTGGGAGGGGCCGTTTGGTGACCATACGGGTTATTACTCGCTGCCCGACTGGTATCCGCGTTTCCATATAACGGCCATCACCCACCGAAAAAACGCCGTGTACCCGGCTACCATTGTGGGCATTCCCCCGCAGGAAGATGCCTGGTTGGGCAAAGCCACGGAGCGCATCTTCCTGGCGCCCATCAAAATGACCATGGTGCCGGAGATCGTTGACATGGACATGCCGGTGGAAGGCGTTTTTCACAACCTGGTGATCGCACAGATCCGGAAAGACTATGCAGGGCAGGGGCAGAAAGTGATGAATGCCATGTGGGGAGCAGGCCAAATGATGTTCAACAAAATACTGGTGCTGGTGGACGAAGGCGTGAAGATCCAGGACTATGCACAACTGGCGGCCTATGTGTTCCGCAACCTGAACGTGGCGACCGATGTGGTATTCAGTACAGGCCCCATGGACGTGCTGGATCATAGCTGCAGCAAACTTGGCTTTGGGGGTAAGATGTTCATCGATGGATCGGGCAAATTTCCGGAAGAGAGCAGCGACGACCTGCTGCCCATGGACAAAATTGTGCAATATCCCCAGGCGGCTGATTTTGACGGCTTTCCCATGATCAGGCGGGTGAACCTGCAGCTCCTGGAAAAAAGCGGTTATCCCTGCCTGTTGGTTGCTGTGAAGAAGAGCAGCGATCTTTCCATCAGGGACCTTCACCGGCAGCTTTGTGAACAACTGCCCGGTATGGAAGCGGTGAAGCTGGTGCTGTACGTGGAAAACAGTGTTGACCCCTTTAACCTCCCGGTGGCGTTGTGGCGTTTCTGCAATAACCTTGATCCCAAGAGAGACCATTTTCTGCACAGCGCTCCTTCGCGGCAGGCGCCGGGCCACCGCTTTCACTGCCTCGGACTGGATGGAAGCACCAAAACCAGGGAAGTGGATAATTTCCAGCGCGACTGGCCCAATATCATTGTGGCTGCAGATGAGACCATTCAATCGGTCGACGAAAAATGGGATTCATTGGGCCTCGGACCTTTTATCCCATCACCCTCACTTGCTTTCCGCGACCAGCTTTACGGCATGGAAGCGGTAGCACAAATTGACTAGCATGCGAAACCTTTTTGCGGCCTTCCTGACCCTGCTCTATGCCGGCACAGGCCAGGCCCAGGACAATGCCTCCTCTACTAACGGTACCGCGAATACGCTGTTGTGGGAGGTGTCGGGCAAGGGGCTGGCAAAACCTTCCTATGTGTTTGGCACCATGCACCTGCTTTGCGCTTCCGATGCCATATTGAGCGACAGCCTGCAATACAGCATCAGCCAGGCCGGAAAGGTCTATTTCGAGATCGATATGGACAATATGGGGGAGCTCATGGGCATATTCAAATACGTTCGTATGAAGGGTGATACCAAACTCAGCGACCTGCTCAGCCCGGCGGAATACGAAAGAGTAAAACAATATTTTGCCAATAACAGAACCATGATCCCCCTGAGCATGATGGAACGTTTCAAACCCTATTTCATCGCCTCCATGCTGAGTGAATCCAAAATGCCCTGTGAAACAAAAAACGGGATGGAGGAAGTGATTCTGCAGGCGGTAAAGAGGGAGAAAAAAGAAGTAAGGGGTTTGGAAACCGTGGCTTTCCAGGCCAGTGTTTTTGACAGTATTCCCTATGCCGACCAGGCGAAGGAATTGCTGAAAACCATCGACAGCGCCGGAAAAGAAGACAGCAGCACCAGCCGCATGCTGGAGGTTTATCGCAACCAGGACCTGGCTTCTATTGAAAAATTAACACAGGAAGAAGGAGGGGGGATTGGGTCTTATCTGGACCTGTTTCTTTATGGCAGGAATGCCAAATGGATACCTGCCATGGAATCGGCTATGAAAGAAGGGGCTGTATTATTCGCTGTGGGAGCGGCCCATCTTCCCGGAAACAAAGGCGTGCTTCAATTGCTGAAAGAAGCAGGGTACCGGCTGAGGCCCATGGAAAACCGGGTCAACCGGGGTGTCCAGGCCGCCAGGTAACCTGCTTGTAAGAATATCAGAACTGCTCCAGGCCGCTGAAGAAAAAGCTGCCTTCGATGGCTGCATTTTCATCGCTGTCGCTTCCGTGAACGGCGTTTTCGCCCACGCTGTTGGCATACAATTTCCGGATGGTGCCTGCATCTGCTTTAGCAGGATCGGTGGCGCCGATCAGTTTGCGAAAATCGGCTACGGCGTTTTCTTTTTCCAGGATGGCTGCAATGATCACACCGCTGCTCATGAAGGAAACCAGTTCCCCAAAGAAGGGACGCTCTTTGTGTACGGCATAAAATTCACCCGCTTTTTCTTCGCTCAGCTTTGTCTGTTTCAGCGCTACGACCCGGAATCCTTCTTTGATGAAACGATCCAGGATAGCACCGGCATGACCATTCTTCATTGCATCGGGCTTGATCATTGTAAATGTCCTGTTGCTCATATACATGCTTATTTGGGGCGCAAAGGTAGCCTTTTTTTGCTACATTTGCCCGCTTATGCAACCCATCAATCGCATCTATTCCCTGCTCGAGAGGCCGGCCCGCGTGGTGATTACCACCCATCAAAAGCCCGACCCGGACGCCATGGGATCTTCCCTGGCGCTTTTTCACCTGCTGCAGCGATGGGGTCACCAGGTTACGGTGATTTCCCCCACCAACTGGGCCTCTTTCCTGAACTGGATGCCCGGCTGTTCTGCCGTGCTGAATTACGAGATCACCCGCGAAAAATCGGAAACGATCATCGCAGCCGCCGACTGGATCTTCTGCCTGGATTTCAACACGCTGGTCCGCACCAAACACCTCGCCCCGGTGATCGAAAAAGCAGGCGGCACCAAAGTATTGATCGACCATCACCAGGAACCCGCTGTAGACAGCTTCCAGTATGGCATAAGCGATACCGGCAAGAGCAGCACCTGTGAAATGGTTTACGACTTTATCATCGACAGCGGAAAAGCCGAATGGATCAATGAAGACATTGCCCAATGCCTTTATGCCGGGCTCATCGGCGATACCGGTTCGTTCCGTTTTCCGGCCGCCAGCGCCGGCGTTCACCGCATGGCCGCTCACCTGAAATCGGCGGGCCTGCAGCATACCGCCGTCCACGATAATATTTATGACAATTTCCTCGAAAACAGGCTCCGGTTTATCGGGCATGTATTGTCGAACCGGCTGGAAGTTTTTTACGAACACAACACGGCCCTGATCTCTATTCCCAAATCAGATCTGTTAAAATTTGATATCAAAACCGGTGATACAGAAGGGCTGGTCAATTATCCCCTTAGTATTCAGGGAATTAGAATGGCTGCCATAGTGATCGACCGCGATGAGGAAAGAAAATGGAGCTTCCGCAGTAAGGGAATGGTGGATGTCAATACCTTTGCCCGTCGCTTTTTTGAAGGAGGGGGGCATTTCAATGCAGCCGGCGGGCGAAGCAGTGCCAGCCTGGAAGAAACCGTCCGCACTTTCAAAAAGGTATTAAAAGAACATGCCTCAGAATTTCAACTAACATAAAAAATGACAAAGACCTCCTTGTTTATCCTCGCCCTGGCGGCCATGCTGGCTTCCTGCAGCAACGACGGTAACTACAGCAAAACGAAAAGCGGTATTGCCTACAAAATTGTGGAAAAAGGCAGCGGACCCCAGGTGAAAAAGGGACAGTTCCTGAAGATCCACTATACCCAGAAAATAAACGATTCCGTACTGCAGACCTCCTTTGGTGGTGTGCCCGTGTACGCAAAGGTCGACAGCGTGGGCGATGTATATAGTCCGGCCGAGATCTTTTCCCTGCTCCACAAAGGCGACAGCGTACTGGTGATCCAGGAAGTGGATACCATTATGAAGAAAAATCCCATGCTTCCTCCGTTTATGAAGAAGGGCGATAAAATGCGGTTGTCCATGCGCGTGGTAGATATATTTGACGACGAAGCTGCCGTACAGGCAAACAATGCAGAAGAAATGAAGGGCCAGGAAGGCCGCGACCAGGCACTGTTGGAAGAATACCTCAAAAAGAACAATATCAAGGCCGAAAAAGTGGGCCGCGGTACTTATGTAACCGTAACAGAACCGGGAGCTGGCCCTGCTGCCGACTCCGGAAAATATGTTGCCGTAAAATACCGCGGCAAGCTGGTGAAGACCGGTAAGGAATTCGAGTCTACCATGGAAGAAGGCAAGGATCCCATCCGCTTCATGCTGGGCATGGGCCAGGTGATCCCCGGCTGGGACGAAGGCCTGAAGAAATTTGCCAAGGGTGGAAAGGGTGTGATCTATGTGCCCGGCTTCCTGGCATATGGCATGCGCCCCGGCCCCGGCGGCAGCCCCAACGAAGCTCTTTGCTTTGACGTGGAAATGGTGGATGTTTCAGACACCCCTCCCCCTGCACCAAAACAGAATCCCCTGATTCCGCCGGCTGCAACGCAACCTGCAGCTCCTGAACATAAATAATTCTTCCGGACCATACGGAAAGAGAAAACTGGCGGCCGTTGGTCGCCAGTTTTTTTATGCGTCCCGGGGCGATGACCCTGGGCTATGACAGGGGCGCAACCCCGCAGTTTTTGTCTACTGCAGAAAGCCGGCCTTATGCGTTGTTGAGCGCCTCGTAGAGCCGGATGGCTTCCACGGCTTCCCTTACATCGTGCACGCGCAGGATATGAGCGCCTCTTTCGAGTCCCCAGGCGTTGAGGACCGTAGTCCCGTTGCCGGCTTCGGCGGCGGAGACACCCAGCGTTTTCCATACCATGGACTTCCGTGACACGCCTAACAGCAAGGGACAACCGATAAGATGAAATTGCCGGAACTCTTTCAACACCCTGAAGTTCTGTGCAATGGTTTTGGCAAAACCCAATCCCGGGTCCAGGATGATGTCGCGGATCCCCGCTTCCCGGCAGGCGGCCGTTCTTTCAATGAAATAATCGGTCATTTCCAGGATGATGTCCTCATAGGACGTAAGTGCCGACATGGTTTGCGGCGTTCCCCGCGAATGCATGCACACAAAGGGAACCTGTGCGGCGGCAACCAGCGGAATCATTTCCGGATCGAGGCGGCCGGCGCTGATATCGTTTACGATGTGCACGCCGGCTTCAAGCGCCCTTGCCGCCACCTCATGGTGAAAAGTATCGATCGAAAAAAAAGTACTGGGAAAGCTGCTGCAGAGCAGGGGCAGGGCTTCCCGGAGCCTGTCCCATTCCTGCGCGGCACTGAGCCAGTCGCTGCCCGGCCGTGTACTTTGCCCGCCGATATCCAGTATGGCGACACCCTGCGCAATCATTTTCTCCGCTTCCTGCAAAATATTTTCCACGCTGGTACGGCTGCCTGCATAAAATGAATCGGGCGTAAGATTGAGAATACCCATCACTACCGGTTTTTCCAGTGACAACAGCCGGCCTTTGCAATTCAGGGTGTACATGGGAGCGAATCCTTATTTTTGGAGATAAAGATGAATCATTTTCAGCATCCCTGATGAAAAGTACTATTGAACAATATGTCTCCGCTGTGGATGGTTGCCGGAAAATATTCCTGCAGAAGACCCGCGACTACGGAAGCTCCTGGAGAGTGTACCGGCCTATTTCCATTGTTGACCAGATCTATATCAAGGCGCGCCGCATTCGTACCATCCAGGAAAAGAACAACCAACTGGTGGGCGACAGCGTCCAGTCTGAATTCTGCGGTATCCTGAACTATGCCGTCATTGGCCTGATACAGTTGTCCATGCCCCCGGGGAATATGGATGAACTGTCTTATGAAGAAGTGCGCAGCAAATACGACGAGGAAATTGCGAAGGCCACCACGCTGATGGAAAAAAAGAACCACGATTATGGCGAGGCCTGGCGGCAAATGAGCCAGGAGAGTTTCACCGACCTCATCCTGGCCAAGCTGCTGCGCATCCGCCAGATCATCGCCAACGACGGCGTGACCCTGATCAGCGAAGGGATCGATGCCAATTATCTCGACATACTCAATTATGCCGCATTTGCCCTGATCCTGATCGGGGAAGGAAAACATACCGCATGAAAACCATTCTGAACCTCAGCCGCTGGATCGTAGGGATACTTTTTATTTTCAGCGGCCTCATCAAGGCCAACGACCCGCTTGGCCTGAGTTATAAAATGCAGGAATTCTTCGAGGTATGGGGCTGGCACGGATGGAACGATTATACGCTGGCCCTCAGCGTGCTGATGATCGCCTTTGAGATCATCGCCGGCGTGGCGCTGCTGATCGGCTGGCAGTTAGAGCTGTTCAGTTGGCTGTTGCTGGCACTCATCGTGTTTTTCACTTTCCTCACCGGTTATGCCCTCTTCAGCGGTAAAATCCGTACCTGCGGCTGTTTTGGTGACTGCATACCACTCACCGCCGATCAGTCATTTATTAAGGATATTATATTGCTGCTGCTGATATTACTGCTGTTTTTCAACCGGCATCGCATAACAACGGTGCGGCACAGCCGAAAAGCCGTGGTATTGCTGGCGCTGGCAACTGTTTTCAGTTTTGGCCTGCAGTGGTATGTGCTGAAAACACTGCCCCCGGTAGACTGCCTTCCTTATAAAAAAGGCAGCTCCATTGCCGAACAGATGAAAATTCCCGCCGGCGCCATCCCCGACAGTACAGTGATCAGCTATGTGTATATGAGAGATGGAAAACAGGTGGAATTCACCGCCGATTCTTTCCCGGAAGATTTTTCTGAAGACAGTTACCAGTTCGTAAAACGATACGACAAACTGGTGCGCAAGGGCAATGCCGAACCGCCCATCAAGGATTTTGTGCTGGTGACCGCTACCGGTAACGACACCACGCAGCAGGTGCTGGAAGACCCCGGCAGCCAGTACTGGTTGTTTGTGAAAGAATGGCCCGCAAGGGAAAAAGATCAGCAGTTGCTGAGGCGGGCGCTGGCGGAGAAAAAACCGTTGTACCTTATTACGCCGGCAGCGTCTGAGCTGGAAGAGAAGCTGGGAGCCGCTTTGGCGGGCATACCCGTGCTGCGTTGCGATGTGGTGGCCGTGAAAACAGCCGCCAGAAATCCGCTCACCCTGTACAAGGTCACCGGCGGACGCATTGATGGCAAATGGCCGCTGCGCGCGGCGTTGCAATAAAACGCTGTTATGTATTTTGGGAAAAGACTACTGTATGCAGGGGCCGTTTTGCTGGGCGTGGTGGTACTGGTATTTTTTCTTTTCCAGGGATTTGGTGACCCGTCGCGCCTGGTAGTAGGGCAGCGGGCCGACCGGCAAACCCAGGAAAACATCCGCCGCGACCTGCAATTGGATCAACCCAAATGGAAACAGTTCGTTTTTTACCTGAATGATATCAGTCCGCTTGCCGTGCACCATGTAAGCACAATCCAGCAAAAAGATTTGAAAGGCGTTTTCCTGGGAAGTGGCGACTGGCGGCTCGCGATCAAGCTTCCCTACCTGCGCCGTTCTTACCAGACCCGCCGGCCGGTGGCCGACATGATCACGGAAGCGCTTCCCGGTACGCTTATGCTGGCAACGGCCGCCATGTTGTTTGCAACCATCCTGGGCATCGCCATGGGCGTGCTGGCGGCGCTTTTTAAGGATACATGGATAGACGGCACCACCATTTTTGCCAGCATACTGGGCATCTCCGCGCCCTCTTTTTTTATGGCAATCGCCATTGCCTATTTGTTCGGGTTTCTCTGGCATCAGTATACCGGGCTGCACATGACCGGCTCCTGGTTCGACCTGGACACTTCCACGGGGAAACCCTATCTCAGCCTGAAAAACCTGTGGCTGCCTGCTATTACGCTGGGGATCAGGCCGCTGGCGATCATTGCCCAGCTTACCCGGGCGTCGCTGCTGGATGTGTTGCAGCAGGATTATATCCGCACCGCTGTGGCCAAGGGGTTGCCGCGCTGGAAAGTGATCTGGAAACATGGCCTGCGCAATGCGCTGAACCCGGTGATCACGGCCATTACGGGCTGGTTTGCAGAACTGCTGGCCGGGGCCTTTTTCGTGGAATATATTTTTGGCTGGAAAGGGCTCGGGAAGCTGACTGTGGATGCCTTGTCCCTCCTCGATTTCCCGGTGGTGATGGGAGCGGTGCTGGTGTCGGCCTGCTTTTTCGTGCTGGTGAACCTGCTGGCCGATTTGCTCTACCGCCTGGTGGATCCCAGGATACTCAGTTGATAATGACTTCCCGGATGACAATAGATCCCAGGGCTTCGTTCACGCGTTGCAGAATGGCCTCTTTCTGGAACAATAGTTCCTGTTTAAGCGGGGCAACCGACGTAGTTATATATAGCTTGTCTCCATATATTTTAATGCTGTCGGTATATTTTGCAATGGTTTTGCCCATGAGCTCTTCCCAAACATCGGTTATTTTTAAGGCCTGCACAGGCGCCTTCAGCCTGCTTTTCTGCAGGAACTGCTGAATGGCTTCTCCCAAAGAATACTCTCCCATTGGGCAAAGATAGCCGATAAAGAAACCCGGCTGCCCGTTTTGGATCAGATTCAGCGGAAGGGCCGATTTAAGAGGTTGTTGTTGCAACCAATCCGTATCATTGCCGGTCTTTGTTGCGGTTAAGGCCCCGTTTTTATATCCATCCTGATGTTTACCTGGTAATCCCTAACCCACGCGTACACACACATGAGGATTCGTACCCGCTTTAACTCCTACCCAATTCAATCAATTGAAAACCATTAAGAAGCCTTTCCAGGCTTTTTTTTATTCTCTCCGGGTGTGTATCGGTAATCAATACCTGTCCGTCGTTGGCCACACATACTTCAGTAAGCAGGTTGCTCATCCTGTTCTCATCCAGTTTTTCAAACACATCGTCCAGCAGCAGGAGGGGGGCAAAGCCATTGAACTGTTTCAGCATATCGAAAGCGGCCAGCTTAAGTGCAAACAGCAGGCTTTTGCGCTGGCCCTGGGAAGCGATCTGGCGGAAGGGGCCTTCGTTGAGCTGGAATGCCAGGTCGTCGCGGTGTATGCCCGAGGTGGTGCGCTGGGCGGCGAGGTCGCGCTGCCGGTTGAGCCGGAGGCATTGCAGCATATCGGTTTCCAGCAAAGGACTTTCGTACACCAGCTCGGGGCTGTAGGATTCGCCGGAAATGCCGGAATAACGGCGCAGCGCGGTCGTAACCAGTGTTTCGAGGTAGTGTTTCCTGCGGGAAAAAACATAATTGGCGGGTCCGGCCAACTGGCTGTCGAGCACATCGAGCAACTCGGGTTGCTGCCTGCCGGTTTCGCCGATCTGGCGCAGCAGGCTGTTGCGCTGCTGCAGCAGGCGGTTATAGGTCATCAGTTGCAGAAGGTATTCGTGGTCGAGCTGCGAAAAAAGCTGGTCCATGAAGCGCCGCCTTTCTTCGCTGGCGCCCGTAATGATCTCCACGTCGTCGGGCGCAACGACCAGTGCGGGCAGGTGCCCGATATGGTCGGCCATCTTTTCGCAGGGCAGGCCATTGACCCTGAACTCTTTTTTCCCGGTTTCGCGGATCAGTCCGGCTACCGAATAGGGTTCGCCGTTGCGGAGGAATTCCCCGGCCACGCGCATGCCCTGGGCGCCCTGGAGCACCAATTGGGCATCGTTTCGCGAGAAATAGCTCTTGGTGAAACAGCAGAAGTACACGGCATCCAGCAGGTTGGTTTTTCCCACCCCATTCTTACCGCTGATACCTACCACTTTTTCATGGAATTGCCAGGAACCGGCAGGGTAATTCTTGTACTGGAAAACCGATATGGACTGGATGGATAACAAAGCTTTTGCAAGATAAATGTTTCCCCTTTTCCCTTATCTTTGCCCGTCTCAAAACTAATCCAGTGGCAATAAAATTTTCAAAGGAGACCTATCTCTACTGGTACGAGCTGATGCAGCTCATCCGCCAGTTTGAACTGAAGGCCGAAGAGAAGTACAAAATGGAAGGCAAGATCCGGGGCTTTTTCCACGCCTACGTGGGACAGGAAGCCATTGCTGCCGGCTGTATGACGGCAACCAAACCGGAAGATGCTTTTATCACCGCCTACCGCGATCACGGCCTGGCGATTGCCAAGGGCATCAGTGCCAAATCCTGTATGGCCGAACTCTATGGCAAAGCCACCGGCTGCGCCAAGGGCAAGGGTGGCAGTATGCACTTTTTCGGTAAGAAGGAAAGGTTCTTCGGGGGCCACGGGATTGTGGGCGCCCAGATTGGAACGGGTGCGGGCATCGCATTCGCCGAAAAATACAAGGGTACCGATGCCGTATGTCTCACTTTTTTTGGTGATGGCGCCGCCCGCCAGGGTATGCTGCACGAAACCTTTAACCTGGCCATGCTGTGGAAGCTGCCGGTGATCTTTATCTGCGAGAACAACAACTATGCAATGGGTACCTCCGTGGAGCGTACGTCCAATGTGCACGATATTTATAAACTGGCCGACGCCTACGAAATGCCCGCCGATTCTATCGATGGCATGAGTCCCGAAGCTGTGCACGAAAGCATGGCCCGCGCCGTAAAACGCGCCCGCGAAGGCGACGGTCCCACCCTTATCGAAATCAAGACCTACCGCTACAAAGGCCACTCCATTTCCGATCCGCAGAAATACCGTACCAAAGAAGAGGTAGAAGAATACAAGGGCCGCGATCCCATTGAAATGGTGAAGAGGACCCTGCTGGAAAACAAATTCGCTACTGCCGAGGAAATCCAGGCAATTGATAAGCGGGTGGAAGCCGAAGTGGACGAAGCGGTGAAATTCGCTGAAGAAAGTCCCTGGCCAAGCGACGACGAAGTATTGAAGGATATTTACGTGGACGAAAACTATCCTTTCATTGTAGATTAATTAATCCCTATAAAGAACATGTCTGATTCCAAAAACATTCCCGTAGAAAAAGCGGAACACAACGAGGTTGTAGATAAGGTGACCGGCTTCTGGCAACAGAACGGCAAAAACCTGCTGATTGCGCTGGGCGCCCTGGTGCTGATCATTGCAGGTATCATCGGCTACAAAGAATTTGTTTCCGAGCCCGGTAATCAAAAATCGAATGAAGCCCTGTTCCGTGCCGAAAGCTATTTCCGCATGGACTCACTGCAACTGGCCCTTAACGGCGACGCCATTAACCCCGGTTTTGTTAAGATCATCGACAAATACAGCGGAACACCTGCCGCCAACCTGGCTAAATTTTATGCAGGCGCTTCCTACCTCAAACTGGGCGACTATAAAAATGCAGAAAAATACCTGAAAGATTTTTCTACAGATGCCCAGCAGATCAATGCCCGGGCCAAGTCGCTGCTTGCGGATGCATATGCAGAGCAGGGTAAGAAAGAAGAAGCGGCCGGACTCTACCTGCAGGCTGGCAAGCTCTTCGAAAAAGACGATTTCAATTCTCCCGATTACCTGTTTAAGGCAGGATATTTGTATGAGAGCATTGGAAAGAAAAAAGAAGCCGTCGACGCCTATAAGCTGATCAAAGAAAAATACCCGCGCAGCGAAAGAGGGTTCGAGGTGGAGAAATATCTCGCCCGTTTGGGTGAGACAGAATAAGCAGATCATGTCAAGTACTGGCAATAAACAACTAAAAACTTTTGATGCAGGCATTCTTCCCAAGGATGCCTGTATTGTTATGGTTAAAACCGAGTGGAATGCAGAAGTGGTGGATGCCCTGGAAGCCGGCTGCAGGAAGGTTTTTGCAGAACTCGATATCAAAAAGCTGGAAACAATCGTGGTGCCCGGCGCGGTAGAGATCCCCTTTGCCGTCAAAGCTTATTGGGAATCGCGCAAATACCAGGAGCAGCGGCCCCACGCTTTTATTGCGCTTGCCTGCGTAATAAGGGGCGATACACCCCATTTCGACTACGTATGCCAGTCGGTAACGGAGGGCATCACCAGCCTGAATCTTAGTTTACCCGTTCCCGTTATATACGGTGTGCTCACGGTGAATACACCCGGGCAGGCCATGGAGCGGATCGGAGGCGTGCATGGACACAAAGGAGAGGAGGCCGCCGTCACCGCATTGAAGATGATCGCTCTCAAACAGCAATTCAACCAGCGGCCTTGAATGTACAACTCTTCATACCCTGCTTTGTAGACCAGTTGTATCCCGAAACGGCGTTCAACATGATCCGCCTGCTGGAAAAAGCCGGTTGCACGGTGGACTACGATCCCGAGCAAACTTGCTGCGGACAGCCGGCTTTTAATGCCGGTTTCTGGGAAGAAAGCAAAGCGGTTTGTGAAAAATTTGTGCGCGAAAACCGGGGCAGCGATTCGTTCATTGTTTCGCCCAGCGCCTCCTGCACGGGCTTTGTGCGGAATTATATTCCAAAAATTTTCGATAATTCTTCCCTGCACAACGAAGTGAAGGACATCCGCGCCCGCAGTTTTGAACTTTCCGAATTCCTGGTGAACGTGCTGAAGGTGGAAAAATTCGGCGCCCGTCTTCCGGTAAAAGCAACCTATCACGACTCCTGCGCCGGCCTCCGCGAATGCCACATCAAGGAAGAGCCCCGCAAATTGCTCAGCCATGTAGAGGGACTGGAGCTGGTTGAAATGAACGATGTGGAAACCTGTTGCGGCTTCGGCGGCACTTTTTCAATCAAATACGAATCCATTTCTGTGGCCATGGCCGATCAGAAAGTGAACAACGCGCTTCAAACCGGTGCCGAGCTCATCATCTCCACTGATCTTTCCTGCCTCATGCACCTCGATGGTTATATCCGGAAAAAAGGACTGCCGCTGCGCACCATGCATATTGCGGATGTGCTGACCAGCGGCTGGTAGTTGTCTCTTTTCCTTTATTTTGCAGTATATCTGAATGAATATGGCTTACTGGCTTGTAAAATCTGAACCATCGGTTTACAGTTGGGAACAATTTGTAAAAGACGGTCGCACAGTTTGGGAAGGCGTTCGCAATTACGCAGCCCGCAACAACCTGCGCAGCATGAAAAAGGGCGACCAGGTGTTGTATTATCACAGCAACGAAGGAATTGAAATCGTTGGCATAGCAGAGGTGATCCGGGAAAGTTATCCCGATCCTACCAGCGACAATCCCGCCTGGCTGGTGGTTGATCTCAAACCATTAAAAGCATTGAAAAAACCTGTTCCCCTGGCGGTTATTAAGCAGGACCCCGCCCTGGCCGATATGGCCCTGGTTCGCCTGGGACGATTGAGCGTGCAGCCGGTAACGGATGCCGAATGGAGAAGGGTGATGCAGCTCGCCGGGGAAAAGAAATGACGATGTCTTCCTTCAAAAAATTAGTGGTGCTGACCGGCGCCGGCATCAGTGCCGAAAGTGGGTTGAAGACCTTTCGCGACAGCGATGGCCTCTGGGAAGGCTATGCCGTGGAAGAAGTGGCCACGCCGCGCGCCTGGAAGCGGGATCCCGAACAGGTATTGCGTTTTTACAATGAGCGGCGGCGGAATGTGCAGTTGGCCCGGCCGAACAGGGCCCATGAAGTGCTGGCGGAATTGCAGGATTATTTTGACGTGCAGATCATTACCCAGAATATCGACGACCTGCACGAAAGAGCAGGCTCGCGGCAGGTGCTGCACCTGCATGGTGAAATCTTCAGCCGGAAAAGCGACCGCGACGGGCGGATCAGGGAGCGGATAGATACCGATATGCGCATCACCGAGCTGGCGCCCGACGGCGGCACCTGGCGGCCCGATATCGTTTGGTTCGAAGAGCCTGTGCCATTGATTGCCGAAGCAGCGAAGCTGGTGGCCGGCGCAGATATATTTGTGGTGGTAGGCACATCGCTGGTGGTGTACCCCGCAGCGGGACTGGTGGACCTGGTGCAGCCCGGTGTACCGGTGTATACGGTGGACAGGAAGATTCCCGAACAGCAAAAAGGCCGCTGCTCGGCCATTGAAGCGCCGGCTTCCGAAGGACTGCCGCTGTTACAGGAAGAACTGCTCCGGCTTTATTTTTAGAATTCGCTAACAGCAATATTGCTCCCTTTGCTTTCTTTTTGCACCATGAAGGCCCTATACCCCCTGCTTTTTTTACTGTTGAACGGCATTGTCTTACCTGCACAATGGAATGGCCCCCTGGCCGGTTTGCGCAACCACCTCGAAAAAACAGCCTGGAAAGACAGCAGCCAGGGGCTTGCGCCGCTCTACAATTCCAGGGGCCTGCATTATCTCCAGCCCGTTTACCGCAGTCTTGTCACCCTTCCGGCCGATGGCCGTAAAAATGCCGTATTCAATTACCAGTTGCCCGCGGAAGATTTTTGTTTTGCCGGCGATCACCGCAATGCCATTTATTTTGGATCTGCTTATTTTGATTCCCTTCCTCCGGCGGTGTATAAGGCCATCGACGCCTATGCCGATAGTGTGAAGACACTTGAATTCCGCGATGCAAAACAGCTCATCCTGTCGCGTGCGGCAAAGGAAAGGGTGGTGATGCTGAACGAAAATCCCGCCTATGCGCAACACCGGGCTTTTGCCATTTCACTGCTTGACTCTCTTTATGCATTGGGCTACCGCTACCTGGCGCTGGAGTGGCTGAACAGCAGGAAGGACCGGTATATAACGGGGTTGGATATGCGAACGGGCTATTATGCGGCCGAGCCCGTGGGTGGGGAACTGGTTCGCCGGGCACTTTCCCTGGGTTTCAGGCTGGTGCCTTATGAAGACAGCCTGGCCGGGCAACACGCCGGCTCCGGCAGGTACGCCATCCAGGCGGCAACGCTGACCTACCTGGTGCAGCACGATACAACGGCCAGGCTGCTGGTCATTGCCGGCGGGGCCCGTATCAGCGAAAAAAAAGTGGGAGAGGAGTTTACGCCCATGGCCGTTTTTTTTCAGCGTTTTTCCGGCATCAACCCACTTACGATAGATCTTACGGAGATGTGTGAGGGAAGTGCGTTTGAGTATGGCCGTTATTTTTATCAGGCCCTGAACCAGCGGAAAAAATGGAAAACGCCGGTAGTAGCGTTCCGGAAAGACAGCGCCGTGAGTTTGCTGGAAAACGATCAATACGACCTCCAGGTAATATTGCCATCTACTGCCTGGAAACACCGGCGGCCGGCCTGGCTGGATCTCGGGGGGCGGCGAAAAGAAGTGCCCGTGCGGCCCACGGAAAAGAACCTGTTCCTGGTACAGGCTTATTACCTGAAAGAAAGCGGGGAAAAACCGCTGGCTGTGCTGGTTCCGGCCGACCAAACCTATATCGCCGGCGAGGAAGGATACTACTGGCTATTCCTTCAGCCGGGAAAATACAAGCTGGTACTGCGCGATATGGATTATGCGATTCTCTCCGAAAAAGAATTGGAACTGCCTTTATAAGTTTATTGAAAAAGATCGATCGATCCCAGGTCGGCCACCTGTTCATCCTGCAGGCGGATATCGGCAAAAGTTTGATCGCGATAAGGTGCAATGGCATCGATCCAGATCCGGTATTCACCCGGTTTTACGGCGAGCTGGAATTTGCTGCCCAGTCTTCTTCCCTGTACGGTATCGCCATTCTGGATAAGCCATACCTGGCGGAAAGCTTTCACCGGGTGAACTTCGCCTCTTATGGTGCAAACTGCTCTTTTCTTGGAAGCTTCCAGGAAAACAACAGCCGTAATGGTGCCCAGGAGCACCCATGCTGATTTCGTCATACAAACTCCGTTTTGATACTAACGTATACGGCTATCTGCAATAAACTACCCAATCACCATGCCAACTATGGATATGGTGGAAAAATTCATTTTGGTTTAATACCGTCGATGCTTTCTACGCGGGTTTGAAAAGCGATTCCACGGGAAGAGGGGGGGACCTGGACCTGTGCGCTGGCGCCGGCTTCCAGGTAGGTAATATGAACTCGCTCGGTAGAGAAAATACTTTTATCACGGAGCAGGTAGTCTACGGAAACAACTACTTTCTGCAAAGGAAGTTTTCCGGTATTCGTTACCGTTAAAGCGAGCCGGCTCACGCCTCCGAAAAAACCCGTATGATAACCAGCCGGCGCAATGTTTATATGCCTGTTCAGTGATGCAAATTCAAGCGCATTGATCCTGGTGGCAGAAGCTTCCGGTTTGGGAGCGGGTAACGGGGCCGGTGCGGATGGGGTTGCAGCCCGGACAACCGTTGCCGGTTTTTCAATCCCGTTCTGTACGGCATATACGGCCGTGCTGCCCTGTGCTGCGAGGACTTCCTGGCTTTTTGTTTCCCGCCCGCGGGTACCAAAATAGATACCTCCCGCCAGCAATACCAACAGGGCGCCGGCTATATAATAGCGGTGCTGCTGGCGCGACAGGTTGCCGGAATTGTAAGCGATGGTATTTTCTACCAGCAGTGGCTGGCTGGTAGCAGGAGGGGGCGTTTCACCAATGCCCGGCAACTGGGTGGCCGCCGGCAGGATTACGCTGACATATTTTTTCTGCACCAGTTTGTCACCGGAAGCAATGGAAACAGGTGTTTTTTTGTCGGCTGTTTTTATGGGCGTGGCGGGGGTATGGAAACGGATATAAAGATCGTCTTCGGCTACAGGCGCGAAGGGCTTGAGCTCGTCTACTTCGCTGGGATATTTCCAGGAACTGCTCCTGCCATCAATCCACACAAGATCGTACGCTTTAAGGGGCAGTTCAATCAATTCCTGCCAGGCAAAAGGACCTGTTTCCCTGTTGTTTCTTAACAACCGATACTGCTGCATATCCGTCCAGTTTTGCGGTAAAAGAATCCGGCAAGCGCATTCAGTAATCCGGAGACCGAAGGTACCGAAAAAATGGGTTGAACAAGTGGAAAATTTGGGGCAAAATAGCCCGTTTTTTTGCGGGTTTTCAGGCCTAAAAACGGTAAATTTGCCCACTTTCAACCTACCGGGTACGGTAAACCAAAAAAGCATGGAAGAAAATCTCACGCCACAGGAAACGAACGACTCCAACCGCACGATCCATATCAACATAGAAGAGGAAATGAAAACGGCCTATATCGACTATTCCATGTCGGTAATTGTGGGCCGTGCATTGCCTGATGTACGCGATGGGCTGAAACCGGTTCACCGCCGGGTATTGTATGCCATGAACGACCTCGGCATCAACTCGGGTAAGCCTTATAAGAAATCGGCCCGTGTGGTAGGGGAAGTGCTGGGTAAATACCACCCGCATGGCGACAGCTCGGTGTACTTCACCATGGTGCGGATGGCCCAGGAATGGAGCATGCGCCATACCATGATCGATGGTCAGGGTAACTTCGGAAGCCAGGATGGCGACGGTCCGGCTGCCATGCGTTATACCGAAGTGCGCCTCGAAAAATTCGCCGAGGCCATGCTGGAGGACATTGATAAGGACACGGTGGATTTCACCCTGAATTTTGACGATTCCCTGGAAGAGCCCACGGTGCTTCCAACCCGCATTCCCCAGTTGCTGGTGAACGGATCTACCGGCATCGCGGTGGGCATGGCTACCAATATGCTGCCCCATAACCTGGGCGAAGTAGTGGACGGCTGCATTGCGTATATTGATAACCGTGAGATAACGGTAGAAGAGCTTATCAAATTTGTGAAGGCACCCGATTTTCCCACCGGTGGCATCATTTACGGCATGGATGGGGTAAAGCAGGGATTTTTAACCGGGCACGGCCGTGTGGTACTGCGGGGCAAAATGCATGTTGACACCAAGCCCAGCGGCCGCGAGCAGATCATCATTACGGAAGTGCCTTATCAGGTCAACCGCGATAACCTCTGCGATAAGATCGGTCAGCTCGTGATTGCCAAAACCATTGAGGGCATTGCCCATGTCAATAACGAATCGAACCAGAAAGAGGGAACCCGTATCGTGATCGACCTGAAACGCGATGCAGTGGCCAATGTGGTCATAAACCAGCTCTATAAATTTACCGAACTGCAAACCTCTTTTGGTATCAACAACGTGGCGCTGGTAAAGGGCCGTCCCAGGACCCTGAACATACGCGAGCTGATCCAGGAATTTGTGGAGTTCCGCCACGAGGTGGTGGTACGCCGCACGCAATATGAATTGAAAGAAGCGCAGAAAAGAGCGCATATCCTGCAAGGTTACCTGATCGCACTCGATCATCTCGACGAAGTGATTGCCATGATCCGCAGTTCCGCCACGCCGGAAATCGCGCGGGAGAAACTGGTGAACGCAGGATGGGGACTCGACGACATACAGGCCAAGGCCATCCTGGAGTTGCGCCTGCAGCGCCTTACCGGCATGGAGCGCGATAAGATCCGGGAAGAGTACGATTCGCTGATGAAACTGATCGCTCACCTGCAGGAACTCCTGGCGAATGAAGGCATGCGCTACGATGTCATCAGAAAGGAACTGCAGGAAGTGAAAGACAAATTCGCCACACCACGTAAATCGGAGATCACCTACCTCGCCGACGAAATGAATATCCTCGATTTCATTGCGGAGGAAGACGTAGTGATCACTATTTCGCACCTGGGATATATCAAAAGAACATCGGCCACCGAATACCGGCAGCAGCGCCGCGGCGGGCGTGGTGCGCTGGGCAGCAAAACGAGGGACGAAGATTATATCGAACATATTTTTGTAGCATCCACCCATCACACCATGCTGTTCTTTACCGAGAAAGGCAGGTGCTACTGGTTGAAAGTGTACGAGATCCCCGAAGGCGAAAAAAACAGCAAGGGCCGGGCCATCCAGAACCTGATGCAGTTACCTTCGGACGACAAGGTGCGGGCCATCATTGACATCCCCAACCTCAGCGACCGCGAATTCGTGGAAAAACATTATATTATCCTCTGTACCAAGCAGGGCATTATTAAAAAAACGGAGTTGGCCGACTTTAGCCGCCCCCGCCAAACGGGGGTAAACGCCATTACCATTGTTGATGGCGACCAGCTCCTGGATGCACGGCTGACCGATGGCCATTGCGAAATCATGATGGCGATAAAAAGCGGCCGGGCGATCCGTTTCCCCGAAGAAAAAGTGCGTTCGACCGGTCGTGGCGCCATTGGCGTAAGCGGAATTGAAGTAGATGAGCGGAACGACGAAGTAATTGGCATGATATGTGTCAAGGCAGACGATACCAATACCACGGTGCTGGTGGTGAGTGAAAATGGTTTCGGGAAAAGGACCCCCATTGACGAGTACCGTGTTACCAACCGGGGCGGAAAAGGGGTGAAAACCATTAATGTGACAGACAAAACAGGGCCGCTGGTGGGTATTCTGGATGTGACCGAAACACAGGACCTGATGATCTCCTGCAAAAGCGGTCTTACTATCCGGACGGCCATATCCGATATCCGTGAAGCGGGAAGAGCCACCCAGGGTGTGAAACTGATCAATCTCCAGGACAAAGACGCCATCGCTTCCATTACCACTATTGATGAAGGGGAAGAAGAGCCGCTGGCGCCGGAGGAAGGAGGTGCTGCGGAGCCGGGAGACGGTGCCGTGGAGCCTGGCGAAGGCGCTGCCCCGGAAACCGGATCAAACCTTTGATTCAATTGTAAGTCAAACCTCAAACATAAACATAAGACTGATGAAAAAGCTCTTACTAACTTCTCTGCTTGCTTCAGCTATACTGTCGTCCGGTTTTGCCCAGAACCTGGAAAAAATAAAGGATAACCTGAAGAATAAAAAGCTGTCGGAAGCCAAAACCCAGATCGATGGTTTCCTGGCTAATGAAAAAAATGCCAAGAATGCCGAGGGATGGTATACAAAGGCTAAAATCTATGGAGAGATTGCACAGGACCCCGCTCTTTCTGCCGCAACACCGGATGCCCGCTCTACTTCCTTTGAAGCGCTTAAACAATATGTTTCCCTGGATGACAAGGGCCAGTTGGTTTCCCTGCAGCTCGACAATTATAAACCGGTAATGGATATTTACCAGGGGTATTTCAAGGCGGGCGCCGACGACTACAATGCGAGCCGTTTTGAGCCGGCTTTCAACAACTTCAGGAATTGCCTGGCTGTCAGCGAGTACATGGTAGAAAAAAAATGGAGCACCCAAACGCTGGATACAACGGTGCTGCTGTACAGTGGCATCAGTGCGGAAAAATCCAACAAGCGCGATGAGGCAGCCATCTATTACGGCAAGCTGGCAGAAGCTAAAGTGAGTGGCGAGGGTATGGTGGAAATTTACAAGTGGCTGGTGGATCATTATTACAACCAGAAAAAGGATGTAGCCAGTGCCAATAAATTCCTCGCTCTGGGCAAGGAAGTATATCCCAAGGATCCGTTCTGGGCGGCCTACGAGCTGGACATGGCCCGCGATGCCGGTAATAAGGAAGAACTTTTCAAAAAATACGAGGAGGTGCTGACGGGTGATCCCGGGAATGCTTCAGTGCGGTACAACTATGCCGTGGAGCTTTACCAGGAAGGATATAAGGCAGACGTAGCCACGCGTCCGGGCAACTCAGCAGAGCTGATCGGAAAAGCCGATGAACACTTGAAAAAGGTGGTGGAAGCCAAACCCGATTATGCACCGGCTTACCTGGTGCTGGGCCAGATCCAGTATAACCAGGGAGTTGACCTGAACAATCAGAACAAAGCGATTCGTCCGCCGCAGGGTGGCAAACTGAAGCCCGAAGAGCTGAAGAAAAAAGAAGAGCTCAGAAAACAAATCGCCGAAAAATTTGACGCAGCGCTTCCTTATTTTGACAAAGTAGACCAATTGCTGGGTGGCCAGGGCAAGCTGAAGATGGAAGACAAAGGTTATCTGAAAGATGCGTATGACCTGATGATCACTATTTATGACAACAAAGGTGATAAGGACAAAGTAAAAGTGTACGAAGAGAAATTCAACAACGTGGATAAGGTGCACTAAGATTTTCGTGCCGGATATAAATGAACAAAGCCGCCAAATTATATTGGCGGCTTTGTTGTTTGTGTCCTTGCCATATTTTCTTTCTTATATTCATGTATACAAACCTGCATTTTATGGAACAACAAAAACCATCTGGGTTTGAAAACTATCTATCTGCATTCGGACCGGTGATATGTGATGGAATATGCGGCGAACCCGTTGCCTGGGGATTTAAAATAATGAAGTATTTGGGCGATGAACTTTTTAAGGAGCTAGGTAAATATGGGCAGCTCGAATACGTAGATGGGTTCAATAGTTCCTGGGTATTAGTGACAAGAGTACTGAGCCGGGAAGAAGCCATTATATTGTACGGAAAGATTACAAATGAAGTGTTTGGCCCGCGTGGAGGGTGGAAATCTACAACATTTGGCAATAAAAAATTTAATAGTAAATTTTTGCGGCCGGCAAAACCAAGAGATTAGAGGCCAGTCTTCTCATCAATATCTGTTAGTTTCCTGAATATTGATTCGCGAATTCTATTTAAGAGTTCTGAGGGACGGAAAGGAAGTTGTTTAAGCAGTGTTAATGCTCTGTCAAATGCAATAAAAGTTACAAATGATTGTAAGATTGACTTATCAACTTCAACTCCGCTAGTAAAACTGTTCCCTTGCATACCAAAACAATTCACAGCTAAAAGAACCATAAAATAAATGCCATATACAACAAACCTAACATTGCTCGTAGATAGAAAGTAGTCCGTTAGCTTATCAAGTTCGTATGGTTTTAGCTTCTCAGATGTTTTAAGCTTAGATGGAGAAATTAAATAAACAGCGTGCCGTAATAGAGGATTGAACAATACACTAATAAACACTGTCAAAGTGATTTTCAAGTAGATAGAAGTGGCGGGTCTTACAAAATCAATTAGATGAAAATAGTTTAATGTCGTATATAGCAATTCTGGAATTATAAATGCAATGAAAAAATAAAAAATGAGATGAATAAGGAGTGCGAAGAACGGCAATATCAGCAAGAGAGCGGCAAAAATTAATCCTAACGGGAAGAATAAAAAAGAAACTATTTTCTTGAAATAATGATTCTTATATATTGAGCCAATAATTACTAACAATGCGACAAACATCAGATAAATAAGAAGCATCCAAAGCAAAGTTTTAGCCCAACCGCTTTTTTGTATAAAATTGACTAAAAGAATAAGCCCTCCAATAATAGAAATGATTATAGCTGAAGCTTTAACCTCTTTATAAGATTGTTTCATCATTTGCATAATTATTAATTTGATTTTTTTAGCAACTATTCTATGTTGGAGTAGTTGTTTTCCTATAATTTATATTATGTTAAATAGAATGAACCATTTCTAACCAACCTTATTTAGGTTCTGGTCAAATCAGGTTGATTGAGATTATAGCCCCTATCCGGGAATGTCGCATCTGCGAATCATGGTTCACAAACTTCCGCCACGACCGGCCACAGCCGGCGTGAAGATTTACTGCAAAACTCACCCCCAAAATCCCTCAATACAACAGCCGCACCTTGATCGTCTCCTTCACCTCGCGCAATAATTTCTGCGCCTGGCTCGACAGCTTCTTGTCGACATCCAGCACCACATAACCAATGTCCTCATTGGTTTTCAGGTACTGTCCCAGGATATTGATCTTGTGGTTACTCAGCTCCGTATTGATGGCGCTCAGCACCCCGGGCACGTTGCGGTGGATATGCAAAATGCGGTGCGCACCTTCCTGTGGCGGCAGGCTCAACGGCGGTACCGTATGTGATCCGAAACTATTGCCGGCCTCCAGGTATTGCGACAATTTCTGGCTTACGTCGTCACCAATATTCTGTTGCGCTTCTTCCGTGCTTCCGCCGATATGCGGCGTAAGGATTACGTTGGAAAGTCCCTGCAAAGGCGTTTCGAAACGTGCGCCGTTCTTTTCCGGCTCCCAGGGAAACACGTCGATGGCGGCGCCCGACAAATGCCCTTCCTCCAGGAACTTGCGCAGGTCGCTCAGGTCCACCACTTCGCCACGGGCATAGTTGAGCAGGATGCTCCCTTTCTTGAAATATTTGAGATTGCTCTTGTTGATAAGATTGCGTGTTGACACATTGTCCGGCACATGCAGGGTAACAATATCCGACTGGCTCACCACATCTTTAAGGTGCTTGCCAGCAACGGCATTGCCCAACGGAAGTTTGGTGAGCGTATCGTAAAAGAGCACGCGCATACCCATGGCCTCCGCCAGCACGCTTACCTGCGTACCAATATTGCCATACCCGATGATACCCAGGGTCTTTCCCCGGAGCTCAAAACTTCCCTTCGAATCCTTCTGCCAGATCCCCTCATGGGCGGCTTTGTTCTTGTCAGGAATGCGGCGGATGAGCAGAACGGATAAGGCGATGACCAGTTCGGCTACCGAGCGGGTATTGGAATAAGGTGCATTGAAAACAGCTACCCCGTAACGGGTGGCAGCTTTGAGGTCCACCTGGTTCACGCCGATGCAAAAACAGCCGATGGCCTGCAGTTTGGTGGCGGCCGCCAGCACCTTCTCCGTGATCTGGGTCTTCGAGCGAATGCCCAGCAGGTGTACGTCCTTGATCTCTTTGACCAATTCCGCTTCGGAAAGCGCTCCCGTGAGCTTTCTTACCGATGCATAACCAAGACTCTGAAAATGTTTTACGGCTTTGTCGCTGATGTTCTCCAGGAAGAGAATGTTGATCTTTTCTTTGGGATAACTAGTGGTTGGTTCCATGTTCGTTAACTTGCTATTTGCAAATATCCCGATTTTTCATCATAAAAACTTGTGCGAAAATGGCTTACGGCATACAATTTGCGCGCGGGATAACGTTATATTTGTAGAATCCAGATCCTTACAAGACAAAAACAGACCTTTTGAAAAACAGTATAGCAGCTACAGCCCTCCTGTTACTGGCCAGTTTTACCAGTTGCCAGCAGAAACCCGCTTCCACTGTTGCCCAGGTGTCGGATCCGTCTGCAACCATTCACCCGGCAGCCTTCCGGCATGCCGACCGCCATACTACCGAAAAATACCAGGCTTCCATTCGCAGCTTTTTTGAAAAGAATTTCGGGAGAAGCGGATTCAACGGCGCCTACCTCGTTGCAAAAGACGGCGGCATCATCTCCGAAGGCTATATCGGTTACCGCGATCCGCACCAGAAAGATTCCGCGCTGGGAGAACACGATGCGTTTCACCTCGCTTCTGTTTCCAAAACTTTTACCGGGGTTGCCGTACTCAAACTCTGGCAGGAAGGTAAACTCGACATTAACGACGATCTTTCCAAATACTTCGAAAACTTCCCCTATCCCGGCACCACCATCAAGATGCTGCTGAGCCACCGCAGTGGCCTGCCCAATTATACCAACTATCTCGACGTTTATCGCTGGGATAAAAAGAAAATGGTTACCAACCTGGATGTGTTGTCGAGTTTGTACACTTTTCATCCGCCGCTCCAGTTTCCCACCGGCAAAAGGTTTGCTTATTGCAATACCAATTACGCCCTTTTGGCCCTGATCGTGGAAAAAGTATCCGGACAATCCTTTCCCGCTTATATGGCTGAAACCTTCTTCAGGCCCCTGCACATGGACGATACCTATATCTTCCAGCCGGAGGATGAAGACCGCTCCCTGCCTTCCTTTGAATGGAACAACCGGCGCTACGGCCTGGAATTCATGGACCTGGTGTACGGTGATAAGAATGTGTACAGCACTCCGCACGACCTGCTGAAATTCGACCAGGCGCTCTACAACGGCCTGCTGAACGACAGCACCCTGCAGGCTGCGTTTACTGGTTGCAGTTATGAAAAGGCGGGCCAGCGCAATTACGGGCTCGGCTGGCGCCTGACGGAACTGGAGAACGGTAAAAAGATCGTTTACCACAACGGCTGGTGGCACGGCAATAACACCGTTTTCATTCGTCTCATAGAAGAAAAAGCCACCATCATATTGCTGGGCAACAAGTACAACCGCGGCATCTACCGCGCTAAAATGCTCTGCGACCTTTTTGGCGATTACCGGCAGAGCAATAACCTCTTCCAGGAATCCGATCCTGAAAACGGCGACCATATTGCTGCCGGCGGTTCGCAATAAGTTCCTGATTTTGTATTTTCGGGTATGATCGCTCTCACTGCCGAACAGGTTCGGGAATGGGATCAGTATACCATTTCACATCTTCCCATTTCTTCTATTGACCTGATGGAAAAAGCCGCCGGCGCCTGCGTCGACTGGCTGGAGCGGCTGTCCCTGCCCGTCAACCAGGTCTATTATGTCTTTTGCGGCAAGGGCAATAACGGTGGCGATGGTCTCTCTATCGCGCGGCAGCTTGGCGAAAAAGGCCGTACCGTAAAGGTTTTCATTCTCGAATTTGGCCAGCCCGGCACCGATGATTTCCAGCAAAACCTGCACCGCCTGCATGAAACCGGCATCCCCGTTTCTTTTTTACAGGAAGAGGTGTCGCTGCCCGATCTGTCTTCGCCCATCTGCATCGTAGACGCCCTCCTGGGAACCGGGTTGAACCGCCCGGCCGAAGGCCGTATGGCGGCACTGATCAACCACATCAACGCCAGCGGCCAGCCGGTTTGCAGCATCGATATGCCCAGTGGTATGCACGCCAGGCAATCGGTGGACGATAAACCCTGTATCCGCGCCCGTTTTACACTCAGTTTCCAGTGTTATAAGCCGGCCCTGCTGCTGGCCGACAATGCCCCCTGGTTCGGAGAACGCGTTCTGCTCGACATCGGGTTGCTGCCCGATTACCTGCTTACCATTCAACCCGCTTTTGAGGGCGTAACAGCAACGATGGCACGTGCGCTTTTCAGGCCCCGCGCCGAATTCAGCCATAAGGGCAATTTCGGTCATGCCTTACTGGTAGCCGGGTCGCCCGGCAAAATGGGAGCAGCCGCATTGGCCGCCAGGGCCTGCCTGCGCTGCGGTCCCGGGCTCCTCTCCTGCCTGGTGCCGGAAGGGGAGACGAGTCACTTCCTCAATGCATTACCGGAAGCAATGACGGTTTCACAACCCACCGATCTCAGCCGGTATCGGACCATCGGTTGCGGTCCCGGCCTGGGAACCGGCCCCCATGCCGCCGCCCTGCTCGAAGAAATATTGCAATCCTTCCAAAGGCCCATGGTATGGGATGCCGATGCGCTGAACCTGCTTTCTGTCCACCCCGCCTGGGCTGAGCGCCTGCCCCCGTTCAGCATCATCAGCCCGCACCCCAGGGAATTCGACCGGTTGACCGGCGCCTCCAGCACGGAAAGCGAACGCTGGGAGAAAGCCATTGAGCTCGCCCTTAGGCGCCAGTGGATCGTGCTGCTCAAGGGACGCCACACCCTTATTGCCATGCCCGGCGGCAGGGCCTATTTCAATACCAGCGGCAACGCTTCCATGGCGAAGGGCGGCAGTGGTGACGTACTAACGGGCATGCTTACGGGCTTATTGACGCACGGCTATGCGCCGGAACAGACGGCGTTGCTGGGTGTGTACCTGCATGGCCGCGCGGGCGAACTTGCCAGCGACTGGTGGGGAATGGAGTCGGTGCTTGCTTCCGATATCTGCGACCAGGTGGGTAACGCTTTTCGCGAAATAGGCGCGTAATTATTTCTTCTTTCGTTTTTTTACTGCCGTTTTTTCCTTCTCTGCTTCTTCCAGTAGTTTTTTCCAGTTGTCGTTCGGCGTATCTTCACTAACTGCCAGGGTCAACCGATAATCGTCCTTTGCTATCTCCAGCTCGCGAATGTCTTTGCCTGTATAGGCTTCAATGGCTTCGAGCAGGGACTTCTCTTCGGGGCTGCAGAAAGATACGGCCTGTCCTCTTTTAACCCCTCTCCCGGTGCGGCCCACACGGTGTACATAGTTTTCGGGGTTCTCCGGCAGGTCGTAGTTCACCACGTAGTCAACGTCAGGGATATCGATGCCCCTTGCGTTCAGATCGGTTGTTACCAGCAGGCGCGAAGCCCCGCTGCGAAAGGCTTCCAGCACTTCCAGGCGATTGTCCTGCTCCCGGCCGCCGTGCATCACCAGCGCTTTCACACCCACCCTGTCCATGGCAGCCACTACCCTTTCGGCGCGGACCTTGGTGCGCACAAATACCAGCACTTTGGCATCGGGTAGCTCGCTCAGTAAGCGCTCCAGGAAAAAGCGTTTATCGTCCATGCCTACGAAAGCAACCGCATGGTCTACATTTTTACTCACGGGGTCCTTGGGCGACAACTGTATGCGGATGGGCTTCCGCACGATCTTATAAGCCAGCTCCTTGATCCTGTCGTTGATGGTGGCGGAAAAGAAAAGCGTCTGTCTTCTTTCCGGGAGTTTGCGTATCAGGTCCTGTATATCGGTCAGAAAACCCAGGTCGAGCATATGATCGGCTTCATCCAGCACCAGTATTTCAACAGTTTCCAGTCGCAGCTTTTGCTGGTGCACCAGGTCGAACATGCGTCCGGGTGTGGCGATGAGCACATCCACGCCCCGCGCGAGCTGCTGCACCTGCGCTTCCTGTTCCACTCCGCCGTAAAGTCCCAGTATCGACAGGCCCGTGTATTGACCGACCTGTTCAAAAACACCGGCGATCTGTGCAGCCAGTTCGCGCGTAGGCACCATCACCAGGCAGGTGAGCCGGTGTTTGCCCCGGCGGCGTTCCATGGCCACCTGCAGTTTGTGCAAGATAGGAATGGCGAAGGCTGCCGTTTTTCCCGTGCCGGTTTGCGCAATGGCCAGTACGTCCTCCCCTTTAAGAATGGAGGGGATCGCCTTGAACTGGATATCGGTAGGGCGTTTGAATCCCAGTTCGGCCAGGCTGTCTTTTATATCGGGTGAAATGGAATACTGTTCAAATTTCATGGAGCACAAAGTTAGGAAAGATACTAGCTTTGCGGCCTCCGGCTTTTATGCTGAAACAGGAAGCAAAACATACCATTCAACTCGCCCTGCCCATCGTGATCGGGGAATTGGCGCAGATGGCGCTGCATCTCATCGATGCTGCCATGGTAGGCGCCATCAGTTACAAACACCTGGCCGCTTCTGCCCTGGTGCTGAACGCCATGAATATTCCTTTTGTATTAGGGATTGGGATGACCATCTCCGTATCGCAAATGGTTTCGCTGGCGCATGGCCGGCGTGATACCGCCGGTGTTTCACACTATTTCTTCAATGGCTTCCTGCTGTGCGCACTCACGGCGCTGATCATTGCCGGCTTGCTGGTGGGTGGCGCTCCCCTCCTGCGCAGGCTGGGCCAGGATCCCGACGTGGTGGAACTGGCATTGCCATTTCTCCGCCTGATGGGCATCAGCATCATTCCCATGCTGCTCTTCATGACCCTCAAACAGTTTGCTGACGGTCTGCAATACACGAAAACGGCTATGGTGCTGTCGCTTGCCGGTATGCCCCTCAATATTTTCCTCAACTGGCTGCTGATCTTCGGTAACTGGGGCTTCCCCCGCCTGGAACTGGTAGGCGCAGGATGGGCTACCCTCATTACGCGTTGCCTTCTTTTCGGGGTGCTGGGCTGGGTTATTTTGCGACACAGGACCTTCCGGCGTTTCATGGTGTTTTCAAAAAGAGAATGGCGGCTGAAACGAAAAACACTCGGCGAATTATTGCATATCGGCATTCCCAGCAGCCTGCAGATTGGAATGGAAGCAGGCGCCTTCGCGGTTTCCGGCATCATCATCGGTACGCTGGGCGCCATTCCGCAGGCGGCTCACCAGATAGCGCTGAGCTGCGCCTCCTTCACCTTCATGGTTTCAATGGGACTGGCCCAGGCAGGATCCATTCGCGTGAGCAATGCCTACGGCGCCGGTGATGCAAAAAAGATCGGCCTGATCGGCAAAAGCACCCTGCTCACCGCTTTGGCTTATGGCTGCTTCTGCGCACTCGTGTTTGCTTTGTTCCGGCAGCAACTGCCGCGTTTTTTCAACGACAATCCCGAAGTGCTGTCGCTTGCCTCCTATCTTCTTTTGTTCGCTGCCATTTTCCAGATATCCGACAGCACCCAGGCCATTGGCGCCGGGCTGTTGCGGGGCATCAAAGATGTAAAGCTGCCTACTTTATTTGTGGGGGTCGCTTACTGGGTGGTGGGTATTCCGCTGGGTTACTATTTCGCGTTTCACCTGAAGTGGGGCGCCAGCGGCATGTGGCTGGGATTCATAGCCGGACTCAGTTTCGCATCGCTTTTTCTGATCGGCCGTTTCCTGAAAATGGCCAGAGGTTCTACTTCTTCTAAACAGCATCCGGAGAAAACTCGTTGAGATAGATCCGGAAGAGCACCGCAATATAACTGATCAGCAACGGCCCGAAGATCAGCCCGATGAATCCAAAAAGGCTGAGGCCGGAGATCACGCCCAAAATGGTCACTACCGGGTGCACATTGCCGATCTTTTTTAACAGCGTCATCCTTGCCAGTGAATCCACATTTCCCGTCACCAGCAGGCTGTACAACAGCACACCTGTTGCCGGCCAGGTTTGCCCGCTTGCAAACATGAAGATGACGATCGGCACCCAAATGACCATGGTGCCCACCATCGGGAAAAAAGCAAAGAGACCGGTCAGCATGCCCCATATCAGGAACTCCGGAACGCCAAAAATATAGTACCCGATGGTGGCTGTGATGCCCTGGATGATAGAGATCAGCGGAATACCGATGGCATTCGCCTTAATGCTTTTCTGGGTTTCTTCTACCAGTAAATTGATGTTGGCCGTTTTCAGCGGTGTGATCTTGCGGCACCAGGCTTCTATTTCCTTTCCATTCACCAGCAGGTAATAAAGAAGGAAAAGCATGATGGCTAGGTTAAAGATGATATTGGTGGTGCTGTTCAGTAGTTTAGGAATAATGTTGCTGAGTCTTTCCACTACGGAGTTCAATGTATTGGGGCCAAGAATATCATAATGGTAACGGTTTTCGATGGTCTCCACCGCGTGTTTGAACATGTCGACGTATTTCTGGGGATCGGACAGAAAGCCGTGCACTTTGGGGCGCAGCAAGGCAACAATCAGGTAAATGGGCACGCCCAGCGCAATGAGATAAAACAAGAGAAAGAGCCCGGCCGTCCAGCCCGGTTTCCATTTTTTTCTGTCTATCAGTCCCATGTAATACTTGCGGCTCAGGATATAAAAGGTTACGGATCCCAGTATACCGGGCAGGAATACCCGAAGGGAATGAAACAGCAGGAAAATCAGCAGCAGGATCAATGCCAGCAAAAAGAGCTGGCGCAGCCGGTCGTGGAAACTGGGGGATAGATTCATACTGTTAATTTAAGTTTCTTTCCAGGCATTTCGCAAAAAACGCAGCCAGTTCACGTGCAGGATATTGTCGATATCCGAAGCCTGGTAGCCCCGGGCCGATAACCTGCCGGCAAGCAGTTGCAGGTCGCTGATGGAGTCCATGTCATAAGGCGCCTGCTCTTTTCCGAAAGCACCGTCGAGATCGCTGCCAATGCCCACGTGCAGTGTGTTTCCGGCCAGTTGGCAAATATGGTCCAGGTGATCGATGGACACATCCAGGTTGCACTGCATGGTTAGCGGGTCGGATTTTCCCCGTTCCCAGTTGGGCACCATCATCCAGGCGTCCAGCGCCATACCGATAACGGCGCCGCGGTTGATCAGCGCTTTGATCTGTTCATCGCTGTATTGCCGGTTGTGGTTCACCAATGCGCGGCAGTTGTTGTGGCTGGCCCAAACAGGACCGTGGTAGTGCTCCAGCACTTCCCAGAAACTTTCATCGCACAGGTGGGTGGCATCGAGGATGATGTTGAGCCGTTCCATTTCTTTCAGCAATGGCCTTCCTATTGTTTCCAGCGGGCCGCTGGCATCGGTTCCCGGCGCGTAACGGCCGGGGCCGTAGTGTGCGGGGCCTACCGCCCTCAGTCCATATTCCCAGGCTTTTTCCAGGTAAGAAATATCTACCAGTGAATCGGCGCCTTCGAGGCTCAGTATATAACCGACCGGTTTGGTTTCGGCGGCACCGGGCGACAGCCATTCCTGCAGGTGCGCTTCCAGCGATGGCAGGTCGCGGATCATGCGCATTTCACCGGCCGCTTCCATTTCCCTGTACCAGGCCAGTTGACCCTGCGTTTGCGCCCAGGCCTGCTGCGGACTATGCCACCCGGGCAAAGGGTTGCCCGGCGCCACATAACGTCCAATTTGCGTGGCTACCACCAACCCGGTGCCACCCCTGCGCAGCGCTGGTAAGGAAACCATGGCCCTGCCCCGGTCGGGCTTGTCCGTGAGTCCGGCTTCCCTGGCGTTGATGGCGCTGGTTTCGAGTCGCAGATCGCGGTTCCATTCAAGGGCATTCATGGCCAGATCGAGGTGCGCATCAATGATGAACATGTCTATATGCTGATTTTTCGTTTGCGCGCCACCGTTACCCAGCTCCCGGTTGGGTGTTGCTGTTCAATGGTGATGGCCGATTCGTGCAGCGCAACGGTGGGACAAACATGCCAGGGCAATCCATACAGTATGTCGCCTATTTTAAAAGCATGCCCCTCTCCTGCTTCCAGTACGAGGTGTTCTTCGCTTTGGCCCACCGGCATAAGTTGCGGTGCATTGAGAAAATAAACCCGCCGGGAAATATCGTTTTCGGCAGCCACTGCTTTGTGGCCCAGGTCCACGCAAACGCGCGTGGCGGTGGGAAAAGAAACCACCCGGCAAAGCAGCAGGGCCGCGGGCTGAAATGGTTGTTCGGTATAAGAGAGATAGTTTTGGTCCCAGTACACAAAGGTACCCGGACTGCAAACGCGGTCTTCGTGTTGCAGGTGGATGGGAAAGCTGGGCGTGCCGCCTGCGATGAGTTCAATGGCCCGGTTTTCGCGGACGGTGAGTTGTGCACGTAATTCATCGACCGGCCTGAAAGCCGCTTCCACTGCCAGCTTGCGGGTTTCCAGCGAAGGGTCGTGCAGGTGCCCGTCGTACGCATGCAGCCCGCGGAATAGGAGTGTTTCCTCCCGGCAGATGGTTTCGTATAACGGCAACGAACCAGCGACGTCTATTCCGGTACGGTTCATGCCCACGTTGAGGTCGATCCACAATTCCAGTTTGGTGCCGGCGTTTTTCGCAGCCGCTGCCAATTCCGGCACCAGCGCCGGGTTGTCAACCAGGCAGGAAAAACGCGTGGCGGGATATTTTTTTTCCAGCGCCAGGAGCCGCGTTATGGCGGGACCCACCGGCTGGTAGGCCAGCAGCAGGTCGGGCGCTTTTTCCATGGCCAGTAATTCCGCTTCGGCGATGGTGGCCGCTTTGAAGGTCGTTATACCCGCGTTGAGTAGCAGGCGGATGGGTTCCGCGGCTTTCGAGGTTTTCACGTGGGGGCGCAGGCGGACCGGATTGCCGCCGGCCATGGCGAGCAGCGTTTGGATATTATGCTGCACTCTTTCGGGATAGATCAGCAGCGCCGGGCTGGCAATGCCCGATGTGTCACCGATCACATACCATGAATCGGAGTGGGCGGAAGACGCCAGTGTATCGGAGTGGGCAGGTTGCATCAGGCGAGTTCAAACAAAGCTTCAATTTCTACGGGAATATTCCCTGGCAGGGATCCCATTCCCACGGCGCTGCGAACGCCGATGCCGTTTTCTTTTCCCCATACGGCAGCAAACAATTCGCTGCAGCCGTTGATGATGTAGGGGTGCTCCCCGAAGCCGGCATCGCAGTTGACCATGCCCAGCACTTTGATCACTCTTTTTATTTTGTCGAGGCTGCCAAGTTGAGTGCGTATGGTGGATAGAATGGTCAGTCCCACCTGGCGGGCGGCCAGTTTGCCCTCTTCCCTGCTCATCGTTTCGCCGATGCGGCCTACGATCAGGGAGCGGTCGGGCAGTACAGGCCCATGACCGGATACATACACATGGTTCTCCACCACCAGCAGGGGTTTGTAAACACCCATAGGGCTGGGCGCAGGCGGAAGCACGTATCCGAGGGCTGCGAAATTTTCTTCTGCAGACATAGGCTGGGTTGCTTTGATTTTGACGTTAAATTAGTGAATTCTGCCCGACCGGCGCAGGCCGGTTTCGTAGGAACCCAAAGCATATATGCATATGAAACAAACGGTGATATTTTTCTTCATCCTGTTTTACGGCTTAACAGGTCCTACTAACGCCACAGCACAGCCGAAACCCTCGCATAACCTGGTTTTTGAGCAGTTGCCCGGGCGTTGGGACGAAGGGCTTCCCATCGGGAACGGCTGGCTGGGCGCCCTCATCTGGCAGAAAGCAGATAGGGTAAGACTTTCGCTCGACCGCGTCGATCTGTGGGACGGCCGGCCCATGCCGGTGATCGACCGGCTGAAATTCAGTTGGGTGGTGCAGCAAGTAAAAGCGCGTTCCTATGACACGGTGCAGGCCATTGGCGACCGGCCTTATGATACCAGCGCTGCTCCTACAAAAATCCCCGGCGCCGCCCTGGAGTTCAATTGCACGGCTTTCGGGAAAGTAGAACAGGCGGAGCTCGACATCAGCACCGGCCTTGCAACGGTGGCCTTCGCCAATGGCACAAAATTTCTCAATTATGTACATGCTACCCGCTTGGCCGGGTATTTCGGGTTCGAAAAACTTCCGGGCGGGCCCGTACTGCCGGAGCTGAAAATACCGGCCTACCAGCGGGCAACTGCCGCTGTCAATGGAAACAAGGTAGTGGATGGCCAGGGCCTGGTGACGCTGGGCTATGGCCCCGGAACGGTAAGCCAAAAGCAGGGTGAGATCCGCTACCACCAGCCCACATACGACGGCCATTATTACGAGGTGCTGGTGCGGTGGAAAAAAAGCGGAACAAACGGACTGGTCGGCTGCTGGACCATCAGTATAGACAGCACTGCTACCCTACCGGTAATGGATATGCGCACTAAAGAGCCTACCTACTGGCCGGAACACCTGGGCTGGTGGCAGGATTACTGGGGACGTTCGTCCGTATCGCTGCCCGATCCCCTGTTGGAAAAACAGTATTACCTCGACATGTACAAATTTGGTTCGGTGACGAGGAGCAATACGCCGCCCATTTCCCTGCAGGCCGTGTGGACGGCCGATAATGGCAACCTGCCTCCCTGGAAGGGCGACCTCCACCACGACCTCAATACGCAGCTCAGCTACTGGCCGGGTTATGTTTCCAATCATACCGATCTAACGGCTTCGTATACCAACTGGATATGGAAAGTGCGGAAAGAAAACCGGCGTTGGACCCAACAGTATTTTGGTGTGGAGGGTATCAATGTACCCGGGGTCACCACCATCAGCGGAAAGCCCATGGGCGGCTGGATACAGTATTCGATGGGGCCAACGGTGGCGGCCTGGCTTTGCCAGCATTTTTACCAGCAATATGTCTATACGGGCGACCGGCGTTTTCTAAAAGAAAAATGCCTCCCCTACTTTAAGGAAGTGGACGCTTTTCTTTCTGCCCTGGCGGTGCGGAATGAGAAAGGCCGGCTGCAATTGCCATTGAGCGCTTCGCCCGAGATCAACGATAACAGCGTCGATGCCTGGTTTTTGCAGACCACCAATTATGACCTGGCGCTGATCCGTAATTTTTACCGGCGGTATGCAGCGTTGCTGGAATTCAGCAGCGGCCAGCCAGCCACGGCGCTGCGTGAAAAAGAAAGATTGTGGGCAGCGCTCGACCAGGACGAAAGCGGGCTGACCATTGCACCGGGGCATCCGCTGAAAGAATCGCACCGACACCACAGCAACCTGATGGCCATTTATCCCCTGCGTGTTTTGTCGAAGGACAGCGTCGCCGACCGTACAATTATTGACCGCTCGCTGGCGAATATGCAAAAGCTGGGTACGCGCGCCTGGGTGGGTTATTCCTTCGCCTGGGCAGGTTCGCTGTACGCGGCGGCGGGCATGGGCGACAGCGCCCTGCGCCAGTTGAAAATATTCGCAGAAAATTTTTGTTCTCCCAATAGTTTTCACCTGAACGGCGACCAGAAAGGCGGACAATATTCCGGCTTCACCTACCGCCCCTTTACGCTGGAAGGAAATTTTGCATTTGCGCAGGGCATTCATGAAATGCTGCTGCAGTCGGAAGGGGGGTATGTACATGTTTTCCCAGCGCTGCCGGCAGCGTGGAAATGGTGCCGCTTTGCCGGGCTGCGGGCCTGTGGCGCTTTCCTGGTAGATGCCGAAAAAGAGAACGGCGTTCCCGTACGGGTGCGGATAAGGGCAGAAAAAGACGGCCGCCTCCGTTTGAAACTACCGTTTAAAACCTTTTTGCAGCAGGGGATCGATCGCGCGGCGATTCAGTTTGAACCCGGCGGCATCCTGGCCTTTAACATGAAGGCCGGGCAGGCCGTGGTGTTCGAAAATGCGTATGAATAGCGGCGGGCGCATACCCCGACCAATAAATCCTACAAACATTGTTATAAAACCTACACCTGTTTCCCTTCGCACCTCGTTATTTTTGCAGCAAACAGGAATACCAGTGGATATGCAGGGAAAACTTTCGCGCAAGCACTTTCTCAAAAACTCGGCGCTGACCATGGCCGGCCTCACCTTAACCGAAAGCATGATGGCTGCTGCAGCAAACAGGCAGGCTCCTGGCGGCAGCCGGGCTGCGGGTCTGTTCGAAACCGCGGCAACCAGTCCGGACACAGTAAAACTAAGCCTCAAAAACGTGAGCCTTGAAACGGGATTTGAATACGAGGAAGAGGAAGTGGTTGGAACGAAAACCGGTTTGTTTTCCGTAGACATTGAAGAGGGAAAGATCACCAGGATAGCTATCGGCCAGCCGGGCCCCCAGGCGCTGGATGCCAAGGGCTTGCTGATGCTGCCTTCTTTTAAGGACATGCACATTCACCTGGACAAAACCCTGTATGGCGGCAAATGGCAGGCGGTGCGGAAAAGAACGGGCGGCATTAAAGGAATGATCGCCCTGGAACAGAAAGTGAATGGCGAAATGCTGAAGAACTCCACCTACAAGGCCGAAAAGCTGATCGAACTGTTGCAATCAAAGGGAACCGGTTTTGCGCGCAGCCATGTAAATATTGAACCTACGTCTAAACTGGATTCTTTGAAACACCTGCAGCAGGCGCTGGAGAATAAGAAAAACGGCTTTGGTGCAGAACTGGTGGCCTTTCCGCAGCACGGCGTATTTTATACCGATTCTGTCCCCTATATGAAAGAGGCTGCGAAAACGGATATTGATTTTATCGGCGGACTGGATCCTTATACAGTTGACGGCGCCATTGAAAAAACAATGGATTTTACCGTGCAACTGGCCCTCGACAACAACAAGGGTATCGACATACACCTGCACGAAACAGGCGAATCGGGTTTACAAACCGTTGAATATCTGATAAAGAAAGTGAGTGAGAATCCTGTATTGAAAGGGAAAACCTATTTGAGCCATTGTTTTATCCTGGCCAAACTGGAAAAACCAAAACAGGAAGAGATAGCGGAAAAATTGGCGGCGGCGCAGATAGGTATCAATTCTACCATCCCGTTTGGTGGATTGATTATGCCCATCCCCATCCTTTACAAGTACAATGTAGCCGTAAGAACGGGCAACGACAGCATTGTGGATCACTGGAGCAGCTTTGGCACGGGCAGCGTGCTGCAAAAAGCCAGCCTGATGGCCCAGCTCTACGGCTATTCCACCGAATTCTGGTTGTCGAGAAGCTTACGGCTGGCAACCGGCGACCTGCTTCCCCTCGACGACAAGGGTAAACTGCAATGGCCTAAAGTGGGCGACCCTGCAGATGTGGTGCTCATCGACGCCAGTTGCTCGGCAGAGGCCGTCGCCCGGGTTTCGGAAGTAAAATCGCTTATCCATAAAGGAAAGATCGTATACTAAAATATAACAGGCAGGTATGAAGGTCCTATTGTTTTTATTGTCGTTCGGGATATTGCCTGCTTGCAGGTCTGAGATCATGGAACAGCCAAATGAATACATCGTGGAACAACCTTCTATTATCAACCTGGTTAAGAAAAACGATCTGGTTTCGGTACAGGCAGCTTTGGAAAAAGGTGCAAGTGTAAACACGCAGGACGGGAACGGGCGCTCCCTGTTACTGATCGCCACTATGAACCAGCAAGCTGATATGGCACAATTGCTGGTGAGGCGCGGCGCCGACGTTAACCTGCAGGCCGATAACCAGGACAGTCCCTTTTTGTATGCGGGCGCAAGCGGGCAAACGGAACTGGTGAAACTGTTCCTGGCAAACGGGGCGAGGTTTGATGTGTTCAACCGTTATAACGGAACGGCACTGATCCCTGCCTGTGAGCGGGGCCATGTGGAAACAGCGCAATTGCTGGTAAGCACAAAAGGATTTCCTGTAAATCATATCAATCGCCTGGGCTGGACGGCCTTGCTGGAGGCGGTCATTTTAGGGGATGGTGGCAAACGGCACCAGGAAATTGTCCGGATATTGAAAAAGGGCGGTGCGGATATTGGAATTGCCGATAAAGACGGCATAACGCCCCTGCAGCACGCGCGGTCGAGAGGTTTTAAAGAAATTGTACAGATACTGGAATCCTGAACAGCATGCGCCAGCCATCCGATCATTTCCCTGTTTTGAACATCCGGGAATTCAGCGAAAACCGGTCACAGGGCTGCAACCTGCTGTTTCATGAGCTACACGGCGAACGATCGATCGATAAGCCCCACAAGCACGACTTTTTTGTAATCATACTGTTTGAACGGGGCAAGGGCATCCATACCATCGATTTCTTAGAGCACCGGATTGAAAAGCACCAGGTGCACCTGCTTTTTCCCGGCCAGGTGCACGGATGGAAAATAGCGAAAGGAACCATCGGTTACCAGTTGATGATCAGCCGCGAATGGTTTGAGGCCTTTTTGCCGTCCCTGCGCTTCTCCCCTGCCTGGTACCAAAATCACCCGGTGATCGGCGTTCCGGAGGAAATCCATCAGTCGTTGCTGTATGAATTCCGGGCCATTCAAAACGAGCTGGCAAAAAAAAGTATTTTTTGGGAACTCATCCAGGCTCGCAGCAAACTCGTTGGATTGTTAATAAGCAGCGCCGTTGAAAACGCTTTTTCCGATATTGACATGTATCATGCCAACCCGGTTGTCGCTAAATTTATCCTGCTGATTGACCAGCATTTTAAAAAGGAACATTCTGTTTCCTTTTATGCAGATAAACTGCATATTTCCGCTAATTACCTCAATATTGTTTGCAGGAAGAACCTAAGGGTTTCGGCTTCTTCTCTTATCCGCGACAGGATCCTGCTGGAAGCAAAAAGGTTATTAAAAGTTTCCGGAATGCCGGTAAAAGACATCGTGTACGAGCTGGGTTTTTACGACCATGCCAGCTTCTCTAAGTTTTTTAAAACACAGACAGAAATGGCGCCTTCACAATTCAAGGAACAGGGATAGATCGTGAACTGTTAAACTATTTCGCCCCACCGTTCATATATCAGAAATAGGAAGTATCTTATACCGGTTTATTTTCTTCGTGGAGTATACTTATTGCACCCTGTAATTTCCCATAGGGCGTCCTAGTGCAGTCAGTTGTTATATCCCGTAAAACCATGAGCACTATGATGAAGTCAGTTATTACTGGAACCGGGGCCTATGTTCCTGAATTGATACGCGCAAACAACCATTTTGTAAATGATATTTTTTATGGCGAAGACGGCCTTCCGATAGCCGGCTCACCGGATCTTATTATTGAAAAGTTTCAGAAGATTACCGGCATACAGGAACGGCGTTATGCACCGGAAAATATCAACACTTCCGATATGGCTGCCTACGCCGGAAGGGAGGCCCTGGCGAACAGCGGCATCGATCCCGAATCGCTGGACCAGATCATAGTGGCGCACAACTTCGGGGACATTTCCCACCAGCGCCAGCAGTCGCAAAACGTGCCTTCCATCGCCAGTAAAGTAAAGCACCTCCTGAAGATCCGGCGGCCCGGATGCATTGCCTACGACATTCTTTTCGGCTGCCCGGGATGGATCCAGTCGCTCATACAGGCCGAAGCTTATTTCAGGGCCGGTATGGCAAAAAAAATATTGCTGATCGGCGCCGAAACCCTGTCACGTGTGGTGGATCCTACCGACAGGGACAGCATGATTTTTGCGGATGGCGCCGGCGCCTGTGTGCTGGAATATACCGACACCGGCAATGAAGGACCGGGTGTACTGGGCACGCATGCACAAACGCACAGCCTGGCGGAATTGGATTATATCCATATGGGTAGTTCCTATAAACGAGGTGCGGGAAGTCATTCGTTGTACATGAAAATGAAAGGGCGAAAAGTATATGAATATGCACTAATTCATGTGCCGGATGCCATAAAAAAATGTATAGATGATTGTGGCATAAGAATAGATCAGGTAAAGAAGATATTCATACACCAGGCCAATGAAAAAATGGACGAGGAAATAGTGAAGCGCTTATACAGCCTGTACGGATTGCAAGCGCCTTTTCCGGGTATAATGCCCATGACCATCCGTTGGCTGGGAAACAGTTCTGTGGCTACTGTTCCTACCCTGTATCACCTGGTTTGCCAGGGTAAAATCGCCGGCCATGAGATAAGTGCCGGAGACATCGTGGTTTTTGCTTCCGTGGGAGCAGGAATGAGTATCAATGCGGTTTGTTACCGTGTTTAAATTGCAATTATGGAAAGGGATATTGAAATGGTTGTATCCCGGTTCAGGGATGAGGCGTCGAACCTGTTCATGGCAATTTCGGCAGATTTTGAACGGAACGCTCAAAAGTTAAACCGCCTGCAGGATGAAAATGTTTTTCAGCAAATGCAGGGCCGCTACGTGCAGGAGTTAAAAAAGCAGTTGGCGGAAGCCGCGGAAAAAACAATCGGTCAATACAGTGGAAAGGTCAGCGAAAATGCATTGCGTCGGGAGCTGTCAGACCAGATAGCCTATTATGTAGCAGAATTCCTTCTGAAGGCCAGGTCAATGTAAGCGGCGGGCGAACAGGGCGCTTATGGCTTCTGCCCCATTTGTTTTATAAAACGGAAATGCGATGCTACAGCGGCGCCCATTGTAGGGATGCTGTTGTAAGGAAGACGAAAGGCACGGCACTCGGCCCGTACCAGCCTGCTCAGTGCAGGATAATGAATATGGCTTATCCTTGGAAACAAATGGTGCTCAATTTGATAATTCAGTCCGCCGGCAAACCAGGAAACTATTCTGTTCCCCGACGAAAAATTGGCGGTTGTTTTAACCTGGTGCACCGCCCATTCATTTTCTATTTGTTTATCATTGCCCTGTACACATTCAAATTCAGTTTCCTCCACCACATGCGCCAACTGGAAAACGATGGACAATGTAAATCCCAGTCCCACGTGCATTGCAATAAAATAGCACAACCATAATTTCCAGCCAATCAGCGCCATGGGAAGGACCAGGTAAAACAGGATATATAAAATCTTGCTGCTCCAAAACAGGAAATGATCACCATAGGACATTTTTCTAAGCGTGGTATTACAGATCTTTCGCTTGAAGTATTTTTCAAAATCCTGGTACAGTACCCAGATCAGGGAGCTAATGGCATATAAAACGGGCGTATAGAAATGCTGTAGCCGGTGAGCCGGCGCCCAGCGCTGTGTGCTGCACATCCGGAGAAAAGGGCTTTTGGCGATGTCGTCGTCCACGCCGTCGATATTTGTATAAGAGTGGTGTATGATGTTGTGCTTTTGCTTCCAGATAAAGCTGTTTCCACCCAATGCATTCAATGTGAGCCCCAGCGTTTTGTTGACCCATTTGGTGGAAGAATAGCTGTCGTGGTTCGCATCGTGCATTACATTGAATCCAATGCATGCCAGGGTGAAGCCAAACAGCAGACTCACGAGGATGCCTGTCCACACAGGCATAGCGACAAACAACAAGGCGGTATACAAAAGAATCGCTGAAAGAATAAAAACAACAGATTTTACGTGTAAATGGATGTTGCCTGTTCTTTTCTGACCCGTTTGTTCAAAATAGCGGTCTACTGCATTTTTTAACGACGCAAAAAATACGGCGTTCCGGTTGTTGTAAGTGATCTTGCTCATGATGGAAATTATCCCTTTCGCCTGGCTCCTCCTCTCTTCTCTTTTACCTCTTCCCGCTGCTCACAAACTTCAGCCATAGCAGTGTGTTTTGTGTCTGCAAGAGAGGCAAAGGAAGCGCCGTTAAATATCCTTGCCAGGTTTACGTCGTTGGTTTCGGACCAGTGCTGGATATTAGGCTGGGATACGATGCGCCAGAAATTTTTTGACTTCAGCTCGTCGAAGTCGTTTGCCTGAATAAAAAGGCCGGTCACCGTGGACCGGCCTTTAAAACGGATATCAATAGTAGTATTGTTACGAAGGCTGGATTTTATAAAACTTTCAATCCTTTCTTTATCCATGTCAAGGTATAAGTGGTGTACAATAATTTTATTTTGTCCAGCGCAGCGTGCTTACCAGCTTTTGTTGTAGCTATTGTTACGGTTGCCCTGGTTTTCCTCTTTTGCCCTGGCTTCTGATACCCTTACAGGGCGACCTTCCACCATTTTGCCGTTGAGTTCCCTGATGGCCGTTTCAGCCGCCTGAGAATCGGGCATTTCAACAAAACCGAAGCCCTTGCTTTTGCTGGTGAATTTGTCTGTAATTACTTTTGCAGAAGAAACGTCGCCATACTCTCCAAAAAGCTTGTTCAGGTCTTCGTCCTGGAAACTGTAGCCCAGGTTCGATACATAGATGTTCATAATACTGAAATGATTCGATAAAAAATATCTGAGAAAAATGGCAGATGTAAAAAACAGGCGGGGAAGTAAGTGTTTACAAGAGCGATAGAACTCAAATTGTCTGGGCAAATATAGGCTATTCCACTCACATGGCAGCTTTTATTTATAACTTTAACAAGGCGCTGACACAGTTTGCCTACATTCTGATACGATACAGACAGGATAAATAGAACAATAATCTTTTCTTCACGGGAATGAAAAATGTACTTGTTTTTTTAGTGGTCCTGTCTGTGGCCGCCTGCAACAATGCCCCACAACAAAAAAAGGACGGTGCTGCAACAGAAGAAAAGAAAGACAGCCTTTTCTCCAATCCCATTGATGTGGCCCTGGGCGATCCCTATGTGTTGCGTGCTTCAAACGGACGGTATTACATGTATGGAACTTCGGAGAACAACGGTTTCAGAACCTATTCATCGGACGACCTGGTGCACTGGAAAGATGAGGGAATGGTTTATACCGGCGCCACCGAAAAATCCTGGACCGTCAATTCTTTCTGGGCGCCTGAAGTATATGAGCGAAACGGAAAATACTATATGTTTTTCAGCGCCAACTGGAAGCACAATCCCGGCAAGGAGGAAGAAAATTTTCGTATAGGCATTGCTGTGAGTGACAGTCCCACCGGGCCGTTTTCAGAACTGCACGATAAACCGGTATTCGATCCCGGCTATCCCATCATCGACGCGAACGTGTATTTCGACGACGCTAACGGTAAGGCCTACCTGTATTATTCCCGCTGCTGTTATAAACACCCGGTAAAAAGCGAAGTGGCCGACTGGGCAAAAAAGGAAGGGCTATTTAAGGAGATCGAAGAAAGCTGGGTATACGGCGTAGAGTTGAAGCCCGATTTCAGCGGCGTTATCGGCAAGCCGGTCTTATTGCTGCAGCCACCTTCTACCATGAGCGACCGGCAGGCCGAATGGGAAAGCCGCTCCGTTACCTCGCGCGAAGTGAACCGTCGCTGGACCGAAGGTTCTTACCTGCTTAAAAAAGACAGCACTTACTACATCATGTATTCCGCAAATTTTTTTGGCGGAAAGAATTATGCGGTGGGCTATGCAACTGCAACAGATCCGTTAGGGCCTTTTACAAAAGCGGCCAATAACCCTGTATTGCAGAAGAATACCGATAAGGGCGGCGAGGTTACCGGCACCGGGCACAATATGGTATTAACGCTGCCGGATGGAAAGCAGTACTGCGTTTACCACGGGCGCACCGCCAAAACGGGCGACCAGCGTGTGGTGTTCATCGATCCGATGGAGATCACGAAAGACGGACTGCTGACGGTGCAGGGCCCTACCACAACACCGCAATCCTTACCTGTTGCACGTTAATACAGCCACTACTTTTTAACCATCGTCCGCCGCCTTTTCGCGACGCGTATTCAAACGAAATATCTGCACAGAGCCATATGAAAAAATCCTTGCAACTCCTGCTGGCCCTGCTTTTTGTTCAGCATTCCATGGCCGGCGAAATAGATGAGAAGGCCGTAGTAAGAAATGAAAGGCCCAAACATTGGACTACTTTTTCTCTATCGCAGGTGCAGCTCCTGCCCGGTTCCCCGTTTTACCAGGCCATGCTGGTATCGCAGCAATACCTGCTGGATATGGACCCGAACCGGATGCTGGCCCGTTCGCGGAAAAGAGCGGGATTGCCGGAACCTGGCTCCTACCCTGGTTCCAACCAGCCACAGGCAACAAGACCGGGCGACCGCGACCACTACCTTTCCGGCATATCGCTGATGTATGCGCAAACTGGCGACCCACGCTTCCTGGAAAGAGTCAACTATCTCGTTGCTTCGCTGAAGGAATGCAGGGACCGCATCGCGGAAAAGGAACCGAAAACAGGGCTGGCAAAAAGCGGCATCAATCCCAATTTTGAAAAGATACTGGAGGGAAAGCTCACCCTCGATGGCGGTGACGAAAGTGGTTATCCCTGGGGCGGCACCACCGGCAACGACTGGTATGGCATCCACAAATACATGGCGGCGCTGCGCGATGCTTACCTGTATTGCAACAACACAACGGCTTTTGAAATGCTTGTCGAGTATGCCGATCCCATCCTGTACTTTGCCCTGAAAGCAAACCCCGATCTTTTTGATGATATGCTCGACCTGGAACATGGTGGCATGAACGAGGTGTTCGCCGATTTGTATGCACTTACCGGTAATAAGAAATACATGGAGGTATCGGTGAAATTCAACCACCAGAAAGTGATACTGAATATAGCCAATGGAAAAGATGTGCTGTATGGCCGTCATGCCAATATGCAGGTGCCTACTTTCGTGGGAACCGCCCGCCAGTACCAGCTTACCGGCGACCCGGTAGCAGAAAAGGCCACGGCCAACTTCCTGCAGATGGTGTACCGCGACCATACCAGCGCCATCGGCGGCAACGGTTGTTATGAACGCTTTGGCCGTCCCGGTGAGATCACGAAGCGGCTGGGTTACACCTCGAACGAAACCTGCAACACCTACAATATGCTGAAGGTGGCGCTGAATTATTTTGAATCCACCGGCGACCTGCAACAGATGCAGTATTTCGAACGCGCGCTGTACAACCATATCCTGGCCTCACAGGACCCGCAGTCGGGCGGCGTTACCTACTACACGGCCCTGGGACCCGGCTGCTTTAAGTCCTACAGCAGGGGCTTCGACCTGGAAGGCGTTTGGTGCTGCGTGGGCACGGGCATGGAAAATCATTCCAAGTATGGCGAAGCCATTTATTTTAACAACGGAAAAGACCTCTATGTAAATCTTTTTATTTCTTCCGAATTGAATTGGCAGGAAAAAGGATTAAAGCTCAAGATGGAAACGAAGTTCCCGGAAGCAGACCTGGTGCGTCTGCAGGTGTCAGAAAATAAGTCTTTCAGCAAGCAGATCTATATCCGGAACCCGGCCTGGCTGAAGCGTACACCACGGGTATGGATAAACGATAAGCCCGTAACTGTGGACGCGGAGCCGGGTGAGTATATCCGTTTAACGGGGAACTGGAAAGCGGGCGACGAGATCAGGCTGGAGCTGCCGCAGGATTTTTACCTGGAACCAGCGCCCGACGATCCCAATATGGTAGCTGTTTTTCATGGTCCGCTGGCACTGGCGGGTGAGCTGGGGCGCGACAGGATGCCGGCGAACGACCTGGTACGAAATGCGCTGGTGGAGAACAGGACCTGGATCATTCCTAAGGAGGATATACCGGTGCTGATCGCCAGCAGGATCAATCTTAGCTGGCTGCAACCAACCGGGAATACCTTACAGTATAAAACAGTGAAGGCCGGCGTGCTGAATGGAAAACAGCGCGATGTTACCCTGGTGCCTTTTTATAAGATGCACCACCAGCGCTATACCGTGTACTGGAAAATGTTTACGCCCGAAGAAGCCGCACTGCGCGCAGCGATCGTGAGCGATGAAGTGAATACCGCTTCTGCCGCGGATGAAAAAGCGCATAAGCTGCAGGGTGAGCGGACGGACACTTCCTCGAATCGCGATGAGCGGAATTTCTGGGAACGAAACCGCCCGGGGCGTTTTGCGCGTGATGGCTGGTTTTCTTATGAGCTAAAGGTTAACAAAAACCACGATCGGCAATACCTGGTTGCCACCTATTGGGGCGGCGCATCGCGGGCCAACGCTTTTGACGTGCTGGTGGACGATGTGCTTATTGGTTCCGAGGCCATGGACCAGCACTGGCCGCTGACTTTTTACGAAGAAAAATACGTATTGCCGGGTGCGCTTATGAAAGGAAAGGATAAAGTGAAAGTTACGTTCCGCGCCAGGTCCGGTAAAACTGCGGGTGGTGTGTATGGGTTAAAAATCACAGCCAATCCGGTTGCCTTTCCGGGCTATGCGTTTTATGAATAAGGTGGGTGTATCAACTGTTTTTCTTTGCCTCTCCGAAATCGCGGATGAATGTTTCCTGGTCGGGATGAATATTGTGCAGGATCACCCTGTTGGCCCCCCAGTTAAGGTAGGCATTGGCCTTTTCAATAACAGGCGGAATGGTAGTGAACATTTCCACGCTCTTGATGATGTCTTCCCTTTCCACTTCCGCGGCTGCTTTTTCAAAATCGGCAACCGTTTCCATATTTCCCAGTTGCTTCAATCCAACCAGGTTGCTTCGCCATTGCTGGTAAGCCCCTTCTACCGCGCTTTCAAAATGCCCGGCGTAAGAAAAGGAATATTGCAGGTACACCGGTTTGGTGCTGTCCTGTTTGGAGCGGAATGCCCGGATCTTTTCTTTCACCGAAGACTCATCGCCTGCCGTCGTCAGCAGTCCATCTGCCCAGGCCGACGACCAGACGGCGGTTTCCTTTGATAAGGCCGCACAAAAAAGCGGCGGCGCCTGGCCTGGCAGGCTGTACAGCCGCGCATGTTTTACGGTCACCAGGCCGGTGTGATTCACCTCCTTCCCTGCCAGCAGGTCGCGGATGATGCTGGCACATTCCTGCAATCTTTGATTACGTGTTTGTTTATCGGGCCACAGTTCTCCCGTAATGGTTTCGTTGATGGCTTCGCCGCTTCCCAGCTCCACGCCGAACCTGTCCGGAAATAATTCTGACAGTGTGGCGATGGCCTGGGCTACAATGGCGGGGTGATATCGTTGCCCGGGTGCGCAGACCACACTGTACGGGACAGTGGTGGCCTGCATAGCTGCACCCAGCCAACTAAAAGCATAACCGCTGTTACCCTGCGCTTCGCTCCAGGGGTGGAAATGGTCGGAACTGTGAATAGCATCAAACCCGGCAGCTTCTGCAAGCCTGGCGTATTTCAGCAAAGCCGAGGGACTGAACTGCTCGTGCGAGGCATGATAAGCGAGCATGGCATTAAGCTTCGATTTCTTCCTGCTCTGCCTGCCAGTTGATGTCGTTTTCGGCAATGGTTGTCAGGTCGAGGTCGGTTTGTTTTTCTTCCTCCAGCGTTTCCTCCAGTATGCCGGCCACTTCTTCCTGTCCCAATACATGGGCAAGTTGCACCAGTCCGCCGTAGGTCGCTATTTCATAGTGCTCTACTTTTTGCGCAGCCATGATGATGCCCACGTCGCGGGTCATGCTGCCCTTTTCTGTTTCCTCAACGATGGAGTCCCCTTCTTTGATCAGGCCTTCCATCGCTTCGCATTTTTTCGCCTGTGCGCGTTTGCCCAGCATCTCAAATACATTTTCCAGCCGGGTCACATGCTCCATGGTTTGGCCGAGGTGGAGTTCAATGGCGTCCTGCAACTGTTGAGTGGTGGCTGCCTTCTTCATTTTGGGCAGGGCTTTGGTGAGCGCTTTTTCTGCCCAGTAAATGTCTTTCAGCGCATCGAGGAAATATTTTTCCAGTTGGCTGTTGCCTTCGCCGGAACCGAACGATGTTGTGTTGGTTTTTGCCGGCCGGTTTGTTTTTGTGCGTGCCATAGAAATTATTTTAGGTTGATTCATCCAATATCGGTGCCATCGGTTTGCAGCGAACGGTTTCGCCATGCAGTGGAAAACTGTATATGAAGTGAGAAAATGCTTACGCAATGGATGTGCCCGGCCGCCGTCGTTCCCCTGGCATGTTTGAAAAGTGGTTGCCTCTTCTAAAAATTGTTTAAACAACGAATTAGACGGGTGGTATCATGCAATCCAGATTTTAAAAACTGGCATAGTATCTGTAAAATTATTCTTTGCTATTGAATTGCAATATGGAAAGAAAGATCGCCATCAGGGCCCTGACATGCCTGAAAGCATTGCATGAGGAAATAGCCAGGCTGCCAAACAACGGCCGGGCCTTATTGGCGTTGGACGGCGTGAGCAATGTTGTGGAAAATTATATTGTGATTTCTTTTCATCCGGATGAAAGATACAGGGGCATTGTGCGTGCTATTATTTTCGATTGGCTGACAAATGGAACGGGTTCACCGGAAATGCTTGTGGAAGAACTCAAGCAATCCATCCGGCCTGTTTCATCCAGCATCATTTGATTTTTTTGCAGATTACTTCACGGAACTGCTATGGAACTACTGCTGCAGGTTGATTATTGCTTCCTGAAAGGACCTGTTGTATTTCTACTCAGCACCATATTTCCAGTTTCACTTTATCGCCGGTAAAATCAGTGAAGTACACATCGGTTTCCCGCTGGTTAATGCCGGGTAATGTGTCCAGTGCCTGTCTTATGACAGTGGTGGTTTTTTCTATGTCGGCTGTTGCAGGGTATACAATTATCGTACCCGTTCAAAGTTATTTTACTATTTCCTGCAAGTCCCTGGCATTCTCAAAAGCAGCTCCCACGGTATTGTTGAAATAGACATAGATTTCCTTGCCCGCACCCAACAAGGGCCGAAGCTGCTTTCCTATGGCCCGCAGTTCTTCCGTTGAATAAGTTCCTGTGTAGTTGGGTTGGGTTCCATGAAATCTATAGTACGCTGTCTTTGCCCCGCTATTCAGCGATGGAGTAGCCGATCCTTTCATATCGTGCAGCACAACAGCGCACTCCAGTTCGTCCAGCAACGTGTATACGTGCGGTGTGTACCAGCTCCTGTGCCGGAACTCTACGGCAATCTGCCATGCCCTCGCGGCGTCGATTGCTGCTAACAGGCGCAGCAGCGCTTCTACTTTCGGCAACAGGGCGATGGTAACCGAGGCCGGAAACTGCACCAACAGGCAGGCGCGCTTGTTTCCCAGTCCCGCAGCAGCTTCCAGGAAGGCAGCGACATCCACTTCGCTGAAGTGTAGGTTGTTGGTATGAGTAATTCCTCTCCATAGTTTTACGCTGAACCGGAAATTGCCGGGCACATCTGCCGCCCAGCGGGCAAAGGTGTTGAACTGTGGTATTTTGTAAAATGAGCGATTGATCTCTACCGTATCAAACAGGCTGGCATAATAAGCCAGTTGCGAGCCCGATCGGTAGGCCGGCGGATAATGTGGTTTGGTTATGGGAAGAACAATATTGCTGGTGCCAATGTGTATCTGTTTGTTTTCCGGTGCCATGCAATTGGTCGTCAAAAAACCATGCCGCTTCGTAAAAAGTTTGCTATGGCTTCAAATCTCCTTTTTTCCTCTTTTGTCAAGCTTTCTTCTGTTTGCATATGACTTGCCCAGTCCAGCGGTGTGCCCTGGTAAGCGCTGTCGATTGCTGTAAGGCTGGCGCCGGCAGCCACCAGCCGTTTTACCGATTCGATCGAGCCGCTGTATACAGCCTGGTGCAGGGCACTTGCATGTGCGTGAAAACCACCGAAGTCTTCCGGCTTTCCATATCCGTTTGGATCGGCGCCTGTTTCGATCAGGAACTCAATGGCACTGGTTCTTCCAAAAAACGAGGCCACTACCAAAGCCACGTACAATTCAGACACTGTTGCAGTTTCTGCCAACTTTTTTGCATCATCGGTTTTGTCGAGCCCAACAGCTGCAGCAAGGTTATAAACGGCGCCTTTTTGAAGAAGGTATTCTGCGGCTGCGAAATTGCGCTGGCCGATGGCGCCCAAGACGTTTTCGCCCACACTTGCGCCAACGGCGGTTAAACGTTCCATAAGAGGAATTTGTACGCCACATTCTTTGGGGGTTCTTCCGGTGGCTACAAGCCCCAATGCAAAGTCAAGTATTTCCTGGTAATTTTGTGGCCTTACTTTTTGCAAAGCTTCGATAAGCAGGTCTGTCACTTCAACAATGTTTGCAGGTAGTTTACCCTGGCGGATCGGGTTATCTGCCATGAGCCAAAGCAGGTAAGGGTTTTTGAAATATCCTTCTTCTCCCGTTGTTTCCAAACGCTTTGTTGCTAATTCCGGGTTTGTTTCGAGCAGGTGTTGCAGGATGGCGATATTGCCACAGTCAATGGCTTCAACCGCTTCTCGAAATACCATATCAGCTATGTCGGAATTATTCATGTTTATTTTTATGCGGGCTGAAGGGCTTACTTGCGCAGGATCTTTTCCATCGCCTTTCCCTTTGCAAGTTCATCAATCAACTTATCTAAATAGCGGATCTTCTGCATGAGCTTGTCTTCTATCTCTTCCACACGATACCCGCAAATAACACCTGTGATCTTAGAAACATTCGGATTGATTTGCGGCGCCTGGGCGAAAAAGGTTTGGAAATCGGTTTTATTGTCGATCTGCTTCTGCAAGGTTGCTTGGTCGTAGCCGGTTAACCAGCAAATGATCTCATCGACCTCGGTCTTTGTGTGTCCTTTTTTCTCCGCTTTTTGAATGTAGTGCGGATAAACGCCGGCAAACGACATTTTAAATACTCTTGCGTTGTCCATGGTAATGAATATGCTTTGCCAAAGGTAAATTCTCCCGGGTTCTTTCTCGCAACGAATGGAGAAAATCCACTCAAAAACAGTATCTTTTGTGTATGAAAATAGCCAGAACGATAGGGATTATCATTATGTTGTCGGGTCTTGTTCTTAAAATAACCGGCCTCCCTGGATACACGCCTGCCTTTGTTGCCGGAGCGGCGTTGCTGGTTTTTGTCCGCATTTACCAGTGGGTTGGTGCGTCTGGCCGTTCATCTTCATAAATATTTCTTTGGTGGTTGGCGTATTTTTGAATTGTAAAAGATCGCGGGCAAACAAACAGATAAAACGAATATGTCGATAACAAAAGAAGCTGAATTAGTCGGGATGAAAAAGGCAAGCGAAGCGGTGGCCCAGGCCTTGAAAGAAATGTGCGACTATGCCCGGCCAGGAATGACGACAAAGGAACTGGACAATTATGGCGCAGAGATCTTAACGGCTTTCGGCGCAAAATCTGCACCATATCTGACCTATGGTTTTCCCGGATACACTTGCATAAGCATAAACAATGAATTCTGTCACGGTATTCCATCCGATAAAAAAATACTGAAAGAAGGCGACCTGGTTAATATTGATGTTTCCGCTGAACTCGACGGCTTTTGGTCGGATAATGGCAGTTCCTTTGTGCTGGGGGAAGACATTCATCAACACCAGAAACTGGTAGACGCTTCAAAACAGATCCTGCACAAAGCAATCTATAGCATAAAAGGCGGCGTTCGCATTTCAGACCTGGGGCATCTTATTGAAACGGAAGCCAGGAAACGCGGCTTCAAAGTAATTAAAAACCTGACAGGACACGGAATAGGCCGGAGCCTTCACGAAGAACCGGGTGATATAGCAAATTACAGAGACAAGCATAACCTGGCAAGATTCAAAAGAAATTCGGTCGTTGCTATTGAGACATTTATTTCAACAGCGTCAACCTATGCCAACACTTTGAACGACGGTTGGACGATGGTGGGGAACAATGGCGGCTTTATGGCACAACACGAACATACCATTGTAGTTACGGAAGGAGCCCCGATTGTTTTGACGGAAATGAATGGGATTTGGAATACGAAATATGCTTAACCGCAAGGGCGTGATAAATAAAAACTTGTCTTTAAGTCTGTTGAAGGGGAAAAACACCGGTTTCTCTGCACGACTTTGAGCAACTGAACAAGCAACCGGAAAGCTAAACAAAGCATTTTAACACATTAAGTCAGCAATATGAAAACGAAATTTCATTTTACTATTCAGAATCTTCTGCACAACACAGAAGATTTGAGAGGGCCGATCCCGCAGGTACTCTTTGCCCAATGATTCGCCGAATACGAGGGCGCATTCAGGTACAACCGCTTTGCCCGCGTGTATTGAAAACGAAGCTACGCACAAAGCCCTACCAGGGGCTGTTCATATCCGACATCCCGGCTTTGTGTAATAATTCCGAACTGATCTGCTGAAGTGCTTCCTGGCTTCCTTCACCCGCTGCACGTAACAATCCTTCCAGCGATTCGACCGGTTTGGTCTGCAATCCTTTCTCTATTACTTTAGCCCGCAACAACACGTTTTTGCGCGGTATGCGTAGATCCAGTTTTACCACATCATTCATACCCGGTGCACTGAGTAAAGTTTCATAGAGCAATGCCAACTCCTTTTCATTTAACATAGCTCAGGTTTCAGATACCACAAATCATTTTCACGGTGGCAAAAATAGACCGGAATTTTGTCTTGTTATAATTTTACCGTGCCGTTATACGATACGGTAGGCTTTTGATAAAAATTACCTGGAGACCGTTCCTCACAAAAGACTGATGCCGTTTATAATTTTTATTATTTTTCAGGCATTTCATGCACCTAACAGTGATACATGACATCTTCACGACAAACCTGGCAGACGCTGATAGGAGGCTGCCGTCTGATAATTGTCTTTTTATTGCTACACGGACGACCCGCATTGGCGCAAAGTCAGCTACCTGTCATTAAAGCAAGCTCCAAAACAGTTGATATCCGTGACGGAAATCACTTTAAAAGAGGATACTGGGCTATTATGCCGGAAAGAAAGCCTGATTATTACTTTGTGGAGCTCCCGCAAAAAGACCATAAGGTTTCCTTCATTACCGACCTGGACTCCATTTCAATGGACGTGACCTACGGGAAGGATTATGATTTCATCATTTTACTGGACGGGAAAGACAGTTGCTATACCCGCGTTTCAGCGAGGTACAAAAATCTCAATGCCCTCACGCGAAAAAATATCTTCAACGGGCCTGACACCATTCCGTTCACTTTGGGCGACAATCATAAAGTCTACGTTAAGGCAAAGCTGAATGGGGCCAACGGCAGCAATATACAGCTTGATCTGGGTGCAGGAGGAGTAATTATCAATAAGACTTCCCTGAATAAGGTAAAGATGAACTTCGACGGGAAAGTTAACCTTGCCAATTCAGATGGTGTGAACCAGGTGCCATCGGCCAGTAAGAATCTGCTCCAGATAGGGAACCTGGTCTGGGACAGTGTGCCCATTGCGGTAGCCGGTAATATGAAGACCGGCGAAGACCTCATCATCGGCAATTCGTTGTTTCTGGACAAAATATTGGAAATTAACTATGATAAACAGATACTGGTCGTCTACGATTCCTTGCCTCCTTTCGCAACCGCTTATTCCCGCCACGACCTTATCCTTGATGGTGGTATCCTGCCATATATAAAAGTAAGCCTTGCCATCCGCAACAAAAAGCAAACAGGCTGGGTCATGTTTGACACAGGCGCCCGCACTACTATTTTAAATAACGCCGATGTCCCTATAACCTACCGGGTATTGACCGAACTGGCAGCCATGATCGGTTTAGATGATGCGGTCATTCCAAAGCTGGACATCGGCAATTACCGGCTTTCAGGATTCGAATATAAGGCACGCGATATGGGCGGTGGAGAACTAAGAATGATCCTGGGTAATGATCTGCTCAAAAGGTTCAACCTCGTTTTCGACAACAGGAATGGCTATTTGTATATGAAACCCAATTCACTTACAACTGCCGCTTACGGAAAACGGGATGAATACTATGTGGTAAGGGCTGTTGTCGCCGCACTCATATTGATAATACTGATATTGATAATTAAGAAACCGAGAAAAAAAACTTCATACCTGAAATATGGTTTCAATAAGGAAGTGAGCTAATCTGGACTTAATCATTTTCATACTTTCAAACAGGTTACCTGTTATGATCTGTTTTGTTTTTTAAATACCTGACGCCAACACCCCTTTACATTTTCGCGGCCACTTTCCAAAGATCCGTAGCACTGTTATACCTGAGACGCCAGGACTTTTCTGGAATGCGGGTACCGCGCGCCGTTGTACAGGCACTAATATGAACCAATATCTCTTCTGTGTTTACCTGTTCAACCTCTGCAGTAGCAATTGAGCCATCGCTGAATTCTGCGGTAACCGGCATGGTTGTCCCTTCCGGAATCTTAAAGAGGATGGTTGCCAGGCATCCGGGATATACATGACTGTCATGAAAATTGGTTGTATTCATATTTTACAGAACATTTCTCAATCTTTAATAAACAAAAGTATGAAAAGCGCCTGCCTGCCGTGCCGTTATATGACACGGTTGTATTTTCATCCTTTGTAGCACATGGTTTTGTTTCTGTCATTGAATTGTGAACGTGAAAATTGTGTGTTATGACAATCAAAGAAGCAAAAACCGTAGACATAGTAGCCTGCCTGTCTGCTCAAGGTTTGAACCTGCTAAAGTAAAAGGCAACGGACTTCTTTATTATTCTCCCTTTCGCCAGGAAACGAAGCCCTCTTTTAAAGTCAATTGCCGCCGTAACCAATGGTTTGGTTTTGGAAATGGCAAAGGTGGCGACCTACTGGATTTTATCGAGCTTTTTGAAAAGATTTCCACCTCCGAGGCGCTGAAGCGGCTGAAACAAAATGGCAACCTGCCAACGCATGTGGTGGAGAACCGGCCGCCTGATGCTCCTGGTATAGAAATTTTATCGGTACATATAGTCAGCTCCCCGGCGCTTATCGTTACTGTCAATCCCGCCGTATGGCAACGGATATTGCTGGTCAATATTTACAGGAAGTACGTTATAAAACGTTAGCTGTTTTCTAGGTTTTTTTTGACTTCCTTTCTTATTCCACGATCTGCCAAAATCAACCCGCTCCATTAAGAGATTTTCTGGTGCTCAATTCTACTTCTTTCCTTGAAATGCAACTGCCAATTATGCAGACGTATGATCGCGTGCATTTATATCTGGATAATGATAAGACAGGCGCGAAATGCACTACGTTGGCGCTCCAAATATTTCCTGAAAAATTCTCTGATAACGCAGCCTGTATGCAGGCCATAAAGATTTGAGTGAGTGGCACCAGCATATTGGTACTGCTCCAAAACCGGCGGCCTAACTGCCGCGAAGCGGTATAACAGTTACGGGTAACTGTTATCGCTTTCATTAGCCTGCCGCACCCTTCGGGTACTGGCGGGCACTCAATCCCCCTGCCGGCGTGGGGATGGCGAGGTGTACCAAAAGTTGCATATTTGGAAAACCTCGCCCCTTCACTCCGAAGTCGTTTCGGGAAAAAGGCAAAGAAATTTTTTTATATCCGCACCCTTTCAGGGATGCGGGAGTTTTGAAAACGTGTAAATGAATTTGTGATGCAAGAAGAAATCAAAGCACCCAAAAAGTGGATCAGCATTCGCGTGAAGCCGGATGAATATACCGCCATCTATAAACTCTATACGGCGACGACGTGCAACAAGTTGAGCCAATATGTGCGCAAAGTATTGCTGCAGAAGCCGGTTACTATTTTGTATAAAGATGAATCCACCCGTGAAATTTTGTCAGCTTTAAATCAGCTTTCCAGGCAACTTTCCGTGTTGGAAATAACTTCAATCAGACCGTGCATAAGCTGCATACGCTTGACCATATCCCGGAGATAAAAATATGGGCGGAGCTGACCGAATCCGGCAGACAGAACCTGCTCAGAAAGATAGAAGATATCCGCGTATCCCTTAATCAAATCCGTCAGCAATGCGCCCTCAAATAACATTCCCTACAGACCTTAAAAGAGCGCTCAACTACCACGAAGAAAAGTGCAGAAAGGAGCAGCCGAACTGCTCCATGCGCACAGCTTTTTTAAGCTGCCGGAGCAAATGAATTTTCATAATAAAATTGAGCGATTGCAGGCGAAGCTCTCTGCCATTGACGATACCATTGTAGTTACCGAAGGAGCCCCGATTGTTTTGACGGAAATGAATGGGAATTGGAATTAGTAGGGCTATTTTCCCCCAATAATACCGATGGCTGCGGTCAAAATTTCATCGACTCCGTCAGCAACGCCTTTGCGCGTAATAGTAACCGGGATATCAATTTTAACGCCTGGGCCCTGCGTTTCCGATTTGTCTGGATAATAGACTCCAATACCTGAAATGCATGTTAGTATGTTACCAGGTAGCCAAAATTTCACAACATCCCCGTCAGCTCCAGCCGTTTGCTGGCCTGCTATTAGAGCATTTTCAGCAATTCTAAAAGCCATGGCAGTGTACTCCGCCTGACTTATCGAGTTCTCATCAACCAAAATGATTACCCTTCCTTTGTAAGGAATAATTCCCTGGGCAGATGTAGGGTAATATCCCGTTGTCTGAAAGGCACTATAAACAAATGTCCCCGGGGCCGTTTTGGAGGAGCTGGCTGTTATAGCAAACCTATCCAATTTTGGAATAAGCCATTTTGCATAACTACTAAAGGGCATAAATACGCTTGGATAACACCTCAGGTCAAGGATAAGGTATTTTGTATTGTTTAATTTTGAGTTAATTGAGCTAAAATACTCTTCCTTAAGTTTCGATGTATTTATATACCCAATTGAGTCTTGGATCAACTCAAAAGCAGGAGTTGCAAGTGGTAACGGCTCATAAGATTTCGGATTTAATGTGGAAATATTGTTGACTACAACCGCCATATTTACACCATTTCTTTCAATTCCCAGCATGCTTTGCTGAAAGTGGGATCTCGACAAAAAGCCTTTTGAAGAAATCAGCTTCTTTTTCCTATGGTTTAAATTAGATGCAGAAATAAAAGGGAGGTACTCCTCCAGTAGCTTCGTTATAGGAACACTATCTATAGAAACAATCCTGTCTCCGACCCGCAAAGGAGTTGGGTTATCATCACTAAAGATGCTTTTTACAAATAACTGATTATCTATGAATTTTCCTGCAATTGGGATTCTAAAGCCACCTAGTATGGAATCATGAGCTGCATTGTAATTCATAATATCTGCATGTCCGTCATTAATTAATGACATCAGCCGCATTATTGCTTTAGTATATTCCAAATCATTGGTGGCGTTAGTCATCAAGGGTACATACTTATAAAGAACGTCAAGCCAGTTCCCTGAGATCATATTTTTATACGGATAATAATAGTTGATTATATTCCAATATCTGCTTAGGGCTAATAGTCTCACCGCCTTATCGGGAAATGGCTCTCTTTCATATTCGTTTTCATTGGTAATCTTAACTCTCCCCGAAGCGTCCTGAATCATATATTTCTGATGCGGAACTGATAGCTTATAATCTTTTATTTTTTTTAGTCTATCATGAATGGAGTCCGGGGTATCCAAATCGAAAACTTCATTAAATGATGTATATTCCCGCACCTCTGTGTCATTAAATTGTTGCACAACATACGATGATAACGGCTTCATGTCATTAAGAATATCAACCATTATAGGAAATGGAAACGTCCTGTTCGTGTCTGCCATAAGTTTTGGCAAATTTTCGAAGAATAAAGAATCCATGTTGATATCATACTTTTCAACATTTGGGTGGTAATATTTTAGAAACCCCCAGTATTGAATGAACCGGGCAATTTTATCAATTTGCGAAATTGTAAGTTCAGATGATATGCTGTTTGATGCTTTTTGAATGGAGCTAGAGGCTATAGCGCCATATTCTTTGGCAGGGCTTATATCACTGATATGTTTTCCATCGGGGACGGATTTTATCCTTAAATCATCGACCCAAAAGTCACCATCCCCTAGGAACCAGGCACCTAGTATTATCGACTGGGCTTCAGCCTTGTCAAACTCAACATTCAAAGATACTTCCCTCCACTCTGTTGTTCCAGAGATAGAATTTTGTGAAAAATCTTCTCCTTTTAAAATATCCCCAGTTTTTGAGACTACCTTATAAAATAAGCCGGCATAGCCGGATTTGATATTCCTTGATCGCACCTTTCCTGAAATAATACATGAAGAATATATAGAAGGCAGAACTATTGATTGTTCAATTTTGAATAAGTATTTCGAAAATTGAGCACCCTTGCATATGTTAAGGGAGAATTTTCCGGAGTTGGTATAAACGGAATCCTTTTTTATCTCGCCATATATCGGATTTGAGGCTTTCCACATTGCTGGTATATGCCCGTTCCAATCTTCGAAATCCAAATTGAGCTGATCTTTCGTTGGAGAACTACATCCGGCGAAAATAGCTATCAGGAGGGTTCCAATAAACAGATAAGGCATAGCCAATAATTAAGTTGAACGCTCTATTCAACCTATTAAAAATAATGACTAATAAATGGAGGTTTTTATATACTTGATGAACGGGTCTGAAGGAACCCAAATGGATCGGTTATGTTTTTGAACATAATGCGCTAGGAGATATTAATCTTCCTAAGGCAGGCTGCCAGGCATGCGGTCTGGTCAAATATTTAGATATGTTGTAAAGAAAAACCCGGCGTCGTTTAAGCGATGCCGGGTAAAGTCGGGATGACTGGATTCGAACCAGCGGCCTCTTCGTCCCGAACGAAGCGCGCTACCGGGCTGCGCTACATCCCGAAAATGGGGTGTAAAAATAGGGAGAGCCGACCTTCCTGCCAAATATCCGGCACAGATTCACGAGAATTATCATTCGGGAAACAATCCTTCCTTCACCGTAACACCCAGTCCCGGCTGCCCGCTCAGCAACACCCGGCCATAATCGTACGACAGCCCGGTGGCCAGGTCTTCTTTCAACAATAATGGGCCATCCATATCGAGCCAGTCGACCAGCGGCGCCAGGTGCGCCATGGCGGCCGACCCAATAGTGCTGTCATTCATACAGCCCAGCATAATCTTCAATCCCAACCCGCGGGCTTCGGCGATCATGCGCAGCGCGGGGGTTATACCGGTACACTTGGTCAGCTTGATATTGATGCCGTGAAAATGATCCTTGCAGCGGATCACATCCTGCTCAAACACGCAACTCTCATCGGCAACCAGCGGCAGCGGCGAGCGACCCGCCAGCCAGGCCATTCCTTCCCAGTCGTCTTTTGCCAGCGGCTGCTCAATGAACTCCACTCCCATTCCTGCAAAAGCCGTGATCTTTTCCAGGGCTTCCTCCTTTGTCCACGCTGCATTGGCGTCAATGCGAAAAGGTTTATCGGTGTGTTTACGCAGCGCCTCCATGATGGCGATGTCGCGTTCGGTGCCCAGCTTGATCTTGTACACCGGCCAGGGCTGCGCTTCCATCTTCGCCACCATGGTTTCAATGGAATCGATGCCGATGGTATAATCGGTGATGGGCATTTTTGAAGGGTCCGCGCCAAAGAGCTCATGGAGCGGCTTGCGGCGCCATTTCCCGAACATATCCCAACTGGCGATATCGAGCGCCGCTACCAGGAAGCCGTTGGCGGGAAAAAGATGGTGCAGGTAATGCCAGTAGCGATCGGGTGTGGTGAAAGCAAACTTCTCCACGAATATTTTTTTCGCCTGCAGGTCGGCCTGCATTTTTTCTACCGGTATATTGTAATAGCTGATCGCGGGCGCTTCGCCGTAACCCACTACCCCATTGTTTTCCAGGGCAACGATGAAACTGGGTTGGTGGGTTTTGGTGCCCTTGGAAATGGTGAAGGGAAAATGAAAGGGAAGCTCCGCGATGGATGATTGTACTTTCATCGGCCGGCCGATTGGATCTGCTCCCTGAGCTCGTGGTTGAATGATTTTTCCTTCAGCAACTGCTCCAGTGTTACCGGCATGCGATAACGCCAGTAGTGTTTTGCTACAGCAGGAATATTGATGCGCTCTGCTGCAGGGTCAGCGGGTCGCAGCGACGCTTCCATGCCCAGCAGGTCCTGCAACTGGAACACCGACCACATGGCCGGCGAATGCAGGTGCTGCAATACAATGGCCCGGCTGATCCAGGGCTCGCAGTGCTGCGGCGCTTCGCCCCATTGCGCGAGTTCCTGGTTGAAGAACTGCTGCGTTAAGGCGCGGTCCTCTTCCCACCATCCGCGCAATGTGCTCATGTCGTGCGTGGAAGGCGTTACCACACTGAGATAGGGCGCGGCGGCAGGATGGCAGAATGTCTGCCCCTGGTTCTTGGGCATGCGCTGGATTTCCAGGCTTAGCATACCCAGTTGCTTCATCACATCGGGCACGCATTGCGGAACCAGCCCGAGGTCTTCTCCGCATACCAGCATATTGGTACTGGCTTTGAGCGCCGGCAATTTTTCCAGCGCCTGCTTGCGCCACAATGCTTCCTGGCGATGGAAAAAATAGTCGTAATACAATGCCCGCAGGCCTTCCTGCGTGGGATGTTCCAGCGCCTGGAAAGAGCTGGTCTGGTCCACGCCAAAACGGAAATGGAACAACTGCCCGCCTGATCCCGGCACTTCAAAAAGAATGCAATTCGCCAGCAGGTCGAGCAGACCCTGTTTCCAGGCTTGCCGTTCATCGGCAATATCCAGCGAACTGAACCAGTCTTCCACCTGCTGCTGGGTGCTGAATTCGGGTTTGAACAAAAACTCCCCGTAACCGGTAGGCTCAAAGAACAATTCCTGCACGGCAGCGGCCTGGTCGCCGAAATGCTCTGTCAATAGTTTTTCGGTTACATATGGACGTGTGTAACGGTTATGGTCAAACCATATATTGCGGTCGGTGAATTCCTGCCTGCCTACAGGAAGGGCAGGCACGAACCTTCCCATAATGCCTTCGGTGGCCGAAGTGGGAATGGACCAGATCCTGAAAAAGCCCAGCACATGGTCTATACGGAAAGCATCGAAATATTCGCTCATCTGCGTGAAACGCCGCTTCCACCAGTGGTAGCCATCGGCCTGCATACGCTCCCAGTTATAGGTGGGGAAACCCCAGTTCTGGCCCTTCACCGCAAAAGCATCGGGTGGAGCACCGGCCTGCTGGTCCATGTGATAGAGATCCGGTTCCATCCAGGCATCGCAACTGTAGCGGTAAATGCCAATGGGAATATCGCCCTTCACAATGACGCCCTGCTTGTGCGCATAGGCCGTGGCTTCTTTCAACTGCTTGTGCAACTGGTATTGCACAAAATAGTGAAAGCGGACCTGGTCGTGGTGCTTAAGCCGGGGCGACGCAAATTTTTCGATGGCCGCCGCATCATATACCGCGTGCTGCTTCCAAAGCGTAAAATTCGGTGTCTGGTATTTATCACGCAGGAAAGAAAAAACAGCATAGGGCACCAGCCAGTATTTGTTGGCAGTATAGAATTCCTGGAACTCCTCCTCTTCCGACCACTCCCCTGCCATGGCCTGGTAAAGTTCGCGCAACACCGACCATTTGTACTGCATCACTTCTTCATAATCCACCACTTCATTTTCATTAAGGGTAGCTCTCTTTTTCCGGAGCGATTTCACTTTATCTGCATGCTTTTTTCCCGCCACTTTTTCAAGATTCACGTACAGCGGGTGCAGGGCAAAAGCAGAAATAGCCGCATAGGGATAAGAATCGGTCCAGGTATGCGTGGCTGTTGTATCGTTTACGGGTAACAGTTGGATCATCCGGAGCCCGGTGACTTTGGCCCAGTCGGCCAGCAGCGGGATATCGGCAAATTCACCCACGCCGAACCCGTTTTTGCTGCGGAGACTGAACACGGGAATGGCCACGCCGGCGCCGCGCCAGCCATTGTTGGGGAACTGGGCGAAGCCGTCGTGCAGGATGGTGAGTTGGTCGCCCGCGTCGCCGAACAGGTAGCGGTTCTCTCCACCTTCGAACTGCCGGAATTTTTTCTGGTGATTGTCGTAGATGCCGTATTTGTAGGGCAGCGGAAGTTCCTCCTTGGGCAGGGTCAATGCGATGGTCCACCAGTTGCCGTCGCGTTGAAGCAGTTGTACTTTGTCTGTATTCCAGTCGCCCAGCGCAGTGCCGGCGCCGCTGAGGCAGAGCTGCTCGTTTTTTCCCAGCAACGGCGCTTTCACGCGAAAGAGGTGGGTGGTGGTCTTTGCCAGCTTGGTCTTTTTTTCCTTATGCCCCGGCAATAGCACCTGCTGAAAGGGTGCCGTGAAAAAAGCGTTCTCAAATTCACCGGCATGGTTCCAGGTGTCAAACAATTGCAGATCACGTTGATCCAGGATGCGCGACTGTATGACACGGTCATCGCCCCATTCCGGCATCACCGACCCATCGGTGTCCACCAGCGCATATTTGTACCGGATATCTGTTGACTGGCCGGCTGGCAGCTCCAGCTCCGCCGTCCAGTAATCGTTGTTGAGATAGGTCATCGGCAGGGCCCGGCCCGCCTCTTCATCCAGCAACGGATGATCGCCGCTCAATTGCAGGGATTGCCCGAATTTGGTATGAAAGCGTATATAAAACTGAATTTTCATGCTCTAGATTTGGCCCGCAAAATTAGGTAATTAAATATACTGTATTTGTGTATAAAGTACACATATGCGGGACTGAAATAAAAAAGCCCCGCTGAAGCGGGGCCGGTATGGTAGAACGGGCATCAGATGATGTCCATCGCTTTGACAAAACTGGTACAAACGAAGGGAATGATCATGGTCAGGTATTCCCAGTGCAGCCAGATGGCTGCCAGCAGGGCTGCGGTGGATACGAAGAATCCCAACCACCAGAGGCCGGTATTTTTTTTCTGTGTTTCCATTACGTGTTTCGTTGTTTGCCCGCGAAAATAAGGCATGTTTTTCAGAAAAAACCTGTTTTGTACAATTCTATGGCGGGTCTTTCCACGATTTGCGGATTTTGCTGCAGGCTGGGATTCAGGCGTATGGCCGATTCGGGAATAGACCATACGTATTGCAGGTCTTTTTCCATCATAAGAAATATGATGCCGCCAAAAGAAGATGACCCGTACCAGTGGTGTCCCATAAAGGGCATTCCGAAACGCCGCAGGTCGAACCAGCGGTGGTCTTCACCGAAGAGTTCCCTCCGCCTTTCATCGCGGTAGGCCTGCACCAGTGAAGAAAGCGATTCCATGCGCAGCGGCTGGTACCGGTCGGGGGCGAAGCGGTGCAGGCGCAACTGGTTGATATCCGCCAGGGCCAGGCTGGCATAATCGGGGTTGTTGTTTTCTTCCGCCAACTCCAGCCAGGCTTCTGCCCGGTTGAGATAAATTTCGGCGATCCGCAAACTTTTTCCCGTTTGCAGATTGCCGCGGTTGAGGCTTCTTTTTGCATTGATATAGGAATAGCCTTTTGCCTGTTTTTCGGAATCGGACAATTCAACGAAGTAGATGCCCCTGCGCAGGTCGCCGGAGTCGAAAAGACCAACCAGGTCGGTGGAGAGCGTAAAGTTCTGTGTAAATCCTTCAGGTAAAAAATCTTCGGCGCTGCCATAGGCCCATACCGTTTCAATATTTCCAGCCGCCGTGATGCTTTTGTTTTCCGGGTCGGGCGCGCCCCAGCCGTTCAGTTGCATGAGGCTTCCGGAACGTTCCAGTACCGCATTGGCATGGCGGATAACCGATTTCCAGTTGCGCATATACAGCGCCGTGCGGCAGGCGATGAAATGGGCGGCCGTTGTACCGATCCGGTACCTGCTCTCCGGCTCGGGCAGTTCCTGCAGTAAAACAATGGATGAATCGATATCGGATTTTATCTGCGCATATACTTCACCGATGGTATTACGCGGCAGGGGTGTATTGCTGTATGCCGCGTGCAATACCAGCGGCACTCCCAAACTGGCAGCAGCGGCCGGCGTATAAGGCAGCGCATACAGGTTTACCAGTTGGAGATAGTAAAAAGCGCGCAGGCCCAGGGCCTCCCCTGCCAGTTGTTTCTGTTCGGCTAAGGCGAGCGGCTCCTGTTCCAGTTTGTCGAGCACGGTATTTAGCGCCGCAATGTTTTCATAATAGCGCGCCCATGCGTTAAAATTCTTACTGTGGGAAGAAAGAATGCTGCTGTCCAGTTTTTCCAGCCATTTCGGTTCCCAGGAATACAGGGCGGTATAAGCCAACACATACTGTTCCGCCTGCGGTGTGCGGCCCGGTTCAAAAACATCCTGCACATCGTCGTCCATCAGCACCAGTCCCTGTTGAAAGATGCGATCGTGCCGCGGATACCCGCTCCCGGTAAGCAGTTCGCGCAGTTGCTGGATACCCGGCGAGGGATAGGCAGGCGTATCGAATATTTTTTTGCAGGCGGTGGTGCCTGTGAGCAGCATCAGAATAAGAAGTGTAAAAAATTTATTCATGCTTACGGTTTAGTGTTAAAAGGAGGCGGTGAAGCCGAAGGAAAAGGTGGAAGCAAGCGGCTGGCTCATGCTGCCGTACCAGCCCGTTTCGGGGTCCTGCCCCTCGAGGGCGCGACTGGCAAGCAGCAGGAAGTTACCGGCGTTGGCGTGCAGTTCCAGCGATTTCAACCCTGTCCTTTTCAGCGCTGGTGCATTCAGCTCGTATCCGACCAATATATTGTTACAACGCAGGTAAGCGCCAGGCGCCAGGCGTGCATCAGAAAGGTCATACATCGCATAGGCATTACCGGTATAGCCGCCGGGCAGCACTATGGTTTGTTCCTGCAGGGTGGTTCCTGCCAGCGCGGGGATACTGGTGTATTTTTCATCTCCCGGCCGCCGCCAGGCGCCGGCCTGTGCTGCAGAAAGGTTTTGCTGCGGCAGCAGGCCGCCGCCGTTCCTGCCGGCATCGGGATACAGCGGCCTTAAGCGGATATAGTTTCCGCCGGCATAGCTCAGCAATACCTGGAAACGGAGGTGCTTCCAGCGAAGCCTGCTTTCCAGTCCGCCGTAATAAACAGGCTCACGGCTACCCGCATACGCTAACGTAAGGCCGGGCGCCAGCGCAGCGGCGTCGTCCTGGCTGGCAAAGAAAAGCGGCAGGCCGTTTTCCGGATTCAGGCCGGTAAAGGTGTAAGCATAGTAGCCACCCACGGGTTTTCCCTCCACCACTTTTGTTCCATCGAGATAAGCGCTCCAGGGTGTTTCGTCCCTGTCAGCAGAACTGTTGCCGGCCCGGTTGATGTTCCGCGAATAAACCAGGGAAAGCTGCCACTCCCATTGTGCCGTGCGAACCGGTGTTCCACTCAGCATGCATTCAAATCCGCGGTTCAGCATGCCGGCGCTGTTAAGGTAGAGCGAACCGGTACCGAATTCCAACGGAACGCGCTGATCCAGTAAAAGGTTGTTTCCTTTTTTCCGGTAAACATCGGCAGAGATCTGCAGGCGATCGGTGAACAGTTGCAGATCGATTCCGATGCTGGCATTCACGGTACGTTCCCAGGTAAGCAACCCATTTGGAATGGCCGACAACTGCAGGAAATATTCGCCCGTCAGCGGATCGGTTCCCGGGTCGGGTTTATGCAGTTGTAACCAGCCATAGGAAGAATGCAGGATGCTGCCCTGCAGACCCCAGCTCATGCGCAGATCCAGCTTTTTCACCAACGATTGTTTTTGCAGGAAAGCCTCTTCGGCCATGCGCCAGGCGGCGCCGATGCTGTAAGAGGGAAGCGTTCGCCGGTCACCGTAAAACTGGTTGGAAGCATCGACCCGTGCACTTCCGTTCAATACATATTTACGGTGCAATACATAATTAGCAGTTGAAAAAGCAGAGAGAATGGTACTGCTGTTATTGGTCTTATCAAAATCTGTGTGGCGGAATTCCGTTCCTCCCAGCACTACCAGCTCTGCGTTTTCCTGTTCGGGCCTGGTCCACTGTAGGGTTTGGCGCCAGTTGGTGCTGCCGGCGCCCGCCTGCTGCGACACATATATATCACCGTTAGTTGCTGTTGCTTTTCCAGGATGCTCCTGTGCATACCAGGAGCCGGCCGCAGCCTGCTGGCTGTAATTTTCCCTGCGCACTGAAAAGGCGATGAGGTTATTGTATTCGAGGTTTTCGGATAAGCGGTACCGGAGGTTCAGTTGCGCCTGCCATTGGCGGGTCCTGGTCGTGCTGCCGGTAAGCGACTGCTCTTCCAGGAAGTTAAAAGGCAGGGCTGCATTTTCCATTTCGCCCGTGGACGTGAAACTATTGCTGGCTGCAGGATAATAGGTGGCGGAACTGAGTGTGCGGCTGGCATACCAGGCATAGTCAAAAGCGCTGGTCTGGTAAGGACCGGCGGCCTTTCGGGAATAAAAAGATGTTTTAAAATCCATCTGCAACTGCTTGCCGGGATTGGCAACGATCCTGAGATCGGCTGTTGTCCGTTCCAGGTTTTCACCGTTGAGCACACCCTGGTTCCCGTTTGAACCGATGGAACCGAAATAGCTGAGGAAGCCCTGCGTGCCCGATACCTGCAGCACCTGTTGCCTGCGGAAAGCGGTATGGAACAGTTGTTCTGCCCAATCCGTATTTCGGTTGCTTAAGGCCGTTATATGGTTGTTAAATTCCTGCTGCGTCACATCGCCCTGCTGCAATGAATGGTACCAGGCTTCGTAGGAATCTGCCGGGATGGAGCCGGGCGGGACTTTGTTCAGATCGCGGATGGAAGAAGAAACGGCAAGCCGCTCTGCAGCGGTCATTCGTCCCCTGGCAGCATTGCGCGGCGGTGCAGTTACTCCAAGATCGTTGTAAAAACGTATGACCGGGCGCGTATTGCTGCCTCCTTTTTTTGTCGTGATCACTATCACCCCATTGGCTGCCTGCACACCGTAGATCGCAGAAGCGGATGCATCTTTCAGGAAACTGATGCTCTCAATGTCTAGCGGGTGCAGTCCCGCTATGGCATTGCCCTGCATGCTGCTCAGCGATTCCGATACATCCTGCGAGGCCGACAGTGTGAGCAGCGGCTGCTCCTGCACAATGCCGTCCACCACCCATACCGGCTGGTTGTTCCCCAGAAAGCTGGTTGTACCGCGTATGCGCATGCGCGGCGAAGCCGCTGCTCCCCCACTGGTATTGCTGATGGCCAGTCCCGCTACCCTGCCCTGCAGCATGCCGTCGATGGTGGCAGTGCCTGGTAGCAGAAAATCCTGCATGCTTGTGATGGTGGATCCCGATACTACCATTTTTTTTCTTAGCTGCTGGTAGCCGGAAACGATCACTTCTTCTACTTCCGGCAATCTAATGCTCAGGATAATGTCTGCCGGCCTGCTGTTATCGCCGGACACCTTCAAGGCCTGCTGGTAGTAGCCTACAAAAGAAAACTGCAGCTCATCTCCCGGGTTTGCAGGAACAGAATAATAACCGGCACTGTCAGAAAAACTGCCCTGCCCGGTGCGTTTATTGTAGACCGTTACACGGTCAAGCGCCTCACCTTTCCGGTTCACTACACGACCGCTGAGCGGCCTGGCCTCGGCAGGCGCCATCGTCGTTTGTGGAGCAGGACTTGCTGCGTTGGCGGCCGGCCGGTGAACCACCAGCATTCCATTCATGGGAATGAAACGAAGCTGCGTTTGCTCTTCAATTTGTTGGAGTACCAGTTTAACGGGCTGTTGTCGGATGCGGAGGGTAAGGGCGGGCAGCCCCTGCAGCATTTCGCGGTTGTAAATAAAAATGCACCCGGACTGCTGCCGGATGTTCTCCAGTGTGTGATCCACGTTCTGCTTTACTACTTCCAGCGTCACCAGCCCGTAATCTGCAGACTGCTTCTGCGCGGAAGTATAATATGTACTGCTACAAAAGAGCAGTATTAGCCACCATTTGCACACGCTACCAATTGACCTCATCTCAATCACTTAATCATAAGCCAGGGGGTCAAATATATTAAAGAAACCGTGTTATCTCTAAAACCTACAGTTTATAATTAATTATAACGGGTAAAAGCCTGATAAAGAATTTACCAGGCTTAGTACCTACACATGAGAAAAAAAGATCATGGGCTACCACACGTTCCGCGGGCAACTATCATCGTACTTGTTACCCAATAAAAAGCCCAGTACGATTTCGTGGGTTCCGCGGCTGATGGTATTGAGTCGCGAAGTGGTATAATCATAGGCGTAGCCAACACTGAGCAATTTTCCCAACCGCAGGCCAGCCATGCCGGCAAAGCCATCTTTAAAGCGGTAGCTGCTGCCCAGCCAGAGCAGGTCGTGGTATTGCAGTTTGGCATTCAGTTCAAATTGGGCAGGTGTTTCCTGCAGGTATTTCACCAGCACGGAGGGGATCAGGTTAAAGTCCTCTCCCACCATAAACCGGTATCCCAGGGTACCAAAAATATGTGGCACATATCTTCCTTTTACGGGACGGTCGGCGCCGTTCGAAAAATCAAGGTCCTGCGGAATGATCTGCTGGGCCGACAGGCCAGCAAAAAAATCGGCTGAATAGAGATAAAGGCCGGCGTTGAAATCGGGCTTCAGGTTGCGGATGGTTCCGGTGCCATAGAGGGCCGGGTCCACCTGCGGATCGCCCCAGTTCAGCTTATCCGTATTCAGGGTACTGTTGGTAAAGCCTGCGCCGAAGCCCGCAGCCAGGCTGGTACGCGGACTGATCCCAATATGGTATGCATAGGTCGCATACATGGAAAAGTGATTAAAAGGACCCGTCCGGTCGTTGATCACCTGCATGCCGATTCCATGGTGCGGCTTGGCAGCCGTATAATTTTCCCAATAGCTCGTGCCTCTTGGATTTTCTCCTTCCATTTCTACCGAGGTTGCCGTGGTACGGTAATCCGATTTGTTCAGCGGTCCCTGTATGGTGAAATAGGTTGTTACGGGTGCATCCTGGATACCGGCCCATTGCTGGCGGTGACTGAGCTTGATGTCCACATAGTTCTCAATACCCGTAAGTGCCGGATTGATGATGTACTGGTTGAGTATGTATTGCGTGTAATGCGGTTTCTGCTGGGCATTTGCTTCTGCCAGCCCTATCACGCACAATATCCATACAACAACAACGTATCTCATAGGTTCACTTACAAAAACAGCGTGTTATCAATTCAGCACTTTCATTTCCGTACGGCGGTTTTGTTCCCTACCTGCCGGGTTGTCCGATCCATCGGTATTGTGGTTGGGCGCTACCGGCTTGCTGTATCCGTATCCTTTTGATTTTATCCTGCTCTTATCAATTCCTTTGCTCACCAGGTAGTTCACCACATTGGCTGCGCGCCTGTTGGAAATTACCAGGTTGCTCGCTTTTGTTCCAATATTGTCGGTATGTGAACCGATCTCTACCGTCATTTCGGGGAGGCGTTTCATAATATCGGCGAGTGAATCGAGCGATGCATACGATTCGGGTGTAAGCTCTGTTTCGTTGAATGCGTAATACACATTTGGTATCACCACGGCGGTATTGGCCGGCGGCTGAACCAGCTCCACGCAAATGGCCGGGTTGTTCAACTCCAGTGCTTCTTCCGAAGCGGGCGCGTTGAAGGCAAGTGCGTCCGAAGATTTGTATCCTTCCTTGCTGGCCACGGCTTTCAGCGGTTTAAAGTCTTTCAGTGTAAAACTGTATTTGCCTTCCTGGTCGGTTTTTACCGATGTTATAGCAGAACCGTTGGCAAGGTCCACAATGCTTACTTCGGCGCCGGGCACCGGTTGCTTGTTATCACAGGCCACCACCGATCCGCTGATGGTGCGATCGGGCAGGTTGCGCGTAACGCTGAACAGGTCGAGGCAGCAGTCGGAATTCCGGTCGGAACTGATCAGAACGGTTTCCAGCCAGTTCTTAGCCGTACCGCGACTGGCAAAATAGATATCGTCTTTTACCGAGTTCAGCGGATAGCCGAGGTTTTCAGGCGCTGTCCAGCTATCACCATCCGGACGGCTGCGGAAAAGATCGTAGCCACCCATACCGGTGTGGCCGGTGGATGCAAATACCAGGCTTTTGCTGGCCGCATGAAAATAGGGCGCCTGTTCATCGTAGCTGGTATTGATCACATTGCCGAGGTTGACGGCGTCGCCGGGAACTCCGTTTTCATTGAGGGGCGCTATCCACAGATCGAAGCCTCCTGCGCCGCCGCTGCGGTTGCTCGCAAATACGAGGTGTTTGCCATCGGGCATCACAAAGGGCTGCTGGTTGGAAGAACCTTGTGCGTTGATGCTTTCGGGCAGTCGTTGTGGTTCGCTCCATTGCCCGTTAACCAGGCTGCTGCTGAAAATAGCCGCTGTTTTACCTGTTTCAGAAATGGTCCAGCGGGTCAGGTAAAGGGTGTTGCCATCGGGTGAAATGGCAGGAACGCCCTGGTGCATTTTCGGATCGGATGCAATGGCCAGCGGGCTAATACTGTTCACCGTGTTGGAAGCAAATTGCGCTTCGTACAACTGGTTAATGGTTTTGGAATCCTTCTCTGCTTTGCGGGTGCTGGTGAAGAGCAGGCGGTCGTTGTAAAGGACCGGTGAATAATTGGCGCCATCACCGCTGGCGGCCTGCACAGCATTCACCTGGTATTGTGCTAGATCGCTCCGTTTCAGTTGTTCCTGTATGAAGCTGAGGTTCCTGAGCTCGCGGCGGGCAGCTTCGGTATAATTGTCCTGCTGTTTGTAATCGTCCAGGAAAGACTGGAAATGTTGTTCCGCTTCCTGGTATTTGCCGAGTGCACGCAGGCTCACTGCATAGTAATATTCGCTGAGCGGAAAATTGGCTTTATCGGTGCTCACGATCTTGGCATATACCGGTTCTGCTTTCACATAATAGTTGAGCTGGCGGTAGCTTTCGGCAAGGCGGTAGAGCACAGCGTCCTCGCTGCCCGAAACGCCGGAGTTCTTTCCGGATCCCAGTTGCTGGATGGTATAAGGATCAAATCCGTCATTGCCGCCGGAAGCGCCCTTGCCCAGGTATTTTTCATAATACTGGGCGGCGGAATAATAGTCTCCTTTCTTATAAAATTTGTCGGCGGCTTTCAGGTAACCCGACCCGCTTCCCATCTGTGCTTGCGCAAATATTACTGTTCCGATGGCCGCGGCGGTTAGATATAGTCGTTTCATGATAGGTCTGGTTCGTTGAAGGTTTTCGGAAAGCGGTATTTACAAACGGGGACAGATAAAGTCTACGTCGGGTGTTTTTTGTTTGCGCAGACCGGTAAAGGTCAGCGATATTTCAAATGCATTGGAGCCCTTGGCTGTCTTACCAAGATCCGAATTATTGATATCGTAGCTGAGGCCAATCACCAACTGTTTGTAGCCAACGCCGGCATAGGGAGAAATGGCGTCTTTGAAACGATAGTTGGCGCCCAGCATCACATCGGCTTCTTCCGAAGCTTTTAACTGCGCGTAAGCACCTATCATTTTTTCCTCCGCGTCGCCCTGCCGCATGTAAAGCAGGTTGGGCGTAAGGGTGAAGGTTTCAGAAAGGGCGAGGCGCACACCGGCGTGGGCCGTATAGCGCATGGGCATTTTTTCTTTTGCAGAAGCGCCCGATTCAATGAATTTTTCCTGGGTGGGTTTGGTCAGGTGGGAAACGGAGAAACCGCCGAACAGGTTGGCTTTCTTACCCGGTTGCGCATCGAAATACATGATGCCCACATTGGCGTCAAAAGAACGTACGGTGCTGCGGGCAAAGTTCTCTGCTCCATCGCTGAAACTGAGCTTGCTGGGATCAAATCCTCTCTGGATCAGGCCGAGCGAAAAACCCATGGAAATGCGGTGGTGGCCATCGGCGCCAAAACGAACGCCGTGATAGCCCATGCTGGCATAAGCCGTGGTGTAGTTGTAGCCCCCGTCGCCGGCGCGCTGGTTCAGCAGGTTCACGCCGAAGCTGGCGTTCTTATTGGTGTTCACATCCACCGAGGCACCGATGGTGGAAAACGGACTGCTGATATTTCCCCACTGCCTGCGATGAATGGCGGAAGCCCTGTAACTGCCGTCGAATACGCCGGTCAGCGCAGGGTTCATCCAGGAAGGATACACGTAGTACTGCGAAAAGTGAGGGTCCTGCGCCTGGGCCCCCTGGAATGCAGTGGCCGCAGTTATGAGCAGGACTGCCGTTCTTAAAAATTTGGTCATGTCAGTCTGTTTTGGTTTTAGCTCTGGTTCCCACAATGGATCACGTTGATAGGACAAATATTTTTCCGGAATGGGTGACAAGCATCATCGAATGATCGTAACGGATCCGGATAATTTACCCATCCCATTATTTAATTGTATTATATAATAATAAGTGCCTGCGGGCAGCGGGTTTCCGTTCATTCTGCCGTCCCAGGGTTTGGGATAGCCAGTGGAGGAAAATACCAGTTGCCCGTAGCGGTTGAACACTTCCAGTTTACTGTCTTTATAATCGGCCAGGTAAGGGATCACCCAGGTATCGTGGATGCCATCTCCATTCGGGCTGAACACATTGGGTGGATTAACGGTGCGCAGGATCTTCACCCAAACAGAATCCCTGGCGGAGCATTCGCCCTGCTGGTCGGTGGCCGTCAGGTAAAAGAGCTGGTCCTGCACCACCATATAGGAAGGCCGAAGCACATGCGCATCGCTCAGCAATTGTGCAGGGGTCCAGTTGAAACGCAGTTGGTTTTCCGACTGGGCCGTGGCGGCCAGCACTACCGTGCTGCCTTCTTTCGCGTTCTGATCGGGACCGGCATCGATCACGGGTTGAACCAGTACGGTGATGGTTTTGGAAGAAGCAGGCAGCGGGTCGGACAAACAGCCATCGGAAGAGCCTACCTGCAGCGTTGCTGTAAAGTTGCCGAAGCCGGAATAGGTCTTCACCGGGTGCTGGTCGGTGGAACTGGTTCCGTCGCCAAAACTCCAGTTCCATTGGCTTAGCTGGCCACCGGCCACGGTGCTCTTGTCGGTGAACGTAACGGGACTGCCCTGGCAGATGCGCGCGGGCGAAAATTCGAAAGCGGCCACCGGCTTGTTTTTAAAGGCCGAAGCAGGCAGCGTTTGCTGGAGCGTGGCGCTGCAGCCGCCGGCAGAGCGAACCGTGAGCACCACCTGGTAGTCGGCGGCCGTGGTAAAGTTTACGACGGGATCCTTATCGGTACTGGTTTGACCATCGCTGAAAGTCCAGGCATAACCCAGAGCGGAGCCGTCTGTTATGGCAGAACGATTGGTGAACAGCGCCTGTCCCCCGGGCATGCATACAACGGCTGGCAGGTCGAAGGCCGCAGTGGGAATGGCGTGCAGGGTCACCGTTTGTGAATAAGGCAGGCTGGTACAGCCTTCACTGGTTTCAACGGTGAGTGTTACCGTATAGCTGCCGGGCGTTTCGTACAGGTAGTCGAACGCATCGCCATTGGTTTTGGTCTGCGCCGGCTTGCCGTCGCCGAAATTCCAGGTCCACCGTACAATGCTGGCGCCGGCCTGTCCGCCGTTGTCTACAGAAGAAGTGTTGGTAAACCGGATGGCTTCCCCGACACATTTTTCCGTAGAAGCGGTGAAACCTGCAGTGGGAACGGGTTTTACGGTGATATGCGATTCAATGGAATCAATGCAACCTGCGGTGGATGTAAAAAAATATTTAATGGTATGCCTGCCCGCTCCTGCTTTGTTGGGATCGAAGCTTCCATCGGGCTCAACACCGGGGCCCTGGTACACGCCGGTGCCGGGAACATTGTTGGTAACCGATGCAGATGCCACCGACAGCGGATTACCGGGTCCCGCGCAAACGGCTTCCCTTATGGGATCGGGGTATTGTAAAACCGGTTTCAGGTTCACGGTCACGGTGAACAGGGTATCGGCCGAACAACCCTGGTTGGTTTGCACGCTGTAGCTCACCTGGTAGGATCCCTGCGCATAGTTGTGCGTGGGATTTTCAACAGCGGCTGTATTGGGATTGGCGGGTGTGGCAGCGGCATCACCAAAATTCCAGCTATGGGTTTGAATGGTAGCCCCGGCGGGTGCAGTGGCGTTGCCCGTAAAGGCCAGTTTTCCATCGGCCTGCACGCAGCCGCCGTCGAAAGCCGGCGCCACTGCGGGTTTTCCGTATATGGTGATGGTGGTGCTGGCGGTGTCGCTGCTGCAGGTGGCTGAAAAAGCAAAAGCATGTTTCACCGTGTAGGTGCCCGGTTGCGCATACACGTGCGTAACAGATTGCCCGTCCTTTTCCGGTTTCAATATGGTGCCGTCACCAAAATCCCAGTACCATTGTTGTGCACCGGCGGCCGTCTGGGCTTCTGAAAACTGGATGGAAGCGCTTACACATTTATCAGCAGAGGTGACAGCAATGACGGGCGCCTCAGGGCCTTTACCGGTTTCAATCTTCTTACTGGTATCAGCAATACAGGCATGCTCGTCTATGGCAAGCAGGCGTATATCGTATTCACCTGTTCCGATTTGCTGGCTGAAGTTTTGCTGTGTGCTTGTCCAGGTATTCCCCGCTCCTGTTACGGTCCACTCCCATTGTTTAACCGGGCTGCCATCTGTAAAACTTGGATCGGCTTTCAATGCTATTACCTGGTCGCGGCTGCAGCTTTCGTACCCGATGTCGAAACCTGTTTTCAGTTCTTTGCGCACTTCTATTTCAAAGGGAATTTTTTCGGTATGATCGCAACCGTCTATCGACTGGTGGGTGGCATATACCGGGATATTGTATTTACCCTCTTTGCTTACCGTATAAGTTGCGGGCAGCGTATATACATAATAGGGAACGCCCATCACCATTTCCTGGCCATCGGCCACAGGATTGTTCAGCACGATCTCTGCTGCGGGCTGAATCATGTTCCCGATAGCACCCGGCCGCACCACCAGTTTCGTGGGCTGGTAACGCAGACGGATAACCATTTTAAACGGCGTGGCGCCGCAGGTAAATAGACTGGCCGTATCGCTGTTGTTGTAGGTGTTTTTGATATAGGGCGAACCGCTGAGGTTTTTAATAAATGCACCGGCATTGTACATATAGGATTCGGCATTGCCGAGTCCATAGGTGACGGCCGTGAAAGCGGAATCGCTTTTTACCTGGCACTGCCCATAGGCCCAGGTACTCCGCCAGCGCTGTACTACCACGGAATAGCCGGGCATATTGGGATGCGGCATTACCGAATAATCTTTGGCGCCGTCGACCGTGAGCGAGGCCAGCCCGGCATCCGGGATGGTGAGGGAAAGAAAGTTCCAGGCAATGTCTTCGTCCTTGTTGCGGAAAAACCCAATTTGTTTGATGCCCTGCTCAATGGGACTGATATACGCCAGGTCGGGATCGCCCAGGCCGCGGTAGCCGCAGGCGTTGAGTGAAGGAATGGATTGCGATATCAGGATGGGCTTATCCGCTTCGATGTAGTCGGGCGTACTGCTGTTAAACTCGTAGGTCTGGTTCACCATACCGGTTAGCTGAACGCCATTGCGTTTAACGATGGTTGTTGGATCCTTTACCGCGACCTTAAAAATATTTGGGTTGAATTCCGTAATTTTTTCGTCCACGCTGGTGGGTATGGTGAGGTAACGCTGCCCCCAGGCCTGCGTGGGAATCATCTGCTGGTACAGGTTGTCTTCCGGGAAATGAGACCCGCTGGAGGGGCCCGATTCTCCGCAACTGATGTACAAACCACTGCTGCCTGTGAAAGCGGCGACGGGATGACATTCGCCCTGGTCGTTGGCGATGGACTGTATGGTAGTTCCGTTGAGATCATATACGTCGCTTACGCTTCGGAAGCCCGACAGCAACTGGTAGATCTCCCCTTTTTGCAGGGTCACTTCAATGGGTGTATTGGCGGGAAGACCCGAGCGGGTGGGTGCCGTGGGCACAATTCTCACGCGGGTATTGTTTTCAGAAGCGATCACGAAGATCCAGGAGAAACGTGGGATCTCGTTGAGTGTTCCGTTGATGCGCTGCTTCACGGTGAGCGCACGGTACGCATAGCCCCAGGACTCCGTTGGGATCAGCATGCTGGCGGAAGAAGAGGCCATCGCATATTCATGGGCGTAAGCTACGATGGGTACGTCGCTCTGGATATGGATGCCTTTTTTCTTAAAGATGCCCTCCGAGTTGGTGCCGCCGTAGGAACTGGGTTTCGTATAGAGCCTTGCGTCGAGGTAGGGCGATTGCGTGGGACCCAGCAGGCCGGTTGGGATGTTTTTGCTGCGCAGCACGGAATTGGCGGGCACATCGTATTCTTCGCGGTAAATAGTGCCTTCCACCGTTACCACTACGTGTGCAGGCTGCTCGGCGCTGAAATAAAGAACCAGTTGCGGAAATTCATCGGGAAAAGGGTATTCGACCTCCATATTGGAATGGTGCCCGAAGCCAGCCCAGAAATCGGTACCCCTGTTGGTGAAATCTTGCGCTTGCGTTTTCAGCAGCAGGGCCAGGCAACATGCAATGGTCATCAATTGTTTCATGGTCATCGAATTAAGGTTACGGATCCGCTCAGGCGCCCAAAGCCATGTTGCAGTTGGATGAGGTAATAATAAGTGCCGGCAGGCAATGGTTTTCCATTGCTGGTTCCATTCCAGGGATTTGTATATCCCCTCGATGAAAAGACCTGCTGGCCATAGCGGTTGAACACTTCAACGGTACAGTCTTTATAAGCAGCAAGATTGGGTATTTCCCAGCGATCGTGGATGCCGTCCTGGTTGGGACTGAAGACATTCGGTACGGTTACGGCCTGCAGCAGGTAAACCGCCATGGTATCGCTGCTGGTGCAGGACCCGTTGGCATCGGAAGCGGATAACACAAACTGCTGTTCGCGGGTAGCATTATAGACGGGCGTTAACGAACCTGCGTCTGACAGCAGCGCTGCGGGCTCCCAGCGCCAGGTGGCACTTGCAAGTCCCGTTACTTTCCCATTCAGTTGAATGGAATTCCCTGCTCTCACCTGCAGATCCGGCCCGGCCGAAACCTGCGGAACAGGTTTCACTTCAAAGCCAAAACGCGTTGTATCACGGCAACCCTCATCCGAAACGGCTATATACCCGCCCTGGTGTTGCCCCACCCCTGCCGCCGCGGGCGAAAGCTGGCCCGCAGTGGTAAGGCCCGCGCCAAAGTAGATGCCGCTGCCGTTGACGCCGTTGGTGATGGAGCCGAAGGCCAGGTTCACGGGGCCTTTTTCTGAAACACACCAGCTCATGGGGCCCGCCGGCGTATAAGTGGCAGCGGGACTGCGTTTGAACCGCATTGTAAAACTGGTATCGGTGCGGCAACCAAGTTGGCTGCTTACCTGGTAGCGGATGGTATAACTACTGCTTGCAAAGACATGCGACGGGCTGGCGGCGTCCGATTCGTTGGGATTGCCGGCGCCGGCTTCACTGTCGCCAAAATTCCAGTAGTGCTGCAGCGGGCCGCCGTCTGCCGAAACCGTGTTGTTCTGGAAAACGAATTTCCCATCTTCCGGGAGGCAATCATTTCCCAACGCAAGGTCCGGTTCGGGCCCACGGCCGAGGATAATTGTCTGTTGTGCTGTATCGCTGGCGCAGTTGTTGTCGTACCTAACCACATGGCGGACGGTGATGCTACCGGCCTTCATAAACTGTTTCGTTTGCGTATACCCGTTAGCGCTTAGGTCAATGGCTTCGCCGTCGCCAAAATCCCAGTACCAGCTTTTTACCTGCGGGTCCGGCGCATCTTCTTTCAGCAAAATGTCTGCGCCTGTGCAGGGCAATACAGCATCCAGGCTAAAATCGGGACGGGCGGGCCGCAGGGCCACGCTGAATGGCTGAACGGTTTCGGCAGCGCATCCGTTGCTGCTGATGGCCAGCAGGCGGGCCTGGTAGCTGCCCTGCTCAAAACGGGCAGAAACCGCTTGCCCGCTGGCGCTTTGGCTCAGGCTGCCGCCGGTGAATTCCCATTTCCAGTCTTGTATGGAACCGCCATCGGCGTAATTAGCGCTGGCCTCAAAACCTATGGGGGCATCGCCCTGGCAGGATTCGTTCTGCACCACAAAACCCGCTTCGGGAGCAGGTTGTACGGTTATTTCAAAAGGAATGTTTTCTGTATGATCGCACACATCCACTAAAGGATGGGTGGCAAAAACGGGTACGCGGTATGTGCCCGCTTTCAGGAACCGGTAAGTTCCCGAAAGCGCATAGCGGTAATAGTGAATACCGTTCAGCTCCACTTCTTCCGTGGCTACCGGGTTTGCCTGCACCACATTTTCCGCGGGACTCAACACACCGCTCAGGCTCGCGAGGTTCCATGCCAGTTGCTCGGGCTGGTAACGCATCAATACAGACAACTCTACGGTTGTGCCCAGGCAGGCATAGGTATTGGCGCTGTCCGATTCGTTGTATGCATTCCGTGTAAACGGTACACCGCTCAGGTTGTTGATCAGTGTGCCGGCATTGTAGCCGTAGCTTTCGGCTACTCCCAGTCCATAGGTAATGGCTGTAAAACCTGAGTCGCTCTGCACCAGGCATTGTGCATTCTTCCCCGGCCATCTTTTTACCACGATCGTATACCCGGGCCTGTTAGGATGCGGATAGGTGACACTGAAATCCTGCTGCCCGTCAATGGTAAGGGAGGGCAACCCGTTATCGGGAATAACGAGTGAAAGGTAGTTGACGGCAATAGATTCCTTATCGTTCCGGAGAAAGCCGGTTTTTTTGATCGCCTGCTCAACCGGGCTGATATAGATCATTTCAGGATCGCCGGAGCCGGTATAGTCACAAGCACTCTGTGAAGGGAAATATTGCGCTACCAGCACGGGTTTATCGGTTTCGATGAAGTCGGGTGTATTGCTTTGGTATTCGTAATAAAGATTATTGGTGAGGCCGTAGAGGGTCATGCCGTTTTTCTTCACCACGGTAGTTGGGTCACTTACCACGATCCGGAAAACGTTCATATTGAACTGGCGGAAATTGTTGTCCACGAGGCTGGGCGTAGTGAGGTACTGACGTCCCCAGGCCTGGTGCGGAAAGATCTGCTGCATGATGTTGTCGCCGCTTCCATCGGGCGATTCATTGCAGGTGATAGTGGTGCGGCTGCTGCCGCTGAAAACCGCTACGGGATAACATTCGCCCTGTGCATTTGCGATGGACTGCACCGCGGTGCCGGTAAGATCGTAACCGCCGTTTTCAGATGTCTGTGCAGCCACTACCTGGTAAATATCGCCTTCCTGCAGCGTGATGTCAAAAGCCTGGTTGGCGGGCATGCCGCTGCGCGTGGGAACCGAGGGTGTAATGCGCACCCGCGTATTGGCATGGGCGGCCACCACGTACATCCAGGAAAAACAGGATTGACTGGAACTGGTGAAATATTGCCGCGTGTTCAGCGAGGTATAGGAATAGCCCCAGGTATCCACCGGCATCAGCATGGTGGCACCCGAGGAGCTTTCTCCGTAGATATGAGCATAGGCTACAATTGGTACATCGCTTTCTATGTGAATGCCTTTGTTGGTAAAAATGCCTTCAGAGCCCGAGCCACCATAACTGGGCGGCAGGTTGTAGAGCCGGCTGTCGATCACCGAAGGTGTTGTCGCCTCCAGGCCTTTTGGCAGGGGCTTGCTGGCAACTACCGAGTTCGCAGCTACCACGTAGGTCTCCCGGTAGCTGGTGCCCTTGATCGTTACCGTTACCCTGGCCGCTTCTTCCGCGCTGAAATAAAGTACCATTTCCTGGCGATTGCCTCTGCCGTATTCCATAAACTGGTGGTGGCCGTAGCCTACCCAAAACGCTCTCCCGCGGTTGGAGAGGTTTTGGGCAGATACGGCACTACCAGCTACTAAAAAGAATATTAAGAAAATACTATTTACAGATGCATTCATAGGCGTTTTAACCCTACAGGATCAGGTTGATGGATCCCTTCTTCACAATTTTCCTTCCGTCCATCAGCGTGATTTCGCACACATACATGTACACACCGCTTGGTTGCACCTTGCCATTCCATTTACCGTCCCAGGCAGCGGCCGGATTGCTCGATTGGGCAATCTTTTGTCCCCACTGGTTGAAGATCATCATATCCATGTCCCTGATGCCGGAGCCGTTGATACGGATCACATCGTTCTTACCGTCACCGTTAGGCGTAATGGCATTCGGAATAACGATATTGTCTTCATAGGTGGTGCCGGTTACGGAGCCGGAAGCAAGGTCCTTACAGGTTCCTGTGCTGCGTACAATAATGGTCACCGACTGACCCGGCTGCATACCGCCTACGGTATGCGTAAGGCCTGTGGCGCCGGAGGACGGAATGTTCCAGGTACTACCGCCATCTGTCGACACTTCATATCCCCTGGCGTTAGCAGCGGCAGGCCATTCGAAGGTGACGCTGTTGAAGCTTACCTCTTTCACCCTGGGCTGCGGTGCATCTGCTACCACGAATACGGTGATGGTTGTTTTCGAGCTGTCCACGCATCCGTCTGTTCCGATGCCCTGCAGCAGCACGTCGTACATACCCGGCTCGCTGTAGTGGTGGCTGGTATCCTGTTTGTTGGCGGTGTTGCCATCGCCAAAGCTCCAGTTCCAGCGATCGATGATTACACCCGGTTGCAGGTCGGTTACGGTTCCGCTGAAGAAAGCGGTATCTGTTTCACATCCTGCGAACTGTACATTGTATCCGATCAGCGGTGCGTTCACCACTTTCAGGTTCACTTTTCCTTCGACGGCGTTGTCGCATCCATCGGGGTTGTTACCGGCACGGTAAGTACCGCTTACAGGGATCACAAAATCACCGGTGTTCTTCATAGTAAGATCCTGGTCGAGCGTGAACACATAGTATTCACGGAAATCCACTTCAATGGTGTCGGCTGGAACCGGGTTGAGCTGCGTGATATCCGAGCCTGGGGTCAGTCCGCTTACAGCGCCGGTATGCCATTGCAGCATGTTCGGGATCACGGGCAGGGTTACAGAAGGCCTGAACGGTGTATTCACACAGGTATAGGTATTGGCATTGCCACTGGTGTTGAACACATTGTGGACGCCCTTGTCACCAATTTCAACCCTCGGCAGCTTCATGCCCACGTTGTAGAAATGGGCGCCGTTTCCAACAAAGGAAGCAGTGGCGCTGAATGTGGTATCGCATTCTATTTTACCAACGACATTCGCTGCATCCCACTGCTTCACGGCTACGGAATAACCGGCCATCTGCGGGTGATCGAACACTTTGGTGAAATCGCTGCTGCCATCCACTTTCAGGGAAGAAAGGCCGGTGGTGGGCACAATGATCACCAGGTAATTCTTAAAGCTGACAGCGTCATAGGGATCCATTGATTTGGTGCGCATGAACTGGGCAGACTTCACACCGTTGCCGAGTGCGGTCAGATAGGTCATGCCTTCCTGGACATAACCCATATTACCACCGCCAGGCGTATAGAAATCATTGCCACAGGAACTGAAATAGGGATTGAACATGGCCACCATCACCGGCTGAGAAGCTTCGATGTGATCGGATGTATTGCTCACAAATTCATACCAGCTTCCGGTTTTTCCGGTAAGCTCCACGCCGTTGCGTTTTACTACGGTAGCAGGATCTTTCACCAGTACGCGGTAGATCTGGAACACGGGCTGCTCAAGGCCGATCCGTGTATAGTTGGGCGATGTAAGGAAATGACGTCCCCAGCCCTGGTCGGGGAAGTTTTGTTGCATCAGCGGTGAATTACCGCCTCCGTTGAAAATAGTCTCATCACAGTAAATACCGGTTCCGCCTGATCCGGAGAACACGGCTATGGGATGACATTTTCCTTCGCTGTTCGATACGGATACTACGGTTGTTCCGGAAATCTCATAATACTCGTACCCTTCATCGTAGGTGTTGGGATTATGACGTTCCTTAAACGCGCCCATCACCTGGTACACATCTCCCCTGTTCAGGGTTACCCGGAAGGGTTTGCCGGCTTCGCGTCCGCCTTTGGTGGGAACGGAAGGCGTTATTTCGACTACGGTATTGTCGTGGTCGGCGATGATATTCATCCAGGATGTGCCCGATTCAGAATAGCCTGAGCTTTGGCGGTAACCCAATGCCGTATAGGTATAACCGTAAGTACCGGTGGGGAGCACCATATTGTGCGCATACACTCCATTGTCCAGCACGGCATGCACGGAAATGGGACTGGTGCTTTCTACCAGTATGCCACGGTGATAAAGCCCTTCATCGAGGAGACGGGCATCGCTCACACCGGTTTTCGGAATTTCATCGGAGTATACAATTTCACCAGCTCCTATGGTATATACTTTTTTGAACGAAGTGCCATTGACGCTTACGGCAACCGTGGCCGGGGCGTCTGCTGCAAGCACCAGGCGTAACCTTTGGTTGTTGGCGGATTTGAAATCCTGCATGGCGCCATAGGGAACCCAGAACCGCGTTCCTTTATTGGAACTGTCGGCCGAAGTGGTGATCTCGGGTTGTGCAGGGATCTTGCCATCGCTCATACCAGTGAAGCGGTCGATATACTGCAGGCTGGAATCTGTTACAAAATTGCTGATCGAATCCAGCAGGCCCTTGCCGCTGGCAACCCATGCGCTGCTGTTGTCTGTTTTACCCAGCTTCACGGTCGATTCAACCGGGATGTTGCGCATCCAGGGATCGAGGTAGAACAGTTGGTAGTCATATTTATAATCGCCTGTTCCGCTAACGGTTGCCTTGGTATAGAAGTACATGGATTGCTCCGCTGCATTCAGTCCCTCCGGTAACACACCGGTATAACGCTGCAGTGTAATGTTCTGCGGCACGGCTTCGCCGGCGGGCCAGCTTATTTTGGCAACAGTGTCTGTTCCCATCAGGAAGGCCTGCGTGGTTCCTGCGGCGGGGCTTGCCGGGATGCCTGTGAGTACGGGCGGCGCAACGGTGGGCTGGAATTCATAGGCGCCGAGGTCGGGCACGCCTGCTTCCAGTGTAACGGCACGCGGGTTGCCATTGATGTCCTTGTCGTTGCCGGGGATCTGGATACCACGTCCCTGCATGGCCCATGCGTCTGCATTGGCAGCATCGGGCGCGGGGTTTTCTTCTGAAAGGAAGGCAGGCTTATAGCTGATGGAGTTCAGGTCGTTGTAGTACATGTTCTGCCATTCAGCAAGGGTCTTGAAGTACTTCTCGAAAGTAGTGTACTGCGGACCCATGTAGATGAGATTTTCACCTGTAGTGTAGAGCAGGTTATAATCGCTCTTCACATAGTCTACGTTGTAATTGTGGTATTCTGCGGGTCCGCCGCCGGTGTTGGCCACCACGTTGTTGGTGAAGGTGGCACCTCCGGCGTCCATATAGTACTGGTGGTCAAAGTAAGCGGCATAGTGCATTACGCCGGTAGAACTGTTCACCAGGGTATTGTTCTGGTAGTCGGTGAACCTGGCATTTGCACTGTAGAGGGCGGCGGAGTTCACCTGCCATTCGCTGGTGCCGCTGCCCAGCACGCTTACCACGTTGTTCACCACGCGCAGGTTTGCCGACATATTCACGTTGAGGCCCACCAGGCTGCCGGTCATAAAGTTCCGGGCTATGATGCGGTTGCCGGAGATGTCGGCCTTGTCGTTTTGTTCTGCCCTGATCTCGTTCAGGTTGATGCCGTACACGTTTCCGCCGGTTTCTTTTGTATAAGCAGTTATGATCTTATTACCGCTGACAATGGTTTTTCCTTTGCCGAAGCTGGCATCGATACCTGCCACGCCCTGCTTCCAGCCATAAGATTCATAGTCGGTTTTGATCTCGAAATCGTTGTTCTTCACCACCAGGTTGTTGGTGTAAGAAGTGTAGGCGCCAATATAATATACCTCCCTGAACGTATTGTTTTCTATCTGCAGGCTGTCGGCAGGTTTGTTGGCCGTATAACCCTTGATATAAATACCATAGGCGCTCTTGTTGAAGGTGTTGCCTGCGATGCGGATGTTTTTGCCGGAGAAATTGGTCTCGGCAAATATGCCCGCACTCAGGGTATTGGCATCAAATACAGTGGCGCCATTGAACACACAACCTTCAAACAGGTCGTTGGATGCAATATTGGCCAGCTCTACAATACGCCCGATGGTGGGTGAAGAAGTTTTGAAGCTGATCTTTTTGAACTGGATATAGGCGGCGCTGTCGAGGCGCAGTACATAGTTTTTCAGCGGATCGCTGCTTTCAAAGCCCAGCTCCACTTTGCTGGCGTCGCCGCTTTCGCTTTGGAATACAACTGTGTTAACAGCAGAGGTGCCGGAAATAGCGGCAATGCGCAACTGCTCTTCGTAAACGCCGTCTTTCACGTTAAACACCACGGGACCTGCAATTCCACAGGAGATCGCCGCAATGGCATCACTGAAAGAGTTGAAGTTTTTGGTGCCTTCCGGATCGGTGGCTGCTGTTTTATCGATGGTATAAGTGCCAGCCGGGAAGGGAAGCCCGCTTACGATGGAAGTTACCTGCGAATACACTGCGTTGCCACCGTTGCAGCTCAGGGCTGCGCGGTAATACACGGTTCCGGTTTGGCTCACCGTGCTGAAAGCAGGATAGAGCAATGGATCGCTGATATTGGTCCAGGGGCCGCTTGCCGCAGGAGCCGACTGCCATTGATAGGTAAGTCCGCTGCCCACGTCGTAACCGCGCAGGTTCAGCATAATGGGTTTATCAGGACAGGTGGAATTGCCCACGCTGGTGAAAGCCTCACCGGGATTGGAATTCGTTTGACAGGCAGGCAGCGCGAATTCATAAGCGCCCATATCAGGCTGGGTTTTGCTGCGCTCTGCATTGTCAAAATCGGCCGCCACATCCACACCGGTACCCTTGTCGTTCAGTATGGCCGAAGTGGGTTTGAAATCGAAGGTGGACGCCGCCTGGAAACCGGGATCAGTGGCCAGGGAATGCTCGTCCTGCTTGGCAGCCGCTTTCCAGTCGGCCAGTGTCTGGTATTCTTCCGTACCGATCTGGCCAGTGTAGAAGAAACCGCTGGATGGAATGAAAAAGTCGTTGTAGTCGCTGGTGAAAAATTCAGGTGTTTCTTCCAGTGCGATGCAATATTTTTTGCCATCGCCACCACGGTGGATCGATACGATATTGTTCACGAACTGTGCCGCAGAAACGGCGCTGGTATAGAACATGCCAATGGTAGTGCCGGTGGCTTTACTCTCGGCCCAGTCGAGCGAAATGGTATTGTGATAGAAATACGCGGCGCTGGATCCGAAATTGGTGATGCCGGTAATATTTCCCTGGCCCTTGATATCGTAGATCAGGTTATTGGCAATGATGTTTTCGCTGCCGATCTCGGCATCTGTATTACCAATATGGATACCGGTGGTGGGATTGGTAGAAAGCAGTTCGCCGTCTTTCAGCGCATGGATCCTGTTGCGAAGGATGCGCATGTTGATGTTCAACTGGTTGGTTTGAATGCCCCGCAGCGCCTCCCACTGGTAGCTTTCGGTGCGGGTGGGGCGGGTCACATCGTTCCCTTCAATCAGGGTATTGTTGGTGTAGGTAACGTAAATACCTGTATAATAAAAATCGAGGACCTTGTTGTTGATGATCTGGTTGTTCTGGTTGGCCATATCGTAGCTGCCGGCGATCACAATGGAATAGCTGCCGCCCGTAACGGTATTGCCTTCAAAACGGTTGTTGTCCGACAAGGTGCGGCCGGAACCAACGGGATAGCCGGCGCTGGCGCCAATGAGGATACCAGTGAAATTATAACTGGTAGTGTGCAGGTTCAGGTTGATGCGGCAGTTGAGGATATTGTTGTAATCGGCATCGCTGTCCAGCAGCACACCCACACCGTATTCCCAGTCGTTCTGTGCAAGCGCTGTAATGGTAAGGTTATCGAAGGTCACATAGTCGGCGCCGCGCAGGCGGATCACAGCGGCATTGCTTTCCTCACTGGCACTGAATTGTATGGTAGCACCGTTTCCGTTAAACCGAATGGTATTGGTGGCGGAGGTACCGAAAACGGGATCCATGGTCAGTTGCTCTGTATAGGGCGTGCCGGTATTTACCACGTCGAATATAACCGGGCCGTTGATGCCGCACTGGATATGGTTGTAGGCATCGTTAAAGCTTTTGAATTCACCGGGGCCAGGATTGGTAAGGCTGTTGTTGATGGTGAAAGTGCCGCTCACCCCGGCCGACCGGCTGATGGTTACCAGGTCGGATGTATCTGATACTGCGCTCTTGCTGCAGGTTACAATAGCGCGGTATTGGGTATTGTCTAAAACGCTTACGGTAAAAGTATCTTTTATGGCGCCGTCGAGATCCGCCCAGGTGGTGCCATCGGGTGACGACTGCCATTGGTAGGTCATGCCGGTAGCTGCGGTGGTACCGTCGAGCGACAGCAGGATCCTTTCGCCCGGTTTGCAAAGGGTGGCGCTTGCTGCTTTTGCCGATCCGGCATCCGGTTTACCGTCACACTCGGGTGGCGCGGTCTTCCAGGTGAAAGTGAAATTGGGGCGGGTAGTGCCGGTTCCAATTTCAGCGGTGGTGGCAACGGAACAGAAACCAGGCTGGTCGTTTCTGCCGTGGCTGTGTGAAGCAGTAAAGCCCAGATCGGTGGTCCAGGCTACAGTGGGGTTAAAACTTTGCATATCGAAAAAGCGGTTCCCGCCGTTGGTACAGATCTCTATCAGCAGGTTGGAAGTTCCGTCCCATAGGAAATTATCGGGAAAGACGAAATTGTTCACGCCAAGTTCCGGTACAAATTCGCCGGACGTATAATGTACGGCTCCCTGCGGCTCCCAGGAATCGGCTTTCAGTTCATTGACTGTTGTGTTGGAAAGCCGGATGGTATAAGCGGGAACATAGGAGACGCCGTTGAGCGCCGTAACGTTGAATTTAATGCCGGCGAGGTATCCCCTTGTCATGCCTGCGGCTGTCAGTTCGGATGCCCGGATCAGGAATTGGGACCGGGTGCCCTCAAAATTGGCGGGCAGGGGTGCCGGAAACTGGGTGCCGCTGTTCCCGGTGGTACCGGAACCGATGGTATAATCGGTTTGGGCTTGCAGGGGCGACAGTTGACCAAGAATTGCCAGTAGAACCAGAACGAAGGCCCGGAACAGGGCAGGGACATGACTTTTTCCCATAGATGCAGTAATTTGTTTGTTTTGGCGACGAATTTCAATGGCCGCAAACAGGCTTCCTTCCGGCAGCATGTTGAGCGGCTTTTCATATGCATTCTCCGGTATGACACCGAACGGGAAAAAATGGGTGACAAACTTTGAGCAGGATTCGGTAACAGGCAATAAAAAAACCGCCCGGGGGCGGTTCTGGTATTCATAGTTGATCCTGGATCAGTTTTTTAAGCCCAGGGCAGCTTTCACTTCATCGTAATTGTTCCAGTTGATGCTTTGGCGATCGGCAGCAGTTCCGCCCGGAATCAGGATATAACGGAAGGGAATATCTGATAACCGGTAGTTGGCCAGGAGGGCAATGAGGTTTTCGGCATATACCGGGTCGATGGTCAGATAGGGATCAGACGCTGTCGGTTCTTCCAGAAAGAATCCCGGGTTGATAACTGCAGGCAGGGGAAATACAATGGGCTGTTCCGCTGTGCCCAGGTTTACGTAAACTTTGATGGATCCGCTGTTCAGGATCTCTTTGGTGAGGCTGGGGGCGGCAAGTTCTCCATAACCTGTTTCGTCGAAGGTAGTGGTTGTCCATTCTGAATAGATCACATTCGCGGTTCCGGTTTCACCCTGCGGGCCCTGGGCGCCGGCGGCTCCTGCAGGTCCTTGCGCTCCAGCAGGTCCCTGAGGACCGGCATCGCCTTCTTTGGAGCAGGAGCTCAGGGTAAGCATAAGGGCCAGCATTCCAAGGCCGGTCGTTTTGAAGATCAATCCTTTCATTTTTCTTGTTTTAATGGTTTGTTATGTATTCTTAAATCGATGAATCAATACAGTTCCCAGTTGAACCAGGTTCTTGCGTCTTTTGCGCTCACCATATCGTAGCTGTTGGCTCCCGTCTGGATCACATAAAATCCTTCGGGTATGGTCAGTTCCAGCATGGATTGCCGCATGGCCGCTCCTGATTTTGCATCGGGTGCATCGCCGGCGGTAACAGGTGTAAGGCCGTTTGCCTCGCGATAGGCCGTCATATCGGTGAATATAACGGTGCCGCCTGGTTGAAGCGCCGGGCTGACGAAATAGCCATAGACACCTTCTATATCATCCTGCGCTTCGGTGAGGTAGGCTGTGATCAGGCGATCTGTTGAAGGTGTGCTTCCCGGTATATAACCCATCAGGTAGAACCGTGTGCTGCTGCCGATCTGCGTATAATCACCCTGCCATTCGTGAACAATACCATAAGAGGCATACCAGAGGCTGCCGGCGTTGAGCGCTGCATTCCGCCAGCGGCGGTAGGCGCCCGCGTCCACCACAATGGGGCTGCTGGCGGCGCTGATGGATGCCTGCTTGCCATTGGTGCGGAATACCACGGTTTGCGTGGCATCGTCCCAGTGCAGGTCTTCCAGCTTTTCAATGGTAATGCCGTTAATGGTAACCGGTTCGTTGAGCACGGTTTCGGCATCCGCATAGTGATAAGCGGCCATCGTGATATTCACCCCGCCCGAAGGAGAATAGGAACTGAACCTGATCTGGCGGTTGTAGTGATTGATCGCAATATCGCATACATCACTACCGTCTACCTGCATGCGCGTAAAATAGGTGGAGAATTTCTGCAGCGACATCGTGGCCTCGATATTTTCCTGCCACTTATGCTCTGTCCATTTTTCCGCTTCCTCGCGGGTAGCTGCGCGAAAAATGCCTGTGCTCCTGTTGAACCGTCCTTTCAGTCGAAGGTAACCGGAGCTTACACTGTCCAGGGCAAATTCAAAATCCGTCAGTAGCCCCTGGCCGTCTTCGCCGCCATTCACCGAGCCCTGTGGGTCGGCGGGCAAATGCACATACGAATAGGTGTCGAACAGCAGCGACGGTTGCTGCAACCCTTTCAGGCGATAACCGCTTTCTGCGAAGACGCCTGAAGATACCGTATCGAAGTCGCTGTACATCTTTACGCGGTTGTTGCCGTCGAACTGCATGTAGTAATTAAAAACCGGTCCGGCCTGGCTGGTAACAGTACCTACCCATCCGTTTTCTGCGGCCAGCAGCACCTGCTGCGCATTTTGCAGGTAGGCCTCCATACGCTGGTCGGGCGACTCGTCAAAAACATCTGTCTCTTTCCGGCACGACGACAAAGCAGCCACCAGCAACAGCGCGGCACCAACGATCTTTTTATAATAGCTTGTTTTCATGTATTTGTATTCCGGTGGTCCTAATAAATTTCAGCTTCCAGTGCCGCACGGGTTTTTTCCTGCAGGGCATAGAAGTCGATGTTCCATACTTGTTTCATATAGTTCACCACGGTAGCCTCTTTTTTGCGAAGGCGTTCGATGGCTTTTTCGCGGGTAGTGCCTCTTGGCGTAGTTCCTTCGGGGATATCGGCCAGCATTTTTTCAAAACCGATCCTGCCTTCCACCAGCATCACGGAAAGAGTTTCCACGAAATCATCGTCGGCCACGTTCATGCAATAAGCCGTTACGAAACCATCGCGGCGGGCAGCCGCATCGGTATAGTTGATCCAGTCGGTGGTGAACAGGTTCGAATTGATGCTCTTGAACTCTTCGGGATACATCACGTTCTGGTGAAGGATGTGGCCGAATTCGTGGTGAATGGTATGCAGCATTTCCTTGATGGTGGACGAGTCCGACTGACGGTAGCCCGACATGCCCTTCACCCGCGTATTGTTCAGGTTGTAGAGCAATACTTTTCTGCCGCCCTCGGCCTGCCCCAGCGTAATGGAGCCGTTGTTGTTGAAAGCCGGACTGCCCACCAGGGTAAAAAACTTGGGCGCATATTTCCGGAAGAAGATATCTCCTGCCTGGCCGATATATACTTTCGCCCAAACATTGTTGATGGCATTGAGAACAGGAACCACATAATCTTCCTTGGGTGGCACCAGCAGTTTGCTGGGATCGGCTTCAAACTGGTCCCAGCGGTACACCACGCTGATATTATAAGGATCGGTATAGTTGGATTTGATCCATTCGTCGATGGGACCTTTTGCCCAGGTGTCGCCACCCAGGTCGGGAATGGAATCGATGTCTTCCTGTTTGATCTCCTCTTTTGTACAGGAAGCGGAAAAACTGCACAGCGCTATCAGCAACAGATGAAAGAATTTCATGTCCTTGGTATCTGAAAGGTTAACGGTTAAGGTTGTCTATTCCCGAGAGCTTCACGGCATCGGGCAGTTTAAGCTGGCGGCGGTAATCATCGGGGTCCACCGTCATGATGCTGTCGGTTTGTGTGCCGGAAGCATTCATAAAGGGATGGCGGACGGTCATGCGGTAACGGAGGTTGTCGAACCAGCGCATGCCTTCCTGCACAAATTCGGCGCGCTTGTACATCAGGATAAGGCTGATCAGTCCCGCCTGCACATCGCTTGTTCCGAAATAGGATTTGATCTTTGCTTCGGTGATGCGGTTGGCGGAGGGAAGATTGCCCGGGGTTACGCCCGTAAGCCTGGTACTCATGTAAAGGTTCAGGTCGTTGATGGCGGCGCTGTAATTGCCCAGGTAAGTATTGGCCTCGGCTTTGTTGAACAGCAGTTCTTCGGTAGTAAAAAGACAAAGCGTAGCATACGCATAACCAATACCGGAAGTGGGCGATGAGTAGGCGAAATCGCGCATGTGCAGTTTGGGATAACAAACGTTCTCCTGGCTGCCGACCTGCCCGCTGATGAAGGACCAGGCGCCGTTGGTAACGGGCGCAACGCGCTGCACCACGTTGAGGTTCAGCGGCGAGTTGAGGCCATAGCGCTGGGTAGCCCAGGTATAGTTGTAGGCATAGTTGGAAACGCAGGTCACCAGCAGCAGGTTGGCCGCCTGGTTGCTGCGCTGGTATTCCAGCGGCAATTCGTTCAGGTTGAAATTCTGGTAGCTGGTATTCCAGGGACGCAGGTTGGAAAGGAAATTGGTAACCGATGCATTGGCGTATTCAATCACTTTGTTATAATCCTGTTTGTACAGGTAAAAACGCGCTGCAAAAGCGTTGGCGGCATTCCGGTTAAAATGGTAACGGGGAACATCATACGATTTATCGCTCAGCAGCGGCAATCCTTCCAGCAGGTCTTTTTCGATCATCTCGTACACATAGGCAACGGTTTTCCGGTCGTATTTTTTAACCACTACGGTTTCCGGTTCGGTAACGTAGGGAATGCCGGGATCGGAAGCCGACGTAGCGGGATCATAGGGTTTGCTGTAAAGGGTCACCAGCATGAAATGCGCATACGCACGGGCCACCAGCGCCTCTCCTTTCTGTGCCAGGTAGGTTTCGGGCTTGTCGTTGCTGGCGCAGGCCTCCAGCGCCTGGTTGGCCGCTGCAATGGCGCGGTAACATTCATTCCAGTAGTTGTCGGGAGAATCCTGGTTGTCATCACGGATATCCTTAAACGCATATGCGTCCGAGTTGATGATACGCTGGTCACCCACACCTTTATCGGTGGCATTGTCGCTCATGGCCTCGCAGAAAGCCATATAGCTGGCGGCAGGATAAGCCGTGCCCAGCAGTTGGCTCACTTTTTCCGGATCGGTCAGCTTGGCCCGGTTATCGGGCTCCACTTCCATGTACTTGTTGCAACCGCTATGAACAATGGCCAGGGCCAGGCTGGTCAGTAAAATACTTTTTCTCATTAGAAACCTGCTTTGATCGATAAGGTGAACTGTTTTTGTATGGGCTGCGCCACACCGCCGGTATTGAAGAATTCAGGATCCTGGCCTTCCAGCCGCGCATCTGAATAAATGAGCCAGGGGTTGATGGCCGCTGCTGTGAACGAAAGGTTCTGCAGGAAGCCCAGGCTGCTGATGGTTTTCTTCGGCAGGCTGTAACTCAGCGATACGGTTTTGAGGCGGATAAAATCGCCGCGGGCTACCCGCGCCGTGGAATAGTTGTAATTGTTATACGGATAGTTGGCGCCTTCGATCAGGGCCTGGAACTGGTCCATCATGGAAGGCACGTTGGTAAACTTCTCATCGCCGTACAACACCCAGCGATCATAAAATTCCCGGGGACTCGCATCCAGTTCAGAATAAGAGGTCCTGAAAGCGGGATAAAGCCGGATCATATTCCCCGCCTGGTAAGTGAGGAAAATATTCAGGGAAAGATTTTTGTAATTAAACGTGTTGGAGAAACCACCGGTGTATTTTGGATCAACCGGTCCTTCGTATACGAGGTTGTCGGTCTTGTCGCTCTGCATGTACACCGATGAGCTGATCTCACCCTCTTCGTTCAAAAATTGCGGTACGCCGGTATTGGGATTGAGGCCGCGGTAATCGAGCGAGAACAGGGCGCCCACAGGGTAGCCTTCTTTGTTACCACCCTGTGCCTGGATAAGGCCGAATATGATGGGGTTGTTCTTAACATTGGTGATCTTGGTGGTATTGTAGCCGAAGGTGAAATTGGTTCTCCAGCCCCAGTTGGCTTCTTTGATCACCTGGCCACCCAGCAACAGTTCCACGCCCTGGCTGCTCATGTCTGCATAGTTGGCTGCTTTATAAGCTTCGCCACCGATGCCCGATACACGGATCACACTGATCAGGTCGAAACTTTTTCTCCGGTACACGTCGAGGCTCACATTGAGTTTGCCTCTCCAGAAACTTCCGTCGAGTCCCAGGTTGGTGGTATAGTTTTTCTCCCAGGTGAGTTCGGTATTGGCCAGGCTCTCGATGCTGATGACGGTTTCCACGTCTTCGCTGTAAGGCCGGTGGATATTGCTGTTGCGTAATACGGTGTTGGAGTTGGTAGCGGGACCCATGCTGGCGGTTAGCCCGTAGCTGGCGCGCAGTTTCAGGAAGTCGACCACGCTCAGCGTATTTTCCATAAAGGCCTCTTCGTCTATGTTCCAGGAACCACCCATGCTCCAGGTGGGCAGCCAGCGCGATGTCGTTTTGGCGCCCAGGCGGTTTGATCCGTCGTAACGAACCGTACCATAAAGATTGTACCGGTTGTCGTAAGTGTACTGGCCGTTCAGGTAAAAGGCAGCGAAACGGTCGTACTCCTTGTACATGCCATAGTAAGGATAGTTCTGCTCGATCATTTGCTTGAGGATCCGGTAATCGGGACTGGCCACTCCCCCACTTTCGTATTGGTAACCGTAGCCCGTGGCGTTGTAGTGCTGGCGGTCGGTGTATTTGAGCTGCATACCACCCAGCACATTCACGTTGTGCTTGCGGTTGAAGGTACGCACGTAGTTCAGAGAGTTGCGCACGTCGAAATTCAGGAGCTGGTCTTCGGTGCGGTTGTAGAAACCACCATAGGGCAGCACCACCACTTTTTCGGCGCTGGGGTTTTCCGGGTCCTGGTACAGGTAGGGGTTGTTGGCCTTCATGGTGGAATTATCGGCGGCGCGGTAGGCATTGGCCATATTGGAGTTCTCGGTCACTTCGTGCTCCTGGGTGGAACGCACAAAGCGGATGGCTCCTATGAAATCGTATTTGAGGTATTTGTTGAACTTATACCCGAGTTCACCCTGCAGTTTGAGGTCGATAACGTTGATGTTCAGACGATTGTTTTCCAGCTCGGTCAGGATATTGAAAGGTGCGAAATTGCGGGTGAAGTATTCGCGTTCGCCGTTCTGGTCGTAAGCAGTGATGAGGCGGCTGGTGTTGAGCGAATAGCTGAAAGGGTTGATGTCGAAATCGCGCGTGAAGGAGCCTTCCACCGGGTTGGCCTGGCGGGCCACCGTTCCGGGAGCCTGCTGCTGGCGGTAAGAAGCGGTGGTGAGAAAGCCGGCGGTGAGTTTATCGGAAATATTGTAGTTGTTCCGGAAATTCAGCGTATAACGCTTTACGTTATCTGCCAGCGTCCATCCATTGTCGTTATAAAAGCTGGTGGAGAAAAACGACTGTGATTTATCCGTGCCGGATGAAATGCTGAGGGAATGCTCCTGGATAAAGGACTGGTGGAAAAGCAGGTCGAACCAGTCGGTATTGGCGTTGGCATAGCGTTTCAGGAAAGCTTCTTTTGCTTCGGGCGTATTGATCTGCCCGAAGTTTCCTTCATCGTCGCCGTTCACCAGTTGGTAATATTTTCCGTAAATGCCGCTGGTGCCGTTGTCGAGGATCCTTGAATTGAGCCAGCCTTTTTTAGCGATCTCCGCCAGCACCGACATCTGCTGAGCCGAGTTCATGATATTGTAATCGTTATAACTCGGTTTCATCTGGCTGCTGAAATTGCCGGTATAGGAAATAACGGCCTTGCCGCTTTTGCCTTTTTTGGTGGTGATCACCACTACCCCGTTCATGGCGCGGGCGCCGTAAAGGGCCGTGGCTGCTGCATCCTTGAGGATGTCAAAGGATTCGATATCGTTTACGTTGATGCCGGCAACGGATGAACCGAGCAGCGTAGTAGGATCGCCGCTCGACAACTGTTCGTTGGAGATGTTCACAATGTCTTCCAGTACCACGCCGTCTACTACCCAAAGCGGTTTGTTATCGCCGTTGATGGAAGTGGCGCCGCGTACGCGCACCTTGGGCGCCGCGCCGAAAGTGCTGGATACGTTCTGCACGGAAACCCCGGCAACCCTGCCTTCCAGCATGCGGCTCACATCGGCCACGCCGTCGAGTTTAATGTCTTCAGCTTTCAGGTGCGCGGCCGCACCGGAAAATTTTTTCTTTTCGATGTTCTGAAAACCGGTCACCACTACTTCCGACATGGCCTTGTCTTCATTCGCGCCCAATTCTACGGTAAGAAAGGATTGCCCGCGGTAAACGACGGTTTTGACCGACTTCCCAACATAAGAAAACCGGATGCTGTCGCCCGGTTGTACATCAATGCTGAATTCTCCTGCTGCATTGGAGAAGCTTCCTTTGTGCCGCACCAGGTTTTCCACGGAGACCTGCCCCAATGGCTGTCCCTCTTCCAGCCCGGTTACTTTTCCCCGCAACCTCGTTAGCGGAACCGTATCTGTTATGGCGGTAAAAACTGTTTCGGTGCTGGCTGTTTCACCTTTTGCTTTCTCTGCTTTGGAAAGCACGATGTAGTTTTCGGTAATACGGAAATGCAGGTTGCGACCGTTCAGCAACACTTCCATTACTTTTTCAATGCGCGTGTTCACGAAGTTTACGTCCACCCGCTCGCGGTCGTTGATCAGGTCATTGCTGTAAAAAACGATCAGCCCCGTTTGCCGGCGGATGGTGGTGAATACATCGCTCAGGCTTGCTTTTTTCGCCTGCAGCGTGATCTTCATATCCTGGTCGGTATTCGAATGGGCTTTGGTGCTGAGCGCGAAAACCTGCAGGCAAACCAGCAGGAAGGTAAACCGACCCAACTGCCTCGTCATCCGCAACAGCGCATGACCTCCGGGAAATCTCATAAGCAATGCTGTTTTGTAAATTATACTTACAAGACATCGGATGCAGTAAAACGGGTGACAGCAGCTATTAAAAATCGTGGAGCAGAAAAATCAGCTACCTGCGAAAGCGCACACGATTGCCTTCCACACTGTATTGTGTGCCGGAGGCTTTGCTCATCATATGGAGAAAATCAGTAAGAGGTCTGTTCTTATTCAGTGCGCCGCTGAAATGCAGGTGCGCGAGTGAGCTGTCTTCAAAACGAATCTCGGCATCAAACCAGCGTTGTATGGTTTGTGCAATTTCTCCCAGTTCCTGGTCCTGGAAATAATACATGCCGTTCATCCATCCCAGTACCACGGTTTCGTCAAAGCCATTCACATCGATACCGGTGTTGCCCTGCCGGACCAGGGCCTGCTGGCCCGGTTGGATGATCACCTGTTCTCCCGTGGAATTGCGGACGGCTACTTTCCCGCGGACCAGCGAGGCAAGCTGGTTTTCGCCGGGATAGGCTTTCACGTTGAACTCGGTTCCCAGCACCTGCACTTTGGTGCCGTTCACGGAAACAATGAAAGGTTTGGAAGCGTCGTGCGCCACTTTGAAAAAAGCTTCCCCGCTGAGACGGATCTCGCGGGTGTTTTTATTGAATTGAAGCGGGAAATCAAGATGGCTGGCGGCGTTCAGCCAAACCTCCGTTCCATCGGCCAACTGTAACTGGAAATTCCTGCCTGCGGGAACATCAAGGCGGTTGAGGGCGCCGGGATCGATCTTATCCGATTGTGCATCTACTACTTCTTTCCCGGCTTTATCTTCCACTACCGGCTGCGACTGCTTCACCAGGATCTGGTCCTGCGCTACCTCGATCTGTTTGCCGTTGGGAAGGGTAAGGTGTACCGCTTCTCCCGCCAGGGGACGGAATTGCTGCGGGCTCTGCAGGCTCCGGTAAACGGGGATGGCAATGGCTGCCAGCAGCGCGGCAGCAATGGCGACGGAGAGCCAGCGCCGGCGCATGGGAACCACGCGGGCCGGTTGTTGCTTTTCCATTTTATCCATGAGCGACGACCAGCTTTTCTCGGGATCGAACCCCTGCTCCCATTTTACGGCTTTGCTGAGGCCATGCAGCCGCTGCAATTCTTCCCAATGCCGGCGCAGGTGTTCGTCATTCTCCAGCATGCGGGAAAGCAGTTCATCGTCCGCGGCGGAAATCTGCCCGGTAAGCTTGTCTATCAGCAATTGCTCAACGGTTTCATCAAAATATTGGTCGCTCACGGTAAGGTCTTTATTTTTTATACGACAAAATAATTTCTAATATGGGTGACAGGAGCAGGGCAAAATGGCGTATTTCACTGAGCTGCTCCCGCAAACGGCTCAGGGCCCTTCTCAATTGTGTTTTAACGGTATTTACCGAAACACCGGCCAGATCGGAGGCTTCCTTGTACTTTTTGCCATCGAGGCAAACCATTTCAAAAATTTTCCGGCACTGTTCGGGCAGCCCTTCGATCGCCTGGTTGAGCACTTTGCCCATTTCCTGCAGTTCCAGGGGAGAAAGCGGCGCCTGGCCCAAAGCCTGCTCTTCCAGGAATTCGTCCCCCACTACCGGTGTGCGTTTGTTTTTTTTGAGCTGGTTGATGGCGCGGTTGCGAACGGAAACACTGAGGTAAGCGCCGAGGGAGGTCTGCACCTGCAGGTAGGTTTTGTCCTGCCAGAAGCGGATAAAAACATCCTGCACCAAATCTTCCGCCGCCGCATCGTCGTTCAGCAGCAGGCATGCCTGGATACAAAGCTGTTTATAATATTTATCAAACATCGCCCTGTACCCCAGCGGGTTTTCAGCCTTCAACCAGTGCAGTATATTATTGTCCTCGTGCAGCTCCATTCAGGTTTGCCAATTTAGACAAAATATGGTTTACATCGGCAATCCTGCCGAAAACTTATGGTATGCCCGCGTTCACCTATATTGCGTTTGCTTGTTGACCACCATAAAATCTTACGCTATGAACATCCGGAAACAATCCCTGGCGGTTTTTCAGATTTTTTTCTTTGCCCTTTTAATAGCAGCGCGGCTGCTGGACACAACGGCAATGTTCACCCTGCTGACGGTTATTTTGCTTTTGCTGGTTACCCTGCTGCTGGTGCAATACAAAAAGCACGGCAGGATCCGGCGGATAGCCCAGGGTGAGGTTGATTTCAAAAGCGCCTATTTCGTATTGTTGGGTTTGATGCTCATTTCCATAGTGCTTTACGGCCAGGGAGTTTTGAGCCATGCCTGATACCGGCGCCGGCTCCATTCCTTTAAAGAGATAACTTTTTGTCCCCTCCCGCCACGGCTGTTGCGGAAACAAAAACGGAGTAGGCATTGAGTACCCATTGAGTAGGCAAAGAGTACCCATTGAGTAGAAAGCGGCATTCAAAAAACTTGCCGGTCGTCCCGGCTGCCGGCCCCCGGACCATAAAAAAACGCCTCCCCGCGAAGGGAGGCGCTGCTATAAAAACAGGTTCTTTTATTTCACTTCTTCAAACTCGGCGTCGGTCACGTTTTCATCGTTGCCGGCGGTGCTTTGCTGGCCCGGGCCCTGGTCGGGACCTGCCTGCTGGCCATCAGCCTGCTGTGCTTTGTAGATCTCCTCGGAAGCGGCGGTCCAGGCATTGTTCATCTCCGCAATAGCGGTATCAATGGCGGCAACGTCCTGCAATTTGTGCGCTTCTTTCAGTTTGGTCAGCGCGCTTTCGATCGGCGCTTTTTTATCGGCCGGGATCTTATCACCAAATTCCTTCAGTTGCTTTTCCGTTTGGAAAACAAGGCTGTCGGCCTGGTTGACCTTATCCACTTTTTCGCGGGCTTCCTTATCGGTTGCTTCATTGGCCCTGGCTTCCGCCTTCATTTTTTCGATCTCGTCTTTGGTCAGGCCTGAGCCGGCTTCAATGCGGATCTTTTGTTCCTTACCTGTGCCCTTGTCCTTGGCCGTCACATGCAGGATGCCGTTGGCATCGATGTCGAAGATCACTTCGATCTGCGGAACGCCGCGGGGGGCGGGCGGAATATCGTTGAGGTTGAACATGCCCAGGCTCTTGTTCTGGGAGGCCATGGGGCGCTCGCCCTGCAATACATGGATCTGCACACCGGGCTGGTTGTCGCTGGCGGTGGAGAACACTTCCGATTTTTTGGTGGGGATGGTGGTGTTGGCATCGATCAGCCGGGTCATAACACCGCCCATGGTTTCGATACCCAGGCTCAGCGGGGTAACGTCGAGCAGCAGCACATCCTTCACTTCACCGGTCAGTACGGCGCCCTGGATGGCAGCACCCACGGCCACTACTTCGTCGGGGTTTACGCCCTTGTGGGGTTTTTTACCGAAGAATTTCTCCACGATCTCCTGCACTTTCGGGATACGGGTTGAACCGCCCACCAGGATCACTTCATCGATCTGGCTCACGCTCATACCGGCATCTTTCAGGGCCTGCTCACAGGGTTTCAGGCAGCGCTCGAACAATTTGTCGGCGATCTGCTCAAACTTGGAGCGGGTCAGTTTTTTCACCAGGTGTTTGGGAACGCCATCCACGGCGGTGATATAGGGCAGGTTGATTTCTGTTTCGCTGGAAGAGGACAGTTCCACCTTGGCTTTTTCTGCAGCCTCTTTCAGGCGTTGCAGGGCCATGGGGTCTTTGCGGAGGTCAACGTTTTCTTCTTTTTTGAATTCGTCGGCCAGCCAGTCCATGATCACTTTGTCGAAGTCGTCACCACCCAGGTGGGTATCACCGTTGGTGGATTTCACCTCGAATACGCCATCGCCCAGTTCGAGGATGGAGATATCGAAAGTACCGCCACCCAGGTCGAATACGGCGATCTTCTGGTCCTTGCCTTTTTTATCAAGGCCATAAGCCAGGGCCGCAGCCGTGGGCTCGTTCACGATCCGGCGAACGTTCAGCCCGGCGATTTCACCGGCTTCCTTGGTGGCCTGGCGCTGGGCGTCGTTAAAGTAAGCCGGAACGGTGATCACCGCTTCGTTCACTTCCTGTCCCAGGTATTCTTCGGCAGTCTTTTTCATTTTTTGCAGGATCATGGCACTGATCTCCTGCGGAGTGTAGAGGCGCCCATCAATGTCGATGCGCACGGTATTGTTATCACCACGGGTCACTTTATAAGCCCAGTGGCTGATCTCTTCGGTCACTTCGTCGTAACGGCGTCCCATAAAACGCTTTACAGACGTAATGGTGTTCTGGGGGTTGGTGATGGCCTGGCGTTTGGCAGGATCACCCACTTTGCGTTCCCCGTTCTTGAGGAAGGCTACCACCGAAGGGGTCGTGCGACGTCCTTCATCGTTGGCGATAACGACGGGCTCATTGCCCTCCATTACTGCCACACAACTGTTGGTAGTTCCAAGGTCTATTCCAATGATCTTTCCCATATGATTGATTTTCCTTTTATGAATGATTTCCCTATTGATAGTCAATTGATATGCCAAGGCATGAAAAAAACCGCAAATATGGCAGGATGGCAGTTTGCGGAGCAGGCCCTGAAAAGATGGATGTCAGATTTTGCCGGTGAACAATTTTGGCCTGTCATTGTTGCGGAAGCAGCCGGTGGACGGCAGCAGCGGCGGCCGGTTCAGGAAATGCTCCTGGTTTTGCGGCTAAAGGTGAAATGCCGTTGGGAAAGATAGCTGAATATTACTACTAGTATGGTTGTCAATATTTTAGAGACGGTGGGATAAAATCCAAGCAGTTCCACGAAAATCTTGATCAGCACCACGTTCAGCACCAGGCAAACCATCACCTGCACCAGGTAGCGGAACAGTTGCACGCGGCCCCGGAGGTTGGAATCGTGGAAAACCACCGTGCGCATCAGGAAAAAACCGGTAGGAAAACTGACCAGGAAGGCCAGCAGGACCGACAGGGTGTGCGGCTCAAAAGCAATCTCTGTCCCGAACAGGTACCAACCCGAATGCCACACTTCTTTCTGCACCACGAAATGCAGGCAGAGAAAGAATATGAAGATATCAAGCAGGGTATTGGCGCCGCCGCAGGCAATGTAGCGGAAGGTTTGCAACGGCAGAATCCTTCGGAAGGGTGGGTAAAAAAAATCCACCAGTTGTGTGATGCGTGTCGAGAGCCCCTGAAGCATAAAGGGCAAAGATAACCACAAACTTCTTATTACTTTTGCCCCCTTATTGTTAATATGCCGATAACAACTCAGCTTCAATCACTTGCGGAAAAGGCCCTGGGGGCCTGCTTTCCCGATGCCCCATCAGGACTCTCCCTGCAGATCAGCGAAACCAAACCTGAATTTGAGGGCGATTATACCCTGGTTCTTTTCCCCCTGGTCAAGGCCCTGAAAGCCAATCCCGATGCCCTGGGACAAACCCTGGGTAATTTTTTGATGGACAACAGCAACGGGCTCATCGTCCGCTACAATATTATTAAGGGATTTCTCAACCTGGTGGTGGCCGACGGTTACTGGACCGGCTTCCTGGGAAAAGCAGCGGGCGATGCCAACTATGGCCGCGCTTCCCGCAGCGGGCAAAAAGTGATGGTGGAATATTCTTCTCCCAACACCAACAAGCCCCTGCACCTCGGGCACCTGCGCAACAATTTCCTGGGATGGAGCATTGCCTCGATCCTGGAGGCCGCCGGCGCCGAAGTGGTGAAAAGCTGCATCGTGAACGACCGCGGCATTCATATCTGCAAGAGCATGATCGCCTGGCAACGTTTTGCGAACGGCGCCACACCCGCTTCCGCCGGCGTGAAAGGCGACCATTTCGTGGGCGATTATTACGTGAAGTTCAACGACGCGCTGAAAGCAGAAGTGGATGCGCTGGTGGCAAAAGGTGTTCCGAAAGAGCAGGCGGAGAAAGAAGCGCCCATCATGCAGGAAGCCCAGCAGATGCTGGTGGACTGGGAAGCCGGCAAGCCGGAAGTGATGGAGCTCTGGAAAAAAATGAACGGCTGGGTGTACGCAGGTTTCGACGAAACCTATGCGCGCATCGGCAGCGATTTCGACATTGTATATTATGAAAGCAATACCTACCTGTTGGGTAAAAAGACCGTGCAGGGAGGTTTGCAGAAAGGCGTATTCTACCAGAAAGAAGACGGCAGCGTATGGATCGACCTCACGGCCGACGGGCTCGACGAAAAACTGGTGCAGCGCCGCGACGGCACTTCTGTTTATATGACGCAGGACATTGGCCTGGCCCAGGAAAAATACAACCAGTACCACATGGACCGGTCGATCTACGTGGTGGGCGACGAACAGAACTACCATTTCAAAGTACTGAAACTGATCGCCGAAAAACTGGGACTGCCCAACGCAGCAGGTATCTACCATCTCTCCTATGGCATGGTGGAACTGCCCAGTGGAAAAATGAAAAGCCGCGAAGGCACCGTGGTGGATGCCGACGACCTGGTGAACGAAATGGTGACTATCGCCGAAGAACACACGAAGGAGCTGGGAAAGGTGGAAGGCTTTACTGAAACCGAACTCAAAACCCTGTACAATACCATTGCGCTCGGCGCCCTGAAGTTTTTCCTGCTGCGCGTGGATCCCAAAAAGAAGATGGTGTTCAACCCGCAGGAGTCCATCGACATACACGGCTACACTGGCCCCTTTATACAATACACCCACGCGCGGATCAAATCCATTTTCCGGAAAGAAGGCTTTGATGCTGCTAAGGGCCTGCCCGGAAGCGGCGCCGGATCCAACCCGCCTGCCTTCTTAACCGCCCTGCTGCCGCTGGAAAAAAAGCTGCTGGTGGAGCTGGAGCAATATCCTTCCATCATTGCTGCGGCCGCAGAAGAATACGATCCCGGCAAACTGGCCAATTATCTTTACCAGCTCGCCAAAACCTTTAACGGGTTCTATGCAGAACATTCCATCAGCAAAGCGGAAACGGAGGAGAAAAAACAACTGCGCCTGGGCATCGCCGTTATAACGGCCAATGTGATCAGCAGCGGTATGAAAATGTTGGGGATCGCGGTTCCGGAAAAAATGTGAACCATGCCACCGGGTACGCGGATCCCTGCGCCGGAGCCCTCTCCTACAGCCCCAGTTCGGTGCGCTGCTGCCTAAGGTTCCTGAGCGCCGGATCCATCTGGATGGCGCGGTCGCAAAGACTTTCGCCCTTGCTTTTATCACCTGCTTTGATATGGGCAATGCCGGATAAGAAAACAGCTTTTGCATTTCTGGGATCGGCTGCCAGGATCTTTTCAAAACTGCCGATGGCCGCGGGGTATTGGTTGTTGCGCAACTGTATTTCTCCGAGCGTTGCCAGCAATTCCGGATCGTTAGGCGATTCCTTCAACAGTTCGGTTGCCATGGCCGTTGCCTGCTCATAGTTTTTGAGTTCGGCGTAACCGTTCATCAGGTTTTCCAGTATCTCCCCGTTGCGCGGATAACCATTGGCCAGCGCATTTTCCAGCCACTTCACGCCGTTGCGGGTATCGTTCAGCGCGAGGTACACCATGCCCGCTTCAAATTTCCAGGACGGCTGTCCCGGATCGAGGCGGATGGCTTCTTCATAAGCAGCCACGGCACGCTGGTAATTGTTCATCTCCATCTGGCAGCGGGCGCTAATAAAGGCGGCTTCGGCATTGCTGCTGTCTTTTTTCCTGGATTTTTCCAGGTACTCCAGCGTGCTGCGGTACTCCTTCATTTCGTAATAGGATTTGGCGATGATCCACTCATAGCCGCTGCCCAGGTTCAGCAAAATGGCGTGTTTGGCCTGATCGATGGCTTCGGGCCACTGGCGGGTTTGGAAGCAGAGCAGGGCCAGGTGGCGGATGGCAGCCGTATCGGCGTTTTTAAGCTGGAGTATTTTTTTATAGGTTTCGCGGGCGATGGCGGCGTAGCGGAGGTTTTCGGCGGTCGCGGCCATGCCGCGCAGGGCTTCGAGGTTTTCACCGTCGAGCGCCACGGCTTCTTTATAAGCCTGGTAAGCGGGCTGCTGTTGTCCGCGGCCCAGGGCGTCGGCGCCCTGTTGCAAGTAATCGCTGACAGTTTGTCCGTAGCTAACGGTATAAGATCCTGCGCTGAGCAGGAGGAGCAATAGGGAGCGCATAGGGCATGGATTGATTATCGCAATACTATGGCTCCTAACGAAGGCAGGTGCAGGTTTATTTCGAAAAGCCCGGTCTTTTTATCCAGCGTTGTTACCGCGATTTCAGGATTGTACACGTCGCCGGTTCCCCAGTAAGCGGGGAGATCGCTGTTGAAGATTTCCGTCCAGGCATCTTTGCCATAAGCCTGGATCTTCCAGTCGCGCCGCAGTTCCGGTGTCATGTTCAGGATCACCAGCAGGTCGTTGGCGGGGTCCTTTCCTTTGCGGCGGTACACGATCACCGATTCTGCACGATGGTTGAGATCAATCCATTCAAAACCACGGGTGCTGAATTGTTCTTCGTAAAGCGCCGGTTCGGCACGCAGCAGGTGGTTAAGCGCCTTCACGCATTCCTGCATGCCCTTGTGCGGTGCGTGCTGCAGCAGGTCCCAGGGCAGTTCCGATTTGTAATTCCATTCGGAGGTCGATGCAAATTCATTTCCCATGAACAGCAACTTGCCGCCGGGATGCGTAAACATATAAGAATACAACAACCGCAGGTTGGCGAATTTCTGCCACTCGTCTCCCGGCATCTTGTAGATCATGGGACTCTTGCCGTGTACCACTTCATCGTGGCTCAGTGGCAGCATGAAGTTTTCGTCGTAATAGTACATCATGCTGAAGGTGAAAGCGTCCTGCTGGAACTGGCGGTAAATGGGATCCTGCTTGAAATAGCGCAGGGTATCGTGCATCCAGCCCATCATCCATTTCATGCCGAAACCAAGACCGTCGTCGAATGTGGGCCTGGATACGCCCGGCCAGTCGGTGGCTTCTTCCGCAATGGTTTGCACGTCGGGGAAATCGCGGTAGATGGTCTCGTTCAGGTCCTTGATGAATGCGATGGCTTCAAGGTTGCCGTCGCCGCCAAACTCATTGGGTTCCCACTGTCCTTCCGAACGGGAGTAATTGAGTTTGAGCATGCTCGATACGGCGTCTACCCGCAGGCCGTCGGCATGGAACTGGTCGAGCCAGAAACGGGCGCTGCTGATGAGAAAAGATTTGACCTCTCCCCTTTTGTAATTGAAGATATAAGAGTTCCAGTCGGGATGATAACCCTTACGCATATCCGCATATTCATAGGTATGCGTTCCATCGAACATAAACAGTCCGTGCGAGTCATACGGAAAATGCGAAGGCACCCAGTCGAGTATAACACCGATGCCTGCCTGGTGAAAAGCATCCACCATGGCTTTGAAATCCTGTGGCGACCCGAACCTTGAAGTAGGTGCAAAAAAACCAATGCCCTGGTAGCCCCAGCTCCCGTCAAAAGGATGTTCCATCACGGGCATGAATTCCACATGCGTGAATCCCATCTCCTTTACATAAGGCACCAGCCTTTCGGTGATCTGCGCATAGGTGTTGTAAGATTCTTCGTCGTGTTTATCGGGACGCATCCAACTGGCCAGGTGCACTTCGTATACGCTCCAGGGCGCATGGAGCGCATTCTGTTCTTTGCGGGTGCGCATCCAGTTTTCGTCTTTCCACTCGTAATACATGTCCCAGGAAATAGATGCCGTGAGTGGCCTTTTCTCCCAGAAATTGGCAAAGGGATCACCCTTGTCCATGTCCAGCCCGGCAAATCCCCTGATATGGTATTTGTATACTTCACCCAGGTTGAAACCGGGAATGAATCCCTCCCAGATGCCGCTTTTATCCCAGCGTGGGTAGAGCTCGTATTCGAAATTTTTCCAGTCGTTGAAATTACCTTTTACAGAAACGCTGGTAGCATTAGGAGCCCATACGGCGAAATACATCCCCCAGCGATCCATGACCTGGATGGAATGGGATCCCATTTTCGTATAGAGAGCATAGTGAGTACCGGCCTGGAAATTTCGTATATCGTCGTCCGTTAGGATGGAGTAATTCCATACATTTTTACTGGTATCTATGAAATTTTCGCTTTCGTATGAAGAAGATATATTATCCTGGGACATAAAAACAGTTGTTCTAAAATTAACGCTTTAACGATATATTAAATGAAGAAAACGCGTCATTTATTCTTTAATATGGAATTTCGGGAACCCTTGCTAATTGATTATGAGAAAAGTCCTAAGCCTTATCTGTGGCCTTTCTTTGGCTATGCTGACCCAGGCGCAAACCATTTCCATTACCGGGAAGGTATCTGACACCACGGAAAAAAAGCCGTTGGCGAACGCTGTAGTGGCCCTGCTGTCGAAAGATTCCACCATACTGAAGCATACCCGCACCGATGCGGGTGGCCGCTTTGAACTCCAGGCGCCCGCCGCTGCTCCGGTATTGCTGCTCGTTACCTATCCCAAATTTGCCGACTACATCGACGAACTGAAACCGGCCGGTGAAAAGCTCGACCTGGGTGTCGTTTCGCTCATCCGGAAATCGGCCCTGCTGGAAGAAGTGATCGTGTCGCAGAAAGTGGGCGCCATACGTGTGAAGGGCGATACACTGGAATACCGGGCCGACAGTTTTGCCGTGCGCCAGGGCGCCAATGTGGAAGAACTGCTCAAACGCCTGCCCGGCCTGCAGGTGAACAAAAATGGAGAGATCACCGCCCAGGGAGAAAAAGTGCAGAAGGTGCTGGTGGACGGCGAGGAGTTCTTCAGCGACGATCCCGCCGTGGTGACGCAGAACCTGCGTGCCGACGCCATCGACAAAGTGCAGGTATTTGATAAGAAAAGTGAGCAGGCTGCTTTCACCGGCATCGATGATGGCGAGAAACAGAAAACCATCAACCTCCAGTTGAAGGAAGACCGCAAAAAGGGCTATTTCGGCAAAGCCAAGCTGGGCGGCGGCCTGCCGGGTAATTTTGAGAACGAGGCCATGCTCAATATGTTCAAGGGCAAACGGAAAATATCGGCTTACGGCACCATGTCGAATACCGGCAAAGCCGGACTGGGCTGGCAGGACAACCAGAAATTCGGCGGCGGTGATAATTTTGAATACAACGAAGAAGAAGGCTATTTCTTCAGCTACAGCGATGGCGACGATTTCAATATGTGGGGCGGCCGTTACAACGGCGCCGGCCTTCCCAAGGCCTGGACGGCCGGTGCGCATTATTCCAATAAGTGGGACAACGACAAGAAGAACATCAACGGCAATTACCAGTTCCGAAAACTGGATGTGGAGAATACCAGCACCAATATCGGCCAGTATATTTTACCCGATACCCTTTATTACAACAACAACCAAACCAACAGTTATACCCAGAGCCAGCAGCACAAGGTCAGCGGGTTTTATGATATTAAACTCGATTCTCTTTCCAGCTTAAAAGTGAATGTGAGCGGTAGCCAGGGATCTGCCCGGAGCGAATCTTACGATGAGTCGCAGTCGCTGACCGAAACCGAGGACCCGGTGAACAGCCAGACCCGCAGCAGTCTTTCCACCGGGGACCGGCAAAAATTCCAGATGAATGCCATCTGGCGTAAGAAGTTCCTGAAAAAAGGAAGGTCACTTTCGTTTACCGCTGAGACCCAGTACAATTCCGACGATTCGCAAAACCAGATCTATTCCCTCACCGATTTTTACAACGCATCGGGAAATATTTATCGCATCGATACCCTCGACCAGCACAAGAACAATTACCAGCAAAGCAATATTTACAGCGGCCGTTTGTCTTATACCGAACCGCTGTCCAAAAAATGGTTTATAGAACTGAACTATGGTTACCGCGTGAACAACAGCAAGGCGCTGCGCCGCTCGCTGAACAAGGATGAAGAAGGCAAGTACAATACACTCGACAGTTTGTACAGCTCCAACTATGCTTTCGACTTTACCACGCAAAGCGGCGGCTTCAATTTCCGTTTCAACGGCAATAAGGTGACGGCTACTTTCGGCACCAATATCAACTTTGCCCATTTCCAGCAAAAGGACCTCGACCACGATAGCATCTATCGCTACAATTTCACCAACTTCTTTCCCAAAGCCAATATCCGCTTTAAGCTGGGAGCCCAGCGCGGACTGAATTTTGGGTACAACGGCAGCACCCGTCAGCCCACTATTACCCAGTTACAACCGATCGTGGACAATTCCAACAACCTGAACATCCAGGTGGGCAACCCCGACCTGAAACAGGAATTCCGGCATTCGTTCAATTTCTTCTTTAACGATTACAAAGTCATGACCAGCCGGAACGTCTATATCAATGGTAATATTTCCGTGGTGAACGATGCCATCAGCGGTTTTGATTCCGTAGACTATGCCACCGGCCGCCGCTATTATAAGTTCGTGAACGTGGACGGTAATATCGATTACGGTATGTGGGGCGGCTATTGGTACCAGATCAAGAAGTGGAAAATGAACCTGAATGCCAACCTGAACGTCAACGGTGGTAAGGTGAACAACTTTATCAATTCCGAAAAGAATACCAACCGTTTTTATTCCATCGGGGGTAATATAGGTATCATGAAGGACAAGGAAAACAAGTACACCATTGAGTGGAATGTGAATCCGTATTATACCAACAGCAAGTCGAGCCTGCGTCCCGATGTGGTGACGAAGTACTGGACGGTGGGCAATACGCTTGACCTGACCTGGCAATTGCCCTGGAAGATGGAAGCCAACAGTTCGGTGAACTACAGTTGGCGGCAAAAAACCGATGTGTTCGGGCAGGACCGCAACGTGTGGTTGTGGAACGCCTATTTGGCAAAGAAATTCTGGAAAAATAAAAACGGGGAACTGCGTTTGTCCGTGAACGATATCCTGAACCAGAATGTGGGTTTCAACCGGAATGCGTCCAGCAACTTTATCGTGGAGAATACCTATACTACTTTGAGACGGTACTGGTTGCTGAGCTTTACCTGGAATTTTTCCAAAAACCCCGGTTCAAAATGATCTGTATGAAAAAAATGATTCTTGCGGGCCTCCTGCTGTTGGGCATTTTGTTGGCCGGCTTTCAAACGGGCATCGCACAACAAACCTTCATATTCAACGGTGTGATCGAATACGAGCGTAGGATAAATGTGCACCGCCAGTTTGAACAGGACAATGAAAGCAGCGAATGGTTCAAGGAGTTCCTGTCCAAGCAGCCTAAATTTCACAACTCCTATTTCAACCTTTCTTTTAACCGCGACAAAGGCATTTACCAACCGGGCAGGGAAGCCGATGCAAAGATGGAGCCCTGGATGATTGGTCCGGCCAAAACCAACATCGTGCTGACCGACTACCACAGCGAAGTGTACAACAGCCGAAAGCGCGTATTCGAGGAGAGTTTCGAGATCACCGATACCGTTACCAAAATGCAATGGAAGCTGAGCAACGAAACCCGTACAATTGCTGGCTTTGAATGCCGCAAGGCCGTGGGGATCATTTGCGATTCGGTATATGTAGTGGCTTTTTACACCGAGGAGATACCGGTGAGCGGCGGACCCGAATCGTTCGGCGGCCTCCCGGGAATGATCCTGGGACTAGCGGTTCCCCGTTTGTACTCCACCTGGTTTGCCACGAAAGTGGAACTTAACGAACCTCCCGCTGCTGTATTTACCCAGGGCAAGCCGGGCAGGTCCAAAAAACTGGCGGGCAGCCAACTGGCTCCTATTCTTACCAGTACTTTTACCGACTGGGGCAAGCGGGGACAGAAGTTCATCTGGTGGTCGATGCTTTGAGGCGTGCCAGGCGATAGCGCCGGTTTTGCGCAGGTGTTATTGGCGGTTCGCCCTTATTTTTCAGGTGTTGTCAGCCAATCTAATGCGTTTATCTTTTTTACTCCGTTGTATGTTCCCGTGTCGTAGTCCATTGTAATTAAAAGTTTTTCGTGGTGATCGGCAATGGTGTCAAACGGTGCTAATTCGCGTTGTAATGTTGTTGCGTTTAGTGCAGTTTGCGAAACTTGTATGTACTGCGTAAAACCTTCGTTGCTGCGAACAACAAAATCAACTTCTAAATTTTTTGTCTTTCCAATCCACACTTGGTTGTTTCTGCGTTTAAGTTCGAGGTAAATGATGTTTTCAAGCAAATGTCCTGCATCACTTGCAAGTTCTTTTCCAAGTAATGCGTTACGAAAACCTAAGTCCACCAAATAGTATTTTTCTTGCGTTGCCAAATGTTGTTTGCCTTTGATATCGTAGCGAGTTACTTTATAAAACAAATACGCTTCAACTAAAGTCTCAATGTATTTTGAAACAGTTTTATTGTCAATTTTCTTTTTATTAGCCGTCAAAACTTTAGCAATGTTTCCTGCCGAAACACATGAGCCAACTGAATCTATTAAGAAACGTACGACTTCTTGATACGATTCTTCACCATAAATGGTGTGTCGTTTTGAAATGTCGTTTTCGTAAATGTTTTTGAAAACCGTTCGTAAGTATTCGTTTGCAAAGTTGTTTCCGTCTTCCGAAAGTCCTACGGCTTCAGGGAAACCGCCTGTACGCACATAGTCGGTAAAAGCACGGTCAGGATTTTCGGTTTTGTTTGTAAATTCTAAAAACTCGGAAAAAGAAAATGGCAACACATTTATTTCATACGCTCTGCCTGTGAGTAATGTTGCTAATTCGCTTGAAAGTAAAAATGCGTTTGAGCCAGTAACATACAAATCAATGTTTGTATGAACGTACAAACCTTCCAAAAGCTTTTCAAACTCGGGAACGTTTTGCACTTCGTCTATAAACACATAATTGGTCACGTTTTTTTTGAGACGCGTTACAATGTAATCGTAAATTTCTTTCCAATTTTTTTCTGCCAAAAACCGAAATTCGGGCATATCCATATTGATTGCCAAAACGGAAACTTTAGCGTTTTCTTTTCGCAACAAGTCTTGGAATTGAACCATTAAAGTTGATTTTCCACAACGCCTAACGCCTGTGGCGACTTTAATGAGATTTTTGTCTTTGAGAACACGAAGCGTGTCTAAATATCGTTTTCGGCTTATTGTTTGCATAGGGTAAAGATATTTAAAATTCCTAAAACATATAAAAAAGTGTAAGTTTTAGGAAATGTAGAGTCAAAAACACAATGCTGAAAATGGGGCTTTTTTGCCGATTGTGTTATTCAAGTTGTTTTTAAAATTTTGCGAGGCAGCGCTATTCCAGTTGCAAAACCAGCATGGACCAGGGCCTTATGCTGAAAGCGGAAGACATCGGGTATACATCGCCGGTAGGAATATCCCTGCCGTTTACAAATCCGTTTGTTCTTTCCCTGAAATGCAACGGATCTACCTGCCTGGGCTGGCCGGCCGTATTCATGATGCACATCACGGTGCCCTTTTCATCGTAGCGGAAATACACATAGAGCCCGTCTTCCGGGACGAACTGCATCAGCTTTCCGTTCTGCAGGCAGGTATTGGCTTTACGGAATTGCGCCAGTCGCCGGATATGATCAAAAATGGCATTTCCTTTTGCGCTTCTCCCCGAGGCAAGGAACTGGTTCACGGGGTCGCCGGGCCATCCGCCTTTGAAGTCGAGCCGCACCCAGCCATCGGGGTTGGTGAACCCCGTCATAAGGTTCTCATTGCCATAATAAAGTTGCGGAATGCCGCGGAAGGTGAGCAGCCAGGACAGCGCCATCTTGTATTTGGCCGTGTCTTCGCTGAGTACGGAATAGAAACGCGGCAGGTCGTGGTTGTCGAGGAAGATCACCTGCTGCAGAGGGTCCTTGTAGAGGATGTCCTGGGCCGCGGTGGTGTAGAGCCGGTTCACGCCGTCGGTCCAGCCGAAAGGTTTGGTCAGCGCTTCCTGTATGCCATAGAAGAGCAACTGGAAATCGGTGGTGGCGGGCAGGTTGCTTTTAAAGGAAGTGTTCAGGTTGTTCTCGCAGAAATAAGCCTGGTTGATAACGCCGTGCACCCAGGTTTCGCCGAAGATGGACAGACGCGGGTATTCCTGCAGCAGCGCCTGGTTGCAACGGTTCATGAATTCCTGGTCGTTGTAAATATAAGTGTCAATTCGGAAGCCGTCCACGCCAAAAGCTTCCACGCTCCAGATGGCATGCTGAATGAGGAAGCGGGCCACGAAGGGATTGTTCTGGTTGAGGTCAGGCATCATGGGCGTGAACCATCCGTCCACCATTTTTTTGCGATCCTGCTTCGAAGCATAGGGATCGAACAGTACCTGGTCTTTATAACTGGTACCTGTATACGAAGGCCACTCATGCAGCCAATCGGCCATGGGTTTATCCTGCACAAAAAAATGATATAGCCCCGTATGGTTGTAAACGGCGTCCTGTACCAGTTTCATGCCGCGGGCATGCAGGGAATCGCTGAGGGCCGCATAGTCGGCGTTGCTGCCCAGCCTGGGTTCTACCTGGTAATGGTTGGTGATGGCATAGCCGTGCTCGGTACGGTCGGGCATATTGTTTTGCCAAACCGGCAACATCCAGAGCGCGGTAATGCCCAGGTCCTGCAGATAGCCGAGGTGGTTCATGACGCCCTTCAGGTCGCCGCCGTGGCGATGGAAAATGGAGTCGCGGTTCAGGCTCTGGTCGAGCAGACCGGGGATGCGGTCGTTGGCGGGATCGCCGTTGCTGAAGCGGTCGGGGATCAGCAGGTACACCAGGTCGGCAGCGTCGACGCCCTGCGCATAGCGCGATCCTTTTCCCGCCCGCCGCGCTTTCAGCTCGTAGCGCAATGTTTCTTTGCGGCCGTTGGCATAGGTAACGGGCAATTGCAAAAAGCCCGGCCGCGCGCCCGCCTGCACCTGCAGGTCGAGGAAAAGATAATTGCTGTTTTCCGCCGTGGTTTTTTTAACCAGGCGAACCCCGGCATAGGACTGCAGTGATACCGTCGCTTTCCCGATGTCCTTTCCATGCAACATGAGCTGCAGGTTGGGATCCTTCATATTTACCCACCAGTTGGTGGGATAGACATCGGGCAACTGTGCCTGCAGGCCGGGGCCGGCAAGTATCAGCAAATAAAGCAGGATGTATTTATAGTTGCGCATCGGCAAGGACAGATTTTTTATCGTCTTTTTCTTCTTTCACCACCACCATACAGGCAAGTGCCGCGAGGAAAAGCAGGAAGCCGCCGATTTGCACGGCCATGAGCCGGTCGTTGTGCAGGAAGTTCGACATGATCTTCCCAAAAAACAGCGAAGCAATGATCTCCGGAAGCACAATGAAGAAATTGAATATGCCCATATAGATGCCTATTTTATCTTCCGGCAGGTGGCTGGCCAGCATGCTGTAGGGCATGCTCAGGATCGAAGCCCAGGCAATGCCCACCATGCTCATGGCGAGGAAAAGATAAGCAGGATCGCTGATGTATTTCACGAGCACGAGTCCGCAGCCGCCTACAATAAGGCAAACGATATGGGTCCATTTCTTACCGATGCTGCCTACCCAGAAAGGAAGGGTGAAGCTGAATAAGAAAGTTACCAGGTTGAGTATCGCAGAAGTAGCGCTGGCATGCTCCACTCCTTTCGTGTACAGCTCGCTGTTAGTAACGGCGTCGCCGTGGAAAATATCAGTTGCTACGCCGGTGCTGTAATAAAACCACATGAGGAAAAGTCCCGGCCAGGTGAGAAAATTTACCAGCGCCAGTCTTTTCATCTGGTTGGGCATGGTGCGTATGGAGTGGACTATTTCCTGCAGGCCGCCGCCGAAACCCTTGTTGCTTTCCTTTACTTTCTGCTTCCATCCCGCCAGGTCGGGCGGCGGATATTCTTTGCTGGAAAATACGGTGTATAAAACAGCCACCAGGAAAACCATCCCGCCGATGTAAAAGGACCATTGTATGTTTTCCGGGATCGAGCCGCCGGCCTTGTCCCGCGAAAAACCCAGCCACACCAGCACGCTCGGCAGGAAGCCGGCAATAAAACTGGCCAGGCCAATGAACATGCTTTGCATGGCAAAGCCAAAGGGGCGTTGTTTTTCGTTGAGGTTGTCCGCCACGAAAGCGCGGAAGGGTTCCATGCTGATGTTGATGCAGCTATCGAGGATCCAGAGGAGTCCCGCCGCCATCCAAATGGTGGGACTGTTCGGCATGAAGAAAAGCGCAATGGAACTGAGTATGGCGCCTACCAGGAAAAACGGCCGCCGCCGCCCCAGGCGCGGGTGCCAGGTGCGATCGCTCAGGTAACCGACGATGGGTTGCACCAGCAGCCCGGTCATGGGCGCCGCCAGCCAGAGCCCGGGGATCTGCTCGGCACTCGCACCCAGGAATTCATAGATGGCGCTCATGTTGTTCATCTGCAGCGACCACCCGAACTGGATGCCGAAAAAACCGAAACACATGTTCCAGATCTGCCAGAAACCGAGTTTGGGTTTTTGAAAAGGAATGGTGGAAGACGCAGTAGCTGCTGGCATGACAATCGCTTGAGGGGTTAATGTGTAAGGGTTACACGTTTCGAAAATAAGGGGAAAAATCAAAAAAGTCAAAAGCTGCCCGTTTCCAGGCAGCTTTTGACTTTTGCGGAAACGCGGGGATCATCAGATCACGAAGCCATTGGGAATAATGGCTCCCTTCTTCACCACTACAATGCCGTCCTTAACGGTGTAGAGGGCATGGTCGCAGTTTTGCAGGTGTGATCCGCCATTGATCCGCACGTCGTCGCCTATACGTACATTTTTATCGATGATGGCGTTTTTGATATAACAGCGGTCGCCGATGCCCAGCACGGGCTGGCCGAGCTGGTGGGCGTTGTTGATCTCGGCTACGGTCTCAAAATAGTCGTTCCCCATCAGGTAACAGCTTACCACGGTGGTGCCGTGGCCAATCCTGCTCCGGATGCCCACCACGGTATTCTCCACGCGCGATGCGTTAATGATGGAGCCTTCGGCGATGACGGTTTTCTCCAGCGTGGAGCCGCTGATCTTGGCCGGCGGCAGCATGCGTGCGCGGGTATAGATGGCGTTGTTGTTGTCGAAGAGGTTGAAATCGGGAAGGTCCTGCGTGAGGCCCAGGTTGGCTTCGAAGAAGGAATAGATATTACCGATATCGGTCCAGTAACCATCGTACTGGTAGCTGGCCACTTTGTATTTGTCGATGGATTCGGGAATGATCTCTTTTCCAAAGTCGGTGGCGTCTTTTTTCTCGTTTTCCAGCAGATCGAAGAGCAGCTTGCGGTTGAAGATGTAAATGCCCATGCTGGCAAGGTAATTGCGGCCGGCTTTTTTCATTTCTTCGCCCGTATCGCTGATCCAGTCGGGCAGCAGGTCGCGTTTGGGTTTTTCGATAAAGGAAGTGATGAATCCGTCCTGCGATTTGAGGATGCCGAACTCAGGCGCTTCGCGGTCTGCCACCGGTATGGTGGCGATGGAAATATCGGCTCCGTGTTTCTTGTGGTTTTCCAGCATGTCGTAAAAATCCATCTGGTAGAGCTGGTCGCCTGAGAGAATGAGGATGTATTCGCTGTCGAAGGGATTGATGTGGCGAAGGCTCTGGCGCACGGCGTCGGCGGTTCCCTGGAACCAGGTGGGGTTGTCGGGCGTTTGTTCGGCAGCGAGGATGTCCACGAAGGCCGTACTGAACGCGCTGAAATGATAGGTGTTTTTGATGTGCCTGTTGAGGGAGGCAGAGTTGAACTGCGTCAGTACAAACATCCGGTTGATATTGGAATTGATGCAGTTCGAAATCGGGATATCCACCAGGCGGTATTTACCGGCGATGGGTACAGCGGGTTTACTACGGCTGGCAGTAAGGGGGTACAATCTGGTTCCGGCACCTCCGCCCAGGATCACGGCAAGAATCTCTTTACTGATTGACATATAGCTGGCTTTGTGTTCGCAAATTTTAAGGTACTAAAGATTTATACAGGTCGATGTATTGTTGGGCGCTTATATCCCAGCTAAAATCTTTTTCCATCACCTGGCGGCGCACGGCATCAAACTGCATCTGGTCGCCGTACAATTCGGTAGCGCGGTAAATGCCCTGCGTGATATCACCCACCGTTGCACCATTGAAGCAGATGCCGTATCCATTGGGTTCGCCGATATCGCTCACGGTATCGCGCAGGCCACCGGTGCGCCGCACCACGGGGATGGTGCCATACCGCATGGCATACATCTGGTTGAGGCCGCAGGGCTCAACGCGGCTGGGCATCAGCAGGAAATCTGCGCCGGCGTACATCTGGTGGCTGAGTTTTTCGTTGTAGCCGATCTTCGCATTGTAAACGCCAGGCCAGAAATGGCGCATATTGCCCAGTTCCCATTCAATATGCGGATCGCCGCTTCCCAGCACGAGGAAGTTCATGCGCTGGTTGATATAATACAACGCATCGCCGATGGCCCTGGGCAGAAGGTCCGCCGCCTTCTCTCCCACCAGTCGCCCGATGAAAACGAACAGCGGCCTGGCGGGATCGAGGTGGAATTCCTGGCAGAGAAAATCCTTACTTGCTTTTTTGCCTTTGGCGAGCGAGCTTTTATCGTAATGAAAGTCGATATAGGGATCGGTGGCAGGGTTCCACACTTTGTCGTCGATGCCGTTGAGGATGCCCACCGACTTTCCTTTTTCGTATTCGAAGAGGGCTTCCAGGCCGTTGCTTTCGTGGCGCATTTCCTCCAGGTAGCTCCAACTTACGGTAGTGAGCTTCCAGCAGGCGCGAATACCGGCGGCCAGTGGGTTGATGTTGTTGTTCCAGTCGAGCATGCCCCAGCGCCAGCCGTCCCAGTGCGGGATATAATCCGACTGGCTCCAGTCCATCCAGCCCTGGTACTGCGCATTGTGAATGGTGAGCACGGTTGGAATACCGGCCAGTTGCTGGTACTGGTAGCAATATTTGAGCATGAAGGGGATCAGCGCGGTGTGGTGGTCGTGCACGTGCACGATGTCGGGCCGGTGCTTCCAGGACGACAGCCAATCCACCACGGCGATCTGGAAAGACATGAATCTTTCCGTGTCGTCGTCGTAGCCGTAGATCTTTTCCCGGTCCAGCAGCCCGTTGATGTCTACCAGGTAGAGATCAAATCCCAGCACATTGTTCTTTTCCTTTATAATGGTATAGTCGAACCAGGTATTGCTGAGGTAGGCGCTCGATTTGTGCACCACTTCCCACTTGTGGTCGTAGAGGAACCTGGTGCGGTACATGGGCAGCACCACTTTGGAAACATGGCCGGCTGCTTCCTGGTACTTCGGGAGGGCGCCCACCACATCTCCCAATCCGCCTGCTTTTGCGAAGGGATAACATTCTGCCGATACGTGAAGAATCTCCATAGAATAAATTGCAATTCAATATAGTAAGAAAAAGCAATGCGTTTGATCCCGGGGTAAAAAAATTGAAACAAATAAAATTTCTGTCCTATTTTCACCCACCTATTGGAGCTTGTTTGAAAGCTCCGTCCACCATTTTATTAAAAGCAGATTGCGTATGTCCCAACCAAAACAACCCACCAATACGGGTGCGCTTGCCACGCTTGTAATTGTTTTCTTTTTCTGGGGTTTCATTGCGGCTTCCAACAGTATTTTCATCCCTTTTTGTAAAAGTCATTTCGGGTTGAACCAGTTTCAGAGCCAGCTCATCGGCTCGGCCTTTTATGGGGCGTATTTTGTTGGTTCCCTCCTGCTTTTCATTGTGTCGAACGTATTGGGTTACGATATCCTTAACCGCATCGGTTATAAAAAGGGCATCATCTATGGCCTGTGGATCTCCGTGGTGGGCGCACTGCTCATCATTCCATCTGCCAATGCCAACTCATTCCCGGCCATCCTCGCTTCCTTTTTTGTGGTGGCCCTCGGTTTTTCACTGCAGCAAACGGCGGCCCAACCCTTCGCCATCAGCCTGGGCGATCCGGCTACGGGCAGTCACCGGCTTAATTTATCGGGCGGCGTGAATTCGCTGGGTACTACCCTTGGTCCTATTATTGTGAGCCTTTTTCTTTTTGGCTCCGTGGGTGGCGAACATAGCGATGTAACCGTTACCAATGTGAACAATCTTTACCTGATCGTGGCCTGCGTTTTTGCGGCCGTGGCTTTGTTCTTTACTTTTTCCAAACTTCCCGATGGCAAGAACGACGAAAAGTTTGAAAAGGCCAATAAAGCTTCCCAGTCGCTGTTGCTGATGACCGGTATCATTGGCGCTCTCATTTTAGTGGGACAACTTACCGAGGTCGACAAACTTCCGCTCCTGCTGATCACGATGCTGACGGTGGTAGGGATTCTTTTTTATTCCAACGGGGCAGCCAGCAAACAGCCCGAAGGCTGGGGCGCCATGCGCTACCAGCAACTGATCTATGGTATGATCGGCATCTTTGTGTACGTGGGTGTGGAAGTGACCATCGATAACAATTTCGGAGCCCTGTTGAAGTCACCGGGATACCTGACCGAACTCGGACTCGACGAGAGCAAGATCTCCAAATATGTTTCTCTCTACTGGGGCAGTCTCATGATTGGCCGCTGGACGGGCGCCATCGGCGTATTCAATTTGTCGGCCACGGGTAAAAGAATTGCCACTGTTGTGGTTCCCTTTGTTGCCTTTGCCATCATCCTGCTGGTGAACCGCGCTTACGGCAACGATGTGCGCGATCTTTTCGCCTATGCCATTGTAGTGGCGCTTGCCATCCTGGCTTTCTTTTACGGGCAGGAAAAACCGGTTAAAACACTGCTGACCGTTGCCATCCTGGCAACCATTGCCATGCTGGTGGGTGTGTTCACCCGCGGCATTGTTTCGGTGTATGCGCTGATGGCCGGCGGCCTTTGCTGTTCGGTGATGTGGCCCTGTATCTTTTCGCTGGGTGTAGCCGGACTGGGAAAATATACCAGCCAGGGCTCTGCTTTCCTGATCATGATGATCCTGGGTGGCGCCGTCATTCCGCCGCTCCAGGGTACTCTGGGCGATATGAGCGGCATTGGTTTTCACAAGTCTTACCTGCTGGCAGCGCTTTGTTTTGCCTTCCTCGCTTATCTTGCGTTGAAAATGAAAAATGTGCTGGCCAAACAGGGACTGGATTTCGACAGCCAGGTAGGCGGCGGACATTAATCAGGTGTCGAGCGCTGATCAGATGGCGACATTAGTTAGGCGGCGAACACCAACCAGACGCGGATGTAAATTTTTATCAATTGAGCTATGAGTAAGACTACACTGGAATATGCTATTGGGGTGGATATAGGTGGTACGAACACCAAGTGCGGCGTGGTGAACCGCAGAGGAGAGGTACTGCAATACGAACAGTTGTCGACACCGGAATACGAAACAGCCGAAGCTTTTGTGGATGCGCTTTGTGTGCGCCTACAGTTGATGATTGAAAAGATCGGCGGACCGGAACATATCAAAGGCATCGGCATTGGCGCACCTAACGGTAACTACTATACGGGAACCATCGAATACGCGCCCAACCTGCGCTGGCAGGGCGTTATCCCGCTGGCGGACATGGTGTCGGAAAAAACCGGCCTGCCCACGGCGCTTACCAACGACGCCAATGCGGCGGCGGTGGGTGAAATGCAATACGGCGCCGCCAAAGGCATGCGCGATTTCATCACCATCACCCTCGGAACCGGCGTGGGAAGCGGCATTGTGGCCAACGGCCAGTTGATCTACGGGCACGACGGGTTTGCCGGCGAACTGGGACATACCATCATTCGTCCCGGCGGACGTCCACACTGGTCCACCGAAATCGACGGCTCGCTCGAAGCCTATGCATCCGCCACCGGCGTAGTACTCACCGCCAAAGAGATGCTGACGGAAAACCCCGGCAAGGAAAGCCTGCTCAGGAAATACAACCTCGATGATCTTACCAGCAAACATGTGTTCGACTGCGCTATGCAGGGCGACGAGATCTCTAAAGAAGTATACAAATTCACCGGCCAGATCCTGGGTGAATCGCTGGCGAATTTTGTGATGTTCTCTTCACCCGAAGCCATTATTCTTTTCGGCGGACTGATCAAGGCCGGCAAGCTTATTTTCGATCCTACCATTGAGCACATGGAGAAAAACCTCCTTCCCATTTTCAAGAACAAGGTGAAAGTGATCAAGAGCGACTTGCACGAAGCGGATGCCGCTATACTGGGTGCGAGTGCGCTGGTTTGGGAAATGAAGCAGGGGCATGCTTCGCTGTGAACAGCGAAGTAGGTTTGGAGTTTGGGGTTTGTGGTTTGGGGTTGGCGACGGTGTATGGCATGATAGGTTGTTGACGCCCAACGAGTAGGAACGGCATCTGTAACGCCACCAACAGTAGTGATAATTTCAGGATCCGCTTTGAACCCCGCCAACCTTGCCCGGAAATTGGTCGTTTGTGCCGCCCAGGGATTGCCGTTCGTGCCATTTTCACCGCTCATCCTGTAGTGTTTGACCGCTGTTTTACCGCTCTGGCTGTACTGTTTTACTAGTCGCGCTGTACTGTTTTGATACTGTTTTCAGCGTGACGATGGCTTGATGATGGCTTCACCATGGCTTCTTCCTGTAGTGCTGAGGCCCAACCCCAAACCACAGACCCCAAACTACAGACTAGAAACACCCCCCATTTCACACTTTGGGATCTTTGTACGTAAACCCTGGGACGTTTGCTTACTACCGGCGGGATGAAATCGGCATTTGTTGCTTCACCCTTGCTTTAACCCTGTATCAAATTCGCTGGAACCCCTGATTTTACTGGATTTCTTACAACCCTGAAGCAAGGATAAAGCAACCTTAAAGCAAGGTTAAAGCTAAATTTGTCTTATTCTAAAACAGACTCCGGCAAAAAGCCGGCGCCAACCCCAAACCCCAAACCACAGACCCCAAACTACAAACCCTTCTCCTCCTTCCACTTGCCAATGCCGTAGCCCGGTATCACGTGCTTTTCGGAATGATAGGAAGAACGTACGAGCGGACCACTTTCCACGTAATCGAGGCCCATGGCGTAACCCGCTTCGCGGTATTCTGCAAATTCATCGGGATGCACAAAACGGTGCACCGGCAGGTGTTTGCGTGTGGGTTGCAGGTACTGGCCAATGGTCACTACGTCCACGCCGTTGTCGCGCAGGTCCTGCAGCGTGCGTAGCACTTCCTCGCGGGTTTCACCCAGTCCCAGCATGATGCCGCTTTTCACGCGCATGCCGCCTTCTTTGAGGATGCGCAGCACTTCCATACTGCGCCAGTATTTTGCCTGGATCCGCACCCTTTTGGTGAGGCGTTCCACGGTTTCAATGTTGTGGGAAACCACTTCGGGCGCAGCGTCGATGATGCGTTGCACCTGGTCTTTGAATCCACGGAAATCGGGGATCAGGGTTTCGAGCGTGGTATCGGGATTGAGCTGTTTAACGGCCCGGATGGTATTGTACCAGATGATGGAGCCGCCGTCTTTCAGTTCGTCGCGGTCCACCGATGTGATCACTGCATGTTTTACTTTCATCAGGTAAATGGCTTCAGCCACGCGCTGGGGCTCATCCCAGTCAACGGGTTCGGGCCTGCCGGTGGCAACGGCGCAAAAACCGCAGCTCCGGGTGCAGATATTTCCGAGGATCATGAAAGTGGCGGTGCCGGCGCCCCAGCATTCGCCCATATTGGGACAGTTTCCGCTTTCGCAGATGGTATGCAATTTGTGGGTATCAACCAGGCCGCGGACCTGTTTGAAGTTTTCACCGGTAGGGAGCTTTACTCTGAGCCAGTTCGGCTTTTTGATCTTCGATTCGGCTCCGGGCTCAACCGGAACAACGGGTAATTCCTGCATGGGCACAAAATTACATTACTTCCTCTTACCAAAGAGCAGGGTCACATAGGCGTTGAAAAACAGGTGTTTGGGATCATTGTAAACCATTTGCGGAACACCCTTGGCATAGTATTCCAGGTTCACGCCGGCTTCAATGGCCGATACCACTTCATTGAAACGGCCATAGTCAAAACGGAGCGCTCCCTTGGCATGGGCACCGGGATTCACTTTGAGCTCACCCCAGCCTACGGTGAAACCGCTGGCTCCCAATACGGCGTACTTGCCGGGATCTTCAAATATCTGGTCGAAGGTCTTGCGGGTGCGGTCGTTGGTTTCGAGGTCCTGCACATCTACATAATATGGCTTTTCCATTCCCAGCGAAAGACCGCCGGCCCAGAGCGCCGATACCGCAATGCCATTTTTGTTCGATTTGCCGCCAATCAGGTATTGGTAGCCATAGCCGGCTTTGAACTGGAAAAAATTATTCTGCTTTCCGAAAATGTACTGGTTCACATTTCCGAATATGTCAAAACTGCCTGCATCCTTGTCCTCCTTTTTGTGCTTTTTTTCATTCAATTCAAACATCAGGAGACGCGTTTTACGCGGCGTTTTGAATTTTCCTTTTTCATAGGAAATGCCATACCCGTCGGTATTCAGCTTGATGCCGAAAATGGATTGTTTGTTGAAGATGAACTCTCCTTCCTCTTCCATTTTGATCATCGCCTCGATGCGCTGCTTTTTATCGGATTTCTTATTCCTGGCAGGGTCGGATTGTGCCAATGCCATACCGGTGATCGCGATTCCGAAGGCAAGACAGAGTATTTTTTTCACGGTCGTGTTTTTAGATAGCGGCTGGCGTAAATTTAGGCAAAAATACAGCATGACAGCATCAGTAGTTTATGAAGGAGAATTGCGTTCCAAAGCAACCCATAACCAAAGCGGAACCGTTATTGAAACAGATGCGCCTACGGATAACCGTGGTAAGGGTGAGCGTTTCTCCCCTACCGACCTGGTTTGCGTGGCTATGGGAACCTGCGCCATTACTACGATGGGAATCAAGGCAATGGACATGGGAATCGACCTGGCAGGCACTACGCTTGACATCCAGAAGCACATGCTGAGTGAGCCCCGCCGCATCGGCCGGATCGACGTTGTTCTCGGGTTTCCCAAAACGTTAAACCTGAGTGAAAAAGATAAAACCATCCTTGAAAGGATCGGCAATAACTGCCCTGTTGCCAAAAGCCTGTCTCCCGACCTGGACCTCCAACTGGTGTACAATTGGTGAACCATGCCTAACCCGGCGCAGCGCCCCGGCCCTTTTCCAGCAAAAAATGACCCACCCTGCATTCCAGGCACCTGCGCGGAAGGCAGTAATTCCTTTTTAACTCGACGAGCGCCTGGCTGTCGCCGGCACGGGAAACGGCCACTCCCAGCCGCAGCCATTCATCCGTTAAGGTATTTTTCTCCGGCGGCAGGGAAGACAGCCATGACAGGGCCCGCAGTTGGAAAGCCGGTTGCTGCAGGTGCTGCCCCGTGGCGTATAAGAGCGGGCAGATGGCATTGATGATGAGCTGCCGGCACATGTCGGTTCCCACCCTCTTTGGGTGATAAGCTGCGGCATTGTCCAGTTGGTAGTGGTAGTGCCAGAAATCGCCGGCGGTGATGTCCAGCAGCCGTTCCGCTTCCTGCCATTGTTCGCAGCCGATCAGTGATGCATACAGCTTTGGCCTTTCTTTCACCAGTACAGCCAGTTGGGCCAGCCGCAGTTCAGGAAAAGCAGCCGGACGCATTCGAAGTTTTTGCGCTACGCCATGCACCACCGGCAACTGGTATTTGTTCAGCAGGAAGGCATACTCTCTTTTCAGTAGCTGCACATAGGGGTCGGCAGAAGCCTCCGGCAGCAGGCCTGCCTGTCCCAGTAAAAATGCTTCCAGTTGTTCGGGATGTCCGCGGTGTTTCAGCAGCCATTTCCATTCAATGCTCCTGGCCAGTTTTTCAAAAAAAGCGCCGTTCACGGTGCCACCGAAATGCCGTGCCATCCACCACCAGCAGGCTTTTTCCCAGTCCTTCCCCGCTTCCTGCCAGAGTTCCCGGAACAAAGCCGCTTTCCTGCGCAGCCGCTGTTGCAAAAGCAATTCTTTCCATTCCTGCCACAGTACGGGCGGCACTGTATCCAGCAGGTCCCTGCAGGCAATGCCGCTCCGCGCCGCCGCTTCCATCAGGGAAGCATACCTTTCCAGCATGCTGTTGGAGACGCGGTCCTGCAATACCAGGGTAGGCATCAAACGGGCCAGTGCCGGATCGTCGTTTTCCCATACCACGTGCAGTATGATGTTCCGGTACAGCGGATCCGATCCGTGCCGGTGATCGTGCCAGTAAGAACTCCGTACATGCAGTTCGATATTGCCCGCCCACAGGGTTCCATCCAGAAAGATCCTCGCCTGCAGGAAATCAGGCCCCTGGTTGGTATTGAGCTCGCCGCTGTCGAGGATCTCCAGCGTTTCACCCGTTTCCGTTCGCAGCGCACTGCGGTTGAAATATTTCTCTTTCCAGATGAATTGTAAAAGCCGCTCCTGCATTTTTCAGGCTAAACTAATTTGTCTGTAGCCTGCAGTCAAGGGTTTAATCACCCTTTTCCAAAGCGGCCAGGGCCTGCACCACGCGGCTGACGGGTAATCCCATTACATTGTAAAAATCGCCCTGCACCGCCTGGATGCCCACCACCCCGATCCATTCCTGGATGGCATAGGCGCCGGCCTTGTCGAAGGGTTTGTATTTCTCCACGTAAAAACGGATCTGGTCTTCGCTGAGCGCATGGAACCTGACCAGGCTGGTATCGGCAAAACCGATCTCCCTTTCTCCGCTTCGGATAACCACGCCCGTTATAACGCGGTGCTCTCTTCCCGACAACCGGCGAAGGGTTTCACAGGCGGCTTCTTCATTGGCAGGTTTGCCGATCACTTCGTTGTCCAGCACCACAATGGTATCAGCAGCGAGGTACACGCCCCTGCCGGGAAACTGCTGCATCACCGCCGCGCATTTTTCACGGGCAATGTATACAGGCACTTCTTCCACGGCCATTTCTGCGGGGAATGTTTCATCGGTAGGAACGGTCAGAATTTCAAAAGACAGTTCTGCCCATTCGAGCAATTGTTTGCGCCGCGGACTTTGAGAAGCAAGTACTATTTTCTGCATCAGAGATACCATTTAAAAAAAAGCATGGAAAGAATACCGGCCAGCATTACAACCTTGATCCAGGAACTGACCCGGTGGAATTCGGCGCGGGTGCCGGCTTTTCGCAAATCCCAGCTAATGCGCAACAAAGGCAGCAAAACGGTGAGCAAACAATACAGGCCGCCGAGCCACCAGCCTTTCAGCAGGCCGTACAATTGCAGGATCAGGATTGCCGCAAAAAGCACGAAGAGCCATACCATCACGAACAGCCGGGTGGCCGGGATGCCCCATAAAATGGGCATGGTGCGGCAGCCATAGCGCATATCGCCTTCGCGGTCTTCCATGTCTTTCACCAGTTCACGGATCAACGAAATGATGAAGGCAAAACTGCTATAAATGATGGTGTATTTAAAGATCGATTTCACCGAGTTGAGATAGTGCGGCTCATTGAAGCGGCTGATGCTGAGCTCGGCGAAATAGATCACCAGTATCACCCAGGCCGTGAGCAGAGAAATGAGAATATTGCCGATCAGGAACTGTCTTTTAAAATTGGTGCTGTAAAACCAGAGCAATACCACGCAGGTAAAATTGGCGAAGCCGATCAGCGGGTTGCGTAATTTCCAACTGAGGTAAAAAGCCAGCGTTACGCCCAGTCCCGATAAGATGCCGTGCCAGGCGATGGCCCAGCGCCTGCTGATGATGCGCTGTATAACGATCGCCTGGGGTTTGTTGACGCTGTCGATATTGAGATCGAAATAATCGTTGATGATGTAGCCGGCCGCGGCGATACAAACCGAAGACAATACCAGCAAGGCAAAATACCGGGGATCCAGTTTCACCGTGGGATCAAAAAAATCATTGCCGCCTTCGTTCATGGCCGGCAGCAGCAGGCAGTAATAGAACAGCAACTGCGTCAGTACAACAAAGCACAGGTTGGGCCAGCGTACCAGTCGGAAAAAAGCGCCGATCAGTTTCAAAACATCCGGGTTGAGTGGCTAAAATTATGATTATTGATACAGGTGGCTACCTGCTGGCAATGCTGGCGTCGTTGCTCCAGTCGCCCCGCAACTTCATCACTTTTTCAATGACCTGCCGTACGCATCCCTGTCCCCCCGCCAGCGTGGAGATCCAGGCCGCTATTTTCCGGATCTCGGGCGCCGCATCGGCCGGCGCACAGGCCAGCCCGGCCTGCTGCATCACTTCGAGATCGGGAATGTCATCTCCCATATAAAGGATCTCCTTCCACTGCAAACCGTGCTGTTGCCGGTAGGCTTCCAGCACAGCGATCTTGTTCTCCGTTTTCAGGTGCACGTCGTGGATGCCCAGCTTTTGCAACCGCTCTTTAACGGCCATGGATTGTCCGCCCGAAATCACCAGCACCCGGTACCCTTTTTTAACGGCGAGCTGCAGCGCATATCCATCTTTGATATGCATGCGCCTTACCTGCTGGCCGTCTTCGAGGAGCCAGAGGCCACCATCGGTCAGTACGCCATCGACATCGAAGACAAAAGTGCTGATCTCGCTGAACTGTTGCAGCATGGAAATTATTTCTGGTTATCGCGCCATTCGTATACCCAGGAGCTCTGGATCATTTCCAGGTGCCCTTCGTTGCTTTCTTCTCTTTTCCCCGCAAAATTCGGTATCTGTAAAACCCACTCGAGGAGGTCGGTAAAACGGATCCGGTATATTTTGCCTTCGTTGAATTCATCCCCGAACTTTTCATAGAGTTTCAGGGCAATGTCTTCATAGTCTCTCCAATAAATGGGCGGTTCGTACTGCGCCATAGAAGCGAAAATTTATTCTCCTAAAAATTGTGTCTGATCGGGAAGGGTAACCACTATTTTGCCGGAATCTCCGGGCAGCAATACACATTGGCAGCCCAGTCTTGAATTGAGCCGGGGATTCACCGCCCGGTCAATAAAGTCTTCTTCCTTGTCGCTGAGTTCTTCCACCAGGTCTTCCCCCTGCTCTACATAAAGATGGCAGGTGCTGCAGGCGCATACACCCCCGCAATTGTGGTGCAGCTCTATATTGTTGTCCAGGGCCACTTCCAGCAGGCTCTGGTCGGGTGCTACGTTTTCAAGTGTAACCGGCTCCAATCCCTTCTGTTCAAACTTAAACGTGATCGAATACATTATTTCCTGTTTAAGATGGCAAAAATAACAGTTTTTATACCTTTAAGTCCCTTTAAATCAACCATCATGAAAAAACTGCTGAAAATCCTGGGCTGGATCCTGGGCCTGCTCATATTGTTTTTGCTCGCCGGATTCCTGCTGCCGGCAAAGGTTTCCGTCAGCCGCTCTGCCACCATTGCGGCATCGGGCGACAAGGTCTATTCCGTTCTGAACGACCTCAAAACATATAACAGTTGGATGACCTGGAACCAGAAAGATCCGCAGATGAAAATTGAATGGGGACCCAGGACCAGCGGCCAGGGCGCCTATTATAAATGGACCAGCAGTCACAAGCAGGTAGGCAGCGGGCAGTTGTCGATCACCGAGGCCCAGCCCAACAAGAAGATCACAACGGCGCTTATTTTCGGCGCTTCTCCCGATCCCTCCTATGCTACCTGGAACATTGAACCGTCAGATAAGGATACCAAACTGCAATGGACCATGGACATGGACATGGGCGCAAACCCCATTGGCCGCTGGATGGGCTTTCTCATGAAAGGCGCCATAGAAAAGGATTTCGATCAAAGCCTTTCGCAATTGAAGGAAAAGATAGAGTCGGGTAAACTGGGTCAGCAAACGCCCCGCATGCAACTCGAAGAAACCAAACTGGAGGCTATGCAGTTGCTCACCATTCTCGATACGGCGCAGGCCATGACCGATATAGGTCCCCTGTTGCAAAAAGCCTACGGCGAAATGGGCGATGTGCTGAAAACACAAAACCTCTCTATGAGCGGAGCGCCCATGGCCTGGTATTATACAGAGTCGGAACCCTTTGTGGTGGACGCTGCCATTCCCGTTTCGGCAAAACCCAGGGCCGCCGGCGGCAGGATCAAGCTGCGCGACCTCCCGGCAGGCCCTGCTGTTGTAGTGCATTATTACGGGCCTTATGAAGAAAGCGGTGCAGCCTATGAAAAGATCCGCGAATGGATCACGGCACAGGGTAAGAAAGCGAAAGGTGCTCCTTTTGAAGTGTATATGGACGATCCCACTACCAAATCGTCGATGTACGAAGTACGTACCGATATTATTCAGCCGCTTCAGTAAGGGCGGCGATATTCCTGCTGAGCAGGCGGTAGATTTCCTGCCACTGCGGATGCGCCTGTAATAGTTGGAGGTGACGCTCCAGGGTGCCGGCATCTTTTCTTTTCGCCGGACCGGTTTGCCATTTCCAGGGATCAGAACCGTCTATCCTGCCAGCCGTTTCGCGGATCAGCGGCACCAGCGGCGCATAGGCCAGTCCTTTTTCCTGCAGCATCCGGTAGGTGATGCTGAACAGCAGGTTGGGAAAATTGTTGGCCCAAACAGCGGCGAGGTGATAGTTTTTTCTTTCCGTATCACCGGCTAACTGTGCCGGGTAACCGAATGTGGCTGCCAGTTGCAAAAGCAGGCCGGCATCTTCTTGTTCGCAGGCATGCACCAGCAGCGGGATCCCGGCTTCCGGCAGGTGCCCTTTCCGGAGGCTCTGCAGCGGGTAGAGCACGCCCGTTCTTTCACTAACGGTCAGGAGCACCTGCTCTGTTACAGCGCCGGCGGTGTGCAGCACCAGCTTCCCCGGCAGGCGCAGCCCGTCGCACACAGGCGCGATGGCGTCGTCGCTCACTGCTATGATGTACACATCGGCCGATGCATGGATGCTGCTGAGCTGGTCCACGGCCGCGGCGCCCCATTCTACGGCGAGTTCTGCGGCCTGCGGCAAACGTCTTCCATATACCTGCACCAGTTCGTGACCGGCTTTGTGAAGCAGGGTCCCGAATGTCCAGGCCACGTTGCCGGTGCCTATCAATACAAATTTCATGTTGTAGATTTGGTGACATGAAATTAGCACAAAAGCTGGCCCTGAACTATTTCCGGGCGCGGTTGAACATGACGGCGGTATTTTCACGGCGGCGGGCAGCCGAAAAAGCTTTTGACGTTTTCTGTACGCCTTTCCGGCGCGCCCGGAAAGCGGAGCCTTCCATTTTTCGCAGGGCGGAGAAAGTTTTGCTTCGCGTGGATGGAAAGCGCGTGGTGCTTTATCGCTGGAACCGCGGGACCGGGCGGCGCGTGCTGATTTTGCATGGCTTTGAGTCTTCGGCCTTCAATTTCGACCGCTACGTGGGACCGCTCCTGAAAAAAGGCTACGAGGTGCTGGCGCTTGACGCGCCTGCCCACGGCGCTTCCGAAGGTAAAAGGATCACGCTGCCGGCATATGTGGCAAGTATAGCGGCAGTGGCTGCGACTGTTGGCATGCCCCATTCCTTTATGGCGCATTCTTTCGGGGGACTGGCCCTGGTGCATTTTTTGGAGCAGGTGAAGCCGGCGCCGGCCGACCTGCGGGTGGCGCTGGTTGCGCCGGCCACAGAAATGCAAACGGCGGTTGATTCACTGTTCCGCCTGTTGCAGCTTGATGATAGCGTGCGCGTGCATTTCGAAGAACTGATCATTGAAAAAGGTGGCCATCCTGCTGCTCATTACAGCCTGTCGAGGGTGTTGCCCGTTATCAACGCGGCTGTTTTATGGGTGCAGGACGAGCAGGACGATATCACGCCGTACAGCGACATGCTTCCTATCCAGCAACTGGCGCTGCCGAACATGGAGTTCATGGTTACCAGCGGACTGGGTCACCGACGCATCTACCGCGAGAACAAAGTGGTGAAAAAGATCGTGGAGTTTTTATAAGAAATCAAAGTACTGCTATGAGCCGTTGCCGCTGCGTCCTTCCAGCATGGGCACAAAAGAAAAATGGTCAAACTCTTCTTCGGTATAACCGCCATCGGCCTGGCGCGTGAGCCGCAGCATGCGCTGCACTTTTCCCTCTCCCAGCGGGATCACCATCATGCCACCCGGTTTTAGTTGTGCGATCAGTTTTTCCGGGATCCAGGGCGCTGCTGCCGTAATGAGCACTTTGTCGAAAGGCGCATAAGTAGGCAGGCCCTCAAAGCCATCACCGTAAAAGAATTTGATGTTGGCGTATTTTTTCAGGAAGGGGAACTGGCGGTTCTGGTCATAGAGTGCGCGCTGGCGTTCGATGGTATAAACTTTTGCTCCCATTTCAGCCAGCACCGAGGCCTGGTAAGCGCTGCCCGTGCCGATCTCCAGCACTTTTTCAAAAGGTTTCACCTCCAGCAACTGCGTTTGGTAAGCCACTGTATAAGGCTGGCTGATGGTTTGTCCCACCGCTATGGGAAAAGCTTTATCCTCATAAGCTTTTTCGTCAAAAGCGGAATCGAGGAAAAAGTGCCGGGGGATATTGTTGATCGCATCCAGCACTCTTTCGTCGGTAATGCCTTTGCTGCGCAACTGTTCTACCAGTTTTTTCCGCAGGCCCTTGTGCCGGTAACTGTCTTCGTAGGTTCTCATCGCACCGGCAAGTTACATCAAAGCTTCATGTCGGCAATGATTCCCTTGATGCGTTCGTCGAGCTTGCTTTCTTCTTCTTTGAAAGCGGCGGCATTGGGCAGGGTGGTGTTCACGCTGAAATAGAATTTGATCTTGGGTTCGGTACCGCTGGGGCGGGCCGAGATCTTGCTATCGTCTTCCAGGATGAATTGCAGTACGTTGCTCCTGGGCAGATCGATGGTCCAGGACTCGCCTGTCTGGAGGTTGCGTCCCTGGCGGGTTTCGTAGTCGAGCAGCATGGCTACTTTGGAGCCATTGATGGTCTGCGGCGGGTTCTGCCGGAAGCCTTCCATCATGGCAGCGATCTGCTGCTGGCCGTCCATGCCTTTTTTAGTGATGGAGATCAGGTGCTCTTTGTAATAACCGTATTGCACATAGAGGTCGATCAGTTTCTGGTAGAGGCTCCTGCCCTTGTCTTTTTCATAAGCCGCCATTTCACAAAGCAGGGCCACGGCGCTGATGGCGTCTTTGTCGCGGATCTGGCTGCCGATCATGAGTCCATAACTTTCTTCACCGCCTACCACATAGTTTTCCTTTCCTTCTTTTTCCTTGATCAGTTCGGCGATCCATTTAAAACCGGTGAGCACATTGTAGCAGTTGATATCGTTTTCGCGTGCGATCTCGTCGATGAGGTCGGTGGTAACGATCGTCTTCACCACCATGTCGTTCGGCTGGCTGAGGCCTTTTGCTTTGCGCGCTTCGATCATGTAATTGAAGGCCAGCACAGCGGTTTGGTTACCGTTCATGAGCACCCAGTTGCCGTCGTTGTCTTTTACGCCGATGCCCACACGGTCGCTGTCGGGATCGGTTCCCAGCAGGATGTCGGCGTTGAGCGATTTGGCCAGCTTCAGGCCGTAGGACATGGCTTCGGCTTCTTCGGGGTTGGGATAGTTCACCGTGGGGAAATTGCCATCGGGCACGGATTGTTCCTCTACAATGTGCAGGTTTTCGAAACCGAATCTTTTCAACACTTCGGGAACCAGGGTGATGCCCGTTCCATGAATGGGTGTGTATACGATTTTGAGGTCCTTCTGCTTGCGGATCACATCGGGATACACGCTGAGACTTTGCACCATATCCATAAAGGCCTCGTCGAGGTCTTTGCCGATGAGGGTGATGTTCTGTTCGCCGCCGCTCCATTTCACTTCGTCGACCGATGCGATTTTTTCCACTTCGGCGATCACGTTTTTATCGTGGGGCGGCACCAGTTGGCCGCCATCGTTCCAGTAGGCCTTATAACCGTTGTATTCCTTGGGGTTGTGAGAAGCGGTACAGACGACGCCGCCCTGGCAGCCCAGGTGGCGGATGGTGAAACTCAGCTCCGGCGTGGGGCGCAGGGCTTCGAAGAGATAAACGCGGATGCCGTTGGCGGCAAAAACGCTGGCCGTGGTTTCGGCAAAAAAGCGGCTGTTGTTGCGGCAGTCGTGCGCAATGGCCACTTTGATATCGCCGTTGGGATAGGTTTGTTTCAGGTAGTTGGAAAAGCCCTGGGTGGCCATTCCCACCGTGTATTTATTCATGCGGTTGGAACCTACGCCCATAATGCCGCGCAGGCCACCTGTTCCAAATTCGAGGTTGCGGTAAAAGGAATCGGCGAGGTCGGCGGGATGGTTCGCCGCCAGGTCGCGAATGGCATCTTTTGTTGCTGTATCATAATTTCCATTCAACCATTGGTCCACTTTGGCCTGAATCGTAACTTCCATAATTTTCGTATTTATATCGGCGTTGAAGTTATGTATTTTTGATGCATTGAATAGCAACTCTTCTTTTCGCTGTTTCCTCCGTTTTTTGCTGGGGCTTTCCTGCCTGTTGCAGGTGATGGCATCATCCGCGCGGGATTTGCGTGATGGGCTCCCGGCCTTTCCGTTGCGCGATACGATTCCCGCAGCGCCGGCCCGCGATACAGTGCCCGCCTACCGGAAATGGCTGGTGGCCGGCGGACATGCGGCGGCCTGGACCGGCACTTTCATTGCGCTCAATAAAGCATGGTACGCCGATTATCCCAAATCGGATTTTCATTTTTTCAACGATGGCAGCGAATGGAACCAGATGGACAAAGCGGGACATGTATGGACGGCCTACCAGCTCAGCCGCGTTTCTGCCGCTACCTGGAAATGGAGTGGGTTCTCCGATCGGAAAGCCGCGTGGCTCGGGGCTTCCAGCGCCGTGGCCTTCCAGAGCATCATCGAAATACAGGATGGCTTTTCCGAAAAATGGGGATTCAGTTGGTGGGATATGCTGGCGAATGTTTCCGGCGCCGGCGCTTACCTGGCGCAACAACTGGCCTGGCGCGACCAGCGCATCCAGGTAAAGCTGGGATACTGGCCGTATGATTATCCTGCCGACCTGGTGGCGCGGCGCAACGAGCTCTTCGGATCGGGTTCTTTTGAGCGTATTCTGAAAGATTATAACAGCCAAACCTACTGGGCGTCGGCCAACCTGCGCAGTTTTTTTCCGCGCTCCGGATTGCCGGCCTGGCTGAACCTTTCGCTGGGATACAGTTCCGACCTGATGCTGGGTGGCGAAGAAAACAAATGGACGAATGCAGATGGCGTCGAAGTGGATCGTACCGATATAGCGCGGGTGCGGCGCTTTTATTTGTCGGTGGATGCCGATCTAACCCGGATCCCTACCCGCAGCAGGTTCCTGCGTTCCGTTTTTTACCTCGTGAATGCGGTGAAGATACCCGCGCCGGCGCTGGAATGGAATACGGGTAATGGTTTCAGGGCGCATTGGATCCACCAGTAGGTTTTGGGAACCGGGCGTTAGAGCGCTTACTCAAGGTAGGCACCGGTAATGCGGTCGCCTTCCACTTCCACGAAAATATGTTCCTGCAGCGTGGTGGCGATGCTGACGCCCACATAATCGGCGTTCACGGGGAAGGCCTTGTGGGTTCTTTCCACCAGCGTGAGGACCTGGATGCGCCGGGGATGGTCTTCCAGGAAGGGTTTCAGGGCATAGAGCAGGGTCTTGCCGCTGTTCACCACGTCGTCTATCAATATGATAAGGGCGTTGTCGAAAGAAGGCCTTTCGTTGAGCGTGATGGCGCCCGGGTGTCTTTTGTCGAGGCTTATTTCGAGGATGCGGGAAGGGCGTCCGCAGATCTTTTCCAATAGTTTGGCGAGGGTATGCGCCATCACTACGCCGTTGTCGCGGATGCCCGCCAGTATCAGTTCTCCTTCCTCTCCTACCAGTTGCTCTGCGATTTCGTAAGCCATCCTCTCCATCTTTACGGCGGCGGCAGTTTCATCCAGGATGTATTTTCTTTCGGTGGGCATCAGGTGCATTTAAAGGCGAAAAATTACAACAAAACGATGATCCAAAATGAAAACGCTTAATTTAGTCGCAGAAAGCCCGGCTTATGCATATCCTTTCGCAGATCGCCTTCGTATTGCTGATGGCTGCCGCCATATTTTTGTTCACCAAACGGGTGCGGGCCATTCGCCGGAACATCCTGCTGGGCAAGGACGCCGATTATTCTGATCATCCGGGTCAGCGCTGGCGAAACCTTCTGCTGCTGGCCTTCGGACAGAAAAAAATGTTTGCCAACCCGCTGGTGGCGGTGCTGCATTTTGTGATCTATGCCGGCTTTATCATCATCAATATAGAAGTGCTGGAGATTGTGCTGGACGGTATTTTCGGCACACACCGGCTTTTCCGGGCGCCGCTGGGAGGCTTCTACAATTTTCTCATCAATGCTTTCGAATGGCTGGCGCTGGGCGTTATTATTGTGTGTGTAGTTTTCCTGGCCCGGCGGAACATACTTAAACTAAAGCGCTTCATCAGCCACGACCTCGACGGGTGGCCGCGTTCCGATGCGAATTATATCCTGGTTACGGAGATCATACTGATGCTGTTGTTCCTGACCATGAATGCTGCGGATCCCGGCAGCCGGTTTTTTATTTCTTCGCATATACATGACTGGTTGCTGGGCGGGATGTCGGCCGGGCGGCTGCACCTGCTGGAAAGGGTTTGCTGGTGGTTGCACATTGCGGGCATCCTGACTTTCCTGAACTACCTGCCTTTTTCCAAACACCTGCACATTTTGCTGGCTTTCCCGAATGCCTATTATGCGCGCCTGCAGCCCGAGGGCAAGATGAACAATATGGAATCGATCCAGAAAGAAGTGCTGTATGCCATGCAGCCCGAACTGGCGCCAACGGGTGAGGCCGAAACGCCTTCTTTCGGCGCCAAAGACGTGACTGAACTGAGCTGGCGCAACCTGCTGGATGCTTATGCCTGCACCGAATGCGGCCGGTGCACGGCTGCCTGCCCGGCCAATATCACCGGCAAAAAACTGTCGCCGCGCAAGATCATGATGGATACGCGCGACCGCCTCGAAGAAGTGGGTAGCAATATGGCCCGGCAGGGTCGTTTTGAAACCGATGGCAAGAGCCTGCTGCACCAGTACATTTCGGTGGAAGAACTGCGTGCCTGCACCACCTGCAACGCCTGCGTGGAAGCCTGCCCGGTAAGCATCAACCCGCTTGAGATCATACTGGAACTGCGCCGTTCGCTGGTGATGGAAGAAAGCAATGCGCCGCAGGAATGGAACGCCATGTTCGGCAATATCGAAAACAATTTTGCGCCCTGGAAATTCAGTCCCGATGACCGCGATGCCTGGACAGCCAATGCCTGATGCGCCTGCGCCAAGTGTACAGCGGCCTTACACCTACCTGGCCCTGGGCGATTCCTATACCATTGGTGAGGCCCTGCCCCTGTCTGCCTCTTTTCCCTATCAACTGGTGCAGTTGCTGCGCCGCAGCGGCGTGGCAGTGGCGGCCCCGGAGATCGTTGCCGTTACGGGATGGACCACCGGTGAGCTGCTAACGGCGATGGACGAGCGCAATTTTCTTCCGGCCTACGATTTTGTAACAGTGCTGGTGGGTGTGAACAACCAGTACCGTGGGTATGCGCTGGAGGAATACAGGACGGAGTTTGAAGAGGTGTTGCGCCGGGCCCTGGCGCTTTGTCCGCGGGGGGCGGCGGGGGTGGTGGTATTGTCGATCCCCGACTGGGGCGTTACGCCTTTTGCGGCCGGGCGCAACCGGGCGCAGATTGCTGCAGAGACTGATGCATTCAACGAGGTTTGCAGTGCGGTGGCGACTGGTTATGGGGTGGCTTTTGTGGATGTCACCGGCCTGAGTCGCGAAGCCGCGGAAAACCCGGCGCTGCTGGCGGCAGATGGGCTGCATCCTTCTGCCCTGGAATATGCGCGCTGGGCGGCGTTGCTGGCCGATTTTTTTGCGGGGGCTGTTTCTAAGCTATGATGGTCAAACCATCAATCCGGTCAAAATGCTTCGCATTTAAAGTTGCGAGGGGCATATTGTTGGAGATTGCTGTGGCTGCAATAAACAGATCTGCGATATCGATTTGTTTGCGCTTTCGCTTTAGAGCATTGTTAATATCAACGGCAGCCTGCGCAGCAGTTTGATCAAATGGCATTACCTGGGTATTGGTTAAAATACGCTCCCAAAAAGACAAGAAATAGAAAAATCATAACCTTGGTCAAAAAGGGCCACCAGCCTGGAGTTTGCTTTATCAGTTTTTCGGAAGTAGTCAATCAGGATGGAAGTGTCGGCCAGAATTATTCTGCTCGCCATTCATCTTTTTCCTTGTTTCGGCAATGGTTTTCAATTGATTTTTTGAAAATGTAGGCCCTTTCAGGAGCAGCTTCCTAAAATCTTCTCTTTGTTTGTTTGCCGGTTCAATGGCTTCCACTTCCTGCTTGAGCTTTGCCCATTGTTTTGCCGGAAGCCGCTTTGCCAATTGAACCAACTGGTCAAATTCTATATCTATCTGTACCTGCATGTATCAAATTTAAGCAACCTCTGTCGCATCCCCAATAGTTTACATGTCAAAATTGGTTAAAATCCAGTATCGATCACTTCCAGGCATAGCTCCACCTTATTGTAAAACCCCCAGGCGAATGCAGGTCCCCGGAAGGTTTTCAGTAATATGGGATAAAGGGAGCCGTCGTTTAAACAGAGGTCAAATTTGAATACATCGTTATAAAATTCGCTCGTTTTTATCAGTTCCACCGCTTGGTTGAGTTTGGTTGTCAGGCCAACCCGAACGCCCACCTTTTTATTGGTGTTTTCATTTGTGCCTGTGGTATTTTTTCAGGATCTCTGCTATTTTTTCTTTGGGCAGAGCCTCCACCCGGTTGCCATTGCGGCCCGTCATCGTTTCTGCGGCGAATAAGGAATTCAGGATGGCTTCTTCTGTGGCTTCAATGGCTGCCAGGAACAGGGGCGACATGTCGTCGTTCTGCACGGTTGCTGTTGTGTGCAGTTTGTCTTTCGGGCTGTGCGGCACCCTTACCGATTCGCTGCTGGAAAAAGCGATCACATAATCACCGCTGCCATTACTGGCAATGCCGCCTGTTTTCGCCAGTCCCAGGAAGGCCCTTTTCGCCAGGCGTTCGAGGTTCCGGGCATCAAGGGGTGCGTTGGTCGCGATCACCATCATGCAACTGCCGTCTACCGGGTTGTTCAACTGGTCTTTCAGGTAATATTTTCCCAGCTCCTTTCCCACCGGCACGCCGCCGATTTCCAGTACACCGCCGAAATTGGTCTGCACCAACACGCCCACCGTATAGCCGCCGGAAGCCGCTGGCAATACCCTCGAAGCGGTACCGATGCCACCTTTAAAACCGAAGCATACCGTGCCTGTGCCTGCACCCACATTGCCCTGTGCCACCGGTCCGGGCTTTGCTTCCCTGATGGCTTCCAGGACATCGTTTTCCGTGACATGCCGTCCACGGATATCGTTAAGGTAACCATCATTGGTTTCGCCCACCACGATGTTCACGCTCGCAATTTTCTCATTTTCTTTCTGCGATAAGGTATACGTAATGCCCGCGTTGATGGCGGTAGCGACGTTCAGTGTATTGGTAAGGATAACCGGACTTTCGAGGTTGCCCAGTTCCTTCACCTGGGTACTGCCGGCCAGCTTGCCAAAGCCGTTGCCTACAAAGATGGCAGCCGGCACTTTTTGCTGGAAAAGATTTCCCGGGTGCGGTAAAATAACGGTAACGCCCGTACGAACATCTGTCCCCCGCACGATCGATTTTTGTCCCACCGCTACGCCGGGCACATCGGTGATGGCGTTGAATTTCCCTTTGGGCAGAACCCCGATGCTAACCGGAAGGCCGGGTTGCTGGCCATAGCCGGAGAATGCCGCCAGGCAGGCCAGGAATGGTACGAGGGCTTTGGTATCGAAAAAAGCTGACTTCATAGAAGGTTTAAAAATAGCACAATGGGGAAATTTGTAAAGAATTTGAGCATCAATTGATCCTGCGGAGGCCGGCGGCCAATCGCTTCGCCAGTCCCTTAATGTCGTCATATCTTGCCAGCGTGTGTTGCCAATGTACAGGTATGTTTTCAACGCCGTACAAAAGTCCGGCCAGTCCGCCTGTTACGGCCCCGGTAGTATCAGTGTCTTCGCCTAAATTAACAGCCTTTAAAACTGCTTCCTGGTAGCTGCCTGTTGTCAGGAGGCTCCACATACTCGCTTCCAGCGTATGCAGCACATAGCCTGAGCTGTGGATGTTTTCTTCGGGTATGTTGCTGATATCCTCTTTTAGCAACCGGTTGAATACGGCAACTTCGTTTGGGTTAATGGAAAGGCTTTTAAAGAAAGGCGGCATCTCGGATTGCAAGTTGCTGTAAACTTCAAATTTTTCTTTCCCCTGCAAAATCTGCCTTGCAAATTCCAGATAGTAAAAGCACGCAATAATTGAACGGATGTGTCCATGTGTAATGGATGAAACTTCTTTGGTACTGGAATACCGCTCATGCATTGGTTTGTCGTGGATGTAAAATAACAAAGGCAGAATTCGCATAAGCGATCCGTTTCCGTTTGACTTTTCATCGAAATTGCCTGCCAGGTCGGGCTGCGCACCATCAGCAAGCCTGTTCAGCGCTTCCCTGGTCGTTATTCCGATGTCAAACACAGTGCCGCGCGGTGTCCAGTAATTATCGCGTTGCCACTTTACAAAATTCTGGCCAATAGCGTAGAGGTCAAAACCGTGTATCAATGCTTCGGCCAGGCAGAAGCTAAGAGAACTGTCATCCGACCAGGTCCCCGGTGGTAAATTATAGGTACCATAGCCGGTCAGATCGGTTACCGGTTTTTTTCGGATGGTTTCTCTGTCTTCAAATTCTACCGGAACGCCCAGTACATCTCCAACGGCAATGCCGAAGAGAAGGGACATGGCATTGTCAATATCGTCAATCTTGGGGTTATTTGCCGGCTGGTAAGGCCTGAATTTCTTATTTCGCATTTTAATGTTGTTTCCGGGTCGTCTAATTTGGTCGATTTCCTGCAATTTACCATACTGAAATATAGCCTATTTACATTATGCCCGGATGAAAACCAAACTGCGGTCGGCAATGTAAATACCTTACAATTTGGGAGGCAATTTTACTTGCCTAAATAGGAAGACCATACTGAAAATGTTTATGTGCTTTGCGGGCGCTTTTGCGGCGTATATTCGTGAACAATCCAAACCGGGTCACCGGGAGATATTGTTCAATCAAAACCCAGCCAATGCCTGTAAACAAATCGGCGCACGATCGGTACCTGATCATTGACCGTTGTTTGACCAACAGACGGAACAAATATCCCAAAGCCAGTTTTATCCTGGAAAAAATTGAGGACAGGTTAGGCATGCGGGTGAGCAAGTCAACGCTTGATAAAGATATGGCTGCTTTGAGAGGCGGCATCTACCAGGCGCCGATAAAGTTTTGCAAAACGTACCAGGGCTATTATTATGAGCGGGACGATTTTTCCATCCGGTCATTTCCCTTGTCTGATGATGAGATCGAAGCCTTGGACATGGCTCCGGCGATGTTGGTGCAATTGAAAGGGAGTCCACTGTATGAAAACTTTTACGGGGCTGTCAACAAGGTCATCAATGGCTACCGGATTGCATCGATACTGGGAAAAGAAGAAACGGACCTGATCCAGGTGGAGACGGCCACGGCGGAGGGGGTTCAATGGGTAGCCCCTCTGTTGAAGGGGATCATTGAAGTGGAAGCGTTGGCGCTTGACTACCAGTCATACCGCAGTGTTGCAAAAAACCATGTATTCTCCCCGTATTTGCTGAAGGAGTACCGGAACCGCTGGTATGTTATCGGGCATTCGTCGCGAGGCGGAAATGTACTGGTGATGGGATTGGATCGGATACGAAACATTCGGAAAACAAAGGAGAAATTCCATAAGGATGTCACTTTCTGCGCAGCAGATTATTTCCGGTATTCATTCGGAATCACCCAGTACATGCAGGGTGTTCCAGAAAAAATAGAGCTCTCCTTTTTGCCAGGTCAGCGCCCTTATTTGTTGTCTCAGCCCATTCATCATTCCCAGCAGGTAATTGTCGACACTTCCGATGAATTCCGGATTTCGATAGAAGTGTACCGAAGTCCCGAGCTTATCTCCTACATCCTTGGGAATATACACCTGCTGCAGGATATCCGACCGCGTGGGTTGAAAGAGGAGGTCGTGCAGCACTTGCGTGCTGCAGCGACGAGGCTATTTACCTATTGTGATGGACATTAAGTAGCGTGAAGCCTTTTATTTTGTAATAGTTTATCACCGTTTTTTCTGCCTGTGAGTTTATATCTCGTATCTCCGGTTTACTTAAAATATTGGTGTTTGCCTCCGAATAAATTAAAAATGGTATAAAGGTAATATAAACTCTTTCTTTTAAAGTGATTGAATACGGGAGTCGGGTTGTCTTTTTTGATTCGGGATCCATCCAGCTTTCAATCCAGTGAAAGTGATTTTGGTCATCGCCACGGATATTATTCAAAAGATGATATGCAAGTGTACCCAAATGATAGGCATGTTGCTTCTTCCAACGCCCCCCTCTTTGATACGATTTTCCCACATAGTAAAAGCCTTTTTTATTTCTAGTAAAAGCAATATACAAATGTGGAAAATCGCATAACTCCTTATATTTCACCGATGCCAGTTCTGAAAAATTGAACCCCTTGTCATCAAAAAAAGCAACCGTGCCGCTGTTGTCACTTTCGAATAGCGGTACAGAATTATTTTGAATGAAGGCTATGATTTCAGCTATATCTTTTAGCATATTAGGTTATTGAGCTGATTATTCAACCATTTCCCTTTTTCGACACCATAGTGGTCGGAAAAGTAAGCGTTAGGTTCCTTTGCTATTGGAGAGTTATTTCCATGTATTGCCTTCCGATAGTCACCAGATAATAAGTCTATATAATTCTTTTTATCGACGAGCGTACTCAAAATATCTAATTCATACCAGTATCGCCATACGGATTTATTGTTGTATTTCAAAAGATCGCACATTCTTAAATCATAATGCGGTATTAGGTCAGTATGATTTATCCATCCGAACAATGCAGATAATATTTTTATTTTAACACATGGCTTTTCCCAGTTATCAGCAGACACTCTTGGGTATAGCTTACTTCGGCTGCCGGAATATAAATCCCATGCCGGCAAAGTATGGCTCCAATCAAGGTTAATTCCTGTTAAAGTGATGAGTTTCTTTCGAGGTTCCAATAATAAGTCATTACAAAAAAGATGTTCTAATGAACTTTTGTTCAAAGTGCTTGCTTCTTTTTTTGAGCCGGCACAGGTAATCAGGTAAATCATTATTGGGTTTTTTGAATTGGCGTAATATAGCGGTAGCAAAACAGTCATCAATTATTCCTCAATACCCCGTCGCGAGGCACACAAACGACTGCCGCCATTTCTCTGCTTCCTTCCGGTCAAACTTGTAACCGTTGTATTCCAGGATGATCCCGGTCCTGAATAATTGCATCATTTCAGTGTTCAGGTTTACCCTTTTTAGCTCCCAGTTGTCGTAGTACTTTGTTATGGTTGACCCGTTCACGAGGAATTTGAAGGTTCCCTGGAAGTTGACGGTTCCATATCCGGCGGATCCGTGGTGATCCTCATGATAAACCATGATCAAGCCGCTCTTGAAATAGTCATCATAAACGATATGACTGATCTTTTTGTCCGTGGATACCAGCGCAAAGGTCGCCTTGCTTTTGCCATAGTTGCCGGTGATATCCTTACAGGCATATACGGGTTCTTTGGGACTGAATTTGGTGCAGCTCAGACCGGCCAGCAGCACAAGACAGGTGACTAGTTTTTTCATAATAATTACGGTTGTTGGTTAGAGTTAGGTGTAAAACTATCCGCCGGAATTTTTCGAAAAGCGTTTTCCGGAAAGATTTCCGTGATTAAAATTTTACCTTGCAATTGATTTTAGCAAAGCAGGTTACATATTAGGTTATAACTAAATGTTTTTATTACTTTGGAGCTTTGCCTCTTTCTGTTCATATTAGTATCCTCGTTTTCTGAAAAATGATTAGACCCGTTATATGGTTACTTTTTCTACTGAGCCTGGGAAGCGCGGGATTTACGCAACCTGCAGCCTTACCTCCCCTGGTTAGTCGCCTGGCCAAAACCCCGGGAGCGGTAAATGTTCTGTGCCCTTCTTCGGCCATACAGATTCCCGGTATTCCACCGCCTTTCTCTCAGAATAAGGCGCGCCTGGTGAAAACGCCCCAGGGATTGTTGGCCACCGTTGATTTTACGGGTATGGTCTACCGGTTGGACACCTTGGGTGGCATCCTTAATTGGCAACGGATTGATTCAACCTATTACAGTGGGTACAACCTGGGTAACCTTGTCTTTTTTGCAAACAACAGAGTCTATTCCTTTGGTGGAGCCGGCCTCTGGCAAATGACCGGTCACCTCCGTTATTACCAGCCCGAAAAATTTGAATGGGAAATCCAGCCCCTGTCCCGGGAAATCCCACATTTCAGCGATCTCAAAGACGCCTACTGGCTGGATTCTGCCGCCAACCAATTTTATATGATAGCGCGGAAACTGGCAACCCCAACCCTTATCGATAATTCGGCCCAATATGAGGCCATCGCAAACCGGGCCTGGAAACTGGACCTTAAAACAGGTATTTGGAACGAATTGGGCTCCTGTCCCGATACCACATTCGGCGTGATTGGAAACAGCCCCTGGGGCCTGTTTTACGTCACGCAAAACTTTCTCTATATCGCCGATTTCAAAAACAACCGTTACCTCAAAGGGAACCTCCACGCATCCGACCGTTTCTCCCGCTACTTTCGGGCAAAGGACAAACAGATCATTTTCTTCAGTGATTCCACCCTTTGGTTTGGCGACAATCAAAACTATATCGACTCTGTCCGCTTCTCCGCAGCGGATTTCTTCGATACCGGCAGGAGGATATATCAGCCCCGTTCCAATGATACCGGTGAAGGCGCCGCAAAACGCATATTCCTTACTGGTATCCTGGCGCTGGCAGTCGCTGTTTCCGGCTGGCAATTTTGGAAAAAACAAAAACGCGCTTCCGCTCCGGAAATGAACCAGACCCCATCGACGTCGAAAGAAAAACCGCGGCTGAATGTTAATGATGGTCTTGAAGAAAAAGAATTGCTGGTATTACGTTTTATCCTGAACAAATCGCTCAACAATGAAGTAGCTTCCATCGATGAGATCAACAGGCAACTGGGGCTTCATTTGAAATCTCCCGAAATACAGAAAAGTCACCGCAACAAAACCATCGAAAGCATCAACCAGAAGTTGAAAATCCTGATCCCGACCGATCAGCCTGTCGTCGCCCGGCGGCCAAATGAAGCGGACAGAAGGAGCAACGACTATTTCATTTCACCTAATCACCTCTCCTTGCTCGCTAATGCCCTCTTGTCAAGGGCCTAGGGCTTGTCTAAATCGGACAGCATGCAAATGCTCCAGGCAATGGAGCAAACAGCGAAGTGGCCCAACATAAAACAAAACAAGAGGACAGCAGGATGGTACCATTTCGGGTCGGTGCCAGCATCTGCATGCTGAATAAGCGGGGCTACTATAAAAAGCAATGCCATTTCCGAGATAAACCATTTTAAACTCTTAAAGCCCCATCGTCGTCCGGTTACAGGGGAATGCGCGAACAACCGGGCCAGTGATTTGCCTCCTTCGTAGTAAATAAACCCAATGAAAGCCGCCATTAGAACACCGGAAACAAGATCCCAGAACGTAGTCTTTTTGTTTTGCATGATAAGCTGATTTGCTGCAATACTAATCAGCCCGATTGCCGCCTATTTACAATGTCTTTCATCCTTCTGCTTTCCAATGGAAAACAGCCATGTCAGCAACACACCAAAGAATACGATCATAAACTTTTCATGTGCGTAATTGAACGGCACGCGTTCGGAATCGAACATATAATTAAAATATCTATCTTCTATCTTTCTGATTATAGGTTAATAAGCATCCGGTATATGAGTTGATCGTATAGCGATACACTCTCTCCAACCGGTACTGCAACCGGTCCTAAACACCATATATGTTCAAAAACCTGTTGCTTATTGCGCTCCGCAATTTTAAAAAAGACAAGTGGTACAGCGTGCTGAATATCCTTGGCCTGACCATTGGCATCACCTTCGGCATGTTCCTGATATTTTATATCAAGGACGAACTGAGTTTCGATAAGCATTATGCCAATGCCGACAGGATATTCCGGATCAATTCCATCATCAAGGAGGCCGACAGGGATACCATGCGCTGGGCCATAGCGCCATTCCCCACTGCCGCCGCACTGGCAAGCGATTTCCCCGAGGTGGAACAGGCCGTACGGTTTGTGAACAGCGGACGTACCATGTTCAAAAACGGGGGCACAAGATTATACGAGGACAAAGTGTTCTTCGCCGACAGCAATGTATTTCGCGTGTTCAACTGCCGGTTCCTGGAAGGCAACCCGCAAACCGCTTTGCAGGAACCGAATACGGTAGTACTCTCGGAATCGTCGGCTATCAAATTTTTCGGAAACAACCAGCGCTACCTCGGCAAAACGCTGGAGAACGTGAACGGCAAAGTGTACAAGGTGACCGGCGTCATAAAAGACCTTCCCAAAAATTCCCATTTCCTGTTCAACATACTGGCCTCCAGGAGCACTCTGCCGGCCGATTTTGGGAGCAATTGGGGAAATTTCAGCTTCTACACTTATGTGCTGTTGAAGCCAGGCACTTCGGCAGCGGCTTTTACCGAAAAGATGAAGCCGATGTACGACAAATACCTTGCCTCCATCTTCGCCCAGTTTAACATCAAAATCAGGTTCGAAGCACAACCCATTACTTCCATTCACCTGCATTCTACCACGGTCAATGAACCGGAAGAAACGGGCAGCATGTCTTATATCTATATATTTTCAGCGGTGGCCTTTTTCATGATCCTGATCGCCTGCATCAACTATATGAATCTTACCACGGCAAGATCGGCCAGGAGAGCAAAGGAAATTGGCATCCGGAAAGTGACGGGCTCCAACCGCACACAACTGGTGTTGCAATTTTTGACGGAATCCACGCTCATGGCTTTTATCGCCCTGCTGATCAGCATCGGGCTGATTGCAGCCTTCCTCCCCCTGTTCAACAATATTGCCGGCAAATTCATATCCTTCCGCACTTTGTTTCAACCCGATACCCTGGCGATCCTGCTGGCGCTGGTGATTTTTGTGGGACTGGTAGGCGGTAGCTACCCGGCGTTCTATCTATCAAAATTCAACCCGGTGAGCGTATTAAAAGGGCGCCTGTCAACGGCGGCCGGCAATGTAAACCTGCGGCGCAGCCTGGTGGTAGTTCAGTTTTCCATTTCTATGATCATGCTGATCTGCACCTGGGTGGTGTACGGTCAACTTAGCTATTTACGAACAAAAGACCTTGGCTTCGACAAGGCCCGCGTACTGACCGCGTCTGCTGTAACGGACAGGGACATACGAAGCGCTGTTCTGTCTTTTAAAAACGAAATGCGGAAAAACCCGAATGTGGTTTCCGCCAGTACTTCCAATGGCGTACCCGGATCGGGAGTCAGCTTCAATTTGTTCTCGGTGCAGACCAGCAACGGGTATGTCGACAAAGGCGTTGATGTATATGGCGTGGACGAAGACTACCTCAAAACCCTGGGGATCAAAACCGCAAAAGGAAGAAGTTTCTCCGGCCTCGCCGACACTTTGCGCAGTATCATGGTAAATGAGAAACTGGCCGCAGCATTCGGATGGGGCGAGGATGCCATTGGTAAAAGAATCAAGTTTCCCGGAGATACTTCCGGCAACTACCTGGAAGTGATCGGCGTGGTGAAAGATTTTAATCAGAAATCGCTCTACAACGATATTGCTCCCCTGATCCTGCTCTATAGTCCCAATAGCAACCTCATCCAGTTGAAATTAAACGGCGGAGATATCCCGGCGGCCATTGCCGGCATTGAGGCCACCTGGAAAAATATCTTCCCGGATATTCCTTTCCAGTATACGTTTCTCGACCAGGATTTTGACAGCCAGTATGCTGCCGATCAGAAGCGTGGGAAAATATTCACCGCTTTTTCCGTACTGACAATCCTGATCACCAGCCTGGGCCTTTTGGGGTTGATCGCTTTCACCACCGGGCAAAGACAAAAGGAAATCAGTATTCGGAAGGTGCTGGGCGCCAGCGTTGGAGAGATCATACCGCTCATTACAAAAAATTTTGTGTTGCTGGTGGCACTGTCCTGCTTCATCGCTTTTCCGGTGGCCGGTTATTTCATGTGGAAATGGCTAAAAATATTTCCTTATAATACCGGGTTGAACGTGAGTCCCTTTCTCCTGTCGGCGCTGGCGGTGTTGCTGATCACGCTGCTGACGGTCATATTCCATACGGTGAAAGCGGCGATCGCTAACCCCGTGAAGAGTTTGCGAAGCGAATAGGGAAAGGCGTAACAGCGGTTGCTGTAACATTTTGCCGAAAGAATGATGCAAAATGCACAGGCAGGGCGTGTTGTTTTTCTGTTTTTTGGCTCATCTTCATTTTTCAACGATTTACGAATGAAAGTATTGAGCACCCTGACCCGTTTCGTCCTGATCGCCATTTGCCTGACCGCCGGCCATATCCAGGCCCAGGAAAGAAAAGCACCTGCTTACCCGCTTATCACCCACAACACTTATTTCAGTATCTGGTCGAATACCGACCAGTTGAATGCTTCCACCACCCAGCACTGGACCGGAGCTGAACATTCGCTTTTAGGACTTATCAAGGTCGATGACAAGGTGTACCGGTTCCTGGGAAAAGAGGAAACCAATTACAAAGCCATTGCCGGCGCGTTCGATGAAGCGGCATATACCGTAAAGTATTCGGAATCCCAACCACAGGGAGACTGGACATCCAGGTCATTTAACGACAACAACTGGAAAACCGGCGAAGCTCCAATAGGCGATAATGAGAAAAGCGTTAAAACGCTGTGGCGGTCCAACGACATCTGGGTGCGCAGGACTTTTTCTGCAAATGATCTTGCAGGTATCAACCAACTGTTTTTGAAGCTGAATCATGACGATAATATTGAGGTATTCCTCAACGGGAAACAGGTGTACAAAAAGGAAGGCTGGACGAATCGTTTTGAATACATCCCCCTGGATAAACGCGATTTACAGGAAGGACAAAACCTGATCGCCATCCACCTGGCCAATAGCGCGGGCGGGCGCTACCTGGATTTCGGCCTGGTAGACAAGCCGGAGGCGAAAGGCCCGGTTGTGCAACCGGCCGAACAAAAAGCTGTTGAAATCACCGCCACACAAACCATCTATACTTTCACCTGTGGGGCCGTAAATATGAAGCTGACCTTTACCTCTCCACTTATCCTGGACGATCTGAAACTGCTTTCCCGCCCCGTTTCCTATATTACGTATGCCGTGCAGTCGAACGATGGAAAAAACCATGCCGTAAAAGTATTCCTGGGCGCTTCTTCCAGTATTGCTGTATATGAACCTTCGCAGGAAGTAACGGCGAAACAATACAAGGTCGCCAACCTGTCCGTTTTGAAAGCGGGCACGGTTGAACAGCCCATTTTACAAAAAGGCGCCGACGACATGCGCATCGACTGGGGCTATTTTTATGTGGCTGCGCCAGCGGCTTCCGGGGCTGTTCAGTACATCACGAAAGCAGGCGATGCCGCCACCTCTTTCCAGTCCGGCACCAGCGGATCAACTGATACCAGGGGCAAAATGTTATCGCTGAATACCGTTATTCCTTTTGGAAAGGTGGGTGGGTCGCCCGTAGAACGTTTTGTTGCCCTGGGATACGATGAGATTTATTCTGTTCAGTATTTTCAGACCAATCTGAGGCCCTGGTGGAACAATTCAGGCAAAGAAACCATCGAAGGGCAACTGGCAGTTGCGGTCAGTGAGTACAAGGCCGTTCTGAAAAAATGTTCGGCCTTGGACAAGGAAGTGTATGAATCTGCACTGAAGGCGGGCGGGGCGGCCTATGCCGATATCTGTGTACTGGCTTACCGGCAAAGCATTGCTGCGCATACGCTGGTAAAAAGTCCGAAAGGCGAAGTGCTGTGGTTGTCAAAAGAAAACAACAGCGGCGGATTCATCAATACCGTTGACGTTACCTATCCTTCTGCGCCACTGTACCTGATCTATAATCCGGAACTGCTGCAGGGAATGCTGAACGGTATTTTCTATTTCAGTGAAACCGGAAAATATCCGCATCCCTGGGCGGCGCACGACCTGGGCACCTACCCCATCGCCAATGGTCAAACCTATGGCGAACCTATGCCGGTTGAAGAATCGGGCAATATGATTATTCTCACTGCTGCTATTGCCAAAGTGCAGGGCAACGCCAACTATGCCAAATTGCACTGGAAGACGCTTACCACCTGGGTTGACTACCTGGTCAAAGAAGGGCTGGATCCGGCAAAACAACTTTGTACCGATGACTTTGCCGGGCACCTTGCACGTAATGCCAACCTGTCTGTGAAAGCGATTGTAGCCATTGCCTGCTATGCACAAACAGCAGATGCGCTGGGAGAAAAAGAAACGGCAAAAAAGTACAGGGCCATTGCGGAAAGCATGGTGCCGAAGTGGATGGAAATGGCAGATGCAGGTGACCACTATGCGCTGACATTCGACAACAGGAATACCTGGAGTCAGAAGTACAACCTGGTATGGGACAAAGTGCTGGATCTCCGGCTCTTCCCGCAGAAAGTGTATGATACGGAGACAGCGTATTACCTGACGAAGGGAAATAAATTCGGGATCCCGCTGGACAGCAGGAAGGCCTATACGAAGAACGACTGGATCATATGGACAGCCACTTTTGCGCCGAAGCGCGAGCAATTTGAGGCGCTGGTAAGGCCGGTTTACGTGTACGCACTGGAAACAGAATCGCGGGTTCCAATGAATGATTTCTACGATTCGGTTACGGGTATTCGTGAGAATTTCAAAGCCCGGAGTGTTGTAGGCGGGTTTTTTATGAAGGTGTTGGCGGACAGGTTGAAGGGGAAGTGATAAAAGGGAGGGAATACAATTCCGTTGTAGTTTAGTGTTCAAATGCAACAATGAAGCAACTTTGGAATTGGCTGAATACACCGTTCAGGCTGGAAGAAGTTATAACTAACCGCAACAGGAACAATTTCGATGTAATACGGCATTTTGCCGCATTAACGGTAATCTACATGCATTGTGCCCTTTTTTCGGGCGCCTCGGAAGTATGGGGAGCTTTTGGCGTTCCCGTGTTCTTTTTTCTAAGCGGATTACTTGTTAGCCAGAGTTTCGAAACAAGTAGTTCTGTCAAAAACTTTCTCTGGAGAAGATTCTTGAGAATTTATCCGGCGGCTGTCGTTGTAATTTTAGTTTGCGCCCTGGTTATGGGCCCAATGGTAACCGTATTTACGTATCGCGATTATTTTACGAGCCCGGTTTTTTGGAAGAACATTTCATCTGTTTTCCTGGTTCGAATCTATTTTGACCTTCCGGGCGTATTTCAGCATTCTTTGCTGGGTACACCCGTCAATTCCTGTTTATGGACATTGCCGCTTGAAATTAAAATGTATCTTTTTACACTGGCATGGGGCCTGATCGGGTTTCGTAAAAAGAATTTGCTGTTGGCTCTTGTTGTTCTGCTTCTGATTATCATTGGAGCTAATTGCTCAGTACAGGTTCAGGCATTTTTGAGGCAGAAACTTTATTTAGCTAGCTTTAAGATCGCTCCCTATACCTCTGTTGTGCCCTTGTATTTATTGGGAATGTTATCCTACTCGTATAGAAAAAAAATAGTAGTTAAGCCCTATTGGTTTTTCGTTGCGCTTCTTTTACTGCTGTTATTGAAAAACTTTTCTTTTTTCTCTTACCTGTTTCATAGCTGCATTGCTGTCATCACTTTGGGTTTCGCGGTTTTTACTGTTAAATGGCTCCCGAAAACAGCTTTACCATTTGACTTTTCCTATGGTTTGTATCTGTATGGGTTCCCGGTTGAGCAGCTGTTTTTGCATTACGCATACCCATCCATTAATGGGTTCTCTTTATTTCTACTGGTTGTATTGACTACATTGATACTGGCTTTCCTATCCTGGCATTTTGTAGAGAAAAGGGCATTACAGTTCAGGAATTATGTAAGGTAGAAAACCACAGGAATCCATTGATAGTTCTAATCAGGAGAGCCCAGGCCAAAAATTTAAAAACCCGCTACCAGAGCAGGTTTTTAAATTTGTCGGGACGACTGGATTCGAACCAGCGACCTCTTGCACCCCATGCAAACGCGCTACCGGGCTGCGCTACGTCCCGTTTCCCCTAATCGGGGTGGCAAAGCTAAGGGAAAATTTGATTTCACAAAAATCAAATAACAATCCTAATTTCGCGGAACGTTACGATGATGAAACGAATCCTCCACGCTGTCCGCATCAACGATCCCCGCTCTCCTTTTTTTGGTTCCGTAAAAGATATTTTAGTCGAAAATGGCCGCATTGCCGCTATTGAAGACCATATCCACGCGGAAGACGCCGAAATTTTTCACCAGGAAGGATGGCTGGCCTCTCCCGGCTGGGTCGATCTGTTTGCCCATTTCAACGACCCCGGCGCCGAGTTCCGCGAAACCATTGAAACAGGCGCAGAAGCCGCTGCCAGCGGTGGTTTCACTACCGTATTCGCGATTCCTAATACCCGGCCGGTGGTGGATACCAAGTCGGCCGTGGAATACATCACGGCCAAAAACACCCGCCTTCCTGTGAGCGTATTGCCCATCGGCGCGGTGACCCGCGGCGCTGATGGAAAAGAACTGGCGGAGATGTACGACATGCATGCCAATGGCGCCGTTGCCTTCAGCGACGGCCTGCACCCCATTCAATCCTCCGGCATCCTGGTGAAGGCCCTGCAATATCTCAAAGCCATCAACGGCGTGCTGATCCAGTTGCCCGACGACAACAGCCTGGGCGCCCATGGCCTTATCAACGAAGGCATTATTTCCACCCGCCTCGGGCTCCCCGGCAAACCCATGATGGCCGAAGAACTGATCGTGGCCAGGGATATCAAGCTGGCACGCTATACCGATAGCCAGATCCATTTCACCGGAGTGTCTTCTCCCAAATCCATAGAATATATAAGCCGCGCGAAAGCAGCCGGACTCAAAGTCACCTGCTCCGTTACACCCTATCACCTCTATTTCTGCGACGAGGACCTGATGGATTACGATACGAATCTCAAAGTAAACCCGCCGCTGCGCACCAGGACCGATATGATGGCGCTGCGCGAAGCCGTACTGAACGGAACGGTGGATGCCATCGCCACCCATCACCAGCCGCATAATTTTGACGAAAAAGTGGTGGAATTTGAATACGCCAAATACGGCATGATAGGACTGGAATCGGCCTACGGCGTCATTAGAACCGTGCTGCCGGAACTTTCCGCCACCGCCCTCAACGAACTCTTCTCCCTGAATGCACGAAAAATATTCGGGCTGCCTGAAGCCAGGCTGGAAGCGGGTTTTGAAGCAGAGATCACCCTGCACCTGCCAGACCATACCTATCGCTTCACAGCATCGGATATAGCATCGAGATCTTCCAACTCACCTTTTATAGGGAAAGAACTGAAAGGTCGCGTTGCAGGTACCGTTTCGGGTAACCAAATCCGTTTTAAACCTGTAGCATGAGGGGCCGCTTATCTTTACTGACCGGCGGAATCGCCGGCTTGCTGTATGCCGCGCTGCTTGTCATTACCTACCGGTTAGGCATACCCGCAATGGCGAATTTTCTCAACCTCTTTACCTGGACGCCCCTGGTGCTTATACCGGTTGCGGCAGGCGCCTGGTGGCTGCGGAAAAACGAAGTGCCGGCCCCCGATTTCAGGGCCCTGATGAAATATGCCCTGCTCGCCTACCTGGTATTTGAACTGATCTACGCCGTCGCCACCTATGGCTTGTTTTCCTGGCACGATCCCGCAGCCAACGATAAACTGCTGCAGCACCTGCTCGATGAAAAGCTCCGGCAACTGGCCGACCAGAAAGCCGACCCTTCCCGCATCAAAGCCATCGAGGAGATGGCCGACAGCGCAAAAGGGACTGTCGGCCTGAAACAGGTGGTGCTGGGATTCGGGCAGAACCTGATCCTGGATTTTTTCAAGTCGCTCTTAATTGCTAGTATTACCAAACAAACTGTTCAACCAAAAGCATAGGGCTCCATGGACCTCTCCATTGTCATACCACTTCTGAACGAGGAAGAATCCTTACCGGAGCTCTGCGCCTGGATCGCGCGCGTGATGCAGACCAACGGCTTCAGTTACGAGATCATTTTGGTTGACGACGGCAGTACAGACCGTTCCTGGGAAGTGATCCGCTGCCTGCAGCAACAGGACAGCGAACACATCAGGGCGCTTAAATTCCAGCGCAATTATGGCAAATCAGCAGCCCTTAATGAAGGATTCCGTGCAGCAAAAGGCGATGTGGTCATTACCATGGATGCTGATCTGCAGGACTCGCCGGACGAGATCCCCGAGTTGCGCCGCATGGTCCTGGATGAGGGCTACGACCTCGTGAGCGGCTGGAAAAAGAAAAGATACGACAACATCTTTTCCAAGAACCTCCCCAGCAAATTGTTTAACGCGGCCACGCGGCGTGTGTCGGGCATCCGGCTCCACGATTTCAACTGCGGCCTGAAAGCCTATCGTAATAAAACCGTTAAGAGCATTGAGGTGTACGGCGAGATGCACCGCTATATTCCGGTGATCGCCAAATGGGCCGGCTTCGGGAAGATCGGCGAAAAAGTGGTGGAGCACCGCGCGCGTAAATACGGCGCCACCAAATTTGGCCTCAACCGGTTTGTGAACGGGTTCCTGGACCTGGCATCCATTACATTCGTAGGAAAATATGGCAAGAAGCCCATGCATTTCTTCGGCCTCTGGGGAACCATTTGTTTTCTTATCGGCTGCTTATCCATTATTTACCTGGTGGTGGGAAAAATAGTAGACCCGGAAGTAAGTCTCAGCAACCGCCCGGCCTTTTACATCGGTCTAACGGTGATGGTCATTGGTAGCCAGCTTTTCCTGGCCGGCTTCCTGGGCGAACTTATCTCGCGCAGTGCGCCCGGACGCAATGCTTACCTGGTGGAAGAAAAACTGGGGCTGGGATGAGGATCGTCATTCTCGGCCCGGCGCATCCTTTCCGCGGCGGCGGAATCACCACTTTTAATGAAAGAATGGCCCGCGAGCTGCAGGAGATGGGACATTCGGTCTCCATCCTGAATTTTACGGTACAGTACCCGGCATTTCTTTTTCCCGGCAAATCGCAAACCACCAATGAACCCGCGCCGGAAGGCATCCGCATTGAAAGGAAGCTGCATTCCATGAACCCCCTGAACTGGATCCGGACCGGCAGGATGCTGCGCAAAGAAAAGCCCGACTGCATCATTGTACGGTTCTGGCTGCCGCTGATGGGACCTGCTTTCGGTACCGTGCTGCGTTTGGTTAAAAAGAACCGGCACACCCGCATCATTGCGATCACTGATAACATCCGGCCGCACGAGAAACGACCTTTCGATACGGTCTTCACCCGTTATTTCTTAAAAGTGCCGCATGCGTTTGTATGCATGAGCGAAAAAGTAAAACAGGACCTGCTGTCGTTTCGGCTGTCCCAACCCGTTACCCTGCTCGATCACCCGCTCTACGATAATTTCGGGGCGGCGGTGGATAAGCGGGAAGCCCGGTCCCGCCTGGGTTTGGGAGAATCCGATAAGGTGCTGCTGTTCTTTGGATTCATCCGGCGGTACAAGGGCCTGGATATTTTGCTGCAGGCCATGCAACTGCTGGAGGAGGAACCCATTAAGCTGGTGGTGGCGGGCGAATTTTACGAAGATCCTGCTTTGTATTCCCAATGGCTGCAACCTATGCAGGCCAGCGGCCGCTTGTTGCTGCGCAACGATTTTATTGCCAACGACGAAGTGAAATATTATTTCTGCGCTGCCGACGGTGTGGTACAGCCCTACCGCAATGCTACCCAGAGCGGGGTTACGCCCCTTGCCTATCATTTCGAAAAACCGATGATCGTAACCCGTGTAGGCGGACTTCCCGATTATGTGAAAGATGGCGAAACCGGGATTGTTACGGAGCCCGATCCACAGGCGCTGGCTGCAGCCATACGGCGTTTTTTCAGCCTTGGCGAATCGCATTTTAAATCGCAACTTCGCACCGAAAAGCAGCGCTTCAGTTGGCGCAATTTCTGCACGGCGCTGGTGCAACTGGCCATTCCACAATAAACGAGCAGGATGAGTGAACACATCAAAAGCCTGATCCAGGCTTCCATAACAACCAAGGAAAAATTGCTGGCCGATGAACGCCTGGTGGCCTGCATTGCAGAAGTATCAGACCTGATCACTACGGCTTTCAAAAACGGCCGGCGGGTCTATTTCTGCGGAAACGGGGGCAGCGCCGCCGATGCGCAGCACCTGGCAGCAGAGCTGAGTGGCCGCTTTTACAAGAACCGCCTCGCGCTTCCTGCAGAAGCCCTGCACTGCAATACCTCTTACCTCACCGCCGTGGCCAACGATTTCGGATACGACCTGATTTATGCGCGGCTGGTGGAAGGCATTATGGAAAAAGGGGACGTATTGCTGGGATTTTCCACTTCGGGCAATTCCCCCAATATTATAGCGGCATTTGAAATGGCCCGCAAAAAAGGCGTGCATACCATCGGGCTTACCGGCGCCAATGGCGGCGCCCTGCGCGCGCTCAGCGATTATCTTTTCAATGTGCCTTCCGATGATACGCCGCGCATCCAGGAAAGCCATATCCTGGTGGGACATATTATTTGCCAGTTGGTAGAAGCCAGTTATTTTTCCTAATCTTTCCGCATGCTCGATCTGAATCTGGTCAACCGCCACTGGACTTTGTTCCTCGACAGGGACGGTGTGATCAATTATGAAAAGGAAGCCGATTATATTTATCATCCCGGTGAGTTCAGGCTCTACGAAGGTGTGCTGGATGCCATGGAGATTTTGCAGAAACATTTCGGCAGGCTGGTGCTGGTGACCAACCAGCGGGGCATTGAAAAGGGCCTGATGACGGAACAGAACCTGCACGATATCCACGAGCACATGCAGGCACTCTTTGCGGAACGGCAGGTAAAATTGGATGCTATATTTTACAACAGCTCGCTCGACGATAACCATCCCGACCGCAAACCCCAGCCGGGTATGGCCTGGAAGGCACTGGAAAAATTTCCTGATATCCGGTTTGATCAATCCATCATGGTGGGAAATAACCTGAGCGATATGCATTTTGGCAGGAATGCAGGTATGCACACGGTATTCCTGCAAACCACGCAGCCCAACCTGCCGCTGCCCCACCCGGCGATTGACCTGGCATTCAAGGACCTGTTAAATTTTGCCATGGCTTTGCCAGCGGTATGAATTTGGTAATTTCATGGTACATATGACAATAAAATCCTTTTTCCTGGTGTTGGCTCTGACCGGTAGCTGCCATTTCCTGCAGGCGCAGGGCCGCATCAAACCCGCTGACCGGCAGTCGCTTGAAAAACAAGAGGACAGTCTCAAGGACATTGCCGACAGCATGATCAATGCCGAAACCCCCGGCAGGCGTTTCCTGAGCGACAGTCTTTTTGTACGGGGCTTTGTGCGGGCGCTGCAACTGCCTTATTCTTTCGAATATCCTTTTGATTCGCTGGGATCCGTTTCACGCCTTTATGCCCCCGACAGCAGTTTCCGGATCTTTACCTGGCAACTGAAAAAGGATGAATACATGTACTACCAGAAGGGCGCCATCCAGATGCGTACGCCCAATGGCAGCCTGAAACTCTACCCCTTATTTGACGCCTCCATGTTCACCGGCAAGCCCGATGATTCCGTAAGAACCCGAAAAAACTGGATCGGCGCCCTCTATTATAAGATCATCGAGAAATCGTGGCAGGGCAAAAAATACTATACCCTGCTGGGTTTTGACGGCTTCACGGTGGGGAGTAACCGAAAATGGATGGAGGTGTTGCATTTTGATGAACAGACAGGCGAACCGGTATTTGGCGGGCCATTTTTTATGATACAGCCCGATTCGGCCAAAAAAGCGCATACTGCCAACCGTTTCCACATCGAGTACAAGAAAGAAGCCAGCACCACTTTCAATTACAACGCGGAAAGGGATATGATCATATTCGATCACCTGATCTCAGAATCGGAGGAACCGAACCGCCCGGAGACCTATGTGCCCGACGGCGATTTTGAAGGCTTTGAATGGAAAAACGGCAAATGGGTGCAGGTAAAAAAAGTATTTACCGATGTGCCGGATGAATTCAAAAAAGTAGACCCCTACCTGGGCAATGCGCCCGTGGAAGACGCGTTAAGGGATAAGAACGGGAATATAGATGAGAAAAAACTGGAGGAAAGATCCCGCAGGAACGAAGAAAAAGCTGCTGAAAAAGCAAAACCCAAACCGAAAAAAACTGGCGGCAACTAAAAATAAAATCCCGTTTCGTTCTCTTCTATTGCAGTACAGCAACACTGCACTGAATATTTTATTTCCGCTGATCCTTTTTCCCTACACCACCCGTGTGCTGGGTCCGCATGGATATGGGGTGATAGGGTTTTATGAATCGTTGTTGCTGCTCGTGAACGTGCTGGCAGCATTTGGTGTAGGTTATTATGGGCTCAGGCTACTGAGCAGATCTGCCGTCGGCGATACCTACCATGCCAACGCGGTATTGCATCTTCTGTTGATCAATGTATTGATTTCTCTGGCTGGCACCCTGGTTTATTTTGCCTACCTGGTGGTGATGCATGTTCCCATCGGAAGCCGTGCCATCATGTTGCTCTATGGGTATATTATGCTCATCTACCAGTTGCATGCCGACTGGTATTTTCAGTCACAGGAGAAGTTCGGGTTCCTGCTGGCCCGCACTTTTGTTCTCCGGCTCTTTGTACTGTTGGCTTCCCTGATGCTGGTCAGGAAGCAGGAGCATCTGCTGACCTATATCTGTATCAGCGCCTGTAACTATACATTCATCAGCATCTCCACTCTTTGGTTCATCCGCTCTCTTTTTCCACACTGGAAATGGGACAGGCAGTTGTTCAACAAACTGCTGGCCGCCCTCTGGCCCTTCGCCATGGTGGGCATCCTCGGCTCCGTATACCTGAGCCTGGATACGATCCTCCTGGCCCGTTACGGAAGGATTGAGGAACTGGGCCATTATACGGTGGCAGCAAAAATGGTTCGGCTGAGCCTGAATGTATTCATCGGTGCATCGATCGTTTTTTTTGTACGGCTGTTCCGCACGCAGGTAGATAAATCCCTGCAGGCCGACAGCATGCTGCTGACCATCCACCTCAGTACGCCAATAGCTGCGCTGTTGTTTTTTCTGGCCGAGCCGGTGATACAATTTGTATCCGGCAGCAGCTACCTGCCCGCGGTTCCTATTCTACAATGTTTTGCCCTGCTCTGGATGCTGGTGCCCCTGCACGATTTTTTCATCATCCAGGTGCTGATGGTGCACCATCGCGAAAAATTGCTGGCCAAACTTTATGCTACCGCCTGCCTGCTTTCGCTGGCGCTGAACCTGGTGTTCATTCCGCGCTGGTTCAACCAGGGAGCGGCTTATGCCATTGTTCTGACCGACGTATTTTTACTGGCGGCAAGTCTCTATTTTTCGCGCAGGTATTTTCGCATACAGCCTTATATGGTGAAAGAATGGTTGCTGTGCCTGCTTTGTTTTCCCATTAGCTGGGGAATGACCGTATTGGTGTTTCCGGTGACCCAGACGCCCATAACCAGGTTGCTGGCAGGCGTAATAGGTAGCCTGCTGCTATATTTCATCCTGCAGTGGTGGGTGCTCAGAAATGCTTTCTGGAAAAAACTTTGGAAGGGCATGTATCCCGCCGAAGGAAAGCAGCAAGGTTAATCATCCAGCTTGAGCACGGCCAGGAATGCTTCCTGGGGTACTTCCACCGATCCGATCTGGCGCATGCGTTTCTTGCCTTCTTTCTGCTTTTCCAGCAGCTTGCGTTTACGGCTGATATCGCCGCCATAACATTTGGCGGTAACATCTTTGCGCATGGCGCTGATGTTTTCGCGGGCAACTATTTTTGCGCCGATGGCCGCCTGGATAGCAATAAGGAATTGCTGGCGGGGCAACAATTCTTTCAGCTTTTCACAGAGCTTGCGTCCAAAATCGTTGGCACGGCTGCGGTGGATCAAAGCACTGAGGGCATCCACCTTCTCGGCATTCAGCAGGATATCCATCTTCACAATATCCGCTTCGCGGTAGCCGATGGGATGATAGTCGAAGGAAGCATAGCCGCGGGTCTGGCTCTTGAGCTTGTCGTAAAAATCGAAAACGATTTCCGTAAGGGGCATTTCAAAGATCAGCTCCACGCGGGTTTGCGTGAGGTAACTCTGGTTGATGAGAATGCCTCTTTTCCCCAGGCAAAGGGTCATGATATTGCCGATGTATTCGGGTTTGGTAATGATCTGCGCTTTGATGAAGGGTTCCTCAATGCGGTCGATCCGGCTGGGATCGGGCATTTCAGAAGGGTTGTTCACCAGGATCTTTTCACCCTTGCTGGTGTAGGCAATAAAGCTAACGTTGGGTACCGTGGTGATAACGGTTTGGTTGAATTCCCGCTCCAGGCGCTCCTGGATGATCTCCATATGGAGCATGCCGAGAAAGCCGCAACGGAAGCCGAAGCCCAGGGCCTGGGAAGTTTCCAGTTCGTAGGTAAGTGAGGCATCGTTGAGCTGGAGTTTGTCCATGCAATCCCGCAGCTCTTCAAAGTCATCCGTTTCCACGGGAAAGATACCGGCAAATACCATGGGTTTCACTTCTTCAAACCCCCTGATCATGGCAGTGGTGGGATTAGCAGCCAGTGTAATGGTATCGCCCACTTTCACTTCCTTCGCATTTTTGATGCCGGTGATCACATATCCCACATCGCCTGCGGACACTTCGTTCACCTCGGTCATTTTCAGCTTGAGGATGCCCACTTCGTCGGCGATGTATTCCTGGTTGGTAGAAAGAAACTTGATCTTATCGCCTTTGCGAATGCGGCCGTTGAGGATCCGGTAATAAACGATAATGCCGCGGTAGCTGTTGAAAACGCTGTCGAAGATGAGGGCCTGCAGTGGTTCGTCGACATTGCCCTTGGGCGGAGGAATCCTTTCCACAATGGCTTCGAGTATTTTGTCCACGCCCAGGCCGGTGCGGCCGCTGGCCAGCAGGATCTCTTCGGGTTTACAGCCGATGAGGTCAACGATCTGGTCCTTCACTTCTTCGATCATGGCGCCGTCCATATCGATCTTGTTGATCACGGGAATGATCTCCAGGTCATTGTCGATGGCCAGGTACAGATTGGAAATGGTTTGTGCCTGGATGCCCTGGGCGGCGTCCACCACCAGGAGGGCCCCTTCGCAGGCGGCAAGGGCGCGGCTTACTTCATAGCTGAAGTCGACGTGGCCCGGGGTATCGATGAGGTTCAGTACGTATTGCTGGCCATCCGGATGGGTGTAATTGATCTGGATCGCATGGCTTTTAATGGTAATGCCTTTCTCGCGCTCCAGGTCCATATCGTCCAGTACCTGGTCCATCATTTCCCGTTCGCTGATGGTGTTGGTGGATTGCAGTAACCTGTCCGCCAGCGTGCTTTTACCATGGTCGATATGGGCTATAATACAAAAATTCCGGATATGCTTCATCAGTGCTTCTTAAATGCGGTGCAAAAGTAACAAAAAGCGGTCAGCCTACCATAAATTGGAGATTGCTTCCAAATCCTTTAGTTTCGCAGCAAACTTATCTCTGATGGATTTACAGCAGCAGTTTGAAGAGGCCGTTGCCGACAGCAAAAGCCTGAGCGAAAAGCCCAGTAACGAAACCCTGCTGCAGTTATATTCTCTCTACAAGCAGGCGACGGACGGTGATGTAAACGGTGATGCGCCGAACATGTTCGATTTTGTCGCCAAAGCAAAATACGAGGCCTGGACAGCACAAAAAGGAAAATCGCAGGCCACCGCCCGCGAGGAATACATCAACCTGGTGCGCAAACTCAAAAACTAAGTGCGCTTTCTGCAATGCGGGTAGCCATCCTGGAGGAAAATCATTTTGAAACCGTCTACGCGCTGATTCAGCTTTTTGACAACGGTCAGAACCAATTATATCTTTTTACAGAGTCTCCCGCTGCCAGGGTGTTAAGGGAATGGCTGGGCGAAAAAAGTGAACAATTCAACTGGACCGTGCGGCTGGAAAATGAAAGTACTTATAAGTTCTGCGAAAGGATCAGTACGTGCATCCAGCGGGAAAAAATAGCGTTGCTCTACCTCAGCACGGTTTCCCGCCACCATATTGTGTATGCGGCTTTGCTGCGCAAACACCCTTCACTTTATTCCATTTGGAATATCCATGACATCAACGAACAGTTCCGGTACAAACCGGGATGGCGCCCCCGATCGTGGCTGCGTTGGTGGGGACAAAAAAAGCTGAGAACGGCTGTCGATGCATTGAATGTGATCAGTACCTCCCTGGTGCCGGCTCTTGAGAAGGCAACGAATGGAGAAAAAAAGATACTAACCATCCCGGGTGCGGTTTGGAACAAAACACCCCAGCAGGCGCCGGCCCTTTCTTTTTCTCAGCTTCCCCTGCGCATAGTGGTCCCAGGTTCTATTGACGAAAAAAGAAGGGATTATGAAGAAGTATTGGAACTGGCCGCGGCCTTGCCTGCCGGACTGGCAAAGATCGTTGTCCTGGGTGGTGGAAGCGATGATTACAGCAGGTCGGTTTGGGAAAAGTGTAGACAAATAGGGCCTGAAAAGCTGGAATGGTCCGAAACCGGGTTTGTTCCTGCTGCAGATTTTGAGGCGCAGCTTGCAGCCGCCCATTTTATATGGATGCCAGTAAGGATACACAGTTTTTCAAGCGCCGGCACGCCCGAGATCTATGGGACCAGCAAGGCCACCGGAAACCTGTTTGATGCCATCCGTCATGCAAAACCTTTTTTTCATCCGGCTGCCCTGATTGTTGATGAAGAGTTGTTATCGGCAGCGCATGCTTATGAAAATGTATTCCATTTGCTGGAACTGCTGCAAAATATTTCCGGCAATGCAGCTTTGTACGAGGAAATGGCGACAGGGGCACAAACGGCAGCCAGCCGTTTTACGGTTGAAGCCATCCGGGTACGGTTCCCGGAGTTATTTTCATCAGAGTAGACTTATTCTTTTCTCGCTTCCCGGATCAGGCTGTCTTCTTCCCAGCCCCTTTCCGCGCCCAGGTCGGGCAGGCGATTGTCATTGCGAATGATCTTTTCCAGTTCCTCGATGAATTCGCGGGAGGTGCTGATGTATTGCCTTTCGTCGCGGATGGCCGAGAGTTGTTTCATCGTCCTTTCATCGTATTTCCTGAAAGTGAGCGCACTCCGTTGAGCGGCATAGGCCCTGAAACCCAGCATGCGTAAGGTTTCCACTCCCATGCGCAGGCTGCTGTCGAGTGTATCACGAAAAATGTGCAGCATGCCGGCATTCATCTGCTTAAAAGTGTCTTTGCGGTTGGTGGCTCTTACCATCATTTGCAAATGCGGGAAGTGTTTCTTAACGGTCTCGATCATTGCCAGTCTCTTCTCTGCATCGTTCAGGCATATCAGTAAGATGCGCGCCTCCGCGGCGCCCGCGGCTTCGAGCAGGTCGTAGCGCGATGCATCGCCGTAATACACTTTGAAGCCCATCTGGCGCAACAGTTCCAGCCGGTCCGAATCGATATCAAGCACGGTTGTGCCAATACCGTTGGCGCGGAGGAAGCGGCAGATCGTAGTGCCGAATTCGCCAAATCCGGCAATGATCACCGGGTTCTTTTCCAGGATGGCATCGGCTTCTATTTCCTTTTCGCTGTTCCTGGAAAACCCAGGTAATATCCATTTTTCCAGCAGCAGAAAAAGCAAGGGCGTCAGCGCCATACTAAGGGCCACGGCGGCCATCAGGATATCGGCGGTCGACTGTCCCAGTATTTTCTCCTGGCGGCTGAAGGATAAAAGCACAAAGGCAAATTCTCCCACCTGGCAAAGACCCAGGCTGAAAATGGCGTTCTGGTCGTTTCGCAGCCGGAAAATTTTTCCGAGCACCCAGCACACCAGGGCTTTGAGCAGCATGATGCCCAACACCAGTCCCACCAGCAATAAGGGCGACTGCGCCAGCAGGCCGAAATTAATGGAAGCGCCCACCGCGATGAAGAACAAGCCCAGCAGCAATCCTTTAAAGGGTTCGATATCGCTTTCGAGCTCATGACGGTATTCGCTGTTGGCCAGCACCACGCCTCCGAGGAAGGAACCCAGCGCCGGGCTCAGTCCCACGGTGGTCATGATCACCGTAATGCCGATCACCAGCAGCAGGGTCGTAGCGGTGAATATTTCTCTTAGCTGGGTGCCGGCGACGAGGCGCAGCAGTGGGCGCACGGCGTATCGTCCGGCAACGACAATGCCCACCACCGCGCCGAGTACGATAAGGGTCTGGATCCAGCCCGGCTGTTGTTGTACCCACCCGTTTTCAGCGGCGTGGGTGGCATGGCCTGTAGCGGCCGGCGCCAGCAGCGGAAGTATGGCCAGCATGGGGATCACGGCAATGTCCTGGAAAAGCAGTACGGCAAAACCGGATTGCCCCGCCGGTGTTCGCAGCAGCCCTTTTTCCTGCAGGGTTTGGAGTACAATGGCGGTGGAACTGGGCGCAGTGATCATGCCGATGGCGATGGCGGATTTCAGGTCGTCCAGGAGCATCCAGGTGATGGTGGCAATGAGCAGGAAACAAAGCAGCACCTGCAGGCCGCCCAGTCCCAGGATGGAGCGGCGCATTTTCCAAAGCAGTCCGGGCTCCAGTTCCAGGCCGATCACGAAGAGCATCATCACCACGCCGAACTCGGCCACGTGCATGATGTCGGCGCCTTTTTGTCCTACGAGGTTCAATAGGGCCGGACCGATCACAATACCTGCAACCAGGTAACCCAGTACGGAGCCGAGCCCGGCCTTCTTCGCCAGCGGCACCAGGATAACAGCAGCGCCGAGGTAAACCAGGGCCTGAAATAAAAAAGTTTGCTGATCCATAACAGTATGATTAGACAGTTTGGCTGAGCGTGAGCAGCCAGTTCCTGAATTTGATGGCTTCTTCCCGGATCTCGGTTTCCTGCAGGTTATGGGTGCCAAAAACAACAAAGGGATCGCCGTATTCCATATGACAGAGCCGGGCAGTTTGGTGAAAAGGCACCAGGAATTCATCAAGGGTCCTGCCATGCCTGCCTTCGGATGAATAAGCGCTGCTGCTGGCGCCACAACTGATGGCGTTGAACAGGGTTTTGCCGCGAAGCGCCTGCCCGCCGGCGCCATAGGCCCACCCGTGTTCCAGCACCAGGTCCATCCATTGTTTCAGGATGGCCGGAACGCCGTACCAGTAAAAGGGATGCTGCAAAACTATACAATCGTATTGCAGGAGCAGTTGCTGTTCTTTTTCAATGTCGATCAGGAAATCGGGATACAATTCGTAGAGGTCGTGCAACCGGATGTTTTCCTGTTGCGGTATATGGCGGAGCAATTGTTTGTGAACCCTTGATTTTTCCAGGGCGGGATGGGCAAAAAGAAGTAAGATCCTGGCCATGCGGGAATTTACAAACTATTCCCAGAAGTGTACGGGATAGCTGTTGCAAACCGGTTCGGTTTGGTTTTCTTCAATGTGCAGTTGTGCCAGTTTATTGGCGGGAATGAAGGACTGCATTTCCTGGAACACGATCCTTTCTTCGTAACGGATGTGTTTTTCCAATAGATCAGCCAGGTTAGATAAGAGCCGTTCGTGGTTGCCTTCCATTTGCAGGTGCGCCACACTGTTGCGCAACAGTTCATGGTCGCGCAGGATGGTGTCGGCAAATGGTTTTCCGGAAGGGCTCGACTGCAGCAGGGGCACGATGGTAGCTTCTTCTGCCACCATGTGCGGAAGGATATCCTGCGCCCAGCTTTGCCGGAAAAAATCGATGACAGTGGCAAGGGGCGCCTGCCTGCTGAGGCCCTTACGCACCAGCAGGCAGGTCATTAATGCAGCTTTGTGCTGCCGGGACAATGGTTGTAATGATTCCGCCCTTTGCATAATGACTATTTTAAGGATGCTATGATCTGCACGAACTCTTCGGGCACCAGCGAAGCACCACCTACCAGTCCGCCATCTACATCTTCCCCTGCAAAAATCTCACCGGCATTGGCTCCTTTTACACTGCCTCCATACAGAATGGGAACCTGGTCTGCCGTTGCCTCACCGTATTGACCGACAATGGTTTTACGGATGAATGCATGCATTTCCTGTGCCTGGGCGGCGGAAGCTGTTTTACCGGTTCCGATGGCCCAGATGGGTTCATAAGCGACGACAATTTTTACCATCTGTTCGGCAGGCAGGTGAAAAAGCGATTCTTTCAACTGCGTGGCTACCCATTCGTTCTGCTGTCCTGCTTCCCGTACCGACAGCGCTTCGCCGCAGCAGAAAATGGGTGTAATCCCCATATCGAGCAGAAGGTCGGTTTTGGTTGCGAGCTGGGCATTGGTTTCAGAAAAATACTCCCTTCTTTCGCTGTGACCGATGATGCAATAACCGATCCCGATGGACTGCAGCATTTCAGCCGACACCTCACCGGTATAAGCACCCGATTTTTTGTAGTAGCAATTTTGTGCAGCAACAAAAACGTTCTTTTCATGGGCTACTTCGCTTTTCGCCATGATCAGGTAGGGAAAGGGCACGGCAAAAACCACCTGCTGGTGTTCTGCGAGTGCGGGTTTGGATTTTAAAATCTCGTCCAGTAGTTTTTCTCCCTGCTGATAGGTGCAATTCATCTTCCAGTTGGCTGCAGCGATTTGCTTTCTCATTTCGATTTGGTGTTGAATTAATAATTGTCGTAAATGTATTTAAGGATGTTTTCTTCGCGGGAATCGAGCTCTGCGCCTTTCAGTTTTTTCCAGTTCCGGATATCGCGAAGCGATTTGTCAAAATCGTATTTCCGTATGCCTTCGGCGCCCCAGGAAAAATTCGGTATGTATTTGGGCAGAAGGCCGTTTCCGAAAACGCTGGAGGAAACGCCCACCACGGTGCCGGTATTAAACGAAGTATTGATGGCGGCGCGGCTGTAATCGCCCATGAGCAACCCGCATTTCATGCCGGCTATGCCTTTGCCGCCGGCGCTCGCAGGGTGGTATACAAAAACCTGCCCGGCATTGTTTTTTACATTGCTGGAAGAAGTGCCTGCGCCGAGGTTGCACCACTCGCCTATTACGGTATCGCCCAGGTAGCCGTCGTGCGCTTTGTTGGTATAGCCCATGAGCACGGAGTTCTTGATCTCACCGCCGGCCACGCAGTGCGGACCTATGCTGGTGGCGCCATAGAGGCGACTGCCCATTTTCACCACGGCTTTTTCGCCCACGGCCAGTGAACCCCGGATGCAGGTTCCTTCCATGACCAGGGCATCGCGACCAATATAAACCGGGCCAGACTGCGTGTTAACAATGCAATGTTCCATAACGGCGCCTTCTTCCAGGAATACGGGATGACTGCCCAGGATCCTGTTCGTGTCAGAAACAGGTTGGGAATTCCTGCCCTGTGTCAGCAGCTCCATATCGAGGCGGATGGCGCGGTCGTTCAACTGGAAAATATCCCAGGGAAATTGCAGGTGATGAATGGCTTCGGAATAATCCAGCATTTTGTCCACCTTGATCTGGTGCAGACCAATTACCTGCTCCGTAGTGAAACAGAGGGCAATGGCGCCGGTTTGCGGATGAACGAGCAATTCTCCCGGCTGCAGTTTTCTGACGGCATCGGAGAGCCCGGCATCGGGCAGGATGTTCGCATGCACCAGGAGGTAGCGGCCTTCCTGCATGGAAGGTTCCACCCGCAGCGACCGGTCCGATTCTTTGTAATCGCCTTCCCATTTGTCGAAGGAAGGCAATTGCAGGAAGCGCTCCCATTTTTCGCGAATGGTAAGGATGCCGATCCTGATGTCCTGCATCCGTCGTGTAAGCGTGAAGGGAAACAAATTTTCCGGGTGGCAATATTCTTCGGAAAACAAGATGCATTGCATGCCCTAAAGCTAATAAAAAAACCGGTCGGAAGGCCCGGCCGGTTTGTAAGATCTGCGAACAGCAAATTATTTCTTCGCGTATTTCTTTTTGAATTTGTCGATGCGTCCTGCTGTATCGAGCATCACATTCTTTCCGGTAAAGAAAGGGTGCGACGTGTTGGAAATTTCGAGTTTTACCAGCGGATACTCATTACCGTCTTCCCACTGAATGGTCTCTTTGGTATTGGCAGTAGATTTGCTGAGAAAAGCAATACCGTTGCTCATGTCCTTGAAAACAACAAAACGGTAGCTTTGCGGATGGATACCTTGCTTCATATAATCTGTTTTAAGGTCGTACGGATTTGGCCGTACTGTTTATAATTGGAAGCGCAAAATTAGCGTATTTTTCCTTTCCTCCGCTAAAAATCAGTAAACAAATTTTGTTACTTAACTAGCTGGTTATCAGCTTTTCATATTCACGTACTGGAAAGGAATAGCCATTCCCCAGGTTTTGCTGGCCTGGATCACCGCCTGCAGGTCGTCGATTTTCTTGGCCGTTACCCGCACCATATCGTCCATAATGGCGACCTGCACCTTGAGCCCCGCGTCCTTGATGTGCTTCACCACTTTTTTGGCGTCGTCCTGCTTGAGCCCGTTGCGGACGGGAATCTCTTTTTTCCACATCTTACCGCTCTGAAATCCTTTTTTGGCTTCCAGGTCGTAAATGCTGGCTTCCAGCCCCTGCTTCATGCTGCGGCTGATGAGTACATCCAGCACCTGGTTGTATTTCATTTCGCTTTCCGTTTCGATGGTAAGGAGGTAGTCTTTTTTATTAAGGTCGATGTTTACCGGCGAGTCCTTGAAGTCAAAACGGTTGGTGATCTCTTTGCGGACCGTGTTCACGGCATTGTCAAGGGTCTGCAGATCTACTTTACTGACAAGATCAAATGATGGCATAATCAGGAATTGTTCTGCAAAAATAGGAATCGTCCTGTAGAAACAGGACGATCTAACCTTAAACTAACACTCATAGAGAAAAATATAGGGAGGTTCCCAGCAACAAGCCGGGATCGCGTGGTCCCGGCCTGTTTCGGATAAGGTTAATGGTTAATGACAATTAGTTGTTCCCGCCCATCTTCACCCGGTTCTGTTCGTCGCCGGCGCCGCCGGTGCGTCTTTGTTTGGTGTCTTTGATCGGCTTGCCAAAGCGATAAACAAAGGAGAGGTTCATTACGCGGGAGTCCCGTGAATTGTGGAAGGTTGCTTCGGTGGTTTGGAAATTGATGTATCCTTTCGCCTGTTGGGTATAAAAGAGGTCGCGCACGTTCAGCTTGATGGTGCCCTTGCTTTTAAGCACCTGTTTTGAAATGCCGGCGGCGGCGGCTCCCATGGGCTCGATGGCAATTTGTCCCTCGATGCCTTTGGTGCGGTACCAGCCACTGAGCTCGGCCGACCAGCCCTTGTTGAATTTGAACTGGTTGTTGATATTGACCATCAGGTTACCCGCTTCCACCGACAGCCATTCGCCATAGAGCATGCCTTTGAAAACGCTGTAATTATAATTGGTGTACAACACGGTGGTGAACCACTTGGTTACAGGCACCTGGGCGCTTACGGCAATGCCGGCGTTGTTACGGCTCCCGATATTGCCCTTTCTGACGATGGTGGCATAGCCGTCCTGCTGGAAGGTTTCGCTGAACAGGTCGCGGGTATGGCTGTAGTTCAGGGTGGTGGTAAGGAAGCTTTTATAGGTATGGGTCAGCTCCACGTTTTGCGTGAACTGCGGCTGCAGGTAAGGGTTACCCGATCCGTAAGTGAACTTATCGAGGAAAAAGAGGAAGGGGTTCAGGTCCTGGTAAGCAGGCCGGTCGATTCTCCGTCCCAGGCTAAGGGCGAACTGGTTTTTATCATTCAGTTTATAGCTCACAAAAATGGTGGGAAAGATATTGCCATAGGTACGGGAAAAGGAAGAATCAAGTCTTGTGGGGTTACCGAACTGGTTGCCGGTATAGTGGGTGTTCTCGTACCGAAGGCCGGACTGGATGCCCCATTTTTTCAACTGGATATTGTAGTTGGCATAAGCTGCAAATATGTTCTCGCGGTACTGGAAATGGTTGGTTTTGCCATAGTCGGGCGTCCATTCGCCGTCTTCAAGATTATAGTAGTTGGCGATATTGTCTGTATTGACATAGCTGCCCTTAAGGCCCGTTTCCAGCTTCCCTCCTTTTCCCAACGGCATCGTATAGTCGATTTTGGCGGTATAGATGTTAATGTCGACCGGGAGGCTTCCCTGCAGTGATTCTGTGTATTTCAGCGACCAGTCGTGGTTGTAAATGCTGTTGTCAAAATACTGGCTGCTGGAGGAGCCGTAGGTGATATAGTCAAGATCGGCGGTAAGCTCTCTGCCCAGGGAATCGAACTGGTGGCGGAAGTTCAGGTTCACGCTTTTGTTTTTCCAGTTGTCGCTGGTAGAAGACTTTGCGTAGATAATAGAGTCGGTGACGCCGTGTGAATCCATGAGGTAGCTGGTATTGGTGCCGTTGCTTTTTTCGGGAGAAAAATTGCCATTCAGCACAAACCCGAGCGTGGTTTTTTGGGTGAGATAATAGTCTGCCCCCAGCTTAAGGTTGTAGTTTTCGTTTTCGCGTTTTGTGCGGGAAGTCTGCTCAAAAATAGCGAGCAGGTTTTTGGAACCGGCCTCCCTGTACTTGCGGCTGATGTCGAGGTTCTGGAACCCGTTCCAGTTGCTGTAGCCACCGTTGGCAAAAACGTTGAATTTCCCGTTGCGGTAATTCAGGTTGAAGCTGTTGTTGGTTTTCCAGTAATAACCCTGGCCATAGTTGGCGGTAACAGATCCGTTGAATCCTTTCTGCCTGTTCTTTTTCGTTTTCAGGTTAATGATGCCGCTGTTGCCGGCGGCGTCGTATTTGGCGGAGGGATTGGTAATGATCTCAATCTGTTCAATGGCACTGGCCGGCATACTCTTGAGCAGGTTGGTCAACTGTTCGCCGCTGAGGTAAGTGGGACGGCCATCCATCATGATCGTAACGCCCTGTTTACCTTTCAGGCTGATATTACCGTCCTTGTCCAGCATGACGCCGGGCGATTTTTCCAATACTTCCAGCGCGGTGGCGCCGGTATTGGTAACAGCGGCGTCAACATTTATAAGGGTGCGGTCAATTTTCTGCTCAATGAAGGGTTTCCGGGCGGTGACGGTAACCGCACTCATTTCACTGGCGCCGGTGGCAAGGACTATGGCCGGAGCCTGGACCGGACCGTTGCTCACGGCGATTGGCGCAGAATACTGTTGCCGGTGACCGATGGCGCTGGCCAGTACCCGGTAGGTGCCGGCGGCAAGTCCGGGAAAACGGTAATAACCGTCTTTGTCCGTGCTGGCGGACAGCAGCCGGGTGGAATCGGAATTGCGCAGCAGCGAAACGGTCGTAGCTTCCAGTGCTTTGCCGGAAGTATTGGCTATTTTCCCTTCGATAGAGCCGCCGGGCGCCTGGGCGTTGGAGAAGAAGGACAGCAGAAGAATAGCAAGTGCAAGTAAGGTTAAGGTTTTTGTCATGGCTAGGTTCTTATTACAGTTCAGTATCTTTGTTAAGCAATTACAGTCCAAAAGTAAGTACTATGCAATGCAATGTACAGTGTTTTGTGCTGGATGGCTAATTGGACTGATTTCCGGTAAAAACGGACAGTCAATCAGACGCCGAACCTGCCAGGAGGTTACAGTAAAAGAAGGCTTTCGGATGGAAGGTAATTATCCGGGAAGAGTGGAAGCGGGCCGGGATTTGGCCATTTTTCCCATCCAGATCCAGCAGGCGATGCCGGATATCACTAATAATGTGGAGATGATTTCTGCCTGTGTGGGATGAAAGCCAAAGATTTCGTACTTGGTATTTACCCTTATTTTTTCAATAAAAAATCTCTCTATTCCATTGATAATCAGGTAAAGTGAAAACATTCTGCCTGCAATATCAATTCTTTTGCGGACGTACCAAAGCAGGGCAAAGAGCAGGATGCAGACAATGGCCTCGTAAAGCGGCGTTGGGTAAACGCCCTCGCGGAGTGCATGACAGTAGTGCCCTGTGCAGCCCGGAATGGGGTCGCCGGCATTGATCACATTGTGGGGATAGGTATAGGACCAGGCCCAGTCGGGGATCCAGGAAAAGGGTTTGGGATGGGTGCTGGCAATGCCCCAGTCGCCATCGCCCGATACCTGGCAACCCAGTCGCCCGAGGCCATAGGCCAGCATGAGACCGGGTGCGGCGGCGTCGGCCAGGTGCCGCTTGGAGATCTTGTGTTTGGTGGCATACCATAGTATGGCAACGGCGGCGCAGATAAGGCCGCCGTAAAACGTAAGGCCGCTGAAAGAAAGCAGGGAGCCGATGGGGTCTTTTACAAAGTCGCCCCAGTTTTCGAGGTTATGAAAAATCTTGGCGCCGGCAAAACCGAACAGTGCTGCGAATACTACAAAATCCCCTACCCTGTCCTGCGGCCAGATCCGGATGGTCCTGGTTTCAGGTTTGTCGAGCTGCTGTTTTTTCTTTTCCCACCATTTCAGTCCCGCAAAAAGCAGTCCCGTCAGTATACCTGCCGTCCAGCTTCCTTCACCGGAAAAAATAAAGGTCTGCGGGTCTTCAGGGCCCACGATAAAAGCGCCGATGATCTTATACCCGAGGATAAACCCCATCAGGAAATTGATGAGCAGTTCTCCCGGGCGGGCGCCCTCTCCCACCACTACCTGCGTTTCCTCGTAGCTGAGCAAACCCTGCTGGCTTTTTCTTTTCAACTCGGCCGTCAGTACCCAGGCCGCTGCCAGGAAAGACAGGGCCACAAAAAAACCAAAGGAGTTGATAAAGCGGAGCCCGGGAATTTCCAGTCCGAACAGATCCCGGAACGCATAATACAGGTTGGGGTACATGTAGTTTTTTTAATGATGGCAGGCGCCAATTCAGCGCAATGATAAGAAATAGCCACTAAAAAACCCCTGCAAAAACAGGGGTAATTACTTAACTGAAAATTAGTTTAACAGTATTGCTCGAACGCTGCGATCAGGTTGTGCGCGATCATCTGGGCCGATCTTCCTTCGATCATGTGCCGCTCAATAAAATGTACCAGTTGGCCATCTTTAAAAAGGGCAACAGAAGGGGAAGAAGGCGGATAAGGCAGGAGGTGCTCCCGCAATTTTTTAACGGCTTCCACGTCGTAACCGGCAAAACTGGTTGCGAGGTGGTCGGGTTTTTTGGAACTGTTGGCAACCGCCATCAGCACCCCCGGGCGCGCCGTGCCGGCCGAACAGCCGCAAACGGAATTGATCACCACCAGGGTGGTGCCGGCTTCTTTCAACTGGCTGTCTACAGCCTCGGGACTCAGGAGCTCAACAAAACCTTCTTCGGTCAGCTCCTCTTTCATGGGCATTACTATTTCTGCTGGATACATGCGCTGTTTATTTGAGTGTGCAAAGTTAACATAAAACACATAACCCGGTAGAATGGTTGAGCAACCAGGGGAAAAAGAAAAACACGTCATTAAGTCAGTTTGTTTGACTTTATTTTGACATAATGTCGGTATTTCAAACGCTCCCTGCATGCATTTGCCTCATTTTGGCATAAAAAACGGGATGGCACCTGGTTTGAACAGGTAATTGCAAATCATGAACAACAAAAACCAGATAGCCATGACACTTGTAAAATTAAACCAGCCTGTTCGTCCTTTTGGTAACCTGATCGACGACTGGTTCCAGGACCTCCCCGCCTTCATCGGACGCGAAGCCTCCCAGGTTTTCAACAACACCCCGGTGAACATCGTTGAAACTCCCGAAGCCTATCACCTGGAACTCAACGCTCCCGGAAGGAATAAGGAAGATTTCAAAGTGCAGGTAGAAAACGGTTTACTGACCATTTCCTATGAGCACAAAAAAGAAGCTAAGTCAGAAGACCTAAAGACCGTACGCCGCGAATTCAGCTTCTCCTCTTTTAAAAGAACTTTCTCCGTGGACGATAAAATCGATGCGGCCCATATCCAGGCCAAATACGAAAACGGCCTCCTGAAACTCTACCTGCCTAAAAAAGCAGATGAGAAAGTACAGGCCCAGTCCATCGAGATCCAATAATTGTTTCTCATAAGCAGTTGGTTTTGGTTAATGGCCCCGTCGTTTTCACGATGGGGTTCTTATTTCCTATTCTAACAAATTGTTAAATGCCTTTATGGGTAAAATAACCTAATATTGCCACACTTTTTCAACCTGTAAATAGCACTCAGAGAATGGCGCTGATACGTTCGCGGATTTATTGGTTAACTATTTTGACGATCATTGTAGCAGCAGGTTCGGTGAAGGCCCAGGATACAACAGTAAGCAAACCTGCTGTTGATACCCTTCTTCCGATACCCGTTGACACCGCTTTGCGGATCGTCAACCTGAATCCCTATATTACCCTGCACGTTGATTCTTCCCTCAGCTACAACCTGGATATCAATAAGGACTCGTCGCATTTTTTCTGGTTCCTGAAAAATGCACCCGTAGGACTGCGCATCAACAAGGACGATGGCATGTTGTCTTTCAAGGCGGAGAAATCCTATTTCCTTTCGGGCCGTCTCAAATACGACCAGGATTACAAGGTTTACCTGGGCGTTCAGAACCTGGCCAACCCCAACGAAAGAGTGGATACGGCTTTTACCCTCGTGTTTTACAATACGGAGATCGTTCCTTCCCAGGTAAAACCGTCGGTGAACAGTACGGTGGTCATTGATGAAGGCGATACCCTTTCCATCAAAGTGCAATGTGAAACCGGTAGTTTCCCTATTGAAAATATCGTGACCCTGGTCAGCACCCCGCTTCGGTCATACACCACCGTTACCCGTTGCAACGATGTGTTCAACTGGCCCATCCCTTTCGATTTTGTGAAGGAGACCGACTCTGCCAAAGTACGGGTGTTCAGCATCAGCTTTATCGGCGCCGACAAATTCTTCAACCGCGATACGGCTGTCATAAAAGTGGTGGTACGCGATGCATTGAACTATCCCTTCCGGCTGAACGAGTACAATAAAACCGTCTTCGAGGTCAACAAGTACATCCTGCAGTTGAAATATACTTTCCGGGAGCTGGACAAAAGCGTAAAGGGCACTAAGAGCACCCGGAGTACTTTTGATATTGCATCGGGTACATCGGCCCTCACCGGCACGGCCCTGGCTACCAGCACCAACCCCAGTTCACAGAACCTGGGTAAGGTAATGCCCAGCGTAGGTGTGGCCCTGGTTCCTGTAAAAGAGGCCGTTTCACCTGTGAAGACCTACGAACAAAACTCTGCCTCCGCGGTGCGTGCCGCCATCAAAAGGCTTGAATACAACCTTTCCGACAATATCCTGATCGGGGAAAGGGATCCCGACATCCTGACCAAGATCACCAAAGTCCGCACCGAACTCAAAGCCGTGCAGGTTCAACTGGTGGATGTTCCCATGGTGGATACCGGCGAACTGAGCGAGGAGGAACTCAACCAGTACTTCAACAGCCCCAAGGTGAACAAGAAGTACAAACTCTCCAAAAAATAACTAGTCGCAATCGCTGCGCCGGCGGGTATCAATGATGTACTGGATCTTCCAGCCAGTGGCCAGTTTCACCAATTGAAAAGAATTCACACCGCAATGGCTGAATTTTTCTCCCAGGAAAAAGCGGTAGGGCGTCCAGGCGGAAGCCAGTTTTCCATCCACTGATACCGGTCCGAAAACGATCCGTTCGTCGTAGGTTTCCGTATGCGGCCGGCCCACGCTGCTGATGAATGCCTGCACTTCTTCCGTCTGCACCAGGGTGCTGCCGTCTTTTTTCTCCACGATGGTTTGCAGTACCGCGTTGGGCGCAAAGGTGGACGCCAGCAGGGCCGTGTCGCCCGACTTCATGGCGGTGAAGAGTTGTTGAATGGTGGCTTTAACGGCGTCTTCTTCGGGATGCTGGGCCAGGACCGGCAGGAAGAAAATACAGCACAATACGGTAACGATACAGTAACGCATGAAGCAGGTTTTAGACCGAAAAGATACTAAACGGCCGACATTTCTGCTTTCGGGGTCAACGCATCCTGCGCATTAGTGATTTCTTTTTCGAGCACGCCCATGGGAACCAGTTCCTGTTTGGCCAGGGAAATATCGTAGGGACCAACCGGCAACAGCAGCTTGGCAATGACCGGGGCCGTTTCCAGCAGGATGATGAGCAGGCTGATCATGAAGTTGGCCCAGAACACGGAATCCTCTTCTTTCGAGAGGTCCGAAAGCGCCTTGTTCCTTTCCAGGAAACCGGTATTCTTTGCGGCCGCGATGGCAAAGGCGGCTTTCGTCGCCTGCAGGCTGTCGCCGGCAGATGACAGGAACCGGTCGTGGTGCGCCACCAGTGAATCGATCCGCGTAAACCGCTGTTGGTATTGGGCCGCAGCCTGTTCGTAGGCCTCCTGTTTCAGCCGGGTGATGGCTGCCGCTCCCCGCTTACCGGAGCCGCCGGTGCCATCGGCTTCCTGCACATAGGACTGCCGCAGTTTGAGCAGGGTATCGGTCATGGATAAACGCTCGCCCGACAACGCTTCCCTTTCGGCCGCGACCTGCGCAGTGCCGGTCCGGTAAAGTGAATCCTGCTGCCGGTTGTAGCGGTCCATTTTTTGCTGCAGGTTGGCGGCCATTTTGAGGTTGACCTCCTTTTCGAACAACCGGAGCTCCAGTGGCCGGGCAATGGTGATGCCGATCATCACCGCCAGGAAGATCCGGGGCAGGATCATTTTCAATTGCTGCGCACCCGAAACGCCGTATTTGCGGAGGGTGGCCACCATAAAACGGTCAAAATTGAATATGATGGCGCCCCACAGCAGTCCGAATGCAATGGCCAGCGGGTAGCTTTCAAATATGGTGTAAAAGGCGTATCCCGATGAAAGGGCCGCCAGGAAAAAGGTGGCCAGTAACACGCCTCCCAGCGTGCTGTACTTGTAATACTCCGTGGGATAGGCCGATAAAGTGGGGGCATGGGCGCCGGCGCACCACCATAGGAACTGGCCCTTGTTCCCTTCCCGGCCGGCATAGGCATCGTAGCCTTTAATAGGCATAAAACAAATTTGTGTACAATAAAAGGTTGGGTGGTTGAAGTGGGAACAGTACAAAGAACGGTGTTTCCCGGGGAATATTTTTTAAAGGAATGTGAATACGCTAAAAAATCGTGAATTGGTATTCTCCCCTCTTTGCCCTAAACTTGCAGCGACCGGAAACCAATTTAAAAAGAGGTAGAACCAGATGGCCAAGAATTTATTGATAGTAGAGTCGCCCGCAAAAGCAAAAACCATTGAAAAGATCCTGGGTAAGGATTTTGAAGTGAAAAGCTGTTACGGGCATATCCGGGACCTTGAAAAAGGAGAAATGGGTATTGACGTCAAAAACCAGTACAAACCCCGCTATATTGTTCCGGAGGATAAGGAAAAAGTGGTGAAGGAACTCCGGCAACTGGCTAAAAAAAGCGACGAAGTATGGCTGGCAACGGATGAGGACCGCGAGGGAGAAGCCATCAGTTGGCACCTGTGTGAGGTGCTGGGACTGGATCCCGCGGCGACCAAACGCATCGTTTTCCATGAAATCACCAAACCTGCCATAGAAAAAGCGGTGCAGCAGCCGAGGACGCTGGACATGAACCTGGTAAACGCCCAACAGGCTCGCCGCGTGCTGGACCGCATCGTTGGTTTTGAGCTGAGCCCGGTGCTTTGGCGGAAAATGAGCATGGGCTCCTCCCTCAGCGCCGGCCGCGTGCAGAGTGTAGCCGTTCGCCTGATCGCTGAAAGGGAAAGGGAGATCAACGCTTTCAGCGCCGTGAGCCAGTTTAAGGTGGAAGCCTTTTTTACGGCAACGGACAACAGCAACCGGGCCGTCAGCTTTAAGGCAGAGGGCCAGCGCTTCAGCCAGCAGGCAGATGCCGAACAATTTCTCCAATCCTGCCGCGGTGCCGACTATACGGTAAAGGACATCCAGGTGAAGCCCGGAAGGAAAAGTCCGGCTGCCCCTTTCACGACCTCCACCCTGCAGCAGGAAGCCAGCCGCAAGCTGGGTTATTCCGTAAGCCGCACCATGTTGCTCGCCCAGAAGCTCTACGAAAGCGGTAAGATCACCTACATGCGTACCGACAGCGTGAACCTGGGCGAAACAGCTATGGACGGCATTCGCCAACAGGTGGGCAACCAGTACGGCAACCGCTATTTCCAGGCAAGAAAATACCGCAATAAGAACGAATCGGCACAGGAAGCGCACGAGGCCATCCGTCCTACCTATATGGACGTAACCGCTATCAGCGACGCCGACACCCAGCGCCTCTATGAATTGATCTGGAAAAGAACCATGGCCTCCCAGATGGCCGATGCGGAGCTGGAAAAAACCGTGGCCCGCATTACCATCTCCACCAATAAAGAAGAACTCACTGCCAGCGGTGAAGTGCTGAAATTCGACGGCTTCCTGAAAGTGTACCGCGAAGACCGCGACGAAGAAGACCTGAATGAAGAAGAGGGCGCCGAAAGCATGTTGCCGCCACTGACCATTAGCCAGCAACTGCCGCTCCGCGAAATGTTTGCGACCGAAAGGTTCAATCGCCCTGCTCCACGCTACACCGAAGCCTCCCTGGTAAAAAAACTGGAAGAGCTCGGCATCGGCCGTCCTTCTACCTACGCTCCCACCATAACCACCATCCTCAAACGGGGTTATGTGGAAAAAAGGGACAAGGAAGGCGTGAAGCGGGAGTACCGGATACTGCATTTGAAAGACGACAAGGTTAGCCAGCAAACGGCGCTGGAAACCACCGGCGCAGAGAAATCCAAACTTTTCCCGACCGACCTGGGACTGGTGGTGACCGATTTTCTCAACCAGTACTTCAACGATGTGATGGACTATGGGTTCACCGCAAAAATTGAAGAGGAGTTCGATGAAGTGGCCAACGGCAAAAGACAGTGGCATAAAATGATCGATGAATTCTACAATCCCTTTAAAAAGGATGTGGAGAATACCATCGAAAACGCCGAAAGGATCAAGGGCGAAAGGGAATTGGGCACAGACCCGGCTTCGGGCAAAAAAGTAGTAGCCCGCATGGGCCGGTATGGCCCCATGGTGCAGATCGGCGACGTGAACGACGAAGAAAAGCCTCGCTTTGCCAAATTAAAATCCGGGCAAAGCATCGAGACCATCAGCTTCGACGAAGCCATGGATTTGTTTAAACTGCCGCTTACCATTGGTGAGTACGAAGGCAACGAAGTGTCGGTGAACATCGGCCGTTTTGGACCCTATGTAAAATGGGGAGAAGAATTCATCTCCATTCCCAAGGGCGAGGACCCGCTGACGGTCGACCTGGAAAGGGCCACGGAACTGATCCGGGGAAAACAGGCGGCCGACGCGCCTATCGCCACTTATGAGGGACTGCCCGTTACCAAGGGCAAGGGCCGCTTCGGGCCCTTCATTAAATGGAACGATCTTTTCATCAATATTCCCCGCGCCTACAACTTCGACCATCTGACCCAGAAAGACTGCGAAGAACTGATCGTAAAAAAACTGGAGAAAGAAGCCAACCGCTATATCCGCCAGTGGCCGGAGGAAAAAATTGCCCTGGAGAACGGGCGCTGGGGCGCGTTTATCCGTTTCGGTAAGAAGATGCTGAAACTGGGCCGCAAGGCCGATGGCGGCAAATTTGAAGAAGCCGACCTGCAGGAGATTTCGCTGGATACGGTCAAAAAAATGATCGAAGATCAACTGCCCGGCGCTTTCGAGAAAAAAACAAAAGCAGCTCCTAAAAAAGCGGCCACCAAATCAACCGCTGCCAGGAAATCTGCTACTAAAAGCGCCACAAAAAAATCAGCTACTAAAAAAGCCGCTACCAAAAAACCTTCCAAAGGGAACTAAGGCGAACGGGGATCCGCGGCTTATCAACGCCTGTGGATAAGTAAGGACCGTATGAATCGCATCTGCGGGCGAAATTTATTTACAGATTGGTAACAATAATATGCGGCTTTTGGGCGTCATACAATTGAAGCAGCCGCTGTTAACCTAGTACCGATGGAAGAAACCCGTGAAATAACAGCCCTTTTCCACCTCATTGATGACCCCGATCAGGAGGTGTTCTCAACGGTAAGTGACAGGATCCTTACCATGGGTTCTCTCATCATTCCCAACCTGGAGAACCTCTGGGAGAATACTACTGAAGAGGCCGTTCAGGAAAGAATTGAGTTGCTGATCCACCGCCTTCATTTTTGCGACCTGGTGCAGGATTTCAAACGCTGGAGATCGCTCCCTGAGCCCGATTTGCTGGCCGGCGCCCTGTTGGTTGCCAAGTTCCAGTACCCTGATCTGCAGATCAACCAGGTGCTGCAGGACATTGAAAAAATGCGCCGCAATATCTGGCTCGAGCTGAACAATTATCTTACTCCCCTGGAACAGACCAATGTACTCACCACCATTCTTTACAATTATTATCACCTGAAGGGAACGGAGGTCAATTATACGGAGCCCCGCGATTTCCTGCTGAACAATGTGCTGGAATCGAAGAAGGGCAATTCGCTCAGCAACGGCATCCTTTACCTCGTACTTTGCGACCTGCTCGATATTCCCATCCGCGCCATCCCTGTTCCGCGCCAGCACATCCTGGCCTATTTTGACGTGGAACCGGGCCAGTGGCACCAGTTGCCCAACAATCCCTCCCACCGCATCAGCTTTTTCATTGACCCGATGAGCGGGCAGGTATATACGCAAAAAGATGTGGAAACCTATTTCCGCCGCATTTCTGTACCTCCTACGGCGCATTTTTTCCGACCCCTGAACAATGTTCGCATTGTACAAAACCTGCTGGAAGAATTCGCCCGTTGTTTCGACAACGAAAAACAATACTACCGGTTGGAAGAGCTGAACCAACTCAGCCAACTGCTCGAGGAAGAATAAGCCCGTATTTTTTCAAAACATTTCGTGGTGCTATTGGTTATTTTTGAAGTGAGTCACCAAAAACAATCAGCATGAAAGCAGATATCGGCATTATAGCCAAAAATACCGAAGCAGTGGCCGTTATTCTCAACACCTTGTTGGCCGATGAACATGTTTTGTACATGAAGACCCGGAACTACCACTGGAATTACGAGGGCAGCAATTTTTCCGAAATGCACGCTTTTTACGAAACCCAGTACGGCCTGCTGGCGGAAACCATCGACGAGGTGGCGGAAAGGGTTCGTATGCTGGGACATTATGCTACCGGCCGCATGAAAGACCTGCTGGAAATAACCAGGCTCCTGGAACCCGATTACACCAACAAGCAGGACCAGCAGTTGAAAAATCTGCTTTCCGACCACGAGACCATCATCCGTACGGTAAGAAAAAACATCGGCGATACGGACGAGAAATACAAAGACACAGGTACGGCCGACCTTCTTACCGGTGTTTTGCGGCAGCACGAAAAAATGGCCTGGATGATCAGGTCCTATCTCAATAAATAAACGGCCTGAAAACAGCAGGCTTCTCCACGAAAAAGCCGTCTCAGAAACTGAGACGGCTTTTTTAATTATTACAACAACCGGTCGCTTACATGGTAAGCTCCCAGCCCTTTCTTCTTTCGCGTTTAACAAACTGGTTGGCTTCCTCGAAATTGGTGATGCGCATGTTTTTGGCATCCCAGAGAAGGGTTTTCCGGCCCAGGTATTTATCGCCCCATCCTTTGAGATTGGGGTTCTTCATCATCCAACTGCGAATGGCCAGGTTTCCGATCAGGATGCTTTCCGTAAAGGGACCTGCATATTCAAAAGGAGAACTGGTGGTCGCCTTGCCGTAACCGGCGATACAGGCGTTCACCCACTGCGCATAGTGTCCTTCCGGAACCCTCGGCAGCGTAATGGCGGGAAGGGTTTCTTTCATTTTCACCGTGGGCAGCAGGCGCGGGTTTTCACCATAACAATCGGCCAGCAATTTGCCCTTGGTTCCCACGAACAATACGCCACCGTCCCAGTTGCCGAAAGCTTCTTCGGGCAACAGTTCATCGGGCCGTACCGGCAACAGCCCACCATCGTGCCACGACACTTTGATATTGCCCTTGCCGTCTGTGCGGGGATAGTTCAGGTGAATGATGGAAGCGGGCGGACAACTGTCCACAAAACTGCCTTCTACCCACATGTCCTTCCAAATATTGGCAACGCTGCATTCCACGGAGCTGGGATAGAGAATGGGAAGAATGCGGTACACGGGGTCCATGATGTGGCAGGCCATATCGCCCAGGGCGCCGGTGCCGAAGGTCCACCAGCCGCGCCAGTTGAAGGGCAGGTAGGCGGGGTTATACTCTATGGCCTGCGCAGGTCCGAGCCAAAGGTCCCAGTCCAGCTCTTTGGGAACGGCATAGGTCCCCGTAGGCGTGGGAATACCCTGTGGCCATACCGGCCGATTGGTCCACGCGTGCACTTCCGTCACTTCGCCGATGGTGCCGGCATCGATCAGTTCCTTGGCCCTGCGTACGCCGTCGCCGCTGCCGCCCTGGTTGCCCATTTGCGTAACCACTTTGTAGCGTTTAGCCGCTTCCGTTAGCAGGCGGGCTTCGTAGATATCGTGCGTGAGCGGTTTTTGTGTGTACACGTGTTTGCCCAGTTGCATGGCCGCCAGCGTGGCATTGGCGTGCGTATGATCGGGAGTGGAAATGGAAACCGCGTCGATGTTCTTTTTTTCTTTCTCCAGCATTTCCCGGAAATCCCTGTAATAACGCGCTTTTGGCTGGGCTTTGCGGGAGCCGGCTGCCTGGCGGTCGTCTACATCGGCGAGGGCAACGATATTGACTTTCCCGGTTTTAAAGAACTCGGCAAGGTCGCCCTGCCCTTTTCCTCCCACACCAATTCCGGCAACATTAAGCGTGTCGCTGGGGGCCGTATAGCCTTTCCCTAAAACATGCCGTGGTACAATAAAAAAACCTGCTGCTGCAAGAGACGTGGATTGCAAGAATTTTCTTCGCGAAGCTGATTTGCGCGCCATAATAACAAACTGTTTGTTAGTAAATAGAAGGGATGAATTTACGGATTGCCCAGTACATTCACAGTAAAAAAATGATCAGTTGGGATGATTTTGAAAAAATCGAAATGCGGGTGGGAACCATCCTCGAGGCAAATCTCTTTCCGGAAGCTAAAAAGCCGGCATACCAGCTCCTGGTAGATTTTGGGTCTTTGGGAATAAAACGCTCTTCTGCCCAGATCACCACCCTTTACACGCCGGCCTCGCTGGTAGGGAGGCAAGTTATTGCGGTAGTTAATTTCCCGCCCAAACAGATCGCCCGTTATGTGTCGGAGTGCCTGGTGATGGGCATCTATAATGAGAACAATGACGTAGTTTTATTAACTGCCGAAAGGCCTGTTGAAAACGGGCGGCGTATCGGCTGATCAACATGGCAATAACCTACTACCAGTCGCCGCTTGGGCGAATTCGCATAACCGTTGCCGATAGCTGCGTTTCTGAAGTGCATTTTTGCAGCGACGACGAAGCTGCCGCGCCCGGGCAGGACGCCTCCGCTACCGGCAGCGCGGAAGAAAATGTCCTGCTGCAGGCCTGCACAGAGCAACTGATCGAATATTTCCACGGGCAAAGGCGTTTTTTTGATTTGCCCGTAACGCAGCCTGGTACCGCGTTCCAGCAGTCGGTGTGGAGCGAGCTCACCGCCATTCCCTTTGGTAAAACCATTTCCTACATGGATCTTGCGCGCCGCCTGGGCGATACCAAAGTCATCAGGGCGGCGGCCAGCACCAATGGCAAAAACAGGATCGCCATACTTGTTCCCTGCCACCGGGTGATCGGCTCCAACCGCGATCTGGTTGGCTATGCAGGCGGACTCTGGCGCAAGCGTTGGTTGCTGGAGCATGAAAACAAGGTCGCCAACGGGGTGCAGACGCTATTTTAGATCATCAGCATTGAAGGAAAGCGGCAGCAGCATGCTGGCGCTGGGAATGACATAGACCTTTCCTTCCATACCTCCCAGGATGAGCCGGATGGGATGCCGCAGTCTTTTTTCATATTCCTGCAGGCTTTGACGGCATATGCCGCAGGGCGAAATGGGATGGTCACTTTCCACGAGACTGCTGCGGTAGCTCAACGCCAGGCTTTCCACGGCCGTATTGGGGAAAAGCGACGAAACAGAAGCCAGCAATACTCTTTCCGCGCAAAGTCCCGCCGGAAAAGAGGCATTCTCCTGGTTGGATCCCGCAACGATCTCCCCGTTCACCAGTTTGGCCACCGCCCCTACCATGAAATTCGAATAGGGTGCATAGGCGTGCAGGGTAACTTCCCGCGCTTCCGATAACAGCCAGGCATCTTCTTCCTTCAGCTCCTCAATGGAATTGTACACGTCGTAATTAAAATGGAAAGCAGCTTTTTCCATAGGTGCTTATTTTATGGCCCTGAAGAGCCGGTTCCAGCGGATGCCGTTCTTCAGGCTCATCCAGATGATCCAGGCTTCCCCTACTACATGGTCTTCGGGAACAAAGCCCCAGAAGCGGCTGTCCTGCGAATAATGGCGGTTGTCTCCCATCATCCAGTAATAATTCATTTTAAATGTGTACTGGTTGGTGGCAACGCCGTTGATCATAAAGCCGTCGCCCTGGCGTTCGAGGGTATTGTGTTCGTACACGCGGATGGCCCTTTCATACAGGTTGTAGTTTTCGGGCGTGAGCGTGAGCGTTTTTCCTTTTTCGGGGATCCAGAGCGGTCCAAAATCGTCCACGGTCCACTTGTGCAGGGTATCGTAAGGAAAACAAAGCGTTCCCCATAAGCGGGGATCGATCTGGGAGGGATGAATGAGTTGTGGCTTGATGGATTTTGCCAGTCCGGATGTTTTCATTTTGGCAACGGCTTCGTTGGTGAGCAGCATATTGAATTTATTGCCACCCAGGCTGCTGAGCTCTTCAGGATTGTCAATATCAATATTGTATTCATCCTGCATGGTCTCCGCGTTGAATGGCTGGCCGTTGGTTTCCACTTCGTACATGATCTGGCTGTGCGGCGGCTCAAACCCGGGCTCGTGGTCAATATAAACGCGGCCATCCCTTACTTCCAGGGTATCTCCCGCAATGGCCACGCAGCGTTTGATATAGTTTTCTTTCTTATCAACGGGGCGGACCACGAGCGGGTAATGCTCGGGGTCCGATAAGATGATCTGGCGGCCGGCATCGATGCTGCCGTTACCCAACTGCCGGGCGGCATCGTAATAGGGATTGATCGACTGGAATTCGGGTCGGTTGATGACTGTGTCGCCGGTGGGGAAATTGAACACGACCACGTCGTTCCTTTTCACCGGGCTGGCAAACCACCGGCTGTAGGGCAGTTTGATGGCCTCGGTATACGAGCGCATATCCGTACCCGGTATGGTATGATGCACAAAGGGAATGGCCAGCGGTGTATTGGGAATGCGGGGCCCATAGCTCAGTTTGCTCACGAACAGGAAATCGTTCACGAGCAGGGTCTTTTCCATGGAGCCCGTGGGGATTACATAGGCTTCAAAAATGAAAATGCGTATGAGGGTTGCCGCAACGATGGCGAAAATGCCTGCGTCGACCCACTCGCGGATGGTGGACTTCTGGTAGTGCGCTACGCCTTCCGGCCCAATGAAGCGGGTGTCTTTGGCAAACGCCACATAAGGGAAATAGAAAAAGGGCACCAGGCAGGTCAGGGCATGCTCCCAAAAACTGAATTTTCCAAAGCATTTGATGAACTCAATGAAAATGCCCAGGGTAACAAACCATCCTACTACAGGAATCAATTGCCAGAAAAACCAGTGTTTTGGCCTTTTGGCGATGGCGATCATTTCCCAGGTATTATAAAAGGGTATCCAGGCTTTCCAGCCGGCTACCCCGGCTTTTTGGAATAACTTTGAAAGTCCATAGGCAGGCAAAACAAAAATGAGTAAGGATATCAGCGCTACGATCAGGATTTGATGCGTTGTCATTCGAGCAATTTAGATTCGGACAAAAATACCATTCTGTATCAAAAATGGGGTTTATTCCCCTTATTTGTTCCCACTGGCGCAGAAATATGACAGCCATGGCCCAAAGAATTTGTTAAGATGCCCCGCTTCACCATCAATGATATAGAAAAAATGACCGGCATAAAAGCGCATACGCTGCGGGTTTGGGAGCAGCGGTACCTGGTGCAGCCTGCCAGGAGAAAAGAAAGCGGTCACCGGTATTACGACGAAGAAGACCTCAAGCATTTATTGCGGTTGGCCATGCTGTACAGATCGGGCCACAAGATATCCACGCTTGCCAGCCTGCAGGAAGAAGAGATCAGGATACTCGTGCGGCAACTGGAGGCAAAAAAGCCGCAGGAGGCGGCGGTATGGGACCTGGTGAGGTACAGCCTGTCGTTTGACCAGGAGGGGCTTGGGTCCCTGCTCGATTCGCTGGTGGGACAGCACGGGCTGGAGGAAACCTTCTTCCGGTTCATAGATCCCTTCCTGGACCTGATGCGCACGCTCTGGCTTACCGACAGGGCAACGCCGGCCCAGCAGCATTTCGCGAGCCAGCTCATCCGGCATGCCATCATCGCCGCCACGGAGGCGATAGAAAAAGCTTCCGTTCCTCCCCCTCCTGAATTATTGCTGTTCACTTCCGTGAGTGACCCACAGGAGATGCTGCTGCTTTTTATGGCCTACCTGCTGCGCAGGAACAGATATTCTTTTTTATACCTGGGCGCCCAGGTTGAGCCGGCACTTGTGCTGGAATTTTTGCAGCAATACGCCGTCAAAGGAATATTGATCCCTGTCAGCACCCCGCTGGCAACAGATCCGTTGGAGAACCTGCTGCACGCCGTAACAAACCGGTATCCGCAAATAGATATTGTATTAGCCGGTAATCCAGAGATCCTGGAGCAGGTAGAGGAAATACCCTGCAGGCGCCTCAATGGGCAGGCGGAAATAACGGCTTACTGTAAACAGCCCCTTCCCTAATTGCGGGGCACTACGTTGTTGATCACGTCTTCACGCAGGATGGTTTTGCCGGAAAGGATAACCAGGCGTTCTACCACATTTCTCAGTTCGCGGATATTCCCGGTCCAGTTGTATTGCTTGAGCGCATCCAGGGCGCCTTTGTCGATATCTTTTTTTGCAATTCCGTATTCCGCGCAAATGTTTTCCAGGAATTTGTCCACGAGGGCGGGGATATCGTCCCTGCGTTCGTTCAGGCTGGGAACATGAATGAGTATGACGCTGAGGCGGTGATAGAGGTCGAGCCGGAAATTTTTCTCCTCCACTTCCTTAAGCAGGTCTTTGTTCGTAGCGGCCACTACCCGCACGTCCACTGAAATTTCTTTTTCGCCACCCACCCGGGTGATCTTTCCTTCCTGCAATGCCCGCAATACCTTGGCCTGGGCGCTGAGGCTCATGTCGCCGATCTCGTCGAGGAAAAGAGTGCCGCCGCTGGCCTGTTCAAATTTCCCGATGCGCTGTTTGATGGCCGAAGTAAAGGAGCCCTTTTCATGCCCGAAGAGTTCGCTCTCAATCAGCTCCCCTGGAATGGCCGCGCAGTTTACTTCCACCAGTTGTCCGGAGGAACGGTTGCTCTTTTCGTGGATCCAGCGCGCTACCAGTTCCTTGCCTACCCCGTTTTCGCCGGTTATCAGCACACGGGCATCTGTAGGCGCCACTTTTTCAATGGTATCCTTGATGCGCTGGATAGCGGGAGAATCGCCGATCATTTCCTGCACCTTGCTCACCTTGCGTTTCAGCACCCTGGTTTCGCTTACCAGGTTGGTTTTATCCATGGCGTTGCGCAGGGTGATGAGCAGGCGGTTGAGATCGGGTGGTTTGGAAATATAATCGAAAGCGCCCTTCTTAACCGCTTCCACGGCTGTTTCAATGGTACCGTGGCCCGATATCATGATGATGGGAATATCGGGGTTGGTTTCGCGGGCCTTATCCAGAAACTCCAGCCCGTCGAGCTTGGGCATTTTGATGTCGCAGAGAACCACATCGAATGTTTTTTCCCTGAACTTTTTCAGTCCCTCTTCCCCGTCGGATGCTTCTTCAATTTTATATCCCTCGTAGGACAATATTTCGCTTAATGTTTTTCTGATGGCTCTTTCGTCGTCGATGATCAGGATGTTAGACATGGTGTTAAAATTATTCTAAAGGGCGAGGCTGTTTATGCAAGTCGTATGCCACTGCATCTTGGTTCTTACCAAAAGTAGGTATAAATGCAATTGTCCCTTTTCCTTTCAATTATTTTGCCATTTTTACTGCCGCCGCCCCTTCCTGCCACAATTGGCGACATTCCGGTGCCGCCCGGTTATCAAAGACTATCGCTGCCGGCAGGTTCCGTCGGGGAATACCTGCGGCGGATTCCGCTCCGGGCCAACAATACGGTATATCTCTACAATGGGCAACCGAAAACCAACCAGTCGGCCCAGTTTGCCGTAACCGCTATCCCTATCCGCAAAGAAGACATACTGCAATGCGCCGACGCCGTCATCCTGCTGCGGGCTTCCTACCTGTTTGAATCGGGCAGGCTGGATGAGATCTGTTTCCGGGCTACCGATGGCACCCGGCTCAGCTATGCCGACTGGTGTGCGGGCAAAAGATACCGCCTGCAGGGGCAAAAGCTGGTGGTAAGCAGCAAGCCTGCCGCTGTAACAGGCAGGTATAACCGTAAAAGCCTGGATGCCTACCTCGATTTTGTTTTCCGCTTCGCCGGTACGGCCTCCCTGGCCCGGCAGTTGGTAAAGATCGATCCGGTGAAGGAACTGGCGCCGGGAGATGTATTCCTGCAGGGTGGGTTTCCCGGGCACATTGTGCTGGTGGTTGATATGGCGGCTGATGCTGCCGGCCGGCGGAAATACCTGCTGTTGCAGGGTTATATGCCCAGCCAGGACATCCATGTGCTGCGTTGTCCCGCTAACGCCGCCGGTGATCCCTGGTACAGCCTCGATAACCGCGATGTACGAACGCCGGAATGGCATTTCCCCGCCGGCGCCGCCTGCCGTTTCGCTGTGGAACCGTAAGCGGGTATCGTAATATTACGAAAATAAATCAGGTATTTCTGCCTTGTCAAAAGGGTTGGGCAGTATTATTTTTGAGTAATCCTTTGAATAACAAAATATCCACCTATGAACACATTAAAACACCCCCTGAAGTCCACACAGGAAGTTACGGTGTGGCAGCTCACCGCTAAAATCGTAGTGCTGGCCGGCGTACTGATGGCATACAGCTATTGCTTTCTGCTTACCATCAGCAGCGTGCTGAAGCTCGCACATCACTAAAGCATTTGATGGATTGATATAATGGTTAATGAACAAGAAAGCCGCTGGATTCAGCGGCTTTCTTGTTGTATGGGACAGTTATTTTTTCAGGTACATCACCTCTTTAACCAGTTTCACCGTGCGGCTTATATCCGGGAGCGCGGCTGCCACCAGGTTGGGGGCATAGTGCAGGGGCGCATCTGCCGCTGTAATGCGACGGATGGGAGCATCCAGGTAATCGAAGCCTTCTTTCTGGATCCTGTAGGTGATCTCTGAAGATACGGAAGCGAAGGGCCACTGCTCTTCCACGATCACCAGGCGGTTGGTTTTCTTAACGCTTTCCAGGATGGTCTGCCAGTCGAGCGGACGGATGGTGCGCAGGTCGATCACTTCGGCCTGAACGCCTTCTTTTTCCAGCTCTGCAGCCGCCCCCAGGGCCACTTTCATCATCTTATTGAAGGAAACAATGGTTACATCCTTTCCTTCTTTTTTCACGTCGGCCTTTCCCAGCGGGATATAATATTCTTCTTCCGGCACATCTCCCTTTTCGCCGTACATCACTTCACTTTCCATGAAGATCACCGGGTCTTCTTCATAACGGATCGATTGTTTCAAAAGCCCTTTGGCATCATAAGGATTGCTGGGGGAAACCACTTTCAGGCCGGGAATATTGGCATAGTAACTTTCAAAGGCGGTGCTGTGCTGGGCGCCGAGTTGTCCGGCTGAGCCATTGGGCCCGCGGAAAACGATGGGACAACTCAACTGACCGCCGCTCATGGCCAGCATTTTGGAAGCGGTGTTCAGGATCTGGTCGAGGGCCAGTACGGCAAAGTTCCAGGTCATGAATTCCACAATGGGACGCAGGCCGTTCTGGGCGGCGCCCACCCCTACGGCGGCAAAGCCAAGCTCTGAAATGGGCGTGTCTATCACACGTTTGGGGCCGAATTCGTCCAGCATGCCCTGGCTTACCTTATAGGCGCCATTGTACTCAGCTACTTCTTCTCCCATCAGGAATACGCGGTCATCGCGGCGGAATTCCTCGTTCATTGCTTCGCGCAGCGCTTCTCTAAATGCGATAGATCTTGCCATTCATTTCGATTTTGGAGTGGCAAAAATATTGGATCGCAAGCAAAGCGCAAAAAATGAAGGGCTTGGGAGAAGGGCTTAATGCCCGATCCGGTTTTCCAGCAGCAGGGAGGGTTTCTGCACATGGAGCTGGTTATAGAGGTGGATCCGGGCGGGGCTGCTCCGCGCCGCTTCCCGCTCACTGCTCCTGAAGCTGCCGGTACCCAGGTAGGTATGGGCCGCTTTAAGACAGTCTTCCGAAAGGTCTCCCCAGGCTTTGTCGAGGCCGTCGGCCACCACCTTATCAGGTGTAAAGCCGCCAAAATAATTGCCCTCCCCATTGGCATTGATGATCCGCAGTGAAACGGGAAAAGCATACCAGTCACCCACCGGGATGGGAAAAAATCCAACCGGTTTGCCCGAGGAGCGGCTGGGACCAACCAGTTTTACATTGAGCTGGGGCCGCATGATATTGATGAGCGCCTCGCTGGCCGACGCACTGTTCTGGGATATGATGAACACAATATTTTTTGGTTCTACCGTTCCTTTTTTCCCGAAATCGGCGCTGCTGTTCAGGTCGCTCAGTTTATCGTTAAGCTGTTCGCGGTACATCAGCGATTTGTCTTTGGCAGATGGCACCAGGTAATTGGCCAGTTCTTCCTGCAGGGCAACATAACCACCGCCGTTGTAACGGAGATCAATGATCAGGTCGGTGGCCCCATTGGCGGCAAATTCTTCGAAACTCCTGGCAAACTGCTTCTTCATATTGTCAATATTGCCCAGGAAGGAATTCAGCACCAGGTACCCGATCTTTTTGGCGCCCGCTTCATAAACGGTATCCAGCAAAATGGGCTGTTCCTGGTAAGTGCCGGGAACAAGGTTCAACTCACCCCCCGTGCCGTCGGGTTTCTCGAAACCGATGGTTGCAGCCGTGCCGCCGTAAATAGCATCTACAATAAAGTTGATGCTTGATTCCGTAGCGGTGATATCTGTCCGGCCGTTGATCCGGGTAATGCGCCATGACCTTTGTACGCCGGCCTTTCCGGCCACCGAAGCCGGTTCCACGTATGAGACCCGCAGATCGTTTTCATCATGGAAAAATACACCTATTCCCAGGTCGCCGGCAAGGCCGCCGCTGACATCGTTCCATTCCGACTGGAGCATCCCGAAACTCCAGTGGTCTACTGCAGCATTGAACCCCGGTTCCGAACTGTAGGCGCGAATGGCCTGCATCAGTGCATTGGGGTCTCCGTATTGAGCAGATGAAAATGTAGCGGGAATCTGGTTGTACCAGAGGTAATATTCCCGGGCGATCAGCAGGGAACTGTCGAGCAGATCTGCCGATCCGCCGCCTCCCTGTTCTTTTTTACAGGCCGCTGTTCCAAGTACCAGCAGCAGGATGCCAATAACCGGGTATCTCATGTGATCGCATTTACAGGAATACCGGTCTGGCCGACCGGTATTCACTTATTAAAGATATCTGCAACTGAATTTAGTCTTTCAGGTTGTAGAATTTTTTAACGGAATTATAGTCTTTCCAATCCACCTGCGAACGGCCATCTTCAACGCCGCCGGGGATGAGAATATAACGGAAAGGCAGGTCTGTCAGCACATAATTCGAAAGTATGGCGACAATGTTTTCTGCATATACCGGGTCCAGCGTCATGTATGCATCGTTCTCGTCAGGATTTTCTATGAAAAATCCCGGGTGTATTACCGCAGGCAGCGGAAATACAAGCGGTTGGTCAGCACTTCCAAGGTTAACGTACACTTTGATGGAACCGCTGTTCAGGATGTCTTTGCTGAGGCTGGGCGCTTCAATTTCACTATAGCCCGTTTCATCTGAGGAAACGGGTATCCAGGCGGAATAGATCACGTTGGCCGTTCCGGTTTCACCTGCGGGGCCCTGCGGGCCGGTGGGTCCTGCGGGACCAGCAGGGCCAGCCGGACCTTGCGGACCGGTATCTCCTTCTTTTGAACAGGAAGCCAATGTGAACATAAGGGCCAGCAGCCCGAGACCGGTCGTTTTGAGGATCAATCTTTTCATATAGTTTGCTTTTATTTGTTTGGCTGCTCTAAAGTTAAATGATTTTGTTATGCGTTCAGAAGTGAGAATGAATTATTGAAATCCCGTTACTAATAAGTCCAGTTGATCCAGGACCGCGCATCGTCGGCGCTCACCATGTCATAGGTACCCGCGCTGGTTTGCACCAGGTAAAACCCGTCGGCATCGTTCAATCGGATAGCTGTTTTTTCAAAAACCTCTTCCGCTTCGGGCGGAACAGTACCCAGTATGCCCAGGATGTCGAAGATCACCCGGCCGTCGCTGGTGAACTGGGGCGGACTGTAACCCGCGCCAAAGCCCAGCGCAAGCCCATTGCTGGTATAAGTCACAAAGCCCAGCAGGTCGTACCGGATGCCACCCGAAGTGCCAAAGGCAGGCCAAAAGATCATGAAATAATAATTGGGAATACTGTTAACGCCATAGGCATCGTCTACTCCATTTACATGGAACCCGTTCCAGGAGATCCAGTAGGTGTCGCTGTTAGCCACCGTTTGCCACCAGCGCCTGGGTGCGTTGAGATCAACCCTTATGGGAGCGGTGGCGCCTGCTATGGTGGTTGTTTTTCCATTGACCTCCATCTGCATGGTGTGGTTGCCGGCATTCCATTCAAAATCGGAAAACCCGGTTATGGTGGTACTGCCGTTCACAAGCGGTTGTTCAAAGACCAGTCCCGTTCTGTCGAAATAATAACGGGTGGTAAAACTGCGAACCGTTCCGCCGGATTCCCAGTTGATAAGAATGGTCCTGGTTACCGGGTTAACGTACAATTCATACGTAACGCCGTCCAGCCTGAACCGCTTAAAGTATTCGAGGATGTCCTGAATTTTCAGGAAGGAAAGATTGCTGACCCATATGCCATTCTGCCAGGCATCGTAGTCTTCCTGGCTGGCCCTTACCAGCTTGAGTTTGGTTCCATAAAACCTTCCTGTCAATAAAATGCTGTCGGCATACAGGGTATCCAGCGAATATTCAAAATCGGTAAGCAATCCTTCGCCATCGTTCCCTCCGTTCACGAGCCCGTTGGGATCTCCCAGCAGGTGTACATAACTGTAGGTATCAAAAATAAGTACCGGCTGTTGCAGTGATTTCAACCGGTAACTGCTTTCCTTTTCTTCGCTGGCCGTTGTTTCATCGAAATCGCAGAACATAAAAACACGGTTCGATTCATTGAAACGAAAATGAAAATTGAAAAGGGCCCCCGTGCCGGTGGTGAGGGTGGCTTCCCAGCCTGCCGGCGATCCCTGCAGGGTGCTTTGATAAGCGGCCAGGGTTTCGTTGATGCGCTCATCGGGCGATTTATCGAAAACGTGGTCGTCCTTTTTACAGGCTCCTAAAAAGCCGGCACTCAAAAAAAGGAAGAGGATTATTTTTCTCATAACGGCTTTTATTTAATGATGCTGGTAATAGCAGTCCTGGTACGCGATTGCAGGCTGTAGAAATCGATCCCCCAGGCATTGCGGAAATAGTCCACCACCATGGCCTCTTTCTGCAGCAGGGCATTGCGGCCCTGTTCGCTGCTGATGGAAGCCAGCATTTCCTTCCACCAGCCATCGCCGTTCACCAGCAGGTAGCAAACGGTTTCAGCGAAATCATCATCCGGTTTGCTCATGGCGTAGGCCGTAATGAAACCTGCTTCATGCGCGTCTCCGTTGCTCACGTTGTTCCAGTTGGAGGTATAACCGCCGGTGATGGTCTTGAATGCCACCGGGTACATGATGTTGAAATGAAGGGTATGCGCAAACTCGTGCTCAATGGTTTCGAACATGCGCTTTACAATATTTGAGTCCGAAGCGATATAACCGGGCATGTTTTTTGTCCGGAAATTATTTACATCAAAAAGCAGGATCCTGCCTTCGCCTTCCGCCTGGCCCAGGAGAACGGTGCCATCGCTGTTATAACTGGCGCTGCCAAAAAGAATCACAAAGCGGGGCATGTATTTTCGCATGAAATCGGGGCCTGCCTCTGCTTCATAAGGTCCGATCCATACCGATTTGATGCTGCTCATAACCGGGATCACCTGCCCTTCATCGGGTGGGGTTACAAACTTGCTGATATCGCCCAACTCAGTCTGGGTCCACTTGTATTTTACGTCCACGTTATAAGGCTGGGTATAGTTGGCATAGATCCAGTCGTCGATGGGACCTTTCACCCATTCGTCGCCCCCCAGCCCGGGGATATCGTCTGCATTGCCGGTGATCTCATCTTTTTTGCAGGCCGCAAAACCCAGGAGCAGCAGCAACAGCAAATTTCTTATCTCTACTATTTTCATGGTGTTGGTATCAGCGTTTAACGGGGATTGGGTTCAAGTCCGGATAAACTGGTGGACTGGGGCAACTGCAGCATCTTCCGGTTATCGTCGCCACTCAGTTGGTACATTTCCCCGTCGGATGAAAAATGCACCACGGGAATCTTCAGGCGCAATATGTCGAGCCAGCGCATGCCTTCCTGTACGTATTCCGCGCGTTTAAAATCCAGCACGGTTCTCACAAGGCCTATCGTGTTATTCGCGATGCCGTAGAAGTTGCGGATTTTATTGATGGTAATGGCATTGGAAGCAGAACTGTAATTCCTGATCCTGGTGCTGGCATAGGTATTCAGGTCGCTGAGGGTAGAACTGCTGTTTCCCAGCCAGGCATTGGCTTCGGCCCGGTTCAGCAAAACCTCTTCGGCGGTAAGCATGGGCACCATCACATAGGGCATACCGATATTGGCATTAATGGAGCTCTGCACAAAATATTCGTTGATCTTTGGGATCATCAGGTTGTTTTCACCTGCGGTATACAATTGATACCGGAAAGCCCATTCGCCACCAGTCACATTTTCTCCCAGGATCTCGTCGCGTTTTGCAGTGGTCATGCCGTACCGCACAACGTAATAATAACGGGCCCAGGTAGACGAAGATTCAACCAGTAGCAGGTTGGCTGCTGTGCTCGCCTGCGCATAGGTTTCAAACATTTGCTGGTAAGTGAGGGACAGGTAGGTGGTGTTCCAGGGACGTAACCAGTTAACCGGGTTGCCCGATCCCAGGGCCAGGTTGGCATGTTCCACCACTTTTGCGTAATCCTGTTTGAAGAGGAAAAAACGCGCGGCAAAAGCGTGCGCTGCCATCCGCGTAAAGTGATATTTGGGAACGGTATAGCGGTTGTCGTCCAGCAATGGCAGGCCTTCTTCCAGGTCTTTCTGGATCATCTGGTACACATAGTCCACGGTTTTGCGCTCGTATGGTTTGATCACCACATTTTCCGGTTCGGTCACATAAGGAATGCCGGGATCGGTGGTGGCTGTTTCCGGATCATAGGATCTTGCAAAAAAGATCACCAGCATGAAATGGCTGAAGGCCCTGCATACCAGCGCCTCCCCTTTCTGGCTCACATAATTTTGCGGGTCCGGCGCCGAATTGCAGGTTTGCAAAGCCTGGTTGGCGGCAGCGATGGCCGCATAGGCGGCATTCCAGAAGTATTCCGGAGAATCCTGGTTGTTGTCTGAAATATCTTCGAAGCGGAAAGATCCCGTATTGGTCAGATCAGGCGCGCCTATTCCCTTGTCGGCAACATTGTCCGACATGCTTTCTGCAAAATCCATATAGTTGGCCTGCGGATAAGCCGTTCCTAGCAATTGCGACACCTTTTCCGGTGTGTTGAGCTCGGTGCGGTTGTCAGGCGCCTTCTCCAGGAATTTGGAACATCCCGAAAAACCACCCGCCAGCAACAACGCCGTATATGCCATCAGTTTTTTCATGTTCGTCGTTTTCATATCAGAAGGACAGCTTGAGCGATAAAGTGAATTGTTTCTGGATCGGTTGCGCCACTCCTCCGCTATTGAAAAATTCAGGATCCTGCCCGTTGAGTTTTGGATCGGCATAGATCAGCCAGGGATTGGTAGCCGCCAGTGAAACGCTGGCATTGCTGGCCCTGATCTGCTGGATGAAATGTGCCGGCAACTGGTAACTGAGCGATACGGTTTTCAGTCGTACGAATGCACCACTCACCACTCTTTCTGTAGAATAGTTGTAGTTGTTGTATGGATAGGAACCTGTTAAACGCGACTGTTCAAATACACCCAAAATAGAAGGTATGGAAGTATAGGCTTCATCCCCCGGCATCACCCAGCGGTCGTAAAACTCCCGGGGCATGGCGTCCAGGTCGGAATACAGGGTCCTGAAAAATGGATACAGCCGGATCTTGTTGCCCGCCTGGTAAGTAATGAACAGGTTTAATGCAAATGCCTTGTAGTGGAAGGTGTTGCTGAAGCCGCCGTTGATGGTGGGATCAACGGGACCTTCGTATTTCAGGTAGGAAGTATTTTGGTCCTGCAGGTAAACCGCCGAATTGGATTTTCCTGTTTCATCGGTAAAGAGCGGCATGCCGGTGCGATGATCCAGGCCATTGAACTGCAGCGAAAAAAGACTGCGCACGGGATATCCTTCCTTGTTACCGCCTTCCGGCACTACCAGGCTGAAAATATTGGGTTCGTTGCGGGCATTGGTAATGCGGTTTTGGTTATACCCAAAGGTGGCAGTGGACCGCCAACTGAAATCCTTACCACGTATGATGTCGCCGTTCAACAACACTTCACCCCCATAGGATTCCATATCGGCGTAGTTGGCTGCCTTATAGGCTTCCCCGCCCACGCCCGAAGTTTTGATAAGGCTGATCAGGTCAAAGCTCTGGCGGTAATAGGCGTCCAGGCTAAAACTCAGCCGGCGGTTGAACAGTGCGCCATCGAGCCCGATATTGCCGGTATACAATTTTTCCCAGGTCAGCTCCTTGTTTTCCAGGTTGGCCAGGGTGATCACCGATTCTTTTTCCGTTTGGTAGGGCCGGTTGGTGATCATGGTACGCAACACGATGTTGGAATTGGTAGCGGGACCCATGCTGGCGGTGAGGCCATAGCTGGCGCGAAGGGTCAGGTAGTCGAACAGGTCCTGGTTCTCCATAAACGCTTCTTTTTCGATGTTCCAGGATGCTGCCACGCTCCAGGTGGGCAGCCAGCGGGCCTGCTGGGAACTGCCCAGGCGGTTGGATCCGTCGTAACGCCCCGTGGCCGTGAAATTGAAACGGTTGTCGAAACTATAGTTTCCTGTTGCATAAAAAGCCACAAAACGATCGTAGTCCTTGCTCATGCCGTAATAAGGAAAGTTCTGCTCGATGGTTTTCTTCAGGATCCTGTAGTCGATCAGTGGAATGCCGCCGTTGTCGTACTGGTATCCATATCCTGTGTTGTTGAAATTTTGCCGGTCGGAAGAACGGATCTGCATGCCGCCCAGGAGGTTGAGGCTTCCCTTTTCTCCTATATCGGAGGAATAATTCAGGTGGTTGCGTACATCGTAGCCAATGAGATAATCTTCGTTGCGGTTGTAAAAGCCACCATAGGGCAAAACCACTACCGGTTCGGCTTCCGGGTCATCGGGATCGCGGTAGAGGTATTTGTTATTCTGGCGGATCACCGAGGTTCCTGCTGAGCGGTAGGCCTCGGCCATATTGGAATATTCGGTGATCTGGTGTTCCTGTACGGAACGCACATACCGTGCCGCACCGGTGAACTCGTAGCGGAACTTGTCGCTGAACTTATACGTCGCGTCGATCTGCAGTTTGAGGTCGATGATATTGATGTCGAGGTAATTGTTATCGAGTTCGTTGATGATGTTAAAAGGCGCAAAATTGCGGCGGAAATACTCGAGGTTGCCGTTTTCATCATAAGCGGTCAGGGTGCGGCTGGTATTGAGCGCATAGCTGAACGGGTTGATGTCGAAATCACGGTCGTACTGTCCCTCAACGGGATTCGGATTTCGGGTAAGGGTGCCCGGGGCACGCTGCTGGCGGATGGAGCCGAGGGTGGAAAAGCCCACATTGAAGCGATCGGAAAATTTATAATTGTTCCGGAAGTTCATGGTGAAACGCTTCACATTGTCGGCGATGGTCCAGCCATTGTCGCCGTAATAGCTCAATGAAAAATAGTTCTGCGATTTATCTGTTCCGCCGGCGATGCTGAGTGAGTGCTCCTGGATAAAATTGTTGCGGAAGAGCAGGTCGAACCAGTCGGTATTGGCATAAGCATACCGCTTTAAAAAAGCGGACCTCGCTTCGGTAGTATTTTCCAGGTCGAAGGTGCCGGCATCAGTGAGTCCCAGTTTCTCATACATTTTGCCATACACGCCGTTATCGCCGCGGCTGAGGATGGTGTAGTTGAGGCTGCCTTTTCTCTCCAGTTCGGCCAGCACGCTCATTTGCTCCATGGAGTTCATGATATTGTAACTGCCGTAATTGGGTTTGAGCTGAACGCCATAGTTGCCGTTGTAAGAAACCACGGCCTTGCCCGACTTCCCTTTTTTGGTGGTGATCACTACCACACCGTTCATTGCCCGGGCGCCATAAAGTGCTGTTGCAGCCGCATCTTTCAGGATGTCGAAGCTTTCAATATCGTTGGCGTTGAGCCCGGCAACGGATGAACCCAGCAATGTGGTTGGGTCGCCGCTGGAGAGCTGGTCGTTGGAAATGTTCACAATGTCTTCCAGCACCACGCCGTCCACCACCCATAGCGGTTTGTTATCACCGTTCAGGGAGGTGGCGCCTCTTATCCGCACTTTGGGTGCGGCGCCGAATGCGCCCGACACGTTCTGTACCGCCACGCCCGCTACCCGGCCTTCCAGCATCCGGCTGACATCGGCCGTTCCCTCCATTTTAATATTGTCCATTTTAACCACGGCGGCCGAACCTGCAAATTTTTTGCGGTCGATGTTCTGGTATCCCGTTACGATCACTTCGGAAAGTGCATTTTCGCCATGCGCCAGGCTTATATCCAGGGAGGCCTGGCCGGTATAGGCAAGGGTTTGAGAAACCATGCCGGTAAAGGAAAAGCGAATGCTGTCGCCGCGTTCGGCGGGCAGTTGGAAATTGCCGCTGGCATTGGTAAAACTGCTCCGGCCCAGGCGGAGGTTTTCCACCGTAACGCCCTGGAGCGGTTTGCCGTCGACCTGGCTGATCACCTTTCCGCGAATGATAATAGTGTCTGCCGGATGGTTCTCTCCCGCCCTGGCTATGCCGGCACAGCCCAGCAGAAACAATCCGAACAACCAAAAAAAGGGACGGAACCGGCACAGATTCTCAGGCGCATGCACACCAACCCTGCAATAAAAGCTCATAAACAGCTGGTTAAAGATTATTGTACTTTAAAGTACAACAATTTGGGCTGTGTGCCATCGCCGCTCATCAGGAAATTTGCTGGATCACCATCGCCGATGCGCCTCCTCCCCCGTTGCAAATGCCTGCTGCTCCGTATTCCCCGCCATGGGTTTTGAGTGCGTGCAGCAGCGTCACGATGATGCGTGCGCCGCTGCATCCCAACGGATGCCCGAGCGACACCGCTCCTCCGTGCACATTCACGCTGGCCGGGTCCAGTCCCAGGCGGCGGCTGTTTTCGATCCCCACCACGGCAAAAGCTTCGTTCAGCTCCCATAGCCGGATCTGCTCCTTGCCCAGGCCGGCTTTTTTCAGGGCCAGCGGAAGGGCCAGGGAAGGCGCCGTGGTGAACCATTCCGGGGCCTGTTCGGCATCTGCATAACTGCGGATAATGGCGAGGGGTTTAACGCCGAGGACTTTCGCTTTTTCGCTGCTCATCAGCACCAGGGCAGCGGCGCCATCGTTCATGGTGCTGGCATTGGCGGCGGTAACGGTGCCGTCTTTCTGGAAAGCCGGGCGAAGGGATGTGATCTTATCGAATTTGACATTCCAGGGTTCTTCGTCTTTATTGACCAAAAGCGGTTCGCCGCTTTTTTGCGGAATGCTCAGGGCTATGACCTCCCCGTTGAACCAGCCCTGCTCCCAGGCATGCTGGCTGCGCCGGTAACTTTCAATGGCAAACTGGTCCTGCTCTTCCCGGCTGATGCCACAGGTGCTGGCGCAAAGTTCCGCCGCATTGCCCATGGCCTTGCCATCGTACACATCGGTAAGCCCGTCTTTGGCCAGCCCGTCGATAAGGCTGGCGTTTCCATATTTCATGCCCCAGCGCATCTGGTCGGCATAAAAAGGCACATTGCTCATGCTTTCCATACCACCGGCGACCACTGTATCCGCGTCGCCCAATAGTATACTCTGTGCAGCCAGGGCGATGGCTTTCATGCCGCTGGCGCATACTTTATTAATGGTGGTGCAGTTCACCGAATCGGGCAGCCCGGCAAAACGGGCGGCCTGCCGCGCGGGCGCCTGCCCCAGGTTGGCTTGTATCACCGACCCCATGAGGACATCCTGTACCTCGCTGGCCGGGATACCGGCTTTTTCGACGGCGGCCTTTACGGCAAAACCGCCCAGTTGTGTGGCAGAAAAACTTTTCAGGGCGCCTCCAAAACTTCCAATGGGTGTACGGACGGCCGAAACGATAAAAACTTCTTTCATATGCAAACTTGTACCGTAAAGGTAGGAGGTTTGCCGCGCCGTTGGATTTGATGTTGCCAATAAAAAAGGGCTCCCGGTGGAAGCCCTTTTTATCAGTTGTTCAGGGGAGCGAAATGATAACCCACCTCGCAGAGAATGAACTCATTCGGAACAACGTTGAATAAGGTTTGCAACATGTGCTTCTGGTAGCGCTGCCGGGTTTCCGGGAGATGCTCCACCAGCTTCCAGTTGCGGATTTTCAGGACGGCCATTTTACTGGTATCGGTCAGATGGTCCTGGATCAATTGAAACTTTTCGGCGATATGCGCCTGGTCATTGAAATAGAGCTGTTGGTTCATAGGGTGGGACATTTTCAATTGGGTCATTTACGGATTAAAAACGGATCATTCAAAAAACGGCCGAAACTGGCCAAAATTGCATCCGTTCATCGAAATGCACCCAAATACGTGTTTTCACTTATACTGAAAACCGTCCCTTCTCTATGGCTCTATGTTGCGGGCTAGGCCTCTTCCATAACTGCCTGCCGGCTGTATTCTTCGGAAAGTTTGCGCTGCTGTTCAAAGGGCACCGGCGCGTACTCCAGGAACAGCATGGTGAAGCGGGCCCGCCCCTGCGTAATGGACCGCAGTGAAGAAGAATAATCGTTCATTTCGGCCAGCGGCACCCGTGCCAGGATCCGCGTGAAATGTGCTTCGGATTCCATGCCTTCCATAACGGCCCTGCGGGTTTGCAGGTCGCCCATTACCGGGCCGGTGAGTTCATCGGGACACATTACTTCCACCCGGTAAATAGGTTCCAGCAATTGCGGATCGGCTTCGCGGAAGGCCTGCCGGAATGCCTGGAGGCCCGCAATTTTAAAAGAGATATCGTTGGAATCGACCGGGTGCATTTTCCCATCGTATACGCTTACCCGCACATCGCGTACATAGCTGCCCGTTATAGGGCCTTCCTGCATTTTTTCCATCACGCCTTTTAATATGGAGGGCAGAAAACGCGTGTCGATGGCGCCACCCACAATACAATTATAATACACCAGTTTGCCGCCCCAGGCCAGGTCGTGCGTTTCGCGCCCGCGTACGGTGAGCCCCGTGGGTTCCGGCATCTCGGCATACCAGGGTTCAATGCGCAAATGCACTTCGCCGAACTGGCCGGCGCCGCCCGATTGCTTCTTGTGCCGGTATTGTGCATCGGCCATTTTCCGGATGGTTTCGCGGTAAGGAATCCGCGGTTTGTTAAACTTCACTTCCAACTTGCCGATGTGTTCGATCTTCCATCGTATGACAGCAAGATGCATATCGCCCTGGCAGTGGATAATGGTCTGCCGCAATTCGGGCGATACTTCTACCTGCACCGTTGGGTCTTCTTCCACCAACTGGTGCAGGGCCTGCGACAATTTTTCATCGTCGCCCTTGTTCACGGGCTCAATGGCAACCCGCACATTGGGCGGCGGAAACACGATGGGTGTTAGTTCAATATCGGCGCCTCTGTCGTGCAGGGTATTGTTCACATGGGTGTTGCGGAGTTTCAGCGTTGCGCCGATATCACCCGCACCCAACTCGTTTACATTGGTGCGTTTATTGCCTTCCACAATAAATAGCTGGCTGATCTTTTCTGCTACCTGTGTGTTCTCGTTTTCCAGCTCCATGCCGCTTTTGACGGTTCCGGAATACACTTTGAAAAAAGACAGTTCCCCCACATGCGGCTCTGTTACAGTTTTGTAAATGAAAAGGCATGCAGGCCCGCTGGTTTGGCAGGGAAGTGTGCGTCCTTTTTTGGTTTGCTGGGGCGGCATTTCATTCGCGGAAGGGCAAACATTGTCGATAAAGCCCATCAGCCTGCCGCTCCCCATATTCCTTTCGGCCGACAAACAGAAAAGCGGAAAAAGCTCGTGTGCGATCATGGCTTTTTTCAATCCTTCTTTCAGTTCGTCTTCATCCAGTTCTCCTTTATCAAAGTATTTTTCCATGAGCGCTTCGTCGTTGCCTGCTACCGCTTCCACCAGTTCCTTGTGCAGAAGATCGGCCTTTCCCTTTTCTCCTTCGGGGATGGGAAGTTTTTCAGGTTTGCCGCCCGTATCATGGAACCTGTACAGCGTCATGCGCAGCACGTCGACGATCTCGTGGAAGCCGGCGCCCTGCTGCACCGGGTATTGCATCAGCACGATCTTATTCCCGAAATGTTCCTTCGCCTGCGCTACGGTCCTGTCGAAATCGGCCTTGTCGTGGTCGAGCTGGTTAACGGCGAAGATCATGGGCGTTAGGAACTTTTCCGTGTACTGCCAGGTGATATCGGTGCCCACTTCCACACCCATGGCGGCGTTGAGCAGCATTACACCGGTATCGGCCACGCGCAGTGCGGAGATCACTTCTCCCACAAAATCGCCATAGCCGGGCGTATCGATGATATTGATCTTATAGCCCCGCCATCGGGCATGCAGGAGGGTGGAAAAAATGGAATTACCCCGCTCCTGTTCCAGTTCGTGGTAATCACTGACGGTGTTGCGCGCGGAAGTGCTTCCGCGCCGATTGATGATCCCGGCTTCATATAGCATGCATTCCGCCAGGGAGGTCTTACCCGAACCGGCATGGCCGAGCAAGACAATGTTTTTGACATGATTGGTATCAAATTCGGCAGGCATCGTTTGCACATTGACGTGAGGAATGGGCTATTGGAGAACAGCCACAAAATTCTTGAACTCCTGTTCCACATTTTTGAGTGTGTGGCCGAGTTGTTCATACTGGTCGTTCAACTCTTCGTGGGCCGACCAGGTAGCGTCGCTGATCTGTCCGCTTTTGTCCTGTTCCCAGGCTGCGATCTGGCCGTGTTCGCGAATGGCGTGCTTGAGATCGTGGATGTTGATGAGCTGGATGTAGAACTGGTTCTGGAGATGCTCGATGTCCTGGAGGGCTTTTTTGTCGTGCAGGTCGTGGGAGAGCTGCTGGAGTTTTTCTTTGAGAGAACCGAAGCGGGTTCTTGCTTCCCGGAGGGTGTTTGTCCAGCTTGAACACTCTCCGTTTAACTGGGAAATGTCTGTAGTAACCATTGGAATTTATTTTTGATGAGTAAATATCTTCCGAAAGGTTCCAGGGGGTGGATTGCGTACTTCTAATGTAAGATTGTTTTTGCGAATAACATCAAAAAACGGGCTTACATTTGAGATATGCGCAGGACATTGGAAATTTTAGGAACCGGACTTAAAATGGCCCTGGGAGAATTCAGATCGAACAAACTGAGAACCTTCCTATCCTTATTTGGCATTACTATCGGCATCTTCTGTATTATTGGCGTGCTGGCTACCGTTAGCAGCCTGGAGCAGAATGTGCAGAAAGACATCAAAGCCCTGGGAAGCAACACCATTTTTATCGATAAATGGGACTACAGTGGCCAGATTCCCTACTGGAAGCTGATGAACCGCCCCATACCCAAGGAGGAAGAAATGGAGCTGCTGCGGAGAACGGTTCCCGAAGCGGCCAATATTGCTTTCACCCTCCAGCGCATGGACCCGGTGGAATACGATAACCAGAAACTGGATAATGTGCGCGTATACGGCGTCACCGAAGAGTTCTCCAATATCCAGAACATCGAAGTGATCGATGGCCGTTATTTCCAGGGCACTGACTACAATTTTGCCGCCAATTCTGCCGTGGTAGGCTACAAGGTAGCGGAAGAGTTATTCGGCAAGCCCGAAAAAGCCGTGGGCCAAAGGATCCTTCTTTACCGCAAACAACTGAACATCGTGGGTTTGATCAAAAAGCAGGGAAGCACCACCCTTGGCGGTGGCTGGGATTTTGATAATTGCCTGTTGCTGCCCTATACTTATATGAAAAACCAGGTGAAAGAGGAATGGTCGCAACCCACCATTATGCTGCAGGGCAAAGAACATATCCCTATGGCCATGCTGCGCGATGAAACCACCGGCGCCATGCGCTCCATCCGCAAACTCAAACCCACCCAACCCGATAATTTTTCGCTCAACGATGTAGACATGTTTGCAGAGTTCGCCGCCGGCATCTTCAGCGGCATCAATATGGGCGGATTTTTCATCGCCGTGTTATCGCTGGTGGTAGGCATGTTCGGGGTGGCCAATATCATGTTCGTTACCGTAAGGGAACGTACCAGCCAGATTGGACTGAAAAAAGCCATCGGCGCAAAACGCAATACCATCATGATGGAGTTCCTGATGGAATCGGCTTTTCTGTGCATCATGGGCGGACTGGTTGGCCTGCTGCTGGTGTTCCTGTTGACCCTGGTCATTTCCAGCCAGATGGGATTCCCCATTACCATTTCACCCGGCATCATGATCAAGGCCGTTGGCATCTGCATTTTTGTGGGTGTGCTGGCCGGCATCATTCCCGCGTCCATCGCTGCCAAAATGGATCCTGTAGTGGCCATCCGCAGTAAATAGGGATGGTGTAATTTTGCGCATGCCACTGATCTTAGCCATTGAATCTTCCTGCGATGAAACAGCCGCTTCCGTTTGCCGCGACGGGGCCATTCTTTCCAATATCATCGCTTCCCAGAAAGTGCACGAAGCCTATGGCGGCGTGGTGCCCGAACTGGCCAGCCGGGCGCACCTGCAAAACATTGTGCCGGTGGTGGACCAGTGCCTCGGGCAGGCGGGCGTTGATCTGGAAGCGCTGGACGCCATTGCATTTACGCAGGCGCCGGGGCTTATCGGCGCACTTTTCGTAGGCGCCCAGTTCGCCCGTTCAGTGGCGCTGGCGCTGGATATTCCCCTTATTGGTGTGCACCACATGCAGGCGCATGTGATGGCCAACCTGATTGAGGCGCCCCGCCCCGCTTTTCCTTTTTTATGCCTCACCGTCAGTGGCGGGCATACCCAGATCGTATGGTGCCGCTCGCCCTATGACCTGGAAGTGATCGGCGAAACCATCGACGATGCTGCCGGCGAAGCTTTTGACAAAACGGCAAAGATCCTGGGACTCCCTTATCCCGGCGGACCATTAATCGATCAATATGCCAGGGAGGGCAATCCCAAACGGTTCCGTTTCCCGGAGCCACAGATACCCGGACTGGATTTCAGTTTCTCGGGATTGAAAACGGCCATTCTTTATTTTGTGCAGGAGCACACTGCAGAGAACCCACAATTCGTGGCGGAAAACCTGGCGGATATCTGTGCTTCCGTGCAGGCTCGCATCGTTAGCATACTGATCAATAAACTGGCCAGGGCTTCAGCGTTGACTGGTATCCGTGAGATATGCCTGGCCGGTGGCGTATCGGCCAACAGCGGCTTACGGGCAGCCCTACACGAAGCTGGCCGGGAACGTCACTGGAACACCTATTATCCTTCGCCTGAATACTGCACCGACAACGCCGCCATGATTGCCCTGACGGCGCACTACAAATTCCTGGCAGGTGATTTTCTGCCGCTCAATGCCATTCCCACGGCAAGGGCCAATTGGTAACACATGGCAAATCCATTTTTCCATTTCAAACAGTTCACCCTGAGGCAGGATCGCTGCAGCCTGAAGCTGAGCACGGAAGCGGCGCTGTTTGGCGCCTGGGTGGCGGACTCGCTGCGGTCTTCCATACAGGAAGGCGACAGTGGTTTGGATATTGGCAGCGGGACGGGCCTGCTGAGCCTGCAACTGGCGCAGGAATTGCCGCTGCAAATGACGGCCCTGGAGATAGACGCATCCGCTGCGGCCCAGGCGGCAGAGAATGCAGTTTCCAGTCCCTGGCCCGGGCGCATCCGCGTGCTGCAGGCCGATGCCCTGGAATACAGTCCCGCTGCGGCTTTCAGGCTCATCATCAGTAACCCGCCTTTCTTTTCGGGCGATTTGCTGCCTGCCGATAACAGCAAAAGACTTTCCAAACACGAAGGCGACATGGACCTCAACTGGCTGCTGCGGCAACCGGTGGAATGGCTCAATGAAAATGGTTTCCTGGCATTGCTGTTGCCGGCCAAAAGGGCAAGGCAGGCCGAAGAACTGGCCGCCGGCGTCCCGTTGCAACTCCTTCGGAAGGCCTGGATCCGGCAAACAGAGAACCACGATGCTTTCCGCATCTTTTTACTTTTTCAGAAAATGACGGGCGCCGGAGAATCGGTGCAGGCAGTCGAAGAATCGTTGCCAGCCGTCAAAGAACCGCTACCCGCAACCAGGGAACCGTTGCCGGCCGAAGAAACCATCCTCCTGCGCGAAGGCGGGTTCTATTCAGACAGGTTCGCCCAACTGATGCAGCCCTTTTACCGGCCCGAATATCACTTGCGGAACATGAAATAAACCGCTCCCAGCAAAAAGCCAAAACTCACCAGGTGGTTCCAGCGAAAAGGCTCTTTCAGGTACAGTACGGCAAAGCCGGAAAACACCACCAGCGTAATCACTTCCTGGGTCATCTTCAACTGGAAGCCTGTGAGGCCCGACGCATATCCATAACGGTTAGCCGGCACCATGAGGCAGTATTCAAAAAAAGCGATCAGCCAACTGGCCACAATCGCTTTCCAGAGCGGAACATTGTTTTGTTTGAGGTGCCCGTACCAGGCAATGGTCATGAAAATATTAGAAGCGAGAAGCAGGAAAACAGTACGCATGTGCTGATAAATTGGCTCCAAATGTAGGAATAAAGAAAACCGTTCGTCTACACGAACGGTCTCTCTTGTATCAACAAGAATTGCAACCTCCGGTACTAAATTAATACAGCCGGCACTTGCAGTCAACCGTAAATGCACTACGTAAAAAAGCACCACCCGGGGGCAGTGCTTTTATATTGGTGGACGGTTACACTAGTTGAGGTTCCGGAAGTCGACGGGAACCAATTTGCTGACCCCGGCTTCCTGCATGGTTACACCATAAATTGCATCAACGGCGCTCATCGTCATTTTGTTGTGTGTAACAATGATAAACTGGCTCTCTTCACTGAAACGGCGGATCATATTCGTGAACTTGCCCACGTTGGCATCGTCGAGCGGGGCATCCACTTCATCAAGTATACAAAAAGGAGCTGGTTTGATCAAATAAATTGCAAACAATAAGGCGGTAGCGGTCAGGGTTTTTTCTCCCCCGCTGAGCTGGGTGATACTGGAAGGCCGCTTGCCCTTGGGTTTGGCAATAATGTCGATGCCCGTCTCGGCAAGGTTTTCGGGGTTCTCCAGGATCAGGTCGCATTGGTCCTCTTCCGTGAACAGGGCCTTGAATACCTTGATGAAATTGTCCTTCACCTGGTTAAAGGTTTCCAGGAATTTCTGGTTGGCGGTGCTCTCCACTTCAGCAATGGTTTGCAGCAGGCTTTCTTTGGCGCCCACCAGGTCGTTTTTCTGTTCCAGGATGAACTCATACCTTTTTTTCATCTCGGTAAAAGCTTCGATGGCGGTAGGATTCACCTCGCCCAGGTTCTCCAGGCGCTTTTTCATACGGTCGCCCTTTTCCTGCAATTCCTCTACCGGTGTATCGGTTTTGCGGGGCTGGTCCAGGATATCGTCGAGATTGATCCGGAATTCCACCTGCAGTCTTTCCTTCATGCCGGCCAGTTGCAGTTTGAGCTCGTTGAGGCGGTCCTTGATGGCGCCCAGCAACTGGTCGAGCTGCTCGCGTTCGCGGGCGCTATGGCGCAGTTCCGACTCTTTTTCGTTGAGCTGGTTGCGCATATTGTAGTAGGCCTGGTCGGCTGCGTTGAGCACCTGCTCGTCTTCTTCCTTTTTACGGAAGAGCTCCAGCAAGCCGTTTTCGGCGGCCGCCAGCAGGTCGCTGCTTTCGGTGATCTGCTCGGCCGTTTGTTTCAACTGGCCCTGGCTCGCTTCTATCTGGTTGTTCAGGTCGCGGAACTGGTTCGTTTTAAAACTGTGCTCCTGCTTCAGCGAACTGATCCGGCTTTGCTGGCGGGTGAGGGACAAATTAGATTCATTGTACACAGCGTGCGCACTGTTGTATGCCTGCTCCGCTTCGCGGTAGGCAGCTTCTACTTCCTGGAGCCGGCGGCCGGTTTCGGCAATCAGTTCCACCAGTTCCTGCAACTCGCTGCGGGTGCCGGAAATGGCGTCCTGGGTATTGGCCAGTTGCTGCTGCAGGTCTTCCAGCCGGTTGCGACTGGTGGATTGTGATGCCTGCAGGTTTTCCATCCTGTTTTGCAGGGCGAAAAGCTGGTTGCTGAGTTGGTTGATGTCCTGCTGGCTCTGGCGGATGGCCGCTTCTTTCAACTGTTCGTTGAAACCGATCACCTCGTTGTGTTTCTGCTGGATATCGGCTTTAAGCTGGTTGACGATGATCTCCTGGGCATCGATCTCCTCGCGGAGCTTTTCCAGGTTCTTGGCGCGGCCGATCTTTTTTCCTTCAAACAGTCCCACGCTGCCGCCGGTGAGTGAATATTTTCCCTTTACGTATTTCCCTGTTTTTTCCAGCACCACGGCGCCATTGCTGTTCTCGAGCGCCGATTCGTCTTCGGCGATGAAAACATTGCCCAGCAGGTGCTCTGCGAGGTGACGGTAGGGCTGGTCCACTTCGATCACGCTCAGCGCCGGGATGGTTCCCGCGGGAGAATGCCCGCCGGCAGCGGTGTCTGTGAATTTATCGAGCAGGAAGAAATTGGCCTTCCCTTTTTTATGTTCGTCGAGCAGGTGCACGGCCTGCAGGCCTTCCTGCAGGTTATTCACCACATAGTAGTTGAGATAGGGCTCCAGCACATTTTCCACGGCTGCCCGGTAGGCTTCCTTCACATAAATGATGTCGGACAGGATGGGCGCCTCGTGGTTCCAGTTGGGATTCTTGTGCAGGAATTTCACGCTCTCGGGATAGCCCTCCATGGAATCGATCAGGCTTTTCAGCAGGTCGTATTCGTTGCGGCGGGCATCGAGCTTGCGGCTTTCTTCGGCCAGGCTTTGCCGGTAGACTTCCAGCTCCTGCTGGGTGAGCAGGATCTGTTCCTTGGTGCGTTCGTGTTGTTCCTGCAGTTGCTGCAGGTCGCGCTGGCGGCTTTCGAGCTCGGCTTCACGCGTGGTCTTTTCTTCTTCCAGTTGCTTGAGTTGCGAAGCCCGCTGCTCGCGTTCGTCTTCCAGTTGGTGGATGCCGCGTTGCAGGTTCTGGATGGAAGTGTCGGCGACGGCCACTTTCTTTTCGGCTTCGAACTGGCTGCGCTGTATCTGCAGGTTTTCGCTGCGCACGGCGTCTACGGCTACCCGTTGTTCGTCGAAAGCCTTTCTTTTTTCTTCCACCGCCAGCTTATAGTCTTCTACCTGGTTCTCGAAATGTTCCAGCTTGCCTTCTTCTTCCGCAATTTGCTGGGCGCTGAACGCGATGCTTTCTTCCAGTCCTTTTAACTGGCCGTCGCTTTTCTCCAGGAACTCGCGCAGGCTGTTCTCTTTTTCCTGCAGGAAATTCAGGCGCTGGGCGGCCAGGTTCTTGTCGTTCTCCTTGCTGCGCAATACCTGCATCAGCTCGTTGAACTGGTGCTGCATGCTTTGCAGGATCCTTTCCTTTTCAATGAAATTGAGCTTTTCCTGTTCAATGGCCGCTTCCTTTTGGGCGATCTCCGCTTCCAACTGGTGCTTGCGGTCCGTTTCCGTATTGGTTTGTTCCGTGAGCTCGCGGTAGGTCAGGTTGAACCCTTCGAGCGAGGCAATGGCCAGCTCGATGGAAAGCTCGCGGTAGTCTTTTTTGATCTCGTAATATTTCTCCGCTTTTTTGGCCTGGTTCTCGAGGCTCTTGAGCTGGTTGTTGATCTCGAAGAGCAGGTCTTCGATCCGCGCCAGGTCCTGCTCTGCCAGGTCGAGCTTTTGCTTGGCTTCTTTTTTCCGGGTCTTGTAAATGGAAATGCCGGCAGCCTGTTCCAGCATGCGGCGGCGGCTGTTGTCCTTGTCCTTGATGAGGTCGTCGACCATGCCCAGCTCGATGATGCTGTAGCTGTCGGTGCTTACACCCGTGTCCATGAACAGGTTCTGGATATCCTTGAGACGGCAGTTCACATCGTTGAGCCGGTATTCGCTCTCCCCGCTTTTGTAAAACTTTCGGGTGATGGTCACCGTATTGAACTCGGTGGGCAGGAGGTTCTTGGTATTTTCAAAGGTGAGGCTCACTTCGGCCAGGCCGGAGGCCGAGCGGGTGCGCGACCCGTTGAAGACCAGGCTTTCCAGGTTCTCGGAACGGAGCTGGCTGATCTTCTGCTCGCCGATTACCCAGCGGATGCTGTCGATGATATTGCTTTTTCCACAACCATTGGGCCCCACAATGCCCGTGATGTTCTGGTCGAAATGCACCACGGTTTTGTCGGCAAAACTTTTGAACCCTTTTATTTCTAAACTCTTTAAACGCACTGTTTTCCGGTTTTAGCGGGTAGCAAATATATTGGGAATGCCATATAAAAGATAAGTCACCCTGCTTTTTGAGGCCGCTTAATTCCACACCAATTATACACAGGAGGATAAATATTTTTATATGTATTTGACAATCATTGTAATGTGATGTTTTTCATTAATAAATACCAAGGCAATAGTGCTTGTCTTTATTTTATGTCTTGTTGTTGGGCGGCCTGCTCTATATTTGGTGATGCGTGTAGAACTCCGCTCCGACACTTTTACCCAACCCACCCCCGGCATGCTGGATGCCATGTTCCGGGCGTCCGTGGGCGATGATGTTTTTGGAGAAGATCCCTCCGTGAACCGGCTCGAAGAAATGGCCGCCACCCTCTTTGGGCGGCAGGCAGCCCTCTTCTCTCCTTCCGGCACCATGAGCAACCAGATCGCGATCAAAGTACATACCCGTCCCGGCGACGAAGTGATCTGTGAAACCCAGGCCCATGTGTACATTTATGAGGGAGGCGGCATCGCCTTCAACTCCGGCTCCCAGGTAAAAGCCCTTCCCGGTCACCATGGCCGGATCCGGGCCAGCCAGGTAGCCGCGGCCATCAACCCCGACGATGTGCACAAAGCCCATACTTCCCTGGTTTGCCTCGAAAATACCAGCAACCGCGGTGGCGGCAGTTGTTATAACTGGGAAGATATGGTGGCCATCCGCCGCCTTTGCAACGAACGCGGGTTGAAACTGCACCTCGACGGCGCCCGGCTCTTTAACGCGCTGGTGGCTACAGGACAGGAAGCCCACGCTTACGGCAGCCTCTTCCACAGTATTTCCATTTGCCTGAACAAGGGACTGGGCTGCCCCATTGGCAGCCTGCTCATTGGCGATGCTGATTACATCCGGCAGGCGCGCCGGGTGCGCAAGGTTTTCGGCGGCGGGATGCGCCAGGCCGGTTATATGGCGGCGGCGGGGATCTATGCACTGGAGCACCAGGTTGACAGGCTGGCCGAAGACCACCGGCATGCCCGCGCCCTGGCCCAGGCCCTGCGCGAAAAACCTTTTGTGGGAGAGATATTGCCGGTAGAAACCAATATCGTCATTTTTGAAGTATTACCTCCTTTCACGCCGGCGCTGGTGGTGGAAAAGTTGCGGGCATCCGATATTTTCTGCACGGCCATTTCGCCCACGCAGGTGCGCATGGTAACGCACCTCGATGTTAGCCAGGCCATGATCGATAAAACCACCGGGTGCATTGCTGCCCTCTAATACCTATTTTTATACCCGCAAGTTTTTACCTGCAAGCAAAACGATCATATGTTACCAACCGTAAATCCCAGCAGTACAAAAGCCTGGCAATCGCTTTCCGCCCATTATAACAGCATCCGGGGGATTTCCCTCGCGGGACTGTTCAAAGAAGACCCCAATCGCTTTACCACTTTTTCGCGCCGGCACGGCGATATCCTCGTTGATCTTTCCAAAAACCTCGTTACAACGGAAACCTGGAAACTGTTGCTGGACCTGGCCCGCGAAACCCACCTGGGCGATGCCATCAAAGCCATGTTCAGCGGCGAACCCATCAACCAAACCGAAGGCCGCGCCGTGCTGCATACCGCCCTGCGCAATTTTTCGGGCAGGCCCGTTGTGGTGGAGGACGAAGACGTGATGCCCGGCATAAAAGCCGTACAGGATCAGATGAAAAGATTTGCCGCAAAGATCCATAGCGGCGAATGGAAGGGATATACGGGTAAGCCTATCCGTTATATCGTGAACATCGGCATCGGGGGCAGCGACCTCGGCCCCCTCATGGTAACCGAGGCCCTGAAGCCTTACTGGAAAGAAGGCATCCAGCCTTATTTTGTTTCTAACGTGGATGGAACACACATTGCGGAGACCCTGCGCAAAGTGGATCCCGAGCAAACCCTTTTCCTGATCGCTTCCAAAACTTTTACCACGCAGGAAACCATGACCAATGCGCTCACCGCGCGCGACTGGTTCCTGGCCGCAGCCAAAGACGAAAAGCAGGTGGCCAAACATTTTGTGGCCCTGTCAACCAACGAAAAGGAAGTAGTGAAATTCGGTATCGATAAAGAGAACATGTTCGTGTTCTGGGATTGGGTGGGCGGCCGCTATTCGCTGTGGAGCGCCATTGGCCTCAGCATTGTGCTTACCATCGGGTATGAAAATTTCGAAGAATTGCTAAAAGGGGCTTTCGACATCGACCGCCATTTTGAAGAGACGCCTTTTGAAAACAACATCCCCGTACTGATGGCGCTCACCGGCCTCTGGTATACCAGCTTTTTTGGCACCCAAACGGAAGCCATCCTCCCCTACGACCAGTACCTGCACCGCTTTGCAGCCTATTTTCAGCAGGGCAATATGGAGAGCAACGGGAAATCGGTTGACCGTAACGGTGAGTCCCTCACCTACAGCAGCGGGCCCATCATCTGGGGCGAACCCGGCACCAACGGGCAGCACGCATTTTACCAGCTCATCCACCAGGGCACGCCGCTGATCCCCTGCGATTTCATTGCACCGGCACGCAGCCACAATCCCCTGGGTGATCACCATCTTAAGTTGCTGAGCAATTTCTTTGCGCAAACCGAAGCACTGATGAATGGGAAATCGACCGAAGAGGCCCGGGCTGAGCTGGTGAAGACGGGAATGGACGCCGCCGCCATCGACAAGCTGGTTCCCTTTAAAGTGTTCACCGGTAACCGCCCCACGAATTCCATCCTGGTGAAAGAGGTCACGCCCTTTACCCTGGGACAACTGATCGCGCTCTATGAGCACAAGATCTTCGTGCAGGGCATCATATGGAATATTTTTAGTTTTGATCAGTGGGGTGTGGAACTGGGTAAGCAACTGGCCAACCGCATCCTGCCGGAGCTGAAAGGCCCCGAGCCGGTTGAATCGCACGATTCCTCCACCAACGGCCTCATCAATTTCTATAAGCACATGCGGCAATAAGGCAGGTTTCTTATCTTAGCCGCCAAAACCAAAGGGCTCATGGCACAACACGAGGAAGATTTTGATGCAAACCTGGCAGGAGAAGAGGGAGCAACCGAAGAAACGAAAGCGAGCTGGTTCAAGCGCATCAAAAAGGGCATCCTGACCAGTACTGCTGAAAAAAAGGAAACCCCGGAAGGCTTATGGACAAAATGCCCGGAGTGTAACTTTATATGCACCATGAATGAATTGCGGGAACATTTTTTTGTATGTCCCAAGTGCAATTATCACCACCGTATCGGCAGCGCAGAATATTTCGACATATTGTTCGACGACGACAGATTTGAGGTGATGTTTGAAAACATCCGGTCCAAGGATTTTCTGCATTTTACCGACCTGAAATCATATGAAAAAAGGCTGAACGAGATCTGGAGCAAGACCGATATCACCGACAGCATCCGGGTAGCGCAGGGAAACATAAACGGGCAGGGCATTGTGGTGGCCTGCATGGATTTCGAATTCATCGGTGGTTCCCTGGGTTCGGTGATGGGCGAGCGCATTTCGCGGGCGGTGGATTACTGCCTGGAACACCAGTTGCCGCTGATGATCATCTGCAAATCGGGCGGCGCGCGCATGATGGAATCGGCCTTCTCCCTGATGCAACTGGCCAAGGTATCGGGCAAGCTGTCGCAACTCACCGATGCGAAAATTCCTTATATCTCCTTTCTCACCGATCCTTCCTTTGGCGGTATCTCTGCGTCCTTTGGCATGCTGGGTGATCTGAACATTGCCGAGCCGGGCGCCCTCATCGGGTTTGCCGGTCCGCGTGTGATCAAGGAAACCATCAAACGCGATCTTCCCGAAGGCTTCCAGCGCAGCGAATTCCTACTGGAGCATGGCTTTCTCGACTTTATCATTGACCGCAAAGTGCTGAAGGAAAAGCTTAGCACCCTGCTGCTGCTGTTTAAGCAATAATCTTTTTACGTGGAACTGAGGAACCGATCTGCCTTTCATGATTATTTTTTCGAAACCACCTATGTTGCCGGAATGGTGCTGGTAGGCACGGAAGTAAAGGCCATCCGCAGCGGTAAAGTGAGTTTCAATGATGCCTATTGCATTTTCGATAAAGGGGAGCTTTATGTAAAGAACCTGCACATTTCGGAATACGCCTATGGCACCACGCAGCAACATGCGCCCAGCCAGGAAAGAAAGCTGCTGCTGCACAAAAAGGAGTTGAAAAAATTAGAGGCCAAAATCAAAGAGAAGGGTTATACCATCATTCCGCTGAAAATCTTTTTCAACGAGAAGAACCTGGCCAAGCTGGAAATAGGACTGGGTAAGGGGAAAAAGGTCCACGACAAACGCGAAACCATCAAGAAACGAGAGGTGGAGCGCGACATTAAACGGTATCTCAAATAATTTATTATATCCGTTCGTTCCTATAGGTATTTTGCTTAATTTTCGCGCATGCATCGTATTATTCTGATATCCTTACTGATCGTTTCCCTACATGCCGGCGCCCAAACCATGGGCGGATCCTGGTACGGCAAAGCCGACGTAGTGCTCGACGGCACTTTCAACAACTACCTTACGGAGTTGGTAATCAAACAGAAAGGCAATAAGGTCGAGGGTATTTTCGGGTATTATTTCCGGAACGGCTACCAAAGTTTCTACGTAAAAGGCACTTACGATCCCAAAACAAGACAGGTAAGTATTCCCAATATTCCGGTGGTGTTTTACAAGGCCAATTCCATCGATGGCGTTACCTGCAACATGAGCTTTGAGGGCACCCTCCGGGTTTCTAAAGTAGGCTCTTTTGTGCGGGGTTCTTTTATGTCGGATGGCAGTTATAAATACACCTGTCCCGAGCTGCGGGTGTTGTTTTCGCTCGACAGCCTCGTGGAGAGGGATAGCATCATCAACGATGGCCTGGCGAAAAAGCTCTGGCAGCCGTCTATTGAAGACGTGGTGGTGGAAGACGACAAGGACGGTCCTGTGATCAAAAACGCGGTGACTTCGGCCGGACTCTCCCGCCCTACTGTTACCATCCCCGAAGTGGACATGAATTCACTGGTATCGCGGTTCAAGCAGCGCCAGAGCATCGTCACCAATGAACTGACCGTGACATCGGATTCCATCCGGATCAGCTTCTACGATAACGGTGATGTGGACGGCGACTCGATCTCTGTATTCCTCAACGGCAACCCGGTACTGGAGCGGCAGATGATTTCCGCCAAGGCCACCACCATATACGTGAAACTCGACCCCACCCGCGAATTCAACGATATATCGATGTTCGCGGAGAACCTGGGTAAGATTCCGCCGAATACCGCCCTGATGGTGGTATACGATGGCGATACGCCCCAGGAGGTATTTTTGACCAGTAACTTCTCCCAGAATGGTTCGGTAAGGATTCGCCGAAAGGCGCCGAAGCCGCAGTAGAAGACGGTTTGGGGTTTGGAGTTTGTGGTTTGGGGTTGGCGCCGCCGGTATACACCAGACTATTTCCAGCGCCCAACCTCAAACCCCAGACCACAAACTCCAAACTTAGCGTCAGCGGTTCCAGCGAATTTGATACAGGGTTAAAGCAAGGATGAAGCAACAAATGCCGTTTTCACCCCACAATCAGTAAGCAAACGTCCCAGGGTTTACGGACAAAGGTCCCAAAGTGCAAAATGGAGTAAAGTATGGCCTTAGATTTGTTGCGAATGGGTTCAGGGGGTTCGGTTTTAAATCCTATCAGCTCGCGCTCTTCCCATTTCTTTTGCATTGCTTTTTCGTCGAGAAGGTTTTCCATGGCATCGTATAGCTGGTTGAGTTGTGCATCGTGGTTTCCCAGCTGCTCCTTTATCAGTTTAAATTGTTCCTTCAAATCGTTTTCGCGCGAGAGGATTCGCCTCACTTCCACAAAAGCCCTCATGATGGCAATATTCATCTGTATGGCTTTATCGGAATTCAAAATTCCGCTTAGCATGGCAACACCCTGCTCGGTAAAAACATAGGGAAGATATCGCCTGCCGCCCCTTGCTTTTGAGGTTTCAAATTGAAACCTCAATTCTTCGTATTCTTCGCTGGTTAGCTGAAACATAATCTTTGGGGAAACGTTTCAGGTTCCGCTTCACTGCGAGGTTCAACGACTTCGTTTCTGTTTCGTATAGTTCGGCCAGGTCGTTGTCAAGCATTACCTTTTCGCCACGAATTTCATAGATCCTGTTTTGTATGCCCCGTATGATTTTCATAGCTTCTTTTTAATAGTTCGTTCCCTGCACAAAATTCTTTTAAAAGGCAAAAGAAACGGTAGCCACCAGGAAAATGGGTTAAAACACTGCGCCATTCTGTTCTTATGGTTCACAATGGCGTTCGCGGCCCTCGGACAATGAGACCTATAGCATAAGAAAAGCCGCCCCGCAAGCGGAACGGCCTCCTTCTTGTATACAGACCAAATCAAATTACTGCATCAGTCTCTCAGGATCCACATGTTCTCGTTGAAGTCGTCGTTGCCGGCGTACTGCCGCTGGATGGCCGCATCGAGGTTATTGGTATTGTAGCTCAGCTCGTTGGAAGGATAGAGCCAGCGACGGGGAAAACTGGTGCTGGGGGTATTCAGGTTGGTAGCCGGGTTCAGCACGAAAACGGGATAACCGGTGCGACGGTTTTCATACCAGGCATTGTAGTTGGCTCCCTGCAGGAAGCCGGCCAGGTATTTCTGGGTGATGATCTGGCTGAGCTGCTCTTCCGGACTGCCAGCCAGCGCAACCGCCACGGTGGACGGATAGGCATCGATATAAGCATCGTCCATTTTCATGTTGTGGTGAAAATCGGCCAGGTCGGGGGTGTAGGCGGCCGTGAATTTCATGGCGTCCTTAATGCCCGCGGCATAATATTCCTGCGCCGGCGTTCCGGTAATCCAGCCGCGCAGCGCGGCCTCCGCCAATACAAACTGCAGCTCCGCATAACTGAATACACTCACCGGCTCGGCATTCACCAGGTTCACATAACGGTTATTGATATCCGCATAGTCTTTCCCAACCCTTTGCGATTGCAGCGAAGAGAAATTGTCGGAAGGCTCCACACCAGGGTAGGCATTCCAGTCGGACATAGTAAGCCCTCCGCTGATCTTTACGGGCGAAGGCTTGGCATAATAAAACAGGCGGCGGTCCTGCAAGGCTTTCAACGGATCGATCAGCGTTTTGGAAAGCATGGTGTAATTCGATTTCACAAAAGAATTACCCGATCCGGCAGGAACATCCGACCAGGGATAGTTCTGCCCGGCCGTGGCATTGTAGGTGAGCGCAAAATTATCGGCATAACTGCGCAGCAGGGGCCGGTTGGCCACCACGTCGCGGAAACGATCGATCACTTTCAGGTCGGCGTCCCCTGTTTTCCGGTACAACTGCATCAGCACGTGCAACTGGAAACTGTTGGCAACGCGGCGCCAGTTGTCGGCCTTGCCGCCGAAGATGGGATCGCCTGCAAAATTGCTGCCTTTTTCAAAAAACAGGTTGGCGCTATCGAGCTCATTCAAAATGCCCAGGAACACGGTTTTCTGCGGATCATAGGCAGGCTGAATAATATCTTCCGATTCTCCTTTCACTGCCTGGGTGTATGGAATATCCCCTACCTGCATGGTGGTTTGGAAGAACTGCCAGGCCCTTACGAAATGCCCGAGCGCCTTATAGGAATTCCGAAGGGCTTCATCAGGAGCGGCATCGATCATGGGCGGCACATTGCGCAGCAGGGTAAGCCGGTTGAAATTGGCACGCCCGAAGCGGTTGTACTGGAAGCTTTCCTGGCCTTCGCCCCAGGTCATGTATTTACCCAGCAGGTAGGGCTGCATAAAGCCCTTGGTGGTACTGATATCGCTGCGTGTGATGCTCAGGATCATAGTGGTGGCCAGCATCCCCGAGCTCACCGAAGTGCTTTTGTTGGGGTTGGTATTGATCTCATCAAATTTGGAGCAGCCTGTATTACCTGCAACCAGCACGGCTCCCATCGTATAGATAAAAAGATATTTTTTCATGATTGGCACGATTTAATTAGAATCCAAGTTTAAAATTGATACCTACCATTCTTTGAGAAGGAGAGTTCAGGTCTTCCAGGTCAACGTCGGGATCGGAAAACTTAAAGTTGGTGAAGAGGAAAAGATTCTGCGCCGTTAAAGCCACGGAAGCGGATTTGATGGATGTCTTCGACAGCATTTTGGCAGGAAAACGGTAACCGGCCGATACCTCGCGCACTTTTACAAAACTCTTGTTCTGCACGCCCATATCGCCGCCCCTGAAATTCTGCGCATAATCCTGGTAAGATACTTCCACGTCATTAGCAGCATATTTCCTGTCGTCGGAAACAATGTTCCCGAAATTGTCGTAGGTAACGGAACCGGAAACCACTTTCACGCCCTGCCCCACATAGTTCTTTTTGCCATTTACCACTTCATCATAACGGTATTGGTTATCCGTTTCGGGGTTGGTGCCGGTGTCGAACATTTTATCGTACACGTAGTTGTACATCAGGCCACCGACACGGCCGTCGATGTTGAGCCCGAACTGGAAATTACCCAGTGAGAAATTGTTGATGAAACCAAAACTGAATTTGGGATCGATGTAACCGTATTTAGTGACGTACTGGCTTTCAAGAGGCATACCATTGTTGTGGATCACGTTCCCGGAAGGGTCGCGTTGCCAATAGTAATCGGTGTAAATGTCCCTCCTTGCACCTGGCGTTATCCAGGGACTTTTGGGCGTGTATGTTGAGTCGAGGTCTACATAATAACGGTGCTGTGTAGCCCAATTCAGCACCGACTGCCACTGGAATTTCCGATTGTTGATGATGGTGCCGCCCAGTGTAATTTCCACCCCTTTCCGTACAAGGGTTTCATCGGAGGTTACGAGTGTACTAGAGAAACCGGAAGAGGCAGGAATAGAAGCAGTCATCTTCTGGTTATAATAGTATTTGTTGAAATAGGCAACATCGACGTGCAGGCGCTTGTTGAACAGGTAGGCGGCTGTACCAATCTCCCAGGTGCGCATGGAGGTGGGCAGCAGATCGGGACTGCCCAGAAGGTTGGAAGGATAGCTGGCGGAGTTCAGCGTGTTCCAGGCCGCATTGGTAGTAGTGTACAGGCGATTGATCTCATACACCTCCGCCGGTGTTTTAAAGGTTGCCCAGGAACCGCGCAGTTTCCACATGTTCACAAAAGAAGGCATCGGGAGCAGGTCAGACAGCACTACACTTGTTCCGAGCGATGGATAAAAATAATCGCGCTGGCTCTTAGGCTGCGAGGAGTTCCAGTCGTTGCGGCCGGTGAAATCAAAGAACACTGCATTGTTCCAACCCACCGTCGCTTTGCCGTAAAGGCTGTTCACCTGCCGGCTGGAATAGGAAGGCGTAATGGTAGGCGGTTCTACAGAACCCGCGATGGAGAAATAGGTAGGAGCAGTAAGACCGTTTTTGGTGCTGAAGTTCATGCCCTCGTCTACCCAATAGTAAATGGTTCCGCCTGCCATCAGGTCGAAGTCCCATTTATTGATCTTTTTACCCCAGGTGAGCATCACGTCATCGTTGGTACTCCAGCCGCGCGTGGCGTTCTGGGTGTAACGGCCCCTGGCATTCCAGCCGCCGCGGGTAGAGAAGATACTTGCAGTGGGATTGGTAGCGGTTTCCTTGTTGCTGTACACGTCGTATCCAATCCTTACCAACAGTTTCAGGTCGTCGGTAAATTTGTAGGTGGACGTAATATTGGCATTGATGGTGTTCTGTTCCATCGCCCAGAGTTTTTCATAAGCGATGAGGTAGGGGTTGTCGTACCAGTTGGTGTACAGCCAGTTTTGTCCCTGGTAGGGTGTTTTCCAATAGTCGCGGTACTGGCGAATATCGTACTCCGGCCCGGTCCACATGGTGAGCTGGTAAATATATCCCTGGTTGTTGTAACCGCTGCCCCATACCTGCGGAGAATAGCGCCGGGCAACGCCTACATGGCTTTCGAGTGTGAATTTTTTGCCTGCTTTTACTTCGCCACCGAGTGTAAAGTTGAACATATTGGCGCGGGCGTTGGGAAACTGTCCCTTGTTATAGATGTGGTTGAGCGAGGCCCTGAAACTTCCGTATTCACTACTCTGCGACAGGCTGATATTGTTGTTGGTAACCACGCCCGTTTCCATAAAGTTCTTGAGGTTGTTTTTGCCGATGGAGCGCAGGGGCCGGTTCTCTTCAAATTGTTTGGTTTCGGGATTCCAGTCGGTGGCGGTTTCGCCGATGTCGAGCTTGGGTCCCCAAACATAGTCGTTGTCGATGGCGCCGTTGGTTCCGCGGCCATAGGACCCCTGCACTTTGGGTATGGCCAGGAAACCCGTTTGCAGCATGGTATTGCTGTTGATGTTCACGGCTATGCCTTTGCCGCCGCTTCCTTTTTTGGTGGTGACGAGCAATACGCCACCCGAGGCGCGGGAGCCATATAAGGCCGAAGCAGTAGGTCCTTTCAGCACGTCCATGGATTCAATATCGTCGGTGGGAATATCGCGCAGGGTCATGTTGCCATAAGGCACACCGTCCACTACCAGCAGTACACCTTCGCCCCTTAGCTCCAGCGTCGGCTTTGCAAAAAACTCGGTGGAGTTCTTCACCACCAGCCCGGCTACCTGGCCTGTCAACGAAGTGCCGAGGTCAACGCCCTTCACCGTTTGAACCGCATTTCCGCTTACGCGCTGCACGGCATAGCCGAGCGCCTTTTCCTGTCGCTTGATGCCCATGGCGGTAACCACCACCTGCTCCATTTGCGAAGAAGCCACTGCCAAAACGATGTTGAGCTGCTCCTGCCCGTTCACAGGCAGTTCGGTGGTGCTATACCCTACAAAGCTTAAGACCAGGATGGCCGATTCTTCCACGTTCTGCAACTGGAAATATCCTTCTGCGTTTGAAGTGGTGGCGTTCTTTGTATTCTTTACGCCGATGGTTACGCCCGCGAGTGGTGCGCCTGTTGAATCCTTCACCCAGCCGCTCACTTTCTGCAGCACCGCGTTGTGCAAAACAGCAACGGAGCGGTCGCGCTGCGGCAGAGGCGTGAACACCCGGGAGGAAGCAACGAGCGCATAGTTGCCTTCACTGATCTTTTTGCAATAGAGGCCCAGGGATGCGATGGACTGGTTCAGGACCTTGTCGATGTTAAACCGGTTGAAGCCGTTCAGGTTTTCTGCCTTCACGGATTTTTCGCGCACCATTTCGGTGGCATAGTTGAAGCGTACTTTGAACCTGGATTCCAGTTTGTTCAATAATAGCTCCAGCGGAATGCCGGAAACATCCTGGTGCCGGTTGCTGGCAAAGGATACCTGCGCATCCGCGACGGAGCTTTGGAGCAGGCCTGCCAGCAACAGCAGTAATAAACCGGCTGATGTAAGTCTTCTCATTAGTAGCAGTTTTGGTTTTTTGAGTGACAATTATCGTTTGATGTGAATAATGGAATCCTTCCATTCGATGTGGAAGCCGAATGTTTCTTTCAGGGTATGAAGGGCTTGGGGAAGGCTATCGGCGGCGAGGTAACCGGTGAATTTTTCTTCCGCTATACCGGGCGTATCAAAGTGAATGCTTTGTCCATAGATGTCTTCGATGCTTTGTGCGGCCTCGCGCAGGGTATTGTTTTTAAACGCCAGGAGGTTGTCTTTCCAGGCCGTGAAGAGCATGGTGTCGGCAGGCTGTTTGGTAAGCGTATTGGCGGCGGCGTCAAAACCTGCCATTTCACCGGGCTCCAGCAGCATCGGCCGGATGTCGGAACCCGCAGCGGGACTGAGTTGTACGCTGCCTTCATTGAGTACCACGAAGGTTTGATCCCCATTGGCCTTCACATTGAAATGGGTGCCCAGCACGCGGATATTCAATTGCTTTGGCGTATGCACCGTAAAGGGACGGGAAGGGTCTTTGGCTATTTCAAAGAAGGCTTCGCCATGAAGCCATATCTCCCGCTGGTGGTGTTGCCCGAAGTCTTCAGGAATGTCAATGGAAGCCTTCCTGTTCAGGTAAACAACCGAACCATCGGGCAGGTGGAGCAACTGTACCTTGTTGGTCTGGTTGGCATATTGCCGGGTCTGAACCTGCTGCGATCGTTGAAACAGCCACCAGGCGCCGGCGCCCACTACCACCAGGAAGATGGCAGCAATGCGCATCCAGTTGAAGGAAATGGTCTTTACAGGCGCTGGTGCACTGGAGCGGTTTCCTGCTGCCAATATAGTGTTCAACACTTTTTCCGATTCCGCGGCCGGCATTGGCTGCAGGGGCAGGGCACCGGCCAGTTCCTCCACCTGCGGCAACACATCGATCTCGGGGTGGTTGCTTAAATAATCGGCTATTTCCTGCTGCTCTTCTGCTGTACAGGTTCCTTCCGCAAACCTGCGGAACAACGCTCTTATTCTTTCCTTGTCTGCTTGCATATTGTGCCTTGATATACACTAATACGACCGGACAAACCGGAAGGACGATCGGGCGGAAAAATATTTTTTCCGAAAATTACCAGAGGGTGAGAAGAACGGCGAGAGAAGCGGGCAGCAGTTCGAGCTCTGCATGCTTTTGCAGGTATTCCCTGATGTGGCGGGTGGCTTTGGTAACCTGGTCTTTTACCGTATTGACGGATATGCCCAGCTCCGCGGCGATCTGCTGGTGGCTAAGCCCATCAACACGGCTCATTTTATAGATGCGCTGCCGCTGTGCGGGGAGGCTCTCCACGGCCTGATGCCGGATGTGGTTGAGTTCTTTGGTGAGGAGATGGAGATCGGCAGCGGGACTGGCTGGTTCACCGGAGCCAAAAAGTTGTAACCTGGCCTGCTCGTCGCGCGCTGTTTTTTTCAGGTGATCGAATACGTAGTTGCGAACGCTCCTGTATATATAGGCGCCGACGGAAAGTTCGGGATTGAGACGGTCCCTTCTCAGCCAGATCTTCAGGAAGGTTTCCTGCACGGCATCGGCGGCCACGGCCGATGATCTGGTTAAGCTGAAAGCGTAGCCATATACCGGGTCCCTGTATTTTTCGAACAGGCGGCGAAAGCTGCCCTCATCTCCCAGGAGGATCTGTTCGCAGAGGTATTTGTCAGTGCCTTCCACCATACCTCTAACATACAGAAATTTCAATGCCGGGAAACTACTGCTGCCAAATTCACACAATCGTTTGCACTTTAAAACAACTTCTTCTGCACGGCGTCTTCTTTGGGTTCCCATTCCATCTCCGTGCTCTTGCTGTAGTCGGCCAGCTTGTTGCCCACCGCTTTCCAGCCCATCACTTCCACAAAATCGGCAAGCTTGATCTTCTGGCTGCGGACCTGCGCGCCGCGCCCGGTGTGAAGCAGCACCACCGGTTTTTCATCCGTGGTGACCAGTTCCAGGCGGTTCCCATTGCCCTCCTTGATGAAGCCGAATTTGTTTTGCAGCGTGGAGGTTTCGATGCGGAAGCGCTTCACGTTGTACTGCAGCTTTTCGTTGTCGAGGTACACCGCGGTGATCACTTTATCGGGATTGAATTTTTCCAGCAGCAGGATCTTTTCGGGATCGAAGCGTTGGGTCATTTCAAGATCGGTCAGTTCATAGTTGCCGTCGTTGTAAAAGACCACCAATTTTTCAGAGCCGTCAAAATTTCCGAGGTATTGTCCTTTTTCTTCGGTGTTCAGTCGTCCGAAGCGATCGTCGAACCAAAGTTTGATGGCGCTCAGGGTGCTCTTACCGGCTTCCTTGAACTTCACCTGTTTGATGGGGTATTTGGAAACCTGGTTGCCCATGGCCGAACGTCCCTTGATCTCCATCTCTTCGAAATAGTAATCGAACTGTTTGATGCGGGCGCTGCAGTTGGGGCTCAGGACAATGGTAACCGCTTCGGCTTCCCCGTTGGCGTTGGCGCTGAAATAATGCACTTTACTTTTCTCATGGCCGCGGGTGAGATCGTATTCCTTGTCGCGCGTGATGCCGGTTACATTGAAGCGCTTGGCATAGCTCACACCGGTGGCGCCATCCACATAGATCATATTATAGGTGGTGCGTTCGTCGTTTTTCTGGAAGATGGCGGCATGGATGATCTCCTTGCCAATGTAGACCTTCTCTCCCACTCTCACCACTTTCATGATGCCATGTTTGGTGAACACAATGATGTCGTCGAGGTCGGAGCATTCGAGCAGGAACTCGTCTTTTTTCAAAGAGGTGCCAATGAAGCCGTCGGCCCGGTTCAGGTAGAGCTTGGTGTTGGCGATGGCCACCTGTTTGGCCTGGATGGCTTCGAAGGGACGGATCTCGGTTTTTCTTTCGCGGCCCTTCCCGTATTTCTTCAGCAGGTTCCCATAGTAGCTGATGGCGAATTCGGTGAGGTGTTCCAGGTCATACTGCACTTGTTTGATATCGGCTTCGAGCCCTTTGATCTGTTCAATGAGCTCGTCTATGTCGAGCCGGTAAATACGGCGTACAGGCTTTTCCGTTAGTTTCAGGATGTCTTCACGGGTAACGGCGCGGCGCAGTTTTTTTGTGAAGGGAACAAAGGCTTTGGCGATGGCTTCCAGCACTTTTTCCCAGGTCTCGTGTTTTTTCTCCAGTTCCTTGTAGATCTTTTCTTCAAAGAAGATCTTTTCGAGGGAAGTGTAGTGCCATTTCTCCTGCAGTTCGCCGAGTTTGATCTCCAGCTCGCGGCGCAGGAGCTCACGGGTATTATCAGCCGAAATGCCCAGCAGTTCGTGCACCTCGAGGAAGCGCGGCTTGTGGTCCTGTATCACGCAGGCGTTGGGCGAAATGCTTACCTCGCAGTCGGTAAAGGCATAGAGCGCGTCGATGGTGATATCGGGCGAAATACCGGGCGCCAGGTCTACCTGGATCTCCACTTCGGCAGCCGTGTTGTCGGTCACTTTTTTGATCTTGATCTTACCCTGGTCGTTGGCCTTGATGATGGAATCGATCATGCCCGAAGTGGTGACACCGTAAGGCACGCTGCGGATGGCAAGCGTTTTCTTATCGAGCTCTTCTATGATGGCGCGCACCCGCACTTTGCCGCCGCGTTTGCCCTGGTTGTACAGGCCCACATCAATCATGCCGCCGGTGAGGAAGTCGGGGTATATCTCGAATTTCTTTCCTTTCAGGTATTTGATGGAAGCGTCGATCAGCTCGCAGAAATTATGCGGCAGGATCTTGGTGCTGAGTCCCACGGCAATGCCTTCCGCCCCCTGGGCCAGGAGGAGCGGAAATTTCATGGGAAGGGTTACGGGCTCATTTTTACGGCCATCGTAAGACAATTGCCATTCGGTGGTTTTGGCGTTGAAAGCCACTTCCAGCGCGAATTTGCTGAGGCGCGCTTCTATGTAACGGGGAGCAGCGGCATCGTCACCGGTACGAACATCGCCCCAGTTTCCCTGTGTCTCGATCAGCAGGTCTTTCTGTCCCATATTCACCAGCGCTTCGCCAATGCTGGCGTCGCCATGCGGGTGGTATTGCATGCTCTGGCCAATGATATTGGCCACTTTGTTGAAACGGCCGTCGTCCATTTCCTTCATGGAGTGAAGGATGCGGCGCTGTACCGGCTTGAGGCCGTCTTCAATAGCAGGCACGGCCCTTTCCAGGATCACGTAAGAGGCGTAATCCAGGAACCAGTTTTTGTATTGACCGGTTACGCCGGTATCGCCTATGGGCAAATTCTCGTTGGTTTTTCCTTTCGACATTATCCTATCTGTATTTATAATTCGTACAATTCAAGCGGCAATCCATCGGGGTCAGCAAAGAAGCTGAATTTTTTCCCGGTATGAGGATCCACCCGGATGGGCTCTGTTTCCACGCCCCGGGCTGTGAGCCCTGCGATGCTCTCTTCCAGGTTCTTCACTCCAAACGCGAGGTGTCGCAGTCCCTGTGCTTCGGGGCGCGACGGCCTTGGCGGCGCGCCCGGGAAGGAGAAGAGTTCAATAATATACTGGCCGTTGAGCGCCAGGTCGAGCTTGTAGGAGTCGCGTTCCTGCCGGTACACTTCGCGCAGGGGTTCCAGGCCCAGCACTTCGGTGTAAAATCGTTTGCTGCGCTGGTAGTCGCCCGCAATGATGGCAATATGGTGAACGGACTGCAGCATCAGGGCAATTTTTTACAGGGAATTTCGCGGCCGTTCTGAAAAAGGACCAGTTGGTCTACCTTACCGGCGGCATTGCGTTTGAACTGAATTTCGGCCTTCACCACCTTGTAAAAAAAGTGGTCTTTTTCAGATGCGTAGATCTCAATGGCAGGCTGGTTGGTCAGTTGAGCCATGAGGTTGCCCGATACCTGCGCAACAGTGAACCGGATGCCCGGCATCATTTCATATATGCCTTCATACTCTTTCAGTTGTGCGCTGTCAAGCGCGATGGATTTTCTTTCTGTAGGCACCTGGTAGGGCTTGTCATTCAGCAGCGCGAGTGTCTCTTTCGTGATCTCCGCCTCTATGCCCGTATTCACGTTACTGAGCTGTATAACGGCCAGTTGCTGTTCCGGCACCAGGTAGATGCTGGAATTGAAACCATGCACTCCGCCGCTGTGCGCCACGCCCCCGGGTGGTTCTGCTATAATACCCCAGCCATAGCCATAGTTGTTCCTAACGGGGGTAAACGCTTTTTTCCAGGAAGCGGCAGAAAGCAGTTTTCCGGCCATGACGGCGCGGGCCCATTTGTAGAGATCGCCTGTAGTGGAATAAATAGCACCGGCTGCAAAGGTGATGGAGGAGTCCATGATGGGCGCCGGTGTGCCCTTTTTCCCCAGTTTGCCGAGATAACCCACGGCTTTGTCGGCCGATGCCAGGCGGGTAAAATCGAAGCCGCTTTGGCTCATGCCCAGCGGCTCAAAAATTCGGCGGCGGATATTCCATTCGTAGGACTTCCCGGTGATCTTTTCGATGACCATACCCAGCAGGAAATAACCCGAATTGCTGTACTCCCAGCCCGTTCCCGGTGCAAACTGCAGGGGCTTTTGGGAAAAGAGGGCCATGATCTGCGATTGCGTGTGTGGCTTGTTAACGCCGGAACCCAGTATGGCGGTGTCGTTGGTGTAGTTGAAAAGACCGGCCGTATGCGACAGCAATTGTTCGATGGTGATGGAATCGCCTGGTTTCAGCGCCGCTTTCGTAAAGTATTTCGACAGCTTGTCGCTTGTTTTAAGCTTGCCTTCTTCTTCCAGTTGCAGGATCACCGTACTGGTGAATTGTTTGGTGATGGAACCAATCATGAAAATGCTGTTATTGGTCAGCATTTTGTCGGTGGCCAGGTCCTGTTCGCCATAGGCCTGCTGCAACAGGATGGAATCGTGGCGCGCCACCAGCACGGCTCCGTTGAAGGGACCGTGGGCGGCGTATCCCTTCATCAGTTCCTCGAGTTTCTGAGCAGGTGTTTGCGCCACAGCCGCAGAGGCCATGCAACAAACGGCGAATAAAAAAATGAGCGGACGCATATGGGGTTCTGCTTTAGTTGGCTTCAACGGGGGCGGCGGATTTTTGCTTCAGTTCAAAGTCTTTCATATTCCGGACGTCGCCCTGCACGTCGAAACGGCCTTCGGCGATCATCTTCTTAAGCCTCCACAGCAGGTAGGCATCGCCGGTAGTCACCTTCACTTTTGCCAGGAACTGGTGGATGATTCTGCTGGCCTTTTGCCAGTCGCCCGTAACAAACCTGGCAAGTTCAGCATCGTAATAGTCGTAGTCGTACTGGCTGAGTTTTTTTCCGCCTTCCAGGATGCGTACGCCTTTGTTCTCTGCGGCGAGGCGCAACCATTCGTCGGGGTCCACTTCAAATTCGCTGAGCGTAATGGGACGCGCCAGTTTGCGGGCTTTGAGGAATTCGCGCGGCGGTATCTGGAAAAGCCAGTTGGGATAAAAAAGCTGTCCTTTTTCATTCAGGAAGGGTAGGTTATTCAGGTAGAGGATCTGTACACGGCCCTGGAATTCTTTCAGGAAATGCAGCAGCCAGTAGTAGCCGCTCACGTCGTGTTTGTTCTGCGCAGCCCAGATCCAGATGGTCTCTTCGGGGTTGCGGCGCAGCTCTCCCACCAGTTGGGCGATGGTTTTGAAATCGTCCACTTCGCTGGTGTCCACTTTTCCATCGTAGTCGCCGCCGGCCAGCACTTCGCGCCACCAGTTTTCACGGTTGGCGCGCCCTTCTCCCGTATACATATCCGTTAGAGGGCCTACGGCGTAGTCGTCTTTTATTTCAACGATGGCGCCTGCGAGGGAAGGTTCCATGTCTATGGCCTGCTGCAGGGCTGCGATATCTGCTGTATTAAAAACAATGTGGTACATGAATGCTTTCTTTATGCTTTGGCTTCCTCCGCTTCTTCCACGAGGTCGAGTTCAACTTTCAGGTTATCGATGATAAAATCCTGCCGCTGCGGCGTATTCTTGCCCATATAGTATTCCAGCAGTTGCTGGATATGTGTTTCAGGCATCACCAGCACGGGCTGTTTGCGCATGTCTTCGCCGATGAAGCGCGAAAATTCATCCGGGCTGATCTCTCCCAGCCCTTTGAAGCGGGTGATCTCGGGTTTGCCGCCCAGTTTTTTAACAGCCGCTGCTTTTTCCTGTTCGTCGTAACAGTAGATGGTTTCCTGCTTGTTGCGCACGCGGAACAGCGGCGTTTCCAGGATATAGACATGGCCGTTCTTCACCAGGTCGGGGAAGAATTGCAGGAAAAAGGTCATGAGCAGGAGCCGGATGTGCATGCCATCCACGTCGGCATCGGTGGCGATCACCACGTTGTTGTAGCGCAGGTTCTCGATGCCTTCTTCCAGGTTCAGCGCATGCTGGAGCAGGTTGAATTCCTCGTTTTCGTACACCACTTTTTTGTTAAGACCGAAACAGTTGAGCGGTTTTCCGCGCAGGCTGAAAACGGCCTGGGTCTCCACACTGCGGGCCTTGGTGATAGAGCCGCTGGCCGAGTCGCCCTCGGTGATGAAGATGGTGCTTTCCTTCTGGCGCTGGGCAACCGCTTCTTTGTCTTTACCGGAAGGCTCTTCGTTATAGTGATAACGGCAATCGCGCAGCTTACGGTTGTGCAGGTTCGCTTTCTTGGCCCTTTCGTTGGCGAGCTTTTTGATACCGGCCAGTTCTTTTCTTTCGCGTTCGCTCTGCTCGATGCGTTTTTTGAGAGCCTCGGCAGTGGCGCTGTTCTTGTGCAGGAAATTGTCGAGCTCTTTGGCGAGGAATTCGTATACGAAGGCCTTCATGCTTTGCCCACCCTCTTCCATGTACTGCGAGCCCAGCTTGGTTTTGGTTTGCGATTCAAATACGGGCTCCACCACTCTTACGGAAACGGCAGCAGTAATGCTGGCACGGATATCGGATGCTTCGTAGTCTTTCTTGAAGAAATCGCGCACCACTTTCACGAAGGCTTCGCGGAAAGCCTGCTGGTGGGTGCCGCCCTGGGTGGTGAACTGCCCGTTCACGAAACTGAAAAGCTCCTCACCGTAGTCGTTGTTGTGGGTGATGGCCACTTCAATATCGTTGCCCCTGAGGTGGATGATGGGATAACGCAGCTCGTCTTCGTTGGTTTTGCGCTGGAGCAGGTCGAGCAGGCCGTTCTTGCTCACGAATTTTTTCCCGTTGAAATAAATGGCGAGTCCGGCGTTGAGGTAGCAGTAGTTCCAGAGCATGTTCTCGATGTACTCTTCCTGGAAATGAAAGTTCCGGAATACGGTATCGTCGGGAACGAACTCCACCAGGGTGCCGTTCGATTCCTTGCTGCTGGTTTCCTTGTGCTCCTTCTGCAGGATGCCCTTTTCAAATTCGGCAGATTTTTCACGGCCGTCGCGGAAGGCCGTTACCTTGAATTGCTGGCTGAGGGCGTTCACGGCCTTGGTACCCACGCCGTTCAGTCCCACGCTTTTCTGGAAAGCCTTACTGTCGTATTTGGCGCCGGTATTGATCTTGCTCACCACATCCACCAGTTTGCCGAGCGGAATGCCGCGGCCATAGTCGCGGATGGTCACCAGCCGGTCCTTGATGGTGAGCTCCACGCTCCTGCCGTAGCCCATCGTATGTTCGTCGATGCAGTTGTCGATCACTTCTTTCAACAATACATAAATGCCGTCATCGGCGCTGGTTCCGTCTCCCAGTTTCCCGATGTACATGCCCGGGCGCAGGCGGATGTGCTCGCGCCAGTCGAGGCTCCGGATGGAATCTTCCGTGTATTCAAATCCTGTTTTATTCGCTTCTGCCATAGAGTTTGCCTAAAGGGGACAAATATAACCAATGCCCGGAGTTTGCGGCGGGCAGGGTTTTTCACCGTTGTGGATAAGGGTGGTTTTCACCCATTTTATTGATTTACAGCCGATTTTGGTTAAGTAATTATTAGATTCAAAGGATTGGCGCCCGGGACTTTTCCGGATCAAGGAATAATGCTATTTTTGATTTCCCGAAACGGTTTCCAGGCAATTGCCCTTACTAACCTCCGCAATTTCCGGGTCGACGGCGATACTAACCCATTGAGTCCTGATTTACAACCCGTTATTTAGTTTAATTGTTGAAAAATTGTAGAGTATGTATAGCTATTCCTTATTGGAGACGAGTTGTTATTACCTGATCCAGGAAAAAGCAGAGGGGCCCGTATCCCTGATCAAAGTGAACATGGATTCAGACTATTGTCTTTTTATCACCCGCTTTGGTGACACCGAAACGACGGAGTGGAGAAAAAAGCAGGACCCGATCCATGAGATCCTTGAATTGCTGAGCGACGACAAAGTGAAAGAATGGCAGACGGTGTATTACAGCAATGAAGATGCTTTTTACGAAGACGGGGAAGAATAGAACTGTTTAGAAATTTTGTAGCATGACAACATATGCTGACCTGCAGGCGGGTAATTTTTACCTGATCAGGACCGAAGCCGATACCGACATTGAGCTGGTATCGGTTTTGGCTTTAACCGAACAATGTATTCTCCTGCGCAGTTTTGGGCAGGAAGAAACGGATTTCTGGAAAAAAAGGACCGACACCATTACTGAAGTGGTGGAGGAACTTGATTACGACAGTGCGGCTACCATTCTTTCGTTGTACGACGAAGAGGAAGAGGACGACGACTGGGAGGAAGATGATGAATGATCCTTCTCCCCTGCTCACCGACCTTTACCGGCTGAAAGAACTGGCCTTGGAAAGAGAAGCCGAGAACGACGCGTTTAAGGACTTTCTTTCGGCCGCCGGCGATTCGGTGGACGACCAGGTGATATCCCTGCACGATGCCATCGCCCCCCGGATAGATTGCCTGCAATGCGCCAATTGCTGCAAAAGCCTGCTCATACACGTGGAGCCGCCGGAAGCGGAAAGGCTGGCGCAAAGACTGGATCTGCCGCTTTCGGATGTATATGACCGTTATCTTGAGAAAGGAAGCGGCGGCGATGCCCTTATCAGCGCCATCCCCTGTCATTTCCTGGAGGGCAACCGTTGCAGCATCTACGAAGACCGTTTTGCAGGATGCCGCTCTTTTCCCCACCTGGATTCACCTGGTTTCAGGCGCCGGCTTTTTGCCACCTTTCAGCAATATGGGCGCTGTCCCATTGTATACAATGTGCTGGAACAGCTTAAATTAATTACCGGGTTCCGTGCCCCGCAAAATTCTGTAGAATGAAACTATTCGCTTTTCTTTTCTGCGTCACCTGTTCATTTTTCGCCACAGGGCAATCCACCAGCCTGGCTCCGACCGCATTCTCCACCCTGATGCAGGAAAAGAATATCCAGTTGCTGGATGTAAGGACGGCCGAAGAATACAAAACGGATCATCTCGCCAATGCCCTGCAGGCCGACTGGACCAGCAAGTCGTCGTTCAAAGAAAGGACCGCCTACCTCGACAAGGGGAAAAAACTGCTGGTGTATTGCGCCAGCGGCGGGCGCAGTGCGGCAGCGGCGAAAGCCTTGCGCAGCCAGGGTTACCAGGTTTATGAGCTGAAAGGTGGCATGATCGAATGGAAAAAAGCAGGACTGCCGGTGGAAGGCAGTGCCGTCAAATCATCGATGAGCCTGCCGGCCTACCAGCAGGCGGTAAGCCGCAAAGGATGGGTGCTGGTCGATTTCGGCGCGCCCTGGTGCCCGCCGTGCCGGAAAATGAAACCGGTGCTCGACAGTTTACAGCAGGAAAAAGCAGGAGCTTTTACGCTCCTGCCTGTGGACGGAGGACTGGATATTGAACCGATGAAGGCCATGCAGGTGGAAAGCCTGCCGCATTTTTTCCTCTACAAAGACGGGAAACTGGTGTGGCAGAAGCAGGGTATGGTTTATATGGACGAGTTCAGAAAGATCTTTTCTTTTTGAGCTGGAATACCCTCGAAATATTGAAGCCGAAATAAATATCGCCATCGGTCCAGCGGCTGGTGGTTTGGCTGATAAAGGACGTGGGCACCAGTGCCTGCGAATTGCTGAACACAAGCTGGAACACGTGTCCGCCGGTTTCAATGTCAATGCCCGCCGATAAGGAATTGTACACGGTGGTGCTCACCACCTGGTTGGGAAAAAGATACGTATATTCTGCATTCAGGCTGATCCTTTTGGAAAGCTTGGCCCTTCCTCCCAATCCCAGGGAGAATACATCATTTTTATCTGCTGTTGTCGGCACCATATTGTAGTGCAACCAACTTGGCGTCAACTGCAGTGAGAATGCGGTACTGAACTTGCGGGCCAGCAGCAATTGTGTAAAATAGCGGGTGCGGTATTTGGTGTCGTAATAGGGTTTGTCGGGATAGTGGAGGGTAACGTAGGCAAGGCCGGCATAGAGGCTCATGGTCAAAGGACGCGAGTTATCGGAGTACTGGGTCAGGATCCGGTATTTAAAACTGGCGTCGAGCGTTTTCTCATAAGAACTGCGGCCGATGCCAACCGACAGGTTTTTGGTGATGCCATAGTCGAGCCCCAGGCGTATGGTGGCATTGTCGAGCCCGAACAGATCATACAATCCGTCGCTGATCCTGCCAAAGCGGTGCATGATCACCAGTTGCAATACGCCTTCGGCGGGCGCCTCCACGCTGGCGGTATTCTGGATATAAGTGCCTTTGAATGTTCCCTTCACGGGAAAGGCGGTATTGGGAAGCAGGCTGTCGGCTTGCGCAAAACTTTTTGCAGCGGGAAAGATAACAAGTGCCGTGAGTAAGCGAAATATCCGGCGCATGGTTAAGGTTGTTTGCATACAAATGAAATGGTTACGGTGATGTCTGACGCAATCTTGTCGCGCACCAGGCCGGGAATTTTAATATTGAAGTCTTCGGGCTTAAGATGGAACTCACTCTTTCCCTCGATGACATTGCCTGTAACGGTAATGGTTGCGGGAACCGTGATGTCGCGGGTAACGCCGTGCAGGGTTAGTTTGCCTTTCACGGTGACGGACCTGCTGCCGGTGGCGCCTGCGGGATCGAAAGCCTCAAAATTGCCTTCAAAGCCGGACTTGGGATAGCGATCGCTTTCAACATAGTTCTCATTGAAGTGTTCCTGCATCAGCGCTTTTTCAAACAGGAAACCTTTCAGCAGCAGGGCAGCTTTAATGGTTCCTTTTTCCAGTGAAAGCTGTACCAGCAATTGCCTGTTCTCCGCTTTGATCTCTTCCAGGGGCGTATGCGAATAAATCTTTGCCATCCCGTTGCGCGTCATCCAGTCCTGCTGCGCGTGCAGTAGCAGTACAGTCAGTAGCAGCCCGATGGTTAGCAGGGAGCGCATCAGTTGTCTTTTTTACCCTGATCGACCCAGGCCGTGATCTTTGCAATATTGCAGGCAGATAGTTTGGCCTGGTCCTGGGGCATGGGGACATATCCGCTGGCGTGGTTGATGGCTCCCACCAGCCGTCCATCGTCTGCAACCACTTTTACCTGCGCATAGTTGGTGAGGGAAAAAGGAGCAGTGGGACTGGCACCATGGCAACTGCTGCAGTTGGCCGAAATGATGGGAAGAATGTCGGTGGCAAACGACATGTTTGCCGTGTTGCAGGTGGGCGGGTCGGGCGGCGGCGGGTTGCCACCGTTGTCATCGCCATTGTCCTTGCTGCAGGATACCAGGATCAGGATGGGCACAAGAATGCTGCCCAGTAGTACTACGGGTGTTTTCATGATGTCAATATTTGATGGGATTATTCTATTCCAGGATGCAATCCACGAGGCTCACATCCAGCAAAAAGCCGGTGCATTTTCCTTTTATGGTAATGTGCCGATGCAACAATTTTTCGGGTGCTGCTACCTGTTGAAACAACAGGCAGTTGATGCTGCCGTCACCACCGGTTTCCAGCAGAATACTTTGCTGCCCGCCGGAGCTGTCGATCGCCTCTACCCTGCCGCTCACTGCAAGTACCCGGTCGAGGTATTTGCCAGAAGCGGTTTTTTCATCGGCCTGGAACTCACTGAACAGTGTACTGGCAGAGAGGCTGGCTTCCACTTGCTGTGTTGCCACAGAAGGCCTTGGCCGGTGGTAAGCGTGCCAGCCCCAGCCCGCAAGGGCCACCAGCACTCCAACCGCCAATACTGTCAACAGTTTCCTGTTTCGGGATACTACGCCTGCAACCATATTCATCTTTCTATTCGTAAGGGAAAGAAAAAGGGTTGCGTAGCGCTGAAAAATCAGAAGGGTAACTGGTAACGCAGGCCGGCGCTGATGCCGAGAGCGCCGAGCTGCACTCTGCCTTCACCCACACCCGCTACCGGCACATTGAAGTAACCGTTCAACTGCAGAGAAAGAGCAGGCAATATTTTCTTTTCCAAACCGACGCCCACCTGCACGGCATTGGCAAAACGGAACTTACCTGTTTGATAGGTGTGGTCGTAATAATAGTCGTTGCCGTTTTTCGTGTAGCTGTAATCGTAAGTTTCTTTTTTCATCTGCGAAGAGATCAAACCGGTCGTGCCATACACACTTATTTTTTTCCGCTGGATGAAATCGTACCGCGCCTGCACCAGCCATTCCAGCACCCGGCAATCGGCTTCCACTGTATTCAGTTTTACGTCGGGCTGGTTCCAGTAAGATCCGTCTGGCGTATGGTAGTCGGAGCCGCGGGCTTCGTATTTTTTGGGATAATAAGCCAGGCCTGTCTGGATAAACCATCGCCTGGACAGTTTATAACCGAATCCCAGGCTGCCGCCAAAGGCAGTTTCGCCCGGCTTGTTCCCGGTCACGAAAGATCTTTCAAGCCCGGTTGTACCGTTGAGGTACCATTTGCCTTTTTTGCGCAAATCGGGCTGGTCCTGTTTTTTTTGCAGAGAGGCACCGGTTGCAGTCAACTGCGGTTGAAGTAGTGTTTTTGTTGCGGGCGGCTGCGGACCGGCCTGGGCCAGAGGAAAAGATACAAGCGTGAAGGCTTCCCATCCCTGCAGTTCGCTGTGAGAGGGTGTATAGGACGTGGGAACTGCTTTCCAGCCATCCTTCCCTATGCTGCCATAGGTTGTTGGTGGGGCGGTATTAGTGGAAGCTGCGTTGCTGCCGGTTCCACTGTTGGTATTAGTAGAAGGGGCCGCTGCGTCAACGTGGGTGGGTTTGGCACCGGACCGTTCTCTGGGCAGTGCCGCGGGTTTTATAGTTTGGACGGACGGCAAAGAAAAAAGTCCGTCAGGAGCAGTGGCAGAATGAATTTCTTCCATTTTGTTGCCGTTTCCTTCCACCTGGTTGACGGAATGGGCATTGGCCATCTGTTTGGCGGCAGTCGGCTTCCCTCCCTGCAGGTTCAGCAACAGCCATACAATTCCAAGGAGGCTCAGTCCCGAAAACCACCACCAGAAGCCTGCCATCCGGCGCTTTTTTTCTTTTTGGTCGAGCAATGCTTCCATAGCCGGCCAGGCTTCCGGCGGCATGGGCATCCCGGACTGTTCTGCGTGGGCCGCAGCGTCCCGGAACCATTGGTCGATATGACTAAATTGCTCTCTGTCCATGGTTTAGTATTTGGGGTTGCGCCTGCAGGATCATTCGCTGGAGATTGCTCCGCGCCCGCGCCAGGTTGCTTTTGGAAGCACCTACCGATATCTTCAGGATCCTGGAAATTTCTTCGTGGGAACAACCGTCGATCACAAACAGGTTAAACACCAGCCTGTATGCCGGCGACAATTTCCCGATCAGTTGCAACAATTCCTGGTGCGAGAGGCGATCCAGTCCCTGCGCGGGAACAGACAACCATTCGCGGCTATCGGCATCCTCGCCCATCCAGAAGGTCTTGATCCGGCGCTTGCGTAAATGGTCAATGGAAGTATTGATAAAGATCCTCCTGATCCAGGCCTTGAGCGCATTTTCCAGGGAGGGTTGCCGCGGCTCAAAATGGCCCAGTTCCTGGAAGATCTTCAAAAAGGAGTCGTTGACCACTTCCATCGTATCGGCATCATTGGATACGTAGCGATGGCACACGGCATGGCCATAGCCAAAAAAACGGGCATACAATGCCGACTGGCTTTCACGCTCGCGGCGGATACATCCGTCTATGAGCATTTGCAGACTGGGTAGCTGGTTGTCTCCGGAAACCATTGGGTATGGCCTTAATACGGAAATGCGGCAATTGCGGTTGCGCCGGCCTAATAAATTACCAAATTTTCCCCGGATTTTCAATTATCGTAAATTGCCTGTCCGCCGGATTTGATTACCCAGGGAACCATACAACAGATTATGAACCGCATCGACATCATCGATGTGGTGGGCAGTTTTGTGAAGCTCAAAAAAAGGGGCACCAACTACCTGGGTCTCTGTCCTTTTCACAACGAAAAAACGCCCAGTTTCACCGTCTCTCCCAATAAGGAGATCTACAAATGTTTTGGCTGCGGGAAAAGCGGCAATACCATTAGCTTCCTGATGGACCACGAAAAGCTGGGGTATGTGGAAGCCCTGCGCTGGCTGGCCAACCGCTATAATATTGAGGTAGAGGAAACGGCGGTAAGCGCGGAAGTGCGCGAGCAGCAACAGGCCGCCGAGAGCCTGCAGATCCTCAACCAGTTCGCCCAGCAATATTTTTCGCGGGTGCTGCTGGAAGACGAAGAGGGCCAGGCCATTGCCCTCACCTACCTGGCTGAAAGGGGATTTTCCCGCCCCATCCTGGAAAAATTCCAGATCGGGTATTGCAAGGAAGACCGGCATGCTTTTGTACAGGAGGCCCTGCAGCAGCAATACAATCGCGAGCTGCTTATTAAATCGGGGCTTGCGGCCCTTCGAAACGAAGAACTGGTGGACAATTACCGGGGCAGGATCATCTTCCCCGTGCACGGCACCACCGGGAAGGTGATCGGTTTCGGCGCCCGGATCATCAAAAAAAACGACCGCGCACCCAAATACATCAATACGCCGGAAAACGAGGTCTATGTCAAAAGCCGCATTCTTTACGGCATGTACTTTGCGCGCCAGACCATCGATAAACAGGACGAATGCCTGCTGGTGGAGGGCTATACCGATGTGGTCAGCCTGCACCAGGCCGGCATTGAAAACGTGGTGGCCAGCGGCGGCACCTCCCTTACCACCGAGCAGATCCGGCTTGTCCGCAAATACACCAACAACCTCACCATTATTTACGACGGGGATGCGGCGGGTGTGAAAGCGGCGCTCCGCGGGCTCGACATGGCCCTGGAGGAAGGCCTGAACGTGAAGCTGGTGCTGATCCCCGATAAGGAAGACCCCGACAGTTATGTCAACAAAGTGGGGGCTGCCGCCTTCCGCGATTTTGTGGCGGCGGAGAAAAAGGACTTTATCCTTTTCCAGTTGGAAGTAGCCCTGAAAGACGCCAGCAACGACAGCGTCCGGAAAGCGGCGGTGGTGAACCAGATCGCCGAAACATTGTCGCGGATCAGCAAGGCGGAGGATTTCACCCGGCAGCAGGATTACATACGCCAGTGTGCCGAAATGCTGAAGATCGAAGAATCGGGACTGAACAACCTGGTCAATAAATTCATCCGCGAAAAGGTCGCCAAACAGGAAGCCAAGTGGCAGCCGGAGGCAGAAGGCCTTCCCCCCGGTCAACCGGCGCCGGAGGAAATGCCGCAAACCGACGAAGGGCTTCAACTCCTGATCCGTGACGAGCTGCAGGAAAAAGCAGTGGTCCGCGCCCTGATCGAATTCGGGTTAAAAGAATGGGAAGAAGGCCAAACCGTGGCCGCCTACCTGTTTTCAGAAATGGAGGAAGAAATGCTGGACAACCGCGAGCTTCAGCGCGTATACGAAACCTACCGGCAATGGTATGAAGCCGGGCTGGAGCCTGTGGCGCGGAATTTCTTTTATCACGAAGACCAGACGCTGTCCGCTACCGTGGTGGCCCTGCTGGAATTCCCTTATGAAATCAGCGAAAACTGGAAGGAAAAGTTCCAGATGGGTGTGAGCACGCGGGAAGACAATTACCGCGACGAAGTACGGTTTACGCTTGGCTACCTGAAACTGCGCAAGATCAAAAAGCTGATAGCAGAGAACCAGGCCGATCTGGCAAAGCTGTTCGAAAAGAACCAGGGGAGCATAACGCAGCCGTCTTCAGAAGACGAACTCATGACCCTGCTGCAAACGCACCAGGCGCTTAAGAAAATGGAACAGGAAATCGTGCAGCAACACGGCACGGTGATCGTGCGCTGAGGCCGGTCTATTTTTCCGAAGGATTTTTTTTACCCGCCAGCAATTTCTCAATGGTTGCGGCCACGCGGTTGCTGCGGGTCTCTTCTCTTTTGGCGGAAGTGATCCAGCCCACGTATTCCTTCTTATTGGTGAAGGAAAGTTTTTCGAAAAACTCCTGTGCTTTTTTATTCTTTTTCAGGACCAGCAACTTTTGCAGGTCTTCAGGAGCCGTGACGGTACGTGCTTTGAAATCGACCCCTTCCATGGGTGCAGGCAGGCCGCCGTTGGCGGAAGCGCGGCGCATGTTCTGGATCCTCTCGGAACGTTTGAAGCGCAGCGCACTCCACACCGAGTCGAGCGCCACCTGGCGCACGCCTTCGTACCCGGCGCTAACCACTTTCTCCCAACTGCAGTCGCGGTTGAGGTTGCTGACGATCTTGGAAGAAGATTTGGGATAGGCGATCCAGAGTTTGGAATCTTCGTGCAAGGCCGGCAGCACATCATCCAGGATGCCATTGAGCTGCGATTCATTGATCGCAAATACCAGGGCGAAATCTATTCTGCGGCTTTTCAGCAGGGGCGTGACATTTTTAGAAAAGGTCATCTTGCTGAATTGTTTTTCAATGGAGGAAGGAAGACCCTGGATCAACAGGTTTCTTTCTTCATTGTACTGAAGCTTTTCGAATAGCGTTTCTGACATACCAGGTATAATTTAACTGATGAAGATGAATTATAGCGGGATGCAAATTTACAAAAACCCTGAAAACTTACTTGGTTACGGGCTTGTAATATTTCAATGCTTCCGGCATTAGTTCCTTCAGTTTCTGGATACGGGTAGCTTCGGCAGGGTGCGTGCTGGCAAATTCCGGGGGTTTGTTCCCGCCGCTGGCAGCCGCCATTCTCTCCCAGAGGGGAACGGCTTCCTGGGGATTGTACCCGGCCATGGCGCAGAAATACAACCCATATTTATCGGCTTCCAGTTCATTGCTTCGCGAAAAAGGCAGCATGGCGCCGTACTGGCTGCCTATGCCGTAAGCGTTCATGAAAATGCTTTGGGTGGCAGCCGGCTTGTTAGCGAGCGCCACGGAAAGGGCTACCCCGCCCAGTTGCTGTACCATGCCCTGGCTCATTCTTTCGTTGCCGTGTTTGGCAAGGGCGTGGGCCACTTCGTGCCCCATTACCACTGCGAGGGCGGCTTCGTTCTGGGTGATGGGCAGCAGCCCGGTGTATACCACAATTTTTCCGCCAGGCATGCACCAGGCATTCACTTCCTTGGAATCGACCAGGTTGTATTCCCATTTATAACCGGCCAGTTCCGCGCTCAGGCCTTTTTCAGAATAATATTGGGTGATGGCGTTCGATATCCGCTGGCCCACGCGGCGTACCATTTCGGCATCCTTGCTGGCGCCGGTGGATACCACTTTGTTCTCGGTCAGGAATTGCTGATATTCCTGGGTGGCCATGCCCTGGATTTCGGATTCGGAAAAAAGCGTCAACTGGTTGCGGCCGGTGATGGGATTCTTGCTGCAGGAGAAAAGTGTAACGGCCAGGCACAAACTTACTATCGTGGTTTTCATCATGGTTTTTGGTGAAGACATTCAATTAATATACCACCTATTTCCGGCGGCGGTCGCGGTATTTCAGGATAGGCACTTTCCCTTCGCTGCCCCTAAAGAGGCGGCCGATGTTTTTCTGGTGCGTCAGGATCACCAGCAGGGCCACCACAATGGCAAATACCCGGTAAGCGTGGTTATCGACGTTGAAGATAACAAGGATAAATACCGGGAAAGCAATACTTGCCAGTATGGAGCTCAGGGACACGAAACGGGTCAGGTAAAGCACCAGGAGAAAAACACCGGAGCAGCATAGCGCCGTCCAGGGCGAAATGCCGATCACCAGTCCGAAGAGGGTAGCCACACCTTTTCCACCTTTGAAGTCGGCCCAGAGGGGAAAGATATGACCCACTACGGCAGCCATTCCCAGCCCGATCTGGAAATTGGTGAGGGCAATATCATTTTCGTGGTAATAAGGCAAAAGCAGGGCCAGCTTTACGGCAGCCAGGCCTTTCAGCACATCAATGATCATTACCAGGGTTCCCCATCTGGAACCCAGTACCCGGAAAGTATTGGTAGCACCGGCATTACCGCTGCCATAATCCCGAATATCAATTCCGAAATAATACCTGCTCACCCAAACTGCGGTGGGTATAGAGCCGATACAGTATGCGAGCAATATCAGCAGAGCCTCTTTCATACTGGGGGGTCTGGTTGGATTTCAAAAATAGGAAAATCAGGCTTTCATCGTCCAGCAAATCCAGCTTTCTTTTTCCTTTCTGTTGGTTAACGTCAGCCCGTTCGCTGCTATTGCCCTTTCGAGCTCAGGGCCATCGCCCGTCAATAAACCGCTGATAATGATATGACCTCCGGGAAGCAACCGGTTTTTCATCTCCGGCAGATTGGCCAGGATCACATTTTTGTTAATGTTTGCAAGGACCAGGTCAAATCTTTCGGAGAAGCTGAGGTTTTCTGCTTTCTGCAATCTTATGCGGCTGCAATGGTTTTGTATAAAGTTTTCCGCTGCGTTCTCCATGCTCCAGTCGTCGTTGTCGATGGCCAGCACGGTGGCGGCGCCCAGTTGTTCGGCCAGGATGGCAAGCACCCCGGTGCCGGTGCCGAAATCAAGGACCGATCTGTCTTTAAAATCCAGGTCCCGCATCGATTCCAGCATTTGAAAGGTGGTGGCGTGATGCCCGGTACCAAAGCTCATTTTTGGGGTTACAATGATGTCGTGCGGAACACCTTCTACCGGCGCATGAAAACCCGCCCGTATGCAACAAAAGCCGGGAACCACTACCGGCTCAAAGCTCGATTCCCAGCTCGCGTTCCAGTTCTGCTGCGCTACCAGTTCCTGCGCATAGGGAATTGCGTAAGGCGCCAGCAGGGCGACCAGGGTTTCTTTTTCAAACTGCGCTTCCGGGATATAAGCCTGCAGCCGGTCCCTTTCTTCGGTGAAGCCTTCGTATCCTGCATCGGCCAGCAGGGCCAGCAGGATGTCGCGGGTTTCGCCCGCCGGAACGGGAATGGTTATTTGCTGGTAATTGTTCATGGCATTGTATAAAAAACCCCGATCTGGGACCGGGGTTTTGGATATCAGTTATTAGGAAGATCAATCCTGTTGTTCCTGGCCGCGGGCGCCGGCATGGGCTCCTTCGGGTTTGGGAAGCAGTACTTTGCGGCTCAGCTTGAACTTGCCGGATTTGGGATCGGTACCGGTGAGCTTCACTTTCACCACGTCGCCTTCTTTCAGTACGCCTTCCAGTGTTTCCAGGCGCTTCCAGCTCACTTCGGAGATGTGCAGCAGTCCCTGTTTGCCGGGGAGGAATTCCACGAAAGCGCCATAGGGCTGGATGGATTTCACCGTGGCTTCATAAGTATCGCCCACAGTGGGCTGGGCGGCGATGCCCTTGATCCAGTTCACGGCTTTGTCCACATTTTCCTTGGCGGCGCCGAAAATGCTCACTTCACCCTGGTTGTTCTTCTCTTCGATGTTGATGGTAGTGCTGGTTTCGCGCTGCATTTCCTGGATCACTTTACCACCCGGTCCGATTACGGCGCCGATGAATTCTTTGTCGATGAAGATTTTCACCATGCGCGGTGCGTGCGGTTTCACATCGCTGCGGGCAGCGGGGATGGTGGTGTACATGGCATCGAGGATGTGCAAGCGGCCGCGGTTGGCCTGTGCCAGGGCCTGGCGCATGATGTCCATGCTGAGGCCGTCCACTTTGATGTCCATCTGCACACCGCAGATCCCTTCACGGGTTCCGGTCACTTTAAAGTCCATATCACCCAGGTGGTCTTCGTCGCCGAGGATATCGGTGAGCACGGCAAATTTTCCTTCTTTGGTGATGAGGCCCATCGCAACACCGGAAACGTGTTTGGGGAAGGGCACACCGGCGTCCATCAGGGCCAGGGATCCGGCGCAGACGGTTGCCATGGAAGAAGAACCGTTGGACTCGAGGATATCACTCACAATGCGAACGGTATAGGGATATTCGTCGCCGGGCATCATCTGCTTCAGGGAGCGCATGGCAAGGTTACCATGTCCTACCTCACGACGGCCGGGGCCGCGCATCATTTTCACTTCGCCTGTAGAGAAGGGCGGGAAATTATAATGCAGGATGAATTTGGAATAAACAGAAACGGCTGCGCTTTCCACCAGCAGTTCATCCAGGGGTGTACCCAGGGTCACTGTGGTGAGCGATTGGGTTTCACCCCGGGTGAAGAGGGCGGCGCCGTGGGGGGAAGGCAGGGCGTCCACTTCCATGGCGAGGGGGCGCACTTCTTCGAGGCTGCGGCCATCGAGACGCACACGGTCGTTGAGGATCATGTCGCGCACCACGTTGTATTGCAGGTCGCCGTAATAGAGCTTGGCGAATTTTTTGATCGTGGGATCCAGCTCTTCGCCTTCGGCAATATTGTAGTCTTTTTTCAACTGCTCCATCAGTTCCTCACCGATCGCTTCAAAGCGGTCGCTACGTTCGTGTTTGGAGAGTGCGCCCTTTGCAACGGCATATACTTTGTCCTTCGCAAAAGCATCTACTTTGGCGCGGAGCTCTTCGTTATGAGCAGGTTTGGTATAATCGCGTTTGCCGGTTACGCCTTTCAACTGGCGGAGTTCCTGCTGCGCTTTTACCTGCACGCGTATGGCGTCGTGGGCCAGTTCAATGGCACGGATCAGGTCGTCTTCCAGGCATTCTTTGGCTTCGCCTTCCACCATCATGATGTTCTTTTCAGTAGCACCAATGATGAAGTCCATATCGGCTTTGGTGAGTTCGGAACGGAAAGGGTTAACCACAAACTGGCCGTCGATGCGTGCCACCCTTACTTCGGAAATGATTTCCTGGATGGGCACATCGGAAACTGCCAGGGCGGCGGAAGCAGCCAAACAGGCAAGGGCGTCGGGCATTACTTCCGGGTCGCTGGAGACCAGGGTCACCAGCACCTGTACGTCGCAGAGATAGTCTTCCGGGAAAAGGGGACGCAGGGCACGATCGATCAGGCGGCTGGTCAGCACTTCATAATCGTTGAGCTTGCTTTCTCTCTTGAAGAAAGATCCGGGGATCCTTCCGGCAGAAGCAAATTTTTCCTGGTAATCTACAGTAAGTGGGAAAAAGGATTGTCCTTCTTTGGGTTCTTTATTGGCAACAACGGTGGCCAGTATGATGCAGTTTCCCTGGCGTACAGTAACTGCGCCATCTGCCTGGCGTGCCAGTTTCCCGGTTTCGATAACTACCTCGCGGCCGTTACCCACCTCGAAATGCACTTGAATAGGTTGTGATAACATAGGTTCAACTATGGTTTATATAATTATACGCAAAAAAACTATTCCCAACTTTTCATATCAGTTGGGAATAGTTATAAATATCATTGGGTCGCTTATTTGCGGATGCCTAATTTTTCAATCAGTTGGCGATAGCCGGTAAGGTTATGCTTGCTCATGTAGGTCAGCAGGCGTTTGCGCTTACCTACGAGCTGCATCAGGCCGCGGTGGGTAGAGAAATCTTTTTTGTTTTCCTGCAGGTGCTTTGAGATGGAGCTGATGCGCTCTGTCAGCAAAGCGATCTGTCCTTCAATAGAACCGGTATTTGCAGCGTTGCCACCGAATTCAGTGAAAATGGAAGCTTTTTTTTCTTTAGTTAAATAAGACATCATTTCTTTTTTTACGAAACATCCAATAGTTATAACAGCTTAAATTGGCGGCAAAGTTAGGGAATTTCCGATAATAAGCTTGCAAATTGCCGTTTTTTTTGGATTTTGCCGCATGCACAAAGCCTTCATGATGATTGGGTGCGGAAGGATCGCTTACCGGCATGCCGAAGAAATGCTGGTGGCCGGCCGGCTGGTGGCGGCCTGCGACCCCGATCCGCAGGCGCTCGCGGCTTTTTGTTCGCGTTACAATATACCCGGTTTCCGGGACCTGTCTGCCATGCTGCAGGCGGTGGAGGGCGATACAGCCGTGGTATGCAGTCCGAATGCCTGCCATCCTGAACAGGTGGCGGTCGCGCTGGAAGCGGGGCTGGATGTACTCTGCGAAAAACCCCTTTGCCTGCATGGCACAGATGCCCGGCGGCTCCTGGCGCTGGAGGCCGCCTCCCGCAAAAACGTATACCTCGTGTTATCGGCCCGTTACCATTCCCTGCTGCAGGCCTTGCGCCGGGCGATTGCCGAAGGCCGCCTGGGAGAAATATTCAGCTTCCAGATGAATGCCGCCTGGCACCGCGACGCGGGGTATTACACCAACAGCAGGTGGAGGGGATCGGCCGATATGGACGGCGGCGTCCTCTACACCCAGTTCAGCCATTACCTCGACGCCCTTTGCTGGTGCCTCGGCCCCGTTGGTGTGCAGGCAGTGAGTCGCCGGAACGCGGCCCATCCAAACACGGTGGCAGGTGAGGACTGTGGTACGGCGCTGCTGCAAGCCGCCGGCGGAGCCATCGGCACGCTTCACTGGACCATCAACGCCACTCATAATAATATGGAGGTGAGCCTCCTGGTAGTGGCCGAAAAAGCGACCATCCGCATTGGCGGCGCTTTCATGAACGAGCTTACCTACCTGCAGGCGGCAACGGGCGAGGCTGCGCTGGAAACTTTTTTTTCCGCCGCGCAGGAGAACAACCCCAGGCCCGGCAACCACCACCGCGTGTACAAGGCGCTGGCCGGCGAAACCGGTGCGGCAGCCCTGCCGGGAATTGCAGAAGGCATTCCATCCATTGAACTGATCGAATCGATTTACCATGCCGGCTAAGCGGATCGTCTTCACCATCACCAACGATCCTGTTACGGACCAGCGGATGATCCGCATCGCCGGGGCCCTGCACGGCGCCGGTTACCGGGTTTGCCTGGTGGGCCGGCGGCTGCGTCCCCTGCCGGTCAATCATCTTCCTTTCAAAACAGTGCGCCTGCCTGCGTGGTGGCGGAAGGGGCCGCTCCAATATGTCGAGTGCAACCTGCGGATTTTCTGCTGGCTGCTTTTTCACAAGGCCGACCTGGTTTGCGCCATCGACCTTGACACCATATTGCCAGTGTATTGCATCAGCCGCCTCAGGGGAATTCCCCGGGTGTACGATGCGCACGAATATTTCAGCCAGCTACCCGAAGTGATCCGGCGGCCTGCCATCCAGCGCTGGTGGCTGGCCATAGAACGTTTTTCCCTGCCCCGCTTTCCCAACGGTTATACGGTGAGCCAAAGCATTGCCGAGGCTTTCCACCGGCAATACGGCGTTCGCTACGGTGTTATCAGGAACCTGCCCCGGTATTCTTTTCAACCCGCCACTCCCCCGCCGGCGCCCCTGCTGTTGTACCAGGGAGCCATCAACGAGGGGCGCGGACTGGAACAACTGATCCCCGCCATGAAAGAGATCCCGGCGGTGCTGCACCTGTACGGCGACGGCAATTTCCTGGAAAAAGCAAAAGAGCTGGTGCGTGCGCATCAACTGGAAGAAAAAGTGATCTTCAAAGGCGTGCTTCCGCCCGGCGACCTGCAGCAGGTCACCCGCCGGTACACGGCCGGCATCAACCTGGTGGCGCGCGAGGGATTGAACCAGTATTATTCCCTTGCCAATAAATTCTTCGACTATATGCAGGCGGGGTTACCACAACTCACGATGGACTTCCCGGAATACCGCCGGGTGAACGAACAGTACGAAGTGGCGCTGCTGATACCCGCCCCGGAAACGGAAGCGATTGCAACTGCGCTCAACCATTTGCTGACCGATGGTGTTTTATATATGCGTTTGGCTCAGAACTGCCGCGCCGCCAGCCAGCAATATTGCTGGGAGAAAGAAGAACATCTTTTATTGTCGATGTATCAGTCATTTTTTCGTTCGTGAACAAAATCATTCATATTGTTAGTCACGATGTACCCTACCCGGCCGACTACGGTGGCGTGATCGATATTTTCTGCACCATCCAGTCGCTGCACGCGGCAGGCGTCGACGTCATATTACATTGTTTTGAATATGGCCGCGGCCAGCAGCCCCTGTTGAACCAGTATTGCCGCGAAGTGCATTATTACCCGCGGCAGGAAGGGCATAAAGGCTTTTCTTTTCAGCTTCCCTATATTGTAAGCTCGCGCTCCAACGCCGAACTGCTGAACCGCCTGGCGGCCGACAATCATCCCATACTGCTGGAAGGGATACACTGCAGTTTTTTGCTGACAGATCCCCGTTTTGAAAAAAGAAAGATAGTGCTGCGCCTCTTCAACGTGGAGCATTGTTATTACCGGCAATTGTTTCATCACGAACGATCCCTGGTAAGAAAGGCTTTTTACTACAACGAAAGCCGGCTGCTGCAGAAATATGAATCCATGGTTGCGAAAAGGGTCACCGTGCTGACATTGTCGGATAAGGATACCTGTTATTACAAACAGAAACTGGGCGCCACAGATGTACATACCCTGCCGGTATTTGTGCCGCACCATGAATTGCATCCTGCCGAAGGGCTTGGTTCTTTTTGCCTCTACCACGGAAACCTGGGTGTGGCTGAGAACGAAAAAGCAGCGGAGTGGCTGCTGGAAGAGGTTTTTGTCAAAATGAAACTACCCTTTGTGGTGGCGGGCCGTAACCCATCGAGCCGGCTTGAGCGCATTGCCCACCTGGGTTGTCATACCTGCCTGATCGCCGATCCCGAAGAACGCGAGCTCAGGGACCTGATCAGTAAGGCGCAGATCAATATACTCCCTTCCTTTAATGAAACCGGCGTAAAGCTGAAGCTGATCAACGCCCTGTTTAACGGGCGCCACTGCGTGGTGAATGATGCGGCTATTGAAGGAACGCCGCTGGGACCACTTTGTCATGTTGCGGAAACACCGGCCGCTGTGCAACGCGTGGTGATGCAATTGTATCACCTGCCTTTTGGTGAAGAAGAGATCCGCCTGCGCAGGCGGATACTTGAAACGCATTTCAACAACGAAGCCAACGCAGCGCAGCTTATTGCATACTTACAGTAGCATTGTCTTCCACCCTTCCTCTTTCCGTACGCAGGGTGCGTGCGGGATATTTGTTGATCACGATGTAATCGTGTGTGGCCATAATAATGGAAGTGCCATAATCGCGGCAGATGTGGAACAGCAGTTGCATGATTTCATCGGAGGTTTCGGGATCGAGGTTACCGGTAGGTTCATCGGCCAGGATCAGTTTGGGAGAATTCAGGAGGGCCCGGGCAATATCCACCCTTTGCTGCTCGCCCCCGCTCATTTCAAAGGGCATTTTGAAACCTTTTGATTTGAGCCCCACTTTATCCAGTACATCGGAGATCTTTTCGTCCATCAGTTTTTCGTCCTTCCACCCGGTAGCTTTGAGCACGAATTTCAGGTTCTCATTTACATTCCGGTCGGTAAGGAGTTGGAACTCCTGGAAAACCACGCCCAGGTTGCGTCGCAGGAAGGGAACTTTTTTCCAGTCCATTTCCTTAAGATTGAATCCCACCACGTTTCCTTCACCTTCTTTCAGGGGCAGGTCGCCGTACAGCGTTTTCAGCAGGCTGGATTTACCGGTACCGGTTTTGCCCACGAGGTATACAAACTCTCCCCGGTTGATGGTGATATTGACATCCTGGAGAATGAGGTTGCCGCCCTGGTATATATTGACGTTCTGTAGATCAATGATTTTTTCTGCCATGGGCTAAAAGTAAGGAATTTTCCTACCCGATAAATCCAACGCCTACGGTACTGTTGGTTCCTTCATCGATGAGAATGAAAGTTCCGTTCAATTTGTTGGCGGCATAATCGTCGGCATTTACAGGCCGGGCGGTTTTCAGGGAAATGTAGCCGATCTCGTTCAGGCCCAGGTCTTCAATGCCATCAATGGTTTGGTAGTCGGTCACATTGATGCTGCTGAAAAGATTGGTCACTTTCGCTTTCACGCGGTTGCTGCCGTGCTGCAGCAGGTAGTTCTTACCTGCGCGCAGGGGACTGTGATCGAGCCAGCAGATGCGTGCGGAAAGATCCTTTCTTGCTTCCGGCACCTGGTCTTTCAGCACCAGCATATCGCCGCGGCTGAGATCAATTTCGTCTTTTAAAGTGATGACCACACTTTCTCCCGCCTCCACCGATTCAATGGCTTCTTCAAAACGATAGATATTATCGATGACGCTCGATTGTCCCGAAGGCAGTGCCACTACTTCGTCGCCGGCCTGCAGTTTTCCACTGGTGAGTTTTCCGGCAAAGCCGCGGAAATCGTGCCACTGCTCTGACTTGGGACGTACCACGTATTGCACGGGGAAACGAGCGGGGAACTGGGTTTCCTGGCTGTGCCATTCGATGGCTTCCAGGAATTCGAGGATCGACGGGCCTTCGTACCAGGGCATCTGCGAAGAGCGGCTGGCGATGTTGTCACCGTAGAGCGAAGAAGCGGGAATGAATTGCAGTTGCTGCTCACGGTAATTGGCGCGGGCAAACAATTCGCTGAACTGTTCGCGAACCTGGTTGTACTGTTCTTCGGAATAATTCACCAGGTCCATTTTGTTGATGCACACCACTACGTAGGGTATGCGCAGCAGTTGCGTGATATAAAAATGGCGGTGGGTCTGCTCCACGATACCGTTTCGCGCGTCGATCAGGATGATGGCTACCTGCGCATTGCTGGCGCCGGTGATCATATTGCGGGTATATTCAAAGTGCCCGGGCGTATCGGCAATGATGTATTTGCGGGTGTTGGTCGAAAAATAAATATGCGCCACATCGATGGTGATGCCCTGCTCCCGCTCTGCAATAAGGCCGTCGGTCAGCAGCGAAAGGTCGGTATAATCCACGCCCCGGCGTTTGCTGGCGCGCTCGATGGCTTCCAGCTTGTCCTGCGTAATGCTGTTCGTTTCATACAACAAACGTCCGATCAGTGTACTTTTTCCATCATCCACACTTCCTGCGGTGGCAATTCTCAGAATATCCATTGTTAGTTATTTGTCTTTATAAAAACGATTTTACAATCAGGCGAATGCTCCAGATCATTACGATCACGCCCACGCCGATCATCATGGTTTTAGCCGGCAGCTTTCCCGCCAGCTTTGCTGAAATAGGGGCCGCTGCCGATCCTCCGATCAGCAGGCCGATCACTACCGACAGGTGTCCCATGCCTGCCGTGAAGAAAAAAGTTGCAGCACTGGCCAGGGTCACAAAAAATTCGGTAAGGCTTACCGTGCCGATGGTATAACGCGGGCTGCGCCCCTTGGAGATCAGCGTGCTGGTAACGATGGGGCCCCAGCCGCCGCCGCCGAAAGAATCCAGGAACCCGCCGGCTCCTGCCAACCAGCCTACGCGGCGGATCTTGCTGTTGCCGTTGTTCTGCCGCAACTGGAAAGCGCGGCTGAATATTTTCAAACCCAAAAACATAGCATAGAGGGCAATCAGCGGCATCAGCCATTTGCCGGCGTGTTCGCCCAGCAGCACCAATGCGGCCGCGCCCAGGATCGCCCCGATCACACCCGGCACCACCAGGTGACGAAAGAGCTTGCGGTTCACATTACCGAAGCGGTAGTGGGAATAGCCACTGAGTCCCGAGGAAAAAATTTCAGAAGTATGGATCGCCGCACTCACCGAAACCGGGTTCACGCCGGCCGTAATGAGGCAGGTGGCGGAAGTAACGCCATATCCCATCCCCAGCAGCCCGTCCACCAGTTGGGCCAGGAATCCCGCCAGGATGAAGAAAAGGAATTCGCGCGTGATGTAATCCCCCGCATTGCTCAGCAGTTCGCGCAGGGGCGGCAGGGGTATGGACGAAAAGATGAGGTGCCCCAGGATCATGGCTGTGAACAACAGCACCAGCCGGGTAGCCACCCGTTTCCATTTTTTTTCTGCACTCAGTTTGGCCGGACTCGTTTCTGCAACCAGCACGCCAGTGATCTCGTTGAGCTTTTTCACCTTGTCGGCGAAATTACCGTTCATGCGGAACCGAAGTTGCTGCATGTTATCCAGCACCTGGTCCATTTCGGCCGGGATGGCATCGTTGAACACTTCTTTCAGCCGCTTGGCAATGGTGGGACTTTTCCCGTTGGTGCTGATGGCGATTTTGAGGTCGCCCTTGTTCACGATGCTGCCGAGGTAAAAATCGCAGAGCTCGGGCGTATCGGCGATATTGGCCAGCACGCCGGCTGCTTTGGCCGCCTGCCTGATCTCGTAATTCAGTTCGCCATTATTGGTAGCAGCGATCACCACATCTTTTTCAAAGAGATCGCCCGCCACAAAGGGCTTTTGCAGGAGTTCCAGGTGTGGGTGGTTTTCTGCCAGGGCGTGGATGGCCGGACTTATCTCCAGCGCCACCAGGGTGATCCTGGCATCGGGACAGGAAACCAGCAGGGAATGCAGCTTTTCCTCACCTACATGTCCGCCTCCCACCACCAGCACGCGAAGGCGGCTGAGTTGCAGGAAAACCGGATACAAATTATTTGCTGGCTTGGGCGACATTGTTCGCATTTGAAGCAGCCGGTAGCTACTCTAGTTTTTTAATAGATTTATATTATAAAAAAAAGGATGCACTCCTGGTCAGAAATACCCTTCTTTTTTTCGCTGCTCCATCGCTGCTTCGCTTCTCTTATCGTCCATGCGTGCACCCCTCTCGGAAATTTTTGCAGAAAGGATCTCGCGGATAATGTCGTCGATATTGTTCGCTGTGGAGGCAACCGCAGCCGTACAGGTCATATCGCCCACGGTGCGGAAACGCACGATCTCTTCAAAAGGCACTTCGTCTTCACTGGTGTTCAGAAAATCGCTGAACGGCCAGATCATTCCGTCCCTTTCAATTACTTCGCGCTTGTGCGTGTAGTAGATGGAAGGAATGGCCATTTTTTCTTCTTTGATATAGGTCCACACGTCGAGCTCGGTCCAGTTGCTGATGGGGAATACGCGAACGTTTTCGCCCAGGCTGATCCTGCCGTTCAGCATATCGAAGAGTTCCGGTCTTTGTTTTTTGGGATCCCACTGGCCGAAGTCGTCGCGCACGGAGAAGATCCTTTCCTTGGCGCGGGCCTTCTCTTCGTCGCGGCGGGCGCCACCGATGCAGGCGTCGAATTTGAATTCTTCGATCGCATCGAGCAGCGTTACGGTTTGCAGCACATTACGGCTGGCGTATTTACCGGTTTCTTCTTTCACCTTTCCGGCGTTGATGCTATCCTGCACATACCGCACGATCAGCTCTGCGCCGGTTTCCTTCACCAGCCAGTCGCGGAAGGCAATGGTTTCGGGGAAGTTGTGCCCGGTATCCACATGAACCAGGGGAAAGGGAATTTTGCCGGGCCAGAAAGCTTTCTGTGCCAGCCGAACCAGGGTAATGGAATCTTTTCCGCCACTGAATAAAAGGGCCGGCCTTTCGAACTGGGCCGCCACTTCCCGCATAATGTAAATGCTCTCGTCCTCTAACATCCGGGGGAATGCGGGTATGGGTGATGGTTGTGACATGTGTATCTGTTTCTTGCTATTGGTGCTTATGAATGAATTTTTTCCTGGTGCAGGCCGCATTCCTTATGGGAAGCTTCCCACCACCATCTTCCTGCGCGGATGTCCTCACCCGGTTCAACGGCCCGGGTACAGGGTGCACAGCCAATGCTGGGAAAGCCGCGGTCGTGCAGTTTGTTACAGGGGATATTTTCCCGGCCTATGAAAGCGATCATTTGGTCGTAGGTCCAGTCCAGCAAAGGATTCACCTTGATCAGCCCATGTGCCGGATCCCATTCCGCAAAAGGAAGGTTGTGCCGGTTCTCGCTCTGTTCCGCCCGCAAGCCGGTGATCCAAACCGCGGCTCCCGTAAGGGCGCGGTTGAGTGGTTCCACTTTGCGGATATAGCAACACTCTTTCCTGTTTTCCACCGATTCGTAAAAACTGTTGGGGCCTTTCGCCGCCAGCAGGGCTTCTATTTTGGCCGTGTCCGGGAAATAAGACAGGATGCTGCGTTTGTACCTGGCCATTGTCAGGTCCAGGATGTCATAGGTTTCCTGGAAGAGGCGGCCGGTATCGAGGGTAAATATTTCCACCGGCAGGTTCTGGCGGGCGATCAGGTGGGTGATCACCTGGTCTTCCTGTCCGAGGGAGGTGGAAAAAACAACCTTGCCCACTGCCTGTGCGCAGGTATGCACCAGCCTTTCCGCTGCTGTCAGCGGGGCAAGTTGTTCATTCCACTGTATGGCTGTCTGTTCCATGTTCAATTGCTTCAGTTCAATATAATCCGTCGATGGACAGGTACCGTTCACCGGTGTCGTAGTTAACAGTCAGAACCGTGCTTCCTGCAGGGATATCGGCCAGTTTTTTGGCAACGGCCGCCAGGGCTGCGCCGGTGCTGATGCCACCGAACAGACCTTCTTCTTTTGCAGCGCGTTGGGTGTAGGCAAAGGATTCGTCCTTGCCTACCTGTATTACGCCGTCGATCACGTCCTTGTTATAGATGGAAGGAATGAAACCGGCTCCCAGTCCCTGGAGGGGATGGGGGGAAGGAGAACCGCCGCTCAGCACGGGCGAAAGTTCGGGCTCCACTGCAAACACTTTCAGGTTGGGAAATTTTTGTTTGAGGATCTCCGCACAGCCGGTGATATGTCCGCCGGTACCCACGCCTGTGATCAGGTAGTCGAGACCGTTAGGAAAGTCTTTCAGGATCTCTTCGGCGGTGGTTTTGCGGTGCACTTCGGTGTTGGCCGGGTTGTCGAATTGCTGCGGCATCCAGGCATGCGGTGTTGCCGCCACGAGTTCTTTGGCTTTTTCAATGGCGCCCTTCATGCCTTTTTCGCGGGGTGTCAGTTCAAAACTGGCGCCGTAGAGGCTCATCAGTCTTCTTCTTTCCACGCTCATGCTTTCGGGCATTACCAGGATGATCTTGTACCCTTTCACTGCTGCAACCAGCGCCAGGCCGATGCCGGTATTGCCGGAAGTGGGCTCAATGATGACGCTGTCCTTATGCAGGATGCCTTGTTTCTCGGCATCTTCCACCATCGCCAGGGCAATCCTGTCCTTGATGCTGGCGCCGGGATTGGCCCTTTCGAGCTTGACATAAACCTTGTGATCGTTGCCGAAAAGCCGGTTGATCTTAAGGTGCGGTGTGTTACCGATGGTTTCCAGAATGTTTGCTGCAATCATGGTTGTAGTTTTTGAAGTGCGGATTCAGATCACCCAGTTAAGGGGCTCGGTGAAATCCTTTTTATTTTTTACGGTTATGATGGGTTGGTGGTAAACGACACTCATGGCAGGCACCGATTCAACAAGAAAGCAGTTGCCACCAATGATGCTGTCGCGCCCGATGGTGGTCTTTCCTCCCAGTATGGTACTGTTCGCATATACAATCACGTTATCCTCAATGGTTGGATGGCGTTTTGTCTCCGCTTCTTCCTTTTTTACGGCAAGAGCCCCGATGGTTACGCCCTGGTAAATCTTAACGTTCTTACCAATAACGGAAGTTTCTCCTATTACCACACCCGTTCCGTGATCGATCATGAAAGGAACACCGATGGTGGCGCCCGGGTGGATATCGATGCCGGTAATGCTGTGCGCCCATTCGCTGATGATGCGGGGCACGAGGGGCAGTTGCAGGCGATACAATACATTGGCAATGCGATAGGCTGTTACCGCCATGAAACCGGGATAGGTCAGCACTACTTCCTCGAGCGATTTTGCGGCAGGGTCAAATTGCTGGAGCGCGTGCGCATCTTCGAGTAACTGTGTTTTCACGGCATCCAGCGAATCAAAAAGGCCGTTGCTGATTTCTTCCTGTTTCAGGTGATAGTTTTCATTGAAGGCATACACGATCTCTGAAAACTGGTTCTTCAGCGATTCGAGTTTTTTCTGGTGCCTGCTCTGGTAGGTCTTTTCGTTTTCCACTACGGGAAAGAGGTAGTCTACCAGTTCCTGGGCGAAAGCGATCACCTGTTTTTTCTGCGGAACAGAAGAGCTTAGTATGTATCCGTGCAAAAGCGACATGTTTTCTTTGTTTATGCGGTTTCTCTTTTCAGGGCTGCCTGCACATCGGCGAACCAGTTCAGGTCCTGGTGGTATTTCACCACTTCGCCTACAATGATCAGTGCAGGTGTGCTGATGGCGGCCTCCCTGGCGGCTGCTGAAATGGTTGCCAAATTACCGGTTATCACGCGTTGTTCCAAAAGGCTGCCGTTCTCCACAACTGCCACCAGGGTATCTTCGGGTTTGCCCGCAGTGATGAGCCCGCTTGCGATCTGGTCCAGGTTTTTCACACCCATATAAAACACCATGGTGCCATTAAAAGCCGCCAGTTGCTGCCAGTCGAATCCCAGCCCGGTTTTCGCAGCCCGTTGGGTATGGCCGGTTATAAAGAGCAGCATCTGCGCATCTTTGCGGTGGGTAAGCGGAATGCCACTGTAGGCGCCTGCGGCCAGGCTGCTGGTGACGCCCGGGATGATCTCAAAAGGAATGCCGTGCTGTTTAAGGAAAGCAGCTTCTTCTCCTCCCCTTCCGAATATCAACGGGTCGCCGCCTTTCAGTCGCACCACCTGTTTGCCTTCGCTGGCATGATCCAGCATCCACTGGTGGATCATTTCCTGGGTGATGGCAGAACAATAGGGAAGTTTGCCTACAAATATTTTTTTTGCGCCCTTCCGGCACCAATGCAGGATGTCGGGATGCACGAGGTTATCATACAGGATCACATCCGCCGACTCAATAACTGCTTTCGCCTTAAGGGTGAGCAGGCCGGGGTCGCCGGGACCGGCGCCTGTAATGAATACTTTACCAGGTATGGAGGGTACAGCGATCATCAGTTCAATTGTTCATAGGGTTCAACATTGGAAAGGAGGCGCGACCACTGGCTGCCTTCATCGGTCAGTTGCTGCTGGCGGACGGTCCAGCCGAGTTGGTTCATCACCTGGCTCATCAGTTGCCGGCCATAGGTTTCCAATTCATTCTCGCTCGCCCCGGGATGCGCTTTCAAAAATGCTTTCAGGGATCTTTGTCTTACCCGGTCGAGCAGGTATTTCCATTGCTGCATGGTTTGGGAAACTGTTTTTTCTTCCTTCCACGACATCACTTCTTCCCTCGCGGCATATACCAGTTGCAGGGCGTCCTGCACGGCCCGGTTCCTGTTCTGCTGTGTTTCCTGGCGGATGTCTGCAATCTGGGTGAGGTTGTACAGGATGGTTCCCGGTATGGCAGGTTGCGGATCTACCTGGAAGGGCATGGAAAGGTCGATGAGCAGGCGCTGTTTTTTCAGCGGGCCGCTGTGGTAAGGCAGCAGTGCTTTTTTTGCACTCGTTGCGATCAGCACAATATCCGCCTGCCGGTAGGCCTGCAGCAATTCTTTTTGCGATACTACCTGCAGGTCGAAGCGGCTCGCAAGTTCTATGGAACGGCTGGATGTGCGGTTCCATATCCGGATGTTCCGGTATTCTTTGTCTACCAGGATCTCTGTAAGCAGGTTGCCGGTTTCTCCCGCGCCCAGCAGCAGGATCTCCGCAGTTTTGCCAAGCTGGTTCCTGCGGGCAAAGCCATCGGCGAGTGACACGGCAATGGAAGCAACGGACTGGTGGCCCTTATTGATGGCCGTGAGCCTGCGCACCTGTTTGCCTGTGGCAAATGCTTTGTGAAAGACTTTGTTCAGAAAGGAGGTGGTCATCCTGTTTTCTGCGGCATGCTGGAAGGCCAGGCGCAGTTGTCCCAGGATCTGGTCCTCACCGAGGATGGCGGATTCCAGTCCCGCTGCCACTTTCAGCAAATGAAAAACCGCAGCTTCTTCCTGGCAGATATACCAGCCTTCAGGGCGCTGGCGCAGGCCAAAGGCTTGCAGCAGGATCTTTTCGGCCAGTTGCGGGTCGTCGTTTTCCAACTCTGCATAGAGCTCCAGCCGGTTGCAGGTTTGGAGCCAAACCTGGCCGGCGATGCCGTCCACCATGTCGCTGCCACCGGAAAAGTTTCCGGTGAAACGGGCCAGTTGTTCAAATCCGGCGCTGGAAAAACTGATGCCTGCAACTACGATCATGCGCTTACGGGATGGGTAATGATTTGTTTTCGGACAAGGAAGTCGCCAAAATGCTCGTTGGCTGTTTTTTCTTTGGCATATTGTACCAGGAGCGGTTCCAGTGTCTGCAGGATCTCATTTTCGTCTAATGCTTCCCGGTAGAGCACGTTGAGGCGGTCGCCGTTAAAGGAAGCGCCGAGGTACAGGTTGTATTTGCCGGGCGCCCTTCCCACGAAACCGATCTCACCCAGGTAGGGACGGCCGCATCCGTTGGGACAACCGGTCATCCGGATGGTAATGGCTTCCTCGCCGATGCCATTCTTTACCAGGATGGGATGGATTTTATCGATCAGGGAGGGAAGGTATCTTTCTGCTTCGCTGTTGGCCAGGGGGCATAGGTTGAGCGCCACACAGGCAATGGCGTGTTTGTGCAGGAGGCTCACTTCCTGGTGCGCCAGGATGCCGTATTCCTGCATCAGCCTGTCCACTTCGGGTTTCAGTTCTTCCGGTACATTACCGATCACCACGTTCTGGTTGCCGGTGAGGCGGAAATCGCCGCCCTGTCCGTCCAACAGTTCTGCGATGGCGCGGAGGCCTTTGCGCAACTGGAATTTGTCGGTGTCCTTCAGGCGGCCGCCTTCGATGTAAAGCGTGTTGAACCAGCGGCCGTTTTTGGCTTTCACCCAGCCATAGGAATCGCCATTGGTGGTGAAGGTGAAAGGCCTCGCGGGCGCCAGCGTATAACCAAGCCTGTTATTGATCTCTTTGGTGATGAAATCGAGGCCATGGGTGTCGATGGTGTATTTAAACCGGGCGTTCTTCCTGTTCTCCCGGTTGCCGAAATCGCGCTGGACGGTAACGATCTTTTCGCATACATCAGGAATGGTATCGGTGGGTGCAAAGCCGATCACATCGCCAATCCGCGGATAGGTGGTTTCGTCGCCGAAAGTTGCTCCCATTCCACCTCCGATGCATACGTTAAAGCCAACCAGCTTTCCGTTTTCCTCGATGGCGATCAGGCCAACGTCGTGGGCAAATACGTCCGTATCATTGTAGGGTGGTATGGCAAAAGTGATCTTGAATTTACGGGGCAGATAGGTTTTGCCGTAGATCGGCTCTTCAATGGGCGCTTCTTCGTTGGGACCTACCACCTGGTCTTCGTTCACCCATATTTTGTAATAGGCGGTGGTGCGTGGAGTGAGGTGTTCCGTTACCCTGAGGGCCACGGCCTGCACGTCGTCGTGAATGGCCGATGTATACGGGTTAACGGAGTTCATGATATTCCTGTTCACGTCGCCGCAGGCAGCGATAGAACTCAGCTTCGACTCATTGATCTCCTTAATGGTTTGCCGCAGGTTGTGCTTATAAATATTGTGCAACTCAAAGGCCTGGCGGGTGGTGAGTTTCAGGGTAGGCATGCCATATTTGGAAGCCAGGTCGTCGACCACTTTCCATTGCTCGGGGGTGGCCACGCCACCCGGTACCCGAACGCGTATCATGAAGGAATAGAGCGGTTCAAGCTTCTGCGCCTTTCTTTCTTTTTCCAGTTCACGGTCGCTTTGTACATAACTGCCGTGAAATTTGATGAGCTGCTGGTCGTCGGCATAGAGGTTGCCAGTCGTTTCATCCCGGAGGCTGTCCTGCAGGGTACCTTCCAGGTACTTGCTTTTTTCCTTGATATGCTCTACTTCGCTGAGTTTGGATTTGTCCATGAGAATCGAAATGAGTTCTTTCTTAACAGTATCTCTTAATAAGTATCTTCCTGGTAGCGGCCGGCTTTCACCAATTGTTTCACATAGTCCAGTGCGGCAGCTTCGTCGCGGCCTCCCTCCTGGCGAATGATGTCCACCAGGGTCTGTTTAACGTCTTTGGCCATCTTTTTCGCATCGCCGCAAACATAAAAATGGGCGCCATTTTCCAGCCAGCGGTAGAGTTCGGCGGCGTGCTGCTGCATGCGGTGCTGAACATATATTTTACTGCGCGAGTCGCGGCTGAATGCGGTGTTCATCCTTTGCAGGTGACCTCCCTTAAGGAAACGCTGCCATTCCACCTGGTAGAGAAAATCGGTGGAAAAATGCTGGTCGCCGAAGAACAGCCAGTTTTCGCCGCCGGCGCCGGCCTCTGCTCTTTCTTCCACGAAGGCGCGGAAAGGAGCGATGCCTGTACCGGGCCCTATCATGATCACCGGCGTTTCGGAACTGGCCGGGAGGCGGAACGATTCATTGGTTTCAATGAAAACCGGCACCTGGTCGCCCACCTGCAGGCGGTCGGCAATGAAATTGGATGTGACACCACGGTGCAGGCGACGGCGGTTCTCGTACTGTACTTTGCCCACGGTGATATGCACTTCATCGGGATGCGCCAGGAAGGAACTGGCGATGGAATACAGCCTGGGCTGGAGCGGAAGCAGGATGCTGCTCAGTTCCTGTTCGCTGAGGGTAGCAGGAAACAGTTGCAGCACATCCCAAATATCTTTTCCATATACAAAACTGCCCAACTCCTGCTTGTCCTGTAAAATACCGCGGAGCGCGTGGGCATCGGCGGGATCGTTTATATAAGGCAGGTAGGCCTGCAGGAAACTTCCGCTCACCGTGGTGAGCTCGGCTTTTTTGATAAGGAAATCCACCAGGTTCATGGGCGTATCCTTGTGGAGGATGATCGCCTGGCCGTCCCATTTTTTCGAGTTCAGCAATCCGTTGACGAGTTCGGCTTCGTTTTCAACCCAAAGCCCAACGGTGTCGCCGGGCTGGTAACTAATGCCACTGCCTTCGAGGGAAAGCTCGAGGTGGTAGGTGTGTTTGGCAGAGCCACGGCCGTTCAATTGTATTTTTTCCAGCACGGTCGCCTGGAAGGGATTCTTACGGGAATAGCTAACCGCCGGTTTAACCGTTGCGCCATTGGTGTGTGCGACAACCGCCGCAGGGCTTGCAACGCTGCTGCCCACTTTCTCCTGCAGCCGCACGAGCACCGTTTCGATCCAGGCGTCGGCTGTTTCTTCATAGTCCACATCTGCCTCTGTAACTTCCATCAGGCGGTTGCCCTGGAGTGCATGAAACCGGGCGTCAAAATCTTTCCCGGTTTGGCAGAAACTGGCGTAACTCCGGTCGCCCAGGGCCAGGACGGCAAAATGCGTATCCTTTATCTGGGGCGCTTTCCGGTTGTGGATGAAACTGTGGAGGTCTTCTGCGGCCGGTGGCGGGTCGCCTTCGCCATGAGTGCTTACAACCACCAATAACCATTTTTCCTCTTTCAACTTGTTGCCCTGGTACTGGTTCATGTCCTGCAGCACGGCGGTGAAGCCCCGGGCGATCAGTTTGTCGTGCAGGCTTTTTGCCACTTTCTTGCTGTTACCGCTTTTGGACCCGTAGAGTACGGTTACGGAAGCAGCCGATGGCAAAGGTTCGGAAGCCACCGATTCCTGCGGAACGGGGATCCGGTTGATGAGGTTGAGTAGTTGCTGATTGCTGTGCTGAAGGCCGGTGAGATAGCCTGCCAGCCACTGCAGTTGCTGGTTGCTGAATTTCTGGATCAGTTGCTGCACCTGCTCCTGTTCGGATTGGGAAAAAAGATTTGGAGGCAGCGCGATACTGGAAGCGTTCATAATTTCGTTTTAAAGGGAGCTCCCCTGCTTACTTCCACAAATATAATCACGAATATCACAACTCCTATAGTTTTAATAGGAATTATTGCGTCATTCGTCGAAATTTAGTGTAATGAATTTATTGCCAGCGTTTTTTATATAATGAAATCATTACTGCCTTTCACTTCCTGCATCAGGTCAAAGAGAGATTTGCCTTCAATAACGTGCAGGGTGGCATCCCTTACTTCCAGGAAAATACGCCTGATATTGCACTGATCCTCGGGATAGGGACAGAGGCGACAGGGTTCATAAAACATTTTGCTGACGCAGGGCAGCAACGCAATGGGGCCGTCCATCAGCCGGAGGATCTGGACCATGGGGATCTGGCGGGGATCGCGTAACAGGTAATAACCACCGTTTTTGCCCGCCTTGCTGCCGAGGATACCGGCCTTCCGCAGTTCCAGCAGGATGGCTTCCAGGAATTTAGCAGGAATGCGCCTTTTTTCAGCGATCTGGTTGATGGGAATATAACCCTTTTGGTACTGTTCTCCCAGGAAGGTAAGCGCGTGGATGGCGTATTGAGCTTTTGCAGACAGCATATGAGGTCCGGCAAAATACTGTATTTCTTTTGAAACCTTTCAGACAGCTTCCACCACGCGGGTGCCATCGGAAATATTACAGACGTGCGCCTGGGGCTCCTGGCCGAATTTCTCAAAGAAAGCTTTACCCATACGGTCCACCACTTCGTTGATGTAGGCTTTCCGTACAATATTAATGGTGCAGCCGCCAAAGCCGCCGCCCATCATCCGCGATCCCACAATGGCATGCTCCTCCCGGGCCAGTTCCACCAGGAAATCGAGCTCGGGGCAGCTTACATCGTACAATTTGCTGAGACCGGTATGGGAAGCAAACATTTTTTTACCGAAGCTCACCAGGTCGTTCCGGCGCAGGGCTTCGCTTCCCACCTGCAGGCGCAGGTTTTCTTCCACCACGTATTTGCAGCGCAGGTACACCAGTTCGGGCACCATGTCGCGCAGGGTGTATTCGATCATAGCCCTGTTCGCATCGCGCAGGCTCTGCACCTGGGGATATACTTTGCGGAGGGCTTTTACACCCATTTCGCATTGTTCGCGCCGGATATTGTATTCTCCCGAAGCGAGACTGTGTTTTACCCGCGTATCCATCAGCACAATGGCATGTTGGTGCAGGTCGAGCGGAACGTATTCAAATTTCAGGCTGCGGCAGTCCAGCAGGATGGCATGCCCTTTTTTCCCGAACATGGACGCGAACTGGTCCATGATGCCGCATTTCACGCCCACGTACTCGTTTTCGGCGGCCTGGGAAATACGCACCATTTCCAGCTTCGGCAGTTGGAGGTCATAGAGTTGGTTGAGCGCAAACACCATGGCATTTTCCAATGCGGCGGAAGAAGAGAGCCCTGCACCTACCGGGATGCTGCTGCTGATGGCCACGTTGAAACCACCCAGTTTTAGTCCCCTGCCTTTCAATTCAAGGACCACGCCCACCAGGTAATCGGGCCAGTTGTGTTGCGCGGCTCCCAGCCGGTCGAGGTGACCATTCCAGGTTTCGCCGAGATCGGCGGCTACCAGGTGAATTTCCTGGTCGCTGCGGGCGCCGATGGCCAGCCAGGTTTGCTTGTCGATGGCCGCCGGCAGTACAAAGCCGTTGTTATAATCGGTATGTTCACCAATCAGGTTGATGCGGCCGGGTGCGCTGACAAGAAATTCGGGAAGGGTGTGGAAATGTTCCTGGAACTGCCGGGTAGCGGTAGTTTGAACGGACAATACAGGTTGAACCTTCGAGATGTTGGCAGAAGGGGTCATGAATCGTTGATTGCTATAAAAACCACCTAAATTAAGGGATTCCTTTGGAATGTCGAAAAAAGCTAAATTGCAGGTACTGCATTGCTATTATGAAAATACTGGAAACGGAAATCGCCCTGAAGCTCAACACCCTTTTCACAGTAGTGGAGAGAAACGAGCAATTCTTTAACGCCCCCCTTCATGTACATCCCGAGTTTGAACTCGTGTATGTAAAAGAAAGTACCGGCAAACGGATCATTGGCAATGGCATTGAAAGATTCGAGCCGGGTGACATGGTGCTGATCGGACCCCACCTCCCCCATATCTGGATCAACGACGATTCTTACCTCGAACAGAACCAGGAATTGCGCGCCCGTTCACTCATCATGTATTTCCACCCCAGCATTTTCCAGGGCGGCGTCTTTGACCTGGTTGAATCGGCTGAAATAAAATCGCTGCTCACCAAGGCAGGAAGCGGGCTCAGCATACAAAACGGCACGCGCGAAAAAGTGGCAGCTCTTTTGGAAAAAACCCTGCTGGCTACGGGCTTCGAAAAGATCCTGGGACTGTTGCAGATCCTGCAGGTGCTGGCCGGCTCGGAAGACCTGGTGGCCCTCAATGCCGAAGAACTGATCAATCATGAAAGAGGGAAAGAAAAAGACAGGCTCTGCGACGTGTATCGTTTTGTGAACGAGAATTTCCGTTCCGACATACAACTCAAAGACGTGGCCCGTCTTACCAATCTTACGCCGCAGAGTTTTTGCAGGCTGTTTAAAAAACGGAACAGGATCCATTTTGTGGAATACCTCAACCAGGTGCGCATCAGTAATGCCTGCCGACTGTTGCTCGACAGCGACTGGACCATTTCCGAGATCGCTTATAACTGTGGATATAAGACCATTTCCAATTTCAACAAACTCTTTAAGGAAACCACCGGTTATGCGCCTAAGCATTACCGTGAGGTAGCGAAGGCCGCGGCCAACCGGATCTGATCACTGCTTCATAGATCTGATTCCTGTTTGCCGACACCTACCCCTGTTTTTCAAAAAAGGTATTTATTTCTCAAAGACCACGGCATCGGGTTTTGCACCCATGCCCTCCAGGACGCCACTGATCTGTTCTACCATGGGATCGGGCCCGCAAACATAAAAATGCTGGTGCAGGTTGGGTTGCAGTTTGCGCAAAAACGCCTCGTCGATCCTGCCATATTGATAGGGCTCTTTTTTTTCCTGGCTCAATATGAATACCGCATGGTTCCCCAGCATTCCTTTCAGTTCCTGTTCCAGGATGATATCCGCCGCCGTTTTATTGGAGAAGAGCAGCGTGTTACCCTGCAGCCTGCCCTCTTTGTGCAGCTCGCGGAATATGGCAAGAAAGGGCGTAATGCCTGCGCCGCCGGCAATGAAATAACCCGGTCCCTGGTAACTGATGGCGCCCCAGGGATCGCCGATCTCCAACTGGTCGCCGATGGTAAGGTGATGTAGCTTTTCCGTAACACCCTTATGCGAAGGATAGCCTTTGATGGTGAATTGCAAATAGCTGGCGTCCGGCAGTCCCGTGAAGGTAAAGGGTCGCTTCTCTTCTTCCCAGCCTTTTTCCACCAGGTTCACTTCCGTTGCCTGACCGGGAATGAACTGGTAGTTTTCGGGCCTGGTAACCCGGAACGACTTCACATCGTGCGTTAATTGCTCTGCCTGGAGAATGGTTACGCGGTAAGTTGACATGGCTTAAAGTTACGTATTCAAAATTTCTTACCTTATAGCATGAAAAAAATCCTCTGGATAGCGGGACTGCTATCAGCACACACGATGTTACCGGCACAGGAACTCAAACCCGTTGTTTACCGCGATGGCGACCAGAAACTGAATGGACTCGTTACATCCAATGCCGGCAAAAAATTACCGGGTGTATTGATCCTGCCGGCCTGGAAAGGAATTGATGAAGAAGCAAAAACGGCCGCGACGGAACTGGCCAAACAGGGCTATGTCGCTTTTATCGCCGACATCTATGGCGAAGGAAATACCCCTGCCGACAATGCCGCCGCGGGAAAAGTGGCCGGCGCTTACCGGCAGGACTACCAGGCTTATCAGAAAAGGATCCGGCTGGCGCTGGAACAGTTGCAGCAACAGGGCGCCGAGGCCGGTCGCCTGGCTGTGATCGGTTATTGTTTTGGCGGAACGGGTGCGCTCGAAGCGGCGCGCGCCAACCTGCCGGTAAAAGGCGTGATCTCCATTCACGGCGGACTGGGAAAGGCAGCCGACCGCCCGAACGGACCGCTGCCCCTGAAAATACTTATTGAAAATCCGGCTGAAGACGGCGGGGTAACGCCGGAGATACTGCAGGCCCTCACCAAAGAAATGAATGAAGGAAAGGCCGATTGGCAGATCATCACCTATGCTTATGCGAAACACACTTTTACCGATCCGCGGTCGCGCGATTACAACGAGGTTATGGCAAAAAGAGCCTGGCAGCACACCCTGCTTTTCCTGAAAGAAGTGTTACAGTAACCATCGCCGCCTTTATCAGGCCAGGGCCTGCTCCAGGTCGCGCACCAGGTCCTGCGCATCTTCCAGGCCCACGCTCATGCGCACGAGGCCATCGGTAATGCCCGCCTGCAAGCGCTGCTCGCGCAACATGCCGGCGTGCGACATGGATGCAGGGTGCGAAACAAGCGTATCCGTGCTTCCTACCGAAACAGCGCGCACACAGATCTTCAACCGGTCGATGAACCGGACTGCCTGTTCAAAGCCGTCTTTCAGCTCAAAGCTCAGCACCGCTCCCGGATGTTTCATCTGCTTTACTGATATGGTATAATCTGGATGGTCGGGCAGGCCATTGTAATACACTTTCCCGATGGAAGGATGGCTTGCCAGGAAGGCGGCTATCTTTTCTGCATTGCTGCAGTGTTTGTTCATCCGTACGCCCAGGGTCTTGATCCCCTGCATCAGCAGGAAGGCGTCGAAGGGGTTGCTGTTGCATCCTATCAGCTTATAGGTTTGATACACGCGGCCCTTCATGGCGGCCAGGTCGCGCCCTATCAATACACCGCCGATGGCGTTGCCATGGCCGTTCAGGAATTTGGTGGTGGAATGAAAAATATAATCGGCGCCAAAGCGGAAGGGCTGTTGCAGGTAAGGCGTTGCAAAAGTGTTGTCGATGGTGAGCAGCTTATCGTATTTGCGGCACAATGCAGCGATGGCCGCAATATCGAGGCATTGCATGCCCGGGTTCGAGGGCGATTCCAGGTGCAGCAGGCGTATTTTTTCATCGGTCTGCAGCAAGTGCTCCAGGGCTTCCAGTTCGTTCATGGAAATGAAATGCGTACGGATGCCAAAGCGGGGCAGCAGGTTATTGAGGAATTCGAAAGTGCCGCCATATACCGATGCATTGCATACCAGGCTGTCGCCGGCGGAAAGGTTTGCCAGGAACATCACGGTCATGGCCGATTGGCCGCTGGCGGTGAGCAGGGCTTCCGCCTGCACCGGCTTCCCGGCTGCGTCGTAAACGCCGAATGTTTCCAGGTCGGCCACGAGCCGCGCCGCCGCCTCGGTGGTGGGGTTGCCGAAACGCGAATAGGTATAACCCTTCTCCTTACCCGAAAAGCGGAACATACCCTGTTCGGCACTGTCAAATGTAAAAGAAGCACTTGCAAAAATGGGCACCAGGTGTGCGTGCGCCGCATTCACCTGTGCATGGCCGTGAATGGCCGCTGTGGCCATATCTGCTATCTCCTGCCTGTTAACCGTTTCATCCTGCATACGGATCATTTTAGTAGCCGCTGCTGCGGCCTTTATCAGTTAATAATTATTTGTTCATCAATGGCTGCAGGTATTCCTGCAAAACAATGGCCTGGTTGTGTTCATGGTCTTTGGCCCCAAACAAAAGCGTGATCACTGCATGCGATCGGTATGCTGCCACAAAACCGGCAACCGCTTCGTTGTGCCGCAGTTCCTCCAGGTATTTTTTCCGGAAGCCTTCCCACCGTTCCGGCTGGTGCCCGAACCACTTGCGCAATCCGGTGCCGGGCGCCAGCTCTTTTTCCCAGGCATCGTAGTCCACCGCTTCGCGGGTCATGCCCCGGGGCCAGAGCCGGTCGACCAGGATCCGGAAGCCGTCCTGCCTTGTTTTGGGCTCCCGCACATTTTTCACCAGGATCTTTGTTGCCATGGCTGCATTGCTTTCCTAAAATTAAAGGATATTTATATCTTTTATTTAAAATGCCTCTTTACCTTTGCGGGGTAATTCGAACCGATGTTTTCAAAAACATGTGAATATGCCATCAGGGCCGTGCTGTTCATAGCGCAAAAGACCAGCGACGGACAAAGAGTAGGTATCAAAGAGATTGCCAAAAATATAAATTCGCCCGAGCATTTCATTGCAAAAATCCTGCAGGAACTGACCCGGCGCGATGTGCTGCAGTCGGTAAAAGGCCCCAATGGCGGTTTTTACCTCGACCAGAAATCGCGCAAACAGTCCCTGGCCGATATTGTGATGGCCGTGGACGGCGACCAGATTTTCAAAGGCTGCGGGCTGGGATTGAAACAATGTTCTGAAACCCACCCCTGCCCTATCCACCACGAATTCAAACAGGTGCGAAAAGACCTTTACCGCATGCTGCAGAAAGCCAGGGTGGATAGTTTCTCGGAATCCCTGGAAAACAACCTGAGTTTTTTAACCCGCTAACAATCGAAACGATCATGGATGCAAAAAAAGATATAGAGAACCTTGCCGATATCAGGATACTGGTAGATCATTTTTATGATAAGGTGAAAGCGGATGCCCTGCTGGGTCCCATTTTCTATGCCGTAATACAGAATCGCTGGCCGGAACACCTTGATAAAATGTACCGCTTCTGGCAAACCGTATTGCTCGAAGAACATACCTATTCCGGCAGCCCTTTTTTGCCGCATGCGAAAATGCCCGTGCAGAAAGAGCATTTCGACCGATGGATACAGCTCTTTACCGAAACAGTGGATCATTTTTTTGCAGGGGAAAAAGCCGAACGCGCCAAATGGCAGGGGCAACGCATGGCAGAAATGTTCCAGATAAAAATTCAATATTACCGCAACAGCAACGCCATTCCACTCGTATAATGGCTGCCGGCAGTTAATATTTGTTTTTACCCGGTCAAATACCGCTAATCCCGGTTAGCGATTGGGGGTTATATTCGCCGGGGCCACCGGAAAATTCACAGGCCTCCATCTAACCAACCAATAACCGATGTCAATGCGCCATTTTCGCGGTAAGAAAATTTGCTTTCTTTTTATATGCCTCCTCTCGATGCCTTTTGCCCACGCAAAGGACATTGTACTTTTATCGCCCGACAGGAAAATACAGGTAACCGTTACCGTTAGTGATTCGGTCAGGTGGTCGCTCCTCGTCAACGGGGAAATGGTGCTGAAACCGGCGGCCATCAGCATGCAGCTCAGCAATGGCAGGGTGCTGGGAGTAGGCAGGAAGCTGAAGTCGAGTAATATCGACGACTACCATAAGAATATCACCGCCGTGGTGCCGGTCAAGCAAAAGCAAATAGAGGACAGTTACAATGAACTGACACTCAGTTTTGCCGATTATTCCATTCTTTTCCGCGCTTATAACGATGGAGTGGCTTATCGTTTCGTAACGCGGCTGGATGATGAAAAGGTTACCGTGACCGGGGAAAACGCGCCTTTCCATTTCCCGGCAGACTACCGTGTGTTCTGGCCAGGTGAAAAAAGCGCTACTTTCCAGTCGCACTTTGAAATGCTCTTCCCGGATTCTACCATCGGCGCCATTAAGGCCGGCGACTATGCCGTGCTGCCCCTCCTGCTGCAAACCAAAAAAGGTGTCAACCTGCTGATCAGTGAAACGGATTTGTACGACTATCCCAATCTTTTCCTTGCCGCCGATGGTGCACTGGGACTGCGTTCTATCTTCCCGAAAGTGATCGCCGAAAGCCAGCCGGTACGCGACCGCGGCATACGCATCACCAAACTGCAGGATTATATTGCCGTCACGAAAGGCGAAAGAAATTATCCCTGGCGTACGGTAGCTGTTGCGCTGCAGGACAAAGACCTGCTGGTGAACCAGCTCAATTACAAACTCGCCACGCCGCCAGCGCCCGGCGACTACAGTTGGATCAAACCCGGCAAAGTGGCCTGGGACTGGTGGAACGATAACAATATTTACGGTGTGAACTTTAAGGCGGGCATCAATACCGAAACCTACAAATACTATATCGATTTTGCCGCGCGCTACGGGCTTGACTACATCATGCTGGACGAAGGCTGGACAAAAACCACCACCGACCTGTTGCATTGCAATCCTGATATAGATGTGAAGGCACTGATCGATTATGGCGCTTCCAAAAACGTGGGTGTATGGCTCTGGTGCCTCTGGGAGCCGCTCGACAAAGACATGGAAAAGATCCTGGACCAATACGTGGCCTGGGGCGCCAAAGGCATTAAGGTGGATTTTATGGCCCGTGCCGAACAGTATATGGTGAATTACTATGAACGCGTGGCACGGGAATGCTTAAAAAGAAAACTGATGGTAGACCTGCACGGCGCTTATAAACCCGTGGGACTTCACCACCAGTATCCGAACGTGCTCAATTACGAGGGTGTACGCGGACTTGAAAACAATAAATGGGAAGCCACCATTACCCCGAAACACGATGTAACCCTGCCCTTTACCCGCATGGTGGCGGGACCTATGGATTATACGCCGGGCGCCATGAAGAACGTAACGGAGAAAAACTTCCATCCTGTATTTTCGCAACCCACGAGCATGGGTACACGCGCGCACCAGGTGAGCATGTATGTACTGTACGAAGCGCCCCTGCAAATGCTTGCCGACAACCCATCCAATTACATGAGGGATTCGCTCTGTACTTCTTTCATGGCCCAAATCCCCACTGTATGGGACGAAACCTGGGCGCTCGACGGAAAAGTGGGTGAATACGCGGTGGTAGCACGACGCAACGGTAACCGCTGGTACATCGGCGCCATGACCAACTCGCAGCAGCGGACCCTCCGGGTTACACTGCCTTTTGCCAAAGGGAAAAAATACCAGGCAACTATTTTACAGGATGGCATCAACAGCGACCGGTATGCTTCCGACTACGCCCTTGGCCAAACCATGATTTCAGGCGATGAAACGCTGTTCATACCACTCGGCAAGGGAGGTGGCTGGACGGCCATTCTTACCGAAGTAAAATAAACGGATATACCTTACCGTAAGAAAGCGCCGTTCACCTTAGCGCCCTCCAGTTTTATTTCATAAGGCCATTGCTCGTCGTTTTCGTCCTTACCATCGGTAAGGTGTTCCCAATGCTCTGTGGGGGCGCCACTTACCACCAGCCACAGGTGAGCTGTTTGTGGTGGCAGCCGGAAAACGAGTGTACCGTTGGATTTGGCGCCGGCCTCACTGTACACGCGGGAACCGTCTTTCAGCACGGCTGCAAAACCATAACGCCATCCTGCTTTGCCGGTGTTGATCTTACGAAAGCCCTCTGCTCCGGCAATGCCTTTGAAACGAAGTTTTAGTTTTTTTGCGCCGGCCGCGGGGTCGAGGCGGATGGCGTTGTAGCCGTAATTCTGGGGGCAGCGGCCGGCGCTGATACGGTACCAGCCGTTCGCTTGCTGATCCAGCGCCGATTCGTGCTGGTTGGCATAGGGACTGGCGATGGCGGCGATCCGGGGCAGGTCCCAGGTAACAAAGCGACGGCTGGCGTCAAAAATTTCATTGTTAAAACTGCGCTGGTCGATGCCCGTTATTCTTTTGTATGTGGCAACAGGGTCCTCTCCTTTCTGCGCAGAGCGCCAGAGTTTTCCCATGAACTCACGGCCATGCCTAAACGACCAGTATTCCAGCACATAGGGTGAGCAGTACTGGTTCTTTTCATGCAGAAACGCATAATGTGTTTGTTGCATGAAATTTTTGAGGTGATAGTTTTCGAAGGTCATCCATGCAGGATAGACCTGCCACAGCATGTACTGGGCTGTCATTTCAAAAATGGCCTGCCCGCGACTTCCCTCTGGCGCGCTGGTGAAGCCCCAATGGCCATCGGCCTGGATAAAATACTGGAAGGCATGTGCCAGTTCATGGGCCACTGCACCGAAGGGCGCTTTGCTGATACGCCCGGGCGTTACCCATAAAATGCCCACTTTGTTATCGGCACCGCCGCCAAAGGCCGTGGCGTCCGTGGAATTGGTGACAAACAGCAGTGATTTATAGGTGTCGGAAACTGACCGGCCTTTTTCAATGAATTTCAGGGAATCGGTATAGAACCCGTAAAAGCGATCGACCTCTTTGAGGATGGCTGCGATGTCGAACTGCTGTTTTGGATCGATGTTAGCAACGGGATTTTGACCGAAATCCCGCGCCCAGAAAGCCACCAGATTGGGTGTTTCCACCCGGCGCGTATTGCTGTACAAGCTGGTGTCAGCGGCAAAATTATTTCCCGCCGGAACCTGCCAGATCTTCGCTGGGATATAGGCCTGCTTGACGCCGGTAGTGGTATCGGACAAGGGGTGCTGCGATCCGGCAGCGGTTGCGAGTCCCAAAAGCGATGCACCGAATAAAAAATTGAGCATGAAGAAAATATAGGTGAAAAACGAGCTTTTAAGGGATCAAGGTAGCCGCAGCGCGGCAGTCCTGGTTTATCGGCTTTAGCCAATGCTGCGCACATTTTAACACCTAACAACCTAACGGGTAGCAACCGGTTCTTACCGGTAACCGGCAATTTCGCCGTTCTACCCGGCAAATATGACCAAAGCCGCCCCGCCAGGGCCCCAGCCGGAGGCGTACCCGAAAGCTGGTACCGGCAGGCAGCCGTGCATAGGCAGGAATATTATCTATTTCAATGAAATTCAGGCGAATTATCATACATATAAATACTTTTTATGACTACAGTCATAAAATCGGGCGGTTGGGTGAAAGTAGATTTGTGCTGATCAAATCTTCAGCAAATGATTAAGAAATTCATTGCCATTTTAAGCATCTCCTCGGCTTTATTGATAGCTGCCTGCGGTGGCGGCAACAGTGAAAACAAATCGTCGGGAGACGCAGCAACCGATGCTCCCAAGTCGGCCGCCAGCGACCCCAGCGCCTACGACCCCAACCGCGGGGAGGGTAAATTCGATGCGAGCAACGTGAACCTTGGTCCGCTTGACGCTGCCATGGCTGCAAAAGGCAAATCCATTGCAGAAACCAAATGTTTCTCCTGCCACAAGACCTCCGATGAAAAACTTGTTGGTCCGGGTTGGAAAGATGTAACCACCAGGCGCACCGCCCACTGGATCATGAACTTCATTACCAATCCCGATCCCATGATCGAAAAGGACCCGGAAGTGCAGGCCCAGCTCGAACTCTGTCTCGTGCGCATGCCCAACCAAAACCTTGCTGAAGGAGAAGCAAGAAGCATCGTAGAATTCATGCGTCAGAACGACGGCGCCAAATAATAAAAAACCTGCAACGATTGCAGATCCCCTTCCCTTTTATTCCTTCATCTTTCAAGAATATACCAATGCACAGACAAATACCCGTGGTTATGGCCGCTATGGTCCTGTTGCTTGCGGCATCCTGTAAACCCAAGGGAGCCAGCAACACCGTAAGTGGCGATGCAGCATCCAAAACTTATGTTGCGCCGGGCAAATACGATGAATTTTACAATTTTGTATCAGGTGGATTCAGTGGACAGTTAAGCGTATACGGGTTACCGAGCGGCCGCCTGCTGCGTGTGATCCCGGTATTTTCCGTTGACCCCGAGAAAGGCTGGGGCTATGCCGAAGAAACCAAGCCGATGCTGAACACGTCGCACGGCTTTGTACCCTGGGACGACCTGCACCACGTGGAAATGTCCATGACCGATGGTATCGCCGACGGCAAATGGGTTTTTGTGAACGGCAACAATACCCCGCGCCTGGCTCGGATCGACCTGAAAACTTTCCGTACTGCGGAGATCATTGAGCTACCCAACAGCGCTGGCAACCACAGTTCTCCTTTCGGCACCGAAAACTCTGAATACATTGTTGCAGGCACCCGCTTCAGCGTGCCGACCGATGGTGCGTCCAGCGACGTGCCCATCGACACCTATAAGGAAAATTTCAAAGGCCATATCAGTTTCGTAAGTGTAGACAAGAATACAGGCGCCATGGATATCGCCTTTCAGTTGAGAACACCGGGTCTTAATTTCGACCTCGCCCGCGCAGGCAAAGGCAAATCGAACGGCTGGTTCTTCTTCAGTTGCTATAATTCCGAACTGGCCAATACCCTGCTGGAAGTGAATGCATCGCAGAAAGACAAAGACTTTATCATGGCGGTGAACTGGAAAAAAGCCGAAGAATATGTAAAAGCCGGCAAAGGCAAAAAGCAGGCCGTGGAATATGCGCACAATACTTATAATGAGGAAACCCATACTGCCACCACAGAAATCAGGAAAGAAGTAACCGTGCTGGATGTGGCCGATTTCCCGGACATCGTATATTTCATTCCCTGTCCCAAATCGCCGCACGGCTGCGACGTAGACCCCACCGGCGAATACATTGTAGGCAGCGGAAAACTGGCCGCCCTATTACCCGTGTTCAGTTATGACAAGATCCAGAAAGCCATTGCCGACAAAGCTTTCGAGCCCGAAAAATTTGCTGGCATTCCCGTGATCAAATACGAAGCCGCCCTGTATGGCGAAGTGCAAAAACCGGGACTGGGACCCTTGCACACCGAATTCGACGCCAACGGTAATGCTTATACGTCGTTCTTCGTTTCCTCCGAAGTGGTGAAATGGAACGTCAAGGACCTGAAAGTGCTCGACAGGCAGCCCACTTATTATTCTGTTGGTCACCTGATGGTGCCGGGTGGCAATACCAAAAAACCTTTCGGAAAATACCTGGTGGCTTATAACAAGATCACCAAAGATCGGTATCTCCCCACAGGTCCCGAGCTGTCGCAAAGTGCGCAACTCTATGATATCAGCGGCGATAAGATGCAGCTCATCCTCGACTATCCTACCATTGGCGAGCCGCACTATGCACAGGCCGTTCCGGCAGAGCTCATCAGGGATAAACAATTGAAAATATTCGACATCAATGCCAACAAGCATCCTGCCGCAACCAAGGGAGAAGCTTCAGCAAAAGTGACCCGCCAGGGCAACCAGGTGCATGTGTATATCACCGCTATCCGCTCGCATTTTGCGCCGGATAATATTGAAGGTGTGCAACTGGGCGATGAAGTGTATTTTCACGTAACCAACCTGGAGCAGGACTGGGACGTTCCCCATGGCTTTGGGGTGAAGGGCGCCAACAATGCGGAGCTGCTCATTATGCCGGGTGAAACACTCACCCTGAAATGGGTACCCGACCGCACCGGCATCTTCCCGATCTATTGTACCGACTTCTGCTCTGCGTTGCACCAGGAAATGTCGGGTTATGTGCGGGTGTCACCAAAAGGAAGCAATGTGCCGTTGACTTTCAGCCTGGGCGATAAGAACAAGGCAAAGGAACCGGCTGCCAAATAAACAGGACATTACGATACGAATGTCGGCGGGAAAGGCAGCCTGTAAAAAGCAGGTTGCCTTTTTTATTCCACCCTGCAGTTTGCCCCGTCTCCCGGTTACCCTGTTCGCCAAAATGCTGACCAGGCCCGGTATTTGTTCCGGATCTAAAATGATTGTATGAAGCAGAAACTATCACGCCTTTCGAAATTACTCCTTATACTATCGGCCATTGCGTTGCTGGCATCCCTTTTTGTCCCGATCTGGAGCATCTACCTGGATGCACCGCAATACCCTGAAGGGCTTCGCCTGCAGATATGGGCCAATGCCATTGCGGGGGACGTGGACATTATCAACGGCCTCAACCACTATATCGGTATGAAAACCCTGCATACCAGCGATTTCATAGAGTTCACGATTCTTCCCTATATCATCGCTGCCTATGCCTTACTGTTTGCAGTATGCGCTTTTATTGGCCGGAAAAAATGGTTGTATATCGCTTTTACCGCCTTTGTGCTGTTCGGTATTGTAGCCATGGTCGATTTCTGGAAATGGGAATACAACTATGGCCATAACCTGGACCCCAATGCCGCAATCAGGGTGCCTGGAATGGCCTATCAGCCGCCGCTGATCGGGTTTAAGCAACTCCTTAATTTTGGCGCCTATTCCGTTCCCGATATTGGTGGATGGCTGTTTGTGGTTGCCGGCGCCCTGTTGCTGCTGGCTGTTTTGAACGAAACCGGCTTTTTGAACCGCTTCCGGAAAAATAAAAAACCGGTGATGCTGCTGGCCCTGACTGCTGCTACACTCACTTCTTGCGGCAGTTCCGGTCCCCAGCCCATTGTGTTGAACAAAGACGCCTGTGAATTTTGCAAAATGTCTATTTCAGATGGCCGGTTTGTAGCCGAACTCATCACCACCAAGGGTCGCGCCTATAAGTTTGATGACCTGGGCTGCCTTTTCAGCTACGCAGGATCATTGCCGGCAGAAAACATCAAAAACCATTACGTTGGCGACTATACGAAGAACAATGCCCTGATGGACGCAAGCACCGCCTGGTATGTTCACCACGAGTCGTTCCGCAGCCCGATGGCCGGAAATACGGCGGCTTTCCCAAGCCGGGAAGCAGCCGCGGAATATGCGCAAAAAAACCAGGCAACTGTACTGCAATGGACTGAACTGAACAATATCAACCACCTGCAGGATGGTTCCAGTCATGAACAGACGCATTAGACTATATACCGGTTTATTTTGCCTCCTGCTGGTTGGCTTGTGTTATTCCGGCACTGCCGCAGCATTGTTGCAGGTGGGAAATGGTAAACCCTTTAGCAGCATCCGGTCGGCCATTGCGGCGGCCAGGAACGGGGATACTATTATTGTGCTGAAAGGCTTGTATAAAGAAGGGAATATAGTGGTCGACAAAGCGCTTTGCCTGATTGGCAAAGATACACCCATCCTGGACGGAGAGCTGAAATACGAGATCCTTTCCATCAAAAGCGACAATGTAATGGTGAAGGGTTTCCAATTCCAGAACTCGGCCAGGTCGGCGGTGAATGATCCCTGTGCCGTTAAAGTGTATCACGCAAATAATATAGTCATTGAAGAAAATATACTGCTCAACAATTATTTCGGCATCTACCTGCAGTATGCTTCGCACTGCCTGGTAAAAAATAACCTGTTGAAAGCTTCACAGAAAGAAGAATACCAGTCGGGAAATGGTATCCACTGCTGGAAAAGCGATAGTCTTCAAATTATCGGGAACCGCATTTACGGCCATAGGGACGGCATCTATTTTGAATTCGTTACGCATTCCCTCATCTGGCGGAATATTTCGCATAATAATCTCCGTTATGGACTTCATTTCATGTTTTCGCACGAGAATGCCTATATCACCAACTATTTCAGGAACAACGGAGCCGGCGTTGCCGTGATGTTCACCCGGAAAGTGACCATGCTGAACAATACCTTTGAAGAGAACTGGGGCGACGCCGCCTACGGTGTGCTGTTCAAGGAACTATCGGACTGTTACCTGGGTGGGAACCGGTTTGTGCGGAATACCACCGGCGCTTTCTTCGATGGCTGTAACCGCATAGTGGCAGAGCGCAACAGCTTCAGGGCAAACGGATGGGGAATGCGCATGCAGGCCAACTGCGTGGACAATACCCTGTCGGAGAATAATTTCATAGGAAATACTTTTGACGTGGCTACCAACGGAACACTGACGCTGAATCATTTCAACGAGAACTATTGGGACAAGTACGAAGGCTATGACCTGAACAAGGACCGGATCGGCGACGTCCCTTTTCATCCACTGAGCCTCTATTCGGTGATCGTGGAAAAGAATCCGCCGGCCATGCTTTTGTTCAGGAGTTTCATGATCAACCTGCTCGATAAGTCGGAAAAAATAATGCCCAGCCTTACCCCTGAAAACTTTGTGGACAAACACCCAAGGATGGCACCCTATAAACTATGATCGTCATTAAGAACATTACCAAACATTTCGGCAGGCTCCGGGCGCTCGACAACCTCGACCTGCAGTTCAACCAGGGAGAATGCATTGCGCTGATCGGCCCCAACGGCTGCGGCAAAACAACGCTCATCAAATCCATACTGGGCATGGTTTTACCGGATAAGGGAGAGATCTTTTTTGACGGCAGGAGCATCAGCGGCAACAACGAGTACCGGCGCCAGATCGGCTATATGCCACAGATAGGCCGTTATCCCGAAAACATGACCGTTGGCCAACTGCTGCACATGATCAGGGGCATCCGCAACAGCAATGAGGCATTGGATCATGAACTGTACGAACGGTTCGGGATCGGCCGGATGCTGGACAAAAAAATGCGGACCCTCAGCGGCGGCACTACACAAAAAGTAAGCGCAACCCTTGCCTTCCTCTTCCAGCCCAAAGTGCTGATCCTCGATGAACCTACGGCGGGCCTCGATCCCATTGCAGCGGAAATACTGAAAGCAAAGATCATTGACGCAAAAAACAGGGGCTGTCTTGTTCTCATTACATCGCACCTGCTGACCGAACTGGAAGGAATGGTAAGCCAGGTTGTTTTCATGCAGGACGGCAGGCTGGTACTGCACAAAACCGTACAGGAATTAAAGGCCGCCACCCGGCAGGAAACTATTTCACGGTCCATTGTTCAACTCTTACAAGAAGGAATCGAATGCTGAGGATATTGAAATATGTTGCGCTCGACATCCTGAAGAACAGGATCGTGATCGCCTACGCCGTTATGCTGGCCTTGTTCTCCTGGAGCGCTTTCAGCCTGGAAGACAATGCAGCCAAGGGTTTGCTGACCGTTCTTAATATTGTACTCCTTACCGTACCCCTGGTATCCATCCTGTTTTCCACCATTTATGTATACAACAGCAATGAGTTCATTGAATTGCTGGTAAGCCACCCGGTGAACCGGGGCATGATCTGGAAAGCCCTGTTCACCGGCCTGTCGCTGAGCATGGTGGCTGCCTACCTGGTTGGCGCAGGGATACCACTTTTGCTGTTTGCCGATGCCGGCACGGCACTCATCATGATAGCAGCCGGCGCATTGCTGTCGGTGATTTTTGTGGCGCTGGCCTTCCTCAGCAGCGTTCTTACGCGCGATAAGGCCAAAGGCATCGGCATATCCATTATGCTGTGGCTGTATTTCGCGCTGCTGTTCGATGGCCTGGTGTTGTTCCTGTTTTTCCAGTTCTCCGACTACCCCATTGAAAAGCCGGTGGTTTTGCTCAGCGCGCTGAGCCCGGTGGACCTTTGCCGTATCCTCATCCTGCTGCGCCTGGACGTATCGGCCATGATGGGATATACAGGCGCCATTTTCAGGCAATTTTTTGGAAGCAGCTGGGGACTGGTGATTTCATTTATGCTGCTGTTGTTGTGGATTGCCGTGCCCTTCTTTGTTTCGTTGAGAAAATTTAAGAAGAAAGATTTGTAACCCCTGCCGGAAGCAGGAAAAAAAGACAGCACATGAAACCTGATATTTCCAACCGGGATGATATAGAGAAGCTGGTTCAGCATTTTTATGAAAAGCTGGAATCCGATGCCGAGATCGGGTATTTTTTCACGGAGATACTGTCTGCCAGGAAGGATGCACATCTTTCCAGGGTCTGTGATTTTTGGGAGAATGTAATTTTTTATACCGGCGAATACGAAGGCAGCCCGCTTGAGATCCACCGCAAGATCCACCAGCAGCATCCCACCAACCAGGCTCATTTCAATCGCTGGCTGCAGTTGTTCGACGAAACGGTGAACAGCCTGTTTGAAGGGCCCAATGCGGAAAAAACAAAAAACCATTCCCGCGCCATTGCGGTGGTGATGTTACAGAATATCTGAACTTTTCTGAACCAGGACCATGAACCATCACCTGCTATTGATCATACACCTTATTTGTGCCGCGGTTTGGGTGGGTGGACATATCTACCTTGCCCTGCGTATACTGCCCAGGTCCTTAAAGAACCGCGATGTTGCGTTGCTATTGCAATTTGAAAAAAGCTACGAGCCGGTAGGCATGCCGGCGCTGGCCCTGCTGGTGATAACCGGCCTGTGGATGAGTGCCCAGTTTGGCATCCGGTGGCAAAGCTGGTTCTCTTTCTCCTCTCCCCTTGAAAAGATTGTTTCGTTGAAAATAATCCTGCTGCTCTTTACGGTGCTGCTTGCCATCAGTGCGCAAAAGCGCGTCATCCCCCGGCTGAAGCAGGACCCATCAAAATTGTTCGAAATGGCACTGCACATTATTGCTGTAACACTGGCGGGCATAGCCATGCTGGTGCTGGGAAGTTTTGTTCGTTACGGTGGACTATAACCGAAAACCCATACACGGGGCAGAAAACTCAGGGCGGCCGGGAAAATCAGTTACGCACCGGATCTTTGCCGGCCTGTGAAGCGAAGAGGAAGACCGAACTACCCAGCAGGAGCAATGCCGCGCCCAAAAGCAGCTCGTTGATAAAGGGAACGGGCAGGTAGGAAAAAGCAGCAAAGCCCTGCAGACCCAGTAATCCTTCGTTCAGCACAACACCTGCCAGAAACGCCAAACTGGCGCCAACTGCCGCTTTTGTTGGTCTTAACCACCCCTGCATAAACAGGTAACCGATGATGAAAAGGCTGTACACGCCCAATAGAACAAGGTGCAGGTAGGCAATTACAATAGGACGTATGCCAAATACCAACTGGCTGAGGGAAGGTATAACGGAAACCGCCTGTAGCAGGAACTTGATGGTGAGCGCCACGGCGGCAGCAATAAAAAAGAGGTGAGCCGGGCGCGAAAACGCGGCAGTTCCCTGCTGCCGGAATGCCGCCGCAACCTTTATCGCCATAACCAACCAGGCAAAAAGCTGCAGTAGGGTAGCTATTACCGTTAGTATGTATACCCAGGCAGGCAGCCGGGCCCAGAGAACGGAAAGGAAAAAAGTAGGAATCACCGTTGCGGCAAAAAACGGAAAATATCTTTTCAAAGAAGGAAAGGAAGCCGGCAATTGCGCCACTACCAGGGCCATGCTGCCAAAGAAAAACCATCCGCTGTACTGAAAGTGCAGGTAATAATACACCGATCCGAGATAAATATGGTGATCGATATTTTTGGTAGCCATCATATAAGCCAATGAAAACGGACCCGCAGCAGATACCAGGTTCAGCAGCAAAGCCATGATGGCCCAGGGTTTGGACGGATGGGTTGTGGGAAAATATTTGGTGCTCCTGATAAAGATGAGTGCATAAGCAAAAGCCACTACAATAGAAAGGGTGGAAAAGGAAATGGAAACCGCCCCGTATCCCTGCACCGTGAATGCCAGCAGCATACCGAAAGCAGAAACCAGGTTGATTACGACCAGGGTCCGCAGGCTTTTCTGTTTCGCTACCGGTATATGGGAAGCCGCCAACACCGCCAGGCCGCTGTACAGGAAATGACTGATCCAGCCGCTGAACGCAAAATGAGAATGGGCATGCAGCAGGTTTTTCTGCTCCAGGAAAGGAAAATTGAAAGCGATCTTATACCGCATGAGGGTTCCGTAAAGGGCTATCAGCACCAGGTTGGAAATGGCCAGGCGAAACCATGTTTTGGAAATTATGGGATTGGTCAACTGCTAAAAATAAATTTTATGGTCTACGATGCTCAGTTTACCCTGTTTATTCATACGGATCAGCGTACGTATCACTGTTTCCACGCGCAGGCCGGTAAAATCGGCAATCTGCTGCCGGGTGAAAGGCACACAGTATTTCTGCACTTCCGCCTCTCCTTTCGTATTTCGCAGGAACTGGAAGATTTTTTCTTCGGGTGAATGGCAAACCCATACCCGCAGCGCATTTGCTTTCTGGTAGATGCGTTCGGCAAAAGTGTAAAGCAGACGGTTGGCTATTTCCGGGTAATCTTGCAGGATGCTTAACCATTTCTCCTTACTGATCTTCACCAGCACGGCGGGCATGGTTGTTTGCGCAGTACCGGGATAAGCGCGACCAAGCAGCAGGGCCGGTTCGCCAAAACTCTGCCCCTCGTTGAAAAGGCCTTGCGTGAGTTCCCGCCCTGCTGCATTGGAAGAAAACATTTTCACCGCACCCTCCACTACCTGGTAATAAAAATGCGGCATCGCTCCTTCGTGAAAAACAATTTCACCCTTGTCGTACTTCCTGGCTACGGCGCCATAGGTAATCAGGATATCGTAGTCAATCTGCATAGCCTATGCACTGGCAAGCTGTTCTTCTAGCTTTATAGATTTTGGAAAAAGAATATTGTTTTCCAGGTGAATGTGCAGGTTCAGGTCTTCCTCAAACTCTTTGAGCAAGGAGAAAGTGACCCTGTACGTATTGCAGGCATCCTCTGGCGGTGTATAATTATTGGTCAACGCAGCAATTTTCCGGAACCGCTCCCCTTCCGTATCGTGCTCCTGCATCATATTGCGTATGGGATGCTGAACGGTACCGAAATGAGGCTTTGTTGCACTGCTTCCGGCAGTTTCCATCTTTCTAATATACGGAAAAAGTACAATCTCTTCTTTTTTCATATGATCCGTTAATTCGTCTGCACATTCTGCAAAAAGCGCATATACTTCCTTCAGTTCCGGGTGATTATCGCCATGCACCCTGGCCACTTTGTGCAGGAAGGGTACGATCTCCTGGATCTTGGCTGAAACATAGCGGTGGTGCTTTTTTTCGATATGATCGGCCAGCAGCAAAAGCGACCAGGAATTGTAATCGGCAGTAGCCGCATTGTTTTGTTGTGTAACCTGCTCCAGGGCATCCAGCAAAGGTTCAGCCGTGATCTGTTTTTTTTCACAGGCATCGGCAATGCTGCGGTTACCGTTACAGCAAAAATCGATCCCGTATTTTTTAAAGACCGATGCAGTCCGGTAGTCTTCTGCTACCAGTTCACCTACAATGGTTTGTTCTGTGATGTTCATGATTGTCTTTTTTTAGATTATTGTGTAAGAACAGAAAGGTGGGTTTGACGCTCCAAAATTAAAGAAAGCAAGCCTATAAAAGACATTTTTATCTTTTATTATTACAGTGTCATGACATGTTTCTGATCAGCCATTGGGCTGATGAAAATCAGTGCATCATGGATTGTTTTTCGGAGAAACCAGGCCAGGTGATCTCATACCTTTAACGAACCGCGGAAGCCCCGGGCTGCATAATAAGAGATGGCGCCATTGTGATAGAGAAAGACCGTGTTATAGCGGCGGTCGCAAAAGAGGGCGCCACCGAGTTTCCTGATGTTGTCGGGTGTTTTTACCCAACTGGAAGTTTTTGTGTCGAATTTTCCCAGTTGCTGCAAGGCGCGGTATTCTTCTTCGGACAATAGCTCAATGTCCATGGCGGCGGCCATACCGGTTGCACTGTCGTCGGGCTTGTTTTCTTTGCGGGCCTCCAGCGCTTCGGGGTCGTAGCAAAAGCTCCTGCGGCCGGCAGGACTTTCGGCCGAGCAATCGCAGAAAATATATTCACCCGTTTTTTTATCGAATCCAATCACATCGGGTTCCCCACCGGTGGCTTCCATTTCCCGGAGTGACCAGAGTTTTCCGGAGGCCGCCTGTAGCTTCTCTGCGATTGCATCCCAATGGAGGCCTTTGTGGCGGGGCATATTTTTCTCAAAACGGGATTTTAATGTGTTGAGCAACTCACCCCTCTCCGAGGCGGAGAGCTTTTTTTCCGGCAGATTTTTTTTAGCCATGGCAGATGGATTGGTTTCCACCTCAAAGATGCATGTTATTTTGTTCCATCCGCTTATTGCTGCCCCTATTTTATCTGTTCCAGAAGGCATCTTCATAATCGTCGGCAGGGCCTTCCGGATGCAACTGTTTCAACTGCGCACCGACATCAGTCAACTGTTTTGCTGCGATGGTTTTTTCGAGATAAGGAAACAGTTCCCTTTCTTCATAGCGGATATGGTCATCCACCAGGATCGCCAGCACTCTAAACAATTCGGGGTCGGTGTCGTTGGCATTGATATCGCTGATCAGTTGCTCAATCCGGCGATGCTCCTGCTTCGCCTTTTCACAATAAGGGTCGCCGGTAATGAAAAGGATGTTTTCTTCTTCCTGGAAATGCTTTTGCAGGTGTTCATTCCAGTAATATTGAACATACTTTTTCATGCGCCTGGGGCTTGCGTTCAAAGAAAGTCCCTGGCGTATTTTCCAGCAAAAAAGCAACCCGAAATGATGCTCGCGCGATAAAGGCAGTATGTTTTCATTTCTTTTCATGATTGTATAGCCGTTGTTAGGATTCCAGTGAAAAATAGCGGACCAGGTAATACAATGCCCACCCGGCAAAGCCGATGATCAGGGTCCACACCCACCAGGGAATGCTTTGGGGTGTTTCGCTGCCACTGATGAGGAAAGATTTTTGGTCGCCCTTGCCATAAGCGTTGATCATCAGGGGCAATACACCGTCTACCACAGCATGTTCCTGTATTCCCTCAATGGCAATGGCGGGTCCGTTCCTTACTTCGAAAGGTATTTTACGGATGCCTTCCTTACCCGTTGGGTCCTTGCTCACAATTTTCAGCACATGGTCGCCATCGGTAAGCTTCCGGGTATCCAGCTCAAAACTGACGGGCGATTTTACTTCGGCAATGGGCCTTGTGTCGTCGTCTATGAAAATAAATATGGTGCTTTTGTCGCTCATGTCAGTCGTTGTTTACAATGAACCTTTTGATGTGCAGCTCCGATCTTTCCCCCGGGTTTACCAGCCATTTAACGGAGAAAAAAAGTGTGGCTATAACGATGACAACCGTCGAACAAACAATGAGGTAGTCCCATTTACTTTCTGGTCCGGCGCCATGGGTAATCCCTTTTAACAGTTTGGGCTGGTTGCGTTCGCATACCGGGCAGGCAAATGCCGCTAATTGACTTGCCAGCACAAACAGGGTTAAGCATATTTTTTTCATGGTTGACCTGCTTTAAGTTTTACGAGATCCAGTATTTTCTTTATTTCTTCCGGTGTTACTTTTTTCCCCTCGTTGCCCCAACTGGTACGTTCATAATTGATGATGGCTGCCACTTCGTGTTCCGTCCATCCCAGGTTGGCGCCTACGGGCGCCATTACGCCGAATTCCGCCCTGGCATCGTAGCCATTCATAATGATGTCTACATAGGTTTCCAGGTTATCGCCTGTTACGATGGCGCTCCCTTTAAGTGGCGGAAATGCACCCGGCAATCCTTCTCCTCCGGCCTGGTGGCAACTCTGACAGTTGGCAGTGTACAGGGCTTTGCCATCGGGTTCTGTATTCTCTTTACCGGGTGCTGTTTTTTCCTGCCTCGCATAGAGGAAAGCTGGCGCCTCTGCGCCATCGGGCAGTTTGGTTTGTTTGAGCGACTGGAGATAAGCAATCAGGTACAGGGCATCTTTTGTAGCCACTAGTTTTCCTTCTTCTCCATTGAGATAGGCCGCCGGCACGTTCACTACCACCTCTTTTTCCGATGGCTCTTTTTTGATGGTGAACAGCCAGGGATAGGCGGGCATCACGGATTCCTTTACAACGATGCGTGGATTGTACAGGTGTACCAGGTTCCAGTCTTTTCCCGGTTGGCGGGTACCTATGTCCGTTAGATCAGGACCGGTACGCTCCGTTCCCATCAGGGTGGCGGTGTTGCGCCAGATATCTGTACGGCCAATGGCTGCATAGTCGGCAGCCAGGCTGGGCCGCGACCCCCAGCCCTTGTCCATGTCGAGGTTCCTGACCTGCTGGGTGTGGCAGGCCACACACCCATTGGCGATAAAGATGGCTTTGCCCTTTACCGCCTCGGGACTCAGCGCCTTGGCTCCCGGCAGTGGGCGGTTGTTCTCCTGGTTGCGGATAGCAGGCACAATAGCAACCAGTATTGTGAGCCCCACGAAAAAGATGGTTGCCGTGCCGAACAATTGTTTATGATTATCGAATAATTCCATGTCAGAAAATGCAAAATGTTATGCAATGGGTTGAACGGGTGTCACGGTATCTTCCAGTTTCCGGATGGCGGTTTCACGCACATCCACCACTTCTTTTGTAGCCATCATCCTGTACATATTGTAGGCGAAAAAGAGATGGGAAAGCCACATGAGGCTACCGCCGATGGCCCGCCAGAGCCAGTAGGGCGCCATCAGCACCACGCTTTCTGTAAACGGTTTACCGTCCATCCACAACAGTCCCTTTAAGGTGCTTCCGTACATCAGGGGAATGGTGTAGAACAGCAGCCCGATGAGCGCCAGCCAGAAATGCGCACCGATGGTGATCTGCGGGGCCTCCCTGCGCGTGAGCCGTGGAACAACGGCATAGATGCCCGCCCACACGAAAAAACAGATAATACCATACATGGTCAGGTGCGAATGCGCCACAGTAAAATCGGTGAAATGCCAGATCAGGTTGGTGCTGCGGAAAGCTTCGGCGGTTCCCTGCATGGAACCTGTAAAATAAAAGATGATGCCTACCAGGAAAAAAGGAAGTGTATAGCTGTCCTTTATCTTATACCAGGCGCCTTTGAAAGTCAGGATGAAATTGGTGGTGCCTGCAATAACCGGGATGGCCATGCCGGCGCTCCCAACAATCGCCACCGTTTGCAGCCACCAGGGAATGGAACTGAATACGAAGTGGTGCGTGCCAATCAGGGTATAAAACAGTATCTGTGTCCAGAAAGCCAGGATGCCGAGGCTGTAGGAATAAATAGGTTTGTTGAGTTGCTGGGGCAGGAAATAATACACGATGCCCAGTGTAAACAGCATGAACCACATGCCCACACCCTGGTGCATGTAGTAACCCTGTATAATGGTTTCGCCGAGGCCATGCTGCCAGTATGGAATATATGCCACCAGTACAATCACAATGGCAAAAATGATGGCGGAAACTATATACCAGTTGGAGATATAGATTTCGTGCGTGGTGCGCCGGGCGATCGTTCGCAGAAAATTAACCAGGGTAATAACGACGCCGGCCGCAAACAGCGCCATCACCGGCCAGATGTATTCGCGGTATTCTCCCCCACCGTTGTTGATGCCTGCCATGAGGAAGAGGCTGCCCAGCACAACCGACAGGTTGATGAGCCACAACGCATACCAGCCCCAGCGAATGCTGGCCAGCCGGGTGTTGCTCACGCGGGGCACTATATAATAACCCAGCCCCAGCATGGCCAGCGAGGCCCAGCCCCAGAACACAGAATTGGTATGTACCGGGCGCAGGCGGCCAAAACTGAGCCAGCTCAGGTGATCGGCATCCGGGGCCACAAACTTAATGCCCACGTATTCGCCAACGGTAGTGCCGAACAATAACCAAAAAGTGGCGCATCCCAGGTACCAAAGCACCAGGCGCGACAGGGCCGGATCGATGTTCGGGCGGGGCAGGGCTTTCTTTTTAATGGCTACAATGGGCAAACCCGGCTCCAGGTTGAGCTGGAGCAAGCCCCTTGCATCCTGCGCCGGTTCATTACCGGAAAGTTCGTTGTGCGCAAGATGGTAGTCCAGCGCTTCTTTTCTCCGCTGTAATACTGTGTTCAATTCCTCTTCAGGCATTTCGGCCAGGTATTCCGCCAGTTTTTTGGCCTCAGCCAACTTTGCCTGGTTGTTTTGCCGGTCAACCGCATTGTTTATTTTAACGATGAGGAGAACAAGACCTGCCAGTATGGGGATCGCAACGAGGATGATGGTAATGATAATGCCTCCTTCTCCCAGCAGGGAGCCGCTTTGGGTTGCGGGCGGCGCCTGGGCCAGTGCCTCATTCATTTGCAGCAGCCAGAAAAAAAACACCAGTAAAACCCATTCCTTGCGATCTGTTTTTTTCCGGTTCCTGTATTGCAGTAATGTTTCAATTTGCCGGCTGTCGAGCTGGTGCACCTGTTCTTTCAGCCTGTTTTCATTGTCAGCATCCTTTTGCCTGTTGTAATTTTCCCGCAGCCTCCTCACTCTCTCCTTAAGCACCAATACTGCCACCAGCATCACGAGGAGGATAGCCAGCAGAATTCCCAGCCAGGCTCCTTTGGAATCAAAAGAAAAACCGGAAGGTTTCATGTCCTGCGCAGATGCGGCATACGCACGCCACAGGAAAAGTCCGGCCAACAGGAAGGATTTTATAAACAGAGGGGATCGTAGTTTCATAACCAGGTAAATTCCTTTTTGTTTGCACCGCAAAATTATATACAATTCAAATAAAGGACAAATTTGTCTTTTATTTAGACGAGCGGCGCTGTCTTCTACGTTCGTTTCATCGCATTTTTCCAAGTACGCTCCCGTTGGAGAACAGGCAACCATGCTTTCCTGCGCCCCTTCTGTCCCGGTTGGCAGCCCGGTTCTACCTTCAAAAAAAATGATTAATCAATATGTTAGGAATCCTAACTATATTTGTTTCGATAAACTTTATTAAAAACCAAACACAGGAAAAATGAAAAAATCGATCTTTTACCACGCCGGCTGCCCTGTTTGCGTGAGCGCTGAACAGGACATCATTGGATTGGTTGGTGAGTCCAACGTAGAGGTGGTTCATCTTGGTGAACAGAAAAACAGGATCAGTGAAGCGGAAAATGCCGGGATCAGATCCGTTCCTGCCCTGGTAACGCCTGCGGGAAATGTATTACACATTAACTTTGGAGCGTCCCTTGCCGATGTAAAGGGATAAAGGGGACAAGCTCTCGCCAAAACAGGCGGGTGATAAAACAGCAGCATATGGACAGCCGGCATACACTCTCCGTGAACGAAACCTTCCTGAACACCCTGTTGGGGTGCAAAGCACAGAAAGAGAAAGCAGCCATGATCGTCGATTCAAACGGGTTGACGAGGATAGAAGGATTTATCAGGGAAATCTGTTTAGACACACCTGATCCTTACCTGGAACTGGACAATGGCAGCAAGGTCCTTCTACAAACAATTGTTGCCGTGAATGGAATTTTTTTGCCATCTTACTCAGAATGTTAACCAGCAATAACCCGGATGCGCTCTCCTTTTGATACGGACCAGCAAAACATGGATGTGAACAGCAAGATCGTGGTGGCGCTGGAACGTCTTTCCGAAGCCTTCCGGGTATTGCTCTGGAACGAAGGCAAACAAAATGCCCTGAGTCCCATACAGGTTCAGATCCTGATTTTCCTGCTGTTTCATTCGCGCGAAAAATGTAGTGTCAGCTACCTGGCGCGGGAGTTCAATATGAGCAAGCCAACGATCAGCGACAGCATCCGTTCGCTTCTCGAAAAAGGCCTGGTCAGGAAATACAGCAACGCTTCGGATACCCGCAGTTATGCCCTGGGATTAACCCGGGCCGGCGAGAGTATGGCTTCACAATCGGCCAATTTCGCTTCCGCATTTGAAGGCCCGCTGGAATTGCTTTCGGGGGAACAAAAAAAAGCAATGCTGGCGGGCCTGTTTAAAATCATACAGGAGCTCAACCAGGCAGGTATTATAACCGTTCAGCGCATGTGCTTTAGCTGCCGGAATTACCGCTTTCTCAAAGGAAGTCACTATTGCAGCCTGCTGGAAACCAGGCTGGCGGAGAACGAATTGAGATTGGATTGCAGGGAACACGAACTGAAGGTATAAACAGCGCGCCGCCGTTTGTTATGGCACGATTCTTTCGGTAACAACTGAATAACCGATATTAGCGATACGTGGAGCAGCAACCACGTCAAAAACGGGCGGAGCCGAAAAGCCATACGAGTAGGCGCAAAATTATACATTATGCCAGGCACTGTTTCGCTGCACCGGATGCTGAAAGCCGCTCCGGAAAAAGTATACCGCGCGTTTACAGAAGCTACCGCCATTGCTTCGTGGCTACCCCCCTATGGATTTCTTTGTACGGTCCACAAAATGACCGTAGAAACAGGCGGTGTTTACAGAATGTCGTTCCAAAACTTTTCAACCGGCAACAGCCACTCATTTGGCGGAATCTACCTGGAGATCAAGCCCAATGAGTTTTTGAAATACTCCGACAAATTTGAAGATCCAAACCTCCCGGGTGAGATGGTCACTTCTGTATGGTTGCGGAAAACGGTAGCCGGCACGGAACTAAAAATTGTGCAGGAAGGAATACCTGCCGCGATACCGGTAGAAATGTGTTATCTGGGCTGGCAGGATTCGCTGGAAAAACTGGCCAAACTGGTAGAACCCGAGATACCCGACGCCTGACCGCAGGCATTGAATACCGACAGGCGAACCCTGTGTTTTGCTAAATAATCTTATTGCTGAGGGCTTTTGATACCGCTTCCGCCACAGAGTGCACCTGCAGCTTTTCATAGATTTTCCGGACATGTGCATTCACGGTATAAACGGAGATATTTCTTTCATCTGCCACCATCTTATAACTCAACCCTCTTACAAGGTCGGACAGTATTTCCTTTTCCCGGTCGCTGAGGTTGTAATCGTTGCTTATTCCAACGGTCAGTCTCTTATGGAAGAGCTCCAGCACCCTTCGTGCAACCGCAGGTGTCATGGGCGAACCGCCATCGACCACTTCATGTATTCCGTCAATGATTTTTGAGGGATGTGTCTTCTTAAGTATATATCCATTGGCTCCCGCGCTGATGGCCTTAATTATTTTATCATCGTCTTCAAAAACCGTTTGCATGACAATACACAGCGATGGGTGTTTTTTGCGGATGATCTGAACACATTCTATTCCATCCAGCGCGGGCATATTGATGTCCATCAGAACCACGTCGGGCTGCGTTTCCTCAATATCCGCCAGGGCATTGGTGCAATCGGGAAACACGCCCACGCATTTCATATTTTCAGACTGGTTGATAAGAATGCCCAGGCTATTCAGCCTGTTGCGGCTATCATCAAACACAATTACCCGAATTGGATCCATCTTATAAAAATAACTGCTAGTTAGCGATATAACAATCGTCAAAATTCACTATAACGGGAAGGAAAGATATACCACGGTGCCCAAACCCGGTGCTGATTGAATGTCAAATTCACCCCCCAGTTCAACGGACCTTTTCTTCATGCTGAACAACCCGTTTCCTGTTGTTTTACTATTGGTATCAAACCCTATCCCGTCGTCTTTTATCGACAAATAAAAACGGTTGCCGGTAATATCCATTTTAACCCACACATTTTTCGCTTCTGCATATTTAACAATATTATTGACGGCTTCTTTATAAAAAAGGTAAAAGTTCTTTCGCTTGATCATTACCAGTGTTTCGTTCCCTATTTTTTCTTCATCGTACATGTGCAGTTGTATGTTCCGGGCCTCAAAGAGCTCTACAGTAATGGCCCGCATGCGGTTAATAATATCCTCAAAACGGTCGTTTTTGGGATTGACGGTCCATACAATATCACCCAGGGCTTCTATGATGCCCCCGGTTTCGTGGCTGATCTGGGTAAGATAATTGGCGGTTTCCTCAGATTTGTTTTCCATTTTGCTCAGCGCCACTTCACTGTATATATGTATGCTGCTCAGCGTGGAGCCAATTTCGTCGTGCAGGTCATCGGCTATCCGGTTTCTCATTTCCATCAGCTTTAGGGCCTGCCTGATGCGATACCGGTAAAAGGCATAGACGGCCGCAAATGTGGCGCCCACTGCCAGAAGACGGAACCACCAGGTCATGTACCAGGGAGGCAGGATAATGACATCAACCGAAGTTTCATTATTGTACGTTATTCCGGCATCGGATATGGACCGTACGGAGAAACTGTATTTGCCGGGATCCAGGTTGGTGAAGGTGGCTGAATGGCTGTTATCGACTGTCACCCATTCTTTGTCAAACCCTTCCATCCTGTACTGGAACCTGTTTTTAGCAGGATGTGTAAAGTCCATTTCAGCGAAGTCAAAGGTGATGATATTGCGGCTGTAGGGAAGCGTGATCCGGTCGGTAAGATAAACGGGTTTGTGCAATATCGCCCCTTTACCACTGCTGTCTGAAAACAAAATGGACTTATTGCTTATTTTAAAATCGGTAATAACAACCTGGGGAACCTGGGTGGGTTCTTCTATATCATCAGGATTGAAATAATTATAGCCGCTTACGCCTCCGAAGAAAAACAGGCCGTTGCCGGTTTTGGCAAAGGCATAGCGGTTAAACTCGTTATTCTGCAATCCGTCGTCTTCGTCGTAGTTCCGGAATATTGCTTTTGGATTGCCATCGACTGGCGGCAGGAATTTAGAGAGCCCCTTGTTCGTACTCATCCACAGGTTGCCTTTATTGTCGCTCAGAATGCCGTAAACAACATTATTAGCCAGGCCATCCTTTTCGGTATAACTTTTAAACAATTCCTTCTCCTTATCAAACATATTGAGTCCGCCGCCATTGGTTCCGATCCATAAATACCTTCCGGGAAATTTCGGATCCTCACAAATGGAAAAGATAACATCGGCATTTAAAGAGCTCTTATCGCCTGGATTATTCGTGTACTGCTTCCAACGGTTCTTCTTTTCATCAAATCGCAGCAACCCGCTTAAAGTACCCAGCCAGAATATTCCGTCGGCATCCTGGTACACGGCTTCCAGGAACTGGTAAGGAAACATACTGATCTTGGCTACAGGATATTGAAACGAACTGATCTCCTGTGTTTTTGTATTCAACCGGCAAAAGAAAGACCCATTTCCAAACCAGATGTTTTCGTCCCGGTCAACAAAAAGGGGAAAGCGAATGCTTGAATCGCCAATGGTAGTATATGTTTTGCTGTTTTTGTTGAACCTTACAATAGAAGAGGCTGTGATGTAATAATCCCTGCTGGTTGTTTGCACGCCGATATCGGGCGGAGACGCTCCAAACCATTTTTTAATTTTTGTTGAAAACACTGTATCAGGCAGGTACCATCCTGTAGAACTGTCCTTCGCCAGCAGTAAAAAGTCAACGGCATTTGAAATAACATTGTTCTCGGGCGTTGATTTCATCCATATTACACTCTTCGTGTTCACTGTATTGAACTGTAAAGCAACCGGATTAAATTTCAACAGGCCAAAACCCGAAGTCCCTATCCAAAGCACGCCTGACCGGTCTCTATACACATGATTACAATACCCCATCATTTTTGCATGCTCGCTGCTTTGCGGGCGAACGATTCGAACCGCAGCTTTTTCCAGGTCGTGGTAAAACAGTTTGTGATTGTGTGCCGCCCACATTTTATCCCGGTTTAGTGAAAACTGGCGGCGGGAGATCCCCATATTAAAATCCGGGCACTCCGTTCTCAAAACGCGTTTGCTTTGTTTGTCGAGGGTGGTTATTGCATGCTTATGCATGAGGTATATTAAACCGGTAGCCGTATCCTCACTGATCTTCATTATGCTATCGGCCAGGAGTCCCGGAAATGCTGTACTGGTAACCGGCACAATGGAATCGGGAGCACCCGTTGATGGAAATATCCGGTACAAGGATCCGGGAATGGAAACCCAAACTACTCCCTGGCTGTCGATATAAAAACTGGACTCAAAATTATCCTTTGCCGCGGGCGCTTCGTATAGCCTGAACATTTCATGGGTTGGATGAACTGAGTCCATTACTATCTTTATTATCCGTACGTCATTTTCTTCGAAAAAACCCTCACCGGGCCTGCTTCTGGCTGCTACTTTCTTTTCCCTGATGACAACTTTGAACAAACCATTTACCGTGCCGATCCAGAGAGCGCCATTCCTGTCTTCCTGAATAGAAAATATCCTTGAATTTTTGAGCGCCTGCAGGTTTGCATGCTCTATCCGGGTAAATGTTTCTGTTTCATAATTGAACAGGTTAAGGCCATTTAGTGCAGTACCGATCCAGAGTCTTTTTTTGGAATCCTGGAACAGGCTGGTTATAAAATTTCCCGAAACGGATGCAGGATTGGCGTGTTCATACCGGTACGCCGTAAAACGATAGCCATCAAAGCGATTTAATCCATCAAAAGTTCCAAACCACATAAATCCCAGGTGATCCTGCTGTATACAATTGATCATACCCTGCGACAAACCATCTCTTACGGTTAAGGATTCCATTTTTACAACACTCGATGGAATCGACTGCGCATACACGCCCCTGCTTATGAAAAGAAGCAGTAACACCGAAACATACCCTGTTAAGAAGGCGATTGATTTATGCGAACAATTCATATCCGGTATAGGTTTGCGTCTGCCTGGCGATCGTTAAAATTAACGATTGTTACGGGTTGCAATTTTCACAAAATTTACAAAAGCTTTTTTGAAGTCCGTCTGTGAAAACCCAGCGCTCCCGGGCACCCCCGGCATGTATCCAATTACCTGCAGCAAGCCGAAACTATAAATCAAAGCCATGAGATCTTCCTTTTTACTACTGCTGGTTCTCCTCTTTGGGTTCCAGGCATCTGCTCAAAAGAAATCGACCATTTCAGCCGTCATACAACAGATCGATGACGATTCGACGCAACTTGTAACAACTTTCAAAGACCTCCATGCCAATCCCGAGCTCGGCTTTATGGAAGTGAGAACAGCGGGCATTGTGGCCAAAGCACTCAGGGCTTTGGGCTACGAGGTAAAAGAAGGCATTGGCAAAACCGGTGTGGCGGGCGTCCTGAAAAATGGCAGCGGTCCCGTTATCATGTACAGGGCCGATATGGACTGCAATGCCGTAAAAGAAATTACCGGCCTGCCTTATGCAAGCACAAAAATCGTGAAAAAAGAAGACGGCACGGAAACCCCGGTGATGCATGCCTGCGGACACGATGCGCATACCACCTGGCTTATTGGAATAGCAAAGGTGATGGCAAATAACAAAAACCTGTGGAAAGGCACATTGGTACTGGTAGCGCAGCCCGCGGAAGAACCCATACTCGGCGCCGAGGCAATGGTGAATGACGGCCTGTATACCAAACACGGCATCCCGGAACCCGATGCGCTGTTTGCGATGCATACCACGCCGGCGCCGCTGGGCATGGCAGGCACCCAGGAACGCGGTCCGCAAATGGCCGGCACCGACCAGATAGACGTGGTGTTCAAAGGCGTGGGCGGACACGGCTCAACCCCCCACCTGGCAAAAGACCCGGTGATCATGGCTGCCGACGCAGTTGTGTTGTATCAGAATATCATCAGCAGGGGCATCAATGCGCAGCATGCGGCAGTGCTGACCGTTGGCGCTGTTCAGGCGGGCAGCGACAACAATGTAATTCCCGCTTCAGCTTTGGTAAAGATAAACCTGCGCTGGTTCGATTCAACCGACCGGAGGATCATGGTCGAAGGCATAAAGCGGATCAACAACAGCATCGCATCTGCCTACAACCTTCCCGACAGCCTGTATCCAACCATTGCCATGAAAGGCTGGTCGTATCCGCTGGTGAATGATTCAGCCATCGTTGCCATGGCAGCAAAAGGCTTTTCCCAGGTTGTTCCTCCACAAAACATCATCACCAATGTTCCGGCAGCAATGGGATCTGAAGATGCGCACCACCTGGTCATTCACAACCCAAAGCATGCGGTGGGTTATTTTGTTATTGGCGTAGCCGATCCAGCAGCGTGTGCGAAAGCGGTTGCGGAAGGAAGGGGCGTTCCTTATGCCAATCACAATGGAAACTACGTGGTGGAGTTGCGCGCCATACCGTTGGGAACAAAGCTGGGGGTAAGTGCTTTACTGGAATTATTTGCATCCGTAAAACAATAATGTTGTTAACAGGCATCTAAGCCATCAATCAATCATATGAAACAGCTCTTTCTCGCCTGCAGTTTTATGGCAGTTGGCCTTGCTGCCGGGGCGCAGCAATCTCCCGCTGCGCAGCCCCAGCAGGTAGTCCTGTTCCAGGACGTAAAAATATTCAACGGTAAAAGCAATGCTTTATCGGGCAACATGAATGTGCTGGTGCGTGGCAACAAGATTGAAAAAATAACTGCTGCCGCCATTCCTGTTGAGCAAAACGCAACCACCATTATTGTCAGCGGTAACGGAAAGACGCTTATGCCCGGGCTGATCGATGCGCATAGCCACCTGTCTTTTTACAATATGCCGATGGCTGCCGCGGCTGTAGCCGACCCCAATTACCTGCAGATCAAACAGGCCATCGCTGCCAGGGACATACTGATGGATGGTTTTACTTCCGTGCGCGATGTGGGCGGGCCGGTATTTGGCCTGAAAAGAGCCGTTGACGAAGGATTGGTGGAAGGACCCAGGATATGGCCTTCGGGCCCTATGATCTCCCAAACCTCGGGGCACAGCGATTTCCGCACAGTCAACCTGTTGCCATCCACCGTGGTCAGGGAACCAAATCCAAATATCCGTTTTGGCTACAATTATATTGCCGATGGCGCAGCCACCGTGCTTGTTGCTGCGAGGGAGCAACTGATGCAGGGCGCTACGCAAATCAAGCTTGCCGTGGGTGGCGGCGTAAGTTCCAACTATGACCCTATCGATGTTACGGAATACAGTCTTGATGAAATAAAGGCAGCGGTAGGCGCTGCGGAAGACTGGGGAACTTATGTATGCGTGCACGGTTATACGCCCAGGGCCATACAAAGAGCCATTGAAGCCGGCGTAAAATGTATTGAACACGGCCAGCTTTCCGATGAGGCCACCATTAAGCTGATGGCCGAAAAAGGCGTGTGGCTGAGCATACAGCCTTTCCTGGAAGATGAAGATGCCATACCCACTGCCCCAGGTTCTGATAACGAAAGGAAATACAAACAGGTCGCCAACGGTACGGGGAATGCTTATACCTGGGCGAAAAAATACGGTGTTAAAACAGCCTTCGGTACCGATATACAATTCAATCCCGACGGGGCAAAGCGGCAGGCCTTTTATTTACCCAAACTGGTAAAATGGTATACGCCTGCCGAGACATTAAAAATGGCAACTGCCGGGAATGCAGAGCTGCTTGCTTTGAGCGGCCCACGCAATCCTTATCCCGGAAAACTGGGTGTGATAGAAGAAGGCGCCCTTGCCGACCTGCTGGTGGTGGATGGAAATCCGTTGACAAATATCAGGTTGTTCGAAGATCCCGCTAAAAACATTGTGGTCATCATGAAAAATGGAAAGATCTATAAAAACCTGCTCAAATAAGTGATGAAATCTTTCACTCGCAATAGCTCAGGGCTGCATGCCTGTTTCAATCTTAAGGCTCGGCCCTTGATGGTTCAAGAACATCCGGCTTTGAAACAGGCCTTATGATTTTTACCCCGCCATTTTTAAAAAAGCCGCTGAACTGATGCACAGAAAGCCCCTACAACATGGGGCGGAGCCAGGAACCAACTAAAGGGCCAGGAACCAACTAAAAAGAAATTATTATGACGATAGGAAAAGTTGCCATTATCACTGTGTCCGCGATAGCAGGGCTTATGCTCGCATACCTTTTGTTCTGGCCGGTGCCTGTTGACCCGGTTAAATGGGAAGCGCCCGCATTCAAAGGATACGCAGGCGTTCACGCTCCCAATGACAGGCTTCATAATACAAATGTAGCTTCCCTGGGTGAATTCCGGGAGCCCGAGCAAATAGTCGTTGGTCCGGATGGCAGGTTGTACACCGGCGTGCGGGGTGGAAAGGTGTTGCGCATGAACCAGGATCTGTCGGGCATTGAAGTGTTCGCTGACACCCATGGACGCGTACTTGGATTTGCTTTCGATACCGCCGGAAACATGATCGCGGCAGACGCCATGCAGGGACTTATTGCCATCAGCCCCACTGGCAGGATCACCCTCCTGTCCGATGAAGTAAATGGTTCAAAATACCTGTACCCCGATGCAGTGGCTATTGCTCCCAATGGAAAGATTTACCTGACCGATGCCAGCACCCGTTTTTCGGCCAAACAATGGGGATCCGATCTGGCCAATATGCTGGACATGACAGAGCAATCCGCAACAGGCCGTATCATCGAATTTGACCCGGTCACCCACCGTACCAGGATCCTGGCGCATGGATTAAGTTTTCCCAATGGCATGGTCGTGAGCAGCGATCAGCAATATTTGTTCGTGGCCGAAACAGCGCGCTATCGCATCTGGAAGATCTCACTTGCAGCCGATAGCCTGGATATCAATATCCCTTCAGACCAGGCAAGCCTTCTTCTTGAGAACCTCCCCGGCTTTCCCGATAACCTCACCCGTGGCCTGGATGGCCGGATCTGGGTGGGCTTTCCCGGCGCCCGGGACAATAACCTGGACAAGGCTTCTCCTTTTATGCGAAAACTACTATTAAGGCTGCCTGCTGTTTTTATGCCCGCGCCTGCCCGGCGTGGTCATGTGATGGCCTTTACAGAAGAAGGTAAAATTGTGGCCGACCTGCAGGACACCACCGGCAAAATAGCGGAAACCACCGGCGCCAGCGAAACGAAGGACCGCATATACATACACCATATCGATGAGTTAGCGGGTATTCCGTGGATAGAAGCATCCAAACTCAAAACCCAATAGCAGCTAAACTTCATGGCTATGCGAAAATTGTTATTGCTATTGCTGATCCATTTTTTCCTGTTCACTACGGTATGGGCACAGCACGATTCAACAGGCAACCCACAGCCCGATACCGCAAGGCAAACCTTTGGCCGTTACACTGCCGATGAAGGCTTCACTGTAGTACAAAACTCGCTGGGCGCGTTGAAACTGAAATTTTATGCTTACACCCGCTACCTCAATCAAAAAGGATTCGACCCCACGTATACAGATGCATTCGGGCAGGAAAAAGAAGTGAAGCAAAGGCAGGACATACAACTCTGCCAGGTGCAGCTAACCATGACCGGTTGGGTGTTTACGCCCAAATTCAGGTACCTGGGTTATGTGTGGAGTGCCAATACCAGCCAGGGAGAACTCACACAGGTGGTGCTTGCCGGCAATTTCAATTACGACTTCAACCGCCACATCACTCTGGGCATCGGCATACAGGCCCTGCCGGGTGTGCGTACCACCGAAGGCAATTTTCCCTACTGGCTGCCGGTGGACAACCGCCTCATAGCAGACGAATTTTTCCGGCCTTCCTATACCTCCGGTATTTGGGCCAGGGGCGAAATCGTAAAGGGCCTTAACTATCATGCTATGCTGGGAAATAACCTCAACCAGTTTGGCATCGGGGCAGAACAATTGGACAATAAACTCAGAACGGTAGCTACCGCCCTGGTGTGGATGCCCACAACAAAGGAATTCGATAACGGAGCTTATGGCGACTTTAAGCACCACCAGAAGCTGGCGACACGAATAGCTGCGCACTACACCAACAGCCTGGAAAACCGCACTGCCCAGCCAAAAGTAAATGCATTCGAGAATACGCAACTGCGCCTCTCAGACGGCAATGTCATCTTCGAGCCCGGCCTGTTCGGCGCCGGCATCGACATAGAAGATGCCCGCTACCAGATGATTTCCTTTGACGCAGGCCTGAAATACAAAGGTTTCAGCCTGGATGGCAGTTTTTACCAGCGCTGGCTGAACCGTTTCAGCGGCCCGGGCACGGCATCGCTCAAAACACTACGCGACAATGGTTTCATGGTCCAGGCTTCGGGCATGATCCTGCCAAAAATGTTACAGGCTTATACCGGAGGAGCAAAAATATTTGGGGAATACGGCAAGCCCTGGGAATGCCGCCTGGGGTTAAATTATTTTCCACGGAAAAACCAGGCGGCCTGGTTTAACGCGGAGTACATCTACCTCCGCAAAAGCCCCGTCGGCAATGCATCCCTGCCTTACGTGGTGGGCGCTAACGGCGGGGTATTCCTTGTTACTTTCTTTCTCTATTTATAACATCTAAATTTTTGATCCATGAAAAAAAATATCGCCTTACTACTGCTCCTTATGGTTCTGGCAGGTAATCTTTTCGCGCAGGAAAGTTCCGGGACAGAAAAGCAGGATATTGATCCCACAAAGCCCACCAACCTGTACACACAACTCATTACCTCCCTGGAATACCAGCATTTTAAAAACAAGCAACTTTTTGGGGTAAGGGGAAATATACAATATGCTTTCAATAAAGACAACCTGATGTTGTTTGAAGTACCGTTCCTCTATAACGATCAGACAGGTAAAGTAGGTTTGGGCGATGCCCGCTTCAGATACTTTACGGCAGTAAAGCGCAACATCTCAAAAAGCTTCATCGCCATTGCCCCGCTGGTGGATGTTACCCTGCCCCTGGGCTCCTATAAGAATGGTATCGGTACCAGCGTTTGGTCCTTTGCCGCAGGCTCCATTTTCGGATTTGTTGTCACGCCAAAATTTTCCGTCTTCCCGGGCATAACCTATGTGCATCTTACCAAACCATCGACCGATCTGATCCCGGACTCGCTTAAGGCCAGCAGCAATGGAATAGGGCTCCAGTTCAATGCAAGTATTATTCTGACCAAAAAGATATTCTTCTTTATAAACCCCACTCCTGCTTTTATGAATACCAAAGGAAGCTGGCAAACAGTATGGACCGGGGAATTCATACCATCCATGATCATCACACCCAACAAGTTTAAGGTGCAGATGTACTATATGCCTAATTTCACCGTACACTCGCATATGGTACGGGCTGGATGCACTTTCTATTTCTAGCCAACAGGAACAAAATCAATAGTCCCGCCGCTGAACCGGCTTTTGCACGGGGTACCTGTTAATATCATTTTACTAATAGCTAAAATAGGTTTATAGAAACACCCGCATTCTTCCTAGTTTCACGGGCATTTAGCTGCCGGAATATAGCTGTATAAACAGGCAGGTCTAAGGTTACCGGTTAAAATGATGGAAGTATGAAAATGTACAAAATAGGCTGGCGTATTGCCATGGTTGTTTCGGCTTTTGTCCTGGGTACCAGCGGGGCCCGGGCGCAGAATGGGGACCAGATACTGGATGGGATCGGCGAAACGGGAATGATTGCCCGTTATATATTTGACGGCGATGCCAAAGACTGGTCGCGGAACAACCTGCACGGCAAACTCCAGGGCTCCGAAGCCAAATTTGTCAGCGATAACCGGTTTGGGAAAGTTTTGTCGCTTTCCGGCGAGAGCAATTCTTTTATTACGCTTCCGGGGGAAGCGTTGACAGATATTGAATCCCTTAGCATATCGGGATGGATTTACCTGCGTTCAAAGCAGCCCGGCCAGCATTTTTTTGATTTTGGAACGGACAATGCGCAACATTTTTTTGCGGCCCCTGCCGGCACCAATACCCGGGATGGTTACCAGGCCTCGATAGCAACGGAAAAAAATAAGATTGGAGCAGTTTCCCCGGCGATAGAAACAAATAAATGGGTGCACCTGGCGATCGTGATAGATATTCCATCCAAATCACTGACTACCTATGTCAACAGCAGACCTGCGGGTGAAACAAAAGGCATTGCACTGGAATTGACAGAAGTGTTCGGGCAGCAGCCTGCAGAAAAGCGGCTGTATATCGGGAAATCCTTGTCACCGGGCGACCCTGGCCTGAATGCCCTGGTACATGATTTTCGTATCTACCGGGTTCCCCTGAGCGCAAACCAGGTTGCCGGAATTTTTAACAATTCCCGGCGAGGCCTAAACGAAGGTTCTGTAAATACAACCGGTAAAAAAGAGGATGACCTGCCGAATTTTTCTCCTGCCACACCGCAGTTGTACAATGCCTATTTGCTCCAGGTATCCGATGTAAAAGTGGAAACAGAAACAGGCAATTTGCCAAGGTTGCCAAGTTATGTCCAGGGTACTTACCGCGACAACAGGAAAGGCCCGAAAGTACGTGTGCTGTGGCCGGCTGACATCGACAATACCGCCGTTATCAAACCCGGCCACTATACAGTAACTGGGCGTGTCGCGGGAACAAATATTCAGCCAAAAGCTTTTGTCACGGTAACGGATCCCAGAAAAACAACAGCTCCCGCTTTGAAGCTGGAAACATTCAAACTGGGCCAGGTTACGCTGAAAAACGATGCGCACAACCACGAAACGAAATTTATCGAGAACCGCGATAAGTTTTTGCGCACACTGGCTACAACCGATCCCAATTCCTTTTTATATATGTTTCGCGATGCCTTTGGCCGGCAACAACCCGAAGGTGCAAAGCCCCTGGGCGTTTGGGACAGTCGCGATACCAAACTGAGGGGACATGCTACGGGGCACTACCTTACAGCCATTGCGCAGGCCTATGCCGGCACGGGATATGATAAGGCGCTGCAGGCCAACTTCGCCGAAAAAATGGCGTATATGGTGAATACCCTGTACGACTTATCGCAACTATCCGGAAAGGCGAAAGAAGCAGGTGGTGCGCAGGTGTCGGATCCGGCGGCTGTGCCATGCGGTCCCGGAAAAACAGATTACGATTCCGATTTGACCGAAGCAGGCATTCGCACCGACTACTGGAATTGGGGAAAAGGATTCATCAGCGCCTATCCCCCGGACCAGTTCATCATGCTGGAAAAAGGGGCGAAATACGGAGGGCAGAAAACGCAGATTTGGGCGCCGTATTATACCCTGCACAAGATCCTGGCCGGGTTGATGGATGTGTATGAAGTTAGCGGCAATAAAAAAGCCCTTGACGTGGCTGCGGGCATGGGCGACTGGGTGTATGCGCGCCTGAGCAAAGTGCCAACCGATACACTTATCAAGATGTGGAACACTTATATAGCGGGCGAATTCGGCGGCATGAACGAGGCAATGGCCCGCCTGTACCGGATCACCGGCAAACAGGAGTACCTGAAAACAGCACAACTGTTCGATAATATCAGGGTGTTTTTTGGCGACACGGCGCATTCGCATGGCCTGGCAAAAAACGTAGACATTTTCCGCGGCCTGCACGCCAATCAGCACATACCGCAAATTGTAGGAAGTATAGAAACCTACCGGGCCTCCAATAACCCGGAATACTATAAAGTGGCCGACAATTTCTGGTACAAGGTGATCAACGATTACATGTACTCTATTGGCGGCGTTGCCGGCGCACGCAATCCTGCCAATGCAGAATGTTTCATCAGCCAGCCGGCGACCTTGTATGAGAATGGTTTTTCTGCCGGGGGACAAAATGAAACCTGCGCCACTTACAATATGCTGAAACTGACCAGCGACCTGTTCCTCTTCGACCAGCGGGCGGAGTTCATGGACTATTACGAACGTGCATTGTATAACCATATCCTGGCCTCTGTGGCCAAAGACAATCCTGCCAATACCTATCACGTGCCGCTGAGGCCGGGATCTGTTAAGCAATTCGGCAATCCTGATATGACGGGCTTTACCTGCTGCAACGGCACGGCAATAGAAAGCAGCACCAAGCTGCAGAATTCGATTTATTTTAAGAGCAGGGACAACCAGGCGCTGTATGTGAACCTGTATGTTCCTTCTGTACTGGAATGGACCGAACGCAAGGTGACGGTGGAGCAGACAACCGATTTTCCGAAAGAAGACCACACCCGTTTGACCATTAAGGGCAGCGGCAAATTTGATATCCATGTGCGCGTACCGGGCTGGGCTACCAAAGGATTTTTTGTAAAGATTAATGGCAAAGAACAAAAGCTCTCCGCGAAACCGGGCAGCTACCTGAAAATAAGCCGCAACTGGAAAGACGGCGATACCATAGAACTAAGAATGCCCTTCCAGTTTCACCTGGATCCGGTGATGGACCAGCAGAACATAGCCAGCCTTTTTTACGGGCCGGTACTGCTGGCAGCCCAGGAGCCCGAAGCGAGAAAAGAATGGCGGAAAATAACCCTGGATGCCGGAGACATCAGCAAATCGATCAAGGGCGATCCCAACCAGTTAGAGTTCACTATTGACGGAGTGGTTTTTAAACCGTTTTATGATACCTACGGGCGGCATTCCGTTTACCTGGATGTTAGGTTGAAATAAGATTTCCAAGGTGGCCGTCTATCCCATTTTTTTCCTCAGCCATTTGCGAACCGGCTCATCGTACCATTTCAAACTGACATAGGCCAGGATGATACTACCTACCAGGATCAACAACGCATATGGCCAGGCCTGCGCGAGGGTTACGCCTTTGTGGTTGCTGATCCAGGCGACGTAAAAATATACCAGCGGATAATGCACCAGGTAAAGCGGATAGGATATATCACCCAGGAATTTGCATATCCTGTGTTCAGTTCGGCTATGCACCATACCGCTGGCACCCAGGTAAACAATTAGCGGAAAAACAAAAATGATACATACTGATTCATAGATCCCGTTCATCCAAAGCTGCTCGGCACCACCGATGCGTGGCATATACAAGACGAGGGCAACCAGGAGGCTGCACCATAAAAAGGCATTTTTAATGCGGGTGGGTTTGGCTATCCGTGACAGCAGCAGGCCTGCAAAGAAAGGATACATCGTTCGGGTAATACCCACGCGCACCTGTTCTGCGTTCAGTGTCCAGCCGCCGCTGACATCGCCATTGGGACTGGTAATGGCCAGATGGGCGAGCGCTACAGCCGCGATCAGCACCAGGATGCCCAGCGCTGTTTTTGAGAACTTCCTGATACCGATGGCATACAGGATATTGGCAATGTATTCAAAGAACAGGGACCAGCCTACACTGTTGAGCGGATGCATTTCTTCCCAACCTCGTATATCCATGGATAAGGGAACAGGCAGAATGGTATACCCGATGAACATCACCAGCAACATTTTCCACAGGGGAACGGTATGGATGAGCGGCCAGATCGTTGAATCTGTAAAATAGAACCCGATGGCCCCGAGCGTCATCCCCAGCACCACCATGGGTTGAAGCCTTTCGATGCGGCGCTTAAAGAAAGTGCCGGTGGACATTTTATGCCAGCGATCGTCATAAGCATAGCCTATCACAAAGCCCGACAACAGGAAGAAAAAGTCGACGGCCAGGTAGCCGTGGTTGACCAGGATATCCAGGTGCCCGGTTCCCAACGGTTCGGTCAGGTGAAAGGTTACAACAATAATGGCTGCAACGCCACGTAATCCATCCAATATAGGGTAATGCGGCTTGGTGGAAAGGCTGTTATTATTCATTGGCTGGAATGTGGAACTTAGGGTTTAGCAATCGCCATTCAATTATCGCTTATACATTGCTATTGAATGGATTTGTAAATTAAGTAAGTGAGCCGTCTGCGTTCAGGCAAATCGTATCAAAATACAGACAGATAGTTTCATTTTTTGTATGAAAGCAGCTTGAAGTCAGGTATCAGTCCGGCGCAGGTGTGAATCAGAAAACCGGAGCTGCACTATTCTTACACAGTGATCGTGTATACTAGAAATATGAAGAATGTATTTAAGGCGTGATGGCGTTCAACAGCAGTTGAAGAAGCGTTATGGGGTATGAGATCGCCACACTAGATGCACTATTAAGCTTCACGTTTTATGAGTTAGATCTTTCAAAATGTATATTTTCCGCCTTTTAGTTTTGTGAGTTTTGAGTTTATCTAGTAGGGAATAAGAATATCTAACCATAGATCAGCAAATCGATCTAAGTCCACATAATTGTCATTATCTGATTCAGGATTGAATAAAGTGAGCAGCCTTTTAGGATTTAGCTTATCTTTTTCCGATTTGAAAGTTGTAATATAATGCCTCTGATGTCGGAGAGCCCTGTATAAAAGGGCCTTTGTGCGCCGGCGCTTGTATTTAAAACCGAGGCTTCGGGGTGGATGTATACATTTACCGGCTTTTTTCTGTTTGCTTTGGGAATGCATCAATGCATACACACTGCGGATTACTCTACCTTAAAGAGATATTTCCCTCTCCATTTAATTTGAATAGGATCCGTGTGATTATTATAGCTGTGATGGGATTAGCGGCTGGTAATGGCATCAACCGGGTTCATAAACATATACATTTATGACAGTTGTAAAAAAAATAAATTATTAATCTAAATAAGCAATTTTCAACTGACAATTAAATAGTTACATAGGTGTATATAAATTTTTATTTTTCCACAACTTAATTATTTACATAATTTATAATGATTCATGGATTTGTCCGATGCCATTATCAGCCGGCGTCAATCTCGTCACGCCCCTTTAAGTTCAATAAGCAGGGTGCATTCATCCGACAACACTGCCATTATTCATATATACTGTCATATTTTCCTGTTAATTTGTCTGATTTCGATCTAATATGACAATTAGGCGGGCGAAAGGAAGATAATTACATACGCCTGTTGCGGTTGGAACGGGATTTGTGATAACTTAGATTTCGTTAATTATAGATTACGAACATAATAAATAAAACGAAAAGAAATGAATATGCAAAATCATTCCCAAGCTAAATTTCGTGTCGGCGCCAATGAAATTGAAATTTCGGGCCCGCCGGACTTTGTTAAGGAACAAATACAAGCATTTAAACCAACCATTACCAGCTTTCTTGACCAGATTTCCCTTTCCGCTAAAGCTACGGCACCCGTGCCAGTTGAGCAACCAAAGTTTTTAGCGGAGAGTGCACAACCATTAGTCACTCAGCAGAGATTAGGGCAAAAGATGGAGGATGTTGAATTCATTGAGCTTCCTGCTAATTCACAAGTCGACTATGACAACGTGTTGATAATCGAAGTGAACCAGGTTCAGGTAATTGCTGACGTTCCTGGCGACTCCTTGGCGAAACGAATGATCAATCTTATTCTCTTGTATATGTGGGGCAAATTACAATTGGGAACGGAAGAAATTTCCTTTACCGAATTAAGAGAAATGTGTGAAAAGTACGGCGAGGTAGACAAGGCCAATTTCTCTAAGCATATGAATAGCCACAAACGGTTTTTCCTGATTTCTGGGCCAGTAAAAAATCAAATTGTTCGCCTGATCCGTCCGGGCATTAAAGAGGCATTGAGACTGATTACTGAATTAAATAAACACAATTAAATATGGAGACAAGCTCACAACAAATGAAAATTAGAATCAACCTTGTTAACCGCGAGGTTGAGTTTGAAGGAGATCTTACGGCCATCAAAGACCACTTCGGGGATTATATCGAGGACTTCCTCGACAACATAAAAAAGGGCAACCCTGCTGCATCGACAACGGCTGCCCCTGTTAGTGCAAGCGTAGCATCAGAAGTATCTTTATCCGCTCTTCCTGATTCATTCGGCGAATTTTATGGCAAATTTCCAAAAGGGTTATCCAATGTCGACAAGCTATTGTTAGCCGGATATTACTTACAGAACCAAACGGAGGGAAAATATTTCACGGTAAAAAGCGCATCCGATCTGCTGTTGGACCAAGGCGTCAGCCTTTCCAACGCAGGTGCGTTTAACAGTGCCAACATGTCGACCAAACGCGTTTTCAAATTGACAGGGAAAAATTTCCGGGTATCGGATACCGGCGCCGACTACATCAAATCCTTATCTAATCATTAAAATGTGCATCATGGACATTGTTTATAATGAAATCGAAGCATTGAAAGACATCGATGAAAGACTATCGAAATTGCCAGTCGATTGCCAACACAGGGTTCTGGTTTGGATTAACGCCAAATACAGCGGAGGCGGTCGGCCATTAGCAATGAGCCCACAGAAGTCGATGGAACCAAACTCAGGCGAATTCGGTAGCATTAAAGATTTCATTGCCGCCAAAAAAACCAATGGCTATTACGAGCGAATTGCGTGCCTGGCTTATTACTTGGAAAAAGTAGGTGGTATGACAGAGGGTTGTAAGACCGCAGACATTACGAAGGCAAACAATGATGCTCGGATGTTAAAGATCCCGAATCCGTCCCAGTATGTAAGCGATGCTGTAAAAAGTTATGGGTATTTGACATCAATTGGAAACGGGCGAAAAGCATTGACGGCGAAAGGCGAGGCGCTGGTTGAGGCCCTTCCGGATCGTGAAAAAGTGAAAGCTGCATTGGCTGAACATCCGGCTAAAAGAAGAACGGCTAAAAAAACGAAAAACAGTAAAGAAAAAACTGAAAAATGAGCATTGACAAGATTAGCAAGACGCTCAAGCTAAAGTTCCCGGCCCATCTCGTTGATGTGTTACTAGAGACATACCAGGAACAGAAGCGAAACTTTTACTTGGGAAATCTTCGGCCCAATGAAGTGGAAGGAGGGCGCTTTTCAGAAGCAGCATTCCGTATGTTGGAGCATGTGACAACAGGTACGTTCACTGCGATCGGTAGCCCTTTGGATACCGAAGCCATCATACGTAGGTTACAAAAATTATCGGTAGGCTCTTTCAGTGATTCTATACGCCTACACATTCCCAGAATGCTGCGGGTTGTGTACGATATCCGTAACAAGCGCGACGCCGCACACCTAGCCGACGGGATTGATCCTAACCTGCAGGATTCTTGCTTTGTCTTCAGTGCGCTGGATTGGGTGTTGGCAGAGTTTATCAGAATAACCGGTTCCATTCCACCGGATGAAGCGTACGCATTAGTGAGAGAGGTAATAGTACAGGCCATTCCGGTTATCGAAGACTTTGACGGATTCTTAAAAACGCTCAAGCCATCGTTAAAGGTGAGTGACCGTGTTCTTGTCTTGCTGTATCATCAAGGCACTTTAGGAGCCAGCGATGCGCAACTTAGTACTTGGCTAAAACCTTCGCAGCGGAAAAATTTAAACCGGACGCTGACGCAAATGGTTCTTGAAAAAGATCTGCTAGTGCAGGTCGGAGGCTTGTATAAAATCACGCGGCGAGGAATTCAGGAAGTCCAGAAAAGAAAGCTGTTGGAGCCATAGACAACGTAAAAAAACGATCGAAACCTTTTCCCTTTTTGAGTAAATAATTAAACAGCGATAAGAATGGAAAGTTTAACGTGTAATGTATGCAGCATGAGTATTAATGGCAATGCATGCTTTTGTCCTGAATGCGGGCAACAGGTCAGATGTAAATGCTGCAGCGCGAACCTTGTTCCCAATGCTAAATTTTGTCAAGCCTGCGGTGAAAGCCTTCAACAAAGAACGGCACCTCAACCGGCGGCGACGAAGAATACGTTGAAGTACCATCGCAAAGGAGACGAGATACTTTACGAAGCTTCCCTCAACGATGATGTCGCTAAGGACGGCATTTCCGCCTTATTGGATAAAATAGCAAATACTTCGCGGGTCGAATACAAGCCATTACATGCAGGCACCAATGGCCAAATCGTTGCCCTTACTGGTGGAAGCGAGAAGCATTATTCAGCAGAAGACCAAACGTTTGAGGTAACTGAAAAGAACCAGGAAAGCACCCTTGACAAGGTAGAAACCAGCAAAGAAGAATTCCCTCATATTGCCGACTTGGAAAAAACTTTAGACTGCGGCGAGCAAGAATGGATTGCAATTTATGCGTTTTATGAAAGCGAATATGCAACGAATACCTTTTCAAGGAAAGCGGTTTATGACAGGTACATGGCAAAGCGGAGAACAGAAGGGCGAGTAAGGGATTTTCCAATTCGTTGGAACCGACTTTCTAAACACTATTTCAGAACGGTCAATGAAGCAGAGGTCAAGTTTAACCAGAAAAAAATGCCCGATATCAAAAATTTGATCTTGGGTTTGCGAAAAAGCGAAGCCCGCAGTGCCAGCGGTCAATTAAAGAAGCAAGAAAAGCCTGGTACAGAAGGCTGCGCAGCAAATGGTTCTAAGTCGAAACCGAAGAAAACGAAAGCCATCCAGATTGAAAAGTTCGACCTTCACAAAGCCGGTGATATACCCTCTCTCGACGACTTTTTAAAGGCAAAGGTGCCGGGGAAAGCCACCGCTAATGTGATTGCCGTAATCGCCTATTACATTACAGTTATTAAGGGTGCAGAAACTTTTTCAGAAGGAAACATTGATTATGCTTATCGCACCTTGGGCCTCAAGAGACGCCCAACTTATTTGCATCAGATTTTAATCAATGCAAAAAACCAGCAAGACTTTTTTGAGCCTGCGGACGCATATGGCGTATGGAGGCTAACAAGGACCGGTGAAATTTTCGTGGAGGAAAAATTACCACTAAAAGTAAACTAAAAGTGACAATTACAAGACTACTGGATAAGACCGATGGCTTCGAAAAGCTCTCCCGAAAAGAACAGGTAAAGCCCATGAGTTTTTTCTTTCAGCCGATAATCAAAGTGAAACGTTTGTACCCAAAGATGTTTCCGACTGTTTATGGTAATGAATGCGCGTAAAACCTTCCCGAAACACCACAAATGGTCAAGAAAGGGGAACAGTTGATATTAATTGATGCATAGCGTATCTGTAGATGCCCCTTAAACCCGAAACTTTAGGCATAAAAAAAGCGACCTAGGTCGCTTTTTAGTGATCCCGCTGGGACTCGAACCCAGGGCCCATACATTAAAAGTGTATTGCTCTACCAGCTGAGCTACGGAATCAACCCGTTTGTTTGGGAGTGCAAAAATAGGGATAAAACAATTCACCCCAAATTTTTTATGGGAATTTTCCAGAAAGAATTCCATCACATCCTCCCGGTAACCAACAAGCTTACAATAGTTTATGCTTTTGCAGGCCGCCTAATTTTGGCTAGGTTTGCGTTATAATATCCAGCAGCAACATGTCGTCGTTTTTCAGCAATAAGGTGGTGGCCATCACCGGAGGAAGTGAAGGAATCGGAAAAGCCCTGATCGATGCACTCGTGCCCCTCGGCGCCCGCATCGCCACCTGCGGCCGCAATTTTGACAAGCTCTACAACCTCCAGTTGGAATACACCAGCGTGATGCTGCACACCGTAGTGGCCGACGTGAGCAAGGAAGCCGATTGCCGCAAATTCATCGACTCCACCCTCGAAACCTTCGGCCATATCGACATCCTCATCAACAACGCCGGCATCTCCATGCGCGCACTTTTTGAAGACCTCGATACCGAAGTAATGCGCAAAGTGATGGACGTGAATTTCTTCGGCGCCGTCTACTGTGCCAAATACGCACTGCCCAGTCTCATTAGCCGCCAGGGCGTGGTGGTAGGCATTTCTTCCATCGCCGGCTACCGCGGACTGCCGGGCCGCACCGCCTACTCCGCCTCCAAATTCGCCCTCCAGGGCTGGCTCGAAGCACTGCGCACGGAAATGATCGACCACCAGGTGCACGTCATGTGGGTATCGCCCGGGTTCACCACCAGCAATATCCGCGTTGCCGCACTCAACGAAAACGCCCAGGCCCATGGCAACACTTCCATGGATGAAGCCGCCATGATGCCCGCCGCCGAATGCGCCGACCTCATCCTTAGGGCTATCGAAAAAAGAAAACGCACCGCCGTCCTCACCTTCACGGACAAACGAACCGTGCTGATCAACCGCTTCTTTCCTTCCTGGGCCGACAAACTCACGCACCAGTTTTTTTTCAAAGACGGTAAACTGGTGAAATAGTGGCGCTGATCACGCTCAGTTCCGATATAGGGTACCAGGACTACCTCGTGGGAGCCATCAAAGGCAGGCTGCTCCAGCTCGATCCCGCCTCGCAGATCGTGGACATCAGCCATGCCATCCCCCCTTTCAACTATCCGCAGGCTGCCTATATCTGCAGGAACGCCTTCCGGCACTTTCCTGAGCACAGCTTCCACATCGTACTGGTGAATCTCTTCGAGAAAAAGCCCACCCAGCTACTCCTGGCCTACCACCGGGGCCAGTATATTCTCTGCGCCGACAACGGTCTCATCACCATGATCCTGGAAGAAAAGCCCGAAATGATCATCGGCCTGCCTACCGGAACCGGCGAACAACTCAGCAGTGAAGCCCGCAGCAGCGAGCCCCAAAGCCATGATTCCCACCCCGGCGAAACCGCCGGCGCCGGATCGCGCCACACCACCCGCCGCGACACCCTCCACTGCGCCACCCTCTTCGGACAAGCCATCCGCGCCATCAACCAGGGCACCCCCCTGCAGCAGATCGGGCAACCAGATCCGCCCTATGCCGAAAAGAACCCCCTCCGCCCCCTGCTCAGCGAAGCCTGGATCGAAGGACAGATCATATATATAGATAATTTCGAAAACGTAGTGGTGAACATCACCCGCGAACAATTCGAATCACAGCGCCGGGGCCGCCGCTTCCAGATCGTTTTCAAGCGCGACGAAGTGATCGAAAAGATCTCCGAAACCTACGCCGACGTGCCTGAGGGAGAAAAACTGGCCCTCTTCAATGCCGCCGGTTACCTCGAAATTGCCATCAATAAAGGCAATGCCGCCGGCCTCTTCGGCCTGCAGGGCTACCTCGAGCAGGCCCAGAACACTTACCTGCAAAACAGGCTTTTTTATCAGACCGTAAAGATCTTTTTCCAATAAATGCTACATATTTGCCATTCGCGTAGCCTTATATTTGCTTCGCTTTTCTAAACCAATGCTTTATGAATTTTAAGAGAGTAAACAATATTGCCGGCTGGATCATTTGTGCGATTGCCTGTGCCGTTTACCTGCTGACAATGGAAGCCACCGCCAGTCTATGGGATTGTGGCGAGTTTATTTCCAGCGTATATAAACTCCAGGTCCCCCACCCCCCCGGGGCGCCCCTCTTTGTATTGCTGGGCCGCTTCTTTGTAACCATCTTCGGCGGCTCCAACCCCGCTAAAGCCGTTAACATCATGAGCGCCCTGGCCAGCGGCTTCACCATCCTCTTCCTGTTCTGGACCATCACCCATTTTGCCCGCAAACTGGTAGCCGGCAGCAACACCGAGCCCACCGGCCAGCAGAGCATCGCCATCATCGCCGCCGGTGCTGTTGGCGCACTCGCTTATACCTTTTCCGATTCCTTCTGGTTCAGCGCCGTAGAAGGCGAAGTGTACGCCCTCTCCTCTTTCTTCACCGCCATCGTATTCTGGGCCATCCTGAAATGGGAACGACATGCCGACGACCCGGGCTCCGATCGCTGGATCGTATTCATCTTTTTCATGATGGGCCTCTCCATCGGTGTGCACCTGCTCAACCTGCTGACCATTCCAGCCATCGTGCTCGTATACTATTTCAAACGCTACCAGCCCACTACCTGGGGAACCATCTGGGCCTTCATCGCCGGCTGTATCATCACCGGCTTTGTGCAGGTAGTAGTGATCCAGTGGACCGTAAAAGCCGCCGGTTGGTTCGACATCCGCTTCGTAAACGGACTGGGTATGCCCTTCTTCAGCGGCTTCATTTTCTTCTTTGTATTCCTCACCTTCCTGCTCTGGTTCGGCCTTCGCTACGCCCAGCGCAAACACTGGAACTTCCTGCGCCTGGGGATCTGGTGCGCCATCTTCATGCTGCTGGGCTATTCCAGCTACCTCACCACCATGATCCGCTCCAACGCCAACCCGGCCGTGGACATGTACAATGTGGACAACCCCAACTCGCTCGTGGGCTACCTGGGCCGCGATCAGTACGGTGATTTCCCGCTCCTTTACGGACAGGTATTTACCGCTTCTCCCGAAACCTACGAGGAAGGCGCCATGAAATACACCAAAGGACCCAAGTCGTACGTAGCAACGGGGCGCGACATCAAACCCGCCTACAAGCCCGAAGACAAAATGCTCTTTCCCCGCGTATGGGACGCCAGTAACGACCAGGGACACGCGACATTTTACAAAGAATGGCTGGGACTGGCCGATGGCGAAAGGCCCAGCATGGGCGATAACATCCGCTTCTTCTGGACCTACCAGCTCAACTGGATGTACTGGCGCTATTTCATGTGGAATTTTGCCGGCAAGCAGAACGATATTCAGGGCTTTGGGAATGTGCGCGACGGGAACTGGATCACAGGCATCGCGCCCTTCGACAATGCCAGGCTGGGAAACCAGTCGGCCATGCCCGACAGCATCAAACACAGCAAAGCCAATAACAAACTCTTTGCCCTCCCCTTCCTGCTGGGCATATTCGGCGCCATCTACCAGTATTTCGCCAACCGCCGCGATTTCTGGGTAACGGCCGCTCTCTTTTTCTTCACCGGCATCGCCATTGTGCTCTACCTTAACCAGGCCGGCAACCAACCCCGTGAGCGCGACTACGCCTACGTGGGTTCGTTTTATGCCTTTGCCATCTGGATAGGCCTCGGCGTACTGCAGGTGCGTGAATGGATCCGCAAAAAAGCCAGCGAACCGGCTGCCAACTGGTCGGCCGCCCTGCTCTGCCTGGTGGCGGTTCCCATGATCATGGCCAACCAGGAATGGGACGACCACGACCGCAGCAAAAAAGTGCTGGCCCGCGACCTCGCCAAAGACTACCTCGAAAGCTGTCCGCCCAACGCCATCCTCTTCACCTATGGCGATAACGATACCTACCCGCTCTGGTACGCCCAGGAAGTGGAAGGCATTCGTCCCGATATCAGGGTGATCAACAACAGCCTGCTGGGCATCGACTGGTACATCAACCAGCTTCGCTACAAAGTGAACGAGAGCGCACCCATTGATGTCATCTGGAGCGAAGACCAGATCCGCGGCCGCAACCGCGACTACGTGGTGTACAATCCGCGCCCCGATGTGAACCAGGAAAAATTCTATGATCTCTATGATGTGATGAAGAACATCGTGGGCAGCGACGATCCGGCTTTTAAAGTGCAACTGCAGGGTGGCGAAAGCATCAATTACCTGCCTGCCCGCAAATACGTACTGTCCGTGGACGAGCAACTCGTGCGCAGCAACGGCACCGTGAACGCCGACGACAGCGTTCTGAGCCAGGTACCGGTGGTGATCCCCGATAACAAGAACACCCTGCTCAAGAACGACCTGGCCATCCTCAACATCATTGCGGCCAATAAATGGAACCGGCCTGTTTGCTTCACCGCGCCCTATACGGCTTCCGAACTGGGCTTTGGAAACTATGTGCGGAAAGATGGCCTCACCTACCGACTGGTACCCGTTGCCAATAACAACGGCGTGAATACGGAATGGATGGTGGATAAGCTGAAGAACAAATTCTCCTTCGGCAGCGCCGATATCCAGGGCGTGTATTTCGACGAGCAGAACCGCCTCCACCTCAACAGCATCCGCGCCGCTTTTGCCGACGGCGCCGCCAGCCTGGCCGATAAGAACAGGAAGGACGAAGCCCGCCAGATACTCGACCGGGCCGATAAAGGCATCCTGGAAGTGAATATGCCCTATGCCATGGTGAGCAAAAACAACCAGCACAATTATTTCAACTTCAAATTCCTGGAAGCCGCCTACAAGGCAGGCCATACCGAACTGGCCGGCCGCGTATCCCGCGAGCTGCACAAGGATTTCGAACAACAATTGAAATATTATGCACAACTGCCCGACAACAAGCAGGATGGCATGCGCAACGAAATAGCCGCCGCCCAGCAACTCCTGCAAATGCTGGATGCACTTGACAACAGTTATAAGGCCGGCAGCTCCCTGCAGCAGTCCCCGGAAGGCGGCGCAACAGCGGCACCTGCCGACAGTCCTGTTAAAAAATAAACCTCCGGAAGAAGGAACCGACGGGAGCTGAACACCAGCTCCCGTTTTTTGTTATATTGTGTGGAGGGAATTTGTATGAAGGGTTATTTGTTTACGGGCTTCCGCCCCGATGAGGAAGGAAAATCCACTTTTGATCGTTTGCTGGAAATATTCCTGCAACTGCTCACCTATACCAATGGCGATGTGGCCGAAGCCCTGCAATGGCTGAACCAGCTCGACCGTGAGTACGAGTTGACCAATCCCGAATACGGCATGGGCGATTTCATCGATGACCTGAAAAAGGATGGATACATCGATGAAAATCCCGGTAACGGCAGCATTAAGATCACCCCAAAAACAGAGCAGAGCATTCGCAAGAGATCCCTGGAAGAAATTTTCGGGAAACTGAAAAAGACCCGGCAGGGCAACCACCAGACCTTCAAGCCCGGACAGGGCGATGAGCTCAATCCTGAAACCCGCCCCTTCCGTTTTGGCGACATGCTGGAACAGATCGACTTCACCGAAAGCATCCGCAATGCCCAGATCAACCATGGCATCGACGCCTTCCAGCTCCGCGAAGACGATCTGCAGATCCGGGAGACCGATTTCAAAACGCAAACCTCCACGGTATTGATGATCGACATCTCCCATTCCATGATACTATATGGAGAGGATAGGATCACGCCCGCTAAAAAAGTGGCCATGGCCCTGAGCGAACTCATCACCACCCGTTATCCCAAAGACACACTCGACATTGTGGTGTTCGGCAACGATGCCTGGCCCGTGGAGATCAAAGACCTGCCCTACCTGCAGGTGGGCCCCTATCATACCAATACCGTCGCCGGACTGGAACTGGCGATGGACATCCTGCGGCGCCGCCGCAATCCCAACAAGCAGATTTTTATGATCACCGACGGGAAGCCTACCTGCCTCAAGATCGGCAAGCGGTATTACAAAAACAGTTTCGGGCTCGACCGCAAGATCACCACCCGCTGCCTCAACCTCGCCGCACAGTGTAAAAAATTGAAAATACCCATAACCACTTTCATGATTGCCTCAGACCCTTACCTGCAGCGCTTCGTGAACGAGTTTACGGAAACCAACCAGGGCAAAGCCTATTTCGCTTCGCTGGATCACCTGGGTGCATTTATATTCAAGGATTTTGAGAGCGGAAAAAGAAAAACGGTTTATTAGACAGAAAAGCAACCAACGAAAATGATCGATATCCATACAACACAAACCCTGGGTGAACTGAAAGCTTCGGGTTGGAAAAGCAAACCGGTAAAAGACGAAATCAGGGACAACCTCATTCAGCAATTACAGAACGGAATGCCGCGTTTCAACGGCATCATCGGGTACGACGATTCGGTGATTCCCGATACCGAAAGAGCCCTGCTCAGCCGGCATAATATTCTTTTCCTGGGACTGCGCGGCCAGGCAAAAACAAGGATGGCCCGGCAAATGGTGGAGTTGCTGGACGAATACATTCCCGTGATCGCCGGCTCGGAGATCAACGACGATCCCCTGGCGCCCATATCAAAATGGGGCCGCGACCAGGTTTCGCGCTATGGCGACGATACACCCATCCACTGGCTGCACCGCAGCGAGCGTTATGGAGAAAAACTGGCGACGCCCGATGTAAGCGTGGCCGATCTCATTGGCGACATCGATCCCGTGAAAGCCGCCAACCTGAAGCTGAGCTTTGCCGACGAAGGTGTCATACACTATGGCATCATTCCCCGCTGCAACCGCGGCATTTTTGTGATCAACGAACTGCCCGACCTGCAGGCGCGCATCCAGGTATCGCTTTTCAATATCCTGGAAGAAGGCGATATCCAGATCAGGGGTTTCAAACTGCGCATGCCGCTCGACATACTGTTTGTATTCACGGCTAACCCCGAAGACTATACGAACCGCGGCTCCATCGTAACGCCGCTGAAGGACCGCATCGAAAGCCAGATCCTCACACACTACCCGCGCTCCCTGGAAGACTCCCTCGCCATCACCGGGCAGGAAGCCGACATACTGCCGGCCCAGGAGGAAAGGGTGCACGTCAGCGACCTGGTGAAACAACTGATCGAGCAGGTTGCTTTCGAGGCCCGCAACAACGAATACGTCGACAAAAAAAGCGGCGTATCGGCCCGTCTCACCATCAGCGCTTATGAAAACGCCGTCAGCGCGGCCGAAAGAAGATCGATTCTTAACGGGGAGGCACAAACGCAGGTTTGGATCTCTGACCTGGCGGGCATCATCCCTTCACTTACCGGCAAAATTGAACTGGTCTACGAAGGCGAACAGGAAGGCCCTTTCCAGGTGGCCATGAACCTGATGGACAAATCCGTCCGCTCCATTTTTGTACGTTTCTTTCCCAACCCGGAAACGCTTAAGAAAAGAAGGGCGACCGGTAAGGAAAGCCTGCGGGAAGAAGAAAACCCTTATAAAGCCATTACCCGCTGGTTCGATGCCGGCAACCACCTGAACCTTGCTTTCAGCGCAACGGACAAGGAAAAAGAAATGGGCCTCTACGAAGTGGATGGACTGCATTCCCTGGTGAAAAAATATTTTCCGCGTATTGGTAACCGTGAAATGGTACTGCTGATGGAATTTGTACTGCACGGCCTGTCGGCCTATTCCCTTATCAGCAAAAAATACCTGGAAAACCGCGTAGAGTTCAAAGACCTCATCGGCTCCATGGTAAACCTGGGCGGCAGCCACGAGGAGGATTTCGATATGGAAGACAACTAATGCAACCGCGCGAAAAGGCCGCTCCCTCAGCCGGGAAACCGCCTCGATAGCCGTTAAGCTATGTCAATAAATATTCACCTCCCTTTCGAGGGTAACGCCAAATTTAAAGCGGACAGATTCCAGGATCTCCTGGCTCAGGTTGTAGATCTCCCCGCCGCTGGCCTTTCCGAAGTTCACCAGCACCAGGGCCTGTTTTTCATGACAACCGGCGTCGCCCCGGCGATAGCCTTTCCAACCGCAGGACTCAATGAGCCACCCTGCGGCCAGCTTCACCTGCTCTCCCGGTAAGGGATAACCGACAATGCCGGGAAACTGCAACTGCAGCTCACGGAACTGCTCCAGCGGTATGCCGGGGTTTTTAAAAAAGCTGCCTGCATTCCCTATTTTGGCGGGGTCGGGCAGTTTGGAAGAACGGATCCGGATCACGGCATCGGCCACTTCGCGGATGCCCGGTTCGTGCACGCCCATTTTTTCCAGCTCTTCGCGGATGGCTCCATAACTGGTATGGATACGCGGATTTTTTAACAGGCGATAGGTTACGTGCAGGATCACGTATTCACCTTTCAACTCCCTCTTGAAAACACTTTCACGATAGCCGAAACCACAGTCGTCGGCAGTGAAGACCCGCACATGCCGGTCCTCGATATGCCAGGCTTCGAGGTCCCAGAAAAAATCTTTGATCTCCACACCATAAGCCCCTATATTCTGCATAGGACTTGCACCCACCAGTCCGGGTATCAGGCTCAGGTTTTCCAACCCGCCCCATCCCCGGTCAATGCAATGTTGTACAAAATCATTCCAGTTCTCGCCCGCCCCCACGCGCACGTACACAGCGTCTTCGTCTTCGTGCATGAGCTCAATACCCCTGACGGCATTTTGCAGCACCCACCCGTCAAAATCGCGGGTGAGCAGAATATTGCTGCCGCCGCCCAGCACCAGCAGGGGCTGGCGCTTCGAGCCGCTGCGTTTTTTTTCAGCCAGCAGTTCCTGCACATCTTCTTTGGAATGAAAACGCGCAAAACGGGCCGCCCTGGCTTCTATGCCAAAACTGTTCAGCGAACGGAGAGAATAATTCTGCAATATTTCCATAATTTCAAAGGTATGGCCAGAAAAGTTAGCATTCTCGGCGCCAGCGGCATGATCGGCGGTTTATTGCTCGACTGCCTGCTGGAAGACAATTATTATGAAGAGGTCCACCTGCTGCTCCGCCGCGCCCTGGGCAGTACGGACCCACGTGTAACCGAACACCTCGTCGATTTTGCAGATCCCAAAGCCTATGCGCCGGCGATCAGCGGATCGGAAGCCGTTTTTTCCTGCATCGGCACCACCATGAAACAGGTGAAGGGCGATAGGGAAGCCTACCGGAAAATCGACTTCGACATCAACCGCATCGCCGCGGAAACCGCCGCCAGCTATGGTGTTTTTGCCTACCTGCTCGTCTCTTCCGTGGGAGCCGATCCTGCCAACAACAATAATTTTTACCTCAAACTGAAAGGGGTAACCGAAGAAACCGTAAGTAAGCAGGCCATTCCACAGGTGCATATATTCCGGCCTTCGCTGTTAGTGGGCGACCGGAAAGAAAGCCGGCCCGCGGAAAAAATATCCCAGTTCCTGGCACCCGCGGTCAGTCCCCTGCTCCTGCGCGGCTGGCGCAAATACAAGCCCATCAAGGGCCTGGCCCTGGCATTCGCAATGATGAACGCCGCCAAAGATCCGCGCCGGGGCATCTTCATTCATGAATACGACGAAATCATGTCACTGGCACTTAAATCGGGTCAATATCGGGCGTAATGGTCACCGATTTGAAATTCGGTTGCAGGTGCAGGTGAGCTGTGTACAAATGGATCTGCTCGCGGCACTGCTGCAGCAGTTTTCCTTCCTTGGGCAACTTGAGCAATATATCCATCAGGTAAAGATTGCGCACGCGGTTCACCACGGGCGCCGCTGGCCCTACGATCCAGGCGCCAAAGGAAGGTTGTAACCAGGCAGCGAACTGCCGCGCCGCCGCCTGCACCACTTCCGGTTTTTTGTGTTTGAAAGAAAGCTGTATCAGCCGGGTATAGGGCGGATAACCAAAATGTGCGCGGTTATCCAGTTCCGCCGCTGCATAGGATGCAAAATCGTGCTGCTGCACCCAGGCCAGCACCGGATGTTTGGGATTCCTGGTCTGGATCAGCACCCGGCCCTGCTCTCCTTTGCGGCCCGAGCGGCCGCTCACCTGCTCCATCAACTGGAAAGCCCGTTCGTTCACCCTGAAATCGGCAAAACCCAACAGGGCATCGGCATCGAGGATGCCCACCAGTTGCACATGATCAAAGTCGAGCCCCTTCACTACCATTTGGGTGCCCACCAGGATATCGAGCCGCTGCTGTTCGAACAATTGTATCAGCGCATCGTGTGCATGTTTTCCCCTGACCGCATCAATGTCCATCCGGGCAATCCTGGCCTGGGGAAAATGTTCCAGCAGGGTCTCTTCTATTCTTTCCGTGCCAAAATTCTGCTGCGAAAAATGGTGGTTGCCGCATGCCTCACATACCACAACGGGCGGGTATACGGTTCCGCAATAATGGCATACCAGTTTGTTGTGCAGTTTGTGAAAGGTCAGGGAAACATCGCAGTGTTTGCAATGCGGGATCCAGCCGCAGGACTGGCAAACCTGGTAAGGCGAGTAGCCCCGGCGGTTCTGAAAAAGGATGACTTGTTTCTGCTGCGCAAGCGTAGCGCTGATCGCCTCCAGCAAGGGTTCCGAGAATATCACTTTCGTCTTTGCCGCCTGCTGCTCCCGCGTGGTATCGGTGAGCTCAATGCGGGGCATTTCCAGTGCGGCATATCTTTCCGTAAGTTGGGCCCAGCCATATTTCCCCTGCTGTGCATTGTAGTAACTTTCCAGCGAAGGCGTGGCCGAACCCAGCAATACCTTGGCCTGGTAAAGTCCTGCCAGGTAAATGGCGGCGTCGCGGGCATTGTAGCGGGGAGCGGGATCCTGCTGCTTGAAGGAAGGATCGTGCTCTTCGTCGACGATCACCCAGCCCAGGTCTTTGAAGGGAAGAAAAATGGCGGAGCGGGCGCCCAGTACGATCCTCGCACTGCCGTTGCGCACTTTTTCCCAAAGCTCCACTCTTTCATTGGCGTTGAAGCGGGAATGATATATGACGATATGGCCGCCGAAATACTGTTGCAATCTGCGTATAACCTGCGCCGTTAGTGCGATCTCGGGCAGCATGTACAATACCTGTTTCCCTTCGCGCAGGGCCGCTTCCATCAGGCGGATATAGAGCAGCGTTTTGCCGCTGGAAGTAACGCCCTGCAGCAGGCAGACCGATTTTTCCCTGAACTGTTCCTCCAGTGAAACCAGCGCTGTCTGCTGGGCCGCGCTTAAGGTGAAACCGGTCTCGGTCGCCAGCGGCGCCATTTTCAGGCGATCCACTTTTCGTTTTTCCAGCACCAGGATGGACTTATCAGCCAGGGCACGGAGCTGTTCCGCCGATGCCCCGGATTTGGACAGGAGCTCGGCCTTTTTTACCTCACCTTCTGTACGCGAAAGATGCAGGAAAGACAATAGCAATTCCAGTTGTTTGGGAGCGCTGTTCTTTTTCCAGTTATTAAGAAGCTGCGCCAGGTCTTCTTCAGCGGCATATTGCGGATGCAGGCTTACAAAAACCTCCTGCTTTTCCTTAAAGGTTTCGCGCAGTTCTTCCCATACCAGGCAGATGTTTTTTTCCAGCAATCTTTTGATCACCGGGTAAACATGAGTAGCATCCAGCAATTGCTGCACTTCGGTAATGCGCAGCTCTTTTTTTATCAGCAGGGCCTCTGCCACCAAAAATTCTTCATCGTCAAGATGGCTGAAATCATCCCCTGCAGCATCGTTGTAGAGCAATACCGTTTCACTGCTCAGTTTGAAATGGGTGGGAAGCGCCGCCTGCATCACTTCCCCTTCACTGCACATATAATAAGACCCCAGCCATTCCCAGAACCGGAGCTGCTCCGGGTACAAAATGGGCGTTTCGTCCAGTATGTTCAATATGGGCTTCGGTTCAAAAGCAGCCGGCTTATTTTCATGCAGCCGCTTAATGATGCCCGCATATTTTTTGTTGCGGCCCAGCACCACTTCTGCCCGCTTGCCGGGCGCGGCACGGTCGGCCATTTCCGCCGGCACATACCACGTGAAATTCCGCGGAAGCGCAAGCGGAATCAGGATTTCAGCATAGAGGCGAGGGCTATCCATTATGCAATTTCACGAAGACCTTTTTCCATTTGAGCGAAAACATCCTGCCGCAGGCGGCCCAGTTCTTTTTCACCATAGGATTCAATGTCTATCATGGGTAAATATACAGCGCGGCAAATTCCCGGGTTAAAGGAAAACACCGAATTATAGTGCAGTCTTTTCACGGTATCGGGAAACAGGATGGGCTGAATGGGTGTGCGCGTTTCGAGGGCAATGCGGAAAGCCCCGTCGTAAAAGGATTTCAACGGCTGGCCGGTTTGGTTGAAAGTGCCTTCGGGAAAAATGAAAATGGAGATCCCTTTGGCCAGTACCCTTTTCAACACCTGTACCGACCGCGCCCGTTTGTGCGGATTGCTTCTTCCCACCTGTACTACGGCATTGCGGTACACAAATCCGAAAATGGGAACCTTCGCCATCTCTTCCTTGCCCAGTATACGCACCGGTTCCCGGATCACTTTTACGATCATGGGAATATCGAGATAGGAAATATGATTGGCCACAAAAATACAGGGCCTTTTTTCGGAACCAACTGCCTGGTGGCTCACCGGCACGCGGATGCCCAGCAGCAAAAGCCAGCAGTCGGCCCAGAAACCACAGATCGCATAAATGGCATTTCCGCCCCTGATCTTTCCAAACAACGATGCGATGAAAAATGCGGGCAGCAGTATCAATAGCAATACCACAAAAAGCAGCATCGCATAAAGGCTGTACAGAAAACGAAAGGTTTTAATCACAATGGCAGGCATGGTCTTGGTCCAGGTCAATACAGGTGATTACACGGGTTTCAGATGCGCACTGGCCAAACACCACGCGCAGGTGCTGGCGGTCTTCCGGGCTATAACCTTCCACCGCAAAACTGGGACAGGGCTTGTCCGACAGGTCGGTTTTGGAGGAGTTAACAGTTCCGTGCGACAATATATAACGGATTTCCTTTTCATTGATCTGCCGGCAGTCCATGCGGCAGCGGGCGTGCCTGGTAAAACTCAGCCGCGAAGGATTCCGGTCAAAAGATATACCGGCCTCCCCGGGCGCAGGTTTCAACAAATTGATTATCAGAACAATACCCAAAACCAGCAAGAAAATCCAGCCATAGCTATTCCCGAAGCGCATAGGCTCAAATCTACGTATCTTTGCGGCCCTATGTCCGAAAAAAGATCAGTTGCCTTCCACACGCTGGGTTGCAAGCTCAACTTTTCCGAGACCTCTGCCATCAGCCGCCAGTTGGAGATGGAAGGTTTTGTGAAAAAAGAGTTTGACGACCTGGCGGACGTGTACGTGATCAACACCTGCTCGGTGACCGACAATGCGGACAAGGAGTGCCGGCAGATCGTTCGGCGCATCCAGCGCCGGGCTCCGGAAAGCATGGTGGTGATCACCGGCTGTTATGCGCAACTGAAGCCGGCGGAAATTGCCGCCATCCCGGGCGTAGACCTGGTGCTGGGCGCCGCTGAAAAATTCAACATCGCGAGCCATCTTTCCACACTTACCAAAGGTGATCCCACCAGGATCTGCAGTTGCGATATCGAAATGGTGAGCGGCTTCAACGCATCCTGGTCCATCAACGACCGCACCCGCACTTTCCTGAAAGTGCAGGATGGCTGCGACTACAACTGCTCCTTCTGCACCATTCCCATGGCGCGCGGAAAAAGCCGGAGCGATAGCATTGAAAATGTGGTGCGGCATGCGCAAGAACTTGCAGCCGGCGGTGTAAAAGAAATTGTACTCACCGGCGTGAACCTGGGCGATTTTGGCAAGGGTCCCGATGGCAATAAAAAACACGCCGAAAGTTTTTACGAACTGGTACAGGCCCTCGACGAAGTGGAAGGCATTGAACGCTACCGCATCTCTTCCATCGAGCCCAACCTGCTCACCAACGAGATCATTTCTTATGTGGCAGACAGCAAAAGATTTATGCCGCATTTCCATATACCGCTGCAAAGTGGTAGCAATACCATATTGCGGATGATGCGCCGCCGCTACCAGCGCGAGTTGTATGCCGACCGCGTAGCACGGATCCGCGCAGTCATGCCGCAGGCCAGCATCGGCGCCGACGTGATCGTGGGCTTCCCGGGAGAAACAGATGTGCATTTCGACGAAACCCTTCGCTTTCTGCATGAGCTGGAACTGAGCTATCTCCACGTGTTTACCTATTCGGAACGGGCAAACACCGTTGCGCTCGACATCCAGCCGGTAGTGCCCGTTTCAAAACGGCATGAGCGCAACAAAATGCTGCGCAACCTGAGTTATATGAAGCAGCAATATTTTCAGCAGCAGCAGGCAGGTACCAGCAGGAAAGTATTGTTTGAAGGACATCCGAAAAACGGCATGATGGAAGGATATACCGATAACTATATCCGCATCAGCACACCCTATCGCGAAGAATGGGTGAATCAACTGGTGGACTGGTCTTTGTAAAAGCAAAAATTATTTTGAAATATTGAATCTGCCCTTATCTTTGCAATCCCATTGAACGGGGGTAGGTCTTTTTATCGGGAGCATAGCTCAGCTGGTTCAGAGCAGCTGCCTTACAAGCAGCGGGTCCGCGGTTCGAATCCGTGTGCTCCCACAAGGTTTTAGAAGTTCTTATATGGTATCGGGAGCATAGCTCAGCTGGTTCAGAGCAGCTGCCTTACAAGCAGCGGGTCCGCGGTTCGAATCCGTGTGCTCCCACAACATTTTAAAAAAGTTTCAGTCTGGCGATTGGAACTTTTTTTTTGCCCTTCCCTTTCTGTTGACCGCCGCTTCAGCAATCTCTTGTTATACCCCGTCTCATTTGCGCATGCTGTCTCCTTCGCTCATTCGGAGATTTCCGCCGGTTCTTTCACTATATTTTCGAGGTCGCGCGAACGGCGTGATTTCCCGGGCGGAAAAAACATATCGGCCGGATACGCTTTGAAATAACGCCAGATATGACCGATGATCTCCGGATAATCTTTTAACCGCACACCACGCGAACGCACCGCTACAAAAAAAGCCAGGGAAAAGCTAACGAAAAAGTTCAGGAAGCCGATGCCCAAAACGCCCAGCACAACCACCAGCATATAGGTCCAGGGAACGGGTCGCTCCAGGCCAAAATAACCGATGCCAACATTACTTGCTGATATGGTAATGTGCCGGATGTCAAACGGGATACCAAATATTTTTCCAACAGAAGCCGACATGCCCAGGCAAAAACCGAGGAATATGCTCCCTGAAATGGCGCCCGCATAACTGTTCACCTGGTCCACCAGCCGGTTGAGCCTTTTGGGCGACATCCGTTGGCGAAGCAGCGGGTGATTCCGGATCCTGTCCGCCATGCGGCCGTATATAATATGGTTTTCAACATATCCCGAAAATACACCGCTGAGAAAAAGGAATACCCCGGTAAAGCAGGCATACAGGAGGGCCCAGGAATGCCAGGGGTGTTGCGCTTCCAGCAACGCGAAGGCCCCGGCATCATCTATGATCCGGTATCCGGCCAACCGGTCGAGCAACCACGCAATAACATAAGAAAGGGGAAATACCACCAGCAGGTTACCGGCAAAGGAAGCCGTTTGACTCCGCATGATATTGGCAATGTTGATGGCAAAATGCTGGAGGTCGGGCTTGCCCTGCTGTTTGCGGCTGTCGAGGGCCACCGCCACGGCTGAGGCGGTGTAAGCAGGTTGTTTGGTGGCTAGCGTAGTGCCTGTTTTATCCATCAGCACAAAGCCCGCTGAATAGTTCACGCTGTATATGAATCCCGTCCAGAAGGGCGCCCAGTACAGTTTTCCCAGAATTATTTTGATTACAGCCACAAAACTCACGATCACCCCGCCTCCTACCGCGCTGTTGAACATCTGCCTGTATTCTTCCCGATTGGTAGTAATGTATTTTTCTCCCTTTTTCCCTTTGTGCTCAGCTATCTGGTAAGCCAGCAGGCCCAGGTTTTCAGAAAGGAATTCCCGCACGCTGTTCCGCCGGTTTTCATTGGTCACTACCGTTATAAAATAGCTGATGAAACGTTCCTCGTCCAGGTGATTGTCACGGTCAAGCACATCCGAAATGATCAGCATTCTTTCTACCATCTCAAATATTCTTGTGGTGAGAAAGGTTTGTGCCAGGCTGGTGCCGTGGTAAAGCTTTTGGTCGCGCAGCCAGATGACCGTTTGCCGGCAGTTGTGGAGTTGCTCCTGTATATTATTAAGCAGCAATACCTGCTGCTGATAATTTTCTTCGCCGGTTGCCAGGAAGCGGCTCACCAGTTGGTTTTGCTCCAGGAAAGGCGATAGGGCGTCCTGGTTTTTTCCCAGTCGCCGCGAAATCTCCTTTTCCAGTCCAAGGGTGGTAAGGCGGTAGGAAAGAATGCGCAGGGCCTGGTTCAATTGCGCCAGGATCTGGCGGTCGTTCACGTTGATATTAACCCGCAGTAAACGAAAAAAACGCTGCCAGAGCGATCGGCTGATTCCCGCCACCCATAGGTGATCGGTAGACAGAAAAAATACCCGGCTGATAACAAAGAGGAAATCGCCTTCCTCTTTTATTTCCGGCACTATTTTGTGTTTGAGTTTGCTGCCAAGTTCCTGGACAAAACTCCGGGAACTGATCAGGCCGCTTTCCAGGAGCGCGGGAAGCAGGTCGCTGTTCTGAAACACCTCCCACAAAGACGTTCTTAAGCCGGCCAGCTTTTCCGGATCCTGCCGGAGTTGCTGAAGCAGGTTCCGGAATTTTTCTTCCGCTTCCACAATCCGCCCGGGCCGGGAAGGCCGGATCTCTTTTACCAGTTCTATCAGGAATTCCAATCTGTGCATAATCCTTCCAATCGCGGCCTAAAATTACAATTGTTACCTAATTTAGCGACAAAGATTCGCCCATGTTCAACTACAAAAATGATCAGCAACATGAATTCCAGGAAGACGTAGCGGTATTGTCGGAGGTAGATGCTCCCTGGCAACTGGTTGTTTGGAACGATGAGGTTAATACTTTTGAATGGGTCATTGAAACGCTGGTTACGGTATGCGGACATACCAGCGAGCAGGCGGAACAATGTGCCATGCTCATTCATACCAAAGGAAAATACGCGGTGAAGAACGGCGCATACGACGACCTGAAACCCATGTGCGATGCCATCACCGAAAGGGGTATTGGCGCCACCATTGAAATTACCGCCTGAGCATGCCTGTTTTCCAGCTCGACGAACGACTTCTTTTCCCACCTGTTGACCTCGCTGAACCCGATGGCCTGCTGGCCGTAGGCGGCGATCTTTCAGAAGACCGGTTGTTGCTGGCTTATCGCCAGGGCATTTTTCCGTGGTACGATAGTCCGCCTATTTGCTGGTGGAGTCCCGATCCGCGTTTTGTGCTCTTCCCCGCCTCGCTACGCACCAGCAAGAGCATGCGCCCTGTTCTGAATGGCGGCAAATTTGTATTCACCATCAACCGGGCTTTTCGCGAAGTGATGCAGTACTGCATGCAAACGCCACGCGCAGGACAGCAGGGCAGTTGGATCAATCCCGAAATCATCGATGCCTACACCGCCCTGCATGCAAAAGGATATGCCTGGAGTGCGGAAGCCTGGATGGAGGATTGCCTCGTAGGCGGGCTCTACGGTATCCGGATGGGAAAAGTGTTTTTTGGCGAAAGCATGTTTTCGCATGCGTCCAATGCCAGCAAATTTGCTTTTATCCGCTGGGTGCAACACCTGCAGCAGGAAGGCGTTGAACTGATCGACTGCCAGGTATATACCGAACACCTGCAGAGCCTCGGCGCTGAAATGATCCCGCGCGACCAATTCTTATCCCTGCTGCAGCAACGGATCTAAAACCTGGTTCCCAGGTAGTGTGGAAGCATGGACAGCCAGGTGGGCCAGTCGTGTCGCATATCCGTGCCCCAGATGTCGAGTTCGTACCAAATATTCTTGGAATACAGGATACCCGCCAGCCGCCGCGCCGCATCGGGATCTTCGTAGGCGCCCGAACCACTGAGAATATGAATATGCCTGCTGGCGCGGATCTGTTCCAGGATGGCATGGTCGGCCAGGTTGGGCAGGTAGTGGCAGGGACTGTTATAATACACGTCTTCGTCGAAATAGCCTTTTGTATATTCTGTAAGATCGTACACACCGCTCATGGCAATAATACCCTGCAGCAGGTCGGGTCTTTTGAAGAAAAGATTGGCCGAATGCAGGGCGCCAAAAGAAGCGCCTGTTGCGATAATGGGTGTTTCCCCACTGGTATGGGTCCTGATAAATGGAACGACTTCCGAAAATACATACTGGTTCCACTGCTGGTGCCTGATGCTCTTGTGCCGCGGGTCCATGGAGTCGTTCATCCAGCTTTCCCGGTTGATGCTGTCGATCGAAAATACCTTTACACGCCCTGCATCGATAAAATCACGGATGGAATTGATGAGGCCAAATCTTTCGTATTCCAGGTAATCGGCCGAGGCGGTGGGGATGAGCAGCAGCGCCATCCCATAATGCCCATACACAGCTATCGGCATTTCTTTTTCCAGGGAGGGGCTGTGCCAGGAGCTGAGTTGTCTTTCCATGCAGTGATTTATCCTAAAATAAGAAAAAAGCAGCAGGTGAATGCAGGTAAAATTTGCAGGTTCAGAAGAAATAACTTATATTAGTACCAATTCGAAAACCTTATCTGCTTCCTCTGCTCCACCCATCCCTTGAAACCATTGAACCCGTGCAATCATTATTTACGAATAAATGGTTTATCTATGAGACGTTTGTTTGACCTTTCACACGCCAGTACCGGAAAACTGTTGTTAATCGTATTAGCCCTCTACGGCACCATTGCAGCCATTACCTGGCTGGTTTGGAAATGATGGCAACAGGTTGACCCTGGTAATGTGCTTTTTATTGGCAAACTGGTAGAGTAGCCCCCTGATATAGTCATTGTCAGGAGAAGGGGAGAGTATTTCTTTCCAGTATTCGACAGATACTTCCAGTTTTGCGGACCTGTCCACAGGTCCCATTCCCCAGAATTTGCCCCTTTCTACCAGGTATGCGGCCAATACGTTTGGCTGCAGGGGGTCGTTTTCCACCAGCACAAAACTCGGCAGGGAAGTTTCCACCGCTTCGATGGCTGCCTTTATTTTGGCATTGTACACCGCCGGCGGCTCTTCCATCCGGGTAATAACAGCACCCATTTCATCCTGGGGCAGCATGCGCCGCAGGTAATTTTGCCCCTCCGGCATAAAATCAAACGTATAGATCGCCGGAAGCTGAGCCCTCTTCTTTTCGATCACCAACTGCAGGTAGCCACTGCTGTCCTCATAGCTATACAGCCCATATTTGTGCTGGAACCTTTTCTGGCTCCTGTTGAACAGGGGCCAGATGCGCCTGATTTCATGGCTTTCCAGGATCAGCGCCATAAGCTCGCTGTAACAGGCAGTGAAACGGATATAGTGAACCTGCCGCAGCAATTCCTGTTTTCGTTTGCTGCTGTCGTTATTGGAAAAATGGCTGCGCACCCGTTTGGAAAGATTGATCGCCTTGCCTACATAGATCACTTCTTTTTTCTGGTTTTCGAAATAATACACGCCCGGTGTACCCGGCAGCGCCTCCAGGCATTCAACAGGCACCTGCGGCGGAAGAAATTGTTCCGCATTCCGCCCACGGGTCATTTTAGCGATCGCCCCGCTGCGGTCTTCCCGCACCAGTTGTTCAAACAGGTCGGCCGTGGCGGCGGCATCGCCCATGGCACGGTGCCGCTGCCGGTTATCGATTCCCCGCGCCCGGCAAAGATTGCCCAGGCTGTAAGAAGGAAGGCCCGGCAGGATCTTCCGCGCCAATCGTACCGTGCACAACTTTTTAACGGAAAGTGCATACCCACAGGATTGCAGCGCAGTTAATACAAAAGAATAATCAAAGTTGACATTGTGAGCCACAAAAACCCTCCCTTCCAGTAACCGGTATACTTCGGCAGCGATCTCCTCAAAAACAGGTGCATGCCGCACCATTTCATCATCAATGCCTGTCAGCGCCGTGATATACCGGGGAATGGAAATGATGGGATTCACCAGGCTTTCAAACCGGCCCTCCTCCTCCCTTCCATTGTGCAGGATGATGGCTATTTCCGTAATGCCATGCGAAGCCGCAAAGCCCCCGGTGGTTTCTATGTCTACAATGGCGTACACACTACAAAGCTAAATTATTTAGTATTATTTTTTACCGTTTTTCCACGGTAAATGTTCCGGGCTCGTCCATCTGCTGCCGGCAGAAGCAGGAAGCGGGTAGCCCTCGCTTCTTAGGGTCAATTTAAGTAATTTTGCATCCTTATGGAATTGAGCAAGAATTTTATACCCGCAGATGCCGAAGCCAGGTGGACAGCCCAATGGAAAGAAAAATCCTATTTCAGCAGCCGGCCCGACGACCGGAAATCCTTTACCGTAGTGATCCCTCCGCCCAATGTGACCGGGGTATTGCACATGGGACATACCCTGAATGAAACCGTGCAGGACATCCTTGTCCGCAAAGCCCGGATGAGCGGATTCAACGCCTGCTGGGTTCCGGGCAGCGACCACGCTTCCATTGCCACGGAAGCCAAAGTGGTGCAGATGCTCGAAAAAGAAAAAGGCATCAAAAAATCGGACCTCAGCCGCGAAGAATTCCTGAAATACGCTTTTGAGTGGAAAGAAAAATACGGTGGCATCATTTACAGCCAGATAGAAAAACTGGGTTGCAGCGTGGACTGGAATCGTGTCACGTTCACCATGGACGACCATTATTATAAAGCGGTCATCCGGGTATTCATCGATCTGTATGAGAAAGGCCTCATTTACCGCGGCGCCCGCATGATCAACTGGGACCCTGCTGCCAAAACCGCGCTCAGCGATGAGGAAGTGGAATACAGGGAAGTGCAGGGCAAACTCTACCACCTGCGCTATCCGCTGGAAAACGGCGGCTCCATCATCATCGCCACCCAGCGGCCCGAGACCATTATGGGAGATACCGCCATTTGCGTTAACCCCGGCGACAGCCGTTACACCGGCCTCGCCGGAACCTATGCGCTGGTACCACTGATCAACCGCCGCATTCCCATCATTTTTGACGAATACGTTGACCCTGCTTTTGGCACCGGCGCCCTGAAAGTGACGCCTGCACACGATATTAATGACTACAACCTGGGACTCAAACACCAACTGGAGGTAGTGGACACGCTCAACGACGACGGGACCCTCAGCGAAGCCGCACAGATATATATAGGTGTGGATCGCTTCAAAGCCCGTAAACAAATTGTGGCCGAACTGGAAGAAAAAGGTTTTCTTGTTAAGACAGAAGACTACCATACCCGCGTGGGATACAGCCAGCGCACCGGCGTGGTGGTGGAACCGAAAATTTCCACCCAATGGTTCCTGAAAATGCGCGAAATGGCAGCGCCTGCGCTGAAAGCCGTACTCGATGGCGATATCCGCATTCACCCCGGCGATAAATTCCTGGCCACCTATAAATACTGGCTCGAAAACGTGAAAGACTGGTGCATCAGCCGCCAGCTCTGGTGGGGACAACAGATACCGGCCTGGTACAATGCCGACGGTATTTGCGTGGTGGCCCCCAACCGCGAAGAAGCGCTGCAGCGCTTTGCAGAAAAAGGCATACAAGCAGAAGCAGCCACCATCGAGCAGGACCACGATGTGCTCGATACCTGGTTCTCCTCCTGGCTCTGGCCCATGGAAGTATTCAAAGGCATCACCGAACCCGGCAATCCCGAGATCAACTATTATTATCCTACATCGGTACTGGTAACCGGGCAGGACATCATCTTTTTCTGGGTGGCCCGCATGGTGATGGCCGGCATGGAATACAAACACCAGATTCCTTTTAAGGATGTTTACTTCACCGGCATGGTGCGCGATAAGCAGGGCCGGAAAATGAGCAAGAGCCTCGGCAATTCTCCCGACCTGCTGGAACTGATCGACAAATTCGGCGCCGATGCCGTTCGTTTCGGCATCATGATTTCATCGCCCGCCGGGAACGACCTGCTCTTCGACGAGGCCACACTGGAACAGGGCCGCCATTTCAACAACAAGATGTGGAATGCCCTGAAGCTGATTGGTATGTGGAAAAGCAATACGGCCGCTGGTTCGCCGGAGCAGAACGAATGGGCGCACCGGTGGTTCGGCGCCCGCCTCGACTCCGTACGCATCACCGTGGAGCAACTGCTGCAACAGTTCCGCCTCAGCGAAGCGCTCAAAACCATTTATTCGCTGGTCTGGGACGACTACTGCAGTTGGTACCTCGAATGGATCAAGCCGGCTTTCGGCCAGCCCATGGATGAAGAATCCCTCGCCATGGCCACCGGTTATTTTGAAGAACTGCTGCAATTGCTGCATCCCTTCATGCCTTTTATCACGGAAGAAATCTACCACCTGCTGGCCGAACGCAGCGAGGGCGACGACCTCTGCATCCGGCAGTTCCCTCCGGTGGAAGAGCTGGAATCCCTGCTCGCCGGGCAAACAGACATATTGCAGGCCGGAACACTGCTGCAGTCCGTTATCAGTGGGCTGCGCGACCTGCGTAACAAATCCCAGATCAAACCAAAAGAAAAGATCAACCTTCATATCAACACGGCATCGGAGAGCCTCTACCAGTCCATTCTGCCGATCATTGCCAAACAGGTAAACACCGAAAAGATCAGCTTCACCCGCACCGCTGTTCCACAATCACTCACCACGGTGATCGGGCACGACCAGTTTTACGTGGAAACAGAACAACCGCTCGAAAACGGCGTGCAAAAAGAAGACCTGCTGAAAGAACTGGAATACCTGAAAGGCTTCCTGGCCTCGGTTGAAAAGAAACTGGGCAACGAAAGATTTGTGCAGAACGCAAAACCGGAGATCATTGCCAATGAACGCAGGAAACAGGCCGACGCCGCGGGTAAGATCAAAGTGATAGAAGAGAGCCTGGCTTCGCTTTAGTCTTGTTGACTCCTCCCGGCAACAGGTTCAGCGGCAAGATGAATTCAAAACGGTTGGCGCCCCTGTAGCCATCCATATCGGGATCCAGCAAACGGGCATAACGGATACCAAAACTCACCGGCAACTGGTTCCACCATTTGGAATCGATGAAAAGCTCCAGTCCGGTTGAGCGGAAGGGAATAAACCCGGTTGATTTCAGCAACTGAACGTCCTGCGCATAGGCATGATCGTAATACAGGTTGAGACGCAGGCGCATGAGGTACACGATCTGGAAAAGGCCGGCATCGGGATAACAAAGCGGGAAGCCGTAGTTAACCCCCCACTTAATACTGCGGTAATAATTCTCACCCGCATACCCGCGGGCAAAGGGCATCTCATCTGTAAACCGGATCCCGTTGGTACTGTCGCGCCCCTGCGCCGCGCCGTTCAGCACCAGGCTGTGCGTGGGCGCCAACCCCGGGAAATAAAAATTGGCCGTCGCCAGCAACTGCTTCGAGTCAAAAAGCCGTATGGCCTGCCGGTAATGCAGCCGCAGGGTTTGCGCGAACGGCGGATTAAACTGCATCCTGGCCTGCAGCGACTGGTTGGAAAAACGCAGGCCGTAATCCAGGTAATAATACTGCGGATCTCCAAATACCGATTTCTCCGGTTCGCGGAACCAGGCTTTGCTGTACACCAGTTGCGCCCCGGCACTGAGGTAGCGGAGAGAACGCCCCCTGCTCAGGTTCAGCGGAAGCGACAGACCCAGCGACAGTTCGGTTTCATTCCAATGTATCCGCCGGTTTTGGAAATTACCGGTCCGGTCGATGGTGTAGTGTGCGCCGGCACTGACAAAAGGAAACCACCCGCCAAACACGGCATCGAACCCAAACTGCTTAAACCTTTCGTTGCGGTTGTACACAAAGTTCAGATCTGACTGTAAGGTATTGAGCGGGTTTTGGCTCATGACGCTGAAACTGAATTCAGGTTCTTCATAATACGGTGTCCAGCTATGGAACTGGAAAAGCCTGCTCGACTTTGGGTAACGTTCATGAACAAACGCAACAGCGGTGTCGCTGTTGCGCGTTGACACTTCCTCCGCCACGGTAAGCCGGCGGAGCGCCAGCGGATCGATCGCAGTCAGTTCTTCCGCTTCCGCCGGGCTGGTGCGGCTAATGGTTTCCGTGAGCAGTTTATGCCCCGTTGCGGTGAACTGCATCCAGGTAATCCGGCTCTGCTGCACTGTCGGCTGATAAGCGCCTGTGCGGCTGCTGTCGCTCGCTTGGGTCTCAATCTGTTCCAGTCCGCTGCCGTCGGGCCTGCAGGAAAAAAGACGGTCGCGCCCCCCGCGGGTGGCAGTGAAATAGATCCTTGTTTCCTGCAGGCGCGGATAACCGATGACGGCCTGCTGCCAGTCGAGCAGCAGGGTTTCTGTGCCGCTCAGCGGATCAACCAGCAACAGGTTCATTTCCCCGCTTCTTTTTCGCGCCGCCACCAAAATATCCCTGCCCGCAAAAGAAGGATGCGCATACCTGTAATGATTCGGATTGGGCACACTGTGCAGCAGTTTACCGCTGCGGTCCAGTATATCCAGCCGCATGTCTTTTCCCGGCTCCTGCCATAAGGCTACAATACTATCGGCGCCGGGCGACAGCGCAGGCGTGAAATATTTGGTGTGGCGCGTAAGGTTCTCCTGCCGGCCGTTATGCACATCCAGCAGCCGCAATTCGGCATAATCCTTCCATCCATACCGGACGTCGGGCACATAGGCCGAATACACAATAAAGCCGTTGGCATAAGAAAAATAAGCGTCGAGGCTCCTGTCCTTCACCCTGATCTGCTGGTCGCCTGCAGCCGTCCGGCGATAGAAGGCGCGCACCTTCGTATAGGTTGATTTTAATAGCAGCAGGTCGCCGTTTTCCATATAAACAGGGTTTTCCTCTTCTAACACCGGCGGCAGCTTCCCGGCTGTACCAACAGTTACCCCTAAGCGCTGGCGACTGTTTTCAAGCGCCGCTTCTGTAAAAGCGGAAAAACGCATCCCGGTATTTTTCCTTATGGATCTTTGCAGCGGGTAGAACAATCCCCGCATCGCCGCTGCATCGCCGGTGACTTTCTGCCAGAAAGCGTCCCCATAACGGTCACGGCCATAGGCCACCAACTGGTAGCCCAGGTCGTAATGACCCGGCACATAATCCTTGTACGATCCATTCCGCAGCTTCATATAACTGTAATGAGTACCCGCTTCCCAGAGCGAGCGGTAGCCGTCGAAAAAAGAAGGCAGTCTTCCGCGGCCCTGGCGGCTCAGCAGGGTTTCCTGGTAAACGGCATCTCCCTCAAAAAACCAATCGGGTACGCTGAGGGCATTGGCCAGTGCCTGTCCCTGCTGCCCAAGCAGGATGCTGAATACGCGCGCCAGGCCTTTATTGTAATTGCTGTATTGCTCTACGTGACGGTACTCGTGCAGGCTGAGCTGGTCGATCCAGTCGAGGCTTCCCTGCTCAAAAGGATTGGCCGGAGCCGTCAGCATAAATTCGGAACGGAAGGGAGCCAGCGAAACATACCCGTTGGAAATGGTGGTTTCTTTTTGCAGGATGATGTTTACGTGCCTGCGCCTTGTGCCGATGCTGCTGTCGGCAAGGGCATTCACGCGCGTAAGGATGGTGGCGGCCCGCTGCGCTGCGGCCGGCTGATCACGCGGGTAAATGATATTGGCATGGTCCAGCCTGATCACTTCCCATTTCAGGCTGGCGGTATTGCCGCCAAATTGTTGCCCATAACCACGGCTCGCCAGCAATAGAAAAGCAAAACACAAGCATGTTCTGAACATGCAAACAAATTAGTCACTAATTTCAGCGCAGCAAAAAAGAATGGAACTACTGGCCCTTGCACTTGCCCCCGGAATTGCGATCGTTTGGTTCATCTATTCGATGGACCAGTACGATAAGGAGCCCCTGCGTGCCCTGGTGAAGTCTTTTTTCCTGGGTGTGCTGGCCACCCTTCCCGCCGGCCTCCTGCAACTGGCGCTGAACACTGGTCTATTGAAAATGATGTCGCCCGGCGGCTGGACCTACTATATCCTGCTATCCTTTCCGGTGGTTGCCCTTAGTGAGGAACTTGCCAAGTTCTGCATGGTGCGGTACTACGCCTATCCCCGCCCCTTTTTCAACGAGCCTTTTGACGGCATCATCTACTCCGTAATGGTAGCTATGGGTTTCGCCAGTTTCGAAAACCTGGGTTATGTGTGGGAGCACGGCCTCAGCACGGCGTTGCTGCGTATGTTCCTATCCGTTCCTGCACACGCCACCTTTGGTGTGCTGATGGGTTACTACATTGGCCTGGCGAAATTCACCCATACTGCAAAGGGAAGCTGGCTGATGTTACGGGGTTTACTGTTGTCGGTTCTTTTTCACGGCCTGTTCGATCTTTTCCTCTTCGTGCAGCAAGATAAAAACATTACCAGTCATATATCGGGCGGCTATCTTTTTGGCATCGCCGTTCTGTCCTACCTGGTGGCCATAAGGCTTTCCTGGCAGGCGATTAAATTGCACCAGAATATTTCAAAGCACAACTTTCCTTCATGAGCGAAGCATTGGTGATAAGAAGCGCGGATCAGGACGATATAGCCACCATTGGATACCTGGCTCACCAGATCTGGCCCGTGGCCTATCAAAAGATAATCTCTGACACCCAGCTCAATTACATGCTGGACCTGTTCTATAGTCCCGAAGCCCTGGAGCGGCAAATCACCGAACAACAACACCATTTCATCATTGCCGAGATCGATCTCGAAGAAGTAGGCTTCGCCTCTTTCAGCAGGCTGGACGCCGCCAACTGGAAGCTGCATAAATTGTATGTGCTGCCGGGACTGCAGGGCAGAGGCGTTGGTCGCGCACTGCTCGATATGGTGGAAGAAGAAGTGCGCACCCAGCAGGGCGCGCACCTTTTATTAAACGTCAATAAATTCAATCCGGCCATTCGCTTCTACGAGACCATGGGCTTCCAGATCGAAAAGGAAGAGGTTATCGATATCGGCCAGGGTTATGTGATGGACGACTACGTGATGGGAAAGGACGTTTAGTGTCCCCTCCTGTCGGGCCTGCCTCCACCACCGCCACCAGAGGGCCTTCCCACGCTACCCCTGCTTTCCACCCGCGGCGCGGGAGCCGATTGTCTTTGCTGGACCTGTGGCGCCGATTGCCGTTGCGGGCTCACCTGGCGCGGTGTTTCCATTTGTCGTGGCGGTTCCGCACGTTGCGGGCTCACTCTTCTGTCGGGACTTGCGGGACGATCCACCGCCGGCCGTTCCGCACCCGGGCGATCAGCCGAAGGCCTGGTTTGTGGCTGTGACCTGCTTTCTACCCGTTGAGGCTCAGGCCTGCTCTCCGCCCTTTGTGGTTGGGGCCTTGATGTACCCACCCGCTGCGGCTGCGGCCTTACCGGTGTGTTTTCCGCCTGCGGAACAGGCCGGGCTCCAACACCTGTATTGTTTGCCCTTCCAGGCCTTCCACCCGAATAACCAGGATTGGGCCTGTTTACGCCATCTCTCGGGTTCAGATCGGGCCGGTTGGTGTATCCCGGGTTGGTCCTGCCGGGCGCCGGGCGATTGTTATCGTATCTGCCGTTGCCGGATGGACGTCCGTTATCCGGGCGGCCACTGCCAGGCCGGCCATTATTACCCGGGCGACCATTGTCCATTCCCGCCGGGCGCCGGTTGGGACGGTTCGCATAGCCATACCTGTTAACATCGTGCGTTACAATATTGGGACGGCGGCTGTAGATATTCGGCGCCGGCCGGCTGTAACCGTAACCATTGCCATACCCGCCATAGCGGCCGCGGTTGCTCACATAAAAATGATTGTTGCGATATCCATAATAACCATAGTTACGGTAATAAGGTGCACAGTAGGCCGGGCGGTAAACGGAAGGTCCCCACCATCCACCGTACCAGTAATTCCAGGGACTATAACCCCATCCATAATTGAACCAGCCGGCGCTGAAATTGAAACCGATCGACCAGCCATACCAGGGATTGTAATGCATGTTGAATCCCCAGGTATAAGGCCGCGGGAAATAATAAGCGCCGTACCAGGGCCGGTAATACCAGCCCGTGCCATATACTACCGTTGGCCCATACACGAAAGTGTTCAGGTAACCGGGTGTGTAGCCCATGTACACATAACCGGGCGTATAGTCGTATACGTATACATACTTCACATTGTATACCGGGTAGCTCGGCGGAATAAGTTCCACCTCATCCGGGCGTTCAGTGCTTACGGCCCAGGGGCCCGAAGGAGCACCCGCTTCAAACCACACGCCGTTCTCCACCAGAAAATAACGCGATTTGTATTTGATGACAGTAGAAGAAGTATTAACGGCATAGGACAAACGCGTTCCGCTGATCTTCTGGAACTCCGGTGTACCATCGTACTGAACAGCATTCGGCGTGGCATTCCGGTCCACCTTTGCGGTCTGCGGTAACTGGGCGTCCATCAGGGCATTTTTTGCTGCCGGCGTACCGGCTACACTTGCCAGCACATTGTCTTTGGACGAACCGGCCGGTATATTGGCAAAATCTGCGGGAAGGGCGTCCGCAGAAACATAGGTCCAGTTACTGTACAACGAATTGGAACGGAGCCAGCGACCGGAGATCAGCACATAATACTGTTGGGAAGCGATGTCCATGAAAATATCGTTCGGCGAATTCTCCACGTACAGCAAACCGGTATTTTCAACGGGCGTAAAACTGGCTTCCCCATTGGATTGCACCAGTTCAGCGGGTTCCGTACTTACGATCACTTCACTCACCGGTTTGTCGGCGTTCTCTGTAAAATCGGAATTGTACTCCCTGTTATCGTCCTGCTGTGTTGCTTCTTTTGATTGCAGGCTGCTCTCCACCTTGCCGAGTGCTGCCGGCGGATAGGGTTCGTAATGATACGGCCCGGTTACAACCGCCGCTTCGTACCAATGCTTGCCGCCATAGATATAATATTTGCCGTTGTACCGCAGGATGGTATTGGGTGAATTCACCACGGCATCCAGTCCCCATTCACTGTTGGTCTGGAAACGCGGTTCCCCATCGATCTGTACCAGCATGGAAGGCTTGTTGCGGTAATACAGCCTGGGGGCCGTATTCACAAACTGGTTGTCGAGCTCTTTTTTCTCCTGGTTGATTTTCAGGGAAGCCTGCAGGTCGTTGGTACTCAGGGAAGCATGTGCGGCAGGCAGTGCAGCTTCAATAAAATCGCTGATCTGCCGGGTGGCCGTTTCGTCTATTTCCGCAGGAAAGCGAATGCCGGTAATGGAAAGCGACCGCAGTTCCTGCACGGCATTTCCTGCAGCCTGCGTTTGGGCATTCGCCCACAGGGTGCCGAAAACAGGCATATCCGCTCCTTTTTTCTCCAAGGCTACGGCCGACTGGAAAAGGAGCTGGTTGTTGGAAAACTGTTCCGGCTGGGGTTGGTATATTTTCACCTGGTCGCCGTTTTCCATCTGCAAAACGAGGGGCCAGGATTGCGAAAAACCTGAAAGGCCGGTAAGCAGGGCCACCAGCAACAGGCAGGATTTTATGGTTCGGTACAACATAATGGCGTTGTTTTAATGGTAACCGCAATACGGTTGAAAATTAGACGGTTTACAGCACAATCCGTTTAAGGATGCCCAATGGTTTAACGAATTGTTTGCATTTCCATCGCGGCCTTTTTCATGCCGGCCGCCTGCTCGGCGCCCAGGTATTTCTCAATCCGATTGTGGATCCAGTAGATCAGCGGGGTGCACAAAATGGCTATCGCGAACTTATAGGTATACCCCACCATGGCAATGGCCGTAACGCGGGGAAAGCTGAACCCTAGTGAGAAATACAGGTAAATGTATGAAACAACCACAGTATCAACCAGTTGAGAAAATAGTGTGGATACCGTAGCGCGCATCCAGATCCGCTTTTCCCCCGTCAGTTTTTTGATTTGCCGGAACACGGTGGCGTCGGCTACCTGTCCTACCAGGAAGGCCGTGAGGGAGGCCACGATGATGCTCATCCCCTGCCCGATGACCTGCGTGTAAGCGGCCTGCATATCCGGAACGCCTTTATCCTGCTGCGACGACTGCCACCAGCCGGCCGGCACGGTATGGATCGACAGGTAAAAAACCAGGAAGGCGAAAGCGATAAGCCCGGCCGTGAGCACGGACAAAAAACGTACACCCTTTACACCGTAATATTCATTGATGGTATCGGTCATGATAAAAACCACCGGCCAGGGCAGCACTCCCACGGTAAGGTCAAAAGAAAGTCCCGATTCCCCCAGCAGGCTGAAACTGGCCCTGGACAGGCCCAGGGTTTCTTCGAGGCTGAAAATTTTCACCCCCACCACTTCGGCAAGAATGGCATTGGTGATAAAAAATCCGCCGAGGAATATAAAAAGACGGGTGGGTTTGTCCTTAATGATATTGTGGATCATAACTGGCTATTGCCTAAAGATAACCAACCTGTAAAGAAAAAGAAAAGAACCGCCTGCACCAGCAGGAAGGCAAGATTGACCACCAGGATCCATTTTTCTTTTTCGCGCTGCTTTCTTCCCGCAGGCAGCAGCAGGCTCACCAGGCAAAACAGGTTCAGCACCGGCGATACCACCAGCCCGGTTACAATGAGGGAAGAAGCCAGCGCCGTTCCCTGCGCGAAGGGATAAAAACGCATCACCATAGCCGTTAGAAAAGCCAGGTTGGCGATAAAAGCCATTTTGCGGAGAATGGAAAAAAACATAAGCACAGCAAATTTGCGCTTAATTTGCCATTTCATGGCAGGTATCAGCATCATCATCATCACCTATAACCGCCCGGCAGACAGCCTTTCGCTGTTGCAGGACATACAGCGCCTGCAGCACCGCGAGCGTTTGCTGCAGGAAGTGATACTGCTGAACAATGCGTCCACGGCCGATTACAGCGAAGTGACCGTCTGGTTGAATACAGCCGTTGACTTTCCCGCCCGACTGGTAGACGCGCCGGAAAACCTGGGCGTTTCTCGGGGAAGAAATTATGCCGCTGCGATGGCCACGGGCGATTTTCTTTTTTTTCTCGACGACGATACCTGCCTCGAAGACCCCGAACTGCTGCTTAAAATTGAGCAGGCATTCGCCAGGCCCGTTGCCGGTAACCGGCCCATGGGTGTAATGGGCTGCAAAGTCTACTATGCCGAGAACAGGCAAATACAGCAAACGGCTTTCCCGCACAAGGATTTTGAAGGCCACCGCGACCTGCCCTTTTTCCTCACCAGCTACTATGTGGGTTGCGCGCATATTTTTCGCCGTGCGGCCTGGCTGGCGGCCGGCCCCTATCCCGTTGGTTTTTTCTATGGTATGGAAGAATACGACGAAAGCTACCGGGTGCTGGAAGCCGGTTATTGCATCGCCTACGACGCCAGCCTTGAAGTGTTTCACAAAGAATCGCCCCTGGGCCGCAAGCCCCGCGCCGAACAGCTCCGGCACATGTGGGTCAACAAATCGACCGTGGCCTGGAAATACCTGCCCCTTCCCTATTTCCTTACCACAACCCTTGCCTGGAGCGGCTTTTACCTGCAGCAGACCGGTGGACAGTTCAAAGAATTCTTCAGGGGCTGGAAAGAAGTGCTGGCCATTCCCCGCAGGCACCAAAAACAGCCGGTAGGAAGCGGCACGATGGCCTATTTGCGAAGCGTGAAAGCACGATTGTGGTTCTGATGTCTTATTTTGCCGCCCAAACCGCAAAACTGGTCTAATGAAACCGAACTGGTTCAAAAGCGCATTACCGCACCTGCTCTCCATCCTCCTTTTCCTGGTGATTGCCATTATTTACTGCCAGCCTGCCCTGCAGGGCAAGGTATTGCAGCAGCACGATATCATTGGCTGGAAGGGCATGGCCCAGCAGTCCTTTGAATTCAGGGAAAAATACGGCCACTTCCCGCTCTGGACCAACAGTATGTTTGGCGGCATGCCGGCCTATATCATTGCTTACGACGGCCCAAACCTGCAGACCATTTACGTGCAGGATATCTTAAGCTTCGGGCTGCCGGTGCCCATCAGTTTTTTCTTCCTGGCCTGCCTGTCTTTTTATTTCCTCTGCCTGGTTTTCCGGGTGAACCCTTTTGTAAGTGCGCTGGTTGCTATCGGTTATGCCTACGCGACATTCGATCCAATCATCATTGCCGTAGGACATAACACCCAAATGATGGCCATTGCCTATGCCCCGGCCGTCATCGCTTCACTAATGCTGGTGTACCAGCGAAAATACCTGCTGGGCGGCAGTTTACTGGCCCTCTTTTTCGGCCTGCAGGTGAGCACCCAGCACGTGCAGGTGGTGTATTACACCGCTATTACCATGGGATGCATTACAGTGGCCCATATCTGGCAGTTGGTTCGCAATAAACAGTCCGCCGCCGTGTTACCTTCCGTTGGAACGGCCCTGCTGGCGGGCGTGCTTGGCCTTTGCACTTATGCCATTACCTGGTACCCGCTGCAGGAATATTCCAAAGACACCATGCGTGGTGGCAAAAGCGAACTCACGCCGGCCGACTCCGCCGTTAAGAGCAAAGGCGGACTGGACAAAGACTACGCTTTCCATTATGGCAGTTATGGCATCGCCGAAACCTTTACCGTGATCAACCCGGGCATGTACGGCGGTGGCAGCATGGGCCATTTGCTGAAGCCGGGGAAATCGGAATTCGCAACAAAATTGACCGATGTAGGCATGCCGGAAGAAAACGCAATGTCCTTTGCTAACGGTTATGCCTACTGGGGAGAACAGCCGGGACATGCCGGTCCCGTTTACCTCGGCGCCATCATCTGTTTCTTCTTTATATATGGACTCATTGCCCTGAAAACCTGGCACAAATGGTGGATGCTGGCAGCCCTGGTCATCGCTTTTGTTTTGTCCTGGGGCAAGAACCTGCAGGCCGTCAACTATTTCCTGTTCGATGTACTACCGCTGTACAACAAATTCCGCGCGCCTTCTATGTCGCTCGTAATACCGCAGTTGATATTTCCCCTGCTGGCTGCACTGGGCATACAGGAGATCATCGAACGCAGGCGCCCCGCAGCAGAAGCCTGGACGATGTTCCGCAAATCATTGTATGCAACGGGTGGCGTGTTCGCCGTGCTCCTGCTCTTTTACGTGATGGCCGATTTCAGTGGTCCGAACGACAGCAGCCTGCGCGACCAGTTCACCGGCATGATGCTGCAGGGAGCACAAGGGCAGGCCAACCCGCAAATGCAGCAGCAGGCCGCTTCTTTCAGCCAGTCGCTGATGAGCGCCCTGCAGTCCGATCGCAAATCGATTTATATCGGCGCCCTCCTGCGTTCGCTGGTGCTAATTGTGCTGGCGGCCGGGCTGGCAGGCGCTTATCTCAAAGGAAAACTGCAGGAAACGGTGCTGGTGATCGGGCTGCTGGTATTGACCAGCTTCGACATGCTGGGCATCGCTGCCAAATACCTGAACAAAGACAACTATGTAGACCAGGATAATTTCGATAGCGTCTTCCTGCCCAATACGGCCGACCAGGAAATCCTGAAGGATGCCAACAAACCCTTCCGTGTTTTTGACCAGGCCGACAACCAGGGACCCTTCAACAGCGCACGCGCCGCTTATTTCCACGATGCCATCGGCGGGTATAGTCCCGCGAAACTCAGCGGCTACCAGGACATCATCGAAAGACAATTGTCCAAAGGAAACATGCAGGTATTCAACATGCTGAACACCCGCTATTTCATTGGTGCAAATCCTTCCAACAACCAGCCCATGGCGCAGCAAAATCCCGGCGCCTTCGGACCCGTATGGCTGGTGAAGCAATTCAGGGTAGTGAAGAATGCCGATGAAGAAATGGCGGCGCTCGACAACACCAACCTCCGCGACACCGCCGTGATCCAGGACAAATACCTAAGCGTGGCGGGAGCCGCGCCGGTCTTCGATTCCAGCGCAAGCATCCAGTGGCTGGAAAACAAAAACGACCAGGTGCGGTATAAGAGCAAAGCCGGCAGTCCGCAATTTGCCGTATTCAGCGAAGTGTATTACGACAAGGGCTGGAATGCATACATCGACGGAAAACAGGTTCCTTATTGCAAGGTGGATTATATCCTGCGCGGCATGCCCATCCCGGCCGGCGAACACGAAATCGAGTTCCGGTTCGAACCGCGTTCGGTTTCTCTCGCCCGCATGGTGACCAGCATCAGCTCCGCCATTATTTATGCGTTGCTGCTGGGGAGCCTTCTTTTGTATTTCAGAAAAAGAAAAACGACCTGATCATTGGCTGTGCGCATCAGCATCATAACCATTTGTTTCAACAACCTGCCCGAGCTGCTGGACACCTGCGCATCGGTCGATAGCCAGGACCTGCTTCCTTATGAGCACTGGATTGTCGACGGCTCCACCGAGGGGCATATCAGGCACCACCTGGAAAACAATCCACAGCCGCCCTACCGCAAATGGTTATGCGAAAGAGATAAAGGCATTTCGGACGCTTTTAACAAGGGCATCCAAAGAGCCGGCGGAGATGTATTGAACATGCTTAACTCCGGCGATCACTATGCCGGCCATGGCGCCCTGCAGGCGGTAGCGGCAGCCTTTGAAAAAAATACTAACATCTCCTGGGTACACGGGAAATGCGAAACCATTCGCGGAGGGCGCAAGGTGGTGCTGGGCAAACCCTTCGATCCTTCCAAACTTTACCGGGGCATGCGTTCAGTCTGGCACCAGACCATCTTTTTAAGAAAAGAAATCCATGAGCGGTATGGACTGTACGATGTGCATATCGATATCGCCATGGACTACGACCTGCTGTGCAGGATGGCGCGCGAGCCTTTTCTTTTCCTGGAAAAAGTGCTGGTAGTATTTGCACCACACGGCATCAGTCAGCAAAAATACCTGGAGGGACTGCGGCAGATGGAAGAAGTATATGGCCGTTACTACCCCGTTGGCTGGAAACTGAAAGCCTGGCATTGGCGGCTGCGGGTATTGCACGGGCTGCTGAAAGGTCCGGCGGGGAAATTGTTGTACCGCGTCAAAACCATGCTGGGACTGGAAAATCTTTGATCGCTAACCATTCCCGTAACCCCTCAGGCCCTGATAAAAAGACAGCGCATCCAGCAAAAACTCATCAGGACTTTGGAACAGGGCCCGATCCGCAAGAGGGAAGCAGGGATTTGTTGCTGCCACTGCAGCATTTTTTGCAGAATGGGATGCACGGGCATACCTGATAAGATTTCAATTTCGGCACTGTTTTTAATGCCGAGGTTGCGCAGCAGCCGCCAGTAATAATCGTACACCAGCGGGTTGCGTAATATGGAAGGTCCGAGGATTTGCAGCAACTGCTGGTTTTCGGGAATCTGCACTTCTTTGGCATACTTGGTGTAATGGGTCACCTGGCCTTCGTTGAACCCCACCTGTACCAATATCTGGTCGATATAGTGCCAATTGTCCCAATGCCGGATGCAGCGGATATAATATTCGAAATCCACTACAAACTTGAACCGGCGATCGTAGAGCAGAAGCGGTTCTCTTCGCACCAGCGTGCAACTGGGATTGCCGATGTATACCTTGCGAAAAAGGTGCAGGGGACTGGCTTTCAGCACCAGGCGGTCCCACCAGGAGCAGCGCACGGTTTCAGGCTTACCCTGGTCAGGGACATTGCGAAAGGCAGCGAAGAAAAAAGAGGTCTTGGGATGTGCAAGAACGGCTTCATGGAACAAACCCAGCGCATTTTCGTCGGTGAACCAGTCGTCGTCGTGCATGATCTTGATCCACTCCCCTTTAGCGCGGCGCATGGCTTCGTTCCAGTTTTTCGGCGTACCCAGGGCCGGTTCGTTCTTATGATAATGCAGGGGAAATGCTTTTTCAAAGCGCTCACAGAGAAGCGCAACCGAATCATCGGGACTATCATCTGTTACAATAACTTCAAAATCCCTGAAGCGCTGCTGCCCGATGCTGACCAGCAGTTTTTCGAGATAAGCCAGTCGTTTATAGGCTGGTATACAAATAGAGATCATGAAATGGTTATCTTTGCAAGTTACTGATAAGCCTCCTGAAAACGAAATAATGGCCAGAATAGCTGCAGTTGTCATTCTTTACCACCCGGACGAAACGCTGGCGAAAAACATCCACCCCGTCATTTTACCGATGACATATTTGCCCGCGTACCCCGATGCACGGAAATAGGCACTAAATGGAAAAATTAAGGCTGCAAGTGCGTACTTTAGCACCCGTGCGCCGAGCACACAGATCAAGAACCGACCAATGAATATTGCTGGCACTGTAATACTCTACAATCCTGATGTCAATGTAATTGACAATATTTCAACCTATGCTGACCATATTGGCGATCTCTACGTGCTTGATAACTCAGAAGTCCCTATTGAGGGTCTTCAGCAAGCGCTTCAACGATTTCCCAGGGCGAGATACATTGCACATCGCGATAACCAGGGTACTGCCCGCCGTCTGAATGAAGCGGCAAATCAGGCACTCGTCGATGGTTTTTCATTTTTGCTAACCATGGACCAGGACTCCAGTTTTAGTCCTGGAATATTCCAACAATACATTGCAAAAATAGAAGCGTGGTTAGAAAACAATGACCCTGCAGGCGTTTTTGCCGTCAATTTTCAGCCCGAATTTGTGGCACCCAGCGAAAAACCGCAAATTGTGCTAAGCACCATCACCTCAGGCAGCGTTATTAACCTGGAAGTATTTAAAAAAGTTGGCGGCTATGATGAAGGGCTTTTCCTGGATCTTGTAGACGCCGATTATTGTTACCGTATTCATGCGGCAGGGCACACAACGGTCCTTTTCTCCGATATCATTTTGAACCATACCATTGGTCAGTTCGTGACGGGACGATCACTGAAAAACTTCCGAAAGTCCAAACGAAGGATTCACCCCTTCGTTAGAATATATTACCTGGTGCGAAACAGCCTCTACCTGCTTCGCAAGGACTACGTCACGGCAGAAGCAAAGAAGGAAATTTACCACTGCCTGAAGTTGCTGAAAAACAATATCCTTTATAATGACACAGGAAAAGTCCTGAAGTACATGATGAAAGGATATAAAGATTATAAAAAAGGAAAAATGGGAAAGTTCGAATGATGAGATTGACGAAAATAACGAACAAACTGATAACTTTCTTGTATTACCTGCTGAAGTTTCGCAGTATCAGGGTTGGATTTACATTCGCCCATTACGGCCTTCCTTTGAAAACAGCGAAATTGATAAAGAGTGAGGGAACTTACCTTGTTTCGAACGAAACAGGCAACCGGATAAGGAAAAAATCCGTAACCGTGTTCTCGAATGAATTGCAAAAGCTGATTATTTGCGTTAGCGACAATCGCATCCAGGTTGAGCAAACATTTGACGACCATTTCGACGTGTTAGTGAATGGCATAAGGCTTCATGTCAATTCCGCCTCAAATCTTGTTACATTGTTTGAACTATTTATTGAAACTATCTATGATGTTGACCTAAAGGAAGATGTTATTGTAATGGATATTGGCATGAACGTGTGTTACGCCGCTTTGTGGTTTTCCAACCTGCCATTTGTAAAAAAAGTATACTCATACGAACCATTTTTGTCGACATTCTCGGAAGGCAGAAAGAACATGCAAATGAACCCCTTACTGGCTTCAAAAATAACTCCTCACAACCTGGGAATAAGTACGCGAAATACTGAATTGGAAGTACCTGCTATGGAGAGCGGGGCTGGAGACGCCAGCATTAACGAAGAAATACTTAAGATTCACAACACTCCGCAGCTTTCTACTGTAAAAGTTAAAGTCGTCGATATCGAACAGGAGATTGAGCGGATAATCAACATTGATAGCTTCGCCAGAGTGCTGATGAAAGTAGATTGCGAGGGAGAAGAATACTCCATTTTTGAAAAACTGGCAAGTTCGCCTTACATTGATAGAATAGCAGGATTCATAATTGAGTGGCACGTCAAAGGTCCTGACCCAATATTGGCATTTTTAAAGGAGAATAATTTTAGATGCTTATCTCTCCCAAAATATGATAAATGGAGTGGAATGATTTATGCTTTTCCGGCGGCATGAAACCAGTTTAAGTTGAAATGAGCACAATCCAGAAAAAAAGCATTCAATCGACGTTAATCATTTTGGCTGGATTTGCTTTGGGGGCCCTTAACCTAATGGTGATCCAGCCAAAAGTCCTTACAACCGAACAGTTTGGGCTAACCAGGGTTATTGGAGATGCCGCCGTCACGATGGCGACACTTTGCACGTTGGGATGCCTGCCGATTATTTACAAATTTTTCCCATTTTACAAGGACTATCTCCCTGCCCGAAAGAATGACCTCCCGTTCGTGACCGGAATGATCTGTCTCGCTGGCCTGATTGTTATGCTGTTTCTGGGGTGGCTGGCCAAGGATATAGTGATAAGGAAATTTTCGGAAAAGTCACCGCTATTTGTTGGCTACAGCTACTTGGTTTACCCTTATTGTTTCTTCATGCTTTCTTTTATGTGGTTGGAGAGCTTTTCCATTTCGTTTAAAAAAAGCAACCTCTCAAATGCGCTGAGGGAATTTGCACCCCGCATTTTGTTTACCTGTTTTTTAGGTCTCTACGCTTTCCGTATAGTCGATGACAAAGGCTTTTACACGCTGTTTGCACTTAGTTTTTCTTTACCGGCGGTGATATTGTTTTTCGTGCTGCGCCGTACCGGCGAATTTCTTTTTGTGCCGACAGCAAGTTCGCTAACCCGCAAGCTAAGATGGAAAATGACCAACTTCGGGTTGTTTTTATTTGGATCACAGTTTCTCAACCTATTATCTAAAACTGTTGACACTTTTATCCTCTCTGCTAAGGGAAGCCGTGGATTAACGGATGCTGCTGTATTTACCATTGCCACCTATGTGGTTACATTGATGGAAATACCGCAAAGAAGCATGAATTCTGTTACAGTGCCTGTATTGGCAGAGTCGTGGAAAAACAAAAATATTGCCCGGATAAAAAATATTTATAACAAGAGTGTTACAAATCTTTTGCTAGTCGGTTTAGCAATGTTTTCGTTAATGTGTCTGAATCTTGACAACTTAGGCAAGTTATTAGGCAACGATTTTATTGGGATCGGGTCGGTCATTTTCATTATGGGCATAGGCAAACTGATAGACCTCGGTACAGGGGCCAACAGCCAGATAATTGGAACCTCCAGTTATTGGAAGGTCGATTTTGTCACGAACGTGATTTACACGCTATTGGCCCTGCCACTTAACTATTTCTTGATTGCCCATTTTGGCCTTATCGGCGCCGCATATTCCAATCTGATTTCGTTGACCTTTTACAATGTGCTACGTTTTGGATTTTTATGGAAGCAGTTTGGTATGCAGCCCTACACCTGGAAGGATCTGCTGTCGATTGTGCTTGCCGGCATATTGGTGCTACTTCTGATGCATTTGCCAGTATTCGACAATTTTATCGTAGATGCAGTTGTTCGCTCAGGAATATTCCTGCTGGCATTTGCTCTCTGTATATACCTCTTCAAAATTTCTGACGAAGCAGTTGAAATGGCGAATAAATATGTCAGGTTCAAAAGGCCGGCATAATTGCCTGGCCTATTCCAAAAACACTTGCGCCTGCTTCGTAAATGTCGATAGCAATTTTTATTATATCGGAATCTGTAATTCGCTTGACATAGCAGAATCATCTACTCATATTTAAAAAATGTTACACTTCAGAATGGAGCATTTCGTTTATTTCTTATACCATTAGATTTTCTTTTATTTTTTAAGAAACATTCTCTTTTTTTCAGGAAATATGCTATAATCGCAGAACAAACTTTATGCAAATGAAAAAAACTTTGACGTATCTGACCCTACTATTGTCTTCTGTTAGTTTTTTTGCCTGTGAAAAAAATTGTGAAGAACCCAAGCCGCTGCTGTACACGGTTGAAGGGTATTGGGAAGGCACCTATACATCGGATCAAAGCCCTGAAGAAGGCGAAAACCCAATGAGTATTGTATTTAAACCCGATGGTACTATTCTATTTGATGGAACTACCCCGGTTATTGGTAGAATAATTCATGATGGTTATTGGACAAGGCACGGCGACACTGTTGAAACGACTGCTGATTTTTGGGTAGAGTACTTTAAAACTACCGTGCATCAAACCCATACTTATATTTTTGACGAGAAAAAAGGCACTCTTATAGGAACATGGGATAACCACAGTGTGCCTGCTGGTACCGGAAAAACAAATCTGAAGAAAATCCCGAATATGACTAACTAAAAGCAGCAAACTTTAGATATTTCAAATATTGCGTCAGCCCCGAAATAGCTTCGGGGCTGATTTTGTAATGTATGTTCTCCCGGTAATACGTCTGCAAATTATAAGCGGGAAAAGGATGTTCGCCAATCACTTCATCCAGGCGGTCGAGGCCATAACAGTTCACCGCGTTGAAATGCATGGCAAAATCTTCGGGCAGTTCCTTGTTGCTGATCCAGGCCGCAAATACAAAAGGCAGACCCGTGAAAGCTTTCCAGGCGGCGCCAAGGTCGTATATATAAGGCGATACCAATCGCTGCTCCAGCGCCCGGTCGCCGATCACCACGCCTGCCGTTGTGCCTTTGATCCGCTGGCGGTAATCAGACCGGGTATCGGTGAACTTCGGTTCCACCTTCCAGTGTTCCTGCAGCAGGATGCGCGCCAGCCTCACCGAAGTGCGGCTCTGGTAGTCCATCAGCACTTCTTCCACTTCTTCCAGCGGCACTTCGCTGAAAAGGCAAACAGAAGCCACAGCCCCGTCACAGCAAATACCATAGTCGCCGATGATAAAATGCTTTTTGAGTTGCGGGATTACGGCCACCGGCACCAATCCCATATCCAGCTCATTCTTTATGAGTTGCTGGGCGATGGAAGCGGGATAATCGAGCTTCAGTTTTACTTCGTCAAGCATCAAACCCTTCTCCAGTCCATATATCAGGGGCTTTGTATTCAGGTAACTTACCGCCCCCACTCTAATTTTTCTGTCCACCCGCTTTGGTTTAATTTCGCAAATGTACAGCAGAATTGCTTTTTAGCACTTATCGTATTGTTATGGAACTATCAGCCCTTACCGCCATTTCGCCTATTGACGGCCGTTATCGCCCGCAATTGCATCAGTTGGATGAATATTTTTCTGAATATGCCCTGATGAAATACCGCGTGATCATTGAAATAGAATATTTCCTTTTTCTCGCAGATAAGAATTTCTTCAAACTTCCCGCCAAAGCCAGGACTGCCCTGCAGGAAGTGGCGGAAAATTTCAGCACCGAAGATGCGCAGCGCATCAAGGAAACAGAAAAGATCACCAACCACGATGTGAAAGCCGTGGAATATTTTGTGAAAGAAAAACTCGATGCCTGCCAGCTCAGCCACCTGAAGGAATGGGTGCATTTCGGTCTCACGTCGCAGGACATCAACAATACTTCCGTTCCCCTTTCCTGGAAACATGCCGTGGAATTTGAATACCTGCCCGCCATCCTCAATCTGAACAACCAGTTCCGCCTCCTCGCCGATGCATGGCGCGATGTGCCGCTGCTCGCGCGCACGCACGGCCAGCCGGCAAGTCCCACCAAACTGGGCAAGGAAATGATGGTGTTCGTGGAACGCATCGCCAACCAGGTGGAACTTTTCATCACCGTTCCCTTCACCGCAAAATTCGGCGGCGCCACCGGCAACTACAATGCTCACTATGTGGCCTACCCGAAAAAGGACTGGCCCGAACTCGGCAACCAGTTCGTGGAATCCATCGGGCTGCAGCGCCAGCAGTTCACCACGCAGATCGAGCACTACGACAACCTCGCCGCGCATTTCGACGCCATGAAGCGCCTCAACAATATCCTCATCGATTTCTGCAGGGATATCTGGACCTATATCTCCATGGATTATTTCAAGCAGAAAACCAAAAAAGGCGAAGTGGGCTCTTCGGCCATGCCGCACAAAGTGAATCCCATCGATTTTGAAAATGCAGAAGGCAACCTCGGCATCGCCAACGCCCTGCTCGAACACCTGGCCGGCAAACTGCCCATCAGCCGCCTGCAGCGCGACCTCACCGATTCCACCGTATTGCGCAACATCGGCGTACCCTTTGCCCACATCATACTGGCACTGCGCTCCATTGAAAAAGGACTGGGCAAACTGGTGCTGAATGAAAAAAAGATCCAGGAAGACCTCAACAACAACTGGGCCGTGGTGGCGGAAGCCATCCAAACCATCCTGCGCCGCGAAAACTACCCCCAGCCTTACGAGGCATTGAAAGATTTAACGCGCGGCAAAACCACCATCGACAAACAGGCCATCCACCAGTTTATCAGCGGGCTTAAGATCAGTGCCGCCTTGAAGAAGGAATTGAAACAGATCACGCCGCAGAATTATACCGGTGTGTCGCCTGAGTTCTGAGCAGCTTTGGTTCCGTTCGAAATCTGCTACCGCGCTGCGCAAAGCCGTACGTTATGGCTTATTTTTGAGAGAACACATCACAAAAGAATTAATGGCAATTTTTGAAATAGATAAAGGGAAAGCAAAGCGGATTAGACTGAGTGACTTTAAACACGAAAAGGATTTGCAAAGACTTATTGAAGACAACTTGGGGACAATTTTTAACTGCCGTCTCATTGCGACTGAATTCTCGACCGGCAATATTCACTCGGGACGAATTGACACGTTAGCACTCTCGGAGGACAACAATCCAGTAATAATAGAATACAAAAAGGTTGCCTCGTCTGACTTAATAAATCAAAGTCTTTACTATTTACACTGGATTAAAGACCACAAAGGAGACTTTCAAGTTGCGGCAAATAAGTCATTAGGGAAAAATATTGATGTTGATTGGTCGGACATACGGGTAATTTGTTTGGCTCCTGAATACAAAAAATACGACCTACACGCAGTTCAAGTAATGGGAGCAAACATTGAACTTTGGCAATATAAAACCTATGACAACGGAATTTTAAACATAGAAGAAGTTTATAAACGAACAATTTCAACCTCAAATCAAAACACAGCAGAACTCGTTGGAAAAAATCCGGTAATGGTTGAAGCGGGCAAAAAGGCAGCATTGATCAGGAAAACTGCAACATACTCACTTGAAGGACATTTTGAAAATCTTGACGACAATATACTTGAACTGTTTAACACTGTTCGTGACTTTATTGTAACCATAGATAGTTCAATAGAAGAGACACCAAAGAAACACTATATCGCCTATAAGACAAGTCAGAACTTTGCCTGCTTGCAGACATACAAGAAAAAATTGACCTTGTATTTAAAACTGAATCCAGACGAAGTAACCCCAATGCCAAGTCAAGGACGTGACGTTAGAGAAATTGGACACTATGGAACAGGCGACTTTGAGTTGACAATTAAAGATCTGAAAGACTTTGAAGAAACTAAATATTTGATAAACGAAGCATACAAAAACATAGGTGGATGACAAGAAAAACTGTCTTAGCCAAAACGAGCCGCCAACATCGGCAATAGACGGGCTGAACAGTTTATGACTACCAAATGGTTTGGATTCGATTTATTGGTACACATGAAGCGCACGACAAGATAGATGCAATAAAAATCTAGGCAATGATAATAAAACCAATAAAAACAAAAAAGGATTATAATCAAGCCCTGGAAAGAGTTGAGATAATTTTCGACGCCAAAAAAGGTTCACCCGAAGGAGATGAACTTGAAGTATTGAGTATTCTGATCGAAAGATATGAAGATGAACATTTCCCGGTTGGTTTGCCCGATCCCATCGAAGCTATTAAGTTTCGAATGAAATAATTGCACCAACAGACGTACTCATCCAGGCATACTAAAAAAGCCCAAACGCGAAACAGCCCCTCCCCCTACTGCTCCTTGTGGATCTCCGACGTAAAATGAAACTGGATATCCGGATTATTCGTCCGCTCCGTATTCAGGAACCATTCGCTCTGTGCCAGGTACACCAGGTGCCCGTCCTTGTCCTCGGCAATATTGGCCGATTTAAAACGGGTGAAATCCTGCAGCTTCTGCGGATCCTCGCTCGTGATCCAACAAGCCTTATAATAAGGCTGCGCCTTGAACTCCACCGACGCACCATATTCCTGCAGCAGGCGGTACTGGATCACTTCAAACTGCAGCTCGCCTACACAACCAATGATCTTTTTATTACCGCCGAACTGCGTAAACAACTGCGCCACCCCTTCATCGGTCAGTTGCAGCAAGCCCTTTTCCAGTTGCTTGGTCTTCATCGGGTCCTTGTTCACCACTTCTTTAAAAATCTCGGGTGAGAAAGAAGGAATACCCGTAAAGTAAAACGACTCCCCTTCCGTCAGCGTATCACCGATTTTAAAATTACCCGTATCAAAAAGACCCACCACATCACCGGGAAAAGCTTCTTCGATCACATCCTTGCTGCGCGCCAAAAAACTATAGGGATTGCTGAAACGCACTTCCTTTTCCAGTCGCACATGACGGAAATATTTGTTGCGCTCGAAACGTCCCGAGCACACCCGCAAAAAGGCAATGCGGTCGCGGTGCTTGGGATCGAGGTTGGCGTGTATCTTAAAAATAAAACCACTGAACTTATCTTCCTCCACGTCCACCAGCCTCTTGGTGGTTTCGCGGCTGCGCGGCGTAGGCGCAATGCGGATGAACGTATCCAGCATTTCCTTTACACCGAAATTGTTCACAGCGCTGCCGAAAAACACCGGCGCCACTTTGCCGGCCAGATAGTCGGCCACATTGAGCTCGCCGTGTACGCCGTCCACCAGTTCCACGTCTTCGCGCAGCATCGCGGCATCGCGTTCGCCCAGTTTCTGATCCAGCAAAGGATCGCCCAGATCACTTACCTGTAACACATCTTCCTCATCGGCGCGCGTGTTGGCAGTGAAAAGCCGCAGGTTCTTATCGTGCAGGTTGTACACGCCTTTAAAATCCTTACCACTGTTAATGGGCCAGGTCATGGGATGCAGGTGGATCGACAACTCCCTTTCCACTTCTTCAATCAGGTCGAAGCGGCCCTTGCCATCGCGGTCCATTTTGTTGATGAAAACGATCACCGGCGTATCGCGCATGCGGCACACTTCCATGAGGCGGCGCGTTTGCTCTTCCACCCCATTCACGCTGTCGATCACCAGTATCACCGAATCCACAGCCGTGAGGGTTCGATAGGTGTCTTCCGCAAAATCCTTGTGACCCGGGGTATCGAGCAGGTTGATCAGAATGCCCTGGTATTCGAAGGTCATCACCGAAGTGGCCACCGAAATGCCCCGCTGTCGCTCAATCTCCATAAAGTCGGAGGTGGCGTGCTTTTTGATCTTATTGCTCTTAACGGCCCCCGCCGTCTGGATGGCGCCACCGAACAGCAGCAGCTTTTCGGTAAGCGTCGTTTTACCGGCATCGGGGTGCGAAATGATGGCAAAACTGCGGCGGCGCCGGATCTCGGAATGATATTTCATAACGGGCGCAAAGGTAACAACACCATGCGCATTTTCAGTAACTTTAAAAAAATCATGGATATGCTTACTATATTGGTTCCCATTGATTTCTCCGCCACCTCAAAAAATGCCGCAAAATTTGCCACCGACATGGCCGGCCGGCAGCCCGGTTCCCGGCTCATCTTTTTCCACCTCTTCGATCCCATTGCTGCCGGGTCCGACGGCACGCCGCTCGACATCGACATCAACACCCGCAAAGAAGTGGTGCTGATGGGCATGCAGAACCTGGCACGCGAAGTGGGCGCACCCGCCGATACCAGCCTGGTAGCAGAATCCGGCGTATTTCTCATCGACAATCTCGCCTCCTTTGTACAACAGGAAGGCGTCGATTTTGTGGTGATGGGCCTCACCGGCGCCAGCGCCCTGGATCATATCCTCATGGGCAGCAACGCCCTGCGCATGGCCAACGAGGCCGTCAGCCCCGTTCTGGTGGTTCCGCCCGATGCTTCCTTCAAAGGATTGCAAACCGTGGTTTTCACCACCGATATGAAAGACGTGCGCATCAGCACACCCATCAACCAGCTGAAAGCATTTCTGTCGCTGCAACACCCCACGCTTCATGTGCTGCACGTGGGCGCCTCCAACTATGAAAAAGATCCTGCCTATACAAAAGAAAAAGCCGACCTCCAGGAAATGCTGGCAGGATTCAACCCGCAATTCCACTTTATTCATGAAAGCGATTTCGTGGAAGCGGCCGATGCCTTTGCCCGCACCCATGCCGTCGACTGCATCATCACCGTTCCACGCCACCACTCTTTTATTGAAAGTATTTTTGTGCCGCATTATACGAGGCGACTGGCCTACCATACCCATATACCGCTTTTGGCCATTCACGAATAATTCCGTAAAATCCGTCCTCAATTTTCTTGTATGCCAAAAGAATCAACTTTTGCCTGTGTCAGCAGCGAGATTGGTACCCTCCGTCGCTTATTGGTCCACAGCCCCGACAGTGGCCTCGGGAAAGTAGTGCCCTCCAAAGCGCAGGACTGGCTGTTCGAAGACATTGTGCACCTCGATACCATCCGCCGCGAAGAATACGATTACTATACCAAGATCCTGCTCTATTTCCTCGATCCCGGTAAGATCCGCGGGCGCCTCGCGGAAATCGACGCCCCCGGCGCCAAGCGCAGTTTCTACAAACCCTGTCACCCCGACTTTTATCGCAGCGATAAAGTCATCGAACTGCAATGGCTGCTGGCCGAAATCCTCGAACACCAGCAGATCAGGCTGCCCCTCGTGGCTTCCGTATGCGCCGTGGAAAACTGCTCCTATACCGTGCAGCAACAATTGATGAATTGCAGCGCCGTTGAATTATCCAAGATCTTCATCAGCGGCACCGCTTCCGAAAAAGAAATGCTCTTTGCGCCCATCCCCAACTTCATTTTCACGCGCGACATAGGCATCGTCATCAACAACCACCTGCTGCTGAACCGGCCGGCCAAAAAAGCACGCACCCGCGAAGCCCTGCTGGTACGTTACATCGTTTTCAACCACCCGCTTTTTGAAAGCCTTCGCGAAAACATCATCGAACTGCCCGATACCCACCAGCACTTCCTGCTGCCCCGCGAAGGCGACGACCGCAAAGTGACCCTTGAGGGCGGCGACGTAATGGTGGTGAGCAAAGACCATGTGCTCATCGGCGTCAGCGAACGCACCAGCATGGAAGCCGCCAACCAGGCCATCCACGCCCTCTTTGAAAAGAACGTGGTGAAAAAGATCACCGTGGTGAAGATCCCCAAGAAGCGCGACTACATGCACATCGATACCATTTTCACCCAGGTGAAGAAAAACGTCTGGGTGATGCTCGGCAGCTTTTCCAAAAAAGCGGTGAAAAAAGAAAACGCCGATCCCGTGCAGCGCATCCTGGAAGGAAAAAAAGAAGAGAACAAGATCAGGATCCTGCAGTTCCGAAAAAAAGACCTGGGCAATCCCGTTGCATTCGACACCCTCGAAGACCTGCTTTCCGATATCAGCAGGAACGACCTGGGCTGCGAAGAAAAAGTACGTTTCATTTATTCGGGCAACAACGAATTCCCCTTCGATGCCCGCGAACAATGGACCGATTCCTGCAATGTGCTCGCCCTCAAAGAAGGCGTGGTGCTGGGATACGACCGGAACGATAAAACCGCCGACGCCTTTTCGGCAGCGGGTTTCAGCATACTGCAGGCAAAAGAGCTCCTGCAGCAGCTCGAAGCCGGAACCGTTTCCACCGACACATTGGAAGACTGCCTCATCCTGATGCCTTCGGCTGAACTGTCGCGCGCACGCGGCGGCTTCCACTGCATGAGCCTGCCCCTGCTCCGCGATCACCTCTAAGCCAACGCCATGCCCAGTTCAGAAATACTCATGATACGTCCCGTCAATTTTGGTTTCAATACCGAAACGGCGGTGAACAACGCCTTCCAGGTAGCTGGACAGGAAGCCGGCGCACAGGCCCGCGCCGAAAAAGAATTCGACGAGATGGTGAGCCTCCTGCGCAGCCACGGCATCAGCGTAACCGTGGTGCAGGATACACCCCAGCCCTATACGCCCGATTCCATCTTTCCCAATAACTGGATCAGTTTTCATGAAGATGGTTCCGTGGTGCTCTATCCCATGTTCGCACTCAACCGCCGCGCGGAAAGAAAACCGCAGGTGCTCAACACCATTTTCTCCCGCTTTGCGCACAGTGCACTGCTCGACCTCAGTGAGGAAGAAAAACACAACCGCTTCCTCGAAGGCACGGGCAGCATGGTGCTCGACCGCGAAAACCGGATCGCCTATGCCTGCCTCTCGCCCCGCACCGACAGCACCGTACTGCAACGCTTCTGCGAAAAAATGCAGTACCGCCCCATGGCTTTCACCGCCACCGACGCCAGCCAACAGCTCATCTACCATACCAATGTAATGATGTGCGTGGCCGACCGCTTCGTGGTGATCTGCCTCGACGCCATCCGCGACCCATCTGAAAAAGAGAAAGTCATTTCCTGCATTCGCAGCAGCGGCAAAGAGCTGATCGTTATCAGCTTTGCGCAAATGAACGCTTTCGCGGGAAATATGCTGCAGGTGCAGAATGCAGCCGGTGAAAAATTCCTCGTCATGAGCAGCCGGGCCCATGCTTCGCTGGAACCGGAACAACGCAAAAAACTCGAAACCTATAATCCCATCCTGCACGCCGACCTCTATACCATCGAAACCAATGGCGGCGGCAGCGCACGCTGTATGATGGCGGAAGTGTATCTACCCCTGCTGCAGTCGCCGCAGGTTATCCAATAAAGCGCCGGGCGTATAATGCAGTTCCCTGCGGGCTTTGCTGATATTGAAACCCGTAAGCGGCGGCCTGCGACCAGGCTGGCTGAATTCGGTTGCTGTTACCCGTGAGATCAGCTCTGACGGCAACCCATGCAGTGCAGCAATCTCCAGCGCCATGCGATAAGGCGTCCAGCGATCGGGGCCCGATAAATGCCAGATGCCGGTTGCCCGCCGGCCAATCAGCAAGGCAATACCCGTAGACAAATCCTCCACCCAGGTAGGCGTGCGCCACTGGTCGTCCACCACCTGTATCGCTTTCCCCGCACGCAAACTGTTCAGCACCCAGCCATACAAATTATCCCTGCCACCCTCCGGTTTTTTTCCGTACACCAGGCAGGTGCGCACAATGGCCCAGGGGATCTCGGCGGTTTGCACCACCGCTTCGGCCTCCAGTTTTGTTTGGCCATACCAACTGATGGGATTGGGATCGGCATCTTCCCTGTACATGCCCTGCTGCCCGTCGAATACAAAATCGGTCGACAAAAAAACAAAGTACTTACTATAGGTTTCTGCATCCAGCAACAGTCGCGCCGTGGCTTCCACATTGATGGCATGCGCTTCGTTGCGCAAGCGCTCACAATCATCCACACCCGCCATGGCGGCGGCATGCACCACCACTTCCGGCAATTCTTTCTGCAACACCAACTGCAGGTCAAAAGGGTGCGTAATATCGGCGGCATAATAATGCAGGTTGGGATCCTGCACCATCGAACGCCGCTCGCCGCGTCCCGTGCCAATCACCGTATAACCCTGCTGCAACAACAATCTTATGAGCGACTGGCCCACCATTCCGTTGGCGCCTGTTACCAATACTTTCACGGGTGTCATCTCAGAATCCTTTTCGGACGCCGCCTTCCACTGATTTGAAATCGGGCGTCAGCTTCATGTTATAAAAAATAAAGGACATGATATCGGCCGAAGTCTCGATCGACTTGGTCAGGTTGCTCGCACCGTGACCACTGTTGGTATCGATGCGAACCAATACAGGGTTGGGACCTTTATAGGCCTCCTGCAGCGCGGCAATGTATTTAAAGGAATGCGCCGGCACCACGCGGTCGTCGTGATCGGCGGTTGTTACCAACACCGCCGGGTAATGCAGGTCCGGCCTGATATTGTGCAGCGGCGAATACGCATACAGGAATTTGAACTGGTCGGGTTTTTCGCTGCTGCCGTATTCGGCGATCCAGTTCCAGCCGATGGTGAATTTCTGGAAACGCAGCATGTCCATCACACCCACCTGCGGAATGGCCACACCAAACAGATCGGGCCGCTGGTTGATCACAGTGCCCACCAGCAGTCCGCCGTTGGACCCACCCTGGATGGCCAGCCGCCCGGGCCGGGTGTATTTTTCCTTCACCAGCCATTCGCCGGCGGCAATAAAATCATCGAACACGTTCTGCTTCTTTTCGAGCATGCCGGCCTGGTGCCATTTTTCACCGTATTCGGCGCCGCCCCGCAGGTTCGCTACGGCATATACGCCGCCTTGCTCCAGCCAGGTCACCACACCCGTACTGAAACTGGGCGTGAGGCTGATGTTGAATCCACCATACGCATACAGCAGCACGGGATTGTTGCCATCCAGCTTCACGCCTTTTTTGGCGGTGATGAACATGGGCACTTTGGTACCGTCCTTACTGGTATAAAAAACCTGTTTGGTTTCATACGCATCCGGTTTGAAAGATGGGATCACCGGTGCGCGGAACAGCGTGCTTTTTCCACCGGCGATATCATACCGGAAAATGGTGGACGGATAATTGAAAGAAGTAAACGTATAAAAGAAATCCTTCTCTCCCTGCTCGGCGCCAAAGCCGCTGGCTGTGCCGATGCCCGGCAGTTTCACCTCGCGGATCAGTTTGCCTTTATCGGTGTACTGGTACACATGCGTGCTCACATCCTGCAGGTAATTCACGAAAATATTTCCGCCACCCGTGCCGGTGCTGCTGATGGGAAATTTTCCTTCGGGGATCAGTTCCTTCCAGGGCTGGCCGGGCTGGTTGGCCATAACAGCCATGATCTTATAATTGGGCGCCTGGTCGTTGGTTTGAATGAGAATGCTGTCGCCGAAATTGTCCAGCCAACTGTAATTGTACTGCCCCACTTCTTTCACCAGCGGCACCCAGGCAGTGTCTTTCTGCTGCAGGTCGCGGTAGTACAGGGCATTGCCCATCAATCCTTTACCACGGTCCGAAATATTGAGGATCAGGAAACGCTCATCGTCGCTGGTGCCCACAAAATGAAAACGCTGCGGGTTGGCGGGATCGCTGTACACCAGTTTGTCCTGCGACTGGTCGGTGCCCGCCTCATGGTAATACACCATGTGGTTTTCGTTCTTGGACGACAGTTCGCTGCTGCCGCCAGGCGTGGGATAACGGCTGTAATAAAAACCATTTCCCTGCCAGGAAAGTCCCGATACTTTCACCCATTCCAGCTTATCCTGAAGGTCCTTTCCCGTTTGCATATCGCGTACGTGAACGGTCATCCAGTCCGACCCGCCGGCCGAAACCGCATAGGCGGCCAGCGTCCCGTTTTTGGAAAGTGAAAATCCGGCGAGCCGCGAAGTGCCGTCGGCCGCCAGGGTATTGGGATCGATCACCAGTTCGGGTTGTCCATCCAGTCCCTTTTGCCGGTAGAGGCTCGACTGGTTCTGCAACCCGCTGTTCTTATAAAAATAATAATAGCCCGCTTTTTTGAAAGGGGCCGAATACTTCTCGTAATTCATCACGTTGAGCATGCGCTGTTTCCAGGCATCGCGGAAGGGGATTTGGGAAAGGTATCCGAAAGTCACTTCGTTCTGCTCCTTCACCCAGGCGGCCGTGGCATCGGAACGATCGTCCTCCAGCCAGCGGTAGGGATCGGGAATGGCGACGCCGTTGTAATGATCGATGGTATCTGTTTTGGCCGTGGGGGGGTATTTCAGTTGAGCGGTTGAGTTCATACTAACAAGCGTAAGCAACGCTGAACAGGCAATTTTGGTGCGCATGCTGTGGGTTTGTACAGCCAATTTATACAGAAAAATCAACAGATAACCAGCTTCCACCGATAATCAGGGCAAATCCTTATTTTTGGCGCGCCAAACGAAGCTTGACACCACTATGTATATGATAACCAAACCAATTAGAATCTAATGAACGACAGAAAGGTCACAAAGATCGGGGTCTTAACCTCGGGTGGCGACTCACCGGGAATGAATGCTGCCGTAAGGGCGGTAGTGCGTACCGGCTTATACCATGGACTGGAAGTATTTGGTGTTATGCGGGGTTACAGCGGTATGGTGGAAGACGATATTTTTAAAATGGAATCCCGCTCGGTAGCCAACATCATTCAAAGGGGCGGCACCATCCTGAAAACTGCCCGCTGCAAAGAATTTTTTGAATACGAAGGACGCAAGAAAGCGTACGAAAACCTGAAGAAAAGAGGGATCAACGGACTGGTGGTTATTGGTGGCGACGGAAGTTTCAACGGCGCTCTTAAATTCAGCAAGGAATTTGACATTCCCTGCATCGGTTTGCCCGGCACCATCGATAAGGACATTGCCGGCACCGATTTCACCATTGGTTTCGACACCGCCGTCAATACGGCGGTGGAAGCCATCGACAAGATCCGCGATACCGCCGATGCGCACGACCGCCTCTTCATCATTGAAGTGATGGGCCGCGATGCCGGTTACATCGCCCTGCACAGTGGCATCGCCACCGGCGCCGAGCACATCCTGATCCCTGAAAAGAAAACCGATATCGACGCCGTGGTGAACAGCCTAACGGAAAAAGAAAAACGCCGCAAGCTGGTGAACCTCATCGTGGTGGCGGAAGGCGACGAATTCGGTGGCGCGGAAGAAGTGGCCAAACACGTAAAGGCCAAGCTGCCCAATCTCGATACCCGCGTATGTATCCTTGGGCATATCCAGCGCGGCGGTTCCCCTACCTGTCTCGATCGCCTCATCGCCAGCCGCATGGGATACCATGCCGTGGAATCGCTGCTCATCAACCGCCACAACGTGATGGTAGGCATCCAGAACAACAAAATGCATTATACCCAACTGGAATACGCCGTTAAGGCCAAACAAAAGATCAACGAAGAATGGATGAAGATCGTAAAGATCCTCGCATCCTGACCCCCTAACCCGCATACAACCCGCAAGCAACGAAACAAGATATTTATGTCAAAACACGCTTCCAAATACCTGCACCAGCAAATGGACAAAGAAGCAGGCAGGCAGCACGCATTTAAAAGGACCAAGATTGTAGCCACCGTAGGCCCCGCCTGCGATACCTATGATAAATTGCTGGCCCTCGTAAAAGCCGGAGTAAATGTATTCCGCCTGAATTTTTCGCATGGTTCGCATGAGGATAAGCAAAAGATCATCGACCATATCCGCAACATCAACAAAACCGAACCTTATAATATTGCCATCCTGGGCGACCTCCAGGGCCCCAAGCTGCGCGTGGGTGAAATCGCCAACAACCTGCTGGTGGTGAAAGAAGGCGATATCCTCACCTTCACCAACACCAAGTGCGTGGGCACCATGGAGAAGATCTATGTGAGCTATCCCAACCTGCACGCCGACGTGGTGGTAGGCAACCGCATTTTCATCGACGATGGCAAAATCGAAGTGGAAGTAGTGGAGATCACGCCCGAGAACGACGTGAAAGTAAAAGTGACCCTCGGCGGAAACCTCTCTTCCAAAAAAGGCATCAACCTGCCCGATACAAAAATTTCCCTTCCGGCCCTGACCGAAAAGGACCTGGTGGACCTCGACTTCATCATCGAGCAAAAGCTCGACTGGGTAGCGCTTTCCTTTGTGAAACGCGTGGAAGACCTGCAAGAGCTGCGGGCCATCCTCAACCGGCACAAAAGCAAGAGCAAGGTCATTTCCAAGATCGAAATGCCGGAAGCCATCACCAACCTCCGCGACCTCATCATTGAAAGCGATGGCGTAATGATTGCCCGCGGCGACCTCGGCATCGAGATTCCCATGGAACAGGTTCCCCTGATCCAGAAAGACATCATTCGAAAATGCATGCACCGCGCCAAACCCGTGATCGTTGCCACCCAGATGATGGAAAGCATGATCGACCGTGTGAAGCCCAACCGCAGTGAAGTGACCGACGTGGCCAATGCCGTGATGGAAGGCGCCGATGCCGTGATGCTCAGTGGCGAAACCGCTACCGGTCAGCATCCCGTGCTGGTAATCGAAACCATGAGCAAGATCATCCGCGAGATCGAAACCAAGGCCTATTACTACAACCGCGAAGACGATCTCACACCCCAGCCCCACTCTCCTTCCTTCCTCAGCGACGCCATCTGCTACAACGCCTGTAAAATCGCCAAGGATACCAATGCCGATGCACTCGTTGGCATGACCCAGAGTGGTTACACCGGTTTTATGCTCAGCAGCTACCGTCCGCGTTCACCGCTCTACATCTTCACCAAGGAAAAAACCCTGGTGAACCAGCTCAGCCTTTCCTGGGGCGTGCGCGCTTTCCTTTATGAAGAAGAGGAAAGCCTCGACGATATCATTTCCGACCAGATCGAGATATTGAAAGAAAGAGGCTTTATCAAAGTGGAAGATGTGGTGGTGAGCACCGGCAGCACACCGGTGAGCGAACACCTGCCCACGAATATTCTGAAGATCACCAAAGTACACTAGGATCAGGCATCCAGGGCCTGGCGCAGGGCCCTCACCTCGGTTGTGTCGACCGACCAACTGCCTGTTTCTTCCGATAATTTTCTGGCCGAACTGTGGAACTCAAACAATCCCGGTTCGGCCATTAATGTACCGATATTACCCGAACGGATACCCGAGCCCGGCAATACGATAATACGGTCAGAGGCCGCGGCCACACAGGCTCTCAGGCGTTCGATCCCTTCCAGCGCGGTGGGTGCGCCACCGGATGTCAAAATGCGGTTACACCCCGCCGTTATAATGGTTTCCAGCGCCGGCAGGTAATCGTTTATTTCGTCGAAAGCCCGGTGAAAAGTCACTTCCATCGGGTAGGCCAGTTCTACCATCTGCGCAATAGCGTCGTAAGGCACTTTACCCTCGCGGTCGAGCATGCCAATTACCACACCGTCCATGCCCGTGTCGCGCGCCAGTTGTATGTCGCGCAGCATGATCGTGTATTCCTCACCGTTAAAGAAGAAATTTCCGCCCCGCGGCCGTATGATGGGAAAGATGGGAATAGACGCCGCTTCCCGCGCCGCCTTCATCATGCCATAACTCACCGTGGCGCCGCCTTCCAGAGGATTGGCGCACAGTTCAATACGGTTGCCGCCGCTGGCTTCTATCAAAGCGCAACTGGCGATATCAAAAGCGATCACTTCCAGTAACCTTTCCATCAGAGCAGGAATTTAGCTTCCTGGATACGCGGGCCATCGGCAGAATGGATCGCAAAATTGAAACCGGTGGATACGGAATAACCACCTACTTCACCTGCTTTGTTTACGGCTATAAAACCGGCCTGCAATCCCTTCGCCTTTTCGGCGCCGTTTCTTTTTATGATGCGTTCGCAGGCCTTTTTGCAGGCCTCTTCGGGGCTCAGCCCGTTGCGCATCATTTCCACGATGGTATGCGAGCCGCAGATCTTTACGATCTCTTCGCCCACGCCGGTGCAGGAGGCTGCGCCCACTTCGTTGTCCACGTACAGTCCCGCGCCGACAATGGGACTGTCGCCCACCCTGCCGGCCATTTTAAAAGCCATGCCGCTGGTGGAACAGGCACCGCTGATATTACCCATGGCATCGAGCGCCACCATGCCAATGGTATCGTGGTTGATGGGCTTCTGTTTCGATTTCTGCGTACGCTCTTCCACCGTGATCATGGGATCGTATTTGGAAGTCTTGAGCCATTTCTTCCAGGTCCTTTCCGCTTCGGGCGTTAACAGGTTGGTTTTTTTAAAACCCTGCGACAGTGCGAACTGCAGGGCGCCGGCGCCAACGATCTGCACATGCGGTGTTTTCTCCATCACCAGCCGCGCAACAGACACAGCGTGCATGATCCCTTCCATGCTCATCACCGCGCCGCAGTTACCGAACTCGTCCATCACGCAGGCATCGAGGGTCACTTTTCCGTCGCGGTCGGGCAGTCCGCCGTAACCTACGCTGGTATCGTTGGGATCGGCCTCCGTTACCATCACCCCTTTTTCAACAGCGTCCAGGGCGCGGCCGTTTTTGGCCAACACCTCCCAGGCAGCGGCAGCCGCTTTGGCATTGGGCGCCCAGGTGGTGATCACGATGGGTTTTCCTGCAGCAGCCGGGAACTCGCCGGGAAAAGCAAAACTGTTTTTTCCCAGCACCATTCCGATAGAACCCAGCAAACCCTGCTGCAGAAATTTTCTCCTGATGAGCATAGCGATTAATTTGGTCCGAAATTAAGGCGTTCACCGCGCATTTATTTACATTTATGGCTTCATCTTTCACCCACTAATAATGCGTATGCGGCTGCTAGTCTTTCTCTTCTCCATTTTAACCATTCCTTCCTCTATTTTCGCACAAACCCTGCAAACGCAGGACTCTGCCTGGATTCGCGACAACTACACGAAAACAGAGACCTATATTTCCATGCGGGATGGCGTTAAACTTTTCACTACTATCTATGCCCCCAGGGATGGCACGGAAAAACATCCCATCCTCATGAACCGGACGCCCTATTCCTGTGCGCCCTACGGTGCGGAAAAATGGCGCCCCTTCTGGGAAAGCTACTGGAAATATTACCTGCGCGAAGGTTATATCATCGTGCTGCAGGATGTGCGCGGCCGATGGATGAGCGAAGGGAAATTCGTGGATGTACGACCCTTTATCCGCGATAAGAAAGCCGGCGATATTGACGAGGCCAGTGATACCTACGATGCCATCGACTGGCTGGTGAAGAACATCGACAACAACAATGGCAGCGTGGGCGTTTTCGGTATTTCCTATCCCGGTTTTTACAGCACCATGGCGGCCGCCAGCGGCCATCCCGCATTGAAAGCCGTGAGCCCGCAGGCGCCGGTGACCGACTGGTTCATGGGCGACGACTTCCACCACAACGGCGCGCTCTGCATCATGGACGGCTTTAATTTTTATGCTGGTGGTTTCGGTTACCCACGCCCCGCGCCTACTACGGTTGGCCCGAAAAACAACCTCGCCATTCCGCGGAACGACAACTATAAAACCTTTCTCGACATCGGCGCCCTTCCCCGTTTTATGGCCATGACCGGCGACAGCATTGCGTTCTGGAAAGACCTGTATGCACATCCCAACTACGATGGTTTCTGGCAGGCAAGAAATGCGCGGGTAGCCATGTACGATATAAAACCGGCTATGCTGGTGGTGGGCGGCCTCTACGATGCCGAAGACTGTTTCGGCGCCTGGAACCTGTTCAAGGCGCTGCGCGCGCAGAGTCCCGGTACCCAAAGCCAGCTCGTGATGGGGCCCTGGTTCCACGGGCAATGGGGTGGCCGCGGTGACGGCAGCAGTCTCGGTAATGTGCGCTTCGGCAGCCGTACATCGGAATGGTACCAGAACAATATTGAGATCCCCTTTTTCAATTATCACCTGAAGAGCAAAGGCAAAGCTGTACCTGAAGCCACAGCCACCGTATTCTTCAGCGGCGGGAATGAATGGCAGACCTTCGACCGCTGGCCACCGGCTAACAGTCAGCCACAACCGATTTACCTGCAACCCGGCGGAAAACTTTCCTGGACAAAGCCCCTGGCGAAAGCATCCAAGACCACTTATGTAAGCGATCCCGCCCATCCCGTGCCTTATACCGAGGACGTGCATTTTGGCCGCACCCGCGAATACATGACCGACGACCAGCGCTTCGCCAGCCGCCGTCCCGATGTGATCTGCTTTCAAACCGATGAGCTGCTGGAAGACCTTCGCCTCGGCGGGGAGCTGGTGGCCGATCTGAAAGTGCGCATCAGCGGCACCGACGCCGATTTTGTGGTGAAACTCATCGACGTATATCCCGACGATTTCAGTTACGAAGACAATGCCGGCGGCAAAGCCACCTATCCCATGGGCGGCTACCAGCAACTGGTGCGCGGAGAGATCATGCGCGGCAAATTCCGCAAGAGTTTCGAAAAGCCCGTTCCTTTCAAACCCAATACCACGGAGGATCTTCGCTTTAGCCTGCCCGATGTCGCCCATACTTTCAAAAAAGGGCACCGCCTCATGATCCAGGTACAAAGCAGTTGGTTCCCGCTGATGGACCGCAACCCGCAACAGTTCATGAACATCTTTGAAGCGACAGAGCAGGACTTTAAACCGGCCACCATCAGCATCGTGCACCAGGCCGACCAGGCCTCTGCCATTCTTCTTCCCGTACTGAAATAATAAACACCATAACAATGATCCATATGCGCAGAATATTTTTTTCCCTGGCCCTGGCTGCCAGCGCGGCTCTCAGTGCAAACGCACAAGCCATTCAAATTGTGCCCGAGCCGGTGGAGATCGTGCAACCCAGAACCGCCGCGAAGTACAGCATCAGCAGCAAAACCAGGATCTTCCTGGCCAGTGCGGAACTGGAAAACGGCGCTGCCGCCATCAACCGTTATCTGAAAACTTACTATGGTTTTACGCTGCAACCGGCAAAGGGCGGCGGCAACGGCATTGTGCTCGGAATACAATCCCTGGATGGAGGCAAACCCGGCCAGTACCGCCTGCAGGTGGATAAGAACGGAGTGGTCATCCTGGGCAACGATGCCGAGGGTGTTTTTCATGGCATCCAGAGCTTCCTGCAATTGTTGCCTACTGCCGGCAAACCCGCTGCCATTGCCATCCCCTACCTGCTCATCAACGACTACCCGCGCTTTGCCTACCGCGGCCTGCACCTGGATGTGGGGCGCCATTTCATGCCGGTCGATTTTGTAAAACGTTATATCGACTACCTCGCTTTTCATAAGCTCAATTATTTTCACTGGCACCTTACCGACGACCAGGGCTGGCGCATCGAGATCAAAAAATATCCCAAACTCACCAGCGTGGGCGCCTGGCGCCATGGCACCATCATTGGACGTTATCCAGGAACAGGCACCGACAACAAACCTCACGGTGGCTACTATACGCAGGACGAAGTGAGGGACATTGTGAAATACGCCGCGGAAAGATATGTGACCGTTATTCCCGAGATCGAAATGCCGGGACACGCATCGGCCGCCATTGCCGCCTATCCCGAACTGAGCTGCTTTCCCGATGAACCCACCATCAGGTATTATCCCAAAGCCAGCGCCTGGGCTGGCGACAGCACCGGCAAACAGGTGATCCAGAGCTGGGGCGTGTACGACGATGTATTTGTGCCATCGGAAAACACGTTCAAGTTCCTCGAAAACGTGCTGGATGAAGTGATGGCGCTCTTCCCCGCGAAATACATCCACATCGGCGGTGATGAATGTCCCAAGACCAACTGGAAAAAATCGGCTTTCTGCCAGGAGCTCATCAAAGAAAAAGGACTGAAGGACGAACATGGATTGCAGAGCTATTTCATCCAGCGGATGGAAAAATACATCAACAGCAAGGGCCGCAGCATCATTGGATGGGATGAGATCCTGGAAGGCGGACTGGCGCCAAACGCCCTGGTGATGAGCTGGCGCGGGGAAGAAGGCGGTATTGCTGCCGCCAAAGAAAACCACGAAGTGATCATGACCCCGGGCAGCCATGTGTATTTTGATCATTCACAGAGCCGCAACGACGACAGTGTTACCATTGGCGGTTTCCTGCCGCTCGATAAAGTGTACAGCTACGAACCCATTCCCGCCGAACTGCCCGCTGATAAAGCAAAATTTGTGCTGGGAGCACAGGCCAATGTGTGGACCGAATACATCAACAACCCGAAGAAAGTGGAGTACACCATCTTCCCGCGGCTCGGCGCACTCAGCGAAGTATTGTGGAGTCCCAGGGAAAAGCGCAACTGGAAACAGTTCGAGCAGAAAGTGCCGGTGATGATGCAGCGCTACCGCCAGTGGGGCGCCAACTACAGCAAGGCTTTTTATGACCTGAAAGCCATAGTGGAACCTGCTCCCGGTAACAATGGCCTTAAGCTGACCCTCGAAAAAGCAGCGCCTTCCGTTAAAGCGGTATACGAGCTGAAAGAGAACGGCGGGCAAAGCAGCACCAAAGAATATACCATTCCGCTTATTCTTTCCGGCAGCAGTACCGTGGAAGCCTGGAGCGAAGAAAACAACGCACCCATCGGTGCAAAACTGTCCCTGTCTTTTTCAGTGAACAAGGCTACGGGTAAAACGGTTACGCTTGCTAATCCTCCTTCCAGGAATTATAAGGGACAGGGCGGTGCATTCGGACTGGTAAACGGCCTGCGTTCCGAAAAAGGGCTGAACAGCCCGGAATGGCTGGGATGGCAGGGACAAAATGTGGAAGCCGTTATCGACCTCGGATCGGTGCAATCCTTTTCTACCGTGAACCTGCACACCATCGGTGCGCGCGGCTCCTGGATCTATCCGCCGGCGAGCCTGGAGGTTTTCGGTTCGAACGACGGCAGCACTTATACAAGTCTGGGTAAAACAAGCAGTTTCCGGGAAGGCAGTGGCGGTGCAGGTTGGATGTCGGTGCAGGCTCCCGGCGCATCGGCGCGTTACATCAAACTGGTGGCGGAGAACTTCGGCACCATTCCTGCGGGCGCAAACGGAGCCGGTGGAAAATCCTGGCTCTTTGCCGATGAGATTGAAGTGTTGTAGTCTGTATTAAAAAGATTTAGCCCGTTTTAGACTATGCAAAAGCAATTTGCCGATATCATTAAACTTATAAAACAGAGCAGGGCTACGGCTATAAAAGCCGCCAATACCGAGTTGGTAAATTTATACTGGAATGTGGGGGCATATATCAGTAAACGGCTTGCCAATGCCAGTTGGGGTGAAAAAACGATAGATGAACTGGCAGGATTTATTCAAAAAAGCAACCCGGAGTTGAAAGGATTTAACCGCCGTGGTTTATACAGGATGGTGCAATTTTATGAAACCTATGCGGCTTCAGCGTTTGTAACACCGGCGGGGCACCAAACGCAAGAGGACAAGAGCTCCAAAATTGTGCCCGCAGTGCGGACACAATTGGAAAACGACAGCAAGGCTGTGCCCGCAGCGGGGGCACAATTGGAAACAAGCGATATAAGAAACAGTATTTTAGTTAAACTAAGCTGGACACACCACAGAACTATCTTTTCAAGATGCAAAACAGAAGAAGAGCGGGAGTTTTATATCAAAGCGAGTATAAAAGAAAATTACAGCAGCAGGGAGCTGGAAAGGCAAATTGACAGCGGCATTTTTGAAAGGGTAATGATAGGTAACCAAAAGCTCTCGCCGGTGTTGAGAGAAACTCACCCCAACATCATCAACAACTTTAAAGATAGTTATGTCTTTGAATTTCTAAACTTGCCTGACCCACACAGCGAAAGCGATTTGCAGAAAGGACTAATACAGCAAATGAAAGCGTTTATCCTGGAGCTGGGAAAAGATTTTCTTTATATTGGCGAAGAGTATAAAGTACAAGTAGGCAATCGGGATTTCTACATTGATCTTTTGTTTTATCATCGTGGACTGCAGTGCCTTGTTGCATTTGAGTTAAAAAAAGAAAAGTTTGAACCGGAGCATTTGGGTAAAGTAAATTTTTACCTGGAAGTTCTGGACAGGGATGTAAAAAAAGAAAATGAAAACCCAAGCATTGGCGTTTTACTTTGCAAAGATAAAGACAGCGAAGTGGTTGAATATGCGTTGAGTCGCAGCCTTTCACCAACAATGGTTTCCGAATACAAAACACAATTGCCCGATAAGAAACTGCTGCAGCAAAAATTACACGAACTATTTGAAAATACCAGTGGAACAATGTAAACAGCAAATTCTCACCATTGTAGCCTCCCGTCAAAAACAAAAAGCCCATGCTAACCATCAAACGCACCGATGCCACTGACCCTCACTTCCGGGAACTGGTAAAACTGCTGGATGCCGACCTGGCCATCCGCGATGGCGACGACCATGCTTTTTACAACGCAATCAACCAGGCGGCCGACCTGCGTCACACCATCGTGGCTTACAGCGATGGCGTGGCCGTGGCCTGCGGCGCCCTGAAAGTTTTTGAAGACGGCGTAATGGAGATCAAACGCATGTACGTGCTGCCCTCCCACCGCCGGCAGGGCATTGCGCGGCAGGTGCTGGAAGCAGTGGAAGCCTGGGCCCGCGAACTGAACCAAAAAGCCTGCGTGCTGGAAACCGGCAGAAACCAGCCCGAGGCCATTGCACTGTATCGCCGTTCGGGCTATGCGCAAACCCCCAACTATGGCAAATACGCGGGCGTGGAAAACAGCCTCTGCTTCCGCAAAGAACTTTGATTTCGGCTAACTATTGTCGTTAGCCCGCGGCCTCCCGGTAGTTACCGGGAGGTTTTTTTATGCGTCCTCTTTCTCCCGTCGCCCCCCTTTCTGAACGGAACTGGCAGTAAATGCCGGCCCGGCCCCGGGCTGCCAACAGGCTCTGATAATGTTGTGAATATGCAATTAAAGACGTAGGATAAACGTAGGAATAACGTAAGATACACGTAAGATAATCGCAAAATATACGTAAGATTAATATATGAATCTGCAATAAACACCTTATCTTTGCCATACCCATAAATGGAGAAACATGGCCAAAGGGAACAATATCATCACAAAGGGGCTGGCCGGAAGCATCGGCAAACAGATCGTTTTCCGCACCCGGAACGGGAAAACATTTGCCAGCAAATACCCCGATATGTCGAAAGTGAAACCCAGCAAGGAGCAACTCAAATACAAGTCGGCTTTCAGTGAAGCGGTCGAATTTGCACAGTCCGTCATCCGCGACCCGAAAAAGAAAGCAGCCTATAAAGTGAAAAAAGGCGCCTCGGTGTACCATACGGCTATCCGCGATTACATGCGCGGGCAGGCAACACAAAAAGTCGCACAGAAAGCGTCCAAATAACCGAAACCGGAACCCCCATATAAACACAAAGGCCGCCTGCAAATGCAGACGGCCTTTATTTATTTATGCCGGATTGAATCCGTATTTTTAGCGCTACCGGCAGGCCGGCTTCCGCCCATCCATAAAAGCACTCAAACGTTTGCTGGGAAAAATATCGCTATTCTTTTTATAATTATGCATTACAAAAGGTTTAAAACTGTCACTATTCAATAATTTTGCACACGCAACCAAAACCAGATAGCCCATGAGCATGGTAGACTCCTTCGAAAAAGTTCCCGTTAAGATTTTTGACAACCTGAAACTCGGATCTGTTTTTATTGCCCGGGAGATCGCCGCAGCGATCCGGCAAAAACAGGCTGAAGGCAAAGCCTGCGTACTGGGACTGGCCACCGGTTCTTCGCCCAAAACCGTGTATGCTGAGCTGGTGCGGCTGCATCGCGAGGAAGGGCTGAGTTTCGCCAACGTGATCAGCTTCAACCTTGATGAATATTTTCCCATTGATAACGATGCGCTCCAGAGCTACAACCGGTACATGCGTGAGCACCTCTTTAATCATGTAGACATCAATCCCGCCAATATTCATATTCCCAACGGCGAATGGCCGAAGGATGCGATCAAAAAATTCTGTGCCGAATACGAGAACCTGATTGAGCAGGCAGGCGGTATCGATATCCAGATCCTCGGCATCGGCAACAACGGCCATATCGGTTTCAACGAGCCGGGCTCCAGCCGTTTCAGCCGTACCCGTGTGACCACGCTGGATAATTCCACCCGCATTGCCAATGCCTACGAGTTCGCTAATATTTCGCAGGTGCCCCGCCTGGCGGTAACCATGGGCATTGACACCATCATGCGGGCGCGTAAAATTTACCTGATGGCCTGGGGTCCCATGAAGGCCCCGGTTGTGCAGAAAGCCGCAGAAGAGCACGTAACCGAGCAGATCCCTGCCTCCCTCCTGCAACAACACAACGACGCCACTTTTATACTGGATGAGATGGCTGCTGCCGAGCTCACCCGTTTCCGTTCGCCCTGGCTTACGGGCGACATTGAATGGACGCCCTACATGATCAAAAAAGCCGTGGTGAACATGGCGCTGAAACTGGGCAAACCCGTACTTGGACTCACCAACAGCGATTACAACGACCATGGCCTCGGCGAATTGCTGGTGGAAAAAGGCGATGCCTACGAGATCAACCTGCAGGTGTTTTACATGCTGCGCGACAGCATCACCGGCTGGCCCGGCGGCAAGCCCAACGCCGTGATCCCCAACCACCCGGAGCGGTCCCTGCCCTATCCCAAACGCTGTGTCATTTTTTCGCCCCACCCCGATGACGACATCATCAGCATGGGTGGCACTTTCATGCGCCTGCACGACCAGGGGCACGATGTGCATGTGGCTTACCAGACCAGCGGCAATATTGCGGTGACCGACGAATTCGTAACCCGCTTCATTGATTTTGCCGTGGGCTTTGAAGAGATCGCGGGGATCGATTCCACCAAAAGCCGCGAGATACTTGCCGATGCGCAGCAGTTCCTGAAACATAAAAAACCGAGTTCCAGCGATACGACGCAGATCAGGGCCATCAAGGGACTCATCCGCCGGGGTGAAGCGAAAGCCACTTGCCGCTATGTGGGTATCAAGGATACAAACGTACACTTCCAGAACCTGCCTTTTTATGAAACAGGGCGCGTGGAGAAAAAGCCGATGGGTGAAGAAGACGTAGTACTCACCATGGCCCTGCTGCGGGAGATCAAACCCCAGCAGATCTTTGCCGCCGGTGACCTGGCCGATCCGCATGGCACCCACAAGGTTTGCCTGGATATCATTTTTGAATCCATGCGCCGGTTGAAAGCGGCGGGCGACGAATGGGTGAAGGATTGCTGGGTATGGCTCTACAAGGGCGCCTGGCAGGAATGGAATATCGAGGAAATTGAAATGGCCATACCAATGAGTCCGGGCCAGGTGATGAAGAAGCGTTTCGGCATTTTCATCCACCAGTCGCAGAAAGACATGGTGCCTTTCCAGGGATCCGACTCACGTGAGTTCTGGCAGCGGGCGGAGGACCGGAACAGCCATACCGCCAAGCTCTATGCGCAACTGGGGCTGACCCAGTATGCCGCGATGGAAGCCTTTGTGCGCTGGCATTATTAAAGGGGCTTTGCGGGCAAAAAGACTGCCGGAAAAGCCACCGGAAAGCAAAATTTCTTTGTGCGTCAATAATATTTTTCATTATCTTTGCACTCCCTTAACGGGAATGGCTCCGTAGCTCAACTGAATAGAGCATCTGACTACGGATCAGAAGGTTTCAGGTTTGAATCCTGACGGAGTCACAAAAAAAGAGCAGCAATATTGCTGCTCTTTTTTTTACCGTTAGTGCATAACACGAAGGCTGTTGTAAAAACCATTTCATTCATTGCTCAGGGATTCGGTTCGGTAGCGGACTCCGTTTTTATTCCTGCCAGTTGCAGTATTTTTTTCCTTTCGCCCACAATCCAGACAATATCGCCCCATTCCAGTTTGAGGCTGGAATCGGGATTCAGTATTCTTTCATTGCCTCTTTCGACGCCAATCACAATGCCGTTCGTTCGCTCCCGCAAACCCGAGGTACGCAGGTCGAGGCCTTTCAACTTGGTGTGTTCGTCGACCATGATCTTCTGGAGTGTAATATCTGAAACATCGGCTGCGTCCTCTCCGTTAGTTTCAACGGCATCAAACATGGGTTTGAAATCCTGTACCTGTGCGTCGGTGGCGATAATTCCCACCAGGTCGGCCGGCATCAGTACGGCGCCACGGCCAGGCGCTTTGATCACCCGGTCGCCGCGCTTGATGTAAACAATATTGATACCGAATTTCTCCCGCCAGGCAAGGTCCAGCAAGGTTCTACCGACATACCCCGCATTGGGATTCACTTTCATTTCAACGATATGCGCGTCCCAGGGTTCCAGATTGGCCTGGATCTCCGCATTTTTGTCCAGGATATTAACGGAAGCAGCGTCTTTGTCGGCCGTTTCCCTGGCATTCAGATTGATCAGGAACCTCGACTCGATCCGGTTGTACACTTTTTGAATTCTCCTGGAAAAAATAAACAATATCAGCAGGGCCAGGGCCACCACCAATGGGATGGCAAGAAAACCGGGGGTCACTTTCTGCACCCAGAAAATCAGGAAGGTCAGTCCCAGTACCATCCGGCCGACTTCTATGGCCAGCAAGGGTCCCCTGTTGTATTTTCTATCGAGCCAAAGTTGTTTATAGGTCTGTTTATTGGGCCGTTGCGCAATGAGCGCCCATAAAAAGGGCGCGGCAAGACCGAGTGAAACAACCAGCACAATAGCAGCCCTTGCTGTTTCATTCGGTACACTTCTTACCACCAGCGGGATCAGAAAATTCAGGGAGAGCAGAACGATCGCCAATAAAATAACGCCGTTTGTCAGCACTATTTTCAGGTAGGATCGCAATACCAGCTTCCAGTCGCTTTCCGCCTGCAGGCTCTGGGTGCCTACGGAATAATTGTTCAGGCGCGTAACCCATTTCTGTGGAAGCCGTTTGGCGATGAACTGATAAAACGGTTCGGAATACTTAATAAAATACGGCGTGGTAAACGTGGTTATGGCGGAAGCGCCTACGGCAACGGGGAAAAGAAAATCGGATATGACGCCCAACGAAAGTCCAAGCGTGGCGACGATAAAAGCGAACTCCCCGATTTGCGCCATGCTCATTCCTACCTGGACCGACTGCTTCAGGGGTTGTCCCGATAACAGGGCGCCAAGCGTTGTGCTGAATAACTTTCCAAAGATGGTGAGCAGCGTCACCCACATGATCGGCACGGCATACTGGACCATGGCGTTCGGATCGATCATCATCCCCACCGATACAAAAAACACAGCGCCGAAAAGATCCTTCACCGGCTTCACCACATGCTCCACTTTTTCTGCTGCGGTGGTTTCTGCAATAATCGATCCCATCACGAAGGCGCCCAGTTCTGCCGAAAAACCAACCTGGGTAGCCAGCACCACCATTCCCAGGCAGAGGCCCAGCGAGAGGACCAGCAATGTTTCTTCATCCATCAGCTTTTTTGCCTTTCGCAGGAAGGTGGGTAATAAAAAGATTCCTGCTATGAACCAGATGGCCAGGAAGAACAGCAGTTTCAACACGGTAAACAGCATTTCGTTTCCTTCAAACTGCCGGGTAACCGACAAGGTGGAAAGCAACACCATCAGCAAAATCACCACGATGTCTTCCACGATCAGCACACCGAATACGATCCGGGCAAACTGTTTTGTTTTTACGCCCAGTTCGTCGAAAGCTCTTAAGATGATGGTGGTGGAAGAACTGGCGAGCATACCACCGAGAAAAAGGCTGTCCATGGTTGTCCAGCCCAGCATTTTACCCAAAAAATAACCGCTGATGGTTATGAAAATAATTTCAACCAGGGCGGTGATGGAAGCTGCTCCCCCCACGCGGATCAGTTTCTTGAAACTGAACTCAAGTCCGAGGCTGAAGAGAAGAATGATGACACCGATCTCGGCAAAGGTTTCGATGTTCTCGCGGTCTGCGACGGTAGGGGTAATATGAAAATACGGGCCTACCAAAAATCCGGCGATGATGTATCCCAGTACCAGCGGCTGTTTGATTCTCCGGAACAGCAGGGTTGTTAATGCCCCGGCTATAAGTATTAATCCCAGATCTTCGATCAGTTTCGGCAAATGACTCACTCGCTTGATTTTAAGCAAATTAAGAAAAAAAACCGAGCGGCATTTCGGGCCTTGGAACGCTGCAGGAACCGATTATGGGCCGGAATAACCGCCGGAAGAGCAGTTGGCGGCCCTCTCCGTTTTTAGAAACTATATTGAAAAAGAAAAAAATCGTGGCGGCTTCCCTAATGGACAAAAATTTCATCAACAGCACCCTGACGCTTTGGAAAGACACCGTAAGGAACAAAGAGGTAAACGGAATTCCTCTCCGGACAGAAGCCTGTAAAAAGCTGTTCAGTCTTTTTCAAACAGGCGACTATTATAGTCCGGGTATAAATGCAGTCCTGTGGGCGATGCGTACAGGATCAGATTATCGCGGTCGTTAATCCGGAGCTTGCGAATCATCAAAACATTGTTGTAAAACCTTATAATTTATATATTTTTACAACTTTAAAGTTGTTTTTATAAAACACTTCCTATATTTGTGATTCCAATGGCTGGTGCGGTTGAGATACAAGCATTTTTACAGGATTTTCATATTAAAATGAATATCTGGGGTATCATCTTCAGAGACGACCGGGGTAAAAACACGCAAACCCTTCTCACCCTTGAAATCACCCGGCAGCACAGGAATGAAATATTGAAAAACCTGACGGTGGGTGATTATGCAGAAGGGCCCCTGCCCGAAAAATTGCATGGTGGCGCCAATATGTGGATATTCGGAAAGCAGGTGAAGGGAAAAGAGATCTATATAAAAATAACGATGGGAATAGAAAGTGCGCAGGTGTTATGCATTTCGTTCCACATAGCGGAACGTCCGCTAAACTACCCCTGCCGGCCTTAGAAAGGCAATGGCTTCAGGCCTTGGACACCCTTTAAATTGCAGAACCATGAAAAGTCCATTTACCGGAGGCGAAGCAACGCTCCAAAAAGAATTGCGAACAATGGAATTCCGCAAAGAATCATTCCAGGTTCAGTTCCAGTATTACCTGTGCAGGGAAACGGGTGAACAGTTCACAGACGACGAATTGGATGAAGTAAACACCAACCAGGTGTATAACCAATACAGGGCAAAATACGGCATTCCTTTTCCCGACGAGATAAAGGCAATCCGGGAGCAATATGGGCTTCCGGCCAGCAAGATGGCAGAAATACTGGGATTGGGCATCAATGCATTCCGAAATTATGAAGCAGGTGAAGTGCCCAGCGTATCAAATGGACGATTGATCCAGATGGTTAAAGATCCGAAGGAATTCAGGCTGCTGATTGACCTCAGTAAAAATGAATTCACCCCGGAAGAACTGGACAGGATAAATAGAAAGATCAATCGTGCATTGGATGGCTGGGATGATTTCAAACAGATTTCCGAAACCTTAATGCTGGGAGAAAAAAGACCGGGTATTTTTAATGGCTATAAAGTGCCGCGTATTGAGAAAATAAACCACATGGTTTTGTATTTTTCCGATAAGGCGAAGCCATTTAAAACCAAATTGAACAAGCTTTTATTCTATGCCGATTTTCTGCATTTCAAAAGAACGGGCTTTTCCATCAGCGGGTTGACCTACCAGGCTATGCAGAAAGGCCCCGTACCCAAAAACTACGATTGGATATTCGACAATACCATGGAGAAAAAACTGGTCACCGTTCAACTGGAGGACTTTGGCGAATACATGGGGGAACGTTTCGTAAAAACAGATGAGGCCGTGTTCGAAAAAGAATTATTCATCGAAAGCGAACTAAAGGCAATGGAAGCCGTTGCAGCGGCTTTCAAAAACGACACTGCGAACACGATTGTAAAGAAAAGCCATGAAGAGGAAGCCTGGTCGGACAATATTGATTCTTTCAAGACAATTGGCTATGATTATGGGTTTAGTTTGAAGTACCCTATATTCGGGCCTGCAAATCCAACACTGTTTTGAAAATCGTTCTGGCCACCATCGGTAAACAACAGGATCCTTCCACGCGGGAGGCCGTTGCCGATTTCACCACCAGGATCACCCGCTATTTTCCCTGCGAATGGAAGCTGCTGCCGCCTTCGCGGTTTACGGAGCCCGACGCCATCCGCAAAGCGGAGTCGCAGGCCCTGCTCGACTGGCTGCAGAAAGACGACTACCTGGTGCTGCTGGACGAAAGGGGAAAGAACATCAGCTCGCCCGAGCTCGCCATATTGCTGCAGCAGCGGGCCAACGAAAGCCGGAAACAAATGGTGTTCCTCATCGGCGGCGCCTACGGCGTGGACAACCACCTGCGGCAGCGGGCCGATTTCACCTGGAGCCTGTCGCGCCTTGTTTTCCCCCACCAGGTGGTGCGCCTCATTTTAGCAGAACAGGTTTACCGGGCTTGCAGTATTTTACGCAACGAAAAATACCACCATGATTAGCATTACCCTCCTGATCATCATCATCACTACCGCTGTATCACTGATCGCTTTTAACAATGAAAAGATCAAGGAGGGCCTGCTCTTCTGGCCTGCGGAGATCAAAAGCCGCGGACAATATTACCGTTTCTTCTCCGGCGGACTGGTGCACGGCGACCTCATGCACCTCGCCTTCAACATGATCTCCTTTCTCTCTTTTGGTGAATACCTGGAAGGGTATCTTTTTTCCAGTCCTGATTATTTCGGCTCCAGCGGCAAGATGCTTTTCACCATCCTCTACGTCACCGCGCTGGTAGCTTCCGTAATACCCGACTACATTGAGAACCGCGATAATTTTTCTTACCGCGCGCTGGGCGCTTCCGGCGCAGTATCGGCCGTGATCTTTGCCTTCATCATGCTGGAACCCACCATGAAACTGCGGCTCTTTTTCAGCATACCCATCCCGGGTTATATTTTCGGGATCTTGTTCCTGGCGATTTCAGTGATCCTGGCCCGGCGCGGCGGTGACAATATCGGGCACCGCGCCCACTTCAGCGGCGCCATCTACGGCGTGCTGTTCATGATCCTTACCGGCAAGCTCATCGCCCACGTGGACGTGCTGCAGGATTTCATCCGCCAGATCCGGGCGCACTACTGATTTTCAGTACCAGTATCTTTTTTGTCTTTTCGGTTATACGGAACCGGTGGTCGATGCGATGCCCCGCCACCCAGCAGATCTTTTTGTCCGTTTCCAGTACCAGGCATTTTTCTTTTTCATGCCTGGGTACGCGGATATCCGTGAGGAAGCGTGCGATCTTTTTTTTCTTCGGCATGCCCAGGGGATAAAAATAATCGCCGGCCTTCCAGGTGCGCAGCAGCAGCGGATAGCGGATGGCGGCGGCATCGAGCCATACGGTGGATTGCCCCTGCGGAACAGCCGCACCGGAATAGTCGCGCGTTTCCCATTCCAGCAACGCACCGGAAATCTCGAGCCGACCGGTTTCGGTGGTGAGCAACTGTATACCGGCTGCAGGTTTACGGGGAACCAGCACCAGCCAGTTGCGGTTGCGCAGGAGGCGGTATTGCTGCGTTTCAACGAAGCTGCCGGTTTGGCTGTGGCACAGCGACCAGGCTTCGGTCACCTGGCTGGCAGAGAAACCAAAAGGGTGCAGCCATTCGTAGAGCAGGGCCTTGCCGCCTTCGGCCTGCTGCAGGCGCAGCACGGGAACCTTTTGGGTCTCCCCTTCCGTGAGCACCAGCTTCTGCAGTGCCTTGGCCATGGCTGCATCGTAAAAACTTTTCACCGACTTGAGGCGGTCGGCCGATTGTGCCAGTCCGGCTGCGGCGCCGGGGATCTTTTCCGTCACCAGGGGCAGCAGCAGGTTGCGGATGAAATTGCGGTTGTACTTATCCGTTTGATTGGAGCTGTCCTCCACCCAGGCCAGTTGCCGGGCGATGGCATATGCTTCGAGCTGCGCGCGGGTGGCAAAGAGCAGGGGCCGGCGCAGCCTGCCACGCCGGAGAGGGATGCCGCTCAATCCCGACAGGCCTGCGCCGCGGAACAATTGCAGCAGCAGGGTTTCGGCGTCGTCGCCCGCATGATGGGCCGTAAGGATGCAGTCGAAGGGTTTTCCCGATTCGCGCGATCGAAGGTTTTCCAGCCATTCGTATCGTAAACGGCGGGCCAGGTCCTGCAGGGATCCACCTGTTTCTGCATGAATGGCCATCGTATCGGCAGCATCCAGGTGCAGGGGAATTTCCCATGCCGCAGCCAGCTTTTCCAGGAAGAGCTGGTCGCGTTCACTCTCGCTGCCGCGTAACCGAAAATTAAAATGGGCCATCTCGAAATGATAACCCCCGGCGCGAAGCAGGGCGCAGAGCACAGTGGAATCGAGGCCTCCACTCACTGCCACCAATAAGCGCTGTTGCGGGTTGAATAACTTCTCCCGGTTTACAAATTGTTCAAATGCTTTTTCCAGTTCCATTTCTGTTCTAAAAAATCGCGTACAAACCCGCGTAGTTTTACGTTTTATCCTGACAGCTTTGCTATTACTTTAGCACCTGTGATATTTACCATTGTCCTAAATCCTATTGATAAATGCCTCAAGACTGTACGCATATTTGCATCATTGAAAATACGACCCTGGTTGTCCTTGCCTGTATCCTCCTGCTGCTGGTGTATAAAAAAGCCTGGCAGGACAAAGCCATGCGCTTCATTCTCATCAACGCCGCCTACAGCTTCGCCACCAACCTGTTCTCTCTTTTCCATCCCATTACCACGGTTACCTACGATACCCTTTCCAACCTCACCATGCACATCGACACGCTGAGTGCCCTGGGCTTCTTTTATCACCTCTGGAACAATTCCCGCTGGCACAAGTTTCTCCGTTACAGTGTAGCGCCGGTGATCCTGGTATGGCTGGGCACTTTCATCGTTATGCGCGATCTCCAGTATCACTGGTGGACCCTGCTGATGCCCAGCGTATGGTACCTGGCTGCCGGCATCTACGCATTGTACTTCCTGTACAAAAAAGGCAATTTCCAGGAGACCTCTTTTTATGTCAGCCGTTTTCTGCTCATCACCGGTTTCCTGTTCTACAATTTCGTGTACATCGTTATCGAGATCTGTTACATTTACTTCAAGGGCGTCAGCAACAGCGCCGATGCCTGGAACATCAATTACTGGAGCTACCTGATCTTCCGCGTAATGATGCTGGCCGGTGTGATCGCCTGGTACGCGAGACCCGGCATCCGCAAAGCCTATGCTTTCAATAAGTAAGCTCTTCCAGCGCCGAACGCAGTTCACCATAGGCATGCTGGTCGCCCGCTTCCCGCGAAACGGCCATGCCCTTTTCATACCAGTGTATGGCAGCCTCCGTTTCACCCGAACGCTCCAGCAATTTGGCCAGGTGATAATAGGAACCGATATAACCGGGCTGCTCCGCCAGTATGGCTTCAAACAGTTGACGCGCACGCGCATCATCGCCCAGCTTGATGTATTCCAGCGCCAGCGCGTGCCGCAAAAACGCATCCCCCGGTTGGTCGCGCAGGAAGGCTTCCAGTTTTTCTATGCGATCTGTCATTTTATTAAAAAATATTCTTGCAAATTCGGAATCTATCGGGCTGCCTTTTATATTTGTAGTATATTAGTTGCATAAACAACTTTCAAAATTCCAATTGTTGCTGTATGAAAATATTAGTGTGTATCAGTAAAACGCCGGACACCACGGCAAAAATAGCTTTCATTGATAACAACCGGAAATTCGCGGCTGATGGCGTACAGTGGATCATCAATCCCTATGATGAATGGTATGCCCTGGTGCGGGCCATAGAATTGAAAGAAAAAGATCCCTCCACCGTATTGCACCTGGTGACGGTGGGTACTGCCGATACCGAGCCCATCATCCGCAAGGCCCTGGCGCTGGGCGGTGACGAAGCCATTCGCGTGAACACCGACAGCACCGACGCTTACACCATTGCCAGCCAGATTGCGGCCGTAGCCAAAGAAGGCGGTTACGACCTCATCCTTACGGGTAAGGAAACCATCGATTTCAATGGCGCGGGTATTGGCGGCATGGTAGCGGAGTTGCTTGACCTTCCCTATATATCCCTGGCCACCAAACTGGACCTGGATGGTAATAGCGCCACAGCAGTGCGGGAAGTGGAAGGCGGCGAAGAAACAGACGCCGTCAGCCTGCCGCTGGTAGTGAGCTGCCAGAAAGGAATGGCCGAACAACGCATACCCAACATGAAGGGCATTATGGGTGCGCGCAGCAAACCGCTGAAAGTAGTGGAGCCTGTTGCAACAGAAGCGCTCACCGGCATCGAGCAGTTTGAACTGCCGCCCGCCAAAGCAGGCGTAAAGCTGGTTTCACCCGATCAACCCGAAGAACTCGTTCGCCTCCTGCACGAAGAAGCTAAAGTCATTTAAAAAATACTGTCATGATACTTGTCTATATAGATCAATCCGACCGCAGCATTAAGAAATCTGCGTTTGAAGCCATCAGTTACGGGGTGCAATTGGGCGCCCAGCTCAGCCAGCCGGTAGCCGGACTGGTACTGGGTGAAACCACGGAAGACCTTTCTTCACTGGGAAAATACGGACTTCCCAAAGTGTACCACCTGAACGATGCGGCCTTCAATGAAATGGACTCCCAGACCTATACGGCCGCCATTGCAGAAATGGTGAACAAAACCGGCGCCAGTTGCCTGGTGCTTTCGGGAAACCTCACCGGCAAAGCCATTGCACCGCGTTTGTCGGTAAGACTGAAAGCCGGGCTGGTAGCGGGCGCTGTGGCCCTGCCCGAAACGTCTAATGGATTTGTGGTGAAGAAAGCGGTGTTCAGTGGAAAAGCTTTTGCAAAGATCAATATCCTGAGCGCCGTAAAAATCATTGCAGTGAGTCCGAATGCCATCAGTGCCGTGGTAACGGGCGATGGCAAAGCGGAAGTGGTAACCGAATCCGTTACAGCAGTTGCGCCGAAAGTGAAAGTGGTGTCGAAGGAATTGCTGAAGGGACAGGTGAACCTGGCCGATGCGCAAATTGTGGTGAGCGGGGGACGCGGATTGAAAGGGCCCGAAAACTGGGGCATAATCGAAGAACTGGCCGGGCTGCTGGGAGCAGCCACTGCCTGCAGCAGGCCCGTAGCGGATGCGCACTGGCGCCCCCACCATGAGCACGTGGGACAAACCGGCGGCGCCATTGCCCCCAATCTTTATTTTGCCGTGGGGATTTCCGGGGCCATCCAGCACCTGGCCGGGGTTAACCGAAGCAAAACCATTGTGGTGATCAACAAAGACCCGGAAGCGCCTTTTTTCAAGGCGGCAGACTACGGCATTGTGGGAGACGCATTCGAGGTAATGCCCAGGATCATAGAGGCGGTAAAAAAGCTCAAACAGTAGCCTTTTTTACTAAAATGCCTTAGTTTCGTGCCTTCATTATGAGGAAGATAGAACTGGAAATAGTGGCGCTCTCCCACAGCATTACGCAAACGCATTCTTATGCCGTGGTGCTGGGAGAAGTTAATGGCATGCGCCGCCTGCCCATCGTGATCGGTGGGTTCGAGGCGCAGGCCATTGCCGTGGCCCTGGAAAAAATGCAGCCCAGCCGCCCGCTCACACACGACCTCATGAAAAACTTCATGAGCGCCTTCAATGTTGACCTTACGGAGATCGTCATCAACGACCTGCAGGAAGGCATTTTTTATTCCAAACTGGTATGCGTGGGGGAAAACGATACCGTGGAAATTGATTCCCGCACCAGCGATGCCCTGGCACTGGCCGTTCGCTTTGGCTGCCCCATTTATACCTATGAGAATATCCTCGACAGTGCGGGCATTCTCATGGAAGACAGCGGCAGCAAAAAGAAAAAAGCGGTGACCGGCCCCGAACGGGAAGAAACCGGCAACGAAGACCTCCACGGCCTCAGCGTGGAAGAGCTGCATACCCTGCTGAACGAAGTGCTGGAGCAGGAGGACTATATCCGCGCCATCGCCATCCGCGACGAGATCAACAGCCGTAAGAACCAGTAATGATCCTTTTCCCCAATGCCAAGATCAACCTGGGGTTACGGGTAAAAGCAAAGCGGCCCGATGGCTACCACGAGCTGGAGACGGTATTTTACCCGCTGCCTGTACACGATATTCTCGAAGGCATACGATCGGACCGTTTTTCTTTCAGCACCAGCGGACGCTCCATTCCCGGAACGGAAAACGATAACCTCATCCTGAAAACCTGGCAATTACTATCGGCCGATTTTCAGCTCTCTCCTGTTTCACTGCACCTGCATAAAAAAATTCCCATGGGGGCCGGGCTCGGTGGCGGCTCATCGGACGCCGCTTTTACCCTGCTGTTGCTGAACGAGCTTTTTCAACTGGCGCTTTCCGCAGAACAGCTCCGGGCCTATGCGCTGCAGTTGGGAAGCGACTGCCCGTTTTTTTTGTTCAACCAACCGGCGCTGGCTTCCGGCCGCGGAGAAATATTGACACCCCTCTCCCTTCCCGCGCTGGCAGGCAAAAAATTTGTGCTGGTGGCGCCGCCCCTGCACATCTCAACGGGCTGGGCCTTTGCACAGTTGGAACCGCGCACGTCCTTGCAAGCCGGCGCCGGCGAGCCCGCCCTGCAGCACATCCTGGAACAACCGGTAGCCAACTGGAAGGGACTCGTCGTCAACGATTTTGAAGCGGTCGTTGTACAACACCACCCGGTAATTGGGCAGGTACGCGATGTCTTGTACGAACAGGGTGCGGTCTATGCATCCCTTACGGGGAGCGGCGCCGCGCTCTATGGTATATTCGACGAAATTCCGTCGAACATTGCAGGTGCTTTTCCTGCTGACCACGAAGTATTGGTTAGCGGCTGATTTTTTGTATCTTGCAAACACTCATGATCAATCGGTCCACCATATTTGACTTTCTTTCCGGCAACCTCGATTTTCTCGATCATCGAAGTTGATTTCTTTTGCTGCCCCCTCCTATTTTTTCATTTTATAAAAGTCAGGTATGACCAGTTCAACCATTTCCCTTTCGGAAAAATCATTGCATTATATACAACTCGAAGAACAGTACGGCGCGCATAATTACCACCCGCTGCCCGTAGTGCTGGAAAGAGGCGAAGGCGTTTTTCTCTACGACGTGGATGGCAAACGCTATTTTGATTTCCTCAGCGGCTACAGCGCCGTCAACCAGGGGCATTGTCACCCCGATATTGTGAAGGTGCTGGTAGAGCAGGCCCCCGTGCTCACGCTCACGTCGCGCGCCTTTTACAACAACCAGCTTGGGCCCTATGAAGCCTATATCAGTTCCTATTTCGGATACGATAAAGTGCTGCCTATGAACACGGGCGTGGAAGGAGGCGAAACGGCCATCAAACTTGCGCGGCGCTGGGCCTACGTCAAAAAAGGCGTGCCCGACAACCAGGCCAGGATCCTGTTTGCGGAAAACAATTTCTGGGGAAGAACCATGGCGGCCATTTCTGCTTCCACGGATCCCAGCAGCTACAGCGGTTTCGGTCCCTTTATGCCGGGTTTCGAAACCATTCCCTATAACGACCTCGCGGCGTTGGAAAAAGCGCTGCAGGATCCCACTGTCGCCGCTTTCATGGTAGAACCCATACAGGGAGAAGCCGGTGTGGTAGTACCCGATGCCGGTTACCTGAAAGGAGTGCGCGCACTTTGCGACCAATACAATGTGCTGTTCATTGCCGATGAGATACAAACGGGACTGGCAAGAACGGGCAGGATGCTGGCCTGTGACCACGAAGAAGTGCGCCCGGATATCCTGATCCTGGGCAAGGCCCTCAGCGGTGGTACGCTGCCCGTGAGCGCTGTGCTGGCCGACGATCACATTATGCTCAACATCAAACCCGGTGAGCATGGCAGTACTTATGGCGGCAACCCGCTGGCCTGCCGCGTGGCCATGGCGGCGCTGGAAGTATTGCGCCGCGACAAACTCGCGGAGAATGCAGAAGCCATGGGTTTGCTGCTGCGCAGGGAACTTGCGTCCATCGACTCACCTTATATCAGTGAAGTGCGTGGAAAGGGATTGCTGAATGCCATCGTGATCACCCATCCCAATAAGGAAGCGGCCTGGGAGCTTTGCCTGCTGCTCAAAGATGCAGGCCTTCTTGCCAAACCCACGCATGGCGATAAGATCCGTTTTGCCCCGCCGCTTATTATTACAAAAGAGCAGTTACTGGAAGCAGCCGGTATTATTCGCGATTGCGTGGCAAAACTTTAAGCAGCCTTATCGTTGGATTTTTCTTTCAGCGGCAGGTCGTTCAGTGCTGAAATAACCAGCAGCAACCCGGAGGTCCCCAGGAGCAGGTAAAGACCCCATTGTTTCTGGGGACATTCTCCCCCATGACAGGTGGCCAGCAAAATAAAATTGCGGATGGCCCAGGCGGTGTTGAAGCCGGTAAAAAAAAGGATCAGCCGCTTGGCCCATATCCTGGGCACCAGGAAGAGTATAAACGCACAACCGCTCATAAAACAGTTCACCAATCCGGGTTTTCCGAAACTGGTTCCTTCCGAGGCAAAGCCGGTTACCCTGATGCCCAGTTCGGGGAGGGTGATCCAGGTGAGAAAGCAGGAAAGGATCACCAGAACCGCAACCAGCGCACCAATTTTATTCGCGTGTTTCATGCGTGCATGGTGAGGGTGAAAAAAATGAGCGGAGAATATCCGCTCATTGATGGAGGTCCCGAGCAGACTTAAACCACAGTTTATAATTCAACACCAGACAGCGTTTCGTTAGTTCTATATCTTTTTTCTAACGTATCACTAACCGATTTTGCAATATCGGTAGCGAAAATAGGTCCGAAAGTGCAGACCACAAAATACCCATTATTCCGGATCCCCCTCCCATTGCCACCACGCCACATCCCAGTCCGCATCAGCCGCCCGGGGATCATCCCGCGGCAGTAGCTCCACGACCATGTCTTTGGCGCGTCCGAACCCACATATCCTGTTCAACTAAGTAAAGAAATGGTCCTGCACCTTATCCGATGGTTGGCATGACAGGTAATAGCGGCTTACACTTTCTGGCGAAATCCCTATGTGTGAGATGTATTTGACCTGGTACAGGTAGGGAGGTTCTTCCAGTTCCCCGGGTTTGACTGCCAGGAACCCGCCGGCGTAGCTGGCCACAATATACAGTTGCGCATCCTTGAGCAGAAGGGATAGTTTGCCGTCGAAAGCCAGTTGAATGCGGCGGTCAGCCAGGTACTTATCCATCGCTCGTCGGTAGCGATTCGCGTAACTGGTGCCAGTAGGCCCAATCCGTTCCGAATAGATCTCGATGCCATTTTTTGGCCCCAGCACACGCTGCAGATGATCTTGCTTACGGAAGTCGAATAGAAAACGATGCGGTCCTATGGTCCTGGTAAAGGCCCTCTCCGCCGTCTCCTGCTCGTAATAATGCGTAAGCAAGAACCGGGTCTTCCCCAGCGGGTGCAGAACATGGTAGAAATATCCAGACACAATTAGATGCCTGGCCAGTTCGTAGGTCAGTTTTTGAAAGGGTATCATTTCAATTTTTACCTGAAATTGCTAAATATTTAGCTCCAGCAAAAGGTTCAACAAACAAGAGTGCAACAAAATTTTGCACTTCCGGATATTGATTGTATATTTGCTTTATGGAAATAAATGAAGCACTGGAACACCTCCTGCGATCAACGTCGTTTAAAGACAAGGCGAAGGTTAAAGACAGGGAGGGGTCACGACTAAGGATGTTTGTGAGTCGGTATCAGCGTGGCGAAGTTTCTCCAGGCAATGCCGTTTCCTTATTGGACGAGTTCGGGTATACCGTTGACTTAAAAGCGCCGAATTCGCATACCGAGATGTAAACTCTTTATTGTGATAGATCAAATAACCCAAATCGTAGATCGCCTTTTGGCGATTCGGCCGGACTATGCTCAGTTTGTCTTCGTAAGCGATATCGGCTATGATAGCTGCCTTGCGCTTAGAAAGAAGGTTCTTCAATTCAAGAAGGAACATCCTGATGTTAGGAAAATTGACTTTATTATCCAATCTCCTGGCGGAAAAGCCGATGACGCCTATCGCATGATCAGAACGTTACGCGAAAACTTTGACGAGGTAAATATTATTATTCCATTTTGGGCAAAAAGTGCAGCAACCTTGCTGGCATTAGGCGGGAGTTCAATAATAATGGATGAGTTTGGTGAGGGAGGCCCCTTAGACGCCCAGATAGGTAAAGCGAGCGAAGATGGCCCATATTTTGAAAGAGAAAGTGCATTAAACGATGAACATTCCCTGAACAGAGTAGAAACCAGGTTTAAAGAAATGTACGAAGCAATGTACCTTCGGATATATCAGCATAATGGGATTAACATACACAAAACAGAATTGTCTAAGCAGCTGCTGAAACACTTATCCCAGTTTTATGACCCATTGCTGAGGCAGATAAACCCATACAAGTTGGGGGAGAAACGCCGGATCCTAGATATTGGTGGGCAATACGCAAACCGTATAATGAGTCAATTCGGAACTGTTTCTAGCGTTGAGATTAGGCGGCTTTTGCAAGATTATTTGGTTAATGCTTGCCCAGACCACGGGTATGTAGTAGATTACGCTATACTTAGCCGTTTTCTTGGAAATAAGGTCAAGAAAACTTCTGAAATTAGTCCTCAATACCAAGAAGCAATTACAGATCTATCCTTACTCTTTATAGAAAATACAGATGAGGATGAAACTATAATCGATGTTTTCTATAAACCAGCCATAACCAATCAAAAAACTCCTGACCATGCTAATGACCAAACCACACCTACTCCAGAAGATTCTCAAGAAAACATCGGGCTAACTGCGCTTGAAAATCAATTAATAAAAAACGACAAAAACAGTGGTGATGAAAAAGAACGTAATCTCAAATCAGTCACGGCCCCAAACCCAGAGGCGGGAGACGGTACTTCCGAAGAGTGATTTTTTTTGTGAGGACGAAAAATCAAGAGCGAGAATTGGAATTCAACAAGCAGCTGAGGATGCAAGGAAGCTTTCCCGACAAATCAAAATTGAAGCTCCTTTAACCGTGGAAGACAAACTATTTTCAAGAGAATAAAAGTAATGGCCAGTGATGCTGGCCATTTTTCTTTCAATATTGGCGGGAGGCTACCGGCCGGTATCCACTCCTCCATTCTTAGCGCGAGCCTGCCAATACAGTTCCTGCGCTTGTTGCCGATGCGGACCATACCGGCGTTCTTCTTCTATTTTTCGCCACAACCGCACCTCTTCTATTATCTTCACAAGGGCATACTCGACGCCGTTCAGCGACGGGATGTTTCGCAAGCCCTCATCTTCGTAAACCCGGAACATAAACTCTATTGCAAGTTCCACAATTTGATCCGGCGCGCCAGCCAGGCTCATCTCGGCGCGCAATTCCTGCCAGGTAAGATTTTTTCCCATGCGGGCAAACTACACCTCACACGGAACAAATTTTTACGGGTACCCGTAAACAGAAAAAAAAGCCCCTGTTTCTACAGGGGCTGTAACCAAAACTACTGCTTATGAAAAGAAAATCTATTGCAGTTTTACGCTCTTATAGCCGCTGCCAGTAACAGTAATGATATTCATCGGCAGAATCACGATGGTGACTTCGCCGGTGCCCTGATCGCCGTTATTATCGGTAGCGGTCAGCCGAAATACCCAGGTGCCGGAAGAAAGGTTGCTGACAGTCGGCGTACTGGTCGTAGATCCTGTAATGGTGGCCGTTTTTCCGGCAGGCCCTGAAACCTGTTCCCACAGGCGGCCGGTGATCGTGCCATCACTATCGGTTACGCTGGAAGTGAGATTAAGCGATACCGTGGTACCAGGAAGGCCTGATAAGCCAGTATTTGCCGACAAATCAACAGCCGGCGGTATATTCACGCGCACGGTTGTTGTTGCTTCTGTTGCCAGCGACTGATTATCCACCACCCGGTATTTGAATGTATAAAGCCCAGGGATCAAGCCGGCAACCGTCGGGTCCTCCGTGGTGGCGTTTGGCGAAAACGTTGGTGTATTCGGCCCGGAGACCACCGACCAAGTACGTGTAGCGATACCGTTGGCGGCCGTGGCCGTACCGTCCAGGGTGGTGCTGGTGGTGGCTGCAGATACAACTTTCGCTTCACCAGCAGAAACCACTGGCGGATTGTTAGTAATGTTGGCTACCTGCTCGTAGGTGGAAGTAGCGCCATATATTTTTAACCGATCTCCGTAAAACGCCAGCGGTGAGCAGCATGGCTCTGTTTTACTTCCATCCCAAACCCACGCATAGATGCCCCATTTAAAGTAAGGGAAGTAAGCGCCGTTGGCGAAGTTCGGGCCGTTATAGTCCATCTTCAGCACGTCATTGATCCATATCTTACACTTGCCGTTTGAAACGGACGGTTCGTAAAATACGACAACTTTTACATCCTGGTCAAGGGGAACCGGGCCGAGATCTATTGCGGGCACCTCAACTGCGGCGCCGGTATTGTTACAGTAGTTGGTGGCGGTTAGATTGTAGCGTACCCGTCCGCGCAGTCGGCCGTTTACAATTTCGATGGCCAGGAATGGGGACATGCTGCATCCTCCGGAAATAGCTTTATCATGCCACTGCGCAATCACTTTTTCCTTTGTGCTACTCATAGACGTTGTTGCCGTCGGAAAGTACCAGTGCCAGGTCCACCAGCGTAAGTCAGTTCTATAATTGCTATTACTACTGGCGTAATTGTGCATTGTTCCTTCGGTACGGACGTTTCCGTATTGTGCATTCGCATCATTATGATCAAGGTAGAAGTAACAAGAATAGGACCCATCGGCAGACCAGAAGGAAGACCTGCTCATAGCGTCAGTTCGGTTGCTCGGGTATTCGCGGACCTGAAAGCCCCACTGCGATAGATTTGATTGTTCAAAGTCGAGGCTATAATATTGCTGCGACTGCGCGACAAATGCCAGCGCAATAGCCAGCAAAGTCAATAGTATTTTTTTCATCACGGAATGAATTTGATTATTTGATCATCGACCAGCATTGTCCTGCTCTCAGTACCTGCCGTTTTTGTTATCGAAAGGCTGCCCTGGTAGGCGTTTGTGAATCCCGCAGGCAGGTTGGTAGTGATGGTCGCAACCAAGGTGCCGTTGATGTAGAATTTCGCATTATCGGTACCGTACAGCTCATACACGATTGTGATGTCGTAGTCCGTGGCCGCAGCGACAGTTACGCCCGACGCAACAGCCGTAGAGCTCGTTCCATTACGGCTGAGACAGTACCACTGGCCAGAGCTGTCCGCATTGGTGTATTTTACCTGCAGGCCGAGTGCATCAGCCCCTGATGGCGCTCCCACCCGAGCTGTATAGGTATCTGTTCCGTTGGATAGCGAGCTCAGCCGGACGCCTTTGTAGTGGAATATTATTTTCCCGCTGGCCGGGATTGTTGATAAAAAATTCTGAGAAGTGCGGAGCTGTGCCAGACCTGTATTGGTCGATCCGGTACTGAGTGTCCATCTGCTGAAATAGGTACCATCCTGGTAGTGGGCAGCGCCGGTACCGTTGGTGTTTCCGTTCATGGGGTACGTGTTCGACATGAACTTGCAGAACACTTCCGTATTGCCATCTGGCTGGTATTGCCAGGAAGCGCCATCATACATGTACTGCCCTTCTACCTCATCTGTCTGATAATATAGTTGCCCCAGCACCGGGCCTACCGGCCTTTGCGCATAAGTTCCGGACAAGAAGCGGGCGAAGGCAGAGCCGTCGATATTGATTATGTTGTTGTCGGCCCCTTCGGTTACAGTTGCTTCAATGCCGTTGGTACCATTTACACCGATTGTCTTAATTCCGATGCTATGCGCATCAACTGCGTAGGCCTGTACCGACTGCCCCCCGTCCGTGGCGCCGTTGACCACGGTAAAATCGTTCAGGGCCGAGCGAATCGCGCCGGCCGTATCGGCAAGTCTCGTTACCGTGGCGTATCCAGCGGAGGCGTGGTTGCCCCAACCGTAAGCGGCATTCCAGTTTGAGATATTAGTTGAAGTGATCAATTTTACGTCACCGGGTACAGTTGGATCACTCTCCGTACCAACACCGCTTTCCGGTGCCCAGTAATAAGCCCCCGGCGTGGTCCCGCTCGACTTAAGAACATAACCCAATGTTGTAGGTACCGGAACTGCCGCCGCGTTAAGCACTTCGAGAGCAGCTGTTAAATCCACCACATCTGAAATAGCGTGGCTATGCGCGGTTGGCGTAAACACTGACGGTTTACCGATGATGCTTTCCCAGTTTATGGGCCCACCACCTCCACCCGTATCTATTGCTACAATCAATTCGCGTAGAATGCGAATGCTGTCGGCGAGTTCTGGTCGCCTGACAAAAGGCGCAAAGATGATCGTCGTATCGGCTACTTTAAGGGTTTTATACAATACCTGGTCAAGCGTGAATCGGTAGGTATTACCATTTCGATTTCCCAGGAACTGAGCGCCTGAAATATCATTTCCAGAAGGTATTGGGAAAGAGGAGATCGGTACTGTCGTTTGCGCATTTACAAGGCTCGTAAAGAACACTAGCGCTAAGGTTAATTGTTTCATCCGCTGGTTATTTGGTTGTCTTCCTCATCAGTAATTAGGTTACCGTTTTCATCGAGCAGGGGTAATTCCTCCGGCGCTGAAACTTCCAGCAGTAATGGCCGGAGTAATTCCCATGGCTGCCATTGCCCAAGGCGTTTTTTTGCCTCAAAAAAGGCGCAGGCCTGTACGTACCACTTCCCAATCTCTTTCGGCGCATTTTCGTCCGTGAATACTTTTTTGAGGAACCGATTTGCAGGCAGTCCTGAGTTGTCAACCCCCTGCGGATACAGATCAGAAAAACTTACAACCTCCGCCGCCCAGTCCCCTGTACCCATTCCGAAAGGCTTTTGGTACAGTATTCGGGGGTTATCACAAGCAGTCAAATCAATACCGGTATCCAGCACCAACGGTTCATACGTCTGTGATTGGTACAGCTTGCCACTGTTCATTTTAGAGGGTAGTACTACCATGGCTGTTCGATAAGGAGATAATCAATGGTTGGTTGCCGGTATTGATTCATCAGCTCATAGGTCTTACGCTGGAACGGGAGCCATTGAGGAGGGTACACGGTTTGACAACCCTCGGAACTGGTTGTATTGTACCCTCCTCGATGAATGTTGATTGCAACACCTGGTTTTGGATCCAACACCCCATCCCGTAACACAGGCAGTTGCTCCCCAGGTGTTGCGGGCCTGAACGCAGAGTATGGGTGCGCTTTACTGAGGCCATGCATACCCTTCTTATAAGGGTACAGGCCAGGTAGCAAGGTTGCTATCCCCGGCCGGTAAACAGAAGGGTCAGTATTGAAGTTGAATGTCTCGTAGTAATTGGGGGAAATGAGCAGCAGGGCATCATCATAAAGTCCTCGGTCGTTAACACCTGGTTTACCCATAGTGTCCAGGTAGTAGCCCCGAATACCGATAAGCATTGCCCTTGTGATCTCTAAACCATGTGCTTTTAGTATCGCTATTGCAGCATCACGTTTTATCTGAGGGCGTGACTTTGGAATGTTTTTGACCTATATCATTTTGTAGTAAAAAATAACATTCAGTATCCATAGCGCCCCGTACCCTATTCTCAACCACAGTGGGTTGATGCCGGTCCAGTTTTCGAAACGGTCCTGCAGGCTTCCCCCAGCACCATTGTGCAGCAGCCCCTTACCGCGCATGAGGTTCAGCGCCGGGTCAAACAGCGCCGCCCTGGTTGTTATGCAAAGCGACACCGCCCACCATGCGGGCCAGCCAAATAGCAGTGTAGCAACAATGCATACGAACGCATATGCTGCACTCTCCCAGCCGTGGTATATCTTCCACTGCCGACGCGGATCGAGCTGCCAGGCATCTATAGCCGCATGCGTAAGCACCAGTATAACGAAGGCCTCAATCATCTTTCCGGTTTGCCGCGAACGCCTTGTACATGCCTACGACGAAGGACAGCGCTCCCGCCACGATAAGCACCACACCCAGCGCATACACTCGGTTAAATGCCGCTTGGCTAAGCTTCGTCCAGCTGCCCTCTGTAATCGCGATGCCGCCAAAAATTCCTGCAATGCCGAAAGCAATCAGCAGCAGGATGATGGTTCCTTTTTTCATATCGTTTTACTTTTTGAATAATTTGGATACCCATCCCCACACGACCGGAATTGGCCAAAACAAAGCAGCCAACCAGTCGCCGATCACTTTGTCGGCATACTTCCCTTTTGTGGAAAAAATGGTGTACTTCTCTGCCGCCAGTATGAAACCAGCGACCCATGCACCGAGCAGCACGCCGCCGCCCCAGGTGGAGAACAAAAATTTGATCATCGTTTTCGATTTTTGAATTGAAAAAATTGATAGGTGATGCCGACGGATCCGCCATATGTAAAACCGCTTGGACCTGCGACCATGCCGATGGTAGCGCCAATGCCCCAGCGCGAATGCGCAGGCGCTGGAACGACCCTCAGCAGACTATCTCGAACAGTTATCTGCCGGGTAAGCTCCAGGGCTTTATCGTTGGCAGCGGAAAGGGCGCGATCATACAGCATGGAAAGATCACTGCCGTGCTGGTCAAAATCTCCGTGCATACTGCGCAGGCTGTCTTCCAGGTAGGCAAGGCGGCCACTGTAATCGGCAAGACTGTCGCAATTCACCAAGCGGCCGGCCAGGTCGTTGGCGGCTTTCAACTGCTGGTTTGCTTCGATGAGTGCTATTACCTTCTTGTTTAGCGGCTTGATCACTTCGTTTGCACGTGCAATGGCAGCGCTGTCACCGCGCCGCTGCCGAAGAATAACGTAAATACTATCCTGCAGCATCACAATGGCCTTGTTCTTTACAGCAATGCGCATGCTGTCTGCCAGGTGCATGCTGTCGAGCTTTGCAGCTGCTGTTTGCTCCGCTCCTGCCGGTTGGCACTGGAATCGCTGCAGCAGGATCACCAGCACGATGGCCAGAAGCAGCGATACCACTATTGTTGTGCGGATGCTCATTTCTCTACCTCTTTCGCTTTTTCAAGTCCGCGGAACAAGTTGAGCTTCGCAGCCCGTTGAAGCACCTGTGAGACAAATAGCAAGCCCAATGTCTGGCTGGCGACGCCAAGAGTGAATGAAGACATGCGTATCCACCTGACTGCAGATAATATCCACTCTGCTGGTTTTTTCTGCCCCGCTTCCACTTTCAATATATTTTCAAAAATCTCCGGCAGCAGGTACAGCGCCGTGGCCAATACCAAAATGCTAATTACCCAACTCCATTTACCCTTCGCGAATACGATATCGGCAGCATCCTTTGTAGTCAGGTGTTCGTTGGCTTTTTCAGTCAGGTACATAAATGCCGCTGCCAGCATTAGTATACCGAGAAGAAAGCCGAGCACAACATTTATATAGGTCAGTGCAGTTAAATTGTTCATTTTTCAAATATTAGTTTGAGTATATAACCGAACACACCAGAGGCGATTGAGCCTCCAAGTGCCCAGATGATTTTTTGATACAATTCTATTTTCTGATTCGTCACTTTCACCGCGTCCAGTTCCCGCCGCAGTGCTTCGTTATCGTCTTCCAGTTCTGCGATGCGAGAGATAAGTCCACCGTCTTTTGCCAGGTCAGAACCCATCAAAGCCACCATCACCTTATCCATCTTCTTGTCCATCCTGGATATTTCGGTCTTGATGGACTGGATGTCCGTTTGCATCGATACGAATTGTATTTTTTCTTCGGCTGTCATGGGATCGCTCATTGACTGTTTATCGGTTTAACCAAGTGCGGCCTTCCGCAATGGCCTGGTTTATAAAATCGTTCCGCAGGTTGTCAACGTCCTGCATGGCAGCCAGTACGGGCGCGGCTTCGTCGCCTATGGCAATAAGCTGCGGCAGTAGCAGTGTTTTCATCTCGGCGTTAATCGCCGCGGCATAGCGTTCGTTAAGGCTGCCCAGCATGGAAAAAATATCGATCACCGTCTGCGCATTCAAATCAACGGGCACCATGTCGTCGGGCTGGTAACCGCCGGCGCGAACGGTTTCGGCAATGCGATTCAGCAGCGCATCATACGAGCGACCGTTAACGAGAAGGACCTGAGAGGTGACGTAGCAGATGTGTCGTTCTTTTAATTGGACTTGCATAAAAATTAGTAAAGGGATAAGTAAATGCGTTGGTTAAGGTATGTAGACAGGGTTATTGTAGAAAGAGGTGTAGACGAGCTATTTGCACTAGTGCTTACGGATGCTTTAAAAGAACTCCCGTAGCACAAGCTCGATAGCACCGAATTGGTAAGTGCTGCCGTACCAGGAAGTGCTGGCGTTGTTGTGCTGGAAGTGCTACTCCAGCTTACGCCTACGTAGTAGATGCCTGGCTGTATCGTTAACGACTGCCCGGCAGCCACATTGTCGAAAGGAATAGCGTACCACCCCGGTGTTTTTACGCCTGTGTTTACCCAATTCGGATCGCTCGTACTATAGGCGATAAGCGATGCCGTGTTATCGCCATTCCATTTGTACAATGTTACTCCGCTGTGCCGCGTACCTGCTTCGTAGTTGCCCGTTGTCCGCATGAAAAAATTAACTCCCGCGACGGTTTTGGTCTTGTAAATGGGCATGGCCATCAGGTACAGCGCATTGTTGGACATACTAACAGCATTAGTCGCATCCATAGGCGACATGCCGAAAGTTTCGGCCTTTATATCCAGCCCCGCCAACTTGTAAAATGCTTGCCGATCCTGGTAGGATTTGTCCATCGGCATAATGTCGAAATCCGATCCGATTCTATACCAGGCCCCCCGTAACCAACGAAGCCGCATAAACGATTTATTAGGGACTTCCGTTACGCTCGTTTCATTTAGGTTCTTCACCGCTCCTGAAACGGCCCACGTATAGGCAGAGTCATTGGTATTGGTTATAGTAATCTCCTCCCCCGTCGCCGTTCCATCGGTAATGGTTATTGTTCTGTTCGCGGTGATCGTCCCCAACAGGTAGAATGCTCTTGCAGAATCTTTGCCAGTGGTTATATCCTGTGTGTATTCCTCGAACAGCGAAGGAACTCTATACCGCGTCCTGCCTATGTAATCAAGGTATTGCCCGCTCAATGTAACGGTAGAACTATCTGTACCGCTGGACACTATTACACCAGCATCTTTCGATGTTTCGGAAACTGTGTAGAGGTTAACCACATTAGGCGTTACGCTAACGAACCCTGTGTTATCGCCTTTGCTGGAACGAATGCCCATCACGCCATCGTAATCAACACCTTCGTCAGGACTTAACTGAATTGTGTTTACTGTGCCGTTCGGTTTTTGTTGCGTCAGCCCCGCAAAGCCACTACCATCAGCGCCATTATCAAACAGTAACTTCGGGTGATATAGCGCGTTGCCCGTCTTCCCGCCGCTGATTAATAAACGATCATTTGCATATATGTTAAGCCCGCCGCTGCCATAGTCTTTGTCGGTGCTGCTTATGTATGCTGTATCTGCACCCTGCCTTGAAATCGAAAACCCCGGACTGTTAAACTTAACTCCCGCCTTCAACCCATTTTCAACATCGTTAATGGCTACGTTTTTTTCCAGGTAGCCGCTTCCCCATCCTGTGCGGTCTGTAAGCGTAGACCCAGCGCCATCGTCGGCGATAAAGGACATGCTGCCGCTTTCGTTTACCGTAATACTCCTGTTTACGCCCGTTAGGGAGGCGTTGCTGTTCTCAATCCAGGGCGGCGCACTCCACGATGCGGTCGTTCCGTTGCTGGACAGCCATGTCCCGGCAGCACCTATCCCCAACCGCGAAGCAGCGCCACCGCTACCGCCGACAATAAAATCGCCAGCGGTGGTCATGGGGTTGGTGAAGCCAGCGGTTATGTCGCTTTTCCAAGCTATCTGCTTCCAGCCTGCCCCATCATAGCCCTCGAAGTGTGCGCTATCTTCATTCCATCTGTGGTGTCGCCCGGAAATCGTACCAGGCCTATTTAATGTTACAGAAGAGCTTGGGTAGACTAACCCTTTGTGTGTGTTGAATATTACTTCTGCCACATCGGAGGTCTGATAAAAAGTTCCGTTCATATACAGGCCGGCAGTAAATTCTTTGTCGCCGCCGATCGATTGTATTCCATTCGTCATAAAGCCTGTCGCCGATGCGCTCGCCGGCCCAACCACCGCCACGCTATCCTTTCCACCCTCACGATACTGCACGCTGTATAAATAGTCGCCGTGCATGGCTGTGAAGGAAGTATCGCCTGATCCGCCAACTACCGCTTCCCACCGAGTACCATCGGTTGAACGCATCTGTAGCTTACCTGACGCGACAATAAGGGCGCCAGGGTAAGCCCAGATGTGTGCAAGATTGGCAGCAGTAGTGTCGGGATAAATAGCGGTCACTATACCGCTGTCAGCTTTAATACCGCCTTTATAATTTACCAACTGGTGTTTGCCACCCATCGGAGCGACGACAGGGAATTGGGCCTTTACGAAGAGTCCGAACAGTGTAAGAAGTAATGTCAGTATTGCTCTCATTGTACACGGTATGTTATAAGGCAGGTATCACCGTCCAACCAGGGGTTAACACGGGTAATTTTGCCCAGTGAATTATCTAAAGTGAAATCTCCGTCGATGCTTGTTTCCGGCATCTTGTTCACGTATATCATCTCAACGTAAGCGCCGACCAACGCACCGCTGGTGAACGTGTATGCGCCAACAATGGGTGACCCCGGCTCCCCGTCCACTTTAATAGAGAGTTGCGCCAGACCTGTTCCTGCTACAAACGGCACCAGATCGTAATCCTCAATACCATTACGGTATTCGTACCAACCGGAGGCAATTCTTACCAGCAGTCCGACAACCCTTACACCAGGATAAATAGTGGCGTTAGCTTCTGCAATACTTAGGTATGGCCGCCAGGTTACACCGTCCCAGTACATAGCTCTTTCATCTGCCGCATAAGGCCCAATAATTCGCAAGGATGGATTTAACGTCTGCGCCATTACACTTGAATTAAGGGGATGAAGCCTGCATTTCGCACCGTCGTCTCTGCAGCGCCGGTAAAGCCTATTGTAAGAGGCACCGCCTGCGCAGGATCACGCGGCGGGCTTATCCAGTAGTAGTTACTTTGACGGTCTCCTGAACCATCGGGAAAACCTGTTTTTGATACGTTTTCACCGACATGGTTATGCCGCCGCAAGTAATCCCCTTGGCCGGCGCCGGAAATATTGGGAGACCGCAACGGATCCGCCCCCACCAAATCTTTAAGGCCTCTAAAAGCGAGATTCCGCAAATCGGGAAACCGGAAATGGGTTGTACCGTTTCCTTTCGAGTACATGGACCGAAGAGGATAAAACCAGTCAGTGCCGCCGTCCATAGAGAGGTTAATTCGGGTATCCTGCCACTCGGCTTCGGACACCCACAGACCGGGATTAGCTTCCAGCATTTCGATGATACGGGGGTATTTTTCACGTTCCGTCCATTGACCGCGGGCAACAGCCGCTCCCGGTCGTTCGACCACGTCAAAGAAGGGCTGTCCTACCCTCAGCATAGAGTCACTCGACTTCATCACATACCAGCCATCGACACCGCGCACCAGCCAAATGAATTCATTGCTGCCCAGCGTTATTTTCGTCTTACCTGTTTCACCCCAGTAGATCAGCTGCCCACTTTGCGTCAACACCTTACAGTAATACCCGTTTGAAATGGTGGTTTCGATGGGTATGATCAGGTTTGCTGGCGCACTGGAAATCTCCGGTAGGATAAGATTAATATTCTTTACATTGTTGGAGACGTGCAACAACTTATTGTAATGAGCTCCGCTTATAGGCGTATCATCTGAAATAAGAGCAATGCCAGTAATTATTGACGTGGCCGCAGCAACACCGCCGCCGCTTCCCGGTTCAGTCGCCCCCATCTCAAAAAGATGAGCAAAAAATATGTCCCCTTTCCTTACCCTGTCACCCACCAACTCAAACCCACCCGAAGGCAGAATATTAAATTGCGAGGTGAGTAATTGGCCGTAGCCAACCCGATGAAGGGAGTAATTTTTATTTATCAGCACAGCCGACACTACACGGTTGGTACCTACGATATTATCGTCACTGGCAATTATCTCTACATCAGAACCCTGCAGCACTGGCGGAACTGGCTCAGAAGCGCCGCCAGTCTGGATAAAGGATCGAATATTTCCAAGAGTTTGATGGCGGGTTCTGTTCTCAGAAGCATCGTAGACGGCCACGCTGTCGCCATCCTCCATGGGCAGCCCCAGTTCCGGTAGTTCGGGAATGCGCACCGTTGGTATTACGATGTCAACGGTTTCCCCGGTTGAGGTGATAATGCCCTGGATGGTTGCCATACCCGCAATATGGCAACTGTATGGCGGGTGACTTTTTTAAAGCCGTAACAATGCAGCTATTGTTACATTACGAAGATTTCCACACCTTGCCGGCGCCGTCCACATACAAAGGCTTCATACTTCCCGTACCTGCGGCCGTAGGGATTTCAGTTATCACAACAGTACCCTGTTCTATTCTCAGGTTGCCAATCACTTTGTTGTTGGATATGGCGCTATTATCCAAAGAACTGGCAACAGCACTGGTAGCAAGAGCATTACTTCGGGTTGAGTTTTGCAGTTCCGCAATGATACTCCGGTTTGACCCTTCACCTAAAGTAAGTTCGTAGTCGTATTCATCTACCAGAGATTGAACAACTTCCACGGTACGGATACGATCCGAAATACCCAGCTCTACGTCCATTAAAACGATAACGTCACCTACATCCACTTTTATTTTCTGCGCTCGGAAAAAAGCCGGGTTGCAAACAATGTTGTATTTGAATGCAGGAACTGATTTTACTTTTATGTATTCCGTCGCTTTGATCCTAAGTTGCTGTTCCGCAGCATCAATGTAGGACTGCGGCATTCGGATATTAACCAGTATATATTTGTCTCCAATCCCCGGCCGAAAATACACACTCGGAATGTCCAGTATTTTTTCGTCCTTATTTTTCAGAAGCGTGAATTCTTTTGTTGCAGAGTTGTACTCTTTCACATCAAAACCGTACCCCGCAAGCTGACCTGAATTGAACACTACCCGTGCAGCCAATCCCGGTAGCAAATGGTCATTAATGTCGAAATCCAGGGAAGCATCTTTGAATTTGTAAAAATCGGTGCCATCTACTGCGGTAACGGCTGCTTCCCGCTGGGGAAAAATGTCTTCCACAACAAGGGTCCCTTCAATTATGCCGTACTGGGCGGTGTTGTATTCGATTACTGATACTTTCTGAAACAAAAGCTGCGAGGTTGTCTCATTGATTCGTACTGCCGGCGTTACCGACTGATCGCAGCTACCCCCGAGCGACATGAACCGGAATTCATAATCACCTACAGGCACGTCAAAGGTCTGCGGCGACACCATTGCTGCGAGCACCTCTAACCATGAATCGTTGGTGCCGGCTGTTCGGTATTGAATTACCAGGCCGACCACTGTCTCCGATAGCGGTGGCGTAAAATCGAACTGGTACCGGGTCATTCCTGTATTTGGCGTATTCGGTGTTACGACTGCCGACAGATCCGTAATCAGACATTCGTCAATAGGATTCATCAGCAATCGCGGAGAAAAGTTCCGGTATTCATTCGGGATGTTGGTCGTTCCCCCATATACGTACAGCCTGGTTACCTGGTTGTCGTCCACCAGATCGCGGGTGATGCTGTATAGGCCGGTCTCCTTACCATACTGTAGCGTTTTCGGTAGCAATCTGGCTCTTTTAGCCAGATGTATCTGGTTACCCTCTATAAAAAATTCCGTTTCAAAGGCCTCGGCTATTTTGGCCAAGGCTTCCAGGCAGTGCTCTTTCGCAAAGGTTAACGTCTTATACCCAGTCTCTATTACCCCGCCCAACTCCCAGGCCTCCCCGACCCTGTTAGCGTTCAACAGCAGCAGCCGCACGAAGTCAATCGCGGTTCCGGTAAGGGAGAAATCGGGCTCTCCTATCTCATTATTCGCGTTGTAAAACAGGTACTGGGCATTGCGCAACTTGTACCTGGATGGCTCCATAACCAGCGTGTACTTATAGTTGTGCCGGCTCTGCTTTTCCACCAGTGGCGGTTTCGAGATATAATATCGCACGCCCAGTATCTCCCCGTAATCGCCAACATTGAAATTGAACATTCCGTTCAACTCGAAAGTCAGGGTAGCTATGTCCGATTCCATCAACTTTTTTGTAATGGAGCTGCCAGCGTTCGGTTGTACCGATACAATAAGACCGGTAGAGCGCATCAAGTCAACAGTAATACTCATGTTACAATGAATCGGTTTTCTTCGTCAACAATGTATAATTGCGGATTATTCACTGGGAACATTTCCAAGAACTTTAACGTCAACTTACAGGCCACGACGCTTGCTTGTTTCAATCGGGTAAACCGCTTATACACAGAACAGCTTTGGTAGATCAGGAAAAAATCTTGTCCAAATTCGGCTACAGTCATGCGTCGTTGCCCAGGAAGACTAAGAACGGCTAGCAGTCGATTGTATTTTTGCCAGAAATCCGCCTCATTAGCTGCAATAATGTGGCATTGTAATTCTATCTCTTTGGCTTCCAGAAATACTCGTGAGGTGTCAACATCAATGCCGTTTTCGTCGAGCCAGTTACGGGTGATGCTTTCTTTTCGCTTCGGCAATTTCAGAAAATCGTCAGACCCGCTTTCAACGCCCAAGCCGTATGTTAACCACATATCTGCCCCATCCAGGTAGTACCTGTTTGCTTGTGTTTCCATTACGATGCTATTTTTACCCCAGATACATGGATCTTACGCAAGTAAGCCTCTACCTGTATCAGTAGGGATGTGTTATTGGCGATCATGTTCAACGTATTAAGCTGGCTCTTAGCAATGGCGAGCTGCTCGAATGCCGTTATACGCAAACCGCCGAATTGACCGGCCAGCAGTTCTGCCTGCTGCTGGGTCATGCCTTTTATGGCACCTGTAAGGCTATTATCTTCATCACCGGCAATTTTTTTGGCAAACACCTCCAAACCGCGTCTGGCGCTTTCTTCATTGGCCTGCTGCATGGCGGCATTAAATTCCTCTATGAGCGACGGTGCTTGCTCAAAAAAAGCGGCAATATCATCAACCCAGCTCTGGTCACCACCAAAATCGAAACTCGCCTCCATTCGTTTTTGCAGTTCATCGAACTGCTTTGCGAACACTTGGTTAAATAGCAGGTTAGACAGAATGTTTTCCAGCACCTTGTTTACGCTATCACCAAAAGCTTCCGCAGAATCAGTTCCGTCTTTGAATGCGGCCACCAAGCTATTGCGCAAATCATCACCCAGAGATCCGGCCAATTCTTCCACCACACCTTTTATCTGCTCCCGGGCTTCTTTTACCTTCTCATTCCAATCCATAATGTTCTCCAATATCGCACGCGATTTATCGTCGACCAGATTGGCAGAAATTAAACTTTTCGCCAATTCCTCGTTAAACGCTTCTGTTCCATCTATAGATTTCTGTATCAGTTCGGGATACTCATTTAAAAGGCTCCCCCATATTTCCTTTTTCTTCTTCCCTCCCAACAAGCCAACTACACCACCGACGATGCCCCCTACTACCGCGCCGATTGCAGTTCCTATAACCGGAATTACCGATCCAATGGCGGCACCCGCAGTTACGCCTGACAATACGCCCTGCCCAACATTCCCCCAATCAACTGCGTTACGCTGCCCCAACTTTACCTGCGCGTCGTTCAATTCTGCTAGCGCTTCCTGGTATTTCGTTTGGGCATCAGCCGCCGCCTTTATTCCATCCAGCATTCTGGATTCGTAGTCATTTACAAATACATTTGCTTGTAGTTCGCCCTGCAGCCTAATCTGATCATTTAAAGCAAGATTGTATTCCCTCTGCAGTTGTATTACAGATGCGTAAAAGGCCTCTACCTCAGCTTTTCTCTGCTTCGCTGAGTTGGCTACAATGGTTACAAGAGTAACTAATGCTGTCGCCCCTGCTTGTATCTTATTAAGACTGGTTTGGGTTGCATCATCGGTTTTTTTTAACGCTAATTGGAGATTATTCAGTTGACTAACCATCCCTGAAATAGCAGCTCCGGCATCTGTCAGAAAACTGCTTCCGAATGAGTCCCCTAACTCGGAAAAAATCTGACTCAGTCCCTCACCTACAATTCGAAGCCTACCAAAGGTTTTGTCCAAAGTACCATTAAGGCTTTCTGCACTGGCAATCCCCCTTTCCAGACCGGCCAGCATCTCAGGGGTAAGTATTGTTTTGCTCCCGTCCTTTTCAATAATATACCCCTCTTTTGCAAATTTCTTGAGTAGTTTCAACCGCTCCGCCAGCTGTTCCTTGGTATACTTTATGAGGTCAGCGTTCAGAACTTTATACAATTCGCTTTGTCGGGCCAGATCATTTTCAAGCGCCGTTAATTCTTCCTTGCGCTGTACTTCCAGCATCTGTTTTTTCTCCTGGCGGATTTTAGGGTCCAGGTTTGTCTGCGCTGCAAGTATTGCTTCCAGCTCATTGTACCTTTTGTTTATCGCTGCCTTTTGGTCATTGTACGAAATAGTTGCTTCCAGCATGCGCTTATAGGCGGCCAGTTGATTCTGCACGCCACGTTCACGGGCGCGGCCCTGCTCGTCTTCAATTTCTTTTTCCAACGCCACTACCTTCATACGCTGTTCGAGATTCAAAAAGCCTTCCGGGGTGGTGTCTTTTGCAATGGTTTCCCTTTGCTGCGTCAAAAATTCCAAATAGGTTGCTGCTCCGGCCATCTGCGCTGCATAAAGCTCATCCGCTTTTTGCTTGCCGTATTCCGTTTTTGCGTCTTCGTAGGCTTCGAAAAGTTTCTGCTGATCGCTGAGCGACTTCGCATATAAGCCAGCGTTGTTTTTGTATGTTTGGTTTTGTACTTCTTCGGCGCGAGCAGCTTCCAGCCTTGCGATTTCATCCGCGCCTATAGCAGTTACTTTTTTATTGGGATTGGAGGCGTTGAATTTTTCCGCTTTCTCGTTGTACGCTTGTATTTTCCTAATAGCCGTATCGTAGCGCTCGTTTATTTTGTCTATCGCACTGGCCTCCTTTAAAAGACCGCTCTGATCTGCATCTCTCCTAAGGTTATTAATTTGTTCCAAAAGCCCTTTACGCGCGTTCAACAGCGCGTTGATCTCGCTTTCATGGCTTTTTTCCTTTTTCTTCTTCTCTTTCTCGTTGTCTATGGGGTCAAATGTAATCTTCGCTTCTGCAGCTAATTTTGCAGCTTGTTCCAGTGTTTCCTGGCCAACTTTTAATAGTGTTTTACTGTTTTTTTCTGCCAGTTCTTTCGCTTTTGCCGCGCCTTCTTCCTGAGCTTTTAAAATTACTCCCGCACCCGTACCGTAGACGCCAGTAAAATTTATAAAAGCTTCTTTCGCCTTATCCCACCATGTGGTATGGTCTTCGTTTTGCGCCGTAAGGGCTTTTGCTGTTTCATCTGCCGCTTTTGCGAACAGCGCCTGCGCCTGTGCTTTAAGTGCAGTGATTTTAATAAAGGTGGGTGCTTTTTCAGCGTATAACCTCTCTGCTTCGGTCAGGTTTTTTGCTTTTCCGAAGCTATCTCCCAGGTTGTTGTTGTATTTTTTCAACGCCTCCTCCTTAGAGATAACGCCCGCGCGTGCAAGGTCAAAGGCAACCTTCACATCATTGGTCTTCTTCACCGCTTCCGTGGCACCCTTGGCGAAATCATCAACTGTATCGTTCAAAGCTTCCTGCTGGCTTATAGCTTTCGCCGTAGAATCCCGCAACAGCAGGTAGGCAGACGCCAACGCTGTAATAGCTACCAAGATGGCACCTGCAGGATTGGCCAGCATAGCGGCAGTAAGGCCTCGTGTGGCAGTGGCAGCGCCTGTGGTAGCGGCGGCCTGTGCGCCCAAAGCAACAGTAGACGCGCCGGCGGCTGCCGTTTCCGCTATTGTAGCCGCCGTTTCCTTTTTCCGCATGAGCCCGAGCAGGTACACGTTCAGTGCTCCATTCTTCTGCAGGACGTTGGACACCTCCTGTACCCCATTGAGCAACGCCAGTGCCGTGGTGGCGCTCTTTATAACTTCGTCGGCCGCTTCCGTATTGTCGGTGAACATGCCAACCACCCCAGTAGCCGCCGTAAAACCGCCTACCAGTCCACGCAGACCACTGGCAAAAGCTTCCACGCCTGCAGTACTGTTGGCTGCCTGTTCCAAGCTGACCTTTACCGACGACATGGCTTCCTTAAGTTCCGCTGCCTGCTTGCGCCAGGTGTCGAACATCGGAGACTCAGGATTTTCCAGCATTTGCCGGGTCAACTGCGCCAGCTTCTGTCGCATGGATTCTACTTCCTGTCCTGCCTTGGTTACCTTGGTAGGATCCAGACCCGCCAGTTCAGTTTTCAATGCGCGGATCTGACTGGCCATTTCCTGACCGCTACCAGCTTTACGCTGCTCGTCGTTCAGTTTTTCATAGGTCTTTATAAGTTCAGCCAATGCTGCTTTTTTTCCCGCAATACTGTCTGCCGCAGGTGTGTCCGCCGGCGCATTCTGATTCGCGCGACTTTGATCGTATTCCTTCTGCGCTTCCGCCAGGGCTTTGGTTTGATCGGTAATTACTTTAGTAGCACCAATGATCTGGGCAGAGGTTGTTTTGTATTCTTCCTGCGTAATCTTTCCCTGTGCGTAAGCCCTTGTGAGCGCGTCCTGCGCCTCGGCCACTTCGGCCAGTTTGGTTTCGAGCTCTACCAGGTCAACGATAAAATTACGGGTAGGCTCGTCCAGACCTTCGAATATTTTTCGCAGCCCGTCGAGCATCTGCGTGTCGATGAGGTCCGATATTTTAATCGGGTTTACCTTTACATCGTTCAACGCTTTCTCGGTTTCTTTGGCAGAAGCTTGCGCAGCCTTCGCCATATCTTCAAAACCTTTCTCGATCACCTTTTGCGCCATCTCGAAGACGTCAGTATTAATTGAGGCGTCCCATGCGAGAGGTGCCCCATCAGCGCCCGAAATTCTAACTGCCATGGCTTCGGTTTTGGTAAAAGTCAGTACCTGTGTAACGGTAGTCCTCCATAAGGTTTAACATCAGACTTTTTGTTATGAATTATTGATAAATGCTGCTAATTCATCGGGAGATTCTATTTCCACGGCTTCCGCCTCCTCGTTTTCTTTCTTCGCCGAATACCGGGGTACTGTGGCAAGTAGCATATTCAAATTGGTATAACTTACCCCCCACAAAACGAAGTCCCAGGAGAACCGGAAGTATTTAATCACCCCGCCAATGGTTGCCCAGGGGCTATTATCTCCCCCGTTCTCGGGCTCGTCCGCTACGCATTTGTCGCACCGGCAGTTGGTTTCGCCAGTATGTTCGCACTTTTTATGGAGACGATAGAAGTCATAAAAGACAGCATATCCATTTTGGAGATCACCAGCGCCACAGCTTGTTTCAGGTCCGCTGCTGTGAAATTTTCCCGCATGCAAGTCAGTAGCCACTCCGGAGGATCACTCTTTCTGTTGTGGATGCCCTGGGCCACACACATGAGAAGGCGTTCGCTGTCTGCAGCTACAGCTTTTAAACCCGACTCGACAAAGTTGCCAGTATCCAGGTATTTCGTCTCCATGTCAAGCAGCAACGGTGCGATTTTAATGAGAGACCCGTAAGTAATACCGGTAATCTCGAACACTCGCTTTTTCTTCTTAAGGCCTATCCTTTGCAGCCATTCATGCAATCTGTTTTGTGGGCGAATGTCGATCTCTAAAACAACCGGTTTATCTGTCAAGACCTCAGCGGCTGCACTTAATACCTGGTTTGGTTCCATGGCTTTATGGGTTATATTAAAAAGCCCCGTTCTGAACAGGGCTTTCTTTTAAAATGCTTAAACTTGATTCTTATGCGGCATTCACCAGCACCATGCGTGCAATGCCTGCTTTTGTCGGCTGCAGCACAGTCGCAACAATGTCAATTTGCGAAAGCGCATCCTTGCGGAACTGCATAGACAGTTTACATGTGATCTTGGCGCGGGGGATTTCGAGAAACCCACCCTGCTTCCATTCCACACGAAGTGACTGTTCAATCTCCGGCACGGCGTCCGGCGCCAGCCATTTATCCCCCACAGGGCCAACCTCCGTAACGGCTACCTGGAAGCCCGAGCCAGAGCCGCCCAGGTTTGAGTTGACAGCACTCAGAGGCGTGCCAGACGCATACCCGCTGCCAGCTTTGCTGATCTGTACGGAGGTTACGACGCCGCCAGCAACAACAATGTTGGCTTTGGCACCTGAACCGGCACCACCGGTCAAGGGCACATCCCAGTATGAGCCGGATACGTAGCCGGAACCAGGTGTAATCGTGCCCAGCGTTTTGAGACCGCCGGCCACACCCACAACCTTGGTTCCGCCAAAAAGCCGTACCAGGGTATCTGCAGAGTTGTCATAGCTTGACCAGTTAACCGTGATCTTATCAGCATCGGTTTTGATGCTCATGATAGGGCTGCTGCTTTCCTCGATGGTGAAATCCTGCAACGTGGCTTCTGTGGTTTCCATTTGTGCGGTACCGGTAACAGTATCACCGATTTGCACCAGAGAAGTACCCATATCGCCATCACCTGCGATCTCACCCAATTTCATGGAGACAAGGCCCAATTTATACTTACCCATGTCCTTAAATTTTTATAGGTTGATGTTGTAAAAGTTTACCCGAATGTTTACGTAGTGTTCGTTGATCTCCCGATCCGCGAACATGTGCTGTTGTTGAACCTCGTAACTGTATTTATCTGTGTACCCTTCCAGTTTTGATATGACTAATTCTGTAACCAATCGCAATGTTGCAAAGTCGGCCTGAGTGTTATCCTGCACACCACCATGCGAAAAAACAAGATTAGGCGCATGTACGTTGACGTTAGCTACAGCCGTTTGCAATTGCAGGTTATTCACTGGCAAGCAGCCAACCGTTATGTCAACTTTTCTGGAATCCAGAGGCCTATTCAGTTTATATACGTCGCCGGATATAGCAGCCTTCACCTCTGGCGCGTCCAGTGCCTGGTAAAGAATCTGTTCTATGTCCATTGTCGTAAGCATCACTTCATCAGGTCTATTTTTCCCCTCATTCTGTTGATCGCCTCTTTCAACTCATTTTCAGCAAGGAGGGATGATGCAGTTATCACGTCGAAATTTTTACTCTCAACGTAGGCGGCATATTCCATTCCGGCTACTACGATCAAAACCAAACCCCGGGGAAATAGCAAAGCGTGTTCACTGATTACTTTCTTTGCGGCATCCCCGCCGGTATTATTGTTAGCCTGTTCGTAAACCGGGTTGCCATTTTTGAAAATGGTATACCCAATCGAATTCCGCAGGTTACCGGTCCGGTCCGTGAAATTTGCTCGTTCCCGGGCATTTTTTACAAAGCGCTCACCGACGTATTTCAACCGGTTGAGTACGGCCAGTTCAATCCGTTCAATTCGTTCAGCTACCTGTCGTTTTAGGTCCTCCTTGTTGAATTTTTGATTGAACTTCATAGCCAGATTCTCACGTGCATTTGCCCGATGGAAACCCTCTTAACCGTATCAATCGCGAATACTTCGCCCTGGGCGTTCATCAGCTCAACGGCGGTTCCCGCCGGCGGTATCTCACTTTGGTTCTCGCAATACACCACCCACGTATAGTCCACTCGCGCGCTATTCGCCCCCCGCTTCAAATAATCTGCGCCAGCAGGCTCTGCGCCAGCAGGCTCTGCGCGGCATGTCAACTCAACGTGTACCGGCTCACCGGGAATCAAATCCCCTTTCATGTCTTTAAAAGCTGGACCGCTAACTGTGAATATTGCCGTATGCGGAAAGCGTTCTACCACCGGTTTGCAGATTTAACTTTCGGTAGCAGGTTTACCGGATTCACACCCTCTCCGCCTAAAGCACCAGCCAGATTATTTTCAAGCCAGGCTATTCGGTTTGTCAAGGCATCCTTATCGATGTCGTACGAAAAACCGCCTTCTTCTTCACCACTTACGACTACTGAACGCAATACATTAACCGTAGCCTGGTCAATCCTCTGGCGCACGTCCTCAGATCCGGTGTAGAGATCACCGGCTGGCAGCCTCACATCCAGCAAAGCTTTCTCCAGGGTAAGGGCATCCATGCCTGGGATTTGAACGGCAACGGTTAATGCTTGCAGTATTGTCATATCAAAGAGCTGTTACGGAGTTGTATCCAGCAGGTAGATACCATCTATGGCTTCGAGACCGGGGAAGGCGTTAAATTCTGCTTTCGTGTACTCCCCAAAAGGTTCGTTCTGCTTCCACTTCGAAATCAGTGCGCGCTTAAACGTGGCATAAGACACCTGAGACACCGGCTGCAACTGTTCGATGGCCACCGCGTTGTGGATAACGCCCAACTTACCGTCCGGTATAAACGACACGTTGTCAGCCGCGAACGGACGAACCGGAGTGATTACTCCGTCTTTCTCCACACCGATAACCGCGTCCACGATCTCAATCACCGGCAACAGGTTGGCCTGCAGGTATTCGTTGACCTGGTCCAATGTGGGGGTGATCTGATCTTTGCTGTTGATGCGCAAGAATCCGGAAATCATGTTACGGGTTTCCGTGGCCGCTGCCAGTTTGATGAACAGCGCACGCGGCATCAACATTTTTGCGAACGCTTTACCAGCATCTTGGCCAGCGGTCACTACGTTCACGATGTCCGTGATAGGTGTTGCTGTGGCTGATGTCGCCCAGTTTACAGCCGCCGTCTTCTTGTTGGCTGCCGGCATCAGCAGGTCGATGGCGGTTGGCGCTACGATACCATCCGGGTTATTGTCGGCGGTGATGGTGATCTGACCGGTTGAAAGGGCCTCTAACACCATCAGGTCTATTTTCTTCCCAACGCTATCGCCTACGCGCCTCACGTCGCCGAACATAAGATCCAACAGCATGGCTTTTTTTGTCTCATCCGAGACAGTCAACGCCTGCATGTTGAGGTAATTCCGGTAGTCAGTTTCGCTCATCTTAATCATTTCCTTGATGGCGGGAACTTCCCCGGTAAGCTTTTCCAACCCAGGCCGGCTACGCATCGGCGTACGGCCGTCACGATCAACGATAGACGCGGCTGCTTCGATCCGGGAACGGCCGATAGCGGTCACATACGAGAGAGAAGAAGTCGGGATGCCGAAATCGAAATATTTTTCAAACCAGGTAGGTGCGAACTTGTCAGCGGACTTATCCACCATTACCTGCAGCTTGCCGGCATAAGCACCGAAAATGCTTTTAATTTTTTCTGCTGCCATATACTTTTAGTTGTGCAGGTTGATTAATAAGAGTTGCTGAAAAGGATGGTCGGTAACAGCGATTGCAGGTTGGGGCTGTTTACCGGTGCCCGGCGCTGGTAAATAGTGCCCCGGATCACAACCGACAGGCTTTCATTGACGCCTATGTTGGTTTCTTCGTACAGCAGCCCTTTCGGCGTTGCAATAAAGGCACCTGCAGAAGCACCGGAAGCGGCCGATTGAAACAAGGCATCACCTGCGGACAGGTTAACACCCAAGGTTGTACCCAATGTAATCGCGTCGTAAGCGGCATTGCTTTTATCTATACCAGTGATGGCATAAGAAGCGCTACCGACGGAACGGGCGAGGAACTCACCTGTAACCAGGTTATGCCCTTTTTCCACTTGATAAACGGTTGCTACGTTGGTTGCAGAAGCGTACAACTTGGCCATCTTCACCGGCTTTGCCAATCGGGTAGCTTCATTAAAGCTGATCGGTGTACCGGCTAAGATTTTTTCACCAGCCGTCAGGCTAGTGGTGTCCAGTGTAAAACCTCCCAACGCGTTTTCGAGCACGTTGATCCAAATGGGGATACCTCCTGATACGGTTTCTTTCTTTGTAACTAATCCCATTGTTGGAGTTTTTTAATAGTTTACTTTTTATCAGCACTCGCCCACGCGGTAATGTCAGCTTCAACGTTATCAGACCTCCCCTCGCTGCCCAGAGGCTTTGCTATGCTGCTCAGACTGCCATTGCTTACCCCCTGCCGGATTTCGGTATAATCCTTTTCCATCTCGGTAATAAGCGCGTCAATTTGATCTTCGCTTTCTGCAACGCGGCCCTTTGTTAAGGCCAGTGGCAATTTTTTCTCCTCCACTTTTTTCATAAAAGCATCCTGCACCTTCTGACGCTGTTCTTTCTTTTCCAGGTCGTCCAGTTTTTTGCGAAGTGCGGCGACCTCACTTTTAATTTCATCATCATCTGCGTTCTGGTCTTTACCCTCCGCAGATGCCGATTCAGCAGATTTACTTTTTTCTTTGAAATCGAATTTTTCCCGAAGAGTACGTTCGTGGGTCTGCTGCGCAGCGGTAGCCCGGCGGTCGCCCTCTTTTTGAAGGAATGTTGCGAATTCAGTAACGGGGATCGGGGATTTTTCCAGTTCGTCTACAACGCCCTGGATCTGATCATCAGTTGTTGCCTTTACCGCCAGTTTATCGGCTAAAAGCCCCAACAATTCGTTTGACAGCCCTGAAAGTTTCTTTTTAAGTTCTGCCAGTATTTTTTCGCGCATACACTTAATGGGTTTTGTGCTGACGCAAACCTATTTTTTGCGCGGCCAAGGCAGAATTTTAACAGATAACAATGGGCCCGTTGTTAAAATAAATTTGGAAATATAGCGAAAACGCTATATTTTTACTATATCAAAGAAATCAAAATGACATCAAGTCAAAACGCAAGAGAAAAAGCAGCAGATCTTCTGTCAAAAGGTGAAATAACCGCATCCCAGGCTAACGTGTTAATGGTTCAGATGGAGGGCATTCGCGTTATTGTCGGCAAAATTCCGTCGGATGTCCGTAAAGCCTTGAACGAAGCCGTAAAAGCCGGAAAGCTGGGACACCTAAAGAAAAAGGGTCTCCGACCGGAGATTTACCACCACATCAACGCCAGAGCCCGCGCACTGGAATCTCAGGAGCGCATATTCCGGGAAAGTATTGGTAGACTGAAAAATTGTTTCGCATAAAATACACAACCCTAAACGAAATAGCATGAACTTAATTAACTACGCCACCCTTGCAAGCAGTACCGCCGATATGTTTATGACCGGAAAAATAAAAAGCCAAAAAGACATTGTGGAAGTTGCCAAAGTATGGATGTCTGATCTTGGGGTTGATTTTAGAACAGCCCTGGTACTGATCCATAACCTGGTCAGTAAGCTTGCTGCCATTAACTGAATATTTTTTGACTTTTATTGTACCGTTTTAGCTATATTTGTCGAAATACAGACTGTGGCAAAAAAGCAGCTTACCATTGCCGAATACGTGACGAAGTATAAAGTCAACAAAGCCCATCTGGCTGAAAAGGTGGGTATTCCCGTCGGCTCGATTAAGAACAAACTATTCCTGCCTGCCTGGCGGCTGATGCCCGACGAGGAAAAACGTATCCTTAACTATTTTGAAGCAATGGCGGCTGATGTTGCTAACATAAAATTGGAACAGCAGGAAAAATAATACCTCATGAGCGACGATATTAAAGCTAAAGTGAAAAAGCTGGCAGACGCACAGTTGCAGTTGGAAAACGACATTGCAGCGATTATACGAAAATTTGAAATGGAAACCGCGCTAAAGGTTACGGCACTAACTATTAATAGAGCAAATATCGGTTACAATACTTTTGTCCAGATCAAATCCAGTGTCGATTTAACTTGAAGAACTATCCTTTAAAATAAATTCCGTAATTTATAGGCATGAAAACTATCCAAAGAAAATCAGGCATAATCCTGGTTCAATCCAGTGTAACCAGCGAAGCCGAAAAAGAGCTGATCCGCGCAATGGGTAACGGCAAGCCTAAAAACGAACTCGAAAAAAACCTGAAATCTCAAATCAAAGAGATTGGGAAAAAAGGTCGCATTATTGACATCCCATCAATGTGATGCCTGTTTCAGAAACTGATCATACAAGCCCTGCTCATAAATAGACAACTTCCCGTCAATCTGTTCCAGTATCAATATAGGCGCCTCGCCTGGCTTAACGTCATTGTTGTAAAGGCGAAATTCATCAAATAAATTTTTTTCCAGAAATTGCGGCACCAGTTTAGATATTTCCTGGTGCATTGACCTGATATAGTTTTCTGGCACTTCACGCCCCGTTTCTTTCGCTCTGGCGGATGCCCTCGTTAACGAAACTTCTGTTGCTGTGGTCACGTAGTTTGCCACGACCCGTTTACCCGCCTCGCGGTGCTGCGCGACTTTTCCAGCCACTTTTTTATAGGTGCCATCTCCCACGCCATCAACAACAAGGTCAAAACCTTTTTGTAAAGCTGATGCCGTAATACTTGCTCCGATTGTAGAACTTTCCTCATGAACCCTGGCCGCAGCGCTCATATCTCCTCGCTTTACCATCTCTTGGTATTCCGGTATCATGCCTTTAACCGCATCCGGATCTACGGTCATTATTCCTTCTGGGAGTTTTGCGAGAGCCAATATTGAACTTTTTCCTGTTGCTGGTGCGCCACCCATGAAATAGCTTACACCGTTTTGGGTACTACCACGTCCGAGATATCCACTTACTATTTTCTCGTGTAAAACTTGGCGGCTTTCAATATAGTCCCCTGTGTCTCGATCCTTAAATAGAGAGTCCGTACCAAATGTTTTTTCCCGGTGTTGCAAGGCTCCTACATTCATGCGCAGTATACTTTCTTCTTGGTAATCAACCACCGGGTCTTTTCCTACCAAATGCGGGTTATCCGCAACCCAGTATGGTTTATTTTTCCAACTACCAATCCTTTTTTTATTCTGCTCCCAGTAGTCTTTAAAAGCCTTCGGCATCTCGTTTATATAGTTGAACTCGGCCGGCTTAGTCTCTATGCCCAATATCTCATTTTCCATTCGCTCAAATTCATCTTCTTCGGCAAGCACGGGAACTGCGTAACAAAGGCATTGCGGGTGCCAGCCAGCCCAATTGAACGTTTTCGGATACTTGCCTGCTAGCGGGTCACATATATCGTATTTCGGGTGCGAAAGACTTAGCTTTATCTCATAGCCCAGGACGAATGGTTGCGTTTGCCAGCGAGCAATATCCGAATTACGATAAGCCATATTAGTCTCCGTCCGAGTCAGGCGCATTGCGTTTTTGTGAGACGATCGATACACCCCCTGTCCGGGATGATACGCCCGAGCTGCTTTGCTCAGTTGCAGGTTTCCGTTCTTATCCCGAACCCGACGAAAAAGTTTATCCGGCTCATTTAGGTACCGCTTCATTTCCGCGGCCATGGCAATAGCGCTTTTCCCCTCGTTAACTCCCGCAGCAATTCCCGCCTCCAATTCATGCTTAAAAGGTTCCAGCGTATTCCATACGCGCTTCGAAAGATTCAATCCTTTTCGGCGACGCTGCTGAAACGCCTGCAATGCTTTTTCGTTGGGATTAAAAACGTTGTCGAGGAAATACTTTGGCAGGTCTTTTTTGCCAAGTAGTTTGCGAGTAGCTACATCGTTTTTTTCGTTGGACAAATACCAGGCTTCCTTTGTCGCCTGGTTGATCGTTGATCGCAAGTGCTTATGCATATCAACCAGCACGGAATCTATTTTTTGCTTAATAGCGGGGTACAAGTCCAGATTGAACTGCTTACCGGGGTATTCTACCGAAGCTGCCGTAAGACTTACGTTCAGGATGGCATCAGCATATATGCGCTGCACTCTTTTGGATGAGCGCTTTATACTGGCCAGAAGCCTTTTCTCAAAATCCCTGTAAAACTTTTCATCCGGCATTTGCTGTAAGTTTTTCCAGCATTCGGATAAACTTCTTTTCTGCCGTTGTACGATTAATCGCAGCACAGTACAAGTGTCCTTCCTTCACTGTCACTATTTGCTGCACAGGCATTACTTCCTCAAACTCTAAAGCTTTTACGTCGAGTTCGAATACCCTATGTCCTCGGCAACGCCTTACCCTGCCAATTGTTTTATTATCGCGCTCAGCAATCAGTTGAAGCAATTCTGCTGACATAGGTTAAATTTTAAGCTACAAGATCATCCAGAGCACTGGACGCGTATTCTTCGGATTCACTCTTAATCCTGTCGAGTTCAGCGACGCTATTTTGTACCAGTGGGTTCAGATTAACAGCGGTTTCGCGAGATAGTATTTTGCTGGTGATTGCTGAACCAAGTATCTCAACCGTTTCACGGTCGTCTTTTGGCAGGAAATATTCAAACTTGGGTTTGATGGTTAACCGTACTTTTTCAAAACTTACGTCCAGTACGCCAATTGCAGATTTGAAAAAATTGATGCGGCGCTGGATACACTCGCCGAAAATTTCCTCCTTGTCTGCCGCTTTCATGTGGGCCGCCATGAACAGCATTTTTAAGGCGATACCTGAATAAGTTCCCAAGCTCTTCATCTCTTCAAATGAAATATTAGGGGTATCCGTTCCTGAGAAAATGAAACGAATCAAGTTTTCGATTTCGAGTTTAACCGATTCAGGCGCCTGCTGCCAGGTTGCATAGTTGATGGATGCGCCAGGCTCAATTTCCATCACCTTTCCACTTTCTCCTTTTTTAGAAAACGAAACGATGTTCCCCATTACCACTAGTATAGGGCTGCCAAAATAGTCGTTGGTGTCTGCGTGGTTGCTGAGCTGGTTTTCCAGCCGCTCAATGAGTGTCTGTACGTCTGCCCACTCAGGCTTTGCCTGCTGGTAGTAGATAATCGGAATTTTTTTGAATGGATTGGCTGTTGTCGTTACAACCCACTTACCGCTATCCTTGGCGCCGGTGTAGATCGCCGCATCGGTATATAGATCAAACCGCTCTTCTTTTTCCGTACTGCCTGCCTTTTCCAACAGGTACCCGCGACCAAAGCCAACCATATCACCCGTGGGTGCAAAGAGAGGATACAGCCTGTCACCAAGACCTGGTGATACAATACGCATGCGCAGACGAAATTTAGCGCCGGCGCCCAACAGATCCTCCCAATAAGGGTCACCTGATTCAAGAGGTTCGGGATACCAAATTTCCGCGCATTCCGTCTCTCCCATCATGATTTTGGCCAGCCGTTTACTTCTATAGTCCAGTTTATTATCGTCCCATAGATGCCGCACTGCTGCCAGTAGCTGCTTCTGTTTTTCATCCGCAGGTTCTGCTACCAGGGTAATAGGCCGGCCACACAAAAAAGCGGCTGCCCGTTGAACAATTTGCTTTTGTAGAGGCAGTGCCAACCGGTTAACGGCGGCCGTCACCTGTTCGTTTCGCTCATTGGTGTACAGCTTATCCGGCCGAAGGCTTTTATCCAGGACGCTATGCTGCAGAGGGTCGTATTGCTTCAATGCCTCAGTACTTGTATCAGCACCTTTTTGGCTCTGCAGCTCCTGCACCAGGGCTCCGTAGTCGGTAATTTTGCTTTTCAGCTCTTCGGCGGTCATACGCGCAAACTAGGCTGCGCCTGAACGGCAGCCTTTTTAAACGCATAACCATGTACCCATTGTTAACGAAAAGCGCCGGCAACCTGCTGCGCAGATACGCCGTACTGCCGTGGCAGTTCACGGCGAAGTATAGCCGTTAGGCAGTCTACCTTATCATCGTGTTCGGCATTCGGGAATGCGGCTACTTCGTCGAGGAAATCCTGATTCCAACCCGCTTCGTGAAGCACTACCCTGCCCGCTTCTATTGCCGGGGATACGGCATGTAGCCTGGTCAACTTATCATCTTTTGGTGCTACATCTTCCACGATGTTCAGAAGCGTACTGCGCCGGAGTTGCTGGACAATACTTTTTCCTGATGCTTTAGGTTCTATCCTGATTACAGACCTGTGATCGTACCCGTTAGCTTTTACGAACTTCGGCAACCACTCGATCAACTCTGGAAATTCCATGTAAACGCTCTGCACGTTTACGATGTAGACCTGGTTATTTTCCAAATAATACGCAATAATGGCCGTCGGGTCATTGTTGGTTTTGTTAGTATAGGCCGTGTCGAGCTGGAAGTAGATTGGCTGAGTCGTCGCCAGATGCGTACGCAGGATGCGGCCAAACCAGTGCTTTTTAATGATTCCACCTTCTGCCGGTGATGGCCGCTGCATCATTTGCCCCGCATAACCGTAACTGCCGAGCTCTGTTTTGGTAGTGACCAGGCTTTCCCGGTCTCTGCGTACCGGGTCAAAAAGGCCATTTGTGTAGAACTTTGCCAGGATAGCCGGCTTTACGTCAGGGCTGAGCTCCGCCGGCAGGCACATATGTTTTATTTTAAGCCCCTCTTTTTTAAGCAGGTAACCCGTTGTGTCCATCTCATGCAGTCGCTGCATCACGATAACGGTAACGGTGTATTTCGCACTTACTTTCCGGCTGCCCATGGTTTCGCTTACCCACTTGTTGGCTTTTTCCCGCTCAACCTTGGACGCAGCTATTTGCGGGTTCATCGGATCATCAATGATTTGGACGTGTGCATGAATACCGGTAATCGCACTGCCTGTGCTGGTAGTGTAGCGCTCACCTTTTATGCCGTTTCGGAAATGCGTTTTCCCACCAGGATACTTTAGCTGTCGCAGTTCCGGGAACAGTTCCAGGTACTTATCTGATTGGTAAATCGAAAAGCATTTTTCAGCAATGTCTTCGGCCGGTGTGGAGGCGTACGACCCACAAATGAACCGTAAAGAGGCATCCAAGGTCCAAAGCCACATCGGCCACATCTCAGACACGATAGTCGATTTTGAAGAACCGGGCGGGATGTTGATGATAACGTAGTCGTATTCCTTGGATAACCTCACTGGCCATGCTGGCTGCCCGGTGAACGGGTCCACGTGTCGCGACAGCATGGCCACCCGTTCTCCTATGGCCTGCAGTTCGTCGCACAGGTACTCAATGTGCCAGTTCCATACGGGGGGCTCGGCAATTACGGTATCCCAGAAATACCGGACGAAGTAGTAAAAGGATTTTTTACAGTAAGCCCGATGATACGCGATAATGTCACTCGGCCTCAACTTCGTTGCCAGCGCCGTTATGGGATGGATTTGTGACAAACTGTTCTAATTTTTTCAGCATATCAACCGGCATAGCAGCAAAATCAATCAGCGCTTTTTTGGGATTGTTGGGGTGGTCTTGGTCACCCACATTGTCACCAGCCATTTTGTTATACACCTCGATAGCGCGGATGCGGTCGGCGTGCGTGGGGTAGTACAGCTTAACAATGATTTCGCCGCCGTTAACCGTAGGCACAACCTCCTTGTAAACGGCTCGGCCTTCTGCGATCTCAGCTAGGATTTCACGTCTGCGCATCACCGTTAGCACGTCTTTCACCTGGACCTGCTTAAGCTCCTCTACGGTAGCCTGATCTACCAGCGCCTGCAACCGGGCTGCCTGCTCCCGGACTAACTTCTGGATGTCTTCCCGTTTCAGCAGTAAACAGGCGTTGGTACGCGCGGAAGTACGGCTTACCGTGGGGTAAACCGCCTGATAGGCATCCGCAGCATTGCCGCTTTTCGCGTATTCCTTCGCAAATAGTATGTGTTCAGGCTTAAGTGTCTTGAATCGCGGTTTCTGCGGATCCGCAGTTTCTTTTTTCGCTTTCGGCATACGTGTAGTTGCGGGTGAAGGGATCGAACCTCCGACTGCCGGGTGGTCGACCCGGTGAGCTACCACTGCTCTAACCCGCAGCCGCAATCTATACCGCGGGAACAAAGCGGTTATGCCGTTAGGTTAACATCGGCCCCATTGTTAACCTTTTCCAACTTAATCAAGGCGACCAGTTGCATGATCTCCTGATCAAATTCTGCGTAAGCCCGAATGTATACCCGCGCCTTAGCCGCGTATTGACTCACCAGGGTGGGGTGCACCCGCATAGCGGAAGCAATGTTTCTGCGTAAAGCCGGGCGCATCTTGGTAGCTGTTACCCCATTAATGTTATTCGGATCATAACACAACAGACAAAAGGCAGTGAACTGGATCCGGTAGTCCGTCGCCTGCCGATCTGGCAGGGAGGACATGTGGGGAAAAGAAATTCCGTGGTACTGCCCAAACAACCGGACCAGTACAGGAAAATCCTGATAGCTTTCCAGTAGACAACCTGTATTTTTTTGAGTCATGATCAGTTCTGCGATTTTAGGAAAAAGCTTGGCAACCTGTCTGCCGATGTACTTGTAGTCGTTTCTCATGCTGCTGATTTTTTTTGGTGTAGGTATTGGTTAATGCGGGCTTTAACGGCATCCATAAGGGCCTGTTGACCGCTGGCTTTTCGGGTAAGCGCTTTCAGAACATCTTCGTCCATGGTGCCAGCTGCAATCAGGTGGTACACGAAAACCGGTTTTTGCTGCCCCTGGCGATCCAGACGGGCGTTGGCCTGCTGGTATAGTTCAAGTGACCAGGGAAGCCCGAACCAAGCTATCACATTACCCCCGTCCTGCAGGTTCAAGCCATGGCCGGCTGATGCCGGATGCGCAACCAGTATTTCGATCTCCCCCCGGTTCCAGCGCCGGATGTCAGCCGTCGTTTTTAACTCTACCACCCGGCCGCGAAATCGCTGTTTGACCCTGGCCAAATCGTGCTTAAATTGATAAAACACTAACACCGGTGCCCCGTTTTGCGAATCTATTAGCGTTTCCAAGGCGTCCAGTTTTTCGTCATGCACCGTATGTGCTTGTTTATCAACGTCATATATGGCTCCGTTTGCGTACTGTAAAAGCTTGCCCGTTAGTGCTGCCGCGTTCACAGCGGTAATCTCGCCTGCACTGGCGAGCTCTAGCACCGCATCCCTTTCGAACTGTTTGTACTTCTTTAAATTTTCATCGTTAAAGGTTATAACTATATCGTTATCAACACGTTTTGGTAGATTCAAATAGTCTTTTGCGCTCATCGAAATACAGATGTCACTGATTTTTTCGTAAATCTCTTTCTCGTTAATGTCACCGCCTTCGAGATCGTCCCCCTGCTTAAGCGCGTATTTTGTCACCACATGCCCCTGACGAGCTACGGCATTGAAATACTTCTCCCTGTATTTCCCAATCGATGGCCCCAGTCGCTCACCCCGGTCCAGCAGGTAAAGCTGGCTCCACAGGTCCAATAACCCCTGTGGCCTGGGGGTTCCGGTAAGGCCTACCACCCGCTGCATTCTGGGGCGCACCATCCGCAGGGCTCTAAATCGTTGGCTTTTGGGGTTTTTAAATTTGCTGAGCTCATCGATCACGGTCATTTGGAAGGGCCAGGCACCACCCAGGTAATCGATCAGCCAGCAGACGTTCTCCACATTGACCACGTAGAGGTCAGATTTGGCCCTTAACGCCTCTTTCCGGTGTTTTTCGGTACCAAGGACCACGGAGACGGTTAAATGCCTTAAGTGGTCCCATTTTGCGATTTCCCGCGTCCAGGTATCCCGGGCCACGTGTTTGGGTGCGATCACCAGGGTTTTGGTCACCTCCCCCCGGCGCATCAATTCTACGATGGCGGTCAACGTCGCCACCGTTTTGCCAAGGCCCATTTCCAGGAAAAGCCCGGCACCCGGCACGCGTAGGACGTGCCCAGTCGCATGAACCTGATACCCATGCGGTTTATAATCCATGGTCCAGCGCTTTTTCGAATTGATCAAAGGTTGCCTGGCCATCAATCACGTGCACTTCAAAGCCCAAGCTTTCCAGCCAGCGGATTACCAGCTTTTGCCGATGGCTCAGCTGCTCCCCTGTTGTTTTCAATTCAGCGAACAGACAGCGGGCACCCGGTAGCAGGCAAACCCGGTCCGGCATTCCTGTGAAAATCCAGCTTACCCATTTCAGGGCCCGGCCGCCTCTTTTTTCAACGGCTTTTACAACCCAGCGTTCCAATGTTTTTTCGCTTACCGGTGCGTCTGTATTTTTTCCCCGTTTCATATATCGTTTTTGGTATACCAATTTTTATGAAGTGACCACTGTGACCACTGTGACCTCTTTTTACGCGCACATACGTATATACGCGATTAGGCGTACACGCATATACGTATTGTGCTATATGTCTGCCTAATTATATTTTTATATGTTTTATATAAAATAGTGGTCACAGTGGTCACATTTTCATGTAATCCTTGCTGGTTACTGGTTTTGCTGTGACCACGGGCTTCATTTTCGTGGTCACGGGTGGTCACAGTGGTCACATTTGACGATTTTTCCGGCGACCAAGATTTTTGAGTGTGACCACTAAGTGTGACCACTACGAAATATTCGTGGTCACACATTATTCGGCGTTTTAATGGTGATTTCATAGGCTCTTTGTTGCCCATATAGCCTTGTTCGACGTTTGTATTTTGCCCTTTCCCATCCATCCATACGGCTCATTATATCATGCACTGATTTGGTGTTGAACGTGTTCATCTCCCTTTGCATCCCGCCGAAGCATTCACACCATATCTCTGCTATCGTAACACACTGGCGCCGCACCGTACCAGTCACTGCTAATTCATCTCCCTGCAGGAAGCTGCGCCTTTGGTAGAGGTCCATTTCTTCCCAGTTCTCCGGAACCAGCGTTTCCAGGTACTTCTTCACCAGTCCTGCCCGCTCGTCCTGCACGTTGTGCGCTGCCTGCACCCGGGCTGCTTCCTCTGCCATATCCTTGCCCAGGAACAGCGTTTCCCCGTCGTTATAGAGGCTTACCGCCTCCGCCCATACCTGGTCCACCTCATACCCGTTGAGATCGTCCCACACGCTGGCAGACGGTTCCTGTAGCGCTGTGGGTGAGATCCAGAACCGGCGATTACCGGTCGGATCGGTTAGGAACTCATCCGAATTGGTGGTGCCAAAGAATACACACTGCCGCGGGAATGTTTCTGTTCGGCGACCATAGGCCACCCGGTACCTGTCTTCGGTTTTGGAGAGGAAGTGCTTCACAGTGTCGAATTCATGCTTGCGTAGGCCGGCCAGCTCGCCGATCTCGATCAGCCAGGCACCCTGGATTGCTTCAATCGCTTCTTTGCCCTGCACAGTTGTAAAGGAGTCACTGAACCACTGGCGGCCTAATTTCTTAAGTAGGGTGCTCTTACCGATGCCCTGCGGGCCGACAAGGGTCAATACGTTGTCGAATTTGACCCCTGGCCGCAGGATCCTGGCCACGCAGGCCACCAGGGCCTTGCGGGTTACCGTGCGGGTATAGTCGCTGTCCTCTGCGCCCAGGTAGTCCACCAGCAGTGTATCCACGCGCGGCTTTCGATCCCAAACCCGGCTCAGCAGGTAATCCTTTACTGGATGGAATCCGGATTTTAGCATGCCTACGGCAATGGCGTCGTCTATTTTCTGCCGGCCGGTTATCTTATATGCGTGTTCCAGGTAATGCCTGCTGGCAGCCGTATCAGTATCGGTGAGCTCCCGGGTAGCCGGGGTTACTTTTCGCCAAGGCAGGTCCTTAAGGGCTACTTCTCTTTTCTCGAACAGATTCAGCGCAATTCGGCCGCGCAGGGCTGGATCATTTTCCAGGATAAGCAGTACGTTATTGGTGGTAGAAAGGAAATTACCTTTTCGGTCCATATCCATGCGGGTAAGCCAATCTTCATCTGCAGGTCCTGCCGCGGTACTTCCGTCGGCATCCTCCTCCTGGTCCAATTCGCCGAAATCTTCACGGGTACCTGCCAGCCGCTCGGCCGCCAGTTGCTTTTTGACCCGAGTATCAGCCAGGCCTAAATCAGTCATGGCCATATAGGACGGCAATCGGTTTACCGGTGTGTCCGAGTTTACGTCCTCGTCTTTAAGACCGTATTTATGCAGTCGCACCAGGTCGAAGGCATTGCACAGCTTACCGCTGGTCGGGTCTGTACCATGGTGCGAGTAGGCGTATTTGTCTTCGTAAACCACCAGCCCGGCGGAGGTGGATCCTTCCATATAGGTATATCGGTCGTCCTGGTCGCAAGGGGCATATATGTCTGGCAGGTAGGCGGCAATAGCTTCCTGGATCGAATAAACCCGGCAGAAGGCGCCGATGATGCCGGGTTTTTCCAGCGGGTCGCCCTGCTTTTTAATCGCACGGGAAAGTGATGCGTTGACCTTACTGCTTATTGGCCATTGGCTGGTGTCGGTCCAGTCGGTATAGGAAGCCAGCGCAGCATCCGTATCGAGCCACTTACCGTCCTGCACGCGGTAGAGATATTCACCATCCCGGGGCGTCGAGGGCCAGTACATCAACCGCGTGGGTTGAAAACTGGTGGGGTCGAACAACTCAATACCCAGGTTGCCGGCAATGCGGCGGGCAATAGCTTCATATTGGTCAGCCTGCACCGGCTTATCCAGGGGCATGACCAGCCGCAGCCGTGGTTTATCCGGGCTGTGCTTATGCGTACTGTACAGTACTGCAGCATTGTCGTACAGGAATGTGAAGTCTTCCCAGAACGAAGGCCCGGCAAAATCAATATCCAGCGTGATCGATGAGCGAAAAGAGATGCTGCCGTTCTTGCGCCGGCCGCCACGGATGTAGCCGCCGACGAAGCCGCCAACATCTTTTATTTCACTCTGGCGCTCTTTACTGGCTGCCAGGTATTCGTCCAGGGTTTCAGCGGTCCGATGTGTCGTTTCGAGTTTGTGGACGAGTTCAGACCAAAGTAGTTCCTTATTCTTCCACTTTGTTTCGTGCCGGTGTTTCCCAATCGCTATCGTTAAGAGGCCATCATGTTGCATTGTTTTTTTTTATTGCTTTATCCAAAACAGATTTGGGCTCGCTGATTTTATTCCAGTTGCTTTAAGGCCTCAGTATAAGCCCAGTTGATCAACTTAATTTTTTTGGTGTCACCACCGACGTCAGGGTGGTGCTGTTTTACCAGCTCGTAGTACCGGGCTTTCACGGCGCAAATAGATCCAGGGTTGTTATCAAATCCAAGTACTTCCCACCAGTTAGGCGCGGCTGTTACTATGGCGTCAGGCAGTGCAGTAAAACCGGTAAAAGCCCGATCCAACATTTCGCTTACACCCCACCGGTCCATACCACGCATTGCTTCTATGCTTTTACCCAGGGCATACATGTTCTCCCAGATCCGGAGGTATTTGTCAGCGCACATTGCTACAGGTTTGCCTTTGCGCTGGAAGTAGATGGCAACACCTGGATCATCTATCTTGCGGTTGAGTTCGTCGGCATAAAGCATTCCATCCTTACGTATTCGCAGGTTAGTTGATACGATAAGATTACTCCCGCCAAGACGCTGTACTTCGTCTCGCATGAAATTTTGTGCTTTGCCATAACTCTGATTAAAGCGAGACCAGGTTCTGTAGGCATCGGGCGTGCGTTTGTAACCCACGGGCCAGGTAAGCGGGTAGGCTGTTATTTCAGACATTAGAGAGGGTTTTCAGTTGTAAATTCGACCTTTAGCATACTAAATCCGCGGGAAATAAGGTAAATGGCGCCGCCGGCATTGATGGCTTCTATGTCTTCTTTATTCGGCTGCCACTTTGAAATAATGAAAGGGAAGGCACTATTTGGTACAGGCTTTATGTGTACACGCAAATCGTCGTACGGTTCATTAACATTTGTTAAGCCAGAGGTTGATGTGAGCGTAATACTGGCTTCGGGGAAATCTACTGGTAGCATGGCTATAGGTTTTTCTATTTACAATAAATCGTTGATACAGTTTGGTGACAACCACAGGCATTCCTTTCGAGGGCGTGCGCCGTCGGCTAATGCCTGTTTTTCAGCTTTTGCCCATCCCGTAAGACAGTCGTTATACATCTGGCCGTTTGCGCAGGCCACAGCTCCCCCGACATCTATCTCGCTGAGGATATTCGGCTCTTCATAACTATCGGAAGTCAAAAAGTATATTTTTTTCTCCAAAATTTACCGCAAACCACGGCCCTAGCGTGTGGCCCTTAAATTGTTTGTAGTTCATACTATCGTTTTATGATTTGATTCAAATACCGCGCGGGCAAATCCCATCGGTGTTTCGCTTCGTTCGTTTTGTCGATTAGGCCCCGGTGATGCCAGCCGTATTTTTTGCGTAACTCCCGGCGGCTCTGTTTCGTACATGGGGGGGGGCATTACAAATCCATTCCCGACCCATAGGCATGTACGTTTGCTCCATAGATCGCCATACTGCCAGGGCTGAAACGTGTAGTCTGATTTCCGGTGATGCGTCGGAATAACACCAGACGGGTTTTCACAGACATAAGGAGCGCCTGACCATGCAGCGACTGTTTCGCAGGCGTTGAAAAGTGTAAGGCCATCACAAAGCATCCCCAGTCCTTTGTATTTCCAATCTTGTGCGCCGGACCCGGCAAGGTTTGTACACACAGGGAAACAGCCTACAAAACCAATAATGTACCCTTTGAAAAACTCCGAATCAAAGCGGTTCGGGTTCCAGCTTCGGGCATCCCCGTAAACGAAATGAATTTCCCCGCCGCCTTCAAACCGCAAAACCTTGTGTTTCTTTTTCGCGGTCGCTCTAATTAAGTGCTGTATATCAACGCAAATGCAGATGTATCCATTTTCAGCCCACGGCCGGGCCATATTGCCGGTTAAGTCGCATAGAAAGATTGCTGCTTTTTTCATAACCGCTCCGCTCTTAATTTTTTAACTATTGCTTCTAATTCTGACACAACTGTCTGGTCTACACGTAAAAGGTCACGAATTACATTTTGACCATGAATAGCTGTTGAATGATCTCTTCCTAAGTATTTCCCAATCCTACCACTCGTCAACCGGGCTTCGTACCGAAGCAAATACATTATTACTTGTCGCGCGTGTACAACACTGCGATTTCTATTCAACCCCATCACGTCAACTCCATAGTATTCACAAACCGTTTTTTTTATCAGGTCGGCCGTTAACGGTTCGCGACGAATACCCGGTATAGCGAAATAGTTCATCTCAATCCTTTTTGTAATAAGGTGTGCAATAGCTGTCCGCTTTCAGCGGTAACCCTTTCGCCCACGCTATGGGCTCGCTCATGATCTTATCCACGGCGTTACTGTCTGCCTTTTCCGTTGGCTCTTCCAATACTACCTCATCGTGTACGCTCATAACGATTCGATAACCCGCGTCGTCCAGTCTGACCATGGCGACTGCCAGGCAGTCCCGCGCAATGGCTTGCACGATGTTTTCGACCAGCTTACCGCCATAGGTTTCCAGTACACACCAGCGTTTCTTTACCTGGTCTACGCCCCAGTAGGCAATGCTGTTGTTACCGAAACGGTTGATCTTTAAGAATGCACGGTAATAGCTAAGTTTTCGACCAGACGGCAGCGTTATATAAAGGTTTCCTCCCGCAAAGGAGAATACAATACCGTGCTGAATGGTTTGGGGTATGCCGGTTTCGACCGCTTCAATAGCTGCCTCATCAACTTGGTACCAGAAGGCTTCAATTTTCCTGTTTGCATTACGCCACATCTTAACCAGCTTCGGTAATTCTTCTTCCTGCAGTCCCATTTTCAAAGCGCCCATTGAAATAAGCGCGTTGGGGCCTCCCTGGTAGCCAAGGGCGAGCTCAGCGACTTTTCCACGTTGACGTAAATCACTGCCTTTGGTCACGCTCTCTATGGGAACGCGGAACATCTGCGCTGCTGAGGCCTCATATATTTTGCCGTGTGAACTGAAGACATCCAAGCGCCATTTTTCCCCAGCTAACCAAGCTATTACCCGGGCCTCTATTGCTGAAAAGTCGGCCACTATAAAGGTGTGCCCCGGTCTTGCAACAAAAGCAGTCCTGATGAGTTGTGACAGGGTATCCGGTACATTACCGTAGCACAGTTCCAGCAGTTCCCGGTCTCCAGCCAGTACGATCTGCCGGGCAGTATCCAAGTCCTTTAGCTCGTTCCTTGGGAGGTTTTGCACCTGTATCATCCGGCCCGCCCATCGTCCAGTCCGGTTGGCGCCATAGAATTGCAACAATCCACGAACGCGGTTATCCGCGCAAAGGCAATCGAGCATGGCCGGATACTTTTTCACCGAAGTTTTGGCCATCTCCTGTCGGATAGCAAGCATTTCACGGGCAGCATCACTCAGGTTATCGTTTGTCAGTAGTTCTGCTACCGCATCTTTGGTTAATTTTTCGACAGCAACGCCATCAGCTTCCAACCAATTCTTTATTTGTGTCGCGCTGTTGGGATTGTTGAGCCCTGTGAGCTCTTTGGCTTCATCTTGCAGAAGTGCTGTATTCTCATCAGCCATTTGGATAGCGTTCTGAACCAACACCGGGTCTATCATAACGCCGCGGTCGTTGATCTGCTGATCGAGCACCCAAAGGCGGTGTTCAAAGTCGGGGATCCGGAAAAATGAAAGAGCTTTCTTAATATCTGTCTCGCTGTCTACGTCCTGGGTATTATAGTTGCAAAAGGATCCCCACTTATCGACGTCGTGCTGCGGAAGGTTCCAGGTACGGAATTCGTTTTTCTTTGTTGGCTTGCAGGGTGTGCAGAAGTATTTAATTAGTGTCTTTCCGCTGGCATCTTTTTGCGTGTCCAATTTTAAAGCGGCGCCTACTTGCTCCAGGGCCATCGGCAGACCAGCATTTGCCGCTAATACCATGGTACAGCGCCACTGCTCTGGCGGCAATGGACGATCGAAGTAACGGGCAAGGGCAGTGCGTTCAAAGGCGGCGTTGTGCGCTGTTTTAATTACACGCGGATCGAAAATAGCTTCGACAATGTCAAAGGGTATTACTTCACCCTGGGCAACATCGATCAGTTCGGCCGGGAAGTCGTTAACAGAATAGGCAAACAACAACAGTTCGAACGCAGGGTCTTCTACGTACTTATACACGCCTGTTTTTTTCAGATCTGCGCCGCTTTTGGTTTCTATGTCAATGCCCAACGTCCGAATCATCTCTTAGCCTGTTTAGCTTCGTTTTGCAGAAGGGTATAATTTGCCTTTATGTAGTTCTTTACACCCTCATGATCACAACCATTATCCCAGAGCCACAGTAGATAAATCGCAGGAACATTAACCATTGCCTTGTCCCGGTATTTGCCGAAGGGCATCGGCGTATTATCCGTAAAAAGGTTGTGTGTCATTGAACGGGGTTTTAAAAAATCTATAGTCAGGGGGCCAGGGATCGAACCTGGATGCAGTAAGCTGTGCTGCAGGTTTCTATCTCAACCTTGCGTCTGCCAATTTCGCCACCCCCTGTAAAGGGCAGGCCGTAGACACGGCCCAGCCGTCTTCTGTTTATGAGAGATCACAGTAAATCGTCGTCCTCCGCTCCTTCCAGGGCCTCGGCAAAATCGGTTTCGGCGCTATCGCGTCCAGACAGTCTTTCACCGTCGCGGAGTTTTTGCACGTTGTTGAGCCCCGCGGCAATACCTTTATTACCGCTCACATCGAACGGGAAGAAGTTTATAGACACTCGGCCGTAGCAGCCAGAATACACTTCATCTTTATCCAATACCGGATCCAAATTTTTATCCACTACACCTGGCTTTGTGGTTGATGTGCAGTTGATGTAGTAATGGCCAGCGTAAGCTTCGTCCACTTCTTCTTTTTCGTCGCCATCCCGGATCGGCGTTTTCAGATTTTTTGGAATCTTTCCACCCCAGCGTTTGTCCTTACCTACGACCTTGGCCGCTTCTATGGCTGCCTCCAGTTTAGTTAACAGGGCCTTATCTTTTTTTGGAAAGAGAATGGCAACACTGTATTTCTTCTCGCCACCTTCTTCAACGGCTTTTGGTTCGAAGAGTTGGGCGTAGCTCAACCGCACTTCGGATGTAACTACTTTAGTTGGTAATTTGTCTGACATTTTATTTTAAAATTGATTGTGAAAAAAATTATGAGAAATCAGCCTTGGCGCTTTCTGCGCTGTTGTATGCCGGTCGCTTGTCGCTCTCCGGCACCAGGGTTAGGGCTCCTGGCGGTTTGATGATGAGGGGCCCCAGGTGCTTATTGAACTCGTCTTTACCCAAAGCCTTTTCCATCTTGGTAATGCCCAGCAGCGATTTTTCGGTATAAGTGGTTTCGTCGTAACCGGCAAGCAACAGGGTGTCTGAAATTGCTTTTTCGTCGCTGTACTTTCGATTGCTGCGTCCTTCGACAAGTTTATAACCCGGCCACTGCTTATCGTGGTGCACAGCTTCGCTTAAGGCGTGTGCTTCAACAGCATCGATCCATTTACGGAATAGATCAGCCCTTCCGAGGATGTCTGCAATAGCGACGTCGGTTAGCAGAGGCGCTTCCACGAAATCGTATTTAGCCACTTCCAGGTTAAAGTCTGCGTTCGCCTTACAAACGGCGGCGGCTTTGCAGAATCGGCAGTGCGATCCGGGTTTGAATTCACCTGAACCACTAAAGGCCATTTTTGCAGTAGGTATAAGTTCAGCCTCCGCCCAGGCCAACAAGTCTTTTACGGTTATTTCCCAGCTTGATATGTTATCAATGCGGGGCTGGTAAATGGTGATGCGAACCTGATGTATGTCGTACAGGTGGTCGAACTGCGATAGGGCGCCCAATGCGTAGATCATCAATTGCTTATTGTTCTCCGCGTTTACCACAACGCCGCGACCAAATTTGAGATCAACAAAATCCAACGCTTGGTTTGCAACTATGCCAGCGTCCATGGTTCCGAACCCTTCTGCGATGTAGTCGGTAAGGTCGAGCTTGGTTTCGGTGAACAGCAGGGCGTCCGGTGTATGCGTGCGAGCTTCGTTAAGTCGTTCCAGCACGAATGCGGCGTAGTCTTCACAGTAGCTTTGCATTGCATTATCATAAAACCGGTTGGCCAGTATGGAATTTAAGCGCATGCTGTATTCTTTTTTCGAGATGCGCTTAAGCCGGTAGTTTATAAGCAGTTCACCGAGTTCGTGTGCTAAAGATCCTTCTGCCGCGGCTTCGCTTTCCTTATCGGGGAAAGTTGCTTCCAGCCTGGCCGAGGGTGTACACGCGAGCCAACGGTGGGCGCTGGACGGAGATAAAAGGGCGTGACTCATATCAAAGCGAGTTTAGCGGCGAAGTCGGCATAGTGATCGTTACCGAGCGTTGTCAGGTTGGCGGCGCCAAAGGTTGCCAGTAGCGCCTTGATGGCTGGCTTTTTGGCTGCACGCTCCTGTACCATGCTGCGCAGTGCTTCGATAGTGATCTTGGCAGGTGTTTCCTCGGCATCAGACGTTTCCTCGGCATCGGCAGCGAATTCAACTACCGGCGCCTTTTTATCGGCTTTCTTTTCAACCAACTGACCGTCTTTGTTTACGGCCTTTGTTGATACGATTTTTTCCGTGGCTGATCCCCCGTTGAGTGCGGAAAGCAAGGATAACAGTTCGGCGGGTGTGTCACCATTAATTGTTAGTTGGAAGTTCATTTTGCTTATTTTATTTGTTTGAGAAGATTGTTAAAACCTCGGCCATCCTTTATGGTTTTGCCAGAGTGCCAACCTGAATAAGGGAAGAATTTCACGACATGTTCTTTGAAAGAAAAACGTAGTTCAGTATCACCTACCCGCTCAACCGCAAACCCTAGTTTTTCAAGCACATTTTTGCATGATTGGACCCGCTCTGGTTGTAGTTTAATCTCGCGCTCTTTATTTAATCGATTACTCATTAGCGTTAGCTTGTGCAACGCTTTCAACAAAAGGGTTAGCATTGCTGATGTGAAATGCTGCAATGAGGTTTATATAGGAGGCATATTCCTCAATCTGTTGGGGTGTGTAATCGTGATCTTCACCAATTGCTTTACAGTTCTCCTGCCAGTCGTTTATAGAGTTTTGACTGCACCCGATTTGTATTTTGTCTTCTCCCCAGTACACTACCCGGTGTTTCGATCCGGTTATAAACAGTGTTTTTGGCTTGGCCCCGTCGCCGATGCTGGCCCCGTCGCCGATGCTGGCCCCGTAGCCGATGCTGGCCCGGTTGCCGATGCTGATACCTCTTTTTTCCAGCTCAGCTGTGTTGGATAGGTCGAAAGATTTCCAGCCCTCTCCGCTTACGTACAAATAGATAGTTGCCACTGTATTTTGGTTTTAATTATTATGGAAAAAATCGTCGTATAGGTCTTCGTTGAATTGTTTTATTTCCTCTTCGGCCCGCATTGTTGCGCGGGCCAACACAACGCCAATAACTATCCCAGCAAGGCACAACAGATATGCGACTATGAAGGCAATGTGAAAGGGTATCATTGGGCAAAACTTTGTAGCTGTTGAATACTAACCACCCTTGCAAGTGCGAAAAAGTGGACAATTTGATCTTCGGACAAGGCTGCCCGTGAAGTGAGTTCATATATAGTCTGGTACCACCGATTCGGTTGATCATTGTCGTTAATGTGCTGTACCTCTATCGTGCGATGGGATACCAGGATTCTTTCGTCACGTTCATCATGGATAAGCTGAACAACATGACCGCTTTTTGTTACATACCAGCCCGCAGCCAGTAGGTACTCAATAGCGAGGTGGGTGTTGGGTTTCATTGTTTCCGCCTATTACTTTTTTTATACACAGCTACACAGTAAGATTCCAAGGATGCAACAACACTCATGTTAGTGGCGTGAATTCTCACAGTGCCATCAGGAAAATTGAATTGCGCTATAAGTGGATACTTTTCAGTAACATAACAGCTGTTGCATACTACTTTAATAGTTTGCTTCACGGTCCTACTGCTTTACAGGTTTAGGAACAAAAAATTTCCAGTTGTCGTGGCCATAGCCGACCATGCGAAAGCTGCTGCAGGTATCACGCGGAGACGCGCAACCAGTTGCGATCAGGCATATCGCTGCCAGGACGATTAGTGTCGTCAATTTTTTCATGGTCTTCTATTTTTTTTATCTGATTAAGTACTGAGCCGGTATGCTGTCAATCTCGTAGGAAATGGATTTGCCGTATCGTTTGAATTGAATAGCGCCCATATCTCGCATCTGTCTTATCTTCTCATGATTCCAACCGGTCAACCTTGCCAGCTCTTTTCCACTTATGGTTTGCTTTTGCTTTCTGGCTCCTAAGAGCTGATCCAGCTTTTTTTCAATTTTATCCAGGCGCTGCTCAATGGTCATGGTTGCATGGGTTTGAAAAAATAGTTTCGACGAATGGGCTATGATGTATTAAATAATATTTCAATTTTGTGTCGGTAGTATGGCTTCGCGGGCACTAATACGATGCCGGAAAAAACGAACCAGACGAGCAGCTACATCCAGGTTATTTCCTTTCCCGTTGAAATACCGGGAAAGTGTGGTGGGTGTGAATCCAAATTTCTTCACCGCGTCAGCGCGATCGCCAGCAGTCACGTTTACCTCCAAGTCCTTCAAAGCCGCCTTAGCTCTTTCCAATTGTGTATATTGTGTTCCTGTCATGTTGATCGAATGTTACTTGCGCGTTGATGGCAGAACAAATATAAGTTGATTATTTAAACCTTCAATTATTTTAAGGTTGATTTTTTAAACTTTCGAAAATATCTAATATTTCTCCGTATGAGCGGTAATTTGAGAAAAGAACTGGAAGATTTAATCGAAAATATAAAAGCTGTTACCGGCTTTAATCAGCAAACAATAAGCAAGGAAGCCGGCTATGCAGCAAAAACAATAACCCAAGTACTATCCTCAGGAGAAAGACTCGAACCCCTAATAAAACAACTTAGAATTGTATTTAGGCATGAGTTGAGAAAATCAACCTCAATCAGTTCTGAAATGCAGGGTTATCCGAATATTGTAATTCCAGAAGAAGTACGGCAAGCTGTTCTGGTACTGAATAAATTTGTGAATCAAAACGCTGTAAAAACTCCTGAGAAGCGGAGTGCAACACCGGACAAAAGCTCTTACGGGATAACCGGATCGGGCAGTCAAGCCAATAGGGGCAAGTCTGACAAGGATGTGAAAGGAAAGGCATAGCTAATCAGAATTTAAGAAGTAGCCGCCGAAATCAAAATGGTCTTACCAAGGATTATGACACAAACTAGTAACAGTTACGAATATTCGCAACCAGAAAAACACCCTTTTTACTTTAACTCAAATGCCTTATACTACGTCGATGAAGCCTCTAATAACCCTTTTACCCTTACTATTCCTTACCACCCTTACGTATTCTCAAAAACAATATGTCTGGTGCCCCGAAAGCATTAAGGTATCTGCTAGGAACAACTTGCCAACTGCATCGGTGCGGCTGCTGATTACTGATGGGCGAATGATTGCAGACAAGACTCGCGGTGACTGCGATATTGCTGTCTTTGAAAATGGATTCCTGGCAATCTTAAAACAAGCTTGGCCAAACTCATCAGCATACACAGGAACAGACGGTAAGGAAGAAGTTTATATAAATGTCATTGTTGAAGAACACCATACGAATTTTTTTCCCTCGTTATGGATCGGATACTCAAAACTAAATGTCAGGATAAAGGACCAACGAGGCGGAGAGGTAAAGGAGTATACAAAACAGATTGCAGTTGAACGAAAATCGGGAAATGCCCTCGGGAGAGAAAACGGGAAACGGGCATTGGAAAAGGCATACAGCGATGCTATCAGTGAACTGTTGGCGGAAATAACAAAGGATCTAACCTAATGTCTCCCACCCTCCCCCTCCTGCACCGCCTGGACCTGCACGGGCCTGCTGAGCTGCCAGAGGCCGAAGCGCGGGAGCTGGTGGATGCCGGCTATATAACCCGCATCGGTCACCAGTACCGCATCACTGACGAAGGTAGGCGGGCTTTGTTCGAGGGGGCAATGGCGGCTTGCGAGGGGAAGCAGTCGGTGACTGACACCCTGCAGGGCCTGGGTTTTGAACCCGATCCGCTGTACGTCCAGATCATCACCGAGGGGCTGAAATACCGTAGAAATACGGAAGAGCGCAGCCAATTATAGGGCTAAGTTTATTGATAACGAATTAGTTACAAATTAACTAAAAAAATATTTTAATTTTAACTCGACATATTTCAATCCTCTGCAACTTTGTGGCTTGAAAATTGTCTTAACTTATAAGCTAAGTTGGCTGCAATATTTAAAAGGATTAGGAGTTTTAAGTATGTAACATACTACACCGTACAATATGAGGAGTCGGCTGTTTCCGAGTTTACCAAGTTCTTGCAAAAGTTTGGCGAAGATGAGCGAACAAGGATGGCATTCCAGAAAATAGTTGCTGCGATGCAGCACTTTGGGAACGACTATTATGCATCGTTAGAAGATTTTTTCGTAAATGAGAGGGAAGCCGAGCGCTTTAGAGAAACGGGCCAGCAATTTATTAGTTCTGGGTATGGCTTACGTTTATATTGCTACCCAATAACCCGTTCCTTGGTTGTCGTTTTTAACGGTTGCGAAAAAACAAGCACAACAGCTCAGGATTGCCCCAATTGCGGAATGCCTTTCTATCAGGCAAATTCATTATCCAGAAAAATCAAACAAGCTCTTACAGATGGCTTTATATCCATTTCCAGAAATGGTCTGGAACTAGAAATCGATGAGGACTTTTTGTTAGACACCTGAACACTACTATGACACGAAAAAAAAGAATTGAGCAAGACGACACTACTTTATTTGACAAGGCTTTAAATGAATTGCCAGCAGATATCAAGATCGAAGTAGCTATTTCGTTTGATATAGCTAAAAGACTTCGTTTATTGCTGAATAAGAAATTTAGCGGAAAGCAATCTGAGTTAGCAAAATACATGGGTAAGACAGAAGCTGAAATATCAAAGTGGTTTAGTGGAACACACAATTTCACTCTCCAAACACTGGCAAAGCTAGAAGCAGCATTTGGAGAGCCAATTATTTCCGTGCCCAGTCATGAAGAACGCGTGGTCCTGGAAGACATGGTTGTAGAATTCTCTAACTTTGGGCACGCCATATATTGGGGTGATAGAAGAGACTTCCCACTGGTATTTAGCAATACCGAATGTGCACCATATACACAAAGATTAAGCCATAGCCTCCAAACACTCTTTAGTGACATCTATTCCATTTCTCTGCATAGAGACTATTTACCGGCATATATGAAGGGTGATATTTCAATTCCAAATTCAAACCAGGTGTTAGCATGAGTAAAAGCATTGATTTTTCTGTTGAATTGATACGACTTATCGATGTTAATATAAAAAAAGCTGAGATTGATAACCCCGAGGAATTAAAATCTGTATTCTCAGATGGTTATAAGCTGATAATGCGTTTTAAATTCCAATTCGCAACTGAAAGCAGTTCAAGACTTGCTAAAACCTACTTTATTCTCAACCTATCAGCTACTAACACAGCCACTAACAAGTTTATAACCTGTCAGTTTGAGATAGTATATACTTTTTTTGTTGATCAGTTGCCCGGATTGCTTTTGCAAAAAGAAAATGCGGTAATAATAGATACCCAGCTTGGAATATCCATGGCAAATATTGCCTACAGTACATCCAGGGGCATCGTTTTCACGCGCTGTTCAGGAACCGTCTTTGACGGAACAATATTGCCCATACTTTCAAACTCCATAATTGAAAACATAGTAAGGCAAGAAGAAAGTGTTGTAAATTTTGATTGATCATTACAACCCCTTCCAAGCCTTCTTAACTTCTTTCTCGATTTTAACGTTGGTGACCTTGTAGTATGTATTTGCGCATACCTGCACCGTTATACCCATCAGCTCAGCGCAAACCTCAACGGAGATGCCCCTTTCCGCACACATGGTGACAGCAAAGGTGTGCCTGGTGCAGTGCGGCGTGATGTGCTTTTTTATCCCCAGAAACTTCATGGCAGAATTAATGTGATCTCGAATTTGTGCTTCGTGAACGGGGAGTTCAGCCATGCGTAATCTACCGGCAAGTCGCGCGATAGCTGGGGGTAACGGCATAGAAACCCAGGACGTTCCTCGCTTTTTCGGCCTGACGCGCAGCCAGCCATCCCCCACCCTCTTGTCGTAGTCAAATTTCTTCCAGTCAGAAATTCTCAAGCCCGTATAACAACCAAGAAGAGCATATACGATTGAGCTGTGCCATTCTACTGGCATTTCATTTAAGTTTTTCTCCAAAAGCTTCACCTCCGAAAGCGATAACCTGTCACGCTCACCTGGTTCCGGATCAATTAATTTGTATTCGTCAAAAGGGTAGTTTTTTATCAACTGCTTTTTCTTCGCGGCCTGAAACATGCGTCGGATACTTCGCATAAGGAGATGTATATAGCTGGGAGCATATTCATCCCTTACCAGCGCTGCATTATAAGCAAGCAGGTATTCGGGTGTAATTTCTTCAAAGGTTAGACTGCGGTTCCCGTGGTGAAGTTCGAGCCTGGCCATGTGCTTCCTGTTGTTTTCAAGCGTATCCTCATCAAGGGTTTTCTCCATCTCAAGACGGTAGTTATCCGCAAAGGAAAAAATATTTGTGCCAGGTCCAACTTCGCCAGCCACGACCCGCTTCTTAACCTCAGCGGCCACCACCCTCTTATTGGTTACCTCTTTTTCAGAAATTACCACCAGGGCGTCTTTTTTCTTCTTGGCAAGGATGGGGTTGATCTCCTCCCAATTGGCATGGGTATCCTTTAATTTTTCCTCCTTGCTGTCCCAGTATTTGGGCGAGGTAGCAAATTCAGTCCACAAGTACTTTCGCTTCCCGGCGGCTTTTATGCAGAGCACTATGGGTAACAGCCCTTCGGGGGTTGGATCGTATTTCCAAAGCATCAATGTTGCGGTGGCGGCCATGGTGTACTAACCTATTTCTAACCAAAATAGCCAATTTCTAACCACAAAACAACATCTAGCACCATCTAACCGCATAGAAAAACCCGCCACCAGGGCGGGTTCCGCGTATTTACGCTTAATTTTCGAGGTCCCGAGCAGATTCGAACTGCTGTAAAAGCTTTTGCAGAGCTCTGCCTAGCCACTCGGCCACAGGACCACTCGTAAATCGGGCACGAATGTATGTATTTTTATACATTCGCACCACAATTAGATGTGAAAAATATTCCCTTTAACGGAACCGGTATGAAACCTATTGCATCGTCTGAATTAATTATTAATCAACGGGGCGCCATCTATCACCTTGATCTGCGTCCCGATGAACTGGCCGATACGGTGATCACGGTGGGTGATCCCGATCGCGTTGCAGCCATCAGCAGGCATTTCGATACCATTACCTGCAAGCGGCAGCACCGCGAATTCATCAGCCATACCGGTACCATCGGGCAAAAGCAACTCAGCGTGGTGTCTACCGGCATTGGCCCGGATAATATCGATATCGTACTGAATGAACTGGATGCCCTGGTCAACATCGATTTTGAAACGCGCCTCATTAAAGAAGAGCTGCGCAGCCTTACCATCATCCGGATCGGCACTTGCGGATCGTTGCAGGAAGACATCCCGGTGGACAGTTATGTAGCCGGCACTTATGGACTGGGGCTCGACAACCTGCTGCATTTTTACCGCCAGGACCCGACCGATGGCGATCAGCAACTGATCCAGGCCTTTCTCACACAAACCCAGTTACACAGCCAGAGCCAGCCTTATATCGCCGGTGCCGCGCCAGGCCTGCTGCGTCATTTCGTAGACGGGTTCCACCAGGGCATAACAGTCACCTGCCCGGGATTTTACGGGCCCCAGGGGCGCATCCTGCGGCTGGGCCTGCAACACCCCGAACTGGTAAACAGGCTCACGCATTTCCGTTTCGGTCCGCATAGGATCGCTAATTTTGAAATGGAAACCTCGGCCATCTATGGACTGGGAAAATTGCTCGGGCACCATTGCCTCAGTTTGAATGCCGTGGTAGCCAACCGGGTGGCCCGCAGTTTCTCCGCCGACGGCCAGGCGGCCGTAGCCGGCCTCATTGAAAAAGCCTTATCCATCATCGCGACAATATAACAATGACAGTACAGTTTTTTAAATACCAGGGAACGGGAAACGATTTTGTCATACTCGACAACCGCCAAAAATTGTATGATACCCTCACACAGCAACAGGTGCACTTTTTATGCGACCGGCGTTTCGGCATCGGGGCAGACGGGCTCATGCTGCTCAACAACCAGGAGGGATACGATTTTGCCATGAAATACTACAATGCCGATGGCAGGGAAAGTTCTATGTGCGGCAATGGCGGAAGATGCCTGGTCAAATTTGCTTTTCACCGTGGATTGGTGAGATCCACTTACCGTTTCATTGCTGTGGATGGCGAGCACGAAGCCGAGATCGACGAGCATTCCCAGGTGCGGTTGCGCATGCAGGATGTAACGAAGATCGAGCATCGCGACGACAACAGCATTCTCAACACCGGCTCACCGCATTTTGTGAAGGCCGTGCCCGACCTGGAAGTAGTGGACGTATTCAAGCAGGGCCGGGAGATCCGTAACAGCAAAGAGTTTCAGCCAAACGGCATTAATGTCAATTTTGTCGGGAATGAGTCCGACGACGAGATCAGCGTACGCACCTATGAACGCGGCGTGGAAGACGAAACCCTGAGCTGCGGAACCGGCGTAACGGCAGCGGCCCTGGTGAACTACCACAATGAAAATGGTTTCAACGAAGTGCAGGTCCGTACGCGCGGCGGAAGATTATCCGTGGAATTCGACCGCCATCCCGACGGCAGTTTCACCAATATCTGGCTCTGCGGACCTGCAGAAAAAGTTTTTGAGGGAACCATAGCCCTTCCGGAATAAATTTGTCATCTATACACCGCTTCTCTTGATACAGTATTTCAAAAATATCAACCACCAGACTGTTGCCATTTCCAAACCGGACGACGGCGCCTGGGTCAATGTGCTTCCGCCGTTAAAGCTGGAAGAATTCACGGAACTGTCGGGGGAACTGGACATTCCGCTGGACTTCCTGACCGATTCACTCGATATCGACGAAAGAACCCGCTTTGAAGAAGAAGACAATGTGAAGCTGCTGGTGATCAAAACGCCTACCGAAAACAACTCTTTCAACGACAGCGACGCGTTTTACATCACCATCCCCATCTGTATCATCCTTACCCACAACCAGATCGTGACGGTGAATTCCTTCGAGAACGATGCCATCAAAAAATTCCTCAACACTTTTCAGAACCGCCATCCCGATAACCGGAAAATGATGTGCCTCAAGATCATTGAAAAAGTGGTGCAGAATTACATGGAGTTCCTAAAAGAGATCAATCACAAGCGCAACCTGCTGGAACAAAAACTCTACGATGCCAACCGGAACGAAGAGTTGCTGCAACTGATGCGCATCCAGAAAAGCCTGGTGTATTTTGTAACAGCGCTGCGCAGCAATGAGCTCCTGCTGGTAAAACTGGAAAGAACCAATTTCCTGCTGCTGAATGAGGAAGAAAAAGAATTCCTGAACGACCTGATCGTTGACAATTCCCAGGCCCTGGAAATGGCCAATATTTATACGAATATCCTTTCCAGTACGCTGGATGCTTTTGCCAGCATCATCGCCAATAACCAGAACGAGGTGCTGAAACGCCTGTCTGTGATCACCATTGTATTGACATTCCCTGTACTGGTTGCGAGTATTTATGGCATGAACGTGCCCATCCCCTTTGCCAATTCGCCTTATGCTTTTTATATCCCCGTCTTTCTTTCCATGGTCATATCCCTGGTGATCGGCTGGTTCTTTCTCCGCAAAAAACTTTTCTAAATTCCTGCATATGTTCACCCTGCGCGTTTATGGTATACTGTTGAATGAAAACAAACAGGTGCTGGTCAGTGATGAAAAGATCCGCGGAAATTATTACACCAAGTTTCCCGGCGGCGGACTGGAATTCGGAGAGGGCACGCGCGACTGCCTGGCACGTGAGTTCATGGAAGAAATGGGACTGCGCGTAGAAGTGACCGATCATATCTATACGACGGATTATTTCCAGATGAGCGCTTTCCGTCCCAATGAGCAAATCGTTTCCATTTATTATTTTGTCCGTGCGCTGGAACCGATCCAGGCCCCGTTGCGGAGCAAACCTTTTGATTTCGATGCGTTGGAATTAAGCAGGTACGAAGCATACGGAGAAACGGAAACCTTTCGTTTTATCAACTGGGAAGATTTTAACGAAGCGGTGGTGAGCCTGCCCATCGACAAAACCGTAACCCGGCTACTGAAACAAAACCCTTGCCCATATGAATACCTTAACCGAAACCCCTTTCTCCCCTGAGCCGGAAAGTCCCGCCCGAAAACCTTTTCAGTTTCCCGTAACCTGTGTTCTCATTGCAGCTAACCTGCTGGTTTGGGCGGCCATGAGTATTTCGGGCGTCAACTGGCTGTTTCCCGATCCGCAAAGCATGGTCCGCTGGGGCGGTAATTTCCGGCCCGAAACGCTTCATCACGGCTGGTGGCGGCTCTTCACCTCCGTCTTTCTGCACTACGGGATCATTCACCTCCTCCTCAATATGTCGGCGCTTTTTTACATTGGGCGCATACTGGAACCGCTGGTACAATCCAAGCGGTTTCTGCTGGTCTATCTGGTGTCTGGCATTTTTGGAAGTCTTTTCAGCTTGTACTGGAATACAGCAGTGGTGAGTGCAGGCGCTTCGGGCGCCATCTTTGGAATGATGGGGCTGTACCTGTTCCTGCTGCTGAACAAATCGATACACGAACCGGGCAACCGGAACGAGCTGGTGTTCATGAGTGTGTTTGTAGCACTCAACCTGCTGGCCGGTATACGATCCTCTACGTCTGTGCTGCCCATGACGGTGGACCATGCCGCGCATATCGGTGGGTTGCTTGCCGGTTTTCTTTCCGGCAAAATACTGGCCGCTTCGCTCGAAGAGCCGGATCACCGGGCGAGCTGGCGGCAGGCGCTGCTGATCCTTGTTTCGGGCACCCTGGTGGTTACGGTTACGCTTTTTCTGACCATTAAAGATCCTCTCAAAGCCTATGACGAAAAAATGAAACATTTCTCCCTGCTGGAGAAACAGGCGCTGGAAATCTATGCCCAATTCCGCGGTGGGGGTTCAAACAAGGAGGCCCTGCTCTACGAGATCAACGATCGCGGCGTTTATTTCTGGACCGAAGCAAAAACGGTGTTGCAGGAGATCGAATCCCTGGATCTGCCGGAAGAACTGCTGCAGCGGAATACAGAGCTGAAAAGGTATTGCGATATCCGCCTCAAAACCTATAACCTTCTGCACCATGCGGTGCAGGAAGAGAGCAATGCCTATGATGAGCAGATCCGCGAGTACGACCGGCAGATTGAAGCCATCATCGCAAAAATGCAGGAAAAATAAATAACGTACCTTTGCGCCTACTTAATTAGAAAATATGTCAACTGTAACGAAGTCGAATATTGATTTCTCATTGAAACACAAGGTAAAAGACATTAGCCTGGCCGAATGGGGTCGTAAGGAGATCCGCCTGGCGGAAGCTGAAATGCCTGGCCTTATGGCCATCAGGGCCGAATATGGTCCCGGCCAGCCGCTGAAGGGCGCCCGCATTGCCGGCTGCCTGCACATGACCATCCAGACCGCCGTGCTGATCGAGACCCTCGTGGCCCTTGGCGCGGAAGTGAAGTGGAGCTCCTGTAATATATTTTCCACCCAGGACCATGCGGCCGCTGCCATCGCCGCTGCGGGCATCGGCGTTTTTGCCTGGAAGGGACAGACCATTGAAGAAGCCGACTGGTGCATTGAGCAAACCCTGTTTTTTGGCGGCGCCGATCGTCCCCTGAACATGATCCTCGACGACGGTGGCGACCTCACCAATATTGTATTCGACAAATACCCTGAACTGATCCAGCATGTGCGCGGGCTCAGTGAAGAAACCACTACCGGTGTACACCGCCTTTATGAGCGAATGGCCAAAGGCACGCTGCCTGTACCTGCCATCAATGTGAACGACTCCGTTACAAAAAGTAAATTCGATAACAAGTACGGTTGTAAAGAATCGCTGGTAGACGCCATCCGTCGAGCCACCGATGTGATGCTTGCCGGTAAGGTTGCCGTTGTGGGTGGTTATGGTGATGTGGGCAAAGGCTCCGCCGCTTCGCTGGCTGGCGCCGGATGCCGGGTGATCGTTACGGAAATTGATCCCATCTGCGCCCTGCAGGCAGCCATGGATGGTTTTGAAGTGAAGAAAATGATCGATGCCGTAAAAGAAGCCGACATCGTGGTTACCGCTTCGGGTTGTCGCGACCTGATTACCGGCGCCCACTTCAAACTGATGAAGGACAAAGCCATCGTTTGTAATATCGGGCACTTCGATATTGAAATAGACGTAGCATGGCTGAACACCAACTACGGCAATACCAAGGATACCATCAAGCCCCAGGTAGATATTTACGATGTGGATGGAAAAGACATCATACTGCTGGCCGAAGGACGGCTGGTGAACCTGGGTTGCGCTACGGGTCACCCCAGTTTTGTGATGAGCAATTCTTTCTCCAACCAAACCCTGGCCCAGATTGAGCTCTGGACCAACCACAGCCAGTACGAAAACAAAGTATATGTGCTGCCCAAGCACCTGGATGAAAAAGTGGCGCGCCTGCACCTTGCCAAGATCGGCGTGGAACTGGATGAGTTGACAACTGAGCAATCCGAATACCTGGGTATCCCGCAAAACGGTCCCTTTAAGCCGGAGCATTACCGGTATTAAGCTATATTATAAGTTGTGGAATAGAGGCCGGCTCAAGAAATTGGGCCGGCTTTTTTGTGGGTGGTTTTGCCGAGCCGGCTTTAACAGCAAGCCTTTTATCTGACTTTGTTGGCTGCAGCGCGAAGCGGCGGTAACAACTACTACAGACTCGTGGCGGCCGCCGCGCCGCTGGTTTGTTAAGCAGAAAACTTTTTGAGGAAGGTTATTGTGAAGGGCAAACTTAAATCTTTCGCTGTAAGGTACCGCGTACGGGAATCGAACCCAAGACAGTAAATTCTAATCCACCCAAAAATCAGCTGCCTTTAATTAAATAAAATCCGTCATTAACAAGATTAAAAAACAGTAGCATCCTCCCTATTATAACTAAAACCAATGGAAGAAGTTCTTCTTAAAAATTTAAACAGGAGCATTTATAGCGCTACCGCAGAAACCAATTGTAAGCGTACCTAAAAATCGGCAGTTGTAAAGTAGGGTAATCTATTTACATTTAAACTGTCAGGTATGAAAAAGTCAACATTTACAGAGAGCCAGATAGCAGCAGCCATTAAGCGGCAGGAAGCTGGCGTAACGGTCAAAGAGATCATTAGGGAGTTGGGCATCAGCGAGGCGACCTTTTATAACTGGAAGGCCAAATTTGGCGGTATGCAGGCCAGCGAGATCAAGCGGATCAAAGACATGGAAGCTGAACTCAGCCAGTACAAGAAAATCGTGGCGGAGCTCACTTTCGAGAACCGGGCGATGAAAAATCTCATTGAAAAAAAGCTGTAACGCCTGCTGACAAACGCGAAGCTGCCGGGTATTTGGTTACCGA
>JAFAFR010000051.1 GCA_023423405.1 Bacteroidota bacterium
CCGGTAAAAAAACTACCTTTGGGCATCAGTAAATTTTTTGTGTCGTAACTTAAATCTACTGAAAACAGAGAGGCCCCGCCTCTCTATTTTTATGCCGTATCGCCGGTTTTACCGGACAGCAATAACCCCAAACCTCAAACCACAGACCTTCCTGTCACACTCCTCTTCTCCTTCCTTACCCCCGCCGGCACACCCGCGTACACCAGCTCCCCGCCCCCGTCGCCGGCCTCGGGACCCAGGTCAATCAGCCAGTCGGCACAACGGATCACATCCGTGTTGTGTTCTATCACCAGTATGCTGTGCCCCTGCGTTATCAGCGCATTGAAAGACGCCAGCAGCTTTTGAATATCGTGAAAATGCAAACCCGTAGTGGGTTCGTCAAAAATGAAGAGAATATGCCCCTGCGCACGGCCCTTTCCTAAAAACGAAGCCAGCTTCACGCGCTGCGCCTCGCCGCCCGACAAGGTGTCCGACGACTGTCCCAGCTTCACATAACCCAGTCCCACATCGCTCAGGGCCCTGATCTTGCCACTCACTTCCTTCACGTCGGCAAAAAACGCCAGCGCATCGTCCACGCTCATCTGCAGCACATCGTAGATGTTCTTCTCGCGATAGGTCACTTCCAGCACTTCGTCCTTGAAACGCCGGCCGCCACAAACCTCGCAGGTGAGGTGCACATCGGCCAGGAACTGCATCTCCACCACCTGTTCGCCCTCGCCTTTGCAGGCATCGCAACGGCCGCCGTCCACGTTGAAAGAAAAATGTTTCGGCTGGAAGCCGCGCTGCTTGCTCAGCGGCTGCGAAGCAAACAGGTCGCGGATTTCGTCGTAGGCTTTGATATAAGTGACCGGGTTGCTGCGCGAAGACTTGCCAATCGGGTTCTGGTCCACCAGCTCCACCTGCGTAATGAAATCCACATCGCCTTCGATCGATTTGTACAGGCCCACTTTATCGGTGCCCTCCCCTTTCAGTTTCTGCAGCCCGGGATACAATATCTGCTTCACCAGCGTGGTTTTGCCGCTGCCGCTCACACCGCTCACCACGGTGAACACTTCCAGCGGAAACTCCACATCGATGTCCTTGAGATTGTTCTGCCGCGCGCCCTTCACGGTCACCGACCGCCGCCAGGGCCGGGTCTTCGCCGGCGCCTCAATGCGCAGCTTGCCCGACAAATACTTGCCGGTGAGACTCTCCTTGTTTTTTACAATGGCATCGTAGTCGCCCGCAGCCACCACTTCGCCGCCAAGGTGGCTCGCCAGCGGCCCCATATCTATGATGTGATCGGCTTCCCGCATCATCATCTCATCGTGCTCCACCACCACTACAGTATTGCCCAGGTCGCGCAGGTTTTTCAGTACGCCGATCAGCCGCTGCGTGTCGCGCGCATGCAGGCCAATCGACGGCTCATCCAGAATGTACAAAGAATTGGTCAGGTTGCTGCCCAGGCTGCGCGTGAGCTGGATGCGCTGGCTCTCGCCGCCGCTCAGCGAATTGGCGAGGCGGCTCAGCGTGAGGTAGCCCAGTCCCACATCCATCAGCGTGCCGATGCGCGTTTCTATTTCCTGCAAAATGCGTTTGGCCACTTTGCGGTTGTAATCCGACAATTCCAGGTCACGGAACCATTGCTGCAGGTCGCGCACCGGCAGCTCGCATAGTTCGCCGATGTGCTTACCGCCCACTTTCACGTACAGGGCCTCCCTGCGCAGGCGGTAACCATGGCAATCGGGACAAATCGTGCGCCCCCGGTAGCGCGCCAGCAGCACGCGGTACTGCACTTTATAGAGGTTCTGTTCTACTTCCTTGAAGAAATCGTGGATGCCCAGGGCCGTGCCCGCGCCGTTCCAAAGTTGCTGGTACTGTTCGCGGCTCAGGTCGATGATGGCTTTGTGAATCGGGAACCCATTGCTGCGCGCCGCTTTGATGAACTGCTCCTTCCACCAGCCCAGTTTCTCGCCCTTCCAGGGAGCCACGGCGCCTTCATACACACTCAGTCTTTTATCGGGGATCACCAGGTCTTCGTCGATGCCCAGCACCTGCGAAAATCCCTCGCAGGTGGGACAGGCGCCGAAAGGATTGTTGAAAGAAAAAAGATTCGGCACGGGCTCTTCAAAAACGATCCCGTCGAGCTCAAAGCGGTTGCTGAACGAAAGCAGTTCTTTTTCATTCACCAGCAACTGCATTTCTCCCTCGCCCTCGTAAAAAGCGGTGCCTACTGAATCGGCGATGCGGTGCAGGTCGTCCTCATCGAAGGCCTTCACCACCAGCCGGTCCACCAGCAGCCAGGCATTCTTTTTGGCAGGAGGCTTCCAGTTGCCGCCATTCGCCATATCCTGCAGGATGTCATCGATCGACAACACTTCATCGGTATAGAGGCGGCCGAATCCTTTTTGCAGCAGGATGGCCAGCTCCTCTTCCACCGAACGGTTGCGGTGCTGCCGGAAAGGCACCAGCAGCAGCACTTTGTCGCCCTTGGCGCGGGAAGCGATGGCCTCCACCACATCGCTTACGTCGTCCTTTTTCACCACCCGGCCCGATACGGGCGAAATGGTTTGCCCCGCCCGCGCAAACAGCAGGCGCAGGTAATCGTAGATTTCCGTCATGCTGCCCACGGTGGAACGCGGGGTGCGGGTGATCACTTTCTGTTCGATGGCAATGGCCGGGCAGAGCCCATGTATATAATCCACATCGGGCTTGTCCATGCGGGTGAGGAACTGGCGCGCGTAGGCGCTGAGGCTTTCGGCGTAACGACGCTGCCCTTCAGCAAAAAGCGTATCGATGGTAAGGGAAGATTTGCCCGAACCCGATACGCCGGTCACCACTATAAATGTATTACGCGGGAAAGAAACGTCGATGTCCTTGAGATTGTGCACCCGGGCGCCTTTGATAAAAATATCCTGAACGAGGCGGGGTGCAGGGGAAATAACTTTGTTCATACCTGTATTACAAAAGTATGAATGGCAGGTTCAAAAAAAATTTTGGGGAAATATTGATATTTAAAAAAAAATATTATCTTGGTAGTCCAGATGGTCCTTAATTGAAAAACCCAAAACTCACGCCTATAGTAAATCTACTACGCTCGCTTTCGTTTTTTCCCTAATCCAAGTATAACTCAATATCCTTTTTTAAATTCAAAAAACCGTAGACGTTTATGAAATCACTTTGCGTTAAAACCGACAATGAGCTCATCCATCTCTTTATGGATGGCGACATGAATGCCCTTGAAACTCTAATTGTACGCCACAAGGACAAACTGTACACTTCCATTCTTTTCCTGGTTAAAGACAAATACCTTGCCGAAGACATCTTCCAGGACGTTTTAATTAAAATTATTGATACCCTCCGGGGTGGCCGCTACACAGAAGAAGGCAAATTCCTTCCTTGGGCCATGCGTATTGCGCACAACCTTTGCGTGGATCATTTCCGCAAAGTAAAACGCACACCCGCTATCAAAACCAGCGACGACCGCGACATTTTTGAAGTGCTGAACTTTACGGAAGACGGCGCCGATGTAAAGATGATGAAAAGGCAAAGCCACGACCGTGTTCGCAAAATGCTCGACCTGCTGCCGGAAGACCAGCGTGAGGTGATCATCCTGCGCCACTATGCAGAGCTCAGCTTCAAGGAAATCGCCGCCCTTACCAACTGCAGCATCAACACTGCCCTGGGCCGCATGCGTTATGGCCTCATCAACCTGCGCAAAATGATGTCCGAAAAAAATATCGCACTTTAACTTTTAAATGTTGCCTACAGACAGTACTTTTACTCCGCAAGAATACCATTCAATCAAAATAATGTCATTCTGCACCTCCCTCTGACAACTAAAGATTCGCTTGCCCGTTGGAAGGCTGTTGCAGAATGACGCCTAATTAAAAACCCCGCATCGCGCGGGGTTTTTTCAATTGTATGTTGCGGTGCTTCACGCTTATGATTGCCGCGGTTCTTGCTTACTGTTGCGCCTGCCTGCCATCACCACCAGCTCCCTGCCCGCATTTCAGCCAGTTCAAATATTCCTCTACATCGGGTGTATAACCCACCGGCTGGTTGAGCAACTGCTCATCGGGCGAAACAATCGCATACAGCGGCTGCGAAGCGTTCCGAAAATTTTCGGTCTGGAACTGTATGTACTTATCGCCCACGGTCTTGATCTCCACCTTCGATCCGTCGCGCGCCGTGTACAGGAACTGCTCCGACTCCGGCAGCGGCTTGCGGTCGTCCACATACAGCGATACCAGGATGAAATCGTTCTCCAGCATTTCGGCTACCTCCGACCGGGTCCAGACATTCTCTTCCATCTTCCGGCAGTTGACACAGGCCCACCCGGTAAAATCGATCAGCAGCGGCTTACCGGTTTTTTTGGAAGCCGCCAGCGCACCTTCATAGTCGTTCACAAAATGCGTGCTTTCCTTTTCATATACACTGTAGGTAAGCGGTGGCGGAAAGCCACTCACCAGCGATCGGTTGGCGGCCGGCGTATTGGTGAGGCCGGGTACCAGGTACAGCGCAAACAACCCAAAGGCCGTGGCCAGGGCAATGCGCCCTTTGCTGAGCCGGGCCGGCGGCGGATCTTTCGTGAATTTCAATACGCCGAAAAGATACAGGCTGGCAGCAAGGGAAATGAGGATCCAGAGTGCAAAAAACACTTCCCTTTTCAGCAATCCCCAGTGCATCACCAGGTCGGCATTTGATAAAAATTTCAGCATCAGCGCCAGCTCCACGAAGGCGAATACAATCTTTACCGTATTCATCCAGGCGCCCGAACGCGGCAATCGGCCCAGCCACTGCGGAAACAACGCAAAGAGCCCAAAGGGCAGTCCCAGCGCCACCCCGAAGCCTGCCATGGCCACCGTCAGTTGCAGCGCACCGCCGTCCTGGTTCAGCGCGCCCACCAGCAGGGTGCCCAAAATGGGACCGGTGCAGGAGAACGACACAATGGCCAGCGTAAGCGCCATGAAAAAGATACCACCTGTCGTGCCGATATTGGACTTTTCGTCCACCTTATTGCTCATGCTGCTGGGCAGGGCAATTTCAAACAGCCCGAAAAACGAAAGCGCGAAAGCCAGAAAGATGGCCGCAAACACCAGGTTCAGCCAGGCATTGGTGGAAATATTGTTCAGGATGCCGGCGCTGCCGCCTTCCAGGAAATAAAAGGGCAGGCTCAGCAGCACATAGATCGCAAAAATGAAAAATCCGTACAAAAACGCATTGCGCACACCCTGCTGCCGGCTGTGCGATTTTTTGGTGAAAAAACTCACCGTCAGTGGTATCATGGGGAAGGTGCAGGGCATGATCAGCCCAATCAGTCCGCCCAGGAATCCCAGCACAAAAATGGACCAGGCGCCTTTGTGTTCTGCCCGCTCGCCGCCGGTGCCGCCGCATTGGGCGGCCGGGTTGTCCATATCGATGCCGTCCCGCTTAATAACAGCCGCAGCACCTGCCGTTTCTTGCAGCCGGGTATCTGCATAGGCAAGTTTCCCATCCGCCTCCTGCTGAAAACGGAAGGTCACGGTTTCCGGCCCAACAATCTCTTCCCCCTTCAGGGCCATGAACTGAATAGTGCCCCCCACGCGCTGGTCTTTGCCCAGTCCGCTCACGGGAATCTCGTACCGCACTTCGTTCTCAAAAAATTTCAGGCGGGCATTGTCGAAAAGAGGCTCGGGCTTTTCCTGCAGGTTGCCGGTTTCGCGAACCGGGCCCCAGGTGCCGGCAGAACCACTGTCGGGCAGGATCCGCGAATTGGGCTGGTCGTCGGCCATGGAAAGGGAATAGAGTTTCCAGCCAGGCCTGATGGCGCCGCTGATCTCCAGCACCCAGCCGCCGGCTTCGGGCCGCGCCTGATAGGAGAACTGCACAATGGAGTCGGTGGCCTGCGCGTGGGAAACTGCCTGGAAGCCGGTCACCAGCAACAGGAGCACCCATATTTTTTTCAGCATACTTTTTTCAGATTAACCGCCAATATTGATCCGGAAACTCACAGTAGAAGGAGGCAGGCATTCGCGGTCGTTGCAAACCATGAATTCCACGTTGCCGGCCAGGTTGGTTTTGGCCTTTCCCTTTACATTCACTACCTGGGTGAAGGAAACTTTTTTCTCGTAGTAGCGCACTTCCGATTTAAAAGCTTCCTCGTACTTTTTGGTCATCTGACCGTTTTCCTTTACCGGGCCTTTGAGGGTGAGAAGGGGATTTTTCGTGAAATCAAATTGCGTGGCAACCGGGCCATCACCGGCATTCTGGGCGTAAATGTGCCAGTTGCCCGAAACATCGGCCACCATCTGCACCTCGTAGGTCCCTTCCGCTATTTTTTTGGAACTGAAAGTCCATTTCACCTGCTTTTCGCTCTGGGCGAACACAAAAACAGCAGCCAGTAAAAGGACCAGGGTGGTAGAGATTTTTTTCATGCCCCAAAATTGAGATTAATAGTCCTAATATTAATCTAAATCTTATCCCGCCAGGGTCTGGAGGATAGCGCGGCCGTCGATATTTCCCAGGGCATGGGAGCAGGCCCTTTCGGGGTGGGGCATCATACCGAACACGTTACCCGCCTTGTTCCGGATGCCGGCAATATTCCGCAGCGCGCCGTTGGGATTGGCTTCCGGGGTGATTTGCCCGTCCGCATCGCAGTAACGGTAAATGACCTGGCCGCCGGCTTCGAGCTCATCGAGCAGTTTTTCGTCGGCAAAATAGCGGCCCTCGCCGTGGGCGATGGGGATCTTCAAAGCACTGTCGGAACCCACGCCTTTCAGGTACACATTTTTGCAGATGAACTGCTGGTTGGCGTTGCGCAGCAGCACGCCGGGCAGCAGGTGCGATTCGCAGAGGATCTGGAAACCATTGCAAACGCCCAGCACTTTTCCTCCTTTGTTAGCGAAGTCGATCACGCTTTGCATCATGGGACTAAAACGGGCAATGGCGCCGCAGCGCAGGTAGTCGCCATAAGAAAAGCCACCCGGCAGTACAATGCAGTCGCTGGTGTCAAAAGCGCTCAGGTCGCGGTCTTTGTGCCAGAGCATGATCACTTCCTGGTTCAGGTCGCCGGCCAGGGCATCCTGCATATCACGATCGCAATTGGAACCGGGGAATACGACTACGCCGAATTTCATCAGGGGAAATTTTGGTAAGCCGCAAAGATACACCGAACCGCGAAAAAAGCAGGACGCAAAACGGGAAGTTTTAAGAAAGAAAACCGCCAGCCCTTTCCGCCCCGCCCTAGCCGGCGAGGTAGTTCGTTGCCAGCGCAAACGCAAAAAGCACCCAATGCACCACCAGCGGGAACCATTTTTTGGGGGGATAATAATAGGTGGCCGCATGGAAGCTGGTGAGCGGAATGCTGCTCAGGAACCAGTGCTGGTAATTGTTACCCGGGTTCACCAGGATGATGAGCAGTCCCACCAGGAGCACCACCAGCACCAGGCTCCAGCACTTTCTTACCTGGATCAGCATTTTATTGAGGTTGTCCTGCACCAGCCAGCCACCGATCAGGAAGGGCACCACCAGCAGCAGGATCCCGAAAGTGATCCACAGCGAACCCGGCAGCCGCGGCAGGTGGATGCTGACCCGGGGAATAAGGTCATAAGGCCGCAGGTCGCTCAGCAGGTACAATACGATGAAGAGGAAATAATAAGGGGTCAGGAAACCAATGGCCGCCACCACCCACTCGCCCACCCGCAGCGGGCGGGTAATGATGATGGCCAGGATCAGCAATACCATATAGGCAATACAGGGACTGTACAACAGGGGCAGCACGCCCAGCAGCAGGCAGGTATTGAAGATGGCCGACAGCGGGCGGGGATTGTTGTACCAGCCGGTGATACCGTAAAAAATCCAGATCAGGAGCAGGTTCACGATCAGGGTGCTGCTGAACTGGTTCCATTCGGGCAGCAGGGAGCTGACCAGTAAAAAAGACATGCCCACCAGGTAATTGGGACGCGGAAACAGTTTGATGCTGTTGGCCACCCGGTTAAGGAGGTTGGCCTGTATGAATAACAATGCAAAAGCCAGCAGTCCGTAAATAAAGCCGCGCTCGCCGGCCAGGGGTCGCAAAAAATCGAGCACCAGCTTATAGAGATAGTTGTCCTCCACCTGCCGCAGGGGTTCAGGTGCATGCAGGAAAAGCGGGAATTTCAGGATCAGGGCATAAAAAAGCAAAATGAACGCGTTTCCCGGGTTCTTTTGCCTGAAAATTCCAATCACATGGCTTCGTTTAAAAGTCCACCCTGGCAAAGCACAGGTAATTCCTGTACAGGCAGGGAATGACAATTTGCCGGGCGCTCACCTGCTTGGCGAAACGCGGCATAAAATCATACCCCTTGTCAAGGTTCTTATAGGTCGGGTATCGTGTGAGCTTTCCCGTGGCATCGAGGCTTTGGTCGGTCAGCACGAAAGTCCTTCTCTCGAAAGTATTAAAAAGAAAGTGGACTTCACTGCCTGTATTCATATTTCCGTAAGAAATCAGGTTATCGCTCTCGTCGTCGAACTGGTTTTTGCTGATCACGTTGCTCCATTCGAGCTGGTTGTCCTTGCTGAAAGACAGCACCAGCACGTTGTCGGCATAAAAACGGGTCTGGCTGGGATTGTTCCAGCCCGAGCGGCTCCAGGGCATACCATAGGGACTGTAATAGGGCGACCAGTAATTGTAGCTCATGGGGTTCATCCAGGGATTGCCCCAGCCCATATAATCCCAGCGGTTCCAGTTGTTGTAGCGCGAAGTGGTATAAAGGGCCTCGCTCACGATGGCGTAGCCGCCGTCTTTGCGGGTATAGATGTTTTTGATGAAGAAGTCGTTCAGCGCCGTTTTTTTATTGGCGTCCTCGCCCCGGGCCAGCACGCGGATCTCGTCGTTGAAGAACAGCGCGGTGTCCACGATCTTGGTATTGGCCGATTTATCCCAACTCACCACGTACACGCCGTCCATATTACCTCTTTTCTGCCGGCTGTAGAAAGAGGCGATCAGCACGCGGTCGTTGGTATTGTCCACTTTCAGCGTAATGTTGTCGAGCACCTGTTTGCCGATATTGACGTCCCGGATGCTGAAGGCCAGCGAATCGGGATATTTGATCAGCATGTTCACGCTGGTGATGGCGTCGCTGCGGCTGCCGGCCTTCTGGTATTTGGCCACAATCAGCTCCCCGGCATTGCTGAGCTGGAAATCGGTGAAGTATTCGTTGCGGTCGTCCATATGCACTTCGGAACGGTTGCGGCCGATCAGCTCCACCTGGCTGTTGTAGAGAAAAGAACTCACCACAAAACGGCGGGGATCGCTGCTGTTCACTTTGAACAGCATGATGCGCTGTTTGTCGTCGCTGTTGATGAGCGTATATATCTTATTGTTAGACGCGTAGTTGAGCTCCGTGGTGTCGAGGGTCAGCGGGGTGCCGATCGATTTACCATCGGGACCAATGGTGATCTGGTCGCAGTAAACCACCCTTCTTTTCTGGTACTGGTAAAAGAAAAGAATGCGGTCGGGGTAGGTGATATAATCAAGGTTGATGATCTTTTCAGGAAACTGGTCGAGGTTCACGGTCTTCTTCAGTTTCATGTCGTTGTCGTACACACTGATCATGTGTTCGTTGCGGTTATTCTTATAAACGAGGATATCTCCCCCCAGCTTACCGATGATCTCAAAATTGGTGCGACGGGTATCGTCTTTTTCCGGCTCCGAATACACGACGCGGGGAGACTGGGAAAAAGCCGATCCGGCGGCAAGTAAAAAGAGGCTTAAAACGACCAGCCTTATTTTCATGAGTTAGACTTTTAATAAAGGTAGATTGGTATTCGCATACATAAGATACAGACATTTTTATTTTTAACTATACCTTTGCAGGAAGGCGACCGCAAGCACGCCTCTCACTATAATAATCCTATTGTGGGCAAACACACGAATAAAGCCACCCTGGCAGGGCTGGTGGTGGCTTTGGGTATCATCTATGGAGATATCGGTACATCACCCTTATATGTGCTCAATGAGATCATTATCAACAAGCCCATAAATGAAAAACTGATCCTTGGCGGACTTTCCTGCATCATCTGGACCCTCACCCTTCAAACGACCGTAAAATATGTATGGCTCACCCTCCGGGCCGACAACCGTGGGGAAGGCGGAACATTTGCATTATACGCCCTGGTAAGACGGCGGAAAAAATGGCTGGTGATCCCCGCCATGATCGGCGGGGCGGCGCTGCTGGCCGATGGCATGATCACCCCGCCCATCACCGTAACCTCGGCCATTGAAGGCCTCCGGCAGATCCCCTCCCTCCACGAAATAACGCAGGCAACGGTCATGTACATTGTACTGGCCATTGTGTCGGTGCTTTTTTTCCTGCAGCAGTTTGGTACGGCAAGCATCGGCAAGTTCTTCGGCCCCATCATGCTGGTGTGGTTTTCCATGCTGGGTTTTCTCGGCGCTATGCACCTGACCGACAACCTCGCCATCTTCAAGGCTTTCAGTCCGCACTATGCCATTGACCTGCTCACTACCTACCCCAAAGGTTTCTGGCTGCTGGGTGCTGTTTTTCTTTGTACCACGGGGGCCGAAGCCCTGTACAGCGACCTGGGCCACTGCGGCCGGCAGAACATACGGATCAGTTGGTTTTATGTGAAGCTCTGCCTCATCCTGAACTACCTGGGACAGGGCGCTTTCCTGCTGCACAACTACAGCAACCGGCTGTTCGATACGGCCAACAACAACCCGTTTTATAGCCTCATGCCCACCTGGTTCATTATACCGGGAATCGCCATTGCAACGACGGCGGCCGTCATTGCCTGTCAGGCCATGATCTCGGGATCCTTTACGCTGATCAGCGAAGCCATGCGCCTCAACCTCTGGCCCCGGCTTAAAATAAATTATCCCAGCGAAGCCCGCGGGCAACTCTATATTCCCGGCATCAACCTCCTGCTTTTCCTGGGTTGTATCGGCGTGATCCTGTATTTTAAAAAATCGGCCAATATGGGCGCGGCCTATGGACTGGCGATCACACTTTGTTTTATTGCCACTTCCATCCTCTTTGCCAATTACCTGGTGAGCAAGCGGGTGCATCCCCTGCTCATCTATCTCTACCTGGCGGTTTATCTCTGCATCGAGATAAGTTTCCTGATCGCCAACCTCGAAAAATTCGAGCACGGCGGTTATGTTACCCTGATCATTGCCGGCGCCCTGTTCGGTGTCATGTATGTATGGTACCGCAGCCGTAAGATCAAAAACCGCTATGTTGAATTTGTGCGGCTGGAACATTATGTACCCATGATCCAGGAACTGAGCAACGACAAAACCGTTCCCAAACACGCCACCCACCTGGTGTACATGACCAGCGCCAATAACCCCAAGGAAATTGAGCACAAGATCATCTACTCCATCCTCAACAAAAAACCCAAACGCGCCGACATCTACTGGTTCGTGCACGTGGATACGCTCGATGATCCCTATACCTGCGAATACGTGGTGGACCACATCATTCCCAACGACATCATCCGGGTGGAATTCAGGCTCGGCTTCCGCATGGAACCCCGCATCAACCTGCTTTTCCGGAAAGTGGTGGAAGAGCTGGTGAACAACAAGGAGGTAAATATTTACAGCCGGTACGAATCGCTGGAGCGCAACAACGTAGTGGGCGATTTCCAGTTCATTGTGATGGAAAAATACCTGAGCCAGGACAACGAGCTGCCGCTCTTTGAAAGGATCATCATGAAATTGTATTTCTGGGTGAAAGAGATTGGGCTGAGCGAGGAACGCGGCTTTGGGCTCGATCCCTCCAACGTGGTGGTGGAAAAATTCCCGCTCATTGTGGCGCCCGTTACCAATGTGGGTTTGAAAAGAGTGTATCACGAAGAAGATGACATGGTTGTGTAATGAAAGAAGTCAGTTACAGCGAACTTGAAATACTGCGCAGCGAGCATCCCGGCCTGCTGCTCATCGATGTGCGGGAACCCTTCGAGCACGAGGCCTATAATATAGGTGGCGAGAACATTCCCCTGGGCGATATCATGCAGGCGGGTCACCGGATCCCATCAACGGAGCCCGTGGTGGTCTATTGCCGCAAAGGCGTGCGCAGCCGCATCGCCATCCAGCGCCTGAGCGAGCGCTATGGATTGCAGAACCTGGTGAACCTGGCAGGTGGACTGGAGAACCGTTAATTAGTGGTAGATTAGATGAATGTCCCTTCTCTGGTATATCCTGGGCGCCATTGCCCTGCTGAGCCTGCTGGGTTATTTTCTGCAGGAAAAATTCATTTTCAAACCAGAGAAGCTGCATGCCGATTTCCGGTTCAAATACGATACGCCTTTCCGCGAACTGAATTTTGACATCGGGCCCGGCGTACGTATCAACGGCCTGCATTTTTACCGCAGCAAGCCTCTTGGCCTCGTGCTTTACCTGCATGGAAACACGCGCAGCATCAAGGGCTGGGCCAAGTACGCCAAAGACTTTTATCGTTACAATTACGATGTGGTGCTGATCGACTACCGCGGCTTTGGGAAAAGCACCGGCAAGAGAACGGAAGCGGATATCCTGTCCGATATCCAGTTTGTGTACAACAGCCTGAAAGCCGAATACCCCGAACACCACCTGATCCTTTATGGTCGCAGCATCGGCAGCGGCTTTGCCGCCAGGATCGCTTCGGACAACCATCCCCGTTACCTCATTCTCGAAGCGCCCTATTACAGCTTCACCGAGGTGGTGAAACGTTTCCTGCCCATACTGCCGGTGAGGCTGGTGCTGCGTTACCAGTTGCGAACGGAAAAATGGATCCGCCGCGTGAACTGTCACACCTATATTTTGCACGGCACGCGCGACTGGCTCATACCCATCCGGCACAGCGAGGCGCTGCAGGCGCTGAACCCTTCCAAGATCACGCTGATACGGATCGAAGGCGGCGGGCACAACAACCTGCCGAATTTTCCCGAATACCACAATTTCCTGCGCGATATTTTGAAGTACTGATCAGCGGGTGAGGCTCATCCGTTGGTCGGTCGCGTGGTGGGCCGGGTCGACGGTGCTGGTTTCGGCGCCGGCTTGGGCGTGGGCCGGGTCGACTGTGTGGGTCGCGGCGCTGGCCGTGTAGACGGCGCAGGTTTGGGCGCAGGTTTGGGCGCAGGGCGCGTTGGCTGCGTTGGCCGGGTAACCGGGCGTGTTGGCTGCGTTGGCTTCGGTGCCGGCCGCGTTGGGTTCACCGGCTTGGGCGCAGGCCGCGTGGGATTGGTGGGTTTTGGCGCCGGCTTTGTTGGAGTAGGGCGTGTACCCGGATTGGTGGGTCGCGTACCCGGATTGGGTCGCGGCGCCGGCATCGTTGGCCGGGGCGCCGGCCGGTTTAAACCGGGACGCAAAACCGGCCCCTTCGGGTTCACCTTGGTATAATGCGCCATGCCATCGCGGCGCAATTCAGGACGCGAATAAGTTCGCTGGTAATACCCGGAATTCCTGCGCTGGTACACCCAGGGTGAGTAAGCGCGATGGCGATGGTAATAATAATCGTTCCAGTAAGGATGGCGGTGATAGGGCCAGCGGCGGTACCAGCCCCAGTAGAAACTGTAATAATTATAATGGTACCCGAAATAAAAATCCCAGTAGGCCGGGCGCCAGGGACGCCACCAGCCGGGATAATGTCCCCAGTACCAGGGCGAACGCCACACCACGTAGGTGGGCACATACATGAACTGTACGATGGGCCAGCGCTGGATCTCCACCGTGGTGAAATTATTCACCACAATCTGTTTGTCGTCGAGCGTGCGCGTAACCTGGTTGGCAGGCGCAGCGCCCGTATAACCCGGGTTGGGCGTGGATCCGGTTTCTGCCGTATTGGGTTCAATGATATAGTCCTTGCCATACAATTCCTCATCGCCCGTAAGCTGGATGTCTACCGAACCGTCTTTGTTTTTCTCCACGGTAAACACCGCTACGTCCTGATTCTCGGTGGCGCTTACCGCTACCTGCAATACAATATTGTGCACCGTTCCCTCCACTTCATCCAGCACCTTGATGTAATCGGTCTCGTCGTCGCCGTTCAGGTCGAGGTTGTTGATCTGGCTGTTCTCTTCGTTCAGCTTTTTCTCAAACTCTTCCAGGGTAGGCGATTCCTGGAAAAGTTTCATCACCGCATACAGGTTGAGGTTGTCGCCGGGCAAACCCAGCTTTTCCGGTTCACTACCCGTTTGCGCATATAGCTGGTAGGTAGTAAGCAAAAAAACAAACAACGCGACGAGGGTTTTCCGGTTCCTTTTCATACAAATATGAAATTTACACAATATAACACCTATTCCCGCAAAGCCGGGTAATTTTGCAGGCATGAAAATCTTCCGCTGGATAAAGTTACTGATCCTGTTCTACGCCCTGTTGGGGATTGGCATTTATTATCTCCAGGACTATTTTCTTTTTCATCCCGAAGCCCTGCAGCGGCGGCAGGCATTGAACATTGCTGAACCTCACCGCGAAGTGAATATTCCCGTGAACCGCGAAGAGAACCTGAACATCGTGCAGTTCCCGGCCGACACCAGCCAGGGCCCCTGCAGGGGCATCGTGCTGTATTTTCACGGCAACCGGAAGAACATCACCTGGTACGCAAAATATGCGCCGGCCTTTACCCGCCATGGGTACGAAGTATGGATGGCCGACTATCCCGGTTTCGGGAAAACCACCGGCACACTCACGGAAGCCAAACTCTATGCCGACGCCGGCCTTGTTTACCAACTGGCCCGCACCCGCTTTGGCGCCGACAGCATCCTGCTGTACGGTAAGAGCATGGGCACTGGCATCGCGGCTGAACTGGCTTCGCGCAAACCCGCTGCGGCACTGGTACTGGAAACACCGTATTACAGCCTGCGCTCCCTGGCGCAGCGTTATTTCTTTTTTTACCCGCTGAAAAAAATGCTGCACTATGAAATACCTACCTATGACTTCCTGCCAAAGGTGGCGGCGCCCATCCTCATACTGCAGGGAACAGACGACGGCGTGGTGCCTTATAGCAATGCCGCAAAACTCAAGCCCCTGCTGAAAAGCGGCGACCGCTTCATCAGCATCGAAGGCGGAAGCCACAACGATCTTTCCAGCTACCCCGCTTACCGCACCGCGCTCGACAGTGTGTTGACGAGGTAATGCTAATCCCCCACCGGTACCAGGTTACGGGCTTTGTTCTTAAGGATTTTTTCCGGCAGGCTCGCCAGGATGATTTCGCGCAGCGCCTGGAGCAGCTTTTGTTTGACGAAGGTTTTGGGCGTTACCAGGCTCACCTCGCGCATCGGGACGGGCGCGCGAAAATGCCGCAACAGTTTGGCCTGCGAAGCGGTGAGGTCGTAAGTGGCCAGTTCGGGCAGGATGGTGATGCCCCGGTTTGTTTCCACCATGCGCTTGAGGGTTTCCAGGCTGCCGGCTTCGTATTCGAATAAGAGAAGGTCTTTGTGCACCTGCTGCAGTTCGCAGAGGTTAAGCATTTGCGAACGAAAGCAATGGCCTTCTTCCAGCAACCAGAGTTCCCGCACATCAATATCGTTGGCCAGCACATATGTTTTTTTGTACGCCGCATTCTTGCGCGATACATAGGCCACCATCTCTTCATAAAAAAGCGGGTGCTCCCGTATGCCGGCATGTTGCAGGGGCGTCACCACCAGGCCCATATCCAACTGTCCTTTCTGGAGGGCTTCCAGCAGGTCGTCGGTGGTCATTTCGCGCACGCGCAACTGCACGTCGGGAAGCTTTTCCAAAAAACGCGGCAGGAAGAGCGGGAGCAGGTAAGGCGCCAGGGTGGGAATGATGCCCAGTTTCAGTTCGCCGTGCAGGATGCCCTGCTTTTCACGGATCACATCTTCGAGCTGGGTCACCTCCCGCATCACCCTGCGGGCATGCTGCAGCATCACTTCGCCAATGGGCGTGGGCACCACAGGATGCCGGCTCCGGTCGAATATTTTAATGCCCAGCTCTTCCTCCAGTTTCTGTATCTGCATGCTGAGCGTGGGCTGCGTTACATAACAATGAGAGGCCGCCGTGGCAAAATGCCGGTGCGCATCCACCGCCAGGATATATTCCAGTTGAACCAGGGTCATTTGATCAATTTCATCTGTTGAACTGCAAAATTAACGCTACCCGGCTACTTATTGACCATGATCCTGCTTGGGCAATTATTTATAAGCGATGAAAAAATGTATTAAACCAAAAAAAATATCAACGGATATGTCTTAGGGGAAAAAGTATTTTCTATTCTTGCTCCAACGACCACGGCCAGGCGAGCCGGATAAACCTTAACCAACTATGAAATTTCTTTGCCTTTCATTCCTGTGCCTGTACTCTTTAACAGGTATTTCCCAAACCAAACTTTCTTTTTCTTATGATGCTGCCGGCAATCAGGTATTGCGTTCTATCGGGTCTTCGTATCGCAAAGCTCAACCAGAACCTTTAGCACAAGATTCTATTTCTACGGAAAGCCTTACTGCTTACCCTATTCCTGTAACAAATAACCTTAGTGTAAAATGGGTATCTGATAAAGCAAACCCATTGCAGGTGCTTCAAATACATACAGCAGCAGGTCAATTATTATACCGGCAGACCATAAAATCTCAATTTGGACTGATCAATCTTGATTTCTCAGCATATGCACCGGGCATGTATATCTTAACCGGCATTAATGCCGACGGCAAAACCAATGTCATAAAAATAGTCCGTCAATAAATAGAACTCTCTGCGGTTTAATGGCCAGAATCAATGGCCTGTGAGAAATATATTTTACGCCAGAAGTATTAACCTTACCTTATATGAAGCTTATCCTGCTACCTGCTTTTTTACTTTTAAGCCACACCATTTTTGCCCAACAGGAACTGCCTTACAAAATCGGCACCAAAACAACCGGTAAAGAAACTGTAACAGCAATCCCCGGCCCTGTAATGATGGAAATGCTAAGTGCCGGAAGTTCGGGGGGCAATGAAATAGCAGAAACCCTTGGCGCTTTAAGTGTGTCTTCCACCGGGGCGGCCGGCTATAATATTCCCATTGCACTTCCACCGGGCATCAATGGTGTGCAGCCCGATCTTTCCATCTCATACAGCAGCCAGGGAGGAAGCGGGCTTGCAGGCTGGGGCTGGAATGTTTCCGGCGTATCTTCTATTACAAGAGCAGGCGCTACCACCTTTCACGACGGGCGGATAGGAAAGGTAGATTTTACGACAGGGAGTGCAGGAGATCGTTTTTCGCTGAACGGACAGCGGCTTATGTTGAAAAGCGGCACTTACGGCGCCGATGGTTCGGTATATGAAACAGAACAATTCTCCAACCTGAAAATAAGCGCTTATGGTGTTTCATCATTCGGTGCATCATACGGACCGGCTTAGTTTCGGGTTGATTATCCGGATGGCTCGTATGCTATCTATGGAAATGGCTCTAACTCTCTCTCCCGTACCACCTGGGCTGTCACCTACCGGGAGGATGCCCGCGGATTGCGGATAAATTATTCTTACACTATAGCCGACAATAATCTCTTTATCGCCAAAATAAGTTATGGCAGTGCCGGTGCAGCCACCCCGGTCAATGAAGTTCAATTTATTTATGGTACCCGATCCCGAACAGAGCAGTCTTATATTGGCGGGCTCTCATTTATGAATAAAAGCCTGCTCAAAGAAATACGGGTATTCGGAAGCGGTGGCGTTGGCTACCGGAGTTATATCATCAGTCATAATACCTCTTCTCTCGGATACGATCGCCTGGTTTCTGTTCAGGAAAAAAGCGGTGACGGCTCACTGTTACATGCCCCTGTAAGCTTTTCCTATAATAACACCATAAATGCTATCGGCAACACACCGTCCGACTACACTGATATGGAAAACGTGGAGCAGCGCAATGCAAAAATGATCGCGCTGGATTATGACGGGGATGGTAAAATGGAATCTATCGTGTACCCGATTACGGGAACCTATGCGTTTAAGAAGTTCTGGTTTTTGAAGGATTTTCAGCAGCAGGGCTCCTATTCCTCCTACCCGATAGAATACGGGCCCCTGCCAACTGCTTTCAGGGCAATTTTCCCTACAGATATGCTTTATGCCGATGGGAAAAAACAACCCGGACAGGGTATTACACTGGTGCAGGAAACCGGCACTTCAACAGTTGAGTTTAATATATTAGGTGAAGCGGCCCCCAGTAGCGGGATGCCAATAGGTACACAATACCAGAGAACATGGGCAGCTCCCAGCTACACTTACCAATCCGATTGCAGTCACGCTGACACATACCGGGTTCCGCTGAAATATGTTTCAGGAGATTTTAACGGGGATGGGTTAACCGATATAGTGGCGATTACCCTGCCCTATAGTAATAGTTCCTGCACGACGATTCCCGGCTGTTCTGCTGCCTATATAGCTGCTGATTCTACTACCGCAGAAAAGAACTCCCAAACGCTTCTGTTGAAGGATAGCGCAACTTCAAAGAATGGTTCCGGCGTAACCCCCAATGCCCCACCCCCGACAGATTGTTGTCAATGTTCCATAAATAACATTAACACCGCGAACTTCTATTTCATCAACCTCGACCGACGGATCAGCACTGGGTTTGCATCTCATGCCGGTTATTTTTCCTCGGGCTACGCAGCCGGTGATATGGTTTATACAGAAGATGTGGACGGGGATGGCAAGACAGATATTATCCTGGTGAAGGAAGGGACCATGTATGTGTTCGGTATGAACCAGAATAATATGTTCACACAATTATGGAGTACTTCCGACAGCCGTATTAAGCGCCAGTACCCCCTTTTTACGGGTGACTATAACGGGGATGGCAAAACAGATATCATGATACCCACTGCCGACAACAGCAGTCTGTTTGCGCTTTTCCTTTCCACCGGTACCAGTTTTGTGAAAACAGAAAATACCTATCCGTTCACTTACCGGCCCAGGCAGGAGGGAGCTACCTCCCGCACCTACGACCTGGTAGCCGTGGATATTGACGGCGACAGCAAAACGGATATAGTGGACTACAGCACGGTAACATACAATAACAGTGATAATGGTACCCAAACCCTGACACCCTATTACAATACACCCCCTTCTAATACGGATGGCAGGCCTGCATTTACGGCAGGAACTTCTGTGAGCCGAACCGGCAACCTTCGGCATTTCCCCATTCCCGTATTCCTTCCTTCCGACAGACCCAACGTGAACCTTGAATTTGCCGGGGTAAGTCATAAATGGGTGACTTATTTTCAGTTTAAAAGAGATCACCGGGAAGAGGCGCTGCTGCGCTCTGTCAGCCAGAACGGAGTAGTGCAAAGCATTGACTACCGGCCGCTGGAAAACGGCGCCACGCATCCCACCGAAGGATTTACAGTCTATGCACAGGGAACAGACCAGGTGTATCCTTATACAGATATTGTTACTGCCCGCTCCTTTCAGGTGGTGCAGGGCATAACCCGCACAGTAAACGGTACGGTGAGCGATAAGCAATATTTTGCCTACAAGGGTGCTGTGCAGCACCTGCAGGGGTTACGGTTCCTGGGCTTTGAAGGCGTTGCTCAAAGTAACCGTCACTCTGCCTATAGCAACCGTATATTTTCCGTTGTTTTAAGCAATCCACAGCTTCGTGGCGCTCCCATACAGCAGCACAGCCAGTTATACGCTCCTGTTTTTTCAGCGAGTGTATCGGGTTATATCACTAAAACCGTTCATACTTACCAAAGTGAGCTGCTTTCCAATAAAGTGTTTAAACTGCGCAATACCCAGTCGGTAGCGCAAAATGCACTTGAAGGAACTACCACCACCCGCGATGCCCAATATGACACCTATAACAACATTACACAGGTAAGCACAGCGTATTCGGGACTGGGTACGGAAACTGTTAACATAACCTATACGAACAGTACCGGATCGCCCTATTTTATCGGCAGGCCATCCAATGTAACGGTCACCCGTACCCTAAATGGACAAACTGCTTTTGTAACCACAGAGCAATGGGATTATACCGCCGCCGGCCTCGTCAGCCAGCACCGCTGGAAAGGCAATAATATCACTAACTTCAACAAAGAGGATTTTACCTATGACAGCTATGGCAACCTGCTGGGCAAAACCATAACACCATACGGCAGCACAGGGAGAACGGTAAGCTTTTCATACGATGCCACTAAACGGTTTGTAACCGGCAGCACGGATGCTGAAGGCCTTACATCCACCGCTGTTTATAATGCTGTAACAGGCAAACTACTCAGTCAAACCAATCCTTTCAGTCAAACTGTATCTTTTGCATACGACGCCTGGGGAAGATTAACAGGCACTACAGATATATATGGCAAGCAAACCACGACTACCTATACAAAAAACAGTTCGAATTTTAATTATACCATCGCAAATACCGCTCAAAACGGGGCTGCCACGGAACAGGAGTTTGATCCTTTGAAAAGGCTGATCAGGGAAAGTTATAAAAATGCATTAGGCGTGTGGGTAAATGTGCGTACAGAGTACGACGCAATGGGTAGAATCTGGCGCAAAAGCGAGCCTTTCACCGGCACAGCTCCATCGCAATGGACCACCACCAGCTATGATGTGTACAGCAGACCTCTCAGCGTTACCTTGCCCAGCGGTAAAGTAACCAGTATGAGCTACAGCGGGTTGAGCGTAACGGTAAACGATGGCACTAAAACCACTACCACCACCAAAAACGCGATAGGACTGGTAACTGCGCAACAAGATCCAGGCGGCTCTATCAGCTATACTTATTTTAGCAATGGCGCAATGAAAACCGCTGATTACGGAGGGAGCGTGCAAACCATCGAGCAGAATGGCTGGGGGCAGCGAACAAAATTAACCGATCCTTCTGCCGGGGAATACAACTATCAATACAATGCGTGGGGCGAGTTAACAAAAGAAATAAGCCCTAAAGGAAGCACAGAATACCAGTACGATGCCAAAGGAAAGGTGACGCAAAAAATAGAGACGGGAGACGCCAGCACCGGTGATGTGCCCACCAACATGGTTACCGTGTACGCGTACGACGCCACCACCAAATTACCCACCAGCGTTACGCTTACCAATGCCGATGGCAACAACGGCACCACCACCTTTACTTACGACAGTTATAAGCGGGTTTCGCAAACAGTGGAAGAAAACCCGAAGGCCCGCTTTACAAAAACAGCTGGCTACGACGCCTTCGGGCGCATCAGCACCGAAACGCAGACGGCGCTCAATAAAAGCAACAATAAAACAGCCACCCAAAACCTTACCTATACCTACCAGAACAATGTGCTGAAAAAGACAGAAACCACAGAAAACGGTGTTATATGGGAGCTTACCGGGCTCAACGCCCGGGGCCAGGTAACCGCGGCGACCCTGGGCAGCAGTGGCTTGCAGCAACAAAACACATACGATGACTATGGATTACCGACCGGGGAAAAACTGGTAAAGCAGAGTACTGATCTGTTCAGTTACAACTATACCTGGAATGCCCAGCGGGGGCTGCTTACCGGGCGCAGCACAACTCTTTTTACCAGTGGTGGCCAGGCTTTAACAGAAAGCTTTCAGTACGATGCACTGGACAGGTTGACGCAATGGAGCAACCCGGCAACGGGCGTTGCATTAACCCAGAGCTACGATACCCGGGGCCGCATCAGCAGCAATGGAGCTATCGGTACTTATACCTATGCCAATACCACTACCTACCTGCAGAAAGACGTTACCCTGAATACCGCAGGACAGGCATATTACAGCGGGCACGAAGTGCAGCAGGCTGTATATAATAATTTTAAGCAGCCGGTAACCATTACCGAGCCCGGGAAAGATAAAATAACCTTTCAGTATGGCGCGGCAGGGCGAAGAGCGCATATGCAATGGGGGCGCACTTACGCCAGCAGCAGTTGGGGCAGCGCAAGGTACCAGCGCCATTACAGTGCGGACGGCTCCATGGAAATAACCGAAGACGCGCAAACGAGTACCACCACTTTTGTTTTCTATACCGGCGGCAGCGCTTACAATGCACCTGCTGTGTGGAGATCGGTCCAAAGCAGCAGCACCACCAACGAAATGCTCTACCTGCACAGGGATCACCTTGGCAGCATAGTGGCCATTACCGATGGCAATGGGGTTGTAAAAGAAAAACGGCATTTTGACGCCTGGGGCAACCTGGCTAAATTGCAAAACGGCAGCGGGACAACGCTTGGCTCTTTTACCTATATAGACAGGGGATATACCGGGCACGAACATTTGACGGTAGGGCTGGTGCATATGAACGGCCGGTTGTACGACCCCGCTCTGCACCGGTTTTTAATGCCGGATAATTTTGTGCAGGATGCCTATAATACGCAAAGTTTCAACCGTTACGCCTATGTGCTGAACAACCCGCTTAGCTATACCGACCCTACAGGAGAGTTGACCCAGGCCCAATGGGACCAGGCTGTTGATATGGTAACCAACGTGCTGAACAGTTCGGGTGACGGGGGAGGTTATATCGGTGGCGACATGGCTTCACCCGCATATTTCAGCAGCCAGGGCCAGGGCCATGGTTACGGGACCGGCTACATGAACACATTTAACGCCTGGGGTGGCGGACCGGGATGGGCAGCTTCTCCGCAGGAAGCGCTAAACAGGTATAATGGCGGCCATATAACCACCGGCATGGTAGAAGGCTATTACACACAGCAATGGGCAGGAACGGGAAGAGATAATATAAGCGCCATTTATTCTGCCAAAGGAGGCTTTCATGTGAGTTTCAGTTTTGATCCGGGGCCTGGCAATGGCGTTGGTGTTGGTGGTTTGTATGTTTCTGAAAAGAAGATGGCGGAGTTGATGGGGATGGGACTACAAAACGGGGGCGAGAGTTGGTATAACTGGGATGGACCTATTGGCAGGTGGCTTGTTTCAGATTTCCTTAATATAGGGGTAGGCTTTAGCGGAGTTTTTGGTTTTGGGGCAGGTAGTTCTGTTGAATTAAATTGGATTACACACGGGCCACAAGCATCTTGGAAACCTGTTGTCACAGTAACACAACAAGTAGGCGGTGGTTATGCAATAGATGCAACTATAAATTTGGGAGCTGTAAGATATTCTGGGAGTGCTTCTGATATTACTAGGAGTATGGTTGCTACTAATACATTTGGCAATGGCGACTACCCTACAATTTGGGGAGCTGGAGCCTTTTCGGCAGGTTTAAATATAGGAGGTACAGGAACATTTACACCTTTGGGAGGAGGAAATTCCCTTTATGGCGGTCAGGTAAATGTTGGAGTGGGATTACCTGCGGGACCTGTTCCAGTTAATGGCGCAGGAGGAGTGAGTAACACTTGGATTATCCACGATTTTTGGAAAAAATAACTTATGCGAAATATAATAATTATTATGATGTTTATTCTATTGGTTTGCCTAATAATTTTCGTAGGCATACGTTATCAAAATAAGAAAGTTCAGCGGGAGTTCGATTTGTTTTATTCAAGCAACCTATCAGGAAAAATAGTCAAGATCGATGAATATTCGAGAGGGTCAAATTTTGTTCTTGATAATAATCTTGTAGAATTCTCTTTTTATCCATATATAAATAGAAATTTTAACAATAACGAGATTTTTCAGTACACAGCAAAACCAGGGGATAGTATCTATAAACCCGCCTATTCAGACACATTATTTTTGATCAAGAGAAACAAAAAATATTCTTATACTTTTAAGAAAATGTAGATTGGAAACCACTATTTCTTAATACTATTGACGCTCAATCAAGCAGTGCGCCTAATAATATACCCGACAGCTCTTTTGGGGAGGAGTATTTTAAAAACATCTTTGAAAAAACCTCTACTGTATTACCAGGCAAAACTGTGTTTGCAAATTCTTCATGGCTACATAAAGACTCATCGGAAACTGGAGGATTAAAAAGTAAAAATATGAAATGTACCCTTGACAGCATCAATAGCGGGGTTGCCTACATAGAAACATTATTACCTATTGAGCAAACAATAGATGCTTTAAATCACAGTGCGGAAATGAAAGGGAAAGAAGAAGGTTTAATTGAAATTGATGCAGAATCAGGAATACTTGTAACAAACTCTCAAAAATCAACTATTGCAGGCCACCTGAAAACAGGGGATGCTAATGTGAATATTAATATAAATCGAAGAAGTATAATAACAGGTAAGAAAATATAGAGAATCCATATTGGTTCGAGGTATAAGCAATGGTATTGTGTGAAGAAAAGAGGTAGGATATAAATTATTTCAATAAAAAATAAAACCACTTTCTTTTATGAGAAATATCACTTTAAAAAACCATTTCCCTGTCCTGGGATTGTGCATATCGCTTATTTCTTTGTTATCATGTGGCAAAGATAAGGAGCAGGTACCTCCTGCCGTCGAGGAAATGCTAACTTCAGCAGGATGGCATTTTGAGAGCATCACAAATGTTACACTTACCCCATGTCAAAAAACATCTACCTGCGCTTTTGCATTTACAGGCGACCATAGTTATATCACTAAGGAAATAGACGCGTTCGGTAATTGCTGGCCTGAAGTCTATATTGCAGGCAAGTGGCAATTGTTGTCTGATAAGACTGTCCGCATTAATCCGGGCATGGGTAGCACCGATCCTGTGGATTATGAAATAGTGGAAATTTCTATGGAGAAATTGGTATTGAAAGATAACAGCAATCCATCTTCACCTGTCACAATGGTTCTTGATAAAACGGGCGAATAATTATTTATTACTTTTTTGCATCAACAATATCTCGTGAAATCATTCTCAGTCTCCATACCACTGTTATTATTCTGCTTCATTTCCTTTTCGCAATCTGGTCTGCCAGATAATTTTAGAATTGGTGATTTTGTTGAAGTTTTCGCAAGGGATAGCATAAAGATTCATTTTACGTGTCCAGGGAACGTTGTAGACAGAACGCATGCAACTTACTATAGAGTGGGAAAAATGGACACTGAAATAATTAATGTTACAGGTGCATTTCACGACTACTATACAACCGGCGAACTGTATTTAAATGCCACCATGATCAATAACAACCTGGAAGGTGTAGCTCAGTATTTTTACAAAAATGGAACGATAAAGGAAGAAGGGGCATATCAAAATAGCAAAAGGAGTGGAAAATGGATATATTATTACCCGGACGGGAAAATTCAAAAAGTATACGATTTTAAAGGCGAAGAACCCCTGATAATGGAGGTATATACCTCATCCGGGAAACCTGCTGTTGTCAATGGTAATGGAAAGTTTAGGACAACGTTCGATCCCGGTAAACAATGCTTTGAATATGAAATATATGGGGACGTTTTGAATGGTAAAAAGCATGGTAAGTGGACCTGGTTGAATGGCCAGGACCACAAAAGATGGACGCATGAAGCAGAAAGAAAATATGGGAGACAGGCATTCGAACACCTACAAAAGAACTATATTCTTGCCACTGAAATGTATGACGAGGGAAAATATATAGCGGGCGAGTCGGCGCATCCTCAAATCAGGTTTAACAACGTTTATGCCAATGAAAACCTCAACCTTTCAGAAAGCCGTATGATATTAATTGGTCAGGCAAGCTCTCTGCATTATGCCGGCAGGGTCTTCTACAGAACTTTCTACCCGGAATTGCAGCAAAAGCTTTCAAATTATACTGATCCGGTTGAAAATCAGTGGCTGGTAGTTGGTATTTCCATTTCAAAAAAGAGTACAGTCAAATCCGTTAATGTAGCTTCATCAATCAATGACCAGAAACTTGAAAACTTTGTACTAGAACTAATAACCCAAATGACCGACTGGCAAACTGTGATGAATAATTCAAAGAAAATAGATTCAGATTTATTCTTTACGATTCTGGTCGACAACAATCAGATCATTATCCCTGCCGAATATTTCAATAGCCGGTGACGGATCGTTACACTTCCTTCAGTTGAATGCGCTTAGGGCTCACCGTGAGTGCATACTCCACTCCTGTTTTCAGGGCATAATTTTCCTTCTCATGACTTACCGGGAAACCAAAACAAACCGGGTAACCTGCGGGAATATGTCCGGCAATGATCTGTTCCACTGTTGTACCGAAGGGACGCGGGGTGTCTTTGTTATCGGTAAATCCGCCGATGACCAGGGCAGCGGGCTGGTCGAGCAAACCGGCTCTTTTCAATTGCACCATCATCCTGTCTACATTGTACAGGTATTCTCCCACGTCTTCCAGGAAAAGAATACGCCCCTTTGTCTGGATGCCCGACCGCGTACCAATTAAATGTGCCACCAGGCTCAGGTTGCCGCCTACCAACTGGCCCTGGGCTTTGCCATTCCTGTTGAGGTCGTGCACAGGGGCCTCGTAACGCGCCTTACGCCCTTCCAGCGCCGCCTTTAAAGACAGCACATAGGGATTGCCCCATTCGCCGCCGGCAAAAGCGCCTGCCATGGGCGCATGCAGGGCCGCAATATTATACCGCCTGCCAACATGGGCCAGCAGCACGGTGATATCGCTGTACCCGATAAGCCATTTCGGGTGCCGGCGAAAGCGCCGGAAACTGAGCTGGTCGATGATACGGCTGGTGCCATAACCACCACGCGCGCACAATACGGCTTTGATCGAAGGATCGTCCAGCATGCGCTGCAGGTCTTCCAGCCGCTCTGCATCTGTGCCGGAAAAATAATTGGCCGACCGGCTCGCCATGGTAGCGCCCAGAACCGGCTCAAAGCCCCAACGGACAAGGGTTTCCACACAATCCCGGAACTTCGCAGGGGCCATGAATCCCGCCGGGCAAACCAGCCCGATGCGGTCTCCTTTCTTCAGGTAGGGAGGTATGATCAAGGAATATTATTTGGGACAAATTACCCCAAAAATTTCCGCCTGCCCGGAGGAAATTCCATTCTGCTCCGTCTAATCAGCCAGACAAGTTGTTTTATGAAGAATTTTACGCTCCTATTGGCAGGCATCTTTTTCCATTTCTTTGCCCAGGCACAGGGCAGCATCCGCGTCCGCGTGGCCGACTCCAGTTCCAAAACCTCCCTCAGCGGAGCCACCGCAGAACTGCGCAACAGCAATCTTTCCCGGAATACCATCTCCTCTAAAACCGGCGATATTGTTTTCAACGACATTCCCGATGGCTCTTATAAACTCGTCATTAGTTTTGTGGGATACGAATCGTATGAAAAGGTCGTCACGCTTTCGGGCAAACCCGTCGACCTGGGAAAGATCAATCTCAAAAAAGGTGGCGAGAACCTCACCGAAGTGGTGGTAAAAGCAGCCACGCCGCCGGCCCAGCAAAAAGGCGATACCGTTCAATTCAACGCCAGCCAGTTCAAGGTCAATCCCGATGCCAACGTGGAAGACCTGGTGAAAAAAATGCCGGGCATCCAGGTGGAGAACGGGCAGGTGAAGGCCCAGGGAGAGCAGGTGAAAAAAGTGACCATCGACGGGCGTGAATTTTTTGGCGACGATGCCACGGCCGCGCTGCGCAACCTTCCCGCGGAAGTGGTGGACAAGATCCAGGTATTTGACCGGCTCAGCGACCAGGCCCAGCTCACGGGAATTGACGACGGCAACGGCTATAAGGCCATCAACGTGGTAACGCGCGAAGACCGCCGCAACGGGCAGTTCGGCCGCGTATACGCCGGCTATGGCACGGACGACCGCTACCAGGCCGGAGGTTCGGTGAATTTCTTCAACAAGAACCGGCGTATTTCGGTGGTGGGCCTCTTCAACAACATCAACCAGCAGAATTTTTCCGGGTCCGATATCCTGGGCCTAACGGGCTCGGGTAGTGGAAGAGGTGGCGGCGGCGCCGGCCGCGGCGGTACCGATAATTTCCAGGTGAACGGCCAGGGCGGCATTACCAAAACAAATGCCCTCGGCCTCAACTACAGCGATCTCTGGGGCAAGAACTTCAACGTGACCGGCAGTTATTTCCTCAATAACAACGACAACAGCAGGAACTATGTCTCCACAAGAGAGCTGCTGAACAGCACCGACTCCAACAATATGTACCGCGAAGTGGGCGAAAACCACAACCGCAGCACCAGCCAGCGCGTCAATATGCGGATGGAATACAAGATCGACAGCAACAATACCCTGCTCATCATTCCCAGCTTCAATTTCCAGAATACCGATAACAGCAGCAAGGTGGCCGGGGTCATGAACACCGAAGGCGGCTCACTGGTAAGCAGCACCGAAAACAACATCCATACCACCGGGAACGGGTACAATTTCAACAACACTTTCCTGTTCAGGCATTCTTTCAAAAAAAGAGGCCGTTCGCTGGTAGCCGGCATTACAACGGGCTTCAATAACCGCAATTCCACGCAGGACGTGGCATCGATTTCCACCTTCTTCAAAGGCGTTACGGAATACGATTCGGTATTGCAGCAACAGCATTCCGATACCCGCAACCTCAACCTCTCCGCCAACCTGAGCTATACGGAACCCCTCGGCAAAAAAGGGCTGCTGCAATTCAACTACAACCCCTCCTATTCCAACAACGATGCCGACCAGAAGACCTGGCATTTTGATAGGAGCACCGATAAGTACAGCCAGCTCGACACCAGCCTCTCCAACGTATTTAACAACAAGGTTACGACACAGCGTGGCGGCGTCACCTACCGTTTGGGCGACCGCGACAAGAACATCAATATCGGGTTCGACCTGCAACACGTGAAGCTGGATAACGACCAGACCTACCCGCAGCAGGGCAATCTTACTAAAACCTTCAGCAATATCCTGCCGAACGCCATGTTCCGGTTTAAACTCAGCGACAAAAGCAATATCCGCATCTTTTACCGCGCCGGTACCAATAACCCTTCTGTAAACCAATTGCAGAATGTGATCAACAATTCCAATACCCTCTTCCTCACAACCGGTAACCCCGAACTGGACCAGAGCATCAGCAACCGGCTGGGCGGCCGCTATACCTATACCAACAGCCGGAAAGGGAACAGCTTCTTCATCAATTTCTTCGCTACCCAAACCGATGGCTATATCACCAACGCCACCTACCGCGCCAGCGCCGACTCCGTGCTCACGCCTTCCGTTACGCTGTACAAGGGATCACAACTGTCAAAGCCCATCAACCTGAACGGCTACTGGAACACCAATACCATGTTCACCTATTCCTTTCCCTTTAAGGCCATCAAAAGCAACCTCACTTTCAATGCGGGAATGGCTTTTGTGCGCACGCCGGGTATGATCAACAACCTGTTCAATGCTTCTAACAGTTATACCTATTCGGGCGGAATGGTGATTGCCAGCAACATCAGCGAGTATGTTGATTTCAACATCAACTACAACGCCAATTTCAACAATGTGACCAACAAGGTGCAGCAATCGCTGAACAACCATTATTTCAGCCAGTCGGCCGGTATTGGTTTCAACCTGCTTTCCAAAAACGGCTGGTTCTTCCAGAACAGTCTCAACAACAACCTGTACCGCGGCCTGAGCGCTGCCTACAACCAGAACTTCTGGCTCTGGAACGTAGCGGCCGGGAAAAAATTCCTGAAAGACCAGAAGGGCGAACTGAAGCTTTCTGTGTTTGACCTGTTGAAACAGAACCGCGCCATCAGCCGCACCGTTACGGCCGACTATATTGAAGACCTGCAAACAGAAGTGCTGACACAATATTTTATGCTCACGTTCACGTATAAGATCAAAAATTTCGGGAAGGCGCCGGAGCGCCGCAGGGAGGACATGCGGCAGCCGGGCATGTTCCCGCCGGGCAGATTTCCGGGTGGCCCACCCCCTGGTGGTATGCCGGGCGGCGGCGGCCATGGAGGTGGTCCGGGCGGTGGTCCCGTAATGCCCTACTGAGCCGAGGTGATTCAGCACAGTTGGTGTATTTTCGCTTCATCCGCCATTATAACCTGCAAGTGTGAACGAAGCCGAACTGATAGCAGCGCTGAAGCAAAAAGACGAAGCAGCCTTCCGCCAACTGGTGGAGAATTGGCAGGACCGGATATACAATACGGCGCTCGGTTTCCTGCAGGAAGAAGCGGATGCAGAAGATGTGACGCAGGAAGTTTTTGTGAGCGCCTACCGGAAACTGGATGGATTCCGGGGCGATGCCGGCCTGGGCACCTGGCTCTATCGCATCGCGGTGAACAAATCGCTCGACCTGCTGCGGCAGCGCAAACCGAAACAGCCGGCGGGTGAATCGATCGATTTTTTTCACCCGGGCGTGGCGCTGGAAAAAAAACAGGATGCCGCCCTGCTGTTTTCCGCCATCCGGGGCCTTCCCGAAAACCAGCAGGTGGCCTACCAGTTGCAGCAACTGGAAGGACTGAACCAACGGGAAATAGCCGCGGTGATGCGGCTTTCGGAAAGTGCGGTGGAAGGCTTGCTGGGAAGGGCCCGCGCCAACCTCCGGAAAAAACTACAGCAGTATTTTGATAAAAAAGCAAACACATGAAACCGTTAGAACCCTGGAAAGATGAGATCGACAAAGTGATGGGGAGCCTGGAAGGTGTACAGCGGGCCGGCGCACCGCCCCACCTTTACACCCGCGTAAGGGCCAGGCTGCAAACACCCGAACCGGCATGGTACGGCATTGCGCGTTTCCTGTCGAAACCTTTTGTGGCCCTTGCGCTGAGCCTCCTGCTCCTGGCGGTGAACGGCTGGTTCATCTGGCGTGCCGGTACTACCGGTAATGAAGAACCGACGGAGCAGATCCTGTCCCTGGCGCGTGAATACCACCTGGAGCCCGCTTCCCTGCTGGATCAAAACCCTATGCCATGAAACGCGTGAACAACAAAACCCTCCTGATCATTATTGGCGTGCTGCTGGTCAGCAACCTGGCACTCCTCTTTATGTATTTCAAGCCGGGCACTCCGCCGCCCAGGAACCCGGGCGATTTCATGATCCGTGAACTGAACCTGGACCAGGCGCAATCCGCGCAATTCCGCACGCTTTTTGATTCCACAAAAAGCAGGAACAAACCCCTTTACGACTCCGTGCGTTTTTACAAGGACCAGCTTTTCGGTTACCTCAAGCAACCGGCAGCCAGCGACTCCCTGCTGCAGTCAACCATCCGCCGCATGAATGTTTTTGAAGACAGCACCTTAATGAACAACTATCGTCACTTCCAGGCGATCCGCGCCTTTTGCAATCCCGAACAGCAGCAGCGCCTCGACAGCGTTATCCTGCGCTTCAACCGCCGCCGCCGCTAAGACCTGCTGAGGCTGCAGGCATTCCTTTATTCAAATCCAAGCGCCGACAACCGCTCGCGCATCACCTCATCATCGAAGCTGGTCACATGCAGAATGCCACCCGTTTTACAGGGACAGGCATGGCAGATCTCCTGCGTACCGTCGAAACTTATGTGGATACTTGCGATGTATATATTCTTCTCATTCGAAAGATAGTTACCGATATTCTTCACCAGCGTGGCGCTGTCTGTACTGCCCGGCCAGGGATCGGCGCAGGCCGTAAGGGCATAGCTGAAAGAGGCATATTTATCGCCTATAACGGTTTCCCGTTTGCAGGCAGCGACTGCCAGGCACAACAGGAGCACGGGTATAGCTATCCGCTTCATGTTTTTTTCAAGCTGACAAAAAAATAAGGGAACTGGTTGCACCAGCCCCCGTTATTCGTTTCAGGAATTTGTATCCGGAACCGTTTCAGCCGCAGCAGATAAGCTTTCTTCCTCATTTTTACGGCGGCCCCTCAGCCATTTCCAGGCAGCCGAGCCAACACCTGCAACCGCAATCGCAATCAGTTTCCAGAACTTCAGCAACAGGGCAAAGAAGCCTACTTTGGCCAGCACTTTTCCTGCCACCAAACCACCCACGGTCCAGGCCGCTACTTCGTCCACACCGGAATCGAAATCGGCATACCGGCTTCCTTCCTTAAAATGCACGCTGCTGATCACTTCGGGCACATGCTGCTGAACAGCAGGCAGGGCCTCCATGGGAGCGATCGCATTCAACAGGTAGATGCCCTTGCGACCCAGCACCCGCAGGTTGTAATTCAGGGTATGCAGACTGTCTTCTCCAAACTGCAGCTCCTTGGCCCAGTGCAGGGTTTTGTTCGTTTTGTCGTAATAAGGCGTGGTCGCCCAGTTGACGAGCTCCACCGGTTCAAAGCCCAGGGCCTCTCTGTGTTTGTTGGCTTCCTGCACATCTTTCTGCTGTTCTTTCAGCAGGTTGGTATAATTGATGTCTGCCGCATCATCGTCCTTCACATAGCCCATGGGATCGTAATTGATGGTGAAGGCCCAGGAATCGGGCGATACCACACCGCCGGAAGCAGGCACCAGCATGCCCAGCACAGAACTGTCGGGTGGATTGCCCCAGAGTTCACTGAGCACATACACCGCCTGCTTTGCATCGAGAAAACGGAAGCCCGGTGGCACCTGCAAATCTGCATCACCTTCTGAAAGACGGATGGTGCCGGTCTGGTACTGAAAGGATTGTTCGATGGAATCAATTTGCTGCCGGATCGAAATACTATCCTGCGCAGCCAGTGGCAGGCAGGAAATACCAGCCAGCATACAGAGCCATAATTTCTTTTTCATAAGCGCCGGTTAAGGTGAGCGCTCAAAATAGAAAGAGAAATTCAAATTTACAAGTGGCTTCTTTTTCCGCTGAGCAGCCGGGCAGGCAACATAAAAATGCCTTTGATCAGACCGAGCACGCCATCTACGGCAAAGCCCAGGATGCGGAAGGGCAGCAACAACAACCACACAATGGGATAGAGCACCAGGGCCAGCAGCGCGATGGGCCAGCAGAGCACAAAAAGCAAAATCCAGAGCAGAAAAGTTATCATATGCGGAAAATACTAATTCTTCTGTTCCTGCAACAGCACTCCATCCATTTTAACATCTAATTGCAGGGTGAGCCCGCAGGTGAGGGCATAATTGTTCCGCTGGTGGCCCACCGGGAAATCAAAACAAAGCGGATAAGAGCAGTCGCCCACTTTTTCCAGCACAATCCGGTAGAGATCGCGGTTGAATTCTTCCGCCGGGTCTTCCGAAGCCTTCACTTTGAAACCGCCAATGATGAGCCCGGCCAGGTTCTCCAGCTTGCCGCTTCTTTTCAGGTTCCAGAACATACGGTCGATGCTGTAGAGATATTCACCGGTATCTTCCAGGAAGAGGATCTTACCGGCAGTATGGATATCGGAGCGCGACCCCGCCAGGCTTTCGAGGGTTTTGCAATTGCCGCCGATCAGCTCTCCCACGGCCATGCCCAACCGATTATTGGCATTAGGCGGAATGTTGAAAGAAAGCGGCTTCCGCAACAGCGCATCCCTTATCGACAAAATGGTGGCCTGCTGCATGGGATCGGCCGCGGCCCACAGTTCCGGGAAACTGTTGCACATTTTGGAATGGATGCTGGCCAGCCTGCACTGGCGGTTGAGGTGGGCGTGTAATACCGTTACATCGCTGAACCCGATCATCCATTTCGGATATCGTCTAAGGCGGCTGAAATCAATCTGGTCGATGATGCGCACCATGCCGTAACCGCCGCGGGCGCAGAGGATGGCCTTCACTTCCGGGTCGTCGAGCAATTGCTGGAAATCGGCGCGGCGCTCTTCATCCGTTCCACCAAACGTACCGTCCCTTTTGCCGATAGTGGCTCCCAGCCTTATTTTAAAGCCCCAGCTCCTGATCTGGTCGATGGCAGGCTGCAGTTCAGCGAGGGTAATATAACCAGCGGGAGAACTGATGCCAATGGTATCGCCCGGTTCCAGTGCGGGCGGAACAATCATATCCCCGGCGCTTTCGGTTAACGCAGCCGCCTCCCTTTCACCGGGAAGCAGCGGAAGCGCAGCCAGTAGTCCCTGGCGCAGAAAATCCTTTCTTAACATCTTGCACCAAATCTAGGGTTTGATCCGGATATGGAAACGCCCTGCTTCTATGGGCGCCATTTCCCCGTTCAGCATTCTTGCCCTTCCGCCCATTCTTCCCTTCGCTTCGCCGCTGGCATGGTCGTAGCTGTCGAGGGTCAGGTAGAAGCCGTGCTCCGGCAGCGATTCAAAATAATGCTCATTGCCGATATTGTCGTAATAAATGGCCGAGGCCCAACTGGAATGAATGAGATTGCCCGAGGCCTTCAACGGGTTACTGGTAAAGTAGGCGTTGATGATGAGCCCCGAATCGACGCTGCAGGAAGAAGGCCCGAAAAACGTGAGGCCCGTGCGTTCGGTATTGATCACCGAAGCCGTCATGGTTCCGCAAACCCTGACGCCCCGCATGATGAAGGACCAGGCAGAATCCGGGAGCAGGTCCGTGCAACCGGCACAGCGACCGAAAAGCGCAGGCAGCGTGCCGCCACCCGGAATGGAATCGTTGCCAGGGATAGAGTCATTAACCGGCAACGAATCTGCCACGGGCGGCTGCGGCTCATCCGCCTCCCGGCCCTCGATGCTGTATTCCTTCACACAGGCTGGCAGCAGGATGCAGCCGATAAACAGCAACAACAAACAATGTATAAGACTCGCTTTCATGTCCGGGTTTCTGCCCGGTAAAGGTACGTAGGAAAAGGGCCTATCTTTGCGGTCATGTTACACCCAAAAAGATACCTGGTAACGGCAGCCCTTCCCTATGCCAATGGCCTGAAACACATCGGCCACCTGGCGGGCGCCTACCTTCCTGCAGATATATATGTACGTTATCTCCGGGCCCGGAAAAAAGACGTGGTTTTTGTATGCGGCAGCGATGAACACGGCACGGCCATTCCCATCCAGGCCATGAAAGAAAATACCACGCCCCAGGCCATCATCGATAAATACCACGAGATCATCCGTCAAAACTTCGCCGACCTCGGCATTTCCTTTGACATTTATCACCGTACCAGCTCGCCCCTGCACCACGAAACTTCGCAGGAATTTTTCACGCGCCTCAACGATGCCGGTGAGCTCGAAACACGGGAGACCGAACAATATTTTGACGTGAAGGCCAATACCTTCCTGGCCGACCGTTACATCAAAGGCACCTGTCCCAATTGCGGTTTCGAAAATGCGTATGGGGATCAGTGTGAGAAATGCGGCACGACGCTGAGTCCCGATGAACTGATCAATCCCGTTAGCACCCTCAGCGGCGAAGCGCCCATCAAGAAAAAAACCACCCACTGGTACCTGCCCCTCAACCGGCACGAAACATTTCTGCGGGAGTGGATCCTGGGACAGCACCAGGACGACTGGCGCGCAAACGTACTGGGCCAGTGCAAAAGCTGGCTCGATGGCGGACTGCAGCCCCGCGCCGTAACCCGCGACCTCGACTGGGGCATCAAAGTCCCGGTGGCAGGCGCCGAAGGAAAAGTGCTCTATGTGTGGTTCGACGCGCCTATTGGTTATATCAGCGCTACCAAACAATGGGCCCTCGACAACCAGCGCGACTGGCGACCCTACTGGAACGATAAAGACACCCAGCTCGTACACTTTATCGGAAAAGACAATATCGTTTTCCATTGCATCATTTTTCCCGTGATGCTGAAACTCGATGGACATATCCTGCCCGACAACGTGCCCAGCAACGAATTCCTGAACCTGGAAGGCGACAAGATGAGCACCAGCCGGAACTGGAAACTCGATATGCAGGACTATATCGACGACTTTGTGAAGAAGGAAAATGGTGGTCCCGCGCTGGTGGATGCACTGCGCTATTATCTCACCCAGATCGCGCCCGAAACCAAGGACAGCGAATTTACCTGGAAGGGATTCCAGGATGCCGTGAACAGCGAGCTCACCGATATCTTCGGCAACTTCGTGAACAGGGCTATGGTGCTCATGCACAAACTCACCGCCGGTAAAGTGCCGCCCCTGCATACAGACAGCCTCACGGATGCCGACAAGGCCATGATCGCACAACTGCAGACCACCAAAGAAAAGCTGGAGAAGCTGATCGAAGGATACAAATTCCGCGAAGCGCAATACGAGGTGATTGACCTGGCCCGCATCGGCAACCGCTACCTGCAGGGAAAAGAACCCTGGAAAGTGGTGAAGCAAACCGGGACCGACGGAAAGCCATTGCCCGAAGCGCAGCAGAACATCGACAATACCCTGCACATCTGTTTACAGACCTGTGCCAACCTGGCGATTTTCATTCATCCCTTCCTGCCCAATACGGCACAGAAAATGCTGCACATGATGAAGGTGGTGGAAAAGATACTCGATTGGGAAAATGCCGGAAAAATGAAACTGCTGAGTGTAGGCTATAGCCTGCGTGCGCCGGAACTGCTCTTCCGCAAAATAGAAGACAGTGAAATAGAAGAGCAGGTGGAAAAACTGAAACGCAACAGCCTTCCTGCAAATGGTGCACCGGCCAGCGCGGCGCCCGATGCTACCAAAGAAGAAGCAGCCCCCACGCACAGCCCGGTAAAAGAACTTATCCAGTTCGACGACTTCGCGAAAATAGACCTGCGCACGGGGAAAATATTGCAAGCCGAAAAAGTGGAGAAGGCCGATAAGCTGCTGAAACTTACGATAGACATGGGTTTTGAAACGCGCACCGTCGTGAGCGGCATCGCCCAGCATTTCCAGCCCGACGCCATTGTTGGCCGCCAGGTGGTGGTGGTAACCAACCTCGCCCCGCGGAAAATGCGCGGCATCGAAAGCAATGGCATGATCCTGATGGCCTCCGATGCCGAAGGCAGGCTCTTTTTTGTGGAGCCCGAAACAGCCATCGCCCCCGGCTCTGGCGTAAGCTGATAAAAGACCATTTCGCATAAGGGAGGATGTGGTAATACATCCTCCTTTTTTTTGTAATTTGAGGTACATGAGCAGTGCCAGAAGGAAAAGATGGATCATTATTGTAGCGAGCGCCCTGTTTCTGGGACTGCTCCTATCGCTGGGACTATTCATCCGCCTCCGTTCCGTGTCTGCCGTAAAGCAACTCGTCACCACGCTTTCCAACGGCCAGTACTCTTTCGACGCCAGGGGCATTCGTGTCGATCCTTTTACCTTCCAGGTAACCGGTCGTAATTTCAAACTCTATCCCCTGCACCCGGGTGAAGGCAACAACGAATTTGAATTGCATGCCGATTCGCTTTCCCTGAAACTCTCTCATATCTTCCGGCTCATCTTCCTGAAAAAACTTTCGGTCCGGAATTTCAATCTGGTCAATCCTTCGCTGACCATGAAAGTGTATGAGAAAGACAGCACGCGCCAAAACCAGGTCCACGAAAAGATGGCGCCACTCCATGTGCAGGTGGCCAGGATGCAGGATATTTTTTTCCAGGTGCTCAGCTCCCTGCAGGTACAACAATTCAGTTTGAAAAACGGGCAGATTGCTTTTTATCCCGATTACAGCGACAGCCGTAACCACTATTACCTGAACCATATTTTCCTGGAGATAAAAGACCTGCGCCTGATGAAGCGCATTTCGGAATGGGACAATGAAAACAGGGTGGGCATCCGCTTCATACTGGATCATCCCACCATCCGGTATCCCGACTCCACGGTGGCCATCAACCTCGACGGGCTGTACTGGGATTCGCGCGAAAAGAAATTTGACATGAGCGGACTGGGATTCCACAAACAGATAAAGGATTCGGAAAACGACAGTTCCGGTTTCCGGCTCGAAGGCATTGAGCTCGACAGCCTCAACTGGAACCGCCTTCTTACCGAAGGCCGGGTGGAACTGGGAGAACTGAAAGCCGCCAAAGGTTATTTTTCGAGTAATGAGATCCGCCTGAAACGCAACCGCGACAGTACCCAACTGAAACCAGCCAATAACCTGCTCGATATCATTGGGCCCATCCTGGTGAAGAAGCTGTCGATCTTTGAAATTGAATTTACCGGTAATACACACACGAAAAGAGGAAAAGAGGTTTTGCAGATCAACGGGGAACAATTGCTGGTGAAGGATCTCAGGATCGACAAGTCGCTTCCGAACAAAGTGGAGCTGCAGGAATTGCAGTTGAAAGTGAAAGCCGTACTCGAATCCGACAGCACACACGATTTCCAGAGCGGCTTCGGAGAACTGAACATCGCCAACAACAACCTGGTGCTGAAAGACTATTTCCTGCGGTCTTCCCGCGCCAGTTCAACGGGCAAGAACAGGATCAATGTGAAGGAGTTGGCGCTGATGGACCTCTCCATTGGCGAACTAGTCAATGGCCGGCTGAAAGCCCGTGAGCTGGTGCTCACTGACCCTGAAGCGCAGTTGCTGCTGCCGAAAGGGAAGGGAAAAAAATCAGATTTCAGTTGGGAAAGAATACGCCGGAAATACGCCGGGAAAATGGACATCGGCTGGGTGCGCATCAACAATGCACGCGTGCACGTAAGCCAGGAAGGAGCGAAGAATCCGCTCATCAGCACCGATTCCTTTTACGCCGTCATCGGCAGCAAAACCATCTTAAGAAGCCGCACCATCGAGGAGATCTTTGCCGTTGAAAATTCTCTTTCCATGCCTCACCTCGCCATCCGCCTGCCCAACCTGATGGTGGATTGCCGCAATGCGCGGTACGAAAACCAAAGCGTATACGCCGACCTCGCCACCGGCCGCTCGCGCGATGGAAACATCCGCTTCACACTGAAGAACATCAGCGCAACGGACCTCAATACAGCAGGCATCCTCCAGCAAAAGGATTCCACCTGGATAAGAATACTGAACATCGGGAGCGGTGATGTATTCATCCGGCTCCCGGGCAAAAAAAAGAAAGCCGACAGCAGCAGGAGCCGGATCATGCAATCAGATCTCATCCGCACCATCCATTCCGGCCCGCTTCGACTGCACCTGCAGGGAAACGGCATCGATCTCCGCACTACGCTCGACACGCTGGCGCTGGAAAAACTCCAGCAGCAAGAGAATGGATGGGCCTGGGACAGCCTGCTGGTCGGGGGCCGGCAACTGTCGCTGGCAAAAGAAGGGCTCAATGGAAAAACCGGCAGTTTCCTGTTCAGCAATTATGGTGAAACGGTTATTAACCAGGGGCAGTGGGAAATCAAAAACGACCGGTTGAATGCTTCGGTTACGGTTCCCCGTTTGAAAGTGGAAACCGGCATCCATCATTCCGCTGAAGTCATTTCTTCCCTGAAAAACATCGACCTCGAAAAGCCCACGATCCATCTGCTGCTCCGGAAAAGCAGTAGCGCTGCCGCCGAAGGTGGCGCGGGTGCAAAAACGCCGCTGGACCTGCCCCGCATCCAACTGCTCGATCCCGTGATCCGCATTGAGAAGGAAGACAGCGCAGGCGTAAAACAACTGGCTGCTGCGGAAGGCGGCAGGGTACGCATCAACACCCTGCACCTCGAAGGAAAAACCGTTTCCACCAAAGGGATCGACATCGACCTCCGCCGGATCAGTACCTTCCAGCCCCATTTCGATCTGCAGGTTCCCTTCCTGCAGGTAGCGACCGGCCCCATCCGGATGCAGCCGGGCAAGCCTTTCAGCACCCAACTGGAAAAGCTGCAACTGGAAAGCGGCCAACTGCATATCAACGACGGTAAAAAAAATATTGCCATCGGAGAAACCGACCTGAAACTCGCCCGCAGTTTCCGCATCAATACTTCGCCCGATTCGCTCAAGAGATTGTTGTCCTCCCTGCCCCACCTTCAACTATCGGCAGCCACCTTCCTGTATGAAAAACGCGACCGCCGCTTCCTGGCGAGCGGCCTGCAGGTAGAATCGGCCAATAAGGAAATCCGCTTCGACAGTTTACAATGGACCTCCAGCCTTCCGCGCGACAGCTTTTTCAGGCAGGCCGTTTTCCAGAAAGATTTCATCCAGATGCATACCGGGAAAGGCAGCATCCGCGGATACGAAATGATACCGCTTGCCGCCGATACCGCCTGGCGGATCCGCGAAATGCAACTCGATCGTTTACGCATGCTCGTGGAACGCGATAAAAGGTTTCCGCCCGACAGCGTGCCCTATCGCCCGCTGCTGACGGGATCGCTGGAATCGATCCCGCTGCCCGTTGCCATCGACAGGATCGACCTCTCGAACAGCGAGATCCGTTACAACGAGATCGCAGAAAAGAACGGCCGCGAAGGGACCATATTTTTCAACGACCTCACGGCAACCGTACGCGATGCCCGTAACTACGACATCAGCGAAACCGACAGCCTGCGCATTTCCGCCCGCACCAAACTGATGGGCCAGGGCGACCTGCGCCTTTCTTTTTCCGAATCCTATACCGACAGCCTGAAAGGTTTTTTCATGCTGGTGCGTATGGGTAAAATGCCTTTCGATGCACTGTCGCCCTTACTGCAACCCATGTTCAATATAAAAATTGAAAGAGGGCAGATGGACAGTTTGTCGCTCCGCGTCAAAGCGAACGATTACCTGGCCTATGGCAAAATGGACATGAACTACCACCACCTGAAAGTATTTCTGCTCAAAGAAGATGGCCGCAAGAAAGCCTTTCTCAGCCGGGTGCTGAATACGCTGGTGCGCACCAACAATACACGGTCGGGCATGGTGTTCCGGGAAAGAATGCGGAACAAATCGACTTTCAATTACTGGGGAAAGATTGCGCTGAGTGGCCTGCTCACCAATATGGGCGTGCAAAAGAACAAGAAGGCGGAAAAAAAATACCGCCGGGAAATGTTACATCTTAATCTTCCGTCGAGCCTGCTGGAGGAATGACCAGCAGCAGGTCCATCACATTGGTTTGGGTGGGACCTGTATGCAGCAGGCCGCCATAGCGGCTGAAAAAACCAAAAGCATCGTTTTCGGCTAGCCATGGCCGGGGATCAACTTTTTCCGCGGCCAGTTTTTTGATCAGTTCCGGGGTGATACAGGCGCCGGCCGCATCGGTGGGGCCATCGGTACCATCAGTGCCACCACATAACAGGGCCGGGTAACCGAAGGAGGGATTTTTCAGGATATGATCCAGTGCCGCCAGCGCCAGGTGCTGGTTGCGGCCACCTTTTCCGCTGCCCTTTACTGTTACGGTTGTTTCACCGCCGGCCAGCAGGCAGCCGCGGCCAGTCCATTTCATAGCCTTCGCGCGCTGCAGCCATTCGAGCGCCTGTTGTTCCGCGTCTCCTTCCAGCGGGTGAGGATCAACGTGAGCTTCGTAGCCCAGCGCCTGCGCGGCTGCGGCGGCTGCGGCCAGGGCCACAAGATTGGTGCCGATGAGTTCGTTCAATACGTTTTGAAAAAGAGGGTCGCCGGGTTTGGGGGTATCGGCGATATCGCCGTGCAAACCCGCTTCCAGCCTGGCTTTTATAGCAGGTGGCAGATCGGGCAGCAGGTGGTATTTTTCCAGCACCGCCGCTGCATCTTTGAAATAGCCGGGATCGGGAACGGTGGGCCCGCTGGCGATCACGGCAGGATCATCACCCGGCACATCGCTGAGCAGTAAAGCGTGCAGGGAGGCGGGCTGCACCAGCCGCGCCAGTTGTCCGCCCTTCAATGTGCTGAAATGTTTGCGCACCGTGTTGATCTCCCCGATGGCCGCGCCCGAATGCAGCAGCGCTTTGGAAAGCCATTGCCAGTCGGCCAGTGAAATGCCCGGCGCCAGGTCGGCCACCAGGGCCGAAGCGCCACCGCTGATCAATACCAGCACCAGGTCGTTTTCTTTCAGGTCGTTTAACAGTTCGCCGATGCGCGCGGCAGCTTTTTCACCGGCGCTGTCGGGAACCGGATGGCCTGTTTCCAACTGCGGCCAGTGCAGACCCGGCAAGGCATGGCCGTATTTGGTCACCACCAGCGCATCCGTTATGGCGTCGCCCAGAATCCGCTGCGCTTCCAGCGCCATGGCCGATGCTGCTTTTCCCAGCGACAACAACACCAGCCGGCGCAAAGCGGAACGGTTGTACAACTTGTTACCAATGCGCAGTTGGCCACTCTCCAGCGAAAGGTGCGCGGGCAATAGAGCCGCCGGCTGCACGGCCCGGTAGCCGGCTTCAAAAATGCGGATGAGCTCTTTTTCAACCATTGTTGTGGTGATGCGTTTAACAACTGTTGTGAATGTCTTTTTACCCCTGCTACGGATATCTTTTGCCTCCACTGCGAATATCCGTTTTACGCCGGAGGGAAAAACAAAAATCCTTACCTTCGGTTAAATTAGTTGTTTAGCTAACTAATTCAATTGCGCGCATATGAAAAGAACGATCAAAAAAGTTGCCGTGCTCGGAAGTGGTGTTATGGGATCCCGTATTGCCTGTCACTTTGCCGGCGCCGGCTTGCAGGTATTGCTGCTCGATATGGTGCCGAAAGAAGCGGCCGACAGCACCGATAAAGCGGCCCGTAACAAACTGGTGAACGATGCCCTGCAGGCTGCCCTCAAAAGCAATCCCTCTCCTGTTTTTACGAAGGATGTGGTGAAGCGCATCAGCACGGGAAATTTTTCCGACAATATGAAGGACATAGCCGGTGTGGACTGGATCATAGAAGTAGTAGTGGAGCGGCTCGATATCAAAAAACAATTGTTCGACCAGGTGGAACAGTTTCGCAAACCCGGCACCCTGGTGAGTTCCAATACCTCGGGCATTCCCATTCACCTGATGGCCGAGGGCCGGTCGGAAGATTTCCGCAAACATTTCTGCGGTACGCACTTTTTTAATCCGCCCCGCTACCTGCGTCTGCTGGAGATCATTCCCACGCCGGAAACCGATGGGGCCGTAACGGATTTCCTGCTGCAATTCGGCAGCCTGCAATTGGGAAAAACAACCGTTCTCTGCAAAGACACGCCCGCCTTTATTGCCAACCGCATTGGCGTATACGGCATCATGGCCATCTTTGGCTTGCTCGATAAATTGTCGCTCACCATCGATGAAGTGGAGGCGCTTACTGGTCCCGTTATAGGACGACCGAAATCGGCCACCTTCCGCACGGCCGATGTGGTGGGCATCGACACCCTCGTAAAAGTGGCGAAGGGCGTGGCGGATAATTGTCCGCAGGACGAACAGCGCGCTGCATTCACCATTCCCGCCTGGCTCGATAAAATGGTAGCGAACAACTGGCTGGGTGATAAAACCGGTCAGGGTTTCTTCAAAAAAACTAAAAGCAGCAAGGGCGAAACGGAGATCCTAACGCTCAACCTGTCGGCCATGGAATACGGGCCGCGGCAGAAACCAAAATTCGCTACGCTTGATGCCGCGAAGCCCGTGGAAGACCTCGCCGCACGGTTAAAAATACTGGTGAAGGGGCAGGACAAGGCAGGAGAATTCTATCGTCATTTTCACTATGGTTTGTTCTCCTATATTTCGCACCGCATACCGGAGATCTCCGATGAGATCTATCGCGTGGACGACGCGATGATGGCGGGTTTCGGCTGGGAAATCGGGGCCTTCGAAAGCTGGGATGTGCTGGGTGTGCAGCAAACCGTTAGCGATATGAAAGCCGCAGGATATGCAGTGGCCCCCTGGGTGGAAGAAATGCTCGCCGGCGGCGCTGGTTCTTTTTATAAAGTGGAGAAGGGCAAAAGATATTACTACGATCCCGCAGGCAAAACTTACCAGCCCGTGCCGGGCGGTGATGCCTTTATTGTGATGAAGAATTTTTCCGGCGAAACGGTTTGGAAAAACAGTGCCTGCCGCACCTATCATTTAGGCGACGATGTACTGGGACTCGAATGGTACACCAAGATGGGCAGCATTGGCGGCGAAGTGCTGGAAGGCATACAAACATCCATTTCACTGGCCGAGCAAAAATATCGCGGGCTGGTGATCGCCAACGATACCGCCAATTTCAGCGCCGGCGCCAACGTGGGCATGATCTTCATGTTTGCGATTGAACAGGAATACGATGAGCTCGATATGGCCATCCGCCAGTTCCAGCAAACCATGATGCGTGCGCGTTATTCTTCTGTTCCCGTGGTGGTGGCGCCACATGCGCTTACGCTGGGCGGCGCCTGCGAGCTGACGCTGCATTCCGACAAAGCCTGCGCTGCCGCAGAAACCTATATCGGCCTGGTGGAACTGGGCGTGGGATTGATTCCCGGCGGTGGCGGCACCAAGGAATTCGTGCTGCGTGCGGCCGATGAAATGCACGAAGACGAACCCGAAACCATCACGCTGAAGAATCGTTTTCTCACCATCGCCACTGCGAAAGTGGCCACCTCTGCCGCCGAAGCTTTTGACATGGGTATTCTCCGCAAGGGCCACGATGAAGTGGTGATGAACCAGGGCCGCCGCATCAGCGAAGCGAAAAGATCGGTGCTGGAAATTTCCGACAGCGGTTATATAACGCCGGTGCAGCGAACAGACATCAGGGTATTGGGACAAAGCGCGCTGGGCGCCCTGCTTACCGGCATCAACGGCATGTGGCGCGCCAACTATGCTACCGAGCACGATGCCCTGGTGGCGCGGAAACTGGCCTATGTGATGTGCGGCGGCGATCTCAGCGAGCCCACGCTGGTATCGGAGCAATACCTGCTGGACCTGGAACGCGAAGCCTTTCTTTCCCTCTGTGGGGAAAAGAAAACCCTGGAAAGGATCCAGAGCGTATTGAAATCCGGCAAACCCATCCGAAATTAGTGGGATGAGCATCCTGGAACTGAAAGATATCCGCAAGTCTTACGGTAAGGTACAAGCGCTGCGCGGCGTAAGCCTGTCGGTTCCCGAAGGCGCCGTGTATGGCATACTGGGTCCCAATGGCAGCGGCAAGACCACCCTGCTGAGCATTGTGCTGAATGTGCTGAACGCCGATGGCGGCGAATACCGCTGGTTCGGCAAAACGCCTGTAGCGGGGCAGCGAAACCGCATCGGCTCCCTGCTGGAAACACCTAACTTTTACCATTATCTCTCCGGCGCCGGTAACCTGCGGATCACGCAAAGCATCAGCGGCCGGGGCGATGCCGCCGGTATCGACCGGGCCCTGCGGCAGGTAAACTTATACGAGCGGCGCCGCAGCCGTTTCTCCACTTTCAGCCTGGGTATGAAACAGCGGTTAGCCATAGCCGCGAGTTTGCTTGGCGACCCCAAAGTACTGGTGCTGGACGAGCCCACCAACGGCCTCGATCCGGTGGGCATTGCCGAGATCAGGGAGCTCATGCTGCAACTGCACCGGCAGGGCCATACCATCATCATGGCCAGCCACCTGCTCGATGAAGTGGAAAAGGTCTGCACGCATGTGGCCATCCTGAAATCGGGCAGCCTGGTGACGGAAGGCGCGGTGGAAGAAGTATTGTCCGATGAGGATATCGTGGAGCTAAGCGCCGCCGACACCGATGCCCTGGTGCAGGCCCTGGGCGGATTTCCGGGGATTATGTCGGTGCAGCGGAACAGCACTTCCCTGCATTTGCATTTTGGAAAAGGGAGTGCCGATACGGCGGCTATCAATCGTTTTTGCTGGGAAAAAGGCATTGTGCTGACGCAGCTTTCCCTCCGGAAAAAAAGGCTGGAAGCCCGTTTCTTCGAATTAACCAACGAATGAGTCAGTCCATGAAAAACTTATTGAGAACAGAATGGCTGAAGCTGAAAGGCTATCCCGCTTTCTGGTTGTTGCTGGGCATTTGCGTGCTGAGTTATCCCGGCATCAATTATATATCGGTGAATATTTTCCGGACCATCCTGGAAAAGAAAAGCATGGCCGGACAAATGGTATTGATGTTCCTGGGCGATCCTTTTGCTTTCCCGGAAGTGTGGCGCACCACCGCTTTCTTTTCTTCCTTTTTTGTTTTCATCCCGGCTGTGCTGGTGATCATGCTGATCAGCAATGAGTTCAATTTCAAAACCCACCGGCAGAACATCATCGACGGCTGGAGCCGGAAGCAATTTATGCTGGCGAAGCTGCTGGATGTTTTGCTGATCACGGTGCTGCTGACCTTTTTTTACAGTTTCACTGCCTTCTTCATTGGCCTGGTGCAAAGCGGCGATTCGCCCGTATCGCCGGTGCGCCTTTCTTATTATGTTTTGCTGTTTGCGCTGCAGACTTTTTCGCAGTTGTCGCTCGCCTTCCTGGTGGGGCTGCTGGTGCGCAAATCCTTTATCGCGATGGCCATTTTCCTCTTCTACGGCATCATATTGGAGCCGGCCTTCGTGAATCTTTTCAAATACAAGTGGCTGAAAAACGACATCGGGCGTTTCTTTCCGATGGAGTTGTCGGACCGCCTCCTGCCACCTCCTGCTTTCATGAGCAATATTGACCAGGAGGCTTATGATGCCATGCTGGCTTCCGTGCAGCCGCATATCGGCTACACGATACTGTTGGTGGTTGGCACCTGGGCGCTTGCCTTCTATCTTTTCCTGAAAAGGGATCTCTGACCGGCTGCTGTGGCTGGTTTGTTTTGCCGATGAGGTCGGTTTGTTCCCCCACTGTTCTTGGTTTATTCCACCTTGGTTCCCGCGCGGCCCTGCCGGAATGCCCGGGTTGTTTTCGCATGCACCCCGGCCGGGAGCAGGCGGGGTTGATGCTATGAATATGCCGTGAATGTCTCGTCAAAGACGTAAGATAAACGTAGGATAAACGTAGGATAGACGTAAGATAAGCCTAAGATTAAGCTGAAATCAGGCCAGGAACATGCTGCCATTTTGCCAGGTTTGGCCAAAAAACAGGGCTTTCCACCTCCCCTATGAAGACTTGAAAAATGATGTTATTTTAGCCACACACAATGAAACCTCTGCCATCAAATGACATTTCCGAATTTCTAACCCGTGTCTCTACACAAGAATTTCTTATCGCTGCAAAAAAGTCCGTGGACATTCTTGAAGACAAAGCGCTACCAAAAGATGTGTTTTTGAAGCTTTCCCATTTAGGGGACGGAGCTATGGAAGATGCGCTATCTTCATTGTTACTGGTACGCCAACAAATCACAGGCCTTACAACAGTTTAGCTACTAACAATATTAATGAACTGAAAAATGGGAATTGATATTTTACAAACTTTAGATGTAATTGAAGCAATGGAAAACTTCATCGCCCGAAAAAGACCCCCTGAACATATCAGACCTAAGTTGGACATTGGGTATAAAATTGAAGAACAAAGTATCATCGTATTTGAGATAAGACCACAATGGGATAGGACCGAAGTAATCATAGAGCACCCGATTGCTAAAACGACGTTTGTGAAAACAAAAAATCATTGGAAAGTCTTTTGGATGCGAGCAGATTTGAACTGGCATACTTATACACCGACACCGACGGTAAAAACAATTAGTGGATTTACAAAACTTGTTGAAGAAGATAAGCATCATTGCTTTTGGGGATAAAAGAAAACTCTCCAACGCACTCTGCCACGGCGGACAGATACTTTCAATTCAACGCACCAAGACGAAGTGGATGTTGCACGGAACCTTCGGTTGCCGGGAGCCCGTCATTGAGATAACTCATGCCCAAAGAAAAGGAAAACTACAGGATTGACAATTTTTCACCCTGAAACCAAACAAAAATATAAATCCAGTAGGACATTGTATATCTGCCACAGCACACCAAAAAGATGGAAAAAAATCAGCAAATTTGAAGGTATAACGAATGGACAATTTCGACGAATACTTAAGACAGGGCGAACCCGGCAAAGCAGAAAAAGCAAAGCTTTGGAAAACGGCTATCGGTTTGCAGGATGTGGACGGACTAAAACCGTCTGACTATCTTATTGCCACCGCCAGGCAAAACATCGAGGGCGAACCGGGAAATGCACGTTCAACTCAATGACCCTGTAAATATCCAAAATGACCCTGTAAATGACCCAGTAAAAAGGAGTATTCTGGTTCATTTAAACCAAAATCCAAATGCCAGTTACCACACCCTGGCTGAAAAAACCGGCTATTCCGCCGCAACGGTAAAACGACATATTCAGGAATTAAAACGCATGGGCTTTATCGAACGAATCGGCAGTGACAAAACCGGACACTGGAAAGTAGTTAAAAGATAAAATCAGCTAGCTTACGAAGCTATTTGCAAAGTCCGGCGTCAGCTTTCTATAGGCAAAAATCGAATCCTCATGAATATTACTGCCAGATGTCTATTGATTTGTACATGCCTTCCTACGGATAGGGTCCATAAATAATGAATCCCTACTTTTAAAGACAATGCCATCTTTTATTGACTAAATGAAATGAAAAAGCCAGTTCTTGAATGGCAACTTACGGAAGTGAAAGAAACGTAGATAAAAGTATTATGAATAAGCTAAACCCTATTATTGAAAATTTATATTCACAATTAAAATAAGGGCAGCACCGCCGACGAATCGGAACCTTCGGTAGCCACGCTATTTATTATAGGGATTGAATAAAAGGCATTGCTGTTAATAGGAGAAATCGTATTCGCTTTGCCCAGGCAGTCTGGTCAAAACTATTTTTAGTTGTCGTTTGTGTTGCGCAAATAAAATGAAACTCACTACTTCGCCTGTCATTGCTCCATTTAATGTATATAATTTCGAATTGCAAACTCATACTACCATCAAATGGGCAGCCGCTCAATTTGCAGAAAACGTCTGCTACATATTAAAGGTTGGATAATTAGGTACTAACGCTGTCTGAAGATCCAAAAAAATTATAAAGAATAATTCCCACTATCGGGATAAACCAAATAGTCGCGATCCATAATAATTTAGAGGTTATTTGCAAATCTGTTCGTTTCATTATTTTTACGATGCTAGTAAATACGAGGCACCAATATGCAATGACCAGTAGCAGCATCCAAATCTTTGATGAGAAATGAAAGATGTTTAAAAAAGTCATATGACTGAGTTTTTAAGTTATATCAAACGAATTAAATTTAAAAAAAAGCCCTATTATCCAACTAAGATATAGGTAAAAAATCACTATTGTCCGACTAAAATAGAGATGTAAGGTAGAAAAAAGGCAGTTCCGAGGAACCGCCCGATTAGGTATGTTTGAGTTACCACACAAAAACATATCTGATGGGTGAAGGTAGAAAATTTACC
>JAFAFR010000002.1 GCA_023423405.1 Bacteroidota bacterium
ATGGCAATCACACACACCACGGCCAGCAGCCACATCCACTTGGGAACCTGACGGGCAGAGGAGGGGGCGGTGCGGGGTGTGTTGGTGCTCATTGCGGATGGGCGGCCAGGCCGCGCAGCAGGTTGTCCACTTGGGTGTCGAAATAGGTCTGGGCGGAAATGCCCAAAGAGTCGGGGTAGCACACGCCCATGGAATGGCGCCACTGGATGTACGAGAACATGGGCGTCATGATCAGGTGAATGCCGGCATTCACATCAATCGGGCGAAACTCGCCACGCTCCATACCGCGCTGCAAGATGCGGCGCACCAAGTCGTGGCCGGGTTCAATCACTTCTTCGAGGTAAAAAGTCGCCAACTCGGGAAAGTTGCAGCACTCACTGGTCATCAGCTTGTAAATGCCGCCGGCATGCGTATCTGCAATGCGCTCCAGCCACACGGCGAACGCATAACGTACCAGATCTGGCGTGGAGCCGGAAAAATCACGCAGCTCATTGCTCCACTCTACAAAACGCCCTGCAATGTTTTCCCGCACCACCGCTTTGAGCAAAGCCTCTTTGCTGGGGTAGTACAAAAACAGCGTGCCTTTAGAGACATTGGCACGTGCTGCGACTTCCTCTACCCGGGTTGCGGCATAGCCTTTCTCGACAAACAGGCAGGTGGCCGCCTCCAGCAATTCTGCAGGGCGGGCTTCTTTGCGGCGGGTTCGGCGCGGGGCAGCAGTGATTGAGGAGAGATCGGTGCTCACAAGTGATTAGCAAGTCAAATAAAAAATGACCAACCGGTCATTAGCAGCAATATAAAAACGCAACACCACTGCGTCAAGCGGTTAATTTCCTACAAAACACAAGCTTGCTGCTGTCGGCCAGTGCCGCGCACTCGGTGTAAAAACAGGGTATGCAAGAAATTATTTACTTCGGCGGCGGATGTTTTTGGTGTAAAAAATCAGCAATAGACAAAAAAGACAAATAAAATCAATGGCTTGTGTAATTTTTAACTGTTGTTTATGTGAGACTTTGTGAAATTTTTATCGCTTGAACTTGTTGTTGCTTTGTCTGTTGCTTGCAATGCTTCTGTAGCCTTCTAGCTCTCGCTGTAGCCTTTTGTTTTCTGCTTCTAAATTTGTAGCGACATTTGTCTTTTTTTCTAACTCTCTCTCAATTGTTCTTCTCTGTCTTCGTTCATCTTGAACCTCTCGTTCTGCCTGCTGTTTAACTCTATCTGTATAGGTTTTCGCTTGCTCTGTGAGCTTTTCAGCTTCTGCCAATGCCTTGGCACTAGGTTCATGCCATTTGCTCTTAAATCCGCTAAAAATTGCACCAGCTTTTGAACCCAGTGCTTGAGCCTCTGCTTGTGCTTGTTGTCTCCCAGCTTCTAACCCTATTTTTTTATAGTGTTCGTGGCGTTTCCTGGCTGTTTTCTCAACATCTTTAAGAGCTTTAGCTTGTGCTTGTTCTGCTTGCCACTGCAAGCGTGTTAAACGACGCCTGCCAGGCCCTAAACGTGTCAACCCGAAGGGTTGGCCTACTCTTTTACTGAAGTCGTCTTGTGTGGCTCTCATAGCTTCTGCAAACGCTATGTTTTGCTCCTGTTTAGTTGCTTGTTGGTTTTGTTTCTTTATTTCTTTCTGTGCTCGTTTTCCTTCGTGTATATCGTCAAAGCTTTGCCCGACTTTTGGAATTACATAAAAATGCAAATGCGGGTGAGCTTCGTCTTGATGTTCAATGACACATTGCAAATTGTCTCCATATTTTTCTTTAAGCCATTTAATAGCCATTACTTTAAATTTATCCCAATTTTTTTCTTCGGACCTGGGTAAAGAAATGACACCCGCTAATAAGCAATGTGCATCTTTGCGAAGCTTTCGCCCTTGGGCATCTGTTGACTGTTCAGCCCAGGCTGTGGCCTCTGCCTCTACATTATCTAAATCACCAAGCAGAATAATAGGTGACTGCGGATTTTCTATGTGATAGCAACTATCTTGCTCTCGTTTAGCTTCTGCAATTACCCAACTAACATTACCTTTTTTTTCTTTTGCTACTTCTTTACTTGAAAAAGTGCCGTTAGAATTTTTCTTTGTCTGTGTTCTTTGCTTTGTGCTTTCTTCTCTTGCATAAGCTTCAATATGAAAAAATTGATAACCTGCCATAATTAAATTTCTCCTTATTATTCTATTTATGGATAACCTAAGGTCGTTTATTTTGCCTTAGCAAAATGAATGACCCAGCAAACAACGTTCGGTAGGGACGTTTGGTATTAGCTCAATGCAATTGCCGCGTTTATGAAGCTTGCGTAATAAACATAGTCGGTCACTATGTTTATATTAAAACAGATAAATCAGTTAAGTAAAGAGAACAGCCAGATTGGTTAAACAGCCATTAAAAAAAGACCACGAGGGTCTTTTTAAATAACCGTCAAATACTGGAACCAGCTTTTCAAGCTTGAGGCTTTGTGCAGTGTCTGGCCGACACCTTTGGCACCACTATTTAAAATTTCATCTCAAGCAACTTATACAAGTTGTTTTCTATTTTCAAAAGTATCTTTTTATTTTTATTATCTGTGAAAACTTCTTTATTCTCTATCCACACTTTTGATTTTAAAAACACTTCGTAATCTTCGCTATTAAAATCAAACACATTACCAAAATACTCTATTATCTGGATAGTGTTTAAATAGCATCTAACTTTTTTAGTTTTTGGATTAAGCCATTTATTACCAAAAAAATAAATTTTTTCTATTTCATCTTTTTTAAGTTTATTTAGCTTCTTCATTCTTCACCATCCTTTTGCTGGAATGGTTTTGAAGCTAATGATATAAAGAAATAAATAACAACAGCCCAAATCCCCAAAGAAAACCAAGCTCCAAACATCTCAATCTCTATGCTACTGCTTGAGCTTGAAGAGCTACCAAAAATTAAACGTCCTACAAATTTAACTGCACCTGTCAAAAAATCTACTAATCCCATAACTGCCTCCTTTTTTATAATTGTCTTTTTTCTACCCACCTAACCTCCCAAGGGAGGGACTACTCCGTAGGGGCAAGCTTTGATGATTTAACAATCATCAAACTTGGATGTGTTTCATTTCATTCAACCAAATACCCTTTATCATTTCTATATCTATAAGTCCATAGATATACCAATTTAATACAAATAAATACCTTCTAAGTGAGGAAACTTCGTTTCCTTGTATTTAAGGCTGTTTCTGTATTTCCTCCTCCAGCTTCGCTTCCAGAGAAAATATCGGAAACAGCCAGCCCTAACCGGCCATTGGCAGGGTTGCTATTTCCGATATTCAGTTAATAACGTGGGTTATCCCTTCCGTCGAATAACTCGGGCAGATAACTATAAAGCTGTATCTGCTTGGCAGTTCATGGTGCTTTAACCATTTGATACGGGGTCTGCTCTTAGCCTTCCCTAGTGTCTTTGTATCATTCCCATTCTAAACACTCACAACACTTTGAGCCGTTTCTTAACTCTGGCTAGTCCGTTAGCCTATACAGTAATTTATCTGGGTTTTCATTGTGAGAACAATCGTTAGTTCTCTTGCGTGTTTACTGTGTTGTTAAAAGATATTTTCGAACCGAGAATTTTCATTGACGCATAAAAAATATCCTACACTGTGAAAGTTGTAGGATATTGGGCTATTGACTTTTATTAAAATCTTTAATACTATATTCTTAATTACAGCTTCCACACTGTTAATATCAATATATTGAAAAATAGCTGTTTGTCAATATGTTGAGTTGAAAAAGATAAAGCCCCATTTTTTTGGGCTTTATTCTTTCTTAATTTAACGGCTTTGATTCTGCTTTTTCAATGAGAAGTAATGTTTTTTAGTGATATTTGAATTCTTGTGCCCGACAGACTTCAAAACAGCATTTTGAGAAGATAAACCAGAAGAGGGCATTTGTTTAATATTTTCTTCAAGCTTCCTAATGCTGGAAATTCCTAGAATTTCAGCAATCAATAAGCTATTCTCTGCTCCGATTTTCTCCACGAAGTTAGATATAGCTTCTTTTCTCAGTTTGTGGCTTGTAATGTCTTGCATTCCTCTATCCTTGAGGAATTTTGTATAAGAACCTTCAAAACCCAATACAGTGTAATTAAATAAACGGTCTTGATTTGGCTTTTTTTTGATGCTTTGAATTAGTTCTTGGGCTTCTTTAGTAAGATAAACAAAACGGCTGTCTGTTTTAGTGTCTAGTAATTCAATTTGATTTTCATAAATTTGAGACCATTTGAGAAGAACTGTTTCACTTCTTCTCATTGCTGTTAAGAGCATAAGCTTAACGATGAAAATAAAATCAGGATTACTATGTTGCTCAATAGCTTTTAAGAACTCTTCTTTTTGTCCATCTGCAAATCTGAAAGCTTTCTTTTTTGTTGGCTGTGCATTTGCTAATAAGTCCCTGTCGTAATTCTTTGTTGGATTTATTATGTGTTTTTTGCTTGTATTTAGATACTTAATCTTATTGAACACATTACTGATAAAAGTTATCTCTCTTTGAATAGAGATAGCTTTCAATCCTTTCTTGGCTCTCTCCAAAACATAAGAATTGATAACATTTTCGCTAATCTCTTCAAGCTTTAATTGGCCTAGGTCTTTTTTAAACATTGAAGAAAAATTCGGGAAAGTTATATCTGCATTAGATGTTTCCTTAAAAGCTACTTTTGTATTCTCAATTGTTTTGAAAAAACTTAATGTATTTTTATAATTTCTGTACTTTAATTTACCCTCTGCTGATGTAATATCGATATTTATATATTTGGGTTTTACATAGTCTTCAATATATCGATGTATATACATTGAGAAGGGAGGGTCTTCTAAAAATTCTCTATGTTTCTTTATTGTTTCTTCATCTTCAACTAGCCGAAGATGAATTTTCTTTAAGCCCAATTTTGTTTTGGTTGTATTGAGAAAATCAATAGCATCTTCTACAGCATCAAATAACTGGTCAATCTTCAATGTCTTTCGTTTGATTTGAACTCTGTAAGACACTACTTGTGTCCCATCCTTGTTCTTCCGTGTGAGCTTTTGGACACCTCGGGGCAGTAGAACAGCCATTTTTTGCCTCGTTTTCCGTGTGAAATCTTGTGAAATCCATGGGAGAATTTGTGAAATTTATCACTCTCAAAACGGAGGCAGTATGAATGAAAACAATGGCTTACGTCAAGAAACTATCTATCTGGCAGGTGGCTGCTTTTGGTGCACAGAGGCTGTCTTTGACAGGGTGCAAGGTGTGCTGGATGTGGAAAGCGGCTACGCCAACGGGCATGTGCCGCAGCCGAGTTACGAGCAAGTATGCGAAGGCACGACCGGCCACGCCGAAGTGCTCAAGGTCAGCTTTGACCCTGCACAAATAGCGCTGCATACGCTGCTGGAGATTTTTTTCGGCACGCACGACCCCACCACCCTCAACCGCCAAGGCAACGATGTGGGTACGCAGTACCGCAGCGGCATCTACACCACATCGCCCGAGCAGCAAGCCCAGGTGCAGGCATGGGTGGAGGCACTCAACCAAGACAAGGTCTTTG
>JAFAFR010000100.1 GCA_023423405.1 Bacteroidota bacterium
TCACCTACATTAAACCAATCTTTCCTGCTATCAGAAGTTCCCGACTTTAAAAGAAAATGCAATTCCTTAATCAACGATTCAGTAAGTTTTGACTGAGCTTTTTCTATAATCAAATCGATGCACCGAAAGTGATTTGCGGTTTCAATAATATCGTCCACATTAATGCTGGCTTCGGAAATTCCAATCGTATTGGTTTCAAAAATATACCGAGTTTGATCTTGTGTGAGTTTACTTCCCTCAATTCGGTTCGAGTTGTAAGTTAAATCAATTTGCGTTCGATGATAAATTCCACCTTTCAGTTTCATTTCCTTCTGCTCTTTCAAAATATTGAGCAGAATATTTTTACCATTTTTTATGGACTTATTTTTTTGTGGAGGAAGTGCATCTTCAGGAATATTCCAAGTTTTTCCTGTAATAAAAGCACCTTTAATTTTACCTAAAGCACAGTAATTGCGTACTGTTCTTTCAGAAAGTTGAAATTTTTTTGAAAACTTATTTACTGAAATGTATTTCATTTGAATGCAAAATCTGCCGTTATCGGCAAAAACGATACTAATATATAAATTAATTTATACATTTGTGCCGATAAAACCTTAGACAAACAGATTTTGAAGAAAATATTTCTTTTGCTGATTGAGTTTTGCGAGGATTTGGGTTTCTAAATCTAATTTTGAATCAAGAATCGAGAGGAAATCAGCAATTCTTTTTTGTTCTTCCAAACTTGGAAGATTAATTTTGATTCGAGAAAAATTTTCATAAAATAAATAATCGCGAACTCCGCCCTCAACATTTTTTAATACCTCTCGATTAAATAAATCTGTTTTTAGATAATGGAAAAGGAACTCATCATTCACCAAATCTGTGGTTTTAAAACAGACATACAGTGAACTAATTATGATTTTTTCGAGATTTCCACTGTAACCAATAGAACCTACATTAATTCTTGCTGGATTGTATGCAAAAGTATTTCTGCTGATTATCTTATACAAAGAGATATCATATCCTCTTTCTTGACTATTAACACCATCAAATTGATGACTTTGAGGAACAAATCCGATTTTATTATTAATAGAATAGATTGGAAATTGTTGTCCATCTTTATTTCTTTTTGAAACAACACGAGTTAAATCGCCCAACTTCATTCTTTTCCAATCAGAAAAATTTTCAAATCTCATTTCTCCTGAAAAAAGTTTTTGCCTAAAGTATTTTTTCTTTTTTGAGATATCCTCAATCGTTTTCTTTTGGGTTTCTATCCTGAAAATTATTTTAGATAAAAATGAAATAATCTTAATTTGTTCATCATTTTGTGGAACTTGCAAATCCATATTATAGAAATCATCGTTTTTGATATTCATTCTATCATCTCTCGCACCGTAGTTAGCAATTTCTCGCATATGACTGTGCCAATGCTTAGACTTGAAATAAATTTCTAAAAATTGAGGGGTTATTTTTGCAGATTTTATTCTGAAAACCGTATATAATGGGGAAACAAGTCCGGTTTTGAATGTGTTATTTATGTTCATTGCTCCGACTTCAGCATTTGCTGAAATCCTTGGATTATAAACAAAGTCTTGAGGTTTTACGATGTAATATCCTTGCAGATTATTTCTATTAGCAATACTCTTTTCAAAATAATCATTTTGTAAAACAATGCCTTGAACTGCAGAATTAGAAAAAACTAAGTCCAAATCATTATTTGTGTTTTTTTCATTTACTTTTTCAGAAATATCCCTCAATTTTAATGTCTCCCATGAATTTTGATATTCAGGAAATCTCAAATTTGGGGACTTTTTCACACTTTTATCTTTATTGCTCATCTTGATTTTTTTGAAAAATAAATTCTAAAACTTGAGGATGCTAAAAAACCAACCCCAATTCTTTTAAATACACATTAATTTCCGCATCAAGTTCGCTGCGTTTTGCCTCCAATTCTTTCAATTCCTTCATCACCGTGTGAATATCAATTTCTTCTTCCTCTTCAAAAGTGTCGACATAACGAGGAATATTCAAATTGTAATCGTTTTCTGCAACTTCTTCCAAAGTCGCTTTATGACTGAATTTTTCAATTTCGGTTCGTTCTTGATAAGTTTCAACAATTTTGTCGATATGCTTATTAAGCAGAATATTCTGATTTTTTTGCTTCTCAAATTCCTTGCTCGCATCGATGAACAAAATATCTTCGTCTTGCTCCCGACATTTTTTGAACACTAAAATACAGGTCGGAATACTCGTTCCGTAGAAAATATTGGCGGGCAAACCAATTACGGCATCCAAATAATTTTTCTCTTTAATCAAATACTTCCGAATCGTTAATTCTGCCGCACCTCTGAACAAAACTCCGTGAGGCATTACCACCGCCATAATTCCGTTTTCGTCCAAATGATAAATCATGTGTTGGATAAATGCAAAATCCGCTTTGGAAGCAGGAGCCAATTTTCCATACTGCGAAAATCTCTCGTCGAGCAATAAAAGTTCATTTGAACTCCATTTTGCAGAAAAAGGAGGATTTGCAACAATGGCGTCAAAAGTTTTGTCCATGTGTTGCGGTTTTTCCAAAGTGTCTTCTTGCTTGATATCGAAATTACTGTAACTTACACCGTGCAGAATCATATTCATTCTCGCAAGGTTGTAAGTAGTTCTGTTCATTTCCTGTCCGTAGAAATCACTCACTTTTGCTTCTCTCGCCACGCGCAAAAGCAAAGAACCACTTCCGCAAGTCGGGTCATACACAGATTTCAACTGGTTTCTTCTGCTCGTTACAATTCTCGATAAAATAGTGGAAACTTGTTGCGGTGTATAGAACTCGCCCGCTTTTTTTCCTGCACCACTGGCAAATTGAGCAATCAGATATTCATAGGCATCACCTAAAACATCAGCATTGGAATCGGATAAATTGAAATCGATTTCATCCAAATGATAGAGAACTTTGGAAATAAGCGTATTTTTTTCGTCCTCTGTTTTTCCAAGTTTGGAGGAAGTCAAATCCAAATCTTCAAAAAGATGTTCAAAATCATCCTCACTGCTTGTTCCGAGTGTAGATTGTTCGATATTGGTGAGGATTTTTGAAAGTTCGGGAAGAATGAAGTTAGATTTTCCCTCAATTCTGTTATATCCTTTTTTGGCAACATTGCTGAAAAGTTCTGAAGGCTTTAAGAAATAGCCTAAATCTTCCACAATTTCCTCATAAATTGCTTCTACAATTTCTTTTCCTTCTTCGGAATTTTCATCCACATCATTGTAATCAATTTCTTCACCCGAATCGTGAAGAATCTTATTGGCTGTAAAATGGATTTTCTCGGAAAGATATTTATAGAAAATGAATCCCAAAATATAATCCCGAAATTCATCGGCATCCATTTTTCCGCGTAAAGTATTGGCGATATTCCAAAGTTGCTGCTGCAACTGTCTTTTCTGTTCTTCAGACATATTTTATCCTTAATGTAAAACCTCAAAGATAACGAAAGTTGCTCGTCAAAGGAAAATTACCGAAAGAATGTTTTACAAAAAATTCTATTCTGCGCACATTCTATTCTAATCAAAATTAGAAATAGACTTCGTAAAGTTCTCACATAATGAGAAAAACAACAGTAGGTGAAACTTGCTTAATTAAAAAGAACTTTGGAAGTTATTCAGTATTCATGAATGTTTATGATGGATTTATTTATCTATTTTGAAAACAAAATGTCCAGTTTTTTAGTAAATAAACTGGACAAAATATTGATTATTTTCACTTCCTCACGGCTTACTAAAAAAAGAATGAGAACCTAAGTCCTCATTCAATATCCATTGCCAGATTACCAGTGCCTCAATGTTTTGTAAAGATAATAAATATTCCAAAAAAAATCAATAAACCTAAAAAACCATAACCAATTAATACCAATCATTTCAAAAACCTGCGTAATATGACCACACGGTTCTACTCAACGTGGGTAAAACAGATACAACCAACTTGCAAACCTGCGTAAAAAAGATACAACCTAAGCCAATCTCTTTCTATTTTTTTTCTTCAAAATCCAATTTATTTTAAAATTAAAGAGTTAAAGCCTAGAACAAGCGTCCATCAAGCATTTTCAGACCTCTGAAAAATCTTCATCTTGCAATAAAACTTTTGTTGCAAGATGTGTCTTTGTATATACGACTTTTCAAGTTGTCGATACAAAAACGATCTTGCCTTTTTGAAAAAGGGGAAAAACTGCGGAACTTGTTTTTTCTTTCAGAAATTGCGTTCAAGAATCTAAATTCATCTTAATTATTCTTTTTTAATCTTCCGAGATTCCAAACTCGTCTAAATTGTTCTTATTTAGCCCACACCGCATGAACACTATTGTTTTAGAATACAAATCGAATGAAATTTGCATAAAAAATATTATGGCAGTTGATATAATTACGAAAGAAGACCTAAAAGAATTTAAAATTGAACTTTTGCAAGATTTACAGAAAATTCTAAATTCCACCAAAACGATGGAGAAGAAATGGTTGAAATCTAACGAGGTTAGAAAAATTTTGAAAATTTCCTCAGGGACATTACAGACGCTTCGCATCAATGGAACTTTACAGTATTCCAAAGTGGGTGGAACAATCTATTACAATTATCAGGACATCGAGAAAATGCTAAATCAGAAATAATTTCGGTATGAATTACATTTTTCATCTCACTGGTTTTTACGACAAAATACAGGAAGACAACCGACTGAATCCTACTCACATCAGTCTTTACCTTGCTTTGTTTCAGTTTTGGAACCTCAATCGTTTTCGAAATCCAATCAGTATTTCGCGAAATGAAATGATGAAACTGAGCAAAATTTCTGCTTTTGGAACTTACCATAAATGCATTAAAGAACTACAAGAATTTGGATATATTGAATACATTCCATCATTCAATCCATACAAAGGGAGTTTGGTGAACCTGTTTAGTTTTGATAATTCTGAGGCGATTCAAAATTTGAATATGAAGCGTATCAAAAAACAAACAGCCTCTGAACAGGTAGCGAACAGGATGCGTATCAAAATCGATACAGGTTCTGAACAAGCACTGATACCTTCTATAAACAGTACAAACTCATTAAACAATAAACAATTAAAAGATAATGATCACTCAAGAATTTTTGATGAAGGAAATTTGCTTTTAAAGAAAAAAAATAGGTCGATTGAAATTCCACCCAACATTTCAGAAGTCGAAATGTATTTTCTCGAAAAGGATTCTACAAAATTTGAAGCAGAAAGATTTTTCAATCATTACGAAAGCAATGGCTGGCTTGTCGGCGGCAAATCGAAGATGAAAAATTGGGAAGCCGCTGCGAGAAATTGGCTTTTAAATTCGAAAAAATTCAATAATACCTCAAATTCCCCTAGTTTTGCGAATGGAGTGGAGTTAAAACCAAATCACCTCAATGCAACTACCAACAAATCCTATCGAGATGAGTTATGACTACAGAGAAGTTGTAATGTGGCTACGAAAATCAGGCAGAAAGTACCTAGGCAAAAACTTTATTATTCCTGAAAACGAAAAAGGAATTATTTTCGGAATGCTCGCTTGGTTTCTTCAGGACGAATTAGTAGCCAAAGAAATGAATATCGATCTCAGGAAAGGAATAATGCTAAGCGGACCAATCGGATGCGGAAAAACCACACTTTTCAAGCTGATGGGAAAAATACCTTCCGAGAGAAAAAATTTCATGATGACTTCTACACGCCAAATTGTTTCAGAATTTATGCAGTCTGGCTACGAAATATTAGAAAAATATTCTCGTGGGAGTCTATACAATGATTATCGCACTCCAAAAAACTACTGTTTTGATGACCTTGGTAGCGAATCTGCCTCCAAATATTTCGGAAACGACTGCAATGTAATGGCAGAAATTCTCCTAACTCGCTACGATATTTTCAAGGAAAAAGGAATCATAACGCATCTCACCACCAATCTTACCGCTGGAGAAATAGAAACGATCTACGGGAATCGTCTTCGCTCTAGAATGCGGGAGATGTTTAATCTTTTTGGGTATGATGAAACTTCATGCGATAAACGGAGATGATTCGGAGTTTAATTCATCCTTCCAAAAATGCTAATTGGTTCAGAATGGTGTCAAATCTTAATGTATAATGACCGTTCGAATTGCCTTCTATTAGTTTGATTTTGAGTGTGATAGATGTTATTTAGATATTTGAATGGTGTCAGGAATGGTGTCAGATTTTAAAGCAAATTATCACACTATCTTCCTTTGGAATATTTGTTAATGGTTGATTATCAATAAAATAAGCTTTTTTTTGTGGCTATAAATGGTGTCACGAATGGTGTCATGAATAATATCAATCTACAAAACAGTCCATACACCGGATCTATTATTTCCACTCCTCTGAATAATGCCATCAACTTGCAGACTCTTGAGAATTCTTTTTACCGTGCTGTCTGAAATTTTCAATTCTTTACGAATTGCCGTACCAGTAATTTTTGAATCTTTTTTAATCAATTCCAAGACCTTCTGTTCAATACTAATTTCCTCAAAATTAAAAATCACATAAAAACCACTGTCATCATACTTAAAAACAGGAGCAGGAGTTTTTGCAGCTTTTGCCTCATTTAAAATCTTAATCGTTCCTCTTCCCCAAGATTCAATCAGTCCAGACCGAAAAAACGCATTAGCAATATCTGGATTGTATGGTCGGGAAGGATGTTTGACTTTTAGTTTGGCAACAGTCCAATCCTCTGGGAGTTCACCTTCATTCCAAATAATCAGTTGATTGTCGTAAACACTGATTTGAATAGGAATTCCACTTGCATAATCCTTATGCACGATAGCATTCAATATGGCTTCACGAAGTGCAGCAGGTGGAACAGGGAAACTCTCTTTTCTTTGCAGTCCATCATAAGTAATTTGCGCTTTAAGGTATTTGGTTAGGAGCAAATCAATCACTTTTTCCGCCTGTTCTATCAGTGAACCCTTCACTTCATCTTGAAAAGCCAAGTCATCATCACTTCTGAAAAAACCTATTTTGGAAGATGCACCTGTAAAAAGTTTGTCAGGTTTAGGATGAAAAAGAAGAACCGCTGCTTTTTTGAGATTTCCGTCGGGAGCAATTAAATTCAGCTTTTCTAAAATATCTTCATTGGAGTCATCTTGGATGTTCTCATCAAATCTTTCAGTTTCCGAAGCTCTTTCTTTAAAAAGATTAAATGCGCTATCAGAAAGATCTTTTAGTTTTGTGTAGGGTTCTGGTGTCCCATCCCATTTTAAACCTTGTTTTCGTAACAAAAATTTATCCAGAGCAGAACCTTTGAGTTCCTGATTAGTAGAACCACTTCTGTAATAATAACTGCCTTTGTAATTCACAGGATAAGGATAGGCATCAATAACAATTTCAAGATAATCTTTCCCTGCGTCACTTTGAAAGTTTACATCCACCAAAATGCCCAGAATATCTTTCACTTTATTGGGCAGATCTTCAGACAGTTTCTTAGCATCGGAAATACCTTTTAAGTTGCCTTTGTCATCAATACCGATATACATTTTGCCACCACTAGCATTGGCAAATCCACAAATCCACTTAATGTATTCGTCGCGCCAACTTTCTTTGTATTCGGTATTTTGGTTTTCCATAATTAAAGGTTACCACAAAAATAATGAATTATCTTTTTAAAGATGTGTTTGTTCAAGGACTTTTTCTCATCAAAAACTTTTTCATCAAAAATCAAAAAACTCTTCCAAACACTACTTTCACTTTAATAAATCTAATTCTTGAAAATATTTTTGAATACTTTTACATGGATTAATATTCAATAAGTGTATTAGTTGTGATTCATGAATGATCCAAATCAAGAGTACATTTCATTTCTCCGGTCTCTTTTTAAAGGAAGAGAAGATGTTTTTGCGATTCGATGGGAGAAAAGCGGGAAAAGTGGTTATATGCCTTCTTGCACTTATGACCCTTTTCATTTTCGAATCCATAAACAGAATGGCGGAACTTTTCAAAATTATTCACATAAAACATATTTGCCATTAACTGATAATGAACTCCAAAAGCATTTGGAAGGTCAACAGCAAATCGGGATTTATCCTTTGCTAAAAGACAATACCTCATGGTTTTTAGTGGCTGACTTTGATAAAGAAAATTGGCAAAAAGAAGCGGTTTCTTTTTTGAATTCATGTGAAAAATTAAATATTCCTGCATATTTGGAACGGTCTCGTTCAGGAAATGGAGGTCATGTTTGGATATTTTTCGAAAAACCTTTTCCTGCAATCAAAAGTAGAAAAGTATTCATTTCAATTCTAGAGAAATTAGAGATTTTTTCTTTGTTTGATAAGAGTTCGAGTTTTGACAGATTATTTCCAAATCAGGACTTTCTTTCAGGAAAAGGATTGGGAAATTTAATTGCATTACCTTTCTTTAAGCCATCTCTTGAGAAAGGAAATAGTTGCTTTATTAATCCGAATACTTTCGAACAATTTGAAAATCAATTGAGTTTTCTGCAAAATATTAAGCGAGTTTCCATTGAACACCTAGAAGGTTTATATCAGAAAGGAATTTCAAATTCTGAGACAAAGATGATAATCCAAAGCAAAAATTTACAAATTTCTTTGGACAATATTGTAAAAATAAGCAGATTTGGTTTGCCACAAATACTCATCAATTTCTTAAAAGAGGAATTAAATTTTGCAAACACCGAATTTTTTGTAAAAAAGCAATCTGGTAGAAATACTTTTGGAACCAATCGTTATTTTAAATTGGTTACAGAAACTGAAAATGAAGTTCTCATTCCAAGAGGTTTTATTGGTAAACTTATTCGATTTTGTAGAGAGAATCGCATTAACCACGAATTTTCAGACATGAGATTGAAAAAACTATCGGTCAATTATGAGTTTAACGCAACTTTGAGAAATCATCAACAAAAAGCAATTGAAGCGGTTGAAAAGAAAGATTTCGGAGTCATAGTTGCGCCACCAAATTCAGGGAAAACTTTGGTAGGTCTCAAAATAATTTCAGAAAAGAAGCAACCTGCACTCATAATCGTTCATCGAAAACAGTTGTTGGAGCAATGGTGTGAAAGAATAGAATCATTTCTAGGCATTCCTAAAAGAGAAATTGGAATCATTGGTTCGGGTAAAATGAAAATTGGTAAGCAAATCACAGTTGCAACCATTCAAAGTCTGCCGAAATATTTGGAAGATATTGCTGAAAGGTTTGGAACTATAATTATTGATGAATGCCACCATATTCCAGCAGAATCATTCCGAAATATCATTGAGAAACTTAAAACTTTCTATTTATATGGATTAACGGCGACTCCGTTTCGAAAATATAATGACGGGAAAATGATTTTCACACACATTGGTGAAATTATTACGCAGGTAAAACCAGAAGATGTAGAAAGTTTAAAACCTACGGAAATTGTGATTCGAAAAACAATGCTGGATGTTCCTTTCAATTCAAAAACAGACAGTTTTGAAACTTTATCAAAAATTTTGATTCACGACACCAATCGAAATAGATTAATTCTGAACGATGTGGAACGTGAGTTGGATAAAGGCAAAAAGGCGGTTATCATTACTGAAAGAAAAGAACACATCGATTCTTTAAACTTACTTTTAAAACAGTTTTACGAAGTGGTAACTTTGAGCGGTGACGATTCTGAAAATTCACGAAAATCTAAATGGCAGAATTTGCATCAAGGTAATTTTCAGGTGCTGATAACAACAGGACAATATTTTGGTGAAGGAACGGATTTATCAAGTATTAACAGTCTGTTTTTAGTGTATCCGTTTTCATTTGAAGGAAAAATGATTCAATACATTGGGAGAGTTCAACGTTCGGAAATCAACCCTATAATTTATGATTATTGTGACCATAAAATTGATTGTTTAAACAAATTATTTCTTAAGCGAAACACTTATTATCGTAAAATTACCAGAAAAGCAACGCTTTTTGATGATATAAAAGAGGAGTTAACACCAATCGATTCGACAAAAATTTTTGAAAATAAAATTAAGGTAGCGATTGAAGATTTGGAGTTTCATTATAGAAGTGTTGCCTTCAAATATCCAATTCAGGAAATGAACGCAACTTTTGAATTTCATATCGAAAATATGGAGATTAGACCAGAACTTGAGGTGTTGAAGCCTTATTTTGTAAAGGTGTTGAAATCCAGAACAATTAATGTGGAGATTTCTGCGGAATTCGAAAGAGGTAAGTTAATTGCACAAAATGCCATATCAAGTGATATTGAACGAATAAACGAAGAAATTGTAGAAGGTGCAAAAATTCAGTTTCTGAATAAAGAACTCATTGGAAGAAATAAATTTCACGAGAAAAACGTACTTACAGCAGAAGAATTACAGAATCAGGAAAAACTCTTCAATGATGCTGAACAAATATTACAGCAAATTTTAGTAAACAGAAACTATAAACATTCAGCACATGTTTTGTTTCTTGCTGAAAAGCACAAAAGTCAGATAATGAAAATTCGATTTGTATTACAGCCGTTTTCATTTGTGTTTCTTTTAGCAGGAAAAGATCATCATTACATAGTGTTGGAAACTTTAGACACTGAAGAAGCAACCTACATTTGGAAAACTGGTAAAAGCAAAATTTCAGTCATCAATGCCGTAATGAAAATTGATAATCAACTTACTTTCATTCGAGAAAACGGAAGGCAAATGTATTTGGAGACGAATCCAAAAGATTTTTCGAGAATTCTCCATGATTATTCAGATGATAAAAAAGGATTTATTAATTGGAAAAGCCAATTAGAAGAAATATTGCTTTAGTAAGTATAAATATTTTCTTGACACCTGAAATTAAAAACACAAAGATAATCACCACATTAACATTCTTTCAATTGAGTATCGGCAAACACTAAAAAAATAAAAAAAAAGAAAGCAAAGTTTTGTAGTCAGGAAAATGTGATGCAATATCAAGCCATAAAGGTTTTTCTGAAAAAGTTTTGTGTCATTAAAAATTTAGCCCCAAAATTTTTCTGAAAAAATATTGCA
>JAFAFR010000093.1 GCA_023423405.1 Bacteroidota bacterium
GCATCCATCCCGGGCTTTCGCGTTCGCGAGGGGCAGCGAAAAATGGCCGAGCAAATCGCGTTGTCGCTGTCGCAGGCCCAGCTTGGCAAAGTCGAAGAGGGCGCACCCGATCCCAAAAAATCAATAGCAGTCGTGCAAGCGGGTACGGGCGTTGGCAAGTCGCTGGCCTATTCCGCCCCGGCCATTGCCATGGCGCTGGCGCGTGGCACGCGCGTGGTAATTTCCACCGCCACGGTGGCGCTGCAAGAGCAGTTGGTGAACAAAGATTTGCCCGCTTTGGCGCAGCAACTGCCCCAGCCCTTCAAATTTGCGCTGGCCAAGGGGCGTGGGCGGTTTGTCTGCAAGCTCAAACTGGAGCGCTTGGCCAGCTCTGGCGAGAACAGCGAAGAAGTGGACGATTTGTTTGCCGAAGAAGCAGCGGAACAACGCAAAAAGCGCCCGCAGGCAGAGACTGAAGCGCGCATGCAGTTCTATGCCTCCATGGCCGATGCGCTGGCTGCCGGCGACTGGAATGGCGACCGCGACAGCCTGCCCAATCCGCCCGAGGCCGAGGCCTGGGGGCCTGTGGCCGCCGAAGGCAGCTCGTGCACGGGCCGCCATTGCCCGGTGTTTGACAGTTGCACCTATTACGAGCGCCGCAAAGAAATGGTGGCTGCACAAGTCATTGTCGCCAATCATGATTTGCTGTTGTCCAGCCTGGGCGCACGCCTGCTGCCCGACCTGAACGACAGCCTCTTGGTGCTGGACGAAGCCCACCATTTGCCGCAAACCGCACTGTCGCAATTTGCGTGCGAGATGGACATGAGCCGCCTGCAATGGATCGACAAGCTAGCCAGCCGCGCGCTGCGCGTAGGGCAGTTGATGGAAGTGGATGAGATTGCCGACATTGCCGGCTACAGCAGCGGCCTGCGCGAGCATCTGACCGAGCTGGCCCGCCTGGTGATGGAGCACTACGGCGACCAGCTCAAGGGCAAGGACGAGCGCTTTGGCCCGGCCCGTGCACGCGTGCCACGCGGTGATTTGCCCCCTGCCTTGCTCGACCCCTTGGCGCAGGTCATGCACCACGCCAGCGGCTTTCTGGACGTGCTGCGCGCCATTGCCAAGGCCCTCAAGGCCGAGATCAAAGACAAGCCGGACGAGGCTCAGCGCCTGTCCCAGCTCTACGCCCAAGTCGGTACATTGGCCCCGCGCCTGGAGTCCGTACACGACACGGCCCAGTTGCTGAGCCAGCAGCCCGAGACCCGCGAAGATGGCTCCGAAAGCGTGCCCAACGCCAAGTGGTTCACGCTGGAGGTGGAGGGCGACTACATCGTCGTCAAGGGCCACGCCAGCCCCATCTTGCCCGGTGCCACCCTGCGCCACCATTTGTGGAGCCAAGTGCGCGGCGCCGTGCTGACCAGCGCCACACTCACCAGCTGCGGCAGTTTTGACTTTTTCCTGCGCGAAGCCGGGCTGGCGAACGATGCCGCCGTGCAAACGCTGGAAGTGGCCAGCCCCTTTGACTACGCGGCCCAAGGCACGCTGATTGCCCACCAAACCCGCGCCGACCCGCGCGAGGCCGCAGCCTTTACGCAAGAAATGGTGAACCAGCTGATGCACGACATCAGCCGGGTAGAGGCCGGGGCGCTGGTGCTGTTCACCTCCCGCGAGCAAATGCGCCAGGCCGTGGATGCGCTGCCCACCGCCATGCGCAGCCAAGTGCTGGTGCAAACCGCCATGCCGCGCGCCATGCTGCTGGCCGAGCACCGCAACCGCGTAGAGCAGGGCTTGCCCAGCATCATCTTTGGCATGCAGTCGTTTGGTGAGGGGCTGGACTTGCCCGGGGCGCTGTGTGAGTCGCTGTTCATCACCAAGCTGCCGTTTGCCCCGCCAGACGACCCCGTGGGCGAATCGCGCGCCGAATGGCTGCGCAGCAGCGGGCGCAATCCGTTCAACGACTTGGTCGTGCCCGCCACCGCCATCCGCCTAGCGCAATGGGTGGGCCGCGCCATTCGCACCGAGGAGGACCAGGCCCACGTCTACTGCTACGACAAACGCTTGGTGGCCACCAGCTATGGGGCACAGCTGCTCAAAGGGCTGCCGCCGTTTACGCTGGAAAAGCGATCTGCTTAAAAACAAGAGCTGCTAGCGATTATGGAATAAGGGCTAGCAGCCATTTTGACCATATAGGTCATCTGAAGCTACCCCTTCATACAGCGGCAGCCCACCAGCGGCCTTTGCCACCATCGGTGTGGGGGATTGCAGAAACACTGTATAAATAAACAGTGGAATTGCAAAACAAACTTGCCATCTTGGCGGATGCCGCCAAATACGACGCCTCCTGTGCCTCCAGCGGCAGCGCCAAGCGCAACGCCGCAGCGGGCGGCATAGGCTCGACCACCGGCAACGGCATTTGCCACAGCTGGACGCCCGATGGCCGCTGCGTCTCGCTGCTCAAGATTTTGTTGACCAACTTCTGCATCTACGACTGCAAGTACTGCATCAACCGCGTCACCTCCAATATCCCCCGTGCCCGCTTTACCGTGGCCGAGGTGGTCAACCTCACGCTCGACTTTTACCGGCGCAACTGCATTGAGGGGCTGTTTCTGTCCAGCGGCATCATCCGCAGCCCCGACTACACCATGGAGCAACTGGTGGGCGTGGCCCGCAGCCTGCGGCTGGAGCATGGGTTTAAAGGCTATATCCACCTCAAAACCATTCCCGATGCCGACCCGGTGATCTTGGCCGAAGCCGGCCTGTATGCCGACCGCTTGAGCATCAACATCGAGCTGCCCACCGTGCAAGGCCTGCACCAGTTGGCGCCCGAGAAAGACAGCGCCACCATCCACGGTGCCATGGGGCAACTGCACAACCACATCAGCACCTCCAAGGAAGAGCGCAGGGCGGCGGCCAAAACCTCGGTCATCTCCCTGCCTCAGTCGCGCAGCACCAAGGCGGCCAAGCCCAAGGCTTTTGCGCCCGGTGGCCAAAGCACGCAAATGATTGTGGGCGCCGATGCAGCCGATGACGGCGACATCATTCTCACCAGCGCCAAGCTGTACACGGGCTACGGCCTGCGCCGCGTGTACTACTCGGCCTTCAGCCCCATTCCGGACAGCAGCCAAGACCTGCCGCTCATCGCCCCACCCTTGGTGCGAGAGCACCGCTTGTACCAGGCCGACTGGCTGATGCGCTTTTACGGCTTTGAGGCGCAAGAGATCGTGCCCGTGGGCCAGCAAGGCCAGCGCATGCTGTCGCTGGAGCACGACCCCAAGCTGGCGTGGGCACTGGCCCACCGCGAGCGTTTTCCCGTGAATCTGAACACCGCCCCGCGCGAAATGCTGCTGCGTGTGCCCGGGCTGGGTGTGCGTTCGGTCGACAAACTGCTGGCCGCCCGCCGCTGGCGCATGCTGCACCGCAGTGATTTGAACCAGCTCAAGCTGCCGCAGCGCAAAATTTTGCCCTTTGTGGAATGCGTGGGCTGGAGCCCCGGGCGCAGCCTGGACGACCCACTGCTGGCCGCCAAACTGGTGCAACCCATGGCACCGCAGCCCCAGCAGGCCAGCTTGTTCTAAGACACAGCCCAGCAGCGCAGCGCCATGGCCCGCCACACCCTCATCCTCCCCGGCGACGGCAGCGACTTTGCCCACTGGCGCCACGTGGCCCGCTGGCTGTGGGCACAGCAAGTGCCCCCTCAGGACGTGGTGTGGCTGACCGAAGCCCGCCAAACCATCAGCCCAGACCTGTTTGCCCCCGCAGCGTACATACCCACCCACGTGCCCGAGCGCAACAGCTGGCCTGCCGCCCCGGCGCTGACCGTGCCACGCCGCTGGCTGGATCTGACGGAGCAAGCCTTGCTGAACGCCGCCCCCGAGCGCTTTGCGCTGCTGTACCGCCTGCTGTGGCGCATGCAGTGTGAACCCAGCTTGCGCCACGATCCGCTGGATGCTGACCGCGTACAGATGCAGCACTGGGTGAAAGCTGTGCGCCAAGAGGTGCACAAAATGCACGCCTTTGTGCGCTTTCGCCCGGTGGCGCTGGCCGACGATGCCATCGACGGCCAAGGCCCCCTGCACGTGGCGTGGTTTGAGCCTACCCACCACATCGTGCATGCAGCCGCTCCATTTTTTGTGCAGCGCTTTGCCAATATGCGCTGGGCCATCCTGACGCCGCAGTGCAGCCTGCGCTGGTGGCCCCAAGCGCCGCACGTAGAGGCTTTGACACACCAAGGCATTGCGCTGAAAAATGCTTTTCAACCCTTCAAAACCCGCCCGGGCGTGCTCAGCTGGGGGCCGGGTGCCCAAGCCAGCGATGCGCCTGCTGCCGATGCGGGCGAGGCCCTGTGGCT
>JAFAFR010000106.1 GCA_023423405.1 Bacteroidota bacterium
CAACGGGGAATTTCTTGGCCATCTCTTTGCTCTCTGAATCTGCAGGCGTGAGCGCCTGCCGCACCGCGTAGGCGTGCTGGCAATCTACGCCCAAATCGCGAGCAGGAAGTTTGTGGGAGATCAGTGCAGTGGTGTGGGGGCTGTGGCGCAGGGTTTGGGAGTGCTTTGATTTGATAGCTGCTAACGCTTGGTGCATAAGCGATAAAGGTAGATTTGATCTGATTTTTGATCGGAGCCGGCTTCTGCGGCGATGTAAGGGCTAGAGGCCGGGAGTTCGTCCCGGCAGCCGACCTACTTTCTCGCTTGCGCCCGAGAAAGTAGGCAAAGAGTGCGCTTTTTGAATACCCCCGTGGAACTCGCTGTGCGCTGTGCCAGCGCGCCGCTCAATCAGCCACGGCGAGTCAGAAGGTCCAAACAGTCCTGTCTGGCAGCGGTGCTGCCGCAGGACTGTGGGTTGCGCAAGCGCTGCGCCACTTGCTAAAAGCATTTATTAACAAGTCAAATTGGCCTCTAGCACTTGTGTAGAAGGCGCTAGCAGCTATGGTTTATGTGGGCGTGGCCCAGGCTTCACGAAACATCAAACACAGCTTGTGGCCCGCCGGGTCGCGCACATAGGCCAGGTAGCGGTCATTGCCCGGTGCGCGGCGCCAGCCGGGTGCATCTTCAATGGCCACGCCGCCGTGGGCCAAAGCGGCGTCGAGTGCGCGATGCAACTGGTCAATGGAGGTGGTTTTGAACCCCAGCGTAAAACCGTTGTAGTGCGTGCAGGGCTGCCCATCGCGTGGCGTAGCCACCATCAGGCGCGTGCCATCGTGGTCCCACACATAGCGTTCAAAACCGTTGATGTGGATATGCGTAGCAGGCGCCGCACCCAAGACGCCGAGTACGGCGTCATAGAACTGCTGGCTGGCGGCGAGGTTGTTGGTGCCTAGGAGGAGGTGGGAGAGCATTTTTAAATTCAAAGCTCTGTTTGCATGAGACCTAGTATTTCATTTTTAATTCTATTGTGATCTGAGGCTGCATCCATATCAATTAAATGTGAAACTAATTCTTCAGTAAAATTTAATGACGTGTAAAAATCTTTTGGAGTATCTGAATTAATAAATTTTTCAAAAAACATATCTTCGGATATTTCAGTAGAAGATTTTTTTCTCAGATACCTTATATATGGTTCGTTGATAAATCTATTTACTAAACTTTTCTTAAGCTTGGCATTTGAGTTTTTAATTAATGTAGATGAATTGTTTGGTTGAACTTTTTTCAGAATTGATTCTATGTAATCTTTTAAAACATTGTTGATTTCTCTTAGCCCGGATATTTGGGTTGCTAGATCAGATAAATTTTGATTGCTATGTTTTTTCGATAACATATCAGAAAATAATCCAGCCCATTGAATTTTTAGATAATCGGCTATTTCTTCAAGTTTTTCAAATCCTACAATTTGATTGTTTCTTTTTAACTTGTATATATCTTCAATTAGTTTGAAAATAAGAACATTGTCAACATGAGCATATTCAATTGATTTGTTATTTCTATTTATTTTAAATGTGTGATATTCAGATAAAACATTTTTTTCTATAAATGTATAAACGGGTATATCTAATGTTTGAGCAGTTTCGTATTCTTTTCTTGTTATTGAATTGTACTGATCAATTTTCTTTTCTTCATCACTACTTGCATCGGATGTAGCGCTTCCGTATCTTCCTCCTATTATTAGTACTAAAATATGGCATTTTTTAATTTCATCATAGCAAGATATATCAAGAGGAGAATCATGATGAAATGGGATATCTCCTTCTTCAAAGAGTACAGATTCGTAACCTAACGAATCAATAAATGCTCTTAGGCTATTTCTTATATGCTTTAAATCATAATAAGTTGAACTAATAAAAATTCTAGGACGTGCCATATTAATAAATTAATCTGTTAGTTGATCTAGTCGCCGCCACATAAGCCAATTTAGATTCCACTTCCAAATCTTCTTGGCTGATGTTTTCTTTGGGGTCTGACATTAAAACCGCCACCACCGGCCATTCCAGCCCTTTGCTGGCGTGCATGGTCATGACCTTGATGGTGTTTTCCTGTGGTTTGAAATCGCCCGCCTTTTTGCGCATGCGGTGGGGCAGGCCTTGGCGGGCAAGGGCGTTGCAGCAGATTTCCATGCCATCACGGTCGCGGCAGAGCACGGCCATGTCGCCCCAGGCGTGGCCTTGGGCGTGCTGGTCGGCCAGCAGCTCGGCAATCTTGGCGGCGCGCAGGGGCAGGCTGGGCAGGTCGATGACGATGGGTTCTGGCCCTTCGCGCCCGCAGCCCATGGGGGCGAGCACGGGGATGCCGTCGTCATCTTGGGCGTCCTCGGGGTTCAGGATGCTGCCTGCCACCTTGTGGGCCAGCTGCAAGATTTGCCGGGTGTTGCGGTAGTTGATTTTGAGGACGGTGGTGCGCCCCGTGGCCTGAATGCCCACGCTCTTCAAGCTAAAGCCGATCTTGCCGCTGCGCCGGTAGATGCTTTGCGCGTCGTCATACAGCAGCAACAAGCTGTTGGTGGTGGGGCAGACCATTTGGGTGGTCAGTTGCAGCCACTCGGGCGCAAAGTCGTGCCCTTCGTCGATCAGGATGGCGTGGTACTGGC
>JAFAFR010000029.1 GCA_023423405.1 Bacteroidota bacterium
TAAACTATTCGTTCGTTGCTTCGGCAGTTGATTTTGCTGCTGGCTTTTTCACGAATGGAAGCATGTGAGCATTCGCAATTCCTGCGCTTGTCTTGGGTCCCGGCCAAATTGTTGCCATGCTGTTCACCCCATGAAGAACACGGCCTTCTCCTGTCTTGAAAACTGCCACTGCAAAGCGTCCTTCTTTACCCGGTTTGACCCCGATTAAATCCATGCTGTGCGACCATGGTTCATCTCCATCGGGATAGATTTCAATCCGATCCAGAAGCCGTTTCAACTCATGACTGACGCGTAACCGTAAGTCGATCAATTCTTCACCCGAAGCAGAGTCCAAAGCTTCACGCAGACGCTTGAATTGTTGAAAGTGCTTGCGTGTAAGTTGCGGCAGTTGAGCTAGGTCTTTCAGCTCCTTGACTGACTGGTGCAACAGGCGTTCTTGTGCCTTTAACTCCGTCAAGCGAATTGAGAGGTCATCAACATCGTCAGCAACTTCTGCGATACGAACCAGCTTTTTTATCCGACTACGAACCTCATCCAGTTTGGCTTCTTCAGATGCCAGTTTGACCATGTGCATTTCAGCGCTGTCATCTCGAAGCACACCAGCGATGTCGATGCCCGCTAGCTTGGACAGGATGGTTGTCTCAAAGTCGTAGTACTGCCAAAGCACATGCTTGCAACCCATGCCACTTTTGGCACGAGCACAACCAAGGTACTGCCATGATGTGCCCTCGCCCTTGTTGAGATAGCGCATCGTGCCGCCGCAGTAACCACATTTGCATAAGCCACTGAAGACATTGGCAATCCCATGTCCCTTGCGTCCACCCTTGGTCGTTCGAACACTAAGCGCGTTATGAGCAGCGTAGTAATCTTCCTCGGAAAGAATGGCAGGGTAGTAGCCAACAATCGGAGAACCATTCGGACGCAGTTCAGTTCCGCGCCCCGTCATTGGCTGATATTCGCCAAGTACGGCACGCCCATGAACTAACTTCATGAGATACGAGCGATGCCATTGCTTACCTCGACCAAAGGGTTTGACACCTTCACTATTGAGTTTGCGCTCAATCAGATGCATCCCGTAGCCGTTCCTGATTAGCCGAAAAACTTCGCGCAGGACTTCGGCTTTTTCTTCGATGACCACAAACTTACCATCCTTGATTTCTAACCATGATGGAATCATTGAAGTCACAATTTTTTTGTGAGCATCCTGCCACTTCTTATCCCAGACTGCTTTAAGACGTTGGGACTTTGTTCGGCTTTCTTCATGTGCGCGCGACATGATGATGAGGCTATACATCAAGTTCGCAAAGTTGGTCTTGATGGATTCCTCGCTGTAGATCATTCCATCAGCCAGTGTGACGATGGTGATGCCTGCAATGATGATGTCTTGGAACTGCCTTTGAGCATCCAGTACGTTTGCTCTTGATAAGCGATCAAGGCTTTCAACAAGCAGGTAGGAACCGCGCTTGATGCGCCCATCTTTAATCGCTTCAAAAAAGACTCCGAGAGCACCTTTTTCGACGTTGACCTTGTGATAAGCCGACAAGCCAAGATCGCGAAGCTTCAGCGTTGTATCAAGCTCTAGGCCATTTTCAATTGCGTACTTCTCGGAAAGATCAAGCTGACGTCGAAGACTGTCTCCCTTTAGCTGCTCGGGAGTTGAAAAGCGTATGTAGGAATAGGCGGTGGGCACATCGCCCTCCCTTTTGAATTTCTGGGTCTAATAGGGAAATTATATCAAGATCGCATGTCTATTTAGATCCAAACCTGTGGGTCTAAATAGACATGCGATCAGCACGCCATGCTGGCCTGCGGCGGCAATCTCCAGCGCCCGTTTGGCAGGTGCTTGACCTTTGACTTCCGCCATGTCTGCTGTGCTGTGCAAAGTGGCGCGTGGTGGTGCGGGCAGCTTTTTCCAGCCTGTGGCGGGGTTGGCATCGCTCTGTACGGAGGGCGGCAGCAGCTGCGCCACCACATCCAGCAAGTGCTGGGCGCCATACACCTCGGCCTGCGGGGCGCAGGCGGCTTCGGCGGCGCTGTCCATGGGCAGCACCAAGCGGGTTTGAATCTGCTGCATCTGCAAGGCCAAGCTGGTGGCCAGCGCGCCGCGCACGGGGCGCAGCTCACCCGACAGCGACAGCTCTCCGGCAAATTCCCAGCCGGGCAACTGTGTGGCATCAATCTGCCCGCTGGCCGCCAGGATGCCCAGAGCAATAGGCAAGTCAAAACGCCCGCTGTCCTTGGGCAGATCGGCGGGCGCGAGGTTGACGGTGATGCGTTTGTTGTTGGGAAATTCCATCCCGCTGTTGGCAATTGCGCAGCGCACGCGCTCCCGCGCTTCTTTGACTTCTACCTCGGCCAGTCCCACCAGTGAAAAGCTGGGCAGCCCATTGGCCAGATGCACTTCCACGGTGACGGACGGCGCTTGCAGCCCCAAAAGGGCCCGGCTTTGCACGCAGGCCAAGCTCATGGCGTGTTTCTCCCTAAAACGGTGCGTAAAAAAGCAGCAGCTGCGGCATGTGGATGCACCAATTGGGTGCTTCTGCGCTGTCGCCCCTGCAGGCACTGTAGGACTTCAAGCCGCGCTGTACCAAGCCCGCTGGTTGGCACGCTCCCTGCTTAAAGGGCTTGTCACAACACTTTTTACAACTTCCCGCTTCCC
>JAFAFR010000037.1 GCA_023423405.1 Bacteroidota bacterium
GGGAACAGCGGATCGGCCATTTGGGCATGCAGCATTATCCCCGCAGAAGCACTTTTTCCGATGCCAACCAACGGCGCAGCCAGGAGGTGTTCGAACAGATTTACTGGAAGCTCTACCAGCGGTATGCAGCTTTTTTATCGGACAGCCGGCCCCGGTCAATAGCCACTTATCTAAAACAACTCCCCCGGATTTTTACCGGACAGCAATAACCCCAAACCACAAACCACAGACCCCAAACCAAAAAAGGCGACCGAAGCCGCCTTCCAAACCAGGAACCTACTACTCAACTTCCCTGCTTCTGCTCCTTCTTCTCTGCTTTGTCTTTCTTTTCCGTATGATGATGTTTTGACTTGTGCGCCGGGGCTGTCTTCTCTGCCGGCTTTGCCGCAGGAGTTGCTTGCGCAAATCCAATTCCGGTAACAGCAAGCAAAAGGGCGGTCGCAAACAATAGTTTTTTCATGGCTTCATTTTTAAGATGATGAATGATCAATTTTGTTCTACAAAGTTTCGTTCACAACAACAGCATCGCGAAATTTTCAGGCCTCCTTAACCAGCCATTAACCAGGGTTAACGACTTGTTATTGAGCCGCATTCCTTCTTTCAAAAAGCAGGAATAAACGGAATTTGCACGATATTTAATACCATGCGTTCGTCCACCACCCGCCTGCTTATTGTTCTGCTGACCATCACGGTTGCCGCCATCATCGGCATACAGGTGCACTGGATGCAAAAAACTTATTCCTATGAAAAAAACACCTTCAATACAGCAGTAGTAAAAAGCATCCGCGGCCTCTATGAAGACCTTGAGTTGCTGCAGCAACCCGACAGCCACCTGGGCAACGACATCGAACACCCCGCGCCGGATAATTTCCTCTTTCGCATCGACAGCATTCCGCAGAAAGACAGCCTGCTCTATTACCTCAGCTCCGAGTTCAGCGACTTTAACCTGATCACCGATTGCAGCATCGCCGTCTACGACCACCGCAAAGACAGGATCCTCTATCACGGCTACATCAATACCGCCACCACGCAGTTCAAAAACGACAGCCTCCGCCAAACCGAACTGCCCGCCAGGAACTTTTCCTTCGTTCATCTTTATTTTCCCCACCGCAGCCAGTACATCATCACCCAGATGAATACCTGGATCTATACCAGCGCCTTCCTGCTCTTCCTGCTCATTGGACTGGCGCTTGCCATTTACTACCTGTTCCGGCAAAAATTCCTGAACGAAGTGCAAAAGGATTTCATCAACAACGTTACCCACGAATTCAGTACACCACTCACCGTGATCGACCTTTCCACCGACGCCCTTGGAAAACCTAACGTGCTGGCACAACCGGAGAAAATAACCAAGTACGCCACTACCATCCGGCGCCAGACCGACTACCTGAAAACACATATCCAGAACCTGATCAATACCGTCGTTTCCGGCAACTACAGTTTCAGTCTCAACCGCACGGAGATCGTTCCCAACGACCTGCTCCGGCAGGTGACCCAGCAGCTTGAACCGCTCCTGCTGGAAAAAAAAGGCAGCTACGAACTGGACCTCGAAGAAAGCAATAAAACCATCCGCGCCGATCACGACAACCTCTACCTGGCCTTCTTCAACATCGTGAACAATGCCATTAAATATTCGAACCAGCCGTCTGTCAAAATACAAACCCGGTGCACACCCCAGCACTTCCGCATCAGCATCAAGGACAATGGCATCGGCATAGAACCAGGTGATCTCAAAAAAGTCTTTCGCAAATTCTACCGCGGCCAGAAAGGCAACCTGCACAACAGCAAGGGCCTGGGACTCGGGCTTTATTTTACCAAAAAAGTGATCGATCTTCACCATGGCAGCATCCATGTAAACAGTATCGCCGGCGTTGGAACGGAACTCAGCATAGACCTGCCGGTTAACACCACCCATCCATGAACACCAAGGGAACCATCTTACTGGCGGAAGACGACACCTATCTCAGCGAGCTCATGCAGGAAGCCCTCGAAGAGGAAGGATACAACGTGGTAGTGTATTCCGATGGCCAGCAGGCCATTGATCATTTCGATAAGAACAAGTTCGATATCGTACTGCTCGACGTAATGATGCCGGTGAAAGACGGTTTTATGGTTGCCAGAAAGATCCGGCAGCAGACCGATGTATTGCCCATTCTTTTCATCAGCACCCGCAACATGGAGGAAGACAAAATAAAGGGCTACGGAACCGGCGCCGACGATTATATCACCAAGCCCTTCAGCATGAAAGAACTGTTGCTGAAGCTGGATGTATTTCTTCGCCGCACCCGGAAACTATCTTATGAATCGGTCCTCACTTTCCAGATCGGGCAACTGCATTTCTCCTATACCGACCGGAAAATCACCGGGCCGGAAGGCAGCTTCGATCTTAAGCAGAAAGAAGCCGACCTGCTCAAGTTCCTTTGTGAACATCCCAACCGCATCCTTAAGCGCGAAGAAGTGTTACTGGCCGTTTGGGGGAAAGACGATTTTTTCCTGGGCCGCAGTATGGATGTGTACATGACCAAGGTGCGCAAACTCCTCCGTGCCGATCCCAGCCTCCTGATCGAAACCATTCACGGGCATGGTTTTCGTTTTACCGTGCCCGCGTCCTGATTTCAGTCCTGCATCAGGGAGGGGCGTTCCGTGATCTCGTGGTATTTGATCACATCCTTTGCATAGTAATGGATCACCATGCTTTTGCGGGTGAGCGAATGATCAACGATGGGCAGGCCGCCATGGATCAGGTTGGCGTGCCAGATAAATAGATCACCTTTTTTTGCCAGGAAGATTTTCTGTTCGAAAGTATTACGCTGCAATATCTCTTCCACCACATCTTCGTAATCGCGGTAATCTTTTTTTCCCAACTGCAACAGGCTGCTCGTCTGTTCAAAATCATTGTTGAGCAGGTAAGGCAGGCGATGGCTGCCGGGATAGTAAAACAGCGGCCCGCTTTTTTCGTTCGTATCCTCCAGGGCGATCCATACGGCAATGAGGTAACCCAGTGGATAGGTGGTCATGTGAATGCTGTCGGAATGCGCGCGCTGGTTACTGCCTTTGATGAAATTGAGGGTTTGGAAAGGCACCACCTCCTTACCAAGCAGGAACTGCAGCACAGATAGTATTTCCGGGTCGCAGGTAGTGTTGCGGATGGTATCCGACAGGCGGTTGGCGAAAGGAAGCTTGTTGTCGTGCGTGATGGCGATCTGTCCCTTTGCCAAGATCTGGTCGATGGCTGCATTGATCGCATCGACCCTTTCTTCCGGCAGTCCGCTCTTCCATAAAATATAACCCTGCTGCGACCAGTTCAGCACCTGTTCCTGCAATGCCGCCGGCAGTTGCGCGAAGGAAGGGTGCGCCGGCGCCAGCTCGCGGGAATCGCCGCAATCGAGCCAGGCCCTGGACGCACGGTCGGGAAAGTCCCTGCTCGATATAGAGCCGAAAAGGGGTTTGTTGATGCTGTATCGTTTATAGGCTTCCTGGTTGTGCCGCAGGTTTTTCAGGTGCAGCAGGTTGTAGGCCCAGTGAACCGGTTTGAATCTTTTGAGATAGGAAAAAAGATGTTTCACAACCACGAAAATAAGGGGAAAGTGCTGTGGAGTGAAGCGCCACGAAATGAAGCGCTGGCAGGGGCATAATTCCACCGCCAGGTCATTTTGGCGGCAGGGCACTGAATTGTATAAACCGGCCGCTTTTGTTCAGGCTGAGCACTTTGGGTGAAACACCCGAAAGCTTTTTGACCTCCCTGATAAAATGCGACTGGTCGGTGAAATGACCCGGCGGGAACAATTTTCCTTCGCGGATTTGCGCAAAGGCCGACCGGAACCGCAGGATGGAAAGATAGGTCTTGAGCGACAGGCCAAATTCCTGGTTAAAATAACGATTGATCTGCCGGCTGCTCCAGAAGGCCCGGGCCGACAATTCCTTTACGGTAGCAGCACCGTCTGAATCGTATATAAGTGAGAACAGGGATTGTTTTCGGCTGTCCATTTCTGTTGGTATCCTGGCCGTTACGGTCGCCATTGCTTTTTTGCAGAAGTCCCGAAAATCCTGCAGATCGTTTTCGCTGAAATTCCAGAAACCGGGCGGAAGCAGCTCAATCGTATTCAGTAAAGAAGCAACCGGCCTTTGAATAATATATTCCACTGCAGGCAGCCGGAAGCTGACGGCAAAGAGCAGGGACCTGGCAGGAATGCTTACCCACTCCGGCATGGTGGTGAGTCCCGCGAGTGCAACATAAAAACCGTCTTTTTCTGACCGCGACAGCAGCAGGTCGATCCTTCCATCGGGCAACAGCATCACTTCCCTGGTCGTATCCGCTTCGCTTGCCAGCATCCAGCAACTGTCCACCCAATAACTAAGCGAAGGATGGGGCGGAGCCCACTGGTAATTGATTCCGGGCAGAAGGGTGTTCTTCATTTTTCAGGACCGGTTGTGCTGAAATCGTAGATTTGCCATTTCTCAAAAAGATTCCATGAGTATCGACAACAAACTTACTGAAAGATGCCAGGGTATTTGCGAACTGTGCAGTAATGCAACGGCGACCGAAGCTTTTCTGGTGAGTCCGCGTACGGAAGAAACGGCAGAAAACCAGGTGGCGCTTTGCGAAACCTGTTTGCAGAACATGCAGGCGAGCGACCAGGGAAACTACTGGCGCTGCCTGGAAGGAAGCATCTGGAATCCCGAGCCTGTTGTGCAGGCGCTGAGCTATCGCCTGCTGCAGCAGCATGCCGGCGAGGAATGGGCCGCGGCCGTACTGGATTCGGTGGACGTAGACGAAACAGTTGTGCACTGGGCCATGAGTGCTTTTGAAGTGGCCGAACAGCACAAAGACGCTCATGGCAATGCACTCACCAACGGTGATACGGTAGTGCTTACGCAGAACCTGAATGTAAAGGGCACCAGTTTCACCGCTCCCAAAGGCACCGTCGTGAAAAAGATCCGGCTGGTCCCCGACAATACCGAACAGATCGAAGGCAAAATCAATGAACAAACCATTGTGATCCTCACCAAATACGTGAAGAAAGGTTAGCCTCAGATGGTAGTATATCCGCCATCGGCAATGATATAACTGCCTGTAGTAAACGAAGATTTATCGGAACTCAGGAATACCACCAGGTCGGCCACTTCTTCCACAGTGCCCAGCCGGTTCATGGTGGCTTTGGCAGCAACGGCTTTCAGGGTGGCGTCATCGAGGTTGTTTTCCAGCAGCGGCGTTAGAATGTACCCGGGGCCAACGGCATTGCAGCGGATGTTCTTCTGGCCGTATTCGGCAGCAATATTTTTGGTGAGCCCCACTACGCCATGCTTGGCAGCCGTATAGGCGCAATTCATGGGAGCGGCTACGGTGCCGTGGATGGAAGCGATGTTTACGATGCTGCCACCACCGTTCTTTTCCATCTGCTCCAGTTGATAGCGGCAGGCATAAAACACACCATTCAGGTTAACAGCGATCACTTTGTCCCAGGCAGCGATGTCGTAGTCGCCTGTTGCGGCAGGTGGTCCCGCAATGCCGGCATTGTTGCAGGCAATGTCGAGCCGGCCGTATTGCTGCACAGCGGCCTCCACAGAGTTTTTATTGTCCGCCGCGCTGGACGAATCAGCGCGGAGAAAGGAGGCTGTACCACCCGCCTTCCGGATGATGGAAACGGTTTCTTCTCCCTGTGTTTCGTTGATGTCGGTAACCAGCACCTTCGCACCTTCCTTTGCGTAAGCTTCTGCTACGGCCCTTCCGATGCCCGAGCCGGCGCCGGAAACGATAGCCACTTTGTTTTCCAGTAAAGCCATGATGAACGGTTTTTATTTTGAGGTAATAAATGTGTTATAGTTGATCGCTTTGACCAGCAGTCCGGCGATCTTTTTCAGGCGCTCTGTATCGTGACTGCAGGTATTGAATGGTGGCGCGCAGCAGTTTTTCCAGGGCAGGCTGGCTGATATCCGCCAGTTTGTTGACATAGATGCAAACCTTGCCTATTTTAAATTTGCCCAGGTCGTCGAGGAGGTGGCGGTGTTCGTCGAGTCCGGTGAAAGCGTAGAGCGATATGGCCGCTTTCCGCGGCGAGAAACCGATAAGGGGCGCATCGCCTTCGTGCCCGCTGGCGTATTTGTAATGGTAGCGGCCGAAGCCGATGATGTTGGGCCCCCACATTTTGGGCGGATACCCCGATACCTTCTGCATCAGTTTCACCAGCGTCCGGCTGTCTGCCTGCTTCTGTTCGGTATTTGCGAAAGACGCGATGAAGGCATTTACGTCCACGCCTGTTTCTGTGGTTTTATTGGTCGCCATAGCAACTGTTTTTGATCTGGATAACGGGTGCGGAGGAGAGCCGGAGTATTGGTTCACACAAAAATATAGCAATTTCCATGAAGGCCCTGGTATCCATACAGGTAAGACTCAAAAACAAAACCGCTCCGGGCGGGAGCGGTTTCAATTCCTTTGGACGGGACGATGGTTAATGCACTTCAGGGGATACGGACTTTCAATGATTTTTCTGCGTGGATTTCACGGGTTCTGACAGGATTGGATGTGTTTTTCTTCGGAACTGGATGCTGTGGCTTCTGATGGATCTGGACCGGGTTCTTCTGGATCGGATTGGACGGCTTTCTCAGGATTGGATCGGGTTTCTCTGGATGTTCCGGCTTTCTCTAGGATTGGATTTCGTTCGTTTGACAATACAAAGATGGAAAAGTTCCCTGCGCGGAAAGAATCTCTTCGACCAGCGGCCGGCAGGCTTCGATTTTCGGGAGATTTCGCCGGTAAAGGATCATTGCTCATCGAAAAGGAAATTATTTCCGAACTGGTATTCGCTGGTGCTTTGCGCCCGCTCCAAAACGGAAGGTATAGTCAAAAAAATTGTACATTTGAGCATGTCTGCGTTTCGTTTAAACCGCCTTGCTTTTAAAGCTCACACAGCAGCAGAGGCAGCAAACCATTCCAGCTACTACAGGAGTTTTAGCTGGCAGGAAAGACTGAAAATTGCTGCATATTTAAACAGCATTGCCTTTAACTATCCTGAACCCAACCCTCCCAAATTGGATAGAACCAGGTTTAAAGCAGTTGCAAGAAAAAATTAATGGCTAATATTTTTAATGAAGATTGGTGTTCCACCAGTAGCTATTGATGTTATGGTTAAAGTCAAGGGATTGAATTTTCAGGAATGCTTTGACAAGTCCGTCACTTTTGAAGATGATGGTCTTAAGATCAGAACGATACACAAAAACAATTTGATTCAGGCAAAAAAATCTTCGGGGAGAGCCAAAGATTTAAATGATTTAGAGAATTTGGATGTTGCGCTATAAAAAGAAAAGATAAAAATCTGTAACCCGCCGTAGTGTCGGCACAAAAAAAGGAAACAATCAAATCGATCATTTCCTTCTGCGGAGAGAGCGGGATTCGAACCCGCGATACCCTTTAGAGGTATACACACTTTCCAGGCGTGCTCCTTCAACCACTCGGACATCTCTCCGGATCACTGCTGCGACTGTATCCCGGCTCATCAAAACCAGGCCCCGCGCAACGGAATGGGCCGCAAATATAGGGCTTATCCCCCATTGGTCAATTCGCCGCGTAAAGAAGTTTCCAATAATTCCCGCAGCCGGCGGGCGCTGTGGCCGCGCGGCAACAAAAACATCAGCTTGGCAAGAGCCGCCTCAAAGGTCATATCGTGCCCGCTGATCACGCCAATTTCTTTGAGCTGCACGCTGGTTTCATAACGCCCCAGTTCCACCGCGCCGCCATCGCATTGTGTGATGTCTACCACCACCAGGCCCCGCGCGATGGCTGTTTTCAGGGCGCCGATGAACCAGGGCGCCGTCGTGGCATTGCCACTGCCAAAGGTTTCCAGCAGCGCCGCGCGACAACCGGGCGTGCCCAGCACGGCTTCCACCGTGGCAGGTGTAATACCCGGAAATATCTTGAGCACCGACACCGCGGAGTCAAGTTGCCGGTACACTTTCAGCGGCTTATCTGGCGCTTTCAGTATGAACTCGCGATGGTACTTGATGCTGATCCCCGCCTCGGCCAGCGGCGGATAATTCATGGAATAGAATGCTTCAAATTTCTCTGCATTGTATTTTTTCGAACGGTTGCCCCGGAACAACTGGTAGTCGAAATAAATGCATACTTCGGGCACCAGGGCCCGGCCGCCTTTGCGCGCTGCCGCGATCTCCAGGGCGGTGATGATATTTTCCTTGGCATCGGTCCGGATCTCGCCAATGGGCAATTGCGATCCCGTCAACACCACCGGCTTGCCGAGGTTTTCGAGCAGAAAACTCAGGGCGCTGGCGGTGAAGGCCATGGTATCGGATCCGTGCAGGATCACGAATCCATCGTACTCCGCGTACCGTGCGCCAATGATACCCGCCAGTTCCACCCAAATTTCCGGGTGCATATTGGAAGAATCCATGGGCGGATTGAAGGCATGCACCTCCACCTCAAATCCCAGCTTTACGATTTCGGGTATGTTGTCGCGGATTTCCCTGAACCCAATGGGTTTCAGGGCGCCGGTTGCGGCATCCATCACCATTCCTACCGTACCTCCGGTATAGATGATCAGGATACGGGTGCGCTGCGTTTTCCTTTTTATTGATGGCATCTAGGGCTGTTTATTTCCTTTTTTGAAGAGCCGGCAGGCATTGGCACTGGTCTTTTCACCTATTTCCAGCGCCGGCATTTCGAGTATATCACCCAGTTTTTCAGCCACCTGCTGCAGCCAGGCCGGTTCATTGCGCTTGCCCCGGTAAGGCACCGGGCTCAGGTAGGGCGCGTCGGTCTCCAGCACCAGGTGCTCCACGCCCACCGCTTTTACCGCAGGTTCCAGTCCGCCGTTTTTGTAGGTCACCACCCCGCCAATACCCAGGTAAAAGCCCAGGTCCACCGCTTCCCTGGCCATTTCCGCGTCACCGCTGAAACAATGGAATACGCCCCTTAGCCGACCGTCCTGCAAACTGGCCACTACGTCCAGGCATTCGCGGGTGGCGTTGCGGGAATGAATAGATACAGGAATTTCATAATGTTTTGCTAATTCAAGCTGCCGGCGAAAGGCCAGGTATTGCTGGGTTTCGAAGCTGCGATCCCAGTAAAAATCGAGCCCGATCTCTCCCACCGCCGCAAAGGAACGGCGCCCCAGCCAGTCCTCTACCGCGGCCATTTCTTCTTCCCAGTCGGCCTTCACATAACAGGGGTGTAATCCCATCATTGCCAGGCACTTATCCGGATAGGCAGCTTCCAGGGCAAAGAGGTTTTCGTGCTCCGAACGGTCAATGGCCGGAAGGTAAACAGCTTCCACGCCGGCCGCCCAGGCGCGGTCCATTACAGCCCCGATATCCTGCTTAAAATTGTCGAGGTAGAGATGCGCATGTGTGTCGATCAGCTTCATGGCGGCAAAGTTCCACAAAATTTATCGCGATTTTAAACGTTCTCGATGCAACCCGGTCAGACCATCCGGTAACAACAACAAATACACCACAACCGACATTTATGAAAATGATCCATTTTAACCGTCCCCTCCTGGCTGCTCTGGCCCTGGGGTGCGGACTTTACCTCAGTTCCTGCTCCAAGAACAATCCGGAGCAGTCAACCGGCCAGGTTCCGGCCGAAACCCGGGCCAGCGTAGAAGCCGATGCCGAAGCAGAACTCCTGTACGACGACGTATTCAACAATGTGCTGGGCGTCGACTCCCGCGTGGCCATTGGCGGCACCGGTGTTTTTGCGGAAAGAAAAAGCGACCCCAATAGCCGAGAGGTACCCTGTTACACGGTCTCCTGGGAGTTCGTAAATAAGAAAGACAGCTTCCCGGTAAGGATCACCGTTGATTTTGGTACCGGCTGTACGGGCGCCGACGGACGCACCCGCAAGGGCAGCATCAGCACCGTCTACAGCAACCCGCTCTGGCTGCCCGGCGCCACCGCCACCACCAGTTTCGACGGCTATTTCGTGAACGACGTGAAAGTGGAAGGCACCCATACCATCGAAAACAAGAGCAGCGCCACCCAACTGGCTTTCCAAACCAAAGTCACCAATGGCAAGCTGACCCACAGCAACGGTAGCTATATTTCCTGGAACCGCACCCGTGATATCACCCAGTCTGAAGGATGGGCCACTCCCTGGCAGCCGGGCGACGACGTTTACCAGATCGTGGGAAATGGCTCGGGATCTGTCCATATCGGCGATAAAACCAGCGAATGGACCGCTACCAATATCGAGCCCCTCGAAAAACGCTTCTCCTGCCGCTGGATCTCAAAGGGTAAAGTCGGCATCCAACGGAACCAAGGCCCGCAGGGCGTCCTGGACTTTGGAAATGGCGAATGCGACAACAAAGCCACCCTCACGGTAAATGGGGTTTCCGTAGAAATTACTTTGAAGTAATTAAAAATAATATATACCTTTAAAACAGTTTTCATAGGGTACGGATTAAAAACGGGCCAGGGTTTCTACCCAGGCCCAACTTTTTTTATACCCGATTCCATTAGATTATTCCTTTATTTATTGCTTCCTGGTACACCGTATCCTGCAATTTCGATGGCAGCAAAAACATAACCCAGGCGACTGAAATGTTCCAGGGTTCGGGGCAGGGCATACCGCAAACGTGCTTCCGCTTTTTCACTGTCGTGGTACACGATGATGCTTCCCGGCCTGGTATTTTTTTCTACGATCTTCCAGCATTGTTCATCGCTGAGACTGCGATCAAAATCGCCGCTCAACACCGACCACATGATATGCCTGTAACCCGCTTGCTGCAAGCAGGCTGCCTGGAAGGAAGTCATCTTTCCATAAGGCGGGCGATATAAGGGAGAATCAATCCATTTCGACGCAGCCTGCACATCGGCCAGGTAGTTGGCATCACTGGTCTTCCAGCCATCCAGGTGATGCATGCTGTGGTTGCCGGTCACATGCCCTTCTTTCAATACCTGTTCGTACACACCGGGAAAATCCTTCACATTTTTCCCGATGCAGAAAAAACTGGCACGCGCCTGGTACTGTCGCAACTGGTCAAGCACCCAGGGCGTAATGCGTGGATGCGGACCATCGTCAAAACTCAGGTAAATGCGTTTTTCGGTATCGGGCATCTGCCAGCAGCGCTGGGGATACAGCAGGCGCAATAAACGATGACCGGTTTTCCAGTAATACATTTCACAAACCTAATTACTTTTGCCGCCATGTCAAGTTCCATTCGCGTGCGATTTGCACCCAGTCCAACCGGCGGCCTCCATCTCGGCGGCGTGCGCACGGTGTTGTACAATTACCTGTTTGCCAAAAAACACGGCGGCCGGTTCGTGTTGCGCATTGAAGACACCGACCAGAGCCGCTTTGTGCCGGGCGCAGAAGAATACATCATGGACTGCCTGCGCTGGTGTGGCATAGAGCCCGATGAGAGCCCGGAGAAAGGCGGACCCTTTGCGCCCTACCGCCAGAGCGAACGCAAACCCTATTACCGCGCTTATGCCGAACAGTTAGTTGCAGCAGGCCGGGCCTACTATGCGTTCGATACACCCGCGGAACTGGAAGAAATGCGCATCCGTTTTCGTACGGCCGACAACCCTTCGCCCCAATACGACCATCGCCTGCGCATGGATATGCGCAATTCTATCAGCCTCGAAAAAGCAGAATGGGAGCGGCTCCTGGCCGAAGGGCATCCGTATGTGATCCGCATCAAAATGCCGGCCGACCAGGAGTTGGTTTTTCACGATATGATCCGGGGAGAAGTTCGCTTCAATACCGGCATCGTGGACGATAAGGTATTGCTCAAGCAGGATGGCATGCCTACCTATCACCTCGCCGTGGTGGTAGACGACCACGCGATGGAGATCACGCATGCCTTCCGCGGAGAGGAGTGGTTGCCCAGCGCGCCCGTACATATATTGTTGTGGGAATGGCTGGGATGGAAAGAGGTTATGCCGGCCTGGGCCCACCTGCCGCTGATCTTAAAACCCGATGGCAATGGCAAACTCAGCAAACGCGATGGCGACCGCCTTGGCTTTCCGGTTTTTGCCATGAACTGGACCGATCCCCGCACCGGCGAATACACGCAGGGCTTCCGTGAGCGGGGCTTTCTGCCCGAAGCTTTTGTAAACCTGCTGGCCATGCTTGGCTGGAACGATGGAAGCGGCAAGGAACTCTTTTCCATGCCCGAACTGATCGACGCTTTTTCCATGGACCGTGTGCACAAAGGCGGCGCCAAATTCGACTATGAAAAAGCCAGATGGTTCAACCACGAATGGATCAAAGTTTCTTCTGCCGACAGGCTCTTACCCGATGTAAAAGCAGTGCTGGAAAAAGAAGGTATTGAAGTCAACGATGATGCATACACGAAAAACGTGATCAGCCTCGTGAAAGAACGTTGTACCCTGCTTACCGATTTCGTGGAGCAATCGGCCTATTTTTTCCGCCGTCCCGCTACGCCGGATATGAGCCCGGTTGCGGCAAAATGGAGCCCGGAAAAAACCGCCTTCTTCCAGTCGCTCATTCCTGCGCTGGAAGCTGCTGAAACCCTCTCTGCAGGCGAACTGGAAACCATCTTTAAAAACCTGGCTGCAGAAAAAGCCATCAAAGTGGGCGAACTGCAATTGCCTTTCAGGCTGATGCTGGTAGGCGGCAAATTCGGTCCCGCTGTTTTTGAAATTGCAGCTACCATTGGACGCGGGGAGACGGTGGCAAGGATCCGGCAGGGCCTCGCAGCGCTGGGCCAGTAACACCCGGCGGGTGCCCGTAAGCTGCTGTAACGCTCGCGTTGCGCCAATGCAGGAAATCGCCTAATTTCAGGGATGCAGTCAATCGAACGGGTCAACTGGAAAATCATTCTTCCTCTTGCCTTCCTGAAACTCCTCGTCCCTTTTTTACTCATCCATCCTGCCTTCGAATGGCAGCGCGATGAATTCTTATACTATCAGCAGGGCCAGCACCCTGCCTGGGGTTATATGGAAAATCCACCGCTGCTTTCCTGGCTCGCCGGCGTTTCGTCCATACTCGGTGGCGGCACCTGGACCATTAAAATATGGCCCGCCATTTTTGGAGCGGGCACGATGGTGGTGAGCTGTTTGCTGACCGCCCGCTTTGGCGGAAAAACCAGGGCGCAGGTATTGACCGCACTTGCTTTTCTGCTCACTGCTTTTCTACGGACGCATATTCTTTTTCAACCCAATATCCTCGACAATTTTTGCTGGACCACCTGCATCTGGCTGCTGGTAGCGCACCAGCAGGAAAAAAAGCCTGCCTGGTTTTATGCTTTTGTGGCCGTAAGCGTGCTGGGCTTTTATGGAAAATACACGCAGCTTTTTTTACTGGCAGCCATCGGCACCAGTTGGATCTTATCCAACCGCAGTTATTTGACAAGCCGTCTCACCTGGCGCTGCTTAGCCATTGCCGCCCTGCTCCTGCTGCCGAATATCTGGTGGCAATACCAGCACCGCTTTCCGCTGGCTCATCATATGCAGGAATTGCGCGACACCCAATTGCAGTACCTGAGCAAAGCAGATTTCCTGAAGGACCAGTTGCTGATGTTGTTACCGGTATTGCCGTTGTGGCTGGCCGGTTTGTTCGCCCTGCTGAAAGAAAAAACCTATCGCTGGATAGGCATCACCTATATCGCCGTCGTTATACTGCTGATGCTGGGCAGCGGAAAATCGTACTATGCCCTCGGCATTTACCCGCCACTGGTGGCAGCCGGCGCCGCCCGGTGGGAATCTTTTGGCCGGAACAGGTTATGGGCACGGTTGGCGCTGCCCGCATGGATCGTATTACTGGGACTGCCGATGGTTCCCCTGCTGACACCCTTGTGGTCGCCCGGCAGGCTCGCCGCTTATTTTGAAAAGAGTGGTATACGCCGGTCGGGTTTTCTGAAATGGGAAGACCAGAAAGACCATCCGCTGCCGCAGGACTATGCCGATATGCTGGGATGGAAAGAACTGGCTGTGAAAACCGAAGCCGCCTATCACCGCTTGCCGCCGGCAGACCAGGCGAACACCTATGTGTTCTGCGACAACTACGGGCAGGCCGGTGCGCTCCTCTACTACGCGCAGGACACCGTGTATAAAAAGAAAATATTCAGCGCCAATGGAAGTTTCCTGCTCTGGATTCCACCCGTCACTTCCTTCAAGCATTTCCTGGTGACCAATGAAGAAATCCCGCCGCGCGACCATCCTTTCTTTGGCCACTTCAAAGAGTTGCAGGTGCTGGATTCTGTGCAGCAGCCTTATGCAAGGCAGCAGGGTGATAAAGTGATGCTTTTCCGCGGCGCCGACAGCCAGGCCTATGCCATCGCCAATGCCCTGCTGAAGCAGGAAAGAGATGAATTCCGGCGATAACCTATCTTTATCCGGCCATATGCAAAACATCCATCGACCCATTCGCGTACTGGTTGCCAAAGTTGGTCTCGACGGCCACGACCGCGGCGCCAAAGTGATTGCCGCCGCCCTCCGCGATGCCGGCATGGAAGTAATTTATACGGGATTGCGACAGACGCCTGAAATGGTGGTGCAGGCCGCGCTCCAGGAAGATGTGGACGCCATCGGCATCAGCATACTCAGCGGGGCGCATATGACGGTTTTCCCCCGCATCATTGAACTCATGAAAAAGAACCGGATGCATGATGTGCTGCTTACCGGCGGCGGCATCATTCCGCCCGACGATATGGCATCCCTGCTGCAACAGGGAGTGGGGAAATTATTTGAGCCCGGAACCCCCACTGCCGAGATCAGCGCTTATATCACCAACTGGGTAAAAGAACACCGAAATTTCTAACCATGTACCAAACCCTGCTCACCAGCCTGGAAAACGGCATACTAACGGTAACGATCAATCGCCCCGATAAACTGAATGCCCTGAACAGGACCGTTATATCGGAGCTGGCCGAAGTAGTGGAAGAAATTTATGTGAACCATAACATTCGCGCAGCGATCCTTACCGGTGCAGGCAGTAAAAGTTTTGTGGCCGGCGCCGACATTTCGGAATTCCTGGAGCTGGATGGAAGCGGTGGAGAAGCGCTCGCGCAGCGGGGCCAGGAAAAGGTTTTCGATTCCATAGAGAACGCTCCGAAACCGATTGTGGCAGCGGTGAATGGATTTGCATTGGGCGGTGGTAACGAACTGGCTATGGCCTGCCATTTCCGCCTGGCGGCTGATAATGCAAAATTTGGTCAGCCCGAAGTGAGCCTGGGACTGATCCCCGGTTATGGAGGCACCCAGCGGCTGCCCCGCCTTATTGGAAAAGGAAAAGCCATGGAGCTGCTCCTGAGCGGCGCCATGATTGATGCCACGGAAGCCCTGCGGCTGGGCCTGGTGAACGAAGTGACCACGGCCGAACAACTGCTGCCCCGTATGCGGGCCATCCTGGAAACCATTTTGTCGAAAGCGCCCCTGGCCATTACACAGATCATAGAACTGGTCAATGCCTCCGCCACCGGCGAACCGGAAGGTATGCAGCGGGAGGCCCGGGAATTCGGTAAACTCTTCGACACCGCCGATGCCCGTGAAGGCATCCATGCCTTCCTGGAAAAAAGAAAGCCACAGTTTAAAGGTTCCTGATTTCCTGATTCCGGCCTAACTTCGCGGCCTAATCAAACAGTCGCGTTATGGAATACAGGATCGAAAAAGATACCATGGGAGAAGTAAAGGTACCCGTGGATGCCTATTACGGTGCGCAAACCGAGCGTAGCATTGAAAACTTCAAAATCGCCAGGGACACCAACCGCATGCCCATCGAGATCATCCGGGCCTTTGCCTATCTCAAGAAAGCGGCGGCGCTTACCAATTTCGATGCCGGTGTTCTTCCCAAAGAAAAGGCGGAACTGATAGGGAAGGTATGCGATGAGATCCTGGAAGGCAAACTCGATGCCTATTTTCCGCTGGTGGTATGGCAAACCGGTTCCGGCACGCAGAGCAATATGAATGCAAACGAAGTGATCGCTTACCGCGGGCATGTATTACAGGGCGGGCAACTGACCGACAAGGAAAAATTCCTGCACCCCAACGACGACGTCAACAAGTCGCAATCCTCCAACGACACCTTTCCCACGGCCATGCACATCGCGGCTTATAAAATGCTGGTGGAACTGACCATTCCCGGTATCGAGAAACTGCGCAATACGCTGGCTGAAAAAAGCAAACAATACATGCACGTGGTGAAGATCGGCCGCACCCATTTTATGGATGCCACGCCGCTCACCGTGGGCCAGGAATTCAGCGGGTATGTGTCACAGTTAGACCACGGGCTCAGGGCCATTCGTAACACCCTGCCGCACCTGTCGGAGCTGGCGCTGGGCGGCACCGCAGTAGGTACGGGCATCAATACGCCCGAGAACTACGCGGTGAATGTTGCCAAACACATAGCCGCGCTTACGGGGCTTCCGTTTGTAACTGCAGAGAACAAATTTGAAGCGCTGGCTGCGCACGACGCCATCGTGGAAGCGCACGGCGCCCTTAAGACCGCGGCGGTGAGCCTGATGAAGATCGCCAACGACGTGCGCATGCTGTCGAGCGGTCCGCGTTCAGGTATCGGCGAACTGTATATCCCCGATAATGAACCCGGCTCTTCCATCATGCCGGGCAAGGTCAATCCTACGCAATGTGAAGCGCTTACCATGATCGCCGCCCAGGTGCTGGGTAATGATGTAGCCATCAATATAGGCGGCGCCACCGGTCATTTTGAGCTGAATGTGTTCAAGCCCATGATGATCTATAATTTCCTGCACAGCGCGCGGCTGATCGGGGAAGGATGCATCAGCTTTAACGATAAATGCGCCGAAGGCATTAAGCCTATTGAAGCCAATATCAAAAAACATGTGGACAATTCCCTGATGCTGGTCACCGCCCTCAATACCAAAATCGGGTATTATAAGGCAGCGGAAATTGCCCAAAAAGCGCATAAGGAGCACACAACCCTGAAGGAGATGGCCGTAAAACTGGGCTATCTCAGTCCTGAAGAGTTTGACCAATGGGTGGTCCCTTCCCAAATGGTGGGAAAAGTCTGAGGGAATTTTGCATATCCTGCTGAAAAAATCCTGTTAAGCCTCCGGTAAGGAGGCTTTTTTTATATCGTAATGCTACGTGATTTTATTGTGCGAGCGCTTTATTGTGCGCCATTCGTCGAAATTCCGCTGTATTTGAACGAATTGCTGCAATAGTGCCCGGTCCTATAGCGTTTTTTGCAGGAACAAATGCCAGCGGTCTGCCCTGGCTCTTCATAACTTATCAGTATCTGTATGAATAAACTCTACTCCTTCAGTAAAACAGCCGGTACCCTGCTTATGGTGCTGCTATTACTCGCTAATGGAAGAGTTTTAGCGCAGCCGAAAAGCGGTTACAGCTATGTAAACGTCACCAAACAGACCACTGGTGGCCCCGTGGAACCGGGCGACATCCTGGAAATCCGTTTCAGTGTGCACATTCCCTGGGGATATAACACCACTGCAAAGCCCCTCCTCAAAGAAAATGGATCGGGGCTGGTTTATAATGTCAGGTATGTCGACATGCTGCCGACCAATACCGCCATCGTAGCTGGTTCTACCCTGAATATCATCACCAACGAAGGGGTGGTAGTAAAATCTTATACCCAGAACCCAAACGATAACGACGCCGGCGCCTACAAGTCATCTGCTACCAAGGATCCGGATGAGTTCAATATTAAAATCAACCTGGGCAGGAATCCGGGCAAAACCGACAGAAACACTATTGAATCGTCGGTAGGTTCCTCCTTTATCAATGTCAAAAACCGTACGCCTGATGGGCACGCTCCAAAATGGTTCACCGGGCATCTTTTTGCTACTGCCTTCAGAGTGAGAGTAACAGGCAACTATGGAGATGTGGTGACCATGGGACAGGCCCAGTTTAAGTGGAGTGCTGATGGCGTCAATGAAAAAAATTCGGGCGTAAGTACTTATACAGTGATGATCGCACGACCGACTGCCTTTTGCACGAATACCATTGGTACCAACTTTGCCGAAGAATACGGAGGAACATTTGGCTCTGGTAACACACAGGTGCGTTCGACCAACCTGGCTATTCCTATTACCGGCTACCGGTTTATTGTAAATAGTGAGCTCAACGACAATCCGCCTGCACAGCCCGTGGACGATGGTATGTATTCCATTGTGAAGAATTTAAGCCCAAACAACAGCACCAACCCCACCTCAGGTGTAAAAATGTTTGGAACCTGGGATATTATTGGAGACCATACAGGCACAAACAATAACGTGGGCAACCCTGCACCAGCAAAAAATACCACAGCCGGATATATGCTGGTGGTGAACTCCGACTATGTTACCAATGAGGCCTATCGCCAAAACATATCCGGGCTTTGTCCCAATACCACCTACGAATTCTCTGCCTGGGTTCGAAACGTATGTAAAGGATGCCATTGGGATTCACTCCTGGCCACTCCATCTGGATGGGGCGTTAGACCCAACCTTACCTGGGTGATCGACGGCATCGACCAGTACAGTACAGGTGAAATTAATTATAACAGTAAATGGATAAAAAAAGGCTTCGTATTCACAACCGGCGGCAGTCAGAACAATGCCATGTTTTCCATCCGCAACAACGCCCAGGGTGGTGGTGGCAACGACTGGGTGATGGACGATATTACCATCGCAACCTGTCAGCCCGATCTTACCATGCGTCCTTATGGCAATACTGTTATCTGCTACGGCAACCCTTCCAGTTTTGATGCTGAAGTAAAAAGCGTGTTCAACAACTATACCTACTGGCGCTGGGAAATCAGCACCAACGGTGGTGCTACCTGGGCGCCTGAAACTGATCCGGGTAGCAGCGGAATAGGAACGCCCACACTTGTAAGTGGTCAGTATACCTATATCGTTCCCCATCCCACATTCATAGGCGACGAAACCACGCACGGCAACATGATCCGCCTGCGCATTGGTACAACTTCCGATAACCTTAACGATCCGAATTGCTCCTTCCTCGCCACCACAACCGTTGTGGTAATGGTGAACAACTGTACCTGGGTGCTCAACGCCGACATCACGCAGTTCAAGGCCCAGCAAACCAACAACGGCGTGGCCCTGCGTTGGGAAGCTGTCAACGAAAAACCCGGACTCAGCTATGTCATCGAAAAAAGCCACGACCAGCAACACTGGACAAAACTGTCCGAAACCAGCTCCATAGGATCCGGTAACAGCAACACCTATACTTCCCTGGATCCGAATGTGGTAGACCAGGTGACCTATTACCGCATCAACATGGTGTACGAAGGAAATTCCAAATATGCCAAACAACTGACCCTGCAGCCCGACCAAAACCGCCTCAACGCCCTGGCCATCCGCAATGTCCTCAACCCCTTCCGCGACCAGATCCCGGTTGAATTCAGCGTACCGGCCAACGGCGACATGCAGGTTACCCTGTACGATCTTTATGGCAAGGCCGTGAAGATCGTGAACTGGAAAGTGACCAAGGGTGTAAACAAAATGATCCTGGGAGAAACCAGTGTACTGCCGGCAGGAACTTATATTCTCATGATGCGCTTCAATGACCAGGTAGCGCAACGAAAACTGATCAAAATGAATCAATAATAGTTAGTCTCATGTTCTGTTTTGGTCCGTTCCTTATATTATCTTGACGACCAATATCCACTGAAAAGCCAAAGGCTTGGTTTAAAGGAAATGTTGTCAATTTCGAATATAGGGTTTAGAGCCCCTCTTTTCAAGGAGGGGCATTTTTTTGAAAACTCTTATACCATGTGCTTGGGGGGTACGCTCCCTTCGGACTTCGTTCCTCAACGGTTCGCCGTAAATGCGCCGTTGCTCAGTGAAACGGAAGCGCCTGTGGAATCCAGCACCGTTCCGGTGAATAGTCCCTGTACGCTGCTATCGGTTACAGCCGTAAGCTGGATGGAAAATAAATCGGTGGTGTCATTGCTCTGGTAAACCAGGGCCCCGTTCACCACGAATAACATGCCCGCAGCAGGTCCTGTATATGTACCCGGCGCCAGGGCGTCGGTACCCAGCGCCAATATCAACTGGCTACCCGCTTCTGTATTCGACCCTTCCAGCGTGAACAGCGTTGCGCCGCTCACATCCTCTACTTTTACCCGGTCAACAATTCCGTCGTAATTTTCAGCGTCCACCGCAAAGGACCAGCTCGTTTCGGGTGGCGGCGGCGGCAGGGGCTGTTCTTCCGTACTCTCTTCTTTAGAACAGGACAGAAGCCCCGTAATGGCCAGGATGGTGGCCGAAATCAGAATTTTTTTCATACACTCAATTTGGATCTGAGCGCTTAACCTTAAGAAACCTGCACATCGTCGTTTACCGGGCTGCTTGTTTCAATCGCTGCGCCCTTCTCTTTTTCCTGGCCATGCATAAAGCGCTTCTGGAAAAGCAGCAGCACAATAACACCTATTGAAATGGCAGCATCGGCCAGGTTAAAAACGGGACTGAAAAATTCGAACTCCTCGCCGCCTACAAATGGAAACCACGATGGGTAGGTGCTCCGGATAATGGGGAAATAAAACATATCCACTACTTTACCGTGCAGGAACCCGGCATAGCCCTTCGGCGGAAACAGGGAGGCGACATGTGAATAGGTGCTTTCTTCAAAGATCAGCCCGTAAAACATGCTGTCGATCAGGTTACCCAATGCACCCGCAAAGATCAGGCCTACGCATACCAGGAAACCGGTATGGTGTTTTTTGCGCAGGATCTCACGGATATACCATATCCCAAAAATCACAGCTACCATCCTGAACAGGGTCAGGGCCATCTTGCCCAACTCCCCGCCGAACTTCCAGCCCCAGGCCATTCCCTCGTTCTCCACAAAATAAACCTGGCACCACTCGGCACTGGCTCCGAATGGCCGGATGCCGCGGTCATAGGGCGTCAGCATCTGGTGGGAAGCGTCCCAGTGATAACTCAACGGCATATGCGTTTTCACCCAAATCTTGATAACCTGGTCCACCACCAGGATCAGCACGATCAGCAAAATGATATTTCTGGCTTTTCCCATAGCTGTTGTAAAGGGACAAAGATAACCGATGCCCGGCTACCTAGTCCTGGTAATAAATCCTTTTAACACGTTGTGATACGCCGGTCAGCATTTCATAGGGAATAGTGCCCGCGCTCGCCGCAACCTGCGCCACAGGCCAGCCTGCGCCGAACACGATCACTTCATCGCCTTCTTTCACTCCCGGAATACCTGTGATATCTATCATGGTCATATCCATGCAAATACTTCCCACTACGGGCGCTGCCTTCCCCGCTACCAGCATCTGGCCCTTGCCGTTACCCAGCGCCCGGTGATAGCCGTCCGCATAACCGATGCGCACGGTAGCAATGTGCGAGGGTCGGTGCAGCACTCCCCTCCGTCCATATCCTACCGTGTCTTCCGGGCCCAGTTCCTTGATCTGCGCAACGGTGGTTTTGAGCGTAGCCACCTCCTGCAACACCTGTTGATCGGTAAGTGCGGAATTCACCCCATAGAGCCCGATGCCCAGCCGCACCATTTCGAATTGCCAGCGTGGCTTGCGCGAAATAGCGGCGGTATTTTCAATGTGCCGGATAAAAGAATAAGGCAGAACGGCCGCAATTCTTTCACAATATTGCATGAACAGTTCCACCTGTTTTTCGGTAAAAGCATCCTGCCCCGGGTCTTCGCTCGCTGCAAGATGACTGAATACGGACTGCACCTTCAGCAGCGGTTGCTGCAGCAGTAGCAACAATTCATCCAGGTCGCCGCCGGAAAACCCGAGCCGGTGCATGCCGGTTTCCATTTCGAGGTGAACGGGAAATTGCTGCAATCCTTCCCGATGCAAAAAACCCGAAAGCTCCTTATACAATGGAAGAGAATAGATAACGGGTTCCAGGTTGTGCTCTACCAGTGCCGCAAAACCCGAAGGAGCAGCATTCATGACCAGGATGGGCAAATGGATGCCCGCCCGCCGCAACGCCACGCCTTCATCGGTATAAGCCACTGCCAGGTAATCCACCCCATGGAACTGCAGCAGGTTCGCGATCTCAAAACTGCCTGTACCATAGGAAAAAGCCTTGACCATGGCCATGAGCTTTGTTCCCGGCTCCAGTAACTGCTGGTATTGGCGCAGGTTGTGCAGCAATGCATTGAGGTTGATCTCCAATACCGTTTGGTGCTCCTGCATTTCCAGCAAAGCAGAGATGGCTTCAAAACCAAAACGCCGGGCGCCTTTGACGAGTATGGTTTCATCCTGGAAGGGGATTTCGTCAAACTGGCTGATGAACTCACCGGTGCCGGTAAAGCCACGGTACTCGAGGCCCCTTTCTTCAAAAAGCGCCTGGTGTGCGGTGATGAGCGGGCCGATGGCCAGCACGCGGCGCAGGCCATGGCGGTGCAGGAGGTCGGCGACCTGCCCGTACAATTGCGGGGCCGACAATCCCGTTTCCGGGATATCGGACAGTATAACGGTTTTGCGTAAGTGCTGTTGCTGCTGGCTCAGGAAATCCAATGCTATGGCCAGCGAGCTGAGATCGGCAGAGTAACTGTCATTGATAACCGAACAATGCCGGATACCGTCCTTCAGTTCCAGCCGCATCGCCACCCGCCGCAGTTGCATCACCTGTTCGCGGATCTTATCGGCAGGATAACCCAGGTAAAGCAGACAGGCTGTGCAATGCAGGGCGTTCTCAACCGATGCTTCATCCGAAAAAGGCAGCGCCAGCCGGAACCGGATATCGCCATATTGGATGTTCAATGTTTCATCTACCTGCATGGTGCAGGAAGGATCCTTTCCCCAGGAAAAATAAATGCGGCGATCGTCTTCTTGCCGGTCATCGTCGTGGCAGCCGTTCTCCTGCTGCCGGCCGACCCACTGGTCTATGAGGCCATTGTCTTTCCGGTATATAATGCAGCGGGCGCCGGCAAACAGCTTCCACTTTTCTTCCAGTTTTTGTTGCAAAGAATCAAAGCCCTCACTGTGCGCAGAGCCCAGGTTGGTGAAAATACCGATGGTTGGCCGGATGATATCAGCCAGCCGCTGCATTTCTCCGGGCTGGGAAATGCCCGCTTCAAAAATGCCCAGTTCATGAACGCTGTCCATCTGCCACACACTGAGGGGTACGCCAATTTGCGAGTTATAGCTACGCGGGCTCCGCACAATATGCAAGTCGTTTTCCAGGAGCTGGTACAACCATTCTTTGACGATGGTTTTACCATTGCTACCGGTAATACCGATCACCGGATATTCAAACTGCTGACGATGCTGTGCCGCAAGCAACTGCAAGGCCAGCAGGCTGTCGTCCACGCGAAGCAGGTTGGCGCCGGGCAACAATGCTGCATCCTCATCTTCACTCACCACAAAATTCCGCAGCCCCTGGCCATACAGGCGCGGGATATACCGGTGCCCGTTACGGCGTTCGGTTTTTAAGGCGAAGAACAAACTGCTTTCCGGGAACAATAATTTGCGGCTGTCGGTGAGCAGGTGCCGCACCGGCCAGTTCTCTCCCTTTTGCAGGAAAACAGCAGAAAGGAGACGGGCAATATCGTGGATGGTATGGGTCAATGCAATTCGCGGTCATTGCCTGCAGGCACTTCCTTCTCTTCCCGGTTAGCCACACTGATGGAATACACGATGGATGCCACAATACAAACCACGATGACGATCAGCGAAACGAAGACCGGCACCCGGATGTGAAAATATTCCACCAGCATCTTAAGTCCTATGAACACCAGCACAACGGCGATCCCCTGTTGCAGGTAAGCAAATTTATTCACCGCACCTTTCAGCAGGAAGAAGAGCGATCGTAGTCCCAGTACGGCAAAAATATTGGAGGTGTACACCACCAGGCGGTTCTGGGAAATGGCAAAAACCGCGGGGATGGAGTCGAGGGCAAATACAATGTCGGTGGTGGCCAGCATAATGATCACCACGAAAATGGTGGTATAATAACGCTTCCCGTTCTGCCGGATGCGAAGGCGGCCGCCGCCATCGTGAGGCACCAGCGGGAACATCCGTTGCAGGAATTTATACACTTTGTTCTGGGAAAGATCCGGCTCCTCTTCGTGTTTGGCAGAGAACATCTTAAAGCCGGTGTACAGCAGCAGGGCGCCGAATATATACAGGAGCCAGTGGAACCTTTCTATCAGCACAATACCGATGGATATAAAGATCACGCGGAAAACAATGGCCATGAGAATGCCCATCAGCAATACCCGGGGCACATAGGCTTCATTGAGTGAGAAAAAAGAAAAGATGAGGATGAACACAAAGATATTATCGATGCTGAGCGACCATTCCATCAGGTAGGCGCTCAGGTATTCTATGGCAACAACCTTTCCGTCCTCGAACCAGACAAATACAAAAAAAGCCAGGGCCAGCGTCACCCAGAAGATGGTCTGGAACAGCGCCTTCTTCATGGTGATATGGGTCGATTGCTTACTAAGCAAACCAAGGTCGAATACCAGGGCCACTAACAGCACTATGCCAAATACTAAATAGGTAATCTGTTCCGGAGTCATGATTTGCGCTGGTATTTTTGTTTCCTGTACACCTGGTAGAGCCAGCCGAATAACAACACGGCAAGTACCGGCAATAGTATATTGATCAGTTGCCAACGGGTTTTACCTTCATCCAGTTTCTTCCTGTCGAGCAAACGCAGGGTATAATCCTTACTGCGGGTCTCAAGAATACCCGATTCGTCCACCAGGTATTCGACACTGTTCTGCACAAAATCGCGGTTCGCATACTGGTACTTGGTATAAGGATTCATGCCCATGGGCAAGGGCCCTTCTTTTTGGGTCACGGCGTTAAGAGCAATATCGCCGTCCGACACCACGATCATTTTTCCGGGTTTGGAAGCGGGCAGGAAAGCCTGTCCCGATGCCTGTTCCCAGGCAACTAACTGTTCAGGTCCAAGGCGGTTGGCGTATAGGGAGTTGAACTGTCCTTCGAGCAAAACGGCCACCGGCACCATGCCTTTGTTGAAGGTCTTCAGGTCGTCTTCTGTTTGTATGCTCTGCCAGCTCACTTTGGCGGGAGAGCTCAGTACCCGCGATTCCGGTGACGTGTTGAGCAGGATGGTTTTCTTCACACCTTTTGCCGCAACGGTATCGATCGAGTTGGGAAACTGCGCCACTACGTAGTCGAGGTTCTTGGCGATGGGATGACCGCTGGTATTCATCAGGAGTGGGAAATAAGGCCAGGGCAGCAGCTCTATCTGCGGCTTGCCGCCCACAGATCCCACCACAGAAGGATTCCTGTCGGCGTTCAGGTCCTGCACCAGGTCGAGGTTGATCCTCGCGCCGTATCGGAACAGCAGGTCTTCCAATTGCAGGCCGCGGTCAAAGGCAATGAACTCGTTCTGCGTCCGTTGCAGGCTGTCCATTTCGGCGTAAAGGTTGTCGATCATCCAGAGCATCTTTCCGCCCTGCATTACATACTGGTCGATCTTCAGCTTCTGTTCTTCCGTAAAAGCTATAGCCGGTTTGGCAACTACAATGGCGTTAAAAATGTAAGGGATGGCAGGAACACTGTCGAGCGGGAGTATGCGAAATTCGTAGTTCTTTTTCAGTACTCTTTCTATCAGGTCGAACACCTGGTAGTTCAGCGGCTCACCATTTCCTACCAGGTAGCCTACCAGGGGAACCGTGTCGAGACTAAGCTGCCGGATGGCGTTCCCGAATTTATATTCCAGCAGGGCCTCGGCCTTGTTCAGCGATTCGAGCCCACCTTCGGAACTCACGCCCTGCAGCAGGTCGATGGCGGTGGTCCTGCCTTTATAGGAGATCACCGCACCGGGGAATACCATTCTTTCTTCCTGTCCCTCGCCCTCTTTCGTCTGCGCCTTGATGTTAGTAGGGCGCAGGCCAAGCTGTGCCAGCGAATCGTAGAGCGCTACCTTAGCGGTATCGTTCAGTCCCTCGCCGGGTTTGATAAAGCGGAACTGGAACCTCGAACGGCCCGCATTCTTGAATTCCTGCATCAGGTCTTTGGTGCTGTTGGCCAGTTTGCGGAAACCCGCCGGCATTTCTCCTTCCAGCAGTACATCCACCCTCACGGTTTCATCCAAACCATTCAGCAGCTTTTTGGTGGGAGCAGAAAGTGTGTACCTCTTTTCGGCGGTAAGGTCGGCCCGCAGGGGATAGTAGGAGGCCAGCCAGTTCAGCGCCAGCAGTAACAGCAGCACCGCCAGCCAGGAATATTTCGATTGTAGGATTGATTTCATGAAGGGTTAGCGAAGGGCGATTTTTCGGTTGGTGATAAAGAGGAAAAAACATACCAGGCTGCCAAAATAGACCAGGTCTCGGCTGTCTGCCACACCCCTGCTGATGCTTTTGTAATGCAACTGGATGCCGGTGGCTTCCAGGAAATAGTCCATGCCCCCGCGCAGCACCGGGAGTTTGCTGAGCGCATCGAAACCGGTGTACAGCAGGAAGCACACAAAAGCACTGAGCAGGAAGGCGATCACGGGGTTGGGGCTTAGGCTGCTGCACCAGGTGCCGATGGCCGTAAATACAGCCGCCAGCAGCAGCAGTCCCATATAGGAACCGAGGGTGCCGCCGGAGTCAATGCCCTTATCTACCGCCAATGCCTGTACGCTGAAAACATATACCACCGTGGGCACCAGGGCGATGATCACAATGGCCAGCGCACCCAGGTATTTTCCTGCCGTTAACTGAAGCGGCGTAAGTGGCCTGGTTTGCAAAATCTCGTAGGTACCCGAACGGAATTCGTCCGACCAGCTCCGCATGGTTACGGCCGGTACCAGGAAAAGCAGGATCCAGGGGGCCAGTTCAAAAAACTTATCCAAACTGGCATAGCCATAATCCAGGATGCTGCTGTCGGGAAAAACAAAAAGAAAGAGGCCGTTCAGCAGGAGGAAGACCACGATGGCAACCAGGCCGGTGAGACTCCCGAAAAACTGCCGGAACTCTTTTTTACAAATAGACCACATGTCCCAAAAATAGGTGATTGCAGGAAATATAAATCCCGCCGGAGACCGGCGGGATAATTATTATCTTATTAAAACAGGGATCATACTGCAAAGCTCTCCCCACAACCGCAACTGCGGCTGGCATTGGGATTGCTGAAATAAAAGCCCTTTCCGTTCAATCCGTCTGAAAAATCAAGGGTGGTGTTCACCAGGTAAAGGAAGCTCTTCAAATCGGTCACCACTTTTACGCCGTTGTCCTCAAAAACCTGGTCCATCGGTTTGGATTCATTATCGAAATCCAGTTTATAGCTCAGACCCGAGCAACCACCGCCCACTACGGAAATGCGCAGGAAATAGCCCTTATCCGTACCGACCTCCGCATCGTGCATCAACTTTTCCACCTTGTCACGCGCCTTATCGCTCACATAGATCATAGCCTGGATATTAGTGAACAGCTTTTTCCTCGAACACGATCTCTTCGAGGCCGTTCTTTTTACGGTAATCGTTGATGGCAGCTTTGATCGCATCTTCTGCCAGCACAGAACAGTGGATTTTTACCGGGGGCAGGTTCAGCTCTTCCACGATCGTCATGTTGTCGATCTTCAGGGCATCATCTACTGATTTTCCTTTCAGCCACTCGGTAGCCAGTGAAGAGGAAGCAATCGCGGACCCGCAGCCGAAGGTTTTGAATTTGGCGTCGGTGATCAAACCGGTTGCATCATCCACCTGGATCTGCAGACGCATTACGTCGCCGCATTCGGGAGCGCCCACCAGGCCGGTTCCCACATTTTTCTGTGACTTGTCCAGCGTACCCACGTTCTTGGGATTCTGGTAGTGGTCTATTACTTTTTCTGAGTATGCCATGGTATTTTATTTCAGTGTCAATAATTGTTTAGTGATGGGCCCATTCAATGGCATCCAGGTCAATGCCTTCCTTGAACATTTCCCAGAGCGGGCTCATTTCACGCAGTTTATTTACAGTATTAGTCACCTGTTCAACGGTGTAGTCGACCTGCTCTTCCGTGGTGAAACGGCCCAGCCCGAAACGCAGGGATGAGTGAGCAAGGTCGTCGCCCAGTCCCAGCGCCTTCAGTACATAAGACGGTTCCAGGGAGGCAGAAGTACAGGCCGATCCGCTGGACAAAGCAATGTTTTTGTTAAAACCCATCATCAGGCCCTCTCCTTCCACGTATTTGAAAGAGATATTGGCCACATGGGGCAGGCGGTGTTCGCGGCTGCCGTTCACATAAGCCTCTTCGAGTTGCAGCAACGCCGTTTCCAGCTTATCGCGCAATGCGCTCAGGCGCCTGGCTTCCGATTCCATTTCCTGCTGGCAGAGTTCGCAGGCTTTGCCGAAACCAACAATGCCCGGCACATTCAGCGTGCCGGAACGCATACCGCGCTCGTGACCGCCGCCATCCATTTGCGCCGTCACTTTCACCCGCGGATTCTTACGGCGTACATACAACGCACCCACGCCTTTGGGGCCATACATTTTGTGCCCGGAGAAGGTCAGGATATCAATGCCGTCCTTGATCACATTGATGGGAATCTTACCGGCTGCCTGCGTGGCATCGGTGAAGAAAAGCACTCCATGTTTTTTGGCGATGGCGCTGATCTCCCGTACCGGCATGATGGTGCCGGTTTCATTATTGGCATACATGATGGCGATGAGAACAGTAGTGGGCTTAATAGCCGCTTCCAGTTCCGCCAGGTCAATAAGACCTTCGTTGTTCACCGGAAGATAAGTCACTTCCCCGCCCATTTTTTCGATATGCTTACAGGTATCCAGCACCGCTTTGTGTTCCGTCATGCAGGTGATGATATGGTTTCCTTTGCTGGCATACATATCAAACACGCCCTTGATGGCGAGGTTGTCTCCCTCCGTGGCGCCGGAAGTAAAAATGATCTCCTTTGGGTCAGCGCCAATCAGTTTGGCCACCTGCTCACGGGCATAATCCACCGCTTCTTCAGCCGCCCATCCGAAGGGGTGGTTACGGCTGGCCGCATTCCCAAAATATTCGGTAAAATAGGGCAACATGGCTTCTACCACCCGGGGATCTACGGGCGTAGTAGCGTTATTATCGAGGTAAACCGGAAGTTTCAACATAGTTCAGCGAAATATTTATTCTAAAACACAAAATTAGCCTAATTGGTTGAGATTTCCCCGGGCTTTTCCTTTCAGGACGCGGCCTTCCCGCTTTCCCCTATTTTTGCCAAAAACCGGTGAAAATAGAACATATCGGCATCGCGGTAAAGGATCTCCAGGCCAGTATTCCCCTCTTTAACAAATTGCTCGGAACCCCCTGCTATAAAACGGAAACGGTGGAATCCGAAGGCGTGCGTACCGCCTTTTTCGCCACCGGCGAGTCAAAAGTGGAATTGCTGGAATCGCTCCACCCCGATGGCCTCATCGCCCGTTTCCTGGAGAAAAAAGGCGAGGGTATGCACCACATCGCTTTTGAAGTGGCGGATATCCGGGCAGAAATGCGCCGCCTGCAGGCCGAAGGCTTCACCCTCCTGGCCCCGGAACCCAAAGCAGGCGCCGACAACAAACTGGTCTGCTTCCTGCACCCAAAGGAAACCAATGGTGTTTTGATAGAACTGACGCAGGAAATAAAGGGCTGAATCAACGCGGTTCCGATTCCGTGCCCAGCCCCAGCTTCTCCACGGCCGACTGGGCCGCCAGCTGGCTGGCGTCTTTTTTGTTATAGGCACGGCCCTGGGCCAAAAGCTGGCCATCCACCACGGCTCCAATGGTAAAAAGCCGGCGGCCGCCTTCAAATTTTTCTTCGAGGGTTTCAAATTCCAGGTTCTTGCCGTTTTTATTCGCCCAGCCGTAGAGCTTGTTCTTGTGGTTGATCTCCAGGTTCTCGAGGTCGTCCATGAACATGTAGGGCAATATGATCCGCTCCAGCACCCACCTCCGGGTTTTCTTAAAGCCCCTATCGAGGTATACCGCGCCCACTACCGCTTCCAGGGTATTGCCGAAGATCTGGCTCACCTTAAGCGAGTTGTCAAATTTGTTGAAATACACGATTTTTTTCAGCCCCATTTTGATGGCTACTTCGTTGAGGGTAACGCGGTTCACCATCTTGCTGCGCATTTCGGTCAGGAAACCTTCTTCGCGGTAGGGGTATTTTTTAAACAGGAAATCGGCTACGATGCTGCTCAGGATGGCGTCTCCCAGGTATTCCAGGCGCTCGTTGTTGTCGGCAGCTGCGTCCTTCACCGACCGGTGTGTAAGGGCGGTTTTATACAGGTCCGTATTACCGGGCACAAACCCCAGCACATTCTTCAATTGCTTCTTGAAGCTGGCGTTTTCGGAAGAGCCGTTAAAGAAATTCTCAAATAAACCCACAGGATGCTTGGTGATTAAACCGGCATTAAGATAAGTGATTGGGGGGAGAATTCTACATCAACCCTCATATTTCTTCACGATCACGCAGGCATTATGACCACCAAAGCCGAAGGTATTGCTCAGGGCCGCCTTCACTGTACGCGATTGCGCCTGGTTGAACGTAAAGTTCAGCTTCGGATCCAGTTCCGGGTCGTCCGTGAAATGATTGATGGTGGGAGGCACCACATCGTGCACCACCGCTTTGATGGCGGCGATGGCTTCGATCACACCGGCAGCGCCCAGGCAGTGGCCTGTCATGGACTTGGTGGAACTGATATTCAACTGGTAGGCATGTTCCCCAAAAACGTCGAGGATGGCCTTGGTTTCAGCAATATCGCCCAGGGGTGTGGAAGTGCCGTGCGTGTTGATGTAGTCGATATCGGCGGGAACCATGCCGGCGTCTTCGAGGGCCGACAGCATTACATTCCGGGCGCCCAGTCCTTCGGGGTGCGGCGCCGTGATGTGATAGGCATCGGCCGTTGCGCCGGCGCCCGCGATTTCACAATAGATGTGGGCGCCGCGGGCTTTGGCGTGTTCCAGTTCTTCCAGCACCAGTATACCGGCGGCTTCCCCCATTACAAAACCATCGCGGTCCTTGTCGTAAGGGCGACTGGCGGTAGCGGGGTCGTCGTTGCGTTCGCTCATGGCTTTCATGGCATTGAAACCACCCACGCCGGCTTCGCTGATCACCGCCTCGCTGCCGCCGCTGAGAATAATGTCGGCCTTACCCAGGCGGATCAGGTTCACCGCTTCCATGATGGCGTTGGTGCTGGAAGCGCAGGCGCTGGTCACCGCGAAATTGGGCCCGCGCAGGTTGTGCCGCATGGAGATCTGACCGGCGGCAATATCCAGGATCATTTTCGGAATGAAGAAGGGATTGAACCGCGGCGTACCATCACCTTTAGCAAAATCCATTACTTCGTTCTGGAAAGTAATCAGTCCCCCGATGCCGCTGCCGAATACCACGCCCACGCGGTCGGGATTGGTATTTTCTTTGGAAAGGCCGGCATCCTTCATGGCCTCATCCGATACATAGAGCGCAAACTGGGTGAAGCGGTCGATCTTCCGGGCTTCCTTGCGGTCCAGGAAACTGGCCGGATCAAAATCCTTCACCTCGCAGGCGAACCGGGTCTTGAATTTAGCAGCGTCGAACAGGGTAATGGTAGCCGCTCCCGGCCTGCCGCTGACAAGCCCTTCCCAATATTGCTGGTGCGTATTGCCTACGGGGGTCAGAGCGCCCATACCTGTGACTACAACTCTTTTCAGTTCCATGTAGCTATGCCGGATTTTAAACGTGATAAATCCGCCTTCTTAGCGGAAAATGCTTTCGAAAGGCGGATTAAATATGCCTGAAACGGAATCCGTTTACTTAGCGTGCTCTTCTAAATAAGCAACAGCCTGGCCTACAGTAGTAATGGTTTCTGCTTGCTCATCCGGGATAGAGATATTGAATTCTTTCTCGAATTCCATGATCAGTTCTACTGTATCCAGAGAGTCAGCCCCAAGATCATTGGTAAAGGAAGCTTCGTTGGTTACTTCGGCTTCATCTACTCCTAATTTGTCAACAATGATCTTTTTTACTCTTGTTGCGATGTCTGACATTTTGGTAAAGTTTAGTTACGGCTGCAAAAATATACTTTTTGAGTAAATAACAATTTTTGCCCCTCTTTTTAATTATTGAGCTGCAAAGCCTTAACCAGGGAGGATTTGCCGCCAATCGACTAACAATTGTAAGCAAAATTACCGATCTGGAGAAGGCCTGTGGCAATGAATTTTGTATTTTAGTTGCCCCGAACACCAAAATCCCCCAAATGGCACTTAAAATCATCGATTACGGCACTCCTGAATACAATCAGATGGTCCGTTTAAGGGATGATATTCTGCGCCGTCCCCTGGGGCTTTCCTTCAGCCAGGAGGAGCTCGACAAGGAAAAGGAGGAGATCCTGATCGGCGCTTTTGACGACGAAAAAATGCTGGGCTGCTGTATGCTGGTGCGGGAAGACCAGGGTGTGGTACGCCTGCGCCAGATGGCTGTCAGCAATAACCTGCAGGGAAAAGGGATCGGCCGGGCGCTCATGAGCTTTGCCGAAAATATTGCCCGCGACCGCGGATTCCGCAAACTGACCATGCATGCCCGGAAAACAGCCGTCGGCTTCTACGAACGCCTGGGATACGAAGTGGCTTCCGAAGAATTCCAGGAAGTGACCATCCCGCATTTTGTAATGGAAAAAAGATTGCGATAAAGAAAAAGCCGGAAAATATTTTCCGGCTTTTTTGTTTGTTCTTTTTCGTCTACTGGTTGGCCCCGCTGGTCATTGCTTCAATTTGTTTCTGGATCTTTCCCAGGCTCCAGTCGCCGGGCGACTGGCTGGGCGGATAATCTTTAAAAGTGCTCAGGAAATGCAGGGCATATCCCTGCATGGCAGCCAGTATATACGCCCGGTCGATGTACCAGTCGTAATACGTGTTTGCGCCGTACAGGGCTTTTTCAAAAGGATCGCGTCGCAGGTTGGTCAGGTAGGGTGCGCGAAGGGTCACAAAGGGTTCCAGCCATATCTGCAATTGCCTGGCCCTGTTCTCCATGAACATGGCTTTCCAGTCGCCATAACGCAGGGCGGCTATTTCCCCGCCGTCGGTTACATAAATAAATCCTTTCCGGGCCGACTCCTTTGTTTTGCCCATCAGGTAATCGAGCTGGTTAACGCCATCGATATAGTTCTTATAGGTTCTCCCATTCAGGGCAACGCCTTTTCTGAGCTGTTCCACCACGTTGGTATTACCGCCGATGGCCGCAAAAGTCGGCAGCCAGTCTTCATGCGCTACCAGGCCGTTCAGGGTGACGCCCGCAGGAAATTTCCCGGGCCACCTCACAAAAGCAGGAACCCGGAAAGCGCCTTCCCAACTGCTGTTTTTTTCGCCGTGAAAAGGAGTAGTGCCGGCATCGGGCCAGGTGTTGTAATGCGGACCGTTATCGGTTGAATATTGTACCACGGTATTGTTGGCCACACCCAGGTCGTCGAGCAGCTTCAGCAATTCACCTACGTGCATGTCGTGCTCAATCATACCATCGGTGTATTCATCGTTTCCCTTGTGACGCCTGTCGGCTTTCACGTGCGTGCGAAAATGCATACGCGTACCATTCCACCAAACAAAAAATGGTTTTCCCGCTTTGACCTGCCGCGTAATGAATTCCTTCGCCGCTGCCACTGTTTCGTCGTCGATGGTTTCCATGCGTTTTTTATCCAACGGGCCGGTATCTTCAATGCGCTGCCCTCCTTTTCCGTCGGCCCAACTGTGGATCACACCCCGCGGGCCAAAAGTTTGCCGGAAGGTTTTTCCGTTCGCCAGCACCATATCGGCGGGGTAGTCTTCATTTTCCGGCTCTTCTTCCGCGTTCAGGTGATAGAGATTACCCAGGAATTCGTCAAAGCCATGCATCGTGGGAAGATGGGCATCGAGGTCGCCCTGGTGATTCTTGCCGAACTGACCCGTCGCATATCCCAGGCTCTTCATTACGGTAGCCATGGTTGCGTCGGTTTTCTGCCAACCCTCTTTAGCCCCGGGCATGCCCACTTTGGTCATACCCGACCTTACCGGAACGCTGCCACTGATGAAAGCGGCCCGCCCGGCAGTACAGCTTTGCTGCCCATAATAATCGGTAAAGGAAATACCCTCTCTCGCGATCCGGTCGATATTGGGTGTTTGGTAACTCATCATGCCCCTGTTGTTGTGGCTGATGTTCCAGGTACCAATGTCATCGCCCCAGATCACCAGGATATTGGGTTTCTGTTGGGCATTCGATTGCAGGTTGCCCCCCAACAGGCATAGCAAGCCGATACATTTCAGGAATCTGCTCATGGTAATAGTTTAATGGTTGAAAGGAAAATGGTACGGAAGGAACTTCAATATAAGACACTATTGTTTTTAATGTCAAATTTGTTTCAATCCGCTGCTGCGCCGGAAGTTTCTATAACGGTCTTGTGCATCCGCTGAAGGAAAGCCAGGATGGTTTTCATGTCCTTCATTTTCTCTACCACCAGCAGGAAGTTTTTGCCGGTCTGTTTCAGCCTGGCATTATTGGTATGCGTTTGCAGGTAGCGGATGATCCCATGAAAAAGGTCCGATTCGAAATAAGGCGAGTCGTGTTTGTTGACGAAAAAGCATTTCAGCACCTCGTCGCGCAGGAGCAGTTTCTCAAAGCCCAGGGCCACGCCCAGCCGCCTCACCCGCACGGTATCGAAGAGGTCCTCCACACTGGCGGGAAGGGGACCAAAACGGTCGGCCATCTCCTGGTGGAAGGCCTGCAGCTCAGCTTCGTCATCTGCATTGTCGAGCCGCTGGTAGAGGGTGAGCCTCTCCGTTATGCTTTCCACGTAATCGTCGGGGATCAGGATCTCCAGGTCGGTGTCGATGGTGCAATCCTGCACGTAGTCTTCCTGGCGCGAGATCTCTTCCTGGAACAACTCGCGGAAGGAGCTGCGTTTCAGTTCGCGGATGGCTTCGTCGAGGATCTTCTGGTACATCTCGAAACCGATCTCTGCCATGAAGCCGCTCTGCTCACCACCCAGCATATTGCCCGCACCCCGTATATCGAGGTCGCGCATGGCGATCTGGAAACCGCTTCCCAGTTCACTGTGCTGCTCCAGGGTCTGCAGTCTTTTTTTGGAGTCCGAAGGGAGGGTGCTTAAAGGCGGCGCCAGCAGGTAACAAAAAGCCTTGCGGTTGCTGCGCCCCACCCTTCCGCGCAACTGGTGCAGGTCGCTCAGGCCAAACTGGTGGGCATTGTTCACAATGATGGTGTTCACATTGGGTATGTCCACCCCGCTTTCCACGATATTGGTGCAAACCAGCACGTCGTATTTCTTATCGATGAAGTCCATGATGCGCTCTTCGAGCACATGTCCTTCCATCTGGCCATGCGCATAGCCGACCTGCAGATCGGGACAATGACTTTGTATGATGCCGGCCATTTCCGCCAGACCGTTCACGCGGTTGTGGATGAAAAACACCTGTCCGCCCCGCTCGGTTTCGAAGTAAATGGCGTCGCGGATGAAATCTTCGTTGTACACCTGCACTTCGGTTTGTATGGGCTGCCGGTTGGGCGGTGGGGTATTGATGATGCTGAGGTCGCGCGCACCCATCAGGCTGAACTGCAGGGTTCTTGGGATGGGTGTTGCCGTTAGCGTGAGGCAGTCCACGTTGGTGCGCAGGGTTTTGATCTTTTCCTTGTGCGCCACGCCGAATTTCTGCTCTTCGTCGATGATCAGCAGGCCCAGGTCTTTGAACTTCACATCCTTCGCCAAAATGGCGTGGGTGCCCACCAGGATATCTACCTTGCCGGCTTCGAGTTGCTGGTAGGTTTCTTTTTTCTCTTTCGTCGATTTGAAACGGTTCACATAATCTACCGTTACGGGAAAATCTTTCAGGCGCTCTTTGAATGTTTTGTAGTGCTGAAAAGCCAGGATGGTAGTAGGCACCAGTATGGCCGCCTGCTTGCCGTCCACCGCCGCCTTGAAGGCAGCCCGGATGGCGATTTCCGTTTTTCCGAATCCCACATCGCCGCAAACCAGCCGGTCCATGGGCGATGGCGATTCCATATCTTTTTTCACATCGGCCGTTGCCTTGCCCTGGTCGGGCGTATCCTCGTAAATGAAAGAAGCTTCCAGCTCCGTTTGCAGGTAGGTATCGGGGGTAAACGCAAAACCCTGCTGGGCCTTGCGCTGCGCATAAAGTTTGATCAGGTCGAAGGCAATTTCCTTCACCCGCGTTTTTGTTTTTTCCTTGAGCCTGGCCCAGGCGTCGCTTCCCAGCTTGTTCACTTTGGGAACCGTTCCTTCCTTGCCCGTGTATTTTGAGATCTTGTGCAGCGAGTTGATGTTCACATACAGGATATCGCTGTCCTTGTAAATGATCCGCACCGCTTCCTGCAGTTTGCCGTTCACTTCCAGCTTCTGCAAACCGCTGTAAACGCCCACGCCGTGGTCGATGTGCGATACGTAGTCGCCGGGCTGCAGTTCGCGCAGGGTGCGCAGCGTAAGGGCCTTGTTCTTGTTATAGGCCTGCTTTACTTTGTATTTGTGGTAACGCTGGAAAACCTGGTGATCGGTATAACAAACCAGTTTCAGGTCTTCGTCGATAAAGCCGCCGTGAATGGCCACGGGGATGGGCGTAAAATGAATGGCGGCTTTCAGGTCTTCAAAAATACTGTGCAGCCTTTCGAGCTGCTTGGGGTTCTCTGCAAAGAAATACAGGCTGAATCCTTTTTTCTCCCATTGCTGGAAATCGCGGATCAGCAATTCAAACTGCCGGTTGAAAGCAGGCTGCGGCCGGGTATGAAAATCGATCTCAAATTTCACGCGGCCGGGATAGCTGCCACTGCCCTCCCATTCCACCACCGGTAGCGGCGCCAGCAGCGTTTCAATTTCCAGCGCCGATAAAAATTCACTGCGCTGCACCACCTTGCGGATCAGTTTATCTTCGTCCTCCTCCTCGCGCACCGGGCCTTCTTCCTGGCGCAGGAGGAAAAGCTCCAGCTCTTCTTCCTGCAGCTCCAGCCTTTCTTTTACGAACTGCCACTCGTTCATCCACACCACGGTATTGCCGGGCAGGAAATCAAACAGCGACACCGTTGCCTCCTCCGGCATTTCGGCCTGCAGGTTGGGAATAATGCTCACCTGCAGCAGCTTTCTTTCGCTGAGCTGGCTTTCAGGGTCAAAGAGGCGGATCGAATCCACATCGTTGCCAAAAAGCTCCACGCGATAAGGCTTTTCATTACCGAAGGAATAGATATCGATGATGCCGCCGCGCACGGCAAACTGCCCGGGCTCGTACACAAAATCGGTACGGTTGAAACCCGCGTCGGTAAGCTGCCCGAACAGCTTCACCGTATCGAGTACATCGTTCACTTTGATGTGAATGATGTTGCGGCTCAGGGTGGAAGGCGGCACCAGTTTTTCAAACAAGGCTTCGGGGTAAGTGATCACCAGTTTCTTATTGCCGCCCGCGCTCAGCCGCGTAAGGGTTTCCGTACGCAGCATCACGTGACTGCTGTTGAGCAGGCGGTAATTCTTTTTGTTCCGGAAACTGGAAGGAAAATAAAAAAGGTCGAGCGCGCCACTTAAGTTCTCCAGGGTATTGTGGAAATAAGCTGCTTCTTCCGCATCGTTGAGCACCACAATATGATTGAGCTGCTGCGTGATGCTGTTCTTCAATACAGCCGTTACAATAAACTCGGGTGAACTGCCTGCCAGGTTTTTCAGCACCAGGTGCTGGGGCTGCGACATAGTGAGCCTGTCCGCCAATTGAAAAAGGCGGCCGTCTTTAGCGTATTGCTCCAGTAAATGATCCAAATTCATACACACTTCCCCGCAGGGAACGCAAATATACAAACCCTCAACCGCTTTACAGTTGAACACTCAGCGTCAGGCCCCAGGTTCTTGGCGGCGCGAGGTTTACCGCACCAAAATCATAGGCATAACCGATATAGCGGTTATCGCTCAGGTTGCGCACCCAGCCGTAGAGGCCAATTTGCCGGTATTCCAGTCCGGCCCTGCCATTCAGCAGGTGATAGGGCGATTGTTCGATCGTATTGGCCAGGTCGAAATACTGCGTGCCCAGGTATTTCCATTCGCCCCTTATGAGCGCCGATAATTTTTTATTCTTCAGCAGCGGCGCCCTGTACTGCACCGCCAGCATGGAACTGATATCGGGTGTAAAGATCTGGCGCTTGCCACCCAGGTCCTGCTCATCGCCATTGGCCGACAACTTCAGCGCATCATAACGGGCATGTGTATAGCCAAATGAATAACTGATGTCCAATCCGTGCAGGGGCCGCGCCTGCAGCTCGGCTTCCAGCCCCTTCGATTCCAGTTTACCGGTATTCCTTATCAGCGTTACGGCATCGGGCAATACCAGGGTAGGTACCTGCACGTCTTTTACGATGCTGTAGAAAACCGCCGTACTCAACTGCCAGCGCCGCGCCGCCGGGAACCATTTCCATCCGGCTTCCCAGTTGTGGCTGTATTCGGGCTGGTAGGGATAGAGCGCAGGTTGCGACGGATCGGAAGAAAGCGGTGTAAGTCCGCCCGTTCTGAAACCCTTGCTGTAAGAGAGATACACCGTTTGCACCGCATTGGGATGGAAGGCCAGGTTCAGCCGCGGGCTCCATGCATGAAAGCGCACAGTTGCAGTGGTATCGGGCTGGTACACGAACTGCGGCTGCGGATCAGGATCCTGCAGGTATTCGCCCAGCACCGAAAGCTCCCTTCTTTCCGCATCATAACGCAGGCCGCCGGTAAGTTCCCAGCGACTGGCAAAATGGTACACCAACTGGCCATAAAATGCCAGTCCGCGGTTCTTGCCTGTCGAGCTGTTGAGCAGCGAGAAATTGGTATTGTCGGCGCCCACCATCGCGGCATCTTCTCCAAAATGCGTGGCCTGCTTCACCGGGTTCTGCTGCAGGAAAAAATAAGCGCCGCCGGTCCATTGTAAGCGCCTGCCATCACCCGCAGGCGAGGAGAACCGCAGTTCCTCCGTCCATACTTTCACTTTATTCCAATCGGGCCCATAATTATTGATGATGGTGATGCCATCGATGGGAGAAAAATCCGCGTCGATGGGATCCTCATAATACCGGTAGTTCTGCTGGTAGGCTGTTTGACTGCTGAACTGGAAGGAAGCGCCGCTGTACTTAGCCGTAAGTGAAGCATTGAGGGTATTGTCTACCAGCAGGGTGGTGGCGTTCTGGTTCAGGTGATAAGGATTTGAGAAGGCTTCCGTTTTGTCCATCACCAGCGGAAAAGGGCCGTGGTTGCGGTTGTTCTGGTGTTTCAGGTTCAAAGCAACCGACCATGTTTGCGAAGGCAGGTAGTTGAGCGAATAGTTGCCGCTCACCGCCTGCTGGCGGTCGTAGCGTTCACCATTGTAGTCGTTGGTATAGTAGCCGTTCTGCTTTTCGTAATTGCCCGCCAGCGAAAAATACAACCGGTCCTTCAGCAGCGGCACGCGCGCACCGGCGCTGTAACGCTGCAGCCCGTAATTGCCCGCCGATACCTCCGCATACACGCGGGCCGGTCCCGATGGCCGGCGTGTGATCACATTGATCACCCCGCCCATGGCGTTCCGGCCATAGAGCGTTCCCTGGGGCCCGCGCAATACTTCGATCCTTTCCACGTCGCTGAGCTGGCCGATATAGGTATCCAGACTAAACTGGTTCACCCCATCGAGATAAGTGGCCACTGCCGGATCATAAGAGCTGCTGGTAATGCCCCTGATCGATACCACGTTCCTTTTGTCGCCCGGATCGGAGGCAAAAAGATTGGGCACAATTCCCGTCAGGTCTTTGATGTTCCAGATGCGGTAGTCGCTCACCTGCCGGCTGCCGAAGGAACTAACGCTAACGGGCAACCGCTGGATGCTTTCCTCCTTTTTATCGGCCGTTACCACCACTTCGTCGAGCTGGCGGCTGCTGCCCGCCAGGCGAAACTCCTTCGATTCCCCGCCGTTCCACGCCACAATCGTTTTTGCAAAACCGGCTGCACTCAGTTCCAGTTCTCCTGTCCCCGAAAGCGGCGCTGCAAAAGAGAAATTACCGGCGCTGTCTGCCGTGGTATAGATGCCGGTATTGAGCAGGTGAACGGTAGCGCCCGCAACAGCCTGTCCTTTTTCATCCACTACTTTTCCTTTCCATTGCCGCAGGGACTGTGCAACAGCAATACCCGTCCACAACGCGACTACTACCAACAAAAGCCAAAACCTTTTCATGTTTTCATTTTATGCCGCCACCAGAACCAGTTCAACAGCAGGGCCAGCACCAGGATCAGCAACCCGCCGAACTCGCGGGTCTCTTCAATCCAGGGTTTGGTAGCCTTCATCGTCTGTACAATATTTTCTGCATGGTGCTCGCTGATCCAGTTCCATACGCCGGTACGATCGAAAAAAAGGAAGATGGCATATCCTCCATACACCAGCCACCCGGCCTGGTAAAGCCGCGGCCGGAAAACGCCCCGCAAAGACTGGTAACAGATCCAGGCGCCAAACAAATAGATCGGAACCCAGATATAGGGATCGGGATCATTGTATTGAAGCGCTGCCGAAAGGAGAAAGAGTACAATGAAGATGAGGTTGACGATTCGCATGGCAAAGGGCGTAAAAATAGCACAATTATTATTCCTACCTTACCTGCAAATTCGTCTTATGCTGCAACCCTGGCAAACCGGAACGGTCATACGGATAGAAGAGGAAACTCCTTCCACCCGTCGATTTTGGATAGCCCTCCGGGAAAGCGACAATTTTGATTTCAAACCCGGGCAGTTCGTAACGCTCGACCTGCCCATCCATGAACAGCGCAACAAAAGATGGCGGAGTTATTCCATCGCGTCCTGGCCCGACGGCACCAATGTGATTGAACTGGTGATCGTATTGCTGGAAGGAGGCCTGGGTACACAGTACCTCTTCAACGAAATTGGCGTGGGGTCAGAACTCCTGCTGCGGGGGCCGCAGGGCGTATTTGTATTGCCCGAACCGATCGACCGGGATCTTTTTTTTGTCTGTACCGGAACCGGTATCGCACCCTTCCGCGCCATGGCGCACCATATCCTGAACAGGCATATTCCGCACCACCATATTTACCTCATTTTTGGTTGCCGGAAAACCGGCGACTGTCTCTATGGAAAGGAGATGAAAGAACTGGAAGAAAAGCTGTCCGCCTTTCATTATATACCCACTTTTTCGAGGGAGACCCCGGGATCGGGTCCCTACCGCACCGGGTATGTACACAGTATATATGAAGAGATTGTGAGCGACCGCCGCATGGATTCGGCAGATGGCCAGTACCCTGCCCATTTTTTACTCTGCGGCTGGAAAAATATGATCGACGAAGCCAAACAGCGTATTCTCGCCATGGGCTTCGACAAAAAAGACATCCATCTCGAATTGTACGGCTGATCAGCCTTTGACCCCTGCAATCGTATTGCCGGAGAGGGCTTCCTGCTTGTTCAGGCTGATGACCGGCACCTTACCGGAATTACTGTTCCTTTCTGAATGGATCTTATGCAAGCGGAGGATCTCGGCATGGTTTTCCACCATTTCAGTTTCCAGCTCCAGGATCCGCCGGCGCGATTTGGTAAGCTGGCGGCTTCTGAAACAAAATCCCAGCAGGGATCCGGTAGCGAAGGCGGCTATCAACCATTTAAGCAGCGCGAGCGTGATGTTTGCGGACATCATAGAAATTGGTTTGAGTCATTTGTGGATATTCACGGGATTCGGTATATCCACTAAACGCACCCAGGTTCCAATTATTGCACTGATTTCGTGGGGATTGGGTATTTACTGACTGGCTATCTTGCTTTTACCTGCATCGGGTTGGGAACTATCCTTATCCTTGATAGGAACAACCGGTGTGGAAACAGGCGGATTATTACGATCCTGCTTTTCGGCCAGCTTCTTTTGTAATTGGAGGATTTCGGCATGATCCTGCATTTTCTCCCCTTCCAGCTCAAGCACCCTGTTTCGGAGGGAACGGGCCTGCAGGTAGCGCAATAGCATACCTGCGAGAAAGGACAACAGAAATAGCAGCGCAAGCAATCCAAGGTGGACTTTGATAACCATGTTATATTTTAAAGCCTGCTGGGTATGAGCAGGAATTAGGGTATATAACAAATATATAATTACTGGATCGCTTTTTCAACCAAATCTTTTACCGATTTTAAGGGGATTCTTTCCTGTTCCATGGAGTCCCGGTGGCGGATCGTTACGGTTCCGTCTTCCTTCGTCTGGTAATCGATCGTAACACAAAAAGGCGTGCCGATCGCGTCCTGCCTGCGATAACGTTTGCCAATCGCGTCTTTTTCCTCGTAAAAACACCTGAAAGAACCACGGCATTCTGCCATCAACTGGCGGGCAATTTCCGGTAATCCATCCTTCTTCACCAATGGTAAAATACCCAGTTTCACGGGCGCCAGGCGGGCGGGGAATTTCATCACCACCCTCGAATCGGGCTTTTCGGGCGTGCCCAGGTCCTGCTCTTCATAAGCCTCGCTCAGCAACATCATTACCGTCCGGTCCAGCCCTATGGAAGTTTCGATCACATATGGAATATAATTGCCATACGGCTTACCGTCTGGACCCAGGTCCGCGTCGAAATACTGCATTTTCTTTTTGCTGTATTCCTGGTGGCTCTTCAGGTCGAAATCGGTGCGGCTGTGAATGCCCTCCACCTCTTTGAACCCGATGGGAAAATCGTATTCAATATCGCAGGCCGCATCGGCATAGTGGGCCAGCTTCACGTGGTCGTGGAAACGGTAACGCTCCGCCGGGATGCCCAGGCTGAAGTGCCACTGCATGCGCGCCTGCTTCCAGTATTCATACCACTCCTTTTGCGTGCCAGGCCGGATGAAGAACTGCATTTCCATCTGCTCAAATTCGCGCATCCGGAAAATGAACTGGCGTGCCACAATTTCATTACGGAAGGCTTTTCCCACCTGCGCAATGCCGAAGGGGATCTTCATGCGCCCGGTCTTCTGCACGTTGAGGAAGTTCACAAAAATGCCCTGTGCCGTTTCGGGGCGCAGGTACACCATATTGTCGTCGGCCTCGCCGCTTACGGCGCCGAACTCGGTTTTGAACATGAGGTTGAACTGGCGCACGTCGGTCCAGTTGCAGGTGCCGCTGATGCTGCATTTGATCCTACGGTTCTCGATCAGTTGCTTCAGCCCGGCAAAATCTTCCTTCGCCAGCAACTGCTCCATTTCAGCGATCAGCGCTTCCGCTTCAGGCTGCGCAAGGGTTTCGGCAAAACCTTCGATCAGGTGATCCACGCGGTAGCGCTTTTTGCTGTCCTTGTTGTCGATCATGGGGTCGCTGAAATTATCGACGTGACCGCTGGCCTTCCAGGTGGTGGGATGCATGAAAATGGCTGCATCGATCCCCACGATATTGTCCTGCAACTGGGTCATCCATTTCCACCAGTAATCGCGGATGTTCTTTTTCAGCTCGCTGCCGTTCTGGCCATAATCGTACACCGCGCTCAGCCCGTCGTAAATTTCACTGGAAGGAAAGATGAACCCGTATTCTTTACAGTGCGAAATGATCGCCTGGAATTTATTCGTCTCGTTTGCCATAAGGCCGCAAATATATTAGATATTGCCCAGTTTCGGGTTGTTGCGGTGGCGGTCGGCGTCGCGCCGGGTCTTCTTTTCCATGTTTTTCCGGAAGGCGGTTTCGAGGTCCACTCCCGTCTGGTTCGCGAGGCAGATGAGCACCCAAAGCACGTCGGCCATTTCATCGGCCAGTTCCCTGTCCTGGTCGGAAGCCTTGGCCGACTGCTCGCCGTAACGGCGCACCATCAGGCGCGACAACTCCCCCACTTCTTCCATCAAAATGCCCAGGTTGGTGAGTTCGCCGAAATAGCGCACGCCCACGGTGCGGATCCATTCGTCCACCTGCTGCTGTGATTCCTTTATGGTCAGGTCTGCCATTATTCTTTGTTTTTGGAGTCGATGGTAATGGTAACGGGGCCGTCGTTTTCCAGCGCCACCAGCATATCGGCCCCAAACTCGCCCGAGCCGATGGGCCGTCCCAGGTCGGTCGCCACCTGCCGCAGGAAATCTTTGTACAGCGGGATGGCCACTTCCGGCTTGCTCGCTTTTATATAAGAAGGCCGGTTGCCTTTTTTGGTGCTGGCGTGCAGGGTGAACTGGCTCACCACCAGGATTTCGCCGCCAATATCTTTTACCGACAGGTTCATTACACCGGCATCGTCGTTGAAAATGCGAAGCTGGCAGATCTTGGCGCTGGTCCATGCCAGGTCTTCGCGCGTATCGCTGTCCTCGAAACCGGCCAGCACCAGCAGTCCTTTTCCGATGGCCGATTTTTCTTTACCGCCAATGGTAACGGAAGCAGTACGCACCCTTTGTATGACCACTCTCATATTTTATGTACCTTGCTTTTTGATGGCCGACAATAGTATGAAATATCTGCTTACCGGCGTATTGGCCCTTACCCTTTTTCTCTGTGCCTGTAAAAAAGAGAACAGCAGGGAGTCGGCTCCCGAAGCCTGGCTGGAACTGCATTTCAGCGCCGAGATGAATGGCAGTCCCCTGGTGCTGAACCAGGGCTACAGCAATATATTCGGTGAAAACATTCAACCTACCGCACTTAAATTCTATGCCGGCCGCTTCAGCCTGGTGCCCGCCGGCGCGCCTGCAGCCGATACGATCGACCAGTACAGCCTCGTGGATTTTTCCAGCCCTTCCAGCACGCTCATCCGGCTGCCGGTAACACCCGGCACCTACGACCGTTTTTCGTTCCAGCTCGGCGTGGACAGCGCCCGCAATGTGAGCGGCACCCAAACCGGCGCGCTGGATCCCGCCCTGGGCATGTTCTGGACCTGGAACAGCGGTTATATCTTTTTCAAGTTCGAAGGAAAATCGCCCGCTTCTGTTGAACCGGGAGGCATTTTTCAGTACCATATCGGCGGTTTCCGGAGCCCCTACAGCGCCATCCGTTCGCTCAACGCCGAGCTGCCTGCAGCCGATACATGGACCCTGGCCGACGGCCAGACCCTGCGCCTGGAGCTGGGCTGCCAGATGGATCTTTTCTTCAACGGCAACCTGGGACTGCGCGTGGCCGACCATCCCGTATCCATGACACCCGGTGAACTGTCCTCGGCCATTGCCGATAATTACGCCTCCTGTTTTACCCTCACCAACTACACCGTACAATGAACCGCGCGGGCCGATGGATAACAGGCATCGTGCTGGTGCTGTACGCCTGCATCTCTTTTGTCGGATGCGGGAAATCCGATGCGGCCAAAGCGCCGGAAACCCTGCAGTTCAGCGTTCCCGCGGGATGGCCCGCGCCCGTATACGACCTGGCTTCCAATCCTGTAACGCGCGAAGGGTTTGAGCTGGGGAAAAAGTTGTTCTTCGACGGACGCCTCTCGAAGGATGGCAATTTTCCCTGCGCCAGTTGCCACCAGCCCTTTGCCGCCTTCGCCAATTTTGACCATGCCCTGAGCCACGGCTTCAACGACCAGTTCAGCACCCGCAATGCACCCGGACTCTTCAACCTGGCCTGGCAGGAAAACTTCCACCACGATGGCGGTATCGCCCACCTCGACCTTCAGCCCCTGGCCCCCATCACCGCGCCCAATGAAATGGCAGAAACCATTCCTGCCGTGCTCGACAAACTGAAAGCCGATCCCGATTACCCGGGCCTTTTCCAGGCCGCTTTCGGGAACCCGGAGATTAGCACGCAATCCATGACCCGCGCGCTTTCGCAGTTCATGCTGATGCTGGTATCGGCCAATTCCAAATACGATCGTGTAATAGCGGGAAAAGAAAATTTCGATGTGAACCAGGAAGCCGGCTACCAGGTGTTCAAAGAGAAAAAATGTACCAACTGCCATACCGAGCCCTTCTTCACCAACCAGGCTTTTGTGAACGACGGGCTGGCAATGGATCCCGTGCTGAAAGATTCGGGGCGTATGCGCATTACCGGTAGTGCCGCCGATTTTCTCGCTTTCAAAGTTCCCAGCCTGCGCAATGTGGTGGTCACTTTTCCTTATATGCACGACGGCCGTTTCGGCACGCTTTCGGAGGTGCTGGAGCATTACAACAAAACCATTCCGCTCAGCAATGGGGAGCGCGGACTGCTCATTGCTTTCCTGGGCTCGCTCACTGATTCTGCCTTTATAAAGAATCCTGCATTTTCACCGGGTCAATAATGCCGGCAGTACCCGTTTTGCCGGTGCATGGCCAGGTTCAGTCCTTTCTGCGGGCCCGCGTGGCTTCGAGCACCTGCCGCTGTTTTTCCAGCTCCGCCAATTGCTCCTGTAAGGCGGTGGAATTTTGCAGGATCTTCTCATCGAGCTGTGCTTTTTTCTTCGCCAGGTCGGTGCTGTCGCTCAAAAGACCGGCCTGTTTTTTCTCCAGCTTTTTGATGTTTTCTTCCTGTGCCGCCACCTCCAGCCGCAGGTTGAAATCTTCGAGATAGGGTGTGAAATCGTTCAGGAAATCTTTCGCTTCGGGCACACCCATTTTGTCGCTTAGATCGCGCGCGCTCATGGGTTCGCTGGGCCGGGTCAGTACAAAATACAGGGTCGACGATTCTTTTTCTTTGCGGCTTTTTCTTTCCGTTTTTACATACACATCAAACTTGTCTCTGGAGCCGCCCATGGGCACGCCGCGAAACAACTGGTAGTCTTTTGCTTTGTTGGACTTGAAACCTTTTTTTGCAAAATGGTCTTCCACGGCAGCCTCCACCGTTTCGGGCGGATAGGGTAGTTCCAGGACAGCGGCCGGCACTTTTTTTCCCTGGAAAGAAGCCGTGCCTTCCACGGCTTTCGGCTGCGCCTGCAAACCCGCCACCATAAAAAGAACCAACAACTGCAACAACAAAGCTTTTCTCATAGCGTCATTAATTTGACGATGAAGCTACAAAAAACGGAACTGCTGTTGATTTCCTTTTACATTTGCGCAAACTTTCCGCAGGTTGAGCGAGATCAAAAAACTGGCCGGGCAAACCCTCTGGTATGGCGTACCCACCATTGTAACCCGTTTCCTGGGATACCTGATGAATATGGCCCTGCCTTTTCTCTTTGCGCAGCCGGCAAGAACCGCAGATATCACCCAGGTATATGCGATTATTCCTTTTCTCAACGTGCTTTTCACCTACGGACTGGAAACCGCCTATTTCCGTTTTTCGCAGGAAGGTGATAAAGAAAAACTCTACAATACACTTTCCGTTTCCCTGCTGGTGAGCAGCATTCTTTTTTCGATACTGCTGCTGCTGAGCCGCGGCGCCATTACGCGCTGGGCCAGCCTGGAAGAACACCCCGAATACATTACCTGGATGTGTGGCATCATTTTCTTCGATGCCCTGGCCACCCTGGCCTTTGCCAGGCTGCGGCAGGAAAACCGGCCCCGGCGGTATGCGCTGGTGCGGATGTCGGGCGTGCTGGTTAACCTGGTAGTGGTGTTTCTTTTCCTGGGGCTGCTGCCGGGATACGTGGACCGTCACCCCGATTCACCGCTGCGGCTGATCCAGCGCCTCGATATCGGCATTGGCTATTATCTTATCGGCAACCTGCTGGGCAGCCTGGTGACCCTTTTATTGCTGTTGCCGGAATGGAAGGGATTGCAATGGGAATTCGACCGTGAACGCTGGAAGGAAGTGATGCGCTATGCTTACCCGCTCATCATCGTGGGACTGGGTGGCATGATCAACGATATGCTGAGCCGCCTGGTGTACCAGCACGTGGTGGACCTTCCCGCCGAACAGGCCAAACATGAGCTGGGCATCTTCGCCAACGTATACCGTCTTTCGGTGCTGATCACCATCATGATCCAGGCTTTCCGGATGGCGGCCGAACCTTTTTTCTTCAATCATTCCAAAAACGAAGACGCCCCGAAGACCTACGCACGGGTGATGAAGTTTTTTGTGCTGGCCTGCTGTTTCATGTTCCTGCTCATAGGGCTCTACCTTGATGTGCTGAAATGGATCATTACTTTGAAATCCAAGGCCTGGGGCGAGGGCATGTATATTGTGCCCATCCTGGCCATGGGCAATATTTTCCTGGGCATCTACTATAACCTCAGCATCTGGTACAAACTGACCGGCAAGAACCTGTACGGGGCCTGGATCACCATCGCCGGGGCCGTGCTCACCATTGTGCTGAACATCGTGCTGATCCCGCGTTTCCATTACCTGGGGGCGGCCATCGCCACTTTCAGTTGTTACCTGCTGATGATGGTGAGCAGCTACCTGCTGGGACAGAAACATTACCCCATTCCCTATGCGCGCCGCAAGCTGCTGGCCTACCTGGCGCTGGTGAGCCTGCTGGTGGTTGTCCACCGGTTGCTGCTGCAGGTCTATTCCCCGCTCTGGTTCAGCATAATCACCGGCAGCCTGCTGCTGGCGGGATTTGTCTTTTTCGTTTCCCGGGTGGAAGCGAAGGAGTTGTCGCGCTTTCCCATTCCTTTCCTGAAGAAATAAGACCCGGGCAGGTCTCCCGGTACTTACCCTGCGCCCGAAGTTTGCCCGGAGTCCGACCGGAATGCTCCCTCTCATCCTTCGTATATTCTCCGTTCATCATCCATTGATATACCGTAAAACCTCCGTTCATCTTCCGTAGATTACGGAGGATGAACGGAAGGTGAACGATATATTCATGGACCATCTATGGAAGATACACGGAGGATACGAGGGAGCACTTCGGAAACAACCCGGCTGGTTAGTCCTGCAAAAAGGGGTTCCATTTCTTCTCTTCCCCGACGGTAGTGGACTCCATATGCCCCGGGTACACCACCGTTTCGCCGGGCAGCACGAAGATCTGCTCCCGGATGCTGCGCAGCAGTTGGCTGTGGTTGCCGCCCGGCAGGTCGGTACGGCCGATGCTCCGGCGGAACAATACGTCGCCACCCACCAGGAAGCCCTGGTCTTTTTTATAAAAACAGACATGGCCGGGTGAATGGCCGGGCGCTTCGATCACTTCCAGTTCGTCGCCCCGCAACCCCACCCGGTCGCCGCCCCGTATATAGTGAACCGGTCCCTCATAGTTGCGAAACGGGAGGTTCCAGCGGAGGCCCGCCTCGGCGGCAAGGTCCAGGAGCGGTTTTTCAAGGGGATGGATATACGGCTCAAGGCCCCAGCGGAGGTGCACAAAGCGGTTCCCGAAAACATGGTCGAGGTGGCAGTGTGTATTCAGGAGCCATTTCGGTTGCAGGTGATGGTCAGTAATGAAAGCGGCCAGCCGCTGCTCTTCCGATGCGGTGTAACAACCGGGGTCGATGATCAGGGCTTCCCCTTCCCGGTTGTACAACACATAAGTGTTTTCCTGCAGGGGACTGAAAACAAATTGGCGAACTGTTAACATAGCTCTATTATTTTTCGGGGATTTCCCTGATAAGGTTGAAAAACATAATTTTAGACCACAATCGCTGGATATGCAATTTCCGAAGAATCATTCGTTTTGGAGTGTTTTTTACAAGCCGTCCCTATTCATTCTTACCCTCCTGGTAAGCCTGTCCTCCCTGGCGCAGGTGAACACGGTGGAATTCGGAAAGAACCGCGTGCAATACCAGAAGTTCAAATGGCTGTTTTACCAGACCCCCAATTTCAACAGCTATTTTTACCAGCCCGGCGAGCCGCTCGCAAAATCGGTGGCGCAGATGGCGGAAGCCGAACTGCCCGAGTTGGAGACCTTTATGGAATACGGCCTCCAGCGCCGTGCCAACATCGTTATCTACAACAGCTTTAACGAACTGCAGCAAACCAATATCGGTCTCACCACCGACTGGCAGACCAATGGCGGCAATACCAAACTGGTGAATAATAAGATGGTGGTGTACTATAACAGCAACCACGATAACCTGCGCCTCCAGGTACGCCAGGGCATTGCCCGTGTGCTGCTTGATAATATCCTCTTCGGCGACGATCTCGGCGAATTCGCCACCAACCAGGCCCTGCTCGACCTGCCCAAATGGCTCACCGATGGCTTTGTGGCTTATGCCGCACAAAACTGGAGCACGGAGCTCGACGACAAACTGAAATCGGCCATGCTCTCGGGCACTTATAAAAACTTCCACCAGTTTGCCTTCGACCAACCGGCCCTTGCAGGGCACGCTTTCTGGCGCTATATCGAAGAAGTGTACAAGAAAGAAAACACCAAGTACTTCCTATACCTCGCCCGCCTCTACCGCAACCTGAACGGCGCTTCCAACCGCATCTGTAAAAAGAAATTCAAGGACGTGCTCGAGGATGCGACGATGTATTATGAAGACAAGTATTCGAAAGACATCCGCAGCCGCCGCAACAATCCCAAAGGCACCATGTCGGTGGTGGAAGAGATCAGTAAGAACAAAGACTTCTACAATTTCACGCCCAACCCCGCGCCGCGCAGCCAGTCCTATGCCGTGGTGGAATACAAAAAAGGATTGCAGTGTGTGTATTATTACGAAGATTATACCACCAAAAAAGTGCTGCTGCGCAACGAGATCCGCGCCCTCGACGCCAAGCAAGATCCGCATTACCCGCTGCTGGCCTGGAACGGCAAAGGCAACAAACTGCTGGTGATCTACAACCATGAAGGAAAGATCCGCATGTTCACGTACGATATCTTTTCACGGCTCAAGCGCGATAAGCTTACGCTCGAATTCGACCAGATCCAGGACGTGAAATACATGACCGACGACAACACCCTGCTCATGAGCGCAGTGCGCAACGGGCAGTCGGATATCTACACGTTTAAGATCGACCGCGAACGGGCCGAGCAGATCACCAACGATATTTACGACGACCTCGATCCCAGCTTTGTGGCCTTCCCCAATAAAATGGGTATTCTCTATGCGTCCAACCGGCCCTCGGCCAACGCGCCTACCGGCGATACCATACTGCCTTCCTCCCATCGCTTCAATGTATTCCTGGTAGACAATTTCAACAAGAGTGAGTTCAAACAGATATCGCAGTTGAGCCGGCTGAAATACGGCAACGCACGTTATCCTACGCAATACAATACTTCGCACTTCACTTTCGTGTCGGACGAAAATGGTATCGGTAACCGGTATGCGGGATTTTTCACCACGTCGCGACTGGGCGTTGATACCATTTACCAGATCGGCGACGATGTGCTGCGCAACCCCGAATACCGCGACATTGATTCACTCCTGCGTTTTTACGGGAAAGAAGAGCCCGACACCATTTTCACTTTCGCCATCACCAACGATTCGGCCTATGTTTTCCCCATCACCAATTACCAGAGCAGCATCGTCGAAACAAAATCGGCCGGCGACAAAGACCAGGTGAGTGAAGTGCGGCAGGAAGGGGAACTGAAATTCCTCTACAAACTGAAAGTGGATGAGAATGCGCTCCGGAAAAGAAATGTGAACCCGCGGCCCACTGATTTCAGGCGGCGTACGCTCGACCAGTTGCGCGTGGCGCAGGGCGATGCGTTGAAATACCCGCAGCAGGCGCGGCCTGCCGATACTTCGGCCAACCAGAACATTTTCGAATCGGAATTCAATGCCGAGAAAGCAGACTCGGCGCTGGTAGACATCATCAACAATGCCGGACCACTGGAGCAGCCGTCGCTGCTGAAACAGGCCGGGCGTTTCAATTACCGCCTCAAGTTCGCGGTGGAGCAGGTAACGGGGTCGCTGTTCAACAACGATGTACTGATCACCCGCTATGAACCCTTTAACGGATCGCTGCCGGTTTCCAACAGTTCCAACAACGGTTTCAACGGCATGCTGAAAGTGACGGTGTATGACCTGATGGAAGACCTGCGCTTCACCGGCATGGTACGGGCGCCGCTGATCAATACCGCCGGCCAGGGCATTCCTATCGACATAGGACAACCGAATATTTTCCGTCCGGGTTCGCAATCGCTTTTCAACTCCGGATCGGAATACATGGCGCGCTTCGATTACCTGAAAAAAAGGCTCGACTATACCGCGCTCTATTACCGCCGCACCGACGTGGGTTCCACGCAGTACGATGCCAGCACCTATGTGCCTGCCAAATTGTACACCAACCTCTTCCAGGCCGGTGTGCGTTATCCCTTTGACCGCATCCGCAGCGTGCGCGTCAACGCCGGCGTGCGTACCGACAACGTGGTGACCAAGGGCGTGTTCCTGCCCGGCGACAACGGCGAAATACTGAAGGTCCCCGATTACAAGAAGACATTCGGACTGCTGCGCATTGAATATGTGTACGACAATTCCATTGAGAAATCGACCAATATCTGGAACGGCCTGCGCTATAAGATCTATGCCGATTACAATGCACAGATCAACCAGGTGAACAACAGCGGCGGCCGCAACAGTTTCAACGTAGGGTTCGACGGGCGTTATTATTATCCCATCTTCCGCAATTTCATCTGGGCAGCCCGGGTGGCCGGTGATGCGTCCTGGGGCGACCAGAAGATCCTGTACTACCTAGGCGGACAGGATGGCTGGCTGTTCCCGAAAGCCAATTATGAAAACATTCCCGCCTCCCGCGATTACGCTTTCCAGGCGCTGGCCGTGAACCTGCGGGGTCACAAACAGAATATTTCCAATGGCAACAATGCGCTGGTGATCAACAGTGAATTCCGTTTCCCGGTATTCACCACGCTGTTGAAGCGTCCCATTAACAATGCCTTCGTGCGGAACTTCCAGCTGACGCAGTTCATCGACCTGGGTTCGGCCTGGGACGGATCGCCTAAGAGCATGCAGCGTCCCGAAGTGGTGTACACCGAGGGTGATGTACGCGTGAAGATCAAGGCGGGCGGTGTGGGTCCCTTTGTAGGCGGTTATGGCTTCGGCGCCAGGAGTACGCTGCTGGGCTATTTCATGCGCCTCGATACAGCCTGGGACATGGGCGGCTTTTTCAAAGGCAAACCCATCTGGTATTTTGCGCTGGGGGTTGATTTCTGATTGGAGCAAAACATCCCTAATTTTGCCGAAAATTTTGCTATGCCCGGATTTGAACGCTTCGGCGAGGAAGAAAGAAAAGAAGTCAACGATGTGCTGGAAACAGGCATCCTTATGCGCTATGGATTTGACGGTCCGCGCAAGGGCATCTGGAAAGCGAAGGAACTGGAAAACGCCATCAGCGAAAAACTGGGCGTACAATATGTGCAGCTCACTTCCAGCGGCACTTCGGCGCTGACCACTGCGATGGCGGCCCTGGGTATCGGCGCCGGCGATGAAGTGATCATGCCCAGTTTCACTTTCGTGGCAAGTTTTGAAGCCGTACTGTTCTCCGGCGCCACACCGGTGCTGGTAGACATTGACGATACGCTCACACTTAGTCCCGCTGCGGTGGAAGCGGCCATCACCCCCCGCACCAGGGCGGTGATGCCGGTGCATATGTGCGGCGGCATGGCCGATATGGACGCCCTGCTCGCCATCTGCAAAAAACACAAGCTGTTGTTGCTGGAAGATGCCTGCCAGGCCATCGGCGCCTCGTATAAAGGCAAATACCTGGGCACCATCGGCGACGCCGGCACTTTCTCTTTCGACTTTGTAAAGACCGTTACCTGCGCCGAAGGCGGCGCCGTGATGACGAATAACGCAGAGGTATACACGAAATGCGACGGCTTCACCGACCATGGCCACGACCACCTGGGTGTGGACCGCGGCGCCGACCTGCATCCCTTTATCGGCTACAATTTCCGGATATCGGAACTCCATGCGGCGGTGGGCCTGGCGCAATGGCGCAAACTCGACAGCTTCCTGACCATCCAGCGGGCAACCAAGAAAAAACTGACGGAGGCCCTGTCTTCCATCAAGGGGCTGAGCTTCCGCCGTTTCCCCGATCCGGCGGGCGACAGCGCCACCTTCCTGGAGATCTTCCTGCCCACGGCAGAAGCAGCCACCAAAGCCGCCGCCGCCATGAAGGCGGCAGGACTTCCCTCCTTCTATTACTACGACAACAACTGGCACTATATCCGCAACTGGGAGCATTTCCGCAAAGCGGTTACCCTGGCGCCCCTGGCGCCGGGATTGAAGGAAGCCATGAAAACATACGAAACAAAATCCTTCCCCGCTTCCGACGCGCTGATCAGCCGCTGCATCTGCATGCTTATCAACCTGAACTGGACGGAAGCCGATATCAACGACAAGGCAGCCAAACTCAAAGCTGCCATTGAAAGTTCATTATGAAAAAAATAGCGCTTATACCTGCCCGGTATGCCGCCACCCGTTTCCCGGGAAAGATGATGGCCGACCTCGGTGGAAAAACGGTGATCCGCCGCACCTACGAAGCGGCCCTGGCAACCGGCGTGTTTGACGAAGTGGCCGTGGTTTGCGACCATCCCATCATTTACGACGAGATCGTTTCGAACGGCGGCAAGGCCATCATGAGCAAAAAAGAACACGAGTGTGGCACCGACCGTATTGCCGAAGCGGCGGAAGAAATGGATGCCGACATCATCGTAAACGTGCAGGGCGACGAACCCTTCAGCAAAAGAGGGCCTTTTGAAAAACTGCTCTCGGTTTTTGAAGGCGAGGCAGGAAAAAAGGTGCAGGTGGCCAGCCTCATGCAGGAGCTTACTGACCCTGCTTCGATCGCCGATCCCAACTTCGTGAAAGTGGCGGTGGACCTGCATTTCAACGCACTGTTCTTTTCGCGCTCACCCATTCCCTATCACCGGAACAAAGATGTGAAGCCGGTATATTATGAGCACATCGGCGTATATGCATTCCGGAAAGAGACCCTCCTGGCCTTCACGCAACTGCCGGTGAGCCCGCTCGAAAACGCCGAAAAGATCGAATGCCTCCGTTACCTCGAGAACGGCATTCCTTTGAAAATGGTAGTGACCGATTATATGGGCGTGGAGATCGATACGCCTGAAGACCTTATCAAAGCAGCAAAACTTTTATAGCATTCTCAATTCACCGATATGAAGTTCAGAAATTTCAAACTCACCGGTTATGTAGTGTATGGCAATGGCGCTTTCGACCAGTTGGGAGAGATCATTGCCCCCAAAAGAAAGGAAGGCGCGCCCATGATCTTTTTCGTGGACGAATATTTCCGCGACAAGCCCGCGCTGCTGAACCGCATCCCGAAAGAGGGCAAGGACAAGATCGTGATCATCGACGTAACGCAGGAGCCCAAGACCACCTACGTGGACAGGCTACGTGATGAGCTTACCGCCGAATTCGGGACCGTATCGGGCATCATCGGCATCGGCGGTGGTTCGGTGATGGATATGGCGAAAGCCGTTTCCCTGATGATGAATAATCCCGGTTCTTCCGCCGACTACCAGGGATGGGACCTGGTGAAATTTCCAGGCGTGTACAAAGTGGGCGTGCCCACTATTTCAGGCACCGGCGCGGAAGTGAGCCGCACCTGCGTACTCACGGGTCCTACGCGCAAGCTGGGTATGAACTCCGACTTCACCGTATTCGACCAGATATTACTGGATCCGTCGCTCACCGCTTCCGTGCCCGTGAACCAGCGTTTCTATACAGCGATGGATTGTTATATCCATTGCGTGGAATCGCTCACCGGCACTTACCTGAACGCTTTCAGCAAATCCTATGGCGAAAAGGCGCAGGAGCTCTGCGAAGAGATCTTTTTGCAGAAAGACCAGTGGGATGCCGATTCGGATGAAAAGCTGATGATGGCTTCCTATGCCGGCGGCATGAGTATCGCATACTCACAGGTAGGCGTGGCGCATGCAGTGAGCTATGGACTCTCCTACCTGCTGGGCACCAAACACGGCATCGGCAACTGCATTGTTTTCGACAAGCTGGAAGAGTACTATCCCGAAGGCGTGGCCAAATTCAAGGAGATGGTGCAAAAGCACGGGATCGATATTCCGCAGGGACTTACAAAAGGGCTTACCGATGCGCAGTTCGATACCATGATCAATGTTTCCCTCGGCATGGCGCCGCTTTGGGAAAACGCGCTGGGTAAGGACTGGAAGGAAAAGATCGATGCCAAAAAGCTGCGCGCGTTGTACGAAAGATTGTAGGCAGCGCTTTAGTTTCTTATTGGCGAATAATATAACGCCCGCTTGTTGATAAGCGGGCGTCTTTTTATTGTTTTATGACAGCACTGCCGGTAGTTATTCCGCTTCCGCAGCGAGGGACGGAGATGCTTCATTATCCGGCGCACCATACCAGTTCACTTTGCGACTGGCATACATGGCAAGGGCCAGTATGGTGAAGAGGCCGAGGCTTCCGATCAGGAGGGCCGTATCTTCCAGGCGCACCAGGATGAACGTAAATACATAGAGCAGGGTGAGCACGCCACCGAAAAGCGCCGCTGTTTTGAAGGACTTGAAATGCGCTTTCGCGTAAGCACTGATCAGCAGCACGGTGGCTGTTGCGGCAATGATATAGGCGATATCGAAATAGAGGAACTCACTGATGGAAAGCAGCAATGCATAAAAGATGGAAAGCGCCAGCCCGATGAGCACGTATTGCACGGGGTGCACCGGCTTTTTCTGCAACAACTCCACGATGAAGAACAGGGAGAAGGTGAGACCGATGAACAGGATGGCATATTTCACGCTTCTTTCCGTTTTCGCATACTGGTCGGCGGGTTGCACCATGGTGATGCCGAAGCCGAATGTTTCGGGTTCAAACCCGATCTCCTGTAGTTGCGTGCCGAAGGGCAGGTTGGCCTTGTTGAATGCCCAGCTTGCTTTGAAGCCGCTGTCGGACACCACGCGGGTAGCGGGCAGGTAGTTTCCATCAAAAGAAGGGCTGGGCCAAACCGATTCTACCTGGAAGCAGCTGTTGCCGGCCAGCGGCAGAAAATGCAGTTGCTCGCTTCCTTTCAGCAGCAGGGAGGATTCAAAACGGACCAGGGGAGCAACCGGCGCAGCGGACCAGTTCAAAGAAGCAGACAAGCCTTCTTTTCCGAGTTCTTTGGTGGGCAGTCCGGGTGAGAGTTCGAGCGACTGGTCATTGAGTTTCACCAGCAGCCTTTCTTCAATGCCTTTGATATCGTTGATGCCGATGCAGATGCGTGCTTCGTTCCATTTAAAATGCGCGGAGTCGAGTTTTGCCGGCAGTTCGATCTTAAACTGTCCGCTGATCTGACTGCGGCTGCGGTAGAGCAGCACTTTGTAAATGGAACGCAGGCGTACTTCAGGTTCCATCACCGTGCTGACAGAAAGGTCTTCGGGAAGAAAAATCAGTTCGCGTTGTACCAGTACCGGTTTCTTTTCCGCATCGAGCTCGGTTACTTCATAGGGCAGGTAGAGGTAATAACCGCTGACAGTTTGTGCAGCCGCCCACTTGTTGCTCACTTCACGCACTACTTCGGCCTGGCGGCCCTTTCTTTCGCTGACAAGATTGGAGATAAAAACCGTGGGCACCAGCATCAACAGGATGAGCACGGCCGTGATAATGCCTTTGTAAAGGACTTTGTTTGATTGTTCCATATGGGATTTGTGTTTATGATTGGTAGAAGGAGTGATCGTTTTCGGTTGCAGGCGGGATGGCGCTGGTTCCTGTCCCCAGTACGCCAGCAGCCTGGGTTTCAGGAGATGGATGCTGAAAAATACCGATAGCACCAGGCAGCCAAGGATCGGCAGGCCGAGCAGGGCCTTGCCAAGAAGGAAATGGCATACGAGTGCCACCGGCAGGGCATAACCCAGGGCCGGCAGGAGTAACCAGAGCCGGAAGCGCCAGTGTTTTGCTTGCGGGTTGAGGTTCCAGCGGCCGGACCACCAGAGCAGGATGCGAACGAAAATAAAAAGCGGCAGGCTTGCGAAGGTTCCGGCGATCACAACCAGCAGGGGCAGGAAAAAGGGTTCATAGGAAGGCATGAAAACAATGAACAGGGCTGCTATACCGGGAAGCGCAAAACCGGTCAGCAGCAGCCAGATGAAGAAGGCCAGTTTCCAGGGATATAGTTTCATATTAAAAGCACTTTGTTTTTCAAAGTATTTACATAAAAAAAATCAACCGATGGAGCGGATCATTTTTTCGAGCGCTTCCAGGTGGGTCTTGAATGCTTTTTCGCCTGCCTTGGTAACGGAATAAGTGGTATTGGTTTTCCGCCCGATGAACCCTTTCTGCACTTTGATGAAATGGTGTTCTTCCAACGTTTTCAGGTGGGTCGCCAGGTTGCCGTCGGTCACGTCGATGAGTTCCTTGAGCTCGTTGAAGTTGACCGATTCGTTCACCATCAGCGCGCTCATGATGCCCAGCCGGATGCGGCTGTCAAAAATTTTATTGAGGTGTTCGATCGGATTTTTCATGAGAAACGATCAGGCGGATTTTCTTTCGTATTTCCACCACATGCTGAAACCATAAATAATATGCAGGATACCAAATCCAAATCCCCAAAAATACAGGGTCTTCTCCGGATACCAGCAACTGATCAGTCCGGTTGCGAGGATGGCGTACCCGAGGTAGCGCACTTCACCCAGCGTGAAGCGGCTGCCGTTCACCAGGGCCAGTCCGTAAAACACCAGGGAGGCGGGTCCTACCAGGGCGTATTCTTTCAACTGGATAAGCCGCAGTATCAATACGCCGCCGGCCAGCATGGGCAACAGCGTGTTCCAGAGCAGGCGTTTGGCGGCGAGGCCCCAGATGGGAACGCCTTCTTTCCGGCTGCGCAGCCAGGTGAAGACGAATGCCGATACCAGCGCGGCCAGGAAAACGATGGCAGCTATCCGGATCAATTGCGCCTCCAGGCATTCGCTGCACTGGGCAGACGTTCCGTAAGCGTTGGCATAATAGTTTTCGATGGACTGGCGGGCAAAAAAAGCACCGGCCAGTGCAGAACAGCCTGCCGAGATACCGCTCCAGCCACTCAGGCTGATGAAACGGCTGCTCCTTTCCATCATCCGCCGGATGTCCGCTAATGTTTGAAGTCCGCTTGCATTGGCTTCCATAAAAGCACTTTGTAGTTCAAAGCAAATAAAATAATCCGACTTCTCAAAATTTTTCCGGTTCCCACAACTGTTAAAATGGTTTTAGCGTTCTGCAGATGGAGTATTTTTGCACTCTTATGGATTTGAGACGGTTATGCACAGCTGCCATCGGATTAGTTTGCTTTGTTCTGGTTGGCCAGGTGGCTTCTGCACAAGGGAAACAGATCCGTGGGTATGTAAAAGATAAACTAAGCGACGAGCGGATCCCCTTCGCCTCCATCAGTCTGAAGCAGGCGCAGAGCGGGCGGCTGACCGACTCATCCGGCAGTTTTGTATTGACGCTTGAGAGTTGGCCCACCGATACGCTGGAAGTCACTTATGTAGGATACGAAGACCTGAGGATTCCCATCTCCCCGGAAATAGCCGCCCGGGTCAGCAAGGACGGCGGGCATTCCATTGAGCTGGTGCTGTCGATGGTACGCGGCAAAACCACGGCCGAAGTGATAGTAAAGCGGAAGGTGGACAAAGGCTACCTGATGTGGAAACGCATCGTGAAAAGAAAACCCTACAACGACCGTTACCGTTTCGAGAATTTCAGGTACGAACTATACAACAAGCTGGAGCTCGATCTCAACCGCATCAAAAAAGAAAAGCTCAAGGATTTCAGCCTGCTTAAGCCCTTTGGTTTTATCCTGGAGAATATAGATACTACCGAATCCCAGCCCTTCTTACCGGTATACCTAACCGAAACCATTTCGGAATATTATTACCAGCACAGCCCGTGGCGCACCCGTGAGATCATCCGGGGTGTGAAGACCATTGGCCTCAACAACGAAAGCGTGAGCAAGCTGCTGGGCGGTACCGAACAGAACGTGAACGTGTACAACAATTTCATTCCTGTTTTCGACAAACAGTTCGTGAGCCCCATCAGCGATAACGGTGACGCCTATTACCAGTACAAGGTGCTCGACAGCCAGTTCGTGGCGGGCCGGCGTTTGATCCACATGAGCTTTACGCCCAAGCGCCGCGGCGAAAATACTTTTATGGGCGATTGCTGGGTGCACGACAGCACCTGGGCCATCCAGAAAATGACCCTGGCCCTGAGCAGGGAGGCGAATATCAATTTCGTGGACAAGCTCAGCCTGATCCAGGAATACAAAATGCTGAACGACAGTGTATGGTTCCTGGTGAAAGACAAATTCGTGGTGGACATTGCGCCGATTGGGAAATCGGGCTTTGGCGTCATAGGCCGAAAAACCACGACCTATAAGAACATAGAGGTCAACCAGGATTACATACGCGATACGGTGGCCCGCAACCGCATGCAGTCGGAGATCTTTTTTGCGGAAGGCGCCATGCAGAAGGAAGACAGTTTCTGGAACGGCAACCGGCATGAATCGCTGAGCAAAAACGAAACGGCCATCTATGCCATGATCGATACGCTGCGCAAGATGCCTTTGTTCAAGCGATACGTAACCACCCTCAATTTCCTGGCAACGGGTTACCGCAATGTGGGCAATTACGAAATTGGTCCCTGGTACAACTGGTTTACGGGCAATTCCTGGGAAGGGTTCCGCATGCGCTTTGACCTGGGCACCAACCCCGGGTTCAGCAAAAATCTTTACCTGCACGGCTACCTGGCCTATGGTTTCGGCGACAAAGCTTTTAAAGGAAAACTGGAAGCCAAATACCTGTTCAGCCGGTCGCCGCGATCGTATGTTCATGCCAGTTATACAAAGGATCTTGACAACGGACAGGTTTATTACGACGAGATCGGCACAGACAATATCTTTTCCCTGGCCATCCGCAAGAACAAGATCCCGCTTAAATTCATGCAGATCGAGGAAGCGAAGCTGGAATATTTCCGGGAATGGAACCCCGGCATTTCTGTGCACTTCCACGGCATCCACAAAAGTTTCAACCCACTGCAAAACCTTCCGCCCAAAGAGCTTTTTGAAAACAATGGTGGCAAAGGTGAAGCGCTTACGAATTTTGAACTGGGCGCCCGCATACGCTTTGCCTACAATGAGCGGTTTTTTGAAACCAATTTCAACCGGTTCAGCCTGGGATCCTCCTACCCCATCGTGGAATTCATGTATGCGCGTGGCATACCCGGTTTGTTCAACAGCAATTACCGCTACGATAAGTTTTACGTCAGCGTATCCGATTATATGAAGGTGGCGCCCTACGGCAGTCTCTATTATAATTTCTTCGGCGGAAAAGTGACCGGAACGCTTCCTTATATGATGCTGAACGTAATACCAGGTAACGAGATCTATTATTACAATAAGTATGCTTTCAACCTTATGGCCCGCTGGGAGTATATTGGTGACCGTTATGCCGGCTTCAATATCGAACACAATATCGGGAATGGCCTCTTCCGTTTTATACCGCTTACACGAAAGCTCAAGTTCCGCCAGTTCTGGAGCGCCAAGGGAATTACTACCGGCATCAGCGATGCCAACAAGGCCCTCAATTTCGACAACCCCTATAACCAGTTCAAGGACCTCGACGGCAAGCTCTACCTGGAGCTGGGGACCGGCGTGGACAATATCTTCAAGGTATTCCGGCTCGACTTTGTGTGGCGTGTGCTGCCGCAGCCGCTGCCGGAACAAAGGATCAGCCGCTTCGGCATCTTCGGCAGTTTCCGGCTTGCTTTCTAATGGCGGTGCGGATGCGGGTTTCACCGGGCTTCGCAATGGCAGGCCCTATTGCGGCTTTTAACGACACCTTCTTCCGGCAAAGTTTTTTGCTTATCTTATGAAGCCAAAAACAACTTTGCATGCCCGAGAAATACATCCTTGCCCTCGACCAGGGAACCACCAGTTCCCGTGCCATACTGTTTGACAGGGATGGACAGATCAACCAGCTCGCGCAAAAAGAGTTCACGCAGTTATATCCCCAGCCCGGATGGGTGGAACACGACCCCGAAGAAATATGGGCCACGCAGTTTGCGGTGATGGCCGAAGTGATCGCCAAGGCCGGCATCACCACCAGCGAGGTAGCGGCGCTCGGCATTACCAACCAGCGCGAAACCACGGTAGTATGGGAACGCGCTAATTCGCGACCCGTCTATAACGCCATCGTTTGGCAGGACCGCCGCACGGCTGCCTACTGCGACCGCCTTCGCGCCGACGGACTGGCGGAAATGATACAGGAAAAAACCGGCCTGGTACTGGATGCTTATTTCTCCGCCACCAAACTGCGATGGATACTCGACAATGTGCCCGGCGCCCGCGAAAAGGCCATCCGCGGCGAACTTGCCTTCGGCACCATCGACACCTGGCTCTCCTGGAAGCTCACTAACGGTAAGGTGCATGTGACAGATCTGTCCAATGCATCGCGCACCCTGCTGCTGAACATCCATACGGGCCAGTGGGACGAAGAACTGCTCAAGTGTTTCGATATACCCGCATCGCTGCTGCCGGAACTGATTCCCAGCTCGCGGATCTATGCCGTTACGGAAAGCATTGCCAAAAACATCAACATCCCCATGGCCGGTATCGCTGGCGACCAGCAGGCCGCGCTTTTCGGGCAGCAATGCACACAACCCGGCATGGTCAAAAACACGTATGGAACCGGCTGTTTTATGCTCATGCATACGGGCGACCAGGCAGTGCGCAGCCGTAACAACCTGCTTACCACCATCGCCTGGAAGATCAACAACCGCATTGAATACGCCGTGGAAGGAAGCATCTTCATCGGCGGCGCCGTAGTGCAGTGGCTGCGCGACAGTCTGCACCTGATCCGCTCTTCCGCCGACGTGGAAGAACTGGCAGCTTCTGTATCCGACAGCGGCAGCGTATACATGGTGCCTGCATTCGCCGGCCTCGGTGCGCCACACTGGAACCAGCATGCGCGCGGCGCATTATTTGGGCTCACACGCGGAAGCACAAAAGCGCATATAGCAAGGGCTGCGCTCGAAAGCATCGTATACCAGACCATGGACGTGCTAAAGGCAATGGAATCCGATGCAGGCCTGCCTATCAAAGAGCTGCGGGTGGATGGCGGCGCTACCATCAACAACCTGCTGATGCAGTTCCAGTGCGACCTGCTGCAGGTGCCGGTGGTGCGACCGCAGGTATATGAAACCACGGCACTGGGCGCCGCTTATCTCGCGGGCCTGGGCGTTGGTTTCTGGGAAAGCACTACCGATATCCAGAAACAGTGGAAGGCCGACAAGTATTTTCACCCGCAGCAAACGCCGGCCGATATAGCGCCACTGATCCGTGGATGGCAGCGCGCCGTGAATGCAAGTATCTGTTGGGCAAACGATCAGAACGCATGAAGCGCAGCGCCCTGACAGACCGGCTCGGCGCTGTGAAGCAATGGGACTGCTGTATCATTGGCGGCGGCGCTACCGGCCTGGGAATTGCGGTGGACGCGGCTTCGCGGGGATACTCCACCATCCTGCTGGAAGCGGCCGATTTTGCAAAAGCCACTTCTTCGCGTTCCACCAAACTCATACACGGCGGTGTTCGCTACCTGCAACAGGGTAATATCAAACTGGTGATGGAAGCGCTGCGCGAAAGAGGACTACTCCGTCACAATGCGCCACATCTTGTAAAGAACCAATCTTTCCTGCTGCCCAATTACAAATGGTGGGAAGGTCCGTTTTACGGCATCGGTTTAAAGATATACGATTGGATGGCCGGGAAACTGGGACTGGGCCCTTCGCTTTTCCTTTCGCGCGAAGAAACCCTGGAAACCGTTCCCAGCCTGGATCCGGAAGGATTGCGGGGAAGCGTGCTCTACCACGACGGGCAGTTCGACGACGCGCGCCTGGCCATCAACCTGGCACAAACGGCCGCAGAACAAAATGCCGTGGTCCTGAATTATTGTCGCGCCGACAGCCTGCTAAAGGAAGAAGGAAAACTGGTTGGCCTGCAGGCAACCGATCTTATCACCCATACCGGCTTTGAGATCCGGGCTTCCTGCATCGTGAACGCCACCGGCATTTTCACCGATTCCATCCGGCAAATGGATGAGCCGAAATCCGCACCCATCCTGAATCTCAGCCAGGGCACCCACCTGGTGGTGGACAAGTCCTTCCTGCAAAGCGATACCGCCATCCTCATTCCTGAAACCACCGACGGCCGTGTACTTTTCGCCGTTCCCTGGCACGAAAAGCTCATCATCGGCACCACCGATGTGGCTGTTCCGGCAGCGCTGGCGGAGCCGGTTGCAGAGGAGGCTGAGATTGATTTTATTCTCAGCAATATCGGCAGGTACCTGAGCCGCGACCCGCAGCGGAAGGACATCCTCTCTGTTTTTTCGGGCATGCGCCCGCTGGTGAAAGGCAATGCAGCGAGTACGGCCGCACTGTCGAGGGACCACCACATTGAAACAAGCGACAGCGGCCTGCTCACCATAACCGGCGGCAAATGGACCACCTATCGCCGGATGGCGGAAGACCTGCTGCGTGTTGCGATCGATCAACAGAAACTCCCCGACCGTCCCTGCGTTACGGCGGAACTTCGTTTACACGGCGCCGTGGAAGCGACAGATTTCAGCACGCCTGGTTATTACTATGGCAGCGACCTGCCGGCGATCCATGCACTCGAAGCCTCGGACCCCTCGCTGGCGGCGCCCCTGCATCCGCGCCTCCCCTATTCGCGTGCGGCTATCGCCTGGGCCGTACGGGAAGAAATGTGCATGACCGTGGAAGATGCCCTCTGCCGGCGCACGCGGGCCCTGCTGCTTGATGCCCGGGCGGCCATGGAAGCTGCAGCCGATACCGCATCGATCATAGCCAACGAGAATGGACATACGAAAACCTGGGAAGACGACCAGGTAACTGCTTTTCTTCGCATAGCTCACCATTACCTGCCAACAACCTAAACTTCATAACATGCATCCTTACCTTGCTGAATGCATCGGAACCTGCTTACTGGTCAGCTTCGGCAACGGCGTTGTTGCCAATACGCTGTTGCAACATTCCAAAGGCCGGAACGGCGGCTGGATCGTCATCAGCTTCGGCTGGGCCATGGCGGTATTCATTGGTGTATTTTCGGCTGCGCCTTACAGTGGGTCGCACCTCAACCCGGCGGTAACCATTTGTTTTGCCCTGCTGGGGAAATTCGACTGGTCGCTGGTGCCCGGTTATATACTGGCCCAATTGGTTGGCGCCTATATCGGTGCGACGCTGGTGTGGCTCATCTACTACCCGCATTTTTCGCGCGAAAACGATCCTGGCGCCACGCTGGCAGTTTTCTGCACGGCTCCGGCGATCCGCAGCCCTTTTCACAATTTTCTTACAGAGGCCATCGCCACGGCCCTGTTCCTGCTAGCCGTGCTCTTTATCGTAGCGCCGGGCAACAGCCTCGGTGCACTCGATGCTTTACCGGTGGCGCTGGTAGTGCTGGCGGTGGGGTTGTCGATGGGCGGTCCCACGGGTTATGCCATCAATCCCGCGCGCGACCTGGGTCCGCGCCTGGCGCATGCCACGCTTCCCGTGGCAGGAAAAGGCGCCAGCGACTGGGCTTATGCCTGGGTGCCCGTTGCCGGGCCCACGGCGGGCGCTGCGATCGCCGCCCTGGTGTTTGGCTGGGTGACCTAACGGGTATGGATAGATGTTGTTGTCTGATAATGCCGGGAACAGGTGTTTCAAGCCCTATGCATTCGTCCGCTCAGGATTTTCCTTGCCGGCCACGTGCCGGATGGCTTCCAGGATGATCTCACAGGCCTTGCGGATCTGCTTACGCGAAATAACCAGCGGCGGCGCTATGCGCATGCACTGCGGCGCAAAAAGAAACCAGTCGGTCAGCACCCCTTTTTTAATGCAGCGGTCGATGATCTTTTTATTGGTTTCGAAACTGTCGAATTCAATGGCCATCAGCAGTCCCTGGCTGCGGATGGTTTTGATGGCCGGGTGCTGCAGGTAGGATCGGAACAGCAATTCTTTTTCCGCCACTTCTGCTGCCAGTTTTTTCTCGAGCAGGAGGCGAAAAGCCGCCAGTCCGGCCGCACAGGAAACGGGATGACCGCCGAAGGTGGTGATATGTCCCAGTACCGGGTTTTCCGTAAACGCATTCATCTTTTTCCGGTCGGTCACCATAGCACCAAGGGGCATGCCGCCGCCCAGCGCCTTGCCCAGCAACACGATATCGGGCACCACGCGGAAGGATTCAAATCCCCACAAACGGCCCGTTCGGCCAAAACCCGTCTGGATCTCGTCAAACACCAGCAGGGTGCCGGTTTGATTACAGCGTTTGCGCAAGGCCGTTAGCCAGCCGGGGGCCGGCGCTACCACGCCACGTTCGGCCTGCACGGTTTCCAATATCACACAGGCGGTATTCTCATCGATCTGGTCCACCACGGAAGGATCGTTGTATTCGAGGTGGCGGATGCCCGGCAGCAGCGGCCGGTAGGCGTTGCGCCAGTATTCGTCGCCCATGATGCTGAGCGCGCCCTGCGTGGAACCGTGGTAGGACTGCTTGAAGGCAATGATATTGGTTCGCCCGGTGAGGCGCTTGGCCAGCTTCATCGCCGCCTCCGTGGCTTCCGCGCCACTGTTGGTAAAATAAACGCTGTTCAGGCGCCGGGGTAAATATTTCGTTAACTGATGGGCATAGTTCACTTGGGGACTCTCCACGAATTCGCCATACACGATGAGGTGCATGTACCGGCCCGCCTGCTCCCGCACCGCTTTCACGATTTTGGGATGACTGTGCCCCATATTGCAAACGCTGATGCCGGCGATGAGATCGAGGTATTTGTTACCGGCCCTGTCTTCCAGCACCAGTCCCTTCGCCTTTACGATTTCAAGGGCCAGGGGTGCTGGAGAGGTTTGAGCCACGTGTTTTAAAAAAAGCTGGCGCTGGTTCATATCCGGCTGTTTTGGCAAAGATGCTGATATTTGTGGTATGGCACTGATCTTACCAGTACGGGGCAGTTACCCCCAATTCGGAACCGATAATTTCATAGCACCCAACGCTACCATTGTGGGCGATGTAATTGCCGGCGATCATTGCAGCTTTTGGTTCAACGCCGTGGTAAGAGGTGATGTGAACAGCATCCGCCTCGGCAACAAAGTGAATGTGCAGGACAATGCCGTGATCCATGCCACTTTCAACAGGAGTAAAACTACGGTGGGAAACAATGTATCTATTGGTCACAATGCCATTGTGCATGGCTGCCATATCCACGACAGCGTATTAATTGGGATGGGGTCCATCGTGATGGACAATGCCGTGGTGCACAGCAATACGATCATTGCAGCAGGAGCCGTGGTACTGGAAGGAACGGTTTGTGAAGGCGGGAGCATCTATGCCGGTGTGCCTGCCAGGAAAGTGAAGGATATTTCAGCAGAACTGATCCATGGCGAAATTGACCGCATTGCCAATAATTACATCCATTATGCCGGCTGGTATAGGGGAGAAAATTCATGAAAAACAACACACTAAAATGAACAGGGCGCCGTTATATCAAAAATATCTTATGAGAACCACCCGTACAGGTTCGGTCATTTTTATTGTCCTCATGCTGGTAATGCTGAGCTCCTGTGCCCTCACCAGGCCTAAAACTGCCTGCCCAAGCAACGGAGCCAATGTAGGTGCGGAAAGGATTCTGAGTGGCGAGAAAGTGCCCAAAGCCAAGAAATTCAAAGCCTGATCTGCCTGCTGGCAGATGGGGCCCGGTAACCCTACATCAAATCCTACCCATATGTGCCCCGTTCTACACACCCACGATGGTTTCACCGAAGCTGTAATTGATGAAGATGGTGGTCTCAAGCGATTCTATGAAGTAGCCAACCTGCTTACAGAAGAACTCCGCATCCGTTTCAACAGCAAGCTCGATGATTTTGATTCCCTGATCTGGGATTTCAAATACAAGGGGCAACCCCTCAGTCTTCACTATAATATTTATACCGGTATCAGCCTTTATCCCAAACAGGCGCAGCGTGCGATAGACCGCGACAATAAAGCCGTTGCGGAAGTAGCCAGCTTCCTGGAATCCAAACTGCTGATCAATACAGCCCGTAAATTCATTTCTTAATAGTATCCAGCAAATCCAGGTAACTCACATAACGGTCAACGTGAATGGTGCCCTCTGATACCGCGGCCTTAACCGCGCAGCCCGGCTCATTCACATGCATACAGTTGTTGAACTGGCAGTTGTTCAGAACGGCACGCATTTCCGGAAAATAATGCGACAGTTCCTGGCGACTGATGTCTACCAGTCCGAGTTCCCGGATACCGGGTGTATCGATGATGCTGCCCCCACCGGGCAGGTCGAACATTTCGGCAAAAGTAGTGGTATGCAGGCCCTTGCCACTCCAGTCGCTCACTTCCTGGGTGCGCAATGTGAGCTCAGGGAAAATAGCGTTGATGAAAGTGGATTTGCCCACGCCGGAATGGCCGCTCAGCAAAGTGGTTTTTCCTTTCAGCTTTTCTTTCAATGCATCTATGCCATAACCGGTGGTGGCGCTTACTAACTGTACCGTATAACCGATGCTGGTAAACATATCCTCCCATTCGGCGTATTTCTCCAGTTCTTTATCGCCGTAGATATCGGCTTTGTTGAACACGATCACGGCGGGAATATGATAGGCTTCGGCCGATACCAGGAAGCGGTCGATGAACCCCTGCGAGGTGCGTGGTTCCTTAATGGTGGCGAAAAGCAGGGCCTGGTCGAGGTTGGAGGCGATGATGTGGTGCTGGGCTTTGCGATGGGGTGAGCTGCGCGTAATATAATTACTTCGGTCGTGGATGCCTGTTATGATCACCGTTCCATCGGCATCCAGGGCAGGTTCAATATCCACGATGTCGCCCACCGCAACGGGATTGGTGCTGGTGATGCCGTCTATTTTTAAAACGCCGCGAATCCTTCCGTTCAGGAAATTTCCCTGCTCGTCTTTCAGCACATACCAACTACCGGTAGATTTGTACACCCGCGCTTCCATCTAGGGAAATTTTTTCAGCAAGGTAAAGCGCAACAGCCATTCGAGGAATAAAAAACCAATAGCAGCCAGCACCAGGGGCAGGTAACGTTCCGTGTACCGGCGCACGGCGCTGACCTCAAAGCGTGATTTTTCGAGGTTATCGATCTCTGCGTAAATGCGCTCCAGTCCTTCATTGTCGCGGGCCCGGAAATATTTACCACCGGTTTCCTGCGCAATTTCCGTAAGCAGTTTCTCATCGATATTTACTTTTTCCCGCTGCATCACCACGGCGCCGGATCCCGATTGAATAGGAATAGAAGCATAACCTTCCGAGCCAACACCAATCGTATATACGCGGATGCCCAGTTTTTTGGCGATTTCCTTGGCCGTTACCGGCGGTATCTGGCCGCCGTTGTTCTCGCCGTCGGTCAGCAGGATCACCACTTTGCTTTTAGAGTCGCTGTGCCGCAGGCGGTCGGCGCTGGTAGCCAGGCCCGAACCGATCGCCGTCCCGTCTTCCAGCAGGCCGCTCTGGATATTGAAGATCTGTGTTTTCAGAACGGCCTTGTCGGTGGTGAGGGGGCAGAGCGTAAAGCTTTCGCCCGAAAAGATCACCACGCCCATGCGATCGGTACGGCGGCTGTCGACAAAATTGGCGGCCACTTCCTTGGCGGCTTCCAGGCGGTTGGGACTAAAATCCTGCGCCAGCATGGAGCCACTCACGTCGATGCAGAGAATGATGTCGACGCCTTCGCCGGTCACCTGCTCCTCGTCAAAGCGCGTTTGCGGCCGCGCAAGCGCCAGGATCAGCAGGGTCACCGTGAGTAAGCGCAGGTAAAAGGGCAGGTTCATCAGCCGGACTTTCCAACTGCGCGGAACCCTGTTGTAAATGGCGGTATCGGACAGCAGCAGCGAAGCACTGGAATAACGCCCTTTCTTCCAGTACCAGAAAGCCAGGGCCGGCACCAGGAGCAGCAGCCAGAGCATCCAGGGCCACGTAAAGTATACGCTGTTAAAGTACCGGGTTATCAAATTTTTCAATTTTTTCGATGGACTTCCGCAGGCTTTCCAGTACCTGTCCCTGCTCGGCATCGCCGGGCTGGTATTTGGCAAATTTAGCCGCATCGGCCCATTGGAGTGATTGTCCGAGCGACCTGTTCATATCGCTGTCGAGCATATGCCTGATGGTGCGCAGCAATTCCGCATTGCTGCTGTCGGGCGCATTCACCAGGTGTTTATCGCGCAGGTATATGCGCAATATATCGTTCAGCCTGCTGTAATACATTTTGATCTCTTCCTGGCCCGAGGGACGGCCCGCAGCCTGCAAAACCTGCAGTTCCTGCATGGCTTTTTCAAAGGGATCCAGCGAAGGGGCCACGGCTTCCGGCGCCGCTACTACCGCCGGCTTTTTCCTTTTACTGAAAAGATACACCAGCACGGCGAGCGCCACCAGGGTAACCACGGCAATAATATAGTTGATGTAGAGCGGTTCCGCTTCCGGCACTTCAATGATATCCCGGATATCGTGATAGGGCTGGCTGGGATCGGTATTGGAATAGGAAACTTCTATGGCAATAGAATCGGTAAGATAACGGTTGTTGTTCACCGTTAGTGGAAGCATGGGGATGGTCCAGCTCCCTGAGTCAAAAGAAGTAATGGTGAGCACCTGCTTGTAAAAATCGGAGCCTACGGAAGATTGCGTATCGATCTTCGATCTTTCGATCAGTTCAAAATGCGGGATACTGTCGGTATTGAACCAGTTGTGAGTGCTTTCCTTAGGCACTTCCAGCTCCAGTTGCAGCAGTATGGGTTCGCCGATCAGGATCCGGTCGCGGTTCACCGATGCTTTCAGGTGAATGGTCTGTGACAGGGCCTGCGTGCCGGCCAGTATGCCAGCCACCAGGATCGTAAAATATAGAAGGGATCTGGTCATTCCGGTTCAGCTTCTTCCGATGAAAAATTTCTGCAGCACTTTTACGTAGTCTTCTTTGGTGGAAATATGCAGCAGGTCGCAGCCCGCGCGCGTGAAAACATTTTTGCACCATTCGGAATGACTGAAAAACGCTTCCTGGTAAGCTTTACGCACCCGGTAGTCGCTGCTGTCGATATAGCGGCTCTCTCCCGTTTCGGCATCTTCCACCTGCAGCAGGCCGGCATCGGGCAATTGCATATCCATCGGGTCGTATACCTTAATACCGATCACATCGTGCTTTTTGCCGGCTACGCGCAGGGCGTCTGCAAACTGCGGATCCAGAAAATCGCTCAGCACAAATACGATGGATCGCTGCCGGGTGGTATTGTTCAGGTATCGCAGGGCCTGGGTAATATCAGTTCCTTTTTTCCGGGCCCCGAGGGTAAGCAGCGTACGGGTGATGTAGAGGCCGTGGTCTCTCCCTTTCTTAGGTGGTATGTATTTTTCAATGCCATCACTAAAAAGGATGGCCCCGCTTTTGTCGTTGTTGCTGATGGCCGAAAACGCAAGCACGGCGCCCACTTCCGTCACCAGGTCCTTTTTGCGTGCATGCACGGTTCCAAACAGTGAAGAGGCGCTCACGTCCACCAGCAGCATCATGGTCAGTTCCCTTTCTTCTTCAAAAAGTTTGCTGTAGGGATGGTTGAACCGCGCCGATACGTTCCAGTCGATGAAGCGGATATCGTCGCCCGGCGCATACTCACGCACTTCCTTGAACGACATGCCCTTTCCCTTAAAGGCGCTGTGGTATTCGCCCGTAAAAAGGTGCCGCGTAAGCTTCTTGCTCTTGATCTCGAGCTCCTTTACTTTTTTCAGTATGTCGGCAGTGGTAAGCAAAGCGTTGATTTATGGGACTGCAATGGCTTTCAGGATGTCTTCAATCACCTGCTCCACGTTCACGTTCTCCGCTTCCGCTTCATAGGTGAGGCCGAGGCGGTGGCGCAATACATCTTTAGCAATGGCTTTCACATCGTCGGGGATCACGAAGGCCCTCTTGGAAAGATACGCATAGGCTTTGGCGGCCAGGGCCAGGTTGATGCTGGCGCGCGGCGACCCGCCATAGGAGATCAGCGGGCGCAGTTTGCTGAGCCCGTATTGTTCCGGCTGACGGGTAGCGAATACGATGTCGAGGATGTATTGTTCCACTTTTTCGTCCATGTATATGCGCCGCGTCAGTTCTTTTGCTTCGAGCAGGTCCTGCACAGTTACGACGGCCCTCACTTTTTCAGGAGCAGCACCCTGCACGTTCTGGCGAATGATGAGCTGCTCCTCCTGTTTGGAGGGATAACCCACCACCACTTTCATGATGAAGCGGTCCACCTGTGCTTCGGGCAGCGGATAGGTTCCTTCCTGCTCCAGCGGGTTTTGCGTGGCCAGTACCAGGAAGGGCTCTTCCAGCATATAGGTTTGGTCGCCGATGGTGACCTGTCTTTCCTGCATGGCTTCGAGCAGGGCGCTCTGCACTTTGGCGGGCGCACGGTTGATCTCGTCGGCCAGTACAAAATTGGCAAAAATGGGACCCTTACGCACCACGAACTCATTGCGTTGCTGCTGGTAGATCATGGTACCGATGACATCGGCCGGCAGCAGGTCGGGCGTGAACTGGATACGACTGAATTTTGCCTGAACGGCCTGCGCCAGCGATTTGATGGTAAGGGTTTTTGCAAGGCCGGGCACCCCTTCCAGCAACACGTGGCCATTGCTCAGTATGCCAATGAGCAAACGGTCGAGCATCTGGTGCTGGCCTACGATTACCCTTCCCACTTCTTCGCGAAGCCGGTCGACCAGGTGGCCCTGGTATTGGATCTTTTCATTCAATTGGCGGATATCTTCCGATGTCGGCAACATATATGAATTTTAATTATGCAAAGTACGTACTCTTGCCCTGCAATTCTTCTGCCAATATGGGGATTTCGGATTTGACCTCCAATAATTTTTTGAAGGCACAATAAAAGTCCCGAAATTATGTTTTAATCTAAAATCCACCTTATGACAGAAAGCCTCCGAAAGGTGATGCTTTTACTGCTTACTTCGGTTCTATTCCTCGGAATGGCGTCCTGCTCTAAGGATAAGGATTCAGCTCCCGTTACAAAAACAGATTTATTGACCAGCAAGTCCTGGAAAATTGAAAGCGTTGGTGTTGATATCGACAAAAACGGCACTATAGATCAATACCTTGATATTGAATCCTGCCTGCTCGACGACCAACTCAGTTTTCTGAAAGATGGTACCGGAACCTATGCTGCAGGTACGGAATTGTGTGATGGTGATTCCGGCGACGATCAAACATTCAACTGGGCCTTTAAGGAAAATGAAAGCATATTGAATTTCACTATACCCGGATTGTTCAGTGGAGACGGAAAGATCAAAGTGCTGAGCGAAAGCGTTCTTGAAGTGTACGACCAGTACGATATGGGTGCAGGCATAACAGTGAACAGGCACCTTATACTCAAACATTAATTCCCCCGCGGATCATCTTTTTTTATCTGCTGATTTCATAAACAGAGCCCCTGTATGTCTATACGGGGGCTACTTTTTTAACTCAGGTATTTGCCTACAATGGGCATGCGCCGGCCCACGCCAAACGCTTTGGCGCTTACGCGGATGATGGGACAAAACTGGTTCCGTTTGTATTCGTTGGTATTGACCAGCTTCAGCACACGCCGCACCAGCGCTTCATCTATTCCCATCTGGATGATTTCCTGCGGACCCTGGTGTCTTTCGATATATTGATACAGCACTTTGTCGAGCAACTCGTATGGCGGCAGGCTGTCGCTGTCTTTTTGTCCCGGCCGCAGTTCTGCCGAAGGCGGTTTCACAATGATGTTTTCCGGGATGATCTCTTCATGCCGGTTGATATAACGGGCAAGCGCAAACACCTGCATCTTGTACACATCGCCCAACACGCCGAGGCCACCGGCCATGTCGCCATAGAGGGTTCCGTAACCGGTAGACAGTTCGCTTTTATTGGAAGTATTCAGCAATATATAACCGAACTTGTTGGCAATGGCCATCAGTATGTTTCCGCGCGAACGGCTCTGTATGTTTTCTTCGGCTATACTAAAGGGTAAGTCGCCGAAGATGGGCTTCAGTGTTGACAGGAAAGCTTCGTATACGTCCCGGATCGGTACGATGTCGTAAGGATTGCCCAGGTTCCTGCTCAATTGCACGGCGTCGTCGACCGAATGCGAAGTGGAATAGGGCGAGGGCATCAGCACCGCCCGCACCTGGTCCCTGCCCAGCGCATCGCAGGCAATGGCCAGCGTAACGGCGGAGTCGATGCCGCCGCTGCTGCCGAGGATGGCCTTGCTGAAACCCATTTTGCTGAAATAGTCACGGATGCCCAGCACCAGCGCATCGTAGATCTGTTCGATGTTGTTTTCTGCTGTCAGGAAAGGAATGATCTTTTCCGGGTCGCTGATCCGCGATACCCGCATTTCCTTATCGAGTGTGCGCAGCACGGCGTTTTCGGGGCTGCTGTTGTACATGCGCTCATCCATTTCCACCACGGCAAAATCTTCTTCGAAATATTTCAGTTCCCTGACCAGTTCGCCCGAAGCATTGTAGACCAGGCTGCCGCCATCAAACACGATCTCGGTTTGTGAACCAACCGCATTACAATAGATCATGGGAAGCTGGTACCGCAATACATTGGCTCTTACTATTTCCTTGCGGTCTTCATCGTGGTCGTAGTCGAAGGGTGAGGCGGAAATATTGATCATGAGATCAGGGCCCTGTTTGGCCAGTTCGTCCATTGGCGCTATGCGGTAGAGCGGATTTTCACTGAGCGCCCAGATGTCCTCGCAAATGGTGAGGGCAATTTTTTTTCCCTTAAAGGGTATGAGGTTCCAGGAAAACGCCGGCTCAAAGTAGCGGTATTCGTCGAATACATCATAGGTGGGTAAACAGGTCTTATGCGCCACGGCTTTCACCTCTCCTTTTTCGATCAGCCAGGCACCATTAAAAAGCTCTTTCCCCTCGCGAACAGGATTGCGCTGCGGTGCGCCCACGATCACCGCAACCTGGCTGGTATGTGCCCGGATCGTATCGATGGCCGTGTAACACTGTTGAATAAAATCCTCAAACTCCAGGAAATCACGGGGCGGGTACCCGCAAATGCACAACTCAGAAAACACGAGCAGGTCGGCGCCGGCTTTTTCCGCTTCTGCAATGGCCGTAATTATTTTTGCGGTGTTGGCAGAAAAGTTGCCGATATGGTAATTCTGTTGTGAAATGGCGATTTTCAACATAATGGCGCTATTTTCGACCATCGAATGTACTACGGGACGCCTGTACTACAACAAAACCCCTGAACAAACGTTTCAATCGCATGAAATCGGGATATTTCCTGTCGTTTTGCCTCCTGCTTCTGACCGCTTGCGGCGACCATGGTCCCAAGCGACCTGATATTTCAGCCATCCATCTTAATACCACGATCCATCGCTTCGACCGCGATTATTTCGCCGTGGACTCCACGAACCTCATGGCTGGTTTACAGGGCCTGCAATCGCAATACCCTTATTTCATCAACGATTTCACTGCAAACATACTGGGCGCAGGCATTATCGGCGACTCCAACAAAGTGCTGCCCATTGCCAATCACCAGTTTTTCAGCAGCTACTATCCCGTTTATCAATTGGTGAAAGACCGCTTTGAAGATCTCAGCAGTACGGAGAAAGAATTGAACAGTTCGTTCAGTTACCTGAAAGCTTATTTCCCGGCCTACCAGGTTCCAAAATTCGTTGCCTATTTCGGGCCCTTTGATGCACCGGGCGCGGCCATTACGGAAAACGCCATCGCGATTGGACTGCATCTTTATGCCGGTGCAGATTTTCCTTATTATACTTCCACCGAAGGGCAGCAGCTTTTCCCGACCTATGTTTCGCGCCGTTTCAAAAAAGAATACATCGCTGCCAATTGCATCAAGGTGGTGGCGGAAGACATGTTCCCCGACAAAAGCCAGGGCAGTGCATTGGTTGATCAGATGATTGAAAAAGGAAAACACTGGTGGTTTGCCGAAAAGCTGCTTCCAGAAAATGCCGATACGCTGATCACCGGGTTTACCGGCGAACAACTGGATTGGTGCGAATCCAATGAAGGCATTATCTGGAACCTGATTTTGCAGAACGACCAGATCTATACGAAGGATCCTTCCATCATTCAGAATTATATCGGCGAAGCACCTACCACGCAGGGCTTTCCGCAGGCGGCTCCCGGCAATATCGGCCAGTGGATCGGCATGCAGATCGTTAAGGCGTATATAGGTAAAAATCCGGAGACCTCTCCCGGGCAGCTCATGCAACTGAAGCCGCGCGCCATTCTCGACGGGTCAAAATACAAACCGCGCTGATCAGCTAAAGGTTTTTTTTGTCACATGCCGGCGAAGCAGTTCACGCAGCATCTGCTGGTCTTCTGCATGAACCATCACATCCTTGGGAACAAGAAAAAAAGAATTGGCGCTGAAGTACAGGTGAAAGAAAAACGGCGTTTCCATGTATTTCAGAAAACGATTCCATTCCCAGTGTTGTGTGCCCCGGCTGGTTTCCAGTTGAATGCCGCTTTCTTCGATCTCCATATTAAAATGGTCGCGAAAGGTTTCGGAACTTTTATAAATGCTGTTGGGCATGAGCTGCCACACAAAAAGCATTACCAGCATCCAGATACTGGAAAAAATAATAAAGGTATAGGGGCTCACTTTTTTGAAGTACAGCAATATCGCCGCCGCAATCGTGAAGATGTTGATGGCAATCAGCAGCAGGCGGATCTCGGGCTTGGTTAAAAAATGATAACGCAAGGCCTGGATCACCTGTTTCCGGTCGTACCTGATTTGAATTTGCATATCCTTCGAATAAAAAAACTACCCCGGCGCCTTGCGGAACCGGGGTGCTTTGTCAATTCATTTACCAATCATTCTAGCGGATAGGCCGGCAACTCTTGTAATGATTGTTGGCTGCTTCGCCCGGCGTAACAGCCCTGTTACAACTTGCCAGTAATATCCCCAGAACAGCAATGGCCAAAAGTCTTCGCATACGGTTGGGATTTAGTGATTGATACGGACCAATAACGCATTACTTACGCGAAAGATATGCCAAAGGGGGAAAGAAACGTAGATTTTCGACGAAATTCTTGGAATCGGGACCAATTTTAAGGAAACACTACCCCTACCGGGCGCTCCCTGTTTAGGGGGTCCATGGCCGGTTGGCCCCCGGGCAAAAATGCCCCGAGCATTCCCCGATCATTCCCCGAAAACCCCTGTGCGCCCCGTGTAAAACTGCCGTTCACTTCAGAAATGAGTATAACCCACTTCAAAAATGAGTACAGCTCACTTCATTTTCAAAAACCCATGGAAGCCGGATATTAGTTTTGCCTTACCGTTTTTTTCAGCGCGGGCGTTGCACAGGCAGGGGTTCTGTAATCTTTTCGTTGTCGAATTTTAATGGAATAAAAAAGGGGCCACCTGTAAAAACAGGCGGCCCTGGTTCTATTGAAACCGTCCATATAAAATCTTAACTGCAACCGAGGCTATTGCCGCAGTTCAGGCATTTGTAACAGGTTCCGCTCCGGATGGTGAGATGACCGCACACGTTACAGGCGGGCGCATCGCTTTGCATGGATTTGTTGGCTGCGCTCAGGGCGTCAAAATTGCCGGCGGCTTCTGCGCGAACGGAAGCCGGTTTCGCAGGCCGGGCTGCAACCACCCGTACATCGCTGAGCTCGGGTGTTTTCTTTTCCAGTTCGGTAGCTGCCGGTTCGTCCCAGTCATCGCGGCCGGTATTCATCAGCTCGGGTTTGTCGAGCACATGCACCAGGTCGGAGCGATCGAGGTATTCATAAGCCAGGGAGCGGAAGATGAAGTCCACGATGGAAGTGGTGGTCTTGATATTCGGATGGTCTACCATCCCCGCGGGCTCAAAGCGGGTGAATACAAATTTCTCCACGAATTCTTCCAGCGGAACGCCATACTGCAGGCCGATGGAAACCGCTATGGCAAAGCAGTTCAGCATGCTGCGCATGGTAGCGCCTTCCTTGGCCATATCGATGAAAATTTCACCCAGGGTGCCATCGCCGTATTCGCCGGTGCGCACAAAGAGGGCCTGTCCGCTGATCTTGGCTTTCTGCGTATACCCACGCCTTTTAGCGGGAAGTGCCCTTCTTTCCACGATCATGGCTAAACGCCGTTTCAGTTTGGTATCGGGAGAAGCCTGCACTCTTTTCTGCACTTCTTCCAGCAGTTCATCGATGGTCAGTTTGCCCAGGTCGATGATGTTGGAATCGGGCGCCGGCGCTTCTGCTTTCGCTTCGGCAGCTTCTTCTGTTTTTTTCTTTTTGTCGCTCTTGTTGCTGAGCGGCTGGCTGAGTTTGGAACCATCGCGGTAGAGCGCATTGGCCTTGAGGCCCAGTTTCCAGCTCAGCATATAGCAGTCGGCGATCTCTTCCACTTTTGCTTCGTTGGGCAGGTTGATGGTTTTGCTGATGGCGCCGCTGATAAAGGGTTGCACGGCGGCCATCATGCGGATATGCCCGTGTGCATGGATATAACGTTCGCCTTTTTTACCACATTTATTGGCGCAGTCGAATACGGGCAGGTGTTCTGTTTTCAGGAAGGGCGCACCTTCAATAGTCATGGTGCCGCAAACATAGTCGTTGGCCGCGTCGATCTGTGCTTCGGTAAATCCAAGCGCTTCGAGCAGGCTGAAATTCCAGTCGCCGTACTGGTCGGCTGTGAAGCCCAGTCTTTCGAGGCAGGCTTCTCCCAGGGTGAAACGGTTGAATACAAAACCGATCTCAAAAGCGCTCTTCACCGCATCGTCGAGTTTTTTGATCTCTTCGGCGATGAATCCTTTTTCACTGAGCGACTGGTGATTGATGAAGGGGGCACCAGCGAAAGAAGCGGCGCCCACCGCATATTTCACAATGGCGTCGATCTCCTTGTTGTTATAGCCCAGGTTTTTCAGGGCCTGGGGAACAGACTGGTTGATGATCTTGAAATAGCCGCCGCCACTGAGTTTTTTAAACTTCACAAGTGCAAAGTCGGGCTCCACGCCGGTGGTGTCGCAATCCATCACCAGGCCAATGGTTCCGGTGGGAGCGATCACGGTGGTTTGCGCGTTGCGGTAGCCGTATTTTTCTCCGAGCTGCACGGCCTCATCCCAGGCTATGGTGGCTGCTTTCAGCAGTTTATCGGGACAATATTTCGCCTGTATGCCCAGGGGTTTGATACTGAGCCCTTCATAGGCATCGCTGGCATCGTAGGCAGCCGCGCGGTGGTTGCGCATGACGCGCAGCATGTGATCGCGGTTGGCTGCAAATTTGGGGAAGGGCCCCAGCACCTGGGCCAGCTCCGCAGATGTTTTATACGCCACGCCGGTCATGATGGCGGTGATGGCGCCGGCAATGCCGCGGGCTTCTTCGCTGTCGTACGGAATACCGCTTACCATCAGCATAGTGCCCAGATTCGCATAACCCAGGCCGAGGGTACGGTAGTCGTAGGAAAGTTGCGCCACTTCCCGGGAAGGGAACTGCGCCATGAGCACGGATACCTCCAGCACTACGGTCCAGAGCCTGCACGAATAAGCATATCCATCCACATCGAAATCGTTGGTTTCGGTGTCGAAGAATTTCATGAGGTTGGCCGATGCCAGGTTACAGGCCGTATTGTCGAGGAACATGTATTCCGAACAGGGATTGGATGCATTGATCCTTCCGCCTTCGGGACAGGTATGCCATTCGTTGATGGTGGTATCGTATTGCAAACCGGGGTCGGCACAACGCCAGGCGGCATAGGCGATCTTGTTCCAGAGTTCGCGCGCCGGCACTTTTTTCATGATGCGGCCATCGCTGCGGGCAGTGAGTTCCCAGGCTTCATTGTTGTCGAGCTTTTCAAAAAAAGCATTGGGCACACGAACGGAGTTGTTGGAATTCTGGCCGCTGACGGTGCGATAAGCTTCTCCTTCGTAATCGCTGGCATAACCGGCGGCGATGAGGGCTCCTACTTTTTTCTCTTCCTCCACTTTCCAGTCGATGAACTGTACGATCTCCGGGTGGTCGAGGTCGAGGCAAACCATTTTTGCCGCACGGCGGGTGGTGCCGCCGCTCTTGATGGCGCCGGCCGCGCGGTCGCCGATCTTCAGAAAGCTCATGAGCCCGGAAGAAGTACCACCGCCACTCAGTTTTTCACCCTCGCCGCGAATATGAGAAAAGTTGGTGCCCACGCCGGAGCCGTATTTGAAGATCCTTGCCTCTCTTACCCAGAGGTCCATGATGCCGCCTTCGTTCACCAGGTCGTCTTCCACGCTGAGGATGAAGCAGGCATGGGGTTGCGGACGCTCATAGGCGGAAGTGGATTTTTTCAATTGGCCATCGGCCTGGTCCACATAATAATGGCCCTGCGGTTTGCCGCTGATGCCGTAGGATTCGTAAAGGCCGGTATTAAACCACTGCGGGCTGTTGGGCACGCAGGCCTGGTTAAGGATGGAATAGACCAGTTCTTCGTAAAATACCTGCGCATCTTTTTCGGAAGCGAAATAACCGTTGCGTTCGCCCCACACGCGCCAGCAATTGGCCAGGCGGTGGGCCACCTGTTTGGACGATGTTTCACGGCCGGTGCTGCCATCGGGTTGCGGTATGCCGGCCTTGCGGAAATATTTCTGGGCAAGAATATCGGTAGCGATCTGGCTCCAGCCCTTCGGCACTTCCACGTTGTTCATCTCGAAAACCACTTCCCCACTGGGATTGCGAATCACCGAACTGCGATAATCGTATTCGAACTGGTCAAATACGGATACACCTTCTTTCGTGAAGCGACGACTGAATGACAGCCCTTTGGTGGCGGTTTTCCTGGTAGCCATACAATAATTTGATTGGTTGTCGGTTTAAGAAATTGTAAAATCCAACGGTCCGGGTGCCAACGAAAGTAACTGGCATGATCCTAAAATCATATCCGGAAATATCCACCTATGTGGATAATCGATGGGGATAAAAACCAAATTAAAATCTTGTTGCAAATTTCCGCTTTTTCCCTTATAAGCAGGCAGAATGACGCCGGATGCTTTTATTTGCAGTCATGAACAGGATCTTCTTACTGGCCATCGGTTTAATGGCCCTCCGTTCCCTGCCGGCGCAAACCCTTCACAGCGGCTGGGTGGCTGGTTTTTATACGATTGACCTCACCCAAAAAGCCGGACTGATAGGCGATGTCCAGTTCCGTTCGGGAAACGAATTCAGCCAGATGCAGACCCTGCTGCTGCGGGGCGGATTTCAATATAAATTCAGCTCCAGGCTGGCTGGCTCGGCGGGATATGCCTATATTTTGCATCGCCGCGCCATCAGTGAAGTGAGCGGATACGGGCCCGAAAACCGTTTGTGGGAGCAGCTCATTGTAAGTCAGAAAATCGGTTTTGTACCCCTGACGCACCGTTTCCGGCTGGAGCAGCGTTTCATCAGCAAGTCTTATGTGGAAGAAGGTTCCCTGAAAAACGACGGCCATGTGTACAGCAACCGGTTCCGGTATTTTGTTCGCGCCATCGCACCCTTTAGCGGCGAAAAAAATTTTTCCCGGGGTATTTTCGGCGCCCTGCAGGATGAAGTGATGTTGCAGTTCGGCGACAAATCGGGAGTGAACGGAAAAAGCTTCGACCAGAACCGTTTCTATGTCGCGCTGGGTTACCGCTTCAGCCGCAAATTCGATCTGGAAGCGGGTTACATGAATCAATACGTGGAAGGAAGGGGATCGGCATTTGCGAATAACCATATCCTGCAGTTGGCCGGTTATTTCCGCCTCTAAGACCAATTGTGCCATACCAGCATTTTTTTGCATTTTTGTTGCCAGTCATGACCTATTGAATGCAGCAGGGAATCTACCACCATATCAGGGAGAAGAAAAAAGCCAGGAAGAAATCGTTCGCCGTTTTGGTGGATCCCGATAAGGTTCGCCCGGCGGAACTGGATAAGCTTACCCGGCTGGCAGTGGATGCCAAAGTGGACTACCTGCTGGTAGGCGGCAGCCTGGTCATATCCAACCACCTCGATGAATGCATTCTTGCGATTCGCGAGCGGTGTAATATTCCCCTGATCCTTTTCCCCGGAAGCCCCTCGCAGATCTCGCGCCATGCCGATGCGCTTTTATACCTCTCGCTCATTTCAGGGCGCAACCCCGAGCTGCTGATTGGCCAGCACGTGATAAGCGCACCCATGGTGAAGCAAAGCGGGCTGGAGATCATCAGCACGGGTTATATGGTGATCGACGGCGGAGCGCCCACCACGGTTTCTTATATCAGCAATGCGGCGCCCATTCCTTCGAATAAAAACGAGATCGCGCTTTGCACGGCCCTCGCCGGCGAAATGCTGGGCATGAAGCTGATCTATATGGATGCCGGAAGCGGTGCAGAGAAAGCCATTCCCGAAGAAATGATCGCTGCCGTTGCAGCGCAGATCAGCGTTCCGCTCATTGTAGGCGGCGGCATACGGGACCCCGAAAAAGCCTATCTCAACTGCCGGGCCGGGGCCGACCTCGTAGTAGTGGGCAATGCTATTGAGAAAGATTCAACGCTGATCAGCGAAATGGCTGCGGCTGTGCATGCCAGTGAGCGCATCGGTTCCTGAGGCCGGTGATGTTCTTTCTGCCTTTCTGCGGTGGCTATCCTGCTTCCTGTGGCTCACCGAATGGAAGGTCCGGGTGTAATATCCATTTTTTCTAAGGCCCTGTGCAGGTCCTCCGCTTTCTGGTTATAACCTGCCTTCAGGTATTGTTCCTGTAATTTTTTAGCCAGGTCGAACTGATAAGGATTGAGGGCAAGGGATGCTTCCGCAGATTGCATAGCGGTAGTTGGATCTGTAGCCAGCAATGATTTTGTATGGAGATAAGCGGCCCGGTACAACATGTCGCCGCGCGTTTCCAGCGTGGCAAAGATCGTTTTCGCCTCTTCCGTGGCGCCCTGCGCCGCCAGCAGGTTGACGAAGCGTAGCCGGTCTTCGTCCGGGAGCCCTTTGCCACTCCGCAGCAGTGGAAGCATCTGCTGTACAGAATCTTTGCGTCCCAGGGCTGCCTGGTTCTCCGCTACCATGAGCGCGAAATCCGTGCGGTCGTTGCCGGAAGCGGCGAGGATGCGGCGGGCGTATTGCAACACGTCGATGGCTTCCTGGTAACGGCCGTTGGCGCTGAGGGCGGCGGCATACATTTTCCGGTGACCATATTGCTGTGGTTTACGTCGCACAAGGCTGTCGAGCGCAGCTAACGGTTCCGGGTAACCGAGCAATGATTTCCAGTAAGCGGCATCGGCGAGGGCGTCGTCGCGGCGGTCGCGCAGATAGGTTGAAATAACGGGGGCGTTGGATGCATATTCACCGGCCACGCGAATGGCTTCGGCGGGTTTACCCGAGCGATGGCAAAGCCTTGCGAGTTCCAGGTAGAGCGAGGCCCGCTCCTGCAGGTCGGTTTCCAGCGAAATGGCTTTTACCAGGTCGGCCTGCCTGTCGTCAAAGCGACTGTGGAGACGGCTGCGCGAAGCAAAAAGCGGTGCGTAGTTTGGATCGATGGCCATGCCTTTCCGGATCCACGCGAGGGCTTCCGCGGTATCACCTTTTTCGGCCCGCCATTCCGCCTTGGCAATATAAGCAGGGAGGTATTTGTCTTCTTTCAATAAGGCCGTATCGAGATAACGCGCTGCGAGTGCAGTGTCGCGCCGGGCGGTGGATTGCGCCAGGTTGATATAGACCTGTGCCCAGTTGCCGGCAAAAGCTTCACAGTTACCGGAGAGGCAGGCCTTTTCTTTTTTCACCAGGCTGTCGAGGAAGGCATACATATCAGGATCGAGGTGTTGAAGGTCGGCCGTGGTGTTCATCGATTTGAAATCCTGCGGATGTACTTTCACCGCTTCATAATAAGCGGGATAGGTCTGTGCCAGGTATTCGTGCTCGTTGTTCTGTGAATAGTAGTCCAGCGTGCGGTGTTCCAGCATGGCTTTGTAATAATGGCGGCGCACGGCCCTTATTTCGGCATCGGTAAATACGTCGCTGTGGAAAAGATGCACGTATTCATGCAGCACCACATTCCTTTCCATGAAGGCGCCTTTCTCCACGTATTCGATGGCAGCGGCGCCGCTGCCCACGCCACGGATGTCCATCCACTGGCGGTTGTCGAAGGTGGTCATGATGCGGAAATAGGGCGACTGCATACAGGTGGCGAGGTCGATGTGCAGCGGTGGTATTTTAAAAGCATCTGCCTGCTTTTTCAAAAAAGGGAAATAGACCACCGAGCTGTACAACTGGTTCCACACCATGGCTGCGGCCATATCACCGGGATAATAGTCGAGGTCGTCGAATACCGATTCAAATAGTTTTCGGTCAGGGATCACCGTATGTTGCAGTACCTGCATCACCGAATCGTACATATAGAGATAAGGAATGCGCCTTGATTTGATGACGGCGGAAAGGCCGTTGTGGGCGGGGCCATAGTGTTTTTTCCGCGCCAGTATCTTTTCAAAGATCGCCTGTGCCGAATCAAGTGAAGCTGCCCGCTCCGGACCATAAATATTATAGTACAACGAAGCGCGGTGCAGCAGGGGAATCACAGAAGCAGGGTATCGCTTTTCTGCTTTCCTGGTGTGCAGGATGGCGGCGGCTACCTGGTTCCTGCGGACAAGACTGTCGGCGATGCGCAAAAAATGACGGATGCTGTCTTCGTCTTTCTCCGCATAGTCGGCATAGGTCAGGTTGGTATGCCCGTTTCCCCAGTGCCAGTGCGTTTGGTAATGAAGCGGGTTGATGGCGAGGGCCAGTTCCCACTGCGCCGCCATGGCATTCAGTTGGGTGGCGTCGATACGTCTCCAGATGGCATAACCATAAGAGAAGCGTGCATCGGCATCGAAGGGATTGAGCTCCAGGCAGCGGAGCAGGGGCTTTTCGGCTTTTTCCGGCGCCTGGCTCCAGAAATAAATATCGGCCTGCAGGCGATAGGCGGGCGCATAGGAAGGAAATTGCTGCAGGAGTTTGTCGGCAACGGCCTGGGCAGCGGTGTAGTTTTTTTGCAACACGAGTATCCTGCCTTTCATGCCCTGCCCTTCGGGTTTTGCGGCATCCAGGGTTATGGCTTTTTCTGCGTACTGCAATGCGGAAGGAAGGCGCCAGGCCTGGATCTCCAGCTCCGCTTTCAGCAGGAGGGCCTGCACATTTTTAGATTGCTGGCGAAGCACCGCATCCACTTCCCGGCCGGCGGCAAAAAAATCGTTCTGCAATATGGCCAGGCGCGCCTTGTATATTCGGGTAGGGATAGCCGTTGAAGGCAGGCTCTGCAGGGCCTGGCCTGCTTCTTTCCAGCAGCCGGTTTCGAGCAACCGGCCAATGTCCCGGCTTTTCTTTGCAGCAGCCTGTTTCTCCTGCAGAGCGATCGATGCCAGCCGGGTGCTGTCGGGCGGAATGGTTTGTGCCACTACTGAAGACAGGAATACACTCAATACAACGGTGACCAATAAGCGCATTTTTCTTCTCATAATCGTTCCCGGTTGATCCTTTTAGGTGTTTGTATAGCGGCTGCGACCGGAAGAATGGCCCTGGCGATTCCGTTGACCAGCGCCGCCAGGTTGGGAATGTCCAAACGTTCAATGTCATCGCAGGGCTGGTGGTAACAGCGCCAGGCATCGGTGGATGCCATCAGGCTGTGAGCCGGTATGCCTTTTTTTGCGAAAGGATAGTTATCGGAACGCTGGAACAGGTCTCCCCGCTCCCCCACCAGCCGGATACCGCTGTTCTGTAAGGTATGGCGAAATAAGCGGGCGAGGTCTGATTCTTTTTCACCCGTCATAAAAAACCGGTTCCTGCCCACCTGCGGATAACCCAGCATTTCTAAATTGATCAGCGCCACGATCTTCTCAGCAGGTAGTTTCGATGCCAGCGCTGCGGATCCCACCAGTCCTTTTTCTTCCATATTGAAAGCACAGAATACCAGGCTTCTCCCGGTTGCGCCTTTTGCCGCAAATATCTTCAGCAGCGCGAGCAGGGCAGCGGTTCCCGATGCATTGTCGTTGGCGCCGTTGTATATTTTATTGCGGGGCCCGGGCGGCAGGTGGTCAAAGTGAGCAGTGATGAGCACCCACTCCTCCGGGCGGCTGGTGCCCGGCAATATTCCCAGGAGGTTGCAACTATACAATGTGTCGCCCGTATAGCGGGGAATGGTGTCGTAGTAGCTGTTGTTCAGCAGGGGATGCAGTCCCGCTTCGCGAAAACGGTCTGCGATGAAGGCTGCGGCCAGTTGGTTTCCGCGGGTGCCCGCCGCCCTGCCCTGCAGCGAATCGGCGGCAAGAAAACGGAGACAGCTACCCAGCAGGGTGGTATCTGTGGTAGGAAGACTGTCCACGACTGGAACACTATCCGCAACAGGAGGACTATCCTGGCCTGGAATACTGCCTGCGGCTGGAAAATTGCCGGCCGCGCTTACCTGCCAGGAAAACAACAAAGCGAAAAGACCCGTGGGTATGCGAACCATATCAGCGAAGGGAGCTGGTGTCGACCCTTGTGGGTGTATCTTTCCCTGCAACAATGGAGCCGGAGCTGATGGCAATGGCGCGAATGATCTCCGCCATGTTTTTCAGGTCCAGCGTTTCCCATTCATCATCGGCCGTGTGATAGTATTTTTCACTGTCCATTTTAGAAGTGGAGATGGTATGCGCCGGAACACCCAGCCTGGCAAGGGTGGCATTGTCGCTGCGGTAAAAAAGCTGTTGATCGGGATAAGGATCGGGATAGAAACGGAATCCCGAACCCTCCAGGTTTTTCTCCAGTATCTTACCCATATCGGTTTTTTCATAACCAGTGATATACGCCGAATTGGTTCCCCACTTGCTCTCGGTTCCGATCATTTCAATATTGAACATGGCCATCACTTTTACCGGGTGAAATTGCTGGGAGAAATAACGGGAGCCGAAGCCACCGGTTTCCTCGGCCGTAAATGCCGCAAAGATGAGGGTGCGTTCATTATTACCGAGGGCCTTGAAATAGTTGGCCAGCATGATCACAGCCGTAGTGCCTGCAGCATCGTCGTTGGCGCCGTTGTAAATGCTATCACCGTTCAGGGGTTTGCCAATACCAAGGTGATCAAAGTGGCCGGAAAAAATAACGTACTCGTCCTTTTTCGAACGTCCCGGCAAAATGCCCACCACATTGAAGAGCTTCTCTTTTTCAATATCGTGTTTTGCGCGAATGGAATACGTGGCCGGCGCTTCGCTCCCCAGTATAAAAATGGTATTGCCTTTGGATTCGAGCAGTTCGCGTTTGAAAAAACTGAGGCGTTTGAAGTCCTTTGCAAAAGAAGGATCCACCAATACGAGCTGGTTCTTCCCGGATCCTACCAACCCGAAGGCCGTAGCAAACAACTGGTCGCCCTTACCAATCCGCGCTATCGTATATCCCGATTGCTCGTTCACGGCAAGATCAGGCGTGGCCGTAACCACCACCACCTCGTCTTCTTTGAGGTTCTTACCGTTCACTGTCGCAGAGCCACTGAGGTATTTAGGTTTGTACACGGCAAATGTTTGCAGGTAGCCGTCGCCGTTAGGAGGCGTTTGCAAACCGGTTTTCTGGAACTCGGCGGCAATGAAAGTGGCCGCTTTCCGGTTGCCCTCCGTAAATACGGCCCGGCCCTGCATATCGTCGGAAGCCAGCGTTTTCTCAATGCGTGTTACTTCTTCCAGGTTGATGATGCCTGCGGCATCCTGCGCGTGCAGGCCGAGGCTGATGGCACAGCCGGCCAGGATAGAAAAAAATCTGTACATGGAAAAAAATTAGAGACTCATCATTTCCTTGAACTTCACCGTCTGGCGGCGGCTGACTTCAATTTTTTCCCCGCCGCGAAGTTCGAGGAGCAATCCACCATTGAAGTAGGGTTCAATTTTTTCTATGAGCCGGAGGTTGACAATATGTTTACGGTTGGCGCGGAAAAAAACTTTTTCGTCGAGCCGTTCTTCCAGCGCGTTGAGCGATTTCAGGATCAGGGGCTTATTGGGGCCAAAAAACACTTTGGCATAATTGCCCACGCTTTCAAACAAGCGTATGTCGCTGAGCTTTACAAACCAGCAGCGTTCGCCGTCCTTGACAAAGACCTGATCGTTTTCGTTCAGCAGGCTGCGGTTGGTGCCGATGGCAGGGGCCATGGCCTCTTTTTCTTCCGCAATGTGCAGCTTGTGAATGGCATCGGCCAGGCGTTTGGGCTCCACGGGCTTTAGCAGGTAATCGAGCGCATTCACTTCAAAAGCCTTCAGCGCATATTCGTCGTAGGCCGTGGTGAAGATGACATGGGGCGCTTTTTCCAGCTCGCTGAGCATTTCGAAACCGGTTTTACCGGGCATCTGGATATCCAGGAACACCAGGTCGGGCTGCATGTTTTCAATGGCGTCGATGCCTTCGCTGGCATTGGCCGCTTCGCCCACCACTTCGATCTCGGGAAAATCCATCAGCAGTTTTTTCAACTCCGTTCGCGCCAGCCGCTCGTCATCGATCAGTAATGCCTTTATCATGTGTGTTTGTTTAAGCAGGTATCGAAACGGGGATCTTTACACAGGCTTCCACCATGTTCCCGTTGAATTCGCGGATACAGAAATCGGCTTTGTTGCCAAAAAGCAGGTGTAAACGGTTGCGGGTGCTGCTGATGCCGAAGCCGTCGTTGTATTGTTCATGCCCGTTAACCTGGCTGCTCAACCGGCCCGTATTCTGCACCATCAGTTCATGGTAGTCGTCTTTGAAATCGGAAACGATCCTTACCACACCGCCGCGCATCTGTTTGCCGATGCCGTGTTTGATGGCATTTTCAACCAGGGTCTGCAACATCATGGGCGGCACGGGCTGGTCCAGCGTATCCTCATCCACTTCGTATTCCACCTGCAGCCGGTCTTCAAAACGGATGTGTTCCAGGGCCAGGTAGTCGCGTACAATATTCAGTTCTTTTTCAAGCGGAACCGTCTCCGATTTTTCCGACTGCATACTGCTGCGGAGAATATTGCTCAGCTCGGTGATAGCAGTGCGCGCGCGGCTTGGATTTTCATCGATCAGCGCGCGGATACTGTTGAGGGCGTTAAAAATGAAATGGGGATTGATATGCGCCTTGATGGTTTTGAGTTCCAGTTCTTTCACCAGCGCTTCCAGCTTGAGGGTGTCCACTTCCTGCTTCCGGCTTTTGGCCACATAGTGATAAATGTAATAGATGAGGGTCCAGGGAATGATGAAGAGCCCGATGTCCAGCGTGGAAGCGAGGAGCTTGGTGGAAAAATCGATGCGCCGCGGGGTGTCGGACTGAACATTAAAAGTGATGATGAGCGCCAGGTAGAGCAGGCTACAGGCCAGGCTGGTGATGATGATCGCCACCGTCATACGGGGAATCACTTTTTCCACGGGCAGCAGCAGCCAGTTGCTGCGTTTAATAAAATACCGCAGCACATGGGTGGAAGTGATGCCGGAAACAAAGATCATCAGGGAGCGGACAAAGAATTTTTCGTCTATGCGGGACGGTGAAAAAGAATAGACCATGATCAACATCGACAACACCACAAATGTCCACCCCAACACCTGACAGAGCCAATAGTATTTGTAACCTCGCGGAAGCATAGGCAAATCTAGCTTTTTGAACCTCCGCTAATATACTGATTTGTATTAATGGCCAAATAGGCGGAAATCCGGTCCATATCGGGCCTTTCTGTATCTTTGAAAAATATCTGACACTGCATGGAAATCAAACCCGGACCGCTGCTACAACAGATCGATTCACCCGCTGATCTCAGGAAACTGGGAAAAGAGCAGTTGCACCAGGTCTGCGACGAGCTCCGGCAATACATCATCGATGTGGTAAGCGTGCACGGCGGCCATTTCGCTGCCAGCCTGGGTGTGGTAGAACTCACCACCGCGCTGCATTACGTGTACAATACCCCTTACGATCAACTGGTATGGGACGTTGGCCACCAGGCTTACGGGCACAAGATCCTGACGGGCCGCCGGGATGAATTTCCTTCCAACCGTAAATACGGCGGACTCAGTGGCTTCCCCAAACGCACTGAGAGTCAATATGATACATTTGGCGTAGGTCATTCCTCCACTTCTATTTCTGCCGCCCTGGGCATGGCCATCGCCGCCAAATACAAGGGCGAGGACCGCAAATCGGTGGCGGTGATCGGCGACGGCTCCATGACAGCCGGCATGGCTTTCGAAGCCATGAATCATGCCGGTGTGGCCGATGCCGACATGCTCATCATTCTGAACGATAACTGCATGAGCATCGACCCCAATGTGGGCGCCCTGAAAGAATACCTCACGGATATCACTACCTCGCAGGCATATAATAAATTAAAAGATGATGTGTGGAAGGCCCTCGGCAAATTGCCGGTAGGAAAAAATTTCACGCGGGAAATGGCCAGTAAGCTGGAACATTCCATCAAGGGAATGGTGAGCAAGAGCTCCAATCTTTTCGAATCACTGAACCTGCGTTATTTTGGTCCCATCGATGGTCATAACATTACTAAACTGGTCGATACACTGCAAGATCTTCGGAATATACCCGGACCCAAGCTCCTCCACATCATCACTGTAAAAGGAAAGGGATATGCACTGGCAGAAAAAGACCAGACCAAGTGGCATGCCCCCGGCCTCTTCGATAAGATCACTGGTGAGATCTACAAAAAGAAATTCGATACGCCCCAACCACCAAAATACCAGGATGTGTTCGGCCATACCATCGTAGAACTGGCAGAAAAAAACCCGGCGATCTTCGGCATCACGCCGGCCATGCCTTCTGGCTCTTCCTTGAAGATCATGATGGACAAGATGCCCGACCGGGCCATTGACGTAGGCATCTGCGAACAGCATGCCGTTACGCTCAGCGCGGGCCTCGCTACACAGGGCATGAAAGTGTTCTGCAATATCTATTCTTCTTTTATGCAGCGCGCATACGACCAGGTAGTGCACGATGTGGCCATTCAAAACCTGCCAGTGGTGTTCTGCCTCGACAGGGCCGGACTCGTGGGAGAAGATGGTCCCACGCACCACGGTGCCTACGATGTTCCCTACATGCGCTGCATCCCGAACATGGTGGTGAGCGCGCCCATGAACGAAGCGGAACTGCGCAACCTGATGTTCACCGCACAATTACCCGAAAGCAATTTCCCCTTTGTGATCCGCTATCCCAGGGGAGAAGGCGTAATGGCCGACTGGAAAAAAGACATGCAGGCCATACCAGTGGGAACCGGGCGTAGGCTGCGGGACGGTGAAGGAATTGCCATCCTGTCTTTCGGACACCCGGGCAATTTTGCTGCAGCCGCCATTCGTGATGTAAAACAATATGGTATCCAGCCGGCGCATTACGACATGCGCTTTGCCAAGCCGCTGGACGAAGCTTTGCTGCACGAAGTGTTCGGCCGGTACAATAAAATCATAACCGTGGAAGACGGAACCGTCGTAGGCGGTTTCGGCTCGGCAGTTTTGGAATTCATGCAACAGCACGGTTACCAGGCCACGGTGCGGATATTGGGAATTCCAGATCACCTGGTAGAGCACGGCACTCTGAAAGAATTGCACCGCGAATGCGGGTACGATGCGGCGGCCATTGCGGTAAATATCAAAGAGATGATGGCCGATACCGTAAAAATTTCGATTTTAGGATAGTTTTTAACAATCTTAATACACTAAAAATTCTTTTTCGGCGATCTTGGAGAAAAGCTACTCCAATGTCCGTCCGCCAGTGGTCAGTGTCTTTTTTCCTGTTTCTTCTTCTTGGCCTGCCGGTTTTTGCCGTTCCGGGAACCAATCCCGCTTTGGAACGCTCTGAAATGGCCACAGCCTTGATGCTGCGTGAAAAAGCCGCCAGCCTGAAAAAATTTGCCCGCCAGCGGCAGATGGACGAATCCCTCTTCTTTATTCTTGATATGAGCATCTCTTCGGGGAAAAACCGCTTCTTTGTATACGATGCCGATAAGGATTCGGTATTGTTGAAAGGCCTCGTTACACATGGCCGCTGCAACCAGATTTTTCTGGCCGGCAGAAAATACTCCAATGAACAGGGCAGCGGATGCACTTCTCTCGGCAGGTACCGTGTAGAAGGTTCCTATTTGGGAAAATTTGGTACCGCTTATAAACTTACCGGGCTGGATGCATCCAACAGCAACGCCCGCAGCCGCGCGATTGTACTGCATTCACATAAAGATGTGCCCAGTTACGAAATTCCCTGCGGGGAAATCGTACAAAGCGATGGCTGTCCGACCGTGTCACCGGTTTTCCTTAAAAAACTGGGCCAGGTCCTGAAAAACAGAACACGGCCCGTTTTGCTCTATATTTTCGAATCACCGGCTGAGCCAGCGCTGGCTTATCAGTGAAACTGAGCAAGGCATTGATTCTGCCGGCTTAATGGTCAAGGCTACCCATCTGTCCTGCTTCGTAAGCCGTTATTTTCTCTTCGATCTCCTCCATGCTGTTCATCACGAAAGGTCCGTATTTCACTGTTTTTTCCGCAATGGGTGTTCCGCCGAAAACCAGGAAAGACGCGGGTGCAAGGGCGCTCAAGGCAAGATGGTCGCCGTTGTTTTCAAACTCCACCAATTGGCGCGGGCCTATCTTTTCACCCATTACCTGCTGGCTGCCAGACATCAGGTAAAGCGCAGCGGTTTGCCCTTCGCCCGCAGGAACGGTAAGCACATCACCGGGCTGCAGTATAATGTGGTAATAGAACATATTCGTCTGCGTTGTAACGGGAGATTGTTTGCCACCGTACTCTCCTATCAGCACTTTCACCTGTGCGTTACCGTTAGTTATCACCGGTAGTACTGAGTTACCATAATGACGAAAACCCGGTTCCATTGTTTTACGGTCGGCAGGAAGGTTGATCCATACCTGCACCAGTTCCAGTGGGCCGCCTTTTTTCATAAACGCCGGCGTGGGTCCTTCGGAGTGAAGCACGCCTTTTCCGGCGGTCATCCAGTTGAGATCACCGGCAGTTGCAACCTGGTCGTGACCGGCACTGTCGCGGTGGAAAAATTCACCGGCCAGCAAATAGGTCGCCACTTCGAACCCGGCATGCGGGTGGGGCGGAATACGCATTTGCTCATCCGGCACCAACTCCCGCCTTTCCATATGGTCGATGAAAAGAAAGGGACTCACCTGTGTCAACTGGCGATGCGGCAGCGGTCGCAGTACTTTATGCGGACCAACAAACTCAACAGATGCATCGAGCACCTGCCGGACGGTTCTTGTTGTCATAACAAACGATTTAATTGAGCGATTCGGTGCTTAACATGGGCACTTCAATAGCCAGCACACGGCTGTTGGCAGTAGCGTTCACCTGTACGGTGCTGGTGTCCCAAACGCCCAGTGCATCTCTCCTTCCCAGCGCCTGGCCATTGATCTCCAGGGCGCCTTCGAGCAGGAAGAAATAAACACCGTTCCCACTGAAATGAAGGTCATAATTCAAGGCAGTGCCGGCTTTGAGGTCGGCCAGTGAAAACACCGCGTCCTGGTTGATAAACACGCCGGTGCTGTCTTTCCCGGGACTTACCACGATTTGCCAGGCCTGTTGCCGGCCGGCCGCGGCGAAGTTTTTCTGCTCATAACGTGGACGTATATCCGCGATTTTCGGATACACCCATACCTGCAGAAAATCCACCTGTTCTGTCTTGGAGGCATTGTATTCCGAATGCTGGATACCGGAGCCAGCGCTCATGATCTGCACGTCGCCGGTCTTTATCAGGCCGTCGGTTCCCGTGCTGTCGCGGTGCTGCAGGGTGCCGCTGAGTGGAATGGAAACGATCTCCATATTATCATGCGGGTGGGTGCCAAAACCGGCCCCGCCTCTTACCGAATCGTCGTTAAGCACGCGCAGGGCGCCAAAATGCAGCTTTTCCGGATCATACCAGCGGGCAAAGCTGAAGGAATGGTAGCTGTTGAGCCAGCCGTGGTTGGCATGGCCTCTTTCTGCAGCGGGATGGAATACCTGTTTCATATGGAATCATTTTAGTGTTTAAACATCAATTAAGATGCCATATTATATTTTCTGTCAATTTGTCTCTACAGACGGGTCAGGCATCCAGTACGAAATCGAGGGGATCTTCTTCCCGCTCTTCGTTCCATTCTACGATGAAATTGTTGCGGCCCTCTCCTACCAGGATCCGCATGTATTTCTGCTGCACCAGCTCCAGCATGCTCAGGAAAGAAAAAATAGCGTGGATGCGGTTTTCACAGTGCTCAAACAGCTTCTCAAAAGAAAGGGTTTTCTGCGTACGGCAAATGCCCAGCATGCTTTCCCGGCTTTCTTCCATGGTATAATTGTATTGTACCACGGTGTGTACGGGCTTGTTGTTGCGGTCGTAGACTTTCTGCATCACCCGCTCAAACGATTTCATCAATTTGAACAGGGTGATCTGCTGGATCTCCGTTCCTTCGGAGGATTCTTCCCCAATGGAACCCAGCTCCCGGGTGATATTACCCCTTTTTACCATCAGCATACGCACCGCTTCCATTTCCGCCAGTTCGGCAGAAGCCTGCTTGTATTTTTTGTACTCAAGGATCTTATCGATCAGTTCCTGCCGGGGATCGATCTCATTTCCCTGGGCATCCAACTCCTTGCGGGGCAGCAGCATTTTGGCCTTGATCCGCATCAGGGTGCTGACGAAGAGGATGAACTCGCTGGATAGTTCAATATTCAACTTCTCCTCCTGGTGTATATAGGCCAGGAAGTCGTTGATGATCGTCGTAATGGGAATATTATAAATATCCAGTTCGTCCCGCTCTATGAAAAAAAGCAGGAGATCGAAGGGCCCCTCGAACTGGGGAAGCCTGATCTGGTAAGAAATCTGGTTGGCTGCCATTCGGCAAAAATAAGGGATTCGGTTCCCCCAACTAGAATTTCGTGGTCAGTCCCACCCCCAGCAATGACCGTATCTGGGTGCCAGCGCTGGTGCCATTCGGGCCAAACTGGCGCACATCGTCGTCGTAGATCAGGTCCAGGCTGTAGGTAACCCCCAGCCATTTGTTCACCTTCATCACCACGGCATTGGTCCAGAACACGTCTACGTTCTTGGGTTTGGCAGAAACCTTGGCATCCGTAATGGGATCGTGGGTGCCCAGGTAATTGGAAAACAGGTCGAGCCTCGATTTATAGGTCACGTTCTTTAGCACTTCCTTGAAGAAATTGGCCGAGAGGAAAGCACCCGCCTGGAAGGAAACCTTTCTTTCTGCGTTCACCCCATAGAGGGCCGCCAACGGTTTCTCGGGCTCCAGGTTGTCGGGGTCCACGCCGCCTTCATAATAGTAGCTGTAAGGGTCGTTGGTAACCAATACCCAACGCGCTGAAATGGGGGAAAACAGTATGTTGAAATAACTGGTCGGCTTCCATTCTATACCCGGGGAAACCAGGAGATAGGCAGGCGCAAAGAAATCCGAGATCCGGCGTTTCAGGCCCTTGCCGAGATAGTCGTAATCGTACCCGGCAGAAAATTGCGTACGCAGGTTGAATACGCCGGCCACGGCCCATTTCGCGTTCAGGTCCTTGCCCACTTTACTGTAGAAGTCGATTTTATCATCCGTTTTACGGGTACCCTGGGAGCTGGTCCGCTGCATGGCATAGGCGAGGTCTAGGGTATTGTTCCAGAAAAACTCACCCTTGCGTTTTTGCGCAAACAGCGTAGCCATGCCTGCAACAGCAAACGAAGATTTTTCCGCGCCGGCAGCCCAGTTGCTGCTGTTCCCCTGGGCAAAATTCAGGGTGAAAAGTCCGCCCTTGCGCCAGCCGCGTGCATTGTATTTATAAGTAGTGTCTTCAAAAGAGGCACGTTGGGATTCGGATTTCATTCCGGAAACCACCTGGTCCTGGGCCCTGAGCAGGGCGGGAGAAACCATTGCCAACAGCGTCAGATAAAAAAATCCTTTCCGAACTTTAGTCATACGATCAGTTTTCGTGAATAAACGATAGAATAATGGAATGATTGTTTGGATTATTGCTTCCTGAGCTCATCGCGGATCTCGGCCAGCAATTCTTCTGTTTTTGAGGGAGCAGCTTTTGCGTTCGGGTCCTTCCGCAAAATAGCTTTGATGAAGAAATAACAAACAAGGGCCACAATAAGGAAGTCGATGGTAGCGGTGAGAAAAGCGCCGTACTTAAAGGTCACCGCTTCTGCTATTACATTGTTATTCGCATCCAGTTGCACATCGCGCAGCGTAAGCGTCAGTTTGGAGAAATCTTTTCCACCGGTAAGCAAGCCCAGGATGGGGGCAATAAGGCCTTCCGTAAAACTTCCTACCAGTTTGGTAAATGCAGTACCCATCAGGAAACCAATGGCTACATCCACCAGATTGCCCTTGGTGGCAAATGCTTTGAAATCGGCTAAAAATCCCATAGTATTTGTTTTGCCAATACTACGACAATTTATCTTTTCAGCATATATCTAGTACACAGATAAGCAAGCGGTCTACCGGTAACGGTGCGGAATTTACCGGCTTACCCCAGTAAACAAACGCATCAAACAGACATGATCTCTTTTTCTTTGGCGGCCAGGTGTTTTTCTACCAGCGCAATTTTATTATCCGTCAGGTCCTGCACGTTTTTCTCAGCATCCTTGCATACGTCTTCACTGAGGCCGTCCTTCTGCAGTTTCTTGATCATTTCAATGGCTTCGCGGCGAATGTTCCGGATGGCCACCTTGCTGTGTTCCCCTTCCCCATTGCATCTCTTTACCAGTTCCTTTCTTCTTTCTTCGGTCATGGGAGGAAGGAACATGCGGATCATGACCCCATCGTTCTGGGGATTGATACCGATATTCGAATTGATAATGGCCCTTTCGATGGGCTGAAGCATGTTTTTTTCCCAGGGTTGTATGGTGATCGTACGCGCATCTATAGCCGAAACATTGGCCACCTGGTTCAGGGGAGTGGGATTTCCATAGTATTCCACCATAATACCGTCCAGCATCTGCGGACTGGCTTTGCCGGCCCGGATCTTCAGGAGCTCCGCTTCGAGGTGATTGATGGCTTTCTGCATGGACCCTGCGGCATCATCCAGGATCATTGATAGTTCGTCTGACATTGCGCTTTAGCTTTAATCGGGCCAAAGCTACAAAAATGGGATTTATTTCTGTTGCAAAACAGCGTCCCCGGTGAGCGGAACAATTTTAGTATTGCCGGTGGGATTCACCTTGTCGGCCTGGGTAACAAAAAGCCGGGGACGGCGCCGGCGCGCGTAGTAAGCCAGTGCTATAATAGAAAAGAATATGCCGAATATAACGGCCATCAGCAGGTTACAACCACTTTTCCGCATCAGGAAACTGATGGCCACGGCAGCGGCGTTCAGGGTCAGCAGTAAAATGGCAACCGTGCGGTGAGAGAACCCGTGGTCAAGAAAAAGATGGTGAATATGGTTGCGGTCGGGCGAAAAAGGTGAGCGCCGCTTGAACATGCGGATGCCAAATACACGGAGGGTATCCAGCAAGGGAACCATCAGGATGCCAAAACCAACTGCCGGGGCCGCCTGGATGGGAAAGGAAACGCCTGGTTGTCCCGCAATATTAATGAAACGGATCACCAGGATGGCGTTGATCAACCCAATCAGCAGCGAGCCGGTATCCCCCATGAATATGCGCGCGGGCTGAAAATTAAAGATCAGGAAAGCGAGTATGGAACCAGCCAGGCTGAAAGCCAGCACGGCTTCCCCGGTATGCCCGATGCTGACAAAATAAATTCCGAATACGCTGGAAGAAAGCAGTCCGAGGCTTCCCGCAAGTCCATCGATGCCATCGATCAGGTTAAAACTGTTGATGATCACGATCACCGTCAGGTAGGTGAACAGCAGGCTGAAGGTTTCGGGCAGATGGTTCACACCCAGGAACCCATGCATGCTGCTGATCTGCAGGTTGCCGTAATAAATAATGATAAAGGCAGCCAGCACCTGGCCGATGAATTTTTTAATGGGAGAGATAACAACGATGTCGTCTTTCAGTCCCAGGTAAAAGATAACCACGGATGCAGCGAGAAAATATTGCACGTCGCGGGTTTCCTGGAAATTGGTAATGAGTAGTGCGGCAAAAGAGAAGCCAGCGAATATACCCAGTCCCCCCAGGGCAGGGATGGGCGCCTGGTGCACTTTGCGTGCATCGGGAATATCATACAACTTCTTCAAAGCGGCAACCCTGATGATTACAGGAATTGCTAAGAAGGATACTGCAAAGGAAATAGTTAATGCGAGTATAACATCGAACATGAAAACCGCTTTGTTGGGTCACAAAAATAGTTTCTTCTGCTGCAATCGCCTTAACCCTGGCAAGATAAATCAAATTAATATTTAAAAAACCGGGGCTTTTACCAGGTAAGAACGCTATTCCTCACCGGTTTAGTCTGAAAATGCCTGGGAAGATCATGCCAAATAAGTTAGATTTGCCCCACTTAAAAAAGATATATGGCTAGTTTACAGGAGACTGCTTCGCAGATACGCCGCGACATCGTTCGGATGGTACACGGCGTTGCCAGTGGCCACCCGGGTGGCTCCCTCGGCTGTACCGATTATTTTACTGCATTGTATTTCAAGGTAATGAAGCACGATCCGGCCTTCCATATGGATGGAATCGGAGAAGACATCTTTTTCCTGTCCAACGGCCATATTTCACCAGTATTTTATTCCACGCTGGCCCGCGCCGGCTATTTTGATATCAAGGAGCTGGCTACTTTCCGCCGGCTCAACAGCCGCCTCCAGGGCCACCCCGCCACTCATGAGCACCTGCCGGGTGTTCGCGTCGCCAGCGGTTCCCTCGGCCAGGGCATGAGCGTTGCCATCGGCGCCGCACTCGCCAAAAAACTGAACGGGGACGATCGCCTGGTTTTTTCCCTGCACGGCGATGGTGAGCTCGACGAAGGCCAGAACTGGGAAGCCATCATGTTCGCTGCGCACCACAAAGTTGATAACCTCATCTCCACCGTGGACTGGAACGGCCAGCAGATCGACGGGCCTACCAATAAGGTAATGTGCCTGGGCAACCTGGAAGAAAAATTCAGGGCTTTTGGCTGGGAGGTGATCATCCTGGAAAAAGGAAACGACGTAGATGCCGTGGTAACCACGCTTGAATACGCCAAAACCTTTGTAGGCAAAGGCAAACCCATTGCGATCCTGATGAAAACGGTCATGGGCGCCGGCGTTGATTTTATGGAAGGAAGCCACGAATGGCACGGCATTGCTCCGAACGACGAGCAACTGGCCAAGGCCCTGGCGCAATTACCTGAAACCCTGGGCGACTACTGATTTTACATCGATTTTAAGGCGATCTCCTCCCCGGCCGCTTTTTTGGCCGGGAACCAGGAGGCCAGGAAGGCCACCAGGCAAACCGTGCTCCACACCAGCAGGAAATCGCGCAGCAGGAACTTGACGGGGTAATAATCAATCACAAAGCTGCTGCCCTCCAGCACCACCAGGTGATACCGTTCCTGCAGCCACCCGATAAGGATGGCCAGCAGGCTCCCGGTTATGGAGCCTACTCCCGCCAGGAGAAAACCTTCGCAGATAAAGATAGACTGCACCCGCCAGGCGCTGGCGCCCATGGCCTTGAGCACCTGGATGTCTTTTTGCTTTTCCAGCACCAGCATCGTGAGCGATCCGATCATGGTGAAGGCCGCCACCACCAGGATGAGCGACAGGAGTGCGTAAATCACCCATTTTTCCAGTTGCATAATGCTGTACAGGCTCTGGTTCTGCTCATACCTGCTAAGCACTTTATAGGACTTGCCCATCAGCCTTTCCAGCTCCCGCTTCACTTTTTCCGTTTGGTCGGGATGGCTGAGGGCGATTTCCATTCCACCGTATTCATCCGGTTTCCACTGCAGGAGCCGGCGGATGAAATCGAGGTTGGTCAGTACGTATTTGTTGTCGAATTCCTGCTGGATGGCAAAGGCGCCTGAAGAGTAGATATTTTCCGCCGCCAGCGCCTGCATGGGATCCGATACGTCCATCCCCACGCCGCGGCGGGGCAGGTAAACGGTCAGCGGCAGTATTTCTCGGTCGCTCCAGAGGCCCAGCGCATTTTCCACGCCCACGCCCAAAACGGCAAAAGGCCTTTCGGCGGTTCCCAGCTCAAAGCCGCCTGTTTTCATGGCCCGGTCCACCGTTGTAACGCGGGTATAGGCGCTGTCCACCCCCTTCAGGTAAACGATGGTTTGCACTTCCCCGTTTTTTACCAGCGCCTTTTCTTCCCCCACCAGGGAATAGGCCGCCACACCAGGCACCGCCGCGATCTGCCGGAGCTGCTCGGGGCTCAGTTCCATCGTTTTCCCCTTGGCCGGAACCAGTTTCAGATCGGTATAAAAACTGGCATACAGCGATTTCACGAGGTCTTCAAACCCATTGAATACACTCAGTACCACGATGAGAGAGGCCGTGCCCACCACTACGGCCGCCACGCTCACCCAGGCGATGATATTGATCGCATTGGTGGATTTCTTGGACTTGAAATAACGCCAGGCAAACAGGAAATTCACGCACCGGGATTTTGGGTGTCAGTATCCTCTTCCGGTGAACCGGTTTTCTTATCATCGAGCCGGATCTGCCGGAACAGGTCCTCCATTTTATACACCTGGTCGAGGGTTTCATCGAGGTAAAACTGCAATTGTGGGATCCTTCTCACCTGGTGCTTGATGGCCGAAGCCAGTTCCCGCTTGATTTCCCAGGCCCGCTCCTCCAGCTTTTTCATAGCCGCGTTCCGGTCGGCTACCTGGAAAAGACTGATATATACCCGCGCCTCAAGAAGGTCGGGCGTCATCTTAACTGCTGAAATGGACAACATGCCCCCTTCCACCATGGTAAGGCCCAGCCGCTGGAAAACATCGTTCAATACTTCCTGTACCTCCCCCGCTACCTGTTTTTGTCTTTTACTCTCCGGTTGCATATGTCGTATTTGGAACAAAGATGCGAAGACTTTAACGAAAATTGGGCTAGGTTTGCTGCTTCTTATTTTCCCTGCATGAAGAACTTTTCCAGGATTCTGAGTTACCTGTCCGGTAAAAAGGGACAGATTGCGTTGTATTTCATCTGCAACCTGCTGTCTATCCTGTTCTCACTGGTCTCCCTGGCCATGCTGGCCCCCTTTCTCCAGTTGCTGTTCACCAATGAAGCGCCCGTGCTCATCAACCCGGGATTTAGTTTTTCCGCGAGCGGCATGCTGGATTGGATGAAATACCAGTTCAGCCAAATGATCGTGCAACACAGCAAGCTGTATGCCCTCAGTATCATTTGTATTATTATTATTATTGCCATTTTTTTAAAGAACCTTTTTCTCTACCTGGGCTACCGCATACAATCGCCGTTGCGCAACTACGTGCTTACGCGCCTGCGAGCCGAGTTGTATACCAAAATACTTGCGCTGCCCATCGGCTATTTCACCGAACAGCGGAAAGGCGATATCATCAGCCGCATGAGCAACGATGCCAATGAAGTGGAATGGAGCGTGGTATCTGCATTGGAGTCGCTCATCAAGGAACCGCTCACCATCATCGTGGTGCTGGTATCGCTGGTAATGCTCAGCCCCATGCTGTCGCTTTTTTTGCTGGTGCTGCTGCCCATTACCGGGTTCATCATTGGCCGGGTGAGCCGCTCGCTGAAAAAGCAATCGAACGACGCCCAGGAGCAGCAGGGCCTCATGCTCAGCGTGCTCGATGAAACCCTCGGCGGGTTGCGGGTCATTAAGGCCTTCAACGCGGAAGACCTGATTGGGGCTCGTTTTCACGGCATCAACCGCCGGCTGAACAACCTGCGCAACGCCATGAACTTCAAACGCGACCTGGCTTCTCCCATGTCGGAATTCCTGGGCGTAATGGTGCTGGCCATCCTGCTCTGGTTCGGCGGCTGGCTGGTGCTCGACTACAAGATCCTCAGCGGCGATACGTTCATCACATACATTGTCTTCTTCACCCAGATCATCAACCCGGCAAAATCTTTTTCCAACGCCTTTTATAATGTGCAGCGGGGAAGTGCGGCCCTGGAAAGGATCGAATCGGTATTGCAGGCCCCGGTACTGGTAGAGGAAGCAGCCAATGCCAGAACGCTCAGCGATTTCAACGACCGCATCGAATTCAGGAATGTTTCTTTTTCCTATGAGGATAAACCCGTGCTGGAAAACATCAACCTCGTGATCGAAAAAGGTAAAACCGTGGCGCTGGTAGGATCTTCGGGTTCGGGCAAATCCACTCTGGCAGATCTTATTCCACGCTTTCACGATGTTACCAGCGGCGAGATCCTGATCGATGGCATCAATATCCGCGAATACAGTCTGGCTTCCATCCGCAGCCAGCTGAGCATTGTTACGCAGGAACCCATTCTTTTCAACGATACCATCCGCAACAATATCGCCGTTTCCAAACCTGGCGCTACGGAGGCGGAGATCGAACAGGCGGCCAAAGTGGCGAACGCTTACGATTTCATCAGCCGCAAGGAAGAAGGGTTTGATACCAATATCGGCGACCGTGGCAGCAAACTGAGCGGCGGAGAAAGACAGCGCCTCACCATTGCCCGCGCCCTGCTCAAAAACCCGCCCATCCTCATCCTCGACGAGGCCACTTCTTCCCTCGATACGGAAAGCGAGCGCCTGGTGCAGGACGCCATCGACCGCATGATGCATACCCGCACCTCCATCGTGATCGCCCACCGGCTCAGCACCATCCGCCATGCCGACGAAATCATTGTGCTGCAGCAGGGACGCATCGTTGAGAGGGGAAGTCACGATACCCTGATGGAAAACCCGGGATTTTATAAGCGGTTGGTGGAAATGCAGGAACTGAAATAAATTTGAATCTTTGGCATCACACAACACTTTTGCATAACACAACGTAGAGTCACACAACACATGAGGAAAATTTTCATTCTGGCGCTGATCGGCAGTTTCGCCATAGCCCAGGCACAGGAATCCGTGACCTTTGAGCAGGCCTTCAAAGGTGCGCTCCTTCAGCTGACCCAGCCCCTGCCCCAGGTGAAATGGGTCGATAACCAGCATTATGTGGAGAAAAGAAGAAGCGAAGATGGAAAATCATGGGCTTCTTTCCTGGTAGACGTTAAAACGGGTAAACAGGAGCCTTATAAAAAAGAAGAAGCCGTAAAGATCACGCCGGCGCCCATTCCCGGAGCCCGCAACCAGACCGCGTCTCCCGATGGTAACTACTATGCCTATACGCGGGAAGACAATAACCTCTACATCATGGAGGTGGCCACCAAAAAAGAAACCAGGCTCACCGCCGACGGCAACGACTCCCTGCTCAACGGCTACGCTTCCTGGATCTATTACGAAGAGATCCTGGGCAGGGCCAGCCGCTACAAAGCTTTCTGGTGGAGCCCCGACAGCCGCCAACTTGTTTTCATGCGGTTCGACGAGAGCGGCATGCCGGTGTTTCCCATTTACGTGGCCGATGGCCAGCATGGCTACCTCGAAAAAGAACGTTATCCCAAGCCGGGAGATAAAAACCCCAATGTAAAGATTGGCCTTGTTTCCATCGCAACGGGTGCAACCACCTGGGCCGATTTTAATGAAAAAGACGACCAGTATTTCGGCACGCCGCTCTGGGCGCCCGATGGCAAACTCTGGGTGCAATGGATGAACCGTGGCCAGGATCAACTCCGCGTATTCAGCATCGCAACCGACGGCAGCAAACAACAGGTATACGAGGAAAACCAGAAAACCTGGATCGACCTCGACGACTACGATCGCTTTGAATTCCTGCCCAGCGGCAAGGGCTTTATTGTGAAGTCCGACGCCAGCGGCTGGCGCATGCTGTCGCTCTACGATTTAAGCGGCAAAAAACTGGCCCAGCTCACCGATGGCGCCTTCACCGTGGGAGATATTTACAATATAGACGAAAAAGCCAAAAAAGTCTACTTCGCCGCCCGCAAGGAGAACAGTGCGCGCTGGGATCTCTACACAGTTGGCCTGGACGGCAGGAACCTGACCCGCCTCTCTTTCGGCGATTACTCTTTTACGAGTATGTCCGTTTCTCCCGATCACAAATATTTTATCACCACCTATTCAAATATCAAAACGCCGCTTACCATGGCGCTGGTGGATATGAAGGGAAAGCAGGTCCGCGAAATTGCCAGCGCCAAAGGCAAGGACCTGGAGCGTTACAGTCTGCCGCGTAAGGAACTGGTGCGGGTGAAATCGTCCGATGGACTGTTCGACCTTCCCGTGCTCATCACCTATCCCCTGAACTTTGACCCTTCGAAAAAATATCCTGTACTGGTCAGCATTTACGGCGGCCCGAATGCAGGCACGGTGTACGATCAGTTCCGGTATTCTGCGCAGGAGCTCTGGTGGGCGAAGGAAGGAATGGTGCAGGTTGCTTTTGACAACCGCAGTTCCGGCCACTTTGGAAAATACGGCATGAATTTTATCCACCGCCAACTGGGCAAATACGAGATCGAAGACTTCATGACCTGTGCCCGTTATATGAAAAGCCAGCCCTGGGTGAACCCCTCCAAGCTGGCCATCACCGGCGGCAGCTTCGGTGGCTACATGACCTGCATGGCGCTTACCTATGGCGCGGATGTGTTTGACTATGGTGTGGCCAACGCTTCCGTAACCGACTGGTCCCTGTACGATACCCACTATACCGAGCGTTTCATGGATACACCGGCGGAAAATCCCGAAGGCTATAAAGCGACCTCGGTAATGACCTATGCCGGTAAATACAAAGGATTGCTGCGCATTGTACACGGCACTACCGACGATAATGTACATATGCAGAACAGCATCCAGCTCATCAATGCCCTGCAGGACCTGGGCAAGGATTTTGAGATGATGGTTTATCCCAACGAACGGCATGGCATTGGTATGAACAAAGCCACCAAACGCGTCCACAACAGTTTGGAAGCCGCCTCTTTTTATTACAGGAACCTGCTGGAAAAGCCCGTTCCTCCTGCGTTCTGGAAAACCGAAGCCAGGGGATTTTGAAAAATCCGGCAGCGATAGCATCCGTTTTGCTGCTGGTTGCGTTTACTACCGTTAAAGCACAACCGAAAACAGCAGGTATTGATGCGGCTGCTTTGTCAAAAGTCGATAGTTTCTGTACGAGCTCATACCCGGAGAATGAACCCGGTCTTGCCCTGGCCATCGTGAGCCGGGGCAAGACCGTTTTTAAAAAGGGTTACGGGCTTGCATCGCTGGAAACTGCTGAAAAGGTGGGTAGCGGCACCGTTTTTAACATTGCTTCGCTCACCAAGCAGTTCACTGCCATGGCCATCCGGCAGTTGGTTGCGGAAAACAAATGCACGCTGGAAGACAGCATCGGCAAATTCCTTCCCAACCTTCCTCACCAGATCGGCAGCCAGGTACAGCTCCGCCACCTGCTGTCGCACGGGTCGGGCATTCCCGACCACTATACAAAAGCTAATACGCAGGGAAGGAAACATGCCAACGACCGCGACGTGCTGGCCGCTGTTAGGGAATCCGACAGCCTGCTTTTTACGCCCGGCACCAGGTTCCGCTACAGCAATACCGCTTTCTGCCTGCTTTCGCTGGTGATCGAAAAAATCAGCGGCACACCCTACCCGGTATACCTGCAGCAAAAAGTGCTGCAACCCGCGGGTATGCAGAAGAGTTATATATGGCAACCCGGCCTGCAGGGAAAAAAGATGGCTACCGGTTATGATCATCCGAATGAAGCCGGCGACTCGCTGCAATGGATTCCCTCAGGGCCTGATCAGCATATATTTTTCAGCACCGAAGGCGACGGCGGCTTGTGCACCACGGTAGACGATTATGTCAAATGGATGCAATACTGGCAAACGCGGTTGCCCCTGCCTGTTATACAGAACGATATTTCCGGCCGGGCCGGTTATGGATCGGGCTGGTTCATCGATAAGGGGGCCGGCAGTACCAGGTATTACCACAGCGGTTCCAACGGCGGATTCCGTAGTTATTGCTTCCTGGTTCCGGGTGAAGAATTCGGGCTGGTGCTCTTCTCCAACCGGTCCGACAGGAACATTGAGGCGCTTGCGGCCGCCCTGCTGAACATATTGCGACCCGAAGCGCCGCCACTCTATCCCATACAGGCGCTTACGAACTAGCCCGAATCCATCAACAATCGCAAGGCGAGATAAGCCTGTCGCAAAAGCATATTATTTATCATGAAAATCGTATATTTGATTTACGTTTTTCATGGAAAAAATAGATATAAAAAGAGCTATTCTGTCTGATTTTCAAGAATTTATGGAAATCTTCCCCGCTACGTGCATAATCGGCCCGCGGCAGGTTGGAAAAACAACGCTTGCAAAACAGGTTGCCGGCGAGAAAAATTGCTTCTACCTCGACCTGGAAAATCCCGGCGAAAGAGAAAAACTGAAAGACCCCGTCTTCTTTCTTTCGCAATTCGCGGACCGCTGTGTGATATTGGACGAAGTGCAGTTCATGCCCGAATTGTTTCCGGCATTGCGTGGCATTATCGATGCAAACAGGAGGGCGGGACGGTTTATACTGCTTGGTTCCGCTTCTCCCGATATCATGCGTAACAGCGCTGAAACCCTGGCTGGCCGCATTGGTTATTTACAGTTGACACCGTTTACGTTGGCAGAAGTAAATGACCTGCAACAACTGTGGTTGCGCGGCGGCTTTCCGTTGTCGTACCTGGTGGCCACCGATAAGGCCAGTGCTACCTGGCGGCGCAGTTTTATTACTACCTATATCCAGCGGGATCTTGGCTTATTGGGACTCCAAACCGATGTACAGGTTATGGACCGGTTCTGGCGCATGCTGGCTACAGCGCAGGGCAATCTTCTGAATGCAGAAAGCTTTGCCCGTTCGCTGAATGTGAGCCGGCCCACCATTACCCGGTACCTTGATTTCCTGGAAGGGGCATTTATGATCCGCGCCCTGCGCCCCTGGTTTGCGAATACCAATAAGCGATTGGTTAAGTCGCCCAAAATATACATCAGGGACAGCGGGATCCTGCACAGCCTGCTGGGTCTGAACAGCTTTGACGCCCTGCTCAACCACGTGCAGAGGGGTGCTTCGTGGGAAGGGTTTGTTATAGAACAGATCATCAACAACCTCGGCGACGACATCCGGCCCTGGTTTTACAGAACACAGCAAGGCGCCGAATGCGACCTGTTACTGGAAAAGAACGGCGAAGTAATTGCCGTCATCGAAATCAAACACGGCATGGCTCCCAAAGCAAGCAAAGGATTCAGGATCTGCATGGCCGATACGGAGGCAGTACACGGATACCTCATCGGCAATGGCGAAGAGACCTATGAGGCAGAAGAAAAGATAACCGTTACCAATGTAACTGCCTTCATAAAAGAGCTCATCCCGGCGCTTCAGAAATAAGTATATGGAGCCAACTCCTTATTTGTTCATCGTGTTCTTTGCCTCGATGCTGAGCGTGGCATGTGGCACCGCACGCAGGCGGGCCTTATCGATAAGCTTGCCGGTAACCCGGCAAATACCATAGGTCTTATTTTCAATACGCATCAACGCCTTCTCAAGGTGATCGATAAAAGTGATCTGGCGACTGGCCATCTGGGCCAGTTGCTCCCTTTCCATACTCACACTTCCATCTTCCATGGTCATGTAGCGGCTTTCACTTTCATCTCCTCCCATTTCATCCTTACGGGTAATCAAACCCTGGAGATAGGCCAGCTCTTTCTTGGCTGCATCGAGTTTCTTATTGATCAACTCCTTGAACTCCTGTAACTCATTATCACTGTATCGCATAGTAGGGCCTGGATTTTCAGCGGAACTCTGGTCAAGCACGCTTTTGGTGAAATCTGGATTATACGGTTGAACTGTTTTTGTCTTGATCACCGGCATCTCCACTTTGGTGGGTCTCTTCTCCGGAGGAGGGGCCGGTTTTTTAATCGGGATCGGGGTGGTTTGCTTGGAATCGTCCTTTACCGTCATGGGCTTGGGCGTCATTGGCTTCAGGCCCTGGCGGATGATCTTTTTCGCTGGTTCCTTCTTTCCCTTTGTTTTTTCGGCAACCGGTTTCTGCACGGTTTCTTCCTGCTTCGCAGGAGATGCTTTGGCAGCAGCGGCTGGCTTAACCGCCGGAGCGGGTTTCGCGGCGGGAGCCGGCTTTGCCGATTTGGACGCAGGAGCCGGTTTCGCAGCAGTAGCCTTAGCGGCAGGCGCTGGTTTGGCAACAGGAGCCGGTTTAGCCGCCGGTGCTTTGACCGCAGCTTTAGCAGGAGCAGCCTTGGCCGCAGGTTTGGCAGGGGCCACTTTGGAAGCCTTGGCCGGCGCCGCTTTGGAAGCGGGGGACTTGGCCGCAGGTTTAGCTACAGCTTTGGCGGCTGGTTTGGCAGGGGCAGGCTTCGTTGCAGCTTTCTTCGCAGGAGCTGCCTTGGCCACAGCCTTCACAGGCGCTTTCTTGGCGGGAACTGCTTTTTTAGCCGGAGCAACTTTTTTGGCGGCTGGTTTGGCGGCCTTTTTCTTTGTTGCCATAGATGATTCCTTTTATCCGGTTTACGTATTTCTTTTTTATCGGGATTGGGGCGACTTATCGACCCAAACGGTTACTGGTAAATCGTTTACCTCGATCGGCATTCCATTGCTCAGGGAATCCACTACTTCCAGTTCGTCTGCCAGCACTTCCGCCTTGATATAAGGACCGAATTGCCGGATCGAAGCCTCCAGCGCGCCCGCTTGCCCCAGCTTTACCAGGATGCGGTCTGTCAGCTCATAACCATTGTCCTTTCTGATCTTCTGTATCCGGTTCACCAATTCCCGCGCATTCCCCTCCTGCTCCAGTTCGGGACTGAGGGTAACGTCCAGGGCTACCGTCAACGGGCCTTTTGAGCTCACCATCCAGCCCGGAATGTCCTCACTGGTTATTTCAACCTCATGGATTTGTAATATTAAGGGTTCGCTATCAATTTCCAAAGAATATGAACCTTCTTTTTCAAGCCTTGAAATATCGGCCTGGCCGAAGTTTGCAATGGCCGCCGAAACGGCTTTCATTTTACTCCCCACCCTTTTGCCCAGGGCCTGGAAATTCGGCTTTATTTTCTTCTTGATGAAGCCATCGGCATCGGTCAGGTATTCCACCGATTTTACATTCACTTCCGACTTGACCAGGTCCTCCACTTTCTCCAACTGGCTGCGCATGGCGGGGTTCAGCACAGGGATCAGTATGCGCTGCAGCGGCTGGCGCACTTTGATGTTCACCTTCTTGCGGAGCGACAATACCAGTGAGCTGGCATCCTGGGCCAGTTGCATGCGCTCTTCCAGGGCTGGATCAATGCGCGATTGTTCGGCCTTCGGATACAATACATGGTGTACCGAAGCGGCATCGAAACGCTGCGTAACGGCGTTCAGGTTGCCAAAGAGCCAGTCGGCAAAGAAAGGCGTTACCGGCGCCACGAGACGACCAATGGTTTCGAGGCATTCGTACAGGGTCTGGTAGGCCGAGATCTTATCGAGGCTGTATTCTCCTTTCCAAAAGCGGCGGCGGCAGAGCCGTACGTACCAGTTGCTCAGTTGCTCGTCCACGAAGCTGTCGATCAGGCGGCCCGCCGTGGTGGGCTCGTAGTCGTCAAAAGCTGCCGTTACGTTCTGTACCAGGCTCTGCAGGCTGGAAAGGATCCAGCGGTCGATTTCCGGGCGCTGCTCCAGGGGCACGGGCGCTTCTTTAAAAGCAAAGCCGTCCACATTGGCGTAGAGCGCAAAAAACTGGTAGGTATTATAGAGCGTTCCAAAAAACTTGCGTTGCACTTCCCGGATACCTTCAATGTCAAATTTCAGGCTGTCCCAGGGCGAAGCGTTGGTGATGAGGTACCAGCGCGTGGCGTCGGCGCCAAACTGGTCAATGGTGGTGAAAGGGTCCACCACGTTGCCCAGGCGTTTGCTCATCTTATTGCCGTTCTTGTCCAACACCAGGCCATTCGATACCACCGTCTTATAAGCCACGCTGTCGTACAGCAGGGCGCCCAGGGCATGCAGGGTATAGAACCAGCCGCGGGTTTGGTCCACGCCTTCGGCGATGAAGTCGGCGGGAAAATTCTGTTCAAAAGGCGCATTGAAAGGCCGTTCATCACCCGCTGCCAGCTTTTGCGGATCCAGTCCCCATTGTGCATAGGGCATGGCGCCGCTGTCGAACCAAACATCGATGAGGTCGGGCTCGCGGCGCATGGGACGGCCCGAGTCGCTTACCAGCACCACTTCATCCACATAAGGTTTGTGCAGGTCGAGGATGCCATCGTGCAGGTAGTTCTTATTCACATCGCCACCCAGCACATCGCTGGCCTTGCGGATCTCGGCGTTCAGTTCAGCAATGGAGCCGATGCATTTTTCCTCCGCGCCATCTTCCGTACGCCAGATGGGCAGGGGGGTTCCCCAGAACCGGCTGCGGCTCAGGTTCCAGTCCACCATATTTTCCAGCCAGTTGCCAAAGCGGCCTTCGCCGGTGGCCCTGGGTTTCCAGTTGATGGTTTTATTCAATTCCACCATGCGGTCCTTAATGGCCGTAGTGCGGATGAACCAGGCATCAAGCGGATAATAAAGCACCGGTTTATCCGTGCGCCAGCAGTGCGGGTAACTGTGTTCGTATTTTTCTACCTTGAAAGCGCGGTTCTCTTTTTTCAGCTTCACGCTGATGTCCACGTTCACATCCGCATACTCTTTCTCGTCCTTATAATTCTTGACGTAACGGCCGGAAAACTCGCCCAGGTCATCCACGAATTTTCCTTCGCGGTCTACCAGGGTCAGTATGCCAATGCCATAACGCCTGCCCACTTTGTAGTCGTCGGCGCCAAAGGCGGGTGCCGTGTGCACAATGCCGGTACCGTCTTCCGTCGTGACAAACCCGTCGAGCAGTACGCGGAAGGGATCACCGCCTGCTTTTTCAGCCGTATTGGCCGGGTAAGGCAGCAACTGTTCATACCGCAGGCCTTCCAGCTCTTTCCCTTTCATTTCCCGGATGGTTTTCCAGGGAAGGTTTTTAGAAGCTTCTGAATAATCTTCAAAGCCTGTATTCTCCATCTCCGGCTTGAAATATTTGGGCAGCAGCGCCTTGGCCAGCACCACGTTCACCGGCAGATGGGTATAGGGGTTGAAAGTCCTTACCAGTACATAATCGATATTGGGTCCAACCGTAAGTCCCAGGTTGGAGGGAAGGGTCCAGGGTGTGGTGGTCCAGGCCATGAAAAAGACCTCGGCCCCGGCGCCGCCCTGCTGCTCGGCTTCGCGGTAGAGGAATTCGCTGTCGGCATTGCGTACCGCTTTAAACATGGCCACGGCGCTGGTATCCTTCACATCTTTGTAGGTACCCGGCTGGTTCAGTTCATGAGAACTGAGGCCGGTTCCGGCAGCCGGCGAATAGGGCTGGATGCTGACGCTTTTGTACAGCAACCCTTTTTTGTACAGGCGCTGCAGGCACCACCAGAGGGTTTCGATGTATTCGTTCTCAAAAGTGACATAGGGATGCTGCAGGTCGACCCAGTATCCCATTTTCTGCGTGAGGCTGTCCCACTTGTCCTTGAAGCGCAATACGGCTTCGCGGCATTTCTGGTTGTAAGCCTCTACAGAAATTTTCTTACCAATGTCTTCCTTGGTGATGCCCAGTTCTTTTTCCACGCCCAGCTCAATCGGCAGCCCATGCGTATCCCAGCCGCCCTTACGTTTTACCTGGAAACCCTGCATGGTTTTATAACGGCATACCAGGTCTTTCAGCGCCCGGGAGATCACGTGGTGAATACCGGGAAGCCCGTTGGCGCTCGGCGGACCTTCGTAAAACACGAAAGGTTTGGCGCCTTCCCGAAGGGAAACACTTTTCTCAAATGCCTGCTCCCGGTTCCATTTGGCCAATATTTCGGCCTCAATGGTCGGCAAATGCAGTTGTTGAAACTCACGATACTTGGCTGCCATACGTAAACTCCCTGATACTTAACAACTTATAAAATACACTTGAATAAATAGACGCGAAGTTACAAAAATTAACCCTGTCATTTATCGGCTGTTGCTGCTACGAATAAGTAAAACCATTCTATGCAACACGCTTCCCGCCGCCGTTTTCTGCGTCACCTGGGTACCGGCCTGGCCGCTGTGTCACTTCCTTTAGCTGGTTGGCCAGCTTCCTTTACCGCCGGTGACAAAAAACTCAATATTGCTTTGCTTGGCCTCGGCCGCTATGCCGGTTACCTGGCCGAGGGACTGCAGGAAACGCGCTATTGCCGGCTGGCCGGCGTGGTTACGGGTACGCCGGCCAAAGCGCGCGACTGGCAGAAAAAATACCAGCTCCCGGCCGCCAATATCTATGATTATGAAAATTTTGATACCGTGGCGGGCAATCCCGGCATTGACCTCATATACGTGGTGACGCCCAATGCCCTGCACAAGGAATTTGTACTGCGCGCCGCCAGGGCAGGCAAACACGTAATCGTGGAAAAGCCCATGGCCGTTTCGGTGGCCGACTGCCTTGAAATGATCGATGCCTGCAAAAAAGCGGAAGTGGCCCTGGCCATGGGTTACCGGCTGCACTATGAACCTTATAATATGGAGATGAAGCGCCTGGGGCAGGAAAAAGTCTTCGGCCAGGTAAAACTGGTAGAAGCATCCCTTGGCTACAAGGCCATCGACAACCCCGGCGAGTGGCGGCTGCACAAAGCGCTTTCCGGTGGCGGCCCGCTGATGAACCTGGGCATCTATTGCGTACAGGCTGCGCGGTACATCACCGGCGAGGAACCGGTTAGCCTCACTGCCCAGTTCGGGCCGGTAACCTATCCTGCCATATTCAAAGAGGTGGAAGAATCCATCACCTGGCAAATGCGTTTCCCCTCCGGCGCCCTCTGCACTTCGTCCACCACTTATAATTGTGGCATCGACCGGCTCTACGCCAGCGCCGGGAACGGCTTCTTCGAATTGTCACCCGCCATCAGCTACGGACCCTTCCGCGGACGCACCAGCCGGGGCGAACTGAACTTTCCCGTCATCAACCAGCAGGCGGCGCAAATGGATGGCATCGCCCGTTGTATCCTCGACGGCCGGCCGCTGCCCGGTCATATCAGCGGAGAAGAAGGATTGAAAGACATGCGGGTGATCGAGGCAATCTATGCCGCAGCGGCTTCGGGGAAAGAGACCCGGGTTGGCTGAAACAGGTTGCGTATTATTACGCGAATGGGTAAGCGCAGTTACGCAGGATTTTTACTCATCCATTTTACCCACTTACACGATGGGCGCGATTTCTCAAGATTTTCGATTAAAAAAGTGATTTTCAGTTCTTAAGCGGGCTTGATTTATCCACATTTAGCGGCTTTGGCACAATTTCTGAAACTATTTTCTCGTGAACAGAAACAGAAAAATAGTTACTGCTATTATACAAGATTTCATGGTTAGGACGTTAACAATGGACTAACCGTCAGATTTTTCTACGGTTTAGGGTTTAGGGGTTAAAATAGGGGGTAGTCTTGCCCCCTTCCTCTTTTTATATACCTCAGGATCAGATACTTCCGTTTTTCTCCCTTCGTTTCTTATACCATTTTGTCGCCAGGAACAGGAGCACACCCAATACCAGGATGCCGCCGGTGCCGTAAAGCCAGCTCATGGCCTGCTTCACCACCACCAGCATCACGATACCAAAAAGAAGCAGGGTGGAAACCTCGTTCCAGAGCCGCAACTGGCCCGAGCGGTACCGAAACAGTCCCCGCTCCTGCTGGCGGAAAAGGGCATGCAGGCTAAAGTGGTAGAGATAGAGCAGGAGCACCAGCGCCAGTTTGATCCAGAGCCAGGAGGCATCGCCGGCAGCCATGGCGCGCTGCCACCCGCCGAGGAAAAGCACCAGGGGGCCCAGCACCAGGGTCAGCACCGCAGAAGGCCAGGTGATGATGAACCAGAGGCGCCGCATCATCAGGATGAGCTGCGCACGCAGCACCGCAGCCTCTGCCGCCGGCCGGCTGCCCGCCTCCGCATTGTAGATCAGCAGGCGCGGCATATAAAAAAGCCCGGCAAACCAGGTGACCACAAAAATGATGTGCAGGGCTTTCAGGTAGGCATACATATCAGGAAAGCGTTTCGGGGTGCAGCGCGTATTGTTTCAGTGTATTCACCCAGGCCGGGTGCACATTCAGGCAGGGCACCTGCCGGAAATTTTCGCCGCCCGCATCCAGGAAGGTCTTTTTCCCTTCCACGGAAATTTCTTCGAGCGTTTCCAGGCAATCGCTCACAAAAGCCGCACAAACCACCAGCAATCTTTTTTTTCCTTCCGCCGGCAGCTCGGCCAGTCGTTGGGCGGTATAGGGTTTCAGCCATTCGTCGCGGCCCAGGCGCGACTGGAAAGAAAAACTGAATTTGCCTTCCGGGATGCCCAAGGCCGCCGCGGTTTTTTCCATGGTGGTGATGCACTGGTAACGGTAGCAGGTGCGGTGTGCCGGCGAATCTTCCGTACAGCAGTTACCTTCTATTAAACAATGCCCGCCCGTGGGATCCGATTTGCGGATATGCCGCTCCGGTACTCCATGAAAACTGAACAACACATGATCGTAAGGTTCCGCCAGCCAGGGCTCAATACTTTGCTTCAGCGCATCGAGGTAAAGGGGCTCTTTATAATAGGGTGGAATAACGGTAAAACGGAAGGGATAATTTCCTTCGCGGTACTGCTCCCCGGCATAGACCACCGCCGTTTCATAACTGCTCATGGCATAATGTGGATAGAGCGGAACCAGTACCACTTCCTCCAGCGCTGGGTCCTTTTTCAACAATTCGCGGTAAGCATCGTGCGGAGATGGCGTACCATAGCGCATGGCGATGGCGACGGGAGGGTCGATCTCCGCCTGCAGCGCAGTTTGCAGTTGCCGCGTGATCTCTATCAGCGGCGATCCCTTATCGGTCCAGATGGACGCATAAGCATGCGCCGATTTGGGCGCACGGAAAGGAACAATGATGCCTCTTACCAGCAGCAACCTTCCCAGGTAAGGCAAATCGATCACCCTTTTGTCCATCAGGAATTCGTTCAGGTACTTTCGTACATCCCTAACCGAAGTGGAGTCGGGAGAACCGAGATTCATTAATACAATGCCGCGTTTCATTTCAACGCAATACTAAGCCTAGTTTGCCAAATCTGCTCCACGGATTTTTGCAGTTACGCGTTTTGAAACAACATCTTTATGACCAGGATCATATCACCACATTAAAAAAATCAGCAACTCATTCCACTTATTCATCAATTGACAAACAGATTTAATGCATTCCCCGCAATATGACAATAGCCTGACAGTTGGAAGGGTCGCGTTCCAGGAGCAGCGAGTATTTTTGTGCCGGCATTACAAAGAATTATGGGAGACTATCCAAAGGATTTACAGCATTTTTTCATGGCCGGTATCAGTTATAAAAAATCTGATTCAGCGCTTCGTGGTCGTTTTGCTGTTAGTGCCGAAGCCCATCGCCGCATCCTCTCCCAGGCAGCCGCCTTCCAGGTAGCAGAAGTGTTTGTTTTATCCACCTGCAACCGCACCGAAATCTATGGCCTCGCCAGGGATGTGGAACCCCTGGTCCGCCTCCTCTGCCTGGCCACCGGTGAATCACCCGAACTGTTCCAGTCCATCGCTTATATCCATCGCGGAAAGGAAGCCACCCGTCATCTTTTCCAGGTGGCCGGGGGACTCGATTCCCAGATCCTTGGCGACTACGAAATTGTTGGCCAGATCAAAACAGCCGTTCGCATAGCCAAGGAAGAAGGCGCCATCGGGCCTTTCCTGGAAAGACTCTATAACCAGGTGCTGCAGGCCTCCAAACTGATCAAGAACAACACCGCGCTCAGCTCGGGAACCGTATCTGTTTCCTTTGCCGCCATTCAATATGTAAAAGACCAGGTGCCCGATGCGGCAGCAAAAAACATCCTGCTCATCGGAACCGGTAAGATTGGACGCAATACCTGCAGGAACCTGAGCGATTATATAGGTTGCCGCAACATCACCCTCATCAACCGCACCAATGAAAAAGCGGTTGAGCTTGCCCGTGAGCTTGGTATTCGCGCCCTGCCCATGGCTTCGCTGGAAGCCGCTTTGCAGGAAGCCGACATCATTGTGGTGGCGGCAAATGCGGAAGAGCCCATCGTTCACGCGGGCAACCTGCCGGCGGGTCGCCGCCAGTGGCTGATCGACCTCTCCATTCCCAATAATATAGACCCGGCCACAGGAACCCTGCAGGGAAAAAGTCTGTTAAATGTGGACGAACTATCGCGCATGAAAGACGAAACCCTGCAGAAAAGAATGGACGAAGTGCCCCGTGCGCTGGATATCATCCGGGAACAGTCGGCCGAATTTTTTGAATGGTGCAGCATGCGCAAGCAACTGGTGGTACTGGGACAGGTAAAAAGAAAACTGGAAGAATACAACAGCGAAGCTACCTTTGCCAGTGCGGACGAAGCCGCTTTCAGAATACAGAAGGTCTTAAATACCATGGCCGCCAAAATGCGCCGGCAGAACCAACGGGGATGTCAATACCTGGAAGCGATCAACGACTTCATCGCATTTGGTGTCAACTAACATGAACAGGAAAATGATCAGGATTGGAACGAGGGACAGTCAACTGGCTCTCTGGCAGGCAATACGCGTGCAGGAAGGGCTCCGTGCAAAAGGTTTTGAAGCGGAACTGGTGCCCCTCAAAAGCGATGGCGATATAGACCTGGTTACGCCACTTTATGAAATGGGCGTACAGGGCATTTTCACCCGGACCCTTGATGCAGCCCTGCTTGCGGGGAAGATCGACCTGGCGGTTCATTCTATGAAAGACGTTCCCACCCAGCCTGCCCGGGGAATACGCGCGGCGGCGGTGCTGGAACGCGGCAACCCCCTCGATGTGCTGGTACCGAAAGCAGGCACCGACTTCCTGCATCAACCCGGAGTGGCCGCAACCATTGCAACCAGTTCTACGCGGCGCAAAGCGCAGTGGCTGCACCGTTATCCGGCACACCAGGTCACCAACCTGCGGGGAAATGTAAATACACGCCTGCGCAAACTCTCGGAAGAGCCCTGGCACGGCGCCATTTTTGCCGCCGCCGGCCTGGAGCGGACCGGCCTGCTCCCCGCCAACGCGGTACCGCTGCACTGGATGCTGCCCGCGCCGGCGCAGGGCGCCATACTGGTCGTATGCCGCGAGGCCGACGAAGAAAGCTTTGAAATTGCTGCCCTGCTCAACCATGCGCCCACCGCCCTCTGCACCCAACTGGAAAGGGATTTCCTGCGCGGACTCATGGGCGGCTGCTCCACGCCCATCAGCGCTTATGCAGAAGCGTTAGGAGAGAGCTGGCGCTTCAGGGGAAATATCTTTGCGCCCGATGGCTCCTCGCATGAGTCCATCGAACTGGAAGAAACCGATCCCGTAAAAGCCCTGCAACTGGGGAAAACCGCCGCTGCGTTCTTACTGGAAAGAGGAGCCATGCGTCTTCTTGATAAAACCGGGCATCATGGATGAGTTTCCCCTTTTACTCAGCACCGGCGCAATGCCGGAAAAACTGGTCGCAGCCGCTTTACAAAAAGGAGTAAGACTGGAGATCTCCCCCTTCATTTCCACAGCACCCCTACGCACCACGGAAGTGATCAGCGAAATTGAAGGCATCCTTCAAATGCAGGCGGCCGTTGTATTCACCAGCGTGCAGGCCGTTGAAGCCGTAGCCGCCGTTATGGACAATATGCTGCTGCCCGACTGGCAGGTCTTTTGCATCGGCGAAGCAACCAGGAGAAGGGTGGAAAAATTCTTTGGCGCCACAGTCGTAATGGCAACTGCACCAGACGCAACGCAGCTCGCGGCCGCCATCCTGGAAAACGAACCAGGCGAAGAACTGTTTTTTTTCTGCGGCGACCAGCGGCGGCCCGAGCTGCCGGAAATACTCAGCAGGGAAGGCATAGAACTGACCGAAATAGTGGTGTACGAAACCCTGCCCCTGCCCCACAGCCTGCCATCCGCAAACTACGCCGGCGTGCTGTTTTTCAGCCCCTCTGCAGTAGCCTCTTTTTTTAAAAACAACAAGCTCCCCGAACATTGCATTGCCTTCGCCATCGGCGATACAACAGCCAGGGACATACGAAAATTCAGCAATAACCTGGTAGTGGTTTCTGAAACGCCTTCCAAAGAAGCCCTGCTCGACAAAGCCCTGGAAATAATAGCAACATGAACCCATTGAAAAACGATCTTATTCTCCGCGTACTCAGGGGAGAAAAAACAGAAAGAGTGCCGGTATGGATGATGCGGCAGGCAGGCCGCTACCTTCCGGAATACCTGGTGCTGCGTGAGAAGTACGGATTTTTTGAACGCTGCCAGACGCCTGAACTGGCCTGCGAAATCACCCTGCAGCCAATCGATCGCCTGGGTGTGGATGCCGCCATCCTGTTCAGCGATATCCTGGTAGTGCCGCAGGCCATGGGACTGGAAGTGCAGTTGATCGAATCGCGCGGGCCTGTATTGCCGGCACCCATACAGTCGGAGCAGGACCTCAGCCGCATAACGGTGCCCGATGTGCGCGACCGCCTGCACTACGTATTTGACGCCATCCGCCTTATCAAAAAAGAACTCAACGGGAAAGTGCCGCTGATCGGGTTTGCAGGCGCACCCTGGACCCTGCTCTGTTATATGGTACAGGGAAAGGGCAGCAAAACATTCGACGAAGCAAAGATCTTTTGTTATACGCAACCCGAGCTGGCGCACCGCCTCCTTGGCATGATCACCGATACCACCATCGCCTACCTGAAAGAACAGGTAAAAGCCGGCGCCGATCTGCTGCAGGTCTTCGACTCCTGGGGCGGCCTCCTTGGCCCGGAAGATTTTGAACAGTTCAGCCTGCAATACATCCGCCGCATCGTGGCGGCGCTGAAAGAAGAAGTGCCTGTGATCGTATTCGCCAAAGGCGCCTGGTTTGCCCTGGAAGAAATGGCCGCCACCGGCGCACAAGGACTGGGCATCGACTGGTGCCTGCGCCCGCATACCGCACGTGCACTCGCAGGAAACAACACCGTACTGCAGGGGAATTTTGACCCCGCCAAACTGCTCAGTCCGGTTCCGCAATTGAAAAAAGAAGTGCTGGCCATGCTGCAGGCATTCGGTGGACAACAACACATCGCCAACCTCGGTCATGGCATCCTGCCCCAGGTTCCCGTGGACCACGCAAAAGCATTTGTTGATACAGTTCAAAACTGGCAACCATGACATTCAGTGAATACACCGGCCCCTGGATCGACTATATCCACCGGTTGCAGGACAATATCTGCAGTACCCTTGAAAAAGCCGACGGCAAAGCCCGCTTCCACGAAGACCGCTGGGAGCGGCCCGAAGGTGGCGGCGGAAAAACCAGGGTGATCACCAACGGCAACGTTTTCGAAAAAGGCGGTGTAAACACCTCCGTGGTATATGGTCCCGTTACCGCTCCCATGCGCCAGCAACTGCAGATGGACGGCAGTTCCTGGTTCGCCTGCGGACTGAGCCTGGTGATCCATCCATACAGTCCGCTTGTGCCCACGGTGCATTGCAACTACCGCATGTTTGAACTCTGCAATGAAGAGGGAAAAGTAACCGACCGCTGGTTCGGCGGCGGCACCGACCTCACTCCCTATTATTTGTATGAAGAAGACGCCCGGCACTTTCACGGACTCTACAAAACCACCTGCGATGCTTTCGATCCGGCCTTCTATCCCCGTTTCAAAAAAGCCTGCGACGACTACTTTGTGAACAGCCACCGCAACTCGGAACGAAGGGGAATCGGCGGTATTTTTTACGACCACCAGCGCCCCGATGCCGACAGGGATACCAACTGGTGGATGCGTTTTGCGCAGGCCTGCGGCGATGCCTTTGTGCCCGCCTATGTTCCCATTGTTGAAAAGAGAAAGAACCTGGCTTTTACGGAAGCGCAAAAACACTGGCAGGAGATCCGCCGGGGCCGCTACACCGAGTTCAACCTGGTGCACGACCGCGGCACGTTGTTTGGGTTGAAAACCAACGGCAGGACCGAAAGCATCCTGATGAGCCTGCCGCCCACCGTACGTTTTGAATACAATTACCAGCCCGCAGCCGGCAGCGCCGAAGAAAAATTATTGCAGGTTTGCCTGCATCCGGCCGAATGGGCCTAATTTATAGTTATGTTCCTGCAAAAAAGAAACCGCATACTGCGACAGTCGGCCGCCATCCGCGAAATGGTGGCGGAAACCCGCCTGCACCCTTCGCAATTCATTGTCCCGCTTTTTATCGATGAAGGAAAGGGTGTAAAAACGGAGATTCCCTCCATGCCCGGTTATTACCGCTGCAGCCTGGATCACACCGTGGAGGAAGTGAAAGAGATCTGGCAGAAAGGCATCCGCTCCGTACTGCTCTTCATCAAATGTCCCGACGACAAAAAAGACAATACCGGCAAAGAAGCCTGGAACCCCGATGGCCTCATGCAACGCAGTATCAAAGCCATCAAGAACGCCGTGCCGGAGATCCTGCTCATGACCGATGTGGCGCTGGATCCCTATTCTTCCTATGGCCACGATGGCATTGTGGAAAATGGTAAGATCGTGAACGATCCCACCGTGGAAGCGCTGGTGCGCATGAGCATCAGCCACGCAAAAGCAGGGGCCGACTTTGTAGCGCCCAGCGATATGATGGACGGCCGCATCGGCGCCATCCGCCGCGGACTGGAAACCGAAGGATTTACGGAAACAGGCATCATGAGCTACAGCGCCAAATATGCATCCTGTTTTTATGGTCCCTTCCGTGATGCGCTTGACAGCGCCCCCGGTTTCGGCGACAAAAAGACCTACCAGATGAACTACACCAATCGCCTGGAAGCCGTAAAAGAAACACTCGCGGATATTGAAGAAGGCGCCGATATCGTAATGGTGAAACCCGCACTCAGTTACCTGGACATCATACGCGACATCAAAAACCAGGTGACCGTCCCCGTTAGTGCCTATAACATCAGCGGCGAATACGCCATGATCAAAGCAGCCGCCGAAAAGGGATGGATCAACGAAGACAAGGCCATCCTGGAAACGCTCACCTCCATACGCCGTGCCGGAGCCGATCTCATCGCCACCTATTTTGCCAAACAGGCGGCAGACCTGCTCGGTTAATCTCTTATCTCAACAACTACCCATAGCTATGAGCACCTCATCTTCTCCTGCCCTCTTCGCCCGCGCCCAGCAATCCATTCCCGGTGGCGTGAATTCGCCCGTGCGCGCTTTCAAAAGCGTGGGCGGCACGCCGGTATTCATGCAAAAAGGCAAGGGCGCTTATCTTACCGATGTAGACGGAAACGAGTACATCGATTACATCGCCTCCTGGGGCCCGCTGATCCTGGGTCATGCGCATGAGCCCGTGGTAGCTGCCATCCGTGCGTATGCGGAATACGGCACCAGCTTCGGCACACCCACCGAACTGGAGATCCTGATGGCGGAGCGGATCAAAGAAATGGCGCCCGGCATCGACCTCATCCGGATGGTAAGCAGCGGCACCGAAGCCTGCATGAGCGCCATCCGCCTGGCCAGGGGTTATACCGGCAAAAACAAGATCATAAAATTTGAAGGCTGTTACCATGGGCATGCCGACAGCTTCCTGGTGAAAGCCGGCAGCGGCCTGGCCACCCTAAACATTCAAACCGTGCCCGGCGTTACCGGTGGCGTAAGTGCCGATACACTCACCTGCGCCTACAACGACCTGGTGGCAGTGGAGCAACTGGTATCTCAGCACAAGGGGCAAATTGCCGCCATCATCATTGAGCCGGTTGCCGGCAATATGGGATGCATCCTGCCCAAAGCCGGGTTCCTGGAAGGGCTGCGGAAAATCTGCGACGCAGAAAACATTGTATTTATTTTCGATGAAGTGATGACGGGCTTCCGTCTCGCAAAGGGCGGCGCCCAGGAAAGGCTGGACATCCGCGCCGACCTCGTGACCTATGGCAAAGTGATCGGCGCCGGCATGCCCGTAGGCGCTTTCGGAGGGAAAAAAGAGATCATGGAAATGATAGCCCCGCTCGGAAAAGTGTACCAGGCCGGCACCCTCAGCGGAAACCCCATTGCCATGATCGCGGGTTATACCCTGCTTACAGAGCTGCTGCACAATCCATCCATTTACCAGGAGCTGGAAGACAAAACCCTTTACCTGAAAAACGGCCTGGAAAAAGCGGTGGGCGCTGCCGGCGTCCCCTTTGTGATCAACCAACTGGGATCCATGATCAGCCTTCACTTCAGCGAAAAGCCCGTTACCGATTTTGCATCTGCCGCCGCGGCCGACAACCAGCGGTTCAATCGCTTTTTCCATGGCATGCTGCAGCAGGGTGTTTATCTTCCCCCCTCTGCTTTTGAAAGCTGGTTCCTGAACAATGCGCTCACCAAAGAAGACCTCGACAAAACCATTGAAGCCGCCGGAAAAGCCCTCAGGGAAAGCTGAATCTTGCTCCTGTCGTAAAGGGGAATTTCTTACCTTCCATAAAAGAGAATCATATGTTGAGCAAATCCATCGCCGAAGCACTGAACAACCAGGTACAAATGGAAGCCGAATCTTCACAGGCCTATCTGGCCATGGCGTCCTGGGCCGATATACAACCCGGATTGCAGGGTGTATGCAGTTTTTTTTACCAGCAGTCCGATGAAGAGCGGGTGCACATGCTCAAACTGATCGCTTTTATCAACGAAAGGGGCGGCTTCGGCATTGTACCGCCGCTGGAACAGCCCATTCTCACGTTTAAGAGCCTGCGCAGCGCTTTCGCCGAATTCCTGAAACACGAGCTCAAGGTGAGCAACAGCATCAACGACATTGTACACCTGGCCCTTTCGGAAAAAGACTATGCCACGCACAACTTCCTGCAATGGTATGTAACCGAGCAGATGGAGGAAGAAAGGCTGGCCCGCGTGCTCAATGAAAAACTGGAGCTGATAGGAGAAGACAAAAGCGGACTCTACCTGTTCGACCGTGACATCATGGCCTACCGCAACGCAGAAGGCAAAAAGAAATAATTCCGTTACAACCGCATCAATGCAGGAGAAGTTCACAGGGTTTGATCCCTGTGTGCTTCTTGAAAGCGGTGGAAAAATGGGAGATGGAACTGTAACCCAGCATCAGGGAAACCTCGGTGACCGATAAACCTTTTTCATACAACAGGTAGCGGGCATGTTCCATGCGCTGTACCTGGTAAAAATCGAATACCGTGGTGCCATACATTTCCTTGAAACCTTTTTTAAGGTAACATTCGTTGATGGCCACTTTCCGGCTCAGTTCCTTGATGGTGATGGGCTCACCAATATGCTGCAGCAATACCTCGCGGGCCTTTTCAATTTTCTCCCGGTCCGAATCGTTCGCCAGGAACTTGCAACTGAACACCATTTCTTCCCGCTCCCCTACCATGCATTCCAGGCTGTACAACAGGAGCATCTGCATCTGGGCGTTCACAAAAATATTTTCCATGGAACCCTCATAGCTGTGGTTCAGCATGGTATCGAGCAGCGAACGGATGCGGCTGCAAAGCGTAATGATCCGGGAAAAAGAGCTTGTATGCTTGAAACGCACGATGTCATCCGGCAGGCTTCCTGCCCTGGCTTTTGCCGAGAACTGGGAAAGATGGGAAGGGGTGAATACAAAGCTCAGCACGTCGATGCTGGGAACCTGGTTCTGGCAGTTGGCATTTTGCCGGGCCTTGCACTGCTGGCATTCGGTTTCCTTTTCCTGGCAATACATATTACCAGAAATACAAAAGCGTAACTCAAGGTAATTTTCCCTGCTACGGGTATTTTCCCGGTTGTAGGCCAGCATGCCAATGTCTTCAATGCCCCACTGGGCCTGCTTCCGGTACCGGTACATCGTGTATTTGACGGAACCCGGGATCTGTTGTTCCTTCACCTGGAGGAGCTCCAGTTCGTTGTGCATAATAGGCTCCTTGCGGGCCAGGGATATTATTTCAGCGGGTTGGTGCATCAAGCTGCAAATTTAAGGTAAAACAGGGTTCCAAGCGGCCTTTTTCGTACATTTGCCAATAGCCAATTTTTAATTACAAAAGACGCTCCCGATAGTTTTTATGAGTATTGAATCCCCCGAAAAAACAGTGGCCAGCCAGGGTGGTTATGGCGCCGACAGTATACAGGTTCTTGAAGGGTTGGAAGCGGTCCGGAAACGGCCCGCGATGTACATCGGTGATGTAGGTGTCAAAGGCCTGCACCACCTGGTATACGAAGTGGTGGACAACTCCATCGACGAAGCCCTTGCCGGCTATTGTAAGAACATCTTTGTCACCATACACGAAGACAATTCCATTTCCGTACAGGACGATGGCCGGGGCATTCCCACCGGGATCAATACCAAAGAACAAAAATCGGCCCTCGAGATCGTAATGACCGTGCTGCATGCCGGAGGTAAGTTCGACAAGAACACCTACAAGGTATCGGGTGGCCTCCACGGCGTGGGCGTAAGTTGCGTAAACGCACTGAGCACCACGCTGCTGGTAACGGTTCAGCGCGAAGGAAAAATATTCGAGCAGGAATACCACATCGGGATACCGCAGTATGCCGTGCGCGAAATCGGCAGTTCCGACAAAACCGGTACGCTGGTGCATTTCTGGCCCGATGCCAGCATCTTCACCACTACGGTGTACAACCGCGAGATCCTGGAAGGCAGGCTGCGCGAGCTGTCCTTTCTCAACCGCCGCATCAGTATAACGCTCACCGATAAACGCGAACTGGACGAAACCGGCGCCGCCTATAGCAACACTTTTTACAGTGAAGGCGGCATCGTTGAATTCGTGGAAATGCTGGACGCCAGCGCCAACCGGAGCCCACTGATCGCCAAAACGCTGTACGTGGACGGCTACGACGAATCTTCGCACGTTTCAGTGGAAGTGGCGCTCACCTACAACAGCGATTTCAAGGAACATATTTTCAGCTACGTCAACAACATCAATACCATTGAAGGCGGCACCCATGTAACCGGCTTCCGGCGGGCGCTGACGCGTGTTTTCAAAAGCTATGGCGATAAGGAAGGGCTTTTTGAGAGGGCCAAGATCGAAGTGGAAGGCGACGACTTCCGCGAAGGCCTGAGCGCCATCATTTCCGTAAAAGTGCCCGAGCCCCAGTTCGAAGGCCAAACCAAGACCAAGCTCGGCAACAGCGAAGTGAGTGGTGTGGTGGAAACCACGGTGAGCCGCGCCCTCGAAGCTTACCTGGAAGAGAATCCGAAAGAAGCCAAAAATGTGATCAGCAAAGTGATCCTGGCGGCGCAGGCGCGCGTGGCAGCCCGCAAGGCGCGTGAAATGGTGCAGCGGAAAACAGTGCTCAGCGGCGGCGGACTTCCCGGCAAACTGGCCGACTGCTCCGAACGCGATCCCGATCGTTGTGAGCTCTTCCTTGTCGAAGGTGATTCAGCCGGCGGTACGGCCAAGCAGGGGCGCGACCGGAATTTCCAGGCTATCCTTCCCCTTCGCGGTAAGATCCTGAACGTGGAAAAGGCCATGGAGCATAAGATCTATGAAAACGAAGAGATCCGCAACATGTACACCGCCCTGGGTGTAACCGTGGGCACACCCGAAGATCCCAAGGCACTCAACCTTTCCAAACTCCGCTATAAGAAACTCATCATCATGACGGATGCCGACGTGGACGGTTCGCACATCTCCACCCTCATCCTCACCTTCGTGTACCGGTACATGAAAGAACTGGTGGAACAGGGTTATGTGTACATTGCGCAACCCCCGCTCTACCTGGTTAAAAAAGGAAAAGACCAGGCCTATGCCTGGGGTGAAGAAGACCGGCGAAATTGGGTGGAAAAACTGGGCGGCGGCAAAGAAGAAAGTGTTACCGTGCAACGCTACAAGGGCCTCGGTGAAATGAACGCCAGCCAACTTTGGGACACTACCATGAACCCCGATACCCGTACCCTTAAAAGGGTTTCACTCGAAAGCCCGGCAGAAGCCGATATGGTTTTCAGCATGTTGATGGGAGACGAAGTGGCTCCGCGCCGGGAATTCATTGAGTCTCACGCCAAATATGCAAAAATTGACATATAAATTTTATTTTAATTAAATCCGGGTCTGGTTTTTGCCTGTATTGGTTTTTTTTGGCTAGCTTTCACCCTAGTAAAAAAATATCATTCAATAACCAATAAAATTTGAACATTATGGCTGATATCAAACTGACCGCATATAATGTGAAAACAAAGGAAAAAGGGGTTGAGATCAAAGACGCCGTGATCACTAAAACTGCCCGCGGCGGATACATGGCCCAGGGCAACGACGGCAAGGGCAACAAACTCACCACCATGCTGAACGAAGAAAAAGCATTGGGCGCCATCAAAGCCGGTATCGCCAAACAAGGCTGGTAAACATTCCGGCGAAAGGTGAAGAGCCAACCGCTTTTCACCTTTCTTTTTCCAGTAACCCAACGCATTTAATCCTCAGAACCCACCGCCAGCAGCGCGTGAAGTCTTTCCTTTTTTGCCTGCTTCTGATTGGCAGCGCTTTTTTTGGTTGGTCGCAAACCAGCGACGGGCCCTACCACATCAATGGCAACGCCGCCAAGGAAAACTGCAATTGCTATACGCTTACGCCGAATGCAACTTTCAACTCCGGCTCTGTCTGGAACATCAACAAGATCAGCCTCGCGCATTCTTTCGACTACAAATTTGAAGTATTCCTCGGCTGCACCGATGCAAACGGCGCAGACGGGATCGCTTTTGTGCTGCAACCCATCAGCACCAGCGTGGGCAGTGTCGGCGGCGGCATTGGCTTCGAAGGCGTGAAGCCTTCCATCGGCGTGGTGATCGATACCTGGCAGAACCAGGAAAACAACGACCCCGCCTACGACCACATCAGCATCAACCGCGACGGCGACCTGTCGCACAACAATGCCAACAACCTTGCCGGGCCCGTTACAGCCCTGGATGGCAACAACAATATTGAAGATTGTCAATGGCATGCCCTCCGCGTTACCTGGGATGCCGGCGCCCACAAACTCAGCGCGTATATGGATGGAAAACTGCGGGTGAGCGCCACACTCGACCTGGTAGCCAGTGTCTTTGGGGGCGACCCGGAAGTTTTCTGGGGATTCAGTGCAGCCACCGGCGGCTCCATGAACCACCAGCGTTTCTGCACTTCGCTGAACGCCGGCTTTTCCCAACTGCCCGAAGCCACCTATTGCGCACCGGCGGTGCTCGACTTTAAAGACGAATCCCGTTCCTTCGGCGACATCCTCCAGTGGTATTGGGATTTCGGCGACGGCACCACCTCCACGCTGGCCGATCCACCGCCCCATGCCTATCCCGCGCCTGGCAACTATACGGTGAAAAATACCATCCTGGGAAACAATGGCTGCTGGTCCGATACCTTCAAACAGGTCATCACCATCGGCTCCATTCCTGTCTCCGCTTTTACGCCCCCCGCCGAAGTCTGCGAGGGAAGCCCGGTTGCACTCAAAGACATTTCAACGGTCGCCTACGGCACCATCAACAAATGGAGCTGGACCATCAACGGCCAACCTTACGAAGGACAGGCCCCGCCTGCTTTCCCGGCGGCCGGCAACAACAACCAGGTGAGCCTGCAGGTAAGCACCAAAGAAGGATGTATCGGCAACATTGCCATCAAAAGTTTCGCCACCCTGCCGCGGCCAAAAATTGAACTGGCTGCCGACGAAGCCATTTGCCTGGGCGCTGCTACCCGGCTACAGGCCAGTTCGGTTAACCCTGCCAGTGAGGTGGTTCACTGGAACTGGACGCCCGCGCCCGCAGCCGATCAGCCCTTTCTCGATTTCACCGGCGCCAGTTTCGGCAACCAGCTTTTCACCGTCAGCGGCAGTGCTGCAAACGGATGCAACAGCGATACGCTCGAAGCCACCATCGAAGTCATCGGCACCAAAGCCGACGCCGGCAGGGATACCGTAGTGGCCGACAACCAGCCCGTACAGTTGAACGGCTCCGGCGGACCCATCCTGCAATGGTCACCCGCAGAAGGACTCGACAACCCGCTGTCGCCCAATCCCATTGCAACCATCACGCGCGAAACAACCTATGTACTTACAGCGTCTACCGATTACGGTTGTAAAACCACCGACACCCTCCACATCAGGGTGTACAAGGGGCCGGAGTTGTATATGCCCAACAGTTTCACGCCCAACAACGACCGGCGCAACGACCGCTTCCGCTTCATTGCGGTAGGCATGCAGAAAATGAACTATTTCAGGATCTACAACCGGCTGGGACAACAGGTCTACAACAGCCTCGACCCTGCAGGGTGGGATGGCCGTTTCCAGGGAAAGGACCAGCCCTCCGGCGTATATGCCTGGATGATCAGCGGCGTGGACTATAACGGGAAAGAATACGTGAAAAAAGGCAGCCTCTTGCTGTTGCGGTGAGAAACGGAGAGATGCTTTCAAATTATTACCTTTAAAACACAAAGAACCATATGAAATATTCCATTCTGACCATTGCAGCCATTGTGGCCCTCTGCGGCAGCAGCCTTGCCCAGCAAAAAGGCGATCCCAAAGCAACCGAAGTATGGACACCCGTTCCGCCCAAAGTGGATCCGGGCACAAACAACCAGGCGCCTTCTGACGCCATTGTACTGTTCGACGGCAAAAACCTCGACCAATGGGAAAGCGCCAAAAGCGGCGCCGCCGCATGGACCCTGGAGGAAAATGCGCTCACCGTGAAAGCCGGCGCCGGCGATATCCGCACCAAAGAAAAGTTCAGCGACTGCCAGTTGCACATAGAATGGAGAACCCCTTCCATTGTAAAAGGCGAGGGACAGGGCCGTGGCAACAGCGGTATTTTCCTGATGGAACAATACGAACTGCAGGTGCTCGACAACTACGACAATGTTACCTATTCCAATGGCCAGGCCGGAAGCATTTACAAACAACACATACCATTGGTGAACGTTTGCCGCAAGCCGGGTGAATGGCAGAGCTACGATGTGGTGTTCACCGCACCCCGTTTCAATACGAATGGAAGCCTTGCCAGTCCGGCCCGCATCACTGTATTCCAGAATGGCGTGCTGGTGCAGAACAACGTGAGCCTCAAAGGCAGAACCGAATACATTGGTCAGCCCACCTACAAGCAACACGGCCCCGGCAGCATCCAGTTGCAGGACCACGGCGATGAAGTGAGCTTCCGGAATATCTGGATCCGCAAACTCTGAGCGGGCGCCACTTTAGCAGCACTCTTGCTTTGAGCAGCGCACTGTTTCAACAGCGCACTGTTTTTGCAGCTCACCCGATCCTTTCTGCGCCGAAATAGGAATGTAATACTTTCGGTATCCGTATTCCGCTGCCATCCTGGTTGTTTTCCAGCAGGGCCGCGAGTATGCGCGGAAGCGCCAGGGAGCTGCCGTTGAGAGAATGCGCCAGTTGCGGTTTGCCGCCCGCATCGCGGAAGCGGATCTTCATACGGTTGGTCTGGTAAGATTCAAAATTGGACACAGAGCTCACTTCCAGCCATTTTTCCTGCGCAGCGCTGTACACTTCAAAATCATAGGTGAGCGCTGAGGTAAAACCCATATCACCGCCGCAGAGGCGCAGGATGCGGTAAGGCAGTTCGAGCGACTGGATCAATTGCTCCACATGCGCCACCATGCTGTCGAGCACCTCGTAACTCTTGTCGGGGTGCGCAATCTGCACGATCTCCACCTTATCGAACTGGTGCAGGCGGTTGAGTCCGCGTACATCTTTTCCATAACTGCCCGCCTCTCTCCGGAAGCAGGGCGTATAAGCCGTCATCTTCACCGGCAGGTCGCTTTCTTTCAGGATCTCATCGCGGTAAATATTGGTCACCGGCACTTCGGAAGTGGGAATCAGGTAAAAATTATCGACGGTGGCGTGGTACATCTGTCCCTCCTTATCGGGAAGCTGGCCGGTGCCATAGGCAGACGCCTCGTTCACCATCAGCGGCGGCTGAATTTCCGTATAACCCGCTGCCGTATTGGTGTCGAGGAAATACTGGATCATGGCCCTCTGCAGCCTTGCGCCTTTGTTGATGTACACCGGGAAGCCGCTGCCGGTAAGCTTATTACCCAGTTCAAAATCGATCAGTCCAAATTGCTGTACCAGGTCCCAGTGTGGCTTATGCCCTTCGGGCAGAACCGGTTTGGCGCCACCCTCGCGCACCACCACGTTGTCCTCGGGCGTGCGGCCCGCGGGCACCAGGGCGGAGGGAAGGTTGGGGATCTGTACCAGGATATTGTGGATGTCCTGCTCCAGGGATTCGATGCCGGCCACGTCCTGCATTTTCTGCTGCCACAATGCTACGTCCTGCTTAATGGCATTCACCGCTTCCTGGTTTCCGGAACGCACCAGGTTGCCGATTTCTTTGGAAGCCGCGTTCACCTTGCGCTGGAGTTCGTCGCGTTCCGCCTGCAGCTTGCGACGGCGTTCGTCCAGGGCCAGGACTTCGTCTACCAGCCCCGGCTGGGTAAAATGACGAATGGCCAGTCTTTCCTTCACGAAATCAGGGTTCTGCCTGATAAAATTCACAGAGAGCATCTTTTTACGATTTGGCGCAAAGATAAGCGCCAGCGCCTTTTATCTTTGAACCATGAATATTCAGGACGATCTGCAGGTTCGCTGGTGGAACCTCGAAAGCAAACTGGTGGAGCGATTTGGAAAAAAGCCCGACCTGGAGACCATTCTTTTCCTGGTGGGCATCCAGGAATTTGGTGATATCCGCGATAAATTTTCCAAGGAGCAAAAGCAGGATCTGATGCATGTGGCGGTATGCGCGCTGCTTACCCAAAGCGGTTATTATGAGCTGGAAGGCACCGATCCCGACGGCTGGCCGCATTTCCGCCAGTTAAAATCCCTGCCCCCTTTCAATCCCATTGAGCAGGAGCTGTTCCTGAAAGACCATGTATTGTTGTATTTTGATAAGATCGGATTCAAATGAAAATGACTGTTCCCTGCCGGCTGTGGATGGCGGCCGTTGTAATGCTGCTGGCCACGGCCTGTAACCCGCGCATAGCCGAAGGGGTCCGGAAATCGGATCTCCGCAAAGACGTACTGCTGGAAACCAGCATGGGTAATATAAGGCTCCGCCTGTCGGACTCCACGCCCCTGCACCGCGATAATTTTATCCGCCTCGTCAAAGAAGGGTTTTACGACAGCCTGCTCTTTCATCGCGTCATCAACCATTTCATGATCCAGGCCGGCGACCCCAACAGCAGGCGTGCCGGCGATACCACCCAACTGGGTGAGGGCGACAAGCCCTATACCATTCCCGCCGAATTCCGGCAGAGCCTGTACCACCATCGTGGGGTACTGGCAGCGGCCCGGGAGGGCGATGAGGTGAATCCCGCCAAAGCCAGCAGCGGTGCACAATTCTACATTGTGCAGGGCCGGAAATTCACCGACGCCGGTCTCGACTCCCTGGAGACCTACCGGCTCAAAGGACGAAAAATTCCACCGGCGCAACGGGAAGTGTACAAAACCATCGGCGGGTCGCCGCACCTCGACCAGGGTTATACCATTTTTGGAGAAGTGGTGAGTGGTATGGAAGTGGTGGACGCCATTGCGGCCGTGCCTACTTCGGGAAGGTCGGGCGGCGACCGTCCCCTGCAACCGGTGCGGATCTTAAGGGCCCGCCTGGTGAAGCGCTGAAATTCCCAATTAGTTTCCCCATATTTGCACTACAAAATTTTTCACGATGAATATCCCGGCAACGCTCCGCTACACCAAGGACCACGAATGGGTCAGGCTTGAAGGCAATATTGCTACCATTGGCATCACCGATTTTGCCCAGGGCGAATTGGGCGACATCGTGTATGTGGAAATCGAAACGGTGGGACAGGCGCTCGCAGCCGAAGCCGTTTTCGGAACCGTGGAAGCTGTAAAAACCGTCAGCGATCTTTTCCTGCCCGTTGCCGGAACCATCAGTGAAGTGAACCCCGCCCTTGCCAACAGTCCCGACCTGGTGAACAGCGACCCCTACGGTGAAGGCTGGATGATCAAAATGACCGTTAATAATCCGGCCGACGTGGATGCGCTCCTCGACGCCGCCGGTTACCAGCACCTTGTTGGATAAGATGTTCCGGCTGCTGCAAAAGCGGATCGTTCCCATTGCCTGGTTGCTGGTCATCCATCTGTTGCTGTTGTTTCCAAAAACCCGCATGCCGGAGGAAAAGGTGAAGCTTTTTCCCAACGCGGACAAGGTGGTGCATTTCGGGTTTTACTTTGGAATGGTGTTCACCCTCTGCATGTATCTGTTTCAGAAAAGGGTGATTTCTCCCCGGAAGCGGATGGCCTGGGGAATTTGTATTACGCTGCTTGCCGTAGCCGATGGCATTGTGGTGGAATTCTTACAGCGAACTTCCTGGATCAACCGTGATTTTGATTGGTTCGATGCCGTGGCCGACAGCGCCGGTGCGCTGGCCGGAGTGATTGCGGCGTTTTATTGCAGCAGTTACCTCAGCGCCCGTCGGAGCCCCTTGCAGGACTGAGGTCAGTTAAAACCTGCACACAGGTAAAACAGTTTTGTTACGGGATAGAACCCGGCTTCATCGTCCACGATATCCGGTACAATTCTGAATCTAACCTGCATTCCTTTTTTGACCTTTCGCCCGCTGATGACAAAAGAAAACGTTTTTGATCCCAGTGCATCCACTTGGAACACTTTAAAGGCCGGGTCTGGCATAATAAATCCTACCTGAACCTGTTTAGCCAACTTCTTCGCTTCATTGTATTTTTTGAAAAAGAGGGAGTCGTCATTAAAGTATGCAGTGTAGACGGCATCATACCCTATTTGTAGCTTCTTTGAATCAGCCGTTATTGCTTCAATAGAAAAAGCCCTGTCTCTTTTGGTAGTATTTCTTACGATAAAGGAAATGGTGTCTCCGGGATAATAATACGCTCTGCCTATATCGGAAATTATTTCAAGTGCCGGTACGTTTCGCTTTTCCTGCCCTTTGACACAATCTGTACTAGCCAGCAAAACAAGAAAAAACATTGTCCATCTGTACAGCATAGGTCGATTTTCTATCACTGGGTTTTAAGGAATATTCCATCAATTGTTGCATTCATGCCAAACTGCCTGTCACAAAATCCTTTCGTGTATCTGATAATCACGAACCTTTTGTAAAACTTCACTTCAAATTCGCAACTATCGGTGTCGGGTATTTTGTAGATGAAACCTGTTGTATTCAATGCAATGGTCTCATCGTCGACTTGTGCAATATTTCTTGCGGGTCCCCCCTGTAACGGAACTGATACCAAAAATGGCTTTACTGCCTGGAACGATTGACTGCTACTAACTGATTCTTAATTATGCTCCCGTCAAGATACTTGTCAAATCTATCAGTTTCAGAAGTGTTCTCTGTTTCCATTACATCGGTGACGATTTGCAGTATCATATTTGCAGATGCGTCTGACCGTTGATAATTTGCTTCATTCGTTCCTTTTGCCGGATCAAAATCATTTGGTGTAATTATCACATTGTCGGCAACACCTTCTGCCGCTGGATATTTTAAAGCAGGACACAAAATAGAAAGCGTGTCTCCGGTTTGTAAGTTTACCACAATAATTTGTGAATAGTAGATGGTCTCCTTGTCGTTATCTTTTGAACCAGAAAACGCGAGAAGTCTCACTCGCGTATCTGACTGAATACGCGACGTATCATTATCAAAGTTACTAAGCGGAAGATATTCTATATTTTGGTCGTGAGTTGTCCTGCATGAAATAAGGACTGTTAGAAGCACTAGAGAAGCAATTAATTTTGACACTTTTATTCTTTTTGCTGGCAAATAGTTTATGCGGGGCTAAGATAGGGTATTGGCAAAAACTCCAACCCACACCGAAAGCGGAAATATTTTTCTTGCCGTAAGCAATGTTATTCGTTTATAACACTGTGGCAGATTTCATTCTTCCCTTTGTTTTAATGTATTGTTACCTACTACGTATGCATAAACCGAAGCAGGAAAATAAGCAAGCTGTACCTCTCTCAGGCTGATTTGTTGTTCTTTGTCGATTGTTGTTACCACTGCGGCGTGCAGGTTATTGTTGCCGCAAAACTCCAACAGGCTTTTTAATTCGTTTGGCTTCTCCAGGTAGCGGTTGCTCCATTTGATTTCCAGGGTCCAGGTTGGCTTTCGCTGCAGGCTGTCGAGGTTTACGAGATCTACCTCACCCTCGCTGCGCCCCTGTTTCCAGCGGGCATAGCGCAGGTTCAGGTTGTCGCGGTGCATCCACTGGGCGATGATCGCCGTTTCCACCATATTACCGGCTTCGTCGTCGGTGGCAGCTATGGGTGAAAACAAAGCCGTGCGCAGGGAAGGGTTAGTGAGATAAATTTTATAGGCCGTAGTCCGTTTAAAGGAACTTGCTTTTTCATCTACCTTGTGCAATACTTTAATCAGAAAGGCCGACTCCAGGTATTCCAGGTATCTTTTCAATAAAGCCTTATCCAGTCCGCTATCCTTACTGAGTTTTTCGGGTGAGAACTCCTTACCGGAATGGTAAGCCAGGTGTGCAAAAAAGCGATACAACTCCTGCACGTCCTTTATGCCATAGAGGGCGGGCAGGTCTCTCAGCAAAACCTTATCTATAATATCGTTGCGGATAAAGCGCGACATATTTTCTTTGATGCCATCTGCAAAAATCACTTCGGGGTAACCGCCGTAGTTGATGTAATGGAAGAACAACTCATTCAATTGCTTGATATCTACGGCGGAATAGAAAGGAAGCTTTTTTCCGTCGTAATCCAGCTCCGTTGGTTTTAGCAGGTGGGTGAGTTGTTGCAGGTGCAGGAATTCCTGGAACGTTAAGGGGGGCAGCAGAAAATCGGTAAATCTTCCGGCGCCGCTCTCGGTGCTCTTTGCCTGCATTGCAGCGGCAGCGGAACCGGTTACGACAAACTTTGTTGCGGGATAGCTGTCAACCATCACTTTGAGATGCCGTTCCCAGTCGCGCAGGTATTGTATCTCGTCAAAAAAAACAAAACAGCCATCAGCGGTATCGCCGCCGGAAGCCAGCACCGACTCCTTTAATAAATCTTCTAAGGATAGGTTGATGTAAATGGGATTGTCTATGCCGATGTAAAAGACTTTTCTTGGTGATGCTGCCTGCTCTGATATCAGTGCATCTATGGCATGGTGCATCATTACGGTTTTTCCCACGCGCCGGGGCCCTACCACGATCACAGCCCGCCTGATGGACTTGTCTGCCAGCAGTGGGTAGAACTGTTTAAAATACAATCGCCGGGGCAAATCCCTGATGCCGGCAGCGGCTGTTCCCGACTCCCACCAGGGGTTTTCGAAGCGCAGGCGCTCCTGGATTTTCTCCCTGGGAATAGTGTAGGAATTTTTCAAGATTGTCCTTATTTTATATAAAAGTATAAAATAAGATGTAAAATATATCCTTATTTTTACATTATGTGTGAAATAGAGGAATATTTTGCTTTTTTTGGTCTTATTTTGTGCAAAAACCCGGGCTTCTGCGCTCCTATTACAATAGCTTTTCCTTCTACGGGCATGCCAGCCGGGAATATTTTGCCTGTCACCCAACAGTTAGAAGCTAAAAAGGCAGTGGCCCTATGAGCCGTGCCTAAGCCACTGGGCAACCCATCTCGTGTGTTCTGATTTCACCGGTTAGCTTCGGGCAAAATTGTCTTTGGCGATGACCAAAGAGCAGAAGATGTTTGTTTTTATTCATAAATGGCAGCAGAGTGGGTTGATCCGATATACAAGGATTTCCTGGAGCGCTGACTATCGGCCACGGCCTTCACCCGTTATATAAGGCTGCGCCGTGCGGCGGTGTTGTTGCTGACCACCGGCATCAATATCAACCAGGCGGCTTTCCAGGTAGGCATCAACGATGTAAAATATTTCCGCAAACAGTTCAAGAAACTATTCGGCCTGACGCCTTCGGCCTATATCCGCACCTACAAACACAGTTTCGACAATACGAAGAACAGTCTGCCTCCTGCTTAGTGCGTGCACAAACCTGCGGCCTTTATTTCTTCAGCGCATGAAACGGAAAGATCGCCGATTCCACATGCGATGACTCCATGATCTTTGTCAGCTCTTTTACCAGTTTAGGATTTTCTGCAGCCAGGTTGTTTTTCTCCTGCGGGTCAGTGGCGAGATCGTACAGTTCCAAAGTTGTAGCCGACTCATTGAATACATTCAGGCGGATGGCCTTCCAGTTGCCTTTTCTAACGGCCTGTCTTCCCCCGTTTTCATGAAACTCCCAGTAGAGATATTTATGCGTTACCTGTTTCTTACCGGTAAGCTCCGGTAAAAAGGAAATGCCGTCTGTCGGGCCGGCCAGCTTTGCGCCGGTAATCGCTGCCAGTGTGGGCATGATATCCCAGAAAGCACCGACGAATCCGCTGGTTGAGCCCGGTTTAATTTTGCCTGGCCAGCGGGCGATGAAGGGTTCCCTGATGCCGCCTTCATACAAATCTCTTTTAACACCGCGCAGGCCACCTGCGCTGTTGAAGAAGGCAGGATCGGCCCCGCCCTCTACATGCGGCCCGTTGTCGCTGGTGAAAATCACCAGGGTATTGTTGTCGAGATCGAGTTGTTTCAACAAAGCCATCACTTCCCCAACGTAGGCATCCAGCCGGCTGACCATAGCCGCGAAAGTGGCATGGGGAAGGGCCTGCGATGTATACCCTCCCTTTTTTGCCCTGGGGCCATAATCATTCCCGTTGTATGCCTGTTCCGGGAATTTGTTTTTATACGACTGCAGGATGCTGTCATCGGGTACCAGCAATTCAGCATGCGGAAGCGTATAGGTTAAGAATAACGCAAATGGTGCCTGCCGGTGTTCGCTGATGAACGCCAATGCTTTTTGCTGAATGAGGTCTTCTGCGTAAACAGCAGGCGCCTGGAGATTTTCGTTGCCGGGTAAATCTACCCGCTTGTCATTGTCCCACAAGTGGGTGGGATAATAACGGTGCGCCAGCAATTGGCAATTGTATCCGTAAAACGCATCAAAACCCTGGCGGAGCGGATCGCCTGAACTGCCCACAGGTCCCAATCCCCATTTCCCGAAAACACCGGTTGTATATCCCGCCTGTTGAACAAGTTTGCCAAGTGTGAAACTATTATCGGGAAGCGGTTGCTGACCCTCCGGGTCCACTTCTTTATTACCGCGAATAAAAGTGTGACCCGTATGGAGGCCCGTCATCAATGATGCGCGTGATGGTGCGCATACCGATGTGCCGGCATAAAACTGTGTGAATTTCATGCCTTCATTGGCCAGCCGGGTAATATTCGGCGTGTGAATTTTCTGTTGACCATAGGGTGCTATATCACCATAGCCCAAATCATCTGCCATAATAAAAACAATATTTGGCTTTTGATTTTTTGGCTGGGCGAAACTTATCATACCCGGCATACAGGCCAGCAGCACGAGCAGTTTTTTTGACATATACTTTTATTGACCAGGTTATTTTGTTGGTGTGGGCCAACCGGGATTATTAGGTCCGAGATTGGGATTGAGCAACAGTTGATCGGTCGGTATGCAATAAAGATAATACTGATCTTTCCAGCCCAGGCCATTGACCACCGGATCGGGATAACGGTACAGGTAACCAGGTTCACCATTCTTGCGCGGCTCTGCACCCGGGAGGTCTATCACCTGGTAAGCATTGAGGTAGTTGCTCTCCGGTGCAGTGGCAGCCACGGGCAGCCACATCCCGTAATACTGACGGTTCACATACCATTTGGCACAATTCCACCGGCGTACGTCGTAGAAGCCAAAGCCCTCTCCCATTAGTTCAACCATGCGTTCCCTGCGGATCTCCCACAATACGGGATCTATCCTGGTGCCAGCATCATCTGCGCCCCTGTTTGGATCGAAATTGCCGTCAATATTTCCTGCCGTCATATTGGCGACGCCTGCGCGGGCCCTCAATTTGTTGATGGAATTATCGGCGACGGCCTGGTCAAACTGCCCAATTTCCCATTTGCACTCCGCATAATTCAACAACACTTCCTCGATTTTGAATATGGGCAGGTCTGAATTCGTGGTAGCGGCATTCCCGTTCTGTTCCCAGGTGGCAAAGAATTTCCAGAGAAAGAACCCGGTATTGGAAACCTGGAAAGCCACACCGCCATTGGCTGCTTCCAGGTGAGGACTGAAATTCAGCACAGAGTTACCCCAGTTCTGAACGGGCAGCCGCTTCATGCCCCTTGTGATGTCGCCACCTACAGGTACCGAACTGCCCTGCGTATTGTTTGCGCCCATGAGATCAATGTATTCACGATCCTGTGGGTTATCTGTAAATTTCCAGTTGCCATCTGCCGGCAGGCCAGGAACTACTATGCCGCCGCTGGCTGATTTCGCCAACACTTTGAATGGCGGCTGCACAACATGGTACAACCGGGGATCGCGGTTCCTGAACACTTCATATGGTGTTTTATCGCCGGCATAGAACGTAGAGTTGCTGATCGTATTACCGTCTTTGCAGAGGTACATGTCAACGGTTGCCTTGGGCATTTCTCCATCGGACGCATTGATGTGTTCATAATCGGAAAAACGGGAAGTGGTCAGGGGATAACTCTGTTCCCGGTACAAAATGATCCCGGGAACGCCTTTAAGACTCGGTGTCGTCCACAATTCTCCATATCCTGCTGCAGGCACAAGGGCATTCGAAGTGTTCTTGTCGTTACCCATATACAGGTTGGGATACTTTGCAATCAATGGCTCGGAATACTGGATACAAGCGGCGAAATATTTGTCATAATCGCCGAGGTTATGGTATTTCCGCCAGGTTCCTTCCCGCAGTGCGAAGCGAGAGATCGCTGCGCGCACCACGTCGCCGTTGATGGTATTGTTCCCGTCGCTTTTGCCATCAATATTGGCCTCTGCCCAGATCAGTCGCGCCAGCACGCTATCGGCCACCGTCTTCCGGGCAATACGGGGTCCCATATTTGCGGATGTCGTATCGTTCAACACCTGGTTCACCCAGGGAACATCATTGAAACGGTCGATCAGCTCCATATACCAGAAAGAATGAAAGAAATAACCGACAGCTTTCCAGTGGGTCGCTTCTTCCGGGCTCAGCACACCATCGTTGAGATGTGAAAGCATGATATTGATCCTGCGGATATAGGTAAAATTCCAGCCATTCCCCGTCGTTGCCGGAACGACGGTCTGGTTCTGGTACGGATTCTGCCTGCCCCGGAATCCCAGGTATCCGGCATAGGAATCCCCAATATAAGTGGACCCTACACCTGTGCTGTTGGGCGAGGTCCGGATGGTGACATCTGAGAACATCCCGTAGCAGGGCCACATGAACTGTTGATAATTGTCGTAGGACAAAAACGCGGTCTCTTCCGTAAGGCTGGTCCTGGGTATTTTATCCAGGAAGTCTTTGCTGCAGGAGAAAAGCATTGTGCTGGCAAGTATGGTAAGAAAAGTTACTTTTTTCATGCTGGTAACATTTTGTAATTAGAGCGTCAAACTGAGGCCCAATGAGGTGGTGCGATAAGCCGGGTAAGTCCAGTTGAGTGTTTCCGGATCAAAACCTTTCGGCAGGTTGCTGAAAGTAGCCAGGTTCTCCACGCTGATGAACACACGAAAAGCCGACAAATGTGCTTTGTGCATCCAGGCGCCGGAAAGGCTATAGGCCAGTGTCACATTCTTGACACGCATATAGGCCACGTTGGTCAGGTACTTGTCGGAGACCCTTGTATTGGACCCGGGCGCCGATGAGCCGTTGATGTTGTAAATACGCGGCAATTGTGCGCTGGGATTCTGTGCGGAGTAGTCTCCATTGGCAGGGTCTTTCGGTTTCCAGTAGTCCAGCTGGTTGTAGAATACAGGTGTGAAAAGATCGTTGCCACTAAAGGGGAAATATGCAGTATTGCCCAGCCAGTAATCGCGCTTACCCACGCCCTGGATCATGGCAGAGAGATCAAAACCCCTGTAGCTCACGCCAAGGTTGGCGCCATACTGGTAGCGGGGCATTGTATTGCCGATAACTTTTCTGTCGCCGGGATCATTAGCCGTATTTCCACCAGGCGTGATCAGGTTGGAAGTACCGTCTGCATCACTCAGGTTTTTGAATTTCAGGTCGCCTGGACGAAGAATAGTTGTGTACCCCTGGATGCCGGTTACTTCCGGCTTCAGTTGCCAGTTGGTGGTATTCACAAAATCGTCGGCTGTATAATAGCCATCGGCCAGGTATCCCCATATCTCACCCAGGTGCTGTCCGGTGTAATAAGCCTGCGTGCCGCTGCCGAGAATTTTGGAATTGTTGTTGTAATTGGTGATCACAGAATTGTAGTCGGTCAGGTTCACACCAACACGGTAAGTAACAGGGCCTATCTTGTCGCGCCAGTTTAATATAAGCTCCCATCCTCTCACGCGCATATCTGCTGTATTCTGGAAAGGCGCTTCTGCGCCCACAACGCCCGGCAACTGAAAGCCCGGCGCCAGCATGCCGATGGTATTGCGCTCATACCAGTCGAATGACCCCGAAAAGCGCGATTTCAGCAGGGCAAAATCAATCCCGATATTGGTGGACTTTACCGTTTCCCAGGTAAAGTCGCTGCTGACCAGTGCCGGCATCCCGATGGTGGTTACCAGGGCGCCGTTGTTCAGCCAGTTGGTGGCGCTGGCGGTCCAGGGACCCACAGACATCGTGGGATTGTATTTATAGGCATCGATGTTCTGATTGCCGATACTGCCCCAGGATGCGCGCAGTTTCAGGTCATTGATCCAGTGGACATCTTTCAGGAAAGCTTCGCGGTTGATGTTCCAGCCAACAGAAACAGAGGGAAAGAATCCATAACGGTTTCCGGCCGGGAACTTGGAAGAGCCGTCATAACGTCCGTTGGCTTCGAGCAGGTACTTGTTGCGAAAACTATAATTCACCCGGAAAAATCCGCCGGTGATACCATATTCCGTATAACTGTCAACCGGATTTTTATCGCCTGTAGCACCTGCCATAGATGGAACCGTGGTGGAGGTCTGCTGTTTTACCTGGACCCACAGATCTTCATAGTAGCTGGATTCTTTGTTGAAACCAGCCATCACCCTGAAGTTGTGATCACCGAAGCTCCTGGTATAGTTGCCATACAGGTTGATGGCATTGTAGTTGATGAAATTGTGATCCTTCGTGTACACATCCACGGTAGGGAAAACACTCACACTTTTCTGGATACTGGTATAAGGCTGCTGGCCCGTATAATAATCGTAACGTACATCCGATTTGTTGTAAGTATATTCCAGCACTGCTTCAAATCCTTTAAACGGCTTGAAGATGGACTTGGTGAATATGCGCGGTGTTGCGGTATTGGTCGTTTGCAGGCCGGCATATTTCATCGTATTCAGCGGGGTGTTGATGGGATAGTCGGCTGACAATCCGTAGACATCTGCCGGAATGATGCCTTCTGGCGTATACGAGAGCAGGCGAAGCGTAAACAGGCCGCCCGAGGTTTCTACACCGGGAAGTGTTCTCTTGCTGGTGGCCAGCATGATATCAGCTTCCTGTGTGAACCAGGAAGTAACTTCGGCGGAGAGATAGGACGAAATATTGTAACGGTTGTACTTGTCTTTGTTCAGTACCATAGGGCCGTCCTGGCTGGTGAGGCCCGCAGAGAGCCGGTAACGGATCTTATCGGAAGCACCGGCGATAGAGAAATTGTGGGACTGCATGAAGCTGTTTTCAACAATCTGCGCATAGGGGTCACGCTCCCGGAGATAATAGGCTTTGTCGTCTGTCGCTTTATAGATGCCGTCTCCTTCAATGGTTAACGATGAGGGATCTCCTTTGTACTGGTCAAGGTAACCCAGCCAGTCGGAAACATTCTGTCCGTCTGCCCAATAGGTAGCGCCATAACCCGCTTCCTGGTACATCCTGAAATAGTCGGTAAGGGATGCCTGCCGGGGAAGGTTGATCGCGTGCTGGCTGGAAAAATTGTTGTTGTAGTTGATGGTGGTGCGGGAGCCTGACTTTGGCTTTTTGGTGGTAACCAGCACAACGCCGTAAGCGCCTCTCGCTCCGTAGATCGCCGTGGAAGCCGCGTCTTTGAGCACAGATACGGATTCGATATCATCCGGGTTCAGCATGTTGATATCACCCGGCACGTTATCGATCAGCACCAGGGGAGCTACAGCACCCCCGTAGCTGCCATCGGAATTGGCAGTACCCACCGTAAAAGCACCCCGGATCTGCAGGGATTTTGACTGCCCCACCTGGTTATTGCCGGTAACCAATAATCCCGGGACGGTCCCCTGTAAAGCGGCGCCTACATTGATGACCGGCCTGTTCCCCAGCACCTCGCTCATCTTTACTGTTGATATGGCACCCGTAACATCCTGCTTCTTCTGCGTGCCAAAACCAACAACCACTACATCGGTAAGGTTGCTGGCAGCGCTGGTCATCGACACCAGCATGGAGATCGTCTGACCCTCTTTGAGATTGTAGCCGGTAACAGATTGGGACTGGTAGCTGACATGCGAAAACACAAAGTTGTAGTCGCCGGGAAGCAAATCCGTAAACCTGAATTTTCCCAAGCTGTCGGTGACCGTGTTTTTGACAGGTTTATCCTTCCGCATGGCCTGGACAGTAACGCCGCCGAGTGGGCGGCTTTTTTCATCACTTACTATGCCGGTAGCACCGCTCTGGCTGTAAGATGAAAATGACAAAAGGGCGAGTACCAGGAACGTCAGCCCTTTTTTAAAAGCAGTTTGGTTTGTCATTGTCGGTGAATTATACAGTATGACCTAATGCTGGTAATACGCGGACCAGAACGGTGTATCCGTAACCGATTCAGGTTTTTTTGAAAGATTTTTGTGCACCCGGCAGAAGTGTTCAGGCAGGATACGGGAAAGCGGTGTTAGCGGATGGTGTATTTACGGCCAGCACTGTCATAAACCAGCCCGAGGTTGTTCATGGAAGTGATGTCCCGGAGTATTTTCTGTACCGGGTCTTCCAGGTTAAGGGTACCCACGAACCGGATATCGTTGATCTGGTCGGTTGGGTAGGCGATGCTTACCCCATATTTGGTTGCGATGATATTCAGCACCCTGGCCATCCCAACATCATTGAAATGGATCCGCTTGTTGTCTGCGTTGATCCGGATTTTGGCGTCAGGCTTTAGCTCCGATGCACTGTTGGATGGTGTGGCAATGGCGATGGCGGGGCCTGTTGATAGTTGCCGCTTATTCAGGGTAAAGCGGCTGTCTCTGCGGCTGTACACAATTTCATTGCCCGGAAGCAGGTAATATTTTTGTCCCTTATAGGCTGCTGCGGTGGAATTGACCAGGATCTTGCCTTCGAGCAGGAGTACGGATACCAGGGCACTGTCTGTCAGCATCGAAACCCGGAATTTTGTACCCAGCGCTTTGGTCTGAACTTCCTTGCAATACACGGTAAACGGCCGGGAAGCATCTTTTGCGACATCAAAAACTGCTTCACCTTCGAGGTTGATATCCCTTTTGCCAGGTTCAAATTGCGGCAGGTAACTGATCTGGCTGTGGGGCGAAATCAAGGCTGCGGAGCCGTCGGGCAGCAGGTGCCGCATAGCGCTCTCCCCACTGTTGTAAACAACCGCCAAACGGTTGCCGGCAGGAGGAAGGGCTTTTGCCAATTCCGGTTCAGCCGGCGGCAGGGTGTTTTGTTTATTTGCCGGGTAGAAAAGATACAACGTACTCAAACCAAGAAACAACAGTATGGCTGCGGCGAATGACCAGCGGCTTATGTAATGAAAGAGAGCAGGTGTTTTATTTTCCTCTGCTACAATCTGATCCAGGAAGGCTTCTGTTCCGGTGGTTTGCGCCAGAGGCGACCCGGGTGCATCATTCCATTCTGCTTCGGACAACACAATAGCATCCGCTGAACCAGTTTGCTGATGATCGCCGGATACGGCCTTTTGTTCAGTTTGCCCGCTCTCCGGATCCTTGTATTTGTTCATCCCTTCCATCACATCCGTCCATTCAAAATATGTTCCTGCAATATTAGCAAATAAGATAATACTGCGTTAAAACCACCGGCATCAGCCAGATGCCGGGCTTCAAGACCGGCCGGATATTCCGAAGCGCCAGTTGCATATGCTTGTCAACCGTTCTCACGGAAATAGACAGATCAGCAGCGATTTCGCGGTAGCTCATTTCTTCAATTTTTCCCAGGCGAAATACTTTGGCTCGCATCGATGGCAGTTCTTCGATGGCGCGGTCCAGCAGGTTGCGTGTGTCAGCAGCATCTATCTGGGTATAGCCATCTACTTCCCGGAAGAAATTATCGCGGGTCAGCAGGTGCTGCAGTTTCATTTTGTACCGTCCCTCCCTTCTGAGTTCATCGATCAGGGTGGTTTTGGCTATCTGGAAAATCTGGGTAGACAGTGCCAGTTCTTCGTTTAGGGTATGCCGGCTTTTCCACAATTTGATAAAACAAAGTTGTACCACTTCGTTGGCCAGGTAGTCGGATTTGGTTTTATCAAAAAGATAGTTGTACAGTTTTTGGCTGTAGGAGTAGAATACGTTTTTGAAAGTTGCTATATCTCCGGCTTTTATTTTAGCCACTTCCTGCATAGCTCGTTAGTTTTGATTCAGTTGGTTTACCCCGGGGCTTTAATATGGCATACCCCTGGTCCTAAATATAGAAGGAAAGCCGGGTACCGATGGTGCGCAAACGTTTGCGGGAAAGCGGCTGGCGGGAAGTGGCCCTTAAAAAGGCTATATTTTCAAAAATGAATATTGGAAATTTCCACAGCCGGGTCGCAAATTGCTCCTACATCACAGTTTGACAGCGTCTTTTTTTGTCCAACTACCAGGATGTCACCTGCTGCCTCCAACTGGAACCCTCAAACAATTCCACAAGCTTGTCCGTGTAAGTCTCCGGTCTGATAAAAACATGTCCGAAAAGTAGCATATCAAGCTCGTCTGCAATTTCCGCTCTAAATCTTGAACTGACCTCCCTGTAAAAGTTATCAAACAGAACTACCTCATTTTCACGAAGGCCGAATGTATTGTACGCTTCAGGCGTATTCTTCCCTTTGCTTTAGTGTATTGTTACCTACTACGTATGCATAAACCGAAGCAGGGAAATAAGCAAACTGTACGCCTCTCAGGCTGATTTGTTGTTCCTTGTCGATTGTTGTTACCACTGCGGAGCTTAGGTAGGGGGTGTCCCGGAAGCCCAGGAACAAGTCAGGCTCTTTTGCAAGGTTAGTCTTTGTATGTCGGCTTGCGTGCCTTGCCAATGTGCCTGACCTGGTGTGTGCATAAATACTAAAAAATATAGTTGGGAAGCTGTCAAATTTGTATAATTTCGACAAGTCTTCAAAATGAAAAATAGCAATTCTGAATTAGGCCGGCGTATCAGAGATACAAGAACGAAAATGAAACTAACATTGCATCAAGTTTCAAAAGAAGTAGATATTGATTCCCCGATGTTAAGCAAGATTGAGAGAGGTGAAAGATTGCCTACTGTGGACCAACTTCAACGATTGTGCAAATTTTTTAAAATATCAGAAGAGGGTCTGAAAGTAATTCACACGGCGGAGAAAATAATCAAAGAATATGGGGTCAATGATATTACTTATCAGGCTGTCCGCCTGGTTGGAAAGCAAATAACTCCCTACATAACCAAAGGAAAAGCGAAATGAGTCCTGCCGAATTCTATACAAAAGAAGAACGCAAAGTGAACGGCGTGTTTTACACTCCTTCATTTCTTGCTGAATATCTTGCAAAGAAAGTTGTCGGATATTTTGGTAACAGAAAAATTGCAAATGCAATTGACCCTGCTTGCGGTGATAGTGTTTTGCTCCGGGCATTGGCAAATGAATTGTCAACAAAGAGAAAATCAAAGCCGAAAATATTTGGCATTGATAAAGACATAAATGCAATTGTCAGTTCCACAGCGAAATTTGCTAATAGCTCTTTCAGGGTGTTTGCAACACAGTTTATTCATACTGACGGATTATTTCCTGGCAACGGAAAAAGTTCAGTTGAAGGTTGGTTAGAATTGCGAAAGGAATTGAAAGTTAAAAACGGTTTTGATGTAGCTATCAGTAATCCTCCCTGGGGTGCTGAACTGAACGGCTACGACCCGTTGGCTTTGAATTTAAATTTCTCATTGGCGAAAGGTCAGTTTGATGTTTTTGATTTGTTTGTTGAAGTCATTTTACAAAACCTGAATGAGAACGGTGTATATGGCTTGATTCTTCCCGATTCTGTTTTCAGTCAGGAGCAAGCGAGATTCCGCTGCCTGCTTTCCAAAAGCACAACCATTCATTTGATTGCAAGATTGGGAGAAAAAATATTTCCTGAAATCAATCGGGCTTGTGTAATTATTGTTGGAAAAAAGACGAAAGCAAAAAGCAATCATCAGGTTGATTGTTTCCGCTTATCCTCCAGCTATAAGAAAAAAATAATTTCAAATGAGTTGACACTTGAAGTAGTTGAAAAGGAATTGTCACATAAAGTTCCCCAAAGCAGATTTTACGAAAACGATAATTGTGTTTTTGATATTGACTTGAAAACTGATGAGCAAAAAACTTTTGGCAAGATTCAAAATAACAGTGTAGCTATTCAGCAGTTTGTAAAGAACACAAGAGGGGCAGAGATTTCAAAGAAAGGTATAGTGTGCCAGTGCCCGAACTGCAAACACTGGATGCCTTATCCAAAAGCAAAGCAACCGAAATGCAGCAGTTGTAAAACGGTTTTGAATCTTGACACAATTTCTACGGAAAAAATTATTCTCAATCACAATGGAATTGGTAATATCAAGTTGAAAGTTGGTGAAGATTTATATCGCTTCACTTCGGTTTCCAAGAGTTGGATAAATACTTTGAAGAATGGTATCAACTACAAGGATTTGAGTATTTACAATGGCGATAAAATTCTCGTTCGCAAAACTGGCGTTGGAATTACTGCAAGTTTGGATTACGAAAACGCAATCACAAATCAGGTTGTTTACATTCTGAAATTAAAATCTGCTTATGAAAATAAAGTGTCATTGGAATTTGTTTTGGCTGTGCTGAACTCACGGGCAATGACATATTTTCTAATTAAGAAGTTTGGAGAGAATGAATGGAAAAGTCATCCATACTTAACGCAAACAACTCTTGTGAATTTGCCGTTTCCAAAGATTGATTTCAATTCTGCTGATGCAAAAAAATTGATTGTCCGTGTAACCAAGATTATTAGAAACGAAATTTCTCACTCTAACGAAAAAAATATCTCAAAGGAGAATGACCTTTTTATTGAAAGAGTTGTTGCACATTTCTTTAAACTGAATCAAACAGATTACAAATCAATTTTTGAAACGCTTAATTCTTCCGAACAACTTATACCAATCAGGCGTTTGCTGAATTGCACTACAAAAGAAATATTTCAGGTAAATGGGCTTTAGATATATCGGCTCAAAGGACAAACTCTCTGATATTATCATTTCGGAAATCAAGTCCACTAAAAAAGGAGCAAAGCATGTTATTGATTTGATGGCTGGCACCGGGCTTTTTTCACTTGCGCTTCGTGAAAAGGGTTTTCAGGTTTCAGCAGTTGATGTTATGACTTACTCGTATCATCATTTGAATGTGCATTTGTTTTTGGGTGAAGCACCTGATTTCAGGGGAATGAAAAACATTGATGGTATTGAGAAATATAAAACAAATAATTTATTTGGTGGAAGTAATTACGAAACCGTTTTGAATTACCTTAATAATCTGAAACCGGTTAAGGGATATTTTTACAAAGAATTTAGTCCCGAAGGCGAACCATCAAACACAAGCAAACCACGAAAATATTTTACATCAAAAAATGCAGAAAAGATTGATGCAATCAGAAAAGAAATTAAATCGTTGCGAAAGAAATATTTTATCACTGAATTTGAGCACTCCCTTTTGCTCCACGATTTGATTATGGCTGCAAATGATATTGCAAACATTGCAGGAACTTACGGACACTACTTGTCAAAGTTTGCAAAGAGAGCAGAAGACCCAATTCTCCTTTATGCTTCTTCATTCTCCAAAGAAGGAAAATTAAAAGGTCACGAAATTTTCAGAGCTTATGCAGAAGATATCGCAGGCAAATTGTCGGGAGATGTCTGTTACATAGACCCTCCGTATATCAAGCGGCAATATGCAGCCAACTATCATATACTTGAAACACTTGCACGGGAAGATGAACCCGAAGCAATTGGAGATAGCGGTTTGCGACCTTGGAGAGACCAGTATTCAAATTTCTGCTCCAAAGTGAAAATCAGAAGCTCGTTTGATAAAATTCTGACGCAAATAAATTGCGATGACTTTCTGATTAGTTATAGTGAAGATGGATTACTTCCCATTGATGATTTGATTTCTTTCTTGTCGGGTTACGGAAAAGTGGTGAAGAAAGACATCAAGTATAAGCGTTTCAAAAGCAGAACGGATGTGATTAAAACTGGTGCAACGCTGAATGAGTTTCTCATTCACTTACATCGCAGTTAGTCTTTCAAAGATTCCTCTACCGTTTTCCAATGGTCGGGATGCCATTTGATTTCAAAGTCCCTGTCATTAATCTGAATTTTCAGTTTGTGGTCTTTAATTTCTGAAAGGTCAATTGCAGAAACTTTTGCATAGTGCAGCATTCGGTGAATCAAAGGACTTATCACAATAGCGTTCGCATAAGAATCAGAACCGTTTTCCCCTAAGGAAATTAAGTGATGAACTTCTGAATACCAACTGCCATCTTTCTTTTGAAAAGTCAAATCAGTTCCTGAAATCTGGCAATGTCCCTTATAAAGCTTTTTCAAGTTTTTTACTATCTGATTATTTCTCTGACGGATTTTTAAAATTCTCTCTTTGATTTCGGGCTTTGCTTTCGCTGTTAGTTCTTCAAGTTTTGGTGAAGTATCTTGATTGAGTAAATCTTCTTCAACATCTTCCTCTGTCTTGACTTGATTCTTTACTTCTTTGGCATCAAAGTAAAAGGCCCACTCTTTATTTTCGGTATCAATCAGAACCTTTGATTTGAACTTAATGTAACCAGCTGAGTCTTCTTCAAACAATAGTTTGAGTTCATCATTCATCAACCAGTTTTTCGGAATCACATTTTTCAAAAACCAACCTGCCCAAAACTGATTGTCTTTCGTCCTGGCAATGTAAATAACAAGGTTGTCGCTATGAGGATTGTAGTCAACTGGGAACGAATTGTCAGGATGCCAGGCAGGAACTCTGTTCGCTGTTTTGCTATGAACCTTTTGAGAAGCAATACTGACAGAGGCGGCACGCCTCTGATAAATTCGTAATTTATGTGGCTGCTTTATTCCTAAACTGTTTATCGTGAAATCCCATTGCGGTCTCTCGCCAGCACCCACACCAGTATTGTTGCCAAGAAAGTCAAACCATTTTGGCAGTGCAATGTCAGCAACTGGAAAATCAATGTATGACTGTCCGCCTCCGCCTTCTTCCTCTCCACCAACTTTATTGATGTGCCGGAAATCTGCATATGTCATTCTTCTGAAAACTAAACTGTCAACTCGTTTTTCCATGGAAGTAGCGTTTGTCAAATATCAATAATCCCCCTAAAATAACGAATTGCTGATTAGTGACTTTTGGCTCCTGGAAAGCTATAGATGACAGGCATTCGTCAGTTGGGGCGGTGGGCTGTGTGTTGGCATTGTGTGCTTTGCAATGTGCCAAAAATAGCTGGGGGTCGGATTGGCAAAGTCAGGGTTTGTATATGTGCAGGGATGCTTTTAAAATAGCATCATTTCGGCAATCGTCGCAGGAGAAAACCCCAAAGAGACGGAGACAATCGTCCAGCCAGACAGCGACAAAACATTCGACCCCGAACCTTAAATAAGGTCAACAAAATCCCGAACCTGTTTCAAGAACCTTCTTTCACAACCCGCCAACCCCAAAAAACCAGAAAGGAAAAATCGGACGAGAAAAGGGAAAAATCGGACGAATTTTCATCCTGTTTTTTAGCCTTCAAAACAGCGTGCCGCCATTTTCGCCATCCCCGGAACAACCGCCCGCGCCACAAAAGCGACCGCCCGCGCCGTGGAAACGACCGCCTGCGACATTCATTTGGTTATACCGAAACCGGACTGTATTGTTATCCTGTTCAAACGAACTGATCACAAAAACAAATTTTTTATGCTTTCCAATGGTATCTGTTTTCATTCCAATCGCTGCTGCCGAAGTGCCTGACCGGAGGCAGGCGATTCCCTCCGCCGTAACCTGCCGTCGATACGCCCTCCATATGCAGTGCATGTGCGGGAAATGTGCTGGAATTGTGCTGGAAAACTGCGGGAAAACTGCGGGAAAACTGCTGGAGGGGTGCTGGAGAAGTGCTGGAGAAACTGCCCCCACAATACTCAACCACTCCACAGACCGGAAAACTCCGCGGCCCCCAAACCGGAGAACGCACCTCCCTTAGGTGCACAAAAAAGCCCCTGTAGAAACAGGGGCCGTAACCAAAACTAACTGCTTATGAGAAAATTGACTGCTTATGTGAGAGTCAAAAAATTGAATCGTGTTTATTATATAACGCAAAAGCGTTGCCAAAAGTGTGATCCGAATCGTTAAAGAACTTTGAAATCTACCTTTCGCCTTTTTCTGCTTTGCGTCCGGTTGACAATACAAAGTAACAACACGATAATCATTTGCGCATATAAAAGGGGGTTATTTTTAAAATAATTAACACCCGGCCCGCTACCCCACTGGTTTTTCGTCATAGAAAAGTAAAAACCTACCACTTATGGGTATTTATAATGTGAGAAAAATTCCGTATACTATGGGAGTGCCGGAAATGCTGTGAAATTTACCGCAATAGCGGCGGAAAGAGTTTACATCCGGCTGGGGTTTTTGCCCGGCTACAGTCTTTTAATCCGGGCGCAGCATTTTAGTCCGCCTGCGCCATCTTCTCCGCATTTTCTGCAAACTGGAGCTGGTCGATGAATTCCTGGATATCGCCGTTCAACACCACATCGAGATTATAGGCCGTAAGATTGATCCGGTGGTCGGTCACCCTTCCCTGGGGGAAATTATAGGTGCGGATCTTGGCGCTGCGGTCGCCGCTGCTGACCAGGCTTTTGCGATGGCGCGCAATTTCTTCCTCCTGCTTGCGCACCTGTTCTTCGTACAGTTTGGTGCGCAGCATCTGCATGGCTTTTTCGCGGTTGGCCAACTGGGTCCGCTCTGTTTGGCAGATCACCACCGTGCCCGTGGGAATATGCGTGAGCATTACCTTGGTCTCTACCTTGTTCACGTTCTGGCCGCCGGCGCCACCGCTGCGCGCCGTTTCCATTTTCACATCGGCATCGCGGATCTCCACGTCCACTTCTTCGGCTTCGGGCATCACCGCCACCGTGGCGGCGCTGGTATGCACACGGCCGCTGGCTTCCGTGGCAGGCACCCGCTGCACCCGGTGTACACCGCTTTCAAATTTGAGGGTGCCGTATACATCGTCGCCAATCACTTCCACGTTCACTTCCTTGTAACCGCCTACCGTGCCTTCGCTTTCACTCAGCACGCTGGTTTTCCAGCCGCGACTGTTACAGTAGCGCAGGTACATATTGAGCAGGTCGCCGGCAAAAAGAGAAGCCTCGTCGCCGCCCGTTCCGGCCCTGATTTCCAGGATGGCGTTTTTGTCGTCCTGCGGATCCTTGGGGATCAGCATCTGCCGGATCTCCGCCGCCAGTTTCCCTTCTTTTTCTTCCAGTTCCGGCAGTTCTTCCTTGGCCAGTTCGCGCAGTTCCTCATCGTCGCCCTCCAGCGCCTCGCGGTAAGAACGGACATCGTTCTGCACGCTGCGGTAATTGTCGTAGGCCAGCACGATCTTTTCCAGGCTACGGTATTCTTTACTCATAGCGCTGAACTGTTTGTTGTCCGCCACGATTTCCGGGTTGGTCAGTGAAACACCCAGGGTTTCGAAGCGGGCTTTGATCGCATCCAGTTTGTCCTGCATAATTCCTATTTTGGCCGAAGGTTGGCAAAATTAATCCAATTCGGCGCATGATCCATCGAAAATTCAGGGCAGACAGGCTTTTCAACGGAACCGGTTTTGAACCGGCAGGAACCGTGCTGGTGACAACAGCGGCCGGCGAAATCCTGGACCTGCTGCCGCAGCAGGAAGCGGGCGAAGACCTGGAATACATCCCGGGCATACTCACACCCGGCTGGATCAACACGCACTGCCACCTGGAGCTGAGCCATATGGCCGGGCAAATCCCACCGCAATCGGGCATGGTGCCCTTCCTGCTCGGCGTGCTGCAGGGACGGCATCTCCGGATCGCGGAACAGGCAGCGGCCATGAAAAAAGCAGATACCACCATGTATGCAGAAGGAATTGTAGCTGTTGGCGACATCTGCAATACCACCGACAGCCTCGCCGTTAAAAAAACATCCCCCATCCGCTACCATCATTTTGTAGAAACCAGTGGCTTTGTTCCTTCGGGTGCCGGTCACCGCTATACACAGGCAAAAAAGGTTTGGGAAAGTTTCGATGCCATTGGTTCCGCATCTGTTGTACCGCACGCGCCTTATTCCGTGTCACCGGAACTTTTTCAAAAAATATTCAGCGAATTTCCGGCCATCAGCACGCTGCACAACCAGGAAAGCACCGACGAAAATCTTTTCTTCGAAACCGGCGCCTCCCGCTTCCGGGAATTATTTGCCGCCATTGGCGTTTCGCTCGATTTTTTCCGTCCACCCGGCACCAGCAGCCTGCAGGCGGTACTGCCCCTACTGCGTCCCGTGCAGAAAATGATCCTGGTGCACAATACCGAAACCAGCGCGGCCGACCTGCAGCAATTGCAGGAAAACAACAAAGCCACCCAATACTTTTTTTGCCTTTGCCCCGGCGCCAACCTCTACATCAACAACCGCCTGCCGCCCATTGACCTCCTGCGCCAACAGGGTTGCACGCTTACATTGGGAACCGATAGCCTGGCGTCCAATCATACGCTGAGCCTCGCAGCGGAGATACAACTGGTACAAAAATATTTCCCCGGCATACCACTGGAAGAGATCCTGCGATGGGTCACTTTCAATGGCGCGGTAGCGCTGGGCATGGAGGACAAACTGGGCAGTTTCGGAAAAGGAAAAACACCGGGCATGGTGCAGTTCAACAACGGGAAGAGCAAACGGCTTCTTTGATCAATGCGGCATTGCTGATCCGCACAACAGTTCTGATCAGCCCAGCACTTCCTGCAGTACAGGCAGCGAACGCAGCCTGCCGAAATCGGGCAGGTGATAGGCATAATAAGATTCCAGCGAGAACAACAATTGCCGGCGCACCATTCCGGTCAGTGCAAAATCTTCCAGTTCGGCGGGCTGCATCACTTTCAGCAGGTCCGACAACACGGCGGAGGCGCCCGGATCGAGGTACTGGGTGTGGGCCGGCGGCTGGTCGAGGAAGCGGCCTTCCTGCAGATCGAGGAACTGTTTCCCGTTTTCCTTTTCTTCCGACAAACGGAAGCCGAAAAAATTCGCCAGGTGAACGGCAAAGAAAATCGGGTAATTCGCCACCACGGGTGCGCCTGCGCGGTCGAGGTGCAACAGCGCATCTTCCATAAAATAAAACAGGTCGGGATTGCTCTCCGGTTCCTTCAGGCATTTCAGCAGCAACTCCACCATAAAAGTGGCCACCGACGCTTTGAAAACATCTTCATACAACTGCGTGTACAACTGCGCCCAACGGTATTCCCTGATCCGCTGGATGTTTTTCTGCGGCTGGTGATACACCACCAGATCGAGCAGGGCCGCGGGCTGGAAGGGATTGCCCCGGGAGCCCTGTTTTTTTCCGCCGCCGCGAAGCCCGTTGATGATATAAGATTGCAGCCCGAATCCTTCGGTAAAAATGGACACGATCAAACTGGTTTCACCATATTTGACCGACCGCAATACAATTCCTTTTGTGGGCGCCAGGGACATCGGGTAAAGTTAACCCGAATCCGCTGAAAATGGCTTTCTTTGCGGGCAACCAACCCGTTATCCATGTGGTATAGACTAGGCAGTTTTATTCTTCGCTACCGGATTGTCCTGATCACCCTGCTGCTGGCCGCTACCGGCTTTATGGCCTGGCAGGCCAGCCAGGTGCAGATGAGTTATGATTTCGCGCGGGCCATTCCTACCGATAACCCCAAATACCGCGATTACATCGCTTTCAAAAAACAGTTCGGGGAAGATGGCAGCCTGCTGGTGATTGGTATTCAAACGGACAAACTGTTTGAAGAAACGGTCTTTCGCGATTATGCCACCCTGCAGCAGGACCTGAAAAAGATCAAAGGCGTGGAAGAGATCCTGGGCATTCCGGGTGCAGTGACCCTGGTCAAAAACGACAGTACGGAAAAGCTGCAGGCGCAGCGGCTCTTTCCCGATGCAGCGCTCAACAAGGCAGGCATTGATTCCGGCGCGGCGCGGTTCCGCAGCCTGCCCTTTTATGAAGGCATCCTCTACAACCCCGATACCCGCGCCTACCTGATGGGACTCACCATCAATAAAGACATACTGGCTTCTCCCGCGCGCACCGGTGTGGTGAAACAGATCGTGGACCGTGCAGAACGTTTCGGACAACAGCACCAGCTCACAATGCACTACAGCGGGCTGCCACTGATCCGCACGCAGATGGCCGATCGCATCGCCAAAGAAATGAAATGGCTGCTCGCCGGTTCGCTGATCTTTTCCGCCATCATTTTGCTGGCTTTTTTCCGCAGTGTGAGCGCCATGCTGCTGTCCCTCGCGGTGGTGATCATGGGTGTGCTGTGGAGCATGGGCACCATGCACCTGCTGGGTTTCAAAATAACATTGCTCAACGCACTCATCCCGCCCCTGATCGTGGTGATCGGCATTCCCAACTGTATTTATTTCCTGAACAAATTCCACCACACTTATCTTGATACGGACGATAAGATGGAAGCGCTGCGCACCATGGTGGCCAAAATGGGCATTGTTACCCTTTTCTGCAATATTGCGGCGGCCATCGGCTTTGCGGTGTTTGCACTCACCAGCAGTGCCATATTAAAGGAGTTCGGCATCGTGGCAGGGATCAATATCCTGATGCTCTTTTTCATTTCCCTGGTCTTTATTCCCGTGGTGTTGAGCTTCCTGCCTGCTCCGCGAAAAAGACATACGCGTTATCTCGAAAACCCGCTCCTGCTGAGCATGCTCGACCGGCTGGAAATATGGTCGCTGCAGCACCGCAAACTCATTTACACCACGGCTGCCCTGCTTACGGTGGCCGCACTGCTGGGCATGATGCGCCTGCGTTCGGAAGGCTTTATCGTAGACGATCTTCCCAAAACCGATAAGATCTACGCCGACCTCAAATTCTTTGAGAACAATTTCAAGGGCGTAATGCCGCTGGAGATCGTGGTGGATACCAAACAGAAAAACGGGCTTCGCAAGAACCCCCTGCAGCTCTTCAGCCGCATCGATTCCCTCGCGCAATTCATTGCTGAGAATCCTGATATGGCCAGGCCGCTTTCCATTGCCGAAGGCATCAAATTTGCCAAGCAGGCCTACTACGATGGCGACAGTACCAATTACGCACTGCCCAACAGTTTCGATATCGGTTTCCTCGCGGGTTACCTGAACCTCCGCGGCTCGGGTGGCGCCGGCGAAAAAAACCAGCTCACCAAACTGGTCAGCTCCTTTATGGATACCGCCAAACAGCAGACCCGCATCAGCGTGAACATGAAAGACGTGGGCAGCAAGCGCCTGCCGGAGATCCTCGCCGGCATCCGCGAAAAAGCCAACCAGTATTTCGATTCCTCGCAATATCACGTAACCATGACCGGTAGCAGCATCACTTTCCTGGAGGGCAGCACCTTTATCATCAATGGGTTGAAGGAAAGTATTTTCTGGGCCTTCCTGCTGATCGCACTTTGTATGATCTACCTGTTCCGCTCGGTGCGCATCCTCATCTGTTCCCTGATCCCCAACCTGATTCCGCTGGTGATCACCGCCGGCGTCATGGGATGGGCCGGCGTGGCGCTGAAACCCTCTACGGTACTCGTTTTCAGCGTGGCGTTAGGAATTGCCATCGACATCACCATCCGGTTCCTGGTAAATTATAAGCAGGAGAGCGAAGCGAATAAAGACGCCAAACCTGTGGACATCGTGATACAGACCATTCACTCCACGGGCATCAGCATCATTTATACTTCGCTGGTACTGATCGCGGGATTTGTCATTTTCTGTTTCAGCGGTTTCGGCGGAACACAGTCGCTCGGCTGGCTGACTTCCCTCACCTTAATTGTGGCTACCATCACCAACCTGGTGCTATTGCCCGCCCTGCTGATCGATATTCATCCGAGAAAAGGAAAGGCTTAAGGAAGTACTTCGCTGAGTTTCTGCTCCAGGTCGAACCCACGCAGGTTCTCGGCAATCACTTTTCCGCTTGGATCGATGAGCACGTTGTAAGGAATGCCTTCGAAGCCGTATGCTTTCACGGATTCGCTTTCCCAGAATTTAAGATCGCTCATGTGCGACCAGATCAGTTTATCGGCGCTGATGGCTTTTTCCCAGGGACCTTTTTCCTTATCGAGTGAAACGCCCAGGATGGTGAAATTCTTATTGCGGAATTTGTCGTAAGCTCTTACTACATTGGGATTCTCCTGCCGGCAGGGCGCGCACCAGGATGCCCAGAAATCCACCAGCACGTACTTGCCGCGAAAATCGCGGATGGAAATATTTTTTCCATTGGGATCGGGCATGGTGAGATCGGGCGCTTCTTTCCCGATGAGCGACCTGGCCGCTTTCTGCTTTTCCATTTCGGCCATCTGTGCCTGTTGCATGTCGAATGTTTGCTTCATGGATTTCAGCATGCCATGCTCCGGAAATTTCTTGAGGGACTGGCTCAGCGCCGTTTCGAAATCCGTTTTCGAAAACACGCGCGAGGAAATGCCCAATGCAAAAAGACTTACGGCAGGATTGGAAGATTTGGAGATAAATCCTTTCAGGTAATCGGTGATGGAAGCAATGGCTTTGTTCTTTTCTTCGGTAACCGCCAGCAATACGCTGTCGGGTGCGCCGGTTTGCTTGAGGCTGTCCATGCGGCTGAAAATATTGTTGATGGAAGCGCTGCGATCGGTGTACTGCTGGATGAAGTCGCGCAGTTGTTCGCTGCCCTCCGAACCGCTCACGGTATAGAACCGGTCGTGTTTGGAAAGATCAAGGTCCACCTGGATGTTCTCCGCATCGTTCACCAGCACCAGCACGGGACCGTTCTCCACCGTCAGTTGATAGAGGCCGGCCTCTTTTGCTTTTCCTTTTAATGTGATGCTGCCGGCATTGTCTTTCAGCGAGGCGGAATCCAGGATCAGGGGAGCGGCTTCGGGACCAAAGGGAATTTCTTCCAGCAACAGTTTTCTCCCGGGCATGGGACTCAGTTTGTCGGCCTCCTTATATTTTACCGCCACGTCAAATTCGCCGGCAGCTTCTTTCGACTTACATTGAACCAGCAGCACAGCAACTACCAGCAGGTATCCAATTCTTTGGAGCAATTTCATATTGTTTGTTTGTTCAGGATTCGTTGAGTTTTTGTTCCAGCAGGTGGGTGGTCATTTTGGGATCGGCCTTGCCCCTCGACAATTTTTTCACCTCACCCATGAAAAGACCCAGCAGGCCTTTTTTTCCACGACGGTATTCGGCCACTTTTTCCGGCATGCGGTTCAGCACTTCTCCTATCCACTGCTCTATTTCGCCCGTGCCTGCATTCTGCAGGAGATTGAGGCGGGTGGCCAGTTGCAGCGGATCTTCCTCCGGCGATTCCAGCAATTTGGGAAGCAGTCTTCCCGAAGCGCTGGAAAAACTGATCTGCCCCGATTCCACCACTGTGGTCAGCGCTGCCAGTCCTTTGGGAGAAAGGGGGAAAGCGGAAATATCCCGCCCATTTTCGTTACACCAGTTGCGGATGGGGCCCAGGATCCAGTTGGCAAGGGATTTACAGGAAGGCGTGTGTTCGGCCGCCGCCTCAAAATACCGTACCTGTTCTATGTCCTCGCTCAGGTTACGGGCATCATAGGCCGGCAGTTGGTACTGCGTCTCAAATTTTTCGCGTACAGCGTCCGGGAGCGCCGGCATGGCCTGCCGGATGGATTCCAGTTTCTCCGCCGTTACCAGGAAGGGCGGCAGGTCGGGATCGGGGAAATAGCGATAGTCGTTGGCTTCCTCTTTGGAGCGCAGGGCGAAGGTGGTGCCCCTGTCCGCATCGAAACTGCGGGTCTGCTGCTCGATGGTTTCGCCCCTTTCCGCCATTTCCATCATGCGGACCGCTTCGTATTCAATGGCTTTTTTGACGTGCCGGATGGAGTTCAGGTTCTTCACCTCCACCTTGGTGCCCAGTTGGGTGGCGCCACGCGGACGGATGGAAACATTGGCGTCGCAACGCATGCTGCCTTCTTCCATATTGCCATCGCAGATACCCAGGTAACGCACCAGTTTGCGGATCTCCGTTACATAGGCATAGGCTTCTTCGGCGCTGAAAAGATCGGGCTCCGACACCATTTCGATCAGCGGCACGCCGGCCCGGTTGTGGTCGATGGCCGTTTTATGCGGATCGGCATCGTGTACACTTTTGCCGGCGTCTTCTTCCAGGTGAATATGGTGCAGTTGTACCGTGCGTTCTTTGCCGTCGGCAACAATGCGGATGCCTCCGCCGGTGCAGATATTATTGATGTGCTGGCTGGTTTGGTAACCCTTGGGAAGATCGGGGTAAAAATAGTGCTTGCGGGCAAACCAGTTCACCGGGCTGATGGCGCAATTGCAGGCCAGTCCCATCCGGACGGCAAATTCCACGGCCTTCCCGTTGAGGCAGGGAAGCGTGCCGGGATAGGCCAGCGTAATGGGACTGATATGCGTATTAGGCGCTGCTCCGAAAGCAGCCGGGTCGGCCGTGAACAATTTCGTATGGGTGAGCAACTGCACGTGCACTTCCAGCCCTATTACCAGTTCATACTTTTCCTGTAATCCGGTCATTGGGCAAATGTACGATCCATTTTGCCCAGAACATGAAGGCCGACCCTTTTCCCCTGGTCCTGCCCTCTTTGAATGGCATCCAGAAAATGGATCCCCCCGTAAAGCCGTGAAATAGCGGCTTCTTCGGCGGCTTGCCGAAAGGACAGAAATCTTCTTGGTGGCAGGCCAAAGGGAATTTCGGTTGAATCTATGAAACTGGTGTTATCGCCCAGGTACTGGCTCAGCAATTCAGCCGCCGCCGAGGAGATCACGGAGTGGCCGCTGGTATATTCGGGAAAAGGAGGCGTTTGAAGCAGCGGTTTCCAGTCAGGATCAATCAGTTTACGAATGGCCGTTTCAGGCCTGATCCGGTTACTCCTGTATTTTTCATCCCAGCAACATATAAAGGCGTCCATCATGGTCATGGCAAGAAAGGTGTGGACGGCTACGGATTTCGCAAAACCTGTTTTCTGCTGCTGGCAGACCTGTCCCGCAATGCCCATCCAGTGGGCGCCGGGTGAGATTTTTTTTGCCCCAATCTGCAAATGGCCTTCATCGATCAGCGCAAAGGGGTTGCAGTCCCAGAATCCCGCAATGGCCTTTTCTTCTTCGGTTTGTTTAACCCCTGCCAGGTAAACTGCTTCTGACAACTGGTAAAAAGCGGAAGATTTGTCTTTTGAAAAAACGATGGGCGGCTCTGGTTTGAACTGGCTGGCACTGTCGAGGAAAAAAGGCCTTACGATATTGAAATAGGGCTCTACCGCCGGAAAATAGCCCGGCGGAGTAGGATACCATGTGCTCTCCGAAACTATGGGTACATATCGCTTGAACTGGCTGATTTTCCGGTATCCATCCGATTTCGCGTACGAAAGGACCTGCTTTGACACTTCCCTGGCGTATTCCTCGCTTGCCTGTATGACTTCGTCAGAAATACCGTTTTGACGACACAAGGCCAACAGGCTGTCAGCCGCCTTCCTGATCCGCTCTCCCGATGGCTGGGTGCCGGCGGCCGTTTCATAAATAGCCAGTATAGCTGCCAGTTGCCAGTCGTAACCCTGTACCTGGCTGGCCTGCAGGGCCGGGAAGTCTTTTAATACCCGGTGCATGGACTGCAAACTACTATCGTGCTGTTGCGCTATCTCATAGCCCGCCAGCATTGCATACGCAAAAAACCTGGTGGCCAGCGGCGGATTGGTTACATCGTTGATCATTGTTTCCGTCATAACATCGACCACTGTCCGCAATTGTTCCGGGCCTGCTTTATACGTCAACTTCCGATCGCTGCAGTTCCATAAAAACAGCGGCAACAGGAAAATTACCAGCATGGAGGAAAATTTATTACTCATTGGTTTCACTATTTATACATGCGTAAACGATTGTTATTAACGGCGACGATCAGAACCGGCGGAAACCGGCCCCTCTTTATCCAGGCCAGGTGCCGGACTTCGCCCTGCAGGGGATAAGGCGCCATTGCTGCACGAAAAGAACTGTCACCATTATACAGCACAACACCGGCACTTGCATCATACCTGCCTTCAAATGGATTGACACCGGAAAAGTTCCCGGCAAGCAGCCAGCCGGTTGATAAACCACCGGGGCTTTTATCTGGCAGAAAGGAAAAAACAGGCGACCATTGGGCCAGATCAGGGAGCTTCTCCGGGGTTAACTGCTTTCCATTGTTTCGAAGAAGCATAGACGATAATGTATACACCTTATCTACTTTCATTTCATCCAGGGAAGATCCAAAAATTGCCTCCATGTCCTTTCCCGCCATAGACGCATAACTCGCAAATTTCTTCCGCAGGTAAGGCATTCTTTTTTCAAGCTCTTCCTTTCCGTGGAATGGATAATAGCGCCCCTCTTTCGCAATGGCCAACAGTGGCTCAGGGTGATCTTTGCTACCCGGATCTGCCCTGTACAGCAGCAAAGGATAATTGCTATCAGCCTTCAGCTTGCTGTTTTCGCCCCAGTTACCCAATAGCAGATCGATGGTTCCATTGTTGTCGATATCCGCTGCCCGAACGGTTTGCCAGAGACCTGTGGCACGTGACAAATGAAAACTTTCAGTGCGGTCTTCAAGCCTGCCGCGCTGGTTAATGAAGACCATCACCGGCATCCACTCTCCTGTTATTACCAGATCCTGCCAGCCATCGCCATTGATATCGGCCCAACAGGCATCGCGAACCAGGCCCGCCTTTTCCAGCCCTTTGATGCTATTCCCGTCTGCAATCCTGAACCGGCCTTTTCCGTCGTTCAGCAGCAGCCAGGAAGAGTCTGTTTTTCCATATTCGCGGGATACCGCACCTGTTCCAATGAATACATCATTGTCACCATCTTTATCGTAGTCCATTGCTATCGCGACAGAATGGTTCCCAAATATTTCAGGCAATCCATCGGATCTGCTGAACCTTCCGCTTCCATCATTAATATACAACCGGTCTCTTATGGCACGCTCCTTTCCCCAGAATTCATTCCCTCCGCTGCAAACATAAAGGTCGGCAAACCCGTCTCCATTGGCGTCAAAAAAAACGGCGCTTTCGTCTTCGCAGAGACTGTCGGCTGATATAACAGGAATATCGGCAACGACAAAATTCCCTTCCTTGTTCTGAACATACAAGCGACCTGCCTGTCCCCTGGCTCCACCCACATAAAAATCGTCCAACCCGTCGCCATTGATATCAGCTACTGCGAGTGTAGGCCCGAATTTCGATAGCATATGCGGCATCAGCGGCTGGATGTCAAAATCATTGAAATTGTTCTCCCGGTGTATCCAATCGACGCCAAGTTCACTGCTGATATCAGGGGGATATATAAAAGCAGGATTCGGTTTGGCTTTTATAAAAGCCGAATCTTCCTTTATTGTCAGTAGCTGGTTCGCTTTCGTTCTTCCAATTGTGTGAAAATTCCCGGAAGGCCAATAGACCTGTATGCTGTCGACCTCGTTTGAATTTCCCAGTCCAACATGCAACAGGCTGGAGGAAGCGCTTTGAAATCCGCGGCTGGTGCTGATACTCCGAAGCTGCCTGCTCTGTCCGGCGAAGACCCGAACAGATGCGCCAACAGCAAAAGGGTTGGCGGCTGTGCCTTTCAGCTCAATTTCAAGATAATGACCTGTTGTATGTTTCTCTGCATTGTTCTGATAGAGGAATGCTTTCCGGTTGATATTATTGACTACAATATCCAGGTCGCCATCCAGGTCGAGATCGGCATATGCTGCGCCATTGGAATAGGACAAGGGACCATCCGACCAGGAGGCTGATTCGTCCTGGAAACTGCCATTTCCTTTTCCGCGAAAAAAATAATTCCTCGCGGCGCCATCGGGCATATGGGCAATCGCTTCCATATCGGCGGATTTACCATTCTGAAGCGATTTCATCAGGATGGGGCTGGCCGCAAATTTTACGTAATCAAGGTCATTAGGCCTGCGGGGAATGCCGTTGCTGATGAAAAGATCGGTGATGCCATCGTTGTCGTAGTCTGCCAGCAGCGGGCTCCAGCTCCAGTCAGTAGCTGCCACGCCGGCAAACAGGCCGGTCTCGCTGAAGAAGCGGCCTTGTCCGGTATTGAGCTGCAAACAGTTTCTGGCCACCTGGTAACCAAAACCCTGCGCCAGTTTCAACTGATTGATGTCGTACCCATCATCTCCCATGCTTGATTTCAATACCTTCTCGGATTCCGGTAACATATCCAGGGTAATCATATCGGTCCAGCCATCATTGTTTATATCGGCTGCATCAGCGCCCATAGAAAACCGGCTCTGGTGGCCGAACGCTCCTGCACTGTTTTCCGTGAATTTCCCATTCTGCTGATTGATATAGTAGTAGTCGTTGTCATGAAAATCGTTGCTTACGTAGATGTCCTCCCAATGATCACCATTAAAGTCGGCAATGACCAGGCTGAGGCCGTATCCCGTGGCGTCCCTGTAAATACCTGCTTCTTCACTCACTTCCGTAAAATGCGTTTTGCCGTTTTTGGTATCGTTCCGGAACAGCTTATCGGCGGTGAATGAGTCGCCGGTAAATCTCCCCTGGCTGTTTCCGAAACTCTCTACCGAATGAACAGCATGGCATACCAGGAACATATCCAGGTCGCCGTCCTTATCGTAGTCAAAAAAACCTGCCTGTGTGCTGTAGGCGGCGATATCCAATCCATATGCTTCGGCGGATTCTTTGAATCCAAGTTGCCCGTTGTTGATAAAAAGTTCATTTTTACCCGGAACCGGAAGACCACTGCCAACCGCACAAACATAAATATCCAGCCAGCCATCCCCGTTTACATCTGCCATGGTTACGCCTGTTTTCCATCCCGGGCCGCCACGAATACCTGCCTTTTCAGAAATATCCTCAAATTTCATTTTTCCCTTATTCAGGTACAGCCGGTTGCCATGCAGGTTGGAACTGAAGAAAATATCAGGCAATCCATCATTGTTAATATCGCCAATGGCAACACCACCACCGTTGAAATAGTATATATAATCCAGGATATTGAACAGCGAATCCTGAACGGGCAATTCGTTGCTGAAATCGAGACCGGTTACAAGGGGGTCCAGCAGACTGAAAAGTTTTTCTTCTTCCTGTTTTTCGCGGCAGGCTGCCAACGACAATAACACCAGAGATATTATGATGAAACCTTTACGTATTGTGTATAACGTTTATAAAATTTCCAGTCGTTACCAGTGCGCTGGTATACATTCATTTGTACGGCGATCCTGTCTCCTTTCGCGGCCCTTTCCGGAATTTTCAGTCCAACCACGATCCTGTCCTTCTTATGGCCCCATTTGTATTCCAAAGGAACATAAATGGTCGTAGCATAATTAAGTGTTTTAATTTCCTTGTCTGAGCAGCTACCGCTCCCGATTTTTTGCGGCACACACATTACGCCCGGAAACCCGTGATAGATATACAGTACGTCGCCGCTACAGTCTGGTGGAAACATATTTCTTTCGGTGAGACAGAAACAAAGGTCGGTATCCGCATCGTCCGCATTTTCGAGGTCGAACTGGTATTCGCCGAATTCAAAATCTTTGTCCAGTTCAAACACCAGGTCCATTTTCTGTCCTCTCGCGGCGGCAACATAGGTTTCCGGTTTGGAAAAGAACCACCAGCCGATACCCGACAACAACAGCAGGCCCGTCAAAACGATCAGCCATTTTCTCATAGCTATTTTTTCCATTTCCAGGTTTGAACGGGCAAATTATTGCAACCTATGAACAGGCGGTCTCCCTGCAAAGCAAAGGACCGCACTTCACCCTTGATCGTTAATCCTGTTTCAACAGCCGGCAGGTACCTGAAATGTCCTTTCCCATCACCCAGGAAAAGCTGCCCGGTATTTGACTGGTTCCGGCCCACCTTGATGCGACTGTGCAATATATTGCCTCCCAGTAGCAGGTCGTCTTTACCATCGCCATCGAAATCCTGCACGCAGATGGCATATACAGGCGCAAACTGGGCTTCGGGTGGCAGGGCCTGTTTTTCCCATTTGCCATTTGAACTGCTCAGCCATAGACTTGTTTCGAGGTTGTGCGCTTCCAGGTGTAAAGCGTTCTTTCTTTCTGCGTCAGTGAATATCTGGTTCATATCCGCATCGGCATAGGACTTATAATCGGTAAAGCGGGTGCGAAGCATGCTGATGTGTTCCAGCAACTCGTCGCGCCCCACATAAGGATAGGATTTACCGTTTATATAGTAACAGAAAAAAGGATCTATTGCGCCATTGTCGTCAAAGTCCTTGTACCATATTTCAACCGGTTCTTTGGCAGTTGCCTGCCATTGGCTGTTCCGTCCATAGTTCCCTGCCAAGATATCGGGCTTTCCGTCTCCGTTGATATCCTTCACAACAACAGTATTATACCATCCCGCCTGTTCTCCGGGAATATAGAGATTCGACTGATCCGTCCATTTACCATTTTGCCTTTTCCATACCATGGGTGGCATCCAGTCGCCAACAGTCAGGAGTTCCTTTTCACCATCGCCGTCGAGGTCCGTCAAAACAGCGTCGGTGAACATACCCGCTGTTGCAAGGTCTGGTCCATATTTTGCCGTTCCATCACTGAAGTTTCCCTTTCCGTCGTTGATCAGCAGGTAGGTTCGCGGTGTCGAAGGATAGGCGCCGGGTACAGAGCGGCCGCCCAGGAAAATATCCTGTATGCCATCGTTATTCAGGTCTGCAGCGACCACCGCCCCGGGCGCGTCTTTTATGGGAGGAAAAGCAGTTATTTTTTTGGTGAACCGCCCCTTGCCATCGTTCAGGTACAGGCGGGGTGTGAAGGCAGGATCTCCTGGTTGAAAAGAATCATAGCCGCCTCCCAGGGCAAGCAGGTCAGGTGTTCCGTTGCCGTCGGCGTCAAAGGAAATGATCTTTACTGTTTCGGCCGCGGCATCCAACTCAAATAAGGGTTGTTTTGAAACCTGGAACCTGCCATCGGGGGTTTGAAAAAAAAGTCCGTCCGCCTGGCCGCTTGCACCGCCAATAAAGAGATCGGGCCTGCCATCGCCATTCAGGTCGCCCGAAAACAGCGCAGGGCCATCAAAGGAAAGCGAATTGATCAGCAATGGCTGGCGTTTATAGTCATTGACGGGGTTTTCCCTATGCAGGAAATCAACAGCGGCAACAGGCTCTTGCCGGAAGATGCCGGGCAATGGTTTGGAAGGTTTCCAATCGGCAGTCGCTTCCGTCTCTTTCAGAACGATCTCCTGGTCGGTCTTTACATCCCTTAAGACCTGCTTCTTTTTTCCCTTCCACACTACCAGCACTGAATCGATGCTGGTAGCACTGCCTGTTCCGAAAAGCAGGGTGGGCGAAACACTCGACTGAAAACCGCGGCTGACCAATTGCTCCTGCGCCTGTATATTACCACCGGCATAAAGATACACCCTGGCGCCTATGGCATAACGGTTCCGGCCCTCGCCCTGCAGTTTCACCCGCAGGTAATGCGATCCGTTTAACTGTTTTGCATTATTCCGGTAAACAGACACCGGCTTGTTGATATTGCTCACAACAAGGTCCGGGTGACCATCATTGTCAAGGTCACCATAAGCCGCGCCGTTGCTGTTGGAAATTTCATCAAGTCCCCAATTGCTGCTTTGATCTGAAAACCGGAAACCCTTCATATTCTGGAAAGCATAATTTTTCACATCGGAGCTGGGCATTTTTTTTACCAGGGCCAGGAGGTTTGCTTTTTGGATATTCCCCTGCTGGTCGCGCAGGTATTCGCCCATGTATTTCAGGAAATCCATGTTGGTATAGTCGCGCAAATAACCATTGGATACGAACAAATCTTTCCAGCCATCTCCATCTGCATCCAGGAAAAGGGGTGCCCAGCTCCAGTCGGTATTTGAAATGCCTGCCAATTGCGCGATTTCGCTGAAGCTGCCTTCGCCATTGTTCAGGTGGAGCATATTGCGCATGTATTGTGCATGCAGCCCGCTATTTTCGCGCATTTCGAAAAACTCGAAATTGTCGTTACCAAACAGGGTCTTCTGACGATGATTGTCTTCGGGCAGCATGTCAAGCGTATAGATCTCGGGCCATCCATCATTGTTAATGTCGGCCACATCATTACCCATAGAAAACTGCGAGGTACAGGAAAGCCTGGAGTTGATCTCGTTCTTAAACTGTCCGTTACCCTGGTTGATGTAGAGATAGTCGGGCGACAGGTAATCGTTGGAAATATAAATATCCGGCCATCCATCATTGTTGAGGTCAGCAACAGAAACGCCGAGGTTAAAATTCAGTCGTGCATTCCAGATGCCTGCCTCTTTGGTCACTTCCGTAAAATGGCCGTCATCATTTCGATACAACTTGGTGCCTGTAAGCGAATCTGTTTTATTCATCAGTTGATGAATAACGGTTTCATCGAGGCTGTTAAACCGGATGGGGCTATGATTCAATAAGATCATGTCAAGGTCGCCGTCGAGGTCGTAGTCGAAAAAAGCGGAATGGTTGCTGAAAGCAGAATCTGCGAGCCCATATTCGGCGGCTTTATCAGCAAAACGGGGGGCGCCTCCGGCGTCGTTGCCCTGGTTGATCAGTAGCTCGTTGGCACGCATAGTGCCCGGCAGGTTGCCCGAATGGCAGATATAAATATCAAGCAAACCATCGCCATTCACGTCGGCCATGGTAACACCGGTAGTCCAACTGATCCTGCCGCCGGCGGCGGCCGCGTCGGTGACATCTTCAAACTGAAACTTACCCCTGTTCAGGTAAAGTTTATTGCCGTTGCGGTTAGATGTCAGGTAAACGTCGTCCCAACCATCGTTGTTCAGATCGCCGATCGCAACGCCACCGCCATTGTAGCTGTTTTCGTATTGAAGGGGGTTAACATTTTCATCTTCCTCGATGAGGTTATTGAACCGGATACCGGTAGAATCGGGTACCAATGCAGAAAACAGGGTGAGAACAGATTTTTTCTCTGTCTTATGCCGACAAGCCGGAAAGGCCAATACAATCAGCAGCAGGCAAACAGGGACAATACCAGAGCGTTTCCACATGTTCTTCAATATACGGCAGTTAAGCACATCATAAAAAATAGTTGTGATTCCGGAGAATCACAACATGGTAAACGAGCACAAAAACCAACAATAAGAGAAAATTAGTAGCCTGGATTCTGCGTAATTTTCGGGTTAGTGTTGATAACCGATGCCGGGATTGGCATCAGGGTTCTATACTCGCCATTCGGCTTATGTGAAAGCCATGATTTCTTGGTAAAGACGCCGAAACGGATCAGGTCCTGGCGACGATGCGCTTCCTGGTTAAACTCCCAGGCCAGTTCATCGAGCATGCGGCCGTACTGGATATCGGCGCCTCCTTCGTGGGTGGTTTGCTTATAATTTCTCAAACCATAATCATAGGAACTTCCACCCTCTAGCTGGGCGCCGGTAACTGTGGCTTTAGCCGGATTATCAGGGAAGCTCCGCATTCTCACCTGGGTCACCAACTCAGCGGCTTCTGCCGCTTTCCCGGTGCGCAGCAGGCATTCCGCTTTCATCATCAGCACATCTGAATAGCGGAAAAAGGGAACATCGTTGCTAAGATCGGTGCGGGCGCCCATTTTATACTCGTACTTACCCAGGTGGTAGCCATGCACTTCCTGCGTTGAATCCACGCCAGGCACCTCATTGATGAAGTTAAGCGGCTGCCCGGTAAATGGACCATACCCACCCTTCAGTTCTACACCAGAGGATGAATATTGCTGTCCCTGGATCCAGTTTTCCTTCAGCCGGAGATCCTGCGGATCATAGGTGTCGATATGTTGTGGAATAGCCACAATACCGCCCCAGCTTGAAGTTTGCAGGTTATATGTTTTCTGGTTTTCCGGGTGCAGGGTTTCCATGTGAAGGGAAAATCCTCCTGCGAATAATTCATCGTAAGGAATGGCAAAAATGGTTTCTCTTGCGCCTTCGTTATTGGTAGCAAACAGTGCTTTCTGCGTTGTTTCAAGGGAGAATTTTCCTGAATTGATGATGGCATCGCAGGCTTCGATACATTTTTCCCATTGTGGCGTACCACTATAAACGCCGGCATTCAGGTACATTTTCGCCAATAATGCCGTGGCCGCCCATTTGTTGAAACGGGCATACCAGGTTTTGCTGACTTCATCGCTCAGCAGAGGCATTACCTCCGTTATCTCACTGACGATGAAATCATAGACTTCCTGGCGGGTGTTCTGTTCGGGAAGGAACCCGTCCTCCACGTCGAACCTGGTGACAATAGGAACATTTCCGAATATGTCACAGAGTGCCCAATAGAAAGAGGCCCGGAGCGCCCTCAGTTCCGCCAGGGTATTTTCTTTTCCGACTTCAACGGGGATCGTCCCGGATTCGATCTGGTAAATAACGCGGTTACAGTTGGTAATTCCGTTGTAAGCGGCGCCCCAGTTCCCGGTGGTGCCATCTGTATTCGTCCAGGTATGTTCATGCAGGCGTCGATAGCTACCATCATCCACCCAGCCATAGGGGCGTGCAGGAATGACAACCAGGTCAGCGCTGACTTCCTGTGTGCGGAAAAAATTACTTCCTCCGAAACCCATCAGGCCCCGCCAGGATCCGTAAGCGGGTCCCACCAGGGAAACAAGATCACTGGCTTGCGGGGTAAACTGATCAGATATGATGGCGTCGTAATTCTTGTCTTTCAATTTGGTGCAAGCGCCCACCAGCATCGAAACAGCCATCATGGAGCAAATGCCGGCCAAAATATTTTTACTTGTATTCATAGCGACAATCTTTTGAATTAAAAGGTTACATTAACTCCCAGGGTGAAAGTGCGGGTGCTTGGATATTTGTCCCGGTCATCGTCGCCGGGCGCAAGTCCCAGCCGGTTCACTTCGGGATCAATTCCCTTATACCCGGTGATGGTAAGGGAGTTTAGCATGGAAGCATACACCCTGGCGTTCTTAACAACCTTTCCAATAGTACCGACATTATATCCCAACGTGATGTTGTCAATTTTCCAGAAATCACCATCTTCAATGTAATAGCTATTGAATTCGAGTGGCATGTTTTTGCTCAAAGGCACTTTTCCAAACACATTGTCTGTTACACTTTTCAACTGGTTATACTGCGTACGGCCGGGGTTTTCGTAGTACATGCGTTGAAAATTCAATATCTGGAAACCAAATGCGCCCCTCATGGTTATGCCCAAATCAAATTTTTTGTACCGGAAGTTGTTATTCCAACCTGCATAGTGCTTCGGCAGGCCATTGCCCAGTACTTTCTTGTCTTCAAAAGCATGGGGAAAATCTGCATAAGCCTGGGGCTTCCCGTCCCTTCCCTCGTAGATCCATTCGCCGCTTTCAGAAACGTCCACCACTTTAAAGCCGTAGAATTCACCGATTGCTCTTCCTACGCGCAGCAGGTGGGTAGAAGTCTGGATCGGCTCGCCAGTGTACCCGGTTTCCTGAAAGTCGTTAGTAGTCTTGTATTGCTCATTGGAGAGGCTTACCAGTTTGTTGGCATTGGTTGAATAATTGACAGAAGTCGACCATTCAAAATCCTTCTTTGAAATGGGGACATAGTTGATCATAATTTCGAGTCCTTTGTTGTCCATTACGCCCACGTTTGCAGTGGTAGTTGCAACCAGGTTGGGTGGTGTGGGTACCGAATAGTCGTACAATAGCCCATCTACCCTTCTCTTATAGAAATCAATCGATCCGCTCAGCTTTCCTTTAAACATGGAGAAGTCGAGTCCCAGGTTTGTCTCCCTTTTTTCTTCCCAGCGCAGGTTGGGGTTGGGGTTCTGAAATGGTACCAGTTGCGGAACCCAGGCTCCGTTGTACAAAGTATACCCACTATAGGAGATCAGGTTTACGCCAAGGAAAAGTGAGCTGGGCGGCGTTCCGGTAACACCGTACCCTGCCCTCAATTTCAGGTCGTCAAATATTTCCTGGCCGTCCATGAATTTCTCGCGGGTTATCCGCCAGCCGACGGACACGGCGGGGAAGGAACCCCAGGGTTCATTGGCGCCATAAAGCGCCGAGGTGGCCTCCCTGCGAAGGCTTGCCATCAACAGGTATTTTTCCTGGTAAGAGTAGGTAACACGGCCGAAAAAGCCGATCAGGTTCCGGTCTGTCTTGCTGCTGTTAATGGGTGTCTGGCCTGTTTTGATCGCGTTTCCCAGTTCAATATTGTTATAGGTAAAAACATCTGTTGGAAAATCCCAGTTCTGCATCCAGAATCCTTCATTTGACTGTTCCTGGTAAGAGTATCCACCCAATACAGAGAAATTGTGGTCACCCCAATTCCTGCTGTAGTTGGCTGTCAGTTCCATCAGGTTTTCTATATACTCCGTGGAACCCCTTGAAGCGAAACCGTTCCTGGTATCCCGGACAGTTGAGATGTGTTTTTTTGACTCGGCATATCCCCTTGTTTCGTTGAATTTGGTTCTTGAAAACAAACCGGTAAGCGTAAGACCCTGCATAGGATTTAAGATCACCGTTCCTGCGATCCTGGTGTTCTGGCTACTGTTCAATCCATCACTTTCCATGATCCGGCTGATCGGGTTTTCATACAAATAGATGCCTGTTTGCTCATGCCATGAACCATCGGCATTTTTTACCGGTGCAGTTGGATTCCTGATCAGTGCCTGCCGGTAGGAATAGCCGTTAAAGCTGTATCCATCACCGGTGGTAGTATACTTGGTATCCGTACTCAACAAATTGAAATTGAATTTCAGCTTGCCCTCCCACATGGAATGATTGATATCGAACCGCCCGTTAATAGCCCTGTTGTCGGATTTCAACATAATGCCCTGGAAGGAACGGTAGTTAAAATTGGCGATATAATTGGTCTGCGCATTACCTCCCCTGAAAGAAAGATTGTGCACATTTGATATGGGTGTCCTGGTGATTTCATCTATCCAATCGGTGCTGGTGCCGAGGTCGTCGAATGCGACACCTTCGCTTTTTAACTGGCGGTATTCCTCTGCATTCAGCATTTCAGGTCTTCTGGCAATTTTCTGTGTGCTCACGTAGCCGCTGTATTCGAGTGACTGCAGGCGCCCGTTGGATTTCCGGGTGGTGATAAGGATTACCCCGTTTGTGCCACGGGTTCCATAGATCGCGGCGGCAGCTCCGTCTTTCAATACATCCATCGACTCAATATCTTCAGGAGCCACGGTTCTGAGATTGCCAGGAATACCGTCGATCAGGATCAGCGGCTGGGAGCTGGAATTGATGGTATTGATACCTCTCAGTATGATCTGCGAGTTGACGGTCGGGTCACCGCTTGGTGAAGCTACTGTCAGGCCTGCCACCTTACCTTGCAATAACTGTCCCGCATCATTAACGGCGCCTTTTACGAATTCCTTGGATTTCACAGTGGCAACGGCCGCTGTTACTTCTTTTTTCTTCTGGGTTCCGTAACCGATCACCACCACCTCGTTCAGGTCCACTGAACTGCGGAGCAGTGAAATGGAGAAACTGGATTCGGCGCCGACATTGATCTCCTGGCTGGCATAGCCGGAACTACTGACTACCAGCACACCTCCTTCATCAGGAATATTCAGGGAAAACTTACCATTGGCATCTGTAACTGTACCATATGTGCTGCCTTTCAGCATCACCGATACACCTTCCAATGCCTTGCCGGTTCCTTTATCGATGATTGTACCGGTAATGGGTCTAGCAATGGAGAAATAATTGAAATGATTTTCGGCAAATGTGGTAGCGGGAAGGCAAATAACTACCATCATGAGAAGAAAATACCAGATTGGCACCTTACTCATATGCAAGCAACGTTTAGGTTTGGAAATATGTTACTTAAAGCTAGTTCTAATCAATAGTCATCTATAGGATGGTATTAACCAAGAACTATGCAATATTATCCCAATTTACAAATTAAGTGTCATTTTGATACTTATTTGTAAAAAATATTTTGCCCGAAGAACTCGAGCGATCGGATAATGTTCCTTTCCCAGTATGCCCATTCATGAGACCCGGGCCATTCCGCATATATGTGTTTTATACACTTATTACTCAATCTTTTATGCAAAAGCCTGTTCCCTTCTATAAGGATATCGTCTGTTCCACAGTCGAAATAGATCGGCGGCAACGCTGCTCCCGCAGCCTCCATCATTAAAAACAGGTCTTCTTCCGCCGGATCATCCACCCGGTAGGCCGACAGGTCCTCCTCCACGAATAAGGCCATTTCCGCCAGCCTCGTGATCGATGAATGCGCCGCAATGGCCCTGAACCGGTCATGGTATTTGACTCCCAGGCGCAGTGCGCCATAACCGCCCATGGAAAGCCCGGTGATGAACAGCGGCGACTGTTCAGTTACAGCCGGCACCAGCTCCCTTACCAGCGCGGGAACATCGTCCGCGATCCAACTTTCCGCATCGAACGGACCATGTTTCATATATCCCGACCCGTCGCCCCACAGCCCGTCGGAAGGCATTGCCATCACCATGGGAGGAACAATGCCCTGCTCCATCCATTCCAGCATCCGGATATGCAGTCCCGTTTTCAGCGGCCAGCTCCAGGCGCTTCCATATACCCCGTGTAATAATATTACCAATGGACAATCCTTTACCTCCTCTACACCGGGAGGTACAAAAAGAGAACAGTCGGCCCTTCCTTTCAAATGGGCCGACTTAACTGTCACGAAACGCAGATTGTCTCTCTCAAAACGTGGATCAGATACTTCTACTGTGTGAAATCTGCTCATTCGAATACGATTACACCTTTTGCATTTCTGCCATTCAATAAATCATCAAACGCCTTTCCCAGGTCCTGGATCGGATAGGTCCTCGTGATCATTTCTTCCAGCAGCAGGTCGCCTGTCTCATACAGGCGGACCAGTTCCGGAAAATCACGGTTGGGCCGGCATTTGCCATACAGTGGATTGATATAAATTTTGTCCCATTCAAACAGCCGCATGTCAATCGTGATCTCCTGTTCTATGCCACTTACCTGCACAGCGGTGCCGGCGTTACGGACCATGGCCAGCGGGGAAGCGCCAAGAGCAGGAACGGCCGTGCATTCAAACGCATAGTCTGCCATCCGGCCGCCCAGCATTTCTTTCACCTGTTCCGCCGCATCTAATAAAAGTAAATCTCCGCGATCGGCTTGTATAATATCGGTAACACCATATTGCCGTGACATCTCAAGTCTTTCCCTATTCAGGTCAATGGCAATAATCCGGGCGGCTCCGGCAATTCTGGCGCCCTGCACTACATTCAGTCCAACTCCTCCAACCCCGATCACTACAACTGTTGAATCCTTTTTTACTTTCGCCGCATGTATCGCGGAACCATATCCTGTCATCACGCCGCAACTGATGATACTGGCGGCTGCAAAAGACATGGTTACCGACTGGTTTATCACCAAAGCCGATTGTTTCACGAGGGTATATCCGGAGATGGTTCCAATATTAAAGGATCGTAGTATCGGCTCTCCTTTGTACAGAGTGCCTTCGAGATGTGCATGCCCCGGCGTATAACCATTGCCTCCCGCCACCACCGGGGAGTTCTCTTCGCAGATATGTTCGTTTCCTTCGCGGCATTGAAAACAATGCCCACAGGGCGTTGCCCAATTCAGGATCACTTTGTCTCCGGGATGCAGGTTTCTGACAGCCGAACCTGTTTTAACCACGATACCTGCACCCTCATGTCCCAGCACCAATGGCTTTCCCCAGTTCAGAGAATCATAGTCTGTATGACACAGCCCGGCAGCTTTGATCTGCACCAGCACTTCATCTGCTGCCGGTTCTCCTACTACTATTTCTTCTATTGAAAAAGATCCTTTCCCATCGGCAATTGCCGCCAGGCATTTTATGGGTATTTGCATATTATAATACGAGCGGGTTGAGGTCTGTGCTCACAAAACTACCCACGGGTCCGTCTCTGAGCCATGTCTTCAGATCGTTCACCTGCCATTTATGCCTGGGCTCAGTTATTTTTGCACCATCTGCCACATAGATGATCGTCATCACTTCACGCATGCGTTCTGAACTGTTTCCCGGCGCCTTGTGGATGGTAAAGCCATAGTGCCAGGTGGCATCACCTGCTTCCATGGTTATGGGACGGCTGATCGCGAATCCCTTTTCCTTCACATAGTCGTCAAACTCCTTTTCAGACTCATCGGAAATCTCAAAATCAAAAACAGCTCCGTTGGTATGTGATCCCGACGCAAAAGTCAGCATACCCATATCTTCATTGATATCCACCAATGGCATCCACATGGTTACCGTATTATGGGTGTCAATAGGCCAGTAATACTGGTCCTGGTGCCAGGGCGTGGGTCCACCACCAGGTTCTTTGAGAAGAGCCTGGTCATGATAGATCCGAACGTTGTCAACGCCTAACAGATCCGCCGCGATTTTCGCAAAGCGTTTTGCAAGTGTGAATTTTCTTACCTGTTCATCATTTGTCCAGAGATTCATGATCTGCAGGAAGGCTTTGCCATAGGTATCGCGTTCCTCCAGCTTTCTTTTTTCCGTGTTCTGCCTTTCCGCCGCTTTCAGGATCACACTGCGATAAGCTTCCAGCTCATCACGGTTCAGAATGTTCCGAAGCAGGGTATGTCCTTTTTCGCGAAATTCATCGATCCGTTCCTGCCGGACCTCATAATTGGCATCCAGTGCGGGAAGTGCTGCAATCTTTTCCATAAATTTATTTTTTTGTTGTATTCTTTACCAACCGGCATCCATAGACGCCACCGGCCATCTTGCCCGGCTTTGCCTGGAACCTTACGGTTATTTTATCCTTGTCTTTTAACAATGCACCCGGGATCTCATAGGCGACGTCGAAAAATTTACCAGGAGCATTCTGCTCAAGATCCTGGCTGGCGATCTTCACGGAATTAACCAGTATGTCAAATGACCGGTTGCCGCGATCATCCCCCCAATAAGTACACACCAGTCTTGCTGATCCTGCTTTTTTGGTATCGAGCTCAAAGGAAAACCATCCACCGTCTGTCGCATCCCTGTAACGCCTGCCAAAAGCCTCTCCGGTATTGGTTTTACTGCCTTCAAATGCATGATCCCTTTCGGGTTGCATTTCACCCAGCCGCATGATGTCAAGCGTATTTTTTTCGATCTCCCGCGCGGCTTTTCTGGCGGCATCAAATGATTTCTTTTGTTCCTTCCAGGCAGCCGGACTAAACTGGTCCCAATACACTGCATAATACTTATCGTACACCTGGTAAAAAGGCATCATGCTCACTGCTCCCGGGTAACTGGCCGTTGTACGAAAGACCAGCGGTTTATCTTTTTCTGCCTTTACCGATGCGGCCTCATTTCCGCTGGCTGTTACCAATACAGGGATCCCGGTTGGATCGGGGTTTTTGTCGCCCAATATGGCAGCCAATACCAGCGGCCCATACAGGAAAGCAGTTTTCGAATTATTGTCCGGCATCTTTTCCGTATAGACCGACATAGGTGTTCTGAAACTGATGCGATCGCCATTTTGCCAGCGCCTGCTGATGGATATATAGGAACCCGGAGCCGCGTTTATTTTTTCCTGCTTTCCGTTGACAAAAACCGTTGCATCTTTTGACCAGGAAGGATACCGGAAATGAATTGTCTGGTCCCATCCGCCTGCCGGCGCTTTTACGGTGACCACCATACTGTCTGCCGACGGAAACGCCGTTTCCAGCTTTAGCGCTTTCTCCGCATCGACCGTCAGCACCGAGGAAATAAAAAGATTTATGTATATCGACTGGTCGCTGCCACGGAAGAATATATGGTCGGCATATTTCACGTGATTCTCCATACCGGTACCGGTACAGCACCAGAACGAATCGAAAGGTTTTCCATAGGTTTTTTTACCGCCCGAAACCAGTGGTACGTAATAGGTGGTCATGCCCGTTTCGGGGTGTATGGAGGCCAGGATATGATTGTATAAAGTACGTTCATAGTAGTCCATTAACCGCGCCGAAGGCTCCCAGCCAAAAAGATGGGCGGTCAGTTTCAGCATATTGTAAGAGTTGCAGGTTTCCGTGGTATTGCTGCTCAACTGATCAGTGAATTTGTCGGGCTGGTTAAAAAGTTCATAATTGCTGTTGCCGCCGATGACATAGCTATGATGGTCTACCACCGTGGTCCAGAAAAAGCGGCTGATATCTGCTTCCTTTGCTGTGCCTGTCAATTCATATTCCAATGCCGAACCGATCACTTTTGGTATCTGTGTATTGGCGTGAATGCCGCCCAGCTTATCAACACCACTTGCCAGTGGATCCATGATCTGTTGATGATAAAAACGGTTTGACAGTTCCAGGTATTTTTTATTGCCTGTAATGGAATAGACCCTTGCCAGCGATTCTCTGAGTCCACCATGTTCGCAAGCCAGCACCTTCTGCAACTGTTCTTCCGTCAGGTTTCCAAAAGTATTGCCTATCCAATCACATAAGCCAATAAAAACCGTTTTCGCCTGCTCATTTCCCGTGTAAGTATACGCATCAATCAGCCCTGCCAAAATCTTGTGAAGGGTATACAGGGGCACCCATCCGCCATTGAGGTCGAAACCTGCAGACCGTATATCTCCCCTGGCAACCTCTGCAAAAATCCTGTCCTCTTCCGGAATACCGCCAACATAACCTGTTCCTCTTTTTTCCTGGCATCTTGCCAGTTCCGAAACGATATAATCAACCCGTTCCCGGAAAAGCGGATTGTCAGTGGCTGTATAAGCCATTGCACAGGCGGAGAGATAGTGCCCGAACGCATGTCCCGAAACCCCCAATGCTTCCCAACCTCCATAAATAGGTGCTTTTACCGGTAGCCCGGCATTTTCGTGAAACCGGTGAAGAAAGCGATCGGGTTCCAGGGAAAGCAGGTAAGCCAGGTCTTTTTCCATAGCCTGTTTAAAAGGTCCTTCCAGCAGCTTTACCGTACCCGGGGGAAAAGGCTTTGCCTTAATTTGCTGGCTGTTGACCGGGCTGGTACATAGACCTATAGACAAAGTCAAAAACAGGTATTTATACATGGAAGGCATCCTTTAGCTGCATCAAAGAAAGAATTTGTAGCACTGTTAAAAAATGATGCATATAGCCGGTTTTTGATTTAAATTATCCAAACTCGACTATCTTGGTATAACAAAGGAGAATTTTGGCATGATAAAAGCATCTTTTGAGTCCATTCAACAACAGGAGGAGAGTCAGTTGGTGGTAAGGCGGTTTGAATTGGAAGCTTTTACTGCTCCCTATCATTTCCACCCGGAATACGAACTAACCCTGATCCTTAAGGGAGAGGGCAAAAGATATGTAGGGAACCACCTCGACGCTTATTACGACGGGGATCTTTGTTTGCTCGGCAGCAACCTGCCCCATTGCTGGAGAACGGAACCTGTGGTAAAGGGCACCGTGAATGCCATTTCGCTGGTGGTTCATTTTACACCGGATTTTGCAGGAACGACCTTTATGGAGAAACCCGCCCTGGCCGAAATCAGGCGGCTGCTGCAGAAGAGCATGAGGGGAATAAGATTTCCATCCGAAGGAAATGACCTGGTTCGGAAAAAGATGATGGCCCTGCTGGAAACCACCAACCAGTTCGAAAGATTGCTGATCTTGCTGGAACTGCTGCACGCCCTTTCCCTGCGATCGGATGTACAACTACTGGATGCAGATTCGGACTACCAGCAGAACCCTTCCATCGACCAGCACCGGATTAACCCCGTATTGGCCTATATCATCGACAATTTCCGGGAAGAAGTAAGCCTGGCCGAGGCGGCCAGGCTTACAAATATGACTACAAATGCTTTCTGTAAATATTTCAAGAAGATCACCCGCAAAACTTTTATGGAACTGGTCATCGAATACCGGCTTAACTATGCAACGACACAACTGGTACAAACAGATAAGCCCATTTCTCATATTTGTTTTGAAAGCGGCTTTAACGACAGCACCCATTTCAGCCGCATTTTCAAATCAAGGATGAAAGCCACTCCCCTTCAATACCGGCAGCAGTTCAGGAAAGAAATGGCTTCCTTATAGTTCGGCTGTTTTCAGCTTGCGGGGAATGCGCAGGTCGGCCTGCATTTCCTTACCCTCGCGCTGGAACTTAACCGGCATGGAAATCTTTTTGGCTTCCCGGGCGGCTTTGGAAATTTCCACCAGTTCGCTGACGCTGTTCACCGGGCTGCCGTCGAGAGACACAATGATATCGCCTTCTTTCAGGCCGGCTTTTTCGGCAACAGATTCGTCATCAATGTCCAGCACCTTTACGCCTTTTCCATCGTCGGTATCCTGGGCGCGGATGCCGATCTTGGGTTGGTTATTTCCCCAACTGAAATTAAAATCTTCGTACATACGCGGAGCAGGCACGGTAAAAGCGCGGCTGATGGCACGGCTGCCCAGTACAGCGGTTGCTTTATTCTCTTTGCCATCGCGTTTGTAGGTAACCGTTACTTTGTCCTCAGGTTTGTATTTACCAACGGTAAGGCTCAGCACTTCAGGATTGGTGATAGCCGTTTCGTCTATCTTAACAATGATATCACCTTTTTTCAGTCCTGCTTTCGCAGCAGCGCTGTTGTCAGTTACTTCGGTGATCACTACGCCCCCGGTTGATTTTTCGGAGCCTACGCCCAGGAAGGCTTTTTTCAGGTCGGTGTTGACATCGATATTGTATCTTAAATCGTCGCCGTTCCACGACCAGCCATTACCCCGGAATACCGAGCGGGGGACGCCAACAGAGGAAAGATTGCCGTCAAATACCATCACATTTTTTTTCAGGATGGCCAGGTCCTTGTCGTTAAATTTCGACAGCGGCTTGCCATTCACGGTAATATTATCGCCTTTCAGTTCGATCACTATCCTGATCTCCTTATCGCCTTTCTCTCCTTTTTCACCCTTCTCTCCTTTTTCGCCTTTCCGTTTGATGATGATCTGGTCGTATTCACCCAACTGGTCTTTGTCTTTGGTTACGGTATAGGTTTTCTTCTGGGCAAACAGGGTTCCTGCAACCATCAGCAGAATGGCCAGGGAACTCCAACGTAATAGGTTCTTTTTCATACAATAATTTATTTACGGCTGTTTTCGTAGATCAAATATAATGGCTTATTCCGATCTACGAAATATTTCGCAAATATTTTGCATTTTATACAGAAACCCGCTCCCGTACTGCTTTGATGACCTCGACAAGTTTGGACACATCCTGGCCACCAGCGGTAGCCAGGTTTTTTTGCCCGCCCCCGCCGCCTTTGATCAATGGCGCCACGAGTTCTTTGATGAGCTTGCCGGCATCGAGACCTCTTGCAGCTACCACCGCATCGGAGAGGGCGATGGCCACAGCAGGCTTTCCGGCAATATCGGCAGCCAGTACGGCCACCAGGTTTTCTTTCTGCTGGCGAAGGTCGAAGCTGAGTTTTTTAAGGGCATCGGGCTGGGAAACTTCCACGATGGCGCCAATAAAATCAAGACCGTTGAGCGACTCGGCTTTTGCGAGCAGTTCGTTCCGAAGGTCGCCAAGGGCACGGGCTTCGAAGCTTTCCAGTTGTTTGCGGAGTTGTTGGTTTTCTGCAAGTGCTGCTTCGACGGCCTTTACAGCATCGGCTGGTTGGCGAAGGGCTTCTTTCACCTGCCTGAACTGATTCAGTTGCTGGTTCAGGTATTCTTCGGCGGCCGCGCCACTCACAGCTTCGATGCGGCGTACACCAGCAGCCACGGCGGTTTCCTGTTTGATGCGGAAATAGCCCAGCTCACCGGTAAAGTCCACGTGCGTACCGCCACAAAGTTCAATGCTGTAGTTGCGGTCCATGACGACTACCCGCACCAGGTCGCTGTATTTTTCGCCAAAAAGCGCCATGGCGCCCATGGCGATGGCTGCTTCACGCGGCATTTCCAGCGTTTCCACGGGAATATTTTCCCTGATTTTTGCATTGACAAGGGCTTCTATTTTCGCCAACTCTTCGTCGCTGGTTTTGGCAAAATGCGAGAAGTCGAAGCGCAGGTGCTCGCCATTCACCAGCGATCCTTTCTGGGCCACGTGTGTGCCCAATACCTGGCGCAGCGCGGCATGCAGCAGGTGGGTAGCCGAGTGGTGCGCTTCGGTGCGGTTCCTTTCGGTACGGTCCACTTTGGCCAGCGCCGGCGCTGTTATGTTTACCGGCAGTTTATCCACCTGGTGAATGATGAGGTCGTTCTCCTTGCGTGTATCCAGCACGCGGATCTCTTCACCTTCAAAATTGAGCGTGCCCTGGTCGCCCACCTGGCCACCACTTTCCGCATAAAAAGGCGTGGGCGCCAGCACAAGCTGGTACAATTCTTTTCCCTTTGCTTTTACCTTTCTGTATTTCACCACGCGGGTTTGTACTTCCAGCGTATCGTAACCCACAAATTCCATGAGACGGTTGTCGTTCAGCACCACCCAGTCTTCCGTATCCACGGCGGTGGCCTGCCGGCTCCTGTCCTTCTGCAACTGCAGCTCTTTGCGGAAGCCTTCCTCATCCACTTTCACCTGGTTCTCGGAAGCGATCAGCATGCTGAGGTCGATGGGAAAACCAAAAGTGTCGTACAGTTCAAAGGCAGCACTGCCGCTGACGGTATTACCGGCGCCGCGGGCATCGCGGAGAATATCGTCCATTTTCTTCAGGCCTTTATCGAGGGTGCGCAAAAACGCTTCTTCTTCTTCTTTCACCACTTTACCCAGGAATTCGAGCTGGTTCTGCAGTTCGGGGAAAACGGCGGCGAATTGCGCAGCCAGTTGCGGCAGGAGCTGGAAGAGCAGCGGCTGCTTGTAATCAAGATAAGAATAGTAGTAGCGAACGGCGCGGCGCAGGATCCTACGGATCACATAACCCGCATCCTTATTCGAAGGAAGCTGCCCGTCGGCGATGGTGAAGGCAATGGCCCTGATATGGTCGGCAATGACGCGGAAAGCAATGTCCTGCTTGCTGTCGCCGTAACCGTATTTTTTGCCGCTGATGGTTTCAGTGCGTGCAATGGTGCCGCTGAACACGTCGGTATCGTAGTTGGATTGCCTGCCCTGCAGCACGCGTACCAGCCTTTCGAAACCCATACCCGTATCCACATGCTGCGCGGGCAGCGGTACCAGCGATCGGTCTTTCAGGCGGTTGAACTGCATGAACACATTGTTCCATATTTCGATCACCTGCGGGTGGTCCTTGTTCACCAGCGTTTTTCCATCCACGGCGGCTCTTTCGCTGTCGGGGCGGGAATCTATGTGAATTTCCGTGCAGGGGCCGCAGGGACCGGTATCGCCCATCTCCCAGAAATTGTCTTTTTTATTGCCGGTAAGGATGCGGTCTTCCGCGATCCATTTTTTCCATTCGGCATAAGCTTCTTCGTCGCGGGGCAGGTTTTCTGCCGCATCGCCTTCAAAAACGGTCACGTACAACCGATCCTTGTCAATGCCGTATACGCCGGTGAGCAGTTCCCAGCTCCAGGCGATGGCTTCGGCCTTGAAATAGTCGCCGAAACTCCAGTTGCCCAGCATCTCGAACATGGTGTGGTGATACGTGTCCACCCCTACCTCTTCCAGGTCGTTGTGCTTGCCGCTTACCCGCAGGCATTTTTGGGTATCTGCCGCCCTTTTGTAGGGAGCAGGGCGGTTGCCGAGAAAATAATCCTTGAACTGGTTCATGCCGGCGTTGGTGAAGAGCAGCGTGGGATCATTTTTTACAACAATGGGAGCTGAGGGAACTATGGTATGTCCTTTGGATGCGAAAAAATCGAGAAACTGTTGTCGTATTTCGGCACTCGTGCGCATAAATTCGGAATGATTCTTGGTTATTGTGTTTCTTCCCCCGCTATATTTGTAGGCGCCGGTGAAGGCTTGCAAAGCTAAGGAAATGAGGCCTAGCTGCTATATATGAAAAAAATCAAATACTTCTATAACCCCAATACCCTCCGGTACGAAAAACTGGAAACACCGCTGCGCGTGAAACTGCTGCGGGCCCTGGGGTTTATAGCTGCCTGTTTGGTTACGGCCCTGATCATTGTCTCCATCGCTTTTCAATACCTTGATTCACCCAAGGAAAAGATCCTCAAACAGCAATACGAAAAAGCCACTGAGAATTATGAATTGCTGAGCGGCCGGGTGCGGAAACTGCAAATGCAGATGGTGGAACTGGAAAAGCGCGACAACGAAGTGTACCGTTCCATTTTTGAAGCCAGTCCCATTCCCGACAGTGCGCGGGTAAAGGAAATGGAAAAGCTGAAAGAGATCCAGTTGGTGCAAACCATGGACGCCGGCGACCTGTATTCGGATATTGTAGGCACCCTGAACAACCTCATCAAACGGGTGGCTTACCAGAACAAATCCTATGATGATATCGAAGGCTTTATCAAGGACAAGGAAGTGCTGCTTGCCTGCACCCCGGCCATCCAGCCGGTGAGCAACAGCGACCTGCGGCGGATCGCTTCGGGTTTCGGCTACCGGATCGACCCGGTGTACAAAACCGTGAAACTGCATGCTGGACTGGATTTCGCGGCGCCACAGGGTACGCCCATCTATGCTACGGCCAACGGCGTGGTGAAGCTGGCCGGTAATACCGGCAATGGTTATGGCAACCACGTGGTGATCAACCACGGTTATGGATACGAGAGCCTTTACGGTCATATGTTTAAGGTGAAGGCTTCCCCCGGGCAGCGGGTAAAAAGAGGAGAGATCATTGGCTATGTGGGCAGCACGGGAAAGTCCACCGGGCCACACCTGCACTATGAAGTCCATAAAAACGGCAAGCGGATCGATCCTGCCTATTTCTTCTTCAACGACCTCACGCCCGAACAGTACGATCGCCTGTTAAAGATGGCCGCTGCCAGCAACCAGAGCTTCGATTAAACTGAATTCCCCAATTTGCCCCCAATCCCATTTCGGCCGGATTATTGTGACGATCCTGCTGTAAATTGTATTGTGAAAAAACCTTACCAGCAGATCAGTCTCGATTTTGGATGGGAAGAATCCGTGGTCGAAGAGCCGGTTACCGAGCCGGCGCCGGAAACAGCGCCGGCCTCAGTCAGCCTGGCGGCACCGGTAGCTGGACCGGTTTCAGCGCCGGCGGCTGAGCCCGTTTCACCGCCCGCAGTCGAAGTCGCCGGACCTGCAGCCGATACTCCTTCACCCCGGCCACCCGCCCCGGTAAGGACCCTGGTAAGCGACGAGAATACCGTCATCACCCTGCGTAAAAAGCCCGGAAGAAAAGAAAAAGAAAAGGTCTGGAAATCGGCAGCTTCGGGTAAGCGGGGCCGTAAGTCGCTCAAAGACATCGCCGCGGAAGCCGACCTCATCGAGATCCCCGCCGACGAGATCCTTTTTTCCAAACAGTACTACAGCATCGGCGACGTGGGTAACATGTTCCGGATGAACCCTTCCCTGCTGCGCACCTGGAGCAATGAGTTTGAGCAGTTCCTGCAGCCGCGCAAGAACCGGAAGGGCGACCGCTTTTTCCGTCCCGAAGACGTGAAAACCCTGCACCTGATCTACCACCTGATCCGGGTAAGAAAGTTTACCCTGGAGGGCGCAAGGGAGCACCTGAAAATGCAACAGAAAAAGATCCAGAAACAATTTGCCATCATCCAGGCGCTGCAGCAGTTCAAAACATTCCTGCTGGAGCTGAAGCAAAACCTCTGAGTCGTCATCAGGACGGGTTCCTTCCCTGGGTGATGGTTACCTCCTGTGTTTCGCCCGCCAGCTCCACCTGGTTGGCTTCCAGCAGGCGCAGGATTTCGAGGTTCACCGTTTGCCTGAGTTGGTTGAATTCAGCCACCGGGATGGTTGCCGTATAATATTCCACCTGGACGATAAAGGCATTGGCCGTGATATCGCTGAGGAAAGCCGCATAACTGGTGATGGCCGTATGGCTCAGGATGGTTTTGATGCCTGCAATAGCATGGTCCAGCTTCACCGCGGAGGTCTGCAGGGAAATTTCCAGCCTGAGATCGGCCCGCCGCAACGTGCGCAGGCTGAGGTTGTCCATGACGCTGTCCACCATCTGTTTGTTCGGTACCGTCACAAAGGTTTTCTGGTCGGTACGGATGCGGGTGCTGCGCAGGCCTATCTTCTCCACCGTTCCCGTGATCGCCTGTACCTTCACCAGGTCGCCCACATGAAAAGGCTTGTCAAAGAAAATGATGAAACTGGCGATCAGGTTTTCGAGGCTTTCCCGGGCTGCCAGCGCAAGCGCACCGGCAACGATGCTGAGTCCCGCCAGGTAGGTGGTAATGTCCTTGTTAAAAGAGAACCGGATCACCAGCAACACACCCACGATCACCAGGATGGCCTTGAAAAAATCCTTGAAGAAAACCACCATCTGGTTATCGGCAGTATTGGGGGTAAGACTGGCCCGTTGTTCCATGAGCATCGCAATAAAATCAATGATGCGGCGCAACAGCCGGATGAAGATGACCACAAAAACGCCCCTGGCAGTACTGTCCACGATCTGCCGGAAACTCACATGGTAGACATCGAAATCCAGGATGGACGGGAAATTGAGCTTATCCAGTGCCACCAGGGTAACGGTGACCATGAGGAAGAGCTGCATGGGCTGTAACAGCAGTTCCACGAAAGCCTTCTGGTCGATCTTCCAGGAATTGTGCTTAATGAGCCGGAACAGCAGCCTCGATACAATGCGCGACAGGTATTTTTTAAACCCGAACGCAAAGCCGATGATGGCGATGCAGATCAGCCAGCTCCTTACAGGATTGTCGAGAATGATATAAGAAAGCAGTTCATTCATTGTTTTCCTTCCGGTTGATTCCGTAAATAAAAACCTTTCCGTCTTTGAGGCAGTAGAGCCGGTCGATGGATACCAGCACTTTGGTAACGCCCGTAAGAAGGATGGGAAGGGACTGTTCCTCCAGCTTCAGCGTACCGGGAACATAACTTTCGAGGGTCTCCCCTTTCCGTCCAATGACGCGGTTGCCCAGTACCTGCACATCAGTCCAGCCCAGCAGCGCTACTTTATTACGAAGATTGCCAAAATAATCGAGTACGAACAGGCCTTTCTGCGGATCGTACAAATACACCAGCCGGTCGGCATCGGCAATATGCGCCGGCGCCGGCGGCTCGTCGAATACCACCCTGAAATCAACGGTTTCATTGGTAACGGTACCATTATCGTCGAGCCGCTTGAGACGGCCATCGAGTTCATCGTACACCCAGATGCCATTGTCGAACGACTGCGCCACCGCCCTGGCCTGCAGGATCTGCTGCTTACGCATATCAATGGTGTTCCGGTTGTTCAGCATCCGGTCCAGCACCACAATGGTGCCGAAGTCGCGGTAAAACAGGATCACCTTCAGCGGGTTGGAAACATCTATGGAATACAGCCTTCCGTATTTCCGCACATCGTTGAAAACCGATACCGAATCGCCATTGGCGTTTAGTTTTTTCAGCTCACCGCCGCGGCCTAACAAGTACATGTAACCGAGATTGTCCACGGCAAAATCGGCCAGGTCGCGCCCGCGGGTTCCCAGCAGCGGAAAGCTGTCTGCCTGCCCCCATGCCGTTATGCAGAACAGCAGCAGGATGGCGGTTAAACGCAGGCTGTTCATGGCTGGTAGGTTTTCAGGGTCATTTCCTGGCCGTCGAAAACGCCATAGGTATCGTAGCGGAGCCAGTCGCCCAGGTTGATGTAGCGGCTGTTTCCCGGGAGCGGAAAATCAATGGGGAGGTGCCGGTGCCCGAACACAAAATAGTCGTAGTGTTTTTCTTTGAGCACATCCTTGCAATAGGTGATCAGCCATTCGTTCTCTTCACCGAGGAAATGCTCGTCTGTCTGCCCCGTGGCGGCCCTGCTTTTGCGGCTGAAATAGTTGGCCAGACCAATTCCTATGCGCGGATGCAGCGCGCCGAACAGCCACTGGCAAAGGCGGTTGCGGAATATTTTCTTGATGAATTTATACCCATGGTCGCCGGGGCCTAATCCATCTCCATGGCCCACCAGGAAGGATTTGCCGTTGAAAGAAAAAGACTTTACGTCGTGGTACACCGGTATGTTGAGCTCTTTTTCGAAATAGCCGTCCATCCACATATCGTGGTTGCCTACAAAAAAATGAATGGCAATGCCGCGGTCGGTGAGCTGTGCCAGTTTGCCGAGTATCCTTACATAACCCTTAGGCACAACCGAATGGTATTCGTACCAGAAATCAAACAAGTCTCCTACAATAAAAATGGTGCCTGCGTCCTGCTCTATCGATTCGAGAAAGCGAACGATCTTTTTTTCCCTGACCAGGCTTTGCTGATAATCCGGAGCACCCAGATGAAAATCAGAAATGAAGTATATTTTTTTTCCCGGCTCCAGTAACATGGCTGCAAATATAATAAGATCGGTCAGTTCCCTTTTTTATCGGATCGGTATTGCAGCACGTCACCGGAAAGGATCCGCTGCCGGCCGGTGGTTTCGCCATTGTACCAGTATATCCAGGCTTCGGTGGTTTCGCCGGTGCCTGTGAGCCTGCAGCTTACCCGGTCGCGGCGGTAAAGCGCTTCTTCACCCGATTCGGGTTGCAGGCCTTCGTAGTCATCGAGCTGGGCCATGGCCCAGTCCATTTCATCGATCTCGCGGATGCGGTAGAGTTCGCCTATGATCAACTGCCCGCTGTTTTCGGGAACGGCGGCCGGGTATTCTCCCATATCATAGAGCCCGCCTTCCACAGTTGCCTCTCCCACCATTACAAAGTAACGCCGGATATAATCGTAGGCAGCATGGTTGAATCCTTTGCGCAGTGATCCATAAACGAAGAGTTGGTATTCGGGCAGCATAGGCAGTAATTGAAAGGGGTCAGCGGTTTACCAAAAATACATATACTTCTTTGGGACCGTGCACGCCCACCACCAGTGTTTTTTCAATATCGGCAGTACGGCTGGGGCCGGAAGCAAAGCTCACCAGGGAAGGCAGGTTGTTGCCGTATTTTTCGCGCAGCAGTTTCAGGCCGTCGCGCACATCGTACACCAGTTGGCTGGTATCGGCGATGCAGATGTGCACGGGCGCATACACGCTGGGTGTGCGACCGCTTTCCCCCGCGGAACTCAGCACCAGGGTACCGGTTCGCGCCACCAGGCATTCGCAGGTGGTGACGGCAACATCACACTGGCTCAGTTCTGCCGTGCCGGCTCCGATCACGATGCCTTTCACCCCCGCCTGCACCAGGGATTCTTTCAGCGCCGCCTCCCGGCAGAACACCTTCGACCATTCCATCTGGCGGCATAGTCCGCTGAGCTGTTCCATCATTTCCGCCTCATCGAGACAAAAAACAAATTTGCCCTGCAGCCGGGTGAAGGCCTCGGCGAACACCAGCGACAGATCATCTGCCGCAGGATGAAAAACCGACTGGTTCCCCTCCCCCGTTGCAAAAGGAAGAGGCGTTGATTCACTCAACGCCTTCCGGATCCTTTTCAGGATATTTTCTTTTGAAACAGAAAAATTCATATCAGGCGATCACAGGTGTATCTTCCACATCCAGTGTTTTCTTTTCTTCAAAGGGCCGCTTGCCTATCAGTTGCTCTACATCGCTTTGGAACAGCACTTCCTTTTCCAGCAGTTTTTCTGCCAGCAATTCCACTTCCTGCTTTTTGGTTTGCAGCAACTCCCTGGTTCGTTCATAAGCGGCTTCGATCAGCTTTCTTACTTCCTCGTCTATCAAACGGCTGGTCTCTTCCGAATAGGGTTTGGTGAAGGAATTCTCCTGCTGGGGATCGTAGAAACTCACGTTGCCCAGCTTGTCGTTCATACCGTACACGGTGATCATGCTGTAGGCAATGCGGGTGATCTGCTGCAGGTCGTTCTGCGCCCCGGTGGAGATCTTGCCAAAGAAAATATCTTCTGCGGCGCGACCGCCCAGGGTCATGCAAATCTGGTCCATCAACTGGTCGGTATTGTAGAGGTACTGCTCTTTGGGCGTGTACTGGGCATATCCCAGCGCTGCCGTACCGCGTGGCACGATGGTTACCTTCAACAGCGGGTAGGCATGCTCGAGGTACCAGCCGCAGATGGCGTGGCCGGCTTCGTGGTAAGCGATGATCTTTTTCTCGTCGGGAGAAATGATCTTGTTCTTTTTCTCAAGGCCGCCGATCACCCTGTCCACCGCATCCTGGAAGTCGGACATATCCACCGCTTCCTTTCCCTTACGCGCGGCGATCAGGGCCGCTTCGTTGCACACGTTGGCGATATCGGCGCCCGCAAAACCTGGGGTCTGTTCGGCCAGTTTATGGATGTCGACCTGTTCAGACACCTTGATGGGTTTGAGGTGCACTTTAAAGATAGCTTCCCTTCCTTTTACGTCGGGCTTGTCGATGCTGATCTGGCGGTCGAAACGGCCGGGGCGCAGCAGGGCGCTGTCCAGCACATCGGGACGGTTGGTAGCAGCCAGTACGATGATGCCGCTTTCACCGCTGAAGCCGTCCATTTCCACCAGCAACTGGTTGAGGGTGCTTTCCCTTTCGTCGTTGCTCATGATGGCATTCTTGCCACGGGCGCGGCCAATGGCGTCGATCTCGTCGATAAAGATGATGCAGGGTGCTTTTTCTCGGGCCTGTTTGAAAAGATCGCGTACGCGGCTGGCGCCCACGCCCACAAACATTTCCACGAAGTCGCTGCCGCTGAGGCTGAAGAAAGGAACCTGCGCTTCCCCGGCCATGGCCTTGGCCAGCAGGGTCTTGCCCGTTCCCGGAGGACCCACCAGCAGCGCGCCCTTGGGTATTTTACCACCCAGGTTGGTGTATTTTTTTGGATTCTTAAGGAAGTCCACGATCTCCATCACTTCCACCTTGGCTTCGTCGAGGCCGGCAACATCGTTGAAAGTGATGTTCACGCGGGTGCCTTTGTCGAAGAGCTGGGCCTTGGATTTCCCGATGTTGAAGATGCCACCGGGCCCGGCGCCGCCACCGGCGCCACCACCCATTTTCCGCATCAGCAAGACCCATATCAGTACGATGATAAAAATGGGCAGCACAAACTGGAAGATGGGCGCCAGCCAGTCGCCTTCGGTATCATCGATCCGCGGCACTTCCTTCACCTGGGGATTCTTATTATAAAAATCGCGCAGGTCGTCGGTAAATATTTCCGGCTTGGCAATGGTGAACTCAAACTGCGGCGCCTTGTCGGCGGTTGCAGCATTGATGCCTCCCTTGGGCAGCTTATTCTGGTAATATTCTTTTTTGAGGGCTTCGGGTTTGATATAAACGCGTACCAGGTTCTTGTTACTGATCAGGACGATTTTTTCCACGTCGCCATTGCTCAGCATCTCCTTCTTGAATTCGTCGAAGTTGATCCTTCGCGCATCCGGCGTAAAGCTGCTGAACAGGTTGAAACCCAGCAGGATAACCGCAAGCGCTCCCCAGATCCAGTAAATATTGAACCGGGGCCCTTTGCGGGGCTCGTTGTTGTTTCCTTCTGGCCTGGGTCTCATCCGGTTTAATCCTCCCCGCTCGTTTGGTTTGAAATCTTCCTGTGACATATTTGGTTTGACTATAAAGAATTACTAATGCTTATCGGGCTGCTTTGTTCAAAAACGGGTGATTATTCTTATCCGGCGTACTCAGTTGCGGGAGCATCGCTCCACATTTCTTCCAAACGGTAGAATTTCCGGGTCTCGGGGAGCATTATGTGCACCACTACGTTTACATAGTCGATCAGGATCCACTGGGCGGCCTGCTGGCCTTCGTGCCGGTAGGGTGTTTCGCCCAGTTCCTTTTTTACCTCCACTTCCACTGCGTCGGCAATGGCCTTCACCTGGGTGGTGGAACCTGCCTGGCAAATGATGAAAAAATCTGCAACAGCCTCATGTATTTTCCGGAGATCGAGCGATACTATGTTTTCGCCCTTCTTATCCTGTATCGCTTTTATAATGGATTTGAGAATCTTAGCATTTTTCGTTAATCGGGTCACACTGTTTCGTTGACGCGCAGATAAAGCTGACAATGGTTCCAATAAACTTTCTTTTAGTGATCAATTATAAGCGGGCACTTTTTCGGGAAAGCACCCGTCCATATCAAATTAAGGAAAATCCTACATTCGTCCCGATCAAAAATAGGAATCTTTTGTCCAACCACCCTCCTGCTTTTCCGCTTGGCCACAGCATTCAGATCCTGGAGTCAGTAGACAGCTCCAACAACTATGCCATGGCCCGCGCCAAAGCGGGACTGGCAGGGCATGGAACCGCCTGGCTGGCCCTGGAACAAACGGCGGGAAAAGGGCAGCGCGGACGGGTATGGACCAGCCGTGCCGGCGAAAACATCATGCTCAGCCTGGTGCTGGAAACCAGCCCCCTTCCGGCCGGGGCCCTCTTTGCCCTGAATATGGCCATGACCCTGGGCGCCTACCAGTGGATGGAACAGTACACCGGCGAAGAGACCCGCATCAAGTGGCCCAACGATTTATACTGGCGTGACAGAAAGGCAGGCGGCATTTTGATTGAGAACTGCTGGACGGGGACGGTATGGCAATTTGCCATAGTGGGCATGGGCATCAATGTGAACCAGGTCCTTTTTGATCCCGCTGCCAAAAACCCGGTGAGTATTAAACAGATCACGGGCCGGACGCTGGACCTGAAAAGCTGTGTGGCCGAACTCTGCGCACGGCTCGAAGAACGCTGGCAGCAACTGCTCAGCGGCGATCACAGCGGCCTGCTGGAAGCCTTTAACAAAGCCTTGTACAAACGCGGCGATACCGTGCAGCTTAAGCAGGGAACACGCCTTTTCTTCACCCGCATCAAAGGCGTGAATGCCCTGGGAGAATTGGTTACGGAAGATACCGTTACAGAGACCTGTTTCCGTTCCGGCGAGGTGGAGTGGATGCTATGAGCTGTTTTTTACGCGGCACAAAACAATAATGGTCGAGCCTATCGTCCCACTCGGCTGCCCGCGCTTCCACTTCAAAGCGGTTTTGCTGGTAGCCTTTCGCCATCGATTCGCGGAAATAGGCCCATAGGAAGCGCCAGAAGCCCAGGTCGCGGAACTGCTTGATGTGCGCCAGCTCATGCCGCAGCCAGCGCCGGTTTCCGAGGAATTCGGGAATGCTGGTATTGTGCAGGTGAATGGTATTGCCCAGCACCATGGCCATTTTATCGGACCGCATCCTGCGGGCCGCCAGCTTTGCCCAAAAAGAATTTTCGCGAATGCGGTAGTTCACGTGTTCAAATTACGATCTTTTCGATGGCTGCTTAACGCGCTTCTGCGCCTCCGCCGCGGCCAGGATCTCCGCCGCATGGTCCTTGTTCTTCGGCCGCAGGAAAACATGCAGGATCCTTCCCTTTCCGTCGATCAGGAAAGTAGTGCGGTGCAGGCCCATGTACTTTCTTCCATAGAGTTGTTTCTCGCCCCAAACGCCGTAGGCGTCGATGATCTTGCGTCCGGGGTCGGCCAGCAGGCGCAGTGGAAGCTGGTGTTTCTCGCGGAATTTCTGATGGCTTGTTTCGGTATCGGGACTCACGCCCAGCACTTCAATGCCCTGCGCGCGCAGGAGGGCGAAATTGTCGCGCAGGTTACAGGCCTGCACGGTGCAGGCAGGCGTATTGTCCTGCGGGTAAAAAAACAGGACCAGCAGCTTACCGCGATAGTCTGATAATTTCACGGTTTGCCCATCCTGGTCGGTTCCTTTAAAAGAAGGGGCTTTATCGCCCGGTTGTAAATGCGTCATCTGGTGAATGCAAAAGTTTTTTCGGTTCTGTTGCCGGCGGTATCAAAAGCGATGATGGTGAGCTGGTGCCGGCCCGGCGGGCATTTTTCATCGAAGCGGTAAATGAAAGCCCGTTCTTTGTCGTTGGTGAAGCGGATCCAGCGGCCATCTATCAGTGTGCGGGTAACGCGGTAGTCGCCCATATTGTCACTAACTGTAAAGGCTATGCGCCCTGCTTTGGTGAGATCGGCGCCGTCCACCCAGCCCTGCGGTCTTATTACCGGCGGAGTAGTGTCCAGCACCAATTGGAAAAAGCCGAAATCGCGGAAACGCGCCATGGCCCAGCCATTGGTCCACTGAACCGGCGCCACCTCCTTTTTGCTGCCGGCATAGCGCTGCATTACGATGCTGTTCTCCAAGCCGTCCGGAATGTCGCGCGAGGGCTTCAAACGCACAACCATAGCATCCTGCAGCGGAATATGTGTTGCGCCGATCTGGTACACATCGGAATACACGGCGAGCAGCGCCGAAGGCTTTGTTACCACATTCACGGAAACAGAATCGTAGAGCGCTTTTTCTCCCAGCACAAATTCGCAGGAAGGCGATTCATACACGCTCACCATAAAAGGAAAACAACGTTGTCCCGGTGCAGGGGCCGCGGCCACCACATTGCCATTATACCGCAGGGTGGTGCGGGCCACGGAGGTATTGCCGTAAGCATCCTTCACTTCTATGCGAACCTGGTGCTCCTGCCCGTCGGAGAGGTCCAGCACCCCGTCGCCGCTGAAGCGCGTATAAATGGAATGAAGGTATCCCGGCAGTTCGCTGAGGTGCTGCAGGTAGGCCCCACCGTTAGCTTTGGTTTTATAATCGATGTGGGCGTTCAGGTAACGGGTGGCGTCGTAACTGATGCCGTCCATGCGGAAGCCCACCACGGCCCGGTCGTTATCGAACAGCGTAGCTTCAAAGATGCCGTTGAGGTTGGAAGAGCCGGTATGCGTATCGTAGGCGGTGATGGCCAGGCTCACGCGCGGACTGGCCACGGTTTGCGCCGGCGCCAGGTATTCGCCGCCGCCTTTGGGAGCCAGGGCCAGCAGGCGGGGCTGCTGCTCGTACACCGAGCGGGTGCGGTCGTACAGCGCCAGGCGCAGCAGGGAGGGTTTGGTATCGTCGGCAAGCGGAAAACCGAAAAGCATGGGGTTGAGGTTCACGTCGTCTTCTGTGCGCCGGATCTCAAAATGCACATGGGGCGCCTGCGAGCCGCCGGTATTGCCGCTGTAGGCGATCAGCTCGCCTTTTTTCACCGGGAAAAGCGCCGCGGGCAGTTCCAGGTATACTGCCCAGCTTTCCTGCTCGTACTGCTGCGCCTTCACCCAGGTCTCGATCGCGGGTGCAAAATCGTTCAGGTGGCAGTATACGGTCGTGTATCCATTGGGGTGGGTGATGTAAATGGCGCGGCCGAAGCCGAAAGGCTCCACCTTGATCCGCGAAATATACCCGTCGGCGGCCGCATGCACCGGCAGGTTCTCGCGACGCAGGGTTTTGAGGTCGAGCCCCATGTGGTAGTGGTTGGGCCGGAGCTCGCCGAAATTGCCGCTGAGGTCCATCGGCACGTTGAGCGGGTTACGGAAATAGCCCTTGGGATAAGCCGGCAGGCCATTGTATTGGGCCGATAAAAAAACAGGAAAAAAAATAAAGAGAAAAATAAGCCTGCGCATGCGGTCAATTGATTGAAAACAAAGATAAGTTGTTTAAACAACTTGTTAAAAGGACATTATGATTCCGATACTGGAACAGGATTTGCAAAAGATGGAACAGCGTTTGTTATAATATGATTGTCTTGCATATAAGGTCATGATATAGCAGCCGATTTGATAAACGAGAAATAGATAGGTTATGAAAAGATTCCAACAAAAAGCCATTGTATTGTTAGCTGTTTTTGTGAGTTCGCTCGTAGGTGCATTTAAAGGACAGGAAGCCAGGCAGAAACTGATGTTCCGCATCCTGAGCAAAAACGACGAGCGGCAGACCCGTGCGGTCCGCAGAGCGGATGCACGTGAAGGCAAGGTTTTGCTGGACGACATTGAAATGGCTGCTTACCACAATAGTTAATAGAATGTGTCGAGCCTGTGACACGAAGCCTTCACCTCCGGTGAGGGCTTTTTTTTGGGCCTTTGGCCGCCGGGACGTAGCTTTGCGCAATTTATTTTTTCCAGAATGCCAAAAGACAATTCCATCAAATCCGTCCTGATCATTGGTTCAGGACCCATTATTATCGGCCAGGCCTGTGAGTTCGACTATTCCGGCACGCAGGCAGCCCGTAGCCTCCGCGAAGAGGGGATCAAAGTGATCCTCATCAACAGCAACCCCGCTACGATCATGACCGATCCGATGATGGCCGACAGGGTCTACCTGCTGCCGCTGACGGTGGAAAGCATTGAGCAGATCCTGGAAGAAAACCAGATCGACGCCGTACTGCCCACCATGGGCGGACAAACCGCCCTGAACCTGGCCAAGGAAGCAGAGGACCTGGGCGTCTGGGAGAAATACAATGTGCGCCTGATCGGGGTAGACATCAAGGCCATCGATAAAGCCGAGGACCGTGAGAAATTCCGCCAGTGGATGATCGAGCTCGGCGTTCCGGTGGCAACGGCCAAAACCGCCAACAGTTTCCTGGAAGGAAAAGAATTCGCCCAGGAGATCGGTTTCCCGCTGGTGATCAGGCCCTCCTTTACCCTCGGCGGAACAGGCGGCGGCTTCGTACACGACAAGGAAGAGCTCGACGAAGCCCTGAACCGTGGCCTGCAGGCCTCTCCCATCCACGAAGTACTGGTGGAACAGGCCGTGCTGGGATGGAAGGAATTTGAGCTCGAACTCCTGCGCGACGCCAACGACAACGTGGTGATCATCTGTACCGTGGAGAATTTCGACCCCATGGGTGTGCATACCGGCGACTCCATTACCGTTGCCCCGGCCATGACCCTCAGCGACACCGCTTTCCAGCTCATGCGCAATACGGCCATCGAGATGATGCGCGACCTCGGCAATTTCGCCGGCGGCTGCAACGTGCAGTTCGCCCTCAACCCCGCCACCGAAGAGATCATCGCCATCGAGATCAACCCCCGCGTGAGCCGCTCCTCCGCCCTGGCCTCCAAAGCCACGGGTTACCCCATCGCCAAAATCGCCGCCAAACTGGCCATCGGCTATAACCTCGATGAACTGGAAAACCAGATCACCCGCAGCACTTCCGCTTATTTCGAACCGGCGCTGGACTATGTGATCGTAAAGATCCCCCGCTGGAATTTCGATAAGTTCAAGGGCGCCAACGATACCCTGGGACTCCAGATGAAAAGCGTGGGCGAAGTGATGGGCATCGGCCGCAGTTTTACCGAAGCCGTGCAGAAAGCCTGCCAGAGCCTTGAGAACAACGCGGTGGGACTCGGTTATTACGGCAAAAGCCAGATGCATGCCGAAGAGCTGATCGAATACATCAAAACTCCCAAGTGGGATCGCATATTCCGGATCAAGGACGCCCTCATGCTGGGCGTAAGCATCAACACCATCGTGAAAGCTACCAACGGCATCGACCGCTGGTTCCTCTACGAGATCCAGAAAATTTGCAACCTCGAAAAAGAACTGGCCAAATACAAGCTGGCCACCCTGCCCGACAACCTGCTGCGCGATGCCAAAGTGCATGGATTCAGTGATGAGCAGATCTGTCGCATCATGCAGGACGGTGACGAAGACGCGCTTTACGAAAAAAGAAAGGCCGCCGGCATCACCCGCGTGTATAAAATGGTGGACACCTGTTCGGCCGAATTCCGCGCACAAACGCCTTATTTCTATTCCACTTTCGAAGGCGGCAACAGCAACGAAAGCATCCGGAGCGACCGGAAAAAAATCATCGTACTGGGTTCCGGCCCCAACCGCATTGGCCAGGGCATTGAATTCGATTACTGTTGTGTGCACGGGCTGCTCGCCATCAAGGAAGCAGGCTACGAAGCCATCATGGTGAACTGCAACCCCGAAACCGTTTCCACCGATTTTGACATCGCCGACAAGCTCTACTTCGAACCCGTTTACTGGGAGCATCTCTGGGAGATCATTGAGAACGAACAGCCCGAAGGCGTGATCGTACAGCTCGGTGGACAAACGGCGCTCAAGCTCGCAGAGAAGCTAACGGCCAAGGGTATCCGCATCATCGGCACTTCCTTCGACAATATGGACATTGCGGAAGACCGCGGCCGTTTCAGCGATATGCTGAAAGAGCTGGGTATTCCTTATCCCGAATACGGCACTGCCTACAGCGTGGACGAAGCCGTGGCAGTGGCCAACCGCGTGGGTTACCCGGTACTGGTGCGCCCCTCCTATGTGCTGGGCGGCCAGCGCATGCGCATCGTGATCAACGACGAGGAGGTGGAAAAAGCGGTGGTAAGCCTGCTCAAACACATCCCCGGCAATAAGATCCTGATCGACCATTTCCTCGACCGCTGCCAGGAAGCCGAGGTGGACGCCATTTTCGACGGGGAGAATTTCCACGTGATGGGTGTGATGGAACATATTGAACCCGCCGGCATCCATTCGGGCGATTCCAATGCAGTGCTGCCCGCTTTCAACCTGAGCCCCCTGGAAGTGACCACCATGGAATATTATTCCGAAAAGATCGCCCGGGCCCTGGACATACGCGGACTGATCAACATCCAGTTCGCCATTAAGGAAGGGAAAGTATATGTGATCGAAGCCAACCCCCGCGCTTCGCGCACTACCCCCTTTATTGCCAAGGCCTACCAGATTCCCTACCTGAACATCGCCACCAAGGTGATGTTGGGCGTGAATAAGCTTACCGATTTCAAATTCGAAAAAAAGCTGAAAGGCTTCGCCATCAAGGAGCCGGTATTCAGCTTCAACAAGTTCCCGGGTGTGAACAAAGAGCTGGGACCAGAAATGAAGAGCACCGGGGAAGCCATCCGTTTTGTAAAAGACCTGCGGGACCCCTATTTCCGGCAGTTGTACAAGGACCGGAGCATGTACCTGAGCAAATAATCGCATCGGGCCGCCTCTTTGGCGGCCTTTTTTTACCCTTACCGGAAGCTACGCCTCATTTTTCTGCCCCTGCCTGAAACTTTGGCAGCAGATATTTATCTTTTCTATATTGGAATAATGTTTGAACTTTGTACATACAAATACAAACACTTCTTTATGAAATATCTGCAAGACCTTCAGTGGCGCTACGCCGCCAAGCGCATGAACGGGCAAACCATTCCAGCCGGGAAACTGGAAAACATCAAGGAAGCCGTTCGCCTGGCCCCCTCTTCCATGGGCCTGCAACCCTATACGGTGCTGGTGGTGGAAGATCCGGTCCTCCGCGCCGAGCTGGCGCCGGTTATGTTCAACCAGCCGCAAATCACCGAAGGAGCCGCCCTCCTGGTCTTCGCTGCCTGGACCTCCGTATCCGAAGATCAGGTGGACGACTACCTCGGGAATATTGCTGAAACCCGCGGCATACCCGTAACGGCACTGGCAGATTTTCGCACCATGATCCTCGGCGCCGTAAAAGGTAAAACGCCCGAGCAGGTTTTCCAGTGGAATGCCCGCCAGGCTTATATCGGACTCGGATATGCCACTGCCGCCGCCGCTTTCGAAAAAGTGGACAGCACACCCATGGAAGGTTTCTCACCCGAAGGCGTGAACCGCGTACTGGGACTGGATGAAAAAGGCCTGAGCGCCGTAGCCGTGGTGGCCCTGGGTTACCGCGACGAAGACAAAGACCAGATGGCCAAAGCCATCAAAGTGCGCCGCCCGGCCCACAAATTCTTTACGGTTTACGAAAACAACGCCGTACCCGCTTAAGACTGGCAGACACACATTAGACAGGCGCCGCCCCCAGCCGGGGGCGGCTTTTATTTTGCACCCGCCTGCATTGCCTCACGCAAGCGGCTTTCTTTTGCAGCATCCCAGTACGCACAATCCAGCTCCAGGAAAACAGAGGAGTAGGCCAGTTTTTCGTTGGTTTTCAACACCAGCACTTTGAACAGTTTTGCCGACTGGTCCAGTTTTCCAAACACAGCCTCGTGCAGTATCGTATTCACTTGCTCACCTGCCAGCAGCGGCGCCAGTTGCCGGTCCAGCGCCGATTTGCCCGGGCAGTTGGTTTCTGTCTGGTAGTCCCATTCCTTGTCCCGATACACCATGGGTTTCACATGCCCCATGGTTTTCAGTTCCGGTAATACATACGATAACACCTCGGCCATCGAACGGCCGGTATAGATATACTCCATGGCGCCTGCAGATTGCAGGGGAAAGGCCTGGTCCACCACCAGTATCCAGTTGCGGTGGCCCAAGAGCGGCAGTTGCTGCTGAAAACTGCTTTGCCAGTCCGCCCGCACGGCAGAAGGTTGTACTTCATTTTTGACGCCCGGCGCCTGTTGCTGTTGGCAGGAAGCCAGCAAAACAACCATCCCGAAGAGAATCAGGTTTTTCATATCGCTTAACTTATTTGAATGAGACATGTTTCACCAGCGCGGAACAGCCTGGCTCCACCGAAAGCAATATCCAGCCGGGGCCCCGATTGCCGGAACCGCAGCGGCGTTTTTGTATTCCCCGAGACCAACTCAAGTTTTTTCACCGGCTGTGCCAGCAGGCTTTCCAGGCTGATGCTGTTCAGGGTCAAACTTCCGTAATTTATCTGCAATCCGTAGCGGGCAGCCTGGCCTTCCTGTTGCTGAAAATAAGTACCCCAGCCTTCTGCAACCGTAAAGGGCGCTTTGAAATCTGCTCCGGACAACTGTGGCGCAAACCGGATGCTGCCCTTCGGGCCATGGTATTCAAAACCGCAGGCCGATATCAGCGTTCCGTAACTGGCCATCGCCCGCGCATAGTGATCGCTGCATTCAATTTCATTGTAAGGGTTGCGTTTTGCAGCATGATAACGGTCATGTATAGCCCGGGTCAGTACCAGCGATTCATCGGTTATGCCTTCGGCCATCATATGGCTGGCCACCTGGTGTTCAAAGCCCGACATGCATTCATGAAAATATCCCAGTTGCCAGGTCACGTTTTCGCCATAGGGTTTTGGCTCATTGTAAGGATTGGTATTCATGACCAGCCCGGCCTCTCCCTCCATCGCATAGGGCCTGCCGCCTGTATGCGTTTTAATATATGGCCCTACATCGGGTGCAAAATTGTATTTCCACAAAGAGCGCAGCGCCATCTGTGTTTTTTCCTTGTCCCACAACCTGCCCAGTCCCGCCTGGAAGGCCCAGCCCTGGCCATACACCTGGTCGATGTGGCAGGTGTTATAAGAGCCCAGTTTGGAACGACCGTGTTCCGCGTTGGGTTTGTGAATGAAGTATTCGCCGTTGAACAGTTCTTTGCTCATATTGGTACAGCCCTTCTTCACATAAGCATCACAGTTAGCAGCAAAATTTTTGTCGCCCATGTCCAGCGCCATCATTTGTGCGGCTTTAACGGCGGCAATGGACAGTCCCACTATCCACGCGATCTCCCCTTCCCACACAGCATCCAGCGTATTCTCCATGGGCGTATCGGTCATGCCGTCGCCGTTTTTGTCCTGCGCCATCAGGAAGAGGGCTGCTTTTTTCGTATTGGCCCAGTTGCGCCGGAGGAACTGGTCGTTGGCGCTCATCTGGTGTTCGCGGTACATGCGCAACAGAAAGCCTGCCTGGCCGTCGATGGCCGGCCGCGTTTCGTATTCGGCGCGGAAAATGATACCGCCATCGGCCTGCTGGGCAATACCCAGGTCGGTACGTTCGCGGAGGTCACGTTCCAGTGCAGGAAAAAGGCGGCCCATCGCCTGCGCATATTGCCACACGTGTGTGCAGGTGCCTTCACAGGCGTTCACGCCTTCCCATCCCCAGAAGCGGCCGTTCGCAAAACGATAGGTGTTTGCGGTGGCAAGCGTGCCCGTATTGATGATGGATCTTTCCAGCAACCACCAGGGCAGCGTAGAATCGTAATAGGTTTGCTGCCAGCGCTGCGTGTGACCGTTTAGCGCTTCAAATTTTTCAGCAATATAAGTTCCTACCGCAGCGGCATCTTTGAACCGGGTTCCATAATAGTAACCGGTTTTCGTTTCAGGCAATTTGTCGAGCTTGGCAAGCGGATGATCAAAATGCCAGGTGATGACAAAATGAATCTCTGCTTTTTCGCCCGGTCCTATTTTCCGGTCCGCCGCCACTGAGCCCACCAGTTTTCCCGGCGCTTCTGTCCTGCTCTCTTCTTTTTGCTGGTCGCGCAGCATGACGGCAGCATGGCCCCAGGGATCAGCGGCAGTATGCACGCGCGCCTTTGCATCGAGGCAAAGAAGGCCGGTAGTTCCATAGTCGCGCCTTGACTTCGTTTCCTCATTACCGCCACTGAAACTGCCCTGCACGCCTGCGTAGTTGCTGCCGCCGATGCTTTGGTTGAGCCGGAAGCCATCACCTTTTTTTGCACTGATCTTGCAGGCACCGTTTTCGAGCCAGCCCGCCAGCGTGAGTTCGATGGGGCGGTCCGATGTATTTTCAAATTGCACCGTGATCACCGTGGCAGGCAGCGCAGAGTTTTCTTCATCAAGCGGTATGAAAATGGGACCGGCCTGCATGTCAATAGCAAAAGGAATTCCTTTTTCACGGAAATGGATAGCCGCTTTTGGATAGGTTGCCTCGAAAGCGATTTCTTCCCAATCTTCTTCGCGCAATTCTTTGCGGAAAGTTTTTCCGTTCTCTGTCCACTGCACCAGGAAGCCCTGGTCCAGCACCCGCCGGTTGGCTGCAATGGCCGGCTCCACGTAGCTGGCGCCATCGCGGTTGCGGACCTTCACATCGCGAACGCCGTCGTTCCACAATACGGTTTTGGGTTCGATGCCTTCGCGCTCGTCGTTGAAAATGCCCCAGAGCCACAGCCTTCCATCGCCACCGAGGTACACCGTTCCACTGTGGAGGCCGCCGGCGGGCATGCCAATGAAACGCAGCTCATTCCGCGATTTCAGGTAAGTCGAAGGCTTTCCTCTTTCATACAATGAACGCACCCACTGCGGATCAAGTTGTTTGTCTTCGGGGATATTGTGCAGGGAGATGTTTCCCTTCTTTATGAATTCAAGCACTTCTTTTGTCCATCCAGGCAGGCTGAACGCCAACAGGCTTCCGGCTGTCAGTCCGCCGTTGCGCAAAAACTGCCTGCGGTTTACTTTATTGGTTTGCATGGTCCTTTATTTTTTTGATTGTTTGCAGTTTTCCAGAATTCTTTGCAACGACGATCAGGTTGTCTTCCCTGCCACAATGTACTGAAACCACATCGCGGATATCGCCGTCTACCACTACGCCCGTTTGATCCGGTTGCACCATTGCATATTTTCCGGCTGCATCCAGCGACAGCAGGAAACCTGCACCGGCATCTTCACGGCCCAGTTGTACCCGGAAAGGGAAAAAATTTCCGGCCATAAAATACCAGGGCCTGCCACCTTCCGTTTGCCCCGCGAACACTGCTCCCTGCACCGGTGAAAATTGTGCTGCCAGGGGAAGTTCTCTCAATATCAGCTTGCCATTTCCTGCATTTTCCAGCCAGGAGTTTTTCAGCGTATGCACTTCCAGTTTTTTCGATCCGGCAATTGCTGCAGCCGGAAAAATATCTTCCATCACCGCATTCGCATAGCTGGCATATTTCAGGAATTTCTTTTTCAGTATGGGCATCACTTCCGTGAGCTCATCCCGCGAGGCATAGGGATAGCTTTTCCCCTGCATGTAATAACAGAGAATGGGAAAGGCCTGCCCGCTTTGCAGAAAATCGCCCACACACAATGTCATGGGTTCGGCGGCGCTGACCCTGAATTGTGTATTCGGCGCAAGGTTGCCGAGAATGAAATCGGTATCGCCATCGCCATCCATATCGGCAGGAAGAATTCTTGTCCAGAGGCCGCCGCTTTTTTCGAGCCCGTTGCCTGCCTCCTGTTTTTTCAGAACACCTTTCTCATTCATGAACACGCATACCGGCATCCATTCGCCCACTACCAGCAGGTCGGGCCAGCCATCACCGTTGAGATCGGTCCAGTTGGCATCCCTTGTCATGCCACAGCGCGTGAGGCCCGCGGCGTCGGCTGCTGTGTCTTCTTTCCATAGCGGCTTTCCTTTTGTGCCAACATTCTTCAACAGGTAACTCCGTGGCGGCAGGCCAAATTGTCCCGGTACCACGCTGCCGCCGATGAACAGGTCGGGAAGCCCATCCCTGTTGTAATCGGTAATGGCCACGCAGCCTTTACTGGAAGACAACACAGGCAGCATGCCCCTTGCTTTTGTAAAAACGCCCCTGCCATTGTTCAGGTAAAGCCGGTCTTGCCAGGCCGTTGCCTCGCCGTGTAATTCATTGCCGCCACTCAACACCAGCAGGTCGGGATCACCGTCCTGGTCGGCGTCAAAGAAAACGGATTGCAGATCTTCACAAAGACTGTCGGCTTTCCAGGGCTGCGAGGTCGCGCGCGAAAACTGCCCGGGTTTTGTTTGCAGGAAGAGGCAGCCACTGAACCCGCTGGCGCCGCCGGCAAACACATCGTCGAGCCCATCGCCGTTCACATCGCTTACCGCCAGCCGCGGCCCCTGCTTCGACAGTTGCCAGGGGATCAGGGGCTCCTGCTTGAAGTCGACGTACCGGTTCTCGCGCTGTTCAAAATCAAGACCGCTTTCTGCACTGATGTCTTTGAAATATTGCGCGGGCTCCGGGCTCGCAGCAAGTGGCGCGGCCGGGCCGGCTTTTTCATGTTCAAGCACCAGGCGCTGGTTGGCAGCTATATTATTCCACACCGACCGGCTGCCATCGGGCCAATCGACTTCGAGCTTTTGAACAATGGAATCCGCGCCGAGGCCAAAGTGCAGTTCCGGCGCCATGCACGACAAAAATCCGCGTACCGGGAAAAGCTCGGCCATCCATTTGTTCCCTCCAGCCTCCAGTCTTACGCGTGCGCCAATCGCATACCGGTTCATACCCGTGTCGCGCAGGCTGATGGCGAGGTAATGCGACTGCGGTTGCAGCTCGCGGCTGTTGTTGCGATACAGCTTCGCTTTCTCTCCAATATTGTTTACCACCAGGTCCAGGTCGCCGTCGTTGTCGAGGTCCGCATAAGCCGCACCGTTAGAACAGGTAAGTGCAGTGAGCCCATATGCTTCCGTCACGTTTTCAAAACCCAGGTCGCCCCTGTTGCGGAATACATAATTCATCAGCCGGGTCTGGCTGAGGTGCTCCATCACTTCCATGCCCACCTGGTTCCGGCCATGAACGGCCTGGTATTCGTTCACCACATAGTTGCTGAAATCGAGATTGGTGAAATCGCGCCAGTAGCCATTGGTGATGAACAGGTCGCGGTACCCGTCGTTGTCGAGATCCGCAAACAGCGGCGACCAGCTCCAGTCTGTATTGGACACACCGGCAAGCTGCCCGATCTCCGAAAACACCGGCACGCCGTTCCTGCTGATGCCGCGGTTCAACTGCAACGTATTGCGCATATTCTGGTGAAAATAGCCGCTGTCAACCAGCAGGTTGTATTTGTCGTACTGGTCGGGACCTTTCAACAGCTTTTGCCTTTCGTTTCCTTCGGGCAGCATGTCGGCCACGAAGATGTCGAGCCGCCCGTCGTTGTTGTAATCGGCAATATCGCAACCCATTCCATAGCGCGAAATATGACCGAAGGCATCTTTCGTTACATCAATGAAACCACCCTTCCTGTTGTTGAGTAAGAAATAATCCTGCTCTTCAAAATCATTGGTCATATACAGGTCGGGCCAGCCGTCGTCGTTGATATCGCTGGCCATAACGCCGAGGCCGAAAGTGTTGCCGCCGCCTTTCAGGCCAACGGTCTCCGATATGTCGGTAAAATGACCGCCATCGTTCCGGTAGAACCGGTGGCTGAAAGCCGGGTGCCTTTTTGTCCGCAGCTTACTGGTGTTGAAGAAGGGCGAATAAAAAGTGGTGGCATGGTTGAGCAGGAAAAGATCGAGATCGCCATCCTTATCAAAATCGAAAAACACCGACTGGTTCGAATTGGTTCCGGGTGCATCGATGCCGTAGGCGGCGGCCTGTTCTTCAAATACCGGCACACCGTCTTTGTTAAGGCCCTTGTGAATAAAGAGCTGGTTGGCGCGGTAAGCAGCGTCGCCGAGGCCGGAATAGCAGACATAGATATCGGGCTGCCCGTCGCCATTGACATCGGCCATGCTGACGCCTGTTTTCCAGCCGGGTTTTCCGCCGATGCCGGCGATCTCCGAAACATTCTCAAAATGCAGGTCGCCGCGGTTCAGGTACAACTGATCCGGCAACTGGTTAGCGGTGAAGAAAATATCCTTCAGTCCGTCGTTGTTCAGGTCGGCAATGGCAACGCCACCGCCGTTGTACATGTTCATGAACTGGAAAATGTTGAACGAGTCCGTTTCTTTGAAATGGTTCTCAAACTGTATGCCTGATACATCGGTGATATCAGAGAATTGCTGTTGAACCGGCGCCGGTCCACAGCCTGCCGCCAGCGCTACCACACAGCAAACAACCATCCCTTTCAGCATTTCATTCATATTGCTGGATGTTTAAAAATGCAGGACCGCTGCGAGCAGCGGCCTGCATGACCAAATCCCTACTGCTCATAGGAAGTTTACCAATTGGGATTATTGGGCAATAAGTTTTTGTTCTTGTCGATGGCCGCCTGGGGCACGGGCCACAGGTAATGTTTCGAGGCATCGAAATGCCGGTCTTGTGCCAGGAATTTGGGTTTTGTCCAGTTACCCAGCGGGTCATCGACATTGCTGTTGATGCCATAGGCAGGCACATTCAATACGTCTTCTGCGATCTTCCAGCGCAGGATATCAAAATAGCGTTTGTGCTCTGCCACAAATTCGTGCCTTCTTTCCTCCCTGATCACCGCGCGCATTTTGTCTTTATTGCCGGCGATACTTTCCACACCCGGCAGTCCCGATCTATCCCTTACCTTGTTTACGGCCCACACTATTTTGGCATTGCCGGGATCGTATTCATTCAGCGCTTCCGCCAGCACCAGCAGTGTTTCCGAATAGCGGTAGATGGGCCAGTTGCAATAGTTGGTATAAGGATCGAGCAGGGTAAGGTCGTTGAACTTCATGTACATGTATCCCGTGAGTCCACCACCCTCTGTATTCATCTTTTCCGGGTTGTTATAAGAAGGATTCGGGTTATAGGGTTTCATGGAACCATCGGGCCTTGTGACGGGAACACCGGGCAGCATGAATGTCTGCTTCAGGCGCTTGTCGCGGTTCTCCCAGGGATTGTTCTCATCATAGAGCGGCGAAGTTTGAATCGACTGGCCATCGGTTGTTTCATAAGAATCGATGAGGTCGCGCGTGGGACAAAAACTTGCCCATCCTTCCCCCGTTTGTCCCACACCCGATGGCGAGGCAAGCAGCGGCAGGTATTGCACCAGCTTGTCTTTCACATACTGGTAAGCCAGGATCACTTCCTTATTGCTGTTATTCGCGGTTTGTTTAAAGATGGAAGCGTAGTCGTCTTCGAGATCATAACCGAGTGTTGTGACCTGGTCGGCGGCTTCTGCCGCTTTCTGCCAGAGGGCCGCATCGTCGCTGCCCTGGTGGAATTTTTTATAACTCGCGAGGTAGAGATAAATATTCGCTTTCACCATCAGCGCAGCACCTTTGGTGATGCGACCGTTGTCGGCGCCGCTGTAAGATTCGGGCAAATTCGGAATGGCTTTCTCCACGTTCTCCAGCGCATAGTCGATCACTTCCTGTTTGGGGCTCCTGGGCAATGCCGCATCATCGAGCGCTACCGGCGCTTCCTTAATAAGTGGTATGTCGCCGAACAACTGCGCCATGCGGAAATAACGGATGGCGAGGATCACCCGCGCTTCTGCATCGAAACGCGCTTTACTGGCCGCATCGATGTCCATGGCATTGAGCTTGTCGATATAATACAGGGCAATACGGATGGCGGAATAATTCCACTCTTCGGAAATATAACCATCGGTGGGCGACTGGTTGCCCTGGCAGATGTAGCCCATACCGCCTTCGCCCCAGGCATTGGTCATCACGGAATTGTCGCTGTGGCAATCGCGCCAGAAATCGCGCGAATCAGGCAGGGTGGAATACACTGCATTCAATCCTGTTTCTGCATCGTCCACTGTTTTCCAGAAAGTGTTTTCAGAAGCCTGCGCCAATGGCTCCCTGTCGAGGAACTTGGAGCAGCTTCCCAACACCAGCAGGCAGCAGGCAGATAAACCATATATCAATTTTTTCATCTTGATCAGAATTTAAAGTTGAGGCCAAAAGAATAGGTACGCGAAATGGGATAGTATCCTCCTTCCGGATCAAAGCCCGGATAGTTGGTGATGGTTGCCAGGTTCTGCAGGGAAACATAGGCACGCAGGTAATTGATCTTTACCCTCGACAGGAGATCACGCGAAAAAGTATATCCCACCTGCACGTTCTGGATCTTCAGGTATCCCGCTTTGCGCAACCAGTAGCTGGAATATTTGGTATCGTTCGATGTGTACTGGAGGCTCAGGCGGGGATAAGTGGCATCGAGGTTATCGGGCGTCCAGCTATCCAGTGCCCAGGGCCTTGCATTCTGCGACAGGTAAAAGGCCCAGCCTTCATAAGAACTGATGTACCTGTAATTGTTAAGCGATCCATACAGGTTGGCTGAAACATCCAGGTTCTTCCAGCCGAAACCAAGATAGGAACCGAAACGAACGGGCACCTTGTCATTCAGCACCATGCGGTCGTTGCCATCGATGGCGCCGCTTTTATCGAGGTCCTGGAATTTGATATTACCCGGGAAAATATTGGCGCCCTGGTTGATGCTGGATACATCGGCTGCATCGCGGAACAGTCCCACCGACTGCAAACCATAGGGCAGGTTCAGTTGTGAACCAATGGCTGTGTATGTGTTACCGGAAATGATGAAATCAACGCCATCTCCCAGGTATTTCACTTTGTTTTTGGAGAAGCCCACATTGAGATCCACATTCCACCTGAAATCGCCCGACATATCGCGGTAGTTCACGAGGAATTCAAAGCCTTCGTTGTCCATCTGGTAGAGGTTGCGCACAGGCCCGGCCAGTCCAAATTCCGCCGGCACCGGCGGTGCATTCAGAATGTTCTTGCGGCGGTTGTAAAAATAGTCGGCGCTCAGGTTCAGCTTCTGGCCAAAGAGCCCGATGTCCACACCAATATCGGTTTGCTCGGCCTGTTCCCAGGTGATGTTGGGATCGATCGCCACATTGTTGTAAGCACCCGGCACAATAGATCCGTTGAATCCATAGATCTGCGGGTTGTAGGTAAGCACCTGTGCGGTTGCATAAGCGCCCACTTTGTCGGCATCACCCAGCAGGCCCCAGGAAGCGCGCAGTTTCAACTGGCTGATGGGCTTCAGGTGGAAGAAAGATTCCTTGTGGATATTCCATCCCGCAGAGAAAGAAGGGAATACGCCCCAGCGGTTGCCTGCTGCGAAACGCGACGAGCCATCGGCGCGGACATTCGCCTGCAACAGGTACCTGCCATCGTAATCGTAATTGATCCTGCCGAAGACCGACTGTATGGCCACATCGGATGCCGTGCCCGTGCTCTGCTGGTTGGAAGCGGAACCGGTATTCAGCACATTGATGTCGTTGAAGGGAAGCATGTCGCGGAAGGCGCTGAAGTTTTCTGTTTTATAAAATTCCTGCGAATAGCCCGCCAGCACTTTGAAGTTGTGGTTGCGCAGGGAAAAATTATAATCGCTGGTCACCTGGAAAATATTACGCCAGGCGGAGCTGTACGACTCGGTGAGTTTGGTCACCAGGTTTTCTTTTTTGGCGATCTCGCCGGCATCGTTGTAGAGGTAGTATTCCTGCACGCGGTCGGTGGTGCGCTGGTCGATGGAATAGCGCGAGAAATTGCCTTTGATGATCCAGTTCTTCAACGGTGAATAAGAAAGGCCCAGGATGCTGAAGAGCTCTGCATACCTGCTTTTGTTGAAGCCCGCTTCATGCACGCCCGCCACGGGGTTGTTCACAAAAGAAGAACCCACGCCGTACTGCCCGTTTTTGGTATAGATGGCGCTGATGGGTGCGGCCCGCGCAGCGGATACCTGCCAGGTTTCTGTGCCGCCCTGTGGTTGCTGGATAAAGGTTTGCGTGTACTGGATATTGGCGTCGACCGTGATCTTGTTGGAAACCTTGATGGAGAGATCGGGTCGCAGTATGAATTTTGAATAGTCGTTGCTGGGCAGCGTACCATCCTGGTAATCGTAAGAACCGGCGAGGCGATAGGTGACGCGGTCGCCCGAGCCTGAAACAGCAACGGCCTGGTTGGTCAGCACGCTGCTCTTCTTGTAGATCTCGCGGTACCAGCGGTTGTCGGAATAGATGCCTGTTGCCAGGTCCTGTTGTCCCTTATCGCCATAGAGCGGATCTTTTCCATCGTTCACCAGGGCCTGGTCCCAGAGGCGCATGAAATCGGAAGCGCCTACGTAGTCGATCTGGAACTGCGGTTGCTGCACGCTGACGCTGGAATTGATCTCCACTTCGGTGCGGCTGTCGCGCTTTCCTTTTTTGGTAGTGATGAGAATAACACCGTTGGCGGCGCGTGATCCGTAGATGGATGCAGAGGCGGCGTCTTTCAATACAGACACCGATTCAATATCGTTGGGGTTAAGGGTATTGATATTGCCGGGGAATCCGTCGATGATGACCAGCACACCCGAGCTGCCGCCGATGGTGGAAACACCGCGAATGTTCAGCGAAGCGCCGGAACCCGGAGCACCACTGGCTTTGGCGATGTTCAGTCCCGGTACCGCACCCGCCAGCAATTCCTGCACGTTGGTAACGGGCCGCGCGGGCATGGTTTTGGCGATGCTCACAGTGCCCACAGCACCGGTAAGGTCGGCCCTGCGTTGTGTGCCGTATCCCACCACCACGATCTCTTCCGCTTTGGCATCTTTCAATGTCAGCGAGGCGCGCACAGGCACATTGTTGGTATAAGGAATTTCAACCGATTCAAAACCGATATAGGAAATGATAAGCGTGCCGCTTTCCTGCGGCGCTATGAGCAGGAAGCTTCCATCGGCAGCGGTGGAGGTTCCGTAATCTGTTCCCTTCAGCTTTACGGAAGCGCCTTCCAGCGGTTTGCCGTTAGCATCCGTTACCATGCCGCGGATGTCAAACGGCACAAGCGTTTCCGTCAATTTCACGGGAACGGGCGCCCGCTTCACCAGCACCACGTTGTTGCTGATGGTGAAGGCATAGGGCAGTCCTTCAAAACATTTTTTGAGCACTTCGTCTACGGGTGCGGCTTTTACGTCAACGGTGACGCGGGCCGATTTCCCGATCACTTCGTCTTCATAAAAAAACTGGTAGCCCGTTTGGCGGTAGATCTCGCGAAAAACTTTTTTAATGGGCGCATTTTTTTCCGACAGCGTCACTTTCTGGCCATAACTGTTGGCGCTTACCTGCAGGCAGGCGATCAAACATAAAAAGGCAGTCAGTTTCATGATCAGCAGCATTTTGGTCATTGTTCCCAGCCTTCCCCGCGGAGAACAATACGCGTTAATTTTCATAACTTTGATTTGGTTAGGTTAAACAATTGGTCTTCCCGGAAATCCTCCGGGAACGCGGGACCTATATAGAATTAACCTTTACTCATGGCCGTCCTGACTCCTACCTCAGGGCGGTTTTTTTGTAACTGGTTAATGGGTTTTATTCGTTATTGTACCACTACTTTTTTTCCTTCGATCCGAAACTTCATACCGGCCATTTCCATGATCTTAAGCACATCCGAAATATTATTGGTTCTGCTTACGATGCCCGAGAACCGTTTGGCGGGCATTTTTCCTTCGTAAGCGGTTTCTATGTCGTACCATCTTTCCAGTTGGCGCATGATCTCCGGGAGGGTGAGGCTGCTGAAATTGAAGAAGCCGTTTTTCCAGGCCATGATGGCTTCCACGTCTACTTCTTTCTGCAGGTACAGGTCACCGTTAGGCGCTGTTGCCGCCTGCTGGCCGGGTTGCAGCCGGAGGGATGTTTTGCCGTTGCTGTATTGCACCGATCCTTCGAGCAGGGTTACGCTGGCTGTTTCCTCATCGTTGTAATCGTTGATGTTGAAATGTGTTCCCAGCACCCGCACTTCGCGGCCGGTTCCTGCAGTTTTCACGATGAAGGGGCGGGCTGCATCTTTGGCCACTTCGAAATAGGCTTCGCCGCTGATCTCCACGTTCCTGCTGTCTGCAGCAAAGGCTGCGGGAAATTTCAGTGAGCTTTCGCAGTTCAGCCAAACCATGCTGCCGTCGGCGAGGCGCAGGTGGATGACCTTGCTGTTGCGCGGGTTTACGATGGTATTGATGCGGACGGCCGCTGTGGCGGCATCGCCCTGTAATTCATAGAGCAGTTGTCCGTTGGCGGCTTTTTTGATGGTGGCGTTTCCGTCTGTGGCTACGATGCCATTGCCGGCATCGTCGAGCAGCACGGTTTCGCCGGTGGAGAGGACGATCCTTGCTCTTGACGTTTCGGGAGCGGCGATATCGGCAGGTTTCGTTTGTGCAATTACGTTAGGTTGTGCGGGTTGTGGTGGCGAACCGGGCAGGCTGTAGATGCCGGCGCCTGCTGCCAGTATGATCATGGCTGCAGCGGCTATTTTTGCCCAGGGACGGCGGTGAAGCGGGATGACTTTAGCGTCCTGGTCCATTCTTTCTTTGAGGCGGGAGAAAATAGCTTCTTTTACTTCGAGCAGGTTGTCGGCGGCGGCGGGTTCGGCGGGTTGATGGTCAGCGGGGGGCTGACCGGCGTATGATTGGCCGGCGTGCGACTGGCCAGCGGCATGCTGACCGGCCTCTTCATACCAGGCTTCTACCTTTTTTTCTTCCGCAGGACTGGCTTTTCCCGAGAGGTATTTTTTCAACAGCCGGATGGCGTTCGGTTGCTTCATGTGAATAGTTTGTCCATTTACAGAATACCTGGAAGAGGGGGAAGGTACCGGTCGGCCGGAAAAAAAATTCAGAAAAAGAAAAGAAGGAACCGGAAACGGTCCACCAGCAGGCGGAGTTTCTTTTTGGCGATGGTGAGGGTGTTCTTCACCGTTTGTTCGGAGATATTGAGGCGGTGGGCGATCTCCACTACCTGCAGGTTTTCAACGCGGCTGAGGGTATACACTTCGCGCATGCGGTCGGGCAGCCGGGAAATTTCTGCAGCGACCAGTTGCTGGAGTTCGCGGTACTGCAGTTGTTCCGTGGTGGCGTCTTCGGCCAGTTCGAGTTCGGCGATGGAAAGCGGGCAGGCATGTCCGAGCCGGGCCTTGCGGTAGACTTTGCGGATGACCTGGTATTTGAGGGCGGTATACAGGTAGGGCGAAAGGGAGTCTTCGATTTCAATGTGGAAGCGGTTTTTCCAGAGGCTGAAAAAAACTTCCTGCACCAGGTCTTTTGCTTCTTCGCGATCGCCCAAACGGGCCAGGGCTTTATGATAAAGCCTTTCCCAATACCGGTCGTAGATCATGCGAAAAGCATGTTCACCGGCATCCAGGAGTAGTTTTTTATCAGAGATCGCAGTTGGCATGGCTACATCAGGAGCAATCGTGGTTGGCGCCTGTTGCAAAGTAGTGGTATCCGGGATTTTTTTGTGCACGAAAACGATTGCGTGAAATCGGCGGGTTGGAACGGGACAGGTTGCAGGTTTTTGAGCCCATTCCGGCGTTGTGAGCCCATTATTTTGCGAAATGAGCCTATTATTTGGGCGAAATGAGCCTATTATTTTTTTGGAATTGCCGGTGTTTTTAGGGGCTCCGGCAGTAGGGGCAGGCTTCAGGTTTTTTTAATTTTTTTCGTTATTTACTTTATATGTTGGTTTTACGAGTAATAAAAACACATAATATGGATGATCTTAGGGAAGGGGTCGCCTGCTGCGGGAGCGGGATGCACTTGTTTTGGTGATTTTTCTAAGCAACTGATTATCCGTTCGTTTGCCGTCGGTTTGCCGTTCTTTTGCCGTTTATCCCTGTATCATCCCTGCTTTGACTCAGCGTTGTGCCTGGTGGTTGATCGCTTCAAAAGACCTCCATTGAAGGGAAGCGACGATACGGGTTGCAGGGAAGATACAGGGATGATGCTTATATTATGCTTCCATCTAAAATACTACCGTTGAAAACACCCTATCCTGCAATTGCTGTCCAACTGCTGGTATTCGGTCTCCTTTCCTCCTTTGTGCGGGCACAAAATAATTATAGTGTCGTCCAATATGGCATCGAAACAAACAAGGCGGAATTATCGATAGCAGCGGGAAATTTTGGCGAAGCGCTTTCGCGTTACGATTCGTTGTTTGAAAGCAGGACGACGGTTTTTGCCAAGGACCTGTACAATGCAGTTTTAACCGCCTCCGTATTGCACGATGAACAAAAGGCGCTGAAGTTTGCATTGGCGTTACGGAAAAGAAATTTCGACCTCGATTCGCTGTTGAGCAATCCTGTCATTAAGAAGAATTTTTCTGCGGCATCGGTTTCCCGCCTCCAGGCAACAGCGCCGGAATATTGCTCAGATTCCAGTTTGCGTAAACAGTTGATGACGCTGTTTCACCGTGATCAGAACCCGCGCCAGGAGTACGATTACAAGAACCGCAACCGGCAAAACGTCTATTCGGCAGATAGCCTCAATGTCAAAGAACTGAATGCCCTGGTCGCAGCAAATGGCGGCCTGCCCGGTGAATGCCAGACAGGCGTTTATTCGCCGGACCTGTTATGGCAGCCCTATTATTTTGTGATCCTCCACCAGACACCGGTCAACAAAATTTTCGACTACGCATCGCTGGTACTGGAAGAGATCAAAAAGGGAAATATTGAACCGCACACGGGCGCACATTTATATACCATCACCAGTGGTAATACCCTGGAAAATTCCGCTGGTAGCGCCGGACAAAGCTGCTGCTATCAACAGCACCCGGATCGCGTTTGGTCTTGAGTCGATCGACGACTATACCCGTAAGTCTTTGTTCTCCCTGAAAGATTCGCTTGGCTTCAAATTTTACGGCAGGTCCCACCATATCTATTATACAAAAGACAGGAAGGTGGCCGAAGCGTTTCTGCGTTCTTATACACCGGTGCAGTAGCGGCAGCGCCCTGTAGGCCCTATTAAAAAGCAACCGTTAAAACACCCTTTATTTTCCCGTGATAAAACGGTTGACTGCGGCCCTGCCTCTTTCTATTTTGCAGAAAAAACAATTTGAGCGATGCACCGCAAAGCGCCCCTCTGGCATGCGGCGCCCTTCCTGCGGTTGCTGCCGCCGCTGGTAGCTGGTATCCTGGTGGCCGATCGCTGGCAGCCGGCAGGATACTGGTGGTGGGGCGGCCTGCTGGTTGTTGCACCGGGTTTGGCCTGGCTCGCCTGGCGGCCGTCGACGCTGGCTTATCGCCATCGCTGGTTGGGTGGTTTGCTGGTGCACCTGCTCCTGGTGGCGGTAGGCGGAGCAGTGTGGCATGCTGCCGCCTGGCCATTGCGTCCTGCCTGGATGGGGCGGTACCTGGACGAAGCAGTTGCCTTTGTTGGAGCGCCTGAAACCCTGCCCCAGCCGGGAGCGAAGAACGACAAACTGGTGTTCAGCCTGGAAAGGATGATCCTGCCGGATGGCCGCAGCGAAAGGGTCTGCGGCAAAATCCTGGCCTATTTCCCCAGGGACCGGCCCCTGCCGCCGGCGCCGGGGGAACGCTGGCTGCTGGCGGCCCGGCCCGTACAAAGAATCCGCACCCAACAGCTCCCCGGCGGCTTCGATTTCGCCGCCTGGGCGGGCCGCCAGCAGCTCTACCACCAGGCTTTTTACCAGGGGCACCAGCTCCGGCGGCTGGCGCCTGCGCCCCGGTTATCGCTATCGGCCTGGCTGGCCCGTTGCCGCCAGTCGGCCCTGGCAGCCATGCGCCGGTACATCGACCCGGCCGCGCAGGGCATCGCCATGGCCTTGCTGATCGGCTACCGGAAAGAGATCGATCCAGCGCTCCTGCAGGCCTATACGGAAACAGGAGTGGTGCATGTCATTGCCGTTTCCGGCATGCACCTGGGACTGCTCTACCTCTTGCTGCGGCAGCTCATCCGGATCCCGGTGCGGCCATCGCGCAATGGCTGGCCCAGGGCGCTGCTGGTAGCGCTTATCATCTGGTGGTTCTCTGCTGTGGCGGGAGGGGCGCCTTCCATTTTCCGCGCGGCCTGGATGTTTTCTTTTGCCCTGGCCGCCGGACTGCTACGCCGTCCGCTGAACCGGTACCAGTCGCTCAGCGGAACCGCCTTCGCCATGTGCTGCATTGATCCTTGCTGGATCTGGGATGCCGGCTGCCAGCTTTCCTTTGCCGCACTGGCCGGGATCTTCCTGTACCAGCGGCCGATCAGCGGATGGCTTTCGCCGCAGCACCCTTTTCTGAAACAGGTTTGGGAGCTGGTTTCCGTTACCCTGGCAGCCCAGGTGCTGACCCTACCCATCAGCATCGGAATGTTTCACCAGGCGCCGGTTTATTTCCTGGCGGCGAATCTCGCGGCGGTGCCGCTTTCCAGCCTGGCCCTGGTTACGGCACTCCTGCACTGGCTGTTCACGGCCCTCTCGCTTCCCCTCCCCTGGATGGGCTGGCTCACCGGGCTGCTCATCCATTGGATGAATGCCGCCATCCGGCGCGTGCAGTCCCTCCCCGGGTCCGTGCTGGGCGACCTGGAATGGAGTGTTGTGCAGGTAGTGCTGGCCTATGCCGTCATCGCCTGCCTGAGCGGTTGGCTACTATATAAAAAGAAGGCCCTATTTCCATTGGCGCTGTTGGCGTTGCTCGCATTCACCGGAGAAGAATTGCGGCTTGATCGCAAGGCCGGCACACAGAACTCGCTCTTGCTCTATACGGTGAAAGAATCGCCTGCGATGGATTTTGTAATCGGCAGAACCTTTTATCAAAACGGCGAGGCCCCGGGCCTGCAGCCCGTACGCAGGCAGCTTGCACGTGCCCTGCGCTGCAAGCGACTCGTATCCCTGCCCACCGTCGCCAGAGCTTATGAACAGCCGTTGCGTCTCTTTCGCGTACAGTCGGATCGCGCGCTGCAATGGGCCCTGCAGCAACAGCCGGCGCTGGTATTGCTCAGCCGGGGTGTGCGGGACCTGCCCCTGCCGCCGGCCCTGGAAAAACCCTGCCTGCTGGTGGCCGACGCCACCGTGCCCGCTGCCCTGTCGCAGCACTGGTCGCAACGCCGCTTTCCACCCGGCATCCGCTTCCTCTCGTTGCGCGAAACCGGCCCCCTGCTGATTTCCATCGATACTGTCCTGCTGATTCCTATCGACAATAAACGTACATTTGCGCCTCCTTAACCAGTCAATCCCCGATTATGAACAAAAAGGTCCAAAGCGCACTGATTTCCGTTTTTTATAAAGACGGTCTCGAACTCCTCGTGAAACTCCTGCACGAACAAGGCGTAACCATTTATTCCACCGGTGGTACCCAACAGTTCATTGAAAAACTGGGATTGCCCTGCGTACCCGTTGAATCCGTTACTTCCTACCCTTCCATTCTCGGGGGCCGGGTGAAAACGCTGCATCCAAAAATTTTCGGCGGCATCCTCGGACGCCGCAACAACGAACAGGACCTGCAGGAAATGAAGGAATTTGAAATCCCTGAGCTCGACCTTGTGATCGTTGACCTCTATCCTTTTGAAGAAACGGTGGCCAATACCAGCGATGAGCAGGCCATCATTGAAAAGATCGATATCGGCGGCCCCTCCATGATACGCGGCGCAGCCAAGAACCACCGCGATGTGGTGGTGATCGCTTCCAAACAGGACTACAGTTTCCTGGAAGAAATACTGCATGCACAAAACGGCAGCACCACCCTGGAACAAAGAAAACATTTCGCGGCCCGCGCCTTCGAAGTATGCGCTCATTATGATGTAGCCATCTCACAGTATTTCACGCCCGCGCTCGATAACTATTTCCTCAGCTCCGTACCCCGTCCCAAGATCATGCGCTATGGTGAAAACCCGCACCAGCAGGGTGTTTTCTACGGGCCCATTGAAGACCTGTTCAACCAGCTCAACGGCAAGGAGCTTTCCTATAACAACCTGGTGGACGTGGACGCCGCCGTACAACTCATCAAAGAATTTCCTGCTAACGCCGAGGCACAAACGGAATTTACCTTTGCCATCATCAAGCACACCAATGTATGCGGCATTGCCACACGCGCTTCGGTAAAGGAAGCCTGGGACGCCGCCCTCGCCGGTGATCCCGAAAGCGCTTTCGGCGGCGTGCTGGTATGCAACGGCACCATCAACAGCGGCACGGCCAACGCCATCAATGAGATCTTCTTTGAAGTGCTGATCGCACCTGCTTTTGAACCGGCTGCACTCGACATCCTGCGCACCAAAAAGAACCGCATCCTGCTGCAGCAGAAAGCGGCGCTCAGCAGCAGTCACCAGTTCAAGTCACTGCTCAACGGCGTGCTGATGCAGGAAACCGATGAAGGCAATTACAGCAAATGGGAAGAAGCCGGCGGCAGGGAAAGCAGCGCCGCGGAGAAGGCCGACCTGGAATTCGCCAACCTCGTGTGCAAGCACCTCAAGAGCAATGCCATCGCGCTGGTAAAAAACCGCCAATTGGTAGGAAAAGGATGCGGGCAAACCAGTCGCATTGATTCGCTGCGCCAGGCCATCGAAAAAAGCAAACAGTTTTCTTTTGACCTGAAGGGGGCCGTGCTTGCGAGTGATGCTTTCTTTCCCTTCAACGACTGTGTGCAGTTGGGTCACCAGGCGGGCATCGAAGCCTTTATCCAACCCGGCGGTTCCATTCGCGACAAGGACTCCATCGACTATTGCAGGGAGAACAACCTCGCCATGGTGATCACCGGTATGCGCCATTTCAAACACTAAATCAAATTGCCAAGGTCCCATCCCAAAGCTGTTTTTGCGGTGGCCCTGGTCTGCCTGCTCTGGGGCACCACCTGGCTGGCCTCTAAAATAGGCGTGGAGCACATGCCTGCCCTGCAGTTGAGCTCGCTGCGCCAGATAACAGGCGGCAGTTTGTTCCTGCTCTATTTCGCCGGCAAGGGAAGGGCGCTGCCCAGGGGCAGGGAATGGGGACCGGTGCTGGTGTTGGGTTTCCTGAACATCTTTCTCAGCAACGGGCTGAGCACCTGGGGCCTGCATTATATATCGAGCGGGCTCGGCGCCATCATCGCCGCCATGGTGCCGCTCTGGATGGTGATCTTCACCTGGATCGGCAGCAGGAGCCGCCTGCACCCGCTCACCATCGTTGGTTTCCTGCTGGGCTTTGCCGGCATCTGCATCATCTTTTACGATCACCTGCACGATTTCCTGCAGCCGGGTTTTCGCATCGGCATCTTTTTATCCATCGCTGCATCCATTTCCTGGGCCCTGGGCTCCCTGTACACGAAAGACCAGGTGAGCGCTTTCAATCCTTATCACAGCATCGGTCTGCAGATGCTGATCTCGGGCATTGCCCTGAACGCGGCGGCGCACGCAACAGGACAACATATTCCGCTTTCCGCCGTACCGCTCAGCTCCTGGCTGTCGATTGCGTATCTCGCCGTGTTCGGATCGGTGCTGGCTTTCACCGCCTATCTCTATGCGCTGAAACACCTGCCGGCCGAACAGGTTTCGATCTACGCGTATATCAACCCCATCATTGCGGTGCTGCTGGGTTCCTGGATCCAGGGAGAAAAGCTGAACGCCTATATTATGGTGGGTGGTGTGGTGGCTATCCTGGGCGTATACCTGGTGAATGCCGGCTTCCGGAAAAATCAGTCGGCGTCCCAGTAAGCGTCTTCTTTCATGAAGAGCTCGTAGAGCTTGCGCCATTCCGTGAAGGCCGGATCTGTTCCCAGGAAATTATTGTGCCAGATGGTGATGAAGCAGCCCTGTACTTTTTTTACGGTGGCATAGTAGCGCATCAGTTCGGCATAGGCCTGGTGCGGGCTCAGTTTCTGTTCATAGCAGGCATTGGCATCCATAAAACAGAAAGGATAGATGAGCAGGTCGGTCGCTTCTTCACGCGAAAGATTGTACCAGTAATAAGAAGAGCAGATGGACGCGCGAAAACCATTGATGGTGCCGTAGCCCATGGAAAATTCCTGGGAGATATTGAGTTCCAGCAGTCGCTCGTAATGCAGGGGCAGACTGAATTTGAGGTAGTGCTGGCGGCTTTTTGAAATGGGCAGGTCGGCCACCGCTTCCAGCCATTCCAGTTCTTCCTTCAGTATTTTGTTGCTATTGGAAACGCTGCCCTGCCAGGAGGGGTGCAGCCCTATTTTGTAAGTGGAAGCATAGTAGTGGATCAGGTCCTGCATGGCTTTGTAACTGGTGGGAATATTGCGGTCGTATCCCACCTGTTCCTGTGCCACCAGGAAAAAATAAATGGGCCTGGACCGGCAATAGAGGTGCAGGGCATCGAGCCACTCGTAGGCATCATAAGGATCTTTTTCTTTTCCCCGCAGCACACGGAGACGGGTAAGCGCAGATTTGAATTCGCCCTTTAACAGTGAACGGGCAATGCCTCCCATGGTGCGGTACCAACCCTTACCCCTATACGAAAACAGGATATCGATGTCGTAGGTGGGAATGAAACGGAAACTCTTGCGGCGAAAGAGTTGCGCGGGGAAACGCGCTTCGAGCAGGGCCTGCCATTTCTGCAACCAGATGTTCACCAGCGGTTCTTCCAGGAAGCCTTCGCGCCAGGCGAGCGAGGCCGTATGTGCGTAGCGACCGTATTCATCCAGCGGGGGGTCGAGGTATTCTTCGTAGCGGCTGATCAGGAAAAAAGAGGCGGCCAGGATATCGAAGGGCAGGTCGCCCCCGGCGGTGCGGTAAAATGCTTTTACACCTTCCCACTGGAAACATTCGATTTGCTGGGGCTGCAGGCCTGTTTCAAATAAAAGCGGGGCGGGCGGCAAGTGAAATTCGTCGTTGGTGATGCGTTGTTCGCTGTAATTGATGCGTGCGCCCTCGTAGTGCCGGAACACGAGCGGGTCGTCGGTAAGCCGTGCTTCCAGGATAAATATTTCGCGGTTCAGGAAATCCAGCATATACCTGAGCCTGGGGCTATGCCGGCTTACATAAATGAGCATGCTCAGGGTATATTATGTGATTCGCGCCAGCGCTGGTTAAAGCTTTTTTCGGGAAACTGTATGCTACCACGATGGGTATTCCAGCCCTTCAGCAACGAATTCACCACCCAATTCTTAACGGCAGGTTTGCCTTTGTTCATCCATTTACGGTTGAGCACGCCCATCTTCCAGCCCTTCCAGGCCATCTTTTCGCTCCAGCCGGCATGGCCTTCTTCCACGGCCTCGTGGCGGTTTTCGAGCAGGAGCTCGTGCAGGTTGATGCGTACGGCGCAGACCTCGGTGCAGTTGCCGCAGAGCGATGAAGCATGGCTGAGGTGTTTCCATTTATCGAGGTCTCTCAGGTGGGGCGTAATGACGCTTCCGATGGGGCCGCTGTAGGTGGTGCCGTAGGCGTGTCCGCCGATGTTTTTATATACGGGGCAGGCATTGAGGCAGGCGCCACAGCGAATGCAGTAGAGGCTTTCGCGGGTCTTCGGGTTTTGCAGCAGTCTGGTGCGGCCGTTGTCGAGCAGGATCACGATCATTTCTTCGGGGCCGTCGGCTTCGCCGTGCTGGCGCGGTCCGCTGACGATGGAATTGTACACCGTCATCGTTTGTCCGGTACCGTAAGTGGCGAGCAGGGGCCAGAAGAGCCCGAGATCGGTGAGGGAGGGCAGCACTTTTTCGATGCCTGTGATCACGATATGGGTGCGGGGCCAGGCGCAACTGAGGCGGCCGTTGCCTTCGTTCTCGGTGAGGGCGATGGAGCCGGTATCACAGATGATGAAGTTGGCGCCGGTGACACCTACTTCGGCTTCCACGTATTTGCTGCGCAGGCGCGCACGGGCTTCGAGGGTGAGGGCTTCGGGACTCAGTTTGGAGGGTGTGCCCAGTTTTTCCGCAAAGAGTTTGGCTACATCTTCCTTGCTTTTGTGCATGGCGGGTGTAACGATGTGGTAGGGCGGCTCTCCGTCGAGCTGTTGGATGTATTCGCCGAGGTCGGTCTCCACGCTTTCAATGCCGTTTTCATGGAGGAAATCGTTGAGTTTGATTTCTTCCGTTACCATGCTTTTACTTTTCACCAGCGTACGGCAGGATTTTTCGCGGCAGATGCGCAGGATCTCCTGCCGGGCCTGTTCGGCGTCTTCTGCCCAGATCACTTTCCCGCCCCTGGCGGTGAAGGCGGATTCGAAACTTTCGAGCATCTGGTCGAGTGTTTCGATGGCGCGCCACTTGATGTTCTTGGCTCTTTCGCGGGCGAGTTGGAGATCCTGGAACTGTGCTTTCCCGTTAGGCACTACGGCATTGTAGCGCCCGATGTTGAAATTGATCTTTTTCCGGTGATCCAGGTCGGCCGCTTTGATCTGGCTTTTGGCCATGAAGGCGGCCTTTATCTCGTTGGACATAGTAAAACTAAATTACTGCTAGTTTGCCAGATTCGGACCAGGTGGCTACCTATTCTACTGCTGTCCGGTGAAATTTGTTGCAACTGGAATGCAACAAAGCATTAGTTCAGCAGGATATTCAAAAAATTATAGAGATTTACAGATACTGCTTATGAATCCGGCAAGAATAAACCGCCTGTTAAAACAAAAAGAGCACATCCGCCTTGAATTCAAGGAGGCTGCTACCGCTTTGCCGGGTAATCTTTTTGAAACCATTTGTGCGATGCTGAACAGGGAAGGAGGTGATATTCTTTTAGGTGTTGATAATGGTGGTAACGTTTCCGGCGTCTACAGTGGCGCAGTTCCCAGAATGGTGACAGACCTCGTCAATCTTTCCAATAATCCGCAGAAACTAGACCCGCCATTTATTCTTTTTCCGCAGGTATACGATGTTGATGGCTGTAAGTTGATCCATATACAGGTGCCGGCGAGTTCACAGGTGCATAAAACCGGCAATGTCATCTACGACCGCAGCAATGATGGGGATTTTAAAGTAGAGCAGCCGCATCGGATTGCAGAGCTGGCTAACCGTAAACGCAATCATTATACGGAAGGGATTATTTATCCAGTTTTGCGACTGGAAGATTTTAAGCAGGAGCTCTTTGTCAAAGTACGCAATCTTATCCGCAGCAACAACCCGGCTCATCCCTGGTTGGCATTGGATAATCAGCAGATGCTGGAGATTTCGGGTTTGTGGAAAAAAGATTATCAGAATGGGCAGGAAGGATTTACACTGGCTGCTGCCTTGTTGTTGGGCAAGGGTGAAATTATTCAGCAGATCATACCGCACTATAAGATAGATGCACTGGCGAGAATAAACAATACAGAACGCTATGATGACAGGCTATATATCCAGACCAATCTTGTAGAAGCCTATGAACTGTTAATGGATTTTGTAACCCGCCATTTACCAGACAAATTTTACCTGGAAGGGGACCGGAGGATAAGTTTGCGTAGCACCATATTCAGGGAAATTGTTGCCAATCTTATCATCCACCGGGAATACACCAATGCTGCTCCAGCCACTCTTATCATTTATCCCGATCGCGTCGAGACCGGGAATGCCAATAACCCGCATGGTGAAGGTCCAATTGATCCCAACAATTTTATTCCTTTCCCTAAAAACCCGCTGATCGCAAAATTCTTTATTCAGCTTGGCCGGGCGGAAGAATTGGGTTCTGGCATATTGACTACCAGCCGTTTAACCAAAGTCTATGCGGGCAAAGGCAGAGCGATATTTATAGAAGGAGACACCTTTAAAACAATTGTGCCTCTACCTGACAGCAAGGTTATTGCAGTAGAGGGTACTGTAAATGACACGATAAATGACACGATAAATGACACGATAAGCAACGTTATAAAAGAGAGATTAAGTAGGACTGTAAAACTACTGCTAGAAAATCCGGGGATGAAAGTAAATGAATTAATTGAACAATTGGACGTGTCTGAGCGAACTGCAAAGCGAGACCTGGAGAAAATCCGGGTATTGGTAGAGTATAGAGGCAGTAAGAAAACGGGAGGATATTTTCTAACCGACTATATGCTCTCAAAGCTGGAAAAAAATTAGTAGTTAAAACCACTATTCTTGTTGAAAGTAAACCCTACTCCCCTGAGCCAAACTGCTTGTAGTAGGCATCCAGGGCTTCATAATATTCCTTACCGTATTTGCGGATGATGGGCTCTTTGAGGAACTGGTACACGGGCACTTTCAGCTTTTTGCCCAGGGCGCAGGCGGGACTGCAGAGCGTTTCCCTCGGTTCGTAGTTCAGCATTTCGTATTCCCTGCCTTTTTTGATGCGGATGGGAAACAGGTGGCAACTGATGGGTTTTTTCCAGCTTATCTTACCCTCGTTGTAGGCTTGTTCAAAAGCGCATTTGATGATGCCGTTTCCATCGCGGTAACCATAGGAGCACATGCCGTCATCGTTGGCGGGCGTCACCCAGCCGAATTGTGTATCGTACTGGTAGCGGCCCGCGCGGGCAATGTGGCGAATGCCTTCCTTTGTCAGGTAGGGCTCCACGATGTCGTAGACCTGGTTGATGATGTCGAGCTCGGCGGTTTCCAGCGGAGCGCCGGTATCGCCGTCTTCGCAGCAACCGCCTTTGCAGCGCGACAGGTCGCAGACGAATTTCTCCTCCACTATTTCATCACTCACCAGGGTATGCTCAATGGCGATCATAGTTCTTTTTGCAAAGGTAACTTATACGCAATAATCCTTATCTTATTGCAACAATTCAATATATGCGATTTCACCTGATAACCCTGGTTACAGCAGTATTTCTTTGTTTTGCCGGCAGCGGACAGGTGGCCCTGCAGCCGCTGGACAAAGCAGCCGGCAATGTCCCGGCCTTCAAAAGAATGGACCAGATTGTTCAGCAATACATCGACAGCCAATGGATGGCAGGCGCCACCCTGCTGGTGGCGCAGGACGGAAAGATCATTTACCACCAGGCGATGGGCGTCAGTAACCTGAAGACAAAAAAGAAAATGCGGATGGATAATATTTTCCGCATCGCCTCTCAAACCAAGGCCATCACCAGCGCAGCACTGATGATCCTGTTCGATGAAGGCAGGCTGCTGCTGGATGATCCCGTTTCCAAATACATTCCTGCTTTTGCGGAAACGAAAGTGTTGAACCAATTCAACGAAAAGGATTCAGGATATACTACGGTTCCGCTGAAAACACCCATAACCATCAGGCATCTCCTTACACATACATCGGGCATTGGATATGCACAGATCGGATCGCCTGCCTATAGTATCCTGGCGGCGAAAGCCGGTGTGATAGCGGGACTGGGTGTGCCCGGCTATTCGCTGGCCGACCAGGTGAACCGCATCGCCACCCTGCCGCTGGAACACCAGCCGGGGGAACGGTTCACGTACGGACTGAACCTGGATGTGCTGGGATACCTTATTGAAGTGGTAAGCGGCCGGCCGCTGGACGCTTTTATGCGCGAGCGTATTTTTGAACCGCTGGGCATGAATGATACCTGGTTCTACCTGCCCAACCGGCTGCAGAACAGGCTGGTTTCGCTGATCACGATCGACTCTACTACGGGCCGGTTAAAAAATGCGCCGGAGTTCCTCGATTTCGGCGGTTTTGCTTTTGACACAGACTACCCCCTGCGAAAGGGCAAATTCTTTGCCGGAGGCGCGGGGCTGGTATCTACCGCATACGACTATGCGCTTTTTATGCAGATGATACTCAATGGCGGCACTTACAATGGCAGGCGCATCCTCAGCAAAAACGCCGTGCAGTTGATGACCATGAACCAGATCGGCTCCGTTATGATGGGCGAGAATAAATTCGGGCTGGGTTTTGGCATTGTCACCGCCGAAGGCGCTGCCAAACTGGGCAAGGGCGAAGGCTCGCTCGAGTGGGGCGGCGCTTTCAGCTCTTCCTATTGGATCGATCCAAAACGCAAGCTGGTGGCGCAGTTGTTCATTAACCAGATGCCCATGGAACACGGTGATATCCACCAGAAATTTGTGGCGCAGGTGAATGCCGCAGTGCCGCTGGAATGAGGACCGGTTTCAGGTTTTCAGTCCCTTACCCAAAAAAATCGTGCAATAACTCATCCCGGCTCTTACCAAAATGGCTGGCAACATCCGTGAGGATCGCAGACAATGTTCCTATCTTAAGCGGATCATGGTGAGGAATGGTGATATGGTGCTGTCCATTCAGTTCAGTGGTCAGGCGGATATGACTGCCGGTTTGCCGGGTTACTATATACCCATAAGGCTTCAGGTATTTGATAAGCGCCAGACCACTTAGGTCGCGGGGAATTTTCATGCAGCAATCACTTCTTCCCTGACGATATGCAACCGGACGATCCTCCTCTTTTCGTCGTCATAGTGACAACGAACGGCATCCACAACTGCCGCTTTTAACGCTTCAAGCGTTTCGCCCTGAGTATAAATGGATACCCCCACCCCCCTGGCCGTATAGCCACCTTCAGGACTTTCTTCTACCATAAAAATCAGCTCTTCCATATAAACTCAGGTTGTGATGATAACGAACAGGCGCTGCGGATGGTTGGAAATTGAAAAATCGTCCTCCGGAACCGATGCCTGGCTGTCTGGTAAAGATAACCATTTAGTACTAAAGCCGGGCATTATCCGTCAATCCGGAACTGGAGCCCAACAGAATTACCACAGCATATGGTCCAATGTCAGGCCCCACTATTGGCTATGCCCATTAGCAGCCCGCGTTTCTCTGTCATACTTTTGATGTTACACAAATATAGTTGACATAGTTTGATTTCTCTTTCCATTCGTCGCTCACATGGGCTGGCTGCCTATTCTTATGACGAGGAAAAACAAACCCACGAGTGGTTCACCAAGACATCACGGGTAGTTATCTTCTTTTACAGAAACATTAAAGGCGTGGATGAAAACAGCAGCATATATGCCATAGAATTATTAAATAAGACAGGAGATCTATTGAAGAAAATTAATCTTGAAAAAGCGCAGGGCGCCTATCAAATAAATGTGCAAAGCCTTAAACCAGACATATATTATTTGAGGCTTTACAATGGAAAAACCTGGGAGGTTCAACAAGTACTAATCCAATAGTATTTATTAGACAATACTCACGAAAGTAGCATGGGTGCTGGCTATTTAACCGGCACCCATTTTATTTTCTCATAGACACTTTGGAACCCAAAACACCCCATAAATCAGGTTGTGATAAATAATACCTCAGCGCCAACGCAGCGTATTGATCAGATGCTGCATATCTTCTTTCAGGAAATTGTTTACCGGCCGCAGCGAATCCTCATTGGGTGCAGCATCAAAATAGAGCGCGCCGCGCAGGAAATGTTTCACCGTATCGCTCAGCAGGAACTGGTTGGCCGTTGCCGTATTGCCGCCGATGCGGAAGAACACTCCGTGAAGGCCGTTGGGTGTTTCAAAAACACTGTCTTCAATGGCGCTGGCCTTATAAGAATGTTTGAAAGAAAGTGTATAGGAACCGTTCAGTAATTTGTCGAAACGGTTGATGCCAATGGAATCCACGTACTGCCCCGCCGCATTTCTAACCTTGTACCTGGCCTTGCCGCCGATCTCGTTATAACTGAGATAGATCCTTCCGCCGAGGGAGGGGATATCGAGGTTGATCCAGTACGGGTTTTCGGGCTGCTCTTCAAAATAGGTACTGTCGCGCGTGATCGTTGCATACACCGGGTACTCAAAGCTGAAGGGAAAGCCGGCGCTGTCGAATGTACGGTACTGGTGCCCGGGGAGGTTGATCCGGAAATAGCCGCGGGGTTTGGGCGTATACGGACTATTGCATGCCACCAGGCAAAAGAGCGAAAGGGCCAGGCACTGGCAGATGGGTTTGAAAAATACACGCATGGTTATTCCGGGTGGATGATGGTCACTTTAACTTTCTGGATACGGTTGCGGTCGATCTCCTGTACGGTGAAACGGAAATCGCCCACTTCCACCACTTCGTCGGGGGAAGGGATCTTGCCGGAAATTTCGAGCACCAGTCCCGCGAGTGAATCGCTTTCGCCCCGCACTTTGTCGAAGGTATCGAGAGGCAGTCCCATGGTCTTGCAAACATCGTTGATCATGGTGCGGCCTTCAAACAGGTAATTGTTATCATCCAGTTTTTTATTGGCGTTTTCTTCGTCGTCGAATTCGTCGCGGATATCGCCTATGATCTCTTCCATGATGTCTTCGAGCGTAACGATGCCGCTGGTGCCGCCGAATTCATCCACCACAATGGCGAAATGCGTACGGCGGGTGCGGAAGTCCTGCAGCAGGTCTTCAATCATTTTCTGCTCGTGCACAAAATAGGGCTGGCGCATGAGGGTATGCCAGTTGAAATCGTCCTTTTCATTTAAGTGGGGAAGAATGTCTTTGGTATGCACCAGTCCCATTACCTCATCGAGGCTGTTGCGGTACACCGGCACGCGGGAATAGTGCAGCGATTCCAACTGGCGGACCAGTTCGTGAAAACCAATATCGTAGTTGATGCCACTCACGTCGAGGCGGGTGCGCATGATCTGCTTCACGGTGATATTGCCGAATTTGGCAATGCCGCGCAGGATGTTTTTTTCTTCTTCCGAAGCATTGCTGTCTTCTTCCAGCTCTTCAAAATGCGTGCTGCCATAGTTGGCGCCCAGCGATTTCTCAATTCTATCGGTCATGCCTACCAGCCAACTGCTGATCCTTTTGAAGAGCAGGTGCACAATTTCCACCAGGTAACTGGCATCGCGGGCAAAGCGCAGGTTGTTCTGCGAGGCGTATACTTTGGGCAGCACTTCGCCGAAAAGGATGAGGAAAAAAGTAATGAGCACGATCTTGATCAGCACATCTATAAAAGGATAGCTGCTTTTGATGGGCAGTAGCTGATCGATCAGGAAATTGGAGAGAATGATGGTGGCGATGTTCACCAGGGCGTTGCCGATGCGCAGGGAGCCGAGCAGGAGTTTGGGTTCTTCCAGCAGGTTGACGATCCTTTTCCATGAACCGCCCTGCTTGGTTTTGAGCATATTGATGTCGCGGTGCGAGAGGCTGAAAAAAGCCACTTCGGCGCCGGAAAGAAAATAGGAAACCACCAGCAGGGCCAGGATGAGGATCACGAGCAGGGTTGTTCCCTGCAGGTTGGCTGCCAGCAAAAAAGGAGAACCGATAAACAAAAAAGATGACTCCACCGAAACGTAATCCAAAGCAGTTGATTTATGTCCAGATACAAATTTGCATTAATTTCTGCATTCAGAAAGGCAGATCCTGGTTGGGCTCAGGGGGCAGGTCGGCGCTGCTCATGCCTTCGAGGCCTTCTCCCGGCACGCCGTTAAAGCCCTGGCCGTGGAGGTCATTCCTTTTGTCGAGCATGATCAGGTTATCGCCCACCACTTCCGTTGCGAATTTTTTATTTCCTTCCTTGTCCTCCCAACTGCGGGTACGCAATCTTCCTTCGATGTACACCAGGCTGCCTTTGTGCAGGTATTTCTGTGCCAGTTCCGCAAGGCCCCTCCAGAGCACTACCGTATGCCATTCGGTTTGGGAGATCAGTTTTCCCGCCCTGTCTTTGTAAGTTTCCGTGGTTGCCAGCGAAAATTTTGCTACCGCTATATTTCCTTCCAGGAATTGGACATCCGGGTCTTTGCCCAGGTTGCCAATCAGCATCACCCGATTAACGCCTCTCATATTTTATCATTTGAGGTTAAGATTCGTCTGTTGTTCTGGTCGTACTCTCTAAAATTAATTTTTTTCAACGGTAATACCTCCTTTTTTCTCACCTGCTGCCGGTATTCCCCGAATGATCAAAGCGGATGCTCTTCCAGGAAACGGGTGATATAACGGGGAAAAGCGAGCGACCCCAGCCTGTTTCTTTCAACGGCCTGGAAACCACTGTCTTCGGGAAGCGGGCGGAGCAGTTCCACTTTTATCATGAAGCCCTGGATGCTTTGGTGCGTGAGCTGCTGTTTTCGAAGATCAGATATGGAAAGAATGCGCACGCGGACGCCGGGAAATCGTTTCGCCAGGTGTTGTTCCCAAACGCCCGGCCCAGGCGCAACGGCGTTGTCCGATTCCCAAAGCACCCATTCGTGCAGGCCTTTCCAGATATCGTCGCCGGTTCTTTGCCGCACGTATATGCTGTCTTTAAAGGAAAGAATGAAATAATTAAGGTGGCGCACAGTCCTGACCAGGGTTTTGGATTTGACGGGCAGCATGTCGGTCCACCCGTGCCGGTTGGCCTGGCAGTCGGCCGCCTGCACGCAGGTGGCGCAGGCCGGCGCCTGCGGTTTGCATACCAGGGCGCCGAAGTCCATAATGGCCTGGTTATAAGCAGCGGGATCGTTAAAATCGAGCAGGGCCTGGGCCAGTTGGGCATACATTTTTTTGCCGTCGGTGGTATCAATGGGGGTACTGATGCCGAAGTAGCGCGACAACACCCGGAAAACATTCCCGTCGAGCACCGCGAAGGGGGCGCCGAAAGCAAAAGAGGCGATGGCGGCGGCAGTATAGGGCCCCACGCCTTTCAGCGCCAGGATTTTTTCATAGCTGTCGGGGAAGCGGCCGTCCAGTTCAAAATGCACAAAACGGGCGGTGGCCAGGAGGTTGCGGCAACGGCTGTAATAACCCAGTCCCTCCCAGCATTTGAACACTTCTTCGTCGGGCGCCATGGCCAGGTGGGCGATGGAAGGGTACTGGCGGATGAACTTCTCATAATAGGCCAGGCCCTGCTCCACGCGGGTTTGTTGGAGGATGACCTCGCTCAGCCAGATCCGGTAAGGATCCTTTTCCCCTTTCCAGGGCATTTTCCGGGTATTGGATCGTCGGTTCCATTCGAGGAGGAGACCGGTGAAATCTTTTTGCATAATTACACACCAAAAAATATTTCAATATAATTCAAAATCAATAAATTGCATAAGTGTTGCACGGGTAAAAAGATTCACTTATATTAACAAACAAATTCATATTTGTAGGAGACTCAAAACAGGGCAATATGAGAAAGGCCGACCTCATCAATCAAATTGCGGATAAAACGGGCATTCCGAAAGTGGATGTCCTGGTAACATTGGAAGCCATGTTCAAAGAAGTGAAGGACGTATTGTCGCAGGGTGAAAACATCTATATCCGTGGCTTCGGAAGTTTCATCACCAAAAAACGCGCCGCAAAGATCGGGCGTAACATCAAAAAAAATGTAGCGGTAGAAATACCCGAACATTATATTCCTGCCTTCAAACCTGCCAAGGAATTTGTTCAGGAGGTTAAAAAACTGAAAACCGTTAAAGAAGGTCAGCCAAACCCCGACGAAGAAATGTAATTTTGCCACCTTAATGTAATAAGGTGAAAAAAGAGCAGGTCATAGTCGTTTCAGCAGGTGTTCTTTCGTTGTTTCTCCTATTTTTCTTCGGAAATACCAGGCCCCCGCAAAAGCCCGTTGCAACCGGAACCCAGGCTGCGCGGGATTCTTCGCAATCTTTTGATATCCAGGCAGCTATTAAAGCGGCAACCGCCCGCCTGCCGGAAAGCCAGCAAACCTATGTCAGCGGCCTCACCCAGGCGGTGGTGCGCGGCGATGTGAAGGAGCAGCAAATCCGCACCTACAGGCAATTGGCGGCGTTCTGGAGCGATTCTGCCCGGTCCTTTCTTCCCTTTGCCTATTATACGGCTTCAGCCGCCAAGTTGGAAAATTCTGAAAAAAGTCTCACCTTTGCAGCCCAATTGTTACTGGATAATCTCCGGGGTGTGGACCAGCCCGGGGTAAAATCCTGGCTGGCTACGGAGTCGAAGGACCTGTTTGAACGAGCGCTGGCGCTGGATCCGGGAAACGATTCGCTGAAAGTGGGACTGGGCAGTACCTATATATTTGGGGCTTCCGCCGAAGATCCGCAGGGCGTGATGCAGGGCATACAGCGGATCCTGGAAGTGAGCCGCCGCGACAGTACCAATATCTATGCGCAAAAAATGCTGGGGATTGGCGGAATTGTTTCGGGGCAGTACGACAAGGCGGTGGAAAGGCTGGAAAAAGTGGCCCGTTCCGCCCCGCATGACCTGGAAGTGTTGCTGATGCTGGCCGAAGGATATGAAAGAAAGGGTGAGCGGGAAAAAGCGAAAGAATGGTACGGTCATGCCGCCGAACACGTGGAGAGCCCGGCCCTGAAAGAAGAGTTGCGGAAACGCATCCAACAGTTGCAATAAATTGAATTGTTAATTATAAATTTTTGAACATGCCTTGTGGTAAAAAAAGAAAGCGTCATAAGATCGCTACGCACAAACGCAAAAAGCGTCTGAGAAAGAATCGTCATAAGAAGGGCAAGAAGTAATTTCATCCATATATAGCTTCTTTTAGCCGGAATGAATACGTACATTTATTCCGGCTTTATTTCCTTTCAGCTGAACCGTTTTAGTTGCTGCCATCCACCGATTATTGCAAATTCCGGGTGCCCGCAATGCCAATAGCATTCAGCTTTTTCCTTTTGGTGAGATTGGACTGATGTAAAAAGATTACTCGCTTGAACAAGGAATTAATTATCAACTCCGCGCCACAGGGTGTGGAGATTGCCCTACTCGAAGATAAAAAGCTGGTTGAACTACACAACGAAAAGGCGGATGCCAGTTTTGCTGTGGGTGATTTGTATTTGGGAAAGGTGAGAAAACTCATCCCTGGCCTGAATGCAGCTTTTGTTGACGTTGGTTTTGAAAAGGACGCTTTCCTGCACTACACCGACCTCAGCCCCTACGCCAAATCACTGCTCAAATTCACCCAGCAGTCCATCAACGACCAAACGCCCGGCGGTTTTGATTTCGCCCGCTTTGATGTGGAGCCGGAAATTGTAAAGACCGGTAAGATCAACGAAGTGCTGGGCGGTAAGCCCAATGTGCTGGTGCAGATCCTCAAGGAGCCCATTGCGGCCAAGGGTCCGCGCCTGAGCTGTGAAATATCGCTGCCCGGCAGGTTTGTGGTGATCACGCCCTTCAACGATGTGGTGGCCGTTTCCCGCAAGATCCATAGTTCGGATGAAAGAAAACGCCTGCAGAAGATCATCGATGCCATCAAACCGAAAAACTTTGGGGTGATTGTGCGTACGGCTGCGGAAGGAAAGAATACGGCCGAGTTGCACGAAGACCTGGTAGCCCTGGTAGAAACCTGGAAAACCATCCAGCAAAACCTGAAGGGAGCGGTAGCGCCGGCCAAGATCCTCAGTGAGCAGACCAAGACCACCAGCATGCTGCGTGACCTGCTCAATGCCGATTTCAACCGCATCGTGATCAACGACAAGAACATCTATAACGATACCAAAAGTTATATCCAGCGGATCGCACCCGATAAGGCCGACATCGTTTCCTATTACCACAACGGCGCTCCCATTTTCGACCAGTACGGTGTTACCAAACAGGTGAAAGCCGCTTTCGGCAAAACCGTGAACCTTCCCAGCGGCGCTTATCTTATCATCGAACATACGGAAGCGCTGCATGTGATCGACGTAAACAGTGGTTACAAAAGCGTCAGCAATAACCAGGAGCAGAATGCGCTGGAGACCAACCTGGAGGCGGCCGAGGAAATTGCACGCCAGCTCCGGCTGCGCGACCTGGGCGGCATCATCGTGGCCGACTTCATCGATATGAAGCTGCCCGAGAACAAGAAGAAACTGCTCGATGCCATGGAAGGTTTCATGAAAACCGACCGGGCCAAACACGCCGTGCTGCCCATTTCCAAATTCGGGCTGATGCAGATAACGCGCCAGCGCATGAAGCCGGAGCTGAACATCAATACCATGGAGGTTTGTCCCAGTTGCAACGGCACGGGTAAAATATCGAGCAGCCTGGTACTGGAAGACGAGATCGAAAAAAACCTCAATTACCTCATCACGCACAAGCACCGCAACCTCACCCTGGCCGTGCATCCCATTATGTACGCCTACCTCACCAAGGGCTGGATATTCAGCAAACTCTGGAAATGGAAAAGGGCGTTCAAACAGAACATCCACCTGCAGGCCAACACCAGCTATCACCTGACCGAATTTCACTTCTACGACCAGCACGAAGAAGAGATCAAACTATAACGGCCGCAAACCTTTCTGCGGCTGAACAGCAACGGGCACCCGGTTTACAACTGATGGTGCCCGTTACTATTTTACCCCTCCCCGCCTGCGACCGCAGGCTGCAACAACGCACCTATCCACAGTTTTAATAAGATGTTAATAAACGGCTATCATTGATTAAGATCTACAAATTTCTTTGTTTTCTCCTGCGATAGTTTTAAAAGTCACTGTTACACTTATTTAATAAAAACCAAACAATAAACCTGCATGAGAAAACTCTCTTTCCTGCTGTGCATGTTTTGCACGGCATACAGTTATTTGTTTGCCCAGGGGCCGGTCAAAGGCACCATCGTCAATGCTTCAGGCAATCCCATTGAAGCGGTATCGGTTTTTGTAAAGGGCACCAATCTGGGTGCGCAATCCGATGCCAGGGGCAACTTTTCGATTTCCGCCAAACCCGGCGACGTACTTTCTTTCAGTATGGTAGGCTATCTGAGCCAGGATGTAAAAGTTCCTGCCAGCGGCAACGTCAGTATTACGCTTCAGTCTTCCGAATCAAAAATGGAAGGCGTGGTGGTGATCGGTTACCAGAAGATCACGCGGAAAAAGACCACCGCCGCCATTTCCAGCATTTCCGGGAAAGAGCTGGAAAACCTTCCCTCCGCCAGCTTTGACCAACTGTTACAGGGCCGGCTCAGTGGCGTAAACGTTCAGAACTTCAGTGGTGCGCCGGGTGCTGCGCCCACGGTAACGGTCAGGGGAAACTCGCTGGTAAGCCGCGATTTCAATGAGTACAATGTGATCAACAGTCCGCTTTACGTGGTGGACGGCGTACCACAACCCAATGAAGAATATGTGAGTCCCAATACCGGCACCGGCACCAATTTCCTGGCCGGCATCAACCCGAACGATATTGAATCGGTAGACGTACTGAAGGACGCTTCTGCCGCAGCCATTTACGGTTCACGTGCCGCCAACGGCGTCATCATGATCACCACCAAAAAAGGCCGCAGCGGCTCTCCGCGCGTAACACTGGTGGGGTATGCCGGCGTAACCATGCGCCCCGAACTGAGAGACGCCACCATGGGCACCACCGAAAGAAGACAAAAGATGGCGATACTGCAGCGTCAACTACAGTACCAGGACCAGCGCGTGCTCCCGGCCATGCTGACCGACAGCCTGAACCCTGCATTCAACGGCAATACCGACTGGCAGGACATGTTCTACCAGAAAGGTTTGATCACCAGCGCCGACCTCAGCCTGAGCGGCGGCAGTGAAAACATGAACTATCGCTTCAGCACGGGTTATTATGATGAAGACGGCATCATCAAAGCAACGGGGTTCAAGCGCTATGCGGCAAGGCTCAACCTCAACGCCAAAGCGCTGAAAGGCAAACTGGACATCAACCCGATTATTTATTACGCCCGGACCGATCGTGCGCGGGGCTCCGGCAGCAGCAGCAGTCCCATCGATATCAGTGCAGGCAATATGCCTTCTTCTCTCTTCAACCTGGATCCCAGCAAACAGGATTACCTGCTGGGCCAGTACAACGAGAACCTGGACCAGAATGTGGGCACCACTTTCAACTTCAACCTGAACCTCAATTTAGAGATCACCAAAAACTTCAGGTTCACTTCACAATCTTCTTACCAGGGGACCGATGCACGGCGTGATTATAACCGCACCAATGCCCTGGAGAACAACAACGGCAACTACTCTTCGGTATATGCGAACACCAATACCAACCTGCTCACTTCCAATTTCCTGACCTATACGCAGTCCTTTTCCAAACACAACTTCAGCGCCATTGTAGGATCCGACATTCAGTACAACGAAAACAAATCGGTGAACGCATGGGGCTCCAACGGGGTATCGGACCAGATCCAGGTGGTGCAGGGTTTCCGCCTTGCCCGTATGGGTGCGGGATCCGACTACCAGGCATTCGGCCTGCTCTCTTTTTACGGACGACTTTCTTATGACTACGACAGCCGCTACCTTCTTTCTGTAAGCGCCCGTGGCGACGGATCCTCCCGTTTCGGAGAAAACAACAAATGGGGTTATTTCCCCTCCGCATCGGTGGGCTGGATACTGTCGGAGGAAAATTTCATGAGGAATTCCCGGCTGCCTTTTACACTGGTTAAGTTGCGGGCAAGTTTGGGAACTTCCGGAAGTCTTCCCAACCAGAACTACCTGCAATACAATCTTTACAATGTAAACGCAGGATCCTATGGCGGGAATGTGGCCGGCACTTCCTACAACGGCCAAACGGCGGTTACACCCAATTTCTACAATGGTGTGGCGCAGAAAGAACTGAGCTGGGAAAAATCCATGCAGTGGAACATCGGTACCGACCTGGAGATCATGAACGGAAAATATGCCGCCAGTTTCGACGTGTACAATAAGGAAAGCTCTATGCAATTGTTCAGCGTGGTGCTGCCGGTAACCACCGGTTACGATATGGCCATGACCAACTCCATCGGCGTGCGCAACGCCGGTGTGGAACTGACCCTGATGGCCAACCCGCTGCCCACGAAATCGGCTTTCAAATGGTTCTCCTCCCTGAATATTTCTTATAACAGGAACACCATTATGAGCCTGCCGAACGGCGGCCGCGACCTGCCATTGAACGGCGACCGGTTCGACAAAGCACATATCCTTTCTGTGGGAAGGCCCATCAATTCGTTTTATCTCTACCAAACCATGGGCGTGTTCCCTACCAACGACGATGTTCCGGGTAATCCCTATACCGGTGAATACCTGAGCGCCAACGGCGCTTACCAGGGCGGGGAGTTTTACCTGGCCGACCTTGACGGCGACAGCTATATCAATATTTACAACGATTGGGTAAACCCGGATAAAATGCCCATTGGCGATCCCAATCCCAAAGTGACCGGTGGTTTCACCAACAACTTCACCTGGAAGGGTTTCAACCTGGGCATCTTCTGCACCTTTACTTTCGGGAGGGATGTGCTGAACCTCTATGAATCGGACATGTTCAACACATCGTCTTTCAGCGGCGCCAATGATTTCGCCCGTTACTCCACGCCCAATTTTGATAAGATCGATATCTGGAAACAACCCGGCGACCAGGCCACTTATGCGAAATACGATATCGGTTCCTGGAGAGCCTACTACACCAGCGCGCAGACCTTCTTCATGGAAAAAGGCGGCTATTTCCGGATCAAAAGTATAAACCTCGGCTACAATCTTTCCGACCGGACGCTGAAAAACATAGGACTCAGCAAGTTGCGCTTCTTTGGCATCATCGACAACCTGGCCATGTTCCAGCAATCGAGCAAAATTCCCGATGCGGAAGTAGTGAACCCCTATGGTGAATATAACGGCGGCGGATACCCGATCCCGAAAAAATTCACACTTGGTTTTGAAATTAATTTTTAATGATCATCGACACAGTTATGATATTCATGCGATCCACAAAAAAACTTTCGCTGCTACTGATCAGCATCAGCCTGCTGACCGGTTCCTGCAGCAAGATCCTCAACCAGGAGCCGCGCAACTCTACCTACGCGGAAGTATTCTGGCAAAATGCGCGCGATTACAAAGCTGCGCTGGCCGGCAATTATTCACTGGTACGCGCCGCCTTTTACGGCCCCAATTCCGACGACTGGTGGAGCCTGAACAATGGCAAGATCTATTACTACATGTATGGCGACGCCATGGCGAAAAACTATTTCACCATCCAGTACACCGGCGACCGCGGCGGCGGCGACGGACTGGAATCCATCCAGAACGGCGATTTCACCGGCAGTTACAACTACAATTCGCTGGGCAACTGGACAAAACATTTCAAGTCCATCGCCATGTCGAACCTCATCATTCAAAGGGCCGCTGCCGCCAGCGCGGAGACTTTCTCGGATGTGGAAGATCCTGAAAAATTCAGGCGCAATACCCTGGGACAGGCTTATTTCCTGCGCGCCCTCACCTATTTCGCCATGACCCGCGTATGGGGAGATGTGCCGCTGGTAACGGAACCTGAGGAAGATCCCATCAATGCACCTCAATTGCCAAGGACGGCCAAGGCCGAAGTGTTCAAACAAATTGAAGCAGATGCCAAACGCGCGGTGGAGCTGCTCGATTGGAAATACCAGAGCGTGAGCGACCGCGCCGTGATCGCCAACCGCGGATCGGCCTATGCGCTGCTGGCACACTTCTATCTCTGGAAAGCCACCATGACCGATGTTAGTTCCGACCTGCCCAACCTGGACGATGTGAACAGCGCCGATACCAGCATTGACCGCATCCTTTCCCTGGGCGGTTATACCCTCACCGATACAGCCCAGTATTACAACACGTTTATCGGTAAAAGCAACGAGGGAATTTTTGAACTGGCCGCCAGCGAAGACAACCTGGAAGGCTCGGCCGGTCATATCGGCTTGTCGTTCCTCCGCGGCGACTATGTGAACGGCTTTGGCTCCAATCCCCGCTTTTTTGTACCACAGGGATACCTGACCAATCACTTCAAAGTTGCCGGAGAATTTATTCCCGCCCACTGGTGGTGGAGCGGAACCGAATGGATTTGGCTGGAAGACCAGAACCTGGCGAAAATGGACGAAACAGATGTACGTTACCGCAGGAATTTTGCCTATGTAAGCCAGGACCGCCCCTCCTGCATCAAGTATTCCAATGTGGTGTACCGGAGCCCCAACCAGCAGGAGCCTTATCTCAGCAACAATATGATCATTTTCCGTTTGGCGGATATGATGTTGCTGAAAGCGGAGATCGCGCTGTACAAAGACAACCCGGATGCGGCAGCAGACATCATCAACTTTTTCCGCATCCGCAACGGTACCTATCGCAAAGATCCCAGCGATCCGGACGACGTGGACCTGATTGTTCCCCACGGCCTCAGTAAAGAGGAAGTAATGAGTGAATACGTGATTGAAAGAGGAAAAGAACTATTCCTGGAAGGACATATTTTTTATGACCTGTTAAGAACGCGCCAATACAAGGAAAGGATCGACTGGTTGCCCGTAGACGGTGTGCGCTTTAAAAGAGAAGGCTTTTATCTTCCCGTGGATCCTCTCCTCTTCCGCTACAACCCTTTCCTCACCCAAACACCCTACTGGATAGGCAAAGTATAACCACCAAAAAAGAAAACTGATGAAACGATATATTCAATATTGCTTTTTCCTGTTCCTGGCTGCCGGCTTCGTTTCCTGCAAAAAGGACGGTTACAAAGCCGATGGCGGAAAAAGCGATCCTCATGTAAACATGACCACTTACGACTGGCTGAAATCGCAGCCGCTGTTCGACTCACTGGTGCGCATCATAGACCGCGCCGGCATGCAGGAAGCGGTGAACGGCAACATCACGCTGTTTGTAACCACCAACTATGGAGTGGCCGATTTTGTACAGGCCCGGAAAATAAAACGCGGCGCGGCACTGGGAGATGAAAACCTGCCTTTTTCCATCGACAGTTTACCGGCGGCGGAGATGAGCGACAGTCTAAAAATGTACATGTTCAATGGTAAGATCAACCGGGAAGATATGACGCTCGCCGGCAGGCTGTACGACAGCGAACTGGGATCCCTCCCCAATGTTCAGTTCATGATCAAACTGCGGCGGGCACAGGACTACAGCGACTACCTGCAGTATGTGGACTATGTTCAGTTTACCAAAGTAGTGGGAAGCCGTGATGATGAAGAAGCCGACCCCAACAACATTCCCGAACTGGAACGCGACCAGGCATTCGACTGCCAGACCTCCGGCATCATCACCACTACCGGTATCGTACATGTGCTGCATGGAAGTCATCGCCTCTTTTTCAATTCAGAACGTTTGAACTGACACCTCAAAAAATAATTACATGAAGAAAATAGTTCTTTCGCTTGCAGCGCTGGCAGGAATACTGGCCGCCTGCGAAAAAATAGAAGAAGGATTCATCAGTGACCTGGTTCGCTATAAGGATAACCTGATCCTTTGCAAAAGGGGAATGCCGCTGGTAAAATCGGCTCCCATTGAGGCCGATGGCTCCACTCCTCCCTACACCTTCACCATGAGCAACCTTCGTGGAGCCGACGGCAAACCGGCGCCGCCCGAATTTGATACCGAATACGATTTGCTCGTATTCAAAGAGGGCATGGCCTTCAATCCCGAAACCGATACTACCCTGGCGCTGCTTGACGCTAAGCGAGAAATCCAGCAGGTAAAACCGATGATCTTTAATGAAAAGAGCGGCCAGATCGTTTTCAACCGCGGCTCGGTTAACCTGCCCCTGGGCGACTATGTTTTTGACGTTGACCTGCAGAATGTACGCGGAACCAAAACCTTTCCTTCCATGGGAAAGATCACGGTGCTGGATCCGTACAACGAAGACTTCTTCAATTTCATCAGCTCGGGTGCGGCTTCGGCAACGCCTTCCGAAGCATTTACCGATATGAAGGCACCGCTGGTAACCTGTACCCGCATCAGTGGAGAAGGGGCGCGCATCATTCTAAAGATCGTAGACAAAAACGGGCAGCCCTTCAATCCCAAATCGGGCGAGATCATTAAGCGCGGTGACCGTCCCACTTTTGAATCCTATGCCCGCTTTAACCCGGTGGAAGTAACCGACACGGCCATGATCTGCGACTTTGAAGTGGCTCCCTTTCCAATGGCCCGTTACGTAACACCCGCTACCGACTGGGGTTTCCTGATGTATTACCGGATCCCCGCAGAGTTTGTGCAGGTGGACAACAAATCGGCCAAAACCGAATCGGCCAATCCCCGTTTTGAATTCCGGATCATGATGGAAGGAACTTATATCGTGGAAGTTCAGATGAAAGATGCCGAGCGGCTGCAGTAAGTCCGCTGGTTCATAAGCAGCAAAAAGGGTGTTCAATCTGAGATTGAAACACCCTTTTTCTTTTCCTGTATCGTTGTGATCAGGAATATTTTCTTTCCTTATTTGTACCCTTCATTCTGTGTAAGACCGGGATTGATCTTGGTTTCCCTTTCCGGGATGGGCAATACCAGCTTGGGAGAATTCCAGGGAATGGAACTAACAGATCCCTCAAGACGCTTTACATCGTGGAGCTTATGGCCTTCGAAAGAAAGCTCATGGTCTCTTTCGAGCAGGATCGCATCAAGGTCGAGCTGGCCCTGGGTAAGTGCGGGAAGTTTGGCTCTTTTGCGGATCACGTTGATGTCTTCCAGCGGTGTGGCGCCAATTGCGGTACCCAGGCGGAAATTCGCTTCTGCGCGAACCAGGTACATTTCAGCCAGGCGGATGATGTGCACGTTGCCATAAATCATGTCGTATTTCTGGCAGTACTCGTAATCGTTCAACTCAAAAACGCTGAGGCGATTGTCGGCCTCGTCGTAGCTGTCGTAATAATCGTATTCGATGTAGATGTCGCCACGACCCAGCGGTGAGAAGAAAGTATTAAAATCATTATAGCCGGTGGAAGCCGTTACCTGCATGGCAAAAACATCTTCGGCAGTATTCGGTACCAGTGAACTGGTATTGTCGTAGTTCACAGGAAACGCCTGCGCATAAGTAGGCATCAGGTCATTGACGCCGGAGCTGATGGCGCGGTCGGCGGCATCGGCGGCGTTTTCATAATCGCCCTTCTGCAGGTACACTCTTGCCAGCAGCGCTGCAGCAGCAGTTGAGTTGGCATAGAATCCGTTCACTTCCGCCAGTTTGCCTTCAGCGTCGGTGAGGTCGGCAATGATCTGCGCATATACTTCCGACACCTTGTTCCTCGGCACTTTTAGGTTTTCTCCCACCACCCTGGTAGGTGTGAGTACCAGCGGAACGCCGTCGTTGCTGGCGGGGTTACCATCGTTCCAGGCTTTTGCATACAGTCTTACCATCTCAAAATAAACGGCTGCACGCAGGAATTTCGCCTGGCCTTCCACGTTATCGCGTTTGCCTTCAGACACTTTATCGATCGCATCCAGCACATTGTTGCAAACGTTGATGGCTTCGTACGCTTCATTCCAGGTAGCTTCCACAAAATCGTTGTTCACGGGAATCTGCTTGTTATAGATCTGGGTGAGTCCCTGGTAGGTGCCCGTCCAGCCGATCTCGTAGCTGTTGCCCAGCAGTTCGGAATAAACGGCCATATCACCTCCCAGCACGGCATCGTCGCCTACGCGGGAATAGGCGCCTACAAGGGCTGCTTCCACATCGCCGCTGGTTTGAAAGGCCTCGGATTCCTCCACGCTGGAATAGGGTTCCAGGTCGAGGTTTTTTTCGCAGGAGGCCAGTGATATGCCAAGGATCATCAGGCAGCCCAGGAACTTATATTTATAAGTAGTCATAGTCTTCAAATTTTGGAAATATTATAAACCTACATTGATACCAAACACAATTGTTTTTGCCTGCGGCACGGAATAGAAATCCACGCCCTGGTTGATGTTTGTTGCCTGGTAATCGGCATTCACTTCAGGATCCCATCCTTTGTAACTGGTGATGGTAAAGAGGTTCTGCGCGCGGGCATACACACGCAAACGATCGAGGCGGATGCGGTTGGTAATGCCTTTGGGGAAATTATACGCCAGCGTAAGCTGCTTTACGCGGAGGTAAGAGCCATCCATAATGTACCGGCTGGAAGGATCGGTTCCGTTGGCCCAGCCCCTTCTGGCTTCGGGCACCATGGTGATGTCGCCGGGTTGTTTCCAACTGTTGAGCTGATCGGTGGTTTGGTTATCGTAACCATTGCTGCCGCTGGCAGAATAGTACTGGCCGCCGCCATCGTAGATTTCGTTGCCCTGAACTCCCTGCAGGAAAACATCGAGTTCAATGCCTTTGTAAGAGAAGGTATTCCGGAAACCGTAAATGAAATCGGGATTGGGGCTGCCGATCACCACTTCTTCCGCTTCGTTGTAGTCGTTGGTAGTGGAGCGATCGCGCTTGCCATCGGAGAGCAGGGTATTCTTATAATACAGGGCGTCACCGTTGGCTGGGTCGGCGCCGGCAAATTCGCGGGAAACAAATACGCCGATGGGCTCACCTTCGCGGGCGCGGTTGTATCCGCCCACACCCAGTTCCTGTCCATTCAGATCGGTGATCTTGTTCCGGTTGAAGGAGAAATTAAGGTTGGTGCTCCAGCGGAAATCGCGGCTGACAATATTCTCAGAGTTGACTGTGAATTCAAAGCCCTGGTTTTTCAGTTTACCCAGGTTCCGCAACTGGGAAGTGAAGCCGGAAGAACCGGGTAATTCCACATTCAGCAGCAGGTCGCGCGTATTGCGGATATAATAGTCGAGTTCAAAGCTCAGCCGGTTGTTGAGCACGCCGATCTCAGCACCAAAGTCGAAGCTGGCAGTAGACTCCCATTTCAGATCGTAGTTGTCGATCTGTAGCGGAATCTGGCCGGGATTGGAACCGTAGGCGCCGGTGCCGGACCATAATTTCTGCCAGGGGTAGTTGGGCACTTCTGCGTTACCGGTGAGGCCGTAGCTGGCTTTCAGTTTGAGGAAGCTCAGCCATTTAGAATCGGCGAGAAAATTTTCATCCGATACAATCCAACCCAGGGAGGCGGCCGGGAAAAAGCCCCAGCGGGTATTTGGGCCGAAACGGGAGGAAGCGTCAAAGCGACCGCTCAGCGCCAGCAGGTAACGGTCCATGAACTTATAGTTGGCACGGGCGAAATAAGACAGGAAGCTGAAGTCCTGCTCATTTGAAGTGGCGTCCGATTTGGTGGCGGCACTTACCAGTTTTTTATAACTGGAGCCGGGGAAGGCTTCGGCAGTAGCTGATTGCGTAAACCAGTTGGATTTCTGGAAGCTCATACCGGCCACGGCGTCAATATCGTTGTCCTCGTTGATGGCAGAGGCAAACCGGAAAAAGTTATTGGTGTTGAAATTGAAGATACGGTCGGCTGTTGTAAAACCACCGCCCTTCGGGTAGTTGGTATTCCGTTCTGTAATGGGACCGTAATAAGCATCTTCCGTTTGGTTGAGCTGGTCGATGCCCAGCTCGGAGCGGAAGGAAAGATTTTTCAGGATCTGCGCCTGACCATATACGTTACCCAGCGAGCGGTTTACGAATGTATTGTAGTAAGCGTCCTTTACACTCAGCATGGGGTTGTAATACAGGGGATATCCCGTATTGGGTCCGCCGGGGTTATCGGCGCGGTCGGGGTCCGACTCGCCGCTCAGTAAGCCGGTGCGCGGATCGATATACGGCGTGATGGGTGTTAGCGCTACGCTTTGCAGCGGTGTGGAGAAGGCGTTGTCGTTGGACACCCTGTAGTTCAGTGTACGGGAAAAACTGAGATTGGCGCCGATGTTCAGCCAGTTGTTGAATTTATGGTCGAGGTTGAGACGGCCATTGTAACGCTTCAGGCTGTTGCGTTTGATGATACCGGTCTGGTCGAGGTACTGGCCCGCCATGTAAAAGGTCGTTTTATCATTACCGCCCGACAGGCTGAGGTCAAACTGTGAGATGGGCGCTTTCTGGAAAGCAGCATCCTGCCAGTTGGTGTTCACTTTGACGGTTTGCCAGTCGGTATTGCCGGCAGAAAGTGCCGTGAAAGTCCGCTGGGCCCTGCTTACATAGTAATCGATGGCTTCCTGCTCGTCTTCCCAATCGCCCGGGTACCATTTATAGTCATACCTGCCGGCACGTACGGAAGCATCGGTGAAATAGTCAACGTATTGCTGGGCATCCATGAAGTCGCGTTTGTTGGTCGGCTTCTGCGACCCGGTAAAGAATCCAAAATCGATCTTGGATTTACCAGCCTTACCTTTTTTAGTAGTGATCAGCACCACGCCATTGGATCCGCGGGAACCGTAAATGGCTGCGGAGGAGGCGTCCTTCAATACTTCAATGGATTCGATGTCATTGGTATTGAGATCGGCCAGCGGACTGGTTGTCGCGCCGTTGCTGGAAAGGTCCCTGGTAGTGACGGGGATGCCATCCACTACATAGAGCGGCTCATTTCCGGCAGTTACGGAAGCCGATCCGCGCACACGCACGCTGATGCCCTGACCCAGTTTACCGTTCTGCTGCTGTACCTGTACGCCGGCAGCACGGCCCTGGAGGGCACTTTCAAAGCTGGTAACGGGTGTGTTGCCCAGTTCTTTGGCGCCCACTTTGGCAATGGAGCCGGTCAGGTCGCGCTTGATTTTGGTACCATAACCTACCACCACCACTTCCGAGAGGGAATTGTCGCCGGCCGTCAACGCGACCACCAGGTCGTTGCTAACCGGAATTTCTTTCTGGATGAAACCAACGGAGGAGATCACGAGGGTTTTTGCATCCTGGGGAACGATCAGTTTAAAACTTCCATCGGGGCCGGTCACTGTGGAAACCTCTGTCCCCTTCACTGTTACTGTGGCGCCTGCCAGCGGAGATCCGTCTTTTACGTCGGACACTTTGCCGCTGATTTCACGGGTCTGTGCCGAAACGGTTAAGGTGATCAACAACAGCAGAAAACCACTCACAAAAGCAGTTAGTCTTTTCATTACATACATATACATCTGTTATTTCGCCAAAGATACTGGCAGTTAAAGCATTGTTAAGCCAATGTAAGTTAAATGCAACCAATCGACCGGTAGGCCTTGATAAATTGCATTGAACTCACCTAGAAACGTACTTATTGAAAATCTGTTATCCGAAGAGACAGCGTTGTGCAAAAAATCGCTGTCTTGATAAGAAAAAACCCCGGCAAGACTACCAGGGTTTATCGATGTACATGAGAAAAATGTAACTGCATATGTATTTGTAGATGGTTGATTATAGGTATGAAAACAGGGAACGCAGATGGCCCTGGCCGGGCAACTTATCCAGATAATTATACGCATTTTTTTTCAGCCCGGCTAAAAAACGGCGGTCAATTTTCTTTTCAATTTTCAGGGAATCTCCCGGAGCGCTGTAACACAGATTGTTACAGCGTTTTTTTATTACATGAAAAAAGCGCCTCCGGGGAGACGCCTCTGGGTTCATGTTATCAAGACCTTTTAATTCTTTTAATTTCGGCTTCGACCCTGGTAGATCAGGATGTATTGGACCAGGGTCACAATGGAAGCCACTGCTGCTACCACATAGGTCATGGCTGCCCATTTGAGGGCGTCCTTGGCCATGGGGTGCTCCTCGGGAGTGGTGATGCGGGTGCGGTCGAGCCAGGCCAGCGCCCGGTTGCTGGCATCGAATTCTACTGGCAGGGTAATAACAGAAAAAAGCGTTGTTAGGGCAAATAATATGATTCCTACCAGCAATAATTGAGGAAATACCTTAATCATGAGAATGCCTGCCAGCAATACCCATTGCACCAGGTTGGAACTCACCTGCACCGCCGGCACCAGCTTGCTCCGAAGGTTCAGCCAGGGATAACCTGTCTGGTGCTGCACAGCGTGCCCGCATTCGTGCGCAGCCACGGCTGCCGACGCCACGTTTCGGCCGTCGTAAATGTCTTCGCTGAGGCTCACGGTCTTGGTCAGGGGATTGTAATGGTCGCTCAGGAACCCCTGGGCCCGCACCACCTGTACGTCATAAATGCCGTTCTCCCGCAACATTTTTTCGGCAATTTCCTTTCCGGACAGGCCGGAGCGCAGGGGGGTCTGGCTGTATTTCCGGATTTTGGACCGGAGGGCATAAGAGACCAGCATACTGATCCCCACGAAGATCATAGAAACCAAAAAAATGGAACTGTTCATACCTGTTTATTTAACTATTATCCATCATCAAACCTATTTCCAATTTCAAAAATAGCCCCCAAAAACCGAAAAACAAGCTCAATTCACGTCGTTTTGACACCCCCGTTTTTTAACCCCTTTTTCACCTGTCAATTTAGCGCATTAACAGGTTGGATGGAATTTGTTAAATTTTAATAACTTATTGATTATCAGTTACAAGAAAGCCAAATATTAGGATTTTTTACCCAGTGGGAAAGGGCCGGAAACTTATTCACAGGAGCAAAAAATTATTTTGAAATGTGACCCTTATTCGTAATTTAGTGCAAGAATTTAATGGGTTAGTAAGTAAAGGGTCAGCAGTGATGCTGGCCTTTTTACTTTTTGGTATTTCCCACCTGCAGCCTCCGTTTTCTCCTTCTTATTTTTGATGCATGAGCAAGTTGAAGTCCGCTTTTTTTTGTCAACAATGTGGTTTTGAAAGTCCCAAGTGGTTGGGTAAGTGTCCGGCATGTCAGCAATGGAATAGTTTTGTCGAAGAGATCCGTCACAAAGATGCTAAACAAGCAAACACATCCTGGACCACTTCGGGAAATGCTTCATCAATCGTACGGTTGGATGAAATCAAAACAAGTTCAGAACAAAGAATGGTTACACCCGATTCCGAATTGAACAGGGTTTTGGGTGGCGGTATTGTTCCAGGAAGCATTGTGCTTGTTGCCGGTGAACCAGGTATCGGAAAATCTACACTCTTCCTTCAGATCGGATTGCAACTGCAGGGTCATACCGTTTTATATGTGAGCGGCGAGGAAAGCGACCAGCAGATCAGGATGCGCGCTGAACGACTAACCAACAACAACCCGGAACTCTACCTGCTTACCGAAACCAATACACAGGAAATTTTCAGGGAGGTCAAAAAACTGCAACCCGACCTGGTGATCATCGACTCTATTCAAACCCTGCAAACACCACTGATCGAATCATCACCCGGCAGCGTATCACAGATCAGGGAGTGTGCAGCCGAATGGCAGCGCTTTGCAAAAGCAACGCATACACCCGTTTTCCTGATCGGTCATATCACCAAGGACGGCGCCATCGCGGGACCGAAGATCCTCGAGCATATGGTGGATACGGTATTGCAATTCGAAGGCGACCGTCATTATGCTTACCGCATACTGCGCACACTGAAAAACCGTTTCGGCAGTACTTCGGAGCTGGGCATTTACGAAATGAGCACCAGCGGCATGCAGGCCGTTCTCAATCCCAGCGAAATATTGCTTTCGGAAAAAGAAGAAACCCTCAGCGGTGTGGCCATCGCCGCAACCATTGAAGGGCTCCGTCCTTTTCTCATCGAAGTGCAGGCGCTGGTAACGCCTGCTGCTTACGGCACACCGCAGCGTACCGCCACAGGGTTTGACCTGCGCCGGTTGCAATTGTTGCTGGCCGTGTTGGAAAAAAGAGCCGGATTCGGATTCAGTGCGCGCGATGTATTTCTCAACATCGCCGGCGGTCTTAAAGTGGAAGATCCGGCTATTGACCTGGCCGTGCTCTGCGCACTGCTGAGTTCCTTCGACGATCAGCCCCTCAACCAGCACATCTGCTTTGCGGGTGAGATAGGATTGAGTGGTGAGATCCGTTCGGTGAACCGCATCGACCAGCGCATTGCCGAAGCCGAAAAACTGGGCTTCGAAAAAATGATCATCCCGCGTAACAATTTTAAAGGACTGAACCAATCGCGCACTAGGATAGAGATCATTCCCGCGGCAAAAGTGGAAGATGTGTACCGCCTCCTTTTCTGAATGGGTTAAAACACCGTTGACGGTCGCCGGCAGCTTTGGTAAGTTGCTGCATGATCCGTTTTCTGCAAACAGCGCGCGCTGCTTTTTTTGACCTCCTGTTTCCGCATACCTGTGCGGCCTGCGGCAGCAGTCTCCTGCAAACTGGTAAGGGGATCTGTTCTTCCTGCCTGCTGCAACTTCCGCTCACCGGCTTTACAAACGACAGCGACAATGCGGTTGCGCGCGTCTTCTGGGGAAGACTTTCCCTGCATCAGGCAACAGCTTTTATTTTTTTCCAGAAAAAGACGTCCGTGCAGGAACTCATGCACCAGATCAAATACCGTTCGCGCGAAGATGCAGCCAGGCAATTGGGCCAATGGATGGGGCATCAGCTCCTGCACAAGCCCTGGTTCATGGAATCGGACCTGCTGTTGCCCATGCCCCTGCATGCAAAAAGACTGAAGAGCCGGGGCTTTAACCAGGCCGCCGTACTCTGCGAGGGCATTTCCAGCGTTACGGGCATACCCATGCGAAACGACCTGCTGCAGCGGCAATCCAGCACCAGCAGCCAAACCACCCAACACCGGCAGGAACGCTGGCAGAATATGCAGGGCGTATTTGCCCTGCGCGATCCCCTCAGCCTGGAAAACAAAAAACTGGTGCTGGTAGATGATGTCGTTACAACCGGCGCCACGCTGGAAGCCCTGGGCAGGGCCGTTGCGGCAGTACCCGGCACCCGCATCAGCATCGCCTGTCTGGCCTACACCCTGCCGTACTGAAAATGTTTGCCTATTTTTGACAACCATGCGGACTGTTCTCATTGTATTTGGTCTTTTTGCACTGGCGTCCTGTACCCGGGAAAACCTGCTTGAAAGCAAGGATGCCATTCTTATCACCAGCGCCGATAGCCTGCACTTTGATACCATTTTCACGCAGGCAGGTTCCATTACGCTGCACCTCGTGATCAGCAACCCCAACGACCAGCGCGTGAAGCTCAGTAATATTTCTCTCGCCGGCGGCGACAACAGTTTTTTCCGCATCAATATAAATGGTGACCCCGGACCTGCATTGCAAAACCTTGACATCCGCGCGGGCGACAGCATCCATGTTTTTGTCAACACCCGCATTCCTTCTCAAAGCAACCCGCTGCCTTTCCTGGTGCAGGACAGCATCCGGCTCGACTGGAATGGCAATACCAAATGGGTGCAGTTGGATGTATGGGGACAGCAGGCGAGGTTCATCCGCAACGGTTATATCAGCCAGAACCAAACCTGGACCCGCGACATTCCTTATGTGTTGCTGGGCCCGCTGAGCATCGCAAACGGCGCCACCCTCACCCTGCAAAAGGGAACGCGGGTATATGCCCATGCCGATGCACCCATTCTGGTAGATGGCAGCCTGCGCGTAAATGGCGGACCCGACAGCGCCGACCGCGTTGTGTTCCGCGGCGACCGGCTTGATGCGCCCTACCGGAATTTCCCCGCCTCCTGGCCCGGCATCCTGTTCCGCGAGGGGAGCGATCATAACAGGCTCGACTATGCGATTATCAGCAATGCCTACCAGGGCATCGTTACCCAGGTACCCGGAGGTCCCAGCCCTTCGCTTGAACTCAACCAATGCATTATTGAAAATGCCTGGGACGCGGGCCTGCAGGCTGTGAGCAGTAATATAGTATTGAATAACTGCCTCATCAGCAATTGTGGTAAAAACGTACAACTGGTATATGGCGGCACTTACCTGTTCAACCAGTGCACCATTGCCGCCTATAACACCATTTACTTCGCCCACGAGGAACCTGCCGTATGGGTGACCGACGCCATAACGGTAGACAACAATATATATGTGGCGCCGCTGGATGCGCAGTTCATCAACTGCATTGTGTGGGGAGATGGCGCACTCGTCAACAATGAACTGGAAGCAGAACGGAAAGGCGAAGCACCTTATAGCGTGATTTTTGAAAACGGGCTCTGGCGCATGAAGGAGGTTTCTTCTTTCATTACCACCATCAATGCCATTACCAATGAAGATCCGTTGTTTGAGAAAGCAGACAGCAACCCGCTGCAGGCCGATTTTCATTTGCAGGCCGGATCTCCGGCCATCGGGAAAGGCAGGTCGCCCACCCTGCCCGTGGATCTCGATGGCAAAACCCGTTACCAGCCGGCCCCGGATATTGGCGCTTATGAAAGGCAATAAGTCCGATCTTTGTATGGCCTAAAAAACAAGATATGCTTAAAACACTCCTGGTTACCATGATGATAATAGCTGCCGCCAGCATTTACGATTTTAAACTGACCGGTCTCGATGGAAAGGCTTTTGACCTTTCTGCTTATAAAGGAAAAAAGATCCTGATCGTCAACACTGCTTCCGCCTGCGGGTACACGCCCCAATACGCCGACCTCGAAGCCCTCTATGAGAAATACCAGAACAAACTGGTAGTGGTGGGCTTTCCTGCCAACAATTTCGGTGAGCAGGAAAAGGGAAGCAACAGCGAGATCCAGGCTTTCTGTAAAAAGAATTACGGCGTAAGTTTTCCGATGAGTGAAAAAGTGAGCGTGAAGGGCGAGGACATCCACCCGCTTTTCAAATACCTCACCAACGAAGCGGAGAGAATGGGGGTGAAAGATCCGATCAAGTGGAACTTCACCAAATTTCTTATTGACGAAAATGGCAAGCTGATCGCTGTATTTCCCAGTGCCGTGAAGCCCCTGAGCGAAGAGATCACCAAGTACCTGAATTAATATCTTCGCCGCATGCGCTTTGAAGCGGTCATTGACCAGCCGGAAATAAAACAACAATTGCGGGAAATGGTGCAGCAGAACCGGCTGAGCCATGCCCTGCTCTTTCTTTCGAAAGAAGGCGCCGGCGGTCTGCCCCTGGCCCTGGCCTTTGCGTCCTATGTGGTATGCGAAAGGGCCGCGGCCGAAGGACTCAAGGATGCCTGCGGCACCTGCGCTGGCTGCACCAAATCGGCGTCCCTGGTTCATCCGGATATTCACTTTTCCTATCCTGTGATCCCCCGCAAACCGGGCGACAAACCCGTCAGCACCGATTATATCAGCGACTGGCGCGAATTCATCCGCAGCAATCCTTATGGCAACCTGTACGACTGGCTGCAATCGATCCGCGCCGAGAACAAGCAGGGGAATATTACCGCCGAAGAATGCAACGACATCATCCGCAAGCTCAACCTGAAAACCTTTGAAAGCAGGTACAAGGTGCTGGTGATGTGGATGCCGGAGCTGCTGGGAAAAGAAGGGAATAAACTGCTCAAGCTGATCGAAGAACCGCCTGCCAATACGCTGTTCCTGCTGGTAGCGGAGAACGAGGCACTGATACTGCCTACCATTCTTTCGCGCTGCCAACTGGTGAAGATTCCGCAGTTGAGCGACCAGGCGGTGTACAACCAGTTGGTGAACGGCATGGGCGTTCCCGAAGAAAAAGCGCACCAGGTAGCGGCCATCAGTGAAGGCAATTTCCGGGAAGCGAAACAGCAACTGGAACATGCGGAAGACGACTGGCAGGCCCTGGTAAGGGAATGGCTGAACTGCATCCTGAAAAACGGACCCGTGGCGCTCGTCAAGTGGATCGAGGAGGTCAGCAAGCTGGGCCGGGAAAAACAGAAACAGTTCCTGCGCTATTTCACCCACCTGCTGGAACAGAGCCTGCGCATCCGCATCCTGGGAGAAAACAGTGCCTGGGCGCAAAACCTGCCGCCGGCCGAAAGGGATTTTATTCTTCGCATCAATAAGCTTTCGGGTATTGAGCAACAGGAAGCCATTGTTGCACTGCTGGACCAGACCGCCTATTATATAGAAAGAAATGCTAATGCAAAGATGCTTTTTCATGCCGTCAGCATCAAACTCGCCCACCTGCTGCGCGACAGAACCCGGGTATCCGTCTGGTAGCTTTGCTTATATTTGTAAAATCTAATTAATTCACATTCATTTTATTAACGATATATGGGATGTAGCAGTTGTGGAACCGGATCGCCGAAAGGGTGCAAAAGCAACGGGGGTTGTTCCTCGGGCGGATGCAACCGGATGAATGCTTACGATTGGTTGCAGAACCTGCCCTTTGCCGACCTTGAATCGGCCTGCAAAGTGGTGGAAGTTTCTTTTAATAAGGGCAGCCGGAAAGATTTTTTCCGCAACAACGCCCTGCAACAGTTTGAAAAAGGCGACCAGGTAACCGTGGAAGGTGTGAGCGGGGTAGATGTGGGAGAGATTTCACTGACCGGTGAGATCGTGCGCCTGCAGCTCAAGAAAAGAGGCATTAACGAATTTGATCCTGAAATGAAAAAAGTGTTGCGGCGCGCCAACGACCGCGACCTTGACCTGATGCGGATCAATAAGGCCCGGGAAGCCGAAGCGGTGATCCGCGCCAGGGCCATCGCCCGCCAGTTGAAGCTTGACATGAAGATCAGCGAAGTAGAAATCCAGGCGGATGGACGCAAAGCCACTTTCTTTTATATCGCAGACGACCGGGTCGATTTCAGGGAACTGATCAAGATATATGCCAGCGAATTCAAGGTAAAAGTGGAAATGCGCCAGATCGGTGCCCGCCAGGAAGCGGCCAAGGTGGGCGGCATTGGAAGCTGCGGCCGGGAGCTTTGTTGCAGCACCTGGCTCACTGATTTCAAAAGTGTAAACACCACGGCAGCGCGTTACCAGAACCTGAGCATCAACCAAACCAAACTAAGCGGCCAGTGCGGCCGTTTGAAGTGTTGTCTCAATTACGAACTCGACACCTACCTGGATGCTTTGCAGGCCTTCCCCGACAGGGCCGAGAACCTGCGCATCACCCGCGGCAATGCCACACTCATCAAAAAAGACATTTTCAAAAACCTGATGTGGTATGTGCTGCCCGACAGCAACAAGCAGTATCCGCTTACCATCGACCGGGTACGAAAAATATTATCGCTCAATGCGCAGGGCGTAACGCCCGATGAGCTGGAAGCAGTGGAAGTCACCAGCACCAAGCAAAAAGAAGTGGAGCCTGAATTTGTGGATGTGGTAGGCCAGATCAGTTTGCGGAGCCTGGAGAAAAACGACCGCCGCCGCAAGCAGCAGCAGAAACAGAAAGCAGCCACGCCACGCAATACCGGCGCTGCTGCGCCCCAGCAGGGTGGTGTTCCGGGTCGTGGTGAAAAAACAGGTGGCCGCCCGGATAGGAACCGCGGCGAATCCTCCAACCGTAACCAGGGTCCCCGCAACGAAGGCGGACCGCGGCCTGAGAACCGCAATCGCTCACAACAGGATCGCGGCCCGCGTGAAAACAGACCACAGAACCAGGGAGGTAACCAGGGTCCCCGCGAAGGCCGGCCACAAAATCCCGACGCCGGCCAGGGTCCGCGTGAGAACCGTCCCCCCAACAACGGTGGTGGTCAAAACCGGCGCTCCAATGAACGCCGCGGCGGTGGCCCTGCAGCGGGTGGCGAAGACAAAGGCGCCGTTTAACCAGCTTAACCCTGACGTCACTCAGTCGCGGTAATCAAGCGCAGGTTTCCGGTCGCCCAGTAAGGGTTCGTAACGGAAATGCCCACCCCGGCTTTGCTCAAATTCTGCTTTTGCTTTTTTGATGGCATCGGGCTGGAGGAAAAGATCAATGGCGGTAAGCGCCATGGACTTTGCCGCCACCATCATGCCCTTGGTGCCGATACCCATTCCGCCGCAGGCAACGGCCTGCCAACTGTGCGCCGGCGTGCCGGGCACCCAGGTAGCGGCCGACATGCCCACGGTGGGAACATTCCAGCTCACATCACCCACATCAGTGGATCCCATGGACGGATAGTTTTCTTTCACCAGCGGCTTAACGGTAGTCGCCGTTGCCAGCGGAGGCGCTTCAAATCCCAGGCTGGCCTGTATGGATCTTGCAAAAGCCGTTTCTTCGGCAGTATAGTTTACGCCGCCCACCAGTTGAAGATTGGCCTGCATGAATTTGGCAAGCTCCTGGTTCAGCAACATGTCGTAGGTGCCGCCAATGATCTCGTATTCCATCCGGGTGCCGGTACCCAGGGCAGCACCCTCACCCGCTTTGACAATGCGTTCAAAAAGCGCTTTCACTTCATCGCGGTTGGGATGGCGGGCATAATAATATACTTCCGCAAAATCGGGTACCACGTTGGGCGCTTTGCCGCCGCTGGTGATCACATAATGGATACGCGCTTCGCTGGGCACATGCTCGCGCATGAGGTTCACCATATAATCCATGGCTTCCACTGCATCGAGGGCCGACCTTCCTTTTTCCGGGGCCGCCGCTGCATGCGCCGCCACGCCGTAGAAGCGGAACTTGGCGCTTTTATTCGCCAGCGCGCCATCGTACTTGGTGGCATTATCATCGCCCGGGTGCCAGTGGATCACCACGTCCACGTCGCGGAACAAACCTTCGCGCACCATATATACTTTACCGGAACCGCCTTCTTCGGCAGGCGTACCGTACACTCTGATGGTGCCTTTGAATTTGCCGGCTTCCATGAGCTTGCGTATTTCAATAGCCGCTGCCACGGATGCCGTACCGAACAGGTTATGACCACATCCATGTCCCGAGCTGCGTCCCTCCACCGGCTTTTTTTCCGCAACGGCCTGTTGCGATAAGCCTGGTAAAGCGTCAAACTCCGCCAGTATACCAATAACAGGAGAACCGCTTCCATAGCTGGCTACAAAGGCCGTGGGAATGCCGGCCACGCCGGAGTCGATGGCGAACCCATTGCTGCGTAGCGTCTCGCGGAGCAGTGCCGAACTTTTCACTTCCTTATAACCCAGCTCGGCAAAATCCCAAATCTGTAATGCAATACCTTTATAGCTGTCATAGTTCAAATCGAGGTCGCGGATGGCGGACTGTTTGATATCCGCAAGACGGGCATTGGTTTTTTGTGCAGGTGTTGTAGAGGCAATCAACAGCAGCAGGAAAACGGGGAAAAGACAGGTTCTCGACATAGCAGTATATTGATGATACAATATAAAACATTTGTGAAAAGATCCTTCCTGGTCCTCGGTCTGTTCACAGCCGCCTGGCTGGTGTTTGCACAGTCCTGCATGACTTTCAGAACACCCGATAAAAAATCGGTTGCTGCTTTCCGTGAGAAAGGGATTATCCTGGAAACAACTACCGTACGGCGCGATGGGCACCGCCTTCATTACGTGCAAACCGGAGATGCGCAAAAGCCAACCCTTGTGTTTGTACACGGAACGCCCGGTAGCTGGACGGCCTTCGAATCCTACCTGCGCGATTCTTTGCTGCGCGAAAAATTCCGGCTGATTGCTGTGGACCGTCCCGGCTTTGGCTACAGCGATTTTGGAGATGCTATGCCCCTGGCGGAGCAATCGGCGTTGTTAGGTCCCCTCCTGCTTTCACTGAAGAACGGGCAACCGCTCTGGCTGGTGGGACATTCACTGGGAGGTCCTATGGTAATGCAACTGGAGCTCGACTACCCCGCGCTGGCCGATGGACTGGTGATCATTTCCGGCAGCATTGATCCCGCAGCAGAAAAACCCGAGCGGTGGCGGCCCATCCTGTACAAGACGCCGCTCAACCTGCTGGTGCCCGGCGCCATGCGTCCTTCCAATAAGGAACTCTGGTTCCTGAAAGCCGATCTGGCGGAGATGCAGGACAGGCTGCCAGCCATTCATTGTCCCGTGATTTTCATTCACGGGCGTGAAGATACCTGGGTGCCGCCTGTAAACGTGGACTATGGTTTGCGCATGCTCACGGGAACCCATAGCATCGATACGCTCTGGCTCGAAGGGAATCATTTCATTCCCTGGACCAGGTTTTCGGCTATACGGGACCGTTTGCTGGAGCTCGGCCCCTGAATTACCAGCCGTCGCCGTCGAGCATATTGCCGAGTCCGCCGAGAATGGAGCCTTCTTCTTTCCGGGAAGTGGTTCCATACTGCAACACGCGGCTGGCCAGCCTGCTGATAGGAAGGGTCTGTATCCATACGGTGCCAGGTCCACGCAGCGTGGCAAAGAACAATCCTTCGCCGCCGAAAATGGTGTTGCGGATCCCACCAACGTATTGAATATCGAAATCGATGGTTTGCGTATAGGCAACCACGCAACCGGTATCGAGCTTAATGGTTTCACCGGCCTGCAGTTCGCGGGCAAATACATGTCCGCCGGCGTGCACAAAGGCCATGCCATCGCCTTCCAGTTTCTGCATAATAAACCCTTCACCGCCGAAAATACCCGTGCCCAGCTTGCGTTGCAGCGCGATGCCGATGCTCACGCCTTTGGCGGCGCAGAGGAAGGCGTCTTTCTGGCAGATCACGCGGCCGCCCAGTTGCAGCAGGTCGAGCGGAATGATCTTGCCGGGATAGGGCGAAGCAAAACTTACTTTCTTTTTACCCTGCGACTGGTTGGTGAAAGTGGTCATAAAAAGACTTTCCCCCGTAAGCACCCGCTTACCGGCGCTCATGAGCTTTCCCAGTAAACCACCACCACTACCCGAACGCTGCTGTGAGCCATCGCCGAATATGGTGGCCATTTGTACGCCATCGTCCATCATCATAAAGCTGCCGCTTTCGGCAACGGCCGTTTCATTGGGATCCAGTTCCACTTCCACAAACTGCATTTCCTCTCCAAATATCCGGTAGTCGATCTCGTGGTTATTTCTCATAATTCGATGTTTTCTTTCAGATGAATAAAACAAATCAATGGTTGCCTGTTAGGGGCAACCATTGACAAGAGGACAAAATTAAGGATCAGAACCAGCTTCCGATAAAGGCTTCATTGCCTCTTAAGTCGCTGCGGCCCTGCAGGCGCCTGCGGCGGCGGCCTACTTTCACCCGCTGCATCAGCATGGTGATGATCATGAGCAGCGCAAACAGGAAGGTCAGCGGCGGAATTCCCATAAAGCTGATCCATTTTCCACCGAACTGGCGGCGCATGGGACGGCGCAGCCTTTCTGCGATCAGGTACATCGAAGGCACGATCACCAGTGTCATGAAGAAAGCGAAGGCGAGACCGAAAATGATGGTCCAGCTCAGCGGTTTCCAGAACACCACGTTGTCGCCCCCAAAGAAAATATGCGGGTTCAGGTCAGAGAACAGGGTAACGAAGTTGATGTTAAAGCCCACGGCAATGGGAATGAAGCCGAGGATGGCAGCAAGGGCCGTCAGCAATACCGGGATGATCCTGGTTTTACCCGCCTGCACCACCGCTTCCCTGGTTTTCAGGCCACGGGCGCGCAGCTCTTCCGCAAATTCTATCACCAGGATACCGTTCTTCACCACAATACCCGCCAGGCCCACAATACCAAGTCCGGTCATCAGTACCGAGAACTCCATACCGAAAATGGTGAAACCAAGCAGCACTCCTATGACACTGAACACAATTTCAGTAAGAATGATAATGGGCTTGCTCACCGAGTTGAACTGCAATACGAGTGTGAGCAAAATGAGGCCCAGGGCAATGAACAAGGCTTTCATGAGGAAGGCGCCTGTTTCCGCCTGTTGTTCCCCTTCACCGGTTTGCTTGATGGTAACGCCATCGGCCTTGCCTTTGAAATTATTGATATAGCCGGCGATCACCTGGTTCACGGCGGTGGCGTTATAACCCTGCGTGGTAAGCACGTTGGAACGGATGGTGATCATGCGTTTCTGGTTCTTACGCTTCACGCTGCCGAAAGTGCTGGTGGGCTCCACCTTCACCAGGGCGCCGATGGGAATGTCTTTTACGGCGCCGCCGCTGGCCATATCGCGGAAGGATATGCGCATATTCAGCAATCCTGCGAGATCGTGGCGCTGCAGCTCGTTGTTGCGCAACTGTATCTTATATTCTTCCTTACCTTCTTTGACCTTGGAAACTTCGCGGCCAAACAGCGCGGTGCGGATGGCCTGTCCTACCTGGGCGCTCGACACACCCTGGATCAGGGCCCGCTCACGGTCAACGGTAAGCGTAATTTCGGGGTTGTTCAAATCCACATCCATCTTCAGTTCTTCCACGCCCGGCACCTGTATGGAGTCGAGGTAGTTTTTCAGGTTGACGGCTGTTTTCACCAGGTTGTCGAAATCGTCGCTGGCCACTTCGATGTTCACCGGCGGATCGGTGGGCGGGCCACTGCTTTCCTGGTCCACGCTGATCTCGGCGCCCGGCACACCGGTCATGGCGGCACGGATGCGATCGAGGTAAGGACGGGTATTGTGGCCGTGTCTCTTTTCATACTCTACGAAGGAAACCTGGATGCGTCCGAGTTCGCTGCGGGTACTGCGGTCGCCGGAAGAAGGATCACTGGCGCCGATGGCCACGTTGGCGATCACACTCTCCACGATGGGATTGGTCTTTCCTTTTTCGTAGTCGATGCCCAGGATGGTATCCACGCGGTGTTCCAGCATGCGCGTGATGCTGTCGGTATATTCTACTCGCGTGCCCACCGGCAGTTTCAGGTACACATAGATCTGGTTGGGATCGCCTTTCGGGAAGAAGGCGATGCCCACGCGGCCGGAGGAAACGCCGCCTATGAAAATAAAGATGGAAAATATCAGTAAGGCTACCGTGCCGAGGAGCAGGTAAACCGGCCGCCATCCCTTGAGGGCCCAGCGAAGCAGGTTCTCATAATGGCTCATGATCCAGGGCAGGGCGCGGTTCTGGAAACTGTGAATGGCATCGTCCAGCACATACCGGTTCAGCAGGTTCAGGAGCAGGAAAAAGATGAGCAGGTTGCCCAGGAAGGGCGCACCCAGCACATCGAGCAAAAGTCCCACGGCCAGCACGATCCAGAAAACGGGCTTCCGGAAAATGGCGCTCTTGGATTCTTTCTCTCCCTCGGGGTGGTTCATGAAATCAACCGCGAAAACGGGGTTCATGATAAAGGCCACCACCAGCGAAGCCGCGAGCGTAAAGATCAGCATGGCCGGTAAAAAGACCATGAACCTTCCGATGATGCCCGGCCAGAAAAGCAGTGGGAAGAATGGCGCCAGCGTGGTAAGGGTACCCGCGAGCACGGGGATGAACACTTCACCGGCAGCCATCTTGGTGGCCCTGTCGATGTGCAGTTTTCCCCGTCCCTCCGTAAAGATCCGGTGCGTGTTTTCTATCACCACAATGGCATCGTCCACAATAATGCCCAGGCCAAAAAGCAGGGCGAACAGCACCATGAAGTTGAGGGTCACATTGGAGCCAATGATGAGTTCCGCGACCGGTAGTAGCACAAAGGCCACGAACATACTGAGCGGTACGCTCAAGGCTACGAAAAAGGCGTTGGTAACACCCATAAAGAACATGAGCACAATCAATACCAGTATGAAACCGATAATGATGGAGTTAACGAGTTCATTGAAAGAAGCGCGGGTACGGATGCTCTGGTCGCCGGTTACCACGGCTTTCAGGTTTTCCGGGTAGATCACACCTTTTGCTTCTTTCACCACCTTCTGCACTTCCTCGCTGGTTTCAATGAGGTTCTCTCCCGCTCTTTTGATCACGTTAAGGGTTACCACGTTCTTGCCATCGAGGCGCGCAAAGCTTTCTACATCCTTGGTGGTGTCTTTCACTACGGCAATATCCTTCAGGTAGATGGGGAAGCCGCCGGTATTGCGGACGATCACTTTTTCAATATCGTACTTGGTCTTGAACTGGCCCTTGAGCTGCAGGTTGCGTTTCATGGTGCCCACATCCAGCAGACCGCCGGAGATGTCCATGTTCTCACGGGCCACCGCGTTGGCGATGTCGTCGAAAGTGATGCCGGAATTCTGCATCCGGTAATTGTCCACGTTGATCTGGAATTCCCTTTCCGGCGCACCCACAATATCGATCCGGTTGAGCTGCGGAATTTCTTCCAGTTTATCTTTCAGGTCGTCGGCGAATTTCTTAAGCCGCATCATATCATAGTCGCCGCTGAGGTTCACGTACATGATGGGCATATCGCTCAGGTTCACTTCCAGGGCCGTGGGCTCCTGGGTAAGGTCGGTGGGCAGGTCCTGCTTGGCCTTGTCCATCGCATCCTTTACTTTTTGCAGGGCCACATCCACTTTTACGTCCGTATCAAACTCCACGATGATGGCGGAATAATCCTGCTGCGAAGTGCTGGTGAACTTTTTGATCTTGGCGCCCGTGATGCTTTTGATTTGTTTTTCAATGGGCCGGGTCACCAGGTTCTCGATGTCGGTGGGTGAATTCCCTACATAAATCGTTTGTACATAGATGGTAGGGATTACGATATCGGGGAACTGCTCTTTGGGAAGGGTCAGGAACTGGAATACCCCCATGATGGTGAAGATCAGCATGATCAGGTAGATCGACACCTTATTGGTGATGCTCCAGGAAGTGGGTTTGAATTCCTTGAATCTTCCCTTTATATTTTCTAAAGCGCTCATAGAATTAGTTTAACGGTTGAATCAGTTGGACGCAGCGGTTAACACCTGTCCTTCATACAAACTCTGGAATCCATCGATGATGAGTTCATCGCCGGCCTTCAGTCCTTCCTTCACTTCTACATATGCCCCGTACAACTGGCCAACCTGAATGGTTTTTTTTCTTGCCACCAGTTTGTCGCCTTCTTTCACTGCCACTATCACAAATTTGCCTTTGTCGTCGCTCTGCAGCGTGTTCAACGGAATGCTGATTACGCTGGCAGCGGAATAGTCCTGTATTTTCACGATGGCGTTCTGGTTGGGACGCAGATCCTTATCGTTCGGCAGTTTGCCTTCTACGGTGAAGGAGCGGCTGGTGTTTTCGATGAATTTGCTGGCCACGGAAATTTTGGTGTTGATCTCGCGGTTATTGGCTTCCGGCAACACCACTTTCATGGGAGTGCCAATGCCAATTTTTCCGAGGTAGTTCTCAGGCACCAGTACGGAAACTTTCAGGTCGGCGTTGTTTACGATGCGGATGCCGGAAGTAGGCATGGCGGCCGATTGCGGGGAAAAGAACTCACCCACCTTAATATTCACCTGGTCTACAATGCCACTGATCTCTGCATGTACATTCGCCATATCTACCTGTTCGCGGGCCAGTTTGATGTTTGCCTGCGCGGCAGCGAGCTGGCTTTTCAGCGCTTCTGCAGTGGTCTTCGCGTTCAGCACCTGCACCTCCGTACCGATGTTCTGCTTCCAGAGGTTCTGCTGGCGTTCGTAAATGCTGTTGGCCTGGTCGAGCTGTGCCTGGAGGCCGCTGATCTGTTGTTCGGCAGCTACGAGGCTCTGGCGTTGTACCGCGTCGTCGAGCCGCATGAGCAATTGTCCTTTTCGCACCTGGTCGCCGTTCTTCACCAGTACGGCTTTTACCACGCCGCCCTGTCCGCGGGGAGACACATACACCACGTTCATGGCATCGATTTTTCCCTGGAGGTCGATGGAGTGATTGAACACGCCGGGTTGTACGGTAGTCAGTGCAACCAGTTTGGGTTTGGCCGGGATGGCGTTCGGATCTTCTTTCAAAATCTCTTTTTCGAGTTCACCAATGCGGCTGGTGATCTTCTCCTGGTCAGATTTCAGCTTTTCCAGTTCTGTTTTTTTGACGGAGAGGGGATCTTTTTTGGAGCCGCTTCCGCAGGCAGCGAGCAACACCGGCACAAGGGCGATGGTGAGGAATTTTATAGACGTATGCATAGCATTCATTTTAAGGTTGGTTCTTTGGTTAGAAAATCTTTCCGATGGATTTGAGGTAATCGATCTTGGCTACCGTTGCATCGTAGAGCGAAGAGAAGAAATTGGTTTGCGCCGTACGCAGGTCGGTTTGGGCGTTGTTGATCTCGGTGTTGGAGCCAAGGCCCTGTTCGTATTTTTTCTTGGTTTGGTCGTACACGGTTTCCGCCAGTTGCATGTTCTGCCGCTGGGCGTCCACCGCCAGCACCGCATCGCGGAAGCGGTTGCGTGAGGAAGCCACTTCGTTATCGATATTGAGCTTCATCTGCTCCATATCATATTCTATTTTACGAACGGCCGATTTTGCCTGCTGTACCTGCGCTGCCCTGCGGAATCCGTCAAAGATGGGCACATTGATGCGCAGCCCAATAGCGCTTTGCTGGAACCAGTCGCCGCCCGATTTGAAGAAGTCGAACTCGTTCCGCTGCGCGTTGGTATAATAGTTCCCGAAAGCGGAAAGCGTGGGCAGGTAAGTGTATTTATACCGCTTCACGTTGTAGTCGTTGAGTTTTTTCCCGATCTCGAGGATCTGGAATTCCCGTCGGTCGGCGTATTGATAAGCGGTATCGAGAATGTCTCTTTTTACCATTTCCTCGGTGAGCTCTTCCGTTTGCACGAGGCTGTCGGTCACGGGGATGCCGAGCAATACCTTGAGGCCCAGGAACCCGTTGTTCAACTGCGTTTGCAGCTTGATGCTGTCGGTGCGCAGGTTGGTGAGGGTTACGTTGACGCGGTCCACGTCCAGCTTTTCAGCAAAGCCATTGTCGTAAATCACGCGGGTGTCGTGGTAGAGCTTTTCATACCGCACGATGTTATCGTGGTAGAGTTCGATCTGCATTTTTGCGATCAGCAACTGGTAATACACTTTGTAAATATTTACCGCGATGCTTTCTTCGGTGATCTCTGCAGATTTGCGGGAGTAGTCGAGTGCCGCCTCGCGTGCCTGAAGACCCACAAAAACCTGGCCGTCGAATAAGATCTGCTCCAGGGAAGCGCCCAGCGTTGCGCTGTATTGCACGCCGAACTGCACGGGTATATAGGTTCCAGCCGGCTGGCCGAAAAATTCACCGGGCACCAGTGAAACCGGCACCTTGATATTGTCGGTAAAATTAAAGCTGCCGTTCAGTTGTGGCAGGGCGCTGGCTGTCACTTCCCGGTTTACCTGCTGCTGTACGCGGATGTCTTCCAGTGCTTTCTTTACCTGGAAATTATTCTTACGTGCAAACTCCACCGCTTCCCTCGCTGTGAAGTGGTGAACCTTTTGCCCTTCCTGTGCAGCCGCCGGCAAGAGCAGGTAAAGCAGGGAACAGAGCAGCGCAAGTCGCCCCAACACCCATTTTCCTTTTCCTTTCCTTTTCATAATGAACTGATTTAATGCTTTTGTCTTTTTTGTTGATACTTCAGAACCTGCTTATAACCGGTGAGTGTAACAATGCCGAATAGAAAATGTTCCAGAATGATCCTTTCCATGTTGGCAAATGTCATTTTATGCTTGGTGTAGAAGGCGGGGTCAAAACTGATCAGCATGCTTTCGATGCGGAACTTGGCGAGCACGTCGACGTGGATATCGGGACGGTACAGTCCGTCGCGGATGCCCCACTGCATATTGTTCCGCACTATGTTGTAGAGAAAATCGTTCTTGTGCTTTTCCAAAAGCGCAAAGGCCCTGGGATGGTATTTCTTAAGGTCGTAGAGCACAACGGGATTCATGGTGCTGAGGTGTTGTTCCACCATGTCCATGGCCCGGAACATTTCGTCGATCGCATTGTCGGCGGCCGACTGGTCAGTGATACAGGTGGTTTCCGATTCCAGGAGCTGGCCCTTGATCACACCGGTCACCAACTCTTCCTTATCAGCAAAGTACTGGTAAATGGTTTTTTTGCTGATGCCCATGGCACTCGCAATATCATCCATGCTCACGCTGCGGATCCCAAACTGCATGAAAAGCTCCTTGGTCTTCTGCAGGATGCGTTCCCTATGGTCGAGTTCTGTCATTTCGGAGGGCAAAACTATGGAAACTTTTTTCGTAACCAAAGTTTCCAGCATTATTTTTGGATGACCGGCGGTAAAATACCCGGTGACCGGCAGCAATAAACCGACCAGTGGTAAGCCGGCCGGTACCGGGTTTGAACGGCGTCAAAACACGGAATTTCCGTTTAGGTATTGGTAAGCCGGTTCGCTGGGGCCTGATAATCTTGGAGTTGCAACAGGCAGCAGAGATAAGCTTGTAGCGGGCTCTGGCACCTGCCCTTTGTTTTTGTAGGTTTGCGGAAGAAAGAAAAATTATGGAACCGGTAAAAAAGGATGGCTGGCGCTGGAAAAAAGTGTTTCAATATTTCCTGCAGGGCGTATTGGTCATTGCACCTGTTGCCATCACCGCCTACCTGGTGTACTGGTTCGTCAGCTCCATCGACAGCCTGCTGCCCATTTTCCAGGTAAAGGACGACAGTGGCCGTTTCATGACCCGTAACTATGGGCTGGGCTTCGTGGTGATCATTGTCACTTTCATCGTCGTTGGTTACCTCAGCTCCAATTTCATTACCAGCCGCATTTTCAGCCTGTTCGATCACTGGCTGGAACGCGCGCCGGGCGTGAAGTTCATCTATTCTTCCGTGAAGGATTTTTTTGAAGCTTTTGCGGGCAACAAAAGAAAGTTCAACAAGCCCGTTGCCGTATCGATCTTCCAGGAAGATGTTTTCCAGATTGGTTTCATAACAGACGAGGACGCCAGCGAATTCGGCTTCCCGGGATACATCACCGTTTATATTCCACTTTCCTACTCCTTTGCCGGCCAAACCTACCTGGTACCCCGCCACCGGGTGCGGCCGCTCCACCACATCAAAGCGGCCGATGCCATGAAATACGTGGTATCGGGCGGCGTGGCCGAGCCGGAGCACGAGCAACCGGTCCACCACAGTGGCGATAAGAAGAAGGAGGAGTCCGCCTAAGGACCTGGAAATATGTATAAGACCATACTGACAGCACTGCTGCTGTTTTCCGTGCAGTACCTGTACTGCTGGGGATTCTATTGCCATAAAAAGATCAACGAGTATGCCATTTACCTGCTGCCCCCCGACATGCTGGTGCTCTTCAAAGCACAACTGGCCTATATCCGCGACCATGCCGTAGACGCCGACAAACGCCGCTACATCCTTAAGGCCGAAGCGCCGCGGCACTATATCGACCTCGACCATTATGGCAGCTATCCCTTTGATTCACTGCCCCGCAACTGGGATTCGGCCGTGCAACGCTTTGGCGCCGACAGCCTGCAGGCCCACGGTGTGCTGCCCTGGCGCATCCGGCAGGTGATGGCGGCGCTTACCAAAGCATTCCGCGAAGGGCAGGCAGACAGGATCCTGCGGTATGCCACCGACCTGGGGCATTATATCGGTGATGCACATGTGCCGTTGCATACCAGCTCCAATCACAACGGGCAGCATACCGGGCAGCACGGTATCCATGCTTTCTGGGAAAGCCGCGTGCCCGAGCTGCTGGCGGAAGAGGAATGGGATTTCCTGATCGGGAAGGCGCGCTACATCCCAAACATGGAAAGTTTTACCTGGAACATTATCCTGGAGAGTGCAGGCGCCGTGGATTCCGTGCTGAAAATCGAAAAACAAGTTTCCGCCAGCCTGCCTGCCACCGCGAAATATGGGTTTGAGTGGCGCAACCAGCAGGTGGTACGGCAATATGCAGCCGGCTATACCAGGGCCTATAACCAGGCGCTAAAAGGAATGGTGGAAAGAAGAATGCGCCAGGCCATACAGGCTGTGGCAGATTGCTGGTACACGGCCTGGATCAATGCCGGGCAACCCAGCCTGCAAGCGCTTTCCAACCGGTTCATTCCCGCACCCAATGCCAAGCTCGACAGCCTGGCAGCTTACTGGAAAAAACAGGTGCCGCTGGAAAAATCCTGCGATTGAGGGCAATTGACAAATTTTAAGGAAATTGCGTCCTTACCAAATTGATACCCAGTGGTACATAATTTCAACGCAGGACCATCCATCCTGCCAGGTGAAGTGTTTCAGCAAGCAAGCGAAGCCATTCTCAATTTCAACAATATGGGATTGTCCATCCTCGAAATCGGGCACCGTACCGAAGCCTTCCAGGCGGTGATGGACGAAGCGCAATCCCTCCTGAAAGAGCTGATGCAGCTCAACGACTCCAAAAAAATACTGTTCCTTCACGGTGGCGCCTCCACGCAGTTCTTCCAGGTGCCCATGAACCTGCTCAACGACCAGGCCACCGCCGCTTATCTCGACTGCGGCACCTGGGGGCTCAAAGCCATTAAGGAAGCAAAACTCTATGGCAAGGTAGACGTGGTTGCCAGTTCCAAGGACAGGAATTATTCGTATATACCAAAGGGTTATAGCCTGCCTTCCGGCGCAGCCTATTTTCACTATACCACCAATAACACCATCGAGGGTACGCAAATGCATGCCATCCCCGATACGGACCTGCCCCTGGTGGCCGACATGAGCAGCGATATCCTGAGCACGGTGATGGATTTCAACCGCTTCTCGCTGATCTACGCCGGCGCCCAGAAAAACATCGGCGCAGCCGGCGTCAATATTGTGGTGGTGGATGAGGCCATACTCGGTAAGGTGGACCGCAAACTGCCCACCATGATGGACTACCGCGAGCACATCAAAAACGGCAGCATGCTGAATACGCCGCCGGTATTCGCTGTATATATATGTATGCTTACCCTGCGCTGGCTGAAAAAGCAGGGCGGTGTAGCCGGCATCCAGCAGGTGAACGAGCAGAAAGCGCGGCTCCTGTATGAAACGCTGGAATCCCTGCCGCTTTTCCACCTTCCCGTTCCCAAAGAAGACCGGAGCCGGATGAACGCAGTGTTCACCATGCCCGACCCGGAGCTGGAAAAAGAATTCCTGGCCCTCTGCAAAAAGGAAGGCATGTACGGCGTAAAAGGTCACCGCTCTGTGGGTGGCTTCCGCATCAGCCTGTACAATGCCCTGCCCCTGAGCAGCGTGGAAACCATTACAGAACTCATCAAAGATTTCGCACAACAGAAAGGATAAAACATGGCAACCATTCAACCCTTCCGCGCCCTGCGCCCCGTTCCTGAAAAAGCAGCCGTAGTGGCTTCCCCGCCCTACGACGTGCTGAATGCAGCCGAGGCCGCAGAGCAGGCAAAAGGAAACCCCGACAGTTTCCTGCATGTCACCAAATCGGAGATCGACCTGCAGGGTATTTCGGATACTCATAGCAGTGAGGTATATGAAAAAGCAAAAGAAAATATAGCCAGCTTTATTGGCCGCGGCACCCTTATACGGGAAGAAAAACCGGCCTTCTACATCTATGAGCTGGTGATGAGCGGGCGCTCCCAAACCGGCCTGGTAGCAGTTTCCTCGGTGGATGATTATGAAAAAGACATCATCCGCAAACACGAATTCACCCGTCCTGAAAAAGAGCAGGACAGGATCAACCACATCCGTGTATCGGGTGCGCAAACAGGCAACGTATTCCTGGCCTACCGCGATGTGCCCGCCATGAACGAACTGGTAGATACGGTTACCGAAAGGCCCGCCCTGTATACCTTTGAAGCAGCAGACGGCATCAGCCACCGCATCTGGAAAGTGGATGCGCCGGCCGAAGTGGAAGCCATCACCGCCCTGTTCCGCGATAAGGTTCCTTTCACTTATATTGCCGACGGACACCATCGTGCAGCATCGGCCGCCAAGGTCAGGCAGTCGCTGCCCGCGGGCTATCATCCCAACGCCAACTATTTTCTGACCACGCTCTTTCCCGCCAGCCAGTTGCACATCATGGATTACAACCGGGTGGTAAAAGACCTGAATGGTTTAAGCGAAGAAGCCTTCCTGCGGGCGCTCTACGAACATTTTGCTGTAGAAAGAATGCCGGCCGCCTTCTCCCCCACCAGCCTGCACAGTTTTGGCATGTACCTGGACGGAGCATGGTATAAGCTCATCGCCAAGCCAGGCACTTACAGCGAAGACCCCATTGGCGTGCTGGACGTTACCATTCTTTCCAGCCTCGTGCTGGATCCCATCCTCGGCATCAGGGACCAGCGTACCGATAAGCGCATTGATTTTGTTGGCGGCATACGCGGACTGAAAGAATTGGAAAAAAGGGTGGACAGTGGTGAAATGAAACTGGCCTTCAGTTTGCATCCCGTAAGTATTGAACAATTGTTCGATATTGCCGACAGTGGCAACGTGATGCCGCCCAAAAGCACCTGGTTTGAACCCAAGCTGCGCGACGGGCTGCTCACCCACCTGATTTACGAATGAACGGTACCGTTATGAACAGGATTTTTCTTCTTCTGTGCTGCATCATCGGCTGGCAGTTGGCCTTTTCCCAAAGCGACTCCGCCAGGGCCAGGGCCAAAGCCTACATGCAGCAGGCCGATTATGCCAACGCCACCCTGGTGCTGAAAAAAGCGCTGGAAGCCAGCCCGCAGGATGTAGACCTGCAGAACGACCTGCTCTTTAACTATTACCTGTCGGGCGATTATGGCAAGGCGATGGAGTATGGAAAATCGCTGGTTGAAAAACCCTATGCCGATATCCGCAGCTACCAGTTGCTGGGCATGACCTACCGCGAGATTGAGGAAGTGAAGGAAGGCGAGCGGCTCTATAAGGCCGGCCTCAAAGCCTACCCCAACAGCGGCGTGCTCTACTGTGAATATGGAGAATTGCTGGTATCAAAAAAGAACCCCGACCAGTTGGCGGCCATCAGGCTTTGGGAGAAGGGCATTGAAGTGGATCCCAATTATTCCGGCAATTATTACCACGCCGCCAGGTACTACCAGGGCAGTGCTGATAAGATCTGGGCCCTTGTTTACGGTGAGATATTCGTAAATCTTGAAAGCTACAGCCGGCGTACACCCGAAATCAAGGAGCTGTTGCTCGACGCCTATAAAAAATACTATACCAATATGCAGTCGCTCAAAGCGCCCGATCCCAAAAACGGGTTCGAAACCGCTTTTGCCGCCCTGCTGAATAAACACGCCGCGGTGGTCAGCGCTGGTGTTTCTGCCTCTTCCCTCATCATGCTGCGCACCCGCTGCACGCTCGACTGGTTTGAAAAAACGCCGGTAAAATATCCCTTCCGCCTTTTTGAATACCACCGCCAACTGCTGCAGGCCGGCCTCTTCGACGCCTACAACCAGTGGCTTTTTGGCGCCGCCCAAAGCCTTAGCAGCTTCCAGCAATGGACCCAGGAAAACCAGGAGGCCTACGATAAGTTCCTATCCTTCCAGCGGGGACGGGTGTTCAAACTCCCGGCCGGTCAATATTATAAGTGAATCCCGGCCAGCCAGGTAAAGTCCGGCCGGCTGCCTAAGCCCCGGACCCCCCTCTCTCAATTAAGCAAAGAATTTAATATCTCTATAACAATGTTCGAACATTAATTTATTATCTTTGCCCCCACAAACACAAGGAACAAATGAAAAAACTATTGCTCATTGCTGGTATCGCTGCCTTTGCAGCCGCCTGCAATAACGGATCGACTGCTGACCAGGCCAGCACCACAGACAAACAGGAAGCCGCCGCTGCCGCTGGCGCCTCTTATGGAATTGATACCCTCACCAGCCAGGTCGGCTGGACCGGCAGCAAGCCCATCGGCTCCCACAACGGTATTTTCAAGATCAGCAACGGCAGTTTCAACGTTGAAAATGGTGAGCTGAAAGCCGGCAATTTTGTGATTGATGTACACAACCTCGAAGACCTGGACCTCAAGGCTGGGGAAGGAAAGGAAAAACTGGAAGGCCACCTGAAAAGCGCCGATTTCCTCGATACCGAAAAATTCCCTACCGCCAAATTTGAGATCACTTCAGTGAGCCCGCTCGCCGATTCTACCGGTACCCACCAGATCAGCGGCAACCTGACTCTTAAGGACAGTACCAAGAATGTGAGCTTTCCCGCCAAACTGGAAATTGCCGACAATGCTGTAAAGGCCAGCGCCAAATTCAGCATCGACCGCACCCAGTGGGGCCTCTTCTATGGCAACGACAAAAGCCTGGGCGATAAATTCATCCGCCCCGAAGTAGAGATTGCGCTGAATATCAACGCCAGCAAATTATAAACTTTTTTCCCGTACTATTTGAATTGGACAACCGGTAGGCCCTCCTGCCGGTTTTTTATTGGAACCCGAACCAACGCCTATATTCCCGATTGCCTATATTTGAAAGGCTAACCACCTGTTCATCAGACCGATTGCATATGCCCCAGCCAAGAAGACTTTTTGATTGCCTCCCGCTGCTGCTGCAGGAAAATCCGCAACATCCCCTGCTCTCCGCCAAGGAAAAGGGCGAATGGAAATCCTATTCCGTGCAGGAAGTGGCCGAAATCGTTGAGCAGTTGAGCGCCGGCCTTTTGAACCTGGGCATCGGCTGCGGTGATATGAGCCCGGAGGGCCGCGATAAAGTGGCCATCATTGCCAAAAACCGGCCGGAATGGATCATGCTGGACCTGGCCGTGCAAAAAACAGGGGCCATTCTTACCCCGGTTTATCCTACCATCAGCAGCCGCGACCTGGCTTTTATTCTCAACGATGCGAGGGTGAAAGCCATCTTTGTCAACGACGCCGACCTGCTGCAAAAGGTAAAAGAGATCCAGTCCGAAGTGCCGGAGCTGCGCCTCATCTACAGTTTTGAAAAAGCAGAAGGCGCCGCCCACTGGAGGGAGATCCTGCAACAAAGCAGTCCCGATGCCATCGCCTCCGTGAACGAAATCGCCGGCCGCATCACTTACGAAGACCTCGCTACCATTATATATACCTCGGGCACCACGGGCAACCCCAAAGGCGTGATGCTTTCGCACCGCAACATCCTCAGCAATGTGCTCGACAGCATCGATTGTGCTTTTACCGATATTGGCGTGAAAGGCCAGCGGGCCCTCAGCTTCCTGCCCCTCAACCACATTTTCGAGCGGATGGTTACCTATATCTATCTCTTCTCCGGCACGTCCATTTATTATGCGGAAAGCCTCGAGACCATCGGCGACAACCTGAAAGAAGTAAAGCCCACCCTCTTCACCACCGTGCCGCGCCTGCTGGAAAAAGTGTACGAGCGCATCATGAGCACCGGCATGCAGCTCACGGGCGTCAAGAAAAAACTGTTTTACTGGGCGCACGATCTGGCCAATAAATTTGAATTGGGCAACAAAAACGGATGGTGGTACAACACGCAGCTCAACCTGGCGAACAAGATCGTTTTCAGCAAGTGGCGCGAAGGCCTGGGCGGTAACGTAAAAGCCATCGTCACCGGCGGCGCCGCCTGCCAGATCAAGCTGATCCGCATTTTTACCGCCGCGCGTATTCCCATCCTCGAAGGATATGGCCTCACGGAAACTTCTCCCGTGATCGCTGTGAACCGCTATCCCGAAGAGAACCGGAAATTCGGCACGGTAGGACCGGTGATCACCACCGTATCGGTACAGATCGCCGAAGACGGTGAGATCCTCTGCAAGGGTCCCAATGTGATGATGGGCTACTACAAACACCCCGAACTTACCGCCGAAGTAATGAAGGGCGACTGGTTCTGTACCGGCGATATCGGTATGTTCGAGAACGGCAAATTCCTTAAGATCACCGATCGCAAAAAAGAAATGTTCAAAACCAGCGGCGGTAAATACGTGGCGCCGTTACCGATCGAGAACAAGTTCAAAGAATCGCTCTACGTGGAGCAGATCATGGTGGTAGGCGCCGAAAGAAAATTCGTAGGCGCCCTCATTGTTCCCTCTTTTATGAACCTGCGTGCCTGGTGCAACCAGCAGCAGATCGGTTATACCAGCGATGCCGAAATGATCCACCACCCCAAAGTAGTGGCTTTTTACAAATCGCTGGTGGAGCAATACAACCAGGAGTTCAGCCATGTAGAACAGATCAAACGCTTCGAGTTGTTACCCAGCGACTGGGGCATCGATACCGGCGAGATGACGCCCAAACTCAGCCTCAAGCGCAAGGTCATCATGGAAAAGTACAAGGACGCTATCGAAAGGATCTACAACTGATCAGAAAGAAAAGCTCATTTGCAGCAACCAGCGGTTGCCCGCTTTTACCGTTCCGCCACCCAGCGACTGTTCCAGCGGCAACTGGTAATTTCCTCCCAGTCCCCATCTGCCGAAACTTGCTTCCAGTCCGGCTACGCCCATGAGCGAGTGCCCGCCCGATTCATACAGGAGTGACCCATTTTTGGCATCCTTCGCGGAGGTTTCGAACAACACGCCCGCGTTCGGCGCAAACACCCATTCCTGCTTGGGACGGATCTTGTAATAGGCCAGCATATTGGCAGTGAATTTGTTCCCGTAGCGATAGCCATCACCGTTTTCCGTGTTCATCTTATAAGAAAGATTACAATTGAGGCCAAGGTCCTGTATTCGAATATCATAGGCGGCCAGCAAACTCATGTCCACACTTCCGCTGCCCAGTTGAAAAGTGTTCAGCGAACCTTTGGCGCTTTCTTCTTCACCCGGGTCGTAGTGGCCGGTGGGCAGTTTGAGGCTGGTGCCCAGCCAGAGCGAATGCACCAGTAAGCGATCGCCGCTTACCGCCTTGCGCTGATCGAACAATTTATAGTACCCGCTCACGGCAACATCGCCCAGCCCCTGCAGGCTGCCCTTATCTCCCTGGTTGCTGCGTTCATTGAAATTATAGGGAAGAAATCCCATTACGCGAAAGCGTTTGCCGATGTTCCAGCCCGTCCAGAGTTCAGCCACCTGGTAGGTTTCATCGGCTGTAAGATAACTGGTGCCGCCGCCGGGCCTCAGGTGCGATTGCAGGGCCTTGTGCTGGTAGCGGATGCCGACGAACCGTTTGCGGAACTCGGGCAGCAGGCCAATATAATAACTGCCTACGCCGCACCCGCAGATATCACAGGCAAGCACAGCCGAAGATGGAAGCAGCAGGAAAAGCAGGAAGAGCAGCCTACTCTTCGCGGAATTTCTTATCGTGAATAAAATTTTCATCTGTCAGTGTTTTAAGAAAAGCAATGAGTTGATTTTGTTCTTCGGGCGACAGCGGAATGCCGGTGCGGCCTTCTTTTCTCAGCACGGTGTCCAGCGTGGGGCTGTCCTGCACGCCCTGCGCATAGTGTCGCAGCACGGCTTCGAGCGACCTGAAACGGCCATCGTGCATATAGGGTGCGCTTACCGCTATGTTCCGCAGCGTGGGCGTTTTAAACCGGTAAGCGTCGGCTTCGTTCAGCGTAATGGCGTAACGGCCCCGGTCGTTGATGCCCGTGGGTGTAAGGCCGTTGTTGTGAAAGAGGCCATCGGTGAACAGCGGCGGCGCATGGCAGGAAACGCAGTGCTGCGTAAACAGCGCCTGCCCTGCTTTTTCCGCTTCCGACAGGGCCGGACCTTTTCCCGCCAAAGCCTGGTCGTACCGGCTGTCGGCGCTGACGAGGCTCACCATGAACTGCGACATAGCCTGCAACATACGGGGAAGGGTAACCGAAGTATCGCCAAACCCGGCATGGAACAACCGCGAGTAGTCGGGATCCTTTCGCAGCACCTGCAATACTTCCGGCAAACTTGCGTCCATTTCGCGGGGGTGCTGCAAGGGCACCAGCGGAAGCAGGTCGAGGTTGAACACGCCACCATCCCAGAAAAAGAAACGGTTCCAGGCCAGGTTCACCAGCACCGGCGCATTGCGCGTGCCGTTCAGGTCGTCTACGCCATGGCTCACGTCGTGGCCGCTGTGCGCAAAGGCGGCGGGCAACTGGTGACAGGACCCGCAACTGATGGTAGCCGTGCGCGACAGCCGCACATCGTAAAACAGCTTGCGGCCCAGTTCAAATCCGGACTCCGTAGGCGGGTTGGCGGTTAGGTCATAGGTCGCTGCGGGAAAACCCGGCGGCTGGTACACCAGCGCCGGCCGCGGGTTTTCATCCGAAGGGCTGCAGGCCGCCAGGGCCGCCAGCAGCAACAGGCAACAGATGCGGTACATGATCAGTCGTTGTGAATATGATCTACGGAGAACATGTTCGCATAGTTGTTGGCGATAGTAGCCGAAAAGTCATCAAACATCACCATGGAATGTGCCGCCACACTGACCTGTTGTTTGGCATCCATCAGCTTCTCGATGTCCGCAAAGAGATGGATATGGGGTGCATGTGGCTTTCCGCTGCGCACCCCGGCAACCATGCCCGAAGGCGCTGTAATGTTTACGGTGCGAAGGTTGTTGATGGTAGCGCTGGTATAACCGCCAAAGCCGCCGATGTGGAAACGGAACTTCCCGTCGCCATCTTTGATGGCAGTAGATCCGCCTTCCAGCTTCAGGAAAACATAGCCGCTGTTCCAGGTCCAGTACATATCGGCCGCTTCGCCCGAGGGGTCCAGCACACCGGTGCGTTCGGAAAGGGGCGCCACAGAACGCAGGCTGTCCACCCCTACTACAAAGCTTACGGTATTATAATCGCCCGCAGGTACGTTTTGCAGCTTCACCTCGGACTTATCGCCGTTTTCACGAACCAGGAAATAGCTACTGTCGGCCGGCACCGCGTATTCGCGGCCATCGGTGGTGCGGAGCTTAATATTGCTCACATAATACTGCAGCAGGTCGATGGTATATTTTTCGCCGCTCTTGTTGGTGTAAACGCCGGTTTCCAGCACCAGGTTCTCTTCACCCACTATATTATCGAATTCGATGACGAGGTCGCCTTTTTCGTTCTCATTGGAAGGGGTATCGTTGTTTTTGGAACAGGCAGAAAGGATCAGGCAGCCAAGCGCTACCCAAAAATATTTGGACATGTGTATAGATTTTGGCCGGGCAGCAGCCCGGGCCAGGTTAAAGTTGTTGTTTCAGGAAAAACGGGGAACTATACACCTGCCAGAGAAGGGGGATGAAATACAGATCCGGCGGGGATTTCAGGAAGCCGGCATGCGGGGCTGAGGGGAAAAGATGTTTTTACAATAAGAGGAGCCGCCGGCACTTCGGGGAAATAACTTTTGCGCGAGAGGTATTCCAGTTTCCATTCCACCCGCACGCTGTGTTCTTTTTCCTGCTGGCTTTCCGATTTGCGCAGTTTCTTCATGAGAATACACTGCCCGTTACAATGCAACTGGGGCCGGTAGCGGTTCTCACAATTTTCGAGATAATAAGAACGGTTGGCGTAATAATCTGCCAGTAGCACAAAATGCGCACCAAGCTGCGAAACTAATACCAGCAGCAGAATCAGGACCGATATGGACTTCCCTAAGCGCGACATCAACCGCAAAATTATCCTATTTTCCGGATGCCGTGATCGGTAATCTCAATTATTTTTTGTTTGAAAAGATTCCCGATCGCCATTTTGAAGCTCTTCTTGCTCATACCGAAAAAATTGTAAATGTCTTCCGGGTCCGACTTGTCGTGATAGGGTAGAAAACCACCCTGCGCTTCCAACAGCTCCAGGATCTTCCCGGCCTCGCCGCCGATCCTTTCATAGCCGGGCTTGTCAAGCACCAGGTCGATCTTGTTTTCCGGGCGAATGGTTTTGATGTATCCCTTCATCCGGTCGCCTACCTGCAGGTTCCGGAAAATATCGCTGAAATGCAGCACCCCCGTATGTTTCGAGTCGATGATGCAGAGATAACCGATATCGGTGCGCCGGTATACAATAAGGTCTGCCTGCTGCTTTTCCTGCACGGTAAGGTTCTCGTTCTGCAGGAAAGCTTCTATTTTTTCCGTGGCCGTTACGCGCCCTGTTTGCTCATCGATATAAATGCGCACGATGTAAACGCCGCCGGGCCGCATGGGCAGCACCTGTTTGGAACGGGGTACAAAAATATCCTTCATCAGGCCCCAGTCGAGGAAAGCGCCCTGGTTAGTGACCGAAACCGCTTTGAGTGGAACAATATCACCCACCTGTCCCAGGGGGTGCTGCGTGGTGGCGATCAGCCTGTCTTCCGAGTCGTGGTAAAGAAAAACATCCAGCTCATCGCCCACGCGGGTACCAGGCGGAACGAAGCGCCGGGGCAGCAGGATGCCGGCATCGCCGTCGTCCATGAATACGCCGAATGCCACTTCACGGGCCACTTTGAGTTTGTTGAAAACGCCCACGCGGATGAGGGGCGACTGGCTTTGGTCCATGCGGTAAAGGTAGTATATCTTATTTTTGAAAGCATTATCAATAGCATGGAGAAGAATCATGTGATCCGCATCAGGTGCAGCGACCGGAAAGGTTTGATTGCCGGCATTGCCGGCGTCCTCTACCGCAACCAGCTCAATATCGTGGTGATGAAGGAATTCGTGGAAACTGGCTCTGAAACATTTTTCACCCGCCTGGAAATTGCCGGTACGCTCGACACCGAAAAGCTTGAACGCGAACTGACCGAACAATTGCCGGCCGGTGCGCTTATCAGCATCATACCACGCCGGAAAAAACGGGTGATCATCCTCGTTACCAAAGAACACCATTGCCTCAGCGACCTGCTGGTGCGGCATTATTTTGGTGAACTGCATGCAGAAGTACAAGCCGTGATCGGCAACTACGATACGCTGGAACCCTTTACCCGCCTGTTTCACATCCCCTATCACCACATCAGCCATGCCGGGCTCAGCCAGGAAGATTTCGAGAACCGCCTGCTGGACCTGCTTGCCACTTATTCGCCCGACTACATTATACTGGCCAAATTCATGCGCATCTTATCGCCGCGTTTTGTATCGGCCTATGAAGAAAGGATACTCAATATTCATCACTCCTTTCTACCCGCATTCGTAGGCGCCAATCCTTATAAAAAAGCGTTTGAACGGGGCGTAAAGCTCATCGGCGCCACGGCGCACATTGTTAACAACGACCTCGACGAAGGTCCCATCATCACACAAAAGATCATACCGGTGCAGCACGACGATGACCTGCGCGATATGATCGAAGCCGGTCATGAAGTGGAGAAATCGGTACTCGCCGACGCCCTGAAAATGTTGCTGGAAGACCGGGTATTTGTATTCCGCAATAAGACCATCATATTTTCCTAAACCGCCTGCAGACCCTGCTGTAACGCAGTCTGTATACGGTAGCGGTTTGCGCGTACCCACTGCCGGAAAGAAAGGGCCTGCGGGTGCAGCGCATAGGTTTCGATCATGTCCACCCGGCTGTCGCCATCTTTCACGGTAAGGCCTAAACGCTCCTGCGGCACTTCGTGGCAACGCAGATCAATGCCCAGCTCTTCTGAAAGTATCGCGGCATATTCACGGCAGGGACTGTTCTGCCCTACCGGCGCCAGTTTGCGGCCCTTATACAGACCGGCATGCTGCAGCACGGCAGCTACCACTGCACCCAGGTCGGCCGCTGCAAAAGCGGCCAGTAAAAGATTTCCCTGGGGCAGCGCAATGCGCACGGTTCCATTACCAGTGGCGTTGGCGCTGATATGCGGAAGGAGTTGTTCATAATACAATACGGGTTTCAGCCAGGTAACCGGAAGGTCGCGACTGGCCGCGTATTGTTCTGCCGTTTCGCCGGCCTGCAGCACCAGGTGCGGAACGCGGGCCTGTCCCGCTGCTTCCAGCAGGGCAAGGCTGGTATGCCGACTCAGGGAAACCACGGCATCCACATCTATCATGGCCAGCCGGAGCGATTCGATATGGTCTGGGTCACCCGTCCGGATCTCAGCACCGGCGCAGCCCAGGGCCAGTATGGACGTGGCCGTCGGATGACGTGTATATATCCTGACCTCGAAACCGGGCTGTGCAAGCAATGACGCAGCGAAGACCTTTCCGCGCCAGCCGGTAATACCGGTAACCAGCACTTTTTTAGTTGCTTCCATAACGATAAAGTTTAAGAACGGAAAGCTACAGCCCGCGCAGGCTGCCTGCAAGCAGGTCATGTATGAACTGCCGGTTCGTCGGGATGAACCGGCAGTATCAAAGGCAGCACCACGCGGAAATAACCCATCTCTTCCACCACTTCAAAACCCTCCTGGCGAAGCAGCTTGTATTTCGAACGGATGTTCTGCAACCCGATACGTGTACTGCTCTCCGTTAGTTTCCTGCGTTGCAGGTTGTTGTTCACCACCAGCGCACGGGCAGGTGTGGTGAAAATATCCACCTGCAATGGTTGCTGCTTCGAAACAATATTATGCTTCACCGCGTTTTCAACCACCAACTGCAGGCTCAGGCTGGGTACCTGGAAAGCATGATAGCGGCGATCCACTTCAATGCGAACCTGGAACCCTTCTCCATGGCGGGTTTTGAGCAAGCGGCAGTAGCTGTCAATAAAACGCAGCTCCGCTTCCAGGGTGGCCAGTTCTCCTTCATTGGCCCGCAGCAGGTAGCGGTATACTTTCGAAAGTTCGTTCAGGAAAAACTCCGCCTGTTCCCTGTCTTCCGAGATCAGGCTGCTGAGTGTATTGAAACAATTGAAGAGAAAATGTGGGTTAACCTGGCCTTTCAGGTGGTCAAATTCCTGCTGGATGCGCATCTGCTCTATCAGCTCTTTTTCGGACAGGCTGTCTTTATAACGGTCAAGGATATAGACGGTTTCCCAAAGGGTCTCGAAGATGAGGTTTACACATACCCCAATGAGCAGGCACCATTTCACATCTTCCCCGTTGATGTGGTACCCGAAGAGATGAAAAGCATGATACACCAGCAGGATGAGAAGCACCGAAGGGGTCATCACCAGCAGGTTCACCAGCAGCTTGAACTTTACACGCCGGCTGGTCTCGCGCAGGGAAGGATACCGGCTCCAGATGAAATGATCGTACTGGTAGTGCATGTACCAGGAGCCCATTCCCATTAAGAAAACCAGGGGAAAGGATAAAAACCAAAGCTTCGGATCGTGGTAGGTACGGTCGCCGAACAACGAAAGGTGAATGAGCCAGTCGATCACCGGCATGGAAGCCAGGAAATTGTACCACTGGAAAGCTGGCGGGCGATACCATTTCATAATGCCACCTCCTTTTCCACGATCAGGGGCAGATAGATTTCCCGCTGCTGCGGACTCTCCACAATTTCCACCAGCAATTCATTCAGCAGTCGGTATTTGTTGATCAGGTTATCGAGGCCTTCATCGTAATCAAATGATTCGTTGCGCGATTTGTGGCAGACATTGTTGCGGATCACCAGCCGTTTGCGGGGCTCGCTTCCAATGTAGATGCACAGCGGTTCTGCGGCGGTGGCGATATTGGAATAGATGATGTTTTCCAGGATCACCTGCATGCTCAGCGGGGGAATGTGCAGGCTGCGGTCGCGGGCCTGCACGTTGATATCAACCGTAACGGCATTACCAAAACGGGCCCGCACCAGGTAACAATACGACTGCACGAAACGCAATTCCTCTTCTACCGTAACCAGGTATTCATCGTCGTTGCGCAGCAGGTAACGGTGCACCCGCGTCATTTCCTGGAGGAATTTCTCTGCTTCCGCTTCGTCTTCCGCAATCAGGGAGGAAAGGGAATTGAAACAGTTGAAAAGAAAATGCGGGTTAACCTGTCCCTTTAATCCCAGCAGCCTGGTTTTCTGGTAAGCGTTGCGCAACTGCTCCGTTTCCGTGGCCGATTTTTTCCATCCTTTCCAGTTGGCCACGGCTTCGTTGATGAATACAATGCTGGTGCTGGAAATGCAGGAAAAAAGATAGATCCACCAGTGCCGTTCTGCAACGGCCTTACAGGGTGCAAAGGAAAAGAGATCGTGAAAGGCATAAAAACCTGCAACCATCGGCAGGTTCATCAAATAAAAGCAGGGCAGCATTACAGCGATCCGGCGGAACAGATCGCTGTTGAAAGGGAAACGTTTCCGGATCAGCATAGCCACCCAGCGAAACGCCAGGTACACACAAAATATATAAGCGGTGCTGATGGCATACAACAGGAGATAGGAAACGGGTCCGCGGAAAGGGCAACTGCCAAAGCCAATGGCGTTCAGGCCAAACACGAAAGGAACCAGGAACCAAATGAAACCTACCGGTTCAACCTTACTATATCTGCCACGGGCCATGGGTTTATTTAAGTTCTTTCAGCCATTGCTGAACAAATGGTTGGGCAGCACCATACACTTCGGGGCCGGCACGGAAAATCATTTTCCAGTCGCCAGGCCTGGCTTCCAGCGCCGGATCCACAAAACGTTTCTTCCCGTATTTTTCTTCGAGGCGCGCTTTGAAGTCGACCGTAGCTGCCAGGGAAAGATATTTCTCCAGGTATTCCTTCAGGCGAATATCAAAATTTTCCGGGTAATTCCTGTTCCACCGCTGCAGATCTTCTTCATAACGCTGCTTGCGGCGTTCGTTTTCCATTTGCTGGTATTGCACCAGGCTTTTGATGAATGCGTTGTCTGGTTTTTTATACTCGTCTATGTTTTTTTTCATGAGGTCGATGGTGGGCCGCATGGCTTTCTCCAGGTCGGGCATTTTTTTGATGGTCTCTTCGCCCTTCTGTATACTGGTTTCCATTTCTTCGATCTTTTCGCGGCGAATCTCCTCTTCGGTTTTATTCTCCATAACAGGCGTTACGGGACGTGCGGCTTTCCGCTCTTCCATCCAGGTTTTACGGAAGCTGCTGCCATTCACATAATTCTTCGCATATACGAGCAGGTCAGTTGTAAGGGCGGCACGGTTGCTCAGGGCAATGGCATGCAGGTTTTTCAATCCATAATATTCCAGGTGCCCGTACAGGAAACTGTTGCGTATTTTTTCCGTTCCCTGGGTTTCGGTAATGCCCAGTTCTTTCCAGACATTTTCTGCCAGTTGTGTGCTGCGCGTGAAGGAGAACAGGAAAAGGCTCAGGATGCAGAGCAGGAAGCTGATGATGGAAATGCGCAGGAGCAATACGTTCCCGCGGAGAGATGTTTGTTTCATATTACAAGGTTTATTGAATGGTCAGATAAAACGCATACCGTACTGTTCGGTAAGCGACATAAAATATTGTATATAGGCTTCGGAAGGCTGGTCGGGGCAAAGCGTTTCTTCTTCCGCAACAGGAATAGAAAGGGATTCCAGGAAACCTTCCATACCGGCAGCCGGGGTTGCCACCAGCGTGGTGATCAGCCTGTCGGAAAGAATCTTATAATGGTGTGGCACGCCGCGTGGCAGGAAAATGGTATCACCCGGTTTTCCATCGATGGTGTTTTCTCCCACAAAGAACCGGGCATGTCCTTCGCGGATGAGGAAGAGTTCGTCTTCAAGCGTGTGAAGATGGCGCGGCGGTTCACTGCCTGCAAGGGTTTCCATTTGGGCCACCAGCAAGGTATTGTCGCTGTCGGCCGCGGAAACCTGCACGCGGTACTGTTTTCCCGGCAGTTGTCGCCGGTTGTTTTTTTGTAGGGATGTTTGTGTGATCATGGAAAAAGGTTTACTGGTTAGTTGTTGAGCAACAGGAAAGCAGCGAGGGGTAGCAGGTCATCGGGCGCGGGTGTGGGTGTGGGTGTGGGCAGTTGCGCACCGGGCGCGGATGCAAGTCCAGCGGGCAGCGTCTTTTCCACAACGCTATCATGTCCTTTTTGCAGGCAGGTGCCGGAGCGGCCGGCAAAGCCGCCCCCAGCCAGGAATATGCCGATGAGCAGTATCTGTTTCATTGCTTCCGGTTGAGGCCACAAAACAACACCGCAGCGGGCGCCGCACAAAGCCCGGTCTGTGTGAACTGCTTTTTGAAGGGAATGAACTGTAAGATCAGGCAGGGAAGCCGCTGCGGCTTTTGTATGCATAAGAGCCAATAATTTTTTACATTCGGAAAGCCATACCGGCACCCGTAAAACCATTCTTCCATGATGCTCCTGCCTGTTCTCGGAGCCGCGCTGGTCCTGCTACAGAGCGGCATTTCACATAAACCCTCCGGGGGATTACAAACCGTTTTCGGCAACTCATTTACCATGGGCGTTGCCCTGGCGCCCTTTCACCTGCGCAATGAAGCGGAAACCGCCCTGGTGCTGCGCGAATTTGGCAGCATTACACCGGAGAACGCCATGAAAATGGGTCCCATCCATCCCGAAGAAAACCGGTATAACTGGAAGGATGCCGATCTGCTCGCCGATTTTGCCCGCAGCAATAAACTGAAGATGCGGGGACATGCGCTCTGCTGGCACAAACAGGCACCGGCCTGGATCTTTGTGGACAACAAGGGAAAAGAGGTGAGCAAAGAGGTACTGTTGCAACGTTTGAAGGACCATATTTTTGCCGTGGCAGGTCGTTATAAGGACATCGTCTATGCGTGGGACGTAGTGAATGAAGCAGTGAGCGATACACCCGGCGAATGGCTGCGCCCTTCGCCCTGGCTGCGGATCTGCGGCGAATCTTATATTGAAATGGCTTTCCGATGGGCCCATGAGGCCGACCCAAATGCGCAATTGTTTTACAACGATTATAACGAAACCGATCCGGTGAAAAGGGAAAAGATATTGCGATTGATCAGCAGCCTCAAAGGCAAAGGCGTTCCTGTTCATGGCATAGGCCTCCAGGGTCACTGGGCCATGGACGAGCCACGCAAGGGCCAACTCGATTCCACCCTGCGCGATTTTGCCGCCACGGGCCTGCGCCTGCAGATCACCGAGCTCGATATCAGCGTATATCCCAAGGAGCACGAAGCACGCGCCTGGAAGGCTTCCGATGCCGATACCGCCTACACAGCAGAAAAACAGGCGCGGCAAACAGCCCAGTACCAGCAATGTTTTGCGCTGTTCCGCAAATACGACCCCGCGCTGGATGCCATCACGTTCTGGAACCTGTCGGACCGCTACAGTTGGCTCGATAATTTCCCGGTGCGCGGCCGCAAAGATTACCCGCTTTTATTCAACGCCGCCCTGCAGCCAAAGCCCGCTTACGAAGCCGTGGTGGAAGATTACCGGCAGAACCGTTGAAGCAACTGTTAACAGCAGGCGCTGGCACTTTGCTAATTGCCCCGCGGAAAATGCTGCAGGCTTACGAGTTTCGCAGGCAGCGGGCTGCTGTTCCAATGATCGTGAATCGCCAGGGCTGCCCCCAGCGCTGTTCCCTGTGGCGTGGACGCGGCCATTACTTCCTTACCAGGAAAGGCTTCGCTTAACAATTGCATGAACCATTGGTTGCGGCTAAAGCCGCCATCCACCAGGATCTTCCCGGCGCCTTCACTTCCTGTTATCTGGCGGATGCTGCAAGCCTGCTGCAACAGGATGTCTTCCATCAGGCAGCGGTAGGCAGCCGTGACGTCTGCAAATTGTGATAGCCCGCGCAGCGCAAACAGACTCGGTTGTACGCCGCCGTTATAAACGAAACGCAATCGCTCTTCCTGTCCTATACTATTACCGGGCGCATAAGGAAGCTGTTGGTAAAAAGAAGGTTGCAGCAAAAAATGGGCGGCGATTCTTTTTACCTGTTCATCGTGATCATGGCCGGCAAACAGCATAGATGCCTTCACCGGGTTTCCGCGGAAAGAAAGGTAATCCAGGCAGCCCTGCGCCAGTTCGTCCGCCGTGGGCAAGCTGTGGTTGAAGGGATTGAGGCTGATGGACCAGGTGCCGGTGGACACTACAATAAATGGTTCCTCCAGTTGCAGCAGGTAGGGAACAAGGGCAGCCGAACTGTCGTGCAGCCCGGAGCCCACGCGAATCTCCCGTCCGTACAGGCTTATCGGAAGCGACAGCCTGTCACCGCTGGCCGGCGGCAGTTTCTGCAATATATCCTCTTCGCTTAACCATGCATGGTATTCCTTCCTGCGAAAATCCCAGAGCCCAGTATGGCAACCGAGGGTGGTAAGTTCTGCCGCGCGTGCACCGGTGAGCAGGTAATGGAGGTATTGCGGGAAGTGCAGCGAACATTGGATCCGTTCAAACAGTTCGGGGCGCTCCTGCTTCAGCCAGTACAATTGCAGGCCAGTGTTGAGGTGCCCGGTGAAGGGCGTGGCGGTTTCGGTTCCGATCCTCGCTGCGCCGCCATAGGTTTCGAGGAAACGGTTCAGCAAGTAGGCAGGATAGGGTTTGAGATAATTATAAAGCGGCGCTATGCGACGGCCCTGCTCATCGAGATGCAGGAGCGAAGCACCATAGGTAGAAAAATTGACCGCTCTCAGGTTAAAGTGCCTGGAAGCGGTCAATCGCTGGATACCCTGCCGCACCCATGCTTCGATGGCTTCGATGACATCGCAGGGGAAGCCTTCCTCATCAGGTATTTCATCTACCCGGATGCTTTCTTCCAGCACTGGCTGGTAGGCCTCATCGAAGACCAGCAGCTTTTTGTTGGTCTTGCCGATATCGAAAATCGCCACTACATCCGGTACAGCAGGCATATCGCAGGTTATTTGGGGCAATATATTAAATCCTGCTCTTGCTGCCATCCATCCTCACCAGCTTTGGCGTGAACCGCCCTACGGTGGAGAGCAGGGCCTCCTGCGACTGCATTACCCGTTCGATGTTCTTATACGCAAAAGGAGCTTCATCCACGCCGCCTCCAATGAGCTTCACGCCACACCTAAGGAGCTCCTTGCGCATACTGCTGGCTGTTATAGACTGCGTAGCTTCGCGCCGGCTCATCTTTCTGCCGGCGCCGTGCGAGGCAGAATTCACGGCAGCCGTTTCTCCCCTGCCTTTGACGATAAAACCATCGGCGGTCATGGAGCCGGGAATGATTCCCAACACATCTTTCCCTGCGGGAGTGGCACCCTTGCGGTGTACGATCAGGTCACGGCCTTCGAGTTTTTCCTTCCACGCAAAATTGTGGTGGTTCTCCACACGCACCAGCGCGCGTTCCTTCAATCGCTTCGCGATCTTGTTGTGCATCACCTCATGACAGGCCGCTGCATAGTTGCCCGCCAGGTTCATGGCCAGCCAGTACTCCTGTCCCGCTTCCTCGCTGAGCGAAAGCCAGGCCAGGTTCTTCACCTCCTGCGACAGGCGCCGGAGTCCAATCGCCAGCTTCGTATAATGCTGGGCGATATGCGCACCCAGCGCACGCGAACCACTGTGCGTAAGGAAGCCGAGGTATTCGCCGGCAGGCAGGCCCAGCACGGCATCGGGTGCTGCAATTTTTACCACACCGAATTCTGCAAAATGGTTGCCCGAACCCGAAGTACCCAGTTGCTTCCAGGCACGCGCATGGAGCTTCTTAAGGATGGGCAGGTCCCCAAACAGGGGATCTTCCATCACTGCATGATGAGCCGCCCGCTCAAATTGGGCGCCGCTGCCAAACAGTGTGGCTTCTTCCAGCTCACGGAGGTACCATCCTTCCCTGGCTTTCAGGTCGGCGGGGGCAACGCCGAACACGCTGAGGCACATGCGGCAGCCGATGTCCACCCCCACGCCATAGGGAATGACGGCATTGTCGACGGCCAGCACGCCACCTATCGGCAACCCATAACCGCTGTGTGCATCGGGCATAAGGGCGCCGGCTACGCTCACCGGCAGTTTCGCTGCCTGGTACATTTGGTGCAGCGCCGCTTCTTCAATCTGTTCCGGCCCGAATACGTTGAAGGGAATGCCGGAACTATATCTTGTTTCCATGTTGTCTGTTTTTATCCCAGCAGGGACGCATGTGAGCGAAACCCAATGGGATTTGTTCTTGTTGTTGTTTCTTCTTTTTCGCCCGGGTTGGCCAGCTCGGCCAGCGTCATCGGGCGGGTAATGGTTGCCGTTAGCCCAAGGTGGTCGCTGAGCCGTTGCGCTTTTTCAATTGGCAGTTTCCCGAATTCGTACCGTGCGATCAGCCTGCCTTTGCGAAGCAGGGCGGGGTCCACCTGCGCCAATGCATTGTTGAAAGTGCAGATCAACTGTACATTCAGGAAGTCGGCCAGCAGCCCATCGGAGATGTTCAGCAGGTTCGATACGGCAGAAGAATGGCTCTGCCGGCGATCCATGATGATGTTTTCCGCATCTTCCACCACCAGAACGGTATTGGGGTTATCCACCAGCAACTCGATGAACTCCGGGTTCACGAGATTGCCCGCAATGGTGGGCGAAAGGAACAGCACCCGTTTCCTGATCTTTCCTACCAGGTAACGGAGATAGCTGGTTTTACCGGTTCCGGGCAGGCCATGCAGCAGCACGATTCCTTTGTCGTTTTTCCTTCGCAGGCGCGACTGGATGAGCTGGTTCACCGGGGCAAAATCGTCCGGGTAAAAGAGCCCTGTATCAAGCGTTGTCCTTTTGATCTCCATGGCTTTCAGCGCAAGGCCTCCGCGTTCCTGCACAATCAGGTTGATTTCCAGCGGCTGCCGGCGCTGGCGAACCTTAAAAGGCAGAACGGTTTCGACGATCGCATTCAGCAATTCCTCATTTGTTCCACTGTGAAGGATATCGCAGGAGCAGCCGTCGAGTTCGATGGCCACTTCATCCCTGAAAAGCAGGATGGTGTTATCAAACGCAAAACTCTTTTTACTACGCATGTACCAGCGCCGCTGGTGGATATCGCTGATCTGTGTAGCGAACTGTTGCTTCAGCGCTTCAAAAGCTTTTTCACCGTCCACATTGTTGATATAGTGGTTGCTGGGCAGCCGGTTAAAGGCCAGCAGGTACAGCACCTGTACGTCGAGATAGGTATTTCCGAAGAGCGTGTTCGCCTGGATCACGCCCTGGTTGAATAAATTGTCCATTGTATAAATGGTTGTGATTGATTTTTTACCGATGGCACACGCGTTTTCTGTTCCCTGCAAAAAGAAGTCTTGCACAGGGATTGCATCGCCTTGCGACACAAAAACGCAAATGCTGTTTACAGCGGGAATAAAAAACCCCGCGGTGATGGCGGGGTTATATCATCAGGAACTGAAGTTCAGATCTCCGATAACCACAACGCCCAGCCCTTACCGGGTAAGCCTTTCAGGCCCAACCGGGGATCGCTGATAAAATGATGTGATAGCTGGCGCATATGATTTTGTTTTAGCAGTTGCAAAGGTGCAATTGTTTTTTTAATCGTGCAATGAGATGGTGAAAATATTTTTTTCAACCTGCCGGGCGGTCCGACCGGGCCGATGATGGTCCCGGTCGTAACCACGGGCAGCAACAGGATAAGGTTCTCTCATCAGATAAGGTCACCTGTTATGGTTTTTCGGAATTACCCGGATGTTGCAGCAAATGAAAAAAAAGGAACTGGTTCAAAAAACCGTGTTTTTCTCCCATGCCGCTTTCCAAAAAAATGCTTATGAGGATTGGTTCAAAAAAAAGCATTCCCCCCTGTAATGCAAGCCGGTACTGCATCCGGACCCGGCAGGCAGGCCAGGGCGTTTACCCGAAGAAATTTTCCCGCTGGTCTAAAAAATCGTGTTTTTTGTAAAAAAATCTGGACAGGCAGGCTGGGGCACCGCATTCGAGCCTGTTTTCCTGCGCCTCTGCGCAAAAAAGGAAGGGTGGAAAAGAAAAATACCAAAGAAAACTTTACGGTTTTACATAAATGAGTTTACCCTGCTGCACTACCGCGCGGATGGCCCTGGTATGGCGGATATCTTCCAGCGGGTTGCCATCGAGCAACAGGAAATCGGCCGCCATGCCTTTTTCCAGGCGGCCACTGAAAGCACCCGGAAAAAGCATTTCCCGCGCGCCCATGGTAGCGGCCCGCAATGCCGCAGCGGGTGTAAGCCCCGCCTCTGTCATCAACTGCAGCTCGAGGTGTTCGCCAAAGCCCTGCGCCCGGATGGGCAGGGCCCCGGAATCGGTCCCCAGGCAAACGGGAATCCCCGCCGCGGCAAGGCGCCGCAGGTTCTGCCGCGCTATTTCCAACCCGCGCAGGTTGCGCTGGTACTGGCTGCCCTGTTGCACCGACACCCGGAAACTATCGGAACGGATCATCTCATAAACGCCCGGTTCCAGGGAGCGAATGAAGCTGCTGTCGCCCATCCAGGAAGGCGTTCCGGCATAAGCCACGGCAAAAGCGTCGAGGGTGAGCGTTGGGATCAGTATGGTCTTTGCCGCTTTCATGCGACGGATAAAATAGTCGTCCACCAGGCTGTCACGAATGCTGTGTCCCAGCACATCAATGCCCGCATCCACCAGGCGCCGCGCATCTGCCAGGTAGTATACATGGGCCACCACTTTCTGCCCGTGTTGATGAGCACGTTTTATAATGGCGCCATATATTTCCGGGTCCATTTTTGGCGCACCCGACCCGAAATCATCCACCCATATTTTGATAAACCGAATGCCCATGGCAGCAAGGCTGTCCACGGCTTTTTCCGCCGCCGCCGGCGTAGCAGGACGAAACAGCCGGTCCATTGGAAAAGCCGCGCCGGGCGCGCCGCCCGGCACACTAAAGCCGTAGCCCGCCGACAGCATCCGCGCTGCACCCGGCATTCCCTGCTGCAAGGAATCGTACAAACCGTCGTTGAAAAGCAGCGGGTGGTCGGTTCCCATCGACAGCACCCCGCGGACACCAAAGCTTGCATAGTGCTGCAACTGCCGCAGGATATTCGCCCGGGTATAATTTTCTGATCTTATAGCAGTGCCCGCCAGCGTGCCCACATGCACATGGGCAGAGTACAGGGACGGTAACAGGAATTTTCCACTTCCATCCAAAACGAAAACGGACTCCCCCGCCGCCAGATCCGTTCCGGTAACCGCCTTACCCGCAGCCGTTTTCCCGGTAGCTACCACCTTTCCGCCGCGCAGCAGCAGGTCAAAAGGACCTTCTGTTCGCCCGCTGCCCACATCCACCCAGCGCACCTGCCGGAGTAAGATGTCCTGCTCCCGGTGATCCCTAGCCGTAAAGGAAAAAAGGAGGAGCAGTATATGCAAAATCTGTTCCATGGTAAATGTTCAGGTTGATCAGGTTGTGGACTCTTTTACACGGTCGGCAGGCTTCATTTCCAGGCAGTTATTCCTTAGGTTTGTCCAATGATCCTCATTGTTGACGACAAAAAGGAAAACATCTTCAGTCTCAGGTCCCTGCTGGAAATCCACGGGTTCAAAGTGGACAGCGCCAGTTCGGGAGAAGAAGCTTTGAAAAAGATACTAAAGAATTCCTATTTCCTGATCATACTTGACGTGCAAATGCCTGGAATGGACGGTTTCGAAGTAGCGGAAGCGATATCAGGATCCAGCACGGTAAAAGACATCCCGATCGTTTTCCTTAGCGCCGTTAATACCGATAAAAAATTCATCACGCGTGGATACCGGTCGGGTGGTATCGATTACGTCGCAAAACCCATTGACCCCGATCTGCTGCTGTTGAAAGTAAAAACATTTTACACGCTCTATTCCCAAAAAAAGGAACTGGCCGATATGCAGGCCTCCCTGCAGGAAGAGATCGAATACCGTCGCAAAGCAGAAGACCGGCTGCAGGAATCCTTTGAAGAACTGCGTTCCGTCCTGGAATCCATTCCACAGATCGCTTTCACGGCCTCCAACACCGGCAAGATCGAATACGTGAATCATCTCTGGTTCGAGTTTGCAACAGACCGGAACAGCTTTCCCGATACCCACCCCAATGACATCCCTGCCGTTACGGCCCTGGAGCAGGCCATTGCAGGCGGAGAAACCGTTACAGTAGAATGCCGCATCAAAGAGCGGAAGAGCGGTAACTTCCGCTATCACCAACTAACGATAACGCCTGTCCGAAAAGACAATACCATCGTAAAATGGGTGGGCGTTTTTGCCGATATCCATACTCAGCGCATGACCAACCAGTTGCTGGAGACCATGGTGGTGGAAAGAACTTTTGAACTTCAGCAGGCCAATGCAGAGCTGGCCTTCCGCAACAATGAACTCGAACAGTTTGCCTTTGTTACCTCCCACGACCTGAACGAACCCCTGCGGAAGATCAAGGTATTCGGAGATCTGCTCCGCGGAAAATTTCTCGCAAACATACCCGAGGCGCAAACCTATATGGACAAAATTGCCAGGTCGTCCACCCGTATGTCGGAACTCATCGAAGGGCTCAACCTGTACTCACGGCTGGATATAGCCGAAGCCATGGAAATGGTAGACCTGAATCTTGTCATCAACGGTATCCTATCCGACCTTGAACTGGTAATACAGGAGAAGAATGCTTCGATAACGGTTGGGGAATTGCCCACTGTTCCTGGCATTCCCGGACAACTCCGCCTGGTGTTCCAGAACCTGCTCAGCAACGCCATCAAATTTTCGCGGAAAGACGAACAGCCCCAAATCAGCATCAACGCCCAGCAGGTATCCCAGCCGGATGCCGAAGGGCTGCAGGATCCCCAAGGCCGCTATGTAAGGATACTGGTAAAAGACAATGGTATTGGCTTCGACGAACAATACCTGGGAAGGATATTCTCTGTTTTCCAGCGCCTGCATACCAAGGATGCCTATGAAGGCAGCGGCATCGGGCTGTCGATCGTCAAAAAGATAACTGAGAAACACCAGGGCTTTATCACTGCCCGCAGCAGGGAAGGCGAAGGCGCCACTTTTATCCTCATCCTGCCTGTTCAAAAAATAAACGAATGACCGGATGAAATACAAACTGCCACGCCTCGACCTCAGCCGGAGCTCTTCTTTCAAACGTAATCTGTTACTGGGTTTCGGGGTTTCCTTTTTCCTGCTCATTATGAGTTCTGTGGCTTCTTTTGTAAGCATACAGCGGCTGATCGACCGGGTCGGCTGGGTGGAACATACCAATACCGTTATCCGGCGTGCAGAAGGACTGCTGTCTTCGCTCAAAGATGCGGAAACAGGGCAGCGGGGCTTTCTGCTCACCGGCATGGAAAACTTCCTGGAACCTTACCAGGAGGCCCTGCAGGAAACCAACGATCACCTGAAGGCCCTCACCACACTTACCAGCGATAACCACCAGCAGCAACTCATGATTCCGCGGCTGCAGAATATGGTCAACAACCGCTTCAGCCAGCTCGGTTATCTCATTAATAAAAAGAAAAGAGGGCAGGCCATTTCCCTGGAGGAGATGAAAGAAGGGAAAACGTACATGGATTCCACCAGGATCCTGGTAGAAACAATGATCAGCAGCGAACAGGAATTGCTGGCCCTGCGCTCCAAAGACCTCGACCAGTTCATCAACATCACACCCATCATCATTCTGATAACAGCAGCGCTTTCCATGTTGGTGACGCTCGTGTCTTTCGTGCGCATCACCCGCGACCACGACAACCGCGTATCGCTGCAAACAGAACTCGAAGCAAAGGACCGCGATATCAGTCGCCGCATACAGATCATACAGGAGGTAGCGGGCAAAATTGCACAGGGGGAATACGGCATCAGAACCACCGACAGTGGCAGCGACGGACTGGGCAATCTTTCCGTAGCGCTGAATAAGATGGCGGCTTCGCTCGAACATTCCTTTGACCAGTTGGCAGAAAAAGAATGGCTGCAGTCGGGCATGGCCGGGCTGGGCGACGTGATGCTGGGTGAAAAAAGCAGCACCGAACTGGCTAACGATATACTGTCTTACGTTGCCGCCTATACGAACAGCGAAGTGGGTGCGTTTTTCCTCTCCGAAAATGGGAAAGACTTCCGTCTCGAAAGTGCCTACGCCTTCCGGCCGGCGGATGAGATCCTGCACATCCAGCCCGGGCAGGGCATCAGCGGGCAGGCCATCGCCAACCGAAAACGCTTGCTGGTAAAAGATATCCCCGAAAGCAGCGTACAACTGCAATACACTGCCGGCAGCATCCGGCCGGCTGAGATCGTGGCCCTTCCCATCGAATTTGAAAAAAGGGTGATCGGCGTACTGGAATTGGGCTCCCTGCATGCGTTTACACCTGCTGAACTGAAATACCTCGATGGCATCGGCAGCGCCATAGGCATTGTGCTCAATACTTCGAGTAACCGTCGCCGTTTGCAGGAGCTGCTGCACGAAACACAATCTCAGGCGGAAGAGCTGCAGGCGCAGCAAGCGGAACTGGAAAGCATCAATACCGAACTGGAAATAAAATCCGAAAGGCTGCAGGCATCGGAAGAGGAGTTGCGGGTGCAGCAGGAAGAACTGCTGCAGGCCAACCAGGAGCTGGAAGAAAGAAGCCATGCACTGGAAGAAAAGAATGCGCTCATCACGGAAAGAAACCAGGAGATCCAGCTTAAGGCGGAAGAGCTGGCCATCAGCACCCGTTATAAATCGGAGTTCCTGGCCAATATGTCGCACGAACTGCGCACGCCGTTGAACTCCATCCTCCTGCTCTCCCGCCTGCTGGCAGAGAACCCCAACAAGAACCTGAACCCCGACCAGGTGGAATACGCGCAGGTAATACAGGGATCGGGCAACGGGCTCCTGCAGCTCATCAACGAAATACTGGATCTTTCCAAGATCGAATCGGGCAAGATGGAACTGGAATACGCCGTGCTTCCAATCAGCGAACCGGTAGAGGAGATCCAGTTGATGTTCCGGCCGCTTGCCAATGACCGGAGCATCAACTTCGAGATCAAAACAACGGCGGCCACACCGGCGACCATGGAAACAGACAAACTGCGGCTGCTGCAGATCCTCCGCAACCTGCTCTCCAACGCCTTCAAGTTTACAGAAAAGGGCACTGTTTCCCTGCAGATACAAAACGCTCCCGGCCAACCGGGTTATATCGATTTCATCGTGGAAGACAGTGGCATTGGCATTTCCCCGGAGAAGCAGGAGATAATCTTTGACGCGTTCCGGCAGGCCGATGGATCAACCCGGCGCAAATATGGCGGAACGGGGCTTGGTCTCAGCATCACCAGGGAACTGGTAAAATTGCTGGGTGGCAGCATCCGGCTCGACAGCCAGCCCGAAAAAGGCAGTCGCTTCACCGTTACCCTGCCGATACAGAAACCCGTCGCAGTTGAACCGGAAAACAGTGCGTCGATGGACAACGCAAGCCCTGCAGGTAGGCAGGCCATAGCTCCCTTCCCGGTCGACCAGCAAAGTGAGGCCTATCTTTCCAAACGGATTCCCGAGAACATTCCGGACGACCGGGCGCAGGTGCAGCAAGGTGATAAAACCATTGTGATTGTGGAAGACGATACCGGTTTTGCCAGGGCCCTGCTCAATTTCACACGGCAGCGTGGTTACAAGGGCATCGTGGCTGTTCGCGGAGATGAAGGAATTGAACTGGTAAAGCAATTTCGTCCCCACGGAGTATTGCTCGACATAGAGTTGCCGGTAAAATCGGGCTGGCAGGTTATGGAAGAGCTGAAACAAAATCCTGCCACGCGGCACATACCCATTCACGTTATGTCGGGCCACGAAGTACGCAACAAGAGCCTGCTGCAGGGCGCCATCAATTTCATGAACAAGCCGGTGGATATGGAGCAGATGAACGAAGTGTTCCGGAAAATTGAATACATCATCGAACAGAAGCCGCGGAAGGTGCTGATTGTGGAAGAAAATACCAAACACGCCCGCGCCCTTGCCTACTATCTTGAAACTTATTCGATCAACACGGAGATCCGCAGTGACATAAAAGCTGGTATTGAAGCCCTGAAAAGCGAAGAGGCCAATTGTGTGATCCTCGATATGGGCATCCCCGGCCGGCATTCCTATGATATACTGGAAGAAGTGAAACGCACGCCCGGTATGGAAAACCTGCCCATCATCATATTCACCGGCAAGAGCCTGAGCAGAACGGAAGAGATGCGCATTCGTCAGTATGCCGATTCCATCGTAGTAAAAACAGCCCATTCCTACCAGCGCATTCTCGATGAGGTATCGCTCTTCCTGCACCTCATGGAAGAGCAGAAAAAGAAGGACGGCGAACCCGGCCTGCTGCGATCGGGCCTATTGCGCGACGTGCTGCAGGGGAAAACCGTTCTCATTGCCGACGATGATGTGCGGAATATTTTTTCGCTTACCAAAACCCTGGAAAACCTGGGCATGAAAGTACTGCCGGCCATAGATGGCAGGGAGGCGCTGGAACAATTGTCGAAACACAGGGTAGACATTGTACTGATGGACATGATGATGCCCGAACTGGATGGCTATGAGACCACGCAGCGGATCCGAACGCATCCCAAATACAAAAAGCTGCCGGTAATTGCCGTTACGGCCAAGGCCATGACGGGGGACCGTGAAAAATGCATCAGCGCCGGAGCCTCGGACTATATCACCAAACCGGTGGACCTGGACCAGCTCCTGAGCCTCTTACGTGTATGGTTGTACGAAAGCAATGGAACAACATTCTGAAGAAGATATTGATTGGCTGCTGGCCGATATACAGGACCTGTACGGGTACGACTTTACGGGTTATGCGCGCGCTTCACTGCGCCGCCGCATCACCCGGATCGTGATCAACAATAAATTTTCGGGAATCACACAATTACAGCAGGCCATACAAAGAGACCCGGCTTTTTTCCGGCAATTTGTGAGCGAAATAACGGTGACCGTAACCGAAATGTTCCGCGATCCGGGGTTCTACCGAAGCCTAAAGGAGCAGGTCTTTCCCTGGCTTCGCACCAGGCCCTTCATCAGGATCTGGCACGCAGGCTGTTCCACCGGGGAAGAAGTGTATTCCATGGCCATCCTGCTCAAAGAAGCCAACCTGCTGCAAAAATCGCTGCTCTATGCAACGGATCTCAATCCCGCTGTGTTAGACAAACTGCGCAAAGGAATTTTTCCCCTGCACCACATGAAACAGTATTCGGAAAATTATATCCAGGCAGGGGGCAGGCAGGATTTTTCGCAGTACTATACCGCCAAATACGAGTGGGTCAAGTTTGATGAAGGGCTGCAGGAAAAAATGGTGGTCTCCACGCACAACCTGGTTTCCGACCGCAGCTTCAACGAATTCCAGCTTATTGTTTGCCGGAATGTGCTCATCTATTTTGACAAGGCGCTACAGGAAAAAGTGATCCGTCTTTTTGACGAGAGCCTGGAGCCACTGGGCTACCTGGCCCTGGGCGCCAAGGAAAGCCTGCGTTTTTCTTCGGTTGCGTCTTCCTATTCTCCATTACCAAACCGGGAAAAAATATGGAAAAAGATCCGGTGACCAAATTCCGGCTGGCGCTGATCGGCGGTTCAGCCGGCGGGCTGGATGCCCTGTTCCGCATCCTCGGTCGCATCCGGCAACCACCACCCTTCCCCCTGGTAGCGGTGCTGCACCGGAAAGCCGACGCCGACACCCTGCTGGTGGACCTGCTCGAAAGCCGCAGCGCCCTTCCGGTAAAGGAGGCGGAAGAAAAAGATTTGCCCGAAGCGGGCATGCTCTATGTAGCTCCTGCCGATCATCACCTCCTGTTTGAAAACGATGGCAGTTTTGCACTGGATGCCTCTGAGAAAATAAACTACAGCCGGCCCAGTCTCGATGTAAGTTTCGAATCCGCCGCTTTGGTGTATGGCCCGCAGTTGGTCTGCATCCTCCTTTCCGGCGCCAATGCCGACGGTGCCGAAGGACTCCGGGAGGCCCGCCGCGCAGGCGCTACCTGTATTGTGCAAAGTCCCTCTTCAGCAGAGGTTCCTTTTATGCCTGAAAATGCCCTCAGGGAAACCGAGGTAGACCTGGTGCTCAACGCCGAATCTATTGGCGATTTTATCGCCGGGCGCTGAGCGCGCCGATTCTTTGTATTTTGCAGGAATGAGACTTTTCTTTCTTTTTTTGTTTGCCGTCCTGTTTCAACGTACAGGTATATGCGCAACCGTTGATACCATCGACACCCGCAGCCAGGCCATGAACAAAATCATCCGGGCAGTAATCATCCGGCCCGATTCCTACAAACAGGGAAAGCCCCTGCCGGTTCTCTACCTGCTGCACGGCTACAGCGGCAATTATGCCGATTGGATCACCAAAGCGCCTGCCATAGCACAGTTGGCCGACCAGTGGAACATGATGGTGGTTTGTCCCGACGGCGGCTTCGGAAGCTGGTATTTCGACAGCCCGGTGGATCCTTCCTTTCGTTATGAAACCTATATCTGCAAAGAGCTGGTTCCTTTCATAGACGGTAAATTCACCACCATTGCGAACGCCAAAGGCAGGGCCATCACGGGCCTCAGCATGGGCGGACATGGTGCGCTCTACCTCGGCTTCCGGCACCAGGATATTTTTGGCGCAGCCGGCAGCATGAGCGGCGGCGTGGACATCCGCCCCTTCCCGCTGAACTGGGACCTGTCCAAACGGTTAGGCGCATACGCCGAGAAACCCGAGAACTGGGAAAAGAACAGCGTGGTGAACCTGCTCTATCTCCTGAAGCCGGGCGGGCTCTCGCTCATCATAGACTGTGGCACCGGCGATTTCTTTTACGGTGTGAACGAATCCCTGCACCGGCAATTGCTGGAAAGGAATATCCCGCATGATTATATAACGCGCCCCGGCGTGCACGACTGGAATTACTGGTCCAATGCCATCCGGTATCAGGCGCTCTTTTTTCATAACTTCTTTGCCAAAGCCACATGAAATACAACCTGGTCCTCCTGATAGCATTCATTGTTACCGGTTCGGTACTGAAAGCACAACCAGCTCCTGAAGCCTGGAAAGCCGATTGGATCGTACCCGAAGGGCTGGCGCCAACCGCTTATTCGGTTGCTCATTACCGTAAGCAAGTTGAGTTGCCCGGAAAACCGGCGAGTTTTCCCGTGAGGATCTCAGGCGATACCCATTATAAGCTCTATGTAAATGGAAAGCTGGCAGCCAGCGGTCCTGCCCGGAGTGATTTTTATCACTGGTATTACGATTCGGTGGATCTCGCTCCCTTACTGCAGGCGGGACGCAACCAACTGGCTGCGCTGGTTTGGAATTTCGGGGACCAGCGGCCTGAAGCGCAAATCAGTCACCGCACAGGCTTTGTACTAGAGGGAAAAGATGCTGCCTCCATCGTCAACACAGGCAAAACCTGGAAAGCCACAGAGAACAAGGCCTATCATCCGCTGCAGCCACAACTGGTGTATTCGTACTATGTGGCAGGTCCGGGTGAGCAGGTCAATTACCAGGAATTTCCGCTCGGCTGGACACAGGCTGCCTACGACGACAGCCAGTGGAAGGAAGCGGCGAGCCTGGGCCATGCCGTGGATAAAGGCGCCTTCTCCTGGATCTATGGCTGGATGCTGGTGCCCTCTCCCCTGCCGGCCATGGAAAGAAAAAAGACCCCTATTGGCACCGTCCGTGAAGGAGAAAAAGACCTCGATGCCGGCGCTTTGGTATCGGGTCGCGGCACACTAACGGTTCCGGCTAACCGACAGGTGCGCTTCCTTATTGATCATGGTGTACATTCCAATGGCTATCCCGTACTGGGTTGGAGCGGTGGCAGGTCGGCGGAGATCAGCCTGCAATATGCCGAAGCCCTCTATGTAAAAGACGGGCCTGAAGAAAAGTGGCGGGAACAAACCCGCAAGGGCAACCGAAATGAAACAGCAGGTAAACGCATGGTGGGTGTTAAAGATGTGCTGATTGCCGGCGGCCGCACGGGAGAATCCTTCGAAAGCCTTTCCTGGCGCACCTTCCGTTACCTGCTGCTCGAAATCAAAACCGGCCCGGAACCCCTGGTCATCGACTCATTTTACCATGTATTTACCGGCTATCCGCTGGTGAACCATGCGCAGTTTGAAAGCGGTGATACCCTGCACCGGCAGATCCTGGAAACGGGCTGGCGTACTGCACGCGCCTGCGCGGTGGAAACTTATATGGATTGTCCCTATTACGAGCAGTTGCAATACGCCGGCGACACCCGTATACAGGCGCTGGTAACCTTGTACAACAGCCACGACGACCGGCTGGTACGCAATGCCCTGCAACAGCTCGACTGGTCGAGGATGGCCGAAGGGCTTACCCTTAGCCGTTATCCCACCGCCCATGCCCAGCAAATTCCCCCATTCTCACTCTGGTGGATCGGCATGCTGCACGACTATTATTATTACCGGAACGATACTGCCTTCCTGAAATCTCTCCTGCCCGGCAGCCGGCAGGTGCTGTCTTTTTTCAGGAGCTACCAGCAGGCCGATGGCCGCGTAAAAAACCTGCCCTATTGGGTGTTCACCGACTGGACTGTGGCAAAAGATTGGTCAGGCGGTAAAGCCCCCACCGGTAAGGATGGCTGCTCTGCCGTAATCGATCTGCAACTCTGCTGGGCTTACCAGCAGGCAGCGGAGCTGGAAGCAGCCCTCGGTTACAGGGAACTGGCAGCCGGATACCGCGCCGACGCCGAAAAACTGAAACGCTCCATCCGCAGCGCTTACTGGGATCCTGTCAAAAAAGCCTATGCCGATCGCACCGAAAAAGACCTGTACTCACAACATGCCAACGCATTGGCCATACTATCTGGTATGAACAATCGAAAAGATGACGCCGCCCTTGCAGCGCATCTCATGCAGGACACCAGCCTGGCGCCGGCCACGGTTTATTATCTCTACTATGTAAACCAGGCCCTGGCAAAAGCAGGAGAAGGAAACCGCTATCTCGATCGCCTGGATATCTGGAAAAAGAACCTCGATATGGGTATGACCACCTGGGCGGAAATGAGCAATATCGATGGTTCCCGCTCCGACTGCCATGCCTGGGGTTCCAGTCCCAATATTGAGTTCTACCGCATTGTGCTGGGTGTAGACAGCGATGGGCCGGGCTTCCGCCGCATCCGCATTGAACCGCACATTGGTTCATTGCGAAAATTATCGGGGGCTGTGCCACATCCTAACGGTGAAGTGCAGGTGCAGTATGCGCTGGATGCCGGGAATGCCCTGCAGGCGGAACTGGAATTACCCGCCGGCACCAGCGGCACATTTGTGTGGAAGGGAAAACAATACCCGCTCAAAGCCGGCCCGAATAAGTTAAGGCTTTGAGCCGCGCAGCGATTTCCTGCTGGAGCGATCCTACTTTGTTTTTGGCTGCCAGTCGAGCACCGAGTTGATATAAGCACCGGAATGCAGTCGGGGATTGGCGGGATCGTTGAACCAGATACCATCCACCACGAACTTGTATTCATAGGAACCGGGTGGAAGATCCATGCTGGTCGTCCATCTTCCATTCACCCATTGCATGGGATTTTTTGCCGTGTCCCAGTTATTGAAAGAGCCTACCAGGCTCACTTTTCGGGCATAAGGCACTGCCGCCAGTTCAAAAACCAACGGGCCCTTTGATACCGGCGCCAGGCTGTCGCGCCGAAAGCCGAGGGCCAGCATCGATGCTGCATATCCTTTCTGCACGGCCTCTGATTGGGGATATATTTTTTCCGCCATCCCGAACAATTCCCTTGCATTATAAGGCCGTTCCAGTTCCAGCAGGCGGTTGCCCAGGTTGACCAGCCTTTGTTCGTTCAGCACAGTGGTATCGGGTAAGCCGGAAGCTTTTTGCAACCAGGGTTCCACGGCTTCCTGCCAGGGCATGGCATAGGCCCGGTACAGGAGCTTTTCATTGGGGATGGCGAAAGGATCGATTTCCAGCCACTTAAGGGCGTCGTGCGGACCGGGGAAAACCTGCTCCAGTATAGCGGGAGCCATTGCCAGGCCATTGTAGCTATTGGTGAAATACACCAGGCCGTCGCGCGTGGCGGGGTAAAAGAACAGCAGGGCTTTAAACGTTCCGTTGTCGCCCCACTGCCAGTTGGCTGTTCCCTGCGGCTCTGTTTCCACGCCTACACCGAGGGCCCAGGCCAGGCGGTCGCTGGAAGCATCCATGCGACTATTTGTCTGCGGCTGGAACATTTCACGACGGATCTTTTTATGGATATCCGCAGCTTCCATATAAGCCAGCAGGAATTTCGAATAGTCTTCAGCGGTAGTTTGCAGGCTGTAGGCAACGTTGGCCCGGGCAGGGAAATTCTTCTGACGTGTAATGCCGATATCTTCGTGCGGCCATGCATAGTTGTTATGCAGGTAACTGGTATCCTTATACGAACTGTGCGTCATGCCCAACGGCTGCAGTACGGTTTCCTGCAGCCAGTCGTTAATGGCCTTGCCGGTGATCTTTTCCACCACTCTCGACAACCATACAAAACCTTCCCCTGAATACTGGAACTGCTGGCCGGGATTGTGTGCGAACTGCAGTTCTCCGCCACCGCGCCAATTGGGCAGTCCGCCCGTATGGCTCAACACCATCCTGGCCGTAACCTGCCTGGACCGTGGGTCCCCCGACAGGTCAGGATAGTCCATATAAAAAGAAAGCGGCTTATCCAGGTCCAGTTTACCGCTGCCCGCGAGTTTCAGTACCGCATAAGCAAAAATAGTTTTGCTGAGGGAAGCAGCGTCGAATACGGTTTGGGTCGTCACCGGTTCCCTCGTATCGAGGCTGCGCAATCCCAGGGCGTAGGAAGCCACCGGTTTTCCCGCCCTGATCACCACCATGGACATGCCCGGTACCTTTTTTTCTTCCATGATGGAACGGACCAGGTCCTGCGAAGGCTGGCAGAACAGGGTCAACTTATTCAACAGCAAACCCAACAGGAACAAAACTCTCATTCAGAATGGTTTTGTACAATTTACTGTATTTATGCCGGCAGGAAAGCTGTTTAGGTTTTAGAGCAACGCATCAGGGCGCCGGTTCCAGTATATAAGTGTGTCCTTTCTTTGATGGAAAACGAAGAATATAATCCCTGCCATCTGCTACTGAACGAAGGCCTGTTCCTTTCAGCCGGAGGGGTTGGCTGCTGCGGGCCTGTTGCCAGCCGCCGCTATTGCTGAGAATAGTTGCATGTTGCAAATGGCCTTTGCTCCATACCATGTCTACCCCCAGGTTTCCGCGGGCACGGAGGCCCCTGACAGACCCCGAAGCCCAGGCTGCCGGCAGGGCTGGCAGCAGGTGGACTTCACCGATGCGGCTTTGTAACAACATCTCCATCATACCAGCAATGCCACCGAAATTTCCATCGATCTGGAAAGGTGGATGGGCATCAAAAAAATTCGGATAAGTGCCACCGCCGCTGCCATAGTTAAAACCCGATTCGTCGGTATATTTCAGGAGGTCTCGTACTAACAGGTAGGCATGATCGCCGTCGAGCAGGCGGGCCCAGAAATTGATCTTCCAGGCCTTGCTCCAGCCCGTACCATCATCACCGCGCAACTCAAGCGTTTTCCGTGCAGCAACGGCAAATTCCGGGGTGGTAAGGGGAGATATCTGTGTACCCGGATGCAGTCCATAGAGATGGGATACATGCCGGTGATGCGGCTCCACATCTTCCCAGTCGCGGTTCCATTCCTGCAGGTTGCCTTTCTTACCGATGTGCAGTGGATAAAGCCTGGCCTTCATGGCCACCAGGCTGTCGCGAAACGCCTTATCGGTCTTCAATGCATCGGCCGCTGCAATCATATTGGTGAACAGGTCCCAGATGATCGACATATCCATGGTGCCAGCTACGGCTATGCCTGCCCGTTTGCCATCGCCATAAAAGAATTCATTTTCGGGAGAAGTGGAAGGCGCCACCACCAGCCATCCGTCTTTGTCGGTCACCAGCCAGGACATGGCGAATTGCGCCGCACCTTTCATGAGGGGATAGGCTTTATCGCGAAGAAAACCGGTATCCAATGTAAAAGTGAAATGTTCCCACAGGTGCCGGCAGAGCCAGTTACCACCCTGTGGCCAGTTGGCCCATTTGGGATCGCCCTGGCCTTTGTCGCCCACGGGATTGCTGACGGCCCAGATATCGGTATTGTGGTGGGCCACCCAGCCATTGGCGCCATAAAATTCACGGGCGGTGTAGCGGCCCGTTACGGAAACATCGCGGATGAGGTCAAACAGCGGCAGGTGCATATCGCTGAGCCCGGCCGTTTCAGCCGGCCAGTAATTCATCTGCGTATTGATGTTGATGGTGAAGTTGCTGCTCCAGGGTGCGCGGAGATGGTGGTTCCAGATGCCCTGCAGGTTTGCCGGCATGCCGCCGGGCCGGGAGGCACTGATGAGAAGATAGCGACCCATATTGAAGTAAAGCATTTCCAGGCCGGGGTCCTGCACACCTTTAGCATATTGTTTCAGTCGCTCATCACTGGGCAGGTCAGCGCCGGTTGCCTTCAACCCAATGTTCAGTTTTAAATCCACCTGGTTATAATAATACCGGTAGTCTGCCATATGCCGTTCTTTCAAACTAGCGTAAGAACGTGCAACGGCTTTGTTCATCCAGTCGCGGGCCAGGGCCAGCTCATCGCGGCCATCGCTATCGGGACATTTATCGAAACCGTTAAAGCTCGTAGCCAGGGAAAGCAGTATCACCAGCTCCTGTCCGCCTTCGAGCACCAGGCTGCTGTCATTACCCACCAGTTTGCCGCCCGATGGCAATAGCCTGCAGATGCCGGCAAAACGCATGCCGTTGCAACCACTGCTGTCGTCATAAATAACCGGTTGTTTATTCCTGTTATAGTAGTTGGGATCCACATGGGCAGGAGCTTTCCCCCTCAGAAGGATCTCTCCGCCGGTATAGGAAGTTTTTCCGTTCAACGGCGTACCAAACGAAAAAGACAGATTCAGCTCACCCGGCTGCGATGCCTTAAAACGCATTACCATTACCTGGTCTGGAAAGGAAACAAACGACTCTCTTTCATAGCGTATGTTCTTCACTGTGAAAACGGTGGATTGAACAGCATTTGAAAGATCCAGGCTGCGTTCATAGGAGGCGGTTACACCATCGGGAAGCGATTGCCGGATCACCAGGTCGCCGAAAGGCATATAAGACTCCGTATAAAGGCCCTGCATTTTTTTTGCCACCGTTTCGGCCGCCGCATAGTCTTCTTTCACCATCAGGATATTCCTGAGTTCGGCAAGATGATTTACCGCATCGGGATTAATAGGCTCCCTGACCGGCCCGCCCGACCAGAGTGTGGCTTCGTTCAATTGAATTTTTTCTTCGCCAACGCCTCCAAATACCATGGCGCCGATCCTGCCGTTACCCAGCGGCAGGGCTTCGGTCCAGTGAACCGCGGGAGTCCTGTACCATAGTTTCTGGCTTTGCTGTGCGCTGGCCATCTTACCTAGCGTGAGAAGGCTGATGCAGCCGTAGATCAGTTTTTTCATATCCGTTCAGTCCTTGTTTACCATGGCTTTGAGCACGCCGTTTGCAGGGTCGAGCCAGGAAGGGAAAACCTGGTGGAGTTCTGTAAAGGGAACGCGGTGTGTGATAAGCGACAGCGCATCCACCTGCCTGCCGGCGATAGCGCCCGTCACCTGTTCAAAATCCTCTCTCGTAGCATTTCGGCTACTCATGAGCGTGGTTTCCTTTTTGTGAAATTCGGGATGGCTGAAAGAGAAGGCCTCCTTCTGCAATCCTATCAATACATATTTTCCACCATGCGCCAGGTAGGAAAGTCCGGCTTCGATGGCGTTGAGGTTTCCGGTGGCATCCATAACCACTACCGGCATATCACCGCGACTGATCTCCTGCAATCGTTCCAATATCGGTTGTCCGGCACCGTTGATGAACCAGGAAGCGCGGCCTGACTGGCGGCAATGTTCGAGGCGGCCCGCGTTACGATCCAGCGCAATCACTTCTGCATCGGCCAGTTGGGCAAATTCCATCGCGGCCATGCCGATGGGTCCCGCACCCACCACCAGCACCAGGTCGCCCGGCTGCACCTGCGCAATGCGTACCGCATGGGCGCCGATGGCCAGCGGTTCCACCAGGGCCAGTTCGTCGAGCGAAAGCCCGCGACTCTTCACCAGTTTGTCCACCGGCACTTGTATGTAGTCGGCCATGCCGCCGTCCACATGCACGCCCATCACCTGCATATGACTGCAGCAATTCGTTTTTCCCCTTCGGCAGGCTATGCAGTGCCCGCAGTTCAGGTAGGGCAGAAAGCTCACGGTTTCTCCTTCCTCAAATCCCTGTCCCGCTTCGATCGCAGCGATCTCTGCAGCCAGTTCATGACCAAGGATGCGCGGGTACTGAAAATAAGGCTGTGTTCCTTCGAAAGCATGCAGGTCGGTTCCGCAGATCCCGATGCGGCGGATGCGCAGGATGGCATGTCCCGGTAACAGCATCGGGTCGGGACGTTCTTCGAAACCGAAGCGGAAAGGTTCCTGGCAGATCAGGGTATTCATGGCCCTGTAAACCTAGCAGGAATTGGAATTGCCTACGATTACAGAAGCGTCAAATTATGAGAAGATTTTAACTCCGCCATCGTTTGGGCGAAAGCCGCGGCCAGAGCCATTTGAACAGTTCCATCACCAAAAAGACAGAAATGGCGGCAGGCAGCAACAGCAACCATTCCCGGGCTTTAATGGGTTCAAGCTGCAGGATATCGTTCAGGCCCGGTATATAGGCTGCAGATATATGGATGAGCTGGGCAGCAACGATGCCCAACATCAATACAGGGTTATCGCCGAAGGGAACCCTGAAAATACTGCGTGTTTCGGAACGGCAGTTCAGCACATGGAAATTCTGGATCAGCACCATCAGCATCATAATGATGGTGCGACCATGCCTTTCATTAAAACCCGGTTGTTTGATGAGGTAAGACCATACACCAAAGACCAGGAAGGCCATGAAGAGGCCGGACACCAGTATCTGCGCCGTCATCTGTTTATCGAAAATGCTTTCTCCCGGTCTGCGCGGCGGACGCTGCATCACGGAGGGATCTCCTTTTTCAAAAGCCAGCGCAATATCCTGTATGCCATTGGTCATCAGGTTGAGCCAGAGCAGTTGCACGGCGATAAAAGGCAGGGGCAGGTTGGTAAAGATGGCCAGGGCCACTGCCAGCAATTCGGCGAGGCCGGTGGAAATGAGCAGGTAAATGATCTTGCGCAGGTTTTCGTAAGTGAAGCGCCCTTCTTCCACACCCGCTTCAATGGAAGCAAAATTGTTATCCGCTACGATGATGGAAGCCGCTTCCTTGGCCAGTTCCGTACCCGAACCCATAGCCACTCCAATGTGCGCCGACTTCAAAGCAGGCGCATCGTTGGCGCCGTCGCCCGTTACGGCCACAAAATGTCCCATCTCCTTCATGGCTTCCACGATCTTTTGTTTCTGCAACGGCGCCACGCGTGCAAACACTGTTTTGCCGGAGATCTTTTCTGCAAGTTGCTGCACGGGTAACTGGTCGATGGCAGACAGTTCCGATCCGGAGATAACATCGCCGGCTTCTTTCGCAATGCCGAGTGAACGGGCAATGGCCAGGGCTGTTGCCGGATGATCGCCGGTAACCATCACCACCTCGATGCCCGCGTCGCGGCAATGCTTTACGGCATCAACGGCTTCGGCCCGCAAAGGATCGATCATGCCGATGAGGCCATACAACTGCAACGCCGGCAATTGTTCATGATCGGTAGAAGTCGCGGGGGTGCCGGCCAGGGCCAGTACGCGGTATCCCTCCGTCGCCATCTTTTCAGACATCGCATTCACCTGCCCGCGAATGCCTGGTTCGAGATGTGGCGCCACGGTTTCCACAGCACCCTTCATGGCAAAAAGCAATTGCTCGCCCTCACGGTAATAGGCAGCCGAATATTTCTTCTCCGACTCATAGGGGATCATTTCTTCCAGCTTTGCTTTGGCCAGGTAGTATTTGGGTTCACGGCCCACCTTATAGGTAAGTGCCCGGAGCGCTACGTCCACCGCATCGCCGGAGTGTTCCCAGCCATCGCCCTTCCGGCGCAGGATGCCCTCGTTGGCAAAAATGGCGGCGAGTAAAAAGCGCGACAGCTCCTCGTCGGGCTCGTTGATGGGTTGGTTGTCCATCAACACCTGTCCCTCACCGTTATATCCCTGCCCGCTGACCGAATAGGTTTTGCCGGAAGGCATATGAAGCTGTTTAACCGATTGCTGGTCCATCGTAAGCGTACCGGTTTTATCGGAGGCGATCATGGTGCAACTGCCGAGGCCTTCAACAGCGGGCAGTTTGCGCACGATCACATTTCTTTTGGCCATGCGGCGGGTACCGATGGAAAGGGCAACCGTGAGCGCCACAGGAAGACCTTCCGGTATGGCCGATACACCCACCGCCACCATCAGGAAGAAGATCTCAATGGCGGGAATGCCTTCGAAATAACCGATCACGCCGAGGACCACACAAAACACCAGTACGATGATGCTGATCTTTTTGGAAAAGGATTCCATGCGCCGCACAAGAGGCGGTTGCTCTCCTGCTGTTACGCGCAGCGAATCCGCGATCTTGCCAATCTGGGTATGGGCGGCGGTGGCGGTGACCAGTCCCAGCCCCCTGCCCTTTTGCACGGTGGTAGCGGCAAAAGCCATATTGCCGCGGTCGCCGAGTGGCAGCTCTTCACCGCCTTCGAGGGCATCGGTTGTTTTGTGCACTGCTTCCGATTCGCCGGTCAGCAGTGCCTCTTCGATGGTGAGGTCGTTGGTTTCGAGGAGCCGGAGATCGGCCGGCACTTTGGCGCCCGATTCCAGCAGAACGATGTCGCCGGGTACCAGGTCTTCGGAATCCACTTCGCGGACACCGCCGTCGCGTCTAACCCTGCTGTGTACCCGAACCAGGTTGCGCAGGGCCTGGGCGCTGTTTTCCGCCCGGCTTTCCTGGTAAGCGCCGAGGCAGGCGTTGATGAGAATGATGGCAGCAATGAAAATAGTGTCTTTCAGGTCGCCCGTTGCGCCGGAGATGATGGCGGCAGCGATCAACACATAGATCAGGGGATTGAGGAACTGGCTGAAAAAGATCACCGCCAGGGACTTGCTTTTGGGTTGCGGAATGCTGTTTTTGCCGAAGCGGGCAAGCCGCTCCTGCACCTGCGTGGTGTTAAGTCCCTCCTGCTGCACGCCGGCCTGTTGCAGGGCTTCGGTTATAGATAACTGGTGGTATGTTTTTTTCATGCCTTTGCCTGTTCTCTCAATTTACTGCACAAATTCAAGGAAGCCCCGGCTATTGGGCAAATGCATATTTCGTGCCCCTGTGGCGGCCCGATTTTCAGGCCGGAATATCTATTTTTCATACAACGCCCCATCAATGGGAAATGCCTGCCCGGAAAAAGCAAGGCAACTGGTCCAGGGCATGTCGGCGCCCGACCAGAACGGGTCGGAAGCGGCAAGGCCCAGGGGCAGGAAAGCCGTTGTACAAAGGTAGAGGCTGCCAGTGGAGATATATCCTTCACCAATGCCCGGCTGGTGACCGGCGAGGCCGATGGTGAGCCATCCCTTTGCATCGAAACCGGATGCTGGATCGAGGGTACGGCGCAGCACGGCGGTAAGCGCGCAGCGCACCTGCGCCGGCGGCAGGTCAGCGGGCAGGGACTGCAGCAGGGCTACCTGTGCCAGGGCGTGAAAGGCGCCGCAGCGATAAGCCAGCGATCGCCCCAGTGGCGGAAAAGAGCCATCGGGCGCGATCATTCTTTCCAGGATGGCCGCATAGCGCTGGCTGCGGCTGGTGAACAGTGCCAGCTCCTGCTGCATGCCGCCGCGCACCTTGTGAATGGTACGCACTACATCGAGCAACATGGGATGGATGACATAACTGTTGTAATAGTCCATGTGCAGGCTGGGACCATCGCCATAAATGCCATCGCCCTTGTACCATTGCTGGTGCTGGCGGATGGCATAGTCGACCCGCATGGCGTCGTAGTTACCGTCAAAGGCCAGGAGGGCCGCTTCAATCGTAGCCGAAAAAAGCAGCCAGTTGCTGAAGGGTGGCCGGGTAACGCGGGTGGCCCGGAGCGCCTCCAGCACCTGTAGCCGTGTGGCTTTGGGCAGCGGCTCCCAGAGCTGGCGCGGTGCGCGAAGCAGGGCCTGGGCAAGAAAAGCGGCATCTACCAGTGGCTGGCCCGGCTGGCTGAAATTGAGGTAATCTGGCGCAGCGGGGTCCACGGCATGCGTGAGGGATTGCAGGGCCAGTTGCCGGAACCGCGACTGCAGCGCCTTTTCTTTTTCACCCGCAACGGTGGCTTCCAGCCAGGGCGCCATGCCGGCAAGCGTACGGCCAAAAGCTTCCAGGTGCGTCACCGAAGACCGGTCCGTAACGCCGGGTTTCGATTCCACCGGCATCTCTTTTTTCAGGCGGTTCGCGGCCAGGGCGCTGAGCACAGGGCTGCTGATCTTTTCAAGTTGCGCCAGCCAGTATTCCCGCGGCGATGGCGCAGGTGGCGCAACAGCATTCCGCCCTGCCGCACCGGGCAGTTTCTCTTCACCGCCGGTCGCTGCAGACAGCCCCAGGGGCGTGGCCAGCAGCGGAACGGCTTTGATAAAATTGCGTCGTATCATAGTAACAAGATAAGCATTGCCGGTAAAGCTGCATTAACCATTGTTTTACAATAGAACGGGCGTTGCGGCTGTGTACCCCGGAATATCTTGTTTAATTTTGGCCCCTGATGAGAATGGCTTTTGTTTTAATCAACCTGTGTGTATTGTTGCTGGGAGGCCGTGCCGCTACCGTTTCCCGGATCGCAGACAGATCCCCCATCTGCAACGCGCATTTCTGCCAACTCTCTCCCTCCGATAACAACAGTAATTTCTTCTGTGAAGAACAGGAAGAGGAAGACAATGGCGATGCCGGCATCCGCCAACAGGGTGGCGACCCCATGAACCTGGTTGCCGCACCGCGCGCCCTTCCTCCGGTCGATTGCTGCGAAAACGCCAGCCTGTCGCCAGGCTACCGGGCACCTGCAACCGATAAATACATCCTGCTGCGGGCCATCCGCGTCTGATTGCTTACCCCGTATTTCTAACGAGGCCATCGCAGGTATTCACCGAATCATATCTATATCATTTACCATGAAACAATTTTTCGTGTATATCAGCCTGTTAGGGCTGGTTTACCAGACAGGCTGTACGAGCAAGGGCGCTAAAAGAGAAGCAACCATCAGCTATGCCATTACCAGTCCGCTGAAAGTGGACACTTCCTTCAGCAAAGACTATGTGGCGCAGATCCGCTCCATCCGCAACATCGAGATCAGGGCCCAGGAAAAGGGATTCCTGCAAAATATTTACGTGGACGAAGGACAGCAGGTGAAGGCGGGACAGGTATTGTTCCGCATCATGCCCAAAATGTACGAAGCTGAACTGCAGAAGGCCGAGGCCGAAACCAGGGCGGCGGAAATTGAGCTGCAGAACACAAAGGCGCTGGTAGAAAAAAACGTGGTGTCGCCCAACGAACAGGCCATGGCCCAGGCAAAACTCGACCAGGCCCGGGCAGAAACGGCGCTCGCCCAACTGCATCTTTCCTTTACCGAGATCAGGGCGCCCTTCGACGGCAGCATCGACCGGATCCCCAAAAAACTCGGCAGCCTGATCGACGAAGGTGAGCTGCTGACCAGCCTTTCCGACAACAGCCAGATGTTTGCCTATTTCAATGTATCGGAACCCGAGTACCTCGATTATCAAACCAATGTAAAGAACCGGGGCGCCGCGCAGGTGAACCTCCTGCTCGCCAACAATACCCAGTTGAAATACCGGGGCCAGGTGGAAACCATTGAAAGTGAGTTCGACAATGAAACCGGCAATATTGCCTTCCGCGCCAAATTCCCCAACCCCGACCGGCTGCTGCGCCACGGCGAAACCGGCAAAGTGCTGATGACCATGCCCCTGCACGGCGCCCTGCTGATTCCGCAGAAAGCGACCTATGAAATACAGGACAAAAAATTTGTGTTCGTGGTGGATAAGAACAATACCGTTCATTCCCGCAACATCAATATACTCGGCGAACTGCCCGACATCTACATCATTGAATCGGGACTCGCGGAAAACGAAAACATCTTACTCGAAGGCGTACAGAAAGTGAAAGACGACGAACGGATCAACTTCACGTACCAGGCGCCCCGGGAAGTTATCCATCACCTACGGTTAAAAGCGGAATAATGTTCAACAGGTTTATCCAAAGGCCCGTACTCTCCATTGTCATATCGCTGATCATTGTATTCCTGGGCGTGCTGGCCATCTCCCAGTTACCCGTCACCCAGTTTCCTTCCATCTCTCCGCCCAAGGTGAATGTGACGGCCGAATATCCCGGCGCCAACGGCGAGCTGATGATCAAATCGGTGATCCTTCCGCTCGAAAGGGCCATCAACGGCGTGCCCGGCATGAAATACATGGCCTCCGATGCGGGCAACGACGGTGAAGCCACCATACAGGTAGTGTTCAACCTGGGCACCGATCCCAACCAGGCATCGCTCAACGTGCAGAACCGTGTGGCTTCGGTGGTGAACAAACTGCCGCCCCTGGTGGTGCGCGAAGGGGTGAAGATCACCCGCGAGGAATCGAACATGCTCCTGTACATCAACCTCTACAGCACCGACGCCAATTCCGACCAGAAATTCCTGTTCAACTATGCCGATATCAACGTGCTGTCGGAGCTGAAGCGGGTAGATGGCGTGGGTTATGCCGACATCCTCGGCAACCGTGAGTATGCGATGCGCATCTGGCTCAAGCCCGACCGGATGATGGCCTACAAAATTTCGGCCGATGAGATCATGAAAGCGCTCGACGAGCAAAGCCTGGAAGCCTCTCCCGGAAAAACGGGCGAGAGCTCGGGCAAACGTTCGCAGTCGTTTGAATATGTATTGAAATACTCGGGGCGTTTCTCCACGAAAGAACAATTTGAGAACGTGATCGTGAAATCGAGTGCCGATGGAGAACTGCTGCGTCTTAAGGATGTAGCGGATATAGAATTCGGCAGCTCCATGTACGATATCTATTCCAACCTGAACGGCCGGCCATCGGCGGCGATTGTGCTGAAGCAATCCTACGGCAGCAACGCCAGCCAGGTGATCGAAGATGTGAAAGCGAAGATGAAGGAGTTGAAAGCGAATTTCCCCAAGGGCATGGACTACGAGATCAGCTACGACGTATCTAAGTTTCTCGATGCCTCTATTGAAAAAGTGCTGCACACCCTGGTGGAAGCTTTTATACTCGTGGGCATTGTGGTGTTCCTGTTCCTGGGCGACTGGCGTTCCACCCTGATCCCGGCCATGGCGGTGCCCGTATCACTGATCGGCACTTTCTTCTTCATGCAATTCTTCAACATTACGCTGAACCTGATCACGCTGTTTGCGCTGGTGCTGGCCATCGGTATTGTGGTGGACAATGCCATTGTGGTGATAGAAGCCGTGCATGCGAAGATGGAAGAAGAACATTTGTCGCCGCTGAAAGCCACGCAGAAAGCCATGCACGAAATTGCCGGCGCCATCATTGCCATCACCTTCCTGATGGCAGCCGTGTTCATACCGGTTGCTTTCATGTCTGGCCCGGTGGGCATTTTCTACCGGCAGTTTTCCATTACCATGACCACCTCCATCATCCTGTCGGGTGTGGTGGCATTGACGCTTACGCCGGCGCTCTGCGCACTCATCCTGAAAAACCAGCACGGCAAGCCACGAAAAAAATCTATCATGACCCGTTTTCTCGATGGGTTCAATAATGGCTTCAACCGCACATCACATAAATACCAGCAGTTGCTTTCCCTCATCGTGGCGCGGCGCACGCTCAGCTTCCTGGTGCTTGCCGCCTTCTGCGCCGGCACCTGGTTCCTGCATGGGAAAGTGCCTTCTGGTTTTATTCCGAACGAAGACCAGGGTATGTTCTACGCCATCATACAAACACCGCCGGGTTCCTCACTGGAACGCACCAACGAAATTGCGGAGCGCCTGCAGAAAATAGCCGAAGGCATGGAGGGCGTACAAAGTGTATCGTCGCTCGCGGGTTATGAAATCCTGACGGAGGGAACCGGTTCCAATTCGGGCACCTGCCTCATCAACCTGAAAGACTGGAGCGAAAGGAAAGAATCGGTACAGGAGATCATGGAAGAGCTGGAAGAAAAAGCGAAAGTCATTCCCGGCGCCAATATTGAGTTCTTCCAGCCGCCGGCGGTGCCTGGGTATGGCGCTGCGGGCGGGTTTGAGCTGCGCCTGCTCGACAAGGCCGGTACGGGCGATTACAAAAAAATGGAAGCGGTGAGCAATGATTTTGTGAAGGAACTGGGCAAGCGCAAAGAGCTGGCCTCGGTGTTCAGCTTTTACAGCGCCAGCTTTCCGCAATACCTGCTGAGTGTGGACAACGATATTGCGCAGCAGAAAGGCGTCAGCATCGACAACGCCATGAATACGCTCAGCACCCTGGTGGGCAGTAACTATGAGATCAGTTTCATCAAATTCGGGCGGCAATACAAAGTGATTGTGCAGGCGGCGCCGCAATACCGCGCCCTGCCGGAAGACATTCTTAAGCTGTATGTTAAGAACGATCACGGCGAAATGGTTCCTTTTTCCGCTTTTATGAAAATGGAAAAAGTGTATGGCCTCTCGGAAATCACGCGGCACAATATGTACACGGCCTCCGAAATCAGCGGGTCGGCGGCGCCGGGATACAGCAGCGGTGAAGCCATCAGGGTCATCAACGAAGTGGCGCAGGAAAGCCTGCCGCGCGGCTTTGGCATCGACTGGGCGGGCATTTCCAAAGACGAGGCGGGACAGGGCAACCAGGCCATCTATGTATTCCTGGTTTGCCTGGGTTTTGTGTACCTGATCCTTTCCGCGCAGTACGAAAGCTTTGTTCTTCCCTGGGTGGTGATCCTTTCTTTACCTGCGGGTATTTTCGGCGCCTTCCTGCTGCTGAAATTCACGGGGCTGGAGAATAATATCTATGCGCAGGCGGCCATGGTGATGCTGATAGGGCTGCTGGGAAAGAACGCGGTACTGATTGTGGAATTTGCCGTACAGAAACACCGCGGGGGCGCTAATGTGCTGCAGGCCACCATGGAAGGAGCGAGGGTGCGCTTCCGCCCCATTTTGATGACCTCCTTTGCGTTCATCGCCGGGCTGGTTCCACTGGTGGTGGCCAATGGTCCGGGTAAGATCGGCAACCGCACCATTGGTACAGCAGCGGCCGGCGGCATGCTGTTCGGCACTGTTTTCGGGGTGCTGGTGATCCCCGGTCTCTACTATATTTTCGGCAGGATGGCGGAGAAGCGGATGCTGTCGAAATACGAAGAAGAAAATCCATTAACAGAAGAAATTGACAACAATGTATAAGCGCTGGAAATATGCGGCCCTGCCGGTGGTGATGGTAACGGTGATGGTTGGTTGTAAAGTGCCAGCGGCGACGGAACGCGAGCCCAACCGGGTGGTGCCGGGCAGTTATGGCGGCAGTGCACCGGCGGCGGGCGGACTGGTTGCCGACAGCAGCAATACCGCTACCCTTCCCTGGCAACAGTTCTTCGCCGATCCCTACCTGCGCCAACTGATCGACACCGCGCTGGTGCGCAACCAGGAGCTGGGCATTGCCCTGCAGGAAATTGAGATAGCGCGCAACGAAGTGCGGATGCGCAAGGGCGCTATTTTGCCCAATGTGGCGCTGCGTGCGGGCGCCGGCCTGGAGAAAGTGGGCCGGTACACCAGCCAGGGCGCCGGCGATGCCACCACGGAAATAAAACCGGGGAAGGACATGCCTGATCCTTTGGGCGATTTTACCATTTCCGCGGTGGCCAACTGGGAGGTGGATATCTGGAAAAAACTGCACAACGCCAAAAAAGCTGCGGTATCGCGTTATCTCTCCACCGTGGAGGGAAGGAATTTTGTGATCACCAACCTGGTGGCCGAGATCGCACAATCTTATTACGAGCTCTCGGCGCTGGACAACCAGTTGGCGATTGTGAAGCAATACATTGTGCTGCAGAAGCAGGCGCGCGATATTGTGCAGGTGCAGAAAGAGGCGGCGCGGGCCACGGAACTGGCGGTGCAGAAATTTGAAGCGGAAGTGTTGAAGTCGGAGAGCATGGAATTTGAGATCCGGCAACAGATAACGGAAACGGAAAACCGGATCAACCTGTTGCTGGGCCGTTACCCGCAGCCCATAGCGCGCGACAGCAGCGGCTTCCAACAGTTGCTCCCGGCCCTGGTGCAAAGCGGCGTGCCGGCGCAGTTGCTGGGGAATCGTCCCGATATACGGCAGGCGGAGCTGGAGCTGGCAGCAGCGAAGCTGGATGTGAAAGTGGCGCGTGCAGAGTTTTATCCATCGCTCGACATATCAGCCGCCATTGGACTGGATGCTTTCAATCCTTCTTACCTGGTGAAATTTCCCGAATCGATCCTCTACTCGCTGGTGGGCGATTTGGCAGCGCCACTGATCAACCGCAATGCCATCAAGGCGGAATTCAGCAGTGCGAATGCGCGGCAGTTGCAGGCGCTCTACAACTATGAGCGCAGCCTGATCAATGCCTACCTGGAAGTTAGTACGCAGTTGTCGAATATCGGCAACCTGGGGCAGCGCTATGAGAAAAAGTCGAAGCAGGTAGAGGCGCTGACGCGGTCGATCGGGATTGCCAACGATTTGTTCAAAAGTGCGCGGGCCGATTACCTGGAGGTGCTGATGACACAGCGGGATGCACTGGAAGCAAGGCTGGAGCTGGTGGAAACAAAACAGCAGCAGCTTAACGCAGCGGTGCAGGTGTACCGCGACCTGGGTGGCGGCTGGCGATAGTGCAGGATGCGCTTATATTGCCTGTCCGCCCGATACTTCAATACGCTGTGCATTGATCCAGCCGGCTTCGGGTGTACACAGGAAGGCCACCACGCCACCGATGTCGTCGGGCAATCCCACGCGGCCCAGGGCCGTGATGGCGGCAATATTGTCGTTGATCTCTTTGTTGTCGCGCACGCGGCCGCCGCCGAAATCGGTTTCGATGGCGCCGGGCGCCACCACGTTGGCGCGGATCCTGCGCGGCCCGAGTTCTTTGGCGAGGTAGCGCGTGAGCACTTCCACTGCAGCCTTCATGGAAGCGTAGACCGAAGAGCCGGGCATGGTGATCCTTACCAGTCCTGATGAGATGTTGACGATGCCGCCGCCTTCGCGCAGGTAGGGAAGCGCTTTTTGCGTAAGGAAGAATACACCTTTATAATGGATATTGAAGATGGCGTCCAACTGTTCCCCGGTGGTTTCTGTAACAGGCGCATAGAGTGCTGTGCCGGCATTATTGATGAGAAAGTCGAAATAGGGACAACCCATTTTTTCTTCGAGCAGGGCCGTGAGTTCCTTTATGAAGGGTTCGAAAGAAGCGGTATTGCCGGTATCGAGCTGCAGTGCGAAGGCCCTGCGGCCCGATGCTTCGATGGCGGCTATCACTTTATCGGCTTCCGGGAGGTTGGTGTGATACGTGATTATGACGTCCAGTCCTTTTGCAGCGAGGGCAAGCGCCATGTTTTTTCCGAGTCCGCGGCTGCCGCCGGTAACAAGGGCTATTTTGGTGGTGGTATCCATTTGTACTGATATTATAATTATAATCTTCAAACAACGCGCCAGTATTGCATGCAGCGTTGTGGTTTCTTTTGACGACAAAATTGCAATGAATGGTGCGGTTCTGTTTAGCCGAATCTACTTTTGTTGTAGCCAAAAAATGCCGGATGGTGAGAGCATGCGTTATGAAGAATGACGCCAACCTGTGTCGGCAGACGATTTTGACGGACGGGCGGTAATGTCCGTACTCATGGCAGTACCGGAATACGGAACAAAGCATACAATACTACAGGTTGCTGCGTGGTATGGTAGCGGTCCATTTTCTTTGCGCCGAGTTCGTTCAGAACAGCCGCGACGATTGTTTCGGATGCAGGTAATTCAACAAAGAGCGGAAGCTGGTCCTGCAGGGATGCGATCATGTAGCGGAACGCGCCGGAAATAATCGTTTGTGGCTGATCGTGAGGAAGCAAATAATACAAAACGTATCCGCCGGCAACCTGTGGATTGTGTAGGGCCATGCGTTCCTGCGCAGCAGGCGTTATATCGAACTGAGCTATGAAGTTGTTTCTGCAAAGCATTGAAAAAGATTGTTCTCCGGGCGCCCGCAGGCGGCGGATATAGTGATGGACAAGGGCCTCTGATTGGCGATAAAACAATTGGTTGGTCAGGGGCTGCGTTGCATTGAGCCAATCGTGCGCCGTGCGCAGGTCTCCCACGATCCAGAAAGGCCGCAATTCCCAGGAAATGCTGCCTTGCAGCCATTTCCCTGTGGCAGGTTGTTTCATGAAGGGATTCAGGGGAGAAAGCAAGAGACCAAAATTTTCAACTATAATAAATAACTTATAGCATAAAATGACAGATGCGACGGCTTCCTTCCGATTCTTCTTCACGTGCTTCCTGCAGGGAGTTCCGCATTCCGGCCGGGCAATCTTTCTGCCAGCTCACCTGGCGCAGGAGTGATGCGGCAGGCTGCGAGCTCTCCATTTTTGAACAGAAGGGAATATGCCAGCTTCTGTTGGTGCTCGGTGGACATCTGTTGCTGGATAACCAGGTCCACAGCGCTGGTGAGGGTAGGCTCCTGCCACCACCTGGTAAAAAACCGGCAGTTCATCAGGTTGCAGCAACAGATGGTTGTGAATGGATCCACCTGGTGGTCCCCGCTAGAGCAATCGAATTCCTGCCGCCGGGTACAGGCCGTGAGCGCCTGTCAATTTCTCCACCAGCTTTATTCCAGCTTGCCTTACTGCTGGCGGTGTTGGAAGACCAGCCACTACTGCATCACCTCCTGCCGGCCGATCTCGCACGATTGCTGCAACTGCTGGCTGCCGGTGATCCTGCTGCCGGTGGGGAGCGCTTTTCTTTCAACGAATGCCTGGCCTTTGCCCGTAGTTTTTATCACCTGCCTGATCCGCTTTCTTCCAAATGTACACTGGCGCACTGGGCATCCTGCGGTTCTCTCAAATCTTATCGCCTGCCTGTATTGTGCAGGGAATTGTTAGGGTTGACCGCGCGCGAGGTGCTGCAATTTTTGAAGATGCAGTCTGCCGCCAGGGCCATCGGTGAAAAACAAAACACCCTCCATTGCATCAGCAGGGAACTGGATTACAGCAACGACGAAAACCTGATCACGGGGTTCCGGAAATATTTTGGAATAACGCCGCATGTGTATCAGAACCTGATGGGGCATTCGTTGCAGACCAGCATTTATAAACTGTAGGTGCATAGCCGGTGTAAGAACGGAATGCGGCAGAAAAATGAGCAGCATTGCTGAAACCCAGTCGCAATGCGATCTCCCGTACCGGCATGCCGGTTTCCCGCAAGTATACTTTGGCGTTCTCCATCCGGATTTTTTGCAGGAAACGCGCAGCGCTCATGCCATAGGCCGACTTAAATGCTGCTTCCAGCCTGGCGGGATTGGTGCCGGCCAATTTTGCCAGGGTTGCCAGGTGGAATGGCTGGTCGTAGTGCACCATCAGATAAAACATGGCAAGCGCCAGGCTGTCGATTTTTTCTTCACCGTTTGCCGGCTCCTTTTCGTGCAGGGCCTGCATCACCTGCAGCAGCGAATCGGCCATCAGCCAGTGCAGGTCTGTTTGCAGAGTTGAGGTAATGGCCCGGTCTTTTCTTGTGTTTTCCTGCAACTGGTTGATAACGGCCCATTGTGACAGGCGAAGAACGAACAGGCTGTTCCGCATTGCCTGCTGCCAGTATTGCGTAGAGGTGAAATAGCCGAAACCGGCTACCATGTTGCGTTGCAAAAAACTACTGAATCGGGTGGCGGGCAAAGAAAGAAGCAGGAACTGCGCAGGTGTACGCGACAGTAATTTAAAGCGCTGTGGTTGTGAATGAGGCGTGGTTATGCGAAAAGTTTTGGCGGGCATGCGGCCAATGCCGGGTTCCAGGAACTTCAGGTTTCCTTCCAGCAGGTATAACCAAAGAAAATGATTCGTCTGCTGAAGCGTAATGTAATATTCCCTGCTGCCGGATGGAAAAGTGAAAAAGGCGCCCCGGGTCCCGGCCGCGGTGAAACAACAGGAATTTATTTCCGCCGGTATATGAGCAGTGGGATGATAGGTGTCTGCCGGTTCAATATGTACAAGTGGTGATTTCATGCTGTCCTTAAAATACAATTCGTTGCGAAAAAAGCAAATGAGTATTATCACCAGATTGTGACTCCTCAAAGTTTTTAATGCGGATCAGAAAAGCCTGCCGCTGTGGATGGTTATAATTTTCGGGCAGGAATCACCCCTAAACCCTCAGCTATGCGTCCCGCACTTCGTTCAGCCCTCCTCGAGGTCATAACGGTACTGTTCATCCTGCTTTGGGGATATGCTGCCACCAGCAAACTGCTTATCGGAAAGCAGTTCCTGGGACAATTGAGCCAGTCGCCCCTGCTGATGCCCTACGCAGGTGTGCTGCAATTTGCCGTGCCGGCCGTGGAATATGTGCTGGTATTGGGCTTGCTGCTTCCCCGTTTCCGGTTCCGGGCGCTGTACGGTTCTTTTTTCCTGATGTCCCTGTTCAGTTTTTATATCCTGGACATCATGCATTTCAGTCCCTTTATCCCCTGTTCCTGCGGCGGCATCCTTGATAAAATGGGCTGGGGCGGACACCTGGTGTTCAATATCGGGTTCGCGGCACTTGGCGCATTCGGCGTTCTGATCCATCCCTCAGAGAGTTGGTCCTCTTCCGAACGATCCAAGATTTTATTGCAATAAACAGGAGAAGCTGAAAACCTGCAGAAAAGAGTAAGCGCTATTTCACCTTTTAATTAAACTTTCGATTATGAAAAAGTATATGCTGCCGGCCGCCCTGGCCTTTGCGGTAGTTGCGGCTTTTGCGTTTAAGCCGAAACCAATCAATCTCTACTATGACGATCCGGATGAAACACCCAGATGTCAAAGCGAACTCGATTGCGTGATCCCCGGAAAGACCTGTTTACATACGGTCTACTCCAGTAATGCGGGAGGCGGAGGGACCTGCCAAACCCCAGTAAACTTTGGAACACCTTAATCAAATTAAAATTAGAAGCTGTCTCAGTAGAGACAGCTTCACCACTAACACTTAGCCTAACCAGACATGAGAAGAAAAATTATTTGGACACTTGCTGGCTGTCTCGTTTCGTTATGTATTATTATATTTTTACAGGCAAATTATTTACATCGATCAGCAAATAAGAGGCAGTTTCTTAGACTCGTCCCACCTCACATATTGGGAGCTAAGCAAACTATTGATCTTAAATACAACACATTCTATTTTGCTGGAAAGAATGATTCTTCTATAATCCTTGGCAATTATACTGCACCGGGCTATCTACTGGTAGTATCCAATAATCTTAAAGACAGTCAGGCTATTCAGGTTCCTCTTCACACCGAACGCCATCATCTGCCCTATCCTGTCAAAGCCATAGCAAGTAGTAACTATTTCATATTCTATAGCCTTCTGAGCAACAAAATAGTTAAAACAAATGCCACTACTTTAGCGACCGAACTGAAGCAGCTATCCACATCCACAGGAATAGACGGAATTACGTTGATGGATGATGAAAATATCCTCATAAAAACTTACGATACCTTAAAAGAACAGCGAATTCTATCAATTGCCAGCCTGACGGACAAAGAAATTGTCTACAAATACTGGCCCGAGCCAATTAGCGAAGGCGTATACAGTACGAACGGGACATTCTTGGTCGACAGGGACAACAATCGAATATTTTATATTTTAGATTATAGAAGTCAAATAACTGTCTTAAACACAAAATTGGAACCGCTTACAGCCATTAAAACCATAGAAGGGACTGCAAACAGTCAGATTTACTTCACCATTGACAGCTCCATGGAAAGAAAAAGTATTTGGGCATCGGAAAGAGGTATTCATGCAAATGCTATTATTGCGGATGAATACCTGTTAGTTCACTCTTCTCTAACTGCCAAAAATGAGCCAATAACGATTGGAAAATCATACTGGATTATAGATGCTTATAATTCCGGAAACGGAAATTATACGTTTAGTTTCTATGTGCCTTTTGAAAATGGCGAAAAGCCAATAGATTTTATCTATTCCAGTGGTTCGCTCTACGTTCTATATGGAAATTGTATAACAAAATACGATGTATCCTTCCCCAACTGACTAAAAATGTTAATCTATTCAGGATTTATAACCACCACTTTTATATTGCTCTTGCCGTAAACCAGGTTCAAGCCGTGTTTTTTTAGTTCCGCAATCATATATGAAATATCCTCCGTGAACAGCACTTCCAGATCGATGTCAATAGTTTCGTCGATTCCTGTCAAATTAACAATAGGGTCTTCCATCCGGTATCGATCCCATAAGTGGCCTATTAAAACAGCAACAGGAACGTTTCGCAAATGAATGCCTGCGAAATCGTACCCGCCTGCTTTTATGGTTCCCCCGGCAGATTTTAACGCCCTGTGGGCATCAGGGTCACTTGTTAGTTTCCAGCAGGGCATATTTCTGGATTCAACGCGGACTTTCGCACCGAAATTCAAACAGAGATCCCTTTGCATAATATGCTGAAGCAACAAGGGTGAAGAAGTTTTTTCGGAAACAAACAAACTATAACAATACTTTTTGGAGAGATCAGGCAACAATTTATATCCTTCCCATACGGGCACAGGATAGAATTTCCCATAAGAGTTAGAAATCATGCTAGAAGAGTTAGAAATCATGCCAGGCAATAATGGCATAGTGTCTGAAAAAGCAACCATAAATAGCTGCTCCAAAGTCTGGTTAATAAATTGCACTCTATTGCCATAATTACTGTTAATGCAAAGAGGATTAGGTGATACCACATTCAGTTCAGGTGACAATATAGACCTAAACAGAAAAGTGTCCTTCCCTCCGTTTCCCTCCAGAAACAAAAGCTTATTAAAATCGAAGGTTGCACTGTTGTCGTCTCCGAATATCTTATCAGCATTTCCCAGCAAATCGTTTTTTTGTCCCCTTACGAACGATAAAATATCAGAAATACTGGGCCTCGTGACAAAGAACAACAAACGAACCGTACCTGTTAGGTCAACCAAAACTGAAAGAGGTGCCGTCCAAATTCCCATCTTTTGCGAAACACCACCATTCATATAAGCATATGGCATACTAAACTTATATCTTCTCTGATATTCGTCGTATTGTCGCTTTAAAGCACTATCTCTTTTTTTTGTATAGGGGTCCCATTTACCGATCATTATAACCTGCACTTCATCTCCATGAAAACGCTGAATAGAATCCAGCTTCGAAAGGGAAGTGAAACTTGCGGAACATCCTATGCTAAAAAAATGCAGAAGAAGCCACTTGCTTTTAGCAGACTTAGAAGAGAAAGATTTGTTATTAAAATTTTCAACATCATGGAGTTCAAATGCAGGGCAGGGACGCCCAACTTCGAACTTTTTCTGTTCTTGCGACAATACGGAAGAGGCACCTAATAAAAATGCGATAAATATTGAAACAGCTTTTTGTTTGCACCTTTTTGTCATGCTGGATTATTTTAATAGCCAGGATTCTGATACAAATTGGAATTGTTGGTGAGTTCAGAAGCTGGTAGGGGTAATAGAACAGCTGTGGGAATCCAGGTGTCTGGTTTCAGGGCCGACAAAATCATATCTGCCAACCCCTTCCTTTTCAGATCAAGCCAACGCATTCCGTTCTCAGCAAATAGCTCAATTCTTCTCTCTCTTATGATCGCCGCTACCAGATCCGATTTATCAGAAAAATCGTCGGTAGTAAGACCCGAACGGCTTCTTATCACCTGCAGATCCGCCTGGCCTTCAGGTAATTTATTCATCTCTGCCCGCGCTTCCGCCCTAAGCAGATACATCTCTGCCAGTCTGAAAACAGTTAAATATTCGATTCCATCGGTTTGGAAAGGAAATTTGTATTTATACGGCAGGTGATAATCTTTTCCATCGAATGTATAACTCAATGTCCAGAACTCTTTTCGCCTATCGCCTTCGCTAAATTGGCTCCATAGATCAGGAGAAATATAACCATACTGAGGTATGCCAGTGGTTTGCACAAACGCCAGGGATATTCCCGTATTCATGCCGGTTACAACTGGTTGAAGTTGCCAAATCGACTCTAAGTCACCAACATTAAACGCTGCCTCGGGGGATTTCGCCAATCCAAATAAAGATGTCGTTTCGATAATTTTTGTAGCATATGCCTCCGCATTTTCCCAATCTTTTCCGAAAAGGTGCAGCTGCGCCAGCAGTGCGTAAGCAGCGAATATTGTAGGCCTGTTTCGCTGATTTTTATATTTACTGAAATCTGCTGGTAGCAGGACAGATGCTTCCTTCGCGTCCTCCAGCATTTTTTCGTAAACAAGCTCCAACTCAGTCCGTCCCATAAGCTTATTTTCACGATAGTCCGTTGTTAAAACCAAAGGAACCGGCCCGAACCATTGAATAAGCTGAAAATAGCAGAATGCTCTCATAAACATTGCCTCCCCCCTCAGCCTATCCTTTAGTGTAGGAGAAAGTCTGTCGGACCTATCCAGACCTTCCAAAATCGCATTTGCGTGGTATATTTGCTCGTACCATTCGCGCCATAAGCCTATCATTTGTGAATTTGTAGGTTGCACGCCATATTCATAGAATTCCAGCATGGCCGACTGGGTGGTTGTAGCCACAAGTTCATCGGAAAGAAGACTCCCATAAAGCACCATTCCGCCATTCAACGAAGTCAAATTTCCCTGCATCGCCCTGCTGTAAAGCCCCAAAACACCTGCATTTGCTGAAGCGCTGTCCAAAAAAACCGTCTCGTCCACAAAAGAAGTTGCGGGGGGATCAACCGTAACAAATTTGCTGCAGGCAGCCAGCAGGATGCAGGCAACAGAAATATGAAAGCCACGTTTAATGTATGTATGCATCATTTTCATTTTAAAGAGTTATTCTACAGCCAACCGTAAACACTCTAAGCGGAGGGATATTTCTAAAGCTCAATGTTTCCGGATCCAGGCCATCATAATTGGTATAGGTCAAAAGATTTTGCCCCAATACATATACACTAAAATTTTGAATATGGTTTCTTCCACACCATTCCGAAGGGAAGTCAAAGGAAAGCGACACATTCTTAAGTCTTATATAAGAAGCATCACTAATTGTTTTGTCACCATAACTCCGCATTGCAGCAGATGACGCATATACAGACCCTCTCCTGTTCTGAGAAAATTTCTGCACATCCGATTGATCCCCTTTCTGCTGCCATCGGTTCATAACACTTATCGGCTGATTGGAAGATGTTCCTGGCATGTCAAAATAGGGCAGACTGGTATATGCATCCTGCTGCACTCCCTGTACGAGAAAGTCCAGTTTGATTCCTTTCCACTGAACAGAGTTATTCATACCTGCCAAAGTTCTTATTCCCAAAGGCCTATATACAGAAAGATCTCCTGGATAAGAAATAGACCCATCTTTATTTGCATCGACAAACTGGTACATGCCAGTTTCCGGATCCACTTCTGAAAATTCAAAAGCTTTCCGCATCATCGTGGATTGTCCGACAACGTAGTCTCTGCTATAGGGAGTACCTTCAAGGTTTGGAAAGGAAATCAACTTGGTTCTTGGAAAAGAGAGGTTAAGACTTGTGATCCAGATAACCTTCGATGACGTCAAATTGCTGCTGTTCAACTCGAACTCCCAGCCTGCATTCTGTAATTCAGCATCTAAGTTGTATTGCACTGAATTAAATCCGGTTGTCATAGGCAGCGCAAGTCCTACGAGTTGATTCCCAGATCGGTTCCTGTAATAACTGGCAGTAGCAAAAATCCTATCGCGAAGAAAGCCCAGCTCAAGGCCGGCTTCCAATTTCCTGTTTGACTCCCATCTGAAATTCGGATTCGCCAGATTAGCGGGTTGCAAAGTGGGAATTCCCGTATATGGATATTCTGAAAAATTCCATACTCCAATATATCCATAGTCGCCAATTTGGTCGCTTCCCGTAGATCCGTAGCTGGCTCTTATTTTTCCAAAACTCAGGAATGACTTTGACTCATTCAGCCAGGACTCTTTTGAGAAGATCCAGCCTGCGCCAATTGCTCCAAAATTCCCAAACTGATTGCCTTTTCCGAAGCGGCTGGAACCATCACGCCTTCCCGTAAAGCTCAACAAATATCTTTTTGCCCAATGCAACTGCACTCTGCCAAAAGCCGCCTGGTAGCGATACCGGCTATCCAGTACCTCACTGATGTTCAACACCGCAGCGGCAGCAGGATTAGTCATTACATTGTCGCTCGCAAACTGGCTGCCATCCATGTATATACGTTCGCGATGCGTATCCTGAAATGTCAGTCCTAGCAATACGCTGATTTCAAGCAGTTCAAAGCTTTTATGATACGACATTTGTGGTTCAATGATCCAGGTGGCAATGTCACTTGTGGAATATGCCGCCGCACCTGAATAAGGAAATGCAGGATCACTTGCCTTTGCTGGTTGTATATTCGTCTCCTTCAGGTTCATTTGGGAATACCCGAGGTTTGCTTTCAGTTCAAATCCCTCAAAAATGTTGTAGGATATAGTAGCATTGCCCAGTAAGTTGCTGGTCCGGCCGAGATAGCTTTTCCTGGTTTCACCCATCGGGTTTTGCCACGTTGAGTTCTCCCAGTTCAGGTCGCCCTGAGGAGTATACAATGGCGGAGCGACCGGAGCCAATGTCAGGCCCCGGCTCATAAGATCGGTGTATATAAGGTTATTGTTGTCCGATACATAGTTTCCACCCAGGGAAACCCGCAATTTTTGATTGGAGGAACGATGGCTAACATTGAAATGAACGGCACCTTTCTTGTCCCGGAAGTCTCCCGGAAAGACTGTGGTCTCATGACGGTAGGTACCGCTAACTAAAAACTGGGTTTGCTGATTCCCACCAGAAATACCAACATCCAGGTTGTTTATTCTTGCTGTTCCCCCTACCAGTTCCTTTTGCCAATCGGTATACCTGGTAGTGTCCCACCTTAACATATCATTACCGCCTACGGAAACCGCATCATTTTTGAAGGCTTCCCTTCGCATAACCAAATAGTCCTCCCTTGAAAGCAATTCCATTTTATTAGCAACCTTTCCCCAGCCGGTATATCCATTAAATTGAAACTGCGTCTTACCCGTTCTTCCTTTTTTCGTAGTTATAAGAACAATCCCATTAGCCGCTCGTGAGCCATAAATGGCGGTAGCATCAGCATCTTTCAACACTTCAATGCTTTCAATATCGTTCGGATTAAGTGCACTCAGCGGACTTCCTCCCATCAAAACGACGCTGGTAAACGGGGATGCAATGGTTGAACCAGGGTAGGGAATACCGTCTACAATGTATAATAAATCATTGCCGTCGTCCCTAAGGCTATTTCTGCCCCTTAAATTAACAGTGAACCCGCCACCAGGAACACCAGTAGTTTGCTGGATCGAAACGCCAGCCACCCTGCCCTGAACAGCTGCAATAGGATTGGAAACCGGTTGCCGGGCAATTTCTTCCTGCGTAACTTTTGCGATGTTCCCGGTATTGTATCGCCTTGTAGATGTACCGTAGGCAATCACCTGCACTTCGTCCAGTTTGTTGTCCGAACGCCGGAGCCGGATTAGCATATTGTTGTTATTACCAATAAGAACCTTTTGCTCCTGAAATCCAATGCAGGTGATCAGCAGATAGCTGTTTTTTGTTGCCAGCGGAATCTGAAAAAAACCTTCATCATCGGTAGTTACCATGTTTCCCTGAGGCTGTAATTGAACCGTCGCATTGGTTACCGGTTCATCCTGGACCGACAAAATTTTCCCCGATACAATATAAGTCGTGTCCGCAGTAGTAAGCACAATATGCTTATCAACTACATAAATCACTTTATCATCTATCTCATATTGCAGCGGCTGGCCCCTGAAACAAAGATCCAGCACCGCGGTGAGCTCGGCGTCCTTTACGGAAATAGTGACCTTATTGGCCTTGTCCAGCAGCGCTTCGCTGTAATAGAAGAAATAACCTGTTTGCCGGTGGATGTCCAGGAAAACATCGGCGAGGCTGGCTTGTTTCTTGGACAGCGTGATGCGCTGGCCATAGCCGGTGGCGGAAACATGCAGACATCCCGCCAGGAGAAGAATGGCTGTAAGTTTGATCATAAGTAAGGCACTGCGCAGTTGGGGCATCCGGCGCAGTACGGACATGGGTTTCCCGATAGCAGTTAATTGCATACATTTGATTGAGGGTTAACAATGTCATTCTTAGATGGAGTGGATGTTAATCCGACTGCCGGCTCCTGGTGCAAACAGGGGCCGGTTTTTTACCGGTGAGCAGTCAACACAGTCCGCACACCGGTCAGGCTTATACGATTTAAAACATGAAAGATCAGTTACCAGGGTTTTTCAAGGTGCTATATAGAGTTTTCCATTTTGCCAGGAAAAATGCGCCTCTCCTCCCTTCTCCAGTATCTTCAACAACTCGGGCAGGGAACGGTCACGGGGCAGGATACCCGAAAAACGTGCGTTCGTATTTCCGTTGAAACCCAACTCAACCGGGTACCACCTCGCCAACTGCCGGAAAATCTCCTCGTAGCCGGCCTGCCGGAAACGGAATACATTGTCTTTCCACGCGATAAGGGCATTTACATCAGCAGCGCGGGATTGTATTTTTCCGCCAATATCCACCACGGCCACTTCGCCCGGCTTCAGTTCAGCAGACATCCCTGCAGAACTCACCCTTACCTTCCCTTCTGCCAGCGCCACCTGCATGACCGGCTCATCGGCATAATCATTTACATTAAAATGCGTTCCCAATACCTCCACCTTTCCACGGGAGGTTTGCACAAAAAAAGGACGGCCGTTTTTCGCTACTTCAAAATAAGCTTCTCCCTGCAATGATACCAGTCGCTCCTTCTCTCCGAAAAAAACAGGATAGTCCATTTCGGAACCTGCATTCAGCCAAACCTTCGTGCCATCGGAAAGCGCAACAACAGCCATCCTGCCAATGGGCGTAATCAGTTGATGGTGCTCAGTAAACTGACCGGCCGCTGCATATTTCAGCGCGCCCTGCTCCAGGCTTGCCAGGTTTTTTCCATTTTCGGTTATTGGTTGCCGTTGTATCGAGTCCAGCGTCAGCAGTGAGCCATCCGACAACCGCAACTGTACCTGCCCGTTACCCGGCATAATGGCCGGCACCTCCTGTGGAGCATCAGCAATAACCTGTTGCTGCACGGGCAGTTTATCGGTTTTCCAGTAATACCATCCCGCTGCAGCCAGCAGCAAAATGCCACCAACAACCGCTGCCCGTGCCCAGGTTCTGCTGTATATGGAAAGAGCCTTATGTTCTTCGCCAATCCGCTCCCGGATGAGCTTCCAGGTAGCATCGCTGTCTTTCTCACGCAACTCATCCAGCATCGCTTCCCAGGCCTTGCTGTTGCTCAGCTCATCAAAAAGCTGTTGGTTTTTGAACGAACGGGAAAGCCATTTTTCCAGCAGACGCAATTCTTCCCCAGACAATTCCTCTTTCTTATAATAACGATACAAGATGGATACTATGGAAGCTGCTGGCGGCATGATGATATCGGTTCCGGGATTTTGTACAGAATGTATCTGGAGTCCACCCGGGTTGGGTAATAAAAACAAAAAATAATCACCCGGATGCAGCAACAGTAATTTACACATTTTGTATGGCAATAACGATGACACTGCATTCGGGCACCAAAAAATGAATAGCTTACAGGAAGACTCACCGGATAATAATTTTCATGCAACACTCATCACTACGCAATAAGATTTGGATTTTCTGCGGCCTGTTTTTGCTCTGCGTGGCGCCTGCGTCCGCACAGGAAAAACCTTCCGTGGTCAACCTCAACGCGGGCGGATTGCAGGCAACCATTAGCAACAGGGGCCTGCGCTCCCTGCAGGTAACGGAAGATAGTTTTCATGCCGACCTCCTGCGGCCCGGCGCTTCCATTGTCGCCAAACTGGCTTACTGCAGTGGTCGCGGAAGCTGGACGGACCCCGCCCTCTATGCCGACAGCAGCTCCCTCCAAACCGAAAATACCGGCGCCTGCACCCTGCGCTATTTTGCCAATGGCGCCCCCGCTCCTTTTGTACAGCGCTTTTCAGAAAACAGCCGCGGCATCGATATGGAGATCAGCATCGAAGCACAAAAAGATACCCTCACCATCGGCAGCCTGGCGCTGGCCCTTCCCTATAAATCACCCGGCGGCGCCACGCCGACTGATATCTTCGAAAAAGGATTTGTAAAACACCAGTTCATTGCAGGCGGCGGCTCCTTTCTCTATTTTGCCAAACCCTCGGGCAAGGGCCCCTTCCTGCTGGTCCTGCCCCAGCCCGGTACCGCCCTGGAATATTTCGATAACAAAACAGGCTTCGCGGTGTACGTGCACGGCGCCCTCAACGCCGCCAGTGAAAAAACCGGCTCCTGGCGCCAGCCGCTCACCATGCAAACCGTACTGCCGGGGCAACGCTATACCGCCGGTTTCCGCTTTCGCTGGGCCCACACCTGGAACGATATGCGCACCCTCCTGTATGAAGAAGGCCTCTTCGACATCCGCGTGGCGCCGGGCATGACCCTGCCGCAAAACCTGCCCGCCCGTTTTTCACTCCATACCAAAAACCAGGTCGACTCCATCACCGCCGAATTCCCCGACGCTACCATCCTCCGGCAATTGCCCTCCACGCTCAACGGTCATACATTTTACGAAGTGGCCTTCCGGCGCCCCGGCGAAAACAAACTCACCATCCACCACGGCGGTCAAAAAACCTATCTCGAATTTTTTTGCACCCAACCCCTCGATACCCTTTTCCAAAAAAGAAGCCGCTTCCTCGTCAACCGCCAGCAGCACCGCGACAGCAGCAAATGGTACAACGGTTTGTTTTCTATTTACGACATGAAGAACAGCGTGCTGCGCGGTCCCGATAACACCGATGGCTTCGATGGCTGGTGGGGTTATATGCTTTCGGGCGACGACGCCGCACTGAGTAAAGCCCCCTATCTCGCTGCCAAAAATGTGTTCTATCCAAAACAGGAAGAGATCGATGCACTGGAATATTATATCGAACATTTCGTATGGGGCAGGCTGCAGCGCACCGATGCCGAAAACCCTTTCCCCTACGGCATCTACGGGTCGCCCAACTGGAAAGAAAACCGCGATACCAGCCGCGCTTACCGCTATGCCTGGTCGGCCGACAACCAGTCGGTGGAAGTGCCGGGCCGCGATACCATGCGCCTGTGGCGGGCCTACGATTATCCGCACCTGGTGACCATGTATTTTCACTGCTACGAACTGGCCCGTTATTACCCCGAAAAAATGCATTACCTCGATGCTGCCGGCTACCTCGAACGCGCCTGGCGCACCGCCAAAGCCTATTTTGAATACCCCTACCGGATACGCCCAACCGAATACCGCATCTACGAGATGGCCTGTTACAACGAACTGGTGCTGGAGCCACTGATGGAAGCGCTGGAAAAAGAAGGACGCCCCACCGAAGCCCGCTGGCTCCGCAACGAGTACGAGAAAAAAGTAAAATACTTTATCTACGACAATCCCTATCCCTGGGGTTCTGAATACGCATTCGACCGCACGGCTTTTGAATCGTCCTATGCCTTTGCGAAATATGCGCTCACGCATCCGCTGCAGCCCGATTCAGCGCTCTGGTTCGATCGCGTGAAAAAGAAATGGTATTCCCACCCCGTGATACAAAAAGAAGATGCCTGGCAGTTTCTTGAACGTCAACATTACGCTGGACTGGCGGTGCGCGGCTGGCTGGAGACCAGCTACTATCACCTGGGTGCGGATGACCGTATGAGTTATATGGCCAAGATGGGTGGCCGCTCGGTGCTGGATTACGGACTGCATTTTGCAGACAATCCCGGCGACTGGCTGCAACTGGGTTATGCGTCTTATCTCAGCTCCTGGGCGCTGGTGAATGCTGGTCCGCCCGAAAGCGGCTATGGCTACTGGTTTCCCGGGGCAGAAAACGACGGCGCCATGGGCGGCGAGTTCATCGAATACAAAAGAGGAAAAACATGGTACGGTCGTCCGCTCGACCGCGGCCCCTGGGTCTACGATGGCGAGGGCGACCTGGGTATGATTGCCGCAGTGGATATGGCCCGTTCGGTGCTGGCTCTCGACCCTATTTTCGGGTGGACGGCTTATGGCGCACGGCTCCGGGAAACGTCGAAACAGTGGCAGCTCGATCCGCAGGACGGCATCCGCGCCAAATTCAGCTTCGTGCAAAAAAAAGACCGCCTTCATTTTGAACTGAATCGCGACGGATGGGTATCGGCGCCGGATGGTATTACGGTACAAAAAGATGCGCGGCGATTCCGCTTCCGCCTTGAGAACCGCAGCGGCAACCATCATTCCACCGTCCTGACGGTCTATTCCCTTTCCCAACCCTTACGGAAACCAACCGTAACCATGGATGGAAAAAAGCTGGAGACGGTGCAAAAGGGCTCCGGCGTTTATAAAATAATACTGCCGGTTTCACGCCCGGAACACGTCATAACGGTGGTGCGCTAAGTGGTTGAGCCCGTATAATTAAGGCTATTTATGGATATTTTTATGGGTATTAATCCATAATATGGATATTTATGTATACATTTACGGATATGCAACTGGCATCCATATCCATAACCCCGGAAATATTATCGCTCATTGCCGAGATTGATGAATTCAAGGGAAGCTGGCGGGTCATGGGCGAGCTGGCGCCCGAACAACTTTCGGCTTTAAAGAAAGTAGCCACCATAGAAAGCATCGGTTCTTCCACCCGCATAGAGGGCAGTGCATTAAGTGATGCCGAAGTGGAAGCCCTGTTAAAGAATCTTTCCCGGCAGTCTTTTTCTTCCCGCGACGAACAGGAAGTGGCAGGATATGCAGAACTGATGCAACTCCTGTTTTCCAGTTATGAACATATCTCTGTCACCGAAAATTATATCTGCCAGTTGCATGGAGAACTGTTGCAGCACAGTGAAAAAGACCAGTGGCACAGAGGCAGGTACAAAACCTTAAACAATCACGTAGAAGCTTTTGATGCATCCGGCCGGTCGCTGGGTATTGTTTTTGAAACAGCATCTCCTTTTGAAACGCCGCGCAGAATGGAACAACTGGTGCATTGGACGAGACAGTGCATGGAGGAAAAAAGTTTGCATCCACTTATTGTAACCGCTGTGTTCGTAGTGGAATTTCTTGCCATTCATCCGTTCCAGGATGGCAATGGCCGGCTGTCGAGGATCCTTACCACCTGGCTGCTCCTGCGCGCGGGTTATACCTATACGCCTTACAGTTCAATGGAGGCGCTCGTGGAGCAAAACAAAGAAGGATATTACCTGGCATTGCGGCAAACCCAGGGCACTTTACAACATGCACAACCGAACTGGCAGCCCTGGCTGCTCTTTTTCCTGCGCGTTCTTCAGCAGCAGAAACGAAGATTGGAAGTCAAAATCGAACAGGAGCGGCTACTGAAGAAACAGTTGCTGCCGCTTTCCCTGCAAATACTGTCTCTTGCGACATCCAGGGGTCGTATCACCGTTAAGGATATTGTTGCGTTTACCAGCGCCAACCGCAACACCATAAAAAAGCACCTCGAAGCGCTGGTACAAAACAAACAACTGAAAAAATTTGGTGTGGGAAAAGGAAGCTGGTATGCCACCCGTTAAGCGGCAAAGAAAAAAGTCCAGCGGCCGCTGAAACCCTTTTTGGACAAAGCAGCCCGCAGCCTTTTCATGGCCAGTTTTTTATGCGTATGAACCGTTAGTACCGAAAGGTTCAACGCTTCCGCTATGGCCTGGGCCGACATCGATTCGAGGTAGGCCATCCGGAAAACCTGTTGCATCTGCGGCGGCATCGCGGCCGTTTCCAATAGGATCAGTTGGATCAACCGGCTGCGGGTTTCTTCAGTATCGGCTTCGGCCTGGAATTGCTCCAGGTAAGAAGCTTCCTGGTGCGATTGCGCCATCCGGTCCCTTTGCTGCAGGAATACAAAACAACCGTTCCTTATTATTACATATAAATAGGCAATCATGCCCTTCAGCGACTCCATATGAGCACGCTTGTCCCAAAGCTTTACAAAGGATTCCGTTACGATATCATAAGCGGCTGCTTCGTCTTTAGAAAGGCGGCCAGCGTAAGAGATGAGGGCGGAGAAATGTAGCTCCAGCAAGGTTTTCAGGGCAAGTTCATTGCCTTGCCTGAAATCTTCCAAAAGGGCTTCCGGTGATGTATATGGACCAAGTGTAGCCATAACCTTTGCGTGTTACTAAAGTAAAACATTTTCCTATACATGTATAGGAAAGCCTCCGGAATTCTTTGCCGTCCTTGCAAATGAATGCCGAGGGTTGCCAAAAAGTACTCAATTGACCAGTTCATTATTGCCCGCGTCCGGAAGATGCGGCTGGAACATGGTTATTCCCAGTTGGATCTGGCCGTCCACCTGGAGCTCTCCTCCGGCTATATCAGTCACATAGAAAGCCCGCGGTACCGCGCTAAATACAACCTGGGACATCTGAACGAGCTGGCAAAATTATTCAAATGTTCGCCAAGAGATTTCCTGCCGGACAGGCCTTTGCGATAATAGGGTTTAAACACCCATTTTATTCCCAGCAAAGAACCCGCTGGTACCCGGTTTACGACCCGGTTTTTTCACCCAAAACCGGGAAAAAGTCAGTCTAAAGTACATTTTCCGACTTATATATAGGACGTCCTCTGATCGGCTTTTTCGTCCTTGCACGTGAATGGCAAGGAAGATCCATAAGCACAAAGTGGACCTGTACATCATCTCCCAGGTAAAAAAATGGCGGGCAGAACTGGGATATACGCAGGAAGATATTGCTATTCACCTGAATGTATCGACGGGATACATTGGTCATATCGAAAGTCCTTATTTCACGGCCAAATACAATAACATACAATTGAACGAACTCGCGAAGTTCTTCAAATGCTCACCACTGGAATTTTATTCCAAAGACCCCCTGTAAGGAGGGCTGGTTCAAAAACGGTCCTCCTTATTCGGCGCCGCCTTCGCCCAGCAATTGCTGCACAGCTTCCTTATACGTTTCTCCAATGGGCAGTTCCAACTCACCAATGAATATACTGTTCCTACGAATGGAATGGATGGCTTTAATGGCCACGATATAAGATTTGTGGATGCGGATGAACCGCGCCGGTGGCAACGACTTTTCAATACCCGTCATGCTGGTGCGGGAAATCATCGGCCGGCTGCCGCTGCGCAGGTGCAGTTTCACGTAATCGCGCAGGCCTTCCACCCACAGCAGGTCATCAAAATCGATCTTCACCATGCTGTAGTCGGCCGGCACAAAAAAATAACCCGGCGCCGCTGCCTCCGGGTTTTTTTTCTCCCGTTTCAATTCATAAAGGGCAAGCGCCTTGTTACAGGCTTTCAGGAAACGCTCCATGGGAACGGGTTTCACCAGGTAGTCCACCACATCAAGGGAATAGCCTTCCAGCGCAAATTGTTTATAGGCCGTTACCATGATCACCATAGGCCGCTGGGTGAGGCTTTCAATGAATTGCAGCCCGGTGAGCCCGGGCATCTGGATATCAATAAAAACCAGGTCAACCGCTTGTTCCTGCAGCGCCTTCGTCGCCTCAAAGGCGTCGGAGCAGCAAGCCACCAGTTGCAGAAAAGGCACTTTGCTGATATTGTCCACCAGGAGGCCCAGGGCCAGGGGTTCGTCGTCTATGGCGATACAACGTAACATCAGGTCAGTTTTAATTTCAGCCGCACGTCAAAAATACCATCGGCGCGGTTCACCAACAGGCTGTGCTTTCCGGGATACAGCAGGTTGAGCCGCCGGGCCACATTTTGCAGGCCAATGCCCGAAGTCCGGTCTTTCACTTCTTCCTTCTGCGGATTAAACGCATTGCGCACCTCGAATTCGATGCCACCGGCCTCCTCCCGCAAGTGAATATAAATAGAAGGATTTTCAATCAGCCCCACACCGTGTTTAAAGGCATTCTCCACGAAGGGGATCAGCAGCATGGGTTCGATCTGGTAGTTCCGCTGCGGTTCCTCCAGCAGCACATCCATTCTCACTTTCGATCCAAACCTTTGCTGCTGCAGGTCGATATAATTGCGCAGGTAACCGATCTCATCGCTGATGAACACTTTTTCTTCGTCGGTATCATAGAGCATGTACTGCATCAGGCCCGACAATTTCATGATGGTGGGCTCCAACTGGTCGCTTTTCATGCGCACCAGCGCCACCATATTGTTCAGCACATTGAATATAAAATGCGGACTGATCTGCGAGCGTAGAAAAGAAAGTTCGGTCTTCAGGTTTTCATCCTGCTTTTCCAGCAGCAGCTTCTCCATCCTGGACCGGTCGAGCAGAAATTTATAGGCCGTACTAACGGCCATGGTCAGCACAAAGGTGGGCAGGTTAAAACCTGTGCTGAGCCAAACATTGGGCTTCCTCGTTTCGATCAGGGCCCGGAACATGCCGAGGTGAATGGCCAGGATCAATGCAAACACACCGGCGGCCACGGCTCCGTACAGAAGGTACTTTTTGGTATAGAGCAGGCGCGGCACCAGCAGGTTGGCATTAAAATAGAAAAGCATCACCCAGAACAATCCCGTTAAGGTATTGAGCATAATGAACCGTAGTTCATCGGGGTTGGCGGGCCTGTTCTCATTGTAGTGGTTGCGGAAGAGGTAGGGAATGGAAAACACTACCAGCCAGGCCAGCACATGCAGGAGCACCTGCATCCATTTACGATTTCCACTTACCGGTTCTATGATCACTGTATTTTGTTTAAGATAACAGATTCGTTCAATTTTACAATGCGTCCGACTGGAATTGTTCGGTGCTTTGCGATTTCCGTTTGAAAAGAGTCGCGTCCATCTTACCAAAACTGTAGGCCAGGTTCAGGCGGAACATTTGCGGATCGCGCAGCCGGGTATAGTCCTGCGTAAAATAATCGCTGTAAGAATACTGGCTCTGCGTACGGCTGCGGAAGATATCGTTCATGCTGAGCGATACCGAGAATTTGTTGTTCAGGAAACTCTTCCGGATGGCGGCATCCACGGCGTAAAAAGAACGGATATATCCCTGGGAGGCGCTCTGGGCCATCATTCCCGGCGGCGGGCCACCGGGACCGCCACCCTGGTTGTTGCTGGTGACCAGGTTGGTGCGCGACTGGTACATGCCCGACACCTGCACACTGAAATTATGGGGCAGCCTGAAATTGTTGTTCAGTTTGCCAAACCAGCTCCAGAGCGCATCCTGGCCCGTCGTGGAAGAGCTGGCGTTCACTTTTGAGTTGTAGATATTCAGATCGGCCGAGGTGCTGAACCATTTGGTCCAGTTCTGCATCACCGTTAGTTCCGTACCGGCTGCATAGGCCGAGTTGGCATTGATAAAAGTGTTCACCAGCTTGGCGGTACCGTTCGCATCGGTGTAGGAATCGAGATAACTGGTGATGAGGTTATTCGTTTTCTTATAATACAGGGAAGCGAGGAAACTGTTGTTGCCACCATAGGTCTTCAGGTAATTCAGCTCGAAGTTCTGGGTGAATTCCGGTACCAGGTTGGGATTACCCTGGCGGATGTTCAGCTTATCGGTTGAGTCGATAAAAGGAATGAGCTGGAAAAAATTGGGCCGGTTGATGCGGCGCGTATAAGAAAATTGCAGCTCCTGGTTTCCTTTCAGTTGCTGGCTCAGGAACACGGAAGGGAAAAGACTGATGGGATAGGAATTGGAAAATGTTTCCCTGGTATCCGTCAGTTCACCCTGGTAGTTGGAGCTCTCTGCCCGCAAGCCGATCTTGTACCCGAAATTGTGAATGCTGTTGCTCACCGTCGCATAAGCGGCATATACATTGTCGGAGCTCTTGTAATTGCTGGCAGTAGAAGGCTGCAATACATATTCACCGGTGAGCGGATCAAGAATATAGTTGTTATTGATATTGATTCTGCTGCGAATGGCAGCACGGGCACCGGTTTCCAGCTTCAGGCCGGTTTTGAACTGCTTGCTGTAATCGGCCTGGAGCACCAGGTTTTTGTCGGTACCGCCGCCCACGAGTTTCTGGGTAAGCGTATTGGCAATGCTGCTGTTTTTGTCGCCGCTGAAATAGTCGGTGGTGTAAATCGTATTGTTATCGCCTTTACCGGTGAAATAATTCGCGTTAACAGTGAGGTCTTCCTTGTCGCTGAAGATATGTTTCATCCCGGCAGTAATTCCCTGCCCGTTAAAGATCCGCGAACTGCTGGTATAACGCTGGCTATAGGAAGAGCTGGCGCCATCCTGGAAGAGGCTGTCGGTGCTGGTCTGCAGGTAGGAATCGCCACCCATATCACCACGCATACGCATGCCTGTGAGGGACAGCGTGGTTTTGTTGGTGACGAGGTAGTCAATACCCAGGCGCCCGAAGAGCATGGACCCGGTGTTGTTGTCCTTGTTGATCTGCTGCAGCGAAGTAACCGGGTCTTCGGCGAGATTGGTGCGGTTAATGGTGCCCGTTGTTTTGCCGCTGACCTGCCGCAGGTTGATGCCTGCATTGATGTTCACCTTGTTCTGGCGCACATTGAAATCAGCGCCGCCGTCGAGGGCTCCGTATTTATTGATACCTGCCCGCAGGTTACCGTTATAGCCGGTCTTTTTATTCTTTTTCAGGATGATGTTGAGGATGCCTGCGCCGCCGCCGGATGCGTCGTATTTGGCAGAAGGATTGGTGATCACTTCCACGGATTCGATGGCGCTGGCGGGTATCTGCTCCAGGGTAAGCGTTGTGGGAAGTCCGTCTACCAGGATCTGCGGCGTGCTGTTACGGAGCGACACATTGCCGTCGATGTCGACCTGGAGAGAGGGCACGTTTTTCATCACGTCGATGGCTGTACCGCCTTCGCTTACGATGTTCTTGTCCACGTTGAATACCTTCTTATCGATATCGAGTTTCATCGCGTTCTTTGAAGCCGTTACCACCACGCCGGTGAGCTCACTAACGGAGGTGCTTAAACGAATTGACCCCATATCCTGCCCGGTCTTTCCCGGTTCGAAACCTATATTCTCTTCGCGCGACTGGAAACCGACACCGGAGATCCGGAGGCTGAGCGTGCTGCGAAGGGGCAGATCTTCAAAACTGAACTCGCCGTTGTTACGGGTGGTAAACCCTTTGAGAAGAACTTCGTTGCTCTTGCCGGTTTTCCCGTCTTTTTTCTTCTCCATAACATATACCGAAATACCCGGCAGTTCCTTACCGGTGCTGTCGGTGATCTTTCCGTATACATGGCCGATGGTCATGGTGGCGGCCCTGGCGCCGGGAGCCTGTCCGGGTGCCGGTGTTTGCGCCTGCGTAGCTCCCTGCGCCGGCGGTTGCGCAACCACTTTTAAACCCGCCAACAAAGCAATGAGCCAGATTGTCTTTTTCATCTTGTCCGATTATGGGATCTGTAATATCACCGGACAAAACTAGACAGCGGCAGCAGGCCCAGCCGGACCATTGCGGCAAACCCCGAAAATTCAGCGGCAAAACAGGAAGCAGGGAACACTCATAAATAGCTCAGCCACCATTTTTCCCGGTGCTGCTGTTTGTAACGATCGAATTTTTTGCAGAGCGGGTAAAGCAGCAGCACCACCAGGATCCAAAAGCCGTATACCGCCAGCAGGCTGAAACCGTAGCCCTGCAGGTCGGGCACAAAAATGATAAAAGTGGGCAGTACAAAAGACTGCCAGCCAAAGCCCGTCAGTTGCGCCGCGATCATGGCGATAATATGAAGCAGGTAAATGTGCAGGATATAGTAAAAGAAAGGAACGCGGCCATAGGTGGAGAAAAAGCCCGCTATCTTACCACGGCATTTTTCGGTAAACGCCAGGAACAGGAAAGCGCCACCCAGGGTCATCAGCAGGTATTGCAGCGAAGGCGGGTATTTCGCGGGGTTCAGGAAATCCATCAACCCTTTCACAAAGCTGTCGTACGGCTTCCAGGGCACGGGATTACCATATATATTGGTAGCCCGCAACACCACAAAAAGCAGGAGCGACGCCAGGCCCAGGCCGGTAAGGATCTTTTTCCTTTTCGCCGGATCAACACCCGGTTCATATATTCCGCCGAACCAGTAACCGAGCGACATCACCGCGATCCAGGGAATGAGCGGGTAACCGATCAGTACCTGCCGGTGCGCGCTGAGCGCATATACATTTTGCCGGTGCAGTACATCCCAGACCACGCTGTTGCCCACCTGCAGGTTATCGAGCAGGTTGTGCCCAAAAATGAGCACCAAACTGAACCAAAGCACATATTGCCGCGGCAGGTAAATGAGCGCCGACAACACCACCATACTTACGCCAAGCGACCAGATGACCAGGGCATTGATCGTGCGCCATTGCAGGTCGAAATACCAGCCAAAAGTGATGATGGTGAATTCCAGCAAAACCAGCCAGAGGCCTCGTTTCAGCAGGAAGGAAGACAACTCGCCGCGTGTTCTGCGCTTGCCGGCCATATAAGCGGAAAGCCCTGCAAGAAAACTGAATGCAGGTGCACAAAAATGGGTGATCCAGCGGGTGAAAAAAATCGGCAACGTTGTTTTTGCGGGATCAGCCGGGTCAAAGAAAAAAGAATCGTAATGAAAATAATCGCGTACATGGTCCAGGGCCATGATCACCATTACCAGTCCCTTTAACAGATCGATGGATTCAATCCGGTTGTAAGCAGTAGGTTTCATTTGCAACAGCGGAGCTGCATTTACTGGTGAAGCTACATTTTTTACGGTAAATCCGGCAGGTTCGTTTTCAGCCCCAGCGCGGCAAAAACCCATGCGTCAATAACACGACTGCTCAGCGCAACGGCCGGATCCAATAACTGAAACGGTGATCGCGAAACGGAATGCGGTACTGCTCCAGCGGCAACGCACCCCAACTGTCCATTCCCTGCACACCCAGTTGCAACAGGTCGAGGTGCATGTACACCCGGTTGCGCGGCACCAGTTCACCGGAATGATACTGGTGCTTTTCCGGCGCCGGATCAAGGTCGTCGAGCGAATAGGGTAATGCAGAAAAACTGAGTAAACTATCGGTAAAGGCTACCTGCAGTCCCCTGCCTTTTTGGTCGGTAAGGTTCACCCAGCGTACTTCCGTTTTGTTGCCACTTTCCTGCGGACGCGCATACGGAAAGTATTGCTCCGAAAGAGTTTGCCTGTAGCGCCCGATAAAAGAAGCGGTCTTGCGATCCCAGTAGTTCTCACCGGGGCCGCGGCCCAGCCATTCGATATTGCTCAATGCAGCAGGAAGCTCCAGGTCGGTTCCGATCCGCATCATTAAGTTGTGTTTGCCTTTTATGGCATGGAAGAAGTTGTCCACTTTGATGCTGCCATCGTTCAGCACCGTAAACTGTTGTTCGTTTTCTGCATCGCCTTTCAGCAGCGTGGTTTTTACCGTAATACGGACGCCATCGCCGGTCGCTTCCCAGGTAGTTTTCTTTTCCGCCAGGGAATCGTTGCTGTAAACATTCCGCCAAATACGCTGTGACCGGTTGAGGCCGGCGCCTATATCGTTATCAGTAGGAGCACGATAGAAGGCAGGAACCGGACCCGAAAGGATCAACGGGTTACCTTTAAAATTATAAGCCACCAGCCGGCCGGCGGCGAGGTCAAAATCCACCGTAACATTGGCGCCGCTGATCTTCAGCAGGCCGCCCTGCTCCCTGGCCGACAATGATTTCCCATTGGCTGTAACCGTGAAGGGTTGCGGGTTTCCGCTCCAGGCGATTTGCTCCGCAGCTATTTCATATCCTTTTTCCAGGAAGGGTTCGGTTGCCCGTAGCCGGTAGGATATATTCAGAAAATATTCCTTCCCCGCCCTGGCGCGTGTTTTAATGGGAAGCACAATCGTTTCAGTTTGACGCGGCGCTACACTCAACTGGGGAACAATTCCTTTTTCAACCGTTACACCCTCTTCGAGCAACTGCCATTGCAGCTCATAGTTGCTTAGGTCGCGGAAGAAATAGCTGTTATTGACCTGTATGCGGTTGTCGCCGGCATAACTGGTTTTAATAAACTGGTGCACCTTTTTCACTTCCAGGGCCATGGGCGTAAGGCCACGATGGGCCGTCACCACACCTTTCACGCAAAAATTGTTGTCGCTGAAATCTTCGTTCACCGGGCCTTCCAGCGGAAAGTCGCCACCATAGGCCATGATCCTTTTCCCGTTCTTAACAGTATCGATGGCCTGATCGATCCATTCCCAGATGAACCCGCCCTGGAGTTTGGGATGGTTTTCAATGGCATCCCAGTATTCTTTGAAATTGCCGAGACTGTTGCCCATGATGTGCGCATACTCACTCATGATGAAGGGGCGCGTGTTGTTGCTGCGGGAATAACGGATCAGCCCGTTCGGCTCGGGATACTGGGGCACGATCATATCGGTATTGAAATCGTTTTCGGCACGTTCGTATTGCACAGGGCGGCTGCTGTCCTGTTTCTTCAGCCATTCGTAGGCTTCATAGAAGTTGACGCCGTTGCCGGCCTCGTTGCCAAGCGACCAGGTGACCACCGAAGGATGGTTCTTATCGCGCTCGTACATGCGCCTGATGCGCTCTAAGTGCGGCATGCGCCATTGCTTGTCGTTCCCCAGCGTATAGTCAAGACTGTAATACCGGCCGTGCGATTCGATATTGGCTTCGTCCACCACGTAAAGGCCGTACTCATCGCAAAGCTCCATCCAGTAAGGATCGGGCGGGTAGTGCGAATGCCGAACGGCATTGACGTTGAGCTTCTTCATCATCTCCATGTCTTTTCGCATATCCGCCTGCGTGAGCGTGTGACCCTGGGTGGCGTTGTGCTCGTGTCGGTTCACTCCTTTCAGGAAAACACGTTGTCCGTTCACCAGGAAATCACTGCCCTTTATTTCCACCGACCGGAAGCCCACCCGCTGCGGACGCACTTCCAGTGTCTTCCCCTCCTTGTCTTTCAGTTCAATGAACAGGGTATAGAGATGAGGCGTTTCGGCCGACCAGGTATGAATATTATTAAGGGTCGTTTCGAGCGATACCTGTTTCCAGAAATTGCCCAGCACAGTAGCAGGATCCGTTTGCTGCCGCCAGATGGTATCGCCTTTTTTATCTACCAGTTGCAATGCCACGGAAAAAGTATCGGGCTTGCTGTGGTTGGTCCTGCGATCAATGCGGTCGTTGTTGATGGTAAGATCGAGCTGCAGCAGGCCGTTGCGGTAGGAAGCGTCAAGCCCCGCATTCACTTTCAGATCGCCGATGTGCAGTTTGGGCGTGGCATAGAGATAAACGTCGCGCTCAATGCCCGAGATGCGCCACATGTCCTGGCATTCGAGATAGGAGCCATCGCTCCAGCGATACACCTGGAGGGCAATGGTGTTCTCACCAGGATGTACGTATTTGGTGATATCGAATTCGGCAGCCAGCTTACTGTCTTCGCTGTAGCCTACCTTAACACCATTCACCCAAATAAAGAAGGCCGATTTTACAGCACCCAGGCTGATGAACACCTGGCGGTCTTTCCAGGATTCGGGGATGTTGATTTTGCGACGGTAAGATCCAACGGGGTTGTTATTGGCAGGAATGTCGAAGGGCGGGTTCAGGGCCGCACCGGTTTTTTTCCGGCCCGTAAATTCGTAGGGGTGGTTCACGTAAATGGGCAGACCGTAACCGTTAACCTCCCAGTTGGCCGGCACTTTAAAATTGTCCCAGTTTGAATCGTCGAAACCGGGGCGGAAAAAATCAAGCGGACGATCGTTCGGGTCCTGCACCCACTTGAATTTCCAGGTGCCGTTGAGGGAAAGGAAATAAGCGGAGCTGCTCTTGTCGCCCTGGCGTGCAAGTGCAGCATTTTCAAAAGAAAACCCGGAAGCCCGCATGGGCAGGCGGTTGACGGATACTATTTCAGGAGATTGCAGTTCCGTGGGAAGAGGTTGTGTTTGTGCAAGGACGCCATGCGCCGTCGCCAGTGCGAGAAAGAAACCGATCGTCTTTTTCATGAGCATTATTCTGACTGTAATAATACTGCATTGAAAAGGAACGGCGCTTTGCAAACGATTGATTGAATCGCGTGCGAATGCCTGCAGGCAGGCAGCGGTTTCAGTCGAATTCCACCAGGTAGTTCGACAGGTATTTTCCTTCGTCGGAGATTTTATAAAAAAGTCGTGCCTTTTTTCCCAGGCGAAGAGAAGTGAAACGCGCGGCTTTGTCTTCGGGCGTATCGAGTGGTTGCAGGGAAGGATACCAGATGGTGTGACCCGGAATCTCGAGCAGCTTGCGAGGTGCAGACCAATCCTGCGCGTTGTTTCCTTTTCCCAGGTCGGCATGGGGATTGAAAGAAATATAGACGCTGCTTCCTTTCCAACTCGGCCCTTCGGCGCGGGCCATGAGCATCACCCAACACTGGAGCCAGGTGTTCCAGCTAACGGAGGGCCCCCAGAAATACTTTGCAGTGGGAGAAGACGCAGGGCCTCCTCCTTCGGAAAGTGATATCTGCAAAGCCTTCACCGGTTTGCCAACGCCGTCGCCGGGTGCTGCAAAACGCTGCCCATCCCAGCGGAACGCTTTACCCACGGGCTTTTCAAGGTCCTTCAACGCAATGCGTGCGATGCTGATGCACTGGCCGCTCCATTCGGTGGCCGTGTCGTAGCTGGTGGCTTCATAACGACCGGGATAACCGTATTCGCCATAAAATATATAGAGGTGATCGCCGCTGGGAACGGCCGAAGGATCGCCCACGCCACCGGCAAAATTAACAGCGGTATTGTGTGGCAGCAGGATCAGTCGCGGTTGCAGGTCCTGCAAAATGATGCCCTTGTCCTCCCAGCTCCGGCCACCATCTTTTGATAACATGATGCCGATGCGACATACGGCGGTGGCAGTACCCGGGCCTTTCAATCCCTGGGGCCAGCGATCGTTTTTATAGCCTTCGCCGGTGCGGCTGTTGTAGGGAAGCGTGGATGGATAATTTTCGTTGTGGTAAAGCGCATATAAGGTTTGCCCGGATGCATCGCTGCTGTCCTGGTACAGCGTTTCAAACCATACAGCGCCGTGCAATCCTTTTGTTCCAGGAGCTGCATTGGACGGGAGTTTCGGCGCGATGAAATCCGCCGGCTTTTTGAGGAACACCGTATCCACCGATATGCCCGATGTGTATTTCAGATCATGTGCATCGCCCCAAAGCGGGTCCTCGCCGTATTTTCCCGGGAAGATGCGAAAACTGTCGCCCACCCAAACGGATGCCATATTACAATCCACAAAGGAGTTGAAGATGAATTCCTGTGTGGGGATGAGGGTGACGCGGGGTTCTTTTTGCGGTACGGACCGGGTGGCGCTACCGGCCGTTTGCGCCATGCAACTGGTTGCAGGGAAAAGCAGCAGGAAGAGGAAAAATTGCATGGCAGCAAGGCTTTGCTACAATGTAGGCTTTTTGGCGGAAACAAGGCGGAGGGGATGCGACTTCACATAGGCCTGGGCAACAGCAATTTCTGGTCTGCCCCCAACAGCCGTATCCGTTATCGCCAGCAACTGCCGGAAGCAGGAAACCGCTTTTTGCGTGTCGCCCAGTTTGCCGGCCGCCACGCCTGCATTGTACAGGCTGTTAAAGCGGTTGGGATTTTTTACCAACACGGCCTCATAGGCGTCCAATGCAGGCTGGTATTGTTTTGCCTGCAGCAGCATATCGGCCAGTAATTCCCTTGCGGGTACTACTTTTCCAGGTGTTACAGGATGTTTCTCTGTGCTGTCTTCTTTATCTGCAGCAAGTTTCATGACATCCAATGCCGCTGTTGTATTGCCTTGTGCAAATTGTATCCATGCTTCGCCGGCTTTTATCTGCACAGCAACTTCGTTTGCTTTGAAGCCATCTTTTTGTTTATCCAAAACATCCTTCAATTCCATAAGCCTGGCCAGTTCTATCCTTGCCTCATTTAGATCACTGGTATGCACCGCGCCCAGCAGCCTGGTAAAATGCACGATGGCTTCCTGCCAGGGAAACTGGTCCCAGGAAAAATTCACCTGCGGCAATTGTAAAGCTGCGGCGCCCTTCCAGTCCTTATTTTCGAGCACATAACGCGATGGGATAGCCGCAAATGCATAGGCCACTTTAATATTGACAGGAGAGACCTGTTTGATGGAGTGCAGGTACTGCATCTTTTCCCCTGCCAGTTGGTTATCTCCTTTTTGCAGGTAGGCATATACGAGATAGTCGAGGCCATGCAACTCTTCATCCCAATGTCCCCGGATGCCTGCCTGCTGCGCATAACATTGTGCAGCGCTTACCGATTGCAGGTTGGAATGAATGTCGTCGTCCCACAAGCCCAACCTTGTGAATATATGCGATGGCATGTGCAGCGCATGCGCCGATGAGGGCGCTACCTGTGCATATTTTCTTGCTGCGGGTAAAGCGAGCTGCGCAAGTTCCGGATAGTCGTAGGTATGGATGATGTAGTGAATGATGCCGGGATGTTCGGGCTCCCTGGGATACAATGCCTGCAGGATATCACCGGCCTTTTTCTGGTTCGCGTAGGTTTTGTCGGCCGGACTAGCAGCAGCGTCCAGCGCCAGGGCATAAAAGATGGCCGCTTCCTGATCGCCGGGATAGGCTGTGTGCAGTTGCTCCATTGCTTTCTCAAATTCCACGCAACGCGTGTGATGGTCCTTCTTATTCCAGTCCTTATAAAATAAGGTGATGGCGTGTATGTAGCCGGCTTCCCTGGCAGATTTTGTTTGAATGCTGTTTGCAATGGCAATGGCCGCGGCTCCTTTTTGCAATTCGGCCTCTGTCGGCGGCGTCCACAGGGGATGAAAATTACACATGGCAACGCCCCAGTAAGCCATGGCGCAAGCGGGCGATGCATCAATGATTTTTGCAAATACTTTCTCTGCTTCGTCGTATTCAAAGGAATGCAGCAGTTCAACTGCGAGATTAAAATCTTTTTTGATGGCGGGATCGCAGCTCATGTCAAATTCAAGTGTTCCAAACTGTGCGTTGGGCGATCCGCAGGAAATCACGGCTCCTCTTTTTAAGTTTAGTTGCGCGATGGCTTCCGGGGAAGGCGATACTCCTTTGTTTCTGCAGGAAAGCAGCAGCACCGGCAACAGTGCCAGGGGCCATAGTTTCAGCAAATTTTTCATTTGCATCTTCTTTATTTATTTTTCTTTCAGCGCCACCCAACTGCAGGTGATGGAGTGAAATACATGATCGTTAGCGGGATCCTTTCCATATTCTCCATAGGAGAAAAACCCAGCCATGGGTGCATTCCATATTTTCTGCAGGCCTTCGTTTTCTTCCTTAACCATAGGCCCCAGTACGCTGCGCCTGCCGAGGCAGGAAAAGATCAGCAGGGCGTCGGCTTCGGCCTGTTTGCTTTGTTTTAAGGCGGCGGCCTTTTCAAGGACCGACTCTACAATGTCGAAATCGGGCGGCAGTGTGAATTGCAGTTGTTTGCCTTCCGGTATGGCGATGTCCAGGCGGATGGCATTCTTTTCCCGGCTCACTTCCATGGGCGTTCTTAAGGAAGGTTCGCCGGCATCGATGGCCAGGAAGGGATAATAAAATCCCACGTCTTCCACGAAAACAAGTTTTTGTCCGCCCTCGCCGGTTTGCAGCGATTGCCCCAGGTAGCGCAGGTACATATCGAGCGCGGGCTGGTCGTCGATGGTGCAAAGCCAGCCGTCTTCGCATTTGGTGACGGTGCGCGTTTTGCCCAGCGGTTTCCATCCCGATATGGCCATGCCGTACAGTTCAATTTTGTTGTGGTCCAGCGCCAGCATCACGAATCCTTCGTTGGAGAGTTGTTCTGCCGTAAAAACATAAGTGCCTTTCAGCAGTCCGTCGTCGCCCGACATGGCGCCGAATACAGGTGCATTGGCGCCGGCCACGTTGCGGATGCTGTGAATGAGACCAACGCCATCGTACACCCATCCGTTTTCGGCGATGCAGGTGCTGCAGATGATGAAAGCAGGATGATCGAATGCGGCCAAGGCAGCCGTGGTGGCTTCTTTCGCAGTGTCTGTTACGTTTTTGTCTTTTGTATCGCGAAACAGGATACGGTAATATTCTTTATTGATGTCGAACAGCAGCATGGCTGTTTCGCCATCGCTCTGGCGGTGGTTGGTGAACTCTCCTGCGGACGTGGCGCCTACGATGTCGATATGATATTTGCTGAGCAATTCGCAGATGGCCCGGCGGTCCTGCTTCACCGAAATAAAAACGATGGCGAGGGTTGGGGTGAAACCATCGGACATGGCTTGCAGCAATGCAGATTGAATGGCGGCCGTTGAATTGCCTGTGACAGATTTTGCTCTCATGCAATGAGGATTGTACGAAATGTTTGGGCGATGTAGGAGGCCGTTTCCGGTGGGACGGGTAGGAAGCAGGGCTATGTTTCAGTAATATACAGATAATATGGGTGGGAGCTGTTGCAAAAGCGGTTTGGGCAGTGAATTGTTTTCAGCGAACTATTTCCTGCATCAAATCCAGCAGCGGGGTGGCGATGATGCCATCGCCCAGGGTGAACCGGTCGGTGCCACTGTACACCACAAATCTTTTGTGTGCCTGCAGGTCTTCGCAGGCGATGTGAAATCCTTTGGAGAGTGCAGGCGCTGTGCTGCGTTTGATTTCTATGGCCCAGATTTCACCGGAAGAAAATTCGAGCACCAGGTCGATTTCGGCACCACCGGCGGTACGGTAATAATACGGTCGCACGAGCGAGGGCAAAACCGAGAGCAGGTTTTCGATGACAAAGCCTTCCCAGCTTCCGCCCACTACGGGATGTCCCAGCAATTCATTGTAGCTGGCGATGTTGAGCATGGCATGTGTGATGCCACTGTCGCGCACATACACTTTGGGTGCCCGTACGAGTCGCTTGCCTGCATTCGATGCCCAGGGCTGCAATCTTCTCGCGAGCAGCAGGTCGCACATCAGGTCGAGGTAACGGCTTACGGTTACGCTGGACACATCGAGGTTTCTTGCCAGTTGAGAAGCGTTCAGTATGGTTCCCTGGTTGTGGCAAAGCATGGTCCAGAAGCGTTCGAGTGTGGTGCCTGGAATGCGCGGACCGAGCAGGGGAATATCGCGTTCGAGGTAGGTACGGATAAAATCGTGCCGCCAGGCCAGGCTGTCGGCATCCGAGTTGGCCAGCAGGCTTTCGGGGAATCCGCCCCTGAGCCAGAGCTGGTTGCTGATACCGGAGTTGTTGCCGGCGTATTCCAGCAGGTTGATGGGATGCAATTCAAGATAAGCGATGCGGCCGGCCAGCGTTTCTCCCGATTGCTGCAGGAGTTCCATGGAAGCAGAACCGAGGAAGAGAAACTGTCCTTTTTTGTTGCCCCGCCGGCGTTCTGCGTCGATGATGCCGCGGATGGTGGTGAATATTTCGGGCAGCCGTTGCACTTCATCGAGGATGAGGAGTTTTCCCTTGTTTTCGGTGTAAAAGTTTTCAATGTTCTGCACTTTCAGGAGGTCGGTGCGGTTCTCAAGATCAAGGTAGATGGCGGGAATGGATGCTGCCAACTGGAAGGCAAGGGTGGTTTTACCCACCTGTCGTGGGCCTATGAGGGCAACAGCGGGACTGCGACCGAGGGCATCGCTAAGCCTGGATTCCAGTAGGCGAGTAATCACTATGCAAATTTAATATTTAGTATTAAAATTACATAGTAAAATAGTGTTTATATAAGCAAATTTAATGTTTAGATTGGAATTTGTGTGGTTATGCCGGGTTCGGCGTTATGGATGTTGGTGGGGTTTTCATGAGCCTATTCTGCCTGTTTGAGCCCATTATTCCCAAAAATGAGCCTATTTTAGGGGCAAAATGAGCCTATTCCGTTAGGTGGTGCATCGTCTGGCGACAATACCCAAAACATTGTTGTACAGCACATTACACCGGCTCCAACTATAGACCACAAACCACAAACCCCAAACCAGTTCGCCCTCGGTTTGCCGTTAGTTTGCCGTTTTTTTGCCGTTTTCTCTGTACGATTCGTTTGGCCGCGACAACGCAGCAAAGGCTGTCCCCTCCCCCCTTCAAATCATCCCCGATTGACTCGCCAACTTTATCAACGACGCAGAATTATTCGTTTCAAATTTTGCCAGCAGGTTCTTCCGATGCGTATCTACCGTATTCAGACTGATGAACAGTTTTTCCGCAATCTGGGGATTGGTCAGCCCGTCTGCAATTAAAAGCAATATTTCTTTTTCGCGGCGGGTGAGTACAGGCTGGTTTTTCAGCGCTTTCTTTTCCTGGTGGTTCATATTGATATCCACGCTCAGATACATCTGACCATCCATGACCAGGGATACTGCCTTTTCAATTTCTTCTTTTGAAGCGCTCTTCACCAGGAATCCGTCGGCCCCACTCCGGATCATCTGCGAAATATAACTTCGTTCATTAAAGGTGCTCATCCCTATCACCTTGATGGCAGGGTATTCTTTCTTAAGTTTAATGGTCAGCTCAATGCCGCTGACCTCGGGTAAGTTGATATCGGTAATTACCAGGTCCGGCTGCTGTTCTTTTAGCTTTTCCAACGCCACAAAAGCATTGTTGGCCGTAGCGCACAGATCAATGAAATCGATCTGTTGCAGCATTGCCCGCATGCCTTCGATCACCATGGGATGATCATCCACCACAATCACTTTTATTTTACCCATAGGGCTTTATTTCACATTCTATATATACAGAAGTGCCTCTTCCCGGTTCGGACTGTATGTCCATTTTCCCGTTGAGGTATTTTACCCGCGACGCAATATTCCGCAGTCCTGCTGAGCCGGCGCCAGTCTGCCCCGGATCAAATCCTTTTCCATTGTCCTCCACCGTTATATTGAGGTATTCTTCTTCATGCCGCATGATCTGAACAAGTATGGCGGTTGCCCCGCTGTGTTTTACTGCGTTGTTGATCAGTTCCTGCACGATCCGGTAGATCACCACTTCAGTGGAATTGTCCATTCGTTTCTCCATACCCCGGAATTCGCACTGGATGGTGAAGTCCTGCTGCCGCGACAAGCCATCGCTGTAATCCTGCAATGCCTGTGGCAGTCCGAATTTCAGCAGGGTTTCCGGCATCATATTGTGCGCAATGCGGCGCATTTCCGAAATGGAATCTTCCAGGTTCACCAAAACCCTGTTAAAGGCCAATCCGTTTTCTTCCGTCAGCACAAGATTTCCTTTCATAGCACCCAATTGAAGTTTTACACCACTCAGCAAACCGCCCAGTCCATCGTGCAGGTCTTTGGCGATGCGCGACCGCTCTTCTTCCTGTCCTTTCAAAAGCGACTGTGTGGCCAGCAATTGCTTTTCGGCCTCCAGTTCTTTGATCCTTTGTTCCTGTATTTTTTTGCGCTGGCTGTAGTTACGGTAACCCAGTAAAGAAATAACCAGCAACACAATCATTCCGCCAACCAGGATCCAGTTCACGGCATTTTTTCTTTTCAGCTTTTCTTCCTGGAGCGCAAGCTGTGTATTCTTTTTATCCAGTTCAAATTTCTTTTCCAGGTTGAGTGTGTGGGTTAAGACCTGGTTGTTCAGTAAACTGTCCCGTATGGATTTGGCTTCGTTTTCAAACTGCTTTGCTTTCCAGGGATCTTTTGCCAGATAGGCCAGCGCAGCGAGTTGATCCAGGGCAAGCACTTCCTGGCGCGGAAGCCGGTGTTCTTTTATCAATGCAAGCGCCTGCCCGATGTATTGCCCCGACGCGGCATGGTCTCCCTGGTACATATAACAATAGGAAAGTCCGCGCAGTGCAACGATTTCGTCCGGCGGCAAATGAATTCTTTTTGCCGTTTGTAAAACCGACTGGTAATAGTTTTTACTTTCTTCCAGGTTTTTCTTCCACAAATTGACATCACCCAAGTTGATGTTGATCGTGGACAGCAACACTTCGTCATGGATCGCTTTTGCAATTTGTTCCGCCTCCTTAAAGTAAACAAATGCGGAATCTTTCCGGTTCATGCTCCCATACACAACGCCCAGGTTGGTCAGCGAATAGGCCAGCATTTTCGGGTTGTTGAGCAGCCTGAATGCTTCGACCGCCTTCTTTCCATATTGCAAAGCCTTGTCGTACTGCTCCATCGCGGTGTAGAGATTCTGCAGTATATCGGCTGCCTGGGCCAGCAACAGCTTGTTGTCCAGCTCTTCAAATAACTGGTATCCTTTCTGATAGTATTCAGCCGCAAGGGAATAATCGCTGAGGTAATTATAGGAAGTGCCGGTGTTAAAATAGGCTTTTGCGAGGTGTTCCTTGCTGTTCAGTTTTTTCGCCGCTTCAATTCCCTGCAGGTTCAATACAAGGGAGGAATCGAATTTTCCTTCCATGTTCAGCACAAAACTGTAGTTGCTGATGAATTTCGATTCCGTCTCCGCGTAACCGATCTTTTCACCCAATGCCCGGGCCTGCCGGTAATATTGTTTGGCCGTTTCCAGGTCGCTGGCTTCGTATTCCTGCCCGATGGCCAGGAGCAACTGCACTTTGTCGGGGTTATCTGCAGCGGTTTTCAATGCATTGATCAGGCTGTCTTTTACACCCGGATGCTGCGCCTGGACTGTCCAGGTACAGGCGAAGAAAAACAGGGAGAAAAAGAAAAACCGAACTGTCATCATTACACGCTTATGTACAAATATCTGCATTCCACGGCAGGAAGGGATCACCCCTTCAGGTGATTTTTTCCCTCTACAAAATCACGGAACCGCAGGATTGATTCCGGAGATGGTTCATCCCAATTTTACAGCATCGAAAACAATGAACCGATAAAACCAAACAGATGAAAAAATACCTATTATTTCCGGCGGCGATATTGTTACTGGTGCTTACATCCTGTGCCAAATCGGGCGGGGAGCCCGATGAAGAAAACAACAACAAGCCACCCTTCGTAATCTGGATGGGATTGAAGACCGGGTCCACCGGTAACTGGGCCAATATGGAATGGAAAGTGGTGTTGCCCGACGGAAGTTATTTCAACCAACTGCCACGGGAAGGGTTCCTGGATTTTTCCAGCCATCAAACCGGTGGCACCTGGGGCAGTTTTACGTTGAACGGCACTACCGGCACTTTTAAAAACCAGTACGAAACGATACAGGTCAAAAAAATAAGTGATACAGAACTGGAAAAGATCGGTTATACCAACCGGTTATACAAGCTGGAACCGGTGGACGGACTACAACTATCCGGCAAATACAATACCATCCCCAACTGGTCGGGGATTCCCAATTATCCTTATGGCCCCAGCGACGCGCAGCCTATGATAGTATTTGCGGCAGACGGCAGTTTCAACGACCTGGGCGCTTTTGTTACCAATTTCAGCCAACCCGGCCAGGATCCGCAACGGGCGCCCGGAAAAGGCAGCTACGAAATAAAAAACTTTACGCTGATACTGCATTATTCCGATGGCCGGAAAATCACCAAATCATTCAGCGGTCTGTTCAATCAAAAAACAACTGCCAGCAGTGAGCTTGTATTCATCGGCGGTAATCCTTTTTATAACAAATAGCGCATATGCCATGAGGTTATACCTGTTTTTATTCCTCCTGCTGGGTTCGTTTTATCAAATAAAGGGACAGGCCAAACCCGAAGAGAAAGCGCCCACGCAAAAGGAGGTGGAAGAGCTGATGAAGGAAGCACAGCAAATGATGCGTGACCTGAGCGACGAAGACAAAAAAGCAATGGACAGTCTGGGTATCAAAATGCCGGTTTTCAGCAAGCCTCCCAAAGTCTCCAACAAGCAACTGGCCGATGCCTGGGAAGACGAAAACCGCGTTGTACCGAAAAAAGATGCTGCCCGTATTGCTGCTGTACCAAAATCGGTTACAGATGCCCGTATGGGAAGCTATCTTGCTGCCATCGGGAAAAAAATAACGGGTACCCTTGATGCCGAGGTTGTGAAAATGGGTGACAAGATATACAGCTACCTCCGGCAAAACAGCAAAAACAATGCAGCAGCAGGCAATATGACCGTTGCTTTCTGGCTGGCCGGAAAGCCGCAACTGGCCTTGTACACGCTGGGAAAAGTTTGCAGCAACGACCCTTCCAATGCCGATAACCTCAGTAATTATGCTGCCATGCTTTCCATGCAGGGGGCGCAGCACCTGGCTATACCCATCCTTAATAACCTCAATGCCAAATTTCCTAAAAACAGCACGCTGCTCAACAACCTGGGGCAGGCCTGGCTGGGTTTGGGTGAGTTGGTGAAGGCCGAAAAATACCTGGACAGCGCCCTGGTGCTGTATCCGCTTCATCCGCAGGCCAATATGGCCAAGGCGGCCATTGCAGAAAGCAAGGGAAATACGGAAAAAGCCAGGGAGGCGATCAAAAAATGCATGCAGCATGCGTACACGCCTGAAAAAGAAGCCAGGCTGGCAAAGCTGGGTCAGAAGATGAGCGCCGGGGATGTAGGGCTGCCGCGGCGAAGCAAGGCAGATCCCATGAACCTCGGTGGTTTCCGTCCGCCGGATTTTCCTTTAAGTGTTGAAAGCTGTGCCAAACTGGGTTTGGAGTGGATCGACTTTTTCAAACAGGTGGATGATAAAATCGGCCTGCTGACGCAATTGAAACAAAACGCCAACGCGGCTGCTGCAAAGGGCCAGTTTGTATCTGCGCCCCTGTACGCCAACAGGGCTGCCAAAAAATACAAAGCCTATACCGATCTGTACCAGCAAAAACTGGCAGCGCATACAAAACGGGTGGTGTCCTTCATCCAGGGTGAAGGCCTGTCGTTGAAAAACGCGTACGAGGCGGAGATTAAAAAGATACGCAAGGAAGAGAATGACCAGATTGGTGAAGGAAAGGCCAACAAAAGCTATTGCCCGAGATACAAACAGGCGGCGGACAATTATCTGAAGGCTGTCAATTCGGCCATGCAGGAATTCTACAGCGATGGCCTGCAATTGAAGAAAGAGTTTCTGAATGAATCGGCCTATTATACGATGTACCTGATGTGGCCGGAGCAGTTCGAAATGGCAAAGCTGGATTTTCAGATAGACTGGTTGAAGACCCTGAAAAAGGGTCTGGTAACTGCCAGCTATGGATCGGGTTTCCCTTTTATTTCCATTACCGAATACATGTGTGATGCGAACGCGCAGGATCCAAAGAAAACCAAACTGCAGCATTTTGATGATGTGCATTGCAACTATAAAAGCAAAACGGACCTGCATGTCATCAAATTTGAAAGCAACTGCAGCCGCTTGACGAGCAGTTTCGATGTGGGCTTTTTGGAGTATGTCCGAAAGGATGATTTTGAACGGGCAGAAGGCGATACCTATATCAGCAGCACGGTAAAAGTGAGTGCCGAAGCCGGAAAGAGCACAGAGAAAGGGCCTTTGAAAGCAGAAGCCAAAATTGCGGCCGGCGTGGAAGTGGAGCTAGACCGCAAAGGCGTAAAAGATGTTACCCTGGTGGTGGAAGGGAAAGTGGGTGTTGGTACCAACGTTTTTGATGAGGGGATGGAAGAGCACGGAAATATAGCAGGAAATGATGTGTGGGACACCACCATCGAAGCAGGCGTGGAAGGAAGAATCAGCATCATGAGCGGGCAGGGCAGCGTTTCCGGTACGGGTGTGTTAAGTGGTATCAGCCTAACCGGCTGGTAAATTTTCCGATCATTGACTTCAAATAAAAAAGGGAAACACCATGAATAAAGCTGGTCTTTTTTTGCACTGCTTTTTGCTGTGCTGTTTGTTGCTGCCCGGTTTACATGGCCAGTCGCAGCGCAGTAAGGATGCCCGGTTGGAGGACAGCATCTTCTCCTGGAAAGCCATCCCCGGACTGAAAGCATCCGATTACCCAAGACCGTTTTCGGCAGCGCAGTTGCAACATCCCAAACTATTTGCGCAGTGGTTGCAGCAAAGTTATGTGCCCATTGGTGCGTTGGATTTTCCCTATGCCATTGCCGAGCCCAACAAAAAAGATGAGGTGCAGCCTTATGGTACGGGTATCAATGTCGCCATGTGGCGCGCCATGTGGGACAATGCCGGCACTAAGGTGGTCAGGCAACCGCATTCGGAAAACGCCATCTATATGCTCACCAATTGCATCATAGATGCCGAACCCATCCGCATGCTCACCATTCCCGGCCGGGCTGTTTTTACGCGGTGTTCGCCCGACATAGCAAAAGCGTTTTTGGGCAGCAGTGAAAGGAGAAACGGGTTCGTTCAGCAACTGCAACTGAAGAAGCATCCGCAGATCGGTAAATATCTGATCCAGTATTATGGCTGTGACGGTGATGGCTGCCAGCCACTGGTAGCTGTGTACCTGACGCCCGGCAATCAATTGCCCATCCGCCAACTGACCCGGGGCGAAGTGTTGGATATGATTGAACAGGCAATTCCCGCTGAGATCATCGCAACGAAGAACAAATTAAAATCCACTTTCGGGCACCGCCCCGAAAGCCTGCAGCAGGAATACAGGCGTTTCGATGAAACCGTATTGCCCAGGTGGAAAAGCAACCTGGAAAAGCTGAGAAAGCAATACGGCAACAGTCTGGATATGCCTGCCGAGCTTAGGGATGGCAAAGGAATTGAAATGATCGCTGTATTTAACGGCGATGCCATTTTTGCAGAGGAGAGCTGGGTGAAAAAACAAAACACTTATGGCATCTATACCTACAACGACGGCGTGCTAGAAAAAAGCAAAAAAGACCAGCCTTTGTGGATCTGCATCAGTTGGAAACCCGCCGACAATCAATACGCTCCCTATGAAAGAGAAATCCACCGGAGCATGGTCGCGCATTTCAACTTTGATTATGTATTTGATTACTTTTTCCAGCGGGAGGTGGCGTCGCGTGGTCCCTATACCATTTTAAACGGGGAGATACAGAAAGCACACCTGGCTTCCTACCGGAAAAAGGAAAAAGCAACTGTTGCCAGGCGCCTTCCTGCCAATATGTATTTTTTGGAAGACTTTGCAGGGACTGCGGTAGGCGAAAAGCCCGGGGGCTGGTATGTGCCGGGGGTGGGCGTGCCTTCTATCATAGCAAAGGTTGATGGAGAAAGTGGCCATTGGGTTCAACTGGGTCAGCATCAGCTGATGCCGGTAGCTGGTAAAGAGCCCTTGCCTGAAAATTTCCGGATGGAATTTGACGCGGCCACCGATAAGGACTTTACGGAAAACACCGGTGGCGCTTTTTTGCTTCGGGTCCACAACAAAATACTGACCCCAAACGGCGATTACAAAGATGCTCCCAAACAACTGTTCATAGATCTCGACGCCAAAGCCGGCAATGCAAAGTTCTCACAGAACCCCGCGGGGTGGGTACGATGCAAGGCAACTTATACGGGAATGAACAGTGCCCTTCGTTATGGGGATGTGCTGCAATACAGCAACGACTTCAGCAACAAAAAAAACAAGGTACATTTTACCCTCACCAAAGAGGGGCGGAAAGTAAGGGCTTTTATAGATGGGAAGGAAATTATAGCGCTGGACAAGTATGGAAAGCCTATTCCCGGGTTTAATGAGTTGCCGGAAGGGGCAAGGTTTACGTCTTTTTATTTTGAGAATGAAGGTGGTGGTGGCGGGAAGACGGGTATTTATATCAGCAATATTAAAATTCGGGGGTTCTAAAGGGGGGTGAGGTACAATCATGGAAGTCATTTGCAGCAACAACCTACGAACAGGAAAATCTGATACCTAAATTTTTTAAATAAATAGCTAACAATCAATCTCTTCCAAAGGACAAATTTATCTCCGACTGGTTTGTTCACCTGGAGGGAGAATAAAGAAGGATAGCATATTTGGCTTTTCAAAGTTTATAACGCTTTGAATTGTCCCTAGCTATTGGTATCCCTTTGTTGGTGAACTACCCCTGAAACTACAATGCCCAATCCGTACCGAGATCATCTTTCGGCATTTGGGCAACTAAATGATAATTTAGAGCAGATAGCTAGAGCGCTGTATGACTACTGGTTTGTGCAGTTTGATTTCCCGAATAAGGATGGAAGACCTTATAAGAGCAATGGTGGTAAAATGGTTTGGAATGAAGCATTGAAAAGAAGAATACCCTACGGATGGGAAGTTGGAAGTCTAAATAAAATTGCAAACATAACAATGGGGCAATCTCCATCTGGCACTTCATATAATGAAACGGGTGAAGGACTTATTTTTTTTCAGGGAAGTACCGATTTTGGCTGGCGATTTCCATCCGTAAGACAATTTACAACCTCACCTTCGAGATTTGCAAAGCAGGGAGATATATTATTAAGTGTACGGGCTCCTGTTGGAGCTATGAATATAGCAGATGTTGATTGCTGTATTGGAAGAGGCTTAGCTGCTTTACATAGTAAGATAGCTCATGATGTGTTTTTATTTAATACAGTTCTTGGTTTGAAAGTTACTTTTGAGAGGCGAAACGTGGATGGGACAACGTTTGGCTCAATAACAAAAGATGATTTACATTCTTTGACTATAATAATCCCCCCAGGAAAACTTCAAGAGCAGTATGAATCTATAGTAAAATCAGCCCATCTATTGATTTTAAAAAACCACAAAGAAAACCAGCATCTCTCCCAACTTCGGGATTGGCTGTTACCCATGCTCATGAACGGACAGGTAATAGTTGAGTAAAATTTGTAAAATAAATTATCATTTAACTAAATCAGTAGCTATTTTTGTTTTCGTTCCTTTGGGGTTTTATAATAAAACTATCCCCATGCAAGAGATTGTAAAGCAAGGAATTATCGCTGAAATGGCCACAGTTTTAAATTTTCAACAATTGCAAATGCTGGAGAGGGTTCTTCACCAGAATTTTCGTGGCATTGAAATCCGTTGCAAACCCAGCGATCAGATATCATTAACTGAGAAAACTGAAGAATTACTTACTTTGTTCATTTCCGCAAAAAAAATAGAGGGCTGTTCAGAAAAGTCATTAAAGTATTATCACAGTACTATTGAAGCATTGCTTAAGAAGCTGAGTAAAAGAATTCCGGAAATTTCTACCAATGATCTAAGGCGCTATCTATCAGACTATCAGGAAAAAAAGAACTCAAGTAAAGTCACCATTGATAATATCCGCAGGATTTTTTCCAGTTTCTTTTCCTGGCTTGAGGACGAGGATTACATTTTAAAATCTCCGGTAAGAAGAATACACAAAGTAAAATCAGCCAAGACGATAAAAGAAATCTTAAGCGATGAAGAACTGGAAGTATTAAGGGACAATTGCAAAGAAGTACGGGATCTTGCCCTAGTAGAAATATTAAGCTCAACGGGCATCAGGGTAGGCGAACTGGTAAAAATAAACAAGGAAGATATTGATTTTCATGAACGCTCCTGTATTGTAACCGGGAAGGGAAACAAAGAACGGGAAGTATATTTTGACGCAAGAGCGAAGCTCCATTTAAAGCAATATCTCAATAGCAGAGCCGATGATAACAAAGCTCTTTTTGTCTCGTTGTCGAAACCTCATTCACGCCTTTCCATTGGCGGTGTTGAATCTGTATTACGAAAACTTGGTATAAAGTCTAATATATCGAAGGTCCATCCGCACAAATTCCGAAGAACGCTGGCCACTATGGCTATTGATAAAGGAATGCCTATTGAACAAGTGCAAAAACTGCTTGGTCATGTAAAAATAGATACCACACTGCATTATGCGATGGTAAACCAGGCCAATGTAAAAATTGCTCATAGAAAATTCATTGGTTAGAATGAATAAGATTAAACTCATTGAAGCAGTATCGTACTCGAAGAGAAAAGTAAAATATACCGATCTTTCGATAGAGACCTATATCACAACAGATAATTTATTACAAGACAAAGCAGGAATTAAACCTGCAATTAATTTACCGCCCAAGGGAGATTCATTTTCAGGATATAACGTTGATAATATTTTAATATCCAATATCAGGCCTTACCTAAAAAAAATCTGGTTTTCGAAACGTTCAGGAAGCTGTTCTGCCGATGTATTGGTTTTATCTACTCATAAAGGCTTCAACCCAAAATTTGTTTATTACTCGATTTTCAGGGATGATTTTTTTGAGCATGTAATGAAAGGTGCCAAAGGAACAAAGATGCCAAGAGGAGACAAAGGTCAAATATTAGAATTTGAAATACCACATTTTTCTCTCCTCACACAGGATAGGGTTGCCAGTCTATTGTCAACAATTGATAGCAAAATTGATTTAAACAATCGGGTAAATGATAATTTAGAGCAGATGGCTAAGACACTGTATGACTATTGGTTTGTGCAGTTTGACTTCCCAGACAAGGATGGGAAACCTTATAAAAGTAATGGTGGGAAGATGGTTTGGAATGAAGAGCTGAAAAGGGAGATACCGGAGGGATGGAGAGTGAAAAGTTTGCTTGATATCGCCGAATTTACGAATGGGTTAGCATGTCAAAAATTTCGTCCGATCGACAAAAATGAGTTCTTGCCAGTCATTAAGATTAAGGAAATGAATGATGGACTATCTGCTAATACCGAATTTGTAAGGAGCGACATTGCGGAAAAAGTAATTGTAAATAATGGAGATGTTTTGTTTTCTTGGTCGGCATCATTAGATGTGAAGATATGGACAGGAGGTAAAGGTGGTTTGAACCAACATATTTTCAAAGTAACTTCTTCTAACTACCCGAGGACTTTTTTCTACTTTGAAACACTTTCTTATTTACAGCATTTTAAAATGATGGCAGAGCTTAGAAAAACAACTATGGGACATATAACTCAAGATCATCTAAAGGAAAGTAGAATTACCATACCTCCAACATACTTAGTAGATGCTATTCATAAAAAAATAAATCCATTAATAGAGCTAAACATTAGCCACAAAAAACAAAATCAGCATCTTTCCCAATTAAGAGACTGGCTCCTACCCATGCTCATGAACGGCCAAGTAACAGTTGAGTAATATTTGTAAAATAAATTATCATTTATCCGATTGTTCAGTTCGATTTTGTCATCTAAAGCAGATAAAACAGATGCGATTTTTTGCTGCGTTAATTTATCCGGAACAGATATTTCTTGTCTTTTAAGAACGCCTTCATTTACTCTTTTTCTACCTGAAGTTCCTTCCATACAACTAATTGCCCTTTCCCTGAAAACAGGGCTTCTGGCCAAATAGAAAATATAATCACTTAGGGAATTTTCATTTTCCCGTAATACAATAAACTCAGAAGAGCCGAAAGCAACTTCTTCTTTTTCTAAAATATCAACCTGTGCAGTTTTGCCATTTTCCAGACACGGTGTAATTTTTGCAACCAACGTATCTCCGTTTCTAAATTTGGGGCCGCTCTGGTAATTTGAAAATTCAAATCCATTAATCTTTCTTTGGAATTCAGTCAACATTGCCATGGGGACTTTCTTGACAAGTTTGCCCTTTTCAATCTTTTCTGCAGGATTAAAGTCTGCAAATCCTCCAATATTTATTACCCGCCATTCAGCCATGCTTCAGTTTTAAAAAATTTAGGTGAAACTTCCATATTTATTATATTATTACACTATGTAAACCCCTATTAGTCAGTTCGTATGGAAATTTTATAATAAAATCTTTATTCTTACTCAGGAAATGATAATTTTGTGATGTTCTTTACCCTTGGTAGGGAATTTACAAAGGTTTTGAACGTTGAACCCGAATCAACGTTTTTTTTATGCCTTATCACCAAAATACCCCTCGGTTTTTTCAAAATCAGGACCTTGCAGAATGTTTTCAATATCTTCTTTCCAGTAGGCGGTTACCAGTTTTGCCTTTAGTAATCCTGTAAACCGTATTATCACCACGTAATTCCCTTTTACAATTGAAACCCTTCTGTCATTAAAATATTTTTTATTCCCCTTATCCCAACCTTTTTTCAAAATAGCTGTTCCGTCTTGCAGGGTGTCTTTTATCCAATATATCTTTTCCAGCCGGTTTAATGAAAGGATAGACTTATCTTTTACCTGCCTATTTGTGCTTTCATAAAAAATATGATCAAACATATCTTCATAGCAATACACCAACACGCCATCAAAGGTAGAAACAGGATCCTGACAATATTCACTTTTCCAGATAAGCCTTAACGCTGCTTCGGTCAGCTCGTATGACTTTATTTTTCTGTAAGCCATCACCAACCTCCCTGCAAATTTATTTTGAATACATTCAGCTTTTCCTCCCATTTGGCAGTTGGAGCTACATCTCTTCCAAGGTATTTCTGTTCCACATAACTGATTAAATTATTTTTAGCGATACTGGTATTATTCTTATTAAATTTAGCTACAACCATACCAGTAAGTACATCTGCCAATTGAATTCCTGCCGACTGTTCGGAAGGTAATCCCTGGACCTGCGTCACGTCAGATGTAAGGTTTGAGCGGTCAAGAAACTCTTCCAAAACTTTAAGCCTGCCATTTTGCCGATTTCTCTTTAGGTCAGCAAAAATTCGATATTCATTAAAGTCAAAAATCCAATGTTTAATGAGCTGGTAATAAAACTTATAAAACCCTAATTCAATATCACTATTATTAAATCGGATATTATCAACTTTTTCGGCTTCTATGAGTATAACTCTAAAACGGATATAGCCTGCGTTAAAAAAGAAATCAATAACATCCTTATATACATCGAAGAATTTAGGTGATAGCTTATTCCATTTCAATTCTCCCTTTATTCTATGCTTTGCTTTAACAGAATTTAAACCTTCTTTCAGGGCTGGTCGTTGCTCTGCCGGAATCCAAATGCCACCAATACCCATAAACAGGTGAGCTTTTTTATCGGATAATACTTCCAAGCCACTCTCATCACAGTATATTTCGAACCTCATATCAGCACTGTTACTTTTAATGAAATTTAAGTTTTTTCAAATTCTCCAATATCTGCTTTTCCAATTTGCCACCTTCAGCGAACAGCTCTTTTAGAGTGTTTTGAAAACCATTCATCTCTCCAGCAAATTCCTTAGCAGTTATATCCACATATTCAATCTTCACTTCAAAGTATTGCCCGGCGCTGAAGCTGTAATTTTTATTACGTATGTCGTCTGCCGTAATCACTACACTAAAATCGTCTTTGGCCTTTTTTTCATTCATGGCAGCTATAATGCGCTTTTCTTCGGCAGCAGTTAGTACGGTACGCTGGTTTTTCCCATCTTTTATGGTCTCACCTAATTTACTGGCATCCACCAGTACAATATGTTTGTTATCGGCCTGCTTGTCCATGAACAATACACTTACATTCGTGCCGGTACTGGCAAAAATATTACTGGGCATGCTTACTACGCCTCGTAACCAGCCGCGTTCTACCAATTGCTCCCTAATCTTTCTCTCAATACCACTTTGTGCAGTAATAAAACCGGTAGGCACCACTACCGCGCCCTTCCCCTTTTTACTGAGGCTATACATAATGTGTTGTATAAACAGCAGGTAAATAGCCATACTTTCTTTTTTGTTGGCAGGTATCTTTGGTATCCCGGCAAAAAAGCGTTCCTTAAAAGCGTCTTTCTCCAGGTCGTTCCTGAAATCGCTGAAGTCTAACTTAAACGGTGGATTGCTGACAATATAATCGAATTTCTCGTTCAGGTAATATGGCTCGGCTATAGTATTGGTTTTTATGATGTGAGGGATGGAATGAGAAAGGTTATTCAGGATTAAATTCAGCCGCAGCATATTGGAGGATTTCTGAGAGATATCTTCACTGTAAATGCTGCAGTTCTCTTCACCAATGGCATGTGCAAGATTCATCAATAAAGTGCCAGAACCCGCGCTGGGGTCGTAGCAGGTTACCTGCTTTACCGGCTCCGGCACCATAATGGCTGCCATGATCCGTGCAACGGCATGAGGAGTGTAATATTCGGCATATTTTCCGCCACTGTCGGTATTGTAATCTTTAATGAGGTATTCAAATATGTTGGCAAAGAAATCATATTTCTCGCCAAACATTTCTTCAAAACTAAACTCAAATAATTTATTAATAAGCGCCTTACAAAAAGCATCCCGTTGTGACGCATCGGAAATGAACTGGCTCAGCTCATCAAACATTTTATCCTTGGCACCGCTGGCAGATTTTACAGAGAAAATATCTGTATTATTAATGCTGATATTACGTAATGTGCCATCAAACAAAACAGCGAAATCATCTTTATTTTGTTGATTATACAAATTACTTATCATTTCGTTAGGATACAACTTGGGAATGGAAGGTCCGATCCGTTTCAATAGAAATTTATACTCATCGTCAGAAAGCGCTTCTGCCGCCTGCTGAAAATTCTCCGCTTTCGCCAGTTTCTTATCAAGCTTTTTAGCTTCGTACCTGAATTTATCATTCATGAATTTATACAGAAATACCTGTGTAATAATCTTGAATTCGTTGCCATCATTCCCCAGACCATAGTTGGTGCATACGGCTTTCAGATTGTCAATAAGTGCTTTGGTTTGATTAATGAAATTAATATCCTTTGTCATGCTCTTTTTCCGTGGTATTGATTTAAGTATTCAGTTACTATAAGCTCATTAATTGATTCAGTAGTATCAAAGTTGAGGCTCAACCTTCTTTTATCTATTAACTCACCTATTACAATTTGCATTACCGAATCACCGAAATAGGATTCGTTTTCCATAATACGGTCATTGCGTATCAGTTGTTCGTCTGTCTGCTGTTTAATGCTTTGCAGCGCTTCGTATAGCTGTATTTCTCTTAAAGAAAGGCTTTCTTTTCCGAGGAGACGCTTGTGTATGCGCACGTATTTCTCATCGTTTTCATACTTTGCTTTCAGTAAATCATTTTTGCGATTCAACTCTTTTACTTTATCATAAATAGCTTTCAGGAGAATGATATTATCTTTCATCTCTGTCTGGCTTATTTCTTCCAGGTTTTTCTTTTTGAACAAACGTTCCAGTTCGTCTTTGAGTGAAATAAAATGAGGGTCATGGGAGTCAAAATTATGCAGCAATTCTTCCCTTGTGCGGCGCAATTGGTTTTTTAACTCATCTGCGATTACCAATTCGTTTTCCGACACTTTGGTAAAAAGGAATATGATATCTTCTAAAGCAGTATTCAGCAGATTGGTAGTATCAGCGTCATTTTGCAGCGCATCCAATTGGTTCAGCTTATCTAATTGAGCCTGTGCTACATTCAGCAACTGGTTCAGTTTATAAAAATTCAGTTTTTGCAGTAGTCCCTCAAGCCCCTGCAGTCGGATGATATTCTTTAACTCTTTTGCATTATTTAATGCCTTTAACAGATCACTGAGTACTTTCTTATCTGTTACTTCACTTACCTGCTGGCTGAATACTTCGGCATTATTGGCATCATAGTGAAACAAAGTTTCTTTAATGCTCTCAATATCTGCCTGTATCTCTTCTTCCGACTTAAAAAGCTTGCTGTAGCTTTCCATTTCATCACCTAACTCAGCCTGCAATTCATCAAAATACATCCGGTTGGTTCTGTCAAATGCTGATGTTATATCTGCGAAATCCACTACGTATCCAAAGCGGTAATTTTTGTAGGGGCGGTTTACCCGGGTGAGTGTTTGCAGCAGGTTATGGTCTTTAATAACCCTTGTAAGGTAAAGTTTCTTTAATCGTTTTGCATCAAAGCCGGTCAGCAGCATATTGAATACAAAAAGGATATCTATTTTCCCGGACTTGAATACTTTGATCAAATCCTTACGGATATCCTTATCATTCACATCGTGCAGTATCAGTGCGGCTGTCAAAGCCCTTTCATGTTTTCCATAAGGAGGCTGATCTTCCGCTGCCATTGACAGATCGCTCATCGAAATTTTCTGCTCACCGAATCGCTTTTCAAAACACTCAAACAAAGCTTTTGCCTGTTCAGAAGAATCACACACAACCATTCCGCCCAGAGAATCGTCATTTTCAGCTTTTCTGAATTTCCTAAGGTCATCTATAATATAATCCATTAAAGGCTCTGTGTATTTGGGATGCGCGTATACCAGCTTTTTGGCAATATCACCCTGCAGCACTTTGATTTGCTCCAGGATCTCTTTCATCTGCATTTTATAGTTGGTATCAATACCTTCCCTGATGAGGCGTAGCGTATATCCGTCTGCAATGGATCGGTTGTAATAATATTTATGGATATAATCACCAAAGAGCTGCTTGGTATCAAAGTCCTTTATCACCTGTTTCAGTAAAGGCGTACCGGTCAGAGCAATTTTTATGGCTTGCTTGTCAGAATTAATAAGATTAGCGAGGTAATTACCTTTTGGATTGTAAGAACGATGGGCTTCATCCAGAAAGTAAATACGCTGTATATTAATGTCATAGCGGATGTCAGTATGCACAACAGCATCTTCGCTAAATTTCTGAATATTGATCACAGAAATTTCTGCTTCGCCACTGGCATTGTGTATGGCTGCAACAGTTTGCAGATCTTTTATAAATTCAGACTTGGAGTTCATCATTTTCACTTTCAGTCCACGATTAGAAAACTCAGTGGCTGCCTGTATGGCAAGATCAATACGATCAACTACAAAATAAAATTTGGGAATAATATTTTTCTTTTGATAATAATCCGTTAGAAATTTTACATTGTAATATGCCAGCGCTGTTTTACCAGAACCCTGGGTGTGCCAGATGATTCCTTTTGTTATGCCTTTATCTAATTTTTGGACAATAGCCTTTGTAGCAAACACCTGTGGGTACCGCATAATGTGTTTCTGGATTTCTTTTACTCCATTGACTTCTTCTTCTACGTAAGCAATTGCATAATTCAGCATAAATGCCAGCCGTTCCTCACTAAGCAGAGATGTAAGTATGCGGTTGGTAGGAGTATTATAATGTTTGTTGGTCTGAAATTCCGGTGAGCTTTTTAGTACTTCTACATTGTTATCCTTTAGTATAGCATTCTCTATATCGTCGTCGGCCTCTGCTAGTAGATCAGTGACGTTAATATCTTCCTCTTCTCTAAAATAATTAAACAGCAGGTCTTTATAAGCAGAGGTGGCGTAGTAAGCTCCTTGCACAGGCTCAATTACGCCATCAATGTATTCCATATTATTCGAGAACACCATAAACTGCGTTATATTCGCAAAGCGTTTGAATTTCCTGTTCTGATAACGTTTGTTTATGCGCTGCCTTTCTGCTAACACACCATCCCTGTTGTTTGGCCTTTTTACTTCTATAAAAACCAACGGCATTCCGTTAATCAATACAGTGATATCCGGACGGAATTCTTCATCTCCATTTTTGCATGTCAGTTCTGTAGTTACATGAAAGCTATTATTACTGAAGTTTTTAAAATCTAATAATTTGATGCCTGAGGTTGCTGTAAGTGTTTTATAAAACTCCCTGCCTAAATCGTCATAGTCCAGTTTAAGTGTAATTTCTTCTAAATGTCGTTCCAACTCTGCTTTTGTAGCTGTGGGATTAATCCTGCTTATACTATTGATAAATATTCCTTTGAAAATATTTGTTTCTTCCTGCCGTAGATAATGTTCTTTCCTGGAAATATATGTATAACCCAATCTGTTAAGATGGAGTAATGCAGGGATTTTAACTCTTGAATCTTCGTTGAAAGACAATTGATAGCAATTATTTAGCTACAAAATATAAAACCTCTGCTTGATTAGCAACCTGTTAGATAAGAAATAAAAGAAAAGAGGAAGAGATTTGCACTCTGAATCGTAACTCCTCTAATTTTGAATGTAGCCCCAGGGGTCGAAGACTCGAACCAGATTTTGAAAGATTTGAGGGAATTAGCGACATCAAGCGACGATACATAGCTCAAATGTGACAAGAAAAGTTCGAGGGGTCCGGGAAAGCCTTTGATTCTCTCTGATAAGATAAGAAAATTTAAGGCCTTTTTTGTGGTCCTTGAAATTGAATTGGCACAGACATTTGCATTGCTTCGTTCTCAATATAAGCAATACCAAGATGATTCTCCACTATTTTAGATGCCCTTGAACTAGCAAAAGTGTGCATAAATGCATGATGTGCTGTAAGAATATGATCCTGCAGATCGTTATCCGCTTCCATATCTACTATTGAGACTCCTGTATTAATGCAATTGGCTTTAGATATATGTCTGGCGTGAGATTTTTGAGTTTTATGGTCACTAAACTCTTTTAAAATCTTTTTAGCTACGTCACGATTGCCGTTGCACATATTACGAGCAAGCCAGTCTTCAGCAAGTTTTTCAGACCAATCAATTGCATGCTGACAAGCCCCTAAAAAAGTGGGATGATATTTGGATATTATTGCCTGCCACAAAGGGGCCGAACTCGGATTGGCTCTTATATCTTTCTTAGCTTGTTCAAATTCATCAAGAACAGCTTGGCAAGCCACCCCTCCCATCTGTGGGTCAATAGGACCTAAGTTAGACTGCTTTCCCATCATTATTTCCTTACATGACAACGCGATCAAAGTACCAGCGGACATTGAAATTTGTGGAATTATTGCTCGAATATCCTTATTAAAAATAGAATGTAGATAGTCAACAATGCTTTCAGTAGCAGCCAAATCTCCTCCAGGGGTGTGTAAAATAAGGTCAAGACCCTTTGTACGGTCAAGCTTATGAATATTAACCATAAAAGCATTCTTGTCCTTATCATTGACGATCACATCAGCCGGATTACGGCCTTGAAGCCAACCTGAGTAATAGGCAATAACATTTCGTCCAGTCTTTTGACTGATTTTTGCTAGGTATTTACGCCTGACTGTATCAAGGGCTGTTTTATTACCTTTTTTATTCTCCTCTTGAATTTCTTCTAGTACTTCTTTCCAATTCGGCATGCAATCAATTACTGGCTAATAAAAGTTGTATTTGAAGTAGTGGTACCTGAGGGTATTTCTTTATAGATAGAGAATTTGACAAAAAAATCCCCCGGAGTTGACCATTCTTGCTGATTATTTTGATATGAGAAGGTACTGAAGTCTTTCGTCACTTTATTATACTCTTTTTCAAAATTTCTGGACTTTGCCTTTTTTACTGCTTTGGCCATAAGGTTTATTTATTTATGGAGTGCAAAGATAAGAATGCCTTTTAAAGATTGGCTGTACGCAAGAATAACAAATATCGGGCAATTCTCAAACTCATCATTTATTATTCATAAAACTGCTAATCAAATCCTCGAACCCAATAGAGCCGTAATAATCAGCAGCTTGAAGAATGGGCAGATCTAATAATGTCCCAAAACTGCTAGTAAGTGTCGCTTAATGCAATAAGTAGTCCCAAGGCTCGAACCAGGTATTGAAAGATTTGAAACATCTAGCGACATCAGGTGACATTTGCTAAACCAGTCGAGTCATGTTTGGTTCGAGTTGTTCCTACTGGGTTTTAGGGATTATTCCAGCAAGAAGTAATTACAAAGATAACTAAGAAAGATCAATGTCGACTTGGTAGGTTATTTTATTAATATAATGAAAATCAAGTAGTTAATGCTACACGCAATCAACCCTCATACTACTTCGTGATACATACCTAATTTCCTGTCAAAATGTCAGTTAGCTCATAATTTTGAAGTCATGGCTCCATTTTAGTTGCCTTCATTATGCTTATGAGAAGAATCGATTACTCGAATAAAATCAATACCTACGCCGCCCGATTCGTCTTGGAGGTGCAGGGTTTTAATGCTACAGGACAGTATCATATCAATATCCATGCAGAGAATTTCCTCATTCCAGTATTAAATGAGATTTTTGGGCTTAGGCTTGAAAATCTAAATGCAACTCAGAAGAAAAATTTTCCAGCCATTGACTTAGCAGACTTCACCAATAGAGTGGCCTTTCAAATAACTGCCACAGCAACAACAGATAAAATAAAAGCTACTCTTCAGACCTTTAGGGAGAAAAATCTCGATCAATATTTCGATACGCTTTACATCTATATTATTACTGAAAAGAAGGAGAAATACCCAATTGATAAGCTAACCGAATTGCTGCCGCCGGAATTTAATTTCACTGCTGAAAACCATATCCTTGATAAGGATAACCTGCTACAATTAATCAATGCCATTACGGTAACCTCCAAACTTGAGTTACTTGCTAAAATATTTGAACACGAGTTTTCGGATATACAAGTAGAATTGAGAAAGAAAGATTTTGATGGAGGAATTTTAAAAAATGATCCAGAAGAAGTCTTTCCTAACATGCTAGAAATTTCCTTTCCACAAAAATTTTATATCGCTCAGCTAAATATCGATGAGGCAGCTATTACGAACCGTATAAACGATTGGCTCCAACAAAAAGGAAAGCGAAAAATAAAAAAGATGCGCACAGATAAGTTAGTTAAACATGCGCTGTATGGCAATGAGTGCTTCAATAAGGATTATCTGCTGCATGAAAAAGCACTCTATACATTTCGAAATTTACATGATCCAAAAGAGCCTTTCCGAAAAATTATAGACATAGGTACTATTACCGAGCAAGCCTCTACTGATTTTTATGAGGACAATGAAGCCGATAATCGCGTTTTCAAAGACATGCTTCGGCGAAGTTTAATAGAGTATTGTAACGGCAGGGGGCTCGAATGGTTCCCAGATAAGTATATCCTGCGATTTGCTAACAGTCGCGAAGTTCCAAATGAAAAAAAGATAAAATGGAAAGGTAAAAAAGAGGCAACTAAAACAGTAATCTTTGAAATCATGAGTAAGAAAGAGGGACATATTGTATGTTACAGGAACCTTGCATTTAAACCCACTTTCGAACAGGTGGGAGATAAATGGTTTCTAGTAATTAATCCTACCTGGAGTTACACTAATCCTTACGGTTATAAAACGAGCCGTTTCGAATCTAAATACATGGCCGGTATCAAACGGCTTGAAAATAATGGTAGTGTTTACAATTATTTCCGTTTTTTTGGTTATCATCTATGTTACACTGACCTGTTCAGTACAGAGTATCCCTATTTAAAAATCTTTCCGCCGTTTACCTTAACTATGGTGCCTGCACTTGATGAAAAATCATGGAAGCCGGTCAAACTACCTGATCAGGTTGCTGCTGGGGTGGAGGTTGTACAGCAAAAGGATAGTGAACTTGATAAAACCTTATTCGATTAATGAAGCTGCGTTATATTAAAGAGCCCTCATTGCAATTTGGGACCGGCCAACACATTTGCCCCAAGCAGGGCATATTCAACTATCATCCACTTGACTATGACCAGGTACGGCCCGAAAGAATTACACTCGGGTTGGTTGGTAAAAGCGAGAGCATCGAAAAAATTATTACCTGGCTGGAAAGTTGTCGCTCGCATATAACCGAAAAGCAAAGTAAAAATCCGCACCCAAACCTGTTCCCTAATTTTCCAGGATTTAACGCGCAAGTTGGGTTTAAATGTGAGGTCGTTTGGGATGACAATTATATACGCAAGCTTAACAACTCTGATTTTGAATCCATTATTAGAAAGCATGAAGATCTTGGGGGCAGAATAGAAGATATAGCTCAGCTCTACCTTGACGAGATTAAGTTTCTCTCCAAAAACAAAAAGCCGGATGTCATTCTTTGTGTTATCAGTGAAAGTTTCATGACATATCTGAAGAGTGATGAGATCGAGCCTGCGGGAGATGATGACGAAGATGAAGAAAAAGCTCCCAAAGTCGAAGTGCATTCCAAGACCCTAGAAGAAGAAGAGATGGAAGAGAAGACATCCCAAAAAGAACAGAATTTTCGGAGGTATCTCAAAGCAAAATCAATGCAGTATAATGTACCCATACAGATCATTCGAGATCGTGTACATAAGCCAACCGGTGAAATGCAAGACCCGGCAACTATAGCCTGGAATTTCTTTACTGCTGTTTATTATAAAGCTTCAGGTACGCCGTGGGCGTTGATCCGAAAAGATGCCGCAGAAACAACCTGTTATGCCGGCATTAGCTTTTTTGCGAGCAGGGATCGTCGCACTATTCAAACAAGTCTTGCTCAGATATTCAACGAACTTGGGAAAGGCGTCATATTGCGAGGAGAAGAAGTTCCGGTTACCAAAAAAGATCGTACCCCACATTTATCAGCAGAACAAGCATTTCGTCTCCTTCATACGTCTCTTAGGGAGTATTATGACGCCGTTAAAATCTTTCCGAAACGACTGGTGCTTCATAAAACTTCAAATTACAGCTATGAAGAAATTGAGGGGTTTCGTCAGGCGGCAAAAGATCTACATATTAACCAGACAGATCTTATCTCGCTGCAACCTTCGAATGTGAAGTTATACCGACCTGGCTCATATCCTCCGATGCGAGGTACTCATTTTGAAATAGCGACCAATAGCCATGTTTTGTACACGCGTGGATCAGTTCCTTTTTATGAAACTTATCCTGGTAAATATATTCCAACGCCCCTGGAGATTAAATTAGCAGCCTATGATGAATCTCCGAATGTCATAATTGATGAAATACTGTCACTTACAAAGATGAACTGGAATAATACTCAGTTTGACCGTAAGTATCCTATTACTATTGAATGCGCACAGAATGTCGGAGAGATTTTAAAGTATCTGGAAGAAAATGATGTTATGCAATTGAAATACAGCTTTTATATGTAATAGTACCCTGCTTTTTTCGGTGGAAATCTAAAGGTCCCGCTTTTAGCAGAAGATATCTGTTTGAACAGTACGAATTAACGCTTCTTCGCCTGTTAAAAATGTCTCATTCGTTTCTAACTTTAAACTGAGAAGTATTTAGAATATTTGAATCTCCCCACCCTGGTTGAACCTCCCCATTTGTACCGCCCTTCCCTTCTCAGGCACTTCTATCACTACATCCACATTATGCTGGAATGAATTGGCTCCCCTGAAACGGCCCTCTTTGGTAGTCTGGAATACATACACAAATGCTTTGGTTGGGTAAGCCTGTTCCAGTTTGGTCAGTTCTTCCGGCTTCAGGTTCATCCGGGTTACGCTATCTATGAAAATGAAATCATACGGAGCAAGGTTATCCGGTAATAGGGAAGCAACATCAAGGTTAGGATGCGCCACGTCTTTACTGTTCAGCTTTTGCTGGAGGGTATAGTCTAACCCTTCCTCCTTTGCAACATACAGCACCTTACCATGATTGCGGGCCAGGTATCCGGCAAATTCAATACACAAAGTTGATTTGCCTAGCTTTGGTTTTCCTGAAACCATTGCCTTGAAGTTAGGCGAAGGATCGCCGATGAGGTGATACCATTTCCCTTTCAAACCAATCGTATTAAATTCCAGGCCGGCAAAATCTATGCTGCTCATGATTGTTGGCTTTGGAGCTTGATAATTATGCTGGCAGGCGCATCCTAATATTCCTTCCAGCCCGTTCAGCGTAGCCGTTTCAATTTCTAATGACTTAATTTGTTTGCCGGTAACAAAGGCTTTCAGGTTCTTTTTTATTTCATACATCTCTACACCGTAAGGATCGTTATCCGGTATTCGTCCTTTGTCCATAGCCCGGTTGATTTGTTCCAGCAATTGTTTCGCCTTTTCCTTTACACCTAACTTCCCATTCAGCCCGATATAGCGTTTGATAAATCCTATTGATGCCAGCACTTTTTCTTCTCCTACCAGTTTTTTAAGAGCGTCATAAGTATCTTGTTTCAACTCGATGGTTATCTTCGTCTTCATCGAATTATAAGTATCTATCAACTTGTTCTGTATAAAACGTATTTGCTCGGCGTAAGTAGAGGTCTTACGAATGCGTTTCTCTATGATTGATTTTTGAAGCGAGTTGATGAAACGGAGCAGTTCCTCTTTGGTCTTGGTCTTACCATTCAGGTTAATGAAGCGACGGATAAATCGAAGTTCTTCGGGTATGCGCTCCACCATCACCGGCTGCACACTTGTATCGGTTACTTTTACTTTAGTGCCTGCTTTCTTTTTTGGTGAATCACCGGGAGTAACATTAGCCTGTTTTGCCGGGGCTTCTTGCCTGGTATCTTTATCCACCTGCTGCTTTGTTTTCTTCTGTTGCTGGGTTCCTGCTTTTTTGCCTGCATTTACAAATTCATTGAGCTTGGCCAGGTAAATATCAATAGTCTTTTTAATAGCATCGCTAGACTGGTAAGAAGTCCAGTTGTTGCCCCGGTCGGTAGCTCTTTCCAAAAACTCGTGGCCTTTGCGGAATGCTTCGGGCATAGTGGAAAAATCCACTTTTTCTATTTCCTTAAAATAATTGTTTGTAGCGATCATAGGATAAGTGTTTATGCGGCTAATAATTCCAGTTCAAGGCTAAGGGCTTCGGCTTCCAGTTCCAGCATACGGATATTGTCCGGCAATTCCTCCTCTTTTTCTTCATCGGGTAACGGGATTGGTTTGCGGTTGCTGTACTTACCACCCGTATCTAATTTCAGGTCACGTACCTGCGATGAGTGTACCATAACCGAACAGCTATGATTATTCTGTAATACCTCCACGAACCTGTCAATATTTTGTTCCGGTAGTTTGGCTACCATCTTATCGGAGGTCTTTTCAAAGTTGTTGTTCTCAACCAATGCCAGTAAATCTTTATCCAGGTAGATGTCGCCGCCTTTTACCCTGGAAGCTCCCACGATGATTTTAAAATAATCGCCCTGGCGGAAAAAGGATATGCCGTTATTGGTAACGATATGACCATTGGTAGTAATGGAACGGATCAACGGCAGAGCTTTAAGAATGGGTACGACTACTCTATCCTGTACTTGTTCACCAGGATTCCAGTTTTCCGGTAACAAGATGCCTTTTTTGGTTTCCTTGTTGATAGTGGTATAGCTGACCAGCTTTCCTTTAAAATCACTGAACGCCTGTAACAAGTTGCCGGTAATGATATGACGTGTTTTCCGGTCAACATTATTTTGTTTGGTATAGTCTTCCCATTGCCGGAGCAGTTGCTCCATTGGCGGTTGAACAGCATCGGTACTGTTTCCAATAATGGCCATGATCTCCTCGTTATATGAGGCAGGCATCGCCAGGTATTTGTTGCTGTTGGCAATCGCAAACCGCAGTTTCATGGCAGAGGGTGCATAAGGGTTCTTTTTCTTCTTATCAATCACCCACCCGATAAACACACCTGGGACCACTTCGTTGCCGCCATCATAGCTTTCTACAGGATAATTAAGCCACCTGCCGGGGTAAAAGAAGTTCAGGGCTTTGACCAGGTAGACACGTTTGTTTTCAAAACTTCTTTCCACTTGCTTTAATTGGGAAAGCCTGGCTTCTTCTAATTCAGCTTCCCGTTCAGCGATCATTTGCTGCCAGGCAGCTTGCCCATCTTTCTCCAATACTTTTTGAACTTTCTTTTCTGCGGGTATGCTCATTTTAAGCAGGTCGTATTTGCTATGCACATCGGCCTGATCTTTTGCCAGCCTTTCCTCGATACCGACTTTGTAATCCTGTATCATTTCCTGCTGTACTTCCTGCGGATCTTTTCCTTTCAGGCTTTCATTGACCAGGTTTTCCAACTCCGTTTTGGTAAAAGGTTTTTTGAGCACGTTTGCTTTGACCGTTTCCAGGATGCTGTCGTCACCAAAGGCGCTGTCACTTCCTTTTCCCATTTTAATAACCCGGCTCCCGGTGGTTTCCGCTTCCAGGTTCATGGCTTCTACTTCCAGGTCATATTCACCCACCTGTTTTAAGTATTCTACATAATCATTGTAGCGTTCTGATATTTCATTGTAGAAATCAGCCTGCATTTGTGTGGACAACACAGCCACACGCCCCGATACCCGGTGTGCAGCATCTTCCATTGCACCTGCATAGTTATTTCCGCTATCACTATCCGAATCTTTTAAATGAAGCGGGTCATCCAGCAGATCATTGACGTCCTTGTTTTCTGTCAAGTAGTCCTTCACAATCTTATCCCCGTATTTATTCAGGAAATCCGGTACATCTAAAATCTTCGTGGATTGTTTTTGATTGGAAGTGGTATTGGCATCGAGAGATTTTAGTTTTTTCTGTAACATCATCATCAGTCTTTTTTCTGCCGGTATAGCTGACGTTACATAGTCGTAGATAGGTTTCAGGATTTGCCCGGTACGGTTGATACGCCCCCGTTTTTGAACTTCGGTAGAAATATCCAGCTCGGCCTGCAGCACGATCATCACCCGTTGTTGTACCTGCTCCTTCGGTACTTGGGCAGTAGGAATGGCATGAGCAGATGCGCCGGTACTGCCGGACTGGTTAATCATCAGCACATCCACTTCATTGTTGTTAAACTGCCGGAACGCATCATTGGTATTAATCCGCTTGCGGGACAATACCAATCCTTTGCCGGTTTTCATGTTTACCTGCACCTCGTATTTTCTTCCCGTTACTTCGGCCACACTATACCCGGCATCCTTGATTCGTTTAATAATAACATCAATCGGTGAAATACTGATACCCGTAGATACGGTTTGTATCTTTTCCATAATGCGCTGGTATTCCTGTTGCGCCCCCGCAGGAAGATCGCTTAGCTCAAATTGTTTGTAAACTGGGTTGCCATCTATATCCTTTTCGGTGTAGCGCATGATGCCATCCAGTCCCCGGCGCAACACTTCTGAAAAGTCCGTATTGATCGTATCACCGTCACCGGCGGGCATCCCTTGTTCGTTTTCCATGCTCTCTATAAAACTCCCCATTGTAGAAGCAAAAGCGATAACCGGTTTTTTACCTTCTTTTAACCGGGCAATAGTACGTGCGGCTACCGCTTCCGCTTTCAGAGAGAACAGCATTTGGTTGATCACCTGGAATACTTTTGAGAAATAAGGCAGGTTATCAACGCCCGCCTGGGAAGTGCCTTCTCTTACTTCCACTTCTTTGCCCTCGGCTACGGCGATCTCGTCCAACTCCTCTACCATCTTGTCAACATAAACAGATTGGAACGATATAATGTACCGCAGGATTTTAGTAATGTTATCCGATATAGCCCGGTGTTCTTCGGCTTTATCATCCAGGGAAATATAATTGACCTCCACACCTTCAAAGCTCCGTTCCCTGCGCATCATCTGACCTTCGGCAACCAGTTGGGAAGAAAGCACTTCCTGTAAGGCCACGCCGCCTTTGGTGATGGCATCCACCAGGTCGTCACGGGTCATATTACAATCCGCTATGGCTGTTTTCATAGCATAGATGGGCATGTTATCCGGCCGCTTGGCAAAAGTGGCTGATAAGAACACTACACCTTTGGTGTCCCGGATAACGCCCTGCATAAACTCCCCGGTATTGGAGGAACCGCTACTATTGTGCGCTTCGTCCATAATGAAAATATTGCCCGGAGCAATAGCCCGGAGGAAGTTGGGTTTTTCAGGCTTCTTTTCAGCAGAATTGAATTGGGTGTAGGTGGCTAATACAAAATCATAGCCCGCCGGTACTTCACGGGAAGCAATAATGCTTTGTTGCTCGCTAACGGGCGGCGCCTGGTAGATGACCAGCCCGTCTTCATCCTTGATATCTGTTTTGCTCTCCCGGCTGTTCACGATAAAAGGCCGCAGGTGCGCCGATCCGATGGCTGCCAGGTCACGGTAAATATCGCTGAACAGGTTGGCCTTTTCCGTCAGGAATACGGGTTTTAATCCCTGCATCACGGCATAGCGTATCATAGCGGCAGCAATACGCCCTTTGCCGATACCTGTCTGGTCACCGATGATCATACCCTGGCCTCTTGCCTCGATATTGTATATCGCCATTGCAATGGCATCTGTCTGTTCGGCTGACAGCACGTTGCACAGTGATGCCTTTGTGGGGTATTTTAATCGGTGGCGAACAAAATTGTCCATATCGCCGCCGACCTGTTGTTTTACCAGCTTTACCGCTTCGGAAGTTTCAAAAGCCATGCTGTCAGGCACTTGCGTGTTGAGTACAATGCAGGCTTCGGATGCCGGTTCATACGGTGCGCCAAGTTCACCCTGTTCAGGTTGTGATAGCAAGATGTAACCGGCTTTCTGTAATTGATCAATAATGGCAACCATCTTTTCTTTAGGTATGGTCAGGCCATGCACCTTTCTTCCTTTTATAACCGCAAACTGTGTCAGGGGTAGTGAAAACATATAGGCGAAACGTTCCGCATCCTGGTCAAAAGTTTTGTACCCGCCAGTCGTTTCCTCTTTCAAAAGAATGAGAATCTTATGTGAGTTGGCGTACTCTTTTCTGATGGCGAGATATTGCTGATAGATCTGCGGATCGATATTACCAGGAATAGCAGGCAGTCCTTCCAATGGTTTTAATAGTTCCAGTTCAAGAGCCAATGCTTCGGCTTCCAGCTCCATACGTTTCATATCGGTTTTATTTGGATGAAGTAATTCATCAATGAGCGCCACACGATGCCCGCTTTTGACAATCTTGGAGAGGTATATATCCATTGAGTTGACAGGGATACGCAGGATTGCCACACCTTTTCCCTTATAGAGCATTTCGGCACTAATGCGCAGGTCGGTCACTTTTTGCACGACTTGTGTATCTTTTCCGAAGACCAGGTAATCCTCATCTTCCCGGATAGCAAGTAAGGTGGCAGGATATTTAGGCTGGAGCGATAAGATTTTCTCATATAAGGCAACGTGATTGTCAAACGGCGTATTCTTTACAGGGTCTATTTCCATTGCATCCATTACCCGCTCAAACAACTCATCAAATGTGTTTACTTCTTTATCGGTTGCAGCGTTATAAACCGGAGCATTCCCGAAAGGCATTTTCTTCCTGCCGTTTATTAAAATCAATCGCACATCAAAGGCAGTTCCTTGCCTTGAATACAGCTTATGCCCGTTGATATTGATAATATCAATGACATGGTAACGGCTATACAGGTAATTCAGGAAAATACGCTGCTTACCGGCTTGTACCCGTCCCTTATCATCCCAACGGGTATGGCCGCCAATGATGATGGCCGCTTTCCCATAGGAAGCCATTGTGTCCAGCGCCCTTAATGCCATCACATGCTCCAATGCTTTTATACCAAAGGTTTCATAGTATAGTTTGGCTTCCATGTTCCCAAAAGGCGGATTCGTCAGCACCGCCCTGTATAGTCCCTGCTTTCCTACAAATGGTTTGGTGGCATCAAAATCGGTCACGTCCGCAAATCCTTGTGTTCGCAGGTTCCGGTTACGGGTGGTATCAATTTCATTGACATATACCCGTTCCGGTTTAGCAGCTATTGTCAGCAAACCGTTCCCGGCAGATGGCTCAAATGCGAAGCCACCGTTGAACTGCAACTTGTCAATTTCACAAAAAACGCCCGCCAAATAACCAATCGGCGCAGGCGTAGAATATTGCTGTAACAAGATGGATTGCGACGTACGATGAGAAAGATTAACCTGTAAGTAGTATAATTCGACAATCTTATCGAATCTCTCCTTAACCGTTCCCAGGCTATGCGCCAGTTGTCTTGCCCTGTTGACGATGGCTAATTCAGTAAGCTCTTTTACTTTGGTTTTATCAGTTATACCAAATGAAGCTGCCAGTTTTTCGATAGAACGTTTATTATCCTTTACTTTCTGCTGGAGCCGCTTGTTGACTGCTGTCAGATACTCCTTTTCACTACCTACAAGTGCTTTATCGGTAATGCCCAAAGAACTATCCTCGTCCCCATGTGCCAGCTCCATCCATTCCCAATCGATGGCTGCCAAAAGGTATTCCATGCTTTCATACCAGGGGCTATCTCTATTAAAACCAATTATTTTAACGCCCCCTCTACGCTTTACAAAGCCTGTTACAGCTATTTGTTTATAATAAGTACCATTCCAATTGAAGGGTTCTTTGAAAGTGATGAGCTGCCCTTTCTTCCTGACTGCCTTTACTTTCTTCTCATAAGTATCGTACAACTTTTTTCTAGGCTTCATATAAATACTTGAACCGTTTTAAATTCCATGCATCCTGATAGGATTTGCGTTATAGAAAGCCCTGGCAAAACCGGGTGGCGTTATGCTCCGCAACTCCTTTGTTTGCTCACTTTTCCCGCCAAGCAACTGTATCCAAGAACCCTGTTTGTTGAATTTCACAGGTCGTACAATCCTGTTTGGTTTAGGACGATTAAATATCCCCCATAGACCCGTTTTCTTACTCCAAGGATCGCCGTACCAATACGGCTCAAAATACCAGGGCCCATACTGTTCCAGTAATGGCACGAGCTTGTTTAAACGGCCAACGGGGTTTTCCAATACCCAAAAAGGGGGATTGAAATGTTTCACTATCGCTAACGTGCGTTTTATTATCCTAACACTTTGGGCGGTTCTGCCATCCTTATCTTTCTGCGTCCAGTATTGGGCTCCGCTCCCCGAAAAATCAGTACAGGGAGGAGCAGCCAGTATGCCTGCGACCAGTTCCGGCCTGATCGCTTTGTAATTCCAGGAGAACAGGTCAAAACCTAACTTGCTTTCCACCTGTAATACCCGGCAGCCCGCCTGCCGGTAAGGAGCTGACCACAGGCCACTATAATCAAACAGAGAAACAATTATGGAACGCTTGTGCAGGCAACCTTTAAAAAAATGTAAAAGCGATCTCTGGTCAGCAATTTTTCTTCCACCGAGCTTTACAGCAGCGAATTTTTCCATAACTGATAAGCCGAATTTTTCGCTAGCACCTAAAAAGCCAGCAGCAATGTTTTTTCCTTTCCCGCATCCTGATAATAATAACGGACGGTGGGATAGTGTCTCCCGGCGGCTCTGTCAGCCAGTCATTTAATTGTCTTACCAGGTGAAAAACATTGTCGAATACCGGCGATCCTATATCTCTAAAGCGCAGGTATATGTCATCGGGACTGTAATCGGTATCAATCCTGAAAATATCGTCCCGCACAAAGCTGATGGCCTGAATGCCTGTTTTATTCAGGTAAATAAACCCTTTTTCGCTTCGGATGCTTATGGCCATTTTTTCGTTGGTGATATGATAGGTCATTTTTAACTTGTCTTATGGGCGATACTTTCCCCGATGATGGAGCCAATAAAGCCGCCCAGCATCACATAGGGCGCTGCTTCTTTTTTTGCGTTTTTGCATACCAATAAGCCAGTAGTGATACCAATAGCGTGCTGGCTGAAACAACGGTTTTGCTTTGCATAACTATTTGCTTAACTGGTGTGTCGCAACCCCTGTGAGGATGGAGGCCCCGATTGCCAGCAGCCGGCCACCATTTCTCTTTCGCCTGAATTGTTTGCGGAGTTTAAGGTTTTCAGCTTCCAATTCATCCTGTAAGGCAAAGGATTGCTTGAGCAATGCAGATTGTATTTTCTTTTCGGTTTTCAGTACCGAAATGATCGTGTCTTTGACGAAGATGATACTATCCTGTTGCGCAGCTTGCCTATCATAGAGGCTGTCCTTTTGTTCGCTGTCATGCAGATAGTTGCCGACCATTTGGGCAAGCGAATCACATTTACCCGAATCGCTTGGCAACGGTGTTGGGTCAGGGGCCGCTTGCTGTAAGAGGTCCTTGGCAGCATAACCAGGATAACCTTTGGGCCGGGAATTGATGGCTTTTTTGATAGCAACTGCTTGTATGCTTACTTTTTCTTTTGCCACTTCCAGGGCCGACCTGGTTACGCTTAGTTCCTGGTTCAGCTCATTGTTTTGATTTTCCAGAGTTCGGATGGTGTTTTCGTAATAGGCATGAAGGCTGTCGGCCTGTGCTTTTAGCAGTGCTGCGGGAATGATCTTACTTTTTTTGGGAACACTGCCGCAACCATTAACCAGTACCAGGGCAACACAACAGCCCAGTACAAAATAGATCAACGCAATTGCTAACGAGGACTTTAAGTTTACAGAAATCATAGGGTATGTTTTTTAGGTTCAAGATTTTGTTTTCTTTTCAAATGAGTAGCCAAAGCAGCCAGCACCTACCAAACTCACGAAAGTGTAGAACATAAACTCGGGTACGTCCAGTTTGAAGAATTGCTGCGCTATCCAGCTAACGATAAGAACCAGGATAAACAGGGCGGTAGCCAGCTCCCGCAGGCTGAAATTCCCGTCCTTATCTCTGAATAACTGTAATAAGAAAAGGATAATGCGTTTCTTTTTCATGGTCATTTTATGATACGGTAAACAATAAAAGCGGCTCCAACCCCAACCCCCATACCTGCCAAACTGATCGCCACTTTCTTTTTTTCCTTTCTTGCAATGGCTCTTTTATCAATAAGCGTATAGGTAAAACTGTTGCCATACAACTGCCGGTGTTTTTCACACAACTGCATGAACTGATTAAAGTCGTTTATGTTGGCAAACACCTGGCAACCGGCTGAATACTGATCCACTTCCTTTGTTGTTCCATTGACCGATGCCCGGTGAATATTGATACCGAATAAGCCGGTATCCGGCTTGCCGTTCATGAAATCCAGCAGGGCGTTTCGGTCATAATCCCGTAGTACCGTGACCGGCTTCCGTTGAACAAGGGCATAATACTTACCCCGGTGCAACCCCATCTGATAGCTTTGCTTGTACTGCCCTTGCATTAAAATAGCCGTTCCCTGCGGGTGCATGGGGCTTTTTAGCCAATAGGTTCCCGGGTCGGTGGTAGCAGGGAAAATATAGTGTACCCATTGATTGGTATTGTTCTTAAAGAATACATGCAGTTCATCATCAAACTTGTTGGCAAGAATACTGTCAGACCGGATACCCACGATGTTCAATTCGTAAGGACGTGTGTAGACCTCATAGGTTCTGCCGGCAATAGCCGTGACAATGGCGGCAAGCATCAGGCAGCATTTCTTAACCCTGGGGAATAATTTTCAAGCCACTCCTTTACATCGAATGCAGGGCAATGCTTGATCCATTCAGAATATTCGATAACGCCATTGCCATTTTTATCCGGGCTAAAATCCCGGTGGCCAAGGATGATGGCGCGGGGGTACTTTTTGGCCAGTTCCACCAACTTTTGGTACAATGCCTCCTTTTGAGCTTCCGTCCGGTTGTCAAGGGGTTTACCGTCCAGGTCAATTCCCCCGATGTAAGAGATGTGAATGGCATTGGCGTTATGACCCGCGACACCATTGGATATTTTTTCTTCGGGATTGATGTTGACGATTTCCCCGTTTCGTTTGATGACATAGTGATAGCCAGGATTTTTCCAGCCAAGTACATGCTTCCAATATCGCTGCATACTTTCTATGCTGGCCGTTACAGGCGTTGCGGTGCAATGCACCACCAGGTACAGAATTGTTCTCATAGGATAGGTTTGAAAGGATAAGTAACAAAAAAGCAGGCTAGGCCGATAGCAGAAGATCAGGTTCGTAATTTCTAAGCCACTCCTTTACCGGGAAGCCGGGGCAGTTGGCAGTTGCATCCAGCTCATTGTGGCCACTGATCTTTGCACCGGGGTATTTGACCGACAAGGCTACGAGCTTATTAAACAGTGCTTCCTCCTGTACCGGGGTACGGGTGTCGCCGAGTACACCCGACTTGTTACGGCCACCGGAATAGGCAATATGAATGGCTTCGTTATCCAATTCCGGCAGGTGTTTAATGACAGCGGATTCCGCATGTATCTTTTTGATCTCTCCGTTACGTTCCACTACATAATGAAAGAATCCGTAATGCTGGTTTACTTTTGGGTCGAATGTTGCGGTATTATGTACCACGATGTGCTTAATATATCTTTTCATAAGAGGGTTTTTAATTCAGGTATTGAATGGATTTTGTGCTGACCAGGAAGTATTTACCGTTGTTTTCAAACAAGGTATAATCCAGGCGTTTGCTCACTTCGTTGCCTAGCACCATGCGGGCGGGTACTTTTACTCCTTCGGTAGCATTGATCCAAACAGTGGTGGCCTCATTTGTCACTATGGGCCGTCCGTCAAATCCTGACAAGCTCCATATGCTACCATCAAACTGCAAACCCATGCGAAGGAACTCCAGTCTGATCACTTCTTTTTGGGCAGTGCTGGTAAACGTGTTTAGTAAACCATTTACGATGGTTTGCCGTACACTGCCTAGCCGGTTTTCCTTAAACACTTCATTGGCCTGGGAATAATCATCTACCGATTGCATCTGTTTGAGCAGCGCGATTACCTTGTTATAATCTTTAGCTATTGCCGCGCGGTGGAGTTCTATACCAATGGTAGCCATATCTGGTTTAATGCCCTTGATCAGCACGTTAAACGTACTTTCGTTAATGGTGTCAGGAAGCCCCGCTTTTTGTAAGGCGGCGGCTGTTTCCGATCCAAAATCACCATCCGCGCCATATTTCGGCAATATGCTCTTGCCATACTTTCCGATAAGGACCTGCTGCAACAGGCGCACATTTTCTCCCTTGCTTCCCTTTTTTAACGGAAAACCGGCATTAGAAGCGGTAGCTTTGGGAATAGAAGAAGTCGAAGGCGATGCCGTGGATGCCGGTTTACTGGTAGCCGTACTTACCGGGGGAATATAAGCGGGTAAATTCTCTGCGTATGCTGTGCTGGTCGAAGCACTGGTCGTTTGCAGCAGCACATCCAGATCAGTGTCTTTGCGGACCTCCCGCTTTTTCTTCCAATACTGCCAACCAAAATAACCCAGGATTCCGGCTGCACTAACTGCCACAGAAGCGATAATAATTTTCTTGGCCTGTTGTTTTTTGGAGGACTGCTTTTTGCCAGCGCCACCGGTTTTCCTTTGAGGTCGTGTCTTTGCCTTTGTTTTCATGGTATCGGTTTTGTTCCCTGACCTTTGGAATGGTCACGGATCGCCTTTGGGCTTTTTCATTATAATGTCCATCATTGAGCCATATTCCCAAAATTCCAGCTCGCTCTGTAGGTCTTTGATCATGTCGTTGCCATACAAGGACTGGTATACCTGGGCTGTTTGCCAAAAGTCAGTTTGTGTACGCATTTCCAGGAATACCGCTTTAATAGCTTCTTCATCCGTTCCAGGTATCATCCAGTAGGTAATATCAAAAGCCCCTTTTAGCCTCTTTGCCCAGGATTGGTACTGCAAGGGTGAAGATTGCCCTTGTACCTGGGCGGTTCCTTTTTCCGGTTTGGCTGCGATAATGGCAAGCATTTCATTGTACTCACTTGTCGTCAATTCGCTTTGCATGTCGGCCATCATGCTTCTTGCATATAACTTCTGATAGGAATTGATAACCTTTCCCATAACATCCTTACTGGGAATAGCCTGCAACGTTCTTCTAAGTGCTTCTTCGTCCGTTCCCCAACCCCACCACATATCGTTTTCAAAAGCCATCCTGATCTGCTTGGCGTAAGTGGCCGGGCTTCCTTCTTCATATGTCTTTTTTTCTTCGGTAGTGGCCCTTGCATTGCGAATAATATTTCTTCCAATGAAGAAACTTCCACCAATCACAACCATTCCAATGATACCATATGTGAGTTTTTCATTGAGGGTAAACTCATCAGGGTTATGGGTGGAAGTTTCTGTATTCATAGGTAAGGATCGCAAAAACGGGACATTAATAAGGAGTACTTTTATGCACCCAAATATTTCTTTGCAAGTGCGGTTTTGACCGGATCGTTCTTGATAACATGAGCTAGTTTGGACAATTCTTTTTCTGATAGCCTGGAAGTAAGTATAGTCAATGCTTTCATCCTTGCGTCTGCCTCCACTTCTGTTTTGGCTTCTATGGTCATGGTATATTGGTATTTTTTCATGGTAAGGATGTTTCAATGTTTAATAATTCCGCTACGGTTTGCAAATGCGAAGGTTCCTGAGTGAATCTAACGATCACCTGCATTACGGTTTCCAGTTGTGGCGGTTCAAAGGCTGAGTCTAGTTTTTGCAATAGGGGCAGATATGGCAGTAGTTCCGGCCTTAATTCGCCGCCATCAACTTCCTTTTTCACAAAGCTGGCCTGCGAGGTTTCTGTTATTGCATCTGCGGAATCAGGTTGAACCAGACCGGCAAGACCTATCTTCTCCAGTGTCGCTGCGTTTTTTGATGCCATCCGTTCCAATACGGCACTACCCAACTCAACCAGGTCCAACTTGCCTAGTTTATGTTTGTTACTTTTTGCCTCTTCCAATTGACGCTCCAGTTCTTCGGCATATTCCTCAGCTTCCTCTAACTGCTTTTTGGTTTCTTCCAATTCCTGTTTCATCCGCTGTGTTTCATGCTCCCTGTCACGGGCTGTGAGTTTTTCCTGTATTATGCCATCCAAATCGCCAAGCCCATTTACCGTTTTCTCTGATTTGTTTTGCTGCACATAAAAACAATACTGGTCGTTTCTAGGGGAATTGATGGAATAATATAGGAGAATACGTATTTTTTCAGTATCCTCGTTCATATAAAACTCGTAATTGTCAAATTCCTTCGGATCCTCAGTTTTTGGAACAACTTTCAAACCATCTACGAATATTTCATAAGGACGTGTTTGTCCTTTTGATGCCATCTCTTGCAAAAAGTGCTTCAACCTATCAATCTTTAATTGATCGTATTTGTCATTAGTTATTGGCATAACGTGTCACATATTTTAGGTATCACCTGGATAAACCGTGCATGTTGTACAAACAGGGAATTATTAATCAGCAGGATATCCTCCCGGTGCTCGTATTGCAGCTCATTAGTGTTTTCTTCACTCATGTCGAAAAGCCCGGTTACACTCTCTATTCGTATATCGGTGAAAGGTTCTATCACTATGAACAATTGGTTATGGGCTGTAATGCTGCGTTGTTCATGAGGTTGCAAGACAAAATGCCTGAGCCGTATTGTATAGTCATTTCCCTGCTTTAATTCACACATTCGTCTTGGTATATATTCCATTGCTAGTAGCGGATGCATAGTTCTTTATTTTTCTATACGGATATAAATATTCAACACATACGCTAGGACGCTTTCGGTAAAAACCTGCCTATTATCTTTATAATGTCCTTCCAGTATTGGCACACAACTATTCGTAATCGCCAAATCTGGTTCGCTTTTCGGGGAATATCCCCATTTGTCCAGCACCAAAGGCAGTCGGGTGAAATCGCCGTACCCCATATTGACATCGGCTTCTATTACTTCCTGCTGAAAAAATATGTCCATTGCGCCGGGCATCATAAGTGTCAACCTTCCGGCAATCGCCGTCAGTTTTATCCTAAACTGCTCACGGGTCTCCGGCTCAGGCGGTGGCTCACCAGGGGGCGGATCTGGCGGCGGGTCGGTTGGTGTACCTCCAGGGGGCAATGCAGCCATTGGGCTGACAGTTACCTGCATTTGTCTTGCCCGGTAAAGAGGCGAATCAATTCCTATGCGCAGAATTCCAGTAGCAATGCTAACGACCCTCATGGTATCCCTGGGAAGGGTTACCTGGAAATTCCTGCTGTTGCCAGCCTGGGTAATTCTTTCAGTATGGATGATAATTTCAGTAGCCATGCAATCAAGTTTCAATCACTTCGCAATCCAGATACACGGTCAGGCGGTAAGGCTCGAAAACGGTCTTCCCGTCGGGAGTGTCCTGATAGTCTATCTTTACTTTCCCGTTACCTGCTACAATACCTTCCAGGTCATAATATCTATCATTTGGTGATACGTTAATGCCAGTCATTAGGAGCTTTGTTTCGTAGCCCTCCGGGAAAATTTCCTCCTTGTTAATTTCTACCTTATTAGTACCACGATAATATAAGAGATCGTCTCGGTCGCTCGTAAATAGAATACCGTGAATCGAAGTGATAGTCTTGTCCAGTTCAAATGTTTTCGAAAAAGCCGCATTGCTTGCCGTAACATGGATGTCAAACCTTTTTTTAATTCTTTTTAGCATGGTGTATGAGTTTTTACAGTCTGAACGGGTTACGGTGTCGTAATAGTCCCGTGCAGTCCAACGAAAATGTAGGTGTTAGCAGCTACACCATCCATCGAGCCGAGTTCTACAGTCATTTCAATAAGAATGTCATCCTCAATCAGCCGGGGATTAGCCAGTTTATAATAACCAACCGGAACCTGGTGATAGGCTGCTGTCTTAAATATGGCATTGGAGGTTTCCGGTACGATTTGCTTTTTATTGGATTTGAGACTAAACTCGCCATTGGCAATGGAGTGAAAGGATTCCAGGCCCTTAAATTCGGTAGCGATAATCTTGTCTTTCGTGACATCGGCTGATACGCCGGCGAGCAAGTAAACGCCTGATACCAGGAAAGCTTGATTCTTGGGGAGCTTGGCATTGGATACATTGCGCAGACCGATTTCCTTGTCATCTTGGGTCTCAAACATCTTAATCGTTTTCGATGTTACTGGCTTTATTGAATATATCGTTGAATCAGCAAGACGCAGACTGCCGTTCGCCAACCCTTCTTTGATATGAGCCGGTAACTCACCAAAGAATTTTTCCATTTCGGCCCGGCTTCCCCTGCTGGGTGCGCCGGTGCTGGCGAGTTTGTTTACAGTGCGTTGCCTTTTTACGGGGTTCATTCGCCGGAGTGCAGTAACCAATTCTCCATCTTCTACGCCGTCAATTCCAATGAGAGCACCGGCGTTGTTATACTCTTCAATGCCATCAAGTATGCCTAACATAGTTTTTAGCTTTTATGAATGAATAATTTTTTTTAGATATGGAATAAGAAGCATTTAGAGGTACAGCAGACCTAATAAATGTGATCGCCCAACCCATCCATCTCCAGTTCTCCCGGCAGGTAACGATTCCTTTTGCTTCGGGCCTGGAATATGCGGGCGCTTTCCGCAATCTGGTTCTCGATGTCATCGAGGGCGGCCAGACCGGTATTCATTGAACTGTCGGGGTAGGTAAAATATTGAAGCTCGCCAAAACCTTCCATCGATGCTTTTTTCTTGAGTATCTTATCGAGATATAGTTTTTCGGAAAACGATTCCCGATAAGCCTTCAATCGCTCTTTAATGCCATTCATCCCCTCCAAACCATTTACGCTATTGTTTTTTTGAAAGCCGTTAGAAGCCATCATTCCGACACCAATCAATTGCACTAGCCTGTTATCGGTAAAGTGTCCTGCACCGGTAGCGGCGATGCCAATCAACAAAGATGGCCGTCCGATGGCAGCACCGATTAGCCCACCTCCAAGTACGCCGACCAGAATGTCCTTACCGGTTTCCAGCAAACTGTTTTTGACATTGCCTTTTGTCGGCAACCCTTCATTCATGCCAGCCAGGAAATTTTTTTTCTTTGCCTGTTTCTGGTAGCGGTTTTTCTTTTTTGCCATAGTATTGATAAGGCTATATGGTTATAGGATAGGTTTATAACAGGGTCACCGCTTGCTTGCGTAGATGCTTGCGACGACGATTTTTCTTTTTCTTACGTGGCAACCCAGCCAGCGATTGGTTTTGCGGCGGATACCTGTATGGCGCCTTGTTACTTTTCATCAGCTTAAAACCAATCGCAATCAACACCAATCCTCCTGTTCCAATCGCCACCGGGGTTATCCATTTTTTATTCTTTTCCCAAAAACCCTGTTTATCTTCCGGTGGATTGTTAGGGGCGTTACTGGTATTGGTTGACATATTGAAAGCGGGAGCAGATGGATTGATGTAGTTGTTTTCCTCCTCTGTTAAAAGCTCCGATTCATTGCGCATGGCAGTCATAGGTCGCTGCGTTGGACTGACAACCATGTTTTGCGTATTGCCATAGTAATTATTGTCTTCCGCATAAGTGGCCGGAGCTGGTGGATTAATAGTAGGTAGCACTGGGGGTAAAGGGGCTGTCACCGCAGTTGTCGGTACATCTACATTATTTTCCGGGGCTTCGGTAGCCGCTTCATCAAAATCGACTGATTGAGGGCTTTTGTTTTTGAAAATATCACCTACCTGTTTCAGAGAGGCAACAATACCTGCTACCACACCCATCGCGGCTCCGACACTGGCCAGTGTTACGGGTTCGCCTAATGCCCCAAACCCCTGAAACCCTTCCATTCCGTCGATATTCTCCGAATGGTAGATATCGTAGCCGAGCAATTCACCCAATGGGGTGTATTCATTCATATAACCACTCCAACCTTGCATGGGTAACATGCCCAAACCATTGACCGCTTTATCTGAATTACCCTTTCCGCCCAGGATGGCTTTGCGCAGGTTTTCCGGTTTGCCCCCCGCACCATAAAAGAGGTTTTCCAATTTCTGCCGGGACGTGACAAGTTTTTGAAACCTTTCCGGGTCAATGCCATGTTGTGCGATTTTGTCTGGAGGCAGGTAGCTCCACCTCAACCGCTTAGCGACGTTCTTAATATTCAGCTTCATAGCGGCCAATACTCCATTGCGGAGCAGTACGGTGGCAGGATTCACCTTATTTACCACATTCAGAACCTTTTTAAGAAAACCTTTCTTTTTAGGGGGTGCAGGGGCTGGCACAGGGGTAATTGCATCCACATCGCCAGATGTTAGGGCTTCTGCATTGGCAGCAGCGGCTGCCGCTTCCGCAGCTTTCTTTTTTTTCTTTCTTCCAAAGAGGCCGAGGGTTTCGCCATCCAGCCCGTCTAAATATTGCAAGTCCATAGGATAATCTTTTTTATCTGTATAGGATACTTCGTAATCAAATTGATCGGTCACGCAATCCATCGTGATGTGTCTCGACCCGTTTGGCACGATGGGGTAAATATGTTGAAAGTAGCTGCGATAATACCTGGCAATTCTAAGGCTGTGAGGAATGCCGAGGTTAGTGAGTATGGTGGATATAAACACCGAATAGCAATCGCAATCCACTCCCTCATGTCTATCGCGCCATGTTCGGGCCGGGCTTCGTATTTGCTCAAAGCCTTGTTCGTCCTTTCTGTAGTTAATATGCCCATAAATAAACTCCCATATATTTCGGCAGGTGTCATATACATTTCTCCCTTTTAATTTCCGGGTTATCGCTTCTGTATGCCACAAGGTTTCACGAACAACTTTAGGAATAAAGGCCATCGTGTCTTCCAGGGTCGCATCCCGGCGTATGATTTTATCATTGTGTGCCGGTTTCGGAAACAAGTGGTCAAACTCATAGCCCCCTTTTATGTGTCGCTTCTTCCTTGCTTCCATTATTTTTTAAGTATTACTTCATGACTTTCTTCAAAAGGAATAGTTGCTATTCCCAGGTCAATAGTCGTCATCATGGTAGCTGTAATTTTTACCTGCTCTTTATTCTGTATTGATTTCAGGATGGAACTTGATACAGAGAAAACACTGAGTATGGGGATATTTACCAACAGGCTTTCAATTTTTGACTGCCCATTGGCAGGTATTTTAATGTCCTGGTTCACTATTTGAGAACTCCCCACCATCGTATTTTTATACGTGAGTTTAACAAAGGGAAACTTGATTGAAAAGCTTCCCTTTGTAGGGTTTTTCAATAACAGGTCAAGTCTTATGGTTATCCCATCCCAATTCACGGAATACAAACTCGCGTCGGGAATAACTACCAGTTCAGCCGATGTTTTTTTCATCTTCGAATAGAAGCTGTAACCAGCAATCAGCCCGCCTCCAATCAATGTTATGGTAAGCAGTCCCCGGCTCATGCTTTGGGATTTGTTTTCCTGCTGCGATCTATACGGTCGGCCACCAGCTTATAAGCCAACCAGATGCCGCCACCAATGGCGGCCTTAAGGCCATACTCCAGTAAACCTGTAAAATCAAGATTAGCAAGCAGAATGAATCCAGTCAGAAAAATACTTTGGGATGTATTGTCTGTTTTCATTGTCAAATTTTTTTATTCTTTTCAAGCAGCTTTATACAGTGTTTCTTCGTTTGTATTTATGTCCACCTTCCGGGGTAACCCAAATTGTCCTATCATGTATTCAACCTGCTTCACTGAGTAGTATTTTCCATTGGGATTACCAAGGTCGCAGGCTATACTTCTTATCCATCTTTTTAAAGTTTGATAGTTTACATCAAAAATGGCTGCCAGGTCAATCAGCCGATAAGGCTTTATTATGAGGTTACCCCGTTCATCAAAGTAGTTTTTTGGCTTATGTTTACTCATGTCATAGGATTGAATTAAAAAATAGTAATGTTTCATACTCTGTGAAGACAAACATACAATGACGCCAAAGTGCTACTGTCCCGTTTATGCCTGTTATTGTCCTTTAAGGCTCAGTTTCGCTCAATTTGATAACTTAATGTCTGCAAATACTTATAAAGCGACTATCCTAAGTAGTCGCTTTATAAGCAAATAATAAAAAGTAAGATGTGGTTATAGCCTATTTGTAAGACATGTGTACTATATGTGTAGAGTATGCGAAATCATACGTTATCTAAACAATCGGGTAACCCTAGAACGTCAAAAATTATGGCCAGCTGTTTGACCGTATAATACCTTCCTTCACGGTGACCGATTCTATCCTTGTGTGGTTTAAGCCACCTTGTAATTGTTCTTTTATCTACTTTGTACATATAAGCTAGTTCCTTTTGACTGCTTGGTCTAATAACAATTGATCTTTTAGAAATGGGGGTTAAGTCTTTCATGGTGTAGGGTTTGGTTTAGGATGGAATTAAAATTGTATCTATCTTCAGAGAGTAAATAGGTTTATTACATTTCCCATCTCATTAAAAAAATGACATTGTGAAGTCTATCTGGGATAATATTTTCTCTTATTCAGATACGATAGATACCATAAACTCGCCACAATTCTCAATGAATTAAACTTATTTATGTAAAACTGCCTTTTGGCTATGCGAAATTAATAGCCAACTATTTTCCGGTGAAAAAAAGCATTATATCTTAACCTAAGGGAAAAAGCACCGCTTTACTCTTATCCTTCGCCCTATGAACTTTTCATTAGAAAGTCAACCTAATAAACCTTAAACCTAAAGGAATGGTCACGCAATCGCCATTTCAGCTCATATTTCCACCCGAACTCTGGGGGGCAATTTCAACTGAAAATAAATGCCCCGTTGATTGCAGTTATAGAATGAATATGGCCAACCTCCTCCTATCAAAATCAAAAAAGGGTTCTTTTTTGGTTCAATCTTACTCCGGGTTTGACTACATGTTGGAGCTATGGTCTTTCATAACGCCTCAAGGCGGATTTGTTGATCTTATTGTAAAGCAAGCCGTTATTACTTTTTCAATAATGCTCAAAGGAGAGATACAAATACAGCAGCCACAATCTGGCAATGTCCTATTACATGAAAAAATGTATCGCTTGATTTACCTAGCCCCTGGAAAAGAAAGATTAAGTATCCAGCCAGGAGAAGTTCATTTACTATTCGTTACTCCACCATCTAACGATTTGCACAGTCTGACTTGTGAGCATAGCGATGTTATGGAACTGGTAACACGCTCTATTTATAATACTTCCAATAAGCCTGCATTTTTAAAGAGTACTCCACTTGGACAATATTTAATGAAAAATATAAGAACCCTCCTTAATATAAATGAGTTTGGAGCAGCACTTGACTTAATGATCCGAAAAAATATTCTTTCCATTATATACTATTATAATAAATCCTTAACCGAAAAGAACATCTTAGAAACCGGTAAACACTTATCGGCAGATGAAATAGCATACCTCGTATACGATTATATTCTAAATAATTTTACCAGTCCCCAGTTAGGTGGCATGAATGAAATGTGCTATCGTTTTCACATTTCTTCGAAGACATTGAGAAAGCATTTTCAGATGATTACTGGTAGAAGTGTACCAGAGTTCATAAAATACAAAAGAATGACAATGGCTAAACAACTACTTTCATTAAGAAAATTACCGATAAGTGATGTTTGCCACAAAGTTGGCTATTCTGAACCATCGAATTTTATCCGAGATTTCAAACATTTTTTTGGCCACTCCCCCAAATATGACCAGAGGCATTTTTGCTCTATAAAAAATAGGCTCCCCTAATTGATATTGCGCTTTTTCCCTTATTTGAATAACTAAATATTACGGTATCCAAAGCAATTGCCCTTTACGGTCTGTATTTTCTCTTGGATGATAATTTTAAAATGGCCGAAATTGATAATTCCACTCATCTAAAAACATTGAAACTTTACAGTAGCAAAAATGGAAAGAATAAGAAATTATACTTTTTCATTTTAAGCATCCAATAATTGTTATAACAAACAAAAAGACCTTGTATTTCGGGTGCAAAGTCATTAAACCACTTCCCGAAAAGTGGTAAATAGTTAAGCATCTGATTATATAGTGCATGGTTTAACCCGCTGTAGTCAGGGGAAAACTGGACGCCATTGCTCTTTTAATAGCGTAAGAGCCAGTAAAACTTTAAATCTTAAAAATTTCAATCATGAAATCAAAGTCCATTTTACCGTTGTTTGCGGTCCTTTGCGTAGTCGCAATTGCTTTATTCAGCATTTCCTTTAAGGGCACAAAGGAAGAAGCATTTGTAAATTGGTATTACATACCGGATACAGTTCCAACGGGTACGGATATGTATCAACCCGGGAATTATACCAATACTCCTCCTGACAATTGCGGGGGCGCATCGGCAGTGCCTTGCCAAATTGAGTTTACCGGAGCAAACCTTGCTTCTTACTTGAGCGGTTTGCAAACTGCTTCCCAGCCCGTCCCCGTCCTGGATCACAAAGATCTTTAATTGAGTGAAGCTGTCCCCCTGGGAGACAGCTTCCTTTTTTCTTCGAACTCTTTGGCATTGGTGATTCAAATCGCATAGAACGTCGACATTGCTGTTTATCAAGACTAAACGGCAATGGATGTCGAGATAAGGTAATTCTCCCACAATGTACAATCATACGTGGATTCTACGGGAAAGCCAGATTACCTGGGATTTTGTTCTATTCCTGCTTGCTCAATGACGTCTTCTGGAATGGCTACTGCGTATCGCAAGGATTTCGGTAGTAATACATATTCTTTGTCGTCAAGCCGGCGTTTTAAGGTTATTCCCTCATTTTGCAGATTGAGCCTTTTCAGATCCATCCAACGGATGCCTCGATAGATCAATTCCTTTCTCCTTTCAGATAAAATGAACCTATACAGGCTATCGGCATTTTCACTGGTAACTGGGACAAAATTTCCTGACTTCCAGCGGGATAACAAAAGTTCATTGATCAGTGTACGGGCTTGGTTCAAATTACCGCGAAGGCAATTTGATTCTGCCGCTGTTACCAACATTTCATTGGTTGCAATACCAGTAAACAGCGTAATACCGCCTGTATAGCTTCCTTTAAAGGCGCGGCTGCCATCAGAATTGCGCCTGAAGAAGGCGGATCTTCGGATGTCATTTGTGTCAAAGCTAGCCATCAATACTGTGTCTATTCGAGCTCGCGTAGCACTTAGTTGTGTTGCAACAGGGGCCTGCGAATGAAAAATCACTTCATCATTAAACAATTTAAACGGAAAGTTCGCTGTGGTATCCAGTGTGTTGAAATCAATCAACTTGTTGTGCCGCTGAAGGCAGGAATCGGCATAGTTCCCGGCATCCTCTATACGATCCATATAGAGGCATATTCTTGCCAACATACCGAATGCAGCCGCTTTGTTTGGCCTTGTTTTGGCAACGGTGCTTTCCGGCAATAAGGAAACAGCCGCTTTCAAGTCAGCAAGGATCTGTTCGAAAGTGGAATTAAGATCACTTCTCACAGAAGGCGTATTAAAATCAGGTGTTAACCGTAAAGGTATGCCGAGTTCCCTGTTCGCTGTTGATGGGTCAAAGGCTACGCACCAAACAACGGAAGTCTCAAAAAACGCTTTGGCCCGAAAGAAAAGAGCTTGTCCTTTTAGGTCGTCCCATTTAGTAGGGTCTTTCACCCGAGGAATATTATCCAGTGCATCTATTGCAGTATTGGTAAAGAATATCGCATCATAAGCTTGGCTCCATGAGTTCGGGTACCGGGTGATCACATAGTCAGGCTCCCAGGTATACAGCCGCCTGTCTCCTTCGTCCGGCATGGCTGCCCAATCCTGGTACTGAAGATAGTAGTTATCACTTGATACTTCCCCATTGTAATTGCCGTTGTTATTCATTACAGTATTGTTGTCCAGTAACGCCTGTACGTCCTTTAATTGTGTAGGGATCACCAGGCTACTGTCGGGCTTTTTTTCCAGGTACTTCTTACACCCCATTGTAAAGAGAACCATGACGCAAATCTGCAGGTAAAGGGAATAATGTTGTCTGCATACTGTTAACTTATTTACCATATAGAAATTGTTGTGTTAAAGAAATAATTTTTATCCCCTCCGCTTAGAAGGTTGCACGAACGCCGACAGTAAGGCTGCGAGGTTGCGGAATAGAGTTTATGTACTCAGGGTCATAGGACGTTTTGGTGGCCTTCCAAATAACCCCCACTTGATTGAGCACCGTATAGAACTCCAAGGATTGACCTTTCCTAAAGGGCCATGTCAGCCGATAGGATAAATTGATGTATTGCAGTCTTATGTAATCAGCCTTTTCCACCAGGGCTTCTGATTGAGTATAAAAAGCATCCCGGCTGGAAATAACAGGATAGACAAAAGATGGCACCTGTGTCCTTGCTTCATCGCCGGGCTCTTGCCAACGCTGGGCATACTCGGCATTTCCTCTATTTTGTGATATTAGGCTCGTGTAGTTGATGCCCGGACGAACAAAATAATGTCCAAACCGGTAAAGCAGGCAGACCGTAAGGCCGACACCTTTATACCGTATCGTGTTTCCCAATGATCCGTATGTAGTGGGAATAGCAGGCCCGTTATAGACAAGATCATCAACCGTCGTTCCGGTACCCGTAATTTGATTGTAGTCAGTAGATTCCTTTCCTTCAAAGAAGCCGATGGGATTTCCGGTAGAAGGATCAAGCCCACCCCATTTGTAAGAATATATATTGAATACGGGTCTGCCTTCCAGCCCACTCACCTGGGTTCCTCCATTGATGAAATTAGCACCAACTCTATTCGGCCGGTAGAATTTTGTAATTCTGTCCCGGTAGAAGCTAAGATTCAGGTTCGTTGACCATTCCACAGACCCTTTTAGGTTAACGCTGTTGACTTCAATATCCCAGCCTCGTGCCTCCATTTCGCCAACATTTCGCAAAACAGTCTGAGAACGCAAGCCAGTCGTGTAGTCAATCGGAACTGTGCCAAACAGATCGGTGGATTTCTTTTTATAGTATTCCACATAGCCCGTGATGCGTCTTTGCAACAAGGAGAAATCAACGCCCAGGTTGAGCATGGCGACCCGTTCCCATCGCAATTCAGGATTATAAAATTTGTCCACTACGGCAATTGGCCCTCCCGTATATAAGGAAGTACTGGTATAACTTAGTGTGGTTACCGCGGAAGCTGCTGGGTTCACGTTTCCGCTATATCCATAAGTCATCCGCAAGCGGGCTTCCTGTATGAATTTTGAATGAAAGAACCTCTCTTTGGAAATATTCCAGGCTGCGCCTGCCGACCATACTGGATTCCATTTTTGATTGGTCTCCAGACCAAAAACATTCGAGGCATCCCTTCTCGCACTTAGCGATAGGGTATATCGGTCCTGGTAGGATACGGCGGCATTCGCAAAAAAAGATACAAACCGCAGGTCTCTTTCAGATAAACCGGTATTCGCAGGAATATACTCATCAAACCCTGCTGGTAACGTAGGATAAGGGGTCTGCAGGTTGACGTTTGCCGTCGTCAGTGTTTGCGGATCATAGCCAAACAAGCGGTATGCTTCTGAATTGGTCTTTGTTTCCCTGATTTCCATGCCAACAATACCATTCAGCGCAAAGCTGCCCGAGGCGGTGTTGACGTTTACCTGCCCGCGAAAGTTCGACGCTTGTATATCTTCGTAACCTCTGTCAGCTACGGCTCCCAAGGGGACAGGATATCCAACCGATCGATTCGAGTAGTCCACTGCTGAAAACCTATTGATAAGATTTCGTGTAAAGTAGCTATCCTGGAAAAAGATTTGCTCCGTCTTATTGGTTTGTCGTTGATATTGATACTGTAATGATGCAGAGAGTCCCGGCAATATTTGGTACTGCATGCCAAATCTTCCGATAAGGTCATTCAGCTTCCCAGTTTTGGATACGTGCAGATGATCTTCGAATGGAACGTATTTCCAGTCTAAAAGCAACCCGCTGCCAACAGTATCCTTCCAGGCTCCCCGGTAATCATTGTCAATGGTTAATGGCTGTCCGGCGTCGTCCGCCAGAATGGTATATGGAGAAAGTTCTCCCCTACTGGTCCGTACTTCCCCAAAACCAAGGCGGCCATTTTCCGTTTGCGCATGGGTGTATAATGCACCCATACTTATAGTGAGTTTTTTGGTGGCCCGATAGCGGTTTTCAAGGCGGAGGTTCAACCGGTTATAGCGATTGTCCAATTGGTCGGTGTTTCTGTCAATTCCGGCAAAAATGTTCCAGCTCATATTTGAGACTCCTCCTGATAATCCTATAGCATATTGTTGTAATATGCCCCGTTCATACTGGTGCTTGAGAAAGTCGTCTTTTACGTCATGACCCCGAAACCTTGCCAGCTGATCATCCAACTGTTGTCTACTGATATCTCCCTGGTTGTATTTCAGGAGCAATTCGTAAACGGGGGTTAACATAGGCCTCAATATGCTGGCAGTATCTCCCAAGCGATAACCCTTGTTAAATAGGTCAAGCTCCAGATCAACCATATCTGCCGCCGATATGTTAGAAAGATATTTTAAGTCAGGTATCTCCGTTATCGTGACAGAAGCATTCACTTCTGTTTTTACCTTCTGGTTGTATCTTCCTTTTTTCGTATTGATAACGACTACACCGTTTCCTGCACGGGTACCCCATATGGACGCAGCGGCGGCGTCTTTCAATATGGTAATGTCTTCAATATCGTTTGGATTAATGTTATCAAGACTGCCTTCGTATGGAAAATTGTCTAATATAATAAGCGGGTTTCTCTGGCCCTGTATGGTACTAAGGCCTCTGATCATCAGTTGCCCTCCACCAACTTGCCTATTGTACAATACTGAATTGGCCACATTTTCTAATCTGCTGAGTACGTTAGTTGTCACTTGTTCATTGAATCTTGAATTCGGTACCTGGCTGAAGGAACCGGTTACGCGCTCCAAGGGCAATCGTTCAAATCCGGTCTGGACGATTACCTCAGATAAATAGCCTTCCGAGGCTTCCAATGTTATGACCTGGAACCCCATCGTTTGTTGCGTTACTATAAGTAGGCGTTGCTTACCTTGTAAATGAGAGAAAATCAGCGTATCGCCCAGGCGTGCCTTAATGCTGAATGCGCCATTGTTCGAGGACAGGGCAGTTTGCCTGGTTTTCGCATTGTAAATGGTAGCGGATGCCAGCAGCTCGCCGGTTCTGCTAGCCTGTATAGAGCCGGTTATTACACGGACTGAGTCAGACTGGCTAAAGGCTGGCAAGGCAATATACAGTAGTGAAAAAGTGGTTATTGTTAGTGTTATTACAGATTTCATAAGTGTTAGTTGTTAGGGTCTTTATATAAGTAGCCTACTTTTATAGGGCAGTTCTCCCTCCGTACAGTTATACCCATTGTTGAGAGGGCATCCAGACAATTGTCAGTCGCCTGACTGCCAATTACTGTAATGGAGACTCTATGCTTATATTGGGTATTGTCATAAACAAATCTGGCTGCAGGATCGTATTCAATTCCCATATTCAAAAGGCCAGCAAAATGGCTCAGCATAATATTCCTATATGCTACAGTATCTCCCTTTCTCACTATTGATAGCTTGCCATCATCCCTATTACTGAATTGCTTCAGTTTCTCCAAATCTTCAACTGACAACACATAACAGGGGATTTCCCTCGATACTTCCTTGTAACGGATATGGAAATATTTGCTCATTTGCTGGAACAATCTTTTCTTGATCTCCCGATCAATGTCTGCGTCAGTTTTGCCGCCCTTGGCAACAAATACTTCCACGCTGAATAGATGCTCTTTGCGCCACTCTAAAGCCTGCTCTTCGTTACTTTTTGGAATTGATGTTTGCATTAAATCTCTTAGTGAGGGCTCCCAATGCAATTGGTGATTGGGGAAATCAATGGTCTTTGCAAAGAGCATATATAGCGGCATATTGATATAGATCTGCCTCACCGTGCTACCCGATAAAAATCGTCTGGTGTAGCCGCCGGGAAAGCCGTTCACATAACTATATATTGCCGTTGAAGGTGAGGAAGATAAAAGGTGGGCGTCCGACAAGAGCTCTTTCAAAGGAAGTTTATAATTCGGATCAATCCTGTCAATTTTAAGTGTTGGTAGTATTCCCTGTTGCAGAAAGGCGTCTATTTTATCACTCGATACTTCATAAGTATCAGTGGCCGCCACGACTTTACCCTTGTATATCCAAATACAATGGGGAATCATCTTGTAACTGAAGTACCGGCGCAGAACTGTATCGGGAAAAGCAATCGGCAATGTTACCGGTGCATTTAATGCTTTACGTTTGTCGAGGAACTGAGCAACTCTTTCCTCTGTATCGTTGTGCTCCCGAGGGTTTACCAGAACGATTAACAAGTCATTCTTTTTTGTCTCCTGCAAGGCATGCATTTTGGGTAACGCCTTCACACAGGAACTGCACCAAGTAGCCCAAAAGTCCAAAATGATCAATTTGTCTTTTAGTTCAGATAATCGGATTTTAGAAACGGGGTAATTGATGAATATGTTGGTAATTTCAAGATCCGATGGTATCGGATCACCAATACCTAGAGGTCTACCTTTTCCAGGGGGCCCTTGGGCAAATGCGTTCATTACCGGCCAAGGCATAGCCAGTAAGCAATATATTAGTACTCTCATTGCAGTTGTGGTATTTATACAATATGTAGGATCATACCAGTATCCGGCGAACAGGGGGCTACACATGAGAAAATAGCCCCTCTGCCGGAATATCGACAAAGAGGAATGCTAGACTGGATTTTTTGGCTTACGGGCGAACATTATTTTGAAAAGCAAAAGAAATGGATGAAGCAACCTTGTATAATAGATGTATTTGCCGTTCAGGAATGGATTCTGAATGCTGTAACCTTGGTAGGTCCAAATTCTTACTATGGTCTTGAACTCCATGTCAAAGGCTGTGGAAATCGCTCACTTTTCAATTCCCATTTACTAATTTCGACAATATTATGCTGCTTACTGTATATTTTGGGTTGATTTTGATGGTTTTTAGGTTGACTTTTATTAGATTCGTATAAATTTATGCTATGAATGATACGTTAAGCACACCATCTCATATTGGGCGTAAGATTGAGAAATTAAGAAAATTAAAAGGAGTAAAGCAAGAAGCGTTAGCCATTTCCATTGGTGTTACCCAGCCGGAAATTTCCCAGATCGAAAAGTCCGAAACAATTGGAGAGGAATTGCTGCAGAAGATTGCCGATGCATTGAATTTAAGTCCAGAGATCATTAAGGACTTCGATGAAAATCACGCATTTTACAGCATCGACAATAAACTAGATAATGTTACAATCTCGGAGTCTGCACATGGTATTCATCAGGTATTTAGTCCAATAGATAAAGTAGTAGAGCTATATGAGAGGTTGCTTACTTGCGAAAGAGAAAAGATTGAAATATTGAAGTCCTCTCAAAAAAATCCGCTTTAACTCAACTACCTAAATAAAATTTATGGAAGTCTTAGCCAATACACTTATGCTTCACAAAGGAAGGAAGATTGAGAGAGTTCGCAAACTCCGTGGATGGACTCAAGCTGAATTAGGCGATAAACTTGGCATTACCAAACAAGCAGTATCTAAATTGGAACAAGCAGACAATATTGGTGATGATAAGCTCAAAGAAGTTGCTGAGGCCCTTGGCGTCACCTTTGAGGGCCTGAAGGATTTTAACGAAGAGAAGGTATTATATAATACTAACAACTTTTACGAAAATAGCGGCGTCTCTGCAACCAATCTCAGTGCGAATATTGAAACTATAAATAATCCTTTGAAAGAAACTATCGAAATGTTTGAGAGACAATTAGAGGCGCTAAGAAAGGAATTGGTTGAAGTTTTGGGCACAAGAAAGACTTCCGCTACTAAGAAGAAATAAAGGGCATAAAAAATGCAGAGTCTCAAAGTAAATAATCTAGGACCTATCACAAGTGCGGATCTTCGTTTTGGAGATTTAACACTACTTGTTGGGCCACAGGCAAGTGGGAAAAGCATTTTACTCCAACTCATTAAACTTCTCTTGGATAAAAGGCATATTAGAAAAACACTAGAACAGTATGGATTTATTTGGGGCAATAAAGAGGCCGTGATTTTGGACAGGTATTTTGGGGAAGGAATGTCAGGGATTTGGACTCCCAAAACTGAAATTACTTTCAACAATAAATCATATTCCTCAAATTTCTTGTTACCAAAGAAACGGGAAAGTATCAAGGATGCAGAAGAAAACCTGTTTTATATACCGGCGCAACGTGTTATTTGTCTGCAAAACGGGTGGCCTCGATTCTTTACTGATTATGAAGATTCAGTTCCCTTTGTTTTGCGGCATTTTAGCGAAACTTTGCGACAGCTCCTTGAGCGAGGTATTAACTCTAAGAATGATACAATCTTTCCGCAATCTCAACGTCTAAAAGAACCTTTGAGGGAATCCATTAATGAAAGCATCTTCCACGATGGAAAAATTGTCGTCGATAAAACCAGCGGAAAGAAACGATTCAAACTTGATGTCGGAAGTTCCAGCATACCCTTTATGGCTTGGAGTGCCGGGCAGAAGGAATTCATGCCCCTTCTTTTAAGCTTCTATTGGTTATGTCCATCCTCGAAAGTCAGTAAGAAGGAAAGCATTGAATATGTTATCATAGAAGAGCCGGAAATGGGCCTCCATCCGCAAGCCATTAAATCAGTCATCTTACAGGTAATGGATTTAATGAGTAGAGGATATAAAGTAATAATTTCAACGCATTCACCTGTCTTGCTTGAATTTGCTTGGGCATTCAAATTTCTCAAAGACGAGAACGCTGACAGTCAAGCACTCGCAGATTTATTTGAGATAAAAAAAAGAGGGCCGTCACTCAACAATATGTTCGATGCCGTCTTGAAAAAGAACATCAACACATATTATTTTGACAGGGGTGAAAATGAAGAGGTAATAATCAAGGATATTTCTAGCCTCGATGCAGGAAGCGAGGATAAAGCCGTTTCCGAATGGGGTGGATTATCTTCTTTTAGTACAAAAGCATCTGATATTATACTAAAAGTAACGGCAGAATGAGTAAGGGGAAAAAGGACTCGAAAATTACATTTAAAGAAGCAGTTGAGCAAACTCCTGATATTAGCAATGCTTACAGAACTGGGTTACAAGCTTTAGGCAGCTATAGTGATAAGGTTAGTTTAGGAGACGCTAGACTCTGTGAGGGAAGCGTCGATATCGACGCCGCTACTGTTACAATATATGCACAGGCAAATAGGTGGGACTATTGCATATCCTATAAAGGTGAGGCATATTTCGTAGAGGTACATTCAGCAAATACCGGGGAAGTCAGTACAGTACTTAAAAAACTGTCCTGGTTAAAGAAATGGCTTCATCAAAATGCCCCTTTAATCAGCCCCAGGAGAGCTAAAAGCAACCCATTTTATTGGATACAATCAAACGGCTTCCACATTTTGCCAAATTCGGCGCAATACAGGCAGGTTGTTCAGCAAAGAATTAAACCAATTTCGAAATTGCACCTCCCCTGATTGGATGTTTTGCCAAAGGTCTGGGAACTGACGAATACTTTAATAGAAACCGCATTAGCAAATTTCCACATTTGAAGGATTGCTACTTTTATATAGGAGCACAATTGCTTTTCTCTTTTTTTTCTGTTACTTTTCGATACATAACCCTTTATCCCAAATGGCTGTTGTTCCTACAATAGAAACCTTCAATTCGCGATTACGCTTATGCTCAAGTAGAATAGTTTTAGAATTTTGCATCTCTCCAGAAGTCAAGTTTAGGTGCAGAAAAGTAATAGACTTTTGCATTTTATTTAATATATGCAGTCTTACAACCATCGCACAACCCGCTACGCCAAAATTCCAAGCCTTCCAGCCTTTAACTATCACTAATTCAACTCAGGCCACAATTGTAATGCCAGGACGCGCCAATCCTTTGATCGAGAACGATCCTTACCGGGAGCAGAACTATCGGATTATGCGACAGGGAGGAATGACGATTCCGGACCCATCTACAACACGGTTATTGCAATTTCGGAGTGGTTGTAATTCGTAGATTAGAGGTTATCGTTGATCCAAAATAATCTCGACCTGATCCTTGAAGATCAAGAAATCCGCCTGGTGAAGTTATCACTTGCTCTTGGAGTCCGCCGCCACCACCATTTGATTTATATATTGGTGTGAAATCGAATGGTTTGTATAGGGTTGCACTTATTTGTACCATTTCTTGAGCATCTGGTTGAAAATTAACCTCTTCACTCCATTCTAAATGATTTTCCGGGCCCAACCAGTAAGTACCAGCATTTGAGCCGGAGAACGCCTTTTTACCTAAACCTTTCACTTTTATGTGACTAACACCTCCATCATCAGTGACTTTAAAGCTTACTTGGATGCTATAGCAATTTTTCATAGTTATAGTACCGGCAGGAAGTTCAAAAGTTTTATCTAGATCAAGAATTTTTACAAACCATCTGCAATTCGGTGGTGTTCTATCCTCTTTAGGAAGTTTGACTTTATTACAGCTACAACCATGAATTGTTGTTAGTAAAAATGCAATGACGAAGAATTTAAATTTATGGCAATACATAAGGACTATTTACAGAATTCAATAAAATATCCTGATCTGGGTAGCATATGCTCGACCACTGACTTTATCAATTCTTTTATTTAAGAAAGATTATAGCTCAAACTAGAATGGCACACGGGATCGTGAGAAAAAATGTGGTTAGCTGAATGCTTACTTTTCATCAGTCCTAATGTTAATGTAGTCCTGGGTCGTCCTTTCAAGCATACATAAATCCTCCTAACGGCGTAGCCTCACCAGCATCTTTTTCACTATGTTTTGGCCTTTGTTTTTAGCTCCTTAGAGCACGTTGCAAAATCTCCATTGGTTCATTATATACTATCGGATATGTCCATCGTAGCATAAGGACTCATGCCCAGGTTGATCACAGGAATCAGAATTTCACCTTCTTCCTATCCGTGGGTGTAGTCCTAATTCTCAGCCGTATGGCTATTCCAAAGTTCTTAAATCTCGTTAGGCTGCTCGATACCCTGGAACCAATCCCTGTAAGTTTATACACTTTTTTTCAGATGAAAGAAAAATCCCGGTCAACTTTGTTCAAAGAACTTTAATATGGTACAAGATAGTAGATTTTGACCAGTTAGCGGGGAAGTTGTTTGTCCTTTTATG
>JAFAFR010000086.1 GCA_023423405.1 Bacteroidota bacterium
GAGGTGTTGCTCGGCTGTTCCTTCTGCTCGCTCTTGGAGGAATAGTAGCCGCCGTGTTCGGGTGGGGTTACCTTTCCTTGCCGCTCCAGATAGAGCAGCGCCTCCAAGAGATCGTCGCCGCAGGCGTCCAAGGCAGCCTTTGCCTCGGTATAGCTCACGTTTGCCTTTTCACGGAGCTTTTCCACATGTTCCATCGTTGCCATATTCATTCTCTCCCCTTTTCATACTGTGTTTCATTTTGGTATCCCTATCATACGGCCGCATGATAAAGATGTCCTTTGTCCCGCATTAAAGGGGGATTAAAATGGGGTGGTAATTTACAGCATCATTTGGATTCGTATTAGAAACATAGCACAAATGCGCAAAAAAGGAAACCGGGAAATCGGAGGGGCGCTCCCGGTTTGTTCATTTTATTTTATCTAGCCAAGTGCGCTTCTGCCACGCAATATCGGAAGGTTTGGAAGGTCAGCTGTTCCTTTTCTTGATGTAGTGCTCCTTCATTTTCGGGTGAGAGTTACCGATATATATTGAAAGCGCATTACGAATGAAGGAGTGGTAGAGTGTCAACAGTTAGCGAATATGAAGCGAACCGGTCGTTGATAGAGGAGATCGAAAAGCGGTTTAAAGCGGGCAAGGTGAAAGAGGCCAAGTACCTGTTCAATCATCTGACTGTTGCGCCACCGCACCCGGCACAAGACAACGCGTGCGCCGCCTATGTAAAGACCCAATACGACAATCTTAAGACATTGCTGTTTCCGCTTGAAAGCAATTGCCCCTAGCCTTAACATCCATGCAGCACTACTCCGGTCCCGGGCCGTTGGGTACTGGGCATATTGTCAGGTCGGTCAATGTGGAGGTAAACTTTTTTGAATGATAGATCACAACGAAAAACTTCCTGTTTTGTGCTATACTAAAATATATGCAATGGAGGGAATGAACAATGGGAAAAGTGTTGACTTCTAAGGTGACATGGGTCGGCAAGGTGGATTGGGAATTAAAGAAGTTTCACGGGGACGAATACTCGACGGGGAAAGGGTCCTCCTATAACTCCTATCTTGTAAGAGATGCGAAAAACGTACTGATCGATACGGTCTGGAAGCCTTTTGACGAGGAGTTTGTCAGCAACCTGCAAAAGGAAATCGATCTGGAAAAGATTGACTATATTGTTGCAAATCATGCGGAAATCGATCACAGCGGCGCGCTGCCGGAGCTTATGCGCCACATTCCCAATACGCCGATCTATTGCACGGCCAACGCGGTGAAATCGCTCAAGGGGCATTATCATCAGGACTGGAATTTTGTTACGGTAAAAACCGGGGACACGCTGGACCTTGGCAGCACCAAACTGGTTTTTGTGGAAGCGCCGATGCTGCACTGGCCGGATAGCATGTTCTGCTATCTGACGGGTGAGAATATCCTGTTCTCCAACGATGCGTTCGGACAGCATTACGCAACCGAATCGCTGTATAATGACACGGTGGATACCGCCGAGCTTTACGCTGAGGCCATTAAGTATTACGCAAATATCCTGACGCCGTTCTCCCCGCTGGTCATCAAAAAGATCAATGAGGTGCTGGGCTTTGGGCTGCCGGTGGACATGATCTGCACAAGCCACGGCGTCATATGGAAGGAAGACCCTGCACAGATCGTCCACGCGTATCTGAAATGGGCGGCTTCCTACCAGGAGAACCAAATCAGCATCATCTATGATACCATGTGGGGTGCAACGCGCCATATGGCAGAAGCGATTGCCACGGGCATCCGCAGCCAGGACGCGGATGTGACGGTGAAGCTGATGAATGCATCAAAAGAGGACAAGAACGATATTATTACGGAGATATTCCGCTCAAAAACGGTGCTTATCGGCTCCTCCACAATCAACCGCGGAATCCTGCATTCCATCGGCGGCCTGCTGGAGATGATAAAGGGACTTCAGTTCAAAGGCAAGAGTGCGGCGGCATTCGGCAGCTATGGGTGGAGCGGCGAGTCCGTGGGACAGATCTCAAAAGCACTTGCGGATGCCGGCTTCCGTGTGCTTGACGGCATGAAAACCCTCTGGGTACCGGATGAAGACGCGATGTCCCAATGTGAAGCATTTGGCAAAACCATAGCATGTGGCGACTGATATTCTATTGATAAAGTCCTGTGGACTTTACCGATAGAGCTTCTATAGGTGAAAAATGCCGCTCATTGCGGCATTTTTTTTCGCTTATTAAAAATCGGGGGTTAATCGCCGATGCGGAAGGCAACCACAACGCTGCCGTCTCCAAGGGCGTCTTTAAGCCCGGTCACATCTTCTATGTATCCAACCGGAACGTAGCTGTAAGAATTTGAAAATGTGGTATAAAACAGCACCAAGTTGTTGCCCGACCAAAGGTAGATATCCCCGGCGTTGATTGTCGCAGGGACTTCCGTTGAGGCGGAGGGCAAAGGAAAGGTCAGGCCGGTGACCTTTTCCTGCGAAGCATAATCATCCATCTCTAAGGTAAAGGGCATTTGTTGGACAATCGTCCGTGCCGACGCATTGTCGTACATGGCTGCTGTAAAAGTCTTACTGCCAACCTGAATAGTTACAGATGGCATCGTATCACCTTCCTGGGCGTTCTCCGGTATGTTTGCTGCTGACGGAGCAGGAGAGGGTAATGGCGTCGGGCGTGGAGCGGCGGAATATTGCGGTGATGGCGCTGGCGTATTCGCCTGCAACACTTCCCCCTGCGTCACAGACGGTTCAGCGGCCAAAGGGCTTGGAGATGAATTGCCCGAACAACTGGCCAAAGCAATCGCGCATGTAAGGGAAAGCAAGACAGACAGTGCTATTTTCATATTCCACCCACTCCTCTTTTGGACGAAAGGGCTGTTTCCAACCCGCAGAAGTCCTTTCAATTTACGCATCCTCTTCCCTTTTGGCATCATCAAGCTTTTTGATGAATTTGGCCGGAACGCCACCCACAACGGTATTTGCGGTAACATCCTTTGTCACCACCGCACCGGCGGCGACGATAGCGCCGTCCCCGATGGTCACGCCGGGAAGGATGGTCGCGTTAGAGCCAATCCACACATTTTTGCCGATCATGATGGGAGCGGGATGCATGTCGCCCCGCTTTTCCGGCACCATATCGTGATTGAGGGTCGCCAGAACTGCATTATGGCCGATGAGCGCCCCATCCCCGATCGTGATGCCGCCCTGGTCCTGAAATTTGCAGCCCGCATTAATGAACACCCGTTTGCCGATGGTGATGTTTTTGCCGCAATCGGTGTAGAAG
>JAFAFR010000027.1 GCA_023423405.1 Bacteroidota bacterium
AAGACCCCATCGTCACCATGCGCCTGTGCGAATTGGCACTGGAGGCCGGTGTGCCCCCGGGTGTGCTGAACGTGATTCACGGCGGTGAAGATGTGGTAAACGCCATTTGCGACCACCCCGACATCAAAGCCATCAGCTTTGTCGGCTCCACCAAGGTCGGCACCCATGTGTACAACCGCGCCAGCCTCAACGGCAAGCGCGTGCAATGCATGATGGGTGCCAAAAACCACGCCATCGTGCTGCCCGATGCCAACAAAGACCAATCGCTCAACGCACTGGCTGGCGCTGCATTCGGCGCCGCAGGCCAACGCTGCATGGCGCTGTCTGTGGTCGTTCTGGTGGGTGAAGCCCAAAAATGGATTCCCGAGCTGGTGGCCAAGGCCAAGACACTGAAAGTCTCTGGCGGTGTAGAGCCCGGCACCGATGTCGGCCCACTGGTCAGTTGCTCTGCCCTGTCACGTGTTGAGAGCCTGATTGAGCGTGGCATTGCCGAAGGCGCAGTGCTGGAGCTGGATGGCCGCAAGCCCCAAGTAGCAGGTTACGACAAGGGCAACTTCGTCGGCCCCACCATCTTGAGCGGCGTCAAACCCGGCATGAGCGTGTACGACGAAGAAATCTTCGGCCCCGTGCTGTGCGTGGTGGGCGCAGACAACATCGATGAAGCCATTGAGTTCATCAACGCCAACCCCAATGGCAACGGCACGGCCATCTTCACCCAGTCGGGTGCAGCGGCGCGCAAATTCCAGGAAGAGATTGACGTGGGCCAGGTCGGCATCAACGTGCCCATCCCTGTGCCTGTGCCCCTGTTCTCATTCACCGGCAGCCGCGCATCCAAGCTGGGCGACCTCGGCCCCTACGGCAAGCAGGTGGTGATGTTCTATACCCAGACCAAGACGGTGACGGCCCGCTGGTTTGACGACAGCACCACCAGCCACGGCGTCAACACCACCATCAGCCTGAAGTAAAGCATAGCTGCCAGCGCAGATGCAGCTTACCCTAGCAGCCAATTTGACTATGAATTCTGAGAAGATGCGGTGCATGACCAACCACCGCTACCCTTGGGTTCACAGCGCCATCTTGGCCGCTGGCTTGCTGCTGGCAGACTCCGCACTGGCGCAAGCCGGTGCCGCCTGCGATCCGCAATCTGCGGACACAGCCAGCACCAACGCCTGCGCCGTGCAGCGCTTTCAGCAAGCCGTTACCGCCCAAAACATTCTGTATGGCGATGTGATGCGCGCCCTGTCGGCCCATGAGCGCCCAGCCCTGCGCAAAGACCAAAGCGCTTGGAACCGTGCACGCACCAGCCAGTGCAAAACCCTGCATGCCGCCGATGAAGGCCGTGCCGACTGGCCGCAGCGCTTGCACGACTGCCTCACGCAGACCACCGAACAACGCCGCCAAGCCCTGATGCATTGGCTGCACGAAGGCCGCGCACCGGATTCCTGATCCGCCACGCTGGCCTGCCGAAAAGAAGAACAAGGAGACACCGCCATGAACTTTGAACTCAGCGAAGACCAGCGCGCCTTTGCCGACACGGCCCGCCAGTTTGCGGCCGCCGAGTTGGCCCCCCACGCGGCCGAGTGGGATGCCCAAGCCATCTTCCCGCGTGACGCTATTGCCAAAGCGGGCGAACTGGGCTTTTGCGGCCTGTACACCCCTGAAAACGCGGGCGGTCTGCAACTGCCCCGCTTGGACGCCACGCTGGTGTTTGAGGAAATGGCGGCCGTAGACCCCTCCACCACCGCCTTCATCACCATCCACAACATGGCGACCTGGATGCTGGGCACCTGGGCCACCGACGCCGTGCGTGCCGAATGGGGCGAGGCGCTGACCAGCGGCCAAAAGCTGGCCAGCTATGCCTTGACCGAGCCCGGCGCGGGCTCCGACGCTGCCTCGCTCACAACCCGGGCCGACAAGGATGGCGACCACTACGTCATCCACGGCGCCAAAGCCTTTATCAGCGGCGCGGGCAGCACCGATGTGCTGGTGCTCATGGCCCGCACCGGCACGCCGGACTCGGGCGCCAAAGGCATCAGCGCCTTTGTTGTGCCTGCCAACGCGCCCGGCATCAGCTATGGCAAAAAAGAAGAAAAAATGGGCTGGAACAGCCAGCCCACACGCGTCATCAACTTTGACAACGTGCGCATTCCCGCCAACCACCTGCTGGGCCACGAGGGCGAAGGCTTCAAAATTGCCATGAAGGGGCTGGACGGCGGGCGTATCAACATCGCCACCTGCTCCATCGGCGCCGCGCAAGGCGCGCTCAACCACGCGCAGCAATACATGCAAGAGCGCAAGCAGTTCGGCAAGCAACTGGCCAGCTTTCAGGCCTTACAGTTCAAGCTGGCTGATATGGCGACTGAACTGGTCGCCGCCCGCCAGATGGTGCGGCTGGCCGCCAGCAAGCTGGACGCTGGAGCGACCGATGCATCCACCTACTGCGCCATGGCCAAGCGCTTTGCCACCGACGTGGGCTTTATGGTCTGCAACGAAGCACTGCAACTGCACGGCGGCTACGGCTATCTACGCGACTTTCCGCTGGAACGCCTGGTGCGCGACGCCCGCGTGCACCAGATTCTGGAAGGCACGAACGAGATCATGCGCGTCATCATTGCCCGGCGCATGCTGGAAGCCGATGCGCCGGAGGCGATTCGTTAACTTCATGATTGATAGCTACTAACGCTTACCC
>JAFAFR010000096.1 GCA_023423405.1 Bacteroidota bacterium
CTGATATGCAGGTTGAGCTCCCAACTCTTTACTGAAAAAAGTTGACCATTGATACATTCCCGAAAGTCTTGGATAATAATCAGATTTTGCAAGTTCTATACTTTTTGAAGCAATTTCATTTTGCTTGATGGCATTCTGATAAAGTGGATTCTTTTCCAATAATTTTTGAACGAAATCTTCATTGTTGATAAGTACGTTTTCAGGATTTTCTTCATTTAAGACAAAGTCAATTTTATCATCCAACAAACCAATGGCGTTTTGAAGAATAATTCTTGAAAGTTCTTTTTGATTTTGTGCAGAAATCCATTGTTCCTTTATCGTTCCGAGATTGGCTTTGATGTCGTAAATATCACTTTTCGGACGGTTTCCAATTTCCACTTCTTTTTCGGTACGCTTGATCTGCTCCTCTATTCCTGAAATTTGGGTTTGCAAAACCTCTAACCACGCTTTGTCGTATTGATACTGAAAAAACTGTTGAATGACATTTAAAGAAATATCATTTTGCGCAGATTTTAATCGGTATTCGGAACTTTCTTTGTTGAGTTTACTCAAACTGATTTCAGTATAATTTTTCCAATTAAATAGTTCAACCGGCATTGAAATCCTGAATTGGTCGTATTGCGTATTCAAGGTTTTTCTTGAATTTGTGGAAGGGTCAATCGTGGAACCAAAACTGTAATTGTGATTGACTCCTGCGTTAACAGAAGGCAAAAGATTTCCTTTTGCAATAGGAATATTGCGATCGGATTTCTGAACTTCAAGAATGCTTTGCTTGATTAACGGATGATTCTTTAATGCATAATCTAAGGATTGTTGCAAAGTCCAATTTTGGGAAAAAATTGATGAAGAGATGAATATTAAAATATACTTTAAACTTTTCATAGATTTCTTTTTTGACACATTAGTCACATAAGTTTTTTAGACAGTCATTCTTCTTGTTTTAGAAAAAATTAGTTCGAAAATTTTTGATTTTATCTTTTGTGAACTTTTTTGCGTCCTATCTTCTTTCTAATGTGACTAATGTGTTTGAAAATTATTCGTATTTCAGATATTTAACCAAGTTCACTTGCGTTGCACGATACGCCTTAATGCTCACAACAGCGAAAGTTAAAAGCAACAAAATCACAAAACTTAAAACGTAAGGAAACCAAGGCATTTCTATTCTGTATGCGAAATCTTTCAACCATTCATTCATAAAATAATAACTTATTGGAATGCTTATTAACACCGCTATTGCAGAAATGATCAAGAATTTTTTAGTTAAATCTAAAACGATTGATTTTTCTGATGCTCCCAATGTTTTTTTGATGGCGACATCTTTCAACTTTTGCTCAATCAATAATGATGAAAGTGCGAATAAACCGAGTAATGCGACAATTAAAACCACAGAATTCAGAATTGTGAACAGTATTCTCTGTTTTTTAAACTGCTCAAAAGTTTTGGCAAAATGTTTATCTACAAAATGATAATCAAAAGGATATCCCGGTTCTGCTTTTTCTTTCCAAAACTTTTCAATTCTTTTCAAAGTTCCTTCAATATCATCTTTTGAAACTTTTATTTGAAGATTATGCATATTGTTTTTAGCCCAATTTCGCTCGTAATTAAAGAATGCAACCGGAACAACAGGCGCGTGAACTCCTTGAAAATAGAAATCCTTTACCACACCAATAACCTTATATTTCTTTTTTCCGTCCCAACCCGGAATAAATTCCTTTTCCAGAGCATTTTCATTATTCCAACCCATTTGTTTTGCAAAAGTTTCATTAATTACTGCACCGGAAATCGTATCAGAAGTCTTTCGCAAATCAAAATCACGACCTGAGGCAAACTTTATTTTGTAAAATTTAAAATAATTTAATTCTATCGCTCCTAAACCTGCACTATTAATCACTTTTGTTGTATCCTCCGCATTTTTTACAGAAGACATATTGGTATAACCGTTTCCAATCGTAAGAACAGAACCTGTGACATCGGTAACGCCACGAATATTTTTAACTTCGTTTCTCAGTCTCTCGTATTTATTCTTGTTGAAATCTTTTTGTCGCCAATCGGTTTTTTTGAAATCTATTTGAATGGTTTGGTCGCCTTTGAATCCCAAATCTTTATTCATCATATGATTCACTTGTGAATTGATAATCAATGAAGAAATAATGAAAAAAGAAGATATAATTAATTGTAAAGTTAGAATTGAATTTCTTAGAAAAACACCGTGACTGCTTCTTGAAAAGTTTCCCTTCAAAGTATTAATAGGTTTAAAATTGGAAAGATAAATTGCCGGAATAATTCCTGAAAGCAACGAAAGGAATATAACTATTAGTAACGCATAACCATATAAATTAAGATTTTCAATTTGGATTTCCTTACCTAAAAATTTGCTGTAAAACGGTAGTAAAAGTTCGACCAAAGCGAAAGCAAGAAAACAGGAAAATACACAAAGGATAAATGTTTCCAACAAAAATTGTAGAATCAACTGATTTTTGGTGCTTCCAATCGCTTTTCTGACGCCGACTTCTTTCGCACGTTGTGAACTTTGAGCGGTTTTTAAG
>JAFAFR010000003.1 GCA_023423405.1 Bacteroidota bacterium
CTCTTACCCCTCAAACGGCTGATCCTCAACTCCTTATCCCCTCTCTCCTCCGCCGTTCGGGTTGCAAATGTACACCCCTTTTCCCTTCACTTCCAAATCTTTTTTCAAAAAACTTTCCTAACCCCTCATTTCCTCTCTCTACCCCTCTACCCCTCTCACAAGCGGAGCGCAAAGGTAATGGGAGTTGAATCAAATCACAAAATCTTTTTGATAAAAAATTTTACTACTCATCTGTTGTACCTGTTGTAAAGAACTGTCGCTACCGTTGCACTATCATCGATAACGGGGCGCAAAAATAGGCGCATTTTAATTGCTACCAAATCTTTTTGGCGTTAAAATATTCACATCCTCTCAAAATCCGCCACCAGTAAGCTTTCCAGGGAAATAAAAAAATCGATCTGCAGCATTTCAAAAAATCGAATACCCCTCAACGTTAGTCGGCCTGTTTGTTTTCCGGGTAGTTCACTTTCTCCAGGAAAAGACCATGCGCCGGCACAGAAAAATCAGCCAGCGTACAATCCTTCGCTTCAATGACCCGCCTAAACATATCCAGGTCCATTTTCCCACGCCCCACACGCAGCATGGTGCCGGTCAGCGCCCGCACCATTCCGCGCAAAAAACGGTTGCCCTTCACATAGTAGGTGAAGCCATCGGGAACCGCCTCCCACCGGCTTTCTGTCAACTGGCAAATAAAGGTTTTCACCTGCGTGTTCCGCTTGCTGAAAGAAGTGAAGTCGCGGTATTCCAGCAGGATGGCCGCAGCCGCCTGCATCAGTTCCAGGTTTGCCGTGTAGGGAAAATAATAAGCCCGCCCCTCCAGGAAAGGGTCCTTCCGCGTTGTACAATGGTACCGGTATTCCCGGCTCACGGCATCAAAACGGCAGTGCGCATCCGGCGCCACCCGGCGCAAAGAACGCGCCACGCAATCGCGCGGCAGCAGGGCATTGATATTATACAGCAACTTTTCGGGCTGCTCCAGCTCTGTATCATAGTGAAAAAAATTCTGCAGGGCATGCACCCCCGCATCGGTACGGGAAGAACCCGTCAGTTGTACCGGCTGCCGGTTCAGCAGTCCCAGCACTTTTTCCAACTCGGCCTGCACCGTATGTGCATTGTCCTGCCGCTGGAAACCCGCATAGGCCGTGCCCAGGTAAGCTACTTCTATAAAATATCGGCTCATGCGACGAAAATAGGTAAGGGAAGGCAGGCAGCCATCAGGAGCGCTTTCTTTTCAGCGGCGCCAGCTTATCCTTGAGGATGTTCACTTCCACGGTATCGCGCCCCTCAGGGCCATTCACTTCGTAGATCAGTTTCCAGCTTCCGCCGAGGTCGGTCTTAAACAGGCGCCTCACCTGCGAAACCGGGCTGGCGCGGAACCTGCCGGAACTGTCGCTACCGCCTTTCGACACAGAAGCCGCAGACGGGCTAGCTACCGGAGGAACAGGTTGAGAAACAACAGGCACTGCAGAACCAGGTGCAGCAGGCGCCGCCGTGGCAGGAGCACCCGTCTTCTTTTTCCCCGCCGCAACGGACTTATCAACCGCAGGATCGTAATACAAAATACTGCTGTCGCCCATCACCGCCGCCAGCCGGAGCGCAAACGCATCCTGCCGCTTCTGCAACCGTGCATAATACTGCTCATCGCGACCCAGCCGCCGGGTATTCATCATTTCGTTGCGCTGCCAGTCGAACAGCCGCCACCCTTCGGCCTGCATGTCTTTCAACACCAGCCCGCGCTCCTCGCTGCTGTCTTTCAAATTGAATACAAAAGCCGCCTGCACCTCGCCCTGGAAACCCACGATAATATCGCCCAGCCAGGGCTTCAGTGGCGCCAACACCAGGTAATTGCCAGCCCTGGACAACAGGATGCTGTCGGCCGTACGGATGTAAAAAGGCCGCGAGGGACTGGTTTCTATATAGATATATCCACCCTCCTGGGCAAAGCCAGCCAGGGTTAACACCATCCCCAACAAACCAGGAAATACAGATTTACGCACAAAGGCAATTGTTCAGACAAATCTAAGGAAACCACTGTTTTACAACCTTTCATACTTTTTTATACCGCCGGTCGCACCCGAAACCCTACTTTTACGCGGCTAAAACACAAATATGAAAAAAGGATTTCTAAGTTCCCTGTTCCTGCTATCGCTGCTGGGAAGTTTTGCGCAGGATAGCAGCGCTGTGGAACAGCTACCCTACCGCGAAACCGATGCCCGCATCAACAACCTCGTTCATACCAAACTGGACGTATCTTTCGACTACGATAAATCATGGCTCTATGGAAAAGCCTGGATCACCCTCCAGCCCCATTTCTATGCCACCGACTCCCTGCGGCTCGACGCCAAAGGCATGGAGATCAAAAGCGTGGCCCTCGTGAACAATAAAACCAACCTGCCGCTGAAATACCAGTACGATGGCAGTAACCTGCGCATCACCCTTAACAAAAACTATAAGCGCGGTGAAAGCTATACGGTCTTCATTGACTACATCGCCAAACCGAACGACCTGAAAGTGGCCGGCAGCGCCGCCATCACCGACGCCAAGGGCCTCTATTTCATCAATCCCAAAGGGGAAGAAAAAGACAAGCCCACGCAAATCTGGACCCAGGGCGAAACCGAAGCCACTTCCGTATGGTGCCCTACCATCGACCGGTCGGCACAAAAATGTACCCAGGAGATCAGCATGACGGTTCCTGCCAAATACGTAACCCTCAGCAACGGCAAACTGGTGAGCCAGAAAAAGAACGCCAACGGCACCCGCACCGATACCTGGAAAATGGACCTGCCACATTCTCCCTATCTCTTCTTCATGGGCGTGGGTGAATACGCCATCGTGAAAGACAGCTACAAAGGCAAAGAAGTAAGCTATTATGTAGAAAAGAAATACGAACCCGTTGCCCGCCGCATTTTCGGTAATACACCCGAAATGATGGCTTTCTTTTCCCGCATCACCGGCGTTGATTATCCCTGGGTGAAATACGCCCAGATCGTGGGACGCGATTATGTCAGCGGCGCCATGGAAAATACCACCGCCACCCTTCACCAGGAAAGCGCCCAGCAGGACGCCCGTGAACTGGTGGACGAAAACCGCTGGGAAGACGTGATCGCACACGAACTTTTTCACCACTGGTTCGGTGATTATGTAACTGCCGAAAGCTGGAGCAACCTCACCCTTAACGAATCCTTCGCCGACTACAGCGAAACCCTCTGGAACGAATACAAATATGGCAAAGACGCCGGCGCCGCCACCAATTACGATGGCATGCGCGGTTATCTCTCCAATCCCGAAAATGATGGCAAGGACCTGGTTCGTTTCCATTACCGCGACAAAGAAGACATGTTCGATGCCGTTAGTTACCAGAAGGGCGGCCGCATCCTCAACATGCTGCGGAACTACCTCGGCGATTCCGCTTTCTTCAAAGGCCTGAACAATTATCTTACCACCAACAAATTCAAAGCGGCCGAAGCCCACCAGCTCCGCCTCGCTTTTGAAGAAACGAGCGGCCGCGACCTCAACTGGTTCTTCAACCAGTGGTATTTCGGTGATGGTCACCCGAAACTCACCATCGATTATGCATACGACGATGCAGCCGGGAAAGTAACCGTCACCATCAGCCAGACGCAGGAAGGAAACAAGGTTTTCCAACTGCCCCTGCAGGTGGATGTATACGAAGGCGGTAAGAAGACTTCCCACAACATCATGGTGACGGAAAAATCGCAGCAATTTGTTTTCCCCTACGGCAAACGCCCCGACCTCGTGAATGTGGACGCCGACAAAGTATTGCTCTGCGAGAAAAAAGACAACAAAACACTGGAACAGTTCGTATACCAGTACAAGTACGCCGGCAATTATATGGACCGCCGCGAAGCCATTGAATACTGCGCTTCGCACCAGGACCAGGCAGCCGCACAAACCCTGCTCCTCACTGCATTGAAAGATCCCTATCATGGGCTGCGCAACCTCTCCCTCGGTAAGCTGGACCTGAAAAACGCCGCCGTTAAAGTCGCTGCCGAAAAATCCATTTATGAACTAGCGTCCAAAGATCCCAAAGCGCTGGTGCGCGCCAAAGCCACGGAAACACTCGCCGGTTTCAACAACGCCTCTTACAAAGGCCTGTTCCAGCAGGGCATAAAAGATTCATCGTACAGCATTGCAGGCGCCAGCCTGGAAGCACTGGCCAGTCTCGATAACGACGCTGCCGTTGCCGCCACCAAAGCGCTCATCGGGCAACCTGTCAAGGGCTCGTTGCTCACCGCCGTCACCGCGGTTTCTGCAAAGAACGGCATTGAAGAATCCCTGCCGGCCATCCTCGAAGCCTTCAACAGCATGGGGCTCACTCAAACCAAGTTTGAAATGATGCAGCCCCTCTCTGCCTTGCTGGCAAAGGCAAAAAATACAGAGCAGGTGAAGAAGGGCATCGATGGCATTGTGGCTTTCCGTGAAAGCATTCCGTCGGCCTACCGCGCGCAGACCGATGCCTATATCAACACCATGGTGCTGCAGGGCATAGAGAATGCCAAGAAAAAAGAAAATACGGCAGAAGGCCAGCAGATCGTGGACTATATCCAATCCAAAAAAGGAGACAAGAAAGCGTTCTGATCATTTCGCTTTCGCTTCTTACAAAAAAGCAAGGCGCTCCACATGGAGCGCCTTGCTTTTTTGTAACAGATGGATTATTTTTCCTCCTAAACCAAATCACATGAAATTTCTCATCCGTTTCTTCCTTCCCTTTGCTGCGCTTCTTTTACTTGCCTCCTGCAAAAAAGACTCCATGCCCGATATCCGTGGCAACTATACTTTCATGGGTATCTCCGTGAAGGGAACCCAACAGGAAGTTTGGGCCATTGGCAAACCCGACAGCCTCATTATCATGCATTATTATGACTACGCTGCCGGTGAATATGCCGGAGACTTGACCATATCCGATTCAGGATTTGAACTGTACCAGTGGTATTATAAAGCAGAAAGTACCAAGCGCATGGTTTTCACCCAGGCCGGCTATCCCGACAGGGAAGAGACATCTCCCTGTGGTGGGGAACTTTTTCCCGCCAACCCAACGCTCAACTATACCTGGAAGGGAAAAGATTCCCTGACCCTCTCGGGCTATTTTATCCCTGTGGTGATAGCAGGGTTTCTGCCCTACGAACCCAATCTGTACAACGTGGAATGTAAACTCTCCGGAGACCTCCTCACGCTCACCGAACGCTACAGGTATTTCCGCGAGCAGGGTGCTTACCACAGGTACACGGCCGACATGGTGTTCACCATAAGATTCAAACGAAAATAGTTTTCTGCACCAGGCAGGCGCTGAAAGCGCTGCACCTCTACCATCCGCCGCCGGCGCCGCCACCTCCAAAGCTACCGCCGCCAAAACCACCAAATCCGCCGCCACCGCCGCCGCCGGACCAGCCACCACCACCGCGGCCGCCACCACCCGACCAGCCGCCCGGGAAAATGATCGGCGGACCGCTGTTCCAGCCCCGGTACCCGCGACGGCTCATCATGCCGCCGCCCCTGCCTCCGCCGCCGCGGCTGATGATCACAAATATGACGATCAGCAACAGCAGGAAAAAGAGCCCGGCGCCAATCTTCCCTTCGCCGCCGCGGTTGCGGTAACCTTCAGGCGCTTTGTACTCTCCCGCCGCCGCGCGTATGATGGCGTCCGTGGCCTCGTCAAGCGCCCGGTAATAATTACCCGCCTGCAGGTTGGGCACCAGCTCAAAGTTATAGATCTGGTTCAGCGTGATATCGGGCAATGCTCCTTCCAGCCCATATCCTGCGGTGATATAGGCCTTTCTTTTTTCGTCGGACCCTTCCGCCGGTTTGGAGATCAGGATCACCACGCCGTTATTGAATTCGCTTCCGCCTACGCCCCAGGCACGGCCTAACTGTGTGGCATACTCGTTCGGCTCCAGCCCGTTCAGCGTGGGCACAGTGACCACCACGATCTGGTTGGACGTGGAGTCGTCATAGGCCACCAGTTTTCTCTCCAGCGTCTCCGCCTGGTCGGCCGTAAGTAAACCGGCCGCATCGTTCACCAGCTTCGGCGGATTGGGCTTGGGCAACACTTTCTGGCCCAGCCCTACCAGCACCAGCAGGGAGAAAATCACTAAAAGGGATAATCGCTTCATAGATTTCTGCGGGATGCTAATCCCCAAATACAATATCGTCGGGTAATTCATTTTTATCTGCATCGCCCCGGTAAGGAAAATGTTGCTCCAGCACCTGGCCAATGTCTTCCACCACATGCCGTATACCTTCTGCATACGCATGCTGGCTGAAATGTTTCACCAGCCGCTTCACTTCTTCCTGCCAGAACCCGGTTCCCGCCACTTTATGAATGCCATCATCGCCCCAGATCGCTACCTGGTGGTCGTGGCTGGCAACATATACCAGGATGCCGTTCCGTTCCTTCGTATGATCCATCTGCAGGTTCCAGAAAACTTCCGCCGCCCGGTCAATGGGATCAACGTATTTGCAGCGACGCTCGATGAATACCCTGATCTCGCCGCTGGTGCGCTTCTCGGCACGGCGGATGGATTCCACGATACGGCTGGTTTCTTCGTGGCTGAAGAATTGCGGTTTTCGCCCAAATGAAAAAAAACTCATGGCTCCTGGTTAATAAGGGATCCGTTTAGAACTGAACATTGGGTGCTCTTTCGGAACCCGGGTCAGCGGTGAAACCAGACTTCACCTGGAAGCCAAACATGTTTGCGAAAATATTATTGGGGAAAGTACGTACGGTACTGTTATAACCCTGAACGGCTGCGTTGAAATCGTTCCGGGAAACCTTGATCCGGTTTTCGGTCCCTTCCAGTTGCGCCTGCAGGTCGCGGAAATTCTGGTTGGCCTTCAGGTCGGGATAGTTCTCCACCACCGCCAGCAAACGGCCCAGCGAACTGGATACGCCTGCCTGCGCCTGCTGGAATTCGGCCAGTTTCTCGGGCGTAAGATTGGTGGGGTCTACCTGCACGGAAGTGGCTTTGGCGCGGGCTTCCACCAGTCTGGTGAGCGTCTCCTGCTCAAAGTTGGCAGCACCTTTCACCGTATTCACCAGGTTGGGAATCAGGTCGGCGCGGCGCTGGTAATCGCTCTGCACATTGTTCCATTTATTCTTCACGTTTTCATCGAGTTTCACCATGCTGTTATATCCCGAACAGCCACAGCCGCCGAGCAACAGTATAACGCCAACAATGACGATCAGGAGCAGATTTTTTGACTTCATCGCTATAGGTTTAGTTGATATTTAAAATTAAGCCATGTATAGATTACAGAGCCAAAAAAGTTTGAATCATTTATTGCAGCGATAGACGGACGATCGAAGCAGGGGGTTGCAGCTTCGCGCAATATATTTTTCCCGTTCATACGGTCCTTTGCCCAATTCGTTACAGGCCTGCTTTCCGGCGCTTTTCTCCCTTCGTATCCTTGCGCCAGCGTTCTCATTCAAACACCTTATTTATGAAAAAGATGAATCGTTGGATCGGCTTCTTCCTGATCCCGCTTGCTTTCGCCTGTTCCAAACCGGATCGTATTTCACCCGCTACACCAACCGGGCCGCTGGTAACTACGGCCGGCACGCCCGACGGGCCTGCCGTTACCAAAACCATCGGCGCCGCGGGCGGCGCCATCGCCAGCGCCGACGGCAGTATCAGCATCACCATCCCCGCCGGCGCCCTCGTGAGCGACCAGGCCATCACCCTACAGCCCGTCACCAACCAGTTGCCCGCCGGCTATGGAAAGGCCTACCGGTTAAGCCCACACGATATTTCCTTTCAGCAGCCGGTGACCATCCGTTTCCGTTACGATGAAACCGCCATTCTCAATACAGTGCCCGAACTGCTCGGCATCGCCTACCAGGACCAGAGCGGCAAATGGTTCCATGCCGCCGAACCCACGCTCGACAAACAGGGCCACACACTCACCACTACCACCACCCATTTCAGCGACTGGGGCTATTTTCCCTATTTCTACATCGACCCCAGCGAGGCCCTGGTTGACCCCGGCGCGCAGCTCGAGCTCAAAGTGATGGCCACTATCCCCGACGACTTCGGCGATATTCCCCAGCCCGATGGCCATCCGGTTATGCAACCCTACCGGCCCGGCAACAACTATTTCGGCGCCTGGGATTATTCCGGCGGCGGATCCCTTGATGGCCAGGGCAACCAGGCCCACTACCAGGCCCCCAACGCGGTGCCCCAGGTGAACCCCGAAGCCGTGAGTGTAACGGTGAAGATGAAACGAAAAGGGCAGTTCCTGCTCGTATCCAACATCACCATCCGCACCGAATTCCACATTGATTATATGCAGGTAGATGAAACGGATGTCCACATCGGCGGGCTCGATTACCCGAGCCGTCTCTGGATCTACGGCAGCTTCGGCGAAGACCCGGGGAAGAACAAGCGCTCCGTGAAAATCAACAATACGGCGGTAACGGTTGCCTTCTGGACGCCCGGCCTGATCGCCTGCGATATTCCCACCGCAGGCCCCTACGCCTCCGGCATGGTGGAACTGGTATCGGGCGCCGCCACCGCTACCAAATTGCTCAACGAGTGGACGCTCGACATGTACTACGATAAAGTGGAATGTCCCGGCGGCGCCCTCACCAAAAAAGTACAGCTTGTTTTGCGTTTCCGCGGCGATGCCGATGGCTTCTTCAAACAGGGACAAACACCCATGGTGCCCGAAACCAATCTCCATGCCGACAGCAAGGGCATCATCAACATGGCCACCGGCAGTTATACCAGCCATACCACCATCGACGGCTGCGGCGACTATACAGTAAAATGGGACGCCATCCACGACCTGGTGATAGCACGGAAAAAACATACAGAAGCCGGCGGCCTCAGCGGCCGGGTCGTCAACAAACCCGACGGCTTTGATATTAAGATCCGTTTCATAGCAGAAGACGTGCTCATGACCCATCGAAAATTCGTCGACTGCCACAGCGGGGGTTCCAACAACGACGTGCCCGATGCCGTGGAGATCCAGGGTTTCCACGAAACCACCATTCCGCTGCGCTTCTCCCAAGCGGGCGGCAAGGCCTCTATCATGGCCGGCGAAATGCCACTGCAAACCGGTACCGGCGTGGCATCGGGACTCTATTTTGATCTGCCCGACTATGTAGCCGCCAATTTCACCACCCGCCTGCACTGGAATGAGGCGCGCCCCAAATTTGAATAGTACGCAACCTGTCACAGCTTCACCATAAAAGAAGAGCACCTGCGAACCAGGTGCTCTTCTATTCTACAGCATTTAATTTTCTTATGCTTTCACGGCTGCAATTCCCGGCAGTTCCTTGCCTTCAAAATATTCCAGCATGGCGCCACCACCCGTGGATACATAGCTCACTTTATCGGTAAACCCGAACTGGTTCACGGCAGCCACAGAATCGCCGCCGCCTACCAGTGAAAAAGCGCCGGCCTCCGTAGCCGCTGCCACTGCTTCCGCAATGGCGCGGGTACCGTGCTGGAACTTGGCCATTTCAAAAACGCCCATGGGACCATTCCAGAGAATGGTTTTCGAACGTTTGATCACATTGGTAAATTCGTCGCAGGCATAGGGACCAATATCCAGTCCCATCCAGCCGTCGGGGATGCCATTGCTGGGCGCTGCAGATGTATTCGCTTCCGCGCTGAAAGCGTCGGCGATCACAGAATCGGAAGGCAGGTGGATATTCACGCCCTTGCTTTCGGCCTTGGCCAGGAGCTGGTTGGCGAGTTCCAGGCGGTCTTCCTCACACAGCGATTTACCGATTCGGCCGCCTTTGGCCTTCATGAAGGTGTAAGCCATGCCGCCGCCGATGATGATATCGGTGGCTTTCTCCAGCAGGTTCTCGATGATGAGGATCTTGTCAGACACCTTAGCGCCGCCAATGATGGCGGTGAAAGGCTTGGAGGCGTTGTGCAGCACTTTCTCCGCGCTGCTCACTTCGCCTTCCATCAGCAGGCCGAACATCCGTTTTTCTTTCGGAAAGAACTGTGCGATCACGGCTGTGCTGGCATGAGCGCGGTGTGCCGTACCAAAGGCATCGTTCACATATACGTCGCCCAGTTTGGCAAGTTTTTCCGCAAATGCCGCATCGCCTTTTTCTTCCTGCTTGTAGAAACGGAGGTTTTCGAGCAGCAGGACTTCACCTTCCCGCAGCATGCCGGCGGTAAGAAAAGCCTGTTCGCCGATGCAGTCGTCTGCAAACAAAACGGTGGTGCCCGGAAGCAGCTCACCCAGGTGTTTCACCAGGTGGCGCAGGGAATATTTGTCCGTGGGTCCATCCTTGGGACGGCCCAGGTGGCTCATCAGGATCACTTTGCCGCCGTCTTTCAGGATCTTGTTAATAGTAGGCAGGGCGGCGCGGATGCGCGTATCGTCGGTGATCTCAAGCTGCTCGTTGAGCGGCACATTGAAATCCACCCGCACAAGCGCTTTTTCGCCCTTGAAATTGTGTTGACTGAAGGTACTCATATGATGGCCCTGCTTTATTTGGAGATCAGTCCGGCGAAATATTTAACGGTGCGCACGAGCTGGCTTACATAGCTCATCTCGTTGTCGTACCAGCTCACGGTTTTCACGATCTGCTGGTCGCCCACGGTGATCACCTTGGTTTGGGTGGCGTCAAAGAGCGAACCGTAGTGCATGCCGATCACGTCGGAGCTCACGATCTCGTCTTCTGTATAACCATAGCTTTCGTTGCTGGCGGCTTTCATGGTGGCGTTCACTTCTTCCAGGGTCACTTTTTTATTCAGTACCACGGTGAGTTCGGTGAGGGAGCCGGTGATCACGGGAATGCGCTGGGCGCCACCATCGAGCTTACCCTTGAGGCTAGGCAGCACCAGGCCAATGGCTTTGGCGGCGCCGGTGCTGTTGGGAACGATATTGGCGGCAGCGGCGCGGGCGCGGCGCAGGTCGCCTTTTGCGTGGGGAGCGTCGAGGGTGTTCTGGTCGTTCGTGTAGGCGTGCACGGTAGTCATGCTGCCCATCACGATGCCGAAAGCGTCTTCCAGTGTCTTGGCCATGGGCGCCAGGCAGTTGGTGGTACAGGAAGCGCAGGAAATGATGTCTTCCGATCCGTCGAGGATATTGTGGTTCACATTGAACACCACAGTTTTCAGGTCGCCGGTGGCGGGTGCGGAGATCACTACCCTTTTGGCGCCTGCCCTGAGGTGGGCGGCTGCTTTTTCTTTATCGGTGAAGAAGCCGGTGCTTTCGATCACAACGTCTACATCGTGGCTGCCCCAGGGGATCTGCGAAGGATCTTTCTGGGCATATATCTTAACGGTATCTCCATTTACAACAATGGAATCTTCCGTTGCTTTTACATCGGCATCGAAGCGGCCCTGTGCGCTGTCGTATTTCAGGAGGTGTGCAAGCACTTTGGGAGAAGTCAAGTCGTTAATAGCTACAACATCAATTCCTTGCATATTGTAAATCTGGCGATACACCAGTCTTCCGATCCTTCCGAAACCATTGATTGCAACCTTAACAGTGCTCATAATGTCAATTTTGAATGAGGTAAAAAAATAATAGAGCGCTAAGTTAATGGTTGTGGAAGGCGTATAAAAATTTTGGGATTTTTTTTTTGCCGGGAATGGCCTGCCCCCTATCTTTGCACTCCCAAAAGGGAAATGCCGCGTTGGTCAATCGGTTAAGACGCATCCCTTTCACGGATGAATGACGGGTTCGATTCCCGTACGCGGTACCAATTTTGCAGAACCTGCGCCCGGCGCAGGTTTTTGCTTTATAAACACCTGCAGGGCCAAAAAACCTACAGTTCTACAGCAGATAATTCCTGGCCGAGCGCATGCAAGGCTGCTTCAATCTTTTTTACCTGGGCCGGCCGGGGCTTTCGCAAACCAGATGAATAATGCTGTAGTTGCTTTTGGTTGATGCCTGTCAGCCGCTCCAGTCCCGATTTGGTAAATATACCTTTGTAGTAATTCAACAAGCTGGCGATATCGAATTTGTGAACCAATTCATACTTGCCTTTCAGCGCTGCGGGAATCTTAGTGTTGTATTTCTTGTATAATGCGATAGCATCTCTAACGGATTGCATGGCTTCCCGGGGAGTTGCCCCAGCCCCATAGATGCCCGGTATGCCATCGATAAATGCGCCGTAATCGTCTTTCCCCCTTTCGATAGTAACTTTGATCTGTTTCATGGTTTGGTTGAAAGATGAAGATGGTTCGTATAAAGATAGCCTTTTTTCTATCATTTACCACTCCTCTTCCACCGCAAAAAATGAAGTGAGCACTACTCATTTTTGAAGTGGGCTACACTCACTTTTGAAGTGAACGGCCTTTTTACGCGGGAGAACAGGGGGTGCCCGGGGAATGATCGGGGAATGGTCGGGGGATGCCCGGGGCAATTTGGACGCGCCTGCAACCCGGCAAAAACCGCCGGGTTCGGAATCATACCCCGTCCGCTTCCCCCACACTGTTTTTCTTTTCTCAATTTCCTTCCACCGCTTTTCCACAGTCGCAATGGCATTGGTGATTTTTCAGTACATTAGGTCAAGATTACCTAACTGCTTCGTAATACGCTGATATGACTGGAAAGGAACTGCCGGGATACCACCACTCCCTGTTCGAGCAACTCTATAGTTGCTACGAACCGGCCCTGTACCAGCTTGCTTGTAAAGTGACCAAATCGCCCGAACAATCGCGCGATATTGTACAGGAGGTCTTCCTCCATACCTGGGAACAGATCGGCCGCTTCTCCCATATCGAAGACGCCGGCGCCTATCTCTACCGCGCTACCGAAAACAAGCTCATCGATTTCCTCCGCAAAACGGCGGCCGACCAGCGCCTGCGCCATTCGCTCCTGGCACGCATTGCACCCGCCGCCCAGGATGTGGCCGATGTCCTCGACGGCAGGGAATGCCAGCGCGCCATCCAGGCCGCCATCGGGCGCCTGCCCCGGCAAAGGCAAAAGATCTACCTGCTCAACCGTGAGGCCGGCCTCAACTACCAGGAAATCGCCCGGGAGCTCTCCATCTCCCGCCACACGGTAAAAAACCAGCTCTCCGCTGCCCTGCGTTTCCTGCAGCAATTCCTTTCCGGAAAATAATTTTTCCCGCCCGATAGGAACATTTCTTTTTTGCTTCGTCTATGTATAACAGGTACACCGTTATCAAGTCACCTGCTGCTTGTCCATATATAAACTGTGCCATGGAAGAAAGGATACAATACCTGTTCCGTAAATACCTGCAGGGCGCCTGCAGCCGGGAAGAATATGAAGAATTGTTTCACCTGATCGCAGAAGAAGGGGGCATAGAAGCCCTGCCTGCCCTGCTGCAGCAGCAATACGCGGAAGAACTGTCGCGCATTCCCTCTGCCACGCAGGTAGATGCCTACGGCAAACTGGTGGCTGGTCCGCCTGCCGCACCCGCTGCATCAAAAAGGCGCCGGGTCCTGCTGCCGCTTGCCTCCCTGGCCCTGGTGGCTGCGCTGGTGATCGGCTACCGCTGGCAGGGACAAAAACCGCCGGCGCCCGCATCCGTCCTGTCGGAAAAAGAACTGGTCCGCGCCACCACCATCCGTTCCACGGCCAGGTCGGAATACAAATACATCCTGCTGCCCGACAGTACCCAGGTATGGCTGAACGCCGCCAGCACCCTGGAATACCCCGACCGGTTCGATCCCTATAAAAGAGAAGTGGTGCTGAAAGGAGAAGCCTATTTCGATGTAAAACATGCCGACAAAAAACCCTTTATCATCTATACCGGCAAAGTGAGCACGGAAGTGCTGGGTACCGCTTTCAACATCAAGGCCTATCCCGATATGGAGAAAATAACGGTATCGGTTAAACGCGGTAAGGTGAAGGTGAACTACGATCACCGGCAGGTAGCCCTGCTCACGAAGGGACAGGAAGTGATGATCAGCAGCGACGGCCTGGCAGCCAGGGAAAGAAAGGTGAAGGAAGAACTGGCATCGGCCTGGCACGAAGGAAACCTGGTGTACGACGACTATACCATTACCGACCTTATCACCGACCTCGCGCGCGTGTACGACGCCCGCATTGAAGTGCGCGATCCTGCCATCCGGCAACTGCGCGTATCAACTTCACTGAAAAGGGAAATGGGACTCGACAAGGCGCTTGAGATCATTTGTAAACTGACCGACACCAACCTGAAAACAGAAAACGGGAGCTATATCATTTACTAAAACCAAAACAAATTAAACGCATGTCTCCACCCCTCACATAAAAAAGGCCGGACCAGTTGCGACCTGGCACGGCCCCGATTTAGTAAATCTGATTGAGAAATTCTAAACGACCAAAGCTATGAATTTGTATCAAATGATACATGTCATTTTATTGGCATGTATCAGGCAAACATCCTCCCGGCTCCTTCTTCAGCCCGCCGGGAAAATGAAACTGTTACTTATGAGAATGACGATCCTCGCAGTTTTCCTTTGTTTCAGCGGCATCCTGGTAGCGGGGAACAGCTCGGGCCAGGACCTGAGCAATATCAAGGTAAACCTCGACCTGCAGAACGTTTCCCTGAAAGCCGCCCTGCGCAAGATCGAAAACGCCACCAAGCTTTCTTTCACCTATAAGACCAGCGACGTGGCGGGCATCGACAACATCAATATTGCCCCTGTTGAAACCAGCCTCGACAAACTGCTGAACAACCTGCTGGAGAATACGGGACTGCAATACGAAGTGATCAATGCCAACATCATCATCAAAAAGATCAAACCCGCAGCCACGCTGACCTTTTCCGCAGAATCCGCTCCCTTCGAGGGCGGCGTGAAAGGCCGTATCACCAACGCGGCCGGCGAGCCGCTCGCCAACGCATCGGTGGTGCTCCAGGGCACCAGCTATGGAGCAGCGGCGGATGCACAGGGATATTTTGAACTCAGGAACGTAAAAGCAGGGAAATACCGCCTGCAGGTATCGGTGATCGGGTTCGGCACCGAAGTGCGCGAGATCACGGTTACCGACAACGAAGTAACCACGCTTAACCTTTCCCTGGCCGACGACAAAACCAATATGGAAGAAGTGACCGTAACGGCCCTGGGTATCAAAAAGGAAAAAAGATCCCTGGGTTATGCGGCACAGGAAGTAAGTGGCGATGCCATTGCAGCCAGCAAACAGATCAATATCGTAAATGCCCTCCAGGGCCAGGCTGCGGGCCTGCAGATCAACTCCGGCGGCGGCGCCCCGGGCCAGGGCTCCAAGATCATCCTGCGGGGTATCAACTCGCTTGATCCCGGCAGGGACTTCCAGCCCCTGTTTGTGATCGACGGCGTGCCCATCGACAACTCCACCGACGTGGGCGATGGCAGCAGCCTCCTGGGCATAAGCAACCGCGCCGCGGATATCAACCCCGATGATATTGAAAGCATCAATATCCTGAAAGGCGGCGCCGCTACAGCCCTTTACGGCCTGCGCGCTTCCACGGGCGCTATTATGATCACCACCAAATCGGGCAAGGCAGGCAAGCTGCGCGCCAGCTATACGTCCACCGTTAGTGTGGATGAGATCAACAAGTATCCCAACACACAAAAGAAATATACGCAGGGATGGTTGGGTGTATATTATCCCGATGGTCCAAACGGCTTCTGGCCTGCATTCGGTCCCACGATAGCAGAAGCGAAAGCCATTGATCCCACGCACCCCGATGCATTGTTCAACAACTATAAGCACGGCTATCAAACAGGCAATTCTTTCCGCAACACCCTTTCCTTATCGGGCGGAACGGAAAAAGCTGTTTTCAATGGCTCCCTGTCGCAGTTCAATCAAAAAGGCATCATGCCTTTCACCGACTATAAAAACTATTCCGCCAAAGTGGGTGGAGACCTGAAATTCTCCGACAAGTTCAAAATGGGCATGTCGCTGAACTATATCAAGTCGGGCGGCCGCCGCGGCAATTCCGACCGTTACAATGAAAGCCTCACTTATTATTCTCCCCGCTGGGACGTATGGGACTATATGAAACCCGATGGTTCTGAAATCACCATTGTGGGAGCAGATATCGACAACCCCGTTTATCTTCTCTATGGCAAAAAATACGTGGACGATGTGGACCGCATCATCGCTAATGGACATTTTACCTACTCACCCACCAAGTGGCTCGACGTTAACTTCCGTGCAGGTGTCGATAGTTACAACGACAAACGCCAGCAAACCACACCCGGCCCTCTCGGCGTTCCCGATGAAATCTATCCCGCCGGCGATTTCGAATACGGCACTATGATGGTGTTCAACATCAACAACCGGATCACGAACGCCACCACTATGATCAACATCCACAACAACATAACTTCACGCCTTCATTCTTCTCTCAAAATCGGGCACGACCTGTATGAAAGAAGAAGAACCTCCAGTTATGTCAACGCTAAAACGGCTTCCGTTCCTACCTTTTACAACCTCAGCAACTATAAAACGGTTGAAAAGAACTCTTCGGAACTCGACTATCGCATCATTGGCCTGTTTGGCGACTGGACCCTGAGCTGGGAGGACTTCCTGTACCTGACCGTTACCGGAAGGAACGACTGGACATCCACTCTTTCTAAAGAGAACAGGTCTTTCTTTTATCCTTCCGCCAGTCTTAGCTGGGTATTCTCGGAAAACCTGCCCCTGCCCTCCTGGTGGTCATTTGGTAAAGCACGCTTCTCTGCGGCCAAGGTTGGTAAGGATGCGCTGCCCTATGCCACCTCCACAGGATATGATATCGGCAGCCCGCTCTCTACGGGAGCTTTGCCCTTCACCCTGTCAACGCAGAACGGCGACATCAATCTCCGGCCCGAATTCACCACCTCTTATGAAGGCGGCCTGGAATTGAAATTCCTCCAAAGCAGGCTGGGCCTCGACATCACGTATTATAACAACACCAGTAAGGACCTCATCATTCCCGTAAAAGTGCCGGTGACCACGGGTTACAGCGATATCTACCTGAACTCCGGCAGCATCCGGAACAAAGGTGTTGAGATCAGCGTTTCCGGAACGCCGGTTCAAACAAGGGATTTCAGTTGGGATCTAAGAGTAAACTATACAGCCAACCGCAACAAAGTACTGTCCATCTATCCGGAACTGACAGAAATGATCATGGCCGACCACTACGGATACCTGAGCGCTACCGTGACGCAGAAAAACATTCCCGGCAGGCCGGTAGGCGATCTCTACGGCAGGACCTATATGCGTTATTACGGAACCGACCCGGAAGACCCCAAAACGCTGGACGAAAACCGTCCCCTTGTAATCGGCGCCAATGGCTTTCCCGTATTGAACTCTGCAACGAAACAACAATATATTGCCAACTCTCAGCCCAGGTGGATTGGCAGCCTCAGCAGCACACTTCGTTACAAAGGATTGAGCCTTTACTTCCTGTTCGATGCGCAGCAGGGTGTTTACCGCTACAACCAGTTTGCCAACTTCCTCGCTTCTTTTGCCTTGCACAAAGGATCCGAAAACCGCGACGACATGGTGGTGTTTGACGGTGTGCTGGCCGATGGCACCAAAAACACCAAAGAAGTTTGGCTGGGGCAGGGTGTTGGTCCCGATGGTGTGAACTATGGCAACGGCTACTACCGGAACGTATACCGCGGCGCATCCGAAACCTTTATCGAAAACGCTTCCTGGATAAGGCTGCGTACCCTTTCCCTGGGATACTCATTGCCACAGGACATTGTGAAACGCTCCGGCTTTATACAGGGCGCCTCGCTAAGCCTGACCGGAACCAATCTCTGGATCAATACAGAGTACAGCACTTTCGATCCTGAATCCAGCTCCTTCAGCTCCGGAAGCGTGGTGGACGGCTTTGCCGGGTTTACCTACCCTGCAACACGCAGCTTCATCATCTCCTTAAACCTTAACTTCTAAAACCACAAACAATGAAAAGGCTAGTTTATACAACAGTACTTGCGGTTTTAGCAGTATGTTTTTCCGCATGTGAAAAATATCTCGACAAACTGGATAACCCCAACCTGGTAACAGATCCGCCGCTGAGCGGCCTGCTCGCCACGGCCACCTATCAAACAGGAATGAACGTGTACCGGATGGGATACAATGTTTCCTACCTGGCGCAGTACCAGGCTTCCAGCTCAAGTGGCAGCGACGTTGACATTTACAACCCGGTGAACTATTCCACTACCTGGACCGATTTTTACAATGCGATGATGAACATCACGCAGATGATCAATCTCGCTGACGAAAAAGGCGCTACGCTGCATGTGGGTGTGGGTAAGATCCTGATGGCGTACAACCTGAACATGCTGATCACCGCGTTCGGCGATGTGCCCTACAGTGAAGCTTTCCTGGGACAGGAATTGCTTACACCGGCTTTCGACAACCAGGAAAACCTGCACACCGTTTGCCTGCAACTGCTCGACGATGGGCTCGCCGCCCTGAACCAGCCGGATCCTTCTTTTGACCTGGATGCGACCAACGACGTAATACACGGGGGAGATGTGGATGCCTGGATCAAAACGGCGAACGCTTTGAAAGCCAGGTTCCTGAACCAGCTCTCGAAAACATCTTCCTACAATGCAGGCAATATTTTAAGCGTGCTGAACAGCGCTTATGCCAGCAACGCAGATGATGCCACCTTAAGCAGCTTCGTGGATGGAGATCCTTATGGCAGTCCCTGGTATTCCGTAGCATACGACAATACCCAGCTCCTGCTGGACGGCTGGTTGAGCACCAACATCGTAGATGCAATGAATGGCACTACTTATGGCGTATTTGATCCCCGTTTACCGCTGATCGCATCCATTACCAAGTTCGGCGATTACCGGGGAACCCGCAACGGAGCCGGAAGGGTTGGATCGGGTACAGAAGATGAGGAATCCTATTTGTGGGTAGAGGGCTTCTATTCCAAACCCAATACCCCCGTGCAGTTGGTTACTTTTTCGGAAATGAAGTTCATCGAAGCAGAAGCCGCCTTCAGGGCCAATGATAAAGAAACCGCCTACAACGCCTACCTGGCAGGCATAACCGCTAATATGGATAAGGTGGGTGTGTCCACTGCCGACAAAAACGCTTACCTGGCCAATGCAGCCGTAGGTGTCGGAAAAGACAATATCACGCTGGACCTGATCTTCAAAGAAAAATATGTAGCCATTATGCTGAACCCCGAAGCCTGGGTGGACGCCCGCCGCTTCGACTATAAGTACAAGGATTTCCAGATGCCGGTGGATGCTGCACTGAATACATTCATCCGGAGACTGGCTTATCCCAACGTGGAAATCAGCCGCAACGGCCCGAATGTACCGTCCGTCAGCGGCCTCGATGAAAAACTTTTCTGGGATAAATAAGCCCTTTTTCCGGGATGATTCATTTCGCACAATAACAAGGTTTATACTGAAGGCAGCCCGGCAACGGGCTGCCTTTTTTACCATTCTGTTTGTAGTTCCAAATCTCACAACACATCATGCGTCGTATTGTCTTTTCCATTACCCTGCTTGCGGCCATCGCCCTGCCGGGTAGCCTGTTTGCGCAGTCCTTTACCCTGGAGGCTGCCCTTTCCTATCCCTTCCCTTCCGAACTCACGGCATCGGGCAGTGGCTCCAGGATCGCCGTGGCGATCAACCAGCAGGGACTGCGTAATATTTATGTTGCCGAAGGGCCGGGTTTTGCGCTGCGCCGGCTCACCAACCGCACCATCGACGACGGGCAGGAAATCACCGGCCTCAGCTTTACGCCCGATGGCAGCCGCCTGCTCTACACCCTGGGTGGCGACCACGGTTCAAACGACGGCACCATTGCCCGCAACCCGCTGTCGTCGCCTACCGCAGCCAGGGTGCAGGTGTACAGCATCGCTTTTGCAGGTGGCAAAGAAATATTACTGGATGAGGGCGATGACATCGCCGTCGCTGCCGACAACAAAACAGTAGCTTATATCAAAAACAAACAGGTATACGTAACCGCAGCAGACGGATCGCTGACGCCGCGTAATTTATTCAGCACAAAAGGCAGCGTGGGCTCACTGCAATGGTCACCCGACGGCAGCAAATTGCTGTTCACCGTTTCGCGGGGCGATCATTCGTTCATTGGCATATTCCGGGACAGCGCCACCGCCATTCAATGGATCGATCCTTCTTTTACACGCGACCTGTCGCCCCGGTGGTCGCCCGACGGCAGGCAAATTGTTTTTGTAAGAAGAGCTGCCGGCGGCGGCGCACCCGATTCCATCACCACCAACCAGCACCAGCCCTGGGCCATTCATATCGCCGATGTGTCAACCGGCAGGTCCACGCGCATCTGGAAAGCGCCCGGAACCCTGCAGGGTTCTGTTCCCGCCACGAACGGCCGTTACAATCTTCACTGGGCCGCGGACAACCGCATTGTATATGTATCGTATGAAGATGGCTGGCCGCACCTCTATTCCATTCCTGCTGCAGGCGGAAAACCGCTGCTGCTGACGCCGGGCAATTTTATGGTGGAGCATGTGAAACTCAGTCCCGATAAAAAATGGATCCTGTTCAGCACCAACACAGGGCCCGACAAAAACGACTACGAGCGCAGGCACGTTGCCCGCGTGCCGGTTGATAAAGCAGCCATGGAAGTGCTGACGCCGGGCACGGGTATTGAAACCTTTCCCGTTGTTACCGGCGACGGCAAAAACATTGCCCTGCTCAGCGCCGACGCACAGCGCCCAACGGTGGTGGCCGTTACGCCTTTTGGCGGAAGGTCCGCCGGTGATAAAATGGTGCTGGTTGGAAAAGATTTGGTCCCTGCCGCTTTTCCTTCGGGCCGGTTTGTGACGCCCAGTCCGGTGGTCTTTTCGGCGGAAGACGGCAAAAAAGTGTATGGCCAGTTGTTCACGCCGGCCAGTGCAACCGGGAAAACCCCGGCAATCGTATTTATACACGGTGGCCCGCAGCGGCAGATGTTAGTGGGATGGCATTACGGCGACTATTACGCCAATACCTATGCGCTGAACCAATACCTCGTGAGCAAGGGTTTTATCGTGCTGTCGGTGAACTACCGGTTAGGTATAGGGTATGGATACGATTTCCAGCACCCGGCGGGTAGCTGGGCCAACGGCGCTTCTGAATACCTCGATGTCAGGGCCGCAGGTAAGTGGCTGTCGGAACAGCCCGGTGTGGATGCGTCGCGCATTGGCGTGTACGGCGGCTCCTATGGCGGGTTCCTGACGGCCATGGCGCTGGCGCGCGACTCGCGCCTTTTCGCCGCCGGCGTGGACATTCACGGTGTACACAATCTTACCCTTTCTGCACCGGCCACAGATGAGGTGGAAAAAGCGTCCGACCTCGAACTGGCGCGCCGGCTTAGCTGGACCTCCTCACCGGTTGCTTATCTCGATGGATGGACCAGCCCCGTATTGCTGATCCATGGCGACGACGACAGCAATGTATCCTTCCACCAAACCATTGACCTTGCCCGGCGCTTTGAACAAAAAGGGTTTGCCTTCGAGCAACTGGTGATACCCGACGAAACCCATCACTGGATGCGTTATGCCAACCAGCTTCGTGTAGACGCGGCAGTAGCCGATTTCTTTCAACGAAAACTGCTGCGGAAATGAGAACAACGATCCTTGCCATACTGTTGCTATTTTATGCATCGCTTGCCGCCCAGCAGCCGCGGGAAGACCTGCCGCCGCAGCTCGATGCCTACATCAACCGGGTGCTGGAAAAATTTAACGTCCCTGGTATGAGCGTGGGCATTGTAAAGAACGGCAGGCTGCTGCTCGCAAAAGGGTACGGCGTTAAGGAACTGGGCCGGCCCGAAAAGGTGACGGAAAAAACGCTTTTCAGCATTGCCTCCAATACAAAGGCATTCACGGCCACAGCCCTTGCCATACTGGTGGAAGAGGGCAAACTCGCGTGGTCCGATCCCGTCATTGACCACCTGCCCTGGTTCCGCATGTCGGACCCCTATGTCACCATGCAACTAACGGTAAGGGATATCCTGGTGCACCACAGTGGGCTGCCCGCTTATGGAGGCGACCTGCTGATCTTTCCGCCTTCCACCTACAGCCGTAAAGAGATCGTTGAAAAACTGAAAGACATCCCGCTTCGGTACCCGTTCCGGTCGCAGTATGCCTACGACAATATCCTCTACCTCGTGGCAGGCGAACTCATAGAAAAGGTTTCCGGTATGCCCTGGGAAGATTTTGTGCAAGCCCGCATTCTCAACAAAGTGGGCATGACCGGCACCCTGCCGCGCTTTTCGCTGATCGACCGGCAACCCGATGTGTCGGCATCGCATGTATTGCTGAATGGCAAACCCGTGGTGGCCCACCGTTACAGCAAACAGGCCATTGGCGACGCCGGCAACCCTGCCGGTGGCATTCTTTCCAATGCGGCAGATATGTGCAACTGGCTCATTACACAACTGGATTCGGGAAGAAGTCCCGTTGGTCAGACCGTTTTCCGCCCTTCCAGTACCGCAGAACTCTGGAAGATCGTTTGTCCCATGCCCATTCCGCGGCAGCCCACCGCCCTGAAAGCGGCCCAGGTTGATTTCTACGGTTATGCATTGGGGTTACGGGCTTACAACTATGGCGCCTACAAGGTGATTGGACACGGTGGAAAGCTCGACGGCTTTGTATCACAGATCGCCATGGTACCGGCATTGGGACTGGGCGTGGTGGTGCTGACCAACCAGGAATCCACCGGCGCTTACTGGTCGGTGATATACCGCATCCTGGATCACTACATGTACAATCCGCCGACCGACTGGACCAGCGCATACCGGGCACAGCTCGACAGCTCCCTTGCGCGTACGGCGCGGGAGAGAAAGGCCCTGCCCCCGGCCGCAGCATCTCAAAAAACGCCCCCGCTGCCACTGGAAAACTATGCAGGCCGTTACCACGACAAATCTTATGGCGAACTGGAAATAAGGCTCAACAACGGCACGCTGGAAATGGCCTTCCTGCAAAGCCCGGAACTGAAAGCAAACCTGCAATACTACCAGTTCAACAGCTTCCTGGCGAAGTTCGGCAACCCTACCCTCAGGGCAGATTCCTGGGTGAGCTTTGACCTGCAGCCCGACGGGAAAATAGCGGCCATCCGTTTGCAGATCATTGACCCCGGTTCTGACCTCAGTTTTGACAATCTTCTCTTCAAACCACTGCCGCCGGCAGTCAAACAACACTCACCATGAGGCTATTTCTTATCCTGCTGTTGCTGCCTGATTTTTATGCGCCTGCACCGTGCCGCGCAGGGCACACAACAAAATCAATCACCGATACCATGAACCTGCGGAGCGACATAGAAAAGATACTGGCGTCACACCCCGAAGGCAGCTACGGCATTGCTTTCAAGGACCTGCAAAGCGGGCAGACTTTTTTCCTGCACGAGAAAGACCGCTTTCATGCGGCCAGCACCATGAAAACACCGGTGCTGATCGAAACCTATCGCCAGGCCGCGCTGGGTAAGTTCTCGGTAAAGGATCCCATACCGGTAAAAAACAGCTTTGCCAGCATCGTGGACGGATCGGCCTATTCACTGGATTCAACCGATGACAGCGAGCACGAACTCTACACCCTGGTGGGCACCCAGCGACCCATTTCGGATATACTATACCGTATGATCACCAAAAGCAGCAATCTGGCTACCAATATCATCATCGACCTGGTGGGCGCCAAAAACGTCAACGCCAGTCTCCGCGCCATGGGGGTGTACGATATGGAAGTGTTACGCGGGGTGGAAGACGATAAGGCTTTCGAAAAAGGACTCAACAATACCACCACCGCTTACGACCTCATGCTGGTGATGGAACAGTTGGCCACGGGGAAAGCGGTGAACAAAAAAGCGTCGGACGACATGATCCGCATCCTGATGGACCAGTATTTCCGGGACGTGATACCAGCGCTGTTACCGGCCGGTGTAAAAGTAGCCAGCAAGAGCGGCTCCATTACGGGGATCTGTCACGATTCGGGCATCGTGTTTTTGCCCGACGGCCGGAAATACGTGCTGGTGCTGCTTTCCAGGGGTATACAGAATTATGAGGAAGCAAAAGCAATGCTGGCCAAAGTATCACGTACCTTTTACGATCATCTTACAAAACCTGAAAAATAACAGGCCATGCAACAAGGAACCCAGGCCGTATGGGCCGGCGAAACCGCCGGGTTTGAACACGGCGCCACCACCAGTCCCATTGTACATGCAGTGACTTTTGGATACCGCGACCTCGACGAGTGGCAGGCAGTCGCTACCGGTAAAGCGGACGGATATATTTACAGCCGCAATACCAATCCCACACTTGCCGTGCTGGAAGAAAAGATCCGCGTACTGGAAGGAGCGGAAGCCGCTACTTCTTTTGCCACTGGCATGGCGGCCATTAGCAATACCCTCTTCGCTTTGCTGAAACCCGGCAGCCGGGTGGTTTCCATCAAAGACAGCTATGGCGGCACCAGCCGGCTCTTCCTCGATTTTCTCCCCGCCTACGGCATTGAGATAACGCTTTGCGACACGCTCGACCATGCCGGACTGGAAACTGCGATCGCAGCCGGCTGCGACCTCGTATACCTCGAAACGCCTACCAACCCTACGCTGAAGATCCTCGATATCGCCAGCCTGGCTGCGGCTGCGCACAAAGCGGGCGCCATTGTAGTAGTGGACAACACTTTTGCCACACCCATCAACCAACTGCCTTTGCGCCTCGGCGCCGACCTGGTGATCCACAGTGCTACCAAATTCCTTTGCGGCCATTCCGATGCCATGGGCGGGTTACTCTGCGGCAACCGCGACCTGGTGGAAAAAGTGTTCCGCTTCCGCGAGATCAACGGCGCCAGCCTCCAGGCCGAACCGGCCTACCTCATCGCGCGGGGCATGAAGACGCTGGAGCTGAGAGTGGAAAGACAGAACCAGTCGGCCCTCACCATTGCCCGCTACCTCGAAAACCACCCGATGGTGGAGCAGGTTTTTTACCCGGGCCTTGCATCGCATCCCGCGCATGCCATCGCACAACAACAGATGAAAGGCTTCGGCGGCATCCTCAGCTTTTCCCTCAAAGGCGGTTATGAGCTGGTGCAAAAATTCCTGCCTGCCCTGCAGGTGGCGCACCTCGCCGCCAGCCTCGGTTCGGTGAGTACGCTGGCCGGGCCACCGCGTACCACCAGTCATGTGGAATTGTCTGCCGAACAACGTAGCTTACTGGGCATCCCGGAAAGCCTGATCCGTTATTCAACCGGTATCGAAAATGTGCAGGACCTGCTGCAGGACCTGGAACAGGCACTGTCCAAACTGTAAATGCAATCACATGTTTCAAACCTGGAAAAAAAACACTTCCTTACTTGCCTGCCTGCTGGGCAGCACCATAACAGTGCAGCAGGCTGTTGCGCAGTTGTCCTATCCAACGCTCAGGCCCATGGAAACGGCCATCCAGCGGAAACCCGGCGGCTTTTTTTACGTGGATCTTAAGAATTATCCCACAAAAAATCCGCGGCTACCCATCGGCGTTTTTGATTCCGGCACCGGCGGGCTGACCATTCTGGATGCACTGCTGGGATCGGACCGGTTCAACAATGAAACGGGCGAACCGGCGAAAGATGGCCTGCCCGATTTTGGCAAAGAACAATTCATCTATCTCGCCGACCAGGCAAATATGCCTTACGGCAACTATTTCAGCGAAAAGAAATCCGACCTGCTCGTGGAGCATGTGTTGAAAGACGTGCAATTCCTGCTTTCGGATAAATACTATGCTTCTTCTGAAAATAAAAACTGGCGCAGCGATAAGCAGCCCGTGAAAGCCATCGTAGTGGCCTGCAATACGGCCACGGCCTATGGCATCGACTATATCAGGGAATTCCTGCGCAAAGCCGGACTGCCCCTGAAAGTGATTGGCGTGATCGATGCCGGTGCAAAAGGATTGATAGAATCCCTCGATCCCACGCAGGACGCTTCCGTGGCCGTTTTCGCCACCGTGGGCACCGTTGCTTCGGGCGGTTACGAAAAAACCATCCGCGCCCTGAAAGCCCGGCAAAAAGGAAAGGGCAGGCTAGAAATATTCAACCAGGGCGGCTACGGACTGGCAGAAGCCGTTGACGAAGAACCCGATTTCCTGAACCGCGCCGCCACCGCTCCCCAAAGCTCCTACCGGGGACCCTCACTCGATAATGCCACCTACCGCATCGACAAAACCCTGATGGATATCTACCGCTTTGATTTTGACAGGAACAAAATGCTCTGCGACAGCCGGAATACCGACGACTGCTCCATCCTGCAACTCAATGCTACGGATAACTATATCCGTTACCACCTGGTCTCCCTGATGGAGCAGATCCGGAAGAAGCCCGGCAGTCCGCCGCTCAAAGCGATTGTGCTCGGATGCACGCACTATCCTTACCTCGTAAAGGACATCCGGCAAACATTGTCGGACCTCTACAATTACGAAAAGAACGGGCAATACCCCTACCGCGCGCTTATGGACAAAGAGGTGAAACTGATCGACCCGGCCGACAATGTGGTGAAGGAGTTGCATGCTTTCTTAAAAGAACAGCACCTGTTTAATCCTTCGGGGCAACAGGACTCTTCGCAGTTCTACATCACCGTACCCAATACGGACAACCCGGATGTTGTGACCGACAGCGCCGGCCGGTTTACCTATGCGTATAAGTATGGTCGTAAGGCCGGGGAAGTGCAGGAGTACGTGAAAACCGTTCCGTTTGATGCACGCAACATACCAGCACAAACCTACCGCCGTTTTGAAGCGCTCATTCCCCGCACTGCCGCGCTTATCAGAACATACCAGCAAGGCCTGGCCTGGGAAAAGGCTTTGCTGAAAACAGATACGATCTTCAAAACTTTCGCCGCCAAACAGCACTACCCTTCCATTGTATATGCCATTGTAAAGGACGGAAAGCTCATTCACAGCGGCAGCACCGGGTACAGCAACCTGGAAAAGAAATACCCCACCGACAGTACGGTATCGTACCGCATTGCATCGATGACCAAAAGTTTCGTGAGTGTGGCCATCCTGCGCCTGCGCGATGAAGGGAAACTTCGGTTAGACGACCCTGTGAGCATGTACATTCCGGAAATAGCCGGGCAAACAGCCAATACGAAAGATGCGCCCGCCATCACCATCCGGCACCTGCTCACCCATGCCGCCGGCTTCCCGGAAGACAATCCCTGGGGCGACCGCCAGCTCGCCATCTCCGATTCGGCCATGCTGCAGATGCTGTCGCACGGCATTTCTTTTTCCACCACACCGGGCACGGCCTACGAGTACAGTAATATGGGCTTCGCCATGCTGGGGTACATCGTGGGAAAACTAAGTGGCAGCTCCTACAACGATTATATTAACCGGAACGTGCTGCAACCACTCGGCATGACGGAAACCTATTGGGAATATGAAAAGGTTCCCGAAAGGCAACTGGCAATTGGTTACCGCTGGCACAACGGCTCCTGGGAAAAGCAGCCCATGCTGCACGATGGCGCTTACGGCGCTATGGGCGGCATGATCAGCTCCCTGCGCGATTTTGTGAAGTACATGAGCTGGCAGCTCAATGCCTGGCCACCGCGAGACGACCCCGACCGCGGGCCCATCAAACGAAGCTCCGTACGGGAAATGCAGCACGCTGCCAATTTCAATACGCTGGTCTCCGGTAGCGGTAGCAATCCCTGCGCGGTCGCCACCGCCTACGGCTACGGGCTGCGCTGGAGCAGGGATTGTAAAGGAAGAGTTATGGTGGGACACAGCGGCGGCCTGCCGGGCTTCGGGTCTAACTGGACCATCCTGCCCGATTACGGGATCGGGATCGTGAGTTTCAGCAACCACACTTATGCTTCGGCGTCCTATCTCAACCAGGTAGTGCTTGATACCCTGCTGCAACTCACCGGCATGCGGCCCCGCAAAGTTCCGGTCAGTGACATACTGGCGCAGCGGCAGCAGGAACTGTTGAACATCTTACCCTCCTGGGATACCACCGGCAGGGCAGCTATTTTTGCCATTAATTTCTTCGACGATTATTTTCTCGATGAGCTCCGCACAGAAGCAATGAGCATTTTTGAAAAAGCAGGAACCATCCCTCGTACCGGCGAGATGCAGGCGGAGAACCAGTTAAGGGGTAAATGTATTTTGTACGGTACCAATCACCCGGTTGAGATCAGTTTTACGCTCAGCCCCGAACAACCGGCACGGATACAGGAATACCATATCCGCGCGCTTCCGCCTATGCCGTAGCCCGGCGGCGTGCTGTTACGTACTGGATGATCTTTTGCCGCAGGTCGTCGGGACGGAAGGGCTTGGGAATAAAATCGGTGAAGCCCTTGTCGATGAGGTCGGCCTGCATGTGATCGTAAACGGCAGCGGTGAAGGCTATGATGGGAATGGAAGAGCCATTTCTTCGTATGTGAGAAACAACGCCCGCGCCATCGAGTTCGGGCATTTCGAGGTCAACCAGCAGCAGGTCGAATGTTTGCTTACTGTAATGGTCAACCGCTTCGAGCCCATTGACGGCTTCGGTAATTTCGGCATTCCATTTGGAAAGAAAACGTTTCACGATCATCATGTTCACCGGGTTGTCTTCCGCCACAAGAATCCTAACTCCTTCCAGGTCTTCGAACTTGGCATCGGGCGCTTCGATATAACTGTAACGCGTAGCTTCAACCGAAAGTGTAAGGGTGAAATAGAAGGTAGAACCTTTTCCCGGCGTGCTTTCCACTTTCAGGTCCCCGCCCATCTTCTGTACAATATACTGGCTGATGGCCAGTCCCAGCCCGCTGCCACCGAACTTGCGCGTGGTTTCTGCATCGGTCTGGTAGAACTTATCAAAAATGCGGTGCTGCTTTTCCGGCGCAATGCCTATGCCCGAATCCTTCACGGAAAAACGCAGGGTGATATTGGTGCTCCGGCGCATCAGCGCAGTGACATCCACGTTCACCTTCCCTTCGGCAGTAAACTTGATGGCGTTGGACAGCAGGTTGTTCAGCACCTGGTGCAGGCGCATTTCATCACCCATTACCACCAGTCCCTTCACCGCATCAAAATTGGTTTGCAGGGAAAGGTTCTTGGCGCCCACCGGGCCGCGGAAAAGTCCCGTTACCTTGGTGAGCAGATCCCACAAATTGAAGGGCGCATTGTTCAGTTCCATCTTATCAGCTTCCAGTTTGCTGTAATCGAGGATATCGTTCACCAGTTCCAGCATGTGCTCTGAACTGTACTTAAGCACATCAAGCATTTGCTTCTGGCTCTCGAGGTGTTGTTCCTGGTGGAGGATATTGGTGGTGCCGATGATCGCATTGAGCGGCGTACGAAGTTCGTGGCTCATATTGCTGAGGAAGCGCGACTTCACTTTGGCCGCTCTTTCCGCCCGCTCTTTTGCCTTAAGGGTTTCCACTTCCGCGATCCGCACTTCGGTAATGTCGAGCACACTGATCTTGGCATAGCGTTCGCCCTGGTGCTCAAAAACCACAAAATTCGCATACGCATATACGGGAGTATCGTCGGAGGTGGTGAATTCCATATTGCCAAACCAGGGCGAATGTGTTTTAAAGGTCTCGGGGCTGAAGGCGCTCAGCCGGGTGGCCGCTTCTTCCCCCAGCAGGGCAGTCACGGTCATTTGCATAACGGCGTTCTTATTGGGCAGGTGGAAAAGTTCCAGCGCCCGCTGGTTGCAATTCGAAACGAGTTGTGTTTGCAGGTCGATGATGAAAATGGCGTCGAGGGATGTATTAAAAATGGTATCACCCAGGTTTTTTTCGCCCAGTACATCGAGCTCTTTCTTGTTCAGTGTTTTGAGAATGGAATAGGCGACGAGGCCGGTGATGGCCAGCGACAATACCAGGTTGATGCGGAAATTGTATATGTAATGGATCTCGCCCTGGTAAGAACTGGTGCGGCTGTAAGGGGCAATAACAAACGTGAATCCGAAACAGATCATCGTAGCAATCTCGGAGATGATCAGGTTTTTGGTGATTTTTGTGTCGATCAGGAAAATCATCGCAAAAATGACCGGGAAGAAATACATGTACACGCCGGAACGCAGGCCCACAAAATAGCTTACCGCCATAACCCCGGCATTGAAGCTTATGATTACCAGCCACTTAGCAAGCACTTCCCGGCGATACAGGCGTAAAAAATGCGCCGTAAGCAAAGCAGTACAGGCAAGCAGGCAGGCCGCCGCTGCACCGTATTCCTTCATATAAGTACAAAGGATCATGTTCAGCCCAGCCACCAGGATGCCTATTTCCGTCAGGGATTTTAAGGGTGAGTGGGGGGTATTGACCTGCTTGAGGTAGTAATCCTCTGCCATCCTCTCCCAATATCCGGCGGCGACGGATAATATGTTGCGCCTTTTTTTCGTTTCCATTACAAGTACTGCCGTTTTACTGCGGCAATGAGTAAACGAAACCGGGAAAACAAAAATTGTATCCTATGCAACCGAGTTCTACCAGTGCTTTTCAATTAAGCAACGCATTCGATGTGAACTTCCTGATGGAGATGCACGACAGCGACCTGTCGGCCATATCGGCCATTCTGGTGACGGCTTCCCAACAAATTACGGAAGAGCTTGAGCGGTATATGATCCTCGCCGAAAAAGGGGACTGCTCTGAACTGAAGCGACGGGTGCACCTTGTGAAACCCCTGTGGGGCTATTGCGGCCTTCCGCAGATGCAAATGAAATACCAGCTCCTGGAATATTTCCTGGGAGAGAACCCCTCCGTTGAAAGAATGAGGGACCGCCTGCAACAGGAACACCAGCAAATCGTTGAAGGAATAAATCTTATCAATAAGGAAGCAATACGGATACACGAATATTTAAAACAACCCGCATCATGAAAACGACTGCTGTAATTGTTGAAGACCTGGCCGTGGCCGCCGAGGTGTTGCAGAAATACTGTGTAAAAAGTGGCCGCGTAAATGTCCTGAACAGTTTTTCCACCATTGATGACGCCCTTCCCTTCCTGTGCGAACAGGTGGTGGACCTCATCTTCCTGGACGTGGAAATGCCCGGCGGCAGCGGGTTTGACCTGCTCGACAAACTGCCCTATTCGCCGCAGGTGATCCTCACCACTTCCAAAACCGAGTATGCTTACAATGCCTTTGAATACAATGTCACCGATTTTCTCAAAAAACCCTTCACCTACCAGCGCTTCCTGGATGCACTGGGAAAGCTGCGGGAAAAGTCAGAAAAAAGAGAAGAGGAAGAAGACCTGAGCCATATCTATATAAAAAGCGACGGCAAACTGATCCGGCTGGAGAACGACGATATTCTTTACATTGAAAGCATGGGCGATTACGTGAAGTTCATCACCAATGAAAAGAAGATCATCACCCATAACACCATCAAAAACCTCACTACCAAGATCAATCCTTATGTGTTCTGCAAAGTACACCGCTCTTATATCATCAACATGAACAAGATCTCCGACGTACGCGAGAACATGCTCTATATCAAAGGCACCATGATTCCCATTTCCAAAGCGAACAGGAGCATGGTAATGAGCCGCCTGAAAATTATTTGATTTTCCGATTATACAAACCTCGCGGGGGCCATTCAGGTCCCCGCTTTTTTTTGCCCGTTCATCGCCCGCGGCAGTCGATTTGGCTAATAGAATCGTTATTGCAGCAACTATTGAAGAGATTTGTAACAGGTTGCATCTCTCGTCAATACCTGTTGGAACGAAAAGGACCTGGACCCTTTTCCTTCCAACAGTTTTTTTATGCCTGCATCCAGTGAAGCAGCGACTTACTCACCAGCGGCGCTTCCACCAGGAAACCATCGTGGCCATAATCCGATTCTATTTCAATATAACGGGCATGGGGGAGCGCATCTGCCATGCGCCGTTGTTCTTCCGGCGGGCAAAGCAGGTCGGTTTTGATACCCATTACCAGTGTGGGCTGCCGGATCGAGGCCAATACCTCCGCCACTGTTTTGTTCCGGCCGCGGCCAATATGATGACTGTCCATGCTTTTGGTGAGCAGCCAGTAAGACTGTGCATTGAAACGCGTCACCAGTTTTTCGCCCTGGTAACGGATATAAGATGCTGCACGAAACCCATCTGTTTTTTCGGGATCGGGGTCCTGTTGGGTTTGCCGCATGGCCTGGTAGTTGCGATAGGTGAGCATGCCGATGGCGCGTGCCGCTTTCAGTCCGGCCCGGCCTGCATCGGCGCTGTCGTGGCGCCAACTGGCATCGGCCTCAATGGCCAGCCGCTGCGCTTCGTGTATGGCAATGCCCCAGGCGCTTTCCGTGGCGGAAGTGGCAATGAGAAAAAGACGGCCGATCCGCTCCGGCTCGGCAAGCGCCCATTCCAGCACCTGGTAACCGCCCATGCTTCCACCCATGCAAAGTGTTATGGATTCTATGCCCAGGGCCTGCCGCAGCAGGATATGCGCTTTTACCTGGTCGCGGATGGTTATCCGGGGAAAATGACTGTAATAGGGCTTCCCGGTAGCGGGATTGGTGCTGAGCGGCCCGCTGCTGCCGTAACAGGAACCCAGGATATTCGCACAAACAATAAAATATTTTTCGGGATCGATGGCCGCACCGGGGCCAACAACGCCGGGCCACCAGGCCGCCGCATCGGAATTGGCGGTGAGCGCATGGCATACCCACACTACGTTATCGCGCCTGCTGTTCATCTTTCCATATACATGATAGGCGATCTCCAATCCGGCCAACTCCTCCCCGCTTTCCAGTAAAAAAGGTTCATTCGATACAAAACGCTGCAGCATGACTGCAAAATAAGCGCTCCCACCGTTACCTTTGTACGGAATTTTAAAAAACAGGCTATAATGGTACAGATCGATATCATTCGCCAGGAAGGCGATTTCGGGTTTGAAGCAAAAGATGCCAACGGACATATCATTAAGATGGATACCAGTCCCGAGACTGGTGGAACCAATTATGGCGCCCGCCCCATGCAGGTGCTCCTGATGGGCCTGGGTGGCTGCTCCGGCATCGACGTGGTAAGCATCCTGAAAAAACAGCGCCAGGAAGTGACCTCCTTTTCCATGCACATAGAAGCAGAACGGGAAAGCGGCAAAGAACCGGCTCTCTGGAAAAGTGCTAAAATCGTGTTCACCCTTTCCGGGAACATCGATCCCGATAAGGCCAAGCGCGCCGCACAACTGTCCATGGACAAATATTGTTCAGTAGCCGAAACCCTTCGCCGGGGCGGTACCGACATCACCTGGGACGTTGTTCTGAAATAAAACCTGCCCATCATGCATCCTGTTTCCAAAGCCATCCGAACCCAGGTAGATCGTACCAATGAAATGGAACATGCACAACCCATGTTCCTCACTTCGAGTTTTTGTTTCGACAATGCGGAGGATATGCGGGCGGCCTTCGCCGATGAAACCGACGACAATATTTACAGCCGTTTCAGCAATCCCAACGTGCAGGAATTTGTGGATCGCATGTGCGCGCTCGAAGGAGCGGAAGCAGGCTTTGCCACCGCCTCCGGCATGAGCGCCATCTTCGCCAGTTTCATGAGTTTCCTGAAACAGGGCGACCACCTGCTGAGCTGCCGCAGTATTTTTGGCAGCACGCATACCGTTATTACCAAATACCTTCCGAAATACGGCATCGCACACAGTTATGTAGATGCCGCTGCCGATATAAAAGCCTGGGAAGCGGCCATTCAGCCCAATACCAGGATGATTTATATTGAAACGCCCACCAATCCCGCGCTGGAAGTGCTGGACCTGGAAGCCCTGGGTGCACTGGCGCGCCAGAAAGGCATCCTGCTGAATGTGGACAATTGTTTCGCCACACCCATCGCGCAACGACCGGTCGATTTCGGCGCCGACTTGATAGTGCATTCAGCCACCAAGTGGCTCGACGGGCAGGGGCGTGTACTGGGGGGAGTTGTGCTCGGGAAAAAAGAGCTGATCAAAGAAATTTATTTGTTCTGCCGCAGCACCGGTCCATCGCTTTCTCCTTTCAATGCTTGGATCTTAAGCCGCAGCCTGGAAACGCTGGAGGTACGAATGGAACGGCATGCATCCAATGCCCTCTTCCTCGCAGAAGCCCTGCAGGGCCACGCGGCGCTGGAACAGGTGCGTTATCCCTTCCTGCCCAGTCACCCGCAGGCTGCCATTGCACGCCGTCAAATGACCAATGGCGGCGGCATTGTTTGCTTCGAGCTGAAAGGCGGTATTGCCGCCGGCCGCAGGTTCCTGGATGCCCTGCAAATGCTGACCCTCACCGCCAACCTGGGCGATACCCGCAGTATCGCCTCGCACCCGGCCAGCACCACGCACGCAAAATTGTCCGACGCCGAACGCGCCGCAGTTGGTATAACGCCGGGGCTCATCCGCATTTCTGCCGGACTCGAACACCCCGAAGACATCCTCGCGGATATATTACAAGCGTTGGAAAAAGTGGGCGCTTAAGCCAGTCCCACTTCGTAGTGCCTCTCGGGAATATCGGTATCCACAAATCCTTTCTGGATCAGCCTTTGCCTGAACTGTACCTGCACGTCGTATTCGCCGTGCACCAGGAATAATTTCTTCACCGCTTTGGGATCCTGGCAGGCGAGGAACTGGCAGAGGTCTTCGTAATCGCCGTGTGCGCTCATGCTGCGCACCGAGCCCACTTCGGCATGCACTTCGTGCTCCACGCCAAATATGCTGACGATCTTTTTACCCGCCATCAGCCTGCCGCCGAGTGAATTGGGTTCACAATATCCTACCAGCAGAACGCCGTTGCGGCTGTTCTCAATGTTGTTGGAAATGTGGTGTTTCACGCGGCCCGCTTCGGCCATGCCGCTGGCGGAAATGATGACGCAGGGCTCGTTGCGGAAATTCAGCAGCTTCGATTCCTCTACCGTACGGATATAACGAAGGCCGGCAAAGCGGAAAGGATCGTCGTCGCTCTGCAATACTTTCTGAATGGTGCGGTTGAAATAGGAAGGATATCTTTTTACCAGCTCGGTGGCTTTGATGCTGAGCGGACTATCGAGAAAATAATCCAGTGCCGGAAGGCGTCTTTCGAGCTCCAGTTGGTTGAGCGAATACAATATTTCCTGGGTGCGTCCCACGCTGAATGCAGGAATGATCAGCTTGCCTTTTTTCTGTACGCAGATCTTTTCGATCCAGGCCAGCAACTGGTCGGGTGTGGTGGTTTGCAGTTCGTGCAGACTGTTGCCGTAGGTCGATTCCAGGATGATGTAATCGGCCTGCGGAAAAGTATCGGGAGAACGAAGGATCACATCGCGGTAACGTCCCACGTCGCCGCTGAACGTGACCTGTTCGGTAACGCCGTTTTCCGTAATGCGCAGGTGCACGGCGGCGCTGCCGATGATATGTCCCGCATCGGTATAGAGCAATTCAATCCCTTCTTCAATCTGGAACCATTTGCCGTATTCCACTTCACGAAAAAGGCCAAAGGTCTTTTCCGCATCTTCGTGTGTGTATAAGGGTTTGACGTAGGGCTGGCCCGTTGCTGCTCTTTTTTTGTTGATGTATTTCACGTCGTCTTCCTGGATCTGGGCGGAATCTTCCAGCAAAATGGTGGTCAGCTCCCGGGTAGCGGGCGTGCAAAAAATAGGGCCGCTGAAACCATCTTTCACCAGCTTGGGTATGAGCCCACTGTGATCGATGTGCGCATGCGACAGCACCAGGTAATCCACTTCCGAAGGTTCAAAGCCCCAAACCCTGTTGAGCGCGTCGGTTTCTTTGCCCATGCCCTGGAACATGCCGCAGTCGAGCAAGATCTTTTTTCCGTTCTTAAGTGTGAGCAGGTGTTTGGACCCGGTTACGGTGCGGGCGGCACCATGGAAAGCAATTTTCATGTCGATTTCATTTTAAAGGACCAGGTGATCTCAAAGCGTGCCAGGGGTTCCCCGCTGTCCGATACGCCAACGGAGTTTACTGTTATCGTTTGTGCTGTACCGGTAGTGATGGCATTTTTCACCGCTTCGCCGATCCGGTCTCCCTCGCTGCAGGTAAAGGTAGTGATCCCCGTTGCTTTTTTCAGGAATTCAGCTTTGAGCCCGGTTACCAGCATGGATACGGCGGGAACACGTTGATAGGTATGCGAAAACACCAGTATGCCCGTGCTCATTTCTGCCGCCATGGCCAGGCAGGCGAAATAGGTGGAACGAAAAGGATTCGTGCTGAACCAGGAATAGCGGATGGTTACGGCGCAGGAGGCGCCGTTGATATTTTTAACACGAACCCCCGAAAACCAGGCAGCGGGCAGTCGCGTGAACAGGAAGACCCGGAAACGCAACGGGTGCTTCACCAGTTTCATAAAAGAGTCCTGGGCGGCCGGCATCTTATTTCGATTTTTCGATCTCCACCACGCAGGCCATCACCTGGTTGGGATCGCTGTTCCCCGAAAATTGCATGGTGCCTTTGGCCGTTGTGCTGAAACTGGCGTTGCGCAGCAGGTTGGGGCCCAGCGCCGTATTCACCCGGGTAGCAAAATCGGAGGAAGGATTTTTACTGATCGCGGTATTGACGCTGTACCAGTCGAGCGGCTGCTTGCTCATTACCACGGCGATCATGTCCCTGGTGCCGATGCTGTCGGGCGTCATGCTTTTGTCCTTGGGAAAAAGCCGGTAACCGGTGATCCCGCAGAACGGCGAATAGCGCGTTTTAGTGGGGTCTTCTTTCGTGGGATAAGGAAAGAGGGTATAGCTGGTGCCATCGGTTTCTTTTCCGAATACATATACATAACATTCGCTGCTGTTCTTCACTTCCATTTTAAAAAGGGTTCCGGGCCGCAGGGTGCTGGCAGAAACAAAGCGGTTGCCACTCACCAGCTTCAGCGGGATATAGGCTTTGGGTTCTACTTTTTTCCCGGTGTTCACCACTTCCATCAGTCCTACTTCACCAATGAGCGGCGTATTGGCTGCGGTGCCCATCTGGTGCATGGGGTCCACGCCATAGGCTTCGCGCACGTAGTAGTTGAAATCGCCGTAGCGTACCCAGGCAAATCCGTTCACGCCCCACTCTTTTCCCCAACTGTTCATGATGAGAAAGGAGCCGCCGTATTTCTTATCGTCGTAGCCCACCACGCACATGGCATGTCCGCCGAAGCCCATCATACCGCGATCGCCTTCCTGCGGAATCCAGACATCCTTGCCCAGCATGTCCTGCATAAAGCTTGGTCCCACCATCATGCCGATCACGACAGGTGCACCCTGTGCAAGATTTTCTTTGATCGCGCGCAGATCGATCACATCGGTGCGGTCGCCTTTGGAGAGGCGGTTGAAACCCCGCATGCGGTACTGGGCCGCTTCGCGCACCTGGTCCTGGCTGGGGCTGCGGGAGCAGTCCTGGTCGGTGTAGGGAAACTGCTCATAGGGAACGGAGCCCTGCTTGGTCATGAATTCCATGGCCCGAATGATATAGGAACCCTGGCAGCCGTCGAGCCCAATCTGGTTGTAGAGAAAGGCCGGACTAAAGCGCAGGTTGTTGGGATTTTGTCCCGCTTTGCTGGCTTCGAGGATGGTGCGGGCGCCATAGGCGCTGCTCCAGGCAACGCAGGAACCCTGTGATCCCTGGTTGCCCACTTCGGGTGCAAATTTCTGCAGGTTGGCCGCTTCGGGCAACGGGTTTTTGGTATCGTCGTCTGCCAGCGGTTCATAAATTTCTGCACGGGCAAACTGGCGTGGGTCCAGGAAGCCGCCCGTGGCCAGTTGCGCGATCTGGCCGATGCCACCCATATTGCAACCACCACGTCCCAGTACAAAATAGAGCAGGCCGCCGATCACCAGCAGTGCCAGGATGCCCTTGCCGCGAAACAGGGAAAACAGCAATGGCAGCAGTCCAAGCAAACCGCCGCCGCCACCGCCACCGCCGGGAAAACGGCCACCACCTCCCCCACCGCTGTTATCGTTGTATTGTTCGGGATCCTGCGGGTCGTCGGTCATTCTGATGGGCATGGCAAAGAATTTTGTGTGAAGCTATACCATCAAGTTAGGACATATTATAAAATTTCCGTTCTCTTTTCCGCCGGTTTTACGAGGAGATGGCTCCGGGTTTTCTTTTTGATGGAGCCTCCCCTCCAACTCCGGGCCGCACCGGGGCGGAAAGAAAAACAGCGTAGGCATTGAGTACCCATTGAGTAGGCAAAGAGTACCTCTAATTCTGCCAAATACTCAAAAAAACGACCATCTACACAAGAGCCGGCCCCACAGCTTCCCTGCAAAAGCCTTTCTTTTTATCTTACTGAAAAAATTGCCGGGCTTCCGCCGCCATATGCGTTTTCTCCTGCTGCTTACCCTGGCGCTGCCGGGTATTGCGGCCTGGGGCCAGTTGCCCGAATTCCACCTGCAACTCTTCGACAATGCCAGCGGCATCCGCCCGGGCAGTAACCTCGCCGTCATAAAAAGCAAAAAGGGATTCGTTTGGATCCTCTACCCGCGGAACGTGCAGCGCTTCGACGGGCGCCGGGCCACGAGTTTCAAAACTGCCAGCAACCCGCAATACCTCTATGCCGACTCGGCCGACCGCATCTGGGTCAGCTCGCCGCGACAGCTTTTTCTTTTCAGCGAAGAGCAGCACCGCTTTCTTCCGGTTCGGTTGCCCCTGGCCGATAGCAGTGCCGGCATCGGTCCTGTTTTTGAACTGCCCGGGCGGGGAACACATGTTGTCACCAGCACCGGTTTTTTCCGGCTCGATGAAACCACCGGCCGCTTCCTGCCCGCGCTTCGCGAACTGCCCGTGGCGCCGCCCTACAGCACCCGCTCCTTTGTGAGCAGGGGCAACAGCATTTTTTTCGGGCATGGTAAATACATCTACCGCTACCGCGTTCACACCCAACAGGTCGACAGCCTGCCCGATTCCTCCATGCGGCGGCTCTTTCCGCTGACCGAGGACCTCATTGCCATGAACTCCTGGACCATCGATTCCTACTGGTACGATTTTGCCAACCGCAGCGTTCGCCTGGTTCCCATGCCTCCGGCGGTAGAAGCCGTAACCCAACAATCGGGGGTCAACCGCTTTGGCATCCGCGACATCCAGGAAGCCGGTGGCGGCCATTTTTATGTCGCCACTACGCACGGGCTGTTCAACTACGACCGGTCGGCCGACCGCTTCCGGAAAATACAGTTGCAGCTCAATGGTCGCCCGGTGCTCACGTCCGACTATACCAACTACCTCTACCTCGACCGCGAACATTATCTCTGGATGGCCACGGTCGATGGACTGGCGCGCGTGCATGTGCAGGGGCAGTCCTTCGGCCTGATCCGGATAAGACAGAACGATTCGCACCTGTCCGCGGGCATCGACAATATCCGCAACATTACCGGCGACAGGGAGGGTAATCTCTGGCTGGCATCGGGAAGCGGTTTCATTGAATGGCGCCGCGCTTCCAACCAGTGGAAGCTGCACCTGCCCAATGGCGCCCGCAACGACCAGCTCGCCTTTCCCTCCGTGCGCGGTATTGCATACGACGGCAAATACATCCTGCTGGGTCCCGGCGACCTGGGCCCCTGGTTGTACGAGCCTGCCAGCGGAAAATACCGCCGGCCCCGCTACGCCAGCGACTCGGTACGCCAGCGCAGTGAGCAGGATTTTTTTGATGCCATCACACCGCTGCGCAACGGCGATTTTTTATTCCTGGGTCGCGACCATCTTTATTTGCTGGAAGGGAAAACTTACCGCTTTGATTTTGTACGGGTGCCGGGTTCGCGCGAGAATACCAATTTCGCCTACCAGGACGGAGACGGGAAAGTATGGCTGGTCACCTCGCGCGGGCTCCACCTGCTGAGCGAAAAGCTGGAATACCTGCAACAGGTGCCGCTGCCGCCGGGCGCTGTTTCAGCCGGTTGTATGCTGCCCGACAACCGCCTGCTCTTTGCGCTGGAAGGCGGTGTGTACGTTGCGGCCTTTCATAACGGGAAGGCACAAGTGCAGCTATTCACCGACCAGCTCAAAGACGTATTCATCACCTCCCTGCTGCAGGACGACCAGGGCTGGATCTGGGCCACTTCCGAAAACGGCATCTACCGTTTCGATCCCGTTCATTCCAAACTGTATTTGTTCGACTATACCGACAATGTGCAGGGCTATGGCTTCAACAGCAACTGCTGGTACAAAGCCCCCGACGGTATGTTGTTCATCGGCGGCACCAACGGGCTGAACTATATCCGTCCCGCGCAGTTCAGCATGCGCGAAGACTCCCTGAAAGTGTATATCCAGCAACTCAAAACAGGCAGGAACGATTCGGTGCGCTATAGTTGGAGCGGTGGCCCGGTGGAGCTGCCGTACCAGGACCGCAGCCTGGAAGCGGAACTGGTGGCTCCCTATTTCAATAACCACGAAAAAGTAAAATACCGCTATAAACTCGAGGGGCTCGATAAGGACTGGCAATACCTCGACAACACCAATTCCGTTCGTTTCAGTTCGCTGCCTCCCGGTAAATACAGGCTGCTGGCGGGCGCCAGCATCAACAACGTGGATTGGGTGGACGTGCCGCATCCGCCCGACCTGCTGGTGCAAATGCCTTTCTGGCGAACGCCCTGGTTCCTATTGCTCAGCTTTGGCACCCTGGCGTTCCTGGCCGGCTGGTTCATCCGCAACCGCAACCGGAAAATTGAAGAGAAGCAGGAAGAACTGGAAGCAGAACAGGCCATCAACTATTTTTCCAACAGCATCATGGACCACAGTTCCGAAGAACAGATCCTCTGGGATGTGGCGCGCAACTGCATTGGCCGCCTGCAGTTCGAAGATTGTGTGATCTACCTGTTGGATGAAGAGAAAAAGATACTGCGGCAGGTAGCGGCGCACGGACCAAAAACCGGTAACACCAACAAGATCAGCAAACCCATTGAAATACCGGTGGGCAAGGGCATAACGGGATGGGTAGCCGAAAATGCAAAACCGCAGATCATCAACGATACCAGCAAAGATCCGCGCTATATTGTAGACGATGCCTTCAGGGCGGCAGAGATCACCGTGCCCATCATTGCCAACGGCAGGGTATTGGGAGTTATCGACTGCGAACACTCAAAAAAAGGGTTCTTTACACAAAAGCATTTGTCCATTCTCACCACCATTGCTTCCTTGTGTGCCAACAAAATAGTGAAAGCGCGCGCCGAAGAAGAAAAGCTGGCGGCGGAAACCGTACTGAGCGAAACCAGGCAACAGATGGCGGAAGTGGAAATGCAGGCCCTGCGGGCGCAAATGAACCCACACTTCATTTTCAATTGTCTCAATTCCATCAATCGCTACATTGTGAAAAGCGACCAGGCCACAGCCTCTCTTTACCTCACCCGGTTTGCGAGATTGATCCGCCTGATCCTGGATAATTCCAACAACAAAACGGTTACCCTTACCAGTGAGTTGGAAGCGCTGCAATTGTATATTGAAATGGAAAGCATCCGCTTTGAGAAAAAATTCAGTTACGAGATCCGGCTCGAAGAGGAACTGCGTCCTTATAACATACAGGTGCCACCCATGATCCTGCAACCCTATGTGGAAAACGCTATCTGGCACGGGCTGTTACACAAAGAAACGGCGGGTAAACTGCTGATCCGCGTGGCACAGCAGGGAGACAGCATGCTGGAATGTATCATCGAAGACAACGGCATTGGCCGCCAGAAGGCCAGGGAGCTGAAAAGCAAGTCGGCTACTACCCGCAAATCGCTGGGCATGCAGCTCACAGAACAGCGGCTGCAGTTGCTGAACCGCCGGTCAGATGCCTCCGCTTCAGTTACCATTATTGACCTCTATGAAGATGGTCAGCCTGCAGGCACACGGGTGCGCATAACCATTCCCGTAGACAATTAAAACAGACACATGATCAACGCCATACTGGTAGACGACGAAAAGAATGCCCTCGAAATGATGGAGTGGCTGTTGCGCACCTATTGTCCCGAAGTAGCGATAGCCGGCATGTTCACCAGCGCCGAAGAAGCATTGCCCGTTATCCGCAAAACAAATCCCGATGTGGTTTTCCTCGACATAGAAATGCCGCGCATGAACGGGTTCGACCTGCTGGAGCAACTGGAAAAACCTTCTTTCCATATCGTATTCTGCACGGCCTACGACCAGTTTGCCATCCGGGCTTTTAAATACAGTGCACTCAATTACCTGCTCAAACCCATCGATCCGGAAGACCTCAAAACCACCATCGGGCGGGTGCGTTCCAGGGAACAACTGCCCAACCGCGAACAGTTCGAATTGCTGATGCAGGGTATCCTGGGCCAGCCAAAACAAACACCCGCAAGAATAGCGCTCAACAGCGGCGATGGCGTAGTGTTTGTTTCCACCGGCGACATCATTTATTGCGAAGCGGAAAGCAATTACACGCAGGTGGTGCTGGTGGGAAATAAAAAGATCATGGTATCGAAAGTATTGCGCGAGCTCGATGAAGCATTGAGCGGCCCCGACTTTTTCCGCGTTCACAGTTCCTTCCTCGTAAACATCAACCACATCAAAAAACTGGTTAAGGGAGAAGGTGGTTACTTGGTGATGGACAACGATGCCATCGTATCTGTTTCGCGCTCCAGGCGCCAGGAATTCATGGACCATTTCCCCCGGTTCTGACCACCGGCCAATCAGGAAAACCGTCACTCACTCACAAAAACACCGGATTACGCAAAGCCGCTGTGCAAGGGCATTAGCGGCCATTAGCTTTGCTCTACCAATTGATTCATTAACCATTTAACCACCAAAAACATTTATCATGAAATCAGTTCAGCAAGCTATTTTTTCTGTAGCACGCGCAGCCGTTTTGTCTTTGCTCACCGTGTTCCTGCTCACCGCCTGTTCCAAATCGGACGACAACAAAAGCGGGTTCGAGGGAACCTATGTTGGCAAATTTGGAGATGAGATGGAAACACCCGCTTATCACTACATGCTCCGCTTCAAATCGGGTGGGCAACTGGAAAGGCTCGATCAGAACAAGACAGTGATCGCTACCGGGCAATGGACCAGGAACGGCATCAATGTAGAAGGCTATTACCTGTTCCTGGACGATCAGTCTAAATTCTCTTTCTCTGGCCTCTATACCGATTTCGACGGAAAGATCATCGGCAACTGGGGATTTGGTCAAAGCAAGGCCAACGGCGGAACTTTTGACATCAAAAAGCAGTAGACGGTTCTAAGTAGACGGTTTTAAAAAGCAGGCAGGTTTGGTTAAGGGGCAGAAGGTGATCCTTCGCCCCTTTTATTTTTCAACGCGTTTGTATGGCGGCTTTTTTACAACACTTCCACCTGGTTGCGCAGCAGGTCTTCAAATTCATCGCGCTTGCGGATGAGCAAGGCCTTGTCGTCGAGCACTAGCACCTCCGCGGGTTTGAGGCGCGAGTTGAAGTTGGACGACATTTCAAATCCGTAAGCGCCGGCATTGTAGAAAACCAGCAGGTCGCCTTCCCTCACTTCGTTCAGCGTGCGGTCCCAGGCGAACGTATCGGTTTCGCAGATATTACCCACCACGGTATAAATGCGTTCGCTGCCATGGGGATTGGAAATATTGCGGATGCGGTGATAGGCTTCGTAGAACATGGGGCGGATCAGGTGGTTGAAGCCGCTGTTCACGCCCACAAAAACCGTGGCCGTGGTTTGCTTGATCACATTGGCCTTCACAATGAAATAGCCCGATTCACTCACCAGGAATTTGCCCGGTTCAAACCACACCTGGATCTTTTTACCGGTTTCCTTTTCGTATGCTTTGAAAGCCTCGGTTACTTTTTTGCCCAGCAGTTCGATATCGGTCTGCACGTCGCCATCCTGGTACGGCACTTTAAAACCGCTGCCCAGGTCAATGAATTCGAGGTCCGGGAAATGGGTGGCCAGTTCAAACATCACTTCGAGGCCCTGGAGAAAAACATTTACGTCCTTGATATCGCTGCCCGTATGCATGTGGATACCATTCACGTGCAGCCCCGTGGTTTTCACCACGCGTTCAATATGACGCATCTGGTGAATGGAGATGCCAAACTTGCTGTCGATATGCCCAGTGGAAATCTTGTAATTGCCACCGCCCATGATGTGCGGGTTGAAGCGGATACAAATGGGATAAGAGCCGCCGTATTTTGTACCGAACTGCTCGAGGATGGAAATATTATCGATGTTGAGGTTAACGCCCAGTTGCTTGCCTTCGTCCACTTCGGCAAAGTCAACACAGTTGGGTGTGAACAGGATACGGTCGGGCGTGAAACCCGCACGCAGTCCCAGTTTCACTTCGTTGATGCTTACACAGTCGAGCGATGCACCCAGCGAAGCCACGTATTTAAGCACATTGATATTGCTCAGTGCCTTACAGGCATAAAAGAAGCGGGCATTGCATTTACTGAAAGCAGCGGCCAGTTTTTTATACTGCTCACTGATCTGGTTGGCGTTATAGACGTAAAGAGGCGTTCCGAATTCCCTGGCCAATTCCACCAGGCGTTCATTTGATAACTGCGGCATACAAATTTTACTAAGAAATAGCAGCGAATATAATCATTCTTCGGCTGCCTTTCCTTCTTCTTCTGTATCGCTGTTCGTTTCGGTGTCGGTATCCTGTGCGGAGGCCTGCAGTTCACCGGTGGCGCTTACATGGTATTGCACGCCTTCCACCTCTTCCATTACCAACACGTCGGTGATGTTTTCATCGTCGCCGTTTTCCACATGACGCTGCTGGGGATTAACGAGGGTTGGCTCCACCACCTGGTCGGCCAGTACTTCCCTGATCTTCGGAAGGTCTTCGGGACCGTTCAGTCCGAAATAGTCCATAAAGGAGCGGGACGTGGTGTACACCAGCGGTTTGCCGGGCAGCTCTTCGTTGCGGCCGCTGATCACGATCAGCTCTTTTTCCAGCAACTTCTGGATGCTGTAGTCGGCGCTCACGCCGCGGATGGCTTCGATCTCCGATTTCGTGATGGGTTGTTTATAGGCAATGATGGCGAGTGTTTCCATGGCGGCTCCGCTGAGGCGCTTCAGGAATTTGTCGCCGTTAAGCTGGGCCACGGTTTTGTGGAAAGCGCCCTTGGTGAGAAACTGCCAGCCGCCGCCGCTGAAACGGAGCTCAAAGGGGTAAAACTCAGACTGGTACTTCTCCACGATGCCTTCAATGGCAGATTCGATCTGCTCCAGCGTGATCTTGTCTTCCATGAAGCCGAAGGCCTGGTTCACCAGGTCGGTCAGTTCCAGGGCACCCAGGGGTTTTTCGCTGGCAAAGATCAGGGCTTCGATATGTGGGATGAGGTTTCCGATTTCCATAATAATTCCTGTTTAATGGGTAGTACCTGTTTGGCTACAATCAATATGCCGCAAGCTTCTATAAAACAGTCAAAAGCAGAAGAAAGATTGTCCACAATGGGGATAACCTCAAAGCAGCCTACGCAACCAACTGTAATACAGCCGGTTACGAAAAAAGGAGCCAATTGGCTCCTTTGTATGGAATGATTTGAATTTAACAGTTATCAGCCGTTCAGGGCGGCAGCACCCGATACGATTTCGGTAAGTTCGGTGGTGATAGCGGCCTGGCGGGCGCGGTTGTAGCTGATCTTGAGGCTGCGCAGCAGTTCGTTGGCGTTTTCAGAGGCCTTATCCATGGCCGTCATACGAGCCCCGTGTTCAGAGGCGTTGGCGTCGAGCACGGCCTTATATAATTGTGTATTCAGGATTTTGGGCATCAGCTCGGCGATCAGTTCTTCCTTATTGGGCTCGAAAATGAAATCGCTTTTCTTGCCACTATTGCTGCCCTGTACCCGGGGAATGGGCAGGAAGCGTTCCACGGTGTACACCTGCGTGGCGGCATTCCTGAATTCACTGTACACGATTTCCACCACATCGAATTCACCGTTTTCGAAAGCCTTCACCGCTGCCTGTGCACAGGCCTGTACGGTTTCAAAACGGAGGTCCAGGAAAATATCCTTAAAGCGGGGATCGGCATTATAGTTGGCTTTTAAAAGGGCTTCATATCCTTTTTTACCGATGTTCCAGATGGTCACTTTTCCCGCAGCCAGATGGTTGGCGTATTTTTCGCGGATTGCCGCTTTGGCAGCTTTAATAATGTTGGCATTGTAAGCGCCTGCCAGTCCGCGGTCGCTGGTGATCACCACCAGCAGCACTTTTTCTATTGCCCTTTCAGCCGCCAGGTTGCCGCCCAGTTCGCCTTCGGAATTGCTGACGATATTGCTCAGCATCTCCTGGAGCTTGTTGGCATAGGGACGCATCTGGAGGATGGCATCCTGCGCCCGGCGAAGCTTTGCCGCACTAACCATTTTCATGGCCTTGGTAATTTGCTGCGTACTTTGAACGGATTTGATCCGGTTGCGTACCTCTTTCAGTGCTCCTGACATAGGCTTGTAGTGGAAATTTGCCGCAAAGGTAATTGAATGGCCGGGAATTCCAAGCCCCTGTTTTCCTTAACTTTGCCCTCCTGTCAATTTGACCAGGAAACAGTTTTAGCACTGTAATTGACGACAAAACAGCTTTAGACTCATCATTTTAAGAACATACCAATCATGTTAGGATTTATCCAGCAATTATTCGGTGGAAGCAAATCTGAAAAAGATATCCGACAGATTCAGCCGATTGTAGCCAAGGTGAACGAATATTTCAATGCTTATCAATCATTTAGCAACGATGAACTGCGTGCCAAAACAACTGATTTCAGGGAGAGGATCCGCCAGCACCTGCAGCCGGTAGATGCTGAAATTGCAAGGTTGACAGCCGAAGCCGAAGCCCTGCCCTTCAGCGATTTCAACGGCAAGGAAACCATCTACCAGGAAGTGGACAAGCTGCGCAAGAAGCGCAACGACGATATTGAGGAAGTGCTCAAAACCATTGCCCCCGAAGCCTTTGCCGTGATCAAGGAAACCGGCCGCCGCTTTAAAGAGAATACCGAAATCGTTTCCGCCGCCACCGCGCTCGACCGCGAGCTTGCCACCAAAAAAGACTATATCACCATCAATGACGACCAGGTCACTTTCCGCAATACCTGGTCGGCCGCCGGTGGAACCATCACCTGGAACATGGTGCACTACGATGTACAGCTGATCGGCGGCTACGTGCTGCACTCCGGCAAAATTGCCGAAATGGCCACGGGTGAAGGTAAGACCCTGGTGTCTACCCTGCCCGCCTACCTGAACGCGCTGGCGGGTGCAGGGGTTCACATCGTTACGGTGAACGACTACCTCGCACGCCGCGACTCGGAATGGAACGGTCCCATTTTCGAATGGCTGGGCCTCACGGTAGATTGTATCGACAAACACCAGCCCAACAGCGAAGAGCGCCGCCGGGCCTATCATGCCGATATCACCTACGGCACCAACAACGAATTCGGTTTCGACTACCTGCGCGATAACATGGTGCACAGTCCCGATGAAATGGTACAGCGCCGCCACCATTTCGCCATGGTGGATGAGGTGGACTCCGTACTGATCGACGATGCCCGTACGCCGCTGATCATTTCCGGCCCCGTGCCGCGCGGCGACGAACAGCAATACCACCTGCTGAAACCGAGGGTGCTCCAACTCTTCGAAGCACAGAAACAGGTTGTAAATAAATTCCTCAACGAGTCCCGCAAAAAAATTGCCGAAGGCAACGACGATCCCAAGGACGGTGGCCTCGCACTGATGCGCGCCTTCCGCGGCCTTCCGAAAAGCAGCGCCCTGATCAAGTTCCTCAGCGAACCGGGCGTGAAAGTGAAGCTGCAGAAATCAGAGAACTACTATCTCGCCGACCAGCAGAAGGAAATGCCAAAAGTAGATGCCGAACTGTTCTTCTACATCGATGAAAAGAACAACTCGGTAGACCTCACCGACCGCGGTATCCAGATGATCACCCGCACCGGTGAAGACCCCGAATTCTTTGTGCTGCCCGACATCGCCCTCAAATTGGGCGAGATTGAGCAAAGCAGCGCCGGCGCAGAAGAAAAACTGCAGCAGAAAGAACAACTGCTCAGCGAATACACGCTGAAGGCCGATCGTATCCATACCATACAGCAACTGCTCAAAGCCTATACGCTGTTTGACAAAGACGTGGAATACGTGGTGATGGATGGCCAGGTGAAAATCGTGGACGAACAAACCGGTCGTATCCTCGATGGCCGCCGTTATTCCGATGGCCTGCACCAGGCGATTGAAGCCAAGGAGAACGTGAAGATCGAAGCCGCCACGCAAACCTATGCCACGGTTACCCTGCAGAACTATTTCCGGATGTACCACAAACTCTGTGGTATGACCGGTACGGCCGAGACCGAAGCGGCCGAACTGTGGGATATCTACAAACTGGATGTGGTGACCATTCCCACCAACGTTTCCGTTATCCGCAAAGATGCGCAGGACCTGGTGTACAAAACCAAACGCGAAAAATATGCGGCGGTAATTGAAGAGATCGAAAGACTGAGCAACGCAGGCCGGCCCGTGCTGGTGGGTACTACTTCGGTAGAAGTAAGTGAATTGCTGAGCCGCATGCTGCAGGTGAAAAAGATACCGCACAACGTACTGAACGCAAAACAACACGCCCGCGAAGCGAATGTGGTGGCCGAAGCCGGTCTCGCTGGCGCCGTTACCATCGCCACCAACATGGCGGGTCGTGGTACCGATATCAAGCTGGGACCCGGCGTGAAAGAAAGTGGCGGTTTGGCCATCATCGGCACCGAACGCCATGAAAGCCGTCGTGTGGACCGCCAGTTGCGTGGCCGCGCCGGGCGCCAGGGCGACCCGGGTACCACCCAGTTCTACGTGAGCATGGAAGACGATTTGATGCGCATGTTCGGCAGCGACCGCATCGCTTCGCTCATGGACCGCATGGGTTATAAAGAAGGCGAAGTGATCCAGCACAGCATGATCACCAAGAGCATCGAACGGGCCCAGAAAAAAGTGGAAGAGAACAACTTCGGCATCCGCAAACGCCTGCTCGAATACGACGATGTTATGAACAAGCAGCGGAACGTGGTGTACAAAAAAAGGCAGCACGCCCTCTTTGGAGAAAGGCTGGCGCTGGACCTCGATAACGCGTTTTACACCGTGGCGGAAGGACTGGTCAGCTCCTTTAAGGAGCAGGAAGACTACGACGGTTTCAAACTGGCGGCGATCGTGAATTTCGGGATCGATACATCTATCACAGCCCAGGACTTCAAATCGGCCAACGCCGCTACGCTCGCTGAGAAACTCTACAACGAAGCGACCGATAACTACCAGCGCAAAATGAATGCCCTGCGGGAACAGGCCTTGCCGGTATTCCAGAACATCCGCACCAACCAGGGACAGCACATCGAAAACGTGGTGGTGCCCTTTACCGATGGCCGCAAAGGCATCAGCGTGCTGAGCAATATGCAGAAAACACTGGATTCAGGCGGGCGCGAGCTCGTGAACAGCCTGGAGCGCACCATCACGCTGGCGCTGATCGACGATGCCTGGAAAGAGCACCTGCGTTCCATGGACGACCTGAAGCAGAGCGTGCAAACTGCCTACCTCGAACAAAAGGATCCGCTGGTGATCTATAAGGTGGAAGCCTTTGAGCTCTTCCGCAAAATGGACAGCACAGTGAACATGGATATCGTTTCCTTCCTCTGCCACAGCGGTATTCCCATGGAAGCCCAGCAGCAGGCGCCCGCTATTCGCGAGGGAAGGGAAGAAAAGACCGATATGAGCAAGCTGTCGGCCAATAAGGAAGAAGTGGATGCACGGGGCGACGACTATGCCGCCAACCAGAACGATTATTTCGACCCCTCCGCCGGACCGGTAATACAGGAGCCCGTACGCGTGGGTCCCAAAATCGGCAGGAATGATCCCTGTCCCTGCGGAAGCGGCAAGAAATACAAGAACTGCCACGGCGCACACGGCTAATAATTATATTAAATATGTACGACGGCAACCTGAAAACGGGTTGCCGTTTTTATTAGACCAGGTGTCGACTATTTTTTCCCGGGGTCTGGCTGCGGGCGCAGTGCAGATACAAAACCAATAGGATTGCGAGGCCGGGGACGCATCTTTTCTGCCATAATTTCTTTGATCAACTCAAAGATGGTCTCAATCTCCCCGTCGTGCATTTTTACATCATGCCCCATATTGATGAGTCTTTTGTCCAGTTGCTCCAGTTTTAGCAATATATCATGGTTGGCAAGCAATGCCTGCCTGAGTTTTGTAAATACGCGCATGATACGGATGTTCACTTCTATGGCGGTATCGCTGCTCAGCACACCCGACAACATGGCCACGCCTTGCTCCGTAAATACGTACGGCAATTTGCGCAAACCCATTTTTTCTTTGTTGGATATCACAATCTGTGATTTCCATTCTTCCAGTTCTTCCTCCGTCATTTGGAACATAAAGTCCTCCGGGAACCGGCTGACATTTCTCTTTACAGCCTGGTTCAATGTTCTTGTTTCCACTCCGTACATTTCCGCCAGGTCCCTGTCCAGCATCACTTTCTGTCCACGCAGTAGATAAATCTTACTGATCACTTTTTCGTCGCTTATCACCAACTCCTTTGCCATTGTGCAGGTTTTTGCAGGAAACAGAATGCCCTATTCCTGAAATTGCCATCAAATCAAGAAAAAAATTCTGATTCAAAAAACCGTGTTTTCCTCCTATGAGTATATGAGAAACTGGCTATAAAGACCTCAGAGCCGCAGCCGGATCAACCGCCGGCTCAGCAGCCCGGCCACCAGTATCACCAGCAGCGCAAAGCAAAGAGACTTTAGCAACCCCGGAATACCCGTCAGCACGGCCGCCGGTAAGGCCAGCCCCGAAATCGCCACCAGCGCATAAGCATAATAAGGAACCAGGTAACACAGCAGCGTTTCCGTTCCCGCCGGGCGGATCAGTGAAAACCAGTTGCCTTTTTTCCGGACGTCCACCAGCCAGTAAACCAGTACAAATACCAGCACCATAATACCGCTGCAGATCAGCACCCAGGAAGGCGTTGCGCGTATTTTGGATATGCCGCCAATGGGACGCAGGAGAAATCCCAGCGCCAGCAGTGCAACGCCGCCCAGCAAAAAATACAGCGCAAATTTTTTCCAGTTAAAGGCCGCACCATTTACCTGTTTCCAGAACAACTGGGAAGCGAGGGCGCCACCAATCGTCAGCGCCGTCATGGCACCTTCGCCAATAGGACTGATCAGCGTTCTGAACAAACCGCTTTCAGGCAGCCAGTGTAAATGATTGGCCGTGCACAGCAGGATGCTCAGGACCCAGCCCGCCCACAAGGCCCGCTGGCTTCCTCCCGACCAGGCAAACAGCAGGGCAACTACCAGGTATGCCCAACCGATCAGTCCAAGAATGCCCCACCACCACGACTGGAAAGAAACCAATTGCTCCCCTTCTCCTCCCTTGTAATAAAAGACAAGGAAAAGCAGCATGGCCAGTCCGGCCGACTTGAGCAGGACCACCACCGTCCTGTTCAGCGTAGGCGGATAGTTGTTCCAGATCAGGATAAAGCCGGTGCAGGACAACACATTCCAGTATCCCCTTGTGATGCTGCTGGCCGCTTCATTCAGGTATTCGCCGTTCACCAGGAACAAACCCATGACCAGCAAAGCGAGCCCGCGAACCACAATGTGCCGGCTGATGGCAAAATCATCGTCGCCCTTCAAACGTCGGTTGCGCACAGCAAAAGGGACCGACATACCTACTATGAAAAGAAAACCGGGAAACACCACATCGGCCAGTCCCATGCCATCCGCCGCCGCGGGAACATGCTCCAGCCATTCGGGAATGCCCCTGAGCGACCAGAGGTCGTTTACAAAAATCATCAGCAGCATGGTAAGGGCCCGCAATACATCGATGGCGCCTACGCGTATGGCAGCAGCTTGTGACATGATCGTTTATTGAAGTCCGTATTTCTTTTTATACTTTTCGTTGAGCTGCTTCTGTTTGTCGGTCAGGTCAATTTTCCTACCCTGGATGAAGGCAAGCGTAACAATGCTGCTGCGCATGTCCAGGATATCGCCTTCGCTCACCACAATATTGGCGTCCTTACCCGGCTCCAGCGAACCGGTCTTGTCGGCAATGCCCAGGATGCGTGCGGCGTTCAGCGTAATAGCCTGCAGCGCCTGTTCTTTGGTAAGACCGTAAGCCGCAGCAGTGCCGGCGTTGAAGGGTAGATTGCGCCCACGCGTTTGGCCATCCTCGTCGTTGATCGCGAACAAAACACCTGCTTTCTGCAAAGCGGCCGGCGTCTTATACGGCTGGTCCACATCGTCGTCGGTAGCTGTGGGCAGACTGTGCATCTGGCTCAGGATAACGGCGATATTATTCGCTTTCAGCAGCGGCGCAATCTGGAAGCTCTCACTGCCACCAACGATCACTGCATCCATCCCAAACTCTTTGCTGAAATCCACGGCCACCAGCATTTGCCGCACGATCTCTGCATGCACAAACAGCTTCTGCGACCGGTCGAACAATCCTTTCACGGCTTCGTATTTTAGGTTGGTGGCCTCGTGTTTGGTTTCGCTGGCATAGGCTTTCGCCTCGCGGAAAAAAGCCTTGATCTTTTCTACCTGCTCCAGCCCTCTTTTTAACGGATCCTCCGGCGGCATGGGCGCATTGCCGGCTCCGAGCGGGCGGCTGAACAGGCTGGGCATATGGATGTGAATGCCGTTGTCCATTTTGTAGGCGGCATCTTCCCAGTTCCAGGCATCGAGCTGCACCACGGAAGAAGCGCCGCTGATCAACCCACCCTGCGGAACGATATTCGCCAGCAGGATGCCGTTGCTGCGCAGCGTATTGGTGACCTTCGAATCCGTATTGTAGGCAACGATGGAGCGGATGGATGGATTCAGTTCCCCGAGTTCGGTATGGTCGATGGTGGCGCGCACACTGTTCACTTCCACCAGGCCCAGCAGCGAGGCGCTGAGAATAAGGCCCGGATACACGTGCTTGCCCGTTGCATCGAACACTTTTACATCGTCCATGGGAATGGGCAGGTCCTTGCCGATCTTTTCGATCTTACCATCGCGCACCATGATGGTGGCGCCCGTCAACACTTCGCCTGTGCCGGTATGAACGATGCCGTTTTTGATGAACAGCAATCCTTTATAAGGCGGTGCGGGCGATACCGTTTCCTGCGCGTTTGAAGCAGCCGCCATGCATACGGTTCCCATTATATATAACAACAATTTTTTCATGTCAGAAATTTTGAAGGGTATTGATTTGGTCGGCATCGATCACCAGCAGGCCGTGGCTATGCGCATGTTCTCTGCAGGAATGCATGATCTCCATACTGGGCTGCGCCGGAGCGGTGGGAAGGCCGGCTTTCTTATCACCCAGCATTTTCTGCAGCAGGCGATTTTTTTCTGCACGAATCCCGTCGCGGAGGCGCTGGTCGCGCTCGCGGTCAAAATACACGATGCCATCCACTATGGTCTTTTCCGCTTTGGCATAAATGCTGAGCGGGTTGTCGGACCAAAGCACGAGATCCGCATCCTTACCCACTTTTATACTACCCACCTTATCGTCCACGTGTAACATTTTGGCGGGGTTAAGGGTCACCATCTTAAACGCTTCTTCCTCGCTGACGCCGCTGTATTTGACGGTCTTTGCCGCTTCCTGGTTCAGGCGGCGGGCCATCTCCGCATCGTCAGAATTGATGGCCACGTTCAGGCCCACCTGCTGCATGATGCCGGCATTATAAGGAATGGCATCCACCACTTCCATCTTATAAGCCCACCAGTCGCTGAAGGTGCTGGCGTTGGCGCCATGCGTTTTCATTTTGTCGGCCACTTTATAACCCTCCAGTATATGCGTAAACGTATTGAAGCGGAAACCAAAACGCTCGGCCACGCGCATGGCCGCCGTGATCTCGCTTTGCACATAGGAGTGACAGGTGATGAACCGTTTTTTATTAAGTATCTCCACCAGGGCGTCCAGTTCCAGGTCGCGATGCACCGTCCCGAAAGGATCGGCCATAGTTTCTTTTTTGCCTTTGCCGGTTTTTACAGCCGCTTGACCTGCTGCCTGGATAGCGGCTTTGTAATCACGGGCACGGGTAAACGCATCTGCCAGCACTTCTTCCACCCCCATACGGGTATCGGGGAAACGGTTGTTCTGGCTGGAGCCAGTCCGTTTTACGTTTTCGCCCAGTGCAAATTTTATAAAGGGATCGGCGCCCGCGAATTTCAGTCCCTCTGCATTGGCGCCCCAGCGCAGTTTGATGAGCTGGGTTTGTCCACCGATGGTATTGGCAGAGCCATGCAAAATATGCGAGCTGGTAACACCGCCGCTGAGCTGGCGGTAGATATTGATGTCTTCGGGATTGAGGTTGTCGGCAATGCGCACTTCGGATGTAACCGACTGCGCGCCCTCGTTGATGGACATGGCAGCAATATGCGAATGCTCATCGATGATGCCCGGGGTCAGGAATTTGCCGGTACCATCCACCACCTGCGCGTCGCCGGCGCCCAGGTTTTTACCGATCGCTGCGATCTTCCCATTTTTCACCAGCACGTCGGTGCCTTCCAGGCGGCCTTCTTTTTCATTGGTCCACACGGTGGCATTGCGGATGAGCAGGCTGCCCGCTACCGGCAGGGATTCGAAACCGTACCCGTTGAAAGGATAGGGAACCACACCCAGCTCCGGCGCTGCTTTCTTTTTGACACTGTCGGCTTTAGCGGGAAGCGCACTGGTAAAGGTTGCCGTCCACAGCAGCTTGTTGCCGAGACTGTCTTCCCCGCTACCCTGCCAGGCGCCGCCATTGTTCACACCACTCAACCGCACCGTTTTTTTACTGTTTTTTGTTTCCGGGAAACTGAGGCGCACCAGCTTTCCATCGGTGAACAATTTCACATCCAGGGTATCGCGGGCTACCAGTTTCGCACTCGTATTGCTTTTAACATTGAGCTGGTAAGAGCGCTGTCCGCTTTCCGACTGGAGGCTGAGAGTATATACGCCTTCGGCGGGAGACCAGGCGGCTTCGTTGATGCCGTATTTTTCGCCTTGGATCCAGTTCTGCAGGAGGACGGTCTTTTCACCGAAAAGCGGGCCCGAGCAGATGATGAAATTGGCCCACTTGCCGGCTTCCAGGCTGCCGATTTCCTGGTAGGCGCCGATCAGCCGGGCCGGCGTTTGCGTCAACGCTTCCAGTGCTTTGGTTTCCGACAGGCCGTAGTCAATGGCTTTGCGAAGGCTGGATAAAAACTGTTTGGTATCCTTCAGGTCGGCTGCCGTAAAACAGAAGGGGATGCCGGCTTTTTCGAAAGCAGCAGGATTGGTGGGCGCCAGTTCCCAGTGTTTCATATCGGCCAGGGAAACAAAGCGCGCATCGTTGGGATCTTCCAGGTCCATGGCCGCGGGGAAATTCAGCGGCAGGATAAAAGCAGCGCCGGTTGCCTTCATATCGGCCATACGCTGGTACTCGTTGCCACCCGCTTTCAAAATGAATTGCACGCCGAACTCATCTCCCACTTTATCTGCTCTCACGGCATTCCATTTATCATTGGCCTCGAAAACAGCGGGCAGGGAAAGATTTCGGTTCCAGGCCTGCAGGCTGAGGTTCAGTCCCTCTTTGGGCGCGCCGGCTGCATACCATTTTCCGTCGTAAAAAGTTTGCCGCAGCAGGGCTATGCTGCCCATGAGGCTGGTGGGATAACTTTGAGTGGAACTGCCCTTGCTGAAAGAATAATAAGCCGCTGCTCTTTCGCGAAGGATCACTTTGTTTTCTTTTTCGCTGGCAAGGGAGGCCAGGGTGCCTGTGCCGCGGGCGATGCCATCTTTCTGGTGAGTGAGCACGGCACCGAACCCCTGTTCCCGCAACGGTTTGGCTTTGACATCGTCTGCGCTGAACAGGGCCGCAGCCTCCACATCGCTGCGGATGGCCTGGTTCCAGCCATAAGGGCCTTTCTGGTTGCTGGTAAGTTGGGCGGGTGCGTTGTAGCTGAAGCCACGCGCCGGGCGTTCAACTACCGGCAACCCATAGTCGCTGTAAATATCAATGAAGGACGGATAAATATATTTACCCCTGCAATCCAGTACCATGGCTTCTTTCGGAACCTGCACGCCGGTTCCGGCGGCCACGATCTTTCCGTCTTTCACCAGCAGCACGCCATTGGAAATGGTTTGTCCCGGGCTGATCACCAGGGTGGCATTGGTAAACGCGTAGGTATGCTGTTTTTCGTGCCGGATACCGTTCACCGGGAAAGTGGGCTGCGCAAAACCTGCTGCCCCCAGGAGCAAAAAGCAAAAAACCAGGCGCCACCGGTACATCGGGGGCGACAGAAAACATTTTCTCATGAAGCAATGTTTATTAAGTGTGAATCCCGAATATAAATAAATGGTCTAATTTCGGTTACGCGAATTTTAACCCCCTGTTAGTATGAATATTGCAGCGCTGATCGATCATACCATCCTGAAACCCACTACAACCATCGGCGATATCGAAAAACTGTGCACCGAAGCTGTAGCCTATGGCTTTGCCGCCGTTTGCGTTCCGCCTCCTTTTGTAAAAAGAGCCGCCACCATTTTAGCGCCCACCGAAGTAAAAACTGCCACGGTGGTAGGATTTCCCTTCGGCTATTCGGCAACGGAAGCCAAGGTGGCGGAAACCATCCTGGCCCTGGTGGACGGCGCCCAGGAGATAGACATGGTGATCAACCTGATCGCCCTGCGGCAACAGGACTGGGCCTATCTTACCAAGGAAGTGAACCTGTTGCGGGAGGTTTGCCACAACAAGGGCCGGCTCATCAAAGTGATCATTGAATCGGGCATCCTCACCCCCGAAGAGATCATCACCTGCTGTGAAAAACTGGGTGCGCTCGGGATCGATTTCATGAAAACCAGTACGGGTTACGCAGAAAAAGGAGCCACTATAGAAGCGGTGACCCTTATGCGCAAACACCTGCCAGCCGGGGTCCGGATCAAAGCCTCCGGCGGCATACGCGACTACGCATTTGCCAAAGCGCTGGTGGATGCCGGCGCGGCCCGGCTGGGCTGCAGCGCCAGTGTGGCCATCGCCACCGGTGCGCCCGACCACCAGTTGGGGAATTATTGATATTTGGCGGGAAATTTGATAATACCATTGTATCATGAGAACTATTTTTCTTTTTATAGGATGTTGGATGATCCTGGGAACAGCCCGGGCGCAGGCCGACAGCAACGCGGTGGTGCTGGTAAAAGACGTCCGTGTTGACCAGCTCATCGCCAAGCAAACGGAGATCAACGAATTCACCACCCGCGAAGCCCGCCGCAACGTGCCCGGCTTCCGCATCCAGGTGATCAACACCACCGACCGGAATGCAGCCATCCAGGCAAAAACAAAAGTGTACCAGCTCTATCCCGAGCTCAAGGCATACCTGCTTTACCAATCCCCGTACTTCCGGTTGCGGGTGGGCAATTTCCTGAACCGGAAAGATGCCGAAACCTACCAGAAGCAGCTCAGCAGGGAATTCAAGCAGAACATGTTCATCGTGAACGACACCATCGAAGTGAACCCCGACAAGAGCATGGATCAACAGTAGCCATTATCTTTGCGGCATGTCTGTTGAAAGCCGCATCCAGGAATTGGCCGCTCAGTATGCTCCCAGCATTATTGAGATCAGGCGCCATCTCCATGCCCATCCCGAGCTCAGCTACCAGGAATTTGAAACCAGCGCCTATGTACAGCGGCAGCTTACAGCGCTTGGCATTCCCTACCGGGTAATGGCCGGCACAGGCGTAGTGGGACTATTGGAAGGAAAAGATCCGGGCAGCCGGGTCGTAGCACTCAGGGCCGATATGGACGCACTTCCCATACAGGAAGCCAACGACATCCCTTACAAATCCACGCGCCCGGGCGTAATGCATGCCTGCGGGCACGATGTACATACGAGCTGCCTGCTGGGCGCAGCGCGCATCCTGAAAGAACTGCGCAACGAATGGAGGGGAACCGTTAAGCTCATCTTCCAGCCGGGAGAAGAAAAAAATCCGGGCGGCGCCAGCCTGCTGATCAAAGAGGGCGTGCTGGAAAACCCGGCCCCCTCAGCCATTTTCGGACTGCATGTGCATCCCCAACTGGAAACAGGGAAAGTCAGCTTCCGCGCGGGCATGGTGATGGCGAGCGCCGATGAACTTTACATTACCATAAAGGGAAAAGGCGGCCACGCCGCAGCGCCGCACCTCACTGCCGACACGGTGCTCATTGCCTCGCAGATCGTGGTGGCCCTGCAACAGGTCATCAGCCGCAACCGCGATCCGCACCAGCCCTCTGTGCTGTCCATCACTTCCATCCAGGGCGGATATACCACCAATGTGATCCCCGCCGAAGTAAAGATGATGGGCACTTTCCGGGCCATGAACGAAGACTGGCGGTTCAAAGCGCATACGCTTATCCGTAATACCGTGGAAGGCATTGCGCAAAGCCTCGGCGCCGAGGTGGACCTCCACATCGACGTGGGTTATCCCACCGTGTACAACAACGAGCTGCTGCACGAAAAAGCCAGGGCGCTGGCCATCGACTACATGGGCAGCGACAAAGTGGAGGAAACCGAACTGCGGATGGGTGCCGAAGACTTCGGTTATTATTCCCAAAAGATCCCCGGCTGCTTTTTCCGGCTGGGCGTCATGAACCAGGAAAAAGGCATTGTTTCAGGCGTACACACACCCACCTTCAACATCGACGAAGCGGCCATCCAAACCGGCATGGGCCTGATGGCCTGGCTGGGTTCACAGGCCTGACTTTTCCTGCAGGCGATAGAGGTAACGCGAGGGTCCGCTTACCAGCACCGATGACCCGGCGCTTCCTTCTATTTTACCGATGCTGGCTGCCGGTGCAATGTTCAATTCGCTTTTCCCCGAAAGCTGCAGTTTGAGCGAAGGCATTACAGTTGTCCCCAGTAAACTAACGCGACTGTTGCTGGCGATGATGAAATACGGCCCGAAGTAAGCGGGCAGGCTGTCTTCCTCCGGCCTGCCGAGCTCCAGCCCACTCTTGTCGAGCAAACGGAAATCGACCGGTTCGCTTACTGGCAGGGAATCGACCGTAACCTGTGCTCCGCTGGCAATGACCGTGCGGATGGAAGGCATGCGCAATTGCAGGTACATATTGGTTTTTTCCGCTCCTATGCCGCCTCCTTTTGATTGAAGTTCCACAAAAAGCGTATCGCCCGATTGTTTCAGTACCAGGCTATCGGCCGTGTTGTGGTGGAGCAATTCACAGGAAGCACTGTCGCCATAGCCGATGGCGCTGTACAGTTCGGTTTGGTCATTTCCCCGCAACACAAGTATGGAAGCAGGTTTCAGCGTGGTGAGCCGGGGTTTCGCCATCGGAGAATACTGCTCCAGCGTAAACCGGCCGCCGGCGATTTTCAGGCGGAAGGCGGCCAGCATAAAGGCAGGCACCAGGAAGAGAAAGGCGACCAGCGCCACTAGAATTTTATTACTGGTATGCATATACGAAATTTATGCGGTTAGTTTGTTTTTATACCCTTCGAAGGCCGGCACCAGGTCGGTGAGTTCCATGCCCAGCATGTGAAGCGTGCGGAAAAATGCCGGCAATTCTTTTTCCGTGAATTCCTGTTTCCGGTACAGCCGGGCGGTTTGCCTCGCACGTGCTTCAATGAAATAACCGATGCCTCTTTTGTCGAAAATGATCTGGTGCTGGCGCAGGTGCTCGTAGGCCCTCGCTACTGTATTTGGATTCACTTCCAGTTGCACGGCAAGTTCCCGCACACTGGGTATTTTATCTTCGGGCCGGTATTCTCCCAGCAGCACTTTCTCGCAGATATAATCCACGATCTGCAGGTAGATGGCCTGGCCGTTGTTGTTGAACTGCATGTTTTAAAATTGACGGGTTCAGATTTCTTTTTCTTTCAGGCGGAACCACGCGGCTGTCCAGAAGACGGGAATCCATAACCATTTTGCAATAAATACCAGGCTGTACAAAAAATCTTTTCCAAAGCCGTAGGCGCGGTAATAGCCCTCTCCCTCCGGCACCTGGCTTTGCACCACCCGGTAGCCTTCAAAATGATAGCCCGCCGGAACAAAAAACTGTATGGACTTCACCACCAGGAATATATAAATGCCGCTGAAACAGATGGCTGCCAGGATGGTTTTCACATAGGCATATTTGCGGAAATACACCGAGCCCAGCAGGAAAAGGGATTGCAGGCTGAAAAATCCGATCAGGAGATAACTAAAAATCTGCCGGTCGTTCTTATCCCAGGCCAGGGCCTGAAAATGCACAAAGGATTCGTGCTGCATACGGTAATGGACATACGCAACTGCCAGCCATTTCACCAGCAGGAAGCAGGCAGTGTATACCAGGAAGAAAAAGACGGTGGTAAACACGATCACGGTGACCAGCTTTTCCGCATGGGTAGCAGGAAGGCTGAGCAGGTACTGCCCTTTTTCCTTTTCATCCAGCGCCTGGAAAGCCGTACTGGCATAGAGGCTGCCCAGCAGGTACAGTCCGACGAAATAAATCACCATGGTCTGGCCTTCGTGGTAATGAGGGCCGCCCATCATTATCCAGAACACCACAAATACAATGGCCATTACGCCCAGCAGGGCCAGGCTGGCGAGCCCGTAAAAACGGCTGTTCTCCAGCCACTGCTTGCGGAACAGCAGGTATAAACGCTGGAAACTGAAATTTTTAAGCATAGAAAGATTTTTGTGGATCAACTGAAGACCGACTGCAGTTTTTCCCGGTTGGTAACAATGGCTTTATACAACATTTCGAGGTCGAGGTTTCCCTCTTCTGATTCGGGATTCACGACAATGATGGCGTTGCCCTTTAGCGAGGTTTCCCGGTACAAGGCTTCGCGGATCTCGTCGCTGTCGAAAGATACCTTGAACTGCAGGCGATTCATGATCCGGTCCACCGTTTGGTCGAAAAGGATCCTGCCCTCGTCGATGATGGTGATGCGGTCGATCAGGTTTTCCAGGTCCTTCACCTGGTGGGTGCTGATGAGGATGCATTTATCGTCGGAAACCGCCCCCGCCATCACTTTCCGGAACTGGCTCTTGCTCATGATGTCGAGCCCGTTGGTGGGTTCGTCCATCAGGAGGATGGGTGTGTTGCAGGCAAGGCCAAAACTGATCAGCAGTTTCTTTTTCTGCCCATAACTCATTTCCTGCAGGGCCTGTCCTTCGGGTATGGCAAACTCGCGGAGATAACCGTCGAACTGCTGCCGGTTAAAACGGGGATAGAATACGGCATTGCATTCCAGGAATTTCGCGATCGAAATATTGGGAAAATAAAACTCTTCGGGCACCAGGAAAACCTGTTGCAGGAATTGGGGAGAGCGGCCGGCGGGATTAAAACCAGCCACCTGCAGGCTGCCCTGCCTGGGGAAAAGCAGCCCGGCAATGCAACGCAGCAGGGTCGACTTACCAGTACCGTTTTTTCCCAGGAGACCATATATATGTCCCGGGCGGAAGTCGAGCGACAGCCCCTCGAATACCGGGCGGGAGCCGTAGCTGTAGTGCAGTTGGGAGATTTGGATCATGCTTATTGTTTTAGTGTACTATTTATGTAGTACAGAACAAATATAGGGCAATCTCCCTTGCTTCCAAATTTATTTAGAGGCCTCATTTCGTATTTTGCGGCCTTATGAACAAAGAAACCAGAAAGTCCCAGGCCCTGGAATACCATTCCAAGGGCCGGCCTGGAAAGATTGAAGTTATACCCACCAAAGAAGCGAAAACACAGCGCGACCTCTCCCTGGCCTACAGTCCCGGCGTGGCCGAGCCCTGCCAGGAAATTGCCGCGCACCCCGATAATGCTTATAAATACACCGCCAAAGGAAACCTGGTAGCCGTTATCAGCAACGGAACGGCCGTGCTCGGTTTGGGCGATATTGGACCCGAAGCCAGCAAACCCGTCATGGAAGGGAAAGGCGTACTGTTCAAGATATTTGCCGATATCGATGTATTCGACATCGAAGTGAATGAAAAGGATCCTAAGAAATTTGTGGAGATCGTAAAGGCCCTGGAACCCACTTTCGGCGGCATTAACCTCGAAGACATCAAAGCGCCGGAATGTTTTTACATAGAGCAGGAGCTCAAAAAGCAGCTGAACATTCCCGTTATGCACGACGACCAGCACGGTACCGCCATCATCAGCGCGGCAGCCCTGCTGAATGCGCTGGAGCTGCAGAAGAAAAAGATCGACAAGGTCCGCTTTGTAGTGAACGGCGCCGGCGCCGCCGCCATGGCCTGCGTAAAACTCTACGTGAGCCTCGGCGCCAAACCCGAGCTCTTTACACTGTTTGATAAGGACGGCGTATTACATACTGGCCGCACCGACCTGGGAGAAGACAAACTGCCTTTCGCCATAAAGAGCGCTGGCATCGATCTCGCCAAAGCCATAAAGGATGCCGACGTATTCCTGGGCCTCAGCGTAGGCAACGTGGTAACGGCCGAAATGGTGCAGTCGATGGCCCGCAACCCCATTGTATTTGCCATGGCCAATCCCGATCCCGAGATCAGTTATGAAACCGCCGTAGCCGCCCGGAAAGACATCATCATGGCCACCGGCCGCAGCGACTATCCCAACCAGGTGAACAATGTGCTGGGCTTCCCCTTCATTTTCCGCGGCGCCCTCGACGTGCGCGCCAAGCAGATCAACGAGGCCATGAAACTGGCGGCCGTGCACGCCCTGGCCGACCTGGCCAAAACGCCGGTGCCCGACATCGTGAACCTGGCCTATAATGAAAAGAACATCGTATTCGGGCCGCAATACATCATTCCCAAACCCCTCGATCCGCGGTTACTCGCCACCGTTGCACCTGCCGTGGCGAAAGCAGCCATAGAAAGCGGTGTGGCCACCACGGAGATCCGCGACTGGAACGCCTACAGCGTTGAACTGAACAACCGCCTGGGCCTCGACAACCAGCTCATGCGCGTGATCGGCAGCAAGGCGCGCCGCGATCCGAAACGGGTTGTCTTCGCAGAAGCCGACAACCTCAAGATCCTGAAAGCCGCGCAGATCGCCTACGAAGAAGGCATTGCTTATCCCATTTTGCTGGGCGATGAAAAAAAGATCCGCAGCATTGCACAGGCCAACCACCTCGAGATCGAAGGATTCCCCATCATCGATCCGCGCAGCGACGAACAGGAAGAAAAAAGAAAAGCCTACGGCCAGCTTTTTTTCCAGAAGCGGCAGCGCAAAGGCGTCAATAAATACGAGGCATTCAAAATGATGCGCGACCGCAACTACTACGGTTGCATGATGGTGGAAACGGGCGATGCCGATGCCATGATCTCCGGGCTCACACGCAATTACGACGAAACCATACGTCCCGCCATACAGGTGATCGGCACCGAAGAAGGCGTGAAAAAAATTGCAGGCATGTACCTCCTGCTCACTAAAAAAGGACCACTTTTCCTGGCCGATACCACCGTGAACTTTAACCCCACTGCGGAAGAACTGGCAGAGATCACCCTCATGGTGGCGAAGGAGGTAAGAAATTTCAACCTCTCGCCCCGGATCGCCATGCTGAGCTATTCCAATTTCGGCAGCAGCGCCTCCCCCGAAGCCAAGCTAGTGGCCGCTGCCCGGAAAATTGTGAAAGAAAGGAACCCTTCGCTTATTGTTGATGGTGAGATGCAGGCCAGCATCGCTTTCGACAAAAAGATACTCCGGGAAAGTTATCCTTTCAGCGAACTGGTAGGCCAGGACGTGAACACCCTGATCTTCCCCAACCTCGCCGCCGGTAACATAGCCTATAACCTGCTCAAGGAAGTGGGCGGCGCCGATGCCATCGGTCCCATCCTGCTCGGCATCAAAAAGCCGGTACACATATTGCAACTGGGCAGCAGTGTGCGCAGCATCTATAATATGGCCATGATTGCCGTGATCGATGCGCAGATCAAATGCAGCAAGTCTTCCACTGCTGAGATCGTGTCAAAAAGCAAATGGTGGAAAAAGTTCAGGAAAGTGTCCAGGGATATGTAATTTGTATACCAGGAAGCCACAAGAACCATGAAGTTTATAACGGAATTCGGGCGATACCTGCTCATGCTGAAAGGAATGTTCTCCAAGCCGGAAAACCGCAAGGTCTACTGGAAGGAATTCATGCACCAGTGCAACGACATCGGTATTGGTTCGCTGGGAATCGTGCTGATCATCTCCGTGTTCATGGGTGCGGTGAGCACCCTGCAAACCGCCTACCAACTGGTGAGCCCCATCATTCCCAAATCAACCATCGCACAGATCGTACGAGATACCGTATTGCTGGAATTTGCACCTACCCTGGTGTGTATTGTGCTGGCCGGTGTGGTGGGAAGCCGCATCGCCAGTGAATTGGGGAACATGCGGGTGAGTGAGCAGATCGATGCGCTGGAGATCATGGGCATCAATACCAAGACCTACCTGGTGGCGCCCAAGATCCTGGCGGCGCTGATCGTGATCCCCATGCTGGTGGTGATCTCCGCCGGCCTCGGCATCTGGGGCGGACGTTTCGCCGGCAACGCCGCGGGTATCCTCTCGGTCGCCGACTACGACAAAGGCCTGCTGCAGAATTTCACACCCTACAACGTATTCTTTGCCATGGCAAAAGCCTATGTTTTTGCCTTTATTATTTCGAGTGTGCCTGCCTTTTATGGATACCATGTGCAGGGCGGCGCACTGGAAATCGGAAGGGCCAGTACCAAATCGGTGGTAGTGAGCTGTATCCTCATCCTGTTTGCAGACTATGTGCTCGCCGCCATTCTGCTCTAAACGAAGCATGCACCATGATCGAAGTAAAAAACATAAAAAAGGGGTTTGGTGAAAAACTGGTGATCAACGATGTGAGCGCCGTGATGGACGACGGCAAATGCAATCTCATCATCGGCGCCTCCGGAAGCGGCAAAACCGTTTTCATGAAATGCCTCGTGGGCCTCTTCCGCCCCGACCAGGGCCAGATCCTCTACAACGGCGAAGACTTCACCGCCATGAATGATGAGCAACGCAAAGAAGTCCGCAAGGAGATCGGCATGCTTTTCCAGGGCTCGGCGCTCTTCGACAGCCTTACGGTGGAACAGAACATCCAGTTCCCGCTGAACATGTTCACCGACTGGAGCCTGGCAAAGAAACGGAAACGGGTAAACGAAGTGCTCGAAAGAGTAGAATTAAAAGATACCAATAAGAAATTTCCTTCCGAGATTTCGGGAGGCATGAAAAAAAGGGTGGGCATTGCCCGGGCCGTGGTGCTCAATCCCAAATATCTTTTCTGCGATGAACCCAACAGCGGCCTCGATCCGCAGACCTCCCTGGTGATCGACCGCCTCATCAAGGAACTGACAGTCGAATACCAGATCACCACCGTGATCAATACGCACGACATGAACAGCGTGATGGAGATCGGCGACAAGATCATTTACATGTATAAGGGAGAAAAAGAATGGGAGGGCAACAACAAGGAGATCATTTTCAGCAAGAACCAGCGCCTCAACGAATTCATTTTTGCCTCTGAGTTCCTGCGCGATGCCAAAGACATGCGCATGCTGGAACAGACCGGCAGGATCGATAATAACCGAAATATGGACGATCTGATCAAATAATTTCCATTAGTTTTGCCCCCGATCCAAAATCAAGACAAATGAGTGTTTTAATCAATAAGGATTCGAAGATCCTTGTGCAGGGATTCACCGGAACGGAAGGTACTTTCCATGCGACCCAGATGATCGATTATGGTTCCAATGTGGTAGGTGGCGTTACACCCGGTAAAGGTGGCTCCAAACACCTCGACCGGCCGGTGTTCAATACGGTGGCCGATGCAGTAAAAGCAACAGGGGCCGATGTTTCCATCATTTTTGTTCCCCCCGCTTTTGCGGCAGATGCGATCATGGAAGCAGCCGACGCAGGGATCGGGCTCGTTGTTTGTATCACGGAAGGCATTCCCGTGCAGGATATGGTGAAAGCGAAAAACTACCTGCTGGGCAAAAATACCCGCCTGATCGGCCCGAACTGTCCGGGTGTGATCAGCGCCGGTGAAGCCAAAGTGGGCATCATGCCCGGCATGGTCTTCATTCCCGGCCGCATAGGCATTGTAAGCAAGAGCGGCACCCTCACCTATGAAGCGGCCGACCAGCTCGCCAAAGCCGGACTGGGCGTATCCACTGCGATCGGCATTGGCGGCGACCCCATCATTGGCACCACCACCCGCGAAGCAGTTGAATTGCTGATGGGTGATGCCGATACCGACGCCATTGTAATGATCGGCGAAATCGGCGGTTCCATGGAAGCCGATGCTGCCCACTGGATCAAAGAAAACGGCACCAAACCCGTGGTGGGATTCATTGCCGGTCAAACCGCACCTCCCGGACGCCGCATGGGCCATGCCGGCGCCATCGTAGGCGGGGCCGACGATACCGCTGCCGCCAAAATGAAGATCATGGCGGAATGTGGCATCCATGTAGTGCAGAGCCCTGCCGAAATCGGCAAGCGCATGGCAGAAACATTGAAAAAATAAACCGAACATAGTAAGGGCCCCGCCCGCAAGCCGTTCCACAAAAAGGAACGGCTTTCTTTTTGCATTTTAACAGGAAGGCTTGTGTAAATAAGCCCGCGCCTGCATCCCTATGCTGCGCTTTTCAATAACTTGTATTAAAATGGATCGCATGCGTTTTCTTGGCATTCTTTTAATTTTCAGCTCCAGCTTTCTTTGTGCACAGACCATGAAAAAAACCGATTACGACAACTGGTGGAAAAAAATTGATGTCCTTTTGGAAAAGGAAGGACTGTGGCAATCGGCCCTGAAAGAAGTGAAGACCGTGCAGGAAACAGCGCGCCGCGAAAAAAAAGAAGACCAGGAACTGAAGGCTCTCGTCTATCGCATCCAGTTGGAATCAGCGCTTACAGAAGGCAGTGATACGGCTGCCATCCGCTCCATCCGCAGTCAACTCTCCGGAGCCGGTGGTGTCAAAAAAGCCCTGCTCCACTGCCTGCTGGCGGGTTATTACAAACAGTATTTCGACCACCATCGCTGGCAACTGTATGACCGGACGGCCGTTGCCGGCGCCAATGAAAACGATTTCCTGACCTGGGGACCGGCGGAATTCCAACAGCAGATCAGCCAGGAATTCCGCGAAGCGCTGGCAGCCCGGCCCCTGCTCCAGGCTACAGAAAACAGCGCCTACAAAGCGATTGTGCAAAAGGGCAATAGTCCCGCTCTGCGCCCCACCCTCTACGACCTGGTGGCCTGGCAGGCGCTAAATTATTTCACCGGCCCTGAGCCTTTAGAGCTTGTACAGGCGGCCGATGGCTTCCGGTTGAATGATGCTTTCCTCTTCGCCGAAGCGCCTGTTTTCCTGGCGCAGGTTTTCCCACAGGATACAACCAGCAACCATGCCCAGGCCCTGTCTATTTTCCAGGAGCTGCTGCGCCTGCACGAAAAAGACCGGAATGCCGAAGCCTTCGACGACGCCAACCTGCACCGCCTGGAATTTGCGCACCGCTTCAGTAATCTTCCCGATAAAACGGAACGCTACCGGGCCGCGCTCTCGGCCATCGCCGGTACAACGGGCACAACGGATGCGGCGGGCACAAAAGCTACGGCAGGCAGCAGCGCCGGCGCCCAACAGGCCCTTTTCCTGCTGGCCAGTTCCTGGAAAGAAGCAACACTCTCCGATCTCCCCAAAGCCGCTGCACTCGCCAAAAAACTCGTGGCCACTGCTCCTAACGGTTCCAGGTATGCGCAAATGGCCGCTAACCTCCTGCTCAATCTCGAAGCAACGGAACTGGAACTGAAAGCAGAAAAAGTGAACCTGCCACAGGAACCCTTCCGGGTATTGCTCACTTATAAAAACCTGAAGAAGCTGTATTGGCGTGTCATTGCCGTGGACGACAAACTGTTGGCGCAGCTCGATGAAGACGGCGATCTTTTCGGCGATGAAACCTGGCCCCAGATGAAGCATCGCAGCGCCCTCCGCTCCTGGGAAGAGGCCATCCCCGACAGCAACGACTACAACAGCCACCGCATCGAATTGAAAGTAGACGCGCTTCCCAAAGGAACCTACCTGTTGCTGGTTGCCGACAAACCGGAATTTGATACAAAGAGCACTGCCCTCGCCGCCACAGTGGTATTTGTATCGGGCATCAGTTACATACAACAGCAGCAGGACTATTTTATCCTCGATCGCAACAACGGGCGGCCACTGGCAGGCGCCACCGTGCAGGCCTGGCGCCAGGACTATAATGCAAACGACCGCAAATACCGTTTCCTGAAAGCAGGCCGCTATACCGCCAATGACCAGGGTTATGTTCACCTCGATGAAAAACAGGGCGGCAATTATCGCCTGGAGATCAGCACGGCAAACGATCGTCTTTATCTGAACAACCGCGAATATATATACCGTTCGCAGCCGGGCAATACCGGCCCTGCGGCACGCATCCAATACCACACCTGGTTCTTCCTCGACCGCGCCATTTACCGGCCCGGGCAAACCCTGCATTTCAAAGCCATCGTTACCACGCGCGAAGAAAATGCCGGCGCCAGCAGTATAGCCGCCAACCATCCCGCTACTATTTTACTCTATAACGCCAATGGCCAGGCGACCGACAGCCTGCAGCTCCGCACCAATGAATACGGGTCGGTAAGCGGCAGTTTCCGCCTGCCGCAAACTGGCCTCACGGGCGGGTTCCGGCTGCAGGGTCCCGAGGGCAGCGCCTATTTCCAGGTGGAAGAATACAAGCGCCCGCGCTTTTCCGTGGAAATACAACCGCTGGAAGGAAGCTACCGCCTGAACGACAGCATTCCGGTGAAAGGAAAAGCAATTGCCTATGCCGGGAACAGCATCAGCAACGCCAAACTAACGTACAGGGTCACCCGATCTATGAGGATGCCTTATCCGATCATGAGGAAGATCTGGCCGCCGGTGCGCAGCGCCGACGTGGAAATCATTAATGGCAGCATCGAAACTGCTGCCGACGGCAGTTTCTCTTTTGACTTTCCGGCCATTCCCGATCCGGCCATCGCGAAGAATGCCGATACCCGCTTTGAATACAGGATCGAAGTGGCCGTAACGGATCTCAATGGCGAAAGCCGAGAGGCCAATACCAGCTATACACTCGGCTATCGGGCGCTGGTACTCGATTTCGGAGCGCTGCCCGAAGCGATGACCGCTGCCGAATTGCAAAAGATTACCCTCCTCAGCCGCAACGCCGGCGGCCTTTTTGAAGCCGCGCAGGCGGAACTGCAGTTGCTGTCGCTCCAGGCGCCGGGACGAATGGTGCGCGAGCGTCTTTGGGAAGCGCCCGACCGCTATAGCATGGATGAAACCAGTTTCCTGCGCTATTTTCCCAACGACGAATATTACCGCGAAGCCGATCCCGCCACCTGGAAAACCGGTGAAGTAGTGCAACGTTTTACAGACAGCACGCATGCCGACGGATCCTTTGCCCTGGCGGGTTTCCGCCCGAAAACAGGCTGGTACCGCCTGCACGCCACTGCCCGCGACCGTTTCGGCGAAACGGTATCGGCAGAGAAAACCATTTTCGTGTACGATGCCGCCAATCCGCTGGCGCCGCAGGGCCTTGCCTTCCTCAGCCTGGCCGACAGCAGCAGGGGCGTACCCGGGCAAACCATCAACTTCCTGCTGGGCAGTTCCTTTCCCGAGATCTTCCTGGTCAGCCAGCGCGGCAACCGGGAAACGGAAAAAGAGAAAACGCCTTTCTCACAATTATATACAACCGAAATATTAAAAGCGGGTATGCATGCCCGTAAATATACCCTGCAGCAAAACGACCTCGGTGGCATGGGATGGAACCACGTATTCGTGTACCAAAACCGCATTTACCAGTCGGCCGTGGGCGTGCAGGTACCCTGGCTCGACAAAGAACTGCAGGTGGAGGTGGAAAGTTTCCGCGACAAGGCACTTCCGGGCAGCGAAGAGAAATGGACCCTGAGCATAAAGGGCAGCAAGGGAGAAAAAATCGCCGCCGAACTGCTCACGTCCATGTACGATGTATCGCTCGATCAGTTTGCCGGCAACACCTGGCAAAAGCCTTCGCCCTGGCCGGTTTTTGGAGGATACCGGAGTTGGAATGCCGGCAGCAATATCACGGCTGTTGACGGGAACAGCCACCAGCCCGATTTGCCGTATAAGGAGATAAAGCCGGTGGTGTACGACGAGTTGTTTCCTATGCTCCGGAATGACGAGATTTTGTCGATCAGAGGAGGTAAGCCATTGGTGCGCGGAATGGCCAACGCAGCGCCGGGGAACAGAATGAAAAAGCTCGGCGAAGTAACAGTTCTTATGGACGCATCCGTGGGATACATCAGCCAGGAGGGCAGTAAAGACGAAGCTATTGCAGCCCCAGCCCCGCCGGGCGAAAACCAGACACCGCAACCCACCGGTCCCGCCCCCGCCAACACTGCCCGTACCAATTTCCAGGAAACCGCTTTTTTCTTCCCCGCCCTGTATGCGGGTAAGGATGGCCGTTACAGCTTCAGCTTCACGCTCCCCGAAAGCCTCAGCCGCTGGCGCTGGCAGATGCTGGCCCATACCAAAGAGCTCGCTTTCGGGTATGCCGCCAAAGAAATGATCACCCAGAAAGAACTGATGGTGCAGCCCAATATGCCGCGCTTCCTGCGCGAGGGCGACCAGATGGAGATCAGCGCCAAAATCGTGAACCTGGGCGACCAGGAGATCACCGGCCAGGCCGAGCTGCAACTTTTTGACCCCGCTACCAACACAGCGGTAGACGGCTGGTTCAATAACTTCTTTCCCAACCAGTATTTCACTGTTGCCGCCGGCGGCAGCGAAGCCGTAAAATTCCCCATCCAGGTTCCCTTCCTCTACGGCAAAGCCCTGGGCTGGCGCATCATCGCCCGCTCCGGCGACAAGAGCGACGGCGAATCCAACCAACTACCGGTATTGAGTAACCGCGAACTCATCACGGAGTCATTGCCTTTCTTCCTCAACGGCAGCCAGGGCAAAAAACTCGAATTCCGGTCACTGCTGGAAAGCGGAAACAGCGAGTCGCTCAGCCACCAGGGACTTACCGTGGAATGGAGCAGCAATCCCGCCTGGTACGCAGTGCAGGCACTGCCTTATCTCAACGACTATCCCTATGAATGCGCCGAACAAACTTTCAACCGGCTTTATGCCAACCTCCTGGCAGCAGGCATTGTGCAGCGCATGCCCAAAATAAAAACCGTACTCGAAAAATGGGCCACAGGCGATACCAGCGCCTTCCTCAGCAACCTCGAAAAGAACCAGGAACTCAAACAGGCCCTGCTCGAAGAAACGCCCTGGGTGCTGGCGGCAAAATCAGAAAGCGAACAAAAACGCCGCGTGGCCGAACTCTTCAACCTGGTGCGCCTGCAGGAAAATACCGCTGCCATTCTCGCGCGCCTCACCGCCCTGCAAACCGCCAACGGCGGATTCAGTTGGTTTTCTGGTGGCCCCGACGATCGCTTCATCACCCAGTATATTGTTACCGGCATCGGCCGCCTGAAAAAAATGAATGCCCTAGGAACAGCGGCAGATGAGTTACTGAACATCGCACGCAGGGCCATCCCCTATCTCGATGCACGCCTGCAGGACGACTACCGCCAGCGTGATAAAAAGAATACCCCTTCCCTCAACATATACGCGGTGCAGTGGCTCTACCTCCGCAGCTATTTTACTGAAACAGGCATTAATGGCAGTGCCGTTGCGGCTGCCAGCTTCTACCGCAACCAGGCCCGTGAAAACTGGATCAAAGGCAACCGCATGATCCGCGGCATGATCGCCCTGGCCCTCTCCAGGAGCGGCGATCCCGTAACCGCAAAAAAAATACAACGTTCCCTGGAAGAAACCGCCATCAAAAACGAAGACCTGGGCATGTACTGGAAAGAAAACACGCCGGCTTATTACTGGCAGGATGCACCCATCGAAACACAGAGCCTGATGGTGGAAACTTTCGCCGAACTGGGCGCTCCCGCTGCTTCTGTAAATGCATTAAAAACCTGGCTGCTGCGCAACAAACAAAGCAACCACTGGCCTTCCACCAAATCCACGGCCGACGCCTGTTACGCCCTGCTGCTGCAGGGAAGCAACTGGCTCGATGCAGAGCCGCGCATCCAGCTAAGTCTCGGTAACACAAAGATCCAGGCGGAACAGGAAGAAGCAGGCACCGGTTATTACCAGCAGAAAATAGAAGGCGCTGCCGTACAACCGCAAATGGGCAATATCGCCATCACGGTAAACCACCCGGTATCGGGAACTGCCAAAACACCGGTATGGGGCGCCATCTACTGGCAGTATTTTGAAGACCTCGACCGCATTGGCACAGCCGGCTCCACGCTCGGCATCCGCAAACGGATATTCCTCGAAAAGCCCGGTGCAGGCGGCATACAGCTCATCCCGGTGGGCGAAGGCACCGAACTCAAAGTGGGCGATAAACTGCGGATACGGCTCGAGCTCAGCAGCGATCGCAACATGGAATACGTGCAGGTAAAAGACCAGCGCGCCAGCAACCTCGAACCGGTGGATGTGCTCAGCGGCTATTCCTGGAACGGCGGGCTCGGCTATTATAAAAGTCCGCGCGACGCCAGCATGCAGTTCTTCATCGACCGGCTGCCCAAAGGAACTCACGTGCTCGAATACACGCTTTTTGCAGCGCAGGCCGGGCAGTTCAGCAACGGCATCGCCAAAGCCCAGTGCATGTACGCACCTGAATTCACGGCGCACAGCGGCGCTGAAAAACTGCGCGTGGAATAAGCACTTAACGGCCCGGATCAACGCGTGTAGCAATACATGCCTGATAAATCAGTTCGTCTCCAGCAAGTCCTTTGCAGGGAGTTTGGGGAAGGGCGCGTGCGGCTCCCGCTGGTACCAGTAAGCCACGGTGATGATGTCGGACTGCTGCGGAAGATAGCGTCCGCCGCTGCGCCAGCCCAGGTCCTGAATCGTCACTTTCAGATCGTTGTCGAACCGGATGGGATCCATAATATGCCAGCGGTACATACCAAAGCGTTCCTGTGAGCGATACACGCCATCGGGACGGATCACCTGGTGCAACCCGGCATAGGCAGTGGAGAATTCCTGGTACTGGTGCGTATTCTTGTTCTCAAAATTGTAGGAGCCGCAGAAATAATCTTCGGTGCCTGTTCCCACAATCGTCGCATACTCACGGTCGCCGTCCATGAAGAACTTGATCTCCCCTTCTCCCCACCAGCCATTGTTGCGAACGCCCACGCCCATATAGGTGCCCACGTACTGTCCCTTTCCTTTGATACCATCGATGATGGTGTGCAGGCTTCCGTTCTGCGGCGTGGAGCGGCGGTACTGTGCATGGAAATACGCTTCATCGCTGCCGATTTCGGTGAGGGTATAATTCACCTGGTAGTACAGGCGCATGGCCTCCTTGTCGTTGATGTTCTCCAGCGTGATGCGGCATTTTTTCCGGAAAGGCATTTTCCAGTAGCTGTTAAACGCCGAGCCCGGATTCACCGTCATCGCCAGGCTGTTCAGCGGGGCATATTCATTCCAGCCCATGCCGAAAAAAGCCCCCACGGGCGCTTCCACCGAAGGCGATTTCTCATCGTCCCAGTAAAAACGGATGATGGAAAAATTCCAGTTGCCCGTAGGCGTCATCCAGATCTGCTGGATCGCACCCGGACCTTCCATCTCCGCGATGGTGATGGTTTCGCCGGGCTCCACAATGATGAAAGGATTCACTTTCCAGCCAGTGCCCAGGTCGCGCGCCTCATTGGCGGCGTTGGCCACATTGCGTTTGCCTTTGTCTTTCACGGCATCGGCCATACCGCCTTTTCCTTTGGCGCCGGTAAAATTTTCGGGACTGATCGACCGCGTTTTCGCATCCGAGAGGCGCGACAGGTTACCCAGGTTCATATCGAGCCCGTTAAAGGGTTGCTGGGCAAATGCCGCAACGGAAAACACAAGCAGGAAAGCAAGCAAAGACGTAAATCGCATGGCAGGTTTTTTTTCAATTTAAAAAAATATTAGCGGCCTTGCTTCATTCCGCTTAATTTTCACACCATGCAAGTGCAAACGCTCATCATTGGGCAGGGCCTCTGCGGCACCTGGCTCTCGTACTGGTTGCAGCAACGCGGGCACTCCTTCCTGGTGCTCGACCAGCCCAACCCGCAGAGCCCTTCGCGCATCGCCTCGGGGGTCGTCAATCCCGTTACCGGGCGCGTACTTGCGGAAACCTGGATGGCGGAACAACTGCTCCCTTTTGCGCTGGAACACTACCGGGCGCTGGGTGCCATGGTGGGCCTGGAGGTGATACAAAAAACCTCCATCCTGCACTGTTTTCCCGCGCAGCAGATGCGCGACGTTTTTCTGAAAAAACAGGAAGCCCTTCCACAATGGCTCGAAACGGCCGACCCCGGTCCCTGGCGCCGTTATTTTCGTTTTCAATATGGAACCGGCGGCATCCGGCCGGCCCTGCTCATTGACCTCAATGGACTGCTCTATCGCTGGCGGGAAAAACTGCAGCGCGACAACCTGCTGCGCGAAACGGTCTTCGACCCGGCGCTGATGGATACGTCTACAGGTATCCGTTATGAAGACATCCGGGCGGAGCGGATCATCTTCTGCGACGGAACTGCAGCTATGCAATACCGTTATTTCGAAAAACTACCCTTTGCACCCAATAAGGGCGAAGCGCTGCTGCTGGAAGTGGAAGAACTTCCCGCCGGCAGGATCTATAAAAAAGGGATCAGCCTTGTACCCTTTCCGCATTACCAGGGAGAAGAGAACAACCGTTATTTCTGGGCCGGCTCCACCTACGACAACCGCTACACAGAAACCGGACCCACAGCGGCTTTCCGAGAAAAGACCCTGGCCCAGTTGCAGGAGTGGCTGCTGCCCGGTTTCCGGCTGGTGGACCACTGGGCCGGCATCCGCCCCGCCACCCTCGACCGGCGCCCCTTTGCGGGAATGCACCCGCAGCATCCCCGGATCGGGATGCTCAACGGCATGGGCACCAAGGGCTGCTCCCTGGCGCCCTGGTTTGCACACCAGCTCGCCGGTTTCCTGGTCGACGGCAGTCCCCTCCAGCCCGAAGCTGCTCTTACGCGTTTCGCCCGTTTGCTCGGATGATTTTTCTATTAATTTTAATCCATGGAAAACGCCCCGATGTACACCATTCCGGCCAGGTACCGGAAAATTGAAAACCTGCACATTGTGTTCTGGCTCATCAAAGACATGTGCTGGGCCCTGCTCTGGAAACCACTTGGCCTCTTCATGATCCTGCCAACGGTATCGGTGGCGGTACTCATCACCTGGCAAACCCGGCACCTGAAAGCCGAGCTCTATCACAACCTGGCCGTGCTGTCCTGGATACTCGCCAACTGTTACTGGATGATCACCGAATTCATGGAACTGCACGACAGCACGCGTTACTATGCAGCCATTCCCTTCGGTATCGGCCTGGTCTTTATTGCCATTTACTATTTTGTGGTATTGCCGGGAGAAAAGAAAATGGCCGCCCTCACCAATGCCGGTTGAGCACATCGCCTACCTGTAGATGGCCCGGACCATCGTGCAGGAGGTTCTGGCCAAACAGTACTTTTTTCTCCACCGTACGGTAAGCCGCCAGCGTGCGCAGCGGCTCCTTTCCTTTTTCACCGGTCTGCTGGTTCACCGTGGTCATTACGCAGCGCGCGCAGGGTTTCACGGCCCGAAAGGAAATGCCGTTGATCTGGAAAGAAAAATTGTCGTCTTCTTCATAAGGCCTGCCGCCGGTAAAAACAATATTGGGCCGGAAACGATCCCAGCCTACCGGTTGCTGCAGGCGACTGTTGAGATCATCGAGCGAAGCCTGGCCGATGAGCAGCATGGGATAGGCATCTGAAAAAGCAGCAATCTCTTCATGAGCGGCATAACGGGGGTCTACCTTACGGAGACTGTCCTCCGGCATGTACACCAGGCTGCAGTCCATCTGCAACTGTTGGGTGAACCAACGGTCGGCCATAACCGAAACCGGAAGCGCCTGGCAGGTATCCTCCCAGATCACCACTTCGCGCGGGGTGCCCTCCGTCTGTTCAAATGGGATGAGCATCTGTTGATCCGGATCTGTTTTCCGGTACACAAGCAAGCCCTTCTCCGTTACGCTTACCTGCAGCAGGGCCATCTGGGGATGCTCGCGCTGTGTGAGAAAACGTCCGGCAGGGTCCACCAGCATCCAGCGCCGGTCGTATTGCAGTCCGCGCCGCTCCACCCGCGCCTGTTTCAGCGAAATGCCCGCCAGGGATTTAATGGGATATATGTAGAGTTCGCTGATCCGGAGCATGCTGCAAATTATTAATTTCGGTCTGAAAACCGACGCATGAAACCTACTGTAACCATCGAATATTGCCCGAAATGCCGCTGGCTGTTGCGCGCCGCCTATTTTGCGCAGGAACTGCTCACCACTTTTGAAGAGGACCTGCATGCTGTGAGTCTGCAGCCCAGCGAGGAGAGCGGGCGTTTCCGGGTATCGCTGAACGGGGAAACCATTTTTGACCGCAGGGAATTCGGCGGTTTTCCTGAAGTGAAAGAACTCAAGCAGCGCTTACGCGACAGGGTTAGTCCGGGTAAGTCGCTGGGACACTCCGATACACCCACGCAGCGCAACGGATGAATACCGCGCCACCACTGGAAGGGCTGGTCCTCTGCGGCGGTGAGAGCCGGCGTATGGGGCGCGACAAAGGCAGCCTGTTGCGCGAAGGAAAAACCTGGGCGGCGGTGGCTGGTGAATTACTGCAACCTTTTGTGAATACCGTTTACTATTCCATTCGTCACGAACAAAGGCCGGTGTACGAAGCGCTGTTACCCGGCGCTTCCCTGTTAACAGACGAACCCGACCTGGCAGGCCGCGGTCCACTTGGCGGGCTCCTCAGTTTTCATCGGTACCATCCTGGCGATTCCTGTTTCCTGCTGGCCTGCGACCTGCCTTTTATGGAAGCATTTGTATTACAGCAAATCCTTGCTGTGTATCGCGAAAGCCCTGGAGCAGATGCATTCTTGTACCGTTCGCCGCAGAGCCTTGAACCCATGGCGGCGATCTATTCCGCAAAATGGATGGAGGGCCTGCAGCAAAAAATAGAGCAGGGCAAGATCCGCAACTACGGGTTCCAGGCAGCGTTGGCGCAGGCACAGGTGGTAACACTACCCTGGAATGAAACAATTGCTGCCTCTTTCCGCAATGCCAATGACCCGGATGCTTTAACGGGCATACAATAGGCGGCGATTTTCAAACCACAGTCGGGCAGAAATAAATATTTCGCAAACAGGAAAATTTAGTAATGGCCATGTTATAGCATTCCTATAACATTCATTTATTAATCCTACGTTTATCTTACGTCTATCCTACGTTTATCTTACGTTTATCCTACATCTTTGACAACACCTTCATAACCTCACGACAGCATCATGATACAGCCTGTCAACTGAGGCTGTTCAGGTCCACCCGGTTAAACGATGAATGGGGCGCCTCGCAGAGCGCGCAATGTGCATCGGCCGGAAGCAGGCCACCAGCCTCGGTTTCACCGTCATACACTGACAAACATTCGCCGCACTGCTGCGCCCATACCGGCTGTTTCCTTTTTTCCTTTGGTTTCTCGGGCGCCGGCAGTGCAATGCTGGCCAACTGCCACTGGTAAAATGCAAGGACCGCCCGCCGGAGCTGTTCGGGCAACAACCACCGGGGATTGTTTTTGCTAAACACCCAGGCGGTGCGTTTATTGGGATTAAAATCCTCGGAACAGCAGATATCATAGCGGTATACCATCGTCCAAGGGCCGATCCTGATCCAGGGCTTACGCCGCACCAGGATATTGCTGAACACTTCGGAACGGGGCCTGGTTTTTATGCCGAAGCAAATGCCGAACGTGCGGCAGTCGGTATCGTTGAGCCGCTTTACCAGGAACTGTTTGAGCGCCAGCGCTTCTGTGCTGTGGTCTTCTACCTGGAAATTCAGTTCATTGGCAGCATGCCGCATGTTCAACTGGTGCTTTGCCAGCAATTCATTCCAGAGCGGCCGGTCTTTCTCCTCAATACTTTTTACGATCACCGACTTCCAGGATGTGATGCAGAATTGCCCGACACGCGTACGCAGGCAAAGCAGGCAGAGCGCTTTCAGGAAGGCCACGCTGAACCATTCCTCGCGGCGGTAAATGCCCAGCCAGTATTTGTCGTTGTAACGGTTCAGTCCTTCGTAATAAGGAAGATTGAAGGGCGGCAATGCCAGTGCCGGCGGATCTTCCAGCAGCAGGAAAGATTGCTTCCGCACGATGGCAAACACCGCCGCGCCATCACGCAAACCGGCCAGCAGCGCCGATTCTATACAGGCCGTTGCGCGCGGCAGGTCGTTGGTGTACACGCAGCAACCGGCTTCGTAAATGATATTCGTTTTGGGAAAGCGGATAAAACAATGCCAGTAATGCGGTGTCGCCGGAGAAGCCACCCAGTTGATATTGCCGGTAAGCAGGGGCGTAAAGCTCTGGTTGGAATCGGAGATGTTTACTTTCAGCTCGGGCCTGAAATCAAAGCCCTGCAGGATGTCTTTGTACACGCCTTCGCTGAGCCAGTTGCGGGTAATGAAAACTTCTTCGGCACAAAAGGAAGAAGTGATGTTCGGGTAGGCATCCAGGTTGGATTCGCTGATTACGCCCAGGGTCGACAGTTCCTGTTGCAGGGCAGGCTGCACCACTGCCTCCGACTCCAGTATGAGCTGTTGCCGGAGGCCAAAACGCACGCGGCTGCAGCCATGGTTTCCGGCAGCCACCAGTATATTGTAGAGATCGCCCGGGGAAACGATGCCGCCGGTGAAATTGATCTTTATGGTACCGGGTATATTCATGCGCTTTTGGTAGCAGGTTCAACAGCAGGCCAGCCGAACTCCACCATGGCCAGGGGAAAATTCCGGTTCTCGTGCCCGGGCCGGCAGAGCTTGAGCAGTGCAAACCGCTGCAGCAGGCTGAGCCTTGCCCATTGCTGCAGGGAAATGGACCAGCCATGGGCTGCGGCCTGCGCCTGCAAGTCCGCAGGAATTTCCTGCACCTGCTCCCAGGCAGTAGATGCAGGCACAGCAAGCATCGCAGGCAGGCGGCCGGTGTATTTCTCCGACAGCCCGAAGAGAAAGGCGCGGTATAATTCTTTTTCCCCTTCGGCGGAACAGGGCAGGGATACGAGTTGCTGTCTTTCCGAAAAACTGCAACGCACCCAGGTGGACAACAACATTTTTACGCCCACCAGGTCCAGCTTCCATCGCACGATCATGGGAATGCAGCGAATGCCTGCATCTACAAAATCGGCTTCAAAACGAAAGAATTCTTTTTTCTCCATCAGGCGCCCGTTATTGTTTCCAGGATATTTTTTACTTCCGACCGGCAACTGCCGCAGCCCATTCCCGCACCGGTCAACTGGCAGAGCTGCAACAGATCGGTACAGCCCGATTCGATCTTTGCACACAGGTTTCCTTCCCCCACATTGCTGCAACTGCAGACCAGCCTGCCGATCACCGGTTCGGCTTTTTTCCCCGAACGCAGCAATTGCAGGCGTTTCTCACTCAGTTCCAGCTTGTTTTGGATCAGGTCGCGGAATTCCAGGAATTCCGATTTATCGCCCATCAAAATAGCGCCCACCAGCCGGTCGCGGTACACAATGCATTTCTTGTAATAACGCTTTGCCTTATCAATAAACACCACTTCTTCATAACCGGGCAGGTCGGGACATTCGGTCATTCCAAGCGAACAGATCTCCGTGCCGTGCATTTTCAGGATATTCATCAGCAGCGAACCTTCGTAGTATTTTGAAATATCGCCGCGCAGGAAGGAAGCGATCACGGCAGCCTGCTGCTCCGCCGCAGCGGTAATGCCATACAAGGATCCTTTGAATTCTGCAATCTCTCCCATCGCAAACACAGACGGGTCGCTGGTTTGCAGGTATTCATCTACCACCACACCCCGCTGTGTATGAAGTCCGGCTTCTTTTGCCAGCTCGATATTGGGAACCGTTCCAATGGACACCACCAGTGCCTGGCAGGTCTTCTGCATACCGCTTTTCAGGCGAACGCCCTCAATATGGTCGTGTCCCAGGCAACGGTCGATCTCGTCGTTCAGGCAAACCTCAATGCCTTTGTTCTCGAGTTCTTCCTGCAGGAGCTGGCTGCCGAGCGGATCGAGCTGGCGGTCCATCATGCGGGAATTGCGGTGCAGGATGATGACGGCATAATTCATTTCGCGTAGAGAAGCGGCAAGCTCAATGCCCAGCAGGCCGCCGCCTACGATCATGACCGGTCCGCCGGCTGGATCGAGGTGGGCCAAAAAGCGGTCTGCATCAGCCCTTGTACGCATGCTGAAAATGCCTTTCAGCGGCGGCAGCCCCTTCAGGGTTGCAGCCCGACTGCCCATACCCAGGATGAGTACATCGTACGCATGCAGCTCCCCGTTATCGTCGGTAACCGTCTTACGGTCACGATCAATCGAAACAATGCTCACCCCTCTTTTCAGCGACACCTTGTAGCGGGTTTCCTCCTCTTCCGTCATGCGCACCAGTTGCGGCCACAACATGGTTCCGCTTACATAATCGGGCAGCAATACGCGGTTGTAAAAGGGCAGCGCTTCCTTGCTGAAAACAACTATTTCGTCGCTGGTATTGAAAGCGCGGTAGGCTTTCACAAATCCATGCGCCGCAGCCCCCGCTCCTATAATGAGAATGCGCTGTTTTCCCTTCACGTACCGCTGCACGGCAACCGCTGTGAATTTATAATCGGGTTCCTTGCTTTTGGGATCCACCAGGTTATTGGTGAGGTTATTGGTACGCTGCTGGTCGCGCCCCATTATTTTGCCCCAGTGCATGGGCATGAACACTACTCCCCTTTTAATACCCGGATTCAGTACGAGCTTCAACTGCAGCTTTGCCCGCCGGCTGCTGATCTCCACCAGTTCATTTTCTTTGAGGTGTAACTGTTTTACATCATCGGGATGCATCTCCAGGAAATTGTCGCGGATGTGTTGCCGCAGGCGGTTCACTTTCCCGGTTTTGCTCATGGTATGCCATTGGTCGCGGATGCGGCCGGTGGTAAGGATCAGCGGGAAATCGGGCGACAGCGGTTCGCTTTCGTTGTTGTCGTCCACGGCGTGGATAATGGCCCGATGCGATGGTGTGTGAAAAACACCATCGCTGAAAAGCCGCTTGCTGTCTGCCTTTTCGCCGGCGTTGGGATAAGGCCACTGTACGGAGCGCTTTTCGCGCAACACCTGGTAATTGAGCCCGCTGCAATCGATAGACGTGCCGCGTGTGAGTGCAGCATGCTCCAGAAAAATAGTTTCCATGTTCGGGTAGTCGAAGCCGTGATGGCCCATTTTCCGCGCAAAGCGGCAAATGATCTCGGCATCGGGCAGTGCCTCGCCCGGTGGCTCCCGGAGTTGCTGCAGCAGGGTGACCCTTCTTTCCGCATTTGTCATGGTGCCGGTTTTTTCCGTCCAGCCGGCAGCAGGCAAAATAAGATCGGCGTATTGCAGTGTTTCGGGTTTATTGCTGATCTCCTGTACTACCACAAAACGCGCCTGTTTCAATCCTTCCTCTGCGAGTTTCACATCGGGCAGGCTCACGAGCGGGTTGGTACACATGATCCAGATGGCTTTCAGTTTACCCTCGCGGAGTGCCCCGAACATTTCCGTTGCCGTGAGCCCCGGCTTTGGCGAAATGGGTCCGCTGTTCCAGAACCGGCTTACCTCTTCGCGGTGGGCGGCATTCTGCAGATCACGGTGTGCGGGCAGGAGATTCGACAATCCGCCGACCTCCCTGCCGCCCATGGCATTGGGCTGGCCGGTGAGCGAAAGCGGCCCACAGCCCGGCTTTCCGATCTGTCCAGTTATGAGGTGCAGGTTGATCAGGGAAAGGTTTTTCTGAACGCCCACCACGCTTTGGTTAAGGCCCATGGTCCACATGCTGAGGAAACGTTTTGCGTTGCCGATCAGCGCGGCCGCTTCCCGGATGGCATGCGGCTCAATGCGGCAGATGGCAGCGGCTTCTTCAATGCTTCGCTGCATAACGGTATGGGCTAAGCGCTCATAACCTTCGGTATGTTCACGGATAAAGCGCAGATCGATATCGCCCTGTTCCAGCAGGCAGCGGGCAATGGCATGGTGCAGCGTGATATCTGTTCCCGGCTGTATCTGCAGATGACAGTCGGCCAGCGCCGCCGTTTGTGTAACACGCGGGTCGCTGAGAATGATCTTCATTTCCGGCCTTGCTGCTTTCGCCGCTTCCACCCTTCGCCACAAAATGGGATGGCACCAGGCCGGGTTGGCGCCCGCCACGAAAAGGCAATCGGTTTCTTCAATATCGTCGTAGCAGGCCGGCACGCTGTCTTCACCGAGACTCATTTTATAACCCACGACGGCCGAACTCATGCAAAGGCGGCTGTTCGTATCAATATTATTGCTGCCGATAAAACCCTTGATGAGTTTGTTCACCACATAATATTCTTCGGTAAGGCATTGCCCCGATGCATAAAACGCAACACTTTCGGGCCCGTATCTTTTGATCAGCGAAGCAAATACGGCGGCGGCACGCTCCAGGGCCGTATCCCATGAAACCCGCTGCCGGGGCAGGTTACGGGCATAGCGCATTTCGGGGTACAGCAGCCGGTCGCTGTCGTCCATCAGGGTATGGTGCAGGTTCATCCCCTTGGAGCAAAGCATGCCGCGGTTCACGGGATGCGACGGATCTCCCTCCACCGTAACGCGGGCCTGGCGATCTTCTTTGACCAGGATGCCGCAGCCTACGCCGCAATAACAACAGGTGGATGAAATGGCCTTCATAGATGATCAGGCCCGCATGGCGGGAGCCAGGTTTTCCGGTTTGGTTTCTGCAACAGGTTTCACGAGCCGGCGCACCGCAACAATCAGCAGGCCTACTACCGCAACGGTTATGCCGAGGTAATAAAAAGCGGTGGCATAAGGATAGGCTTTGAAAAGAAAACCGATGAGCATGGCGCCGATGTTTCCGCCAGCGCCAACAATGCCAGCCACGCTGCCAATGGCTTTCTGGCTGATAAAGGGAACCATGCTGTACGTAGCGCCGTTGGCCATTTTGAGACAGAGGCCAAAAAAGAACATCAGTGCAATGGCCATCCACAATGAGCCGGCCTGTGCGAACAGGACAATACCCAATCCCTCCAGCAACAGCAATGCAACGAGGAGGTTGGTCTTGCCGCGAAAACCGTAACGGCGGCCGATCTTATCGGACAACAGGCCACCAAGCGCCCGCGCAAAAATATTGAGGCTGCCAAAAATACCGGCCAGCAGTCCGGCCATGATCAAGCTGGTTTTGAAATCGTGGTGAAAAAAACTGGCGGCAAAATTATCGACAGTGATTTCCACGCCAAAGCAGGCGGCATAGGCAATGGTGAGCAACCAGGTGCGGTAATCGCGGGCAGCCAGCAGGAAAGTATTTTCCTTCCGGGCAGAAGCCTGCTCCGGCAGGTCTTCAAAATTTCCGGCGGGTGTATCCGTGGTATAATTCCAGTACAGCCAGGCCATCAGCAGGAGCAGCACACCGGGAACCACCATGGCCAACCGCCAGCTATTGGCTTCGTCGATCCATCCCATAGCCACCATGCCTGCCGCAATCAGCGGCATCAGCAATTGGGTGACGCCGCCGCCTGTATTGCCCCATCCGCCGGCAACGGCGTTGGCCGTTCCCTTGATCCGCGGCGCAAACATGACGGAAGTATGGTATTGGGTAAGCACAAAAGAAGCGCCAATAACACCTATGAACAACCGAAAAATAAGAAAAGATATATAGCTGTTGCTGAATCCGATCAGCATTACCGGCACCGCTGAAACAAGGAGCAGGATGGTATAGGTGCGGCGTGGGCCAAAGCGGTCGCACAACCTGCCCACGGCCAGGCGCGCAATGATGGTGGCGGAAACGGCTGCGATGCCGATATTTCCCTGCTGCGCCCGGGTAAGGTGCAGTTGTTCACTCACCAGGGGCATCAGCGGCGCGATGCCGAACCAGGCAAAAAAGCATACAAAAAAGCTGAGCCAGGTAATATGAAAGGTGCGCATCTGTACACCTTTGATGCTGAAAATGCGCAGGGATTCAAGCGGAGTTGCAGGGTGGGACATCTGCTGATTTTTGGTGGAAAAGAGGATGGCGTAAACCCCTCTGCCGGCTGTCACCGGCCGGGGCTCGTTGTTCAACAGACTGGTTCAATGCCAATAAAGATCCGGCCATTCTCCACCTTCACAGGATAGGTGCGGATGGAACACTCTTCTCCGTTCAGGCACTCGCCTGTTTCCAGTGAAAAGGTTTTTTTGTGAAAGGGGCAGGCCACTTTTGGGGTATCACCCTGCGATCCGATCATGCCGCGGCTCAATACCATCTGTTGCCGGTGCGGGCATTGGTTCTGCGTGGCATACCAGGTATCGGTACGCGTAAAATGAAAAAGGGCTATCTGCAGTTCATCGATGCGAACGCATACACCGCCGTTGGTGGGAACATCTTCGAGGTGGCAGGCCATGTGCCAGGTAATAGTGCTTGTTGCTATCATGGTTTTGGTTTTTATGGATGGTTATTTCCACTCCTGTGCACGCTTCTGTTCGCGAAGCGGCGTGAAACGGATGCTCGGATCCTTTTCGCCCGGTGCATTGATGAAATGATTGAAGCGCTTGCGGATCTCGGGATCTTCAATGGCTGTTTTCCATTCACAGGCATAGCTTTCGACGAGCGCCTGCATTTCAGCTTCCCATTGGGCGGCCATTCCCAGGCTGTCGTTCACTACCACGTTGCGGAGGTAATCGATACCGCCTTCCATTTTACTAAGCCAGGTGGAAGTGCGCGTAAGGGGGTCGGCGGTTCTGATATAAAACATCAGGAAGCGGTCGATATAACGGATACAGGTAGCCGAATCAAGATCGGCGGCGAGCAGTACGGCGTGCTGGGGCTTGGATCCGCCATTGCCGCATACGTAAAGGTTCCATCCTTTTTCGGTGGCGATGATGCCAAAATCCTTGCTCCTTGCTTCGGCGCATTCGCGGATGCAGCCGCTTACGCCCGACTTGATCTTATGGGGCGCCCGGATGCCGCGGTATCTTTCTTCGATACGGATGGCATAGCTCACGGAATCGTGCAGGCCAAAGCGGCACCAGGTGCTGCCTACGCAACTTTTTACGGTGCGAAGCGCTTTTCCGTAGGCGTGGCCGCTTTCAAAACCCGCATCGATCAGTTCTTCCCATATAGCAGGCAGGTCGGAAAGGTGGGCGCCGAAAAGATCGATGCGTTGTCCGCCGGTGATCTTGGTATAGAGCTGGTATTTCTGCGCCACCTGTCCAATGACGATGAGTTTTTCAGGGGTGATCTCACCGCCGGGAATGCGCGGCACTACACTGTAGGTGCCACCCTTCTGGATATTTGCCAGGAAACGGTCGTTGCTGTCCTGCGCCGTATCGTTTCCCTTTGCCAGTATCATTTCGCCCCAGAGGCTGGCCAGAATAGAACTGACAGCAGGCTTGCAGGTTTCACAACCGTGGCCCTGACCCAGCCGGGTCAGCACTTCATCGAAACTGCGGAGGTCGTGAATTTTCACCAGGTCGAAGAGTTCCTGGCGCGTATAGTCGAAATGTTCGCAGAGTATGTTGCGTACATAAATGCCCTGGGTCCTGAGGCTGTGGTTGAGCAGGTCTTTCACCATGGGGAGACAGCCGCCGCAGCCCGTTCCTGCTTTGGTGCAGGCTTTGATGGCGTCGATGGTATGGCAGTTGTTGCCGGTAATGCTTTGCAGGATGGCCGACTTGCTCACCGCTTCGCAACTGCAGATGCAGGCATCATCGGGTAGGCTGTCGACGCCCATGCCGTTTTCGGTTGCGCCACTCCGTGAGCCCAGCAGCAACGATTCGGCGGTGGGTGGTAAAACCAGTTTGTTTTTGCAGGTCTGCAGCAGCATGTTGTAGTCGGACGCATCCCCTACCAGGATGCCACCGAGCAGGGTTTTGCCATCGGCGCTGATGTTGATCCTTTTGTAGATGCCCTGCTGCTGGTCGGTGAAGCGGATGGTGCGCACGTCTTCGCCTTCAATAAAGGGATCGCCGAAACTGGCCACATCGGTGCCAATGAGTTTGAGCTTGGTGCTCATGTCAAAGCCGGTAAAGCTTTTCTGGCGTCCGCGCAGTTGTTCCACTACTGCGTCGGCCATTTCATAACCGGGTGCTACGAGCCCGTAGATCATTCCCTGGTGCAGGGCGCATTCGCCGATGGCAAATATGGAGGAGTCGGAGGTCAGCAGACGATCGTTCACCACGATCCCGCCGCGGGCTCCGGTATCGAGTCCGGCTGCGCGGGCCAGCTCATCACGGGGACGGATACCCGCAGATATCACCAGCATGTCGCAGGAAAGTTGTGAATCATCGGTAAAGCGGAGGGCGCTTATGGCCTCATCACCTTCGATGGCGGCGGTATTTTTCTGGGTGTGGATGGTGAGGCCCAGTTCCTCCAGGCGGGCTTCGAGCAGTGCGGAGCCGGTGGCGTCGATCTGGCGGGGCATGAGCCGCGGTGCAAACTCCACCACGTGGGTGTTGGCGATACCGAGGTCGAGCAGGGCTTTGGCGGCTTCGAGTCCCAGCAGGCCGCCGCCGATCACTGCGGCCGAATGGGCGCGGGTGGACCAGTCCTGCATCCACTCCAGGTCTTCGATGGTGCGGTAGATGAAAACACCCTTTTTTTCCACCCCGGGTATTTGTGGAACGAAGGCGGCGGAGCCGGTAGCGAGAATGAGGTAATCATAGGGTTCGGCTTGTCCCTGGTGGGAATAAACCGTTTTAGCGGCCCGGTCGATGCGCACCACCGGGTCACCCAGGTGAAGCCGGATGCCCCGGGAACTGTACCAATCGCGACCGGCCAGGGAAAGATCGTCGGGTGTTTTACCGGAAAAAAAAGAGCTGAGGTGAACCCTGTCATAGGCCGGCCGGGTTTCTTCGCCAAAAACCGTGAGGCTGATCTCCCCGGCCGAAAACCGGTCGGTCAGCTTCTCACAGCATTTGTAGCCAACCATTCCGTTGCCAATAATTACGATCCGCATACTAAGTGTTTTGGTGATCCTAATTATGGCAAGCAATCGTATTACAAGTAATTATATGTAATTAATAAAGAAGTGTCAGCTTCCATTAATCTGTATTTTTATTACTTATGTAATAAATTTATGAGTATTCATTCATATTTTGAAATAAATTGAGCATAAAATATTATATTTAATTATTTATAATTTGTTTTCCTGATGAACCAGCATCTTCCTTTTCTCAGCCTGGTAGGCGCCGGTCCGGGTGATCCCGAGCTGATCACTTTAAAGGCCGTCAGGGTATTGGGCCAGGCCCGTGCGGTATTGTACGATGCCCTCGCGAACGAAACGTTGCTGGATCATTGCTCCCCTGGCTGCCTTAAAATTTTTGTAGGCAAAAGGTTCGGGTGTCACCCCTTTTCGCAGCAGGCCATCAACGACCATATTATACAATATGCCCGGTCGCATGGCCATGTGGTGCGGTTGAAAGGCGGCGACCCCTTTGTATTCGGCAGGGCCACCGAAGAAATAGAAGCGGCCCTGGAAGCCGGCATCCCTTTCCAGGTGGTTCCGGGCATTTCCAGCGCCCTGGCGGTTCCGGCCGCAGCGGGTATTCCGCTTACCATGAGGGGCTGCAGCGAAAGCTTCTGGGTAACAACGGGCACCACGCGCAGCGGCGACATCTCAGCAGATGTGCGGCTGGCGGCCCAGTCCAGCGCCACCGTGGTGATCCTGATGGCCATGAGCCGGCTGGAAGCCATCATGGAAATTTTCGAGGCCAACGGTAAGGGACAAACGCCGGTCGCCATCATCCGCAACGGTACCTGTACCGATGCCCAAATGATAACCGGCACCGTACGCGATATCAGTTTCCGCGCCCTGGCGGCGGGACTCAGCAATCCTGCTGTTATTGTGGTGGGAGAAGTAGTGAAGAAAGCCGGCTGGACAGAAAAGATCGGCCAGTACCAAAAAGGATTATTTTTAGCGGAATGAAATCCGCCTCCAAAAATTGCGACCTGCACAGTTGTTTTTTCTGCCGCGGCTGCCTGCCCGAATGGCAACCCGCCATCCTGGCGCACCGCCGCCAGATCCGCTTTGGCAAGGGCGACGCCGTTTTCCGCGAAGGCGACCCGGTGGAGGGTATTTTTTTTATTGAATCGGGATGGGTGAAAGTGCACCAGCACTGGGGAACCGATAAGGAACTGATCCTGCGTTTTGCCAGCGATGGCGATGTTATCGGGCACCGCGGCCTGGGCGGAGAGAATATTTATCCTGTTTCCGCCACCACGCTGCACCCGGTCAGGGCCTGTTATATTCCACTTGACTTTTTTATGACCTCGCTGAAAGTGAACCGGGATTTCAGCCTGCAACTCCTGCTCTTTTACGCCAGCGAATTGCAGGAGTCGGAAAAAAGAATGCGCAACCTGGCGCATATGCCGGTTAAAGGGCGGCTGGCGCAATCCCTGCTCCGCCTGCACAAAAAATTCGGCACCGATGCAACAGGCGCTTTACGGGTGCCTCTTTCGCAACAGGATCTCGCTTCTTATACGGGCACGGCTTATGAATCCGTTTTCCGCATCCTGCAGGAATTCATAGCAGAAGGCTGGATCCGCAAGGAAGGCAAAAAGATCATCCTGCTGCAACCGGAAGCGCTTCAGCAACTGGCACAGCTACCACCCGGCAAATAAATCAGGCGGCAAGCGAAGCCGCCAGCACCACGCAGGGATCCTGTCTCAGCAGTTTGACCATGGCCACATAGAGTTCGGGCAGCTCGTGCCGGAAGCGAATGGGATTCTCAAAAAACACTTCCACACTCACCGCCCAGAATTCGTGGTAATTCGTGGCGGCATAATCGCCCAGGATGGTTTTCCGTCCCCGCTGCATTTCCTGGAAAATGGGACGGGCAACGCGGGAGTACAGGTGGAATTCTTTTTTGAAATGTTTGTCCTCGTCGGTCTTCGTAATAAAATTGACATAGGCCAGCGCATGTGCCATTTCATGGAGACCCACGTTGCTGCTGTCCTGCGAGCTGCGGATGCCCTGCAGGAAATTATCCCAGGAGAGATAAATTCCCGAACTATCGACATGTCCCATAAACGGCAGGGAATAATAACCATAGTGGTAATCGTGCTGCAGCACATAGATGTCGCGGAAATAGTTCAGTGAAAAGTTTTCCAGTCCCAGCGTGAGCTGCGCGGCGGTAGCGCTGATCAGCACCGGCATATCATCGGATTTTTCCACCCCCACGTAATGAAATTTTTTGGAGCGGTAAAAAAGATAGGTGCGAAACAGCCATTTGTGCTGTTCGGCATGATCCAGTTTGTTAAAATACCGGATGTTGGCAGAGATGAGGGAGCGAAAATAGGTTTCATGCTGCTCGAAACCTTTTTTGCGGCGGAAGAGGAGGTATTTCTGCAGGCGCACGTGCAGTGCATCAAATGCGAAGATGATGCAGAACACCAGCAAACAAATGATAACGATTTCCATAAGGGTCTCTTTTGGTGGTAAGAAAATCGGCTTTGTTAAGCTGGTTAGACACAGTTATGGATGCGAGGGTTCTTCTCAGAGGAAATTGTACGGATTAACGACGGTAGGGAGGGTTGCTATAAATCCTGGATACAAGATAAACCGAGATTTTGAGGATTAAAAGCGTTTTGACATAATATTAGTCTAAAAAGTAAATTTACGATACCGCGTGGGTAGCTTTCCGGGATGCGATACCCGGAAATCTGCGGCCAGGCTGAAAATCCAGGGTGAAAACGACGGCTTTTGCAGTAGCCTTCCGATCAATTACCTTTGCCCCTCAATAAAATACTGAAAACAGAACCAGCATGTACAGAACGTTTACCTGCGGAGAACTCAGGCAGGGGCATATAGGACAAAGCGTCACCCTGGCGGGATGGGTGCAAACCGTAAGAAAATTCGGCAGCATCAGCTTTGTAGATCTGCGCGACCGTTACGGAATAACCCAGTTGCTTTTCGGCGAATCCCAGAACGCAGCCCTCAGCGAACAGCCCCTGGGCAGGGAATTTGTATTGCAGGTAACCGGCACAGTGGTGGAAAGGGCCAATAAAAATCCCCAGATGCCCACCGGCGACATCGAAATAGAGGTACAATCCTACACCATATTAAATAAGGCGGCTACGCCCCCCTTCACCATCCAGGACGAGACCGACGGCGGGGAAGACCTGCGGATGAAGTACCGCTATCTCGATCTGCGCCGCAATCCCGTGCGTCGCAACCTGGAGCTGCGCTACGCGGTGAACCGTTCGGCCCGGAACTATCTCCACGAGAACCAGTTCATGGACATTGAAACGCCCTTTCTCATCAAAAGCACGCCCGAAGGCGCGCGCGACTTCGTGGTGCCCAGCCGCATGAACGGCGGACAATTCTACGCCCTTCCCCAGAGTCCGCAAACCTTTAAACAACTACTGATGGTAAGCGGCTACGACCGCTATTACCAGGTGGTGAAATGTTTCCGCGACGAAGACCTGCGCGCCGACCGGCAGCCGGAATTCACGCAGATCGATTGTGAAATGAGCTTTGTGGAACAGGAAGATATCCTGCAGATGTTCGAAGGGCTGATCAAACGCATCTTTAAAGACGTTAAGAATATCGACTATGCGGCACCGGTAGAACGCATGACCTGGAACGATGCCATGCTGCAATACGGCAACGACAAGCCCGACATCCGCTTCGGTATGCAACTGGCCAACCTGAAAACCCGCTTCGAGGGACAGGAAGGCGACGCCACCGCCCGCGCCATTTTTGAAGCCAGTGGGTTCAAGGTATTCACGGAAGCAGAAACGGTGCTCGCCATTGCCGTTCCCGGCTGCAGCGAGTATACCCGCAAACAAACAGACGAACTCACCGAATGGGTGAAGCGGCCCCAGATAGGCATGAACGGTTTGGTATTCATCAAGTGCAATACCGACGGCAGTTTCAAAAGCAGCGCCGACAAGTTCTTCCCCGAAGAGCAGTTGAAAACCCTGGCGGCCTGCTGCCAGGCACAGACCGGCGACCTGGTGCTGATCCTGGCAGGCAGGGAAGAAAGGACCCGTAAGGCGGCCAGCGAACTGCGGCTGGAAATCGGCGAACGGCTTGGCCTCCGCAAAAAGGATGAATTCAAACTGTTATGGGTACTCGATTTTCCACTCTTTGAATATGCCCCGGAAGAGAACCGCTGGGTAGCGCGTCACCACCCGTTTACAGCGCCGAAGCCCGACCAGATCTCCGTCATGATCGACAATGACCCGGTGATAAAAGATGCCGCTGAGTATCTCAGTCATCCTTATGCGAACATCAAGGCAAATGCCTACGACATGGTGCTGAACGGCAACGAGATCGGGGGCGGTTCCATCCGCATTTTCCAGCGCGGGCTGCAGGAAAAAATGTTCGACGCCCTGGGCATGAGCCGCGAAGAGGCGCAGCACAAATTCGGGTTCCTGCTGGGCGCCTTTGAATACGGGGCTCCACCCCACGGTGGTATTGCTTTTGGCTTCGATCGCCTCTGCGCCATCCTGGGCGGATCGGAAAGCATCCGCGACTTCATTGCTTTCCCGAAAAACAACAGCGGGCGCGATGTTATGCTGGACGCACCTGCTGCTATCGACGACAAACAACTAGAAGAACTCCAGATCCGGCTTGACCTGAAAAATTAAACATGCAGTCACTGACATTTTACCGCATACTGACCTGGTTCCTGCTCATTGTTGGTGGTTTCCTGGCCTTTTTCCTGGTGGCAGGATTGTTAATGGCCCTCGCCAATCCGGTGCTTTTATTGCCGCTGTTTGTGCTGGCCTGTGTACTCATCTATACCTATGCCAGTTGGCGCTTCCTCAGCAGGGGAATTGATGCACACCTGTATTGCAAGCGCAGCCTGCGCGACCTGATCAGGGTAAACGGTTACGGCGCCCTCTTCTTCGCCAGCCTTTCGCTGGTGCAGGCCATTTCGCTGATAGTGCAGCCATCGTTGCTGCAGGACACCATGGACCAGGCCCTGGCGCTGCAAAAGAACCAGGTGGAAGGAATGGAAGCCACCATGTGGAAGGTGATGCATTTCACCCTTCGTTTCATGACGGCATACAGCATTGTGCTGATCATCCATATTTTTATGACCTTCCGGCTGATCCGGCAACACGCAGATGCATTTGACGCATAAGTAAATATTCCTTAAATTGGAAAAACGAGTTGCTTGCCCTACCAAGGCGGTAACTCGTTTTTTTATACCAATGAATGCTTATGAGGAATGCTTCCGTATTTAGCGACTATTGCATCATCCCCGACTCCTGGGATGAAATGTGTGCCGGAGACAATATCCGGCCACAATACCTGCAGGTGTTTGAAACCCTGAACACGCTCAGCGCAGCCACCCTCGCAGAAAAGGACCGGCTGGCCGCTGAACTTTTCCTCAACCAGGGCATCACCTTCACCGTGTACAGCGACAATGAAGGCATCGAACGCATCTTTCCCTTCGACATCATTCCCCGCATCATTCCCGGCAGCGAATGGGCCCATATCGAAGCGGGCATCACCCAGCGGCTCAAAGCACTGAACCTTTTTCTCAAAGACATCTACAGCGACCAGCAGATTTTGAAAGACCTGGTGGTGCCAGCCGATCTCATCGCTTCCTGTCCGCATTATACGCGTGAAGTGCATGGCATCAAAGTGCCTTATGATATTTTCGTTCATATATCGGGGATAGACCTGATACGCGGTGCAGACGGCACTTATTATGTGCTGGAAGACAACCTGCGCACGCCTTCCGGCGTTTCGTACATGCTGGAAAACCGCGAAGTGACCAAAAGGCTTTTCCCCGAAATGCTGTCGGCCAACGCAGTGAAGATGGTGAACAACTATCCGCTGGAGTTGTACAATATCCTTGTTTCGCTGGCCCCGCGCCAGATCGCCCATCCCACGGTGGTGCTGCTGACGCCGGGCGTTTTCAACTCCGCTTATTACGAGCATACCTTCCTGGCACGCAGCATGGGCATACCGCTGGTGGAAGGACGCGACCTGATGGTAGACAATCACAAAGTGTATATGAAAACCACCATGGGCCTGCAACAGGTGGATGTGATCTACCGGCGCATAGACGACGATTATATGGACCCGCTGGTATTCCGTCCCGACAGCACCCTGGGGATACCCGGTATCCTGAGCGCCTACCGAAAAGGCAATGTAGCGCTGGTGAATGCGTTTGGAAATGGCGTGGCCGATGATAAAGCCGTGTACGCCTATGTTCCGGCCATGATCCGGTATTACCTGAACGAAGAACCCATCCTGCCCAATGTGCCCACCTACCAACTGGCCAATGCCGAAAGCCGCGAATATGTTTTCGGCAACATCGGCAAGATGGTGATCAAAAGAACCAACCAGAGCGGCGGTTACGGCATGCTCATGGGAAACAGCGCTTCGCAGGAAGAAGTGGAAGACATGATCAGGGCGGTGGAAGAAGAGCCACGTAATTTTATTGCACAGCCCATCATCCAGCTCAGTACGGTTCCCTGTTTTTTAAATAACCGCTTCCAGCCGCGGCACGTGGACCTGCGGCCTTTTGCGCTTTGCGGGCCCTCGGGCATAAAGATCGTACCGGGCGGACTCACGCGCGTGGCGCTGCGCGAAGGATCGCTGGTAGTGAATTCCTCCCAGGGCGGCGGCAGCAAAGACACCTGGATCCTCAACCATGTTTAAGAACCCCCGATTACCCCAACAACATGTTAAGTAGAATTGCCGATTCCCTTTACTGGCTGAGCAGATACCTGGAAAGAACCGATGCCCTGCTCCGTTCCCTTCACATCAACTACGCCCTCTCACTCGACAAAGGCGCCGCTGCCGGTCAAAACTGGCGGCAACTGGCCGATATGTTCAGCACGGTAGATGAGCAGCGCCGTACCGCGCTGGTAAGCGATCCGCTGGCACTGGTGCAGCACCTGATCTACGACAATACCAACAGCAATGCCATCAGGGCCATGGTGATCCGTGCCCGCGAAAACGCCCGCGGCGCGCAGGACCACATCACAAAAGAAGTATGGGAGCAGGTGAACCAGGTCTATCACCTGATCAACAACCCGCTGCTCCAGCAAAGGATACAACGGAACGATATTTTGAGCGTACTGAAACAATTGGGTACCGAGCTCATTATGTTCAACGGCGTAACCGACAGCACCATGCCCAGGAACATGGGCTGGAATTTCATGACCCTCGGCAAGTTCACGGAACGCTGCATGATCACCGTTGAATTCGTCGACCGCAATTTTGCCGATGCCGGCTACGGACTGCACCAATCGCGCGACATCCTTTACTGGCGCAACCTGCTGCTTTCTTTATCGGGTTACGAACTGCATTTGAAAACTTACCGTGGCAGTCTTCATAACCAGCAGGTGGCCGACCAGGTGTTGTTCAACAAACAATTCACCCGTTCGGTCAGCTATTGTTTTGATCGCATCGGTTTTTATTTGCAGAAGGTAGTGCAGAACAACCAGACCGAGGAAGCTGCCAGCCTGTTCAAATATTTTGGCCGCCTGCACAGCAAGGTAGAATATGCCGATATGCAGGTTGTGCAGGAAAAAGGTGTTCAATCTTACCTGTACGAAATAAAATCAGAACTGCAGCAGTTTAACCAGCAGCTCAGTCAATTATTCTTTTCTTACGCCTAAATTGCCATATGCCCATTTTCAGCATTCATCACATCACCAGCTACGAATACGACCGGCCCGTTACCGAAAGTGTGAATGAAATAAGAATCTTCCCCCATGCCTGTGCCGAGCAGGAAGTGTTGCAACTCGATCTCAACATCACCGGCCAGCCCGAGATGCAGTATTATTTCGACTATTGGGGAAACCGTGCGGGTGTTTTCAGCCTGGTGGCGCCGCATACCGAACTGGTGATAGAAAGCAAGCTGCTGGTGCGCACGCTCCCTTCCCTGCAACCCGCGCATCATGCCAATGCCGGGTTTGACCAGCTCCATGCGGAATCGGGCAACAACCTGGGTTTGCTGGAATTATCGAAACCAGAATTACTGCAACACCAGTCGGCCATCGACGAAATTGTGGGCATGATTTTTCAGCCCTGGAAAAGTGTGGCGGCCACCGTGCAGGATTGCTGCCAGTTCATTTACCAGCATTTCAAATACATAAAAGGAATTACCGATACCGAAACCACCGTGGATCAGATCCTGGAGCACCGCGCCGGTGTGTGCCAGGATTTTGCACACCTCATGCTGCAGGTATTGCGCAGCCTTCGCATTCCCAGCAGGTACGTAAGCGGGTATATTTGTCCCAACCAGAACGGCCTGCGCGGAGAGGGCGCCACGCATGCCTGGGTGGAAACCTGGCTGCCCGGTGCAGGCTGGGCCGGCATCGATCCCACCAATAATATATGGGTCACCAATAACCACGTAAAACTGGCCGTGGGCCGAAATTTCACCGACTGCTCACCTGTAAAGGGAAGCTTCAAGGGACCGGCCCGGCAGAGCCTTTTTGTATTTGTTTCCGTGGGCTACGAAGACGGTCATCATTTTGAAGAAAGAAACCAGGTTTGGTCGCCCGCTACAGGAGAAGAGCGATATTTGTTTCCTGCCGGTGATGGCACCGGCATGCAGCAATAGAATATCGTCATGGCCGTTACACCACTTGCAGAAAGACTGAGACCCAATTCCCTCGATGAACTGGTGGGACAGGAACACCTGACCGGCCAGGGCAGCATTTTACGGAAGGCCATCGGCCAGGGAAAAGTGCCGTCCATGATCTTATGGGGGCCGCCGGGTGTGGGGAAGACCACCATTGCCAATATCATTGCGCACGAGCTCGACATTCCCTTCTTTACACTGAGCGCCATTTCTTCCGGCGTAAAAGAAGTGAGGGAGGTCATTGAAAAAGCAAAATCGCTCGACAAGGCCATCCTCTTCATCGACGAGATCCACCGCTTCAACAAATCGCAGCAGGACGCCCTGCTCTCGGCCGTGGAGAAAGGCACCATCACACTGATTGGCGCTACTACGGAAAATCCTTCCTTCGAAGTGAACAGCGCGCTGCTGAGCCGTTGCCAGGTATATGTGCTGAAACCACTGGATTCCGTTCACCTGTTGCAACTGCTGCAGCAGGCGCTCGACAAAGACAAATGGTTGCAGGAACGCCGGCCGGTGCTGCAGGAAACGGAAGCCCTGCTCCGGCTTTCGGGTGGGGATGGCCGTAAGTTGCTCAACCTGCTGGAGCTGGTGGTACAATCGCTGGAAGACAGGAAGCCGCTCATTGTTACCGACGAAGCAGTGATGACCATCGCACAACAAAAGCTGGCTTTATACGACAAGCAGGGCGAACAGCACTACGACATCATTTCAGCCTTTATCAAGTCCATGCGCGGAAGTGATCCCAACGCTGCTGTGTATTGGCTGGCACGTATGATTGCGGGCGGCGAAGACGTGCGTTTTATTGCACGCCGCATGGTGATACTTGCCAGCGAAGACATCGGCAATGCCAATCCCAATGCGCTGTTGCTGGCCAATGCCTGCTTCGATGCCGTGCATAAAATAGGACATCCCGAATCGCGCATCATTTTATCGCAGTGCGCTGTTTACCTGGCCACGTCGCCGAAAAGTAACAGCGCTTATATGGCTATTGATGCCGCCCTTGCCATGGTGAGCCAAACGGGCGACCTGCCTGTGCCCCTGCACATTCGCAATGCACCCACCAAACTCATGAAAGGCATGGGTTATGGCGAGGGATACCAGTATGCCCATTCCTTCGAAGGGAATTTTTCGCTTCAGGAATACCTGCCGGAGGCGCTCAGCGGGCACCGTTTTTACGAACCCTCGCGCAATGCGCGGGAAGAAGAGATCCGGAAATATTTGCAGAACCGCTGGAAAGAGAAATACGGCTATTAACTATTTTTACCCATGGATACCAGGTGGCAGACCAGCAGCTTTGAAGCCCTCCGCGTAACGGAATTGTACCAGTTGTTAAGACTGCGCAGCGAAGTATTTGTGGTGGAACAGAACTGTATTTTCCTCGACATGGACAATAACGACCAGCAATGCTGGCACCTGCTGGGATGGAAGGGTCACTTGTTGGCGGCCGCATCGCGGCTGGTTCCAGCCGGTCTACTCTATGAAGAGATCTCCATCGGAAGGGTGGTGAGCTCTCCCCTGGCGAGGGGCCAGGGTATCGGTCGGGCCCTGATGGAGCAATCCATCCGGGAAGCACATCGCCTTTTCGGCAAAAATGACATTCGCATCGGCGCACAACTTTACCTGGAAAATTTCTACGGTTCCCTGGGCTTTGCCAGAGCAGGCGAAGTATATATCGAAGACGGCATACCGCACGTAGAGATGATAGCGCGATACAGGTAATTTTCCTACCGTAATTATACGATCAGTAAAAAAATACAGCAGCTTCCATACGAGAGGCTTCTTCTTCTGCGTTTCCTATTCAAATCCCTGTAACCGTTCGAAAACAAAATCTGATATTCATGAAACAGCATTTACACCTGCTTGTTCGTAAATGTGGACTGGGGCTTCTGGCCCTTACATTTACCCAGGTTTCGGTAGGTCAGATCGGCCTCCTTAACCAGGTGGAAGCGGGCATCACCCTGGGGCCTTCCAACTTCCTGGGTGACCTGGGAGGAACAAAGGGTAAGGGCCGTCCTTTCCTGAAAGACAACAACTTCCCCATGACCAAACTCATGATAGGGGCGCATTTGTCCACCTATCCTTCCCCCGCATGGGGTCTTCGTCTTGCTGCCAATTATGGCACCCTCTCGGGAGAAGACGAGATCATCAAAGGCCAGGGCGGACTGGAAGAAGCCCGCAAATTCAGGAACTCCAACTTCCGTTCCCGCATCCTGGAAGGCATGCTGGTTGCAGAGATCTATCCCACTGTTTTTTTTGAATACGATGCCGAAGAATATTATAAGAAGATACGCCCTTACGGCATCATCGGCGTGGGTGTATTTCATTTTAATCCGCAGGGAACCGATCCTTTAACGGGCGAATACGTGAACCTGGCCGGCCTCAGCACCGAAGGACAGGGATTTGAAGAATACCCCGACCGCAAGCCTTATAGGCTCACCCAGCTCAACATCCCCATGGGCGTTGGCGCGAAATACTTCATGAACGACAACACGACCCTTTCACTGGAAGTGATTTACCGCAAAACGTTCACCGATTATATTGACGATGTGAGCACTACTTATATCGATCCGGATCTGTTCGACAAATACTTTGGCGTAGGCTCGCAGAAAGCCCAGTTGGCAAGACGAATGGCCAACAAGACGGACCAGGGCGGCAGCATGAGCGCCGGCTTTGAGCCCGGCGACAAGCGTGGCACGGCTACTAATATGGATGGTTATTATTCCATTGGATTCAAAGTTGGATTCCGCCTTGGACGCAGTTCAGAAGGCAACAGCTATAAAAATATCAAGTGCCCTACCCTGCGCTTTTAATAATGATCGTACACGCAACAACCGATAGTTCACAAACACGCTTCTAAACCCTATATTTCAGTTGATCGACCCTTTATTTCCAGCAACAAACTGAAATCCGACCCAATGAAGCGAAACCACAACCATCGCAACAGGTTATTGAGCCTGTTGATCCTGGCAGGAGGCATATTCCCGGATCAGGCAAGATCTATGGACGCCCACTTTCCGGAGAAAACCAGCCACCAGGCAGACAGTATTATTATTCAAAAAAATTTAAACAACAAAAAGCATTCAGTAAACCTTTACACCAATGCATCACAGCAGGTATTGTTTTTCACCACCAATGGTGAGGAAGGCCGTACCTACCAGTTATTGCTGTTCCGCCAGCAGGGCAAGCTCATCAAGCAGAGCAGGATACGCAACCGGGAAACCACTGTGGTCAGCAAACCGGAGAAAGGAAATTACTATTTCGAGGTTTTTCTCGACAAGGAAAAGATCGAAAGCGGCACCATTGTAGTGCAGTGAGAAAATTGTAAAACAATGGAAAAAAGAGACAACCAATAAGCGGCAGGGAAATTAGTAAAATCCTAATATCCGGTTCTCAGAAACCTGATCCGTTCCCTATTATAAGTACCCTTTCAGAAACGATTTTATTGATCACTCCCTGCCACTGCTTATTGGGTTCCGACAACAACAACTTTCTGACATATCCAGTATCCTTAACTGCCGGCGGTGAAGAATTGCCGGCAGTTTATTTTACTGAGAACATTATTTTTTGCGCCTGCCCGCCTTCAGTTCCTCCTTTAAAAAGCGTGCGGTATGGCTTGCTTTGTTACTCACCATTTCTTCCGGCGTACCTTCAAACAGCAATTGGCCGCCGCCATCGCCGCCTTCCGGTCCGATATCGATGATGTGATCGGCCACTTTGATCACGTCCAGGTTGTGCTCGATGATCAAAACGGTATTACCGCGATCGACCAGTTTGTTCAGCACATCGAGCAGGTGTTGTATGTCCTGGAAATGCAGACCGGTAGTTGGTTCATCCAGGATATAAAAAGTTTTGCCGGTATCCTTTTTGGAAAGCTCCGTGGATAGTTTCACGCGCTGCGCTTCTCCCCCGCTGAGCGTCACGGCCGACTGTCCCAGGGTGATATAACCCAAACCCACTTCCTGCAACACTTTGATCTTCCGGTAGAGATAAGGCACAGGTTGAAAAAATTCCACCGCCTCATCCACCGTCATATCCAGCACATCGCTGATGGATTTTCCTTTGTAACGGATCTCCAGGGTTTCGCGATTGTATCTTTTTCCATTGCATTTTTCGCAGTGCACATATACATCGGGCAAGAAATTCATTTCGATCACCCGCATGCCACCGCCTTCGCAGAGGTCGCAACGCCCGCCCTTGACATTGAAAGAAAAACGGCCGGCGGCATATCCCCTGATCTTTGCTTCGGGCACGGCCGCAAAAAGCTGCCTGATCTCCGTGAAGAAACCACAATAGGTGGCGGGATTGCTGCGGGGCGTGCGGCCAATGGGCGACTGGTCGATCTCGATCACTTTGTCGATGTGCTCCAGCCCTTTCACCGATTTATAAGCAAGCGGCTTTTGCTTGGAATCGTAACAGTATTGCGACAGAATGGGATAAAGGGTTTCATTGATCAGCGTGGACTTACCGCTTCCGCTTACGCCCGTTACCAGGATCAGTTTGCCGAGCGGGAATTTGATGTTCAGGCGCTGCAGGTTATTGCCACTAGCTCCTTTCAGTTCCAGGAATTTGCCAGAGCCCTTCCGTCTTTCTGCAGGAACAGCGATCTGCTTGCCGCCGTTCAGGTATTGCGCTGTTTCGGAACCTGCTTTCAGCACATCTGCCGGGCTTCCTTCCGCCACAATACGACCACCGTATTTGCCGGCCCGCGGACCAATATCAACCAGGTAATCTGCCGCCAGCATGATGTCTTTATCGTGCTCCACCACCAGCACGCTGTTGCCAATATCGCGCAGGTGCTGCAGGGCTGTTATGAGGCGGTGGTTGTCGCGCTGGTGCAGGCCAATGCTGGGTTCGTCCAGCACATAGGTAATGCCCTGCAATTGCGACCCTATTTGCGTGGCCAGCCGGATGCGCTGCGATTCACCGCCGCTCAGCGTGCGCGTGGGGCGGTTCAGCGACAAATAAGTCAGCCCTACATTGATCAGGAACTGCAGCCGCTCGCGGATTTCTTTAAGAATATCTTTTGCAATCGCCTGCTGCTTGGCGCTCATTCTTTTTTCGATGCCGTCGAACCAGGCATGGAGCTTATCGAGGTTGTACTGGCTGATCTCTGCAATATTTTTTCCGTCCACGCGGAACCAGAGGCTTTCTTTTCTCAAACGGTCACCATTACACGAAGGACAGGTGCTGAGTTCCATAAAGCCTTCGGCCCATTCTCTTATATGATCGGAACTGGCGGCGCCAAACCAGCGTTTGAGTTGCGGGATCACCCCTTCGAACTCTTCGGCATATACCCGGTCGCCGGGAGCAGTTTCTTCAAAATCCACCATCGTGTTGTCAACGGTTTCTTCCTGCCCATATAACACGCGGTTAAGGTCTTTTTCGGGCAGGTCTTTCACCGGTTTCTTAAGGTCGATCTTAAATTTCCGGGCCAGCGCCTGCACCTGGCGGTACACATAGGCGTCGCGCTCTTCGCCCAGGGGAACGATGGCTCCTTCGCGGATGCTCTTATCCCGGTCGGGGATGATGGCATCCAGGCTCACCTGGTACACGGTTCCCAGTCCCTTGCAGGTGGGACAGGCGCCGTAAGGCGAATTGAAAGAAAAACTATTCGGCGAAGGTTCTTCATAACTGATACCCGTATCCTGGCACATCAGTTGCCGGCTGTACTGCACCAGTTCATCGGTATCGTTGAGCAGCAGGAAAAGCAGGCCCTTCCCCACCTGCATGGCTTTCTGAACACTCTGGCTGAGCCGCAGGCGCATGTCTTCCGTAACCGCCATACGGTCTATCACCACTTCAATATCGTGGATCTTATAACGGTCCACCTGCATGCGCGGCACGAGGTCGCGCACTTCACCATCCACCCGCACTTTGAGGTATCCTTTCTTGCGAATGTCTTCGAACAATTCGCGGTAATGCCCCTTGCGTCCTCTTACCAGCGGCGCCAGCAGGCTGATCTTTTTTTTGCCGTACCTGCTGAAAATATTTTCGACGATCTCTTCTTCAGAGAATTTCGTCATTCGTTTTCCTGTATTGTAGCTGTACGCATCGGAGGCGCGGGCATAAAGCAACCGGAGAAAATCGTACACTTCGGTGATGGTGCCAACGGTAGAGCGCGGGTTCTTGTTGGTGGTCTTTTGCTCAATAGAAATAACGGGAGACAGTCCGGAGATCTTGTCCACATCGGGTCTTTCCATATCGCCCACAAACTGCCGGGCATAAGCGCTGAAACTTTCCATATAACGGCGCTGCCCTTCGTTGTAAATGGTATCAAAAGCAAGGGAAGATTTTCCACTGCCACTCACCCCGGTAAAAACCACCAGCCGGTTCTTGGGAATGGATATATCGATGTTTTTGAGATTGTGTTCACGGGCACCTATAACCTCTATCTTTTCCTGCACGGCAGAAAGCGTGCCTGCTTGTTGTTTTTTTGCCATTTTTTACTCCGAAGCGCAAATTACAGTAAATACTAATTTGTCTACCTTTGGCCTGTATTTTGCCTTCTTCAACAAAACAACAGTCAAATGAAAAAGTTTGCCCAAAGCCTCCTCGTCGTGTCTGCTTTTACCATTTTGATAGCGGGATGTAAATCCATGAACAATACGCAAAAAGGAGCAGCCATTGGAACGGGCGGCGGCGCTGCCGTAGGCGCAGCCATTGGCAGCGCAGCAGGAAATGTGGGACTGGGCGCTCTGATTGGCGCGGTTGTGGGGGGCGCTGCCGGGACCCTGATTGGGAAGAATATGGACAAACAGGCCCGGGAGATCAAACAGGAGATCCCGAACGCCAATGTGGAAAGAGTGGAAGAAGGCATTGTGGTGGAGTTCAACAGCGAGATCCTTTTCGGCTTCGACAAATCTGACCTGAACGATGCCGCTAAAACCGAACTGGACAAACTGGCCATCATCCTGAACAAATACCCCGATACCGACCTGGAGATTGCCGGGCATACCGACAGCAAGGGAGCCGACGATTACAACATGGCCTTATCAGAAAGAAGGGCTTCTTCGGTTGCCAAATACATCGAATCAAAAGGAGTTGCGGGGCAGCGGCTGAAAGTGAAGGGTTATGGAAAAACAGCCCCGCGTTATCCCAACGATACAGATGCCAATATGGCCAAGAACCGGCGGGTGGATTTCCTGATCACGGCCAACGAAAAAATGAAGAATGAGGCCAAAAAAGAGGCCGGTAACTGATGGGCTAAAAAAATATTTTGGAAAGTTGGCAGAAGCCCTGCTATCTTTGCGCCAGTTCTTTTTACACATCGCTTATCAAGAAAGGCAGAGGGAAATGGCCCGATGAAGCCTTGACAACCTGTTTTCCGGTTAACCGGGAAGTAAGGTGCCAAATCCAGCCCGCTGGGATCCGGAAACGGAAACGGTAGGGGAGATAAGTCTGATGAATAGCTTTTACAGAATAAACTTCTAATATGAGCTCTTCTGATGATTTATCGGAAGAGCTTTTTTTATGCAGAAGCTTTTCCGGTATACTTGGTGAGTGGTGTCGCAACCAATTGTTTATCAACAAAAAAACTGTTTAACATGCAAGCGACAACACAACTTTTACACAGCATTCCGGTAGATCCGCAAACCGGCGCCATCGCCGTTCCCATTTACCAGACCAGCACTTTTGTGCAGGAAGCGCCCGGGCAGAACCGGGGCTTCGATTACAGCCGCACCAACAATCCAACCCGGCAGGAGCTGGAAAAAATTGTAGCCGCACTGGAAGGGGGCGCTGTGGGCGCTGCTTTCGCCAGCGGGCTGGCGGCCATCGACGCGGTGATCAAATTGCTGGAATCGGGCGATGAGATCCTGGCCGTGGACGATATCTATGGCGGCGCTTTCCGGCTCTTCGAAAAAGTGTACCGCAAGTTTGGCATCAGGGTAACCTATGTGGACACCACCGACCTGGGCGCCATTAACCGGGCCATCAGTTCCAAAACCAAACTGATCTGGTTGGAAACGCCCACCAACCCTACCCTCAAGATTTCCGACATCCGCGCCATCGCCGCCATCGCGCAGCGGTACCGCATCCTGCTCTGCGTGGACAATACTTTCGCCTCCCCTGCCCTGCAGCAACCCCTGCAACTCGGCGCCGATATCGTGGTGCACAGCGCCACCAAGTACATCGGCGGGCACAGCGACGTGATCGCGGGGCTGGTGGTGACCAAAGACGCCGAGCTGGGCGCGCAGATCAAGTTTTACCAGAACGCCTGCGGCGCCGTGCTGGGGCCCTTTGACAGCTTCCTGCTCATACGCGGACTCGAGACCCTGCACCTGCGCATTGCCCAGCATTCCCGCAACGCCAGCCTGGTGGCGCAGTGGCTCGAAAACCACCCGCTGGTAGACAAGGTCCACTATTCCGGCCTGCCCAGCCACCCGCAATATGCTCTGGCGCGCCAGCAACAAAAAGACGCCGGCGGTGTTGTTAGTTTCAGCCTGAAGCTTGATACGGCAGAAGCCGCCACCAGCCTGGTTACCAGTACCCGCCTCTTCCACCTGGCCGAAAGCCTGGGTGGCGTGAAAAGCCTGATCAGTCACCCTGCCAGCATGACCCATAAAAGCATTGACCCCGCTACCCGGAAAGCGGCCGGTGTGAAAGACAGCCTGGTACGCCTTAGCGTGGGACTGGAAGATGCCGGCGACCTGATCCGCGACCTGGAAACAGCCCTTGCCCTTTGTGCCGCTACACAGGGCAGGGATTCAGACAACATCCATTGTACATCCAAACAAGAAATTGTAAACAAATAATATGACCTATCATAAGCAACTGACCATTGGCCTCTTTGGATTTGGCGTAGTGGGCGAAGGCCTTTACAAGGTGTTACAACAAACGCCTTCTCTCAGCGCAAGCATCAGAAAAGTCTGCATTAAGGACCCGGCTAAAAAAAGAAATGCTCCCGCCAGCCTCTTCACCACGGAAAAAGAAGACCTGCTGAACGATGAGGAAATCAATGTGATCGTGGAAGTGATCAATGAGTCGGAACCCGCTTTTGATATCGTTAAAACCGCCCTGCTGAAAGGAAAATCGGTGGTAAGCGCCAGCAAAAAAATGATCGCGGCGCACCTGCCCGAGCTGCTTGCGCTGCAGCAGGAAACCGGGCAAAGCTTCCTGTATGAATCGGCGGCCTGCGCTTCCATCCCGGTGATCCGCAACCTGGAAGAATATTACGACAACGATCTCCTGCACGGTATCAAGGCCATTGTGAACGGATCCACCAATTTCATACTCACCAAGATGTTTGAAGACCGGCTCGATTTCCAGCAGGCCCTGCTGCTGGCGCAACAGCTCGGTTTTGCGGAATCGGATCCTTCGCTCGACGTGGAGGGATTCGACGCCGTGAACAAATGGGCTTTCCTGCTGACCCATGCCTATGGCATTATTGAGCATCCTGACAACCTGCTTTTCACCGGCATCCAGAACATCCACGCGATGGACGCCAAAGTAGCTGCGGAGAAAGGACAACAGATCAAGCTGGTGGCGCAGGCGCAGAAGCTCAGCAACGGGAAAGTGGCCAGCTTTGTGATCCCGCAGTTCATTCCGCAGGAAGACCACCTGGCTTTTGTGAAGAACGAATACAATGGTGTGGTGATCGAAAGCGGCTTCTCCGACAAGCAATTCTTTTACGGGAAGGGCGCGGGCAGTTTTCCCACAGCATCGGCCGTGCTCAGTGACCTGTCGGCACTGCGTTACGATTACAAGTATGAGTACAAAAAACTGTATCACCACCAGCCCAACAGCCTCACCAACGATTTTTACCTGCGCGTGTACGTGAGCTTTACCGACTGGAAACACATTCCGCGCGACAAATTTGAATGGATCGAAGAGTGGCACGCCCGGGAAGAAAGGAAATACCTGGTAGGTGTGATTCCTGTTAAGGAATTGCTGGAGAACAACTGGTGGAAAACCAACCACACTTCTCTTGTTCTTACCCCCGATCCTATTATTGAAGACATCGCCATCCAGCAGCTTAAAAAGAAGAGCCTGGAACTGGCAGGGATCATTTAAGAGAATAGACCACTTCGGTGGCTTTATCGCGTTCGCCTTCCGGCGAAATATTATAGGCAGTGATCACCAGGTCGCTGCCTTTTTTTTCAAACACCGTTTCCCATCCCCAAAACTGCGGTTGTTCGCCACCGGTAGAATAGCTGCCGAGGGCCTGCGTGGTTCCGGCGCCTTTTGCACCGGTGCTGAACAAAATGCCCGTGCTCATGTGAAAGCTGTCGACCCAGGCCACCTGGAAACAGTCGGTGTGCAGGTCGTACCCGATCAACTGGATGCCCTCCAGGGGCTTACCCTGGAAATTGCCTTTATAACGATGAAGCAGGAAGCGCCCGTCCAGTACCGGTTCCAGGTTGCCTTCCACCGGCGATTCGTCCACGAGGTTATCGGGCCCGAACCAGACCCGGGATGTGCCCATATAGTTTCCTGCAAGCGACTGCAGCCGCGCATGAATGCCGGTGCTGAGCGATTCGCTGAACTTGTCCATAACCCTGGTTTAGTTGTGTTAAATGTAACGGAATTTCCTGCGGGCAGGTGGCGTAGGGCGCTGGTTGTTTTTTACGAAACCGGCACCGTCCGCTTTTCGGCAGCGCTCTGCAGGCACAGTTCTATCATGCGGATGGTATTGCGGGCCTGCTCGGGAAGCACCACCAGCGGCGCTTCGTCGCGTATGGCCGCAGCCACATTAGCAAAGAAGTCCTGGTAGCGGCCAGTGTCGGTGGCTATGCGCGCTTTCATTTCCATGCCTTCCCAGTCGGTATGCAGGAGGCCCCAGTTTTCTTCCGGGTCCTTTCCCCAATCGGGTTGCGTAAGCGGACTGTAACCTGCCTTTAACGCATTTTCCTGGGGGTCCATTCCATATTTGATGAAGCTGCCCTTGTCGCCCAGCAGCGTGTAATGTGGACCAGGTTGGCGCACCAGCATGCCCGCGCTCAGGCTCACGCGCAGGCGGGGATAAGAAAAGACCAGTTCAAAGCGATCGTCCACCAGACCGTCGGGGCGCTGGATCAGCACTTCTGCCTGTACCGATTCCGGCAGGCCAAAGAGGTCGAGGGCCTGGTCTATGAGGTGGGCGCCCAGGTCGTATAAAATACCGCTGCCGGGGAGGTCGGCTTCCCGCCAGGCGTTGGGTCGCAGCGCCGGCCGGTAGCGGTCGTAGTGGATGCGGCATTCCGCCAAATGGCCCAGTGCGTTGGCCGCCAGCAGCTTTCTCACCGTGGCATAGTCGCCGTCGAAACGGCGGTTGTGGTGTACCGTTAGTATGCGCTTTGTTTTGCGTGCTACAGTGATCAACTCATCCGCATCTGCCGAAGTAATGGTGAAGGGCTTTTCCAGGATCACGTGCTTACCCGATTCCATGGCTGCCTTTGCCAGCGGCAGGTGGCTCGTATTGGGTGTGGCCACGATCACCAGCTCCACTTCAGGGTCACCGATGATTTCGTCGGCTGTTCGCACCAGTTTGGTGGTGGGATAAAGGCTTGCCGCCAGTGCAATGGCATCGGCATTTGAAGTACTGATCGCATACAGCTCCAGTCCATTTTGCGGGTATACAAACGGGGCGTGAAAAACCCTTCCCGCCATTCCAAAACCAATCAGCCCGGTTTTTATGGGACGATTCATGCAGCTCGTTTTTGAGTGGTTTGTTTTTCCTCGCGGAAAAAGAAAATAAAATACACCAATACGGCCAGCGCAATACCGGCGGGCACCAGCCATACCTGTTTCCACAAATGCATGGTTCCCACCCGGTAATAATCTGCCACAAAACCCGATACCCAGGTTCCGATGAACATACCGAATCCGTAGGTGGCGAAGGTAAAGAGTCCCTGCGCTGCATTTTTGATAGCCGGCCCGGCTTTTTTCTCCGTGTACATATAACCGGTCACAAAAAAGAAATCATAACAGATGCCGTGAAGGATGATGCCCGTATAGAGCAGCCAGGACTCGGGATTTTCATAACCATAAGCGAAACAGATGTAACGCAATACCCAGGCGAGCATGCCCAGCACCAGCATCTTTTTTACGCCGATGCGGTTGAACAGGAAGGGTATGGCGAGGATGAACAAACCTTCGGAAGCCTGTCCCAGGGCCATTTTGCCGGCAGGATTCGACATGCCGATCTCTTTGAGGAAAGGATTGGCAAAGCCATAATAAAAAGCCAGCGGAATACACACCAAAATGGCTGCAATAAAAAACACGAGGTAGGACTGGCTGCGGAAAAGAACAGCGGCATCTTTCATCAGGGCCTGGTCTTCTTTTCCTTTTGGCGGCGTATTGGGTAAAAAGAAACTGTAGAGACCCAGCAAAACCGACACTGCCGCTGCGAGGTAAAAGCTGGAAGGCGTCTGGTCAAATCCATAACGGCCTACGGTGAACCCGGCCACAATCCAGCCAAGTGTACCGAATACCCTTATCCAGGGAAACTGCCGGCCCGGATCGTTCATCTGGTAAAAGGCAATATTGTTCGAAAGGGCAATGGTGGGCATGTACAGGATGGAATAGAAAAGGATGATCCAGTAAAAACTGGTATTGCCCGACACCTTTGTAGCGGCCACCAGCAAAACGGCTCCCAGCAAATGCAGGAAACCCATGATCTTCTGCGCAGAAAAATACCGGTCGGCTATCAGTCCCACCAGGAAGGGTGAGATCATGGTGGCAATGGCCAGGGCGCTAAAGGCGGCGCCGATATGCAGGTCGGTGGCATTCAACTGGGCCTTCATGTAAGTGCCCATCGTTACATACCATGCGCTCCAGATAAAGTATTCCATGAACATCATGGCGGAGAGCATGAAGCCGGTGCGTGTTTTCATGACAACTGGTTTATACTTCAATGCGTTTCATAGTCGGCGCTAGCAGGTGCATCAATCCCCAGGTCAAAAGATAAGCAGATCCGCAGATCACGAACATGATGGCATATCCTTTTTCAATAGTGCCCAGGGCCTTGTAGTGATCGAAGAGGCCACCCGCCAGTTTTGCAATCAGCATGCCGCCCAGGGCCCCGGCCATACCACCGATACCCGTAACCGAAGCCACCGCTTTTTTGGGGAACATGTCTGAAACAGTAGTGAAGATATTCGCCGACCAGGCCTGGTGCGCCGCCGCCGCAAATCCAATGATCAATACCGCGAGCCACATGTTGATGGATCCCAGCCATTGTGCCAGCACCACCGGCAGGGCACAGCAGGCATAGATGAACATCGCCGTTTTGCGCGACTGGAATACCGGCTTTCCCGACTGGATGAAATGCAGCGGCAACCACCCTCCCGCCACACTTCCGATAGCCGACATAATGTATACCAGCGCTACCGGCAGCGCCACGGCGGTGTTATCGATGCCATATTGTGCTTTGAGAAAAGCAGGCAGCCAGAAAAGATAAAACCACCAGATGGGATCGGTGAGGAATTTGCCAAGAATGAAAGCCCAGGCCTGCCGGAAACGCAGGATACTTCCCCAGCCCACTTTTCCTCCTGTCCCATCTTCGGTTGTGGATGGCTGTTCGTCCGCATCCGAATGTATGTAGGCAAATTCTTCTTTGCTGAGGCGGGGATGCTGTGCCGGCACCCGGTACCAGCGAAGCCAGGCAATGAGCCAGAAAAATCCAACGGCCCCTGTGATGATGAAGGCCCATTTCCAGCCGAGGGAGCTGGCAATAAAGGGAACGGTGAGCGGCGCCAGGATGGAGCCCGCTGCCGTACCGGAATTGAAAATACCGGTGGCAAGCGCCCGTTCTTTTTTGGGAAACCATTCCGCCACAGTTTTAATGGCAGCGGGAAAGTTGCCGGCTTCACTCAGTCCCAGGACTGCGCGGGCAGCAATAAAACCGCCGGTGCCTGCGACCAGCGCATGGCCAATGGCCGCCAGGCTCCAGAGCAGGAGCGACACCGCGTATCCTATACGGGTACCTGTACGGTCTATCACCCTGCCTGCCAGCAACAAGCCAATGGCATAGGAAAACTGGAAAGCGATAACAATATTGGCATAGTCCGATTCTGACCAACTGAATTCTTTTTCCAGTGCCGATTTCAACAGGCTGATCACGGCTCTGTCGAGATAGTTGATGGTGGTTGCAAAAAATACGAGGGCACAAATAAACCACCTAAGCTTACCGGTTTTTACGGGCATGTTTGATTTCTTTTATATAGTCAAGCGCAAGTTTCGTTTCAAAACGGATGGCGGCAAAATTGCCTGCCTCCACCTGGTCTTTCCGGAACAACCGACTGCCCATGCCCACTGCCACCACTCCTGCTCCAAACCAGGCTTCCAGGTTGGTCTTTTCCAACTCCACACCTCCCGTAGGCATGAACTGCATGCCCGGGAAGATTTCCTTAATGGCGGATACGAAGGACGGCCCTAACAAATTGCCCGGAAATAGTTTTATCATTTTAGCGCCGGCCGCTTCGGCCCGCATGATCTCCGTTACCGTCATGCAGCCTGGAATCCACAACCGGTGCGCCTTTTGGGTTATTTCCCCCACGGCTTCTTCCAAACCCGGACTGATCACAAAATCGGCGCCCGCTTTCAGGAAAGCTTTCGCGGCCTTTGCATCCTTAATGGTGCCGATGCCCAATTGAAGTCCCGGTAACAGATCGTCGGCATAGGCCCGGAGATGGCTGAAATTGTCCAGCGCCTGAGGCCCGCGATTGGTGTATTCCACCGCCCGTACGCCCGCTTCGTACACTGCCAGCAAAAGCGCTTTACTGGTTTCTTTATCCGGGTGAAAAAACAAAGGCAGGAGCCCTGCTTCTGAAATGATCTCCTGTATGACGGATGGCTTATGCATATTTTTTCAGCGTGTCTTCTACCTGTTGAACGGTTTGACGGGTGGCATCACCCCTTTCCTGCAATTTACCGAATGCGGCAGCAGCGGCAAAAGAGATCGTTTCCTGTGGCTCTTTTCCGGTTACCAGTTGGCGGATGAGGCCGGCCATAAAACAATCGCCGCTGCCTACTTTATCGATCACCGAAGCTGTTTCAAACACCGGGGAAACAAATTGCGCTTCGCGGGTATGAAGGCTGGCAAAATATTGTACGCCACTGCCCTGCTCAAAGCGAAAGGTATTGGCAAGGATGCGAAGTCGCGGAAAGCGTTGAAACAAGATCTCCGCAGAGCCTGCCGAAGCGGCGAGATAATCCGCTACACTGCTGCCCGCCTGCAGTCCGGGCGCTACTTCAATTCCTAACAAGCTGTTCGCACTCCATATATTGCCCATCAGTACGTCGCAGTATGCCACCAACTCCGGCATAACTGTTTTTGGATCGGGACCATTTTCCCATAGTCGTGCCCGGTAGTTCAGGTCGACCGAAACAGTGATGTCTTTTTGCGTCGCGGCTTTCAGCGCCTCCCTGCAATTGGCAAGCACCGGGGCTCCCAGCGCCGGACTGATGGCGCTGAAATGAAACCAGCGCGCGTTTTCCAGCACATCGTTCCAGGGTATGGTGCCGGGCTGCCATCCGGCAAAGGAAGAGTGCCTGCGGTCATAAGCCACCGCCGCATGCTGCAGGTCCCTGCCCTGCGTCAGGTAATAGATGCCAATGCGTTCACCGCCTTCGAGCAGGAAACGTATATCGATGCCTTTTTTTTCCAGGTGGTAGCGAATGCTGCGGCTCATGGCGTTTGCGGGGAGGGCCGACACATAGCGCGGCTGTAGTCCCCACCCGCGCAGGGCCTGGCTCACGTTGAGCTCTGCCCCGCCCAGGTAAACCGGGAGCTGCGCTTCTTCCAGCCAGCGGTCGTCCACAGAAGGCGACAGGCGAAGCAGTATCTCACCCCAGCAGCAGATCACGGGCAGGTTCGTTTCAGGCGCCATGGGATGAGTTTCCGGTTTCAAAATATTCTTTGGCATTGTAGTAACAGATGCGCTGGACCATATTACCCAGCAGTGTATAATCCTGCGGCAACTCCCCCTGTTTCATTTCTGCTCCTATGAGGTTACAGAGAATGCGGCGGAAATATTCGTGGCGCGGAAAGGAAAGAAAAGATCTTGAATCGGTGAGCATGCCTACAAAGCGGCTCAGCAAACCCATATTGGACAAGGCGTTGAGGTGACTGATCATACCGTCCTTCTGGTCGAGGAACCACCAGGCGGCACCCCATTGTATTTTCCCTGGAATGGACCCGTCGTTGAAATTGCCCGTCATGGTGGCCATCATTTCATTGAGCGCCGGGTTAAGGTTGTAGAGAATGGTTTTGCCCAGGCGCGATTCTTTTTCGAGTGCATTCAAAAAGGCCGCCAGGTTCCGCGACAGGGGCCAGTCGCCGATGGAGTCCCAGCCGGTATCGGGACCAAGTTCGGCAAGTTTGCGTTCGTTGTTGTTGCGCAGCGCACCGAGGTGAAACTGCTGCACCCAGTTCCGGTGGTGATCCCAGCGGGCAAATTCCAGTAACAGGAAACTACGGTACCGGCGTATGTCCGTCTCCGTTACAGGCTGCTCCTGCAGGAAACGGTCGAATATATCCGTCACCGTTTCTTCCGGAACGGGGTCAAAATACATTTCTTCCAGGCCATGGTCAGAAACGATGCACCCAGTCGATGCAAAAAATTCATGGCGCTGCCGCAGGCATTTTAGCAGGCTGCTAAAATCGCTGATCCTTGTGCCACAGCGGGCGCCGAGGCGTTCGAGCCAGGGCCGGAGTTTTCCGGGCTGGTCCAGTTGCAATACAGCATCGGGCCGGAAAGACGGCAATACCTCGATGCCAAAACCCTCCTGCTTCAATTGAATATGGTGTTCCAGGCTGTCGGCCGGATCATCGGTTGTGCATAACCGTTCTACCTTCATTTTTTTCAGCAGTCCCCTGACCCTGTATTCCGGGGAAGCCAGTTGTTCGGAAATGGCGTCATAGGTTTTGTCGGCGGTATCGGGACCCAGGAGCCAGTGGATCCCAAAATAGCGTTTCAGTTCCAGGTGGGTCCAGTGATACAGCGGGTTGCGCAGCGTGTAGGGCACGGTGGCGGCCCAGGCGCGGAATTTAGCGCGGTCGTCGGCATCGCCGGTGATGAATTTTTCGGCGACGCCGTTGGCCCGCATCGCCCGCCATTTATAGTGGTCGCCGTTCAGCCAAACCTGCGTAGGATTTTCAAAGCGGGTATTAGCAGCTATCTGGTCGGGCGGAAGATGGTTGTGGTAATCGATGATGGGCATGCCGGCGGCATAGTCGTGGTAAAGTTTCCGGGCTTCCTCCGAATGGAGCAAAAAATCATCATCCAGGAATTTCTTCATGCTTGCTTTTTTCTTTCATCAAAATTTTCACAAGCCAGGGCAGGGTAAGCCCCTGTCCGAGCAAGGTCATCAGCACCACCGCCACAGAAATAAAAATAATGGCATTGCGTTCAGGAAAAGGACTGCCATCGGGAAGATGCGAAGGCAGGCCAAGGGCAATGGCCAGCGATACAATACCCCGCATGCCTGCCCAACTGATGATGAGGCTCGACCGGAAATCGAGCAGGGCATTTTCAGAGATGCGCCTTTTCCGGGTTACGAATGCTTTTTGCAGGTTAACCTGCTGCAGGTATACACGAGCCAGCCGCATCAGGAGGGCAGCTACGGTAATAAGGGCGGCGTAGCCAATATAGGGAAGAATATTGGAGGGGGCCAGTTTTTCTATCACGTAAGGAAACTCAAGGCCTATAAGAATAAAGATCAGGCCATTGAGCAGGTAAATGATCACATCCCAGAAAGCCTTCGACTGGTTTTTCAGGTGTTCAGGAAAAACCCTGTTGCTGATATAGGCCATGCCCAGTCCCAACGATACCACGGCAATCACACCCGATACGCCAATGTATTCTGCAAACAAATAAGTGATAAAAGGGATCAGCAGCATAGTACTGATGATGAGTTGGTTGTTTCGCGGAAAATATTTCAGCAGGAGCGTGAGTAAGCGCCCCATTACCAGGCCGGTCAGCATGCCACCCAGCATCAGGCGCAGGAATTCGAGGCCTGCCTGCCACCATACAAACCCCACGCCCATGGCCGCCAGCACAGAGAAGCGATAAGCCACCAGTGCGGAGGCATCGTTCACCAGGCTCTCTCCTTCCAGTATCACGATGGTTTTACGCGAAAGGCCGAGGCCCCTGGTCACTCCCATGGCTGCCACGGCATCGGTGGCGGAAAGAATGGCGCCTAGTACAAAAGCCAGCGGCCAGTTGAATCCCGGTATCAGGAAACGAGCCACCACAGCGATGCCGAGCGTGGAAAGAAAAACCAGTCCCACACCCAGTGTGGCGATGGTATTGAAATGGGTACGGAACCCATCGCGTTCCATATTGAAGGCCGCATCGTAGAGCAGCGGTGGCAGGAAGAGGAGGAAGATCACTTCCGGCTCCAGCTCCACGGGTGGCATAAAGGGCATGAAGCCAATGCCGATCCCCGCCAGGATCAGGAGGATGGGGACGGGCAGTTTCAATTTTTCGCTGAAGGCGGATAATACCACCATCAGGGCCAGCAGGAACAATATGATTCCGTAATTCTCCACTTGTTACTTGGTCGGTAAAGAAAAAGCAAGATAACTATCTCCACCGGCTTTACCCAGCTTTCCTCCACCGCAGGCGATTACGAGGTATTGTTTTCCGTTGCATTGGTAAACAGCAGGCGTGGCAAAACCGGGCGCCGGCAAATCCGCTTCCCACAATAGTTTGCCCGTACCCTTGTGAAAAGCGCGGATCTTGCTGTCGCTGGTGGCGGCAATAAAAATAAGTCCGCCTGCGGTGACCACGGGACCGCCGTAGTTTTCTGTTCCGGTATGGTGTCCCTTCGCCTTCAGTTCAGGGTAATCGCCGAGCGGCTGCTTCCACAAGATCTTTCCACTGTTGAGATCAATAGCATTCAGCGTGCCCCAGGGCGGCGCCACCGCGGGATAACCTTCCGGCGTCAGGAATTTATTATAGCCCGTTCCGATATAGGGCAGTTTGAAATATTTGTCTTCCGGGCGGGGAGCACTTTCAAATGCACGGCTGCCGCGCAGGCTGTCCTGCAGCAGGTAGAGGGCAATAGCCTGTTTCTCCGTTTCCTGCAACTGGCGGAAAGAGGGCATCATGCGACGGCCCGAACTAACCAGGTCGATGATCGCCGCTTCGTTGTATTTATTGCTTACATCTAACAGGGATGGATAGTTGCCGGTTCCTTTACGATCAGGACCATGGCAGCTCATGCAGGTGGATTTGTACAATCTTGCTCCTGCCTGCAGCCGGTTTTCGTCACCGCCCTGTTTGCCGTTGTTCTTCACCATGGTGAGGATCCAGGGCATTTCATTCGCGTTCACGTACAAAATGCCTGTGGCAGGATCATAGGCCGGGCCGCCCCATTCGGCGCCGCCGTCGAAGCCCGGGAAAATAATAGTGCCTTCCGGCGAAGGCGCCAGGAACATATTGCCGGTGCGGGAAGCCGCCAGGGTTTGCTGAATGCGTTGGTAGGAGCTGTCGGGCACCAGGGTGTTGAGGTCTTTTTCGGTGAGCACCTGCCGTACAAAGGGTTCGGGAAAAGAAGGGATGGGTTGTGTGGGCGACAGTTTTTCGCCGGCCAGTGCCGTTTCAACAGGCACAGGCGTTTCGGGGATGGGATACAGCGGTTTACCGGTGGTGCGTTCGAAGAGGAACACGAAGCCACTCTTACTCACCTGCGCCACGGCTTCCACGGGCCTGCCATCTTTTTGCAGGTTCACCAGCACCGGCGCCGCCGGCAGGTCGCGGTCCCATACGTCGTGGTGCACGGTCTGGAAGTGCCAGATCCTTTTGCCCGTATTGGCGTCCAGGGCCAGCACGGAATTGGCATAGAGATTATCGCCCAGTCTTCTGCCGCCGTAAAAATCATAGACCGCGGATCCTGCGGGTGCAAAGAGAATTCCTTTTTCTTCGTCGAGGCTGAAGCCGGCCCACACGTTGGCGCCGCCGATGTGGCGGTAAGCCAGGCTGTCTTCCCATGTTTCAAAACCCGGCTCACCCGGTTGTGGAATGGTATGGAAGATCCAGCGCAGTTTGCCGCTGTGCACGTCGTAGGCGCGGATATGCCCCGGTGCAGCCACGGCCTCTTCCGCCACCCGCATGCCCACAATGATCATGTCTTTGTAGATGATGCCTGGCGTGGTTCCGGCTATGTACAGTTGCGAAACATCGCGGCCCAGGTCCTTGTGCAGATCGACCCGGCCGTTCTCCCCGAAACTACGTATAGGCTTCCCTGTTAGTGCGTCGATGCAGCAGAGTTTCCCGTTGGCGCTGTAAAAAAGCCGGCCGCCATTTTCTTCTCCAAAATAGGCGAGGCCGCGGGAAATATTGAAGGAGAAATAACCCTCTCCTGCTGGTCCATCCACGCTGTCGGCTACCGGATCATAGGTCCAGTGCGGTTTCCCGGTCGCGGCATCCAGTGCAAACAATTTCAGTTTCGGACTGATGCCATAGAGCGTATTGCCGATCACGATGGGGTTCACCTGGATCTGGGTGTTGCTGTCGGCGTCGCCCGTATGGTATTCCCAGGCGGGCTGCAGCAGGTGCACATTGGCGGTATCTATTTCCGTAAAGGCACTGTAGCGGTTGTTGGAGGTGTTGGCGCCGTATACCTCCCACCCGGAAGAACTACTGTCGCTGTGTTGGCGGCAGGCGAAGACTAACAGTGTTGCACAGCCGCCCGCCAGCACAGCGGCAAGAAATCTTATTGATAACATTCCTCAATATAAGGCATCACGCTTACACATAGTCGCGCCCTACCACGGTCCAGTCGTGGTTCCCGAATCCATCTGCTATCCACCGGTCCATTACGCCCGCCACCACCGGCAGCAAGGTAGGCGGAATGGCTGCAGTTCCCAATGCATCGAGAAAGAGGCCCGTGTCTTTTCTTGACATCGACAATTCCCAGGAAGGGTTGGTGCCTTTTCCATCGGAAAGCCTTCGCAGCCTTCCCTCCAGTTGGGCGGAAGGGTTCCATTCTGCAAAAAGCGCCTGCAGTTCATTGACGGAAACATCCAGCGCTTTGGCCACGGCCATGGTTTCGCGGAGACTGAAATTGAGACATACCAGGAAGGCATTGCCACAAAGTTTCATGGCCGCGGCTTTCCCGGTTTCGGGTCCCAGTTGCAGGATCTGCCCCGTCATGGTGTTGAGCAGCGGCGTAAGCGCCTGGCTCACCGCCGGGTCGCCGGAGAGCAGCATATAGCCCGTGCTTTCGCGGGCGTTAACAGGACCCATGAATACCGGCGCATGCTGGTAGTGGATGCCTTTTTCTTTCCAGTAAGCCGTACGCCGGATGGCTCCTTCCCGTGAGGTGGTGGTATGATCGATGATATAAGCGCCCGGGCTGATGTTAGCCGCCGCCGTTTGCAGCACCGCATCCACTGAATCGTCGTCCTTGAGGGTCACATGGATATGCGTGGCGCCGGCCACGGCATCCTGCACCTGTTCAAAGGCCTGTGCTCCCAGGCTTTCGAGGGCTTTGGCTTTTCCCGCCGTGCGGTTCCATACATTTACCGCTATGCCCTTATTCAACAGGGCTTTCACAAAATTGGAACCCAGGAGTCCCATGCCTAAAAATGCTCGTGTATTCATGACCGTTGTTTTTATGGTTTGAAAGATTCGCCCCAGGCGGTGATCACCAGTCGCCGTGGACCGCCATGGTTACGATGTTCACAAAGATAAATGCCCTGCCAGGTCCCGAGTGCAAGCTGGCCCCGGCGCACAGGTATGAGCACAGAGCTGCCCAGCAGCGCGGCTTTCAGGTGGGCAGGCATATCATCAGGACCTTCTTCGTTGTGCCGGAAAGCGGGATCGTTCTCCTTCACCGCCTTGTTAAAAAAAGTTTCGAAGTCGACGCGAACGGTAGGGTCTGCATTTTCATTGATGGTCAGCGAAGCCGATGTGTGCTGGATAAATACCTGGCAGAGGCCGGTGGACAATTCCGCTATGCCGGGCATGGCCTGCACTATATCGCGGGTGATCAAATGAAAACCCCGCTGTTTCGCCGGCAACTGGATGATCTGTTGAAAAAACACCATGCGCTTCTTTTTATTTTCCCAGGGCAATGTCCTGCAGTGCCGCAGCCAACTGGCTGTTGAATTCTGCCGGTTTTTCGATCATGGGATAATGGCCTGTGCCGTGCACAGTGTATATATAGAGGCCTTTCGGGCAATAGTAACGCACGGCGATATCGTTGGTGGGTGTGTAGTCGCTTACCACCAGGTGAACCGGCACTCCCAGTTTCGGTAACAGCGTGGTTTCTTTCATCGCAAACTGCAATAATGATTCCAGCGTAGCAATGGCCATTGTGGGATCAGCGTTCCGGACATCCTGCACCACGCGGTTTACCGAGACTGTATCGGTATAAGCGGGTGGAAAAAGACTGCTGCGGCTGTAAGCAGTTGCCACCGAATCGTAGTTGTTGCGCATGGCGGCAAAAAAAGCATCGATGCCTTTCTGTTCTTCTTCCGGGATGCTGGTGAGCACATCCTTGAAATTATCGATGCCAACAAAGCCTGCTACTCTTTCCGGCGCCAGTTGAGCGGTTTGCAGAATGATATCGCCACCCATAGAGTGACCGATGAGGATCACTTTCTTAAGATCGAGCGCGCGGATCACCGCCAGCACATCATTGGCATAGGATTCGATGGTCCATTCGCTGCGGTTGCGGCCGCTTTGTCCGTGCCCGCCTAAGTCCAGCGCCACCACGGTGTACCTGTTTTTAAAATGATCCACCTGCGATTGCCAGTATTCCTTGTTGATGCACCAGCCATGCACCAATACGAGTGCTGTATCGCCGTGGCCGGCCAGGTCATAGGCGATCTGCACGGGGCCATTGTTTACTTCCGGTTTCCGGGCCGGCTGCGAACAGGCCAGTAAAAACAAGAAAGCAATGGGCGAAAAGCGGATCCATTTCATATATAAGAGTTGAAGCGCTAAGAGAACTCAATTTAAAATTTCTGTTCCGTATTGGCTCATTCCTATTTTAAGGATTAAGACACATGGTCTTTAATCTTTCAAAAAAATCAGGGAACGGTGGCGGACTGGATGGCCGGAAACTGTCTTGAATAGGATGCACCAGGTTAGATAGCCAACGATACCGGCATAACCAGGCGCAAAAACAACCCAGCGATATGAAAAAGACATTTTTTGCATGCGCATTAGGCTGCCTTTTGATGCTGGCCGCCTGTACCCAAAAAAAGCCTGGTGAGCAACCAAACCAGGATGGAGACAGCGCTGGTACAGCAGCCGGCCTGGCCGATCGCTATACTGCGCTGGCAAGCCTGCCTTTCCACGAAGGATATCCAAGTGAAGAAGGCATACAACAGCTAAAGGATGAGCTTCTCTTCCAGCGCGCCACCCAGGCCTATCTCTGGGCATTGCCTGCCATCAATATGTATGGCATGAAAGAAGGATCGGAAAAAGATTTTGGCAAAGGTTATAATATCCTTCCCATTTGGAAAGACCGCCTCAATGCAAAAACGCTGATCACCACACCCAACTCGGATGTGATCTACGCGTTGGGGTATCTCGATCTAAAAGGAGAAGGGCCGCTGGTGATCGAAGCACCACCGGGACTGCAGGGCATACTGGACGATTTCTGGCAGCGCCCGCTTTGCTCCGAAGGGCTGATCGAAGGCAAAAAATGGTGCGGCGATGTGGGCCTTCCCGGCCCCGATAAAGGCAAGGGCGGAAAGTACCTGCTGCTGCCGCCCGACTATACCGGGAAAATACCTCCCGGTTATTTTGTATATCGCTCGCGCACCTATGGCGTATTCGTATTCTGGCGCGGCTTTTTTAAGGATCCTAAAGAACTGCAGGCGCCGGTTTCCGTAATGGAAAAGACCCTCATCTACCCGTTGGGTAAAAAAGAGCAGGCAAAACCCATGCAATTCCCCAATGGTTCGGCTGGCCCGCACCATATGTTGTATCCGCCGGATGGCACTGCTTTTGAAGTATTGTCGCGTTTCATCGATCACGAATATGTTGATCCCGTAGATATGGAAATGCGGGGAGTGCTGCAATCCATCGGCATTGAAAAAGGAAAGCCATATAACCCAGATGCACATACGAAAGACATACTCGATAAAGCTGCCAGGACTGCATTCAAAATAAGCAAGATGATCGGCTTTGACCTCATCAATTATGTACCCGGAACACGCTATTATAAGGATAAGCAATGGCTGAACGGCTTCCCGGTGAATGAAACCTTTACGGCAACAACCTATAACTACATCAATCCCCGCACCAGCTTTTTTTCTGCTGCTTATTCCGCCAGTCCGGTAATGGCGCTGAATGTTGAGAACATGGGTTCCAAATACCCCTCCGCTTTCCGCGATGCGGATGGGAATTTCCTGTCGGGATCCAACAGCTACGTACTGCACTTACCAAAAGACGTGCCTGCCCTGCTTTTCTGGTCCATCACCCTTTACGATGCTGAAACCGCGGCCGGTCTCGATAACGGCCAGCCCTTCCCTTCCATCAACAGCATGGACAAGCCGGTGGCGAACAACGATGGCTCTTACGATTTCTATTTCGGTTCCGAGTCGCCCGGCGAAGGCAAAAACTGGATAAAAACGGTTCCAGGAAAAGGTTTTTTTGTGAATATCCGTCTCTACGGTCCGAAAAAAGCTTTCTTCGACCAGACCTGGATACCCGACGATGTTAAAAAAATAAAATAGTTGTTGCCCGGCAACAGGTTTGCTGCCGGGTATTTCGCTGCGCTTTCCTCCCGTCAAACCGGTAGCTTTGCCAACAGCGCCCGCCTATGCATGAACAGTTATCAAAACAGCTCCGGTTGTATATTGATCCCTCACCGGAGGCGGAATCTTTTTTCCATTCCCTGTTCCGGGTAAGAAAGCTAAAGCGCCGGCAACAGCTTTTGCAGGAAGGTGATGTGTACACTCATTCTTCTTACGTGGTAAGCGGCATCCTGCGGTTGTATGCGATCGATAAAAACGGCTTCGAGCACATCATCCAGTTTGCGCCATCGGGCTGGTGGATCGGTGATATGAACAGCCTGCTGCATCAGCAGCCCGGCAATTTGTACATCGATGCCGTGGAGGACAGCGAACTCCTGCAAATTTCCAGGCAGGAGCTGGAAATCCTGCTGCAACGCTACCCGGAGTTCGAATCCTATTTCAGGCGATTGGCAGAAAATGCCGTAGCCGCTTACCAGCAGCGCATCCTAAGCATATTGAGCCTGCCGGCAAGGGAACGACACCTGCAGTTCCTCCAACTCTACCCCAACCTGGCTCCGCGGCTGCCGCAGAAATACATTGCTTCTTATATAGGTGTAACACCCGAATTCCTGAGCAAGCTGCTGAGCCAGCCGGCTTCCGCCAAATAATCCAGTTTAAGTTTTTGGCTTAACCTGGATTATTGGACCTGCCCTTGAACCGGAGTAGATTTGTGACATGAAAAAGCAAATAGAAACCATAGTACCCCGCCCGGCAAGGCCGGGAATGGTTGGGGACGGATTCAGGGTCTTTCACTACCTGCCGGCCGAAAGCCTTTCGCAGCGCAGGCTGAGCCCTTTCCTGATGCTCGATTTCAATGCCGAATACGATTTTGGCCCTTCGAAAGCCGTGAAGGGGGTGGATGTGCACCCGCACAAGGGTTTTGAAACCGTGACCATCGCCTACAAGGGCGCCGTAGAGCACCACGACAGCGCCGGCAACCACGGTGTGATCCATCCCGGCGATGTGCAGTGGATGACAGCCGGCGCAGGCATTCTGCACAAGGAGTACCACGAAAAAGAGTTCTCGCAAAAAGGCGGACCCTTTGAAATGGTGCAGCTTTGGGTAAACCTGCCGGCAAAGGACAAATCAGTGGAACCGCATTACCAGCCGCTCACCGCAGGCGATATGAGCAAGGCCCTTCTTCCCAACAACGGCGGCGTGGTGAACGTGATCGCGGGCGATTACAATGGCGTGAAAGGTCCGGCCGAAACCTATACGCCGGTGAACCTGTTCGACCTGCGGCTGCAGGCCGGCGGTGAAGCATCGATGAAAATACCGGCTAGTCACAACGCCGCCCTGCTGGTGATCAGTGGCGAAGTGGAAGTGAATGGCCGAAAAGCGCCGGCGCATAGTTTCGTACTGTTCGCCAACGAAGGCGAAGAGATAGACCTGAAGGCCGCTGGTGAAAGCGTGGTGCTGTTCCTGAGCGGTGAGCCCATCAACGAGCCTATCGTGAGCTATGGACCCTTTGTGATGAATACGGAAGCTGAAATACACCAGGCCATCCGCGATTTCCAGTCGGGCAAATTCGGACACCTGAATTAAACGCAGTTATATGAAAAAAGCCATCCTTCACATCCTCGCGGGCAGGGAAAAAAAGATCACGGAAGACGAAACCGTGCTGCAATCCCTGCCCCATAAGGATTTCCGTTTTGCCAACCCTTTTATCGTAGTGCACCATATTTTGCCCAAACCCATTGCCCCGGGCGAAACATTCCGGATCCACCCGCATCCGCACCGCGGCTTTGCGCCCGTCACTTTCCAGTTGCAGGGGGAAGGCTATCACAAAGACAATGCCGGTCACGATGAGCGCATCGGCGCCGGCGATGTGCAGTGGATGTTTGCGGGCAGCGGGTTGCTGCACAGCGAGGGTCCCACACGCGAGTTGCTGGCCAGCGGTGGCGTGCAGGAACTGGTGCAGCTCTGGATCAATGTGCCACGCGCGCACAAATGGGATGCGCCTTCTTACCAGGTGGTGCGGAACGCGCAACTGCCTGTAGTAATGGAGCAGGAAGGCGTATTGCTGCAACTGGCCAGCGGTATCTACGAAAACCATCGCGGGCCACTGCAAAGCTTTACACCGGTGATTACCATGCGCGGTGAAATTGGCCAGGGCAAACGGATCCAGCTTCATGCCGAACCCGGTTACTGGACCCTGGTATATGTGATCAGCGGCCGCCTCAACATCAACCAGGAATCTGTGGCGCGGCACCAGCTCGTGGTATTTGAGAAGGAAAGGGAAGAGATCATATTGTGTGGTGAGGAAGACAGCCGTTTCCTGTTCTTGTCGGCCGAGCCCATTGACGAACCGGTAGCTGCCAAAGACAATTTTGTGATGAATACGCAGGAAGAAACGGAACAGGCCATCGCCGATTACCGGAACGGTTTGTTTGGAACGCTGGAATATTGAGCGCAACTGTCAGAGCAGGACAGCAATTCTTCAAAAATAACCGGGCCTGGATGGCGGACCAGCAGTGTGGCGACTGTCTTGGAAATAGACCCATTCCATTGTGGGAACAGGTGCACAATCCATTTCATCAGCCAAGCTCAAAACAAATGAAAAAATTCTTCTTTCTGCTCCTGGCCTGCTGGCAATTCTGCGCCTGCAGGGAGGCCGATACCAGGAATTCTTCTGAACAGGGTCACGCCGTACCAGACAGTTCCTCCTATCAATTTGTAAACGGTTATCCCACGGATGCCACCATTCAAAAAGCTTACGAAGAGGCTGATCTCAACCGCGCCATCCAGTGTTACCGGTTTTTTTATCCTTCGGTATCAATCATCGGCACCTGGGAAGGGAATTTAAAAAACGGGGTGGTTCCCAATGAAACCTTTGCCATCCTGAACGGCACACCGCAGCAGCTTGTATTCACCCCAAATTCAGATACGAAGTACGCCGGGCTGGCCCTGGATCTGGCAAAATCGGGACCTATGGTCATAGAAGTTCCTGCCGGCCCTATTATGTCGGTTGCCAACGACATGAACCAGTTGTATGTGATGGACATTGGCCTGCCGGGACCTGACAAAGGAAAGGGCGGAAAACATCTTGTCCTGCCTCCGGGGTATAAGGGTGCAGTCCCTTCGGGCTATTACACAGGTAAGCCTACCACCAACCGTGTACTGGTATTGGTCAGGGCTATTCCGCCTTCCGGCAATGATGCCGATGCCGAAGCTATGATCAGGTCCGTAAAAGTGCATCCGCTTCATAAAATGGCGGGCTGGAAAGATCCGCAATGGATAAGCCTCAACAAAGAAGGAGCCGATTTTACGCCGCTGCGTTGGGAAAACAATATCCAGTATTGGGAAAAGCTGCACGAACTCATCGATACAGAGCCACCGAATGAAGCTTATCGCGCCATGTATGGAGAGCTGGCTGAACTGGGTATTGAAAAAGGAAAACCGTTCAGCCCGGACGCAAGAATGAAGGGCATCCTGGAGAAGGCCGCACAAACAGGCAACGCGATCATGCGCGTACAGTCATTCGCCGACCGCCGTTCGGATAAGTCTGTGTGGAAAGACCGGCAATGGGAATGGGCGGTGTTGCGTTCTGCAAACGGCACTTTCGATACGGAAAACTTTACCGACCTCTATGCCCGCGAAAAATGGTTCTACCAGGCGCAGATAGAATCCCCTGCCATGTTCAACCGCGCGCCGGGCGCCGGATCCCTGTACTGGCTTGCATTAAAAGACAACAACGGCGCTTACTTCGACGGAGGAAAAACGTATAAGCTCAGTGTTCCGCTCCCTGTTCCTGCAAAGCTTTTCTGGTCGGTCACTATTTATGACAATGCCACGCGCAGTGAAATTGCCACGGATCAAAACAAAGCAGCGCTGCGATCAATGCATGAACTGAAAAACCTTAGCGGTGGGTCGGTTGATCTCTATTTCGGTCCGACGGCGCCAGCCGGCAAGGAAAATGTTTGGATAAAAACAATTCCGAACAAAGGCTGGTTCACCTATTTCCGTATATATGGGCCCGAAGGTCCCGCTTTTGACGGCAACTGGAAGCCGGGCGATTTTGAAGAAGTAAAATAAGGGAACACCTACCCGGCCACATTTTTGTAACCTTTTGGGGTCTCGTTTACTCTAATTCTATGTAGTTACACGTAAAAAGACCAACAATGGAAAACAAAAATGAACAGGCATCACTGAAACAGTTGTTCCACCTGCTGAAATACACTTTCGTAATTGTTCCGGTGGTGGCGGGAGCAGACAAGTTTTTTAATATTCTTACGGACTGGGAAAAATACCTCAATCCTTCGCTGGCGCGACTGTTGCCGCTCTCTGCTTCCGTCTTCATGATGGTGGTAGGAGTTATTGAAATTATTGCGGGCATTATTGTGCTTAGAAAAGCGGAAATTGGTGGATACATCGTTGCCGGCTGGCTCACGCTCATTGCCTTATCGCTGCTGGCAGGTTTCACTTATGCCGACGTAGCCGTGCGTGATCTTGTAATGGCCATTGCCGCATTTTCTATGGCAAAGATGTCTAAACTTGTTGCATAAGCGCAGGACAGGCCTATGGACACCATCAACAACTTCACTGAAGCCGAGCTCATCCGGCGCATTGTGAAGGGGGAAAAAGCCCTCTATGAAATCATTGTGCGGCGATTCAACCCCTTTCTTTACAAAACGGGCAGGTCCTACAATTACAACCATGAAGACACCATGGACCTGATGCAGGAAACTTTTATCGATGCCTATAAAAACCTGTCGCAGTTTGAAGGGAATTCCAGTTTTAAAACATGGATCATTCGCATCATGATGAACAATTGTTACCGGAAGAAAGAAAAATCGAGTTTCAAAAACGAGATCGCCAGAGAAGTGGCCGACCACTCCATACCGCTGTTCGCCGCTTCAAACAACGACACGGACCAGGCCGTCAGGAACCGCGAGTTAGGGCATATCATCGAAGGCGCCCTTTCCCGCATTCCTGATGACTACCGCATGGTGTTTTCGTTAAGAGAAGTAAACGGGCTGAACGTGTCGGAAACGGCCGGCCTGCTCAACATCAGCGAAGCCAATGTAAAAGTGAGGCTCAACAGGGCCAAAAGCATGTTGCGGACCGAACTGGAAAAAAATTATTCCGCCCGCGAACTCTTCGAATTCAACCTGGTTTATTGCGATGCCATGGTAGAGCAGGTAATGAAAGGGATCGGCCGGCTTTAGTTTCCGTCTTACTCGCTCAGCAACCCGATATCCAGCACATCTCCCGTCATGCTTTTTGACCTGGCCGCAATTTTCACCGTAATGTCCTTTTTCCCTTTTGTCAACTCCAGCGGTATGGGAATGGTTTCGGCAAAATAAGCGGTAGCGGGCGGACCGGTTTTTCCCGAACGGGTGAAAGATTTTATTACACGCCCATTCACCAAAACGTCGAAGGAAAGCTCGTCCTGGTCGTCGGCGCGGAAAGCCAGGTAAAGGGATTGCTTCCTGTCGGGTGAGGATTTCAGGTTGTACATAAAATAACCACCGTTAGTTGCACGTCTATACATTTCCGTTAACGTATACCTGCCGGCCGAACTGCTTACAGCTTCCATACGATGCATTTGTTCGGAATCGGCATCGCCCATTTTTACGCCGTCTGTTCGCCGGCCGGCGAGGCCAGTCTCCATTCCCGTATACACGGAACTGTCCCTTACCGTACGGCGATATTCTTCCATATCGTTTACACGGATCATATACAAAGCATAGCGGCTGAAATGGATACGGTTGAACGGAACAAGTTCCATCCCCTTTCCTTCCTTTGGCGCATATACAAACTTCAGCTCAGCTCCAGGAATGTGTTTGATGTCTTTGCCGATGGCTTCGGCCGGTCCTATGAAAGCAGGCACCTCCGACATGGGAAGCAGCACATCGGCCACCGTTCTCCGGGCGTTCCGGAAATTGCTCTTTTCTATATTCGTATTGTCTATCCTGGCCCCCAATACGATGGGACCATATTGGGCAGCATAATACCTGTTGCTCTCTTTGAGCGGCAGCACTTCCAGTTGCGGCGTAAAACTGATGCTGAGCTCATCCTTATCGGACCAGTTGCGGGAAATGCCCAGGTACCCATCTTCCTGTTTCACCGCTTTTATCTTCTTTCCGTTCAGTTTCAGTACCAGGCTGCTTTTCTCAGCCCAATAGGGCACCCTGATCTTCAGTAACGCCTGCTGCGGAGAGGCGGTGTGGATGGTTAATACAGACTGGTTCTCATCCGGGAAACGGGTAGACTGTTTTACGGTAATGCCTTTTTCCTTCCAGTTCAGTTCAGATGGAATAAAAAGATTTACATACAGTGCATTGTCCTTATGGGTATAGATCATTTTGGCGAACTTGGCCGGGGCTTCCAGTCCGGTTCCGGTACAGCACCAGAAGGAATGATACTTTGTGCCGTAGATTTTATAATGGCCGGGGCGCATGGAAGTGTAGTAACAGGCCATTCCTTCTTCGGGATCGTAGTTCGCCAGGATATGGTTGTACAATACCCGCTCGTAATAGTCGATCCTTTCGGGCCGGCCATCGGTTTCATACAGGCTTTCGGTAAGGCGCATCATGTTTACCGAGTTACAAGACTCAGGCCCTCCGAATTGCGGCAGTTTTTTTTCGAACATGGCTTCTTCAAAAAAGTGTTCGCCGGTACTGTTGCCGCCATTGATCCAGGTATGTTTTTTCACCACGATGTTCCAGAAAAAGTTCGCGGCATTCCTGTAAGCGGTATCGTTGGTGTACCTGTATACCGCGTTGAATCCCGTAAACTTGGGGATCTGGGTATTGGCATGCCAGCCGTTCAGCACATCCTCTCCTTTGGAAAGCGGCACCCACATGTCTTCATCATTGAGCCTTTCTGCCCAGCGGAGATACCTGGCATCGCCGGTAATCGCATATACATCAACGTATGATTCGTTGATAGAACCGTGTTCGCATACCAGCAGCTTTTGCAGATCGTCGTGCGAGAGCCGGTCCATCACTTTTTCTCCAAACCAGTCGGCCATTTTCTGCAGGATCGGTTTGGCTTCCTCCAATTGGCACAGGGTATATGCATTGTAGAGGCCCAGCATGATCTTATTCATGATATAAACCGGTTCCCAACTTTTATTTATCAGTGGATTACTGGTTTTAAAATTGCCTGCCACCACATCCTCGAATACCTGTCGCCCGTTTATGGTGGCCAGCAGGTAGCCGTCTCCCTGTGCATCTTGCGCTTCTTTTAAACCCGCTAAAGTGTATTTCAGGCGTTCAATGATCCGCGGGTCTGCGGTGGTCTGGTACATCATTGACATGGACGAGAGGTAAAAGCCCATGATATGACCGGCCAGCGGCCCGCCGCCCCATACGTCTTCAGATTCCCAAAAAGGATAGGGTTGCGCTTTGGGAACAAGCCCCGCTTCCCGGCGAAACCAGGACAGGAGCCTGTCGGGGTCCAGGGTCAGCAGGTACTCGTGATCCAGGTCCTGGATATGCCGGAACTGGCCGCCGGTAATGCGGACATCAGCCAGCGGGAAGAAATTGATCCTGTTATCAGCAATGGTTTTAGCCACCTGCTGGGCCCTTGCTGCGAAGAGACCAAACAGGAAACAAAAGAGGCTTAAAAAAGTTTTCCTGGTCATATGCGAATATCTTACAGTTCGATGATTTTCGTTTGCAACGCTTATTAATTGTATGCCGGGTTCTGCGCCAGCTTGGGATTGGAAGTAAGCACGGTTTCAGGGATCGGGAAAACAGTCCTGTAGTCGCCCATGGGTTTGTGCGACAGCCAGCTTTTCTTCGTAAACAGGCCATAGCGGATCATGTCGCGGCGCCGGTGGGTTTCCCAGACAAACTCCCAGCCCAGTTCATCGTACATACGCCCCAACTGTACGGGATCCTGATTGCCCGGGTCCACGATCACATACTTCTCCACATAGCCGTATTTGTAAGCAGAATTCTGCCTTAGCTGTTCATCGGTCACCACTGCCTTTGCCGGGTGATCTTTGAATGCCCGTTGCCTCACTTTGGTTACCAGTTCGCCAGCGCCCGGCTGGTTGGTGCGCAGGAGGCATTCCGCTTTCATCATCAGCACTTGGGCGTAGCGGAAAATAGGAAAATCGGTATCGGAATTGGTAGGCGTACCCGGAGCCACTTCAAACTTGTTCATCCGATAGCCCTCGAATTCTTTCACATAACTGCCGTCGGGGATGTCTTTTACAATATAAAAAGGTTTACCAGGTTCATCGTATACACCGTAGAGCATATTCCCATTGATATCGTACTGCTGGCCGCGCAGCCAGGTATCGTCGATGCGGCTGTCGTCGCTGTCGTAGGTGTCGATGAACTGGGTAACACCCATAGTAGTACCGCTGCCCCAGGGTGTAACTTCGAGGTCGAATTTCTTCCTTAGTTCACTCTGCCAGGAACGCATGTGCATGTCGTTGCCACTGGCAAGAGTTTTGTCATAGGGCACGGTGAACAGCACTTCTTTGGACGACTCAACACCCGAAGAGCGGAACGGGTCCCTGTAGTTGGGAGACAGCGCGCATTTCCCGCTGTTGATGATATCGTCGCACTGCGCTATGCATTCATTCCAGCGGCTTTCGCCTGTATACACTTCAGCATTCAGGTACACATTGGCCAGCAAAGCTTTTGCTCCCCATTTGGTGAAGCGGCCGTACATATTTGTGCCCTGTTCTTCGCTCAGTTTGGGTATGATTTCCAGCAGTTCACTTACCACAAAATCGTAGATTTCCTTTCGCGTGCTTTTTTCGGGAAGCTCCGTTGTAACGGTTGTCACCAGGGGCGCGTCACCAAAATTATCGCAGATCAGCCAGTAATAGTATGCCCTCGCAGCCCTTAACTCCATAAGACCGTTTTCCTTCTGCTCGGGGGAAGCTGCCGGTACTTTGTCTTTTTCGATCTGGTCAATTGCATTGTTGGCAAGCAATACGCCGCGGTACATCCAGCTCCAGAAATCATTTACATTGCTTTGTTCTGAGTTCCAGTTGTGGTAGTGAAAGCGCATGTACTGGCCGCCGTCGTACCATCCGGTGGCCGTCGGCGGAGAAACAATGGCGTCGGCGCTTACTTCCTGGGCCGTCCAGAACGCCGAGTGGGAAAATACACCCCGCATCGGCGGATAAACAGCGGCGATGACTGCATCGAAGTCCTTATTGCCATATTCATAGCTTTGTTCTGTTATGGAAGAATATACTTTTTCCTCCAGATCCTTGCTGCAACCGGCTGCCAGGCCAATGAGAAAAAGGGAGGCGGCTATTTTTCCTATCTTTTGATATACTTTCATGATTGTTTCGGTTTAAAATTTGAAAGACAGTCCCATGGTGTAGGTGCGGGCCGAAGGATACCTGTAGCGGTTATCGATGCCCGGTGTCAACCCTGCAATAGGGGTCTCGGGGTCGATGCCGTTGTAACCGGTGATCACTGCCAGGTTGGAAATCGACGCAAACAGGCGGACATTCCTGATCCAGTTCAGTTTTGTGTCGTAGTTATATCCCAATGTAAGGTTGTCTATTTTCCAGTAGTCGCCGTCTTCCACATAATAACTTACATAGGCCAGGGGCTGATCGAAAGCGATGGGTCTTTTTCCATATACGGGTTCAAAAGCTTTTTCCATGGCATTCCAGCCGGCCACGAACATGGCAGGTGATCCGTGGAAGGCTTCGGCTGTATTCCAGATCTGGAATCCGAAAGCCCCACGCATGGTAATGTTAAGGTCGAAATTTTTATAACGAAGCGAATTGTTCCAGTTCAGGTAGTGTTTGGGCAGCCCGTTGCCGATCACTTTTTTGTCAGAAGAAAGCGCGTCTACAATGGGTTTGGGTTTCCCATCTCCGCCCTCTATAATCCAATGCCCGTTCTCATCTATGTCAATTGTTTTGTATCCCCAGAAATTACCAATGGGCTGACCTTCCGCAATCCTGTGCGTAGCCTGCTGTATGGGCGACCCGGTCGATCCTTCGTCCCTGTAGGTACCGGCTATGTACTTATCATTGGAAAAGGAAAGCATCCTGTTCGAATTGGTGGAATAGTTGAAGCTGGTGGTCCAGTTAAAATATTTTGTTTCGACCGGAACCAGTTGCAACGAAACTTCCATACCCCTGTTACGCATGGAGCCACCGTTCGCCACAATAGTCGAGAAGATAAAAGGAGGCGAGGGTACGTTATACTGCCATATCAGATCCCTCGTATCCCTTTGATAGATATCGATGCTGCCCGACAACCGGTTCCTGAAAAAGCCAAAATCAAGTCCGAGGTTTATTTCCTCCTTTTTTTCCCAGCGGAGATCGGGATTGGTATTGGAATTGGGCCTGATGGCCTTGAGCCAGTGGTCACCGAAATAGGCATAGTCGCTAAAGCTCAGTACGTTCAACGACATATAGGGATCTGCCGGCTCCGTGCCAGTGATGCCGAAACCGCCACGCAGCTTGAGTGTGCTGAGTACGTCCATTTCCTGCAGAAAATTTTCGCCTTTCAGGTTCCATGCTGCAGAAACAGCGGGAAAGGTACCCCATTTGTTATTGTCCCCGAACTTGGAAGAGCCTTCCCTCCTGACACTGGCTGTTAACATGTATTTTCCACGGAAGCTGTAATTCAGGCGGCCGAAAAAGCCGATCAGTTTGTTTTCGCTCCGGTAGGAGTTTTCGTTTGCCCTTCCATCGCGCAGGGCCTGGCCCGATTGCATGGAATTGTAGGTATAGTCGTCGGAAGGAAAGTCCCAGTTCTGCATCCAGTAGTCTTCATACCCACTTTTCATCCAACTGTATCCGCCCAGAACAGTTACGGAATGATCCGTGAACAGGTTACGGTTGTACTGGACAGTTAGTTCAGCAAGGTTATCATAGGTGTACCGGGCGCCGCGGGATGCATAGCCATTCTTTCCGTATTTGGTTGTGGAGGAGTGCTGTTTGGTTTCATAGTATCCGCGGACCTGGTTGAAGATATTGGCGGAAGCAGTGTATTTGATATCCAGCCCTGTCACGGGAGTAAAGATCATATTGGCAAATAGCCGCATATTGGTCTCTTTGTTTTCTCCCTGCGCCTCCCATAAAAGCGCCAGGGGGTTCAGATAGTCATTGATGGACCTTTCTTTCCAGTTGCCGTTTTCATCTTTTACGGGATCTGTTGGGTTAAACTGGATTGCCCCGGCATACACATCGGTTTTATAGCCGCTGCCGTCGGAACCGTCGAAATATTTTTTGAAGGAGCCGTTCACACCTGCATTGATACGGAGTTTGTCGCTGAACATGCGGTGGGTCACTTCTATACGGGGATAGATGATTTTGTTATTCGATCTTTTAATGATGCCCTCCAGGTCGCGGTACTCAAGGCTGGCGGTATAATTCGTGGTTTTGCTTCCACCCCGCAGGCTTATGTTGTACACCTGGGAAAGAGGTGTTTGGGTGATCTCATCCAGCCAGTCAACATTGCCTCCGTAGTCGACAGCGCCCTGCAGTCCCTGCCCTGCTTTCTCGCGATATTGGGCTGCCGTCATCATGGGCAGTTTGCGTACGATCTGCTGCACGGAGAGATAAGTATTGATGTCCACCGAGGCAGGCATTTCTCCTTTCGTGGTTTTGGTGGTGATCAGGATCACGCCGTTGGTGCCACGAGTTCCGTAAATGGCTGCAGCCGATCCGTCTTTCAACACATCTATCTGGGCAATTTCATCGGGCGATACGGTGTTCAACGCACCGGGAATGCCGTCGATCAGGATAAGCGGGCTGGTGCTGGACCGCAGCGTGGTGATACCACGCAAAGCCAGTTGCGCAACTGATAGGGGGTTGGCATCGGGACTTATTACTGCCAGGCCCGCCACTTTGCCGCGGATGAGCTGGCCTGCATCCAACGCAATGCCTTTTACAAAATTCTCCGACTTCACCGTGGAAATGGCGCTGGTTACATTGGATCTTTTCTGAGAACCGTAGCCGATCACCACCACATCTTTCAGTGTTTTGTTCAGTTCTTTCAGTTTTATCATCAGCGAAAACTGCGCATCGGGATTAAGTACGCCGTCAACGGTCTGCTCCTCGAAGCCAACATAGGTAAACGCAAATGTGTAGCCGCGCCCCGCCGGAAGGCCCGAAAACCTGAATACGCCCAGGCTGTCGGTTTGGGTAGCCGCCGTGAAATTTGTTTTTGTATTGCTGACCACCACCGATACACCCTGCAGGGCGGAGCCATCTTCGTCGCGCACAACACCCCTGACGTCGGCCCTGGGTTGCTGTGCGGAAAGGACAGCAGGCAGAAAAAGAAGCAGCATCAGAAAACGGAGCGCATACCGGCTCAGGGTTCTTTTTTCTATCATGGCAAGTTGCGTTTTGAAAGGGCAATATCATCCCGGGCACTCTCCTGGAGTGCTTTACCGGTACCGCCCACTTTATTGATTGATTTATTCTTTGGAAATAATGTAACCGCTTTTTTCTTTCCGGATCACCAGCCCGTGCAACAGGGCAATGTCGGTTAATACTGCGTCGAGACTATCCGTTTTCTCTATCCTGCCCGTCAGGTACATATTTTTGAGTTGCGAAGGATAATAATAAAAATCAACCTGGTAATATTGACTCAACTGGTCCAAGACCTCCGTCAAAAGTTGCCCGCTGAATTTATACCATTCGGGTTTGACAGCAATTTTTGTACTGTTCTTCCGGGGCGATGCTTTTACAAGGGTCTCTTTTGTTTTGGCGCGGCTTACAAAAGCCAGCCCGGTTTTCTTTTCGTATCGCAGCTCATCACCCGGCAGGAGATACATGTCTTCCATCTTCTGATCCGCCGTTTTTTCTACCGGCCTCACCACTACCTTCCCTTCGTGCAGGTTTACTTTCGTGTAACCCATCTCCGCATAGGCATCAACGGTAAACCAGGTACCCAGTGCCGTGGTGCTTATTTCTCCCGAGAACACCGTAAAAGGATTAGCAGCGTCTTTTGCCACCTGGAATGAAGCCAATCCGTTGAGGTACACTTCCCTTTTGCCTGCTGCCACAAAAGGATCGTTGTAGGTAATGGAACTGCCGGGCGCCAGGCTCACTACTGATCCGTCCTGCAAAGTGAAGCGCAATTCCCTGTCGCCCCTGTTCTCCCTGGTTTGCTTCAAAGGCAGGCTGGCCAAAGCTGCAGGTTGTTCGCCGCCGCCGGGTTTACCACCGGCCTCATCGCGTCCCGAAAACAGGAACGATAGAGAAACAACCACTACCAGCGAGGCCGCGACCGATGCTGCAACAACATAGCGTCTCCATGGTCTCAGGGGCAGGGTTTTGCCAGACCTGTTCTTGAGGCGGCTCACTGCTTCAAACATGCGGGTTGTAGGAATGGATTCTGTATCACCGGACGGTTCAAAATCCTCCCAGTCTTCTTCATTGAGCCAGGCATTCCACTCTTCCGGGTGTTGGTCCATATAGGATTCCACCAGGCGTCGCTCCTCCTCATTACATTCGTTCCTGATATACCGTTGAATTAAGTGCTTGTTGACCATTGCCAGTGAATGTAAATGAGTAACTGTTAAGATTACGTTTCAAAAGGACATATCCCCCCATTCGCGGTTATTTTTTTTAAAACAGCAGGAGGAAGAATGCAAGCAGGCAGGAAAGGGTATGCCTGACCTGCTTAATAGCGCGGGATATCTGTTTTTCTACGGCCTTTACGGAGAGGGAAAGCATTTCTCCAATTTCTTTGTAAGACAGGCCTTCGAACCTGCTTAATTCGAACACTTTTCTGCGAAGCGGGGGCATGGTACGCACAATGTCCATTACCTGTTGCCTGAGTTGCTTTTCAAGCAGTTGACCCTCGGCACTGTTTTCAATGCCAGGGCCCGTTTCGCGGGCAACCGCAAGCAGCTTGCTGCGATTGTCCTGCACCCTGAGCTGATCGATCAGGGTTGTTTTTGCTATGCGGAAAATTTGCCGGGAAACAGCAACCGTTTCATCCAGCGATTCACGGTACTGCCACAATTTGATAAATGTCAGTTGGGTAACTTCTTCCGCCAGGAAAGCGGAGTTGGTCCTGGACAGAACAAAATAGTAGACCTTTGTATGGTATTCAAAAAAAAGACCATTAAAAACGGTCTCGTCACCTTTTCTTAAAGCAGCAATCGTTCCGGACACGCGAATGGTGGTTTTGATATAAATAACCCTGTATCAGTTTAACACGGGCGCTTTACATAAAGTGTTAAAACGACAGTTAATATTAGTTTAAGCAAAATACACAAAACCCGCAAATAAAAAAATTTTGCCTTCGGAACGCGCCCGGCTGGTGAATGCGGCGACCGTATCTGTATAAAGTTGACTACCTTCAACTTACACTGTTTATGAAATACACCATCCTTTTCCGGCTTGTCCCTATAGTTCTATTGTTCGTCGCTGCAACCGCCAGCTATGCACAAAAGCCTTTCCCGGCTGAGGGCGTTGTAAAGCAAACCTTTACCTATGCCGTGAAAGATTCGGCACTGCAGCTGGACTATTATTCGCCGGAGTCGATGGCCGGCAGGAAAACGCCGGTGGTGCTGTTCGTCTTCGGTGGTGCTTTTGTAGGCGGCAATCGCGATGCTGCTATTTACAACAGGTACTTCGACACCCTGCTGAACTGCGGGTACAAGGTTGTTTCTATCTCCTATCGCCTTGGAATGAAAGGCGTTAACAAGGTTTCTGTTTTTAACACCAGGCCCCTGCATCATGCCATCACCATGGCGGTGGAAGACCTCTACGATGCCACCAACTGGCTGATCCGGTTTTCCGACAGCCTGGGTTTTGATACCTCTAAGATTATACTCTCCGGGTCAAGCGCCGGCGCCATAACCGTGCTGGAAGCCGATTTCATGAAGAGCAACCGGAAAAAAGAAGCGCTGGTACTGCCTGCAGGTTTCAACTACGCCGCGGTGGTCGCTTTTTCCGGAGCTATTTTAAGCTACGATGGGAAACTGAAATACAAAAACCCACCCGCCCCTGCCCTGCTGTTTCACGGCACTACCGACAGGATTGTGCCCTATAATAAGATCAGGTTCTTCAACAAGGGATTTTACGGCTCTTCCTTTGTTGCAAAAACCTATCTCCGGCAAAACCTGCCTTATACCGTTTTCCGGGTAAAGGACATGGGGCATGAAATATCGGTGCAACCCATGAACAACCAGTTGCCGCTTATCCTTGACTTTATCAGGGACCATGTAATGGAGAAAAAGCAATACCAGGCCGATATCCTGTTCAAAGATCCCGATGAAAAACCTACCATCACCATTAACGCCAACCAGATGTTCGACAGGCTGGCGCAATAACGGGGCGCCACCGGAATTGTATATCTTTCCCCATATTTGTGAGGCATGAGCAAAGCAACGCTAAAAGAAAAGCTGATCACCGTTTGTATTGTGGAGGACCAGCATATTTTCCGGCAAACGGTGGAAGATATTCTCAATGCATCGAGTACGGTTGCATGCATTGGCTCTTTTGGCAACGCCGAAAGCCTTATAGAAAAATTTGATGAGCTGCAGCCGGATGTTACGGTCATGGACATAGACCTCCCGGGCATATCGGGCATCGATGCCATTTTTACCATGAAGTCTGCCCACCCTGCTGCCCGGTTCCTGGTGCTCACCGTTTTCAAAGACGACGAAAAAGTGTTTAAAGCTTTGAAAGCCGGAGCGGGCGGATACCTGTTAAAAAAATCCTCCTTTGATCAGCTCCTGGAAAAGATCAGGGAATTGTATCACAACGGCGCTCCGATGTCGCCGGAAATAGCCAGAAAAGTGATCGACTATTTCCAGCAGCCCAATGAAAAGCAGCAACTCGATGAACTGACCGAAAAGGAACGAATCGTTTTGTCGCTCATTGTTGACGGCTTTCTTTACAAAGAAATCGCCGTTCAGCTCGGTGTTACCATCGACGCCATCAAAAAGCATGCGCACAATATCTACGAAAAACTGCAAGTACGCAACCGCAGCGAGGTGGTGCGCAAGTATCTGTCAAAATAAGGCGCAGCCGGCCCGGCAGAGGATTTATACCACTAAACAGACGCTATTCACCACTTTCGGAATCCCTTTGCAACGCTGCTGTTTTATTCGGTGTCAATGCCTATTTTTATACATATGCCGAAACTACAGCTTTATATCTGGCTACTGCTTTTACAGCCGGCGCTTGCCGGCGCCCAGTTGCCTTCTGCTGGCGATTTTATAGAAAGCAGCCGCCAGTATGCCGTCGCTTCTTCACCCCAATACCGCTCGTCTAATGCCCGGCTGTTCAGCGGCGTACAGGAGGTCAATTATTCCAGCTCCTATATCGGGAACCCCTACTTCCTTACGAATAAATTTGTGCCTTCCCGCTTGTGGTACCGCCAGCAGTTCTATGATTCCATTCCCATTCTCTACGACATGATAAAAGACCAGGTGGTGATGCAATCGGCCCAGGGAATAAGGATACTGGTGCAGAAAGAATACCTTTCCTCCTTCGAGTTCCAGGGCCACCATTTCAAACGGCACGACGGCACGGATGGCGTGGGCGCAGGCTTTTACGATCATCTTTTTGAAGGCAACAAATCTTCGGTATGGGTATACCGTTCTTCTACCGTTTTGGAAAGGGTTACCGATCGCGTGGAACGGAGGATCGTTGACAACCAGCGCTATTATTTTGTTTATCCCGGCGGACCTGTACAATCCTTTTCGAATTACCGGTCTTTTCTCAGGTGTTTCGGCGACCAGGCCGGTACCATCCGTCGCTACCTGCGCAGCCGCCAGCTCAATTTTAAAACCGACCGCGATGCCGTTGTTACTGCGGCCGTAGCGTATAACGAAACGCTCCAATAAAAATGCTCAGGAATATATTCATCAGTTGCTGCCTGCTTTGTGCAGCCACCCTATCACAGGCGCAGGATACCTCTGGTTATCGTGTGAGCGTTAGCGTTGACAGTGCAGGAATAGAAAGTTTTGTATCGCTCATTGAATCGCAGACAGGTCTGCATTTTTATTACAATGCCGCAGATTTCGATAGCCTGCGTATCAGCATCAGCGTAAACAAGTTCCCTTTATGGGAATTGCTCGACAGTGCCTTTGCCGGCACCGCCTTCCATTATACCCCGGCGGGTCAGAAAAAAATATTCCTGACCCGCGGCACTCCATTACAGGCATCGCTCGCTGAAAATTTTTTCCGTCCCGACACAAAAGATGCCGGCAATGCACCGCCGGTAATACCCGATTTCAGCCGCGAGAAAAAAGCGGCTGAAGGCCCGGACATCGAGCAAAAACTATTTGTTATCGGCGCCAAAACAAACCAGATATCACACGCCAATGCGAGTATTGCCGGTTATATCAGGAACAGCAAAAACGGCGAACCGGTGGCTGGCGCTTATGTCCAGGTCGAGAACAGCCGCGCCGGCGTATCGGTAGACCAGTATGGGTTTTATTCGCTTACACTTCCCCGTGGTACCTATACGCTCAACATACAGGGGCTTGGCATGGCCGATACCAGGCGCCGCATCCAGCTCAACGCCGATGGACGATTTAACGTTGATATGACCGAGCGGGTTACCTCACTGAAAGAGGTGGTGATCTCCGCCGCCAAGGTGGCGAACGTGCGCCGGGTTGGCATGGGCATAGAGCGCCTGTCTATCCAAACCATTAAACAATTACCCACCGTATTTGGTGAGCCAGACATTCTGAGAGCCGTGCTGACACTCCCGGGCGTTAAAACCGTGGGCGAAGCCAGCGCCGGCTTCAACGTTCGTGGTGGGTCGGTCGACCAGAACCTGATCCTTTTCAATGAAGCCACCATTTTCAATCCCACGCATTTCTTTGGATTTTTCTCTGCTTTCAATCCCGATCTCGTGAAAGATGTGGAGCTTTACAAAAGCAGTATCCCGGCGAAATATGGCGGTCGCCTTTCTTCAGTACTGGCCGTGAACAGCAAGGAAGGGAATAAGAAAAAGATCGGGGGCACTGCCGGCATAGGGCCGCTCACCACACGCATCAACCTGGAAGGACCGATCGTAAAAGACAAACTTTCGTTCATGGCAGGGTTCAGAACCACTTATGCCAACTGGATATTACAATTCCTTCCCGAAGAATACCGCAACAGCAAGGCCAATTTCCTGGACGGCAACCTGCTGCTCAATTATCAGCCCAACAATAAGAACAGCTTTTCTTTCACAGGTTATACCAGTAAAGACAAGTTCAACCTGAACAACGATACCAGCTATGCCTACTCGAACAATAACCTGTCGGCCAAGTGGAAACATGTATTCAGCAACAAATTCAACGCGGAGGTATCGGGCGGATACGACCAGTACGATTATAAAACGGCAGCAGAAGGACCAACCGAAAATGGTTTTCAGCTCAAGTTCAAGGTAGCCCAGTTGCACGCCAAAACAGATTTCACCTGGTTTGTGCATCCGAAGCACACCCTCGATATGGGCGCCTCCTTTATTCGCTACCACCTGGAGCCCGGCACTTATGGTCCCTCCGGTAAAGGTTCACTGGTTACACCCGACGAAGTAGCAACTGAACAGGGACGTGAGCTTGCCGCGTATATATCCGACCGTTGGAACATCAGCACGGATTTTTCCGTCCAGGCCGGCCTGCGTTATTCTTATTTCAGCTACCTGGGACCAGCCAGCATCCGCCATTACCTGCCGGGCGTGCCACGGACCATTGAAAACAGTACCGGCGTGGAAGAAGTCGAAAAGGGCAAATCAGCAGCTAATTATTCAGGACCCGAACTGCGGCTCTCCGCCCGCTACAGTATTACCGCTGACTTCTCCATTAAAGCCGGCTACAATTCGCAAAGGCAGTACATCCACATGCTCTCAAATACCACCGCCATTTCGCCCACAGATATCTGGAAACTCAGTGATCCGAATATCCGCCCGCAATATGGCCAGCAGGTATCCCTTGGCTTCTATAAAAACTTCCGGAACAACACCATCGAAACCTCGGTAGAGTTTTATTATAAAAAGATACAGGACTACCTCGACTTCCGCAGCGGCGCCGTGCTGGTAATGAACCATCATATTGAAACGGATGTAATGGGCACAAAGGGTAAGGCTTATGGGGCCGAGTTCATGGTGAAGAAAACAGCGGGCAAACTTACCGGATGGCTCAGCTACACCTATTCACGCATCCTGCTGAAGCAGGACGACCCGGCTGTTGCCGAAGTGATCAACAAAGGCGATTATTACCCGGCCAACTACGACAAGCCGCACGATGTCACTTTTACCGGCAATTACCGGTTCTCGCATCGCTTCGCGGTTTCCATGAACGTGAACTACAGCACGGGAAGACCCATCACCCTCCCGATTGGCAGTTACTACTATGCCGGCAGCGTCCGGGCTTTGTACGCCGACCGCAACAGCCACCGCATTCCCGACTATTTCAGGATGGACCTTGCATTGAACCTGGATGGCAACCACAAGGTAGACCAGCGTTTCCACGGGTCCTGGTCGGCCGGACTGTACAACCTGACGGGTCGCCGGAACGCCTATTCCGTTTATTATGTATCGGAAGATGGTGTCATCAACGGGTACAAGCTCGCCATTTTCGGTTCTGTTATCCCATTCATCAACTACAACATCCGCTTTTAACCGGCTATGAAACAGCGACTCATTATATGCTTCCTGGTAACCGCTCTTACACAAGCCGGTAACAGCCAGGCGCAACTAACGGAGATCTATAACCGGTTTGATACTTACCGGAGAAGCGACTACGTCGAAAAACTATATGTACATACCGACCGTAACGATTACCTGGCCGGGGAACTGATCTGGTGGAAATGTTACTATCTCAATGGCAGTTCCCACCAGATGGGGCGTTTGAGCAATGTAGCCTACCTCGAACTGCTCGATCGCAACAACAAGCCGGTGGCCCAGGTCAAGGCAGCTATCGATACCGGTGCAGGGCGCGGGTCCATTTTCCTGCCGGCTACCATTCCCAGCGGAAACTACCGCCTGCGTGCCTATACGCGATGGATGCGAAACAGTGGCGCGGATTATTTTTTCCAGAAGACCATCAGGATCATCAATCCCTTCAAGTCGCTTCCCAGGCAACCGGCCGTGGCGCTGCGATACCGGCTGGAGGCCTTCCCCGAAAGCGGGCACCTGGTGGACGGCATTCCCACACGTATTGCCTTCCGCGTAACCGACCAATACGGCCGGCCGGCGGCCCACGAAGGAAAGATTCTTGGGGCCACGGGCGACAGTATTGCTTCCTGGCAGGCAAACGAAACCGGCATCCGGAGCTTGCAGTTGACGCCGCGCACCGGCATCCGTTACCAGGCTTTAGCCCGCCTGGCCGACGGTACAGAGATCAATACATCCTTACCTGCTGTTGAAGAGAAGGGTTTCACCCTGTCCATTTCCCCTGTCAACGATAGCATGCTGCAGTTGCAGGTCCACACCAATACGGGCGCTGCCGGCGTTCTTCTTTTTGCCCATACCCGCTTCCTCGAAAAATACCGGCAGGCATTGTCGCTTACAGGTGGCAGCACCGCCCTGCAATTGCCCCTGCGATCACTGGGAGAAGGAATTACTGAGTTTATTTTATTCGATGCAACGGGTAAGCCGCTCTGCAGCCGCCACTATTTCCGCTTCCCTTCACAGCCGGCGCCCATCGGGGTGAAGGCGGGTGGGCAGACCTTTCACACAAGAGAAAAAATTCCGATCGAACTGAATACCGGCGGGCAGGATAGCTTCCCGGCCGGTCTTTCGGCGGCGGTAGTGAAGACCGACAAACTGCTGACAGAACCAACCGGGGACATACAAAGCTGGCTATTGTTAAGCGCCGACATACCACATGCAGCCTTTCGCCCCAGGTGGTATTTCGATCAGCCGGCGCCGCTGGCAACGGCTGCCATGGACGAGCTCATGCTAACGGTCAGCAATACCCGCTTCAGTTGGAACAATCGTTCCATCGCGGCCTCACCGGTTTTTCCGCCTGAATACGACGGGCAAATCATTGAAGCAAAAATTACAGATGCCGGCAGCGGCCAGCCGGTAACTGACCTGCCTGTTACGCTTTCCGTACTGGGAGGCAAAACGCAGTATTATGAAGCAACCAGCGATGCAGCTGGCCGCTGCCGTTTCCAGGTACAGGATTTTTACGGCGCCGGCAATATTGTACTGGCGGGAGAAAAGAAACCAGGCCAGGGTTATCGTTTTGAGCTTGCGGATCCCTTTGCAACAGAAGCAGGTTCCGATAGCCTGCCTCCTTTCGAGATCGATGCAGCGCTGGCTGCCGATTTGCAGGAGGCGAGCCTGGCCATGCAGGTACGCAATCGTTTCAACGAAGAACAGATCAACCGGTTCCTATTACCCGCTATTGACAGTATGCCTTTTTACGGGCACCGGGGAGTGAGCGTTTACTGGCTCGATAAATACGTTCGTTTCACCACTATGGAGGAGGTGCTGAGGGAATACGTGATAGAACTTGCTATCCGCCAAAGGCAGGGAAAGCCACAAATATTGATCGTTGACGTACTGAACCAATCCTTGCTTTCCGCCGAGCCGCTGCTCCTGCTTGATGGCATACCCGTAACTACCGCCGATATACTCGCCTATGATCCTCTGCAGGTAAAAAAACTGGAAGTAATGCCCGGGCGTTATTTTCTTGATGGACAGTTGTACGAAGGCATTGCTGCATTCTCCACTTATAAAGGAGATGCTGTCCTGCTCAAACTACCCAACAATGCGGTTACTGCCGAATACGACGGGTTGCTGCTGGAGCGGGCATTTTACGCACCGCAATACAACAGTCCTACTGATGCTGCACGGCGTATGCCCGACTACCGTACCCAATTATACTGGAATAACCGTGTGCAGCCACATACCTCCAAAAGCCTCGATATCTTCAGTTCTGATATCCCGGGCAAATACCTTTTAACCATTGAAGGCGTGGATGCAGCCGGCAAAACCCACACCGGCAGTTATTCCATAGACATAAGTGAAAAGCCATGAAAAAAATATTAGTATTTGTATTCCCCTTTCTCACCATCGCTGCCTGTAAAGACCCCTATGACCCGGGCATCAGCTACCCTTCCACCGGCTACCTTGTAATGGAAGGCTTCGTCAATTCAGGTGCCGGCGCTACCGATATTCGGTTGTCCAGGACCGTTAAAACATCCGACTCCGCCAGACTTTCCTATGAAGCCAATGCCGATATGCTGGTGGAGGGTGACGACGGATCCGTATATGTCATTCCCTGGCAAACGGAAGGAAGGTATTATACGGAAAACCTGCACCTGAACGATGCACACCAGTACCGCCTGCGCATACGTACGGCAGACGGGCGTGAATACCTTTCCGACTACAACAAGGTGATACGCACGCCCCCCATCGACAGCATCAGCTACTATCGTACGGCAGACGGCGTGCACATCAATTTGAACACCCACGATCCCGGCAACAATACGCAGTACTATACCTGGCAAACAGATGAGACCTGGGAGATCCAGTCGCGGTACCTGCCCAATGTTACCTACCGCTACGACAGCCAATTGAGGCCCATCGGCATTGAATATATTTTCCCCGATGGCCGTTACGATTACAGCGGGTATACCTGCTGGCGCACCGAAGCCTCTACTAAAATCCTGTTGGGGTCTACGATTAAACTCGACGAGGACAAACTGACGCGGGAAATCGCTTTTATTGAAGAGGGTTCCTGGAAACTGGATGTCAAATACAGCATTCATGTGGTGATGCACGGACGCACCCCGGAAGGGTTTGATTTCCTGCAGCGTATGGCAAAGAACAGCGAACAGGTGGGAACCATTTTCGACGCGCAGCCCTCCGAGCTGAACAGCAACCTGCATTCAACAACCAATCCGGATGAACCGGTTATCGGTTTTGTGGAGTTTGCCGACAGGCAGGAGCAGCGGATCTTTATCCGTAAGACCGATGTGGCTCCCTGGGTGTACGAGCCGGAATGTGAGGATAAAGAAATACCCATCATTCCAAAAGAATTGATGGATGCATATATTCAAAGTTATGTGCCGATCGTATTCACAAGCCCTTTCAATACCAGCGTGCAGGTAGCCAGCCAGTCCTGTACCGACTGTCGCATGCGCGGCACGAATATCATGCCCCCTTTCTGGCAATGAGCCGCAGCAATAAATAAGCTGGCTCTTGCTGCATTGACAAAAGACTTATAAAAAGAAGGCCGCCTCATAGTTGAGGCGGCCTTCTTTTTATAAGTCTAAGCTTTGACTACTTAGTTAACATCCCAGAACAACTTGGTTTCCACCTGGTCGCCACCGATCTTAGATGCGGCGCTGGTGTAGTTGGCGGGATTGAGCTGTTGCTCGTTGTTCGGGTACTGGTACCTGTTGGGGAAACCGGATTTTGCTCCTACAGGAAGGGTCAGCTTCGGCTGATCGAGCCTGCGGATCTCCAGCCAGCCGTCCATGGGACGATTGTAGAGAGCGATCCATTTCTGGAACCCGATCTTTTGCTTCCAGTCACCGGCAGCAGTAGCATAGGCCACTTCTGATTTAGCCAGGTAAGTAGTAGCATCGGATTCAGAACCGCCCCAGGACAGGATAGAAGACCTGATACCATTGTTGTAATGGTCGGCAGCGGTACCGGTTACCGTGTAACCTCTTTCGATGGCCTCTGCACGGTAGAACTCGAGTTCAGAATAATCCAGGAAAATTCCAGGTGCCGTTGCAGCTGATACCTGTGTAGCGGGTTTGGAAGTAGTTGCATAGGTATTACCTGCGCCAACTATACCTCCTACATATTCGCCGTCGTTGTTGGTGCCGAAGTAGAGGGACTTGCGGGGATCACTGAGTGAGATCAGCGGGTCCATCAGGTCTTTGGCAGCCAGATAGTCACCACGACCACCGAGTACGATATCAGCGTACAGGGGGTTGGTATTCGGCGTAGAACCCAGGTAGGGGAATTTCGCGTTGTCGGCAGCCGAAGCAAAAGCGCCGGCGTCGGCAGCTTCTACGTTTGCCTTGGCAGTAGAGGGATCACTGTCAGCCAGTATCATTCCCATCTTGAAGCGAAGGGTATTGCCAAACTTCTTCCATTTGCTTACGCTTCCGGCATATACAAAGTCTTCTGCACTGGCGAAAGCCTTACTGGACTCGTCCAGCGCAGTGATATCTGCAGCCAGCCTGCTCAGCAGGTCGCTGTACACCGTTTTCGCATCGTCGTATGCCGGATAAACGTTATTCGGATCCAGCGCCTGCGAATAAGGAATGTCACCAAAAGTAGTCACCATGTTGGCGTATACGTATACCTGCATGATGTCGATGATGGCCAGTTTGTTGGCTTTTTCACCTGCCTGCAGCGTAATATCTTCGGAGATGATCCGGCCAGCCTCTTTATAATCGTTCAGGATATCGCGGTACATACCGGCCCACCATGCCTGGGGAATATTCCTTGTAGAGAAATCGTACTGGGCTTCATCCTGGTAAGTGGCCATGGACCAGTGCTTTACGATGAAGCGGAACGGGTTGGTATTTACACTGGCAGACACCAGGTTATCGGACAGGTTCCGGGTAGCATTGGAGAAAAGGGTCGGCCCGGGCACTTTGGCGGCCCGCTTTGTTTCCTCGTTGAACCGCGAGATGTCTTTCGTACAGGAAGCGAGGAAAAGCCCCTGCAGCGCAACTATTGATAATATGATTCTTTTCATGTTGCTGTGTTTAGAATTTTATATTCAGGTTAGCCCCGATAGTCCTTGTAGTGGGATAAGCACCGCTCTGCATACCCTGGATATTACCTGCAGACAGGTTTTCTTCAGGATCGGCATAGGGCAGGTTCTTGTGGATCAGCCACAGGTTCCTTCCAATCAGGGAGAAGTCCATGCCCTTGATCACATCCACTTTGCGGAAAAGTGACTGGGGGAAAGAATAGGTGAATACAAGCTCTCTCAGTTTTACGAAGCTGGCATCATATGCAAAATCTGAAGCAGCAAACCCGGCCTGGTTGGCATCGAGTGCTACACGGGTAGTGTTGGGAGACCCGTCAGCCATTACACCAGGCAGAATCACACCACCGCCGTCTTCCAGCGTACGGATGGATTTGCCGTTTTCGTTCAGGCCAACAGATTCCGGATAAACACCGGTGTAGTTCAGGCCATAGTACATATCGAGTGACCATACTTTACCACCCTGCCTAACATCCACCAGGAAGCCCAGGGAGAAATTCTTGTACTTGAACGTGTTGTAAACACCACCGATCCAGTCGGGGTTGTAGCTGCCAAACACGTTGGTAGTGGTAGTGGTTGTTCTGTAAAAACCGCTGCCGGAAACCACACGGGGTGATGTTCCATCCCAGGGAATTACATTGTTGGGATCTTTCGGATCGATCATTACATAAGTTCTGCCCTGGATGGTACCGTAAGGCTGGCCCAGCGTTGCGTTCACGCTTACACCACCCTGGAAGGAACCGAGCAGGATGTTTTGGATCTCGTTTCCGCTTTCATCCTGGTACAACTTAACCACTTTGTTGCGGTTACGGGTCCAGTTCAGGTTGATGTTCCAGGAGAAATCCCTGGTCTTAACCGGAGTAGCGTACAGAGAAACTTCCACACCTTTATTCTCAATAGTACCGGAGTTTACATATTTGGAGTTAAAGCCGGTAGCTGTAGAGATAGAAACGGGAATGATCTGGTTGATGGTATTTGTGTGGTAGTAGGTCACATCAAAACCGATACGGCTGTTCAGGAAAGCCGCTTCCAAACCGATTTCCTTGCTCTGGGTTCTTTCGGGCAGGAGTTTGTCATTGTTTTTGGTGCCAGGCATAGAGAAGAGAATGGTGCTACCGAAAGGAGTGGGCTGGTCGTAAGTATCGTACACAGCTCCCCAGGTGGCGCTATTACCCACTTCCGCATAGTTCAACCTCAACTTACCGTAAGACAGCCATCCAGCCTGCGGCAGGTGCTTGGAGAATATCCAGCCACCGGAAATCGCAAAATAGTTATAGGCATTGTTGTCAACCGGAAGTGTGGATGACCGGTCCCTTCTAAAGCTACCATCCAAAATGAAGGTTTCCTTATAGTCCAGTGTCACCCCTGCAAAATAACCATCAACAGCAACGGGCTTTGAAGCTTCTACCGGGTTGGGAACCGTACCTTTTGAGTTGGCGATAGAATACAGGCCCGGAACGATCAAACCACCGGAAGTAGTCTGGAACAGGTAGTTGTAGGTATTTCTTCTCAGGTTGGTACCGAGCAGGGCCTTGATGTTCAGGTCTTCGGTAACGTTTTTATCAAAGCTAAACATCAGGTCGTAGTTCCTTTCGCTCACGCCGATATCGGTTCTGTTATAGCCCGGAGTTCCCTGGCTGCCTACAGCAATCCTTTCATCCATAAACTGGTCGTAAGTATCAAGGGTTACACGACCCAGAACGCTCAGCCAGTCTGTAATTTTATAATCGAGCTGCACGTTACCGAAAAACCGGGAACGGGTATCGCTTTCGTAGTTCTCATACACTGTCCAATAATAGTTGTCGGTGTAGATGGGAACAGTACCAGCTTCTGTAGAAGGATCTTTCCAGTTCCAGGTGATGTTCTGGCGGTTCCTGAAATAGGCGTCTTTCTGCTCGAGGATATCCACGTTGCGCTGGTACCACTGGCGGAAGTTCTGGTTTACGTTCCGGCCGCTGTAACCAGTTCCGTAACGGCCTTTACCATCAATTTTTGAATAGTTGGCAAGTGCAGAAACAGTGAGCTTCGGCAGGATATTATACGTACCGCCGAAGTTGAGGGTATTTTTTGTCACCCGGCTGTTCGGCAGCACACCTCTTTCATCGTCGCGTGTATAACCAATTTTAATGGTACCGCGGTCAGAAGCGCCGGTCAGCATGATGTTGTTGTTGGTGGAAACACCGGTCTGATAAAAATCAGCAGGCGTATGCTGGGCAGCTACCCAGGGCCTTGCAGTGTGGTAGTAGGGAGAAGAAGGATCGAAAGCGTCCCAGTGGTACACCATCAGGTTCGGATCGAACTTAGCACCGTAGGAAGCATCTTCTGAAGTGGGGACAACTGGGTCGTCTATACCATCACCGTTCACATCAAAAGACCAGAAAAGGGGGTATTGTGAGGTGGCCGGGTTGGAATAGTTGGCTGAATATCCCGCACCATACTGGTCCTGGTACTTGGCAAAAGTGCTCTTGTCGATCTTGCCCACACGCACACCCGTATTTACGGAAATCCCCAGGCCTCTTTTACCTTTTTTGGTGGTTACCATCACTACGCCGTTGGCGGCGCGGGAACCGTAGAGGGCACTGGCGGCAGCTCCTTTCAGTACAGAGATGTTCTCGATGTCGTCGGGGTTGATATCGGCAGCAGAGTTACCATAGTCATAACCACCGCGGCCGGTAGACTGGTTACCGGTAGTGTAAGTGGAGTTGTCGATGGGAACGCCGTCAACCACAAACAAAGCCTGGTTGTTGTTGGTGAGGGACTTAACGCCGCGCACCACCACGTTTGTAGAAGTACCGATACCGTTACCCTGGGTGATCTGTACGCCGGAAACCTTACCGGAAAGCGCAGCTACTGCGTTTCCTGTACGAAGTTTGCTTACGTCGTCTCCCTTAACCTGCTGGGCAGCATAGGGCAGGGTGTTTTTGCTGCGGCGGATACCAAGGGCGGTTACCACCACCTCTTCCATGTTAGCGGAAGACTTCAGGTTAACAGCAAGAATGTCGGAAGCACCTACAGGTATCTCCTGCAGGTCGAAACCGGCGGCGCTGATGACCAAAATGGTTTTTGAATCGGCCTGAATGCTGAAATTACCGTTCTGATCGGCAGCAACTCCCTTGTTGGAGCCCTTAACCTTGATCGTGGCATGCGGGACAGGCTCCCCATTGCCGTCTGTAACCCGACCAGTTACGGTTTTTGTTTGCGAAAAGGCTAATGCAGAGCATAGCAGCAGCATCGCAAATAGTGCTACAAATTTTCTCATGTTTAGTGCATTTTAGTAAAACGCGAATATAGCGTCTTTTAAAAAAAGAAATCATTTTGTTAAATCTGATTCCCTATCGAGGAATAGACAACATAAGTTTAACAATTGCTGCATAGTTCTCCGGTGAACCGGAACTTCACAAAACCAGCCCCAAAAACAATCAGTTAAATGATAATTTGTCTGGAAAAAAAATTTAAAAAACTTTCCCGAAGGAGGGGAAAAAATGCAAAACACTAGACTAGTTGCGGGTTTTCGGGCAAACCAGGGTCAGTTTAAGGGGTATTATCGCCAGCCCGGACGCCAAAGAATCAACTGCTTTATCCGCGCTTACACAGTTGCTCCTGGAGTGACAGTATGAAAAGCAGGTAGCGCGGCAACATATTATATGAATAGATTATGCATAATCTACGCACCCTATGTCTATTTGTGGTTAGCAATCACAAATAGTGATGGATGTTCAACAGAGAAAACCCAAGTGCTTGAATGGAAAAAACGAAACCCAGCCAGGCAAGTGAGGCAAAGTCCTTGCTAATCGGAAGACTTCCAAGGACTTTTCTCCTCCACGGAGGCTGTATGTCGGGAAGACAGGATTCGAACCTGCGACCCCCTGGTCCCAAACCAGGTGCGCTACCGGCCTGCGCTACTTCCCGGACCCTCGAAAAGGAACTCCTTTTCGGGAGGGTGCAAAGGTAAGGGTTTGGAGATTCTGTCCCAAGATTTTATGGCATTTACTCATATACGGGCGGCTCGCAGAGGATGGCGCGGGCGATGGCCTGCAGTACAAAATCTGCTTCAGTAGCCGGGAACACCGTAGGTCCGTAGTCGCCGGCGCGCCGCTCATCTTTGTAATCGCCCAGCCTCACCCGGATCTCCGGCTGTTCAAATACCCGGCGAAAATAATCCGCCTCCGACCAGATCCGGTAAATACCGCCGGCCCCTTCCTCGTAGCCAATGACGAATCTTTCGTGATCCAGTGCGATGGTCGTCGTCTGGTAATTCATGCTATGCTGCTTTCCTGACTGTAATAAATGCCAGCCCTTTGAGCGCGCGCCGGCCCGTGCGCTGGTCGGCCTGGCTGATGACCTGTATCCTGTCGTCCAGCGACCGGATCGTTTTCCCGTCTTTGGCAGTCACCAGGAATATCTTTTCCCCCACGGGCGTATTGAACAGCTCGTTCCAGGAATACACGACTTTGTATCCATCCGATGCTTCCAGCACAAAATAATAGGTGCTGAACAACTTGGGATCCGTGGTATCGAGGGTTAATTTTTCCAGCAGTTTTTTGAGAGAAACGCCTTTTAACCCGCGGTAAGTGGATTTAGGCGCACCCAAGTGATTGGTAATCACCAGGTCCGGCAGCGGTTCCTCTCCCATGGACAGTATCGCCGGGATATCCACCAGCCACTCTTTTTGCAGGTCTCCCCTTATCAGGAAACTTTCTGTAGGTTGTATTTTTTCCTGCGCAGCCAATGCCAGCACCTGCAGGCAGGCCAATAGAAGAACAGCGTATTTTTTGAAGACACTCATCTTCAAAAATAGCCAAATAAACTTTCGGGAAAAACAGGTGTGCTTTACAAAAAAGAAAGCCGGAGCAGTACGTGATCTGCAATTTCGGCGTCGGAAGCCCGCAAACGCCCGGCCTTCTCAACGTGTTTAGTCCCACTCCCCGCCTGTTCAGCGCGTTCGGCTACGCAGGCATTTCCTTTTTCTTCCAGCATGCCGGGGAAGAAAAAAACCAGCAATCCCGATAAAATGAGTTTCACTAACATACACCTAATTCTGGCAGTTATCAATGATGCGATCCAGCGAGCGGCGCAGCACCGATGCATCCGACAGGGGTATCCCTTCCAGAGCCTGCCGGCGGTTCATTTCGATGATGGGTTGCACGCCCTCGATCACCTGCTCCGCTTCTTTGGTGAGCTTCAATTGAAAGCGGCGGCGGTCATCTGCATGTTGTTTTCTTTTCAGCAAACCCTTTTTCACCAGCAACTCCACCATCCGGGTAATGGAAGCAAAATCCTTGAATACCTTTTCTCCAATCTGCTGCTGGGTGGCATCCGGCGCTTCCTGCAGGGTTTTTAATAACAACCACTGGTCAATCGTAATGTCAAATCCCGCGGCATTGATGCGGCGCTGTGCAAACTGACGGTAAGTTTTGATGGACTTCTCCAATGAATAAAAAAGGATATCACCCAGCTTTTCTGCCGTCATGTGTGCTATTTGATACAAATATAATTGATATATCAATTAAAACAAATCAAACCGAAAATTTAATCAGAAAGAAAAACCGGACTATGGGAAGGGCACAATACTAATAAAGAGGGGCCCTGGTGACAAATTAATCCGCAAGCGCAGCGTGCAGGATCTCCAGCGGGTGGAAAGCCTTACGACCCGTTCCGTCTTTGACCTGGTGCCGGCAACTGGTTCCGGGTGCAGCGATCAGTACGTTTTCTTCCTGTTTGCGCACGGCAGGAAACAGCACCAGCTCACCTACCTTCATGCTGAGTTCAAAATGTTCCTTCTCATAGCCGAAGGAGCCTGCCATGCCGCAACAGCCGCTGGGAAGGGCCTGCACGCTGTACCCTTCCGGCAGTCCCAGCAGCTTTACCGTATGGCTTACGGAAGACAGTGCTTTCTGCTGGCAGTGACCGTGTAGCAGGATCTTCTGCGGGCGGCCACGGAACTGCTCGCGCCGGATATTTCCTTTGTCCAGTTCGGCAGAAAGGAATTCCTCCACGGTAAATACGTGTTTGGCCATTTCCCGGGCGGTTTCCAGCAGGTCATCGTCCGCAAGGTCGATGTATTCGTCGCGGAAAGTCAGGATGGCGCTGGGTTCCACACCCACCAGCGGCGTTTCGGTGCTGATAACGGGAGCGAGTAACCGAAGATTCCTGTTGACGATCTCCTTCGCTTTCCGCAGCAGCCCTTTTGAAAGCCAGGTCCGCCCGCTTTCGATGTGATCGGGGATCAGCACTTCATAACCCAGGGCTTCCAGCAATTCAATGGCTTTGATGCCAATGCCGGTATCGTTGTAATCGGTGAATTCGTCCGCAAATAAATAAATGCGTTTCGGGACGGCGGCGCCAGAAACAAAAGCAGAATTAGCGGCGGGAAGCGAAGCAGCGCCGGCCGTCGCACGGTTCCGGCGGTACCATTTGCGCAGCGTGGTTGTCTGCAGCAGCGGCATCGACCGTTCCGGTGCAAAACCCGAGAGCCGCTTGACCAGGCGGCTGGTGAACCCATTGGTCATAACGAAATTGTACAACCCCGGCACAAGAGCGCCCAACTGCGCGGAGCGCGTAAAGTTGGCGATCAGCCGGCTGCGCAGCGGCACGCCGTTGGCATCGTAGTAATGCTGCAGGAACTCCGCTTTCAATTTTGCCACATCCACATTGCTGGGACATTCCGATTTGCATCCCTTGCAACTCAGGCAAAGGTCCATCACCTCGTAGATCTCGCGGTGGTCGAAACGGTTCAGCTTATCGGAACGCGTTAAGAACTCGCGCAGGATGTTCGCGCGGGCGCGGGTGGTATCTTTTTCATTTCGGGTAGCCATAAACGATGGACACATGGTGCCGCCCGACAAATGACTCTTCCGGCAATCGCCGCTGCCATTACACTGCTCTGCATGCTGCAACACATCCTGGTTGTGGTAACGGAATATGGTGTTGAACCCTGGTGTTTGCTGACCCGGCGTGTACCGCAGCATGGTATTCATGGGCGGCGTATCCACGATCTTACCGGGATTGAAAATATGCTGCGGGTCCCAGCAGTTCTTTAGTTCCTTGAGCAGGGCGTAATTTTTCGGGCCGATCATCTGGGGAATGAATTCTCCCCGCAGGCGGCCATCGCCGTGCTCACCACTGAGAGAGCCATCGTATTTTTTTACCAGTACGGCAATCTCTTCCGCTATCACGCGGAAAAGGCGGTTACCCTCTTCCGTTTTCAGGTTGATGATGGGACGCAGGTGAATCTCACCCGAACCCGCATGCGCATAGTGCACGGAATAGAGCCCGTGTTTTTCAAGTATCCGGTTGAAATCGCGGATATAAGCGGGAAGGTCCAGCACATCCACCGCCGTGTCCTCAATCACCGGCACGGCCTTGGCATCGCCGGGCAGGTTGGACAACAGGCCCAGTCCCGCTTTGCGCAGGGTCCAGATCTTTTTGGAATCCTCTCCGTACAGCACGGGAAAGTGATAACCCAGCGATTCGGCGCGCAGGGCGGCTTCCACCTGGTCGGTCATGATCTTTATTTCTTCGCGGCTGTTGCGCAGGAATTCCACAACGAGGATGGCGCCCGGATCACCTTCCACGAAAAAGCGGTTCTTCCGTTGTTCGATATTGTCCTTGGTACATTCCAGGATATAATGATCGATCAGTTCACTGGCGCTGGGCGCAAAGCGCATGGCAATGATATTGGCGCGCAGCGCTTCGTCTATCGAATGAAAATGCACACAAAGCAATCCCGATTCGCGGGGCGGCAGCGGAACCGCATTCAGTTTGATCTCGGTAACAAAGGCCAGGGTGCCTTCCGACCCGGCGATCAGTTTACAGAAATCGAAATCGGGGCCGCCGGCAGTAAAAGGCGCCATCTCCGTCAGCAGGTCGATCGCATAACCGGTATTGCGTCTTTCAACGGAAGCCTTTGGAAACTGCTTTCTGATCTCTTCCTGGTGGTCGGCATTACTCAGCATTTTGCGGATGCTGCGGTAGATCTCTCCTTCCAGTCCGCTCCCTTCGCATTTGGTATGAAAGTCATCGATGCTGAGTGCATGAAAAACCACATCGCTACCATCGCTAAGGATGGCTTTGACCTCCAGCACATGTTCGCGCGTGCTGCGGTACACCACTGAATTGGAACCGCAGGAATTGTTTCCCACCATACCGCCAATCATAGCGCGGTTGGCGGTGGAAGTTTCGGGACCGAAGAACAGCCCATGCGGGCGCAGGAAAAGATTCAGTTCATCGCGCACCACGCCTGGCTGTACCCGCACCCACTTCTCCGTTTCATTCAGGTCCAGGATCCGGTTGAAATATTTGGAAACATCCACCACAATGCCTTCGCCCACTACCTGTCCCGCCAGCGAGGTACCTGCAGTACGTGGAATGAGGGAGGTTTTTTCTTTCCGGGCGAAGTCGATCAGTTGCTTTATATCTGCTTCGTTTTTGGGAAGCGCCACGGCGAGTGGCAGTTCGCGGTAAGCCGATGCATCCGTAGCATAGAGGATGCGCATTTTCTGATCAAAATATAGTTCTCCCTCCAGCCTGTCAGCCAATTCCTGCAGTTTGCTTATCATCCTTCAAAATTAATTCGTTTTGCACAAATGGTTACATTCGGGGATGCGTCGTATTCAGAAAACACCCGCTATCATTATGGTGCTGCTGGCACTGGCTCTTATAGGATGGTTGCTCTGGCAAAAAAACAGGAACAACGAAGCGCCAGCGGTCATCTCACAAAGCAATGGCCAGGGCCAGATCGCCGCCACCCGGTACTGCCAGAGTTGTCACCTCCTGCCCGATCCCACCCTGCTCGATAAAAAAACATGGCGCTCCTTCCTGCCGGAAATGGGCTGGTACCTGGGCATACGCACGCCCGGCGTAACAGCCATTGAACCTTCGGAGCAGGATTTTTTCCCGGCGCATCCCGCACTTTCAGAAAAAGAGTGGGAAGACATACTGGCCTATTATACCGCCGCCGCCCCGGAGGCGCTGCCTGCACTGCCACCCGCCAACCTGGCACCCGTGCAGGGTTTCAGCCCGCTGCCGCCACCCGATTTCCTGTTCCGTCCCAATGTGATGGCGTCGCTGGTTAAAATAGATGCCAGTGGAAAAAAACCGCGGCTCTTTGTATTTGATGCCTATTCCAGCCAGCTTTTCCTGTTCGACCAGGACGGCCTGCAGGACAGCCTGCATCTGCCCGGTATTCTCACCGACCTGGTGGCAGATGGCAAGCAGCTCTATGCGCTCAGCATCGGCGACCAGTTGCAGATGGGGGCCGACAGTTACCGGCAGGGAAGCGTACTGCCCATCGTGGTGAGTACAGGCGGGCGAATGCAATTGCAAAAACCACTTTTCACCGGGCTGGCAAGACCGGTAAAGCTGCGCAAAACAGAAACCAACGGTGATGGACAACCGGATTTCCTCGTTTGCGAATTCGGCAAGCTCACAGGGGCGCTCTGCCTGTTGGAAAGCCAGCCGAAAAATTATACGCGCAGGGTTATCCGTGCCCTGCCGGGAGCGGTGAATGCTTTTTTCGAGAAGAACCCGGAAACAGGACACCAGGACATCTGGGCGCTGTTTGCCCAGGGCGACGAATCGGTGCTCCGTCTCACGCTGAACGCCGATGGCAGTTACCAGGAAGAAAAAGTATTGCGCTTCCCGCCTTCTTACGGGTCCAGCTCTTTTGACATGGCCGACCTCAACGGAGATGGCCTTAAGGATATACTTTATACCTGCGGCGATAACGGCGATGCCACCCAGATACTGAAACCCTATCACGGCGTATACGTTTACCTGCAGGATGAAAAAGGGGGGTTCCGGCAGTCGTATTTCCACCCCATGTACGGCGCCTATAAAGTGGTGGCGGGCGACTTCCTGAAAAAGGGTCGCGTGGACCTTGCCGCCATTGCCTATTTTACCGATCCTTCGCGGCCGCAGGAATGGTTCGTGTATCTTGAAAACAAGGGCCAGGGCCAGTTTGCTGCGTCGGCGGCTCCGGAGGGCTTCAACCTGGAAGCGGCGCTTACCATGGACGCAGGCGATTTTAACGGTGATGGACAACCGGACCTGCTCATTGGCAATGCTTTCCTGAAAAACGACCCCCGGCAATCGGCGCCCCTGTTCGGGCTGATGGAATCCATAACACGCTAAGCGGCGCCTTCCGCTGCAGACCTGCGTTTATTTTAACTGCAGCACGGCCATTACGGGGAAATGGTCGGAGGGAAATTTCCCAAAATAAGTATCGGTAAGAATGCCCCATTGGGATACGCTGAAAGACCTGCTAACAAAAATATGGTCGATCACATCCATGCCGTGGAGCGCCCTGCCCCATCCATTGAAGGAGGTATTGTTTTCATACGGCCGCTCAACAAGTCCGTGTGTGTCGGTAAACAGGCCCGAAGCGGCGATGCGCTGGTACCAGTCGCTCTGGCGGCTGCCGTTCAGGTCGCCGCAAAAGATCACCGGTTTTGATCCGGCGATACTACGGATGCGATCGAGAATGAGCTTACTGCTTTCCACCCGGGCCACCACGCCTTCGTGATCGAAATGCGCGTTGAAGCAAAAAAAGGTTTTACCGCTGGTCTTGTGCCGCAGTTCTACCCAGGAGCAGATCCGTTTGCAGCAGCGTGCGTCCCAGCCCATGCTGGGCGTATCGGGCGTGGCGCTGAGCCAGAAGTTACCCGAGCGCAGCAGTTCGAACAGATCCTTTTTATAAAAGATGGCGCTGTGCTCGCCTGCTTTTTTGCCATCGTCGCGGCCGGCGCCGAAGCGGGCGTACTGCGGCAGGGAAGACTCCATAAAAGCGAGCTGGTGTTCCATGCCTTCCTGCGTTCCGAAAAGGTCAAAATCGTGGTAAGCGATCAGTGCGCAGAGATAGGGCGCGCGGTCTTTCCAGAGGTTGCCGCTGTCGCCGGCGTTGTCGAACCGGATGTTGTAAGTGGCCATCCGGAAACTTTGCCCATACAGCCGCAGGGAGGAAAAGAAGAGGACCATAACCAGGAATAAAGCAAGTCGTTTCATGGCTCAAATCTACGCTGCAGCCGACCCATTCATCGAAAGATTCCTGAAAATTATCCACAAAACAAAGCGGATTTCAGGCAGAATGGCAGCAGAAAAGGCGCAGGAAGAAGCGGATAGCCCCTGGCGGGTATTGCAGGGATTGAATAAAGAGTATATTTTTATTCCGTCTTACGCCAATCCAACCCATCCTGCTGAATTCCGTACAAATTCATTTCCTGGAAGGCCTTTACCCTTTAAATACCACGAAATGAAATGGAGATCTACCCTTCCGATCCTTGGCTTCCCTGTTTTCTTTTTTTTAATAAGCTGCACCAAGGCTGACCAGTTCCTTTCCATGGAAGAACTATCCCTCCGCAAATCGGGTGGACGTGGCCAGGTGACCTGTGTGGATATCGACGGGAACGTTTACCAAACCATCAAAATCGGTAATAAAATATGGATGGCCGAGAACCTGCGGGTGACCCGTTATCGAAACGGCCAGGCAATTTCACAGGTTACAGGTGCCGCCGACTGGGCCGCCTGTGGCGCCAGGACAGAAAAAGGTGCCTGGTGCTTCTATCAGAACAACAGCGTCAATAACCGGCCCTATGGCAAATTGTATAACTGGTATGCAACAACCGACCCCAGGGGCCTGGCGCCGCAAGGATGGCATATTCCCAGCAATGAAGAATGGATTGAACTGAGCAATGCCCTCGGGGGATACCAGGTGGCTGGCGGAAAAATGAAAACAACAGGTACGCTGGAAGCGGGTGATGGATTGTGGACAGCCCCAAATAAAAACGCCACCAACAGCAGCGGATTTTCGGCAGTACCGGCCGGCGAAAGATCAGCCAGCGGCAGCTTTAACGGGAAAAGCATTCGCACCCGGTGGTGGACAACCGACCGGTGGGAAGGCGATGCGTTCACCAGTTATATCCTGGATATAAACCTGTTTGGAGAACAGGCCGCGCTGTTCAACAGCTCCGGTGAAACAGTGAATACCTACAATGCATTGGCAGGGCTTTCCGTACGTTGCGTGAAAGACTAAATTCCGTATAAATACGGAATATTTGAATCGAAAACATGAGTAGCTTGCCTTCGAAATCACACGGGATGTAGATCGGATACCGCTAATCATTGAACCTGCCTCTGACGCCAGTAAACCCTTAGCCGTTAAGGGTTTTTTTATTCCGTATAAATACGGAATAAAATCCGGTAAATATTTTCCAACTTGCCGGCATGAATAATAACCCCCTATCCTCCCAGCATCATTTTATTTCCCTGGAGGAAGCTACTAAATTGACCCGCAGCTTCCGGGAAAAAGGCGAACAGCTCCTGGATCCTGCCCAACAGGGCAAAAACGTACTTGCCATTTCGGAAAGCTTCAACCGCGCTGCCATCGAAGCCATCCTGAACCAGGACGGCTGCTCGGGCATCCGGCTGTACAGCGGCCTTAAGGAAGACGGCCGCCTGCACCAGGTGCTGGTAGGCATCAATGAAAAAGACGAAGACATGTGCGAAGGCATCCTGGTAGAAGACAGCCGCAGATGCCCGCCCGATTGCGCACCCCCTTCCCCGCTGAACAGTTGATATGTTTGAACAGATAATGGGTAACATTGCAGGGCACAGTGCGCTCATTCCGGCCCTGGTAGCCCTGTTCCGGCGTCGAAAAATGCTTCCGGAATACCAGCCCTTCTTCTGGTGCATCCTGCTGGCCTGCTCCAATGAACTGCTAATAACAGCACTGATCTGGTTCCGGGTGGGGAACATCAATATAAACTCTAACCTGTTCGTATTGGGAGAAGCAATGCTCTATACCTGGCAGTTCAAACGGTGGAAGCTATTCCGGAAAGCCCAGCAGCTATTCCCGGCCATCCTGGTATTCCTGCTGGCAGTGTGGATACTGGATACGCTGGTATTTGGCAAGATCACACGGATCAGTTCCTGGTACCGCATCATCTATTCTTTGATCCTGGTATTACTGTCGGTGAGCTATCTCAACCAGATCTTCAGCAGCACCTACGACGACCTGCTGCGCCATCCCGGCTTCCTCATCACAGCAGGATGTATATTTTATTTTACTTATAAGATACTGGTTGAACTCTTCTGGTTATACGGATTGAATAATTCAAATACATTCCGTACGCAGGTTTATGTAATTTTAAACTTTATAGACATTGCCAATAACCTGCTATTCAGTTACGCCCTTTTATGGACGGACAGGAAACAACCCTATACCATGCTATACTGATTGCCGCTTCCATGATCGGCCTCATCATGGTATATTTTTTTATCACTGTATTGCGCCAGCAGGGAATCAACCGGCGCCTCTTCAAAGAAAAACTCCGCACTGAAATCCAGACCCTGGAAAAGGAAAGGAAAAGGATGGCGGCCGATCTCCACGATGACCTGGGCCCCAGCCTGCTGTCGATCAAATTCCAGACCAGCAGCTTCGAACTGACCGACCCTGCCGACCGTGAAACGCTTACCCAGGTTCACTTACAGATGGACCAGCTCCTGCACCGCATCCGCGAAATTTCTGCCGACCTGCTACCGGTGGCGCTCACCCGTAAAGGCCTGCCGGCGGCCATGCAGGAATTCACACAAAAGCTTTCCGGGTCTGCCGGACTGGAAATTCGGTTACGCATAGGCGATACCCCCATTTTGAGTGACGAAACCGCCGTACATGTTTTCCGCATCCTGCAGGAAATTACGCATAATACCATCCGCCATGCCCGCGCTTCCGAGTTGCAATTGGGCTGGATGCGCAAAAACAGCCAGTTCATCATCATCGCTTCCGACAATGGTATAGGATTCGATACAGACAAAACCAGCCAGTATGCCGGTGGACTCGGACTGAACAATATCGTAAGCCGCACGGAAATACTCGGAGGGAAGCTGTATCTTGACAGCACTCCGGGAAAGGGCACTTCTTACCGGATCGTTTTACCATGCTGACCCAATTCCTCTTTACCCATGAAAAAGACCATCAGGCTCATCGTTGCAGACGATCATGAATTGCTCCGGCTCGGATACCGTACCATGCTCCGGAAAATCTCCCATATCACACTCATTGACGAAGCGCAAAACGGCGAAGAACTCGTTCGCAAGACACTGGAGCTCCGGCCCGATGTCGTCATCACCGATATAAACATGCCGGTGGTGGATGGCTTAAGCGCCACGCGCCAGATCCTCCGGCAAATGCCCGCGCTGCCCATCATCGCACTCACCATGTTCGATGAAGAAAACCTGATCGTGGATATGCTGGAGGCCGGTGCAAAAGGATACATTGTAAAAACAACCGGCAAGGAAGAAATCGTAGCCGCTATCAACACCGTTATGAACGGCAGTTACTATTATTGCGAAACCACCAGCGCCAGGCTGGCCAAAAGAATTGCCGAAAGCGACAACGGGCTGCTTAAGTTCAGCATAGAGCCCGATTTCACGCGGCGCGAACTGGAGATCATACGCTACCTCTGCCAGCAACATTCGAGCAAGGAGATCAGTGTAATGCTCAACCTCAGCCAGCGGACCATCGAGTCGCACCGGGAAAGAATATTCGAAAAGATGAACGTAAAAAATGTTGCCGGTATGGTGATTTATGCTATCAGGAAAGGGCTGTATAAAATGTGACCTTTCAGAAATACAGCATGCCCAGTATACCGCAAACGGCTTTCACCACCATCAGTCCATCTACCCATACGAGGTAATACAGCAGCGACCGCCTTTTGCGGAGCGACCAGGCCATCCAGAGCAGGAGCACAAAAGGAATGATGTTCAGTACGATGCGCATGAAATGAAAATGCCGCACAATGCCGTAGGTCACATAACTACCCAAGCCCAGCACCGAGAGCGGCAATAACACATAAAAAATAGTCCTGCGCAGGCCCAGCCTAACCACAAATGTCCTTACCCGGCTCTTGTGATCGCTGGCATAATCCTTCACATCGAACATGACACAGAGCAGGGTCACAAACATGAAATTCTTCACAAACAGGAAGGCTGCAATGAGCGTGGGAACATATTGTTCGCCATTTTCTGTCACGAGCGACCAAACAGGATAAACCGTTACCCAACCTGCCCAGGTAAAGCCGATCAGGAAGGGTTTGAGCCACCCGATACGGCGCAGGTTGTATTCGCCATACAACCAGGTGAAGCCATAGTATAAAAAACCCACCAGGGGAAAAATCATGGGCCACAGCCACTGGCGCAGCGGAAGATCCAGCAGCATTTGTCCTTCCGTAACGGCGTAGTAGACCAGTCCGCATAAGACCAGTACGGTCAGCAACACCTGGCTGATTTTCGCCCGGTTGAAATGACGCGCGTACCAGTTGCTGCGGGCGTTTTGTCCGGGCAGCGGCCGCCGCCGCACATAAGGATAGGTATAAAACAGCGTGGTGCAAAGGAACACCATCGCGTAATAGAGCCAGTCGTTCAGCGGATATCCCTGCTGCAGGCTTGCTTCCATGGAAAGGGCAACAGCACAGCAACCGTAAAAATAGTTGCCGTAGAACAACCATTCCACCACCGCATGGTTTCTGAAATCTCCCAAACGCATGCCGCAAACATACTGCTTATTCGTTGCGCAGGCTTTCAACCGGGTTGGCCAGGGCCGCTCGCACCGACTGGTAGCTCACCGTAATCACAGCAATGAAAACAGACAGCAGACAGGCCAGGGCAAAAACCCACCATTGAATGTCCACGCGATAGGTATAATCCTGCAGCCAGTGATGCATGGCCCACCAGGCAATGGGAGCGGCGATCAGAAAGGACACGAGCACCAGCTTTACAAAATCGGCCGAGAGCAGCCTGGTGATGCCGGCAACAGAAGCGCCCAGCACTTTCCGCACCCCAATTTCCTTGATCCGGTTTTCGGCCATATAGGTCGCCAGGCCAAAAAGGCCAAGGCAGGAAATAAAAATGGTGAGTCCTGCGAAAAGACCGGCCAGGGTGCCCTGTCTCTTTTCGTTCTCAAACTTGCGGGCATATTCTTCATCCACAAAACGGTATTCGAAGGGGTATTGTGGATTGTATTTTTTGAAAATGGCCTCTGTCCTCTCCAGGTTCTGCGCGGTTCCGTTCTTCCCGTTCAGTTTGATCTGCATGGTCTGCAGCCAGTCTGATTTAGCGCCGGAGATCAGCATGGGACGGGTAGGCTCATAGGGATTGGTAAGAATGAAGTCTTTGATCACGCCAATGATATGCCATTCGATGCCGTTGTCCTTCACAATTTTACCGATCGGGTCTTTGAACTTCATCACTTTCAGGGACGATTCGTTAATGACCATGCCGGTGGAATCGGTCGGGAATTTCTTCAGGTCAAAATCTCTTCCCTGTACAAACAGCAGGCCGGCGGTTTCGCCCAATCCCTCATCGCATACGTAGCGGAAAAAATCCGTCTTGTCATTGGGATCTTTTCCTTCCCATTCCTGGCCCCAGCCATCGCTCCAGCTTTCGGTGAGCGGCGCGCTGGTCCTGGTGATGGACAACGCAATGCCCGATTGCAGCAGTTCGTTTTTGATCAGCGGATAATTTTTGGGGATATCGCCCGTCATGAAATGATAAATGAGGTTATCCTTATTGTATCCCGTTTCGCGGCTTTGCGCGTAATTGATCTGCTGTTTTACAATGATGGTGCAGATGATGAGCAATATGGCAAAAGAAAACTGTATCACCACCAGCACCTTGCGGGGATTGATGGCGGCATGCGCGCGCTTGAAACTGCCTTTCAGCACTTTTACAGGTTGAAAAGACGACAGGAAAAAGGCCGGGTAACTTCCTGCGAGCACACCGGTTACAAGAATAAAGCCCAGGATGGAAGCCCAGGTGCGCCAGTCGCCATAGGAAACAAAAAGCTGCTTATCGGTAAGCCGGTTATAAGCCGGCAGGCTGATGTGTACAATAACAATGGCCAGCAGGGCAGCAATGAACGAAAGAATCAGCGATTCACCAATGAACTGTCCCACCAGCGAACCTTTGCGGGCGCCCACCACTTTGCGGATGCCCACTTCCTTTGCCCTTTTTTCACTTCTGGCCGTGCTGAGGTTCATGAAATTGATGCAGGCAATCAGCAGGACAAAAATGGCAATGGTGGTAAAGAGTTTTACAAATGTGGCGCGGCCGCCGTTGTTTTCCGCACCGTCGGTAAAACTGGAATAGAGGCGCCAACGGTTCATGGGATAGAGGAACATCTCCCATTTGTCTTTGCGCGCCTCTTCGTCGTAGTGCTGCTTCAGTACTTTCATCTTGGGGGTTGCCGTAGCGAGTGTGGCTTTTTCTTTCAGCAACACATAGGTGCGGGTGCTGTTATTGCCCCAGTTGGTATCGTCTTCGTTGCGGGCTACCAGGTAAGACCAGGGAAGCAGGTATTCAAATGAAAAGCGGGTATTATTGGGAAGATCTTTCAGGATACCGGTAACGGTGAAATTGTCTTTGTTCTCCACCTTCACTATTTTACCCATGGCATCTTCGTTGCCAAAAAGGGCTTTCGCCAGTTTTTCGGTGAGAAGGATGGAATGCATATCGTTGAGGGCCGTGGCAGGATTTCCTTTCAACAATGGAAAACTGAACATCTGCAGGAAGCCGGTGTCGACCATATTCCCCGTTTTCATCAGGCGTTTATCCCCCACCGTTAGCAGGAAACTGCTGGGCCAGTTCACCCGCGCGGCCCGTTCCACTTCAGGGAGGTCTTTCTCCACGGTGCGCGCCAGCACTTTGGGAGTGGTATTCCAGCACCAGCGTTTGCCGTCGAAGCTGGCCCGGTTCCAGGCTTCATAGATCCGGTCTTTCTTTTGGTGAAACTGGTCGTAAGACAGTTCGTTCTGGATCCACAGGAGGATCAGCATGGCGCTTGCCATCCCGATGGCGAGGCCAATGATGTTAATGGCAGAAAAGGCCTTGTTGCGGAAAAGGTTACGAAAAGCCACCTTGAAGAAGTTCCGGAGCATGCTGGGATTTTTAGCTGGGACGCAGCAGCCGGGAAAAAGTTACAGTGCTGCAACAACATTTTTATCCCCGGCTATCCGTTGGTAGGATGGGGTGGCAAAAAGCATCAGGCACGATGGTGCCTGTTCACCGGCTGCGATGTCGGGCGCCCGTTGTATATTCGGGCACATGAAAAAATTCTGGCCATTTGTACTGGCAGCCTGCGTTGTGCTCCTGGCCTTCAAAACCCCGGCCTCCGGTGCAGGCGGCAAGCTGCGGCTCGTATGGCACGACGAGTTCAGCGGCCACCAACTGGAAAGTACCAAATGGTCTGCCGTTCCCACCGGCGGCATTTATTCAAAGGGCAAATATGCCTTCCGGTACGGAAGCATTGAAATAAGAGCCAAACCCGGCATGGCGCGCGGCGCCTGGCCGGCCATGTGGATGCTGGCGGAATGTCCATACGACCAGCCTTTTTATATCCTGATCGATCAGCAACTCGGTGGCAATTGGGTGGGGGAAGTAGCCCCTTCGCAGCTTCCTGTTGAGATGGTGGTCGACCGGGTCAGGATGTATCAATAATTGCAACAGCTATGCTTAGTTTCGGCAAGAAAGTGATTCGTTTTCACCAGCAACTGCAGTACACCGGGAACCCACTTCCCACGAGGATCAAAGTGATGAACCCTTTCCGGGAATCGCCACAGGTGATGACGATCCTGCGCACCTTTGCTGACATATATTTAAACGACACCAATACGCGGCACCTCATACTGGGCATCAACCCGGGCCGCTTCGGGGGCGGACTTACCGGCATTCCTTTTACCGATCCTAAAAGACTGGTCGGTATCCTCGGCATTCCTTATGAAGGTAAAATCGCCCACGAACCTTCGGCGGTTTTTGTGTACGAAGTGATCGAGGCTTATGGCGGTCCGGTCGCATTTTACCGCGATTTCTATATCAACTCGCCCTGCCCGCTGGGTTTTGTACAGGAAAAAGAAAACGGTAAAGAAGTAAACTACAACTATTACGATAGCCCTGCACTGTTATCGGCGGTGCAGCCATTCCTGGTCAGCAGCCTGCAAAAGCTGGGCAGGCTGGGTGTGCATAAGAAGAAAGTGATCGTACTAGGAACGGGCAGGAATATGCGCCAACTGGAATCAGTGAATATGGCACATGGATTTTTTGGTTCACTGGTGCCGCTTGAACATCCCAGGTTCGTTATGCAATACAAGAGCAGGGAAAAAAACGGGTATATCCGCAAGTACCTCGATGCACTTAACAGCTTGCGCGACGCTTAATACCACCATTTACCGTGAAAATCGGTTCATTGGTCGAAAGAATCTGAAACAGGGCCTGAAATCACTTTTCAATTTGTATTTTGGTCCTGGTTTTTCATAGGATATTGGATTTAATACGGGGCTGGATGTCTATCCTGGCCCTTTTTCTTTTTAAAAAGATTTCTCCTGGATCCGGTCGTGATAGGGAAGATACATCGGCAATGCGGCTGAGCCATACCAGGGATAAATTTCAGCCGCCAGCAGACCACTTTTCACTGCCGGATCGGTATCCAGTATAACCCGGGCTTCGGCCGCCGTTTTTACGTTCAGAATAAATATGCCGCGGTATTGCCGGTCGTTTTTCTCCAGCGGTCCCGCCAGCAACAATTTTCCTTCTTTCACCAGGCGGCCCATATTGTTCATGTGCCCGGAAAATAAACTATCCACTTTTTCCCTGGCCGGAACTGTGGCAGGTCCCGTTTTCAGGATCACCAGCACATAGGATTTCATACCATAGGCATCGGCTCCCAGCGAATCGGCCAGGGTTTTGTTATAGCCAGGCTGTTGCGCATGAACGAAACCCGCAAACAGGATGCAGCAGCAGAAAGCAGTCCACTTTTTCATATAAACCGTTTATACAAGAAATCTACAACAATATTTGCCGGCGGCACCTATTCCTCTAGCTGCTTTTGCATTTTTTGCAACTGGCCGGCTCTCCTTTTTGCAGGTTTTCCCAATATACCTGTCACCAGGCGCTAAACACTAGCTGCTTTTTCAGGAATTGAAAAAGCGTGCCGAAACGCACTTCTATTCAATTATGGATCGCCTTTGCAAGGGTCTAGTTTCACATCAACTAAACCGTAGTATATGTTAGTCCTTCTGCTGATCTATTCTTTGCGCAGGCTTATCCGCTATCTCACCAAAGCCGGCCTGCCAGTTTGCATACTCTTCTTCCAGCAGGTGTATAGCCAGCCCGCTCCCCTGCGCTTCGCAATATATAAAGGAAAAGATTCGGTGGGATTTGTGATCGCCAGTCGCGATCTGTTGCACAACGAAGAAGTGCTCCGCGTGGAAAGTTTCTCCAGCTTTCATGTTCTGAAAACCCTCCGCCTGAAAATCTGCACGGAAAATTTTCTCCAGGAAAAACGGCTGGTCCGCACCCGTTATTACCAGGACATCAATGGTCGCGCCCAAACCCGTGAAACCGTCAACGCTGCGCCGGGCTTTACCACAGCCTGCCTGTATTTCCAGGAACCGGAAGGTGTGGAAAAAGTGTATTCCGAAAAACTGCGCGCCTGGCTTACCATCCGTCAAAACGGCGACAAATATTTTCTCACCCTCACCGATGGGTCCATCAATATCTATCAATATGTCAAAGGAAGACTAGTATATGCCCGGCTCCAGGGTGGATGGGCCTCGGTTGAATTGTTTCCCGTTCAATAAAACGCCATGAGAACACAACATTTATCCCTTGCCGTGGTGCTGGTGGCCATCAGCCTGCTCTCTATTCCTGCACCGGGCGCCGCTTTCTTCACACAACGTGTGGCGGGCACCGTCCTGTTGGTGATAACGCTCACCAATAACCGCAGTTACATGTTGCAGGATGCCGTCTGCCGGAACAGGCTGTGGCTGCCACTCCTGCTCTCGCTGTTGGTGTTGCTGCTGGCGCCTTATCTGCCGCCACCAAGGGGAGGTAATCTTTCCCTGACCAGCATGGGCCGGGCTGCCTGGCTTTTCACCAGCTTCCTGTACTTCTCCTGTTATGAACTGCTGATGCGCGGCCTGGTGCTGAACCGCTTCCGCGCATTGCATCCCATGCCCGTGGCGATTCTGCTGAACATCCTGCTCTATGCACTCATGCACCTCCCCAAGGACCGGCTGGAAACCCTTGCCTGCCTGCCTTTCGGCCTGCTGCTCTGCCTGCTGACCCTTTACTGCCGCTCGCCGGTGGCAGCCGCCATCCTCCACACCTGCCTCGGCCTCCAGATGGAAGGACAGCTCCCTTTTTTACACCCCTAAACCCTCAGTTATGAACATCTTCTTAACCGGCGCCAACGGATTCGTTGGAAGAGAATTGCTACAGGCGCTTCTCCGCAAAGGACACCGCGTCCACGCACTACTGCGCCACCCCAACCAGGTCCCCGATACGGGCGACCCCAACCTGGTTCGCTTCACCGGCGACATTACAAAACCCGAAACCCTGCTGCCTGCCATGCGCGGCTGCGAAGCCGTGTACCATATCGCCGCCTTCGCACGCATGCAGGCCTTCGACCGCAGCCGCTTCTATAAAGTGAATACCGAAGGCACCCGCCATGTGCTCGAAGCCGCAGCCCGCAGCGGCGTCCGCAAGCTGGTATTCACCAGCACCGCCGGCGTAATGGGCCCCTCACTGCGCGAACCCATTTGCGAATCCGACCCGCGCATCACCAGCTTCAGCAACGACTACGAACTCTCAAAAATGCTGGCAGAACAACTGGTAACCGAATGCGCTTCACGGCGTTTATTCGATACCGTTATAGTGTCACCCAGCGCCGTATTCGGCCCCGGGCAGGAAACCTACAGCAATGCGCTTACCCGTTTTTCCCGCAATTTCCTGCGCCGTGGTTTCGCTTTTGTTCCCATGTACCAGCAGGCACTGGCCAACTACACTTTCATTGAAGACCTGGTAGAAGGCCACCAGTTGGCCATGGAACATGGGCGTTCGGGAGAAAAATACCTGCTGGGTGGTGAGAACCTTTCCCTGGCTTCCGTACTCGCCGGCATCCGCCAGGCCGTCGGCAACAAAGGCATTTTCATTCCCCTGCCCCGTCTGCTGTTGCAGCCCGCTTTTTCCATGATCTGCCAGGCCAGCGCCCTGTTCCGCCGCGATGCGCCGGTATCGCCCGAATTGCTTCACAAACTCTATTACAATCGCTGCCTCTGCTGCGAAAAAGCGGCTGCAGAACTGGGCTACAGGATCACGCCATTCGAAACCGCCATTACAAAAACCATTCACCACATAAAAAACGACATGTATGAAAAACAGGAATTATGCCCTGATAACCGGTGCGGGTGAGGGACTCGGAAAATCCATTGCACTGGAACTGGCCCGCAACAACTGGAACCTCATCCTGGTGGCCCTTCCCGGGCCGCAGGTGTCCCATCTTTCGGGCATGCTGCGCAGGAATTACGACATCGACGTACAAACCGCCGAAACCGATCTGTCGGAAGAAGCCAACTGCAACGCCCTGCTCGGGCAATTCGGGCACCTGCCCATCAGCCTGCTTGTCAACAATGCAGGCATGGGCGGCACCATTGCTTTTGAAGAAGCAGACCCGCAATATTTCTGCAGCCAGATCCGCATCAATGTACTCGCCATCACTTTGCTGACGCGCCTCTTTTTGCCTGTGCTGCAAAAAAACGAGCCTGCCAACATCATCAATATCAGCAGCCTCAGTTGTTTTTTCGCCCTGCCTTATAAGCAGGTGTACGCAGCTACCAAGGCCTTTGTTTTTTCTTTTTCAAGATCGCTCTACAAGGAGCTCCGGGGCACGGGTATAGGCGTTACGGTTGTTTGCCCCGGCGGCATGAACACCAACCCTTCCGTGACTTACAAAAACCAGCAGGCATCCTGGATCGCGCGGCAATCGCTCATGCGCATTGAAGAAGTGGCGCCTGTCATTATAAAGGAAGCGTTGCAGGGAAAATTCCTGGTAGTGCCCGGAAAAATGAACCGGCTCTTCCTGCTGCTCGATAAGATTTTCCCCGCTTTTCTGAAAGACCTGATCAACCGCGCACAGATGTCCAAACTGCGCCGCGGGTGGCAGCAGGCGGTGTAATCAGAGCCGCGCTTTTTTGTCCTGGATGCGCCGGTGCATGGTATGAAAAAACACTTTGCGCTCGCGCTCGCTCACGGCGCTGATGAGGGTCGACTTCCGCATAATGTTGCGCATATTGGCAATGGTATAGTCGCAGAAATTGGGATCGCGCGTGCCGAGATAGTTCAGAAAGCTATGGTTCAGGAAAACCATGTGTGTGTTGCCGGTTTGGGCCACAATGGTATTGTGTCCAAGGATCATTTCGTTGTGGTACAGTTCAAAACTGCCGCCACTGGCGCCGGTTTCAGGAGAGGGTTGCTTACGGCCCTTTTCGGCCGCTTCTTCCAGTACCTCCAGCAATTCATCGAGCTGGTCGTAAAGTAATTTCACTTCCGTGCTGGAAGAAAAGGAGCGGGTGTCCCAGAAATATTCGATCTGCAGCAGCGTGGTGCTGAAGCTTTCGTAATTCCAGATCTCTACCGACGGCAGCGAATTGTAGAGTTGCAATATCTCCTGGCCTTTTTCAAAAAGATTGTCTGGATAGTCCATCCAGTTCACTTTTCCGCTGCGGTATTCTGAATACAGCACACGCATCCAGAAATAATATTTGAAGGCCGCCAGTTCTTTCCTGAAATAATGATGAAAAATGGGCAGGTCTTTACAGTGATAATACAATTTCCCATTCTCAAAGCTGTGAAAATACCGCAACTGCCGGATGATATCGTCCATGTAATCGGGGAAATTGAAATTGTGTTCGTCGAGGTTTTTCCCACTGAACACCACGGAGCCCGATTGTGCATTGAGCAACGCGTCCATGGCAATGGAATAGCGCGAACAGAGCAGTTGCAGCTCTTCGAGTGAAATGGATTTTTCACCGCGCAGCCGGCGGTAGGCGCTGTCGGTGCTGATGTTCATCAATTCCGCCATCGCGTCTACCAGCGCCGTGCCGGCAGGCAGCCGCAGCTTCACCTGCCTGAAAATTTCCTGTTGTATATCCTTAGCTTCCATGTGCGCCCTGTTGAATTTTTTGTTTCTGTGCACGGATGCTTTCGCGCAGGGTACGAAAAAAAATACTCCTTTGCCGCGAGCTTCCCTGGCTGATCAGGGTAGACTTCCGCAACAGGTTTTGCAGGTCGGCATACACCGATTGTACAAATCGTTTGTCCGTTGTTGTTAAATAGTTCAACACGCCGTAATTGATGAATACCCGCTGGAAGCCGGGGGATTGCACAAAGATGGTGGTATCGGCAAGGATCACGGTGTTATAAAAAAACCGGTAATTGGTTTTCCGAATTTGCAGGGCCTGGTTTCGTTCTCCCTTGGCGCCATATTCGGCCTGGGTTTCCACGTGATCCACCGCTTCCTCCAGGGCATCGCATAACTGCAGCAGGTCGTCCGCAGAACGGAACACATTGGTTTCCCGGTAAAATTCCAGTTGCAGCAGGGTGCTGTTTATGCTTTCGATATTCCAGACCTCGGTGCTGGGGATGCGGTTGTACAACTCAAGGATAGCGGCGGCCGTTTTGAGCAGAAAGGGCTCGGGCGGGCCGGGTTCAAATATGCGCTGCTGATAATCGGGGTGCTGGATGATGGTTTTCATCCAGAAAAAATGTTTGAAAGCCAGCAACAGGGGCGAATGAAAAAAATGAAAAAGTGGGATGTCCTTACTGGCATAGATGATCTCTTTTTCGGGCAGCGCATCGATGGCCTGTAGTTGCAACAGGATGCCACCGAGGTAATCTTCGAACCGCGCTTCCGCATGATCTACCCGGTAGGTTTCGAAGATCGTTTTCTCTGCACGGCCTTCCTGCAGCATTTCATCGAGTGAAAGTTTGAAATGACGGCAGAGAGCGACCAGCTCATCGGCCGTAAGCGGCGTTTCGCAACGCATGCGGCGGTAGGCGCTGTCTGTACTTATGTACAACAGCGAAGCCACCATTTCTGCCAGGTTGCCATTTTCCGGAACCTGCTGTTTGAGTTGCTGAAAAAGGCGTTGCTGCACTTGCATCATTTATAATATATGGCAAGTTTTCAACATGGGGAAATTTATTCCTGGCTTTCTATAAGAGCAGAGACTACCGCCAGATTTGCCGGCGGGTTTTCATCCGGCAACTAAAAATCCCTTTCTTTTGCCGGCATAACGGGTGCCGGTAAAAGAAAGGGAGAAATTACAGGCCGCCTGTTTCAAAAAACAGCGCCCAGTTTTTGGCAGGTGCCGTCCTAAACAGGCATCGCCAGTTTCGACCGCAGGCTCCTGGCCACTTCCACCATTTCCACCAGGGCAGCCCTGGTTTCATTCCAGCCACGGGTTTTCAGTCCACAGTCGGGGTTCACCCACAATTGTGAAGCCGGGATCACTTCCAGCGCCTTCTCCATCAGCCAGGTCATTTCCTTTCTGGTAGGAACCCGGGGAGAATGGATGTCGTAGATACCCGGGCCGATTTCGTTGGGATACCTGAAATCTGCAAACGCATCCAGCAGCTCCATTTGCGACCTGCTGCATTCGATGGTGATTACATCGGCATCCATGGCTGCAATTGCCGGCATAATATCATTGAACTCCGAATAGCACATATGGGTGTGGATCTGCGTTTCGTCGGCCACACCGGAGGTCGCCAGGCGGAAAGCTTCCACGGCCCAGTTGAGGTATTCCGCGCGGTTCTCCTGCCGCACAGGCAGTCCCTCACGGATCGCCGGTTCATCCACCTGTATTACTTTGATGCCCGCCTGTTCCAGGTCCCGCACTTCATCGCGTAAAGCCAGCGCTATCTGCATGCAGGTGACCCGCCTCGGCTGATCATCCCTTACAAAACTCCATTGCAGAATGGTAACAGGACCGGTCAGCATTCCTTTCACCGGTTTTTCGCTGACCGACTGCGCGTATTTTGTCCATTGCAGGGTCATGGGCGCGGGCCGGCTTACATCGCCAAACAGCACGGGTGGTTTCACACAACGGCTTCCGTAGCTCTGCACCCAACCGTTCTGTGTAAATGCAAAACCATACAATTGCTGACCAAAATACTCAACCATATCATTCCGCTCAAACTCGCCGTGCACCAGCACATCCAGCCCCACCTCTTCCTGCCAGCGGATGGCGGCGGCAGTTTCAGCCGCTATCTTTGCGTCGTAATCGGCCTGGCTCAGGGTGCCTTTTTTCAATGCGCTGCGCCAGCTTCTCACTTCAGCTGTCTGTGGAAAAGAGCCGATGGTGGTGGTAGGAAAAAGGGGCAGCTTCAAAGAATCTTTCTGTTTTTCTTTTCTTACCGAAAAAGTGTGCAGACGGCGGGTATCCTTCTCCGTTACTGCCCGGGCCCTTGCGCCCACCTGGTGATGGTGGATCAGGGATGAAGTGGACCGGTTGAACAACATCTTCCTGTTCTCTTCCAGTTGCTGAAAAACGGGGTCCTTTTCTTCGGCCAGGGCCAACTGCTTCAGCACGATCACTTCTTCGATCTTTTGCTTCGCAAATGCCATCCAGTTCCTGATGGAAGCCGGCAGGCTTTCCTCGTCCTTTTCGAGCGACAGATCGCAGGGCACGTGCTGCAACGAGCAGGATGGCGCAATCCATACGCGCTCTTCGCCCAGCGCTGCAACTGCTTTCCGGATCTGGGCCAGGGAGGCATCGAAATTGTTTTTCCAGATATTGCGTCCGTCTACCAGGCCCAGTGAAAGGATGGTGCGGCTGTGCATAAGCGGACTATCGAGCAGATCCGACAACTGCGCCGGGCAGCGCGCCAGGTCGAGGTGCAGCACCTGCACCGGAAGCTGGACCACGGTGGAAAGGTTATCGCCGTAGCAGTCGAAATAGCCGGCCAGGATGATGTTGAGCTGGGGCACTTTGCTGCGGATCTCGCGGTAGGTGTCGAGGAATACCTTCCGCTCTTCGGGATGCAGGTCCAGCGCCAGGCAGGGCTCATCGAGCTGCACATAATAAGCACCTGCCGATTCCAGCCGCTGCAACACTTCGATGTAAACAGGCAGCAACTTTTTGATGAGGCTTATGCGCTGAAAGCCGCTTTCTTTTTCCTTACCCAGCAACAGGAAAGAAACAGGCCCGAGTAAAACCGGCTTGGCCTGTATGCCCAGGGCCCGGGCTTCCAGGAATTCGTTGACCACCTTGGGATGGAACAGACTGAAAGCCTGTCCGGCGCTGAATTCCGGAACAATGTAATGGTAGTTGGTATCGAACCATTTGGTCATTTCCATGGCGATGATGTCAGCGCCGTCTTTTTGATAACCCCGCGCCATGGCAAAGAGGAGATCGAGCGGAGCCAGTTGTTTTTTCTCCACCAGGTCGTGGTAACGCTCTGGTATGGCACCCACCAGCAGGCAGGTGTCCAGCACCTGGTCGTAATAAGAAAAATCGTTGCAGGGAATCCAGTCGATACCGGCTGTCTTTTGTAATTCCCAGTTGAATTGGCGGATGGCGGCGCCGGTCTGCACCAGTTGTGCGGCATCGATCCTGCCTGCCCAATACTGTTCACAGGCTTTTTTCAGTTCCCGGTGGTTACCAATACGCGGGTAACCCAGGTTTTGCGTTTGCATGGTAATGCTTTTAAAGTGATGAATCCGTTAAAAGCTCTTTCTTACCGATGCTGCGAGGAAAAGGAGATGATTGGATATAAGACGGCCTGCCGGGGAACCCGGACGTCCGCCCCTGGGACAGGGATGTATACCAGTCAACAACTGCTCTATTCCGCGAAAGCATTGTCAAATACAACGGGGGCAGGTCTCCTGGCTTGTAACATTTTTACCGTCCTTCCCATTCCGGTATTACGGAACAGTGGATATGCCTGGTAAAAACAGTTTCGTTACTTACAGTTGCGCGACAGCTTGTGATTTGCACACAATTCCCTTTTCATCCCGCCGCAGCGGGAACCCGGGTTGTTTGATACGAAGGAAAGTAAAGAACTGGCGCAAATATAGGACAGTTCAGCATCAGTTGGAAGAATGGGGCCTGCAGCTGAAAAAATCGACGCTTGCAGCTTAGGATGAACGCAGTTCATTTGTCATTGAAAATCCGGGCAAAATGATTTTCCAGGTGGCTGCGCATGCCATTCCGGAATTCCTCTACTGTTCCCTTTTCGAGGATATTCACCAGGGTTTTGTGCGAAGTAAAGGTTTTGAGCAGGGGTTGTTTTTTCAGCAGCCCGCTTTTGTGCACATAATCGAATACCGGCAGCAGCATCCCCTGGAACTTCTTAAGGGTCTCATTTCCCGTGATTTCATACAGCTTGCCATGAAAAGCGATCTCATGGTCAATATTAAAGACATGGTATTGCGAAACGGGCGGTTCGTTTTTGACTATTTTCTTCAGTTCCGCTATGTCTTCTTTGGTGATCCGCTTAAAAATGAAATCGGCCATTCCGATTTCGAGGGCCAGCCGGAACTCGAAGATCTCTTTCAGGGTTTCCTGGTTGAGAATATGGGGGTTCATGCTTTTTCCCAGCAGGCCAACGAGATCAGGGCTTGTTATGACCGCTCCCTTCTTCTTTTTCGAATCGATGACGCCCATCACGCGGAGGCGCAGCAGGGCTTCGCGAATGACCGTTCTGCTAACTCCCAGTGTTTCAGCAAGTTCCAGCTCTTTGGGAATACTGTCGCCGATTCTCAGTTTCCGCTTCTGCAACAATTCAACCAGCTTGGACTCCACTTTATCTACCAGGCTGCTCTTATCAAGCGTTTGCAGGTTGTTTTTAATATCATTTATTCTCTCCATAACTGTTCCCCGACCATCGGTTTTTACCGATAATGCCAACAAAATAAATTTTTTTGGGCGATACGCTTCAATTTTTATATTTGTATTATGTCATACATAATACAAAACTAGACTGCTATGAAGTACTTGCCTAAAAAAATGCTGCTTTTTTTTGCTTTCCTGTTTGTCGCAGGAATCTGTATCGCTCAACCAAAAACGATCAAAGGGAAAGTTGTGAGGGCCGATGACAGCAGCCCCCTGGCGGGCGTGAACATTTCCGTCAAAGGCAAATCCGCCGGCACCACCACCGATGCCAACGGGGAATTTTCCATAGAAGCCGCAGGCGACGATGTACTGCAGGTTTCCTATGTTGGCTTTACAACGCAGGACCTGAAGATCGGCAACAACGCCAGCCTTTCCATCGCCCTGGAATCCAGCGCCGGAAAGCTGGGCGAGGTAGTGGTGGTGGGCTATGGTACACAATCGCGCAGGAATGTCACCAGCGCCATTGCCAAGCTGGACGATAAGGTCCTGGCCAATGCACCGAGGTCAAATGTGGGCTCCGCACTGCAGGGAACAGTGCCCGGCCTGCAGGTGGTGAATGCCACCGGGCAACCCGGCGCCGGCCCGGTGCTGGTGTTAAGAGGAGGCGCTTCCATCAATAACCCCGGAAGTCCGCTGGTGGTCATCGATGGCATCATACGCTCCTACAACGATATCGCCTCTGAAGACATTGCATCCATGGAATTGCTGAAAGACGCGGCCGCCACTGCCATTTACGGCGCCAGGGCCAACAATGGCGTTATTCTCATCACTACCAAACACGGCGCTGCAGGAAAAGCTCAGATCTCCTACAAATTCACCGAAGGATTCAACAGCCGCAGGCAGGGATACAATTATTTAAACGCGAAAGATTTCATTTATTACAACCGCCTGGGCAACCTGAACTCGGGAAGAACACTCGCGCAGGTGAATTCGTCCCGGGGATATGGGCTACTCACCGACTCCGCCAACCTGGCTTCTTTTGACATTCGTCCCTACGATGCTTCCACCGCCTACCTGATGGGGCAGGGCTGGGATACCGTGGGCGATCCCTATGGCGGCACCATTACTTTTAAAGACCATTCGGGCGAAGTGGAAGACCTTGTTTTCAGGGATACAAAAACACAGGAGCACTACATCAGTGTGATCGGCGGCAACGACAAGGGAAAATTCTTCAGCAGTTTTGATTATTACAAAGAAGACGGTGTCATCGTAGGTTCCGACTACAGGCGGTTCTCCGGGAACATCAATGGTTCCTATAAGGTGCTGCCCACCGTTGAAGTGAGTTCGGGCGCAACCCTCTCCACTTCTTCGCAGGTAGGCGTTAACGGCAGCGCCGTGAATAATATGTACCGCAACCTGAGCCTGTGGCCAACATTTAATCCCTGGATCGATTCTGCCAAAACCCAACCCAACCCCGGCAGCGGCATCAACGACGGCAACCCGCTGTACTGGCTAAGCAAGCAGCAAAGAAGCAACGAGGTGAACCGAATCACTGCCAACGCTTCCGTAAAATGGGACATCCTTCCCTCCCTCTATATAAAAGCTTCGGGGAACGTGTACCTGTTTGAACAGCTCGACCAGTCCTTCACAGCAGCCACCCAAACCTACAGCAATATATTCTCCAACCCGCCCACCTATAACAATACCAACAGGACGGCCTACTCCACTTTTTCAAGGGATTTTCAACAGCAATACAACGCCATCATCAACTACAGCAAAACATTTGCAGAAAAACACGATGTGAATGTGATGGCCGGTGCGGAATATTTCGGCATCAAATCCTTTGCCCAGCAGGTATTGGGAACCAAGGCGCCTACTGATGATATTCCAACCGTGAATGCTTCCACCACGTTTGCGGCCGGGGACAACTACAGCACCAGGTCGGAGTACCGGATCATATCCGCTTTCGGCAGGGTCAATTATGCCTACGACAGCCGCTACCTGCTTTCGCTGGTGTTCCGCGAAGATGGCGTGTCGAGCCTCGCTAAAGACAACCAGTTCGGGTTCTTCCCTGGTATGTCGGCCGGTTGGAACCTGCACCAGGAAAAATTCTTCCAGTATTCGTCCATCAGCAATATTATTTCGACCGTGAAGCCACGCATCAGTTACGGTGTGAACGGAAACGTGGCAGGACTGGGAAGATACGAGGTACAGGGAGGTTATGGCCTGCAGGGACTGTACAATGGCAATGCCGGATTTTTGAATACCAGCATCGTGAATTCCAACCTGCGCTGGGAAAAAAGCAAAACCACCGATATTGGTCTTGATATCGGCCTGCTGAAAAACCGCATCACGCTGATATTCGATTACTACAACCGGAAAACCAGCGACCTGCTCACCAACCTGTCGCTCCCAAGTTACACCGGCTTCAGCTCTGTAAGAACAAACCTTGGCACGCTCCAGAACAAGGGATACGAAGTTGCCGTAAGTGCAGATGTATTGCGTACGCAGCGCGGACTGAAACTGAACCTGAGCGCAAACGCATCCTATGTAAAAAACAAAGTGCTGCAGTTGCCCTATAATGGCAACGAAAACAACCGGCAGGGCGGCCTGCAGGTGTACGATCCGAAATCCGGGTCTGTTATATGGGTAGGCGGATTGCAGGAAGGCCAGGCGCTGGGCGATATCTACGCCTTCAAACAAACCGGCATCTTTAACAGTGAAGAAGAGATCGCAAAGATGGCAGGCAACAGGGTTGATCTGGTAGCAGGCATCAGCGGTCCCAATTCAAGTTATGGAAGCGGAAAGATCACACCCGGCGATGTAAATTGGCTCGACGTTGACAAGAACGACACCATCGATTCCAGGGACCAGGTATATGTGGGAAACATTTATCCCAAATGGACCGGCGGGTTCTCTGCCAACCTGAGCTACAAAGGTTTTAGCCTCTATTCCCGTTTTGAATTTGCACTGGGACATACCATTTACAACGACCTGGTGGCAAGAACGCTGGGCAACTACCAGGGCACGTTCAACTATATCGACTGGCAGAAGAACGCCTGGTCTCCCACCAATACCAATACCGACATCCCCAAAGTGTATTATGCCGACCAGGTTTCAGCACCACTAGGCAAGAAAAACTATACGCGGAGCAACAACGCGGGATCGGTTTTGAACAGCAACAACTCACGCTTTTATGAAAAAGGCGACTACCTGGCCTGCCGGGAAATCACCCTGTCGTACGATTTTCCGAAATCCATATTGTCGCATACCAAAGTGCTCTCACAGTCACGGTTATACGTAAGCCTGCTCAATATGTTTTACCTCACCAAATTCACCGGGCCCACGCCCGAACCCCCGGTTGCAGAAGGCAGCAGCACCATAACAGGAGTTTACGCGGGCACATATCCAACGCCCAGGACCGTGGTGGTTGGCGTACAGGTTAGCTTCTAATTAATTGATAAAGACATTCCATATGAAACATACAACGAAATTCTTCACAATAGCAGCAACAACAATGCTTGCCATCAGCTCATGCAGCAAAAAGCTCGATCTTTCGCCGGTAAGCAGCATCAGCGACAATAATTACTGGCAAACACCCGAACAGGTAGATGCTTTTGTATCGGGCATTCATATTGCTTTCAGAAATAACACGTCCGCCTTCCAGTACCTGGGCGAAATGCGTGCAGATATTTTCGGAACAGATCCCGGATCCAGTTCCGCTTTCACCGGGGAGGCAACCCAGGGTGTGGAACGCACCTGGAACAATACCCTCGACCTCGATAACCCGGGTGTAGGCAATTTTGGAAACTTCTATTTCAACATCAACCAGTTGAACCTGCTGATCAGCAAGCTGAACCAGATCAATACCGTATCTGCCGCCAACAGGAATTATTACCTGGGCGAGGCTCATGGCATGCGTGCTTTCTATTATTTCCAGTTGTTGCGCTCCTGGGGAAAAGTGATCATTCAAACCGAACCAACAACTTCCATTGATGTTTCCGATCTCGCTAAAGCGGCTTCCAGTGAAGATTCTGTAATGCTGCTTATTAAATCCGACATCGACAACTCCATCAGCAACTTCGGCCCCGACTATTCTTTCCGTAACAAAAAAGGAAACTGGTCCAAGGCAGCTTCTTTAATGCTGAAAGCCGAAGTGTATTTGTGGACAAGTTACCGGGGCGGTGGAACAGCCGATGCCGGCACGGCAGCCAATGCGCTGACAGATATCCAGAACAATGTGCCTGGCCTCATCCTGCTTCCCTCCTATGCAAACATCTTTGCAAGCGGCAACAATGGAAACAACGAAATCATCTTTGCGATCCACAACCAACTGAACGAAGCCAACCTTCCTTTTTCCGGAACCTTCCTGCCACAGTCGGGGCTGATCGCCAACTTTTACGATTCCGTTGGGAACAGGAAATTTGATGTAGCGACCGATAACTGGGGCGGTTTGTTAAGAGCGCCTGTGAAAATTGCCAGTTTCCGGAAGTTTTCGGATGGCGACAGCAGGAAGTGGGCATCCATACAACCGGCCTACACTTTTGCCGGCGGCCAGTATACGATAGCAGGTTGTTTTGCGGGCAAATACAAAGGCGAGCAAAACGCCGGTGCAAGGGCTTATACCAACGACTTCCCCATTTACCGGTATGCCGACCTGCTGCTGTTGCTGGCAGAAGCAAAGACCATCCTGGGACAGGATCCATCGACCGAAATCAACCTGGTGCGGGCAAGGGCCTATGGTGCAAACTACGATGCCGGTACACTGGGATACCCGAACCAGGCAATAGACGCCGACCCCCGGGAAGCCATTCTGCAGGAACGCTTTTTCGAATTTGTATTTGAAGGAAAAAGATGGTACGACCTCAGAAGGATGGGTGATAATTATGTGTACAGTTATACCAACATACCACCGTCTGATTCCTATAAATTGCTTTGGCCGCTGGACAGAACATCCTTAACCAACAACAGGGCATTGCGACAAAACCCAGGCTATCCCGCTTTTTAGCAAAAACTTCTTTTCCATATAAATATTCCTAAACTTCGTGGCAGGCAGGGTCCGCGCTCCATGATCCTGCCGCCACCAACCTAATACCTTTCATTCCAATGGAAATAACACATCTAAAAGGCCTTATTGCCGCACCGTTTACGCCCATGCACGAAAACGGCGCCCTCAACCTGTCGGTCGTACCTGCTTATTACCAATTGCTCAAAGCCAACGGGAACACCGGCGCTTTTATCTGCGGCTCCACGGGAGAGGGCGTTTCCTTAACGCTTGCCGAAAAAAAGGCCGTCATCACTGCGTGGGCAAACTGTACAAAAAACGATCCGGACTTTACAGTAATGGCGTTGGTAGGCGGCACCTGTATCTCCGATTGTATAGAACTGGCAAAATTCTCGCAGCAGGCAGGCATTTATGCCGCTTCATTTACGGCGCCCTTTTATTTCAAACCGGCAACGGTGGCCATGCTGGCAGCCTGCTGCAAAGCCATTGCGGACGAAATACCCGGCATGCCTTTTTACTATTATCACATCCCCGTACTGAACGGCGTTGGATTTTCTATGTACGAGTTGCTGCAGGCGGTAGACGGCAGCATTCCAAACTTCGCGGGCATTAAGTATACACACGAAGACTTCATGGACTTTCTTTCCTGCCTTCGTTTCAGGAACGGCAAATACGACATGCTCTGGGGAAGGGATGAGAACATGCTGCCGGCACTGGCAACAGGTGCAAAAGGCGCAGTGGGAAGCACTTTTAACTATGCAGCCCCGCTCTATCATCAATTGACAGATGCGTTTAACAACAACGACCTGGAAGCGGCCCGGGCCCTGCAACAGCAGTCGATCGATATGATCTCCCTGTTGGGCAAATACGGCGGCATTGCTACCGGTAAAGCATATATGAAATTGATAGGAATGGATTGCGGGGAATTCCGGCTGCCTGTTAAGAACATGGACAGACAGGCTTTTGAATCGTTTAAACAGGATGCCCAACAATTGAACTTCAGTAATTTCTGCTCCCGCTTACCTGCCGCGGCAATTGCACAGTAATGAATCATTCCTTCCATATTATTTTATCTGTCATCTGCATGAGTGTATCGTTGCACGCCTGCACGCACAACGACCGGCGTGCCGTAGAATGGAAACTGGCGGGAAATATTCCCCATCCCGGTAAAGGCGTAGCCGGGCCTGTGGCAGGCATACACAACAACATGCTGCTGGTTGCCGGGGGATCCAACTTTCCCGACAGCATGCCCTGGCTGGGTGGCAAAAAAAGATACTACAGCGATGGATCTGTTTTCAGAAAAGAGCAGCAGGATTCCCTGGTTTACGATACTTCTTTTCATCTTCCTTTCAATCTTGCTTATGCCGCCTGCTGTAGCACGCCGGCCGGCATTGTAGCAGCGGGCGGTGAAAATGAAACAGGCCCCGGCAACAAGGTATTGCTGATAACCTGGAATAAACCCGGAAATGCAGGCATCACTTACCTTCCCGACCTTCCATTTCCAGTTACCAATGCTGCCATAACCTGCAGCAATAACAAAGTGTACCTGGCTGGCGGTGAATCAGGAAGCAGGGTGTCAGATAATTTTTTAGTGCTTGACCTGGCAGATACCGCAGCGGGATGGAAACGGCTTCCCAACCTGCCCCAACCCGTTTCACATGCATTGCTGATCGTTCAGTTCAATGGCGCGGATAACTGTATCTACCTGGTAGGTGGCCGCAAAAGAAAGGCCGATGGCATCAGCGATCTCTATGCCCATACTTTTGAATTCAATCTGATCAAAGAACAATGGTCGCAAAAAAAATCCCTGCCTTATGCACTTTCCGCGGGCACTGGCGTGGCCGCAGGCAACCATTCAATAGTATTGTTCGGTGGAGACAAAGGCGAAACCTTTCACCAGGCGGAAACGATTATCGCAGCTATCCAGGCAGAAAAAGATACGATAAGAAAACAGCAATTACTGGCAGAAAGAGCAGCATTGCAAGCCTCCCATCCCGGATTCAGCAAAGAGATACTGCTGTACAATACCCGGGAAGACAACTGGACGATCATTGGCTCAATGCCCTTTGATACGCCGGTCACCACAACCGCCATACAAGATGGAAATGAAATATTCATTCCTGCCGGTGAAATAAAGGCAGGCGTAAGAACGCCCAGGATCCTGTCGGCAAAGATCCACCTCCGCTAACCGCACAAACAGACCATGATGGTAATATGATGGGCATTCAAACAAAATACAAAACGGTTTATCCCTGGATAGTTGTCGCGCTGCTATGGGTGGTGGCGTTGTTAAACTATATGGACAGGCAAATGCTCAGTACCATGCGGCCGTCCATGCAGCAGGATATTGCCGAATTGCAGTCGGCCACCAATTTCGGGTACCTGATGGCCATTTTCCTCTGGATCTATGGCTTCATGAGCCCGGTATCGGGCATGATCGCCGACAGGCTCAACCGGAAATGGCTGATCGTTGTAAGCCTCTTTGTATGGAGCGGCGTCACTTACGCCATGGGCTATGCGACCACTTTCCGGCAATTGTATTTTTTGCGGGCCGTCATGGGCATCAGCGAAGCTTTATACATTCCCGCCGGCCTTTCGCTGATTGCCGATTACCATTCCGACAAAACACGTTCGCTTGCCATTGGCATTCACATGACGGGTTTGTATGTCGGACAGGCGCTGGGAGGATTTGGCGCAACGATTGCCGCCAGGTTTTCCTGGCACCAGGCCTTTCACTGGTTCGGACTAACGGGTGTCGCATACGCTGTTCTGCTGCTGTTCTTCCTGGAAGAAAAAGCCACACCCACAACAGAAGCCCCTGCCAAAGGGAACAAACCTTCCATCCTGAAAGGATTCGGCGTTCTGTTTACAAATTTCTCCTTCTGGATCATCCTTTTTTATTTCGCCATTCCTTCCTTGCCCGGCTGGGGCATTAAGAACTGGTTGCCCACGCTTTTTGCCAACAACCTGAAGATCGATATGTCGGCCGCCGGTCCCATTTCCACCATCACCATTGCGGCTTCCTCTTTCCTGGGCGTCATCTCCGGCGGGCTCTTATCAGACCGCTGGGTGCAGAAAAACCTCCGCGGCAGGATCTACACAAGCGCCATCGGCCTGGCATTGACCATCCCGGCCCTCCTGCTCATAGGGTTCGGAACCTCCCTCTTTCACGTTGTGGCGGCAGCGCTTTGTTTTGGCTTTGGATATGGCATGTTCGACGCGAACAATATGCCCATACTCTGCCAGTTTGTACCGTCAAAATACCGGGCAACGGCCTACGGCCTCATGAATATGACCGGCGTTTTTGCAGGCGCTTTCATTACGGATCTTTTGGGTAAGTCGACCGATGCCGGCAACCTGGGAAAAAGCTTTGCCATGCTCAGCGGCGTGGTGCTCATCGCATTGCTTGTGCAGCTTTATTTCTTACGTCCCAAACCAGCACCCGAAAACAACTAACCCTGTTTCAGCACGTTTAAAAAAGGCTCATGAAAAAATACTTCTTCCTTGTATGTTGTTTAACGTTCATTGTATCGGGCATTTCAGCGAAAGAGAACATTCCCCGGAAAGTTGGTGTGCCTGCAAAAGACAGATTTCCCGCCAATGAAATGACCCTGCTGGCCAGGCCCCATTCCGTTCCCGTTCTGAAAGGGCTGGCCGCAAATCCTGTACTGCAGGTAATCGCTTCCGTACCCGCTGGCGGCCCTGCACAGGCACTCAAAGCACTGCAATGCAGCTTAAACGACTACAGGCAGGTAGAAAAAATAGACGTCTACTTAACTGGTGCAGAGCCGTTCTCGACGAGCAATCTTCTTGCCTCGTACAAGCCAGCGGCAAACAATTTCAACATTCCCGTTGCGCTTACCATTCAACCCGGACTAAAGTTCATCTGGTTCAGCATCGTCCTGAAAAGCGAAGCAGCCATCAACCGCACCATCGAGCTTCGTTGTAAAAAAATGATCGACGGTGCGGGAAAACCACTGCCGGTTAAAGAAGAAGCGGGAAACTATAAAAGACATACCGGTTCGGTTGTCCGCAAAGCCGGCGACGACCAGGTGAACACTTACCGCATTCCGGGGATCGTACAAACCGATAAGGGAACCCTTATTGCCGTGTACGACATCCGTTACACCAACAGCCGCGACCTTCCCGGTTACATCGATATCGGGATGAGCCGCAGCGAAGACAGCGGTCGAAGCTGGCAGCCCATGAAAATGATCATGACCATGGGAGGCGCCAACGACAACAGCGGCGTAGGCGATCCCACCATCCTTTTCGATGCAACAACAAAAACCATTTGGGTTGCCGGCCTATGGAGCAAAGGCAATCATTCCATTGCAGGGTCCATAGGCGGACTTTCTCCCGATTCAACCGGCCAGTTCTTGCTGGTAAGCAGCAAAGACGATGGCCACACCTGGTCGCAGCCCGAGAACATCACGCCACAAATAAAGGTCCCCGAATGGAAGATCCTGTTCCAGGGACCTGGCGCCGGCATTGTTACACAGGACGGAAAACTCGTTTTTCCCGCACAGTACTGGGATGCTGCGAACATACCCCATTCCACCATCATCTTCAGCGAAGACCAGGGCAGGTCCTGGACCGGAAAAATAACCGGCCCGAAAGCCAATACCACCGAAAGCCAGGTGATAGAAACAGAACCGGGAACACTTATGCTGAACATGCGCGACAACCGCGGCACTTTCAGAAGCGTATCGACCACCACCGACCTGGGAAAAACATGGACAGAACACAGCAGTTCCTACAACAGCCTGCCCGATCCCGTGTGCATGGGAAGCCTGCTGAAAACCCGCGTAAACCTGAAGGGCGTTACAAAAGAAGTGCTGTTCTTCAGCAACCCCGCAACAACCTCGGGCCGCTACAACATCACCATTAAAGCAAGCCTCGATATGGGAAAAACATGGTTACCCGCCCATGAGTTGCTGCTGGATGCAAGAGAATCCTATGGTTATTCCTGCCTGACCCGGATCGACGACAATACCATTGGCATATTGTACGAAGGCATAAAAGACCTGTATTTCGTAAGCATACCCGTAAAAGATGTTCTCAAATAAATAAAGAGATGAGTTATACAAAGGAAGATCTAACGCGGCTGAAAAATTTCTATACCACCCGGTTGCTGAACGATACAATACCCTTCTGGTTTCCGCGATCCTTCGATACGGAATACGGTGGCTACCTGCTCATGCGCGATGCAGACGGATCATTGATCGACGACGATAAAGCCGTGTGGATACAGGGGCGCGCGGTTTGGCTGCTCTCCACTTTGTACAACACCGTAGAGAAAAAACAGGAGTGGCTCGATGGCGCCAGACTGGGTTACGATTTTCTGAACAGGCACTGTTTCGACCGCGACGGTCAAATGTTCTTTCACGTCAACCGCGAAGGAAAACCCATCCGTAAAAGAAGGTATTTCTTTTCCGAAACCTTTTATGTGATCGCAGCAGCGGCCTATGCCAAAGCAAGCGGCGATAAACAGGCCGCAGAAAACGCGCGGAGAATATTCGGTGAATGCCTTACCTATAGTACGGGCGAGAAAAAATTTCAGCCCAAATTCGAAGACACCCGGCAGTCAAAAGGCATTGGCGTTCCCATGATCATGATGAACACGGCACAGCAATTAAGAGAAACCATTGGCGATCCCCGCTGCGATTCATGGATAACAACATGGATACAGGAAATAGAAAGCTTTTTTGTAAAAGACGATATCCGTTGCGTCATGGAACAGGTAGCACCCGACGGCAGCATCATCGATCACATCGACGGCCGAACCCTGAACCCCGGCCACGCTATTGAAGGCGCCTGGTTCATCCTGCACGAAGCCATGCACCGGAACCACGACAAACACCTCGTTGAACTGGGCTGCAAAATGCTCGACTACATGTGGGAAAGAGGATGGGACAAGGAATACGGCGGCATCCTGTATTTCAGGGATGTACATCACAAACCGGTACAGGAATACTGGCAGGATATGAAGTTCTGGTGGCCGCAGAATGAAACCATCATCGCAACCCTGCTTGCCTGCCTGCTGACCGGGAATGAAAAATACGCCACCTGGCACAGGATGATCCACGATTATGCCTACACGCATTTCCACGATAAAAAAAATGGTGAATGGTTTGGCTACCTGCACCGCGATGGAACGGTAGCGCAAACGGCAAAAGGAAACCTGTTCAAAGGACCTTTTCATTTGCCGAGGCAGGAGTGGTATTGTATGCAAGTACTGGACCAATTCACAAATCCGCGATAATGAACCCTCGCATGCTGTTACGGCTTTCCGTGCTCCTATTGCCCTTAACCGGCCTCGCACAATTGCAGACTGCTCCCATATTTGCCGATAACATGGTGCTGCAAAGAGACAGGCCCGTGCATATCTGGGGGAAAGCCGCCCCCGGCAACAGGGTAACGGTTCATTTTGCAGGCGGGCAGCAAAGCGCTGTTATAGCCAGTGACTCTTCCTGGCATCTTTACTTCCCTGCTCAAAAATCCAATATCCATCCGCAATCCATCCTGATCAAATCGGGCGCAGAGGTCCTAACGATCAAAAACCTGCTCATAGGCGACCTGTGGATCTGCTCCGGGCAATCCAATATGGAATTTCCCATGACGAAGGAAGCCCATTTCAGGCAGGAAGCCCCGGAGGCAAACCAACCCCTTATACGACTCTGTAACCCGCCTCCCGCAGGACGATACGTTTACGGAACCGCTTATACCGATTCCTTAAGCAGGCGGCTCACGAAAGACAGCTTTTATCGCTGGAATGGATGGAACACCTGCGACAGCAACACGGTAAAAGAGTTCAGTGCCGTCGCTTACTATTTCGCCAAAAAAGTGGTACAGTCAGAAAACATTCCCATCGGTCTGATCAATCTTTCTATTGGCGGCGCCCCCGCGGAAACATTCATCAGCAGGGAAGCCCTGGCAGCCACCGCACAGTTCCGTAATAAAGTGAAACCCGGAAACTGGCTGAACAACAACGATCTTCCGGAATGGGTAAGAGAAAGGGGCAGGCAAAATGTAGGCGACAACAACAATAACTATGCCGATGACCTCGGCCCCAACCATGCCTACAAACCCGGCTTCGCATATGCCTGCGGCATTGAGCCCCTGCTACCCATGCCCATAAAAGGGATCATCTGGTACCAGGGCGAAAGCAATTCGCTGGAACCCGCAAGGGTAGAGGAATACAGGGATCTGCTGCATTTAATGATCAACGACTACCGGAAAAAATGGAAGCAGCCGGCAATGCCTTTTTACTGGGTGCAGTTGTCTTCCATCGACACCACCAATTACCGGTCGCAGTACTGGCCCCTGTTCCGGAACGAACAAAGACTATTGCTGAGCGAAATACAACACGGCGGCATGGCCGTTTGCAGCGACCTGGGATTTAAAACCGATGTTCATCCTACGAACAAAAAAGACGTGGGCGAACGCCTGGCAAACTGGGCATTGTACGATGCCTATCATAAAAAGATCGTCCCATCAGGCCCCCTGCCTTTGAAGGCCGGTTATAAAAACAATACCCTGGTCATTAATTTCCAATATGCAGATGGCCTGAAGACCTCCGATGGAAAAGCAGTGCGCGGCTTTTCCATCAACGGCCAAACAACTGTTCCCGCCACCATCCGCAACAATAGCATCGTTATTGAGACCACAACAAAACCCGCGTTCATTTACTATGCCTGGCAGCCATATACCGACGCCAACCTGGTAAATGCAGCAGGACTTCCGGCATCAACTTTTAAAATTGAGGTGCAGGAAGCCCTTCCCTCCTTCCCCGATTCCCTGTTCTCCACCTATTACTGGCAGCGGGTCACCCACTTCAACACCCTGCCTGCAACCAAAGACGATATCATATTCCTGGGGAACAGCATCACTGACGGAGCTGAATGGAGCGAACTGTTCAACGATAGCAGGATAAAAAACCGTGGCATCAGCGGGGATATCACCGCGGGCGTCCTTAACCGGCTGCAGGAAATTACGCAACGAAAACCTGCAAAGGTCTTTTTGCTGATCGGCACCAACGACCTTGCCAGAAATATTCCGCCCGACAGCATCGCAAAGAATATCCTGTCCATCTGTGCCTATATCAGGCAGGAGAGCCCCGCTACGGCTTTGTTTGTGCAGAGCATCCTGCCGGTCAGTGACCATTATAAAAAGTTTACTGCGCATACAGGTAAGGGTGAGCAGATACAACAACTCAATGCCCTGCTAAAACAACATGCGGAACAATACCGGTACCGTTTTATTGATCTTTTTTCTTCTTTTTGCGATAGTAGCGGAAAACTTAAAAGCAGCCTCACTAACGACGGTTTACACCTTACGGGCAAAGCCTACCTGCTGTGGAAACACCTGCTGTATCCTTATGTATATGGCTTGCAGCAACAACCTGCTCTTGTTCCGCTTCCCCGGAAAATGACTTTTCGTAAAGAATGTTTTCCGCTCTATGCCTGTAAAAATATTTTTATCTCCGCCGATAGCCTCCTGGGCAATGCCGTACAATTACAACAGCAGTTGCAACAGAAAGGAGTATATGCAGAAATCAGTTCAGCCCCAACAACCAACGATGGCCCCCGCATCGAATGCAGAATAGCTAAAGTACCGGCCCCCACCTGCGAAAACGAAGCCTATACGCTGGAAATATCCTCTTCAAAAATTGTCCTCACGGCCAATACACGCCATGGACTGTTTAATGCCATGCAAACACTGCTGCAACTGGCGCGCGACAATACCATGATCGATGGCTGCACCATCCACGACTGGCCTGCCTTTTCCTGGAGAGCTTATATGGTGGACGTAGGAAGAAATTTTCAGTCGCTCGACCTGCTGAAGCAACAGATCGATGTCATGAGCCGCTACAAGCTCAACATCTTTCATTTTCACTTTACGGAGGACATCGCCTGGCGCCTGCACAGCAACCTGTACCCAACACTCACGGCGCCTGAAAACATGCAACGCAACAAAGGCATGCATTATTCAGAGAACGACCTGAAGGAGCTGATCGCCTATTGCAGGGAAAGATACATTATACTTGTGCCGGAAATTGACATGCCGGGCCACAGCGCCGCTTTCAAAAGAGCCATGGGCGTGGATATGCAATCCGATTCAGGACTTACAATTGTCAAGCGCCTGCTTAAAGAATTTTGCGATACCTACGACCTGCCCTATATGCACATAGGCGGTGATGAAGTACCAATAACCAACAGGGATTTCATGCCGTCCGTTACAAATTTTCTGCACGATCTCGGGAAAACGACCATCGCCTGGAGTCCCGGTGCGAGCACCGATGCGGCAACCATCAGGCAACTGTGGATGAGCGACAACGGCAAAAATAGCCACTTCGCCGCCGGTTGTATTGATTCAAGGCATCTATACATCAATCACATGGATCCGCTGGAAAGTGTTGTCACCATTTTTTTCCGGCAGATAGGCGACACTACCCAACAAAACGCCCGCGTAAAAGGTGCGACGCTTTGCCTGTGGCACGACAGAAAAGTGGCCCGGGAAGAAGACCCACTGCGCATGAACCCGGTTTATCCCGCTATGCTGGCCTTTGCGGAAAGAAGCTGGCGGGGTGGTGGAAACCCAGGCTGGACCGCCGTTATCGGCCAGCCTTCATCATCCACTCATGCTGCCTTCACAGAATTTGAAAACCGCCTGCTCGATCATAAAGAACAGTATTTCAAACAGCTTGCATTTCCCTATGCGAAACAGGCAGACATGGTGTGGAGCCTCTATGGTCCCTTCCCCAACCAGCAGGACTTTTCCAAAAAATTCTCACCTGAAACAAAATCGTTCAACGATCCAACGCTGCAACCCGCCTTCACTACAACAGGCGGCACCATTATACTGAGACATTGGTGGGCGCCGCTCATCACCGGGGCATTAAACAATCCCGAAGAAAATACTACCTGGTACGCCACCACGAAGATCTGGAGTGATGAAAATACGGAGAAGGATTTCTGGATCGGGTTTAACAACATCTCCCGTTCGCATGCCACCGATTCGCCGCTGCCGGGTACCTGGGACAACCACCAAAGCGACATTTGGGTCAATGGAAAAACAATAGCGCCACCCCTATGGCGGCGCGGCGGCCAAAAGGGCGATGCCGAAATTCCGCTGACCGATGAAGGTTACGAATACCGGCCGCCCACGAAAATAGCATTACAGAAAGGATGGAATACCATTTGGATCAAGGCCCCTATCGGCAGCTTCAAAGCCACTGACTGGCAGAACCCTGTAAAGTGGATGTTTACCTGCCTGCCTTTGTGAAGGCTGCAGCACAAAGGGGGATCAGGAGCAAAAATAAAGCGCTGATAACAGCGCTTTAATAAAACTGCGGTGAGGGAGGGATTCGAACCCTCGGTACAGGTTTAAGCCCGTACAACGGTTTAGCAAACCGGCCCTTTCGGCCACTCAGGCACCTCACCGGGCTCCCCCGGATCGGCTCCGGCGGGACGCAAAAATAAGAGATGAAAATTAATTGAGCAAATGCGATTTAGGGAAAATTGCCCGCAGCGCCATCACCGGCATTGCAGAAAAAAAACCCGTCACAAAGCCGCCAGTTGCACTTTCTGCTGCAATTCCATCACATTCTCACGGAAAACATTGTCGGTATCCATCAGGTCCTTCACCGTCTGGCAGGAGTGGATCACCGTGGTATGATCGCGGCCGCCAAAATGTTCCCCAATGGTTTTCAGGGAATTCTTGGTAAAACTCTTGGCCAGGTACATGGTGATCTGGCGCGCCTGTACGATCTCCCGCTTCCGTGTTTTCTGCAGCAGTTTGTCGTAGGGAACATCGAAATAATCGCAGACCATTTTCTGGATCGCTTCAATGGTGATTTCCTTGGAGGAGGTCTTCACAAAGTTACGGAGTACTTTCTTGGCCAATTCGAGGTCAATTTCCCTCCGGTTCAGCGAAGATTGTGCCAAAAGGCTGATCAGCGCTCCCTCCAGTTCCCGCACATTGCTGTTGATATTGTAAGCCAGGTACTTGACTACTTCCTTCGGCATTTCCAGGCCGTCGTTTTTCATCTTCCGTTCCAGGATTTCGATACGGGTCTCATAATCAGGCACCTGCAGGTCGGCGCTGAGGCCCCAGCGGAAACGGCTGAGCAATCGCTCCTGTACCCCCTCCAGGTCCTTCGGCGCCTTGTCGGAGGTGAGGATCAACTGCTTACCACTCTGGTGCAGGTGGTTGAAGATGGCAAAAAAAGCATCCTGGCTTTTTTCGGCCCGGTTAAAAAACTGAACATCGTCGATGATCAGTACATCGATGAGCTGGTAAAAATGTATGAAATCGTTGATGGCATTGTTGCGGCTGTGGTCCACAAACTGGTTGATGAACTTTTCGGAGCTCACATACAAAACCACTTTGTTGGTGTTCACCCGCTTCACCTCATTACCGATGGCCTGGGCGAGGTGGGTTTTACCCAATCCTACACCTCCGTATATCACCAATGGATTGAAAGAATTGGCGCCGGGTTTTTCCGCCACCGTTTTACCGGCACGACGCGCTACCCGGTTGGAGTCACCTTCCACATAAGAATCAAATGTATAAATGGGATTCAGTTGCGGATCAATCTGCATCTTCTTCAGTCCCGGTATTACAAATGGATTCTTGACAGGATTATTGATCACCAGCGGAAAATCCATTTCATTGTTGGAATAAGTCTTGTAACCATGGGCAGGTATGTCCATCGTTAAAGGCTTGTTCTTATGATTGCCGCTGTCTACCATAATGCGATATTCCAGTTGTGCTTCCTTACCCAATACCCGGCGCAGGGTCTTCGCCAGTAAATTCACATAGTGCTCTTCCAGGTATTCATAAAAGAACTGGCTGGGCACCTGTATGACCAGAATATTGGTCTTCAACTCAACGGGACGGATGGGTTCGAACCAGGTTTTGAAATGCTGCCACTCCACGATATCCTTGATGATCTCCAGACAACTGTTCCAGACGGTATCTAAGGTTTTGGTCATTGCTGAATCGTGCAGTTTTTGATGTGTTTTATGAATCGTAGAAAATTAACGCAGGGGGACGAATATCAAATTTTTTTGTTGAAAAAAAAATTTTTTACTCACTAGTTTTTTTGCCGATAACAACAGTATGCGAGCTCTCCAAATTTTTCTTTTTATTTCGCTGAAATGCAAAGTCCATGCGGCCTAGAACGATTCCGGCCCACCCCACCTGGTTCACTATCACATCACCGCCTGATTTATTTTTATACACAACAGGTGCATCAAAAAACGTATGTGTATGACCGCCGATGATGAGATCAATGTGTTCGCTTTCCTTCGCTAAAATTTCATCACTTACCTTAGGTTCCCTGTAACGGTAGCCTAAGTGACTCAGGCAAATCACCATATCGCAATTTTCTTTTTTTCGCAAATGTTCCGCTACCCTGTTCGCCGAAGCCACCGGGTCCTGGTACACCGTGTTGCCGTACAGCGCATCGGGCACCAGTCCTTTTAATTCAATGCCCACTCCCGTAATGCCAATCTTCAATCGCCCTTTCTTAATGGTCGTATAAGGCATGGTCTTAAATTCCAGCGGCGTATGCTTAAAATCATAGTTGCACAACAACACGGGAAAACCCGCATGCTGCAACTGGGTCGCAAAATTTTCCATGCCCGCATCAAAATCATGGTTTCCCATAGTACAGGCATCGTATCCCATCAGGGCCATCGCTTTCATCTCCGGCTCGCCCTTGTAGAAATTGAAAAAAGGCGTTCCCTGGAAAATATCACCGGCATCCAGCAGTAATACCTGTCCGCCTTCGGCCCGGATCTTATTGATCTCCAAAGCGCGGGCGGCAACACCTCCCAGCCCCTGGTTGCGGCTGCCGTCCATGGGGAAGGGTTCCAGGCGGCTGTGCACATCGTTGGTGTGCAAAATGGTGAGCCTTTCCGTCCTTTCTTCCGCGGCGGCTTCCTGCAACAGGGCCCCTCCCGCCAGCAGCGCGCCCGTGGCCAGCGCCGATTGTTGTATGAATCTTCTTCTAGTTGGCATTACGCACCCGGTTTTCTACGGCAGCGCCAATAGGTTGCCCCTTCGCCGCCAGGCTGCTGAAATAATGGATCAATCCGTCCCGCACCAGGAAGCCTTTGTTCTCCTGCGGAATGGCCCGCAGCATATCGGAATCGTCGCCCCCGTTGGCCACATAATCGGAATTGGCAATGGTGTACTTGCGACCAGCCTCCAGCGGCTGCCCCCCAATCAACACTTCTGTAGCTTTTTTGTTGCGGATGGTATATTGAATGCCACTGCCAGGCCAGCCGCCACGCGCTGCCACATTGTCGAGGAACAACTGAAGGACCTGTCCCGGTACCTCCTGCACCACCAGCAGGTTGTCAAAGGGCATCATCTCAAACACTTTGTTGAGCGTAAGCGGGCCTGCAGGCACCTGCGTTACCCGTATGCCGCCATAGTTCACGAAAGCTGCATCTATCTTTTTCCCATAAATCCTTTCCGCCTCCGCCCGGCAGGCATCGGCCATCAGGTTTCCTAAATTGCCTTCCGGCTGTTTTTTCTCCAGGTCAACGGCCACCACGCCAATCACCTGGCTCATGGTGCGGTGCACACTATCGGCATATGGACGTATCATTGCCGCAAGCGCCGTATCTTGCGGCGCTCCTTCTTCGATCCGGAATTGCTGGTATTGCATGGAGGCAGCCTGGTAGTGGGCCTTGCAGGCACACAAAAAGAAGGCTGCCAGCAAAACGCCGCAGAACTGCTTAACCAACCATTTCTTGTTCAGGAGATCGTACATAGGTGGACGATAAAAGATACAAATAATTTAATTTAACGACGGCTTTTTTTAAGGGCTGCAAAGATATTCGATAAGAGTTCATGATACAAACGGTTCAGGTACAGGTTTTGCCCGCGGAAGCGGTGAGCCCGGATGCCATCCGCCGCGTGCTGGCTGCCAGCCTGTCGGTGGCGCCTTCCAGCATTACCGGCTTCAACTTGCACAAAAGGTCCATCGATGCACGCGGCCGCCAGGTACGCATCAACCTGCAACTGGAAACCTATGTCAACGAGCCCTTCGTACAACGCAAACATCCGCTTGTTTCGTTCCACGATGTTTCACAGGCGCAGCGCCGCGTGGTGATCGCCGGCTCCGGTCCCTGCGGACTCTTTGCTGCACTGCGTTTGCTCGAAGCAGGCATCAAACCCATTGTGCTCGAAAGGGGCAGGGACGTGCGGGCCCGCCGCCGCGACCTGGCACAACTCAATAAGGAAGGCATCGTAAACCCCGAAAGCAATTATTGTTTTGGAGAAGGCGGCGCCGGCACCTATAGCGATGGCAAATTGTATACCCGTTCCAACAAAAGGGGCAACATCGACCGCATCCTGCAACTTTTTGTGCAGTTCGGGGCCGATGAAGACATTCTCATCGATGCCCATCCCCATATCGGCACCAACAAACTGCCCCGCATCATCACCGCCATGCGCCAGCAGATCCTCGATGCCGGCGGCGAATTTCATTTTGGCGAGAAACTGGAAAAAATAGAAACCCGCGACGGCCGCTTCCACGACGTCCTAACAGCATCGGGTAACCGATTTCAGGGAGATGCGCTCATCCTGGCCACCGGCCACAGCGCCCGCGATGTTTTCGAAGGGCTGCACCGCGACGGCATATACATCGAAGCCAAACCCTTTGCCCTGGGCGTACGCATCGAACACCCGCAGGCCCTGATCGACAGCATACAGTACCATTGCCCTGCAAGAGGCGAATTCCTGCCACCCGCTTCTTACAGCCTCGTGGAACAGGTGGACGGCCGCGGCGTTTTTTCTTTCTGCATGTGCCCCGGTGGCATCATTGCACCAGCCGCCACCGCACCGGGCGAACTGGTGGTCAACGGCTGGAGCCCTTCCAAACGCAACAACCCCTTCGCCAATTCGGGCATGGTGGTGTCAATAGAAGAAAAAGACTATGGCCATACCAGCGGTCCGCTCAGCGCCATGCGCTTCCAGCAGGCCGTGGAACAGAAGGCCTTTGCAGCAGGTGGCGGTTCCTTTGTGGCCCCGGCACTGCGTATGTCCGACTTCGTTAGCCGCCGCCTCAGCGACAACCTGCCCGATTGCTCCTACCTGCCCGGTGTAACACCTGCCCCCCTTTGGGAAGTGCTGCCACCCTTCGTGTACCAGGCCCTGGCCGGGGGCTTCCGGGCCTTCGGGCAAAAAAAACGCGGCTACCTCAGCAACGAAGCCATCGTGGTGGCCACCGAATCGCGCACCTCTTCGCCCGTGCGCATTCCGCGCGATCCTGCAACCCTCGAACACCCGCAAGTGAAAGGATTCTACCCCGCCGGTGAAGGCGCCGGTTATGCCGGCGGCATCGTGAGCGCTGCGATGGACGGAGAAAAAATCGCCGCCCTCATCGCCGAACGCCTCGGAAAAAAATAATACGGCATCTTTGTAATGTCCCGGCCCCGTGAGCATCTAATCTTAAAATCATCGCATGACCCTGCTCGAAGTTCAACAGCTTAAGAAATACTACGCCACCCAGAAGGCGGTAGACGATATCAGTTTCAGCCTCGCGGCCGGCAGCATATTCGGACTGCTGGGTCCTAACGGCGCCGGTAAAACGACCTTGCTGCGCATGATCACCGGCATTTTTTATCCCGATGAAGGCCGCATCTTTTTTGAAGGCCGCCCTTTCGAAGCAGAAAAAGACATCCTGCGCATCGGTTACATGCCGGAAGAAAGAGGCCTCTACAAAAAAATGAAGATCGGCGAACAGGCCATCTACCTCGCGCAGTTGAAAGGACTGGGGCGCGCTGATGCGATCAGCCGCGTGAAAGAATGGTTCGAAAAATTCGGCATGCAAAGCTGGTGGAACAAAAAAGTGGAAGACCTCAGCAAGGGCATGCAGCAAAAACTGCAGTTCGTTACCACGGTATTGCACGAGCCCCGGCTCATCATCCTCGACGAACCCTTCAGCGGCCTCGATCCCATCAATGCCAACCTCATCAAGGAAGAGATCTATGCCCTCGCCAAAAAAGGATGCACCATCATATTCAGCACCCACCGCATGGAACAGGTGGAAGAGATCTGCGACCAGATCGTGCTCATGAACAAGGGCCGCAAAATACTCGATGGACAGGTAGACGCCGTGAAACAACAATTCAAGGAACACAAATACCTGGTGCGCACAGCAGACGCCGGCCCGCTGCCGACTTCTCCCAACTACCGGGTACTGTCAACCGAAGGCAGCGAACACATCCTGCAACCCGAGGGCGACCACAACACCAACGCCCTGCTGCTGCAACTGATCCGCCAGGACGTGCAGATACAGGGCTTCCACGAAATCCTGCCCTCGCTGAACGACATCTTTATCAGGCTGGTGAACGATGCCCAAAGCACCACCCGCCAATTCCAAACCCTCTCCAACTAAACCTCCCATGAACAAGATATTCGTCATCATGCGCCGCGAATTCCTCAGCCGCGTACAGAAAAAAACCTTCCTGCTCTCCACCATATTGCTGCCGCTTTTCATATTCGGCTTCTATGCCCTCATCATCTATTTTGGTGTAAAAGGCAGCGACGACCTGCGCATCGCCATCGCCGACCAGAGCGGACAACTGGAAGGCAAGCTCGAAAGCGACCGCAGCCTGCAGTTCAGTTTCGTGAAAGAAAGCGATCCTGCACAACTGGAAAGCCTGGTGCAGAACAAAACCTACAATGGTTATATCCTGATACCCACTGGTTTCAGGGGCGATGGAAAAGACAGCCTGCTGTATAGCACGCACAGCAACGTGGGACTGGTTACCCGTGAAAAGATCAGCGACCGCCTCAACCGCGCCATCGAAAAAACCCGCATCCAGCAATTACTTGCTCCGGGCGTAAGCCTGGCGCAGGTCGACAGTACCCATGCCAACATCAATCTCAAGGTTTCCAAACAGGGAGAAAAAGGCGGCTCTACCGGCTTCGCCTATGCGCTCGGCTTCATCTGCGGCATCCTCATCTATATGATCCTCTTCATCTACGGCGCCATGGTGATGCGCGGTGTTATGGAAGAAAAAACCAGCCGCATTGCAGAAGTGATCGTGAGCAGCGTGAAGCCCTTTCAACTGATGATGGGAAAAATATTCGGCATCGGCGCTGTGGGACTGGTGCAGTTCCTGATCTGGATCATCCTGCTCTTCAGCCTCCAGCTATTACTGCCCCTGCTCTTCCCCGGTATGCTTGACCAGGCCCAGGCTGCCGATATACCGGGCGGTGCAGGCGCTATGTCTGCGCAGTCGCCCCAGGCCAGCGCCGTACGCGAAATCCTGCACCATATGGGCACGGTGAACATGCCCCTCATCCTCACCTGTTTTATCTTTTATTTCCTGGGTGGATACCTCATCTACTCTTCCCTCTTCGCCGCCGTGGGCAGTGCCGTGAACGAAGATCCGCAGGATGCGCAACAGCTCATGCTGCCCATCACCATGCCCATCATTTTTTCTTTCGTGATCATGACGCAGGCTATCAACAATCCCGATGGCGGCCTCGCCCTCTTCGGCAGTCTATTTCCACTTTCCTCTCCCATTGTAATGATGGCAAGGCTGCCCTATGGCGTGCCGGCCTGGCAACTGGTGCTCTCCTTTGTGTTGCTGATCCTCGGCTTTATGGCCACTACCTGGCTGGCTGCGCGCATCTACCGCACCGGCATCCTCATGTATGGCAAAAAGCCCACCTGGAAAGAAATGATCAAATGGGCCATGCGTTGATCTACCAGCTACGCGACAACGCGAGGCTACGTGTTAACCACCGGCCGCGCATTGACCTCACGGCCATGCGTTAAATTTTTCTAAAGACCGCAGATCTTTTTGGTTATTACGAAACTGATCGTACTTTTATTACGAATTAGTTCGTAAAACCTCCTTACTATGTCAACATTCACCAACTGTATTACCCGGTGGTCGCTCGCAGCTTCCCTGCTGGGCCTCACCGTCCTCTGCCAGGCCGAGCCCGGCGTTCATTTCGCCGCCCTCACCTACGACTGTTATGCACCCTATGCCGACACCGACACCCTTCCCGATCGCAGCCTCGACGCCCAACTGAAGGCCATTGAAAAAGCCCAGGAAGGCCTGCAGCGCAGCCTCAGCGAAAAAGACTGGAACCGGATCGAATCCGAAATGGAAAACGCCCTTTCCCGCATCAATCTCGATGAGTTGGAAATACAGGCAAAACGTGCCCTGGCGCAGATCGACAAACAAAAGCTGCAGATGGAAAACATCAACCTGCTCCGCGAAGTGGACCTGGAACAGGTGAGCCGCCAGATAGAACGGGCAAGTGCAGAAGTGAGCCGCGCGCTCGCCGAAAAAAATCTCAGCAAAGTGCTGCAGGAAGGCCGCATCAACCTGAAGGACCAGCTCGGCAAAGCCGAAAAGGAATTGGACAAGGCCAAAACAACCATGAAGAACTACCGCGAGATGGTAGGATCAATGATCCGCGAAGGACTGATCCGCGATAAAAGCAATTACCGCATCCGTTACGACAAGGGAAAACTGATTGTCGACGGCAACGAACTTCCCGCCGCCAGGGCGGAAAAATACAGCAGGTATTTTTCAGAAGAGCATGTGCTGATCACCAATACAAACGATGTTTTTGAATGCCGGCAACGTCCGCTCGACTGAGAAAGTCCCGCCCACCTTTCCTCATGAAAAAAGAAGCGGCTGTCTGCATAGGACAGCCGCTTTATATTGTATCCAATACGGTTATCAGAAAATTCCTTCGATCAAACGCAGGGTGGGATGCTCGAATTCCATGGTGGAATACTCTGCTTCGATGATCTGGATATCGACGTTCAGTTTCACTACATCGCCCGCTTTCATCTTAATAGATTCCTTCCGCAGGAACTTGTATCCTTTCTTATCAAATGCAATGGCCATTTCACCCTTGGGCAACTGGTTGATTTTGAAATAGCCGGCTTTGTCGGTTGCCACGCCTTTGCCCACGGAGGTTTTGCCCACCACCGCCGATACCACCACGCCGGCAACCGGTTTTTTTGTTGCGGCATCCACTACGTACCCATGGATAACGCCTTCGTTCCGCGACTCGTCTCCCGGCGTCGCCATTGCATATTCAGCAGCCGAAAGGCATGCTACCACGGTTACCATTGAACGAAACCATTTCATATTGCCTGCTTTAGTTGGTTTGAATGGGGTTTCTCACAGCGTCCAGGAATTCTGCTTCTAAATTTCGTAAAATTTTGCCAGCAGGAAGAATATCTTTTACCAGGGCGCTCACCTGCCCGATCTCCAGTTCACCGCTTTCCAGGTCGCCCTCGAACATGCCGCGTTTGGCCCGCGCCCGTCCCAGGATTTGCTGCAGCTCTTCCGGCCTGGCCCCGCGCTGCTCGGCCTCCCACACTTCCCGGAAAAACGCATTTTTCAGGAGGCGCACGGGCACCAGCTTTTTCAGGCTGAGTTGGGTATCGCCTTCCCCGGCCTGTATCACCGCCTCCTTAAAAGCCTGGTGGCTGCTGGCCTCTTCGCTGGCCACAAAACGGGTGCCCACCTGCACGCCGTCGGCGCCCAGCACCATGGCCGCCAGCATCTGCCGGCCGGTGGCAATTCCTCCCGCCGCGATCACCGGGATCCGCACCGCCGCCTTCACCGCCGGCACCAGCACCAGGGTGGTGGTTTCTTCGCGCCCGTTGTGACCACCGGCTTCAAAACCCTCGGCCACCACGGCATCACAGCCTGCTTCTTCGGCCTTGCGCGCAAAACGGCTGCTGCTCACCACGTGCACCACGGTAATGCCTGCATCCTTCAAAACGCGGGTATGGGTGGCGGGGTTGCCCGCGGAGGTAAAAACGATCCGCACGCCTTCTTCCCGTATGATACTGAGGATACGGTCCATCTCCGGGTACAGCAGCGGCACATTTACGCCAAAAGGTTTACCCGTGGCCTGGCGGCATTTGCGGATATGCTCCTGTAAAGTTTCGGGATGCATGCTGCCGGCGCCGATGAGGCCGAGGCCGCCGGCTTCACTCACGGCGCTGGCCAACCGCCAGCCGCTGGCCCATACCATACCGGCCTGTACAATGGGTACCCGGATACCAAAAAGTGAACAGATGGGATTTTTTTCAAACACAGATCTATGTTTTGCACCGGCCGGGTTTTGTCATTCGCCAGCCTGTAACTTTTGCCGCTTATCTTTTGCCCAGGTCTATTTCTGTATTGTCGCCGATATTGAGGCTCCGGCTTTCGCCCCGCACCTCGGTATCGGAACCGATCAGCGAATGCGTCAGCACAATGTCCTTCAGATCGGAGAAAGCGCCGATAATGGAATCCTTGATAATGCTGTCTGTAATGGTCACACATTCTCCAATCGCCACATTGGGACCAATGATGCTGTTGGAAATATCGCAGCCCGCAGCGATGCTCACCGGCGGAACGATAATGGTATTTTCCAGTTGCTGCTGGTCGGCAATGATCTGGCCCATTTTGCGCAGCAGGGTCGCATTGCTTTCCAGCAGGGTTTCTTTCTTACCACAGTCGAACCAGTTCTGCACCTTGAAAGCCCGCAGGGCCGCGCCGCGCGCGATCATGGCTTCCAGTGCATCGGTGAGGTTGAACTCACCATAAGAAGTAATGTTTTCGCGGATATTGTTCTCAAGACATTCGAAGAGCAGCGGCGTTTCCCTGATCCGGTAAATGCCTACCAGGGCCATATTGCTCTTGGGGATCTGCGGTTTTTCCACCACCCGGGTGATCAGTCCTTCTTCATTGATCTCGGCCACACCAAAATCACGCGGATCATCTACCCGCTTCACACAGAGCAGCGAATGCACACTGCCGATCACCGCCTTCACATCGTATTCGCAGATACTGTCGCCCAGCACAATGATCACCTCATCGTTCCCAACAATGGGACGGGTGAGCAAAATGGCGTGCCCTATGCCCATGCGTTCGTTCTGCTGGATAAAATGCGTGGTGAGCCCGGGATATTTTTCGTTCACGAAATCCTGGATTTTATCGCCCAGGTATCCGACGATGAAAATGAATTCGTCCACGCCCGCCTCTGCCAGTTGGTCCACAATGATGCTCAGAATGGTTTTACCTGCCAGGGGTATCAGGGCCTTGGGTTGCGTATAGGTATGCGGGCGCAGCTTGGTACCGGCGCCTGCTACGGGAATTATCGCTTTCATCGGGCGTAAATTACCTATTTTTGCGGCAAATTTTAAAAAGCATGGCACAAGACACACTGGTCTTCGATCTGATCCAAAAGGAACTGGAAAGACAAAGGCATGGCATCGAGCTCATCGCCTCTGAAAATTTTACTTCCCTGCAGGTGATACAGGCCATGGGCAGTGTGCTTACCAATAAATATGCAGAAGGCTATCCCGGCCGCCGCTACTACGGTGGCTGTGAAGTGGTGGACCAGGTAGAACAACTGGCCATTGACCGCATCCGCGAAGCTTTCGGTTGTGAATACGCCAACGTACAACCGCACAGCGGCGCGCAGGCCAATGCGGCCCTGATGCTGGCCATCCTGCAACCCGGCGATACCATCCTGGGACTGGACCTGTCCATGGGCGGCCACCTCACCCACGGTTCTCCCGTAAACTTCAGCGGTAAACTCTACCGTCCCGTGTTTTACGGTGTGGAAAAAGAAACCGGCCGCGTCGACTACGCCATGCTGGAAAAACAGGCCCGCGAACACAAACCCAAACTGATCATCTGCGGCGCTTCTGCGTATAGCCGTGACTGGGATTATGCCCGCATCCGCAAAGTGGCCGATGAAGTGGGTGCTTTCGTGATGTGCGATATGGCGCACCCCGCCGGCCTCATCGCCAAAGGCCTGCTCTCCTCGCCCTTCGACCATTGTCATTTTGTTACGTCTACTACCCATAAAACCCTGCGTGGTCCCCGCGGCGGCATCATCCTCATGAAAAAAGACGGCGACAATCCCTTTGGGCTGAAAGATGCCAAAGGCAATATCCGTCCCATGAGCAACCTCATCGACATGGCGGTGTTTCCCGGCACCCAGGGCGGTCCGCTCGAACACGTCATCGCTGCCAAGGCCGTGGCCTTCGGCGAATTGCTGAGCGACGATTTCACCAGCTACGCCAAACAGATCGTTGCCAATGCGCAGGCCATGAGCAAGGCCCTCACCAGCCGCGATTACAAGATCATCAGCGATGGCACCGACAACCACCTGATGCTGATCGATCTCCGCAACAAAAACATCAGCGGCAAAAAAGCCGAGCAGGTGCTGGGCAAAGCCGAGATTACCCTGAACAAGAACATGGTTCCCTTCGACGATAAATCGGCCTTCGTTACTTCGGGTATACGTGTGGGTGTGCCCGCCATTACCACCCGCGGCATGAAAACCGAGCACATGGAATTTGTGGTGAACGCCATCGACCGCGTGCTGATGAATGCCGACGACGAAGTCCTGATTGCCGGCGTGCGCAAAGAAGTGAATGCGTTCATGGAACAGTTCCCGCTCTACCCCGAGCTAGGCGGCAACTAAGAGCTGTTCAGCCGGGGAAGGCTTTTCCACCACAGCTCCAGCTTTTTTCTCAGCGCCGTTACTCTTTCCGTGCCGGCGGCAGCCAGGTTGGTGGTCTCATTGGGATCGCGGGAAATGTCATACAGTTCCACCGAGCTTCCGTTGGGATTCATCAGCAGTTTCCAGTTGCCTTCCCGTATGGCCAGCGAAGGGCTCCTGTCTAACCCTTTGGGATAAGCGAAGCTGCTGTCATTCCTTCCATATTCCCAATACAATGCCTTATTGCGTTCAGCAGGCTTTCCAAGGAGTACCGGCAGCCTGTCTTCTCCATCCGATACATAGCCCGCAGGAAGGGCTGCGCCCGCAGCGCTGCAAAAACTGGGGAAAAGATCGTTTGCCGAAACCACCGAAACCGTGTCGACGGTTCCTGCAGGGATATGCCCGGGCCAGCGGACAATGAACGGCATGCGGATGCCACCCTCGTAAAGAGACAACTTACTGCCACGCATACCCGCTGATCTTTCATCGCGGAAATTGGGGAGCGGGCCATTATCACTCGTAAACACGACAATGGTATTGTCTTCGATGCCCAGCTCCCGCAGTCCCTGGAACAGGCGCCCCATCTGCCGGTCGTATTCTTCCAGTACCCTGATAAAACTTTTTTCTTCCTCCCGGTTGCCGGGGTAGGCGCCCACATAGGCATCGCCCGCCACCCAGGGCGTGTGCACGTCATCGGGCCAGAGGTTCACAAAACAGGGCTGGTCTTTGTGCTTTTTCAAAAACGCCAGCGTACGGTTTACAAAATAGGCGGTGCGGTCCCAGCGCCTGATGCTGTCCTTATCGCTCCAGATCCAGTTGGAAGCGGTGAGCAGCGGATCGGGATTGGGACTTTCCCAGGTACTGTTGAATTCGTCAAAACCATATTGGCTGATGGAGGGGGGACTCACCACATCGCGGCCGCCGCCCATATGCCATTTCCCGAAATGCCCGGTGGCATAACCCCTTGCCTTCAGCGCTTTTGCAACGGATGGTGCCGAAGCGCTGAGAAAATCGGCCTGCTCACAATTTCGGTTGCCCTTCCTGGTTTGAAGATAGCTGGTGATGTTCCATCTTGCCGGGGCCATGCCAGTAAGAAAACCGGTGCGGGAAGCCGAGCAGATGGGCGAGGCGCTGTAATACCGCGTAAACTTTCGGCCCTCTTTGGCAAGCTGGTCGAGGTTGGGCGTAGAATAGGTTCCATTAAAACAACTGAGGTCGCCGTAACCCATATCATCCGTGAGGATAAAAATGATATGGGGTGGCTGCTGGGCGCTGCAGGGATTGGCCTGCAGGAAGCCTCCCAGGAGCGATAGTATGTAAACGACCAGTCGCCGGAAAACCGCGGTTGGTTTGATCATGTTGTTGTATTTAATGGATTACCTGCACGAACCTGAAATTAAAATAATCCGCGCCAATACCCGAAACCATAATTATATTTGGATACAAACCATTTCCTCAAGGCAAAGACTTCCATATGATCCAGAGAATTCAAACGATTTGGCTGGCCATTGCTGCCCTCTGCGGGTTTGCCATGGCCCGGGTACCCCTGTTCAAAGCGACCCTCGCCGATAAAACCGTCCGCAATTACCTGGCTTCCGAAAGCCTTTTAAGTTTTGCGCTCATCATAGCCATTGCCTGCCTGGCTGCCGTGGCCATCTTTTTGTACAAGAATCGTCCCACCCAATACAAGATGGCCCTCGGCGGCGCTTTGTTGTCGCTGGTGGTGATTGCACTGCAGGTGTACGCAGTGGAAGATTTTAAAAAATCGGTGCCGCTTTTCCAGGGCACTTATTCCTGGGGCGGCCTGCTGCCCATTGCGATGGCCATTTTCCTCTTCATGGCCAGCAGCGCCATCCGCAAAGATGAAAAGCTGATCAAGAGTCTTGACCGTCTGCGCTGAGAAGGGGCTTTGCGTACCTTTCGCATTCCGAGAGTTATTTTTTCAGGGTTTCCCACCTCACTTTTATCACCTTTCATTACTATCAGTTTTTAGATTGCCATTTGCATCGTATGTATAGTCGGTAGCCGTTTGGCCGGAGGGATTGTATTTAAAATCAGCCAACGTGCTGTTGTTGTCGTTGCAGGCATCCGCAATAGCGTTATAAACTGCATCTGGCTGCATTTATTTAATTCCACCCCAAAGCAACGGGAGAATTACCCGACCGCCCCGGGAAAAAAGCCCCCCATTCCAGCCAGGCAACCAAATTACCTTCACCCAATCTTGCAAAACGACAGGCCCCTGTTCAATGCCTGCAAATTCTACCCCCTGAACAGCGCCACCCGGTTGAGGCCGACCAACACTTCATCGCTAAATCGCATACGCCATGGAAGAGATCTTTCGCTACCAGCAGCTCAGGCAGCCACAAACACTTTCCGGTGAACAGAAACTCGCTGCAGGCCTGCCCCTTTATCCCGGGCAAACATTGTCTGACTTTGCCAGCAAACTTTCCGCTGCGACAGGAGAAAAAAACGCCTATACCGCCCTCCTGGAAAGATTCAAAAAAGAGAACGGCGGCGCACTGCTGATACGCGACCTCAACGACCTGCACCCGGTGGTGCGGGCTTGTTACAACTGGCTCAACTTTAAAGCCAGGCCCATCAAAAAAGAAGACCTCAAACAATTTGTCGATTCCCTGGAAGAAGCAGTGGAGTTGGACATCTACAAGGAATGGTTACGGTATGCCGATAATTTCGTCGTCGCCCTCTATGACCAGCAGTTGAGCTTTAACTACTGCATCGACTTCCGGTTGCTGATCCGCATCTGCTACCTGTTTCGGCTGTGCCTCAGCGATAGCAACGGCAAATTATCCGTCAAAGAAAACTATTCGCCCAACCTGCTGAACGCCATCCTGGAATTGCCCATCCTGCTACCGCCCCGCATCCTCTGGAGCAGGTGTACGGAAGACTGCAGCAGCAAAGGAAAAATAGCACTGCCCGATGCCCCTGAACGCATCGTTGTAAACGATAAGGACCCCTGCAAATGCACCTGCAACGAATCCTGCCAGCAACCCAGCCACCACTGCATTTGCATAAAACCCTATATCGCCGACCTCTTCATCATCAAGGAAACGCTGGCGCGTTACGAAGAAGGTGATATCGCCGACATCGAAAACATCCTGGCAGGCGAGAAAAAAATACGGAAGCACCGGAACCTCTACCGCACCGAGGACTCGACAGAAAAAGAAAACGAAACCCTTTCCAGCGAGGAGCGCGACAACCAGGTGAATGAAAAGTTCTCCCTGCAGTCCGAGGTGCGCAAGACCCTGGAAGCCAGGGTAGGGCTGGATGCAGGCGTTACGGCCAATCTGAAATACGGCGAAACGACCACCGTTACGCCGCACGCCAATGTAACGGCCAGCTTCGCCAAAACGCAGGCGGAAAACATGGCCCGCTCCTATGCGAAGGAGCTCATCGACCGGTCTGTTACGAAGATCCAGGAAAAAGTGCGCAGCCTGCAGCTCAGCAAAATCATCAATGAATTTGAAGAGAAAAATTCGCATTCCATCGACAATACGGCAGCCGGATCAGGGCACCGTGCCGGGATCTACTATTGGGTCAACAAAATCACCCATGCCCAGGTGTTCAACTATGGCAAACACATGATGTTCGACCTGATCGTGCCGGAACCCGCGGCCACCTATAAAAAATTATACGAGCTGAAGAACCAGCACGACAATGCCCATGTTCGCCCGGTAAAACCCAATGTGCAGATCAGTCAGATCACCCGCACAACCTACGGAATGCTGCTCAGCCAGTATGGGCTGGCGGGCGCTATAGAGCCACCGGCGGAACAGATCGCGCTGCAACTGGCCATCCACCAAAACCTTTCCGAACCCGAAGACGAGATCACTGCAGGGTTCTCTTCCGCAGAATTCAAATCCGAACCCATTCCCGAAGGCTACCGGGCCGAGCACATGGACTACAGCATTGCCTGTTACGTGGGCGATCCTGCGGCCCAGACCGGTAGCGACGAAGCTGCAGTAAGTGTAACCATCGGAAAATCCACCCTGCTTTCGCGCGTGGCGGCATCCAGCACACTGAACAGTGTCAACAACTGGAGCGCTTCCAACAACAATATTCCTTTAAATGGAGAAACCGGCGTGATCACAGCAGCCGTTGCGGGATATGCATCCGTTGCTTTGTCGATCAGCGGCACCATCAGCATTATCTGCAGGCTGACCGATGAAGGCTACGACAAATGGCGGGTGCAGATTTACAACCAGATCATGGAAGACTACAACCGCCGCCTGGCCGTATTTGAGTCCACCAAAAAGGAAGAACCGCTGATCCAGATAAAAGGCCGGAATCCTTTCCTGAACCGGGAAATCGAGCGGAACGAATTCAAACGGCACATCATTTCCATCCTGCTTTGCAATACCTTCAACGGCATTGGATCGATGATGGAAAAGACAGCTCCCTGCGGCTATCCTGAAATCAATTTCGAAAAACTTGAAAAGGACAGCCCGCTGATCCAGTTCTTCGAGCAGGTATTCGAATGGAACTATATGTCCTATCTCTTTTACCACAGCATGTGGGCCAGGAAATGCAAATGGCCCGAACTGATCGACGACGACTCCGGCGACCCGCTGTTCGATAAGTTCCTGATGGCCGGCGCCGCGCGGGTACAGGTTCCAGTTAGACCGGGAATGGAAGAATATTTCAGTTGGTTCCTGAAAACCGGGCAGCTCTGGGGCGCCAGCGGAACGCCCCCCGTATCGGGCGACGACGAATATGTTTCCATGATCCAGGAGCTGAAGGAATCGAAGCAATGCGACTATACCGACAGGCCGGGACTGGTGGAAGCCACCCAGGGCAGCGACCAATTGCTGCTGACGGCAAGCAGCTTCTACTGGGACTTCATCAACAATACCGTTAACCAGTTGAACATCGACAACGATATCGACCGTGAATTGCTCTTCAACTACCAAACCTACCGGATCGTGGCCATTGAACAGCAAACTCCGGGTGACCCTACCCGTTGGGCGATTACCATTGAGCGCAATTACGCTTCGCCTTCCATTCAAAACCAAAAACACGCCGTGGGAGCGCTGTATGTGGGAACGCCCTGGGAAATCAGGATACCCACCAAGCTGGTGTATCTGAGAAATCCCCAGGATCAGCTTCCGGTTTATCCCTTAACCTGATTAAATACACTGCCCATCAATACATCATCATGGCTTATGATCAGGATAACGGTCCGGGTTATGCGCCCCTGCAGGCGCCCGAGTCTTTATACACAGCGCAGGGATCGGGGTCGGCCAAACCGGCTGCGGGTTCCGCTGCAACCAAGGCTACCACCCAGGCTCCCGCTTCGGGTGGTATAACCCTGTTTATATATGATGCCAGCTTTGCGGATTTCGCGCCCCTGCTGCAGGACGCTTATTATCCGGGCGCCATCAGTAAGCCGATAAAAAACCTGGTTGGCCTGGCTGGGGTGCTGTCCAAAAACACGTCCATCGACACCCTGGTGCTCTTTACACATTCCATTCCAGGCTCCCTGCTGCTGGGCGCGGTGTCGACCATATCCGCCAATGTAGATGCGGCGCTGGCCAAAACAGGCGCCCAGGTATCGGGCAGGATCGTGTTTGAAGGCTGCTCCATCATGAAAGACCCGCTCGATACCTGCAAAATGATCAAGTCCATTGCCATGCCGAAGGCAGTGGCCGTGGGGTTCAATTATTTCTCCATAACGCAACCCATCACATTTGATTTCAGGAAGATCAGCAAGGCTGCAGCGGTGGCAGCAGAGTTTAAGAAGTTCTCCAACGACTACTGGCTAAAAAAGTTGCCCGACCCGGCCACAGTGCTGGGGAAAAAGATCGTCCTGGGACGGCGCTGGTTCAGGGATGAGCTGGATCATACCGTAGCGGAACAGGTGCAGCGGGGAATCGCGAGCTACACTGCTTTGAGCCCGGTTACCGTCGGCACAAAAGCCGAGGCGCAAAAGTTGAAGAAGAAATACGACGACAGTCCGGTGGTTGCTGCCGAAATTGTTACGGTTACCGATATTGCAGCGGTGGCGAAGTAAAATAAGCAGCAGGTTTCATAACTCAACCTACAGTCGTTCTGGGATAAGAGAGCCCCTTACGAGAGCAATTCCAACTGTATAAAAACAGGAATGAGCGACTTCCCTTTTTCCGTAAGGTTGTATTCGATGTGCAATGGCTTTTGCTTTATCACAATTTTTTCCAGCAAACCGACTTCTTCCAACTCTCTTAAAGCAACTGACAACGACTGCCTGTTTGCACCCTGAATTTGCCGCAGCAGGCTACTGAACCGCAAGGGTTGTTCTACAGCCAAACGAAAAATTTCGGGTTTCCATTTGCCCGATAACAACTTTAAAACCCCTTGTGCGGGGCAGGTTTCCGTTTCTGTTGTTGGTTTCTTTGTAGTCATAAAATTCTGACCTATTGCAGGATCGCTTTATATGAAGCAACTTTGGATAAAACTAAACATTATTACCCTGTTGCCAGGCGACATCGGATAATAGTTTAAACAAATAAAAATGGCAGAAAAAATCAATCCGCTTTTATGCGATCCTGTGGAGGGAATTTGCGGAATACCAGACAAGGCAACAAACACAGAAATTACCACGCAAAGCACAGAAAAACCCATTAAGGTCATTTATTTCACCGACCCTATCTGTTCCTCTTGCTGGGGCATTGAGCCGCAGCTAAGAAAATTAAAGCTGGAGTATGGTAGCAGCCTGGAAATTGAATACCGTATGGGTGGTTTATTGCCCGATTGGAGTTACAACAGCGGCGGCATCAGCAAGCCGTCTGACGTGGCACATCACTGGGACGAGGTAAGTATTTATTACGATATGCCGATCGACGGGGATGTTTGGCTGGAAGATCCGCTCAACTCCTCCTATCCGCCTTCCATTGCTTTTAAAGCTGCACAATTACAGGACCCTGAAAAAGCTATCTTGTTTTTAAGAGATCTCCGGGAAATGGTTTTCCTGCAGAAAAAAAATATCACCAAATGGGAGCACCTGGCAACAGCCGCCAAACAAGCAGAACTGAAGGTTGAGCAATTAAAAGCCGACTTTGAAGGAACAGCAAATGCACTTTTTGAAGAAGATCTGAAATTGGCAAAACAATTCGGCGTAAGGGGTTTCCCAACATTGTTTTTTACAGACAATTCAGGCAACAAAGAAATTGTTTACGGCTCAAAACCTTATCCGTTTTACGAAACAGCCATTTTAAAACTCAATCCGTCCATACCTAAAAACGAATACAGCAAAAACCAGGAAGCCCTTTTTTCAAAATATCATTCGCTTACGGCAAAAGAATTTTCGGTGCTTGCGGACACACCAGGAAAAGAAAGTGAAAAACTGCTAAACGAACTTTCGGACAAAGGCATATTGGAAAAGCTGACAACCAGGAATGGCGCTATCTGGAGGCTAAAAAATAACATCAATCATTCAGCGAATCAATACCCCGTTCTTTAAGCCGGGCTATCCCCTCCTTCATTGCCTGTAGCTGTTCCGGTGAATGCCCCTGCCAAACAGTTACTTCACCAACTACTCTAAATGGATAAATGGAGCGGTACGACTTCGTTGGGTTGCCCGGAAATTTCCTGTCGGTTAAATCAGGGTCGTCCTCAATTGGCCCGGTTGGCTCTACCAGGTAAATTCTTTCCTTTCCCTCCCCCGATGCCAGTTCGGCGCCCCAAATTGCCGCATCCAATGTGGCCGACAGGAATATAAATTTTGCATTTTTCTCCTGCCCGTAATTAGAGTTGAAGCCAACTGCTACCAGGTCACCCGGCTTCAGATCTGCTTTTGTGCCATGGAAATAGGTTTGAGCAAAAGGGGTTGCCCTTGTTTCGTTCGATGCAGGTTGACTTTTACTTGTTTTCATCATTTCCGTATCATTCAGCATGAAGCAGCAATATCGATACCAACACTATCCTTTATGGGTATTTATGGACCAGAACCATTTCTGGCATATTGTCTTTTATATCTCGTGGCCTGCCTGGCCAACTGGTAGCCTGACCAGGAATTCAGTTCCTTCGTTCTCTTTGGTTTCTACCCAAATCTCCCCGCCATGGGCTTTAATAGTATCATAGCTTAGTGACAACCCCAGCCCCGTCCCCTCGCCCGTAGGCTTGGTGGTAAAGAAGGGCTGAAAGATTTTTTTAATTATATTTTCCGGGATACCCGGTCCGTTGTCCTTTACAGCAATCAATACTTTATTTCCTTCTTTTCTTGTTTTGACCCATACCGTAGCGACATGATCGCCATCAGACCCGTTGAGCCTCGTGGCAGCAGCAGGCAGCTTCGCTGCATAAAATGCATTATTGTACAGATTTAATAAAACCCGGCCAATATCCTGTGGCACGATGTCTATTTTCCCAATGGATTCATCGTAATCAACTTTAACAACCGCATGGAACGAGTTATCCTTCGCTCTTATTCCATGATAAGAGAGACGCAGGTATTCATCGGCCAGGGCATTGACATCAACCAGTTCTTTTTGCCCCTTTTCCGTGCGCGAATGCTGCAACATTCCCTTTACTATAGCCGCAGCACGCTTCCCATGGTGATTGATTTTTTCCAGGTTTTGTGTCAGGTCTTCGGCAATCTCTATGGCCGATTGCGGATTGCCGGCGGCCAGATCGTCCTTCATCTCATCAATCAACTCCCTACTAACTTCTGAAAAATTGTTCACGAAATTCAACGGATTTTGTATTTCATGTGCAATACCTGCCGTAAGTTCTCCGAGGCTTGCCATTTTTTCCGATTGGACCAACTGTGCCTGGGCAGACTTCAAGTCTTCAATGGATTTATTCAACTGCCCGGTACGCAGCGCTACTTTTTCTTCCAGTATCCGGTTCTTTTCACTCAATTTTTTTGACCGGTAGTACACTATCAATGCTGTGGCAGATATGATCAAAAAGGACCACAGTATATATGCCCACCGGGTTCGATACCATGGCGGCAATACAGCAAATGCAAACGACTCCGCCTCATTTACTTTACCATATACATTTTTTGCCCGCACATGAAAAACATAGTTGCCCTCAGATAGATTGGTGTATTCCTTATAGGAATTGGTACCCCAGTCCGACCAGCCCGCTTCAAACCCCTCCATCCATGTTTGGTAGAGCGTTTGATTTTCCAGGATATAAAATGCTGCCGCATAGTCAAAACGAACCGAATTGTGATTGAAGCGGAGCGCGGGAGCGCCTGCGCTGTTGGATATCGTATCGTTTCCGCTGGCAACACGGTGAATGAGCACTTTAAAATCTTTATTATACGCAATTTTTCTTCGTTCGTCAAAACGAACCAATCCATCAGCCCCTATAATCCAGGAAACGTCTTTCTCTGCCAGTACCGCGGCGGGCAAACCCGACAGAAATGCAACCGAGTTTTTATCTTCATTGAACCCGCCATCCGGTGTCGGAGTCAAAATAGCAGACCCTTTATCGCCTGTCAGCCATACCCGGTCTTTTGAATCAATTACGTAGTTTGGTTCAGATCCGGCGCTGGCGACCATTTTTGTGAATACACTGTCCCGGATGAAAGTATCGGTTTTAGGATGAAACCTGTACACTGCAGAATCAATATGCACCGTCAGTTCATTTTTGAAAAGATACGCTCCCATCATATTGTTTCCATTCAGGCCTTTTTCATTTACCTTATAGTGCCGGATGTTTAGGTTCCTAAAATCCAGCCTGGAGTTGTCATTAGCTACTTGGTTGATCCGAAAAAATTCATTGGTGCTAAAAGTGGGAAGCCATATGCTACCGTCCGTTGTTTCCAGTATACCCATTATATCTGAATTCAAATCCTTCAGCAGGGTGGTGTCAAATTTCCAGTAAGGACGCTGGCTAATGCGGCGAAAAAGTAAAACAGCATTGGAGATGCCCGCTATCAGCACATCAGGATTTTGTTTGGGGATATACAGTGTTCTGCAGGCATTCATATTACCGGCCGGAGATTCAATAAGAAGCGCCCTTTCGTTCTCCACGGAATATATCCCGTTTGCCGCCGTCAGCAGGCGCTGTCCGTCTGCTATCAGCTCGAATGCCTGGGCCGACGGAATGCTCTTTATTTTTTCAAAATTACCGCTTGCATTGTCCAGCTTCAACAAACCGGTGCTGCAACTGATATACAACACGCCGTTCATAATGCGCACAGCATTCATATTGCTGAGGGGCGTCTGGTTTACATATTGCGTGAGGGGACAGGAAGTTTCCAGTCGCGATATCCCCCTGTCCAGGGCGAGCCATACCGATCCACTATTATCCTGGTATATGTCCCGCACCAGCTCATCCTGCAAACCCGACTGCTGGTTCACAACACTGATGAGTTTTCCATATCTATCAATAATAACAAGTCCTTTTCCCGAAGTAGCCAATGCATAGTTCCCGTCTTCCAGCAAAATTCCCTTGTAAACCCGACTATTTCTGAGTATAAAGTCGGCATCCGTGGGAAAGGGAGCAAAGCTTTTCCCATCGAAGAGATACAGGCCCGAATTAAAACTGCCCACCAGGTATTTTTTATCGTTCTCCGAAGGATAGGGCAGCATAACCTGTACCCTATCTTTACCCAGAAATTCGCTGCCGGCAAAGGATACGATGGAATCATTAATTATCCTGGAAAAACCAATTTGCTGTTGATGCACATAGTAGATGCCGTCCTGGTAGAAGGCATACATGAATTGTGTAACGGGAACCCATGTTTTCACTTCCCAGTCTTCTCTTTTATCCCCACGACGCACTGTGAAACGAAATATTCGCTCACGGCTTTGAAAGTAGACAGTATTGCCCGCTGCAATGACCGACCATACATCGTTAAAGTTTCTATCCTGCTCGGAAATATACGAAAGCAGTGAACGAAGTTTTGTGTTACCAAGACTGTCTTTGTATAAATATCCAAAGTCATGTGCCGCGCCATAGTAAATGCGGCCGGAGCTGTCTTTCGTAAGACTCCGAACAACCGAGTTGGTGGCCGGGATATTTATTTTCGTCCAGTGCACGCCGTTATATTCCAGGATACCTGACAAACCGAAGTACATAACCCCATCATTACCCTGCGTTATCGCCCATGACTGCAGTGTAGAATAGTATTTTTTCACATTGAAATTGGTAATGAAAGGCGCCCCTTTCGTTTGCGCTGATAATTTCCCGGGCAACCCGGAAACGAGGAGCAGGAAAACAAGAACCCGGCTTACAAAATGATTGTGCATATAGTATATTTCGACGAATGTTCAGCTCTTTCCTTTTCTACACTTTATCAAATAAAACGGATAGTTCTCTTCTACTTCCGAAACTTCCAGCAGTCCGGCATTGCCAAATTCCTCCAGTATTGCTTCCTTATGATAAAAGAATATTCTTACACCGCCAAACATTTCAAACCGGTCTTTGCCCACACAAGTCCCCTGCCCGTATGATTTGGCCTCCCTGGCAATGGTAGTAAAAATCATGTAGCCGCCTTTCGAAAGCTGGTTGTAGCAATCCTGTATAAGTTTGTTCCTTTCATTTTTGTCCAATAAATGAATTAGCCCATGGCAAAATATGCCATCGTACTGCTTGTTGTCAAATGGCATATCAGCTACGGAACCATGATGAATGATCACATCCGTTCCGTAGCGCTTTCGGGCCAAATCAATTGCGGTTTGCGAAATTTCAATTCCTGTTACTGTAATTCCATCGTCTTTAAATATTACGGCATTTCTTCCATACCCAATGCCGGGAATAAGAATGTTCTTCACGCCATTCTGGATAAAAAAGTCCTTTGCCTGCACTGCAGCATTAGCAGGCTCAAATCCCCACATTTCCTGTTTGTCTTTAAACGCCTCATCCCAGAATTCTGTCATGGTTGTTTCTTTTATAATGAACAAGACAGGCAAAAACATGATACTATGACCAGGATAGTTTTCATTTCAATTGCAATCAGTTTTCTCTGTTGCAGCCATCAACAGCAGATAGCCGTGTATCCTGATTTTCCAATAAGGAAGCCGGGCGTCTGTCGTCGACCACCATTGTATGGGAAAGGACATCGTGCCACCCCTTCTCACCAAATACATAAGACAAGGAATCAAATGGAATGAGCCGGCATAAGGTTCTGATAAATATATCTTTCATCGACGGCTTTCCGCCATTTCCTGCCACCACAACAGTAGTCGTTGCAAACTTTGCCGGTGATTTGCTGAAAAAATATTCGAACAAAAAATAATAGGCGAAATACAGTACAAAATAATAAACTCCCAACCAGTTAGATCCCTCCTCCGGAAGATCAATGCCCATCCAGTCGAAAACGAAAGCATGCGCCATTATGATAAGGTGAAAAATAATCGTATCTGCGATCAGGTTGGATAGCCGGGTTCCTTTGCCTACGGGCTTCCGGACAGGTCTTTGTGTCACTGTATTCAGTTGGCCGTTTAAGATCTCTTCAACGGATGCCTCATCCACTCTTAACCACCTCAAAATCTCTCTTGCTCTTGCATTATTACTCATCCTGGCTTTGTCAAATTCATCCATAAGACCACTTACCCAAAGCCGCTCATTGACCGTCATTCCAGACAACCCGGCTATTTTTTGAATGCCGCTGAATGTTTGTTCATCCAGAAGTTTGTGATAGATGTACTCGCAGGCTTCATTTTCAGTTGTAAATATCCTTATCGAATGCTTTTCGCCGCGTTCTTTGCAATATGTTTCATACTCGACAGCATACCGGCCTTTTTTTAACACCAACCCAATCTTTTCATTGTCGTCTGCTGAACCATACAGTCCTTGGAGATAATACTTATCCTCACCAATTCCTTCTTCTTTTAACCGTTGGTATAGTTCTGAAATTGTCATTCTAACATGTAATCTGGAATTGCCTTTTTCAATACTTCGCCACCTCATCCACAGGCTGGCGCATGGCAGGGTTTTGGGGCAACAATAACCGGGATAATGATAGTAAAAATTTCTGATTGCTTTACTTCGAAAAATACGGAGCCTAAAGGCTGCTGGAAAGTGAAAGATGTTGGAGAGCGGCGCGACCGATCATGAAAAACCAACAACTACCCAACTGTGCCCCGAAGCCGTCAACAGGCCGTGAACAGGCAAGAAACACCAAAGAAAACGCAAAGAATCCGGCAAGAGCGCGGCTCGCCCAACTATACAAACGCTATACAACGAGTATAGAAACACTATCGTAAATGACCGTCTGCGCCGCAAAAACGACCGCCTGCGACAAACCCGAAACGCTTCCGGTTTTTTGTTGTAACCTTATCACCGTAACAGTGATCCATAACCTAAAAGAAAACCCATGAAAATGAACCTCCTTCTCCGGGCCCGGGAGCCTCCAGCCTGATTCCCCCCCAACTGCAAACCGTTCTTTGACATATTGGAAAACAAACAACGCAAACCGCCATCTATATGCGCTCCATGCGCCATCGATGTGCAGGCCGCGTGCAGGAATTCTGCAGGAAACCTGCTGGACAAGTGCTGGAAATCTGCTGGAAATCTGCTGAAGCGGTGCCGGAAAACTGCCGGCGCCGTACCCGGCCGGGCGACCAGGGTAACCAAAAAATTAGTCCTGATAAAATATCCGGGACCCATCCGCGTTCTTAGGAAAATTCAAACTAAACCTACTATGATTCTGAAAACTTCACTGCTTTCTGCATTCGCATTTGTACTGGCACTGACATCAAAAGCAGACACCATTTACAAACACAATGGCGAAACCATCAATTGCAAAGTATTGTCAGTGGAAAATGGCCTTGTGAAATTCGTTTACAATGGTGAAACAGCCAGTCACGAACTGGGCAAATTTTCAATCAGCAAAATCATCTACGATTCGGGAAGAGAAGAAATCATATCGGAAAGAATCGCCCTGCCGCAAAAAGACGCAGAAGAGTCTGTGATCATCACCCTCAATCCCAATGAAGTGGTCGGATTAAAACAAGTGGAAGAAATACGCTCCAATTCAAACAATGATTTCAATTTCCTGGGATCAAAAGGGCTGGACAAAAAAGCAACCCGCAAACTGAGAAAGGCCGCCGCCAACAAAAATGCGTTCATCGTTTTTCTTACCGGCGACCAGGCAAAATCAGGAAGCGTTTTTTCTTCGGCATCGAATACCAAAAGAGGAATCTGCTATACCTATTAAGACCCGCACCAACCAACACCAAACCCCAAACTATTGCTGTCCGGTAAAAATCCGGGGGCGTTGTTTTAGATAAGTGGCTATTGAGTTTGTCAGGTTAAAAGCGTGGTTTATTGGATTGCAAGCCCCCTATGGCGGAAAACGCAGAAAATACTG
>JAFAFR010000068.1 GCA_023423405.1 Bacteroidota bacterium
AATGCGCCTGCAACGGCCCGAAGCTGAATGGCTGCTGCGCATCGCACCGGCCGGGCCATCGGAGTGCAGCCCGTTGCAGTGCGCGCTTCGGCGCCGCGGCGCCGCGCGTGGCGCCGACGACCGGGCAACAGACGCGTGCTAGCCTCCGCTTGCCTGCAGGATCGCACGGTGACCGGCTGGCTCCCGTGAGCGTGGAAAGGGTATGGCAGAAGAGAACGAGGGCGCAGACAAAACCGAAAAACCGACGTCCAAGAAGCTCAAGGACGCGCGCAAGGACGGCAATGTCGCCAAGAGCCGCGAGCTCACCAGCACCGTGCTGGTCATGGGCTGGTTGGTCGGCGGCTGGCTGATGATGGGCTCGATGTTCCGCAATGCGCGCTCGCTGTTCGAGCATGCGCTGACGATGATGCAGCAGCCCTTCGACGTCGCCTTCCAGTCGATCGTGCCGGTCGCGGCCAAGGCGTTCCTGGCCATGACCCTGCCGCTGCTGCTGCTGGCGGTGATGCTGGCGCTGCTGGTGGAGTTCCTGCAGGTCGGGCCGGTGGCGACGATGAAGAAGGTCACGCCCGACGTCTCCAAGCTCAACCCGGTCAGCGGCATCAAGAAGATCTTCTCGATGGACAACCTGGTCGAGCTGATCAAGTCCATCCTCAAGAGCGCCGCGCTGCTGGGCATCGGCGGCATCGTGCTGTGGGGCATGATCCCCAGCCTGCTGAACCTGCCGTTCTCGCCGCCGGCCTCGATCGGCAGCGCGATCTGGCACGCGCTCAAGTGGATCGGCATCTGGACGATCTTCGTGTTCTTCTTCGTCTCCGCGGTCGACGCCGCCTACCAGAAGTACTCCTACATCAAGAAGCTGCGCATGAGCCGGCGCGACATCAAGCAGGAGGTCAAGGAGAACGAGGGCGACCCCTACGTCAAGCAGCGGCGCAAGCAGTTGCATCAGGAGTGGTCGCAGCAGAACATGCTCAATGCCGTCCGTGGATCGAGCGTCGTCGTGACCAACCCTACCCACATCGCCGTGGCCCTGCAGTACGAACAGGGCGAGGACGACCTGCCCGTGGTCGTGGCCAAGGGCGAGGGCCATGTCGCCGAGGAGATCAAGCGCGTCGCCGAGGAGGCCGGCGTGCCGATCCTGCAGAACGTGCCACTGGCGCGCGGGCTAAACGCCAAAGTCGAGATCGACGACTACATCGGCAACGAATTCTTCGAGGCCGTCGCCCAGGTGCTGTTCTGGGCCGAGGGCGTGCGCATGGGCGAGGCCCGGCCCGAGCCTCCGGAATTCGTGCCGCCGCCGGAAATGCGCGCGGAAATCGGCCTGCCCGACGACACCGTCCCGGCCCCGCCGCTGGCCGACGACCCCTCGGTCGCCGAGCGCTTCGACGATCCGCGCGACCCGATGCGGTGAGCGGGCCGGCATTGCGTGTGTTCCCTCGCATGCCGTCGGGGAACGCCCGCAGTGGATATGGCTTCTTTGTGTGGCGCGGTTGCGTGTAGATGGCACTCTGCCCCGTATCCGGGGCAGGTCGAAACCGGGCGGCGATGCGGTCGGCCCTGAAGTCGGCAATGTACGATTGGCGTGGTCGGGCATCCAATCAACTGAGGGGCTTTCAATGGAGACAAGCGACATGGAGTGTCGGAAGCGTGGCAGTCTGCAGCATCTCGAACGGCGTTTCCGCCAAACAGGTGGGCTGCGGCAGGCCATTGCCGTCTTCGGATTGATGGTGGGGTCCCTCGGCAGCGCGGTTGCCTCTTCGGGCGACGCACCGCCGATTCCCGACAAGCAAAAGGAGTTGCAGTTCGAAGGCGTGGGCGCCGAATGGCGCGATTACCTCATCGGCGTGCGCGCGGCTCGGCAGATCGAGGATCCGCTGGCCCGTTGTCTGGCGTGGCCCGACCTGCCGGAGCAGAAGTGGCCCGCGGGTCATGCGGCGGCGCATTGCCGCTACCACTTCTCCGAAGCGCCATCGCCCACGCAGACCGCAGCGTTGCTGGAGGCAGGGCATGCGCAAGAGCTCGATGACCGGATCGCGGCCGTAGCTGCGGGGCATGGGCAGCGGGAAGACGCGGAGCGTATCCATACCTTCTTCCACGACCTGGCGAAGCTGCCTGCAGCCGAGCGGGAGCAGCTCACGGCCCGTTGGATCGAGGCTGCACCGCGCAGTGCGTACGCGTCCCTGGCGCGTGGGTGGCATTTTTCCCGACGCGGTTGGAACGCACGCGGTGGCGGTTGGGCCTCTGAGACCAGCGATGCGCAATTTGCAGGCATGCGCGACAACTTCGTCGAAGCGATCGGGCTCTATCGTCGAGCGATCGAACTCGATCCGGACCTGACCCATGCCTATATCGGCCTGATGGAGGTCGCCAAGGCGGTATCCGACCGCGATCTGGAAGCCTGGGCTTTCGCGCGTGCGCAACTCGCGGGACCTGCATGTGCGGAGGTCGCCGTGTCCCGGATGGGAATGCTGGAGCCGAGGTGGGGCGGCTCTCTACAGGCAATGGAGCGCTACGCGGAGACGCTGGCTCCGAATGTGAAGAACTTTCCGCTGTTGGCCAACCAGCTGGCGGCACCGCTTGTTGAAGCGGTGCGTATCGAGATGGCGGCGGATCGCTACACGCAGCGTGCAGCGGATGTCGTCGATGCGGCAGTGCGTATCGCGTCGAACGAGGACGCGCTTGCACGTGCAGCGCAGCTCAGCTTCCACCGCTCCGATGGCTCGCCTACCGATGACATCAAAGGTCTCGCGCTGCTCTTGCAGCGCGAGCGGTTCGCGCGTTTGACCCCCTGGCAGGCGCGTCAGGTGGCGAGCAAACTTGTACAGGTTGAGCCGGAATGGGCATTTGCGACCGCGTCCGATGCCGTTGCCGAGAGTCCAGACGATGCCTTCGGACACTACGTGCTCGCCGCCGCAAGCTACAACGTGCGCAGGTTCGAGCACGCCGAGCAGCACTATGAAATCGCCGGTCGGGATCCGCGCCAGGAACAGGTTGTGTTGCGCGAACTGGTCACGATGTGGATGTTCGATGCCGGTTTGCCTGCCGATGCGGCGATGGCCAAGGCGGGTCCTTATCTCGATATCCTCCTGGAGAAATATCCCCGCGATGGACGCGCACGCCTGTGGGACTGGGCGCGGCGCGAGCACTCTGGTGAACCTATCACCAGGCAGTGGTTTGTGGCGTTTCTCGAGGTGGCCGACCGGAACGACCCCGTGCAAGTGAAAGCGATCGAGGCCGCAGAGCTTCACCTTGCGAAGTGACGGAGCGTCTTGGATGCAGGGTGATGTGTGCACATACCGCACAGCGGGACCACGGTGAGTGTTTGTCGGGCTGCGGCCTCAGCGGCCGGAGGAAAGTCGATGTGCCGCGTGAATTGGACGTTGCTGGCGCTTGTCTTGCCGATGTCGGCGGGCGTGGCGTCGTGGCCTGGGATTGCACAGGTGGCGACGGACAAGAGTGTCAGTGAAGCGCAGCCCTTCGCCGCCGCGGCAGCAGCCCAGCCTTCAATGGCGTACTGGCGGGAAATCCCCTTGTGGCCGGAGGATTCCCCGGTGCTGCAGGCGGGGATCGAGGCGCTGGCGCACGAGTCGTGGGCGCTCACGCACCCGAGCCTGCTGGTCTACCGGCCAGTGGAGCGTTCGCCGAGCGCCGCAGTGCTGGTCTTCCCGGGCGGTGGCTACAAGGCGCTGGGGATCGGTCCAGGGAGTTCGTTGGGGCTGTACGGCTCGGACGTCTGCAGGTGGCTGACCGATGCGGGGATCACCTGCGTGCTGGTGAAATACCGCGTGCCCAACACGGGCTGCAACTGGAACGCGATTACGAAGCGGCACGAGTCGCCGGCCATTCCGATGGCCCTGCAGGATGCGCAACGGGCGATGTCGCTGGTCCGCTACAACGCCGAAGCCTGGGGCATCGATCCGAATCGCATCGGCGTCATGGGATTCTCCGCCGGCGGCAACCTGGCGGTGCTGTCGAGCACGGAGTTCGCTTCGCGCAAGTACGCGCCGGCGGACGCGGCAGACCAGGTGCGCCTTCGCCCCGATTTCGCGATTCCGGTCTATGCCGGACACATGACCATGGAACACAAGAACCTGCGACCCAAGGATTCGCCTGCGGCCAGGGAACTCAACACGGACATCGTGGTATCCGCGGCCGTGCCGCCGACCTTGCTCATCCATGCGAAGGACGACCCGGTTGATCCGGTCGCATATTCGGAGGTGTACGACAAGGCCCTGCGCGAAGCGGGTGCGAGCGTGACACTGATCCGCTACGAGACCGGTGGACACGCCTTCGGTGTGCGCCGGCAGGGAACCGACAGCGACCTGTGGATGCGGGATGCGATGCGCTGGCTGGATGACATCGGGATGCGGTGAGCAGCGATGGCACCGGTCACGGTGCCATATGCACATGTAGATTCGATCTCGGCTGGCCAGCCGAAGTCCGGAACATTGGGTCTGCTTAGATGCTGCCTTCTGGTGTGCTCCCGGATATGCAAACGCGTCGCCCCGGCGAACTGGAGTGGCGATGGCCAAGGCTGTGATCGCATTCGTCGGTGGGACAAGCGGAGCTGCTGTTCGAAGGGCCCCGGCCGAGCAGTCCCGGCGCTACGCGCTCATCCCCCGAATGCGGTCTTCAGTGCATTGACCAACCCGCTTTTGTCCGACCAGCCGGCGCATACCACGTCGACGAGCACGCCGAGCATCAGGGATCTGGAACCGTTATTACTAAGTGCGAGCGCACCCGATAGTGATTCTCGAACGAGAACCCGGCAAAGCGCGCTGGCCGGCGATGGTGCCCTTCTTCGAGATACAGTCCAGCACCGTCGCCGACATACAAACTGTCCGTGCGGTGCCGCCCACTTCCTCGGTCACGGCTGGCCCGGAGAGGTGCACGAGTCGTGATCCGCAACCGCCGGGGCCGCACGCGCCCCCGCGGGCAACAAGATCGGGAAACTGGCCTGTTCCATAGAAGCCGCCAAACTTCGCCGCAAACTGAGCTCTCGGGGTGAAGACCGGGTCAATTACTCTACCCGCTACGTTCACACTGGTAAACGTCACTATCGTCGCCGGCTATTGCCAGCAGTGGATTGACATGAACAGTCGCGTAAGGCCAACCAAGGCCCTACTAATGCTCCTTTCGGCATCGGCCGCGCTAGCCAGCTGTGCCCACAAGGGCAGCGAGCAAACAGAAGCGCCCCTTTTGTTGCGATTCCTGCCTCCCCCGGAGGACGCAGAGGTCGTCTATCTGACCGCTGCTGCAGAAGGCAGGCTGATCTACGAAGACGGTTGTTTCAAGTTGCGAACTCGTGGTCAACCGCCACAAACCGTCATCTGGCACAGCCACTTCAGCGGCATAAATCGGAACGGAAAGCCCGGGATAGTCGACGAGAACACGGGGATCTCAGCAATCGCTGGAGACTATGTCCGCATAGGCGGTGGCGTCGTCGATTCGATCGGTGACAACGTGGAAGATCGCGCACTCGCCCAAGGATGTGGGGGGCCGTACACCTCGGCAAATACCCTACGGAGAGTGGAACCATGAAAAGGAAACTACTTGCGGCATCCATACTGGCGCTGGCGTCCGCCGGCCTATCGCTGACGGCCTCCGGGCAAGAGGCGGACCCAGTGTTGGAGGCCTACGCCGCCGCGTACGACCTGAGCTACGAGGAGGCGTGAGATCGTCTTGCCCTGATCGACAGCAAGACGATGGCGGAGTTACACGATCAACTTGAGCAGGATCCATCGTTTGCAGGGATGAGAATCGTGCACGAGCCCGATCTCAAGCTCGTCATCTACGCCAAGGGGAATGCAGTTCGGCTGGCGACCAAGGCCAACGCCGCGGTACCGATCGAAGCTGTGGAAGTACCGCGGTCGCTTGCCGAACTGCGAGCCGCAGCCGATTCCGCGGTACGCGCGCTTCAGGCAACAGGAGCAAGGCTCGAGATCGACATCGAGCCGGAAACAGGAAGCATCACGATCTACACCGCTGACGATGCGACGGCCAAGAGCGCTCTTGGCGATGACGTCGGCAGGCTTCCGTCCTTTATCAAGGTCATCAAGGTGGACGAACGCGCGGAACCTACAGCGACGTTCATCGGGGGCCAGCGTGTGTTGGGAAGTAGAGAATGCACCTCGGGGTTTACCGTGTACCGGACTACCAACCCGAGCCAGCGCGGCGTGGTGACGGCCGGGCACTGTGGAACGTCCAACGTCAGGGTCAACAACGTCCTCTTCGCCCAACCGGTCAGCCGTATGTACTCAGGCAACTACGACCAGATGTGGTTTACCGCTTCCGGACATACCTGGACCAACACGATCTACACTGGCCAGAGCACCCCATCCACGATCTCGATACAAGCCACGTTCGACCCTGTCGTCGGAGCACTGCTATGCAAGTACGGCCGGGCTTCAGGGCAGACGTGCGGAGAGATCACCTCAACCAACGCGGGCGGCACCAATCCCGAAAACGGGACCGTGGGGTACTACTACCGGGTACGCAATCTGACGCCTAACCAACCAATGACCATCTCTGGCGACAGTGGCGGGCCGGTGTTCGGAACCGCTGGAGTGGCCTTCGGCATCGTCCATGGGCGTGGTAGCGGCCAGTACATCAACGATATGTACTTCATGCCCGCCAGCCGTTTCTCGGCTATAGGCGCAAGTGTTCTCACGACGCCCTGAGACACCACAGCGAGATACAGCGCCTACCGGGTGCCGTATCTCGCCCGATGAACTTGAGTGGGTCACCATGACAGATGGTGAGAGGCGCCTGTGGGGGTATTGCCAGAGGGCAGGACAATCGGGGCGATCTGTTGTCGGCCTACTACGAGCAATTGAATACATACATCTGTGATGCTGCAGGCCTGCATGGCTGGAACTACAACGACTACAGGAGCATGCAGCGACAGAACATGGGCGGTGTGCGCCTCGGTGACGCTTACAAAAGGGGGCTGTGATGCACCGCCCATTGCTTGCGTTTGTGCTTGTTCTGGGCGCGTGCTCGAACTCTGATCCACCACCAAACGACAGAACACTCAACACCGTCACGCACAACGAGGATGGCGAGCGCTATTGCTCAGTGGCAGGGAATTTTGACGATCTGTTGTGCAATTACCACATGGATGAGCTTGACGATCTTGCCAAGCCAAGCCCTGTGCGCATCACAGGCTACTTGCTCGATCTGGATAATCAGCTGGTGATCACGGAGTGGGGCGACGGTAGTGGGGTGCGGATTGGTATTTCCTCGCTTCCTGATGATGCGGAAGCCTGGTTCATCAAGTCGATTGTCGGGTTCAGGGTGGGTGCGCGTGGTATGTATGACCCATCCAAAGGTGCAATTGATCTCACATCGATTGGTCAGATTGCGTTTCCCGCGCAAGCTTCTCCTGATTTCCCAGCACCCGACGAACGCAATACGGTTGAGCTACAGCAAGAGCAAGAGCAAGAGCGAACGAGGAAATAATGGTTCCAAGTTCACTAGCCTGCCGATGCCGCCGGTCGACCCGGATCCCGCCGCGTCGGCAATGACGGCACCGACACGGGCCTTGCGGTCGCCGAGCGCTTCGTGGACTCGCGCGACCCGATGCGTTGACGGTGATGTTCGCGTAGCACGGAGCCCGATCCGCTGCTGTTCGCGAAGGGCCCCGGCCGAGCAGTCCCGGCGCTACGCGTTCATCCCCCGAACGCACTCTTGAGCGCATTGACCAGGCCGCTGTTGTCGACCAGCCGGCGCATCACCACCTCGACGAACACGCCCAGCATCAGCAGGATGATCGCCGTTGCCAGCCAGGCCTTGATCGGCATGGTCAGCGCGAACACGTTGAGCTGCGGGGCGTAGCGGTTGACCAGGCCGAACGAGAGGTCGATGACCAGCAGGATCACCATCGCCGGCGCCGCCAGCAGCAGCATTGCGGTCATCAGGTAACTGAACTGGCCGACGAACAGCGCCATGCCGCTGATGCGGATGTCGGGGAAGAAGCTCATCACCGGCCACACGGTGTAGCTCTCCATCAGCAGGCCCAGGAACACCAGGAACGCGCCGCTGGCCATGAACAGCCAGGTCGCCAGCTGCGAGAGGAATTCGCCGTGCAGCGAGGTCTGGTGGCCCTGGATCGGGTCGAAGATCTGCGCCATCGACATGCCCACCTGGGTGTCGATGATGTTGCCGGCCGAGCTGATCGCCCAGAACACGATGCCGTAGCAGTAGCCGATCGAGATGCCGATGAAGATTTCCTTGAGCACGATCGCCGACCAGTGCGCGGTGCCGGCCTGGTCGATCGGCGGCGCGCCGGCCAGGGCGACCGGGATCGCCACGATCGCAAGGCTGACCATGAAGCTGTTGCGGACCATCGCCGGCACCGTTTCGGTGGTCAGCAACGGCAGCATCAGGAACGCGCCGGCCACGCGCGGCAGGGTCAGTGCCAGCGCCAGCATGGGGTTGGTGCCGAAATCCATCAGCGTCGCGACAGGGCGGGGAAGTCGAGGAAGATGCGGTCGGCGAACACGTACAGCGAGCCGCCGATCAGCGAGGCGGTGACGAACAGCATGATCACCACGGTGAGGAACTTCAGCGCGTAGGGGAACGTCTGCTCCTGCAGCTGGGTGGCGGCCTGCAGGAAGGCGACGATCAGGCCGATCAGCGCGGCGGCCGCGACCGGCGGGCCCGACAGCAGAAGCACCAGCCACAGCGCTTCCTTGGTGAACTCCAGGACCTCGCCCATCTCAGCTCCCGCCCACCCGGTCGGGTATTGCGGCGACGCCGGACACGCCCGCCCGCGGGCCGGTGCCCGCGCGCTGGGTCGTCATCACTTGATCTGTTGCTGGCATGGATGTCCTCGTTGCTCGGTATGCCACGCGCCGCGGCGGCGTGGCCTGCGCCGTCATCGCGGCGCCGCTATGACGTGCCGTAGGTCAGCACCAGTCCGTGCACCAGCTTGGCCCAGCCGTCGATCAGCACGAACAGCAGCAGCTTGAACGGCAGCGACACGGTGGTGGGCGA
>JAFAFR010000074.1 GCA_023423405.1 Bacteroidota bacterium
GTGGACATGCTGCACAGCAATCTGGCAGAGGACATCAGCCTCGACGATCTGGCGGCAGAGGTGCATCTTTCGACTTTTCATTTTGCCCGCATGTTCAAGCAAAGCACCGGTGTGCCGCCGCGAGTCTATCTGACCCGGCTGCGGGTCGAGAAAGCCTGCGAATTGCTTGAGCTGACCGACCTTCCGGTCACCGAGATCGCCCACGAGGTAGGATATTCGTCCAATCAGGTGCTTGCACGGGTTTTCATGAAGCACAGGGGCGTAAGCCCTGGCGGCTATCGCCGTGCGACAAGGGGCGGGACAGCGGCCGATCCGTACTGAGTACAATGCCGTGGGCCAAACCTCATCGTGCGATTTCTGTGACAGAACGCGCATTCCGAGATGGCTGACAGCCTTACGGATCGTTATGCAGATGTCTTTGGTGCCGATGCCGTGGACAGGATCGGTTCAGCGTCTTTGATCGCACAGGGCAAACCAATGCGGGAAACACCGCAAGATTTGCACCGACGCCGCAGCATCCACGCCGCAGCAGCAACAGATATTCGCTAGGCTTCGAACATCGATCCAACATTGCTCTTAACCACAAGGTGCCACATGTCTTTTCGCAACGGCCTTGCATCGCTGCTTCGTCCCGAAGATTCGGTTCTGGTCCTGATCGACCACCAGCCTTATCAGTTGGCGAACCTGAACAGTCACGATCCGCATATGGTGGTGAACAACACGACCGCGCTGGCGAAGGCCGCCAAGGTCTTTGAGGTTCCCACCATCCTGACAAGTGTTGTCGAAGATCGTGGCGGGCATATCTTTCCTCAAGTCACCGAGGTCTTTCCCGATCAGGAAGTGATCGACCGGACCTTCATCAACACATGGCAGGACCAGAAGGTTGTCGATATCGTCAAGGCGACAGGGCGAAAGCAGCTGATCATCGCCGGACTGTGGACCGAAATCTGCGTGGCCATGCCCGCGATTCAGGCAGCGGGCGAAGGCTGGGATGTCACCGTGATCACCGATGCGTCGGGCGGCACCTCGGTCGAGGCGCATGAGGTTGCGATCCAGCGGATGATTGCTGCCGGTGTGAACATGATGACCTGGCTGGCTCTTGTCTCGGAATGGCAGCGGGACTGGGCGCGGGCCGATACCGCGATGGCGCTGAACTCTGTGGTGTTGCAGCACGCTGCGGGCAGTGGCATCGCCTATCTGTGGGAACAGCAGTTGCTGAATACGCCGGTGACGGGTTCTGCTGGCTGATCCGAACAGGCGCAAAGGGGCGGCCCACTGCCGAAGTGCCCCGGCAGGCATCCCGCCCCTTCCGGCGCCACATTCAGTGAGGTCCAGATGGATTTCGAAACAATCATGCAGGCCAATCTGGACCATGTCTTTGGCGAGCGCGATCCAACGCGCCGTATCGCGGCAATCCGAAGATTATATGAGGACAAGGCGGAACTTCATGAACCCGGACGTTCAGTCCAGGGTCGCGACGCGATCTCGGCGGCTGTAACCGAATTGCTTACACAACTGCCGCAAGACTTTGTGTTCACGGCAATCAGACCAGCATTGGGTCACAATGGCGTCGGTCGGCTGCAATGGAAGGCTGGCCCGCCAGGCGGCCTGGCTGCGGTGACGGGCACCGATGTCGCGCGTGTCGAGGCCGGTCTGATACGCTCTTTGCATGTTTTCCTCGATCAGCCGGACGAATGATCTGATTGAGGCCAACGACAATGCGGGCATTCCTTACCCCTGAACGCCAGACAGAGCCGCATCCCTCAGGCACGCGGATTAATGGCAACCCGCACTATAGTCAATGAAAGGACCATGAAGATGTCTATCGATGGTTTCCCTGTCGGGCTGGAAATGGATGTCTCTTATCCCGAGTTTCGGGTCAGTCTGACTTTGACCTCAACGACCCGGATGAAATTCGAGATCAGGGAAGGACCTTTCGCCCGGACCGAGATCGTCGATATTCAGATCGTATCGCTTGGTAACGGCTTGCATATCGTCAGTTGGCAGGAAAAGAGCGGCGCGACCGTCACGAATATTCAGGATTACGATGGCGGTGTCGTGCATTCTTTCGCAACACTGCCAGATGGGACGTTCTTGCGCATGACCGGTATCATGGCGATCACCCGGTCTGCGGATCGCCTGTCGGATGATCGACCACAGCGGAACAAGGACTTGGTGCTAGAGGCGATGACATCGCTGTTTCAGCGGCATGATCCATCAGCGGTCGAACGTCTCTACGCCGCAGATTACATCCAGCACAATCCCCACATTCCCCAAGGGCGTAGGGCTTTGCAGACGCTTGTCGCCGGGATGTCGCCGGACGTGCACTACGAACCAGGCATGATGATTGCCGAAGGCGATCTTGTCGCGATCCACGGTCGCATTCGTGGGTGGGCCAATGAACCGCAGGTGGTGGTGGACATATTCCGAATCGAGGCCGGAAAGCTGGCCGAACACTGGGACGTTCTGCAGAATGAAGCCCCGACAGGATCAGCCGGTGGCGGCCCTTCGATGTTCGATCCGGACGAGGGCGCTTCGTTCGCACAGCCCCCATCAGTATGATTGCTGCGGAAAAATAATCGGCGCGCCGTCGCGGATTTTGTCGCAGTGATGACATGGGTGGGTTGGACCGGAACCTTCCCACCATGCCCAGAATGTCGTGCATGTGAGGATCATCGCGGGCTGGAAAGGAATGTGATAAGGACAGGACGTATCTCACGTGCCCGAACGAGATCGGCCAGAAATCCATCAATGTCAGCAAAACAAGGATTGGACCATGCCCAAGGGATCAGATTTGTTTGTCGCCGCGCTACAGAATGAGGGGGTGGACCGCATCTTCGGCGTCCCCGGAGAGGAAAACTTAGATGTGCTGGAATCCCTGCGCAACTCTGGCATCGAACTGGTTCTGACGCGGCATGAACAGGCGGCTGCCTTCATGGCCGCGACGCATGGGCGGCTGACGGGCAAGCCCGGCGTCTGCCTTGCCACGCTTGGGCCGGGCGCGCTGAATTTCGCGACCGGCGCAGCCTATGCCCATCTTGGGGCCATGCCGATGATCCTCGTCACCGGGCAGAAACCCTTGATGAATGCCAAGCAGGCCCGTTTCCAGATCGTCGACATTGTTGCCTCGATGAAACCGCTGACCAAGATGACGCGGCAGATCGTCGGCGCGGGAAGCATTCCGGCAATCATTCGCGACGCCTTCCGCGTTGCGATGGAAGAACGGCCCGGCCCGGTCCATCTGGAACTGCCGGAGGATGTCGCCGCCGAGGAGACTGCGAATGACCTTCTCATTCCGCGCCACGCGCTTGAGCAGCCCGTGGCCAGTGCTGCCGCGCTCGACCTTGCGGCCGAGACGATCCGCGCCGCAAAGCGGCCGCTGGTGATGGTTGGCGCGGCAGGCAACCGGCCGTCGCTGGTCGAGCCGCTGTCGGCCTTTATCGCACGCACGCGCCTGCCGTTCTTCAACACGCAGATGGGCAAGGGGGCCGTCAATGGTGGATCCAACCTCTATATGGGAACCGCCGCGCTGTCCGAGGGCGACTATGTCCACGAAGCCGTGGAGCGCGCCGACCTGATCGTCGCGATTGGCCATGACACGGTCGAGAAACCTCCCTTCCTGATGAAAAGCGCCGGCGGGTCCAGGGTGATCCATGTCGGCTATCAATCCGCCACGGTCGAGCAGGTCTACCACCCGGATATCGAGGTGATCGGCGATATCGGGGCCTCTGTCGAAGCGCTTGGCGCGCGGCTGGAAGGTCGGCTGCCTGCCGACGAGGGAATGCTTGAATTGCGCCGGAAGATCTTTGCCCGCATCAACGACCGTGCCGAGGAAGACCGCTTCCCGGTCACGCCGCAGCGCATCGTCCATGATGTCCGCAAGGTCATGCCCGAAGACGGCATCGTCTGTCTGGACTACGGCATGTACAAGATCTGGTTTGCCCGCAACTACCGCACGCATGTTGCAAACACGTTGCTGCTGGACAACGCGCTGGCGACAATGGGGGCCGGTCTGCCCTCGGCGATGATGGCGGCGATTCTGTATCCGGACCGCCGCGTCGTGGCGGTCTGCGGCGATGGCGGCTTCATGATGAACTCGCAAGAGATGGAGACGGCGGTGCGGCTTGGGCTGAACCTTGTCGTCGTGATCCTGAATGACAGCGCCTATGGCATGATCCGCTGGAAACAGGCCGTGGACGGGTTCCCCGATTTCGGCATGAGCTTTGGCAACCCCGACTTCGTGCGCTATGCCCAAAGCTATGGCGCAAAGGGGTCACGAGTCACCGCAGTCGCAGATCTGGTGCCCGTGCTGGAGGCCGCCTTTGCCGGCGGGGGCGTCCATCTGGTCGAGGTGCCCATCGATTACTCCGAAAATACCCGCGTGTTGGTGGACGAATTGCGCAATCGCAAGCCGGATGTGGAATGCGCATGAAAAAGCCCCGCCATTCCGGCGCGCGGGCGGCAGAAACGTAGGGAGACCGACCATGCTGAAGGTCCTGCAAGCCTTCGATCGCCAGCCGATGGCAGAGATCGAAACCGACGATGCCGCCGCGCTGGAGCGCAAGCTGCAAGCTGCCGAGCGCGCCTTCAGAGATCGCGACGGTTGGCTTCAGCCTCACCAGCGGATGGCCACCCTGCGCAAGCTTGCCGCGCTGATGGAAGGCAGGCGCGATCACCTTGCCATGCAGATCGCGCGCGAGGGTGGCAAGCCGCTGCCCGACGCCATCATTGAGACGACGCGCGCCATCGACGGTGTTCACAACGCCGCGGATGAGTTACGCAACTTTGCCGGTCGGGAAATTCCCATGGGCCTGTCCGCAGCGGCCGAGAACCGATGGGCCTTCACCACGAAAGAGCCGATCGGTATCGTCGCGGCCATCTCGGCCTTCAACCATCCGCTGAACCTGATCGTGCATCAGGTCGCGCCGGCTATCGCAACCGGCTGCCCGGTCATCGTCAAGCCGGCGATCACGACACCCCTGTCCTGCCTCGATTTCGTGGCACTGGTCCATGAGGCGGGCTTGCCCGAACCATGGTGCCAGACTTTCGTCACCGAGGACGACAATCTTGCCGAAAGCCTGGCCACCGACCGGCGCATAGCCTTTCTCAGCTTCATCGGTTCGGCGAAGGTCGGCTGGTCGCTGCATGGCAAGATTCCCCCCGGCACCCGTTCCGCGCTGGAACATGGCGGCGCGGCGCCTGCCATCATCGACCGCAGCGCCGATCTGGGCAAGGTCATCGAACCCATCGTCAAGGGCGGATATTATCACGCGGGTCAGGTCTGCGTGTCGACGCAGCGGATATTCGTCCATGACAGCATCGCCGACGACTTCACGCAAAGGCTGGTCGCCCGCGTCGAAAAACTGCGCACCGCCGATCCAACGCTGACAGACACCGAGGTCGGGCCGCTGATCCTGCCACGCGAGGCCGACCGGGTTGCGGATTGGATCAATGGGGCGGTGCGGAAAGGCGCGGTTCTTGCGACCGGAGGCGAGCGGATTTCGGACACCACGCTGCACCCGGCAGTCCTGCTTGACCCCGCAACCGACGCGACGATATCCACGCACGAAGTTTTTGGCCCGGTCGTTGCGGTCTATCGCTATCGCGATCTTGACGAAGCAATTGTCCGGGCCAATTCGCTGCCTACGGCGTTTCAGGCAAGCATCTTCGCACAGGACATCGACATTGCCATGCGGGCTGCCGACCGGCTGGACGCGTCAGCGGTGATGATCAATGACCCCACCGCCTTCCGGACCGACTGGATGCCGTTCGCCGGACGGCGGGAATCCGGCTATGGGACCGGCGGCATCCCCTATACCATGCGCGACATGGTGCAGGAGAAGATGATCCTGATACGCCGAAACGGGTGAATGCCCCCGGCGTCAAGCGAAAGGAGCAGTGCTGCCCGATGACCGAAGTCAATCCAGTTGCTATTGAAACGCTGTTTGCCGCACCGCAGTTTTCGGGTGCGCAGATATCTCCCGATGGTCAGCGGGTCGCCTATCTTGCCCCCTGGCGTGGACGACTGAACGTCTTTGTCCATGACATTGCTGCCAAGGCTCCATACGCACCCGATCACGACCGGCGCGTGACCGGTGATGAGAACCGCAATCTCGAAGGCTATGTCTGGTCCCCGGACGGTGCGTCTATCCTTTACCTCCAGGACGCGGATGGGGATGAGAATTTTCACCTTTACCGCGTCGACGTCACGCAGGATCAGCCTGTACCGGTCGACCTTACGCCATTTCCGGGCGCAAGGGTCATGGGTTTCACGTTTCCAGCCGATGATCCCGCCACGCTTTTGGTCACTATGAATGCGCGCGATCCTGCCTTTGCCGACCTTCACCGGCTGGACCTGATAACAGGTGATCTGACGATGATCGGCCGGAATCCGGGCCGCTTCGTTCACTGGATTCCGGTGGCCAAAGGCATGCCCCATGCGATGCTGATCGGTGCCGGGGGCGATTATGAACTTGCCCGGTTTGAAGACGGTGCTTTCCTGACCATCACGACGTTTGCGGGCGAGGATTATGCTTTTGCACCCATGCCGATCATGCCAACCCCGGATGGCGCCGGCCTGTGGATAGGCTCTAACCGGGGATCCGACCGGACCCGCCTGGTCAGGATCGATCTGGCCAGCGGGCATGAACATGAGGTCGACAGCCATCCTGTCTTCAGCCTCGACACACCGCGACCCGAGGCGGACCAGCGTTTTGCCCCGGCTTTGATCCTTAATCCTGTTACGGGCAATCTGCTTGGTGCCCGCTATCTGGGCGACCGACAGGTGATCCATCCCCTTGATGGCCATTTTGCCGATGTGCTGAAACAGCTGAAGGTGGTGTCGGATGCCGATCCCGGCCATATCTCTTGCGATGCAAAAGGTCGGTATTGGGTTGTCGAATTCACGAACGACCGAGAGTCCGGCGTGACGTGGTTCTATGATCACGCGACAGGCAAGGCGCAGATCATCGGCCGCAGACGGCCCGAGCTTTCAGCCGGTCAACTGGCCGCTGTTCGACCAATCACCCTCCCGTCCCGCGACGGTCTGGCGCTGCCCTGCCACCTGACACTGCCGCCAGAGCGGGCGGGTCCGCATCCGACCGTCCTGCTTGTCCATGGCGGGCCGTGGTATCGCGACAGCGCGTCCTATGACCCCGAGGTGCAGTTCTTTGCCAGCCGAGGCTATGCGGTTTTGCAGGTGAACATGCGTGGCTCAACCGGCTACGGCAAGGCGTTTATGCAGGCTGCCAAAGGCGAGCTGGCAGGCCGGATGCATGATGACCTGATCGATGCACTCGATTGGGCCATTGGGCAGGGTCATGCGGACCCGGATCGCGTTGCGATCTATGGCTGCTCCTACGGCGGTTATGCGGCACTGATCGGCGCTGGCTTCACCCCGGATCGCTTTGCGGCGGCGATTGATTATTCCGGCGTGGCCGACCTTCGGACATTGGTGCGCGAGCTACCCCCTTTCGCACGCGAGGCGCTGGTGAACAACTGGATCGCCTATGCGGGCGACCCGGATATTCCGGCGCAGAATGCGGATATGCTGGCACGCTCGCCCATGAGCCGGCTGGACCAGATCCGCTGCCCGCTGCTGGTGATCCACGGCGCGCAGGATGTGCGGGTCAGGCTCGGTCAGGCCGAGGCGGTCGTGAACACGCTGCGGAATCGCGGCCATGAGGTCGAGTTTTTGGTGAATGAAAAAGAGGGGCACTGGTTCATCAATCAGGAAAGCAATGTCCAACTCTACAGAACGATCGAGGAGTTCCTTGCGCGTCACCTGCAAAAGGGGACGGGGGCCGTTTCCTGAAGGGGCGCTTCTCATGACCGCAAAGTCTGGTGAATTTCTCGAAGTATCCGGTTGCCTCCTGATGGAGGGCTAGGGAGTTGCGCACAGTGCGGTCGCGATAGTGCCACGCAGCCCTGTCGAACAGAGTTACATATCGTCGGCGACCGGCGCTGTGGCCATGCAGTGCCGATACGAGGCTTGCGAACCGACAGCCGTCCCCTGACGCAAACCGTTGTATTCAACATGCCCTGAGCGAGACGTTCAGAGCAACGGCCAGACGGTCGAGATCCGAATTGGCAAAGCTCCTTCCCCGGACGATCATCCGCGAATAGAGCGGGGAAAACAGCAGATCAATCGCCAGTTCCCTGTCAAGGCCAGGCTTCAGTTCGCCACGGGCGATCGCCCGTTCAAGCAGGCGATGCACGAACTGCCTTCGCGATGTGGCGATGCCGTCCAGTATCTCGGACAGTTCGGTGGATCTTAACCGTTCCGCGACCAGATCAGGAATGATCCGCCGCACTAGCCGATGCTGCAAGACCGTGCGTGTGGACCGAAGGTATGTGCGAATGTCTTTCTGCAAGGATCCTTGGTCGGTTGCCCCCAACCGCATCACCTCGACGCTGCGGATAGCCTCACAGGCGAACTCCAGCTTGGAGGGCCAGCGTCTGTAGATGGCTGCCTTGCCGGCACCGGCCCGATCGGCCACACGCTCCAGGCTGATCGCAGCATAGCCCGTCTCCGCCCATTCCTCGAACAATGCCCTGAAAAGCGCCTTTGTCAGCTCAGGGCGAATAACCGCTGCTCCACTTGGTTTGCGATGGGCCTTTTGGTCGATACTCTTGCGTTCCATCCACTCGTTCCTTATGGTAAACGGAACGGTAGCGTTTCATCCTGTCTGCGTGAAGCGTCTGGTTGAGCGAGGACAGGTTTTTCACACCAACTCTTTTGCACATGGGAAAGCCCGCCGGACCGTTCTTTTGCATGACCACAGGGAATGGCTGAGCCCGATGGGGCGACAACCGACAGCCCACGGAGGACACAGCAATGACAATGCATGCCTATCCGTCATTCGCCCAATGGCACCGCACCGGCCAGCACGCATCCTACCTGCGGACTATGAAAACTCCGGGAGGGGTTCTTGATCTTCTCGAGGTAGCGAGGCCGGCGGGGGATATGTCCCGCCCTGCCACGCCGGATATCGTGCTGATTCAGGACCTGCTTGGTGGCGGTCGCGTCCATGGCGATCTTGGCGGGGGCCGATTTGATGTGAAAAGCAACAAAGGCACCTTCACACTCGCTGCGCCGGACTTCGCCGCTACGGTCGTAAACGAGGCGAGCCATCAGCTCCGCTGTCTGGCCTTCCCGGTGGCAGAATGGCAGTCCGCGCTTGACGAAGCGGCTGACGGCCAGTTTTCACTGGACAGTTTGCTTATCTATGGCCGTGTCTTCGACACCCCGACCATCAGGCTGGCGCTAAGAAGCCTGTGGGCGCTGTGTGATGAAGAGGGCGCGCCGTCGCGCCTGCTGGCGCGCGCCGCAGGCTGTGAGATTTTGTCTGAGCTGTGCCGTTTGGGCGGGGCTCCGCTGATTTCGTCCAAAGGGGGCCTGGCCTCTTGGGCCGAACGACGCTGCATTGAGCTAATGCGGGCGCGTCTTTGTGAAGACATCAGCCTCGACGAACTGGCGACCGAGGCGCGGCTGTCGCCATTCCACTTTACCCGCATGTTCAAGCAGAGCACCGGCGTGCCCCCGCGCGTCTATCTGACGCGGCTGCGGATGGAAAAAGCCTGCGAATTGTTGGAACGGACCGACCAAACGGTGACCGAGATCGCCCAAGAGGTCGGCTATTCGTCCAATCAGGTTCTGGCCAGGGTTTTCCTAAAGTATCGGCGGATGAGCCCGACCGACTATCGCCGGGCCGTGCGCGACCCGACGCGCGAAACCCGCGACCAGCCGTAATCGACAGCGCCAACTGCGTTGATTCATTGGTGCGCGACATTCCTGTCGCCACTGGACGAAGGAACCGAGATTCCGATCAGCCCGCCACGGGAATTCGTGCGATGACCTTGATCTCAAAATGAAAACCGCTCAGCCATGTCACGCCGACCGCCGTCCAGTTGGGATAGTCTGGGCCGGGAAAGAACGCGTCCTTTACGGCCAGCGCCAGCCCCACATGCTGTTCAGGATCAACATGGAATGACGTGACATCGACCACGTCGCGGAATGTGCAGCCCGCCGCCGCAAGAACCGCGCCCAGATTGTCAAAGGCCAGCCGGATCTGCGCCTCGATATCGGGTTCGGGGCTGCCATCGACGCGGCTGCCGACCTGTCCGGAAACGAACAGAAGATCGCCCGACCTGATCGCGGCCGAATAGCGGTTGGTTTTGTAAAGGTCCTGACGTCCTTCGGGAAAAACCGGGATTGGTCCTGTCATGATATGGGTTTCCTTTGTTGTGGATGATCGGGTTCCGCGTTTGAAGACCCACTTCAGTCTTCAAGCCCTGCCAGCCAGCGGGTCAGAAGCGCGGTCCCTGCATTTTCCAAGGCGGAGGTATAGCGCGCCGCATCCTCGCGCAACCTCACAGGATTGATGCCCGTAGTCGAAAGCTCGCTCGCATGGCCGATCAGCCAATATTCGAACCTGGCCCACAGGACTTCGGGATGAAATTGCAGGCCAAGAATGTTTGGGCCGCGCGCGAAGGCCTGATGCGCACAGGCTGGGCTAGAGGCAAGCAAAGTGGCCCCATCTGGCAGATCGAACATGTCGCCGTGCCAGTGCAGGACTGCGATGTTTTCAAGTGACACCAGCGGGTTCGGCGCTACGGTTCTGTGAATATGCAATTCGGACCAGCCGATCTCTTTCGTCTTCATCGCATGGACCCGCGCGCCAAGCGCCGCCGCTATCATCTGTGCCCCAAGGCAGATGCCGAGCGTGGGGCGATCCGCCGCTAGACGGGTCCGCAGCAGTTCAATCTCGCCGGTGACAAAGGGATATGTCGCGCCATCATGGACGCTGATCGGGCCCCCCAGAACGACAAGAAGGTCCGCGCCAAGCGGATCCAGGGACGTTGGATCGCGGTCCGCCACATCGACATAGGCAACATCATATCCGGCCTCGCGCAAAGGGGTGGCAAAGCTACCAAGATCTTCGAAGCCGACATGACGCAGGGCCAAGGCTTTGCGCGGGGCCATCGGATGTTCTCCTCAAACAGAATGGATCGCCCGGGCGATCAGAATATGCTCCAGGTCCTTCAGCGCAGCGGCGGCTGTGGCCAAGGGCTCGGTCCCCGACCCGATGGCGATGGTGTCGCCCATCGCATCTGTAGTGATGCGGATCGCCTTGTTCTTACCGGACACATGCGCCAGCGGGTCAGTCAGAGGATAGGTCCGGATCCCGACACCAGCCTGCCAGCCTCCATCCATCCGGACAAGGCTGCCAACCAGCTTGGGGACCATCCTCGCCTCGCGCCACCCTTCGACGCGGCTTTGCGAGATCGACTGGATGCCCTCGACCAACAGGTCATCCATCACCAGCCCGGCATCGAGGCCGAAATTAGCAATGAGCAGCAGCTTGCTGGCAGTATCCCAGCCTTCGGTATCGTTGCGCGGATCGGCCTCGGCGAAACCGCCTGTCTGGGCTTCGCGCAGTGCTTCGTCAAAGCCGAGTCCCCGATTGATCATGGCATCCAGCAGATAATTTGTCGTCGCATTCAGAATGCCCTCGACAGCCAGCACTTTGCACCCTTTCAGGCTATGCTCGATCAGGTCGAGCGTTGGCAGCGCCGCAGCCGCCGCACCGCTGAGTTTCAGCATTGCGCCCGAGGATTGCGTAAGCGCACGCAGGTCCAGACCGCTATGGACCAGCGCCCCTTTCGAAATAACGATACAGTCCCGGCCAGCCGAAAGCGCGGCCCAAAGGTAGGCAAGACCCGGCCCGCCCGTGCGGAAATCACTTGGGCCAGCCTCGATCAGAATATCCGCGCCACTCTTGACGATGAAATCCGGGCCGGTGAGGCCCGGCTCAAGCCGATTAAAACGCCCGGTATCCAGTCCGTCGGAGTCGAAAAGCCCGGATTGGGATCCGCAAACCGCGACGAGGCGACAGTCGACACCGTAGACGCGCCGATACTGATCGCGACGTGCAAGCAGCAGAGAGGCCACCGCCCGCCCGACGCCCCCGAAACCGGCAATCGCGACCTTGATCAAAGTCATGATGTCTCTCCTGTGGTTAGCGGGCATTGAACATGGCTTTCCGGCCATCCCCGGCGCACCGGGAAAAGCAAGAGTCAGCCTAGGCTCCGGTCCGCGCCGCGTCGATGATGACCTTCGCCACAACTTCGAAGAAGTCCGCCGACGTCGGCATCTGAGAGGCGAATAGAAATCTTGCATCTTCTGGCGACAGGTTGGGGGCGACATCGGTGAGGAACCCGATTTCGCTGATGGTGACATAGCCGTCATCGCTGACAAGGACCGATACCGGGTCACGCAGCGGCGGCGTTGTGGCATTCAGCGGGGCTATCGCCTCGTCGACCGTTGGCTGCAACACAACCGGCGACGACAACGCGATCTGCAGAACGAGGGCCAGTCCTGCAAAAGATATGTTTACAGAACACATTTTCGTCCTTACTGAAAATAGGCTGGATGGGTGCAACATGCAACATGGTGGCGGGCGTGTGGCGACGTGCCTCATAATCCCACCACCACCGTCTTGTACGGAAAAAAGCCCGTCAGGCGCGGATGAAAGCCAGCATGTCCGGGTTCAGGACCTCGGGATGCGTGGCAAATAGGCCGTGGGAAAGCCCCGGATAGGTCTTCAGGGTGCCGTCACGGACAAGCTTGATCGCCTTCTCGGCCGAGTTCGCAATCGGCACGATCTGATCGTCCTCGCCGTGGAGGATCAGCACCGGAACGGTCAGAGCCTTAAGGTCCTCGGTGAAGTCGGTCTCGGAAAACACGGCCACGCAGTCGTAATGCGCCTTTGCACCGCCTGCCATGCCCTGACGCCACCAACTGTCGATCAGGCCCTGGCTGACCGACGCGCCTTCGCGGTTGAAGCCGTAGAACGGCCCGCTGGGCAAATCACGGTAAAACTGCGACCGGCCAGAGGCAACGCCTGCGCGGATTCCGTCGAAAACTTCCATCGGAACACCGTCCGGGTTTGCCTCCGACGCTACCATCACTGGGGGAATCGCCGCGATCAGAATTATCTTTGCCACTCGTCCGCGCGCAGCTCTTGCGGCATAGCGTGTGACTTCGCCACCACCAGTGGAATGGCCGATATGAACAGCGTCGCGCAGATTCAGCGCGTCGGTTATCTCCGCAACATCCGCGGCATAGGTGTCCATGTCATTGCCGGTATCGGTCTGATCGGATCGCCCATGCCCGCGCCGATCATGGGCGATCACGCGGAAGCCCTGGGCAAGAAAGAACAACATCTGATTGTCCCAGTCGTCAGCGCTAAGCGGCCAACCATGGTGGAACATGACCGGCTGTGCGTCTTTGGGTCCCCAGTCTTTGTAAAACAGGTTGGTGCCGTCGGATGTGGTGATAGTCGCCATTGCAAAGTTCCTTCAGGGTTGGCCTCTGTAGGTATCAGAACAGTGCGGCGCGATCTGTCATCCGGCGCGGCCTTCTGCCACGAGAAACAGATGTGCCGTCTCGCATAACAATCTTGGCGATCAGGCGCGTATCCCGCGTCGCCAAAGCTGCGCAGTATGTGCCGATCTTGCGGGTTTACCGCCCATCCCGGGTCAGAAGGGTCCCAACAGACCAAGAAGTGATGGCTAGAAACACGAACGCCCTGGCGATCCGCAAAGGCATTCCGGATGTTCCTGCTTAACGGATCAAAACGCCCGAAATTACCACCATGCTTTGCAGTTTAACTGCATCTTATCGGCCGTTTAGACAACAAATGTTCGCTCGCTTGGCTGCCCCTCCCTATCAGTGGTCTGCACTCGGCAGGAGGTATGCACTCGCCCCTGTCATATCTTCACTTTGCATTCTTCTGATCGTTCAGTCGGAGAACACCACAAAGGCGGCGATCAACAGGCAGGCCGTTACAACGGAAGGCACGATCGGTCAGTTTTCATTGTAGTCGTCAGCAAGAACGGTATCGTCGCCGCAATATCTGCAACGCAGATGCTGAAGCGTATCTCTAGCGTTCTGTTCCAAATGCCGTTTCGGGGAGCCGCGGACGGCGCTGACGTCACACTTCTAATCATTGCTGGCTCAACGTTCAGGCCATGGGAGAGAAGACATGCCCACACTTTACTATGCGGTTGGAGCCTGTTCGCTGGCCCCCCATATCGTTCTCGAATGGATCGGAGAACCTTATGAGGCAGTCCGGGTCGAATATGGATCCAAGGAGCTTCTTGCAGTAAACCCTGCAGGCGCAGTGCCGACCTTTCGCGAGGACGATGGCTGGCTTTTGACGCAATGTGGCGCAATCCTCGATTATCTGGCTGACAAGCATCCCGAGGCGGGCCTTGACGGCGGTGACACCCTTCGCGCCAAGGCCGAAGCGCATCGCTGGTCTGCCTTCTTCACCTCCGATGTTCATGCCGCCTTCTGGCCAATCTTCATGCCGTTTCGCTATACGACAGACGACAGCAAGCTGGCGCGACAGGCGGTTATTGTTGCAGGACAGAATCTTGTTGCCAAGCAGTTAGCCGTTCTCGACCGCCACCTTGATGGCCGGGATTATATTCTTGAGCGGGGACGTTCGGTGATCGACGCCTATTCCTTCCCAATGATCCGTTGGGCCAAAAAGCTTCTGCCGAACGGTCTGACGAGCTATCCGAATGTACAGGCGCTGCATGACAGGGTTCACGCCGACCCGGCTGTGCAAAAGGTTCTCGCGCGCGAATCGGGCAATTGAACGAGGAGAGTTGCAAGGCTTTGGCAAGATAGTCTCTGAGCGCTGCTGAATCGGAATGCGCAAGATCTGCCCCACAGTTTGCTGAATTTCAGACTGCCTTGAGCCTCTGCTTAACAACGATTGATTTAGCTGGTCCCGCGCTTTGAAGGTCAAAGTCATGAGACCCTTAATCTGAAAGGACCAACACTGTGAGCTGGAACCCTTGCCCCGACCCGATCCCCGGAGACCGCACAAGTACGGAAGCCATCGAGACCCTGATCATACCCCGCGCTGTCGATCTGGGCGAGATGGAAGTACGTCGCGCATTGCCGTCCAAGAAGCGCCAAATGGTCGGCCCATTCATCTTCTTCGACCAGATGGGACCGGCCGAATTCCTGACGAATGAGGGCATCGACGTCCGGCCTCACCCGCACATCAATCTTGCCACACTAACCTATCTGTTCGAGGGCCAGATACATCACCGCGATTCTCTGGGCACCGATCTGGCGATCGAGCCAGGCGCGGTGAACTGGATGAAGGCCGGTAGGGGCATTGTGCACTCCGAGCGTACAGCCCCGGAGAAACTTGCCACCGGCCAGCGCCTCTTCGGCATCCAGACTTGGATGGCTTTGCCCGAAAACGAAGAGGAATCCGATCCCGCTTTCATGCACCACAGCAAAACGGCCTTGCCGATTGTCGAGGCCGAAGGGCTAAAGGCGCGCCTTATCGCAGGATCCGCCTTCGGAGGCGCATCACCGCTCAAGACGGCATCCGATACGCTGTATGCCGACGTGACACTGGCGCCCGGCGCTTGCGCGCCTATTGCAGCGAATACGGAGGAACGCGCGCTCTATACCATCCAGGGGCAGATCGAAGTTGCAGGCGATACCTTCGGGCCGGGTCAGCTTCTGGTGCTGCGGCCAGGCGATGACATAGTAGTCAGGGCATTGCCGGTCAGGACTGGTGATCATGCGCGCTTCATGCTTTTCGGCGGCGCTCCGATGGACGGCCCGCGTTACATCTGGTGGAACTTCGTGTCCTCGCGCGCCGAACGTATCGAACAAGCCAAAGAGGAATGGGCACGTGGCCGGTTCGAAACAGTACCTGGCGACGAAGAAGAGTTTATCCCCTTACCAAGCGACAAACGCAAGATCATGCGTGCTGAGGGTGGGGCCCATTAGGGGTGCTGATCCGCGAGTCGCCGACCCTGTTCAACATCCTGAAGCTGGTCGGCGCGGCCTATCTGGTTTAGCTGGGCGCAAAGATACTGTTCAGCCGATGGGCCGGTTGCGAAAAACGAAACGGCGCTCTCGGACTTCGGGGCATTGCGTGTCGGTTTCCTGACAAACGCCCTGAACCCGAAGACGACGATTTTCATCGTCAGTCTGTTCATGCAGGTCGTTCAGATGGATACACCGCTGGCGACGCCGTCGCTTATGGGCTGTTCATCTCACTGGCCCATGTGGTGTGGTTCGCGGCTGTCAGTCTGTTCTTTGGTGCTCCGCGTATCCAGAAACGGATTTTCGGCGTCCGCCACTGGATTGACCGGACTTTCGGCCTGTTGCTGGTCGGCTTCGGGATTGCATTGGCGGCGGCCAATATAGGCTCCTGATTGTCTCCATAAGCCGTCAGTTTGCGTCCGGTTCCGGGTCCGTGCCGCTGTCCGGTTCGATGTCGCGCGACAGCTCTTTCAGGAACCTGTCTCCGCTCGCCAGCCTGCGACCGAGATTCTGCATGAAACCCTCGAACCGCTCGTTCCCCTTGATTCGTGCGGACTGCTTGGTGCTGTCCGGCAACGGCGGTGTCATCGTCAGCCAGAATTGGACGAACAAGGAAAGGGTCTCGCCGAGCACGGCGAGATCTTCGTCCAGCGTGCCGATCTGTCGACCGATCCTGTCCAGGCGGCGCGACATGGCCGCTTCCAGCCGGTCAGACGTGTCGCCCGACAAGAAGGATGCGACGGCTGCCTCAATGATTGCGGATTTGGATACCTGACGGCGCAGAGACAGCGCCTCGACCTGTTTGAGTAGTTCCGGGTCGAAATAGACATTCATGCGGGCGCGGGTCGTCATTGGCGGTTCCTCAAAGCTCGATGCCGTCGTCGGGGTTCATGGACGCCTGCCGGGCGATCATCCGCATCCGCGAGCGCAGCGCGCGGGCTTTGGCCGCGTTCACGTCCGGCTCATCGTCCAGAATGTCGAACTCCTGGGCGGGCGTTGTCGGCGGCGGGATAATCTCCTCATGCGCGGGCAATTCCGGCTCGCGGCGGATGCCGGCATTGTCGGGATCGCCCACGGCCCCGCTGGCAGCGCTGGTTGCTGGCTTGTTCGCCGCCACGATGACGCGGCTCGTCCAGTCGTCGGTTGCCGACTTCGTCGCTGGAATCGATGGCAGATCAGGTGGCGGCAGGATGCGCTCCTGCAATCGCACGTCCTCGAAATACCGGGCTTTCTTTGCCCGGATCGGTGGCGTTCCCGCGACCATCACGATTTCGTCTGCGGGCGGAAGCTGCATGATCTCGCCCGGCGTGAGCAGCGGCCGCGCCGTCTCCTGCCGCGACACCATCAGATGCCCGAGCCAGGGCGCGAGCCGATGGCCGGCATAGTTAGTGGAATCACGCATCTCCGTTGCTGTGCCGAGCGAGTCTGAAACGCGCTTGGCGGTGCGCTCGTCGTTCGTGGCAAAGGCGACCCGCACATGGCAGTTGTCGAGGATGCTGTTGTTTGGCCCATATGCGCGCTCGATCTGGTTGAGCGATTGGGCGATCAAGAAGGATTTGAGGCCGTAGCCAGCCATGAAGGCTAGCGCCGATTCAAAGAAGTCGAGACGGCCGAGCGCCGGAAACTCGTCCAGCATCATAAGCAGGCGATGCCGCTTGCCGAATAGCGTCAGTTCCTCGGTCAGCCTGCGACCGATCTGGTTGAGGATGAGCCGGATCAGCGGTTTGGTGCGGTTGATGTCGCTTGGCGGCACGACAAGATAGAGCGTGACGGGCTTCTTGCTTCCGACCAGATCGGCGATGCGCCAGTCGCAACGGTCCGTGACGCGCGCCACGACCGGATCGCGATACAAGCCCAGGAACGACATGGCGGTGGACAGCACGCCCGACCGTTCGTTCTCGCTCTTGTTCAGCAGCTCGCGCGCCGATGAGGCGATGACGGGATGAACGCCGGCTTCGCCCAGATGCGGCGTGTCCATCATCGCGCGCAAGGTCGCTTCGACCGGGCGGCGGGGATCGGACAAGAAGTTGGCCACGCCCGACAGGGTTTTGTCCGGTTCAGCATAGAGAACATGCAGGATTGCGCCGACAAGCAGGCTGTGGCTGGTCTTTTCCCAATGGTTTCGCTTGTCGAGGCTACCTTCGGGATCAACCAGAATATCCGCGATGTTCTGAACATCTCGGACTTCCCATTCCCCCTGCCGCACTTCCAGCAACGGGTTGTAGGCGGACGATCTGGCGTTGGTCGGATCGAACAGCAGGACGCGGCCGTGCTTCGCCCGAAAGCCCGCCGTCAACGTCCAGTTCTCTCCCTTGATGTCATTGACAATGCAGCTTCCCGGCCATGTCAGCAGGGTCGGCACCACGAGGCCGACGCCTTTGCCCGATCTGGTGGGGGCGAAGCATAGGACGTGCTCGGGGCCGTCATGACGCAGATAGTCGTGATCGTAGCGGCCGAGCAGGACGCCATCGGGGCCGAGCAGACCGGCCGCGCGGATTTCCCTGTCTTCCGCCCATCGCGCCGAGCCGTAGGTGGCGACGTTGCGGGCTTCGCGCCCCCGGATGATCGACATGAGGATGGCGGCGGCTATGGCGAGGATACCGCCCGATGTGGCGATGGCCGCGCCCTCCATGAAGATCGTGAGCGCATAGGCGTCGAAGGAGAACCACCACCAGAAGAAGGCGGGCGGATAGTAGAACGGCCAACCGGCCAGATCGAACCAGGGACTGCCAAGCTGGGGCTGGAAGCCGAGCCGGAACGCCACCCATTGCGTTGCGGCCCAGGTCATCATCAGAACGACAATTAAAACGACGGTGATCTGCCCCCAGAGTATTCGGCCTCCGCGCATTAAGGCTCCAATCGACAAAATTAGTGGAGCCGATCAGAGAATGGGCATTTATGCTGGGATCAACAACAAAGGTGGAGTGGGAGGGCTACCGGATACTGTCGGCGACAAATAGGATGGGTTGTCGCGGCACTCTTCCGGCACTGTATTGGAAGTCATGGCTGCGAATCAGTCGGCGAAAGGATCAGCGCATCTCTGTCGCGAGTGTGAGCAGCTTCATGAACCCGGGATCGCGATTGGAAGGCGACCAGACGGCCGAGAACGCGACCTTCTCGCTTTCATCGGCAATCGGCAGGAAGGTAACATTTGCGGTGTTCGACGCTGCACTGTCCTCGACGAAGAGCGATATGCCGTGCCCGGCCGCGATCATCGACAGAAGCGCGCTGCGGCCGACGTCGACGCGGCGGATCGTCGGCGTCGACCATTTCCCGGCCGAGCGCAGCACGATCAGGTCATGGACCTGCGGGCCGGTGCCACCGTTGCGCACGAGAAAAGTATCCTGCGAAAGCTGACGCCATTCCACATCCAATTGTGCCGCCAAGGGATGCTTGGCCGGCAGCGCCGCTAGCAGGCGGTCACGCCAGATCACGCGGGAATGAAGGTCGGGGATGTCATGGGTGCAGGCCATGAAGGCGAGATCGAGCTTGCCTTCGCGCACCATGAACTGAGCGTCGCGCGCCGTGCCCTCGGTGATGTGCAGGTGGATACCCGGATGCTCGGCATGAAACCGCTCAAGTAACCGGTCAATGAAGCAGCCCGCCATCAGGGCATGAACGCCGATCCGAAGCTCGCCTTCCTCACCGCTCGCCTGCATCCCCGCCGTCTTGATCGCGCTATCGAGGATGCCGATGGCGTCATGGACCTGTTCTACGAAACGCCTTCCGGCTTCTGTCATCCGAACGCCGCGTGTGTTGCGGTCAAAAAGGGTGATGCCAAGGTCTTCTTCAAGCGCCTTGATCCGGGCACTGACGCTAGACTGGCTGGTGCCGAGCGCCTTGGCCGCGCGATGGAAGTGCGTATTTCAGAATTCGCGGACAGCGATTTCATTA
>JAFAFR010000010.1 GCA_023423405.1 Bacteroidota bacterium
ATTGTATACACTCCACCCAGCACCTACAAACAACAAGTGAGATTTTAATCTTAAATTAATTTTTGGAATTGGAAAACTAACTGTATAACAATTTATCTCATTTATACAAGAATTAGTGGGATCTGTAGGGCAAGGGTCACATCTATCTCCAATTCCGTCTCCATCTGCATCGGCTTGTGTAGGATTGTATAATGTTGGGCAATTATCACAATTATCTCCTATGCCATCGTTATCAGAATCTGGTCCACAAGAATCTATTATATTACACCTATTTCTAGGATCATACGGACAGGGATCACATGCGTCACCAATACCATCTCCATCAGAATCTAACTGATTAGGATTAAAATCTTGTGAGCAATTATCACAAGCATCACCAACGCCATCCTGATCAGCATCAATACTATTGTCACAATCGGGGTTTTCAGGACATGGAACTTCTATTTTTACGGTCTCTTGGAATAGATTACCCTCATCATAGTAATCGAAAGTATGTGTGAAACCTTCACCGGATATTCCATTTTCACCATACACTGTAATGGAACTCAAAAGTTTTTTATTAAATTTTCCAGAAGTATAATTCAGCGTATAACTCTTAACTGGATTCCCATTATAGAAAATAGCAACTTCATTTAATTGCTTCACTTCCTTTTGGTATACTCCGTTTTTTCCGTTTATAACAGGATCTTCTATTCGTGTTCCATAATTAAACGCAACTTGATAACTTCCTATGGAATCATTCTCGCCTGTGTAATATACATTCTGAGGATAGATATTGTTATACCCCTTTGTATAAGTGTATTGAATATTATTCCCATATTTATCTACAACTTTATATAACGCCCAATGAAAAATTCCTGAGGATGATTTTAATACCATAGCATCAATTACATTGGTCTCATCTCCTCCGTAATAACTTTTTGTACCATTTTCATCCGTGATTACCCAACGATATGTAAGAGGACTATTCCCAAATCTTTCGATTTTATCAAAACTTCCTTTTTTACGGTAAGTAAAATATTTAGTATTATTTGAATTCCTAGCTTGTAATTCTGTTGTAAAATTACCACCTTGGGTCACTCGATGTCTGTTCGGCATATAAGGTTCATCATCTCCTATATTCGTTTTGGGATACACCAACTGTTCACCATTAAGCATATAAATTTCTGTTTCTGATGTAGAATCAAAAACTGGAGATCCCCAACGTGTATCTAACATAATTGAAGGAGATTGCATACTCCATCCATAACCCACAAAACTACTACCTCCTTCGTTACTGTATTGCAGACCCAACTGAGGTTGCACTCCGTTCCTTCCAACTGGTATATTGAATGGAAAAGAAATATTTGCTGTTCCTTTTTGGCTTGCTTGAGGAGGTTGTATTATATCTATTGCGGCAGAAGGATCTGCTGCTTTAATATCATTCATCATAGTAGGAGCAAAAGATGATGTTTGTGGAGATTCCGGCACTTGAATCACTCCATTGATCATATCCGTAAAATGGGTCGTGCTTGAAATGATTACTTTATGATTTGCATCTGCAGAATCTTTCCTCAACGATTCCCAATGTCTGGTTTTTTCGTTAAAAAAATATGTTTTGATATCTTTTTCTGTATATCCGCTTGGAAGTTTCTCAGAGTCATAAGAGATTTTGACTGTAACCTGTTTTTCAAATTGTGCTCCATGTGGTAAAAAACGGTATGCATATGCTCCTTGAGTTACATTAACCATTCCAGGATCAAGCGGCGGCATATCAACCGAACGCAGTGGATTAATAGAAATGATTGCATCCGATTTCAAAGCTCCTTTTGGTAATACCAATTGAGCATTTGCGACGCTTATCTCTTTTACTTCATTCGAGTAAAGAACTTTATGAGCCTCTCCTGTGTGTTTTTCAATAGGATATTGATAATCCGACTGTATCAGATTTTCCTCAAGCCAAACTAATTTTGACGCAACAACTTTATTTTCACTAACAAGAGATACAGGAATAAATTTTTGTTGTTTATCCAAATTGGACAACTCAATGAATTCTTCAAAACTACCATCTTTTATGGTAATCTTTGCATTTCCTATTTCTATATACTGATCAGCCGATCTGTTCGTTACAAAACCACTTAGATATATTTTCCCATTTTTTTCATAAAGAATCCTTTCTTGGCTTAGGAAAAACACTTCATTATCTCCTTCTTCAAAGTCAATTCTTAGATTCTTAATTTGATAACCATGTACCGAATTTCTTGGAACTGAAAAACGAAAAATATTTTCTCCGGTTTGCAAATCATCAGGGTTAATCTTTTCGCTTATTTCTTGCCAATAATTGTTCCGAACGACTTCATATCCGCCCTTGGCAAAATTTTGATTTATGCTTCTGGATACACCATTTATTCCATTTACACCAAACAAGTCATACTTTAATACTGCTATTTTCCCTTTGGGAATTTCTGAAAGGTTAATTTTAAAAATATTATCACTCGGATCATCAATTGGATATTTCTCAGAAATCCCTATGTATCCCTCCACAATGGTCTCTGCATCATTTCCAATGTAAGAATTAAAATCGACAACTTTAGAAGTTATGGGATTGTTTGTATTTGTATAACTTAACTTTGAAGTAAAATTGGCTTTAACATTTTGGGAAGAAACTCTATAGTCCTGCTGAAAAGTTGTTTGCTCAATTGTTTTTTCGGTATCGCTATTATTACGATTAACGGGATTGTTTGTTTTTGTATATTCTACTCCAAAATCTCTATTCTTTTTTTGCAAAGAAAGTTTCTGATCAACACCAAGATATATACTAATAAAAACTAGCAGTGCTAACGCTAAATTCAAGTTAACTATTTTCATCATTATTTTTTATTGAACTAATACTTTGAAATTTTTTGTGCCTTTTCCTGTTTCAACAACAATATAATATGCACCGGAAATCAGAAGACTGTGTTTGAATTTTAAACTTTTTTGATCCTTAAATTGATTCTCAAAAACCAATTGTCCGACGGAAGAATAGATTTTTATTTTCACATCAGATTTTTCTATCAAATCTATCGCAATTGTAAATGGCATTTGAGCCTTTACCGGATTGGGATATAAAACAATATTAGATGTAGCAAATAGATTCTTGTTATCTGTGGTTATTGTATATGTAATTTTATTCTTACATCCTGAGGCATTAGTATAGTTTAAAACATATTCACCTTCACTGTCTAAAATCAAGGAGCTTGAATATTCAATTTTGTTATCTTTTTTTGATTCCCAAAAATATTCCCCAGAATCAGAAGGTATATAATCTTTGGCATCTAGTGTTAGAGAACCACTATTTGGAAGAATATATTCGTAACTATTTTTTGTGTATTCATTATTTAATTCTTCGTTAATCTTTACCACACCCAAAAATATTTTGTTTGAACTATCTTTAACCGTTAAGTTATATTTGCCGACCGGCATATTTTCAAAAAATATAGCATCTGCATTGTCCGAGTGCTTTGTAAAAATATCTCCTGAACTTTCATGGATTAGCTGAATGTTATATCTACCATTTCCACCAATAGGTCTTACCTTCAAGTCCATACTAAAACAATCTTTGGAAATAGTTTCAGTCATGGCAAACAAATCAGGTGCTTTAATTATACTAAACAGAAAACCTTGACCATATTGAGATAAATCTTTTTTTGAAAAAATGGCTTTGTGGTCTTCTACGTAATCAGCCTTAATATAGGTTGCATTCGTATAATTGATTTCGTTTTTTGCAGCATCATCTCCAATAACCCACCAAATGAATTGGTTTTCTTCTAACTCTGTTTCAAGTATTTTATTAAAATCAAATTCAAAATTGTAAACATTCTGATATGCCTTTTCTTGTTCAGAATTTACTTTCCATATACGTTTTGTTTTTAACGTTTCATTCTCTTTTAATGTTTCTACATTGCCATTATCAGAGATAAAAAGGAAATGATTATTTAGATTTTCTATCTTATTATAATAGTTCGTTTTTTCAATACTTCCCAAACCAAAAGAAAAAGAACGTCTATAATCCGTTGCTTGCTTTTGATTTAATCCTGTTCCCTCATCTCTTCCTATACAAAGAATATTATTCCTAAAACCTTCATTTTTATTGTAGTACCAAATTGTATCATTTTTTGCATTAAAATAATTTGAAGATAGTGTTACTCCATACTTCATTGCCAAATAAGACTCTAAAATACCTCTCTTTTTTTTGGAAACCGCATAATCAAATGAAAGGGCTTCATAATAAAGCTGATCTTCATTAAATTTAAATGAAACATTCCCCATTTTGAGTTTCTTCTCTTGGGGAACTGATTCAACATAACTCACAATTGAGGATACAGAATCATTTGCCATTTTAAAAGAATCAATCCCCACCAATTCATCAGAAAATAATTTTATTCCTTTTGGTAAAATTTCCATTATATTTTCTTTATTTTCATTCTTTGATCGAGATACTAAAAAAAATGAAATATCATGATACTCCCTTTCTTTTGAATAGTAAATGTTGTCATTTATTTTGACAGGGATATGGAAATTTTGCAAGTCTTCATTGGAGAAGTCAACTACTACAGTATCTTTGTTAATAATCAAAAAATCCGAATCTTTCATCACTTTCTCTTGAGTATAGAAAATGGATATAGTGAATAAAAAAACGAATAGAAAAATTGTTTTCATTTTCATAAGCATTTGATTTTGATGTGCTTTTTTTACAACTGATTAATGCTTAAATTTAAAATGATTTCACGCTAAAAAAAAGGGTGATTTCACCCTTTTTTTAGCGTGAAATCACCCTTTTGCTATGCTTAAAATAATAAAATCAGTAATTGAAATATAATTTTTGGCTTGCAAGTGTTTATTATGGTTGTTTTTTGAACAAGTAACCTGCGTAAAAGAGAAACAAGATTATTTTGCACCTGTGTAATAAAAGTACAACCCGAAACTGAGTAAAACAGGTACAGGTACAAAAGTTTTACCTGCGTAAAAAAGTCATACCCTATTCAGAAACCTGCGTAAAGCAGATACAGCTAAATCCATCACTTACGTAAAATGAATACAGGTTTTTGTTTAACCTGTATAAAACAACTCTACCCTAATCCGAAACCAGCGTAAAAAATATACAAATTAAAAAAGTAGCTTTTGTGTTATTTTTCTTTTCCGAAGCAAAACATCTGAATTATCACTTAACATTCTTAAATTCAAGATTCCAAACAAATTTTTAGAGCTCTAAAAAATTAGGTGATATTATTGAGCAAGATGTGTCTTTGTATATACAAACTTTTCAAGTTGTACATTCAAAGACGATCTTGCTTTTTTGCAAAAAGGGAAAAAGCTGCGGAACTTGCTTTTTTTTCTTGAAATCAGGTTTATAATTCCAGAATAGTCCAATTTATTCTTTTTTAATCTTTACTGTTTACAGACTCATCCAAAGTAATCCTATTTAGCCCAACTCCCATAAACACTATTGTTTTCACGATTTTGATATTCCAACTTTGCAGAAGAATTTTTAATCGAAAAACAAAATGAAAGAATTCATTTATCTTTTTTTGCTACTTACAGCAATATCAGTTCGGGGACAGGTCGGTATTAATACACAAGTTCCGAAAGCAACACTTGATGTCGTAGGGAAACCATCTGACTCCACTTCTTTAGATGGCTTTATAGCACCGCGAATAACAGCTTCCCAACTAAAAGCAAAAACGTACACTATTGAACAAAAGGGAACATTAATTTATGTCACCGAAAAATTTGATAGTGACTCTGATGCCATTGGACAAGTAGAACTTGTTAAGTCTATTGGATATTATGTATTTGATGGTACAAAGTGGAAGCCTTTCGGCAATTATGCAGATACGTTATTCGATGTCGTAGATCGGGGGAATTATTCAGGACGATTCATTTCCTTCTCCGGAGATTCAATTTCAAAGCAAGGAACGAGAGATGCTGCGTTAGGTGTTAACGCTACAACAAAATCCTATTTCTTTGGAAATCTAAATTCCAATCATACCGGACAAAATAATCTCGGAATCGGATTGGATGCTCTTGGAAACCTAACTACAGGAAACGGAACCGTTGCCATTGGAAATAACGCCTTTAAAACTTCAACCGGAACAGTTGGATCTTTGGAAAACGAATACAACACTGGTGTCGGTTTTAATGTGGGAAATCTTTTCAAAGGAGACCATAGTGTTGCACTTGGATTCGGTGCTTTAAACTCCAATTGGA
>JAFAFR010000024.1 GCA_023423405.1 Bacteroidota bacterium
ACAACGCATCGCTTCCCGTTCCGCTTTCTCCGCCTGAATGTCGGGCTATTGGCAAGAGCATTGCGAAATACACGCACAGGAACTTCACGCCGGAAACTTTCGCACAGTATGTGGCTGATACGCACACGCCAGAAATTCAGGCAGCACGCGGTCGCAAGGGCGGGAAGGCCAATTCGTCAGAAAATCAGTCGGACAAAGGGAAAAAAAGCGCCGCTGTTCGGTGGACTGCTAACGACGACAAACGTCGTAGGGCGCTTGATATGTATATCTTGGGAGCGTCAACGGAAGATATTGCAGTGGCGGTTGGTGTTAGCAGCCGGACTATTCGACGCTGGATGGATAATTCTGGAGAATGGTTAACCAAGAAACAAATAATTAAATTTTAATTAACAGAAAAATGACAATTACCCCCTGTTTTTGTTAATGGGTGGTTAAATTCGCGGACATGAACAAGCCTATATCAGATAACAGCGCCTTTCGGCGTCTTTTTGAGCAGCGGGCTTTCCGGCGGTTTTCTCCTGTCAGCCCCGCAATGGTGCGGCTTACCGCATGATTGAGGTGGTTGTGCTCGCCGCAGTCTCATGACCGAGCGTAGCGAGCGAATGAGCGAGGAAGCACCAGGGAAACGGAACGTGAACGGAGGCTCTTACGCACTGTCTTTGGTTAGTAGCTCCTTCCCGCGTCTTTCCCATTCCTGCCATTTTGGGTGGTTGCGCGGTAGCTCTGCGATTCCTGCGAGTGCGCCTACCAGTTCACGCGATTATGGTATGAGCCGTTAAGCACTGGAGGTTTTTTATTTTATGCAATTGGATGAACATTCAAGAAAAATTGCTGCCCTTGTTGCGTATAATGAAAAGCAAATAAAAGAAATAAACAGGATAATTACTCTGCTTAATGAAAGAGTGAATGACTTAAATACCTTTACAGATACTCTTGAACGTGAAGGTAAAGTTGTATCTGGAATTTCTTATTCCTTGAGGGATAGTGTGTCTCATGTTGATTTTTATCTTAATAAAGGAATGGAAGAAGTATCCTGTAAATTACAGAAATCTGTCTCAGACACACTAACATCATTACTCCGTGAAAAATTATCTTTCACACTTAATGATGTAAGGCAAGAGTGGACTGATTTTGAAGAGCAAACAAGTAAAGAGATAAAGGAATCATTAAAGCAGACGACCAGAGATGCTGAAGTTGCGACAGGTATAATTAGAAAAACAATGGAGAAGTATACAGTAACAAGGATAGTCGAAAAGGTACTTGTGTTGCTTGTATTATTTTTATTGTTAATGATTGCTCCTAGTTTTTATGCTGAATATCTCAAAATGAATATCGGTTCTCTAATGGAAGAACAGAAAAAACATGAATCTATGTTAAAAGAGTGGAAGGAAAAAGCACCATTGGCAGAGTTCTCTAAGTGTGGAGAGTATAGGGACGTATGCGTGTTAGTTGATGATAAAAGCGGATATTATTCCAATGAACAAACCCCAAATAAAAAATATGCCATACTGAAATAGTGTTAAGTAACTCATGCCGTCTTATGACTAAGGCTGCATGAGTATAAAAACGGCGTTTCACGTCAAGATAAAATAAATACCTGTACCTAATATAAAAATGGAGCTACATATACTTATGTACCTTGAGAATGACGGAGTTAATTTATCCCTTATCGTCAAGCTAATAGCTATGTAAATAATATCTGTCAGGAATGATATAAATATAAACAAAACACCCAATATAAAGAAATTTAATGCGATATTTGTATTATCATCTATAAATGCTGGTATTAATGCCGCAAAGAATAAATACGCCTTTGGGTTTAATAATGGTATAAGTAAAGGTTTTTGTACTTTGCTTTTTTTGTTTTTTTTATTAATTAAACCCATTACCCCTATGTATATTAAATAGCTTCCACCTAAGATCTTTATAATGTAAAAGTGTTGTTCTATGCTGGATGTTGAAGATAACGTGAAAAGAGATATTACCATGACGATTGCTTCGCCAGCTCTTATGTATATACTTGTTTTTATTGATGATTTAAGTCCTTGTGAAAAGGCGTTGTTTATAACCAATGCAACACCAGGTCCTATTGATATAGTTTGAGATAAAGTTACGATAGCAAATGAAAATAATGTTGAATATTCCATATTTACTTACCATGATATATTTCGCGGGAGCTTTTCATATACATATTCCATAGGAATTGCGGCTTTCGGTAATAAATTTATAAATGTGGATATGTGCTTTAGTGAATTGCTGGCGGCGATTGAGTAAAAATTTCCGCTATTCCAATATATTGTCGATATTTCGTTGTCCAGACTGTATATGTTTGGAAATTTGTTTGCATACGGGTTCGTTCCGTTTAGCTGGCTTTTTGGATGAGAAAGTTTGCTGTTTTGACCCGTTCGCGCTTCTGAAGGGGGGAAACCGATCATGAATCGCTTTTGTGCATAGTTATGCAGGCCCATAAAAACGATTCTGACGCGTTTTTATGGTTTACCCTAGTGTTTTCTTGTCTTTTTGAGTTTTTTGCGTCAGAAAGCGATTGAGAGCGTTTTAGAGGGTACGTACAACAGGAGTTATGGTAAATGGATCGGGTTTGCGGGAAGACTCGACAGGTTTTGTCGTTGGGGGTAGTGTAAGCGACTGAAAAACAAACGCCCCTGAAATTCGTGCCTCTCCGCCAAGATTGTCACGAAGATTCAAGGGGCGTGTGGGTCGTAACACACGGAGGGAATCCTAACACATGAGCGCCGCGCTTCAATACTTCGAAGAAAATTTACCCCACCGTCCCTATCACACGGATGATCTCGCTTTCGGCCTTCGCATCTCCGGCAAAGGGCGTGCGCTTCTTGCGCGGTTCATCCAGCAGAACCAGCCTCATGCGCAGTTCTGGCTGGTTTTTGACGTTGACCGCGAGGGGGCAGCGATTGACTGGAGCGACCGGAACGCCCCCGCGCCGAACATCACCGTTAAAAATCCTGTGAACGGACACGCTCACCTGCTCTATGCACTCAATATCGCCGTGAGAACCGCGCCTGATGCGTCGGTTAAGGCGCTGAAATATGCCGCAGCGGTTGAACGTTCGCTGTGTGAGAAACTTTGTGCTGATGTGAACTACAGCGGACTGATTTGCAAAAATCCGTTCCACCTGGAATGGCAGGTGATGGAGTGGCGCGAGGAAGCCTATACCCTCGATGAACTGGCTGATTATCTCGATTTGAGCGCCTCAGCGCGTCGTAGCATCGATAAACATTACGGGATGGGGCGAAACTGCCACCTGTTCGAAATGACGCGCAAATGGGCTTACAGGGCGATTCGTCAGGGCTGGCCAGCATTCTCACAGTGGCTTGATGCCGTGATTCAGCGTGTCGAAATGTACAACGCATCGCTTCCCGTTCCGCTTTCTCCGCCTGAATGTCGGGCTATTGGCAAGAGCATTGCGAAATACACGCACAGGAACTTCACGCCGGAAACTTTCGCACAGTATGTGGCTGATACGCACAC
>JAFAFR010000052.1 GCA_023423405.1 Bacteroidota bacterium
TTCCCATACCTACTTCATCTGCCAATAGAAAGCGATTTTGCTGCGCTTGCATTACTTTTTCCAATACCAAAATCTGATGTGGAAGCGGAATCAAACTGCTTTCATAAGGTGCCAAAATATTCTTTTGGGCAATTTCATCTTTTATTTTGGCTGAGAGTGCTACAAACTTAATGTAGGGTAAATGTATAGTGACGTCTGTTTCGGTTACTTCTTCTTGTGGAACTTCTAAAAATTCTCCAGAATCCAATAGCCGAATCCAAGCAATCTTTTGCCCAAAAACTTCTTTTTGCCCAATACGTTCACAAGCTTGTCCTTTGTACTGCATAGCTTAAATTCTAGAGGAAGCGATATCGTAAAACTGTAACAATACTTCATCTTCCATCAGTAAATTATTGGGAATACGATCTCCAACCGTAACGATGGTTTGGAAATCTTTGTCTTGGTAACATTGTTTGAAACCCGCACGCAATGCTTCTACACGCACTTCTTTCAGTTTGCCTTTTGGTTTATTGGCTTCTGCTTTGTAGTCATCAAATACTTTCATTAAGCGTTTGTGACGCAGCTTGTCTAAATCCGATTCTTTTTCTGGATTTGGTACATACCATTTTCCTTGGTCATCTTTTAGAAAGTTTTCTTCCAGAATCTGACGCATTTCTGGCAAGGTATCTCCTTTACGCATATTACTTGCTACTTCTCGCATCCAGAGCGGATGTAAGTCTTGTTCTGTTTGGGATGTTTTGGCTAAAATTTGACGTAACCAATAAATGGCATCTTGCTCATTGCCTACAAACAAACTCATTTGTATAAACTCCGGAACTTCAGCTTTTTTCTTGTCATATTCTGATGCTTGTGCAGGTGTGAAATACATCCCATCTCTTTCTATAAAACGCGTCTTTAAGCCTTCTTGAAATTTACCCGCATCGATAGGAACTGGCAAACTGCATTGTACGTAGAAAGCAATTAAACGGTCAAATAAAATCTTGGGACTGCGTTCTATAATGGCAGTAGTGGCATTGTCTTTTACCAAATGAATGGGTAAGTGCGCCAAATGTTCTTCTACAAAATCCCAAACCCCAACAGCGGTATGCTGTGATTCTTGAAATTTTTTATCAAATTCTGAAGATGGTTTATAACAAGAAATAACTAAGTCTTGCTTTACAGAAGTTGAATATCTCATAGATTTAATACCTCCATGAATTTTATCTAATGCCGATACATTACAAATAACAAAACCTGAATTTTGAATTGAATTTTGAATTGAATTCCAAATTGCAGCAGAAGTATTAGAAAACTCTACTGTCATCCACCTTCCAGGTTTTAACACTCTAAAAAATTCAAAAAATGAATATTGCATTAAAACCTGATAATCAAATTTTGATTTTGATTGAGCTTTATTTTCTATAGCTTCAGTCACATTATTTGTTTTGACTTTTAACCAAGTTTCTGAAATAAAATTTAATTCCGAATACATAATATTAGAACCGAAGGGCGGATCTGTAAATATATAATCAACAGAATTAGGCTTTAATAAAGATATTTCAGTGGCAGAATTACAATAAACAATCTGTTCAGGATTTACTTCAAATTGAGATGTTTTATAACTTAGAATGTCGAAAGGATTTTGCTCAACTATTTCACTTGGTATATATAATGTTCCACTTAGTGGTCCATTAATTCTTCCATTCAGATTATGAGAATTAACAATAAACCTATTTAGTTTTGTGAGATTCCTTGAAATTGAATTAGTGATAAAAAATTTATCTTCATATTTTGTACGCTTCCATAACTCAGAAACAACTATAAGTGTTCGTTTAAAATAAAATTTATATACTGTATCAATAAATTTATTGAATGGATCTATTGTTTTATCTCCCTTCAACAATAAATCTCTTGGAAAAAAATTTTCGATTTTATAATTCTCAATTTTTTCAATAATTGCAAAATCTTCCTTGTCTGGTTTTTTCAAATATCGCTTTCCATTATATTTATAGGCAATTATGTAAGGTTGCATTTGAATGCGCTTTTCAATCATTCCGCTTAGGCTATCAAGAGCAGTTACAGTTGATCTATTTAATTTTGCTCTTAATAATTCATTTTCGCAATATGGGCAGCTTGACTTATCTAAAATAACTCCTTCACCAATTTTTACAAATAAATCCATAAATAGGGAATCTTTACCACAAGCATCACATTCAACGATTTCAGTCCAAACTACATATTGTATTAAGCCAAACTCATTTGAGCTATGTTTTGTTTTATACATCCAATCATAGTCATTTTTCACCTGTTCTAAGTCATTTAAAAATCTTTGATTATCTTTCTTGAGATTATTAAAATTATGTGATAAAAAAGTTGCTATTGGACTTAAATCTCCACAAATCGCATTTCTCTTTCCCCATTGTACATTTGGATTTTCATTTTCTATTTTGGCTTTAATATCTGCATCTGGATTCGCACACATAGAAGCTGCTACGCCTGTCATTCCCGTTCCTGCAAATCCATCAAACACCACATCACCAGGTTGGGTGTAATGCATGATATAGCGCATAATCGCAGGGTGTGGCACTTTTGTATGGTAAGAGTGAGCATTATAAATAGGATTATTTTTCCCTTCACTTACATCCGCCGCATAAGGCTCCGCAACCTCAAAATCTTCAATACGTTTACTTTGTTTTTCCAGTTCTATTTTTTCTTCTTCCCATTCTTCAATAAAGTCATTGAGCCAAGGATTGGGACAAGCGGTATAATACGGAGGATCTGATAAGTTGATAATATCGTCATCTTCACCAATCGGGAAACCTTCTATCTCTTTTAATTCGGGTAGTTTTTTACGCAGTTCTTCTCGGAAATACGTACGTCTTTCTTCGTCATTGGC
>JAFAFR010000018.1 GCA_023423405.1 Bacteroidota bacterium
CTGTATTATAGGGCAGATGCTGATAATTACGATATTATTCTTAATTTATTGAGAATTGTAGAAGATAATTATACAAATTATATTGTTGAAAGTATTCAACGGTTGGTAGATGAAAAATTCGACTATTCCTCACTTGCAAATAATTATAATGATAATTTTAGTGCTATAGAAGAATATACAAACAAATTATTTTCTACTAATGATGTAAATGAAATAAGAAATGTATTTTATTTAGGCACGGGGAGATTAAACAGTAAAAGATATTTTGATAAACAAGGTTTACGTCAGTTAAGAGATTTTGAACGTAGGGAAATACTTGTGCTATTTTTGAATATATTGTCAAAGACAGGTAGATACGTTATTTTTTGTATTGATGAAGTAGAAAAAATTAGAGAAAAGTCAAAAGCACGATTTTCTCATTTTCTTACATCGCTGAGAGAATTAATTGATTTGTCTAATAAAATCAAAGGTCATTATCTAATTTTGGCATTAACGGATGGGGTAGATAGTAATCTAATCCAATCAACAAATGAGCCGTTGTACCAACGTATAAGCCAACATATAATTGCTATAAATCCAATTACAGAGAAAAAGGATAAAGAAGATTTAATTGACTACTTAAAAGAGTTATTCAATTCAGATGAAGATACTAATGAAGTACTCAAAAAATTGTCTAAAGAAACTGATACAAATAGTAATAGACTTTTGATACAAAGGATTTCAGATATACTTTTTGGCAAAACAGAAAAGAAGAGTTTAGAAAAAGCATTAAAAGATAACTCTCTTTTTGAAATATTTAATGAAACTAAAAAAGATCTGGATGTAAATGTAGATGCTTTCAAAAATATACATCGTAAGTTTTTTGATCCTTTGGAATATTACCTTGACAGTTTTAATATCAAAATTGAAGAGTTTACTAGCCAATTGAGATATTATTTCAACTATGAAACTGATACCTTCTGTTATTTTGTGTTCAGTAAAGATATATCGGTAATCGATAATGAAATACTGAAAATAAAAAGCAGTATTGAATATTTGAATTTTGATAAGAAAACTTTCTTTAAGAATATTTCAATATTTGTTCCTGCCTCAATGGAATTGAACTATTCATATTTAGATAAATATGAGTTTCTGAAGGATTTTAAGCTTAATATAATTGATGTTCAAGATTTCGAAGATTTATTCACTCTATTGGAACTGTATAGACAGCATTTCGAGTACCAGTCAAAGCTTAAACCAATAATTGAAAACTATACTAATTCAAGTTTGTAGTATGTTTGATAATAATAACAAAATATTTGCGTATAAGATTATCTTGAAACTTGATCCTTATCTAGTGGCATTGTTTAATCTATGTTATGATGTATTCGTTAAATTAGAAAACATTACGGATGATAAAGAAGATGTAAAACATGCAGTTTCTCTATTCTCTGATGATTTTTATGAGATGTTAGAAATAAATAAAGATGAATATCTAGATCAAGACGAAAATAGTCAATATACGTATACAAAAGAACAGTTTTTCGATACTCTTGCTATCCATTTAAATTTACATTATTTAAGAAGTGAAGTATTCTTATCTAAATTTAAAACAAAAGAATTTTTGTATTATTTTAAAGATAAGTTTTCCATCTATTCTACATTGCCTAAAAAGAGAGAAGTTGAGAATAGCTTAAATGATAAATTTAAAACGATAAATGTAATAGGTGAAATTATAGACAATCTGAACGAGGAGAAATTAAGAGATTCGATAAAAAATATTTCCACAATCTATGATTTAAATAAAGCAGGTCGGTATATAAAAGTAATTAGTGAGGAGAATTTGAAGCCTCAATTATTATACATTAAAGCTGATTTACTGAATTTAGAATCGGTGGAAATGATTGATGTAGATATAGAGAATATCTGGATTAACTATGAACATGAACTAACTAGTGAATTAGACTTTGATTTGAATAGTGATGAATATTATGTTGTTGTTGACAAAGAATCAGAAGATAAAAGTGTTATAGGAATTAAAGTTAATGATCATATTCTGTTAAAGTATAATGTAGATTCGAAAAAATACATCAAAGAAGAAAATTCTAATCTTCATTTGTGGCAATTACTTAAAGAGAATTATTTAAGAAAACGAACACAAACCTTTTTGTATGATTCTGAACTTATTCAAAACTTTAAAGAAAAAAGTAAAGAAGGAGACTTTAATAAACTATTGTGTAACCTTAAGCATAATTTATATATAGATAGAAGTGTACCCATAAAAGCAGATTATCAATGTTTTTTTGAAGAATTTATTATTCTTAAGAATTTGAATGATTTGTCAAATTTCAATTTTTTTCTTCCAGATGAGAACGTTGAAAAAGAACTTTTAGGAATTTACACCGAGCAAAAAATAGGTAAGAAATACAATTTATTGCACTATTTCAAACATAAAGATGATAGGTATACAGAAGGTTTTGTGAATTCTGAACCTCAGAAAAAGGAAAAACTTAAGGTGCATATACTAAAGGCTGAATTGTCATTTTATTTAGTTGAAAAATATTATGAAGATCTTATTGAAGATTTACTCACAGAGTTAAATCTTGATTTTGTAAGTAATGTTGAATTGTGTATAAATGGAGAATCAAAAGCGGAGTTTGATTTTGTAATCTTTAAAGATAATAAATTCTACTTTTTAGAAGCTAAGACTACACTCACTAAAGATAACGTTTATGATACCTCTAAAAAATATAATAATAACATTGAATATTTAAAGCAGATAACAAATAGCAATTTGCAAAATTTTACTTTTATTCTGCTAGGATTTTTGAGTGATCAAAATATCGATAACTACAGGCATTTCTTTACTGATCAGGTTTACAATACTCCGAGGGAAGGTTTTGCAGTTACTCCATACAGATTCAAAGTACCGTTTTTTGGTCATCAAGATTTAGGGTTGGAATGTATTACAGAACCTGAACTTTTAAAATTAAAAGAATTTATTAAAGAAATATGCCAGATATAGTATTACCCCAAACTAGATATTATGGTTCAAAAAGAAAAATAGTAGACAAAATATGGAACATTATAGTTAATGAAGCTAACTTAGAATTTGATTCTGTGTTAGATGTTTTTGGAGGTTCCGCTTCATTCTCTTATTTTGCTAAGTTAAATCAGAAACAAGTTTTATATAATGACATCTTTCAATTTAATACTATAATTGGTAGAAAACTAATCGAACAAAATACCAATGAATTGACTTATGAGAATGCAGTTGGATTGTTTGACAGATTTCCAGAAGTTAATTATTTAAACCATATCGGTGAATATTATAATGACATCTATTTTACCGATGAAGAAAACAATCAAATAGATGTTTATATACAAAATGTATTAGCATTAGAAAATGAAAATATAAAGTGCAGTGCTTTGTATATTCTTTTTCAAAGTTGTCTTATGAAAAGACCTTATAATTTATTTCATAGAAGAAATCTAAATATGAGATTAAATTATACGACGGGTAATTTTGGAAATAAGCAGACATGGGAAAGGAGTTTTCAAGAACTTTTCGTAAGATTCATTGAAGAGTTGGATCAGGTTTGTTTTAATAATGGAAGAATAAATACTGCACATAATTCTAGTGCTCTAAATTGCCATTTAAATGCAGATTTGGTGTATATTGATCCTCCTTATTTCAAAAAGGAAAGTTCCACCTCTTATCATAGTAAATATCATTTTCTTGAAGGATTGGTAAATTATTACGATATCCCAGAGAATATAAATTTTAACAAAAATAACCGAGAAATTGTAATAAATGCATCTAGAGAGTTCGAGGATAAAAATAATTTTTTGAATGATTTGATAATTCTGATTAACAATCATCTCAATTCACACATTGTAATATCATATAGAAACAATGGTATTCCTTCAATAGAAGAAATTAGTGAATTGTTGAGGGAGTTTAATGTTTTTGAAGTTTTAGAATATAATCTGGGAAAATACAATTATGCCTTAAATAAAAACAATAATGTAAACGAAGAAGTACTATTTGTTTGTAAAAATATCAGCAGAATTTAGTTACAGAATTTCAATTTACATTTAAAACTTGTAATATTAATTTAATTCAGATAACAAATTCACTTGAATTTGATGTATTTAATTGTTTGAAAATTTGCCTTCAAAATATTTTACAGATTTTAATTGATTTTGATCGTCTATCCAAATAATATATTTTCTAACTTTTTGATAGTGTTCAATTTCTTCAATATTCTTGTTTGAAGGATTTTTTTTAATAAAATGGTTAGCTATCCAAAATAATTTCATTCTGTTGTTATTTAATTCATTAAGAAGGATGTTTTTATCAATCAAAATAATAGATTGAGAATCGCCATAGCTAAATCTTTCCGTATTAATTTCATGATCAAATCCTACTATATCTGAATTGATATTTAGATAGTTATTATTATCTAATTCTGAAAGGCTAAGTAGTTTTCTAATCTTTTTAGATGGTATAATAACTTCTTTTTCTCCGTCAACATTATCTTTCATAACTCTGGTGAGACAAGAAAACACATATTTGCCATCATCAAATTCGGTCTGATTGTATTTTTCCTCTATCCAATCCATCCAGAACAAGTTTGAAGGATTAGTGTAAGTATTGGTATCGGGACGTCCAAAATCACTTAAGCGGATGGAATTTGAATCTTTACAAAATTGTTTTAGAAATAAATCAAAATCTGTTTCATTTATGAGATAACTACAGCAATCAATGTAGGAATTTATCGTTTCTGACGAATTGGTTAAACCTGTACTTTGGTATATAGACAAATACTCTTTTTCAATATCTGAATTAAAGTCAAGATTATTGTACTTAAGCCAATTGTTGAAATCTATTTCAGGGTTATTATTTATAATTTTATCGATCTCAATAGCGGTATTTTCTAAATTATTTATTTCAGGTGCTAGTTCCTCTTTTATTATCCATGATGGTGGGTTGAAGTATTCCTCGACCTGGTTTTCAAGATTGGTTTGTAAATCTTCTGCAGGGTTATTGATATGTACAATTTTTGAATAATCATCAATCCATCTAAATTCCCTGTTTTCATCATCATATTCATAAGGTAAATAATCGGATAGATACCCTTTTAAATAATGAACAGCTAACCAAACATATTTTTCTTCAAAAGTAAATTTTTCACTCTTGCTTCCATGTGTTGCATCAGTATTGACATACCCTGTTTCTCTATTAAAACCTAATGATTTGATATATGCTATCGCTGTAGCCATTCCCCATATTCTTGCTGAGGTACTGTTATTGATTAATACACTATATTTCTGGTAAAAATCTGTTATATAGGGATTCTCTTTATCGTAGGAAAGCGAATTGAATCCTGTATCAATCGATAAAAAATCATCATAGGCTTTTTTAATTACACAAGCTGTTCTAACTCATTTCGTAGCAGATAACCTATGTCTTTCTTGGTATTCTTATATTCGCTGAACGGATTAAAGGCAAGATACTTTCTACTCATTGCCAATCGGCAAAGCGTAGTAAATCCAATCATATACAGCCAAATGGTATTGTGTGTCAAACTTTGATCATCACGCAGATAGTAATCAAATTCCTGTACAAAATAACTGTAACCTTTCCGTTTTTCTTCGGGGCATTCTTTTTAAGGTAAAACAATATCTTAAACGTAGATTTTTTTTGTCGCTTCCATACTCACAATTCTTAATGATAAAATTAAACCTATGTGAGCTACGAAACAATATGAAAAACTATGCAGAAAACTGAAATACAATATTTTAAATGTGCTTTTTATATTTTCCAAGAGTAATGTTTTAGAAATCTTACTTTTGCCAATCTTTGCTTTTTTCTGCTTTTTGCCTCGTCACCAAAAAATCATAAAACGGTTGTAATTCCGTTATTTATAGCCGTTTTACCTATTTTTTATCTTTGATGTATTTTTACTGAAAATTTATTTTAAAATTCTTTATGTTTAACCAGCATCTTGCGGGGATTTTTTTTATTGAAGAGAGTCTGTCAAAGTGGACAACTGTATTGAATTGGGATTGACGCTGCACAGATCCCAATTTTTGACCTACAGAAGAAATGAATAAATTGCGATCTGTATTCTTTGCATTTCAACAGTTTCCCATAAAAGTATCTTTTATACTTTGTAATTTGCTTTTACCACAATAAGAAAGATGTTTTCAAGCAGTTTATAACATGAATCACAAACAATGGTTTAAAATTAACATTGATTTTATTTACGGAGTATGATAAAGAAAAAATGAAAACACACCTACCCTACTCTGAAATACGATCAATCCAGTGTATTATCCTCTATAACGGAAATATCATCTAAAAAGCGATTTGATTCTTACTACTCACTCATCCTTTCTGTTATTTACAAAATGATTAAATTTAAAAATTTCTTTAGCGGCGTCATCCCATTCTTTTCTAGGCAAGACTTGCAGGGTAACGAAAACATCATTCTCTTTATTGTAAGAATCAATTCGTTCGAGTCTTCCGTAATAGTCTTTTTCTGCATGCCGGTAAAGTGAATATGGTAAAATAGTATCTGTTGGATACATATAGAACCTACTGTAAGA
>JAFAFR010000026.1 GCA_023423405.1 Bacteroidota bacterium
TCGGTAACCAAATACCCGGCAGCTTCGCGTTTGTCAGCAGGCGTTACAGCTTTTTTTCAATGAGATTTTTCATCGCCCGGTTCTCGAAAGTGAGCTCCGCCACGATTTTCTTGTACTGGCTGAGTTCGGCTTCCATGTCTTTGATCCGCTTGATCTCGCTGGCCTGCATACCGCCAAATTTGGCTTTCCAGTTGTAAAAGGTCGCCTCGCTGATGCCCAACTCCCGGCTGATCTCTTTGGCCGTAACACCAGCTTCCTGCCGCTTGATCGCAGCGGCTATCTGGCTCTCTGTAAATGTTGACTTTTTCATACCTGACAGTTTAAATGTAAATAGATTACGCTACTTTATAACTGCCGAATTTTAGGTGCGCTTACACCCCCAGCTTCATGTCAAAATCGACCAGCGCATCGTCTGCATAGCTGCCGCCACCGGACTTGCTGAAGTCGCCAAACAAAATCCGGTTGGCAGGGTCATACCCATATGCCCGGTTGATGCCATTGCCCGAGGTCCGCCACAACTGGCCGCTGATATTGCCGGTCAGGTAGTTCTTTACTTCGAAGGCTCTTCCAAGTATTTGATTGTTTGAAAAACTTCCAGTGCATATTGTTGCGACAAAATATCTAAATCCTGCCCATATAGTGAGAAACTTACTCCATCCCTTAGCCTAGGCACATATATACCTGTAATGCCCACCCCAACCTTTTTTGGGATAATTAGTTTGGCAACGATCCCGTTAATTGTATCGTATAGATAATATTGTTTAGCGAATATTTTTTCAACATAATCTTCCTCGGGAGTTTCAGAAAAAAAAACAGAATTTGAATCGATGCTATATTTACCACGAGAAAACAGCGAATCCCGAAGCCGGATATTGAATACGGGGAAATCAGGTTCAGCTAGTGTATTAACAAACTCACCAAGCTCACCTCGCAAGACCATCCCTTTATTATCTTTTATTTCAAATGCATAACTATCTATGCCTTTTTTATCAGTCAATGAGCTACCTTTCCTAACACTTAATTTCAGACTGTTTCTGACATATAATTCCTCCCTCCCAGGCTTACATCCAAGGCACGATGCAAAGATTAAGAAAAGAATATACGATCTATTGAACTCCATAACGTTTCTTTAAGTTTTGTAACGCTTTTCTTCTATCAATATTATCAGGCTCTCCTTGATATACTCCATTTTTCTTATAGTCTTTACCTCCAAGAAAATTCCACATTAAAAACCGATCATTTGCGTCCAATTTACTTGATGCTTTTCCAAACTCTACAAACTCTGCCATTAGTCCAGTTTTAGAATGGCCCAACCCCATTATATGGCCGAATTCATGCATAATTACGCTTGCCATCTCTTTGGGCTTCAAACTGTTTTCAACTAACCCAACTCCAGAATTATTTTTCCTATCGGCAACGCCAACTTCATTTCCTGGAATATCATCAACTAGTTGGATAACATATCCACTATTGTCACCAATTGCATTTTCAGAAGAAGCCGTTCTAATATCCAGATTAAAATCTACATTAATTGTTCCGCCTAGCTCATCATTTAATTTGGATGCTATCGATCCACTAAAGCTTTCTCCAATTTTATACATTTCAGATATAACTGCTCCAGGCAGTTTATCATTGGACCCAATGATGGTAACTCTTGCCTGTATGCTAACATCCAATGTATATGTTCCATCTTTGTTTTCTCGTCTTCGTATGCTTATAACCATGTCACCGGGATTCATCCCGTCAGGATCAATAAATCGAGTTGGATTGTTAAATGCATAATTATAAGGACTCCACCTTCGCATTGAATCCGCCATCGGATCAAGCACATGAAACCTTCCAATCTGCGGATCATACATCCTTGCCCCATAGTCGTATGACTCCAGTCCACTTCCATCACTGAACTCCTTATCCTGCTTCTCCTTGCCGTTGTATTCATACTTGTTGTCGAGCCTGTTCATCGCTCTGGAACTGATCCCTGCCATGGTGAGACCAAACGGATAGTAGTGTGTCTCCTCCAGCAGGGGGCCGGGGGTGTGCGTCACATTCAGGTTGTCAAAGAACACCGGGATATTACTCTCGTTACTTACATAAATATAAACATATCCGTTCTTTTGAGCCGTCACCGGGCTGCTAAAAAAAGCCGTAATATCGGAATACACCGGCGTGGTGCTGCCGGAGCTAAAACCATTCACCGGCGCCACATTTCCCTGACCCGCATACCTGAACTGCTCGTCGAAGAACAGGTAGTTCAAATAGGCCTTGGGCCGGGTGCTGGTCTCCGTTCGGTTACTGTTGAACGTGGTAAAAGTACTGGCAGGGTTCAGCGTCTCGATCACCGGCGCGGTCACCCCCTTGGCGGCGGCCAGGGGACTGGCGCCCAGCGCTGCCAGCAGTTCCGATACCCCCACCGTAGTGGGACTGGCGCCGTAATTGCCGCCGGCAGGTGGTGTGTAAATAGCGCTGACCTTCATTTTGATCACATCGCCGGCCATTACCTTCAGGATCATGGCCAGCCCCGTTTTATTGGTGGTAGCTGCAGAGCCATGCGTCTGGTACAGCTTGCTGCCGAACTGCGGGTAGGACGAAGCGCCGGTAACCGCCGACTTATCCGTGATCCGGGCATCCTGGATGCTGTAAATCTTCTTCTCCGCCGGCAGCGGCGTAGTCTCCAGCGTAGCCGGCAGATAACAAACACCCTCGTTCTGCTCGGTCAATACGCTGCGCACATTCCCCAAATGATCCTTCAGGAAATAGTCGTAGATAAACCGCAGCGGCAGGGCGGTGCAACCCGTGCCTGCCTGCTCCAGCCGGATGCGGCCTTCTTCAAAGCCCAGGAACATCAACCGGTCGCTGTAGTTCAGCGAAGTCGCTCCCGTGGCATGATGGTATTTGGTTTCATACACCGCCCCGTTCAGGTAAACGGTGGTGGTCGTTATTTTCGTAGTCACCTTACCGGTAGACGTTTCTACCTCCGCAGCCTCTTCATCCACGATCTTCTTCAGCTTTGCGCCGGTGTTGTCGTACACATACGACACTTCGCCTTTGACATTTGTACCGTCCTTCGTGACTTTCAGGTTCACCGGAAGGTTCAAGAAATTGTAAGAGATCTCTTTAATCTTCTTATTCAAATCCTTGGTCAGATTGCCGTTTCCATCGTAGACATAGTCGTTCGTACCGGTATTGAAATTGTCAAAATCTGACCTTCGCTGCGTGGCCAGCCCATTGTCGTTCACATATTGCAGCTTGTTGCTTTGGCCGCTCTGCTCATAGCTGTAGGTCAACTGGTCGAGGGTGGCGCCGTTCTGGCCATTGGCCCATCCCTTTTGCGTCATGGCCTTGATATTTCCGTTATAATCGTAGGCCAGGTTAGGATCTGACCCATTCCCCAGGGTCACCGAATAGTCTTCCCCGCTGGCGCCGGAAAAAGCGGCCGACAACAAACGGTTCACCTTATCGTATCCATAGGTATAGGAACGCAATACACCATCGCCCTTGCTCCTCCATACCGACCCCTTGATATTGCCATTGTACAGGCCCGTTCCAAAATTCTTATTCTGCGCTGCCTTGTCATAGCCCAGCTCAAATCCGAACCATTTATTGGCCGGACTGGCCCCGGCCGGCACAAAATCCTTGTTCAACGACAATAACCATCCCCTGATATTGTACTGAAATTCGTTAAGCGCAAGACTGGCGCCCAGGGTTTTGTTACCCAGTTGTCCAATGGCATCATAGCTCATTTGGCTAACTGATTTCCAGGCGCTGTAATTGCCGCTGTTCACCTGCGGGTACCTGAGGGATTTTTCTGTTTTGGTCAGCCGCCACAGATCGTCGTACAGGTACCGGGTCCATATCTCGTGCTCTACGCCGCTGTTACCATTTTTCTGAAGCACTGCCTGCGCACCGATGCTTCCATTGAAGCAATAGAGCGTGGTCGTTATATCGATCCCGCCCGTAATGTTCAGGCTTTTCTGCTGGATGACCCTGCCTTTTTCGTCGTAAATAAAAGACGTATAAATGGCCGGCAATGTTTTTTGCCAGACACCGGTTATTTTACCCATCGTTTGTGAAGACTGCGCCGGTGTAACGGGGTAACTGGCAAGGTTATCCGAAACCAGTTTGCTGTTAAAGCTGGAGGTAAATGTGGCGAATGATGCAGTAAGCATGCTGGTCCACTGGTAATTGTCGTAATACGTTGCCGTCAGCACGGTGGAAGCGGTGGTGGATGGAAAAGCGGATACCAGTGTATATTGTGGCTGCTCGCTGACCGACTGAAGAAAATACTCGTACCGGTTCATCGGGTTCTGCATGATATTGGACTGGATGGCCGATTGCGTGGAAGCATTGACGTAAATGCCGGTAACCACGGGCCTGTTCAGGATATCGTATTTGGTATAAATCCACTCATTCTTTGCCCTCTGGTTGCCGTCCTGGACCAGCACGAGCCGGTCCCATTTATCGTACACCATAGCCACGTATGCAGCTCCCGGGTTCTTTTTCAGGATCATCCTGCCGCGCCCATCGTATTCATAGCGGAAACAAAACTCATTTTTGATCACGGTCATGTTGCTGTTGCTGCTGGCCGGCCAACTGTTTGCCTGCATAAAATCCACGCCGCGGGGCTGGATCACTACCCTGAGCTGCTGAAAATCATCGTACACATAGTAGGTGCAGATCCAGTTGGCATGCCCCGAGCCGGCACCATTGTCGGACACCGCTCCCAGTTGCACTTTTTTCAGTACCGGCTTTCCTTCTTTATTGATAAATGTTACAGAATAATTTCCCTCTTCATCTACTGTAATGATCTTCTGCAGTTGACCGGCCGTATAAGCGACCGAACTGAATTCAGAGAAACCATTCGCAACGGCTGCTCCCATGGTAAAATAGCGAACGGCATCAGTTGCCGTATTCGCTGCGTAGATCGTTTTAACACCCCTGCCCGCCTGCACCCAACTGCTGCCCGGCGCCATGGCCAGCTCCGGACGATTGAGTGGCGAATTTTCAAAATCGGTCTTCCCGTAAAAATAGGTCTCGCCCTGGCCCTTAACCGGACTATAAGCATAACCGGTACTGAAGAAAGTGGCCTGCTGCTGATAGGGATTCAGCTTCAGCGTACCATCTGCAATATTGGTATAGGAGCCGATGGTGTTTGCGCCAAAGGGCAGGTATTGCAGGTTCTCCCGTCCGTATGCATCGTAGTAATGCGGCGTAACCAGATCCACATATTGCGCGTTTACCAGCGCACCTTTTTTCTGCACTTCCTGGAAAGGGCGGCCCAGTCCATCGAAAAAACTGGTGGTTACCGCAACTTCCTTTGTCGTTTTTGTGCTGAGCGCCAGCGGATCCGTTTGCGGCGAAGTGGCAACAGCAGCTTTGATGGAATTGGTGACGATGGAACTGCTGTAGGCTGCCGGCTGAACCTGGGCTGCTGCCATGGTACCGGTCAGTAACAGGAAGCAAAGCATTGCTGCCTGTGGCCCGCAAAAGATTTTATTTGTAGGGAGTTGCATATCGCTGCCGTTGTTTATTCAGAAAAATTTGATTCGATGGTTTCGAGTACCCGTTCTGTTGGAGCATTTTTTTCAAACACAGCGAACAGGGTCCCTTTTTCGCTGATCACAAAAACCTGCCCGGCAACAAATTGCTTCACCGAAAAATGACCATTCCTTTCAGGGTCGGAGAGCCACGCTGCAAACTGGTTTTCATTGGAAGCAGGCGCATAGGGGCGGGCCAGAAGCAAATTGCTTTTAGAAACCTGCAATCGTTGGAACTCTCGGGGTGCATCTGTTGGGGAAACCGGAAGCGCCAGGAACACAGCCTGTGGCGCCTTCTGTTGCAGCACTTCCATTTGCTGCAGCAGCGAACCGGCCTGTTCATTGGGATCAAAGGAAAACAGGACGACCTTTTTGCCGGCATATCGCACCATGGGAATTCGCTCCCCATCGATCCCTGTAAACTCAAGCGAGTAAAAAGGCTCTGTGCCAACCCATACATGAAGAAGCAGGAATAAGATTGATTTCATACTGTTTTAGTTGATGCGTACATAAGATCCGGTTCCAATGGCTATGTTGCTGAAACTGGCAGAAGCGCCGTATTGGGTGTATCCGTTTACATTGAATGTCCAGCCGCCGGATCCCGGCGTAAAATAAACGTTGTAGGTGCCGGTAGGCATGCTTACACTGTTGGACCCGCCTGGTGTAAGGTACAGGTCATAACCCTGGCCATTCGCCTGGTTGGTAAAATGGATCTGGCAGGAAACGCTGGCATAACTGTTCCCTGTAACCACCACGTTCGCCGGGTTACAGTTCCCTTTCAGGTTCGCATATCCCTGACCGTATTGTGTGACCAGTGCCGCCGCTTTCTGGTTGGCTTCTGTTTGCGTATTGGCATAAAAAGTATTTGCCGGGACCGTATAGGTAACCTGTGTTCCCGCATACCCCGGACTGCAGTTGGTTTTGGTGTAGCTGCCCGACTGGGCCGTATTGCCGTACAAGCCACAAACCTCTCCACCCATTCCGTAATAGGTATAGCAAACTGTTTTTAATACGTTCCCATCTTCGTCCTTTATAAACGAGAGCCTGCCATAACTGTCGTAGTAAAAATAATTTACCCGGTTGTTCTCATCACATTCCGAAATGATGCCGATGCCGGGGTCATAGGCCCTGGTTACCATGGCTGCATTTACCGGGAATATGCGGATTTCATCGATGGGATAGTCACCGTTGGCAATGGTGCAGGAAGTGTGCGCGGAAATCGTATGCTCATAACAGTTCCATCCGTTTTTCGATTTTATATAGTTGGCCGGACTTCCCATTACCGAGCAGGCCGGGCCCTTGATCCAGTACACCACTTTGTAGGTGGTGGAAGAAGACAGTCCGGATTTGGTGATGGCTCCCCGCAGGGTGTAAGCTGTCCTTCCCGTTACAGCTCCTTCGTTGAAAAGAAAATTATTCATCACGAGCCCGGTCCATCCATTCCAGTCGTCGCCTTCAAAAGACAAATAGCCAATATCACTTTTAGCAGCATTGGTTGCTTCTGCAACCGGGTACAACCCTTTGTAGTTCCAGATATAGGATTTTGCGAGATCTGCTTCCTTCTTAACCGATGCGATGTTGCCCCGGTTGTCGTAAGCAGTGTATTGCAGCCTGTTCTCATACGCGGCTGCGCCCCGTTTGGTTTTCACCGTGGCTGGCAATATCCTGCTGCCCGTAAGGCTGTACACCGTTTTTACAGCTTCAGTGCTGCTGCCCCGCTGGCTGTTCACTTCAATGGGATAGTTGAGCATATTGCCCGTCACCATCTGCGTGGAGATGCTGCCCACTTCGGCGTCTCCTGTCAGGTCGGCCGGGTATTTAATGGATTGTGTGGTGTTCTGGGAATTGCTGCCTTCTGTTACAATGGATACAGGAAGTCCCTTGTCGTTGTAGGTATAGCTGGTTTTTTGGGTAAAATTCCCATTGGGTGTGTATTCTGTTTCAAGCGTATAGTCCAGCACCTCATCACCCAGGATAAGCTCCGTGTTCTTCCATTCAAAAATGGGAAAGCCGTGTTGCTCCGCAAAGGTTTTTTCGTCCATTGGCTTATTGATAACAACGCCGCTCGGACTGCCTATTTCAAGAAACTTGAATACCGATACCCCGCGATAGGTCGTGGTGCTGTTCAATATATAATTATCTGACTTTTTGCGCACCAGTGTAAAAGAGCCATCCGTATTCTTTTTATAGAATTCTGTGGAACCCAGCCTGGGCTCGCGACTGTAATCGTACTGCCAGATAGAACTTCGGTGCATATGATAGGGTGACAGTCCGCTATAGTTATACAACAGCTGTGGGCTATTTGGAGGAAATGAACCATACATCGACGTGCTCCATTGGTAGGTAAATGGAGTGGAATAATAATACATGGTCTTGCCTGCATTCTGTGCAATGGTTCCATTGTATTCTGTCACCGTTCCGTACATCAGGGGGCGATCCAGCAGTTCCTGCAGTTCCTGACAGAATTCAGAACTGTAGGTGCGTGCCCTGAAATATTCGTACATATTGGGGCCCGAATACGTTCTCTGAAAATAATACCGCTCGTAAGACATGTCTTCATAATATGGCGTGGTCATTAGCAGCGACCCTACGCCGTCTTCGTTGCTTCCATACTTGTAGGTTTTGTATTGAATGTTCCCGGTATTGTCCGTCAGTTTGATCTCTTTTACCCGCACACCCGGCCCCGGGTATACGGTACCACCCTGGCGGTAATAGTTGGCTTCATAAGAAAATTCGGTAATGCCGCCCGTCGGATGGGTGATCTTGGTAAGGCAACCAGCTTCTGCCGCCAGGGCCAGGGCATCGCTGGGACTTCGGTTGCCCGGCTGCGTGAAATTGTACTGCACCAGGCCACCGGAAACCAGTATTGTCCCCATTTGAGGAACAGTGGTGGAATTGGTTCTGCCATTAAAATATCCCCAATAGTCACGGCTGTTACTAGTGGTGTAGTTGGAGGCAGCATAGTCCATGGAATATTTTTCGACGTCTTGTCCCGTTGCCGTTTGGAACGCCATCTGCGTCAGCTTGTATTTCTGTGCGCTGCCCGCCTGCGATGGCGAATCCATAATACCAACCGTTAACCTCACCTGCCGGATGATTTTTCCAAAAGCATCGTACACCACAATCTTTTCGATTCTCCCCCAGGAGTCGGTGGTATTGTAAACAAATTCCACCTTGCCGCCCCGGTAGCGAATCTCTTTTATCCGCTTAGTGTCATAATCCATATAACCAGTCTTATTGCTGGGGTATTCTATGCTGTTACTCATTGGATTGTTCGAATAGTTGTCCCTGATGATCAGCTCATGATAAGTGTGATGCATCCCTATATGTTTGTTCACGTAGGTAATGTTCACCGTGTCTTTTTTATCGGCAGAAATAATGGACGTTAACAGGTTGCAGGTATTGTATTGACCGAAGTCGACATAGTCCTGCAACTTTTCCACCTCACCGAAATAATAATAGTTACCCTTACCGTCGTACATTTCCGTTGGCATGGGTCCCGGTACGATCTTTACGGCCGTGCGTTTGAAGGGACGAACGATATAGCTTGAAACGTGTTCCTGGATGAACTTTCCGGATTCACCGGGAATATTGTAGGTGTAAATATCATAGTTGCCATCCTTGATTTTGTAATAGATGTCGGAGAGATATTCATAATCAGCCTGGTTGGTCACTTGCCATTCGGTTTTGATGGTAGCCGGCATGTATTTGGAATCGGGCGCTCCTTTGATCACCCGCGAAATGCTTCCACCTGCGTTCAGTGACCAGCCGATGGCGACAAGACCGGATTCGTCGAATGCTTTCCGGCCGGTGCTATTGTAACTGATCGAGATGGGGATATCGATCATACCCGCATTGATGTGGTAAATAGGAATGTTGACCGACGGTGTACCGGTCCTGTAATCCAATCCATAGTCGGTGAAACGCGTCAACTGCGCCACATCGGGATTGGGCTGCAATATCCGCGGAAGCTCTACGTTGAGCTGGGCGTATAAGCCGGAACAGCTTAACAGCAAAAATGCCAGCGGAAGGACAATTCTATGCATAGGAAGATTTAAATACATTGGTTGGATTGATTTGCTTCTATTTGAATTGATATCCGACCCTGAAGAGCAGCGGTTGTGTGTGTGGCAATTGCCGGTTCCACAACGCGTCGTAGAGCAGGGAGAAGGTCGATTTGTATTTGCCGATCTGTTGTTTTTGCTGCAGTCCGATCACGGCACTCTGCTGCCAGTGACGGATGGTTTTCAGCACCGCCAGGCTCTCGATCTCACTTCGGTAGTTCCACTCTCCACCACCTGTCAGCCAGAAGCTCTTTTTAATCCTTACGTCGATAAAAGTCCTGAGCCCCATGCCCTGGTGGCTTACCGCGATGTGCCGGATGTCCTGCCCCCAGCCCACCTTGTACGTTGCGCCAATACCTACGACTGAATTTTTGTTGACTCGGAAACCGAGACTCCCGGCGATGTCGCTGGTCGTGGGGAAGTAACCGTTGGCCCGGGTGCTCTGTATGTTGGCGCCCAGCTCCACTCTCTTCAAAAAGTTCCGGCCTTTGCTTTCTGCCGGTTTGTAATTGGGCATGGCCGTTTCGTCTTCCTTTGACAGTGCTTTTTCCAACTGGCTTTTCACCGATTCCAGGGCCGCCTGGCCTTCCTGCATGCCGCTGGTCAGCGCCTGCTGGGCTGCCTGCGTACTGCCCATTCTCTGGGTGAGGTTGTTTAACACCTGGTCGCGGGTCTGTAGCCCGTTTAAGAGCGTGGAGGGGTCCATGTCGGCTACCTGGCCCGGCAACCGGAACATACTGCCCAGGATGGAGTACTTGTCGAAGAATTTTCTAAACGCCGGAATATGGGAGAGCAGTTCCAGGGCTTTTTGCTCCAGTTGGTTGGGATCGTTCAGGGCCTGTTTAAATTGCTGCAATTGTTGTTGATAGTACCCTGCCTGCTGTTGGTACTTGCGCCAGGTTTTGCCCAAAGGCAGGTGGGCGAGTTTTTCTTTGAGCTGTTGTTTTCTTTCTTCTATCAGTTGTTGTAGCTGCTCAGTTTGATTAAGCCGGTCGCCGATGGCTTTGTACTGGCTTTTGAGTTTTTCCAGTTCCGGGCCCTGCAGTTTGGCCAGGGTGGGGTCTTTTTCCAGGAAGTTGAGGGCTGTGGTCATGGAATCCAGCTTGCCCGAATAGGTGGCGGGCAGACCGGCAAGTTGGCTGCTGTCGGGTGAAAGCGTTTGTTTCCAGTTGTTGTAGAGCGAATCGCTGCCCAGTTGCAGGGAAGCCGCCAGGGCACTGTCCTGTTTTTCCAGTTTACGTCGCAGCCGGGTTTCCTGTCTTTGCAGTTTGCGCAGGCTTTTTTGGGTTTGCTTTTGCAGCCAGGATTCCGCACGCGACTGTTGCTCCGAAAGTTGATGCGAGAGTTTGCCCGGGAAGGCCAGGATCCTGTCCAATGAGGAGCCGGAGGCGGCAGCGCCGGCCTCTGCCCGGTAGCCCGACTGGGCCGTCAAAGTCCCGGTCGAAGCCACCACCAGCAGCAGCCAAAGGATAAGGTTTGTTCGCATCGTTAGTCGGTTGGTGGTTACAGAAAACGCATACGCGTTCCTGTTATCCCAAAGCAAGAAAAAATTCCAATGCTGCGATTCCGTATTTATACGGAATTTTATCAGCCCGGATCATGCGAACAAATCAAACAAAAGATGTTGGAATAAAATACCGTGTTTTTCTCCCATGACCTTTTGAGAAAAAAGATGTATGGGAGCATTGACCTACAACTATACCTTTCTGTTGGAAGGCACGTGGAGCCTCATTTTCAGCGGACAGAACAAATCGAATACAGCTTACCGTAAACCAGCCCGCTTTTGTCAAAAAAACTTGCTTTTCCCCTAAAAAAAGTGATTGGTTCGGAGTTTTTGGTCTGGACTTTAGCCTTGGATGGATGATTTTCGGCTACACAGGCTGGTGGTATTTTATCGCCCCGCCCGCATCGGGTTAACATACATAACAACCCCGCAATCACCAACGGTACCAATAACGCCATCAGCCGCTCAAAACCGGGCCTGCCTCCTCCTAAAACGAGCCGTTCATGCCGCCCAGGCTTTGCCGCTCGTGCCATTTTCACCGCTCATCCTGTAGTGTTTGACCGCTGTTTCACCGCTCCGGCTGTACTGTTTTA
>JAFAFR010000047.1 GCA_023423405.1 Bacteroidota bacterium
CTGTTACAGGAAGTGGACAAGGTGATGCAGTGAAGAAATAACATACTATAAAAAAACATATAAAAGGCTCCATTAGGAGCCTTTTATATGTTAACTAATTTGAAAAATTCATATAATTTAATTTCTCGTGCCTCACAAATTCTTTCAAGTGTTGATATTGGCATATTATATTCAATATAATTATCATCTTGAGAAGCTTTTTTTATTTTTCTGACAACGCTTTCTTCAATATTATGTTCGTCAGCAAATTTTCTTTGTGATTCAGATTTTGTTATCCAGTTATTATATATGAATTTACATATACGTCTATTAGAACTATCCATGATAGCAAATTAGTAGTAGTAAATAAAAATATTGCGGTCGATGATGCGCAATTAAAATATTTTTATTATATTTGTTTACAGATAGTTAAAAAATAAAGTAAAATACTTTTATCTCGCTTTTGAAAACTGGTAATTTTTATGCAACGAGAGAATAAGCAGAAGAGCTCACGACCGCGCGGCGTGAGTCTCGACCTCTTATCTGTTGCAAGGGTATACCAGTACCTCAAAAGCGGATAATGTTGAGATTTCACGCCGTTTTTGTATCCTATGCCGTAGTCATTTTACTCCACATCACTTTCTAAGCCGCTTTTCTAAAATACAGTATCAGGACAGATACAATGGTTGCGCAGCCATTGCGGCTTTTTAAAAGCTTTCGTAGGGCACTTTTTCATATCATATTAAATTCAAGGATTGTCTTTTGTGGGAAAGTATTACCATGTCACCTAAAGCTTTCCCCTAAAGCAATCCGAAAAAACATTACAAAATGACATCCAACATCTAACTTCTAACCGAAAGATTAAAAAAAGCTCTTTCCACAAAATTTGGCGACCACGGGAAAGAGCAGGTGTATCAATTATTAAATAAATCAATAACAAAACAAAACTATGAAAAAATTGTTTTGCAGGGGATTGCTGTTCCTTGTATTATTATACGGTCTTCCCGCCCGTAGCCAGATCTCCCCGCTAAAAGCCGGAGATTCTGTTTCGGAGACCTTTTGGGAGTTGCCGTTTGAATTCATCAATACTCCGACAAAGTCCGGAACGCTGAAAAATGACCGTAATAAACTTATTATTCTGGATTTCTGGGCAACTTGGTGCAGTGCTTGTCTATTGAACTTCCCGAAAATGGAGGCTCTGCAGAAAGAATTTGGAGACCAGATCAAAGTACTCGCCGTCACCGAGCAAAACCGCACGGTGCTGGAGAAATTCTTTTCCTCTAAAAACGGACAGAAGTACCGTGAAATCCCTTCCGTTATCAATGATAAAACCTTATCCCAATTCTTTCCGCATCTGGGGATTCCTTTTATGATCTGGATAAAAGACGGAAAGGTAATCAGCACCACAGATGCGGCGCAGGTAACACGGGAATCCATATTTGCTGTTTTGCAGGGGAATAAAAATGACCTGCAAACAATCGTACAGCTGAGCCGGGACCGACCGCTGATGCTCTCGGAAGCCTTCGACAATCAGAAAAACGTTAAGTTGTTGAACTACGCGTTTATGGTAAAAGGACATCTGCCGCAGGTCGGCGGAGGAGGCAGATTCAACAAGAACAAAGAAGGGAATGTTTACAGTGCCCAATGGACCAATCTTCCACTGATTGATATCCTTCGTGCCGTCGGTATGCATCTTTTTATGTACAAGAGAGATTCTCAGGGTTTTAACCAAAAACGAATGATCTTTGAGGTTTCTGACCTCTCGGCACTCAGGGCCAATCCGGATCAAGACGGGGTTTATGACCCGAACCTGATATACAGCTATGAATTGATGGTCCCAGAGGATAAACCCGAAACTTTATTTCCTGCCATGCTGGAAAGCCTGAGCCGGTATACGTCATACAATATCCGTATGGAAAAACGAAATGTGGAATGTCTTATTTTACAGCGTATTCCCGGTGCTGATCAGCCGAAAAGCAAAGGCGGAGCATTTAAAGCTGACTTTTCAATAGGATCCTCCGAATTTCAAAATGCCCCACTCTCTGTGTTGGTTAATATGCTTAACGGTAAAACACCTATTAATCTGCTGATGCTTGATGAAACCGGATACAGGGAAACTGTTGATCTGAAGCTGTCCGACATCAGTACGGTGGAAAGGCTTAATTCCGAACTTCAAAAATATGGACTCTGTGTCTCTAAAAATGAGCGAACCATTGAAATGATGGTAATAAGCGATGCTTCACGTTCGTTACAAATTGCTACCAACCCAAATTAAACAACGATGAAACAAAAATTCAACTTGCTCTGTGTGCTTTTTCTTATACAGATATTTCCGGCCCAGTATAAACTGAACGGCTATATTGCCGACGGCAAAACCGCAATGCCACTCGCTGATGTAAAAGTTGCTGTGGCACAAACGAAACTCATTGTCAAAACAGGAACTGACGGAAGCTTTAGTCTAACCGTACCTTCGGCAGAAGGAAAACTGACCATTTCATTATCAGGCTATACGCCGCAAACCCTGGAGTACCATTTTCCAATGGAGCATCCACTGCGGCTGTATCTGCATGAGAAAGTGGCAGATATTGAAGAGGTTACACTCAATACCGGATATCAGAAAATACCGAAAGAGAGGGCAACAGGCTCGTTCTCAGCTATTTCTAAAAAAGTACTGGATCAGCAGGTGTCACCGTTTATTCTTGATAAACTGGTAGCTTCTGCCAATGGTCTTACAATGTCCAATGGTACAGCTGCGGGGGAAACCCACCTGATGGTTCGGGGGCTTAGTACCATGCGCGGTCCGAAATCGCCATTGATCATTCTGGATAATTTCCCGTATGACGGTGATATGAAAAATATCAATCCCAATACCATTGAGAGCATCACTATTTTGAAAGATGCTGCTGCTGCCAGCATTTGGGGAGCCCGTGCAGCAAATGGAGTGATCGTACTGACCACAAAAAAGGGAAAATTTCGGGAAACGGTATCGGTAGAACTTAATACCTCCTTGTCGGTATCTCAGAAACCGGACTTAGGAAAGATTCCGTTTATGTCCAGTGCAGATTTCATTGATGTGGAACAACAACTCTTCAACCGCGGCTTTTATGAAGCAGATTTTACCTCTTATGACCATGTCGTGATATCTCCTGTGGTGGAACTTCTGGACCGGCAAAGGAAAGGAGAAATAAGTGCCGGTGAAGTACAGCGGCAGCTTGATTTTCTGAAGGGGATTGATGTACGTGACCAATACCGCAAATACATGTATGTGCCGGCCGTGAACCGGCAGTATGCCCTGAATGTATCTGCGGGCAGCGAGAAACTTTCCTGGACAGGCTTCCTTGGTTATGACGATAATACCGGAAATCTAGATGAACAGTACAAAAGACTGAGTGCGAAGTTTCAAAACAACTGGACGCCCCTGAAAAATCTTACAATAAATACAGGGATGTGGATGACACAGACCCGAACTACAAGCGGAAGGTATGGCTACGGAAGTGTCAATGTAAAAAATAACGGTCTGCCATATATGCGTTTTGCAGACGAAAATGGTAACGCCCTGCCGGTGTATAAAACCTATAACTATCAGTATCAGCAGAGTCTTGGTGATGGAAAGCTGTTGGACTGGAACTACTATCCCCTGACCAACTGGCAGCATGAGCGCGCCCTGTCCAAGAATTCTGAGGTGATTTTGAATACCGGTGTCAACTACAAAATTACTCCTTCATTGAACGTCGATGTACAATACCAGTATCAGCAAAACAACGGGGAATCAGAAAAGCTATATGATAAAGAAAGTTACTATGTGCGGAATTATGTCAATCTTCTAACTTCTATTGATGAAGAGGGAAACGTGCAGTACAGAGTACCTAAAGGAAGTATATATGATACTTCCGTAAGTACGGCAACAGTATCGAATCTGCGTACTCAGGCCAATTTCGCTAAAAAGTGGGGAGTACATGAAATAACGGCGGTTGCGGGGAGTGAAATCCGCGAGATTAAGAACAAGGGCGCTTCGCAACGTTATTACGGATATGATCCCCGTACACTGGGCTATGTAAACGTCGATTACAACACCTGGTATCCCACGATGATGGGCAGCTGGAGCTCCATAAGTGATGGGAAATTCCTGACCGGCACTACTACCCGGTATGTATCATTATATACCAATTCCTCATATACGATTAACGGTAAGTATACCCTTTCCGGAAGCCTCCGAAGGGACGCCAGTAACCTGTTTGGCGTAAAGACCAATGATCTCTGGAATCCTTTTTGGTCAGTAGGAGGATCCTGGGATCTGGGCAAAGAAAAGTTTTATACACTGGAGGTACTTCCCGAACTAAAGTTGAGAGCTTCCTACGGCTTTAACGGGAATATAGATCCTGCCATGGTGGCTATTTCTACTATTAGAAATCTCGGAACCTCATTATATACGCAAATGCCAATGGCAGCCTTTAGTAACTATTTCAACCCAAACCTGAAGTGGGAAACTATAAGAATGGTGAATATTGGGCTGGACTTCGGGACCAAAAATCATATCGTTTCAGGATCTGTAGAATGGTATGGTAAAAAAGGCAATCAGCTGTTCGGATATAAACCGATGGAC
>JAFAFR010000084.1 GCA_023423405.1 Bacteroidota bacterium
ACCTGAACTACCTGTTCTTTGATGAGCAGTTCAAGTATGCGGGCCAGTCGGCTGTGGCGCCGGTCAGCAGCTTCCCCTCGGGCAGCACCACACCGGTGTACTCGGACATCACGGCCTTTTTTAGCAGCCCGGTGACGGCGCAGAAGAGCGGATATATCTATATTTACGTCAGCAACGAGAGCAATATCCCGGTGTTCTTTGACAACCTGAATGTGACGCACACCCCCGGCCCCCTGCTGGAGGAGACACACTACTATCCCTTCGGACTCACCATGGCGGGGATCAGTTCCAGGGCCATGAACAAACTAGACAACAAGTACGAGTACAATGGCAAGGAGAAGCAGGAGAAGGAGTTCAGCGACGGAGCAGGCCTCGACTGGTACGACTATGGCGCACGGATGTGAGATCCACAGATTGGAAGGTGGTATACGATAGATCCATTGTCGGAACAATACCGAAGGTGGTCACCCTATAATTATGCAGTAAACAATCCGATTAGATTTACTGACCCGGATGGAATGAGTGTAAATGATTTTGTGAAGGATGATAAAACTGGAAATATCAGGTGGGATAAAGACGCAAACTCACAAGTATCAACTAAGGCAGGAGAGACTTATCTAGGGAAAACGTTGACATTTAATTTCAATAGTTACATTGATGCGAAAACTTGGGATGGCCCAATGGGTGATATTCCTGCGGGAGATAAGCTGACGTCAACGGTTTCGATTACTGGTAACGAAAATGAGGCTGGCGAATTAACTGGAATCACAGCTACTAAAAGCGTGACAGTTGGCGAAACTCCTGTTGGCGCTGCCAGAGACAATTACCCGGGATTAGGAAGCGATCAGAATAAATTTAGTGCAACTTCTAATGCCAGCGGTCTAAATGTAAATTTCGAACAACATGCGAGTGTCCTAAAGTCGAGGAATTTGGGTTGAATCTAATGGGCTATAATGCTGTAAATGTTGCCCAAAAGCTGGATGTAAATATCTCACCGCAAGGGAATGTTTCTGTGTCTTCAGCAACGGATGTTTTTCCATCAGCTACATTGAAATTAAATGGAAATACAATAATGCAGTACAATCAGCCTTCTTTTGAAAAACCCCATAGTCTTCCCGTAAAGGGCTATACCTCACCTCAAAATGGAAGTTATTCAACGGTTCCGATATATAATTATTCATACAAGCCAGCGATGTGGTATAAAAGATCATGATCTATGCTTAAACCGACTTTCCGAAATGTGTTGCTGTTTATTGCTATAAAATATTTGGTGTTTTACGGATTCCTAATGGTTAAAAACGCTGACTATAAATTATTGGAGATAAAAAATATAACTAAGGGACACACACTCACTTATTTTATTTTTGTCATGCTCCCTCTTCCGCTAATTTCTATGTTGTTGTTTTCTGGGCCAATATATTACGCGCTCCGGCTGAAGAGTATTCTATTGACTTTTATTTTGTTTGTTGCAATTTTGCTAGGAGAGTATTTTTTGTACGTTTATTTTACTCCTAACAGGCATCCAGATTCTAATGGAATATACAATGCCATTATTGGCGTTATTGTTTTTTCTGTAATGTTCTTTCGGTATGTAGGGTTAAAATTTACGAATACAGTGAAAGAAGAATAGATAGCAACGGCGTAACGCTCCGTGTATATAAACGAACAAAGCTCCGAAATCCGAGGCTTTGTTCGTTTTATGGAGGTGGTAATTTATTATACTTATGCTTCAACTGGCACGATGTACATGCAGTTGGAATTTACTTCATTGCCGGTTAATTTGAATATGTCAGCAGATGGGAAAGCCGCTCCCGCTAAATTGACAAAAGAAGAAAAAGCAGAACTAAATAGACCGTTAACTCAACCGGCTGATACAAAAAGAGGTTTAATATATGAAGTGCCAGGATCAGCTACAAAATCTGGGAAGCCGTATGTTGGAAGAACAAAAAATCCCAAGCCATCTGATCGACGCTCAGATGGTGGGCGTGATAGAAAAAAAAGCTAAGGTAGTGGGTACTTATGATTCTAATAATACAAAAGAGGGACGGCAAAAAGAACAGCAAAAAATAGATGAACATGGGTTGGAAAACCTTGACAACAAACGGAATGAAATAAAAAAGGACAAGAAAAAAGATGAATAATAAATATCAAGAATTTTGGAGTTGGTTTGAAAAAAACAATAAGCAGATTGCAAATGCTGCACCAGAAGATAATATTTTGGTTGAGCTTGACGGGAAGATATGCGAATTGGGCGATTTCGCGTGGGAATTGGGTTCAAGTGAAGCTAATTTTAACGCATTAACTATCTCTCCCGGCGGCGATCGTTCGCTTTTAGCTACAACAAAAAACATAATTTCTCAGGCGCCCAATTTGAAGGATTGGAAATTTTATGATTCAAAACAAATAAAGGAATGGAACTATAAGTTTATAGTTAATCTAAATCAAAAAAAAATAAATGTAGACATTCAAAAGTGGGAATATGTATTACTGGCGTATGGGAATTCGCTATTCGATATAGTTGTCAAACCAACCCCTTATTTAGCCGTTTTGGATGATGATATTTTGGGAATAGCAGAAATGGTTCTAGATAGTTTAATAGGGGAGGGTAATCGGTTAGAGAAAATTGAGAACATTTATATTGAGAAGTATTTTAATGAAGATTACGCAAATAAAGCAACCAATATCTTAAAATTAAGAAATCATCTAAACGAAGTATCTTGAATTAGATGCAATGTATATGAAAACATTGGTTAGGTGAATTTTTCAAAATCAAGGACTGGTACGCTTACAGTAACGCAATGAAAAATCAATTAATTAAAGTTGTTGTATTAAATATACTGTTAGGGATAATACTCCTCGTAGCATTTTATCTCAGTGCTTTTTTATCTGGCTATGGCTCGAACATTGGCTATTTAACTCAGGAGAAAAAGTTGTTTATTAAATTTATTGCACTTCATCTTATAATTAATCTATTTGAGCTTTATAGATATAATCAAATTAATGCGATTCGTTTTTTGAGTTCACTAGTGACAATCGCTTTTTTGTATACTATTGCTGCATGGCATTTTGAATACTTTAGCTAACTAATAACGCTTGGCAATGCCAGGCGTTATTGTTATATGGAGCTCACCATGGATACCAGTTTGACTAGCAAGCGGGTGATCCGGGAGCTGAACCAACTGATTGCCTGGAGAGGGCAACCAACAAAAATCTGGGTCGATAATGAGTCTGAATTTGAGGTAGACGTACTTGCCCAATGGGCATCACAGAGAAATATCTAATATCAAATTCATTGAAAAGGAAACCCACATCAGAACGGATACATGGAGCGGTTTAACCGCAGCTTCCGGGAAGAAGTGTTAGATGCATATGTATTTACCAGATTGAAAGAGGCATAGATGATGGCTCATTCCTGGATGTGGGCCTATAACAACCAGCGACCACAGCAATCACTTAACTACCAACCACCCGTAGCCTTTTTACAAAAACATCAACAAAACAATACGTTTCCAACTTTCCAGTACGACGAAGAAATTGACTGGAAATCCCTGGTTTTAAACGCTACTAACTGAGGGAAGCTTTCAGAAGGTACCGGCCGTGGGTTGAAAACCATATCCACCCCACAATTAGTAAGCAAACGTCCCAGGGCTGGGCAGCAAACGTCCCTAAGTCGAAAATTGAGGCAAAACCGGCGCTAGATTTGTTTCGAATTATTAGGGAAGCGTCGTACAGGAAGACCGGGAGGTACGACCCCGGCCAGCCTCCTTCCCCAACAGATCAATGAACCAATTTTTGAAAACCAAAAAAATCCAAATCCATGTCTAAAATTACAGACAACCTCCTGGTGCGCGGCGCCCGGGGCAAAATGGGCAACCAGTTCGTGTACAAACAAAGAGGCGAAGACACTTTCATCACCCGGATGCCCAAAATCAACAAAAACGCCGTCCCCACCGAAAGCCAGGAAAAAATGCGCGACCGCTTCGGCGAAGCCTCGCTGTATGCACAGGGCGCCATGGCCGACGCCGACCTGAAAGAAGCCTACCAGCGCAAACTGGCGCCGGGCAAAACGGCCTACAACGCGGCCTTCCGCGACTACCTGAAAGCACCGGCAGTCACCGGCATCGACGCGGCGCAGTACAACGGCCAGCCGGGCCAGCGCATCACCGTCCGCGCCAAGGACGATTTCCGGGTGGCGGGCGTGCAGGTAAGCATCCGCACGGCCACCGGTGAGTTGGTGGAAGCGGGCGAAGCCGTGCTGGATCCCATCAACCGGAATCGCTGGATCTACACCACCCGGGCCATCAACCCTGCAATGCCCGGCAGCAGCGTGGAGGTAACGGCCAGGGATATCCCGGGCAACGAGGGCAAACAACAACTCACCCTCTAAATCCCGCAGTTAAGGGTAGTCGCCAATGGCCACCGTCAGTCGCCAATGGCCTCCAACGGCCACCCACAACCGTTGACGGCTACCAGCACCCAAAAGCACCCCGGCCCGACCCCGGGGTGCTTTCCACTCCCGAAAATATTACCACCGGTTGCACATTCCCGTAACCGATCCCTTAACTTTCCGCTTCAATATCATTCCCACATGAAAAAAATACAGCCTGGTTTTGTAGCTCTTCTTTTCTGCTGCCTGCTCGCCGGCAGCCTCTCCGCACAACGTGGCCTGTCCTGGTCCGCCGACGGTAAAAGCTATCTCGACCTGCGCGAAGGCCAGATCCTTCGCGTCAACCTCCCGGCCAACCAGCCCGAAGTGCTGGTGACCAAACAACAACTGACCCCCGCCGGGCAACAAGCCCTTGCCATAAAAGATTTCAGCCTCTCCGCCGACGGCAACAGCGTACTGGTTTTCACCAACACCACCCGCGTATGGCGCTACGAAACCCGCGGCGATTACTGGATCCTCAACCGCAACAACGGCTCCCTGAAACAGGCCGGCAAAAACCTGCCGCCCTCCAGCCTCATGTTCGCCAAATTTTCACCCGACGGCCAAAGGCTGGCCTACGTGAGCGGCAACAATCTCTACGTGGAAGACCTGGCCTCCGGCGTGGTCACCCCGCTTACGTCCGACGGCAGCCGCCAGCGCATCAACGGCACTTTCGACTGGGCCTATGAAGAAGAGTTCTATTGCCGCGACGGCTTCCGCTGGAGCGCCGACAGCAAACAGATCGCCTTCTGGCAGATCAATGCCAACAAAACGCCCGACTATTTCATGGTGAACAATACCGATACCATCTATCCCAAAGTGATTCCCGTGGAATACCCCGTGGCCGGTGTAAAACCTTCTTCTTTCCGCATAGGCGTAACCGGTATAAACGGCGGGGAAACCCGCTGGATGAAAATTCCCTACAACGAAGAATGGGGCAACTACGCGCCCCGCATGGAATGGGCCGCCAGCAACAATGAGCTCATCGTGCAGTACCTCGACCGCAAACAGCAGGATTCCAAATTGCTGCTTTGTAATACAACTACCGGCGACGTACAAACGATTTACCACGAATTCGACAGCGCCTGGATCGATATCCAACCATCCTGGGACAACGACTACGCCAACGGCGGCTGGGACTGGATCAACAGTGGAAAGGAATTCCTCTGGGTAAGTGAGAAAGACGGCTGGCGCCACCTCTACCGCGTATCGCGCGACGGCAAAAAGGAAACCCTCGTCACAAAAGGTGGTTTCGACATCATCGACCTGGTGCAGGTAGACGAAAAAAGCAATTATGTGTACTACCTCGCTTCTCCCGAAAACGCCACCCAGCGCTATCTCTACCGCTCGCGCCTCGACGGCAAGGGAAATGCCGAAAGGGTGAGCCCGGCCGGCCAGGCAGGCAGCCACGACTACGATATCGGTCCCGGCGCCCTCTTCGCCCGCCACCGCTTTTCCAACCACTACACCCGCCCGGTAACGGAATGGATCAGCCTGTCCAGTCACCAGCCGGTAACCGGATCGCCCTCCGTGGCAGAAGCCGTTTCCAAAGCCGACCCCAAAACGGCCCGGGTGAAATTCATACAGATCACTTCGCAGGAGGGCGTCACGATGGACGCCTGGATCGCCAAGCCCGAGGCCTTCGATTCCACCAAAAAATACCCGCTGGTGTTCAACGTATATACCGAACCCGCCGGCCAGACCGTAAAAGACAGTTGGGGCGCCGGCAACAACTTCCTCTACCAGGGAAACATGCAGCAGGACGGCTATATCTATGCCGCCATCGACAACCGTGGCACGCCCGCGCCCAAGGGAAGGGCCTGGCGCAAATCGGTGTACCGCAAAATAGGCCTCGTGAACATCCACGACCAGGCCATGGCGGCGAAGGAAATGCTGAAATGGTCCTGGATCGACACCAGCCGCGTGGCCGTATGGGGATGGAGCGGCGGCGGTTCCGCCACGCTTAACCTGCTGTTCCAGTATCCCGGTATTTATAAAACGGGCATCGCCATCGCGGCCGTGGGCAACCAACTCACCTACGACAATATTTACCAGGAACGCTATATGGGCCTGCCCCAGGAAAACCTGCAGGATTTCATCAACGGTTCTCCCATCACCTATGCAAAGAACCTGCAGGGCAAACTTCTTTACATCCATGGCACGGGCGATGACAACGTGCACTACAACAATGCCGAAATGCTCTTCAACGAGCTGATCAGATACAACCGCCAGTTCCGGATGATGAGCTACCCGAACCGCACCCACAGCATTTCGGAAGGGGAGGGTACTTTCAAGCACCTGTCCACTTTGTTTACCGAATATCTCCGAGAAAACTGCCCGCCGGGCGGGAAATAAAAGGCAGCCACTCAAAATTTTCAGTCACCTAACACATTCAACCAACCGCACATGTTTAAGAAACCCACTATTCTTTTCCTGGTCAGCGCCCTTGCTGTATTGCAAGTGCCGGCGCAGAACCGCGACAGCATCATGGTGCAGGCCATCGTGAAAGAAGCCACCGACAACTCGCAACTGAAACCGCTGGCCCATGCGCTCATGGACGGCATCGGCCCGAGGCTGGTGGGAACCCCGCAAATGAAGCAGGCGCACGAATGGGCCGTGAACCAGTACAGACAGTGGGGCATCGAAGCCAAAAACGAGCAGTGGGGTGAGTGGCGCGGATGGGAGCGGGGCATTACCCATATAGATATGGTGTACCCGCGTGTGCGTTCCCTCGAAGGCACCCAACTGGCCTGGAGCGGCAGCACCGGTGGAAAAACGGTTACCGGTGAAGTGGTCATCCTGCCCGACCTGGCCGACTCAAACGCTTTCCGCGCCTGGCTACCCGCGGTGAAGGGAAAATTCGTGCTGATCTCCCTGCCGCAGCCCACCGGCCGGCCCGACTACAACTGGAACGAATACGCCACCCGCGAATCTTTTGAAGCCATGAAAAAAGAACGCAGCGACGCCCAGGACGCCTGGCGGAAAAGACTGCAAAAAACCGGCTTCAGCAACCAAACCCTTCCCGATGCCCTGGAGAAAGCAGGCGCCGCCGGCATTCTCAGCAGCTACTGGTCCAACGGCTTCGGCGTGAATAAAATATTCGGCGCCCGCGCCCGCAAGATCCCTACGCTCGACATCTCCCTGGAAGATTACGGCCTGCTCTACCGCCTGGCCGAGGGCGGCACCACACCGAAGATCAGCGTGCGGGCTGAATCCAAAGAACTGGGCATGGTGCCCACTTTCAATACCATCGCCAGCATCCGCGGAACGGAAAAGCCCGATGAATACGTGATCCTCTCGGCCCACTTCGATTCCTGGGACGGCGGCACCGGCGCCACCGACAACGGCACCGGCACCCTCTGCATGATGGAAGCCATGCGGATCCTGAAAAAACTCTACCCCAACCCCAAACGCACCATCCTGGTGGGGCACTGGGGCAGCGAAGAGCAGGGACTGAACGGCTCGCGGGCCTTTGTGGAAGACCACCCCGAAATTGTGCAGGGCATACAGGCCTTGTTCAACCAGGACAATGGCACCGGCCGGGTGAAAAACCTCTCGGGCCAGGGTTTCCTGAATGCCTATGACTACCTGGGCCGCTGGCTGTCGGTAGTGCCTTCCTATATAAAAGATACCATCGATACGCGCTTCCCGGGTGCGCCCGGCGGGGGCGGTTCCGATTTTGCCTCCTTTGTGGCGGTAGGCGCGCCGGCCTTTTCCCTCAGTTCACTGAGCTGGTCTTACGGGAATTACACCTGGCACACCAACCGCGATACCTACGATAAGATCGTGTTCGACGACGTCAGGAGCAATGCCATTCTCGCCGCCATCCTGGCCTATATGGCCAGCGAGGACCCGGCGACCACCAGCCGCGTAAAAGCCGTGCTACCCCTGAACAGGAGGGGGGAACCGGGCCAGTGGCCGGCGCAGCGCAAAGCCACCCGGAAAGGCGGCGTCAACTAAACACTCAATTCGGCACGTTAACCAAACAGGTCAACCAAACAGCCATGGTGCCCGTCTATTATGCCATCTGCATGGGCATTGCCCTAAGCGCCTGCTGCGGTTTCAGGATCTTCCTGCCGCTGCTGGTGGCCGCCCTGGCGGGGCACTGGGGGCTTATTCCCCTGCAGCACGACATGGCCTGGCTGGGAAGCTGGCCGGCCATCATCTGTTTTGGCACGGCCACGGTGCTGGAAATCGCCGCCTACTATATACCGGTGGTGGACAATGTGCTGGACGCCCTGGCAGCGCCGCTGGCGGTAGGGGCGGGTACCCTGGCAGCCGTTTCCCTTTTCCCGGCGGGGGAGTGGGAGCCGCTCTGGCGCTGGGTGCTGGCGGCCCTGGCAGGAGGCACCCTGGCCGGCGGTATCCAGTTGGGCTCGGGCCTGCTGCGCCTGCTGAGCACCAAAACCACGGCCGGCGCCGGCAACGCCGCAGTTGCCACGGGTGAGAATGTTGCGGCCCTGGGTGGCTCGGTGGGAGCAGTATTTGTGCCGGTATTGACCGCCCTGTTATTGCTGCTGCTGGCGGCATGGCTGTTTTTCCGGGTGCTAAAGCGGATTTTTTCCCGGAAAAAGGACAAATAATCCGGCAATTCTTTGGTAACAATTAAAATGACCATTACCTTTGCACTCCCAATTAAAGTTTTGGGATAACAGGTATGTCACAGCGAATCAGAATAAAATTGCAGTCCTACGATCACAACCTGGTGGACAAATCTGCCGAGAAGATCGTAAAAACCGTTCGTAGCACCGGAGCCGTGGTAACAGGACCCATTCCCCTGCCCACCCAGAAAAAGGTCTTCACTGTGCTGCGTTCACCCCACGTGAACAAGAAAGCCCGTGAGCAATTCCAACTCTGCACGCACAAGCGTTTGCTGGACATCTATACTTCTTCCAGCCGTACGGTGGATGCACTGAGCAAGCTCGACCTGCCCTCCGGTGTTGAAGTAGAGATCAAAGCCTGACGGCATCCTCCCGGGCCACGATGGCAGGGGAGGACCCAGGATTCCGCCGGAACTTCGGTGAAAGCGGCGCTGACAAAGCAAATTAGTTCTTATAAATAACTACCCTATCTCTCAACCCGCCCCTGGGCGGAGAAAAGAGCGCTGGGGTTGGATGAAAAGGCAAATCCTCCGTGAAATCCTTGATCATCCAGTAATCAGTAAAAGTAAATATGAACAAGCCGTTCAGGGTTTGTTTACTATTGGTACTTCCATCGTCGCCGGAGCTGTAAAGCAGGGGCGGGTGAAACGGAAAAGGTCAATAGCAAACGGGGATTGAAATCCTCCTTCGCATTCGCTGTATGCGCCGCCCGGCGGTACAGTGCAATGGCCAGTAGGAATGTCCTTTTAACCATGCGGCGCAAATGGTAACTTAAATGAAAGGAATTATTGGCAAAAAGCTGGGTATGACCAGCATTTTCAGTCCCGATGGCAAGCAAACCGCCTGCACCATCATTGAAGCAGGTCCCTGTGTTGTAACACAGGTAAAAACAAAAGAGACAGACGGCTACAACGCCCTCCAACTCGCTTTCGGCGACAAGAAAGAGAAGAACGCTACCAAAGCCGAAACAAATCACTTCTCCAAGGCACAAACCGCTGCCAAACGCTTCGTTAAAGAATTTCGTGATTATTCCATAGAGAAAGCACTCGGTGAAACCGTAACTGCCGACATTTTCGCTGAAGGCGAAAAAGTAGAGGTGGTAGGCCAGAGCAAGGGCAAGGGTTTCCAGGGTGTGGTTAAACGCCATGGATTCTCCGGTGTGGGTGAAGCTTCCCACGGTCAGCACGACCGCCAGCGCGCCCCCGGTTCCCTCGGTAACTCTTCCGATGCCTCCCGCGTTATGAAAGGCATGCGCATGGCCGGCCGTATGGGCAACGACCGTGTGAAAACGAAGGGCCTGAAGATCGTGAAAGTATTCCCCGATAAAAATTACATCCTGGTGAGCGGTTCCGTTCCCGGTCATATTGGTTCCATTGTTTTTATCCAGAAGTAAACCATTCAATCTGAAGTAAGATGCAAGTAGATGTTTTAAATATACAGGGACAGAAAACAGGAAGAACACTCGAACTGCCGGATGAGATCTTTGCAGTGGAGCCCAACGACCATGTGATCTATCTTTCTGTAAAACAATACCTGGCTGCGCAGCGCCAGGGCACCCACAAGGTGAAAACCCGTATGGAAGTGCAGGGCGCCAGCCGCAAGCTGCACCGTCAGAAAGGAACCGGTGGTTCCCGTAAAGGCAACCTGCGTAACCCTCTCTACAAAGGTGGTGGTACCATCTTCGGACCCAAACCCCGCGACTACAGCTTCAAGCTGAACCGCAAGGTGAAGGACCTCGCCAAAATGAGCGCCCTCGCTTACAAGGCAAAAGAAAACGCCATCGTGGTAGTGGAAGACCTGGTACTGGAAACACCCAAAACCAAGTCCATCACGGCAGCACTGAAAGCCTGGAACCTTGCCGGTAAGAAGACCCTCTTCGTCCTGCCGGAAACCGGTGACAACCTCTACCTGAGCCTCCGCAACATTCCTTCCGTGGAAGGAGTTCTGCTGAGCGATATGAACACCTACGACATCGTAAATGCCCAGGTGCTGGTACTCAGCGAGAGCGCTGCCAAAGTGTTCACCGAAGCAGAAGTGGAAGAAAACGCATAAACAAACATTATTAAATAGAAAGCAATGAAACTTTCTGAAGTTCTGATAAAGCCGATACTCACCGAGAAAGCGAATGCCCAGCAGGAAAGCCTGCGCCGTTTCGCCTTCAAAGTTGCCCGTAAGGCGAACAAGCTGGAGATCAAGAAGGCCATCGAATCTTTCTACGGCGTAACCGTAGTGGATGTAAACACCGCCGTGATCCCCGGCAAGAACAAAACCCGCTTTACCAAAGCCGGTTTCATCAAAGGACAGAAGCCTGCCTACAAGAAAGCGCTGGTAACAGTTGCGGAAGGCGAAACCATTGACCTGTACGGCGCCGTATAAGCCCCGTCCATTCGATACAACAAAGGGGAAACCCGGAATTATTAAAGTAAGCGACGCTGAGAAGTTCGCAAAAAACAAAAGAGATGGCATTAAGAAAATACAAACCGATGACCGCCGGCACCCGCTGGAGAATCGGGAACGCGTATGCGGAGGTTACAACCAACGAACCGGAAAAGAGCCTCCTGGAAAAAAAGAATGGCACCGGTGGCCGTAACGCCCAGGGCCGCAGGAGCATGCGTTATATCGGTGGCGGTCATGCGAAAATGTACCGTATCATCGATTTTAAGCGCACCAAGAAAGACATTCCCGCCAAAGTGGCCAGCATTGAATACGATCCCAACCGTTCTACCTTCATTGCCCTGCTGAACTACGCCGATGGTGAGAAGCGCTATATCCTGGCTCCCCAGGGACTGCAGGTGGGTGCGGAAGTGATCAGCGGTGATGCAGTGGCGCCCGAACTGGGAAATGCGCTGCAACTGAAAAACATGCCCCTGGGTACGGTGGTGCACAATATTGAAATGCAGCCCGGCCAGGGTGGCAAGATCGCCCGCAGCGCGGGTACCTCTGCCCAACTGAGCAGCAAGGAAGAAAAATACGCCGTGCTGAAAATGCCTTCCGGCGAACTGCGGAAAGTGCTGATCAACTGTTACGCTACCGTAGGTGTGGCTTCCAACAGCGACCACAGCCTGCAGAGCATGGGTAAGGCCGGCCGTAACCGCTGGAAGGGCATCAAACCCCGCAACCGTGGTGTGGCGATGAACCCCGTGGATCACCCGATGGGTGGTGGTGAAGGACGTGCGTCCGGCGGACATCCGCGCAGCCGTACCGGTAAATATGCCAAGGGTCTGAAAACCCGCCGCAGCAAGGGATCCGATAAACTGATCATCCAGCGCAAGAACGGTAAGAAACTGGCATAACCCCAAACCACAAACGACAAACTACAAACCATTCTAAGATATGGCTCGTTCAATTAAAAAAGGACCTTACATCGACACAAAACTGGAGCAGAAAGTGCTGAACATGACCGATGGCAAACTCAAGAAGGGTGTTATCAAAACCTGGAGCCGCCGTTCTACCATCTCTCCTGATTTCGTGGGACATACTTTCGCCGTGCACAATGGCAACAAGTTCATTCCCGTGTATGTAACGGAATTCATGGTGGGACACAAACTCGGTGAATTTGCCCCTACCCGGAACTTCAAAGGTCACTCAAGCAAGAAAATGTAATTGATAACGGTCCGCGGAAGCAACAGCCCAAGCGGATGAATCTGATAAACAATGGAAGCAGTAGCTAAACTGAATAATTATCCCACCTCTCCCAGGAAAATGCGTTTGCTCGCCGACCTGGTTCGTGGTCTGGAAGTGGAAAAGGTCCTCGCGATCCTTGAGCACAACGGAAAGCATCCGGCTGTTCCCCTGCGCAAGCTGGTGGTAAGCGCTATCAGCAACTGGAAACAGGCGAATGAAGGTGGTGATGAAACCAAGCTGGTTTTAAAAACCATTTATGTAGATGGTGGCAGAACCCTGAAGCGGATGCGTCCGGCTCCCCAGGGCCGCGGTTACCGTGTACGCAAACGCAGCAATCACGTAACTGTAATTGTAGATTCTAAATAATTCAATCGAATAAACTTAATATACCAAACATGGGTCAGAAAACAAATCCTATTGGTGCAAGGTTGGGAATCATCCGCGGATGGGAAAGCAATTGGTTCGGGAGCAAAAAAGACTATGCTTCCAAGCTGATTGAGGATCATAAGATCCGTACCTATCTCATGGCGCGTATCAACAAAGGTGGTATTTCCAAGATCGTTATCGAGCGTACGCTGGGTAAACTGATCGTGACCATCCACACGTCCAAGCCCGGTATCATCATAGGTAAGGGTGGTAACGAGGTGGACCGCATCAAGGAAGAGCTGAAAAAGCTGACCGGTAAAGACGATGTACAGATCAATATCCTGGAGATCCGTCGTCCTGAGCTGGACGCCATGATCGTGGGAGACACCATCGCCAAGCAGATCGAAAACCGTATCAACTATAAGCGTGCCATCAAAATGGCGATCGCTTCTGCACTCCGCATGGGCGCCGAAGGGATCAAGATCAAGGTGAGCGGCCGTTTGGGTGGTGCAGAGATCGCCCGCTCCGAGGAAATCAAACAGGGTCGTACGCCCCTGCATACCCTCCGGATGGACATCGACTACGCCAACGTATATGCGCTGACCGTTTACGGAAAGATCGGCATCAAGGTATGGATCTGTAAAGGTGAAGTACTTGCCAAGCGCGACCTGAACCCCAACTTCATTGGTGGCAAGGAAGGTGCGCTGAGCGATCGCAGGGAGCGCCGCGACGACGACCATCGTGGTGGCCGGGGTGGTGACCGCGGCGGACGCGGTGGCGACCGGGGCGGACGTTCAGGTGGCCGCAGAAACTAATTCGAACATTTTCAAATAGACTAATAAGATGTTACAACCTAAAAGAACGAAGCACCGGAAAATGCAGAAGATGCCTGCAAAAGGCAACACCAAGCGCGGTGCAGCCCTGTCTTTCGGATCGTTCGGACTGAAGGCGCTGGAAACCGTATGGATGACAGACCGCCAGATCGAGAGTGCGCGCCAGGCCATGACCCGCTCCATGAAAAGGGAAGGGAATGTATGGATCCGCATCTTCCCCGACAAAGTGGTTACCCGCAAACCTGCGGAAGTACGTATGGGTAAAGGTAAAGGTAACCCCGACCATTGGGCTGCCGTAGTGAAACCCGGCCGCATCCTGTTCGAGTGCGACGGTGTATCACAGGAGGTTGCCAAAACAGCCATGGAACTGGCTGCACAAAAACTTCCCATCAAGACCAAATTTGTGGTTCGCCGGGAATTGCAGTCATAACATTTGCTAACAACAACTAAAAGACCATACGATGTCAAAGAATATCGATTTCGTTAAAAGCCTGAAGGATATGAGTGTGACCGACCTCAAGGCGCGTATCCAGGACGATGAGCTCCGTCTCAAGAAGCTGGAATTCGCCCATGCGATCACTCCGCTGGAAAATCCCATGAGCATCCGTTCCCTGCGCAGGGACATTGCCCGGCTGAAAACGGAATTAACAAAAAAACTGGCCACTGCCTGAGCGGGCCCGGTAACACAACAAGCTCATAGCTAAAACGAATAAAAATGGCTGAAAGAAATTTGCGTAAAACAAGGATTGGTGTAGTAACCAGCAACAAAATGGAAAAGACCGTTACTGTTGCCGTTGAAAGAAAGGTGAAGCACCCTATCTACGGTAAATTCGTGAAGAAGACCACCAAATTCCACGCACACGACGAAAAGAACGAGTGCAGCATTGGTGATACTGTCAAAATCATGGAAACACGCCCCCTCAGCAAAACAAAACGCTGGCGGATGGTGGAAGTACTGGAGAAAGTGAAGTAATCCCTCTGTTTTACATTACTAATAGATAAATACATTTTAAGATGATTCAGCAAGAAAGCAGACTGAACGTAGCCGATAACAGTGGCGCCAAAGAGGTGCTGGTGATCCGCGTACTGGGAAACAGTGGCCAGGATTATGCCAGGATCGGGGACAAGATCGTGGTGACTGTTAAAGATGCGATCCCTGCCGGCGGTATCAAGAAAGGCACTGTGACCAAAGCGGTGATCGTTCGTACCAAGAATAAACTGCGCCGTAAAGATGGTTCCTATATCCGCTTCGACGACAATGCCGTGGTATTGTTGAACAACTCGGACGAACCCCGCGGTACCCGTATTTTCGGACCCGTTGCCAGGGAGCTGCGCGACAAGGGTTATATGAAGATTATTTCTCTTGCTCCGGAAGTATTATAATCGTACCTTTGCGCCCCCGATGGGAGCACGGGCAGGTAACAAAAGTGAAAAATAGCTAAACAAGAATCTAATGAGCACAAGATTCAAACCGAAATTCAGCATAAAAAAAGGCGACACTGTGGTGGTGATTGCCGGTGACGACAAAGACCTCAAGAAACCCCGCAAGGTGCTGGAGGTGATCATCGACAAAGCCCGCGTAGTGGTGGAAGGGGTGAACATTGTCACCAAGCACACCAAGCCCTCGGCCCAGAACACCAAGGGCGGTATCGTTAAGCAGGAAGCTCCTGTCAGCATTTCCAACGTAATGCTGTGGGATGCCAAGGCTGGCGCCGCCACCAAGGTGAAACGCACCCGTGAAGCCGGTAAACTTGTTCGTGTTTCTAAAAAATCAGGGGAGGTAATCAAGTAATGAGCACAGTTAAATATACTCCGCGTCTGGCAGAGAAGTACAAAAAAGAAGTTGTACCTGCCTTAATGAAAAAATTCGCTTACAGCACCATCATGCAGGCGCCCAAGCTGACCAAGATCTGCCTGAACCGTGGTGTGAACGGAGCTGTAGCCGACAAGAAACTCGTGGACATTGCCGTGGACGAACTGACCACCATCACCGGCCAGAAAGCCGTGGCAACCATGTCCAAGAAAGACATCTCCAACTTCAAGCTGCGTAAGCACATGCCCATCGGTGCGCGTGTTACCCTGCGCGGTGAGAAGATGTATGAATTCCTCGATCGCCTGATCGCTGTTTCCCTGCCCCGCGTACGCGACTTCAGAGGGATCAACGAAAAATCTTTCGACGGTCGGGGTAACTATACCCTGGGTGTAACCGAGCAGATCATTTTCCCGGAGATCGATATCGACAAGGTGAATAAGATCACCGGCCTGGACATCACTTTTGTGACCACCGCCCAAACCAACGAAGAAGCATATGAGCTGCTGAAAGAGCTCGGTATGCCCTTCCGCAACGCTAAGAAAACAGAAAACGCTTAATACAGTATACAATGGCAAAAAAATCGGTAGAAGCCAGACAAAAGAAAAGAGAAGCAATGGTGGCCAGATACGCTGAAAAGCGCGCTGCCCTGAAAGCTGCCGGAGAATACCAGGCGCTGGATGCCCTCCCCCGGAACGCTTCTCCTGTACGTCTGAAAAATCGCTGCCAGCTCACCGGTCGTCCGAAAGGCTATATGCGTTATTTCGGCCTGTCCAGGGTGATTTTCCGTGATATGGCCCTGGCCGGAAAGATTCCCGGTGTGAAAAAAGCGAGCTGGTAAGCAGGTACTACTGTTGATACCTGGGATATCGCATTGTAAAAAATTATTCTAACAACAACTTATTCAAGACAATGGTTACTGATCCTATAGCAGATTTTCTGACCCGCGTGCGCAACGCCCAAATGGCCGGCCACCGCATTGTGGAGATCCCTGCTTCCAACCTGAAAAAGCGTATTACCGAGATCCTGTACGAAAAAGGATATATCCTGAAGTACAAGTTCGAAGACGATAACAAACAGGGCCTGATCAAGATCGCCCTGAAATACGACCCCGCCACCAAGCAGCCGGCTATCCAGTCGCTGGAGCGCGTGAGCCGCCCGGGTCTTCGCCAGTATGCGAAGCCGGCCGATTTCACCCGTGTTAAAAACGGCTTGGGTGTTGCCATCCTCTCCACTTCCAAAGGCGTAATGACCGATAAGGAAGCCAAAGTGCAGAACGTGGGTGGAGAAGTGCTTTGTTATATCTATTAATTTATCCGGAGGATACATTAAGCCGTCCTATGCCGGCTGACCGGTTCTCCGCTGAACATTCAACATAAACTGAAAAAGATTTATTATGTCTCGTATAGGTAAGAAACCCGTTAGCATTCCCGCTGGTGTTACCGTTACCATCGGAAAGGACAATGTGATCACTGTGAAGGGCCCCAAAGGCGAACTGAAACAGGCCGTTGACCGTGATATCACGCTGGAGCAGAAAGACGGCGAAGTGCTGATCAGCCGCCCGACAGACCAGATCCGTCACCGTGCCATGCATGGACTGTACCGCGCCCTGATCGCCAACCTGGTAAAAGGAGTAACCGATGGGTTCAAAGCAGAAATGGAACTGGTAGGTGTGGGTTTCAAAGCCGCCAATACCGGCAACACGCTCGACCTGGCGCTGGGCTACTCCCACAACATCATTTTCGAAGTTCCCAAAGAACTGAAAGTGGCTACCCTTACCGAAAAAGGCCAGAACCCCAAGATCATCCTGGAATCTTCCGACAAGCAATTGCTGGGCCAGGTAGCTGCCAAACTCCGCAGCCTGCGTAAGCCCGAGCCTTACAAAGGAAAAGGTGTTCGCTTCGTGGGTGAAGTGGTTCGTAAGAAAGCTGGTAAATCGGCTGGTAAATAATAAGTAACATTTTTCCCGGCAGTATCGGGAACACAAAATAGAAACAATGGAAACGAAAGTTATCAGGAGGCAAAAGATCAAATACCGCATTCGCAAGAAAATCGCCGGTACTCCTGCCAAGCCGCGCCTCGCTGTTTTCCGCAGCAATGCCGACACCTATGCGCAGCTCATTGACGATGAAAACGGGGTAACCCTTGCAGCGGCTTCCACCCGCGACAAAGATATCCAGGCGCAGAAAGTAACCAAGTCGGAGCAGGGCAAACTGCTGGGTAGTGTTATCGCCCGCAAAGCTGCCGAGCTGGGACTGAAGGAAGTGGTATTCGACCGTGGTGGTGTGCTGTATCATGGCCGTGTAAAGGCTGTTGCAGACGGTGCCCGTGAAGGAGGCCTTCAATTCTAATCCATCATTACAATACAACTTAATTTTTGCGATAGATGTCAAAAGTAACGTTAAACAAAATCAAAGCCGGTGACCTGGAACTGAAGGAGAAAGTAGTGGCCATCAACCGGGTTGTGAAAACAACCAAAGGTGGACGTGCATTCAGCTTTTCAGCCCTGGTAGTGGTGGGGAACGAATCTGGTGTGGTAGGTCATGGCCTCGGCAAAGCCAAAGAGGTACAGGAAGCCATTACCAAAGGCATTGAAGATGCCAAGAAAAACCTCATTAAAGTGCCGGTGATGCATGGTACCATTCCGCACGACCAGCTCGCGAAAGAAGGCGCTGCAAAAGTGCTGATCAAACCTGCCGCCCATGGTACAGGTGTGATCGCCGGAGGCAGTATGCGTGCCGTACTGGAAAGTGCCGGTATTACCGACGTGCTGGCCAAGAGCCTTGGATCTGCCAACCCGCACAACGTGGTGAAAGCCACCTTCAAAGCGCTGGCCACCCTGCGTGAGCCGGTTCAGGTTGCCAAAACCCGCAACCTCGGCCTGAAGAAAGTTTTTAATGGTTAATCCGAACAAACCAAATAAAGGATGAAAAAGATTAAGATCACCCAGGTTAAAAGTGCCATCGACCGGCCGGAACGCCAAAAGCTGACGCTGAAAGCTTTGGGATTGAAAAAAATGAACGCTTCGAAAGAAGTGGAAGCCACTCCCCAGATCCTCGGTATGGTTCGTACCGTAGAGCACCTGCTGAAAGTGGAAGAAATCTGATAGTATCATAAAAAAGCGAGGGGCGATTCCCCGTTAAGTCAAAAATCAAACAGCATGAATCTGCACAATCTCCAGCCTGCACAAGGCGCTACGCACAAGGAAAAACGTTTAGGCCGCGGTGAAGCTTCCGGTAAGGGGGGCACATCCACCAAAGGAAACAAGGGTGGACAAAGCCGCGCCGGTTATAAGTCCAAGCGTGCCCACGAGGGTGGCCAGATGCCCATCCAGCGCCGGGTTCCCAAGCGTGGTTTCAACAATATTCACCGGGTTGAGTACAAAGTATTTAACCTCGGCCAGATCGATCAGCTTGCCGAAAAATATGCCATTACTGAATTCAGCCTTGAAACGCTGTATATCAATGGCTTGATTGCTCAGTACGACAACGTTAAAGTGCTGGGAAGCGGGGAGCTGAAATCCAAACTCAGTTTCAAAGTGAATGCTGTAAGCGACAAGGCCAGGAAGGCCATCGAAGCTGCCGGCGGAAGCGTCGAAATTGTGAAGTAATTTTTCTTTATCTTGCCGGACGCATTGAAACAATGCGTCTTTTTTTCTTGGAGGCTCATTAAATCACAAACAACCCGTGAAGAAACTAGTTCAGACGCTGAAGAATATCTGGAGCATCGAGGAGTTGAGAAATAAAATCATAACCACGCTGCTGCTTATACTCATTTACCGGATCGGCGCGCATATTGTGCTGCCCGGTATCGACCCCAACAAGATCAACCTGGATGCAGCCAAATCCGGCGCACTCGGCCTGATCGATGCATTTGCCGGCGGCGCGTTTTCGCAGGCTTCCATCTTCGCCCTGGGTATCATGCCCTATATCTCCGCTTCCATCTTCATGCAGCTCATGACCATCCTGGTTCCGCGCATGCAGAAGGTACAGAAAGAGGGAGAGAGCGGTAGAAAAAAGATCAACCAGTGGACACGTTACCTGACTGTGGCTGTAACAGCCGTTCAGGCGGGTGCGTATGTTGCCTATATCAAGCAGGTGAACGGTGCGGCACTGCTGCCTACCTATGCCGCTTATTTCTGGATCTCCACCACCATTGTACTCACAGCCGGTACGCTTTTCGTGATGTGGCTGGGTGAAAAGATCACCGATAAGGGGCTCGGAAACGGTACTTCCCTCATCATTATGGTAGGCATCCTCGCGCGCCTGCCGCAGTCCGCCATCCAGGAATGGGCTGCCAAAAGCAACCGCGGCGGCGGTGGTCTCCTGCTGTTCATCATCGAGATCGCAGTGCTCATTGCCATCATCATGGGCCTGATCGTGCTGGTGCAGGGCGTTCGCAAGATCCCCGTTCAGTATGCCAAGCAAATCATCGGCAACAAACAATTCGGTGGCGCCCGCCAGTTCCTGCCCCTCAAGGTGAACGGAGCCGGTGTAATGCCCATCATCTTCGCACAGGCCATCATGTTCCTGCCCACGCTGTTCTCTTATACCAGCTTCGAATCCGGTAAGGGCATTGCAAAGATCTTTTCCGATCCGCGCGACGCCTGGCACATGGTTATCTATGCGGTGATCGTGATCGCTTTCACCTTCCTGTATACAGCCCTTATCTTTAACCCCAAGCAGATCGCCGAAGACCTGAAACGAAACAACGGCTTCGTTCCCGGCGTGAAACCCGGTCAGCCTACCGCCGACTATATCGGTACGGTCATGGATCGCATTACACTGCCCGGCGCCATCCTGCTGGCCTTTGTAGGTATTCTTCCCGGATTTGCCCAGCGGCTCAACATCACACAGGGATTTGCTTCCTTCTATGGCGGCACCTCGCTGCTGATCATGGTGGGCGTTATCCTCGATACCCTGCAACAGATCGAAACCCAGCTCCTCATGCGCCAGTACGATGGCCTGATGAAGAGCGGAAGGATACAGGGACGTCAAACCGTAAGCAGCACGCCTATCTAACGATCGGCCTGTTCAAAATAACCAATGGTGAATGGAACCTTCCGTTCACCATTTTGCTTTTAAGACGCCCTGGCGTACCTTTGCACCCTGTTAAAAACAAGCCATGATCCATTATAAAACAAGTGCTGAAGTTGAATTGATGCGGGAAAGCGCCCTGCTGGTCAGCGCTACCCTGGCCGCTGTGGCCGGCATGCTGAAACCCGGCATAACGACGCTGCAGGTGGATGCCTTTGCGGAATCCTTTATCCTTGATCATGGGGCAAGCCCGTCTTTCAAGAATTACAAGGGTTATCCCTTTGCCTGCTGCATCAGCGTGAACGATGCGGTGGTGCATGGCTTTCCGAACGACCGCCCGCTGGAGAACGGCGATATTATTTCCGTGGACGTAGGTGTGTTTAAGAATGGCTTCCATGGCGACAGCGCCTATACGTTCGCTATCGGCGACATACCGGCAGACGTACAGCAACTGCTGCGTGTTACAAAAGACAGTCTCCAACTGGGCATCGAAAAAGCGGTTGCGGGTAACCGTGTGGGTGATATCTCCTTTGCCATCCAGGACTATGCAGAGCGCAAACACAAATACGGCGTAGTGCGCGAACTGGTAGGACATGGCCTGGGCCGCAAATTGCACGAAGATCCGCAGGTGCCCAATTACGGCAAGCGGGGAAGCGGTCCCAAGTTGCACGATGGACTGGTCATTGCCATTGAGCCCATGATCAATATGGGTGTGAAGGAAGTGTGGTATGAAGACGATGGCTGGACGGTAAAGACCAAGGATGGCAAGCCGGCCGCGCATTATGAGCACAATGTTTGTGTGCGCAGGGGTAAGGCAGAAGTGTTGTCTTCCTTTGAAGCCATTGAAGCGGCCGAAAAAGGCAACCCGCATTTGTTTGCTGCGTATTGAACAGCGATAACACGGGTTTATAATACGGTCCCCGTTCAGGTGTTTTCACGCTTGACGGGGCGTTTTTATTTGGTGAGGTTTGCAGAAAAAGCATATGAAGCATGCCAAAAGACCCAACCATCATTTATTGCTGCAGATTGAAGGGATGGAAAACCAGCCGGCAACCGAACAGGCTGTGGAAATGGGGCGGAAAGAGAATCTGCAGCAAACGCTCTACGATTTTGTCAATGAGCCGGAATACCTCGATCTGCGGGCTATTGCCGAAGAAGAAGTGCCAACGCGGCTAGCGGCGCTGCTGCAGCACATGGCCGCTTACGGCGTGCGGCTGGATTTTGTGGGTGGGGGAACACCGAGTGATATCTATGCGTTCATTACCCGGTTTTTATTTTGGATGCCGATGTCGGAATTGGAGGAGGCGCCGGTTTTAGTGGAACCGGAGATTCCCGAATCCGACTATTTTGCCAGGAAACTGAAATCAGTGGTGGATGATATCCTTTTGCAGGGATGTGATCCGGACCGCTCTTCTATTGCGCTGCAACTGGCAGAATTCTGCATCGATCCGTCGGGGGATTGTTTCAGCAAAGCGACTGTGCTGGAGAAACTGGCGTCTTATGTGGCGGCGGGTGGTCGTTTGCAACACTGGAAAGGAATGATCCGGGAAATCAGGATCAGCAACAATCCCGAGTGCAGCATTGCAGAAGTGAACGGATTGTTTGTGCGCATGCCTGCCGATGCAAATAAACTGCCGGCGGGTGTGGGCGGCCCGCTTCGTGACATTTGCTTTTCTTTTCATTTTAAAATAGAAGAAGGCCGCTGGGAACTGTATTATTTCCGGTTGCCCGGGTTTAACTGGTGAGGAATGCCATGGTTTGATGAAGCGGGTGCTGCAATTTGGCAGGCGAGGTGCTACATTTGCGGGCATGACAGCAAAAACAGTAGTAATTGCCGGCGGTGGGGCGGCGGGATTTTTCTGCGCGGTGAACCTGGCGGCCCGGCAACCCGGCTGGAAGGTATTGCTGCTGGAAAAATCGGGTAAGCTGCTGTCGAAAGTTCGCATCAGCGGAGGCGGCCGCTGCAATGTAACGCATAACTGTTTTGAAGCAGCAGAACTGGTGAAGCGGTATCCGCGCGGTGGGAAATTCCTGTTGAAAAGCTTCCGGCATTTTGGTCCGGCTGATACGGTTGCCTGGTTTGAAAAAAGGGGAGTGGCGCTGAAAGCAGAAGCCGATGGGCGCATTTTCCCCGTGAGCGATGATTCATCATCCATCACCAGTTGTCTTTTGGAGGAAGCCCGCAAATATGGCGTGGAGATCCGGCTGGGAGAGGAGTTGCAGTATTTGCAGAAAGAGGGGGACCGGTGGATACTGCAAACGGGTAAAGAAAGCTTCCGGGCCGATGCGGTATGTATTTGCTGTGGCGGGTTTCCGAAACCGGGCCAGTACGAATGGCTGGGAAAAACAGGTCACCACATCGAGCTACCGGTGCCCTCGCTGTTTACGTTCAATATGCCGGGTCACGCCATCACGAAGCTGATGGGGGTGGTGGTAGACCCTGCGCAGGTGAAGCTGGAAGGCAGCAGGCTGACAGAGACGGGGGCTTTGCTGATTACCCACTGGGGTATGAGCGGACCTGTGGTATTGCGTCTGAGCGCCTGGGGCGCGTGCGAGCTGGCGGCTGCCGGCTGGCATTTTTCTGTCCAGGTCAACTGGATACCCGCCTTTCATGAAAACAGCGCGCGGGAATTCATGCAGGCGTTCCGCCAGGAAAAAGGCAACCAGAAACTGGCAAACCGGAATCCCTTCCAGTTGCCGCAGCGTTTCTGGGAATACCTGCTGCAGGAGGCGGATGCCGACGGTGAGAGCCGCTGGGCCGATCTTCCGGCGAAAAACCAGAACCGGCTGGCCAAATTATTGACGGCGCAGGTCTTTGACATACAGGGAAAAACCACCTTTAAAGAAGAATTTGTGACGGCAGGTGGCATAAAGTTGAGCGAAGTCAATCCCGATACGATGGAAAGCCGCCTGCATACCGGGCTTTATTTTGCAGGAGAGATCCTGGACGTGGACGGCATCACGGGGGGATTCAATTTTCAGCATGCCTGGACCTCCGGGTGGCTCGCCGCGCGCGCCATGGCAGGCCAGCAAACAGCTTTGCCAGGCGGGCAATCCGGAAAATAATCGTATCTTTGCCGCCCCGAATAAAACCATCGGGAAAAAGATATGTTTTTGAATTTTTTTGTAAAACAACTAAACGCTGATGCCCAGGAGTCTGCTGCTGCACCCGCAGAAGCAACTACAGCGACAACAACTGCACCTGAGGCGGTGGCTGCTCCGCAGGCTACTGCACACGATGACTTCGACTGGAGCATCGACAAGCGTAATGTATCTACTTACAACGCTGAAGAAAAAGCAAAGTACGACAAAGTGTACGATGAGACCTTTGTTGCCATCACCGATGGCGAGCTGATCAAAGGATTGGTGGTTGGTCTTACCAAAACCGACGTGGTGCTGAACATTGGCTTCAAGAGCGATGGTCTTATTTCCCTGAACGAATTCCGCGACCTGCCCGGTCTGAAGACTGGCGACGAAGTGGAAGTAATGGTAGTGGAAAAAGAAGACCGCCAGGGCAACCTGAACCTGAGCCGCAAACAGGCCCGTATTACCCGTGCCTGGGAAAAGATCGTGGAAGTGCACAAGACCGGCGAAATTGTTACCGGAACTGTTACCAGCAAAACCAAAGGCGGCCTGATCGTGGACGTATTCGGCATGGAAACCTTCCTGCCGGGTTCTCAGATCGATGTGAAGCCTGTTACCGACTACGACCAGTTTGTGGGTAAAACCATGGAATTCAAAGTGGTGAAGGTGAACGAAGCCATCAAGAATGCCGTAGTTTCTCACAAAGCACTGATCGAAAGCGATATCGAAGCACAACGTGCCGAAATCATGGGCAAACTGGAGAAAGGCCAGGTGCTGGAAGGAACCATCAAGAACATCACCGACTTCGGTGCGTTCATGGACCTCGGCGGCCTCGACGGTCTGCTGTACATTACCGATATCAGTTGGGGACGCATCAACCATCCTTCAGAGGTGTTGAAGCTCGACCAGAAACTGAACGTGGTGGTACTGGATTTCGACGACGACAAAAAACGCATCAGCCTTGGTCTCAAGCAACTCACGCCGCATCCCTGGGATGTGCTGCCTGAGGGCGTAAGCGAAGGCCAGGTGGTGAAAGGCCGCGTGGTGAACATTGAAGACTACGGTGCATTCCTTGAGATCATGCCGGGTGTGGAAGGCCTCGTACACGTGAGCGAGATTACCTGGGCCAATACCCCCATCAACGCGAAAGAGTTCTTCAAACTGGGCGACGAATACGAAGCAAAGATCGTTACCCTCGACAAGAACGCCCGCAAGATGAGTCTCTCCATCAAGCAACTGACACCCGATCCCTGGAACGAGATCGAGAACAAATATCCTGTCGACAGCCGTCACAATGGCCTGGTGAAAAACATCACGCCCTATGGCGTGTTCGTGGAACTGGAGCCTGGTATCGGTGGCATGATCCATATTTCCGATCTGAGTTGGCTGAAGCGTTTCAATCACCCGTCTGAGTACACCAAAGTGGGTGAGCGCATCGATGTGATGATCCTTGGCATCGACAAGGAAAACCGCAAACTCCAGTTGGGTCACAAACAACTGGAAGAAGATCCCTGGAATACACTGGAAGATACTTTCGCCATCGGTTCTGTTCACGAAGGCACTGTGATCCGCAAGGATGACAAAGGGGCTATTGTACAACTGCCCTATGGACTGGAAGGATTCGCTCCCAACCGTCACCTTAACAAGGAAGATGGTGGCCAGGTAAATGCCGAGGAAACCAACAAATTCATGGTGATCGAATTCGACCGCAACGAAAAGCGCATCGTGGTGAGCCATACGCGCACCTGGGAAGCTGCCCGTGCGGAAGAAAGAGAAGCTGTGAAGAAAGAAGCCAAGGCTGAATCGGACAAGACCAAGAAAGCCGTTAAGAATATCCAGAGCAAAGTAGAGAAAGCGACCCTGGGTGACCTGGGTGTGCTGGCCGAACTGAAGAAGAAACTGGAAGGCGGCGAAAGCGAACAGTAATTATCGGTAACTTCTTAATACCACAAGGTGCATCTGCTACAGATGCACCTTTTTTTGTCCAATGCTGGCCTCACACTACAGCAGACAGTTTAGATCAGGGCATTGAAAACCGGTCGGTTCACATAGGAGAAAAATAAGGGCCTGCCTTGAAACGTCAACTGAATAAGTAAACCAAGAAGGTTGGCTGCTGATTTCATAAACACTTACCTACCCTCGCTACTACGCACAAGCTGCATTCAAAGCAGGCATGATATGATGATACGTTGTGGGCTGATCTCACAACAGTACTTGGATCAGGTATATCCAGGTACGGATGGGTTCTTACAATAAAGGATCGTTACAAAAAGTCGTCTGGTCTTTCAATAGAAAAATGGTAAAAAAGAAAGTTGATTGACACTGGATTCGACGGTTTCGTAGGATATTGAAAGATTTCTGGACGGTTGTTACTTGGACATTGGATGCTTGGAGGTTGCGATCCTCGTCAATCAACTTCTGCAACAAAAATAGTTTGCTGTTCTGGGCAGTGCAAGAGCGGATTTGCTGAATTTCACGCATTCAGGAAATACCTGTCTTGTCGTAATAATACTGCGCACTGGTATGAAACAATACTAGGAAAAGCCCCATAAATCCCGGAAATTGCATGGGAATAGTATATTCCGAAAAAGTATATTTACGTAGAAATACTATAGTGAATGTTCAGGAAATTTAACAATTTGCATTCCGAATGGCCGGGGGAAAGAACCAACCGTCCATCGAAAAATTCACCGTATGAAAAAACCTGACCCTAACAACCCCATCAAAGTCGCCATCGCAGACGATCACGCACTGTTTCGTGCGGGGGTGAAAACTGCGCTCTCTGCTAAAAAGGATGTTGAACTGATAGCGGAGGCGGATAACGGGATGCAGCTTCTCAATCTCCTGAAACACATTGAGCCTGACGTCATCCTGCTGGATATCCAGATGCCCATCATGGATGGTATTTCCACGCTGCCGGAGATCCGTAAGATCAATCCGAACGTGAAAGTGATCATACTGTCCATGCACAATGATCACTCCATGATTTCCAAACTGATGGAGATCGGTGCTAATTCCTACCTGACTAAAAACTCTGATTCGGAAACCATTTACCAGGCTATCAAGACCTGCTTTGAACAGGAGTTCTTTTTTAACGAACTCACCAACAAGGCCCTGCTGACTGGTTTGCGCACCCGGAAAACCGAACCGGACGCCATGCTGGATGCCCAGCTTTCCGACAAGGAGATTCGCATTCTCAAGCTCATGTGCGAGGAAAAAACCACTAAGGAAATCGCCGATATCGTGGACATCAGCCCACGGACCGTAGAGGCCATCCGGGATAAACTAAAAACCAAAACAGGAGCCAAGTCCATGGCGGGACTTGTGATGTACGCCGTCAAGAAAGGATTTGTGCAGGAACAATAGCTTTTTTCACTAACCCATTGAATGCCAGCCCCCGTTTCGGGGGCTTTTTTATGCATGGGGCTGCTGGCCTCAGGCGCGGTCCAGCTCTTCCTTCAGTTCGTCCATGCTGATGCCGCTGTGGCTTTCGTCGTAGCTCGATTCGCCATTACGCACCAGGATCAGTTGCGGCGATTCGTGCCATACCTTGAAGTCCTCTGCTATTTTGTTGCTGAGATCGCGGTGCGCGATCAGGTCCAGGTAATAAAAATCGACGCCGGCCGGGGCCTCGGATCTCTCCAGCCGGGATTTCGCTATAGAGCTGATGGAGCAACGTGTACTGTGTTTGAAGATCACCTGGGGTTGGGAAAAAGATCTTTCGCGGATGGAATCGAGTTGCCGCGAATCGGTCAGGGCTATCCAGTTCATGTCTTTCAGTTATTTATAACCAACCATACCGGCAGACATGTGGCAACCGGATTTTGTGCTGGTACAGGAAGCAAGGCCCGCTGCCAGCAGCAAACCCAGACAAAAAGCTATAATGGATCGTTTCATACGTTGATATTGACCGGCATTCTGCAAATAGCATACCTCTTTGTAAAGGCCGGTGGAGCAATGGACAAAATTACCATATTTTACAATTTCCTGCAGCCCGGAACCGCCTTATAAAAGCCCATATAAACGTACATTTGCCACCGGCCTGGCCGGACAAGACAAAGAATTATGGCGTTACAACTTCAGAAGCCCCTGGCATTCATTGATCTGGAAACCACGGGAACCAATCTGGGCACGGACCGGATTGTGGAAATAGCAATTGTTAAAATTGCAAAAGATTATACCAGACAGGTAAAGCGGAAGCTGATTAACCCGGAAATGCCCATCCCGCAGGCCTCCTCGGAGATACATGGCATTACCGATGAAATGGTGCAGCATGCTTCCACTTTCCGCCAGGTGGCCAACGAGCTCAAGCAGTTCCTCGACAACTGTGACCTGGCCGGTTACAATTCCAACCGCTTCGATATCCCGCTGCTGGTAGAAGAATTCCTGCGCGCCGGCCTGGACCTGGATATGCAGCACCGCCGCCTGCTCGACGTGCAGCGCATATTCCACCTGATGGAACAGCGAACCCTCAGCGCCGCCTACAAATTCTATTGCAATAAAAACCTCGACGGCGCCCACAGTGCAGAAGTGGATGCTGCGGCCACCTGGGAAGTACTGGAAGCCCAACTGGAACGCTATCCGCAACTGGGCGATACCGTCGACAGCATCGTAAAATTCACCGGTGAAGACCAGGTGGTGGACTTCGCCCGTCGCTTTGTCCTCAGCAACGGGGTGGAAGTGTTCAATTTCGGAAAACACAAGGGAAGGGCGGTAAGCGATGTGCTGAAAGCCGAGCCCCAATACTACGACTGGATGATGAAAGGCGATTTCCCGCTGCACACCAAAAAGAAACTAACGGAGATCCTCAACCGTACGATGCTGAAGAAATCCTGAGCATGGAAAAGATCGTTATCATACCTACCTATAATGAGCGCGAAAATATTGCCAATATCCTGGAAGCTATATTTTCACTGGCAGGTAATTTTCACGTGCTGGTCATTGATGACGGATCGCCCGACGGTACAGCGGCCATTGTGAAGGACCTGCAGCAAAAATATGAAGACGTTTTGTTCCTGGAGGAGCGCTCCGGCAAACTGGGCCTGGGAACGGCCTATATTCACGGATTCAAATGGGCCATCGCCCGGCGTTACCGTTTCATATTTGAGATGGACGCAGATTTTTCCCACAATCCCAACGACCTGGAAAGGCTGTACCAGGCCTGCAAAAACGAAGGCGCGGATGTGGCCATCGGCTCACGCTGGGTAAAAGGCGGCGGAACCGTGAACTGGCCCTGGGACCGCATTGCACTCTCCAAGGGCGGCAGTCTTTATACACGCATCATTACCTGGATGCCCATACGCGACACCACGGCCGGTTTTGTGTGCTACCGCCGGGAAGTGCTCGAAGCCATGAACCTCGACGCTATACGCTTTCTCGGTTATGCCTTCCAGATAGAAATGAAATTCGCCGCATGGAAACTCGGCTTTCGCATTGTGGAAGTACCTATTGTTTTTGAAGACCGCAAGTACGGCGTTTCAAAAATGCACAAGGGCATTGTAAAAGAAGGCATACTTGGCGTACTGAAACTGCGCTGGGAAAGCATTTTCAAAGACTACCACGCCCGCATTAAAAACTCGGAAGGAGAAGAAGCTGCTGCATGAAGACCGCCTTCCTCAAACTGCACCTGGCCATTTTTCTGGCCGGATTTACAGGGATACTGGGACGGCTCATCACACTGAATGAAGGCTTGCTCGTCTGGTACCGTCTCCTTATCAGCGCGCTCACCCTCTGGCTGCTTTTTGGCCTGCAGGGCAAAGTGGAACGCATTTCCTGGAAGAAGGCAGCCGCTATCACCGGCGTGGGCCTGATCGCGGCCCTGCACTGGGTTACGTTTTACGCTTCCATCAAATACGCCAACGTATCGGTGGGACTGGTCTGCTTTTCTGCCGTAGGCTTTTTCACCGCCCTGATGGAGCCCCTGTTGCTGCGCCGCAAACCCGTACTGGCCGAAATCCTCCTCGGGCTGCTGGTGATCGCCGGCATCTATATCATTTTTCATTTCGATCCACGGTATAAAACGGGCATCATCATCGGTTTGATCTCTGCCCTGCTGGGCGCCGTTTTTCCGATCTATAACCGCCTGCTGCTTAAAACGGTTTCGGTTGAAACCCTCACCACTTATGAACTGAGTGGCGGCTTATTATTGCTGTCGGCGCTTCTTCCGTTTTACCTGCATTATTTTCCCGCACCTAGGTTGCTGCCCGGCTGGCAGGATCTTGCCTGGCTGCTTTTCCTGTCGTGGTGCTGTACCGTTTGGGCCTTCCAGTTATCGGGCTACGCGCTAAAGCACATCTCGGCTTTCACCGTAAACCTCAGCTATAACCTTGAACCGGTTTACGGCATCCTGCTTGCCTTTTTTTTATACCAGGAAAACCGGAACCTCAACTGGAATTTTTATATTGGTCTTGCGCTGATCATTTTGGCAGTCAGCCTCCAGATGCTACGGGTATACAAGGCCAGCCGTCATAAAAAGATACCTGCATGAAAAAGTCATTCTTTTCTGCGTTACTGCTTTCGCTGGCAGCGCTGCTGCATGCCCAGAAAAAGCCGCTTGATCACCAGGCATACGACAGTTGGCAGAGCATCGGGCAGAAATGGATCAGCAACGACGGCAACTGGATCGCCTATACCGTAAACCTGCAGGAAGGGGATGGAACCCTGTATGTGGTCAATCGCCGCACCGGCTGGGAAAAAGAAATTGCACGCGGCTACCAGGCAGGTTTCAGCGCAGATAACCGTTACCTGGTTTGCCGGATCAAACCGCTGTTCAAAGAAACCCGCGAAGCAAAGATCCGGAAAAAAACACCGGCCGATTCGCCCAAAGACTCCCTCGCCATGCTGCTCCTGGGAACGGATAGCCTGCGACGGATTCCGCAGGTAAAATCTTACCGCATGCCGGAAGAGGGCAATGGCCGCTGGCTGGTATGGCTCCAGGAAAAAATGCCACCTGCCGCACCGGATTCGCTCACTCGTCTGCAGAACCTGCTGAAAGAAGCCGATAGCCTGGAAAAACGCGCCGACACGCTGCGTGCAAAAGTGGCGCGTGTAAAAAACGAAGGACTGTCGGCGCTGAAACCTGCTGCAGCAAAGGGTTTGAAAGAAACAACGCCGAAAGGGGGCACTGCCGGCGCGTCAAAAGAAACCACTGCGGAGGCAGACAAAAAAGACGACGGTACAGACGCCTGGCTGGAAGACCTGTTCACGGGAAAGCGCACCCGCTTCACGCAGGTGAACCAGTACTATTTTGGTAAAGAAGGCAGGTTGCTGGTATGGGTGACCCGCGACCAGGTGCTGAAAACAGAGCTCCCTTCAACGTCTGCTGATATTGCGTTGCAAACCGATACCCTGATGAAAGGCTTCCACGAGATCAGGGCCCTGTCTGTTTCACGCAGTGAAGACCAGGTGGCTTTCCTTGCCGAGAGAGACAGCGCATCAAAGGCGCTCCGTAAATACCACAAGCTTTGGTACTGGGAAAAAGGCGCCGACTCCGCGCGGCTGCTGGCCGCAGCGCCTCCTGCTGGGGGCGCCAAAAAAATGGTCTTCCAGCCCGCGATGGAAACCTGGTTCAGCGAAGACGGAAAACGCCTGTTTGTTGGGATGCGGGCCGACTGGCCGGTGAAAGACACCTCCCTGGTTGACTTTGAAACAGCCCGCTTTGATCTCTGGAACTACCGCGACGAATACCTCCAGCCCCAGCAACTGGTACAAGCCAACACAGAAAAAAACGGCGGTTGGTGGCTGGCGCTAAACCCGGCGACGGGACAACTCACCCCCCTGGGAAGCGACAGTTGCGACAACATCCGGTTTGCGGAAAAAGCCACCGCCCGCTATGCCCTTGGCACCAGCACGAAAGCCTATCGCATCCAGCAACAGTGGACGGCCAACGGTATGAAAAAGATATACCTGGTTGATCTGAACGACGGCGCCCGCCGCCTGGTTGCCGACAGTGTGCGCGGAAATACCGAAAGGATCAGTCCCGCCGGAAACTATATTTCCTGGTACGATCCCAAACTCCGCCACTGGCGGGTGTATGATGCCCGCAGCAACAGCAGCCGCACTTTAACGGCAGGCATAAAAACACCCCTGTACGAAGAAGATGATGATCATCCCGACGATCCGCCGCCGCATGGTTTCATGGGTTGGGACGAAACTGAAAGCATTGCGTATGTTTATGACCGTTATGATGTATGGGCCTGCGATCCTTCGGGCAAAACAGCTCCCCGGTGCCTGACAGAAGGCAGGGGCAGGAAGAACAAACTCGTCATCCGCTTCCAGCGCCTGGACCCGGAACATGCTTATATCAAAGCTGCCGACAGCCTGCTCTTCACGCTTTTCAGTGAAAAAACAAAGGCTGCGAACTGGTATCTGCGCCTGCCCGGAAAACCCTTTACGCCTGAATCCACAAAACTTCTCCCGGCTGTAGTGGGTGGGCCGCTGAAAGCCAAACAGGCCAATGTGTTCGTTTACCAGTTGCAAACGCCGGTGCATTCCGATCTCTACGTCAACCAGCTTTCGGCTGCATCAGACAGCAGTGCATCGCGGCGGTTAAGTTTTACCAACCCGCAACAATCGGCTTACAACTGGTTTACAGTAGAAACGAAAGAATGGAAAACATTTGACGGAAGAACCAGCGAAGGCCTGCTGTACAAGCCGGAGAATTTTGATCCCGCCAGGAAGTACCCGGTGATCCTTTATTTTTACGAGAAAGACGCCGACCGTCGCTACAATTACATAGAACCCGCGCCTGTAAGGGCTTCTATCAATATTGCCTATTATACCAGCAATGGTTATATCGTGTTCGATCCCAATATTTCTTACAAAACAGGACAGCCGGGAGAGGATGCTTACCAGTATGTGGTAAGTGCCGCAAAATGGCTCACGCGTTTCCCCTGGGTCGACAGCACGCGCATGGGCATCCAGGGACACAGTTGGGGTGGATACCAGGTAGGCTACCTGGTAACGCGCACCAATATGTTTGCCGCCGCCGAGGCCGGCGCCCCGGTGAGCAATATGACCAGCGCTTACGGTGGCATTCGCTGGGGCACGGGCATCAGTCGCCAGTTCCAGTATGAAAAAACGCAGAGCCGCCTGGGCGCTACCCTGTGGCAGGATCCGCAGCGTTATATTAAGAACTCACCGCTTTTCCGGGCGAACAGGATCCAGACACCCCTGCTCATCCTGCACAACGATAAGGACGACGCCGTGCCCTGGTACCAGGGCATCGAGCTGTTTACCGCCATGAAAAGACTGGGCAAAAAAGTATGGCTCATCAACTACAACGACGAGTTGCATGGTATAACGGAAAGGCGAAACCGAAAAGACTGGACCATTCGCATGGCGCAGTTCTTTGACCACTATCTCCGACAGCAGCCTGCTCCAAAATGGATGACGGAAGGCATCCCGGCTGCCGGTAAGGGCATCGATTGGGGCTTCTGATCAGGAGATGGATATATACCGTACGAGGCAGCGCTTGGCAATGGGCAGCAGGGTTTCCTCCACAGGATAAGAGAGGTTGCTGTAGATGGTGTACACAGCGGGATTGGGCAATTCCTTGTTCTCGCGTATCAGGTCCACCTTCATGTTTTCATAACTGTTGGCAATGCTGCGCTGCCAGTCGGCCACAAAGTTGGTGCGAATGGCCCGGTACTGCTCATCCTGTTTCTCAAATATGCTGAGGCGGTATCGATACACCAGGGTATTGCGTGTTAACCGGTTGCCCAGGAAAAAATAGCCTTCTTTATTGTCCAGCGGCACCAGCCCAACCGGCTCTATCTGCAGGCTTTTTTCCACCTGCTCATAAATTTCCGTACCGTTCCGGATGGAAACACTGATCTCTTTTTCTGCAAAGTGAATGATGGATTCCAACTCTTCCATGATCTCGTCATCGGCGATCATCTGCTCATAAAGCAACTGCAGCTTTTCAATTTGTATGCCTGTCAGTTTTTTCGGGAACTGTTCCTGCAACATCTTTTTGTTATCGCGCAGCTTGATGATATTGTTGTAATGAAAAATAATATCGGCCAGTTGCGGGTACAATTTCTGTTCGTCGAAGTAGTGGTTGATTTCCTGCAGGTAGGCCAACAGGGTGTATTTTTTCAGCTCGAAATCAATGTATCCCTCGGCGAACCAGGTTTGGGACAAAGTTTTCATGGCGAAAGAATTTTAGTTTAATTTACTGAAATTGCTCTAAAACCATGCGTATGCGGAGCCGGTTGATTGTTCTGTGCCTGTTCATACTGATAACGGGCTGCACCCATAAATATTATATCGTGCGGCACGCGGAAAAGGCTGCGCCCGTTGCCTCGGATCCCGCACTTTCCAAAGATCCCCCGCTGACGAAAGCGGGAACGGACCGCGCAAATGCCTTGCTGGCGCGTCTCCGCGATGCAGGGATCAGCCAGATATTCAGCACGAATTACATACGTACCCAATCCACCGCGGCGCCGCTGGCCGTTAACCTGGAACTGGAAATTCAACTATACGACACCGTTGACCAGGCCTTCATACATCGCCTTAAAAGTTTGAAGGAAAATGTGCTGGTAGTGGGCCACAGCAATACCATTGATGATATCATTAACGGGCTGGTGCCGGCCGCGCACATGACCGACCTGTCGGAAGCGGTGTACGACAATCTTTTCATTATTAAAAGAAGGGGCAACCGTTTCCAGCTTGTGCGGGAAAAATACGGTAAGCCTTCCGGCAACTGAGCGGCTCCCTGATTGATCAGAATTTTCTTTCCGGATCGAAGAGTTCCAGTTCGCGGGCAACAGCCGAAAGGAAACTGGCTCCCAGGCTTCCGTCTACGATGCGGTGGTCGTAGCTCATGCTGAGGTACATCATATGACGTATGGCGATGGAATCGCCCTGGGCGGTTTCAATCACTACGGGGCGCTTTTTGATGGCGCCCACGGCGAGGATAGCCACCTGTGGCTGGTTGATAATGGGTGTGCCCATGAGGCTGCCGAAAGTACCCACATTGGTAAGGGTGAAAGTGCCGCCCTGTGTATCTTCCGGCTTCAGCTTACCGGTGCGTGCGTTTTCGGCCAGGCCGTTCACCTGCCTTGCCAGTCCCACCAGGTTGAGCTGGTCGGCGTTCCGTATAACGGGCACGATCAGGTTACCACTCGGAAGCGCCGTGGCCATACCGATATTGATGTCTTTTTTCAGTATGATCTGGTTGCCGTCCAGGCTGCTGTTTACCAGCGGGAATTTTTTGATGCAGCGTACGATGGCTTCAATAAAAAGCGGTGTGAAAGTGATTTTGGTGCCTTCCTGTTTGAAGAAGCTGTCTTTCACCCGGTCGCGCCACAGCACCAGGTTGGTGACGTCGGCTTCGGAGAAGCTGGTTACGTGCGGACTGGTTTGTTTGCTCTTCACCATGTGGTCGGCGATGAGCCGGCGCATCCTGTCCATTTCAATGATCTCTACATTGCCCTGTGCGGCGCCTAGGCCAGCGGGCGTTGCAGGTATTGCGGGCGTTGCACCAGGTGCCGGAGTGGCCGGTGTTTGCGGAACAGTGGCTGGCGCAACCGGCTGAACAGGAGCAGCAGGCGGTGTTGCAACAATGCCTTGTTTTTTATCGGCTACAAATTGCAGGATGTCTTTTTTGGTGACGCGGCCTTCGTTTCCCGTACCGCTGATCTGCTCCAGTTCAGTCATGGAAACACCTTCACTGGCTGCGATATTTAACACAAGGGGCGAATAAAAACGATTGCCATTCCCCGACAGCGATGTGTGCGCCGCCGCTGCTTCAACAGCGTGTTCAACTGCTGCAGGTTCTGCAACTATCTGAGTTGCTGTAACCGCGGGTGATTCAGCAATCGCGGCAGGCTGCGCAGGTGCGGCCGGAACGGGAGCAGGTGCGGCGCTTTCTTCTGCAGCGGTACGGATGCGGGCGATCACGGCTCCGATGGGAACAACAGCATTGATGGGAAACAACTGTTCTTCGAGGATGCCTTCCGCGGTACTCGGCACTTCGCTGTCCACCTTGTCGGTAGCAATTTCCAGCAGGCTTTCATCCATGCGGACGGTATCGCCGGGATTCTTCATCCATTTCAGGATGGTAGCTTCCATGATGCTCTCTCCCAATTTCGGCATGACCAGGTCAACAATCGCCATAGTACGTACTTGATTTGTGGCCAAAGGTAAGGATTCAGCCCTAATGTTAATGACTGTTAGTTTTTTGGAACCGGAGCCTGCTCCAGGATGAATTTGTGCAAAAAGTTCAGGGCATTGAAAGCCGCCAACTGGATATTCCTTTCACGATCGAACCGGAATTTGAGGCGGAGGGCTTTTACGGACTGGCGGTTGCCTGCAGCGATCCATACAGTGCCTACAGGCTTTTCGATGCTGCCGCCATCGGGTCCCATGATGCCGCTGGTGGCCAATGCGTAATCGGTATGAAGGGCTTCCAGTGCACCTTTCACCATCTGTACAACCGTTTCCTCGCTCACCGCACCCACGCTCTCCAGTATGTTTTCCGGTACCTGCAGCAAACCTGTTTTTACTTCGTTGGCATAAGCGATCACCGAACCTTTGTAGTACCGGCTGGAGCCCGGCATGGAAGTGAGAAGGTGTGCAATATAGCCGCCGGTGCAGCTTTCAGCCGTGCCAAGTGTAGAGCCGGTTGCAAGCAACAGATCAGCAACGGTTTTTTCCATGGGCTCGTCGCGGTTGTTCACGACCACGTCTTGCAGCATGTTTTGCAGTTGCTGAAAACAGGTTTCCATTTCTGCTTCCAGTTGTGCTGTTTCGAAACCCGTTGCGCTAAGGCGCAGCCGCACCATGCCATAGTGCGGCAGGTAGGCCAGCCGGATATGCGTGGGAAGCGCTGTTTCAAAGGACTGTATCCTTTCTGCGAGAAAGGACTCGCCGATGCCCGCCGTGAGCAGGGTGCGATGAAGGATACCCGGTAACCGGAACCTTTGCACCAGCTCGGGAATCACCTGGTCCAGCATCAGTCCCTTCATTTCAAAAGGCACGCCGGGCATGCTTACCAGTATTTTGCCATTTCTTTCAAACCACATGCCGGGGGCGGTTCCGTTGGCATTGTGGAGCACGCGGCAGTTGTCGGGCACCTCGGCCTGCTGCGCATTGCGCGGGATCATCGGGCGCTGGTACACTTTTTCGAAGAGATATTGCACATGCGCCAGCACTTCCTGGTTGAGCACCATATTGCCGCCGAAATAATCGCAGAGCAGGGGTTTGGTGATGTCGTCGGCCGTGGGACCCAGTCCGCCGGTAACCAGCACCACGTCGGCCGCTTCCAGTTCCTGGTCGAAGGCGCGGCGTATATCGGCCGCCACATCGCCCACCGCCACACGCCGTATAACAGGAATGCCTACACGATTCAGTTCCTGCGCCATCCAGGCGCTGTTGGTATCGACCACCTGGCCGATCAGCAATTCATCGCCAATGGTGATGATGCTGGTTGTTATGATCTTCATCTGTACAAATGTCTTATTTTTCAGTAATGATGCGGTGTCTCTTTATTCGTATGATCTTTCTCTGCGGCTGCTGCGGGATAGCGGCCCCTCTTTTTGCACAGGCTCCTCCTACTGCATGGAAAACGCGGCTCGACCAGTTCCTGAAAGATCCCGCGCTTCGTTATGCGTCTGTATCACTGATGGTCACCGATCTTGCGAGTGGTAAGCGGCTGGCTTCGTTTGACCCCGACCGTGGGTTGCCTGCAGCCAGCACGCAAAAGATCTTTACCAGCATGGCGGCGCTCGACATACTGGGCCCATCGTACCGCTTCCATACCCAACTGGTGGGTGATGGCCCGGTAGTAAATGGCAGCCTCGAAGGAAACCTGCAACTGGTTGGAACAGGTGATCCGTCGTTGGGCTCCTGGCGTTATACCGGCATGCGGGCCGACGATCTACTGCAAAACATAGTGGACAGCCTGCAGGCCAAAGGCATCAGCCGCATCAAAGGCAATTGGAAACGCGCCGATTTTTCGCCGGCTGCTGTTCCCAACGGATGGATCTGGCAGGACATGGGCAACTACTACGGCGCAGCAGCTTATGCCATCAACTGGCGCGAAAACCAGTACGATCTCCTGATGCGTTCGGGTAAAACGGGCGAGCCGGTTGCTATCCTGCAAACGCGCCCCGCGCTGGAAGGCGTCACCCTTTTGCCCGATGGGCTTACCGCAGGCCCGGCGGGATCCGGCGACAATGCATACATCTACCTGGCGCCCGGTTCAAAGCTGGGCTGGGTACGCGGTACCATTCCACCCAACAGCAAGTCTTTCGAGATCTCGGGCTCCCTGCCCGACCCCGCCGCACAGTTGTCGGCCGAACTGTTTCAAAAAATGCAAGGGGCTGGCTTACAAATGGAAGCAGCCAGCACACCGGCAGAAAACGGTGAACCATCTGCCAAACAAATCTCTACCTTATGGACCCATTATTCGCCGCGGCTCGACAGCCTCAACCATTGGTTCCTGCGCAGGAGCATCAATTTGTATGGAGAAGCGTTGCTGCATGCCCTGGCCACGGCAGGAAAAAACTACGGCGATGCTGAAGCAGGGATCAGCGTGCTGCACCGCTACTGGCAGGAGCGGGGAATCGATAGCAATGCACTGTCCGTGCTGGACGGAAGCGGGCTTTCACCGCAAAACAGGATCACAACAGGCGCCCTGGTGCAGGCACTCGTCTACGCCCGCGGGCAATCCTGGTACAATAGTTTTTATGAAGCCCTGCCCACCTACAATGGCATGAAGCTGAAAAGCGGCTCCATCGGCGGCGTGCGTGCGTTTGCAGGCTACCACCAAAACAAGGCCGGGCAAAAGCTGGCGCTTGCCATCATCGTCAACAACTACACCTGTTCCGACGCGGCCGTTGTTCAAAAAATATTCCGCCTCCTCGACTACTGGAAATAAGGCGCCAGTTTCTGGTAAAGGAATTCAGGCATGGTGGTTTTTTCTCGCGTGGCTGCTTGGATAAAATACAGCACCACCCGCCCGATGGTAAGCAGCCTGCCGGTTTCGTTAAAAACCTCCTGGTGAAATTCAATGCGATGGTCGGCGGGCAACTCTTTCAGCGTGGTGCGGATGGTCAGCAGGTCGTCGTAATGCGCGGGCCGCAGGAATTTGGTATGCAATTCCACCAGGGGCATAAGAATGCCCATGGCTTCCATGTCCTTATAGGAAAATCCCAGTTCACGAATGCTTTCCACCCGCGCCACTTCAAAATACTGTGCATAGTTGCCGTGGTATACCACGTTCATCTGGTCGGTTTCCGCATAGCGTACCCGCACCCTGGTTTCTGAAACATACATAACAGGAAATTTTATTTACCACTCATGCGGTCGATGCTCCATTTGCCCGGACCGCAGAGCAGGATGGCGATAAATCCCACCAGGTACAGGGCGGCCATTTCTCCCTGCTCAAAATTGTGGTTGTGCGCAATGAAAAAAGCCGTGCCCATGGCAATCACCAGCGGGATGGCCGCCAGGCGGGTGAAGAGCCCGGCAATGACAAGAAGGGCGCAAATCACTTCGGCAAACAGGACCAGCAGCAGGCTGTTCTTTGCCCCGATGTGAAAGGGATCGCCGAATTTATATTGCAGGCTGGAATATTTGGTAAGTTTCTGGAACCCGTGGTTGGCCAGCATTAAACCTCCGAACCCGATCCGGATCAAAAACATCATGGCGTCAAATGCCCATTCCTGGTAGCTGGTAGAAAGGAGTCTTTTCATTCAATCTCTTTTGTCAAAAATAAAGCAAGGATGCAAAGAATTGTTAATCATTTCAATTATCCACAGTTGTTTGGAACGTTATTTGGTAGCACAGAAAATATTCAAAAACTTTACTTCGTTTCCATCAGACCCAGGAAAATAAATTTGGCAATTGTGAACAGAATCGTTTGTACGATGCTCTTTTTGGCCATGCTGCAGGCAGTGCAGGCGCAGCAATCGGCCGCTTATACCGATCCGGGACAGTCTTTTCAACTGGCCAAGGACTTTTACCAGCACCAGCAATACAACCTGGCCTATCCTCTTTTGAAGGAGTTGAGCGCCCGGCTTCGCCCGGTTGACCGTACCAGCCATGCCCTCGATTATACCGAGATCCGCTATTACACCCTCGCCTGCGGACTCCGGGAAAACGAAAAAGGCGCGCTGGAACAGGCCATCGAATTTGCCGACCGCAACGACAATGAAGGTCGCGTTGAGCTGATGCGTTTTGAACTGGGCGAATACTATTTCCGCCACAACGACTTTTACCAGGCGGTTGGCCAGTACGAAAAAACTTCCGTCGCCCACCTCAGCAACGAAGAAATATCGGCGCTCAAATTCCACCAGGGCTACAGCTATTTCAACCTCCAGCGTTTTGACCAGGCCAAGCCCCTGCTGAACGCGGTAAGGCAGGTGAAAGGAAGCCCCGACCGTGCTGCCGCCAATTACTATTACGGTTTCATCGCCTTCCGCGACAAACAGTACCGGGAAGCCTTAAGCGCTTTTCGCGAAGTGGAGAACGAAGCCGAGTACCGCGATGTGGTGCCTTATTATATTGCCACCATTTATTATATCACGGGTGAAAAAGAAAAAGCCCTGCAATACGCCGAAGACAAACTGAAAAAGGGGAGTGGCGTCTACGACCTGGAACTGCAGCGACTAATGGGGCATGGCTGGTTTGAAAAAGGGGAGGCGGCAAAAGCCCTTCCTTACCTGGAAAATTACGCCACTAAAAAGAAGACCCTGCAGCGCCAGGACCGGTATGAACTGTCGGTCAGCTATTACAACACGGGTCAGTACCAGAAAGCCATCGATGGTTTAAAACTACTCAGCGGCAAAGAAGATTCGCTTGCCCAGAACGCCATGTACCTGTTGGGGGATGCCTACCTTAAAACCGGCCAGAAAGCCAATGCCCGCAACGCTTTTCTTTTCTGCTCCATCAACAGCAGCAATCCCAAACAGCAGGAGATTTCGCGTTTCATGTACGGTAAGCTGTCGTATGAACTCGGTTTTACCGATGTGGCGCTCACTGAATTGCAGGCCTACCTGCAGCGCTATCCCAACGGCACCTATGCTGCGGAATCAAAAGAACTGCTGGTGGGCGTAATGGCAACCACCAGTAATTATAAAGACGCGCTGACCCTCCTCGACGGTATTAAAACACCCAGCGAGCAGGTGAAGCAATTCCTGCCTGGCATCCTGTATGGCCGGGCGACAGAACTGATCAACGACGGCAACCTGGCCGAAGCCGACCGCCTGCTCGACCGGGCGCAGAAGAGCGCGTATAACCAGCAGGTGCTGCCGCTCACCCATTTCTGGCGCGGCGAAATCGCTTTCCGCAACAGCCGCTACGACGAAGCCATTGGTCATTACAACAATTATCTCGGAACGCCCCGCACCAACGGCGAAGTGAATCCGCAGCACGCACACTATAACCTCGGTTATGCCTACCTGAAAAAAGAACAGTATAAACCGGCCCTGGCCGAATTTGAGCAGGTGGCCGGGAAAATTCAGTCCCGTTCGGGTGTGGTGGAGCAGGACGCATATGCGCGTATAGGTGACTGTTATTACATGCAGCGCGACTATAAAAAAGCCGAATCCATCTACGACCAGGTCGTCCGCAACGGATGGGCGGCCAGCGACTACGCTTCTTTCCAGAATGCCATGATTGCCGGCATCAGTCGTCCTGCCGATAAGATCAAACGCCTGCAGCAGCTAAGCAAATCTTTCCCTTCCTCGTCGCTGCTGCCCGACGCCAATATGGAAGTGGCCAATACCTATATGGCCGATGAAAAATTCCAGGAGGCGCTGCCCTATCTTTCTGCCGTGATCAAAGACTCCCGCAGCGAGGCCCTCAAGCCGAAAGCATTGCTGAAAGCGGGTATGGCCTATTATAACCTCGACAACAATACATCGGCCCTGCAGCAATTCAACGACCTGCTGCAGCAATACCCGCATTCCGTAGAAGCCGATGAAGCGCTCGACAATGCCCGCGCCATTTACCTCGAAGAAGGGCGTAGCAGCGAGTACGTGAACTTCGCGCGCAAAATGGGCAAGGATGTTTCCGGCTCACAGCAGGACTCGCTCGCTTATGCCGAAGCTGAGCTGCAATTGGGCAATGGCAACTTCAATGCCGCCCTGCAGCGTTTTGACGCCTATCTTCAGAAATACCCCGAAGGCCGGTATGTGATCGAAGCCAACTATTACAAGGCAGAAATCTATCTCAGCAAAAAAGAATTTGCACAGGCTGCTGCCGGTTATGAAGCGGTAGCGGCAAGGGTGCCCAATAAATTCGGTGAGAAATCATTGCTGCAGGCCGCGCGGCTGAACTTCTTCGATCTGAAAAAATACGATAAGGCTGCCGAACTCTACACCCGCCTGAAAGAATACGCCACTACCGAGGAGAACAAGCTGGAATCCATGCGGGGCCTGCTTCGCAGCCAGTATCAACTGGAACAGTGGTCGCCTGCCACGCCCAATGCCAAAGACCTGCTGGCTGCCAAAGGAGCGGGCACCGACGACAAACTGCTGGCGAATATGGTGCTGGCGCGCGCTGCCCAGCACGACAACCAGTACGACCTCGCCATCGGTTATTATAAGGCGGCTGCCGGTGCTTCCAAAGGTGAAATGAGTGCCGAAGCAAGGTATGGAATTGCCTGGTGCCAGTTCCAGCAGTCACGCTACAAAGACGCGGAAAAAAGCGCCTTTGAAGTGATCCATAAAAACGGTTCCTATGAGAACTGGGTAACGAAATCCTACCTGCTGCTGGGCGATATCTATTACAAACAGGGCGATTATTTCAATGCAAAAGCCACTTACCAGAGCGTACTGGAAAACGCCAGCTTACCCGATGTAAAAGAAGAAGCGCAACGCAAGCTGACCCAGGTGAATGAAGCGGAAAAACAAGAGGCCAACGCACCCAAAAACTGATTCCTACTGAAATGGACAACATGAAATCCATCCGATACGTCGCTTTCCTGCTGTTGCTGTGTGCTGCCGGAACCGTGGTTGCGCAGGACAGCACGCGGAAAAAAACCATTGACGTTACTTCCACTTTCAAACCCGTGCTGCGGGAAGCTGTGAAGCAGAATTTTTCGGCCTCCCTGCCTGTGCTGGATTCCATACGGCCGGTATTGCAATACCAGGTTCCGGCGCAACAGGTGAAAGTGCCCTTTCTGCCCGGCGCGCTGAACCCCGTGGCCTTGTCTGTCGATTCCGTGCTGCCCTGGCAAAACAGCCAGTACCTGAAAGTGGGATTGGGTAATGTGCACCTGCCATACATACAGGGCGCTTTTTCGCTGGGTGATGAACGTAACAATGTGGGCCTCTATGGCGAAATCTACAGGGCCAAGGGCCGCCTCGATTACCAGAAGAACAATCTTGCCGATATTCAACTGCGCAGCAAGGTATCGGCCGGCGACAATCACGACTTCACCATGAAGCTGGGATACAAGGTGCAGGATTATTTCTTTTACGGCTACCAGCCCGACACGCTTTCTTTTTCCAAATCGCAGCTAAAGCAAACCTTCCAGACGGTGGATGGCTATTTCGGGTTCAGGAATGTAAATCCCACTGCCTTTGACCTGAGCTACCAGCCCAGCGTGAGCGTAACAGCCTTTTCCGGGAAAAATGACGCCTTCAAGGGCAGCGAAAGCAATATCGTGGCAAAACTGCCCCTTCAAAAGACCTTCGGGAAAAGTTTTGGGTTTAACCTGGGTGTAACCGCCGATATCACCCGTTACAATCCGCCCACCAAGGAAGTGGTGAAAAACAACCTCTACTATGTGGAACCGGCCCTGGTCCTCAAAACACCCAACGTCTATTTCCAGGGTGGTATAACGCCTTCCTGGGACAACAAGGTTTTCCACCTGCTGCCCAATGTGATGGCCGAGTTCATTACCAGCGACCAGCGCTTCACTTTCCAGGCTGGCTGGATCGGTTATTTCAACCGCGGCAGCTACCAGCGGTTTGCGGGCATCAATCCCTGGATCATGCAGCCCGATACGCTCCGCAATACCAGGGTCACCGAGTTTTATGCCGGCTTTAAGGGATCACTCGCCAACCATTTCACCTACAGCGCCAAAGCCTCTTACGGCAAGCATTTCAACGAAAACCTCTTCGTGAACGACTACAACGACGATGGCGGCAAATCCTTCCAAACGGTATATGCTTCCGAGATCACTATGCTGCGTCTGCATGGAGAAATCGGGTATATGCTGGGAGAAACCTTCAATTTCAACGCCGGGGTTACCTATACCAATTTCTCAAAAGTAGAGGGGCAACTGCGCGCATGGGGACTGCTGCCCATGGAGATCAATGCCAACCTGCGCTGGCGCATCATTCCCGACCTCTTCCTGAAGGCCGATCTCTATGCATGGGATGGACCCTCTTACCTGAACAAGGACGGCGGCGCCTACAAAGGCGATAAGGCGGCTGATATGAACCTGGGTGTGGAGTTCAAAGTATTGCCCAACCTGGACCTTTTCTTCCAAATGAACAATATTTTCAACAATCGTTACCAGCGCTGGAACCAATATGAAGTCTACGGCTTCCAGGTGCTGGGCGGAGTAATACTGCGGATGCCGAAAAAATAAGACCAATCCGTATTTTCGCCGCATGGAGATCCTCAATCAATACCTGTTCCAGCACAGGAATATCAGTATTCCCGGGTTGGGAACCCTGCATATGGACAGGGTGCCTGCCCGCACCGATTTCGTGAACCGCCAACTGCTGGCGCCGGGTTATATTTTCCGTTTTGATAAATATTTCGATGCGCCCGATACCGCCTTCTTCACCTACCTGTCTTCCAAAATGCTGCTGCCCGATTTTGAAGCCATCAGGTGGTACAATGAATTCGCCTATGAGCTGAGAGCGCGTATCCGTAACCGTGAGAAAGCCTATTGGGAAGGACTCGGAGAATTCCGCGCCGACGACAACGGGGAGGTTTTTTTTGAGGCCCGGCCCGACCTACTGCCGCCTCTCCAGCCCGTTCCTGCCCATCGCATCATCCGCGAACGCACCTCCCACCAACTGCTGGTAGGTGATACGGAAAGAACGAATACTGAAATGCCCGAACTGCTGGCCGACACGCCCGTGCAACGGGAGTCGTGGCGGATCTATGCACTGGTCATAGCTGCCATTGCACTCGGTCTTTGCCTGTATCATTTTGCACAATATGGCATGAACTGGTCTGCTACCGGCAACAGTAAGGAAACCCCGGAAATTTCCATGCCCGCTACTTCCAAATAAACCGGCACTCTCATTATGTCACTGATACACCGTCATAGTTGCCCGGTTTGCGGATCAACCGATATACATACTGCCCTGGAAGCCCGCGATCATACGGTTTCAGGCGAAACCTATTCCATCTGGGAGTGTGGCTCCTGCCACCTGCGCTTTACGCAGGATGTGCCGGATGAAACATCCATAGCACCTTATTACCAGTCCGACGCCTACGTATCGCATTCCGACACAAGGCGCGGGTTGGTGAACGCCGTTTACCACCAGGTAAGGCGTATAACGCTGCAGGGTAAGCGAAGCTGGGTGGAAAAAGAAACGGCGTGTAAAAACGGCGACCTGCTCGACATTGGCGCCGGTACCGGCGCCTTCCTGCAGGCGATGCGGGAAGCCGGCTGGCGTGTAACGGGACTGGAACCCGACGCCGGCGCCCGGGAAACCGCGCGCCGCAACCACGGCCTGGACCTGCTGCCTTCGCATGAGCTCTACAGCCTCCCGGAAAATGCGTACGACGCCATCACACTCTGGCACGTGCTGGAACACGTGCACGACCTGCACGGGTACATGGACCGCTTTCATGCCCTGCTGCGCAATAAGGGGAAACTCTTCCTGGCATTGCCTAACTACCTTTCGGCCGATGCACAATCGTACGGCAGCGCCTGGGCTGCCTATGATGTGCCGCGCCATCTCTATCACTTTTCACCGCAGGCGCTCTCGCGGCTGCTCTCCCTGCATGGCTTCCGGCTGAGCGGCATGAAACCCATGTGGTTCGATCCCTTTTACATCAGCATGCTGAGTGAAACTTATCGCAAGGGCCGCGCCAACCATCCGGGCGCGCTGCTGAAAGGTTTACAGTCTTCCTGGTCCACCCTGCAGTCGGTAGAAAAAGCCAGTTCCATTACTTATATCGCAGAAAAAGGCTGATGCGCAAACTGGCGTGCCGGGCGAAACGACGGGGGAATGCTTAATGAAATTGTAATTCGAAAAGATAGGGCCAGAGCTTGCCGGTGACATAAATCTTATCGGCGGCGGCATCGTAGGCAATGCCATTGAGCACCGCTTCTCCATCGTTGTACTTGGCCTGCCTTGTATCTTCCTTGCTGTTGTTGGCGAGTATGCCGCTGAGGTTGGCAATGCCCACCACCTGCCCATTGGAAGGATCTATTTTAAGAATATAATCGCTCTGGTATTTGTTGGCGTAGATAAAGCCCCTGATGTATTCCAGCTCGTTGATGTTGTTAACAGGGCCATTGTTGTCGGTTACGCTTACGATCCTTTTGGTGCTGAAATCGTTGGGATCAAGAAAGTAAAGATTGCTGCTGCCATCCGATACGATCAGGTTGGTACTGTCGTTGGTCAATCCCCAGCCCTGGGTCTTCAAAGGAAATTCCTGCAGTTTTTTCAGGGTGACGGGATCGTACACAAATCCTTTCTTGCCATGCCAGGTAAGCTGGTACAATTTGTCGTTTAAAATGGTGATGCCTTCTCCAAAGTAAGTGGTATCAAGCGGTGTTTTCTGCAACACTTTTCCAGTGGCCATATCCACCTTCCCCACCCAGGAATGATAGGGGTTGTATTCGGGACTGCCGCCCGTGCCTTCCAGTAATTGCCCCTTGTACACGATCAGTCCCTGCGTGTAGCTCAGGCTATCGTGCGGGTATACTTTCACCACCTGGTAAGAAAGGCTGGCAGGGGCGGGTATGCCGGAGGAGGTATTGGTATTTTCTATATCGGACTGGTCGGCGTCCTGGTTCTTGCAGGCGCCCAGCAAAAGCATAAAAGCGGCGCCCAGTAAGGAAATTCGGTTCTTATTCATGTTTTCGGCTTGGACCAAAAGTACAATTTGCCGGAAAAATACTTGTTATAACGCTTTGAAATCTAACCTAAAAGCAGTTTTTTTACATTACTTACCGGATGAAAACTGTGCTCCATATCCTCTCCGCCTGCATTTTTCCCGGCTAAGTTTCCCCTCTTTACCGTTGATCCCCTTTAATCGCTGCAATATCCTTTGCAATGGCTTACCGTATTTCCTTGTAGGGCAGGGTAAATACTGATCCACGCTATGAATGACCGTCCACAAAATCGAATTTTGCATGAGACGGATCATTGTTGTATCGTATTGTCTCCTCATGGGGGCAAGGGGCTTGGCACAGGGTAATTCCCATCGCACGGCCATTCCGGAGATCACCATTCCCGTGGTGGTCCATATCGTATCGCCTGATCCCGCGGCCATCAGCGACCAGTTGGTGCAGTCGCAGATCGATGCGCTGAACCGCGATTTCAATGCAGAGAATGCCGATCTCAAAAGAGTGCCGGCTTATTTCCAGTCGCGCATCGCCAACTGCCACATTCGGTTTGTTCTGGCCAAATCAGACCCCGCCGGTCAGGCCAGCAGCGGCATTGTGCGGGTGAAAACGGGCATTGACTATTTCAACGTCGACGACCGGGTTAAATTCACGGCCAGGGGCGGCGACGATGCCTGGCCCCGCGACCACTACCTCAATATCTGGGTGGCAAAAATGACAATGGGTATATCGGGTTATACGAGCAAAACCACCGATCCGCCGCAGGTAGATGGCATTGTGCTCGATTACCGGGTTTTTGGTTCCGGCACCAGGCACCCCGAGCACGGACTGGGAAGGATCGCGGTTCACGAGGCAGGCCACTGGCTGGGACTGAAGCATATTTGGGGTGATGCGTATTGCGGCGACGATGGCATCGACGATACGCCCCGGCAAAAAAGCTACCACCTCGGTTGTCCCAACAGCCAGGTATTCAGTTGCAGCGATACGGAAACCGGCGATATGTACATGAATTATATGGATCGCACGAACGACCAATGCATGTACATGTTCACCACGGGTCAGCAAAACAGGATGCGGTCCATTTTCGAAGCCGGGCAACTGAGGCACCCGCTGCTTTCTTCCAAAGGACTCTCTACCACGGGTGAAGTGATCGATCCCAACTGGGACAAATCACAGGCAGCGATCAACCAGCCGGCGCTGGCGCTTTCCTGTTACCCCGTTCCCGCCACGCAGCAATTGCAGGTGGTGTTGAAAGGAAGCAAACTTGCTGCCACAGGGCAGTTACGGGTATACAATATGGTGGGACAGCCGGTGCTGACAGCGAACATGGTCAGCAGCCCCGCCGTGCTCGACGTTTCCAGGCTGCCGCGCGGGCAATACATCATCCGCAATACCGAGCCGGGTATTCGCCCCGTGAGTTTCACCAAACTCTGAGTGATAAAAAAAGCGCTCCCGGTTTGCGGAAGCGCTGCTGTATCAATGGTTCATTCAAATCAAAGGTGAATGGCCTCGCCATAAGCCACTTCAATGGCATCCTTGATGGATTCACTGATGGTGGGGTGGGGGTGAATGCTGTTCAGCACTTCGTGGTAGGTGGTTTCCAGTTTGCGGGCCACCACGGTTTCGGCAATTATTTCGGTTACGTTGTACCCGATCATGTGGGTGCCCAGCCATTCGCCATATTTGGCGTCGAAGATCACTTTCACGAAACCTTCTGTAGCGCCGGCAGCAGAAGCTTTACCGGAAGCGCTGAGCGGAAACTTGCCCACTTTGATTTCATAACCGGCATCTTTAGCCGCTTTTTCGGTATACCCTACGGAAGCAATCTCCGGCGTGCAATAAGTACAGCCCGGTACATTGTTGTAATCGAGCCCTTCGGGCTGGTGGTTGTATTTTTTCTCGGCATAACCGATGGCTTCCACGCAAATGATACCTTCCTTGCTGGCCACGTGCGCCAGGGCTTGTCCCGGTACGCAATCACCAATGGCATAAATGCCGGGTACGCTGGTTTGGTAGAATTTGTCCACCACAATGCGGCCCTTGTCGGTTTTGATGCCATTCTCTTCCAGGCCTATGCCTTCAATATTGGCGGAAACACCTACGGCGCTGAGCAATACATCTGCTTCGAGCACCACTTCTCCATTGGCTGTTTTTACTTTTGCTTTTACGCCGTTGCCGCTGGTATCCACGCTTTCTACGTTGGCATTGATCATTATTTCAATGCCCTGCTTCCTGTATTGTTTTTCCAGTTCTTTGGAGATATCGTCGTCTTCCACGGGCACTACCTTGGGCATGAACTCCACGATGGTAACCTTGGTGCCGAGGGCGTTGTAGAAATAAGCAAACTCCACACCGATGGCGCCACTGCCCACCACGATCATGGACTTGGGCTGGGAGGGGAGCGACATGGCTTCGCGGTAGCCGATCACTTTTTTGCCGTCCTGTTTCAGGCTGGGCAATTCACGGCTGCGGCCGCCGGTGGCAATGATAATGTGTTTGGCTTCCACGGTTTCTTTGGCGCCGTCGGCCTTGGTCACTTCCACCTGGCCCTTCGCCTTCACCTTTCCAAAACCCATGATCACATCGATCTTGTTCTTGCGCATCAGGAACTGCACGCCCTTGCTCATCTTATCGGCCACGCCGCGGCTGCGTTTGATCACCGCTTCAAAATTGGCCGATCCCGTAGCTTCCAGACCGTAGTTGCCGGCATGCTTGATATATTCCATTACCTGGGCGCTTTTCAGCAGGGCCTTGGTAGGAATACAACCCCAGTTCAGGCAAACACCACCCAGGCTTTCTTTTTCTATGACCGCTGTTTTGAAACCCAGTTGTGCAGCACGGATGGCGGCTACATATCCACCGGGACCACTGCCGATCACAAGAACATCATATGCCATATTATTTCAAGTTTAATGTGTTACGATTGAATAAAGCGGAACGAAACTACTTTAGATGATCGAGACCACCAAAAGGCTAGCGGTTGGCATCGTTCATACGGATCTTGCGGCCCTTATAGGTTTTCCCGTCAATGGCCCGGATCATTTTGTTGGCCGCCTGCCGGTCAATCTCGATCCAACTGTTCATTTCTTTCATATCGATGCGGCCCAGTACTTCTTTCCTGAGATCACTCATATCGAGAATGAACTGCAGGAAGCTGGCTTTATAAAAACCATCTTTTGTACCCAGGTTCACAAAAAGCTTGGTGAGGTTGCCCGGCGCCGGCGCCTGGTAGCGCTCGCCGCGGTCTCCGCGCGTACGGCCCTGGTCGCGCGATGGTATGTCGCGGCCGCGCTGCTTCCGGTCGTCGCGGATATTCAGGTCCTCCGCATTTTCATAGTATTTCAGGAAGCGGTCGAACTCGGTGGCCACCACTTTCTGCAGGATCTCTTCCTTGCTTACGTCGGCAAATTTTTCCATCAGCATGGGCACATAGGTCTCGTACTGGCCATGACTGATATCGGTTTGCAGCAGGCGTTCCATGAAGTAGAAAAATTGTTTGCGGCAAACGTCCTTGCCGCTGGGGATCTCCAGCTTGTTGAAATTCGACTGGACCATTTTTTCGATCTGGCGCAGGCGGAACACCTCACGGCTATGGATGATCGACATACAGATCCCCGTATTGCCCGCGCGGCCCGTACGGCCACTGCGGTGGGTGTACACTTCAATGTCGTCGGGCAGTTCGTAGTTGATCACATGGGTGATGCCGGTAACGTCGATGCCCCTTGCGGCCACGTCGGTGGCGATGAGGAGCTGGAGCGACTTATCGCGGAACTGTCCCATCACCTTGTCGCGCTGCCCCTGCGTCAAATCGCCGTGCAGGGCGTCGATATCATAGCCCTCGCGCGTCAGCCTTTCAGCAATTTCCTGCGCGTCGGCCTTGGTGCGGGTGAAGATGATGCCGTACATACCGGGGTTGAAATCGATCAGCCGCTTCAGTGTTTCGTAGCGGTGCTGTGCGCTGGTGACAAAATACTGGTGGTCGATGTTTTTGTTCGCTGTATTCACTTTACCCACCTGCACTTCTTTCGGCTCCTTCATGTAACGCTTGCTCACTTTCCGGATCTCGGGAGGCATGGTGGCGCTGAACAACCAGGTGCTTTCGCGGTTGGGCGTATTCTTGAGAATGAATTCAATGTCTTCCTGGAAACCCATGTTCAGCATTTCATCGGCTTCGTCCAGCACCACGTATTTGATCTGTTCCAGGTTGATGGCCTTGCGCTCGATGAGGTCGATCAAACGGCCAGGGGTAGCCGCTACGATCTGTACGCCGCGGCGGATATCGCGCACCTGCGCGCTGATGGAGGTACCGCCGTATACAGCCACGATGTGCAGGCCGCTCATGTATTTTTTGAACAACTCCATTTCGTTCACGATCTGCATGCAGAGCTCGCGTGTGGGGCATACGATCAGCGCCTGCGGGTATTTTTCGCCGGCCTGGATCAATTGAAGCAGGGGAAGACCAAAGGCTGCGGTCTTGCCCGTTCCGGTCTGCGCCAGCCCAATGAGATCGGTGGTGCCGCTCAGCAGAATGGGAATGGCTTTTTCCTGTATGGTAGTGGGGTTAACAAATCCAAGGGCTGTCGTCGCTTTCACCAGTCTCTCGTCAAGTCCTAACGCTTCGAATGTGCTCATATCTAAAATTTGCGCAAAGGTAGGATAATAAACCCAGTACATTTGCAGCCAAACTAGATGCATGAAGCTGGACATACTGGCCATTGGCGTTCATCCCGATGATGTGGAACTGGGTTGTTCGGGCACCATTCTCAACGAAATCGCCAACGGCAAAAAAGTGGGTATCATCGACCTGACCCAGGGCGAACTGGGCACGCGCGGAAGCGTGGAGACCCGCTACACGGAAGCCGCCGCCGCCGCCGCCATACTGGGCGTATCGGTCCGGGAGAACCTCCGCATGCGGGACGGCTTTTTTGCCAACGACGAAACCCACCAGTTGCAACTGATCCAGGCCATCCGCAAATACCAGCCCGAGATCATCCTGGGCAATGCGCTGGAAGACCGCCATCCCGACCACGGCCGGGCGGGAAAACTGATCGCCGACGCCGCCTTTCTGGCCGGACTGGTAAAAATCGGCACCGTCGATGAAAACGGCCGCCCGCAGGAGCGCTGGCGCCCCAAATATGTACTCCATTATATACAGGACAAACTCCACGAACCCGATCTCCTCATCGATATCTCCGACGTATTCGAGCGCAAAATGGAGTCGGTAATGGCTTATGGCACCCAGTTTTTTACCGGGGCCGGCAGCGAAGGTCCGCAGACCTATATTTCCACCCCAGATTTCCGCGACAGCGTGGTGGCGCGCGCGCGCATGCTGGGCAAACGCATCGGGGTAAAATATGCAGAAGGGTTCAATACGCAGAAGTCGCTGGGGATCAGGAACTTAGATGATCTTATCCTGGTGGAGACCTGATTGTTAATTTTATCCCGGAACGAGCGGCCGATTGGGGAAAACCTTAGTTTTGCGTGTCCTTGGATTTTTGAACCCATTGCATTCCTCATGGTTACACCTAAATTCGCACACTCTGCACAGTCTTTTCACGCTGAATTGAAAAGAAGAATCAGCCAGTATTTTGAAGAAAAAGGGGCTTCCACTACCGGGAACCTTACCCTTTACACAAAGGCCATCATCCTGCTGGTTGCTTTTATTACCGTTTACATTCACCTGGTGTTTTTTACACCGGCCGTTTGGCTGGCCCTGGTTGAATGTGTGGTCCTCGGGGGCATCGTAGCGGCCATCGGCTTTAACGTTATGCACGACGGCGCCCACGGCAGCTTCAGCAAACACAAATGGGTGAACGTAATGGCTGCCTTCTCCCTAAACCTGCTGGGCGGCAGCAGCTTTATGTGGAACATCAAACACAACGTGATCCACCATGCTTATACCAATGTGGATGGGCTCGACGACGACATCGATATCCAGCCCTGGATGCGCATGAGCAGCACCCAGAAAAAATACCGCCTGCACAAATACCAGCACCTCTATTTCTGGTTCCTGTATTCGCTGCTCTACATCATGTGGATCTTTGTGCTCGACTATTCCAAATACTTCTCCAGCCGCATCGGCAGCATGCCCCTGAAAAAGATGAGCACCTGGGACCATATCAATTTCTGGGCTTTCAAAGCGCTCAACCTCTTCCTGTACGTGGGACTGCCCATTTATATGCTGGGTTTTGTGGACTGGCTGATCGGTTTCATCATCTTTACTACATTCGCCGGTTTTGTGCTGAGCATTGTATTTCAACTGGCGCATACCGTTGAACATACTTCCTTCCCCATGCCCGACGAAAAGAGTGGTAAGATGGAAGACGAATGGGCCATCCACCAACTGAAGACCACCGCCAACTTTGCCACCAACAACAGACTGGTTTGTTGGCTGGTAGGCGGACTCAATTTCCAGATCGAGCACCACCTCTTTCCGAAGATCTCTCACGTGCACTACCCGGCCATCAGCAAAATCATTCGCAAGGCCTGCGAGGAATACGGCGTTCCTTATATCGAATACGCCAAAACCCGCTACGCCATTGCTTCGCACGTGTCGTTCCTGAAGCAGATGGGCCGCGCCTGAGTGCTCCATTAAAAGCGATCTTTTAAAACGGAAACTATGTCGACTGTCCGGATAGGAATGGTGCAGATGAGCTGTACCGCCAGCAAAGAAGAGAACCTGCAGAAAGCCATCGCCGGGGTACGAAAAGCTGCTTCGGAAGGTGCGCAGATCGTATGCCTGCAGGAACTTTTTACCTCGCTTTATTTTTGCGATGTGGAAGACTATGACAACTTCCTGCTGGCAGAACCCATCCCCGGCCCGTCTACCGAAACCCTTTCCAAAGTGGCGGGGGAACTGGGCGTGGTGATCATCGCTTCCCTTTTTGAAAAAAGAGCGCAGGGCATTTACCACAACACCACCGCCGTACTCGATGCCGACGGCAGCTACCTCGGCAAGTACCGTAAAATGCATATCCCCGACGATCCCGCTTACTACGAAAAATTTTATTTCACACCCGGCGATCTCGGTTTTAAGGTGTTCAAAACAAAATTTGCCACCATCGGGGTGCTGATCTGCTGGGACCAGTGGTATCCGGAAGCGGCACGCATCACGGCTTTGATGGGAGCGGAGGTACTCTTTTATCCCACCGCCATTGGCTGGTCCACTTCGCAGGATGAAGCCACCAATACCGAACAATACAATGCCTGGCAAACCATCCAGCGCAGCCATGCCGTGGCGAACGGTGTGCACGTGGTGAGCGTGAACCGCGTGGGCTTTGAGCAGGAGGGCGCCATGAAATTCTGGGGCGGCTCCTTTATCGCCAATCCCTTTGGAACCGTGCTCTACCAGGCCTCGCACGAAGCGGAAGAAGTAAAAGTGATGGAGCTGGACCTCGCCAAAAGCGACCGCTACCGCACACACTGGCCCTTCCTGCGCGACCGGCGCATCGATGCTTACCAGCCCATTACCAAAAGATACATCGACGAATGAGTACACCGAAGTCGGCCGGCTATTATTTCCCCGCCGAATTTGCGCCGCACGACGCCACCTGGCTGAGCTGGCCCCATAAGGAAGCTTCCTGGCCCGGAAAGATCCATACGATCTTTCCATACTATGCCGCCTTTATCAAAAAACTGGCAGAGAGTGAGCGGGTATGCATCAACGTGAGAGATAACGACATGCAGGCTTTTGCGGAAGACCATATCCGAAAAGCCGGCGGCGACCTCGAAAAAATATCTTTTTACCTGCATCCAACCAACGATGCCTGGTGCCGCGATCACGGCCCCGCTTTTCTCATCAACCCCGGCGCCGCGGCGCCAAAAGCGGTTGTAGATTGGGGTTATAACGCCTGGGGCGGCAAGTACCCGCCCTATGACCTCGACGATGTGATCCCCACCCGCGTGGCGGAAGCGCTGGGCCTGCCGGTATACTATCCCGGTATCGTGATGGAAGGCGGATCGGTGGAATTCAATGGTGCCGGTACGGTGCTTACTTCCACCGCCTGCCTGCTCAATCCCAACCGCAATCCGCACCTCAGCCGCGAACAGGTGGAATCCTACCTCTGCAATTATTACGGTGTGGACCAGGTGTTGTGGGTGGAAGAAGGCATTGTGGGCGATGATACCGATGGCCATATTGACGATACGGTTCGTTTTGTGAATGCCGATACCGTGCTTGCCGTGGTGGAACCCAACCGGCAGGACGAAAACCACGCCTTGCTTGCCGCCAACCTGCAGCAGCTGCAGCAATTGCGCCTGCTGAACGGGAAGCAGCTCAACATCGTGGAACTGCCCATGCCCGACCCCGTGGTGTACGACGACCAGCGCCTGCCGGCCTCCTATGCCAATTTTTACATTGCCAACAAGTCGGTGATCGTGCCGGTATTCGGTGGCCCGAAAGACGACCAGGCGCTTTCCATCATCCAGCAATGTTTTCCCACGCGTGAAGTGGTAGGCATCGATTCCACGGAGATCATCTGGGGACTGGGTTCCTTTCACTGCCTCAGCCAGCAGGAGCCTTCGGTAGTTTAAACCTGCGCCTGGCTAGGCTTACGGTTTTGAGCCGTCAGTGGTGTGAGCCCATGGCTTCGTTTACTCACGCTTCCAGGACCAGGAACAGTTCATTGCCTTCCCGCTGCGGTATGGAATTGTAACAGGGCGCCATTTTCGCGATCCTGAACAGGGGGGCAAACAACTGCGTATATTCTTCGGCGTTACCTCCAAAAGGTGGCCCGCCTTCAAAGTCGCGGTTAAACCATACACCCGCCAGGCGGCCGCCTGGCGCCAGCAGTGATTTCATGTGACGGGCATATTTTTCACGCAGGGAAGGATTGAGGGCGCAAAAGAAGGTTTGCTCCAGCACGAGGTCGAACTGCCCGGTAAGGTCAAAAAAATCGGCGTGTACTACCTGCAGTTCCTTGCCGGCCCATTGAGCCAGGCGCTTTTCCAGCCGCGCGGTAAGGGTAGAGGAAATGTCCACCACTGTAACCTGCGTAAAACCCTGCCGCAGCAGGTATTCCACTTCGTAACCGTTGCCGCAGCCGGGAACCAGGATGCGGATGTGCTTATCCGTTAGCTGGTCGGCATATGCGCGCAGCGGCGGGGAGGGACTGCCAATGTCCCAGCCCGTTGCACCGGACTGGTAGCGCTGGTTCCAGTAAGATTCATCGAGCAGAGAATCCATGGAAAATTTTCCTGCAATCTACGCTAACAATTGTTAGTTTATTGTCATTTCCTGTACATTTGTGCACTTAATATCCTACCATGCATTTCAGTCTTACCGAGGAACAGGAAATGATCCGTAAAGCAGCCCGCGATTTTGCGCAGCAGCAATGCCTTCCGGGCGTTATAGAAAGAGACGAAAAACAACAGTTCCCCAAAGAACAGATCAGCCAGCTTGCCGACCTCGGTTTTATGGGCATGATGGTTGACCCCGCCTATGGCGGCGCCGGCCTCGACACCGCCAGTTATGTGCTGGCCATGGAAGAGATCAGTAAAATCGATGCCAGCGTGAGCGTATGCATGAGCGTGAACAACAGCCTGGTGTGCTGGGGACTGGAAGCCTATGGTACGGAAGCACAGAAACAACAATACCTCGTGCCCCTGGCGAAAGGAAAGAAAGACGGCGAACTGTACATCGGCGCCTTCCTGCTGAGCGAGCCCGAAGCCGGCAGCGACGCCACTTCGCAGCGTACCACGGCAGTGGATAAGGGTGACCACTACCTGCTGAACGGCATCAAGAACTGGATCACCAACGGCTCCAGCGCATCGGTGTACCTGGTCATAGCGCAAACCGACAGCAGCCTCGGCGCACATGGCATCAATGCTTTTATCGTGGAAAAGAAATGGCCTGGCGTAACGGTTGGCGCCAAGGAAAACAAAATGGGCATCCGGGGCAGCGATACGCACAGCATTTCTTTCAACGACGTGAAAATTCCCAAAGCCAACCGCATAGGAGAAGATGGGTTCGGTTTCAAGTTTGCCATGAAAACGCTCGCCGGAGGCCGCATCGGCATTGCATCCCAGGCCCTGGGCATTGCCAGCGGCGCATACGAACTGGCCCTGCAGTACTCCAGGCAGCGCAAGGCATTCGGTAAGGAGATCATGAACCACCAGGCCATACAATTCAAGCTGGCCGATATGGCCACCCGCGTGGAAGCCGCACGCCTGCTCTGTTTAAGGGCAGCCTGGGAGAAGGATAACGGTAAGGATTACACGCTCAGCAGCTCTATGGCCAAGGTATATGCTTCCGAAACAGCCATGTGGGTGAGCACCGAAGCGGTACAGGTGCACGGTGGCTATGGCTATGTGAAGGAATACCATGTGGAACGCCTGATGCGCGATGCCAAGATCACACAGATCTACGAGGGTACTTCCGAAGTGCAGCGCATCGTTATTGGAAGGGCCGTACTGAAATCCTAGTGCCATTCTTCGTGGTACACAAAACGCGGCATCTGCCAGGCATAGCGCAGTGCCAGGAGGCGAAGGGCGAGTCCCCCGGCACAGGCCAGCACCGTTGCCAGGTGTATGCTGAGGCCTGCCTGCTCCAGCAAGAGGTAAATACCTCCTGTGAAGATGGACGCGCTGGCGTACAATTCTTTCCGGAACAGCAGCGGTACATCATTGCACAATACATCCCTCAGTACGCCGCCGGCGCAACCGGTGATCACGCCGCTGAGCAATACAATCGACCAGGAAAGATGCAGCTCCTGCGCCACACGGCAGCCGATGATGGTGAAAACGACCAGGCCGATGGCATCCAGCAACAAAAAGAGGTAACGCAGCTTTTTCATGTAGCTGGCGATGATCGCGGCAAGCGCGGCGCCGCCGGCGGTGAGCAGGAGGTACTCGGGATGTTCCACCCAGCTCATGGGATAGTGACCCAATACGATGTTGCGGATGGTGCCGCCGCCCAGTGCGGTTACCCAGGCAATGATGCAAACGCCCACCCAGTCCATTTCCCTTCGTCCGGCGGAGAGCGCGGCCGTCATGGCTTCTGCAATGATGGCAACGATGTAGAGGATGTGTAACATTTTCTAAAGTTAAATGATAGCTTTGCTTCATGGCCATTGATCTATCCGCCTATCGATCCCTTTCTTCCCTTTGCAAAGAAAAAGGTGCCACACTGGTGGCCGTGAGCAAAACCAAACCGGTGGAGGACATACTCGAGCTCTACAACGCCGGGCAGCGCGATTTCGGGGAGAACTATGTGCAGGAGCTCGTGGAGAAGCAGGGCCAGCTGCCGGCCGATATCCGCTGGCATTTCATCGGCCACCTGCAATCCAATAAGGTAAAGCAGATCATTCCCTTTGTACACCTTATCCATGGCGTGGACGGCCTTCGCCTGCTGCAGGAGATCAACAAACAGGCAGGCAAAATCTCAAAGCAGCAGGTGGTGCTGCTGCAGGTGCACATTGCCAGCGAAGATACCAAATTCGGTATGGACGAAGCCGAACTGGAGGAAGCGATAACAGCCACCGCCACACTGCCCTGGGTGCAGGTAAAGGGATTGATGGGCATGGCCTCGTTTACGGATGACCAGCAACAGGTGCGCGAAGAATTCCGCCGCCTGCAAACACTGGCCCGTCGCTGGTTTCCGGGTGGCATCCTGTCCATGGGCATGAGCGGCGACTATACCATCGCCCTGGAAGAAGGCAGCAACCTGCTGCGCATTGGCAGTATGCTTTTCGGCGCCCGCTGAACCGGTTATTCGTCAAGGATTTCCTTCCACTCGTGGAGCCCGGCGCTTCTGTTCCAATCCGTACCTTTAATTCGCTTATGGAATTCACCCGGCATACGATCCGGCGCATTGCCCTGCACCTTGGCGGCTGGCTGTTTTTGCTGGCTGCCTGGTATTTCCTGCGGTACCAGGATTTCTCTACACCCGCCCTGGCCTTCCGCGTCACCCTGCTGAAAGTGGCCGACCTCGCGCTGATGGTCTATTTCGCCTGCTATTTCCTGGTGCCGCGTTTTCTCTATAAAAAACGCTACGGCATTTTTGTACTGCTCTACATGGGCATGATCCTCTCCAGCAGCATCCTGAAAATGAAACTGCTTTCCCTGCTCATGGGCAGTCCCGGTTTGTTCAGTTTGCAGGGAAGCCTCCGGACCAGGATCTACGACAATATCCTGCCACACTTTTTCCTCGTCACCGCCGGCGTGGCGCTCAAATTGTTTGCCGACCACCTGCGCATGCAGCAGCGGCTGTCGGATCTTGCAAAAGAAAAAGCCGAGGCCGAACTGCATTTCCTGAAATCACAGATCAATCCCCACTTCCTTTTCAATTCCCTCAACGCCGTATATTTCCTGATCAGTAAGGAAAACAAAGCTGCACGACAGGCCCTGCATACTTTTTCGGAGATGCTGCGTTTCCAGCTCTATGGAACGGGCAGCGACAAGATCCCGCTCGAAAAAGAAGTGGCTTATCTCGAAGACTATATCAGCCTCCAACGGTTACGGTTGAACGAAAACAGCCTGGTCAGTTTCCGCAAGCCCGAAAACCTGCCGGGACTTACCATGGAACCCTTTCTGCTGCTGCCGCTGGTGGAGAATGCCTTCAAACACCTTTCCCATTATCCTGCTGAAAAAACCAACGAAATCCTCATCGACCTGGTGCAGGAAAACGGGAAGCTGCAGTTCACGGTGGAGAATACGCGCGAGCAGGGCAGCGTCCGCAAAGAAGGCGGCATCGGCCTGGCCAATATCCGCCGCCGCCTGCAACTGTTGTATCCCAATAGCCACGCCCTGCACATCCGGGAAACGGGCGACCGCTACTTCATTCAAATGGAAATACCCGTATGATCCGCTGCATCCTTATAGACGACGAACCGCTGGCGCGCAAAGGCCTCGAAGAATACATCGGAGAAACCGGTTTTTTGCAGCATGCGGGCAGTTTTGACCAGCCCCTGAAAGCCCTGGAACTGCTGGAATCGGGCGGGGTGGACCTGCTTTTCCTCGACATCCAGATGCCCAAAATGACCGGCCTCGAATTCCTGCGGCAGTTGCAATCTCCGCCGCCGGTGATCCTGGTCACGGCTTATCCGCAATTTGCCCTCGAAAGCTATGAGCTGGAAGTGCTGGACTACCTGGTGAAGCCGGTGTCCTTCGAACGTTTTTTCCTGGCTGCCCAGAAAGCCAAACGCCACCACGAACTGCGCCGCACCGGCCGGCAGGACAACGAAGGATTTTTCATCAAAACCGACAACCGCCTGGTGCGCCTGCATTTCGACGAGATCCTTTTCGTGGAAGCCCTGCAGAACTATGTGACCATCCATACCGCCGATAAAAAATACATCACCTACCTCACCTTCCATGCCGTGGAAGAATTTTTACCACCGGAACGCTTCCTGCGGACCCATAAATCCTACCTGGTGGCCCTCGACAAGGTGGACAGCATCGAAGGCAACGAGCTCCGGCTGAAAGGCCATTCCGTGCCCATCAGCCGGCTCGAAAAGGATGCGGTGCTCGACCGCCTGCTGAAAGGAAAATTTTTGAAAAGGTAGTACATTCGTGCCTCACAAAGGATTTCCACCATTATGACGGACCACAAGAAGGAAGAAGAGAAAAGCCTGAATTTCATTGAAGAGATCATTGAATCCGACCTGGCTGCCGGTAAATACCAGCAGATCGTTACCCGTTTTCCGCCGGAGCCCAATGGCTACCTGCACATAGGGCATGCTTCCAGCATCTGCCTCAATTTCGGGCTTACCCTGAAATACCCCGGTTATACCAACCTGCGCTTCGACGATACCAACCCCGTTACCGAAGACACCGAATACGTGGAGAGCATCAAAGACGATATCCGCTGGCTCGGTTTCAAATGGGAAAATGAACGCTATGCGTCCGACTATTTCGAACAGTTGTACAATTTTGCGGTGACCCTGATCAACGCAGGGCTGGCTTACGTAGATGACTCCAGTTCAGAAGCGATTGCAGAACTGAAAGGCACTCCCACACAACCTGGTGTGAACAGCCCCTTCCGCAACCGCAGCGTGGAAGAAAACCTCGACCTGTTTGCGCGCATGAAGGCCGGTGAATTTCCCGATGGTGCGAAAACCCTGCGTGCAAAGATCGATATGGCGCATCCCAATATGCTGATGCGCGATCCCATTCTCTACCGCATCAAACATGCACACCACCACCGCACGGGCGACGAATGGTGCATTTATCCCATGTACGATTTTGCACACGGCCAGAGCGACAGCATCGAAAGCATAACGCACAGCCTCTGTACCATGGAATTTGTCCCGCACCGCGAACTCTACGACTGGCTGATAGAAAAGCTCGATATCTATCCATCCCATCAATATGAATTTGCCCGGCGCAACCTCAACTACACGGTGACCAGTAAACGAAAACTGCTGCAGCTGGTGAACGAGAAACACGTGACGGGCTGGGACGACCCGCGCATGCCCACCATCAGCGGCCTGCGCCGTCGCGGTTACACCCCCGAAAGCATCCGCGATTTCTGCGAGCGCATTGGCATTGCCAAAAGGGAGAACCTGATCGATGTATCGCTGCTGGAATTCTGCGTGCGCGAACACCTCAATAAAATTGCGCTGCGTCGCATGGTGGTATTTGATCCATTGAAACTGGTGATCACCAATTTCCCGGAAGGGCAGGTGGAAATGTTGTCCAGCGAAGAAAACCCTGAAGCGGAAAACATTGCCCATCGCGATATTCCCTTCAGCCGCGAGCTGTATATTGAACAGGAAGACTTCCTGGAGAACCCACCGAAAAAATTCTTCCGCCTGGCGCCGGGGCAAATGGTACGGCTGAAAAGCGCTTATATCATCCGTTGCGATGAAGTGATCAAAGACGAAAACGGGAAGGTCACCGAGCTGCACTGTACGTATATACCTGAAAGCCGCAGCGGCGCCGATACCTCGGGCATCAATGTGAAGGGCACCTTGCACTGGGTGAGTGTGCCGCATGCCGTAAGCGCCGAACTGCGGCTCTACGACCGCCTCTTCCGCGTGGAGGATCCGGGCAACGAGGAAGGCGATTTCAAAGACTATATCAACCCGCACTCGCTGGATGTGATCAGCCATGTGTATGCCGAACCGGCTTTGCTGAAGAGCCGTTTCGACGAACGCTACCAGTTCCTTCGCAAAGGATACTTTATGCTCGATAAAGACAGCAGCGAAGAGAACCTGGTGTTCAACCGCACGGTCACTTTGAAAGATACCTGGGCAAAGGAGCAGAAAAAATCCTGACCCCGATGCAGTTATGAAAAACGCCGCTGGCAAATACCGCGTATGCTGTGCAGGGCTCTTCCTGGCGTTTGGGCTGATCGCCTGCAAACCAAGCCTGGACTCACTTTCCACCAATACCAACCTGTTGGGCCGGATGGAAAGCCAGGCCAGCCTGGCTGCTTTTGAGAACCTGTTGCACAAAGTACCGGAAGTGGGAAAAATGCTGGGCGGCAAAAACAACTACACCGTGCTGGCACCCGGCAACCAGGCCATCGCGGCCATGGGACAGGACAGCATCCGCGCACTCATCAGCAGCAAAAGTGGACTGAAAAAACTGGCCGCGCTGGTGCAGCGGCAGGTCATAACGGGAACGCCTACCCGGGAAGAACTGTTGTCGGGGAAATTGGTTTCTGTGAACGGCTTCCCGGTGAAACTGGAAGAAGCCGATCTTTCCGGCGCCAGTATAACAGCTTCGAATGGCCAGATCTATATCGTGGGCCGCTGCTTACGGTAAAACCAGCAAAGCTTTAATGGTGTTCGCCGAATACGCTGCGCAATTCGTCGGCGATTTCCCCGAGGGTGCATTTTTTTTCGATGGCGCTGATGACAGTGGGCATGATGTTTTCGCCGCTCACTGCCTTGTCGTTCAGTTCCTGCAGCACCTGGTCGATCTCCGACGGACTGCGCTGGCTGCGCAGCCAGGCCAGCTTCTGCGTTTGCACCTGGCGAATGCTGTCGTCGATCCGGAACACGGGAATCGGTTCTTCTTCCTCCACACGAAAACGGTTCACGCCTACCAGCGCTGTTTCGCCCGTTTCCATTTTTCGCTGGTACGCATAAGCGCTGCGGGCGATCTCGTCCTGGATGAAACCGGCTTCGATGGCAGCCACGCTGCCACCCATGGCATCGATGCGGGCAATGAGGTCCCAGGCGGCCTGCTCCACTTCGGTGGTGAGCGATTCTATGAAGAAGGAACCGGCGAGGGGATCGATGGTATCTGCCACACCGCTTTCAAAGGCGATAACCTGCTGGGTGCGCAGGGCAATGCGCGCGGCCTCTTCGGTGGGAAGGCTCAGGGCTTCGTCGTACCCGTTGGTGTGGAGCGACTGCGTGCCGCCCAGTACCGCGGCCAGGGCCTGGATGGTAACGCGGCTGATATTGTTCAGCGGCTGCTGCGCAGTGAGCGTGCTGCCGCCTGTTTGTGCGTGGAAGCGCAACATCATGGCCCGGGGATCGGTGGCGCCCATGGATTGCATGATGCGGGCCCACATGCGGCGGGCAGCGCGGAATTTGGCTACTTCTTCAAACAGGTTGTTGTGGGCATTGAAGAAGAAGGAAAGCCTTCTGCCCAGGGTATTGATATCGATACCTTTTTCCAATGCCGCTTTCACATAGGCCTTACCGTTACTAAGCGTGAAAGCCAGTTCCTGCACGGCGGTGGAGCCGGCCTCACGGATATGGTAACCCGAAATGGAAATGGTATTCCACTTCGGCAGTTCCTGGCTGCACCATTCGAATACATCGGTGATGATGCGCATGGAGGGGTGGGGCGGATAAATGAAAGTGCCGCGGGCGGCGTATTCCTTGAGGATATCGTTCTGGATGGTGCCACTGACCTTTTGCAGATCGGCGCCCTGTTGTTTGGCCAGTGCCACGTACAGTCCCAGCAGTATAAAACCCGTGGCGTTGATGGTCATGGACGTGCTTACCGATTCGAGCGGGATGCCTTCGAACAGGGCCTGCATGTCGAGCAGGCTGTCGATGGCCACGCCCACTTTCCCCACTTCGCCTTCCGCCATGGGATGGTCGCTGTTGTAGCCGATCTGGGTGGGAAGGTCGAAGGCAACACTGAGGCCCATTACGCCCTGCGACAGCAGGTAACGGTAACGCTTATTCGATTCTTCGGCGGTGCTGAATCCGGCATACTGGCGCATGGTCCAGATTTTGCCGCGGTACATATCTGCCTGTACGCCGCGGGTAAAAGGAAAGGCACCGGGACCGGGCTGGTCCAGGCTGCCCGGGGGCAGGTCGGCGGACTGGTAGAGCTTTTTGATCTCGATGCCGCTGTCGGTGACTATCTTTTTTTCGGCCATGTTCAGGACATCAGTTTACGGGCTTCGTGGCTCAGGGCTTCCTGCACAAGGGAGTGCATGGACCCCTGGGGCTGGTTCATGATAAATTCTATCACTTTTTTATTCAGTTCCATACCGCTGGTTTCGGGCGGCAGGATGGAAGCGATCTGGTTGATGATATGAATGTTCTGCTCCTTGAGGCTGCGCACGGCTTCCCAGGCTTCGTTCGACACATAGATCTGCTGGGAGAGATTGTAGTCGTATTCCTGCCGGATACTTTGTGTGAGCAGGGCCTGCATATCGCGCAGGTTGAGCCCGGGCTCATTCACCCGGCTGATGAGGTTGGGCAGTGCGATGCGTTCGGCGAGGATCACGAGCCGTTCATAGGCCTGAAGCTGGAGCTGCCTGGTATTAACGGGATCGCCCGCTGGCTGCAGGGGCGTGGGTTCGTTCTTTTTATCCTTCATGTAAAAAAAGAAATAGAGGCCGGCAATAACAACCAGGAGGCCGAATGCAATCAGGAACATGGTAGTGGTATCCATTGTACAGGGATTAGGGAGCAAATGTAGGGAAAGAAGGTTTGTCGTTTGGACTTTGTGCCTTGTGCCAGGCAGCAGTTTTTTGGCATTAAAGCGCAATATCTTGCAATATTTTGCATGTTTTTTCTGTTTTTTGAAATAAAAGATGTAACTTTTTGCCGGAAACTAACTGCAAGCCATGCTAAAAAGGGAAAGACAAACCCATATTCTTCACCAACTGAATGTGCACAACCGTGTTTCTTCGGCAAGGCTGAGTGAAACAATGCGGGTATCGGAAGACACTATCCGCCGGGATCTGCAAGAGCTTGCGAGTTCTGGTAAGGCCATCAAAGTGCACGGAGGCGCCATCTCCCTTTCTTTTTCTGAATTCAGCCTGCGAAGCGATCTTGTCTATGGAAAAGACGAAAAGCAACAGATCGCCCGGAAAGCCATCGAACTCATAAAAGATAATATGGTGGTGCTGACCAGCGGGGGTACTACCATCAGCGAATTGGCCAGGAGTTTACCCCGCCAGCTGAAAGCCACTTTTATATCAGGAAGCATTCCCGCCATACTGGAATACTGCAACCACCCGAACATCGACGTCATAGTTATAGGAGATAAGGTTTCAAAAAATTCAAAGATTACCATCGGCGCCGATGCCATCGCCAAGATCAGGTCGCTGAAAGTGGATATCTGTTTCCTGGGAACCAATGCCATTGACGTAACGCATGGGGTGACCGATGACGACTGGGATGTGGCGCAATTGAAAAAAGTGATGATCGAGTCGTCGCAAAAAGTGGCTGCACTGGCCATCTCTGAAAAGATCGACACCTTCCAGCCCATCAGCATCGGCCCTATTAAAAGCATCGACTATCTCATTACCGAACTGGATCCCGGCGACAGCCGTTTCGAATCCTATAAAAAAAGTGGTCTCACAATCATTTAACTAACAACCAAAATAAAGCGCTATGAGAAGACTCATTCGATCAGGCATCTTATTGTTGCTATTGGCATTACCGCCGGCAGTGATATATGCGCAGATCAGCTCGATCACAGGTGTCGTACGGGGCGAAAGCAACGCTCCCATCGCGGGCGTCACCATCACCAACCGCGAAACAAAACAAAGTGTTCTTACAGGCGATGATGGCGCCTTCAGCATCCAGGCTTCGCCGGGAAACATCATCGACATTTCATCGGTGGGTTATAAACTCATCAGTCTCACCGCGGGCAAGGACAATTTTTCTGTCATTGCCCTGCAAAGAACGGAGTCCTCTCTCAACGAAGTAGTGGTGGTAGGTTACGGTACGCAAAAAAGAGGCAACCTCACTGGCGCCGTATCCACCGTGGATGTGCAGAAGTATGCACAGAACAGGCCCATCGCCGATGTGGGAAGGGCCATGCAGGGTAGTGCTACCGGCCTCAGCATCACCGTACCGAGTGGTGAAGTGGGTTCCGATCCCATCATCAAGATCCGCGGACAGATCGGCTCCATGGTGGGCGGCGCTTCTCCGCTGATATTGCTCGATAACGTGGAGATCCCGAGCATCCAGCTGGTGAACCCCAACGACATTGCCAGCATCACGGTGCTGAAAGATGCGTCGGCCGCTTCTATCTATGGTTCCAAAGCTTCCTTCGGTGTGATCCTGATCACCACCAAAAAAGGATCCAGCGGCGGCAAACCGCAGGTGAGCTATACCAACAACTTCTCCTGGCAGAATGTTTGGAAAGACCTGGAGATGGGAGAGGTGAATGCGCTGAAATACACCGTGGACGCGGCTGAACGCGTGGGCACATTTACACCCACCGGCGCGTTTTATTATGTGGACCGCGCGAGTTATGACAAAGCCGTGGCATGGCAGGAAAAATACGGCGGCGCCATCGGCAAAGACGATCCCACCGTTTTCGGAAGGGACTGGTTCGTGCAGGGTTCCAACCAGAAAATGGGTGTGAGAACGTATGATCCCTATGACTACATGATACGGGAATGGGCGCCCACACAGCAACACAGCCTTTCCTTCGGACACACCGTGGGAAAAACTTCCTACAACCTGGGATTGGGTCTGCTCGACCAGAGCGGCATGACCAAGCCCGCCAAAAAAGACGATTTCACCCGCTACAACGCTTCCCTGAAAGTGTCCAGTGAAGTCAACAAATACCTGACCGTTCGCGGCGGTGCAATTTTGTCCAGGCGCAACAAAGACTATGCGTATGTAACCAATTCCACTACGGCCGATCCCTGGCTCTATCTCTACCGTTGGGGACCTCTCTATCCCTTCGGCAATGATGAAAACGGCGATCCCATCCGCAGCCCGGTGAGCGAAATGGCAGCAGCCAATACGGCCAACATTTTGCAGAACTACGTCAACATGAGCCTCGGCGCCACCGTTAACATCACCAACAACTGGAAAGTGGATTTCGACTACACTTTCTCCAACCAGGAAGAAATCTGGAAAAGGCCCGGTACAAGATATACTGCCCGTAACTCCTGGGTGGCTCCCAAGTTGCGGGTGGATGCATCCGGCAACCAGGTGTACGTGAACAGCGACGGACAGGTAGTGTCTTCCACTGATCCCGGCGCCATGCCGGCCTACGACCTCTCCAACGATATGTACACCGCGTACGGTTCCAACCCCGATCATTTTGCGCGCACGGCTACCAATTTCAACAGCAACACCATCAACGCGTTCACTACCTATAATCTTGACCTGAACGAAGACCACCGTTTCAAATTCATCGCCGGTATCAACCGCGTTACGGCTGTTACCGAATGGCAGTCTTCCCAGATCACCAACCTCTCCGATATCATCAACCCGCAGTTCAACTTCGGAACAGGAACACAAACGGTGGCGGGTGATAAACAATGGGAAGCCCAGCTCGGTTATTTCGGTCGCATCAACTATGCGTTCCGCGATAAATATTTGCTGGAAGGCAACCTGCGTTACGATGGTACGTCTAAGTTTACCAAAGACCTGTGGTGGCGCTGGTTCCCCTCCTTCTCAGCAGGCTGGGTAGCGAGTGAAGAATCCTTTATGGAATGGGCCCAGCCCTGGCTGAGCTTCCTGAAAGTACGTGCTTCCTGGGGTTCTATTGGTGACCAGAGCGTTCCCAACAGTCTGTATATTCCCACCATGCCCAGCGGCCAGTCCACCTGGATCGGCTCTTCCGGCGACCGGGTGAACTATGTGGGCTCCCCGGCAGCGGTGAACTCCGATCCGCGCTGGCAGGACATCGTCACCACCAACTTTGGTGTGGACGCCGGTTTCTTCAACGGCAAACTCAACCTGAACTTCGACATCTACCAAAGGAAGACCAATGGTATGATCGTGCCGGCCGAGGGCATTCCCCTTACATTTGGCACGACGGCTCCCCAGGGTAACTATGGTTCCCTCAAAACAAGCGGATGGGAACTGGCGCTTTCTTTCAACCACCGCTTCAACAACGGCCTGGGTATTTTCCTGAGCGGTAACATATCCGACTCCAAAACCATTCTTACAGAGTATGGTTCCGGTACCCAGGTTAACGGCAACTACAATGGCAAAGACATCGGTGAGATCTGGGGCTACCGTACCGACCGCCTCTACCAGCCCGACGACTTCGTACTGGGCGCCGATGGCAAGCCCGTGCTGATCACGCTCACCGAAGCGGAATCCGCACTTTATGCAGGCAGACAGGCCTACCAGTTGAAACCCGGCGCCGATGGTAAAAAACCGGTGTACCAACCCTACCTGCAGAACTCCGCCAATTTCCGCTTTGGTCCCGGCGACGTGAAATTCAAAGACCTCAACGGTGATGGTGAGATCAACAACGGCAAGGGCACACTCGAAGACCATGGCGATCTCGAAAAGATCGGCAACTCCAATCCCCGTTATGAATACGGATTCAGGCTGGGCGCCGATTTCAAAGGATTTGATTTCAGCGTGTTCTTCCAGGGCGTAGGCAAACGCCAGATCTGGGGACAGGGCTTCCTCAGCATTGCAGGCTTCAACTCAGCCGACGGCGCCATGCCCGAAGCCATTGCCGGCAATTACTGGACAGCCGAAACACCCAATGCGTTTTATCCCGCTGCGTATAACAACGCAGGCAGCAACACCGCCAACAACATGCAGGTGCAGGACCGTTACCTGCTGAACATGGCCTACCTGCGCATGAAAAACCTGACCGTCGGTTATTCATTGCCGGTAGACCTGCTGAAACGCGCGCACATCCAAACGCTCAGGGTATATGTAGCGCTGGAAAACTTTATTACCTGGGACAACCTGAAAGACCTGCCCATTGATCCCGAAGCCATCAGCGGTTATTCCATGTGGAATACCAGCAATTACAACTCCGGACGTACCGGTACCGGTGTCCCGGCCTTCAAAAGCTTTTCTGCAGGCCTTCAACTGAACTTTTAAACACCATTACAATGAAGCACACAAAACTTATATATGGTCTGGCTGCCACGCTTATGCTGGCAGGCTGCAGCAAAGACGTGCTGGACCGTCCGCCTGTCACCAGCTATGTAGATGCCGATGGTAAATTCTGGCGTAATGAAGACGATATCCGTTTGTACGTCAATACCTATTATCCCTATTATTTTTCGGGCTACAACACTTCCTTCACGGCCGACTATACGCCGGTTCGGGGTTATACTTTTTCCGATGACCTTACCGGCAAAAACGTGCAGGCAAATTTTGAAAGCTCTGTGCCCACTTCCCGTGGCTCCACCCTGGAGTCCGCAGAATGGCTGCAGACCTATGCCGGTCCCACCTGGGATTTTGCCTGGGTGCGCAAATCGAATATTCTGCTCGACCGGGTGAACAACGTGGTGAAGCCCAATATTTCGGAAGACGCGTACAAACACTGGACAGCCGTGGCCCGCTTTTTCAGGGGCTTTGAATACAGCCGCCTGGTAAGTGTTTTTGGCGCTGTTCCTTATTTTGACCAGGTAGTACCTGAAACCGACCTGAACACGCTGTACAAGGACAGGGACGATCGGGGCGTGGTGATGGACCAGGTGTACGAAGATTTCAAATACGCGCTGGATAACATGCGCGAAAACGATGGTGCGCAACTCATCAACAAGTATATTGCCGCCGCCTTTGTTTCCCGGTTCATGTTGTTTGAAGGAACCTGGCAGCACTACCACGGACTCGATGCCGGTCGTGCTAAAAAATACCTGGAACTTGCCGTTCAGGCCGCCGACCTGGTGATGAACGCCAGCAAATGGAATTTTTCCCGCGATTTTAAATCGCTGTTTTCTTCCGAAAGCCTGTCCGGTCACCCCGAAGTATTGCTGTACCGTGTGTACGATGCCGCTAAAACAGTAACGCACTGCATTGGTTCTTACCAGAACGGTACTGAAGTGGTGGGTGTGGATGCGAACCTGGTGCTGATCAAATCCTTTATTGCCAACGACGGTGATGTATGGCAGCACTCTTCCGTGCCCGATGTCAACAGTTTTAAAATTGCCGACCTGGTGAAAACGCGCGACCCGCGTTTTGAGGCTTCCTTTGTTGACAAAGCATTGCCTTCTTCGGCCACCCTGCTCTATGGGTACAAATTTGCCTCCCGCGATGCCATTACCTATATCGGCAAAACCTATCCCGCCGCCTGGGGCAGCAACACCAATACCAGCGATGCACCCGTTATGCGACTTGCGGAAGTGGTGCTGAACTGGATTGAAGCGAAAGCCGTGCTGGCCGAGCATTTGGGCGGGCCTACCGTAACCCAGGAAGACATCGATAAATCGATCAATGCCATCCGCAAAAGGCCGCTGGACGCCGCTGCCACTGCAAAAGGAGTGAAACAAACCGCTCCGCTGCTGTTGTCGGCATTGCCCGATGATCCCAGCAGGGACAGCGACCTGTCGGCCCTGATGTGGGAAATCCGCCGCGAAAGAAGAATGGAATTTGTTTTCGAGCATACCAGACTGTTAGATCTGAAGCGCTGGAAAAAACTCGGTAATATGGATTACAGCAAGAACGGCGATTATTTCCTGGGCCCCTGGGTGAACGTGCAGGCGGAAGCGCCCGCTTACCTCACTGCCGCTTATGTGGGCCGTACAAAAGTGAAGCTGGAAAACGGAACCATCATCACTTATGATGGCACCAATGCAGCCGATCTGGTTGGATTCTGGATGGTGGACAATGCCCAGAACCGGAACAGTTTTAACGACAATGTTTACCTGGCGCCTGTAGGACAGTCGCAGATCATCCAGTACGAAGAAAAGGGCTTTACACTCACACAAACACCCGGCTGGTAAAATCATCCGGTGTACCTTCAAAAAAGCCATCTCCGTTTGGGGGTGGCTTTTTTTATGCGTGCCGGGAGGCCCCGGTGATGTTGCAGCGGAGCGGTGTTGACGCTTTCGTGGCTACAGGAAGACAACAGGAAAGACGGCAAAAAAACGGCAAACCAACGGCAAACGGAGGGGAAACTGGTTTGGGGTTTGTGGTTTGGGGTTTGTAGTTGGGGTTGGTGTAATACACTGAGTAGTAAAGTGTTCCATGATGCCGGCGGAGGTGGTGCGGCTCGCGGGAATAGGCTCATTTAGGGCAAAAAATAGGCTCATTTTGCCCAATAATGGGCTCAGGTTGGCAGAATGGGCTCAAAAAACCGGCGCCTGGCGACTCAACCAGGATGCCCCGGATTTGTTATTTTTGTAAAAATTGGTATTCATGGAAGCAACCCTACAAATTCCTGTTACATTAACACCCGGCGCTATTGCCGCCATCCGCGAACTGATGGCTGCCGATGCCTTCGACCAGAGCCAGGTATTGCGCGTTGGCGTGAAAGGCGGCGGCTGCTCCGGCCTCAGCTACGTGCTGGGATTCGACCAGCCCCAGGAAAACGACGAGCGTTTTGAAATAGAAGGCATTCCCTGCGCTATGAACAAATCCCACGGCATCTACCTGATGGGCATGGAAATCGACTGGCAGGACGGCCTCAATTCCCGCGGCTTTACCTTCCGAAACCCCAATGCCAGCACCACCTGCGGCTGCGGCAGCAGTTTTGCCGTATAATTTCGCACCATATTTTCGGATATAAGAACAACAAAAAACCCCGGCTAAAACCGGGGTTTTTTCGTATTCATCAAAACAAGTACTATCAGCTTTTCGCTACAGCAGGCTTGGCTGCCACCTGTCCTTCTGTCTCGTTCGCATGGGAGGATTCACCCAGCGGCTTGTCCTTGGCGAAATCCACCAGGATGGGCGCCGCCACGAAGATGGAAGAATAACAGCCCGTAATCACACCGATCAGCATCGCAAAGGCAAATCCCTTGGTCACTTCACCACCCACCAGGAAGAGCACCAGGATGGTCAGGAACACCGTTACGGAGGTCATGATGGTACGGGTAAGGGTGTCGTTGATGGATTTGTTGATGATCTCCGCCTTGCCGGCTCCCTTCATCAGGTGGCTGTTTTCGCGCACCCGGTCAAATACGATCACCGTATCGTTCATCGAGAAGCCGATCACCGTCAGGATGGCCGCAATAAAGTGCTGGTCGATCTCAAGCGGGAAGGGCACGATGTTCTTGAAGAAAGCGAACACGATCAGCGTCACCAGCACGTCGTGCATCAGGGCAACGAGGGTTCCCACTGAATACCGCCAGTCGCGGAAACGGATGAAGATATACAGCGTAATGGCCAGGAGCGACCAGAAAGTAGCCCACTTGGCGCCTGCCTTCAAATCATCCGAAATGGTGGGGTCCACACGCTTGCTGGCCTGCTTGTATTTGGTATTGAACTCTTCCGCCGTAGTATTGGCCGGCAGGAAGGTTTTCAGTCCCTCAAACAGCGTGGCCTGTACTTTGGCATCGGCCTCGGGGCTGGCCTGTTCCACCAGGTAGTCGGTGGTGATATCAAGCTGCGTGGGGCCGCCATAGGTTTTGATCACGGGGTATTTGCCGAACACTTTGTCGAGCGCATCACCCACATCCTGCTGTTTTACGGCAGCGGGAAATTTCACAATATAAGAACGGCCGCCGCTGAATTCAACACCTTCGTTGAAGCCTACAAAGAAGACGGCTACAATGCCCAGCGCCAGCACCACACCCGAAATAACATAGGCCACTTTGCGGTAGCGCACGAAATTGTATTTCGCATGTTTAAAGATGCTGCGGCTCAGGTTGGTGAAGTAGTTGAAGTGACGGTTCTTATTGGTATAGAAATCGGTTACCAGTCGGCTTACCAGGATACCGCAGAAAAGGCTCAGCAGGATACCGAGGATCTGCGTGGTGGCGAAGCCCAGTACCGGGCCCAGTCCGAAGTAAAAGAGGATGATGGCGGTGAGCAGGGTGGTGATGTGACCATCGAGCACCGGCGCCAGCGAACGGCGGTAACCATCATTCACGGCCTGCTGGTAACTTTTGCCGCGCGTGAGTTCGTCCTTGATCCTTTCAAAAATAATTACGTTGGTATCCACCGCCATACCGATGGTGAGCACCAGGCCCGCAATACCGGGAGCGGTAAGGGTTGCGTTCAGGGCGCTGAGTACACCAATGGTGAAAAGAAGGTTGAGGATAAGCGCAATATTGGCCACCCATCCGGCGGTGTTGTAATACACCAGCATGAGGATGAAGATGATGCCGAAGGAGATGATAAAGGCCATGGTGCCGCCTTTTACGGCTTCCTGTCCCAGGGTGGGACCTACCACCTGTTCCTGCACGATTTTGGCGGGCGCATCGAGCTTACCACTTTTCAGGATATTGGCAAGGTCCTGTCCTTCCTGCACAGTGAAGGAACCACTGATCGATGAATTGCCGCCGGTAATGGCTTCGTTCACATTGGGGGCAGAGTACACGATGTCGTCGAGCACAATGGCGATGGCGCGGCCAACGTTGTCGCCGGTCATCTTCGCCCATATCTTTTCACCCTGCTTGTTCATGGACATGTTCACCGTCACCTGGCTGGTGATGGAGTTGAAGTCCTGGTACGCATCGGTGATGTATTCGCCTTCCAGCTTGGCCTTTTCTGAACCGGGTTGTTTTTTGATGGCATAGAGGGGCACGAAATCCATTTCGCGGCCTTCCTTGTCTTTTTCAGCCATGCCGTAGAGGAATTTCACATCGCCGGGCATATTGCCGGTAACAGCCGGGTTCCTGAGATAGGCGCTTACGGTGCTGGTGTCCTTGGTGGGCACGAAACCGAGATAGGGTGCGAACTCGGGACGGCCATCGCGGTTGGCGTCCTGCGGCGTTACGAAAGAAACGGAAGCCAGCAGCGGATGTTCCTTACGGACATCATCAGCCGATTTTGTAGCCGCATTGAGACTGTCGTTTCCGCTTCCGCCTTTCAGCACATCGGAGAGTGATTTATTGGCAGTATCGGCGGCGGCAGGAGCAACGGTTTTGGCTGCAGTGTCGGCGGCGGGTTCACCTTTCAGTACGATGGCCAGGGCTTTGTCGGCTGCCTCGAGGCTTTTATCGAGCTCACCTATATTATACACTTCGAAGAACTGGAGGTTGGCGGTGGACTGCAGGTACTTGCGTACGCGCTCGGGGTCGCTGGCGCCGGCCAGTTCAACGGTGATAATGCCCTTGGTTTCATCGAGACTGATATTGGGTTGTGCCACACCGAACTTGTCGATACGTTTGGTAAGCACGTTGTAGGTCTGCTTCATGGCAGCGCCGGCCTGGTCGCGGATATAGGCGATCACGGCATCGTCGCTGGCGTCTATCTTCAGTTTGTTGCGGGTGCTGTTGGCAAAAAGCGGCGCCATTTTCACACCCGGATTCACGGCTTTGAAAGACTGTGCGAACAGTGTGATGAAGTCGGCGTCGGAATTCACTTTGCGTTTCAGAGCTTCATCCACGGCCTTTTTCAGGTTGGGATCAGCAGGGTTGTTGCTGAGGCCTTTGATCAGTCCGTCGAGCGCTACATCCATGGTCACGTTGATACCACCCTGCAGGTCGAGACCCAGCAGTAGTTCGCTTTCCTTGGCCTTCTGGTATGTATGTCCCCACCAGGTAATTTTTTCATGGCGTGTGCTGTCCTGCAGCCTTCTCACGCGGCTCTTCTTGATTTCGTCCAGGCTATCCCGGTAGATAGCCTGCATGTCTTTGTCTCCGGAATACTTTTGTTCAGGGGAGGGAAAGCTACTAACATACTTCAGGGCCTTTTCTTCTATGGCTTTTTCGTGTTTGTTCACGAACCAGGTGAAGGAAAGCTGGTACAGGGAAATCAGGATCAGGATAGCAGCAAAAATGCTTACCAGACTTCTCATCGCGTTCTTGTTTCGTTTTTTGTTATTTTTTAAGGTGGCAAATATAGGCTTTCGTATGAAATATTGGCAGGGTGTGCATTTTCGGGACATGTATGGTACAAATAAATATATGTAAAGAACTATGCCCGGATAGCTTTACCTTTCCGCCCTGAAAAAAGCCGGCGGGGCCGGGAACCGATTTCCGCCGCCCTGCCGAAAAATAAGAACCTGATGCGCCGTTTTTTTTGCTGTATCGCCGTGGTGGTATTTTTCTGGGCCTGTACAAAAGACAAGACCACCGAGGGGCCGAAAGCATATATTTCCCTCATCAATGCGGCTCCGGGCAGCGACCCGGTAACGCTTTTCCTCGACAACGAACAGTTGAATGAAACGCCGGTTCCTTATGGAGCCGCCAGCGGAACGGCCACCACAGCCTATGTTTCGGCCGGTCCGGGTGTGCGCACCACCACCTGGCAGGTAGGCGCTACGGTGGTATCGGACGGGAAATTCCTGGCCTGGCAGCCCGGTAACTATTATACTATGATCCATTTCGATACACTGGTGAACCAGGTGGGCTCGCTTTTCCTGCTGAACGACAATCCCCAGCCCAACGACAGCGTGGGAAAGGTACGCTTTATCAATTGCCTGGTGGGCAGCGACAGCCTGATCCTGTGGCTGATCCGGCGACTGAACAATACCCGCAGCGATACCGTGCGCGTGGCTTCCAAGCAGGTGTACCTGGGCGTGAATTCGAATATCAACGGCGCTTACAATTCGGTGGTGCAGCCCCTGCGCTACGACCTGCAGCTCCTGGAGCGCGACAGCAGCCTGCTGTTCCGCGATTCGGTCGATTTCCAGAAACAGAACCTGTATACCGTGGTAGCTATGGGGGTGAAGGGAGAAACAGGCGATAAATCTCCGGTGGCCGAAGTGATAGTACAATCGAAATGACCTATTTTTACAGGCTGTCAAGCAACGTTAATACATCATCAACCATCAACAAGCAATGTCTTTATCAGCGCGTCTCCAAAGATTCAGCGAGCCGGAAACTTTAAGAATGGCCAAAATGGGCCGTGAACTGCGTGCCAGGGGATTCGATGTCATCGATCTCAGCCTGGGCGAACCCGATTTCGATACCCCCGCACACATCAAAGAAGCCGCCAAAAAAGCGGTGGAAGAAAACTGGAGCCACTACCCGCCCGTGGCAGGTTATCCCGATCTCCGCGAAGCGGTTTGCACCAAACTCAAACGCGACAACAACCTCGATTATAAACCCGAGAACATCCTGGTTTCAACAGGCGCCAAGCAGAGCATCGCCAACCTGATCATGGCCCTGATCGACAAAGACGACGAAGTGGTGATCCCCACGCCCTACTGGGTGTCTTATTCGGAGATCGTACGCATGATGGAAGGCGCGCCGGTGATGATCCGCACCACCGCAGCAGCCGGCTACAAGGTAACTGCCGCCGAAGTGGAAGCAGCCATCACCCCGAAGACCAAACTCTTCATGTTCTCCTCGCCTTCGAACCCTACCGGCGCCGTGTACACGAAAAGTGAACTGGCTGCCCTGGCAGAGGTATTCCGCAGGCATCCGCAGGTGTACATCATGAGTGATGAGATCTATGAGTACATCAACTACAACGGCGCACACGAAAGCATTGCGCAGTTTGATGATATCAAAGACCGCGTGGTTATCATCAATGGTCTCAGTAAAGGCTTTGCGATGACAGGTTACCGCCTGGGATATATTGCGGGCTCTCCCGAGATCGTGAAAGCCTGTGAAAAGATCCAGGGGCAGATCACCAGCGGCGCCAATGCGGTTACACAGCGGGCGGCCATTACAGCGCTGACCACCGATCTTACACCCAGTAAGGAAATGGTGAAGGAATTCAGCGAGCGGAAAAAAGCCATCATGCAATTGCTGTCGGAAATTCCCGGCGTAAGCTGCAATGAGCCCGACGGCGCTTTTTATGTGTTTCCCGATGTATCATCTTACTACGGAAAATCGGACGGCGCCACCACGGTGAACAATTCCGACGAGCTCTGTTTTTATATCCTCGAAAACGCCCATGTAACAACGGTTACGGGCAAGGCCTTCGGTGAGCCCAATTGCATCCGCATTGCCTATACCAATAGTCTTCCCAAAATAAAGGAGGGCATGGCAAGGATCAAAGAAGTATTGGGGAAATTGAAATGAGTGAATCTCTTTCGAAATAAATCTGAAGACGGCTGCGGCCGTCTTTTTTTTGCAGCTTAAGGTTGAGGCTGCGCAGGTTTTGCAGGCCCTGCAGGACCTGTGCCCTGTGCAATCCCGCGCCAGCCGCGGTCCAGCGCCAGCACCTGTGGCACCACCAGTACCTGGTCGTCGTTGCGCACCACCTGGTCGCAGAGTTTCATCTTGATGGATTCATCGAGCTGGCTGGCCATGCGCCGCAGCACGTCTTCACGGCTGCTGCCATCGCGCTGCATCACGCGGCGAATGCGCAGGGCGGCAGGGGCGTAGACGCCAACTACCTGGTAGAGTCCCGCGGCGCTGCCGGTTTCAAAAAAAAGCGCTGCTTCCTTGATCGCATAAGGGAAGCCGTTAGCTTCCTGTTGTGCAAACCAGTTTTCTCCCGCGGCGATCACGGCAGGATGAATAATGGCATTGTAGGCAGCGAGGAGGGAGGGATCGCTGAACACGCGGGCAGCGATGTAGGAACGGTTGGGCTTTTGCCCTTCGTAGGCGCCGGGCCCCAGCAAGGCGATGATGGCCTGCCGCAGCGGCGCATTTTCAGCAAGCAGGCGTTTAGCGGCGGTATCGGCATCGTAGACCGGGATGCCCAGTTCGGCAAATATTTTTGCCACCACTGATTTCCCACTGCCGATACCACCGGTAATGCCTATGCGTAACATTATTTTTTCTCAGCCGCAGCACCTGCTGCTTTGTTGATGTTCTGGGTCCATTCGAGCGAAACAGCAGAGCGTTCGATCTTGATATAGGAGCCGGGACTCACTTCCAGTTCGAGGGTGCCGTCTTCGTTCACTTTATTTACTTTGCCGTGAATGCCGGCAATGGTAACGATGCGGTCGCCTTTCTGCATATTCTCCTGGAATTGCTTGGCTGCTTTTGCTTTTTTAGCCTGCGGGCGGATCATAAAAAGCCAGAATACGAGGATCATGCCGCCGAGCAGTACGAGCTGGTACATGCCGGCGCCGCCACCGGCGGCCTGTAAGAAAACGAATTGATTCATCTTGTATGGTTTGAAATATATGAACTAGGGTTGCATCACTTCCACTTCAAAATGGAGGTCGTGCGTAGTGCCGCCAAAGGTATTGGCTTTCACGTAAATGGTTTTTTTATTCATCCCCACGCGGCCACCCGAACTGAAGCTGCCTTTGATCACGCCTTCTTTTCCAGGCTGGACGGGCTCTTTGGGTGGTTCGGCCACGGTGCAGCCGCAACTGGGGCGCACGGAATAAATGACCAGGGGTTTGCTGCCGGTATTGCGAAAGCGGAAAGCCACTTCCACGTTGGCGCCTTCTGTAACCTTACCGAAACGGAGGTCTTTGTCGAGCCACTCGATCTGCGTAAACTGGCTGCTGTCGGCGGGTGGCTCCTGCATGCCGGCATCGGCCCGCGGACTATTGGGCAGGGTGGCGGCTTTTTTGTCGGCCGCCTGCTGGCAGGCGGTTAGCGCCGCCAGGGTCAGAACAAGAAGCAACTGTTTCATGGGCTATTTTTTAAAGCTCACTTTATGGAGCCGGTCCTCGCGCTGCAGGTCTTTGTGAATGTTATCGAGTATGCCGTTCACGAACTGGCCGCTCTGGTTGGTGCTGTATTCCTTGGCCAGGTCGATGTATTCGTTGATGGTGACCTTGGGCGGAATGGTTTCAAAATAGAGGAACTCGCAAACGCCCATCTGCATCAGGATCATGTCGAGGGTGGCGATGCGTTCGGGGTCCCAGTTTTTCAGTTTGGGTTTGATGAGGGATAGGCTTTCTTCCTTCTTGTCGAGCACCGTCAGCAGCAGGTCTCTGGCGAATTGTTTTTTTTCTTCGCTGAGGAGTTTGCTGAAATCAATGGTGCCGGGTTTGGAAAGGGTATGTAATATCAACTGATGCACCATTTCGCAGTCGTCGTCCCAGTTGTTGAAATGTTCTTCCAGGTGGTTGGTAAAATTTTCGCTGGTGATCAGCAACTGGCTGTAGATGTATTCCACGATCTGTTTTTCTTCCTGCGGCTCGCGGCTTTCCCGGCCGATATAACGCTGGTATTCTTCGGAGGCGGTGAGCTCCAGGTAGATTTTTCGTACCAGTTCCTTATCGAGGTAGCGGTCGAGGTGGTCGTTTTTGATCACCTGTTGCAGGGATTGGTCTTCGAGCAGTTTCCAGAGCAGGGTATTACCGGCCAGTTTGATGTTGACGGAAAGGTCCTCGGCGCTGGGCAGGTGTTTGGATGCGCGGTTGCGGGCATCGGTTTCTGCGTAGCGCATGGTTTCGGTGAGAAAAAACAGGATGTAAGCCAGCAACTGGCGGGTATTGTCGAATTGTTTTTGCAGGAGTTTGGCCGGTTCTCCGGGTTTGATGGCCTGGTCCATCGAATCGAGGGAATAGAGGGTCTGCATTACTTTGACCCGGATAATGCGTCTGCTGATCATGCCTGCAAGAACTTTGTTGAGTCGGCAAAGCTACAGGTTTTCGGGTCAGCCGCCAAAAGAGGGATGGCGTTTCCAGGACCTGGCGGGAAGAAGGAGGGTGGCGCCGGCCAATGGTACAAAATGGCCGATGGCCCGTCCCGGAAAACTGAAAAACTGGCATCCCGGCAGGTGATGCGGGGGCTTACGGGCGTTTAGGGGCGGCCGGACTGAAAAATTGGCTTTAATTGGGGCCAATGCGGCGATTGGCATACAATTCGTTTAGCTTTGCCTGCCTCCGGAGCAAATGCTCCCAGTAATTTTTTCATTTATTAAAACCAATAAATATGGCTAAGAAGTTAAACATTACTCCTTTGCACGACAGGGTGGTTATTAAGCCAGCACCTGCTGAAGAGAAAACAGCCGGCGGGATCATCATTCCCGACACTGCCAAAGAGAAGCCCCAGCGCGGAACCGTGGTGGCAGCCGGTCCCGGTAAAAAAGACGAGCCCACCCTGGTAAAGGTTGGCGATACCGTACTGTATGGCAAATATGCCGGTACTGAATTGCAACTGGACGGGGGCGATTACCTGATCATGCGGGAGAGCGATATCCTCGCCATCGTTTAATGCTGTATTACACATCCATCAAACAACTAAAAAGACTATACAATGGCCAAGCAGATTTTTTTTGACATTGAAGCCAGGAACCGCATGAAGAAAGGGGTTGATACCCTGGCCAACGCGGTGAAAGTTACCCTCGGACCCAAGGGCCGCAATGTGGTAATTGAGAAGAAATTTGGTGCTCCCTCCGTTACAAAGGATGGTGTAACCGTTGCCAAGGAAATTGAGCTGGAAGATCCCATCGAGAACATGGGTGCCCAGATGGTGAAAGAAGTGGCCAGCAAAACGGCCGATGTTGCCGGTGACGGTACAACCACCGCCACTGTGCTGGCGCAGGCCATCATCACCGAAGGCCTGAAAAACGTAGCCGCAGGCGCCAACCCGATGGACCTGAAGCGCGGTATCGACAAAGCGGTTGAGAAAGTGGTGGACGCCCTCAAGGCGCAGAGCCAGACCGTGGGCAACGACAGCAAGAAAATCGAAGCTGTTGCCACTATTTCTGCCAACAACGATCCCGAGATCGGCAAGCTGATCGCGGAAGCCATGGCGAAAGTAGGTAAGGACGGTGTGATCACCGTAGAAGAAGCTAAAGGCACCGATACCACAGTAGAAGTGGTGGAAGGTATGCAGTTCGACCGTGGTTATATCTCTCCCTATTTCGTTACCAACAGCGAAAAAATGGAAGCCGAGCTGCAGAGCCCCTATATCCTGATCTACGACAAGAAGATCAGCGCCATGAAAGACATCCTGCACATCCTTGAGAAAGTGGCCCAGGGCGGACGTCCGCTCGTGATCATCTCCGAAGACCTCGAAGGTGAAGCACTGGCTACCCTGGTGGTGAACAAACTGCGTGGAACGCTGAAAGTGGCTGCTGTAAAGGCTCCCGGCTTCGGCGACCGTCGCAAGGAAATGCTGCAGGACATCGCCATTCTCACCAAGGGTGTGGTGATCAGCGAAGAGCAGGGTTTCAAACTGGAGAACGCCGACCTCAGCTACCTGGGACAGGCAACTTCCATCACCATCGACAAGGACAATACCGTGATCGTTGGTGGAAAAGGTAAAAAAGAAGACATCACTGCGCGCATCAACCAGATCAAAGCGCAGATCGAATCCACTACGTCTGACTATGACCGTGAGAAGCTCCAGGAACGCCTGGCCAAGCTGAGCGGTGGTGTGGCTGTACTGAATGTAGGTGCTGCAACCGAAGTGGAAATGAAAGAGAAAAAAGACCGTGTGGACGATGCCCTGCACGCTACCCGCGCTGCCGTTGAAGAAGGCATTGTTCCCGGTGGTGGTACTGCGTTCATCCGCGCCATTGCAGCGCTGGATGGTTTCCGCAGCGGCAACGAAGATGAAAAACTGGGCGCCCAGATCGTTCGTCGTGCGCTGGAAGCGCCGCTTCGCATCATTGTGGAAAACGCAGGCCTGGAAGGCAGTGTGATCATCAACAAGATCCGCGAAGGCAAGGGTGATTTCGGTTTCAACGCCCGCACCGAGCAGTTCGAGAACCTGCTGAAATCAGGGGTGATCGATCCTACTAAAGTAGGCCGCGTTGCGCTGGAGCACGCTGCTTCTATTGCCGGTATGCTGCTGACCACAGAATGTGTGGTGGCCGACAAACCCAGCAAGGAAGCCGCTCCTGCTATGCCGCACGGTGGTGGTATGGGCGATATGGGTTATTAATTGTCCCGCGATATTTATTTGACAGCATATGGACCCCGGCACTGTTGGTGTCGGGGTCTTTTTTATAGAAAAGAAGGTAATAATCGACTGGCGGAAACGGGTATTTTTCCAGTCTTTCCAAAGTTTGCGCGGCTGGAACCGGCCCCCAAACCGGTCCTTTTATCTAAAGTTTTTAACGGAGCTTTTGGAATTTCAACAAAACGTATATTTTTGTCCTGCAACCTCTGAATAAAATCCTTCCTCCAACCTTTTCCATTTCTCCTATAGAATGCCCTCTTTGGTTAGTTACTTTTTGAACCACAAAAGAAATTGGGAGAAATGTTATCAAATTTTACGTACCGCTTTGCAAGACTATTGCTGGTTTGCAGTTTCACATCTTTTTTAGTTCTCATAACAGTAGAATCGACAGCGCAGAATCCCCCCGTTAATGGAGGATATTGGGAGATATTCCCCCAAAACCTGCAATTGTATCCAAGAAATGTGCTTACCGGGATTGCCCAGGTTAGGGTGAAAGGCTATTATACGGCAGAATTGGTTGCCAGTGGAAGATTGCTGGTTTCGAAAGACGCCAACAATGATGGCAACTATGACAATGACAACGGTCCGGGTGATCAACAATATTATAACCTTGTGATGAATGCCGGTGCTGGTGATCCCAAAAACTTTGATATAAACGTACCCATCACCGCAGGTTTATTTTCTTATCGTTTCAGGCTTTTAAATGGATTTGATTGGGTGGTTAACAGAACCAATATTGTTGCCGGGGATGCTTATTATATTCAGGGGCAATCCAATGCGGAGGCCAAACCGGTATTTGGCGGTGGCGATGAAAATAAAGCAAACAATGATGCGGGGGTGTATCGGAATTTTGTCCGCGTTTTTGGTGGGGGCGTATCGCAGATGCCCCAGTGGTACATCGGTGATGGAAATAAAAATTACAACCAGGAAGGTAACCTGGGCCAGTTTGGCATGCGGATCGGTGCTTTGATCGTTCAAAACCAGGGTATCCCGGTGGCTATTATGAATGGGGCGGAACTGGGTCACCCGATCAGTTATTTTCAAAAAGACGCGCCTGAGGACCCCAATCAGTTTCTGCCGGATGGAACTACGCCCAATCCGAATTATTTGAATAATTATAAAAGAGAGTTGAACAGGCTGCTGGGCGCCGGTTTGAATAACCATATCAGGGCCGTGATCTGGTTCCAGGGCGAATCCAATACTTATAATGGCAGCGATGGGGAACTGTTAAATACGGGCGAATACATCCAGGAGTTTAACAAACTCTACGATAGCTGGCGGGATGATCTTGGGCTTGCCGAGAAGTTTTACATTTACCAGATCAAGCCGGGCTGCTCGTTTAACTCTACTGCAGTATCCTGTTTGCCGATACAGGAAGCGCAACGATTGCTTGATCTTGGCAATCCCCGGATGGAAATCATTTCCACCAACAACCTGCCAAAATTCCCCGTTGACGATTGCCATTACCGGTATGAGACCGGCTACAAGGAAATAGGTAACAGGACTTACACACTCATCGCCCGTGATTTTTATGGGGCAACACCAGGCCCTAACATGCTGACGCCGGTTGCATTGAATGCCAGGTTCAGTGCCATAGGGAGTGACTTGAAGCCTAATAAAGTGAGGATCACCGTTAATATTCCTACAGATGATCTTGTCGTAAGCGGAAATATGATATCGCTCTTCAAATTAAATGGCCCTCCCGGAACAGTCTACACTGTTACCAGTGTTGACATCGTTCCTGCCGCCATGCCGGTAGGGGCGAAAGAAATTGAAGTGAGCTTTACCAGAAGCGGCACGGCGAACCCCGCCAGTATTTCTTTGCTGAGCGCTGAGGACTACATGGCGACTCCCTCCATTGCCAACAATGGAGGGACAGGTCTGGGACTGATCAATTTCAGCAACATGGCAATCGACCTGGGCGTTCTCCCCATTGATCCGCTGAACCTGCGCGTGAGCAACAACGGTACTTCCAACACATTGAACTGGGATGCACAGAACAACAGCGATTTCGACCGTTTTGAAGTAGAAAAGAGCGAAGACGGAAACCTGTACGCCAGTGTCGCTACCATCGCGGCTTCTGCGGTAACCACCACAGCACATTACAGCTATACCGATATCAAACCCAACGCGGTTCGCACCTATTATCGCATTAAGGGGATCAGGCAGAACGATAAGATCGTTTACAGCCAGGCGGTTGCGGTCAACAACCGCGCCAACGGATTGCCCGGTCTCACCATATATCCCAACCCGGTTAAAGACCGCGCTAACATCAGCCTCAGCCTGAAAAAAGCCGGTACTGCTACCGTACAGGTATTCGACGGAAGCGGCCGCATGGTTTCCAGCCGTAAGATTTCCCTGCAGAAAGGCAGCAATATGTTTTCTGCCGGTGAAATACTGGATCAGAGCGCGGGGATCTACATGATACGTGTGGTTACAGACGACACTGTGTATACCGGCCGTGTGGTAAGGGTAAAATGATTTCTCCCAGGTTGCATCTTCCAATTAACAGAAAAGGCCCGCTGCATTGCAGCTGGGCCTTTTTCTTTTGTGGAAACATAGGGTTATAACTTCTGGAACTTCTTCACGATCCTTTCCTGCTTCGGAAACTCTATGCTGTAGATATATGTTCCTGCGGGGAAACTGCTCAGGTTATATTGTTTGGTATAAGTGCCGGAGTTTTTATTGATGGTCTCCTGCAGCATCACCACACCCAGCATGTTATAGATCCTCGCGGTAGCTGTACCGGTCACGTTGTCCTCCAGGCGGATATTCATGGTGGTGCTCACCGGGTTCGGGTAGGTGGTGAGGTTGGAAGCGCCGGTTGACCCGTTGGTTCCTACCACGGTGGTACGCAGCTCATCTGTCGCAATAGCACCCTTATCATCCTTGATGGTGAGTTGGAATACATATACGCCGGGCTGCAGGTTGGTTACCTTGGTGGTGGCCGTATTGGCATTTTCAATTTTGGCCGAACTGTTGCCGCTTACCATTTTCCACTGGTAAAGGGTGATCTTGCCATCGTTGTCGTATGACCAGGAGGCGTCCAGGGTGATCCAGTTGATCGGCATTTCGATCGTTTTGTCGTCGCCGGCTTTGGCGACAGGCGCCTGGTTAGAGCCGGAGGCCTTCATAACGGTTACCACCAGGGTGTCGGCATCTTTCTGGCCGTTGCTGCCGGTAACTTGCAGGCGGAACCTGTAGGTTCCCTCGGTGAGATTGCTCACCTGGGTTCTTGCCTGCGAAGCGGTTGCAATGGTGGCTGAACTGCTGCCACTGATGCGGGTCCATGCGTAGGTCTTGATGGCGCCGGTGGGATCAGAAGAGGCAGACCCATCGAGGGTTACCGAACTGGTGGGCAGGGTAATGGTCTGGTCACCGCCTGCGCGGGCAACCGGGGCCGTGCTTGTGGAGGTAGCTGTCACTTTCAGGGTGAGGCTGGCTTTGGCGGTTGCGCCTTTGTTGTCGGTCACCTGCAGTTCGAATACATAAGTGCCCGATTTCAGGTTGCTTGCCTGCGCATTTGCACTGGAGGCGTTGCTCAGGGTCGCGGTAGACGGTCCGCTGGACTGCGTCCATTTATACGTAGTGATCTGTCCATCCGGATCATAAGAATCCTCACCGTTTAGTGTTACACTGGTACCTACCAGGCTCTGCTGGCCAACTGTTTTTGCAATGGGAGCTTTATTAGCTGTCGACGTTGCCGCTGCATTCACCGTTACTGTGGTGGTGGCGGAAGCTGTGGCCCCCTTATTGTCGGTAATGGTCAGTTTGAAAGTGTATACTCCTGCCACCAGTTTGCTTACTGTAGGCATGGAAGAGCCGGTGTTGTTGAAAGTGGCCGTGTTGGGTCCTGAAACCTGCGTCCACAGGTATTTGGAAATGCTTCCATCGGGATCGTAGGACTTGGACGACAACTGTGTGGAGCTGGTCGGCAGCGTAATGGCTTTCGGAGCGCCGGCATCTGCCACAGGAGCTTTATTGCCGGTGCTTGTCGCGGCATTCACGGTAACGCTCACGGTAGAGGCGGCCGTTGCGCCGCTATTGTCCGTAACTGTCAGGCGGAAACTGTAGGTGCCTGCAACCAGCTTCGATACGGTAGTGGAAGCGGCGGTAGTAGTGCTGAAAGTAGCAGTGCCCGGGCCGGAAACCTGCGCCCATTTGTAAGATTTGATGCTTCCATCCGGATCACTGCCGCTGCCGCTGAGGGTAGCCGAACTGGTTGGCAGCGTGATGGTCTTGGCCGATCCGGCACTGGCGGTAGGCACTTTATTGGTAGTAGAAGAACCATTGGCCACTGATACGGTGATATCGTCGGTATCGGTGCTGCCTTCATTGTCTGTTACCGTTAACCGGAATACATAGGTTCCCGCTACCAGTTTACTGGCTGTTGTGCTGGAAGACGAGGCAGCGGAGAAAGTGGCTGTTCCGGGTCCTGAAACCTGTGACCATTTATAAGTAGCTATTGAACCATTGGCATCGGATGAATTTTTGCCATTCAGTGTTACTGAGGAAGTGGGAAGCGTAATGAAAAGATCGCTGCCGGCATTGGCGGTGGGCGGAGTATTGGTAGCCGCAGGTGGCGTTGTGCTGCCGCCTTTCACGAAGGTACTCTCGGTTGCCTTGGTGTCGCCGGTCTTTACATCGTCCACATAGTAGACCCGCTGAGTAGTTTTTGAGCTGGAACCGCTTCCCATCCAGAGCCACTTGTAGATACCGAGCTTCCAGTAAGGAAACAGGGAACCATTATAGTGGCAGGCTCCTTTATAATCCAGTACCACCTTGCCGTTGAGCCATATTTTCACATAACCCGTGCTATTGTATTGCGGGTTGTAGTTCACCACCCAGTCGTTCCATTGGTCGTATCCGATGGGCCCCAGGTCGAAATACTGGGTAGTGATGTTTCCGCCGTTACAATAATTGCTGGTGGCGTAGCGGATTACAATCCGGTAGCGGCCATTTTTCATTTCAAATGCGAGGGGAGGAGAAGAGGAGCAACTGGAGCTTTTGTCGTGCCATTGAGAAAAGATCTCCTCTGCAGGGTCCACCTGGCAGGTGGCTGAGGGGAAATAGTTTGACCAGGCATACCAGCGTACATTGGTATTGATCTGGCTGGAGGAATTGAAATTGTTGTAGGTAAGTTCGGCCCTTTTGTTGCCATACTGGGCCTCCGGATCCGATTTGCGGAGTTCTACACGCATGGAACTGTTTCCGGATCGTTTCTTTTCAGTGGATTGAGCCAGGGAATAAGAACAACAACCTTCCTGAACCTGGAAGCCTGTTTTCATATTCGAAGTCTCAAATGAGCTTTGCATCAACACCCCCGTCTGCGCCTTACCAAATAAGCAGTTTAACAATAGGAGTACGGATAATGCAATAATTCTTCCACCCAGAATTTGTGGTGCTGGTTTTGTCATAATTATTGGATTTGTACTTACAAAATACAAACAGGTCAAAACCAAATACTATGCCACAAACTGTTACAACACTAATTGTTGATAAGTTTCCTCATAGGGTTTCGTTCTTTCGCCAAAACACAGCAGGGGTACGGGTTCTAACCTTTTTTTGTCAACTATAGACAACTGGGAATCATTCTTTTCCATAACGGTTTAGCGTATCGTCTTATTGTGGAAAATCAGGTCTGTGGCAACATATTTATAATCCGTAATTCATTGGATTTACTAAAGCTGAACATTATCTTTGTCCCGCCTCTCCTGGCCCATATTTAATCCGGTATCTTCTTAAAAACCTGGGGTGTAATACATCACAATTCTTTCGGGCGATTGACGTTAAGGAGCTAGACTTGTAGTTTTACTAGGGTTTATTCCCGGAAATGGGGTATATGTACTAACTATTTCCGGGAAAAATAACTATAATTACCTGTATTTAAGATACACAATGTACTGTCTATGAGAGTTTTAGGTCGCTTACATGCTGCTTTTTGGATACTGATCCCGGCCCTTTGGATAAGTTCCTGTGCCAGTCCGGAGAAAGCCCGTTATTTTAACGAACTGCCCAATGCTGAATACAGGATGCCCAACGACAATCCCGATCCCATTATCCAGAAAGGCGATATCCTGAACATTACCGTATCTAGCCTGAATCCCAGCGAGAACGCTATTTACAACGCTCCCATCAACAGTGTCACATCTGCCAATAACGCCACCAGCATCGCCAACCTTACCGGTTACCTGGTTAACCCGGAAGGAAAGATCACTTTCCCGGTGATTGGAGAAATGAAAGCGGCAGGCTACTCCAAAAAACAGTTGCGCGACCAGATCGTCGGTGAGCTTACAGGCCGTCAACTGCTGCTGAATCCGGTAGTAACTGTCCGCATCCTCAATTTTCGCGTAACGGTTTTGGGAGAAGTGAGCAAGCCCGGCGTGGTGGAGGTACCCAGCGAAAAGATCTCCCTGCTCGAAGCCATTGGCCTTGCCGGCGACCTGACCCTTTATGCCAAACGAGATAATATTCTGCTGATCCGTTCAGAGGAAGGGAAAAAGATCACAAGGCGCATTAACCTCGGCACAGACGAAATATTCCGCTCTCCGTATTATTATCTGAAGTCGAATGATATCATTTACGTGGAATCCAACAAGGCCAAGGTACAAAGCACTGCGAGATCCAATACGCTGTTGCCGATACTGTTAAGCGGACTTGCATTTGTTGCCATTATCGTAGACCGCGTTGTATACTAATAAATATTACCCATGGCTGAAACCTCTATTACTCCTTCTTCTTCTCACGAAACCGATATATTCAAAGTGCTGGTACACCGTTACCTGCCTTATCTGCCCCTGTTCTTCCTCGTAGTGCTGATTTGCGGCCTCCTGGCTTTTCTATATTCCAAAATTGCCGTACGCACGTATGAGATTACGGCAACTGTCCTGATACAGGACCAGAAAAAGGGAATGGATGAGTCCAAAATGCTGGAAGCGCTGGATGTGTTCAAAGGGAAAAAAATTGTGGAGAATGAAGTGGAAGTGCTGCACTCCAGAACACTGATGCGCCAGGTTGTAAAAAACCTCGGACTCTATGCAAGCATAACCGAAACAAAAGGCTTGCGGAAAATGGAAGTATACAGCAATGCGCCGTTTTATATCAGGCTGAAAAGCCCGGACAATATTATTCCGGCCGACGATATTCCATTTGATTATAAAGCGGATACAAGACAGGCAATCATTGAAGGCAAGCCCTACCCGCTGAACCAGTGGGTCAATACTAAATGGGGTGAGCTCAGCCTGATCTCCAACAACAACTATACGGCTCCTGCCGGGGAGGTAGCATACAGTTTTGCGATTCAGCCCGTCAAAACCGTTGAAACCAAACTGCTGAAATCACTGGAAGTGATCAACCTCAATAAACTGGCCAGTTTGGTGACCCTTCAGTTGAAGGACGCCGATCCGAAAAGAGGGGAGGATATCCTGAATGAGTTGCTTACTCTTTATACCAAGGCGGAAGTGGAAGACAAGAATATCCTGGCCGGCAATATTCTCAACTCGGTGGAAAACCGCCTTCGTTTTGTGGTTGGCCAGTTGGATTCGGTTGAGAATGCCATCCAGCGCTTCCGCTCCAATGAAGGAGTGATAGACATCAGCCAGCAGGGCAAACTCTATCTTGAAAATGTGGGACAATACGACAAGCAATTGCAGGACGTGAACATTAAGATGGCCGTGCTGGAGGAAGTGGAGCGGTATATCACCGCCAGGAATACGGGCGGTGCTTTGATGCCTTCGGCCATAGGAGTGGAAGATCCCTCCCTGAGCCAGATGCTTACGAAGCTCAATGATGCACAAACCGAATACGACAAGCTTCGGAAAACGACTGCGGAACAGTCTCCGCTGATCATCGGCATCCGTGACGAGATTGAAAAATTGCGGCCGGCGATCCTGGATATGGTAAGGAACCAGAAACGTAACCTGCAGATCACCAAACAGAGCCTCACCAGTACCAGTGAACGCTATTCCACCATGCTGGGTTCCATTCCGCAAAAGGAGAAACAACTCCTGGAGATCAGCCGCCAGCAATCCATTAAGAACGAAATATATTCTTACCTGCTCCAGAGAAGGGAAGAAGCCGCCCTCTCTTACAGCACGGCAAAGCCCGACTCCAAGATAGTAGACGCCGCGGAGTCCTCGCTGAAACCGGTGAGTCCCAAGATGTCGGTGATCTACCTTGCATCCGCGATCTTCGGAACGCTCCTGGCAGCGCTCTTCATAACGCTGAAGGAAGGGTTTAATTCTCGGGTGCTGTTCCGCAGGGAAATTGAGGGCATATCGGCAATTCCGGTGCTTGGCGAGCTGATCCATGTAAAGAGAAAAGAGCATGTAGTGTACCAGGATAAAGAAAAATCCTTTGTGGTAGAACAGTTCAGAGCCCTGCGGAATGCCCTGACCATCGGCACCGGCAATGAAAAGAACCAGACTGTTTTTATTTCTTCTGCGCTGCCCAAGGAAGGGAAGTCCTTTGTAAGCATCAACCTTGCGATGAGCCTGGCCACCTTATCCAGGAGAACCGTCCTGATCGACCTTGACGTGGACAATCAGAAAGTATCCCGGCAAACCGGCCTCGAAGGGCAGAAAGGCGTATACGATTATATCGTCCAGGGAGCTTCCGTTTCGGAGATAGTGCATAAGAGCGACCTCCATCCCTTCCTGAGCGTTGTTCCTTTCGGGGCTACGGAGAACAGCGGCGTGGAGATAGGAAATACGGAGAAGATTGCGGAATTGTTCCGGCAGTTGAAACTGCAGTTTGATCATATCATCATCAACTCGGGGGCGTTTAGCCTGAATGCAAATGGACAGGCGATCTCACAGTTCGCTGATGCCAGCTTATTTATTGTGCGGCACAATAAGACGCCAAAATCTGCATTGGTAATGCTCGCCAACGAGGGAAAGATTGACAGCCTGAAAAACCCCGGCTTTGTGTTCAATGATGTTCGCAGGCGAGGATGGATGCGGGGAGGTTATGGGTTTGGATATGGTTATGGTTACGAATTGAAACCTGCGCTGTAAGGCGGGGGTGAGTGAATAGTTGATCGCGAAATTGATCGGTGGCTGAAAAGCACAACTGCTTGGTCTGCTTATGGGACTGAGGAGGCGAAGCTGTGAACAGTCATATCCCGTACATACGAAAAATGAAAAGCTCATGGCAGATCTGAGAAAATGGTATGCTGTACGCATTAAAGAAGGCTGGAGTGAGAAAGTTATCAGCCAGTTGGAGAACAACGGGTTGAGTTGCCTCACGGCTATAAGTCCGGCTGCCCGTTCTGAAAAGCGTTTGCGCACAAATGAGCCGGGTTTTCTTGAATCTCTCCTGTTTGTCCGCGCGGAAGAGAGGTTGCTGCCTTTTATAACTACTGTAAAAGGAGTCAACAACTTTTTGTTCTGGGGACAGGATCCTGCCCTGATCAATGAGAAGGAAATATTGGTGCTGCGGTATTTCTCTGAACTGGATGAGGACCTGTTTTTGGAGAAGATCCCGGTTAACCCCGGTGGGGAAATCGCTTTTACCAGCGGCCCCTTCCTGCTCATGGATGGTGACAGCTACGATGTTAGAAGCAAAGCCATTAAAGCAGAGTTGCCCAATTTAGGATATATTGTCGCAGCAGAAATGGATGGAGATTACAAGGATCCCCTGCTGGTGCTGAAGTCCCAGAACGACATCAGCTTTACCGTGGAAAAAAGATAATCCGTTCCGAAGCCATGAAGTTTACTGCGCCTTATCTGATCCTGCTCTGCCTGATTGCCTATTTCCCCTTTATGGTAATGCAGTCGAAGGAGAAGAACAAGGTGTACCTGGGCTATATCCTCTTCCTTCTTCCTTTTATGATCTTTGATCTGATGCCGAAGGAAGAAATATTCACTGTATTTGACATACTTTCTTACGGGTACCTCGGCTTTTTTATTTACTACAATAAACCGGGAAAGAATTCCGTATATGGTTTGCTGGGTTACCTGCTGCTGCTGCTGCTGCTGATAGGCGTTTTCAACAGTGAGTTCGTTTTCCGTTCCCTGATGAGCTTCGTCAGGTTCATGTCCATCGTTGTATTCGCAAAAGTGCTTCTGACCGAGCTGTCGAATGACAGGACCTATTATAAAACTGTTTTCCGCAATCTTAAGATCATTATGTTCATTGCCATATCCTTCATGGTAATGCAAATGATCTTCGGCCTCAAGATCAGCGTGGAGGCGAACTTTATTTCGCCCTATTATATGAACCCCAATATTGATACCCAGGAAGGAATACGTTACCCAAGCTATTTCCAGGATCCGCAGAAGTTTGCCCAGTTCATAGCAGCTATCAGCTTTCTTTTCCTGATCAGGGAGAAAGATACTTCACCGAGGGTGTATTATTTTAACCTCGCCTGTTTCCTGGTAGCAGTGGTTTCCATGTTCTATACAGGAGGAAGGGGCGCCCTGCTGGGCCTGCTACTGGGCCTTGGATTCCTGTTCCTTTTCTTTCCTGTGCGGCTCAAGCTGATGTTTGCCGTACCGGTCGTTATTGTGGCCACCATCATATCACTGTATAAACAGAATTTTGTCGTTTTTAACCGGGAATCCAATACAGCCAGTTCCCTCGCGGAGAGAGCCGGTTTCTGGCTGGATGCGCTGACCATATTTGAAAAACATCCCCTGCTGGGCATAGGCGTTGGCAATTACCAATGGTATACCTATATGCACAAACCCGATAATTTCTGGTTCTCGCAGGGTGAGATCACTTTTTTTGACCAACCCGAAAGCGGCTATCTGAAATACCTGATCGAATTTGGAATTTTCGGGTTCATCGTGTTTATGTGCTTCCTGATTATTCCAATGACCAGGGCAGTATATATTTACCTGGCACAGCACCGTGATAACCGGTTGATCATCTTAACGGCCTCCCTGATCAGTTGGATGATTGGGTTTATAACCGTTTGTTCGCTTACCGATTCCAGGATCCTGATCGTTATCACCACTTTGGTTTGCCTGCTGATTCATTTGACCAGCCAAACCGTGACGAAGGCTTATCCGCAGCATGGCAAATTCAACTTCGCTTAAGGCAGACCGTAAAATATTTTCGAACAGTTTGTGGGGGATAGGTTCCAATATCTTGCAGAACCTCTTCCTGGGACTGTTTTTCGTGATCCTGGCAAGGCAGTATTCAACAGCAGATTTTGCCGGCTACCTGGTGGCCAATACCGTGTACCAGTTCATTGCGGCCTTTTCTACCATGGGGCTGGGACAATGGTTTACCCGCGAAGTGGTGCATACGGAAGACAAGGAGTCGCTGGTAAGCACTTTTCTCAAGCTGCAATTCCTGCTGGGGCTGTTGTTTTATGTAGCCAATATGGCCTTTGTGCTGGCCATGTACAAGGATCCGCTGATCCGGAATATTTCCATTTATGTTGGCATCAACATTGTTTTCGACAATTTCATTTACGGGCTGAAATGCCTGAACATTGCGGAGCACAAACAGAAAAAAACTTTCCAGATCCTGCTGATCGAAGCCAGTCTGAAACTGATCCTTGGCTGCGTAATGATTTTTCTGCCATTTTCCATTGTGTACATGGCGATATTTTCCATCATATTCAGGTTCATTACCCTCAATCTTTTCATCCGGATCGGGTCTTCCGACCTGCTTTCCCTGCGCTCTATCGTGAAGCAGCGCATCCGGTGGGACGATGTGAAGAAGATCATTTTTTCCAACTGGGCCTTTGTGATCATTGGCTCCATATCGGTCATATACTGGCGCATCGGTAACCTCATCATTTCCAAATCACTTGAGGCGGTGGACATTGCCAACTACGAAATTGCCTTTAAGCTCTTTTCCATTTCACAGATCATTCCCGTGATTATTTCAAGCACGGTATTTCCCATACTGGTGAACTACTACAAAAAAGAAGACCTGCCTGGTTTCCGGAAGTTTTTTCAGCAGGTATTCTCTCTTTACTTTTTATTCGGACTGATCACTTTTACCTTTATCTATTCCATGGCTGATATCCTGTTGCCCTTTGCTTTCGGCGAAAAATACACAGGCGCTATCGAGCCTACCAAGCTCATGTTCCTGACCATCCTGGTTTTCCCAACGGCCCTGCTCCAGGCGAATGTGCTGGTGGCCATGAACCTGGAAAAAAAAGACATGGTTCTCAATATTGTAAGCCTGCTGGCAAACATCTGTATCAGCCTGGTAGGGCTCCAGTTCCACAAATCACTTACCGTTATCAACCTGTCTATCTTTGCTTCTTTCCTGATCTTTCACCTCCTGCAGGATATTATACTGTACCGCCGCGGGATGGCAGACTGGAAGCATATTGCAGGATTCTATATTTTTTCTGTCGCATTCATTGCCACCTATATTTTCCTGCAAAGATTCATGCACCCGGCACTCCTGTTTGTGGTGGTATGGCTGGTTGCGGGATTTTTTGGTTTTCGCTATATGCAGAAGCACTGGAGTGCTGATTTTTTACCCTGGAAGAAAAAAACCGTAACAGTAGAATAAGTACAATCGTGAACTGCTGTTTATCTCCCAAACCCGAAAGAACCGATGGTCGTTGTGTATTACACCAGTGTCGCTTATCTCGACATTGCCCTGGAAATCGTTCACGCCGTAAAGAATGCAGTTGAACTGCATGTGCTGATAGAGATCGCCCCGGAGTCGAAAGGAACAAATATTCTTCAGGTCGGCTCCCTTGATGCACTGCCCGTCCTGGCCAGCCCCGAGCAGGTCCTGGACCAGGATGCGTTGCGAAAACTGCAGCCTTATTTTGAGGGCACGGCCTCCACTCATTTCTTCGTTCAGCAAAACGCCAGGACCTTTTCTTACCAAACCTGGCAGGAATGCCAGTCGCTGGCAGGTTTCATCGAAACCATACAGCCAAACTGTATCCATTTCGATACGGCCAAAGCAAGGGCTCTCGGGCTACTGCCCTTACTGTACAGGAAGTACAGGAAACGGGTCCTCATCACCATCCACGACCCAGCTCCGCACTCGGGCGAATTCAACTGGCGGAATGTGCTGGTCAAAAAAGGGTTCTTCCCGCTCACTTCCCGTTTTCTTTTTTATTCCCGTTTCTCGGAAGATACATTCCGGAAACTGTATCCGTCCTATAAAGACCGGACTGCGGTTTTGGGCATGTATCCCTATAGCTTCTACCGTTGCTTTAAAAACAACGGGGGAGCAGGGCGGCGGCATATCCTGTTCTTTGGAAGGATATCGCCTTATAAAGGCGTGGATGTTTTTCTGAAAGCCATTCCTCTTGTTTTGTCGCGTTTTCCCGGCCTGTCTTTCGTGATAGCCGGCGCAAAAAGCGACAGCTACCAGCTCAGCGCAACGGATCTCGCCGCCGCAGGCGGGCAACTGGAGTGCCGGCTGCGCCATATCCCCAATGAAGAGTTGGTGCAATTGGTGGAATCGGCCCTGATGGTGGTATGTCCTTACCGGGATGCCACACAAAGCGGTGTTTTAATGACGGCCTTTGCCTGTGATACCGGTGTGGTGGCTTCGAAAGTGGGCGCCTTCCCCGAATTCATCGCCGAGGGAGAAAATGGAGCACTGGTGCCGGAGAACGATCCCGGCGCACTGGCCAATGCGATTATTGAGGCGCTTGAAAAAGAAGCGCCGGCTACATGGACAGCCAACCTGGAAAAGCAGCGGTTGGAAAATCCCTGGCTGGCGGAAAAAGAAAGATTGACTGCTTTGTATAAACTGGTTGGTAAAAAAAATGACTGAAGAATTACGGGTCCTGATGCTGGTGCCTTCTTTCCCTTTAAACCGTGAATCCATAAAAGGAGGGGTGCATGCAGCCGTGTTAAACCTGCTACTGGGTTTTGAAAACCAGCCGGTGAAAGTGCGGCTGCTTTCCATCGACCCTTCGCTCGAAAAGGACCAACTGGTGCAATGGAGTGAAAAGGTGGAAGTCTGTTATTGCAGGCTGACCCGTACACCCGCAAAAGTATTGGCATATCTTTTCACAGGATCGGCTTTGCTGAAAAAACAGATCCGGGACTTCAGGCCAGACGTACTGCACTACCAGATCGGCGGTAATTTTCTTTTTATAAATGCATTTAACGGGAAGAAGATTCCTTCCCTGCTGACCATACACGGACTGGCATTCCAGGAAGCGAAAGTGACCAGTTCCCTGAAGCGCAAACTTACCCACTACCAGAACGGTATGGTAACACAATGGTTGCGGCCCCGCCATATTATACACATATCGCAATATTCAAAGGCGTTGGCCGGCGATGGAAACAACAGTCACCCGGTGATCTACAATGCTGTTTCGGCCGCCTATTTTGCCGTGCCCGACCGGGTTCAAACAAATAACAGGTTACTGTTTGTAGGTGTGATCGATGAAAGGAAAAACCTGCTGTTCCTGCTGAAGGTACTGGCCGAAGAAAAGAAAAGGGGAAGAAAGTTTTTCCTGACAGTGGTGGGTGGACCGGGCCAGGACAAAAGTTACGATGCGATGGTAAAAGAATTTGCGGAGACAGAACTGGAAGGGCAGGTGGTGTTTGCCGGCTGGCGCGGACAGCAGGAGATACCGGGCCTGTTGCAGGAGGCAGATATTATGGTGCTGCCTTCCCACCAGGAAACGCTGCCCATGTCGGTGGCAGAGGCCATGGCTGCGGGTAAGGTGGTGCTGGCTTCAGCGGTTGGCGGATTACCGGAAATGATCCGGTCGGGCGAAACAGGCTTTCTTTTTCCGCCCGATGACGCGGCTGCCTGTCGCCAGGTACTTGAGCTGCTCTTTAACAACGATGCGGAACTGCGCCGGGTTGCCGCCAATGCAAGAAGCAGTGCCGCTGCCCGGTTTGAAAACCACCGGATCGCAGCCCAAACCATTTCCTGTTACAAACAAATAGCATCCGGTTCATGAAAACATTCATCAAGGAGCTGATCGGGTGGACACTGGTGAAATGGTTTTTCCTGAGGGGAAAAAAACCAGATCGCATACTGTCCATTACCTGTCATTTTCCTTCTGTAAAAATGTTTACGGATATCGTGGATCAGCTACATCGGCTCGGATACGAGATCTGTTCGCTCGAAAAGATAGAAACCCTGCTGGCCGCTCCGGTTACCGAAAAGCCTGTTGCCTTCATTACGTTGGATGACGCTTGGCGTTCCAACCTGGACCTGTTGCCGGTACTGGAAACCAAACAGGTGCCTATTGCCATATTCGTTCCTACAGAGCCCGTGGATTCGGGAAACTATTGGTGGGAGTATGCGCGAAAGGGAATAGAAGAAAAGAGAAGTGAGTTGGAATCGGTTAACGCCTTCAAGCAGTTGCCGGATGCAGAAAGAAAGGCGGCGGTTGAAAAGCTGATGGAAGGTACCCGGCTGGAAAGATCCTGTCTTAATCGCGGGGAAATAAAAAAACTGAATGAGAATAAATGGATAACCCTGGGTTCGCATACGGTTACCCATCCTATCCTGGACAAATGCACCGATGCACAGCAGGTCTTTGAACTGGAACAAAGCAGGGTGATCCTGGAAAGCTGGACCGGGAAACCGGTTCGTTATTTTGCTTATCCCAATGGCGACTACGATAAAAAAACTTTATCCTTTGTAAAAAATGCCGGTTATACGCTGGGATTTACAGACAGGCACGGTCAGATTCGCCCGCCGGTTGCCAATCTCCTGGAAATTCCCAGGAATTCGCTGAACGACAACGGCGGCTATTTTGAAAACTATGCAAAACTTTTGGGGATATGGCAAAAAGCATTTGGGGAAAACTGAACGAAAAGATCAGGTTATATGGATTCCCGACGCTGGTGAAAAGGGTCTTCAAAAGAGGACTGGCAAAGGCGGGATTCCATTCGGAAGTATATTACTACTGTGCCTTCGATCTGCAGGACGGCCACCGGCTGAAGCCATTGCCGGAAGGATACCACAGCAGGCAGCTTACTATGGCCGATTTGGAAAAAGCCACGAACATGGGCTTTAGTGCCGGTAAGCTGGAAGTGTTCCGGCAGCGCTTCCGAAGGGAAGGATATACCGGCATAGGAATATTTAAAAACGATCAATTGGTTGGCTTTGCCTGGCTTTCCCTTTATGAGGTGGAAACGCCTTTTCCATTGCCTGATGATGGATCATTGAACCTGGACGCAGACGAAGGATACCTTCTTGATGCATACAGCCATCCCGATTACCGCGGCAGGGGATTTCACCCTTTTTATACAAGCTGGCGGTACAAGACCCTGGCCGATACCGGAAGGCGGTATGCCATCACCATTATCGACGAAGACAACCGGGCTGCGCGGACCACCCAGGCAAAAAGTGGTTTCCGTACCAGGAAAAAGATCAGGGCGAAAAAAACTTTCAACCAGTGGCAGGTGAAGGTAGAGCCTTGTTCCGACCCATTATAAGCTACAGCCTTTTGTCATATAAATGAACAGCATGCGGATATTGCTACTCGTGCCTGACTTCCCTGATCCCGTTGACCGGATCAAAGGAGGTATTCAATCGGCGGTACTAAATCTGTTGAGCGGATTTTCCCGGTTACCGGAACTGGAGGTGCTGGTGGTTTCCATATCAAAGGAAAACAAAGTGCCCCTGCGTCGCAAACTATATTCAAATGTTGATCTGCTCTATATTCCGGAGGGTTCTTCCTCGCTGTCGTTTGTCAATTACCTGCTGCATTGCTCCCGTGCCGTTCGCCGGATCATCCGGGAGTTTAATCCCCACCTGATCCATTTTGAGGAAGGCATGAATTTCCTGCTGATGCGTTTCCTGGCCGGCCGGCGCCGAAAGCATGTACTTACCATTCACGGGATTACTTTTGCCGAAGCGAAACTGAAACCCCGGTTGCTGCAAAAACTAAAATGGTACCAGAACGGAGTTGTGGAACGGATGCTGTTGCCCGACCACATTATCCATATTTCCGAATATTCGAAAAAGATATTTTCTTCCCTGGTGCGGGACAGGTCGCCGGTAATTTTCAACAGTGTCGGCAATTCTTTTTTTTCCGTTCCCACACCCGGTTCTACGGGTAACAGGTTGCTTTACGTGGGGGTCATTAACATCAGGAAAAACCTTTTGTCGCTGCTGGAAGCCATGCACCAGCTAAAGCAGCAGGGTTGCGAATACGTGCTGGATGTGGTCGGGGATTTTGATGACACCGAACAATACCGCGATAAGGTAATGACCCTTATCAGGGAGAAACAACTCGGGAATGCGGTGCGTTTCCTGGGCTGGAAAAGCCAGGAAGAGCTTTTGTCGATTTATACGATGAATGATATTGTGGTACTGCCATCACTCCAGGAGACGCTGCCAGTTGTAGTGGCTGAGGCTATGGCAGCGGGCAGGGTGATGGTGGCTACCGATGCGGGAGGTGTACCGGAGATGATAGAAACGGGGGTAGACGGGTTTGTATATCCGAAAGGCGATGGAGAGGCTTTAAAGAATATACTGCTGGCACTTCATAACAACCAGGAAAAGGTATTGGAAATTGGAAAGAATGCCCGGAAATCTGCAGGCCTTAAGTTTCATTCCCTGGTGGTTGCTTCCCAAACGCTTAAGTATTACAAAGAAGTTTGCCAGCCGCAGGCCAGCACAAGTTTTTTAAAATCTTATTATTTAGCTTAAAAATATGCTTACGATCCGCAAAAAGTTTTTGGTTTTCACGGTATCCGAACATTGGTATGAATGCCGTTACAAATGGTACGAGTTGCTGGGAATGACGGCCTATCTCCACGTAAAAAACAATGTTCCCAAACCACCGTTAACCGTCAGCAAACCCAATTACACCATTGAGAATAACCTGGAACTAACGGGGGAACAGATTTTTGAAGCTTTTACCAAGCAGTACCGGAACCAGATCAGGCAGGCAGAGAAGGACGGGGTTGAATGTTATTTCCACCGTGATATTAAGGGCTTTGTGCCCTTTTTCAATGATTTTGCCCGTTCAAAAGGCATCCACCAGACCAGTGAAAGAAGGCTGGAGGAAATGGGAGAAGAGTTGTTGCTCAGTTATGCTTCCATCAACGGAAAGGTGGTGGCTGCCCACAGTTACCATTATGACCGCGAAAGCAAAGTGGTACGTACTTTTCAAAGTGCGTCCGTGCGGCTGGACGAAGAAAGCGGGCTTGACAAAAACCTGGTTGGGAAAGCCAATAAACTGCTTCATTACAAGGATATGCTGCATTTCAAAAACATGGGCGTTACGACCTATGATTTTGGCGGCTATGCTCCTCCGGAAGACAAACGTGACCTGAAGGGGGTGAATGATTTCAAGCTGAATTTCGGCGGTGAAATTGTAACCTGCCGTAATTATTACACAATTCCCTACTATGTTTGCCGGGTGCTGGCCGAAAAATTTGGCTTACTGGGTCAGGGATGACTGGATAGTTGAAACATGGCTAAGAAATTCATCATATTACTCGAAGACGATTGGGAGGTGATGGGTAATGGCCTGGGCAACGTGGCCCAGCTCCAGTACCTGCCATCCCTTTTCCTCATGAAAACCCTCCGGCGATTGGGAGCCACCATGACCTTTATGGTGGACGTGGTGCACCAGTTGCGTTACCTGCAACCGGATATCAGCGATCCCAACCTGAAAATGCAAACCCGGATCTGGGAAGAGAATGTGCTGCTCATGAAAGAATACGGTTTTGACGTGCAGCTTCACCTCCATCCCCAGTGGCACCAGGCTTCGCAAAACAAAGACCATTTTTTGCTGAGCAATAACTGGAATATTGGAAGCTACCCTGCTGATCAGCAATCGGCCATCGTCAGCGAGGGCATCGACTACCTGGAGCAACTGGTGAGAAAGGTAGATCCTTCTTACAAAACCATTGCTTTTAAAGGTGGATCCTGGGGCCTGCAGCCTTCGGAAACCTTGTTCGCATCGCTGGCTGCGAAAGGAGTGAGGGTAGTAATGGGTGTGAGGAATGGATTGCGGTTGCCTAAAAGCGGAACCGACTACAGCAATACGGAAGAGCGGGTAATGCCCTACTATGCCGATCCCGCTGATATCCGTAAGGTGTCGCGCCGCAGGGAGGACATCGTTGTCATTCCCCAGCCGGAATATGCCCCAGCCTGGATTCCCATGATGGCCCTGGGAGCGGACATGGTCAGGCAGAAATTTTTCGGCCGGGACGATACCCGCTGGTATTACGACAGCCCGGCGCCTGAAGCCGTTAAGACCCTGTCGCCGCTGCTCGACGAAAAGAAACTCCGGCTCAGCCTGCGACCCTACCAAACGCATCTTAAGATCGGGAACCAGCCATATTATTACCTCAAAGCCTCTATTGACGGGGTGATCAGGCGGCTCAGGAACAGGCCCGAGCCAAGAATTCCACTGGTACTGGAGTCACACACCAAGAACTACCTGCTTCATTACAAGCCCATCGAAGCTTTCCTGAGCTATATCCAGGACCGCTATGGCGACCTGGTTGAATTTGGTACGCTGACACAGTATTACCACGAAATGCAATCCAATCCGGAAGTGATCCGGCTCAAACAATAGTGATTAGGTATGTTGTTTAATTCCATGGATTTTCTGTTCTACTTCATTGTAGTAACAACCCTTTATTTTGTTCTGCCCCACCGCTACCGCTGGGCCTTGCTGCTGATTGCCAGTTGCTATTTTTACATGGCTTTTGTGCCGATCTACATCCTGATTCTCGGGTTCACGATCGTGATCGACTATTTTGCCGGGATTTTCCTGGAAGAAGCCAGGGGAAAGAAACGAAAGATGTGGCTGATCGCCAGCCTGGTGGCCAATATCGGCGTATTGGCCATATTCAAGTACTACAATTTCCTGAATGAAAACCTGACCGTGCTGCTGCACGGTGTGGGCTGGGAAAATCCCATTCCCTATCTCAAGATACTCCTGCCCATCGGTTTGTCCTTCCATACATTCCAGGCAATGAGCTATACCATTGAAGTGTACCGCGGTCACCAGAAAGCCGAAAGGAATTTTGGGATCTATTCCCTTTATGTGATGTTTTATCCGCAGTTGGTGGCAGGCCCTATTGAAAGACCCCAGAACCTGCTGCACCAGTTTTACGAAGAACATTTTTTTGATTACGACCGGGTGGTGGAAGGACTGAAGCTCATGCTCTGGGGCTTCGTAAAAAAACTGGTTATTGCCGATCGCCTGGCTTTATATGTGGATGCAGTATATTCCAATGCCGACCAGCATTCAGGTATTTCTCTTATGGTGGCTACGGTATTTTTTGCCGTACAGATCTATTGCGACTTCTCGGGCTATTCGGATATCGCCATCGGGGCGGCGAAAGTAATGGGCTTCAAACTGATGAAGAACTTCAACCGGCCTTATTTCTCTTCAAGCATTTCAGAGTTCTGGAGCCGCTGGCATATATCCCTCTCCACCTGGTTCAAGGACTACCTGTACATATCATTGGGAGGGAACCGGGTAAGCATTCCCCGGTGGTATTTTAACCTCTTCTTCGTTTTCCTGGTCAGCGGCCTCTGGCATGGTGCAAACTGGACCTTTATCATATGGGGTGCGCTCAATGGTTTTTACCTGGTTGCCGCCCTCGTGCGCGACCGGTTGCTTGCTGCAGCCGGCTGGAAAAAAACCAATAGCACGCCCTGGCTCATGAAGGCAGTGAACATTGGCTTTACCTTCCTGCTGATTTGTTTCTCCTGGATATTTTTCAGGGCTAATAACCTGGACCATGCGAGGCTGATCATAAGGAAGATATTCACTTTTGAAAAAGGCCCGCTTTTTGTTACCAACCCAACATTTACCTATTCGCTTTTCGCCATCGCCTTCCTGTTTGCGGTAGAAGCCAAGCAGGAATACTATAAGGGGTCCTTTACCCTGCTGAACAACAAAAGCCTGTCCGTGCGCTATATAACCTATCTGGCGCTGATCCTGCTGATATTGCTGATAGGCGTTTTTGACGGCAGTCAATTCATTTATTTTCAATTTTGATCCGGATGGAAGCTAAACGTAATAAGACAATGGGAGTTTCCAGGTTTCTGGTGAACCTGGTTATGTTTTTATTGATCCTGGCGGCGGCAGATTTTGCCGTAGGGCACCTGCTTAAGAAATACTACTATTCCCAGCAAAGCGGTCTGGATGCAAGAACCATCTATGCGGTGGACCAGGCAAAAGAAGAGCTGGTTGTTCTGGGTTCGTCGAGGGCCAGCCACCACTATGTGCCGGATATAATCGGAAAAGAACTCCGGATGTCGGCCTATAATGCAGGCCGCGAAGGGAATTTTATTCTCTACCACAACGCTGTTTTGCAATGTATGGTGAGCAGGTACCGTCCCAAAATAGTTATACTGGACATATTGAACAAGGAGTTTTCAGTCAACCCCGACAGTTATGACCGCCTTGCTACCCTGATGCCGTTTTACCGCAACCATCCTGCCATACGCCCTATTATTAACCTCCGCGGACCCTTTGAACCCGTCAAAAACCTGAGCGCCATATATCCGTTCAATTCCAAATTGCAGGCCATTGCCGTGGGAAATATGGAGTTCAACAAAAACAGGAAGCAGGATTATATGGGATTTATTCCCCTTGAACGGACCATGAACAGGGCGCCTCAAACCGAAATAGTGGACAGCGCCTATGCCATCGATACGGTTAAGGTGAATATGTATAAAGCCCTGATCAGCACCTGTAAGAATAATAATATTCAGCTTTTTGTCGTTTGTTCACCATACTATGATCCGCTCGCCGGAGAAGATCCTTCCATCCGTATAGCCCGTGAGATAGCTGCCGAACAGGCGGTGCTTTTCTGGAATTTTTCGAGTGAAAAAGAGTTCCTTGGCAAGGCAGCTATTTTTGACGATAAAGCCCATCTCAATAAGGGAGGGGCAGAGATCTATTCAAAAATGATCGCCGACAGGATCCTGGCAAATGAAATAAATGTGAGTGCAAAAAGGTAAAAAATGGAGAATCTTCACGCAGCGTCTTTATCGGGGTTAAGAGAATATTGTGAGAGGGAAAATTTCCGTGGCTACGATCCATACGACGGGCTGAACAGCAGGTTGTTCCAGGCGATTCCTTTGTTGCCCAAAAACCGTTTTGCCAGGCTTGCCTGGATACAGGCATTTAAGCGGTCTCCCCTGAACCTCCGGCCACTGGTTGGAATAGGTAAGGAAACCAATCCCAAGGCCCTGGGCATTTTCCTGTCTGCCTATTGCGAGTTGTACCGCCATCACCAGCATCCGGCCGACCTGGGCAAGATCAGGTTTTTTACCCGGGAGATCCTTCAATACACCAGCAAAGGTTACAGCGGGGCTTGCTGGGGCTATAATTTCGACTGGGAGTCAAGGGCGTTTTTCCAGCCAAAATTCACACCTACCATCGTGGCTTCTTCTTTTATCGCCCTGGCACTCCTGGATGCCTTTGATATCACCGGGGAACAGCACCTCCTGGATACCGCCAGGAGCACCTGCGATTTCCTGCTGAATGACCTGAACCGGACAACAGACGAGAACGGCGATTTTGCGTTCTCCTATTCACGCCTCGATACCAGCATCGTGTTCAATGCATCACTACTGGGAAGCCGCCTGCTTGCCCGCGTATATTCACATACGGGAGAAAAGCACCTGCTCGAAGCGGCAACGAAATCAGTGGCTTTCTGTTGTAAATACCAAAAGCCCGACGGATCATGGAGCTATGGCACTTACCCTTTTCACCAATGGGTAGACAGCTTTCATACCGGTTATAACCTCGAATGCCTTAAGGATTACGCTCTTTTTTCGGGTGATGTATCTTTTATGGGGCACCTGGAGAAAGGCTACGAATATTATATCAATAACTTTTTTACGGAAGAGGGAGTTCCCAAATACTATAACAACTCGGTGTACCCCATCGACATCCATGCACCGGCCCAACTGGTTATAACGGTTGCCAAATTGGAAAAGTTCGATGCCGATAAAGCGCTGGTGGACCGTGTGCTGAACTGGACCATCCGGCACATGCAGGACAGGCGGGGTTATTTCTATTTCCAGATCAACCGTTTCTTTTCTTCCCGTATTCCTTATATGCGATGGTCGCAGGCCTGGATGCTGTATGCGCTGGCGATGTATGACCGGGTTAGTGACGGTAACGAACAAACGAAAAATTGGAAAGCACATGAAAATCTGGTTTGACCTGTCGAACTCGCCGCATATCAATATGTTTCATGACCTTATCCGGGACCTTGAAGCAGAAGGGAATGAGATCGTGATCACCTGCCGGCCACTGGCCAATACCGTTGACCTGCTGCGCCAGCGGAATCTTTCGTTTACGGTAGTGGGAGAGCACTACGGAAAGAATTTTTATAAGAAGCTTTTCGGTTATCCCATACGTGTCATGCAGTTGAGGAAATTTCTGAAGGATAAAGAAATAGACCTGGCGGTGTCACAAAGCTCTTTTCATTCACCCGTGGTGGCCAAATTGTTGGGCATTCCTTCCATCTATACGAACGACAATGAACATGCCATGGGTAATATTCCCTGTTTCCTGTTTGCCAGTGAAGTGCTGATCCCTGAAAACCTGCCGGTGGAAAAAATAGTGCGAAAAGGCGGCTCACGCAAACGCATCCGGCAATACCCGGGCGTGAAAGAGGGCATTTATCTCTGGAAAAAAGGCGAAGAGATACACCGGCTCAGGCAGGAGAACCCTACCGACGGCCGCACGATCTATGTTCGACCCGAACCCCTTACCGCACAATATTACAAGGGGGGACTGAACTTCCTGGACGATACGCTTATTGCATTGAAAGAGAAGTATTCCATAACCATATTGCCGCGCGACAAAACACAGCAGGAGCATTATCGCCAGGATAAGTTCGCGGGCATCCTTGTGCCCGATAAGCCCATGCATTTTGACCAGATCGCACGGGAATGCAGTTTATTTATCGGTGCAGGCGGCTCCATGACAAGGGAACTCGCCATCCTGGGTATTCCCACGATCTCGGTGTACCAGGATGATCTCCTGGAAGTGGATAAGTTCCTGCTGGAAGAGCAGCTTATGAAACACGAACCACAGTTACAACCCGCGCAGGTAGAGGAATACCTGAACAATCTCCGGAACCGGGAACCGGAAATGAAATTGATGGAAAAAGGAAAAAAAGCATACCAGTTATTTAAAAGCGAAATATTTAAATTCAGAAACAATGGTGAAAATCGGACTGATAGGAGTAGGTAAGATGGGTATTTCCCACCTCGCCATATTGGGAGCTCATCCCGATGTGCAGGTGGCTGGCGTTTGCGACACTTCAAAAATGACAATCGACGCCCTGGAAAAATACAGTCCCTTTCCTTGTTTTACGGACTACAGGAAAATGCTGGCAGAAGCAAAACCGGATGCCGTGGTGGTTGCGGTTCCTACCAAATTCCATGCAGTTATGGTGAAAGAATTGCTGCAGCACGGGGTCCATGTATTTGTGGAAAAGCCTTTCTGTCTTACACCGGAAGAGGGCAGTGAACTCATCAGCCTGGCGAAAGAAAAGAAACTGGTGAACCAGGTAGGATACCACAACAAGTTCATAGGCACTTTTAATGAAGTGAAAAAACTGTTGGAAGGCGGCTGGATCGGTGATGTATACCATTTCCTTGGCCAGGCTTACGGTCCCGTAGTGATCAAACCCAAGCAGGATACCTGGCGATCCAATCCCGAAGAGGGGGGAGGTTGCCTTATGGATTATGCGTCTCATGTCATTGACCTCGTGAACTACCTGGTCAGCCCCGTTCAATCGGTTTCCGCCAGCATGCTAAAATCGGTATTTTCCAAAAGTGTGGATGATGCGGTATACGCCCTGATGTCGCTCAGCAATGGCGTTTCAGGCGTGCTTTCCGTCAACTGGAGCGATGAAACGCATCGGAAAATGACCACTTCGGTAAGCATTAACGGTAAAAAAGGAAAGATCGTTTCCGATGCCAATGAATTGAAAGTGTTTTTTAAGGAGGCTAATTGTCCCGCCGGCTATTCCAGGGGTTGGAACGTAAAATACGTTACCGATCTTACAGCACCTGTGGACTATTACCTGCGGGGTGAAGAATACTCTGCCCAGATGGACCATTTTGTCAAGGCTGTCGAGGGAAAAGTGCCCAACCACATCAATTCATTTGAGTCGGCCGCCCTTACCGACAAAGCAATTGCATTAATCAGAAAAGCACAATCCTGACACCAATGGAAAGAATTTTATTCGGCGACAACCAGTTTTTTGCCGTCAATCATATTTCGGACGAAAAGTCCATGGCACAGTCGATACGGTTCAAGGAAGACGCAGCCATCGTACGGACGCTCGACCACGCAATGGAGAGCGGCATCAATACTTTCATGTGCACCACGCACGACCGGATCGCTAATATTTGCGACATTATACGCAATGAGCCGGAGAAGTACCGCGACTTTAAAATATATCCCTGCATGCCCTATGCGCACAAGTATGCGAACGCTGTTACGGAACTGGGTATAGCAGGAACCATTAAACAGTATGTGCCCGGTAATTTTTTCGGTTCCCTGTTTAAAGGAGGGGTGGCATTTATATCCAAGGATTATCTCTCCATTATGGAATTGCTGATCGATGCTGAAATGAAAATGTTCAAAGGGATACAAACGCCGGTAATATTCCTGCAGAACGTGGTGGTTGACCTGCTGCTGGGTCTGGGAATGAAAGATGTGTTGGCCGCTTTTCATGCCTATGTAAAGAAAAAGTACAATGCGGAAGCCGGTTTCATTACTATGAACATGCCCGCCTTACTCAATGTGCTGGAGGAGGCCGGTATAGAAAACCCCATTATCTGCGCATCCATCAACAAAGTTGGTTTCAGGATGTCGGGTGGAATACCTCTCTATGAAGAAACGCTTCGCACGAGGCGCTTCAGGGCCATTGCGATGCAGGTGCTGGCTGGTGGCGCGGTTTCGCCACGCGAGGCCATCGACTATGTATGCGGCCTTCCGAATATTGAATCCATTCTTTTTGGCGCATCTTCCAAAACGAATATCAATGATACGGTTTCCCTTATTCATCACTACGATGGATTATACCACCAAACTGTCAAAAAATAGTACATGAAGATTACGATCGTAGCCGGAGCACGCCCCAATTTCATGAAAATTTCACCGGTTATAAAAGCCATACATGGTTTTGATCCTTCGGGTAAGCGCATCAGCTACCGGCTGGTACACACCGGCCAGCATTATGATAAGAAAATGAGCGCTGATTTTTTTGAGCAGTTGGGTATTCCCGAACCGCACGCCAACCTGGAAGCGGGCGGCGGCACGCAGGCCGAGCAAACTGCCGCCATTATGGTCCGGTTCGAAAAAGAGCTTACAGAAAACAGGCCGGATCTTATACTGGTGGTGGGCGACGTAACTTCCACCATGGCCTGTACCATAACGGCAAAAAAAATGGGCGTGGATGCGGTGCATGTGGAAGCAGGGATCCGCTCGGGTGATATGACCATGCCGGAGGAGATCAACCGGATCGTAACAGACTCTATTACCGATCATTTTTTCACTACCAGCGAAGTGGCCAATGAGCATCTGCGCAAATCGGGCATAGAAGAAAGCCGTATTCATTTTGTGGGCAATACCATGATCGATACCCTGTTGCAAAACCAGGAGCGGCTGCTGCAGCCGGATCTCTGGAGCAGCGCAGGATTACAGCAGAAAGGATATTTCCTGCTGACCCTCCATCGTCCGGCGAATGTAGACGATCCCGAAAACCTGCAATATCTGCTGAATACCATTACAGAAGTGGCGGGAGAAGTGCCGGTGGTTTTCCCCATCCATCCCCGCACAAAAAAAATACTGGATGGCATAGGATACAAGAACTCCGGACTGGTGCTGGCCGATCCAATGCCTTACCTGGAATTCATATTCCTGGTGAAACATGCAAAAGCGGTTATTACCGATTCGGGAGGCATAACCGAGGAAGCGACCGTATTGGGCGTGCCCTGTATGACCATGCGGAATTCGACCGAAAGGCCGGAAACGATCACCATGGGCACCAATGAACTGATTGGTACCGACCCGCGCAAACTGGTGCCCTACCTGCAAAAAGTCATGCAGGGCTCCTGGAAAAACGGATCAGTGCCCCCACTGTGGGACGGGAAAACGTCCGAACGCATCGTGAGCAAATTGGCTGAGCTTTATAACGCCTGAACATGAATAAGCTGTCCTACGTATTTTACCGGACCATCCTATGGCTTTGGGATGTCTTTTGTCTGAACCTGGTTATTTTCCTGGTCAGCTTTATGATAGACCGGGCCGAAGCTTTTGAGAAAAAGGAATACCATGTGCTGTTTGCCGTGATCAACCTCGCCTGGATGGCAGGGGTGTATCTCACCACGCTGTACATGAGCAAAAACTGGCTCGACTTTGAAAGTTTTTACCGGAGAACGGTGAAAGCCTACCTGTTGACGGTGCTGATATTGATGCTGTTCATCTTCCTGTATCATTACCAGTACTCAAGACTGTATATTGTAATGACGGTACTTGGTTTTGGATTGGTTCTGTCGCTCAACCGGATAGCATTCAACCTGCTGGTGATTTCGATGCGCAATAAGTTCAGCCTGCAGAAGAATGTGGTTATACTGGGCTACAACGACATCTCCAAACGGCTGATCAGGTATTTCAGGGAAGAAGCCAAATTCGTGCATGTAGCAGGCTGTTTTGAAGACCGCGAAAGGGTTACGGAGTTATCGGATTTCCCCATCATGGGCGATCTGAAAGATTGCATGCCTTTTGTCCGGGAACACCAGGTAACGGAAATATACTCCACCCTGGCGCCGGAGAACTTTCCCGACCTGTATGAACTGGCAAAGGCGGCCGAAAAGCAGTTTGTACATTTCCGGTTTGTACCCGACTATAAGATCTTTGTAAACAGGAATATATTCGTCGATTTCATCGACAATATACCGGTGCTTTCCCTCCGCAATGAGCCGCTGGAAGACACGGGCAACCGCCTGAAAAAAAGATTGTTTGATATCGTGTTCAGCTCGCTTATCATCGTTTTCGTGTTAAGCTGGCTGATACCGCTGATTGCCATACTGATCAAACTTGACTCGAGAGGCCCCGTGTTCTTTACGCAGATGCGGTCGGGTAAGAACAACCAGCCGTTCAAGTGTATAAAATTCAGGAGCCTCCGTGTCAACGACGAAGCAAACAGCAAACAGGTGACGCGCAATGATAACCGCATCACCCGGCTGGGGCGTATTATGCGCAAAACCAATATCGACGAGCTGCCGCAGTTTTTTAATGTATTCACCGGAGATATGTCGGTGGTTGGTCCCCGCCCGCACATGCTGAAGCATACGGAAGATTTTTCTCACCTATACAAGCAGTACATGATCCGCCATTTCGTAAAACCGGGCCTTACGGGCTGGGCGCAGGTCAACGGTTTCAGGGGTGAAATAACCGACAACCGCCTGCTCCAGAAAAGGATCGAATACGATATCTGGTATATGGAAAACTGGACCGTTTGGCTGGATCTGCGCATCATTCTCCTTACTGCGTTCTTATCTGTAAGAGGCGACAAAAACGCTTTCTGATACTTATTGTCCGGCTTCCACAAATACCCGCCTGCTTCCGTAAAAACGCCGCAGTGAATCACGCATACGCGCCGTATCGGTTGGCATGGCCGGAAGCTGGAAATAAAGCCGGTAACGGCTGGTATCGGAAGCATCCAGTTGAATCTTGTCGCCGATTTCCCTCAATTGATTGTATCTTTTTTCAGCTCTCGTTTTATTGGAAGTTTCCTCGATAACAAAACGCCATTCGCTGTTGGAAGGGGTGGATAATACCAGGCTGTCCTTTCCACCGGCCGGAAGCCCGGTGTCCGTATAGAGTCTGCCGGTATCGGGCCGGGAGACAGCAACGGTATCAGGTGATGCTGTAGTTGGCTGCAGGTTCTCGGGTGCCGGGGAGTTGCTTTGCGATAGTCTCCAGCCGCCATATACAATGATGCCGATGGTAAGCAGGGCGCCAATGCCCAGTAACCAGCCGCGCTGGTTGCTTTTCTGTGGCTGATACCTGTTGTCTTCCGCAAAAACAGAGCTTCGCCGGCTTTCCAGCGCCAGGTCATCTAATTTGTCGGCCACCATATCTCCGGCCGTAAAAGTCAATATGCCTTCCTTTGACTTGACCAGGGTTCCCATTCCTTCCAGGTGCAGCGCTTTCCCAATGTTCAGGAATTGCTTATTCAGCATGATAAAGGATTCCAGGTCGGATTTGGCCAGGGAACTCATCTTTCCCGTATGAACCTTGATGAATTCTATGAGTTCCGGGCTCAGCGATGCGTCTGCCTTGTTGTCAAACTGCACGGAACCACCCTCCATGGTAAAGGTGCCGATCCCTGGCAGGCTGATGCGTTTTTGCTGGTAGAGGAACTGGGGGATTAACTGGTCTATTTTCAATGCAAAGCAGATTGGTTGCCACAAATTAAGGAAAAATAGCACTGCGGCTTAACTTTGTCCAAATACCAGCCATGCTGAATGACGACGAAGAACGATTTATTGAATACTGGGAAGCCAACCGGCTCCGGCGTAAAAAGACCTTCCGGCAACTACTGGTGGGTTTGCCGGTGGGATTGGGAATAGCCGTCCCGATCATTGTAAGTTATCTCACCGGCTGGCACAAAAGGGCCGTGATGGTTGCCGGCAGCCAGTTCAATCCACTCATCCTGCTCGTTGCCCTTCTTCTTATTATCGCTTTTACCGCCATTTTTTATATGCAGCACCAGTGGGACCAGTATGAACAACGCTATAAAGAGCTGAAAGCCAGGGCTGAAAAGGAATAACTCTGGTTTAATGCAACAAATGGCGTCAAAAATGGGTCTTCCATGCGTCAATAATTAACTTCGCCCCAAATTTTGCCTGAAATGCAGAAAAAGTTTATTGGATTTCTTACCCTTTTGCTGACCACCGGATTGTTCCTGGCCTGCTCAAAATCAAGTTCCACCAGTACCTGTACCAATGTTCCCCCTGAAGACGAACGCAATACTATTTTGCATTATATCGATACCAGCGGACTGGAAAATGTGATCGAGGACCAGTCGGGCCTGTTTTACCAAATCATTGAGCCGGGTAGTGGTGGTTCCCCGTCCCTGTCTTCCAGGGTCTATATCAAATACAGAGGTTACCTGCTTGATGGCACGCAGTTCGATGCCAAATCAGACCCTACCCAAACCGGCTGGGCGTTGGGTGGCCTGATCGTCGGCTGGCAGATCGGTCTGCCGAAAATCAAAAAGGGCGGTAAGATCAAATTGATTGTACCTTCTGGCTATGGCTATGGTTGCCGCGGCAGCGGATCGTCTATTCCTGCCAATTCCATTTTAGCATTTGACGTTGAATTATCGGACTTTGAATAATGCTTTCAGAAGCCATATCTGTCTTTGACATCTTCAAGATCGGTGTCGGCCCATCCAGTTCCCATACCCTGGGACCCTGGCGGGCCGCCCGTATTTTCCTGGCTGGTCTCGAAAAGAGGAATGTCCTTGACCAGGTAGTGAGCGTGCGGGTGCTTCTATATGGGTCCCTTGCCAAAACGGGCGTAGGCCATGGTACGGACATCGCAGTGCAGATGGGTTTGATGGATGAAGATCCTGTAACCTGCGATGTGGATACCATCACGGAAAAGATGGATGCCATACGCCTTCGCCGGAAACTTCATTTGGCGGGCCGCCTGGAACTGGATTTCGATCCGGCGGAAGATATTGTTTTCCTGGTACGGGAATCCCTGCCTTTTCATCCCAATGCATTGAGCTTCCTGGTCCGCTTCCGGGATGGAGCCGAAGAATCACACACCTATTATTCTGTTGGCGGAGGTTTTGTGCAACAGGAAGGAGAAACAATGGCCGGTGCCGGAACGGTTCAGTTGCCCTTCCCCATCGATAAAGCAGAAGACCTGCTGCACTGGTGCCGTAAAACGGGACTGGCCATTCACGAAGTGGTGGCGGAGAACGAACTGGCCTGGCGATCCGAAAGCGATACGCGCGACGGGTTGCGGCAAATATGGGATACCATGCGCCAATGTATTTATCGGGGATGTCATCGCGAAGGGGTGTTACCCGGCGGCCTGTCCGTTAAAAGACGGGCGGCTGCGCTGAACCGGCGGCTCCTCCATGGGAAAACATATGGAAATGACCTGGAGTGGATGGAGGAGATCCGTAAGGGTGGCAGCGATTTTAAATACATCCTGGACTGGGTAAGCTGTTTTGCCCTGGCTGTGAATGAACAAAATGCTTCTTTTGGAAGAGTTGTTACCGCTCCTACGAATGGGGCAGCAGGGGTGATTCCAGCCGTATTATTATATTTTGTCATTTTTGCCGGCGGAAACTCAGAAGAAAAGATATTCCAGTTCATCCTGGCAGCTTCCGAGATCGGCAGCATTTTTAAAAAAGGCTCCACCATTTCTGCCGCGATGGGTGGATGCCAGGCAGAAATCGGGGTGTCGAGCGCCATGGCCGCTGCCGCCTTGACGGAGGGGATGGGAGGCACCCAACGGCAGGCCCTGATGGCCGCTGAGATTGCCATGGAACACCACCTTGGACTCACCTGCGACCCCATAGGAGGACTTGTGCAGGTGCCCTGCATCGAAAGAAATACGATGGGCGCTATTAAGGCTATTACAGCCGCCCAGCTTGCCTTGCAAAGTGCGCCCGATTTTGCCAAAGTTTCCCTGGATGCCGTTGTCAAAACCATGTGGGATACGGCCCAGGATATGAACAGTAAATACAAGGAAACAGCCGATGGCGGACTTGCCATCAATATCCCGCTCAGTTTACCGGAATGTTGAGGTTTTATTGTATTTTACCCCGCTAACAAAGCCAATAAACCTTACTTAAATCAAACCTTGATTAGATGAGTCGTACGCTTACCTCTTTGATTGTTACAAGCCTGTGTGTTACCCTGTTTGCCTGTGGAAAAGGTGGAGATGACGGGCCCGATGTTGATCCCAAACTGCCGCCCGTTGACCCGGAAACGGCCAAAACCATCGGATTCTTTATGGATGACTGGCAATCACGCACATTCAACGTGCCTTCTTCCACAAAAGACACCACCATCAGCGATGCCCCACAGGTGACTATTTCCATCGATCCCTATGGCATTAAAACCAGGATCCCGGCATCGGTCTTCGGCGAAAGCGCCAATCTGACCACTACCCAGTTCGTAACAGAAGCCGGGTTGATGAACAATATCAACACACTTGATCCGGCCTATATACGCTTTCCCGGCGGCGATAACGGAAGCCTGTATTTCTGGAACGCCTCCGAGGGAAATCTTCCGGCAGATGTTCCTTCCACCCTGGTGGATAAGGATGGAGCGACCTATACACCCAAATACAGTGTAGGCAACAGCAGTGCTGCAAATACACTGTCACTCAGCAACTATTACAACCTGCTGCAGCAAACCGGGTCCAAGGGCATCATAGCTGTGAATTACAGCTATGCCCGCTACAGCACCGCCGATAATCCTGTACAGGCAGCGGCGCATCTGGCAGCCGACTGGGTGCGCTACGACAATGGCCGCACCAAATACTGGGAAGTGGGGAACGAAAACTATGGCAACTGGCAGGCAGGTTTTCGCATTAAAACAGCCGCCAATAAAGACGGACAACCAGAGATCATTACCGGTGACGTATATGGCGACCATGTTTCCGTGATCATTGATTCCATGCGCAAGGCGGCAACAGAAACAGGCAAGCCCATTCTCATCAGTGCTGTATTGGTTGAAGGGATCTATACTTCAACCACACCCACCGAAAGGGACTGGAATGCCAAAGTGATCGGCAAGGTTCACAGCAAAGTGGATTTCTACAGCCTGCATAATTTCTATACACCGTTTGGAAAAAACTCCGATGCGGCTTATATACTGTACAGCCCGGCCAACAGCACCAAGCTGATGGCCGATTACATCAACAACGGGTTCAAATCGGCCAATGTGGAGGCCAAGCCACTGGCCATGACTGCTTATGGCATCAACGCCGTTTCCGCCCAGCAGCAGTCTTCTTTTGTAAACGGCATGCATGCGGTTGCTACGATCAGTGAAGTGCTGAACAATAAAGTAGGAATGGCTGGTCGCCAAACCCTGGTTGCTTCCTGGTCGGGTGGCAATTCACCGGGCGTATTCAGTTATGGCGACGAGCCTTCGGGTGTGGCAAAATGGTCGCCAAGGCCGGCGTTCTATTATTCCTATTTTTTCCGGCATTTCCTGGGTGACCGCGCCATCACAACCACGCAGGATAAGGCATCTGAATTGCTGGCTTACGCCAGCTCATTCAGCAGTAAACACATCGGCCTTACCATCCTCAACAAGGCAGATGTAGCCACGGTGGTAAAAGTTGACCTGAAATACTGGCAGCCAGGTACAAAAGTTTACTGGTACAGTTTTGCCGGCGGCAACGATAATGGACAATTTTCACAACGCGTATTCATCAATGGAAACGGACCTTCCGGCAATGCAGGCGGGCCTTCCAATTATCAGTCGATTCCCGCATACAGTGCCAGCACAGATGGCGGCATCCTGATCCCTGTGCCCAGGCGTGGTACTGTAATGCTCGCGTTCTCCTATACACAACCGAAGTAATTATTTTTCCGGCGAAAAACCGGCGCATCATAAAAGAGCAGTCTCCCTGGTGGAAACTGCTCTTTTATTTTTTTGTACGGCCTGGTTTGAAAATCGCTGATCCGCCTAACCCGCTTCTGCGTAGTCGCGCACTATATTGTACAGCGTATCTCTTTCCACCGGCCGGCGCCCCACCTGTTTGATCAGGGCCACCAGTTCGGTAGTGGTCATAGCCGGGTGTTGTTCTTCAGAGCCGGCCAGTGAATAGATCCTGGTGGAATCGTCAATGGTGCCGTCTATGTCGTTTACACCAAAGCCCAGCGTCAACTGCGCGCTGTTTCGGCCCAGCATGGGCCAGTAAGCTTTCAGGTGTGGAAAATTATCGAGGTAGATGCGCGCCACGGCATACATTTTCATGTCTTCCACAATGGTGCTTTCGGGGATATGACTCATCTCGTTGTCCTTGTTCCGGAACTTGAGCGGAATGAAAGTGTTGAAGCCTCCGGTTTCATCCTGCAATTGTCGAAGCTGCTCCATGTGATCGATGCGATGGCCATAATTTTCGATGTGGCCGTAAAGCATGGTGGCATTGCTGTGCATGCCCAGTTTGTGCGCGGCGCGGTGTATTTCCAGCCATCCTTTCGCGTCCACTTTATCGTCGCAGATCTGCTGCCTTATCTCGGGCGCAAATATTTCAGCGCCGCCGCCGGGAAGGGAGTCGAGCCCCGCCTCGTGTAACAACTGAAGCCCTTCCCCGGGCGATAATTTTGCTTTCCGGAACATATAGTCCAGCTCCACCGGCGTAAAACCTTTGATGTGCAGGTCGGGACGGTGCGCCCGGATCTGGCGCAGCAGGTCGGCGAAAAAGGAGAGGGTCAGCTTGGGGTGAACACCGCCCACAATATGCACTTCCGTCACCGGTTGCCCGTCGTATTTTTTTACGATGTCGAGCATTTGCGAAGTGGTCAGCTCCCAGCCGTCTTCGCGATGCGCATACAGTTTGGAGTAAGAACAGAACTTGCAACTGAACACACACACATTAGTGGGCTCAATATGAAAGTTGCGGTTGAAATAAGTAGTATGGCCGTGCTTTTTTTCGCGGACAAAATTAGCCAGCGAGCCCAGCCATCCAAGGCTGCCTCTTTCAAACAAAAGCACGCCTTCTTCTTCGCTGATCCTTTCGCCATTCCTCACTTTGTCTTCGATGGCCGCAAGGGCCGGGTCCTGCACGAATGTTGCCATGGGGTTACTGGTTATTTCCCCGCGAAGTTAAGGACATCGCTGAAATGCCCTATCTTGCCGGAACCTAAATATTTACTGCATGGGCCGCTTCCAGGGTGTTCTCGGTATTATATTGATTCTTGGTATAGCCTATCTTTTTTCCAACAACAAAAAACGCATCAATTTCCGGGTAGTGGGCAGCGGCCTGGCCCTGCAACTGATGCTGGCCATCCTGATCCTGAAGATTCCCGCCGTTACCCGTTTTTTCCAGTACCTCGGCAGGGGCATGGAAAAAATTGAGCAATTCGCGCGGCAGGGCGCCAGCTTCGTTTATGGCGGCATTGCCACGGCGGCGCCCGACGGCAGTTTCGCGAATTACGCGGCCTCCGGTTTCGTATTCGCTTTCAATGTAACCGCTACCATCATTCTTGTCTGCGCGCTGGTGGCCGTGTTTTACCATTTCGGTATTATGCAGCGGGTGGTGGCCGTGATCGCCCGGGCCATGAACTGGGTGATGCGCGTCAGTGGCGCCGAGGCGCTCAGCAATGTGGCCAGCGCTTTTGTGGGACAGGTAGAAGCGCAGGTGATGATCAGGCCCTACCTCGCATCGATGACCATGAGCGAACTGCTGGCCAGTATGAGCGGAAGCCTGGCTTGCATCGCGGGCGGCATACTGGTAGTGTACGCGAACATGGGCGCCCAGGCGGGACTCGACCTGGCGCCCAAACTCATCATGGCCAGCCTTATGGCCGCACCCGGCGCACTCGTCATCTCCAAGATCGTGATGCCTGAAACGGAAGAAAGCCAAACCATGGGCCGCGTGAAACTGGAAGTGAAAAGCCATTACACCAACGTGGTGGACGCCATTTCGCACGGCGCGGGCGATGGCTTTAAGATTGCCATGAACGTAATTGCCATGCTGATCGGCTTTATCGCCGTGATCGCCTGCCTCGACTGGGTGCTGATTAAAATTGGCCATATTTTCAACCCCGGCTTTGAGCTCAGCCTGAACTATATATTCGGAAAAGTTTTTTACCCCTTCGCCTGGGCCATGGGCGTGCCCATGCAGGATGTAGACGCTGTGGCCACCCTGCTGGGTCAGAAGCTCACCATCAATGAATTTGTGGCTTTCCAGAACCTCACGAATAAATCGGTCCCGGTGGTCTCCGAAAAGGGATTGCTGATCGTCAGCGTTGCGATCTGCGGGTTTGCCAATTTCAGTTCCGTGGGCATGCAGATCGGTGGTATTGGCGAATTGGCGCCCAGCCGCCGAGCTGACCTGGCCCGGCTCGGACTAAAGGCACTGCTTTGCGGTACCCTGGCCAGTTATCTGAGCGCTACCATTGCGGGGATATTGATGTAGGACCTGCCCTCAGGCCGTTGCAGCTTCATAAAGCGGAATTTCAACCACCACTTCGGTTCCCTGCGGCCGGTCGTGTATGGTGAGGGTGGCAGGTGAACTGCCCGGCCGCTGCCAGTGCTTTAATCTTTCGCGCGTGATGCTGGTGCCCATTGATTTGGATTTACCGGTCTCGTCCCGCGAACCGGGTTGATTTCGTCCCTTTCCATTGTCGATGATCCTGCATTCCAGCCGGCCTGCTTTTTCGGAAATATGAATATCTATTTTACCGGTTCCTTTCATGCCGGCAACGCCGTGCCAGATGCTGTTCTCCACAAAGGGCTGCAAAATCATGGGCGGAATCAGCGTGTCTTCCTGCGAAATGTCTTCTGCCACATGGATATCGTACGCAAAGGCACGGCCGGTCCTTAATGCTTCCAACTCCATGTACAACCGCAGCGCCTGCAGGTCTTCTGTGAGTGGAATGGATGGTTCACTGCTGTTTTCCAGCACCATTCGGATCAGCTTTGCAAATTTGGTAAGATAGCGGTCGGCCGCTTCGAGGTCATTTTTGCGAATGAAGTCGGCAATGCTGCCGAGGCAATTAAAAATGAAGTGGGGATTCATCTGGCTGTGGAGTGCTTTCAGTTCGGTTTCTGCAATAGCCGAACGCAGTTCTGCCTCGCGCTGTTTCTGAACCGCGCTGCGCCGCCGGTTTCGTTGCCATACCAACAGGCCGCCTATTGCCAGTAACGCGGCACCGCCAATGATCGCACTGTTCCTGATCGTTTTTTGGCGGTGTAAGGCTGCCTGGTGTTCCGCTTCTTTTTTCTCCTGTTCAAAGTTCATTTTTGCTTTGAGCAGGGCCTCCTTCTTTTCGTCGTTGAAAATTGAATCCCTGTATTGTTTTAAATGCTTATGGGCCTGCAGCGCTGCAGGATAATTCTTCATGGCCTCGTGGATGATGGCCATGTTTTCCCAGGCTTCGCTTTCCCGCTGTACATCGCCCATTTCGTGAAGGGATTGCAAAGCCAGTTTTTCAAGGGCCAGGGCTGTATCGAGCCGGGCGGCGGGTGAAATACCATAGCGCCGGAGAATGCTGTCGGGAGCCAGGCGATACATGTCGGACAAATGATGCCGGGCTATGGCCACTCCCTGTGGATTATTTATTTTCTGTCCCAGCGCTATGGTATATTGATAGGTTTGGATCGCCGAATCGTACTGTTTCCTTTCATAATAAACGCCGGCCAGCGTATTGGTGGCGGTGGACAATTGCCGGAAATTATTCGTTTTTTCCGCCAGCGCTCTGGCGGCCCGCGCGAAATGAGCGGCAGAGTCCAGGTGCAGGTAAGCCGGCTGCGTACAGGCTGCTCCCATATTGTTCAGCGCGCTGATCATGTTGGCGGTATCGCCCATCGACCGGAACAATTCCAGCACTTTGCCGTAGTGTTCAATCGCTTCTCCGTAGTTACCCATGTGTTGCTGCACCAGTGCCAGGTTGCCTCTTGCAACTGCCTGAACCGGAACAAGGCTTTTCTTCTCGCCTACGGCCAGTGCCTGGTAGAAATAATTGCTGGCTTCGATATAGGCCGACCGGTTGTGGTACACTGTTCCGATGCGCATCAGCAATGACGCGATACCCTTATCGTCCTTCCGTTCTTCCTGGATCTTCAGGGCTTCTTTGAAATAATATTCGGCCGAGTCATACTCGCCGCGTACATCGAAATTATCTCCCTTGTATTTCAGCGCATCGGATTCCAGGGCGGGCAATTTCAACTGGCGCGCCAACCCGATCGCTGCTGTGGAAAACAACAGGCCACTGTCTGTATTGATGTCGTAATACTGCCTCGACAGGGTCACCAATTGCTTCAAATAATGGCTGTCGGCTTTGGGAGGATGCTCCAGGTCAGGGATAGCCGGCAATTCCTGGGCGAAGGCAAAAAAATGACAACAGCCGGCCAGCACCAGCAACGGGATTCTGCGCATGGGAGGGGTTTGGTCACGAAAAATAAATCAAATGCCGCAAATAATAAATACGGGTTTTATCCCGGCCTGCCCGGTTGTTTCTTTATCAAAATTTCAACAATGAAACTGGTAGGAATTCTTTTCGTGGCTGCCGGACTCTACTTATTGTTTTGGTCGGGCAAAGTGGTGTATAAAATATTTTCGGGAGGAATGTTGCCGCTCAAACCCAAACCGGGACAAACGGTCGAGGAATATGAAAAGGAAGTAAGGGGCACGGAAATGAGTAAACTCTCTGCCCGGCCGCAAAAAATGATGGGCAAATACATGCTGTCGATGTTTGCCGTAATGGCTGCCTTTGTGCTGCTGATTATCGGATGGATCATTCTTGCCTAGGGCCAGGATTGTTCTGCCACCAATTATCGGCTAACTGCTAAAGCAAAAAAATGAAGAAGCCCAACCTGGTTGTGACGATGCAGGTAACGATTGCATTACTTGTGCATACCGCAGTTCCCGCGCAGCAGAAAGAAGACTGCTTTGCCTTTTACCCGTTCAAAGCGGGTGATATTGTCAAATACCTGGTTACAACGCGCAGTGTCAATAACGCCGGATTGGGCATTTTTGAAGTGACGCATACCTACCTGCCCGCGAACGACAGGAAGATCGGCGGCAAATTGTACAGAAGCCTGTTGAAAGACGAAGACGTCCAGACGCTGAATCTGCCGGGGAAGGGATTGTCTTTTTACCTGAAAGCTCCGCATCGCACGGATCGCATTTACCTGGGTTGCGGCACTATCAACAATTTGCCGAAGGAAAGATATGTGTACGAATTGCGGGAGATCGTTCAATTGAATTCGAAGATCACGGGCTATTATACACAGGTAACGGAATCCTACAACACCCGCATTTCTTCCCTTATTCCCACCCAGGTGAATTACGAGGATCTGCCGATTGTGGAAATAGAAAAACTGGGAACCGGTTCATTCAATGAAAGACATCTGTACACCACTTTAACCGATCCGGAAAGAGTGCTGGAAGTGAACCAGGAAATCAGGGCCGACAGGTCGGAAAGGAATACAGAAAACCCCTACGAATACAGGGAATTTTATTTTCTGGGCACAGAAGATACCCTGTCGGTTTTGGGCAAACAATACCGGAATGCCGTTCTGTTCAAGGAAGATATTTACCGGTCATCAAAAGCAGGTGTGCCGAAAGACCCGGTGCTGATCGCTTCTGAGATAACAGCGTTTGTAAAGGGCGTTGGCCCTGTCATCCGGTCGCGGTATGAAAAGAACAGTATTCCAATGAACCAGACGGAGCGGGTGTACAGAGGCTTGTCGGCTAAAGAGTGGAACGACGGCAGCGAAATAGTAACTGTTTGGGAATTGGTGCCGCCTGGCATCGAACCCCAAAGCAGCATCTCAAAAGCCTTCCTGCTGACGAACTCCGAGGCGGAAACGACCGCGTTCCTGAAAGACCGGATAGATGCAGTTTTTAAAGACCCGGATTATAAGAAAGGTGCGGGCAGAAAATAGTTCGCGTTCATCGCTGCAAACGTATAAGGAATTCAGCCTTGCGGCGGACGGACACTTCTATCTCTGTATTGTCTTTCAGTTTAACGTAGCCGCCTCTTCCCCTGTTATAGGCTTTCACTTCGTCGAGGTTCACCAGGTCTGAATTGTGCACGCGGAAAAAATGGTGATCGGATAACATTTCTTCGAATTCCCGGATCGTTCTGGCCACGGTTATTTTCTGCTTGTCGCGCATATGGATTACCGTATAGTTGATCTCCGCATGGCAGCGGATGATGTCTTCCACTTTCAGTACCAGCAGCCCGTTCGCTACCGGAACACAAATGCGTTTTGAATCGCTGTAGAGGTTCCCCAGCAGCACTTCCAGTTTTTGCGTGGTTTGTATGCTGGCATTCTTTTTAAGATGCCTGTTCACGGCCTGTTTCAGGTCTTCGGCATCTATCGGTTTCAGCAGGTAATCGAGGGCGCTGAAGCGAAAGGCCCGGGCTGCATATTTATCGTAAGCCGTTGTGAAAACGATCTCGAAGTTCACTTCACCCACATCGCGCAGGAGGTCGAAGGCTGTCGTTTCGCCCAGTTGAATGTCCAGGAAGACCAGGTCAGGCTTGTATTTCTGAATGGCCCTGCCTGCATCGGCTGCATTGGTGAACGCATCCATTATATGAACCGTGTCGCCGCACTGCGTTTCCAGCAACATGGCCAGCCGGTCGATGCAGTGCTGTTCATCGTCTATTATCATTGTTCGGATCATACCTGTAATTCAATGTCAAAATACGCATTTTACCCTGTTGCTCCTGTCGCGAATAATAAACCATCCGCAACGAATAATAAATGAGGATTGTCTGCACCGTTGCTGCCGCCTAGTTTTAGTGCATAAAATCAGTATATGCGTTATCGGTTATACCTGCTGCTGTTCTTCCTGCTGTACTATGCCCGCCCGCTGCACGCGCAGACCACCCAAAAGGTCACAAAAACCATCAATGATGCCGGTTCCGTCATCGACGCCGGCGATAAACTGATGAAAAAAGTGTTTCCCCGCGGGAATGAAAAACCCGGCGGCGAGCCTGGCAAAAAAAAGGAAGCCGCGTCGGCGCCGGACGCTGAAAACAACGGTAAGCCTGTGTCAGCCGGTAAAGCACCTGCCGAAACAGCATCCGCCGGAAAAGCAGGAAGCCTGCACCCACAGGTGGTATGGGTGGAAGCAGACAACTTCTCCGATTTCAACGGCGGCGCTGCGGTTATCAAAAGGGGAAACGCCTCCGCGCTGATCAATGCCCTGGGCGAAATGATCATTCCCTACAACTCGCCGCTGGAGCTGAACTCGCTGAGAACCAACCACGACTATCGCGGGCAGTGGGGGTTCTTTTCGGGATACGACCGGGCTGCCAACAAGAGCTTTCTGCTGAGTGCTTCCGGGAAAAAGATATTCGACAGAGGAAATAAAGATGTTTCGGTGCAAAGCATACCCAGTGAAGACAGCCGCTATCTTTCTTATCGCGGAAACGACCGCCAGACCATGTTCTACGTGGATACAACCGGAAAACTTTTTGCCATCACCAATCCCAACCCCTCCGGCATTTCGTCCGATACCCGCATCAGCGAAGGATTGGTGCTGGTGCAGGCGCGCATCAAAAACGACCTGTATCAATACGGCTATAAGAACCTGAACGATAAATGGGTCATTTCCCCCACCTACGACGAAGCCGAACCTTTTTCCGAGGGCATGGCGGTGGTCGGTAAAAAGAATGAATTCGGAGAAATGAAATACGGGTATATTGACCGTTCGGGAAAACAAGTGATACCCATCCAATATAGCCAGAAGCCGCACCCGTTCCGGTATGGCGCAGCCATTGTGGAACCGGTCAGGAACAACAGCGCAGGTTTGCACTATATCCTTATCAATGCAAAAGGGGAGACCCTGACCCAGGTGTTCAGGAGGGAAACAGATAGGAACGGCAATAAACCCAACCTGCCTGCTCTTCGCACTTTCACAAACGGTCTCATAATCTGCTTCGACGGCAAAAAACTGATCCTGGATAGTGCAGGGAATATCATTCCCTTCGCCAGTTTTTTAACCTCGCTGGGACTGCCTGATGAAACAACCCGTTTTGGTTGGGAAAGCGATGGGACGGGCGGCTCCGCTTTATCCTCCGCCCTGGAGAAACGGCTGGACCCGCCCGTAGTGTATTACGAAAGCAAACACACCTACCAGAACCGGAACATCCTGCAATTGAAAGGCTTTGCATTGTTTCACCAGAAAAAAGCAGTGGAACCGGTTTTTTCAGAGATACGCAGCTTTGACCCCGTGAGCCGGCTGGCCTATGCAAAAATGCCGGTTGGAAAAGATATGAGTAAGGCAGATGCTTTCCGGGAAGGCTACATCAATGAAGACGGCGTTTTTGTGATCGTAAAAAAAGCCGCCGGCGATTTCTGACAAGGGCGATTTCTGACCGCACACAAACAATAAAGTACAAAAAGCCGCTGCCGCTGAGGTATTCTCAACGGCAGCGGCATACACTATTTATATCCCGCGCCGGGCAGCGGGTTATGGGCGATCCTTAGAGGTTCGCTTCGATCTTCTTTACAAAATTCGCTTTGGGCTGTGCGCCTACCAGCTTGTCCACCACCTGGCCGTTCTTTACGAAAAGAATAGCGGGAATAGAAGTGATGCCATAGTTGATGGAAAGCTGCGGGTTGTTGTCAACATTCACTTTGCCGATCTTCACTTTCCCGTCGTATTCCTTCGACAGCTCTTCGATAACGGGACCAATCGCGCGGCAGGGACCACACCATTCTGCCCAGAAGTCGATCACACTCAATTTATCGGATGCCAGCACTTCCTGCTGGAAATTTGCATCGGTGAATTCTAAAGCCATAGTTGTTGTTTTATTTGTTGTAGATAGTAACGCAAAAATAGGTCCCATGGTTGAATAACGCTGTTCTGACAGCGCCCGGATGTGCATAACCTCTAATTTGTGTCGATTTTGACATCCAGTTCCGGCTGCTGCGCGAGCCAGGCGGTCAATTCGTCATTCATTTCGATGCCCGTTTCAATGCTGTACAGGCTGGTTTTTCCCAGGTGGATCCTTATGCCCGTTTTACCGGGGAACTTTTTGAAATTACCGGCCAGGAACTCCACCATACCCGCTGAAATGTGGCGCGGCTCCACGGAAAGCGTCAATTGCCGGGTCTGGTGCTGCTTGATGGTTTCCAGCAGGGTGATGCGCTCTATTTTGAATTCGTACTGCTCTGAATTGAAGCGGCTTTTGAAAGTGCCTGTCACAAAAAGATTTTTGCCTTTATCGAGATAATCCTTGAACCGCATGTAATCGTCGCCCCACAACATGAGCTCGGTTTTGCCGCTGTAATCCTCCAGGGACAGCGCGCCGAAATTGCGGCCGGTGCGGGTAATACGATGCTGCGCATCGATCACCAGTCCGGCGAGGCGATAGCTCCTGCCCGCAGCCTGGGGCGTGGGACTGTCCTTGATCTCGTTGAAATCCTGCAGCGTCATGATGTTGTAATGCCGCATTTCGAATTTGAAATGGTCCAGCGGGTGGCCGCTCATGAAGATGCCGGTCACTTCTTTTTCCTTATCAAGCCGGTCAGTGAGGGTCCAGGGCTCGCAGACGGGAATCTTCGGCGCGGGCAGGTCGAGCACCGCCGGCAGGTCGCCGAAAAGCGTATTGCTGTTTCCCTGGCTCTGTGCCTGGAACTGGTTTCCGAAGCGGATGATCTTTTCCAGCCCCGTACTGTTATCGCCCGGCGGCATAAAAAAATACTGGGCCCGGTGCAGTTCGGGGAAGCAGTCGAAGGCCCCGGCGTAGGCAAGGCTTTCCAGGGTTTTCTTATTGACCGTGCGCTGGTTGATGCGCTTGATCATATCGAAGACGCTGCCGAAGGCGCCGTCTTTTTTTCTTTCCAAAATGATGCTGTCCACCGCCGCTTCGCCCACGCCTTTCAGTCCGCCGAGTCCAAAACGGATGGCGCCTTCCTTATTCACGGCAAAACCTTTGTGCGATTCGTTGATATCGGGTCCCAGCACCTGCAATCCCATGCGTTTACATTCTTCCATGAAGAAGGTGATCTTTTCGATACTGCCCGCGTTGTTCAGCACCGCCGCCATGTATTCGGAAGGATAGTGCGCTTTGAGGTAAGCCGTTTGATAGGCCACAAAAGCGTAACAGGTGGAATGCGATTTGTTGAACGCATATTGTGCGAAAGCTTCCCAGTCGGTCCAGATTTTTTCCAGCTTGTCTTTGGGATGGTTTTTCTTCACGGCGCCTTCCACGAACTGCGCCTTCATTTTATCCAGCACCGATTTCTGTTTCTTACCCATGGCCTTGCGCAGCACATCGGCATCGCCCTTGCTGAAACCGGCCAGCTTCTGCGCCAGCAGCATCACCTGTTCCTGGTACACCGTGATGCCGTAAGATTCTTCGAGGTATTCGACCATCTCGGGCAGGTCGTAGCTGATCTCTTCACGCCCGTGCTTGCGGTCGATGAAGTTGGGGATATAAGCGATGGGACCGGGCCGGTACAGCGCGTTCATGGCAATGAGGTCGGCAAACTGGTCGGGTTTGAGGTCGCGCAGGTATTTCTGCATACCGGGACTTTCAAACTGGAACGTCCCGATGGTATCGCCGCGCTGGTAGAGAGCAAAGGTTTCGGCGTCGTCGAGCGGTATATCGTCGATCACGATCTGCAGGCCGTGGTTCTGTTCGATCAGTTGCAGCGCATTTCGTATGATGGTGAGGGTTTTGAGCCCCAGGAAATCCATTTTGATAACGCCGGCGTCTTCGATGATGCTGCCTTCTATTTGTGTAACGAGCAGTTCGGAATCCTTTGCCGTGCAAACCGGGATGATGTTCATCAGGTCGTCGGGCGCAATGATGATGCCGGCGGCATGCAAGCCGGTGTTGCGCACCGAGCCTTCGAGCCTTTCCGCTTCGTGCAGCACCTGCGCGCGGATATCTGAGCCGTTGTAGATCTCGCGCAGGCGGCGTACCGATTCCAGGTCTTCCGGCCCCAGTTGTTCTTTTGATTCCAGCGATTTTTCGCCCTCCTTTTCGGTGAGCGGCGCTTTGAGCACCCGGCGTAGTTCAATGCCCGGTTTTTCCGGCACCATCTTGGCCAGCGCATTAGATTCCGCAAGGGGAAGGTCCAGCACCCGGGCAACGTCCTTGATGCTCATTTTGGCGGCCATGGTGCCATAGGTAACGATCTGCGCCACCTGGTTGCGGCCGTATTTTCTTACCACGTATTCGATCACTTTCTGCCGGCCGTCGTCGTCGAAATCGGTATCGATATCGGGCATGCTTTTCCGGTCGGGGTTCAGGAACCTTTCGAAAAGCAGGTTGTACTTGATGGGGTCTATATTAGTGATGCCGATGCAATAAGCTACGGCACTACCTGCTGCCGATCCGCGGCCCGGCCCCACGAATACGCCCATGTCGCGGCCCTCACGGATGAAATCGCTCACGATCAGGAAGTAGCCAGCAAAGCCCATAGTGCGGATGGTGAAGAGCTCAAAATCGATGCGCTCCTGTATCTCCGGCGTGAGTTCGGCATACCGTTCTTTGGCGCCTTCATAGGTGATGTGCTTCAGGTATTCCCACTGGTTGAGGTTGTTGTCGGCATGCACCTGGAAGGCGGGCGGAATGGGGAAGGCGGGTAGCAGGATGTCTTTTTTCAGGTTCAGCAGTTCCACTCTTTCCACGATCATATTGGTATTGCTGATCGATTCGGGAATGTCCTGGAAAAGCTGCTTCATTTCCGCCGAGGTCTTGAAATAAAACTGGTTGTTCGGGAACTTGAAACGGCGGTTGCGCACATTGGCGTCGTCGTTCACAAAATCGTCGAAGCCGGGCGTGCTCTGCTTTTCGCCGGTGTTGATGCAAAGCAGGATGTCGTGCGCATTGGCATCGTCCTGGTCGGTATAGTGACTGTCGTTCGTAGCGATCACCGGCACTCCGTATTTTTTGGAAAATTTCAGCAACACTTCGTTGATGGTTTCCTGTTCGGGTATACGGTGCCGTTGGAGTTCGATAAAATAGTCTTCGTCGAACATATCGAACCACCATTTGAATTCTTTTTCGGCCGCTTCTTCTCCATCGTGCAGGATGGTTTGCGGCACATAGGCGCCAATGCAGCAGGTGGTGGCGATCAGGCCTTCGTGGTATTTTTCGATCAGCTCCTTGTCGATGCGGGGATATTTGCTGTACATGCCTTCGGTGTATCCCAGCGAAGTGAGTTTGATCAGGTTCTGGTAACCGGTGGCATTTTTGGCGAGCAGCACCTGGTGGTAACGCTGGTCTTTCTGCTCCTTGGTAAAGGACTTGCGGTGCCTGTCTTCCACCACATAGAATTCACAGCCCACCACGGGTTTCACCAGCGGTTTGCCATCTTCTCCCTTGTGCTTATAGGCTTCTGCGACAAATTCAAAGGCGCCGAACATATTACCGTGGTCCGTAATGGCAATGGCGGGCATTTTGTCCTGGATGGCTTTTTTGTAAAGCGACTGGATGGAAGCGGCCCCGTCCAGCAGTGAATATTGGGTATGGCAGTGAAGATGGGAGAAGTCGGACATGCCCGCAATTAACTCATTTTTCCGGATAAGTTTTCCCTTAGTTTTGCAGATTGAACCAGCAAAAGAATATCCACTGAAAACAGCAGTTTACATAGGTGCGCTGGCCATTTTTATCAGCGCCTGCGGCAGCAGCCGGAACAGCGCTTCCCATTCGCCTACCGTGAAGCGCACCACATCCAGCCAGCCCCGTTTTATTGAATCGATCAGCATGACGCCGGGCTCGGAAGCACCGGGCGCCTACAACGAACCCAATACCGGCCGTTTCGGGGGACCGGCTTTCAGCAGCAACGCACCTGCCCTTACCATTGAGAACGGCACCGAGCTTCAGTTCAAATACGCGATCCTGCTGAACGACAACGTGGAGAACATGAACAACCTGGCCCTGCTGCAGTACATCGATTCCTGGTACGGAACCCGCTACCGGTACGGTGGCACCACCCGCAGTGGCGTCGACTGCAGCGCTTTTACCGGGCAATTGTGCAGTTCCGTTTTTGGGAAAAACATCCCGCGCACGGCGCGCGAGCAGTTTGAGCAGTGCCAGAAAATTCCATCGGAATACCTGCAAACGGGCGACCTGGTTTTCTTCAATACCCGCGGCGGCGTTTCGCATGTGGGCGTTTATCTTCTCAACAACAAGTTCGTGCACGCCAGCACCAGCAGCGGCGTGGTGATCAGCGACCTTGACGAGTCTTATTACAAAAGCCGTTACCTGGGAGCCGGGCGGTACTGATGAGGCGTTATTCCTGCTTTTTCAGGTCCACGTAAAAGTTTTTGTCCACCTCAAAGTTCTGCAGGTTGGCCACCGGCAGGGTCTGCCAGGATTCGGTGGGATTGATCCATTCTTCTTTTCCGTTCACCGTCACCTTCACCGGCAGGTTGAATCCCGGCACCACGTTTTTCCAGCGATAGCTTATCACGCCGGAGGAATACTGGTACTGCAGTTGCGGCACTTTGGTGGTACGGAGGTACTGCTCGAAAAGCGGGCTGAGGTCGCGGCCCACGTAGGCGCTGATGAATTGCTCCACTTCGGCAGAACTGGTAACGCCGTGATAATATTTTTTGTTAAGGCCCCGCAGTAACTGGCGGAACTTTTCATCATCCTTCAGCAGTTGCCGGATGTAATGGATCATGTTGGCCGCTTTGGGATACATGTCGCCGCTGCCTTCCTTGTTCACGCCATAAATGCCGATGATGGGAATATCGTTTTTAATATTCCGGCGCACGCCCTGCAGGTAGGCATTGGCGGCATCGAGGCCGTCCTGGCATTCCGTGAAAATGGTTTCGCTGTAATTGGTAAAACCTTCGTGCACCCACATGTCGGCAATGTCTTTCGACGTGATGTTATTGCCAAACCATTCGTGGCCGCTTTCGTGGATGATGATGAAATCCCATTTCAGTCCCCAACCCGTGCCACTGAGGTCGCGCCCCAGGTAACCGTTCTTGAATTTATTGCCATAGGCAACGGCGCTCTGGTGTTCCATGCCCAGGTGGGGCGATTGCACCAGTTTATAACCGTCCTCGTAAAAAGGATAGGGACCGAACCAGTGTTCGAAGCACTGGATCATGGGCTTCACCTGGATGAATTGTTTTTTGGCTGCTTCCAGGTCTTCTTCCAGCACCCAGTACTGCAGGTCGAGTTTGCCTTTTTCGCCCTGGAAGCTGTCGCTCCAACTGGTATAGCGGCCGATATAGGGAATGATGTCGTAGTTGTTGATGGGGTTTTTTACTTCCCAGGTATAGAGGGTCTGTTTGCCGCCCAGTTCTTTTTTGGCGATCTGGCGGCCGTTGCCAACGGCAACGAGGTCGGAGGGCACAATCATGGTGAGGGTGGCGCCCTTATCGGGTTCATCGCTCTGGTGGTCTTTGCAGGGGTACCACACGCTGGCGCCGAGGCCCTGGCAGGCCACGCTCATCCAGGGATTTCCCGCCCGGTCCTTCGACCAGATCCAGCCGCCGTCCCAGGGCGGACGCACGGCCTCGCGCGGTTTGCCGGAGAAAGAAAGCCGTAGTATCAGATCGGTGCCGGTGGGCAGGCCGGCAGGCATGGCCAGGTGCCAGGCATTGCCTTCGCGCGTGAAGGCAATATCCTTGCCGTTGAAGGTTGCTTTTGTCAGCCGCATCGGTTCCTGCAGGTCGATCTGCATGGGGCCGCTGTTCTGCACGGCGCGGAAAACAAGTCCTACTTCGCCGCCGATGGTTTTCTGTTCGTAATTAGGAGTAACGCTGATATCGTATCGTTGCACATCCCACCAGGTTCTTTCGGGGTTGAGCGAGCCTCGGAGGGTGTCCTGCCGGGTAAGGGCTTCACGGGTAGAAAGCGGTTGTGCCTGCAGGTGAGCCAGCGTGCAGGAAAGCGCCAGCGCAGTAAGGATTACTGTTTTGAAAGATGTAAGTTGCATGCGGTAAATATAAGGTCTTCAATGAAACGCCGCTTCACGGAAAATAACCGCTGGTGTAGATTATTTATCCTGCTCTTCCTGGCTGCCTGCGGGCCCGGGAGGGAGCAGGCCGATGGGTATTTCCGGTACAATGAGTCGTCGGGACTGGCGAGCCTGGACCCTGCTTTTGCGAAGAACCAGAGCATCATGTGGGTGGTGCACCAGGTGTACAATACCCTGGTGGAAGTAGACTCGGGCCTGCAGGTGAAACCCTCGCTGGCGCAGCGCTGGGAGATAACGGACGAAGGACGCTGTTACCGCTTCTATCTCAAACCCGGCATCCGGTTCCACGACGATCCCTGTTTTCCCGGCGGCCGGGGACGCACCCTGGTGGCGGCGGATGTAGCCTACAGCCTGCGCCGGATCATAGACCCGGCCACCGCCAGCAGCGGCGCCTGGATTTTCAATGGTAAGGTGGATACCGCCACCGGCTTTCGTGCCGTAAACGATTCGGTATTTGAGCTTCGCCTGGTGCAGGCTTTTCCACCTATTCTCGGCATGCTCAGCATGCAGTACTGTTCTGTGGTGCCGCGCGAGGCCGTGCAGTACTATGGCGGGTCTTTCCGCAGCCATCCTGTTGGCACGGGACCATTCCGCCTGCTGGCATTTGAAGAGGGACAAACCCTGCTGCTGAAAAAAAATCCGCATTATTTCGAAAAGGATGAAGCGGGTGTTGCACTGCCTTACCTGGAGGGTGTTAAAGTGAGTTTCAACGAAAGCAAGGCTACCGAATTTTTACTGTTCCGGCAGGGGCAGATCCATTTTGTAAACGACATCGATCCTTCTTTTAAAGACGAAGTGCTGAATAAAAAAGGGGAGCTGCGACCCGCCTGGAACGGATTGGTGACGCTGAAAAAACATGCCTATCTCAATACCGAATACCTGGGCATCCTTACCGATACCGCCAATGTTCTGCTGAAAATGTCGCCTTTGAAAAACCGCCTGGTGCGGCAGGCCATCAATTATGGATTCGACCGTCGTAAAATGATGCTCTATCTCCGCAACTCCATCGGCATTCCTGCCGAAAGCGGCTTTATTCCTTCGGGCATGCCATCTTTCGATTCAACTGCGGTGAGGGGTTACCGTTATGATCCCGGCAAAGCGAGAAAATTATTGGAAGAGGCGGGTTATGGAAACGGAACACCTGCCATCAAGCTGTTGACCGTTCCCATTTATGCCGATCTTGCCGGTTATATTGCACGCGAGCTGCAGGAGATAGGGCTGGACATACAAGTGGAAGTGGTGCAGAAAAGTTTTTTACTGGAACAGACGGCGCGTTCGCAGGCGCTGTTTTTCCGCGCTTCGTGGATCGCCGATTATCCCGATGCCGAGAACTACCTCAGCGTGTTCTATTCTGCCAACCCCGCGCCACCCAACTACACACGCTACCACAATCCCGCTTTTGATGCCTTGTATGAAAAAGCACTGCATGAAACGCGCGATTCAGTGCGCTATGCGCTGTACCGGGAAATGGATAGGATGATCATTACGGATGCCCCCGTGGTGCCGCTTTGGTACGACCAGGTATGCTGGCTGGTACAAAAAAATGTTAAAGGATTTTACCCCAACAGCCAGAACCTCCTGGAACTCAGAAGAGTACGATTTGAATGATCGTATCATTTATTTGGGTTATCTTTGCGCCTTAATTTATTTGTGCGGTATGGCAGTTATTCTCACCTTCTTTTTATTGCATTGGTTCCTCTCCCTGTTTTTCCACACTTTTTTCCTGCACCGGTTTGCTTCTCACCAGATGTACACCACCAGCAAAGGATGGGAAAGGTTCTTTTACATTTCAACCTGGGTCACCCAGGGTTCTTCCTATCTCGTGCCACGTGCCTATGCCGTGATGCACCGCATGCACCACGTGTACAGTGATACGGAAAAAGATCCGCACAGCCCGCATTTCTTTAAAGACGTATGGGGCATGATGATCCATACAAGAAATATTTACAACGCATTCCTGACCGGCAAAAATGTTCCGGAGGCACAATTCACCCGTGAATACCTACCGGTATGGGCAAAGCTCGACAAACTGGCCGACAGCATGTGGATGCGCCTCTTCTTCGCGGCACTCTATATTTCCATTTACGTAGTGTTCGCTCCCAGCTTCTGGTGGTACCTGCTGCTGCCCGTGCATTTCCTGATGGGCCCGGTACAGGGCGCCATTGTAAACTGGTGCGGGCACAAATACGGTTACGCCAATTACACCAACGGTGATCATTCGCGCAATACCGAACCCTGGGGACTTTTCCTGCTGGGCGAACTCTTCCAGAATAACCACCACAAGCAGGGAACCAATCCCAATTTTGCACGCAAATGGTTTGAGCTGGATCCTACCTACCAGGTGATGCGTCTCATGAATTTCATAGGCATCATCCGGTTGAATAAACTGGTGGTGGAAGTGGAACAGCCGCTCGAAGAACAACCGGCTTCTGGAAGAAAAGAAGAAAGGGCCTGAGTCGTTTGCCGGTGCCAGGCGAAAATCGGTAAACCGTAAACCCAACAGGATTGGGATTGCGGGTAAGCGGCGGAATTATTTCTCTTTGGCGGCCCTTGCCTGGTTGGCGCCCTTCATTTTATCGCGGAATACTTTTTCGAATTTCTCCATCTTGGGACGGATCACGAAATAGCAATAGGGCTGTGAGCCATTGTTGATATAATAGTTCTGGTGGTAGTCTTCCGCCAGGTAAAAGTTTTTGAAAGGCGCTATTTCCGTAACCACGGGATCGTTGAAAGCGCCGCTCTCATCCAGTTGTTCCCTGTAGTGTTCGGCTTTTTCTTTCTGTGCTTCACTGTGATAAAAAACAACACTGCGGTACTGCGGGCCCACGTCGTTGCCCTGGCGGTTCAGCGTGGTAGGATCGTGCGTTTTCCAGAAAACTTCCAGTAATTCATCAAAACTGATAACAGCCGGATCAAACACTACCTGGATCACTTCTGCATGACCGGTGTTCTTTTGACAAACCTGTTCGTACGTGGGGTGAGGAACAGAACCGCCGGAATAACCGGAAGAAACTTTCAGCACACCGTTGAGCTGCTGGAAAATAGCTTCCGAACACCAGAAGCAGCCGGAGCCCAGGGTGGCTGTATCGGTTGCGCCATAGCTGGCATATAATACATCGTTGCTCATGGACCTGTTTGGATTTTCTTTTTGGGCGCAACTGTTCAGAAGCTGGCCCAATGCCACCAGTGCTACAAAACCAAGAGATAAATTCAGACGCTGCATTGTCATCAGAGATGGTTCAACCTGCAAGGTATCGCCTTAATTGTTTACGGAATGTTACAATATGACGGAAGATACCACATTTCACAATATCTTTGCCCCCGCTATGACACAGGAAAATTTAAAATCATTACGGGAGCGGGTTTCGGTTCTAAGGAGGTTTCTTTGACGTCGCTAACCGCACGGACAGGATCCAACAAGACAAACAACTGACCCTTTCACCCGGTTTTTGGGATGATAACCAGCGGGCTACCGCCATCCTGAAAGAAATCAAAGTACACGAATACTGGATCGACCTTTTTCAGCAGGTTGAAACATCCGTAGAGGATTTCGCGGTACTGTTTGAATTCTGGAAGGCCGGCGAAGCGGCGGAGGAAGAAGTGAAGGAAGCTTACGACAAAGCCCTTGCGGCCTGCGAAGAAGCGGAGTTCAAAAGCACCCTCAACCAGCCCGAGGACGAGCTGCCGGCCATTGTGCAAATCAACAGTGGAGCTGGTGGTACCGAAAGCCAGGACTGGGCGCAGATGCTCGCGCGCATGTACCGCATGTACGGCGAAAAGCAGGGCTATACCGTTACCGAGGTCGACTGGCAGGACGGCGATGGCGCCGGCATCAAAAGCGCCACTTACCAGTTCGACGGTCCCTTTGCCTACGGCTTCCTGAAAGGGGAGAGCGGTGTTCACCGCCTGGTGCGCATTTCACCCTTCGATTCCAATGCCCGCAGGCATACTTCCTTCGCTTCCGTATTCGTGTATCCGCTGGTGGACGACACCATCGAGATCGAGATCAAGGACAGCGACGTGAAGATGGAAACCGCGCGCAGCGGTGGGGCCGGCGGACAGAACGTGAATAAAGTGGAAACCAAAGTGATGCTCACCCACCTGGCAACCGGCATCGTGGTGATCTGTCAAACCGAACGTACCCAGTTGGGCAACCGCGAGAAAGCCATGCAGATGCTGAAAAGCCGCCTCTATGAAGAAGAACTGCGCAAACGCGAAGAAGCTAAAAACGCCGCCAACGCCAGCAAGAAGAAGATCGAATGGGGCAGCCAGATCCGCAGTTATGTTTTCCATCCCTATAAAATGATCAAAGACCACCGGACAGATTTTGAAGTGGGCAATATTCAACCCGTGATGGACGGGGAACTCGACGGCTTCATCAAGGCCTACCTGATGAGCCAGAAAGAAGAAGAGCCCGCTTCCTAACACATAAAACAGACTTCATGAGCTTAGGTTATTTTTCTTATCCGCTTCCGGCAAACGAACCGGTACTGAATTACGCTCCCGGTTCTCCCGAGAAAGCAACCCTGAAAAAAGTACTGGCTGAACTGAAAAAGAAAGAGGCCGATATTCCTATGTATATAGGAGGAAGGGCTGTTCGTACAGGCAACCGCGTTAGTATCCATCCGCCGCATGAGAAAGACCATGTGTTAGGTTATTTTCATATGGGCGATGCCAAACACGTACAACAGGCCATCGATGCCGCGCTGAAAGCAAAAGCAGCCTGGGCCGACATGACCTGGGAAAGCCGCGCCGCCATTTTCCTGAAAGCAGCCGACCTGGTGGCTACAAAATACCGTCCTTATATAAACGGCACTACCATGCTGGGCCAAAGTAAGAACGTGTACCAGGCAGAGATCGACGCCGCCTGTGAGCTGGCCGATTTCCTGCGTTTCAATGTGCATTTCCTGAGCGAAATATACCAGCAGCAACCCATCAGCAGTGCGGGTATGCATAACCGCATGGAGTGGCGCCCGCTGGAAGGATTTGTGCTCGCCATCACGCCTTTCAATTTCACCGCCATTGGCGGCAACCTGCCCACTTCGGCTGCCATGTGCGGCAATACCGTGGTATGGAAACCTGCCCACACGCAGGTGTATTCTGCACAAATGTTCATGCGCATTTTGCAGGAAGCCGGGCTGCCCGACGGCGTGATCAACCTGATCTATGTGGATGGTCCCACCCTGGGCGATGTGTGTTTCAGCCATCCCGATTTTGCCGGCGTACATTTCACCGGGTCTACCGGTGTGTTCAATACCATGTGGAACAGCATCGGCGCCAATATTTCCAACTACCGCAGTTATCCGCGGATCGTAGGGGAGACCGGCGGTAAGGATTTTGTGCTGGCCCACCGCAGCGCCGATCCCGATGTGGTGGCTACGGCCCTGGCCCGCGGCGCTTTTGAATTCCAGGGACAAAAATGTTCCGCCGCTTCGCGCGCTTACCTGCCTTCCAACCTGGCAGAGAGTATTAAGAAAAAACTGGTGGACCAGGTGAGCCAGATGAAGATGGGCAGCGTGGAAGATTTCGGCAATTTCGTCAATGCCGTTATCGATGAGAAGAGCTACGACAAGTTGAAAAAATACATTGACCGCGCCCGCAAAGACCGCAAAGCCAAAATACTGGTGGGCGGCAATTGCGATAAGAGAAAGGGCTATTTTATTGAGCCTACCGTTATTGAAACAAGCGATCCTAAATACGTGACCATGTGCGAGGAGCTGTTTGGGCCCGTACTTACGATCTATACCTACGATGCCAACCAGTTTGAGAAAGCGCTGGCGCTGGTGGACAGCACTTCGCCCTATGCGCTTACCGGCTCCATCATTGCGCAGGACCGTGATGCGATTGAGCTCGCCACTTCCCGCCTGCGGAATGCGGCCGGCAATTTCTACATCAACGATAAACCGACCGGCGCCGTGGTGGGCCAGCAGCCCTTCGGCGGCGCGCGCGCCAGTGGCACCAACGATAAGGCCGGCTCCATGCTGAACCTCTATCGCTGGCTGAGCGCCCGCACCATTAAGGAAACTTTTGTGCCACCCACGCATTTCAGGTATCCATTCCTGGCAGAAGAATAAGGCAGGCAGCAGAATCTCTTACCTTAGTAAAAAATCAGGCATTGAAAACCATTCTGAGCGGGGAGCAACTGGAAATAACCATCCGCAGGCTGGCGCACCAGATCCTGGAGAACAGTCCCGACCTGGCTGCCACCTGCATCATTGGCATCCAGCCCCGCGGCATATGGCTGAGCAGCCGCATTATGAAAGCCATCCGCGAAATCACACCCGCTATGGCCCTGCAATACGGCGTGCTCGACATTACCTTTTATCGCGACGATGTGCGGAATGAACTCCATGTGGCTAACCAGACGGATATCCCCTTTTCCATTGAGGATAAGAAAGTGATCCTGATTGACGATGTGTTGTACACCGGCCGCACCATCCGGGCGGCCCTGGATGCGCTGATGGATTTCGGGCGCCCGAAAAAAGTGGAGCTCTGTGTGCTGATCGACCGCCGCTTCAGCAGGGAACTGCCCATACAGCCCGATTATGCCGGGAAGGCGATCGATTCCATCATCACCCAGCGGGTGAAAGTGTGCTGGCAGGAAAATAGCGGAAAGGATGAAGTGGTATTGCTCTAATAATTAACTTTGCTGCCTAATGCGCCTAAGTACAAAACATCTCCTCGGCATTAGAGACGTTTCTCCCCAAGACATCCAGCTTATTTTAGATACCGCCACCCAATTCAAGGAAGTGTTGCAGCGGCCCGTGAAGAAAGTGCCCAGCCTGCGTGATGTGACCATCGTTAACCTCTTTTACGAAAACTCCACCCGCACCCGCATCTCCTTTGAGCTGGCCGAAAAAAGACTAAGTGCCGATACCATCAATTTCACTTCCGGTTCCAGCTCCGTGAAAAAAGGAGAGACCCTGCTCGACACGGTGAACAATATCCTGAGCATGAAGGTGGATATGGTGGTGATGCGGCACAGCGCCAGCGGTGCACCGCATTTCCTGGCCAAACACATCCCGGCGGCCATCGTGAACGCCGGCGATGGCATCAATGAACATCCCACGCAGGCCCTGCTCGATGCATTTTCCATCCGCGAAAACCTGGGCGGGCTCGAAGGGAAAAAAGTCGCCATCATCGGCGACATCATGCACTCGCGCGTGGCGCTGAGCAACCTTTACCTGCTCAAAAAAATGGGCGCGGAAGTTACGGTGGCTGGTCCGCCTACCCTTATACCGCCCTATATGCAGCAGGCCTTTGACGTGCGCGTGGAATACAACCTGAAAAAAGCGCTGGAGTGGTGTGATGTGGCCAACGTGCTGCGCATCCAGCTCGAAAGGCAAAACCAGGTGCTCTTCTCGTCCCTGCGCGAATACAACCTGGCCTATGGACTGAAAAAAGAACTGCTCGCGGGTTTGGGAAAAAAGATACTGGTGATGCACCCCGGCCCCATCAACAGGGGCGTGGAACTCGACAGCGACGTGGCGGACAGTGGCCAGAGCATCATATTGCAGCAGGTGGAGAATGGGGTAGCGGTGCGCATGGCAGTGCTGTACCTGTTGGCCGGCAGGGAAACATCCTGATAAAATTCGCTCATGAATAGAGTATGCCTTTTTCCGGGAACATTCGATCCCATTACACTGGGTCATGTAGACATCGTTCACCGGGCCCTGCCACTTTTTGATAAGATCATTATCGGCGTAGGCCTGAACGCTGCCAAGGCGCCCATGTTTTCGGCCGAGCAAAGACTGCTTTGGATCTCCGAGATCTTTAAAGGGGAGTCCAAAGTGGAAGGAGCCGTGTACGAAGGGCTCACCGTGAAGTTCTGCCAGGAGATCGGCGCCCGCTTTATTCTCCGCGGCATCCGTTACGTGAGCGATTTTGAATACGAAAAGACCATCGCCGATGCCAACCGGACGATGGACCGTTCGATTGAAACCATCTTTCTCACCGGCGAGCCAAAATACACCAGTGTGGCCTCCACCATCGTGCGCGACATCATCCGCAACCAGGGCGATGCTTCCCCCTTTATTCCCGAAGCGGTGTACAAGAGCCTGCAGCAAAAACCCTGAGGGCACCAATTCCCTGGTTTCAGTAAATTTCCTGATCAAGCAAACCTCCGCATTATGGAACCGATCTGGTTTAATACCGCGTTGCGCCTGGAAGATATCATGACGCTGGGCAAAGACACCATGGGCGATCACCTGGGCATTGAGTGGACGGCCCTGGGTCCCGATTTCCTGCAGGCGCGCATGCCGGTGGACCATCGCACCCGCCAGCCTTACGGCTTATTGCACGGCGGGGCATCCGTGGCGCTGGCCGAAACCCTGGGAAGTGTGGGCGCGGCGCTTTCGGTAGACGACAGCAAATACATTGCGGTGGGGCTCGACATCAACGCCAACCACGTGCGGGGCGTGCGCAAGGGATTTGTGACCGGCACGGCCAGGCCGCTGCACCGCGGCAAAACCACCCAGGTATGGGAGATCCTGATCAAAGACGAGAAAGAAAAACTGGTTTGTGTGAGCCGGCTGACGGTGGCGATTTTGAAAAAAGTGAATACCTGATTGTTTACAATGCTACTACCATTATTGTAATTCCTGCAGCACATCTGCGATGCTGGGGAAGGTATTATCCAGCACTTTTTGCCAGCCGGCGCGGGGCAGCCATTCGATGGCATGGATGTCTTCTTCGGTTTGCGGATTGGTTTCAAAGCTGCCGCTGGCCTGCATTTCGAACCAGTGCGTGGGTTTCAGGATGTGTTTTCCGCTTTCGTGATAGGTGTGGTAGGTATCGAGCAGGTGCCGCCGGATGGTGGTGGTAACCCCGGTTTCTTCCTCTACCTCGCGGAGTGCGCAGGTTTCGACGGTTTCGCCTGCATCGAGTTTGCCTTTGGGAAGGTCCCATTTTCCCCGGCGATGAATGAAGAGAAGCTCCTGGCGATCGTTCCAAACGGCGCCCCCGGCTGCTGTTACCAGCGTGAATTTTTTCCAGAAAGCCTTGCTAAGCGCGTCGAGGTCGGCGTGCTGGAAAATGCCCGCATGGATCCCCGGCAACTGCATTTCATAGATCATCGATTTGATGGCGGGACTGGAAAACTCGTCGATGTACACGGCATCGTCGTGGTGCAGGAAGGGTTCCAGGTCGGGCGTCACCGAATCGCAAAGAAAGAGGGGTTTATCGCCAAAATAGATTTTGATGTACATATAGGGGTTAGGTATTTTTGCCCTTTGGTAATAAAGATAACATGAAGTCAAACGAAAAAGCTGTAGCCGAGAAACTCCTCCAGAGCCAGGCCGTAAAATTGAGTCCCGATCAGCCCTTTACCTGGGCCAGCGGCTGGAAAAGTCCCATTTACTGCGACAACCGCCGGGTGCTTTCTTTTCCCTTTGTCCGCGACTTCATCAAATCTGAAATGTGTAACCTCATTTTTGAGCGATTTCCTGATGCGGGTATGCTGGCCGGCGTGGCCACTGCCGGGATCGCCTGGGGCGCCATGGCGGCCGACCAGTTGAAGCTGCCCTATATATATGTGCGTCCCAAACCCAAGGAGCACGGCATGGGCAACCAGATAGAAGGCGCTTATGCCTCGGGCGCCAGGGTGGTGGTAATCGAAGACCTGATCTCGACCGGCAAGAGCAGCCTCCAGGTGGTGGAGGTGCTGCGTAAAGCGGGCCTCGAAGTGATGGGCATGGTTTCCATCTTCAACTATGGTTTCCGGGTGGCCGATGAGGCGTTCGCAGCGGCGGAAGTGCCCTTCCATTCCCTCACGAATTATGAGCAACTGGTGGCTTTGGCCCTCGAAAAAGGCCAGATCTCGGCTGCAGTGGAACCGGTTCTGTTAAAGTGGCGCGAAGACCCGGCAAACTGGACAGGAGTTTTGTAAATTTGAAAAAAGACAGCGCATGAAAAAACTCAGCCTTATTGCTTCCATCTTGTTGCTGACTGCTTCTGCAGGATGGGCCCAGGCGAAAAAAGCCCTTGAAACGGTTACCATCGCTACGCCTTCCGTACAATGCGAAATGTGCAAAAAGCGGATTGAGTCCTTCCTGGCCAAAGAAGAAGGGGTTACCAAGAGCGTGGTGGACTATAAGAAAAAGCAGACCAAAGTGACTTACTATACAGACCGTACCAATGTGGAGAACATTAAAACGGCCATTGCCAATGTAGGGTATGATGCGGGTGATGTGAGCGCGAATGAAGAATCCTACAACAAATTACCCAAATGCTGCAAGAAGCCTGACTAACAGGTTTGATGATAGTAGAACAGGAGCCCACCGGCTCCTTTTTTTGTGCGCGTTACCGTAGGCCATTTTGAACGCCTCGATTTTAAACCGCCTACCAGTCGATTTTTTGCTGTCCGCTGTAATGCACGGGCATATTGAAGAAAAAGCCCGATCGCCCCATTTTCACCGTTCCATCCACTTTTACGTTGACCTCCGATCGCAGCAGCATGGCCAGCGCATTACTGAGCAACTGCTTCAGGTCCACCTTCATTTTTACGGGTAAATAAAAAGTATCCTTTGCCGGAATATGGATAAGGGTATCAAGCGTGGTGGTGCCCACCGCCTTATCGTCGAGTTGAATGGCCAGGTCGGCGTGCTTCAACTGCAGGGGATAGGGATTGGGGTTGTAATATTTTAAATCTGCCGAAACGACAGACTCACTCATTCCAATCTTACTGATCTGAAAATTGTCGAATGCCTGGTATTCGGGAATAACGGGCCGGCTGCAGGAGCTGAGCAGGAGTACGGTGCCGCCCAGCAAGGCCAGGAAGCCAACAGACCGACGGAAACGCTTTAGTGGATACATAAGCAGCAAAATAGGGGATCGGGCATTTATCAGCAAATTCATTTTAAAAGGAGGGCCTATATTTGTGTCTAATATTTTTAGGATGTCGGGTATTTATCTTTATATTTTTATCAAATGGTAAGTACTATAAAATTTAGTTTACTATTTTTTAACTATTTTATTCATTTACAATTTAATATAAGATATATACAATTAATTTAAACTTATGTTTTTCCTATTCAATTCCAAAGATACCGGCAAAAATCCTTTATAAACTGAATTCTCAATAGATGTCTATAAATAAAACATTAATAATTGATTTACAATATTTTCCAAATGTTAATTGGTATAAAAAAGTATATAGTTATGAGCATCTTCAAATAAGCTCATATGATGCACATGCAAAAATGAGTTTCCGGAACCGTATGCAGCTTGCCGGCGGTGCCGGGTTGCTTCAGTTGTCCGTTCCCCTTCTCGATGCCCGGAATGAGAAACAACTGGCAAAAGACGTGAAGCTGGCTGGCGGGAGCTGGCAGCGGGACCATTGGCGGACAATTTTGTCCTGCTACAACCGCTCTCCCTGGTTTGAGTATTACCGCGACGATTTGGCAGTTTTTTATGAGAAGCAGTACGGGTTTTTGTTTGACCTGAGCCTGGATGCCTGCCGGTGGGTGGAGCGGCACCTGGGTAGTTCAACGCCTATTGCGCTCAATGGAAAAGAGGAAGCAGGGGACGATTTCCGGAATTTCTTCCGGCCGGCAACCCGTTTGAACTGGGCCGGGGAGGCAGAAATGGTGGGTCCTTACAACCAGGTTTTTAGGGAAAGAAATGGTTTTATACCCGGCCTGTCGATCCTGGACCTCCTGTTTTGTGAAGGTCCTGCCGCCCGAAAATGGCTGGTGTCGTAATACAGGCAGTGCACAAAAAGGCCTGGAAATATCCAGGCCTCTGAAAAATAGGATGTAAACGATTTGAGAAACCTTCGCTTTTAGCCGGTGTTGCTCAAAGACAAATGCTGCGGCTTAAAAATAAACGGTTTGCTTACGCTTGCGGCTTTGTGTAGCAGGGCGAGCCGGGTAATTCTCCGGAGCGGGGGCCACAGCGGTTTGCCGCAATGCGCGTTCCGCCTTCCGTGTTTCCTGCTCGGTCTTTATGCAGAGCGACCGCAACCGGGCTGCTTCCTTCTCCACTTTCTCCCAGTCGAGTTTGGCCAGTTCTTTTTCCAGGGTATACTGGATATCTGCGGCACTGGCGCCTTCCTCTTCCAGTCGAAGTTTCAGCTTGTCCCAGTTCAACTGGTTCAGTGCTACCTGCACCTGGAGAGCGGCATTCATGGCCTTATCGGACAGTTTGACTGCTCCCGCTGCGCCGGCCCCTTCCTTCCTTTTTACCGTATCGAGCGTGATCTCATAGGTTTTAAAACTGTTCAGTGGAACATAAGGGGTATAGAGGTTGGTCCGGGCATCGGCCGGCAAATGCATTTCTTTCGAAGGGAGTACAAAATTCAGCTCCTTCTGTGTTCCGGCCAACGTAGCAGCCGGTTCTTCCTCATTGTCGTCGATGGCTGTGGTCCAGGTGGTATGAATATTCATGGTGGCGATCTGGTCATTCACGGCAAGGAGCTCGCTGGCTAGGGCCAGGGCTTCGGGCGATTCCTGCCCGGGTGAATTGATTCCAGGCGCACGTTCAGGAGCAGAGGCAACGCTTTTCTGTGAGGGCGGTGCGAGTGTATTGCCGGTATCGAGGGGCCGGGCCTGTTTGTTGTTCACCGGCGCCGGGTTTTCGGGCTCTGGGGAAGACGTCCTGGTGAAAGTGTATTCCAACGGCTCTTCTACCGTCCGCCAGAGAACGCGGCTGATCTCCTGCCGCGGCTCTACCAGGGCAAAAAGTCCGGCCAGCGCAATGGCCGTGGTAAGCAGAGCCAGTTTTCCTATGGGCTCCCGGCGATCGGCCGGCAGCGCCAGCATTCTTTTCACCCGCGCCAGCAGGAGCTTGGAACTGCTTCCGCCTGCAGCCACCAGGAAACCCGCCCCGGGGAATACCCGCTGCTGCTCCAGTTGCAGCAGGGCGCTGGCATAGGATTCGGGACGAAACGGGAATTGCAGCACCCAATCGTCGCAGGCATTCTCTCTTTCTTCCCGGATAATGGCCACCAGCTTATGGGTAAAGGGATTGTAATACAACAGCACTTCTGCCAGGGAGACCACCAGGTTCCAGAAATAATCGTTGCGACGGATATGCGCCAGCTCATGGATGAGGATGGCTTCCAGTTGGTCGTGGCTGAGTTGGGTAGCCGCGCTGAAAGGCAGCAGGATCATGGGTTTCAGCCAGCCGAGTAAAACGGGACTTTCAATTTTCTGGGAAAACCAGAGCGTGACTTTCCGGCTGATGTGCATGTGCCCGCGCATTTCTTCCAGGAAAAGCCGCCATTCCACCGGCACCTTGTGCAGCCCTTCTTTTCGTAAGCGGTTGGCAGAAAAATACAACTGGCTAAAACGTATAACCCTCACTGTTAGCCAGGCCAGGTAAAGCACAGACAAATAGGGCAGGGCCATTTGAATATATACCAGGCAGCGGGAGTATTCCAGGAATACCCGGTCGCTGGAGATGCCGGCAAGATGGTAACCTGTTGGGTGGTACCACCGGAAAATGAAGGTGCCGGCCGACCAGAGGAGGCCGCTGAGCAGCAGGCCCAGGGCCAGGTTATACCGGTGTGCGGCCGAAAGGCGAAACAGGCTTTTTTTAAGAACCAGGAACAGCATCCACAACACGCCCCACTGCCACCAACTGTTCAGGATCGTCCAGCCCAGCGCCTCCAGGAAAACGGTCTGGGTTTCGGCGGGCATATCACTGCTTTTTCAGGTTATTCAATAATTGCTGGATCTCCTCCAGCTCTTTTTCAGAAGTTTTGTGGTTTCCCAGGGCCTGCAATACCAGTTGGGTAGGAGAGCCGCCGAAAAGCCCGTCAATCATCTTGCCCAGCAAATGTTTCTGGGTTTTTTCCTTACTCACGGCTGCCTGGTAAATATGGGTTTTCACGGAGTCGTCGCGGCGCACCAAGCCCTTTTCGTGCATGATCTGCATCAGCTTCAGCGTGGTGGTATAGCCCACGTCTTTTGAAGCGGCCAGGATCTCATGTACCTCGCGTACACTCGCCAGTCCGCGCGACCAAAGCACCTGTAATATCTCCAGTTCGCTTTCGGTAGGTTTAATATATTTTGGTGAAGCCATAATGGAACGTTTGGGGTACAATATACGATTGATTTCGTAAAAAAACAGGCAAGTTTGTTAAAATGCATGTGAAAGGGAAAAACGGTTTACAGACAAAACGGGCGGTATGTAATGTGAGCGGTAAATGGAGCGAAGCTGCGAAAGACCGGGGCATAAAAAAAGCCCCCGCGTAGACACGAGGGGACTTTGGTATTTGGATCTGATTAGTTGCTGTTACAAAGCTAGCTATTATTTTGTATCCACCTGCACACTGACGTTAATATCTCCGTTTTCGGGAAGAAACTTAACATATTTCTTAGCAATTTCTTCCGGCTGCGCCTCACCATTGATGGTGAGCACGCCCGATTTGTATTGCACGGAAAGATTCCCTTCCGGTGCAAAACCATCGGCTTTCAGAAGGGTGGTCAGCTGATCGATGGCGCCCGGTTCCGTTGTTACGGTTTTGTCGCCGGATACCGTCTTATCGTTTGTGGCAATGATTTTCACTTCGGTTTGCTGCTCCACGCGCGCATGACCTTCGCGGGTATGGTGTAAATCGGCCAGGGTGGGCGCGATCACCAGGGAAACAATGCTCATCAGTTTGATGAGGATGTTCATTGAGGGACCGGAAGTATCTTTAAACGGATCGCCCACGGTGTCGCCGGTTACGGAAGCTTTATGGGGCTCGCTTTTCTTATAATACACTTCGCCGTTGATGGTTACGCCTTTTTCGAAAGACTTCTTGGCATTGTCCCAGGCGCCACCGGCATTGTTCTGGAACATACCCATCAGTACGCCGCTTACAGTGGCGCCGGCCAGGAAACCGCCGAGAGCTTCAGGTCCGAACAGGAATCCCATCAGCAGGGGCGACAGGATGGCAATAGCGCCGGGCAGCATCATTTTTTTGATGGATGCCTCGGTAGAGATGGCCACACATTTGTCGTATTCGGGTTTCCCGGTTCCTTCCATGATGCCGGGAATGGTACGGAACTGGCGACGCACTTCTTCCACCATGGCCATGGCGGCTTCGCCTACGGCGCGGATGGCAAGAGAAGAAAAAATGAAAGGAATCATACCGCCGATGAAGAGGGCGGCCAATACGTCGGCCTTATAGATATCAATACCGTCAATACCTGCTACACCTACGAAAGCAGCGAACAGGGCCAGGGCGGTAAGGGCGGCGGAAGCAATGGCAAATCCTTTTCCGGTAGCGGCCGTGGTATTACCTACGGCATCCAGCACGTCGGTTTTTTCACGCACTTCCTTGGGCAGTTCGCTCATTTCGGCAATACCGCCGGCGTTATCAGCGATGGGACCGAAAGCGTCGATGGCAAGCTGCATGGCCGTAGTGGCCATCATGCCGGCAGCGGCAATAGCCACACCGTATAAACCGGCAAAGTGATAAGAACCATAGATGCCGGCAGCCAGCACCAGGATGGGCAGGAAGGTTGATTCCATACCCACGGCCAGGCCTCCGATCACGTTGGTGGCATGGCCCGTGGCCGACTGTCGGATGATGCTCATCACCGGGCGCTTACCCATAGCCGTGAAATATTCCGTGATGATGCTCATAAGGGTTCCCACAACCAGTCCCACGAGGATGGCATAGAACACATCCATGCGGTGGAAGACGAACCCGCGCAGGGTGAGTTCTGTTTCGGGAAGAATATTCTGAACGAGGAAAAAAGAAGCAATGGCGGTAATGATGATGGAGCCCCAGTTGCCCATGTTCAGGGCTTTCTGAACCGCATCGGTGCTGATACCTGCATTTTCGGAAATGCGAACGAACCAGGTTCCGACGATGGAGAAAATGATCCCCACACCGGCAATCAGCATGGGAAGCAAAATGGGAGAGAAGCCGTTGAAGGCGTCCTGAGCAATGGTTTCCTGTCCCAGTACCATGGTTGCCAGCACGGTGGCCACATAGGATCCGAAAAGGTCGGCGCCCATACCGGCCACATCGCCCACGTTATCACCCACGTTATCGGCAATGGTAGCAGGGTTGCGGGGATCGTCTTCGGGGATACCGGCTTCCACCTTTCCTACGAGATCGGCGCCCACGTCGGCCGCCTTGGTGTAGATGCCGCCGCCCACACGGGCGAAGAGGGCAATGGATTCCGCACCCAGCGAAAAGCCGGTGAGCACTTCAATGGCTTTGGCTACGAGCTGGTCGTTTGCCGCCAGCCCCGGCGCAAATGCCCATACCAGCACAATGAACAAAGCACCCAGTCCCAGTACTGCGAGGCCCGCAACACCCAGTCCCATTACAGAACCGCCGGTGAAGGAAACCGCCAGCGCCTTCGACAGGCTGGTACGCGCTGCATGGGCTGTGCGCACATTTGCCTTGGTGGCGACGCGCATGCCGATGAAACCGGCCAGGGCGCTGAATACCGCGCCAATAATAAAGGCGATCGCAATGGTCCAGTGCGAGTGCTCATTGCGGCTGGCCATAAAGCCGAGCAACAGGGCTACCACAACTACGAAGTATCCCAGTATCTTCCATTCTGCCTTCAAAAAGGCCATGGCGCCCTCAGCAATGTAACGGCTGATCTCTTTCATGCGATCAGAGCCGGCATCCTGTTTGGAAACCCAGGAAAATTTTACGAGGGTGTACAGCAAGCCGATCACGCCAAAAGCAGGGACCAGGTAAAACAGTTTGTCCATAATTAAGCTTGTTAACAAAAATTTTAGAGTGGGCAAAAATAGGGGAGAATGCCCAATTATTGCTTTTTCTGCGTGCTGTCAGCGCCGTTTTTCTTCTTTTTCAACAGGTTATTCAGAAGCCCTTTGGCGGCTTCTTCCGCTTTTTGGGGAGTGGACAATGCTCCCGACTGGCCGGAACTGCTGTCTTTTTGGTTTAATACCTGCTCTTTTAACAGCTTATCAACGTCTTTAAGTGCTTGATTTTTAATTGATTTCAAAGTATCGCTTGCCTCGCTGCCGGCTGCTTTCACCAGGCTGTCTGCCTTGCTTTTCACTTCTGCTGCCAGGCTGCCTGCCTGCTGCTGTACATCGTAACGCAGGCTGGGTTGAGAAATGGTGCCGCCCATATTGAGCTTCAGGTTCACCGTTTCGCCCGGGTTTACTGCAATCCCGGCTTTGGCCAGGTTGGCGGCCAGGTTGTTGATGACCTGGTTGGCATCGTTGCCCAGGCGCGAGCGCGGCACTTTCATATTGACCAGGTAATCGAGCGACTGGTCAAATCCATGCATGCCGCCTACTTCCATCTGCACATCGTTCCATTTTACCGTAAATGGTTTCACCACCACTTTTCCGTTCACAAATTCGAAATACTGTTTGATGTCCTTTACGCTGATCTTTTCCATTCCCTGGATGCCCAGTTTGGAAGAGATGCTTTCCAGGGGTTTGAATTTTTCCAGGAAACCATCCAGCAATAAAATATTGCCATTGCCGGTAAGGCTTTTGAGATCGGGCATCATATCGTTGCCCAACTGGCCGGTAATGGTGAGGGCCGAATTCAGTTTCCCGGAAATGAAAGCTGCCACGGGCATCAGGTATTTGACGGTATTGAAGGACTGGAAAGTTTTTGCCACGTCGAGACCGTTCAACTGGTACTGGAACTGGAAGGCGGGGTGCTGTTTGTTTTCGCGCGTGCTGTATATGCCGTTCAGGGAAATGCTTCCGTCCAGCGCTTTCATCGTAAGGTTTTGCAGGGCGGCCGTTTGGTTGGCAATGGTAACGGTGCCGCTCACCTGCTGATAACTTACCTTGTCGTAAATGAGTTCGCCGATGGCTGCATTCAGGCCCAGGTCGAGGTTGGCGGGAATTGCGAAGGGTTGCAGGCTACTGCTGTCGGCCGGTTTTTCCGGGGTTGCCGGCTGGCCCATCCATTTGTTGAGGTCTACGCGGTCGGCGGAGAAACGAAAGCGACCCTTGAGGGCTTCGTCCTTCAACGCATAACCAATGGCGTTATACAGGTCACCGTCCGCCGTAAATTTTGTTCCCATGAAGCTGCCTGCCGTTTGGTCGACATGGATGGTTGCGGGCGTGAACCGGAGCGTGGCGGCGTTGAGTTGCAGGCCTTCGGGATAGCTGTGGCTTTTGTACACAAAATCTTTCAGGTTGAGGGTTCCGGAAGATTGAACCCGGTCGTACTGCTCCTTATCGATCATCGACTTTTTACCACTGATCCTGATATCGGCATCGAGCTTTCCGTCGATGCTGGTGCCGGGCTCAAAGTTGTAAAATTGTTTTACGCGGTCGAGCTGGAGTTTTCCTTTCAGGCCGGCGTCAAATTGCGGATCGGTGGCAGGGTGGGTGAGTACAAGGTTGAAATCGACCGGATCGTTTCCTATTTCCACATGTCCTGTTGGAATGCGTATAACGGTATTGTCCGGTTGTCCATCGGCGTTATCAATGCGGATATCTGCTCCCAGGTGTTGTATGGGCTGCGGGAAATCTTTCGATGCATAGAACACCTCGGTCAGTTTCAGGAAGCCCCTGGCTTCAAAGGGACCGGGTTGCTGCTGCAGCACTACGTTCAGGTTGCCTTTTGCCTGGATATCTGCCGCCAGTTTTCCGCTGATGCGGGTTCCGGAGGCCAGCCGGATGAACTGTCCAACGGATGCCAGGTCGAGGTTGCCTTTGGCTGCGGCTTCGATGTATTGTTTTGTTTCGGGGTATTTCAGCAGCAGGGCGCATTCAAAGGGCTCTTTGCCGAATTGCAGACTGGCTTTCGGAATAGAAACGACGGTATTGTCCAACTGCCCATCGGGGTTGGCCGCTTCGAGGCGGAGCTGCACGTTTTGCACCGGTTGGGGAAGGTCGGGATATTTAAAATAGCCATCCTGCACGTCGGCTTTTACCTCAAAGGCGGGAAGCCGGTGCCCGTCGTACACGCCTTTTACCCATCCTTCAAGGGCGGCTTTGCCCTTGGTCTCCAGGTCGCCAAAATCATTCTTATACACCGAAGGCACGAGGCTTAAAATGCTCCTGAAATCGTTGGAAGGCGTCTTGAACCGGATATCCATATTATAGGTGGAATCGTTCACCAACTGAAAGCTTCCATCCGATTCCAGTTCCAGTTCGTTCAGGAGAAGTTTGGTTTTGCTGAAGCGGAACAGGTTTTTGTCCTGCTCAATATCCAGGTCGGCCGCCAGGCGGGTGCGGGTGTCGAGCAGGTAGGGAATACCCGCATAGCTGAAATTGGTTTTGAGCGCCGCGGTTTGGGTGTGGAGGGTGAAGCTCTTTTCGGTAAAATTGCCGCTGCCTTCGTGGTCGAGCCCCGCTATCGCAAAATGCATGTTACCGGGTTCATCGTCGTAGCGGATAAGGCCGTTGCGGATGGCGTACTGTTTCAGCTCGAGGCGGAACGCTTTGTCAGAAGGGCTGGCGGTGGCACTGTCTTCTGAGGCTTTCATGATGTCCCAGTTCACCTGTCCATCCTTATTGACGATGGCGTGGATCCGCGGACTTTCGAGGATCAGTTTGGAAAGCTCCATGGGACCGGAGCCGATCAGGCTGAAAAGATTAACGGCAACATCAATGCGATCCGCCGATACCAGGGTATCCCCGGCAAAAGCTTCGGGGCCGGTAATGTAGAACCGGTCGAGTCCTACGCTGACGCGCGGAAAATGACGGAAGAAAGAAATGGAAACGTCTTCAAATCCCGAGCGGGCGTTGAGCTGGTTGTTCATTTCCTTCCGGGCCAGGTCTTTTATTTTTCCGCTGAATACAAAGGGCAGGGCAATTGCCATAACCAACAAAAGCAGCACCAGTGCACCGGTCACTGCCAAAATTTTCTTCACCATAATTCCAGTTTTGCAACAAATCAGGGGCTAAAATACCATGCCCGCAGAAATAATAACTGTTAAACGTTAAACTGGCTTGACTGTTGTGGTGTTGTTGGAGAATGAAAAGGATATTCTCCCTGCTTTTTTTCTTTTCCCTCTTTGCCGTCAGTAAGGGTCAGCCGGTTCGCAAAATCTCCATACAGGAACTGGAATCGTATATTGCTGCCAGCAATAAGCCCCTGGTATTAAATTTTTGGGCAACCTATTGTAAGCCCTGCCTGGAAGAAATGCCCTATTTCCTGGAAAGCGCCAAACAGTTCCCCGGTATTGAACTGGTATTGGTGAGCATGGACCTGCCGGAATCTTACCCGGCAAAACTGTCGGCTTTCCTGGAACGAAAACCGCTGCAGCCCGCTACCCATCTCTGGCTGAACGAAACGGATGCCGATTATTTTTGTCCGCGCGTGGACGCAGGCTGGCAGGGCAGCCTGCCGGTTTCTCTTTTTGTGAACCCGAAAAAGAACTACCGGGTTTTTGTTAACCGTGCGATGCAGGTTGCAGAAATAAAATCATCCTTCCTTGCGCTTGATGCCACAGCCAACTGAACGGCTTTCCGTTACCGAAACGGGCTTGCCGCCAAGCATTTCATTGATCGCCTCCCGCAGGTGCGACCGCTTCACTTTTGAGGCATCAGCCGGGTTATCGTCTATGGCTCCCCGGTAGGCGAGTTTGCCGTTGGCGTCGAAAAGATACACTTCCGGCGTACGCGAGGCGCCGAATGCATCCGCCAGTTCGTTGTTGCTGTCCACCGTATAAGGCCATTTGTATTCCTGTGCCCTTGCATAGGCCTGCATGGCTTTGTAAGAATCGTCGCTGTTGCGGTTTCCTTCATTGGCATTCAGCAGGATCACCCCCAGGTTTTGCGACTGGGCATAGTTGGCGATATCGCGGGTGCGCGCCTGGTTCTTGATCACATATGGACAGGTATTGCAACTGAACATCACCAGCAATCCTTTGGATGTCTTTACGTCGTTGAGGGATAATATCTTGCCGGAAACATCCTTCATTTTGGTATTGGCCAGTGGAATGGCGGATCCGATGGGAAGGGGATCTGCTGCGGGGCGGAAGGCAACTCCTGCAATAGCCAGCATAAAAATGGATAGTATTAGTTTCATAAGATCTTTTTTATGTACAGGCAGTCGGCTTTAAGATCGGCATTTTTATTGAGATTCCGAAGCTTTTCCTGTTTTCCCTGCTTCCAGCCTTTCCCTTTCCGCAGCCATCATCTTAAGGCTGTGAATGCTCACATTCAATTCATACCCAATCAGTAAGACCAGGGAACTGAAATAAATCAGCAACATCAAAACGAGTATGGTCCCAATGGATCCATAGATCTTGTTGAAATTGCTGAATTTATTGACCCAGAAGGAAAACACCAGCACGGTCAGTATAATAAGACCGGTTGCAAAAATGGTACCCGGCGAGGAGAGCTGCCATTTTTCGTGTATCGAGGGCACATATTTGTAGATGATCGCGATGCTGTAATAGACCAGGGCGATGATGAATACCCACCTGAGGTTGCGCACGATCCACTTGATGGCCGGGGTATTAATATTGAGTTTGTTCAGCATCCAGCTCAGGATATTTCCCTGGGCGATCAGCAGGATGATGGTGCAGAGGAACAGGAAGATCAGGATGGAAGTAATGCGTACGGCCACCCAGCGTTTCTCGAGAAAATTGCGGCTGGCCGAATACATGAGCGATTTGTTAAAGGTGCGCATGATGCCCAGTACGGCATTGGAAGCATAAAACACCGCCAGTACAAAACCCAGCGACAGCAGGCCGGAGCGGGGCGTTTCGAGAAAATCGGTCAGGAAATCTTTTACCAGCACATAGGTATTGTGGTTGGGAGTGATATCCTGCGTGAGCTGCAGCAGTTCGTCCGACAACTGCTTTGAAAAGGGCATATAGGGGAACAGGGTCAGGAGGAAAATGGTTGCTGCCGGTATGGCCATCAGCAGATTGAAAGAAATGGCGGCGGCCCGGTCGTTCAGTCCCACTTTTTGCACCTGCTGCAGGAAAAAATGAACCACGTCGTAGAGGGGTAGTCCTTCAAACCCCGGAAGGCTGATCTTTTTGCTGCGGCTGATTAAAAACCTTACTGGCAGCGTGTTCCGTATGATTCTTTCCAGTTTGATCATGGTCAGTGTCCGATCGCTTCCGTTTGTCGCTGGCGGCTGAGTGTATCCAGAAATTGCTGGTAGGCGCGGGCCAGCTTCAGGTGCTCCGCGTAATCTGCCGCAAAAGCATGGGTGCCGGAAAAATCGGGTTTTGCCACAAAGAAAAGATAATTGGTGGAAGGTGCATCAAGCACGGCGTCGATGGTTTGCGGCTGCGGCGTGCAGATAGGGCCGGGTGGCAGGCCCGTTACGCGGTAGGTGTTGTAGGGCGATTCCACCAGCAGGTGTTTGTTGTAGATTCGTTTCAGGCCAAAGTCGCGCAGCGCGAATTTGACCGTGGGGTCGGCGCCCAGGCGCATGCCTTTTTGCAGGCGGTTCAGGTATACGCTGGCGATAAGGCCTTTTTCATCCTTGTTATTGGTTTCTTCGTCAACGATGGAGGCGATGGTGGACACCTGCGCCGGGTTAAGTCCTTTGGCCTTTGCCTTTTCCCGCCTTTCCGCTGTCCAGAAAGCCTGGTAATTGCGCAGGATCTTTTCCATAACGGCTGCCGCCGTGGTATTCCAGTAGAAAGTATAGGTATTGGGCAAAACGCCGCTCATGACGGTATTGGAATCGAGCCCGTAGGCCTGCAGGCTGTCGCTGTTGATGTAACGGAGAAAATGCAGGCTGTCGAATTCGAATTTGCGACCAGCCAGGCCGGCAAAATCCTCTTTGGTGCGGAGCTTGGTGATCACAAGATTTACGGGTTCCTGCCTTCCGTTGCGGAGTTTCCGGATCATATTGAGAAGGCTGCTGTTGCGGGGAATGGCATACCGGCCTGCTTTCAGTTTCTGGGGATAACCGAGTCGCCGCGCCAGGAAATCAAAAAGACCGGGGTGTTTCAGCACCTTCCTGTTTTCCAGGTCCTGCAACAACTGTTCATAACGGCTGCCAGTGGGAATTTCGAGAAAAAAGGTCTTTTGTTCAAAAGCGGTAGCGGGTCCCAGGAAGGCCCAGCCAAGGTAAGCGGCGGTCAGCAGGAGAACAGCGAGGAGGATCAGCAAAACTCTTTTCATGGATGCCCGATTGGGAACTAAAATAAACAAAAAACCCTGCCGGATGGCAGGGTTGCTGCAGGGACGGGCCCTTATTATTTTTGCGGTGCAGGCTGCTGGGCGGGCTCAACCGGCTGGGTAACCGGAGCGGCTGGCTGGGCAGCGGGCGCAGTAGTGGTCGGTTTGGTGTTGATCTGGTCCAGCAGGTTGTTGGACCGGCTGGTATTATGCGGGATGAACACTGCAGAGAACAGGCAGAGCAGCGCTACCACGGTGGCAAAGATCCAGGTACCTTTTTCCAGTACGTCGGTGGTTTGTTTCACACCCATGAGCTGGTTGGAGAGACCACCTACGTTTCCTGCCAGTCCGCCCCCCTTTGGGTTCTGGACCAGGATGATGAAACCCAGGATCACACTCGCCAGTAAAATCAATATCAAAAACAAAATGGTCATCTCAATGCTGTTTTAATGTTTCAATTCGTGCCGCAAAATAAGCGGATTTGTCGGGATAGGCCAAACTTAATTTCTGGTAAATCTCAATGGCCTTGTGATTGTTCCCCTGTTTTACCAGTACTTCCGCCATGGTTTCTGTGAGCACTTCGCGGTGCTGCACGGAGCCTTCGGCCATGGCAGCGATACTTTCGTTGCTGCCGGAGGCCATCAGTTGCTGTTCCCGGTTTTCCTGGGGCAGCTTTTTCATGGTCCGGATCCATTCGGTAAAGCTTTTGAGCTGCCTGCCGAGCCGGTCGTTGGCCTGGATCTCGTTCCCCAGCTTTATTCCCTGTGAAGCGAAATAGTCGATGGTATGGTAGGGCTCAAACAGGGGCTGGTTGTCGGTTTGCGGCCCAATGTCCTTCAGGCTGGGAATGGGAATGGGGCTTTCCTTCGCCAGCAGGTCGCTGCGGAGGGAAGGGCCGGGGGCGGGTTCCGCAACGGCTTCGGGACCGGGGGCCGTTTTGGAGGCTGGCAGGGGTTCCGGGTCCGGCGTCGTTTCCGGGGCTGCCGCTTCAGTGCCTGCCGCTGCTTCCGGAGCGGGTACGGTTTCGGAGGGTAGGCCGGCGGCTGGTTCCGGCGCGGCGGCCGGGTGAGGGATAGCTTCCTGCCGAGAGTTGGCTGGCGCTGGCACAGCGGATGCGGCCGGCGCGGCAGCCGGCGGATTCAAGATGGATTGAAGCAGGTAGGGATTGCCGTAAAACAGGTTGGCGACTTCCCATTGCTGCGCGAAGCCCGGGTCCTTCTCCAGTTGCTGCTTTTTCAGCAACAGTAGCTGGAGAGCCGAAGAATAGGGATATTTCTTAATGGCCCGCTGCAATTCAGGAATGCTGACGCTGTCGAGCGACGGCTGCCTGAAATAAAATGCTATGGTTTTGGCGAGCATCATGGAAGGATTACCAGTTCGAAAAGATACGGTTAAAAATTTCATCCGACAGGTTGCGGATGATGGTTTCATTCAACTGGTTTTCTGCCTGCTGCAAACTGAGATTGGCATTGAAGTCAAAATTCCGGGTCACATCGGCTTCAAAATTCTTGGTCTCATCTTTCCGGTTCGTGAATACAATGTGAACCGTTACGTTCAGGCGGTTGGTGGCCGTTTGCTGGTTGGCAATACCGGCGGTGGTAATGGCATAGTCGGTCACCGTGCCCGATACCTCGTAGTCGGCATCGTCGCCCTGGATCTGCGTGAGCCTGGTTTGGCTGATCACCTTTTGCCGCAGTTTGTCGGTGAGCTGCGGGCTCAGTTGCGGGTTCACGTAACGGGCCTTGTTGTCAATATAATTGATGCGCACGGTTTTTACTTCCGGCGGAATCGACACATCCTTGAAAGAATAACAGGCCGAAAAAAATGCCATCCAGCAGCAAAGCAGGACAAGCTTAATCGTTGATGTCATATTCTTTCAGTTTTCTGTAAAGGGTTCTTTCACTGATGCCCAGGTCGGAGGCTGCATCTTTTCTTTTCCCCTTGTGTTTTTTCAGCGCCTTCAGGATCAGCTCTTTTTCCTTGTCCATGATATTGAGCGATTCCTCCACTTCCTCGTGCTCCTGTATGTCGTCGTTGGGAAGCAGGACGGCCGGTTGGTTGTGGATCACGGCAGGGGTGGGGGAGAACTCTACCGGTGCCGGGTAGTCGCGCAGCAGGCTTTCCTTGGTGTAAGCCGCAGCAGCAGCGGCTTCCTGGGGATTCTGGAGAATTTCAATGAACATTTTTTTGAGTTCCGTCACGTCCTTCTTCATATCGAAAAAGAGTTTGTACAGCAACTCTCTTTCATTGCCGAATTCGCCCGCATGAGCGCCATTGCTGTTACCAACGACCATGGGCAAACGATTTACGGGATTTTCGGGCAGGAAATGACGGAGATCATAGGCATTCACGTGTTTGTCCTCCGACAATACCGACACCTGTTCGGCTATGTTCTTGAGTTCCCGGATATTTCCCGGGAAACTGTAGTTCATCAGCAACTGGCGGGCATCGTCGTCGAGCTGCACGGGGGAGGTCTTGTATTTTTCTGCAAAGTCGACCGCGAATTTGCGGAAGAGCAGCGGTATGTCTTCTTTCCGGTCGCGCAGGGAAGGCACGCGGATGGGAACGGTACTCAGGCGGTAGTAGAGGTCTTCGCGGAATTTCCCTTTCTGCGTGTATTCCAGCAGGTCCTTGTTGGTGGCTGCAATGACGCGTACATCGGTCTTCTGTACTTTGGAGGAACCCACGCGGATGAATTCGCCTGTCTCCAGTACCCGCAGCAGGCGGGCCTGGGTGCCCAGGGGCATTTCGCCGATCTCGTCGAGGAAAATGGTGCCGCCGTTTACAGTTTCAAAATAACCCTTGCGGCTGTCGACAGCGCCGGTAAAGGCGCCTTTCTCGTGGCCAAAGAGTTCCGAGTCGATGGTTCCCTCCGGGATGGCCCCGCAGTTCACCGCTATAAAGGGATTGTGCTTGCGGGCGGAAAGGGAATGGATGATCTGCGAAAACGCTTCTTTGCCCACGCCGCTTTCGCCCACGATCAACACCGTAAGATCGGTGTTGGCCACCTGTACGGCCACATTGAGCGCATGGTTCAGCGCGGCGGTATTTCCAATAATTCCAAACCTGTTTTTAATGCTCTGTATATCCATAGTCTCAATGCTCGATGGCCCGGAATTTTCCGAGCAGGGTTGCCTGTGTATAATTGGTTACCTCCACCTGCACATAATCTCCTTTCTTCAGGTCGTGCCCTTCTTTGGGGAACACGATCACTTTGTTCTGGCTGTTGCGTCCCATCCATTCCAGGTCGCTTCGCTTACTCTCGCCCTCGATCAACACTTTGTACACTTTGCCAAGATCGGCCTGGTTGCTTTCGCGGCTCAGGCGTCCCTGCAGTTGCACAATTTCATCCAGCCTCGCTTTTTTCACCGGCTCCGGTATATCATCGCTATAACGGCGTGCAGCAAGGGTTCCCGGCCTTTCACTGTAGAAATACATATAGCTGAAATCGTAGCGGCTTTCTTCCATGATGCGCAGCGTATCCTGGTGATCTTCTTCCGTTTCGGTGCAGAAGCCGGCAATGATGTCCGAGCTGATGCCACAGTCGGGAATCAGTTCACGGATGCGGCGCACTTTCGCCAGGTACCATTCGCGGGTATAGGTTCGGTTCATCAGTTGCAACACGCGCGTGCTGCCGCTTTGCACCGGCAGGTGTACGTACTTGCAGATATTTTCATAGGCTGCGATGGTGTGCAGCACTTCGTCGTTGATGTCCTTGGGATGGGAGGTGGAAAAGCGGATGCGCAGGAGCGGCGATATGTCGGCGCACATGGCCAGCAGTGTGGCAAAGGTGATGGCGCGGTCTTTCTGTTCGTCGAAATAATAATAGCTGTCCACGTTCTGGCCCAGCAGGGTGATGTCGCGGATGCCTTCTTCGAACAACTGCCTGCATTCCGACACAATGCTGCCGGCGTCCCTGCTTCTTTCGCGGCCACGGGTAAAGGGCACCACGCAGAAAGAGCACATATTGTTACAGCCCCGCATGATGCTTACAAAACCGCTTACGCCGTTGCTGTTGAGCCTTACAGGTGAAATATCGGAATAGGTTTCCTCGCGGCTCAGCAATACGTTCACGGCTTTTTGTCCGCCCTCCGCTTCCTGGATCAGGGCGGGAAGGGAACGGTAGGCATCGGGCCCCACCACAATGTCGACCAGCTTTTCTTCTTCTATCAGTTTGCTTTTCAGCCTTTCCGCCATGCAGCCCAGTACGCCTACCAACATGCCGGGACGCTGTTTTTTCAGTTTCCGGAACTCAGTCAGCCGGCGCCTGACGGTTTGTTCGGCTTTTTCGCGGATGGAGCAGGTATTGACAAAAATGAGATCGGCCGTTTCGGGCGCCTTGGTAGCCCCGAAGCCGTTGGCCTGCAGGATGGAGGCCACCACTTCGCTGTCGGCGAAATTCATGGCGCAGCCATAGCTTTCTATATAAAAATGCCTGCTGAACCCACCGCCGGCTTTCAATTCCGGGGCATAGGCTTCGCCCTGCCTGCTTTCATCGTGCGCTTTGATTCCTGTATCCGGCATCCGTCAAAATTAAGGGGGCAAAAATAACCATTTTCCTATAAAAATGCCAAATTGACAGGTATTCTTTTGCCCACTTTTGAGAAGCCGGCTGCTTTACCACAGGGGCTTGTTCTGGTAGTAGTCGAGGATCTTGGTCCTGAATACGTATTCGTATTTTGCCTGGATCAGGCTGGTGTTGGCGCGGTCGTAGTTGTTCTTGGCGGTGAGGTAATCGACCGAGTTGAGTACGCCTTCGTTAAACCGGACCTCTGTAACGTGAAAAGATTCTCCGAAAGCCTCTACCTGCTGCAGCAGGGTATTGTAGCGGTTGTAGGTGGCGTTCATGTTGAGCCATGCCTGTTCCACCAGTTGCTGCAGCCTGATCCTGGCGGAGCTCTCCACCACGCTGGCGTTCTGCAGGTCGAGTTTGGCGCGGGCAACGCGGTTGCGGGTCTGCAAAGAGTTCAGGATGGGGATGCGGAGCGACAGGTTCACATTGGTGCTGTAGTTGTTCCGGAACTGGTCGAAATAGGGGATCTTGGACTGGCTGTAATCGTTCATGGTTGCATAAACGGGTTCTTTCACACCGCCCAGCAATACGTACTCGCCATTGGGCATATCGGCGCTGCTGCTAAGGGTGGAGGTAGTAGCGGCATTGGAATAGTTGGTATACAGTCCGCCGTTGAGGCTCAGCGATGGCCAGTATTGTCCACGCCAGGTTTTCACACCCAGTTCGGCGCTTTCTTTCCGGAGGCCCACGGCTTTGATCTGCGCCAACTGGCTGAGGGCTGTCTGGTAAATGGAGTCGGGCCGACCGGGGTAGGCGGCGAGGAACTGGTCGGCGCTGATCCTTTCCAGTTTCATGCTGCCATTATAGGGCTGGTTCATGAGCTGGGCGAGGGAGAGCTTGGCGGCGTCGAGCTGGTTCTGCGTGTTGATGAGACTGACCTCATCGTTGGCGAGCTGGCCTTTCAGGTCGAAGAGCTGGGAAGGCGTAACCGCGCCTTCGGTGTTCAGGATTTTGAGCCTTTCCACCTGCTGGCGGGAAAGATCGGCCTGGTTGCGGATCTGCACCAGCAGGTCTTCCGCCGTCAGTACCTGCAGGTAAGCAATGATGACATTGAGGGTGAGGTTGTCTTTGTTCTGCTGCACTTCCATATGGCTGGCTTCTTTCGCCAGGCGTTGCTGTTTGATGTTGTTCAACGCGCTCAGCCCGTTGAACAGCAGCAGTCCGCCATTCAGGCCATAGTTGGCGTAATTGATATTCTGGTTCAGGTAGGTATTGCTGAAAGGGTCAATGCTGCGGCCCTGGTTCAGGCCGTGTTCTACCGAACCGTTGAAGGCCGGCAGCAGGTTGTCTTTCGCCTGCCTGTAATCGATGCCGGCCGCTGCAGCCTGGATCTCGGCCTGCTTCAGCTCCAGGTTGTTTTTGAGGGCTATGTCCACACATTGCTGCAAGCTCAGGATTCCGGCGGAATCGGTTTGTGCCTGCAGGCAGAAGGGGAACAGGAAAAAGAATATCCAAACTGCGTATATGCCCGGGCGTTGGTTTATGTGCTGTCTCATGAATCGGTTGCTTTATCTCGGATGTTCAATGCGGCCGTCTAGGAGGTGAATGATCCTGTTGCCGTATGCTGCGTTTTTTTCGGAATGGGTAACCTGTATGATGGTCACGCCATCTTCCTGGTTGAGTTTGCGGAATATTTCCATGATCTCTTCTCCCTGTTTGGAGTTGAGGTTGCCGGTGGGTTCATCGGCGAGGATGAGTTTGGGTTTGCTGATCAGCGCCCTGGCAATACCTACGAGCTGCTGCTGTCCGCCCGACAACTGCGTGGGGAAGAGGTCTTTCTTGCCCACCATCTGGAAGCGGTCGAGCATATCGGCCACGAGGGCTTTTCTTTCGGCACTCTTCGTGTCCTGGTAGAGCAGGGGCGTTTCAATATTCTCGTATACGGTGAGTTCGTCAATGAGGTGGTAGGCCTGGAATACAAAGCCAATGTATTGCTTATAGAGTTGCGACCGCTGCTTTTCGCGCATTATGTGCACCTGCTGTCCCATAAAATCATAGCTGCCTTCATTGGCATCGTCGAGCATGCCGATGACATTGAGCAGGGTGGATTTTCCCGAGCCGGAAGGGCCCATAATACTTACGAATTCCCCTTCTTCAATTTTCAGGTTGATGTCCTTTAGCAGGAAGGTTCGCAACCCTCCGGTGGTCACCCATTTTGAAATATGTTCTAGTGTAATCATATGCTTTTGGAATGGAATAGTATGCCAACATTGCAATCTATTGAATTCCAGTTTATTGAATCGTAGTGATAAAAACGGTTGTTCGAAAATGATACAATAATTGTTCTGTTTTGATGCAGGGCGATGCAGGCCTGCATCATTCTGTTTTCAGGCTGTTGACCGGGTTCGAAAGGGCGGCCCGGATGGTTTGCGAGGCAATGGTGCCCAGCGCCAGCAATACCACCAGCAGCATGGTGAGCAGGAAGAGCGACCAGTGCAGTTCTATGCGATAAGGATAGTTGTCGAGCCATTTTTGCATGGCCCACCAGGCCAGCGGCGCGGCGATCAGGGCCGATAGCAGCACCAGCTTCAGGAAATCGACCGATAGTGTCCTGACGATGGCGGGAACCGAAGCGCCCAGCACTTTGCGGATGCCGATTTCCTTGGTTCTTTTTTCTGCGTTCAGGGTAGCCATGCCGAACAGCCCGATGCAGGAAATGAAAATGGTAAGCAGGGTGCTGCCTGTTATGATCTTCCGCCAGCGGGCTTCCTGTCCGTACTGTTTGTAATTCTGCTCTTCGAGCGAACGGAAATCATAGGGCTGGAAGGGGAACAGTTTCCTGAAACTCGCCGCCAGCGCGGGTTGTCCCGCTGCCATTTTCCCTTCTCTGAATTTCACATACAAGCGATGATAGCTGTATTCGGGATTGGCTACGAAAAGTTGAGGCCTGATCTTTTCTGTCAGCGAACCGAAATGGTAGTCGCGTATTACGCCAATCACCTGGTATTTTTTGTCCTTGTAAAAAAAGTCTACGGTTTCGCCGATAGGATTTTTCCAGCCCGCCACTTTTACAAAGGATTCGTTCACAATGGCGCCGTTGGCAGTATCCAGCGCCTGTGCCGGGTCAAAATTGCGCCCCTGCACAAAGGGAATTTTCAGGAGGGAAAAATACTGGTCGTCTACAATTTTGAAGTCAAACTGCTGGTCGGTTTTTTGATTGATGCGGGCAATGGTGCTCCAGTTGCCGCCCTGGTCCACGGTAAGGCCGGCTATCTCGGGAATTTTTTTCAGCTCTTCGCGGATCACCGGCCATTTCTGCATCGACACCCTGTCCATTTGCAGCACGGCTACCTGGCTGTCGTCGTAACCCAGGTCTATCTCCGTAAGGTATTTGAACTGGCGCGATAATACCAGCGAGGCGATGATGAGCAGGGAAGCCAGGCTGAACTGCAGCACAAGCAGGGATTTCGACAAAATATTCCTGCCGCTGAAACGGAAGCGCCCATAAAGGGTTTGCACCGGGTTGAAGCCCGACAAAACAAAAGCGGGATAACAGCCGGCAAGCAGTGCAGTAAGCACCAGCAGCAAAAAATAGTATCCCACCAGTCTCGCATCGATCAGGTAAGAAAAAGAAAGCGCCTTATTGCTGAGCGAATTGAAAACCGGCAACACCAACTGTACCAGGAAAACAGCAAATACAAAAGAAAGCAGGCAAAGCAAAAAGGTTTCCCCCAGGAATTGCAGGATGAGTTGTTGCTTTTGGCCACCCACTACTTTGCGGATGCCGATTTCTTTGGCTCTTTTCAGCGAACGGGCAATGGTGAGATTGATAAAGTTGATGCAGGCGATCACCAGCAGCAGCACTGCTATCCCGGAAAGGATATAGGAATAAACAGGATTGCTTCCGTGCTCGAGGCCATTCGCCGTACCGAAATCCTTACTGAGATGGATATCCGTAAAAGGTTGCAGGTCGTAATGCATCTTATCGTGCCAGTTGTATTGGTCGCGCGCCATTTTAAGCGGGGCGGCGGCCAGCGTTTCAAAGATGGGATCAAATTTGGCAGCGGCTTTAACAGGGTCTGCTGCGGGTTTCAGTAGCAGGAAAGTATTGAGCGAAGAGTTGAGCCATTCTTCGGGAGAGGGCGTTGACTGCCCGAGCTGCACCCGGAAGGGCACCATCATGTTGAGCTGGATGCTGGAATTTTCCGGGCTGCCGGCGGCAACACCGGTTACCTGGAACGGTTCAAACTGCTCCCCGTTTTTCAACTCCAGTATTTTACCCATCGGGTCTTCTTTCCCGAAATATTTTTTAGCCAGCGCTTCGGTGAGCACAACGCTGTGCGGCTCTTTCAGTGCCGTGGCCGGGTTTCCTTTCAACAACGGAAAACTGAATACCTGGAAAAAATTACTGTCTACAAAAGTGGCCGGCTGGTCAATCACTTCATCGCCCTGCTTCACCGTAAAACCGGTTGAATTGTACCGCACAAAAGTTTCCACTTCGGGAATGGCGGCAGTAAATGCAGGTCCCTGCATGATGCCCGTGATGCCTGTTTTGTGTGCAACACCTTCGGGACTCGTGGAAGTATTGGTGATGCGATAGATGCGGTCCTTTTTGGCATGAAAGCCGTCAAAGCTCTGTTCGTCGCGCGTGTAGAGGACGATCAGCATGCAGCAGGCGAGACCCAGGCTCAGTCCCACGATGTTGATGGCGGAGAAGGTTTTGTTGCGCCAGATGTTCCGGATGGCGACCAGCAGGTAGTTTTTGAACATGGCTTTGGTTTATTCAGTTCTTAATGCTTTTACAGGATTGGCAAGGGCGGCCCTTACGGTTTGATAACTTACCGTAAGGATGGCCACCAGCAGGATCACCAGCAGGGGCAGGAGAAACAGCACCGGTTGTATGTGGATGCGGAAAGCATATCCCTGCAGCCATTTGCTGATGCTCAGCCAGGCAACCGGTACGGCCAGCAGGAACGCGATCAGAATGAGCCACGCGAATTCCTTATACAATCCCTGCAGGATGGAACCAACAGAAGCGCCCAGCACTTTGCGGATGCCGATCTCTTTTGTTTTCTGCAGAATGGTGAAGGAAGCGAGACCGAAAAGTCCCATGCAGGCCACCAGTATGGCAAGACTCGTGAAGATCAGGAACACGAGGCCAAACTGCTGGTCGGCTTTGTATTGCTGGTTGAAATGGTCATCGAGGAAAAAATATTCAAAACCGTTTCCGGGAAAGAAGCGGTTGAAGGCTTTCTGTACTTCCTGCACGGCATTTCCCACCGATGCCGCCTGCAGCTTCACGGAAATGAATCCACGTGTATCGGGAAAGAGCCGCAGGATCAGCGGCTCATAAGCATCGCGCAGCGATTGCTGGTGGAAGTCGGCCACCACGCCGTGCACGCGCAGGGTATCTCCCCAGAAGAAAATATCTTTTCCAATAATGTCGTCGGGTTTATTGCCGCCGATCATCCGCATGGCGGCCTGGTTAAAGATCACGCCTCTTTCGTCGCCGTGTTCACGCGAAAATTTCCGGCCGCCCACCATTTGCAGGCCATAAAGATCGATGTAGTCGTGATCGACCGCTATGACCCGGTACTGCTTGGCCTTGTTTTCGTCCTGGCTCAGGAGCCGTATGCCGCCTGCATTCCAGCCCACAGGGTCGCCGGGTATGCTGGAAGACATAGACGCCTGGCTGATGCCCGACTGTCCAATCACCGTTTGCTTAAAGGCCTTCATCTGGTTGAAATAGGTGGAGTCGGTCACCACCGGCGGCTTCACCACCATCACCTGGTCGATGTTCATACCCAGCGCCTGTTTTTTCATGAAACTGATCTGCCGCGAAACAGCAAGGGTGCCGATCAATAAGAAGAGCGAAGCGGCAAACTGGAATACCACCAGCCCCTTGCGCAGCAGGCCTCCCTGGCGGGTGTTGACCAGCTTGCCTTTCAAGACCACCACGGGTTTAAAACTGCTCAGCACCAGGGCGGGGTAGATGCCGCTCAGCAGGCTGCCCACCGCAAACAACGCCAGCAGCATGAGCCAGAAGCGGGCCGACAACAACTGGTCGAAAGCAAGTTGCATACCGGTAAGCCGGTTGAAAAAAGGAATGGCGATCACCACCAGCAAAAGCGCCAGTGCTATGGCCAGCGCATTCAGCAGCGCCGATTCAAAAAGGAACTGCCCGATGAGCTGCCCGCGTCGCGAACCTACGGTTTTGCGAATGCCTACTTCTTTCGCGCGGGCAATAGCCCTGGCTGTAGCCAGGTTGATGTAGTTGATCCAGGCGATCAGCACCACAAAAAAAGCGATGCCCAACAAAAGATAAGTGGTTTTGCCGTCGCCGTTCGCGCCCTGTTCCAGCATACGGTTGGAATAGAGGTGGATTTCGGTTAATGGTTGCAGGTAGTAGGTGACGCCGGCATTGAAACGCTTCAGGTCTTCGCCGTTCTCGGCCTGCACCACGGCGTCAAATTTTTTCTCCAGGGCCCGGGGATTGGTTCCGGGCCGGAGCAGGAGGTAAGAAGTGCAGCCATCCCAGTTCCAGGCATTGTCGGGGTTGTTATCGGGGCCCACCTGCGTTACAAAAGAGGCATAGGAAAGCAATACTTCGTGGTGAAAATGCGACTGTTCAGGCATGTCCTTATACACGGCTGTAACCTTGTAATTCCGGTTGCCGTTCAACTGTATGGTTTTACCCAGGGCCTTTTCGCTGCCGAAGAGTTTTTTTGAAAAGGATTCGGAAAGCGCCATGGTAAAGGGTTCCGAGAGCGCAGTGGCAGGGTTGCCTTCGAGCAGGGGAAAACTGAATACGCTGAAGAAGGAACTGCTGGCGTAGTAGGCTTTTTCCAGGCGAATCATTTCATTGCCCTTCCGGATCATCAGGTTACCGGCCTGGTTCATTTTCACATAGTCCTCAATTTCCGGGAAGGCCGTTTTGAAATGACTGGCGGCGGCATAGGCCCCCGCTGCCCAACTGGTGCTGAGCTGCCCGTTGTCGTAGCGGTCCTGGTTGATACGGTAGATGCGGTCTTTTTTAACATGCTGCTGGTCGTACCCCAGCTCGTGGTTTACGTATTGCAGGATGAGCATACAGGCGGCAATGCCAATGGCCAGTCCCAGGATATTGATGGCCGCATATCCCTTGTGCCGGAAAATATTGCGCCAGGCTATTTTTAGGTAATTTCTTATCATAACGGGTTATTATTCGGAACGGAGACTTTTCACCGGGTTGGCCAGGGCAGCGCCGATGGCCTTGTATCCCACCGCCATCCAGGCAATGAGAATGGATGCCGCGATGGCGAGCACAAAAACGCCGGCGCCAATATGGATCTTGTACACGAAGTTCTGCAGCCATTTGTTCATCAGCATCCAGGCAATGGGCCCTGCAAGCGCAAAAGCAATCAACACCAGCAGGGTGAATTCTTTCGAAAAAAGATAAACGATGCTGGAAACGCTTGCGCCCAGCACTTTCCGGATGCCCACTTCCTTGGTCTTCTGCACCGCCATAAAAGATACCAGCCCATAGAGTCCCAGGCAGGATATGAAGATGGCCAGCGCTGCATACACTTTATAGAGGCGGCTCATTCTTTCTTCCTGTTTGTAAAAATCACGGATGTTCTCATCGAGCCAGGAACTGTTGTAGGCATATTCGGGAAAGGTCGTTTCCCAGGCAGCTGCAACGGCACTGGTCACAGCCGTCAGATTGGCGGACCTGATCTTAATGGCCGCCTGGCTTTCAAACTGCGGCATGTTAATGATCACTGTTGGCCTGATCTCTTCCCGTAAGCTTTGGTTCTTGAAATCCCTTACCACGCCAACAATGGGGCACCATTTGCCACCGCCGAAGCTCAGCGTTTTGCCGATCGCATCCTGCGGATCTTTCAGTCCCAGTTTGTGCAGGAGGGTTTCATTGATCACATATTCGGGTGTGCTGTCGGCCGCAGCATAAAAATTTCCGGCCAGCATCCGGAGCCCGAAGGCTTCTGCAAAATATTCATCCCCCATTTTCAGGCTCACGTTGAAATTGGGGTCGGTTGTATTGTTGTTAAAGGCAAAATTGGTGGTCCAGGAATTACCACTGCTGGGCGCATCCATGGCAAAGCTCACCGTTTTCACCCCGGGGATGGCCTGCAGCCTTTGCCGGAAAGCCGTGGTGCGCGCCAGGAAAGCGCTGTCGCTGTTGCCGGAAAGCAACAGTACGGCATCCTTGTTCAGACCGAGGTCGGCATTGCGTACATAGTTCATCTGGCTTACGGCGATGATGGTGGCAATGATCAGCAGTTGCGAAAAGGCGAACTGTAATACCACCAGCACCCGGCGCAGGGAGAGGCCGCCGATGGAAGAACTGCTGATCTTGTTCTTGATGGCTTCCACGGGGCGGAAGCGACTGATGACGATGGAAGGGTAGGAGGCGCTCAACAAGGTGGTTAATACCACGGTTACCAGCAGGAAAACCAAGCTACCGGTATTGATCAGCCGAAGTGGTTCCTGGATATCGGCAATGTACCGGAGAAATGGCAGGCTGGTCCAGGCTAGAAAAGTTCCCAGCGCTGCGGCCAGCAATACGATCAGCCCGGTTTCGATGAACACCTGTATGCGGAGCTGGACATTGTTGCTGCCCATCACTTTGCGCACGCCCACCTCCTTGCTGCGTTTGGCGGAAAGGGCGGTGGAAAGGTTTATAAAATTGATGCAGGCCATTAGTATTACCAGCAGGCCGATGAAGGAAAGGGAAAGCAGGGACGACCGGCTGCTGGTATGGTCGCCGTTGTTGCCGAAACGGGTATCGAAATGAATATCGTGCAGTGGCAGCAGGAAATAGGTTTTTTTGATCTGCTCTCTTTCGTCGTTATGGTATTTGGCGACAAATGCTTTCAGCCGTTTATCAAAATCACCAGTTTTCATGCCTTCGGGCAACAGCGCATATACCTGGTGGTTACTGGTGCTGCCGCCCCAGTTCTCCAGGTCCGATAAATAATTGTATACGTCCTTGTGTGCCAGGAAGGTTTTGTAGGAAGGAACGATGCGGAACGGGAAATCGGAATTGGCGGGCACATCCTCAATGATGGCGGCCACTTCTATGGGAATGGCATTGTCGATCTTCAGGTGCCGCCCCATCGCCAGCTTCCAGTCGCCGAAATATTTTTCCGCTTCCTTTTTTGCAAGGACAGCTTTTCCCGGCCCGGCCAGTACAGCGGAACTGCCGGCGAGCCATTTTACATCAAAGAAGCCGAAGACCTCCGGTTCGCAAAAAATGATGCCGGAGTTTTCAATGAATTTTTTATCATTTCCCGGGGCGCCGTTGTTCAGCACGGTTACCTGTGAGCCATAGCTGGTGAACAATTCGGCAAAGCGCACATCGGGGTAATCGTTGCGGAGTGCCTTCAGCGCGGGAAAAGGCATGCCGTTGTCGTATTCCTCGCCGCCGGGATACACATCCTTTTTAACGATCTCGTATACACGATCTCCCTGCTTGTGGTAGGTATCGTAGCTATATTCATGCTGCAATACCAGGAAGATCACGAGGCAGGCCGCCAGCGCCACGGAAAGGCCTGCGATGTTCAGCAGGCTGTGTGCGCGTTGCTTGCGGATATTCCTGAAAGCAATGAGAAGGTAGTTCCTGAACATAAACGGCGTTTATTCTGAACGTAAACTGTTGACCGGGTTGGCAAGGGCCGCACGAATGGCCTGGAAGCTGACAGTCAGTAAAGCGATCAGCAGCGCCAGCACCGTTGCTGCGAGAAAGACCCAGGCCGGCAGCGTGCTGCGATAGGCAAAGTCCTGCAGCCAGCGACTCATTCCCAGCCAGGCCAGCGGAATTCCGATGACAGCAGCCACCAGCACCAGCCGCAGAAAATCTTTCGACAGCATGGCCACGATATTGGGCACATCGGCGCCCAGCACTTTGCGTACGCCTATTTCCTTGGTACGCTGTTCAGCCATATAGGAAGCAAGCCCAAACAGACCCAGGCAGGCTACGAAAATGGCCAGCAGTGAAAAGACCAGCGTGATGCGTCCTGCCCTTTGCTCTGCCTTGTACATCTGGTTAAAAGTTTCGTCGAGGAACTTGTATTCAAAAGGCACTGAAGGCGCCATCTCCCGCCATATTTGCTGCACGGCTTTCATAACGGGTGCTGCATTTGCTCCCTTCACTTTGAAAGCGGCCGCCCAGTTGGCATTGCCCAATTCAAAGCAAAGCGGACCAATTTTTTCGCGCATGGAATTGTAATTGAAATTCTTTACCACACCGATCACCGTATATGCTACGGTAGTATTGGGCCCGCCGTCGTTCGTGTAGATTTTTTTACCAATGGGATCACCCGGTCCCAGCAACTGGGCCACCGTTTCGTTGATGATCATGGCCGTTGAATCCGTGCCGTATTCCTTTGAAAAATTCCGGCCTTTTATCAGTTCCATGCCCATTAAAGGAATATAGTTCTCATCGATTTTCCAGTGCTGCATGCTGATGCTGTTCTGCGTGGTGCGCGTGGCTTCCGTGGCATAGGTTCGGTCGCTGCGCGAGCTGGGAACCACCGGCAGGTAACCCGCCCTGGTACTGCCGGTTACACCCGGTATCTTTTCCACCTCTCTTAAAAATGCCTGGAAATTGGCGCCGAGAGGAAAAGTGTTGTTCACCACCAGCACCTGGTCTTTATTGAAGCCGGCATTCTTTTCCTGTATGTATTTCAACTGCCGGTACACTACCATGGTGCCGGCTATCAGAACAATGGAAGTAGCGAACTGGAATACCACCAGCACGCTGCGCAGCCCGCTGCTTTTGGCGCCCGCATTGATCTTTCCTTTCAATACCCTGATGGGGTTGAAGGAAGACAAATAAAATGAAGGATAGAGCCCGGCCAGTCCGCCGATGAACAGCGGCAACAGCAACAGGAAAAGCAACCAGCCAGGTGTAAAGAACGAATGGAAAGCATAGGTTTTTTCCGCCAGTTGATTGAATGCAGGCAGTGCCAGTGCAGCAAGAACCAGTGCAACCAACAGCGATATCAGCGCAACCAGGGTTGATTCCGTAAGGAACTGTTTTACCAGCGATGATTTTTCAGAGCCCATCACTTTTCTGATGCCCACTTCCCGGGCCCGGTTGGCAGATCGTGCCGTGCTCAGGTTCATGAAATTCACACAGGCGATCAGCAACAGGAAAAACGCCACCGCCGAAAAAATGTAGACATACTGCATACTGCCATTCACGCGGATCTCCGCCATGCGGCTGGAGTGCAGGTGGATGTCGGTAACGGGTATAAGGCTATAGGTAAGTTTGTTGCCGGCCTGCTCAAATTCTTCGATGGATTTTATGTTCATGTATTGCCCGGCTTCGGGCAGCACATATTTCACGATGAATTCGGGAAAATGTTTTTCGAATGCTTTGGGATTGGTTCCCTGCTTCAGCAACAGGTAGGTGGCGAAATTGTGACTGGTATAGGTGCCGAAATTATAATCCACATTGGCCATGGAGAAAAGGAAATCAAATTTGAAATGAGCATTCTCCGGCATATCGGCCATCACTCCCGTGATCTTGTAAATTGTTTTTTCGTTGTCGTCGGTTTCAAGCGTTCTGCCCAAAACCTGGTCGGTGCCGAAATATTTCCGGGCGGCGCTCTGGCTGATCACCACGCTGTTGGGAGCCGTCAGCGCCTGGCGCGCCACACCTTCCGTCAATGGATAAGCGAAAACATCAAAAAAGGTAGAATCGGCATGGGCTACATTGTTCTCTACAATAAAAACATCACCCTTCTTCACCATCTTGCTGCCGTTCGACGTGTAGAGCCTGGTATAGTTTTCCACCTCGGGATAATCCTTTTTCAGCGCGGCGCCCATAGGATCGGCGGTGACAGCCAGGTTGAGCGTATTGCCGCCAAAAAGGATATCGGCATTCACCCGGTAGATGCGCGACGCATGGGGATGAAAACGATCGTAACTGAGTTCGTCGGTGACATAGCGCCCGATCAGCAGGAAGCAGGCAATGCCAATGGACAGTCCCACGATATTCAATACAGAAAAGAACCGGTTCTTCAACAGGTTCCTCCAGGCAAGTTTCAGGTAGTTCAGCAGCATAGGATTCTGTTATACCATGATGTTCTCCATTACGGTTTGTCCGTCGAGCATACGGATGATGCGGTGGCTGTAGCGGGCGTCGTGCTCGCTGTGTGTAACCATCACAATGGTGGTGCCCTGTTCGTTCAGGTCGGTGAGCAACTGCATCACTTCGTTGCCATTACTGGAGTCGAGGTTACCGGTAGGTTCGTCGGCCAGGATCAGTTTGGGGTTGTTCACCACGGCGCGGGCTACGGCTACACGCTGCTGCTGCCCACCCGATAACTGTTGCGGGTAGTGGTTGCGGCGGTGCATGATCACCATCTTGTCCAACACTTCTTCCACAATTTTTTTTCTCTCTGCTGCTTTCACACCGGTATAGATCAGGGGCAATTCCACGTTCTCGAAAACGGTCAGTTCGTCGATCAGGTTAAAGCTCTGGAATACGAAGCCGATATTGTGTTTGCGCAGATCGGCCCTTTTCCGTTCGTTGAATTTGGCCACTTCAATGCCATTGAAAAGAAAACTGCCGGAATCGGGATCGTCGAGCAGGCCCAGGATATTGAGCAGGGTGGATTTCCCGCAGCCGGAGGGGCCCATCACGGCAACAAATTCTCCTTCTTTAACTTCCAGCGAAAGCTTGTTGAGCGCCACGGTTTCCACTTCTTCGGTCCGGTAGTACTTTTCAAGGTCAGTGATCTTGATCATATTGGTGTGTTTAAATATTAAAATTGTATAAGCAGCAACAGGGGAGAACCTGCTGCCGTTTCAACCGCTTTTTCGGCAGGCGGCGCAGCAGCAAGCGTAAGCGTGGGCGCAGCGCAGGGGCCTGCCAGCAGGCAATGGGTGCCGCTTTGCGTGGTGATAGAAAATGCCGCCATCAGCACGATCAGCAAAAGGACTCTGCGGGTCAGCGTTTTCATACAATAAAGTTTAATGGTGAATGGTTATTGTTTTTTAAGAATGAGTTCCTGCATGTTGCCGTAGTTCTCATAGCTGCTGGTGATCACCTTATCGCCGGGTTCCAGTCCGCTCAGCACTTCATAATTGTCCGGGCTCTGCATGCCGAGCTGTATGTCTACTTTATAAGCCATGGTGCCTGCTTCGTTCACTTTGAAGATCCAGTTGCCACCGGTTTGCTGGTAGAAGCCGCCCTTGGGTAAGAGGATGGCCTGTTTCTCATCACTCAGCGCAAGCCGGATTTGCAGGGTTTGTCCCCTCCGGATACCTTTAGGCACTTCGCCTTCAAATTCCATATCCACCTGGAAGCGGCCATTGGTTACCTGGGTGAATACTTTTTTGATCACCAGGTTGTAGGACTTGCCGGCAAAATCAAAGCTGCCTTTCAGCCCTATAAAAATGCGGGAGATATAATGTTCATCCACATCCACACGTACTTTGTAACCGCCCAGTACGTCGATCTGTCCCAGCCTTTCACCCTTATTTTTGGACTGGCCGATCTCAGCATCAAGGGAAGTCAGTTGCCCGTCCACCGGCGCCCGCACCACCAGGTCGCCCACTTTTTTGCGCATGAGCTGCAGGGCATTCTGCATTCTTTCGTACGATTCCTGCATTTGCGTAAGCTGCTGGCGGCTCGAGATGGAATCCTTGCGCAGGATGTCTTCCGTCAGGGCTTTGCGGCGCTGCTGGTAGTCGTAGAGGTTGGCGCTGGATTTGTATTCCTGTGAGCCGATGGCTTTCTGCTGGTAGAGCTTGCTGTTCACATCGTATACGCGTTGTGCTTCTTTTACAGCATTGTCTACCTCGGCCATCTGGTTCAGTCGTGTAATGGTATTCTGGTCGGCATTGTTCTTGGAGATCTGCATCTGGGTCAGTACGTTGAATACCTGGGTCTCCTGGTTGGAAAGATTCAGCTCCAGGTCGGTATTGCTGAGCCGCAGGATGGGCTGGCCTTTTTTCATGATCTCACCGTCTTCCACATATTTCTGCTCCACGCGGCCACCCTCGGTGGCATCGAGGTAGATGGTTGTCATGGGAAGCACGATGCCGTTCACCGGGATATTTTCCTGGAATATGCCTTTCTTGATCTCGCTGATGGTGATCCTTTCGGTATCCACGTTCAGCCGGCTTTTGCCCGAAGTAAAATAATAACTACCGGCGATCAATGCCACCAGTGCAACGATTCCGCCAATGGTAAGCAGCTTCTTTGTGGTCCATTTCTTTTTTTCTATGACTCTGTCCACTTTGTATCGGTTTTCAGTTCCTGATTGATGATTCGCCAGAGATAGGCTAAACCCCGTGCCATATTTTCAACAAGCTGATTTTCAAAAGATTGAATTCATGAAAAGAAAGCAATTGTCCGCTTTTGATACAGTTACTGTCCGATTTCGGTTTCCCTGCCTTTCCCGGCTTTCCGCTCTTCGGCCAAGGGAAAAAAATCCTATCATTGCAACGAATAATTATGACGCTTAAAAATGCTTCCATCCTGGTGGTCGACGACGACACCGATGTGCTGACAGCGGTTCGCCTCCTCCTGAAAACAGAAGTGAAAGATGTTGTGACGGAGAAAAACCCACAATTGTTACAGCAAATCCTAAGTACAAGGAAATTTGATGTGATCCTGCTGGATATGAATTTCAACAGTTCCATCAATACCGGCAACGAGGGACTCTTCTGGCTGCGCAAAATCAAGGAGCTGAAATCAGAAGCAGCGGTGATCATGATCACCGCCTATGGCGATGTGGACCTGGCCGTCCGCTCGCTGAAAGACGGCGCCGCCGATTTTGTGGTGAAGCCCTGGCACAACGACCGCCTGATCAATACCATCAAGGAAGTGCTGAAAAAAAAGGACGGCGGCACTGCTTCCAGGTCGGAGCCTGCGACAGAAAGCATCATCGGCAACGAACTGCTCGGCGAGTCGGAACTGATGCAGGCCATCTTTTACAAGATCGAAAAGATCGCACCTACCGATGCCAATATCCTCATCCTTGGGGAGAATGGAACGGGCAAGGACCTCATCGCCAAAGCCATTCACCAGCATTCGCTGCGCGCTTCCAAGCCCTTTGTGAAAGTGGATGTGGGCGCGCTCACCGATTCGCTTTTTGAAAGCGAACTCTTCGGGCATAAGAAAGGTGCGTTTACAGATGCCCGTGAGGACAGGGCCGGCCGTTTTGAATCAGCCAATGGCGGCACCATTTTCCTGGACGAGATCGGCAACATCAGCCTGCAGCAGCAGGCCAAGCTGCTAACGGTGTTGCAGAACCGCCAGGTGACCCGCCTCGGCACCAATACGCCCATCCCCATCGATCTGCGACTGGTTTGCGCCACCAACCTGCCCATTGCCGAACTGGCCAATGAATCGCGTTTCCGGAAAGACCTGATCTATCGCATCAATACGGTGGAAATAATTATGCCACCCCTCCGCAAAAGAGGGAAGGATATCCTGCTGCTGGCCAATCATTTCAACAAAATGTACAGCCGCAAATACATGAAGCCCCAGCTTTCCTTCGACCAGTCGGCCACCGAAAAACTGCTGTCTTATCCCTTTCCGGGTAACGTACGCGAATTGCAGTACACCATCGAAAGGGCGGTGATCATGGCCGAAGGCACGGAGCTGAAAGCAGCCGACCTGCTTTTCTCGCCCATAGAATTTACGACCGACGCCGGAGAGGAACCCAACGAACTCCGCCTCAGCGCCATCGAGAAGAATACCATCATGAAGGTGATCGAAAAGCACAACGGAAATATCACCAAAGCTGCGCGGGAACTGGGTTTGACACGTACTGCTTTATACCGAAGACTCAGCAAGTATGATATTTAAAAAAGTGGAAAACAAGCTTTTCCTGAAAGTCATCCTGCTCTTTGCAGTGCTTTGTCTCGCTGCTTACCTTTTGGTGAACCAGCAGATCAAGTTCCTGGTATTGCTGCTGCCCGTGCTGGCCTATCAACTGGCCGATCTTTACCGGTCGCAGCGCAAGGCGCAGGACGAGCTGAACCAGTTCGTGGAGTCGGTGCACTACCGCGATTTTTCACGTTACTTCGACGTAAAGCACGCCCCCGCCGAACTGCAACCGCTGCGGCATGGCTTCAACGAAATCAATTCCACTTTTAAAGTGATCAGCAAGGAGAAGGAGACCCAGTACCAGTACCTGCAAAAGATACTGGAGCTGGTGGATACAGGCATTCTTTCCTTTGATATGGAAAACGGGCAGGTGGTGTGGATGAACGAGTCGCTAAAAAAAATGCTGAACCTGCCTTATCTTAAAACCATACAATCTTTTTCGCGGCGCGATCCCCAACTGTACCACGTGTTGTCTGAGATCCGTCCCGGCGAATCAAAGCTGACGGATGCGGCCCTGGAGAAATCGAGCTTTAAAGTATTGGTTTCCTGTTCGGCTTTCCAGACCGATAATCGCATGTACAAGCTCGTGGCTTTTCAGAACGTAAGCGAGGCCATGGATGAAACCGAGTCCAAGGCCTGGCAGAAACTGCTGAACGTGATGACCCACGAGATCATGAATTCGGTGGCGCCCATTTCATCACTGGCCGATACCCTGAAGAACCGGCTGAAGCAGGCCGCCACGGAAATAGAAGACGAAACGGGCACCCTGGAAGACCTCGACCTGGGCATTGAAACCATCAAGAGAAGGAGCGAGGGTTTGCTGCGTTTTGCGGAAACCTACCGCAACCTGAACAAGATCAGCCAGCTCCATCTTGAGAAAGTATACGTGCTGGACCTTTTCACCAACCTGCAGCAGTTGATGCAGCCTACGCTGGAACAGAAGAACATCGAACTGGAGATCATCCTGAAAGAACCCGAGCTGCAGTTGCAGGCCGATATCAACCTGCTGGAACAGATCATGATCAACCTGCTGGTGAACGCCATGGATGCACTGCGCGACCGCCCCGATCCGCGTATTGTTCTATCGGCTACCACAGGCGCCAACCGCAAACCGGTGATCCGCGTGGCAGACAACGGCGCCGGCATGTCGCAGGAGTTGATGGATAAGATCTTCATTCCTTTTTTCAGCACCAAAAAAACAGGAAGTGGCATTGGCCTCAGCCTCTGTAAACAGATCATGATGCTGCACAAGGGAAATATCCAGGTGCAGTCCATCGAAGGAGAGGGAACGGCTTTCCTGCTGCTGTTTTAACGCGTCCGAAATGCGGCGCTATTGTTGCGCCAGTCCCAGCCTGGAGGCCAGCCAGCTTTGGCTGATGGGAATGATCCAGTTGTTTTCCAGTTCCGCTTTCGTAGCCACCATATTGTTGAAATAGAGATCGTCTTCCTGTAGCATGCCGTGCGTGAGCGCGTGTTTCAGTTGAGCCATGGGAACGAGCTGTACTTTATTCTTCACCACGAAAGCCAGCAACTGGCGGTCGAAGAGCGAAATGTTGAACTGCTGTTCCAGCGACTTGATGATGCGCACACTGCTGTCGGTACTGCAGCCGCTCACGCCGGCGCCTGTCTCATCTGCCATGAGCAAAATGAACTGGCCGAAAAAAATGGTGGCGAACCCTTTTACCGGAACGCCGTGCGAATTCCATTGCGATACAAAATCCTGGAGCACGGCATCGGCCTGCAAGGTTTCTCCCATGCCCAGGAGGCGGTTGCTCTGGTAGATCCAGACCCGGCTGCGGGGATCAAAATCGGCGGGTAATAATTCCCTGTATGCGAGATTCATGCCGCAAAGGTAGGCATTAGGCGCTTACCTGGCGATTGCGTACCCGGTAAGCGAGTACCAGCAGGTAAATGCCCAGCCACAGTGCATAAAAACCAAGCAGCAGGGTAAGTGTTACGCCGCCGGCGATGGGGTTCATGAGCAGGGCTACGCCAAACAATACCGATACCGCTCCGCCCGCGATCAGCCAGCCTTCACCTTTGATCTCCTTACGGATGCGAATGGCAAAAACGATCTCTGCAATGCCCACGATGATGGAAAGGATGGCAATGTAAAGGATGATGGCGGCGCCGGTCACCTGTGGTTTCATAAAAGTATAAATACCCAGCAGCAGGCTGACGAGGCCTGCCAGCAGGCCGATCCACCAGTTCTGGTCACCGCTTCGGTTCTGGATGGCCGTTATGATGGTGAGTACGCCGTTGATGGCCAGCCAGGCGCCCAGCCACAATACGATGGTGGCGAAGGTGAGGGTGGGCATGAAAATAGCCAGCAGGCCAAAAAGGATGGCGAGGATTCCGCGGAATAGGAGGAGTCTCCAGATGGTCCTCCTGAGTGTGCTGATCATATGTGGAAGGATTGGTGGCTATTGCAGGCTGGCGGCGATCAGTTCAGCGATGTCCATCACTTTCACGGAGGCTTCCTGCTCGCTGTGCTTCACGCCGTCGGTCAGCATGGTGTTGCAGAAGGGACAGGCCGCGGCAATGATGCCGGCGCCGGTGCCGATGGCTTCTGCACTCCTTTCAAAATTTACCCGGGTATGGCCTTTCTCTTCTTCCTTGAACATTTGCGCGCCGCCGGCCCCACAGCAAAGTCCCTTGCTGCGGCAGCGTTTCATTTCCACCAGCTCGGCATCGAGGTCCTCCAGCACTTTGCGCGGCGCTTCATAAATACCGTTTGCGCGGCCCAGGTAACAACTGTCGTGGTACGTGATCTTTTTGCCTTTAAAGGGACCGGATTCCTGCAGCCTGATCCTGCCTTCGTCGATCAGTTGCTGAAGGTATACTGCATGGTGTATCACTTCGTAGGTGCCGCCCAGTTCGGGGTATTCGTTGGCCAGCGTATTGAAGCAATGCGGGCAGGCAGTAACTATTTTTTTGATGCCATAGCCATTGAGAATTTGGATGTTCTGATAGGCCATCATCTGGAACATGAATTCGTTTCCGGCTCGGCGCGCGGGATCGCCGGTGCACATTTCTTCTTTCCCCAAAATGGCAAAGCGGATGCCGCAGGATTCGAGGATGCGGGTGAAGGCCAGGGTCACTTTCTGCGCACGCTGATCAAAGCTGCCCGCACAACCTACCCAGAACAGGATGTCGGGTGTTTCACCGTTAGCCGCCATTTCTGCCATGCTGGGAACCTTCATGTGCGATTTTTTATAAAACTAAGCTAAATTGTATTTCAATGAAAGGCATAACCATCCTGGTCCTGAATATTTTACTGTGCGCAAACATACTGACTGCCCAGTTGCGCATATTGCACCCGGTAGATCAGGGCTCGGCGGTTGGCTTCATTATCAGGAATTTTGGGATCGCAGTGGATGGCAGTTTCAGCGGGCTGGAAGGTGAGATCCGCTTTGATCCTGCTGCGCCGCTCAGCAGCAGTTTCAATGTAACGGTGAAAGCGGCCAGCATCAATACGGGCAATGCCTCGCGCGACCGCCACCTGCGGACCGGTGACTTTTTTGATGTGGAAAACTACCCCCTGATCCGTGTGGCGGGAGAAAAAGTTAAGGCAGGAACAGAAAAGGATCAGTACCTGTTGCAGGCCCGGATCGACATGCATGGAAAAACCGGGCAGGTGGACATTCCCTTTACCGTAAAATCTTCCGGCAACAGTTGGTTGTTTGAAGGCAGTTTTGTCGTGAACCGCAGGCATTACCAGGTGGGCGGCAGCAGTTGGTCCATGGCGGATAACGCTACCGTACACCTGAAAATTTTGGCACAATAATTTTAGTTATTTTCATCTTATGCATATCCAGGCTGCCATACATACGGTGTTCACACAACTGAGCGCCACTTTATCGTTGCTGCACCCGTTGCAATACGTACAGCCCTGCACACACCTGTCGCAGGCCACCATTGGGCAACACACACGTCACGTGATTGAAATGTTCCAGTGCCTGCTGCTGGGATACGGGAGCGGCAGCGTGAATTATGAAAAAAGAAAACGCGATCCGCAGATTGAAAACGATCCCTTCCTGGCGGTCGAATTGCTGCAACAGATCAGCCATGGGCTGCAACTTGCCAACAAGCCGTTATTGCTGGAAGCCAGTTATAGCGAAACCGTCGCCGAACCCCTGGTGATCGAAACCAATTATTTCCGGGAGATTGCCTATAATCTCGAACATACCATTCACCACATGGCCCTGATCAAGGTGGGCATACTGGAAGTATCCGATCTCGAATTGCCCGAATCCTTCGGCACGGCCCATTCCACCCTTCAATACAGGCGTTCATGTGCACCGTGAGTTTTGTTCCGCAGGAAGATACCATATTGCTGCTCTCTAACAGGGATGAACAGGTGAAAAGACCGGCAGCCCTTCCACCGGCTATGTATAAACGCGGCACTCATACGCTGCTCTATCCCAAAGATCCGCAGGGTGGTGGCACCTGGATAGGCATAGGGGAACGCGGCCAGGTGGCGGTACTGCTCAACGGCGCCTTTAAGGCACACCGGCATGAGCCACCTTATCGCCGGAGCCGCGGACTGGTATTCCTCGACCTGCTGGCAGAAGCCTCTTTTCACGATGGTTTTTTACACCTGTCGCTGGAAGGCATTGAGCCCTTCACCTGCATCTCGCTGCAGGAGGGCCGGCTTTGGGAAGACCGCTGGGACGGCCTGCACAAATACAGCCATTTGAAACCGACTGGTGATACACTGGTATGGACTTCTGCCACCTTGTATGAAGAAGGTATGGCCGCAGCGCGTAAGGAGCAACTGGACCGGTGGTTGTTCGAACAGCCCGAACTGCGCGAGGAAGCCTTACTGCAATTCCACCAGCAGGCTCTGTCGTATCCTGCCACCAATACCCTGCGCACAGTAAGCACCAGCCTGGTTCGCCTGGGCCGTAACAGCGCTGAATTTTTGTATGCCGATGCACTGCAGCAGCAATGGCACCGCCAGGCCCTGCAATTTTCGTCCCGGCCCGAATTCTTTTCATGAACGCAATCCGACAATTCTTCCGCAAACCCTTTTTCATCCGGCTCCTGCATTGGGAGTACTGGCCTTTTAATGTGGTGTACGCACCCATTCTTCCCGTATATGCCTGTATTGCCGCGCGCTGCCGTTCGCTGCTTTTTTTTAATGCCGCCAACCCGGGCATCCGGTATGGCGGTTTTCTGATGGAATCTAAAAACGAGATTTATCAACTGATGCCCAACGGCAGCTATCCGTCAACGTTATATTTCCCGGCCGGCACTGCGCCGGAGCAGGTGCTGACGGTGGTGCAGGAAGCGGGACTTTCTTATCCGCTGATTGCCAAACCCGATGTGGGGGCAAGGGGACAGGGGGTGCGCAAACTCAATGGCGAGGCGGACCTGCGGCAATACTGCATCGATTCCCCGCTCGATTTCCTGGTGCAGGCATTTGTGCCTTACCCCCTCGAAGCGGGCATATTTTATTACCGGATGCCGGGTGAGGAGAAGGGGCGCATAAGCGGCATCGTTAGTAAGCATTTTCCTTCGGTTAAGGGCGACGGAAAAAGCAGTCTGCGTGCGCTGGCGGCTGCAGAAGAACGGTACATCCTGCAGTTGCCCGACCTGGAAAAGATCCTGGGCCCGGCGCTCGATCGTGTGCCGGCAAAAGGAGAGGAGGTGGAACTGCTGCCTTTCGGCAATCACGCGCGCGGTGCGCTTTTTTTGGATCATTCGCACCTGGCCGATGAAGCGTTGACAGAAGTCATTGACCGGCTCTGCCGCCAGGTGGAGGGATTTTATTACGGCCGTCTTGATATCCGTTTTCGCAGTTGGGAAGGACTTCGCGAGGGCCGCGATTTTTCGGTCATTGAACTGAATGCTTCCGGCTCCGAGCCCACGCATATTTATGATCCGGCGCATAGTATTTTCTTTGGGTGGAAGGAGATCATCCGGCATTGGCGCATACTGGCGCGGATCAGTCGTGCCAACCACCGCAGGGGCATTCCTTACCTTAGCTGGCAGGAAGGCCGCCGCATGTTCCGCGAGCAGGCGGCATTTGAAAAAAAGATCAGGACCATCCATGTGTAACCTGCTGCTGATATTTTTTGCCGGCCTCGGCATCAGTTTCCTGGGAAGCCTGCCGTTGGGTGCCCTGAACATGACCGCCATGCAGATTGCTGTTACGGAAAACACGCGCAGAGCCTGCTGGTTTGCGCTGGGCGTGGCGTTGGTGGAAATTGCTTACGTGCGCCTGAGCCTGAAGGGGATCGACTGGATCATGGGCCATAAAAAATGGTTCACCATAATGGAGTGGGCCACGGTGCTGGTTTTCCTGGCACTTGGTATCAGCAGCCTGCTGGCCGCCCGGCGTGGTGGCAAAGAGGGAAAACACCTGCTCCTGCGCAGCGGGCTGCCGCGTTTTACACTGGGGCTCACTATGAGCGCCATCAATCCGGCGCAGATCCCATTCTGGTTCATCTGGAGCAGTTACCTTTTCAGCATCGGCTGGTTGCAAAGCAGCAGCGCCTGTTTCAACATATATACTATTGGAATAGGCGTAGGCACTACCGTTAGTTTACTGCTTTTTGTGTACGGCGGCCGCTGGCTGGTGAACCGGCTGCAGGCCAGCCAGCGTACACTGGGCATAGTGGTAGGGTGGATTTTTTTGATATCGGCGGGTATACAGTTGTACAGGGTGGTTGGGAAATGATGTTAAGTGGAAAACGGGCAGGGGAATCAGGCATGTTCTAATAAAAAATCGGCTTCTATTTTCAGTATTTTATAAACACCTTTCAAAAAACTGACATCGGGTTTTCTTTTGCCGGCTAAAATTTCAGATACTTTCGATTGCCCTATACCGATTTCTGCCGCCAGTTTTGCCTGGGTCATTTTACGCTCAAACATTTTTACCTCCACCACTCTAATAATTGTTTCCGGCTCTTTTTGGGGTTTCAGGCCCAATACTTCGTCTTCATACTTTTCCGCCGCAACAGACATTGCAGCGAGCTTTTTGAGCTCCGCCGCAGACAAATTGGATTCACCTTTGTCCATTAGCTTGTATATCGCCAGCATGGTTTCATGATAAGCCTTCCTGGAATTAATTTCGTATTTCATACGCACTATTTTTTAAAGGTGATTTTATTCGCTTTTATCTTATCGTATTCCTTATGCGTTCCGATAAAAAGAATAAACACCGTTCTTACCTTAAAAATGATCAAAGCCACTAACCGGTATTGATTTCCCTTGATGTCAAAAACATACCTGTCATTTCCTACACTGTCAACTGTATTAAAAGTTTTCTTCACCTCGCTAAAGTCTTTCCAGTCTGCAATTTTTGTATCGCTATACCATTTCTCCAGGGAATTTTCAACAGCCGGATACTTTTGAATGAAAGCCTGGAGAATAGCTTTGGAAATGATCACCATTTTTCATCTTATTGACAAAAATAAATAAAATTTCCATATTCAGATATTTTATCTGAATATGGAAGCATGACTTTTGGCTATTATCCCGACTTGTAAGGGCAGGCTCCCCCGCTCAACTATTTTTAGTAAATATACTCCGCATACACGGCTGTTATCGGGTAGGCCGGCTCCACCACCGACACCGTCAGCGGCAACCCATCCTCATTCACCGTATGCGTCAGCTCATACACGATCGCGTCCAGGTTCCCCGCTGTTCCATAGGCCGATTCAATACGGGTAGGATGGAAGGGACTGCTGTAGAATAAAGTGAACAGATCGTATTCCTCCATCAACGGAAAACTGAACAGCCGCGCCAGGTGATCCATAGAGGCATCGCTGCCCAGCAGTATACGGCGGAACACATCTGTCGTTCCCGCTTCAATACCGCTGCCGTATTCAAATTTCACACTCGCGATGCTGCCCTGGTCATCACTGCCAGTCTTCTCCTTCAGACTGCCATCGGCATTATAACTGTAGGTATACACCCAGGTGCTTCCCCCGGAAGAAACAGTAGTTTCCTGCAACAGGCGATCATCCGCACCATACCGATACTGCGCCTGCGATACATGCGCCACATCCGGCGAGGACGACAGATAAAGATGGGTCTCCACCTCAATTAACCGGTCCGGTGCCGCGCCGTTGAATGTATAAAAAGCCGTATCGCGTGTTTGGGCATCGGCATCTTCGGTAACAATGTAGGCAATGCTGTTGTCGGTCCGGCGGCTGATCGTGAATTTCCTGCGGAACGCATCGCCTTCGCTATAATACCAGGTTACCGCTTCCAGTCCGGCTTTCTCGTTGTAGCTGGCGCGTATCCAGGGACGGTTATCGGTTTTTCTTACAAAAGCCAGTTGTCGCAGGGGACTGTCCACTGTAATAGTGTATGCTGTTTCCGGCTCGCCTTCATAAGCAATCGTAAATTCTTTGGGAAGATGCGCTACCAGCGTTGAATCCACTGGTGGATCAACAGGCTGTTCACTGGAAGGGCTGCAGGCAGGTGTTACAAAGAAAAGGGCTATAGGAAGGGCGATCAGAGTAAGTCTTTTTGCTGAGCGGTACATGGATTAAAGGTTTTGATGAAGCCGGAACTCGAAATGGGGTTATTATATCCGCCGCCGCCGATGATTTGAAACACTATATTGAATCGGTGATAACGAACAGGTTTAGATTAAAATAAAAGACCCGGCTTCATCACCAGCATCTTATCTGGGAGAGGAAGTACCGGGACAGCACAAATCAAATATACTTAATATTCTATGAACAGGATACAACTGGAACAATACTTTTCTGCCGACAGGCTTCTGAAAGTGGCTTTTTGTTAGGTTGGATGGGAGCGGATCTATTAGCTTATAGCAATGCAAAAGATCGGTTCCCGGCGGCGCCAACCCCAAACCCCAAACTCCAAACCCCAAACCTTCCTCTAAAACTGCGTTCCCTCCGTTGCGTTCTGCATGTTCTGCATCTCACCACGAATATTCTTACGCTTGAACAAAGCCGTATCAAACTTGCCGAAGCGCCAGGAGAAATTCAGCCGCAGGTACTGCGGGTCGCGGCGGCGGCTCGCATCCTGCACAAAATAATCTGACTCGCTGTGCACCTGGTAAAGGCGCGTGCGAAAGATATCGCTGAAAGTCAGCGTCACCGCCGCCGTACGGTTCTTCAGGAACTCATAGCGGAAGCTGAGGTCCACGAAATAATTCGGCTTCACATAACCCTGCGCCGTATTGATGGGACCACCCATCATACCGCCGCCAAATCTTCCACCGCCGCTCCCGGAGCCACCGGGCGGCAGAATGGTTTTGGAATTGTATTCACCGCTGAGCTGTATCGTAAAATTCTTCGGCAGTTTGAAATTGTTGTTCAGCTTGAAGAAATAACTGAAAAGCGCATCCTGCGCAGCCACGCTGGCATCTTCGTAATCGATCTTGCTCGCATACAGGTTGAGGTTAGACGTGAGCTCCCACCATTTTTTGATGCTCGTTTTGCCCGTGAGTTCCAGTCCGCCTACAAAACTGCTGTTTGCATTCTCCCAGGTATTGATCAGCACCTGCTCACCCGTAACGGGATTGGTTTCGGTTTGCTGCACCCGCGTGATCTGGTTATTGGTATGCTTGAAATACAGCGAAGAAAGAAAAGTATTGTTGTTCTCAAAGGTCTTCTGGTAGCTCATTTCAAAGGAATTGGTGAACTCCGGGCGAAGATCCGGGTTGCCCCTGCTGAGGTTCAGCGAATCGGAATAATCCGTGAAAGGGAAGAGCTGGAAAAAATTCGGCCGGTTCACGCGGCGCGTATAGCTGAACTGCAGGCTCTGGTCGTTGCCCAGGTCGTAGCTCAGGAAAACACTGGGGAAAAGGCTGATCGGGAAACTGTTGCTAAAGCTGCTGCTGCTGTCCTTGCCACCCTGGGTAGTGGTGTACACGGTGCCTTCATACGACGACGATTCTGCGCGTAGGCCTACCTGGTAGCCCAGCTTTTTGTACTTGTTGGTAAAAGAAACATATCCCGCATATACCTGGTCGTTGTTCTCGTACCGCGAGCTCAGTTGGGGAATGACCACAACGCTGCCATCGGGCAGTTGCTGCGACAGTACATTTTCATTGTCCACCGTGCGGAACTGCGCGCGCAGCCCCATTTCCAGCTTGGCGGTTTCGGTGAGCGGGTTCACGAAATCGGTTTGCGCAATGACGAAACGGTTGCGCCCGCTGCCGTCCTGCAACTGGTTGAAGGTTTTGTACTGCGAAGGCACGCCGGCATCGGGATAGGTATGGGTGAGAATATTGTTGTGGTTTTCGTTCCTGCTCTGGTTGAAATTCAGGTCGGCCGTCCATTCCTTACCCGCCTTTGCGAAATTGTGCTTGAAGCCGAGCGTGGCGCCGGTATTCTGGAACTGTCCTTTGGTATTGGAATTCCGCTGGCTGTACGACTGCAGCGGGTTGCCACTCTCCAGTGTATCCACATAGATATCACTTACCATATTCGGACGGAACTGGCCCCGTACCAGGCTCACGGAAGCCGTAAGCGTATTGCGGTTGTCGATCAGGTAATCGGCGCCAAAACGGCCAAACCCAAAATAACCCTTCATGTTATTTTTATCGTACTGGGTCAGGTAGGTATTGGGATCGCCGAAAAGCGTGGTCCTCTCAGTTTTGCCGTTGGAGATCGATTTACGCTGGCCATAGTTTACGTTGGCAAAAAAGTTCACCTTGTTCTGGCGGATATTAATATCGCCGCCGAGGTTGGGCTGGGCGCGCATATCAATGCCCGCACGCAGGCTGCCGCTGTAACCCACTTTCTTGTTCTTCTTCAGTACAATATTAAGAATGCCGGCAGTGCCGCCCGAAGCATCGAATTTGGCAGAAGGATTGGTGATCACTTCCACAGAAGAAATGGCATCGGCGGGGATCTGCTCCAGGGTGAGGGTACTGGGACGGCCATCCACATAGATCTGCGGACTCGAATTGCGCAGGGTCACGTTGCCGTCAATGTCCACCTGCAACGAGGGCACATTCTTCATCACATCCACAGCCGTACCGCCGGTGGAATTGAGGTTCTTTTCCACGTTGAATACCTTGCGATCGATGGCGGCGGTCATGGTAGGTTTGGAACCGGTTACCACTACATTTTCCAGGGTCTTGGCATCGGCCTCCAGTTTGATATTGCCGAGGTCTTTGTCGGCGCCGGCCAGTGCGCGCGACATATCACCACCCATCCTGACATCGAAGGAAAGTTTCTGGTCGATCTCCTTAAACCCGATGGCGGTCACTTTCAAACGATAGGCAGCAGCTATGGCCAGTCCCTCGAAACTGAAATTTCCTCTTTTATCGGTGAGCATACCGTTCACGATGGTGTCGCGGCGCTTGCGGGTGAGGGTATCGAACTTGCTTTGGATGAGCTGCACCGACACCGCCTCGATACCTTTATTGGTGGAAGCGTCCACGATCCTGCCATAAAAACGGCCAATGTTCATGGCAGCGCCGCCGCCGGGGCCTCGCCCGGCGCCCATACCGCCCGGAACCTGGGCCGACAGTGATAAAATGGAAAAGACGAAAAGGGTAGATATGATAAATTTCTTCATATGTGTTTGAATCGACCTGCAAATTTCCGAAAATCAGGCTCCGCGCAAAAAACAAATGGATGAATGGTAGCAGGAAAGTTGCAGGCGGCCCATATCGGCGGCCACCCAACCGGCAGGCGGAAAAAGGAGCCCGGCGAAGGCATGGTGCAGGGCAAAAAAATCCCCGCGGGTGAGCGGGGAGTCTTTTAAAAGGAGGGAGGCTGATGGGTTTCGAACCCACGGCCTTCAGTGCCACAAACTGACGCTCTAACCTACTGAGCTACAGCCTCCATAAGGGGGCACAAAAATAGGTAAAAAACTGAAACCGCCTCAACAGCCGGCAAAAAATATTGCTTGCCGCCCATCATAATCACATGTTAATTGGACACAGTTGCAACAAGCCATGTTCAATTATCGTTATTTTTGGTAGAATGCAAAAACTGGTTGATTTTATGTTCAGTAAAAAGAGCTTACCCGTGCTGGTGATCGTATTGTGCTGTGCCCTCTTTATCGGCTTCCGTTCCCTCGGAACCGAAGGCAGCCATCCGCCCGGCAAATATGAAAAGATCCTTCACAACGTGGGCGATATCCTGGCCCAGGTGCACTACAGTCCCAAAAAAGTAGACGATGCTTTTTCCAAAGAAGTGTTTGGCAAATTCCTGGTGGCTGTGGATGGAGAAAAGAATATGTTCCTGAAGAGCGACATACAATCTCTCAAAAAATTCGAGACCAAACTCGACGACGAGATCAACGGCGCCGATGTGGAGTTTGTGCCGGCTGTTTCCGTGATCTACAAAGCAAGGGTACTTGAAGCCGAGGCCCTGGCGAAGGAACTTCTCTCCAAACCCTTTGAGTTCAACACCGATGAAGAAATTGTGCTGGAGCCCGAAAAACTCGACTTTCCCAAAAACGAGGCAGAGAAAAAGGAACGCTGGCGCAAGCGCATCAAATACATGGTGCTGGAGCGCTACGTGGATCTCCAGGATACCCAGGAAAAGATGAAGGGAACCACCGGTTATGTGACCAAATCCAACGCCGATCTTGAAAAGGAAGCGCGTGAAAAAGTGGGTAAGATCATCAACCGTATGTTCGAACGCCTCAAACTAAAATACACCGACGACGACCGTTTCAACCAATACGTAAATGTGGTGACCAATGCCATGGATCCCCACACCGCTTTTTTCCCACCCGTTGATAAAAGATATTTCGATGAGCAGATGAGCGGCCGCTTTTTTGGCATCGGCGCTTCCCTCCAGGAAGCAGATGGCCAGATCCGCATCGGCTCCGTGATCACCGGCTCACCCGCGTGGAAAAGCAACCAGGTGAACGTGGGTGATATTGTAATGAAGGTTGGCCAGGGCGCCGAAGAGCCCACCGACCTTACCGGCTACAGCACCGAAGATGCGGTTAAACTGATCCGCGGTAAAAAAGGAACCGAAGTGCGCCTCACGCTGCGCAAAACCGATGGCAGCATTAAAGTGGTGAACATCATCCGCGACGAAATTGTGCAGGATGAAGCCTTTGCCCGCAGCGCCATTGTCAGCAACGGCAAAAGCAAGATCGGCTTCATCTGGCTGCCCGAGTTCTATGCCGACTTCGACAATCCCAAAGGCAACCGTTGCGCGGTGGATGTGGCCAAAGAACTGATCAAACTCAAAGAACAGAAAGTGGACGGCGTGATCATGGACCTCCGCAACAATGGCGGCGGCTCGCTCTACGACGTGGTGCAGATGGTGGGCCTCTTCATTGAAGATGGTCCCGTGGTGCAGGTGCGCGACCGCGACGGCAAACCCAGCATCATGCGCGACCGCGACAAATCAGTGTTGTACGACGGCCCGCTGGCCGTAATGGTGAACGAATTCAGCGCCTCCGCTTCCGAAATATTCGCAGCCGCCATCCAGGACTACAAACGCGGCATCGTGATCGGTAGCACCACTACCTATGGTAAAGGCACGGTTCAGCGCAACATCGGTCTTGATAAAGAAACCGGTATGTACAGCTCCAACAGCGAACTGGGAACCATCAAGCTGACCCTCCAGAAATTCTATCGCATCAACGGTGGTTCCACCCAACTGCGCGGCGTGAGCTCCGACGTGGTGATCCCCGATGTATTGGAAAAATCCAAAGTGCGCGAGAAAGACGATCCCGATGCCCTGCCCTGGGATGAGATCCAGAAATCACCCTATACCACCTGGAAAGCGCCTTACGACATTGACGTCGTGACCCGCAACAGCCAGCAGCGCGTGAATGGCAACGAGGCCTTCAACAAGATCAAGGAAGGAACAGTATGGTTGGCCGAGCAGAACGATAAAGTGTATTCTCTCAACATCGATAAGTTCCGGGCGGATAAGAAAAAGATCAACGCCACCGTGAAGGACATCGAGGGTTACAATAAGCTGAAGCAGGAACTGGCAGTGGATGATGTGCCGGGTGAAGACACCCGCTTCGCTACCGATACCGACAAAATGGAGCGTTACAAGAACTGGAAGAAAAACCTCCGTTCCGATATCTACCTCGACGAAGCCATCAACGCCGTGAACGATATGGTATACCAGCGCAATATCGCGCTGGGCCGGCAACCGGTGGTAACGCCGCAGGTGCAGCAGTGATCCCGGCGCCCGCGTTTCAGAGATAGCGTTCTTTCAGGATATTCATATGATGCTGTACGTGCCCGGCCATGGTAAAACACAGGGCCGCGGTGCTTACTGCATGATTGCTGGCAGTACCTGTTGCGGCCAGTTGTTCCGCTGAAAAATTATTGATCATCTGGATATTGCTCTTGCGCAGGCGCATGAATTCTTTGATCATGTCTTTCCATCCGCGGGCGGTAACGTCGGCTTTTTCAGCCCAGGCATTTTCATCAAATCCAGGCAGGGGAGTGGTATCGAAGCGGGCAATGCGCAACGCGCGGTAAGAAAACACCCGTTCGGCGTCGATGATGTGCTGCAGCACCTGTTTCACCGTCCATTTGCCGTCGGCATAGGCATAGTCGATTTTGGCTGGCGGAATCTCCAGCAGCAGGGTATGGAATTTCCTGGTGTTCTTCTTCAGCGTTTTGATGATGTCGTCGCTTTCTACCGGTTTCACATAAGCGCTGAAGGCTTCGGAATGAACGAGGTTGTATTTCATTGGTTTGTAGTTTGTGGTTTGGGGTTTGGAGTTGGGCGGCGTTGCTCAGCGGCAGGGTTTTGGGTTACTAAGTTAAGCGAGGGCTCGGCTATTTCCAATTTTTTCGACAGCATGCAGGAATGCCAATGCTCCCTTTTTTCTTTTTATTCCCTGACTGTTTATATCTTTCCGGCAACTTTTTTATGCAGATAATTCCCGCCGCATAAAAAATTTGGCATCGAAATCTTGCCCAATTACACCAAAAAAATTGATGATCTGTATAACGCCTACGTCTTTGCCAAAACAAATGAATTCAATCAAAAAAGTATTTCGGAAGCACACAAGTTGTTGAGCAAACACATTGTTGCAACAAACTGGCAGGGAAAATTTCGCATACACAATATGTATGTTTCTACGCCTGACGGACGTATTGAATATGTAGCAGCATCGCCCAATGTAGTAGAAGCCGAAATGAAGAAATTTTACAACGACACAGCCGTTTTGCTTACAATGGATTTAAGTATGGAAGAAGTATTTTTCTATGCTTCACTTATTCACCTGGTATTTGTAAAAATTCACCCATGGAATGACGGAAACGGAAGAACTGCAAGGTTATTGGAAAAATGGTTTTTGGCTCAAAAGCTGGGAGAAAAAGCGTGGTTTGTTCAAAGTGAAAAAATGTACTACCAGCAGCATCAAACTTATTACAAAAACATCCGGTTGTTGGGCCTGGAATACCCCGAATTGGATTACAGCCAGGCATTGCCTTTTGCGCTGATGTTGCCAAACGCTGTATGCAATAGCCAGGAAAGCTGAATACGACCGGCCGGTAACAAAATTTCCCTTATGTAACTAAAGTAACCGTACGGGTGTTGGAATGTTTGCAGATTTGTATTCCTTACAGCATCTGTCAAATGAAACAACATTATCAAGTACTGGTCATTGGCGGGGGAACGGCAGGCATTATGACCGCCGCTCAATTGCAGAAAAAGAAGCCGGGTATATCCGTGGCAATTGTTGAGCCCTCCGAAATTCATTACTATCAGCCGGCATTTACCCTGGTAGGTGCGGGTGCTTATGCAATGGACAAAACCAGAAGGCCGGAAGCGTCGTTGATACCGCCCGGTGTGGATTGGATCAGGGACAAAGTGACCGTCATTGACCCCATTGAAAACAAGGTGGAAACGGAGAAAAATGGTCATATAGGATATGACTACCTGGTAGTTGCTACCGGGCTTGTGTATGACCTTTCCCTGATAGAGGGATTGGAGGAGGCTTTGGCCCAAGGCGTGGTTTGCAGTAACTATATTGATCCCGAATATACCTGGAAATGTCTTCGGGATTTTAAAGGGGGTAATGCCGTTTTCACAATGCCGGCCACTCCGGTAAAATGTGGTGGCGCGCCGCAGAAAATCATGTACCTGGCGGCGGACTATTTCAGGAAGAAGGGCGTGGATAAGCATACAAACATCGTATTTGCCACACCGGGCACGGTTATTTTTGGCGTGAAGGTGGTAGCCGAAACACTGATGAAAGTGCTCCGCAGGTATAAGATCCGGTTTACGCCATTTCATGCGCCGCTAAAGATTGATCCTGATAAAAAAATTGTGTATTTCAGGAATATGGAGCCAGTCGAAAATAAAATTTCGGCCAATGGCGCCAATATTTCCGCAGCGCAGGCGGAAGAAGAGAGATTAGTAGGAATGCCGTTTGAATTCCTTCACCTGGCGCCGCCGCAAACAGCGCCGGCATTGATCAGGAAATCGGATTTATGTAATGATGCAGGGTGGCTCGACGTAGACATCCATAGCCTTCAGCACAAAACACATCACAATATATTCGGGCTGGGTGATGTAGCTGCATTGCCCACCGCTAAAACCGGCGCAGCCATCCGCAAGCAGGCCCCCGTGGTGGTGGACAATATACTCAGGCTATTGGCCGGTAGGCCGGCGGATAACAAATCTTACGACGGATATTCCTCCTGCCCGCTGGTAACCGGTTACGGCAAAATGGTGTTGGCGGAATTCAATTACAAAAATGAATTTACGCCTGATCCGATGTTAAAGCTGCTGCTGGTGTTCAAAAGTTATAAAGAGCACTGGCGGTTGTGGGTGTTAAAGAAATACATGCTTCCCTACATGTACTGGAATAAAATGATGAAAGGAAAGATGTAGTGGCCCTGCAACATCATACAAAAAATACAGCGAATGAAATACTATTTTAGAAACTGGACAGTGATGCGGTTGATTCGGCTGGCCCTCGGCGTTATCATTCTTGTCCAGGGTATTGTGGCGAAAGATTTGTTTTCCCTGGCATTGGGTGGATTCCTGTCCCTCATGCCCTTGCTGAATATAGGTTGCTGTGGTGTTTCGGGTTGTTCTGTAACCGTTCCGAAAAGAAGCCAAAAAGCGGAAGAGGCAACCTATGAAGAAGTCCGTTAGGAGCAGTTATGCATGGACTTAAACGGCTGCTGGTGGCAGCGATCTGGATATTTGGAAGTAAAAATTCAGCGGCACAATCTCATCAGGATATTTGGTTGCGCAACACACTGGTTCTTCCTGTTGGCAAAAACACGACAGTGGAGGGAGAATTTCAGCACCGGCGGCAAAACGGCTTTCAAAACAGGAATATGTTTAGCCATAACCTGATGTTTGCGTTCAGGGGCTGGTTGCATTACCAATATAATCCCAATACAAAATTTTCCGTGTCACCCTTTGCCTGGTTTTCCAACTATCGTATGATCCGGCGCCAGGCAGACGAAACGGTTGCGCCGGACAATGAAATCCGGATTTCCATTGCGAGCGAACTGCAGCACGAAATGAGTAAGCGGTTTTTCCTGGTGAGCAGGAATGCCTTGGAATACCGCCTGTTCAGCAACCCGCAGCCCAATATTGCGCGGTTGCGTACGCGATGGGGCGGCAGGTGGGCGATTGGCGAAACCATCCGGCTGACCGTATTTGACGAGGTGTTTTTCAACCTGACCGGAACGGCAATAGAACATTTTTTTGACCACAACAGGATGGGTGTGAACATCGAATGCCGTGTTTCGCGCCGCCTGAAGTTTGATGCCGGCTATATTTATTTGACCAGGCTACCCCTGAATTCACGGACAACTGTATACGAAAACAATGTGTTTCTGAATGTGACGTATGAACTGAAAAAGCGTACAGGAAAAAATGCCGGCGGCACCTGACTGCTCTGGTTTAAACGCGTTGGTAGGCAAAATACCAGCAGGAAACAATCACCATGCCCAGTAGCAGGAATGCCGATGGCTCTATGTACTGGGGAACCACCATCAGCGTCAGGAAACCGGCGATATTTATGAAAAGAAATAGCCGGCACAAACTTTTCGTTAGCCGGCTTCTGGCTGCCAAGGCGGCCAGAACAATGATGTTCAATGGATTCATTACCCGGGCCGCAGGTTATAAGACTGATGCTGGTTGAGTCCCTCTCATGATTTCAACCCGCATGCTTCCGGCCCGGTTATTTATCCAGTTCCCTTCGCAGGCTGTCGAGGTCCAGCGGTTTCGTATACATCTCTAATGAGCCATCGCTTTTTTTAGGCCAAAGTTCTTTTGCGCGATCCCAATACAATTCAACACCATTTCCGTCCGGGTCATCAAGGTATAAGGCTTCCGAAACGCCATGGTCGCTTGCCCCTGTCAACGGGTAACCGGCCTTTTTTAAACGGTCGTAAATCAATGCCAGGTCTCTTCTTGCAGGATATACTATTGCAGTATGAAACAAACCTACTCCATGCCTTGGCGCAGGCGATGCTCCTTCGCTGTACCAGGTATTTAATCCAATGTGATGGTGATAACCACCGGCCGACAAAAATGCCGCCTGGTCACCATACAGGGTGGTGACTTCAAAACCCAGGAGGTCACGGTAAAACCTGAGCGCCCGGTCCAAGTCAGCAACTTTTAAATGAACGTGGCCAATATGCGTTTGGGGTGGAATTCTATAGTCGCTCATATTACTGGCATGTTTTATCGTGTGTCCCGAACAGTGAAAAACTACGCTGGTCCGACGCTTCTTTCCGAAAGGAGGGTGCGTATAGCTAAAGTACTAAAAGCACCAGAAAAAACTTTTTCGAAATACCACCAACTGTATCAACAGGCCGTCGACTCACTATCGAAACACTATACAGGCAGTATAGCAATCGCTCTACGGCAGCATGGATCAGTAACAAAATGAAGAAACGCTGGGCCCGGAAACTGTGCTAAAGCGGCAAAACCGGCGGGCCCAACGACCGTCCGCGCCACAAAAACGACCGCCCGCGCCGTGCCGCCGACCGCCCGCGACAAACCCGAAATGCTTCCGGTTTTTTGTTGTAACCTTATCACTGTAACAGTGATCCATAACCTAAAGAAAAACCAATGAAAGCGAACTTCCTCTTTCTGCGAGCCAGGCATCCCCCTGCCTCCTAAACCGGCTCGTATAAACACCACGGGGCCAGCCCCTTCCAGCCGCCTCTGGCATATCCCCGCACACAAGCGCAAAAAGGAGCCATGCCCTCAAAGAGATCTTTGACATATTGGAAAACAAAAGTCCCAAACTGCGGTCCATGCGCCGTGCACACGCCCTGCATCTGCCGCCCGGGTGCTGAAAAACTGCTGGAAAACTGCCGGAAATCTGCCAGCCGGCGGCCAGAAATGTGCCGGAAGCGTGCAGGAGGAGTGCTGGAAATGTGCTGGAAGCCTGCAGGAGAAGTGCTCGACCAGTGCTGGAAACAGGCCGGCGTCAACCACCAACCCAACCCCAAACCCCAAACTCCAAACCACAGACCCCAAACCCAACTACCCCCTTCCGTCCTTCTTCAGCGTCGACTTCACCGGCTTCTTCTCCGGGCCATTCTTCATCAGCGCATCGGCCAGCTTCACCGCCTCGTAGGCGTTCAGGAAACCGCCCGACTCACTGAGGTTCGACATCTCGGTAAGCGTATCGGAACCAGGGACCTTCACTTTTTCCCCCGTTTTACTCACGGACTTTTCGATGATAGCCTTCAGTTGCGCAGGCGTCAGCGTGGGATAATAAGTGAGCAGGAAGGCTGCCACGCCGGTTACCACCGGCGCCGCCATAGACGTGCCCTGCTGGTTGCCGTATACGTTGCCACCAGGAAGGGTGGAATAGATCTTGGTGCCGGGTGCAAACAGGTCCACTTCTTTTTTGCCGTAGTTGCTGAATGAAGCGGTATAGCTATTGAAGCCGGGTTCGGCCAGCGGGTCGCTGCTGGCGCCTACGGTGATCCAGTTGGGCGCTTTTTCCTTCAGGGCGAGCAAATGCGCGTTGGGGAAATTGTCCACCGAATCCACGTTCTCGCCGTCGTTACCGGCAGCATGTATCAGCAATACGCCTTTCGATTCGGCATATTTTACGGCATCATCCACCCAGTCCTTATTGGGGGAGAAACTTTTGCCAAAGCTCATGTTCACTACTCGGGCGCCGTTGTCCACCGCATAGCGGATGGCGAGTGCAATGTCCTTATCGTGTTCATCGCCATCGGGCACGGCGCGCAGGGTCATGATGCGCACATTATCGGCCACCCCGTCCATTCCGATGTCGTTGCCTCTTTTCGCGGCAATGATACCGGCCACATGGGTTCCGTGCGAAGGCGTGTTGGCCATCACATCGGGATTGCCGTAATAGCGGTCGTTGATATCGTTGTAGTTGTCCTGCACAATTTCGCCGCGGTAGTCGGGGGGCGCGTGCTCGGCGGCTTCGCGCTTGCGCTCTTCGCCGTTCACGTAGGTGGAGAAGCCATCGAGGAACTCACCGTTGGGCGTCTCCATCATGTCGAAGGCCTTAAGGATATAAAGCATGCCGGCCTTGGCTTTCTGGCCCTGCGTGGTGGTAGGGGTGAAAGCTTCCAGCTCGGTGCCGGTATAGCTGTCCTTGCCCATGGCGATGCGCAGGAGGCTGTCGTTCTTGGTACTGGTTTCGAGGGCGCGTTTCAGGAAAATGAGGTCGGCGCCGCCACCGCTGGCATCGCCTTCCACCTTGGTGCGGGCTTTCACCCACATCTGGTAAATTTCTTTGTCGCGCCCTGTGAGGGTATCGGGATTGAAGCCGGGGGCCATGAACCGGTCCTTGAAACCGTGGTATACCCGGGCCGCTTCATCACTGTCCTGCTTTACGTTCCGGCCGTCTTTACCGCCCAAAAAATTCCAGCCGTGGACATCATCCACGTAACCGTTCTTATCGTCGTCTATTCCATTGCCCGGGATTTCTTTCGGATTTACCCAGAGGATCTCTTTGAGGTCCTCGTGCAGGGTATCGATGCCGGAGTCGATGATGGCAACGATCACGGTTTTGCCGGTTTTGCCTTTTACGAACTCGTAAGCCTTATCCATGCTGATGCCGTAATAGCCGTCCTTGCTGTAATCACCCAGGTGCCAGCCCTTGGGAAGGTCTTTTTTGATCACAGAAGTGGTGCCCTGTGCCTGGGCGGTTGCGATGTGGAGCGTGGCGGCCAGCAGCAATCCGGCGGGCAGGATTAGAAATTGCTTCATTCAATCGTTTTAATACTACAAATAGACGTCAATTCGGAAAAAATAGTTTACCGCTCTTAAAAATTTAAGAACCGATATCAAATTTTATGCCCTGGGCCAGGGGTAATTTCGTGGAATAGTTGATGGTATTGGTCTGCCGGCGCATATAGGCTTTCCAGGCATCGCTGCCGCTTTCCCGGCCGCCCCCGGTCTCTTTTTCACCCCCGAAGGCCCCCCCGATCTCGGCGCCGCTGGTGCCAATATTAACATTGGCAATGCCGCAGTCGCTGCCGGCAGCGGAAAGGAAAAGCTCGGCCTCGCGCAGGTTGAGGGTCATGATGGAGCTCGAAAGCCCCTGTGGCACCCCGTTCTGGTGAGCGACGGCCTCTTCGATGCTACTGTATTTGATGAGGTATAAAATGGGAGCAAAGGTTTCGTGCTGCACGATGGCAAAATCGTTGGAAGCCTCGGCTACACAGGGTTTAACATAACAGCCGCTTTCGTAACCGGCGCCTTCGAGCACACCGCCTTCCACTACGAAACGGCCGCCTTCGGCCCGGCATTTTTCAATGGCGGCGAGATAGGATTTCACGGCATCGGTGTCGATGAGCGGACCCACATGGTTCTGCTGGTCGAGCGGGTTGCCGATGCGTAGCTGGCCATAGGCCTTCACCAGCTTGTCGCGGAAGCTGTCGTACACCGATTCATGGATGATGAGACGGCGGGTGGTGGTGCAGCGTTGCCCGGCTGTGCCTACGGCGCCAAAAACGCAGCCGAGCAGGGCCATATTGAGGTCGGCGTCGGGCGAAATGATGATGGCGTTGTTGCCGCCCAGCTCCAGGATGCTGCGGCCCAGGCGCGCGCCCACGGTAGCGCCCACGGCCTTGCCCATGCGGGTGGAGCCGGTGGCCGATACCAGGGGAATACGGGTGTCGGCAGAGATCCATTCGCCCAGGTCGCGGCCGCCGTTTACCAGGCAGCTCACCCCTTCGGGCACTTCGTTCTTACGGAATATTTCTGTTACAATATTTTGGCAGGCGATGCTGCAGAGGGGTGTTTTTTCGGAAGGCTTCCATATGCAGGTGTCGCCGCAAACCCAGGCCAGCATAGCGTTCCAGCTCCATACCGCAACCGGGAAGTTGAAGGCGGAAATAACACCCACGATGCCCAGCGGGTGCCACTGTTCGTACATGCGGTGGCCGGGTCTTTCGCTGTGCATGGTGAGACCGTGCAACTGGCGCGAGAGGCCCACGGCAAAATCGCAGATATCGATCATTTCCTGCACTTCGCCCATGCCTTCCTGCAGGCTCTTGCCCATTTCATAGGAAACCAGCTCGCCGAGGGCCTGCTTTTTGTCGCGCAGGGCTTCGCCGATCTGCCTTACCACTTCGCCGCGGCGGGGTGCGGGCCAGGTGCGCCATTCGCGGAAGGCTTCGCCGGCTTTCTGCACAATGGCCTCATAGGCCGCGCGGTCGGTGGTGACCACAGTCCCGATCTTTTTACCATCAACGGGAGAAAAGGAATCGAGGGCGGCGCCTGTGGAAGGGATCCATTGCGTGCCGGTGGAACTGCCTGGATTGGAGGCCTGCAGGTTCAGTTGCTGTAAAAATTGCATGGCAGGAATTTAGCGGGCAAAGGTAGGATTTGTGGCTCAGTATTGCTCCTGGTCATTGGGGAAATCCTGGCTGCGTACATCTTTAACATACTGGCTCACGGCAGTCATAATGGTATCGTGCAACTGTGCATATTTGCGCAGGAAGCGCGGGTTGAATTCGTTGTTGATGCCCAGCATATCGTGCATCACCAGCACCTGCCCGTCGCAATGGGGACCGGCGCCAATACCGATGGTGGGGATATGCAGACTGTCGGTCACCTCTTTGGCGAGGGTGGCGGGGATCTTTTCCAGCACAATACCGAAGCAGCCGGCTTCCTGGAGCAGGAGGGCGTCCTTTTTCAGTTTAGCGGCCTCCGCTTCTTCTTTAGCGCGCACGGAATAGGTACCGAATTTGTAAATCGACTGCGGCGTGAGCCCCAGGTGGCCCATCACGGGAATGCCGGCGCCCACGATCTTGCGGATGCTGTCCAGCACTTCTTCACCACCTTCCAGCTTGATGCTGTGGCCCCCGGTTTCTTTCATCACGCGGATGGCCGAGGCCAGGGCGATGTCGGAATTGCCCTGGTAGGTGCCGAAGGGAAGGTCCACCACCACCAGGCAATGGCTGATGCCACGCACCACCGACTGCGCGTGGTAGATCATCTGGTCCATGGTAATGGGCACGGTGGTTTCATGTCCTGCCATCACGTTGCTGGCCGAATCGCCTACCAGCAGCACATCGATGCCGGCGGCGTCGAAGATGCGGGCAAAAGAAAAATCGTAGGCGGTGAGCATGGCGATCTTTTCGCCCGCTGCTTTCATTTTCTGCAGCGTATGGGTGGTTACTTTTTTAACGTCGGGCATGCCGGTAAATTCGTGTAAAGATGTAACAATTTGGAGTAAACGCGCTAACTCGATTTCCGCAGGCGCTGCCAGAGGAGTTGCACCAGGCCGTCGGCCAGGCCAATCTTGGGCACATAGATCTCCCGGGCATCGGCCCAGCGCATCACGTTGATGTAAATGCTGAGGGCGGGTACAATCACGTCGGCGCGGTCTTCGCGCAGGTTGTAGAGCCGCATTCTTTCCGGCAGGCTGAAACTGCTGAGCTCTTTGTAATAATCTTTCAGCAGCTCGAGCGGAAGGGGTTTGCCGTCTTTTTTCTTTGAAAGGGAAAACACTTTGTTGATATTACCGCCCGAGCCAATGCAGGTGATCTCCTTAAAACCTTTGGTATGGCTGCGGATGAAATCTTTCATCTCGTCCCATTTTTTTTCAGACACCTGTTCTTTCAATAAACGGATGGTACCGATGTTGAAGGATTCCTTGAACACGAGCTGGTTGTCGCTGAAAAAAGTGAGCTCGGTGCTGCCGCCGCCCACATCGATATAAAGATAGGAATGGTCGGTATCGAGGTTTTCGGCAATATGGTTTTCGTAAATGAAGCTGGCTTCTTCGTCGCCGCTGATCACTTTGATGCTGATGCCGGTTTCGGCTTCGATCCGCTGCAGGATGGCGGTGGCATTTTCAGCGTCGCGCATGGCGGAAGTGGCGCAGGCAATATAATGTTCTACGCCGTATACATCGATCAGGGAGCGGTAGGCCAGGATGGTTTTGAGAATCTGCTCTTCCTTGGCGGGTGAAATGCGGCGGGTTTCGAATACGTCGAAACCCAGGCGCAGCGGTACTCTTACCAGGTTGAGCTTGTTGAAGCGGTCGCGTGCCCCTGCTTCCTGCACCACTTCTGAAATGAGCAGGCGGGCGGCGTTGCTTCCGATATCAATGGCGGCTAGTTTCAATTGGCAGGTTCATTTTTTGTGACGGATGAATGCGCTTCTTCGGTTGCGTTCAAAATTAAGGGTTTGGGCTGCTTGGATTGCAGGTAAATGTATTGTTCCACCTGCGATCTTATTTTCCGGCCCCCGGTTTTCACATAATCGTTGCTGAGTGTATTGTTGAGGATGCGGGCCTTCACGTTGTCGCTCAACTGTATTTTGAGCATATTGAACAATACCTTGCGCAGGTCTTCGTCGAGCACGGGACAGGTAACTTCCACGCGGTGATCGAGGTTGCGCACCATCCAGTCGGCCGATGAAATATACACTTTTTCTTTTCCGCCATTGTGGAAGATGAACACGCGGGCATGCTCCAGGTATTCGTCGATGATGCTGATGGCTTTGATGGGTTGTTTGAATTTTTTGCTCTCGGAATACAGGCAGAAAATCCCGCGCACGATGAGCTTTACCGGAACGCCCGCCCGGGCTGCATCGTAGAGTTTTTCGATCAGTGCTTCGTCGGAGAGTGAATTCATCTTGAGCAGGATGCCGCATTTCTTTTTTTTCTTCGCCGCCCGGATCTCCTGGTTGATGAGTTTCAGCAACTCACGGCGAAGTATACCCGGACAGGGCACCAGGTATTTGCAGCCTTTCAGGATATCGGGCTGGGTCCTGAATTTTTCGAGGTAGAGGAAGATGCGGTTGATATCGGCCATGATGCCTCGGTGGGCGGTAAGCAGGCAGTGGTCGCCGTACACTTTGGCGGTGCTTTCATTGAGATTGCCCGTGCTCACAAAACCATACTGGATGGTGCGGTTGTTCACGCGCTTGCGTATGATGCACACTTTCGCATGTACTTTCATGTTAGGAATGCCGATCAGCACTTTTACGCCTTCTTCTTCGAGCCTTTCCTTCCATTCGAGGTTGGCTTCTTCTTCAAAACGGGCGCGCAGTTCCATCATCACCGTCACCTGTTTGCCGTTGCGTACGGCATTGATGAGGGCGTTCACGATGCGGCTGTTGTCGGCCAGCCGGTAGGCGGTGAGCTTGATGGAGGCTACGTCGGGGTCCATGGCCGCTTCGCGCAGCAATTCAATAACGGGTGAAAAAGAGTGATAGGGAAAGTTCAGCATCACGTCCTTTTCCAGGATCACATCCGTTACCCGCGCCGTATTGGGCAACAGGGGATGCTGGAAGGGTTTCTTGCGCTGCGATTTGCGGGTATACACATCGGGAAAATCCATGAAGTGGCGGAAATTGTGGATGCGTCCGCCGGGGATCAGGTTGTCTTTCCGGGTCAGGCTGAGCCGGCGCATCAAAAATTCGAGCAGTCCCGCGTCCATTTCCTTATCGTACACAAAACGCACGGGCTTGCCCTTGCGGCGGTTCTTAACGCCTTTCTCAATTTTCTGGATCAGGGTGGTGGCAATATCGTTGTCGATGTCTATTTCGGCGTCCTTGGTCACTTTGAAGACCCAGGAATCGAATTTTTCATAGCGGAAATAGGTGAAGAGCGAAGGCAGGTTGAAGCGGATGATGTCTTCGAGCAGGATGATGTGTTTTTCGCCGGGCGGGGAGGGCAGCAGCACAAAACGTCCCAGTACTTTGGACGGCACTTCTATAATGGCGTATTTCTGTTCGAAGGCGTTGCGGCGGCGGCTCATCACCACGCCGAGGTAAATGGATTTGTCGCGCAGGTAGGGGAGCTGCGGGATCTGCTCGATCATGAGGGGGATGGTATTCACCCGCACCTCTTCTTCAAAATACTGTTTTACAAAGGCTTTCTGTTCCTTGTTGAGTTGCTTTTCGGTTACCAGGAAAATCTTTTCCCGCGCCATTTCCTGTTGGATGGATTCCCAGATGGTGTTGAACTCGTTCTGCTGGCGGAGCACCAGGATCATGATCTCTTCCAGGATCTTTTCCGGGGATTCTTCCAGGTGCATATTGGCCTTGGCTTTTTTGCCCGTGAGCTCGATCATGCGCTTGAGGGTGGCCACGCGTACCCGGAAAAATTCGTCGAGGTTATTGGAAAATATGCCCAGGAAGCGGATGCGCTCTTTCAGCGGCACTGTGGGGTCGGCCGCTTCCTGCAGTACCCTTGCATTGAAGGAAAGCCAGCTAATATCCCTCGCAATAGTTTTTCTTTTACCGTCCATATCTATCATTATCAGCCATTTGTGCCCAAAGATGGGGCAGCCGGCAGCGAAATGAAATTAAGTAATTGTTACGGTTCGGCAGGAGACAGCGGGAGACGGCGGAACCGGAGTGGAGCAGAACGGGCACCGCGTGGCAGGCCGGATGATGGGCCGGCTCCCGCGCGGCGGGCAGGAAGCTGGCTTTTTTTGGAATTGAATTTTTACTTTTGAATTTTTCCACTACCTTTGCCGTCCAAAATTTCGACAGTTATGGCTAGAGTATGTCAGGTTACGGGTAAAACGCCGATCACTGGTCACCGTGTTTCCCACTCAAACATTAAAACAAAACGCAGGTTCCTGCCGAACCTGCTGACAAAGCGCTTTTTCCTGGCGGAAGAAGATAAATGGATCACCCTGAAAATTTCTGCCGAAGGGCTGCGGACCATCAATAAGAATGGTCTGTACAGCGTGGTGAAGGAATTGCGGGCAAAAGGCGTTAAACTTTAAACCTAAGTACAATGGCAAAGAAAGGTAACCGAGTTCAAGTGATCATGGAATGCACCGAGCACAAGGCCAGCGGCCAGCCCGGCACCAGCCGTTATATCACTACCAAGAACAAAAAGAACACTCCCGAAAGGCTGGAGCTGAAGAAATTCAACCCCATCCTGAAGAAAGTAACTGTTCACAAAGAGATCAAATAAGGCCCACCCACCTGATTTACTAATATCTAATTCATCATACCATGGCAAAAGCAGCAAAAACGGCGATCAAGACCAAGGACCAGAAAGCGGCCGCTGAGGCTAAGAACTGGTCTAAAGTGATCAAGGCGGTTCGTTCTCCCAAGACCGGCGCCTACACTTTTAAGGAGGCGATCGTTCACAAAGACAAGGTCAAGGATTTCCTGGCCGATAAATAATGGAGGTTTTTAACCTGCGGGAGAGCTGTTCTGATCGATGATGCGGAACAGCTTTTTTGTTTTGGGCCCCACAGACCGGGCCGCCGGTTGTAAACCTGTATTTTTGACATTCAATCCGTTGCATCATGGGATTTTTCGATAAGATTTTTGGTAAGAAGGAAAAAGAGTCGCTGGACCAGGGCCTGCAGAAGACCAAGGAGAGTTTTTTCAGCAAGATCACCAAGGCGGTGGCCGGCAAAAGCACGGTAGACGACGAGGTGCTCGACAGCCTGGAAGAAGCCCTGGTAGGCGCAGACGTGGGCATTGACACCACGGTGCAGATCATCGACCGCGTGGAAAAGCGGGTGGCGCGCGACAAATACCTCAATACCGGAGAGCTGAACAGGATCCTCCAGGAAGAGATCACTGGCGTGCTGGTGGATGCGCCTCATCAGAACAGTTATGCTTTCCAGTCGGACCTGCCCTCCCGGCCTTATGTGATTTTGGTAGTAGGTGTGAACGGCGTTGGCAAAACCACCACCATCGGCAAACTGGCCTATAATTTTAAAAAGGCCGGCAAAAGCGTATTGCTGGGTGCGGCCGATACTTTTCGCGCCGCCGCGGTAGACCAGCTCACCATCTGGAGCGAACGCGCGGGTGTGCCCATCGTGAAGCAGGAAATGGGATCCGACCCCGCCGCCGTGGCCTTCGACACCGTGCAGAGCGGCGTGGCCCAGAAAACGGATGTGATCATCATCGATACGGCGGGCCGCCTGCACAACAAGGCACACCTGATGGACGAGCTCAGCAAGATCCGCCGCGTGATCCAGAAAGTGATCCCCGAAGCGCCACACGAAGTATTGTTGGTGCTCGACGGCTCCACCGGCCAGAACGCCCTGGAACAGGCCAAACATTTTACCGCGGCCACCGACGTGAGCGCCCTGGCCATTACCAAACTCGACGGAACCGCCAAGGGCGGGGTGGTGCTCGCCATCGCCAGCCAGTTTAAGATCCCCGTGAAATTCATTGGCGTGGGCGAAAAAATGGAAGACCTGCTGGTATTTGATAAACAAGCTTTTGTAGATAGCCTTTTTTCCCTTCCTTCCTGATGTATAATTGTACCTTTGCACCCAATTTTTAAGGAATGAAAGTCAGAACCCTCAAGAAGGACAAGGTCAACATCATTACGCTGGGATGCAGCAAGAATATGGTTGACAGTGAAGTGCTGAGCGGTCAACTGGCTGCCAACGAAATTGCTGTGGTGCACGAGAACGGCAAACTCGACCACAACATCGTGGTGGTGAATACCTGCGGCTTCATCGACAAGGCCAAGGAAGAATCGGTGAACACCATCCTCGACCAGGTGGCCTTAAAACAAAAAGGCAAACTCGATAAGGTTTTTGTCACCGGTTGTTTGTCGCAGCGCTACCGCGAGGACCTCGAAAAAGAAATCCCCGAAGTGGATGCCTGGTTCGGCACCATGGAACTGCCGCTGATGCTGAAAGCCCTGCAGGCCGACTACAAAGCAGAACTGCTGGGAGAAAGGCTGCTGGCCACGCCCAGGCACTATGCTTATTTGAAAATCTCCGAAGGCTGCAACCGAACCTGTGCTTTCTGCGCCATTCCCCTCATGCGGGGCAAACACGTGAGCCGGCCTGTTGAGGAACTGGTCAGCGAAGCGGAAGCGCTGGTGAAAAAAGGCGTGAAAGAGATCATGCTCATTGCCCAGGAGCTGACCTATTACGGGCTGGACCTGTATAAGAAAAGAGAACTGAGCGAACTGCTCTATCGTTTGTCGGCGGTAGAGGGACTGGAATGGATCCGCCTGCACTATGCCTATCCTTCCAAATTCCCACTGGAGCTGCTCGACGCCATGCGCGATCGTCCGAATATCTGCAACTACCTTGATATGCCCCTGCAGCATGCATCCAACAATATGCTGAAGGCCATGAAGCGCCAGATCACGCGCGAGGAAATGGAAACCCTGATTGCCGCCATCCGCGAGAAAGTGCCGGGCATTTGCCTGCGTACCACGCTGATCACCGGCTTCCCCGGCGAAACCCGCGAAGACGTGGAAGAGCTCAAGGATTTCCTGCGCCGCATGCGCTTCGACCGTGTGGGCATCTTCACTTATTCGCACGAAGAAAACACCAGCGCCTACGACCTGGCAGATGATATTCCGGCCGCGGAAAAAGAAGCCCGCGCCCAGGAGATCATGGAAGTGCAGCAGGAGATCAGCCTGGAGAAGAACCAGGAAAAACTGGGACAGGTATTCCGCGTGCTGGTGGATAAAAAAGAAGCCGGCCGCTACCTGGGACGCACCGAATTCGACAGCGTGGAAGTGGACAACGAAGTGGTGATCAACACCAGCCGCAGGCTTACCATCGGCGAATTTGTGAACGTGCGCATCACCAAAGCTTTTGATTACGATCTCGAAGGCGAACTGGTGTAAGATATTGCCGTAACTTACGGTATGCTTCCGGACCGGCACCAGAGAAATCACAACTACTTACGGATATCACTAACCGATAACTGCAACCTCCGTTGTTTTTATTGCATGCCGGAGGAGGACTACGACTTCACACCTTCCTCGAAATTGATGCAGGCGGCTGAAATTGCCGCCATCGCCGCCGTATTTGTGCGCCTGGGCGTGAACAAGATCCGCCTCACGGGCGGCGAGCCGCTGGTGCGGAAGGATGCCGGCGATATCATCCGGCGGCTGGCGACGTTGCCGGTGCAACTGAGCATTACCACCAACGGCAGCCGGGTGCAGGCTTTCACCGGCATATTCAGTGAAGCTGGTGTGCGTACCGTTAATATCAGTCTCGATACCCTGGACCCCGACCGTTTTCGTTTACTCACGCGGCGCGATCTTTTCAGCCAGGTAATGGCCAACATACAACTATTGCTGGCGCAGGGTTTCCGCGTAAAACTGAACATGGTGGTGATGCGGGGCATCAACGATGGGGAGATCACGGATTTCGTGGAATGGACCCGCACAGCGCCGCTGGAGATCCGGTTCATTGAATTCATGCCTTTTTCCGGCAACCGCTGGCAGCACGAAAAAGTGTTCAGCATGGATGAGATACTATCGGTTATCCGTAACCGGTATACGGTAGAAAAACTGCCCGATGCAGAGCATGCAACCGATAAGCGGTACGGCGTGGCTGGTTTTGCCGGTAGCTTTTCCATCATCAGCACCATGAGCCATCCTTTTTGCAGCAGTTGCAACCGGCTGCGGCTGACGGCCGACGGCAAATTGAAGAACTGCCTGTTCTCCCGCACGGAAACCGATCTGCTGGGCCCTTTCCGTGAGGGAATGGATATCGAGCCCCTGATCCGCGAAACCGTATGGCAGAAAGAAAAAGAGCTGGGTGGACAGTTCAACGAGGATTATGAACACCTGGATGCCAGTCGCCTCGCAAACCGAAGCATGATAACCATTGGCGGATGAATAAAGAACCCATCAGTGTAGACGAAGCGCAGGAAATACTGGAGGCGCTGAATATAAGTCTCCCAGCCGAAGTGGCGCCGCTGGCGGCTGCCCGCGGAAGGGTGCTGGCGGCTGACCTGTTTTCGCCGCTCGATCTGCCCCGTTTTGCACAATCGGGCATGGATGGCTATGCTTTCCGTTTTGCCGACCTGGAAAGTGGGGGGCATGAAAAAGGCGGCCTGGAAAAAGGAGATAAAGAAAAAGGCAACCTGCTGCTTTCGGGCCTGCAGGCTGCGGGTGGTGAGCTGCCGCCGGCCCTGCTACCGGGCAGGGCTATGCGCATATTCACCGGTGCGGCGCTTCCCGCGGGCGCCGATACCGTAGTGATGCAGGAGAAGGCACAGGTGCAGGGCGACCGCCTGCAGGTACTCGACCCGGGTATCAGCGCCGGCGCCCATGTGCGTGCGGCCGGATCCGACTGCCGCGAAGGTGCGCTGCTGTTGCGCCGGGGCACAGCGCTGCATCCCGCGGCCCTGGCGCTGCTCGCCGGCGCCGGACTTACCACCGCACTGGTATCGGCCCTGCCGCGGGTAGCCGTGATCGTTACCGGCAATGAACTGCAGCAACCGGGTCTTGCGCTCCAGGGCACGCAGGTATATGAATCCAACTCCTTTTCACTGGTGGCGGCATTACAACAGGCAGGGATAACCGAAGTTGAAGTGGAGCGTGTAAGAGACGACCAGGCGGCGATCACCGGCGCCATTGGCAGGCACCTGCGGCAGGCCGACCTGCTGCTGCTGACCGGTGGCGTAAGCGTGGGCGATTTTGATTTTGTGGTGCCCGCAGCGCTCAACGCTGGCGTGCAGCCGCTGTTCCATAAAGTATGGCAACGACCGGGCAAGCCCTTGTTCGCAGGACGTACGGAAAAAAAACTGGTATTCGGACTGCCGGGAAATCCCGGTTCGGTGATGACCTGTTTTTACCAGTGGGTGCGTCCCGCCCTGCTGCGCATGATGGGAGCAGGAGAGCAGCGGGTGTTCGTCGACACCCTTCTCTCGCGCGATTACCACAAGCCGGCGCACCTCACCTGTTTTGTAAAAGGGATATTGGCAGATGGAAAAGTAGAGCCGCTCGATGGACAGGAATCCTACCGTATGTCGTCCTTTGCCCTGGCCAATGCGCTGATCAGGCTCGATGCAGGAAAATCGGCTTACCTTGCCGGCGATACAGTAAAGGTTCAATTGATACCCGTTTAAGAGAATGACACCCGAGTTGATATTTTACATATTGCTTTTCCTGGTAGCCATGGTATATGCAGCGGTGGGACATGGCGGCGCCAGTGGTTACCTGGCCCTGATGGCACTTTTTAATATGGCGCCGGCGCAAATGAAACCAACGGCCCTGTTGCTTAACCTCTTCGTTTCGCTTACGGCTTTCATTCAATATTACCGCGGTGGTCATTTCCGCTGGTCGCTGTTCTGGCCGCTGGCGCTGGCTTCGGTTCCGTTTGCTTACCTCGGCGGGCTCATCGTAGTGGACGATCATCTTTATAAAAAGATCCTCGGCGTTTTGCTCCTGTTGCCGGTAGCGCGCTTTTGGTTCTTCCAGAAAATGGAACCCACCGAATTCCGCGATGCCGACTGGCGGCTCAGCCTTTTGGCTGGCGCGGTGATTGGCCTGCTGTCGGGTATGATCGGTATTGGTGGCGGCATCCTGCTCTCCCCGGTTTTATTATTGCTGCAATGGAGCAGCCAGAAACAAACAGCCGCTATCAGCGCCATTTTTATATTCGTGAATTCAATGGCCGGGCTGGCGGGGCAACTGACCCGCGGCATCACCTTCAGCCAGGACATGGTATTGTATGTATGCCTGGCGTTTGCTGGCGGCCTGGTGGGCGCCTGGATGGGTGCCCTTCGTTTCCGGCAGGAAATGCTGCGAAACGTGCTGGCCCTGGTTTTGCTGGTGGCAGCCGTTAAACTGATACTGACCTGATGGGCGATACAATGACCTTATTGCTATTTGGACAACTCGCGGAGAAATGTGGTGCGCATTCATTGGAATTGCCGGCGCAGGTTTCTTTGCAGGGCGTTCGTCTTTACCTGGAAGCGCATCATCCCGAAATCATGCACCTGCCTTTCCGGTTCGCTGTAAACCACCGGGTAGCGGATGATGATATGCTGTTGCCTCCGGGCGCTGTGATCGCGCTGTTACCACCGTTCTCCGGCGGATAAAAAAAATCCATGTACAACCAGGCGAGATATGAGCGGCAAATGATACTGCCCGGCTTTGGAGAGCAGGGGCAGGCGAAGTTGCAAGCGGCAAGGGTGCTGGTGATTGGCGCCGGCGGACTTGGCTGCCCGGCGCTGAGTTACCTCGCGGCAGCCGGCGTGGGCACCATTGGAATAGTTGATGGCGACAGCGTGCTGCTTCACAACCTGCATCGCCAGGTGCTGTTTGCCGAAGCTGATATCGGCAAAAACAAGGCGCTGGCGGCGGCGGCGCATTTGTCGCAACTGAACGCAGACATTCGCGTTCTTGCTTTTCCCTGCTATATCGATGTGTCCAATGCAGAGCAACTCCTCGAGGATTTTGACATCATCGTGGATGGCTCCGATAATTTCCAGTGCCGTTACCTCGTGAACGATGCCGTCGTGCTGAAAAATAAAATACTGGTACAGGGCGCTGTATCCGCATGGGAGGGGCAGGTGGCTGTTTTTACCGCTTCGCTCCATTACCGCGATCTTTTCCCCGAGCCGCCTCCGCCGGGCTCCATTCCGCATTGCGGGGAAGCGGGTGTGATCGGTTATTTGCCCGGACTGATTGGCGCCCTGATGGCCGGGGAGGTCATTCAACTGATCACCGGGCTGGGCAGTTGGCTGCGCGGAAAAATTCTTGTGTACGACGCGCTGCATCACAGGCAGATGGTGCTGGATATGCCGGCACCGAAAGAGCACCGCAATATGCCTGCGGATATGCACGCGTTCCGCCACTACAACTATGCATTTTTTTGTGGCGCCGATGCAGAGAAACTGCTGGAACCGCACTCGCTTTTCCAACTCATGAAAGCAGGTGATATCTACCTGGTGGATGTGCGGGAATATCCCGAAGCTGCGCGGGAGCCATTGCCGCAAAGCCGGTGCCTGCCGCTCTCTGCCTTCGATCCTGCACAATTGCCCGATGACGACCAACCCGTGGTGCTGGTATGTCAAACGGGCAGAAGGAGCCAGTCTTTGTTACACCGCTTTCCGCAATTTTTGGAGGGCTCGCGCAGAGTCTATAGTTTGCAGGGTGGGATAGAGGCCTGGAACTGTTTCCTGCAATCCGACGGACAATAAAAAATGGACAACAAAAAAACATCCCGCGATATTTTTCACGAAGGAGCCATTCCGGCCGATATGATCGCGCAGTCGATTGCTGCGCACCAATCGAAGACCGGGATCGGCGCTCACAGCATTTTCCTGGGACAGGTAAGAGCGGATAGCGTGGGTGAAAACCAGGTGGCTGCCATCGAGTATACTGCCTATCGCGATATGGCTTTGGAGCAGATGCAGCGGATCCGGGAAGAGATCATCACCCGTTTCGGGCTGAGTTGCCTGCATGTGCACCACAGCATTGGCCGGGTGGCTGCCGGCGGGATCTGCCTTTTTGTTTTTACCTCTTCCCCGCACCGCCAGGCTGCGATGGAAGCCTGCAACGAAACGGTGGAAAGGATCAAAAAAGAATTACCCATCTGGGGCAGGGAAATTTTTGCGGACCAGGGTCACCAGTGGAAAACCAATGTATAGATGGTTAATATTACGCATAAGCAAAACAGTTATAGAGTTGCCGTAGCGGGCGCAAGCCTTACGGTATCGCTTCCTGCCACCATAGAAGCCATAGAGAACCGGCGCGTACCCAAGGGCGATGTGCTGGAATGCAGCCGGGTGGCAGGTTTACTGGCGGTAAAGAATACTGCTTCGGTTATCCCTGACTGTCACCCGCTGCCCGTTGAGTATTGTTCCATCCGGCACCGCATAGAAGGGCAGACCATTTTTATTGAAGTGGAAGTGCATACCATTTACAAAACAGGTGTGGAGGTGGAAGCCATGCATGGTGCGGCCATTACAGCGCTTACGCTCTATGACATGCTAAAGCCGCTTGATCCTGATGTCAGGATTGGCGAGATCCGCCTGCTGCAGAAAAGAGGGGGCAAGTCGGACCGCAGGTACGAGGCAGGCGTTCTCCGCGTAGCGCTGGTGGTTTGCTCCGACAGCCGGAGCCAGCAGCCTTCGGAAGATGTTTCCGGCCAAATGGCCACCAGCCGCCTGGCCGGCTGGGGACTGGAAGTACAATACTATAAGATCATTCCCGATGAAGAGGCGTTGATCAGGCAGGAAGCGGTGCAGTTGAAAGAGCAGGGTTTCGATATGGTTATATTCTGCGGCGGTACCGGCTTGGGCCCGCGTGATCATACGCCCGATGTCATTGGGCAACTGATCGATACACCCATTCCGGGGATCATGGAACATGCACGTGCTTACGGCCACGCGTATACGCCGTTGTCCATGTTGTCGCGCGGAGTCGCGGGCCTATGGGGCAATGCGCTTTTCTTAACGCTTCCCGGCTCGCCGCGGGGCGTTGCCGAAACGTTGGACGCCATCTTTCCCCAGGTCCTGCATTTGTTCCAGGTGCGGAACGGCGGCGGGCATGGTTAGGCGTGCTTCAAAGCCTCCCTTTTTGCAATGCCCCTAAGGGCGGCGTTTTCCACCATGGCTTCTACCCAGGCCGGGTTCGTCCGGTGGTACTGGCGCAGGGCCCAGCCAATCGCTTTCTGGATAAAAAAATCGTTCTTTTCCCGGAGCCGCAGGATGGCATCGGATAAGAAAGCGGTATCGGTATTTTCTTTGTAATGCATCTGGAAGAGCAGGGCCGTGCGGTTCTGCCAGATATTGTCGGATGCCACCCATTGCACCATGGTGTCGGGCAGCGGCTGCCCGGCATAATAACCACCGATCATGCGGGTGGCCAGGGCATCCACGGTATCCCACCAACTCTTGCGGGTGACCAGTTCAAGAAAAATCTGGAGACAGTCCGGGTCCCATTTCTTTTTTGTTTTCAGCAGCAGGTCCAGCGCCGTGTACTGATATTCCCTTTCTTTCAGTTTCCACAAGGCTTTTGTCAATGCAAGAATTTCTGTTGTATCCAGTTTGGCGGCGGCTTTCAGGAAATCTGCCGCCAGTGATTTGCGCACCGGCTGCGGCAGGCCGATGTATTCGAACTTATCTTTCATGTATTTGGCCATGGGCGCGGCCACGAAAGGGTTGCGGTGAAAGTCGAAGGCTTCCTGCAGGTCGAGCAAAATTTGTCTGGTGGCTGCTTTCATGTTCGTCAGAGATTTTCCCACCATTGATCCTGCGGATAGTGTTCTCCCAATACAACCGGTTCGCCGATCCGCGGCGTGGTAATAACAAGGTCCGGGTTGCGGGCGGCGGCCAGGAGGCGACGAATGGGCTCGTCCCAGGGATGATAGGCCAGCCCGAATTTGGCCCAGTGCACGGGTAAAAGATGCGTGGCATGCAGGTCCAGCACCGCTTTCAGCACTTCTTCGGGCAACATGTGAATATAGGGCCAGTCCTGGTTGTATTGTCCGCATTCGAGTATGGCCAGGTCAATCTTTCCTGCTTCCTTCCCTATGTCTTTAAAGTGCGATCCATAACCGGAGTCACCGCCAATGTATATGCGAAAACCATAAAAGTCGAGCAGGTAAGAACTCCAAAGCGTGGCATTCCTGTTTAATCCACGGCCCGAAAAATGCCGGGCAGTAAATGAACGGATACGGATCTCCGGTGAAAGCACCATTTCATCCCCCCAACTGAGCTCTTTTATTTTTTCTTTCGTTATGCCCCATTCCTGCAGGTGCCGGCCCACGCCCGCGGGACAGATGTAAAATTTCGTTTTCGCCTTCATCTGTTTTTGCGCATACCGGTCGAGGTGATCGTAGTGGTCGTGCGTTAACAGCATGAGATCAATGGGAGGCATTTGCTCCGCGCCGTATTGATTGGTTCCCGGAAAGGCTTTGATCATACCGGGTACCGGTGAGGCATAACCGCAGAAGACCGGGTCCACCAAAAGGTTGAAGCCGCGGCACTGGACCAGGTAAGAAGAATGCCCGAACCAGGTGAGCCGGGGCTTTTCACCCTCGTACACCTGCAGATCCTGCACCACCGAAGGCAGGGGTTTCGCGGGGTACACGAAAGAAGGCCGGCGCAAAAAATTGGCAAACACTTTCCATTGACTGGCCCCTTCCCGCAACATGGGCGTTGACTCGATGTTCCGGTAACCCATATCAGCGGCAGTTTTGGGCTTCCAGTACAAAAGAATCACCGAAGCTTAATTGTGCGTGGTTGATGAAAACCATTTTGCCATCCTGCTCCATGACGCTGCCGAATCCTTCCTTCATTTGGTTGCCCGAACGCAGGAAAACCACTTCCCGCACGGACTCTTTTCCTTCAGAATGGAAACGGTAATCCGCCACCAGCGTATCGCCTTTAAGCCTTCCCTGGATGCTGCCGAGGTTCCGGTCCTTACCGGCATATGCATACACCAGCGAGCCCCGGATGGCTGTATCCGGACCACTGAAAATGAGGGTGACGGTATCGGTGGGAGAAAAATAAGCATAACAGTTCTTACCATCGGGGGAGGCGGTTTCGCTGCCCGTGGCCTTCGTGGTTTCATGGGAATTTTCCCCGCAGGCCAGGAGGCCGGTTACCAGGAAAGCGCCTAAAACAATGCTGCAACGCATAATTTCAATTTAGGTGGCAAACTACGAAACCGCCTGAGAATGAAATATTTTCCTTTCCAAAACGTTATCTTACCGGTTTCATAGCCTTAGTAATGAATCGATTATGAAATTTATCCAATATCTGGCCGCAATGCTGCTGTTGTTTTCCACTACCTGCCTGCAAGCGCAGCAGGGTTGGAAGAACGGGCGGATGCGGGTAAGCGACGACGCCCATTTCCTGATGACCACCAACGACCGGCCTTTTTTCTGGCTCGGCGATACGGGCTGGGAACTCTTTCACCGCCTCAGTTTCGAGGAGATACAGCAATACCTCAACGACCGCTACCGCAAGGGATTCAACGTGATACAGGCGGTGATCCTGGCAGAGTTCGAGGGCATCAAAAAACCGAACCGTTACGGGGCCCTGCCGCTCAACAATTTTAATATCGCCACACCCAATCCCCGGTATTTTGAACTGGTGGATACCGTGGTGCGGCTCTGCGCCAACCGCAATATGTTCCTTTGCCTCCTGCCTACCTGGGGCGATAAGGTAACGCCCAACTGGGGCGATGGCCCGGTGATCTTCAACGAACGCAATGCTTACGATTACGGCAAATGGCTCGGCAACCGTTATAAGGATGCGGAAAACGTGGTGTGGATGCTGGGCGGCGACCGGCCGCCGCAAAAAGACACTTCCGACTGGCGGCCCATCTGGCGTGCCATGGCCAGGGGCCTGCAGGAAGGCACGGGTTACAAGGCCTTTATTACCTATCATATTTCCGGCGGCGAAAAAAGCACTTCCCAATACCTGCACCGCGAATCCTGGCTTAATATGAATACCATGCAAAGCGGCCATGGCGGCGGGCACGATGTGCCGGTATGGAAATGGATCGAGCGCGATTTCAAACTGCCCAATCCGAAACCCGTCATTGATGCAGAACCGAATTACGAAGATCATCCCGTGAATCCCTGGCCGAAATGGGATCCGAAAAACGGCTACTTCGATAACTACGACATACGCAAACAGTGTTACCGTTCTGTGTTTGCCGGCGCAGCAGGCGTAACCTACGGGCACCATGCCATCTGGCAGTTTTACAGCGAACGCGAAGAGCCCATCAACCACGTGGACCGGAGCTGGACCAACGCCCTTACACGTCCCGGTTCGGAAGAAGTCGGTTACCTGCGTAAGCTGATCGAATGCCGGCCTTATATGGGCCGGCAGCCCGACAATTCCATCATCGTGAACGGCCAGGGCCAGAAGGGCGAGTTCATCACCGCTTTCCGCGGCAAGGACAATGATTTCGCCATGATATATATGCCGGTAGGTAAAAAGATCCGTGTCAATACAAAGTGGATGAAAAGTTCCGATATCAAGATCTGGTGGTGGGATCCGCGCCTGGGCATGATGGTGCGCGGCGAATCAATCTCCCGCAATGACGTGATGGATTTTACACCGCCGACCCTGGGCGCGGGGCAGGACTGGGTGCTGATCCTGGATAATCCTGAATACCAGTACCGGCCACCGGGACAGTAACCAGCCAGGCAACCACCAGGGTGGACACTACACCATAACCAGCCACGATCCATTTGGCCGAACTGAAATAGGCAGAGGCGCCGAACCAGTCGGCCTGCTGCCAGAGCAGGTAAAAAAGCCAGGCGTTTTTGGCGAGCTCCCAAAAAATGGCCGACCTGCGCCGGTCCATCAGCTCCGTGAACGCATACACCTGCAGGAAAACAAAGGCTCCATATTGGAACATGGCCGGCATGCCGATCTGCGCAATATTTCCAAAAAGATAACTGATGAACAGCAGGCAGGCGCTGAGTTGTATCCAGCTCCAGACCTGCAGCACGCGCGGTGCAGCGGGGTTGTATTTTGCAAAATCGTAAGGATCTTCAATTTTATGTACCGGGTATTTTTCCTGGACATCTGCCGGGCGCCAGCCGGTGGGCGCCAGCCATATCCTGAATTTGTCGCGCCAGTTATTCGTGAGCCAGGCATCTTTCACCAGCAACCAGAGGTGCTGGAAATTGATGCGGATGGGATTCCAGGTGGCTACCGGCCGCGTGATGCCGTATACAGGGGGCACTTCTTTCATTTCTTGCTGGTAGGTGCCAAAAATCTTGTCCCAGAAAATAAAGATCTGCCCGTAGTTCTTATCAAGGTATTCAGGATTCAGCGCATGATGCACCCTGTGATGCGAAGGCGTTACGATAATCTTTTCCAGGAAACCCATTTTGCCGATGTGCTGCGTATGGTACCAGAACTGCGCAAAGAGGTGCAGCGGCGCAACGATGGCAATTACTTTTTCCGGTACGCCCAGCAAGGCAGCGGGCAATAGGAAGATGGCAAAGATTTTAACAATACCGGAAATGCTCTGGCGCAGGGCGCAGGCGAGGTTGAATTCTTCGCTGCTGTGGTGGATGATGTGGTTGTTCCAGAAAAAATTGTACTCGTGCGCAATGCGGTGGGTCCAGTAACCTGCAAAATCAAGAGCGATAAAGGCTGCCAGGTAGGTGAGCCATCCGCCGGGAATATGAACAATGGCCAGGTGTTTTACCAGCCAGCTATAGCTAATGATCACGAGACTGAGGCCCAGCACATCTTTGGTAACATTCGTAATGCCGGAACTCAGGCTGGAGATCATGTCCATGTTCCGCACCGTATCAAAGCCCTTCCGCCATCCCCACCATTTTTCGAACAGTACAAGGACAAGAAAAGCAGGCATCGCAATCAGTAATATCTTCCCGTAGGTTTCCATATAGGGGCTGTTTCCTAAAGGTACTGCTTATCCGGTAAGGCGCATCCGGGGCCGCGGAATGTTGACCTGCGTCAATTTGCCCGGCCGGGTACCCGGTGGTATGCGATAAAACCCGGTGACTCCGATAGCGCCCGGACCGGCCAGCAAACAAATTCTCCCTTTTGCTGTAGTATTGGTGTGCCGGCGGCTTCGGGTTTTGTTAGAATTGAACATCTTGGCTGCCGGTCCCCTAACTTTGAAAGAATTGTTACCTGATGGAAGGGAAAGCCTGTTTTTATCCTTACGAATCCACCGGATATTTCAATAAGATTGCTACCGACTATGTATCGGGGGCCGAAACTCTTCGTCCCTTTTACGAACACCGTCCCGATGCGGAAGGTATAAAAGCGGCTATACGGGCCCGTGAAAACTTCTCTACGCCGCGCAGCCTGCTGGTGCAGGTGTTGAAAGACCAGTACAGCAAAGCCGCGCTGGATGGCCATCCGAAAGTGCAGGCCGCCATTGAAAGCCTGGGTGATGAGCATGTGTTTACGGTTTGTACTGCCCACCAGCCGAATATTTTTACAGGCTATCTCTATTTCGTATATAAGATACTCCATGCAGTAAGGCTGGCAGAAAGCCTCAATGCTTCGCATGCGCCTCACCGTTTTGTACCCGTGTATTATATGGGCAGTGAAGATGCCGACCTGGAAGAACTGGGTAAAGTATTTCTGAACGGCGAGAAACTGGAATGGGATACCCAACAAACGGGAGCCGTGGGGCGGATGAATACCAGGGGACTGGACAAGCTGATCGGACGCATCAGCAGTGAGCTCGATGTATTGCCCTATGGTTCCGAACTCAGCCACCTGCTGCGGGAAGCCTACAGCAGTAACCACGATATCCAGACCGCCACTTTTTTTCTGCTGCACCGCCTTTTTGCAGACTACGGACTGGTGGTACTGATCGCCGACGACCCGCGGCTCAAAGCCCTGGTGCGCCCGGTATTTGAAGACGATCTCTTTCGGCAACAACCCTCCCAACTGGTGGAAGCCACCACGGCCAGGCTGGCGGAAAATTATAAAGTGCAGGCCAGCCCCCGCGCCATCAATCTTTTTTACCTGGAAGGCGATCTGCGCAACCGCATTGAAAAAGACGATACCGGGTTTCACGTGGTGGATACCGACCTGCATTTTACAGAAGAAGAGATGCGGCATATGCTGACGCAACATCCTGAGCGATTCAGTCCCAATGTTATCCTCCGCGGCCTTTACCAGGAAAGCATTCTGCCGAATATTGCCTTTATTGGCGGCGGCGGCGAACTCGCGTATTGGCTGGAATTGAAAGACCTCTTTCATCATTACCGGGTGCCTTACCCGGTGCAGGTATTGCGCAATTCTTTTTTGCTGGTAGACGACCGCTCCGTCAGTGTTGCCGCCAAACTGGGTTTTGAGGAGGCGGCTCTTTTTCTTCCTGAACAGGAACTGCTGAATCAACTGGTAAAAAGAGACAGCGCCGCACAGGTTCACCTGACCAATGAAATACGCGATGCTGCTGCGTTTTATCAGCACCTGCAACAATTATCGGGGCAGATAGACCAAAGCCTGGAAGCGCATGTGGACGCGCTGCAGCAAAAAATGCTGAAGCAGTTAAGAGAGCTGGAGAAAAAAATGCTGCGGGCGGAAAAAAGAAAATTCAGCGACCAGTCGCGCCAGATCGCTCATCTCAAAGCGGCTCTTTTTCCGCGCAATAACCTGCAGGAAAGGGTAGAGAACTTCATGCCTTATTATGCGCGTTACGGGAAGGACTTTCTGCAATGGATATACGAAGCATCGCCGGCGCTGCAGCAGGAATTCATCGTGTATAATTTACCGGTAACTGTTCAGGTATCGAACTGATTGGGCTGCCCTGCTGCCTTCAGTTTGGCAGCTTTTGCAACCACCTCTTTTTCCAGTTCCTGTTTGTAGGCCTGCAGTTTATCAGCTACTGCGTCGTCGAAAGTGCCAATGATGGAAACCGCCAGGATGCCGGCGTTTTTGGCGGCATTCAACGCAACCGTTGCTACCGGGATGCCATTGGGCATTTGTAAAATGGAAAGCAGTGAGTCCCATCCATCGATGCTGTTGGAAGATTTCACCGGCACTCCAATAACAGGCAGGGGAGTTAGGGATGCCACCATCCCGGGGAGATGCGCCGCACCGCCTGCTCCGGCAATGATGCATTTCAAACCCCGCGAACGCGCTTCCTGCGCATATTTCACCATGCGCAGCGGCGTGCGGTGTGCCGATACCACTGTGAGTTCAAAAGGAATGGCGAACTGCTGCAGGAAATCGGCAGCGGCCTGCATTACCGGCAGGTCCGAATCGGATCCCATGATGATGCCTACCAGGGGGGCGGGACTTGTTGCTTGGCTCATGGTTGCAAAGAAAGTGTTTTTCCTCAAATCGCCGGCGGCCGGCGTGCGCCTCAGCGGACAATCTCTCCCTTAAGGCGCATCAGCTCCGTTTCCGCTACCTTGGCATTGTAGCGGGCAGCGATGAGGCGGTTATAGCCATCGTTCAGGCTGATCTGTGCCTCACGCAATTCAATATAGGTGCTGACGCCCTGCTTAAAACGCTCCAGTGCAATGAATACGTTTTCTTTGGCCAGCAGGATATTCTCTTCTTCCAGCGCCAGGTTTCTTTTCTGCAATTCATAGCTCTTGAACGCATTGTTCACCTGCACGTCGAGCAGGGTGCGCTGGTTTTCATAACTGAGGCGCTGGTAGGTGATGTCGAGCCGCGCCTGCTCCTGCAGGCGTTTGGCGTTGAAGGCGTTGAAAATGGGCACGGCAATGCTGAAACCGTAGTTGAACCCTGCGTTCTGGTTGAAGAGGGGCGTAAAGGTATTGATCACCGTATTGTTTACGTTCTTGCTGAAATTATAGGCCGAATTGAAATTGAGCACAGGGAAACGGTCGCCTCTTCTTTCTTTATACACCAGCTCCGAAAGCGTGATGTTTTTTTGCGCGATCAGCAGGTTGGGATTGGTATGGTCGAGGTTGTTTCGGATCTCGCCCAGGGTCAGGTCTTCGCGGATGGGGATGGTATCCATCACATCGTAGTAGGTGGTCTTATCGATGCCGATCAACTGGTTGAGCTGTTCTTTCAGTTGTTCAATAAGGGTGCTTTGCTGGAGCTGCGAAGCAATGAATGCGTTGAGGTCCACTTTGGCCTGCAGCAGTTCGGGCTTGGCGCCCAGTCCCACGCTGAGTTTTTTGTCGGCCAGTTTCACCCGCTCTTCGCTGATGCTTTTTTGTTCAATGATGGCTTTGAGTTGCTGCTTTTGCCGTACGATGCCATAGTAATTGGTAACCACGGTTGCAACGGTATTCACGATCTGGTTCCTGACGCCGAGGGCGCCGAGTTTTTCCAGCTCTGCCACGCGTTCGCGGGTGGCAAACATCTTAAGCCCGTCGAAGAGGGTCCAGTTGAGGTTGACGGCGGCCTGCAGGTTATTGGATTTGAGGCCGGACGTGTCGCGCTTACTGCCATTGGCCAGTTCCTGCTTCTGGGCGTTGTTGTTCCACACCTTGGAAGCGGTGCCGTTGAGGCGGGGCAGGAATGCCGCATAGGCATAACTGTTATCCAGCGCGTAGGAAAGTGAATCGTTGCGCGACAACTGGATATCGTAATTGTTCTTAAGGGCCAGCGCTATGGCTTGTTCCAGGGTGAGCATATCCTGCGCACCCGCCCGGACTGCCACAAGAAACAGGAAAATCATCAAAAGGCCTGATCTGGTCTTCATATGCTTTATTTATGCCGAAACGGGTACGGTGATGACTTCGTCCAGTTCGCTGTGGGTTTTCTTTTTAGAAGAAAGATAAGAATACATGGCAGGGATCACGTACAGGGTAAGCACCAGTGAAAACAGGATGCCACCCACGATCACAATGCCCAGCGGAATGCGGCTCGTGGATGCAGCGCCGAGCGAAAGGGCCAGGGGCAGGGCGCCGAGCGACATGGCCAGGCTGGTCATGAGGATGGGCCGCAGCCTTCCCACCGCCGCGTCGATCACGGCTTCTTTTTTTGCCGACCCTTCCATTCTTTTGTGGTTGGCGAATTCCACGATCAGGATACCGTTTTTGGTCACCAGCCCGATCAGCATGATCATGCCGATCTGGCTGAAGATATTGAGCGTTTGATCAAAGATCCAGAGTGATAACAGGGCGCCTGCTATTGCGAGGGGAACCGTGATCATGATGATGAAGGGGTCGATGAAGCTTTCGAACTGCGCGGCCAGGATCAGGAAGATCAGTCCCAGGGCCAGCAGGAAGGCAAAGCTGGTATTGCTGGAGCTTTCGGCAAAATCGCGGGAGTTGCCGGCCAGTGAAGTAGAGAAACTTTCATCCAGCACATGATCGGCAATGCCCTGCATGGCTTTGATGCCATCGCCAATGGTTTGGCCCGGCGCCAGTCCGGCGGAGACGGTAGCAGATTTATACCGGTTGAAATGGTAAATGGTGGGAGGGGTGGTTTCTTCTTCGAACTCCACAATGTTATCGAGTGAAATGCTTTTTCCACCGGCGCTACGCACATAGATGGCTTTCAGGTCGGCCGGCTCATCTCTTTCGTTCCGCGACAATTGTCCGACGACCTGGTATTGTTTGCCGTCTTTGGTGAAATAACCCAGGCGGCGGTTGCTGAGCGCCAGTTGCAGGGTGGAGGAAATATCGGCAATGGAAACGCCCAACTGGCTTGCCTTGAGGCGGTTGATGTTTACGCGGAGCTCGGGCTTGTTGAATTTAAGGTCTACGTCCACGCCCTGGAAAACGGGATTCTTATTGGCTTCATCCAGGAAGGTGGGTAGCACTTCGCGGATCTTTTCAAAATTCACGTTCTGTATCACGAACTGCACGGGCAGGCCACCGCGGCGGTTCACCTGGATCGTCTGTTCCTGGATGGCAAAGGCCCTGCCTTCGTTGAAGCGGGGCAGGTTGCGGTTCACCATGTCCACGATCTGTTGCTGGCTGCGGATCCTTTCTTCGGGATCTACCAGCAACATGCGCAAGAATCCTGTATTTACGGCACCACCGCCACTGAACCCCGGCGCCGTTACCGTAAGCATCACTTTTTTCTCGGGCACCGAATCCATAATAAACCTGCTGAGCCGGTCGATGTAGTTGTCCATATAATCGAAGCTGGTTCCTTCCGGCGCCGTAATGGTCAGGCGGAACTGGCTGCGGTCTTCCATGGGAGCAAGCTCCGACTGCATATTGGACCCTATGAAATAAATGATGGCGCCACAGGCAGCAATCACCAGGAAAGCGATCCAGCGGGCGCGCATGAAGGCAGACAGGGTGCTGCGGTAGCTGTTCTCCATCCAGTTGAAGAAGGGCTCCGTCTTATTGTAGAACCAGGAAGTGCGGTGCACTTTTCGGGTGAGCTTCACGTTTAGTACGGGCGTCAGCGTAAGGGAAACAAAGGCGGAGATCAGTACAGCCCCGGCCACCACGATCCCGAACTCCCGGAAAAGCCGGCCCACAAAGCCCTGCAGGAAAACGATGGGAAGAAATACTACTGCGAGCGTGATGGAAGTGGCGATCACCGCAAAGTAGATCTCCTTCGATCCTTCGCGGGCGGCCTGCCATTTATCCATGCCCTTCTCCATTTTTTTATAAATGTTTTCCGTCACCACAATGCCATCATCTACCACCAGGCCCGTTGCCAGCACAATGGCCAGCAGGGTCAGCACGTTCACCGTGAAGCCCAGCAGGTACATGATGAAGAAGGCGCCGATCAGGGAAACAGGAATGTCGATCAGTGGCCGGATGGCAATGATCCAGTCGCGGAAGAAAAGATAAATGATCAGCACTACCAATATGAAGGCAATGATCAGGGTTTCTTCCACTTCCAGGATGGACCGTTTGATGAACTTCGTTTGATCGAGACCGATATCCAGCCGCATATCGGCCGGCAGGTCTTTTTCGATCTGCGCATAACGTTTGTAAAACTCTTCGCTGATGGCTACATAGTTGGAACCGGGCTGCGGAATGATGGCCAGGCCGATCATGGGAATACCGCTTTCTTTCAATACGGTTTCCTCATTTTCCGGTCCCAGTACGGCTTCTCCAATGTCTTTCACCTTCACATCGGCGCCGTTCACATTCCTGACGATGATGTTGTTGAATTCTTCTTCGGTATTGAGCAACCCGAAAGTGCGCACGGTGAGTTCGGTAGCGTCGCCGGCAATCTTGCCAGATGGTAACTCCACGTTCTGGTTGCGCAGGGCTGTTTCCACATCGGCCGGCGTGAGGCCGTAAGCCGAAAGCTTTGCCGGGTCGAACCAGATGCGCATGGCATATTTTTTCTCACCCCAGATCTGCAGTCCGCTTACACCCGGGATCGTCTGCAATCTTTCTACCAGGTTATTGGTGGCATATTCTGTTACCTGCAACTGGTTGCGCGTATTGCTCTGCACGGTCATGGCCAGGATGAAGTCGGAGCTGGCGTCGGCCTTGCTTACCACCGGTGGCGCATCGAGGTCTTCGGGCAGGGAACGCACGGCCTGCGATACTTTGTCGCGCACGTCGTTGGCGGCGGCTTCCAGGTCAATGGCCAGGTCGAATTCCACGGTAATATTGCTGGTACCCTGGCTGCTGCTGGAGGTGATGTTCTTCACCCCGGCAATGCCGTTGATGGATTTCTCCAGGGGCTCGGTGATCTGCGACTCAATGATATCGGCATTGGCGCCGGAATAAGCCGTGCGCACGTTCACGATGGGCGGATCGATGGCGGGATAGTCCCGCACGCCGAGGAATTTATACCCGATAAGTCCGAATACGATGATGATGATGTTCATCACAATGGCCAGCACCGGCCGCCGCAAACTCAGTTCTGATATATTCATTTGGCCTGGTTCATTTTGATGATCTCAATTTTGCTGCCGGGTTTGATGGCGAGCAGCCCGGTGGTAACAATGGTATCGCCCCGTTGCAGTCCCGATGTGATCTGCACCTGCGAAGAATCACGCACGCCGGTGGTAACGGTTTCAAAGCTGGCAAGGCCATCACGGTAGAGGATCACCTTTTTTGACCGGGCCTGTGGAATCACTGCCTGGCTGGGGATCATCAGCGCCTGGTTGTCTTTGCCGAAATCGAGCTGTACTTTGGCGAAGGCCCCGGGAATGAGCTGGGGCGCTTTTCCCTGCACTACCGAACGTACGCGGAGGCTGCGCGAGTCTTCGGTCACCGCTTCTTCGGTGGCAATGATCCTGGCCGAGAGCGGCTGCGTCAGCCCCTCCATGGTAAACCGCACCATATTGCCGGCGGCCATGCGGCTGCTGTATTTTTCCGGAACGGTGAATTCAAGCTTAAGCTGGTCTTCCATACGGATCACTGTGATGAGGGTCGCAGGCGTAACATAAGCGCCCATGCTCACATTTCGCAGACCCATCCTCCCGTTGAAGGGCGCGCGGATCTCCGTTTTTTCGATAGCGGTGCGGATCAGTTCGATGTCGGCGTTGATATTGCTCACCTGCAGCACACTCAGGTCGTATTCCTGTTTGCTGATGCCATCAATCTTGAGTAACTCGCCCTGGCGCTGGGCCGTTTTTTCGTTCATCTCCAACTGCACCTGTAATTTCTTGAGCTGGGCCTGCAGGTCGGCGTCGTACAATTTCACCAGCAGGGTTCCTTTGGCAACGGATTGCCCTTCTTTAATATTAAGCTGTGTAATGCGGCCGGAAACTTCGGGGCGCAATTCCGTGGCTTCATAGGGCAGGAGGCTGCCGGGCACTTCTAACTTTTCACTGATCGTAGAGGCGTTCACGAGCCACCCCTCCACACGTATGGGCGCGGCATTGCCCTGGGCTTTACCGGGAGCAGGGGGCGCTATCTTTTTATCGTTGCCGGATTGACAGGAAGAAAGCGCCAGGAAAAGAAGGGTAGCTGGAAGGGCGATCGCGAATGTTTTGAGCAGGCTCATGTAAACGGCTGTTTAAGGTTGGAACAGTGGTAAAATTAAAAGATTTCAATCAGGGCGCACCCGCCCCGGCAGGGCTATTCAGGGTATTCTCTACGGGTTGCTGGTTTTCCTGTATGAACGGCAATTTATCCGTTTGAGCGGATGTCGCCCGGGATGAATTTCAGCTACTGATCACTTTGAGGCTTCTCTTTACCTGCTGGGCTTTCCGGGTCAAGTCAAGTTTATCCTTTCCAAGAATGGTGATATGCCCCATTTTTCTACCGGGACGCGTTTCTTTTTTACCATAAAGATGAACATATACTTCTTCCATCTTCAGTACTTCTTCCATGCCTTCATAAAAAGCCGGGCCACTGTGGCCGTTTTCGCCGATCAGGTTCACGAGGCTGGAGGGGTGGAGTGCTGCCGTGCTCCCCAGCGGGTAATCGAGCAGCAGGCGCCAGAGCATTTCGTACTGCGAACACACATGCGCTTCAATGGTATGGTGGCCGCTGTTGTGTACGCGGGGCGCCGTTTCGTTGACCAGCACATCGCCGTTGCGGTCGATGAACAGTTCAACGGCAAAAAGTCCGGGCGACTGCAGGGCCTTGGCGAGCGTGAGCGCAATGGCCTCTGCACGCCACAGTGTTTTCTGCTGGATATCCGCCGGGCAGAGCTGGTAATCAAGCAGGTTGAGATAGGGATCAAAAACCATTTCCACGGGCGGATAAATGGCCGTTTCGCCTTTCGCGTTCACGGCTACGATGATGGCAATTTCCTTATCGATGCTCACTTTTTTCTCCAGCACGCTCGGTGCGTCGAAACCCAGCGCCAGGTCTTCGGCACCATGCAGGATCTGCACACCCTTGCCGTCGTAACCGCCTTCGCCCAGTTTCATGGCGGCGGGCAGAAAAGCAAGCTGCGCCTCCAGTTCCTGCCTTCCCTGCACCGTTACAAAAGCCGCCGTGGGCAGGCTGTGTTCCTGGTAAAATTTTTTCTGGCGGATCTTGTTCTTGATGATGCGCAGGGCCGATGGTTTCGGGATGATGGTGACGCCTTCTTTTTCGAGTTGCTCCAGCGCATCCACGTTCACCGATTCAATTTCGATGGTAAGCGCATCGCAGTTTTTTCCGAAACGATATACGTCGTCGTAAGAGCGGATATCGCCCAGCACAAAATGGCGGCATAAATGGGCTGCGGGACAATCGGGATCATTTTCCATTACCCAGGTTTCCACCGGGAAATTGGCCGCTTCCTGGAGTAACATTCTTCCCAATTGACCCCCGCCGAGTATGCCTACTTTTTTCATGGCACAAAAGTAAGGATACATTTTATTACCTTTGAAACGTGATACCCGACTATCCGCATAAGCTTTTCCCCGATTGCCGTCACCAGTATTTCCTGCTGATGGAGTCCATGGCCATTGGAGGCTGATCCCTTCCCCTCACTGTATTTCCGCAGCCACCCGTTGCGCCGGTCCCTGAACCGGGAGTTTACCATTATTTATTGTTTCACCTCAAAGCTGATAGCTGTGATCGCAGAAAACGCCCGCCGGCATGCACTCACCGATTTCCTTCCCCTGGAAGGCACCGATTATATTGAATTTTATGTAGGCAACGCCAAACAGGCCGCGCATTTTTATAAGACCGCCTTTGGTTTCCAGAGCCTGGCCTATGCCGGTCCCGAGACCGGGCGTAAAGATGTGGCCAGTTATGCCGTCCGGCAGAATAAACTGACCTTTGTATTTACCACGCCGCTTCGCTCCGGCAACGCCATGGCCGACCATATCTACCGCCACGGCGACGGCGTAAAAGTGCTGGCCCTCCGCGTGGCCGATGCCCGCAAAGCCTGGACCGACACTACTTCCCGTGGTGCACAGTCGTACCAGGAACCTGTAGCTTCACGCGACAACGATGGCGAAGTGGTCACCAGCGGCATCCATACCTATGGCGATACCGTGCATCTTTTCGTGGAAAGAAAAGACTACCAGGGCTGTTTCTTGCCGGGCTATCAGCCATGGACAACCGAATACAATCCTTCATCCACCGGCCTGCTGTATGTAGACCATTGCGTGGGCAATGTGGGTTGGAACCAGATGAACAAATGGGTGGGCTTTTATGAAGAGGTAATGGGTTTCCGCAATATCCTCAGCTTCGACGACAAAGACATTTCCACCGAATATTCCGCCTTAATGAGTAAGGTGATGAGTAACGGGAATGGTTATGTGAAATTTCCCATTAATGAACCTGCCGAAGGGAAAAAGAAAAGCCAGGTAGAGGAATATCTGGACTACTATAACGGCGAGGGCTGCCAGCACGTGGCGCTTGCCACTGCCAATATACTGGAAACGGTATCGGCCCTGGCCGCAAGAGGCGTGGAGTTCCTGAAAGTGCCCACTTCTTATTACGACGACCTGCTGCAAAGGGTAGGAGATATCGATGAAGAGCTCCAGGCGCTGAAAGAACTGGGCATCCTGGTGGACCGCGACGAAGAAGGCTACCTGTTGCAGATCTTCACCAAACCGGTAGAGGACCGTCCCACGCTGTTTTTTGAGATCATCCAGCGCAAAGGCGCAAAGAGTTTTGGTAAAGGAAATTTTAAAGCCTTGTTCGAAGCCATCGAAAGGGAGCAGGAAATACGGGGCAATTTGTAAATTTTGAGTATTTTAGCGGGAGTGCGGACGTTACTATGAAACATTGTATAGCCTCCCTTTTCTTCTGTGCGGTGGTACTGGGTGCTGCAGCACAGACATCTTACCAGCCGAATTTCGCTGAATTCCAGCGTAACAGTCCGCGACTCAGTGAGTTTCTGCGAAAAAAGGAAGATTCCCTGATGCGCCAGTTCCGGGAGAAGGGACTGGAGTGGCCCGCTAAATACCTTTACATCCGTTCTTTCAAATACGACAGCCAACTGGAAGTTTGGGTCAAGGGCGAAAAAGACCATCCTTTCAAACTTTTCAAGACTTACAAGGTTTGCGCCATGGCCGGCACCCTCGGCCCCAAGCGCATGGAAGGCGACTACCAGGTGCCGGAAGGTTTTTATTACATCAATGAATTCAACCCGCGCAGTGTGTACCACTTGTCGCTGGGGCTGAATTACCCCAATGCATCGGACCGCTATCTCAGCGATGCCATCCAGCCCGGCGGTGATATTTATATCCACGGAAGCTGTGTTACCACGGGCTGTATTCCTATCACGGATTCTCAGATCGAAGAACTTTATGTGCTGGCTTCCAACGCGCGCGCGCTGGGGCAGGATTTTATACCCGTGCACATCTTCCCGGTGCGTTTTGATAACCGCCGGAGTTCCGATTACCTGAGCCGTTATGTGCGCGATTTTGCCGATTACGCCTACCTGGCCAACAGCCTGAAAGAAGTTTTTTATTATTTCGAAAAGCATAAGAAACTGCCGCTGATCATGGTGAATGGCCGGGGTAGTTATGTGCTTGATGAAGAAGTGAAAATGGCGCTGCCCGGCAACGAAAGAAAAGCAGTAGCGCCGGTAGTGGTTAAGAAACAGCGGAAGGTAACCCCTTTCGACGAAAAGGATATTCCTACCACGGTGCACAAGCTGCCGGAATTTCCCGGTGGTTCCAATGCGTTTCGTGATTACCTGCGGCAGTTGAATACCAGCCTGGCGCCTTACCTGAACGAGGACCAGCATACCGCCTATATCCTGGTGGAATTCATCGTGGATAAAAATGGAAAAGTGTTAAATCCGCACATTCTTAAAGGGGGCAACGACCAGTTGAACGAGCACCTGCTGGATGCGCTGGAAACCATGCCCGACTGGAACCCTGCCATTCGCGAAGAAAAGGCAGTGCCCATGAAACTCAAACAAACCATTCTGGTGGAGAACAAAGCTCCCGGCGCCTGAGCGGCATTGTTGCAAAGAATGGAGATCCCGTAAAAATTATTTCAATACTACCTGGATGGTTTCGGGTGTTTGCTGCTGTAACACTACCTGTTGCTGTCCGATCAATTCTTCCAGCACTTCTTTTACGTAATGCCGTATGGTGAGCAGGCGCAACCCTCTTTCCACGCTTACGTCAAAAAACTCGGTGGCGGCAATGGCCAGTTGTTCAATCTTTTCCGGGCGGTCGTCGAGGCAGCAGGTAAAGCTGATGGCCCCGTTCTGGCTGAGGTTGGGGTGGAAGGCAAGTTCCCCGAAAAGCCGGTACAGTTCTGCCACTGCATGGTCGCCTACAAAGGAAAAATCCTTGGAAGTAAGTTGCAGCAACACCTGGTTGTCCTTGAACACAATAATGGGTGGAAGCGGTGGAATGGGCTGGTTGTGGATTTCTGTGCCCGGCAGGTCGGGGTCCAGGAAACATTTCACATACAGCGGTATGTTTTTGTTCTGCAGGGGCTTGATCGTTTTGGGATGGATCACCTGGGCGCCGTAATAAGCCATTTCGATCACCTCGGTATAATTGAGGGAAGTGATGAGTTGCGCGGCCTTGTATTTTTTGGGGTCAGCATTCATTACGCCTTCCACATCCTTCCAGATGGTGAGATAGGATGCATCGAGCAGGTTGGCAAAAATGGCGGCAGTGTAATCGCTGCCTTCGCGCCCCAGCGTGGTGCTTTCGTTTTCGTCGGTGGCGCCGATGAACCCCTGCGTGACCACCAGTTTTGTTTTTCCGAAAAGCGGCTTCAAAAGCTGGTTCACCTGCAGTTGGGTGAAATTCCAGTCGAGCCCTGCATCGCGGAAGCGTTCGTCTGTACGGAATACGTCGCGCACATCGATCCAACTGTTATCGATGCCCGATTCTTTCAGGTAAGCGCTGACGATGGCGGTGGACAACAATTCTCCCACACACACGATCTGGTCGTAGTAGTAATCGTAATCGCGCTGGGGCTTGTCGTGCAGCAGCCATTCCACTTCGGTGAAGAAGTTGATCAGCGCCTGCTCACAGGCCAGGTATTCTTTCACCAACAGGTATTTGGCGGTTTGCAGGTGCTGTTCTTTTACCTGGTGAAAGAGGCCAAGCGCTTCCTCCTGCCTGCCGGCGTAGAACTGCTCCGCCACTTTCTCCAGGGCATTGGTGGTTTTGCCCATGGCGGAAACAACCACCAGTAGTTCCCGGTCCTGTTCTTTCTGCAAAATAGCCGCTACCTGGTGGATCCTTTCGAGGGTACTGACGCTCGCGCCGCCGAACTTGAAAATGCGCATGGTGGTTGAAAGTTTATCAACAAAGAAACGACAATTGGATGTAGCTGGTTTCAATAAATTCAGTTTATTTGTGGCCTGCCAAAACGATTGCTATGGGTTTTCTGAACCGGAAGATTTTAACCCTGGATGAGTTCACCATCCAGCAGCTGCGCCTCTTTCCACACGCCACCGGTGAGCTTAGCCGCCTGCTCCGCGATATCGGCCTGGCCGTTAAAAGGATCAATGTGGAAGTCAACAAAGCCGGGCTGGTCGACATACTCGGCCAGCAGGGTACGGTGAACGTACAGGGCGAAGACGTGATGAAGCTGGATATATTCGCCAACAACCAGTTGACCGGCGTGTTGCGGCACGGCATCAGTTGCGCCGGTATAGGCAGCGAGGAAATGGACGATGTGGTGATCTTTGACGATGAAGTGAGCAACCAGAGCAAGTACGTGGTGCTGTTTGATCCGCTCGACGGCAGCAGCAATATTGATGTGAATGTTTCCATTGGCACCATCTTCTCCGTGTACCGGCGTCTGAGCGCGCCAGGCACGCCCTGTAACAAGGCCGATTTCATCCAGGCCGGTCTGCGCCAGGTGGCGGCAGGATACGTGGTGTACGGCAGCTCCACCATGCTGGTATATGCCACGCGGCGTGGCGTGAACGGCTTCACCCTCGACCCCAGCATCGGCGAGTTCTGCCTCAGCCATCCCGATATGAAATGTCCGCCCGCGGGCAAAATATATTCCGTGAACCACGGTAATTTTTTCCGTTTCGACAAAGGCGTGCAGCGTTATATCACCCACTGCCAGGAAAAGAATGGCACTAACGGCGGCCCTTATACGCAGCGTTATATCGGCAGCCTGGTGAGCGACCTTCACCGCAACCTGATCAAGGGCGGGATCTTTTTATACCCGGGCACGGTGTCGCAGCCGCAGGGAAAATTGCGGCTGCTGTATGAATGCAATCCCTTTGCGTTTATCCTGGAGGTGGCGGGAGGGAAGGCCACAGATGGAAAGGAGAGGGTGCTCGATATTGTGCCCACTGAGCTGCACCAGCGCACGCCTTTTTTCGGCGGCAGCACCGACATGATGCAGGAACTGCAGTCTTTCCTCTGACGGTTAATCAGAGGGTCGCTGGTTCATCCCGGTAATTTCGTGACCAGGGTTTGCCGCAACTTTCACAAGGAGGATACTTTAAATAGTTTGGCTTTCTACTATTTCCAGTTTATATCCTTTCCCATGAACATTTGTTATCTTAAGCTCCGCGTCCGGGCTTAATTTTTTCCTGAGCTTTGATATAAACATATCCAGGCTACGCCCGGTAATCACTCCTTCATCAATCCATATTTTTTGCAGGATCGTCTCTCGCGGTATCAGCTCTCCAAAATTTTCGTGAAGCAATTGTAATACCCTGCATTCTTTGTCAGTAAGGTGTATCAATTCGTTTTTCAATAACAAACGCTGCCCTTTTACATCAAATAAAAATTTTCCAACTGCGGGTAATTCAGACGCCGGCTCATCTTCTATTGACTGATCCTGATTGTCGGCAGGTAATTGCTTTGACGCCTCTTTAAACCGTTTCGTGAAGAAGGCAGTGGTCAGTACTAACAGCAAACTGTAAGCTGCCAGCATGAGCGGAGAAGTAAATGGCTTCGATCTGAATTTTTCTAATGCCGATGTGTTGACGCCTCCATTTGAATCAAAATCTGCAAATGCAAATTCGATAGTATAGCAACCCTCCGGTTGGTTTCTGCCACTACATGCGAGTATATCTTCTGTACTGTTATTGAACGCAAAGCCGTATACGATGGCATTCTTCGTACAATCATGAACAGTTACTGCATACCCGGAAGGGAACTGTGATTTGGGAAGTAACTGGCGGCATAAGGTGACGAGTGAATCATGATTAAAGGTGAAATCCTTTTCAAAGCTGAGCAGGAAGGTGCCTTCCTTATTTTCTGTTACCGGCAATACCCGTGAATGTTTGTCGTCCGATTGCAGCAGTAATTGGTCCCCCACGCGGCGGATAAGCAGGTTGACTTGTTTCACCTTTGTATCCCGGTCAACTGTTATGTGAAATGAAGATGCAGTAAAAAAAAGTAGGAAAATCCCGACGGCAAGGGCAAATCTGGGTAGTAAATGTTTGGCAAAAGACATGCTTACAGGAAAATTTACACGCATTTACATTTCTATTTACAACCGTTTTACAAAAAGTGACAAAGACCTTGCATAGGTTTGAAATTTGAAGCTAATATTATTTAACTAACCCACAAAAATTATGAAAAAAGCTGTTTATGTACTGATCTTATCGCTGGTTGTGGTAAGCGGACTGGTATTTGCTAATCGAGAAATTAAAAATGAACCTTCTGAAAAGTCATCTCCAAAACCGCCTACTGATGCTGAAAGGAGGTCAGCAATGAAACAATGGGAGGCTACCCCTGAGGGTAGAAAGTACAAAAAATGGGAAGCATCTCCCGAAGGTACAAAAGTGCTTGCCAGTGCTGTTAAAATAAGTGCTTCCACCAATATGGAGGCTGTCGTAACTTCTCTTTCTCTCCCGCCAGGCTCATTATTAGGTTTCGGAGTGATGGTCAGAATTAATGGTGACGATTACATTCTTAGGTTTGACGGTGAGCTTCAGCAGCTACATAGCCTAAAGGTTAACGACAAAATAATTATAAAAAGCCATAGCGTATCGTACGCGCCCAAGTATGCATATCCAATAGTATCGGGCGAATATGTAGAACGGGATGGCAAAATAATTTATAAACGTGCCCCTAACAAAGGCCGTTGCTGAGTAAAGAACAAATTTGCAAGTTCCTGTAAATCAGTGATCATTTTACCTGTTGATTTTCGTGAGCGCCGACCCTTTATGCGCGGCTACATGATCCGACTTATTGCTTTTAATTTCATATTGGGGATCTTCCTCCGTTGCATGATGGGTGTACCCTTTGTAGTTGAAGTCTTTCGTATGTACTTTGATAATCGTTCCCGAAACGATTCCAGCTTCCGAATTCCAGCTTACTGCATCACCCACTTTGAATTTTGTTGCCATAATTATAAATTGGACGGATTGGTATCATCGTGGTAGAAAACATGCTCACCCTCAACACGGGCGGGTGAAGTGTAGGAATGCGCTTCCACTTTACCCGGCCCCATAATATGCAGCACCTGCCATCCCCTGGCCTTTAGGTAGTCCGAAATCATGGAACGATGGCATCTCCACCAGAGCGCTTCCGAACACATATAGGCTGTTGGTTGTTTTGCGGCAATGGTTTCCAGTTGGCTCATGCCTTCTTCAAATTCCTTCGTCGCCATATGATCGGCATATCCCTGGAAGGATTTGTTTCGCCAGCGATTGTTGTTGGAATTCTTATGCGCTGTTCTCCTGCCGCCTAAATTTTCCAAATGAACGTAGCTGATGCCAACTGCCTGCAAACCGGCAGCTAAGTTGTCTTTATTGAACTGCGGATATTTTCGCGATCCCGGAAAACGCCTGACATCAACCAGTGTTTTTATAGCAAAAGCCTGTAACATTTGAATAAGCTCCTCCAAACTGTGTGTGGAGTGGCCAATTGTATAAACAATATTGTTCTTTGCTGATTCCATGCTTCAGGCTTCAATTGCACCCCGGGGCCGGCTATAACCGTAGAACGGCCGATCAATATTATTCCCCTGGTGTGAGCGCCACAGATGCTTCTGTCGTGAATACCTGGAAAGTAAAACTTTCCTGCAGGTACAATTTGACCGTGGTGGCGGAATGTTCAAGATACCCGATGGAAGTATCCTGCCCAATGCTCAACTCAAAATCACCGCCACGGGTACTCAGTACGAAGCCGCCTCTGATGGCCGGCGCCCAGATAATATCTCCGCCAATGACCCGCTGAATGTGTTGAAAGACGGGATATCCTTCATCGCTTCCACCGCTGGCCGCTGTGAACTGGTCTGCGCCAAGAACAAGAACGTAAGGCCCATTAACCCCCGCCAGCCGCAACTGACTAACTGCCTGGGATACGGCATCGGGATAACCCTTTATACTGGAAGGAAGTATTACCGGCTTGTTGCTGCTGCTCTGACGGATGCCCTGGATATCCGCAGTGCCAAATCCTTCAAAGACGGCTGCGTCTTCTCCAAAAGCTATTTTGCGTGCAGCGTCTTTTACCGGTTGCCAGTCGGAATCCTCCGCTCCCCGTTCTACATCGTCAATAGCCTGCCGCGTCAGTTCAAACGGAACCCGGAGTTCAACAAGCGGTTTGACCAGGCGTTGAGATGCCTGTATTCCTTCCCCGGGCGCATCAATTTGCCGGAGGTGGCCTGTTCCCACAGCCGAATGATCAAACCCTTTTGGGCCTTCCACATCCACCACCCGCCGGGCCGCCATATGGCGTTTAAGCGTGCGGCGGGCTTCTTCTTCAATTTGAGACCACGCTGCATCGGAAATGGGAGCAAGTTCCCGGTAAAGATTATTCATATCCTGTTTCTTTTTTTTAGTGAACCAATGCCTAAGGAGCCATCTGCCTTAGGTTCTTGTGATCCAGCCTTCTCCTCAACCGGAATTTCATTGGATAGAGGCGAAACCCCATTGGAAACATTCTTTAAAAATGTGGTGGTTGGAACAAAAAACAAACTCCCGGTTTTGGGCGAACTGAAATCCAATAGCCTGTCGTAGTTACCGGGTGGAGAACCCACAAACATATTGGTCAGCATTTTTTTTACCGTACTGAATGTGCTGGCATAAGCAATGAAATAAGTGCCCATCTCATTGGTGGACATATTGCCAAAGGGCATATTGTCGCGAATCACTTTTAAATCGTCGCCTACATTGGCCAAAGCGCTGTGGGAATTGGAAGGTTTGATATTATCCGGCATTTCAACATCACTCTGCCTATGCCTGCCGAATACTTTTTCCTGTTCTTCAACAGGCAGGGACTTAAACGCATTCAAATCGTGAATGTATTTCTGAACGAAAAGATAACTGCCGCCCTTATAAGCGGGATCATCGTCTCCAACCAGTCCAAAATAGGCACGATCCTTTCCATGTGGATTTTCAGTACCATCAACAAATCCTAAAATGGAACGCCCATCCCAGTAACGAAAGCCATGAATTTCTTCGGTGCTTGTGGCTACCGGCTTTAGCAGCGCAGACAGCGCAAACGCCATATCGTAACAGATACTGCTGTTCTCGCCCCTGATGTGAAAATGCAAATCTCCTTTTGTAGCTACGGCCGTGTATTTCGCTCCCGGGATCGGTTCAAAATTTTCCAGCTCTTTGGGAAGGGGAACAGGGAGGCGAAGTTGATTCCAGGCTTCATACCCGATCCCCATCACACAACTGGCGCCGGAGTCCGGGAAACGGGTATCCCCGGAATTATTAAGATTGACCACCAATGCGCAGATGTTCTGAAAGGCTTCATCAATTTGTACGCCGGCTTTAAAATTCCAGACCATAAAAATGGTGGCATTGCCATGATAATCTAAAACATTTTGTGGTGCTGGATTCATATCTGCTGAAGCTGCTTAAATTTACTGAATCGGATGTTATGAAAAAAAATACCTGGTTTTATAATTGCCTGATCTTCCCGTAAATCTTCGGATCGTGCTTTTTTATCCTGATCTTCACATATTTTGATGCGGGCATATTACTTTCTCCGACCACATTGTTGATAGAAACCAGCACATTTGTTTCCGGGAAATAAGTCATGGTGTTTTTTTCGGGAATGGGGTAGGGGACAATGATGAATAAAGGAGCAATCCTTTCCTTACCGTCGTTGTAATTGAATAAGTCTACTTTTTCACCGGCTGTAAAACCTGCTTTTATAATGTCCTTTTCATTCATGAATATCACCCGCCGCTCATTGTGTATGCCCCGGTAACGATCGTCCAGTCCGTAAATAGTGGTATTAAACTGGTCATGCGTACGGGTGGTGGCCATCATGTATTCATCTTCGTCAAGCCGGTTGTCCGGAATGGTCGTGATGGTAAACGGGGCGCGGTAATCGTATTGTTTGGCAAACTTCTGCTCGTCCCTGGCAGCATTGGGCAGGTAAAACCCCTTTTTGATCCGGACCCTTTCATTATAATTCTCAAAACCGGGAATGCATTTTTCGATATCATCCCTGACGGCATCGTAACTATCGTGAAACCGTTGCCAGTTTACCACCGACCTGCTGCCAAGCGTTGCCATCGCCATACGGCAAACAATCTGCATTTCATTCATAAGGTTATCGGAAACGGGTTTCAATATTCCTTTAGACGACTCTACCACACCCATTGAATTTTCAGTGCTCACAAATTGGTGTTCTCCGTTTACCATGTCAATATCGCTGCGCGATAAAGTAGGGAGTATGAGCGCTTCCTGTCCATGCACCAGGTGGGTCCTGTTTAACTTGGTAGACACAACCACCGTTAGATTAAGTTTCCGCAAAGCACTAGCTGTATAAGTTGTGTCTGGCGTAGCCGACAGGAAGTTGCCACCCATGCAAAACAGTACTTTTACTTTTCCTTCGTACATGGCTTTAATAGCCCTTACCACATCATAGCCGTGCCTGCGCGGCATCTTAAAGCCATAGTGTTTTTCGAGGCGATCCAGTTGTTCATCGGTTGGCTTTTCGTCTATCAGCATGGTGCGATTGCCCTGCACATTGCTGTGCCCTCGTACCGGGCATACGCCGGCCCCCTTTCTGCCAATGCTCCCTTTCATCAACAGGATGTTCAGCATTTCCCTTACCATATCTACGCCATTGGGTTGCTGCGTAATGCCCATTCCCCAGCAAATGATAATTTGTTTTTTGAATGCAATCATTTGGGCAGCTTCGTATAACCGGGCTGCGGAAACACCAGATTCCTTAGCAAGTTCCTCCAGTTGATAGGTATCAAATTGCCTGGTAAATGTTTCGAAACCAATCGTTTTTTCTTCAATAAATTTTTTATCCAGCACTTCGCCGGGTGATTTCTTTTCAAAATCGAGCAGCAGCCATTCAATGGCCTTTAGTAGGGCCATATCGCCGTTTATTTTTACGGGCAGGTAGAGGTCTGCAAGCTTAGTCCCCCTGCCGACAATCCCCTTTACTTCCTGCGGGTTCTTAAATCCCATGAGGCCGGCTTCCGGCAGGGGATTTACCGCAATTATCTTTCCGCCATTTGCTTTGCATTTTTCCAATGCACTCATCATCCTGGGTGCATTGGTTCCGGGGTTTTGACCGATGATAAGAATGATTTCTGCGTGGTAAAAATCTTCCAGTGTTACCGTTCCCTTGCCAATGCCGATCGTTGGACGCAGACCCGAACCAGATGTTTCGTGGCACATGTTGGAACAATCGGGCATATTGTTGGTGCCGTATTCTTTGGCAAAAAGCTGGTAAACAAAAGAGGCTTCATTACTTGTTCTTCCGGAGGTGTAAAAGGCGGCTTCGTCGGGGGAGGCCAGGGCGTTCAAATGTGTCGCTATTTTTTGGAAAGCATCCTCCCAGCTTATAGGCTGGTAGTGCGTGCCACCTTTGGGCAGGTACATCGGATCCGTGATTCTTCCCATTTTTCCTATCTGGTAATCGTCTGACAGGGAAAGTTCATATACCGAATTGTTTTTGAAAAATTCAGGTGTCACTCGTCTGCTGGTGGCCTCTTCCGCCAATGCTTTTGCGCCATTTTCGCAATATTCGCCAAAGGGAGAACGATCGTCGTCGGGGTCGGGCCATGCGCAACTTGGGCAATCGAAACCACCGAACTGGTTCATTCGCAACAGGGCTTTGTTCCCCCGGAAGAATGTTTTTTCTTCCACCAGGTCGCTCATGGCTGCCACTACCGCCGGCATTCCGGCCGCCCATGTTTTTGGCGCAGTTGTCTTAAGATCTGATAGCTTATAGGGGTTTTCTGCATCAGGTTCCATAGCGCAAAATGTTTAACTATTGACAGGAAATACCCGGGTGAGGATAATTGTCGCTCTGGTCTTCCTCAACCCGGTCAATACAAACAAAGTCCTTCTCAATGAGCAAACCCAGCAGGCCGCTGCTTCCCTCAAAGCCCACCCGGTCGGTATTGACAAGTTCATCGATCATTTCTTTTGGCATATAAAGCACAATCCTATTGCCCGTAAAGTCGGCAGAAAGGCCGATGGCATCTTTGCCGGCCTGCTCAATGGCATAGAACAGGGTGCTGCCTGCAAACTCAGTGCGTTCCTCCAAACTGCCATCGGCACCCAGCCGGGCAATTTCAGATTTGGTTAACCGATAGCGCAGCGTATTGCCTTTAATCCGGATTTTCATGTTATATCTGCTATTACAGTTCGTTTACAGGAATGATAGATGTTGAACCGGTTTTCTTTGAGAAATCCCAGGAGCGTTATATTAAATTCCGCAGCAAGTTCTACCGCAAGGGTGGAAGGCGCGCCAATGGCAGCTACCACTGCGATGCCAGCCATTGCGGCTTTTTGAATCAGTTCGAAACTGGCTCTACCGCTGAGCAGGAGGATATGTTGATCCAAGGGCAGGGAATGGTCCCTTAGTGCCGCGCCGATTAATTTGTCCAGCGCATTGTGCCGTCCCACATCTTCGCGCAATACAACAAGCTGGCCATCGGTAGTGAAAATTCCGGCAGCATGAATGCCACCAGTAGCCGAAAAGCAACTTTGGTTCGACCTTAGTTTATGTGGCAATTGATAAAGGACACGGGTAGACAGTTGCAATGCGTTTTTTTCGATACTTAAAAAAGGACTGACTGTCCGGATAGACTCGATGGACGCTTTTCCGCAAACACCACAACTGGAAGTAGTATAGAAGTTCCTGTCTGTCTGCATTAGCCTTGGCGTAAAATCACCCCTAAGCTCAACCTGCACAATATTGTTCTTTCCGGAAGAACAGTCAATAGCTATGCCATTGATTTTTTCCACCTGGTTATAAGAAGAAATAATGCCTTCCGTAAATAAGAAACCCGCTGCCAGTTCCCCATCATCCCCGGGCGTTCTCATTGTAACCGAAATGCTTTTTTGTATTCTGTTTTCAACAGGCCCGTAACCAATTCTGATTTCAAGCGGCTCCTCCACAGAAAGGGTGTCGGTAACATAGGAGCTGTCATTTCCATGTATCTTCCTCACAGGCTTTGGCTTACTGGATATTTCGGGTAATTCACTAACCTTCATATGGCGTCGTTAAAAAAGGTTATTAATAGTGGGTTTTCTGGTTATCGCTTTATTACTAAATTACTGTTTTTAGCGGGACGCTGCTTGTGCCAACTGGTACAATACTTGCGTTATGCCCCAGAAATTAACCCCATGCGTTACCTGTATTTCGCAGCCCTGGTACTGGCATTGCTGGCTTCCTGCAAATCCAAGCCGCCGGCCACTACTTCAAAGCCCCCGGCGCCGAAAGAGGCCTATACCCTGTCTAACCTGGAAGCCGATATTGTATCGGAAGTGAACCGCTATCGCAAATCAAAGGGATTGCCGGCGCTGGAATCCAGCAGCGTGGTGGCTACAGAGGCTGCCGTCCACAGCCAGCGCATGGCGAGCCGCCAGGCTCCTTTCGGGCACGATGGCTTTGAGGAGAGATCAGCCCGGATCAGCAAACGCCTCGACGGCACCCGCGCTTCGGCAGAAAACGTAGCAGTTGGGAAAATGTCGGCGCGCAACCTCGTGCAGTCCTGGCTTAAAAGTCCCGCGCACAAAAAGAATATTGAAGGCCGTTATACCCTCACCGGCGTGGGCATTTCCCGAGATCCTACCGGAACGGTTTATTATACGCAGATCTTTGTCCTCAAATAATGCGTTAATTTGTGGCTGCTATGGACCGGAAAGCCATCATCGAGGTCAGGGATCTCCGCAAATCGTATGGACAGTTTGAAGCCGTTAAAGGCATCAGTTTTGACGTATACCCGGGTGAAATATTCGGACTGCTGGGGCCCAATGGCGCCGGTAAGTCCACCACGCTGGAGATCATGGAAACCCTTCGCGAAAAAAGCAGCGGCACAGTACACATCGACAATAAAAATCTCGACACCGATCCGGCAGGCATCAAAAAGATCATCGGCGTGCAGTTGCAGTCGTCGGGTTATTATCCCGGGCTCAACCTCACGCAACTGCTGGAACTCTTTGCAGGCCTGTACAACCGCGACATTGATACCCGCGCCATGCTGGCCATGGTGAACCTCGAAGAAAAAGCCAGGGCCAAATTCAAAGACCTCAGCGGCGGACAGAAACAACGCTTTTCCATTGCCACCACGCTGATCAACGACCCAAAGATCATCTTCCTCGACGAGCCCACCACCGGCCTCGATCCCCAGGCCCGGCGCCATCTCTGGGACCTCATCACGGAAATCCGGAGCAAAGGCACCACCGTGATCCTGACCACCCACTACATGGACGAAGCCGAAGTGCTCTGCGACCGCGTAGCCATCATCGACAGCGGAAAGATCATTGCGCTCGATACGCCCGGCCAACTGATCGACCAGCTCGTGGCCCTTGGTTTTGAAAAGCCGCGCGAAGTGAAACAGGCCAACCTGGAAGACGTTTTCATCCATCTCACCGGACACCGGCTCCGGGAACAGGAATGACCCAAGAAGAAAAACAATATATGGATACACCCGCAACAGATCTTCGTTATCCCATCGGGAAATACGAGCCCCAGCCTTTCAGCCAGCAGCAATTACAGGCATGGTTAAACGATATTAAGTTCCTGCCGCAACTGATGGAGAACGCCATCCTGCAGCTCGACGAACAGCAATTGCAAACACCTTATCGTGAAGGCGGCTGGACGGTTCACCAACTCGTGCACCACGTGGCCGACAGCCACGCCAACGCCATGATCCGTTTCAAACTCGGCATCACCGAATCCAATCCTACCATCAAACCCTACGACGAAAAAGCCTGGGCCGAACTCAACGACGTGAAAGAACTGCCCATCAATATTTCCCTTACCCTGCTGCATGCGCTGCACAGCCGCTGGCATGCCACCATCTATAAGCTCGACCCGCAGGTGTTCCTGGAAAGGACCGTTTTCCATCCTGAACATAAAAAAGAAATGACCCTATGGTTCCTGCTTGGCATGTACGCCTGGCATGGCAAACACCATGTGGCGCATATTGTTGGCCTGCGCGAAAGAATGGGCTGGTAATCATAACACATATTCTCGCCAATGCACTGGAAAATATTATCGTCCGAATACCTCAGCAGGCATATTTATTTCACGGCAAGGCGCGACCGCTGCCAGCGCGAAGACGGCGCCATCGTGGATCCCTACTTCGTAGTAGAACTGCCTACTTCCGCCACAGCGCTGGCCCTCACCGCCGATAACAAAGTGCTGATGGTACGACAGTACCGCCATCCCATCGGTGAAGTGATACTCGAAACACCCGGCGGTTTTATTGACCCGGGTGAGGATTTTGCCACGGGTATGAAAAGGGAACTGCTGGAAGAAACCGGTTATGCCTTTTCCGATATCGAATACCTCGCGCGGGTGGCTGCCAACCCGGGCGTGCTCAGCAACTATACTGAACTCTTCCTGGCCACCGGCGGTGTAAAAAAACAGGAGCAGCAGCTCGATCACAACGAAGAGATCGAGGTGGTGGAAATATCGCTCGACGACATTACCGGCATGTTGTTAAGAGGGGAGATCGTGCAGTCGCTCCACGCCAACTGCGTATTTTATGCCTTGATGCGCCTGGGCAAACTGCAGGTCAGCAGTTGACCTCGGCCACTACGAATACGCTGCCGCAAACCAGCACCAGGTCGTTCTTGCCGGCCCTTGCCTTTGCCGCTTGCAGGGCCTGGTTTACGTCGGCAACCACCGATCCCTGTAACCCGGCTGCAGCCGCCTGTTCCGCCAGCGCCGTGGCATCCAGCGCACGCGGAATCTTTGCCTGTGTGAAGAAATAAACGGCCTGTCGCGGCAGCAGCCCAAGCACGGCGCCGATGTCCTTGTCCTTCACCATACCTATCACGATGTAGAGGTGATGAAAATCTTCCAGCTCCAGTTGGCGCAGCAGGGCCCTGACGCCATCTTCGTTGTGTGCCACGTCGAGGATCACGCGGGGATGTTCGCTCACCTGTTCCCAGCGGCCATGCAAGCCCGTTAGTTTTTTCGCGTGTGCCAGTCCGTTATGTATGGCCTGTTCGCTGATGGACCAGCCCGCCCGCTGGAGAACATGCACGGCCTGCAGCACGGTACGCACATTGCGAACCTGGTATTCTCCCGTGAGGTCGAGGCGGTACAACTGTGCGTCCTGCCGCTCTTTTTCCCGCACCGTCACTTCCAGCAGCGATTTGTTTTTTTTCCAGTCCACCACCACCTGCTCTTGACCCGCCAGGCTCAGCGGCGCCTCCATTTCGCGGGCCTTCGCTTCAAAAACAGGCCGTGTGATCTCGTTCCATTCTCCTATCACCACCGGTACGCCCTTTTTGATGATGCCGGCTTTTTCTGCCGCAATGCTGGCCAGGTCGGGTCCCAGGATATTCATATGGTCCATGCCGATATTGGTGATGACGCTCAGCTCGGGAAGCACAATATTGGTGCTGTCGAGCCGTCCACCCAGCCCGGTTTCGATCACCGCCACTTCCACGCCTTCCTGCACGAACCAGGCGAAAGCCATGCTCACGGTAAGCTCAAAAAAAGAAGGCTCGATGACCCGGATCGCTTCTTCCATGCTGCGGGTAAAAGACACTACAAAATCTTCCGGCACCATTTCTCCGTTCACACGGATCCTTTCCCGGAAATCGTGCAGGTGGGGTGAAGTGTAGAGGCCTGTTGTATAACCGGCTTCCTGCAGTACGGCCGCCAGCATATGCGAAGTGGAACCTTTGCCGTTGGTGCCGGCAATATGGATGGATTTGAATTTCCGGTAATTGTTGCCGGCGTATTCTTCCAGTGCGATGATGTTGTGAAGGTCTTTCTTATAAGCGGCGGCGCCCTGGGTGCTGAACAGCGGTAACCTGTTGAACAGGTAGTGAACGGTTTCCTGGTAATCCATATGCTGCGGGAAGGGGCTTAATTCTTAAGCCGGAAATTGAAAATAATGGTGCCGATCTGTTCATCACCGCCGGCAGAGAATTTCAACTGCATGGCTTTGCGCGTGGCAATGGATTTCAGGTTGGCATTGGAGGTAGTGGAGCCGCGCGGCTGGAAAACAGCGGAAATAACTTTTCCGGCAGCGTCCACGCGGATGTCCACAGCCACTTTTGCATTTTCATTGAAGTCGTCCTCGAACGAAGGCAGGCGAGTGATCTTTCTGCCGGTCAGTCCTTTTGAGATGACCACACCGGAACTGCCGGTGCCGCCATTGCCGGTGTAATTCTTACTGTCGGGATCACCACCTGGTTTTCCCTGGTCGCCGGATCCGCCGGCGATTCCCTGGTTGCCACCTTTCTGGTAGCTGTCTGCTTCATTGCCCCCGGTTCCGTTTCCGGAAACGCCTTTGAAAACAGCCTTCGGTTTGGGCGGGGCGGGTACTGGATTCAAAACGGGCTTGGTCGGAGTGGATTTGGGCTTTACAGCCGTTTCCCTCTCTGGAATTTTCACAGCATTCGGCTTTGCAACCTCCGGCTTTTTCAGGGCCGGCGCATCTTCGTCCCGGTCATCGGTTTCAATATCTTTCTGTTCCTCTGCAGCCGCCGCACTTGCCTTTGGCGGCGTGTATTGCGGTTGTTGGGAAGGAGCGGGCGATTCGGGCGACCTGGGCTGGTCTTCGCCCAAGCCCTCGTCGCTGTTGCCTAAGTTCACTTCAATACCATCTTCCAGCGGTGGAGGCGGAACCGTGGGCAGCGACCAGCGCACAAAGAAGAGGATCAGCAACAGGGCAACCACTACGGCTGCGGTGTAACCTCCTGCACGGATATTCTTCTGTATCTCGAATGGCGTGGTCATAGTGAGCGGCTTAGCGGCATAAAAATACGAGGTTCTGCCGGCAATTGAAATGTTAAAATCAGGGCTTCTTCGAAGGCAGGTTCGCGAGCACCAGTCCCGCTACAATAATAAGGCTGCTTACAATGTGCAGCAGGGTGATTTTTTCGCGCAGCAGCCACAGGGCTTCGAGGCTGGCAAACAGCGGAATGAGGTTGCCAAACAAAGCCGTGCGCGCCGTGCCCAGCCGAGCGATGGCTGCGTTCCAGCAGAGATAGGAAACCACGCTGGTGCCCACTCCGAGATAGAGCAATACCACCCACAGCGAGGGCGTCCATACCACGGCAGCGGCGTGCGCCCGCTCCCAGAGATAGCCCGGAAACAGCATGGCGGCGCCCCATCCGAAAACCAGCAGCAGGAAGGCCATCGACCTTATGCCCGCAGGCTTCCGCTTTACCAGCGTGTTGTACACTGCAAAAGCGAGGGCGCCGAGTAATATGTACACATCTCCTTTTCCAAACTGGAAGTGATACAGCTTTTCGAGGCTGCCGCCCGACAGGAGCAGCAGGATGCCGATGATACATACTGCCAGGCCGGCAATGCGTGCAGGCGGAATTTTTTCGTGCAGGAAAACGGCGGCCAGTGCAATGGCCATGATGGGCGAACTGGTGGTGCCGATCAGCGCCAGGTTAATAGCCGGCGAATAATGCCCCGCAACATAGATAAAGGTATTGAAGAGCGCAATGCCGCTGAAGGCGGTGACAGCGAAATAAGGCCAGTGTTTTTTCACCGTAGGCCAGTCTTCCCGCAGTTGCCGGAATGCAAAAGGAAATAGGATAACCGTTGCCGTTAGCCAGCGGAAAAAGGCCAGGGTAATGGGTTGTATGTCCTGGATCACTTTACGGGCCACGATGAAATTGCCGCTCCAGATGATGGTTGCAACAATGGCCAGTACAATGCCCTGCAGGATGTGGTCGGTACTTTTTTTCAATGGGCAAAGTCCAGTTCAAAATCGCCTTTGATCCTTTCCATTGGCGGATTGTAATAGCCGTATTTCAATTGCGGGAACTCTTCACGGATCAGTTCCATGAACTGCTTCACGCCCATGCACTCACCCGTATCAGTTACACCGATCTTTCCCAGGTACCAGTCGGGGTCGATGTTGAAATTGCGCCACTGGATCATGCAGAGACCGGTATCGCGGATCAGTTTTCGCAGCGCCTCGTATTCGGCAACGCTGTCGGTCATGCCGGGAAATACAAAATAGTTGATGGAGGTCCAGCCGCCGGCCTGTCGCACGATTTTCAGGCTCTCCACAATGTCGTCGAAATCGTAATTGTTCGGGCGGTAATAAGGCATGTAAATTTCGCGGCGCGCCGAATTGGTGCTTACGCGTATGCTGTTCAAACCCGCGTCTACCAGGGCTTTCACGGCATCGGGACGCGATCCGTTGGTGTTCACGTTGATGCTTCCACGCTGTGTGTGTTTCCTGATTTCGCGAATGGCTTCGCACATGGTTTCCCACATCAGCAGGGGCTCGCCTTCGCAGCCCTGCCCGAAGCTTATGAGGGGATAGGGCGCCGATTCCAGGTGCGGTACGGTGTACTCCACGATCTCTTCGGCGCTGGGTTTGAAACTGAGCCGGTCCTGTGTGCTCACGATGGGTTCTTCGTCGGGCTGCAGCGATATGCATCCCACGCAGTTGGCGTTGCAGGCCGGTGATACGGGAATGGGACATTCCCAGCGGCCCATGAAATAATTCCGTGCAGCCGGGCAGTGATAGGTATTGCAACAGTTCTCCGCCAGGTGTTTTACCAGGCGGTTGTGCGGGTAGGCATGCACGAGGGTATCCACGCCGGCGGCGATCACGGTATCGTTGTAACCGCGGCATTCCTGCCGGATATCGGATTCGATGCGCACGGCCGGCACCAGGAAACGCCCGTCCACCCAGCCCGCCGCGGTGTAGCAGAAAAGTGGCAGCGTGGGCGCTTCGGGGGCGCTTTCGTAAGCGGCGATGAAGAGGCCCGTATGCGCCGGCGGAATGAATGCCGCCACGGCCCAGCCCTTTTCGCACAAACGCATGTCGCCGGTGGCCACATCAATGCCAATGCCCCTTCTGCCCGGCAGCTCGTATAAATTGCCGCCCTCGGGCAGTTCTATCCAGTCTTCGTCCGGCACGGGATATACGTCCCAGCCGCTCCTGCCGGTGGCATAGAGGGTAGGGTCTTCGAAAATATTTCCTTTGCCATCGGAATACAGCAAATAGGGCGAATGTTTCAGCATGGCGCAAAGATAGTGTATCAGGCCAGATGGGCGCGGCACCAGGCGTTGAATTCGTCTTCATCGGCGTCGCCTTCCTCGTCGATGGTTTCGCGCTGGAGCAGGCGGTTGTCGGCGAAATCGAGGGTGAGCAGGTTGCCGCGCAGCACGATGTTCTCAAAATCGGACCAGGTGTATTTTTTCCGGGGAAAACTGTTGAACACCACCCCTTCTTTGTGAAAGCCGATCTCCAGGTTTTTTTTGGCCTGCCGCTCCAGCAGTCCCATTACCAGGAGGGGAAAAAACAGCCAGGGAGAAAAAGGCATGCTGGCCCAAACCAGCCCCGTGATCATTAAAATATAATTATAATATACCGCTCCGGCGCCCCTGCTGCGACGGTACATATTAAAGGCCGTGAGCCCTGTTATCAACAGGGCGCCGAGCAGGTGGATGTTTCTTTTTTCCGGTCCCGCTACATAATTGACGCTGAAAAAAAGCACCGATGTGGCAATGGTCAGCAGGCTGAAACGGTCCACCCATTTGCGGGAGCGGTTTTGCAGCGTAACCACGTAATCGTACACCATGCTCAGTTGGGGTTGCTGTAGGTGAGCATGCTGCAGAGACGGAAGAGGATGCGTGCGCCTACATTGGCATCCCAGTCGTTGTCGCCCACACCCACTTCGTTGAAGTCGAAGGCGATGATCTGTTTGCCGCTCTCCTGTATTCTCCTGAAAAGATAAAATACCTGTTCGGCCTCAAACCCGCCGGGGACGGGCGTTCCGGTATTTGGGCAGAGCTTTGGATCGAGTCCGTCCACATCGAAACTGATGTGCACTTTCTGAGGCAGGGCGGCCACCACGTCGTCGCAGATCGCCTTCCAGCTTTCACCTTCGTATGCCCGTTCCCGTAAGTCGCGGTCGAAGAAAGTGGTCACGCGCCCGTTGCTGGCTTTGATGTAGTCCACTTCCTCATCACAGTAATCGCGTACACCAACCTGCACCAGCTTTTCCACCTGCGGCAGTTCTTCCAGCACATTGTACATGATGCTGGCGTGGGAATATTTGAAATTCTCAAAAGCCTTGCGGAGGTCGCAGTGCGCATCGATCTGCAAAATGCCGAAGCTGCCGTGTTTCTCCGCCAGCGCGCGGATGAAGCCGAAGGGCGTGCTGTGATCCCCGCCGAGAAGGGCTACCAGCTTGCCTTTTTCGATGAGCTCCCGGGTTTGCGTATGCACCCAGTTGTTGAGAAAAAGACTGCCTTCGTTGATCTCTTTCAGCGAGCGGCACATGAAATTGTTCTTTTCGATCTGCTCGCCGGAGGAGATATAGTCTATGTAGAGCTCTGCTTCTTTACGCAGGTAATCACTTTTTAACAAAATCTTTTTATCTACTTCACGCAGGTAAAAGCCCTTGCGCCACATGTCGTGGTACTGGGCATCGTAGAGGTCCACCTGCCGGCTGGCCTTGAGGATATTATCCGCCGCCCGCGCCGTGCCCGCACTATAACTTACTGTAACCTCCCAGGGAACAGGAACGATGACCAGCCGCGCTTCTTCTTCGGTGGTGGGGAGACCGAAAAGATTGTACTGGGGGTTGCCCAGGCAATTGGCATCGTATTGAGAAAGATCCATACAGAATGGTTTGAAAACGGACGCAAATTAGGTTAGCCAGGGATAGATGCAAAATAATTACCGGGGGTTGTCAGCTCCCGGGCTGGCGGCTGGTAGTGCAAATTGACCTAACTTTGCGCCGGAACACCCCGCATTATGAAAAAGACCCACATTATCATCCTGATTTTCATTGCGATAGCTATTGCAGTGCTGATCAGTTTCATGGGAGACCTCACCACCTACGATACCGTTGCCTCCGCCCGGCAGAAAGAAGGGAAATTTGTGCACCTGATCGCCAAACTCGACAAGAGCCAGCCCGTGGAATACGATCCGGTGAAAAATCCCAACTACATGCGCTTCACGGCCGTCGATACCCTGGGTCACAGCACCGTGGTGATCTATCACAATTCCAAACCCACCGATTTTGAAAAAAGCGAAAGGCTGGTGCTGAAAGGCAGCATGAAGAACGGTGAATTCGACTGTAAGGAAATGCTGATGAAATGTCCTTCCAAATACAAGGAAGAAGTAAATGCAAACCGCGAATATCTCCCCGCAAATTAATCCGGCGCTCTCATGAAGTATATCGGTGAACACCTCCTGCCCGGGCAACTGGGACATTTTTTTCTTTACCTCGCACTGGTGGCATCTGCTGTAGCAACCTATTCTTATTACCGCGCCGCCATGGTGAACGATCCGGCTGATGTCAAAGGCTGGAAACGTATTGCCCGCGTGGCTTTCGGGCTCAATCTGGTTTCCGTGCTGGCGGTGTTCGGCATTATCTTTTACATCATCTACAACCACTATTTTGAGTATTTCTATGCCTGGAACCACAGCAGCCGGTCCCTCAGCACCAAGTACCTGTTGGCTGCCATCTGGGAAGGGCAGGAGGGCTCTTTCCTGTTGTGGAACCTCTGGCAGGCCGTACTGGGCATGCTGTTGATTCGTAAGGGCGGCAAATGGGAAGCGCCCGTGCTGAGTGTGATTTCTTTTTCGCAGCTTTTTTTCGCTACCATGGTCATTGGCTTGCAGGTGGCGGGTTTAAAGATCGGCAGCAACCCCTTCCTGCTGGTGCGCGAAATGTTCGGTGATGCGCCCGTATTCTCGCGTCCCGATTACCTCAGCCTTCCGCAGATGCAGGACGGGCAGGGCCTCAACCAGTTGCTGCAGAACTACTGGAATGTGATCCACCCGCCGGTGCTTTTCCTGGGCTTTGCCTCTACCATAATTCCCTTTGCTTATGCGGTGGCCGGGTTATGGAAAAAAGATTTTGGCGGGTGGACGCGTATGTCACTTCCCTGGAACCTGTTCTCCGCCGCTGTTCTGGGACTGGGTATCATGATGGGAGCGGCCTGGGCTTATGAATCGCTTACTTTCGGCGGTTTCTGGGCATGGGACCCCGTGGAGAATGCCTCGCTGGTGCCCTGGCTGGTGCTGGTAGCCGGTATCCACACGCAGGTCATTTACAATGCCACCGGCCATTCGCTCCGCGCCACAATCTTCTTTTTCATCCTGTCCTTCTCGTTTGTGCTGTATGAAACTTTCCTGACGCGCAGCGGCGTACTGGGCGACAGCTCCGTGCATGCATTTACCGGCGAAGGCATGAATTTCCAGTTGCTCCTGCTGGTACTCATCTTTTTGTTGCCAGCCCTCTGGCTCTTTATGAAACGCTATAAGGAAGTGCCGCATATTGTGAAGGAAGAAGAAACCTCGAGTCGCGAATTCTGGATGTTCATCGGCGCGCTGGTGCTTTTCCTGAGTGGTCTGGTGATCACCTGGCAAACTTCTTTCACGCCTATATTCAATAAGATAACGGGTAAGTCCACCGCGGCGCCCGAAGACGTGGAATTCGCTTATAACAAGATACAAATCTTCGTAGGCATTGTGATTGCGCTGCTCACCGGCGCCACGCAATACCTCAAGTATAAAAAAACAACGCCGGGTTTCTGGCGCAAAAAAATCGTCTGGCCCGCCCTGGTGGCACTGGTGATTGCGCTGGCTTTTTCTTTTCTCACCGGTTTCGATTACGATAAGAAAGGCGCTGGTTTTCTTGGCGCCATCTACCTAGCTTTTTTTGCCGCGGTATTCGCTGCGGTGGCCAATGCAGGCTATATCTGGGCCGGGCTGAACGGCAAGCTGAAAGCGGCCGGCGCTTCGATCGCGCACCTGGGTTTCGGCATCCTGCTGGTGGGCGTGCTGATTGCTTCGAGCAACCGGAAAGTGTTGTCGTACAACACTACGGGCATTATGCTGAAATGGGACGAGCGGTCGAAACAGAACCCGCTCGAAAACCTCACGCTCATTAAGGGACTGCCCACCGACATGGGCGATTACATGACCACGTTTGAGCACAGCGATTCCACCAATAAAGCCGGCAATATCATTTACTACAAAGTGAACATGGCGCGCAAGGACGGGAAGGAAGCATTTACCTTGTACCCCAACCTCATTCGCAATACAAAGGGGCAGGAAAATTTTTCCAATAACCCCGATGCACGGCATTACTGGAACAAGGATGTGTTTGCCTATATCAGTTACGCCGACAATATGGATAGCCGCGAAGACACCATCAGTTTCCGCAGTCACGTGATGAAAGTGGGCGATACGGTGTATTATTCCAACGGGTTCCTGGTGCTGAATAAAGTAGTACCCAATCCTTCTGAAGGAAAATTCCGTTTCACTGCCAATGATACCGCGCTGATGGCCGACATCACTGTAACGGCGAAGGATGGTCGAAGATATCCCGCGCAGCCTGTTTTTTATGTGAAGGGAAATGAGGCACGGTATATGATGGATACGGTGTTTGCACAGAACCTGGCTTTTGGTTTCAGCAAAGTGCTCGAGAACCAGAAGATCGAAGTGCAGGTAAAGGAGAGTACGCGCATGGTGCCTTTCGTGGCCTTGAAAGTGTATGAGTTTCCGCACATCAACCTGGTATGGCTCGGCACCCTTGTAATGGTGACCGGGTTTATCATGAGCCTGGTATACCGCAGGCGGCAGGGCAGGCTGAAAGCCGTTAACGGGTAGTGTTGAAATTTAGGAAACCACTAACAGCATTTTGGATCAGCGGGCTGTCTAATGATCACATGAATAAGCGCCGATATTTTCTGACAGGTTTGCTTGCCCTGCTGCTGGCTGTTACCGGTCAGGCGCTCCGTGCGCAGACCCCGGCGCCCCAGCCGCCAGATCCGCGTTTTGGTCCCAACGATACCATCATTGTTCCCATTCATGTGCTGAAGGGTGATACCCTGCCCGCCGGCTTTTTGCAATACGTGTATGTGGATGCGCCCATGCCACCGGCCATGCGCAAACGGTACGAAAAATGGACGCGGCTCCGCAATGCGGTGTATGTGACCTATCCTTATGCGCGTAAGGCCGGGGTGATCATCAACGACATCAACCACAAACTGGCGACCATGCCCGGGTCGCAGCGCAAGGCCTATATCCGCTCCCGGGAAGAGGAGTTGAAAAAAGAATTCACGGCCCCGCTGACCAAATTGTCGGTGTACCAGGGCCGGGTGCTGATGAAGCTCATCAACCGGCAGACCGGCAACAACTGTTACGAACTGATCAAAGAATACCGCGGCGGTTTCCAGGCCCGTTTCTGGCAAACGGTGGCTTTTTTCTTCGGCTCCAGTCTCAAGCAGCCTTACGATGCGGCGAATGAGGACCGCGAGATCGAGGCGATCGTGGTGGAGGTGGAGAAGATGTATCGGTGACTAGTTTGGAGTTTGGGGTTTGTGGTTTGGGGTTGTTGCCACCGGAATGCACCAAACCAGTTGTTAAGAGAATATCACCCACGCCAACCTCAAACTATTGCTGTCCGGTAAAAATCCGGGGGCGTTGTTTTAGATAAGTGGCTATTGAGTTTGTCAGGTTAAAAGCGTGGTTTATTGGATTGCAAGCCCCCTATGGCGGAAAACGCAGAAAATACTG
>JAFAFR010000007.1 GCA_023423405.1 Bacteroidota bacterium
CCAGATGGTCATAGGTGGTAAACCGTTTGCAATAATAATCGGAATGGCAACTGCGGCTGGCGCTCAGCACCAGGCTGCGGGGAATCAAATGGAGCAGTTGAGAAAAGATCGGCTGTCCGGTAAAAAAGCTACCTTTGGGCATCAGTAAATTTTTTGTGTCGTAACTTAAATCTACTGAAAACAGAGAGGCCCCGCCTCTCTGTTTTTATGCCGTATCTCCGGTTTTACCGGACAGCAATAGTCTGGGGTTTGGGGTTACGCTAGCCAGCCGTCAATTTCGACTCCAACTCCAAACCCCAAACCACAGACCCCAAACTATACCCTACTTTCCGCAAACACTCCCCTGTACGCCCGCGGCTGCATTTTCTTCAGCTTCAGAAACTGTTTGTTGAAATTGGCAAGCGTATTGAACCCGCATTCAAAAGCGATCTCCGTAACGGTCTTCGAGGTGTCGATCAACTGCTGGCAGGCTTTACCGATCCGCACTTCGTTCAAAAACTCGATATAGGTTTTCTTTGTGCTCTTCCTGAAATAATGACAAAATGCTGGTACGCTGAGGCCGGCATAAGCTGCAATTTCTTCCAGCGTAATGCCCTGCGCATAACGATCGATGGTATAGTTGAAGATGCGGTCGATCCTTTCCTGTTGCTTGTGCGTGCCTTCCGACATTTTTTTGGTGGACAGTCCCGCGTGACTGGTGGCGCTCATCAGTTGCAGGCATTCCCATAAGAGCAGGAGGCGGCGGAAACCCAGGGCCTCCTCCAGGTGCTGCAACAGGAAGGCAAGCTGCGGCATGCAGGAGCTGTCTATTTTAAAGCCGCTGGCGGCTCCTTCCAGCAGGGTGCGGATGGAACGCGCCTCCGGTAATTGCAGAAGCTGGCCGCCCCAGCAATCGGGCAGGAATTGCACTACCAACGCACTGGTCACTAATTCTGCCCTTGCTTTTTGAAAAGTATGGGGCAGGTTGGCGCCCAGCAGGTAGGCATCGCCCTTGGTGAAATTCCCCACGTGGTTGCCCACAAAGGCATTACCTTCCCCTTCCAGGAAATAGATGATCTCAATTTCGGGATGCTGGTGCCAGGGCACTTCAAAATCCGGCGTGGTGAAGGTGCGGGCCACGAAACTGTGGTCTTCTTCCAGGGGAAGCTTTTCCAAAAGGGGTTTGACCCCCGGTTTAACCAGCATGGAACTATATTAATTAATTCTGGATCAATTCCAGTGGCAAAATAGCAATATAGTTTAAATATTCAAGAATAAAGTAGCAGGCCTTGCGGCTGCACCTGTTTATTTTTACGCTCTAATGCTGCCATATGCTCCTGTTGGGAATTGATATCGGAACCTCCTCGGTGAAAGTTTCTGTGGTCGACGCAGAAACCCGGCAGCCCCTCGGTTCTGCTTTCTATCCCGAAACAGAAGCGCCCATTTCCAGCCCTCAACCGGGCTGGGCCGAACAGGAGCCGGCCGACTGGTGGCAGCGTTTCTGCCAGGCTTTCAATAAGCTGAAAAACACCGTTTCTTTTGATGCCGAAGCCATCGGCGCCATCGGCATCGCTTACCAGATGCATGGCCTGGTGGTAACTGATAAAGTTGGGAAAGTGCTGCGCCCTTCCATCATCTGGTGCGATAGCCGCGCCGTTGCCATCGGCGAAAAGGCCAACCAGCAACTGGGCCCTGCCTTCTGCCTGGAGCATTACCTGAATTCCCCCGGTAATTTTACCGCCGCCAAACTGGCCTGGGTAAAAGAAAATCAGCCGGATCTCTTTCACAACATCGCTCATGTGATGCTGCCGGGCGACTACATCGCATTTCGGTTAACCGGTACTGTTAGCACTAGTCCTTCTGCTCTTTCCGAAGGCGTATTCTGGGATTTTAAAACCAATAGTCCTGCAAAGGAACTGCTGCACTATTTCGGGTTTGCAGAAAACCTGCTGCCACCCGTGCAGCCGGTATTCTCGGTTCATGGTGAACTAAGTAAGGCCATTGCAAGCGAGCTTGGACTACGGGCTGGCATTCCCGTTAGTTACAAGGCAGGCGACCAACCCAACAATGCGTTGTCGCTCGGTGTGCTTGAACCCGGCGAAGTAGCAGCCACAGCCGGCACTTCGGGTGTGATCTATGCCGTAAGCGATCACCTGGAAGCCGATCCGCAATCGCGCGTCAATTCCTTCGCGCACGTGAACCATCGTGCAGACAATATCCGTACCGGCGTGTTGCTCTGCATCAACGGCACGGGTATTCTTTACGGATGGGCGCGCCAGCAGTGGGCGCCCGGCGAATCCTATGCCAACCTCAACGCTTTGGCCGCCGGCGCAGCGCCCGGAAGCAAAGGCATTCGCGTATTGCCCTTCGGCAACGGCGCAGAGCGCATGCTGGGAAATCGCGCTACCGGCGTACAGTTCAGCGGCATCGACCTCAACCTGCACGGCAGGGCTGAACTGTTTCGCGCCATACAGGAAGGCATCGCTTTTGCTTTCCGTTACGGGCTCGATATCATGCGCAGCAACGCCATCGCGCCCACGCAGATCAGGGCAGGCCGGACCAATCTTTTCCAGAGCGAGGTCTTCCTGCAATCCTTTGTGGCGGCAACGGGTGTGCCGGTTTCTCTTTATCCCGCCGACGGAAGCGTGGGAGCCGCCATGGGCGCAGGTATCGGCGCGGGTTATTATACAACGCCAAAAGAAGCATTTGGAAATAGGAAAGCGGTGCGCACCTGCCATACGGATGAAACGCCCGACCTGGAGCCGGCCTACGCGGAGTGGAAAAAATTGCTGACCGCTTATTTATAAAATCGTTTAATCGTTCATGTTATGTCAAACAGTAGTGAATATTTTAGGGGGATCGGTAAGATCCGTTATGAAGGACCTGCATTCTCCAACCCGCTGGCTTATCGCTGGTACGACGAGAACAGGATAGTAGCCGGAAAGACGATGAAGGAACACCTGCGTTTTGCCTGCGCCTACTGGCATTCGTTCTGCGGAAACGGCGCCGATCCTTTCGGCGAGCCTACGCATATTTTCGGATGGGATGGCATCAAAGATCCGGTGGATCGCGCGAAAGCCAAGATGGACGCTGCTTTTGAGTTCATGAGCAAACTGGGACTTCCCTTTTATTGTTTCCACGATGTGGACGTGGTAGATTATGGAAATGATGTGGCGGAAAACGAACGCCGCCTGCAGGCGCTGACGGAATATGCCAAACAGCACCAGCAGTCGAGCGGCATTGCGCTGCTCTGGGGCACCGCCAATCTTTTTGCGCACCGCCGTTACATGAATGGTGCTTCCACCAATCCCGATTTTGCCGTGCTGGCGCATGCCGGCGCACAGGTGAAAGCCGCCATGGATGCCACCATTGCGCTGGGTGGACAGAACTATGTTTTTTGGGGTGGCCGTGAGGGTTATATGAGCCTGCTCAATACCAATATGAAACGAGAGCAGGAACACCTCGCGCGTTTTTTGCAGGTGTCGCGTGATTATGCGCGCAGCAATGGTTTCAAGGGAAAATTCTTTATTGAGCCCAAGCCCTGTGAGCCCACCAAGCACCAGTATGACTACGACGCAGCCACGGTGATCGGCTTCCTGCGCGAGCACGGGCTGCTCGAAGATTTCAGCCTCAACATAGAAGTGAACCACGCTACCCTCGCCGGGCATACATTTCAGCACGAATTGCAGGTGGCTGCCGATGCGGGGTTCCTGGGCTCCATCGACGCCAACCGCGGCGATTACCAGAATGGCTGGGACACCGACCAGTTTCCCAACAACATCAATGAACTGACCGAAGCCATGCTGATCATCCTGGAAGCAGGTGGCTTTAAGGGTGGCGGCATCAATTTCGATGCGAAGATCCGCCGTAATTCCACCGATCCCGAAGACCTCTTCCACGCACACATTGGCGGTATGGATTGTTTTGCGCGTGCATTGGTGACGGCCGACGCCATTCTGCAGCAGTCTGATTACAAAAAACTGCGCCAGGAGCGTTACGCTTCTTTCGACAGTGGTAAGGGAAAGGATTTTGAGAATGGCAAACTGGGACTGGCTGATCTGCGCGACATTGCTGCGGCATCGGGTGAACCCAAAGTGACCAGCGGCCGCCAGGAATATTTCGAAAACCTGGTGAACCGTTTCATCTGACCGGCAATGAGATCACCAGTTGCCCATCTGCTCGGGAATGATGCGTTCGAGTGTTTCGGGATTGATGGGTTTGTTCTTCCAGTTGGGCTCGTATTTCACGAACCAACTCAGCCAAACAGTGCGCGACAGTCGCATGAAAACCGGCTGCAGCGCAATCATGGCAATGGCGTTAAAAATACCCCAGTACAATACGCGGTGATCGCCGTCTTCCAGGGAGAAGCCGATCAATATCCACCACGCAACGAAAGTGGCTACAGAAAAGGCGACGGTCATAGCATAACTAACGTAAGCGGTGCCGTAGAAGAAGCCGGGTTCCAGTTCGGTGGGCTGTCCGCATACCGGGCAGGTGGTATTCATTTTCAGGATCTTTCCAAAAGCATAGGGATTGGAGGATTCGAAAAGTTTGCCTTCGCGGCAGCGGGGACAGTGGTTTCCCAGCACGCTGGAGAGGTAGGATCGATGAGGTTGATGCTCGGCCATCTTCGGAAAATTTGCTGCAAAATTACGATAAGGGCGCCAAATGGGCTTTTAAAATCCCTCCAGGGCTTTCTCCATTTGCATGCTGCGGGATCCTTTTACCAGCAACAGTGCCTGTTTGAATTGCTGCGCCAGCAGCCAGTCGCGCGCAGCGGCGCTGTTGGCCAATTGCCTGTAAGGATGAGCGATCCGGCTGAAATCGCCACCCACCAGCACCACTTCTTTCCACGGATATTTTCCGATCAGGTGGATGATCTCTTCGTGCTCTTTGAGGCTGTCGGGCCCCAGTTCCGCCATAGCCCCCAGGAGCAGGACTTTATCTTTTCCAGGCATTTTTTGAAAATTTTCGATGGCGGCCCGCATGCTGCTGGGGTTGGCATTGTAGGCATCGAGCACCACCTGGTTGCTGCCATATTGCACCAGTTGGGAGCGGCTGTTTTCAGGTTTATAGGCTTCGATGGCGGCGGCGATGCTGGCATCGGGCACACCGAATACAACACCTGCTGCGATGGCTGCCAGTACATTGGGCAGGTTGTAATCGCCCACGAGTTGGGTCTTTATTTCAGGGATCGAAAGTCCCTTGTGGATAGCAGCTACCAGGAAGGGTTCGCTTTGTTTTACGGAACCGCTGACCCGGTTGGGCTTAGCGTTTTGCGTACCGTAAAAAACCGGCGCATCCATGCCTTCGGCCATGGCGGTGAGCCAGGGGTCATCGGAGAGGATGAAGGCCTGGCCATGGTGCGCGCGGAGATAATCGAACAGCTCGCCCTTTCCTTTGCGCACACCTTCCACACCGCCGAATCCTTCGAGGTGGGCCTTGCCCAGGTTGGTGATGAGACCATGTGTGGGCTCGGTATAGCGGCAATAGCCTTCGATCTCTTTTTGGTGGTTGGCGCCCATTTCTATCACGGCGATTGCTGTGCCGGCGGGAATGCGTAAAAGGGTAAGGGGAATACCGATGTGGTTGTTGAGATTGCCCACGGTAGTGGAGCAACGGTATTTTTGTGAAAGCACGGCATGCACCAGCTCTTTGGTGGTGGTTTTGCCATTGCTGCCGGTGATGGCTAGAAAAGGGATATTGAACCGGCGGCGGTGGTGATGGGCGAGATCCTGCAGGCATTGCAGCACATCGGGCACCAGTATCATGCGATCGTCGGTTTGATAAGCCGCTTCATCGATGATGGCGTAAGCGGCGCCTGCTTCGAGGGCGGCGGCGGCGAAATGGTTGCCGTTGAAATTGCCTCCCTTGAGGGCGAAAAAGAGATCGCCTTTTTTCAGTTTGCGGGTGTCTGTTTCAACGGAGGGATGTGCCAGGTAGCGTTGGTACAGCGATTCGATGGTCATGGAACAAATGTAGGGAAATGGTTTGGGGTCTGTGGTTTGGGGGTTTGGGGTTGTTGGCTCCGGTGTGTACTGAAAACCGTTGAGGATATCTTCCACGCCCAACTCCAGACTGCAGACTACAAACACAGATAGCAAACGCAGCGCCAACCCCCCCTCCATTTTGCACTTTGGGACCTTTGTTCGTAAATCCCGGGACGTTTGCTTACTAATTGTGGGGTGAAATCGGCATTTGTTGCTTCACCCTTGTTTTAACCCTGTATCAAATTCGCTGAAACCCGCGATTTTACTGGATTTCTTACAACCCTGAAGCAAGGATGAGGCTAGGTTTGTGGTTTGTGGTCTGGGGTTTGGGGTTGGGCCTCAGCACTACAGGAAGGAGCCATGGTGAAGCCATCATCACCACATCATCACGCATAAAACAGTACAGCGCGACTAGTAAAACAGTACAGCCGGAGCGGTGAAACAGCGGTCAAACACTACAGGATGAGCGGT
>JAFAFR010000042.1 GCA_023423405.1 Bacteroidota bacterium
GTGTCGGAGCGCTGGCCAAAGGGACGACCGCCGCGGCCGCCGGCTATGTTGATCACGGCGCGCACGTTGCCGGGATTGCGTGAAGCGAGTGCGAGAGACGCCCAGCCGCCCGACGAGATGCCGACGACGATGGCCTCGCCCGGCGCCACGAACGGTTGCGTGGACATGAAGTTGGCTGCGCCTTCGATGTCGTCGGCGGCGGCTAAACCTGAATGGAAATGATCGGGATCGGCGCAGCTTCCGATCGATTCCGCCATCTGCCCTCCGGTTGCACCGTGCCCGCGGCGCTGCGGCAGTACGACGACGTAGCCGCGATCGACGAACCAGCGCGAAAGCCAATAGTAGACCGGCATAGCGACGGCCATGCGCGTCGCGTCGGAGGTGCCGTGGTTGATCACGACCAACGGATGGCGGGCTTGCTCACCATCGGCGTCCGGCGCGCCGGCACGACGAAACACGGTGGCGCGCAGCGGATAAGCGTGATCGGCGCTCGGCAGAACCCAAAGCTGCTCGCGCAAGCGCGGGCCTTCGGGACCAAATGGGCCATAGACAGGCGCGCTGTCAGAAGACGCGGCGTTGGACGGAAAAGATGCGGTCACGAGCGCCGGCAGCAGAGCTGCGCACAACGCCAGGGCAGCGCGTATGAAACGCTTGGTGCGCGCCAACCTTGGCCCGGCGCGTAGGCCCCCCGTCGTAACGATCATCAAAACGTGCCCCCCGTTGATCTGTCCCTTTCTGGTCTCCGCACCCGCTCGGTCACCGCCATATTGCGATGCCTACGACCTGCGGCCCAACCACCGAGCCCGTCCCCGGAACCCCCATCAAGGCCGCGCGTTGAAGCGGCGGCACGGCTCGCGACGAGCCTCGCCCATTTGAAATGGATATGAGGAGTAGAATCAATGAAAAAGCTGTGCGCCGTGAGCATAGCCGCTCTCCTTGCCACCGCCGGGGCCTCTTTAGCTGTTGAAAGCGCCACGGCAGCAAATGCCAAATTGTCGAAAGCCGAGTGCAGCAGCCTCTGGGGCCGCGCCGATTCGGCGGGCGCTGGATCGCTTTCGAGCACTCAAGCCGGCTCTTACGTCAGCGATTTCAGCAAGGTTGATGCCAACGCCGACGGAAAGCTTACGAGCGCGGAATTCCTGGCAGGCTGCCAGAAGGGCCTGATCCACGATTCCGCTGCCAGCGGCGCGAGCGAAGGCGCATCGGGCAGCTCCAGCGGAGGCGAAAGCATTCCCCCGAAATCAGGCGCTCCCGCGCCTTAACGCACATTCCCATCTCGCCGCTGCTGCGGGCGAGTATCCGATGCCCGCAGCAGCTTTAACCAATGGAGCAGCGGCCATATTCCTGATTGTCTTATACGCCATGGTGGTCATTATGACCTTCGGCGTGCTCGCTTGGCTTGTCCGCAACGAAAGTGATTGATTTTTGGCGGCGGCAGCTATCCAGCCCTCATAGGGCGATGTGCCACACGCTGCGCGAGCACCGCAGGTCATATGGCCTCTCCAACCGTGCGCCGTTGAACCGTTCACATATCGTCCAATAGTTCGGGGGCTGCTGCCGCTTGACACGTCCGCTCCAATCGCTCGAGCAGGTCACCATGACCGCTGATCCGCGTCCTGCTCAACCTCTCGATTTCGCCGTAATCGGCAATGGGCGCATTGCGGCATTGCTCGACCGCTCCGCGCGCATCGTCTGGTGGTGCTTTCCGCGCTTCGACGGCGATCCGGTGTTCTCGCGCCTGCTCTCGGGCGACGAAGAAAAAGGCTTCTGCGATGTTGTCGTCGAAGGGGCCGTGCGCACGCATTCCGGCTACATGCGCAACACGGCCATCGTCGAGACGACGATCGAGGACGATCAAGGCAACGGCGTGCGCATCATCGACTTCGCGCCGCGCTATCCGCGCTTCGAGCGCATGCTGCACCCGGCGCAGATCATCCGCCGCATCGAGCCAATCGGATTGCCTCGCATCAAGATCCGCGTTCGGCCGACGTTCAACTACGGCCAGCCGCGTCCGGCCCAGGTGGTCGGGTCCAACCATATCCGCTACAGCGGCGGCGACCTCACGCTCAGGCTCACGACCGATGCGCCGCTTTCCTACATCGTGCACGAGACGTCGTTCGCGCTGTCGCGTCCTGTCACGCTCGTGCTCGGACCGGACGAGTCGCTCGAAGCGGCGGCCGACACGATCTCGCGCGAGTCTCTCGAGCGCACACGTGAATATTGGACGAGCTGGGTGCGCGGGCTCGCCATCCCGCTCGACTGGCAGACGGACGTGATCCGCGCCGCCATCACGCTGCAGCTCTGCACCTTCGACGAGACCGGCGCTATCGTCGCCGCGCATACGACGTCGCTGCCCGAGGCACCCGGCACACAGCGCACCTGGGACTACCGCTACTGCTGGCTGCGGGACGCCTATTTCGTCATCATGGCGCTCAACCGGCTCGGCGCGACGCAGTCGATGGAAGCCTATCTCGACTACATTACGACTGTCGCGATCGGCTCGAAGGGCGCTTTGAAGCCCGTGTATGGCATCGTGCACGACCAGTCGCTTGCAG
>JAFAFR010000081.1 GCA_023423405.1 Bacteroidota bacterium
TTTCAGCGACATCGAATCCGAAGTCAACGATTTAAGGATTGAAAGGTTCAAAAAACAGCAACAACTACTCGATGCCGTCATTAAACTAAAAGCCGAAGAAGATGCCAAACAAGATGTCATCAATAATACGACAGAGGATGCAGATGATTCCTGGTTTGACATTAGCGAAGGATTGGATAAGCTCATTCAACCCATCAAAGAATGGCAAATCAGAATGGAGTTCCAGATGCAGAAATTAGTCGCTGAACTCATTGAATTTGTCTGTCTTTCTATTCTTCGGGTTTGCGTCTATCTCATTTTCTTTATCCAAAAAATATGGGCATACATTCTCATCATATTGGGACCTATTGCTGTTGGAATGACACTCATTCCCGGATTTGAAAATTCTTTCTATAGCTGGGTTTCCAAATTTATCAATATCAATCTGTACACTTTTGTTGCGTATACCATCATCAATATCGGTCAGCAACTTATCGCTTCCGGATATGAAATGGAAATCGAAAGATACGATACTCTTTTAACCAACGGAACCATTACCAATTTGGATGCACTCATGGTTTATGTCAGTAATTCCGGAATGATCTACAATCAACTCTTTACCTGCGTAGCCTATATCGTGACAGGAATAGGAGTTCTCATGACACCGACCATTGCTGATACGATTGTTACTGCTGGAGGAGCCGGAGCGATGACCAAAATGAAAAGCGCTGTAGGAAAAATGGCTGGTAGTGCAAAAGCAGCCGTATTAGCAGTTAAAACAGGTGGAGCTTCTGCTGTAAAATCCGCAGCGGCTGGTTCTGCATCGAGAAGAGTGAAGGATGCGTTGAAAAACGGAAAATAAATCTTAATCATCAATTACCATCAACCGACAACCAACAACCAACAACTATCAACCAAAACCCAACAACTAAAAAAATGCTTATCAAAAACATAGAACAAAGAATTAAAATCAATAAGATTGTTTCAATATCAACCATTGCTTTTGCGGTTTTCATTGTTATCAGCGGTTTTTTCTTTGCGTATAAGATGATTCAGGATTCTCGAAAATCCATTTACATTTTGGATAATGGCGTTCCGGTTCTTGCAAAACAAACCGACGTCTTATTGAACAGACCTGTAGAATACAAAGCCCAAATTGAACTATTCCATCGGCTATTTTTTACGCTCGCTCCTGATGACGCTTACATTAAGGATAATATCCAAAAATCGCTGTATCTGATTGATGATAGCGGAAAAAAAGAATATACCAACCTAAAAGAAAAAGGATTTTATAATCAAATCGTTGCTTCCAGTTCAATGGTTAGCATCCATACGGATTCTATCTCTTTGGATATGGAGCATAAAAAATTCGCCTTTTTCGGCAAACAAATGATTACCCGGAAATCATCCGTAATTACAAGAAAACTCATTACCGAAGGCTTCTTTGAAGACATCATCCGAAGTCCCAATAATCCACATGGTGTTCTCCTAAAAAATTGGAGGATCATCGGTAACGAAGAACTCTCTAACCAAACTAAAAATTCTTATTAAAATGAGCACTTTTTTTAAACAAACCGGACAAAGATGGTTGAATTGGGCTGTTAAAAATCCTAAAAAGTTTTTCACGTATTCAATGGTCTTTTTATCAGTTTCATTTGTGATTTCATTGATTCAAGGAATATTCTTCCCTTCTGAAACTGCATTTAAAATAAAGCCTCCTGTTCTTTATTCCAAAAGCAATACCACCCAAAATACAACTCTAAACAACGAAAAAGAAATGGAAAAAATAGTGATCGAACTCAAGACTTTAAAAGTAAAAAGGGACCAAAACGATTTACAAAAAAAAGACAGTCTCAGAATTGAATATCTGTATAACCAATACCAACAATTGCAACATGGACATTAAAAAAATTGATTTCAAACAGAAGAAATATATTCTGCCTCTTTTGGCATTGCCGTTTCTATTACTCTTTGTATATGTAGGTGCTCAGTTTACCAAAGAAGATCCATCACAAAATGAGAAACCAAAAGAGCTTTCCCTTTCTTTAGGAGAAACTCAGGATTCCATCATGACAAAAAATGATGCCTATGATGCACTTTTTAAAAAAGAGGATAACAGAACAATGCTTGATGGATTGGACAAAGAAAATGACAGCTTGTTAAGCTATGATGACCAGTTATCATTAGACCAAAAAAGAAAAATTGACTCTTTGAAAGCTGTTTCTTCAAGACAATATCAAAGGAAAGGAAATCCGTCATCGTACTATAATCCAAATCAGCAAAATGATGATAAAGATTACAAAAGGTCTTCGGAAATTATCAGGATGCTGAATGATAAATCCTACGGAAAACCGGAAAATAATTACACTGATACATCAAAAGAAAAGACACAAAGTGTCCAACAAGACCCTGTAAAACTTCTGAAACAGCAAATGCTCGTGATGGATTCTTTGGAAAAAGCGAGAGATCCGGAGTATCAGAATAAACTGCTGGCAGAACAGAAACTCAAAGCCAGTAAGGAAAAAATGGACAAGTTTCTTAATTCCACCTTTAATGTTAGTAAATCGGGGATTAATAGCAGGTTCAATGCTGTTTACAAAGAACAGGAAAACAGCTTTATCAAAGCGGTTATTGATGAAAACAACAAAGGGCTTTTAGGAAGCCGGATCCGTTTTCGTTTGCTGGAAGACATCTTTGTCGGAAACTGGAAAATTGACAAAGGTTCGGTTTTGTACGGACAAATCTCAGGATTTTCAATGCAGAGAGTGGAACTCACAATTGTTTCAGTATTTACGAAAGGAGAACTATTTCCGGTGAATTTATCCATTTACGATGTGGACGGAATGAAAGGATTATATGTTCCGCAAAGCATTTTCCGGGAAATGATTCGGGAAATGGGAAGCAACTCGGTTCAGGGTACGCAAATGGACATGGGTAATGCAGGTTTCTTTACAAGCATCGGGACTAAATTATTCACTTCTACATCCAAGTCCATCGCTAACCTTATAAAAACAAACAAAGCCAAATTGAAGTACAATTCTTATGTATTTCTAATTGATGAAAAACAATAGAAAGAAGCACAAAACCAACAAAAATAATCAAACAATGAAATCAATTTTATATACCCTCTTATTATGTACAGCAGGTTTTTTACATGCACAAACCGCAACCAAGGAACAAATCATCTCTGATCTTCCAGAATTGGAAATTACGGAAGGAATCAACCTGCATATTATTTCTCCTGAACCCATTCAGTATGTGGATCTGTCCACTGAAATGCTGACCGGAGATTTACCTACCACGAACATTTCAAGAATCAAGATAACCGATGCCGAATCTGACAGCAAGGAAAAACTGAAAATTCCTGTACATTATTCTATCGGCGAGAACATCGGAATTATTACCGTGGTAGGACAATCTTTTATTGCCCAATACAAAGCCATTTACCGACATCCGGACAATCTCAACTCCATTACCAATATCCACATCCAGCCAGAAGAAATGCAGCCGATCGAGTTTAATAAAATGACCTTTTCAAATCTGGAACTCAGAAAATTCGCAATGGATATCATTCAGAAAAAATCCGAGAAAAACCCGATTCGGGAAGAAAAAAACCTGAGGCT
>JAFAFR010000087.1 GCA_023423405.1 Bacteroidota bacterium
TTGTGAACTTTGAGCGGTTTTTAAGTTTATTAAATTGATTGCAGATAAAACCAAAATCAACACCGAAAGTCCCATTAAAATCAAAATATTTTTCTTGTCGCCTTTATCAATTCCTCCGCCTTGTGCATCCAATTTCATCGTGCTTAAAGATGTCAAGAAAACTTCGGTTTTATTCTTTTCATCATACTTTTCTCCCCATTTCTCAGACATTATTTTTTCCTCTTTCTGCAATTGGTTTGATAATTTGTCTTGTAAAGCAACAACATCTGTATTGGGTTTCAGTTTAAAAAATCCGATGTAACTAAAGTTCAACCATTGGTCTTTATTGTCTTTAATGCCTTCAGGACGCGTAAGATAACCCGGTTTAAAAACCGTGTTTGAATTTGGCAACTTATATACCGCAGAAATGATATAGGACTTACCATTATTGTCCTGAACAACGGTCTTTCCAATACAATTTTTATAATTTTTACCAAAAAGTAGTTTTGCAGTTTCTTCGGAGAGGGCAATTTGATTGTCATTTTGCAATGCATCCTTATAATTTCCTGCAATTTTTTCGTATGGAAAAAACTCAAAATATGAACTTGTAGCACTTCCCGCATCTACATAACAGGAAATATTTCCATAATTAAGGCGTTGCTTATTTCCATACCAAATGTTACCGATAGCGAAATCCTCAATTTCCTTAAATCTTTCCTTAGAAACCTCCAACATTGGGTAACTTGAACTTGTCATATATCCAAATGCAGAATTTTTGTATTCCAACATAAAGATATTTTCTTTGTTCGGAACCCATTTCTCGTAAGATTTTTCATCCAACCAATTGATGAAAACCAATAGAAAAATTGCCAATCCAAAACTTAAACCGAGAATGTTAATGAGCGTGGAAAGCCAATTTTTTCGGTAGTTTGCGAATGCTATTTTGAGCCAATTACTTAACATAGTTTTATTTGTTTCAGGTTTCAATTTTCAATTTCTAGTGCCATTTTTTGACACATTAGTGACATAAGTTTTTTTTAATTCTCATACTTCTGATTTAGAACACATTAGTTTGAAATCTTCGATTTTTTACCTTATGTGAACTTTTTTGCGCATTGTATTTCTTCTAATGTGACTAATGTGTTGAGAAACTATTCGTATTTAAGATATTTAACCAAGTTCACTTGCGTTGCACGATACGCTTTGATGCTCACAACTGCAAAAGTCAAAAGCAGTAAAATCACAAAACTCAAAACATACGGAAACCAAGGCATTTCAATTCTGTAAGCGAAATCTTTCAGCCACTCATTCATAAAATAATAACTGATAGGAATACTGATTAACACGGCGATTGCAGAAATTACCAAGAATTTTTTCGTTAAATCTAAAACGATTGATTTTTCGGAAGCACCCAATGTTTTTTTGATGGCGACGTCTTTAAGTTTTTGTTCGATTAATAATGATGAAAGTGCGAATAAACCGAGTAATGCGACGGTGAGAACGATGATGTTTAGTATCGTGAAAAGTGTTTGTTGTTTTTGATATTTCTCAAAGGTTTTGGCGAATTCTTTATTTACAAATGAGTAATTGAAAGGATATCCTGGTTCTGCTTTTGTTTCCCAAAAATTTTTGATTCTTGAAACGGTTCCATCAATATCATTTTTATTGAGTTTTACTTCCATAAAATACATATTATTCCTTTTCCATTCGGTTACAAAATAGTGGAAGAAAACTACTGCAGGCGTTTCACCCTTTACATTCCATAAATTGTAATCTTTCACTATGCCAATGATTTTATATTGTTTATCGTCAAATCCCGGTTTCAGTTCATTTTTCAACGCATCATCCGCTGTCCAACCCATTTGTTTAACAAAAGTTTCATTAACCAAAACTGTATTTATGGTGTCCGACGAATATTTTGGCGAAATATTTCTTCCTTTTACCAATTTCATATCAAAGAAATCTAGGAAGTTATAATCCATTGCACCGTGTTGTGCGGTTACGCTTTTATTGCGCCAATCCATATTAGAGGAACTTCCTCCTGTTGTCGGTGTTGCTTCTCCAAAAGTCACATCTTCTACTCCGTTTATTTTTTTGAGTTCGGTTTTTAGACGTTCATATTTTTTATAACTCAAATCTTTTGTACTGTAATAAATGGTAATAACCTGATTTCCATTGAATCCTAAATCTTTATTCATCATATATTTCACCTGTTGATGAATGATGATTCCGCCAATGATGAAGAATGAAGAAATAATCAATTGTAAAGTGAGGATTCCGTTTCGCAACCAAACACCGTGACTACTTCTAGAGAAATTTCCCTTCAAAGTATTAATTGGTTTAAAATTAGAAAGGTAAATCGCAGGAATTAACCCTGAAAACAAAATTACAAGTAATGTCATTATTGCAGAATAAGCGTAAATCGTCCAATCATTCATCGCCATTTCTTTATCCAAAAACTTGTTGTAGGAAGATAAAAGCAACTCCACTAAAACCAATGAAAGGAAGTAAGCGAAAACGCAAATCAGCAATGCTTCAACCAAAAACTGAAATACCAATTGGGTTTTGGTGCTTCCAATCGCTTTTTTCACACCGACTTCTTTTGCGCGTTGCGAACCTTGAGCGGTTTTTAGATTGATGAAATTAATGGCTGAAAGAATCAGAATCAAGACTGATAATCCGAATAATATTTTGATGGTTTTATAATCTGCTTTGCCCTTGAAACCTGATTTTGCCTCTAATCTTGCCTTATCTAAACGAGTGAGATAAAATTCGTTCGGACCGTATTTAGTAAGCATTTCTTCAAGCGTTACATTTTCTTTTTGCAACTGTTCTTTCGGGTATCTTTTCTTAATAAGAACTTTTTCAAAAATATCTTTTTCAACATTTGTAATATTTGAATTCGGCTTTATTTTGACCAATGCTTGGTAAGAATTATTTCCCCAATTCTGATAACCTTTCTTAATGTTTTCGCGGTCGTCTTTCATCGTTTGCGATAAGACTACATAATTAGGCTTTACTACAGAATTACCTTTTGGCAAAGTATAAACTGCAGTTACGATGTATTTTGCATCGCTTAATGTCAATTCTTTTCCTACAGGATTTTCGTCTCCAAAAAGTTGTTTGCTCAATTTATCTGACAATGCAATTTTGTTGTAATCGCTCAAAGCACCTTTGTAAGAGCCAAACTTTAGTTTAAAAGGGAAAAAATTAAAGAAACTTTCCGAAGTTGATTCACCTTCTTTTACATACTGACTTTTTCCATTATTCGTTTTCACCAAGCCTTCTCTGTTATCATACGCAAACATCACAAAATCTTCAATTTCGGGAAGTTCGTCCGTTGCGGTTTTTGTCATTTGGTAAGACATATTATTGTTCGTCCAATCTTCTGTCTTGTAATATTGTTGAAGAAAATAAATATATTTTTTCTGCGGATTCCACTGTTCATAACTCGCTTCATCATTCCAATGAAGCAGAATCAGCATAAATCCCGTCAATCCCAAAGTCAACCCGAAAAGATTGATAAACGTGGAAAGCCAATTCTTTTTATAGTTGATGAATGCTATTTTGAGCCAATTACTTAACATAATTTTTTATTTTTTTCCTCACCCCGACCCTCTCCAAAGGAGAGGGAGCAGTGTGTGAACAATTGATAATTTAGTTTTGAAATATTTTAAAGTGCCAAATCTTCATGCGATTTTTCAAAATAATCCTTCGTTCTATCAGAAATTTGTTCGTTGAAAATTTCGCCATCTTTCATATTAATGATTCTTGAAGCGAAACCTGCATCGTAGGAAGAGTGCGTTACCATCACGATTGTGGAACCTTCTCTGTGCAATTCTGCGAGTAAATTCATCACTTCATTTCCGTTGTTGCTGTCCAAGTTTCCTGTCGGTTCATCGGCGAGAATGAGTTTTGGTTTTGTCACCAATGCTCTTGCAACGGCAACTCTCTGTTGTTGACCGCCCGAAAGTTGCTGTGGATAATGTTTTCCACGATGGTCGATTTGGATTTTTTGCATTATTTCGTTGACACGCTTTTTTCTTTCGGAAGAAGGAACTCCGTTATAAAGTAATGGCAACTCTATATTTTCAAATACTGAAAGTTCATCAATCAGATTAAAATTTTGGAAAATAAAACCAATGTTTTTCTTTCTTAAAACTGATTTTGTTTTTTCAGTTGTTCCTACCACTTCATTTTTTAAAAATTGGTAAGAACCGCTTGAAGCCTTATCCAAAAGTCCCAAAATATTGAGCAAAGTAGATTTTCCGCAACCTGAAGGTCCCATTATGGCGACAAATTCTCCTTCGTTGATTTTTAAACTCACTTTATTTAACGCTGTTGTTTGCACTTCATCGGTGCGGTATATTTTTGATAGGTTTTCTGTGGTAATCATATTTTTTAGTTTGAAATTGTTTGAATTCGTTTGAATTCGTTTGATTTTGTTTGATTTTGTTTGATTTGACCTTGTCAAGGTTTGGAACCTTGACAAGGTTCTTTTATTTCGTGTATACTTTCGCAAGGGAGGTTACTTCCTGATTTAGATTTTGATATTTCAAGTTTTCAAGATATACTTTTGCGGTACTTGTTGCTTCTACATTGATTTTATTGGTCGTTCCGCTCAACTTTACTTTTGAGGCAGAAGTTGCTTCTACATCAATATTTTTGGCTTGAACATTGGCATCAATTCCCGAAGCACTTGTTGAAACGATGTTTAGTTTTTCAGCAAAAATATTTCCCGAAATTTCACCTGAAC
>JAFAFR010000098.1 GCA_023423405.1 Bacteroidota bacterium
ATATAATACTGCCCGTTCAGCAGCAGGATGGCCAACTGGTAATCGTAGTTGTTTCTGTATTTGGCATGGTCGAAATAGTACTGGTATTTCCGGGCGGCATCCAGGAAGGGCAGAAAATCGTATTGCGGCGGCACCCACAGGTGGGTCACGTTGCGGCAGCCCAACCCGAAATACAACTGCACATCATCGGCCAGGGCTTCGAGTTCGGCAGCGCTTTCCGTGCCGTCGAGTACAGCCACCGAAGTACGGTTGCGCCGGATGATGCTGGGATACCGCCCGAAATACTGTTCAAAATAACGCGCCGTATTATCGCTGCCCGTGGCGATATAGGCATCGCATCCTTTTAACAGTTCTGCAAACCCGGTCTGCTGTTGAATGGCCGGTTCCCATTCATATAACTTTTCCAGCAGGTGTTTGAAGAGCACCTGGTCTTTCGACGACATTTTCACGCGTGCCTGGTGCCCGCTGACAAAAACCGAAAGCCAGTCGTGGAACCCTACCAGCGGAATATTGCCTGCCATCACAATCCCCACCAGCCGCGGATCTTCCCGGGTTTCCGGGATGGCATATGCTGCTGCCCAACGGGTCAGTGCATCGGGCTGCAGGAAGTTTTCGGCAATGGCCCCGGAGGCACTGTCGACAGAAGAGGGCGTGAACCAGGGATTCCGCAAACCGGCCTCCTGTTTGGCAGCCTGCCATGCAGGTTCATTGGCCCTGATATAGGATCCAAGTTGAGCCAATAAATCGATCCGGTATTGTAAATTCAACATGTCCCTCTAAATTTGCTGCAAGTTAATCCTTCTCGAACCCATTAAAAATTTCAGACCATGGCCATAAAAATAACGGACGAATGTATCAACTGTGGCGCCTGTGAACCGGAGTGCCCGAACAACGCGATATACGAAGGAGGAGTGGAATGGGCGCTGAGCGATGGAACCACGGTGAAGGGCGAATTCACCCTGATGGATGGCACGCTGCTGAATGCCGACCAGCGAAATGCTCCCATCAGCGTGGACACTTATTATATTGTTCCGAATAAGTGCACCGAATGCCAGGGATTCCACGAAGAGCCCCAGTGCGCGGCCGTTTGCCCGGTAGACTGCTGTGTGCCCGATGAGATGTACGAAGAAACAGTGGAAGAATTGTTGGCAAAAAAAGAAAAGTTGCATCTTTGATTCACTGGTTTTCGGTAACTTTAGTCAAAGCTTAATAGTAGCGAAAGCTACTTTGTATAGGCGGGTGATATTTCCCGCCAGGTAACGGGTGAAGGAGCCATCCTTCACCTTTTTCTTGGTAATTTGTTCCTCATTATATGCCGCAGAAAAAGAACATTGCATTTGTTACAGGTGGTTACTCGGGTGAAGCGGAGATCTCCTACAAAAGCGCCGTCACCATCGAAAAGAACATCGACACCGAAAAGTTCAATTGTTACAAGATCGATATCCGGAAAGACGGCTGGTTCTACCAGCCGGCCTCGGGCGACCCCGTACCGGTGAACCTGAACGGTTTTGTACTGGAACTAACGGGCAAGACCATCCGCTTTGATGCGGTGCTGATCGGTATTCATGGTACACCCGGCGAGGATGGGAAACTGCAGGGCTATTTCGACATGCAGGGCATTCCCTATACCAGTTGCGATGCCGCCACGTCGGCACTCACTTTCAACAAACGCTATACCGTTGCCGTAGCTGCCTTTGCGGGCATACCGGTTGCCCGGTCGAAGCACCTGTTCCGCGACAGGCCCTATGATGCAAACGACATCCTGCAGCAACTGCAACTGCCGCTTTTTGTGAAACCCAATAACGGCGGCAGCAGCATCGGCATGAGCAAGGTGATAGAAGCGGACGAGCTTGATGCGGCCATTCAAAAAGCTTTCCGCGAAGACAGCCAGGTGCTGATCGAAGAATTTATTGCGGGCAGGGAATTCACCATCGGTGTGTTCAGAAGTAAGGGACAGATCGTTACACTTCCCTTTACCGAGGTCATTGCCCAGAATACCTTTTTCGATTTTGAAGCCAAATACCACGGCAAGAGCGAAGAGATCACACCCGCCCGTGTAGACGAAGCCATTGCTGAGAAAGTGCGCGCGGCGGCCCGCCAGGTCTACGAGGTATTCAACTGCCGGGGCATCATCCGGATCGACTTCATTTACAACGAAGCCGCCGGGGCGCCCTATATGCTGGAGATCAACACCGTACCGGGACAAAGCGAAGCATCCATTGTACCACAGCAGGTGCGGGCCATGGGCTGGACTTTACGGGAATTTTACTCCGCCCTTATTGAAGATGCCTTGGAACATCGGTAATTTTCCCCTTTCTTTGAATCCAATACTTTAAAAGAAAAGACCACGTGTTTGCTTTTATCACGAAAAAACCTTTATGGGTCAACCTGCTGGTCGCCCTGGCCCTGGTAGGCATACTGGTTTTGCTGTTCTTCAACTCGCTCGATTTCTTCACCCGGCACAACGAGGTGGTGACCATTCCAACGGTCATGGGTAAGTCTTTTGAAGAAGCAAAAAAAATACTGGAAGATGCGGGCTTTGAAGTGGAGATCCAGGATTCCGTATACCGCGATACGGTGAAGGCGATGGGGGTGGTAAAACAATTCCCCGAAGCGGAGGCCCAGGTGAAAGTGAACCGCACCGTCTATCTTACCGTAAACCGTTCCATTCCGCCGGAAGTGGTGATGCCCAACCTGATTGGTATGAGCCTGCGCAACGCCGGCATCGTGCTCAAACAATTCGGACTCAAACTGGGTGACACCAGTTACCGTCCCGACTTCGCCAAGAACTCGGTGCTAAGCCAGTTGTACAAAGGCGCCGAGGTGAAACCCGGCACCAAGCTGCCCATGGGAACATCCATTTCCATTGTGCTGGGAAGCGGGTTGTCCGATATCGATATGGCCGTGCCCGATCTTTTCGGCATGACCTATGGCGATGCCAGCGCATTGCTCTCGGGCATTGGCATTAACTTTGGCGCAAAGGTGCTCGACAACGATGTGAAAGACAGCGCCGCTGCTTTTATCTATCGCCAGTCGCCCGAATACCTGACGCCCGACCGGCGGGTGAACCGCATCCGGCCGGGACAGATGATCGATATCTGGCTGGGCACACAAAAGCCGGTGCGCGATACCAGCAATCGCGTGCCGCCTCCCACAGAGAACAATTATTAAATACATACACCATGGAAAATATTACCGTCGATCAACTCAAAGCCCGTATGGATGCAGGAGAGAAGCTGCACATCATCGACGTGCGTGAACCCGAAGAATATGCTGTGTCCAATATCGGCGCTACGCTTATTCCTTTGGGTAAGATCCAGGCCATGCAGATCGAAGAGCTGGAAGACCTGAAGAACGAAGAGCTGATCATTCACTGCCGCAGCGGCAAACGCAGCCTCACGGCCTGTTTGTTCCTCGAAAGCATGGGCTTTACCAATACGAAAAACCTGGAAGGCGGGATACTGGCCTGGGAAGAAAAATTCAAGCCGCAGGGATAGAGCCGGCCGGCGTCAAACGAGCGCCCCTGTTTTACGACGCCACCACTTTCTTACAATAATAAAAACGGCCTCAACGGATGAACAAACCGTACCATGTTCAGCGTTGGGGCCGTCTGTTTTTTCGCAGCTACCTGCCTCCTGCATACAACAGCAGGAAGTAGAAGAGCAGAATGATGGTTACATTCAGGGCGATGGTCTTTTTCATTGGATGAATGTTATGACATATTTCTTTATTACAAAATGATGCCAAACCCATCTTATCCACATAGGACTATTACCGGTATTTCTACGCCGTAATCTTTACAGCCGGATGTTTACGCCGGCCATCCAGTTGATTCCCGCCATCGGGAATACGTAATTTTCCGTATACAGCGTGCTGCCTGCTATATAACTGAAAGTGTAACCATTGGGCTGGTAAAGTTTGTTGAACAGGTTGTTGACCTGGAAGATCAGCGCTATTTCGCGAAACGGCTTATCCATAATGGAATAGCGCAGGCGCAGATCCTGCACATAAAACGCATCGAGGCTCCGGTCTTTATTGGAAGTGTTGTCGAGGTACTGCCGCCCCACGTATTTCCCCGTCAGCGCAATTTCTCCTTTTGGTATGGGCTGGAAACTGGCCGTCCAGCTTCCTACTACTGCAGGCGAAAAAGAGATCTCCGTTTTGTTGTAACTGTTCACTACCTGTTTGCCTTCGTCATAATCATCGATGTATTCGTTAAAGCCGATCACTTTGTTGTCGCTGATGGTGAGGTTGGCATTCAGTTGCATCCAGTTCACCGGACGGTAGCCGGCCTGCAGTTCGGCGCCGAGGCGATAGCTCTTTTCAATATTGGTACGGGTGTAGGCGCCTACATCGTTCACTTTTCCTGTTAACACCAACTGGTTGTGGTAACGCATATAATAAAGATTGGCGGCCCAGTTAAAACTGCCCCACCGCTGTTCAACGCCCAGTTCCCAATCGTACAGCGTTTCGTGTTTGGGTTGCTGGTCGGCTCCCGCTTCAAAATCATCGCGGTTAGGTTCTTTGTTGGCCACTGAAAAAGAGGCAAATGCGTTCCAGTTGTTCTGTGTGAAACTGAGTCCCAGCTTGGGGTTGAGAAAATTATAATGATTGTCAACCAGCAGCCCGGGGTTGTTGCGGAAGCCCTCGATCCGGTAGTTCACGGCGCGGTATTGGAGGTCGATAAAACTCTGCCACTGCCGGCTGAGCTGCTGCTGCCATTTGCCATACATATTCAGGTCGGTTTTCCGGGCATCGAGGTTATACCATTCGTGGTCTTTCGGAATGCCAACACCGGCCCAAATGATCCTGCCATAATGGTTGCCATCGTACCGGTTGTAACCACCACCCAGTGTAAGTTGTGTTCCTTCCTTTTTATACTGGACGGAATAGATGCCGCCATAATAATAATTGTCGAGCCACAACTGGCGCACTAGGTCGGTGGCCGTGATGGTTGAATCGCCGATCACCGGGTAAGGCAGTCCATAATCGGCATAGTCTTCTTCCGCTTTGTATTGTTCATAATAGCCGCGGCCGCGGGTTAAAAAAGCAGCGGCGTTAAAACTGAGGCGGTCGTTGAAAGCATGGTTGAAAAAAAGCTGGTAGTGGTCCTGCTGGTAATTGTCGGTTTCGTTGTCGTAGGGGCTTCCCGGTTTTTCCGTGCCGGCAGAGTTGCAGGTGCGGCAGTTTTCCAGGTCTTGCTCCAGCACGCCGTTCCATGCCTGGTAGGTTTTCTCCTTCCCCGAGAAAACATTGAAACGCAGGCTGGAGCTGGCATTCAGCCAGGCAGCGGAAACAAAGAAAGAATGCAGGTTGCTGCTGGCACGGTCGATATACCCGTCGCTGCTGATGCGGGAGAGCCGCGCATCGATGGTGAAGTGGTCGTCGATCAGTCCCGAGCCCGCTTTGACGGTGTTCTTCCAGGTATTGAAAGAACCGAAGCTGTTGTTAATTTCGCCATAGGCTTTTTCGTGAAACTCGTTGGTGCTGATGTTCAGCGTGGCGCCAAAAGCGCCGGCCCCGTTGCTGGAAGTGCCCACGCCTCTCTGTATTTGTATGCTGCTGACAGAAGAAGCAAAATCTGGCAGGTTCACCAGGAACATGCCCTGGCTTTCCGCATCGTTATAGGGGATGCCGTTGAGGGTCATGTTGATCCGTGTGGCATCGGTTCCGCGGATACGGATGCCGGTATAGCCCACGCCGTTCCCGGCATCGGAATTCACCACCACAGAAGGGGTCTGGTTCAGCAGGAAGGGGAGGTCCTGCCCCAGGTTCTGTTTTTCAATGTCCCGGGCGCTGAGATTGGTGCGGGCAAAGGGTGCGCGGTCGCCGGCGCGGATGGCTTTCACCTCCACGGGCTGCAGGAAAAGGTTGAAACGCTGCAGGGGAATGGTATCCCCGTTGGCGGGAAGGGGCACCGTTTTTGGGCGGAAGCCGATGCTGGTGAGGGACAGCGATCCGGCGGCAGCAGAAATGCGGGCCCGTCCCGAAGCGTCGGTCGTGAGCACGCTGCCTTGCTGGGGCTCAATGCTTACGCCGGCAAGCGGTTGCCCCGATTGGGCGTCTGTTACAATGATCTGGCGTTCTTGTGCCAGTAGGGGAGAAACGAAAATAAAAGCGCAAATCCCCAAAAACATTTTTTTCATGCGAAACGATTGGTTTGAAAAAATGATTTGAGAGAAATGCTGCGAAAGCAAAAGGAGGAATGAAATTTTGACCACCTTCCCTGCGCAGGCATTACCCTGTCCAGGTTCTACGGGTATTATCTCAGCCGCAGGCCGGTCGCGTACCGGAACTGAAGCACCCCGAGGAATCTGATGATTACGGCCGTAATCGAAGGGCAAAACTATTGATTTTTTTAATAATCCTGTAACAAAGCCCTGCCGTTGTCCGTCACACCTGAAAATCAAGTCATGAAAAAGATCGGAATATTGGCTTTTTTGCTGGCCTGCGTGTTCCTGGCGACGGCCCAAACAACTACGGTAACCGACAACAATGCGCGGCAGCGCGACCTCAGCGGTTTCACCGGCATCAAGGTATCGAGCGGTATTGAATTGCTGTTGCAGCAGGGCGACAAAGATGCCGTGGCGGTGAGCTGCAGCAAACCGGAATATACCGACCGCATTATGACCCGCGTGGAAGGCGGCGTACTTAAAATTTACATCGAAGACAAGGGCAACTGGAACTGGCGCAGGAACGTAAAATTCAAAGCCTATGTATCCGTTAAAACCCTTGAGAAACTGACCGCTTCCAGCGGCGCCGTGGTAAAAACCGGCAGCACCATCAATGTAGGCAACCTGTCGCTGGATGCCAGTTCCGGCGCCATTATAGATGCCAGCTTCAGCGGACAGCATATTTCTTCCGACAACAGCAGCGGATCCATCACTACCCTGAAAGGCAGTGCCGAATCGCTGACGGTCGAGGCCAGCAGCGGGTCCATCTTCAAGGGATACGAACTCAGCACAGCCAATTGCGCTGCCGACGCCAGCAGCGGTGGTTCCATTACCATTACGGTTACCAAAGAACTGAATGCAGAAGCCAGCAGTGGCGGTTCTATCAATTACAAGGGCGGCGGCGTGATCCGCAAACTGAGCACCGGTAGCGGCGGCTCCGTTCGTTCCAGCAGCTAAAAATTCCACCGGACCCATCAAACAAAAAATATACTGATGAAACAATCGATTCTATTGGCCTGCCTGCTGGTAGCGGGTTTTATGAGCCAGGCGCAAAAATTTGTTATCAACGACCGGAACGCAGAGATCCGCTCTGTTAGCAGCTTTACCGGCGTAAAAATCAGCAGCGCCATCGACCTCTACCTGAGCCAGGGCGATGAAAACGCCGTTGCCGTCAGTGCTTCGGATCCCGGCGTAAGGGCAAGGATAAAAACCGAAGTGAAAAACGGGGTGCTAAGTATCTGGTTCGACTCCCGTGGCTGGGGCGACTGGAAGGGCAATAAGAACATGAAAGCCTATGTTTCTGTTAAAACTTTAGAATCGCTGAAAGCCGACGGCGCCTGCGATGTGAACCTGATGGGAAAGATCAGGGCCGATAAATTGTCGGTAGATCTCGACGGCGCCAGTGATATCAAGGGAGAACTGGATTGCAACGAACTGAACATGGATGTATCGGGCGCCAGCGATACCAGGCTGAAAGGCAATATCGGCACCATTGCTGTGAAGATCAGCGGCGCCAGTTCCATCAAGGGCTGGGACCTGGTAGCGGATTTTTGTGCAGTGGATGCCAGCGGCGCTTCTTCCATGAACGTGGTGGTGAACAAAGAGCTGAAAGTGAAAGCCAGCGGCGCCAGCGATATCAATTACCGGGGCAATGGCGTGATCCGCGAAATGCGTTCGAGTGGCGCGAGCAGTATCAACCGCAAAGACGGATAATTAAAAAATATTTGGCGGAGAAGAAAGCTGTCCTTACTTTTGCGCTCCACATCGCGAAGTAGAGCAGCGGTAGCTCGTCGGGCTCATAACCCGAAGGTCGGAGGTTCGATCCCTCCCTTCGCAACCGAAAGGCCTACTCAGTAGGCCTTTTTTTAATTTTTGCGGCAGTGTTGTGCTTGCAACTGATTACCTCCAGTGCTTCCCGGTTTCCGGGAACAACATCCTGCCGGAATGGTATAAAATATGAAAGCAGGATTTGTAAACATTTTCGGTAAACCCAACGCGGGGAAAAGCACTTTGCTGAATGCCTTTATGGGCGAGAAGCTGGCCATTGTTTCTCCCAAAGTGCAAACCACACGGCACCGGATCAAGGGCATTCTTACCGAGCCGGATTTCCAGATCATTTTTTCAGACACGCCGGGTATCATCGAACCGAAATACCGCCTCCATGAAAAAATGATGCAGGCGGTGAAAAGCGCGCTGGAAGATGCCGACCTGGCCATCCTGCTGGTTGACATCGGCGACGACTGGGCAGAAAGCGATGCCATCTTTTCTTCCCTCCGGCTCCGCGTGCCGGCCCTGCTGGTGCTCAATAAGGCCGATGGCGCGGGAGCTTCAAAAACAGCGGAAGCGAAAGCTTTCTTTGCACAGAAACCCTATGCCCGGGAGGTGTTCGCGGTTTCGGCCCTTACCGGCGCCGGCGTGCCCGAACTGCTGCAGGCCATCGTGGCCCTGCTTCCCGAAGGCGAACCCTTCTTTGATGAAGACAACCTAACGGATCTGCCTACCCGCTTTTTTGTAGGCGAACTGATCCGGGAACAGATCTACCAGCTTTACCAGGATGAGATCCCTTACCATACTGCCATACTGGTGCAGGAATACAAGGAGAAAACCACCCTGGTGAAGATCACGGCCGATATCATTGTGCAGCGCGAAACCCAGAAAGGCATCATCCTGGGAGAGAAGGGAAAAATGATCCGCGAACTGGGAACCCGTTCCCGGCAGGCGATTGAGGCATTTATCGACAGGAAGGTTTTCCTGGAACTTTTTGTAAAAGTGCGCCCCAAATGGCGCGACAACGACCTGCATTTGCGGGAGTATGGATATTTTTAACCGTTGAATTTTTTTGTATGTCCGGATATACCGTAGCCATTGTTGGCCGCCCCAATGTGGGAAAGAGTACTTTTTTCAACCGCCTCCTGGAACAGCGAAAGGCGATCGTGGACGACGTGAGTGGCGTAACCCGCGACCGCCAGTACGGCATTGCGGAATGGACCGGCAAAACTTTCAACGTGATCGATACCGGCGGCTTCGTGCCCCGCAGTGAAGACGTGTTTGAAAAAGAAATCAGGAAACAGGTGCTGATTGCGCTCGACGAAGCCGATGCGCTGATTTTCATGACCGATACTTCTACCGGCATCACCGACCTCGACGAAAGCATGGCCGATGTGTTGCGCCGCACCACCAAACCGGTGTACCTCGTGGTCAACAAGGTAGACAACCATACCCGTATGCTGGAAGCATCGGAATTCTACAGCCTCGGCTTTGAACACGTGTTCTTTGTTTCTGCCATCAGCGGCAGCGGCACCGGCGAACTGCTCGACGCCATAACGGAGCACATTCCCGCCGACCGCCTGGCCGAGAACGAAGGTGAAGGCATTCCAAAGTTTGCCATCATAGGACAACCCAACGTGGGCAAGTCTTCCCTGCTCAATGCGCTGGTAGGGCAGGAGCGCACCATCGTGAGCGAGGTTGCCGGCACCACCCGCGATACCATTCATACCCACTACAATCTTTTTCAGAAAGAATTCATCCTCATCGATACGGCGGGCATACGACGTAAACAAAAAGTGCACGAGGACCTGGAATTCTATTCCGTGATCAGGGCCATCAAAGCAATGGACGAGGCCGATGTATGCCTCCTGGTGCTGGATGCGGAAAAAGGCATTACGGCACAGGACCTCAGCATCTTTGGCCTCGCTGCCAAAAAGGGCAAGGGCCTGGTGCTCCTGGTAAACAAATGGGACCTGGTTGCCAAGCAAACCAATACGGCCCGCGACTATGAAAAAACACTGAAAGAAAGACTGGCTCCTTTCACCGACGTACCCGTGCTCTTTATTTCCGCGAAGGAAAAAACCAGGATATTCAAGGCCATCGAACTGGCGTTGGAAGTAGTGGAAAACCGCCAGCGCCGCGTACCTACTTCGCAACTGAACGAGGTAATGCTGAAAGCCGTGGCATCCTACCATCCTCCTGTTGTGCGCGGAAACATCGTAAGCATCAAATACGCTACCCAGTTGCCTACGGCTGTACCCTCCTTTGCCTTTTTCTCCAACTACCCTGATGACATCAAAACACCCTATCGTAACTACCTGGAGAACAAGTTGCGCGAAAACTTCAATTTCAAAGGAGTGCCTGTAAGGATCTTCTTCCGCAAGAAGTGATCCCGCGAAGGCGCCCGTTGTTTTTGGTACTGTTCACAGGTTTGGTGGTAAGAATAAGTTCGCTTCAAAGAGGGGAGAGGAAACTATCTTTGCGGGTCTGAACGATTCCTGCCTGCCTTTGTTGTTGTTCCTGAACCAATAGATTCCAGCAATGTATGAAAAGTAGAATTTGGCTACCTGTACTTCTATTAATATCGGCCGGCAGCCCGCTCTTTGCCCAAACGGCAACAGACTCCGTGCTGCTGAACCCATCTCTCCAACAATGTATCCAGTATGCCCTGCAGCACCAGCCCGGTGTACAGCAGGCGGTGATCGACGAGCATATCACGGAGAACCTTATCCGCAGTAAGCTGGCCGACTGGTATCCGCAGATCAATATGAACTACAACCTGCAGCGCAATTTCCAGGTACAGACAAGCGTCATCGGTGGCAACCCGGTGAGGCTGGGCGTGGCGAATGTGTCGGCACTGCAGTTCGGACTAACGCAGCAGATCTTCAACCGCGACGTATTGCTGGCTTCGCGTACACAGAAAGATGTGCGGCTCCAGGCGCAGCAGAACACCGCCGCCAGTCGCATTGATGTGGTCAGCGATGTATCCAAAGCTTTCTATGATGTGCTCGCCACGCGCCAGCAGATCAGGATAAGCGAAGAAAACATCATTCGCATCAAACGCAGCCTGCAGGATGCTTACAACCAGTACAAGGCGGGAGTAACCGATAAAACCGATTACAAACGCGCGACCATTACGCTCAACAATACCACGGCTTATCTCAAATCGAGCGAGTCGGCGCTGAAGGCAAAAGAAGAATACCTGAAATACCTGATGGGTTATCCCGTTGAGCAACCGCTCAGCATAGCCTACGACAGTTTGCAGATGGAAAGAGAGATTGCTGTGGACACGCTGCAGCCTGCTGACCCATCCAACCGTATTGAATACATGCAGTTGGAAACACGGAAGAAATTACTGGAAGCAAACTGGCATTATGAAAGATGGAGTTTTCTTCCCTCCGTGGCGCTCAACGGCAATTACAACCTGAACTTCCTGAACGAGTCCTTCGGTAAACTGTACAATACCAACTACCCGAACTCTTTTGCCAACCTTACCCTGGGAGTGCCCATTTTCCAGGGCGGGAAAAGAAAAGCAAAGATCAACAGCGCGGAATGGGAATTGAAACGGGCCGACAAAGACATAGAGGATTTCCGGAATGCCGTGAATGCAGAATTCAACCAGGCAATGGCGAGCTACAAAAGCAGCTATGCAAATTACCTGGCGCTGAAAGAAAACCTGGATCTCGCCCGCGAAGTGTACGACATCATCAACCTGCAGTATCGTTCAGGAGTGAAAACCTACCTGGAAGTGATCAATGCGGAAACCGACCTGCGGACCTCACAGATCAATTATTACGATGCCCTGTTCCAGTTGCTTTCTGCTAAAATCGATGTGCAAAGAAGCCTGGGACAGATTAAATATTAAAATGAAAACCGAATACCATATGTTGCGCAAAGGATTTTTCCCCTTTACAGGTATGCTGTTTGCCGTGCTGCTGGCCGCCTGTGGAAACAAACAACAGGCCCCGCAGGGACCGCCGCCCGCTGTTCCCGTAACGCTTGCAGAAGTGCAGCCATCAAATACCCGCTACAACGATGAATACCCCGGCCTGCTGGTGGCGCTGAACCAAACAGAGATTCGCGCCCAGGTGACCGGTTATGTAACAGGCATTTATTTCAGGGATGGCGATAAGGTCAGCAAGGGACAGCGCCTGTATTCCATCGACGCCCAGCAATACGACGCCAATTACCAGGCCGCTATCGCCAACATGCAGGTGCAGGAATCCAACCTGCTGAAAGCACAGAAGGATGCAGACCGTTACAACGAACTGGATAAGCAGGACGCCATTGCCAAGCAGCAGGTGGACTATGCCAATGCTGCGCTGGAAGCGGCGAAAAAAAGCCTCGATGCCGCCAAAGCCAATGTGCGCAGCGTGCAGGCCAATGTACGGTTCGCCAATATCGCGGCGCCTTTTAACGGAACCATCGGCATTTCGCAGGTGCGCATGGGCACCAGCGTGGTAGCCGGACAAACCATTCTCAACACCATTTCTACCGACGACCCCATGGCCGTTGATATTACGGTAAGCCAGAAAGACCTCTACCGGTTCAGCCTGCTGCAGCAACAGAAAAGCCAGCAGCGCGATTCACTGTTCACCATCGCTTTCGGCGACCAGGTATATCCGCATCCCGGCGCCATCGATCTCATCGACCGGGCGGTGGATGCGCAAACCGGCACCATCAGAGTGAGGTTGCGTTTTCCCAATCCTAAGGGCGTGCTGAAAGCCGGCATGAATACCAGCGTACGCGTATTGAACAGCGGTTCCGAAGGCATCATTGTAATACCCCAAAAAGCAGTGGTGGAACAACTCGGCGAATTTTTTGTGTACGTGGCCGGCGACAGCAGCAAGGCCTTCCAGCGCAAAGTGCAGTTGGGTAAACAACTCGATAGCAGCATCATTATAACAGATGGACTGAAACCGGGCGATAAAATTGTGATACAGGGTGTTCAGAACCTCAGGGAGGGCGCAGCGATTGCCCCGGCTCCTGCTAAATAATATTCCTATATGATTGCAGATACTTTTATAAAAAGGCCTGTAACCGCCATCGTGGTATCCATTGTGCTGGTGCTGGTGGGCCTCATTGCCCTGATAACAAGACCCGTGGCGCAGTACCCGGATATTACGCCACCCACCGTTTCCATTTCGGGCAACTTCATCGGCGCCGATGCGCAAACCGTGGAGCAAACTACTACCACGGCCATAGAAACCCAGGTGAACGGAACGCCGGGCATGACCTACATGACTTCCAACAGTACCAGCAGCGGTCAGAGCAGCATTACCGTCAACTTTGAAGTGGGCACCAATATCGATATCGCCACCCTCGACGTGCAGAACCGGGTGAGCGTGGCACAGCCTACTTTGCCGGATGCGGTAAAGCGGCTGGGGCTTACCGTTAGGAAGAGGAACCCGAGCATCATGATGGCCCTGGCCCTCTATTCGCCCAACGGAACGCACGATGCCACTTTCCTGGGAAACTATGCCAATATTTACCTGAAAGATGTGTTGTTGCGGGTGAAGGGCGTGGGTGATATTTTTACCCGCGCCGATGATTTCAGCATGCGCATCTGGCTGGATCCCCAAAAGCTGGCAGCGCTGGGCCTCACCGCAACCGATGTGTCGGTGGCCCTGGCCGAGCAGAACATCCAGGTCGCTGCCGGAACCGTGGGTGGTAACCCGCAGCCCGGTTCGCAAACCTATGAGTTCAGCGTGCTGACCAACAGCCGGCTGAACACCGTGCCGCAGTTTGAGAGCATCGTGGTGCGTACCCGTCCCGCTGATAACTCGGTGGTTTACCTGAGAGACGTGGCCAAAGTGGCGCTGGGTAAATTCGATTATGGCATCAATGCTTTTGTGAACGGTCACGATGCCGCTTTTGTGCTCATTTACCAGGCCCCAGGCGCCAATGCGCTCGATACCTACAAGGGCATTATGGAAGCGCTCGCCAAACTGAAAAATAATTTCCCCAAGGACGTGGATTACCTGGTTCCGCTCGAAACCGCTTCCGTGGTACAGGTATCCATTAACGAGGTGGTACATACGCTGGTGGAAGCCCTGATCCTGGTGGTGCTGGTGGTATTTATTTTCCTGCAGAACTGGCGCGCCACGCTGATCCCGGTGCTGGCCATCCCTGTATCGCTGATAGGAACTTTTATCTTTTTTATTCCCTTCGGGTTCACCATTAATACGCTTACGCTTTTTGCCTTTGTACTGGCCATTGGTATTGTGGTGGACGATGCCATCGTGGTGGTGGAAGCCGTGCAGCATTATATTGATCATGAAAAGATCTCACCCAGGGAGGCGACGGAAAAAGCCATGCAGGATATTTCTGCGCCGGTAGTTGCCATTGCGCTGATCCTGGCGGCAGTATTCGTTCCCGTGAGCTTTGTGCCGGGCATCGTTGGACGGCTGTACCAGCAGTTTGCCATTACCATTGCCGTTTCCGTGATGATCTCTGCGTTTGTGGCCCTATCGCTCACGCCGGCGCTTTGTACCCTGCTGCTTAAACCCAGCAAACCCGAAGACGCAAAGAAAAATTTGCTGGAAAAAGGTTTCGATCGTTTCAATACCTGGTTCAATAAGGTATCACATTCCTATACCCGCGGTGTGGCAAAGTGGATCAAAGCAACCCCCTATGTGATCGTGATGATGGTTTGCCTGTTTGTGGGACTTTTCTTTCTCTTTAAGAACAAGCCCACCGGCTTTATTCCCACCGAAGATGAGGGCCGGCTCTATGTAACCTATGAAATGCAGGAGGGCGCTTCCACTACCAGGAGTGTGGATATGATAAAGCAGGTGATGGATCGCATTCAATCCATTCCTTCTGTGAAAGTGGTAGGGGGGCTCGCGGGCCTGAACATCATCAGTTTCTCCAACAAATCAAATGTGGGCACACTTTTCGTAAGCCTGCAGCCGTGGGACCAACGCACCAGCAAGGAAGAACAGTTGCAGGGCGTTATAGCGGAGATCAGGAAACGGACAGCCGACATCAGGGAGGCGCGGATCCTGCCCATTGCGCCGCCGGCGATTCCAGGTCTGGGCCAGACCTCGGGCTTCACCTTCGAGCTGCAGCAAACGACGAGCACCGACGATATCAGGACATTTGAAAAAGTGGGACAAAAATTCCTGGCGGCCCTGGTGAAGCGTCCTGAAATAGGGGCTGCCTATACCTTCTTCAGCACCCGCACGCCTGCCTACCAGGTAGATGTGGACAGGGTGAAAGTAAAACAGTTGGGTCTGAACCTGGCCGAGGTATACAATACGTTGTCGGCCTTGTTGGGCAGCACCTATGTAAACGACTTCAACCTGTATGGCAGGAATTTCCGGGTGATGCTGCAGGCCGACAGCACCTATCGGTCATCCTTAGACGAATTAAAGAATTATTATGTGCGCAACAACCAGGGCAATATGATCCCGCTTAGTTCCCTGATGACCACCCGGGTAATTGAAAACCCGGCGGTGATCTCGCATTATAATATTTATCGTTCCATTGAGTTCAATGGCGCGCCTGCCCCGGGGTACAGCAGTGGCCAGGCCATCGAGGCATTGCAGCAGGTGGCCCGGCAGGTATTGCCGGAAGGATATGGATATGAGTTCTCGGGTATGAGCCGCGAGGAGATCAAGGCAGGCGCCAGTACGGGAATGATCTTCGCCATTTCTATTGTGTTTGTGTTCCTGTTCCTGGCGGCTTTGTACGAGAGCTGGTCCATTCCTTTCTCCGTATTGTTTGCGGTGCCCATCGGCGCCCTGGGGTCCATCATTACGCTTACCCTGCTGCCCAATCTTACCAACAATATCTATGCGCAGATCGGGTTGATCACGCTGATCGGTCTTGCGGCTAAGAACGCCATCCTGATTGTGGAATTTGCGAAGGAGCGGGTGGACCGTGGCATCGATATCCTGCATGCTACCCTGCAGGCGGTGCAATTGCGTTTGCGGCCTATTATCATGACGTCGCTGGCCTTTATCCTGGGCGTATTGCCACTGGCCTTTGCCAGCGGCGCTGCGGCCGAGAGCCGGAAAACGATCGGCTGGACGGTTTTTGGCGGAATGGTGGCGGCTACCACCCTGGCGATCTTTGTGGTGCCGGTATTGTTTGTACTGATCACCCGCCTCTCTTACGGAGGCAGACTGAAGAAAATTGACCAGGCAAAAGTCACTGAAAAACAAGCAGATGAGACGATTTTCAAATCAAATGTGTAAAAAAACAATTCGAATTACTTGCAATTGGACCGGTTTTTGCTAATTTTGCGCCGGAAAAAACATCCAATTCAAAACAACACAAATGAAAAAAGTATTCGCCCTGATCGCCCTGGCTGCTGTTTTCGCTGCTTGTAACAATGCTGCTGAAACTGCTGAAGCCACTACTACTGAAGCTGCTGCAACCATCGATTCTGCTGCTAACAGCATCGACTCTACCGTTAAAGCTGCCACTGATTCCCTGGCTGCTAAAGTTGATAGCCTGAAGAAATAATTTCTTCTCTATAATAAGTTGAGCCCCTTTCTTATCGGAAGGGGCTTTTTTATTGCACCGTTTTTTAACGGTATCTCTGTCGCGCTATTGCCGTTTCTGTTCGCCTGTTATAATTTGGATACCCTAAATGCAGTGGTATGAAAAAGTGGTGGATGGGCATTTGTGTGCTGGTTGCTCTGGAGGCGCCGGCACAGACAAGGTGGACGGGTGCGGGTGGCAGCGGGATCTGGGACGATCCGCTCAATTGGGAGCATGCCATCCTGCCATCGTCAGCGGATGAAGTGCTGTTGGATAACAGTTTGCTGAATACAGGTTATGAAGTACGCCTGCCGGACCGCTCGGTTATTGTCAGGAAGCTGCAGGTGCTGCCGGCTGCCGGAAAACGGATCGAACTGATACTGCCTGAAACCAATACGGTTGCCAGTCCTGCCGGCTCGATCCTGCCCCGGGCGTTTGAAATTACCGGTAATGGCTATGCGCTTGTTATCGGGGAAGGCGGTGCATTCGTCAACGCTTCCGGGGCAGCGTCCGGTTACTCCCTGCGGTTGGGCGATTCCATGGAAATAAGAAATGGTGGAAAATATGTGCACCGGAGCCGCACCGGACATGCAGAACTGGTGGAGCTGTTGAGCAGGGCGCCCGGCACGGAAACAGGTGTGTTCCGTTTTGAGAACCCCGATGCGGCATCGGTCCTTTCTTTGAGTGGGCGGGTGTACGGGCAGTTGGAATTATCCGCAGCTTACACTGACGAAAAACAGGTGAGCTATACCGCCGCCGGTACCAACCCGGTGAGGATTCGGGGTGATTTTATACTGGAAGAAGGAGTGAGTTGCGCCCTGAATTTTTCCGATACTTTTCATATCAATGGCCGGTTCATTGGCCGCGATGCGCGGTTGAATATGGCAAGCTCCGGCCGCTCCTGCGTATTTAAATTAGGCGGAGATCTGCTCGCGCGCAATACCCGGATCAATGCATCTAACCCTGTGGGAGCCTACGGCGAGTTGTTGCTCGCAGGTGCTGCCTTGCAATTGGTGGAAGTCAACGAATGGCTGGGCGATAGCATCCGTCTCTGCTTCGACAATGAAAAAGGATACTATCTCAGGGACAGCCTGCGCCTCAAACATTGGTTATTGTGGCGGAAGGGCACGATGCGGGGCACCGCTGCTGCCTTGCTCTGGTTTGGCCCGGCTGCGCACTGGACCTCCGACAGCCTCGCCGCATCCGCATATACGGAAACAGCCATTCTTAAAAATAACTGGCAGGGCGAATACCTCCGTTTTCCACTTGGCAGCGGCGCTGTTTCGCATTGGTTGTCGATCCGCGGAGGCGCGGGCGATCCGCAGGTTACCTATAGGAGAGAGGATGCAGCCCTGCTGGGAGAGCAGTTGGGAGTGGGCCTCGATCACCTGTCGCGGGTCGAATACTGGACGCTGTCGGGCGTTTCGGGCTCTTCCCTGCAACTGGAGCTGTCGGTCAGCAACCATCACAGTGGTGGTATTACCGATCTTTCAGCGTTGCGGGTGGCCCTACTCCGGAACGGCGTTTGGCAGGATGCAGGCAATGCGGGTACCACGGGCAATGCGGAAAGAGGCAGTATCAACAGCGTTGTCATCAATGGATGGGACCCGCAGGAATATCCGGTATCGCTGGCCAGTAGCGTGCCGGCAGGAAATCCCCTGCCCGTGCGGATCAGTTACCAGCGAATGGAAAAGCAGCGGTTGGGTTGGGACTGCGTATGGCAGTTGGAGGACCCGCAGGAAGGGCAGCAGGCAAGGATTATGTATTCTCCCGATGGATACCGGTACAAAGCGGGCCCTGCACTTTCCATTCATCCGGATAAGCGTTGGTACCGGCAGGCGCTTCCCGGAGAATGGGAGAAAGGTTTTTGCAGGATAGAACTGACCAGCCGGAATGGAAACCTAACCATGGGAACTGCGATGAGATTCGGTGCAACTGAAATACCGGATCGTATCCGGGTAGTTAAGTGGAGCGGCAACTATATAAATATATACAGTCGCCGCCGCGAAAAAATAAAATTACAGGTATGGGACAACAAGGGGGCTTTGTGCAGCCAGTCAGAAGCGCAGTTAAACACAGGCTACAACCAGGTGCCTGTAAACGGCAGCCATCTTACTACGGGCGTTTATTCGGTGCTCATACAATCCGAAGACGGGTACCATGTTGCCAGCAGGTTATTCCTGCAATAGTTTTGTTATCTCTTTTTTATAAGACCGGAAGGCAGCCTGCTCGTTCCGGATAAAGCTGTTGTCGTCCAGGCTTCCTATGACGGCGTCCATTTCGGCAACCGAGCCATACACCATTTGCCGGAACGGGTTGCGATAGTCCTTTTGCCTTGTTTCAAGGATCCTGCCGGCAAGTTCTTCCCGGAAAAGGATGCTCTCTTCCAACAGGGACCTGACGGCTTTTCGGTTGCCGGCAAGATGGATGCCAAAGACCTGGTAGTAAACCGCCAGGGCCTGTTCCAGTTTCTGCTGGCTGTATTGGGCTGATTGTTCGCGGTAGAACCCGTGGATGTCTTCCCAGCTTTTGATGCTTCCTTTCTTTACCCGCTGAAGCATTTCTTTTGTTGCCGGAAGCGTAATTAGCTGTCCGCCTATATTTACCCAACCTGCTACTTTGTCTGCGGCAGGCAAGGATTGAATGCTGCGGTCGAGGCTGGTTTTACGGCTTCGGTGGAACTGCAGGATTTCACGCGCAGCATAATAAGTCAGCAGCTTGCGATACCAACGGTAACCCATAGCCGCTTTCAGGAGGATGGTGGGACGATGGCTGTTCTCAAAACCTTCCAAAACAATTTCCAGGTCCCTGACCGCGGCTTCGCCCTGCAGCAGGAGCTCAGCGCCCTTAACCCGCGCCTGTCTTTCACTGCATTCTTTCTGCTGTTGCCTGTACCAGGCTTTGCCGGTAGCCAGTTCCATGATCAACAGGGCCTGCTGCATTTCCAGCACCGTATCCGGCGCCAGGTAATCGTATTCGATGTGCTGGGTTTTGTCGATCCGGCTGTCGCGGTCAACATATTTCCAGGAATTGCGAGCCAGCGCATACATATTGTATTGAAACCAATAGGCCGGCATTACCTGCAGCCTGTCTTTGCTTTGATCGATGCTTACCAGCGAGAAAGGCAGGCGGATATCCAGCTCAGCCGGATAGTCTCCCTTGGCCAGGATGCAATAGGAAGCAAAACGTGAATTGTGTTTCAGGCTCACACAGAGACCGGGCCAGAAACCACGGCCGGCTACCAGTTCTCCGTCGGCGCTCCGCGAATTGTGGTTCGACCCGATGGTGGCGCCGGCGGCCATATTGCTTTGCCCCATTACCAGGGCCGCGCAGAGAAAGGAATTGTTGTGGTGTTGCTCGTGTGCGGGAAAGATCAGCGAGTTCAATACTTCACAGCAGGAAATGGTGGCGTTATTGCCCAGGTAGGAGTTGATCAGCCGCGCGCCGTATTTCAACTGGGAGTGGGAAGCCATCACAAAACGAACCGCTTTCACGCCGTAAAATACCCGGCAACCTACTCCTATGATGCCATTCACCAGTTCACAACCTTCCCCCACCTGGGTACGTGCTTCGGGCAGGGAATGGATGGTTACATTTTTGATCTTATTAGCCCCTTTGATATAGGCATCCTGGCCCACTCTCACATCCTTAAGGATACTGCAATTTTTGATCACCGTGCGGTCGCCGACCATGCCGTAATAACCGCGCTGTTTGTCGTGGCGATCCTCTGTAAACCGGATGAATTTTTCCTGCAGCCTGCGGTCGTCGCGGTACCTGCTCCAGAGATAAGCATCTCCGGGCAGCATGCCGTCAAACGGGAGAATGCTTCTGCCGCCATTTTCATTGCAAACCTCCAGCCAGATCCGCACTTTTTCTTCTTCCCCTTCTTTAAGAATACCATTCCCGAACTTGGAATGGTTGGTTGTGGCCAGTTCATTAATGTTCACCAGCATCACTTCGTTGCCAATGATGTAGTGCGACAGATAGTTGACATTATCCACCACCACGTTGTCGCCAAAATCGGAGCTGATGATGGTACTGTTGTAGAGTCCCACGGGCATGCGCAGGTTGTTGAATTCCATGCAATAGGATTCCAGCTTCCCGATGCGTACCAGGCCGAAGAATTTGCAGTTCTTTACGAGCTCGGGGTTGAAGGCGTCCGACACCAGGATCTTGTTCCAGTCGTCGCTCTGGTTGCGGTTCCTGACCAGCACCTCGATTTCGTAAGCGGTTAACTGGCGGTAGTGGATCCCGCTCTTGTTCTGGAAATTCCGCAGGTAATATTCGTCTTTTCCCGCCGGCAGGAATGGGTGTGAAATAAAATCATAACCCAATGCCTGAAGCGGGCTTTTCCTGATCAGGTTCATATTAAAATATTGAGATGCTTTTGCTGCATCGAGACAATTATTCTACTGTAACGCTTTTCGCAAGGTTACGAGGCTTGTCCACGTCGCATCCTTTTGCCACCCCAATATAGTAGGCAAGCAATTGCATAGGGATGGCATTGACCATCGGGGCAATCAGCTCGTCGGCAAAGGGGACGGTGATAAGGTCGTCGGCCAGTGCGTTGGCTGCATCGTCTCCCTCGCTCACGATGGCAATCACTTTTCCCTTCCTGGCCTTGATCTCCTGCATATTGCTCAGCACTTTTTCGTGGAAGCTGTCCCTCGTCGCTACAAAGAATACCGGCAGTTTGTCGTCCACCAGGGCAATGGGACCGTGTTTCATTTCCGCTGCGGGGTAACCTTCGGCATGGATATAAGAAATTTCTTTCAGCTTAAGGGCGCCTTCCAGTGCCACGGGGAAATTATACCCTCTTCCCAGGTACAAAGCATCTGTTGCGTTGGCATATTTTTCCGCCAGCGCCTTGATATGATCTTTCTGCTCCAGGGCCAGCGCTACTTTCTCCGGCACTTCGTTGAGCTCGTTGAGCAGGTGCTGGTAACGTTTTTCTGAAATGCTTCCTTTTAGGGAGGCGATCTTCAGGGCCATCATGGTAAGTACGGCCAGTTGGGCCGTGAAGGCCTTGGTACTGGCCACGCCGATTTCCGGCCCCGCGTGCGTATAGGCGCCACCGTGAGAAGTGCGGGCGATGGAAGAGCCCACCACGTTAACCACTCCCAATATAATGGCTCCTTTTTCTTTGGCGCTTTCAATGGCCACCAGGGTATCGGCTGTTTCACCACTCTGGCTGATGGCAATGATCACATCGCCCTTGCTGACAATGGGATTCCGGTAACGGAACTCCGAAGCATATTCCACTTCCACGGGTATCCGGGTCAGCTCTTCAAAAATATATTCCGCCACCAGGCCGGCATGCCAACTGGTTCCGCAGGCTACCATAATGATACGGTTGGCCTGGGTAAGCTGTTCGGCATATTGCTGGATGCCACTCATGGTAATGGTGCCTGCTGCAGCATCGAGCCTGCCACGCAGGCAGTCGAATATGGTATGGGGTTGTTCAAAGATCTCTTTCAGCATGAAATGGTCGTAACCCCCTTTTTCGATGGCGGCCAGCTCCATATCGAGCTTGGTAATAAAAGGAGTGATCTTTTCATTACCAAGGTTCTTAAGGATCAGCTCATCGGCCTTGATAATGGCAAGCTCGTAGTCGTTGACATACACCACTTCCTTCGTGTATTCGATAATGGGAGAAGCATCGCTGGCCAGGAAATGTTCGCCCTTGCCAATGCCGATCACCAGGGGCGATCCCTTGCGGGCTGCGATCAGGGTATCGGGGTTTTCTTCATCCAGCAACACGATCACATAAGCACCTACCACTCTCTTTAATGCAATGCGTACGGCTTCTTCGAGCGGACCTCCATTATTAAGGTGGATGTCTTCAATAAAATTCAGCAGCACTTCCGTATCGGTATCGCTGCTGAACTGGTAGCCTTTTTTGATCAGCTCCTGTTTGATCTGTGCATAGTTCTCAATGATGCCGTTGTGGATCATCGAAATTTTACCACTCCTGGAAAGATGGGGATGCGCATTGCGGTCGCAGGGCTCTCCATGGGTTGCCCAGCGGGTATGGCCTATTCCGATATGTGCATGGAGGTCTTTTCCAACCAGCGTTTCTTCGAGGTCGGCCACCTTGCCCTGTTTCTTATGTACTTTCAATCCGTTACCGTTAAGGAGCGCTACCCCTGAGCTGTCGTAACCACGGTATTCCAACCGTTTCAGCCCTTTGAGAATAACAGGGTATGCCTCACGTTGACCTATATACGCTACAATTCCACACATATGTTTTGTTTTTTGCCTTGGGTCGGCCAGGGTTAGCTGGCAAGATAGCCATTTTTACGCAAACGTTTGCGTTTGAGGTTCATGGATATAACACCCATTCTAGGGTTGTTTCAGCACTTTTTCAAACAGCCTGAAGATCCGTTTGTATTCGTCTGTCCAACTGCTGGGCTCCACAAATCCGTGGTCTTCCATTGGGTAGGCTGCCAATTCCCAGTTGTTCTTGCCCAGCTCTATCAGTCTTTGCTGCAGGCGCACTACATCTTCGAAGTGCACATTCACATCCACCATACCATGACAGATCAGGAGGTGGTCCTGCAGGCCGGCGGCGTGGTAGATGGGTGAACTGCGCCGGTAGGCCAGGCTGTCTTTCGCCGGCTCGTTGAGGATATTGGCTGTATAACCCTGGTTGTAATGTGCCCAGTCGGTAACCGGCCGCAGCGCGGCGCCGGCGGCAAAAACACCCGGACTCGTAAACAACGCCATCAGGGTGATGAAGCCGCCGTAGGAGCCGCCATAGATGCCGATCCTTTTGGGATCCACACCATATTTATCCACCAGGAATTTTGCGCCGTCGATGTTATCGGTGAGGTCCCTGCCCCCCATAAAGCGATAAATATCCGTGCGCCATTGCCGGCCGTAACCCGCGCTGGCGCGGTAATCCATGTCAAGCACGGTATAGCCCTGGTCGGCCAGCAGGTTGTGAAACATGTATTCCCTGAAATAACTGCTCCACCATTTATGCGCATTCTGCAGGTAGCCGGCACCGTGAACAAATACCACAGCCGGATGCCCCGGGTGCGGATGCTCCGGTACATAAAGGCGGGCCGGAACCAGGGCGCCATCGCGCGCAGGAACCTGTACGATCTGCGGCTCGCGCCAACGGTAGGCTTTGAATTCGGGCGACATGGCAGCATTGGTCAACTGCATGGCCTGGCTGCCCGTTTTGTTTTCCTGCAGGTACAATTCCCAGGGCCGGTTGCTGGAAGAATACAGAATGGCCAGTTGCTTTTCATCGGGTGACATCTCCACCTGGTGGGCGCCGGTAAGGCGGGTAAGCTGCACCATATTGCCGCCATTCGCCGGAAGATGGAAGAAATGTTGTTGCGCCGCATCGCCGTAATTGCTGGTGAGGTAAAATTTCTTTTTATCTGCCGAAAGGCGGGCCGACAATATTTCAAAATTGCCGGCGGTCAATGCCTGCACCTGGCGATTCACCACGTTGATGCGATAGAGGTGAGAATAACCGGTTTTTTCAGACTGGAACCAGAAATCGGTTTCATTGATCCATCCGTAGTTGCCACCGCCATAGCTACCGCCAATGCCAGGCCCGCCGATCCAGGCCGAATCGTGCTGGCGGTCGAGCAGGTGCAGGCTGCCATTTTCATTGAGGCGCAGCAGCCAGCGGTCCTTGTTGTCAGTGGCCCTTAGGTCAACCACTGCATAGTCCTTCCCCGGCGCCCAGGTAACAGCCGAAAAGTTCACGGAACGAAGCGCCGGCTTCTGTTTTTGTGCGGCATAGCGGGTGGGATAGTCTTGCACGTATTCGGGAATGTCGAGCATGCCCGGAATGGTGGAGTCTGCCTTTATGAAATAAACCGTGTCCTGCTGCCGGTCGTAGAGGTACAACTCCTGCGAACCCTGTGGCGCACCCACCTTGGTGCGTGCAGGTATTTCCTCGGTAAAACCACTTTGTGTTACGTAGCTGGGCACAATGGTGGAGCGGGCGCCCGATGCCGCTTTATACAAACGGTAGTGAATGAAACGTCCGCTGCTGCTGATGCCGGTTCCGCCAACAAAGCGGTCGTCGGTATAGAGTGCCCGCAATGTTTTCGGACTTGCCGCTTCGCGCAGCGAATCGCCTTTTTCTTTTTTTTCCTTCCTGGAACGCAGCACGTCAAAGAGCGCGAGTTGGTCTTCCTTCAGCCATTTTTCCTGTTCGCCGGCATTGCTTTTTGCAGGGCTGGGCGCCGCTCCTTTCTGGAAATTGGTCAACTGCTCGGTGGCGCCGCTCCTGATGTCCCAGGCATAGAGATTGAAGGCGCGTCTGAAAACAACTTTGCTGTCGCCGAAAGAAAAAACGGGATCCGATTCCGTATCGGTTGTTTGCGTGATGCGTTTTGCCGCGGCCAGGTTTTTATCGCGGTACCAGATATCGCCTTCTTTCGCATATACATAAGCGGTACGCGACTGGTTGTGGACCAGCTCATCTGCCGCTACTATCTCCCTGCCCTGTTGCAGGCTTATCTTCCGGGCGCCGCCCTGTTGCCAGTTGTAGAGCGAATCGGAGAGGGCTTTTTCAGGATTCCAGGAAAAATAGAGTTTGCCATCGGCCGACCAGAAAGGATTGGAGGGCGAACTGCCGATCCATTTCGGATCGCGCATGATGTATTCTACAGAAAGCGGTGTGGACTGCTGCGCATGCAATGCAAAAGCCAGGCAGCAGCAAAGGAGCGTACAGGTGTGTTTCATATTATAATAAGATTCCCTGCAGGAAAATATAAGCTACCGAAAAATAAATGATAAGTCCCGTTACATCCACCAGAGTGGCCACAAAGGGCGCGGAAGATACCGCCGGGTCGGCGCCGAGCCTTTTCAGAATAATGGGAAGCATGGAACCGCTCAGTGTTCCCCAAAGCACCACGCCCACCAGCGAAACGCCCACGGTGACACCTATAAACAGGTAATGCGGACCATAGACCTGCGGAAAGAACTGTGACCATACAATAACGCGGAGAAAACCGATCAGTCCCAGTACCGATCCCAGCAACACGCCCGACACAATTTCCCTTCTCAGCACACGCCACCAGTCGGTAATGGAAATTTCGCCCACGGCCATCGCCTGTATAATAAGCGTACTGGCCTGCGAACCGCTGTTGCCGCCGCTGGAAATGATAAGGGGCACAAAAAGCGCCAGCACCACGGCTTTGGAAATTTCGTCTTCGAAATAGCCCATGGCCGTTGCCGTTAGCATTTCGCCAAGGAAGAGTACCACCATCCACACGATCCTTTTTTTGAACAGGCGCAGCAGGGGCATTTCCAGGTAGGGCTCGTCAAGGGCTTCGGTACCACCAATCCGCTGCATGTCTTCACTGAACTCTTCGTTGGCCACCCAAAGCACGTCGTCGATGGTAACGATGCCCAGCAGCAGGTTGTGATCGTCCAATACCGGGAGGGCCACGCGGTTGTTCATCTTAAAGATCTGGTTGGCCGATTCCTGGTCGTCGGTTACCTTGAGGGCGATGTACCGGTTGTCGATGATATCGCTCACTTTGCGGTCGGGACTTGCCAGGATCACTTCGCGGATCCGCATATCGTCAATGAATTCACCCTTGTCGTTCACCACATAGATCACGTCGATCGTTTCACTGTCCTTTCCCGTTTCGCGGATGTGTTCCAGTACTTCGGCCATGGTCCAGTCGGCATTGACGGCGATGTAATCGGGCGTCATCAAACGTCCCACGCTGCCTTCGGGGTAACCCAGCAGGCTCAGGGTAATGCGCCGCTCTTCGGGATCGAGGGTCTTCACCAGCTCTTTCACCACTTCGCTCGGAAGTTCTTCCAGGAAGGCCGTGCGGTCATCGGCAGGGAGTTCGTTGAGCAGCTCCGCTGTTTTGAAAGGAGGCAGTTCCTGGATGATCTTTTTCTGTTCGGACAAATCCAGGATCTTGAACACGCTGGCGGCCCGGTGCGTGCTCATGTTGCCAACGATCTGACTGGCGTATTCTTCAAACTCGCTGACCAGCTCAGCCACGTCGCTGATGTTCTGGTTGTTCAGGAATTCGCGGATGCGCAATTTGTCTTCCAGATGGATGATCGATTCAAATTGCTCGCTGATGGACAGTGCTTCCAGTTCTTCTGCCATTTGCCAAATGTACAGCCTTGGTGCCTATCTTGCAGTATGATTTTGCCCGCATTGCTGGTAGCCCCAACCGATACCATGGGCAGGGGCGTGTTCACTTCTGATTTTCTGCCGAAGGGAACGGTGGTGGAGATCAGCCCGGTTATTGTAATGAGCGGGCAGGACCGCGAACATCTTGACCGGACGGCCCTGCACGATTATATTTTTGAATGGGGCGAAGACCGGAAATCCTGTTGCATGGCCCTGGGTTATATACCGCTGTACAATCATTCTTATTCCAGCAACTGCGAATACGAAATGGATTTTGAAAACGGCCTCGTAAAGGTCACCACCATGCGCGATGTACTGGCGGGCGAAGAGCTCTTCATCAACTACAACGGCGACTGGAACGATGTTACGCCGCTCTGGTTCCGCGCCCATTAATAACCCGGCACGCGACTGATCACCATTTCCAACTGGCCCAAGACATTGGCCTGCACTTCCACTTTGTCGCGGTTGACCACCAGGCCGTTCAGCCGCAATTGTGAACTGGCGCCATTCAGTTGTATGCCCTCGGAAACCTGCCGGTTGAATTGTGCATCGATTTTGGCTTTGTTTTTCTGGTAGAGCTCGGTAACATTCACGGTCGCCTGTGCGCGCAGGTTCTCAAGGATGCGCCGGCTGAAAAAAGTTTTACCTACTGCCAGCGCCAGGCTGGAGGAGTTGAGATCGTATTCCAGGTCGGGCACGCTGATGACCTGCGTAGCTACATCAAGTTTCGGTTTTCCTGTTAGCAGCAGGCTGCCCTTTTTGGTACCGGTAAAATGAATGTTGAAAGAAACGCGGTGCCCATCCAGTCCCCGCACTTCCACCCGGGTGATACGGATCTTTTCGCCCTTCACCTCAAACTCCCTGTTGCGCAGCGTGCGCGTCAGGAGCGTATCGATGGTGGTATAATCGTAGACGGCGTTGGCCGTAAGATTGAAATCATGACCCGTTGGGGCATTGTCGAGCGGCGGCAGGAAACTGGTAACGGAATAGTTGATGCTGTCGCTGCTGATTTCGGGAAAACAATGAATGCCGGCTGTGAAGCGAAGGGTGTCGCCGCTGTAATTAATGGGACCCATGTGCGTGGCGCTGGCATTGAGTTTCATGTAGCCGTAAGTGCTGAGCGGAATTTTCTTACCGGCTTTTTCCGCAATGGGAACCAGGTAACGGTCGAGGTTCAGGTTGTTCACAAAAGCATCGATGGTATTGCCATAAGCATTCACGGAGGCGCCGATGCTGTCGAGCACCTGCTGCGTGACATCATTCTTGAAAATAGTGACCTGGCATTTGTCGATGGCCTGCGCTTTTTCGAGCCGTGTATGCGTGGCCAGCCGGTAATTGGGCGTGAACCGCAAATCGCTGACCAGGCTGAAACTCACGCGCCGCATGGCTTCGGGCGGAAAGCCACAGCTTCCGTTGATCCAGGGCGATACGGCCTGGTTCAATACGCAAACCGACTGGCTGCCGGCGATCTGGTAGGCGCCGTTCATGGCCACTACAATGCGGTTGTTGATACAGGAAAACTGGAAGCCTGATCGCAGGAAACGGTATTTATACCGGAAATCGCAACTGCTGTTGATATAGGCCGGCCAGCCATCGGAACGAATTTCGCGGGGCGCCATGGCTTCCGCCATTTTCAGCAGCGGTCCCATCGAAACCTTTACCGGGATATTAAGCGTGGAAGGCGAGAGGGCCGGCAGGTGGTGCAATTCAGCTTCTGTGGGAACAGATCCCGCCGTTTTTTTGCTGCCGGAACAGGCGCAGAGCAGCAGGCAGGAAAGCAGTACCGTAAACAGTTTTTCAGGAAAGGATTTCGTTGACATGCAATTTGATATTCTCAGCGATTTTATCAGTGGGTACATCGTTGTCGTCACCGCCGAAGGGATCTTCAATTTCTTCGGCGATCAGTTCCAGGCTTCCCAATACATAAAATATAAACGCCACCACCGGTATCACCAGGTAACCCAGGCTGAATACAAACCCGATGGGCAGCGTAAGCACATAGATGAAAATGAATTTCTTGATGAACACACTATAGGAATAGGGGATGGGTGTGTTCTTGATCCTTTCGCAGGCGCCGCAGATATCGGCAAAACTGCTGACCTCGCCATTCAGGGTAATGAGCTGGTCGCCGCTGATGACGCCTTTTGCGTACAGTTCATTGACGCGGCGCATGATCAGCGCGGCCACCTGGTTGGGCAGGTGGCGGCTTTGGTCCATCTCCAATTCAGGGTGATCGATCTCATCCAGCGCCAGGCGCGTGGCTTCCGAGCTCAGGTGATCGCGCAGCATGGCGGCAAAAAGCGGGATGGCTTTGCGAAAAAAATTCCGGTTAACAACATCTTCTTTGGGAATGATGCAACTGAGTTTGATGGCCAGGTTGCGGGAATTGTTGGTAAGCATGCCCCACTGTTTGCGGCCCTCCCACCAGCGGTCGTAGGCAGTATTGGTACGAAACACAAGCAACATGGAAATAGCAAAACCCAGCAGGCTGTGCATCAGCGATACCTGTTTGAATACGCTGTTCTCGCTGAGGTTCAACCACTCCATTTCAATGATGGCGATGCCCAGGGTGTACAGCGCAATCACCAGCACCAGCGGCGCCAGTTTGCGCAAGGTATCGGCGCGGTGCACCTGGAACAGAACACCATACCAATCCTTCGTATTATAAGTGATCATATTTGCGGGAGATTAGCGGTGAAGCGGAAGCCGCGCAGGAAATCGGCCACATGCATTTTTTTCTTGCCCTGCAACTGCAATTCTTCCAGCAGGATATAACCGTCTGCCGCTGCGCATTTCAAAAAAGATTTGCCATCCGACAGCCACTGCCCGGCAGGATGGGCAGGCGGCGTTTTTTCTTTCGCGACCCGGAACACCCGCAGCGTTTTTCCTTCCAGCTCGGTAAAGGCGGCCGGGTAGGGCGAAAGGCCCCGCACCTTATTATATATGGTATCAACGTTTTCCGTCCAGTGAATGCGACAGGTTTCGGTGAAGATCTTTGGCGCGTGTTTGAGCTGCCCTTCGTCGGACGGCTGTGGTGTTTCGGTAAGCGTTCCATCGGCCAGGCCTTTGATGGTTTCCACCAGCGTGGTGGCGCCCAGCAGCTTCATCCGGTCGTGCACGGAGCCGGCCGTTTCGTCGGGTCCAATGGGCAGCTTCGCCTGCAATAAAATATTTCCTGTATCGATGGCGTGCTGCAATCTAAACGTGGTGACGCCGGTTTCTTTTTCTCCTTCCATCACCGCCCAGTTGATGGGCGCCGCGCCCCGGTACTGGGGCAGGAGGGAACCGTGTACATTGATGGTGCCCATGGGTGGGGCGTTCCAGACGATTTCGGGCAGCATACGGAAAGCAACTACTACCTGGAGGTCGGCTTTCCAGCCGGCCAGTTCGGTTAAGAAAACAGGGTCCCGCAATTTTTCCGGTTGCAAAACGGGCAACCCATGCTGTACCGCATATTCTTTAACAGCGGAAGGTTGCAATTGCAGGCCGCGGCCCGCAGGTCGGTCGGGCGCCGTCACCACACCCACCACCTGGCAGCCTGCCTGCAGCAGGGCATCGAGCGATGCCACGGCAAAGTCGGGTGTTCCCATGAAAACGATTCTGATTGCGCGAAAATCCATGGGTCAAATATAACCGCAAGTTTCCCTTAGCTTTACCGCTGAATCTTAATAAAATTAAATTTTATGCAAAAAGTGCAAACCGGCGATACGGTGCGGGTACATTATCATGGCCGATTGACCGATGGAACAACCTTCGACAGTTCCGAAGGCAGGGAGCCACTGGAATTCCAGGTTGGTGGCGGGATGGTGATCGCCGGGTTCGATAATGGCGTGGTGGGAATGGTTACGGGCGATAAAAAAACCGTACAGATCCCGGTGGACGAAGCCTATGGTCCCAGGAACCCGGAAATGGTGATTGAGTTTCCGAAAGACCAGGTGCCTGCAGGCATGCCGCTGGAAAAAGGCATGCGCCTCAACCTCAACAATTCCCAGGGACAGGTAGTGCCCGTAGTGATCACTGAAATTGGAGACGATGTGATCCTGCTGGATGCCAACCATCCGCTGGCTGGCGAAGACCTCGTTTTTGACATCGAACTGGTAGAGATACTGGGAACGCCTTCCCGTATTATCCTTCCCGATTAAAAGGATATTTTTTTTGTGCAGCCACCTGTTCCGACGGGTGGCTTTTTTTTGGCTGATAAAGAAAGTAAAGCACCACTACCGACACCGCGGTGAGCACAGTAGTAAGGACAGAGCCTTCCAGCCCAAAAGCGCCACCAGTGAGCCATTTATTGTTTCCTTCCGATTGCTGCAGCACCGATGGCAGTTCGAGCCCGCTCACGGCATATCCCAAAACAGGCCCCTGCAGGAAATTCCACGCAAAATGCAGCGCCATTCCAAACCAACAATTGCGCGTAAAAATATAGTTGACGCCCAGCAGGAGTCCGGCCAGGAAAACATTCAGTAAGGGAAGAAAACCATTGTTGGGATTGGCTGCATGAAATACAGCGAACAAGGCAGCCGACAAAAGCAGCGCGATGGGTGCTTTGAAGGAACCGAGCAGGTTGCGCAGTACATAACCGCGAAAAACCAGTTCCTCCGCTACAGCCACCAGCGCCATGAGTCCCAGAGAAAGCAGGAAGGCCTCGCCATTCCACTCCACCGCCATCCAGCGCAGCTCGCCTTTGAGCAAAAGGATGGAAGTGCCCAGTCCCAGCAGCGCCGTGGCCAGCGCAAAACCGGCCAAAGCATCCGCGCCATGGCCCTTCCAGCGCAGCCCGGTATCGGCCAGGGCTATGCGATCGATCCATTTTGTGAAAGCTGCCCAGAGGCCGATGGTGGCCAGGAAGCTAACAGTGTACCCCGTGTAGAGATCAGGGGCAGGTATAAAAGAAACCCCCGTCAAAACCACCAGGTAAGTGACCAGGAAAAGCAGGGCGCGAAGCCAGCCGAACCGGATTGCCATCAAAGCTGTAATTTGTCCGAAATTATTGCTTCATGTCCATTTCCCATAGTGTTACGGAAAGGTTTCTGCGGTATGTGCAGATCGATACGCAGAGCGACCCCTTCAGCGGATCTTTTCCTTCCACGGAAAAACAAAAAGACCTGGGCCGCCTGCTGGTGTCGGAATTGAAAAGAATGGGCATTGCCGATGCGGAGCTGGATGAACACGGGTATGTATATGCGACAATTCCTCCAACGGTGGCAGACCCCGTGCCCGTGCTCTGTTTTTGTGCACACATGGACACGGCGCCCGATTGCAGCGGCGCCGGCGTAAAACCCATCGTTCACCGCCAATACGATGGCCGCGACCTGGTGCTGCCCGACGACAACAGCCAGGTGATCCGCTTATCGGAACATCCCTACCTGCGCGAAAAACTGGGCGACGACATCATCACCGCTTCCGGCACCACCCTGCTGGGGGCCGACGACAAAGCAGGCGTGGCCATCATCATGGAACTGGCCGCCTGGCTGCTGGCGCACCCCGAAATTCCACACGGCGCCATCCGCATCCTGTTCACGCCCGATGAAGAAATTGGCCGCGGTGTGGACAAACTCGACCTTGCGAAACTGGGCGCCGATTTTGCCTATACGCTCGATGCCGGTGAGGCCGGTAGTATTGAGTCGGAAAATTTTTCGGCCGACGGAATGAACATTGATTTTTTTGGCATAGCCGCCCACCCGGGCGCCGCCAAAGGAAAAATGATCAATGCCATCAAACTGGCCGGCGCTTTCCTGGAACTATTGCCCAAAGAAAACCTGTCGCCCGAAACAACAGAAGAAAGGCAGGGCTTTGTACACCCGGTGCATATCAGCGGGAATGCCGAAAAAGCATCGGTACAATTCATCCTGCGCGATTTTGATACCAGCCGCCTGGGCGAATACGCCTATATGTTGCAGCGGCTGGCCGACGAAGTGACCAATGCCCATCCCGGCGCGCGTTCGGCCTATACGGTGAAAACGCAATACCGCAATATGAAAGAGGTGCTGGACCAGCATCCGCGTATGCTGGCGCTGGCGGAAGAAGCCATAAAGCGGGTGGGCCTTCCCGTTAGGAACCTGCCCATCCGCGGCGGCACAGACGGGGCGCGGCTTTCCTTTATGGGGTTGCCCTGTCCCAACCTGTTCACCGGCGAAATGGCCCTGCACAGCCGCCAGGAATACGTGAGCGTGCAGGATATGGAGAAAAGTGTGCGCATGTTGGTGGAACTGGTCCAATTGTGGGCTATATTGTAATCCTAAACCGTTTATATGTCTTTTTTACTTGCTAACTGGTGGGTCATTTTGATCGTGGTGGTGGTATTAATGGGTCTCAAAACCGTTAACCAGGGCACGGTGGGCGTGGTGACCATGTTCGGCAAATACCGCCGCATCCTGTTGCCCGGGCTCAATATTGTGATCCCTTTCGTGGAGATCATTTCAAAACGGGTATCGGTGCAGAACCGTTCCATCGAAATGGAATTCCAGGCCGTCACTTCTGACCAGGCCAATGTATATTTTAAGAACATGCTGCTGTTCGCGGTGCAGAACTCCGAAGAGGAAACCATTAAGAAAGTGGCGTTCAAATTTATTTCGGAGCGGGAGCTGATGCAGGCCCTGTCGCGCACCATCGAAGGAACCATCCGTTCCTTCGTGGCTACCAAACGGCAGGCGGAAATACTGGCCCTTCGCAAAGAAATCGTGGAATACGTAAAGGAGCAGATCGACCAGTTGCTGGAAGAATGGGGTTATCACCTGCTCGATCTGCAGGTGAACGACATCACTTTCGACCAGGTGATCCTCGATTCCATGAGCAGGGTAGTGGCTTCTCACAACCTAAAGGCCGCGGCAGAGAACGAAGGGCAGGCCCTGCTGATCACCAAAACCAAGGCCGCAGAGGCAGAAGGAAATTCGATCAAGATCGCCGCCGAAGCGGAAAGAGAAGCGGCCCGCCTGCGCGGCCAGGGTGTAGCGCTTTTCCGCGAAGAAGTGGCCAAGGGCATGACCGAAGCGGCCGACCGGATGCGCCAGGCCAACCTCGATACCAACGTGATCCTGTTCAGCATGTGGACCGAAGCGGTGAAAAATTTTGCCGAATACGGAAAGGGAAATGTGATCTTCCTGGATGGCAGCGCGGAGGGAATGGAAAAAACCATGCGGCAGATACAGGCCATGATGCTCAAACAAAGCGGCACAGACACCTGAGCCATATAAACAGGCGCGTGCACTATATAAAATGTTAATAGATTTGCGGCGGATAACATTATGGCAATTATTCCCTTTATTTTCACGTTCAACAATCCTTCAAAAAACAGAACTTGATGAATTTCTTTTTCCTGCAGGCGACCGATACAGCAAAAAGACTGCTCGATAGTACACAGGCTGCCATCGCCGCCGGTGCGGCAGGCGGTCAAAAGCTGAGCCTGATCGACCTGCTGATGCAGGGCGGCGTATTGATGATCCCCCTGCTGCTGCTGCTGGTACTGGCCATCTATTTTTTCTTTGAACGATGGATCGCCATTCGCAAGGCCAGCCGGATCGATAATAATTTCATGAACATCATCCGCGACCATATCCTCAGCGGCAACGTGTCGGCAGCCCGTTCGCTCGCGCGCAATACCGACAACCCGGTGGCGCGTATGATCGATAAAGGCATCCAGCGCATCGGCAAACCCATCGACGCCATCGAAAAAAGCATGGAGAACGTGGGTAAGCTGGAAGTGTATAAAATGGAGCGGAATCTTTCCGTGCTTTCCCTCATTGCAGGTATTGCACCCATGTTCGGATTCCTTGGAACCATTGTGGGTATGGTGCAATTGTTCTACGGCATCAGTTCTACCGGCGAATACACCCTGAGCACCATTGCAAGCGGTATATATGTAAAGATGATCACATCGGCCAGTGGTTTGATCATTGGCCTGCTGGCATATGTAGGACACAGTTTCCTGAATGCACAGATCGATAAAACGGTAAACCGGATGGAAGTGGCCAGTGCCGATTTCATCGATACCTTACAGGAACCCACGCGTTAAGTCATGGACATTAAAAGAAGAATACGAGGTCACGCGGAAGTGCATACGGGAGCGCTGAACGATATCCTGTTCATCCTGCTGCTCTTTTTCCTCATCGTATCCACGCTGGCCAACCCCAATGTGATCAAGCTTTCGCAGCCGAAAGCCAAAAGCGATACCAAGAGCAAGCAAACCGTGGTGGTTTCCATCGATGCGCATAACCAGTTTTATGTGGGCACACAAAAAGTTTCGATGGAAGAGCTGAAAGCCAAACTGCAGCCGGTGCTGGCCAAGGAAACCGATCAACCCAGCGTGGTGATCAACGCCGACAAAACCGTTCCGGTGGAAAACGTGGTGGCCGTGATGCGCGTGGCCCGCGAGCTGGGCGCCCGCTCGGTGCTGGCCGTTGATAAGAATTAACAGGTCCGTCTTGGTTTTTAGTCGCAGCTCACCCGCAGCATGCGTTCCTGTCCCTGCATATCTTTCCGCAGTTCCTGGTTGCCAAAGCCGCTGTTGCGGAACAAGGCCGCGACTTCCCCACTGAGAGCGGCATGCAGCTCCATAAAAATATCGGGGGGCTTTGAAAATTCCCGGGCGTAAGCCGCGATGGCTTCATAAAAAAGAAGTGGTTTTTCATCCGGTACAAACAAAGCGGTAGCGGGTTCATAATGGTAAACATGTTCTTCCAGCGAAGACCTTTCCGCCAGCGGAATATAGGGCGGATTGCTCACCAGCACATCGGGCGGTGGCAGGTTGGCGCGCGCGGCGGCATCCAGGAAATTGCACTCCACCCAGCGGACGGAAGGGGCAAAGCTTTCGCCGTTACACCGGGCCACCGCCAGTGCAGCGACACTGACATCGCAACCGGTAACCGTCGCCTCCGGCAGCCGCCGGGCCAGGCCAATGGCAATGCACCCGCTGCCGGTGCCAACATCCAGCACCGAAAAATTCGCCGCCCGCTGGCTGCAGGCTTCCGCCACCCATTCTACCAGTTCTTCGGTTTCCGGCCGGGGTATCAGCACCGCCTCATTCACATAAAAAGGCAGTTCCTGGAACCAGGCTTCTTCCAGCACATACTGCACCGGCCGCCCAGCCAGCAATTGCGCCCGGTAGGCCGCCAGCCTTTCCAGTTGGGCTGCAGTAAGTTGAAAACCAGGGTGTTGCCTGAGTTGCCAGGACCTGAGCCCGCTCAGTTTTTCAAGGCAGAGGGCTGCGATCAGCTCCGCTTCGCGTTTGCCGTAACGGGGTTCCAGCGCGGCTGCCAGGTTTTTTTGCTCAGATTGAATCATGCAGGAAGATCAGGCCACAAAACTATACAACAAGCCATTACCCACCACTTGTTGCGTCGACCGCAAATGGCAGATTTTTCCGGTTCACGCAACAGAATTTCCCGATTGTGTAAATGAATTATGCCCTTCCCTCTCCAATTTTGCGGCTGAAAAAACGAAAACATGGATAGGATGTATAGCAGCAAATTAGTATTATCATTTTTGTTATTGTGTATTGGATTGAGTGCGTTTGCCAAAGGCGGAGATCCCAATCCCGCTCCCGGCATCATCCGGGGCCTGGTTAAAACGGCCGACGGACAACCGGCGGCCGATGTAACCGTTGTGCTTCAATCCCTCAATCGCAGCACCATTACAGCGGAAGACGGCAGTTTTGTGCTCCGCAATATCCCCGTTGGCGAACACCAGTTGGAAATTTCCCTGGTAGGCTACGAAACCATTCACCAGAAGGTGACCGCAACGGGCGGGCAAACCACCCAAATTAATATCCAGCTCCAATTGTCCGAAAAGCAGTTGGAGGAAGTGGTGGTAAAAGTGGGCCGCCGCAATTATAAATTATCGAACGTATCGCCGAGCCTGCGGGTGCAAACACCCATCAAAGATCTTCCCCAGAATATCCAGGTGGTAGCCGGAAAAGTGCTGGCCGATCAGCAGATCTTCGACATGCTGGAAGGCGTTACCCGCAACGTGAGCGGCGCCATGAAAGTGGAGCACTGGGACAACTATGCACGCATCAACATGCGCGGTTCGCAGATTGCTGCCTTCCGCAATGGTATGAATGTGCAAATGCCCTGGGGACCGCTTACCGAAGACATGAGCATGGTGGAAAAGATCGAATTTGTAAAAGGTCCCGCCGGCTTCATGATGGCCAACGGCGAGCCCAGTGGTTTTTATAATGTGGTTACCAAAAAGCCCAGCGGCCAGAACAAAGGAGAAGCCACCCTGTCGCTCGGTAGCTACGAAAATTACCGCGCTACCCTCGACCTCGATGGCAAACTCAGCAAGGACGGAAAACTGTTGTATCGCATCAACGTAATGGGCCAGTTGAAAGGATCGCACCGCGATTTTGAATACAACAACCGTTATTCCATCGTGCCTGTACTGCAATATAATTTCACCGACAAAACATCGCTGACCCTGGAGTACACCCACCAGTTTTCAGAAATGAACGTGATCGGCGCCAACTATGCTTTCTCCCCAAAAGGTTACGGCGAAGTGCCGGCCAGTTTCACCACGGCGGAAAATAACCTGGAGCCTACCAAGATCAACGACCGCAGCATCCTTGCCATCCTGCGGCACCAGTTGAACGATCGCTGGACCTTCACCGGTCAGCTTGCTTACTTCAACTACAACCAGGTTGGGCAATCCATCTGGCCCTGGAGCCTTGACGCCGACGGAACCATGCAGCGGGGCATTGGCATCTGGGATGCGCTTGGTACCAACAAAATCGGACAGTTTTTCATTACCGGTAAAGAGCAGACAGGCAACGTTACGCACAAGATCCTGGCCGGCCTCGACATGGGCGATATGGATTACTATGCCGACTTCAACCAGGGTGCTCCACTGGGCACTCCCGACTTCAATATTTATCACCCTGTGTACGGTGGCATAGCCGCGGCAGACATCCCTACCTGGGACAGGAGCAAAACCATCCGCGAACGCGGTGCGCACTACGGCAACCAGAATACCGGCCTCTACCTGCAGGATGAGCTGGGCTTTTTCGACAACCGCTTCCGCCTCACCCTTGCCGGCCGCTATACAAAAGCTACCGGAGAAGATCCTTATGAAATGGACGGAAAAACAACAGGCGACCGCTTCACACCGCGTGTTGGCCTGAGCTGGTCCGCCGACAAAAATACATCCGTATACGCCGTGTATGACCAGGCTTATGTGCCCAACTATGGTTCCGACGTAAACGGAAAAGCATTCAAACCCGTTGTAGGTACCAATATCGAAGCCGGCGTAAAACGCGACTGGTTCGATGGCCGCTGGAACAGCACCCTCAGCGTTTTCCGCATCCGTAAAGAAAACGCGCTGATCACCGATACGGTGGTGAACAATATTTGGTTCAGCCGCGCGGTGGAAACAGAAGTGAAAGGCGTTGAGTTCGACATGCGTGGTATGATCTTCAACAACCTGCAACTGATCTTCAACTACGCTTACAACGATTCCAAGATCACCAAAGACGCCAAAGATGCCAAAACAGAAGGCACCCAGGTGCCCGGTACCGCAAAACACATCAGTAATGCCTGGTTAACCTATAAATTTGCAACCGGCGGATTGAAAGGACTGGGTCTTTCCCTCGGCTATCAATACCAGGTGGAACGTTCTTCCTGGTATGTATTTGATGGCAGTTCCGAAGCGCTGCCCGATTATTTCCGGATGGACGGTGGCATTTCCTGGAGCAACAACCAGTTCAGCGTAGGATTGAACGTGAACAATATCCTGAACAAATACCTGTTCTCCGGCGCGCCTTATGACAATTATTATTATTACCAGATTGAGCCCAAGCGTAATATCAGGGCAACCATCGGTTACCGGTTTTAATATGACATTTAAAAAGATCATTGGAAAACTGCATCTGTGGCTGGGCCTGGCATCGGGACTGATCGTTGTGTTCCTGGGTGTCACGGGTTGTATCCTTGCCTTTCAGAAAGAATTTGAATCCTTGCAGTCGTTCCGTTACGTAGAGCGGCAGGAAAAACCTTTCCTGCCGCCTTCTGCTTTGTATGAAACGGCGGTCAAAGCACTGCCGGGTAAAAAGGCGCATGGTGTAAGCTACCTGGGACCCACGCAGGCGGCGGTGGTATCCTACTATGACATCGACTATTATTACCTCGCTTTCATCAATCCCTACACGGGAGAGCTTTTAAAGCTGAAAGATATGGACCGCGATTTTTTCCGGATCGTGGTCAACGGGCATTTTTACCTGTGGCTGCCGGAAAACATCGGCCAGCCCATTGTTGCCAGTGCAACGCTGGTATTTGTTGTGATGCTGATTTCCGGTATTATTCTCTGGTGGCCGCGCAACAAGGCTGCGGTGAAGCAGCGCTTCACCATCAAATGGTCGGCTTCCTTTAAACGCAAGAACTACGACCTGCACAATGTGCTGGGTTTTTACATGAGCTGGATTGCTATTTTCATTGCGCTTACCGGCCTGGTATGGGGTTTTGAATGGTTCGCCAACTCTGTTTACTATGTAAGCTCGGGCGGAAAAAAACTGGTGCCTTTCGAAGAAAGTTTTTCTGCTCCCGGTGGACAACTGGAGGCAGGCGCAAAGCCGGCCATCGACCAGTTGTGGGATCGTTTTAAATCGGAGCTGAAACCGGGAACCTATGTGGAAGTGCATTTCCCGGCGAGCGACACCAGCGCCATTGAAGTGGCGGTGAATCCCGATGCCGATACCTACTGGCGGGCCGACTACCGTTATTTCGATCAGTACACTTTACAGGAAATTACCGTGAACCACATGTATGGACGGTTCAAGGACGCCAGCGTGGCCGATAAGATCGTACGTATGAATTACGATGTGCACGTGGGTCAGATCCTGGGCCTCCCCGGAAAGATCCTGGCCTTTTGCGGAAGCCTGATCGCGGCCAGCCTGCCGATAACCGGTTTCCTGATCTGGCGCGGGCGCCGGCGGAAAAAAGCAAGCGCGGTTGTGGCTGTTCCACTGAAGGAGGCGATCGCCTGATGATCCTATACCTGCAGCAAACCGCAGGTATGCAAGCCCGTTAGGGGTTTGTTGTCCCAGAACAATTCAAAATCGGGTAACCCCGCTGCTTCGTATCTTTCTTTCAGCTCCTGCCGGGTAAAGGTTTTAAGCTGGTGAACAGAAAGTTGTGGAAGTATTTCTGCCAGCCATTTTCCTTCTTCCACCGACAGCCGGATCGTGTGTGCGCCCTGGTTAGATTGGAACTGCAGCTCCGCTACCTCCCATTGCTGGCCTTTTTTGGAGCGTGTAACGATCTGCAACTCCGGCTGGCTGCCGATCCAGACTATCTTCTGGTTGGGTTTGGCAGCCGCTGCTTCTTCAGTGGCGAGCGCTTTTGCAATATAGTCGGGCGCAACGGAAGGGCGCGGCGTTTTGAAATCAAACCATTTGTGCAAGGGATAGTCGAGGCAGGCGCCGTGCATATAATTGATCAGCGATTTTTTCAGTCCATAAGAAAACTCCGCATGATCGGCACCGGTAGGATCGCTGTGTTCGATATCGTTGTTTGCAAAACTCCCAATCGTGGTTGTTTCCTTCACCACCTGGTATTTTTCGGGCTCCAGTCCCACGGGACTGTGGGCCGTCATCGTAAATTGGTGCCAGAAAGCCGACTGCAAAATGCCGGCCCCAAACATTTGCCGCACCATTTCCAGTGAGTCGATGGTTTCCTGCATGGTTTGGGTAGGAAAACCATACATCAGGTAAGCATGCACCATAATGCCGGCTTCCGTGAAATGACGGTTCACTTTGGCCACCTGCGCTACTGTGATGCCTTTGCGGATCAATTCCAGCAGGCGGTCCGAAGCCACTTCCAGTCCGCCCGAAACACCTATGCAACCCGAGGCGCGCAACAACAGGCAGAGGTCGCGGGTAAAACTTTTTTCAAAACGGATATTGGTCCACCAGCTCACCACCAGCCTTCGCCGCAGTATCTCAATAGCCAGCGCGCGCATAAGGGCCGGGGGCGCCGCTTCATCCACGAAATGAAAACCGCTTTGCCCGGTCTGCTTGATCATTTCTTCCATTCGGTCGCAGAGCAGGGAGGCGGTAACGGGTTCGTATAAACGAATATAATCGAGGCTGATGTCACAGAATGTGCACTTGCCCCAATAACAGCCGTGCGCCATGGTGAGTTTGTTCCACCGCCCATCGCTCCAGAGGCTGTGCATAGGGTTCATGATCTCGATGGCCGACAGGTATTGGTCGAGGTAAAAGTCGCTGTAGTCGGGCGTTCCAACCTGCCCCTGCCGGTAATCGGTGCAGGACTGGTTGTTGATATAAACCACTTTGTTTTCCTGCAGCAGGAAACAGCGTTTGAGCTCGCTTGCCGGTATTTTGTTATCGAGATAAGCCACCAGTTGTTCAATGGGGGCTTCGCCGTCGTCGAGTGTAATGAAGTGAAAATAGTCGAACACCCTTGGGTCACTGAGGTCGCGCAGTTCGGTATTGGGAAAGCCGCCGCCCATGGCAATATGGACTTGCGGAAACTTTTTGCGGATGGTGAGGGCCGTCCGGAAAGCGGCGTAGAGGTTCCCGGGAAAAGGGACGGAAATAGCTACCAGTCTGGGTTGCAGGCTTTCCATTTTTTCGGTCACCAGTTCTTCCAGCAGTCCATCCACGAAGCTGGGCGGGCCCTGCAACTGGTTATGTAATTCATCGAAGGAATGCGCCGAGCGGCCAAGTTTCTCCGCGTAGCGGCTGAAACCAAAATGTTCGTCGGTGGTTTCGCGGATCAGGTCGGAAAGATCTTCCAAATAAAGCGTGGCCAGGTGTTTGGCTTTATCCTGCGTGCCCATATTGCCGAATGCCCATTGCAGGTCGTCGAGTTGGCTGAAACGCTCCGCTTCGGGAAGAAAACCTCTTTTCGCAATGCGGTGCGCCAACGTAGGATTTTTTCCCTGCAAAAAAAGCATCACGGGATCGATGGTATCGAGGTAGGCATCACGAAGCCGGAGGATGCGCTGGCAGTTTTCTGACCAGGCTGTGGCATTAGCCCCGCCCGCCTGCAGCCGCGCAAAAACAGACCGCAGCCCTTCTTTACAAAAGATCAGGTTGGTCAGTTCAATACCCAGGTCGCTCTGGTAAGATGATATGCCCCGGGTATTCAAAAAACCTTTGAGGTAGGCAGTTGCAGGATAGGGCGTATTCAACTGCGTAAAAGGTGGCGTCAACAGGTAAACAGAAACAGGCAAAGGACATATTTGCTGTCAAAAGTAGCGACCAATCAGCGGATGTTCAACAATTAAAGTTTTCATGGCTGCCGGGTCGATGGGGCCCTGCTTTGCGTACACGATCTTACCGCCGGGCTCCACGAGGATGGTATAGGGAAGCGCTCCCTGCCATTTTGGATCGATGGCTTCGATAAGTGCATATTTATCATCGGACTGGAAAAGATAATTGGCCGAGGAAGATTGTTTTTCGGTAAGGAATTCCAGCACCCGTTCCCTGTTGGCAGGATCGTCGGCGCTGATGCTGATGAACTCGAAACTCCTGCTTTTGTACATTCTTTTCATGGCAATGAATTCGGGAAATTCCTGTACACAGGGGCCGCACCAGGTGGCCCATACATTGATGAGACGCAGTTTTTTGCTGTCGTTCTTCAGCAGGTCCCTGATGCCCTGTTCAGAGACCAGGGAAAGCGAAACGGGTTCGGCCGCCCATTCGGCCCTTGCCTTTTCTATCCAGTTTTCCTTGGAAGCCCATTTGATGGAACAGCCGAACACCTTGGTGACAGGCACAGCTACCGGCTGACCTGCCAGCAGGGCATCAATAGCATTTCGTGTATCCTTAACCGTTGGTGTTTTGGTGGGCTTTTCCATATTGTCGATGCGGCCCTGGAAACGGAGCCTGCGATCGGTATCGAATACAAACGCATGCGGCGTTGCCACGGGGCCATAAGCCCTGGCCACCAACTGGCTGGCGCCGTCGTAGAGATAAGGAAAATTGAATTTTTTCTTCGCCGCGCGGATCTTCATTTCTTCAAAGCTGTCGCCCAGGTCGGTATAATCCAGTTCGCTCAGGCTGATGGCCGCAGGGTCGTTGGGTGAAATAGCCATCACCGCCACGCCCTTGTTTTTGTAGTCTGCCGTGAGTTGTATGATGCGGTCTTCATAAGCCTGCGCGGTAGGGCAATGGTTGCAGGTAAAAATCACGACCAGCACCTTCGCAGCTTTGAAATCGGCCAGCTTCCATTCTTTGCCATCCACACCAGGTAAGGAAAAATCGGGCGCCGGCTGACCAATGGCCAGGGTTACCGGGTCTTCTCCGGCAAAAACCTCTGCCGGCGTGCAGAAACAGGAAACAGCAAGTAGCATAAGCGCAAACAGGCGTTGCATGGCGGTCAATTTTCACAGAAGTTAACCGTTTTTTCTGAACATGTTTATATCTTCAACGAATGAACAGGAGAACGCTTTTACAGCACATGCTCTGGATAGGCGGAACGGTGGCCTTCCTGCCTTCCTGTGTCTATAAGCAGGACCAGGTCCATATCCAACTGAAACACCTGCAGGTGGGTCCCGGTCAGGAAAAGCTGCTGGCCTCGGCGGCCGACGAAATTATTCCATCTACCGATACGCCCGGCGCCAGCGACCTGGGGCTTCATCTTTTCGCCCTGAAAATGATCGACGATTGTTACGACCAGCAGGGCCGGGAGGCTTTTCAGCAGGGGCTCAAAGCTTTTGCCGCCAAAAAGGAAAGCGATGAAAAATGGAACCTGCAGGCTGCCATGAACGATCCTGCCATGGAGCCCTTTGCCAAAACCTGGCGCTCCCTGATCATCCGCGGATATACGCAATCTGAATATTATATGACCAAACTGGTTCCCTATCAACTGATCCCCGGCGGATACAGGGGATGTGTTCCGGTGAAGGCCAAAGCCAATGCTTGAGTTATGGGTTATTTGAATACAAAAGGCCAGGAGGAGAGAAGTTTTGATGCCATCGTGATCGGTTCGGGCATCAGTGGGGGATGGGCTGCCAAAGAGTTTACTGAAAAGGGATTGAATACCCTGGTGCTGGAAAGAGGCCGAGACGTGAAACATCTTAAAGACTATCCTACCACCAATAAAATGCCCTGGGAATTTGAACACCGGGGACAGTTGACCGACGAAATAGTGAAAGAGAATCCGGTGGCCAGCAGGTGTTATGCTTTCCGCGAAGATGCGCTTCATTTTTTTGTGAAGGACAAGGAACATCCCTACGTGCAGGACAAACCCTTCGACTGGATCAGGGGTTACCAGGTGGGTGGGAAATCGCTTCTGTGGGCCCGCCAAACGCAGCGCTGGAGCGACTTTGATTTCACCGGCCCTGCACGCGACGGCTTTGTGGTCGACTGGCCCATCCGGTACAAAGACCTGGCGCCCTGGTACAGCTACGTGGAGAAATTCGCCGGCATCAGCGGCAATAGGGACGGACTTCCCCAACTGCCCGACGGCGAGTTTTTGCCCGCAATGGAACTGAACTGCGTGGAGAAATATTTCAGCGAGCAGATGAAATCGGTTTATAAAGGAACGCGCCCGGTGATCATAGGAAGGGCAGCGCACCTGACCAGTCCGCAGCAGGTACATTTCGACCAGGGCCGCGCCAAATGCCAGCACCGCGATCTCTGCCAGCGCGGTTGCCCCTTCGGTGGTTATTTCAGCAGCAATGCTTCCACCATTCCCTGGGCGCTGAAAACAGGCCGCCTCACGCTGCAACCCAATGCTGTTGTGCACTCCATCATTTACGACGATAAAAAAGGAAAAGCCACCGGTGTTCGTGTGATCGATGCCGTTAGCAAGACAGCCACTGAATATTTTGCGCCGGTGATCTTCGTTAACGCGGCGGCGCTGAACACCAACCTCATCCTGCTGAACTCGGTATCGGGGCGCTTTCCTGCCGGCCTCGGCAACGACAATGGATTGCTGGGCAAATACGTGGCTTTCCACAACTACCGGGCACGCATAAGCGGAAAATACGAAGGCTTTCCCGACAGCACCACCGAAGGCCGTCGCCCCAACAGCGGTTATATTCCCCGGTTTCGCAACCTGCACCGCCAGGAGACAGATTTCCTGCGCGGCTATGCTGCCGGCTTCGGCGCCTATCGCCCCAACCAGCCTGTTACGGGCTGGGGTGAGGAACTGAAAAAACAACTGGCCGCCCCCACACCCGGCGTTTGGGAAGTAGGTTCGCACATGATGGGAGAAACCATTCCCAAAGAAAGCGGCCGCGTTTTTCTCGATCCGGACAAGAAAGACGAATGGGGCATGCCACTGCTGCACACCGACATCGGTTACGACGACAACGATGAAAAAATGGTGAAGGACTACCTGGAACAGGTAAGCGAAATGTTTGAGAAAGCCGGCTTTACGGATATCAAACAGACCGACTCCAAACAGGCGCCCGGACTGGATATACACGAAATGGGCGGGGTGCGGATGGGAAAAAATCCCAGGACCTCCCTGCTCAACGAATGGAACCAGTTACACCAGTGCAAAAACGTGTATGTGACCGATGGGGCTTGTATGACTTCCACCGGCACGCAGAATCCATCGCTTACCTATATGGCGCTCACCGCAAGGGCGGTAGACCATGCCGTAGGGGAAATGAAGAAAAGAAACCTGTAGGGTATGTCGGCATATGAAACCAGGGCAAGAGCTGAAATGCATATCTGGCAGTTGAAGATGCAGCAGCCCCCCGGTGTTTTTCAACGGCTGTCGCGTAAAGTGCAAACGCGCATCAATTCGTATGTCCCCGAAAAAGTGCACGCGGCCATCACAGCTACCATTCGCGAAATGGTGCGGGCGGTATTGTTTGGCGCCCGTTTTACCAGCGGATCGGTACTGCAAACCAACTCCTTTATTGTACGCGAAGCCGCCGTACGCGATCGCATTAAATTTTACCGCAACACGGCCGCGCTCGAAGGCGGACTTACCGGCGCCGGCGGTTTCCTGGCCGGACTGGCCGATTTTCCGCTCCTGCTGGCCATCAAGATCAAAATGCTTTTTGAAATTGCTTCACTCTATGGTTTTGATGTGAACGACTACAAAGAACGGGTGTATATCCTCCACATTTTTGAACTGGCGTTTTCAAGCCCCATGCACCGCGCCCGGATTTTTGAACGCATCCACAACTGGAAGGAAACAAGCGCAGCCCTGCCCAATGACCTGCAGGCATTTGAATGGCGAAACTTCCAGCAGGAGTACCGCGACTACCTCGATATCGCAAAGATGGTGCAGTTGATACCGGTCATCGGTGCGCCGGTGGGACTCGTCGTAAACTACCGGCTCCTGCGGCTCCTGGGCGATACGGCCATGAATGCCTACCGGATGCGGTTGCTCTAGACCGTTATATGCCTATGTGATGATCGCTGTATGGCGTATCTGCCGGCGTTGTCACTTCAGGGCCGGCTGACCTCCACGCCGCTCGCCGTGCCTTCTTCCATGGTGTTGGCATCGTGACTGCAAATGAAGAGCCCGGCAAGAATCGTTTTTTTCCATCCCGGCATTTCATGCTGGCCCACCAGTTGAAGGGCTTCGCCGGGGCCGGCGGCCCGCATGATGAACAAATTGCCTTTTCGCTCCAGTTGAAGACGTTCCACATTTTTGTGCGGGTAAAAGATCTCGTCTTCGGGGTCGCGCATGGAGTCGCCCTGCATCCGCCGCCATTGCAACACCGTTAGGCCGTCGCCGTGCAGGGTAGCGCTTATATGCGCCGCATTGTCCCTGCCGGATTCCCGGGCCATCCAGCCTATTTTGCGGTGCGCATTCTTTCCGTTGCCCAATAGGGTGAGCCTTGCCGTTAGTTTGAAATCGCCTTGCAGCGAATCGTAACAATAATGAAACTCGTCGCGGTCGAACCAGATATTATAACCGCCACCTTTCAAATGATAGGTATTGGTTTTTTCGTCGAAGCTGCTCGATCCTTTCACCGCTGGCTTACCGATGTCTGCTGCAAACCGGAAAATGCCCATGTTTTTGGGCGGGCTGGCCGGAATCAGCGCCAGGCTGCAGGTTATGATCAGCAGCAATACTTTCATGTCAGAGCGCTTGCAGGTATTTCAGGTTATACTGTATGGCATCCAGGGGTTGCATGCTGTATTCTTCCTGTTCAATAAAATAATATTTGAGTCCCGATGCATTTGCATGGTCCAGGATATTTTTAATGGGAAGGCTGCCTTTCCCGAATTCGGTGCTCCGCTTCTCCGCAATGTTGAGGTCTTTCAGGTGCCAGAGCGGGAATCTGCCGGGATATTTTTCAAAATAGTCGAGCGGACTGAACCCCGATCCCAGTACCCAGGCCAGGTCCAGTTCCATATGCACCAGTTTGGGATCGCTGTGCTCCAGCAGCAGGTTGTACAGGGGAACGCCGTTGTATTTTTCAAATTCGAAATCGTGGTTGTGGTAACCAAATTTGATGCCGCGCTTCATTGCTTCCTCACCGGCCTTGTTGAACCGCTCCGCCACTTTCTTATAAGTGTCGGGTGTTTGGTCGGCAAAAGCAAAGCTGGAGCAGATAAGGTATTCCTGGCCGCTCTCGGCAGCCTGGTCCAGGATTTCGGGCCATTTGTCGTTCAGCGGAACATGGCCGCTGCGCAGGGTCATACCCAGGTCGGAACAAATGGTTTTCATTTCCTTCGGGCTGAGCCCATAATAATATCCTTTGGTGCTGGCCGCAGATTCAATTTGCCTGATGCCTATTTTGGCAAGGGCTTTCAGCGTGCCCGTTGCATTGGCCAGCATGTCTTCACGCACGCTGTACAACTGCACGCCTGCGTTTAATTCTTTTTTGACATCTTTCAAAAGGGTGGGAAGCAGCAAACTGCCCATGGTATAATAACCAGTCTGTTGTAAAAAGGATCGCCTGCTCTGCATACAATATCGTTTTGGGATAGAACTTAAATTTAAATCCTTCCTGCGATACAAGTGATGAAAATTTAGCAATTGCCGGTATTGTTTTGCCAACACAGTAGGGAACGATGGTATTTCGGCCCCGTACCTTTATTTTGTTGGGGATAATTCTTTACCATGAAAGCATACCCGCTTTGTTTTTCACTGCTGCTGTTCTGTGTTTTCGCTGCGGCGCAAAAGGGCATTACGCTGATAGATCCCGCCGCCACTCCTGAAACCAGGGCGGCTGCCGGCAAGCTGAAAAACCTGTCTGCGAAACATATTCTCTTCGGACACCAGCACGCCACCGAATATGGGCATGGCTGGAGCGGCGACGAAAATCGTTCCGATGTAAAATCGGTCACGGGGTCGCATCCCGCTGTGATAGGAGTGGACCTGATGGGACTTTCCGGCCTGCCCGAAGACCAGGTGGAAGCCAATTACCGGGCGCTTGTAAAAAATATAACGGACACCTATAACCGTGGCGGCATCACCACCCTGGCCTGGCATTTTTCCAACCCCGTTTCTCCCGGCGGATTTTACTGGAAGGATTCCGTATCGGCAAAAGCCGTGAAAGACATCATCCCCGGCGGCAGCCACCACCAACAATACAAAGCCATCCTGGCAAAAATCGCTTCCCTCGCCAAATCCGTGCGGGGAAAGGACGGCAGCCTGGCGCCGCTGATCTTCAGGCCCTACCACGAATTCGACGGCGACTGGTTCTGGTGGGGGCGTTCACACTGCACGCGCGAAGAATTCACCGGCCTCTGGCGTTTCACCGTAAGCTACCTGCGCGACAGCCTGCAGGTGCATAATTTCATCTATGCCTTTTCTCCCGATAACAGGTTCAGCAGCGAAAGCGAATACCTCGACCGCTATCCAGGCAATGAATGGGTGGATATGGTGGGCATGGACAACTACGGCGATTTTGGAAGAGAGGGCAAATACAACCTGGAAGCGGGTTTGAAAAAGCTGCAGATCGTTTCTGACTATGCAAAAAAGAAAGGCAAACTGGCGGCGTTTACGGAAACGGGACTGGAATCCATCCCCAATACCCAATGGTGGACGGACGTGCTGCTGAAAACACTGAAGACAATGGGGCTGGAGCTTTCCTATGTATTGGTTTGGCGAAACGATACCAGGAACCCCACCCACTATTATGCACCTTTTCCCGGACAGTCCAGCGCGCCTGATTTCATCCGTTTCTACCGCGATCCTTTTACCCTCTTCGAATCCGATCTCCGGGGTTCCATGCAATTGTACCGGTAGCGCTGGCGTTCATTTCCGGCAATTGCGTAAAATTGCAGTTTATAAGTCCCTTTTTGGAAGAGATCCCGAATCTATACATGCACCGCTGCCTGGAGTTGGCCGCCCTGGGCGCCGGTCGGGTTGCGCCCAATCCCATGGTGGGCGCTGTACTGGTACACAACCAGCGCATTCTTGGGGAAGGGTATCACCGGCAATACGGGCAGCCGCATGCAGAGGTGAATTGCCTCGCTGCCGTGCAGCCTGCCGACCAGCATTTGATGGAACAGGCCACGATGTATGTTTCCCTCGAACCCTGCGCGCATTTTGGAAAAACACCGCCCTGCGCAGACCTGATTTTGCAGCACCGGATCCCCCGCGTGGTGATCGCCTGCAGGGACCCCTTTCCGGCCGTGGATGGAAAAGGAATGGAAAAACTGAAAGCCGGCGGCGTGGAAGTGGTAACCGGCGTAATGGAAAAGGAAGGCCGTTTTCTGAACCGGCGCTTTTTTCATTTTCATGAAAAGAAAAGACCCTGGGTGATCCTGAAATGGGCGCAATCGGCCAACGGCTGCGTGGCGGAAGCAAACAGGCAACCCATGCGCATCAGTCATCCGCTGACCGATCGCCTCGTTCACCGCTGGCGGAGTGAGGAAGCAGCCATCGCCATCGGCAGCCATACAGCAGGGATCGACAACCCATCCCTCACCACGCGGTTATGGCCTGGGAAAAACCCTACGCGCGTGGTCTTCGACAGAAGCGGCACACTGGAAAAAAAAGGAAATCTCTTTTCCGCCGAAGCGCCCACGCTGGTGCTGGAAGGACCTGCCTGCGATCCGCTTGCCGCAATGGAAGAATTGTACCGGCAGCGCATCCTCTCCATTTTGGTGGAAGGCGGACCCTTGCTGCAGCAGTCTTTTATAGACGCCGGCTGCTGGGATGAAATAAGGATCATCACCAACCAGGAAATGGTGGTCCCCGAAGGCTATGCCGCACCGCAGGTGAGAACAGGCCACTTATGGAAACAGGAAATTATTGGAACCGACAGGATTGAATACTACCATGCAGCAGAAAACATTTTACCAGAGCATTGAAAAGAAGGGGCAAGCCGAATTCAAGGACCGCGGCAGTAAGTTTATCGGTTATGCCTTCCCGGTAGCGGATCCTGCGGAGTTCAAAGAAGAGCTCGGTCATATCAGGAAAGCACACCCGAAAGCCAGTCATTTCTGCTTCGCCTATCGCATAGGTGCCGATGGTGCACAGTTCCGCAGCAACGACGACGGCGAACCTTCCGGCTCAGCGGGCAAGCCCATACTGGGACAAATCGACAGCAAGGAACTCACCAATACGGCGGTGGTGGTGGTGCGGTATTTCGGCGGCAGCCTGCTGGGCGTACCGGGACTCATCAACGCCTATAAAACATGCACTTCGCTGGTGCTGCAAACGGTGCCCATTGTGCAGAAACCCGTGGAACGCATCTGCCGCCTGCAATTCGACTATACACTGATGAACGAGGTCATGATGATCCTCCGTTCCTGCAACTGCAGCATCATTAAACAGGAGGTGCAGTTGTTCTGCCTCTTCACCATCGGTATTCCGCTGAACCGGCTCGATGAAGTATTGTACCGCTTTCGCGATCTTCACCAGGTAGAGCTGGAAATGGTACAGTCCTGACTACCGGGACCACCTGCCGGCCAGGTAAGCAGCCCATTCCTTCATCAACCTTCCCCAATTGCCGGGCAAATCGAGATCGGGCCAGATATAGCCATACCAGGGCTCGCGATTGCGGATCACCTCGTAATTACAGGGATACGGTATAACGGATAGGCCTACCCGTTGAAAGTCCTGCAGGCATCTGCGCATATGCATGGCCGAGGTAACCAGCAGGAGAGGGCCCTTCCATCCCATACTGTCGGCCAGCTTCTTGCTGTATACTGCATTCTCCCTGGTGTTCCTGCTTCTGTCGTCTACCAATATTGCCGAAGAGTCGATGCCGTTGCGCAACAGCTCCTGCCGCAGGAACCAGGCTTCCGGCGGATTCTCGCGATTCAGGAAACCATTGCCGCCCGTTACCAGTATGTGTTTCGTGCGTCCTTCATGACAGAGGCCGGCAGCCTGGATGAAACGGTCCGAGGCCCGGTTGAAAAATCCGCGGTTATGTATGTCGTAGGAAGCGAGTCCGCCGGGCAGGATCGCTGCCTCATAAGTGCCGGTAAGAGGCACTGGCGCTATCTCCCAGGCGCGATAGGCCCAACGGTACAGCAGCGGATTGGTGAACAGCAGCACCAGCACCATCCAGGATATGCCCAGTGTTCTTTTCCAGTTTTTTTTCCTCACCAGCAAAAAAGCTAATCCTGTTATCACCAGCCAGTTGGCCGGCGACAGCAGGAGGGTGATGATTTTAGCGAGAAGAAATTGCATCCATAAATATAAGTTATATTAGAAGCCAGAATCAAAGACAGGCATTGAACGCACTCTTACAATTGAACGCTGTTCTTCGCAGGGCAGCCGTACAGGACCGTACCGCACAGGAGCAACTGTACCGGCTCTACCTGCCTTTTGTTACACAGATCGCACAACGATACGATCGTCCCGAAGCGACTGTGCTTCAGATTGTACAACAGAGTTTTCTCGAACTGTTTGCTTCGCTGGAAAATTTTGATCCGCATACCAACGGCTTCAAGGCATTCCTGAAACGCCTGGTAGTGAAGAACGGGTTGAAAGGGAAAAGTATCGTCTATATTCCAACCGTATTACCGGGCCTGCGCGAATGGAATCATTTTGATGGCGCCGCCACTGCAGCAGCGCTCAAAGCCCTGCCTGCGGGTGTTCACATGATCATCCTGATGGTTGCCATGGAAGGTTTCACACTGCCGGAAGTGGCAACGCAAATGGCGGTGAAAGAGCCGCAGCGACTCCACGAACTAAGCCAGCTTGTACAGGTGGTGCGCGACCACCAGCCGCTGATCCGCGAAAAAATAAAACAGATTCCCGTAACGTTGCCTGACCCGGAAGAAGGCTGGGAAACAATGGCCGCCACGCTGGAAAAAAAAAGCGGCGCAGCGCCCGCGGTTGCAAAACCTGTAGCCGGCGAATCTGCAGCCGGAGAACCGCTGGCCGGAGGACCTGTTGCTGAAGAACTTCTTGCTGAAGAGACCATTGTCGAAGAGCCCGTTGTTGAAGAGTCATCGTCCGAAAGAACCTGGACGGGTTGGGCCTTCCTCCTTTTCCTCATTGCAGCTTCCCTGCTGATGTTGTACTGGAGTGGCATTTTCAGCGGCAACCTCATCCCTGCGCCCAAACCGCCCAGCAATTACAAGCCGCTAAAAAAATAGGACATGCCGGCAGCCGGACCACGGCCCTTTCGCTGGCCCGCAGCCCTTGTCACCGGCGCCGCCGCTTCTTGTAATACAATAACAACCCGCAAAAAAAAGCGCCAGTTTGTACCGGCGCAGGACAAGGTTTACTGCCAGGAATAAGGTTTATGAAGAATGCTGGCGTGTAAGGTTTAATGATTAACAGTAACTCTGATTGCGACATAAATTTCCGTCGCAGAAAGGGTTCTGCCAACCATAAAACCACAGACTGACTGATTTGGCGTATGAACCGTCAATTCCGGTACACGAAGGGACTTGGCTGCAGTTCCTTGCTGCCGGGCGTATGCAGGTAAAATCCTTCACCGCTTTTCACACCCAGTTTTCCCGCGGTGACCAGTTTAACCAGCAACGGACAGGGTGCATATTTCGGTTGTCCGAATCCCTCCTGCAATACGCGAAGGATGTTCAGGCACACGTCCAGCCCAATAAAGTCGGCCAGTTGCAATGGTCCCATCGGGTGGGCCATGCCCAGTTTCATAACAGTATCGATGGATACCACATCACCCACGCCTTCGTACAATGCATATATGGCTTCGTTGATCATGGGCATCAGGATGCGGTTGGCAATAAAACCGGGATAGTCGGCCGAAGTGGCGGGTATTTTTTTGAGCGCATGACAGAGTTGTGTAATGGCTTCCGTCACGGCCGGCTCCGTCTGGTAGCCGTTGATGATCTCTACCAGTTTCATAACCGGAACGGGATTCATGAAATGCATACCGATCACCTTTCCCGGCCGCTGCGTGGCTGCGGCGATGGCTGTGATCGACAAAGAAGAAGTGTTGCTGGCCAGGATGCAGTCGGCCGGAGCAGCCGCATCAAGCGCTTTGAAAATACCTGCTTTGACGTCCATGTTTTCCGCTGCGGCTTCCACCACCAGTTGTACCTCGCCAACTGCGTCGCTGAGCGAAGTATAGGTGTTGATGCGGCCATAGGCCTGGTCGGCCGCTTCGGCGCTGAGGCCCTGCTTGGCGACCTGCCGGTCAAGGTTTTTGCGGATGGTTTGCAGCGCCCTGATCAGTTGCTCGGCCTGGAGGTCCACCAGGTGAACGGAAAAACCTTCCTGCGCAAAACAATGTGCAATGCCGTTTCCCATGGTGCCGGCGCCGATGACAGCAATCTTTTGAAACATATCAGTGATTTGACTGCTAAAATAAGAAGGGATGGCCCGGCTGACAAAAATCAGTTGGTCCTGTAACGATCCTCAGCACGGCCTGCCACACCATTTCACACCTTTGCCCGATGAACTCCGCCACCTTACCAGATGCCGGCCTGCTGTCGAAATACGACCGCCCGGTACCCCGGTACACCAGCTATCCCACGGTTCCCTACTGGAAGGAGGGCATCAGCAAACAGGCATGGCAAAACGACCTGCAGTCACAGTTCTGCAACAGAAACCCGCAGGAAGGCATCGCCCTCTATGTTCACCTGCCTTTCTGCGAAACGCTCTGCACCTATTGCGGCTGCAATAAAAAGATCACCCGCAACCATTCCGTGGAAGACCCATACATCGAAGCCATTCTGCAGGAATGGTCTGTCTACCGGTCATGGATCAGCGAAACGCCGCTGATCCGCGAAATACATTTCGGTGGCGGCACACCTACTTTCTTTTCGCCAGACAACCTCCGCATCCTGGTAGAAGGACTGCTCGAAAACTGCAGGGTGGCAGAAGACGCGGCTTTCAGCATCGAAGGGCACCCAAACAACACCACCATCGATCACCTCAGCACCCTGGCGGCATTGGGGTTTAAGCGCATCAGCTATGGCGTGCAGGACCTCGATCCCAAAGTGCAGGTAGCCATCAACCGGATACAACCTTTTGAGCATGTGCAGGCCGCCGTCGACAATGCCCGGGCAATGGGATTTGAATCGGTAAACCTCGACCTGGTATACGGATTACCCTTCCAGCAAGCCGAAGGACTGCGCGAGACCATCGAAAAAATATTATTGTTGAAACCCGACCGCATCGCGTTTTACAGCTATGCGCACGTTCCCTGGAAAAGCCGCTCCCAAAGGTTGTACGACGAAAACGATCTGCCGCCTGCCGCCGAAAAACTGCAGTTGCAGGAAATCGGTCGCGCCCTGTTCCGCGAGCAGGGCTATGAAGACATTGGCATGGACCATTTCGCACTGCCCGGCGATGAACTCTATAAAGCACGCGAAGAAGGGCGGCTGCACCGCAATTTCATGGGCTATACCGTCACCGCTTCCACCATGCTGATCGGCCTGGGTGTTTCCGCCATCAGCGATACGGGAACAGCCCTGGTGCAAAATGAAAAAGAACTGGGCAATTACCTTGCAGCCATCAAACGGCAGGAAACGGCTGTATACCGCGGGCATTTTTTAAACGAAGAAGACCGGCTCTTCCGTCGCCATATTATCGACATCGCCTGCAAAGGAAAAACCACTTTGAACGATGACCCCGCTGGCCTGTTGCGCCAATATACCTGGCCGGTGTTGGAAGACCTGCAAAAAGACGGACTGGTTATAATAGAAGACCAAACCATTTCACTCACAGGTACCGGCCGTTATTTTCTCCGGAATATTTGTTCGGCTTTCGATATCTACCTGCAGCAGCAACAGCAATCCAACCTGACCCGCCCGGCATTCAGCAAAAGCATTTAAGCGCCTGCACCGGGTGGCCATCGACGGTCCGCATTTATACCCATTTGTTCTTGTGAGCGAGACTGATCACCTGGGCCCTGGAATTGACGTGCAACTTTTCATAAATATTCGCAACATGTTTTCTTACCGTCAGCACACTCAGGTTCAGTGCTGTCGCGATGCGTTTGGCATCCCATCCATTCACCATCTGCTGCAGGATCTCTTTTTCCCGTTCAGTGATAACAGCGGGCAGGTGCTGCGTTTTGTCGCTGGCAGGCGCCTGCATCCGTCCCAGGAGTTGCAGGGCCTTGCGGGCAATTGCCGGGCTCATCGGCGCGCCCTGGTATTGCAATACATTCACCATGGCGTCTTCCAGGCTGGCGGCATTCTCGTGTTTGAGCAGGTAGCCCGATGCGCCGGCTTTGATGGCATCGAAGATCTTTTCGTCGTCGTCGAAAACCGTCAGCACAATGAAGTGGATCTGCGGATACAATGTTTTAGCCCTTTCGATGGTTTGGATGCCATCCAGTCCGGGCATTTCAAGGTCCATGAATATCACCTGCGGCAGCAAAGCATGGGGCAGTCCTTTGAGTTCGTGCAGGCATTCATTGCCATTGGTTGAAACAAATACCAGGCGGTATCCTTCCAACTGCCCCAGCTTTTGCAGGAAGGTATTGCGGTTGACGGCATTGTCCTCAACCAGCGCCACCGTCACCATTGGTTTGTTTGTCATAGTAAGCAATTTCAGATTAGGTCCCTTCCTTTCCAATAATCAATTTGTAGTAGCTACGCCATTGCAGGTGTTACCACCACCACGGTTCCCTGCTCCGCTCCGGCTTCCCAGCTAATATTCCATCCCGCTTCCTTCGCGCGTTCCCGCATATTTCCGAAACCATTTCCGGCCGGCATGTCCGCCGGAAACCCCATCCCTTCATCAGCCACCATTACTTTCCATACCGATCCGCTGCTGAAAATATGAACCACCAGCTTTTTCGTTTTGCTGTGCCGGAGCGCATTGTTGACAGCCTCCTGCACGATCCGGAACAAATGAAATCCCTGTGACGGACTCAACAGTATATCCTCGTCTACCTGCTCCTGCACCTGCATGTTCACATCGGGATAGCTTTTCTCAATCCGTTGCAGGAATGTTTTAATGCGGTCACTGATGGTAGTGAGTGCCAGCGCATCTTTTTTGAGCACCCAGATGGTATCGTTCAGTTGCGAAACGATGGCCATGGAATTGCTGTGCAGGGACTGAATGGCATCGGCTACTATCGGTTCATGGGCGGTATGCGGAATAACCACATCCAGGTTGGAAACCATCGATGCGGCATAAGCACCGAGGTTGTCGTGCAGGTCGGCCGCGATGCGTTTCCGTTCATTTTCCTGCGCGCGGGCTACCGATTGTTCGGTTTGCAGCTTTTCCTTTTCAAGCAGGGCCGACAGCTTTATCTTTTGCCTTTTCTTATAGCCGAAAAAAAGCAGCGCCGCCACAACGCACAAAAAAGTATAGATGCCCAGCAGCGCATAAAAGCGGTTGTTCTTCTGCGTTATATCCAATTTCTGCTGTATGATGGTGTTCTCTTTTTTCTGTACCTCGTATTTGGTTTCCAGCTCTGCGATGGCGCTTGCGGAATTGTAATGGTAAAAAGAATCTTTCGCATTGATGATGTTTTCCAGCATCACCTGGTACAATGAATCCCTGCCGAGTATCTTATAACATTTTGCCAGCACTTCATAATAACCCAGCCGGATGCTGATATTGTTGGCATAAGCTTCTGAACTGGTTTTATCTGTTCCGTTGTGGAGGTCGCCGGTAGCCAGCAGCCTGTTGCAGGCGTCTACGGCTTTCTGCACCTGGTTGGTCTCCAGGTAAAAATTGATCAGGGCCAGGTTCTGGTCCTGGTACATCGCCGTATCGCCCAGCACCGCTCGTATGTGCTGCATTCTCTTGAATACGTCTTCCGCTTCGTGCAGCTCGCCTTCTTTCACCAGGAAGGAAGAAAGCCTTTGCAGGGCAATGGCAAGATTAAAGTAATTCTTATCTGCTTCCAGCAGGCTGATGCCTTTTTTGATGTACCACCTGGCAGAATCTGCTTCATTCACCTGGCTGTAGGCGTCGGCGAGGTTCACCAGGATGGATGCGCGTATCGACCGGGCAGGAGACTCCGGAGGGCAGAAAGCCAGCGCCCTAGACAACCAGGTAAAAGCATCCCTGTGCTGGTTGCGCAGCAGCGCTATAGACGCAATGCTGTTGCTGTTTTCCGCCACCGTAAGACTGTCGCCCTCTTTTTCCGCTTCTTCTACTACCTGGTAAAGTATCGACAGCGATTCGGTATAGCGACTGTGACCGGCATAGCTCATCGCCTTTACGCGCGATGCCTTAAAATAGATATCGTGAAACGGACTGGAAACCGGTCTGTTAGCGGTTATCAGCGGGTCTACGGTAGCAATGGTGCTGTCCATCCAGCCCCACCTTAAGTAATCGTATCCCACTACCAGCTCGGCTTCCTGGCGCAGGCGCTGGTTGCCGGTTTCCATGGCCAGTTCCCGCGCGCGGAACGCGTAGAGGTCGAGCGTATCGCGGTTGAGGCTTTTGTATTCATTGCAAAGCGCAATCATCGCGGCGATCTTTTGGTCGCCGGTACTCCGGTAGATAGCCTGCCGTAAACTATCGGTCAGCGGCGTTTGTGCATAACCGATACCCGGGGGCAATAACAGGAGCAACCCTGTAATGATGCGTGAGAAAAAATGCATGCCGGCAAATGGTTGTCCTAAATGTAGGCAAAGCTTTTTGTTGGCGGAAGCACTACTACAAATTGAGTACCCGCGCTACTACATATTTGGTATTTCTAAAGCATCCCCGATGGTAGAGTTTTGTTGCATTCAATTCACCGAAAGCCCTCAAGCTCATGAAAAAGGTTTTTATCCTGGCAGTTTTGTGCCTCCTGTTACTGCTCAACTACCATTGCAGCAAAACCGATATCAAAGGACCCGATCCCGGCACAGACACCACCCATGTGCCCGGTTTGCCTGCAGAAGGCATCAAGGTAAAGACAAGTGTATTTGGCCGGATCGTTGACGAGTCCGACAAACCGCTCAGCGGTGTCACCGTATCTGGCGGGGGCACATCCACTACCACCGATGTGAACGGCATCTATTTTCTGACCGATGTTATGCTAGACCAGGCCCGTGCTTATATCACTGCCACGAAACGGGGCTATTTCAGCGGCTCGCGGATCTTCCAGCCGGCAAAAGAAAAACTGTCGAAGCCTTCGCTGATCAAACTCCTGGCACAGAAAAGCCTGGGTACCATCAATGCTGCTACAGGCGGATCGGTTGAATCAAAGGGTGGTACCAAAGTTGAATTGCCGGCCAATGCGATCAAAGACTATACCGGCGCCGTGAACGTGGTGGCCGCTTACATCAACCCCACCAGTCCCGATTTTTTTGCGCGCATGCCGGGCGACCTGGCAGCCGATAATGCCAGCAACCAGCGGGGCGCCCTGATCTCTTATGGCATGTCGCACATCGACCTGCTCGACGATAAGGGCAATAAGCTGGCCCTCAAAGAAGGCATGCAGGCGACCATAAGCCTGCCGGTGCCCGCCAGTTTAAAAGCGTCGGCAACGGCCACCATTCCGCTCTGGTATTTCGATGAAACGAAAGGCATCTGGAAAGAAGAAGGTGTTGGCACCCTGCAGAATGGCGTGTACACCGGAAAGGTGGCGCATTTCTCCGTCTGGAACTACGACCACTGGAATCCATTGATGGTGCTGCCTATGGTGCTCCGGTGGATACTGGCGAATATATCGAGTATGCCGCCCGAGGACATCGACAACATCGTTAACCATCCCCCCGATTTCATACTAACGGTGAAGGACAAGTCAACAAAGACAATCCTGTATACCAATACATTCCCGGCGCCCACACCCAACCCCGGCCGCAACCCGCCCGGCGGAACCGTCACCACTACCTTCCCCCTGCCCAATATGACCACCGAAATGGAAGTGACCGTAACCCCTGTGCAACCCGGCGGACCGGATTACCCGCAAAACAACGATTATTCACCCAATCAGGACGAAACAGAACCCCAGGGCCCCAGTTTTGCTACGGAAGAAGAGAGTGTAACCATCACCGTTACACCCACCAATCCCCCTTCGACCATCACCATTACCATACCCCGCACAGGAAACGGGGGCGGCAACGGGGAAACCATCGTGAACGTGAACGGCAAAGCAGTGAACTGCGACAACAAACCTGTTACAACGGGCTATGCATTTGCAAGTATGCGCAGCGGCGAAAAAATTGTGAGGAGCGTCACTGCCCCGGTATTTGGAGACGAAGGACGTTTTACCGCGCAATATTTTTTCTCCGGCGTGATGAAGGATAAGGTCGATAACGTAGTGCTGAATGTGTACGATCTGAAAACCGGCAAGAAAACAAAGGACCTGAAATACAATGTAAATCCTTCCGTGGCCTACATGATCAAAGACCCGGTGTTGGTATGTGAAGAGAAAACGCCCCCAACACCGGAACAGCCCCTGAAAGCATACAACGGCAACTATGTCATCAGCGATGCAAAATCTTTGCAGACTTTTATTGATTCTGCTTACGAAGAAGTGAAGGGCATGCTGTATGTGTCTAACATGAGCGATCTGGGAGGTATTACGAAGCTCAAGAAAGTATGGGGACTGGAGCTGCGGAGAAATACGGTATCCACTCTCGGCGGACTCGCGGAACTGGAAGATATGTCGTATTTGTCGCTGGTAGAAAACGGGCAACTGATCAATGCTGCCTTCCCCAAACTGGCGAACAAAAGCATGCAGGGCATCCATGTCAACGTTAACCTGAGCCTTGTGGGACTGACCCTTCCATCGATAGAAAGCATCAGCCCGCTGGGAAATGACAACATTAGTATTACTGTGAATCCGCTCTTAAAAGTTTTGTCCATCCCCAATCTTAAATCGGTGGACAAATGCGGTAATATAGAGATCACCAACACCCTCCTGGAAAACCTGAACACTTTTTCCAACGCCAGCGGAACCCTGGGAACCTGGGGCATCGCACTCATGGACAATCCCGCCCTTACTTCCATAAGCGGGCTGAGCAAAATAGTGTGCACGGCAAGGCTGCAGATCGACCAGTGCACCAAACTTCCGAGCCTGCAGGGCATCAATATTCCAGGTGTGATGGAAAGCTTTGTGTCCATCACCAGGAACGATGCGCTGACGGATATTACTGCAGTGTCGGGTAAGTTGAAATCGGCAAACGGGCTCACGGTGAGCGGGAACGCTGCATTGGTAACAGCCAGCTTCCCTTTGTACGAAAGAGGAAGCATGGCTTTTAAAGACAACGGTTCCTTAACCACACTGGGTTTCCCGAAATTCAGGGAAGCAGATGCGGTGGATCTTACGCACAATGTAAAGCTGGCAACCATCGATATGAGCGCGTTGGAATCAATCACCAATTCATTTAACCTGAATGGCGGATTTGAAACGGTGCAGTCACTCAGTTCCTTTGACCTGCCGGCGCTGAAAAAATGCGGAAGGTTCAACATCGTGAACTGTCCGGGCATTACTAACCTCGATGGTTTTGCCAACCTGGAATCGTTAAATGGCGATCTGACGATTTCAAACGCCAATATCCCCGGAGCCAGCATAAAATTGAAAACCATCAATGGCTTCAACAAGCTAACCGGCATCACTTTTTCCCTGTTCCTTGAAACAGCAGCGGGTTCGGGAGATCGTCTTGTTGGCTTCGATGGCCCGCTAACCAGCATTAAGGGTTTCAAAAGTTTGAAAACAGTAGGCGCTATGTTTACGATCGGTGGCAAGAACCTGGTAGATATTTCCGGTTTCACCAACCTGGAATCGATCGGGCAGGACACGCGGATCATAACCACGGGTTTAACCGGGCTGGAAGGACTGTCAAAACTGAAGTCAGCAGGCCTAAGTGAAAGCAGGCTCATCTACATCACGGACAATACCAAACTCGTATCGATTAAGGGGCTGGCTGCGCTTGCCAGTATTTCGGGCATCTATATTTCGCGTAACCCCGAGTTGAAAGACCTGGAGGGCCTGGAAAAAGTGAAATCGATGAAGTATGGAATTGAAATCTCTGTCAACAATAAGCTCGTCAATATTGATGGACTGGCCAATGTGGAAGGCGCCATCACCGGGATCACTATCTCGGAGAATACCGGGTTAACCAGTTTGTGCGGCATCACCAAACTCGTCAAAGGCGGCGGCAATACGGGCGTATACCGTGTATCCGGCAATGCCTATAACCCTACAGCCGACGACATCAAAAACGGTAAATGCAATAAATAAGCAGATAAGGTTGGGAAGGCTGCTCCTGTTAAAGGGGCAGCCTTTTTTATTTCGGTGCATATTGCTCTCGGGGTTAGCAGTTGAATGACTTTGATGATATATCCAGAAAAACGTCGATTTCATTCAGGAGTTTGGGATCAGCTAGGTGCGGTGCTTTACTATCGATTATTTTTCCCGATTTATCAAGCAGTATTGATCTTGGTAGTGCAAATATTCCCAATGACTCGAGGTCTGGCGAGAGAAGAAAGTAGTCGTCTTTTGTTAATCGTTTCAAGCTATTTTTCCACTCATTTAGTCCCCCATCAACTTTAATGGTTATGAACACGATTTCGTCGTTCTTGTATCTCGTTCTTACGTAGTCTATCTTTTTTAAGTTCTCTATGCATGGGGCGCACCATGTCGCCCAAAAGTCAATGTACAAGAATTTTCCTTTTAAAGCACGGATGAATATGTCTTCTTCTTCTATATTTTTTATAACCACGGAATCAATGTAAGTGTATATTTTCCTTTCGGTGTTCCACGCTGCCAGTATAGCATGTTGATGGCCTTTGTCTTTTATGTTCTCAATAATTGCCTGTATGTCCGATTCATCGAATATTTTATCATTTGAAAGAACGGCGTTGTACAGGTCATTATCGCGAACCCACTCTTCCACTTCTTTGCTCACACATTCTTTCGTTCGGCGGTTGTGCTTTACTATTTTTTCAATCACGTACCTGAATTCAAACATGTCCAGATACTGCGTTTTAATATTTCTGCACTCGATGGTTGAAAATACAGGTTTTACAAAGGCTTCCAGGGAATCAACTATAGCCTCGATTCTTCCTATACTTGAGGCTGTGTTGCTGGTGAAGGTGCTCACCAGGTGAATATAGCTGCTTATTAAGTGGGATTTCAATCTGATCTGTTCATGGTTTCTGAAGTAAGTATCTTTTGTTGGGAGTTCTGCCAGGCTTTTTCTGAAATTTTCATATCTGCTGGATATGACGGGAAGGTTGATTTGGAAGTTGTCCTGATTCAGCAGGCGAATTGGTAAAAATGATCCATGTTTTGCAGACGGTAATGTTTGCAAATAGCTATTTTCAAGTGCGACGGTTCCGGAGAATGTTGGTGTGGATTTGTTTTTTGTTAGTCTAATAAATAACGAATCATTTGGCTTTAAGTATAACAAAAGTTTGTTTAGCTTGAGGTAGGTTGGCCTTGCAAGTTCAATCTTAAAGTGAATAGTTTTGTCACTTTCCGATATCTCGGGAGATATATACTTTTCAATATTCCCAATATCAGTAGTTAATATGGACAGGTTGAAATGGGGCTGCTCTGATTCCGGACCTTCGGTGCTTATTGCTATAATTGAATTTTTGTGTTGGGCAAAATCAGGGACCCCTTGAAGAATAGATAATGCTATCAATAGTAGGTATTTCATTACGCGTTGGTCTCCACCAAGAGATTGTTTGGCTTCAATTTAATTTGGACTGTTTATCGTGAGCCTTCCTTTTTGTTAATAAATATAGAAAATCAGTCGGCGAAGTGACTTTATCCTGTATTTCCGTAGTTAACCTGTATATTTAGTTTAATTGAAAAACGTCGCTGCGTAGCCGTTTAATTGGTGTTTGTTTATGAGGTTTATATCTACAGCGTTGGTATTCTTATCAAACATGGTTATGTCATATTCTCAGGATTCCACAAATCTATCCCTGAGAGTGAATGGTATGCACGACGATAAATTGGTTTTGTTGTCTAAGCTGGGTGGATATGATGTAATAGATACCATTAGATTGTATTCGGGCGCTGGCAGCAAGCACTTATTATTGGACGAGTCGAATTTGTATTTTCTCAGAATTGGCGATACAGGAAAGGTTATTTATACGCATGTTTTTATGCAACCCAATGAGGACATTGCTTTTGAGGTTGATACGGCCGGATCTGTTTCCGCCATTAGGGGAGGAGACGTGGCTGCGGCCCAGTTTGGGTTTTATTCGATGGCAAGGTCCCCGGATTTTTCTCAGATTCAACCAGGCGATAAGGAAGAAAAGTATATAAAAATTCGCGATTGGTTACAACAAAATAGGGATAGCCCCTTTTCAGCGGTAGTGATTTATTTCTATTGGTCTGAATTCGACGTCTCACAAATTAAGGCGCTTGTGGCGTCTTTATCAGAAAAGGCAAAGGAAAAAAACGCAGCATTGAGGTTCCTGGAGAGGGAGTTGGTGAAAAAGGAACGAGCATCGTATTAGCGGCGTGCAGAGTCCTGCAGTTTAACCAATAGATATAGGTGATTGCCGTTTAATATTCAACCTGTTGCCAATCTGAGGCGAGTCTGGACGAACTGTACAATCGATCAACCGGTAATCTTCTATCTTGGTTTTATACAGGCACACCAACCATCAATATTTGAATGTCCACAATGGAAGCCCGCTTGCCGGGTCAGTCAGCTCCCGGAGCAGGGTAAAACCAAGGCTGCGGTAAAACGGAATATTGGATGGCCCCGCTGTTTCCAGGTACACCGCCGTCCCTTCCGCTGCGGCTTTTTTTATAACAGCCTGCATCAGTGCTCTTCCATAACCCTGCCCGCAAAAGGAGGGGTGCACACCGATCACCATGGTGTACCAGTGTGGTTGAGCCGCGTCTTCTGAATGAAATGGATCCAGAAAATCCATGACGCCGAAGAAGCGGTCCGCGGCTGCTTCACCCAATATGACAGGCAGGTTTCCCAGCCCTGCTTTTTCAGCCTTTTCCGGTGTTACTTCCGTGTGTCCGGGTGGCAGCCATACGGCTATGCCCTGCATATCGGGTGTTGTATGAACCTGCCCAAACAGCCAACCGTAGCGAATGACGGCTTCAAAATGAGCAGGCGACTTTTCTCTTCGCTCTGCAGCATCCGGAAACACATATTGCTGCAGGGGATCATTCATAAATGCATCCGACAGCACCCGGCTGGCTGCTGCAATGTCTTTTTCAGCAATGGGAAGGATGGGAGTCATTTTGTTCAACTTATTTTACCACCGGGAAAATCTGTATCTATATAGGAAGATAAAAATATTTTTCGGTGGAGTAAGTAGTTGAGAGAAAAAAGAAGTCGTATTTGTATCAAAATGAATTTATGTAAAGTGGCCATACATGGAGCTGCACAAATTGCTTGACGATATCAGTAAAAACGATGAACATGCATTTAACGAGCTGTTTCTTAACTACTATGAGAAACTGGTACAATTTGCTGTTCTTTTACTAAAAAATGTAGAATTGGCAGAAGATGCAGTAGCAGATGTATTTAGCAATATTTGGGCGAAGCGTGGAAAACTATCCGGGATAGGAAATGTTGAAGCCTATCTGTATACTTCCGTCAAAAATGCCTGCCTGGATCAGTTAAAGAAGGGACAAAAGCTTACCGGAAGCGTGAATACGGCGACAGGTATTTTGCAATCTTCGAACCCGCAAATTGAAGCGCGGGAACTGGAATTGCTTCTTGCAAACGCCATTAACGCATTACCTGAGCAGCGACGCATGGTGTTCGTCCTGGTAAAAAATCATGGCAAAAAGTGTAGCGAGGTCGCGGAAATCCTTGGAATTTCTATCCGGACAGTGGAAAGTCAATTGTACAAAGCCGTTAAAACCCTGGCAAATGAACTTACCCATTATTTGGGTTACAACCCTCAAAAACCGGCGGGAAAGCAAAATGGGTTGTTTTTTTTCTTTTAGGATAAGTATTCCTGGTTTCCCGTCAGTCATTAATAAATAATACGCAATACTATGGATAGGGAAACATTCCTGACCCTTCTTACCAAAAAGATCGCCGGCGAACTTGGTGAAGCGGATGAATTGCGATTGCGTCATGCAACAAACGCAAGTGAAGAGTATCGGCGGATTTATGATGGCATCCTGCTTCACACGCCACCACCCGGGTTAAAATTGAATCCCGGAAAAAGGCTGGCGGCGGTTTGGAACACTGTCAACAGAACATCAGAGGCAGATAAAAGGAAACAGGTTGGATATTACCGGTACCTGCCCCTGGTTGCTGCAAGTGTTTTGATCATTGTCACTTTCTACTGGCTGAATTTAAATGATACTATAGATGCAGGTAAAGACGGGATGGTTACAATAAACGCCCAAAACCAACAGTTGGATACGATATTAAAAGACGGAAGCCGTATTGTACTGAGCAGGAACTCCCGGTTGTCTTATAATAGAAATTTTGGGGACGAGACAAGATCTGTCGTTTTAAAAGGCAATGCTTTTTTTGATGTAGCAAAAAAAATGGGTGTTCCGATGGTAGTGCAGGCGGGACCCGTGAATATCACTGTAAAAGGCACGGCATTTTATGTGGACAACAGCGGCAGCAGGAATGTTGAAATAAAATTATTGCATGGTCTTATTGAGGTAGCCAGTCGCCAGGACAGCAACGATAGGGTTTTACTCAAGCCTGGTCAGCAGCTTTACATTACTGAAATCCCTGGCCACAGTCTGCAATATACTATCGGAAACCTCCCGGTGCCCGACCCGTCGCGGATCATTGCAAATAGCGATACCTTGAATTTTAGCAATAAACAATTCGATTCACTGGTTTTGCTCCTTGAAAAGAAATACAACATAAGAATAGAAATAAGAAATGATACATTAAAATCAAAACGATTCAGCGGCAGGCTTGTTCAACAGACCTTACAGGAAGCCCTTGAAGCCTTGCAATTTACATATCCCTTTTCTTTTAAGGAGGTGGATAACAAGATCGTAATAGAATAAATGACTATGAGGAAGTTTCATTTGTTTTTCATCTTGTTTTTGTTCGGCTGGTCAAACAATGCAAATGGCCAGGAAAGAATAATATCCATAAACGCGAACAACAGCCCGCTGGTCCTGGTTTTACAGGAAATTCAGCAAAGGGCAAAGTACAATATTCTTTATAGTAACGATATAGTTACCGATGGCATGCGTGTTAGCATTGACGCAAAACGCCAACCTGTTTCTGAAATATTACAATCCATTTTGGAACCCAATGGTCTGTTTTATTCAACCAGGCATGATGACTTGATTTTAATAGGAAGCCGCAGGTTACAGGTGCAGGGACCGTCAATGGCCTATTCATCTGCAACTATATCGGGATTGGTAATTGGTGATGATGATCTTCCGGTGGCATTTGCAACAGTTTCCATTTCGAAAAACGATACGGTGCTGACTGATATGGCTTGTTCGGAACAGGGTTATTTTTCATTTGGGCTTCCTATGCAATCTGATAGTGCCTATACGCTTAGTATTTCATCTGTAGGTTATCAACCCGGATCTGTCAGTTTTGTTTATCCCGACACTACCGGGACGGGTAAAATTAAAATAATGAGACAAATAGGAACATTAGGCAATGTTGTGATAAATGCGGACAGGCCAATGATTGAGCGTAAGTTAGACAGGCTGGTGTTTAACCTGGAAAGCTCAATCGCTGTGCAGGGAACAGATCTTACCGAAGCACTTCGGCTGACACCCATGCTTAAGGTTACGGAAAATGACATATCTATCATTGGCAGGGGAAGGGTGGCTGTTATGATCAATGAAAGGATGATACACCTTAATGGTTCGAGCCTGATGAGTTACCTAAAATCCCTCAGGTCTGATGATATTGAAAGAATAGAAGTAATAACAACTCCTCCGGCCAAATATGAAGCGCAGGGAAATGGAGGCCTAGTAAACATCGTTTTAAAGAAGAACCCGGCTTTAGGCTGGAGTGGCAGTGTCAGCACCACGTATATACAAAACAGTTATCCTGCCTACGGTGTCAATACCAGTATAAATTATCAGTCAAGAAAAGTCAGCAGCTCCTTAAAACTGCGGAGCCTGAACAGTACTTCGATTATAAAAGAACAAAACTATATTCTTGGTGATCTTTCTGTTTTGAGCAGGCTGACAAGGAAGAATGAGTTAAGAAATATCGGAGGAAATGTCAATGTGAATTATAAAGTTTCCGGGAAATCGGATATTGGACTTATTTATGATATTGGAAAATCTAATAGCAGGTTTGATTTGAATATTGACGCAGCCTATCAGTCAAATTACGTAACCGATTCTATTCTTAAAACTGTATCGGATAACAGAAATTTGGGTAACATACAAACCTTAAATATCTATTATGATCAGAAATTGAACAATGCTGGAAAAAAGATAAGCACTGGGGTGAATATGTTTAGCAATACTCCGGAAACCAATAGCGATTTTTTTACTACGTCAGATCCTTATACAAAAGAACAGAGAATTAAAACATACAGTCTTGTCAGGTTCAGGGTATGGTCTGCACAATCAGACATAACACTGCCTTACAAATGGGCGATCATTGAGACTGGTGTAAAATTCAATCATTTCAGCAACAATGCCGACCTGCAGTATTATAACTTTTTTCAACCGGATTATATAATTGACCCTTCCAAATCCAATTTGTTTACCTATGTCGAGAAAAACTTCGCCGGATATGTAAGTTCCCAAAAGCAAATTGATAAAAAATGGAGCGTCAAGGCAGGCCTGAGGTATGAATACATGGTTACAGAAGCCTATTCGCCCACAACACCCGGAAAAAGCAATACTTACTACGGTAAAATATTTCCAACAGCCTACATTTCCTATAAGCCCGACGGGATAAGCAGTTTCTCGTTAAATTATTCCAAACGAATAAACCGGCCCTATTTGCGTATGGTCAATCCATTTCGATTTTATAGCAACCCCTATTCGTACTTTACGGGAAATCCTTTGCTGCAACCGTCTATCACTCACAACCTGGAATTGTCCTATTTATACAAAGGCGTTCTTTCATTTGTTTTGTACGGCACCAAACTAAACAATGGTTTTGGAGATCTTACTTTTGTTGAAGACGGCATTATTATAACCAGCCCAAAGAATTATTTAACCCAGTATTCCGGCGGAATCATAACAACGCTTAACATTAAACTATTTCCCTGGTGGGAAAATAGTAGCTTTGCAAGTTATAACTTGTCGACCGCGAAGTCGTCTGTCGAAAATGTTGTTGCGCAGCGTGGCTCTGGGTTTAACTACAGCACGAACAACAGCTTTAAGCTTAGTGAAGCTTTTAGGACTTTTTTTAATTTTTCCCAAACGCTACCCTCCGTTCAGGGTAACTTACAAACATACAATCAATACAGTCTTTCACTGGGCATCAGAGCTGCATTGCTGAATAACAAATTGCAGTTAGGTGCTTCTTTTCTGAAAGGTTCTCTTGTCAGATACAGGATTTACTTTAAGGACTTCGATCAATACATCAGCACCAATTATGATTACAAAACCCTGATGGTAAATGCTACTTATAGTTTTGGCAGGACAAAGGTGAGAGGGAGCACCAAAAATGTGAATTTCGGAGAAAAGCAGAGAGCCAATTGAAAAAGCTTATCTTTTGCACGGGTACATATCCCTGATAAAAAATACTCCGTCAAAGACCCTGGTCCAGTCGCGCTCGAACGCCGTGAAATGCCCCAGTGCTTTCAGGTAAAACGGTTCGGACCGGGCCGGTTTTTTTGCAAGGTAGCTTCTAAAATCAACAAAAGCATAATCATAAGACTTGTCTATCCAGTTTTCAAAGCCATTGGATTTGGGTTTTCTCACCGGGTAGATGGCAGAACCCAATCTTCCGGCATTGCCTTCGTAGGACGTGAAGCCAATAATATAGGTGTTTTTCATGAGTTTTTCATCACTTGTCAGGAAGCTGCCCATTGCCGTTATTGTTCCTTTCCTGGAACTATCGTGGTACCTGGCAACATGTGCGTTGGCAGCCCAGACAATTATCTTTTCCTTCGGGAATTTTACCTCCGACAGCCATTGCAGGTTGGCAGCCATCTGTGAATCCCTGGCATGGGAGGAAGAACGCCAGTCTGCCTTACTCAGCTTAAACTCCCGGTACTCTGCCAGCAGGCTGTTGATCACCTGGATATCAAAACTGTTATCAGCCAGTTTGCCGGCAACCTGGTTTTTGATTTGAATCAGGTAGGGCTCCAGGTCGGCATAATTGGCGGGCATTCCGCCGTATCCGTACCGGAGGGAATCGATAGCAGGTAAGATCTCGCTTTTATAATTGGGCAGGTCTGTTATGGGAAGATGCAGGGATTGGAACAAGCTGTCCAAATAGGTCGCAAGGTGTTTGGTGGAATAGCCTAAAATCATCTGGTTGTCGAAGCCGCTAAGCACCAGCGGATTTTCCGTCTGGTAAGTAGCCGGAATATATTGGTAGAAAAGTTGTTCGCAGGTATTACAGCCTGTCCATATCGGGAAAATATTCTGCCTGATAAAATTTGTAATTGAATCCCTGTTCTTCTCCAGCCTGTCAAAGCCCTGGTTTAATCCAAAAAAATCGCTCTCAAATGCCAATACAGTAAACCCCATTTTTTCATGCAGAAACTGTATTAACCGTGTTTTCGCCAGAAATGTCGGCGCATCGCCATGGTCCTGCTCGCCCAGCATTACGATTTTTGCATCGCCAATGGCTTCGCCAATTGTTTTCAAATCGCTGAAGTCGGTAGAGTCCGGACTGATTGCGCGAATCTGAACCGCGTTTTCTGTGACGAACTGCTTTATGTTCTTTTGGGCAATGGCAGTTGTTGCCAGGAGAATGGACAGGATTAAAGCAGGTGTTTTTTGCATGTGGGTTTTGTTTGCGGCCGGCGTGCAGGTGTTAGACGTAGAATTCAGTCCGCCTGCCAATTCGTTTATTATGCGTATCCTAACGGAATATGGTGTTTGGTTTTCTTCAAAATATATTTTTTGGCTGTGTGGTTGTCTTGGTTGGATTGATGAATTATTAATCACTGCATTCCCAACACTTTGTTTGGTTAGCCAGGAATTGTGGCATGCCTGCGAGCATCATCTCTCTTTTGTATTTTATTTGATCGTCCATATAGCAAATCAAGACATTGCTTAGGTCCAACAATGCAATCGAAATAAGCCCAATACAGGCCCTGAAATATAATAGATGAGCCGAATATATACTATAATCGGCTCAAGGATGAAGCATTGTTGTTGTGTGGTGTTTTTATTATCGTTTCTTCTGTAAAGTTACACCTTCCCAACTGTCAGGGTCGCCCACTATGATGTAAATTTCGTATGGCGGTTTGTCCTTGTTGATATGGAAAGAATTGCTGTCGTAATATCCTTTGTGGTCTATGTGTCCTGTCCGAATGTTTATAATAGTATCAAAGGCCATTGGAATAACCCAACTGCCTTGGTCTTTTTCAATTTGCCATTTACCCGTCGCTTCTACTAATTCGTAATCGCTCAAACTCATCCCAAATTCGTGGTGCGGGAAATATTTAAAGTCAAAAGTGCTATCAGACTTGAAGCGAATAATTGTCTTTGCAGCAATGCTGTCTTGAATATTTAATTGTTTTTTACTGATGTCGGATAAAACGTATTCCCCAATAATGTCGTTGATATTTGGTCTGTCTGTTGCAAAGTCGGCATATTTAGATTTTATTCGTTCGCCTGTCACAAGTGTATAGCCGCCTGCTAAGAAACAAGGGAATAGTTCAATGCTGAAAGAAAATAGAAGTCCGTAAATAAATAGTTTTGGTTTTATTCGGTTGATAAATCTATTTGAACTGTTGCGTGTGATTAGCTGAAAAATCCAACCGCTTGTATAAAATACATTGGCAAAAAACAGAAAAAGACCTGTCCATATCAAAGAGAGAAATGGCGGAGAAAAAAATGACCAAAGGTCTTTAACGATAAAGGATAAAATTGCCAGTGTGAAAATGCCAAAAACTACAAGTAGGAAGATGTAGAGTATTCGTCTAAACTCCCACCACAAAATTATTTTTGTCGGCGTATTGTTGTCTGTGTTTACCGTGAATAGGCGTTTTAGCATTGTCGCTCGTTAAAATAGCACACTTTTTGGCAGCAGTCAATATTTCTGCCGTTTTCAGTCTTCCGAAGAAGGCCTTTGAAATCCAATAATATGGTCGGTCTTAGCGCTATTAAGAATATCATTGTATTCTTCGTCTGACAACGCTTTTATTTCCTTTAGCCATTTCAGTTGATTTTGCCTGAATTCATAAGGTGTATCAGGGTCAAACTTTGTAAACTTGCTTCTAAAATGCTGCCGCATTGTCTTGTGAATGCACTCAATAAATTCGTTTACGGTTTGTGTGTCCGGTCTCGCTGCCAATAATTCGAGTACTTTTTGTCCACCTGTTAAATAAATTACATCTTTGTTTCGGTTGTAATATGCTGCAATTGTCATGATGGAAAACAACAGCAAAGCAAAAAACCAAAACAACTGTTGTTTAAAAGGCTCCTGGCTCGTTACTGAGTTAATAATAAGTCCTACATAAAATAAGTCAAATAGTAGAAAAGCGTAAAAAGGAATATTGGCAGTCTTTACTCGCTGCCTTACAATGTCAAAACCAAGTTCCTCAAACTTTATTTTATATTCAAGGTCTTCCCGAATATTTTTAGTCTTGATAAGCAACCTATCGCTTTCAATGAAAACTTCCTTTTTTGTCGTTAAGGTCTTTTGTGTTATTTCTGTCATATTTAGGATTCGTCAATAAAGTGGCGTGCTACCATGTTTTTAGAAAGTCATAGCCCGAAACAATGTTTTAAACGTTACATTACCAAAAACAACTCCCATTGGTACGTCTGCTTTTTCAAATTCAGTCTTGCCGATTATTTTGTCGTCAGGAAGTATGTCATATCGTCTTATTGTCATTGATAGCGTGTTTGGTTAATGTCTTAATTATTTTGCTATCGTTGGTTGTTGTTATACAATTAACCATAACGAGCCGATTGGCGCAAAGCCAAGCAGGTAACAGTTTAGGGTAATAATAGTAATTTTTTTTAATCTCCCCACTTCGGAAAATACGGAATTTTAAAACCGGCGAAAGGCGGCGAATTTTGAAAAAATGCCTGCGGCGGAACACAATTTCGGTCCACCGGCATTACCGATTATTCCAGGAATTCGACAGATTATTCCGCATTTTGTGCAGATTGTGAAAAAAGTTTGGAAGCCTCGCGAGGCCTGCGTATTCTCGTAGGGGAAAACCCAATCAATATCCGCTCATGAAACCCCAGCAACTATCCAACTGCGCTCCGAGGCTGTGAACAGGCAGCAAACAACAACGAAAACGCAAAGGCTCCCACAAGAGCGGAGCTCGCCCCACTATACAAACACTATAGAATCGATAACGGATCGCTATACAAACAGTATAGAAAGAGCACTAGCCCACGACCGCCCGCGCCACAAAAACGACCGCCTGCGCCGTACAACCGACCACCCGCGACAAACCCCAAAACGCTTCCGGTTTTTTGTTGTAACCTTATCGCGTAAACGCGCAGGCAGGCACAAAAGAAGCCTTGCCCCAAAAACAGCTCTTTGACATATTGGAAAACAGAAAAATCTCGACCCGCTGGTGACAACATACTGCGGTCCATACGCCGTCCATGCGCCCTGTATCTGCGGGCCGCCGGCTGGAAAACCTTTAAAAAGCTGCTGGAACGATGCTGGAAAGCTGCAAGAGGAGTGCAGGAAATGTGCTGGAGGCGTGCTGGAAACCCGCTCGACAAGTGCTGGAAACACTCCGCAAACCCGTCGCTAACCACCAACCGCCCCTAAGCGCCAACAACCCCAAACCACAAACCCCAAACTCCAAACCTCCTCAATTCTTGTTCTTAAAATCCCCCCTCTTCCACGCCTGTATAAACTGCGCCCAGGCCGCGGGATTCATCAGGTTGATAGGAGGTAACTGCCCGGCGTAAGTGTATTTGTAAGCATTTTTCCGCAGCGTATAATTCGCCGCTTCCTTGCCATCGGCCGGGATGATCTGCATCAGCGCCCGCCGCGTTTGCTCGTCGGTATTCTTCCGCGCAATCTCCAGGTTGTCGTCGGGGATATTCGTATTCACAAAATCGCGCTCGAACTGCTCCCGCGTAGGTCGCGGGCGTATGATGGTCACCGGGAGATACTGCGTATCCGTCACCATCAACTGCACCACGCTGTACTGGTTGCCCTCGATGTTGCGTGGCACTTCCACTAATTTGGGTTTATAACCTACACTGGAAAATTCAATCATATCGCCTTTCAGCACCACCAGCGAAAAAACGCCCTGCTCATTGGTTACGGTGCCCCGCGTGCCACCCTTGATGCTCACACTCACCGAAGGGATCCCCTGCAGGCTGTCGGCCGTCATCACCACACCATACAACATCACCACAGAATCTTTGATCTGCTCAAACTGCGCCTGCGCCCGCTGACAAATGGCGAAAAAACATATTATGAATACAGGTAGAATTCGCTTCATCAACTCAAATATATAGATATCGGTTAATTGGGGTCAACAATTTACCACCTCTATTGGTTAATTTTGCTGTAAAATTCGGCATAAGAGCATGAGTATGACGCATGAGCAGGTATTGGCAGCATTGAGCAATGTGCAGGAGCCCGACCTCGGAAAAGACATCGTGACCCTCAATATGGTAAAAGACCTTCAGATCGAAGGTAATTCGGTAAGTTTCACCATTGTACTCACCACGCCGGCCTGCCCCATGAAGGACATGATGCGCAACGCTTCCATCAATGCCATCCAGCTCCTCGTGAACAAGGAAGCCGTGGTGAAAGTGAACTTCACCGCCAACACCAGCAGCCGCCGCAACGACAACGCCGCCGTGCTTCCCAAAGTGAAAAACATCATCGCCGTGGTGAGCGGCAAGGGCGGCGTCGGCAAAAGCACCGTGGCCGCCAACCTGGCCCTGGCCCTGGCGCAGGGCGGCGCTTCCGTAGGACTCATGGACGCCGACATCTACGGTCCCAGCGTTCCCATCATGTTCGGCGTTCGCGGCGAAAGACCCAAAATGATCCCCCAGGGAGAAAAAGGCCTCATCGTCCCCATCGAAAAATACGGCATCAAACTCATGAGCATCGGCCTGCTGGTAGATGAAAAAAATGCCGTGGTATGGCGCGGCCCCATGGCCAGCAGCGCCATCCGCCAGTTCGTGACCGACGTGTATTGGGATGAGCTCGATTACCTCGTGATCGATATGCCCCCCGGCACCGGCGATATCCACCTCACCCTCATGCAAACCGTGCCCGTCACCGGCGTTGTAGTGGTCACCACGCCGCAGGAAGTGGCCCTCGCCGACGCCAAAAAAGGCATCGCCATGTTCGGCCAGGCACAGATCAATGTGCCCATCATCGGCATCGTGGAAAATATGAGTTATTTTACACCCGCCGAACTTCCCGGGAACCGGTACTATATCTTTGGAAAAGAAGGCGGGAAAAGACTCGCGGAAGAATACGATATTCCATTCCTGGGCCAGATCCCGCTGGTGCAGGGCATCCGCGAAGGAGGAGACAAGGGTATACCCGTGATGGAGTCCGATGATTTTGTTACCCGGGCAGCCTTCGAACAATTTGCCGGCCTCACGGCACGCAGCATCGCCATGCGCAATGCCAACCTGGGGGCCAGCCGCGTGATAGAAGTAGTGACCTGAGCTACAGACAGGATATTTGATACACCACATGCAGTTTACCAACATCAGCTTGCTGGGACTGGGCTGCCTGCTCCTGGCCTGCGGACACAAAAGCCTGATCGGGGAAAGAACCCCCATGGCTCCCTTTGACGTGGAAGGCCATCGCGGTTGCCGCGGCCTCCTTCCGGAAAACAGCATCCCCGCCATGAAATATGCGCTCGACCTGGGCGTTCAAACCCTGGAGCTCGATGTGGTGATCAGCGCCGACGGACAGGTAGTGGTATCGCACGATCCTTATTTTAACCACCAGATCTCCAGCCACCCCGACGGAAGTCCCGTAACTGAAGAAGAAGCCCGTTCCCTCAACCTCTACCAGATGAACTATGTCGACATCAAACAATACGATGTCGGCAGCCGCCAGCACCCCGGCTTTCCGCAACAACGAACCATGCCCGCATACAAACCGCTGCTGGGCGACCTCATCGATTCCGCAGATGCACATGCCCGCGCCACCGGCCGGCCCCTCCCGTTTTATAATATCGAAACCAAAACCCAGCCCACCACCGATGGCCTCTATCACCCGGCGCCCGATACATTCGTTAAACTGCTGATGGATATTGTCCGGGATAAAAAGATCGCAACGCGCACCATCATCCAGTCCTTCGATTTCCGCACCCTGCGGCTGGTACACCGCCACTACCCACAGCCACGTATAGCCGCACTCATCGATGCGCAGGACCACCGGCCGCCCGCACAACAGGTGAAAGATCTCGGCTTTGTTCCGGATATTTACAGTCCGAATTTTCAACTCGTGACAGAAGACCTTGTCAATACCTGTCACCAGCGGAAAATGAAAGTGGTACCCTGGACGGTCAACAATACAAGCGTCTGGAAAAAGTTGCGGGCGATGGGCGTGGACGGCATCATTACCGACTACCCCGATCTGCTGCAGCGAAAAAAATAAAAGTCTATGAACCTATCACTGGAAGGAAAACAGGCCCTCGTCGGCGGAAGCACGCAGGGCATTGGCCTGGCCATTGCAAAAGAACTGGCGCTGCTGGGCGCCACCTGCACCCTGCTGGCCAGGAATGAAGAAAAACTGAAAACCGCCGCCGCTTCTCTCTCCACGGAAAAGGGACAACGCCATCACTGGCTGGTGGCCGATTTCAGCAGACCCGAAGAATTGCAGCAGGTGGTGACGGCATGGATCAGAAACAACACCTGCCACATCCTCGTCAACAACACCGGAGGCCCCGAGCCGGGCCCCATCACCAAAGCCGCGCCCGGCCAGTTCGTCGACGCCTTCCGCCAGCACATCGTGGTGAACCAGTTGCTGGTGCAGGCCCTGCTGCCCGGCATGCAGGCCGCGCACTACGGCCGCATCGTGAACGTCGTTTCCACTTCGGTGAAAATGCCGCTGCCCAACCTCGGCGTATCGAACACCATCCGCAGCGCCGTGGCGGGATGGGCCAAAACCCTCAGCAATGAAGTGGCTGCGCAGGGCATCACCGTGAACAATATATTACCCGGCTTCATCAGTACCGCCCGGCTCGATGCGCTGACCGCCGCCAATGCCGCCGCTGCCGGCATCAGCGTGGCCGAACAAACCGGGAAAATGGCCGACTCTGTCCCCGCCGGCAGGATCGGTACCGTGGAAGAAGTGGCTGCCGTGGCCGCTTTTCTCTGCAGTCCCGCAGCCGCTTATGTAAACGGCGAATCCATCCGCGTGGATGGTGGCCGCACCGGAAGCATCTAACGCCCCAAAAACATCTAACGCATCCGAAGCACCTGCACCATGAAAAAAGATTTCGCTTATGCGGCAGCGTTGGATGCCGCCGATCCGCTGGCCGCTTTCCGCGCCGACTTCTGCATCCCGCAACACAACGGGAAAGAACAGTTGTACTTTTTGGGCAACTCACTCGGACTTCCCAACCGCAACACACGGTCACGCCTCAACGAAGTGCTCGACCAGTGGGAGCGCTGGGGCGTGGAAGCCTTTTTTATGGGCGACGATCCCTGGCTCTATTACCACGACCACCTCACCGGCCCCATGGCGCGCATCGTGGGCGCCCTTCCCTCCGAAGTGGTGCTTATGAACCAGCTCACCGTGAACCTCCACCTGCTCCTCACCAGTTTTTACCGCCCGCAGGGAAAACGGCAGAAGATTCTCTGCGAAGCAAAAGCCTTTCCGAGCGACCAGTACATGCTCGAAACCCATGTGCGCCAACGCGGCCTCGACCCCGAAAACATCATTGTAGAGCTGGCGCCACGCGCCGGCGAAACCGCCATCCGCGAAGAAGACATCCTGCACACCATCAGCCAACTGGGTGAAGAGCTGGCCCTCGTTTGCTGGGGCGGACTGCACTACTACACCGGCCAGGCCTTCGACATGAAAGCCATCACCGAGGCGGGCCATGCGGCCGGCGCCAAAGTAGGATTCGACCTGGCACATGCCGCCGGCAATATTCCCCTGCAACTGCACGACTGGCAGGTGGACTTTGCCGCCTGGTGCAATTACAAATACCTCAACGGCGGTCCCGGCGCCATCGGTGGTGCGTTTGTTCATGAACGTTATCACAACGACAACTCCCTGCCGCGTCTCGCAGGCTGGTGGGGATACAAACGCGATACGCGCTTCCTGATGGAAAAAGGCTTCCGTCCCGAAACCGGCGCTGCGGGCTGGCAACTCAGCACGCCCTCCGCCCTGCAATACGCCTGCCTCCGCGCTTCGCTCGATCTTTTTGATGCGGCCGGCTTTGAACGCATCGTGGAAAAAGGCCGCGCCCTCAGCGCCTACCTCCTGGAACTGCTGCAGGACATCAACACCACAGCCGCTGCGCCCGCACTGGAAATCCTTACGCCCACCGATCCCGCTGCCCATGGCTGCCAGGTATCGCTGCTGATGCGTAAAAGAGGCCGCGAAATATTTGAGCAGCTCCAGGCCGAAGGCATATTCGTCGACTGGCGCGAGCCCAATGTGATCCGCCTGGCGCCGGTTCCGCTTTACAATCGCTTCACCGAAGTATGGCAATTTGCCGATTGCTTGCGCCGGATGCTGTAATTTTACAACATGAACCGTGAGCAACTCGTTACACAGATCCGGAAACAGGCTTCTTATTTATGCGTGGGACTGGATACCGATCCTTCCAAACTTCCTGCACACCTGAAAGGCACGGCAGACGGCGTGATCCGCTTCAACCGCGCCATCATTGAAGCCACTGCACCCCATTGCGTGGCCTATAAAATCAATACCGCTTTTTACGAGGCCATGGGTGCGCGCGGATGGGAGATCATGGAAGCAACCCTCGACGCCATTCCCGATACGCATTTCAGCATAGCCGATGCCAAACGCGGCGACATAGGCAATACCAGTCACCAGTATGCGAAAGCGTTTTTTGAAACCCTTTCCTTCGACGCCATCACGGTGGCGCCCTATATGGGAGCCGACAGCGTGAAGCCATTTTTGGAATACGAAGGCAAATGGACCATCGTGCTGGGACTCACGTCCAACGAAGGCGCGAAAGACTTTGAATTGCAGCCCGCCGGCGATTCCCTGCTCTACGAAAAAGTGCTGCACACCGTATCGGGCTGGGGCAATCCGGGCAACCTCATGTTCGTGGTGGGCGCCACGCAGGCCGATGCCTTTGTGAACATCCGCCGCATCGTACCGGAGCATTTTTTCCTGGTGCCCGGCGTGGGCGCACAGGGCGGAAGCCTGCAGGAGATCTCCGCAAAAGCAGCCAATAAAGACATTGGCCTGCTCGTCAATGCCAGCAGGGCCGTGCTTTTCGCATCGGGCGGTGAGGACTTCGCCGCCGCTGCCGCCAAAGTGGCTGCGGATTATCAGGAAGAGATGGCGCCCTTTTTAGTACATTCAGACAAATAAGCAATCATGGCAACCGATACGTTCCGGCACCCCGATTACCTGCAGCTCGATGAACTGCTCACGGAAGAACAACTGATGGTGAGGGATGCTGTCCGCAACTACGTGAAGCAGGAGATCTCGCCTATCATTGAAGACTATGCGCAGCGGGCCGAATTTCCGCAGCAGATCGTGCCGCAACTGGGACAGCTCGGTTGTTTCGGTCCCACTATACCGGTAGAATATGGCGGCGGCGGGCTCGACTACATCAGCTATGGCCTCATGATGCAGGAACTGGAGCGGGGCGACAGCGGTGTGCGCAGTACGGCCTCGGTGCAGGGCTCGCTGGTAATGTATCCCATCCATGCCTTCGGCAGCGAAGCGCAGAAGAAAAAATACCTGCCCAAACTGGCCAGCGGCGAATGGCTGGGCTGCTTCGGCCTCACCGAACCCGACCATGGTTCCAATCCCGCCGATATGATCAGCCGCTTCACTGATGCCGGCGATCACGTGGTGCTGAACGGCGCCAAAATGTGGATCAGCAATGCGCCTTATTCGCAGGTGGCCGTGGTATGGGCAAAGAACGAAGCCGATGAAATACAGGGCCTCATCCTGGAACGCGGCATGGAAGGCTTCTCCACGCCCACCACGCACGGCAAATGGAGCCTGCGCGCCTCCGCTACGGGCGAGCTGGTATTCGATCACGTAAAGGTTCCCAAAGAAAACATACTGCCCGGTGTAAAGGGGCTGAAAGGACCATTGAGCTGTCTCTCCAAAGCCCGCTACGGCATTGCCTGGGGCACCGTGGGCGCCGCCATGGACTGTTACCATACCGCCCTGCAATATTCCAAAGAGCGCGTACAATTCGGACGTCCCATCGGCGGCTTCCAGTTGCAGCAGAAAAAACTGGCCGAGATGGTTACCGAGATCACCAAGGCGCAATTGCTGAACTGGCGCGTAGGTGTATTGATGAACGAGGGCCGCGCCACGCCGGCGCAGGTGAGCATGGCCAAACGCACCGGTTGTGAAGTGGCCCATTTTGCGTGCCGCGAAGCGCGCCAGATGCTGGGCGGAATGGGCATTACGGGAGAATACCCCATCATGCGCCACATGATGAACATTGAAAGTGTGATCACCTATGAAGGCACACACGATATCCATTTGCTGATCACCGGCATGGATGTAACGGGACTGAATGCTTTCAAATAAACAGCATGCGGATCTACCTCATAGGATTTATGGGCAGTGGCAAATCGCACTGGGGGCGGCTCCTGAGCGCAGCACTGGAACTTCCTTTCTACGATCTTGATCATAGCATCGTGGAGCAGGAGGGCATGTCCATCGCCGATATCTTTGCTGCGAAAGGCGAGGAATATTTCCGGATGCTGGAAAAAGAATTTCTGGTGACCCTTACGCAAACCCATCCCGATATGATCCTTTCCTGCGGCGGCGGCACGCCCTGTTTTTTCGGGAACATCGACTTCATGAAGGAACACGGCAAAGTGGTATGGCTGAATACGTCCACCGATGTGCTGGTAAAGCGCCTGCTGAAAGAAAAAAATCACCGGCCGCTGCTGCGCGAAATTCCCGATGCCGACATGAAAGCATTCATCGTAAAAAAACTGCAGGGAAGAAAATTGTATTATGAACAGGCCCATCTTCGTCTACAGGAAGAGAACCTCACGCTGGAAGAAATGAAGCAGGCGATCGAATCGCAAGAACAATGATCGCATCACAAGAACAATAAAACAGAAACGTGGAAAAGCAAATCCTTTCAAAGAAGATATTACGCACGGCGGCCCTGCTGGGCGCGCTGGCCGTTGCCCTGGGCGCTTTCGGCGCGCATGGACTGAAACAAAAACTGCCGGCGGAAAGCCTGGCAGTTTTTGAAACGGGTGTACGTTATCATTTTTATCATGTCTTCGCACTGCTGTTCACCGGCCTGTTCTACCTGCACCATCCCGCGAAGCAGGTGGCTTATGCCGCCATCTGTTTTGAGCTGGGCATCCTGTTGTTCAGCGGCTCCCTGTACCTCATGACGGCACTCAAGGCAGGCGGCAGTGTGGGTGTATCGGGCATTGGCCTGGTGACGCCTATTGGTGGCCTCTTTTTCATTGCCGGCTGGCTGCTGCTGGCTTATGCCGTGCACAAACGCCTCTGAGCGACAGCACATCAATTAAGCTTTTCCAGCCGGATATCGATCTTTTTCTCTTTTTTGAAATATTCCGATACCAGGATAGAACCTGTTTTTGCCGGCAGAACCCGCATGGAGCTTGCTGTTGACTTCAACTGCAGTTTGTCTGTGGTGATCTGGCCTTCGTTGTAGGCAATGCTGCGGAATACCATTCCCTTATAATCCTTGCCCCGTTCGTAATCGGAGAACGCCACATAGAAGCTGCTGTGGGTGTTGTTCACACGGGTGAATTCATAATCGTACGCGCCCATGGTCTTTGCCGCGGCCGCCAGCAGGTGGGCGCTCACGTAGTCGCCGCCGGGAAGGGAGAACCTGTTCTTGTTCTTTTCATAGATCTTAACATCCTTTACGTTGAACTGGTTGTCGAACCTTACCAGCACCATATTGGTGATGTTCAGGTTGGTGACGCTGCTGCCGCCATTGGAACTGCGGGTAGCGGCGCCCAGCACGGTGAGCGCAATGCCCGCTCCGCTGGCCACCCGGTTATATCCTTCACCAATGGCATAGATATCCCCATCTTCTGTCTGCACCAGTTTGTGGAAATAGAGATAGCCCACGTTTTCGAGCTTTCCTTTGGCATCTATGTTGAAGAACTTGGCGAAATCCCCGGCCCAGGAATTGTATTTCTGGTTTAATATTTTTCCTTTACCATCGATGGTGATGGCCGCTACGCCCATCGTGGCGTTTTTCATCACACGGTCGTCTTTATCGTAATAATTGCCCAGGAGCAGGATTTCGTTTGAATTATTGAGATTGGAAATATTCAGTGGCAGGAACTTGTATTTGGTGGCATTCTCATCAATGTCGAACCGTTTCCTGCCGGTATTGATATCAATCCCCAGCAGTGAAGATTCCAATTTGTTGCTCATCAGTTTTTCTTTCTTCAATACTTCAAAGACGGCAACATCCCCACTGGTGCCCAGGTAAGAGGCCGTGGCATATTTGTAGTCGCCATAGTCCGCCGCATAGGTGAGCTGTTTTTTGGTATCACTCCGGATAATGCCGATTTCAAAGGAATAATCTTTTCCGTCGCGCAGGGGAATGACGGCGAGATAGCCCTTGTTTTCGATGTCGTACACAAATTTGTTCGCCGCTTCGTCGTTGTTGACCGCCCGGAGTGAACCACTCTGTGTTAAGAAGGCCATGGACCTTTTATCGAGCTCCCTGGTATAGGTTTGCCTGAGTTTGCCGTCGAGGCCATAGATCTTGGAGGTAAAAGTCCTTTCACCGGCATTCATGAAAAGAAAAAGCATGGAGCTGGTATTGTAAGACGTTTCGATCAGTTGCTCTTTTTTGTCGTCTTCGAACTTGATGCGGTTCACTTCCCGCAGGTTTTCATCGAGTACCTGTATGGTATACTCATTGGTACTCCTGTCCACTTTGTCGGAGACATAAAAATAGAAATAGCCCTTGACCTCTCCGCCCGATTCAATGGTGCCGGAGTTTTTGAGGGAAACGGAATAAATGTTGTCGATGGTTGTTTTCTGAGCCTGAACCAGTGCCGGGGCTGCTACAACTAACTGTGCCGCCAGCAGGTAATGTTTGAGGTGCATAGTGAAATAATTGGTTATGGATTGGAGGTTTTATTGTGTTGGGTGGCCTCGGCCAGCTCCTGCCGGAAAGCAGTGTTCTCAGGAACCCGGGCCGCTATTTTATCGAGGTAACGGTAATGCACAGCTGCCATTTCAGACAATCGTACGTTCTGCAGGTAGCGCAGCCATTCTTCGTATTCCGGCGTGGGACTGTCGCCCGGCTGTTCAATGAGATTGCCCAGGCGATGACCGGCCTGGGCCTTATACAAATGGTTCATGGTTTTTGCCAGGGTGGTGGCCAGCCATATATTGCCCGGCTGCTGCGGATAGAGCTGCAGGGTATAGTAGAGGGCCCTGCCCAGTTCCTGCCGGTCGATACAGAACTGGATGCATTCGGCATCGAAACGGCCCGATAAACGCCGGAATTCATTTTCACCAACAAGGAAAAGCCGTTGCCCGGATTGGTAGGCGGCCATTGCCCGCTGGCGCAGTTTTTCAACGCGTAACTGGCAGTCGGGGTGGGTCTTGAGCGAATCCTCCAGTTTCTGCTTCTCCTTTGTCTGGGTTTGCATTTTTTCACTCAGGGTGGGACTGGCAACTTTAATCCATCGTGCCCTGAAGGGATAGTCTGAAAAATTGAACTGCTCCTTCAGTTGCAGGCTGCCGCTGAATTTTTCCTGGTCGATGGAGTCGAGCAGGGCCAGGGCGCTGAGCGTTTCCCGCAGGTCGAAGCCCGTGGGGCGCATGAACTCCAGGGCCAGCGAATCGGCTTCTGTTTCATGTGTTCTGCCATGACGGCGATGGGTAAAGGAGATACCTTTCATCAATTCTTCCAGGCGCTTGTTGCGCTGGTAAGTCGATTTGCTGATAGACTTCAGTTCATCGCGCACTTCTTCCGAATTCATTTTTTCCACCCATTCCCTCACCTGTGTATCGTTGTGCTTCAGGTAAAAATGCGCCAGCTCGTGGCAGAGGATAAAAGCAACCTGGCTTTCATTCCGCAGGCGATTGAAGAGTCCGATGTTGAAAAACACATGTCCCTCACCGTAACAGGCAGCATTGGGCCAATAAGTGCGCGAAAAGTGCACGGCCGGCCGCTGCCTGGCCAGTTCGGGGTTGGCGGCGAAAACAATGGCGGTTAATTTTTCCAGGTAGGCGGTTGCTTCCGGGTCGGTCACCACCTGGTTGCTGTCGTACATCTTGCGGATGCTCCCGTATCTTTTTTCGTACTGCTCGGCCAGCTCTTTTTTCAAAGGGCCTTTCAATTCGGCCATTGCCATACGGTGCCTGTCGGAAGCGTCCTGCTGGTAAGCAGCAAGTGTGGTGGCTGATTTTTGAAGGGGTTGAATGTCCTGCGCACAAAGGGTTGCAGACAGCAGCAGCAGGATCAGGGTAAGGGTACGCATTCAGTAATAAGGTTTCGCGCACCAAGATAAATTTTTTTACGAAAAATAAAAATGTACAAAATTATTGCAGCGGCACACTAAGCGTAATCACCGTACCGTTCTCGCTCCTTACTCCGAAATGCCCCTCGACGTTTTCCATCCGCTTGCGCATATTGCTCATGCCATTGCTGAAGGCGCGCATTTTATCGGGCTGCAGGCCTATGCCGTTGTCGCGGATCCTTACCACCAGGTGCGGTCCCAGCTTGAATTCAATCAGCACTTCCGTGGCTTCCGCATGTTTGGCGATATTGTTCAGCGCTTCCTTGATACAGAGAAAAATATTCCTTCTCTTTTCGCCACTGATCTGGATGCTGCCGGTTCCATCGGGATGATCGATCCTGTACTGTATGCCCGTGCTTTCCAGGAATTCGCCGGTATAGCTGCGCACATAGGCGATCATATTGTCCACCGTATCATTGGAACTCTTCATGGTCCAGATGATGGTGTTCATCTTACTGATCAGGTCATTGGCGGAAAGCGATATCTTCTCTATTTCCGGGAGCGGCTCGCCTTTCATTTTTGCTTTCGCCAGTTCGCTCATCAAACGGATGGCTGTAACGCCCGAGCCCAGCTCGTCGTGCATGTCGGCTGAAATGCGGTTGCGCTCGTCCTGCTTGGCGGCGAGGATGGCCATCTTTCTTTCGTATGCCTCTTTTTCATAATCCATCAGCAGGCGTTCCTTCTCACGCACCCGGTCGCTGATATCCTGTTTGTTCTTGGCCGACAACGCCACCAGGAAGAATACCAGCTCGAAAAGAACACCCATCTCGTACCAGAAAAGGGAATCATTGATTAGGTCGGTCGTATGACCCTGGAAGCGGTGCGCTGTATTGATCAGGAAGAGCGAAAGCAATCCGCCCAGGAACAAAAAGCTGTGCCCGATGGCCAGGTAGCGCAAAATGGGCGAACGGTTCACAATGGTATAGCAAATGAAAAAAACCGTGCTGAAAGACCAGGCATATTTTACCAGGTTCTCCACCATGTTCTGCAGCGGAAAATTGTCGGTGAAAAAATACAGGAGACTGAATATGACGATGCCTGTTACAATGATCACCTGCTGCGCATAGAGCACGGCATTCAGGGTGGGAAAATGACTGCGCGACCCGATAAAATTGCGCAGGAAAATAAAGTAGAACAGGGTTCCGGAAGCCTGCAGGATAAAATCAAGATAGCTCTCAAAAAAATAATTCCCTTCAAAGGGAACGCGGTAGAGATAGGCCTTGAAGAAAAACATGATACCTACCAGCAAGGCATAAGCGGCATAATAAATGAACGCGATGCTGCGGTTCATGTAATAAGCGGCCAGCGAATAAAAGATCATCATCAGCATGATGCCGCATACCAGGTAGGTGATGATGCCGTTCAGCTTTTTTTCATTCTGGAACTGGGTCAGCAACTGCGGCAGGTAAAATTCGTAGCTGAGGGTGGGATTGAGGGAATTGACCGTGGTTTTGATGAAGTTGAGCCCGGCAATGAAGTCGGCGGTTTCGCCTGCGGAAAGTTGCAATTGCCGCGCCGTGTTTCTTTCAAAGGATCCGGGCGCAAGCGGTTCTGTTTGGGGGATGAACCTTCCGGAAGCACTGTCTTTTTTATAAATATCGATTCGGTTGAAATAAAAACCCGGCAGCAGGTAAAGAATGGCCGGGTTGCCCAGGTCGTTGCGGATGGTGAATTGCAGGAAGCAGGGTTTGCCCACATATTGCGGACTCACTTTCCGGCCCATACTGGCCGGGATGGGCGATAATACGGGAAGTCCGTACAAACTATCCGTTCTTACCACCCGGTTGGTATCGAGGTAGATTCGGCTGGCGGAACCAATAGGGGAGTAGAGTTGCAGGGCACTGAGTGCTATGGTATCGGGTGATGCGGAGGCCGGCTGGGAATGTCCGGCCAGGGTTATCAACAGCAAGCAGGTAGCGAGCGCAAAAATCCGCATCCTACAAAATACAATTTCTTTGGGTGTAAATGTATATTTGTGGTTATGGCAAATAAGCTGAAATCCAAGAAAAAGCCAACACCCGAGCCCGTTGATCTGCGTCCGGAAAAAGAAGAGAAGCTTCCTGTGAAATCCGTTTTGCAGGATGAGCGGACCCATAAAATCATCGGCGCCCTCCTGCTCCTGCTGGCTGCTTTTTTGTTTATTGCCTTCACTTCCTATCTCTTCACCTGGCAGGAAGACCAGGACAAGGTATTCCGCGGTGCCTGGAAATTCCTCTTTGCCGACGACATCAAAGTAGCCAATCTCCTGGGCCGCCTCGGCGCCTGGGTATCGCATTTTTTCTTTTACAAAGGATTCGGACTCGCTTCCTATTTTCTCTGCAGCCTCTTTTTCACCCTGGGCGCCAACCTGCTTTTTGGTCAGAAAATGTTCCGCCTCAGCCGCAACATCCGTTATGTACTGGTGGGACTTTTTTATTTCAGCGTGGCTTTCGCCTTTTTCTCCGGCTCCACCGGTTTCCCCTGGGGCGGTGGCGTGGGCCTCATGATCAGCAACTGGATGAGCAGTTTCCTGGGAAGCATCGGAACCGGCGCCCTGCTGCTGCTCGGCGGACTGGCCTATTTCATCTGGCGCGTTAACCCGGTGTTCAAAGTGCCCAAAATGCCCAGCCTTCCGGTACGCAATAAGGAAGAAAATCCGGAGCCCGTTCCGGACCCGTCCGGTGAAGATGCCGACCCCGATGCCGCCCGCTTGTTCATAGAAGAAAAAACGGCCAACAAAAAACAGAACGGCCTCAAAAAAGAAGGCGGCGTAGTGGTGCTGCCACCCGAGCCGGTGGACGAACCCCATAATTTTCCGCTGCAACTGGTGGAGCGGGAAGAAGAGCCCCAGGCCTTCCAAACCCAGCCTGAAGTTCCGGACACGCCGGAAACTGTTCTGCCCACCCCGCCGGCGCCCGAACCCGTTGCCGTGATCCTGCCGCCAAAAATGCCGGCCAGCGACCTGCAACTGGAAATAAAGTCGGCCCCCGAAACGCCGGAGCCCAACGAAGAAGCCGTTACCGAAACCGACCTGCCACCTTATGAGCCCACGCTCGACCTGCGCGATTACAAATACCCCAGCCTCGACCTGCTCGAAACCCATGGCAGCGAAAAAATAGTGCAGGACCCCACCGAACTGGAAGCCAACAAGAACCAGATCATCAACACCCTCAAGAACTACGATATCCAGATACAGAAAATATTTGCCACCGTTGGCCCCACCGTCACACTCTATGAAATTGTGCCCGCCGCCGGCGTGCGGATCTCGCGCATCAAAAACCTGGAAGACGATATCGCGCTGAGCCTGGCGGCGCTGGGCATCCGCATCATCGCACCCATTCCGGGTAAGGGCACCATCGGTATTGAAGTGCCCAACGTGAAGAAAACAGTGGTGAGCATGAAAACCCTGCTGGGCTCAGAAAAGTTCCAGCACAGCAATTTCAGCCTGCCCATCGCCATCGGTAAAAAGATCGACAACGAAAATTTCATCGTAGACCTCGCATCCATGCCCCACATGTTGATGGCGGGTGCCACGGGCCAGGGGAAATCGGTGGGACTGAACGCCATCCTCGTTTCCCTGCTCTATAAAAAACATCCTTCGCAATTGAAATTTGTGCTGGTGGATCCCAAAAAAGTGGAGCTGAGCATTTACCGCACCATCGAAAAACATTTCCTCGCCAAACTGCCCGGGGAAGAAGAAGCCATCATCACCGACACCAAAAAAGTGGTGCACACCCTCAATGCCCTCTGCATTGAAATGGACAACCGCTACGACCTGCTGAAAGAAGCCGGCACCCGCAACATCCGCGAATACAACGAGAAGTTCGTCAAACGCAAACTCAACCCGCAAAAGGGTCACCAGTTCCTGCCCTTTATGGTGCTGGTGATCGATGAATTTGCCGACCTCATCATGACGGCCGGCAAGGAAGTGGAGATGCCCATCGCGCGACTGGCGCAACTGGCGCGGGCCGTAGGCATTCACCTCATCATCGCCACGCAGCGTCCGTCGGTCAACATCATTACAGGTACCATCAAGGCCAACTTCCCTGCGCGCATCGCCTTCAAGGTTTCTTCCAAGATCGACAGCCGCACCATCCTCGACGCCGGCGGCGCCGAACAACTGATCGGGAAAGGCGATATGCTGATCTCTTATAATGGTGAACTGACCCGTTTGCAGTGCGCCTTCGTGGATACGCCCGAGGTGGAAGAAGTGACCGGTTTTATCGGCCAGCAGCGCGGGTATCCGCAGGCCTTCCTGCTGCCGGAATATGTGGATGAAAAAGACATGGAGGGAAAAGACTTCGACCTGAACGATAAGGACCCGCTCTTTGAAGATGCGGCCCGCCTGATTGTGCAAAACCAAATGGGGTCCACCTCCCTGCTGCAGCGACGCATGAAACTGGGATACAACCGTGCAGGCCGGCTCATGGACCAACTCGAATCCGCCGGCGTGGTAGGCCCCAACCTGGGCAGCAAGGCCCGCGACGTGATCATCAAAACGGAAGCGGAACTGGAAGAATACCTCGCCCAACTCCCCTGATTAAACTTTTGCAACAATAGCTGGTCTGAGTATTGCAAGGGAAAGGAATATCTTTGCGCTTTGGCCAACAATAAAAAATCGCTAAATGAAGAAATTTTTTGCCATACCTGTTGTACTGATTGCTCTCCTGTTCACCCATACGGTTTTTGCTCAGAACGATCCCGCCGCCAAACAAATACTCGACGCGGTGAGCGCCAAATTCAAAACCTTCAAAGCCGTGCAGTCCGGTTTTACCCTGCAGGTGGAAGACGGCAAGGGAAAACTGCAGGGTAACAAATCGGGTACCGTATATATGAAAGATGGGAAGTATAAAGTGGTAATAACCGGGCAGGAAATTTATTGCGATGGCAAAACCGTGTGGACCTACGACAAAGCGGCGAACGAAGTAACCATCACCAATTTCGATGGCGGCCAGGGAACCATCACACCACAAAAATTGTTCACTGATTTTTACGATAAGGATTTTCTCTATAAACTGAACGGCGAGAAAAAAGTAGGCAATAAAACCCTGCAGGAGATTGAACTTACACCGGTAGACAAATCCAAAGCCTTCCACAAAGTATATGTGTATGTCGATAAAGCCACCAAGGCCATTTCCAGCACCAAAGTGCTGGAAAAAAACGGCAATAAATACACCTATTCAGTCCTCAACATGAATACGAAAGCCAATGTGCCCGACGACACATTCGTATTCAACAAGGCCAAATATCCCGGTGTGGAAGAAGTGGATCTTCGCTGACCCGGCCGGCCGCTCAGGCCCTTATTTCGCTGGGTAGAATATGGAACTCTTTGCGGAAAGCAGCGGCAAAATTGCTGAGGTTGCTGTAACCTACCTGCAACCCTACTTCCTTCACGGTAAAATCGCCGCTGAGCAGCATGTCGCGCGCAAGGCTCATGCGCTGTTTCTGGTAATAGGCATAGATGCTGGTGCCGTACACTTCCTTGAATAATTTTTTGAGCTTGGCCGTGCTCATGGCAGCTTCTACGGCAAGCTGGTCGATGGTAGGAGGGCGGTTGGTCACATTTTTGGTGAGCAGCGATTCCACATGCATGAGCTGGTGCACGTCGTGTTTGGAAATACGCGGACTGGCCAGCAGGTTTTTGCTCTTTTCATAGAGCCGGCTGAAAAATCTTTCTATCAGCAGGGTGATGCGATTCTGCACTGTTGCCATGAACAGGGGACTGCTGTTGTCGGCCTGCAAAATCTCGGTGAAATAACGGCGGTATTCGTTGTCGATCGGCTCTATCGTAAAGCTGCCCGTTTTGAGGTGGAGATAAGCCACCAGCACTTCGTCGGGGTCGGTGATCTGCAGGTGCCGGGCCAGCCACTCTTTATTGAAGATGATATTGATACCCCGGATGGAAGAGCCCTTCCGGCCCAGGTAAGAAACATCGAACAGCGTACTGGTAAGATAAATGCCCGAATGGCTTTCCCCCGTGGTTTTCAGCACCTCCCCGTCGATTTTGAGGGTTAGCTCTTCCGTTATTTTTATTTCTTCGTACCGCAACACATAAAACTCGCGGGGACTGCTTTGCCTCTTCAGGAAATACTGGTCGTTCAGCACATAGTCGGAAACAATGGCCTGCAGCCCGTTGGGAAGTTCTATGTATTCGATATAGCCCGTGGCCACCGGTTCCGGGAATACCATTTTCCCGTTTTCCACCGGCACGCCGAGGGCCTTCGCCATATCTTCCACTATCTGCCGATAGTTATAGGAGTTATACTCAAAGCTGAACAAATGAGTCTTTTTTGTACTATTAAGATAGCGATTCTTTTAATCGCCGCCCCAACGGAATGTAGGAATGGATAATCCGGCCAGGTCAAGCACCCGGTCCACCACGGTGGCGGCGATTGCCTCCGGCGTAGCGGGGCGGCTGTAAAAAGAGGGGGTGGCGGGACAAATGATACCGCCGGCGAGGGTCACCGTTTCCATGTTCCGGATATGCACCAGGTTATAAGGGGTTTCCCTTACCACGCAAACCAGGCGCCTTCTTTCCTTCAGCACCACATCGGCCGCCCGGGTGATCAGGTCGTTGCTGATCCCTCCGGCAATACGGCCCAGGGTGCCCATGGAACAGGGAATGATGATCATGGTATTGAATTGTCCCGAGCCGGATGCAAAAGGCGCGTTAAAATCGTTCTTATCGTAGAACCGGACGTCCGGGAAGCTGTTGTAAGAATCCTGCCCCAGTTCCGTGTGCCAAACGGTGCGGGCGTTTTCCGTCATCACCACGGCCAGCTCCTGCCACTGGCTGCGGATGCTGACCAGTTTTTCCAGCAACACCCGGGCGTAGATGGCGCCGCTGGCGCCGGTTATGGCAATAACAATTTTTTGCATGGGGCTGTATTATATTGCAGTTACCTAAACAAATGTACTATGGGAAAGCGCATCATCGGCATTCTGTTCTTACTGGCCCTGGGAAAAGCCTATGCCCAGGAAACCACGGGTAAGGCTATGCGCTGGATGACCCTTTCCGAAGCGGAAGCCGCCGTGGCCCGGGAGCCCCGTCCCATCCTGATCGACCTGTACACCGACTGGTGCGGCTGGTGCAAGGTAATGGACAAGCGCACCTACCAGGACAAAAAGGTGGCCGCCTACCTCAACAGCCATTTTTACGCCGTAAAACTCGATGCCGAGAGCCGCCAGTCGCTGCAGTTCCAGGGCCGGAGCTTCGCGTTCAACCCACAGTACAAAACCAACGAAATTGCCCTCTACCTGAGCGGGGGCCAGCTTTCTTACCCCACTACCGTCATCATTCCGCCCAACGGGGAGGGTCCCCAACCCATTCCCGGCTACCTGGCCCCCAACGAACTTGAACTTATCGTGAAGTATTTCGGGGAAGGCGCTTACCGGAAGCAGGACTTCCCTTCCTACCAGAAAAAGTTTAAGGGTGAGTGGTGATTCTTAAAAAAACTTTAACAAGTTTGCAACGTTCCAATCCTAAGCTGCGTCTAGGTTATAGGTTTTTCATAGGATATTGGATTAAAAACCGGACGGGATTTCCATCCTGTCCGGCTTCTTTGAAACAGCTCTTCTTATTGTCTCCACTGCCTCCCGCTTCTATTAGGGAAATACTTAGGCCGGATTGATCCAGGTCAACATAATTCTATTGCTCAAAAAAAATCTGGTTCATGCAACCAATGTTTCTTCATTAACATCTTATATTTGAATTTTCATAGGATAAGGTTTAATGGTTAATGGTATTTGATTAGTGCATCCCGCCGCAAGGCGGGATTTTTTTTGCCCCGGGGGGAAACGGAAGAAGCGCCCGCCCCGCAAGTCGCGACCGCAATGGCCGGCCCGCAATAAAAAAGACGGCCGGAGCCGTCTTTCATCGTATTAACAATTCTTTTACCCGCTGACCTACAGCGCCTCCGCCATATCCGGGATCTCTGCCACCTGGTAAGCGCCGGCATCGAGTTTGGACTTGGTTTCCGAAAAAGCTTTCAGTGTCAGTTCAATGTCTTCCATGGTATGCACCGCCGTGGGAATGAGGCGGTAAATGATCTGCCCTTTCGGGATCACCGGGTACACCACAATGGAGCAGAAAATATTGTAATTCTCGCGCAGGTCCAGCACCATGGCGGTAGCCTCGGGAACATCTCCCTTCATATATACAGGCGTAACCATGGTATTGGTTTTACCCAGGTCGAAGCCACGGTCGCGCAGCCCCTGCTGGAGGGTACGTGTAACGGTCCAGAGTTTTTCCCGCAGCTCAGGCATGGTTTGCAGCATCTCCATTCTTTTGAGCATGCCTTCCACGATGATCATGGGCAGGCTCTTGGCGAAGATCTGCGAGCGCGTATTGTAACGCAGGTAGGCCAGCACGTCTTTACGGCCGGCGATAAAAGCGCCGATGCTGCCCATTGATTTTACGAAAGTGGAGAAATACAGATCGATGCCGTCCTGGCAGCCCTGCTCTTCATCGGTACCGGCGCCGGTGGGTCCCATGGCGCCAAAGCCATGTGCATCGTCGATGAGTATGCGAAATTCATATTTCTCTTTCAGCGCCACGATTTCTTTCAGCCTGCCCTGGTCGCCGCTCATGCCGTACACGCCTTCCGTGATCAGCAAAATGCCGCCGCCGGTTTTTTCGGCCATCTTCACCGCACGCTGCAGTTGCTTTTCGCAATCTTCCAGATCGTTGTGTTTGTAGGTATAACTATAACCCAGGTGCATGCGGATGCCGTCTACGATACAGGCATGACATTCGGCATCGTATACAATGATATCACGGCGACCAATAAGCGCATCAATACAGCTCATGATCCCCTGGTAGCCGAAATTCAGCAGCATGGCGTCTTCGCGGCGGGTAAAAGCGCTCAGCACTTTTTCGAGCGCTTCGTGCTGGGAACTGTTTCCGCTCATCATGCGGGCGCCCATCGGATAACCCATTCCCCAGCGGACAGCCGCTTCTGCATCTACTTTTCGCGTTTCCGGGTGATTGGCCAGCCCCAGGTAATTGTTCAGGCTCCATACAATTCTTTCCTTACCACGAAAAACCATGCGGTTGCCCAACTCACCTTCCAGTTTGGGGAAAGCAAAATATCCATGCGCACGGTGCATATGCTGACCCAACGGTCCACCATGCTTTACCAGCTTTTCGAAAATATCTGCCATAGCGGGGAATAATTATGATTTAAATTGTCGCAAAGGTAACAGATTTGGAAGCTGTTGCGGCTATCTTTGTCAAAATCGAAACAGGATGAAGCGTTTTTTGTTTATTGTATTTGTTTTTTTTGTAATAACAGGACAGGCACAAACAACGGCATCTTTGAACCGCCCCAAACTCGTAGTAGGCATGGTGGTGGACCAGATGCGCTGGGATTATCTCTACCGTTATCTTGACCGTTATCAGCCCAACGGCGGATTCAAACGCCTGCTCAGCCAGGGCTTCTCCAATGAAAATACCCTCATACCTTATACACCTACCATTACGGCCTGCGGACATACCTGCATCTATACCGGTTCGGTGCCCGCCATTCACGGCATCACCGGCAATGCCTGGTTCGACCGTACACAGAACCGCTCTGTTTACTGTACCGAAGACAGGGATGTGAAAACAGTGGGCAGCAGCACCGCCGCGGGCGAAATGAGCCCGCGTAATTTGTACACTTCCACCATTACCGATGAACTGCGGCTCGCCACCAATTTCCGCTCCAAAGTGATTGGCATTGCCCTGAAAGACCGCGGCGCCATTTTACCCGCGGGCCACAGCGCCAATGCCGCTTACTGGTACGATAACAAAACCGGCAACTGGATCTCGTCTACTTATTATGGCAATGCACTGCCCGCCTGGCTGGAACGGTACAACCAGGAAAGACATGTAGACCAATACTACCAGCAGGGCTGGAATACCATTTATCCCATCGGCAGCTATGCACAGAGCACCAGCGATGAGCACGCATATGAGGGAAAGCCTTTTGGATCCGCCGCCAAAGGATTTCCGTATGATCTCAAATCTTTTGTGGGCAAGAATTTCGGCGTCATCGCCTCCACGCCCTATGGTAATACCATGACACTGGAACTGGCCAAAAAAGCCGTACAGGAAGAAAAGCTGGGCAAGAGCGCCGTGACCGATTTTCTGGCCGTGAGCCTTTCTTCCACCGATTATGTGGGCCACGCATTTGGTCCCAATTCCATTGAAGCGGAAGATACCTATCTGCGCCTCGACCGCGACCTCGGCGCCTTCTTCCAGTACCTCGATCAAACCGTAGGAAAGGGCCAGTGGCTCTTCTTCATATCTGCCGATCACGGGGTGGCACATGTGCCCGGTTATATGAATGAAATGAAAATCCCGGCGGGCACTTTTGACGACGGCGCCGCCATGAAAGAAATGAATACGCTGCTGGAAAAAGAATTCGGCCAGCCCAAACTGGTGAGCAGCATGTACAATTACCAGGTGCACCTCAACCTGCCCGTGGTAGACAGCCTGCACCTCGACCGTGAAAAGATCACCCGCACCGTGATCGGTTTCATGAAAAAGCAGAAAGGCGTGGCGCGTGTATTTGAGCTCGAAAAACTTTCCGAAACCACCCTGCCCTATAAGGTGAAGGAAATGGTGGCCAATGGTTATTTTCCCAACCGCGGCGGCGACGTACAGTTCATCCTTGAACCGCAGGTGATCGATGGCGGCGCCACCGGCACCACGCACGGACTCTGGAACCCCTACGACGCGCATATTCCGCTGGTTTGGCTGGGCTGGAAGATCAAACCCGGGAAGTCGAACAAGGAAGTGTACATGACCGATATATCCGCAACAGTAGCGGCCCTGCTGCACATCCAGATGCCCAACGGCTGCATCGGCAAACCCATCGAAGCCGTTACCAACCAGGCGCCCTGATCACCTGGTTACCATTAAATCACTGTTTTTTTATGAAGCACACACAACTCAAACACTGCCGGCTGTTGCTGGTGGCCATGCTATTGGCTGCCGCTAACGGTATGGCGCAAACGAACCTTAACCAGGACCTTCCGCTCGATCCCGCGCTGGCGACCGGCAAACTCGACAACGGGCTCACCTGGTATTTCCGCCAGAATAAAAAACCGGAGCAGAAAGTGGAACTGCGGCTGGTGCTGAAAGCCGGGTCCATCGTGGAAGACGATAACCAGCTCGGACTGGCGCACATGGCCGAACACATGGCTTTCAACGGCACAAAGAATTTTAAGAAGAACGACATCGTTTCTTTTTTGCAGGACATCGGCGTTGGCTTCGGCAGCGACCTCAATGCCTATACCAGTTTTGACGAAACCGTGTACATCCTCCCCATCCCGATCGATAAACCGGGCAATCTCGAAAAAGGATTCCAGATATTGGAAGACTGGGCCCACCAGGTTACTTATCTCACGGAAGACATAGAATCGGAGCGGGCCATCATCATGGAAGAAAGCCGCCTGGGCAAAGGCGCTTTCGATCGCATGATGCGGCAGATCTACCCGAAACTCTTTGCAGGATCGCGTTATGCCAACCGCCTGCCGATTGGCTCCGATAGCATCATCCGGCATTTCCAGCCCGACCTGATCCGCAAATTTTACCGCGACTGGTACCGGCCCGATCTTATGGCCGTAATGGTAGTGGGCGATGTGGACAAGGACAAAATAACAGCGCTGATCAAAAAACATTTCGGCGGGCTCCGGAATCCTTCACCGGAACGGCCACGTGAGAAAACACCCATTCCGGCTTACAGCGCTTCCGAAGCGATGGTGGTGACCGACAAAGAAGCAACCAGCTACACCGTACGGGTATACTATCCCGTTAGTCCCATGGCGCCGCAGGGTACGGGAGCGGCTTACCGCCAGGGCCTGGTGAACCAGATGTTCAGCTCCCTGCTGAACCAGCGCCTGCAGGAACTGACACAGCAGTCCAATCCGCCCTTCGTAGGAGCCGGGGTAGGAAAAGAGCAGTTCATTGGCGACTATGAAAGTTTTTCGGCTGCTGTCGGCGTTGGAAATGGCGATGCCAAACGCGGACTGGAAGCTATGATGACGGAAATAGAAAGGGCAAAAAAATTCGGCTTTACCGAAGCGGAGCTCAGCCGGGTGAAGAAGTCCATTGTAAGCAGGCTTGAAAACGCCTACAACAACCGCGATAAAATGGAATCCGATGTATACGTGGACGAATACGTGCGGCATTTTTTGTCCGGGGAAGCAGCGCCGGGTATCGCTTATGAATATGCGCTCGCCAAAGAGCTGGTGCCGGGCATCACGCTGCAGGAAGTGAACGCGGCCATTGCTGCAGCCGCAGCTCCTGACAACAGGCTGGTGTACATGATGGGACCGGTTCCGAAAGAAGACGTGCAGTTACCCGCTTCTGCCGACCTGCTGGCTGCACTGGGTGCGGCGGAAAAAGCCGACCTCAAACCGTATGAAGAAAAACTTATTGCGGCACAGTTGCTGGAGCAGCCACCAACGCCCGGCAAGGTGAATTCCGTACAGGTAGATAAGACACTCGGCGTTACCCGCCTCACCCTCAGCAATGGTGTGAAGGTAACGCTCAAATCCACCAACTTCAAAGACGACCAGGTATTGCTGGCCGCGTCGGCGCCCGGTGGCAAAAACAACTATGGTGCGGCCGACCGTTACAACGCGGAATACGCACTGGCCTCCGTGAGCTCGATGGGTGTGGGCAATTTTGCACCGGCCGATCTGCGCAAGGCCCTGGCAGGGAAAACCGTTTCGCTGGGTCCGGCCATGGGTGAGATCACACATGGTTTCCGCGGCAGTGCGGGAAACAAGGACATCGAAACCATGTTCCAGTTACTCTACCTCTATGCCACGCAACCCAGGATGGATACGGCGTTGTTCCAGTCCTACGTGCAAAGAAGCAAAACGCAGGTAGCGGGACTGGCGTCCAATCCGCAGACGGCTTTCATCGATACCCTGTTCCAGGTGATGTACCAGAAAAATCCATTGGCGCCCATTGCCGTTCCCAAAACGGCTTACTACGACCAGATCGATCTTTCCAGAGCCATGGAAATCTATAAAGAGCAGGTGGGCAACGTGAACGGAATGGAAGTGGTGATTGTGGGAAGCTTCAACCAGGACAGTATTCTGCCGCTGATCAACACCTATATCGCCAGCCTGCCGCTGAACGGGAAACAGTATGAAAAAGCCGACAACAAAGTAAGGCCGCTGCCCGGTAAAAAGGAACTGCGTGTGTACAAAGGCGCCGAGCAGAAAAGCCTGATCCTGAATTTTTACAATGGTGAAATTCCTTTCAGCCAGGACCTGGATATGAAGGCCCAGGCCATTGCGGAAATACTCAACATCCGCATTATTGAAGAGCTGCGCGAAAAAATACAGGGCATTTACGGCGGCGGTATTTACGGCAACCTGGAGAAATATCCTTACCAGCATTATTCTTTTGTATTGCAATTGCCCTGCGGCCCCGAGAAAGTGGATACCCTGCTGAAAGCAGCCAGCCATGAGATCAGCCAGTTGGTGCAGAAAGGGCCGGAACAGAAATACCTCGACAAGGTGAAAAAATCCTGGCTGGAGCAATACAAGGTGCAGGTCAAACAAAACGAATACTGGCTGGAAGCGTTGCAGGGCATCCAGTCGGAAAAGTTGGATCCCAAATATCTGCTGCAATATGAGTCGCTCGTACAAAAGCTGACGCCGCAGGAGATACAGGCTGCCGCGAAGAAATTATTCGATGGTAAGAATGTGTTCTCGGCGGTGCTGATGCCGGCAGATGCTGCGGGTGCGGCAGGCGTTTCAGGCGGCGCGCGCAAGGGATTTTAAGCAGGCGACGTGTAAGCTTTACACGGGATTTTCATCACAAACAGCAACAAGCTGACATAAATAAGGCCGCTCCATTTGGAGCGGCCTTTCTGTATCAGTTTCTGTTTTCGGTTAGGCATTCCTGTTGATGCAGTTCAGGTCGCCGAACGCTTCTTCGAGGCGGCTTACGAATACGTCCTGTCCTTTGCGCAACCAGGCGCGGGGATCGTAGAATTTCTTATTCGGCTTGGTGGGACCTTCGGGGTTACCGAGCTGGCCCTGCAGGTAGGCTTCGTTCTTCTTATAATAACCCAGTACGCCTTCCCAGAAAGCCCATTGCATATCGGTATCGATGTTCATTTTGATCACACCGTAATCGAGGGCTTCGCGGATCTGCTCTTTGGGTGAGCCGCTGCCGCCGTGGAATACGAAATACACGGGTTTGTCAGCCGTTTTGAAATGCTCCTGGATATAGACCTGGCTGTTGCGGAGGATCTCGGGGCGCAGCTCCACGTTACCCGGACTGTACACACCGTGCACATTCCCGAAGGCGGCGGCCACGGTGAAGAGTTTGCCTACTTTGCCGAGTTCTTCGAAAGCGTAGGCCACGTGCTGGGGCTGGGTATAAAGTTTGTCGTTTTCCACACCGCTGTTGTCCACGCCGTCTTCTTCACCACCGGTTACACCGAGTTCGATCTCGATGCCCATGCCCAGGGGCTGCATGCGTTTGAAAAACTGCACGGAGGTTTCGATGTTCTCTTCCAGGCTTTCTTCTGAAAGATCGAGCATATGGGAACTGAACAGGGGCTGTCCTTTTTCTTTCTTGAAAGTTTCGCCGGCATCGATCAGGGCAGAGATCCAGGGCAGCCATTTTTTGGCGGCGTGATCGGTATGTAGCACTACGGGCACGCCGTAATATTTGGCCACATTGTGGATGTGCAGGGCGCCGGAGATGGCGCCGGAAATATTTGCCTGGAGTTTGTCGTTGGGCATGCCTTTCCCGGCAATGAACTGGGCGCCGCCGTTGGAAAACTGTATGATTACGGGCGAGTTCACTTTGGCCGCTGTTTCAAGGGTGGCGTTGATGGAATCCGTACCAATGGTATTCACCGCCGGCATGGCAAACCTGTTGGCTTTGGCGTCGTTGTACAAAGCCTCTAATTCTTCACCGAAGAGTACCCCGGCACTGTATTTTTTCATCGTTTTGCTGGTTATCTGTAAAAAATGAGCGCTAATATACCAACTATTCCTCAAATGCTGTGAAGGGCGCCAGGGGTGGGGCTGCCCGGCGGCGGACCCGGCGGCAGTTCCCGCCCTAGTCTTCGAACCTGCTTTTGAACCGCGGGATCAGGAAGAGGTTTTTGCGCAGGCACACTTTGAGGTGTTCTTTTACCAGTTGTCCCATGTTCTGGCTTTTCAGCAACTGGGGCTTGCCCTGGTGGAAATTACTGAGCTCTTCGGCAAGCTGGTGGATCTTTTCGGGGGTGGAGATCTTATCGCGTCCCATGATGTCGAGCAATTCCTTCATGCGGTAGCGGGCCGATACCAGCCGGAAGGTCATCATGGTGCGTTCCTCGGTCTGGTATTGTTCGATGGAATCGCGGTTCAGGTGTTTCAGCGCTGTTTCCACCAGTTCGCGGTTCTCTTTGAAGAACTGCGGCAGGTAGAGGTTTTTGCGGCCTTCGTAAGATTGCTGGTCGAAGTCGATGGCGCGGATGCGGTACTGGAAATCTTCGATATCGGGTGTGATGTCGACCACGAAATTGTAAGCGCGCATATCGCCCAGCAGGCGCACGAAACAGCGTTCGTTGAATTTGACGAATTCCTTGGCGAGCCTGATCTTATTGGTATCGGCGCGGTTCAGGTACTGGCTGATGAAAACGTCGCCTGGTATGCCGGGGATATGTTCTTCCACCAGGGTCTGGCGGTGGGTGAAAAAAGTGATGCGGTTGGGCGAGAGCATGTGCTCCAGTTCCAGTCCGTAGATGCGCGAGGCGTCGGCGATCTTGATATAATAGTGGTCGTAGTTGTCGTTGAACTTGTTGACGATGCGGATACGGAAGGGCTGTGAATTGCCGAAGGCACAGTAATCCACCCGCGCCACGTCGAGGTGTTTGCTGAAGCTCATATCGCCCTCCGTTTTCAGGATGGCATAGATCTGGATGAGGCCGTCGCGCAGGAAATCCCATTCGCGTTTGTCATACACCACCGATTCCCACATGGTGCTGTTGCCTTCCTTGTCGGTGACGGGGATGGTGTAGGTGAAATGCTGCAGGTCGCGGTAAGCTACCGGCAGCTTCACTTCCCGGCCATGGTGTTTCAGGAAGGCGTGCAGGGCTGCATTCACCGGGAACATGGGTTTTTTCCGGGAAGGCTTGCCGCTGTCGGCACCCTGGGGCGCAAGGGAGAAGGGAGGTTTCAAGAAAGCAAATCTAGTGATTCCGGGGCCGTGTACATATATCGCCGTTTAAATGTATCCGGTGCGCAGGGAAATCTACCAGTGTGATGCCTATACCGGGAAAAATATTGTGTATTTTAATCTCTTAAGATATTGGGTATGAAAAAAATAGTAAACGTAAAAATAGTAAGCGGTTTGGTGATTTCATTTCTTTTGATATTAGCAGGAGTCTATAACTTTATTAAAGGCGAAAAGGATTTCGCCAAAAGCCTGTTTATCATAGGAATACTTAGTTCAATAGTATCTTTCCTTTGGCTCTTTGCTTCCCAAAGACATAATAGGAATAGTTGAATTATTGACAGATGTATTATCGGGAACGGAATGGAATAGGTGAAATGCTGCAGGTCGCGGTAAGCCACCGGTAACTTCACTTCCCGGCCATGGTGTTTCAGGAAGGCGTGCAGGGCTGCATTAACCGGGAACATGGGTTTTTTCCGGGAAGGCTTGCCGCTGTCGGCACCCTGGGGCGCAAGGGAGAAGGGAGGTTTCAAGAAAGCAAATCTAGTGATTCCGGTGAACACAATATTGCCGGCCGGGGGTGGTTATTTCTTCGATGATTAGCCAGTATTTTTTGTCCTTGTGCATCAGGAATTGTACACTCTGTATAAACGCCTTTTGGGCCAATAAAGCAAGATTTGGTTATCTTTAGAATGATGAAACGGCAATTCTCCTATAAAAAGCAGCGTCCGAGGAAATCCGCTAAACAAGCGGGATATCGTCGCGCAACCCTGTTAAATTCCAGGGATCTTTCTGCCCTGGAGGATCATCCGGCCAGAATGCTTCTGCTAAAACGCCTTGCTGCCAAAGCCGGCAAGGATGCAGCCGCTGAGGCAATAGCCGCCGGAGTGGATAGAGTGTATGAAAAAAATGGCATCATTGTCAGGATTTCTCCAACGGGTATTGTTACCCCGCTGAACACTTTGCTTATTGCTGACCCTACAGGCCCGAAGCAGTTTTTTACAAAATACAAACCCGGTACTGTTCTGCATGTTCGCCGGAAAAAATAAACGCCTGCGTATCATGGCAGGCCCTAACGGCAGCGGAAAATCCACCATTCTTCGGGAGGTTCGTAACCAATTCTACTGTGGCCCTTTTGTCAATGCAGACGAGATCGAAAAATTATTACAGGAGAAAAAGCTGATCAATCTTCCCGCTAACTATGATCTCAAACTATCGGAAGATAAATTCAGGGAGTATATGTCAACCTATGGCTTGAGCTGGCAGAAAAAAGCAAAAAGCGAAGGCCAAACAGCAAGCATCAGATGGAGCAATTCCATGTTGGTTATTGACGAACTTCCTTCTGGTTACGACGCAGCAATTGCAGCAGACTGTATCAGATATGGCCTGCTGCAAAATGGCGCTACATTTACTTTTGAAACAGTACTCAGCCACGCTTCTAAAATTAATTTTCTAGAACAAGCCCGCCAGATGGGGTACAAAAACTACCTCTATTTTATCTGCACAATTGATCCCGCCATCAACATAGAGCGGGTAAGACAACGGGTGGCTACCGGCGGGCACGCAGTGAGTGAAGAAAAAGTTCAGAAGCGTTATTACGAGTCGCTTGAATTGCTGCCTTCCATTTTACCGCTCTGCCACAGAGTATTTTTGTTTGACAATTCTACCGAGGAAAGAAGCCAGGAGGCGGTGGCTGAAATTGCTCCAAATGGATCACTTGAGATCAGGACAAAAGATTTGCCCTGGTGGGTGGAGAAATATGTTATACAGCCTCTTTATCAATATGAATAGGCAGGGTATTTTTCCTATTGATTATTAGTGGTTTACGAATATTTAAATTGTCTTTCTTTTTACTGAAAAATGGCGTAAATTCGTAGCCAATTGTCTAATTATGTCTGCTACCGTTAAAACCTACACCTCCGCCGTAGAAAAACAACTTACTGTTGAATTGAGTGGTGTATTACACAAAATTCAAAAAAAAGAACGCTATACCATTTCCGTCCAAGCCATTTCTTTTAGTGAATTTTTGGAAAACAAGATGCTTATGATCCATGTGATCAGAGAGGGCATTCCTTATTCGTTTTTCGAAGCAATTCAATTGTTTACTCCTTTCACCGAGCATGACTGGGCAGACCTGTTGCATCTGTCCAGCAGATCTATGTCCCGCTATAAAAAAACAGCTCAAATTTTTGAACCAATACAATCTGAGAAGATCCTGGAGATGGCAGAAGTGAATAAGGAAGGTCTTGAAGTTTTCGGAGATAAGGAAAAGTTCAGGAATTGGCTGAATACGCCCAGTTTTGCTTTAGGCAATATGAAGCCTTTTGAATTACTCAGTGATTCTTACGGGAAAGAATTAGTACTCGGCGAACTTACCCGTATTCATCACGGCATATTTGCATAATACATGGAAGTGTTTCGGCTGTCAAGACAGCAATTCGCCTCCACGCTATCGGGTAAAGGAGCTGCCATCAAAGGAGCGAGATGGAATTCCGTGGGCGTTGAAATGATTTACACCGGCGCTAGTCGGGCATTGGCTATGGCAGAGGTTGCTGTACATTTGGCCCTCGCCAACCTGCCATCAGATTATCGAATGCTCACTATTTTTATTCCTGACAATATTTCTTTGCAAGTCCTGCCAGAAAATCTACTCCCATTAAACTGGAATAGTTTTCCCCATCTCCCCGCTACGCAGCAAATCGGGGACAATTTCATATCCGAAGGCTCCTATGCCGTATTAAAAGTTCCCTCTGCTACGGTTCAGGGGGATCATAACTTTCTTATCAATCCAGCACATTCCGGGTTCAGCAGAATAAAAATCATTGAAGATGTAGCCTTCCCATTCGACAAGCGAATTTTTAAAGGCTAGCGCCCCGCGCCACCGTCAAGGATATCCCAGACGCATCCATGGTGCGATGGTGATGCTATGGTGACTTATAGAAAGACGGCAAACAAACGGCAAACCGACGGCAAACGGACGGATAATCAATGCTTTATAAATTTGGCTTTTGAGCTTTTCTTTTAAACCAGGGCCACGCCTCTGGCCAAAACAAGCATGTAAAAATTATTAAAAACAATATGTATAACTAACATATAATGATTTGTTTGTGCGAAAAAATGAAAAACCTGAACCCTGGGAATAAGAGGGAGCGCCCCGCAAAACACGCCTAAAAAGCCGGGGCGGAATGGGCTCATTTTGCCCGAAAAATAGGCTCATTTCAGGAAAAAATGGGCTCACGGACGCGGAATAGGCTCATAAAATGCAGCGCCACCCCTCAGGTAGGGGCAAAAAAATTCCCCGAAAGGGGATGATCACGTTTTGCGCGCTGCTGAATCAGAGACCACTTCGGCCTCCTGCCTTACAAACTTGGACGAGCTGCAGGGCAGGAGAACGCCGGATTTTCAAGTGGTTTAAAGGATTTGGTGGTTCTCACCCGGAATTGGATTTCATGAAACCTAACTAAACTTACTAAAAACGATTTTTGGACGATTGGTTACTGGACTTGGACTGGTTTGTGTTTCGGTTTCATGGGATTGATCTGGGTTTTTCTAAGGATCTGATTTCTGTTGCGGTTTTTTTAAGGATCTGGAAAGGAAGTTGACCGATACTGGATTTCTAATGGTTTTGGTCTTAGGAATTGGATTCGTTTGGTTTTGGATTTTTGGATTTCAACTGGTTTTTTCTGGATATTGAAAGCGATCAACTGATCAATCAACTTCTGACACAAAACTAATCGGCAGGATCATTGCTTCCTAGAGCGCATTTGCTTTATTTTAACAGTTCAGTTTTTACCGCCCCCTTCGTAACTATTCCTGTTATCACATCGCAGCATTACGTATTCATCATTAGTAAAAATACGATAAACACAAAATCCTACACCTCCGAAATACTCCCGTAACCCTTTACAGCAAAGGGTTTCAGAAAAATCGACCACTCATTTCCCCAATGCCTGGATCACATCGTACTGCGTCAGGATCTGGTAATCGCCCGCTTCATCGCGACTCAGCACTGCGCCATTTTCGCGGTTTAACAGGGTGCTTAATTTCTCAACAGGGGTAAGAAAGTCAACAACCGGAAATGCCGCCTCCATCACCGATTCAACCCTTTGCTGCCCTATATCGGCATTGTTGAACAATTTCTGAAACAACCCCGCAGCACTCAGTGCACCCACCGGCCCCTCTCCATTCATCACGGGAATATGCTCAATATCGTATTTGCGCATAAGCGCCACCGCCTCACTCACCGTTTGCGATGGATCCAACACCACCAGTTTCTCACGCGGCCCGCGGCTGTTCACAATGTCCCTAAACGTTTTCACATCAAGGAAGCCCCTTTCCATCATCCACTGGTCGTTGTACACCTTCGCTACATAACGGCTGCCATGATCGTGCAGAATGCATACCACCAGGTCGCCCGGCTTCAAACGGTCCTTCAGTTGCAGCAGCCCCTGCAGGCAGGACCCCGCGCTGTACCCGCAAAAAAGTCCCTCTTCCCGCGCCAGCCGCCGCGCCATCACAGCACCATCTTTATCGGTCACCTGCTCAAAATGATCGATCACCGACATGTCGTAATTCTCCGGCACAAAGTCTTCCCCAAATCCTTCCGATACATAGGGATGCACTTCGTCCATATCCACTTCACCCGTTCTGAAATATTTGGTCAGCAGCGAACCGTACACATCAATCGCCCACACCTGTATGGCCGGGTTCATTTCTTTCAGGTATTGCGCCGTGCCCGTCACCGTTCCGCCCGTGCCAGCCGTGCAAACCAGGTGGGTTACTTTGCCATCGGTTTGCCGCCAGATTTCCGGTCCCGTCGTTTCATAATGCGCCAGGCGGTTCGCCAGATTATCGTACTGGTTGCTGTGAAAAGAATTAGGGATTTCCTTCGCCAGCCGGCGCGCCACGGAATAGTAGGAGCGGGGATCATCGGGCTCCACGTTGGTGGGACAAACAATCACTTCCGCGCCCACCGCTTTGAGGATGTCCACTTTTTCCTTGCTTTGTTTATCGGTGGTGGTGAAAATACATTTGTATCCTTTTACCACGGCGGCGAGGGCCAGCCCCATGCCGGTATTTCCGCTGGTGCATTCAATGATGGTTCCACCAGGGCGCAGCCTGCCTTCCTGCTCTGCCACTTCCACCATTTTGAGCGCCATCCTGTCCTTGATGGAATTGCCCGGGTTGAAATAGTCCACTTTGGCGAGCACGGTCGCAGGCAATCCTTTCGTAATTTTGTTGAGCCGTACCAGCGGCGTATTTCCAATCGTTTCGAGAATATTGTTTTTGATATCCATGACATGCATTTGCGTCTCAAAGGTAGGATTTAAAACAGGGGGGTCATGAAAGTGTATTTTATACCGGGACTCGGCGCCGATAAAAGAGTATTCCGTCATATTCAATTGCCTAAGGGCTGCGACATGGTGCACCTCGATTGGCTGCCGCCGCAGGCGGAAGAATCGCTTTCGTCTTATGCCGCACGACTGGCGGCGGGCATCGATCATGAAAAAGAATGGGCGCTGGTGGGACTCTCTTTCGGCGGCATGCTGGCCAGCGAAATCAGCCATCGTTTTCGTCCCGCTAAAACAGTGCTCATTTCCACCGCCGCACACAGCAGCCAACTCCCCGTTTATTTCCGAAAACTGGCGCCGCTGCAACTGCACCGCGTATTGCCCATCGGCCTCTTCAAAAACGCTTCCCTCGCCAAACGCATTTTCACCACAGAAACAACAGCCGATAAGGAATTGCTGCGCCGCATCATCCGCGAATCGGATCCCGCCTTCATCCGCTGGGCCCTCGGCGCCATCGTGCAATGGGAATCGCGCTATCCGCCGCAACACCATATTCATATTCACGGAAACAAAGACCGGCTGCTGCCCATTCGCTATTGCCAGCCCACGCACATCATAGAAAACGCAGGCCATCTGCTGGTGATGAACCGGGCCGATGCCCTCAACCGCATCCTTGGTGAAATTTTTGCAGCGTAAATATTCTCTCACCACCCTACATTTGCCCTCCTGAAAAACGAGTTTATGGATCCGAAGTATTTGTCAGCCATTGCCCAGAAAAATGCACTTAGCGCCAGCCAGGCCAGCAATGTATACAACCTGCAAGCCGAAGGCGCCACCATTCCCTTCATGGCCCGCTACCGGAAAGAAGCCACCGGCAACCTCGACGAAGTGGTGCTCAACCAGGTGGTGGAAGACATTGCCTATTACACCGATCTGGCGAAAAGAAAAGAAACGGTGCTGAAAACCATCGAGGGACTCGGCAAACTCGACGATACCCTGCGTGGCAGGATCGACACCTGCCTCGACGCCACCGAGCTGGAAGACATCTACCTGCCCTATAAACCGAAAAGAAAAACAAGGGCCACGCAGGCCATCGAAAAAGGACTGGCGCCGCTCGCGGATCTCCTGCTGGAACAGGGCCCCGGCGATCCGCAACAACTGGCTGCCGCTTTTGTGAAAGACGAAGTGAAGGACGGGAAAGAAGCCCTGCAGGGCGCGCGCGACATCATTGCAGAAAAGATCAGCGAAGACGAAATCGCGCGCAATACCATCCGCAAACAATTCCAGGAAACGGCCACCCTCGTATCACGCGTGCTGGGCTCCAAAAAAGAAGAAGCGGAAGCACAGAAATACCGCGATTATTTCGAGTTCAGCGAAGCGCTTTCCAAATGCCCTTCGCATCGCATACTGGCCATCCGCCGCGGTGAAAAAGAAGGTTTCCTGCTGATGGACATCAACATCGATAAAACCATTGCCGTCGACAGCCTGGAGCAGTTGTTCGTAAAGAACGGCAACGCTACCGCCGCTGAAATCAAAACGGCCATCGCCGATGGTTTCGATCGCCTGCTGAAACCCAGCATCGAAAACGAGTTCCGGCTCAACAGCAAACAGGCAGCCGATGAAGAAGCCATTGGTGTGTTTGCAGAAAACCTGCGGCAATTGTTGCTGGCCTCCCCGCTCGGCAACAAACGTGTGCTGGCGCTGGATCCCGGTTACCGTACAGGTTGTAAACTGGTTTGTCTGGATGCCCAGGGCAACCTGGTGTACAATACCGCCATCTATCCGCATCCGCCGCAGCAGGAAACTGATAAAAGCATCCGCGTGCTGCAGGACCTGGTGAAAAAATTTGAGATCGAAGCCATCGGTATTGGCAACGGAACCGCCGGACGCGAAACGGAAGCGCTGGTGCGTGGCATCGATTTTGGCAGGGAACTGAGTGTGTTCCAGGTGAACGAAAGCGGCGCCTCTATTTATTCGGCTTCCGAAGTGGCGCGTGAAGAATTTCCCGATCAAGACGTTACCGTGCGCGGCGCCGTGAGCATCGGGCGGCGTTTGCTCGATCCGCTTAGTGAACTGGTAAAGATCGACGCCAAATCCATTGGCGTTGGACAATACCAGCACGATGTGAACCAGCAGCGCCTCAAAGAAAACCTCGATAAGGTGGTGGAAAGCTGCGTGAACCATGTAGGTGTGGACATCAATACGGCCAGCAAACACCTGCTCATGTATGTGTCGGGCCTCAGCGCTACTCTTGCGAGGAACATCGTAGAATACCGCCGCAGCAACGGCGCTTTCGCGAGCCGCGACGAACTGAAAAAAGTGAGCCTCATGGGCCCCAAAACCTATGAGCAGTGCGCTGGCTTTCTGCGGATCCGCGATGCAAAAAACCCGCTCGACAACAGCGCCGTTCACCCCGAATCCTATCATGTGGTGCAGGCCATGGCTAAAGATCTTAATTGTACCGTAAATGAACTGATACAGGATGCTTCGTTGCGCAAACAGATCAACCGGCGCCAATACATCAGCGAAACAATCGGTGAATTCACCATTGCTGATATTTTGCAGGAGCTCGAAAAACCCGGCCGTGATCCGCGTTCGCCCATCCAGGCCTTCCGCTTTGACGATACCATCAAATCCATCGGGGATCTGAAAACAGGTATGGTGGTGGCGGGACTGGTTACCAATATCACCCGTTTCGGTGTATTCGTGGACATTGGCGTGAAGCAGGATGGGCTGGTGCATATTTCGCAGTTGAGCAATACCTATGTGAGCGATCCGGCCACGGTGGTGAAACTGCAGCAGCCGGTGACCGTAACGGTTACGGAAGTGGATGTGGCCCGCAAACGCATTGGCCTGTCGATGAAGGAGCATGCCGGGGCAGGCGGCAGTGGCCGGCGTACGGGGAGCGGGGCCGGGGGAGCAGCGCAGGGATCGAAGGGGTCGCCCGATCACGGCAGCCAGCGTGGATCGAAAGGACCCCACCGCCCGGGAGCAGCGCCCGGGGGCAAATCGCCGCAGGCGCCCGCAGCGGAAGAATCCTTTGCCTCCAAACTGGACGCGCTGAAGAAAAAATTCCGCTAATACCACAAACAGGTAGGGGGAATAATACGGGGGTAAAAGGAGGTTTTTCTGGTTTTTTCCCCGCTGTGGGAAAACTAGATTTGACCTTCAAACTTACCCGAATGGAAAGTATTCATTCTACCGACCAGTTTTTCCTGCAGGATGTGCAGGGGATGGTCCTGTCTTTTCTTATTGGCGCTGCCGTTACCGCCGTGGTAGCCGTGGTACTGTACATGAGGAGAAGGGAGTCGAATTTTTGAGCGCCTATTTGGCTATTTTCGTTTCCTGATGTCACATCTCTTATTCCTCGACGGACAGTTTTACCGCGACGATAAGGCCATTGCCGGCGCCCACAGCCGCGCACTGCGCTACGGAGATGGTTTGTTCGAAACCATGATCTGTGTGCAGGGCAGGATACCTTTGGAGGAGCTCCACTACGAGCGCCTTTTCCAGGGGATGCACCTCCTGGGTTTTGACACCGGCTCCGTGGTGCAGCCCGCGTATTTCAGGGAAAAGATACGGCAACTGCTGCATCGCAACGGACAGGAGCACGCGGCGCGTATCCGGCTGATGGTAATGCGGGGCGATGGGGCGCCCTTCGATATTCACCACCAGTACCCGCACCACCTGGTGCAAACCGAACCGCTGCCCGCCGCCCACCTGCACTGGCAGGAGAACGGCTACGAACTGGGCTTTCACCACCTGGCCCGCAAATCGATGGACGCGCTCGCCAATTGCAAGTCCAACAATTACCTGCCCAGCCTCCTGGCAGGCCGCGAAGCAAAACAGCAGAAGTGGAACGATGCCATCCTGCTCAACAACGCCGGCCGGGTTTGTGAAACCAGCATTGCCAATGTTTTCTTTTTACGCGAAGGGCAGTGGCATACGCCCGCATTGACAGAAGGCCCGGTTGCGGGTACCCTTCGTCGTTATATCATTGAAAAATTGTCCGCTTCCGGTGAAACGGTGCTGGAAAGACCGGTGGAAACAACCGAGCTGCTAAATGCCGAAGAGATATTTGTATGCAATGCCGTATATGGCATCCGCAGTGTGCAAAAGATCGGTGAAAAAATCTACTCGCAGCAGGCGACCCGGAAATTGTACGATGCACTGATTGCACCTCTGCTGTCATGAAATCCAGATCGCTCCTTTCCCCGCAGGCGGGCACCGAAAAGTCCGCAGCTCCACAGCCCATCGTCCTTATGTGGTTCCGGCGCGACCTCCGGCTGGAAGACAATGCAGCCCTTTTTCATGCCCTGCAAAGCGGGTATCCCGTATTGCCGCTCTTTGTCTTCGATACCCATATTCTCAGTGACCTTGAAGACCCAACCGATCGCCGCGTGGTGTTTATTCACCACGCCCTGCACCGCCTGCTGGAGACACTGCAACGCTCGGATACAGGAATGGAGATCCGCGTGGGCACACCGCTGCAGGTGTTTGAAGCCCTTTTAACGGAATACGATGTGCGCGCCGTTTTCAGCAACCGCGATTACGAAAGCTACGCCCTGCAGCGCGATGCTGCCATTGCCGCTTACTGCCGGGAAAAGAGTGCCGGCTTCCTGCAATACAAAGACCATGTTGTGTTTGAAAAGGAAGAAGTGCTGAAAGATAACGGTGAGCCTTATTCGATTTACACACCCTACAGCCGCCGCTGGAAAGAACGCCTGGCGGCTCATCCGCTGCCTTCCTTCCCGGTGGCGGCTCACCGGGCGAATTTTTTAAAAGGGGCGCCCCGTGTATTGCCTTCGCTGGAGCAGATCGGTTTCCGCGATGCCGGCGGTAGTTTTCCGCCGGCGGTGCTGTCGCCCGGGTTGTTGCAGCAATACCGTAGGCAGCGCGATTTCCCGGCGCTGGAAGGCACCAGCCGGCTGGGAGTGCACCTGCGTTTTGGGACCGCCAGCATCCGCGAACTGGTAAAAATGGCGGCGCTGGAAAGTGAAACTTTTTTGAACGAGCTGATCTGGCGAGACTTTTTCCAGATGGTGCTGCAGGCATTTCCGCAGGTGAATGCAGGAAAGGCATTCAAACCGGAATACGACCGCATCCGCTGGCGCAACCAGGAAGCGGAGTTCCGCGCCTGGTGTGAAGGCCGAACCGGGTACCCGCTGGTAGACGCCGGGATGCGGCAACTGAATGCCACCGGCTTTATGCACAACCGCGTGCGGATGGTCACCGCTTCTTTTCTTGCCAAACACCTGCTGGTTGACTGGCGCTGGGGAGAAGCCTATTTTGCCACGAAACTGCTCGATTACGATTTTGCCGCCAACAACGGCGGATGGCAATGGGCGGCGGGCTGCGGTTGCGATGCAGCGCCTTATTTCCGCATCTTCAATCCCACGCTGCAGGCCAAGAAATTTGATCCTGATGGCTCCTACATACGGCAATGGATACCCGAATTAAACGGGTTCGGTTATCCTGCACCGGTAGTAGATCACGATTTCGCGCGTGCCCGCTGCCTGGAGTATTACCAGGCGGCGCTCAGGAAACACTGAGCCCCGAACGAGCCTGCACCTGCGCAAATGTTTTCTCCAGTTGCTGTACGGCTTTCCGGCCCTTGTCACCCAGCGCTTCCGAATACGCGTTCACGTAAAGCTCAATGTGCTGCCGCATTACGGCAGGGTCCATCTCCTGCGCATGTTCGCGGATAAAAGGCGAGAGGTTGGGATACTGTTTCCAGGACCAGCGGATGCTTTCCTGTATTTTTTCATTCAGGAGGCTGGCCAAAGCAGGCTCCATACTGCGGCGCACCACGATGCCGCCCAGGGGAATGGGACAATCGAGCTGCTCTTCCCAGTAAGCGCCAAGGTCCACCAGTTTCACCAGTCCCTTTGCCGCATAGGTGAAACGGTTCTCATGGATGATCACGCCTGCATCGGCGCGGCCTTCCAGCACGGCATTTTCGATGTCGTGGAACACCAGGAATTCTTTATTAAGCGCATCGGGAAAGGCCATGGAAAAAAGCAGATGGGCCGTGGTGTTGCGCCCGGGTATGGCAATGCGCATGCGGTTGATCTCACCCGGCGCGATGGGTTGCCGCGCAATCAGCAGGGGCCCCACGCCGCTGCCCAGGGCGCCGCCCGCGTCGAGCAACTGGTAATTATTCTGCAGCAGGGGCCACACGCCGTAACTGATCTTGCTGATGTCGAGCTTTCCCTGCAGGGCCCACTCGTTGAGGGTTTGCACGTCTTCGAGGTGAAGATGGAAACGAAAGGGTCCCGGATCGATCTGCCCGTTCACGAGCGCATCGAAAATAAAAGTGTCATTGGGACAGGGAGAAAAACCAAGATGCCATTCCATAGCTGAGATTATAGCGATACCAACTGCGTTACAGGGATTCTAACAGCCGGATCAGTTCTTTGTTCAGGTTGCCGATGGCCAGGGGCAGGTTCCATTTTTTCTTGTTCCTTTCCCCCGCATAATTGGACACGGCACGCACCTGCATGAAGGGAATGTTTTCCAGGAGACAGGCATAGTGGAAGCCGGCCCCTTCCATTGATTCCAGCACCGCCTTGTGTGTGTTGCGGTAGTGGGCCATCCGCTTTTTGCTGGTGCTGATCTCATTCACGGTGATGCCTATGGCTTTTTTGAGCCGCGAACGTTTCAGCAGGTTGGTATAGGGATTGACCAGTACGCCTTTTTTATAAGGCAGCTCATTAGGTTTGGCGAGCGAGAGGTCGAAGAGGTCGCGGAAGCCCGTTTTTTCTTCCACGCCCTGGTCGGCCACGCCGTCCTGCTTTACTGCGAAAACCGTTCCCAGCGGTATATCCGGGTCAAAACAACCGGCCACGCCGGCCTGGATCACCAGGTCGGGTTTGCGGTGCTGCAGGTAACGGGCAAGGGCATAGGTGGCGGCCATATTGCCTACGCCGGTGATAAGGATATCGATGTCCATATCAATGTGATCGAGCTTTTCGGTGAGGCCCAGGTGGTCGGTAAAAGGGGCGATTTCCGCAGCCGTGGCGGCTACTAATAAACAATGCATGCAGGTGGTTTATGAACAAATGTCGCAATTCCTTGTAATTTAGCCGTATGGGAAACAGAGTAGCCGTTTTCAGGAAGGAGCATTTTAATGCCGCCCATCGCCTGTTCCGCAGCGATTGGGACGATGCCCAGAACTACGAGGTTTTCGGCAAGTGCAGTTACCCGAATTACCATGGGCACAATTACGAACTGGTGGTAAAAGTGATAGGGGAGATCAGCCCGGTCACGGGTTTTGTGATGGATATGAAGACCCTTTCCGACATCATCCGGAAGGAAGTGCTGGACCGCTTTGACCACCGCAACCTGAACAGGGATACCACCGAATTCGCACAGCTCAATCCAACGGCCGAAAACATCGTGGTTGTTATTCACGACCTGCTCCGTCCGCACATTGACCCGGATCACGGGCTACAGGTTCGGTTGTACGAAACCGAAAGGAATTTTGTGGAATACCCCATTTAAACCAGCATCGATGGCTTATAAGAAAGTTGAACATTTTGAAGACAGGATCACGTCCGGATTAATTGATCATTACAGGGAAGCCCTGGAACTCCTGGGCGAAAATCCCAATCGCGAGGGTCTGCAGAAGACGCCCGAAAGAATGGCCAAAGCCATGCAATACCTTACGCAGGGTTACCAGATGGATGCCCGGGCCATCCTGGAATCGGCCAAGTTTCATGAAGCGGTGAGCGAAATGATCATCGTAAAAGACATAGAGCTCTACAGCATGTGCGAACACCATATGCTGCCCTTTTTCGGCAAAGCGCATATTGCTTATATCCCCAACGGCTACATTACCGGCCTCAGTAAAATTGCGCGCGTGGTGGATGTTTTCAGCCGCCGCCTGCAGGTGCAGGAGCGGCTTACGCACCAGATACTTACGGCCATCCGCGAATCCCTGGAGCCGCTGGGCGTGGCGGTGGTAATTGAAGCCAGCCATCTCTGCATGATGATGCGCGGTGTGCAAAAACAAAACTCGGTTACCACCACTTCCGCTTTCTGGGGCGAATTCGAACGCATGGAAACCAGGAGCGAATTCACCAAACTGATTTCTTCCAAACTGAGTTGATTGTCGTTATTTTTGCGCTTCAACAGATCTTCCTATTATGAAACATGCTTATGTGTTTCCCGGCCAGGGCTCCCAGTTTCCGGGCATGGGAAAAACGCATTACGACCAGAGCGCTTTTGCCAAAAAATTATTTGAACAGGCCAACGAGATGCTGGGCTTCCGCATTTCCGATATCCTGTTCACCGGTACGGATGAAGACCTGCGCCAGACAAAAGTTACCCAGCCCGCTGTTTTCCTGCATGCGGTGATCGCCTATAAAAGCATTGAGCAGGCAAAGCCCGATATGGTGGCAGGGCATTCCCTCGGTGAATTTTCCGCCCTGGTTGCCAACGGTGTTTTGTCTTTTGAGGATGCGCTTCGCCTGGTATCCATCCGCGCGCAGGCCATGCAGAAGGCCTGTGAGCTGGCGCCCTCCACCATGGCGGCCGTACTGGCCCTCGACGATGCAAAAGTGGAAGAGATCTGTGCCGCCGTACAGGCCGAAACCGGCGAAATAGTAGTGGCCGCCAATTACAATTGTCCCGGCCAACTGGTGATCAGCGGTTCGCTGAAAGGAATCGATATTGCCTGCGAGCGCATGAAAGCGGCAGGCGCCAAAAGGGCCCTGGTGCTGCCGGTAGGCGGCGCCTTCCATTCGCCGCTGATGGCGCCCGCCCGCGATGAGCTGAAAGCAGCGATCGAAGGCACCAAGTTTCAGCAGCCATCCTGCCCTGTTTACCAGAACGTGGTGGCGCGGGCGGTGCTCGACAAAGACGAGATCAAGCAGAACCTCATTGACCAGCTCACCGGTCCGGTACGATGGACCCAATCGGTCCTGGCCATGGTGGGCGACGGTGCTTCCCGCTTCACCGAAGTGGGACCGGGTAAAGTACTGACGGGACTGATCGGCAAAATCGACAAAACCGTTGCCGTGGAGAATGTTTCCTAAAGAGAATGTTTTTTAAAATGTGGCGGGTTAAAAATCCAGCGAACAGTTGATCCACTCGGGATCAAGGTGGGCGCCGTATTTGCGATAGAACCGTATGGCAGGTTCGTTCCAGTCGAGCACCTGCCATACCATTCCGTTGAAGCCTTTTTCTCTGGCTTCCTCCAGCAGGCGTTCGAAGAGCGCCTTTCCCAGCCCCATGCCTCTTTTTTCTTCTGTTACCAGGATGTCTTCCAGGTAAAGGCGCTGACCTTTCCAGGTACTGTAGCGGATATAATAGAGCGCAAAGCCTTCCACCCTGCCGTCCAGCTCGGCTACAAAGGCCCACCACACGGGGTTTGGACCAAAGCCGCTGTCGGCAAAATGGTCCAGGCTCACCGTAACCTGGCCGGGTGCTTTTTCAAATTGGGCCAGCTCCCGGATCAGTTCCAGGAGCCGGGGACAGTCGGCCCGCTCCGCCCGCCGGATGCGGATATGGGCTGGTAGTATTTTCATGCAGGATCGCTTTCGGGAGGGCCAAAAATAGCCTAAAATGGGTAGGTGGACCAATTATAAAAAAACGTAATTTAGGTGAGCAACTATCTGGTATGCGCCCCGCTGCAATTGATAGGATTTGTATCATTTTCTTCTTATTGACAGGATGGATCTTCCTGCCCGCTCATCTTTTATCCCAGGGTTACGACTGGCGTTCCAAAATAGATGTCAAAGTTCAGATTGCCGACAGCCTCGCCATGCGTTCGCAAAATACTTTTCACCTGAATAAATTCATCCAGAACGACCGGCCCATCCGGGAAACCTGGCACTACACTGTTTTCCACGGAAAGGTGGTGATCTTCGAAGTGCATTATTTCGTGGACTCGCTCGAATACCAGGAAGTATATTATCTCGACCGCGACCAGATCATTTGCATGGAGCAGTATGAAATTTTATATCCCGCGCATGCTGACGACCGCATCCTTTGGGGAACCGTGGGATTTTTTGAGAACCAGTCGCTCCGCCAGTACATTACCATGGGCCGGGTGCAGCAGGACGATCTGCTGCCCGAATGGGACGCCATCAACCGCTTCAAATCGCGGTACAAAGAACTGGTAGCTACGCGGCCCCTGCTGGAAAAAGAGCTCAAAGAGGCTAACTTCGTGCCATGACCGCACTCGAAGCCGTAACGCTCCAGAAAACCATCGTTCATAAAATAGGAAACCCCAGTCGCGGTGAAGCCATCCGCCTTTCACCCAACCCGCTTACCCTCAACGACGAGTTGGTAAGAAGTCTATTGATCCGTTATTTTTTATCGCCTTTTAACGAAAATGAATGTTACCGGTTCACGCATCTCAGCGATATACAGATGAACGAAGTGTACCGGTATGTACGGAACATTTTTGAAAATCCGCAGGATTTTGTAAAAGAGTCGCTGTTGCTGGCGCAGTTACTGTACAGCAAATCCACGCATGTGCGGGTGAAAGAAGGCGAGTTGTATGTAGCGCATTTCAATAATATTTTTTTTGAAGGAAAAGAGACCGAAGCCATCGGCATCTTCAAATCGGAAACCAAGGAAACCTTCCTGAAAATATTTGCGCATGGCCAGGGATGGGAACTGGGTGCGGAAGACGGCATCAACATCAACAAGCTCGACAAGGGCTGCCTCGTGTTCCGCACGCAGGAAGAAGACGGATACAAAGTGTGCGTGGTAGACCAGACCAATAAACAGGACACGCAATACTGGATCAACGATTTTCTGCAGGTGAGTCCCTGGTCCGACAGTTACCACCATACCAACCAGGCCCTGGGCCTCTGCAAACTCTTCATCGAAAATGAATACGCTGAAAAATTTGATATCTCCAAATCGGACCAGATCGATCTCCTGAACCGGTCGATGGATTATTTCAAAACGAAGGAACAGTTCAGCCTGCAGGATTTCACGGAAGAAGTGATGCACCATCCCGATGTGGTGGACAGCTTTCTTGATTTCAAACGGAATTACGAGGGCAACCGCAATTTCGCCATCGACGAGGCTTTCGACATCAACCTGGCGGCAGTGAAAAAGCAGTCAAAGGTTTTTAAGAGCGTGCTGAAGCTGGATAAAAATTTTCACATCTATATTCATGGCCGCCGTGATCTCATCGAAAGGGGATACGATGAGACCACGGGCCAGAAATATTATAAGCTCTATTACGAAGAAGAGTCCTGATCCCGGGGGCGGATCAGTAAGCCCACTTCACCAGGATGGCGCCCCAGGTGAAGCCGCCGCCGAATGCGGCAAGGACGAGGTTATCGCCCTTTTTCAACTGGTTCTGCCATTCCCAGAGGCAAAGCGGAATGGTGCCGGCGGTGGTATTGCCAAAACGCTGGATATTGATCATCACCTTTTCGTGGGGCAGTCCCATTCGCTGGGCGGTGGCGTCGATGATGCGGAGATTGGCCTGGTGGGGAACCAGCCAGGCAACATCGTCGCCGGTGAGGTTGTTTTTTTCCAGCAACTCAGCGCTCACATCGGCCATGCCTTTCACGGCAAATTTGAATACCGTTTTGCCTTCCTGGTGCGCAAAATGTTCGCGGTTGGTAACGGTTTCGAGCGATGCGGGAAAGGCAGATCCACCTGCTTTCATGTTGAGGTAGTGGCGGCCGCTGCCGTCGCTTTTCAGGATGCTGTCGAGCACGCCGAAGCCTTCGATATTGGGTTCCAGCAGCACGGCGCCGGCGCCGTCGCCAAAAATGACGCAGGTATTGCGGTCGGTATAGTCGATGATGGCGCTCATTTTATCGGCGCCCACCACCACTACTTTTTTATAACGCCCGCTTTCTATATAAGTGGCGCCGGTGGTCAGGGCAAAGACGAAGCCGGAGCAGGCGGCGCTCATATCATAGCCCCAGGCATTTTTTGCGCCGATCTTATCGCAAACCACGTTGGCAGTGGCGGGGAACACCATATCGGGTGTTACAGTGGCCACAATCAGGCAATCGATCTCCAGCGGGTCGATGCCGCGTTTCTGGCAAAGCTCCAATACAGCCGGCACGATCATGTCGGAGGTGGCAAGGCCTTCTCCTTTTAAAATGCGTCTTTCAGAAATGCCGGTTCGGGTACGGATCCACTCGTCGTTGGTATCCACCATTTTTTCCAGGTCAAAATTGGTGAGCACATGTTCTGGAACATATCCTCCCACAGAAGTAATGGCGGCTGTAATTTTTTGGGTCATGCGTTAAATTTCAAAAGCGCACCAAAATTAAGGCAAATTGCTGTTAACCAGCAGATGCTTTGGCAGGGTAGTTGTTTGCAAGGAGCGAATAGATTATTTTGCGGCCATGATCGCTTATGTGAGGGGCCGGTTTGCCCTTTTAACACCTACCTATGTTTATGTGGATGTCCAGGGCCTGGGATACGAGGTTTTCATATCCCTGCATACCTACGAGAACATCCGCGACAAATCGGAGGGTCAGTTGTTTACGTATCTTCATATCCGGGAAGATGCTCATATTTTGTATGGATTCGCTACCCTGGCTGAAAAAGAAATGTTTCTCCAGTTGCTGGCGGTCAACGGGGTAGGGGCTTCCACCGCCCGGATGATGCTTTCTTCGCTAAAACCAGAAGAGATCAGCCGTGCCATCCTGCAGGGAAATGCCCGGCAACTGGAATCGGTGAAGGGGATCGGGAAAAAGACCGCGGAAAGGATCGTACTGGAACTGAGGGACAAACTGAATCGCCAACAGACAGATGTAAATATTTCAAATACAAACGACAATACGGCTGAGCAGGATGCGTTAAATGCACTGCTGGCATTGGGAATCGCCCGTTCTGCCGCCGAGCAGGCACTCCGTAAGGCGATGACCCAGTTACCAGGTTCCGGTAAAGTAGAGGACATCATCAAATCAGCACTTAAAAACATGTAAGCCTAGAGATCTATTTATACTCAACTAATTTTTGGGAAAAAGACTGTGGGCAAACTACTGAAACGGAACGGGATAAGGACCATCCTGCTACTGCTGGCATTTGTGGCGGGAGGCAGTGCTGCCTTTGCCTACCAGCAGACCGATAGTCTCCGCCGGGCCGACAGCGCCCGCGCATCTTCCGCTAAGGATACCCTGGTGTTCCCGCTCCGCGACCGTCGCGGCGATCCCATACAGTCGCCCAACCGCAATCCCTTCGACCTGGCCGATCCTTCCAATCTCAAGCGTACCGTGGAATACGACCCCGTTACCCGGCAATATTATATTGTAGAAAAGATAGGAGACAAATTTTACCGGGCGCCCACCTATATGAGCTTTGAGGAATACCTTCGCTTCAAGGCCCGGGAGCAGGAAGCGGAATATTTCCGGGAAAGGGCCGACGTGCTCAGCGGGCTCAACCGTAAGAACATTCGTCCGAAACTGTCGGTTTCCGAAGATTTCTTCAACCGCATTTTTGGCAACGGCAAAATAGACATCCATCCCCAGGGGAATGTGGACATCATTGCCGGCTACCAGGGACAGAACATTAAAAACCCCACCCTGCCGGAAAGGGCGCGGAAAAACGGCGGCTTCGATTTCGATATGAACGCCAACCTGAGTGTGCTGGGAAACGTGGGCAGTAAAATGAAATTGCCCATTTCCTACAATACCCAGGCAAATTTTGATTTCGAGAACCAGCTCAAGCTCGACTATACGGGCAATTCCGATGAGATCATCAAAAGGATCGAAGCGGGAAATGTCAGCTTCTCCTCCAAGGGTACGCTGATCCCCGGTGCGCAATCGCTTTTTGGTATCAAAACGCAGTTGCAGTTCGGCAAGCTCTTCATCACCGGCGTACTGGCCAACCAGCGCGCGCAACGCCAGTCGCTGGGACTGGTGGGTGGCGCCGCTTCCACCAATTTTGAGTTCAAAGCCAACGATTACGAGGAGAACCGGCACTTCATTTTGGCGCAGTATTTCCGCCAGAACTATAACAAGGCCATGGCCAACCTGCCGGCAGTCAATTCGCTGGTGAACATCCTGCGGCTGGAAGTGTGGGTCACCAACCGGAACGGCTCCACCACCGATACCCGCGACGTAGTAGCCCTGGCCGACCTGGGTGAAAAATATCCCTATAACTACCCGGTTTCGCCGGGCTTCGACAGCCTGCCGTCCAATACGGTGAACGGCCTCTACCAGGCCATCACCAGCGATCCGGCCAGCCGTTTTTCCAGCCAGGTAACGGGTAAACTGGCCAGCCTGGGACTCAAGCCCGTACAGGATTTCGAAAAAACATTCGCCCGCAAGCTGGGGGTGAGCGATTATTATTTCAACCCGCAGGTGGGATTTATCTCGCTCAACCAGCCCCTGCAGAGCGATGAAGTGCTGGGTGTGGCTTTCCAGTATTCGTATAACGGCCGCATATACCAGGTGGGTGAATTTTCCCAGGACGTGCCGCCCGATACCACGGCCATTATTGCCGGTAACCCGAAAGTGCTGTTCCTGAAACTGCTGAAAGCCACTTCGCAAAGGACACAGCTCCCCATCTGGGACCTGATGATGAAAAACGTGTACGCCCTGCGCACCCGCGAAGGCGGTTATATCGCCAGTGTGCAAAACACCGATTTTAAACTGAACGTATTGTACGAAGAGCCCAGCCTGGGCACCAAACGTTACCTGCCCGAAGGTCCCAAAAGCGGGTTGCCGCTGATCTCGGTGCTCAACCTCGACCGGCTCAACAACAACCGCGATCCGCAGCCCGACGGGGTATTCGATTTTATTGAAGGCTTCACCATTATTTCGAACCAGGCCCGGGTCATATTCCCGCTGCTGGAACCCTTTGGCCGCGACCTCGACAGCATCGCCTTCCAGGGCGTGAGCCAGGACATCAGGGACAAATATGTGTTCACGCCGCTTTACGATACCATTAAGGAAATCGCAAAAACCTATGCCAACCTCGACCGCTTTGTGATAGAGGGGACGGCCAAAGGATCGTCGGCCTCGGAAATTTCGCTGGGCGCTTTCAATGTGCCCCAGGGATCGGTGACGGTTTCTGCCGGTGGCAATACCCTGCGCGAAGGAGTAGATTATATTGTAGACTACAACCTGGGTACGGTAAAGATCATCAACCAGGCCATTCTCAATTCGGGCATACCTGTGAATGTGCAATACGAGAACAACGCCACGTTCGGCATACAGCAAAGAAATTACCTCGGATTGCGGTGGGACTATATGGCCATCAACACGGCCAGGGAATCGCTGACGGTGGGCGGCCAGTTGGTGCGATTGGGTGAGCGGCCCTATTTCACGAAGATGAACTATTCGGAAGATCCCATCCGCAATACCATGTACGGGCTCGATTTCAGCTACCGTACGGAAGTGCCCAAGCTCACCCGGCTGGTCGACAAGCTGCCTTTCTACACCACCAACGAAATGAGTACCATCACGGCCTATGGCGAAGGTGCGGTGCTCAAACCGGGGCACCCGCCGCAGATCGGGAAGGGGAACGAAGGGCTGATCTATATCGATGACTTCGAAGGAACACGCAACAGCATTGACCTGCGCTTTCCCATCATCAACTGGTCGCTGGCTTCCACGCCGCAAAACAATGGACTGTTCCCCGAGGGCTCGCTGAAAGACTCGCTGGCCTACGGTTTCAACCGGGCCAAGTTTTCCTGGTACAATATTGAACCCAACCTGCAGGACAAGAATGCGCCCAACAACCCCATTGCGGATAAGAGCTCGCTCGACGATCCGCGCGTGAAAGCCATCCTGCAGCAGCAACTGTTCCCGGCCAAAACGCCCGATTACGGATCGGCCCAACTGATCACTTTTGATATGGCGTATTATCCCACCGAACGCGGTCCCTATAACTTTGACGCGCGCCCGGGCAGCATTTCACCCGCCGGCAAGCTGTTGCGGCCGCAAACCCGCTGGGGCGGTATCATGCGCGGCCTCGACCAGGTGGATTTTGAAACGGGCAACGTGGAATTCATCGAGTTCTGGATGCAGGACCCTTTCCTGCGCCAGCCCAACAGCAGCGGCGGTGAACTCTACTTTAACCTCGGTAATATTTCAGAAGACGTGCTGCGCGATGGAAGGCGCTTTTTTGAGAACGGCCTGCCGACGCCGAATATCCAGGCGGGTGTGGATTCCACCACCGATTGGGGAAGGGTGCCCAGCAATCCCATCCAGGTGACTACGGCCTTCAGCAACGATCCCAGCGACCGCCCCTTCCAGGACGTTGGTTTCGACGGCCTCGACGACGACGGCGAAAGAAGAAAATTCAACAACTACCTCAGCCAACTGGCCGCCATCACCGGCACCGGTTCGGCCGCTTACCAGGCTGCGCTGAACGACCCGGCTAACGACAACTTCAAGAACTACCGCGATGCAGCCTACGATGCCGAAAAAGCGGATATCCTGGCCCGTTATAAAGCCATCAATAATCCGCACGGTAACTCGCCCATTGCAGACAACAATTCATCTATCACCACGGCTTTCACCCTTTATCCCGACCAGGAAGACCTGAACCGCGACAATACCCTCAACGAACTGGAAGAATATTTCCAGTACAAAGTGGAACTGAAACCGCAGAACATGGTGGTAGGGCAGAACTACATCACCGACATCCGCGAATTTACTTCCGATACCGTGCACCAGCGCTGGTTCCTCTTCCGCATACCGATCGATGAATACGAAAAGAAAGTGGGCGATATCCCCGATTTCAAATCGATCCGTTTCATCAGGATGTTTATGACCGGCTTCGAGGACAGCATTGTTACCCGCTTTGCCAAACTGGAATTGGTGCGTAACCAGTGGCGCCGTTATTCCTTTGAGCTCGATACGACCGGCACTTATAAAACATTGCCGGAAAACAGTCCCATTACCCTGAACGTGCTGGCAGTGAATGTGGAAGAGAACGCCAACCGTTCCCCCGTGAACTATGTGGTTCCTCCCGGCATCAACCGCGTGCAGCAACTGAGCAATAACAACGTAAATATCCTGCAGAACGAGCAGGCCATGAGTATGCAGGTGTGTAACCTGGAGCCCGGGAAGGGCAGGGGCGTGTTCAAAACGCTCAACCTCGACCTGCGGCAGTATGGGAAGCTGAAAATGTTTACGCATACGGAAAGTGTGATCGGTTCGCCCACGCTCCACGACAACGAACTGAGCGCTGTGATCCGCATCGGGAATGATTTTGCCGGTAACTATTACGAAGTGCGCATTCCACTGAAAGTGACACCTCCGGGCAAATATTCCGATGCCAATCCTGAAATGGTATGGCCGCTGGAAAACGAGCTCGACCTCGACCTGCAGCGGCTGATCGATCTTAAGCTGCACCGCAATGCCGCCTCACAACCCAATCTCTACTACAAGGAAACCGATGCCGACGGCAAGAGCTATGCCATCTTCGGTAACCCCAACCTGGGCGAGGTAAGGGGTATGTTCCTGGGGGTCATTAACAATACTACCGGTAATATATGTTCGGAAACCTGGTTCAACGAGCTGCGCCTTTCGCAGATCGATGAAAACGGCGGCTGGGCGGCCACGGGCAGGGTAGACATTAAGCTGGCCGACCTGGGTACCCTGTCTTTCTCAGGCGCCTATCGCAGCATTGGTTTCGGAAACCTGGAACAGCGGGTGGGCGAACGCAGCCGTGAAAATTTCAGCCAGTTCGATGCGGCTACCAGCCTGGAGCTTGGTAAGCTATTGCCTGCCAAAGCGGGCGTATCGATCCCCGTTTACGCCGGTTATTCACAAACCATTCTTACGCCGGAATACGATCCCTACGACCTGGATGTAAAACTGAAAGACAAGCTGGCTGCGAACTCGGGCGATACACGCGACAGCATCCGCCGCGATGCCATCGACATGACGTCCACCAAAACGGTGAACTTCACCAATGTGCGCAAGCTGAACACCACTGGTAAAAAACAGAAAGTGTACAGCCTGGAAAACTTTGATGTGAGTTATTCTTACACCAAGACAGAACATTTCAGCCCGCTGGTGGAAGCCGAGGAAATGGTGCGCCACCGCGCCGGCCTCGGATACAATTATACGTCCACACCCAAGTACTGGGAGCCATTCCGGAAGATGGTCAAGAGCCGCTCGCGCTGGGTGGACCTGGTGAAGGATTTCAACCTTAACTATGCGCCTTCGCTGCTGAGCTTCCGGGCCGATGTGAACCGGCAGTTCGGCGCCATCCGTCCAAAGAATGTGGGCGGCCCCAAAAATGTGATCCCCGAAACCTACGATAAATATTTCACCTTCGACAGGTATTATAACCTGCGCTGGGACCTTACGAAATCTTTCAACATAGACTTTACGGCCATTAACAAAGCCCGCGTAGATGAAGATTCGGGCAGGCTTGACCGTGAGGAGAAAAAACGCATGTGGAACCATTTCTGGAAAGGCGGAAGGAATATCAATTACGACCAAACAGCGAATTTCACGTATACGCTGCCCACCCAAAAACTTCCGCTGACCGACTGGACCACGGTGCGCGTTGGTTACCTGGCCCGTTACAACTGGATGGCTGCTTCGCTCGATACTTTTGCGCGCAGCCTGGGTAATTTCATAGGGAATGCCGCAGAGAAAAACATCACCGGTGAGTTTGACCTGACCAGGCTGTACAATAAATCCCGTTTTCTGCGTTCGCTCGACTGGGACCAGGCGCCCGCGCCGCAGGCCGCTGCGCCAAAAGACAGCACCGGTAAGGCTCCCCCCCGGCAGCAGGCAAAAGATCCCAACGCACCCATGCAGCTCAATACAGTGGTGAAGGTAGTTGGGCGTATTATTACATCGGTGAAAAGGGTAAGCGTGCAATATTCGGATGCGGCCAGCACCACCCTGGTGGGTTATACCGACAGCGCCAGATGGCTGGGCATGAACATGCGATCGAATGCACCGGGCTGGGGTTTTGTGTTCGGCAAACAGCCCGATACGAATTTTGTGAACGACTTTGCGCGGCGGGGATTGTTCACAAAGAACCCCCTGTTGAACAACCTCAACCGGCAGCAGTATAACCAGCGTCTTACCATTACGGCACAGTTGATACCCGTGCGCGACCTGGTGATCGATCTGAACATCGACAAGACCTTTGGAAAGTCTTATTCGGAACTCTTTAAAGACACGATTGGCAACGGCTCCTTCGGGCATTTAAGTCCCTATGTAACGGGTACGTTTAATGTCACCTATATTTCTTTCCAGACCCTTTTCGGTAAGTTCAAACCGAACGAGGTAACGGAGACCTTTAAACGATTTGAAGCGAACCGCATTATTCTTTCGCAGCGGAATGCCGAGAACAACCCTTATTGGCAGGACCTGCCAACCAGTGATAAATTCCTTTCCGATGGCTTCTACAACGGCTACAGCCGCTACGCGCAGGATGTGCTGATTCCTTCCTTTATTGCTGCGTATACCAACAAGGATCCGAACTCGGTGGCGCTGGTCAAACAGGAGAACGGCAATATCAAGGAGAATCCTTTTAAGAACATCATTCCGAAACCCAACTGGCGCGTGAGTTATACAGGTCTGTCGCGCGTACCGGGACTGGAGAAGACCTTTACAAATGTTACGCTGACCCATGCTTATACCAGCAACCTCAGTATGAACAGCTTCAACAACAACCTGCTTTTTGAGGATCCGCTGAACTACAATATGCCCGGCTTCATCGATACGGCCACGGGGAATTTCTATCCCTATTTCCTGGTTCCCAACGTATCTATTTCAGAAGCCTTCGATCCCTTCCTGGATCTGGACATGCAGTTCACCAACCAGCTTTCCTTTCGGGTAGGATATAAGAAAAGCCGCATGCTGAGCCTCAGTTTGATTGATTTCCAGTTGAGCGAATCGCGCACCAATGAATTTACCCTGGCCGCGGGATGGCGCAAACGCGGGCTCAAGCTGCCGTTTAAGTTCAAACTGCCGGGTATGAAAGAAACGGCCGACAAGCTCGACAATGATCTCAATCTTCGCCTGGAGTTGGGACTGCGCGACGATGCTACGGCGAACAGCCGTCTCGACCAGGAGGCGGCGCTTCCCACCAATGGCCAGAAAGTGATCACCATTGTTCCGTCAGTGGAGTACACGCTGAATAACCGTATCAACCTTCGCCTGTTCTTTGACCAGCGGCGCACGGAGCCCAAGGTGTCCACTTCGGCGCCCATCACCACCACGCGCGCCGGTTTACAGATACGGATATCCCTGGCGCAGTAACTATCCCTTATAGGTCAGGAAGGAATTGGCCTGTGCGGTGCAGGTCATCACGATTTCGTTTATGCATACATGTGCAGGAAGATTGGCGCAATACCAAACGGTATCGGCAATGTCGTTCGCATGCAGGGGTTCATACCCTTCGTATACGGCATCGGCCTTGCCGGCATCACCTTTGAAGCGAACGAGGGAAAACTCCGTCTCCGCTGCGCCGGGGTGGATGGCGGTGACTTTTACCGCGTGCCGCAGCAGGTCGATCCGCATGGCTTTTGAAATGGCGTCCACCGCGTGCTTGCTGGCGCAATAGACATTCCCTTTTTCGTAAACTTCCTTACCGGCGGTGGACCCGATGTTCACGATATGGGGATGCCCGCTCTGGAGCATGAGCGGCAGTGCGGCGCGTGTCATATAGAGCAGGCCCTTGAGGTTGGTGTCGATCATGGTCTCCCAGTCATCCATATCCGCTTCATCAAAATAATCGCGTCCCAGCGCGAGGCCGGCGTTGTTCACCAGCAGGCCGATGGACCGCCAGCCGTCGGGGAGGGAAGCGATCGCCGCTTCCGTGGCCTTCTTATCGCGGATGTCAAAGTCCAGGGCCAGTACCTCCACGCGGTGTTCCTGCTGCAGTTGGTGCTGCAGGTCGCTGAGCCGGTCGGCGCGGCGGCCGGTGATGATGCAGTTCCATCCGCCTGCAGCAAAGCGGTGGGCGATGGCGGCGCCAAATCCTGAGCTGGCGCCGGTGATCAGGGCGGTTCTTTTCATACTGATTTTGCTTGAAGGTGTTCCTGGATGGGAGGCATTGTGAGGTCTCGCGCATCCGGACGATGCAAGTTACTGCAAGCGACTGAATGCTGGCGGCTGCTTTGGTGGATGCCGGTGCCGGCGGCAGTTTAACGGATCAGCACCACCGTTCCTTTTTTGAAAACGGTTTTGCCGGTGAAGTCCTGCCCCCTTACCATCCAAACATAAGTGCCCGTGGCCTGGTCCTGGCCGTTGATCTTGCCATCCCATCCACGCCCGGTTTCGGAGGTGCTGTACACCAGTTGTCCGTAACGGTTATACACGCGGAAGAACTCCAGCCGCGAAATACCCACGGGGATGGGACGGAATACGGCATTCGAACTGCGGCCGGGGGTGAAAGCGTTGGGGACAAAAATATCGGGACTCGTCTTAAACACCTTGATGTGAATGGTATCGTAAGCAAAACAATCTTCAATGGTGGCTACGCGCACCATGTAGGTTTGGTTTTCGCTAAGGGTGGCGACGGGGTTTGCGATGCTGGTTCCGTTGAGACCCAGGGAAGGCGACCAGGCGTACACTTCGCCGCCGGTGGCGTTGAGCTGAAGCGGTTGGCCGATCACAATCGAGGTATCGTTCCCCGCGAATGCCTGTACGGGCGGACGCACGGTTACCGTTACCGAATCGCGGCCTGGTTTGGGGCAGCCGATATTGTCCACCACGCTCAGCACATAGGTGGTAGTGCGGAGCGGGAAGGCGAGCGGACTGAGGGTCTGCGCGCCCTGCAGGGTGCTGGTGGGTGTCCAGGTAAAAGCGGCTCCGCTGATCTGCGCATGCAACTGGGCGGTGTCTTCATAACAGATCACCAGGTCATCGCCTGCGTTGGCGCCCGGATATGGTACCGTTCTTACGTTGACGGTTGCCGATTTGCTGCAGCCGCCGATATGGGCGGTAACCGTATAACTGGTATTGGCCTGGGGTATGACGATAGGTATGGGAATATCGGGCTGACTCAGGTCGGCCGAAGGAGTCCATTCGTACCGGAGCCCATCGCCGGAGGCGTGCAGTTGCACGGCATCAGTAAGACAGATGGTGGTATCGGCCATGGCCCTGAGGGTAACCTCGTCTACCACGCGTACCTGTACGGAAGCGCTGTTCACACAACCATTGTCGGTGAGGTTCACCGTGTAGTTGGTGGTTGTTTTCGGGTATACGCGCGGGTTAGGCGTTCCGGGGTTCAGGATATTATAACCGGGCGACCAACTGAATACCGGCGCCAGTGTGCCGGGCGCATTGGCCACCAGTTGCAGGGTATCGATGCTGCAGATGAGGGTATCGGTGAAAGGCAGTTCCAGGTTGGGCTTATCGCGCACTTCTACCTGTTTGGTGACCGTTTTCACACAACCGAAACTGCTTTCGATGATGACATTGACCGTTTTGAACCCAAGGCTGTTGTATTTATAAGTGGGATTTTTCAGGTCCGACACATCGGTGGTAACGGTTTCGTCTCCAAAATCCCAGGTCCATTTGCTGGCTGCTCCGTAACGCGCAAAACTGCGGTCGAAAAAGCGGAAGGGCGTCAGCAGGCAGGAACCCTGCGCTTCGAAATCGGGTTCATAACCCGGGTACACTTTGGCCAGGGTGGTGGTTTGATCGGTGCAGGCGCCATCGGCCAGTGATATGAACAGGTGTACGGTGTAAGTGCCTGTATCCTTGTACTGGTGCTGTACCATGCCAAGGGCGGTGGTAACCGTATCTTTTTTGGAGCCGTCGCCATAATCCCAGATATAGGAGGAACCAGCAGGGTTCACCTGTTTGTTCTGGAAGGTGACGTTGAAATCATCGCAGAAGTGATAATCAGGATCCAGCACAGCCTTCAACGGCTGACAGTCGGAAATGGTCAGGTGAATGTCCTTCCGGTGAACGTTGATCAGCTTGCCGTGGCGGTATTCGCTGATACAGACGGTAACAACATACTGTCCGAGTCCCGCGGGAGCAATGCCCGAGATGATGCCGGTTTTGCTGTCGATGCCTACCTGGTTTCCCAGCGGCATAGAGCCGCTGTACAAACCCCGGTAAGGAAGGGACTGGTAGGCGGGCGGTGCTGCCGGGTTGGGAACAGGGCAGGTATAGCAATTTTCCTGCTGGGTGCGTCCGCCGCCGGCATAGGCGCTGCAGAGCTCGTATACGAGTTCATCGCGATCGCTGTCCACCGCAGAAAAGTCAAAGGTAAAAAAAGAGCCGGCGCAGATGGCTACGGCATCATTGCCGGTAATGTTGGGACTGGAGTTGTGTTCGCTTGCTGCCAGGGCATTGGTGCCCGGGATTTCGCAGAGATAAGTGGCGCCGTAATTGTCGCTGGCACCACTTATATTATTGATGCCTTCGATGCGGCAGCAGCGCTGGAAGGAAATGATATACCCATCGGGATCATCGTCCAGCGTTACTTCTGCGGTATAGAAGCGGAGGTTATAACAAATATCGTGCGGTGGGTTGGTGAGACAGGGATTCGAATTGGGGTCATAGCTCACATTATTCTGGTAGGAAAAAGGAGCTATAACGGGAGAGCCTACCTGCGCGTTGTCGCGTTTCCGGAAAATGGTAAAAGGAACGGTATTGTCCAACTGCCCCGGATTGTTTTGGGTACAGTCGATGAAAAGCTTGAGGGTGAGGATGTACACCGAACTGTTGGCGCGTGAGCCGGGTCCCTTGTATTTATACGTCAGTTCCCCTCCACGGATGTGGTTGGCCAGCAGCGGTGTGCTGAACAGCAGTGAGAGAAAACAAAAAGGGATCAGCAATTTCATGCGTACGGTGCGTTGAACGGTAGCTATCAAACTTGTTGCACAAAGTTCTTCAGGTATTGGCTGGTTTCTTCGGGTGCTTCCAGCATTCCCATGTGCCCGGATGCTTCGAGTATATGAATATACGCCAAATCGGGCAGATATACCAGTTTCATGGTGTCTGCAAAGGGAACGGCCTGGTCGCCCTTGCCAAGGATGAATAACACGGGCCAGGGCGCTTTTTTCAGAACAGCGGTTCTGTCAGGTCTTTTGATCATTGCTTCATAAAAAGCAATCAGGGTGCCGTTTCCCTGGTAAGCATTGCCGGATGCGACCAATTGGATTGTTTTGGCCATTTCTTCCCGGTTTTCTGCGGCGAAAAGGTTGGGAGTGGTAGAGGCGAGGAAGGAGGCGCTGCCGTGCTGTTGTATAAATTCGATGCTCTTCCGGCGGTTGCTGATTTTTTCAGGTGAATCGGGAAAGGCTGTAGAGTGAAACAACCCCAGGCCGTTTAATTTTTCCGGGTATTTTTCGGCAAAGGCCAGGGCGATGTAACCGCCCATGGAATGGCCCACGAGGAAAACCTTCCCGGTCTTTTCCTTTTCAAGTATCTCATACAGGTCGTCGGCCATGGATTCCATGGTAGGCGCTTCCTGTGCAGGTGTTTTGCCCGTACCCGGCAGGTGTGGTATGATCAGTTGCAGGAAGGGAGAAAGTGCCTGGACCTGGTGGTCCCAGATGCGGTAGTCTTCCCCGAAACCGTGTACCAGCACCAGCGGTTGTCCCTTACCGATAGTGTCGTAATGGATCATTGCGCTTTATTTTTTGACGGATCTCCACAACCGGCTGAACGACCAGCCTGCCAGCACCACGGTGAGCACCAGGGCGATTTTGGAGATCCAGTCCCCGAATCTCGCATAAAATGTTTGGGTATCCAGCGGCGGTACGGAAACAGCCAGGAATCCCATTTCGTCCCAACCCTTGCAGGCCACCGTTGCACCCAGCGGATCAATCAGGGCGCTGATACCCGTATTGGCGCTGCGCACCACCCAACGGCGTCCTTCAATGGCCCGGAGGCGTGCATAGGCGAGGTGCTGTTTGTGCCCGGCCGTATTTCCCCACCACCCGTCATTGGTAATAACGCAAACCAGGTTGGCGCCGTTGCGCAGGAAGCCCGTCATGAATTCGCCGTAAATGCTTTCATAACAGATAGCGGGTGCTATGGCCAGTCCCGATGCAGGATCAGTAAGGACGGTCCTTTCCTTCTGGCGGGCATAACCACCGGTAGTGCCGCCGAACTGTTCGAACCAGGGACCCATAAAAGCAAGGAAAGAAGGCAGTGATTCCACGCCCGGCACCAGTTTGGACTTATGGTAGCTGTTCAGGATGCCGGTGGAATCCAGCAGTGCAGCGGTATTATAGGTATCGTACCAGATGGAAGTATTTTGTATGCGCCTGGCATAAAGCGATTTGCCTTCTTCGTGGTAAAGCCGGTAGCCTTCAATGCCGCTGAACAGTTTCAGTTGCGGATGGCGGGCCAGGAAATCCCAAACGGGACGCACGAGGTAATTTTTCCGGATGCTGTCTTCCTCGATCCCGTTCGGCAGGTTGATGGCTGTTTCGGGCCACACGACCAGCCTGGTTTGAGGGGTAATGCCCTGTTCGCTCAGGCGGATCAGTTTATCGAGCTGTGCCTGCTGGGTGCCCGCTTCAAATTTCATGTAGGGATCGATGTTCGGCTGAACGATCAATACCTGCGGGGCTCCGGGTGTTGGCGTTGACAGCGGCCGGCGCCAGGTGTGGATGAGCAGCGACAGCAGTACAGGCGCAAGCAGCAGGGGCAGCAGGCTGCGCAGGAAAAGGCGCCGGGGGAACTTACGGTTACGGGCATACGCAAGCAGCAGCCGGAACAACAGGATGTTTGCGCTAAGGATCCAGAGTGAGCCACCGCTGGCACCGGTGAATTCGTACCACTGCACCAGCGCGGGCGCGGAGGCGAAGCCGTTGCCGAGGGTGAGCCAGGGCCAGCTCAGTTCCCAGTTGAGGTGAATGTATTCAAAACTGAGCCAGCCGCCGGCGAAAGCGATATAGCTCCACTTTTCTCCCAGTCTTTTGCGCGTATTGTAAAGGAGCAGCCAGGGAAGGCACATCAGGAGGCAGTTGACCACCATGGCGGCAACGGCTCCTTCGGCGGTTGAGTTCCACATCCACCAGGTGGTGATGATGTTCCATACCAGCATGGCCAGGTAAACCAGGCCGAAAAATTTCCCGCGGCTGCAGCCCTGTTCCAGCAACCAGAACAAGGGTATAAAGCCTACAAAAAGCAAGGGTGAAAAAGGCAGGGGTGGCCACCCCAGGGAAAGGAGCAGTCCCGAAGCCAGCGCCAGCAGGAGGGGGTGGATTTTTTTCACGCTTGCTGCCGGTTATTTGCGGGAATAGTTGGGCGCTTCCTTGGTGATATCAACATCGTGCGCATGGCTTTCTTTCATGCCTGCATTGGTGATCTTGATGAACTGTGCATTCTGCCGAAGAGCGTTGAGGTCCTTTGAACCGCAGTATCCCATGCCGGCCCGCAGGCCGCCGATGAACTGGGCCACCACTTCGCGCAGGTAACCTTTGTAAGCCACGCGGCCCTCGATGCCTTCGGGCACCAGTTTCTTGATATCGTCTTCCACGTCCTGGAAATAACGGTCGCTTGAGCCCTGCGCCATGGCGCCGATGGAGCCCATGCCGCGGTATTCCTTGAATTTGCGGCCCTCATAAATAATGGTTTCACCCGGGCTCTCTTCCACGCCGGCAAATACGCTTCCCATCATCACGCAGTCGGCGCCAGCGGCCAGTGCTTTCACCATGTCGCCCGTATAACGGATACCCCCATCCGCAATCAGCGGAACGCCCATGGCGTGCAGTGCGCTGTAGGCTTCCATGATGGCGGTAAGTTGCGGAACGCCCGAACCGGCCACGATGCGGGTGGTGCAGATAGAGCCGGGACCGATGCCAATTTTCACACAGTCGGCGCCCGCTTCGGCCAGCGCCTTTGCACCTGCCGCCGTGCCCACATTGCCGGCAATGACCTGCAGTTTTTTGAAGTTTTTCTTAACGTTCTTCAGCGCGTCCATCACTCCCTTGGTATGGCCATGGGCGCTGTCGAGGCAAACCACGTCAACGCCTACCTGCTGGAGGGCGGCGACCCGGTCGAGCATGTCGCGGGTGATGCCGATAGCGGCGCCCACCATAAGCCTTCCGAAAGTATCCTTGTTGGCTTCGGGGAAGCTGTGGTATTGTATGATATCGCGGTAGGTGATCAGTCCGGCGAGTGTGCCGTCTTTTTTCACCACGGGCAATTTTTCGATCTTATGCTGTTGCAGGATTTTTTCTGCTTTCTTAAGGTCGGTTCCTTCGGGGGCGGTGATGAGGTTGTTTCCCGTCATTACTTCGCTGACCTTCCTGGATTTTAGGGTCTCAAAACGGAGGTCGCGGTTGGTAAGGATGCCCAGCAGTTTGTTCTTCCGGTCAACAATGGGAATTCCGCCGATCTTGTTCTCTTTCATCAGCTTAAGGGCATCGCCGATGGTGGCGTCTTCCAGCAGGGTCAGGGGATCGATGATCATGCCGCTTTCGCTTCTTTTTACCTTACGCACCAGTTCTGCCTGCCTTTCGATGGTCATGTTTTTGTGCAGGATACCGATGCCGCCTTCCCGGGCCAGGGCAATGGCCAGGCTGGATTCGGTTACCGTATCCATGGCCGCGGAGAGCATGGGGATATTGAGGCTGATTTCGCGGGTGAGCCGGGTTTTGGTGTTGACTTCACGCGGAAGAACCTGGGAATAAGCCGGTACCAGGAGCACATCATCGAAGGTGAGGCCTTCGCCGAAAAACTTGTGAGAGAGATCTAAACGTTGAGTGGAGTTCTTTCTTGTTGCCATGTGCAAAGATAGCGCAGTGGGGAAATTGGTCCCAAATGATTTTTCTGTTAGCTTCAAATGCAGCGCTGGTAACGCTTTCCGGGCAAGGGCCGGATCAGGTTGCGCATTTCCAGCGACAGGATGGCTGCCGCCGCGGCGCCGGCGGGCAATCCGGATAAGAGATAAAATGAATCAATATGCATTATGGCGTGGGTTTCGAGCAGGTTGAGTAGAATGGTTTCGGCGGGGTCGAGGTTGAAGGGCAGGCTGGACTGGCGGATGGATGCGGATGCCGTTGCCCAGCCCAGCTCTTCGAGAAAGGCTTCTGTATCCTGGAGGAGGCTGGCCACCTGCTGGCGGAGAAGGAGGTTGCAGCCGGCGCTGCGCGGATCGCTGAGCCTTCCGGGGATGGCGTATACCTGGCCGTGGTAGCCGTGGGCCAATGAAGCGGTGATCATACTACCGCCTTTTTTACCGGTTTCCACCACTACCAGTACCTGGCAGAGGCCGGCTACAATGCGGTTGCGGATGGGAAAGTGAAAGCGGTCGGGTTTGACACCCGGCGGAAACTCCGTAAGAAGGCCCCCGCCGGCAGCCAGGATGTCGCGCGCCAGTTGCAAATGTTCCGGCGGGTAAATAGTATGCAGTCCGTGTGCCAGGATACCGAGGGTGGGCAGGCCGGCTTTCAGGGCGGCCCGGTGTGCGAGCCCGTCGATGCCATAGGCCATGCCACTGATGATGGACGGGCAGGCGGCAGCGATTTTTCGTATGAGGGTCTCCGTTTGCTGTTTGCCATATTCGGTGTGGTGGCGTGTGCCGACGATGGATATTTTCCGCGTATGCTGCAGGTCCATCCGGCCCCGGTAATAGAGCAGGGTGGGAGGGTCGTAACAGCGCAGCAACTCGCGGGGATAGCGTGGGTCGGTGATGAAAATGGTTTCTGCCCCCAGGTCCTGCACCTGCCGCAGGATGGCTTCACAGCTCCGCCAGTTGCAAAAGTTCCTGATGGCGCGGGCGCGGACGCTGCCAATCCCTTCCAGGCTTTCGAGCAGGGCAAGCGGGGCATGGAAAACGCCCGATGCCGATCCGAAATTTTCAGCCAGCGCTTTCGCATGCACATGGCCGATATGCGGCACCTGGGTCAGCGCGATCTGCAGGAGCGCTTCACTCGGGTTCATCTTTTTTTACTGTAAAATACAGCAGCGGCAATGCCCGTGTAAGCGTGAAATCACCCTGTTTCCCAGCCAGAAATCACCCTACCGGGCAATTACTTTTAGTTCGGTGCGGCGGTTGCGGGCACGACCTTCTTCGGTATTGTTATCAGCCACCGGAACGGTTGCGCCAAAACCTTCGAACCGCAGGCGTTTGGCGTCAATACCATTCTTAATAAGGTAATTCACCACGGCTTGCGCACGTCCATTGGAGAGCTTAAGGTTGTCGGCCGGTTTGCCCACATTGTCAGTATGCCCGTTGATCTGTATCTGCAGCGACGGGTTGTCCTTCAGCAACTGCACCAGCTTGTCGAGCTCTACAAGGGAGTTATCGCTGAGCGCGGTGCTGTTGGTTTCAAAGAAAACATTTTTGAGCACCATGCTGGCATTGGCGAGAATCGGCTGCAGGTAGATGTCTATGTGATACGTGGAATCGGGGTCCTTCTGGCTGAGCGAAAAGTTTTCTGAATAAAAAAGGTAACCACGGCGATTCACGTTGAAAGCATAGTCGCGCCCTACCGGAAGCGTGATAAGATAGTTGCCCGTTTCATCTGTCTGCACGCGGCTAATGACCTGGCGGTTACTGATGTCCGTTAGCTCCACTGAAGTGGGCAGTCCTTTCTTTGTTTGGCTGTCCATTACCCGGCCCTTCACCCAGAGGGTTTTGATGGGGCGGATATCATTGCGCATGCTGAAAGTGTAGAGGTCGAGCCCGCCGCGGCTGTCGGCCCGGTCGCTGGCGAAATAAGCGGTGCTGCCGTCGGCGGTGATCACCAGGCTGCCTTCGTTCTCGATGGTGTTGATGGGATAGCCGAGGTTGCGGGGCAGGCTGAAACTTCCCTTGGGACCTTTGCGCGCCAGGAAGAGGTCGTCGCCGCCATAGCCCTGCAATCCGTTGGAAACAAAATAGAGGCTCTGGTTATCGGCATGAATGAAGGGGCAGGTTTCGTCGCCGGCGGTATTGATCTCCGGGCCCAGGTTTTCGGGCTCCGACCATTTGCCAGTTGTAGATAAATGACTCACCCAGATATCGCTGCCACCATAGCCACCCGGGCGTCGGCTCGCGAAATAAAGATCCTTCTTGTCGGGCGAAAGACTGGGTGTTGATTCCCAGGATTCCGTGTTGATGGGCTCTCCCAGGTTTTCGGGCTCACTCCATCCCTCATTGGTGAGAAAAGAGACATAGAGGTCGCAGCTTCCTGCGCCATCGGGGAAATTACAACCGGTGAAGATCAGCCATTGCCCATCCTGCGAAAGGGTTTGAGCGCCTTCATTCAAATTGGAGTTGATCATGCCCGTTAGTCCCTTTGCGGCCGACCAGCCATTTCCTTCGCGCCGTGTTTCAAAAAAGTCTTCGTTGTAGTTATTGACGCGCCGCGTAAAAACGAGTTGCTCATTATCGATGGTGAGGGAGGGAAAATATTCAGAGACGGCGCTGTTCACGGCGTCGCCCAGGTTGGTGGGTTCAAAGCGGTAGTCGGCAACGGCGGGTTTGGCGGCTTCTTCCAGTGCAAACTGGTAGGTGCGGGTGCGGTAGGCGGCAGCCTTTTTGCTTGACTCGTTGAGGTCGTTCACCGTCACAAATTTGTTCACCGCAAAGAGCGCGTCGGCAAAGCGCCCTTTTCCCGCCAGGTTGATGCTATAGGGAAGGTTGTAGTCGCGGAAATAGACCGAGTCGATGGACCGCGCTTTTTCATAATTGTAGATGGCGCTGTCGTACACCTTCATTTCCCCGTACATGCCGGCAATGGACAACCAGGCATCGGCATAGGAGGGATCGAGCTTTACGGCATCTTTCAAAAAAGCGATACCGCCGCGGAAATCGTCGTTCTGGGCAGCCTGCATGGCTTTTTCATATAGTTTAACAGCCTTAGGATTGAGTTTATCCGGCCGGTATTGCGACCAGCCCTGCAGGCCGGCGCAAATAAATAGGCAAAGGAGAAATTGTTTCATCATAGGTCCTGAATACCCGTTCATAACGGAAATTATGCCAAAAAAATTGGAGGGCGGGTGCTTTAGGGCACACCTATATATTTATGCGACTGAAGGCTGAGTTCCCATTGCGGGTGCGCCATGATATAATCGATGATCAGGGGCAGCATGCTTTCCCTTTTGTCCCACTCGGGTTGCAGGAAAAGTTTACAGCCAGGTTTTACTTTGGCGGCCCATTGCTCGGCCCACTTGAAGTCTGAGGCATTGAAAACCACCACTTTCAGTTCATCGGCCGCAGCCACCACTTCGGGCAACGGGAATTTAAATTTTTTGGGAGAAAGGCAGATCCAGTCCCACTGCCCGCTGAGCGGGCTGGAGCCCGAGGTTTCGATATTGGTTTCGAAACCCGCGGCTTTCAATGCTGCCGTAAGCGGGCCGAGCGGGTGCAGAAGTGGCTCGCCGCCGGTGACAACAGCCAGGCGGCCGGGATGCTGCAGGGCTGCGGCCACTATGTCGTCCACAGCAACCAGCGGATGTTTGGCGGCATCCCAGCTTTCCTTCACGTCGCACCAAACGCAGCCCACATCGCAGCCACCGAGCCGGATGAAATAAGCGGCGCGGCCCTGGTGGTAGCCTTCTCCCTGCAGGGTATAAAAAGCTTCCATGAGCGGCAGTTGCTCCGCTTGCGCAATGGGTAATTGACCCTGGGCTGGTATGGTAGCGGCAGCGTTCAGGAGATCAGTTTTTAGATTCGCAGGCTTTCAGGGTATTGTTCATGAGGGCGGCGATGGTCATGGGACCAACTCCTCCGGGCACGGGCGTAATATAACTGCAGTGCGGCGATACGTTTGCAAAGTCCACGTCCCCCTTCAGGGCAAAGCCCGATTTTTTGGAAGCATCGGGTACGCGGGTAATGCCCACATCTATAATAATAGCCCCTTCCTTTACCATATCGGCCTTGAGGAATTCGGCTTTGCCGAGGGCTGCAACGATGATATCTGCCTGGAGGCAGAGTTCCTTAAGGTTACGGGTATGGGAATGGGTAATGGTAACGGTGCAGTTGCCGGGGTTACCGGGCTGGCTGAGCAGGATGCTCATGGGGCGGCCCACGATATTGCTGCGGCCGATGACCACGGCGTGTTTGCCCTTTGTGTCAACCTTATAATGTTCCAGTAGCAGCATGATGCCGTGGGGGGTGGCAGCGACAAAGCTGTCAAGTCCCTGGACCATACGACCCGCATTCACCGGGTGGAAACCGTCCACGTCTTTGGAAGGAAGTATGGTATTGATCACTTTTTCGTCGGAAATATGGGTAGGAAGCGGCAGTTGCACGAGGATGCCGTCGATGTCTTCATCGAGGTTCAGGTCTTCAATAATGGAAAGGAGCTTGTTTTCGCTGACATCCGGCTCCAGCCGGATGAGGGTGGATTTGAAGCCGATTTCGGCACAAGCCTTCACTTTGGCGCCCACATAGGTTTCGCTGGCCCCGTTATTACCCACCAGGATGGCGGCGAGATGGGGGGTCTTTTTTCCTTCTGCGACGCGTTGCGCTGTTTTCAGGCGTAGGGACTCTTTGGTGGCTTTTGAAACCAGGTTACCATCTAAAATTTGCATGGCGCAAAGGTACAGCATCATGCCAAGCTTTGGTATAGATTTTCTCGCTGAACCTGATCGGGGGACCCCTTAAGCGTCGTGTTTTAACGATGATAAAAGCGGCCTTTACACGCTTGACCTGCGCTGCTGCCTGCCCGAAATTGGCAGTATGAAAATCATATGCTGCGCTATCTTCCTGTTGCTGCACGTATGGTCAGCGCCGGGGCAACTGCGTCCGGCTGCGGCTGGGATGAGCAACCGTTTTCTGCAAGCGGAAAGCCTGCTGGATCAGCCTGCCAATGCCGCGAGGCTGCCGGCAACCGACCTGCAGTTGAAGCACCAGCGCCCCTATTGGGCAGAAGGGGTGAGTCAAACCGGATGCATTCTGGCTGTTCCGCTGCGCCAGAAGTTGCAGGATCACAGGAATCCGGCGGCAAGCGGTTGGGGACTCGCATACCAGCAGCTCAAGTTGCCGCGGTACCGGGAATGGTCGGCCGTGGTGATATATGGCCGGCAAATCCTAAAGGACCTTTACCTGGGCGTGTCGGCGGGCGCAGGCGGAAAAAAACTCCCCGAAAACGATCCGCAACGATCCTTGCACGCGCAATTGGGGTTTGTATGGCGATATGGCCAATGGTGTAGCGGCGGCGGCATTTTGTTGCAACAGTATATAGATGTGCCCGAAATCGCAAAACCTGCAGCTTATTCTTTCCTGGTAACTGCCGGACGTGATCTGAGCAGAGAAGCCTATGCCGGGCTGGAGCTGGGTTTCACTCCACAGGGCGTCTCTGTAAAAACTGCCATCCTTTTCAGGCCCCTGCAACAGGTGCAGGCCGCAGTACAATTACAAACCCTTCCCGTGCGGCTGGCAGTGGAAACAGGTTATATCCAGAAGCGGTGGCAGGTATTCCTGTATGGCATGATGGTGCCGGCCCTGGGCTGGACGCCCGGATTGCGATTGGGTTTTGGTTTCCCTGCTAAAACCATCACTCATGAATAACTGTATGCAAAGCCGCGTCGCATTGCTGCTGGTACTGGTGCTTTACTGGGCGGTATCCCTTCCTGCGCAGGAAACGGCGCGTTTTTCCGAACAGGAGGCGCTGGAATTCCTGGCTGCTGAAGGAGAAGAGCCACCGGAAAACGACCAGTGGCTGCAGGAAAGGGAGTGGCTGAAAAACCATCCCCTGGCAGCGAATACCGTAACAGAGCAGGAACTGGCTTCCCTGAACATCCTGACCCCTTTACAGGTACAGGCCTTCCTGGATTACCGCCGCCTGTTCGGGCCTTTCGAAAGCCGGTATGAATTGCAGGCCATTCCGGGCTGGGATCTTCCTCTCGTGCGACGGCTGATGCCCCTTTTTCATTTTGGGTTGCAGCCGCGTTGGGAGAAAAAGCCGGGACAGTTGCTTAGCACCGGGCAATTCCAGTTGCTCATAAGAACGGCGGGCATACTCGAAAAAACAAAAGGGCTCAAAACAGACAGCGCCGGGCAATCGCCCTATATTGGAGGTCCGCTTCGGAACTATACGAGGCTGGCTTATCAATCTGGTCAGCAACTCTGGTATGGCTTTAGCCTGGAAAAAGATGCGGGTGAAAGAATGGGAGATTTCATCAGCTTCCATCTTTTCCTGAAAAGAAACAGCTGGCTGCGTACCATCGCGCTGGGCGATTATACATTGAATATCGGGCAGGGGCTGTTGCAGTGGCAGGGGCTGGCTTTTGGTAAAACGGGAGAGGCCATTGCAGTGTACCGGCAGGGCAAAGCACTGCAGCCTTATCGTTCTGCAGGGGAATACAATTTCCACCGGGGCATTGCGCTGGAAACCGGCTATAAACACTGGAGCCTAATCGTTTTCGCCGCCGCGCAGAAAAGAACAGCCAATATTGTGTACGACACGGATGGAAATGCAGTGGCGTTCAGCAGCCTGTCGACTGCGGGGCTGCATCGTACCGGAACGGAATTGGCAGACCGGAATACATTGCGGGAAAAGGGCTATGGCGCTGTTGCGGAATTCAGGAAAAAACATTTTCGCATGGGGCTGGCGGGAATGATCCATCTCTTTGATCTGCCTTATCAACCCCGGAACGAACCCTATGCTTTGTTCAGCTGGAGCGGGAAGCAGCTAAGAAATGCGGGCATACATTACAGTTATAGTGCGGGAAACTATTTCCTTTTCGGGGAGGTTGCCAAATGTAAGGAAGGATGGGCTTTTGTACAGGGCGCTGTACTGAGCCTGGCGTCTTCTGTGGATATGTCTTTTGTTTTCCGCAAGCTGGATCCCGGGTACCAGTCGCTGTATGCTTCTACTTTTTCTGAGAACAGCAAGGCTTCCAATGAAACAGGATTGTATACTGGTTTGAAAATTCAGTTGAAACCTCAATGGGTATTACAGGGGTACGTTGACCTGTTCCGGTTTCCCTGGTTGCGGTACCGTGCTGATGCACCGGGCGACGGTTTCGAATATGCGGCCCAGTTAGTGCATACACAACGGCGGCGTTGGGATATCCGGCTGCGATACCGGAAAGGAGAGAAGCCGGAAAATGAAACCGGTGCTGTTGTTGCGATGCCCGTACCAAAGCAGCAAACCAATCTCCGCCTCCATGCAGAACGGCAATTGGGGAAGGAAGTGCGGCTCGCTGCACGCCTGGAGAAATGCTGGTTTAAAAAAGAAGGGCCGGCGGTTTCGGGCTGGATGGCTTTTACGGATGGTAATTTTCCTTTGCCGCGGGGGCGCTGGTCTGCTTCCCTGCGTGTCAGTTATTTCGATACACAGGGTTATGATACACGCATCTATGCCTATGAGCGCGACCTGCTTTATTCTTTTACCATACCGGCCGTTTACGACAGGGGCTGGCGATACTATGCCCAGGTGCAGGGCGGAACGCGCCTCAATATTGGTGCGCGCCCGCTGAAGTGCCAGTGGTGGCTGCGCTGGGCCCGCAGCCGCTATTTTGATAAAACGGTGCAGGGATCGGGAAACGACGAAATAACGGGAAGCCACCGGTCGGAATGGAAATGCCAGCTAATCTTCACCTGGTAAGTAGGTAAATGGACATATCTTGTTAGTTTTGCAGTTTAACAGCCTAACATGGAAGCCAATAACAATAACCAGCTCAACATAGAGATTTCAGAAGAAATGGCAGAAGGCGCCTACGCCAACCTAGCCATCATCACGCACTCTCACGCAGAGTTTGTGATCGATTTTGTGAATGTAATGCCAGGAACTCCCAAGAGCAGGGTGAAAAGCCGTATCATTCTCACGCCACAGCATGCCAAGCGTTTCATGAAGGCCCTGATCGAAAACATTGAGCGTTTCGAAGATGCCAACGGCGATATCAAGGACCTGGAGGAAATTCAAATGCCCCTGAACTTCGGCGGCCCGGCAGCCCAGGCCTGAGCAGGCTTCGTAGCAGGTTAAAGAAGCCCTTCGTCTGCAAAACTAAAATAGCCCTGTTGGCTGACAATAATGTGGTCCATCAGCCGGATATCGAGCAACAGTGCCGCCCCCTTAATCTTCCGGGTCAGTTCTTCGTCTGCACTACTCGGTCTTAAATTGCCGGAGGGATGGTTGTGGCCAAGGATCAGGGCGCTGGCTTCTTGTTCAATGGCTTTTTTCATGATGATCCGAGGGTCGGCAACTGTCCCGGCTATACCTCCCATACTGATTACTTCGTGGTGTTTGATGCGGTTGGCACGGTTCAGAAAAAGAACCACAAATATCTCCTGGCCATGGTCCTGGTACAATTGCTGGAGATAGGCGGCCACATCCCTGCTACCGGTGACGAGGGTGGTGGGCATCGCCTGCATAGCCAGGCGCCGCCTTCCCAGTTCAAATGCAGCGGCTACAGCAATGGCTTTTGCTTCCCCTATCCCTTTGATTTTCATTAATTCAAAAATGGAGCTGGTTGCCAGCCTGTGGAGGTTATTGTGGCAACCGCTTAACAATTCGCGGCTAAGGTCCAGCGCTGTTTTTTTGCCGTATCCCTTTCCCAGGAGAATACTGATCAGTTCTGCATCACTCAGGTGCATGGGACTTTTACTAAGTAATTTTTCTCTTGGCCTGTCGGTTTTTGCCCATGATTTAATTGAGTGGTTTTGCGCTTGCATGCAGTAAGATTAAATAATATTTTTATCGCATAAAACAGGGTTTTAACCCGTTTTATCTATAATCCAAAATATCCTTAGAAAAACAGTAAAATTCATTTGCTATGAACGCCCGCACATTCAACAGCCTTGGAGGCTTTCAATCCATGCTCTTCTGCATCGGGATTTACATTGTAGCCCTCTTTTTCTCTATTTTTATTTGCTCAGCTATTTTCAGCGCCATCGGTAACCGGAAAAGTGCTGATCTCGGCCTGTCGAAACCGGCTTCCACGGCAGCAGCCCAGGTACAGTTGGCAGCCCGCTGACACCGGTAACAGGCGATCTGCCTGAACCGGAAACCACATGTCGAACGACCCGGCCGACCGTCGGTGCGTTGAGGAATTGCTTTGTCTCTCAATATTATTAACAGGTTGTGCAGGCGCACAACCTTTTTGCGTTGGCGCCTTTTTCTTTTTACCTCAATGTTTATCTTCGCCGCACCAACATCTGATTTATGCACTCCACCGCGAAAATCTTCTCCGGCACAGGCTCCCAATACCTCGCCGAAAAAATCGCCAGCAGCTATGGTATTCCCCTCGGCCGCATCAATATCCAGAAATTCAGCGATGGAGAGATCCAGACAGTATACCAGGAGAGCATCCGGGGCGATGTTGTTTTCCTGATCCAGGGTACTTTTGCCCCCGCCGACAACCTGATGGAACTGCTGCTCATGATCGATGCCGCCCGCCGGGCCTCGGCCTATAAAGTGATTGCGGTAATTCCTTACTACGGGTATGCCCGGCAGGACCGAAAGGACAAACCCCGGGTTGCAATAGGCAGTAAACTGATAGCCAATATGTTAACTGCCGCTGGTGCCGACCGGGTGATCACCATGGACCTCCACGCTCCCCAGATCCAGGGCTATTTCGACATCCCGGTGGACCACCTCGACTCCTCGGTAATTTTTATTCCTTACATAGAACAACTGAAACTGGAAAACCTTACCTTTGCGGCCCCTGACGTGGGTTCTGCCAACCGGATCCGGGAAATCGCCAGCTATTTCAACGCTGAAATGGTGATCTGTGACAAACACCGGAAAAGGGCAAACGAGATCGCGAGCATGGTGGTGATCGGTGATGTAACCGACCGCAACGTGATCCTGATCGACGATATCTGCGACACGGGGGGCACCCTTGCAAAAAGTGCCGGGTTGCTGCTGGAAAAAGGCGCCACCAGCGTACGGGCCATGTGTACCCATCCCGTACTGAGTGGCAAAGCTTACGAAAACATTGAAAACAGCGTACTGGAGGAATTGGTGGTTTGTGATACCATCCCACTCCACCAGGAAGTGTCGAAGATCAAAGTGCTTTCCGTAGCCGACCTTTTTGCAACTGCTATCCGAAATGCGTTTGAACAGAAAAGTATTACCAGCCTGTTCATCCATGCACAACGTAAGGAACAAATGCGCCAGGAAGGACAGTCATAAGTTTTTTTAAATACAACTATAACAATGAAAACAATTACAATCGAAGGACAACTCAGGACCGAAACCGGGAAAAAAGCCACCCGCCAACTTCGCTCTGAGGAAAAAGTGCCAGGTGTAATTTACGGAGGCGAGGCTGAAGTGAATTTTACTGCACCCGCCAAGGCTTTTAAAACACTTGTTTACACGCCCGAATTCCAGCTGGCAGAAGTAAAAGTAGACGGTAAAAGCTACCGCTGCATCCTGAAAGACCTCCAGTTCGACAAAGTAACCGACGAACTGATCCATGTGGATCTGCTGGAACTGGTGGAAGATAAAAAAGTGATCGCTACACTTCCCCTGCACCTGACAGGCTCACCCGCAGGTGTGAAAGAAGGTGGTAAACTGGTAGTGAAGATCAAATCCCTCAAGATCAAGACCCTGCCGAAATACCTGAAGTCTGCCCTTGAGCTCGACATCACCAACCTGCAACTGAACGAAAACGTTCGCGTGCAGGACGTAAAAGAAGAGAACATAGAAATTCTCAACTCTCCCCGGATTCCCATCGCTTCCATTGTTATGACACGCCAGTTGAAACAGGAAGAAGCGGCAGCCGCCAAGAAATAAAACTGAAAGGACCGGAACCCGGTCCTTTTTCGTCTTTTCCCTGCAGGTCTTATGGCAACGAATAAATACCTCATCGTCGGATTGGGAAATATCGGGGCGGAATACGCCCACACAAGGCACAATATCGGTTTCGATATTGCCGATGCCCTGGTTACCAAACACGGTGGACGTTTTGAAGCCGATCGCCTGGCCGACAAAGCCGAGATCCGCGTCAAGAACAAATTATTGCTCTGTATTAAACCCGTCACCTATATGAATCTCAGCGGGAAGGCGGTCAGATACTGGATGGATAAGGAAAAAATACCCCTGGAACAGGTGCTGGTGCTGGTAGATGAACTGGCACTGCCACTCGATAGGATGCGCCTGCGGGGTAGTGGGAGCGACGGCGGCCACAATGGATTGCGCAGCATCCAGGAACAATTGGGCAGTATCGGCTATCCCCGCCTGCGGTTTGGTGTCGGTAACAACTATTCCAAAGGAAGGCAGGTCGATTTTGTCCTGAGCCGCTGGACAGACGAAGAATGGCCCCTGGTGCAACTGAAAATCGAAAAATCAGTCGAACTCATCGAAACCTTTGCGCTGGCAGGTCTCTCTACCGCTATGAATCAGTTCAATAATGTAATATATCAATTATGAATATTGATCATGAATGGTTATTTTCGCAGACCACATCTTCCTGAGTTTTTATCCAGTAAGCCCTATGCAAATTCCGGGACCTTGGTCCAACTAAAATCTATGATTGTTCAATCATTAAACCCTTATTGAATATGAAAATATTCTGTATAGGCCGTAACTATGTGGCGCATGCCAAAGAACTGGGGAACGAGGTTCCGGATGAGCCTGTTATATTCATGAAGCCTAAGAGCGCACTGCTCCAATCCCATACTCCCTTTTATTATCCAGAATTCACCAACGAACTGCACTATGAGTGCGAACTGGTGCTGCGTATCTGCAAAAACGGTAAGTATATCCAGGACCGCTACGCCAGTAAATACTACGATGCGGTGACAGTAGGCATTGATTTCACGGCGCGCGATATCCAGCAGGAACTCAAGGAAAAAGGCCTCCCCTGGGAAAAAGCCAAGGCCTGGGACAATTCTGCCGTGATCGGGAAATGGATTCCTCTCGAAGAACTGAAGGGCAAGAAGGACATCGGTTTTTCCCTGCTCAAAAACAAAGAAATAGTGCAGCAGGGGAATTCGTCTAACATGATCTTCAACTTCGATAAAGTGGTGGCCCATATCTCCAACTATTTTTCTGTGAACATTGGCGACCTGGTATTCACCGGAACGCCCGCAGGCGTCGGAGAATGCGTGGTGGGCGACGAACTGGAAGGATTGCTGGAAGACAAGTCCATGTTCGTGGTGGAAGTCAAGTAATCCCGCAACTTCATCCGGCAACCTGCACGCTTCCTGAAATAGTTGGCGAAAACGCAGAAAACTAACAGGTGTTCGTATATATTTGCGGACCATTGCCTGTTATGATCGAAAAGGATATTCTCCTCAATGCCTATGCGCAGATGTGCGCGGTTCAGTTCATGTCCGCCATCTATGAAGCCAACCGTGCCACCTGCAAATACGTTCATTCCACTTCCCGGGGGCATGAAGCCATCCAACTTGCCCTGGGCTTCCAGCTCGATCCGGCCGACTATGTGAGCCCCTATTACCGCGATGAAAGCCTCCTGCTGGGCCTGGGTTTTACGCCCTACCAGCTCATGCTGCAACTCCTGGCTAAAGCCGGTGATCCTTTTTCAGCAGGCAGGGCCTACTATTCGCACCCGAATTATAAAGGCGATCTTTTCCCTACCATCATTCACCAGAGCAGCGCCACGGGCATGCAGGCGATCCCCACCACCGGCATTGCCCAGGGACTTCGCTTCCTGGAGAACAACCGCCCTTCCGACCTGCGCAGGACCCGCACGGGTGAAAACCCGGTAGTCGTTTGCTCCCTCGGCGATGCCAGCATAACCGAAGGAGAAGTGGGAGAGGCCCTGCAATTTGCCGTGCTCAAACAATTGCCCATCCTCTACCTGGTGCAGGACAACCAGTGGGGCATCAGTGTGCGGGCAGCCGAGGCCCGGCGCATGGACGCCTTTGAATATGCCGCGGGTTTCCCGGGGCTCGAACGGCACCGCGTGGACGGCAGCGATTTCTGCGCTTCCTATGCAATCATCAGGGATATTCTCTCCACCATGCGCCGTGAACGCCGCCCTTTCCTGATCCAGGCCGATGTGCCGTTGCTGGGGCATCATACCAGCGGCGTCCGGAAAGAAACTTATCGTTCGGCGGCCGACCTCGAAACCCATGCCGCCCGCGACCCCTGGCCGCGGCTGCGGCAGGAGCTCCTCCGGCAGGGTGTGGAAGAAAACTGCCTCCAGGACATTGAGCAGGAACAACAGGTGGCTGTGGCGAAAGCTTTCCGCGATGCCAGCGCAGCGTCCGACCCTGATCCGGCGTCCGTGGCAGACCATGTATTTGTTCCGACGCCCATCCTGGAAGAAAAAGGCAGGAGGGAAGACCCGGCCAAAAAAGACAAGATCCTCCTGGTGGATGCCGCCCTTTTCGCCATCCGCGAAATCATGCAGGAAGATCCCGCCGCTATTGTATATGGACAGGATGTGGGCCGCACCCTGGGTGGTGTATTCCGCGAAACCGCGACCCTGGCTTCGCAGTTCGGCGACCAGCGTGTTTTCAATACTGCTATCCAGGAAGCCTATATCATCGGTTCCACGGCCGGCCTTGCAGCGGTGGGACTCAAACCCATCGTGGAAGTACAGTTTGGAGATTATATCTACCCGGGCTTTAACCAACTGGTATCCGAAATCAGCAAAAGCTGTTACCTCACCGCCGGAAAATTTCCTGTGCAAACCCTAATCCGGGTGCCAGTGGGCGCGTATGGTGGTGGCGGGCCTTTTCACAGCGGCAGCGTGGAAAGCACCCTGCTCAGTATCAAAGGCATCAAAGTGGTGTACCCTTCCAACGCCGCCGATATGAAGGGATTGATGAAAGCCGCTTTTCACGATCCCAACCCGGTGCTGATGCTGGAACACAAGGGGCTTTACTGGAGCAAGGTTCCGGGAACGGAAGGCGCCCGCAGCCCCGAACCTGCAGCCGACTATATCCTGCCGCTGGGAAAAGCAAACATCACAGTTCCCGCCAACGCCGAAGCCATTGAAAAAGGAGAAAGCTGCCTGGTGGTCACTTACGGAATGGGGGTGCACTGGGCCATGGCGGTAGCCGCGCAATCCGGCGGCCGGCTCGAAGTGCTGGATCTGCGTACCCTGTTTCCACTCGACGAGGACCTGGTTTTCGAACGCGTGAAAGCACATGGAAAATGCCTGGTGCTTTCCGAAGAACAACAAACCAACTCCTTTGCAGAAGCGCTGGCAGGACGCATCAGCCGGCATTGCTTCCAGTGGCTGGATGCGCCAATAGCCGTACTGGGCGCACGCGATCTTCCCGCCGTGCCTATGAACAAAGCGCTGGAGGACGCCATGCTGCCTAGTCCCGTTAAACTGCGCCAGGCACTGGATAACTTAATGACATTTTGATTACACTGTCTTCCGGTCAACACGCGCCCGCTCCATCTGCATAGTTCGCCTTGCCCTGCATCAGACGCTGGTTTAATATTGTTGCACCAACTGATTGCAATGACCAACAGGCTGATGAAAGGTGCTCATTTGTCTGACCGTAAATGCAGGGAGATCATCCACCTTTTCCGGGAAGACCTCAATGCTACCCAGATAGCCCATGTGACGCACGTGAGCCGTATTACGGTGAACAATTATCTAAAGCGCATTCGCATGGCCATTGCTGCGCAGGCCGAAAGCCTGCAGCCAGGCACCAGTAACGGGCAAGAACAAACGATGATCGCGCCTCAACCGGTAACGGCCTACGGTTTTTATAAAAGTAGCCGCGGTATTTCCATCCAGGCCGTAAGGGATTTTGATCCGACGGACCTGGAAACGGTTCGTCACAGGTACCCGCATTTACAGGCGGTTGCCGATTTTTCTTGCTGGCGCCTCTACCGCCTCGATAACCTGCAACAGGTCAACGGCAGCTCTATGATGGACGAGATCAGCGGTTTCTGGGGCTGGATCAAAGGACGTCTGCAGAAATTCCGTGGCATGCACCGAAATACACTTTACCTGCACATCAGGGAATGCGAGTTCCGTTACAACCACCGCGACAATGGACTGGAAGAGAGCTTACAGCAATTGCTGTTTCCCCCATCCAACTCACAGCGGCCATTCACAACATGATCCGTCCACTCGTCACAGGATAATTTTCCAATTCATGATAATTTATTGTTGCATCGAACGCTGAAACCTGCTACAGTGCTGCGTTTGATTTGCCTGGTAAGTTTGTGCCCGCTTATCATGGTGTTATATTCTAGCTTCCGCCACTCATCCCTCTGATGTTTCCTTTGATAATCGTCTTCTGCAGATCCTGTGTAATATTTTCCCTGCAATGGATACCGCCAATTGATCTTGAACGGTTCGAATGCAATGTAAATCCGCCATGAGCGCGGGTTTTATCCCGATAATTTTATGCTCTCAAAATTAACCACGCATATGAAGAATCTCATTGGCACATGGGTGCTGATGTTGCTGACGGCTGTTTACCTGAATGCACAGGAAAGAACCATCAGTGGCAAAGTCACCGATGCAAAAACAGGAAATCCTATTGGAGGCGTCTCCGTCAGCCTAAAAGGGGGTACCCAGGCCACGCAGACCAATGCGGAAGGAGTGTACAATCTCAGCGGCGTACCGGCAAATGCAACGCTGGTATTCAGTTTTATCAGTTACCGTTCTTTCGAAGCAAAACATACAGGTGGCGGTAAACTGGACGTGTCGCTGGAGGAAGAAGCCAGCCAGATGAACGAAGTGATCGTTACCGCCAACGCCATCAAACGAGAAGCACGCAGCCTGGGCTATGCTACCAGTACCATCAAGAACGAAGAACTCACCCGTGGTAAGGACCGCAGCGTACTCAATTCCCTGCAGGGCAAAGTGGCTGGCGTACAGATCACAGGGTCCAGCGGCGGCGTTGGAAGCAGCACCCGCATTGTGTTTCGCGGGGGTACTTCGCTCACCGGCAACAACCAGGCCCTGATCGTGGTGGATGGCATTCCCATCGACAACTCGCAGATCGACGCAGACGACAACCTCAACAACCAGGTAGATGCAGGCAACCGGGGAAACGATATCAACCCCGACGACATTGAAACCGTAACAGTGCTGAAAGGCCCCGCTGCCGCTGCCTTGTATGGCAGCCGTGCTTCTAATGGCGCCCTTATCATTACTACCAAAAGCGGGAAGCTGAAAGGCGGAAAGCGTTCAGAGATCACCGTTAGTTCGGCCTACAATGCCGAAACCATTCTACGTCTTCCTGAATTCCAGAACGAATACGGGCAGGGTGGAAAAAAAGAACCCGACTCCAGGGAAAACTTCAGTTGGGGCCCCAAATTCGATGGACAAATACGTCCCTGGGGACAGCAGATCGGCGACTCCCAACTGGTAAAACCGTACTCACCCCTGCCCAATAATGTGAAGGAGTTTTTCGACATCGGCCATAGCTGGACCAACGGCGTGAGTTGGTCGCAAAACAATGAGAACGCGGCTTATTTCCTCTCTTTCAACCAGCTCAACCAGGCAGGCGTGATGCCGGGAACCGAATACAAACGCACTTCGGTGCGACTCAGCGCCAGTTCTGACCTGGGCCATAATTTTTACAGCAGCGCCAGCATCAACTATGTGCGGGCGCTCGGCGATCTGTCCACGCAGGGTCAGGGAAATTCTCCCTACGACCAGGTGCTGCAAACGCCGCGTGATATTCCCCTGGTGGAGCTGAAAGATTACCACAGCAAATACGCCGACCTCTATGGGTATTACGGCGCCTACACCGTGAACCCTTATTATTACCTGGGTGAAGATTCTTACCGGTCTACCATGGATCGTCTCCTTGCCAATGTGCAGGTGGGATACAAGGCCAGCGACTGGCTGGATATCAACTACCGCATCGGCACAGATGTGTCTGCCGATAAACGCCGCCAGATCGTGTCCAAACGTGTGATCACCGATGAGCTGGCGCAGAACTATGCCCGCCGTTTTTCCGGCAAATACGAAGAAACGGCGATCAATATACGCGAGCTTACCAGCGACCTGATGGTTACCGGCAAGCGGAAACTTACAGACGACCTCAACCTCTCCGTGCTGCTGGGGCACAACGTACGGCAGCGTGATTTCAACAGCCAGATCTCCACCGCGAACGGCCTGGTGGTGGCGGGTGTGTACAATCTCTCCAATTCATTGAACCGTCCCACCACTACCAACGAAATCCTGAACCGCCGGCTCTGGGGACTCTATACCGACATCAACCTGGCCTATAAGAACTTCCTCTTCCTGGGCCTTACGGCGCGGAACGACTGGTCGAGCACCCTGCCCAGTGGCAAGAACAGTTTCTTCTATCCCAGCGCCAATGCCTCCTTCGTGTTCTCTGAACTGTTGAACAACCCGCAGGTGTTCACCTACGGTAAAGTGAGGGCCAGCGTGGCGCAGGTGGGAAACGATGCGCCACCCTATATTCTTCGTACGGTGTACAAAAGCGGGGAAGTGGAAGACGGTTATGAAAATTCCAAAGTGGTATTCCCGCTCAATAACGTGGCCGGTTATACGCTGGACGATGTAATCGGTAACCCGAATATCAGGCCGGAGATCACTACTTCCGTGGAATTCGGATTGGAACTGGGCTTCTTCCGCGACCGCCTGGCATTGGAAGCGACCTACTACAACAATGAAAGCCGCGACCAGATACTGACCGTACCTGTTGCCGCCACTTCGGGCTATACCGCCCAAATATTAAATGCCGGCTCCATCACCAATAAAGGAATCGAACTGCTGCTGCGCGGGCAACCTGTACGCAGCCGCAATTTTACCTGGGATGTAACGGCAACCTTCACCCGAAATCGCAGCCGCGTGAAAGAACTGGTGCCGGGAGTGGAGCAGGTAGAGCTCGGCGGATTTGTGGGCGCCACGCTGGTGGCCAAAGTGGGTGAGCCTTATGGATCCTTCTTCGGTGCGGGTTTTCTCCGTGATCCCGAAGGCAGGGTGGTGGTGGATCCCAATACGGGCTACCCCATCACCGATCCCATTGCACGTACCCACGGCAGCGTACAGCCCGATTTCCTCGCCAGCCTCACCAACAGCTTCAGCTACAAGGGCATTACCCTCAGCTTCCTGCTCGACGCCCGCAAAGGCGGCGTATTCTATTCCCGTACCAAGGGCCTCCAGGAATTTCTGGGAACCGATCCGCGTACCCTTTATAACGATCGCGAAGCCTTTGTACTGCCCAATAGTGTGATCCAGACCAGCGATGGAAAGTTTGAACCCAATACGCGCCCCGTACTCGATGCGCAGGACTACTGGACCAACTACGCATCCGACAATGCCGTGGAATCGCTGCTCGACGCCAGTTTCCTCAAACTCCGCGAAGTAGCCATCAGCTACCGCATCCCGAAAGACTGGATCAAAACCTGGCCGGTGAACACCATCCAGGTGGGACTCTCCGGCCGCAACCTGCTGCTCTGGACGCCTTCGGAAAACACCTATGTGGATCCCGAGGCCAGTTCCTGGGGTACTTCCAATATCCAGGGATTTGAGTACGGCAGTATTCCGTCCATCCGCAGTTACGGGGCCAACCTGAAAATCGTATTCTAAGTTTTCAACCAGAAACAATGAGAAAGCACATTCAACTCCTCATAACCGGCGCCCTGCTCACCAGCCTGAGCGCCTGCACCAAACACTACCTCGATATCAATACTGATCCCAACAATCCGACCGAATCGAGTGTGGACCTGGCGCTGCCCGCCGCCCTCGGGTACAGCGCCTATAACCTCGGCAACGCCTACCAGATCCTGGGCGGCATATGGGGACAATACTGGACCCAGGGACCTACCGGCAGCCAGTACCGCAGCCTGGAACAATACAGCATCACCAGCTCCGACTACGACCGCCAGTGGGAAAGCGTTTATGCCGGACCGTTAGCGGATTTCAACTACCTGGTACAGGAAGGCACCCGCACCGGCAAGAACGATTATGTGGCTATCGGAAAGATCATGCAGGCTTATATGTTCCAGGTGATGACCGACCTGCACGGTGATATCCCATTCTCCGAAGCGCTGGCAGGCGCTGTCAACACCACGCCCAAATTCGACAGCCAGCAGGAGATCTACGATGGATTGATCCAGTTGCTCGACGAGGCCATCGCCATTATGGACGGCGCTTCTCCACCTGATGCCGATGATTTCTTCTACCATGGCGACATGTACCTCTGGTATAAATTTGCCAATACCCTTAAGCTGCGCGTTTACCTGCGGCAGAGCTATGTCAGGCCCGAAGTGGCCGAAGCCGGTATCAGGGCCATGTATGCTGATGGCGCTGAATTCCTCGATGAAGAAGAAGATGCCCTGGTGCCGTTCAGCAACGAAGTGTTCAACCAGAACCCGCTATATGCCACTTATGAAGCGCTCAGTTCCGATAACCTGATCGCCAGCGCTACCCTCCTCGATTACCTGCAGTTGACCAAAGACCCGCGCATCGGCAACTTTTACGCGCGTGCCACGGCAGCACCCAATGCCGGCAATTTTGTAGGCATACCGCAGGGCGCTGGACCCAACCTGCCGGGCGTACAGAGTGCCAACAGCTATTCCAAACCGGGCCCGGCCGTGGGTGGTCCGGGTAGCGGCAACAACACAGGTGCAGCCGCCCCCGTCGTTTTCATCAGTGCTGCTGAAAGTTATTTCCTCCAGGCAGAAGCGGCTGCGCGCGGCTGGAGCGACGGCGACGCCCGGGCATTGTATGAAGAAGCCATCCGGCTCTCCTTTGTTTACTGGGGATATACAGATGAAGAAGCGGGAGCTTTCATCGCACAGCCCGAAATCACTTTTCCTGCAGGCGGGGAAGAAGCACAGCTCAAAGCCATTCTTACCCAGAAATGGGTGAGCCTTGCCGGAACAGAAAACCTCGAAGGCTGGACCGAATGGCGCCGCAGCGGTTACCCCGATTTCTTCGACATATCTGCCACCAGCAGCATCGGCAATGTGTTCCCGGTGCGCATACTCTATGCCGATTCCGAAGTGAGCAGGAACCCTAAAACGCCGGCGCAAAAAACAGTAAAAGATAAACTGTGGTGGGACGTAAATGCGAACGGACAGAACTAACCGAAAAAAAACAAATCATGCGAAGCATACTTATCGTGATGGTCCTGGGCTTCTTCCTGGGATCCTGTAAAAAAGAAACCACCGCCCATGTATCGAAGGAAGTGCTGGTAAGTTATCCCGGTATCTCACTCAATGGCGATGAGCTGGTAATACTACCGGTTGGTGGCACGTATACGGAGTTGGGTGCGAAACTGACCGATGATATTTCCGGGGAGGTATCAGACCTGGAACCCAGTTCCAGCAACGTGAATACCCAGGAACCCGGACTCTATATCGTAACATACAGCGCCATGAATGCAAACGGTTTTGAAACCTCCGTAGCGCGCAAGGTAGCCGTAACCGATGTGACCGGTACCGTCGACTATTCAGGCGAATACCTGCGGCCGGCAACAGGGATAGCGATGACCATTGAACGTCCTGCGGAAGGAGTGTACAAGATAACTAATCCCGGCGGAGCCAGTATTGGCGGGAATACCATCGTGTACGTGGTGGAGACAAGTCCGGGTGAATACGTAGCGCCCGACCAGCCTACCGATGCGGGCACCATGTCGTTGGAAGATATTGCTTTCACTGAAGATGGTGTTGCCACCTGGGTGGTATTAAACATAAACTATGGAGATGCACCACGTGTATTCGTGAAGCAATAAAACAGAGCAAGTGTTTAACACGGTTTATCCTTTGTATTATCCGCTGATGGATATTATGTTTTTAGTGCCGTTCCGGAGTATGATCTTTAAGTCCGAATTTTTTCGTATAAACCATTGAACCAAACCAGTCCGGATGAAAAATAGAATGCTCAAGGGAGCACATCTGTCCGAACGCAAGTGCCGTGAGATCCTGAACCTTTTCTGCGAGGACCTGACTGCTACCCAGATCGCAGCGATCAGCAATGTGAGCCGGGTAACCGTCAACGCATACCTGAAAATGATCCGCCTGCGCCTGGCGCAATTCTGCGATGATGCTTTTCCCCTGCACCACCTGCCTTTGAACCATCTTTCTCTCAAACATGGAGAAGGGGCTGGATTGCCCAAAACCACCTACTACGGCTTCACCCGTTGGAATGGACTGGTATTTTCTACCGGCCTGTCCGACATGAGTCGCGAGCATTTGCAGCATTGGCAAAAACATCATCCGGGTGAGGGCGATACCGGTGCTGCGCCATTGTATTCAGGTGATCCGCTGGCCTCAGGCCACCAGGCGCTTTCCATTGCCATGCCGGGCATTCACGCCATTGCCGATTTCAGCAACTGGCGGTTGTACCGGCGCGACGCAGCCAACGGCCAGGCGAGCAAATATATAAGCGATGAAATTTCGGGTTTCTGGGGATTAACACGCAGTCGATTGATGAAGTTTCGTGGGCTCAACCGAAATACCCTCTATCTTCACATCAAAGAATGCGAGTTCCGGTACAACCACCGCAACGAAGACATGCAACATAAAATACTGATCATGATCAGCCGTCAGCCCCTGCAGGACCTGGTAGCTGCTTCCTGAACATTCTTATAAAGCCTTTTTTCTCATGTGTGTATACGCGGGTAGTTTCTACTACCTGCTTTTTTTTGGGCATACCTGCCGGCCTGCTGAAACGGGCCGGCACCGAAGCGGTTTTTACACATTGCCGGGGGGTACGGGCTCATCTCACGTACTGGCACATACGCAAATAGGCCGGTATCCGCCAGTTCCCGGGTGGGCAGGCCGCCGAAGTCAGCTTTTCTGTAACGTTCGGGTAAGCGCCATGCAATAAGTTTTTCCCGCCTCGATGATCTTCCAGCGCAGCGCGCTGACGTCTTCGGGTCTGTACTGGTTGAGTTCGTGTTCCACGCGCGCGAGGAAGCGGAGGGTGATGTGTCCGTTTACGCGGTGGCTTTGGAGCCCTTTGATAGCGGCGTCGAGGTACCGCTTAACCTGCTGTTCTGAATCGCTGGCAGCGATCTTGGTGATCAGCTTACAGCGATAATCTTCTAAACAGATAGCCATAAGGATGTATTTGCTACTAAACTTTGATCCAGCATTTAAGGTAATCATTGATTTCGGTTCGAACCAAATGAAAATCCCGGGGAATTTCTGTTTCCAGGCTGTGGTAGGTTACCAGGCGGGTGCCGGCGGGGCAGCGGCGCAGGTGTTTGTAGAGGTGATAGCTGTAACGGTCGAACAATTCCAGGGAACAGGGCAGGTCCTGGTCGATTTTTTCGGCGGTTGCCAGGTTCTCGTAAAAGGAATTGTAAAAATAGAAATGGGTAAAGGGTCGCAGATCGGTTTCGGTGAGGTTGGCCGCCTGGAAATGCACGTTGGTGAGTCCGAGCCGGCGCCGGGCGCCGTTGGCTTCTTCCACCAGCCACGGGCGTTGTTCGATGCCGAAGAACTGGGTATCGGGGTACTGAAAAGCAGCCGTAAGGCAGAATTTTCCAGCGCCGCTGCCGATATCAAGGATCTTATCGCTGGCACTGGTGCGCAGGAAGGCCGCTGCCAGCCGCGCCACTTTGAGCGGCGTCCAGTGCCTTCGGGCCATTTGGCGGATGGCGGGCGGATAAAGCGCATGGAAAGCAGGATCGCTTTCAAACCAGGCCTTGGTGCAATCAGCAGGGGTGGATAAATCCATGGCTGCAAAGATAATCATTTTTTAACGCAGGGGGTGGGGGCTGGCCTGGGCGAAGCGTTATCCGGCGCGGCGCGCCGGCCGGCGGATCAGTAGTGCTGCTGCTCCAGGGCTGCGGCCTGCCTGCGGTAACGCGCGGGGATCAGGCAATAGCGGAGCATTTTTTCCAGTGGGGTGCCGCGGGTCAGCCGGTAGAGTGGCATAAGGGGTTGCAGCGGGGAAAAGGGTTTCCAGCCCAGCAATTGCCTAACATGGCCCGGCACCACCAGTTTTTGGGTGAGCAGGAGGAGGCGGTAGCGCCAGGGGCCCAGGTGCTTCCGGTATTGCAGGAAAAGGTCACGGGTGAAATCGCTGCAGGCCAGGTCGTTCTGCAGGTGTTGCGCATAAGACAACTGCCAGTCCTGGTAGGTGAGGGGCAGTTCGGGTATCTGCATGCGCTGGCCCATGCGGAGAAAAACCTGGTAAATGGCTTCTTTTTCTTCGGGCCGCAGCGGGCGCTGCAACACGCCTGCGGTAGCCAGGGAATAATGGACCAGCATATACAACACATCGCGGTAGGCCCAGTCGGGGATACGGCTGCCCCGGGCTTTTTCCACACCCTGGTGGATGCGTGTGATCTGGTCGATGGCCGCATGGGCGGTGACGGTGTCGGCAAAAATGATCTGCCGGGCATAGCCCACGGTAGAGAAAAGGCGGCCGATGGGGTCGGCGGGAAGGCGGCCGGTAAAGTAGAGCCAGTCCACCGCTTTGTTGAGGGCGAATTCAGCCGCGGCGCCTGCAAAAATGAGCAGGATGGAGTCCGTGCGGCTCCAGATGGCGCGCAGGGGATGGTCTGCCGGAACAAAAAAAGTAGTGGAATCGCTCAATGGGTGCACAGGGTGAATTTTTGGGCCTGTTGCCGGAAAGAAAGGGTAACAGGCGCAGCCCGAAATTAAGGAAAGTACTTTGAATTACAAAGTATATACCCGGCACGGCGACGGGCTGCACAACCCGCATTTATTTTCTGAATTAGATGGATTTCTCTATTTTTGCGACCCGTTTGAGACAATCAAACCTGCCTGGCGAGGTAGCTCAGCTGGTTAGAGCATCGGATTCATAACCCGAAGGTCGGCGGTTCAAGTCCGCTCCTCGCTACTAATTTTCCTGTATAGGATCATCTCACGTAAAAGTAAACGGCAATTCTTTATAGAGGTTGCCGTTTTTTATTTCTGCAACATCTATAAAATATCATAGTCAGTGGAAGCTGTATTTTATTGACTAAAGATTATTTTGGATATCTGAGCTTTAATCCAAACCCTATAAATAGGGAATGGAGCATTGAAGTCCCAACGTAAACACCTTAATCAATGATTTCTATAACCTCGGAATATTAAAAGAACAAACCGGTTATAAACGTAACAGGATATTGTTTTTGAAGAGTATCTGGGGCTATTTGAAAGATAAACCAAAAAAAATATTGTTTTTGGCTAACCGGAAAAAGTTATGAAAACAAATTCAATGAATACCCCTTTCTTTTGCATTGAACTCTTTTAGCGACGATTAAAAACTATAAGATACCGCCTCTTATTGCCTTGCCTATAAGCACAGCCGTGTTGGCAGCATCAAACTTTTCAATCAAGCTTTTACGATGGGTGTTTACAGTGGGTATACTGATAAAGAGCTTCTCAGCTATTTCGGCATTGGTAAGGCCCTCAGCGATGAGCTGCAGCACTTCTTTCTCGCGGCGGGTAATCACGGGAGCGTCATTAACAGTTTCCCGCAACGAAAGCGCTGCTTCAAAACTTAAATAGGTCTTATTCGCCGTAACCGTGGTAATGGCCTTCAGCAATTCTTCTTTTGTAGCATTTTTCAATATATAGCCCGATGCCCCATTGTCTATCATATTACGGATAACGGGTTGCTGGTTAAAGGTGCTAAGCCCCAGGATATATACCGAAGGAAAATTTTGCTTTACTATTTTACATAATTCCGTACCGCTCCTGTCAGGAAGGTTGACGTCCATCAATATCACATCGGGCTGCTGCTGCTCTAAAAAGCTGAGGCAGGATGCTGCACTGGAAGCATGTCCCATCCATTCGATGGCCGTTTCATTTTGTAGCAATGAACGGATGCCCTCGATCACCATATAATGGTCATCTACTATAAATAATTTTGTCTTCATCCGGTGCTTACCTCGATCAACACAGAAGTTCCTTCCCCCGGTGCAGACCGCAGATCCCATCGCCCTTTCAGGAAGTCAACGCGGTTTTGAATATTGCTCCACCCCATGCCGCCCGGTTGCTTCAGCAAAGCAGTGTCAAATCCTTTCCCGTTGTCTTCCACTGTGACGGTCAGCATTTTTTCCTGCCCCGACGCATGCACCTGCACCACTACGCACCCGGCACCGGCATGCCTGATGGCATTGTTTACCAGTTCCTGCACAATGCGGTACACCGCAACGGCAGTGGTCTGCCCGATAACGGCATCCTCCATACCGATAGACTGATAGCGGGTATGGATAGCGCCATTGCGATCCAACTCGCTGCAAAACTCTTTTAATGCAACATCTAAACCGTATTTCACGAGCATTTCAGGCATCATATTGTGCGCCACGCGGCGCATTTCTTTGATAGAGCTGTCGAGCATGTTGATGCTACGCTCAAATGCCTGCGCATTTTCAGGCGTAAGGATGAGATTGTCTTTCATATGCTGAAATGAGTATTTAATGCCGCTGAGCATACCACCCAGTCCATCGTGCAGGTCTTTGGCCAGCCGGGTGCGTTCCTGCTCTTCACCTTTAAGAATAGCTTCGGTGGCGGCTAATTGTTTTTCGGTTTCCAGTTCATCTATCCTGGTTTGTTGCAGCTTTTGGCGGTGCCTGTAGTTTCGATAGCTGAGCAGTGATATAGCCAATAATGCTACAGCGCCGCCGATAAGGATATAATTCAGTATGTTTTTTTGTTTGAGCTGTACCTGTTGCAGTTGTATCTGCGCTTCCTTTTTTTCAAACTCATATTTCGCCTCGAGGTTGGCCACGATTGTTTTTCTTTTTTCACCGATAATAGAATCGTTCAGCCCTTCAAAATCTTTCCGGTAACCCAGCGCCTTTTGCAGGTTGCCGGATAATTCATTAAACAAAGAAGCTTTCAGGTACAGGTCTTTCAATTCAAGTCTTGACCCCTGCTTTTGGGCAAGGGCAATGCCTTGCTGAATATAATTTCCGGCGGCAGGGTCTTTAGCTTTTGTCAGCAGGTCGGCCATGCCCATATGTGCATACATTTCATACTCCGGCGTTTCCTTTTCTTTTGCAAATGCAATGGTTTTTGAAAAATAAGACTTTGCCTGCGGCACACTATCCATGGCGGCGTAAGCGTCGCCTTTGCCCAATAAAGCATCCAGCAGAAAGGTATAGTCGTTTATTTTATGCCCGATACGTTTAATATTCTCATACAGTTCAGATGCCTTTTCTGGTTGTTCAAGTTTCATATAAGCTGCTGCCAGGTTAAATTGCGATGAGGCAATGGCAAAATCGTTGTTTATTTCTTTAGCTAGCTGCAATGCATCTTCCGCATATTGTTTTCCTTTTTCATGATCTTCCAGGCTGATAAAAACAGAAGCAAGATTGTTGTTAAGTCTTCTCAGGGTTGATTTGTCCCCCGCTGCTTCGGCATATTTTTTGGCTGTTAAATAATTAGACGCTGCTTGTTCAAAATCGGAGAGATAATGCCATTGGTGCCCTACATTATTATAAGCAGTGGACAGGTTGTAGTTGTCGCCAATTTCTTTATATAACTCCAGCGCTTCCTCAGCCACGGTCAGTGCCTCCCGAAACTGTCCCCGCCGGTTCAGCACCACAATATAGTTACTGCCAAAGGCCGCTATTCCTTTTTTATAGCCCAGATCTTCCGAAAGCTGCCTGGCCTTTTTATAGTAGTGAACGGCAGAATCCGGCTGTTCATCTTCAATGGCTTTGCCGTAGGTATAGTATAAGAAAACAGCATTGGTGTCCTTTCCGGCACGTAATAACAGCCCTTGCAGGCTATCAATATTTTGTGCCGGGGCAAATAAATGTCCGCTACACAGCAACAATATGAAAGTCAATTTCTTCATTCAATTTGACAGGCTTCTGCTTTAAGTGCAAAAAAAAACATAATCTGTCTGCTGCACATCCTCTTTTTTAATGATTTTTTATCCTGAAAAATCATCTTTTTTAACGATAGGAGAACTGTACAGGAAGTGTAAAATTTGTTTCCTTAAAATAATCAAATTTTACTGCAATGAAACCACTATTCAGCTTATTAACGGTAATCAGGATGATATATCTTTTGAATAACCGCGCAACTGTGATAACGCTGGCCATGACACTGGCAACTACAACTATATACCATGCGCAGATCCAGGGACCACCTAAATCCAAAATACTCAATACACAAATTAAAGATCCAACCTCATTTTTTTCAGGTAGTATGTCGTTCGTTCTGGAGACGGGCGGCATTGCCTGTTGCGTTTTAAAAAATTTGAAAACCAGGGCAAGGCCGCAGGTTGCTGGCAGTTGGAGTTTGAGTGGAAAGAAATTTAAATATAAATAACCAATGGCATAAACCTTATAATACCGGTTACCATGCAAAAAATCATAGTACTGCTCGTTGGCTTCCTGGTATGTATCGCCTTTGCACAGGCGCAGACCCCCCCTGCCAAAAAGCAGCCCCCCAAAAAGGAGCAATCCATGGAAGAAATGATGAAAGAGCTGAAAAAGGAGATGGAATCTATGAGCCCCGAAGACAGGAAAATCATGGAAGAAATGGGTATGTTTGACCTGCTTAAAGATGTGGAAAATAAAACCAAGGGGGTAGATATGGCGAAGGCAGCCGCGGCAGCAGCCGTTGACCCTAAGCAAATACCCAAAAAACCATCCGGCTTACCCATTAAACCCACTCCTGCAAATAAGGAACAACTCAAAGCCTACCTGCAACCTATGCTGCAAAGCACCGAAGCGGCTATGAAACCTGAAAGTAAAGCCGAAGCAAAAAAATACCTGAACAAAGGCGCTGAAACAGGGCAGGCAGCCATCGGCTTTATCCTGAAAAAAGAATGGGACAAAGCCCTGCTTCTCCTGCTCAATGCCTGCATCGCCAACCCGGAAGATTATGCATCGCTCAATAACCTGGGCGCCATGATAACCATGGCAGGCTATGCCCATAAGTCATTGCCTGTGTTGCAGTATGTGCAAAAACAGTTTCCCCAAAGTCCCACCCTGCTCGGCAATATAGGGCAGGCATGGCTGAGCCTCGGGCATATTGATAAGGCTGAAAAATTTCTGAAAGACGCTTTGGATGAGGACGAAGAAAATACCGAAGCCGCCCTTTCACTTGCTGTTATATATAAGCAGCAGGGCAACACAAAACAATGTGGCAGCTATGCCCAAAAAGCTGCTGAAGGAGGCTGTGTATCTCCCGAAGTAATAGAGATGCTTAAAGAGTCTGGTGTTAAAGCGGATGTTATAGCCGGGCATATCAGGAAACGCTTCAAGCCATTTTATAAAGACCATGCCATTACCAAACGGTTCAAACCGCCGACGGTGCCGTCAGCCTACAGCGAAAGTGAAATGGAGAAGATAAAACAGTTTTTTGCAGACCTTGACGTTACCGCGAATGAAACATACGTAACCACCGATAAGCTGATGAGGGAGTATGAAGCCGCACTACAACAAACCATGCAAAACCAGGTGAAAACAGTAACAGGGCATAAAACGGCAAAAGAAAGGGCGGACTATGTTGCTAAGTATTCTCACCCTTTCAGGTATGGTGTGGAAGTCTTAAAAACCATTATGTATGACCCTTCATTAAGCACCTCCTACACTACCCGCATAGAAAGAGAAAAAAGGTACAGGCAGGAGCAGGAGACCTCACTGAAAAAATCATTAGGCCACTATGGAGAACAAGCTAATGCGATACATAAGGAAATGAAAGGCATAGAAGGAGGCGAAGGAGATGCAGCAGGTGAAGAGCGATTAGAGAGGCTGTCAATACAACTATGCAATATTGACAACAATTATACCCGGGAGTATAACAGTGGCATTGCTGACATCAATAACGAATACATCAGAAAGATGGAAAACCTGCTGAACCAAAAATTACAGGAAGACATCTTCTGGGCAATCATCCATGCCCAGCCGAATGCCCCCAACGGCCTGGTTTACAGTTTTTATCATTCCTACCTCAACGAAATAAATTCCTTTAAAAGCCTCTATACAGACGTTAAGGAAATACGGGAATGCCGTAGCAGCGGTATTGCAAAGCAAGAACAACTACTAACCGGTACACTCCAGCAATGGGAATTAGACCATTGCAACCTGGATTGGGGAGTTGACTTAATGGTAACGGGCTTTAAAATGAATTGCCAGGGTTTTGAGACCTACGCCAGGATAGGTGCAGCAAAGATTGGGTACGGCGAAACTATTGACCCCATAACCTGGGAAAGTACCGGGCATACCGTAGAGGTAGAAGTAGGCGCTAAAAAGCAATTTGGCGTAGGCAAAACGCTTAAAGGAGAGATTGGAGCAAGCGTAGGCGGTTCTATAACTATTGACGCCGGTGGTAACATAGTAAACGGCGGCGTAAAAGGATCTGTAGGTGCCGGCCTGAGCGGGCCGATGGGCGGCAGCGCCGGTGGCGACCTTGCGAGCGGCGAATACACCCTGAGAGGTGGTTTCAATGGTGCAGGCCCTTCAGCAAACTCACCGGGAAGCAGCTTTTTAAGAAATTGATATAAAAACAGGAGCATGAAAAAGATGTTTATTGCCTTCCTAACCTTGTGCAGCATAACTACTATGGCGCAGGATTGCGACAAAGAAAAACTGAAAACCCTGCCGGGTAATTGGTTGCCCCAACCGGGTGATGAGGTACATACAGGTACACCCGTACCCGCCGCGGCAGATGCTGCCGGCGCTAAAAAAATATTCAACCAGGTAGGGAAATTGTTTCAGCAACAATACAAGCCCGTTGGTGCAGATGTCTGTAACTACTTAACCCACAATATCACGCCGGGCAGCAGCGCCTATGGAAACTGGTACATTTATACCATAAGCAATTTTATGTTTTACTGCTCGAATGGTAAAAAGTCGAGGAATAGTGAAGGCCTGAGCTCGGCTGTACATATAAACCCTATTCGCACAGCAGGGGGCGAATTCAGCGAGATACCGATTTACGATGAAAATGGGAAATTAAACTCCGCGATTATTGACAATGGCGGCTTTCATACGCTCACATCCCGTGAATGTATGGGCGGAAAACTTCCCGATATGTCGGCCGGATACCATATCTACGATAATGGGTATGATTATAACCTATGGATTACCTACCCGGGAAAACTGCCTTTCCGCTATGTGACCCGTAAGGAATTTTTGGAAAAACAGGTGACCATCTGGGAAGCAAAGCTAAAAGAACTGAACCAAAGGTATTCCTCCAAAGCATGGAAGGAGCAATTAGAAGCATTTCCACAATTCAAAGAAAAAATGTTGGAGGATAGCAAAAAAGAGGTGGCATTTATTGAAAAGAAGGTGGAAGTCTACAGGCAGGATTTGAAAAAAGATGAAGCCTGGCTCAATGAAATAGCGATAGTGAAAAGTGATAACGTATCAGGTGTGTACCGGTTTGTTTTTACCACACCGGACGATGGATATATGTCTATACCCATTATGCCCAGCCCTGGCTATTACAACCGAAAACTGCCCAAATGGGCGCCGCAGTTCATAGTAATTAATGTAAGCAGAACTGACGGGGTTATCTCTCAAAATGTACGCAAGGTGGTGGAAGAAAATATTGATTTTTTCAAAACCCTCCTGGCAAACAATGAATGATAGTATGATAAAAAATAATTTTCTTATTGCTGTTGGTGGTTATCGGGTTTGTTGTTGCGGCGCAAGTCATTACCGAATCTGAGAAGAAAGAATTGTAAGCGGAACTAAAAAAAGATAAAGCATTGCCCCAAACTTAACTATCATCCCGCCAGAATGACAGTCCGGTAATTCGCAAAATTTTAAAAAGTCCTCTATCTCTTCGTTCGCTAATTTTCCTGAAAACCTACTTTTAACACCTCCGGCTCCGGGGGTGGTTTTTATTCCTCTCTATTGCACTGGCCGAACTTATTTTATATATTGGTGCCACCTGCCCTTCTCCCTCAACTATTTTTTATGCGTGCTGTTTCTTTTCTGCTCTTCCTGTTATTGTTGTGCACCTGCCTGCATGCGCAGTACCGGTATCCCTCGCTTCGGAAAGAAGCTTTCGATACCACCATCCAGGGGATCCGTATTTCAGATCCCTATTTCTGGTTGAGCCGGCCCCGGCACCAGCAGGAACTGCAGGATTTTGCACGCAGGCAGGCGCAGTTCGCAACGGGTGTACTCGACAGCATTCCGGGCGACAGCCTCCTGTTGCAGGAATTGGAAAAAACCTATGAGGCACTCCAGGATGAGATATGGAATATGCAGGTTGCCGGCGGTTATATTTATTACAACCGAGATGTGCCGGGAGAAGGCGCCACCCTCTGTCGGCGGAAAGGACCGGCCGCCCCCGAAGAAAAATTATTGCAGCGCGTGCGCATAGCGGGACAGTCGTACACCGTTCGCAAAAGGGTATTCGCGCACCGGCAGCCGCTGGTAGCCCTCATGCTTACCCAAAGAGGAGAGAGCAACCCGCAGATCAGGATATTCAACCTCGACACCAAAACCTTTCTGCCCGACAGCATTGCGCCCGTGATGTTCAACGATGCACGCGGCGTTTCCATGACCTGGATGCCCGACGACGCGGGACTGCTGTACACCCAGGCGCCTCCTACGGAAATACATGCTGAAAAATATTTCAACGGAAAGATCCGTTTGCACCGGCTGGGTGCGCCGGCAGGCGCCGATAGCGCTGTTTTTGGCATTGGGCTGCAGGCCGGTATTGTATTGCAGCCGGGAGAAACGCCTTATATCTACAGCTTTCCGCATTCGCCCTATCTCCTTGCACGAATCCGCTCGGGCAGTGGCGACAACTACGCTTTTGCCGTTCACAGCAGCCGGCTGAACGGCGCAAAAACACCCTGGATAAAACTTCAGAACTACATCAACCTGGGTGATGGTTTTGATGCGCGCGACAACTATCTGTATGCCGTCACCAAGGGAGGCGCCCGCTACCAGGTGGTGCAGATCAATATGGAAACAGGCGCCGCGCCTTCCGTTCTTCTTCCGGAACAAAAAGAAGTATTAGCGGTTACAGATGTCCGTTACCGCAGCGGGATCGTTGCGGGAAAAGAATCGCTGTACCTCCTGGTGCGGCAAATTGGAAATATGCAGGTGCTCCGGTTTCACTATGCAACGAGCACCCTTACAAAACTGCCTGTATCGGAAAAGAGCAGCATCGATAACCTGATGCTCTGGCAGGACAACGACCTTATCTTTTGCCAGTCTTCTCCCCTGAGAAGCTCCGTCTACCAGCAATACACATACGAAAAAGAAAATTTGCTGCCCCTGCCTTTCGCATCCAAACGGATAGATATTTCAGGCGAATTGGAAAATACCGTATTGCTGGTACCCTCGCGCGACGGCAAACAAATCCCTGTTTCTTTGGTGTATGCCAGGAATGCGCCGCTGCAGTCGGAACGCCCTGTGCTTATAGAAGCTTACGGCAATGCGGGTTCTTCCCACGACCCGGGTTTTGATCCTTCTTTTCTTTCTTTTATACGGCGGGGTGGCATATATGCCTATGCGCACGTAAGGGGCGGTGGCGAACTGGGGGAGGACTGGTATCTCGATGGCCAGTTTCCGCACAAAATGAATTCCGTGAACGATGTGGTGGATGTAGCACAATGGCTGCAGCAAAATAAGTACGGCGCTGCCGGTAAGGTTTTTGTTTTGGGCGCCAGCGCAGGCAGTTTCCTGGTAGGCAATGCCATCAACCAGCGCCCTGATCTCTTTGGCGGCGGTATTTATTTATCGGGACTTCCCGATTTGGCCACCCATTCCGATGCAGCCGGAGCCCGCGAAGAAAAGTCCGTCGGGCCCAAGAATACCAAAGAAGGGTTCTTATCGAATTACCAGATCAGCGCCCTCTACCACGTGCCCGACGACCGGCCGCTTCCTGCGATGCTCATCGTTCACGGTGGCACTGACTATATTTTGTCGCTCGACCCCGTGGCGCGCTATGCCGCTACCCTGCAGGAAAAACAGGCAGGAAAGAATCCCATTCTTTTTCTCACCAACTGGGAAGGCGGCCATCTCGGGGGAGAAAATGAATTGCTGTATATTTTGAAATTCATTGGCTGGCGTTCGGGTTTTACCGATTTTCAAAAGAAGAAATAAATACTATGTATCATTTGCTGCTGTTACTGCTGAACACCTGGTTTCTCTTTGTCATTGTACCGCCATCGCCTCCGAAAGTTTTTGATGTGCATCTCCACGCAAGTGAGGATCCGCAGCAGCAACTGGCGGCTTTGTCGGCAGCGGGGGTGTACAAGGCGGCATTTAGCAGCTCCTGGGAATCGCAGCGGGAATACCGGAACCTGAGCGGGCCGCAACTCCTGCATGGACTCATGTTTCCCTGCCCCAACGGCAAAGTGCCGTATAGCCTGCAGCCCTGCTTTAAAGACGGAAGCAAATGGCCGTCTCCTGCCTGGGTGGAATCGGAAATCCGTGCGGGTAATATCCGGTTCCTGGGTGAGGTGTTGGCGCAATACGAAGGGATCGCGCCTTCTGATAGCTTGTTCGATCCCTACTATGCACTTGCGGTGCGTTACAATTTGCCTGTAGGTATTCATATGGGTGGGGCGGGTCCCGGTCATGGTTGTCCTGATTTCAAAATGGAACTCGGCAACCCGGCCGACCTGGAAAACCTGCTGCGGAAATTTCCATCTCTACGTTTGTGGATCATGCACGGCGGAGACCAGTTTTACGTGGAAGCGATACAAGTGATGCGGTTGCACCCGCAGGTGTTTGCCGACATTTCCGTTCTCTGCAACCCCGATATTGTTCCGGCGCAGCGCTTTGAGACCATCCTGAAGGCTTTCCTGGATGCCGGCCTGGAAGACCGGCTGATGTTCGGCAGCGATAATGGGAATATAGTGAAGACCATACAGGCAGTAACCGGCAGCCGTCTCTTGTCGGAAGATCAAAAACAGAAGATTTTATACCGCAATGCAGAGCGGTTTTTTGCTGTTTCCGATAAACTGTGATATTGCCGAATGTTTTGCGGGATTGTCCCGTTTTTGTTACAGGATGGGGCCATTTATCCTGTGCCGCTTAGAAAAAAGTCCCCAACGGGGAAGGGCGAAGCAGCTGCAGCCGCTCGCAGGGATAGGCACGCTGTTTGATTTTTAAAAAGAAAAACCGGTTATGAACAAGCCAAAAACGAGCGAAAAGCCGCTCAACATAAATAAGAAGAAAGCGCCCGAAAACAAGGACAATATCGACAGTCGCAGCCAGGAAGAATTTGACTTCAAAGGAAATGATATTACTCATAATAAGAAAGAAGGCCGGAGCGAACGGGTCAAAGTGAAAAACAATATGGGCCGGTAGCGCCGGGCTCATGTCCTAAATGGTTTGCCTGAAACCTAAAAATTACTGATATGAAGCAAGAACGATCCCATCAGCTGACAGTATTGCTGAACGATTGCGCACGCGTATGCCACCATTGCGCTGTCGCCTGCCTGAACGAAAAAGAGGTTGGCATGCTCACCAGGTGCATCCGGCTCGACCTGGACTGTGCCGCCATCTGCCGCACAGCAGCCGGATTCCTGGAACGCGGTTCAGAAAACGCCGATGCCGTGCTGTCGGCCTGCGCAGCGATCTGCGAGCAATGTGCCGACGAATGTGAGAAACACAGCCATATGGAGCACTGCCAGGTTTGCGCTTACATGTGCAGGCAATGCGCGGAAGCCTGCCAGCACGTGGAACATATATAAACGCAGCGATCCGGTTTACGCCTCGCAACTCTTGCAGCTCACCAGGCTGTTAACCATTTCCTTGGAAACACTTTGGCTGCGCTGGTAATACAGGGTTTTTACACCCAGTTTCCAGGCTTCGATCAGCAGCTTGTTGACGTCCTTCACCGGCAGGTCGGCAGGTATATTAAGGTTGAGGCTTTGCGACTGGTCAACGAATTGCTGCCGGATGGAAGCCTGCTGGATGATCTCCAGTTGGCTGATTTCTTTAAAAGTCTTGAACACTTCCTTCTCTTCGGCGGTCAGTTCTTTCAGTTGCTGCACGCTGCCATGATTCAGCATGATGCTGCGCCAGGTGTCTTCGTTGTCGATCCCTTTTTGTTGCAGCAATTCTTTCAGGTATTTGTTCTTCCGCATGAAATTGCCTTTGGACAAACCAGCCTTAAAGTAATTGCTGCTGAAGGGCTCGATGCCCGGGGAGGTTTGCCCCAGTATGGCTGAGGAAGAAGTAGTGGGTGCAATGGCTAGTTGGGTCGTATTCCGGAGGCCGTATCCTTTCAGCAGTTCGGGTTCTCCATAAATCCAGGCCAGGTCCTTGCTGGCTTTCACCGCCTTGGCCTGTATGTCTTTGAAAATGGCCGCAGTCAACTGTTTGGCCCGCATTCCTTCAAAGGGGATCATGTTCTTTTGCAGGTAAGAATGCCATCCCAATACGCCCAGTCCCAGTGCGCGATGCCTTTTGGCAAAACGGTTGGCAGCTTCCAGGTAATGATTGCCTTCGGTTTTCACGATGAATTCCTGCAATACTGCATCCAGGAAAAAAATGGCCAGCCGTACGGCATTGGTATCCTTCCATTCGTCGTACAATTCCAGGTTCATGGAAGAAAGACAGCAGATAAAGGATTCGTCTTCGGTAGAAGGAAGCATGATCTCCGAACAGAGATTGCTGGCGTTGATGGACAGGTTGGCGTCCTTGTACACCTGCGGCTTGTTGCGGTTGACGTTGTCGGTGAAAAAGATATAAGGCAATCCTTTTTGCTGGCGGCTTTCGAGCACTTTGGCCCAGATGGCGCGTTTTTTCATGTCGCCGTCGATCATGTCCTGCATCCAGTAATCGGGCACGCAAACGCCGTAAAAAAGATTTTGTATCGGGTGACCGATGTCTTTGATGGAAAGGAATTCTTCGATATCGCCGTGGTCGATGTCCATATAGGCAGCAAAGGCACCGCGGCGCACACCGCCCTGCGAAATCGTATCCATGGCCGTATCAAAGAGGCGCATGAAACTCACGGCGCCACTGCTTTTCCCGTTATCGGTTACCGCGCTGCCCCTTTCCCGCAATGCCCCAAAATAAGCGGAAGTGCCACCACCCAGTTTGGTTTGCATGATCACTTCGCCCAGTTTGTGCGTAATGCCTTCGATGTTATCGGGTATGTGTACGTTGAAGCAGGAAATGGGCAATCCTCTTTCCGTTCCCATATTGGCCCACACCGGAGAGCTGAGGCTCATCCAGCCCCGCTCCACCATTTCCTTAAAAGCATCCTTTAGTTCAGGCTTGTACAAACGCTGCGCCGCTGCCGTGCAAATGCGGTCTATCGCGCCTTCCACGGTTTCTCCTTTTAACAGGTAACCCCTGTTCAGCACCTGCTCACTCTCCTCGTTCTTCCACCATAATTTTTCCTGTTCGTATTTTCCGGCGATATCAGGAAGTTGGTGGGCGGCCGGGACAACTGTTTCAAATAAGTTCGTCATACAATAACATTTTATCGGTAAGGATGCGTAGCAGCGATCGGTTTAAAAAAGGTCGTGGGCGGAAATGCTCTTATCAAATTTGGTGTATTCCACAGGTCTTTTGGCGAAGAAATCATCCAGGCTGTTGGAGAACACTTCTTCTTCAAACCATAACATGGCAGCGTTCTCTTTTGCGGAGATGCGGAAGAGGGGCTGAATGCCGATCTGCTGCAGGCTGTCGTCGGCCCTTTTTTTCATGAAATTGCTGAGGTCGCGTTTTTGAATGATGTCGATTTCGCCTTCTGAAAAGATCCAGTCGAGTATGCGCTCTTCGGTAGCGATGGAAAGCCGCACTGTCTCCCGGACTTCTTCCATCATGGCTTCCGAGAACAGATCGGGATATTCTTCCTTCAGTTTGTTCACCAGGAAGATGCCGGCATTGGCATGGATCTGTTCGTCCACGGATGTCCACGCGATGATATTGCTCACGTTTTTCATCAATCCCTTAAAGCGAGTAAAAGCCAGGATGATGGCGAACTGGCTGAACAGGCTTACGTTTTCGATCAGTAGGCTGAACAGGATCAGCGAAACGGTGTATTCTTTCCGGTCGGCTGATTTTGCATTCTGCAGCGCATCGGATAGATATTGTATCCTTTCCTTAACGATGGGGACCTTAATAAGCGATTCGAACTGGTTGTTATAACCGAGCACTTCCAGCAGTCGGGAATAGGCTTCGGAGTGCCTGAATTCGCATTCGGCAAAAGTGGCGCCCAGTCCGTTCAGTTCGGGTTTTGGAAAGTGATGGTACAGGTTTCCCCAGAAAGATTTCACCGCCACTTCCACCTGGGCGATGGCCAGGAGGCTGTTCTTAACGGCGTTCTGTTCTGCCGCTGTTAAGTGTGCATGGAAATCCTGGATATCGGCGGTAAAATCCACTTCGGAATGCACCCAGAAAGATTTGTTGATGGCAGATGTGAACTGCAGTACCTCCGGATATTCAAAGGGTTTGTATTGTATGCGTTTGTCAAATAATCCCATGATCGTGTTTTTTAGAGACAGAAAAAATCCCATCACAGCAGTGCTATGATTGGTACACCGTATTCTTGTAAAGGAAATCTACCGTACAGGGATCAGGATAAAGATCATGATTCAGGCGTATTTCCTGCCGCAAAGAAATTAACAATCTGTGCATAATCTGTTTTGCATTTTTACAGAACCATGACGGTCTTTTTTAAGAGACTGCCTGCTAAGGTGTTCGCCGGAAAGCGGCGGAATAATGCAGTATATTCGATGTCAAAAGAGATCATGGCAAACGGGAAAACGCGTTACATTTATGATACGCTGAGCGAAGCGGTCAACGACCTGCAGCAGCGCGGGTACACCACCGATTTTTTACTCGAAGACGGAAAGGAATGCCTGTATTGCAAAACCCATCCTTTTGAATTGTCGCCCAATGAATTTGTGATCGACGAGATCTACCGTTTTGAAGGCATGACGGACCCTGCCGACGAAAGCATCGTATTTGCGATCTCCTCCGAAAAATACGGCGTAAAGGGACTGGTGATCAACAGTTTTGGGGCTGAGTTCGGGTACCGTTCTTCCAAGTTGGTAGAAGAGCTGCACCGGCGCGCAAGGGGATGAGGCGGCAATGTCCGTTTTTCCACCAACGGCCGGCGGCTTGGTAAAAAATAGCCCCCCTTAGACAAGGGAGGCCTCAACGATTGCTTGCCATATAAGACTCTTTCAATCAGTTAACCCATGTACCATAGGTACAGATAGCAATTTTCTCAATGTGTGTATAGAACACAAATATTGGAAAATTTGTGCTTATCTAGCGCGTAAATGATATATTAATTTTTGAATAATATATTTAAATTCCCCTCTTATACTATATAAATTGACTATTTTTATATCTTTAATATTGTATAGTATTATTTATTATATGTTTTAAGAGCCGCTTCCAGGCAATCCATAGCCGCTTGTATATCTGATTCGTTCAGCACATAGGCCAGCCGCACTTCGTTTTTGCCGAGGCCGGCAGTTCCATAAAATCCGGTAGCCGGCGCCAGCATCAGGGTTTGTCCCTCGTGGCTGAATGATTCCAGCAACCACTGGCAGAACTTGTCCGCATCGTCGATCGGCAGGCGGGCGATGGCGTAAAAAGCACCCCCGGGGTCGGGACAGAGCACCCCTTCCATGGCGTTGAGCCGTTGCACCAGCGCATCGCGCCGGCGCTGGTACTCGGCCCTCGTGGCGTCGAAATAATCGGCAGGCAGGTCGATGGCGGCCTCGGCCAGGATCTGTGCCAATCCCGGCGGACTCAGCCGCGCCTGCGCAAATTTCATCACCGCATCCAGCAGGTCGCGGTTTTTCGTCACCAGCGCCCCGATCCTTGCCCCGCAGGCGCTGTACCGTTTGCTGATGGTATCCATCAGCACCACATGGTCGTCCATGCCTTCGAACTGCAGGGCGCTGAAATGGGTGCCGGTATAACAAAACTCCCGGTACGCCTCGTCGGAAAAAAGGTAGAGCGAATGCCGCAGGCAGATGTCTTTCAAGGTTTCCAGCTCCTTCCGGCTGTAGAGATAACCCGTAGGGTTATTCGGATTGCAGATCAGGATGGCGCGGGTACGCGGTGTAATCGCTTTCTCAAAGGCCTCGATGGGCGGCAGTGCAAAACCGGTTTCAATGGTGCTGGTAATGGGCACCACTTTTACACCCGCTGCCACAGCAAAGCCGTTGTAGTTCGCATAAAAGGGTTCAGGAATGATCACTTCGTCGCCCGGATCGAGGCAGGCCATGAAACCAAAGAGGATGGCTTCCGAGCCGCCGGTGGTGACGATGATCTGCTGGTGGTTCACTACAATGCCACAACCGTCATAATAGTCCACCAGCTTGCGGCGGTAGCTTTCGTTGCCCGCACTGTGGCTGTATTCCAGCACTTTGAAATCGATGTGCCGCACCGCATCCAGCATGGGCTGCGGGGTTTCAATATCGGGCTGCCCGATGTTGAGGTGGTATACTTTTATTCCTTTTTTCTTGGCTGCTTCCGCATAAGGAACCAGTTTCCGGATGGGAGAGGGAGGCATCTCGCGGCCCCGCTGGCTGATGGCTAACATGCGGCAAAGATAGACCGGCATGCAGATTAAGCCGTATTTTCAACCACAATATCTTCCGCGCATGATCTGGATCGAATTACTGATACTGCTGGCCATGATCCTGGCAGGATCTCAAATGAAAGGCATCGGCCTGGGCGTTACAGGTATGCTGGGCATGGTGATTTTTGTATTCATCTTTCACATGCGCCCAGCCGATCCGCCGGTAGATGTGATGCTCATCATCCTGGCCATTGTGACCACCGCCGCTACCCTGCAGGCCGCCGGGGGACTGGATTACCTCGTGGGCATCGCAGAAAGGATCATCCGCAGCAACCCTTCGCGCATTACATTTATAGCACCCGTTACCGTTTATTTTTTGTGTTTGTTTGCCGGCACTTCCCATGTGGTATATTCCCTGCTGCCGGTGATCGCCGACGTAGCGGCCAAAAAACGGATCCGCCCCGAACGCCCGCTCAGCATTTCGGTAGTGGCTTCGCACGTAGCCCTCACCGGTAGTCCCATGAGCGCCGCCACCGCCGCCCTCGCCACCATCATGCTGTATAACCGAGCTGCCCTCGACATCATGATGATCTGCATTCCCTGCTGCCTGCTCGGCGTATTGGCCGGCGCTTTTTCCGTGCGCAAAATGGGAAAGGAACTGAACGATGATCCCGATTTCCAGGAGCGCATGCGTGAGCATTATTTCCGGGAATGGATGGAAGCGCCGCTGGCCGACATGCAGGTGCGCGGTGATAAAAAAGCAAAAACCGCCGTGATCATTTTTGGCATCACCATCGCGCTGGTGGTGTGCTGCGGCGCCTTTCCGGGTTTGCTGCCGCGTTTCGAAGCGGGCCGCGCCGGCTTTGCCGTCAATGCCGATGGCAGCATCAAGATGAATGCGCTGATCGCCATGATCACCTTATCGGCAGCGGCGCTCATGATGTGGGTAACACGCACGCGTCCGGTGCAGGTGGCGCAGGCCAGTTTGTTCACCGCTATGGGAGTGGCCGTGGTGGCCATTTTCGGCGTGGTGTGGATGAGCGCCACTTTTATGCAGCACAACGAAGCAGCCATCCGGCTGGCATTGGGCGATGTGGTGCAGGCCCATCCGTGGACCTTCGCGTTTGCGGTATTTGCTATGGGTGTATTGATGTTCAGCCAGGCCGCAACCACCAGGGCCATGATGCCACTGGGTATGACATTGGGAATGTCGCACCCAGCGCTGATCGCCGTATTTCCGGCCGTGAACGCCGACTTCGTATTGCCTGGTTATCCCACGCTGCTGGCGGCCATTCAGTTCGATCGCACCGGCACCACGCGCATCGGCAAAATGTTGCTGAACCACAGTTTTATGCGGCCCGGGCTGGTTACGCTAACCGTTGCCATTGCCCTGGCCTTCTTCCTCGGGTCCATCCTTCTCTGACAGCAACTGTTCGCGGATGGAAACGAGTTTTGCTTTTTCTTCCGCAGCCAGTTCGGGATAACGGGGGTTGATCTTGTTGCATTCTTCAATGATGACGGCGGCCATGCAAAGGCGGGTGAACCATTTGTCGTCGGCCGGCAGCACAAACCAGGGAGCGTGGTCTTTGGACGTGTGGCTCAGCAGGTCCTCGTAAGCCCGCATGTATTTTTTCCAGAGGGCGCGCTCGTTCACGTCGGCTGCAGAAAATTTCCAGTTCTTGGAAGGGTCGTCGATCCGCTCAAGAAATCTTTTTTTCTGTTCTTTTTTGGAAACGTATAAAAAGAATTTGAGGATCAGGGTGCCGTTCTGCGAAATGTTCTTTTCAAAACGGTTGATCTGCTTCATGCGCTTCTCCCAGAACTTTTCGGTGATGTCTTCCACCTTGCTGATGCCGGGAATGTTTTCGTTGAGAATGTATTCGGGATGCACCCGGGTGACCAGCACGTTTTCATAGTGCGAACGGTTGAAGATGCCGATCTGCCCGCGCGGGGGCAGGGCCTTGTAGTGCCGCCAGATATAATCGTATTCCAACTCTTCCTTGGAAGGTGTTTTGAAACTGGTGACCGTTACGCCCTGGGGGTTGAGGCCGGTCATCACGTGTTTGATGGCGCTGTCTTTTCCCGCTGCATCCATAGCCTGCAAAATAATGAGCACGCTGTGCCGGTTGTCGGCGTACAGCTTATCCTGCATTTCCGAAAGCTCGGCGATGCCCTGTTGCAGGAAGGCTTCGCCTTCGTCTTTTGTCATGGTTTTATGGTCGTAGTCGGTATGGAAATCGTTCCTGAGGGAAACGATCTTTCCGGGCTGCACTTTTAGGGTTTGCAGGTACTGGGAAAAACTGGGTTTGTCCATGGTGGTTGGTCGAAAAAAAATCCCCGCTTTTCGGCGGGGATGGATGAGGAATAAAACTAGTTATTTTCCGGAATTTTTATCGGATTTCTCGGCTTCGTATTTCGCATACTGCTCGGCGGTGAGCACTTCGCCGCTGATCTTCAGTTCAACGGGCTGGTCGATGCCCTGCACTTTCACAAAAATGGTCTTTTCAAAAGGACCGGCGGCTCCGGCATTGAAACCGGCAGTGATCTTGCTGCTTTTGCCTTTGGCAGTGGGCTGCTGGGGCCAGGCGGGGGTGGTACAGCCGCAGGAGGCATGGGCGTTCTCGATCACCAGGGGCTGGGCCGAAACATTGGTGAATTCAAACACGTGCGTAACGGGCACACCCTGCTTGATCTTACCGAAATTGTATTTCTGATCGGCGAATTTGATGGTTTCATCGGCTTTCTTTCCCTGTGCGAAGCTGGTTACACAAAGGATGGCTGCGAAGAGGCTAAGCGCTACACTTTTCATAGTCTGTATTTTGTTATTTGTTTTGTTTCAGCAATTCAACGGAGGCATTGAGGGGTACGGCAGGCAGTGCCTTTTCCACATTTCCTTTGATAAAGATAGTTTTTGATTGGCCACCGTTGTATACCAGGGTGATGCTTTTTTCAAAAGGACCCTCGGAAGCGGCATTATAACCCACTTTGATGCCGGTTTTTTTGCCGGGCGCCACGGCGCCGGCCGTCCACTCGGGCGTGGTGCAGCCGCAGGAAGCGCTTACGTTTTCCAGGTGCAGGGAGTCCCTGCCCGTATTCGTCACTTCGAAAGTATAGGTAACGGGCCGGCCGAGCCGGATGGATCCGAAATCGTGCTGGTGTTCCACCTGGAGGGGATCAGCGGCAGCAGCGGGTACGGCTGCGGGTTGCGCCGCGCCGGTTTGGGCCATACTGCTGGCAGTGGCCAGACAGGTGGCCAGGGAAACGGCGGCGATCAACAGGGATTTTCTCATCATTTCCTTTAAACGTTGTACAAATGTAGCTATTGTGCCGGTTTCACGCCCATTGCTGCAGCACACGACGCATGATTAACAAAGGGTTTACAAGCTGTCGGTTTATCCACCCCTTTTCCACCCCTGGCAGTGGAAGGGGCGGGCTATGCTAACATGTGTTCGCCTCCGGGCATTTTCCCCTAGATTTGCCGAATGGAACATCTTTTGGAAAACGACCTGCTGGCTTCCGAAAAGCTCAGTTTTGACCGCTTCCGGGAGGAAGTACTCCGCGACTACCAGATGGCCTGTCTCAGCCGGGAAGTCAGCCTGCTGGGCCGTAAAGAAGTCCTGACGGGAAAGGCCAAATTTGGCATTTTCGGCGACGGTAAGGAAGTGGCCCAGGTGGTGGCTGCCAAATTTTTCCGCAACGGCGATTACCGGGCGGGCTATTACCGCGACCAGACCTTCGCTTTTGCCAGCGGCATCGCTACCATTGAACAGTTCTTTGCCCAGCTCTACGCCAATCCCGATATCAACCAGGATCCCTTCAGCGCCGGGCGCCAGATGAATGCTCATTTCGCCACGCCCAATACCGATGCCGAAGGTAACTGGCTGCCGCTGGCCCGCCAGAAGAATTGCACCAGCGATATGGCCCCTACAGCCTCGCAGATGCCGCGGGCGGTGGGACTGGCTTACACCTCCAAACTGTTCCGCCAGGTGCCCGCACTGCGCGAGCTGACTGAACTGTCGGCGAATGGCAACGAGGTCTGCTTCTGTACCATTGGCGACGCCTCCACCTCGGAGGGCCATTTCTGGGAAGCCGTGAACGCCGCCGGTGTGATGCAGATACCCCTGGCCATTTTTGTATGGGATGATGGCTATGGTATTTCCGTTCCCAAGAGCCTGCAAACTACCAAAGGCTCCATTTCCGAAGTGCTGAAAGGTTTCCAGCAAAGGGACGGTTCCAATGGGCTGGACATTTACCGGCTCAAGGGCTGGGACTATGCCGGGATGGTGGAAACCCTGGAGCCGGCCATCCGCAAGATCCGCGAAACCCATATCCCGGCTGTGTTTCATATTGAAGAGATGACGCAGCCGCAGGGCCACAGCACTTCGGGTAGCCACGAACGTTATAAAAGTCCCGAGCGCCTGGAATGGGAACGCTATTACGACTGCAACCGCAAGTTCAAGGAATGGATCCTGGAAAATGCGCTTTGCAGTGAAGAGGAGCTCAGCGATCTGGAACTGGCCGCCAAGGAAGTCGCACGGGATGCGCGTAATCGCGCCTGGAACACCTACCTGGAGCCCATCCGCGAACAGGTGCGCCATACCGCGGAACTGGCCGAAAGATTCCTGCAGCAGGCACCTGGCATAGACCCGCGTTTCCGCCGGCAGCTTGATAAGTTGCTCGCTGAAAAAGAACCGCTGCGCCGCGACGTGATGCATACCCTGCACCAGTTGATCCGCTACAGCCAGGGCAACGACGCGGCTTTCTGGCTCAAAGAATATTACAGGGACCTGAAAGCGCTCAACGCTTCCCTTTATAATAGTTACCTGTACAACGAGGGGCCGCGCAGCGCAGTCAAAGTGCCGGCCACGGCGCCGCAATTCGCTCCCGACGCCCCTGTACTCAACGGCTACGAAATACTGAACCGCTACTTTGACCGGCTCTTTACGGAAAACCCGCTGGTGGTGGCGTTTGGCGAAGATGTGGGACAGATCGGCGACGTGAACCAGGGCTTTGCCGGGCTGCAGGCCAAACACGGCGAACTCCGCATTTCGGATACAGGTATCCGTGAGCTGACCATCATGGGCCAGGGAATCGGCGCCGCCTTTCGCGGCCTGCGACCCATTGCCGAGATACAATACCTCGATTACCTGCTTTACGGATTGCAGCCCCTGAGCGATGACCTCGCCAGCCTGCATTACCGCACCTACGGTATCCAAAGCTGCCCCATGATCATTCGCACCCGTGGCCACCGCCTCGAGGGGATCTGGCACAGCGGCTCGCCCATGGGCATGATCCTGGGCTCCCTGCGCGGCCTTTATGTCTGCACGCCGCGGAATATGGTGCAAGCTGTTGGGATGTACAATACGCTGCTCGCGTCCAATGACCCTGGCATTATGATCGAGTGCCTGAATGGATATCGTTTGAAAGAAAAATTGCCGTCCAACCTGCTTGAATACAAAGTGGCCCTGGGTATCCCGGAAGTGTTGCGTGCCGGCGCCGATATCACACTGGTATCTTACGGTTCCACCCTGCGCATTGTGCAGGAGGCAGCCGCACAACTGGCGGAGCTGGGCATTGATTGTGAAGTGATCGACGTGCAAACCCTGCTGCCTTTTGACATTCGCCATGCCATCCTGGAATCGCTGAAAAAGACCAGCCGCATTCTTTTTGTGGATGAGGATGTTCCGGGCGGCGCTGCTGCTTACATGTACAACGAGGTGATGGAAAAACAAGGCGGCTACCGCTGGCTCGATGTAGCCCCGCGCACGCTTACGGCCAAAGAGCACCGCCCGGCCTATGCCAGCGACGGCGACTATTTCAGCAAACCCAACCTCGAAGACATTATCGACGAAGTGCTGTCGATGATGGCCGAGTAACGGTCATGGGCAGCCGCTGCCATGCGCACTTTTCTTACCGCGTATTGTTCTGGTCTACGTAATCGACCAGCTTCCATACATCGCTTCTTACCAGTTTGCGGGTTTGATCGATCTGTGCGCTCAGCCGGATGTAGTCGATATTGTTCGGCATATTGTTGAAAGCTTCTTCGTATTTGGGATCGATGATGGAGCGCGGGTTGTTGAAAAAGTTGGCCGTCAGGAAATCGCTTTCCGCTGTTTCTGAATAAGGAAGCAGGCGCTGGTACAATCCCCAGTCGGTCAGCGCACCCAGTTTGATGCGTTCCTGGTGAATGGGATAATATATTTCTTTTTCCATGCGCACATAATCGTTCGCTTTTCCATCAAACGGTTTCATATAGTCGATCTGGACATAGCGCGAAACAGGCGTTTTGGTATTGATACCGCCGCGGTGTACATAAATTTCCCTTTTTACCAGGCTGCGGCAGTCCTGCATCTGGTTGCTGAAGTTCTGGAACTGCTGTGCCGGTGCATTGGTGAAAGCGGCTGCATAACTTTCTTTGAGGGTACTGGCATTGTCCACCAGTTCACCAAAATTACCGCTGATCACCACCGACACAAAATCATAGGGCGCCAGTTCACCCGCCGGCATGATCACTTCGTAGAAATACCAACCCAGCACCTGTTTGTCGCGGAATTCTTTTTCCAGCATTTTGTGCATGTTGGCTTTAACGAGACTGGTATACGCATCGGTCTTGCCGGGCTTCACTTTAAAAAAGCTGATGGCCATATAAACCGGTGTGACCGGTTGTTGCGCATAGGCATTTCCTGCCAGGAGCCAGCAGGTAAGTAGGCTGATGAACCATATTCGGCGAAGCATATGCAACAATTTAAGGGTGAATAATTATTGCCTGCAGTTGCGGAATAGGGGCGGATGGGACAGATTTCTTATGCCAAGTTATGAAAAACTTTTTGCACGTCTTCGTCCTGCTCCACTTTATCTACCAGTTTTAAGAGTTCCTGGGCCTGTTCTTCGGGTAGGGTCACCGTGTTTTGTGGGATCCACTCCACTTCGGCGCTGATGGGCGTAATGCCTTTGTCTTCCAGCGCCTTTTGCATATTGCCGAAATCCGTGAATCCGCAGCGGATCACCAGCACCTCTTCGTCGTTTTCGCCGCTGCCCTCACCCAGTTCTTCCAGCCCAAAATCGATCAGCTCCAGTTCCAGGTCTTCTGCGTTGAGGCCTTCGGGTTTGAGTTTGAATACGCCCATCTTCTTAAACTGGAAGCTAACGGAGCCGCTGTTGCCCAGGGTGCCGTTGCCTTTGTTGAAGATGGCCTTGATATTGGCCACGGTGCGCACGTGGTTGTCCGTGGCGGTTTCCACCAAAATGGCTACGCCATGGGGACCATAACCTTCGTAGAGGATCTCTTCGAAGTTGTCCATTTCTTTTCCCTGGGCACGTTTGATCGCGGCTTCCACGCGGTCTTTGGGCATGTTGACCGCTTTGGCGTTCTGCATGCAACGACGGAGGGCAGGATTGGTGTTCGGATCAGGGCCGCCGGCCTTCACGGCGATGGCGATTTCCTTACCGATGCGGGTGAACTGTTTGGCCATCCGGTCCCAGCGGGCAAACATGGTGGCTTTTCTTACTTCAAATATGCGACCCATGGATTGAATTTGTTTTTCGGACGGCAAAATTAAACCATCCCTTCCTGAATGCAAAAAAGGAGTCCCGCTATTTGCGGGACTCACACTTATATATTCCGATTAATTAAAATCCTTGCTCTGTGGCAGGATCTCACCGGGACGATGGCCCGGTTCGTTGAGTTTACTGTTTTTACGGCTGTACAGGAAATACACCAGCAGGCCAACGATCATCCAGGCAATGGCCACTTTGAGCGTCTGGATATCGAGCGCTACGATCATACCGGCACAGATCACTACGCCAAGAATTGGCACCAGCGGCACCAGCGGCGTTTTGAAGGGACGGACGATATTTGGGTCGCTGCGGCGCATGATCCATACGCCGGCGCTTACCAGTACAAAGGCGAACAGGGTACCGAAAGAAGTAAGATCGCCCGCAACGCTGCCCGGTACAAAAGCGGCAAAGAGTCCCACGAATACGAAGAGGATCCAGTTGGCTTTGTAAGGGGTTTTGAATTTCGGGTGAAGGTCACCGAAAGCCCGGGGTATGAGGCCGTCGTTGCTCATGGTGTAGAAGATACGGCTCTGTCCCATCAGCATCACCAGGATCACGGAAGAGAAACCCGCGAGGATGGCAACGGTTACCGCGGTGGCGAGCCAGCTATAGCCATGCATATAGGTTTGGATGGCATAGGCAACGGAAGCTTCCTTACCGGCGGTTTTAAACTCCGACCAGTTGGCAACACCCGTAAGCACATGTCCGAACAAAATATAAAGGATGGTACAAACCACCAGGGAACCGAGGATGCCGATGGGCATATCGCGCTTGGGATTTTTGGCTTCCTGTGCGGCTGTGCTCACGGCATCGAAACCGATAAAGGCGAAGAACACGATGGCCGCTCCGCCGAGGATGCCGCCATAGCCGTGCTTGAAGAAACCTTCGTGGCCGTGCGTACCTTCGGGGATCAGGTAGGGACTGTGGTTGGCGGGGTTGATGAACTGCCAGCCCACGGCAATAAAGATCAGTACGATGGCTACCTTGATGAAAACGATGATGGCGTTTACCATGGCCGACTCCTGGGTGCCCTTGATGAGGAGCAGGGTAAGCAGCAACAGGATCACGAGGGCGGGAGCATTCATGATGCCGCTGGTAACAGATACCAGGCTGCCGAGGTTGGCCGGCAGCAGTTTGAATTGTTCTTCAGAAAGTACCAAAATGCCGTCTTTCGCTGTTTTGATGAAATCGGCGTTAAAGGCGCCGATCTGCGCAATGGCATCGGTGCCGCTGACCCTGTGCAGCGATTCAAAAGGCGAGTGGCACCATTCATATGGTATTGCCCCTCCCAGCAGGTTATTGAGGTATTCACTCCAGGCAATGGATACGGTGGCGGCGCCAAGCGCATATTCCATGATCAGGGCCCAGCCGATGATCCAGGCCACCAGTTCCCCCATGGTTACATAAGAGTAGGCATAGGCGCTTCCCGCGATGGGGATCATGGAAGCAAATTCTGCATAACAGAGCCCGGCAAAGGCACAGCCAATGGCGGCCACGATAAAGGAAAGCGTTACACCGGCGCCGGCAGCCTCTGCAGCCGCGGCGGCCGTTCTTACAAAAAGACCGGCGCCGATGATGGCGCCGATACCCAGCGCTACGAGGTTCACAGCGCCTAATGTTCTCTTGAGTCCCTTTTCAGAATCGGCAGCTGATGCCAATAAATGAGTGAGAGATTTCTTTCTGAATAAACTCATACAGGTTGTGTGTTTTTAGATAAAGCAGTTTAGAAGCCCGTAAAATAGCGGTTTTCGGCCGATTATTTTGGCTGGGTCAGGATTTTTTTGAATTTTCGGCCTTCCATTCGAATAACGCTTAACACATATGATGGCGAAACAAAACAGGCTCACTGTATATATTCTGGTTGCGATGGTATTGGGCGTTGTGGTGGGTTACCTGGTTCATGTGAATGCCGGTCCGGCGTGGACCGACGGTTTCGCTTCCAACATCAGGCTGCTTACCAAGCTCTTCCTCAACCTGGTACAAATGATCATTGCACCACTGGTGTTTTCAACCCTGGTGGTAGGCATTGCCAAACTGGGTGACCTGAAAACGGTAGGAAGGGTAGGAGGCAAGGCCCTGCTCTGGTTCATAACAGCCTCCCTCGCCAGCCTGCTGATCGGGATGGTGCTGGTGAATTTTTTCAAACCGGGAGCGGCCATCCAGTTGGGAAACGTGGATACCAGCGGGGCCGCCGACCTGATCGGTAAAACCAAAGCTTTCTCCCTCGAAAATTTCGTGGACCACGTTTTTCCCAAAAGCATGATCGATGCCATGGCGCGCAACGAAGTGTTGCAACTGGTGGTGTTCAGCATATTCTTCGGTGTGGCCGCCACCGCCGTGGGTGATATGGCCAAACCCGTGATCAAAGCCCTGGACGCCGTGGCCCATATCATTTTAAAAATGGTGAACTATGTAATGGCTTTTGCGCCCCTGGGCGTATTTGGCGCCATTGCTGCCGTAATAGCGCTGAAGGGCCTGGAGGTCTTTAAATTCTACGGGCTTTACCTCCTGTATTTCCTGGTGGGCATCGCCGTATTGTGGACGCTGCTGCTGCTGGTGGGCTTCCTGATCCTGAAAGGACGCGTGCCCGAATTGTTGCGGCGTATTGCACAACCGCTGCTCATCGCTTTCAGCACCACCTCGAGCGAAGCCGTGTTTCCCAAACTAACGGAGGAGCTTGAACGCTTTGGCTGCCGCGACAAGATCGTATCTTTTATATTGCCGCTGGGGTACAGCTTTAACCTCGACGGCTCCATGATGTACATGACCTTTGCCAGCCTGGCCATTGCGCAGGCCTATGGCATCCACCTCAGCCTGGGCACCCAACTTACCATGCTGCTGGTGCTGATGCTGACCAGCAAGGGAATTGCCGGCGTGCCCCGGGCCTCACTGGTAGTGGTAACTGCTACCTGCGCCATGTTCAACATACCGCCGGAAGGCGTTGCACTGATATTGCCAATCGACCATTTTTGCGATATGTTCCGCAGCATGACCAATGTTCTGGGAAATGCACTGGCCACCACCGTGGTCAGCAAATGGGAAGGAGAACTGGAAGGATAAATAAGAAGAATGAAAAGAATTACCGGACTGTTATTATTGCTGGGATTGTTTTGTGGAACGGAGATCCGTTCAGAATCAGGCTTGCCGCTGGTGGTATTGAACCAATACGAAAGCGCTCCCGAAACCGTTGAGCTCATCACATCGAAAGGAACCAGTGTTTATACGCCCGCCAGGGAGGGCCTGGTGCAGGTAGCCATTGACGATAGTACCGAACTGGTGCAGGTCACCGCTCCCCACCACGACACCCTGCAGTTCCGTTACAGCGAACTGCCGGCAGGGAAAAAGCTGGTGCTGCAAAAATATTTCACCTGGAAAGACCTGCTCAATCCCATGTTCTACATCAGCTATGGCGGCCTCTGGCTGCTGCTGCTGATCGTGTTTGCGGAAACCGGGCTCTTTGCCGGGTTTTTCCTGCCCGGCGACAGCCTGCTCTTTGTGGCCGGCATTTACAGCTCCAACCTGGCCCGGGAATTTTTGAAGCCTTTTGGCCTGCAGGCCCTTGATCATGAATGGGTGGACTTGTTGTTGCTGACCGGCCTGGTTTCGCTGGCCGGGATACTGGGAAACACCATCGGTTTCTGGTTCGGCAAGAAAATAGGCCCCACCATGTTCCGCTGGAAAGACAATTTCTTTTTTAAGAGAAGATACCTGAAGGAGGCCCACGATTTTTACGAAAGGCACGGCGGCGGCGCCATCGTATTCGCCCGCTTCCTGCCCATCGTGCGCACTTTTGCGCCCATCATTGCAGGCATCGTGGACATGGACCGGAAAAAATTCGCGTTCTACAATATAGTGGGTTGTATCGCCTGGGTCACCAGTATGATCTTTTCCGGACATTTTCTCCAGAAATGGGTGAAATCGCAGTTCGGCTTTGATCTCCGCGACCACCTCGAAGCCATCGTGATCGTGATGGTACTGGTGACCACGGCTCCCGTGCTCTGGAAATTGTTCACCGGACGCGATGCTCCAAAAGACCAAACATGAACCCATTGCCTGCCAACCGGCCTGTTACTGTATTCAATATCGCCGTACTGGTTGCTGCCCTCGGTTATTTTGTAGACATCTACGACCTGCTGATGTTCAGCATCATCCGGATCGACAGCCTCACCGACCTGGGGCTTAGTCCCGAAGCGATCAAGAACGACGGCCTTTTCATCATCAACATGCAAATGCTGGGTCTCCTGATAGGCGGCATCCTATGGGGTGTGCTGGCCGATAAAAAAGGACGCCTGAGTGTGCTCTTCGCTTCCATCATTCTCTATTCCCTCGGAAATATCGCCAACGGGTTCGTGCATAACGTAAACCAATATGCGCTGGTGCGTTTTCTTTCCGGAATAGGACTGGCGGGTGAGCTGGGCGCGGGCATTACCCTGGTGAGCGAACTGCTTCCCAAAGACAAACGCGGCATAGGCACCTCGCTGGTGGCGGGCATAGGGCTGAGCGGCGCCGTGGTGGCATTTTTTGTGAAAGAAAGCTTTCACTGGCGCACCTGTTATTTCATTGGCGGCGGCCTCGGGTTCCTGCTTCTTTTCCTGCGCATCAAAGTGGCGGAATCGGGCATGTTCCGGCAGGTGAAGGACAGCTCCGTAAGCAAGGGGAATTTTTTCATGTTCTTCAACAACGCAAAGCGTTTCCGGAAATACCTGCTTTCCATCCTGATTGGACTGCCCACCTGGTTCGTAATCGGTATCCTGGTAAGTTTCAGCAGGGAATTTGCAGAAAAGATGAACGTGGTGGGAACCGTGGATCCCGGCATGGCGGTGATGTATGCCTATGCGGCCATATCCATTGGCGATATTGCCGTGGGTTTTGTGAGCCAGGCCTTCCGCAGCCGGAAAAAAGCGCTCTTCCTCTTTTATGGCATTACCATTCTTGCCATGGCCTGGTTTTTTAACCTGGAAGGCGCCAGCGCGCAGCAACTCTACTGGGCCTGCGCCCTGCTGGGTTTTGGCACCGGCTTCTGGGCCATCTTTGTAACCATGGCCGCCGAACAGTTCGGCACCAACCTCCGCGCCACCGCGGCCACCACCGTGCCCAATATGGTACGCGGCTCGCTGAACCTGGTGACCCTGCTGTTCACCGGCCTGCAGGTGAAATATGGTTTTGTGCAGAGCGGTATCATTACGGCCATCGTGATCATGGTCATTACCCTGGTGGCCGCCTGGTTCACGGAAGAAACATTCGGCAAGGACCTGAACTACGTGGAATCATGAAAAAAGTGCTGGTCATACGCTTTTCCTCCATCGGCGACATCGTACTAACGACCCCGGTCATACGCTGTATCAAACAGCAGGTGGAAGAAGTGGAACTGCATTTTCTTACCAAGAAACAATTTGCTCCGGTACTGGCCGCGAACCCGTATATCGATAGGCTTCATTTGCTCGGCCAGGACCTCGATGAATGCATTGGCAGGCTGAAGGCGGAGCAGTTCGATTACGTGGTGGACCTGCACCACAACCTGCGCACCCTGCGCGTGAAACGGGCGCTCAAAGTGAAAAGCCGCAGCTTCGGCAAACTGAACCTGCAGAAATGGCTTTTAACGGCTTTTAAGATCAACCTGCTTCCGGAAAAACACATTGTGGACCGTTATCTCGAAGCGGCGCGCGACCTGGGCGTGGTGAATGACGGGGGCGGGCTCGACTATTTTGTGCCGGCGCAGGAGCAGGTGCAGCAGTCCGATATTCCCGCTGCGCACCACCTCGGCTATATTGCCCTGGTGATCGGGGCGGCCCATGCCACCAAGCGCCTCCCGCTGGAAAAACTGAAGGAGTTGGTGCAGCTACTGGAGCACCCGCTGATCCTCATCGGCGGCCCGGAAGACAAGGCCGTGGGTGAAGTACTGGCGGCAGGAGATCCTGTCAAGATCTACAATGCCTGCGGTAAGTTCAGCCTGAACGAATCCGCCGACCTGGTGCGGCAGGCCAAACTGGTGATCAGCCACGATACCGGCTTCATGCACATTGCAGCGGCTTTCCGCCGTCCTGTGATCTCGATCTGGGGAAATACCGTGCCGGCCTTTGGGATGTATCCCTATTACGGGAAACGCCGGTACAACCAGGTGCAGCCTTTCGAGATAGTAGAAGTAAAAGGCCTGCGGTGCAGGCCTTGTTCCAAGATAGGCTATGACGCCTGTCCAAAAAAACATTTCAAATGCATGCGGGACATCTCCCTGCCGCAGGTAAGGACGCTGGTGCAGCAATGGCTGCGCACCAGTTGATCATTTGGCATAATTGCCGGTCCACTCACCCGCTGCATCGAACTGGTTGAATCCAACCATACTGTCTTCACAAAAAAACGACCGGGTCCACTCGTCCTGCAGGTTAAAATAATTAAAGGTGTTGGAAGAAGTTTTCACCATATATCCTTTCCACGTGCCCTTCTCGTCAAAATCGAGTATCACGAACTGGTTGGCCACCACCAGGTAACCCGAAAGCTGGTTGTCTTTATTGAACATATAATAGCCCCTCCAGTTGTCGTTGCTCAGCGGGTGCAGACTGAAGGTGAACATGGGATTGATGCTGTGATTGGAAAGGGGACTGAAATCTTTGTTGAATTTGGGATTGATCAGCTTGTTCTTTTCGGGATTCACCGCCTCGTTCATGGAAGGGTTGATGTTCCAGTTGTTCTTCGGGTTGATCTTAAAATTCTTTTCCGGGTTGATGCGGGGATTGGCGCTGGGGTTGATGGCCAGGTTCTTCAGCGGGTCGCGCTGCATGGGAAGTTCAATGTCCTGTGCAAAAATTTGGGTAGCCAACAGCGACAATGCTACGGTAAGCAGGGGCTTGATCATGCGTTCTTGTTTGAATAGGTTTCAGAATAAGTGGCCTTCAGGCATTGGTGGGCATGGAACCCCGGCGAAGCTTTAAATAGGCGTTGGAGAGTGTAAGCGTCACAAATCTAGGGGACAAAAAACGGATTCAAAAGATTTTACGCTGTTTTTTTGACGAATGGTTCAAAAATACCGCTAAATCACCCGGGAACCGGAAGGCTGTAAAAAAAAGCCGCCTGCCTCTTCCTGTTGCGGCAGGCTCTGGCAGGCGGTTTCTATAACAGGGGCGGTCAAAGCGTCTTCAGCACTTCGTTCATGCTGCGTACCGCGGCCGCACTTTTATTAAAGAGGGCTGTTTCTTCTTCGGTCAGTTCGAAATCGATGATCTTTTCCCAACCACCGCGTCCCAGGGTAACTGGCACACCCAGGCAGATGTCTTTCTGCCCGTATTCGCCTTCCAGGGAAACGCAGCAGGAAAACAGTTTCTTTTCATCGCGCAGGATGCTTTCCACCATGGCGGCTCCGGCTGCCCCGGGCGCGTACCAGGCCGAGGTTCCGATCAGTTTGGTAAGGGTGGCGCCGCCCACCATGGTGTCGGCCACTACCTGTTCCTGCTCGTTTTTGCTGAGGTGCCGGTTCACCGGCGTGGAGTTCCAGGTGGCGTGGCGGATGAGGGGGATCATGGTGGTATCGCCGTGTCCGCCGATCACCACGGCGTTGAGGTCGGCCGGGGAACACTGGAGGCGCTGGCTGAGCTGGTAGCGGAAGCGGGCGCTGTCGAGCGCGCCGCCCATGCCGATGACGCGCTGGCGCGGCAGCTTGCTGGCCTGCAGGGCCAGTTGGGTCATGGTATCCATGGGGTTGCTGATGATCAGCAAAATGGCTTCGGGAGAATGTTTAAGCACGTTGTCGCAAACCGTGCGCACAATGCCGGCATTGGTGCCGATCAGTTCTTCGCGGGTCATGCCGGGTTTGCGGGGAATGCCGGAAGTGATCACCACCACGTCGCTGCCGGCGGTTTTCGCATAGTCGTTGGTGGAGCCGGTGATGCGGGTATCGAATCCAAGCAAAGCCGCCGTTTGCATCATGTCCTGGGCCTTGCCTTCTGCAAGTCCTTCCTTGATGTCGAGCAGCACGAGTTCCTGGCAAAGTTCTTTCCTGGCTATATTGTCGGCACAGGTGGCTCCAACAGCCCCGGCACCAACCACAGTTACTTTCATGATAAAATGTTTAAATGGCAATTAATCGGTTAAAGATAGGGGATATGACTTATGGTTTGAATCCTTTCACAACTTTATCGATGGGCGTGGTGCCCTCAAAACTGGTGAGCAGTTTTCCTTTTTTATCGTAGAGCGCCAGGTAGGGCAGGTTGCCGATGCGGAAATAAGGAGGGAAGAAAAATTTCTCATCGCGCCCGATGTAGAGGTTTTTCCAGCCGGCCATTTCGTATTTCTTAAAAAAGGCCTGCAATTCTTCCATGGGCTGGTAGGTGGCCAGCACCAGGTTGTATTTCTCGAAAGCGCTGCGTTTTTCTTTCAGCCAGTCCATCTGCTGGATGCAGTGGTGGCAATCGGGACTAAAAAAAATGATCAGGGTACCGGCGCGGGCCGCCAGGTTATCGCGGGTTATCTTTTGTCCGTCGAGTCCCAGCAGTTCAAAAGGCGGTATGGTGGGGTACCGTTTGAAAGGCGGCGGCAGGGTATCGGCGTTCTGCGCCCATGCCGGCTGCAGGGCCAGCATACCGGCCAGGAAAAAGAGCGTAACAAGTACCCGGTGTTTAAGGTGGCAGGAAAAAAGAATGGTTTTCATGGGTTAAAAATAAGTCGTGCACCGGCGAAACCGTGAAAAAATATTCAATACTGCGCCGGCTGTCGTTCTCCCTGGTTCCTTAATCCCTGCCCGAATTGCCGTGGTACCAAATGAGGAACCAGAGTAGGCATTGAGTACCCAAAGAGTAGGAAGTGGGGGAAAGAAAAATAATTTTGGCTGTCTACGAAATATTCGTAGATTTACGAAAACTTCGTAGATATGGAGAAGCTGAGCATTCCGGAAGAGCAGGCCATGCAGGCGCTCTGGGAAATCGGGGAGGGGAACGTGAAATCCATCCTGGAGCAGTTGCCCGAACCCCAGCCGCCCTACACCACCCTGGCGTCTACCGTCAAAAACCTGGAAAAAAAGGGCTACCTGCAAAGCCGCCTCGTAGGGAATATGTATCTCTACCGGCCATCCCTGACCGAAGCGGATTATAAACGCCGTTTCATGGGACAGTTCATCAAAACCTATTTCGACAATTCCTATAAGGAGTTGGTCAATTTTTTTGTCCAGGAAAAACAACTGGGAGAAGATGAGTTGCAGGAGATCATTCAACTGATCGAAAAAAGAAAAACCGGCAAGCCATGATGACCTACCTGCTCAAACTCAGCATCAGCCTTTCGCTGGTTTATCTTTTTTACCAGGTATTCCTGCGCCGGCTTACTTTTTACAAATGGAACCGTTTTTACCTGCTGGGCTATGGATTCATTTGTTTTTTTCTTCCCCTGCTGGACATCTACTGGTGGATGGAGATGCGCAGCAAAGCCCCGCAGGCGCTGCAATACCTGCCGCGCGTGAAAGAAGTTCCGGCCCCGGTTTCTGCAGGCGCCACCTGGAGCCTGCCCCTGGTGGCCCTGTGGCTGGTTGCCCTGGGATGCGCGGTGCTGCTCCTGCGCCTGGCGCTGCAGTATTTTTCGCTGCTCCGCCTGCGCCGCCGGGCGGTGTTGCTGGCGGAAGCAGACCTGCAGCTCTATGAAGTGCCGCAGCCCATTCTGCCTTTTTCTTTTGGCAGGGCCGTGTACGTGCATCCCGCCCAGCACAGCGCGGAGGAACTGCGCGAGATCATCCGGCACGAAATGGTGCACGTGCGTGAAAAACACAGCGTGGACATTGTTTTTGCCGAACTCCTCGTAGCCCTCAACTGGTTCAATCCCTTTGCCTGGCTGCTGCGCCGGGCCATCCGGCAAAACCTCGAATTCCTGGCCGACCAGGGTGTGCTGGCCCACGGCGTGGATCCCAAAACCTACCAGTACCTCTTATTAAAAGTTATTGGCCGGCAGCAATTCAGCATTGCCAGCCACCTCAATTTTTCTGCACTCAAAAACCGCATCAAAATGATGAACAGATTACAATCCGCCAGGGTGCACCTGGTGAAATTTGGCTTTGCCCTGCCCCTGCTGGCCGTATTGCTTCTCGCTTTCCGCGGCGAACCCGCCATCATTAAACCAACACAAAAAAAGCCGGCCGGCAATGAACCGGCCCGGGTGGAAATGGTGGGAAAAAATCCGGCTGCAAAGCAGGACCCCGTTCCACAACAGGCATCTCCCGGAGAGACGCTTTTTGTAGATGTCCGGTACAACAACCTGCCGGTGGCTGATACCATTCCCGGGAAGCGGAATGCCAAAGGCTATATCCTGACCGTTGCCGATAACCAGGGAGAATGCATCGTGATCGTTAAAGACAGGAATGGCAAACTGGTCCGCGCCATCACCCTCACCGACTGGCATGCCGATGAAAAGGCGCTGACCAGCCAGTACGGCGAAATTCCGCCACCACCACCGCCTGTAGCTCCTGCAGCTCCTGCAGCCCCGATAGCCCCTGCAGCGCCCGCAGCCCCTGTACCGTCCCTCCTGCCCGCGCCGGCCAAGGCTCCCAAAGTGCCCGATAACGTATCTGTATTTATTGTATCCGATAAGGACGCCACCGTGGAGTTGAAGAACGGAAAAAAAGAAAAATACGACCTCACCAAACCCGAACAGAGAGCCGCCTTTGAAAAGAAATACGGTCCGCTGGAGGAATACCAGGCGCCACCACCCATCATCAAGTTGGAACGCGACCCTGGCGCCAAAGCCGGTGAGGCTCCCGCCCACCCACCAATTTATTTCATCGACGGCAAGGAAGCCGACCAGGCCGCCATCCGCCAGCTCAGTCCTTCCAGCATTGTTTCGATCAATGTGCTGAAAGACGGGGCGGCTGTCCAGGCCCTGGGTGAGCGGGGAAAACACGGCGCCATTTATATCAATACCGCGGCCGGGAGCGCCAATAAATAGCGGACAATATGGCCTTTCTCAACGAATTACAGTAGTTTTGCCCCCTTAGTAAAAACTGAACAGCAAAATTCTAATTCGTTATGGCAAATACGTCGGATATCAGCCGCGGCCTCATCATCAAGCTCGATGGCAGTTTATATAAGGTGGTAGAATTCGGTGAGAATAAAACAGCCAGGGCTGCCGCCAAAGTGTGGGCCAAGCTGAAAGGGGTGGACAATGCCCGCACCATCGAACAAACCTGGAACAGCGGCGATACCATTCACCCGGTTCGTGTGGAAAGAAAGAATTTCCAGTACCTCTATAAGGACGATTCGGGTTATAATTTCATGGATAACGAAACCTTTGAGCAGGTGGCCGTTCAGGAATCCCTGATCGACGCCCCGCAATTTCTCAAAGACGGCCAGGAAGTTTCCGTGCTGATCAATACAGAGGTCGAACAGCCCATGAGCGTGGAGTTGCCCGATAAAATTGTATTGCTGGTTACCTACAGCGAACCGGGCATGAGAGGTGATACGGCTACCCGTACCCTGAAACCGGCCACAGTGGAAACCGGTGCTACCGTAATGGTGCCCCTTTTCGTGAACGAAGGCGAACTGATCCGCGTCAACACCAAGAATGGTGAATATGTAGAACGGGTGAAAGAATAAAGAGCGCATTTCTTCCCTATCTTAGCCCCAAAATGTATCACCAACTGTAAATTCAGTACAATGGATTTCAAACAAATTCAGGAGTTGATCCGTCTGATCAACAAATCGAACATCGGTGAATTGACGATTGAAGAGAAAGGTTTTAAGGTGACGATTAAGCAAAAACAGGAAAACATCCAGCAGGTAGTGACAGCCGCTCCTGCCCCGGTGTATGCTGCAGCCGCTGCAGGGCCCGCGCAGGCAGCCCCCGCCACCATTCCGCCCCCGGCGCCTGCGGTGGATAAACCCAAACCTGCCGAAACAGCATCCAACCTGGTTACCATTAAAAGCCCCATGATCGGCACTTTCTACCGCCGCGCTTCCCCCGACAAGCCGGTATTTGCGGAAGTGGGCGATGAAGTGAGCCCCGGCAAAGTGGTTTGCATCATCGAGGCCATGAAGCTTTTCAATGAAATTGAAAGCGAAGTGAAGGGCAAGATCGTAAAAGTGCTGGCGGAAGACGCTTCCCCCGTGGAATACGACCAGCCCCTTTTCCTCGTGGAGCCTGCCTGAGGCCGACCGGTCATGGCGTGGAGCAATCCACGC
>JAFAFR010000101.1 GCA_023423405.1 Bacteroidota bacterium
CTTGCTGTGTGTAAGCTACATATTTACCATTTTTCAGCATACAACCACTGAATACAGGTTTTGCAGTAACTTCATAAGTTACCGATTTTTGTATATTTTCATCAAAAGGCTTATTCGGATCATATGAAACCTGAGTTGTATTATTATCAACACTTAATGGATGAACTGATCCTCCATTTTTTGACAAGTTATTAAACCATTCTATACATTCAGGCTTCTCAACATTTACACCTTTTCGACACTCAACGCTTAGATCGGATTGACCAACACCCGTTGATAATGATGTTTGTGTATCTTTAATTGTATTTTTAGCATCGACAAGAGATTTAGGCATATATTTTTCCATCTCTTTTTGACCTTCTTCGCTTCCAGTAGCTGCTGTCATAGCTTTTAAATTAAACATTGGATTATCAACAAAAATAAATAAACCCACGATGACTAAAAAACAAATCGCAGCAGTTGCAGCCAATTTTTTTAAGTACTTGGGAATACGTAACTTTTTATCAGTCACCATTTCAGTAGATTTGTAATGTTTAAATATGTTGTCATCAAAATCAATCTGAAATACATCCTCAGCACGTGCAATAGCAGCATCACTATTCGGCTTTGTTTGCCAAGAACGCCATAACGCAACTTGTGATGCTAATTTGTTCATCGGTCTAGCACAATGATAATGTTCTTTTACAAAACCAAGTAAATGCAAATGCAATAAATTAGGTTCTTGTGTAATAAAAACAATGTCATAACCACGATGACGATGTTCATCCAATTCAGAAATAACAGCACGTTCAGATAGTTTTTCGCGACCTTTCCATGCAAAGTATCTAAAATTTTTATTGTCTTTTTGCTTTTGGGCTTCGTCATAGACTACCAATGAACCTTTAATCCCAAGCTCTGAATCAGCTTCTGGACAAAGCTGCCAATCTAATTCTCCATCATCATTGATCGGAATAGGCTCAACACCAGGAATAGGCTCAAAGCCTGGCTCATTAATACCCTTAATATTTGTAAATACTGGTCTGCCTTCAGCAGCAGCTTCCTTAATCCATTTAACTGCTAAATGTGTTTTACCGTCACCAGTTGCACCAGTTAATAATTTTACAGGCATAATTATTCACTCACTTTTTTGTAAATGATGCTTTTGTTGATAGATAAAGCGCACGTGTAAGTAATGCACCTAATATGATTGAAAGCCCAGCATCTATGCCAAACAGGCTTAAAAGATTCAAATGTGGTAAAGAATTAGCTTGTGATACAACATAATCAATATATGTCTTTAAAAGTACATACATTGCTGCACCCGAAGTAAATCCAATGCCAAATGATTTTAAAAAATTACGAACCGCATTGTTTGAAAATACATCCAATACTTTGTATAGAAGTGAAGATAAACTACTCATCATCACCCCCATTTCTACGAATACCTGACAAAATAAACAATGCCTCTAATGATGCACCAAAAATCACAACAGGCTTAATAATCGGTGCATAAGGACAAATATAATCAAAGTTAAGTATTGAAATTTCTACAGATTCACCAGCCAATTCAAATGTGAATTTTTCAGGCGTAGGACATTGCGCCCCCCATGAAATATCAACTTTTTGCAAAGTAATTAAATCTTCCTGATCTTGATCATCTTTATCTTTTTCAGGTAATTCATCATCTTTAAACCAATCAAAAAAATCTGTAACTTTTTCCCAAAATGTTTTTTCTTTTTCTAAATGGTCCTTATACGTTTTATCTGATTTTGTCCAATCGTCGTACCACTTACACATTGACGAAGCCCATGTACAAAATACTGGAAATTGCAATGAAATAGACTGTCCTCCAGTTTGTTCGCCTGTCTCTGGATCAACAGTAGGTTTTGTTTCTCCAGTAGCTTCATCGCCTGATTCATCCCATTTTCTATCATTACCTGTATCATCATCGTATTTAGGGTCATCATCATATCTAGGATCGCCAATAGGTGCAGGTTTCCCATCATCCGTTGGTTTAGCATTTTTTAATTTATCATTCATACGGTCAGAATTATCATTACCAATTCCACTCGGATCTTCCGTATATGCATCAGTGACACCTGTCCAATCACCGACATTAACTTTATCATTGTCAAAATTGGGATCAGGATCTTGATAACCATCTCCAAGCATTGCAGCACCAAGTAATGCAGCAGTAAGAGGAACAGTCTTAGTGTTAGGTGGTTTTGGATCATATTTATCATTTGAAAATCGAGCCATTGTATAATCGCGATAAGAACCACCTTGTTTTAGTTTTCCAGTACAAAACATATTAGTGCCACTAAGTTTACAATTATCGTAAACAATTCGATTACCCTCTGGAACACCAAGATTTTTAATAGAATAATCTTGTAATGCATTACCCTGAGCCACACATGAAGAAGCTGTATAACAATCAAATTGAGGTAAATTATAATCCCAGCGCCAACGATATTGATATTTTGAAGGGTCTTCAGGACCAAGGTCTTCTTTTATTTTTTTTACATATACACCATCTTCCATAACCCAACCAATTGCGGCCAATAGACCAGAAACCGCAGCAGTACCAACTAAAGCTTGTGGAGAATAAAGACGCTTTAACATTGAACCGCCAACACGAGCAGCAGTAGGCTTTTCAACTGCAACAGAACGCTCAACCATTTTTCTTAATTGATCTTTATTATCTACACCCGGATGCCAAGCATTTTCCATTTTGACACGCCACCCTTGACCAAACACAACTTTGGCAGAATTGGTTTTATTCATTCCTTGTGTAATTGATTTATGAAGCGCATATGGGTCTTCACCCGCATAAGCTAAGATTGGAGCAAAAGCTATAAAGAAAGAAAGTAAAAAAATATTAATGCGATAAATCATATAAATACCATGTCCTATGGCATTAATACTTTTAACGCCTTAAAGAGTATCCAAAGTATTAACCAATACCAAATGGTTTCATGTTCCATAATTACCTCAACGCACACGACCCACGTTTACGGTCAGCAGGCTCCCATAACGTGTGTCGCATGCATTATCAGTTTTAACGAACTGCACCACGAGATTTACGTAATACAGAGATCAACGCAGATAAGCCGATAAATGCCATGCCTGCCATTAAACAGAATGCCATTACAGCAGCAATCCAAACACCAAACGGAATTGCGGAAAAGTCTAATGTCGGATATGCAACATCACCATCGGCAGCAAAAACGGGACTTGAAAGAACAAGTGCAGCAATTGCAGCGGTTGGAATAATAAAATTGCGTCCGTTTTTATTTACTTCGATAACTTCAAGCTGAAGTTTATTTTCTTGATTTGTCATTATTTGACACCCCTACGAGCTAGTTTTAATAAATAGTTCATGATCATCACTGCTGAAAAACCACAAGCTATCATTGATGCTTCATATCCATTGATTGCAAATGCTGAAATCAACGTATATAAAGACTGAGCCAAATTTTCATTTGGCACCCATAGATCACACTGTTTTGAAGTCTCATTAATGACTGCACAAACGTATGTATCCATGTTTTACCCCACACACTTCGACATGTGAAAAGGCAAATATTGGCGGTGAAAATACGAATAACATTTCGGGCATTCTGATTGATTATCACCGTTAAATGCTGTTATATTTTTAATCATATTTTCACCTAAGTTATTGATTTTTAACATATTATACATTATGCGAAATAATGTATTTTAAGCCTTTGATTTTGTTAAACTTTCTAAATACAAAACATTCATGGTAATAGAAATCTTCTTCATTAACAAAACCTTGACCACACACTGAACAGAAATCCATTTATTGATCCTCAGATAAAGAAATATATTTTAGGCGCATACGGTTTATGTATAAATGTCATGCCTTAACTTCATGTTTCTTAGCGTTAAAATCCAAAGCGATTAATACAGCACGTGGCGTTTTACCTGTGAAATCCCAATCAAAGATCATTGCAGCTTCAGCTGGCAAACTTTGATGAATATAATCATTAAAGAACTGTGCGCCCTTGATCTTGTAATCAGTCGATTTGAAACCGATAGCACCTTGTTCGAGTTCCCGATCTGAATAGTTTTGAAGTACAGTTACAACGGTATTAGAATATTCAACCGTCTTGCCTTTTTGATCTTCGAAATCTCCAGAAGCTTTACGGATGCCTGTAACTGTCATAATTGGATGTTGTTGAGTATTCATAGCTCACCTATGCGATTTTATAATTAAACTGGCTCATTGGCTCTTCATACCAAGACGGCAGTTGTTGGTTAAAGTCAATTTCTACGAGCTTGACGAATGGAATGACGTTTGATGACTTCTCGTCATGAAGATTTTGCAAATATGCTTTTGAAAAACCACATTCACTTAATTCTGATACCAAACGATAAAATGAACGCTTAGAGTATTTTTCTTGTATTTCTGAAATGCCTTTCTCTCGAATAAGACAATATGCAGCAAATAAATTACGAACTTTAGTTTGTGAAACTTTGCCTGAATTCGTTAAAACAACTTCCGATTTAGCAATAGCTTCATAAACACTTTCATCATTGGTGATTTTCATAGTTTGACCTCTGAGGGCTTCAAATATGCTATGAGTAGCTTTAGTCCAAAGTGTTTGAAGTAAATTTGGGTTATTACGTTGAAATCTTATTAATTCAAATAAATTTGTAGGAATATTATTACGTTCTAACCAACGTTTTTTTAAACGTGATTCAAAACGTAATAAACCAATTGTCCAATTAATCAATTGAGGATTAGACATAACTTCAACGACTCGCATAGCTGACTTATCATTTTTCTTAGCCAACATTTTTAATTCTTCAAATTGCGCTATAAACTCATCATGTTTTAAATAACATTTATGATTTACGAGTCGTGAAGTTTGACCACCCCAATAAACTGATGAATCAAATCGTTTATTACTTAAACGTGTCTGACCATTAGAGACCCTACTTAAAAAATCCAAGACCTTATGAGCTGTATTTTGATCTTTGACCCTTGCTGAATATGTAACATCTATATGCGAAACCCATGCTGATTGAACAGCCAACATGCTAGATAAAGTTGGATAAGTTTCAGCAAGATAGCCAAGCATTTCAAAAGCACCCTGCTCTATATTGTCAGAACCAAAAACATTGTGACCCTGCATAATTTTCGCAGGACTTGCCTTAATCTGAACATACGGAAAATAAGAAGAATCAAAAAAGACTTTTAAAGCCATTCCTGTGAAATTTGTAGCCAAAGACTCATAAGGATGAAATAAAGCATTCGCAGAAATCGAACCATCATCATTTCTATGAACAGAACGTGAAGCTAAAGGCAAATCTAATAAATGAATATCAAAGTCAACAAATGCATAACGCCCTTCAGAATCGCATGAAACTAGCGACTCATCGAAAGGAATATTTATGCAAAGATGATCTAACATGATAAAAAGTTACCTAGTAACTACGTTTAAAACATTAGACAAAATTTACAAGTAACTTGTCAACCTGTAAAACAAGTTAATATTAAAAAAGTTACCTAGTTATTTAGTTACAGAGTGTTTACAAATGAGTAAAGTCTATAAAATCAGAAGTGATGAAGTTGAAGACGTAAAAGAAACTCTTATGAAGTTTGTTGTTGCGAAAAAATCACTAATGGCAGAAAGCGATGTTATACATGCATTAATCAAATACCATTTACAAAACCTAAAAGCAGAAGAAGTAATAAAATATAGACAAGAAGTTTTAGGGAAAGATGAATAAAAGTGTCAAATTTGGCACTAGAGTCCACCATTAGAAGACGTGGACTCCCCTAGTCTTGCAAAAAATCCATGATTATGTTGTTTTCATAGTCATGGAATTTACGCAAATGTGTATAGAGTTGAGAAAAAACCAAAGTACGACCACAGTATTGACATTTAACAAATTTATTAGTGATATTATTTATAAATATATTATCTAAGTGATTGATATTATTATACTTTCTTTTATTTGATGTATTTCGCATAATATAGATTGATGTTAAATGCACTGGTGTTACTTGCCGAGTATAACATCATTGACAACGTGTAAAAATCAGTCAATTTGTACACGTTGTCAATGACGAAGCAAGTAACATAATCTGAGACATTATGCGAAATATGCACTATAGAAAAAATAAAGTAATAAATTAACTAAAAAAATAGATATAGACATTTGAAAGTTACTCATAAATATCTCCAGTAAGAAAATAAACAAACGTCCATAGTTGTTGGAAGTTTGTTTTTTAACTTCCAATGATGATTGATCTTGTTGATCATTACAAAGATCTTTATAAAGTTTTTAAATCAAATCTAATAAAATATATATTTCGACTCTGGACATTTAAGCCTCACGACTAGCTAAATGTTTACTTTCTTTCCGTTCCAACAACTTAACTGCATAATTTTCCCAATAATTTCAAATTTTACTCTTTAATCGTCTCAACGCTCTTGCGTCTGCATCTTCCCAATAATTTTCTTATCAGGTTTCCATAAAACGTGGCGCAACTTTTCTACTTTCTACATTTCTTTTTTTCAAAGCGCATGAATTTCAAACCTGTGACACGAACAAATCTCTTAATTCAACTGCCTTTTGTTCCTTAACAGACTTCGCTAGTTAAGAAACAAACAGGCAGTGCGAGGCTTTCTTTTGTGATTTCTTTGTCTTGCAAATAAATATGCTTCACCATGAACTCAATGAAATCAATCCTTGACTTTCTTTATTATTTTTAACTCTCTCTTTTGTTTTTTGAAAAAACTTGTTTTTTAATTTATTTTTTTCTTAGTCATCAAAGACGGTTAAAAATTCATTTTAATCGCTTAATCAAATACCTTCATTTAAATAATGTCGAAAAGTTGCGCCACGTTTTCTTGAGCCTTGCTGATTACTAAAATTATTGTGACCCTTGATGCATAGCGAACTTAATTCGACTCATAAGAAAAATTAAAAATCACTGTGAGCCTTAATTATTTGTAGTCTTTTTTCACTAGAAATTCAAAAATTTAGCTCTCATATCTGAACCTTTTTCAGAGCAGTGATTTATATTTTTAAAGTTTTACAGTGAGTTAGCACCATTAATAGGCGATCTTTCTAAATGTGATTCAACATAATTATTAGCATAATTTAAAGATTGTCTCTGAGGATTCGTATAGGTATTGGGAATGCTATTATTATAATCATTAAAACTATGTTGATTAGCAATAGAGTTTGCATTTTGAGTTTCCTTAAAGTAATTAAATGGTCTATCAGCATCTTGAATTAAACGTTTGCAATCTGATTGCAAGACTTCTTTTAAAATTGTACCTTGCTGTGTGTAAGCTACATATTTACCATTTTTCAGCATACAACCACTGAATACAGGTTTTGCAGTAACTTCATAAGTTACCGATTTTTGTATATTTTCATCAAAAGGCTTATTCGGATCATATGA
>JAFAFR010000102.1 GCA_023423405.1 Bacteroidota bacterium
CGAACAATGTTCTCCTTGCCGAATTCTTTGGAAACAAATTTTAAATTGGCTTCAACCCACTTTTTGAGTTCTTCCGGATTCGCTTCGATTCGCTTCATATCCTCGTGAGTTCCGGTAAGGATATGAGTTGAATACTTGACCGCATCTTTGCGGATCTGTTTCAACTCACCTGCTTTGTTCTTTGCAGAATATCCCTCCGATATTCTGTCGGCTATTGCTTGATGAAGTGGCTTTCGGCAATGCTCCGTAATGGCGAAACTTTGATTAAGGTTTCGCTTCGCTGGGTCGGAATGTTTGTAGGTGTGTTCCGCTCCCTCTTTTCTGTCGATATGGTTTCCGATTCCTCCCGAGGAAATCTTTCCTTTTTCTGTGTGGTAAACTGCGTAACCCATTGGCTCAAAATTTCATTTTTTCCGACCATAAAATAGCCGTGATTTTTGTTGTTTTATTTTTTTCTTTCTGCATTAAGAATCCACTAAAAATCCACTGGATTTTTGGAAGCCTCGCAGAGCCCAATTTACTTTATTTTCGACCGTAGGAAGAAAAAAAAGTATAGTGGGCTAAACCTTTTAACTTTCGTCAAAGGTAAACATTCTGCTCTAAACCACCAAACCGCTCTCCGATTCTGCCCTACTCCATCGCTCCCAAAAGCGACACGGAGAACATCATCAAACTACCACGAAAATCTGAAATGCTAAAGGGAAAAAATCCAAAATCAGACTGCTAACTCCGCTACTCTGAAAGTCAATAAATCCACTCGATGGATTGAGGTTGGGAATGCCCTCCAAACTGTGATCATTCGCACCCTCAATTTTATTTTATTATGTATAGCATAACACCCCCCAAGCCGAAATAAATTTTCCGTTCTTTTTTTCCCTCCGCTTTTTGTTTTGTTTTTCTTCCTTTTTCTCAAAATTTCACTCCACTTCGTTCCGTTAAATTTCTAGAAAAAGCAAGGGCCAACATTTGTATTATTTAAACAAGACTTATTATATGCTTATCAGTCGAAAATTTGAACGCTGTAAATAGTTAAATTTCAATTAATTACAAATATTTTTTTTCCTCCAATTCAGACAAATTTCCCGTTGAATTCAGACAAATTTCCCGTTGAGATTTCCCCCAATTCAGACAAATTTCCCGTTAATTCAGACTAATTTCCCGTTAATTCAGACTAATTTCCCGTTAAAAATGACTTTATTTTTTGTAAGTCTGAATTTATTTTTATTTTTGTTTCAAATTTCATTCAAATGGCTAAAATCAACAAGAATAACAGAGAGTTAGTGCAGTCCTACCTGTTTACGACTGCCAAATATGATTTTAAAGTTCCTGAAAAAAGAATCTTCTACAAGATTATTGAAATGATGCAGGAATATCTCCAAGGCAAGGAACTAAACCAAAAGCACTTCATTCAGCCGCTTACTGATGGATATACAAAAATTACAATGCCTGTAAGGTCGTTTTTGGTTAATCCCGATGATGATAATTACAAAGATGTTAAAAAGGCTCTTTTAGACTTAAAAAAGCGCACTTTTGAGTATGAAGATGATAAGGTTTGGATGCCGATTGATATTATTACGAAGCCTGTTCTTCACAAGGAAGGTCAGGCATCTTATGTTACTTTCGAGATTCACGAGATTACCTATAACGCATTTTTGGACTTCTCAAAAGGATATCGCAAATATGAACTGCAAACCGCTATGAATTTTAATTCAATCTATGCGATGCGTTTTTATGAGTTATTCAGTGGTCAAAAAGACCCCATAACCTACTCTATTCCGTATCTCAAAGAGAGGTTTAAAATTGAAAATAAATACAATAGCAAAAACGGAAAAAAAGACTTTTTGACAAAAGTTGTCGATGTCGCCCAAAAAGAATTGGACGAAAAAAGTCCATATACTTTCAGTTACAAAATTGAGAGAGGTTCTGAAAATATTCTTTTTATCCCGATTTATCAGAAACAGAATGCAGATGCAGAACTGGAAAAGAAAGCCATTCAGAAACAAACTTCCCTTGGTTGGGAACTTACTGCTAAAGAACAGGAAATTTTAATGAATCGTTGGCATTTCACAAAAGAAGGTTTGAAATACAATATTAGCCTGTTCCGAAGTGCTAAGGTGCTTCTAAACCTCGAAGAGTTTATTTTGGAGTTAAGTCCGCTTAACGCTAAAAACCGCCCCGCTTTTCTGATTGGTTCGCTACGAAAACAAATTTCTGCTATTGAAAATAAAAATATTACTCCTGCAGAACCTGTAGAACCTGCTTCAATTTCCCCCGAAAAAATTCAGTCTATGACTGATGAGCAATATCAAGAATACAAAGAAAAACAACGCACAAACTATTCTCAAGTAGAGAAAGGAAGCGGTTCAAAATTGCGTGAAATGTTCGGTAATATTGGGAAAATAGATTAATGCAGAAAGAAAAAATTTATAGTCGGAAAAAATGAGTTTTTACCGAAAAAAACTTGATTAAATTTTAATTTATGAAAGTTTTTTGAGTCGGCTTTGCCGATTATTACATCCGCATTCCCCTACCCCTGTTCAAATCAATCTCATTTCTCCGCTCCCTTTCTTTCAGCAGTGATTCGTATTGGTTCTTTACCTGTTGCGATTGTGAAAGCAGTTTGGCTTCCGTTTCTGTGAGGTTCTTCTCTTTGGCGACACTCTTGACCGCACTGATAACCATTTCCCCGATTTCCTCGTTAGATTTTTTCTGAATGGAATTAGAAACGAAATGAAATTTACTTTTCAAGGCATATCCGTATTTTTCGCCTAACTCTTTCTTTTTCTGCTCTATAACCTCCATTCTATACCTGTCGTTCAGCAAAGATTCTGTTAATGCAGAAGATAAATTTTTATTCGCCTGAAGTAATTTGCCTTTGTACTCTGCCGATTCCTTTTCCTGCTTTTTCAACTTGGACAATTCCAATTCTTTTGCCTTTTTAGCCGTTTTAAGTGCCTTATTTTCTCTCGAAAGTCTTTCAATGGTCTTTTCATTGGTTCGACCAAAATCAACGCTAAAAACGCCTTTTTTGACCTCTATTTTGTCGTGTTTGGTTTCATCCAAACTTTCTTTCATCCTCGCATAGTAGGTTTTGGCGTCCTCGTGTTCGATTCCTGTGTTCTTCAAACCGCGCTCTAATCCGAAGGATTTCATTTGTTCGGCATATCTGTCCTGGCGTTCCTGCATCGCCTTGGGATTGCCCAAAATCTCTTTGGCTGAAAGTCGGCCGTCTTTGGTAAGGTTGACGGTTACAACGTGCAAATGAGGTGTCTTTTCGTCTCTGTGCAAGACAAACCGAACAATGTTCTCCTTGCCGAATTCTTTGGAAACAAATTTTAAATTGGCTTCAACCCACTTTTTGAGTTCTTCCGGATTCGCTTCGATTCGCTTCATATCCTCGTGAGTTCCGGTAAGGATATGAG
>JAFAFR010000004.1 GCA_023423405.1 Bacteroidota bacterium
TTCTCAAGCAGGCGTCGTACCAGGTATGGCAGCAGGTCCTCGTGCGAGCCGACCGGCGCGTACACCCGGCAGGGCACGTCGAGGCGACCGGCGGGAATCACCTCGGCGTAGAGGTCGTCGCCCATGCCGTGGAGCTTCTGGAACTCGAAAAGGGAATGTTTCTGCCGATTCCCTTCCCCCGCTTGCGGGGGAAGGTGCCCCGCAGGGGCGGATGGGGGTAGGCCGGCCGCCTCGCCCCCATCCCCAACCCTTCCCCCGCGAGTGGGGGAAGGGAGCGAAGCGGGGAGCAAAACCGACGCCATCCGGTGCACCGCGGCGATGGTCTGCGCGTTGTGGGTGGCGAACATCGGATAGATGGCGTCGACGTTGCGCAGCAGCCGGGCGGCGTTGGCCTGGTAGCTGACGTCTGTGTTGGGCTTGCGGGTGAACACCGGATAGCCGGGGTGGCCTTCGACCTGGGCGCGCTTGATCTCGCTGTCCCAGTACGCGCCCTTGACCAGGCGCACCGGGATGCGCCGGCCGTGTTCGCGCGCCAGCGCCGCGATCCAGTCGATGACGAACGGCGCCCGCTTCTGGTAGGCCTGGACCACGATGCCGAAGCCGTGCCAGCCGTCGAGCGAGGGGTCGGTCAGCGCGGCCTCGATGACATCGAGCGAGAGTTCCAGCCGGTCGGCTTCCTCGGCGTCGATGGTCAGGCCGATGCGATGGCCCCTGGCGCGCTGCGCCAGGTCCAGTAGCCGCGGCGCCAGTTCCGCCAGCACGCGCTCGTGCTTGGCGAACTCGTAGCGCGGGTGCAGCGCCGAGAGCTTGACCGAGATCGACGGCGCGCTGATCTCGTCCTGGAACGGGCCAGTACGCCCGATCGCGTCGATCGCCTTGCGGTAGGCCTCCAGATAGCGGTCGGCGTCGGCCTGGGTCAGCGCCGCCTCGCCCAGCATGTCGAAGGAATAGCGGTAGGCGGCGTTGTCGCCCTTGCGGCTGCGCGTGAGCGCCTCGCCGATGGTGCGGCCCATGACGAACTGGTGGCCCATGATGCGCATGGCCTGGCGCACCGCCAGCCGGATCACCGGCTCGCCGACCCGCCCGACCAGGCGCTGGAAGGCGTTGTGGACGTTGCGCTTGGTGTCGTCGGCCAGGTCCACCAGGCGGCCGGTCAGCATCAGGCCCCAGGTCGAGGCGTTGACCAGCACCGAATCGGACTGGCCCAGGTGCTTCTTCCAGTTGGCCTCGCCCAGCTTGTCGCGGATCAGCGCATCTGCGGTGTCCTGGTCGGGGATGCGCAGCAGCGCCTCCGCCACGCACATCAGCAGCACGCCTTCCTCGCTGCCGAGGTCGTATTGCTGCATGAAGGCCTCGATTGCGCCCTGGTCCTGCGCGCGCCGGCGCACCCGGCGCACCAGATCGGCGGCGGTGGCCTGGATGGCGGCGCGGTCGGCCTCGCCCCAGCCGGGCGCGGGTTCGCGCACGCATGCCAGCAGCTCGCGGACGTGGGTGGTCTCGTCGCGGCACCAGGCCGCAGTGATCGCGGCGCGCAGCGACGCGGGAAGGGTTGTCGGCGCGGCAGGGGTGGGGCTGGCGTTCAAGCGTGGTCCGGCAGGCGGAGGCGAGGCCGCGATTCTAGGCCTTGCGCACGGGACCCGGGTAGGCAGAAACGGTTCGCCTGCATGCCGTAACGGGCAGGGCGGGCGCATCGGCCGGCCCGGCCGGGCGCAGGCGTTGCCCGGCAACCCGGTCGGTGGCGGTCAGCCGCTTTGCGGCCTGCATCCACGGGCCGTGGTGGCGCGGCTTGCGCGGGCCGGAAAAATGGCGCAGTGCGGCATTTCAGGCGGGTTGCCCGTGAATACCGGCCACGGCTACGATGCGGTGGTTTTTACGCAGTACGCCGCCGCTCCTGCGCAAGAGTTTCTGCCCCCCGCCGGGGCGAGGACGGATGCGTTCCCGCCAGCCAACGCCAGCTCAGGCACTGGGGTTCGATGTGATGCAAGCCGGTCGTTTCAAGCAGTGGATGATGGGCGTCGCGACCCTGGCGATGTCCGCCGGCGCTGCCGCGCAGTCCGCCGATCCCAAGCCGTGGCAACTCAACATGGGGCGCGGCGTCACCGCCTCCTCGCAGCACGCCTACGAGGCGCACATGCTGGCGCTGTGGATCTGCGTGGCCATCGGCGTGCTGGTGTTCGCCGCGATGGCCTATGCGATGTTCAAGTTCCGCAAGTCCAAGGGCGCGGTCGCTGCGCAGTTCACCCACAACACCACCGCCGAGATCATCTGGACGGTGGTGCCGGTGGTGCTGCTGGTGATCATGGCGGTGCCGGCGACCAAGAAGCTGATCGCCATGTACGACACCCGCGACTCGGAGATGACGGTCAAGGTGACCGGCATCCAGTGGATGTGGAAGTACGAGTACCTGGGCGAGGACGTGGCGATCACCAGCCGCCTGGACCGCGAGAGCGACCGCCTGCGCCAGAACCGCGCCACCACGCGCGCCGAGATCGACGCCCACCCGGCCTACCTGCTGGACGTCGACAACCCGTTGGTGCTGCCGGTCGGCACCAAGATCCGCTTCGTGGTCACCGCCGACGACGTGATCCACTCCTGGTGGGTGCCGGCGCTGGGCTGGAAGCAGGACGCGATCCCCGGCATCGTCAACGAGGCCTGGACCGAGATCCTCGAGCCCGGCCTCTACCGCGGCCAGTGCGCCGAGCTGTGCGGCAAGGACCACGGCTTCATGCCGATCGTCGTGCGCGCGGTCCCGCGCGAGGAATTCGACAGCTGGCTGGCGGCGGAAAAGGCGAAGAACGCGCCGCCGGCCGCGCCTGCACCCGCGGCCCCGGCGCCGACACCCGAGCAGGCGGACGGGGATGCCCCCGCCGCCGCGCAGACCCCATCCGCCCCTGCCGCGCCCGCGGCCGGCTGATCGATCCCGAGGCCCGCAGCTCATGTCCACGCATACCGCTACCGCCGAGCACCACGAGCATCACGCCCACAGGCAGGGCTTCGTCCAGCGCTGGTTCTTCTCCACCAACCACAAGGACATCGGCACGCTGTACCTGCTGTTCTCGTTCGTGATGTTCGTCATCGGCGCGGGCATGAGCGTGATCATCCGCACCGAACTCGCGGTGCCGGGGCTGCAGCACGTCAGCCCGACGTTCTTCAACCAGATGACCACCATGCACGCGCTGGTGATGATCTTCGGCGGGGTGATGCCGGCCTTCGTCGGCCTGGCCAACTGGATGATCCCGCTGCAGATCGGCGCGCCGGACATGGCCCTGCCGCGCATGAACAACTGGTCGTTCTGGATCATGCCGTTCGCCTTCAGCATGCTGCTGCTGACGCTGTTCCTGCCGGGCGGAGCACCGGCCGGGGGCTGGACGCTGTACCCGCCGCTGTCGCTGCAGGGCGGCCCCAGCACCGCGTTCGCCATCTTCGCCATCCACATGATGGGCGTCAGTTCCATCATGGGCGCGATCAACATCATCGCCACCGTGCTGAACATGCGCGCGCCGGGCATCGACCTGCTGAAGATGCCGATCTTCTGCTGGACCTGGCTGATCACCGCGTTCCTGCTGATCGCGGTGATGCCGGTGCTGGCGGGCGCGGTGACGATGCTGCTGACCGACAAGTTCTTCGGCACCAGCTTCTTCAACGCCGCCGGTGGCGGTGACCCGGTGATGTACCAGCACATCTTCTGGTTCTTCGGGCACCCGGAGGTGTACATCATG
>JAFAFR010000021.1 GCA_023423405.1 Bacteroidota bacterium
TTCAGCCGGTTGTTCAACAGCAGCCCGTTCCCATCCCGGTTGTACTGGTACGTGAGACTGTCCATCGACAGCTTGCCGCTGGCCCCTTGTCGCAGGTACTGCAAAATGTTTCCGTTGCCGTCGTAAGTCACCCTTTCCTTGTATTCGCCATTGCTGGCCAGGGTGCCCCACTGGTTGGTCATACTGTTCAACCCGGCATATGCGTCCATGCCCGTCAGCCGGTTCAACTGGTCGTATCTATAATTGTACAGCCGCGGCGCATTGAACGTTGCTATGTTCACCGCCATGCCGCTGATATTGCCATTGTACAGCGGCCGGTGCTCACCCGGGGGTAATCCTGTGCTGTGGGCAGGGAAGGGATTGACTGCCGTATTGATGGCGGCATAGTCACCGGCAAAATAATGCAGCCCCAGTCCCAGTACGTCCCGGCCCACGTATTGCGCCTGCTGACCCAGGGCGCCGTCACCGCCCATATCGTAGAGCCCCTCCCGCACCGTAGTGCTGTTGATCCCTTTCAGCCAGCCCTGTAACGTATAGGCATAGTCGATACCCTGCACCAACTGGTCGCCCAGTTGCGTCCGTGCCAACGGACCGTGCAGGTAGTACCGGTACCCCGCGTCCTGCTCCCACTGCCAGCCATCGGTGCTGGTGAACACTTCCGTCAGCCGGTTATCCGCATCGTACTGGTACCGGTGGAAAAACTGGTCCGATTTGCTGGCGTTGAACGATACCTGGTTCACCTTGCCACTGATCAGGTCATAGTTATATACCAGCTTCTTCCAGCGGTTGCTGTTGCTGTTCATGATATTGGGCGTGCCCGTACTCTCCGATCCATAGTCCTGCACCAGCGTATCCACATTGCCGTGGATATCGTAGCTGTAAAAGCTTGCGGCACTGAACTGCGCGGCGTTCGATCCCTCTGCAATACTGCTGTAAGATACCCGGTTGCGCAGGTTGCGCTGCACCAGCGGTACCTCCCCGGCCGTGAAGCCGCCGTACGCAACATCGTACACCGTAGTGGTGATCTGTCGCTTGCCCGCGGAGGAAGCCAGCAGCCAGTCCGACAGCGCCAAAGGCGTTCGGCTGAGCGTTTCCGTTACTACCGTCGAACCCAGGTTTTGGATCTCGCCCACTTCCCTGATACGCCCCAAGCCATCGTAACCCGTATAACTGTACAAACGGTTCTGCTCGGTGCCCGAGGCCGCTTTCTGCCGGGCGTTCTGCGACAGCACCAACCTGCCCAGGCGATCGTACCAGAACTGGCTGAGGCCCGCATCCGGCGTATGCTGCGCCACCACCTGGTTGAGGGTATTGTAGCGGTACTGCGTAGCCAGCGTATGCTGCGGCGTATAGGTTTGACCCGCCTGCCGCGCCTGGTTCACACTGTCGCTGAAGCTTTGCGCATAACGGGCATGCACACCCTCAGGCGGCACCGTTTTCACCAGGTTACCCGCCTGGTCATAATAATAAAGCGTATAGTGGTATTCCCGTACGAAATGGCTCACCGTAAACGCTTCCAGCTTATACGCCTGCAGGCATTTTGCGCGGTACAGGCTGTCGAAATTGTTGTGCAGCGAATCGCTGTAGTGCTGGTAAGCCACCACGCCTTTGCGGAAGGCAATGGATTCGTTGTCTGAACAGTTGTCAACCGTGCCCAGGGAAAGAGGCGCGAAAACGGGCGCCGTCCGGCCACACAGCCGTATGCTGCTGTTCAGTGGAACACTGTCCACCCGGTTCAGGTTCAGCGAATCACCAAACAGCGACCGGTAAATAGAATCCACCTGGCTGTAGGTATAGGCCGTGTTATAATGTGTGTTGAAATAGTCCGTGAATTCGGCCTGCCAGTTGCTGAGCTGGCAAACGGCCTGCGGGGAACGAAGCCCGCTCAGATGATCGGCATCGTCGAACTGCTCATCAACATACACCCTGCCCTGGCTGCTGAGTTTTATCCAATCCATCATTCCCTTTGGTCCCCCGAAAGACACATACACACCGCTGATAGCGCCAACCTCGTTTCCCAATTGCGGACTTGTTTTGACAAAAACCTGTATGAGGCGGCCGTCAACGAAAATGTTGAAATTGTTCCGCGTTACCTGCACTTTCAGCAGGTGCAGGTCCTGCAGGTTACCCCAAACCGTATCGAGCAGGGGTGCCGCAACCATCCAACTGTAACCGTTGTGCAACTGTGCGCAGCGGATATATTCCCTGCCGGTGCCCGGCTGTGTAACAACGGCGAATTGGGCCTGCACGCCTCCTTTGTTGGCGGAATCGGCCGAATAAGTGCTGAGATAGCTGAGTTGCCAATCCTTTGCCTGCACACGGGCTTCCATTTCATATCCTCCGGGAACACAAACAGCCCTGCCGAAAGTGTTGACAAATGCGCCGCAACAACCACCCCAGGAAGAATAATAGGAGGTGTCAATCTTCGCAAAGCCGCTGTCGACTATGGCATGCGGATTATTGGAAATGGAGAAGGCATTGGCTGAATAATACCAGCTTGGGTTGGTTTTGGAAAGTTTGAAACTGTCGATCAGGTTCCGGATCGAATCTCTGGTGAAGCGCGACGGAATGCTGCAAACGGAAAGTGAGTAGCCGCAGGTGACCCGTGAAATGGAATCGATCTGCGCGAAGGTATAGCTGGTGCCTTTCCGCTGGTTGTAATAGGTAGTAAAAGCCGTTTCGCAGGCAGATTGTTGCGAGGGGCAAAAGGCATCGGGACTGGGTTGTGGACGATGAACCGAATCGCTGAAGTCTTCGTGGTAAAACAGCCGGCCATCCTGGTCGTAGCATTTTACAAAGTCTAACAGCCAGTGCCTTCCCCGAAAACCAAAAATATACTGCGAAATATTCCGCAATGGCACCGTGTCAATGCGGTTCACCGTGGTAATCAGCGAATCGTTGACATACATGCGAATCGCCGGCACACTCACTTCAAATTTAAAAGTAAACCAATTGGAAACAAAGTTGGAATCGCTGCTCAGGGCGACCCAGGGCAGGGGCGTTAGTCTATTACCAGCTGCGTCGTTCAGATAACCCAGGTAAACTCCGGGTTGATAGGTGACGCCAAGGATAGTTGTATTTTTCGAATAACGGCGTAAAATAATTTCATGATTATTAGGATAGGTCATCAAATAAACAATGTCGCCTACCATATTCATATTGCCTCCATATTTCATGCGGTATTCATAAGTAAATCCATTTGTTGCACATTGAGGACGGGAAAACCGGACGAAGGCATCGTTATACCATGCTCCTGGCTTTGCCCTTATGCTGTCTGGAAGAGAAAAAATACCGTTGCGGTATGTTGCCTCCGGTTTAAACTTTTGCAGCTCCTGCGATTGGTATTCGACCGTTGCTTTGGGTATCACATTGGTCGACAGTTGAAAATCGCTCACCAGGTTCTCCATGGCAATGCAGTCATAGTCGGGCTGGGGTGCCTGGCAGTCCCCGCGAAAACTCAAATATTCTCCCAGGGTTTTCGCATATCCCAGCCGGTAGTTCATGAATTGCACAAAGCGATCGTTCAGCAGTCGCTGGTTCTCCGTAATGACCAGAGAATCGGAAACTGGTTCCCCTCCGGGATACAGTTGCAGGTATTCTTCATAAAGAAGGGTGAACTGGTTGCAGTCGATACAAACATCGCCGCCGCCGCATTGCAGCAGGGCCGGCAAAGAAACCGGCTTGATAAGAAAATTACAGGAAGCCGATCCGCCCTGGCAGAGGGCCCTCAACTGCGTAAGCGTTGAATCCGCAATGCTCGTATGATAAACCGATTGCAGAAAATTACTGAAGCTGCCGGCTCCCTGCGCATCCGCCTGGTATTGTGCATAATACTGGTTGATGCGCGTGCAGGTACAGGAATCGGGCTTTTTTTGCAGCACCGTTTCCACCAGGTTAGCCGGCTGGTTGTAAGGCTTCGGAGAAGTGATCAGGAATGGGTGGCAGACGCTGGTTTCGGGGATACCCTTTTCCTGGTTGTAAGCGCGCAGCACCTGCTCAAAGCTTAGGTCCGCAGCCACTGTGCCCGGCTTCACGGAACTGGATCCATAGGGATGGCTGATATCGGAACCGTTTTTACATACTGCGATCAGCCTGTTCATGATCGCTGCAGAATCTGCGGGCGAATAGTTACAACCTTTCACAGCTTCCCACCACTGCGTTGCATAAGCCCTGCAATTGCTGTCGTAATAATCTGCCATTCTGCCTTCATTCGCCGACTGGTAGGCAAGGGCCTCGTCCTTATTGGACGGGAGGTCTTCACCATTGGCATCCAGCAGGTCTTCGCTGTTGGCAAAATGCGATTCATAGCCTCTTGTCATCAGTGCCGACGGGCTCAGCGTACCGGGACATAATTCGGCCAGCCGCTGGTTGACAAGCTGGCGCTTCAGTTCGAGATACATCTGGCGGAAATTGCGCCAGGCCATATCAAGATCGGCCGTGCACATAGTACTGGTATTGAAAGCGCTTGTTATGCCCTGGTAGCCGGTGTAGCAGCTATTGGTTTTATGGGCGTCCACGCAGGCTGCCATCAGGGTGGCCATGCTCCACAGGTTCAGGTTCACCGAAGGCTCCTGGAAACTGCGGTATTGCTCCATGCCCTGGGTGAGCGGTGTTACATAATGCCCGCCATCAAGCGTTGCGATCGGGTCGCGGTCGATCTGGCCCACCGTTCCGTTAAACCGGGTATAGTTGGTTCCGGTTAAGCCAATGGGATTGAGGTATCCTTTTGCCAGCGCCTCCGCATAACTGTCCACTGCAGCCACTTTCCGGTCCCACGCATGACTGGCCGCCAGCGCTTCGTATTGCTGGAGCTTGCAGTATTCGGGGTGATAGGGCAATAAGGCCTCCGCCCAACTGAGTTGAAAATTCCCCGCGAAACTGGCGGCATTCAACAGCTTCGGCGATACCAGTTGTCCTGCGCCCTCGTCAAATACCATGGCCGGGTTGCCGTTTGCATCTTTATAGTTATCAGTTTCTGTATATTTCTGGTAATTGTCTTCAGGCGTATCGTCATCGGGCAGGTAAAAAATATTCAGCTCATCCCTGACGGCATCGAGGTTCGCGTACTGGCCCGAGCTCGGCGTCATATCAAGAAGCATGGAACGCCGCTTTTCATCCAGTTCACTGGGTTCCTGGCACAATTCCGCGCAGGCCGCCTGGGCATCGGCGTATGCCTTCTGACCCGCAGTAAGATAGAGATCGGCCTCTTCGGGTGCAATGCCCGATTTTTCTTTAAAACTTGCCCAGAAACTTTCCCAGGTGCCGAGGCTGGCCGTGCAGGATGCGCAGGAAGGCGTACAATCCGACTTTGCCAGCAGAACAGCGCGTTGCTCTTCAATAAAGGTTTCCAGCGAACGGCAGGTATTGTTGCGCACAAAAACTGTGTCGCGGTAATAGACCAGTGCGGCTTTGCTCACCATCAGCCTTTTGGTAACCTGGTAGCTACCCGGCACCAGGTTAAGATCGAAATTGAAGTCGAACCCGGTTACCGAATTGCACACCGTATCGATGGAAGCCAGCGAAAAATTGCTCCTTCTTTCTATATGGGGATGCCCGCCGAAAGTTTGGTTATCACAGTCGTCGGTGATCACGATTTCGAGATCATAGAGGCAATCGTAACAAACAGGAACTTCCTGGCAGTTGTCCACCTGCAACAGCTCGGGGTTCAGGCTGTAGTGAAACGAATACGTGCCTTCCGTTGCCACCAGCAATCCTTTCTGCGATTCCATCACAAGGTCCTTTATCACCGCGCGGGAAGCATCTGTAAGCGATTCGGTCAACACTCTTTTGGAGCTGCTGCTCAGGGTGTCGAGCAACGCATCGTTGGGCAGTTGCCCGGCCAGCGCCGTGGCGATGGTTTTGCCGGCCATATCGGTGTAGCTCACGCTCATCTGCCCGTTGGCGTCCTTCACCATCGTTTTAAAATAATGCTCCTTCATGCCCACTTCCGTTCCAAAAAGAGCATTCAGCTCTTCCTGTCCGGGTGTGCCGTAATAGTATTTCGTATCGTGTCCGCCATTCAGTTTGAAAGTAGCTCCTGCCCCACCCTGCGCGCTGATCCTTCCGGTTTGGTCCGCCGTATATTCCACCTGCGTAAAAGGATAACCCTGCGCATCGGGAATAAACTTATTGAACTGGTTGTCCTTTTCCGGGTTGTCGGCAGAGTAATATTGCGCCGCGCCGCTGGCGGTGGACAATGCCGGTGTAGTGGCGCCGCAATTGCTTTCCGATCCTTCTAACCGGTCAAAATCTTCTTTTCCAAAACCGTTTCCACTGCTGTTGATGCCCTGGTTGAACGCTCTTGTATAACCGATGGTATTACTGAGCGTTGGAGCAGGCAGCACTTGTATTACGGGCCTGCCCTGGTAATCATAAATACTTTCGGCAACAATGGTCCTCAACGTGCTATTGTCTTTGGTGACCGTTTGCCGCGAACGCAAGGAGCCGTCGAAATACTGTACTACCGATTTTCTTTTCCCTTCCTCCGCAAAGCTGGTGGTGGATTGCCAGTTGAGTGCATTTTCATGGCCGCCAAATTCAAAATGCGCCAGGGCTGTTCCCCATGCAGCTTCTTTCCTGGATCCGTCTTGCAGGAATTGCACCGGTCTTGCCCGTACGAAAAGAACACCGCGGCCATCGTACAGCAGCGGGATCTTATAACCTGTTCCTTCTGTGGTGATGCGGCTGCTGTTATTGTCGAATATTTTTTCCGGCAACGGTGAACCGACACTGCCGTAATTGCCGCCTGCCATGGCAGCCGAATCAATATAGGTCCATTCCAGGTCGTAAGCGCTGGCTCCGGGCACCAGTGACCAGGATGCAAATATTTCATCGGCCGTCGTATGCATATCAAGCGCCTGCAGCGTGAGCCCGGTGATTACATCGGCCGTGCAATCCATGGCATATTGCGGAAATGCCTGCAACTCATTCTCCACCTGTAAAGACTGCCATACAGTGGAAGGAGCATCGGTTTCCAGGTCAACAATTTTCACCGATACATAGTGGGCATCTTTAAACACATAGCTGCTGCTGTACGTATAGATGCTGTCGGCCTGGTATTGTATGCGGAGCGTGTGGTTGGTGATATGACGGATGCCGTCGGTGGAGTCCGTGATCTCCAGCACAGCCGATGCAGAAAATTTTGGAGGAAGCACGCGATAGGCCGCTTCGTTGATCCGCAGGCTCACCCGGTTGCGAACAGCGTAACCCGCCCTTTTATCCCGAAAAGCGGGGTCGTTGAATTTGGGATCTGTTACTGCAACGATGGAGTCCTTTGCCAACTGGCCCTGCATGCCATCGAGCGCAACGGTAAGGGGGTGATCGCCCTGCTGCGCCTGCAGCGGCAGGGAAAGGCCAAAGGCAATACAGGCGCTGATGAGTGTCTTCCGGAATATCATAAAAGCAGTTTAGAGCTTGGGATTGGCTTTGAATACGGTGAAATGCTGGTAGGGCGACCGGGCCACCCATTCGTTGTTTTCTTTTGTCACCACGCGACGGGTGTCGAACCATTCGGGCCGGAAATCATTTCCGGGATATTGCCGGAACTCCAGTTCGATGGATATCCATGCGCTGCCGGGTTGCGTGGCGGCAGAAAATTGCTGCTCCGCCAGCATCCGGTTAACGAGTTGGCGGGTTTTGAGGATCCTGCCTTTTTCATTGATCCAGCATTCGAATATTTTATAGTAAACAGGCTGGATGAATTCTACCCGGTAATGCATAACCGAACCTTGTTTTTCAGCGGAAACAGCAACGGGATATTTTCCCCCGAGTAAGGAATCGAGCAGGGCAAACTGGCCGGAAAGGGCATTTGCCTGGCCCGGACGGGTAAGGTAGATCAACTGGTCGTCCTTGAACAGAACCACAGCCAGGCTGTCGTCGGAAACAACTTCTGTATTGGAAGCTGTGTACCAGAACCTGTTCCGCCATGTTTTGAAACCTGCAGTGAGGGAATCTTCAAAACGACCGGGCGTTTCCGCTGACGCATACCGGTAACAGATATCGAAGTGCTGATAGGCCGTGTCGGTAAAAGCCGCGGCAGCCACCCTGATCTGCCGAAGGTATTTCTGTTCCGGCTGTGCCTGCAGGCGCGCAACAGGCAGGGTGCACGAGAAAACGAAAAGCAACAACGGGATAGTATGATGAACATTTCTCATGGATCAGTTTTTTTGCAGCGCGCTGCGGGTTTCCTTAATGGTTTGAATGCCTTTAATGGTCTCCTTCTTAAGACGGATCAACGTGCCTTCGTCATCGTACTCATAGAAAGTGGCATAGTTGTTTTCATCGAGCTCCGCCATCAGCCGCAGGTTGACAGGGTTATATACAAAAGACTTCATGTTGCCATTGAAAGGATGAATCCGGATGTCATCGAAAAACACATCCACACCACCTGTCGCCTGCAGGCTTACCGTAAGGGAGGTCGCTGCCGGGTCAATGTCGAAATAGGCTTCGTAGCGTTGCCATCCTTCAATGATGCTGCCGGATGGATGAAGCTCGAGGCTGCCTGTTCCATAGTTCACGACGATGCGATTGTTGGTGTAGCTGCTGCCCGCACAGGCTGCTTCTTCTTTGACCCAGGCGCTTAGCAGCATCTTGCTTCCGGCGGTTGGACTGAAAACCGGCAAGAGGTGGCCGTTATTGATCCTTGCTTCTTTAAGAACCATGCCTACGGAACTGCAGGCGTGCGCGATGGATTGGAACAGGATGGGAGGGAAAACGCCATCGGAAGCAGGAGCACCCGCAGAGAAACTCAGGCTGGCCTGCTCTCCGGACGGAATTTTCAGGCTGTATTTTCCGGTATGCTTTTGAGCTGTTGTCATCCAGTTCCGGAAGCCTGAATAGTCGACATGCCTTGATGCAGGGCAGGCCGTATCGCAGTATTGGGTCTGGTATTCATAGTCTTCAAATCCTTCAAAGGCAGCTTCCCTGTATTTTGCGTTTTGCACAACAGCTACCGGCATGGATTGTCCATAGCCATAGAGGCCGGCATTGAAACGATGCAGCGGATCTGTATTTTCTAATTCCAGCCCTCTTTTGTTGTACAGGGTCGATCTGTTGTTCCATACCCAAATGGAAGTATCGGGCTGTGCAATAAGGCGATCCCCGACAAATACCCAGTACGGCGTGAAACCAGGTATGGTTCCGTCGCGGCGTATATTGGTAGCCGTTGTGGGGTCCTTTTCAGCACGATCGGTGTACAGCACATAGGAACGGTCTGAACGCCAGTTGCCAAGCAGTCCCCATACATAAGGATTGATAAGCGTATCGGCCAGTCCCAGGCACAGGGTGGAAACAATGGAGTCCGGCACTTCATAAGTCATGCGGCAGGCGAGCCCGCCATCTTTGGTAATGAGGCTGTAGCCATCGGGACAACTGTATTGTGCCGGAATTTTTTGGTTGATAAGGCTTCTGGTGGTAAAGACAATATTCAATTCATTATCTGAAACGGCATCCTCCAGTTCATCGATCGAGTTCTGGTACAGCTCTACGGCCACACCCTTTTCGCCTTCACTGTTGCGGGCCTCCACCTTCAGTTGATGAACCCCGGCAACGAGACTAAGCGGCAGAAGGTGCCAGATCTTGAAATTCTCATTGTCGCCGGCACTGTTGTCGAACAGCAGGTTTCCATCGAGATATATCCTGACGAAATTGTCCGAACCCACCCCAAGATAATATTGCCTTGATGAAGGTATTGATATGCTGCGGGTAAAGCCCCACCAGTTACCATTGTCTGCCGAATCACAACAAAGCCAGATCGCAGAGCGGTTCATCGGACCATTTCGGGCCGAGAGTGTATCTATAGCACAGGCAGCATTTCCGTTTACAGGTGCTCCGCCACCTTCACCGCCACCCGGCAATGCCATATAAGAGGTCATTGCTGAAAGCGAATCGGACTGGATCACCCGCAAGCCAGCACCCCCCATCTTTGCAGCAGGGTTGTCATTGGTTTTCGATTCCGCCGGGTTGTAAGGGCAGCCGGTAGCACCCAACGGCCGCCAGTAGTGATTCGATGTATCGAGCCGGTGCCTTTCGTAGCTCGAATGGTCTGCCGAGTAACTGTAGTACACCATGGCACCACAACTGCTGTACTCAACATAGGGCGATTTCATGAAGCAGGTCTTTATACTATCACCTACTATCACCGCTGTATCTTTTACGCACTGGTGCAAACTGTCGATATAGGTAAACCCGGCAGGGCAGGCAGTGCCGGGAACAACCGTGATGAGTTTTCTTTTGCTTTCCGGCACCTTCCATTTGTCCGAAAACTCATTCGCTCCTGCTGCTACAACCTTATGGGAAGCATTCACTTCCAGGCTCCAGGTTTGGGTGGAACTGTTGTACACTACCGGGTTTTCGAGCAGGGACGCATGGCCAACAGATGCCAGTTGGTTTCTGCGGCCGCTTCGGATGATGCGGAGGTCGGCATCATAACCTGTATAAGGTTTTCCATCGCGGTCCATCAAATACACTGTTCCCGCACCACCTGCGTTAACGCTTGTGTCTGCTACCCATAAGCGTGTATATTGCGGAAAGCTGGCTGCAATAACGTCGCAATCACCCGATCCTCCCGTTTTTACCCTGCCGGCTACCAGCAATTCATCGCCGGCTACAAAATCGGCGATGGCGCCTGACGGCAATCCATCGGTGATCTTACCATCGCGAATGGCCAGGTGCCGGTATTCTACATCGATATTCCGGTAGGCCAGCCCCATCCCATCATATGCCCAGTGCGACGGGTAGTTGACGGTATAAACAGGATCGTCAAATCCATTCATCGTACGATTCACTACAACATCCCCTGTTTCGGCATCATACAACAAGTCGCGGCTTACCACAAGACTCCCTTTATCAATTTGTATCACGCTGTCGAGGATACCGAAGCGCTGAACCACTTTGGTGATAGCCACAGAACGAAACTTGTTTTCCTCCCGCTGCCCGAGGCTTAGCAAAGAAGGAAGCATAAAAACAAAAGGCGGCGGCGGAATAGCAAAAACATCAGAGTTCACATTGAAATTGTTGCCATTCACCACAGATTGCTGTTCGCGCATATCCACCATCAGTTCCACACCCTTCCCGATAACGGCCGAGGGATTAATGCTTCCGTCTGGATTAACAGCCATAACGGTGTTGGACAATCGCATATGATCGGATTGCGGATTTTCTGTCCGATACCTGAATTCGGTATAGGTAACAGGCCGTTCTGCATCGTTTTGCGAATAGGTCGCCTGGGAGCGCGCCTTTCCATGCATGTCGTTCAACTCCACCAGGAAACCCTGGGAGACACTTACAAAATGTTTGGCATTGATCCGCAGGAAATTGGCCAAAGCCGGCTTATACCTTTTTTTGGTGTCGTCATCGATCACCGTTCGTTCCACATAAGTGGGAAAATCATAAGCCGTGTAAAAGCGGGCTTCGCTGAAACCATTGGCCGATTTTATATTTTTATAGTTGATGGTTCGCGTCCTTACCTGGCGATATCCCACTGAAGGCGCCGGGAAAAGCGATTCCCCCAGCGGTTCTTCCGTATACCCATTGTTCACCGGTCCCAGTATGCCCAGCTTTTCCCTGTATTCAATTGGCTGGCGTAGAGGGTTCTCCTCGGCGCCTATGCCGGGCTCAAAAGTGGCTACGCCGCTGCTGACCGTTTCCTTCTGTCCATTCACTTCCTCTGCAATGGTGTAGGTATATTCCTGCCCGTATACGGCGGTGCGCTGCTGGGTCATTTTGTCCCAGTTGTCGTATACGAGAATTTTTTTCACCCGGTGGCCGCCGCCGTATTTTTTCCTCCAGGGATTGTTAAGCCGTATATAAGATCGGTTGAGATCGGCATTGATGCACCAGCCGCGCGTACGTGCATAATTGTCGTAACCCAGCATCATGCTTTTTACGTTGTCGGCCTGGGCAACGATCATTTTCACGGCTTCCGTTGGCCCAAGCCCGTCTCCGTTTTCAGAACCAGGGTACGCCTTGGAAGGAAGGTTCAGCTTAAGGTATTGTAAAGCCGTTTTTACGATCGGGCTGTAGTCGCCGTCTTCATCTCCCTTAAACGATATTCCTTTCATCCTGATCCAGATGCGGTTACTGTTTACAAGCCCGTAATTGTCCCCATCGATATCGATATAGCAGGGAATGTTTTCGGTTCCATTTCCGAAAGCATCTCCGGGCACTTCAACGGCCACCCGGCAATAGAGTTTCCGAACGCCGGAAAGATAAAACGACAGGACTTCCTTCTTGGATGCGACCGCACGGGGAACATCTGCAAAAACATACAGGTTATCTCCGTTGAGCAGGTTTTTTGAATACAGCTTATTCAACGGGCTGGCGCCGTCACCGGCCGTATTACCAAATCCGGCGATCTTCATCATCTGCATGGCCCGATGCTGTTGCACATAGCCATAATCGTCGCTTTCATAAACAATGCGCATACCCCCACCTGATGGAAGCAGGATGGAATCCAGCGCCCATGCACCTGCTCCCACGGAAGCCTTAGTGCTGTCCTGCAGCGGGAATGGGTAGTCGGCATTCGTAACCGGGCTTGCTGCAGTGTAGCCCGGATTCTGCCCCGGGTCCTTATAGTTTCCCCAGGAGTCATAGGACTTCAGGTTATACGAAGGATTGTTCTGATGATACTGGAATACATATGGATTTCGTTTGCCTTTTGCATTTCCATTGTAAGAGAACCAGACTTTTTTCAGCGTCAGTTTACCCTGTTCCGGATCGCCGTCAACGCCCTTGCAGAGTTCATAGTCGTACTCAAAGTGCACCGTCTTCACAGGGATGGCATTTGTACCCGAAGCAAAGAAATCAGGTTTGCTGTAGAGCCTTATCTCTTTAAGCCGCTTTGCTTTGCCACCGGTTCTGTTCCCTCTCTCATCTATGGAAGGAAGATCGGACCGGCCCTCCAGGAAAAAGGCAGCCACCATGGTTTTGGAAACAATGGAATGCAGGTACCACAGCTCTTTTTCTCCATAGATGAGACTTCCGCGATCATCGCGGTAATCCGTGCGGTTGTTCTCATTGAAGGTGACAGAATCTTTCACCGCGGGGCTTCTCCATTTGTAAGGCCCCTGCTTGTCTGCCACCCGGGAATAATTGAACTTTACTGCATCGCCCGGATCGTCATCGGATATGCCATTACCCGTAAGATCTACGTAATCGGCAGACAAAATACCCGACAGCAAAAAACTGTGAGCGTAAGCCGGCACTTCTTCGCGGCTGTAGAACTTCTCCTGGTTTTGGTTATTTCTCACCGAATTGTCCTGGTCGGTATAACCAACCATTCCCGTCATCCTGTTCCCCCGGTTCCTGCCGTCAACAGAAAAGCTCGATTCTTTCTGCACGAAATTATACACCGGGATGCCGTATACATACCTGCGGCCATCGCCGTTGAGAACAGTTACTTCCGATAAATGGTGGGATTTGCGGAAGGATGTCACACGTTTCTCCCGTGTTATGCCATTGCTGGTCCAGGTGGTTTGAGCGGGAGGATATAAGCTCTCCACCGGAACCGGTTTCCAGTCATAGATACCGGTTCCGGGGCCGCGCCAGTGAAGTTTCGCTGACGCCTTTTTTTTCCCTTCGAAATAATCCATGCGGATCGTGTAAAATTCTCCGGCAACAAGGTGAAGCGTTGCCCAGGCCTTTTTTTCGCCATGGTAGGTCCAGTCGTTGACAACCAGGCTATCGTTGATCCACAACCGAACACCGTCGTCGCTGGTCGTTTGAAATACCCATTCACCGGTTTCAGGAACTTTTACGCGTCCTGTCCAACGCACAGAAAAATCATCGCCTTCGAAATTGGGAATATCAGGACTATGTTTCCAGAAATAGTCGATGTATTGATGCGATTTGACTACGGGAGTTCCCTTGAAATCCAGGTCGGGATAATAGTGGCCGTCCAGTCCAGTTCCCACGCCCTCTTTTGGAAAAGCTTCCGTTCCATTGCAGGGGGCAAGGCTAAAGGTCCCGGGCGCATAGGATTCCACATATTTATCCAATCCGGCGGCATCAGCTTCCCTGGCAGACAGGTAAGAGATCACCTGTGTCCTTTTGTCGCGGGTTTTCCTTATTGACCCGGCTTCATTCATTGCGATTTCTTCACCGGTTGCAATGCCATCGCGGTATTTCCGTAGTGTATTGGTGGCAAGAATGAATGCGCTGCTTCTATCGGGTTGATACAATGCCGCCGCAACGGCCGCATCTCCTCCTACGGCTGCATAGAAGGCAGGATCGATGATGGTTTTTTCGGACGGGTTTTTAAAATAAGATGCTTTGAACCTACCTTCAGACCGGCGGAAGGCCAACACGCGTGCAAGCGCATTCTCATTTGTCCATGCCCCCGTTTGTGAGATGGAGCGGTTCAGGTTGAGGTCAACACCCGCATGAACCATATCTCCCAGCCCCACATCCACGCTGAAGCGTTGTGAGTTGTCGCGGGTGCGCATGAAATGATCGTGAATAAAGCCAATATCGCTGCGATAGGCGCGGAACTGGCCGCCGGTGCCCTCTCCCGTGATGCTGAACATATCATGCGTGTAAAAAGGCAGGGCAATATGCGGCATGGCGGGTTGTTCGCGATAGGGTATTTCTTTTTCCCGGTTGAAATCAAGCAGGGCGTCTGCATCTCCATTGCTTTCCTGGTAGTTGAGATAGCCATAGGCAGGAAGCGACTTCACGGTATCTGCCGGGGCGATATACTGGCGCGACTGATAGCCGCTGACAAAAAGGCTGGGATGGAGCACCAGTTCCTCCAACCCCACTTTGGCTGTGAAGCTGATCTGTTCGCTGGTGTATGGAAGGTTGATGGATGGAATAAACGTAGGGCTGGCAAATGAAATGGAGGAGTAAAAATTGGAACCGGAATGGATGGCATTACCTCTGTCCACCTTAAACTGCGACAGTCCAACAGAGGTTTGCAGCGCTTTGATCCCCGAACGGGAACTATAGGGAGCTGATATGGAAAAACCTGCTCCATATGCCGACTGGTCGGCGGTGGCTTTCCCGTGAAGGTTTGCGGAGAAACTGGGTGTAAGGGTGATGCCATCCTGGGAATTGTTGTTGAAAGAAAGACCGCCTGTCATAGCGCCCTTTGCTTTATCGCCTGCACCAATGGAGGCATTGAGTCCCTGTTCCATACCCCATCCTTTATAGTTGTTCTTGAACAATCCCATGCTAACCCCAACATTTACCGAGGACCCAAAACCGGAGCTGGGAAGTCCCAGTAATTCTATATCGGCGCCCACCGTTGCACCGGTGGTTATATTGGGATGAATGGTTGAAGCTTTCAAAACAGAATCACCGGTGCCGGAGAAGTCATCCGGCAAGCCGCGCATATTGCGGGAAATAGTGCCGGGATTGAGGTTCCAGCCAAGTCCCACCCAACTGGCTTCCTGGTCCATGGTAATACCACTGCGATAACCCAACGTCAATGGGTAGCCGCCAACATCCATCAGTGGGATAGAATAGGAAAAATCACCGGAAAATAGATCCACCAGGTTGTTGCCGTTCACAGAAGTGAATGCCTGCATTTCGGGTTGAGACGGACCGCCACCGAAGTCTGCCATTTTACCGGATGGTGAAGGAGAAGGAGGAGCAGATACAGGCATCACTGAAACAGGCGCCGCAGAAACAGACGGCGTGGATGGGTTTGGCGTCGCAGTTGGAAATGTTTTGGTCGCCGCAGTATATTTCGTATTTGCCCGTGCGGCCGGGAACCCGGTGCTGCTTGCCCGCAGGATTGCCGGCACAAGAAAAAGCTGACAATATAGTAAGGCAGCAAAAAAACTACTGATCGTTTTCCGGTACCGGTTAATCTTTTCTATCATGGCCTGCGGTATTGAAAAGTGAGGTATTGTTTTTTTCCACCGGCAATTGCTTCGAGCCGGTAATAGGCGTTTACTTTCAGTCGGGCGTTTGCTTCCAGGTCATATTGCAGGTAATTTTTGCCGGCATGCAGGGGCAGGACAGCGTTGGCAAGCTGCTCCGGAGAGCCGTCGCCTTTTCCGATTTCAACGATCGAAAGCTGCAGTTGGCGGTCGTTTTCCCGGTTGTCGAACACCAGCATCAGCCTGCCCTGGACCAGCGCAGCGCTGTTGTTGTCCACCGCGCTCAACAACAGGTATGCACCACGCCGGGCCGCTGCTGTCGCTTCCTGCCGGGGTTGATCCACCCGAAAACTCCACACCTCGCTGAAGGCCACGGGCATTGTATTATTACTTGCCGTTATTCTCCAGGCGTACAATTTTCCGGTATCCAGGGCCGGAAGAGCCTGAGGGTATTGGTACTGGGTAGCATATACACCGGCCTTTCGCCATACCGGAACATTTATCTGCACCGCCTCGGCTGCTGTTTGGTAAGGCGCCACTTCAACAACCAGCAATTCATAGGACAGGTTGCTGAAAAAAGCATAGGGCATCGGCGGCGTCCAGGAAAACATCGGGTAAGAAGAGGTTACTTTTTCGCTGTCGGCCGGCAGCACCAATTGAGGAGGGCTGAGCGATTCCACTTCCAGCAACTGACATTCATCCGCCAGCGTTTCTACCGCATCGTTGTCCTGGTAAATCAGCGAATAGCAAATATTGAACACGCCAACGGGAAGAAATCCGTTGGGAGAATTATCAACCTGGTAAGAAGGATTGGCGTCCTTGTACACCACTGGCAACACATCGGTATGCGTCAATTGGCTGACGCCTCCGGGCACCTGGAAATGGCGCGTTACGGCAGACAATACCAACTGGCTGGTATTTGCTTCCGTTATCGTCATCTGCAACCGGGCGCTCAGCGAACGGCCTGTTGTATTTACAACCGACAGGTTCCACAACTGCGGTTTGGTGAAAACACCCGGCGACGGTATCTGCGGGCTAATGACCACCTGCGCGTTCAGTGACGAACCGACAAGCAGCAATACCAATAAAACGACACTGCGGATTCTCATAATATTTTCCGTTTGGGTTTATTTTCTTTGAACTGGAATGACCTGGTAAACTGAATGCTACCAATATCCACCGGCATCAGCCCCTTTTCCTTTCCGGGCACAAAAGCGCGTTCTCCAAACAGTGTGAGCTGCCCCTGCCTTCCCAGCGAAAAGGATGTGTTTAACGAGAAGCCCAGTTCCGTTTGAGTAAGGTTGTAGTTATACACCTTCACTCCGACGCCGACGACGGTGCCGCTCTGTATCAGCGGGACCTGGATCTTGTGATCGCCCACCCACATCCGGTAAAGTGCATTCTGCACCTTTGATACGGCAAGGCTGCTGGTGAAAAGTTTGAAGAAGATGGTATGCGATAGCTGCAGGTTGCTGCTGTTCTGATAATACAGCAGGCTGTCGTACCCATCGAAAGTTCTCAGGTAGGCCATACTGCTCGCCATGGGCGTGTGACGCAACCTGTATTGATACCAGGCATTTGCAGATATCATCTGGTACCGCGTTTCCACCACCTGTTCGCCTATCCTGGCCAGTTGGGTAACAGGAATATACCCGACAGTGACTGCCGGCCATTTCCGTTGACTGTACGTGAGCAATACCGTTTTGAATGAAGTGTTGGAACGATAGGCCTGGATGAGGTAAGGATTTTGCCATTCATTGGACTTAAGCGAAGCGGTCAAACGGAGACGGCGGCGAAAGAAAGCCTGATCGTATTTTACATACCAGCTTTCCTGCGAGGTATTGACCTGCCAGGTGCTGAACGACTGGTAATTTGTGCCGGTTTTCCTGTAGGATGCCTCAATCCTTCCTCCCACCAGGGGAAGCACGCCACCTCCTTTGACAGCGTATGCCATATTCCCCTGCCCGTTGAAGCCCAGCTTTGTTTTGTCTTCATAAGGATTCGACCGGTAGTCCGGCGAAACAGACTGTCCCAGTTCGCCCGATATCCAGAAGGATTTACCGATCAGCTTTCTGCCTTCGATGGTAAGACCCGAAACCGGGAAACTGCGCGCAGGATCGCCGCCCCCGGGAATTGCTTTTCTTCCAGCAAATCCCGACAGGATGAGGTGGTTGCCATTGATGGCGCCAAGGCCCAGCCTTAGCATACCGAATGGCTGAAACTTACTGGGCCTTGCGGCGATGCCGTAGTCGCGAAACCGATAATCAAGTCCCCCGGCCGCCACCGAAAGGTAGTACCAGCTATTGTATTCAAATGCAAGGCCGTTGACAGAAATATTTTTCGCAGTCAGCTCGCTGCTATTCAGCGGCGACCTGCCCATACTGAAACTGCGGATACCTGAAAGCCATTTCATAAATGGAGAAGGTTTCCAATCGCCGAGCAGGGAGGAGACGGAATCCTGTAACAACTGACCGAAAGCGATATCCTGCCAGTCGGGCCGGTCGAGCCAGTGTTTCACCGTTTCAACCTTTGCCTGCAGGTTCTTCTTCATCAACTCTGCCGTATCCAGCTTTCCCTTCCATACATCAAGCTGGTTTTTATATCGTTCGTACCATTCAATAAATTCTCCCGCATTTCGCCTGAACACCTCGGCATTGCGGTTGTTCACGGAATCTGGCAGCCGGGCATCAAAAGTGATAGCGGGAATATTCAACACTTCGCGGGCTTCAACCAGTTTTTGCTGAAGTGCGGCATGGTCCAGCATTTTCATCCTGTTTTCCCACCTGCTCCTTTCTTTATCAAGGCAATCGGTCAGTTCCTGCAATGCCTTCTCATCGGCTGCATCCAGCATTTTGCGCTGGTAGGTCGTATACAATTGCCGGGACAGGAAAGAACGATCGTATAAGAACTGTATATCGGAGATGTCACGATAGTAAGTAGAGTTGGTTTGGCGCGTCCACAAGCGCACCTGGACGGGAACAACCTGGGCTACCTGTAAATCGAGCTGTAACATGGCATTGTGCTGCGCAATGCTTTTTTCCAGCATCGGTGTATCGCTATAGGACTGATAAAGAAACTGGTAATTGAGGACCCCTCCGTTTACCGATAGTAAAGGTTCCCGGCCAGCAGATAATGCGGGAGAAGCGGGCGGCGCAATTTTATTCTTCCCGGTTGAGATACACGGGCAATCCCGTATAGAATCCATTTGCAGGAAACTGGTGTCGATAAACGACTGCCTCATTGGAGAGGACTGTGCCTGGGACCGCAATGACATTCCCAGGCAAAAACCTACACCAACCACCAGCCGTATGACGGATAGAGTTCTCATGCCGAATGATCCCCCGGTCAGTGTGCGGCTTCGAGTTGTTGAATACGATACAGGAGAGACTGAAGCAGCTCCGATTGCGACTTGCGTTCCGACTCGAGCTTATCGATCTCTTTCTGCTGTTGAATGGCGTATAACGTGAGCTCTTCTATTTTCTGTAAAAGGGCCGCCTGGTTGGTAGCAATATCCAGGCCTTGCAGTTCTACTTCTTCTGCACTTTTTACTCCTGGGAGGTGACGGTGCTGCCGGATATAAGTTTCCACAGTATAGAGGTCAGGCAACTGGTAGTGCGGGTCAAAAACAAAATCCGGCCATCCGGTCGCCGTAACTTTCACTTTCCTTGCCCGCACTTCTCCATTCACAGCAAGCTTTCCTGCTGTGCCTGCGTTACCAATCACTACGTTGCCGCCATTGTCTTCCGCAAGCAGGCGCCGCCAGTTACCCCAGGCCGTTGAAGCTCCCGAGCGGATATATACCTGGCTGCTATCGGTAAAAGCCAGTTCATGGGCCATTCCGGAACTGTTGTCGGGGCCACTTCGCAGGCCCACGATGGACGCCAGGCCCGAACCCGATCCGGGAAGAACGGCTGCTGAATGTGTTTTCAGTTGCGATACAAGTGCCGCGTTGTAATTGTCAGGGGCTGTCGATATGCTTCTCGTATCCAAAGCATATAACCTGCTGGCCCGCAAAGGACTAACCTGCAACTCACCGGTGCTGTCCAGGGAAAGGATGGAATCCCTTACCGTTGTTTTGCGGCTGAGCTTGAAAGCAAATACTCTTCCCGCTGAATCGATCTTCATTCTTTCGTTGGCATCGGCATCGCCCCCGGTATAAAACCGGATCACGCCATTGGCGCTGTAGTTCACCATGTGGAAACCGTTCGGCGCATTGGTGGACAGAAAAGAGGAAGAGGTTTTCCGGTAACCGGTGCTGAAATACCCTGAACCGATAACGCCCAGGTACATATCGTATCCGCTCATTTTGAAGCGTTGTTGTGCAACACCGTTGGTAGAGGAGGATGGGCATTCCAGTAACAACTTATCGAAATCGTAGGTACGAACGTGCAGGTTGCCGGCAATGGAAGCGCCGCCGAACGTGCCGATACCTACGTTTCCCGAAGCGGGAAAGGAGTTTTGGGAATACGCTGAAACGCAGAATAACAGGGTCGTGCATACGAGTAGTGCCGCTCTTTTCATAGAGTAGGGTTATGAGGGGTTATGTTTCCAGCGGCAAAAGAAATCAAAATTTCCCAACCCTGCAATCCGTATTTATACGGATTTTTTAAGAGATATTTTTTTCGTACATGCGCGCGCGTTATGATATCTGTTTTTGTTGAAATACTTTAGTGCCCAAAGAAAAATGCACTGCCTGCAAACCTTGTGGCAGGTACGCACAGATCCGAAATATTGTTTGTTGCAACTGTAGGGGCAGCGTTATCCCCAACACCTCTCCTCAGCGCGGAAGCGCTTTGGCTTCATTTGCAACGCAGCCGCTTGCCTTTAGCAGCATTTCCTGTTGCTGCGGGGTCAGCGCGATGGTTGTCTTCTTGTCGTTGCGATCCGAGAAAGTGATCGACACCACTTTTTTGGTAGCCAGTTTCTGAAGCGATGCAGGAGTAAACTGCCCGCCTTTCATCAGGATATGAAAATAGCCGTTGCAATTGTCGCCACCGGTATTACGCAGCACCATTTTTTGTTTGCCACCTTCAAAAATAAAGAGGGCTTCCGAGCCTTCGCCGATGCAGTTGGCTGCGCGGTTCTGGATCACAAAAAAACAATCGATCTCTTTGGCTGTGGCATCTATATTGAGTTGCACACCCTGCAGATCCATGAAACCGGTGGATAATTTGGGCTGCCCGGAGAAATCATCGGTGCCTTTTTGCAGGCTGCAATCCTGTGCAGAAGCATGAAAACCCATTAGAATAAGTCCCAGTGTCAGAAGCCGGCGGAAGTTGTACATGCGCCTAAAATAACAAAATCCTTATTTTCATCCGCATGAAGCATTCCATGATATTGTTAAGATTCGTTTTTCTGCTGCTCCTGCCCGCACTGCACCCGATGGCCCAGAACAGCAGTCCCGCTGCCACCAGCCCGCTTGCACTGATACCGCAGCCCTTGTCGACCCAAACCGGCACAGGCAGCTACCGGCTGGAAAACCCTGTTACGATAGCCGTCCGGGGCACACAAAACCTGCCGCAAAACTTCCTGGAAATCTTCCGTCAAAAACTGCAAAGGGCTACCGGCTTCACCACCGAACTGGCGAAAGCAGACGCCGCAGGCAGCAGCGCCATCGTGCTGGAGCTGTTGCAAAACCGCGACCCCGCACTGGCGGCAGAAGGCTACCGGTTAGAGGTAACCGAAAAAGGCATTCATATCCGCGCCAACACTCCAGCGGGACTGTTTTACGGCACCCAAACACTCTGGCAGTTGTTGCCACCGGAAATAGAAAGTTCCACACCCATTACAGGAAAAACCTGGGAAATCCCGAAAGTATCGGTAACCGACCGGCCGCGTTTTGGCTACCGTGGTCTTATGCTCGATGTGGCACGGCACTTCTTTACCAAACAGCAGGTGAAGGACTTTATCGACAATATGGTGAAGTACAAGTACAACCGGCTGCACCTGCACCTCTCCGACGACCAGGGCTGGCGCCTGGAAATCAAAAGCCTTCCGCGGCTTGTGGAAATAGGCGCTTACCGGCCCGAGAGAACCGGCCGCTGGGGCGAATTCCGCAAGCCTGATTCCACCGAAGCCAGGAATTACGGCGGCTATTACACGCAGGAGGATATGAAAGAGATCATCCGCTACGCCGCAGACCGGTTTGTCAGCATTCTTCCGGAAATTGATGTGCCCGGCCACAGCATGGCCATCATTGCGGCTTACCCCGACCTGGTGTGCACGCCCGGCTCCTACCAGGTCAATGCAGGCAACCGTTTTATGATATGGCCGCCCGGCGGACATTTTTATGGAACAGAAGACAACAACCTCTGTCCCGCCAATGAACAGGTCTACGTTTTCCTCGATAAGGTATTTACCGAAATTGCTGCGCTTTTTCCCTATGAATACATTCATATGGGCGGTGATGAAACCTATAAGGGCTTCTGGGAAAAATCGGCTGCCATTAAGGCATTGATGGCCCGCGAAAAGCTGAAAGACATGGATGCCGTACAAAGCTATTTTGTAAAGCGGGTGTCGAAGATCATCCATTCAAAAGGAAAAAAAATGGTGGGCTGGGATGAGATCCTCGAAGGCGGCCTGGCGCCCGGCGCTATTGTCATGAGCTGGCGCGGCGAAGCAGGCGGTATTGCCGCGGCAAAACTGAAACACCCGGTCATTATGTCGCCTTCTACCTATACTTATGTAGATCTCTACCAGGGCGACCCGCTGGCCGAACCACCCACCTATTCCATGCTGCGGCTGCGAAAATCTTACGACTTCAATCCCGTGCCTGCAGGCATTGATTCTTCCTATATCATGGGTGGGCAGGCCAATCTCTGGAGTGAACGGCTGCACACCGTTCGCCACGCGGAATACATGCTGTGGCCCCGGGGCTGGGCAGTGGCGGAATCGGTGTGGAGCCCTGCGGCAGCTAAAAACTGGCCCGATTTCATCCGGCGCACAGAAGCGCATTTCCTCCGCTCCAACCAGGCAGGCACCAATTATTCCACCAGCCTCTACGACCCCATCGTTACGGTGCAGAAAATAAAAGACAGTACCTTCCAGGTGAAACTGGAGACGGAAGTCGCGGGGCTCGATATCCATTACAGCTTTGACGAATTTCCGCCCGATAATTTTTACCCTGTTTACAGCGCACCGCTGCTTTTTCCAGAAGGAGCCGGCAACCTTAAGATCGTTACCTACCGGAATGGCAGGCAGATGGGCAAACTCATCACGCTGCCAATGGCAGAATTACGAAAAAGGATGCGCTGACCGGGCCTTTGTTAAAAAATTGGCTGCTTTTAGGGATTTATTCCGAATATGTAGCACGGGAATTGCTGTAGAAAAGTCCTGTTTAACCGTTTAGTGAGATCGTATGCAGATAAAATTTGTTAAAAACATCCAGTTCACCCGCCTGATCAAAGCAGATGGCCGCCTCCGGGAATTTAATTTTCGCAAGATGGTGCAATTGCAGGAAACCCTGTTCTCTATTGACGTGGTGGACGACAGGGGCAACCGTGTTATGTTCCGGATGCGCAAGCAGGACAACGACTGGAGCATCATTCCGCAGCCCCTCCCGGCATGGGTGCAGTCACAGGAAAAAGTACTGAGCGATATGATCGTGGAAGAGCTGAATATCCAAACCTACCCGGTAATTTGATTTTTCTGTAATATCTTTCCATCCTGCACGTTAATAAAAACTGTATGGCTGGAATTCTTGACCTGGTGGGAAATACTCCGCTGGTTGAACTCAAAAAAGTTATTGTCAACCCCGCTGTAACCATTCTTGCTAAGCTGGAAGGGAATAACCCGGGGGGCAGCGTAAAGGACCGGGCCGCTTATGGCATGATCAGGGGTGCGATGGACCGCGGAGAAATCCGCGACGGCATCAAACTGATCGAAGCCACCAGTGGCAACACCGGCATAGCGCTGGCTATGATCGCCGGTTTATTCGGTGTGGAGATTGAGCTGGTAATGCCCGAAGATGCAACCCGCGAAAGGGTAATGGGCATGGAAGCCTTTGGCGCCAAAGTGGTGCTTACGCCCAAAGAGAAATCTATGGAAGGCGCCATTGATTATGCCAATGCGCAGGTGGCCAAAGGCGGATACCTCATGCTCAACCAGTTTGGCAATCCGGATAACTGGGCTATGCATTACCGTACTACCGGTCCCGAGATCTGGCGCGATACCGAAGGCAAGGTTTCTCATTTCGTATCGGCCATGGGAACCACCGGCACCATCATGGGCGTATCCCGTTTTTTGAAAGAACAGAACAAAGAAGTGCAGATCGTAGGTTGTCAACCCACCGACGGTTCCCGTATTCCGGGTATCCGTAAATGGCCCGAAGCCTATCTCCCTAAAATATTTGACAGGAGCCGCATAGACCGCGTCATCGAACTGGCGGAACAGGATGCGCGCACCATGGCCGTACGCCTTGCCCGTGAAGAAGGCATTTTCTGCGGCATGAGCAGCGGCGGCGCCGTGCACGCAGCCGTGGAACTCTCACGCGAACTCAGCAGCGGCACCATCGTGTGCATCATCTGCGACCGCGGCGACCGTTATCTTTCTTCTGATCTTTTTGGTTGAAATTTTCCATGAACAATTCTCTTCTTCGTTACAGGTTGCTCAATGCACCCAGCCGCATCGATGGCACCGGTTGTTATGCCGGGCAGTCCATTCCCGCACGCAAAAAGATCGGCGACATTGCAGGCGAAATCATTCCCCTGCGCGAAGCCAGGCGAAGGGTGAAGCACCAGCAAAGGGCCGCCATGGTTGAATTTGGCGATGGCTATGCACTCGACGCCAGCGTGCAGCCCAATGCATTGCGTTATGTGAATCACTCCTGCAAACCCAATGCTTACATGCGCTGCTGTTTTCAGAAAGTGGAGATCTATGCGCTGCGCCGTATCCGCAAGGGAGAAGAGATCACCTGCAACTACGGTGAAACACACCACGATGGAAAACTGCCCTGCAATTGCGGCGCTCCTGGCTGCCGGGGACGGCTCTGAATATTAACAATATCCACAACCTGTGTATAAGTAACTTTGCACGCAGAGGGTTGTGTCGATTATATTTGGTTAGCCCTCATGGAATATTAAACTGCAGCGCATTGACAGAAAAAATAATCAATCTCGAGACCGTTAACCCCATTGAATTCTTTGGCGTAAACAACGGCAAGCTGGATATCCTCAAAAAGAAATTCCCCTTACTGAAAATCCTGTCAAGGGGTACCCAGATCAAACTCAGCGGAGCACCCGAACAGGTAGACACTGCGCGGGAAAAAATAAACCTCATTGTGCAATACCTGGAAAGGAACGGGCATATGAGTGAAAATTATTTTGAGCAGATACTGGGTGGCGATGACGCGGAGACGGTCGACAATTTTGTGGACCGCAATCCCAACGACATACTTGTTTTTGGTCCCAACGGCAAAACCGTTAGGGCCCGTACAGCCAACCAGAAAAGGATGGTGAGCGGAGCTGATAAGAATGACATCCTCTTTGCGATTGGTCCGGCCGGTACCGGTAAAACCTATACCGCCGTGGCGCTGGCGGTAAGGGCGCTCAAGAACAAGCTGGTTAAAAAGATCATCCTTACCCGCCCGGCCGTGGAAGCCGGTGAAAGCCTTGGTTTTTTGCCGGGTGACCTGAAGGAAAAAATCGACCCTTACTTACGCCCATTATACGATGCACTGGATGACATGATCCCTGCAGACAAGCTCGGTTACTACATGAGCAACCGTACCATTGAAATTGCACCCCTGGCATACATGCGCGGCCGTACGCTGGACAATGCATTCATCATCCTGGACGAAGCGCAGAACGCGACCGACCTCCAGTTGAAAATGTTCCTGACCAGGATTGGCGCCAATGCCAAAGCCATCATCACTGGCGACCTTACACAGGTAGATTTGCCGAAAAACCAAAAAAGCGGCCTGGAGAAAGCACTCCGCATCCTGAAAAACGTCGATGGCATTTCCCATATCGCCCTCGATGAAGAAGATGTTGTCCGTCACCGCCTGGTAAAAGCCATCATCAGGGCTTACGACAGAGAGAAGGAGCGCGAACAACAGGCATCCTGATTCGTCACCCGAAAGACCTGGGCGTCGGCACATAGCTGGCGCCTTTTTATTATGTTTGCAGCTATGAAACGACTCCTGCTGTTCTTCCTGGCAATCGCTGCTATGACTGCCTGCAACAACGAAGCCGGCTATACCCGCGCAGAAGATGCGCAGGAGGCAGGCAGAGAATTTATACGCGCCTCCCTCGATGGAAATATCTCCCGGGCGAACTTTTATCTCCTGAAGGACTCCGCGAACCTCATGGTTTTTGATAAATGGAAAAGCAATTACCAGCACCTGACCACGGAAGAAAAAGTAGCTTACAAGGAAGCCAATATCCTGCCTTCCAAAATTGAGAACATCGACGATTCTACCGTCAGCTATACCTATTCCAACAGTTTCAAAAAAGAATCCACTACGCTGACAATCGTAAAAGTGAATGGCGAGTGGCTGGTTGATCTGAAAGACATCCATTAAACATTTTATTCCTATGCTTACTGTATCTCATCCCTGGCACGGTGTATCCAGCGGCGACCAGGCGCCCCGCGTTGTAACGGCTGTTATCGAAATTCCGCAGGGCTCCAGGGCCAAGTATGAAATTGACAAGGAAAGCGGCCTGCTCAAACTCGACCGCATCATTTATTCCTCCTTCTACTATCCCTGCAATTACGGCTTTATACCACGCACCTATGGCGACGATAAGGATCCGCTCGATATCCTGGTCATCACCTCCCAGCCCGTACAGGCGCTTTGCCTGATGGAAGCCAAAGTGATCGGCGTAATGCGCATGATCGACAGCGGCGATGCCGACGACAAGATCATTGCCGTGGCCGCCAACGATCCCAGCGTAAATTATTACAACAATATTGAAGAACTGCCCCGGCATTTCTTTGATGAACTGCGTCATTTCTTCGAAGAATACAAACACCTGGAAAAAAAGGAAGTGATCGTAAACGAGTTCCAGGACAAAGCCACTGCCCTTCAGATCATCCAGCAAGGCATAGCCTTCTACCAGGAAACTTTTCAGAAAAAAGGCTGAGATCAGGTATAACGCCTGATCATCCGAAGCCGGTGTGTTCTGCGGCCCTGGTCGCGGCTGATGATTCCCTGGTGGTCGATATCGTCTACCCGCACTTTCCCGGAAGCGTGTATGATCTCATGGTCGTTGAGCAACATGCCCACGTGGGTAATACGGCCATCGGGTTCGTCAAAAAAAGCCAGGTCCCCGCACCTGCCTTCCTGTAAAAATCCCAGCGGCTCTCCCTGCGTTGCCTGCATCCTGGCGTCGCGCAGCAGGTGGATGCCGAGCCGGCGGTACACCATTTGTGCAAAACCGCTGCAATCGATGCCCGCCGGGGTTCTTCCGCCCCAGCAATAAGAAACATTGAGGTAAGAAAAAGCGGCCTCACTGAGCACCTGCCCCGCAACGGCCGGTCCGGCTTTTGCCACGGCCAGGCCGCGGGTCTGCAAACTGAAAACGCCCGCCACCAGTTCGGCATCATACACCGGCGTTCCCGGGAACACCGTCATCGGTTGTCCGTTAACGTTAACCAGTCCCGTTTGACCGCAAAAATACCCCAGGAGTTGCGGCGCCGGCAGGGCCAGTTCCGCCAGTTGTATGGCCTGGCACCATCCCTCGTAGCCGTCGTGCAGGCTCCGTACCTGCAGCCAGCCTTCCGTTCGGTCGAGGCATTCCACCTGTTCCCCCAGCAACAACTGGCTGGTCATTTCTGAACGATGGTCGGCCGCGGCGCGTACGGGGCAAACGGCCACTACGGGAATAAAAATTGCGTGTTGGTACATGAATGTTTTATGGAAAGATTGTATTGGGGCATCTCATTCAAAAATACATAACTTGAAAATGTGAACCACCAGCGTTACAGCCATATGAGCGAACAGGAGCTGCTGCAGCGGTATTATGCCGACAGGAATAAAGACTGGCTGGGCATATTGCTGGAGCGGTATACCCTGTTGCTGCTGGGCGTTTGCATGAAATACCTCCGGAACGAAGAGGCCGCACGCGATGCCGTACAGCAGATCTTCCTGAAAGCCATTACGGAGCTGGAAAAATACAGGGTGGACTATATAAAATCCTGGCTCTACACCATTGCCCGCAACCATTGCCTCATGCAGTTCCGCGACCGGAACCGCTATTCGGCAGCGCTGCCGGAAAACCTGTTGCTCGAAGAAGAAGCAGATGCCCTCAGCCGGGTGAAAGAGAAAGAACAATTACTGGTATGGATGCACGAAGGGCTCCAAACCCTGGGACAGGAACAGCAACAATGCGTAACTTTATTTTACCTGGAAAAAAAGTCCTACCAGCAAATAGCCGGCATCACGGGTTATACGCTTTCCCAGGTGAAAAGTTTTATCCAGAATGGCAAAAGGAACCTGAAGCTGCTGATCCAGCGGAAATGGCAACAAATGGAAAAACAACCATGAACAAGGACCTGCTCAACATATTATCTCACAGCAACAAGGACATTGACAACCAGGTGTTGATGGACTATCTCAGCGGCACGCTCAACCAGCACGACCAGCACCTGGTGGAAGAATGGCTGGAAGCGAATCCTTTTGCAGCCGACGCAGTAGAAGGACTACAGGCTATCGGCGACAAGGAAGCCCTGGCGGCCTATGTACAACAACTGAATGCAGGATTACGCAAACACATACAGCAGCGAAAACAACTGCGGGAAAAGCGCCGGTGGAAAGACAACCCGGTAGCTTATATCGCTATTATCATTATTCTTATTCTTATTGTGCTGGGTTATGTGGTCATCCGCTTGAAGAGCCGCTAATTGTCGTCGGGGGTTGCATGCCAAATTGTCAACGAAATTTGGTAAATTCGAAAGCCAACACTATTCCAAATGGAAGGACGCATAATAAACATTGACCCTGAAATTTTAGGCGGCACACCGGTTTTTTTTGGCACACGTGTACCGATTAAAAATCTTTTTGATTACCTGGAAAGCGGAGACTCCATAGATGCTTTCCTGGAAGACTTTGAAGGTGTGCAAAAAGAGCAGGTACTGAAGTTGCTGGAAATATCCCAAAAGCTGATTGAGACTTCAACGAACATACTCAATGAAAATTTTGCCTGACGAATGTGTCACAAAGAAGCTAAAGGCCTATCTGGCCAGTTACCAGGTTTTCACTGTTACGGAAATGGGCTGGGGTGGTATAAAGAATGGAAACTGATGGCACTTTGTGCAGAACATCAATTTGACCTCTTATTAACAATAGGCAAAAACCCGGCGTTTCAACAAATTTGGACAAATTAAACCTAACCATTGTTGTCCTGAATTCCCTTACAAGCAAGATTGGCGAGCTCACTCAATTCGTAGCGCCTTTACTTTCAAAAATAATTTCGTTGGAAAAAGGCAAGGCCTACCTAATTGAAAAATGAAGCTATAAGCTGGTAGCACCAGTTTTGGAGAGTCCCACGCCGTCGCAAATGCTCCAAACTTTAATACAGAATTTTCCCCTCCATGTCTTTCCAGGCCTGAAAAACTTCGAGGTAGCCCGCCGGCCTGGCGGCTTCAAAGGGAATGCTGCGGTCGGAAAAAGGAAGCCGGATCTCCTGGTAAATAAACGAATCGTCGAATCCTGCTGCTGAGGCGTCTTCTTTGGAAGCAGCGTAAAATACGCGTGAAGGACGTGCCCAGTAAATGGCGCCGAGGCACATGGGACAAGGTTCACAACTGGTGTACAATTCGCAACCCGTCAACTGGAAAGAACCCAGTTTCCGGCAGGCTTCGCGGATGGCCACTACTTCTGCATGAGCGGTAGGGTCCTGCTCCAGCAGCACCTGGTTGTGGCCGGTTGCAATAATGGTTCCGTCTTTTACAATTACACAACCAAATGGTCCGCCATGGCCCTGCTCCATTCCCTTTCGCGCCACCTCAATGGTCAGCAGCATGAGTTTTTCCTGTTCAGCGGTCATTGATACTGAATATAGAGCGGCATCGGCTTGAGCTTCAGCAACTCGTCCGGGGTCATCAGGCGGCCCGGCGTTTCTTTCAGGTCGTTCTTGTAGAAAACTTTGAACCCTGTATATTCCACCGGCTCTTTATAAATGAACTGGCGATAGGTGTTGATCTTGCGGGCGGGGGCACCCCATCCGTCCATATGCATCACCATCTGCACTTCGGGCCGCACTTTGATGTCCTTTGAATTTGTTACCATGGCTTTCGTGAAACGGTGCACCACCAGTATCTTGGCAGGCAGGTTGTTCTTTTGCACCAGGTCTGCCAGGTAATCGGAGGCATAGTTCACATCGGCTGCATCAAAGGTACCGATCTTCTTGCCGGGCGCATCCCCGCCCTTCATAGAAAATTCGGGGTCGATGCCGAGGTGCACGTTGGGCATGGAAAGGTATTTCTCCAGGAGGGGTATTTCTTCTTTCAGGGAGCTGAGTCCTACCTGGATATCAAGGAATACGATCGCGTTGATGGGCTTTGCCATGTTCAGCACCGAATCGATCTGGCTAAACGGCATGCGTAACCGATATTTTCCGCCCTTACCAGGACTGCCCTGCGCCGTTACGGCAATATAGTGCAGGGCCGGTTGTACGGGTGTGGCGGGATCGGCTTTCTCCCAGTTCTTCACTTCTTCCCGGAGTTTGGCGCGCATCAGTTCGGGCGCGTATTCACCCAGGATGCCCATGCGGGTGCTGTAGAGATTGCCGTAGTAGGCGATGACACGTTTAAAAGGGAGAATGGCTCCCGCCACGGGCAGCTTCGACGCTACCGGCCACTTTCCGGTGGTGTCGCCATTGGCCACCGTGCGAAGCTTGTCGTAATAAGCGGCAGAATCGGCAATCGTGGGCAGAACAGGTTCCGCGGGCGCTGCCACAATTGTATTATTCAGACTTGTATCGGAGGAAAGGCCCGTATTACCTTTTTCAGAAAAGGCAGTTCCACAGGCGGTCACGCAAAAAACGGCTGGTACGGCTATCAGCCAGTACGGAAGAATATTGGATCTCATAAACCCTTTGGTTTTACATCACAGGATACAATGACAATTAAAAAACGAAATAATGAAAAAATTATTTCATAAAAAAGCCTTCTTTCCTTTTCCTGTACCGGTCAGGTACAAACGAAGGGAAGAAGGCTGAAACGAAGGGCGCCGGCAACATAACAGGCTCCCTGCGAGGATGATCAGGCTACGGGCTGCTGGGGATCTTTATCGTCGCCGTCGAACTGGTCTTTTATTTTTGCCCACCAGCCACCGGCCTTGCCTTTGAGTTCGTCCCATTTGGCAAGCGCTTCATCGTCCCAGGTACTCATTTCCGCTTTCAGTTCCTGGATTTTGTCGGCGGCCTGGTCTTTGAGCGCTGCAATTTTTTCGTCGCTGAAACCCGTTTTTGCCTGGAATGATTTCCAGAGTTCTTCGGCCTTGTCCTCTACCTGGTCCCAGGTTTCTTCCACCTTGTCGGCAGCCTGGTCGAAGGTTGATTTGGTTTCTTTTGATTCCATAATTTGCTGTGTTAATGGTAATGATAATGTATAAGGAACAGGAAGTTAGCGATTAAATGCCATTGTAAATAACACCGGAAGTAGGTGTTTCGTGCAATTCAACCTTTACCAATAGGGGAAGATGAGGTTTGATGGCGTCCCAGATATAAACGGCGATCCGTTCGCAGGTGGGATTTTCCAGTCCTTCGATGTTATTGAGGCATTTATGGTCCAGCTTTTCCACTAAGGGTTTCACCACTCTTTTCAGGTCGGCAAAATCCATTACCCAGCCCAGTTCGGGGTGCAACGGGCCTTCGAGCCACACACGCAGATGGTAAGTATGCCCGTGCATTTCCCTGCATTTATGTCCTGCCGGTACATTGGGAAGAAAGTGGGCTGAATCAAAACTGAACTCTTTAAACAGTAACATAGCTCAAAATGAGAGAGCAAAGGTACGAAGCGCCCGCTTTACCGGCGGCATTTTGATCAGGCCCGTTTTTTCCTGGCCGGAATACTCTCCTGGATGGCCTTGCTGAGTCCCGGGCGGGTGATATTCCCTGTATACAACCGGTCGTTGATAAAAATGGCCGGAACGTCGCGCACCCCTTTCTCCACCCCTTCCAGGAGGTCGGCCCGCACGGTCCATCCGTACACGGAATCCACCAGTTTGGGGATGAAATTTTTGTCTTTTACCCCGGCCTCGGCTGCGTAGGACTTGAGGCTGATGGAACCCAGCCTTTTCCGGTTTTCGAAAAGCAGGTGGTGCATTTCCCAGAATTTTCCCTCCTGAACCGCGGCCACGGCGGCTTCTGCGGCCTTGTGGGCGTGCTGGTGGATACGGGTAAGGGGAAAATGCCGGAACTGGAACCGGAGCTCAGCGCCGAAATGCCTGAGCAGTTGGTCGATCAGCGCCTGGGCCTTTGCACAGTCTTCGCTTTCATAGTCGCCGTACATCACCAGGCTCACGGGAGCCGTATCATTACCTATCCATACGGTACGGGGTTCAATTATTTCGATCTTATTCGCGTTCATACCATTACAACAAAAGACGGTAAAAATTGTTCAGGCCTTCCTGGCGCGGAGCATTTCGGGGAAACCCCAGCCTTTTTCAAGGGCGTTGATCGCTTCCGCCAGCCGTTTTGTACGGGTTCCTTCGGTTTTGGCCTCGGCGATCCAGTTGCTGAAATAGCGTTGGTGGCTGGGACTCAGGCTTTTAAATTGGGCTTTTGCAGCCGGTTCCTCGTCCAGGCAACTCAGGAAGTCGGCATCGAACCGGAAAGGTTCTTCGTCGGCCTCCAACTGCGCCACCAGGGTATCGCCCTGGCGCTTGCCCAGTTTTTTGCGGAGGTCGGCTTTGAGGGTCAGGATGAACTCACCGCCGCCCATGGGCAGGATGGCCTGCCCGCTGATCGCTACCTTATCCAGGTATCCCTTTACGCGAAAAGAGGTCTTTTGACCCTTTTTCAGTAATTGGGCCTGGGCGGCAGGAATCCGGAAATAGGTCCATCCTGTTTTTTCACCCTGTTCGGCAAATTTCTCAATTACAACTTTCAGCCTGATCATAGCATCGGTGGTGTTGGTTATTCGTTCCGGAAAACTACAACACCGTCGAATACATCCACCAGCACTTTTTTCTGTTTGTCTATATCGCCCATCAGTATGCGCTTGCTGAGTTGGTTCACGATCTCCTTCTGGATCAGCCTTTTCAGCGGGCGGGCGCCGAACACGGGGTCGAAGCCGTTCTCGGCCAGGTAGTCAATGGCATATTCGCTGAAGTCGAGCTCTATACCATTCTTCGCCACCAGGTCCTGCAACTGCCGCAGTTGAATGCGGATGATGCGACGGATGTCGTTTTTCAGCAGCGGCTGGAACATAATGATCTCGTCCACCCTGTTCAGAAATTCCGGCCGGATGGTCTGCCGCAGCAGTTCCATCACTTCCGACCTGGTGCGGGCCACGGTTTCGGTTATGTTCTTCTCGTTTACATCTTCAAAATTTGCCTGGATGATCTGGCTGCCGATATTGCTGGTCATGATGATAATGGTATTCTTAAAATCCACCACTCTTCCCTTGTTGTCGGTCAGCCGGCCATCGTCCAGCACCTGCAGCATGATGTTCCATACATCGGGGTGTGCTTTTTCAATTTCATCGAGCAACACAACACTGTAAGGCTTCCTGCGCACGGCTTCTGTCAACTGGCCGCCTTCGTCGTATCCCACATAACCGGGAGGCGCACCCACCAGGCGCGAAACGGAATGTTTCTCCTGGTATTCACTCATATCGATGCGTGTCATCAGGTGCTCGTCGTCGAAGAGGTATTCGGCAAGGGCTTTCGCCAACTCCGTTTTACCCACACCGGTAGTGCCCAGGAAAATAAAGGAGCCGATGGGTTTGCGCGGATCGCTCAGTCCGGCCCTGCTTCTGCGAATGGCATCTGCAACAGCAGTGATGGCTTCTTCCTGTCCCACTACGCGCTGGTGCAGGTGCTCTTCCAGGTGCAGGAGTTTTTCTTTTTCACTCTGCAGCATTTTCGATACCGGGATACCGGTGGCTTTGGCAACGGCCTCCGCAATGTCTTCCGCGTCCACTTCTTCCTTCATCAGGCGGTTGCTGTTGGCGCTGAATGCATTCAGTTCTTCAGTATAATGACTGATCTTTCCTTCTTCTTCCTTGATCTTGCCATAGCGGATCTCAGCTACTTTTCCATACTCCCCGTTGCGTTCTGCTTTTTCCGCTTCCAGCTTCAGGTTCTCTATATTTGCTTTGGCGTTCTGTACTTTTTCAACCAGTTCTTTTTCCTGTTTCCATTTGGCTTTCAGCGTATCGCGTTCCACGCTCCTGTTGCCAATCTCCACGTTCAGCTCGCGCAGTTTTTCTTCGTCGTTCTCCCGCTTGATGGCTTCGCGTTCAATTTCCAGTTGCCGGATTAGCCTTTCCAATTTGTCGAGTTCCTCCGGCATGGAATTCATTTCCAGGCGCAGCTTGGCGGCGCTTTCGTCGATGAGGTCAATGGCTTTATCGGGCAGGAAACGATCGGTGATATAGCGGTGCGACAATTCCACGGCCGCAATGATCGCTTCGTCCTTGATGCGCACGTGGTGGTGGGTTTCATATTTGTCCTTGATGCCGCGCAAAATGGAAATGGCATCGTCCACGCTCGGCTCATCGATCATCACTTTCTGGAACCTTCTTTCCAGGGCCTTGTCTTTCTCAAAATATTTCTGGTATTCGTTCAGGGTGGTGGCTCCAATGGCGCGCAGCTCCCCTCTTGCGAGGGCCGGTTTTAAAATATTAGCAGCATCCATAGCGCCTTCGCCGCCACCGGCGCCGATCAGCGTATGAATTTCGTCGATGAAGAGGATGAGCTCGCCCTCGCTTTTGGATACTTCATTCACCACACCCTTTAGCCTTTCTTCAAATTCGCCCTTGTATTTGGCGCCGGCAATGAGCTGGCCCATATCGAGGGCGAAGATGATTTTGCTCTTCAGGTTTTCGGGCACGTCACCGTTGACGATGCGCATGGCCAACCCTTCGGCGATGGCTGTTTTACCCACGCCGGGTTCGCCCACCAGGATGGGATTGTTCTTGGAACGGCGACTCAGGATATGCAGGGTGCGGCGGATCTCTTCGTCGCGCCCAATCACCGGGTCCAGCTTGCCGTTGCGGGCCAGCTCGTTCAGGTTTTTAGCGTATTTGTTCAGGGTATTGAACTGGGTCTCCTGTGTTTGGGAAGTAATGGTTTCGCCCTTGCGCAGGTCCTTGATGGAAGCAATGAGGCCCTTCTCAGTAAGACCTGCATCTTTCAGCAGTTTTGCTGCGGCGTCATTGCCCTGCTCCAGCGCCAGCAACAGGTGTTCAGGCGTCACAAATTCATCATTGAAAGATTTCAGCACCGATCCTGCACGCAGGACCACATTATTGGCATCACGACTGATGGATTGCGCCGGCTCCGCTCCCTGGGCTTTTGGCAAACGCTGTAACAACTGGTCGAGTTGATTTTCGACCTGGTTAACGTTCACGGCATTTTTCTTCAGCAGGAACTCAACCGGCGAATCAGACTGGTCCAGCAGGGCTTTCAGCAGGTGTTCTGTTTCGATATTGGCATGCTGAAAATTGAAAGCAATCTGTTGCGCCTGCTGTACAATTTCGGCTGCCTTAACGGTAAAATTATTCAGGTTCATAATTGTTTGTTTCTCCTTGCGGAATATTGTCAAAGCGCACACCAATCATAAATTTCCGGCAAGAATGGCAGATTTTCATAATATTTACTGCCGCCTGGTCAGTATTTTAAGATTCTTACTGTAATTATTTCAGTTTCAGTTATTTATTTTAGTGGCAAATCTGTCGCATGTACACCAACCTTTTGAAATCACTTTTACTGGGCTTTGTTTTGACCCTGGTCTACCCCTTGTACGCGCAAACCAGGGCCCCGATGGTGGATATTCCCGCCATTACGGAAGGCCTCAAACAGTACGAAAAAGACCTGGGTAAGGATTTTGTGGTGATTGTGCAGAAAGATGGAAAAGATGTTTACCGCAAGGAGTTCGGCGAACTGAAGGCCGGAACGCAGGAGGCCATCGGCGCCGCCAGCCAGTGGCTGACAGCAGCCCTGGTAATGAGTTACGTGGAAGAAGGGAAGATCAGTCTCGATGACAAGTTGGGCGACTACCTGCCGGTATTCCAGAGTTACAGTAAGGGTTTTATTACCATGCGGCAATGCCTCTCGCATACCACCAGCATTCAAACGGACATGTCCACTTTCAGGGGCTTGCTCAAAAAGAAAAAATTCGAGACCCTGGAAGAGGAGGTCAACAGCTTTGGCAAGGACCGCAATCTCCAGGCAAAACAAGGCTCCTTGTTTTATTATGGAAACCTGGGTCCGGATATCGCGGGACGGGTGCTGGAAGTCATTACCAAGAAGAATTTCGACCGCATTTTCCGCGACCGCATCAGCAAGGCGTTGGGATTGCGGCGTACCAGTTTTATGAGCGACGGGTTCTATGCGGAAAGCCCCTCGGCCGGCGCCAAGTCCAGCGCCGACGATTACATCAAATTCCTGAGCATGCTGGCCAACGGGGGTATGTTCAACGGGAAACAGGTGCTGAGCCAGAAATCTGTTTCCGAAATACTGAAGCCGCAGACAGGAACCGCGAAGATCGTTTACACCTCGCCGTTATCGCAGGGCAACGCCTACGGACTGGGCTGCTGGATCCAGGAAAAGGACGAAATGGGCAACGGCAACCTGGTGAACTGCCCGGGCATCACCGGGTCCTGGCCCTGGATCAACATCAGTAAGGGTTATGCCGCCATCGTATTCACACGCAGCGAAGCGCCCGAGCAAAAAAGGATGGTATTCGAATCCATCCGTGAGCTGATCGAGGCGAATATTCCCTGATCGCCTATTCATTCTTTACCAGCACAATTTTGGAGCGGTCCGATTTGTACATCTGTTCGTAAAACTTTGCCAGGTCGTTGTACTGGCTGGCTTCAAACCTTCCCCGGTTAATGGTCAGCCGGCGGAGGTATACAATGGTATTGCCTTCCATGGCAGCGCTCACTTTGTAGGCTCCAAAAGGGGTGGTAAGATCGAGCGGTTTTATGGTGGCTTCCATCTGGTAGCCGGCAGGGACACTGATTCGGATGGTGTCGATCTCGGCATAATCGTCGCGCAGGTCGAGCCAGTACCTGCGAACAGAATCCGTCAGCAATTTCCGGTTCCATTTGTTCATGATATTGGGAGTAACAAAAAGGCGCTTGCCCGTTACCTGGGCGTAGTGTTCGGCTTTAAGCTGCAGTTCTTCGCGGATACTGAGATTTTTCTGCTGTTCGTCTTCATACCTGAAAGAATTGATATCATAACTGGGTATGTCCAGGTTCGATTTCAGTGTTTTGCGCTGTTCGTCCTTCGACAAGCTTGTCATCACCTCCAACGGATTATTAGCCAATTCGCCGGTGTACCTCGTTACCACGTCTACCTCCAGGTTTCCTGCTTCCGTAACTACCGCCTGCACCCGCGCTATCTGTTGGTTTTCCTGTTTGCCATAGCGCCTGGTGTAAACCAGTTTTCCACCATTGTCCTTGATAATTAGCGCATGCCTGTTGCCTGTAAAACTTCCACAATAGCCGGGAGGGTTGGTTTGATCGGTGCATTCCAGCCACAATGTGTCTTTTTGTAGAGGCACCGCACAGATCACGTGATTGAACGATGCATTTGGAAATTCCCGGATCTGGTCGTCTTCATCTTTGCCGGCCCGAATAATAGCATAGTAGGCCGGTATGCCCACTTCTTTCAGCATGGCCACCATATAGTTGGACAGCGCTTTACAATCGCCATATCCATTGGCAGCTACATAGCTTGCCGGATGAGGCTTCCACCCTCCTATGCCCAACTGAATCCCCATATAGTGCGTATTTTGCTGCAAATACCTGTACAACGCTATGGCTTTTGCTTCTGTGGTGGATTGCGCATCGGCAATGCTATGAACTTTCTTTTTACCTTCTTCGGGCAGTTCATCCAGCCCCTCCCTCAATTTGGAGAAAAAGCTGCTCAGGCTTTCCCAACTCTTCATAGACCCTTCAAATTCTCCCAGCCGGAATGTGCCGACTGTAAACCGGATCACCGGGGCAATATCTGAAATTGAAGGTGCAGCATATTCATAAGGATAAGCGGCCTGGTTCTTCAGGCTCCAGCGGTAAGAGATCCTTTTGCCATCATCCACTACTTCCGGTTCGAGCTTGCATTGCATCATCCACCTGTTCAACGGCACGTCTTTGTCAGTGGATATTGTAAATTTTGATTCCTGAACGCTGATTCCCTTTCCCACAAATGGTCTCCATGCCGGAATAAACATGGTTATGGTAGATTCCAGCTCATATTCATACTCCACCGTATAAGGATAGTTTTTATAATGGAAACTGTGGTATTTGACCCGAAAATCATTAACCATTGCGCCGCCACCCTCCGCCGGCACATCCATCACTTCATTCTTTTTAAAAGAGCGGATCTTATTTCCCAATGCATCATACAGAGTCCCATTAAAATACCCTACACTTGTCAGCTTGCTGTATGACAATGCCTGGGATGCCAGTTCATCGGCTGATTCATCCAGAATGGTAATGACTTTCCTGACTTTATGACTGTATTTTTTGTAAGAGCTTACATTCACTATCTCTTCCTGTACACGTACCACTGCACTGGCATGCTGCATCAGATCTTTGGGGATCATAAACACCGGGTAACTGGGATCACCCTCTCCTGCCCTGCCGGCGAGCGAAATTCCTGCTACTAACAGGGCTGCTAAAAAACCTTTTTTCATAGAATCATTTTTTCTTCAATACGATCTGCTCGGCGTGTTTCTTCACCACATAACTGAAAAAGTCGCGCAGCGAATTGTACTCATCGGGCTGAAACACCGATTTCCGTAACTGTATGCGGGTCCTCATCTGGACAGCGTTGGCGTCGGCGCTGATGAGGTATTCGAAATACCCTTCGTCGTCGTTGAAAGCCACTTTTGAACTCTTTGGCAGCTCCTCCACTTTATATCCTTCCGGGATACTGAAATTCAGTACATAGGTACGATCCAGGCAATAAGGCATTTCCACCGGGTAGTTACGTTCGGCTGCTTTGAAGGGGTTCTCTCTGAATGACTCTCCAATCACTGGACTGATGTACAGCAGGTCCTGGTCTTCCTGTGGGAATTCAAAATCAAAGCGGAGTTTGATCGGCTCATCCAGTTTTTTCAATGAATCCACCTGGAAATTTTCAATGGAGAAATCGGAGCCGAATTCTTTCCGCATCGCATTCACCAGGGCATCCTTACCATTTTCGCGGATCTTCGTCCGGTCGTTCACCGACTCATAGTACCCTTCCTCGGCCTGCAAAGATCCCCTGATCTCGTTCCCTTCCAGGCGCATGATCACCAGCGTGAGGCTTTTCTCGGTAAGGGAAGCAGGGTTCAGGTCCAGGGGCACCGTTTCTTTTGTAAGCACCCGTGCATGACCGTTATAACATTTCAACGGAAGTTTTCCAAACCCCACGTTCGGGTCGCTGGCATCCAGCAAAAAATCCTTTTCGCCGATGATGGCACCGCAGGCTACATAGTTGTACCTGTCCAGCAGCGGGTACACTTCATTGGTATAACCGTTTGACCGGGTACTCAGGATAATGGGATAACTTTCTATGTTCTCATGCCGCAGCAGGGCTACCAGCAGGAGGTTCAGATCGGCCACATTCCCCGATTTTGTTTTTACCACGTTCTTAATGCCCGAGGTCAACAGGAAGCCTGAACCGCTGGTGCAGGTATAGTTGTCGCGCACATAGGTGTACATTTTCCTGGTTTTTTCCTCGGGATCGGTGCTATTGCCGATTGCCTCTTTTACAATATCATCGAGCCATCCGTTCTGCCGGCTGAGCTGGTATCCAAAATCTTCGCGTTCCATCAATTCATCCGACACTTTTGTCCAGTTTTCCATCACCATCTTGATAGGCTGGTTGGGATACCGGATGGAAGAAAGCTGGAACTCGATCTTACTGATGTGGTTTCTTACGGTAGTGGTGAAACCTTCTTCCCGGAGTGCAGGAACATCCTTGATCACCCAGCGTTTTTGGAGGGCGTTTCCGTTGAGGGTGAAGGCCTGCTGGCTGCTGGAAGTGGTGCCGCTGTTGTCGCGGATAAGATAGGTGCGCGCCACCTGCTTATTCGTATTGATGTGAAAGGGAAGGTACCCCTGGCTGAGAAACACATAGTCGAAATACTCCGGCACTTCAATGTTGTACTCGCTCCACTGGCGCGGATACTGTCCCTGGAAAGTCCAGGGCCTGAAATTGAAAAGAAAGGGGGAAGTAATCGTATAGCTTATCTCGAAAATCGACCCTGCCTTCAGTTGGGGCATGGAAAATTTCCTGAACATATAATTGCGGGTACCCTTCTCCGTGAATACCTGGCTGTTCTCCAATTTGGTCTCTACAACTTTCCCACCTTCCAGGTTATAGGTATAGCCTTTCAGTCCGCTCACTTCTTCTTTACCACCATCC
>JAFAFR010000071.1 GCA_023423405.1 Bacteroidota bacterium
TTGGATGCGGCAGCCTCTGCCGAAATCTTCGACCAGCTCATGGGCAAGGGCGAAGCCGCTTCGCGCCGTGAGCTGATGGAGCTGCACGGCGACGAAGTCGAGGTGGACATTTAAGCGCTGCCGCAGCTGCACCAAGCCGCATGCGGACTCGTCTGACGCCATCTTCAGCATTCGGGTGTGATGGGCTAAATCCCTGCACGGGTTTAGGGTGTAGGGCGTTGGCAAATGGCACTCTGGGTGCTTAAATGTGAGTGATGACTAACAGCAATCTTTCCCTTATAGCCATAGCGATTAGCAATCGCTGCAACCGTGCTTGCGTGCGGCTGCAGCGCTGGCTGGCGCGTGCTGCGTGCGTAGCGCTGGGGTTGGGTGCGGCCACACTGGCACAGGCGCAAACTTGGTTCTTTGTGGATAACAGCGGCGTGCTGCATTACGCGAATGAGCGGGTGGATGAGCGCTACCAGCGCTTTTCCATGACTACGCTGGAGCCCGGGGATGGTCCCTTGTTTGTCGATATCCGCAATGCGGCAGCGCAGCTGGCCGTGGCTTCTGAGAAAGACCGCTCGGCTGCCACGCGCTACTTTGCCAACAGTTCCGGCTACAAGCTGCATGCCAAGCACATCCGTGCGGCGGCACGCAATGTAGGGGTGGATGAGCAATTGCTCAAAGCGATTGCCACCGCAGAATCGGGCTTTAACGCCTCTGCGGTGTCGCCAGCTGGTGCGATTGGCTTGATGCAAGTCATCCCCGATACGGCAGCGCGCTTTGGCGTGGCGGGCGATCAAAAACGCTCGATTGCGCAAAAGCTCAAAGATCCGGCCATCAACGTGCCTGTCAGCGCCCGCTATGTGCGCTACTTGCAGGGCCTGTTCCCCGGGCGCACCGACCTGGTCTTGGCCGCTTACAACGCTGGTGAAGGCGCGGTGCAACGCTATGGCAACAAAATTCCGCCTTACAAAGAAACCCAGAACTACGTCAAAACCGTGATGACCCTGTACGCTAGCCTGCAACCTACGCTGATTGCTGGCAACAGCATCGGCCTGTATGGCGGTACGGCAGAACTCACGCGCAGCCCCACAGACGACAGCCGCTTTCGCATGACCATACCGGCAGGCCCCGACGTGCAGAACTGACCGGCCTGCAGCACACACATACCCAGCAGGGATGGGCGTTGGAGGAGATGCCCACCACTGCTGTCAAAAACGAAGAAACCATGAGCGATCAACCCGAAGTCGAAGCAACCCCCACTCCCGCCAAGCCCCCATTGCTGGATTTGGCCACGCAGGCATCCGGTGATGCCCTGGAACTGGGCCAGTACGCCCAGCGTGCCTACCTGGAATACGCGCTGAGCGTGGTCAAAGGCCGCGCCCTGCCCGATGTGGCCGACGGCATGAAGCCCGTGCAGCGCCGCATTCTGTACGCCATGGAGCGCATGGGTCTGAGCTACGGCGGCCCCAACAACAATACCGCTGCCAAGCCCGTCAAATCCGCCCGCGTGGTGGGTGACGTGCTGGGCCGCTTTCACCCGCACGGTGACCAGTCCGCTTACGATGCCCTCGTGCGCATGGCGCAAGACTTCAACCAGCGCTACCCGCTGATCGACGGCCAGGGCAACTTCGGCAGCCGTGACGGTGACGGTGCCGCCGCCATGCGCTACACCGAAGCGCGCCTGAGCAAAATCACCACCTTGCTGCTCGACGAGATCGACCAAGGCACGGTGAACTTTGTGCCCAACTACGACGGCAGCACGCAAGAGCCCAGCCAACTGCCCGCGCGCCTGCCGTTCTCGCTGCTCAACGGTGCCAGCGGCATTGCCGTGGGCATGGCCACCGAAATCCCCAGCCACAACCTGCGCGAAGTGGCTGATGCCTGCGTGGCCTTGGTCAAAAAGCCCGCGCTGACGGACGACGAGCTGTTTGCCCTGATTCCCGGCCCCGACTACCCCGGTGGCGGCCAAATCATCAGCAGCCATGCCGACATTCGGCATGCCTACACCACCGGTCGCGGCAGCCTGAAGGTGCGCGCCCGCTGGACCATCGAAGAAATGGCGCGCGGCCAGTGGCAAATGGTGGTGAACGAGCTGCCACCCGGCGTATCGGCCCAGAAAATCCTGGAAGAGATTGAAGAACTCTCCAACCCCAAGGTCAAAACCGGCAAAAAAGCGCTGACGCAAGACCAGCAGCAGCTCAAAGCCACCGTGCTGTCCGTGCTGGACGGCGTGCGCGATGAATCCAGCAAAGATGCGCCCGTGCGTCTGGTGATTGAGCCCAAAACCGGCAAAACGCCCCAGCAAGACCTGATCACCACCTTGCTGGCGCACACCAGTTTGGAGAGCAACTCCAGCATCAACCTGACCATGATTGGGCTGGACGGCAAGCCCGTGCAAAAGTCGCTGCGCCGCATGCTGGAGGAGTGGGTGGCCTTCCGCCAGACCACCATCACGCGCCGCTCGCAGCACCGCCTGGAGAAGGTGCAGGCCCGCATCCACATTCTGGAAGGCCGCCAGATTGTGCTGCTCAACATCGACGAGGTGATTGCCATCATCCGCGAGAGCGACGAGCCCAAAGACGCGCTGATGGCCCGTTTTGACCTGTCTGAGCGCCAGGCAGAAGACATCTTGGAAATCCGCCTGCGCCAATTGGCCCGACTGGAAGCCATCAAGATCGAGAAAGAGCTGAACGAGCTGCGCGAAGAAGAGGGCAAGCTGCAAGATATCTTGGCCAACCCCAAGAGCCTGCAGCGCCTGATGATCAAAGAGATCGAGGCCGACGCCAAAACCTTTGCCGACGAGCGCCGCACCCTCATCCAAGAAGAGAAAAAAGTCACCGCCGAAATCAAGG
>JAFAFR010000033.1 GCA_023423405.1 Bacteroidota bacterium
TTCGTCGGCGTGCCGGTCGCGACCTGGGTTGCCGGTGTCGGCGGCATCTGGGCGTTGCTCGCGGCCTGGCCGCGCCGCAGCCCGGCATCTCGGCAGTAGCCGCAAGGTAGCGCCCTGGCAGCACTCTTCGACTGGCGCCGGTCCCCGGCAGGCGCCAACAATCGGGCGCAAGCGTGTCCTGGCGTCGCTGGCGACCGGACTGGCGGTGACGGTTGGGGAACTGATCGGGGTGCCCGGGCGGCGGCCTGCCGGCAAGCGTGGGCCGGCACCGAAGCTGCAACAGCAACTGGAGCGGATCAGTCAGCTACCGAAGGCCAAGCAGAAGATGGTGAGTGAAGTTCTAGACTCGCTGCTGGCACAAGCGGGGCGATAAGCCGCTCGCTGCAAAAACGACAAGGCCCGCAATGCGGGCCTTGTGCTTCATAGTGCGGGACTATTTTTCTCTGACCTCATTTTCTCTTCTAGTTGTCTTTGCTTCCTACCGCTCGCCTCAATTCGCCCACGAACTTGCTTGGGCCAAAGACGATGCCTTCCATCTCATTGCTCAGCAACAGTATCCATTGCTTCGACTCAGGCACGAGCAACAAATCAAAATGGGACATCATCAAGGCACGCAGCTGGCGCATTCCTTCGTAACTCAACTCAACATCGACTGGATCAAACTCATTATTAATGCTTTCCATTTCATAGGCAGTGACCTTGGTATCGCCGTAGTTGGCAGCTGCGATTGATAGTGCGGACATCGAATGCCGCTCCATCGCTATGCCGCCGGGGATTCTTAGCGAATGCCAGTCATCATGATTAATCGCAATCCCGCAACGATGTTCCAACGCAGAAAGAACAGCTAGGACTTGATCATGGGTCATAACGCACCTTAACAACTTCATCAACCTTGGGATTGTTTACTTGAACGGTCGGTCTTCCATCACTAGAGAAGTTCCGCGCTGACACTGTAGTCCCATCCGAATGCTCAGCGGTACGAACAACACCTTTTTGAGTCTCGACAGATCTACTCGTTTGCGCGCCCCTTGAGGCTTGCGACATATCTCGGCCCATCTGCCTCTCGCCACCGGTCTTCACGACTTGCCGGACACCTCCCTTAACGTCGTCCTTTATAGCCCGGCGGACTCAACTCTGATTCGCAACGCTGTTGGTTAATCCCTCGGAGAAGACTTCCAGGGGCGTTTTGAAAGCGAGGATCTTGCGCGGACGATTATAGAGTCGTTGCTCGATCCAGCGCAGGTGCTCATCGCTGATCGTGCTGAAGTCGGTGGAGCGAGGCAGGTACTGTCGGGTCAGTCCATTGGCGTTCTCGTTGCTGCCGCGTTGCCATGCCGAGTACGGGTCGGCGAAGTAGAAATCGGCCTGCAGGGCAATGGCGATGAGCTGATGGTCGGCGAACTCCTTTCCGTTGTCGGCGGTCAACGTGTGCACGGCGTGGTGCAGCCGGCCCAGGCGCTGGACGATGGCATTGCGCACGTTCTCGGCGGTGCCATCGGGGGAACGCGCCAGCAGGTGCAGCCGACTGCGGCGTTCGGTCAGCGTGACCACCACCGCCTTGCCCCGCGAAGCACGGATCGTGTCCAGCTCCCAATCGCCGATGCGGCGACGGTGTTCGACGATGGCGGGGCGTTCCGACCAGTGGCGGCGGTGCTTGAGCTGCCCACGGCCATCGCGCAGGCCGCGGCGACGACGGCGGCGACGGCGTTTTCTCAGATGCTCGAACAGACGACCACCGCGGCGCTGATCGGCGTAGATGTGCTGATAGATCCACTCGTGGCTGGCCAGGCCAGTCCGCCCGCTGATTTGCTCCGGGCTCAGGTCCTGGGCCAGCAGGGCTTCGATCTGATTGATGCGCTCGGCCCCGATGCGGGAGCGCTGGCTGGCACGGGCGCGACGCTGCTGGCTCATCCGGTGGGCCGGCTCGGCAACATAGTGCTTGCCGCGCCGGTTGCGGCGCAGCTCGCGGCTGATGGTGCTGGGCGCACGCTCCAGCACATCGGCGATCGCCCGCATCGAGAAACCTGCTTCACGCAGGGCATGGATACGGTATCGTTCTGACAGGCTCAGGCGGCCACAGGCCATGGGCAACTCCACTTGGCGGTGAAGTTGCACAGGTCAGGTCGCCTGGGCCTCTTCACAACCTCTGGTGTTGCGATTCGGAATTGAATCCGCCGGCATAGTTCTTCCTCATTCTCCCAGCAAGTTCGGGGAGCAGATCATTCATCTGAAGTATCGTCATGGCCTACCTTGTGGGCCAGCGATGATATCGGCCGTGCAACCGATCTTGGAAGCGGCATGGGGTCCACTTAAGAAGCGCGGAGTTGCTACCGGCCAATCCGACGGAATGACCATCGACACCGTTACCTACGCTGGCAACTCATTCGCTGAGAGAAAACAGATCTTCGATATCACTGAGTACTTTGGCAAGAGCCTACCCAACACCCACTTCAGGTTCAATCTCGATGACCCGAAGATTCTCTACAAGGAAGTCGCTGACCCAGAAGTTCTACAATCTGTGGGCAACTATCTCAATGTAGTTGCAACTCAAATAGCGAGAGGAAATGACCCATTTATCTCCTGCTCCGCTGCTTACCAAGCATTGACGGGGCGGACTCAACTCTGATTCGCAACGCTGTTGGTTAATCCCTCGGAGAAGACTTCCAGGGGCGTTTTGAAAGCGAGGATCTTGCG
>JAFAFR010000073.1 GCA_023423405.1 Bacteroidota bacterium
ATGGTGCTTCCGTCTCGAGTGGGAACATAGCGCGTGCCCAGCAGGTAGTCGTCAATCACGTTGTGCAGCAGGTTGTTGCAACCTGCCAGAGACGTGCCGGCGGTGATCGAGTTATCGACGCGATCGATGCGGCTGCCGTTTTCGTCGTACACGATATCTTCCGAGCAGGACAGGAAATCGCGGTCGCCACGGGTCAGTTCGTTGTGACGGTACCACTCTGCGGCAGCGACGATCGAGCCGTTGCTGAAGTTCCAGCCATTCGCCAGAGACGCGGAGAAGACCTCGCCGCCGCCATGCTGCGGGATCCGCGACGTCACAGTGAGTTCCGGGCGATCGATGTTCTTTTTGGTGATCAGATTGACCACGCCTGCCACGGCATCGGAGCCGTAGATCGAGGACGAACCGTCCTTCACGATTTCGGCGCGCTGCAGGATTGCGGTGGGGATGACATTCAGGTCGAAAGCGCCGACGGCACCGCGGGTGCCCGCAGGGCCGGGGCGCTGGCCGTCCAGCAGGACCAAGGTGCGATTGGCGCCAAGTCCACGCAGCGAGAAGGTCTGCACACCTGTACCGCCGTCGACAACGAAGCCGCCGAACTGGTGGTTGATCTGCGTCTCCGCCGCGCCGATAGCCGACTTCTGCAGGATCTCACCGATATTGACTTGACCCTGGGCAGCATTGGTCTCGGTATCGATCGTGAACACCGGGGAGGTGGTCTCATAGTCCGGACGGCGGAGCAGTGAGCCAGTCACCGTGATGCGGTCCAACTGCGTGGTGGTGTCTGCTTGCGCGGTCTGATTCTGATCCGTCGTCTCATTTGACTGGGCCATTGCGCTCGTGGCCTGCAGGCAGGCTACGACTGCCACAGCAAGAGGAAGTCGGGCGAAGGGAGTATGCTTAAAGACAGGCTTGCGGCTCTTCACTGAATCTGCTCCATCTGGTTGTTACAGCGGCGTTAATTCCGAGTATAGATCGCAGAAAAAAATAAATGCAACATAAATCTTGGCGTCTTCGTACAATGTCAGTGGGCTCCGTGCCTTGCTAGAGGAGAGGCAGGCGTCACCTCGGCAGGAGGCGCGGGCAATGCGTGCATGACCTTGGCCGCTTGTTGAAGCGCTCGACCGGATTCTTTCCGAGTGATCGGCACAAGGAGTGGGGAGCCCAGCAGGTAGGGCTCCAAGTGCCGCACGAACACCTTGGATAGCCCGAAGCCGCTGTCGGGTGTCCGCTGCTTTGCAGTCAGTCAGACCCGTTGCTCCAGCCTGCGTGGCAACGGTTTGATGTCTCCCTTGAGTACATGAGCCGTCTGCAAGGGAGGTTGCCGGCCAGTCGTGCATCTGGCTTCAACGTCTGACTGTGACGTCGCCAAGTTTGCGCACCAGTTGGAGCAGGGCCTTGGCCGCGCGGCGGGATGGTTGGTCTTCGCCCAGACGGTTGGCCTCGTCCACCTGCACCCGCGCCGTCACGGCGCTGCCGTACTTTGCACGACGCGCTTGCCACGTGAAGCGTGCGCGGAGTCGATCTCCGCGTCGCCGATGCGCGAGCGCTGTTCGACGACCACTGGCCGCTCGCGCAAGCCTGCTGCGTGCCGAAGCTGGCGTCAGCCGTCACGGGTCCTCGTCTGCGGCGCTTTTCGTGTTGGCGTCGACGGCAGTTGAACAAGAAGGCCGCCGCGTCGCCGGTCGACGTAGATCTTTGATGTATCCATTCGTGGCCGGCTAAGCGCTTGGTGGCTGCAGTCTGTTCGGACTACATGTCGTGCGCAGGCACGCGTCGATCCGTTGGGCGCGCGCTGGCCTGCAAGCGGCGGCATCCGTTCCGACGCTGCGCCTGCCCCAGTTCCCAGGCGTGACCCGCACGCCCACGATGCAGCTCCGGCTGGTCGTGCAGGACGAACGATCCATGGCAGAAGCCATGCCACGCATGCAGCAACCGGCCTCGCACGGAGCGTGGAAGCGATATCGTCCTGCAGTTCCAGGCGGCCACCGGTCGTGGGCAACCTTACTCCTGATCAACACAAATACTCAGTAGCTGGTGTCGCCCTCTCCAGAGGGGGAGGCGAGCTGGGAGATCGCGCTAATCAGGGTGTCACTTGGCCCTGAAAGGGCTCGGGTCAGGTCGTGTTGCGGCGATATCGAATCGGCGCCTCGAAATGAGGAAGCCCCGGACAAGGCCGGGGCTTCCTCGGGAGCTGATCGATCTTGAAGCGCTATCCTGAGGCTACAAGCCGCCTGGTCCACAATCGTTGGAGAGGAAGCTTTCGATCAAGCCTAGGGTTTGTGTCTGGTGGCGGGGGTACCACGGCATGCTGTGCGGCATGTCGGCGATGATTTCCAGTTTCGCCGGCACTGTCCCCTTCACTGCGTCGTAGAAGCTCCTTGCGTGGAATGCCGGTGTGCGTACATCCCGGTCACCGACATAGAGCAGGACGGGGATGTTGGCCTGACCAGCATTCCTGACGGGATCCATGCCCTTGACCGTGCGCCCCTGCAGGATGCGCTGGATGCGGTTGTCGCTCCACGAGCGGCCAATCCGCGCCAGGTCTGTCACAGGCGCACCAGAGATCGCGCATTGGTAAGGGCTGTCTGGCCGGATTACCGCAGCGGCCGCGGCGAATCCCCCGTACGAGTACCCGAAGATCGCGATCCGGTCCGCATCGGCGATTCCCTCGCTTACCAGCCACGCTGCACCATCGTCTTTGTCATCTTGCATCTTCTGGCCCCACTCCGCATCGCCAGCGAGCCATAGCTCCCGACCGAGTCCAGCCGAGCCACGGTACTGCGGACGCAGCACTGCGTAGCCCCTGGAGGTCAGGAACTGGGTCCAGCCGGAGCGGTCCCAGCCGGTGTAGTCGCGAGCCCACGGGCCTCCATGCGGATGGATGATTGCAGGCAACCGTCCATCTCCCTGCTTCCAGCCAGCGGGAAGGTCGAGGATGGCCGGAATCTGCAGTCCATCACGGGCTTGGTAGGTCACCCAGCGCTGTTCACCGATGAGCTGAGGGTTGATATCCGGGCGCTCTGCGCCGAGTGCAACCACGCGGCCACCTTCCGTCAGGAGGTGATACGAGGGGGAGTTCTGCGCACTGGAGGTAGTGAACAGCACGCGGGTGAGGTCGTTGTTGTAGTTGTTGATGCTGACCGACTGCCCGGGGAACGCCTTCTTCAGCGATTCGTGTATCGACAGCATCTGAGGGTCGACGTAAGTGGCCTCCCGCTGTGGGCCATCGACGATGAAGCCCAGAACGCGATTGAAATTGCTGGGCTGCGTTCCCAGGATCAGTCCGCCGATCGAAAACTGCGGATGGGCAATCAATACCTCGCTATCGAAGTTGCGGGTTTGCGGGTCGTACATCCATGCCTGGACCTGGTCCGAAAACATGTCGGTGAGTACGTAGTATTTGCCAGACGCTTCATCGATACCAACAATCTCGACCGTGCGTCGCTCGCTGAGGCGCCGACTCAGCTTTTCGTGCGTCTCGAACTGCCCCGACTGCGGATTACGAATAAGAATCCGCTGCTCATATTCGTCGCCAGACACCGGTTCGAGCTGCGTGCGGGTCAGCAATTCGCCGTCACGCGGATTGAACAGGCCCGGGCTCGTCCGGCCGCCAGAGCGAAACAGCAGCTTGGTTTCGTTCGTGCGGATGTTGTAGAGGTAGTAGTTACCGCTCAGGGTCGCCTCGTTGAGCTGCATCACGATGACGTTGTCCGGGTCCAGCGGCAACGTACTCACCAGGCTGGCGACACCGGCGATCTCCAGGCATCGCTGCGTATCTTCGCTGACGCCGATCCTGCGGGTGTTGTCGGCAAATGCGTCCCTGAAATTCTGATGGCGGGCGTCGGTAAGGTAGGCCTTGGACACAAAGGTCTTCGTTGCGCCTGTCGAGCGCCCTTCGCCGCATCCGCCGAGCTGGCCGGTCCACTCTTGGCGCGCGACGACCAGGACGCGATCCGCCTTCATCGCACTTGCCGCCACGAATTTCATGCGGTCGCCCGATGGCGTAATAACCGGCCCTGCGTTCAGGTCGTCGAGATTCCAGGTTGCCAGGGCGGTTTCCGAACGGTTTCTGCCCGGACTGGCGACCAGAGCAACCAGGTTCTTACCGTCTGCGCTCATGGAAACCGATTGGATCTCGGGAACCTCAGCGAATGCCGTGGCCGGGATCGGCTCCAGCGCATTGCCATCAATAGACGACATCGCCATTCCCCCAGCGCAGATGCCCAGTGCGATTCGTCGTATGAGTGTTCCCATCCAGCATCCCCTAGTCCGCAATGTGAGAGGTGATCTTAACCTCGGGTGAGCGGGTTAGTCTCTAGGCTGTTGCCACGCGTCGACCCAGCGGCAGGTCGACGCGGAGTGGAGTCTAGAATTCGGGGCTTCTCATTTCATTGAAAGGAAAGGTGGAACGCCATGGTCGCGCACGCCCGAAGCGTTCAGAATTCGCTCTCCCCCCACCCCCGCATCCGTAACCTCATTGCTGTCGGAGCAGGCAAGGGCGGGGTGGGCAAGTCCACGACGGCTGTCAACCTGGCACTGGCGCTTGCGGCCGACGGGGCGCGGGTCGGGGTGCTGGATGCGGATGTGTACGGGCCGAGCATCCCGATGATGCTGGGGGTGTCGGGCAAGCCGGAAAGCCCGGATGGCAAGTCGATCACCCCGATGCGGGCGCATGGGATCGAGGCGATGTCGATCGGGCTGCTGGTCGAGGCCGATACGCCGATGATCTGGCGCGGGCCGATGGCGACCTCGGCGCTCACCCAACTGCTCAATGAGACGCTCTGGGGCGGCGAGGAAGGCCTGGACTACCTGCTCGTCGACCTGCCGCCCGGCACCGGCGACATCCAGCTCACGCTGGCACAGAAGATCCCGGTTGCCGGGGCGGTGATCGTGACCACGCCGCAGGACGTGGCGACGCTCGATGCGCGCAAGGC
>JAFAFR010000058.1 GCA_023423405.1 Bacteroidota bacterium
CGGGGAGTTGTTTCGCGGCCACAATGGTTTTGCAGGGGAGTTCAGTCACATTCCGATTTTCACTACCGACAAATTGTGCAGTTGTGGTAAAACGGGCTGCCTGGAAACAGAGGCCTCCCTGCTGGTACTGATTGAAAAAGCAAAGTCTGGAATAAAAAGTGGTAAAACCACCAACCTTCGGAATCTTTCTGATTCCAATCGCGAAGAAGCGTATGAATCCATTGTTTCAACAGCGCTGAAAGGCGATAAATTCTGCATTGAAATCATATCTGAAATTGGTTATAATATCGGCCGGGGATTAGCGATCCTGATTCATATCCTGAATCCGGAGCTGATTATTCTCAGTGGACGTGGTTCAAGCGCCGGCAAGTTCTGGCGGGCTCCTCTTCAGCAGGCAATCAATGAACATAGCATACCGCGGCTGGCAGAAAATACTGAAATTGAAATTTCCACTGTTGGCGATCGCGATGAATTATTGGGTGCAGCTGCACTGGTGATGGAGAACTTCGACAAGGAAATGAAAAAGAGGAAACCTAAAGGAGCCGATATCCAAATATTCTGAACCCTGGGAAAGTAGAATTAATAAATACTTATAAACACAACTGCAATGAAAAGAACGACTGTTCGAATGCTACTACTGCTGTTGCTGAGCGTAACGAGCGCTTACCTGTTTGCACAGCAAAAAAAGACGGTTACAGGTACTGTCCGCGATGAAAACGGAAACCCGCTCAGCGGCGTTACCTTCGTTATTAAAGGAACAAGGACCGGTGGCGCCACAGATAACACCGGTAACTACCTGATTACCGTTGATAAGGATGTTACACTTGTATTCAGCGGGGTGGGTTATAAGCCGCAGGAAGTTACCACTGCGGGCAAAACCGACCTGTCTATTGTAATGCAATCCAACGCCAAAGACCTGGATGAAGTAGTGGTAACCGGTTTTGGTGCGAGAAAACAAACCAGAAAACTGGCTTCTTCTGTTACAGAGATAAAAGGAGATGAAATTGTTCGTGCCAACAACGCCAATGTAGTAAACGCGCTACAGGGAAAGGTTGCTGGCGTGAGCATTCAGCAGGGCGCCAGCGGTCCGCAGTCCAGCTCCAGGATCAGAATCCGCGGGAACACCTCTATCACTGGAAACAACAACACACCCCTGATTGTGCTGGATGGCATCCTGATCGAACCGGGAACAACCGGAAATGACTCCTGGGGCGAAAACCCCGATTTCGGAAACATCATGAAAAACTTGAACTCCGATGATTTTGAAAGCGTTTCAGTATTGAAGGGCGCATCAGCCAGCGCCTTATATGGTTCAAAAGCCCAGAACGGCGTATTGCTGATCACCACTAAAAAAGGTCGCTCCCGCAAAGGACTGGGTCTCAGTGTTTCTCACTCTGAGATGTACGACAATGCCTACAAGTTCCTGGATCTGCAGAATGAATACGGCGGAGGTATCAACCCAACATTTGAAAAAGATGCGAGTGGTGTCGATATCATCGATCCTGTGAATGCTCCCTATGCAACTGGCGGATATTCGTTTGGACCTAAGTTCGATGGCCGCATGGTGAAAGAAGTAGATGGCCGTATGGTGAAATGGGAACCGAACCAGCCGCTTGATTATTTCCAGACAGGGAAATTCATCAATACAAATGTTGCGGTGGAAGGAGGTAATGAACGTACAACATTTCGTTTTTCTTACAGCAACCTGTTTAACAATAGTATAATGCCCAACAACGATATGAAGCGGAACAGCTTCACTTTCCGGGCAACGCACAAGATATCCAATGCTGTAAATATCGATGCAAGTGTAAACTATACCAACACCAAAGCGTATAACCCCATCCGCCAGGGCAGCCGTAACAACCCTTTGTTCGCCTTTACCTATTATATGGCGAGACATGTGGATATCAACTACTACGCGAACAATTATATCAACCCTGCCGGCGGTGCGCTGAGCAGTGTTGATCCAAACGTGAACGATCCCTATCGTTTGGGCAGTTTGTTCTTTGGCCTCTACGAAGACAACCGCAAAAAAACAGAAAACAACCTGTTGGCCAACGTGGATCTCTCAGTTAAGCTGAATTCCTGGCTCGATGTGCTCGTTCGGGCGAACACCAACTATTATACCGACTCTTACGAGAGAAAGAATCTTGGTCCCGGTATCGGATTTTCCGGTGGCGACTATCAGCTCAGCCAAACCAACTGGCAGACTTTCCGGATACAGGCATTGCTGAATGGCAACAAACAACTGTCCGATGACTTCTCTACAACGTTCTCGCTGGGTGGTGAAACTTATCGTAATATTGGCGGCTTCTACAACAATGCTTATACCAATGGCGGTTTAAAAATTCCCGGTCAATTTGCTATTAACAATTCAATTAACCCGGCTACAGCAGAAGGATATCCTACCGCTGGCAGAAGGACCGACGCTCTTTATCTCTACGGTGATTTTAGCTGGAGAAACATGCTGACCCTGAGTTTTAGTGGTCGTAATGACTGGTCCTCAACACTTACTTATAGTGATGGACATGGTAACTATACTTATTTTTATCCCAGTGTAGGCCTGGCATGGATATTTACCGAATTGCCTGCAGTTAAAAACTTCAGCGCACTTTCCTTTGGTAAATTGAGAGGTGCGTTGTCATGGACTGGTCTTGATGCCGATCCCCAGTTGACAAATAACACAGGTTATTACGGACTGGTCGGAACTTTCAATAATATGAACAACGGTAACCAGTCGGTATACGGATGGAACAGCTCAACCCTGGGCAATCAGAATCTTAAAAACCAACTGACCCGCGAGATTGAAATTGGTGCGGATCTTCGCTTCTTTAACAACCGGTTGGGTATTGACTTTGCCTGGTATAAGAAAAATACCTACAATCAAATATTCAATCTGAGTGCACCATCTGAAAGCGGTATTACTTCAAGAGTTGTAAACGGTGGTAACGTGGAAAACACGGGTATCGAAATTCTCTTGACTACCGTACCGGTCAGGAACAAAAACCTGACATGGAATGCCAATTTCACGCTGACCCGCAACCGCAATAAGATCATTGAAATCGCACCGGGAGTTCCTTCTATCGACCTGGAACTGGCTTTTGGTGCTGATGTAGTGGCTAAAGCTGTTGCAGGCGGAGACTGGGGAGCTGTTGAAACAGGATTCGGATATGCGTATTATCAGAAGAAAGATGCAGAAGGCAAACCTGTTGACCACCCGTCCAATGGTCAAAAAGTGATTGGGTCTGCGAGTTATGGTACAACCGGGGGTTACTATACCTATATGCGCCAGCAAGACTATGATGGAACCAAGCGCATTCTCGGAAACATTATGGAAGACTTTATGGCAGCAACAACACAGACGGTTAACTACAAGAATTTCTTCCTGAACGTTCAGATCGATGCCAAAATCGGTGGATTGATGGCTTCTGCTACACACCAGTATGGCTCAGCAAACGGTTCTTTCAAGAATTCCCTGTTTGGCCGTGATGAAACTTCTGGCGGTATTACATTCACTGACAACAACGGTAATGTTCGCCATGATGGTATTATTCCTGACGGTGTGCTGAATGATGGTATCACTGCTGTAAATTCTTCCGGTCAAACAGTTGACCTCGGTGGGATGACTTATAAAGAGGCGGTTGACGAGGGGCTCCTGAAGCCTGTTCCGGCTTATGCTTATTATGAGAATCTTTCTCAGTGGTCTTCCGGTATCCGCGAGTATTCCATCTTTGAGAACTCCTGGGTTTCGCTGCGCGAAGTTTCCGTTGGCTATAGCTTCCCTGCCAGGGTTACTAATAAAATAAAATGTAATAACCTGCGCGTTTCCCTCGTCGGAAGGAACCTGACATACCTGTACAGGACAACTGAGGGAGGAGTAAATCCTGAGAGCATCTACAGCAACCGCTCCGCAGCATTTGCTGAATACGGTGGATATCCTTTCGTGAGAAGCCTCGGGTTTAACGTTAATGCAGCCTTTTAATCTTAATGCCTAATTTTTGAAGAAATGAAACGAGCTAATAAATTATATAAATACTTTTTGCTGGGGGCTGCTATTACTGTTACTGCAGTTTCCTGTAAAAAGTCAGCTTTCGTGGAAGATAACATTTCTCCTACCACGATCTACGAACTGAAGCCGGAAGACCAGTTTTTGCGTGCTTCCATCAATGTGGCCAACGACTTTGAATATTTCTATGATGTATACCGCAAGCTGAATTTCTGGCTGCAGTATACCACACAGTCTACCGGCAATGGTGCAAACTTTAACCTGCCCGGTGCGCAGTTCAACTACCGCTATGGCCGGTTTTATGGTGATCTTGGCTATTCAATTGTTGATGCCGTTCAGATCATTGACAAACTTCCGGACGATCAGAAAGCTAGATACACAAATATCAGGGCCATTAGTGAAATCGTTTATGCATACTATGGTTTTTACGTGAGCGATATCAATGGAAGCGTTCCGTTCACTGAGGCTTTTCAGGCACGTTATGGCGGAACCCTGACACCTGCCTACGATTCCCAGCAGGATATCTTTGCACAAGCTGACGCTTTGATAAAAGGCGCCGTGAATGCGCTGGAATCTGGTGCGGGTGACCAGGTTGAACTGGGACAGAACGACCCCTTCTTTGGCGGCAACGTCGCCAGTTGGATTCGTACCGGCAATGCACTTCGCCTTAAAATCGCTCTGCGTTTAATGAAGGCTGATCCTCAAACGCTCAGCGCTATTGCAAATGATGTATTGTCTGACCCTCAGCAGATGTCGTCTATTGCGGATTCCTGGATGCTGAAAGTTGGCCCCGGCTTTGCTGATGGCAATGGTAATTACAATCCGACAGGTTTCGCAGCAGGTCGCCCCATCCTGGAATTTATGAAAGGGAATGATGATCCTCGTTTGAGGATTTATTTCCGCCCCAATAAAAATGGCCAGTATGTGGGTAGCTTTACCAGCCCGGATGAAGCCCAGTTGCCTGCGAACCGGCCGCTGTATTCCGTAACAGATACACTGTCTCAACTGCAGCATCGTCTGTTTACACCAAATTACAGCTACGATGGTAGCGCCGGCGATGGCTCTGGTTTCTTTCCCCTGCTGACTTATGCGGAGTATTGCTTTATCCGCGCCGATCTGGCGGCCCGCGGTATTGCCGGCTCCGATGCTGAGACATGGTATAAGAATGGGGTATATGCCTCGATCGACCTTTATAACCAGCAGGCTAAACTTGCCAAGATTCCCGGATATGTTGAAGTTACAGGTGCAGAGAAGGATAGTTACTATGGAAAATCTGATGTAACTTTTAATGCAGGCAAGGCAACAGAATTAATTGCGGTTCAGGCCCATATGGACTTCTTCCGGAACCCGTTTGAAGCCTGGGCATGGTGGAAGAGAACCGGTTTCCCCAATTCTACTTCAGTACTCCCCTGGACAGTAATGAAATCCAACGGTGCCACGCTGACGCTTCCGCGCAGGGCTTCCCTGTCTCTGCTTCCCTCAACCAGTTTGCTGTATGACAACCAGAATGCAGCTTACCAGCAAATGGAACAGGACCCCAATTTCGGCGACGGTCCGGGTGATGCTTTTGGACGTGTTTGGTGGGACAAACCGTAATGCTCGTGTTTAATTGCATATGAGTAAAACCCCGGTTCCCCTGCCGGGGTTTTATTCTTAAATTGTAGCATGCTTAGATATTGCCTGCTTGTTCTTGCTATTTGTTGCTACGGTGTTGTAGCTGCCCAGAAACAATACAGTTTCCAGGCAATACAACGTAAGGGCTTGCAATATCTCACTGAAGAAAGTGATGGTAAGGCTCTGAAGGAACACAAAGCTGCGCTTTTTTTGTTTCTGTCGCCCGAATGCCCACTTTGCAAAAACTATGGGCTGGTATTGAAAAGGATTTATGAGGAATATGGATCCAGGATTCAAATGATCGGAATATTTCCCGGATCGGGTTATTCAGCCGAAGAGATTAAAAACTATCTCAATAAGTATGGCATTGGTTTTTCCGCGGCCGTAGACCCGAAATTCAAGCTTTCATCCTACCTGGAAGCAACTATTACTCCCGAAGCAGTTTTGATTGATCCTGAAGGGTGGATGCTTTACAGGGGGGCGATCGATGATTGGGTTGTTACATTGGGAAGAAAAAAAGTACATCCCGAAAAAGAATATCTCAAAGACGCCATTGCTCAATATCTGTCCCATAATCCTGTTCTCATCAGGCAGACTTCTCCGAAAGGTTGTCTGATCAATGAATTCTAAACAAATATGAAAGCCCTGCTTCACAAATTTTTTTTACTGTGTTTTAGTACAGCGCTGTATGCGTCAGTATCCGGTCAGGCTCCAACATATTATGATGACATAGAGCCGATCATTATTTCCAACTGCGCTCCCTGCCATAAACCGGGAGAAGCTGGCCCTTTTTCACTTCTTACCTACCAGGATGTTGCCAAGAGGGCAAAGTTCATTAAAGAGGTAGTGCAATCAGGTTTTATGCCGCCGTGGAAAGCTGATAACAGGTATGTTCATTTTTCCAATGACAGGTCTCTGGCTGAAAAAGATATCGAAAAAATTGTGCAGTGGGTGGATGCGAAAGCGCCAGCAGGAACACGCCGCGCCACTTCATCCATACTGGAACAATCGGTGATAGCCGGAACCACTTATCCCAGGAAACCAGACCTTGTTCTGCAAATGTCTGACAGCTTCACAGTATCGGGGGGGAACTACGAACAATATGTTATATTCAAAATACCTTTTGAACTAAAGGATTCCTTCAATGTGGAAGCAATAGAGTTTATTGCCAATAATAAAAAGCTGGTGCACCATGTAAACTATGCTATTCATCCTGTCCTCGACGAAAGCATTGATATGAACAAGTCTGTTCCGCTGGTTAATCTCACAGATGGCAACCGCCGGCTGTTTGACCAGTATCAGCCCTACCGGAAAACCATAACCTATTATGGCGGCTGGATTCCGGGCGCAAGGTATGAATCCTATCCTGGTGATTTTGGATGGGTATTGCCCAAGCGTGGTGTTATATTGATGACGGTTCACTTCAGTCCGATCCCGGAAAATGAGTCTTTTTTTGGTGGAGTCAATCTTTTCTTTAAGAAGAGTAAGGTGAAAAGACCTGTGAAAGTGGTAAGCTTCGGATCCGGCGGCATCGGAGAGGGGCAGATTGAACCTATATTTTACATTAAGGCCAACCAGAAAGAAACATTCACGCTGGACGTAAGCAACCCCAATGAAGACCAGTCCTTACTGTATGTTTGGCCTCATATGCATCTGATTGGGAAAGTCTTTAAAGCATATGCGATCACACCGGCGAATGATACGGTAAAACTCGTGTACATTCCCGATTGGGACTTCCGCTGGCAGGAAGTGTACCGGTTTGAAAAGCCGGTAAAAATTCCCAGGGGATCGGTGATTCACATTGAAGGAACGTACGACAATACTGCCGACAATCCCTTTAACCCGAATAGCCCGCCTAAAACGATATTTTCCCGCGGTGACATGAAAACAACAGATGAAATGATGACCTTAATGGTCATATTTGTTCCTTATCAGCCGGGCGATGAAAACATTAACCTGAAAACAGAATGAATTTTTTTTCGGCCATAATAGTGTTTTCCGGATTTTTATTGCTTGGCCTGGAAAACAGCTACGCGCAATCCCCACTGTTTAGTGAAATGCATCCACGCGAAACTGGTGTCGATTTTGTTAATCGTATTACAGAAGACGACTCTCTAAACGTTTTCAAATATGAATATCTCTACAATGGCGCTGGAGTAGGGATCGGGGATTTTAATAACGACGGTCTGCCGGATATCTATCTCTCAGGCAATATGACAGGCTCCAGGCTATACCTGAATAAAGGCGGGCTGACTTTTGCTGATATCACCGGACCTTCGGGCACAAAAGGGAATGGCCGCTGGGCAACCGGAGTGTGCGTTGCTGATGTAAATGGCGATGGATGGGTGGATATCTATCTCTGTCATTCCGGAAAATACGGGCAGGAAGACCAACTGACCAATGAACTGTTCATCAATCAGGGACTTGAAAACGGTATTCCGGTATTTAAGGAAATGGCAAAAGCCTATGGACTCGATGCGCCTGGTACACAGAGTACGCAGTCCGCTTTTTTTGACTATGACAGGGATGGCGATCTGGATATGTTTTTGCTGAATCATTCCAATCACACCTACAATCCGTTTCTGAATACCCGGAGGATCCGCTCAACCCCGCATCACGGGTTTGGTAACCGCTTGTTTCGAAACGATGGAAAAAAAGGCGAACAGCCACGATTTACAGATGTAACAATTTCGGCCGGCATTATTAACAATGCGCTCAATTTCGGCCTGGCTGTGGTTATTGCAGACATCGACAGGGATGGCTGGCCGGATATCTACACCACAAGTGACTACACGGAAAAAGATTGCTTCTATCGAAATAACCGGAACGGAACATTCACGGAGTCGCTGGAGAAATCCTTCGCCCACATTTCAAAATATAGTATGGGGGCTGATATTGGTGATGTCGATAATGACGGCCGGCCGGATATCCTTACACTGGATATGCTGCCGGAAGGAAACCACCGACAAAAGATGCTGAAAGGGCCCGACGAATACGATCAGTATCACCTGTTGCAGGACAGCGGATATTACAAACAGCAAATGCGAAATATGCTGCAATTGAACCAGGGAATTGATGAAAAGGGGAACATCCGTTTCAGCGAAATAGGTCAGCTGGCTGGTATTTCAAATACCGATTGGAGCTGGGCTGGTCTGCTTGCCGATTTTGACAACGACGGAATGAAGGATCTCCTGATTACGAATGGCTATCTCCGTGACTATACCGATATGGATTTTATGAAATATACGGTGGCAGATGCAAAATTTGCTGCTGCAAAAGAGGGCAAAGAGGAATTCAAAACTGCCGCCCTCGTTCAAAAAATGCCGTCCAATAAAATACCCAATTATATTTTCCAAAATGAAGGGAACCTGCACTTCGCCAACAAAACAAAGACATGGGGTCTGACTCAGTCCGCAATTTCCGGAGCAGCAGCAATTGCCGACCTGGATAATGACGGTGATCTAGACCTGGTCATTTGCAACAACAACGGACCGGTCACAATTTACAAAAACAACCTGGCCCATCAACAGTATGTGAAGGTCGTATGCAAAACCGGAATGGGCTTTGCACCGGCACTCGGTACACAACTGATACTAAAATCAACCGACGGTCGGGAACAATATCATGAATTATATACCGTAAGAGGCTACCAGAGCACGGTTGGCGCCGAAGTAATCTTTGGCACAAGTGGATGGGGAAAGCCTGATTCCCTTGTCGTCATCTGGCCGGACGGAACAGATACAGTCATTGGAGGAATACGGTCGGGACAAACCGTGTTACTAACAGAGCCGGATAACCGAAAACAGATTCCCGGGGCTGCAACATATAAAAAAGAGACCTGGGTGACAAATGTAACCTCCGCATCGGGTATTGATTTCCAGCATCACGAAAATAGCTTTATCGATTTTAAGGATGAAGTGCTGCTGCCGTTGATGCTTTCCCGGCAGGGCCCGGCACTTGCCACAGCGGACGTGGATGGTGACGGCAATCACGACATTTTTTTGGGTGGTGCAATTGGTCAGCCAGGAACCTTATACCTGCAGGTAAAAGAAGGAATATTTGCCCCTTCGTCCTCGCAACCCTGGATAGCAGATTCCAGTTTTGAAGACGTGCATGCCATTTTTCTGGATGCAGATGGAGATGGTGATCAGGATTTGTATGTGGTAAGCGGGGGCAATGAATATGCCGACCAGTCACCCGAGTATCAGGACAGGCTTTATATTAACAATGGAAGAGGGGAATTTACCCGGAATACAGATGCGCTGCCGGCAATGCTTTCTTCAAAGCAAATAGTTGTTGCTGGTGATATGGACGGTGATGGCGACCCCGATCTTTTTGTAGGAGGCATGTATGTCCCTGGTATGTATCCGTTGGCAGCGCCGTCCTATTTATTGCGGAATGATTCAAAAAACGGAGTAGCCAGGTTTACAGATATATCAAAGGAAGCCGGGCTAAATCTGTCTGAGCTGGGAGCGGTGACCTGTGCCGCTTTTGCCGATATTAACGGTGACAACTATCCTGAGCTGCTCATCGGAGGTGATTGGATGTCTGTCCAGGTACTGGAGAACCGCCGTGGAAAATTTTACGGCTCACTCAAAACCATTCAGGAAGCAGGGGCCGGTTGGTGGAGGTATATGCTGCCGGGAGATTTTGACGGAGATGGTAAAATCGATATACTGCTGGGCAATTGTGGCTTAAACACGCAAATGAAGGTTAGCAAAGCTGAACCTGCCCGGCTTATCGCGGCGGACATCGACGATAATGGAACATTGGATCCATTGCTCACCTATTATATACAGGGGCAGTCTTTTCCATCAGCTTCCCGGGATGAATTGCTTGAACAGGTGACCGCCTTAAGAAAGAAGTTTGTGTATTATAAGGACTATGCGGATGCTACCGCTGATCAGATCATTCCCTCACAAAAACGGAAGCGGGCCATTCAAAAGCAGTGCGACCAGATGACTTCGGGAATTTTGTGGAATCAGGGAACCGGTCAGTTTGTATTTAAACCGCTTCCTGTACAGGCCCAGTTTTCAGTGATCAACGGTGCTGTTTTTGAGGATATCGATGGTGATGGAAAGGCTGAGCTCCTAACGGCAGGAAATTTCGAGGCTTATCGGGTCACTGCCGGGCAGTCAGATGCCAGTCTTGGTTACGTGTTTCATATTTCAGGAAACAGGCAGCTGAATGCAGTTGATCCTGAAATATCGGGGCTATACCTGGGTGGCGATGTTAGAAAACTTACATTTTTCAAAAACCTGTCTGGTAACGCATTTATTCTTGCGGCCCGAAACGACGGACCCATTCAATTGATGAGAATAAAAAAATGAAACGTATAATAAAGGGGGGTATGTTTTCTGTGTTGTTAATGATGCATTTTGCAACCCAGGGACAACAGCTAAAGCAATCGGATTACAATGACGCCAGCCTGCTTCACAGGGCGCAGCAGGTATTGACAGACGTAATGATCCACGATATTTTTTCCCCACCTGTTGCCAGCAGGGTATACGCATATGCCCATATCGCGGCTTACGAATGCCTGGTGCCTTTTAGCGGTTCGCTCCGGAGCCTGCAGGGACAACTGCGCGATTTTCCTGCGATCCGAGCCTTTGATACCGCTCGTATTGACCCCCTGGTGGCTTCATTACAGGCTTTCCGGCTCACAGGAAAGCAACTGATCTTTTCAGAAAAAATGTTTGAGGACTCCCTGACCAGGCTGCAGTCGCTCGCAAAATCGGGCATGAGAAGGGGCAAGTCGATTACAGCATCCCTGGCAATGGGAAAAATGGTTGCCGATAGTATACTTGCCTGGGCCGGCAGAGACCACTACAGGGAAACAAGAAAAATGAGGCGGTACAGCTATAAAAAAGATCCCGGGGCCTGGTTGCCTACTCCTCCGGGTTATATGGCTGCAATAGAGCCATATTGGAAAATGATCCGTCCCCTTACCATGGATAGTGCATCACAATTCCGTCCTTCGCCGGCAACCACATTCAGTAAAGAAAAAGGCAGCCCGTTTTACCAACTGGCACAGGAAGTATATACTACCGGTAAGAACCTTACAAAAGAACAACAAGAGATTGCTTTGTTTTGGGATTGTAATCCGTTTTTCCTGAATACCCAGGGACACCTGAATTATGCCACCAAGAAAATTTCTCCGGGTGGGCACTGGATGCAGATTGCAGGGCTTGTTTGCAAGCAACAGAACGCTGATTTTTTTGCTGCGAGCAAAGTCTATACGCTGACAGCAATGGTGATTTTTGAAGCTTTTATCAGTTGTTGGGAAGAAAAATACCACAGCCAGTTGATCCGCCCGGAAACCTACATAAACGCATACATTGATGAATCATGGCGGCCCGTGTTACAAACCCCGCCTTTTCCGGAACACTCAAGTGGCCACAGTGTGGTATCTGCTGCATCAAGTGTGGTACTTACGAAAGTATTCGGCGACGATATAGCATTTAACGATGTTACGGAAGTCCCTTTCGGATTACCTCCCCGCCAGTTCAGTTCATTTGCAGAAGCCAGTCGGGAAGCGGCGATTTCACGTTTATATGGAGGGATACACTACCGGCCGGCTATCGAAAATGGATACACAGAGGGAGTGGAGGTGGCTAACTGGCTATTGAAAAAGGTGAATTTAGGCTGGTGAGTGAAATCTGCCGGCAATGACCGGCGGCTGCCCCCGGCAATTTCTTTTGCAGACGTCCGTAAAATGCCCTAACTTTGCCCTCCGTTTTCATATGTTCTGGGCTGTCGAGGGAAATTACAGCTGATTATTTATTCGTAACTTCCTGGGAATCAGGGCAATCGTGTTTTAGTCTTCGAGGAGAGGGCTCACGGCGTAGAGTATATAAAAATAAAAAACCGGTTTAACATACATATGTCTTCAACAAAAGTGAACTCCAGGATCAGCTTCGCAAAGATTAAACACCTGGCTGAAGCGCCTGACCTGCTGGAAGTGCAGATTCAATCGTTTAAAGACTTCTTCCAATTAGAAACCACCCCCGACAAACGCAACAACGAAGGTCTCTTCAAGGTGTTTAAGGAAAATTTCCCCATCACCGATACGAGGAACATCTTCGTGCTGGAGTTTCTCGATTATTTCATTGACCCGCCCCGCTACACCATCGAAGAGTGTATGGAGCGCGGCCTCACTTATGCCGTTCCGCTCAAAGCCAAGCTGCGCCTGAGTTGTAACGACGAAGAACACGTCGATTTCCAGACCATTGTGCAGGACGTGTTCCTGGGCAATATTCCCTATATGACCCCCCGCGGCACCTTCGTGATCAACGGAGCCGAACGCGTGGTGGTATCACAGTTGCACCGCTCCCCCGGCGTATTCTTCGGCCAGTCCATCCACCCCAACGGCACCAAGATCTACTCTGCCCGGGTGATCCCCTTCAAAGGCGCCTGGATGGAATTTGCGACCGATATCAACAACGTAATGTATGCCTATATCGACCGCAAGAAGAAGTTCCCGGTTACAACCCTTCTGCGTTCTATCGGCTTCGAAACAGATAAGGACATCCTCGAACTCTTCGGCATGGCCGATGAAGTGAAAGGAGAGAAAAAAGCCCTGGAAAAATACCTGGGCAAAAAGCTGGCTGCCCGCGTACTCCGCACCTGGGTGGAAGACTTCGTGGACGAAGACACCGGCGAAGTGGTTTCCATCGAACGCAACGAAGTGGTGCTGGAACGCGATACCATCCTCGACGAAGAAGCGATCGATATGATCGTGGACATGGATGTAAAGAGCGTTTTCCTGCAGCGCGAAGACGTAGGCGGCGACTATGCCATCATCTACAACACCCTGAACAAAGACACTTCCAACAGCGAGCTGGAAGCCGTTCAGCACATCTACCGCCAGCTCCGCGGCGCCGATGCTCCCGATGACGAAACCGCCCGCGGCATCATCGACAAGCTCTTCTTCTCCGACAAACGCTACGACCTCGGCGAAGTGGGCCGCTACAAGATCAACCGCAAACTCAATCTCAACTATCCCCTCGATCACAAAGTACTGACCAAGGAAGATATCATTGAGATCATCAAATACCTGGTACGCCTCACCAACGCCAAAGCCGAGATCGACGACATCGACCACCTCAGCAACCGCCGTGTGCGCACGGTAGGCGAGCAGCTCTACGCCCAGTTCGGCGTGGGCCTGGCCCGTATGGCCCGTACCATCCGCGAACGCATGAACGTACGCGACAACGAAGTGTTCACGCCGGTTGACCTCATCAACGCGCGTACCCTTTCGTCTGTCATCAACTCTTTCTTCGGCACCAGCCAGCTCAGCCAGTTCCTCGACCAAACCAACCCCCTGTCGGAGATCACGCACAAACGCCGTATCTCTGCTCTCGGGCCGGGTGGCCTGAGCCGCGAACGCGCCGGCTTCGAAGTGCGCGACGTACACTACAGCCACTACGGCCGTCTCTGTACCATCGAAACACCCGAAGGTCCGAACATCGGTCTGATCTCCACGCTTTGCGTGCACGCCAAGATCAACGAAATGGGCTTTATCGAAACGCCCTACCGCAAAGTGGAGCACGGTAAAGTGAACATGAAGGAGCTCACCTTCCTCAGCGCCGAAGAAGAAGATACCGCCAAGATCGCCCAGGCCAATACGCCCCTTACCGAAAAAGGCGAATTCGTGGAGGAAAAAGTAACCAGCCGCGAAACCGGCGACTTCCCCATCCTCGACAAAGGCGAAGTGGAATACATGGACGTTGCTCCCAACCAGATCGTGGGTCTCAGCGCCTCCCTCATTCCCTTCCTGGAGCACGACGATGCCAACCGCGCCCTCATGGGATCAAACATGCAACGCCAGGCCGTTCCGCTCATCAAGCCCCAGGTACCCTTCGTGGGAACCGGGCTGGAAGCCAAAGCCGCCCGCGACGCCCGTGTGCAGATCCTCTCCGAAGGAAACGGTGTGGTGGAATACGTGGACGGTAACGAAATCCATATCCGTTACGACCGCAACGACGAACAAAGGCTCGTAAGCTTCGAGGAAGACCTCGTAGTGTACAGGCTCACCAAATACCAGAAGACCAACCAGGAAACTTCCATCACCCTCAAGCCTGCCGTGAAAAAAGGGCAGTCTGTAAAAGAAGGCGACTTCCTTACCGAAGGATACGCCGTTCAGGGCGGTGAGCTGGCCCTGGGCCGGAACCTGAAAGTGGCCTTCATGCCCTGGAAAGGTTACAACTTCGAGGATGCCATCGTGATCAACGAAAAAATGGTGCGCGAAGACCTCTTCACCTCCATCCACATTTCCGAATACGAACTGGAAGTGCGCGATACCAAACTGGGTGAAGAAGAGCTGACGCCCGATATCCCCAACGTTTCGGAAGAAGCGACCAAGGACCTCGATGAGAACGGTATCATCCGCATTGGCGCCCACGTGAAGGAAGGCGATATCCTCATCGGTAAGATCACACCCAAAGGCGAAAGCGATCCGACTCCGGAAGAAAAGCTGCTCCGCGCCATCTTCGGCGACAAAGCCGGCGACGCGAAAGACGCTTCTCTCAAAGCACCCAACGGTGTGGAAGGTGTGGTGATCGATAAGAAACTGTTCCAGCGCGCCAAGAAAGACAAGAACGGCAAAGTGCGTGAAAAAGCAGCCCTGGAAAAAGTAGAAAAAGTACACGAGAAAAATACTGCCGACCTGCTCGAAGTATTGCTGAGCAAACTGCAGACCCTCCTGAAAGAAAGGGCCTCTGCCGGTGTGAGCAACAATTTCGGCGAAGTGCAGATCGGCAAGGGCGCCAAGTTCACTGCCAAGAACCTCGGCGGGCTCGATTACCTGAACATCAATCCCCTGGGCTGGACCGGCGACGAAAAAACCGACGGCCAGATCAATATCCTGCTGCACAACTACAGCATCAAGTACAACGAAGAGCTGGGTCGTTACAAACGCGAGAAATTCAACATCTCCATTGGTGACGAACTGCCTGCCGGTGTGCTGAAACTGGCCAAAGTGTACCTGGCGGTGAAGCGGAAACTGAAAGTGGGTGATAAGATGGCGGGCCGCCACGGTAACAAGGGCATCGTTGCCAAGATCGTGCGTGCAGAAGACATGCCCTTCCTGGAGAATGGCGAACCGGTGGACATCGTGCTCAACCCGCTGGGTGTACCGAGCCGTATGAACCTCGGTCAGATCTATGAAACCGTACTCGGATGGGCCGGCGAAAAGCTGGGCGTGAAATTCGCTACACCCATCTTCGACGGCGCCACTACCGATGAGATCGAACAATACTGTGCCGATGCAGGTATCCCGATGATGGGCCACACCCATCTCTATGATGGCGAAACCGGCGACCGCTTCCACCAGAAAGCAACCGTGGGTATCATCTATATGATCAAGCTGCACCACATGGTGGACGACAAGATGCACGCCCGTTCCATCGGACCATATTCTCTCATCACGCAGCAACCGCTTGGTGGTAAAGCCCAGTTCGGTGGACAGCGTTTTGGTGAAATGGAAGTGTGGGCGCTCGAAGCATATGGTGCTTCCAACATCCTGCAGGAGCTGCTCACCATCAAGTCCGACGACATCATTGGTCGTGCCAAGACCTACGAAGCCATTGTGAAGGGCGATAACATCCCCCGCGCCGGTGTGCCGGAATCCTTCAACGTGCTGATCCACGAGCTGAGGGGTCTGGGTCTGGATCTCAAATTCGATTGATAAAGTAAGTCTTATACTGTTTCAATGCCCGGTGTCAAAGCCGGGCATTTTTTTTGCGGCTATCGCTGTCGCGGCTATTGCTACCGCGGCTATCGCGGCCCACGGCGGTGCAGCCGGTTACGGTTATTGCGCGGCTACCGCAGCTTCCCCAACTATCGCAGCAACAGCACCGAACCCTTCCTGTTGGCGCGCTGGCGGAAAAGGGTGAAAGAGCAGGAATAAATATAAGTTCCGGCAGGCTGCGGTTGCCCATTGAAGCGACCGTCCCAACCCTTTGAAGCATCGGTGCTTTCAAACATTTTCTGCCCCCACCGGTTGAAGACCATAAAATGGAAATTGCGTACATCGCCCTCGAAAATGGGACGCAATACATCGTTGCGCCCGTCGCCATTCGGCGTGAAAGCATTGGGCAGGAAAAAATGCTCCGGGCAGGTGGAGTCTCTAACGGTTACCGAAGCCGAAGCCGTGCAGCCGTTGCTGTCGGTCACATCCAGTTTATACGTTCCGGGGAACTCGGTCTGGATGGTGGGACTTGTTTCGCCGGTACTCCAGGTATAGGAAACAAAATTTCGGTTGGGCCCCACCGTTACAATGTCATAGGAACACTTGGCGGTATCGGCCACCAGGAAGCCCGGCGCAACGGGCTCGGGTATGGTAAAGTTCAGCACACCCGGTTCCGTAGCATTGCCGCAAAGGTCTATGAAAACGTCTCCGTCGGATCCACTGCGACTGTACAGGCGGTAATTGCCCGGGGGTACCGTGCCTGCAAATTCAATGGTGATCTGGCGGGTATACCCCGATTCCGTGTTACAGTTTTCCGGCGCGACCAGGTTGATAGGCAGGGCAGGCATTGTATAAAATTCAGATCCATCGCCCGAAACCGAACTGCATTTGATGGGCAGATCGAATGTGAAGCTCACCGACTGGAAACTGCAGCGCGGCAGTGGCTTTTCCATCTTCGGTAATGTATTGCCCACAAAGCCTGCCGTGGAACGGCTCAGGTCCAGCGTAAAACCCTGGCTGGGGCCGCCGCTGTTGTAATTCCCGAAATTATTGATCATGATAAGGAATACCTGGCCGGGCCTGGCATCAATCGCCCTGGCAAAGGAATTGCCGAAAACACCCGCCGCCACATTGTTGGAGGTAGCGCCTTCCCGCAGGCCAACGATGCCGCCTTCGTTGCTCCCGGGAAAATTGTTGTTGAAATTGCAACGCATCACATTTACGCTGGCCACGCGGTCGCAGCTTGTGCCGCTCACGTCAAATACGGCAAAGTCATAATCGTCTTCGGCACTCACCGGAACAATATCAAAAGCCAGTTTGCCCGAGCTGGCGATGGTGAGCTTCATCCACATGGAATTCGTTTCTTCACCGCCGCAGGGTGTGCTGAAAAAATCCTCTTTCTTCCCCGGACCCTGGTAGCTGTAAGGCGTGAAAAAACTGTTGCCGCAAAGTGACAGTGCTGTGCAGGCGTCCTGCTCCGGCTGAAGTGGCGGTAAGCTGTACTGGCTTCTTACCTGCAGGCCCAGCAGGCATCCTATTCCCATGACCAGCGTGCGCAGTTTCGTGCATCTTCTCATCAACGAGGCCTTCCGGTTTCGTTTTTTGTTGTACATTGATCTACAGACAAAGCAGGGACGAATTACTGCTGCTTTGCTTCGTGCCCGGGTAAGATACAATAGTTTCACAGATTAATATAACCGGTATATGAGGTTAATCCTGACAACAGCGTTGCTTTGCTGTTTGCCTGTTTTACTGTTCAGCCAAAACAAAAGATCTCTTTCTCCCGCCGACGTTTACCGTTTGCAGGAACCCCATTCCCCCGAGGTGTCGCCCGATGGGAACTGGGTCCTTTACTCGCTTCGCTCGGCCGACAGTGTAAAAGACAAATTCCGGTCCGATCTCTGGATGGTAAAATGGGATGGTTCCGAACAAGTGCAACTGAGCTTTGAGGGCAACAGCGCTTCAAAGGCAAAATGGAGTCCCGATGGAAAATACATTTCCTTCCTGGCTACCCGCGGTGAGGACAAGTTTGCGCAGTTATACCTGCTCGATCGCCGCGGTGGCGAGGGGCGCAGGATCACCGATATTAAGGGAAATATCGAGTCATACGAATGGGCGCCGGAATCGGGCCGGATCCTTTTCAGCATCAAGGACCCCGACTACAGTGATACGGCTTCGACGAAGATCAGGAAGCCTTTTGTGATAGATCGCTACCGTTTTAAGGAAGATACCGAAGGTTATCTCGACAGCCTGCATACCCACCTGTATCTTTTTCATATCAACACCAAATCACTCGATACACTTACCCGCGGCATCTACAACGAAAGCGGGGCGGTATTCAGTCCCGATGGCAAATGGATCGCTTTCCAGAGCAACCGTTCTGAAAATCCCGATAAAAACGAGAACATTGACATCTATGTAATGGAAGCCCGGAAAGGTGCACAGCCCGAAGCGCGTACCACCTGGGCCGGTGAGGATACCAATCCGCAGTGGAGTCCCGATGGCAAATGGATCGCTTACCTGCAAAGCAGCAGCGACGAGCCTTTCACCATGTATGGACAAAAGATCGCGGCCATCGTCCCCGCAGCGGGTGGTACGCCACGCCTTATCAGCAAAGAACTCGACCAAACAGTGTACAACCTGTTCTGGAATTTCAACGGCAAGCAATTGCTGATGCTGATGGAAGCCGACCGGCAGGTGCAGGTTATTGCGATGGACCCGGCCACCAATAAGAAAACGGTATGGAGCGAGGGAGAAAGAAGCTTTTATTCCCTGCGGCCCCACCCGGCAAAAAACGCCTGCCTAACGGTGATGAGTACCCCATATGTACCTGCCGAGCTCGCTACCCTGGAAAACGGGCGCCTGCGGCAGATTACGCATATACAGGACAGTTTTCTTGCACCGCTGCAATTGCCGGTGGTAGAAGGCTTCCGCTCCAGGAGCAAAGATGGCACGGATGTGTCGGGTATTCTTTATCTCCCCGAAGCCGGTAGGAAAAACCTGCCGCTGATCCTGTTCATACACGGCGGGCCGGTGGGGCAGGATGAATACGATTTTGATTTCACCCGCATGATCTATGCGGCTGCAGGTTATGCCGTGGCTGCCGTGAATTACCGCGGCAGTAGCGGACGCGGACTCGCCTATATCCGCTCCATCTATGGCGATTGGGGAAATAAGGAAGTGATGGACATTGTAGGTGCGACCGATCACCTCGTAGCCCGCGGCATTGCCGACGTGAACCGCATGGGCATTGCGGGATGGAGTTACGGCGGCATTTCCACCAACTATACCATTGCCACCGACAGCCGGTTCAAAGCTGCCGTAAGCGGCGCCGGCAGCAGCCTGCAGCTCAGCCTGTACGGAAGCGACCAGTATGTTACACAATATGAAAAAGAACTGGGTGCGCCCTGGCAGCATCCTGAAAAATGGATCGCGGTCTCCTATCCATTTTTTAAAGCCGACCGCATCAAAACGCCCACTCTTTTTATGGCAAGTGAAAGCGATTTCAACGTGCCTGTTGCAGGCGCTGAACAAATGTACCAGGCGCTTAAGTCACTGGGTATTCCTACTGAACTGGTCATTTATCCGAAACAATTCCACGGCATTACGGTGCCGTCTTACCAGGTCGACCGCCACCAGCGCCACATCAACTGGTTCAACAGTTACCTGAAATAGGGCAGCGCATTGGCCCTCTTTAGCCTTATGACCCTGCCGCCAGGAAGGCGAACAACTCTTCATACCGCGCATCGATCAGGGTGGCTTCCTTGGCCTTTTGCATAATACCACCGAGCGACGAAGGCAGGGGAATTGTTTCGCCCGTTACGGGTTCCACTGCATCGGGAAATTTGATGGGATGCGCAGTTTCCAGGAATATGCCTTTCTGGCCGGGATGCAATGCCAGCCAGTGCTGCAGCGCGTCGTAACCCACGGCCCCGTGCGGATCGGGCAGGTAATTGAATTGCCGGTACACATCGCCGATTGTCTTTTTCGTTTGTTCGTCACTGGTAGTATGGCCGCTGAGCATTGCCGTGAGTGCTTCATAATCCTGCCCAAAAATTTGCAGGATGCGGGGAAAATTACTGGGATCGCCTACATCCATGGCGTTCGACAGGGTGGGCACCGCCTGTTGTGCCCGATATTCACCCGAAAGAAGGTAGCGGGGAACCACGTCGTTCTCGTTGCAGGCGGCGATAAAATGGGTTACGGGAAGTCCGGATTTCCAGGCAAGGATGCCGGCGCAGATATTGCCGAAATTGCCACTGGGAACCGCTATTACGGGCGCCTGCTTTTCCTTCCATTGCTGCAGCGCAAAGAAATAATAGAACTGCTGTGGCAGCCAGCGGGCCACATTAATGGAATTGGCAGACGTGAGAAACAGCTTTTCCCGCAGTTGCTCATCCCGGAAAGCCTGTTTCACCATGCGCTGGCAATCGTCGAAATTCCCCTGCACTTCCAGGGCCCTGATGTTGCCGCCGAAAGTGGTAAGCTGCTTTTCCTGCACCGGGCTTACTTTTCCTGAAGGATACAGGATCACCACATTAACACCGTCCACCCCATAAAAGCCGCTGGCCACAGCGCCACCGGTATCACCCGAAGTAGCGACCAGTACCGTTACCTTTCTGCCGTTCCCTTTGGCAAAATAACCCAGGCAGCGGCTCATGAAACGGGCGCCGATGTCTTTGAAAGCCAGCGTGGGGCCATGAAAGAGTTCGAGGCTGAAAATGTGGTCGTTCACCGGCACCAGCGGAATGGGAAAGTTAACGGTCTCCGCTACGATGCGGCGAAGCGCTGCTTCGGGAATGGTATCGCCGGTATAGGGACGGATCACCTGGAAAGCAATTTCTTCGGTGCTGAATGTTGATAACTGTTCCAGCCAGGCCGGGTCCAGCGCCGGGATCTTTTCGGGGAAATAAAGGCCGCCATCGGGCGCCTGCCCTGCAATGGTTGCCTGTCGAAAATCAACGGGCTCACTGTTATGCGAAAGGGAAAAATATTTCATGGTTATACCTGTCCGAGTTTTTGCGTTCTTACCGTGGTTACATATGTCTTGTAATCGATCCCCAGTTTTTCATAAATGGATCGCATGATACCTGCGATCGACTGTGCCGTAGCCGCATCGCGGCTGAGCATGAAGATGGAAGGGCCGCTTCCGCTGATCCCGCCGCCGAGGGCGCCGGCCTCGCGGCTTTGCTGTTTTACCTCATCGAAGCCCGGTATCAGGATGCTGCGCACCGGCTCAATGATCACGTCTTCCAAAGAACGGCCGATGAGGTCGTAGTCTTCTTTCAATAGTCCCGCTACGAGCCCGGCGATATTGCCCCATTGCCGGATGGCATTCTTAAGCAGCACTTCTTTCCGAAGGATCTGCCGCGCATCGGAAGTGCGCACTTCAATTTGCGGGTGCACCACGCTCACAAAAAGGGGCGGGGCGCTGAGCGGTATAATATCGAGCGGAAAAATGGAACGGATCAGGGTTACGCCGCCCAGGAGGCAGGGCGCAATATTATCGGCGTGTTTTACGCCGCTGGCCAGTTTTTCACCTGCCATGGCGAACCGTACCAGGTCGTCGTCGCCAAAAGGATTTCCGAGTAAGATATTGGCCGCTGCAACGGCTCCGGCTGCGCTGGCTGCGCTGGAACCCAGTCCGCTGCCGGGTTTGATCTGTTTGTCGATTTCCAGCTCAAAGCCTACAGGACGTTCGTAAGCGGCCAGCAGGTCCAGCAGGGCAACACCGGCTACGTTGCGCGAAGCTTCAGTGGGCAGGTCGTATTCGTCGATATGCCTGATCCTTATTCCGGGCTCATCGCTGAGCCGCATGGTGATGCGGTCGGCCGGGTCATTGAGGGCCAGGCCCAGGATATCGAATCCGCAAACAAGGTTGGCGATGGTAGCGGGACAGTGAACGGTTATAGCATCATTTCGCATAAGCATCTTTGTTATTTCAGTGAAGGGTTGCCCGCAGGATATCGGCAAATACGCCCGAGGCGGTTACATCGGCGCCGGCGCCTGCACCCTTGATCACCAGGGGCTGCTGCGCATAGCGTTCGGTATGGAAAAGAACGATATTGTCTTTGCCATACAGGTGATAAAGATCGCTGCCCGGTTCTATTTCCTGCAGCCCAACGGCGGCTTTTCCCTGTTGATAGCGCGCAACGAATTTGAGTTTGTTGCCCCTGGCGGCAGCGCCCTGGTAAAGGGAGAGGAAGTGGGGTTCCTGCCGTAACATTTCTGCATAAAAATCTTCCACGGAACCTTCCATGCAGGAAGCAGGCATAAAGCTTTCGTTGCCGATATCGCTCATCTCCAGTTGCTCGCCGGCTTCCCGCGCCAGGATCATGATCTTGCGCATAACGTCGGTGCCGCCCAGGTCGAGGCGCGGGTCCGGTTCGGTATACCCTTCCTCCTGGGCCTGGCGCACAATATCGGCGAAGGGCCGGCTGCCATCGTAGTGATTGAATACAAAGTTCAGCGTGCCGCTGAGCACCGCCTGGATGGATTTGATCTGGTCGCCGCTTTTCAGCAGGTCGTTCAAAGTGCCAATGATGGGTAATCCAGCGCCCACATTGGTTTCAAAGAGAAATCCGGTATTGTAGGAGTGGGCCGTGTCTTTCAGCCGCCGGTAACTGGCATAGGGGGAGGAGCAGGCGATTTTGTTGCATGCAACCACCGCAATGCTTCTCTCTAACAGGGATGGATAAACGCCTGCTACCGCTTCGCTGGCCGTAATGTCCACGAATACAGAATTGCGCATGTTCCGTTGTAGAATGCCCTGCACAAACTGGTGGATATCGCCTTCCGGGGCGGCTTGCAGCGCTTCCTTCCAGTTGCGGAGGTCGATGCCTTCTTCCGCAAACAGGTTGCGGCGGCTGTTGGCGAGTCCCACCACCCGCAACTGCAGCCTGGAATGTTCACGGAGATAGGCCTGCTGCTGGAGCAATTGCTGGAGCAGTCGGCTGCCCACATTTCCCACGCCGGAAACAAAGAGGTTGATCTGGCGCAGGGTGGTTTCGAAAAATTCTTCGTGCAGTACGTTGATGGCTTTCCTTACATCACGGGTAGCTATAACCGCAGATATATTCCGCTCCGAAGAACCCTGCGCAATGGCCCGCACATTCACCCCGTTCCTGCCCAGGGCGCCGAACATTTTACCGCTGATGCCCGGGTGGCTTTTCATCTGTTCCCCCACCAGGGCAACGATGGAAAGTTCTTTTTCAACAATCAGCGGCTCCACCCGCTGCAGGCTGATCTCCGGCGCAAAGGCATTGTCCACTGCTTTCTTGGCCTGGTCAACCAGTGATGCATCCACTCCCACGCAAATGGAATGTTCGGAAGAGCCCTGGGTAATGAGGATCACATTGATCTGTTCGGCGGAAAGGGCTTCAAACAGCCGGCGGGAAAAACCCGGCACGCCGATCATGCCCGAACCCTCGAGGCTGATGAGGGCAAGATTGCTGATGCTGCTGATGCCTCTTACGGCAGAGCCGTTGCGATAGCTTTCAAGCTGTATCACGGTGCCGGGATCGGCCGGCGCGAAGGTGTTCTTAATCCATACCGGTATGCCCATATTCATGACGGGTTGTATGGTGGGCGGGTAGATCACTTTTGCGCCGAAATGCGAGAGTTCCATGGCTTCCTGGTAAGAAATGGCGGGGATCACGCGGGCGTTGGATACCCAGCGCGGGTCGGCGGTCATCATACCACTCACGTCGGTCCAGATCTCAAGGTGACTCGCATGCAGGGCCGCGGCGGCGATGGCGGCGGTGTAGTCGGAGCCGCCCCGGCCAAGCGTGGTGGTTATACCCTGCGCATTGCCGGCGATGAAACCAGGCATCACCACCAGCGGGTCTTTGAGTTCCAGCAGGGCAGCCTGGAAGAGACTGTTGGTAGCGGCGAAGTCGACCACCGCGTTCCCGAAACTGGCATCGGTGCGAATCAGTTTTCGGCTATCCCACCAGGTTACAGGCCTGTTCCGGAAACGGAAGGCTTCCGCAATGATCTGGCTCGACAGCAATTCGCCGTAGCTCAGCAATTTGTCTTTCGCACGAAGTGTTGTTTCACCCAACAGGAAGATCCCGTTGCAAAGGTCTTCCACTTCATTGCAGCGTGTTTTCACCGCACTGAGTAGGGCGCTCTGGTGTTGTATGGGAATGAGTTGCTTCACGGCATCGAGGTGCCGTTTGGTGATGCTTTCGATCTTTTCCTTATAGCTTTCGTCGCCGCCAGCCGCGAGTTGGCTGCACTGGATCAGGGCGTCTGTGGTGCCGCCGAAAGCGGATACCACCATGATCAGGGGCTCCTGTCTGTATCTTTCGCTGACAATGTCCATGGCGGCCTGGATGGCTTCCGGGCTTCCAACAGAGCTGCCGCCGAATTTTAATACCTGCATATGGTTAAATGGATATAGAAATGGTGTGAAAAGGGATTTTCCCGATGCTGGCCAATGGCCCAATGATAGTATGGTAAAGTACAACCCTTAACGGGTTGTTGTGGTGGTGGTAGTAATGGTGGAAAGCGAAGCGCATGCAGTGGTCACCCCGCCGGATGCGGTGATGAAATCAGTGGATATATAAACTTGCTGCTGCATTTGAGGACCTGAAAATACAATGCAGGCGGCACATAACAAGTGTTAGTTTTTCGAAATCCTGCTTTTTCTTATATTCATAGCCCCAATTGGGAACGATTGCTGCCAGCAAATAGCACCAAAACAACGAGACATGCCAAGTATGGACACGGCAGCACTCCAGCAATTTAAGAGTGAGGTTGCCCTTAAATTTCAATTGTACAACAGTCTTTTCACTTCCCTTCCTTTTCACCGGATTGAGAAAACCGGCATTCTTCTTTCCATGCTGCTCAACGTATGCGAAGAAGGATATAAGAAGATGAAGAGCCCGCTGCAGATCATGGACCAGTTCTTTTCCATGCATACCAGCTACCGGAGCGAGCAGGAACAGACCGATCTTCTTTTCCGTTTTGTACAATACGTGGAACGGCAGGTGGTGTTGTTCGATGCGCTGGAAGATGCTGCTTTTGCAAAGATCAACGACCTGTCGGGGGCCGGCACACTCAAGCAGTTGAAAGCGGCGCTGGACGAAGACCGTTCAACCGATCGTTTACCTGCCGAAGCCTTCTGTGTAAAGCTGGTGCTTACTGCACATCCTACGCAATTCTACCCGGGCTCCGTACTGGGCATTATTCACGATCTCAGCAAAGCGCTGCAGGACAACAATACTACCCTGGTAAATACCTACCTGCAGCAGTTGGGTAAAACGCCCTTTTTTAAAAAGCAAAAACCCACACCCTACGACGAAGCCATGAGCCTGGTGTGGTACCTCGATAATGTATTTTATCCCGCCGTAGGTAAAATACTGACCTATTCCGCCAACGAGCTGGAGAACTATATCCATCCCAACCAACCTATTTTGCAGATGGGGTTCTGGCCGGGGGGCGATCGCGACGGCAATCCTTTCGTAACAGCTTCCACCACTTTGCAGGTAGCGGCGGCATTGCGCAGCAGCATCGTGCGCTCTTATTACCTGGATGTACGCCGCCTCAAGCGACGACTGACTTTTAAGGAAACCGACCAGCTTATTCTGCAACTGGAAAAACAGTTGTACAACGAAGTTTTCGGCGAAGGCATCCAGCAGGACATCTCGGCAGAAGGAATGATCCAGCAACTGAAGCAGATCCGCGATACGCTGGTGTACCAGCACAACGGCCTGTTCGCCGGGCTGGTAGACAACCTCATCCAAAAGATGCGGGCCTTCGGTTTGTATTACGCTGCACTCGACGTGCGGCAGGACAGTTCCATACACGAAGCTGTATTCAGTGCACTCGAAAACACTTCTTCGGGTGTTCCTCAGGGTTATGAAAACTTACCCGAAGAAAAAAAGCTCGACATACTGGCGGCGTTGAAGCCGCTTGGCAAAGACACCAGTCTCCAGGATCCGCTGCACCGCGATACACTCGAAACGATCGAGGCCATCCGCACTATACAGCAACAGAATGGCGAGGCAGGCTGCCACCGTTACATCATCAGCCATTGCGAAAAAGCCAGCAATGTGATGGAAGTATTTGGCCTGTTCCTCCTGGGTGGGTGGAACGGCGCGCAGATGCCCATTGATATTGTGCCGTTATTTGAAACCATCGACGACCTTCACCACGCCGGCGCCATCATGGAGCAATTGTACAGCCACCCGGTTTACCGGGCCCATTTGAAGTTCCGCGCAAACCGGCAAACCATCATGCTGGGCTTTTCAGATGGTACCAAGGACGGTGGCTACCTGATGGCGAACTACAGTATCCTGCTGGCCAAGCAGGAACTAACCCGCATCTCGGAAAAATATGGCGTGGATGTGCTTTTCTTCGACGGACGCGGCGGTCCGCCGGCACGCGGTGGCGGAAAAACGCACAAGTTCTATGCATCCATGGGCAACGATGTATCGGGTAAGGAAATACAACTGACCATACAGGGACAAACCATCAGCTCCAATTTTGGAACCATCGATTCCGCGCAGTTCAACATGGAGCAGTTGCTGAACGCGGGACTGAGCCGCCTGCTCCGTTCCCCCGATCGCCCCACTTTATTACCGGAACAGGAGAAGCTGGTCAGGCAACTTGCGGAAGACGGGCACCATTCTTATCTGCAACTGAAAGAAAGCCCGCTTTTTGTAGACTACCTGGCGCATGCCAGCCCGCTTCGGTTCTATGCGGAAACCAATATCGGCTCGAGGCCGGCGAAAAGAGGCAGTGCAGCGCGCCTGTCATTGACCGACCTGAGAGCCATCCCCTTCGTGGGCGCCTGGAGCCAGCTCAAACAAAACGTAACAGGGTATTATGGTGTGGGAACGGCACTGCAACTGGCAGAGAAAAGAGGGGAATGGAAACAATTGAAAGAACTGTACCAGCAATCGCTTTTCTTCCGTACGCTTATAGATAACTGTGAGATGACCATGCTCAAATGTTATTTCCCGCTCACCAGCCACCTGGCAGATCATCCTTCTTTCGGGGAGATCTGGCACATGATCTATTCGGAATACGAACTGACCCGCAAATACCTCTTCCTGCTGACGGGGAAAAATGAGCTGATGGCGGATTACCCGGTGGAACAGTTGTCTGTACAGATGCGCGAAAGGATCGTGCTGCCCCTTACTACCATCCAGCAATATGCGATTTCAAAAGTGCGCGAGCTGGAAGGGGCGGCAGGACCATCTGCCGCAGGCGCCATGAAGCAGACTTATGAAAAGCTGGTAATGCGCTGTTCTTTTGGTATCATCAACGCCGGCCGCAACAGCGCATAAGGTCTGTCATAAGAAAAAAATCCCCTGTAGAAACAGGGGATGCTCAACGATTGCTTGCCATATGTGAAACAGTTATCAGAAGCTATAGATCGCTGCAAAAAGCACGCTGGCCGTGGACTTTTTGGGAGCCATCTTGCTATCCACGAAAATTTCCTGGCTGGCATTGTCCAGGCGGAGTTCTGGAATAAAAAGCAGTCCGCCCACTTTGAAATTAGCCGACAGGGTAGTGGCGAAAATGTTTGCACCATCCGCCGCAGAGGTTGGGATCTTGAGTTGGTTCTTGTCGCTGAAATATTCGCCGCGCAGTGTAAGACCGAACCAGGGTTTGGGATCGAGGTTAAGATAAAGCGCTGAACCCCACCAGGACTTCCCGGAAAGATTCTTTTCGCCATCCCAAGCCTTCACAGAAGCTACGGTACCGTTGTAACCAATGCTGAACGCGTCACTGATCTTGCCGGTAATCACCATGTCGAACTGGCTGGACTTGGATGTATCGGGCGCTTTTCCTCCTACATAATTCAGGTAAAACTTGAGGTTATCGCTGGCAGCGAAACTGTACTGGGCGATCAGGAATTTACGGTTGATCTGATCGGTGGGGGGAATGCGGTAGTCGGTGGCATTGGAAACGCCCACCATCAAGCCGCTTTTTCCTTTGGAAAGCTCCGCTTTCAGGCCGGTATGGGTGAAGGGACCGTTGGTGAACATGTAGGACATGCTGTAGTTGCGGTTGTATTGCGGGTCGGCAAGTTCATAACCTACATGGGTAGCCCAGGTACCTGCCGAAAATTTGATCCAGTCGGCTGGAGAATAACTGATATACAATTGTTTGATGGCCTGGGTGATGCCTTCATCGGCGTAGGCAAAATCCCTTGCCCGGGGACCGAAGCCCAGGTCGATCACCACACCCACTTTTTCGCCCTGGTGTTCGGCCTTGATGCTGGCCATGCCGAGTGCGAAACTGTTCTGGGTGCCGGTAAAACTGGTGTAGTTATTGGCGGCGGACTTATCGAAATTATATTTATAATAAACGTCCGCTGATCCTGAGAAAGTTATAAATGGTTTCTTTTCTTCTTGCGGGGCGGCCACCGGCGTGGTAGCGGCAACGGCGGAGTCAATCGATTGTGTATATCCCGAGACAGCACAGGCCATAGCAAAGCCTGTTGCAAATATTTTTTGTAACATTGTATTGCATTTTAAGTGTTAAAGAGAAGGGTACAGCGACAGGTTTTGTCAGAAGCCTGTCATTCAAGCTGTACCTTTTTCTATGGATTGCGGCTTACAATTCGGCAGCCGCGATTTCTTCTTCCTGCAGTTTTCCATTTTTGTGGAGCAACAATGTACCCTGCAGGTATTTTTCATTGTGCTGGGAAGCATCCAGGCCAATCTCTTCTTCTTCCGAGCTAACGCGCAGCGGCAGAATGAAGTTGATGAATTTGAAGATGCCATAGGAAACGATGAAGCTGTATCCTACCGCTATCAGCATGGCTTTGAGCTGGGTAAAGAAGAAAGCGAAATTGCCATAGAACCAGCCGTCCTGGCCGGCGCTGTTCACTGCAGTGGTAGCGAATATACCGGTCATCAGCATGCCAACCATACCGCCTACACCGTGGCAGGGGAATACATCGAGCGTATCGTCGAGTGAAGATTTTTGCTTGTAATAAACCACGATATTAGAAATAAGCGCAGCCACCAGGCCAATGAAAATGCTTTGGGGGATGGCCACAAAACCTGCTGCGGGAGTAATAGCCACCAGTCCTACAACGGCGCCGATACAGAAGCCTACCACAGAAGGTTTTTTTCCGCGGATAACATCAAAGAACATCCAGCCCAGGCCGGCAGCGGCAGCGGCCACATTGGTTGTAACAAAGGCGGATACCGCCAGTGAGTTGGCTGCCAGGGCAGAACCGGCGTTAAAGCCAAACCAACCGAACCAGAGAAGGCCGGTACCGATCAGCACATAAGGAATATTGGCCGGGGGAATCTCTTTGTGTTCCATGTGCACCTGGCGGCGTTTCAGCACCAGGGCGCCGGCAAGGGCCGCACAGCCTGCTGAAATGTGTACTACGGTGCCACCCGCAAAGTCGAGGGCGCCCATTTTCAGGAGGAAGCCATCGGCATGCCAGCTCATGTGGGCCAGGGGTGCATACACAAAAATGGCGAACAGCACGATGAAGAGGATATAGGAAGTAAAGCGGATCCTTTCCGCCACAGCGCCTACTACCAGGCCGGGCGTAATGATGGCGAACATCAACTGGAATACGGCAAAGAGGGATTTAGGAATGCCACCTACCGGCTCCCCGGAATTCACACCGCTAAAGAACAGGTGGGTAAAAGGGTTGCCAATGAACCCGAACCCGCCCAGGTCGTCACCGAAGCAAAGACTGTAGCCGAAGAAGATCCAGAGTACGCTTACTACTCCTGCAGCCACCACGCTTTTGATCATGGTGGAGATAACGTTTTTGCGGTGTACCATGCCGCCGTAGAAAAAAGCAAGACCGGGGGTCATCAGGAATACCAGCGCGGTAGCTACCAGGATCCAGGCGACGTCGGCCGGGTTAAAGGGTTTGGCGGGGTCGCTGAAGTCCGGCAACGTAGGTGCAAAAAGTGCCGCGATCGCTACGGCTGCCAGAACCAGGAAGGGGGCAACCTGCTTGGTTGTCAGTTTACTCATTTCAGTTGGTTTTAGTATACATTATTAAAAATAATAATTCTAATTGCTAAAACCAAATTACCTATTAAATCTCAGTTAAATAGTCATAAATATTCACATAGTATTTTATTTAATATAATTGCCCGACTACTCCATTTTACTTCACCCATCTCTCATTGCCGGGGATAATCGTGTTTTCTATATAGGTAATTGGTTATAAATCAAATATGAACGAGAAAAACAGGAATGGATGGAAATTGTTTTTGCTTTCCTGAATAACCTTGCAGGAACCGCAGGAAAATGCTGGATTCCTTGAAGAAAATCAAACGAATAAAAAAAAGCGGCAATTGCCGCTTTTTTACTTATATATTTAAAATATGTAATCTATATGCCTAAATGGCTATCGACAGGCTGGCGTCCCTGGTTTCCAGCAGCGACTGTCCCATCAGGAACTCATCTACTTTACGGGCGCATTCCCGTCCTTCGCTGATGGCCCAAACCACCAGGCTCTGCCCCCGGCGCATATCCCCGGCAGTAAATACCTTGGGGATATTGGTCTGGTACGATTTTTCGGTGGCCTTCACATTTCCGCGTTCATCCAGCTCAACTCCCAGTTCGTCCAGCAACCCTTTTTGCAGGGGATGCACAAATCCCATGGCCAGCAGCGCCAGCTCGCAGGGGATTTCGCGTACGCTTCCTTCTACCTCTTTAAACTGAGCCGGGCGCCCGTCGGCACTGCTGGTCCATTGCAGGTCCACGATCTTCAGCGCCCGCAGGTTGCCTTTGTCATCGGCCACGAATTCCTTGGTGGCAATGGCCCAATGGCGTTCACAACCTTCCTCGTGTGACGTGGAGGTTTTCAGGATCATCGGGTAGCTGGGCCAGGGCATATGGGGCGTGCGTCCTTCCGGGGGTTTGGGCAGCAGTTCAAACTGCGTTACGGAAACTGCCTTGTGCCGGTTAGAAGTTCCTACGCAATCGCTTCCGGTATCGCCACCGCCTATTACCACTACGTTTTTCCCGGTTGCCAGCACTTCCTCGGGCAGGACATTACTTTCAATCGTTGCATAGGCGAGGGGGTCAGCTCCATAATTGCGTTTGTTCTGCTGCTTCAGGAAGTCCATCGCAAAATGAACGCCCTTCGCTTCGCGGCCGGGAATATTGAGGTCGCGCGGAACCGTGGACCCGCCGGCCAGCACAATGGCCTGGTAGTCGCGGAGCAGGTCGTTCACTTTTACGTTCACGCCCACATTGGCATGACAACGGAATTGCACACCCTCTTCTTCCAGCAGGGCCACCCGGCGGTCGATCACCCATTTTTCCAGTTTGAAATCGGGAATGCCATAACGCAGCAGCCCACCCGGCTTTTCGTCGCGCTCAAAAACAGTCACCAGGTGACCGGCATAGTTCAATTGCGCCGCAGCAGCCAGGCCAGCAGGGCCCGATCCGATCACGGCCACTTTTTTGCCGGTCCGCACCACGGGCTTGCGCGGCTTCACCAGTCCTTTGTCGTAAGCGATCTCAATGATGTGTTTTTCGATTTCCTCAATAGTGATGGCCGGTTGGTTGATGCCCAGTACACAGGCCGTTTCGCAGGGGGCCGGACAAATCCTTCCCGTGAATTCGGGGAAATTATTGGTGGAGCTTAGAATATCGTAAGCTTCCTGCCAGTTTTTGCGATACACGGCATCGTTGAACTCGGGGATCACATTGCCCAGCGGACAACCACTGTGACAAAACGGAATGCCGCAGTCCATACATCGGGCTGCCTGCTGGTTCAGCTTTTCCTCCGTGAAGCGCTGAACAAATTCATTATAGTCGAGCACCCTTTCCTGCACCGGCCTTTTGGTCGGCAGTTCGCGGGTGAATTCAAGAAATCCTGTTGGTTTACCCATTTCTAATGCAGTTGAAATATCAGTTGTGAATCTTGATTGATTTTTTTTCCGCCAGCACTTTTTTGTAATCCCGGGGGAAGACTTTGATGAAGTTGGACAACTGGTTGTCGAAATCCTTCAGAATGAATTGCGCCACAGTACTGCCGGTAAATTGATAGTGTTGCAGCAGCATCTCTTTCAGCAAGGCCGCGTCTTCCTGTTCCAGCGGATCGAGGTCAACCATTTCCGGGTTGCAGTTTTCACCGAAACTGCCCTTCACATCATATATATAGGCAATGCCTCCGCTCATGCCTGCCGCAAAGTTGCGCCCGGTATCGCCCAGTATCACAACGGTGCCGCCGGTCATGTATTCACAACCGTGGTCGCCCACGCCCTCCACCACCGCAGTGGCGCCGGAGTTGCGCACGGCAAAACGTTCGCCGGCCTTGCCGCGGATAAAGGCCTTACCCGAAGTGGCGCCATAGAACGCCACGTTGCCGATGATGCTGTTGTTCTCCGGAACGAAGCCTGCTAACAGGGAGGGATAAACGATGAGCTGCGCACCGCTGAGTCCCTTGCCGAAATAATCGTTGGCATCGCCTTCCAGTTCCAGCGTTACACCGCGGGTGTTGAAGGCGCCGAAGCTTTGTCCCGCAGTACCGGTGAGCTTGAAATGAATGGTGTCGTCCGGCAATCCCTGCGAACCATATTTTTTGGATATTTCATTCGACAGGATGGTGCCGATGGTGCGGTCGGTATTCTTTGTGTCAAACTGGGCAAAAACTTTGGTCTGCTTGTCGAGCGCCGGCGCTGCGGCTTTGAGCAGTTGCCAGTCGAGCACTTCCGCCAGGCCATGGTCCTGGTCTTCCTGGTGATAAAGACCGGTATAGAGAGAACCGGGTTCTTTATAAAGAATGGGAGAGAGGTCGAGGTTTTTGTATTTCCAGTGTTTGCAATCGGTACGCGCTTCGAGAAAGTCAACCTGTCCCACCATTTCATTAATGGTACGGAAGCCCAGCTCAGCCATGATCTCACGCAGTTCTTCCGTAATGAAATGGAAAAAGTTCACCACGTGATCGGGATTGCCCCTGAAGCGTTTGCGCAATTCAGGGTCCTGGGTGGCAACGCCCACCGGGCAGGTGTTGAGGTGACACTTGCGCATCATGATACAGCCTTCCACCACCAGCGCTGCCGTGGCAACGCCCCATTCTTCGGCGCCCAGCAGGGTGGCAATCGCAATGTCGCGCCCGGTCTTCATTTGACCGTCGGCCTGCAGTACCACGCGGCTGCGGAGTTTGTTCTTCACCAGAGTCTGGTGGCTCTCGGCGAGGCCCAGTTCCCAGGGAAGTCCGGCGTGTTTGATGGAGCTGACGGGCGAAGCGCCGGTGCCGCCGTCGAAGCCGGCGATCAGGATCACGTCCGACTTGGCCTTGGCCACACCCGCGGCGATGGTTCCAACGCCGGCCTTGCTCACCAGCTTCACGCTGATGCGGGCGGCGCGGTTGGCGTTTTTCAGGTCGAAGATGAGCTGCGCCAGGTCTTCAATGGAGTAAATATCGTGGTGCGGCGGGGGTGATATCAAACCCACACCCGGCGTAGAGTGACGCACTTTCCCGATCCAGTCGTCCACTTTATGCCCCGGCAGTTGGCCGCCTTCGCCGGGCTTGGCGCCCTGCGCCATTTTGATCTGCAATTCGTCGGCCATAGTAAGGTAATGGCTCGTTACCCCGAACCGGGCGGAAGCCACCTGTTTGATGGCGCTGCGCATGGAGTCGCCATTGGGCAGCGGCTGATAACGGATCTCGTCTTCGCCGCCTTCGCCGGTATTGCTCTTGGCGCCAATGCGGTTCATGGCAATGGCCAGCGTGGAGTGCGCCTCGTGCGAAATAGATCCGAAACTCATGGCGCCGGTGGCGAACCGCTTCATGATCTCTGCCGCCGGTTCCACTTCATCGATGGAGATGGAAGGCCGGTTCGATTTGAACTGGAGCTGGCTGCGCAGGGTGGCGGCTTTTTCGCTCTGCTCATTCACCAGCCTGGAATATTTTTTGAAAGCCGCATAGTCGTTCATGCTGGTTGCGTATTGCAGGGCATGAATGGTTTGCGGGTTGAAGAGATGGAATTCACCTTTGCGTTTCCACTGGTAGATACCACCCACAGGCAGCCTGTCCACCGGGATCTCTTTCCGGCTGAAAGCCAGCAGGTGTTTGGAAAGCGCTTCGCGTGCGATCTCGTCCAGGCCCATTCCCTCAATGCGGGAAGTGGCGCCGGTAAAGTATTTGTCCACCACCTGGTGATTGATGCCGATGATCTCAAAGATCTGCGCACCCTGGTAAGATTGCAGGGTGGAAATACCCATTTTGGAGAATACTTTCAGCAGGCCGTCGCATACCGCCTTGATGTAATGCTTCTTGAGCTGATCGGGATCCAGCGGGGTATCCAGCAGGCCGGTCAACTTCATATCGCGGATGCTGGAGAGTGCGAGGTAGGGGTTGATTGCCGTAGCACCGAATCCAATGAGACAGGCAAAATGATGCACTTCCCAAACATCGCCGGCCTCTACTACCAGTCCCACCTGGCCCCTGTATCCCTTGCGGATCAGGTGGTGGTGAACTGCGGCTGTGCATAACAGTGAGGGAATGGGTGCGTGGTCGCTGTCGATCGCGCGGTCGCTCAGGATCAGCACTTCAAAGCCATCCTGCACAGCATCCACTGCATAACGGCAAAGACGGTCCAGCGCCTTCTGCAGCGATCCCGGTTTGCCATCGGCCCTGAAATAACACTGCAGGGTCTTGGCCTGATAGATGCCTGTATCAATGCTACGGATCTTTTCCAGTTCGTGGTTGTTCAGCACGGGGTGCTTGAGCGCCACGCTGTGCGCGGCCAACGGCTCTTCCATCAGCAGGTTGCCGGTGCCGCCCACAAAAGTGGCGAGCGACATCACCAATCTTTCCCGGATGGGATCAATGGGCGGATTGGTCACCTGCGCAAAGAGTTGTTTGAAATAGCTGCTCAGGTGCTGGGGCTGGTCGCTCAGCACGGCCAGCGGCGTATCTGTTCCCATGGAACCGATGGGCTCCTTGCCCTCCACGGCCATGGGCGCAATGAGGTTTTCGAGGTCTTCGGTGCTGTAGCCAAAGGCTTTCTGGTATTTGAAAACCTGGTCGTGCTCCAGGTGAGTGAAAGATACCCTTGGCTCGGGCAGCTCTTCCAGCCGGATCTTGTATTTGTTCAGCCATTCTGCATAAGGCTTCTGGCCGCAGATGGTTTGTTTGAGTTCTTCGTCGCTGATGATGCGGCCCTGCTCCATGTCCACCACGAACATCTTACCCGGCTGCAGGCGGCCCTTCTCTTTAACAATAGCCGGGTCCACCGGCAGCGCGCCGGATTCGGAGGCCATGATCACGCGGTCGTCGTTGGTTACGCAATACCGCGAAGGGCGCAGGCCGTTGCGGTCGAGCGTGGCGCCGATGATACGGCCATCTGTAAACGAAATGGAAGCGGGACCATCCCAGGGCTCCATGAAGGAAGCGTGGAATTCGTAGAAAGCTTTTTTCACGGGATCCATCTGCTCATTACCGTCCCAGGCTTCGGGGATCAGCATCATCATCACATGCGGCAGCGAGCGGCCGGTGAGGGTCAGCAGTTCGATCATATTATCAAGGCAGGCGGAGTCGCTCTGGCCATCGGTGACGATGGGCAGCAGCATGTCCATTTCCTCCTTGCTGAAATAGGGACTGGTAAAGCCTTTTTCGCTGGTGCGCAGCCAGTTCAGGTTGCCCTGTACAGTATTGATCTCCCCGTTGTGGGCGATGTAGCGGAAGGGCTGTGCCAGTTTCCAGGAAGGAAAAGTGTTGGTGGCAAAGCGGCTGTGTACCAGGCCGTAGGCGCTGACCATGCGTTTATCGCTGAGGTCGGGGAAATAACCGCGCACCTGTTTGCTGGTGAGCTGTCCCTTGTACACAACGGTTTTGTAAGAAAGCGATGCGAGGTAAAAACCAATGGCATCCTTTTTTACCGAGTTGTCGATGGTATGGCTGGCATAATTGCGCAGGATGAAAAGCTTGCGCTCGAAATCGTCGGGCTGGTTGATGTGATCGGGACAGGCAACGAATACCTGCTCCATTTCGGGTTCCACGCTCAGGGCGGTGGGACCGATCCCTTCCGTGTTCACCGGTACCTTGCGGTAACCCAGCACTTCCAGTCCCAGCTTTTCGGCGGAGCGGTTGAAAATGTCGCGGCACTCTTCGCGGAGACGGATCTCGCGGGGGAAAAAGATCATGCCCACGCCGTAACGGCCGTAGGCCGGCAGGTGGATGCCCAGTTTCACGCATTCGTCGAAGTAAAATTCGTGCGGTGTCTGGATCATGATGCCCGCGCCATCGCCCGTATTGCTCTCGCAGCCACAGGCACCCCGGTGCTCCATGTTTTCCAGCACGGTCAACGCATCAGAAATGATCTGGTGAGACTTGTTGCTTTTGATGTTTGCTACGAATCCGATCCCACAGGAGTCGCGCTCAAAGGAGGGATGGTATAAACCCTTGTTGCTTGCCATCGTTGATTAAGCAGTTTAGAAATTATTCAAAAAAATGACCCTTTTCCTATATGGAATTCAATATATTAGCAAGCGACGCTATGAATATACAACAATAATTTCACATTACACCAAATACCCAAAGAGATTGTCGTCTTTGTTCAACTCGGTGAAACTGAAACCATAGCGTGCCAGGTTTTCCAACAGGATCTGGTGATCGGCCCTTTGCCGGAGCTCAATGCCCACCAGGGCAGGACCACTTTCTTTGTTGTGTTTTTGGATGTATTCGAAACGGGTGATATCGTCCGTTGGCCCCAGTACGTGGTTGACAAATTCGCGCAGGGCTCCCGGCCGCTGCGCAAAGCGGATGAGGAAATAGTGCTTGAGGCCTTCGTACTGCAGCGACCTTTCCCGGATCTCCTGCATCCGGTCGATGTCGTTGTTGCTGCCACTGACCACGCACACCACGTTTTTCCCGGCAATGCGGTCGGCATACTGGTCGAGGGCGGCAATGGAGAGGGCGCCGGCCGGTTCCGCCACAATGGCGTCTTCGTTGTACAACTGCAGTATGACAGAACAGATCTTTCCTTCCGGCACCAGCAGCATATCATCGAGCACTTCGCGGCAGAGGGCAAACGTAATATCGCCCACTCTTTTCACTGAGGCGCCGTCCACAAACCGCTCGATATTGTCGAGCGTAACGGGCGCCCCCTTTTCCAGCGCTGTTTTCATCGACGGTGCACCTTCGGGCTCCACGCCAATGATGCGGGTGGAAGGGGAATAGGTTTTGAGATAGGACCCGATGCCGGCGCTGAGTCCGCCGCCGCCCACGGGTATGAATACAAAATCGGGCTGGTCAAGGTCTTCCAGGATCTCCACGCCAACGGTTCCCTGCCCTTCGATGATGCGCTCGTCGTCGAAGGGAGGGATAAAAGTGCGGCCCTCAGCTTCCGTAAACGCTTTAGCGGCAACGGCGCAATCGTCGAAAGTGTCGCCAACCAGGCGGATCTCGATCCAGTCTTCCCCGAACATCTGCGTCTGGCTTACTTTCTGACCGGGGGTGATCACCGGCATAAACACCACGCCCTTTGCCTGCAGCAGTTTGCAACTGTAGGCAAAGCCCTGCGCATGGTTGCCGGCACTGGCGCATACCAGCCCCCTGCGCAGCAGTTCCGGCGACAGGCTGCTCATCATGTTGTAAGCGCCGCGCAGTTTATAGCTGCGCACCACCTGCAGGTCCTCCCGTTTCAGGTATACATTACAGTTATACCGGCGTGAAAGATTGCGGTTATAGGTCAGCGGTGTATTGCGGATCACTTTCCGCAACCGCAGCGCTGCCTGCTGAAAATCGAGATGATATGGACGTGTCAGGTTCAAATTGTTCAGTGCTGTTATAACCAGGCAAAAGACGCAGCGGAACGGGTCCGGCGTCTTTTGCCTGGATGGTATTTGAATGCTCCTTAAGCTTTGGCGGCTTTGGCCGACTGGTTTTCCGGACGCAGGCTGCGAACGGTTTTACCTGCCTGCCACATTTCGCTTTCGCGCAACTCTTTCAACTCGGCTTCCAGTTTTTCGCGGTAGTCGGGCTGGCTGTTGGAATCGATGGAACGTTGTGATTCCTTACCGGTGGCAACGCTTTCGTACAGTTCACGGAAAACGGGAGCGGTTGCATCACGGAATTTTTTCCACCAGTCGAGCGCACCCCGCTGGGCGGTAGTGGAGCAGTTGGCATACATCCAGTCCATACCGTTTTCTGCCACCAACGGCATAAGGCTCTGGGTCAGTTCTTCCACGGTTTCGTTGAATGCCTCGCTCGGTGTGTGACCCTTGTCGCGCAGCACCTGGTATTGCGCCGCAAAAATGCCCTGGATGGCACCCATCAGGGTTCCGCGTTCGCCGGTGAGGTCGGAGTACACTTCTTTCTTGAAATCGGTTTCAAAAAGATAACCGCTTCCTACCGCAATGCCGAGGGCGATCACCCGCTCTTTGGCTTTGCCGGTGGCATCCTGGAAAATGGCGTAGGAACTGTTCAGCCCGCGGCCCTGCAGGAACATCCGGCGCAGGGAAGTACCGCTGCCCTTGGGAGCCACGAGAAATACGTCCACATCAGCAGGCGGAATAATCCCGGTTTGTTCGTTGAAGGTGATGCCGAAGCCATGCGAAAAATACAGGGCCTTTCCTTTGGTGAGGTGCTTTTTCACGGTGGGCCAAAGCGCGATCTGCGCAGCATCGCTCAGCAGGTAGCAGATGATGGTGCCACGTTCCAGCGCTTCTTCGATCTCGAAAAGCGTTTCGCCGGGAACAAATCCGTCTGCGATGGCCTTATCCCATGTTTTGGAATTCTTGCGCTGGCCAACAATTACGTTGATCCCGTTATCGCGCTGGTTCAATGCCTGTCCCGGTCCCTGAACGCCGTAGCCAATCACTGCAACGGTTTCATTCTTCAATACTTCCTGGGCCTTCGCCAGGGGGAACTCGTCGCGGGTCACAACATTTTCTTCAACGCCGCCGAAATTTAATTTTGCCATTTTTATTTGTCTGTTTTAAAGTGAAAGAGTGGGTTGATATGGTTACATGGAAAAGACCTTCTCGTTCTGCCCGAGGTATTCGTTCTCGATCACCTCTTCTCCCGGTTCGCGTTTTTCGAACTGGCGCAGCTTTTCGTGAAAACCGCTGGAGCTTTTGATGATGGCTACCCGGGCGCTGCGCACAAATTCGATAAGCCCGTATTCGCCAAGGATCTCGAGCAGCTTGTCGGTTTCTTCGCGGTGGCCGGTGGCTTCAAATACCGTATAGTCGTTGCGGATCACCACGGCGCGCGCGCCGTACTGGCGCAGCAATCTTTCTACCTGCACTTTCTCCGCCACCTGGTCGGTAGGCACTTTGTACAGGGCCATTTCCTGCCAGATGATTTCGTCGTTGCTGCTGTAATAAGCTTTCAGCACTTCCACCTGCTTTTCGATCTGGCGGCAGAGCTTTCTCACCACTTCTTCCGATTCGGTGATCACGATATTGAAGCGGTGAATGTTCTCGATTTCGGAAGGAGAAGTGTTCAGGCTGTCGATATTGATCTTGCGGCGCGAAAATATGATGGCGATGCGGGTGAGCAGGCCAATCTGGTTTTCGGTATAAACGGTTATTGTGAATTCCTGTTTCATGCTTGTTTGTTTGGGTGGTTGACAATGGATTATTTCAACCTGATTTCCGCTACGCTGCAGCCCTGCGGCACCATGGGGAATACGTTGTTTTCCTTACCCACCATGATCTCCAGCAGGTAGGCGCCGTCGTGATCCAGCATGGCTTTCAGTGCGCTGCGCAGTGTTTCGCGGGCTTCTACTTTCTGCGCTTCGATGTAATAGCCTTTTGCCACGGCCACAAAATCGGGACTGGTAATGTTCACGAAGGAATAGCGCTTGTCGTGGAAGAGCTGCTGCCACTGGCGCACCATGCCGAGGAACTGGTTGTTGAGGATGATGATCTTCACCGCGGCGCCGAACTGCATGATGGTGCCCAGTTCCTGGATGGTCATCTGTACACCACCGTCGCCGATGATGGCGACTACCTGGCGCTCCGGCGCGCCGTATTTGGCGCCGATGGCCGCAGGCAGGCCGAAGCCCATGGTGCCCAGGCCGCCGGATGTGATATTGCTTTTGCTCTGCGTGAATTTGGCGTAGCGGCAGGCCACCATCTGGTGCTGGCCCACATCCGTTACGATCACAGCATCGCCGCCGGTCAGCTCATTGAGCGCATCCAGCACTTCGGCCATGGTCATTACGTCGCCCTCGGGTTTCATTTCGGGAACAATGCATTGTTCTTCTTCCTCGCGGCGGAAGTCGTTGAAACGCTGCAACCATTGCGGATACACTTTTTGCTTAATGGCATTGGTAAGTAGCGGAAGCGTTTCCTTGCAATCGCCCCAAACGGGAACCGTGGTTTTTACGTTCTTATCAATCTCCGAGGGATCGATATCGAGGTGGATCACTTTCGCCTGCCTGGCGTATTTGTCGAGGCGCCCGGTTACGCGATCGTCAAAGCGCATACCCACGGCAATCAGCACATCGCATTCATTGGTGAGCACATTGGGACCATAGTTTCCGTGCATGCCCAGCATGCCCACATTCAGTGGATGGTCGGTGGGAAGCGCACTCAGTCCCATGATGGTCCAGGCTGCGGGAATGCCCGATTTTTCAATGAACTGTTTGAATTCGTTTTCTGCCTGTCCCAGGATCACCCCCTGGCCGAAAAGCACAAAGGGTTTTTCGGCATTGTTGATGAGCTCTGCGGCCTGGCGGATGTATTCTTCGCGTACAATGGGCTTGGGCCGGTAGCTGCGGATGTGGTTGCATTTCTGGTAACCGCTGTATTCGAATTGCTGGAGCTGCGCGTTCTTGGTAATATCGATCAGCACGGGTCCGGGTCTTCCGCTGCCGGCGATGTAAAAGGCCTTGGCCAGCACGTGCGGGATTTCCGTGGCGTCCGTTACCTGGTAGTTCCATTTGGTAACCGGTGTGGTGATATTGATCACATCGGTTTCCTGGAAGGCATCGGTTCCCAGCAGGTGCGCAAATACCTGTCCCGTTACACACACCAACGGCGTGGAGTCGATCATGGCGTCGGCGAGACCGGTCACCAGGTTGGTGGCGCCGGGACCGCTGGTAGCGAAGACCACACCCGTTTTTCCGCTCGTGCGCGCATAACCCTGGGCGGCATGGATGCCTCCCTGCTCGTGGCGCACCAGTACGTGGTTGAGTTTATCGGTATAATCGTAGAGTGCATCATAAATGGGCATGATGGCGCCCCCGGGATACCCGAAAATGGTATCCACGCCTTCGGCCAGGAAGGCTTCCAGTACGGCCACCGATCCGCTGATGGTAGTGGTGGCGGGAGCGGCTTTGGCTGGTTTCGTTGCTGCTGTTGCTGTGCTCATGGTATAAGTTTTATGCTTCGTCTGTTACGCAGCCCTGGCTGGCGTCTTTTACCGACTGTGCATATTTGAAAAGAATTCCTTTGGTTGCTTTGAGTGGGGGCTGCTTCCAGGCGGCGCGGCGTTTGTCGATCTCTGCAGCATCCACTTTCAGCGTAATGCTGTTTTTGTTGGCGTCGAGCTCGATGATGTCGTTGTCCTGCACCAGGGCAATGGTTCCGCCGAGATAAGCTTCGGGTGTGATATGTCCTACCACGAACCCGTGCGTGCCTCCGCTGAAACGGCCGTCGGTGATCAGCGCCACGGATTTTCCAAGCCCGGCGCCAATAATGGCCGACGTGGGTTTCAGCATCTCCGGCATGCCCGGTGCGCCTTTTGGTCCCACGTGCCTGATGACGACGACATCGCCCGGCTGCACCCGGTGACTTTCAATACCGGCGATCAGTTCCTGCTCACCGTCGAACACGCGGGCCGGACCTTCAAACCGTTCTCCTTCCTTGCCGCTGATCTTGGCCACACTGCCGCCTTCGGCGAGATTGCCGTAGAGGATCTGCAGGTGTCCCGTTGCCTTGATGGGTGTTTCCAGCGGCAGGATGATCCGCTGCGCATTGAAATCTATTTCGGGAATATCGGCCAGGTTCTCTGCCAGGGTTTTGCCGGTAACGGTTAAACAGTTGCCGTTCAGCAACCCTTTGTTAAGAAGATATTTCATTACAGCGGGAACACCACCATAATCGTGCAGGTCCTGCATCATGTATTTGCCGCTGGGCTTCAGATCGGCCAGCACGGGAATTCGGTTACTCACGGCCTGCACATCGTCCTGCGTCAGTTCCACATCCACGCTTTTGGCGATGGCGATCAGGTGCAGCACCGCATTGGTAGAGCCTCCCAGGATGGTGATGAGCACCAGCGCATTTTCAAAGGCTTCCCTTGTCATGATGTCGCGGGGCTTGATGTCCTTTTCCAGCAGCAACCGTATGGCCCTGCCCGCCTGCTTGCATTCCTCCTGTTTCTCGGGCGCCAGCGCGGGATTGGAAGACGAATAGGGCAGGCTCATGCCGAGGGCCTCAATGGCCGAGGCCATGGTGTTGGCAGTGTACATGCCGCCACAGGCGCCGGCGCCCGGGCAGGAGTTCATCACGATGCCCTTGAAGTCTTCATCCGACAACTGCCCGGCGATCTTCTGGCCCAGGGCCTCGAAAGCAGAAACGATGTTCAGGTCCTGCCCCTTATAATGACCCGGCGCAATGGTTCCGCCATAGACCATAATGGCCGGGCGGTTCAGCCTTCCCATGGCAATAAGGGAACCGGGCATATTCTTGTCGCATCCCGGAACAGCGATCACGCCATCATAATATTGTGCACCGCAAACGGCTTCAATGGAATCGGCAATGATGTCGCGGCTCACGAGTGAATAACGCATGCCGTCGGTACCGTTGCTCATGCCGTCGCTCACGCCGATGGTGTTAAAGATCAGTCCCACCAGGTCCTGGTCCCATACGCTTTGCTTGATGACTTTTGCCAGGTCGTTGAGGTGCATGTTGCAGGTATTGCCGTCGTAGCCCATGCTTACCACGCCTACCTGCGCTTTGGTGAGGTCTTCGTCGTTGAGCCCGATGCCGTAGAACATGGCCTGCGCGGCGGGTTGCGTGGGGTCCTGGGTGATGGTGCGGGAATACTTGTTCAATGGATTCGCCATGATGCTGTTGTTATATACTGATGGTTTCGTTTGTGTTTTCGGTTACCCATTCCTTATAGGTCTGCTGTATTCGCTGGCTGATACTGTCTTTCCAGGCCTTGCCGAAAGCGCGGCCGTTAAAGCTTTCCCACCCGATCACTTCCGCAGCAGTGCCGCAGAAGAAAGCGGCATCGGCGGTATACAGTTCTTCGGGACGGATCTGTTTTTCTTCCACCGCTATGCCTTCTGCCGCACAGATCTCCAGTACGGTGGCACGCGTGATGCCGGGTAAGATATTGCCGGGTGCCGGCGTAAAGAGCCGCCCGTCTTTTTCGTAGAACATATTGGCGCCGGGACCTTCGGCCACATAACCCTGCATGTCGCAGAGCAGGGCTTCGTCGTAGCCCTTTGCCTTTGCTTCCTGGCTCGCGAGGATGGAGTTCACATAATGCCCTGCCGCTTTGGCTTCGATGTGAAAGGCTTTGGGGTTGGGCCTTTCGAAAGAAGACTGCATCACTTTCAGCAATTTCTCGCCGAGGAAGGGCGTCATCTCCCAGGCCTGGATCACGATATTGGAACCGGCATTGGGATTGAAGCTCATGTTGGAGGGCGCAAACACCAGCGGGCGGATATAGGCGTCCTGCAGGCGGTTCCGCTCCAGCACTTCATAAGTGGCTTCGATCAGCGCTTCCGTATCGAAAGGGAAGGGCATATTGGTCAGCTCCGCCGAACGGCGCAGGCGCTCGTAATGCGCTTCGGCTTTGAAGATCTTTGTTTCTCCGGAAACCGTGCGGTAGGAGCGGATGCCCTCGAACACGGAATAGCCATAGTGCATCGACTGGCTGTAGAGATCGATCTTCGCATCGGATGCTTTAACAAAGCCCCCGTTGAGAAAGAGGATGGTTTCCTGGTTGTAATAATTGTTGCCTGCTACGTAGTTACCCATATTGTTGGTTTTTTGGTGACGGCGTTTTTTCAAATGGGTGCAAAAAAAAACGGCCCGCCTGTTGGAGGCGGACCGTTTATATGCGATTTGAATATTTACACAGTTAACCACCTCCGTACAAGCCGGTAATGACAACGAGGACCACTGCAATAACGATTGCAGCGCTGCTCAACTTGTTCACTATGTTTCCGGCTAACGTCATGTGGTTTGATATTCCACGAATATAACGCCGTCTCCTTAAATAAAAAAAAGAACTATCAGATAATCGTCGATTTCCGCAACGCTATGTTTTCGGCATGCAGTTCCTGCGGAATCTTATCCTGTACCAGGTCAACGATCAGCTCACCAATGGTGGAGGTGAAATAAAAGTTAACCGGGTCTATATCTTTTGTTACAAATCCGTTGTCGAGTGTCCACTGTGCCGCCAGCCGCAGCTTATTGGCTTCGGGCTCCATTCCCAAATGCTGCAGCAACAGCACAGTGGAAAAAATGGAGCCCAGCGGGTTGGCAATGTCCTTACCGGCCGCTTCGGGATAAGAACCGTGGATGGGTTCAAACAGTGCGCCGCCGCTGCCGATGGAGGCGGAGGGCAGCAATCCGAGCGAACCGGGGATCACCGAAGCCTCGTCGCTGAGTATATCGCCGAACATGTTCTCCGTAAGGATCACGTCGAACTGTTTCGGGTTCAGCAACAGTTGCATGGCGGCATTGTCCACGTAGAGATAGTCCACCTGCACGTCGGTGTACACCGTGCTCATTTCCTGCACCACGCGGCGCCAGAGCCGCGACGTCTCCAGCACATTGGCCTTGTCTACCAGGGTCAGTTTTTTACGCCGGCTCCGGGCCGCTTCAAAGGCAAGCCGGCTGATCCTTTCGATCTCCGCACGCGAATAGGTGCAGGTATCGCTGGCCTCATCGCCGTTATCGCTCAGTGTTTTGGCGCCGAAATAAATGCCACCCGTCAGCTCGCGGTAAATGATCATATCCACGCCTTCCAGTTGCTTTGCTTTCAAAGGAGAAAGATGCTGCAGCGAAGGAAAGCAGGTAACGGGACGGATGTTCGCATAGAGTTGGAGCGACTTACGCAGTTTCAGCAATCCCTGCTCGGGACGCACAGCGGCGTTGGGATTGCGGTCGTATTTGGGATGGCCGATGGCGCCGAATAAAATGGCATCGCTGTCGAGGCAGGCTTCGATGGTGGCATCGGGAAGCGGGCTACCGGTTTTATCGATGGCGTCGGCGCCCATCAGCGCATAGGTAAAATGAAAACGGTGGTTGAACTGCCGGCCAATGGCTTCCAGCGCCTTCACCGACTGCCGGGTTACTTCCGGGCCAATGCCGTCGCCGAGTATGATGGTAATCTTTTTTTCCATGGATCAGGCGCTGATGGTTTCTAATCGGTTAATGGTACTCGTTATAGCCTTTCCGTTCTGCAGCGAAACCTTGCGGTCGATGCAGCGGGGCAACTCATTTTCGTAATGGGTTACATATACCAGGCTGCGGTTGGGATCGGCGCAGAGTTGGTCCACCACGGCGGTGAATGCTTTTTGCTGGCGGTCCGACAGTCCCTGGCAGGGCTCGTCGAGCACCAGCAGGGGCGGATTCTTTACCATAGCCCTGGCGAGCAGCGCCATGCGTTGCTGGCTGGTGGAAAGCACCTGCAGGGGCTGGTCCTGCTCGGGCAGCAGGTCGAATGCTTCGAGCCAGGCGAGCACGGTTTCCTGTTCATCGGCATCGGGCTGGCGGAAAAGGCCGATGGTATCATAAAGACCCGAAGCCACGGTTTGAAACACGGTCATGCTGTTGTCGAAATACCACTGCAGCTCGGGTGATACAAAGCCGATGTGGCGTTTGATGTCCCAGATGCTTTCGCCGGTGCCGCGGCGCCGGTCGAAGAGGCTCAGGTTGTTCGCATAGGCCTTGGGGTTATCTGCCGTCACCAGGCTCAGCAGCGTGGTTTTGCCGGAACCGTTGGCCCCCTGCAGCCACCAGGCCTGGCCGGGCAGCACGGTCCAGTTTACCGCCGCCAGCAGTGCGCGGTTGCCATAACTGATGCCGGCGTCCTTCATTTCTATGTGGTGGCGGTAGTGCCCCGGAAGCGGTTGCAGTTGTGCCGGCAGGCGGAAAGCTTGCGGTTCTTTCACCGCGCCGTTGCGCGGCAGGTGCAGGGTGGTATTGATGCAGGCCGGCGCCTGTTCGGGCTCACATACCACAATGAACTGCATGCCGGCCGCTGCTTTTTCATTGATCAGTTCGCTGAGCAGTTGTCTGCTGCGGGTATCCATGCCCGTGAAGGGCTCGTCCAGTATCATCAAATCCGGTTCCTGCAAAAAGGCCCGGATCAGTTGAAATCTTTTGTGTTCCCCGCTGGACAGGTGCAGCAGGGGCGCATCGAGGTGCGCCGTCATGGAAAAGCGCTCCAGCAGCGGCATCCAGGCCTCGGCGTTGGGCGACAGTGCTTCCAGCTCTTCGCGGATGGTGGCTGCATCGTCGGCTTCGGTGCTGTTGAAGCGCTGCTGGTAATAGAACTGCTGTACGTGCGAACGGTTGCTGAAATGGTAATGCTGTTCCACCCGCTGGATGGACGGCTGAAAGGGCTGTCCGTTTTTGAAAAAAGCGATGGTGCCCTGGTGAAAGAGCTCACCGCCGAAGGCTTTGCTGAGCAGGGTCTTGCCACTGCCGGGTGCGCCGGTTAGCAGCACCTGGCTGCCTTCTTCCCATTCGAAAGAGAGGCTGTTCAGGATCTGCCGGCTGCGCCAGCGGAGGCTGACCTGGTTCGCTATCGTAACAAAACCTGTCATTTCGGTTATGCGGTAAGGGTAGCGGCCTGGTAGGCTTTGGCCATGGCTTCCAGGTCTTCGTCGCTCACTTCTTTTTTGGTATCGGCAATTTCCAGGAACTGCTGGTAAAGCGTATCGATGTCGTTGCGCGTGAAGCTGTGGCCCAGCTTCTGGAAGCGGTAGGCCAGGGCGCTGCGGCCGCTGCGGGCGGTGAGCACAATTTTGGAACTGTCGGCGCCCACTTCCTCGGGAGCAATGATCTCATAGGTGGTGGTGTCTTTGAGGAAACCGTCCTGGTGGATGCCCGAGGAATGAGAAAAGGCGTTGGCGCCTACAATGGCCTTGTTCGGCTGCACCGGCATGCGCATGGTATCGGCCACTTTGCGGCTCATGGGGTTGAGCTGGGTGGCGTTGATGCCGGTATAGAAACCGAGGTTGGCGTGCTGGCGGATGATCATCACCACTTCTTCGAGGGAAGTGTTGCCGGCCCTTTCGCCGAGGCCGTTGATGGTGCACTCGATCTGGCGGGCGCCGCTGATGATGCCCGAAATGGAATTGGCGGTGGCCAGTCCCAGGTCGTTGTGGCAGTGGCAGCTCAGCACAGCCCGGTCCACATTGGGCACCTTATTAATAAGGTAGGCGATCTTTTCCCCGTACTGGTGGGGGAGGCAATAGCCGGTGGTATCGGGAATATTCACGGTGGTGGCGCCGGCGGCGATCACCGCTTCTACCACGCGGGCGAGGTACTCGTTGTCGGTACGGCCGGCGTCTTCGGCGTAGAACTCCACATCGTCGGTGAAGTTGCGGGCCCATTTTACGGCCTGCACCGCCCGGGCGAGGATCTCTTCGCGGGTAGAATTAAACTTGGCCTTAATATGAAAATCGCTGGTCCCTATGCCGGTATGGATCCGTCTGCGGGCGGCTGGTTTCAGGGCCTCGGCAGCTACTTCAATGTCTTTCTGCACAGCGCGGCTGAGTCCGCATACTACGGTCTTTTTCAGCAGGGTGGCGATTTCATGCACGGCATCAAAATCCCCGGGGGAGGAGATGGGGAAACCGGCTTCGAGGATGTCCACCCCCAGGGCTTCCAGCTCCAGGGCGAGCTCAATCTTTTCCTTTTTATTGAGTTTGCAGCCGGGAACCTGTTCGCCGTCGCGGAGGGTGGTGTCGAAAATGAAAATCTTTTGATCCATAAGTGTGTGCTATGTTTGTGAAAATCAGTAACCTGTCTTCGAAAATACCAATAGGCTCCCGGGGATGAAAATCAAAATATATTTGCTTTTACATCCGTAAAAAGGGGGTGCAGGCCCTGAAACCCAATACAGGTAAGGATTTTAAATAAGAAGAATTACGATGCCCAACCGATCTGTAGATGCTTTATTTCAGTTGATCAGGTCCCTGGAGAAGTCGGAAAAACGGAATTTCAAGCTGTATGTGACCCGGAATTCCGCCGGGGAGAACCTTAAAGTAGTTGAACTGTTCGATGCGCTCGATAAGATGCAGGAATACGACGAAGCCGTTCTCCTGAAAAAGACCCCCGGCATAAAAAAACAGCAGCTTTCCAACCTGAAAGCCCATCTCTACCGCCAGATCCTGAGCAGCCTGCGTCTCCTGCGCGACGACCAGGCCATTGATATTCAATTACATGAACAACTGGGCTATGCCCGTATCCTCTACAATAAGGGCCTCTACCTCCAGAGCCTGAAGGTCCTCGACAAGCTCAAGGAAATGGCCCGCCAGCACAACCAGGTGAGTTTCCTGCTGCAGGCCCTGTTCTTTGAGAAAAAGATCGAGGCCCTCCACATCACCCGCAGCGGGGAGAACCGCGCGGAGACCCTCGTAAGAGAATCGGAAGATGCCATCCGCCGCATGCAGCGCATCAACGATACCTCCAACCTTTCGCTGCTGCTGTACGACTGGTATATCCGCCAGGGACATGCGCGCAACCGCCAGGACGAGGCGCAGCTCGATACCTTTTTCGCCCAGCACATGCCCCGGGAGCCGCTTCCCGAAAAAGGGTTTTACGAACAGCTCTATGTGTACATGAGCTATACCTGGTATGCTTTTATCCGCCAGGATTTTCTTATGTACTACCGCTACACCGCCAAGTGGGTGGAGCTCTTCCAGAAACACTCCGAAATGATCAAGGTGGAGACCCTGCAATACATCAAGGGACTCCATAACCTGCTCAGCGCCCATTTCGACCTGCGCAACGAAGAAGGCTTCCGCAAAACCCTGGAAGTGTTTGAGGCCATGGAAAAAATGGAAGTGGTGCAAACCAACGACAACAACCGCATCCAGGCATTCGTGTACGGGCAGCAGGCCAAGATCAACCGCCATTTCCTGGAAGGCAGCTTCACGGAAGGGCAGGCCCTGATCCCCTACCTCGAAGAAAAGCTGGAAGAATACCGCCTGCAGATTGACCGCCACCGCATCCTGGTGTTTTATTACAAAATCGCCTGTTTGTATTTCGGCAGCGGCAACAACGAAAAGGCGATCGACTACCTGCAGAAGATCATCAACCGCAAGGCCGACCTGCGCACCGACCTGCAGTGCTATGCCCGGCTGCTGCACCTCATTGCCCACTATGAACTGGGGAATTTCGACCTGCTGGAATACCTGGTGAAATCGGTGTACCGTTTCATGGCGAAAATGGGCAGCCTGAGCCCGGTGGAAGAAGAGATGTTCAAGTTCCTGCGCAAGGCCTTCCGTTTTCCCGAAGGTGACCTGAAAGCGGAATTCCAGAAACTGCTCGATAAGATCAAACCTTATGAGAACGATCCGCGCGAAACCCGTACCTTCTCCTACCTCGATGTGATCAGTTGGCTGGAAAGCAAGGTGCAGGGCGTACCCGTGCAGGAAGTGATCCGCCGCAAGGCCGCCGCTAACCGTAAAAAAAGGCAACAGGCTTAAGCTAACGCGTATGGGCAACCGCAAACTATCCGGGCCGCGAAACCTTCTCCCGTTGCCGGGCCTCCTTTCCTTCCTGGACCCCTTTGTGCTGGCCATCCTGGGCATGATTTTGCTGGCGGCCTGGTGGCCGCAGGGCGGACTGGGAGAAGGGCCCTGGTCGCTGGCGGCGCTGGCGGGTTATGGCGTATCGCTGATCTTCTTTTTCTACGGCCTCAAGCTGGGCCCTGAAAAGCTGCGCGCCGGCCTGGGCAATATCCGCCTGCATTTGCTGGTGCAGTTGTCTACCTTTTTGCTCTTCCCTTTGCTGGTGCTTTGTTTCCGGCCCCTGTTCCGCGACGGGCCATTGGAGCTCTACTGGCTCGGCAGTTTTTTCCTGGCGGCCCTGCCCAGCACCGTATCGTCGTCGGTGGTGATGGTGTCGATAGCAGGCGGCAATATTCCCGCTGCTATTTTCAACGCCAGCATCTCCAGCCTGCTGGGCATTGTGCTGACTCCGCTCTGGATGCAACTGGTATTATCTACCGGCCCCGGCGGTATGGAACTGGGACCGGTGCTGCTGAAACTGGTGTTTCAGGTATTGGTGCCCGTTATAGCGGGCATGATCCTGCACCAGTGGTGGGGCGGCTTCGCCGAAAGGCAGAAAACGCGGCTCCGGTATTTTGACCAGGCCGTTATTCTCTGCATTGTGTACACGGCTTTTTGCGATGCCTTTCACCGCCATTTGTTTGCTTCGCTGCAGTGGTATGAGCTGGCCGGGCTCTTCATTGCCATGGCCCTGCTGTTCTGGATCGCCTACGGCCTCACCGGCCTTGCCGCCCGCCGGCTGGGACTCAATGCACCCGATACCATCACAGCACAGTTCTGCGGCTCTAAAAAATCGCTGGTGCACGGAACGGTGATGTCGAAGGTATTATTTGCCGGCAATCCCCTGATGGCCGTGCTGCTGCTGCCGCTGATGATCTACCACGCGCTGCAACTGGTAATGGTGGGTGCGCTGGCAGCGCGATTGCAAAAAAGGAAGGGAAGCAATTGAACCCGTTGCCCAAAAACAACAATGAATACCATGAATACCTGGGAAAAACTGAAACGCCTCAACGCACTGGCCGACACCGGCCTCCTCTACGGCGAAAATGCGTATGACCGGGAGCGTTATGAAGAGATCAAGGAGATCACCCTCGAGCTGATGCAGGAATGCACCGCGGGAAATTTACCGCATGTCAAAGAACTCTTTGCCCTGCCGAAAGACTATCCCACCGCCAAGGTGGACATCCGCGCCCTCATCCTGTCGGACGATGGCGAGCAGGTGCTGCTGGTGCAGGAACTGCTCGATGGGCGCTGGTCGGTTCCCGGCGGCTGGGCCGATATCGGCTACAGCGCCATCGAAAACCTGGTGAAGGAATGCAGCGAAGAAACCGGCCTTGACGTGCGGCCCCTGCGCCTGCTGGCGGTGTACGACAAAAAAATGCACGCCCATCCGCCGCAGGCATTTTATGTGTACAAACTCATCTTTCACTGCCAGGTCACCGGCGGCGCCCTCCAAAAAGGGTTCGACGTAAAAGATATCGGCTATTTCCCGCTCAACGACCTGCCACCCCTTTCCACCGACCGCATTTTGCCGGAACAGATAGAGCAGCTCGCGGCCCGCGCCCGTGCCGGTGAATCGGAAACACTGGTGGACTGACCAGTTGTACCTCAAATCTATTGCCGGTTCCGTTTCAGGAAACAAAAATGAAGCGGGCTGTACTCATTTTTGAAGTGAGCCGTAGCCGTTTTTGAAGTGAACGGCGATTTTACGCGGGCGGAGAGGGGGTTTTCGGGGAATGATCGGGGAATGCTCGGGGGATGCCCGGGGCATTTTGGAGCAGGCGCTGACCCAGGAATAACCGCAATCTGTCCGCATTACCCGAATTTCTGTATACTTGTAACCAACACTGCATCTTGTTACCCGACCCCGCTATACAGTTAGAAAAGGAATTATTCCACCAGGTTGCCGATGGCGACGAGCTGGCATTCGAGCAGCTTTTTCACCTGTACCTGCCCCGCGTGCACCGGCTGGTTTTCCAGGTGATCCATTCCGAAGACGCCGTAAAGGATATTGTGCAGGAAGTATTTCTCCAGCTCTGGCTGGGGCGCGATAAACTGCCGGCGGTCGACAACCCCACTGCCTGGATCTTCCGCATCGCCTACAACCTCTCTTTCCGCTACCTGAAAAAACAGGCGGCCCGCGAAAAGACCAGTGCGCTGGCGGCCGGCGCTTCCAACAACGCCGCTTTCTCAAACGATACCGAAGAGGCCGTAAACCTCTCCGAAATCAGCCGGCTCATTGGCATGGCGGTGGGAGCGCTGCCGCCCCAGAGCCGCCGCATTTTCCAGATGAGCCGCCTCGAGGGCATGAAACCCGCGGAGATCGCGGCGACGCTCAACATCTCGGTGCAGGGCGTTCGCAATACCCTCACCCGCTCGGGCAGGTTCATCCGCGACTACCTGGTGCAGCAGGGCATCGTCATTCCCCTCTTCCTGCTGTTCTTACAACTGCCCTGAAATTTTTTTCTCCGCCATGTGTATATTTTTCCGCGACGCGGAACATTCTATATACAGGGTTTCCTGGTGCGTGAAAAAGATGCGTTTTTCTGATTAAAACAAAAACGGTGAACAGTTCTATCGAAGAAAGGGTATTGTATTTATTGGGAAAGATCCGGCTGTCGGCCATTACGCCGGAAGAATGCGGAGAGCTCCTTCAACTGGTGCAGGACGACGCCGACCCGGAGACCGTACAATTTATCCGCGATTATTTTGAACAGCGCGAAACCGCTGTGCCACAGGTAGGGACACACGAAGAACCCTGGCGGCAAATGTTGCAGCAGGTATTGTCGGTGGATAAAATAAGCGCCGCGGAAGCAGGCAGCACGGGCATTTTTGAAGAAAAAGAAACGATCCCGGGCAAACTGCATCCTGGTTTTTTCCGGCGCTATGGCTGGTATGCCGCGGCATCCGTTGTGCTGGCGCTGGGGCTGATCGGCTATTTATCGACACAACAAAAACAACAGCCGGTTACCAAACAGGTGGCAACAACGGAAAGCAGGCAGGACGTGCCCGCGCCCGCCGTCAACCTGGCTACCATTACACTGGCGGGCGGACAACGCATTTTGCTCGACAGCGCCGGGACCGGAACCCTCACCGCCATCGGGAATGTGCAACTGATCAAACTGGGCGATGGCCGGATCGCTTACAAAGGCAATACCGAAACGCCCGTTCTCAATACCCTCGTGAACCCCCGGGGCAGCAGGGTAGTGGAAATAACGCTGGCCGATGGCAGCAGGGTATGGCTCAACGCAGGCTCCTCCATCACCTATCCCGTTGCCTTTGCCGGGAATGAGAGAAAAGTAAGCATGGAGGGAGAGGCTTATTTTGAAGTGGCGCACGATGCGTCGAAGCCCTTCTTTGTTTCCAGGGGCGCTACCCAGGTGCAGGTGCTGGGAACGAAGTTCAACATCAACGCTTACGACGACGAACCGGTGATGCGCGTGACCCTGCTGGAAGGATCGGTACGCGTGAAGCCGCGCGCCCAGGAAGAAAAACAATACCTGCTGAAGCCGGGGCAGCAGTCGCAGGTGAACAAAGAAGGACAGGTGACCCTGCTCCATCCCGATATGGAAGAAACCATGGCCTGGAAAAACGATAAGTTCATCTTTACCGGTAACAGCATCCAGTCGGTGATGCGCCAACTGGAAAAATGGTACGATGTGGAAGTGGAATACAAGGGAAAGGTGACGCAGGAAGAATTTGTGGGTGTGGTATCAAGAAAGGCCCATGTATCGGAGATCCTGAGCATGCTGGGCGAAACGCATACGGTGAGCTTTGAGATCAGGGGTAAGAAGATCATTGTGGAATGAACGGCTAAAGAAAAACCGGGAATGCTGCGAACATTCCCGGCGAAGATTTAGCTGTTGAACAAATAAAAACTGTCGAGGTATCATTTATTCATTAACCAAACACTGCAAATGTATGCATTTTCTAACATGCAGTAAGCAGCGTCATTTCTTCCGGGATGACGACAAACCAAACGAACGGCTGCTTGCTCCCCAACTGGTGAAAGCAATGAAATTGACTTTCATACTACTGACTGCCGCTTTTTTACAGCTATCCGCGAAAGGCCTTTCCCAAAGTGTAAGCCTCTCCCTGAAGGATGCGCCCATTGAGAAAGTGTTCCGGGAAATTGAAAAGCAAACCGGTGTAGGCTTTCTCTACACAAAAAACATGCTGAAAAACATTCCCCGGGTCACCATCAACATGAAGGATGCGTCCCTGAACGATGCGCTTCACTATTGTTTCCGGGGATCGCCGCTCGACTACAGCATCCGCAACAATACCATCATCATCAAGCGCCGCAGCGAAGCCGTGACGGCGCCCGCGGTGCAGGCACCTGCCGATATCCCCATCAGGGGCAGGGTGACCGACGAAAAGGGCCGCGCGCTGGAGGGCGCATCGGTTCGGCTGAAAGGCAGTTCGCGGGGCACCAGCACCGGGGCCGACGGTTCTTTTGAACTGAACCTTCCCGAAAACAGCGGCGTGCTTGTTATCTCCTTCGTGGGATTCCTGGATGCTGAAGTTTCCCTTCCGGCCAGCGGCCCGCTCAGCGTTGTGTTAAAAGCGTCGGAATCCATCAACGAGGAGATCGTGCTGGTGGGTTACAGCAATAAAAGAAAAAGCGAGATCACCAGCGCCGTCACCGTGGTAACGGAACAGAAGCTGAAAGACGTTACCACCAACGACCTCGGCGCCATGCTGCAGGGTAAGGTAGCCGGACTGCAGGTGGTACGCAGTTCCGGTGCGCCGGGCGCCGCCTCCGAGATCAGGCTGCGGGGCATTTCTTCCATCAATGCTTCGCAGAGCCCGCTCATTGTGGTAGACGGCATCATTGGCGGCAACTACGATCCCAACGATGTGGAGAGCGTAACGGTGCTGAAAGATGCCGGGGCCACTGCCATGTACGGTTCCCAGGCCAATGCCGGTGTGATCATCGTCACCACCAAAAGAGCCAAAAGCGGCAGCTTCAATTTCAACGTGAAAGCCACCACCGGTGTGCGCACGCCCGACTACGGGAAGATGAAAATGATGAATGGTTCGCAGCTCTATGAATACCAGAAACAATTCTACCGCGACTACAATCCTTCCGCCAGCGACAATTCCTATAAGATCGATTTATTGAAATTCACGGAAGAAAGGCCCCAATCGCTCCGCGACCAGAACTACAGTTGGCTGGATGAGATTTTTAGTCCCGCCCTGGTGCAGAACTATTTTCTCTCCCTGTCCGGCAAGTCCGAAAAGACCGACTACTACGTAGGCCTTTCCTATTTCAACGAAAAAGGCACTTTCGCGCGCACCGACTACCAGCGCGTGAACCTGCGGGCCAATACGCAGTACCATATTTCGGACCGCATCAGCATGACCAATAACATCAACCTGAGCGCTTATTCCGGCAGGAGTTACGATTATATGGACGTGTATTATGCCTACCTCAACATGCCCTGGGACAACCCGCTCGACAGCGCTGGCAACCCATTGTATGTGGATGGCAACTCACCCTTCAAATGGTGGTCGAGGGACAAGATCAATCCACTGCATACCATTTACAATTCAGACCATCCCTATAAGGGCTTTGATGTGAACTACGATTTCAACCTCAACATCGCCCTCACCAAATGGCTGAGCTTTGTAAGCACCAACCGCCTCAGCGCCGGCTTCAATTCGTCCACCAATTATTTCTCACCGCAGGTGGCGGGCACTTATCACGGCGATGGTTACCTCGATGAATCCAGGAACAATTACTATGGCGGCATTTCCACCAACCTCCTGCGCTTCAATTTGAAATCGGGCGACCATTCCATCAGTGGTTTGGCCGGCTTTGCCGTGGAAGGCGGCAAGTCGGAATTCATCAGCGGCGCCGGCCGTGGCCTGCCCCTGGGGCTCGATGTGCTGAGCGTGGTATCCAACAACATCACCGTGCGTGGCGCCAATAACAAAACCTCCATCCAATCACTGATCTCGCAGGTGAACTACAGTTACCTCAACAAATATTTCCTGACCGGATCGTATCGCATTGATGGTTCCTCCGCCTTCCCGAAAGACAACCGCTATGCTTCCTTTCCTTCCCTCTCTGCCGCCTGGATCGTGAGCAACGAATCTTTCTACAACGACCGGCGCGTGGTGGACAACCTGAAACTTCGTGTGAGCTATGGCGTTACAGGGACGCAGGACATCGGTGCATCGCGCTACCTCGGCCTGTATTCGCTTACCAGCCAGTACAATTCCACCGTGGCCGCCACACCGCTGCAGTTGCCCAGTCCCAACCTTACCTGGGAAAGCAAGTATCAACTGAACGCGGGCATTGATCTCAGCCTGTTCCGGCGGGTGAACCTCACCGTGGATGTGTACAACAACAATACCCGCAACCTGTTGCTGCAGGCGCCCCAGCCGCTTTCCGTTGGGTTTGAACAGCGCTGGGAAAATACCGGCCGCATCGTGAACAAGGGCATCGAAATCGGCCTGAGCACCGTCAATATCCGGAACAGCAATTTTGAATGGACCACCGATTTCAACATCAACTTCAACAGTAATAAGCTGGAACAGTTTCCCAACCAGATCGTGAAAACCACCGGCGCCTGGCCCATTTCGCAGATCTATCGCGAGGGCGGCAACCTCTATGAATTCTACATGCCCAAATGGCTGGGCGTAGATCCGCAAACCGGTGCACCGCTCTGGGAAAAAATGGTGAAGAATGGCCAGGGTGAAGACGTGGGCACAGAAGCCACGTCGGACTACGCTTCCGCCACATTCCAGGAAGTGGGATCGGCCCTGCCGAAATACCAGGGCAGCATCGGTACTTCACTGCGTTACCGCAATTTCACTTTTAGCATCAATGGTTATTTCATGTACGGGAACAAAGTGTTCAGCAACAACCTGCGCTTTGTGATGAACGATGGCAGTGAGCCTTATATGAACCAGATTGTGCTGCCGGAGGGTTACAGCATCTGGACGAAGCCGGGTGATATAGCGTCCAATCCCAGTCCGCAGAACTCGGCCAATTCCACCCAAACCTCCACCCGCTACCTGAAGGACGGCAGTTATTTTTCGATCCGTTTTGTGTCTTTGTCCTACGACCTGCCACAGTCTTTCATCAAGCGCGCGAAGTTGCAGGGCGCCACGGTTTCTGTAACGGCCGACAACGTGTACACCTTCACCCGTTTCCTGGGACAGGATGCGCAGACCACCATTACGCCCGGCGATTATGTGACACCCGGTGTGTCTGACTTTAAGTACCCGAACAACCGGCAGTTCTTATTCAACATCAACTTCAGGTTCTAAAAGACAACTATATGAGAAATCATATCACCATACTGTTTTCCCTTTGCATTCTTTCAGGAGGATGCATCAAGGACGTAACGCCCAGCGATGCGCTTACCACGGAAGCGCTCACTTCAACGGTGGAGGGCCTCACCAATGCCGTGAACGGAGCCTACGCATTGTTCAAAGACCATATTGTTTTCAGCGGCACCACCAACCAGAACAATATGTACCTGCGGCAGTACTACCACCTCTCCGATTTTGCGAGCGACGACATCGCCTGCGGACAGGTCACCACAGATCCGCTCTTCCTCAGTTTCAGTCTCGATCATTCGCCTGCGCAGACCAATACCCGTTATTTCTGGTATGTTTCCTATAAGATCATCAACGATGCCAATACCGTGATCGAAGCCGCAGAAGCCAATGGCAGCGACGATCCTGCGGTGCGGCAACTGGTGGGAGAATGTTATTTCCTGCGGGCTTTCTGCAATTTCAACCTGGTGCGCTTTTTTGCGCGGCCTTATACGCAGGATCCATCAGCGCCCGGTATCATACTGCGGCTCTCCACCGCCGATCCTTCGCTGAAGGAACGGTCATCCGTAAGCGAAGTGTACGATGCCATCATCGCCGATGCAGCGAAAGGCGCCGAGCTCATGGAACGCCAGCGCGGTGTGCAGTACGCTTCGCGCGAAGCTGCCTGGGCCCTGCTTTCCCGCACCTACCTGTACAAGGAAGACAATGAGAACGCCGCCAAATACGCCAGCCAGGTGATCGATGGCAATCGCTTCTCCCTGGCCACTGCCGGTTCTTTCCCTGGCATGTTTGCCAATGCTTCCGCCAACCCGGAAACCATCTTCTGCATTTCCTTTACGTCGGTGGACGATTATGGAAAATTCGGATCCATCGCTTCCATGATCTATTCCGATGGCAACTCCGGATGGGGCGAAGAATTTGCCTCCTCTTCCCTGCGCGAACTGATGAGTGAGCACCCGGAAGATACCCGCTGGTCCTATATCATTCCTGCAAAAGACGGTGATGGCAATATGGTGAAGAAGAACGGCCTGGAGACCTGGTATATTTCCAAGTTCTCTTTCCAGAATGGAAGTCCTACGCTGAGTTCGCCCATCATGTTCCGGCTGGCGGAAATGTACCTGAATCGTGCCGAAGCCAATGCCAAGCTGGGCCGCACGGCCGATGCGCTGAACGACCTGGACAGGATCAGGGAAAACCGCGGACTGGAAGGATCGCTCTTCAACCAGCAGGTGCCGGCGGGATCCACGGCGCTGGAAACGGTATTGAAGGAAAGGCGCATTGAACTGGCCTTTGAAGGGCACCGCGTATTTGATGTGTACCGCAACAAGCTGAGCATGGACCGGACCTATTGGGGCTATCATTTGCCCGGACTGAAAGAAGCGGATATCGACCTGTCGAAAACGCCTTCGGGTTATGCCAATATGATCGTTCCGTCCACCGATCCGCGGGTCATTTATTATATACCGATCGATGAGGTGCAAACCAACACACTGTGTACGCAAAATCCATAAGTGTTGTCATCAACCGGAAAATTCAACGTCAAATAATTTGAATGTTATGCGAACCCAACAATATATTATTTTTTCAGTGGCCTGTCTCCTTATGGGCGGCATGAGCTCCTGCAAAAAAGACGATGCGGCCCCTGCGCCGGACGTCTTCTATTCCGTAGCGCTGGAAGGCTATACGGTAAAATTCACCAACCAGACCAGGGGCGCCAGCTCCTACAAATGGGATTTTGGCGACGGTACGGTCTCTGAAGAAGAGAGCCCCAGTCACGCTTATCCCGGGAAGGGAAAATATGTGCCGACCCTCTATGCTACTTCTTCCGACGGCACGGTGGCCGAAGGCTCCACGGTGATCAATATTTCCAAGGCTTCGGCGGTGAAGCTGGATGATAACAGTCTCGCCGACTGGGATACCGTGAGCTACAACCAGGTAACGCCGGGCGCCGGTGCGGGCGTTATGAAGCTGGCGAAATACGACTACAACAGCGAATTCGTGTACTGTTATTTTGAGATCGCGGCGACGGTAGCCGATGGTCATGTGTTTGACTTCTATCTCGATGCCGATAACAATCCTGCTACCGGGTATCTTTCCTGGATGTTTCCGGGAGCGGGCAATGATATTGTGCTCGAAGGTTCTTTGTTCGACGGCGGCTGGTTCGACCCGCTTTATTTCACGGGCGGCACCAACCAAAGCGGCTGGTCCTGGGCCTGGCAGGGCATTGCCGAATTTTACCAGGTGGGCACCATTGTACAGGATGGTCCCACGCTGAAATTTGAGATGGGCCTCAAACGCGCCAAGCTGAAAGGCCTGGTGGGCAAAGCGATTCGGATAGGGGTGTCCGTTACCAAGAACGACTGGAGCGCCATCATCGGATCGATTCCTGCCCCCGGCACCATTTCTTACCAGCTCGACATGAGCGAATAAAAAATTACAGTATGCACATACCTTCTTTACAGCACGCGGTCCGCGGGCTGGCAGGCATGGCTTTTTTCCTGCTTTGCCTGTTGCCCGGCTCTTCCTGCAACAAAGTGGAAAACCCCATCGTATACCAGCCACCGGCCGCCGATACGGTTTCCTATACGGCAAGCGATGCCGATTTCCCGAATCCCGAACGTGGCTTCTATCGTTATACCGCTACCTATGCCAGCAATTATGTGGCGCTTGATTTGAACCAGTTGAAAGGATGGCGCAATCCGCAGCAGGCCGATGGCGGCAACTACCAGGTAGTAAGTAGCCTTGTTTTCCGGTATTTTATTCTCGATGGGCTCACGGCCACCGCATTGCCTGCCGCCTTCCTCGACAAGCTGAAAGCCGATTTCGCCACAGCCCGGGAAGCGGGTGTGAAACTGATCCCGCGGTTCACTTATACCAATGATACGCATGCGGGCGGTTGCCCCGAAGGCTTTAACTGCCCGCTTTATGGCGATGCGCCGAAGAACATCGTGCTGCAGCATATAGAACAACTGAAACCTGTATTGCAGGAAAATGCCGATGTGATCGCCTGCATGCAAATGGGTTTTATCGGCACCTGGGGCGAGAACTATTACACCGATCATTTCGGGGATGCATCGTCTAACGGTCAGGGTCAGTTGTTTGACGCCAACTGGGAAGACCGCAGCGAAGTGCTGAAAGCCCTGCTGGATGCGCTGCCTGCCGACCGCATGGTGCAGGTGCGCTACCCGCAGATGAAGCAGCGTTTCGTATACGGCGTGGACGCGCCTGTTTCTTCTGCGGCGCTGACGGAAGCGGAGGCGTTCACGGGCACGGATAAGGCAAGGATCGGGTTGCACAACGACTGCTTCCTGGCCAGCGCCGACGACTATGGCACCTACACCGACTATGGCAATTCTTCTTCGCCCCGGCAGTCGGCCACGGGTACCTTAAGGGCCTACGCCGAAGCCGATAACCGCTACGTGGCGGTGGGCGGCGAAACCTGCGACGATGCTTACAGTCCGCAGAACGATTGTGAAACCGCCGGCACGGTGCAAACGGAGATGAAAAAAATGCACTACAGTTACCTGAACTCGGCCTATAACAACGAGGTGAACAACGACTGGGAAACCGGGGGCTGCATGAACGAGATCCGGAAGAACCTGGGGTACCGTTTTGTGCTGCGGAAGGGCGTATTCCCTTCGGCCCCGGTGAAGGCAGGTAACCGGTACGCGTTTTCCCTGCAACTGGAGAACAGCGGTTATGCCTCGCCGTTTAACGAACGCAGCGTGGTGCTGGTGTTGCGGAGCCAGGGAAGCAAGCAGGAATTCAGCTATACGCTCTCTACGGATATCCGTACCTGGTATAGTGGGGAAATGAAGTTAGAACAGGCCATCATTACCGATGCCTCCCTGCCCGCCGGCGCCTACGATCTTTTCCTGTACATGCCCGATAAATATGCGTCCATTGCGACCCGGCCGGAGTATGCCATCAGGCTGGCGAATGAAAATGTGTGGGAAGAAAGCACGGGTTATAATAAATTAGGAGCGACCATTACGATACAATGATGAATCGATACAGCAAGATGGCCTGTTTGCGTATATGCGTGTCCGTAGCACTGTGTTTGCTGGCGACGGCCGAGTCGCTGGCGCAGGGAGAACCGGCCTGGAAGGAAAAACGTTTTGCGCAGCAGCCCGGCGAGCAGTGGTGGGGCGCCGCGGTGAACCTTGCCCACGAGATGCCGTTCCGAAGCGGCGCGGCGGTGAACCTCTATGGCGACAATTTTGGCAACCAGGCGGCGCCCCTGCTGCTGTCGTCGGCGGGAAGATATGTATGGAGTGAGCAGCCCTTCCGTTTCAGCATAGAAAAGGACAGCCTGGTGATCCGGTACCTGGGCAGCGACGAGCTGTTGCATGGGAGCGGCAGCAGTTTGCAGGAAGCTTTTAAAGAAGCATCGGCCCGCTATTTTGCGCCTTCGGGGAAAATGCCGGATACGGCGCTGTTCACCGCGCCCCAGTACAATACCTGGATCGAACTCATCTATGACCAGAACCAGGACGACATCCTGCAATACGCCCGCGGTATCATCGACAACGGTTTTCCACCGGGTGTATTGATGATCGACGACAACTGGTTTGCCTCTTATGGAAGTTTCCGGTTCCGGAAAGACCGTTTCCCCGACGCCAGGAAGATGATAGAAGAACTGCATCGTATGGGCTTCACCGTTATGGTGTGGGTATGCCCTTTTATCAGTGCCGATACCGAGGCCTTCCGCGAGGCCATGGCAAAACGCCTGCTTCTTTTCGACAACAAAGGCGCCGATACCCTGCAGTGGCAGAACGCCACAGAACCAGCCCTGGTGCATTGGTGGAATGGCTATAGTGCCGTGCTGGATTTGAGTAATCCCGCGGCCCTGCAATGGTTTAAGGAGAAGCTGGATGTATTGCGGGAGGAATATGGTGTGGACGGCTTCAAGTTCGACGCCGGCGATGCGGAGTATTATACAAAGAATATACTGGCTTATAAACAAGTTGCGCCCAACGACCACAGCGCTTTGTGGGGAGAGTTGGGTCTTTCCTACCCGCTGAACGAATACCGCGCCATGTGGAAGAACGGCGGCGAGCCACTGGTGGAGCGCCTTCGCGATAAGCTCCACACCTGGGAGGACCTGCAAAAGCTTGTTCCCCATGCCTGCCTCGCCGGCATGCTGGGTTATCCTTTTGTTTGTCCCGATATGATTGGCGGCGGTGATTTCAGTTCTTTCATCGGTGGCGGAAAACTGGACCAGGACCTGGTGGTGCGGTCGGCGCAGTGCCATGCGCTGATGCCCATGATGCAGTTTTCGGTGGCGCCCTGGCGGGTGCTCGACAGTGTGCACCTGGCGGCTGTGAAAGCGGCGGTTGCGTTGCGTGCACAAATGCTCCCGCTCATTTTGCAGTTGACGCGGGAAGCAGCGCGTACAGGCATGCCCGTGGTACGGAGCATGGAATTCCAGTTCCCGCACCAGGGCTTTGCGGAAGTGAACGACCAGTTTATGCTGGGCGACAGCCTGCTGGTGGCGCCTGTGCTGGAGCGCGGACCACTGCGCCGTGTGCTTCTTCCCAAAGGAAAATGGAAGGAGATGCAAACCGGTAAGATTTTCCGGGGACCTGTAACACTGGAACTAAAAACAACGCTCGATGTGATCCCCTGTTATAAAAGAGTCTGAGGTTCGTGCATGCTGTTCTTTTCCGCCGGGCCGTCCGGGCGGGCGCTGTAACAGGCAGAATGGTATGCAGGGTGTTTCATTCCTGGTTGATCTCCTGCCATACCGTCCGGTAAATTTCATAAGGTGGACGCACGAGTCCCGTGTGCGGGTTGTCCATATCCTGGATGGTCAGCACCGTGAGTCCCGATAACAAAAGATACAGGAACGGACCAATATACCGGCGTGGCTGGAAATGGTATTTTCCCAGTCCTATAACGAATCCAGTCATCAGTGACCCCATCAACAGCAGCAGCATCACCATCAGCGGCGTTCTCTCCTGGTTGCTGTAGTGAATGGTGCTGTCGAGTTCAATGATCTGCTGCACCGCATCCGTGATGTCCCGCGTTTCTTCGCGCAGCGCTGCATCGGGCTGCTGGCGGGCCAGCGCGGAAACTGCTTTCAGGTAGTGTTCATTGTGCCAGAAGGACTGGCTGTCGATCTGGCGTCGGGCATCGCCGTGCAGTTGCGCAGCCTGTATTTTCAGCGCCAGCGCCTCCAGCGCATACCGTTTTACGCCGGCGCGCAGGCTGTCGCTGTACAAAAAGCTTTTGCGGTAAAGAGCGCCGATGGCATCGGTATGCCGATGGATCAGCACGGTACGTTCTTTGTTGGAACCTGCAGAAGCCGACAGTGTAAAAGCCAGCAGCAGCGAAAAGAAGCTCAGCACCGCACCCGACAGGTTGTTGTTCAACCATTTTTCATAATCGGTTTTCAGCATCACCCAGCGCCCGGCGATTTGCGCGCCCAGGAAAATACTCGCCCCCAGCAGCAGGACATAGACCAGGGGGAACCATTTGGAGTCAAAAAGTGCGGCGATCATGGCTTTCCTCAGAAAGACAAGGCTGGCAAAAACAATGCGCCATCCTGTGCAGGATTTTTTAAAAAAATACGCCGACCAATGGCGGACTGGTCCTCTGCCGGCTGTCCTTATTGGTAAAGGCCCCAGGGCCGGTCCATTCAACTACAAATAAGGAGTATGAAAAAAGAATCATCCATTCCGTTTTTGCATAAGCTGGTGCTTGGTACGAGCCTTATGGCAGGCCTCACCAGCCCGCTACTGGCGCAGAAAAAACCCAATATCCTCGTCATTTTCGGTGACGATATCGGGCAATCGAATATCAGCGCCTACAGCCGCGGCCTCATGGGCTTTATGACTCCCAATATCGATCGCATCGGAGCAGAAGGCGGCGTATTTGTGCAGTATTATGGACAACAAAGCTGCACCGCAGGAAGGGCTGCTTTCATTACGGGGCAGTGTCCTTACCGCACCGGCCTCAGCAAAGTGGGACTGCCCGGCGCGCCCGTTGGCCTGGATGCCGGCGACCCTACGATCGCAGAATTTCTGAAACCTCTGGGATATATGTGCGGACAGTTTGGAAAAAACCACCTGGGGGATGCCGATAAATTCCTGCCCACTAAACATGGCTTTGACGAATTCTTTGGCAACCTCTATCACCTTAATGCAGAGGAAGAACCTGAGAACGAAGACTACCCGAAAGACCCGGAGTTCCGGAAAAAATTCGGGCCCCGCGGTGTGCTGAAATCGACTGCCGATGGGAAGGTGGAAGACACAGGTCCGCTTACCAAAAAACGTATGGAAACTGTGGATGAAGAGTTTCTTACCGCTTCCAAGGATTTCATGAGCCGCACCATCAAATCGGGCAAGCCCTTTTTCGTATGGTTCAATTCAACCCGCATGCACATCTTCACGCACCTCAAACCAGGATCGGCCGGTAAAACCGGGCTGGGCCTGCAGGCCGATGGCATGACGGAACACGACGCCATGGTGGGAGAACTGCTGCAGTTCCTGAAAGACAATGGCATTGAAGACAATACCATTGTAATTTATACCACCGACAACGGCGCCATGAAAAACCAGTGGCCCGACGGCGGCTCTTCTCCTTTCCGTTCTGAAAAAGACACCAACTGGGAAGGCGCTTATCGCGTGCCCTGCCTCATCCGCTGGCCGGGTGTGATCAAGCCGGGCACCAATTTCACCGCACTTTTTTCTGCAGAAGACTGGCTGCCCACACTGGTAGCTGCGGCAGGCGGCGATGCCGATCTTACCACCAAAGTAAGGGCCGGGTTCCAGGCCGGCAGCAAACGCTTTAAAGTGCATCTTGATGGTTACAACCAGGTATCTTACCTGAGCGGAAAAAGTGGTACTGCGCGCCACGAATTTATTTATGTAGACGACGATGCCGACCTGGTGGCCTACCGCGATGACCGGTTCAAATATATCTTCTCTGCACAATATGCTACCGGCATGCAGGTGTGGCGGCAACCCATGACAAAACTCCGTGCGCCGCTGGTGGTTGACCTGCTTGCTGACCCTTATGAATATGCAATAGACGGATCAGCTTACTACGAAGGCTGGTTGATGAAACACGCATTCATGGTATTGCCGGCAGTGGAAAAAGTATCGCGTTACCTGATGACCTACAAAGAATTTCCGCCGCGCCAGGCGCCGGCAACTTTCTCTATAGATCAGGTCATTGAAAAACTGCCCAAGCCCCTCATTCAACGATAATACGGAGGGCGGCCCCGGCCACCCTTTTTTCCCGTTTTAAAATTATTATCATGCCAGCACTGGAACAGGTACAGGAACTGAAGAAACGAATCGGCACCTCCATCATTGGCCAGGAAGAAGTGATCAATAAAATACTGATCGGCCTGCTGGTGGATGGCAACGTACTGCTGGAAGGCCTGCCCGGTCTTGCCAAAACGCGTGCGGTCAAAAGCCTGGCGCAGAACCTCGCCTGCAAACTGAGCCGCATCCAGTTCACGCCCGATCTATTGCCTTCGGACATCACCGGCACGGAAATATACCAGCCCGAAAGCCAGGAGAAATTCATCTTCCAACCCGGCCCCATTTTCAGCAACCTGGTGCTGGCCGATGAGATCAACCGCGCGCCGGCCAAGGTGCAGGCCGCACTCCTCGAAGCGATGGAAGAAAGACAGGTATCGGTGGGTGGAAAAACACATGCCATGGAACCGCTTTTCATGGTGCTTGCCACGGAGAACCCGATTGAGCAGGAAGGGACCTATCCTTTGCCGGAAGCCCAGCTCGACCGCTTCATTATGAAGATCGAAGTGGGCTATCCCACGCAGGACCAGGAGATCGCCATCATGCGCCTGGTGCGGGAAGAAAGCAAAGCGGCTCCTGCCAAACAGGATGCCCTTTCCACCGACCTCATTTTTGAAGCACGCAAAGAGCTGAACCAGGTACAGGTGACGGAGCCGGCGGAGAAATATATTACCGATATCATCATGGCCACCCGCGAACCGGGCAAATTGTCGAAGGACCTGGAGAAATGGATCAGTTACGGGGCCAGTCCGCGCGGTACCATTGCGCTCGACAAGTGCGCCCGCGCCGTGGCCTGGCTCAATGGCCGCAACAGCGTTACACCTGATGATATCCGTTATATTGTTCCCGACGTGCTGCGGCACCGCCTGGTGCTGAGTTATGGCGCCAATGCCGATGGCCTTCATGCCAACCAGGTGATCACCGAATTGCTGAAAGTGGTTGCCGTAAGCTGAAACTGTAAGAAAAAATCATGTGGCCATTCGTTCACCATAGTCAAGCCAACTGGCCGCCGGAAGTGGCCACCAGCCTCGAAGACCTGCTGCGCTTCGAGTGGCTGGTATCGTCGCGCAAGATCCTTCCCGACTATCCCGTGTATTCCCTGCTCGCGGGGCGGCACGCTTCCAAACTTCGCGGCCGTGGGCTCGATTTTGAAGAGGTACGGCAATATGTTGCGGGTGATGATATCCGTAATATCGACTGGCGTGTTACCGCACGCACCGGCACCACGCATTCCAAAGTGTTCAATGAGGAAAAAGAAAGACCCTCTTTCCTGGTGGTGGACCAGTGCAGCCACATGTTCTTCGGATCGGTTCGTTTTATGAAATCCGTAACTGCTGTGCATGCCGCCGCTCTTGCCGCTTTTTATACCATTAAAAGAGGCGATCGCATCGGCGGTCTCGTGTTCAGCGATACGGAAAAAGATTTTGTGGCGCCACGGCGCAGTAAGGCGCTGGTGCAACACCTGCTGCAGGTGATGGTGAACCGCAACCGACAGCTTCCGCAGCAGCGCCACGGCAACCAGTCGATCGAACGGCTCAACGAAATGCTCTACTTCACGCTGAACACCGTTACACACGATTATGTGATCTGCGTGATCAGTGATTTTTCAAGGATCAATGCCGACACCATGCGGCTGTTACAGCAACTCGCTTCCCACAACGATGTTATTCTGAACCACGTATACGATCCGCTCGAAGAAAACCTGCCGCCCGGTAAATTATTGCTCACCGATGGCCGCCGGCAGATCGCCTGGAACAACAAGCGGCGGAATTGGGGCGAAAAGTTCAGCGCCGATTTTCAGCAATGGAAACGGCAGTTCTCGGAAGCCTTCCGGCACAGCAGGGTGCCGGTGGTTTTTTTGTCCACCGCCACGCCGGTGGAAGACCAGATCAAATTCAATTTAGCAACAACCCGGCAACATGGATGAAACTCTTGGCAAACTGATAGAACCACCACCCGTTCCGTTTCGGTTCGGCGCCCCCGGCTGGTATGTATTGCTGGTACTGGGCCTATTGCTGCTGGGAGTTATCCTGTATCTCCTGCTGCGTTATTACCGGGCAAACCGCTACCGCCGCAATGCACTGCTGCAACTGGACCAGGCATTGAATAGGCTGGGCAGCAAACCCGCGGAACGGCTCTACACCACCAATACCCTGCTGAAAAGAGTGGGCATGCACATTGCGCCGCGCCAGCAGGTGGCAGACAAGCGCGGGGCCGGTTGGATCGACTGGCTTAACAAAACCGGCGGCGCAGAACATTTCGCCGCCGCTGATGAGCAGCTACTGCACGAGGGACTTTACCTGTCGCCGGCACAGCCCGACGCAGCGGCGGTAGAAAATTTCATCCGGCGATCCAGGACCTGGATCCGCAAACACCACCGGAAACATGCGGTTTGAACTGGCACATATCTGGGTATTGCTTTTGCTGCCCCTGCCCATCCTGGTGTACTTCCTGCTGCCGGCGCTCAGGAAAAGAAGGTCGGCCCTGTATGTTCCTTTCCTCGGGCGCGCTGCAGATATATCGAACCAGCACCCGCGGTCGGCAGCCTGGGTGGCGCGGCGGAGCATTTTCGCATGGGCGGGACTGTTATCCTGTTGGGCCTGTCTGCTGGTTGCAGCTGCTGGTCCCCGTTATGTTGGCCTGCCGGAGAAACATGTTAAGACCGTGCGCAGTTTTCTTATCGCTGCCGATATTTCTTTCAGTATGGCCACCACCGACTGGGTATCGGATGGGCGCCGCACCAGTCGCTGGGATGCTGTGAAATCCATCATGAAGGATTTTGTGAAAGAACGCAGGAGCGACCAGGTGGGTCTGGTGCTCTTTGGTACGCATGCCTACCTGCAGGCGCCCCTCACCACCGACCTCGACGCCATCACCTGGCTGCTCGACCAAACCGAAGTGGGCATGGCGGGACAAATGACCAGCATAGGCGAAGCCATCGCCTTCAGCATCAAAGTATTCCAGAAAGATACCATCAAAGAAAAAGTAATGCTGCTCCTGACCGACGGCATCGATGCGGGACAGCATATCCAGCCCCTTGATGCGGCACAGGCTGCACGAAAAGACTCCATCACCATCTACACCCTGGGCATTGGACGCGCCAGCGGGCGCGGCGGATACGACCTCGATGAAACCACCCTTCGCAATATTGCAGCGGTTACAGATGGCCGTTATTTCAATGCCATGAACGAGGCCGAGCTGAAAAATGTGTACAAAGAGCTCGATCGCATGAAGCCCATGCAGTTTGAAGAATCTTCTTATAAGCCGGTGCGGGAAGTGTATATGTACCCGCTGGCCCTGGGTTTCCTGCTGGCCTTTTTGTTTCACGGCGTGGTAGCCATCATCAATATCATACGGATATATGTTTGAGCAGCTCCGCGATATCATCAGTGGCATCGACTGGAAAGCCTTTCATTTTCTCCGGCCGCGGGCCCTGCATTTGTTCTGGCTCACGGGAGTGGTGCTGGCGCTGTTCCTGGCCGGAAGCTGGAGCCGGCGGCGATGGAAAAGTTTTATCCCGGCGCACCTGCGTCCCTATATGTTCTCGCCCGGCAGCCTCTGGTCCAGCCTGGGGCCCTTCCTGGTTTTCCTACTGGCTTCGGCCTGTATCATATTTGCACTGGCTGGTCCTGCCTGGAAGAAAAAAGAGATCCCGCACCAGAAAGTGCAGGCCGTGGTGCTGGTGGTGATGGACCTTTCGCGTTCCATGCTGGCGGTGGACGTATTGCCCAGCCGCCTTGAAAGGGCCAAGTTCAAGATCAACGATTTCCTCGACGCCAACCCGCGCGCGAAAGCGGGACTGGTGGCTTATGCCGGAACTGCACATCCCGTGCTGCCTTTTACGGGCGATTACCAGTTGGTGAAACACCATGCCGTGAACCTGGCCAACCGCATCATGCCCGTGCAGGGCAGCAATACGGAACAGATGCTGGCCATAACGGACAGTCTTATGCGAAAAGTGACGGTGCCCAGTACAGTATTCCTGCTTACGGATATCATCAGCCAGGAGGATGCGGCAAAACTTGCTGCCTTCTTTACCCAGTCCATTCACCGCCTGGAAATATTATTGGTATCCACCGGCCGCGAAGCCACGGTGCCCGGGCATGGGAGGTTCAAACAGGAGCAGGATCCTTCCGTACTCACTAACCTGGTGCAGGACAGTAGCGTGCATGTCACTGCCATGACCCTCGATAAGTCGGACGTTACCACCATTGCCGGCCGCATCAGCAGCCGCCTCATTTTTGAGAACGAAAAAGACCGGCAGTCGAAGGAGTGGGAAGACCGCGGCTGGCTGCTTGTTTTTCCCGCCCTGTTCCTGGTGCTGCTCTGGTTCCGGAAGGGCTGGGTGCTGCACTGGGCCTGGCTGCCGCTGGTGGTTGCGATGAGCTCCTGTGGCGTCAACAGCCGGCATCCCGACTGGTGGTATTCCAAAGACTACCAGGGCGCCCTGCAGGAAAAGGCCGGGCATTTCAACAAGGCTGCCGGTCTTTACGAAGACGATGTCCACAAGGCCACGGCTTATTACAAGGCAGGCAATTTTGCGCGCGCGGCGGAGCTCTTTGCGATCGACACCAGCGCCACAGGTCAATACAACTATGGCCTTACACTGGCGCAGATGGGCCGGTACGGGGAAGCGGTTATTGCTTTCAACAAAGCCATCTCGCTTGATCCGCAGTTGCGCCATCGCGCGGAAGGTGGCATTGCGCATGCACAGGACCGTAAGAGGATGGTCGACTCGGTGAACCGGCACATGGCAGCACAGGACAAACTGCTTGCCAAAGCGGAAGGCAAAAAGAAAGGGAAAAAAGAAAAAGACGATCCGCTGAAAGAACGCAAGCGCCAGGAAGGGGACGAGGAGCTTAGCTCAGATACCCGTGTCAACAAGATGCCCAAATTCGGCAACCGTATCACCGACGAGGTAGAAACAGGTATACGAAAAGCAAGGGAGGCAAAGGCGCCGGATAAGGACCCGCAAAAACAAAGTCCCGGCCAGATCGCCAGCCAGATCATGCTGCGCGAAGCCGATGCTGACCCGGGAGAATTCCTGCACCGGCGTTTCCTGCTCCAGGAAAAAAGATATTATCGTCACCTGCCAAAGCCCAAAGACCAATGGTAAGATGGCTGCTCATACTACTCTTTTGTAACGGATACCTGTATACGCAGGCGCAGGTGAAAGTGTTCAGCAAGGTGGAGCTCGACCGCAGCAGCGTATACGTGCAGCAGCCCTTCAAGGTTGCCATCACGGTATACACGGCCACCTGGTACACGGCCCCGCTCGAATTCAATAACCTGCAAATCCCTAATGCCTTCATTATTCCATTCTCGCAAACCGTGCCGGGTATGTACAATTTCGACAACCAGCCTTATGCCGGGCTGAGTTTTTATTTCATTGTATTTCCCTACAAGGCCGGCCGTTTTGAACTGCCGTCGCTTTCCATCAAAGCCACCACGCCGCCGCTGGGGCAATCGGAAAGCAGGGTGGTCACCCTTCATACCAGGTCCCAGCCCTACCTGGTGCGCGAAGTGCCGGCAGCCCTGCAGGGACAGCCCTGGATGGTAGCCAAAGGTGTAAGCATACAACAGCACTGGAACAAATCGCTGGCCCATCTTAAAGTAGGCGACGTGATCGAAAGAAAGCTGGTAATCGATGCGCGCGGCACCCTGCCGCAGTTTATTCCCGATATTCCCACAGAGCATCCAGACTTTGCGAGTGTATACCCGCAGGACGATGAGCTGCAGGACACGCGCAACGATTACGATGCCAATGGCAGGAAGACCCAGGACATCATTTACCTGCTCACCAAACCAGGACAGTTTGAACTGCCGGCCGTCACCATTACCTGGTGGGATCCCGTGCGCCGCCGCCTGTACAAGCGATCGGCTGCGGCCACCACCATCAATGTGGCGCCCAACCCCGACCTGGGCATTGTGGCAACCCTGCAGGACAGTCTCGGCGCTGTGCAGAAGACCCTGCAGCCTTCCAAACCGCCGCCGCCTAAGGGCCCACGGCTGATCGCGGGCATGCCCTGGTACCAGTTCCTGGCAGGAATCATCGCAGCCACCTGGATCCTCTACCTGCTCTGGCCCCGCCTGAAAAATACAATCCGTTGGGGAAGTGAAAAATGGAAAGCGTATCTTCATTCAGAACGGTACTGGTTCCACAGGATGTTATGGTCGCGGCGCAGTGGCCATTCGCTGGTGGATGCTTTTTACAAGTGGTGGGATCGTTTCCCCTGGCGGGTGGCAGGTAGCTCTTTTACCGCTTCGCTCGAAGCAGAAAAAGACACTGCCTTGCTGGAAACATGGGGTGGAATTGAACAGGGACTGGTTACCGGAGAACCGCCGCCAGCGGAGCTTGCAGGAAAATTCAGGAAGGCGGTGCGGCAATACCGGAGAAACCACAGGAAGCAGTATGCGCAGTTGAAAGAATCCTCCCTGATCAATGAACGGCAATTGCCCCTTGAATAAAAGCCATGGCAGTATGAACCGAACCATCCTCTGTTTTCTTGCAGGAATAAGTATATCACAGGCATCCCTGGCCCAGCAGGGAGATACTACCCGGCCGGTGCTTGCGGATACCACGCAGGCGGCCCTTGCCGAAAAGCCCCAGGACAGCCTGTCGAAATTCGACCGCTTCAATAAGAAAATGGAACATCTCTTCAAGATCATACCCGTGCCCATTGTTTCCTATTCGACGGAAGCCGGCAGCACTTTTGGTCTTGCGAAATTCAATCTTTTCCGGCTGTCAAAAAAAGACACGGTTTCCAATGCATCCAAAATTTCAGAGGTAGTCACCTTCTCCACCAAGGGGCGTATCAATGCCTCCGTATCCACCGAACTGATCTGGAAGGAAAAGAAGTACATGGTCATTAGTTTTGTTAATTACAAGAAAACACCGGAATACCTTTTTGGGATCGGCAACGATGTAACGCGCGACGATGTGGAAGAGATCAGCACGGAGCGTTTCCGCTTCAACTTCAACGGGCTGGTGCGCCTGAAGAAAAATATCTATGCCGGCATCATCATCGACATCAACGATTATTTTAACGTGGACGTGGATACCAGCAGTTTCCTGGTGAAGGACCATGTAAGCGGCGTAAAAGGCGGGCTCAGCAACGGCCTGGGTATTTCTTTTGCGTACGACAGCCGCGACAACCGCTACAATGCCTACAAGGGAGCGGCCATTCTCACCAGCTTTTCCTTTCACCCTTCCTTTATCGGCAGCAAATACCAGTTCACAAAATGGCAGCTCGATGGCAGAAAATACTGGAACCCCTGGCTGAAACACGTAATAGCGGTGCAGGCCACCACTACCTGGACCGATGGCGATGTGCCATTTTACGAGCTGGCCCTGATGGGCGGCGAGAACAAAATGCGCGGCTATTACGAAGGGGCTTACCGCGACCGCGTGCTGATGGACGCACAGGTGGAATACCGGATGCCGGTGTGGAATATTTTTGGCATCGCGGCCTGGGTGGGAACGGGCCGCGTGGGATCTTCCTATTCCGATATGAGCCTCGACGGGTTCCATATTTCCTACGGTGCGGGCCTTCGTATCAAAGTGGACTCCAAGAACAACACCAATATGCGCTTTGATTTTGGCTTCGGTCCGAAGGGCATTCACGGCACCTACATCAATTTTGCAGAAGCTTTCTGATTTTTTTTACAGCGATTGGCGGATTGGTCGCCGCAGGTTTGTCTTTGTTAGGGGGAAGGGCCATAACAGGCCCCTGAAAACTTATGACAATCAAGCGGAAAACCAGGAATGGCAGGGGATGGCCGGTTGTGCTTTTCCTGTTTTTGGCAGTACAGTCCTGCCGGAATAACCAACCTGTTACCCAGGAGGGCGACCTGGCAAAACCCGACAGTGCAACCGTGGCAAAAGATCCCCTGCCCAGTTGGAACGATGGACCGCTTAAGAAAAGCATCATCGATTACGTGTCGAAAGTGACCCGTACCGGCGATCCTGCTTTTATCCCGGTGGCAGACCGCATTGCTACATTTGACAACGACGGCACTCTTTGGGCGGAGCGCCCCTATATGCAGGAGCTGTTTGCATTTTACCGCGTAAAGGAAATGATAAAGGCCAACCCGGCCCTGGCAAAGAAACAACCTTTCAAGGCCGTGGTGGAGGGCGATAAATCCTATTTTGCCAAAGGCGGCGAAAAAGCGGCGGTTCAGCTAGTGGCGCTTACGCATACCGGCATGACGGAAGAAGCATTTGAGAGATCGGCCAGGGCTTTTATTGCAGAAATGAAATATCCCGGCAGGAATGTTCCGGTGCAACAGATCGTTTACCGCCCGCAGGTGGAACTGCTGGAATACTTACGCGCCAACGGATTCAAAACCTTTATTGTTACGGGCGGCACCATTGAATTTGTGCGCACGGTTTCGCAGGAGCTCTATGGCATTCCGCCCGAACAGGTGGTGGGCACTTCTTTTAAATACAAATATGTAGACAGTAACCAGTCGGTGATGCGGCTGCCGGAACTGGATCATTTCAACGATAAAACAGGTAAGCCGGTGGGCATTCAATTGCATATTGGAAAACGGCCTGTGTTTGCCTGCGGTAATGAAGGCGGCCAGGGCGATATCGCCATGCTGCATTATTCGCAGGGGAACAGGTATCCCAGTTTTCAACTGCTGGTGAACCACAATGATTCCACCCGCGAATTCTATTACCAGGAAAAGGACTCGCTATCGCTCAAAACAGCGGCCTCCCATCAATGGCATGTTGTGAGCATGAAGGACGATTGGAAAAATATATGGTAAGAAAAATAATTATAGTGGCGGTTTGGTGTTTGACAATACAGGGATTATATGCGCAGGAACGAAAAGGAACTACAGGCGCCGGCTGTGAGGACAAGGATCTCGTGGACTGGATCCGGCAGTGGTTTCACCTGCATAAAAAGGAGAAGACTTCCAACAGCGCTTTTTTTATAGCGCCTGTGTTTGGATCCACGCCCAGCAATGGTTTTATTATTGGCGCCACTTTCCAGAGTGCCTTCAAACTCACCGGCTCCAATCTTTCCGCCTTCCAGGCCAATATACAGTTCACCAGTAAAAAGCAGTTGCTGATCTTTTTACGCAACACCATTTATGCCAAAGAGAATAAACTTCTGTTGAGCGGCGACTGGCGTTATTTTGCCTACTCCGAACCAACGTATGGACTGGGAACTGCAGCACCCGAAGGCGGCACCCTGCAATCCTATTTCCACTGGATGGGCCAGGGTGAGTCCACCGATTCCCTGGCGCAGCCCATGAAGTTCAATTATTTCAAATTTCACCAACTGGCGTCGGTGCGCATGGCACCCGGATTGTACCTGGGCGGCGGTATTCATTTCGATATGTTCTCCAGCATTAAGGATGAGAGACTGGACACTCCTCTTACTTATATCACCAGTCACTATGCCTACAGCAAGCTGCACGACTTCGATCCCGAGAAATACAAGGAGATCGGGTTGAGTGTAAACCTGGTGTACGATACCCGCGATAACCAGATCAATGCCTATAAGGGCATGTACGCCAATTTGAACTACCGCGTCAACCCGGAATTCCTGGGAAGCGATGCAGGCAGCAGCGTGCTCTACACCGAGTTCCGGTATTTTAAGGGTTTGTCGAAAAAAAGCGAGCGCCTGGTCCTGGCTTTCTGGTATGTGGGACAATTCACTACGTCTGGCACGCAGCCCTACCTGGCCCTGCCGGCGCTGGGATACGACCAGCGCAGCAAAACGGGACGTGGCTACGCCATTGGGCGTTACCGCGGGCAGAGCCTGCTCTATGCGGAAACCGAACTGCGTTTCCCCATTTCGAAATGCACCAATACGCTGGGTGGCGTGGTGTTTGCGAATGTAACGAGTACCAATAACCGCGACTCAGGCATTAAAATGTTGCAATACGTACAACCCGGCGTGGGGCTGGGACTGAGAATATTGTTCAATAAAACCACCCGCATGAACATGCAGGTGGACTATGGTAAAGGCAATGGTTCAGGTGGCATATACTTCGGCGCGTCCGAAGTGTTCTGATAAGACAAGAGGCGTATTTCTGAACAATTAAATACATACCAAATGAAGAAGCTGTTTTTGCTATGGGTGCTTACCCCTTTGCTGATGGCGGGCTGCCGGAAAACACCCAACCTCGACGACCTGTCCTACAAATTCGTAGTAGCCACCAATGCGGATAAGGAAGCTGATTTCAACACTTACAACACTTATTTTGTATCGGACACTATTCGCTATCTGTCGAATACGTCAAACGATACGATTTTGATCGGAGGGGATGCTCAGCAACTGATCGATGCCATTAAGAGCAACATGGCCGACCTGGGTTATACGTTCGCAAATAAGAACGCAAACCCTGATGTGGGCCTGAATGTAATGGTAGTAAAGGATCTGAACATAAATACCATTGTGTACCCCGACTGGTGGTGGGACTGGTATTATCCCTGGTACTGGTACGATTGGTACTACCCACCGTATTACCCATGGTCTTACACCTATGCCTATACGACGGGTACGGTGTATATCAGTATGGTGGACCTGAAAAATGCACCTTCTACCAAAAAATTACGCGTGGTATGGGATGCCCTGATGGGTGGTGCACTGGGTACACAGGCGCAGAACATTGCAGAAGGCGTGGACGCCATCGACCAGGCGTTTAAACAATCCGATTATTTAAAAACCAATTAAAGCAGGAAATATGAAAAAGATTGTATGCAGTATAGCGGTGCTTTTGTCGTTTGCACTGGCGGGCCAGGCGCAGAAAATGGGAGCCAATCTCTTCAGCGTGGCCTGGGATGTGAGTTTTCCTACCAATAACGATTTCCTGACGAAGACCAGCCTGGCGGGCTTCCGGGTGGATTATAAGAAGTTTCTTACCGATAATTTATCCGTGGGGGCTGCCATCAGTTGGAATTCCTACGGGCAATACATCGAAAGGCAGACCTACAAGGATGGTCGTAGCGCTGTTACCACTGATATGGACCGGACCATTTACAATGTGCCGATGACACTTACCGCGCACTATTATTTCTCCGGCCCCAAGCGGGTGAAGCCATTTGCAGGACTGGGTATCGGGGCACAGTACAGCGACCAGTCGATCTACTACAATATTTATGAAACGGACGTGAACAACTGGGGTTTCCTGTTGCGTCCCGAGATCGGCGCCTATCTGTTTTTCAACGAAGGTTTTGGTATGGTACTGGGTGGTAACTACGCCTGGAGCACCAATAAGAACGATGCTTTCAGTATCAACAGCCTCACCAATTTCGGACTACACCTTGGCTTGGTTTGGAAGAGCCGGTAATATAGCGTAAGCAGCAGAGTTGGTTTTTAGGTTTGGAAGGGCCTGCGTTTGGCGAAACGCGGGCCCACTTTTGTGATAGGCCGTCAGAACTGGTAAGAAATGCTCAGGCTGGTGCCGAAGTCGGTTTTTCCGGAATTGTTATCGGGCGGCCTGCTGTCGAAGCTGGAATAGAAGGTGAGGTTGATGTAGAAATTGTGGATGAGTTCCTGCGAATAGGTGAGGTTTCCGTCGTAGCGGAAACGGCCCGCATCGGTGATGCCGATATAAGCGGTTTGGTAGGCCGACAATTTGATATTGTAGCGTTGGTATTTGAAAAAATTGAAGCGCAGCATCAGCGGCAATTCCACCAGGAAACTTTCCGCGCCTTCTGTACTTCTTTCCTGGGCAAGGTTGATACCGGTAATGCCCAGCAATTGCATGTCGTTCCGGACGATGAACTTATTACCCGCACCCACCAGTTCCTGGAAGCGGCGGGCTATAGAGAGCTCAAGATTACGCTGGTAGTTGACCTGGGCCGCCAGGAACCAGGATTCCGTAAAATTGTAGTTACTGAACACCTGGACCGATTCGTTGTCGCGGGAATACACCGATGAGTCGATGGAAGCGATGCTGGACAACGTGAACTGGTTCTCAAATTTTTTAGCCGAGTAATAAATGGTGGAATTGGTGGTTAGTTGTCCAATCTTGCTCGATTTGGTATAGCTGAAACCTATGCCCAGGCTGCCGTCGAGGCTGTTGAAAAAACCTTTGTGGAGTGAGATGAGCCCGGAAATGTTGAGCAGCGATAGTTCTTTGCTGCGTTCTCCTTCAAAAATGCGCGTGCTGCCGGGCGACGATCCCCTGTGCAACTGCGAATAGTAAGTTTGCTTGTCGATGGTTTCAATGCGGAAGTTATCAGATTCCGCCACCACGTATTTGATCTTGTACACTTTGATCTTGATGATCTTCAGATCTGTTTCATCGAGGGTGAGCAGGCCGAGACTAATGTTTTTGAGTTCGCCAATCAGCACCTGGCCGTTTTGCAGGAATACGCTGTCGCGTGCCTGTGACCACACCAACGCCGGGAAGAGGAGCAATGCTCCCATGCATATCATTGTTGCTCTGTTCATGCACTGTGAAAGGGTATTGGGGACTAGCGCCTTCTGAATCCACCACCACCGCCGCGAAACCCGCCACCGCCTGTACGCCGCATGTTTTGCCAGTTGCGGGTTTGCATGGCGCCCCGGTTTCGGGCACCTGACATATTATCGAGGCTTTTGCGCGTGGAGCCGTCACCGCCCACATTGGTTTGCCAGTTGCCATTGTTGTAGTGGCTCCAGGAGCCGTTGTCGTTTTTACGATAGATATTCCCATCGTGCCCCACATAAGTACCATTGGTGCCTTTGGCAATGGTGCCGTTGTTGCCATGGTGCACTACGCCCTGCTGGCCGCCCGATGTCTGGTAGCCAAAGGTGGTGCCGTTGGCGTTGGTGATATGACCCGTGCGTGCCCACTGGTCGCCGCGGGTGGCCACGGAACTGCCCCATTGTGCATAGGGGTTATGGCCCTGCCTGGTAGCTGCATATCCTCCCGTCCAGGGATTGTAAGCCTGCGCCACCGTGCGTCCGCCATACCAGCCCTGTACACTGGCCGACCGTCCATAGCGGCCCGTGGCCGGGTTGAACCAGGCCGAACCACCTGCCGCACCATAGGGGCCATACACCGCGCGGCCCGCGGCCCAACCACCAGTATAGGGATTGTACACGGCGCCAATGCCGTAGGTACAGGGCCAGGGCCGGTAAATGGGATAGAGCATGCCTGGTCCCCAGAAAAAATAAGGCGGATAATACCATCCTGTTCCATAAGTGATGCAGGCGCCGATGGCCATTCCCATCACGAACATTCCAAAATAACCGGCGGTGGTGCTGCTTTCCACGGTGGTTTCGGTCGCATTGCTTTGCGTCACGTAAGTAACATTGTACAACGGCGAACTGGGTGGTATCTTGTAAATTTCATCGGGCACGGAATCGGCTACTTCCCAGGGTCCGTTGGGTTTAGTGCTCATAAACCATACTGCCTGGAAACAGAGATAATATACATCGCCGTATTTGATCACTTTCTGCTGCGTGTTGGTGGCGTATTCCAGCGAGGTGTTTTCGATGGGTTTGAATTGCGGATCGCCATCGTAGGAAAGTTTTACCTGCGATACCGCCTGCGCTTTGTTTACAACGGCGGTAGTAGGCACCTGCGCCAGCAGCACGGCATCGGATGCTTCTATGGTTCCCGGCACCGATACCAGCACACCGGCTTTGGTGGAATTGGCCGGTATTTTTGCAAAGTCCGCCGGCAACTGGTCGCTCGCAAAAGTCCATGGACCGTTTTGCAGGGAACTGCTTTTAAACCATCTTCCTGAAAACAATACATAGAATTCCTGCCTGCTGTTGTCCAGGAAAAGATCATTGTCGGTATTGGTCACATAGAGCAGCCCGGTGCCTTCTATGCGCGTGTATACGGGTTTGCCTTTTGTATTGATGAGTTCGGTCGGTACATTGCTGAAAAATACCTGCGGGGCTTTGCCCTGCGTGGCCGGCGCCGGGATCATTTTTTTAACGGCATCGAAGTTCTGACCCGTGGGTAGTTTGGAAAAATCTTTGGGCAATGTTTTCACTGCGGTCCAGTTATTGGTGAGGTCTTTGGATTGCAGCCAGTAATTGTTTACGAGGAGATAATAGTTCTTATCGTGTTTGTCGTAAAAAAGATCCCAGTTGGTGTTGACGATGAATTCCAGGCCGGTTTTTTCCACCGGCGCTTTTACGGGCTCGCCTTCCACCGTTAGCACAATGGCGGGCGTTTCGCTGTAAAAGATCTGCGGCGGATCGTTCTTCACGGCCACACTGTGTACGGGCGTTTGCTGTTGCTGGGCGTCGGCTATCAGTCTCTCCAGGGAAATCGGTTCACCGCCGCTCGGGGCCAGCTTGCGGAACAGGTCTTCCATGGGTTTTACATCCGCTTCTTTCAGAGAGGGGAAGCGGATGCTACTGGCTTCCAGATTCCGGAGGTAAACCGTATGCGATGTTTTATCGACGATGGTATTGCAGGTAAGAGTGGCCACGCCATTGGTTGCCTGTCCGCCAGCGGGGGTCAGGCTGAAAGCCATATCGGCCGTGAGTTTGGTGTAGTTGTCCCAGGACCGAACCTGGGGTTGGTAGTACACCAGGGTGGCACCGTCTTTTTTGACCTGGCGGGGCCAGCCTATGTCTTCAGGCGCAGCGCCGGACTGCGCATTTGCCACTGAACAGCAGGTTGTTGCCAGGAAAAAGAACAGCCCCACTGCAAACGATAAAGGCTTCATATAAACGAATGTTTTTTATGTTGTAACAACTGTTGTCTATCGCGCCCAGGCGCTTCCAAATATGATATAGTAGGCCCACCCGGAAGGGCCGCCGGCAACGTCAACGCCCATACGCAGTTTGAATTTTCGCGCCATCAGGTAACGGAAACCGCCACCATAGCTATAGATCCACTTAGCGTCGCTAAACTCACTGTACTCATCAAACGCTTTTCCAACCCCGGTAAATGCGACCAGGCTCCAGCGGCGTACGAAGTCCCAGCGTTGTTCGGTTTCCAGCAGGATATTCTTTTTACCCTGGTAACGCGCCGCCGGTATACCGCGCAGATCAACCGATGGTTTCACATAAAATGGAGGATTGCCAAAAAGCTGCTGGTAGTCGAAGCGCAGTCCGCTGATCCAACCCTTGCCGGCCGCGTTGGGCCTGGAAAGCGGCGCATACCAGTAGATATAGGAATTCAGTCGCTGGTAATCGAAGTCGCCTCCGAAAATATTGTCGCTGAAATTGACCAGGGCCTGGGCTTTGATGCCGCGGTCGGGAGTAAACACATTGTCGCGCGTATCGAAAAGCGCTACAGCACCCAGCTCACCGATATTGCTTTTGGCTTCTTTTTTTGAGATGAAAGAGGGCAGGGAATCGGCGTTGACCAGTTTGAGGTCGGTATGTGCAAAAAGGTACTGGATGCCCAGTTGCCATTTGGCATTGCGCAATTGTTTGGCAGCATAGAGATAAAGCGGCACGCCCTTTCCGTTGAATTTGAATTCTTTTTCTTCTTTGTTGGCGAAAGTGTGGTAGAAAGAAATATTCATATCGCCGTAGCCAGCCGCAACTTTGTAACGGACGCCCCATTTGCGGATATAGGCGCTTCGGGCCGCTCCCAGAAGCCAGGATCCGTTGACGGTATAGCCGGCTGCTGCTGCGGTAACATTGGGTGGTACAGGGGTCGCTTTTCCGTCCTGTACAAGGGGTGGATTCTTATGCAGGAAAACAGGGGCGATGCCGCCGCCGAATCCGCCCAGCGCCGGTTCGGTGATGATGATGGGAACCGGAACAAATCCGTTGGCATTGATGATCCAGTCGCTCAGGTCAATCGCATGATCGAGTGAATCGCGAATGCTGAAAGACTTTTGCCTTTGTTGCGCGGACGCAGTTGTGTATACCAGCCAGCAACAACCGAAAATGACAGCCGCCCGTTTCAGGAAATCATGGCTGGCTGGCATGGTTGGCTTTTTTTGTTTTGGCTCCGAAGAAGCGGTAGTTGATGGATGCAAGTACGGAATAACGATCGCCGCCGCTGATGAAATTGCTTTCTACCCGCAACTGCCAGCGCTTGCTGAACTGGTATTGCGCGCCTGCCAGGCCGGCCCAGCGCGAACTGGGTTTTTTATCCATCTCGTAAGTAATATAGTCGTCTTTCAGGTGAAGACCATTGACCTTATCCTGCAGTTTTTCCACGATCTTGTCCATTACCTGTTTTTGCGCGGGCCCCAGGTCATCGTACCAGTTTTCGTAACTCGCTTTGATCTCATCAATTTTGGATTGGTCTATGTCGGGAAACACATCTGCAAGCGCTATTTCGCCCTTTGTTTCATTGTTGAGGATGATGGCCATGGCGCCCATCCAGAAACTGATGTTCTTTTGCGGATCTTTCAGGCGAAATGTATGTCCCACGCGGACGCCGCTGATACGGGTGAACACTTTGTTCTCCAGTAGTTGCATATTGGCCCAGGTGAAATTGAAGTCGGCCTGGATCCACACGGGACCAACGCCACCGGCGCCCATAATGCCGAACCCATAGGTCATGCCGCTTTGCGATGGATTGGAGGTGATACTCACGGGTTTATCCAGCACCACTTTTGTCTCAGCATTGGGCAACACGCCCAACAATGCATACACGTTAAGAAAAGGGAATACCCACATGTCGGCACGTGCGTTCATGTTAAGCCCTTTGGCAGACACACTCTGAAAGTGGATCACATTGCTTAGGTCAACCGGCCCAAGCGTTCCATCCGGCCCCCGGAACCCAACGTGGATATTGGAAATATCGATGTTCTGTGTTCCATAAAAACTATTGACCATTACGCCCAAAGGAAAGGGAACATCAAAGCCGGCCTTATAGGCTTTTTTGCCAAGAATAGGGAATACCCTGTCGTATTCCATATTCTTCAGGCTATCGTAATAGTGTTTGTATTTGTCGCCCAGTGGAAGGGTGGATACATTCTGTGCCTGCAGGTGGCCGGGTACAAGGGCCAGCAGTGCCAGGCCAATGCTGAAAACAATAAGACAGGTTATTTTTTTCATGGGCGTCGTTGTTATTTATCCTTTCACTTTCAGGACCGTTCCATCCGGAGAAAAATATACTTTTTTCTTGGTGCTGCCATTAGTAGCAACCACTTCGTAGTACTCATTGTTCTGCTCGTGGTCGATGTTTTTGTAATGGGTTTTGGAAACCACTTTATAACCAGGATGGCTGGAGCCCAGGTTGGTGATGGCGGTCTTAACGGCATCGGGCAAACTGGCATTGGTCTCTTCCATTTTTGAACGTACCAGGGTGCCATCTGCCTTGAAAAGGCCGAAGTATTTCATGTTATCCTGCTTGAACTTGATGGTGTAATAATCCACCGTTTCATCGGGCGCAAAATTGTCCTGTTCTGTTACCGCCCATCCCTGCTGGGTGACACCGCCCTTGGGCACCTGGAAATATTCCACGGCCTGGCCATTGGGGAATTTTTCCTGCAGTTTGCTGACCACCACATCGGGCACCTGTTGTTTGGTGAGTTTTTTGGTGCCGGTAATAACGATCTCATCCTGTGCGGCCGCTGTAAAACCAATAACAACGGCGAGTGAAAATAAGAATAGCTTTTTCATGTTAAAAAGTTTAATGAATACTGGTATTTGGTTAGGTTCTTTTAAACCCCTGGTTGTTAAGCAGGTGCTCCTTGTTGATCTCCAGCAATAAGGCCTGTTCGGCGATGATCTTCTTGAGCCGGGCATTTTCTTCCAGCAGCACCCGCAACTCCTGCTGCGCAGGGTTGTCCAACTGGTTAATGGCCAACTGGTTGAGCACGGCAAATTTTTCCCGCCAGCGGAACAGGACGCTGTAAGACAACTGGTACCTGTTCAGCACTGCTTTTACGCCCTGCTGTTCCGCTTCCCGGAGGATGCGCAGCTTTTCTTCCAGTTTGAAGGATCGTCGCAGCTTGGACATAGGCAAGATTTGAGACGTTTTCTCTCAGTGGTTGCGGCCAGGCTTATTTGGCAGCACCGGGTGGGAATCCAGCCATGATCTTGGCCACGGCTTCGGGGATCTGCTTGTCGGGATCCTTCAGCGGCTTGTCGATCTCGCTGTTGCCGGTTCCCTGCCATACCAGCTTTTTGGAATCGGCAGTAACGATGTCCACAATCAGGGAGCCATCCTTATAATTCTCCACATTATAGGTGGTGTTTCCGGTAACCCCCATACCACCACCGCCCCAGGCATAAGGCCGGTAGTAACCGCCATAGCCATAATAGTCGGTGGTGGAAGAGAGGGATTGCCGGTCTTTCAGGATCGTGATCACATTCACCAAAAGATCAGGCGAGCTGGTGTTTTCTGTAAACCCTTTTTTGATCATCTCTGCTTTCACGGCATTGTTGATGCGGTCGGCATTCAGCGCGCTGATGGCATCTTTTTTGGCATCGTCCTGGTAAAGCGCAAATGTTTTGTACTGCTGGAAATTGGCGTTCCTGTCGTAGTCGGTGCTCACTTTTAGCGAGGGAGAGCAACCCGCCATGATTAGCGTAGTACACGCAAGCGCCCCGGCCAGCAATTGACTAAGTTTTCGCATAATGCTTGTTTTTTAATGTTGATATCGTGGTTGGTTTCCTGCTTACCGAAATAAACAGGACTACCTTAATAAGACAGTGCTCACGGAACCAATCCGCCACGGCCGCAGAATTTTTTTTGGAAAAATACCTGCCTGCTAAGACAGCATGCGGGCATAGTCGGGATGCCGGAGCAATTCCTGTTTCACCTGCGTCAGTGCACGTTTCAGTTGTTTTTCCACGGTACTGTAAGGCCGCTGGAGCAGGTGGGAAATTTCACGCTTGCTGAAATGACCTTTGCGGCTGAGGTCGAAAACCGTGCGGCATTCGGCGTTGAGTTTCAGCAATACCTGGTTGAGGCAGGCCTGCAGGTCTTTCAGGTCGGTCATCCCTGTTACAGGATCGTGCTCCGTGGCGGTATTCATTTCATGGATCCGGATATGCCAGTCATAAATGCTGTTTTTGCGATAGTAATTGATCACCCTGTTGTGGATACATCTTTTAAGATAGGCGAGCAGCTTGCCGCTGGAATGGAACCGGATGCCGGCAGCATAAATATTGATCAGTATATCCTGCAATACTTCTTCGGCGTCCGGTGTGTTGGGCATCTTTTTACGGGTATATTCCAGGAGAACAGCCCAGTATTTTTCATAGAGACATTTCAGCGCCATGGACCTGTCGGAGATAAAAAGCGCTTCGATGGCTTCGTCGGAAACGGGTTCCGGCCGGGTGGTAAAAAATGACATGATAGTAGTGTTGTCGAATGAAGAAAAATTCATCCTTATTTGGGTAAAAACAACAGGGTAACAGTAAATAGTAACCCAAACAGGGTTGGGACAAGGGGCCGGCACTACCTATCAGAGCATTAAAAAGGCGGGAAACAGATCAGATAAGCAATTTAGTTTCGTAAATTAGAAGGGCTTGTCGTACAATCTGTCTTATTGTTGTAGTAGAATATGTGACACGATGGCATCATTACGCACACTGGATCAAATTCCTTTGTTTTGTTGAAATAAATAAAACTTCCATTCCGGCATGCCGCCAGCCAAAATACTGCGATGCATTCTGCTGTTGTTCTTTATGCTGCCAGGCTTTCCGGCGCTGGCGCAGTACCCTGCTGGTTATACCGTAAAACATTTCACCAACGAAAACGGGTTGCCGCAGAACAGTGTGAAATCACTGGCATTCGATAAACGTGGTTTTTTATGGATTGCCACCGAAATGGGCCTGGTCCGTTTTGACGGGGTGAATTTCAAAACCTATAACCAGGCAAATTTTCCTGCCATGCACAGCAACCGGATCCTGCAGGTAAAAGCAGGGCCCGATTCCAGCATGTATTTCGCCACGGAAGGCAGCCGTTTTTTCCGCGTAGGATGGGAGGGAACATTAACAAAGGCCTCTATTCCGCCGGCAATGAAAGACTGGGAGCGGCAGGTGGACAACCACCTGTACGATGTATATGACGAACTGGAAAAAAGATGCCAGCAGGGGCAATTGCCTTATTGGGTTCTGCCGGATTATGCCAGCATCAGCCGTTCTGTTTACAACAGCATGTATGCCAGCGGGGCACGTTATTATTATTTTAATAAAGACGCGGAGCTTATTTCGTTAGACAGCTCACTGACAGATTTTCGCAAGGTGCAAATACGGGGGGCGGTATTGCCACCCAAACCTTTCCACGTTTCCATGATGAGCCAGCAATCGGATGGCTGGATGAGCATTGGAACCGTCCTGTATAAAATTGCCACAGTAGAAGCAGCAGCGGTTGCCCTGACCCCCGTTGTTGATATCGGCAACATCCCCAACCCGGGCAGTGTGGCCATCGATCCGGAAACGGGCATGATCGTGCTGGGTACGCTGTCCGACGGCTTCTATCTCTTTGCCCGCCAACCCTTCCATACCCTGCTGCTGCCGGATGTCGAAAGCAATGTGTTTTATGCGCTGGCTCCTTTCGGCGATGGCGGCTTCATCAGCAAAAAAGCGGCGTTTGAAGGGGGAAGGATCCTTCCTGTGAAATGGGGTTATACCTCGGAGCCCTTGTTGCGTACGCGTTCCGGCAGCTTCCTGCTGAACCGCTGGCTCTCGCACGACGATGCGGGAATTGTGGAACTTGACAGCAACCTCACCGAAAAGGAGTACACGCGGATCTACGATTTGCGGATCAACTGCCTGCAACAGTTCAGGGATGGCAGCATCTGGCTGTCTACCAAACGCCAGTTCATCGGGAAACTGGAACGGGGCTATATACACTGGGAAAAAAGACCTGCCGGCGTAGCGGAACAATTTAAAATAACCAGCTTCCTGGAAGACAGTGAAGGCGCCGTATGGCTGGCAGGCACGCAGGGTTTGCTGAAATGGGACCGGGCAACAAACCAGTACCAGGCCTTTCCTGCACTCAACGGCATATCGGTAAGAAGCCTCTATGAAGACGAGCGGAAAAACATCTGGATCGGCACCTACGGCAAGGGATTTTATTGCTGGCGCGGCTCTGGTACCGTACTGCAGGCCCTGCCGCTCGACCAGCATGAATACCTGTTGTCGGCCCACTGTTTCATACCCGATCGTTCCGGCGGTCTCTGGATCAGCACCAACCGGGGACTGTTCTATACAAAAAAACAGGATCTCTGGGCGTGGCTCGATAACCACGCCTATCCACTGTACTACCACTATTTCGACAAGACAGCGGGCTTTTTGTCGAACGAATTCAATGGTGGCTGCACGCCGCCGGGAGCAACGCTTTCGGACGGTTCCATTGTACTGCCCTCCACCCGGGGCGTGGTGAAGTTTCATCCCGATTCGGTTCCCATCAGCTTTTCCCGCAATCCCATTTACATCGACCAGGTCCGGATGGGAAAAAAGCTGATTACAGCAGGCGACCTGGATGTTCTGGAAGTGGACAAGTCGGCAGGTTTCCTTGAATTCGACATCAGCTCCCCTTATTTTGGCAACCGCGAAAACAATTTTGTGGAATACCAGGTGCCGGAATTTTCTGCCGGTTGGATCCCTGTGCCCGAAAACAACCGGATCATCCTGAACAAGTTGTCCAGCGGCCATTACAGCCTGCTTTTCCGAAAACGCGCCGGCTTTGGGAAAGACGGACTCATCACCCGTTCCTTTGAGCTGAATGTATTGCCGTTTTTTTATGAGACCTGGTGGTTTCGTGTAACGGCACTGGCCGTCCTTGGTGCCCTGATCTGGCTGGCATTCAGGATGCGCCTGAACTACCTGCTCAAGCAAAAAAAGCACCTGGAAAAACTGGTAGCCGAACGCACGCAGGAACAAAGCTTGCTGATCGATGACCTGGAGCAGACTGTTACGGAATTGGAGGCATCGAAAGAAAAGATCCGCCGCAACAATCTCTTCCGCCAGCAACTGGCCATGATCATTGCACACGATCTCCAGAGCCCGTTGCGTTTCCTGGCCCAAACGGCCGACTGGGTGAGCAGCAACTATGCGGCCGACAGGCAGCGGGACTATACGCCCCTTCTTAAGGAGATCAGCAATACTTCCAAAGCCAACCACCATTTCATCAACGATATCGGGTATTGGATCCGGTCCATGGGCACGGATTTTGTGCCCGATCATACGCCCTTCAACCTGAAAGAACTGGTGCGGGGAAAAATAGAATTCCTGTCGCCCCTCGCAAGAGAAAGGAACAATACCATCGAGGTGGAAGTGGCTCCCGACCTGGAGTTGCGGTCGGATCGCCAGTTGCTGCGCGTGATGTTGCGCAACCTGCTCGACAATGCCAATAAGTTTACACGGAATGGCACCATCAGTATCCATGCTTCCAGCGGGCCGGAAGGCGCTTCTATTTCGATCCGTGACACCGGGTGCGGCATGCGGCCGGCCGTGCTGCAGGAGATCCGGCAGCGGCTGCAGGATCCCGGAGATGGCGAGCCCCGGTACCAGGCGAGAGGAAATGGTTTTCTTTTCATTGCTACTTTTGCCCGGCTGCTGGAACTGGAAGTGGAGGTGGAGAGTGAATGGGGCAAAGGAACCAGCGTGGTCTTGCGTGGCATTGCCATATACCGGCAAACAACCTATCCATTGAACAATAAACCTGCAGTATGAGCAGCATTCTTTTGGCAGACGATCACCAGATCGTGATTGCCGGCATAAAAAACATTCTGTTGTCGCATTTCGACTTCGGGCGGATCGGAGAGGCCCGCGACGAAGCAGAGATCGTACAGGCGCTTAAAAAACATACTTACGACCTGTTGTTGCTGGATGTGAACCTGCCTGGATCGGATTTCTCCTCCCTGATGGAATGGCTGTCGGTGCAGGCGCCGCTCACACGCGTGATCGTATTCACCATGCACAGTGAACAGTTGTACGGCCTCCGGGCCATCCAGTTGGGAGCAAAAGGTTTCCTGCAGAAAACGGCTTCCAACCAGGAAATCGTACTCGCCATCCGGCGCGTGATGAACAACCAGCTTTACATCAGCAACGACCTGGCGCAATACCTGCTGCAGGCGAAATCGGATAACAATCCTTTTTCTTCTCTTTCTGCAAGGGAAATGGAAATCGCCAGGCTGCTCGACAAAGGGTTGTCGCTCCCCGCAATCTGCCACCAACTGAACATCCAGTACTCCACCGGGAATACCTATAAGCGCCGCATATTTGAAAAGCTGAAGGTGGACAATCTCATTACCCTTTCCAAACTCATGAGCAGTTTTCACATCGAGTGAAACGACTGCTTTCGCCCAGTTCAGAAAGTAGCAGAATATGTTACAATACCGTGCCGGTGGTATCCCTACATTTACTGAGATGAATCTATCTCTACGCCCTTCCTGTTGAGATACAACCCTTCCGGTACCCCTGGAATGTCTCCGTTTATTTCTCTGATTAGCAGGTGATTTCTGTTGGCAGGCGCCAACCGGGCCGGCGTGCGAACTACAACAGTTCTCTTTATAAGCATGGGTCAGAGAAGAAAATTTACCAACGAAGAAAAAAACGCCATTCTCGCTGAAGCAGAACAGCAGGGTGTGGGCTCCGTATTGCGCACGCACCGGCTTTCTTACAGCGTGTTCCATCGCTGGAAAATGCAACTACGCCCTGCCGGAACAAAAAAGCAGGTCCCGGAAACGGACGTGCGCACACAATTGCAGCGGTTGCTGCTGGAAAACGAAAGGCTGAAAAAAATCATTGCGCAAATGGCGCTCGACAACCAGATCATCGCGGAAAAACTGGAAAGCTACCGTGCCGGATAATTTTTTACATCCATCATACGCATCAATAAAAGGATCCATCATGAAGAAGAAAATATTGTTTGCCCTCCTGCACTTTTGTTACATACTGTTTCCCCTTTTTGTTGCCGCCCAGCAAAAACCGGCGCCGGCCCTTTCTGAAGAAGAGCTTAAAAGAGCCAACGATCCCATGGCCAATATAAAAGCCGTGAATATCCAGAACTACATAGTCTCCAAATTGTACGGGCTGCCGGGACAACAGGTGAACCAATTCATGGTGCGGTACTCGCAACCATTGGGCCCTGTGCTGTTGCGGGCCACCATGCCCTTTGTCACTTCTTCTGCTGATGGCGTAGGGCCCACCAGCGGGTTCGGTGACTTCAACCTCTTTGCCATTTATTCCTTTCCTTCAGAAACGGGCAACAAATTCGGCATCGGTCCCAATATCACCGCGCCTACAGGATCACATGGTCTCGGTTCGGGGAAGTGGCAGGTGGGTGTTTCGGTACTTGCCTTTATGGCCAGCAGCCATATCATTCAATGGGGAACCTTACTTCAATGGCAAACCTCCTTTGCGGGTGATGCTGACCGTGAGGACATCAGCCTGCTTACACCCCAGGTGTTTTTCATCTGGCAGATCGGCGCCGGTTTCTGTCTGCGCAGTACTGGTGTATGGAGCTTCAACCTGAAGAATGGCGATTACAATGTGCCCATCGGGCTGGGCGTGGGCAAAGTGGTAAAGGTGAACAAGATGGTCTTCAACATTTTCGCCGAACCGCAGTTCACCGTACTGGCCGAAGGCATCGGGCAACCCAAATACCAAACCTTCGTGGGATTTAATACGCAGTTCTGATGCAATCTGTCCCTCGTGGTGATCAACGAAGACATTCAATTCTTATAACAATCAAGTCAAACATTCATTATATGAATTACAAAACAACAAAAATAACACTCCTGCTAACAGCCAGTCTGTTAAGCCTGCAGGCCTTCACCCAAAAAAAACCAAACATCCTGGTCATTTTTGGCGATGATATCGGCGTAAGCTGTGTCAGTGCCTATAGCATGGGATTGATGGGGTTTAAAACACCCAATATCGACCGCATTGCCAAAGAAGGCATCCTGTTCACCGACTACTACGGACAACAATCCTGTACAGCCGGGCGGGCCGCATTCATTACCGGCCAGTCTCCTTTCCGGACCGGCTTAACGAAAGTGGGAATGCCGGGCGCCAAAGTGGGACTAAACAAAGCCGACCCCACTATTGCAGAATTTCTGAAACCCCTGGGCTATGCTACCGGGCAGTTTGGCAAAAACCACTTGGGCGACCGGGATGAGTTTGTTCCTACCAATCACGGGTTTGATGAGTTTTTCGGAAATCTCTATCACCTGAATGCCGAGGAAGAACCCGAGAACCCCGACTACCCGAAGGACCCGAATTTCAAAAAGCAATTTGGTCCCCGCGGCGTACTGCGTGCAACAGCCGATGGGAAAATTGAAGACACTGGTCCGCTTACAAAGAAGCGTATGGAAACCGTTGACGAAGAATTTATGGCGGCGACAAAAGATTTTATCGGTCGGCAGGCCAAAGCCAATAAGCCATTTTTTGTATGGTTCAACAGCACCCGCATGCACATTAATACCCATCTGAAACCTTCATCGGAAGGCAAAACAGGACTGGGCCTGCAAGCCGATGGTATGGTTGAACACGATGGAATGGTAGGGGAGCTCCTGAAGTTATTGGATGACCTGAAAATAACCGACAATACGATCGTTATCTACTCAACCGATAACGGCGCGATGAAAAGCGAATGGCCCGACGGTGGCGCATCGCCTTTCCGTGGAGAAAAAGATACCAACTGGGAAGGCGCCTTCCGTGTGCCTTGTGTCGTTCGCTGGCCGGGGCATTTTCCTGCCGGTACTATTGTGAACGACATTTTTTCAGCGGAAGACTGGCTGCCTACCCTGGTGGCCGCTGCCGGCGGAAACCCGAACCTGGCCACAGCCGCCCAGAAAGGCGTTCAGGCCGGAAGCAAATCGTTCAAAGTGCACCTGGATGGATACAACCAGTTGCCCTTCCTGACCGGGCAAACAAAAACAGCGCCCCGTAATGAATTCTATTATTTTGACGACGACGGCAGCCTCGTAGCGTTCCGCCAGGGCCGCTTCAAATTTCACTATGCCATACAGGAAGCCATTGGTGTGGACGTGTGGGCAAACCCCATGAAACACCTCCGCCTGCCCAAGGTGGTCGACCTGCGTTCTGACCCTTACGAGTATGCGATTGATGCAGGCTCCATTTATTATTACAAATGGCTGCAGGACCACGCTTTTGTGATTGTGCCGGCACAGGCCACCGTTGGAAAATTCCTGATGACTTTCAGGGAGTTCCCGCCACGTCAAAAAGCTGCAAGCTTTAACCTCGACCAGGTGTTGGAAAAATTCTTACCGAAAGAAGAGTGATAAAGAAAAAGTGATAAAGAAAAGTAATCGATGATAAAACCGTTCAAAACGCATAGCATGAAAGGAATAATTCCTGCCATTTTACCGGCGCTGTTGCTGGCTGCCTGCAACCAGCCTGCGCAAACACCAACCCAGGCGTCGCCCGGATCCGACTCCGGAAGTATTTATCAACTCGAAGGCGGCTATCCCGCCAAAGACAATTTGTCAAAAATATACGATGAGCTGGACTACCAGCGGGCGGTGCAGGCTTATATATGGGCTACGCCATTGGTAGGCATGGAGGCTTTGTCTAACGGGTTGACAAACGACATGGGCCTGAAAAACATTTCCGATGTAGGTATTTTCGAGAATTTTCTCGATGCCAATACCCTTGTTGCTACCGGCAATGGACAGTCGCTGTATGCGTTTGGCAATATCGATTTGAGCCAGACTGGCCCCGTGGTAATAGAAGTGCCGGCAAAGGTTCTTGGATTTACGATGAGCGCCTGGCAGCAGCCGCTGGAGGACCTTGGCCCGCTGGGGCCCGATAAAGGGAAAGGCGGCAAATATCTCTTCCTTCCGCCCGGCTATACCAGGCCTGCTCCGGCAGGATATTTCCCGGTAAAAACAGATACCTACCTCATCAACTGGCTGGTGCGGGGTTTTGTGGTAAATGGCGACCCCGCGCCTGCGGTTCAGTCTATCAAAGGCATGAAGATTTATCGTCTGGATGACAGGAACAAACAGCCGGCCATGAATTTTGTGAACCTTTCCGGCAGGAAAGCCACATTGATTCCACTGGGTGATAACCTTTCGGGGTTGGGCTATTTTGACTTGTTGAACCGGGGCATCCAGCGCGAGCCGGTACGTGCGCAAGACAAACAGTTCCTCGGCCTGTTGGCGCCATTGGGTATTGAAAAAGGCAAAGCGTTTAACCCCGATGACCGCACCAAAGCCATACTTGAAAGAGCGGCAAAAGCCGGCGCAGCTATGACGACAGCCATTTCTTACGACTCACGTTATCCCAAAAAATACCGGTGGGAAGGATACAGCAGGTGGGAAGAATTAATTCTCAGCGAACACCCCGATTATGTTGGTCCGAATTACGAAGAGATAGACAGTCGCGCAGGGCTGTATTACCAGGCGGCCGGCGCGTCGAAAAGTATATTGCTTAGCGCTGTAGGTGTTGGTTCCAAATATGCCGGCGCCTTTAAGGATAAAAACGACGACTGGCTGATGGGTGACAACAATTACAAATTAACGGTTCCTGCCAATGTACCGGTGAAGGATTTTTGGTCGGTAACCGTGTATGATGCAATAACCAGGTCCATGATCGCCAATGCGCAAAAAAATGCAGGCCGTGATTCGTACCAGCAGGATTTGAAGAAAAATGCCGATGGGTCTGTGGACCTTTATTTTGGACCTGCTGCGCCCGCCGGAAATGAAAGCAACTGGGTGCAGACCAATCCCGGCACGGGGTTCTTCCTGTATTTCCGCTGGTACGGTCCATTGCAGGCCTATTTTGATAAAAACTGGAAGCTGCCTGATGTGGAGAAGTTGAAATAATACATACGGGTTGTCAAATCAAACATCAACTGTAGTTAAATCTTTCAAAATAGCGCCTAATGAAAAAACTGATAACCGTGTTCCTTTCGGTGACTGTAGTGGCAGCCTGCAATCAATCAACGCAAACAACAACCGTCACGACCACATCAGATAGTTCCGGTTTATCAGCCAACAGTATATTAAATGATCCCGGCTACCTGAACGGACTTGCGTTTAAAAATGATTACCCCACCAATGAAACAGCGGCCAGGCTATACGACGCCATAGATTTTCAGCGTGCATGTCAGGCTTATGTCTGGGCAATGCCATTGGTTGCTTTGCATGAATTGTACATCGGAAACAAACGCGACCGCGGCGCTGATTATAACGATGTAGTTGTGGTGAGCGACTATGCAACACCGGCTACACTTGCACTCACTGCGAACAACAGCACCCTGTACTCCGCTTTCTTTATAAACCTGTCGCAGGGACCAGTAGTGGTTGAATCTCCTCCAGGCGTGTATGGCATGATGGACGATGCGTGGCAGCGCCCCGTTTCAGAAATTGGCCCTTTGGGGCCTGATAAAGGTAAAGGCGGAAAATTTCTTTTGCTTCCTCCAGGCTATACAGGGAAATACCCCGCCGGGTATTTCCCTGTATCTTCTACCACAAATAGCGTAGTATACATAGGCCGGGCCTTTGTGCGCAACGGCGACAAAGCAACCGCGGTTAATACATTAAAGGAAACAAAAGTGTATTTGCTAAGCCAGGCCGACAACCCGCCTGCCACCCGGTACATTGATGGTGCAAAACCTGTGAATTCAATTGCGCCACGCGGCTTTGAATACTGGCAAAGACTGGCTGAGATTATCAACGATGAGCCTGTGCAGGAACGCGACCGCTTTTTTATGGCCATGCTTAAGCCCCTCGGTATTGAAAAAGGCAAACCATTTAACCCTGATGAACGGCAAAAGAAAATATTAACGCAGGCTGCGGAATTCGGATTCCGCATGGCGCAAACATTCAGCACACAACCACGCTTTGACAGCGTGACCGCTTATAACGGTACGCATTGGGAATGGGTGATTACTTTAAATCCCGACCAGGAAACGCCCTACTACAGCCAGTTGGATGAACGAACGGATTTTTCATTTGAAGCCATTACAGTTGGTAAAGCCATGATATTGAAAATTCCCAATGCCGGGTCGCAATATTTATCTGCATCAAAAGATAAGGACGGCGACTGGCTGGCTGGCGCTAAAAATTATGTGCTCCATATTCCCGCCAAGCCGCCGGTGAAAGAATTTTGGTCAATTATCGTGTATGATAATGGCACAAGGTCTATGCTTGACAATGGTGCACGGTATGCGATCTCATCGGATCAGCCCACATACGATACCAACAATGATGGCTCCGTAGATATTTATTTCGGTCCTTCTGTGCCGGCAGGCAAAGAAAAGAACTGGATAAAAACAATTCCAGGGAAGGGATGGTTTCCCTACTTCCGGGCTTATAGCCCTACCCAGGCATTTTTCGATAAAAGCTGGAAGCTGGGAGATATAGAGAAAGTGAAGTAGATAAAGTGTAAGAATTTACAAGTTGATAGAAGAATGAAAAACAAAAAATCGTTATGCGCATGGTGCCTGGTTCTTATTATGATGGCTTGTTCCCTTCCATCATTTGCACAGAACACAACAAAACCGGCCAATAAATGGCATATCCTGTTAGAGCCTTATCTGATGTTTCCCAACATGAACGGCTCTTCCGGATTGGGCACACTGCCCGACGCCGATGTGAAAGCAGATGCCGGAGAGATATTCAGCCATGTGCAAATGGGCGCTATGCTGTACACCGAGCTGTACAAAGGCCGGATGGCTTTTAGTTCTGATTTTACCTACATGAAGTTGAAACAGGATATTGCCGGAAAAAATGGCATTCTCAGCGGCGATGCCACCATGAAACAACTTGGGTGGGAAGTAGCAGCGCTCTATAAAATAAAGCCCTGGCTGGAAGGCGGGATTGCCCTGCAGCTCAACAGCATTGGCTCAGATATTAACCTGGTGATAAGTTCACCCAATGGCTCACAATCCAAAAGTAAAAGCCTTACGGAAACCTGGGTTGACCCTTCCCTTGTTGCAAGGGTAAAATTTCCCCTATCCAAAAACCAGAAATGGCTCCTGCAGTTTCGTGGAAATATCGGTGGTTTTGGCATTGGGTCCGATTTTTATTGGCAAACGCAGGGTTATGTGGGTTATCGTTTCTCTCATTTGTTTCAGTTATCGGCTGGTTACCGCGTTATCGCTATAGATTATGAAAAAGGAAGCGATGCGGATCGCTTTAAATATGATATGACAACCTTCGGACCCGTACTAAGGCTCGGATTTAATTTTTAAAGGAAGATGTGTCAGAAGGCTTTCAACATTCATCCATTCATTTACATGAAATCATGAAAAAGATCATCTTCTCTCTTTTGCCGGTGTTGCTGGTAGCATGCAATGAGGCCGCACAAACACCAGCTTCATCCTCAGATTCCGGTGCTGTTGGCGGCGGCGGAGGCATTTACAAGTTAGAGGCAGGCTATGTTGCAAAGCCGGATGTGCAAAAGCTATATGACGAACTCGATTACCAGCGTGGTGTGCAGGCATACATCTGGGGTGTGCCGCTGGTGAATGCCGTGGCCATGGGAAAAGCGCTCACCGATGCCGGTGTGTCGGAAAGTGAACCCTCATTGCTGGTTTTCAACAAACAGTTAACGCCTAAGCAGGTGATCATGACAGCCAACTCTGAAGTGATCTACGCATTCTCAATAGTTGATCTTTCTAAAACCGGTCCTTTAGTGATAGAGTCCCCCGGGGGGATATTGGGCGGCGTCATTGATTTGTGGCAGCGTGCTGTAAAAGATATAGGCATAGGAGAAAGTGCTCATGGAGGAAAAATCCTCCTGCTGCCCCCGGATTACAAAGGCAAGATACCATCCGGATATATCATTGCGAAGTCCGGCACAAAACGCAACATTATTTTCGGACGCGGCATCGTGCTGCCCGGACAGGACACCGGACCATTTGTAAAACTTGCTTCGTCCATCAAACTTTATCCGCTAACAGAGAAAGACAATCCCAGGCCGACCAAAATTATCCTGAATGACGGCAAACCTTTTAACAGCGACTGGCCAAAAGACATTCGTTATTTCGGGTATTTGTCAGAGGGTTTGAAAGATGCTGTCATAGAACCGCAGGACAAGCTGATGTATGCCATGATGCAACCGCTTGGCATCTTCCCCGGTAAAACATTTAACCCGGATGAACGAATAAAAAACATTCTCGCAAGATCAGCACAAACAGGTAGCGATATGATGATCAATATGGCATTCGATAATCGCCTTAAGGACACGAAACCATTGTGGAAAGACAGAATGTGGGAAAATATTGCATTCACTACCACGCCGGTTTCAGAGAACGATACCATTGTTGAGCTCGATCAGCGAACTCAATGGTATCAGTTGGTTTGTAATGCTGCTTATGGTTATGGGGCGAAACTGGTTCCTGGCACAGGAACCTGGTATGCGTCCACTTTCCGGGATAATGCCGGTACTCATCTGCAAGGCTCAAATATGTACAAGCTCGTGCTGACAACTGCTCCGCCCGCCAAACAATTCTGGTCGGTCACAGTGTACGATAACCGGACACGGAGCATGATCGACACCGATCAGCAGAAGGCGGGGCTTTCATCACTGGGAGATCTTAAAAAGAATGCTGATGGCTCAATTGAGTTATACTTTGGCCCGGAAGCTCCACAAGGAATGGAGAGCAATTGGATAAAAACCATTCCGGAGCAAGGCTGGTTTGTCATGTTCCGTCTTTATGCACCATTGGAACCATTATTTGACGGAAGCTGGAAGCTACCGGACCTGGAGACCATGAAATGAATGAAATGTCATGTACAAAAAATCTCTTTCAAACAAAACGATTATGAAAACAATTGCATTTACACTGCTTGCCTTCGCCGCATTGCTGCTGGTAAATTGTAGTGGCAATAAGCAAAAAAAGGATTATTCAACGCTTACGACGGAAGAAGCAAAATCGCTTGCCAAAGAAGCGTATATATGGGGATTGCCCCTGCCGTATATAGAAGTTCAGATAGACCGTTCTACGGCTGTTACAAAACCGGAAGGAACAAGGGCGCCATTGAACCAGTTTGCTCATTTTCGCAAACTTCCCGATGCATCCGACCGAACTGTTGTGGGCATGAACCTGGACGTACTGCTCTCGCTCGCCAACTGTAATCTGGCCCAGGAACCCTTGGTTATGATATTGCCCGATATACAGGACCGCTTCTGGGCCATGCAGGTTTTAAATGCATGGAACGATGTGCCGTATATGTTCGGGACAAAAGCCTCGGCAGGTAAAGGCGGCCAATTCATCTTCACCGGACCCAAATACAAAGGAGAGATTCCGGCTGGGTTACAGGAATTGAAAATGACCACTGATATGATGCTGCTGGGCGGCCGGATACGTATCGAAGATGTTAGCCAGACACCCGCCATAAATGCTATACAGGATCAGATCAAACTCATTCCATTAAGCCAGTGGAACAATAAGGACTGGAAACCTTCGGATGTACCGGTCAAAACAGGCGTGGATGGTAACACTCCCGTTCCGCAACAAGTGCTCTCGATGCAGCCCCAAAAATTCTTCAGCAGGTTAAACGCGCTGCTTGCAGATAACCTTCCTTATCCAGCCGATTCCGTAGTATTGGCCCGTATTGCAAAAATCGGAATTATTCCCGGTGAAGCTTTTCCCTGGGACCAGTTTTCTCCCGAAGTGCAGGCAGCTATAGCCGAAGGCGCTAAAGAAGGTTTCGAAGAAATGAAGAAAACACCCATGGGCGAAAATATGGCCGGATGGCAGATGACCCGCGATATGGGACATTTCGGAACCAAATACGCTCTGCGGGCTATCAATACGTTTGTTGCAGTGGGTGGCAATCCCTTAGAAATTGCTGCTTACCCGATGACCAAAGTGGATGCTGCGGGAAATGAACTGGATGGCACACATCAATATCGCCTGCATTTTCAGACGCCACCGCCCGTGGATGCATTCTGGTCGTTGTACATGTATAACAACGAATCTTTTTTTGTGGACAATCCGCTCAACAGGTATATGCTTGGTAGTCGCAGCAAATTGAAATATGAAAGAGACGGGTCGCTTATTCTTGCCGTCCAAAGCAGCAAACCCAAAGATGTTCCCGAGTCGAATTGGCTTCCGGCTCCCAACTCAGGCTCATTTTTGTTAGCCATGCGGCTTTATTCTCCGGGAAAGGAAGTTATTGATGGAACATGGCAACCGCCTGCCGTTCAACGCGTGGATAAATAGCATCCAGGTGTCAGGCCGGGCAAAGCAGCTATTGATCATTGCCCCGGTATTTGGAGACATGAAAATTTATCACATGAAAAAATTTTATTTTTCTTTTGTTGCCGTGGCCGGCATGGCAACGGCAACCATTGCGCAGGAAAAGCCCCAGCCCACTTTTATGGAAGCCCAAAAGGCTTATGCGTTAATGGATGATGTTAAAGCAAAGGAAGCAAAAGCATATGCTTTAGGCTTTGTGGCGGTACAGTGGGGAACGCAATGGGTAAAAGCAGGCGAAGCCTTTCACATGCAAACCGCACCGCTGCCCGATCCTTCCAAACGGTCGCCCTATGACCCTCAGCCGCATGGCATGAATGTTTGGGGGCATGCCCAAAAGTTATTGAACAGCCAGATGCGTTTAATAGAAACGCCGAATACGGAAACACTTTATTCCATTTGCCTGCTTGACCTGAAAGACGGCCCCGTTGTGGTGGTGCATCCCGATTTTAAAGGGCGATATTTCCGCACCAGCGTTTGGGATTTGCACAGTGAAACCCATACCATCAGCCAAAAACAGGACGGTGACCATCCCGCTCCCTATGCCATTATTCCTTATGGATGGAAAGGCAAACTACCAGCAGGACTTAAATCCATTACCCTTCGCAGCCGGTATGTTACACTGGCTCCGCACATCGCTGTAAATGATGAAAAAGATCTTGATAATGTGCACGCTTTACAGAAGGGGCTTAAACTGATCGCCCTAAAAGACTGGGGAAAAACCAACAGGGAACTGGCGCCGGGTGATCCTATGCGCCCCGCCCGCCGGCCCGGTACTGCCACTCCTCCGGAACTTTACTTTTTTGAAGAACTGTGTGAGTTTCTGAAAGACATGACGATTCGCGACGATGAAATGGGCTTTGCCCGGCAATTACGGGATATAGGCATTACGCTGAAGGATGGGTTTCAGTACGGGAACTTAGATGCTGCAACGGTTGCCGGTTTGAAACGGGCTTTTGTTGATGCAGAGGCAACCATGGCCCATGATTCCCGGAAAATGGGCCCTGTGCAGCCGGGCGGCGCCTGGAGCATCATGGGCGATGTTACCAGTATCGACAACTGGGCAAACAGGGCCGCGGTGGGTTTCGGTTATGTTTGGGGAGATTTGGGCAGTGAAGTAGTTTATGCTAATTTAAGAGTTGATGAAAAGGGCGCCAGCCTTGACGGAACAAAAAAATACATCCTCACTTTCCCAAAAGGACAATTGCCACCTGCCCGGTATTGGCGTATCAGCCTGTATGATCTGAATGGGTTTTTTACCGACAATGTAGCCAACCGTTGGGGTATTGGCAATATGGCGGAAAAACTGCAGCCAAATCCTGATGGGTCGCTTACCCTATATATACAACACAACTCACCCGGGAAAGACAAAGAGGCTAACTGGCTGCCTTGCCCGGCCGAAGGATTTTTTCTGATCATGCGTATCTACCAGCCGGAGGAGAAAATGTATAAAGGCCAATATATACTGCCGGCGGTGAAAAAAGTGGAATAGGGAATGATCGATCACTATCCCATATCGCCCTGCGCCTCAAAAATCCGTACTGTACAGCTTTTTCAATTGCCGGTCTTTCACGCCCTCCGGCAGGGAACGCAGGAGCGTATTTCTTGCCCTCATCAACAAGGGGTTCGTCAACTGCGCCATCCTGCCCACCCTGGCCGATTGCCGGATGATGAAACGCGTGCGCCCGAGCCGCCGTTTTTCAAAACGAAGAAACACATCGGCCACATCGCCCCCGCGTGTCATTTCATCGTACAGCACAGCCGCGTCCTCGATGGCCTGGCAGGCTCCCTGGCCCAGATTGGGCGTGGTGGCATGTGCGGCATCGCCCAGCAGCAGTGTGTTTCCAAAAGCATAACGCGACAGCGGCTTAAGATCTATGATATCGTTCCAGATCAGTGCATCTTCTGAAGAGGCGTGAATGATGGCGCCCACTTCCGCCGGGTAATTTTTGAACCACTCCCTCAGGTCAACCAGGGTGAAGTTTTTAAAGCGGGCATTGTTGGCCGTACTGTTAACGGTCGCAAACCAGTACAACTGGTCCTCCGCCATTGGCACTACGCCAAACCTTCCCCTGCTTCCCCAGATCTCGTAACTGCTGTCCATCCCCAGGCTGCTGTTGCTGATAACGGCGCGCCAGCAGGTATAACCCGCAAAGCGCGGCGCGGAGTGCGGCGCCAGCTTCTGCCGCAGGGGCGAATGGATGCCATCGGCCACGATGACAATATCCGCTTCCCAACTGCTTCCATCTTTGAACAACAATCGCTGCCCGCCTTCTTTCCCCGTTAACATGTCTGTGCACTTTTTGCCCGTATGCAACCGCTCCCGCGAAATCGCCGACAACAACACTTCGTGCAGGGCCGCACGGTGGATGGTGAAATTATCAAGGCCATATTCGCGGCTTATTTTTCCACTATCCGTATGCGTTATATGATTGCCTTTTTCGTCTTTGATGGAGAAGGAAGAAAGCAATCGCCCCCTGGCGATCACTTTATCACCCATCCCCAGTTTTTCCAGGGCCCTGATGGCATTGGCGGCAAGTCCCAGTCCCGCGCCTACCGGTTGTATCGTTTCGGCCGCTTCGAAAACTTCGGGATCATATCCCGCATTCTGAAGGGCGATGGCGGCGGTGAGCCCTGCTATTCCGCCACCCACAATGGCTATGCTGCGTGTCATGTTACAATTGATTTATTTACCCGGCCAGTTAATCCGGCATACAGCGTTTGATGGCATGCGGTTAAAAAAGGTGAATTTGTCTAAGTAAAAATAAGCGATGTCCCGGAATGCCCGCAGAGCCGCAACACGGTTCATTACAGCAAATGAACAATTCACGGGAGATGCACTGGGCAGCGCGCGCCTTCTGTCGCAGTTTTGTTTCGCAATTGTTCACCATAAAGGCAAACAGTATGAAAAATATTCTTCTGCGAAAGCTGTACCTCCTGCTGCCGGCACTTCTCCTGGCCTGGCTTCCGGCCGCCGCGCAGCAGCCCGTGCAAACCCTGGGCGGCACGGTTGTTGACCAGCAATCCAAAACAGGTATTGCAAACGCATCTGTTTCCATTGCGGGCACCAGCTTTGGCGCCACCACCGACAGCCTGGGTTCTTTTTCCCTGCACCGCATTCCCCTCGGGCGGGTGACCCTGATCGTTACACACATCGGGTACGAGCCGCGGCAGTTGTTCAATATTGTTGTGGAAGCAGGAAAACAAACCGTGCTGGACATTGAGCTGCTGGAAAAAATGAGCCATATGGAAAACGAAGTAGTGGTGCTGGGCAGGCGCAAACCAGCAACTGCGCGGATGGCTACCGTGAGTGCTGTGGCTTTCAATGCAGAGGATACGCGGCGCTTCGCCGGCAGCCGCAACGACATTGCGCGCATGGCTTCCAATTTCGCCGGTGTGAACAGTGTCAACGACGGCAGCAACGACATCATCATTCGCGGCAATTCGCCGCTGGGACTGTTGTGGCGACTCGAAGGCGTGGACATTCCCAACCCCAATCATTTCGGCAGCCTGGGCGCCACCGGCGGACCGGTAGGCATGCTCAACAACAACGTGATCGGGCAGTCGGCTTTTTATACGGGCGCTTTTCCCGCGCAATTCGGCAATGCCACTTCAGGCGTGTTCGATTTGAATTTGCGTCGCGGAAACCCGAACCGGCAGGAGTTCACGGCGCAGGTGGGTTTCAACGGGTTGGAAGCGGGCGCAGAAGGACCACTCAGCAAAAAGGGTCAGGGCTCTTATCTCGTATATTACCGGTACAGCATTCCGGGCCTGCTGCAATCACTGGGACTGGATGTGGGTACCGGCGGCGCTGTGCCCAGTTACCAGGACATCAGCTTAAAGGTGGATCTGCCCATGAGAAAGGCCGGAAGGCTCACGCTCTTTGGCATGGGAGGCGCCAGCGATATCAGCTTCAAGGGCCAGTTGAAAGACACTGCTAACTTTTACAACGATCCTTATCACGATCTGTACAACCGCACCAAAATGGGCGTGGCGGGTATAAAGCATACTTATTTTTTCAACGAACGAACTTCCTCCGTACTAACGGTGGCGGCTACCGGAACTAATGTGGTAACGCGGCAGGATTCGCTCGATGCTTCACAAATGCCCCACAAGAATTATCGCGAAGACGGCAGTGAGTGGCGGTACATGGCAAGCCTGGTGCTGAATAAAAAGATTTCGGCAAGCGACAGGGTAGAGGCCGGCATTACCGCCGACCAGTTGCATTACCGCTACCAGGACAGCATCCTTGATGCCAACCACGGCTTTATACCCTTTCTGCAGGAAAGCAGCCAAACCTGGTTGTTGCGCGGATACCTGCAATGGCAGCATCGCTTCTCACCGCGGCTTACGTTGAATACCGGCGTGTACAGCCAATACCTCGCGTTGAATGCAAATGCGGCGGTGGATGCGCGTGTGGGTCTCCGTTATGCGGCCGGCAGCAGCAACCTGTTTACCATCGCCTACGGCGGTCACAGCCAGATGCAGCCGCTGATGATGTATTTTCATGAAACAAAGGTGGCGGGCGCTTATGTGCAAACGAATCTCGATCTCGGTTTCACGCGAAGCCACCATCTTGTTGCGGGATGGGAGCATTCGTTTCAGCAGGCCTGGAAAATGAAATGGGAAGCTTATGGACAATGGTTGAACAAAGTGCCGGTGGAAGGTCATTTGTCCGACTGGTCGGCGCTGAACATCGGCGCCGGTTATGGGGCGGGACTGGAAGACAGCCTGGTGAACAAAGGAACGGGTTACAATTATGGATTGGAGTTAACGGCAGAGAAACCTTTTTCCAACGGCTGGTATTTCCTGGGCACCCTCTCTTTATTCGATTCAAAATACAAGGGAAGCAACGGCGTGCAACACAATACGGTGTTCAATGGCAACTATGTGGCGAATGTGCTGGGCGGCAAGGAATGGCGCCTCGGCGATGTGCATACCATAGCAGTGGATCTGAAAGGAACGCTTGCCGGCGGTAAAAGATATACGCCTATCCTGGAGGAAGAATCGAGGTTGTCCGGCACTGCGGTATACGACGATGCGCATGCATTTGAGCTGCAGGCAAAACCTTATTTCCGCATCGATGTAAAGCTGACCTATCGCATGAACAGCAAAGGATTTATGCAGGAATTTTTTGTGGATTTCCAGAATCTTACCGACCACAAAAATGTGTTCAGCCAGTGGTACGACAGCCGGTCGGAGAAAGTACGCACGCAAAACCAATTGGGTTTCTGGCCCAATTTTAACTACCGCATCCAGTTTTGATGCACGGTGCGCGCCCGGTGTTGCTGGTTCCTGTCACGGGTCAATAACCCCGGCCGTTGAGCTGCGCAAATTTCAGCTCCCCTTCTTCGAGCCAGAACTCCCAGTGGGGGTGCATGAAATCGTCGGTGGCATGGATCCAACGGCCGCCGTCGAGGGCTTCCACCATGGATTTGAGTTCGGTCCGGATGGAATCGGCGGCGGAGAAAAGGTGTTGCTGCTGTTCTTTCAGCGCAGCCAGTTCACGGAACTGCTGGTTGATGGCCAGGACTTCGTTGTCGCTGAACATTTTTTCGGAATTGCGCAGCAGGAGATGGTGATACTGCGCGGTCTTGGTTTTGATGTCTTTGTCGAGCGCTCTTGCTTTTTGTTCCTGCTCGAACAGTTGGGTCACTTTTTGCTTCAGGTCGGTCATGACGATGGGTATTGGATACGACCTATGCATAACGCCGGAAGGGGGTGGGTAAGTATCTGGTTGCGGCCAAACCGGACGATTTTTTCCAGTACCGGTTGTAAATAAGTGGTAAAAAAGGTAGATTTGGACTAAACAGTAGGAGTATGAGTACGGCCAGCATCCGGCAGAAATTATACGATTATATCCGTGCAGCAGAGGACCGGAAGGTAAAAGCTATTTATACCATGCTGGAAGAAGAAATTGAGGAAATCTACGATCATTGGAATGACAACGCGTTTGTTGCTGAACTGGAAAAACGTTCGGCAGATGTAAAAGCCGGTAAATCCAAAACTGTTAGCTGGGAAAAAGCAAAAGCCGAAATACTTGCATCCAGGACAACAAAAAAGAAATGAGCTACCTCCACAGCAGGCGAAACCCACTGTTGAAATACAGGCGATAAACGATCACACCACCGCTTCCTTTTTCTCCAGCCCCAGTGTACGGGAACTGCTTTCGGCAACGGCCGCATACAACTCCGGGTCCTGCAACAGCGAACGTCCATAAGACGGGATCATGTCGCGGATCTTTTCCTGCCAGGCCTTGCCCGCCAGCTCCTGCGGGAAACATTTTTCCAGCAGTTCCAGCATGATGCTCACCGCCGTGGAAGCGCCGGGTGAAGCGCCGAGCAGGGCGGCGATGGAGCCGTCGGCTGCACACACGATTTCGGTGCCGAATTCGAGCACGCCGCCGTGCACGGGATCTTTTTTGATCACCTGCACGCGCTGCCCCGCGATCTCCAGTTTCCAGTCGGCCATTTTTGCGAGGGGCATATACTCCTGCAGCGCATCGAGGCGATCGTCGGCACTCTGGGTCACCTGCGAAATGAGGTATTTGGTGAGGTCGATATTATCGAGCCCCGATTTGATCATGGGCAGGATATTGTAGTATTTGATGGAAGCGGGCAGGTCCATCAGCGAGCCGTTTTTCAGGAAGCGCGTGGAGAAACCGGCATAGGGCCCGAAGAGCAGGGCCTTGTTGCCATCGATCACACGCGTGTCGAGATGGGGCACCGACATGGGCGGCGCGCCCACAGCCGCTTTGCCGTACACCTTGGCCTGGTGCTTTTCGATCACCGCGGGATTGATGCAGCGCAGCCATTGCCCGCTTACCGGGAAGCCGCCATAGCCGCGGCCTTCGGGGATACCCGATTTTTCGAGCAGGGGCAGGGAGCCGCCGCCCGCGCCGATGAACACAAAGCGCGTGAGGATATGTGTTTTATTGCGGGTAGTGAGGTTGCGGGCTTCGAGCAGCCACTTGCCGCTGGACTGCTGTTTCAGGTCTTCCACTTCATGCGCCAGCTTTATGCGCACATCCGGCAGGCCGCGGAGCCATTCAAAGATCTTGCGGCTGAGGGCGCCGAAATTCACGTCGGTACCATTTTCCACGCGCGTAGCGGCAACGGGTTCGGCCGGGTCGCGGCCTTCCATCACCAGGGGCATCCACTCCGTCATTTGTGCGCGGTCGGAGGTAAACTCCATTTCGCTGAACAGGTGGAACTGCTTCATGGTATTGAAGCGTTTGCGGAGATATTCCACGTCTTTCTGCCCCCTTACAAAACTGATATGGGGAACGGGGCGGATGAAACCGGACGGCTGCTGCACGATGCCCTGGTTCACGAGGTAGGCCCAGAACTGTTTCGATTCCTCGAAGGACTCAAAGATCTTCACGGCTTTTTTAACCTCGATGGAGCCATCGGGTTTTTGGGGCGTGTAGTTCAGTTCACAGAGGGCGCTGTGGCCGGTGCCGGCATTGTTCCAGGCATCGGAACTTTCGCCGGCAAGCACATCCAGGCGTTCGAGCACAACGATGGACAATTGAGGGTCCAGTTCTTTGAGAAGGGCCGCCAGGGTGGCGCTCATGATGCCGGCTCCGATCAGTACGATATCCGCATGCAGCACAGGTTGTTTTTTCTCCATATCAGGCGCAAAATTACGGCCAGAATCTTTCCTGTGCCCCTCTCATATGGTAAAATTTGTATCATGTTTGGCTGCACCGGAGCGACGGTGGAAGTGGGTGCATTTTGCCGGTCGCCGGGGCCTGCCTGGTGCATGGATGGTGCGGTGGTGACTACATCATGACGCTTAGAAAGACGGCAAAAAAACGGCAAACAGACGGCAAACCAACGACAGACGGGCTTTCCACAATTTTAGGTATATTAGGGATAAAATCTTCCTATGGCAAGAAACAGGGGCAATATGCTCACCCGGAACTATTCCGGGAAGATCGGAAAAACCATCGTGTTCAAGCGGCACCGCGATGGCGACCTGGCCACAAAATATCCCGACCGCGGCTGGGTGCGGCTGTCGCCGGTACAGGTCCAGAGCAACCAGGTTTTCCGTGAAGCAGTGGCCCAGGCGCGGGCCACCATTGCCGACCCTGAAAGGAAAGCGTCCATCAAAGCGATGCTGAAATCCAACCGCAAAACCAAGTATCAGTCGGCGTATCACTTTGTTATACAAGAGTTTATGAAGGAACACCAGCCCTTTATGAAAGCGGCGGAAAGGCAGAAAGTCCTGGAGTATTATGCTGCGCTGCACCCTTTATCGGACCGCCAGGTCCTGCTCATTGAACTGGTCCTCCTGGGTGAGCCCGTCAGCAACAAGACCCACCAGCAACGCCACCAGGTATCGAAGGCAACCGCCACGCGCGATCTCCGGGAGCTGGTGAACTGGGGCATTTTCAACTGTAGCGGAAAAGGCGCCGGCGCAAAATATACCCTTGTTTTACCCACCTCAAAACCGGCTGCAGAATAGGCTCATTTTGCCCAAATAATAGGCTCATTTTCGAAAATAATAGGCTCACAACCCCAGAATAGGCTCAAAACCCAACCCCCAACCCCAAACCACAAACTCCAAACCCCAAACTATAACGATATATCCCACTGCAACCGGAAACGCCATTCCTGGGTGAGCACATCAGCCGATTTATCGTACGTAAAACGGCTGGTCTCGAAAGTCAGCTTATTGCGATGCCCGTTGAAAAACCAGTTAAAGGCCGCCGAGGTTTCCCCTTTTTTTGTTTGTTCTGCTTCCACATTGGGACGGTAATTGGCCTGGCGCATCGCAAATTCCAGCGGCCTGGGCCACCAGTGCCAGAGCTGGTGGAAAAAATAACCAGCCTCGATATAGTAGCCATGCAGGGTATTGGTCTGATCGTTGTTGTATTTGTCAACAATCTCTTTCCAGTGCCACTCCGATTGCCAACTGAATCCTTTGTACATGAAGGCCGATTCCAGGTTGGCCTGGTTCACGCGGTACTGTCCAGGTAGCCCGTTTTCGTATCCTTCGAGTGATCCGCCGCCAGCCTGGGAAAAACGTGTATAGGGACTTTGGTTGGTAACCATTGAAAGCGCCAGTGTGCCGGCCGGCTTTTCATGGAGCTCCAGGTCGCTTCCTTCGAAATCCAGAAACCGCCCGGTGACATTCCATTGCAGTCTTCCGAAATACATCAGGTGATTGTCGTCGTTGGCAGTATTGCCTCGACCGGTCCCGGTGAAAACGCCCAGCCAGTAATTGAAATCGGCAATGCCTTTTCCTTTCAGTCGCCCGTATATTTCAGCGCCCTGCTGGCGGTCGACCGTAAAGGGCCGGTTGATCACGGAACGGTCCACCATTTGTTGTTCGCCGCTGCTGATGCGTCGTTCGCGGGTGTACTCCACTTTGAATTGTCCGACCTGGAATTTCAGCCAGTCCCATTTTTCCACCATGATGGTGTAGTTGAGCAGGTTCGACTGGCTCAGTTCATATTCCCAGTAATATTTCAACCAGGGCTGGAAAGCATGACCGCCCACTTTCAGCCTCGCGCGGTTGATCTTAAAACTGGTTTTGTTCACGCCGCTGAAATCGTCGAAGGTAACAGGGTCCTGGTCTTCGGGCGTGGCGAAGCGGAACTGCAGGCGGCTGTGCACCTGCATCAGGAAACGGTTGTCGGCCGTTTTGAACTCAAATCCTTTTGCGGGGTTGTAACGCACGCTGGCCCTGCGGGCGCTGTCGGCGTTGGTTTCGTCGCCACTGCTTTTTTCCGGCCCCTGGCCCATTGCCGGCAGGCAGGCTGCGAGCAGCAGGAAGGCGATAACAAAACCATGCAGGCGGTGCTGTTGTAAATCCTTTCGGGTAATCATTCTTTTCTTTTTCCAAGCGCTTTTGAAATGCCCAGGCCAATGGTCCAGGTATCATAGGCTTTCCAGCGGATATCGTATTGCAAGCTTCCTGCAAGCTCCCACCCGTTGCGGATCTCCACGCCGTATTCCACGGCCAGCCTGTTCAGGAAATAATTCTCTTCTTTGGCGAACTCCCCGCCGAAACCCAGCCCGAAATTCCAGTGTTCCGTGGGTTTGTAAAATCCCATCAGGGCCGGGGCGATGGGTCTTGTTCTTTCAACGGTGGTCTCTTCGCCGTTTTCCAGGTTCTTTTCTACTTCAAAAGATTCCAAAATGAAATCGGTATGCAGACCAACGGCGAATTTAGGATGGAACCAGAAATTATAATCGAGTCCCCAGAAGGGCAGGACCAGCACTTCTCTTTTGCCTTCTTCGTTGCGGCCGTTGAACGAGTGTTCGTGACCGATGGTGAGGCCCAACTGGTGGAAGGGTTTGAAAGCGGCACTGGCTTTTGCCGGCTCCTGTTGCGCAAAAGCAGCAGCGCATACGCAAAGCAGCGCTCCGGTTAGCAACGATGGCAACAGCCGGATGGAATTTTTCATGGACGCGAAATTATGGGGTTAAAGTTAAGGATGAAAGCGGGGCGAATGCTCTCCCAGTTTTTCCGTTTTGATCTGTATTTCCAGCGCCTGGTTGGCGATGATCATTTTCAGTCTTTCGTTCTCTGCCATCAGCTCCTTCATTTGCTGCAGCATCCGGTGGGCAGCCTGCTGCTCTTTCACGACGGCGGGCTTGTATTTTTCCTTCCACCGGGAGAAGACGCTGTAGGAAAGCTGGTGTTCGCGCAGCACCAGGTTGATGCCGCGTTGCATGGCATCTTCCACGATGGCCCGTTTTTCTTCGTCGGTGAATTTCCTGCGGTGTAATGCTGTCATGGTGGAAGGTTTTGATGATTTATTTGGAAGCGAACTGCAGGTTGATGCCGCTGAATACCTGGAACTGTGGCTGCATGCCGTACACCAGCATAGAATACTGCGGCTCTACGAAAAGATTGACCATGGTGGTTCCCATTTTCACCACCTTGCCGATGCCGAGTCCTAACGGTACGGAATAAGCGCCTTTCTTGAGATCGAAGGCCCAGATGGGGCCGCCGCGCAGGTAGGTTCCTTTGCCGATCTGCCAGAAATAAAAGGGTTGTATGGCTGCCAGGCTGGTGGATTCGCGGTCGCTTTGCCCCGCAAAAGAAGCCTGCCAGGTAATGAGGCCGCCGAACTGGAACACAGGCGATTTGGCGATAAAGGCCACAAAGGCAAAACCGCCCTGCCATTTACCGCTGCCCAGGGCATCGTGGGAGGCGGTTGGCGCAGACAGCATGGGACCGATGCCTACTGTGGCGGTGGCTTTGGAAATAAAGCTGTACGAGAAGAAGGCGTTCAGGTCGCCCAGCCCGCTGGTCGTTTGTACCTTACCGGTAGTTGCATTCGGAACGCCGAGAGTACTGAGCGGCAGTGAGGCCCGCAGCAGGAATTTGCCGCTGGCAAAGGGTTTTGCAAAACGCACCCAGGCGGTGTTCATATAAGAGCCGTCCGGTGCATCGCTGAGCTTCGGCGTATAGTAGTCGTGGAAGTTGAGGGCTGTCATATTGGCCAGCGGGTTATTGGCCTGGGCGGCTGCGGCATCGCTGTCCTGCGCCGTGCTGTTTTTCGCGCTTACAATAAACAGTGAGATGAATATCCAAATTGTCTTTTTCATTTCAGAGGTTTAAGTATTCCGGATTGAGTTATAGTATAACCTGGAATTGAAATACCGCCTGCCAACTTCCCACTACAGCAGGCCTTGCGGCGCCATAGAACAACTGGGCGGTAGCGCAGTAAAAGAGTTTGCCCATCTGGAAGGTTTTTCCAGGACCACCACCAACGGGTACATACCATTGTTGTCCGCTTTCCGCCAGCCAGTTGGATTCCAGGGTGGCATTACTCAGTAAAAACCAGCCCTTGGTGAAATTATAGTAGGCGATATATTGCAGGCTGAAGAGATTTACTTTATTCGCGCCTTCGCCGCCGAGCGACCAGAAGTTCTGGGCTACCACACCGCCGGCAAATTTGTCGCCGCCATAATAGAGCAGCGCAGAAGGGCCCATACTCACGCGGTTGCTGCCCAGTGCAGCGTTCGTGCGCGTAGGAAGCTGCACGGCGGGACCAACGCCCCAGCTCGTTTTTCCTTTTTTCTCCACCGATGAAAAATAGCCGTTGAACAGGATATTGCCCATACCGCCTTCGCGGCTGCCATCCGCCGACAGCGGTGGCACGGATTGAAAAGGAATGATGGTATAGGTGATCAGTTTCAGGTTTTTTGCAATGCGGATGGGAAAAACCGGTTGAATGGAAAAAGAATTGGCATTGCCCTCGTTTATCGGCAAGATTACATCCTGCAAAAAAATACTTTTAAGTCCGGCAACGGGATCCTGCCTTTTTTTCGCCATTTCTTCTACCGTCAACAAAGTTGTGTCGGAGGCCTGCGATCGAGCGGTTGTATTGACATGAATAATGGAAAACAGCACAACCAAAGGCCTAACAGCTCCTTTATTTAATTTTAACGACATCATCCGGTTTCCATGTTTGGTCGTAGAAGGCCATGCCTGATCCGTACAGGCGTACCGCGATCAACAGTGCCCGGTCGGGAATGGTCTGTATCCAGTTCTCTGCGGTCGCGGCGGCTGGTTTTGTTGGTCCGAAATAGATATCCACAGAACCATCTCCGTTCGTTTTTACCTTATCGAACTGGTTACGGGAGGGAAATGGCTGCGAAGTCTCCGGCATCGTGCCATCAACAGGATTATAGGCGGTCACAGCCCAATACAAAGCCGCGGGTATATTAGGAGGCAGGTGCAGTTTGTACTGGTTGCTGCCATTCAGCAATTCGCCATCGGCATCGGCCATAGTATTGGGATATTTTGAACCCTGGCCTACGGTGTTCACCACCATGGCCGGAGCAGAGGAGTAAGCCACCTGGAAATAAGCGGCTCTTGTGGTAAGCGATTTATAGGTCGTCGTATTCCAGTCTGCATCCACCCCTCCCCATACATTCAGGTATTTGCGATCCTTATAGTAGAAATTCATGGGTAAACCATCGGGATGCAGGCGGGCAGCGAGTATCTGTTTCTCTGCTTTGTTAACGGCATTGGTAAGCAGTTCGCGCTGCCGGGAATTGGGCGTAAAAGGCTGTCCTTTCACAATACCGATGGAGGCCAGCACACCCCGTGAGATCTCGTCGAGGAAGGCAACCGGCTCATAATCGATAAAGGCTTTTAGTTTTTCCCAATAGCTGAAATCTGTAGGATACATCATGTTAACCCGTACAGGCGATGCGTTCGGAAATTTCATAGCGGGCCGGTCGGCCTCCCTGCTGCCCAGCGGATAGATACGTGTCATTTCTGCAGTTTGTACCGCCTTTGTTACATCCGGTCCTTTTGGTCCGGCGGCCAATACAGTACGGAAAAAGAGGAATACATTGTAGGTGGCGGAACGGAAGGTGTAATAGCCACCCGGAACCGGTCCATCGTAGTCGGGGGGCAATAACAGGTAAAGTCCGCCGGTGGCCTTGTCGGGCCCTGCTGCGCCTACATCGGTTAAAGTATGCTGCATGAAATCAGTGAACATGCCTATCACATTTGGCGGAGCATATACCACCAACGGGCCGCTTTCTTTCAGGTTCAGGTAGTTCATCGAATAAATAACATCGCAGTTGGGTGTTGGAACGAGCGTTTTTGCATTCATACGATCTTTCCATATGGGCAGCACATGGTATCCTTTTCCAAAACTCGCCTCTGAGCCATCGCGCATGCCAATCACATTCAGCGCCGGCAGGGTGAGCATATAGGCTTCAACCGCCTGCTGCTCATAAAGCTCGTCGTAGTTTTTTTGTATTTCATCTTTTGAAGGCCAGCCGCCATTGTAAAGTTTTTTCACCAACGGCGATGTTGTTGCCTGAGCCACTGCAAAGAAAGGAATGAATCCAAACAGGGCGAATGCTGCCAACAGGAAGAATTTTGTTTTTGTATTCTTCATGATTGTGATTTTTGTTGCATGAGGAAATCCTGTGCCGGGAACCGCGATGGGCATTGTCAGTATTTTTCGATCACGGGCGGTATCCAGGTGCCGTTGACGATGCCATCGTCGCCCCAGTAAGCCCGCAGGTATAGGGAGAAATCTTCGGGAGGCGCCGGCAGCCAGTTTGACTCTTTTTCTGCTCCGGGGTTTTTATTACCCGCATACAATGTAACCGTGCCGTTTGCATTCTTCTGCAATCCTTTGTTCTTGGTGCCTAAAGAATATCTTTTTAAAGGATTGGGATAAAAGAAATGCTCTTTGGTATACATGGTCAACGACCAGAACCCTTTCACAGGAGGCAGCTCTGTAAAAGTGATCCTGTAATTGCTTTTACCATTCAGTTTCAGGCTGTCTGTTGTATGATCGGTATAAAAATATTGGGTTTCGCCCGGCCGGTTGTCGAACATGTTGGATTTACAGGTGCCGGTACGGTTATAGTAATCGAGGCCCCATTCTGCATTGTTCTGTGAACGGTTCCAATTGCTCCCCGCAGGTTTGCCATTGTATTTCCATTGCATGAAATCTTTGATCAGCGTTTTGTCCAGCGCAATCACCTCATCAGTAATAACTTTTTTGATGGCGGGGCTTTTGGCTGCAGCGGCCATCAGCGACCGAAACTGGCCGTACATAGATTCTTCACCGGGTAATGGCGGTATGCTAGCCAATACTTCACCAAATTCATCGAAGTACTTTTCAGGTATCACCCATTTGGTTTCGCCGCTGCCACCGCCGGGCGGTTTCGGGAAAGAGGGCGCTTTCGCCCAATCGTTCGTTTTCATTTTTCCATCAAATTCTGTCAGCGGGTAAACCATCACCTGGTTAACGAGTGGCTGCATAGCGGCCCTGTCTTCCTTTGTGTCGTCCATAAAAATGCGCGGGATGCAATTGCCAATAGTAGTGGGACTGGTCAATACGCCGGCGATTCCTTCGGGAACTTTTCCTTTCCAGTTGGGGCCTTTCAACAAATAAAAACCTGCTTTCGAGCCATAGGGTTTCCCCAATTGTCCCACCTGGTCGGTACGGGCGTCATAAATGGAGTACACCCAGAACCGGTCTCCAAAATCGGGCACCTGCATAATTACCGGCTGTTCATCTAGTGAAAAGAATCCCAGGCCGTAAACCACATCCTGGTTGGGACAGGCGATAAAAGTCTGCGCAGGATCGATGTAATCGTTCAGCATGGATACATATCCCGTAGGGGCTGCCGGCAGCACGCCACCCAGTCTTCCTGGCGATGGCGCTTTTGCCAGGGTGGCTTTCCGGTTCATCATGTTCACCATCGGGTATCCCCATATGTATGCCATGCGCGCCAATGACCTGGCATATTCAGGATGCATAATGATATTCTGGCTGGCAACAGCCAGCGAATCGCGAGGGGACGAAAGCTGCGCAGCCGTTGCGGTATTTGTACCCGATTCCACTTCTGTATCTGAAGAATGGCAACTAACCAACAGGGCTGCAAGCGATGCAACCAACAACAACTTGTAATTGTTTTGTGTCATGGAACTGCTTTTTGTCTTTAGATATATAGCTGAGGCGTTCATTTCTCGAAAGGATAAATCATTATAAATCCAACCAGAAATGATAAAGGTGGACTGGGCTTTCCCCCGGTCCACCTCCTTTACTCAGGGTTCAACAATATGGAACCAGAAATCAAATTTGTCTATCTTACTGATAAAGGCATTGAATGCTGCGGCATCACCGGTTATTTTGATGGTGCCGTTATCAGCCAGTTCTTTGAAGGAAGATTCTCCCAGGCTGATCCGGTCCAGGTCTTTCCTGTTCAGGGTAAGTGTGGCCGTAACATTTCCATCAACATGGCTGCCAATTCTGGGTGTAACGACGCCATTTTCCACGATCAGCGCCGCTTTTTCCTTAATGTCCGGCATGGTGATGTTGAAGGTATATTTCATGGCGGCTGCATCCGGTTCGGTTCCCATGAAGCGCATGGCGAGGAAATTAAAGAAGAGATCGTTGGACATTCCGCGAACCATATCCGGACCGGCGGTATTGGGTGAAGGCAGCACTTTTACACCTTCACGCAATTCTTTGGCGCCAGACAAATAGAAGTTCCTCCATGGCCCTGATTCAGCCTGGTACCCGAGCTGCTCATAAGCGTCGGCGAGCAAATTTCTGGCCTCCGTATTTTTGGGATCGGCAAATACAAGGTGATTAACTACTTCCGCCACCCATCTGTATTCGCCATTGTCGTAAGATTTCCGGGCCTGCGATAACAGGTTGCCTGCGCCTCCCATGAACTCCACATATTTTTTGCCTCCTTCGGCCGGCGGCAGTTTGTCGAGGTTGGCCGGGTTTCCGTCAAACCATCCGAAATAGAGATCATACTGGGCTTTTACGTTGTGGCTTACAGAGCCGTAGTAGCCCCTGTTGAAAAAGTGTTTGTCGAGGCTTTCGGGGAGTTTGATCATGTTCGCGATTTCCACAGGCGTATATCCCCTGTTGGCCAGGCGCAGGGTTTGGTCGTGAATAAAACGAAACAGATCGCGCTGGCTGGCCCAATAGGCGTTGATGGTATCGTTGCCCCAGGTAGGCCAGTGGTGGGAACCGAAAGAGGATTGTACATCTTTCCCCCATTTTTGCAGCGCCAGGTCAATATAGTGGCTCCATTTCTGACCATTCCTGACTTTGGCGCCGCGCAGCGTATACAGGTTGTGCAGGGTATGGCTCACGTCTTCCGCCTGGCAGAAAGATTTGTATTGTGGGAAATAGAACATCATTTCAGCCGGCGCTTCTGATTCAGGTGTAAAGATGAATTCCACCTTTATGCCGTCGATTATCCTGCTTTCCCCGGAGAGACTTTTGATTATATCGGTTCCCTGCAGGATGCCGGGAAGACCGGTAGAGGTGGTTTGCCCCAACCCGGTACCCAAAGTGCCGGTTGAATCTTTGGGAAGAAGATTGCCATACATATAAGCAGCTCTTCTGCCCATGGTGTTTCCGCCCATTACGTTTTCGCTGATGGCCTCGTCAAAAAAGCCTTGCGGTACATAAATGGGCACTTTTCTGGCTATATCTGCTTCAGTCATCACTCCCCGGATACCGCCAAAGTGATCGATATGGCTATGCGTGTGGATAACAGCGGATACTTTCCGGGCGCCGAGCTTTTCATTGGCCAGCGCCAGCCCCGCCCGGGCAGTGGGTTCTGAAAGCAGCGGATCGATGATGATCCAGCCTGTTTTTCCTTCGACCAATGTCATGTTGGCGAGATCGAAACCCCGTATCTGGTAAATACCATCGGTTACTTTGAACAGACCATTCAGGCTGTTGATCTCGCTCTGCCGCCAGAGGCTGGGGTTGGCGGTAAAGGGCGCCGGCCCTTTGATAAAGTCGTATTGTTTCATACTATACACAACATTCCCCTTATCGTCCTTAATCTCTCCCGCATCCAGCGTGGCAATAAAGCCCCTGCGCGCATTGTCGTAATCTGTCTTATCGGCGAAAGGAAGATAGGCCAGCAGCTCTTCCTGCTTTTGTTTGGTAAAAGAAGTAGCAGGCTTTCTATCGCTGCTCTCTGCTTTGCCGGCGCCTGCTGTTTGCTCTTTGCTTGTATCTCCCTGCTTGCATTGCGTGCAGGCGAATGCGATCGTTAGTAAAGTAAGTGCTGATTTTAGTGAATGTTTCATAAAAAAATATTTATTAGTCAATGTCTCCTATTTCTCAAAAGGATAAACCACTTTCCAGTCATTCTGCATATCGGCGATCAACCATTTTTTGGCGAGCGCTTCATCCAGTCCTTTGTCGAAAGTGCCGATATGTGATTTCCGGTCGTAGGCCCATTCGCGCACGGAATCGGTATGGTGCACATACAACTGCAGGTTGCGCAACTTGTTGGAGGCCGACCACTGCAGCATCTGGAGGTCGCCGTCGGAATTGCCGCAGGCAATCACCGGCTTGCGCCCGATGTATTTTTCTATACCTACCGGTTTGCCTTCCTTATCGTCAATGAAATCAAGCTCCGGTATTTTCCGGATCACCGGGTTGCCGTTGTTGTAATCGTATTTGGCCTTGATGCTGCTGCCTACGATCTGGTCTTTCGGTATCCCATAGACGCTTTCGGCCCAGGCGCGCATGAAGTCGATGCCGCCGCCGGAAACAATAAAGGTTTTGAACTGGTTGGCCTGCAGGTATTTTACCAGTTCAATCATGGGCTGGAATACCAGTTCCTTATACAGTTTTTGTTTAGTGGGGTGCCGGGCCGTATCACTCCACTGCCGGATGGTGGAAGCAAATTCTTCGCTGGTCATACCCGTATGGGTGGTGGCCATGATCTGTAACAATCCTTTTTCGCCCTGTTTCATCAGCTCGCCCATATTATTGTCGAGCACCGACTTGAAAGGCTGTTTCTTTTTCCATTCCGGGTGCTTCGGCGCCATGGCCTTTATTTGGTCCAGTGCGTAGAAGAATTGGAAATAGACGGGTTGTTCCGACCACAGGGTGCCATCGTTGTCGAAAGTAGCGATGCGGTCGGCCGGCTCTATAAAATTGGCGCTACCGGGTTTTGTGACATCGGTTACAAAATCGACAATGGCCTTTTTATTGGCGCCATCGTTCCAGGAGGGGAGGGGGTCTGTAGTTACAGTGGCGGAATCGCCTGCTGCACCACCTGCGCCTGTTTTGTCGGCAGGCGCTGAACAGGCTGCCGCCAGCAACATAGACAGGCAGCAGAGGGAAAGGTAAATTCTTGACATAGCAATTGAATAAGAAGGATGATAAATGGTAAAGGTACACGGGGCTGCCGCCCAGTATACCTTTACGTTATCAAATTATTGGTTGCCTTTTAATTCATCGGGCAATGCAATACCTTTCGATTCAAGCAGTTTTTTGGCTTCCTGGATGGTCCGGAACCTGTTGATCTCCATTGGGCCGGTATAGGTTTCACTTTGAAGCGGTCGGGGGGGATATTGCACATAGGTCTTCATGAGTTCCTGGATGGCCTTGTTAAAGATGGGCAGGGTCCATGTTTTTTCGGTATAGCTGTTCATGAAGATATCGTAGCGCTCCTGCGGGTCCTGCCAGATGTCATAGATGGCAGGCACGGTAGCGATATAAGCTTCATTGCCTCTCCACCCGAGTTGTTGCCCGGGCATATCGCTGCCGGCCTGGGCGCCGTTATCCCCTCGCGTATTGTACACTGCCTTGAAATGACCCACTCTTACCGCACCGGGGGAAAGTTCTGATTCTGTGAAATAGAACCAGCGGTCGCGCAACGGTGCGCCTTGTTTGAACAATACATTCGACATATCATAACTATCGAACACCATGGGCTTTCCTTCCCGGTCCTTGGTGGGAAGCGGTATACCTGCGAGGCTGGCAAAAGTGGCCATGAGGTCAAGACCACCAACAATGTCGTGGCTGTCGCTGCCGGCTTCAATTTGGCCAGGCCACCAGGCGATGGCCGGCACCCTGCTGCCGCCTTCACGGTCGGTTCCTTTGGAGCCGCGGAAAGGTGTGTAACCTGCATCGGGATGCACATCCTGCCAGGCGCCGTTGTCAACGGTATAGATCACGATGGTATTTTCGCTGATTCCCAGCGAACGTATTTTGTCCATCACACGGCCCACGTTGTAGTCCATTTCCATCACACAATCGGCATACTTACTGCCGGCGGGAGATTTGCCTTTGAACTGTTTGGAAGGCAGGTTGGGCTGGTGGTTCTTGGCAAAGTTCACGCACATGAAGAAAGGATCTTTTCCTTTGGCATATGCGTCCAGTTGCTTCAGCACATTGTCGGTCATCATCATATCCAGCTCAGCGATATTCTCTTCCGTTACTTTGGTGGTCTCACGCGCTTTTCCACCAGCCTCGCCTTCCAGTACCCCCGTGGTCACTTTCTGAAAGAAGGCCAGCATTTTTGGATCCATGTCGGGGTTCCAGGACTGAAAGGCATACGTGTAAGCATTCAGATGATAGAGCACCACGTTCTGCATTTTGTCGAAGCCATGTGCGTTCGGCATGGAGTAGTCGGCTTCGCCGAGGTGCCATTTGCCGGAGAAAAAGGTTTTATAATTCGCCTGTTTCAAAACGGAAGCGAGTGTCCATTCGGGAGCGGGCAAACCACCCCCCTGGCCCTGGAAGGCCACCGTGGTCATACCGCTGCGATTGGGAATGCGGCCGGTGATCATGGCCGCGCGGCCCGGCGTACAACTGGGCTGCCCGTAAAAATCCCAGAACTGCATGCCTTCTTTGGACATGCGATCGAGGTTAGGTGTTGGCATACCCCGGCCTGCGCCGCCGCCATATACACCCAGATCGCCCCACCCGGTATCATCGGAGATCAGCATGATGATGTTGGGTTTTTTCGGACGGGGTTTCTTCTGCTGCGCCTGGACTGTTGATAGCGCAAATATGCATGCCAGGCATATTGCCAGCGACCTTTTTGGGTTCATAACTATTCGGTTTTTTGTGAATGATATCTTTAGATCAAGGGGACAGGAAGAAGGGCGCAGATAATCTGTCCTGCATGGAACATGCAGCCATAACCGTTAAGAAAATATCTGCGGGGAATTGAGATATCTTTTGCTAACTACCAACCAGTAAGTCGTATGCGGGAGAGCGTATGCTAACGGGAACTAAGATAGATGCTTACCCCATCCTTTCCTGTAGTAGATTTAACTATATTCCCGGATCGTTTTACGCAGATATGACAATAAGCAGTGCTTCGTCAGCCGGTAAAGGATGCACTAAACCCGTTAATTTTAAAGATGCAAAAAAGGATACTCTTCCTTCTTGTAGCGCTTTTTCTCCTGTGTGTCGTGCAGGTGGCGCGGGCGCAATTCCCCGGTTATCATGTGCAGCATTTTAACAATGAGAATGGCATGCCCAACTCCATCAAAGGATTGCTGCAGGATAACAACGGCTTTGTATGGATCGCTACAGAATCGGGACTGGTGCGGTTTGACGGCATGCGGTTCGTGCATTTTAACAGGAGCGAAAATGGGGAAGCGATCAACCGTCTCTTTGATGTAAGAACCACTGCCAGCGGCCGGATTTACCTGCTGGCGGAAGCCGAACGGTTTTATACGGTTACCCGGAACAATACCCTCCGGCGGATAGCCGCAGATTCCATCCTGCGGGAGCAGGGGGATGTGGAGGCCCATATCAGTATGGCCCAACGCCTTTACCTGCGTTGCCGGGAAAAATTCCATTCGGGCAATTTGCCCGAATGGGCGCTCCCCGGTATTTCGGGTATTGGCCGTTCCTATGCCAATACGATCACAAAACTGGGTGGTAATTACTATTACCTGAATCAAAAGGGAACCCTGGTTGCTGCCGACACCAGCCTCTCCCGGGCTGAAAGGATAGATCCGCAAATCCCGCGGCTCAGCAAAGTGGCTGGCAAACCGGCAGGCGATTCCCTGCCGGTTTCCCTTATCCAAACACCCGGACAGATATTCCTGCGCTGTGCCGACAGCATTTACGAACTCCGCTTTTCTTCCCGCAACAAAATAGCCAGGGCAAAACCGGTATTGTATATCGGAGGCATATCCAATATAGTAGGCCTCCTGCAATTGCCCCATCTTAAAACAACCATCGTTGCCACTTTAACGGACGGTATTTATGTTTTTCGCCGCCAGGACCTCTCCACCCTTCGCCTCGGCAACCGCGACGCCAATGTTTTCTATGCCCAGGCGCCTGCCGGAGCCGACGGTGTGCTAACGCCTAAGGGAATGATTGCCCCTGGTCAGTTTGTGCCCCTCCGTATCACCTGCAGCCCGTATAACATACTCAAAACAAGGGAAGGAACCTTCTATCTCAACCGGAGAGATCCCTACTCCGCTGCCGTTGCACACCTCGATACCAACCTGCAACTGCTGCGCGAAATACCTGCAGGCAGGAATGCCGCTTTCTCGTTCCGGCAGGCAAAAGACGGCCGGATATGGATGACGGCAGAAAACGCCTTTCTGGGTACCATAGAAAACGACAGCATCGCCTGGAAGCAGCAGCCACCGGGTCTTCCCGATGATTTCCGGGTCGCCAATTTCATTGAATCGGGCGATAACCGTTTCTGGATAGTGGGGAATAAAGGGCTGGCTGCGGTCGATTTCAATAAGAATACGGCCCGGTTGTTTCCCGGGCTTGAAAACAAATCGGTGCGGGCTTTGTACGAAGACGCGATGGGCACGCTCTGGATCGGCACATACGGCAATGGTTTCTATGCGCTCTACAGGAACGAACTGGTTCATTTCCCGGTTGACCCTAACCGTTATCTTTCCTATGTGCACGTTTTTATGCCCGACCAGTCGGGCCGGATCTGGATGACCACCAATCATGGCCTATTCCTGTTTGATACAAAAGACCTGTACAGCTACCTGGTGAAACGCGACGGCATGCCCTATTTTTTTTACATGGACCATACCGACGGACTGGCGACCAGCGAGTTCAATGGTGGTTGTATCCCCGCCGGCATTGTGCTGCAGAATGGAAAATTTTCTTTACCTACCATGAACGGTCTGGTGCAGTTTTATGCCGACAGTATATACCCCGTTTTTCCGCGCAGCGATATTTATGTCGACCGCATCGTGGCCGACACAGTTTCCCTGGAAGCAACGGCCGGGCGGATCCGCATTCCCAAAAAATTGCGGAACCTGCAGTTTCATATTTCCTCTCCCTATTTTGGGAACAGCTATAACCAGTCCGTTGAATATAAACTGGACGACGAGCGGGACCAATGGCATCTCCTTGATAAAGACTATGTGATCGAGCTGAACAATATTTCAAAAGGAGAGCACAGCATCCGGCTCCGGAAGCGATCGGGATTCGGGAAGGACCAGGTGGTGGCAAGACGGATCGACTTTTTTGTGGAGCCTGTTTTTGTGGAGACCCTTGCATTTAAACTGCTCCTGCTGACGGGCATCGCCGCCTTGTTCTATCTCTTTTACAGGATACGCATCCGTCTTTTGCTGGAGCAAAAAAAGCTGCTTGAAAAAAATGTAGCCGAAGCCACCAAAGAGCAGCATGCGCTGATCGGGAGCCTGGAATCTGTTGTTGCCGCGCTCGAAAGCTCCAAAGATGAATTGCAGAAAATGGTGCAGTTCAAGGAACACCTCGCCATGGTTGTTACACATGACCTGCAATCACCCCTGCGTTTCCTGTCCGATGCGATGGACCGGCTTCACCGGCACCACCTGGCCATCGGCGGAGAAACAGAGGAACTGAGCCGCGAAATAAAAAAGACCTCCGGTAATATTTACCAGTTTGTGGCCGACTTCACCGTATGGATCAAAAACATCAATGTACAGGGTCATATCGATCCAAAGCCGGTGCCCCTGCGCCCGTTGCTGGATGAACTGAAAGATTTTTTTGCAGAATTACAGAAGGCCAGGGGCAATCGCCTGGTAATGGAACTGCCTGAAGGCATTTGTATCAGTACCAGCTACCAACTGCTGAAAGTGATCCTGCGCAACCTGATCGACAATGCCAACAAACATACCCGCGAAGGGCTGATCACCATCCGGGTGGAAGAAGTGGGAGGGGAAGCCATCATCGAAATATCGGACACCGGCGCCGGCATATCTCCTGCCGTATTGCAGAAGATACTGCAGCATTCTTCCGACAGCGAATTGTTCAGTTATGGTAAACAAACCAATGTTCTTGGATTCGGCTACCGGTTTGTTACGGATTTCTGTAAATTGATGGGTGTATCGCTGGACATCAGGAGTAATGTAGGAGAAGGAACGATCGTAAAGCTTTATCATTTCAGGACCTGTGCAAAGGCGACAACTGCAGCGACCCCATTTAATGTGTGAACCATGCCGTACAGCATTTTGATAGCAGACGACCACAGCATCATCCGTTCAGGAATAAGATCACTGATCAAAACCAGCCTGGGAATTACAAAAATTGACGAGGCTGCGAATGAAAGGGAGATTGCGGAGAAAGTAAAAGGCCGGAGTTATAAACTGATCTTCCTGGACATTAATATGCCGGGGTCTGATTTTGTGAGCATGATGTCGTGGTTGCGAACCACCACCCCTGAAACCCATATCCTGGTGTTTACCACCTACCCGGAGGATATTTATGGAAAGCGTGCGCTGCAGTTGGGCGCGCGGGGCTTTTTGCGGAAAACGGCTACCAATGAAGAGATACTGCGGGCTTTCAAAACCGTGCTGTCAGACAAAATTTATATCAACGATGAACTGCAGGGACTGCTGGCGGGAGCGGGCGATGCCGACAAACAGGCCAACCCTTTCGACAGGCTCTCGGCACGTGAACTGGAAATTGCGTTGCTGATCCACAAAGGCCGCAGCCTGCCCGAGATCTGCCAGCTCCTTAATATCCAGTACTCCACCGCCAATGCTTACAAGGGTAAGATCTTCGAAAAACTGGAGGTTCACAATGCCGTAACCCTTTCCCGGCTCATAAAAACCTTCCGGGTCGAGGGTTGAGGAAAAGCTTGGCGGAAACCTGTTTTTTTGTATCTTTGCCCACTATTTAAGTTGGGAAAGCTAGGTGTGTTCCATATAATGTATTGACAATCAACCTGTTTCGTTAAGCGCAGAAAGGGCGAAAACGAGCAGGAACCTTTATGTGCACCCTGGTCAACCATCCGGTAGGATCCATAAAACACAATCTGCAGTATATCTATGGCTATCAAAAAAGAAAATCGTCCCAAGTTCAATTTTTCGAAGATTACGATTGGACTGGCATCACCCGATTCCATCCTGGAAAAGAGTTACGGGGAAGTGTTGAAGCCTGAAACCATCAACTACCGTACTTACAAGCCCGAGCGCGACGGTCTTTTCTGCGAAAGGATCTTCGGACCCGTGAAGGACTATGAATGCGCCTGCGGCAAGTACAAGCGCATCCGTTACAAGGGCATCGTGTGCGACCGCTGCGGTGTTGAAGTAACAGAGAAAAAAGTTCGCCGCGAACGCATGGGCCATATCAAGCTGGTTGTACCCGTGGTGCACATCTGGTATTTTAAGAGCCTCCCCAACAAGATCGGTTACCTGCTGGGCATGAGCTCCAAGAAACTGGAAAGCATCGTGTACTATGAAAGATTTGTGGTGATCCAGCCCGGTATCCGTACCGACAAAGGCCAGAACGTGGGCGACCTCCTCACAGAAGAAGAATACCTCGATATACTCGATACACTGCCGAAAGACAACCAGTACCTGCCCGATGAAGACCCGAACAAATTCATCGCCAAAATGGGTGCGGAAGCCGTTCACGACCTGCTGGAAAGGATCGACCTCGACCAGTTGAGTTACGACCTCCGCAATGCTGCAGCAACAGAAACTTCCCAGCAGCGTAAAGCAGATGCATTGAAACGCCTCAGCGTGGTGGAAGCTTTCCGCGACGCCAACAGCCGCATCACCAACCGTCCCGAGTGGATGGTGATGCAATACATCCCGGTGATCCCGCCGGAACTGCGTCCCCTCGTACCCCTTGATGGTGGCCGCTTTGCGTCTTCCGACCTGAACGACCTCTACCGCCGCGTGATCATCCGGAACAACCGCCTCAAGCGCCTGCTTGAGATCAAGGCGCCGGAAGTGATCCTGCGCAACGAAAAACGCATGCTGCAGGAAGCGATCGATTCGCTCTTCGACAACAGCCGTAAGTCCAACGCCGTGAAGGCTGAGGGCGGACGCGCGCTGAAATCGCTCAGCGATGTGCTGAAAGGAAAGCAGGGCCGTTTCCGCCAGAACCTGCTCGGTAAGCGTGTCGACTATTCCGGTCGTTCCGTAATTGTGGTGGGACCCGAACTGAAAATGCACGAGTGCGGCCTGCCGAAAGACATGGCGGCTGAACTCTTCAAACCCTTTATCATCCGCAAGCTGATCGAAAGGGGTATTGTAAAAACCGTTAAGAGCGCCCGTAAACTGGTTGACAAAAAAGAACCGGTGATCTGGGACATTCTTGAAAATATTCTGAAAGGACACCCTGTGATGCTGAACCGTGCCCCAACGCTGCACCGTTTGTCCATCCAGGCCTTCCAGCCCAAACTGATCGAAGGAAAAGCGATCCAGTTGCACCCGCTCGTAACCACGGCCTTCAACGCCGACTTTGATGGTGACCAGATGGCCGTGCACGTGCCCCTGAGCAATGCCGCCATCCTGGAAGCGCAGTTGCTGATGCTGTCTTCGCACAACATCCTCAACCCGCAGAACGGTACGCCCATCACCCTGCCTTCACAGGACATGGTGTTGGGTCTTTACTACATCACCAAGGGCAAGAAAAGCACCGATACCGAAACCGTACGCGGCGAAGGCATGACCTTCTATTCTCCCGAAGAAGTGATAATCGCTTACAACGAAGACCGCATTGACCTGCACGCGCCCATTAAAGTGCGTGCCAACCTGCGCAGCAAAGAAGGCGTTCTGGAAAAGAAATTGTTAGAGACCACTGTGGGCCGCGTACTGTTCAACCAGTTCGTTCCCGTTGAAGTAGGTTTTGTGAACGCGCTGCTCACGAAGAAAAGCCTGCGTGAGATCATTGGCGATATCATCAAGATCACCAACGTTCCGAAGACCGCCAAGTTCCTCGACGACATCAAGCAACTCGGATTCCGCATGGCCTTCCGCGGTGGCCTGTCGTTCAACCCGCAGGACCTTATCATCCCTGAGGTGAAGGGCGCCCTGCTCGACCAGGCGAAATCGGAAGTGGACGAAGTGTGGGACAACTACAACATGGGTCTCATTACCAACAACGAACGATACAACCAGATCGTGGACATCTGGAGCCGTGTGGATACCCGTATCACGGAGACCCTTATCCGCGAAATGCAGAACGACAAGCAGGGCTTCAACTCTGTATATATGATGCTCGACTCCGGCGCCCGTGGTTCCAAGCAGCAGGTAAAACAGTTGGCTGGTATCAGGGGTCTGATGGCCAAGCCGCGTAAGAGCGGTTCCACCGGATCCGAGATCATCGAAAACCCCATCCTTTCCAACTTCAAGGGTGGCCTGAACGTATTGGACTACTTCATCTCCACCCACGGTGCCCGTAAGGGTCTGGCTGATACCGCCCTTAAAACAGCGGATGCCGGTTACCTCACCCGCCGTCTCGTGGACGTGGCCCAGGACGTGGTGATCACCGAAGAGGATTGCGGTACCCTGCGCGGTATTGCCACCACAGCGCTGAAAGACAACGAAGACGTTATCGAACCGCTGAAAGACCGTATCGAAGGACGCAATTCACTGCACAATATTTACGACCCCCTAACCGAAGAATTGATCGTGACTGCCGGTGAAGAGATCACCGCCGACACGGCCCTGCAGATCGAAGAGGCCGGTATTGAAACAGTGGAGATCCGTTCCGTGCTCACCTGCGAAAGCAAACGCGGCGTATGCGTGAAATGTTACGGCAAAAACCTCGCTACCGGTTATACGGCACAGAACGGCGATGCAGTGGGTATCATTGCTGCACAATCCATCGGTGAACCGGGTACACAGCTTACCCTGCGTACCTTCCACGTGGGTGGTGTTGCCGGATCCGCTTCCGTAGAATCCAGCCTGCTGGCCAAGTTCGACGGAACCATCCAGTTCGATGGCCTGCGTACCGTTACCACAGAAAACGCCGAAGGCGAAAAAGTACAGGTGGTTATCGGACGTACCGGTGAGATCCGTAACATGGACGTGAAGAACGACCGCCTGCTGAACGTGGTGAACGTGCCTTATGGTTCCACCCTGCTGGTGAAAGACGGCCAGAAAGTGGTCAAGGGTGAAGCGATCTGCACCTGGGATCCCTACAACAACGTAGTGATCGCAGAGATCGCCGGTGCCATTAAATTCGAGAACGTAATGGAGGGCATCACCTACCGCGAAGAGGCCGACGAACAAACCGGCCACCGCGAAAAAGTGGTGATCGAAACCAAGGACAAAACCAAGATCCCGTCCCTGCTGGTAGAAGGCAAGGAAATCAAATCATACAACCTGCCCGTAGGCTCGCACATCATCATGGAAGAAGGCGATGAGGTGAAAGCCGGACAGGTGCTCGTGAAGATCCCGCGTGTGCTGGGTAAACTGCGCGATATCACCGGTGGTCTGCCGCGTGTAACCGAACTCTTCGAAGCGCGTAACCCGGGCAACCCCGCCATCGTTTCCGAGATCGACGGTGTGGTGGCTTTCGGTACCATCAAACGTGGTAACCGCGAGATCATCGTGGAGGCTCGCGACGGTGTGACCAAGAAATACCTGGTGCCGCTGACCCGCCAGATCCTGGCGCAGGACGGCGACTTCGTGAAAGCCGGTGTGGCGCTGTCCGACGGACAGATCGCACCAAGCGATATCCTCAGCATCAAAGGACCCTTTGCTGTACAGGAATACGTGGTGAACGAGATCCAGGAAGTGTACCGCCTGCAGGGTGTGCGTATCAACGACAAGCACATTGAAGTGATCGTGCGCCAGATGATGAAGAAGGTAAGCATCGTGGATCCGGGAGATACCAAGTTCCTGGAAGACGATACGGTAGATAAGTTCGACTTCATTGAAGAGAACGACTGGATCTTCGATAAGAAAGTGGTAACCGAACCCGGTGAAAGCAGCAAGATGCGCGCCGGCCAGATCGTGAGCCTGCGCGACCTGCGCGAGGAGAATTCCATCCTGCGCCGTTCCGACAAGAAGCTGGTGGAATACCGCGATGCGCAGCCCGCTACTTCGCATCCGCTGCTGCTGGGTATCACCAAGGCTTCCCTGGGTGTACAAAGCTGGATCTCTGCGGCTTCCTTCCAGGAAACCACCAAAGTGCTCAGCACGGCGGCCATCAACGGTAAAACCGACGATATGATGGGCCTGAAGGAAAACGTGATCACCGGTCACCAGATCCCTGCAGGTACAGGTTTGCGCGATTTCGAGAACATGATCGTGGGCAGCAAGGAGGAATACGAATTGCTCCAGACCACCCGCGAAGCCATGAACTTCGACGACGAAGAATAGATCTGTTAAAAATTTCAAATACGGAGGCCGCCCCGGTTCAGGGGCGGCCTCATTGTATGAAACATCGTTAAAATTCCCGGTTGATACTGGGCCAATCTCCCGAAACCCCTTAATTTGCTATTTACAAATCAATTTTCATGAAGCAACTCTCCTTAGTGCTCAGTATCCTTGCCCTGGCGGTCAGCGGGTTCCTGCTGGCAAAACAAATGGGTTCCGGTAAGAAGAACGATCCTCCCAAACCTGCTGCGGCCGACGGAGTGGATGCACAACCGACCACCTTTCGCATTGCTTATTTTGACATCGATTCCCTGCAGAACAAATACGAATATTTCAAGGATGCCCTGGCCGAGCTGAAAGTGAAGGAAGAGGCCATGAACAATGAGCTCAGCAGCATGGAGCGCAACTACCAGAAAAAAATAGGAGAGTGGCAGAAAAAAGGCGCTACCATGAGCCAGTCGGAGGCCGACGCCGTTCAGCGGGAGTATGCGCAGATGCAGCAGACCTACCAGCAGCGCAAGTTCAGCCTGGAGCAGCAGCTCGAGAACCTGAAAATGGATTACAAAAAGAACATCAAGTCGAAGATCGAAACCTTCCTGAAAGATTTCAACCGCGACAACAAGTATTCGCTCATCATTTCCTATGAACCCGAGCTGATCTTTTACAAAGACACCACTTATAATATCACCGACCAGTTGATCCAGGGACTGAACGCCGAGTACAAGAAGAAATAGGACCAACGGGCAGCCAAAACCAAACACACTGCATGTCTAACGCCACTGCATCGGGCTCTTTCAAGCCGACGCTGGGATTGCTGGATGCTACCATGGTGGTAGCGGGATCCATGATCGGTTCCGGTATTTTCATTGTAAGCGCCGATATCACCCGCAATGTGGGCAGCGCCGGCTGGCTGATCTTCATCTGGCTGCTTACGGGTTTCATGACACTGACCGCCGCCCTCAGCTATGGGGAACTGAGCGCCATGTATCCCAAAGCCGGCGGACAATATGTTTATCTCAAAGAAGCCTACAACCCACTCGTAGGCTTTTTATATGGGTGGAGTTTTTTCGCCGTGATCCAAACCGGCACCATTGCCGCTGTGGGCGTGGCTTTTTCAAAATTTGCCGCCTACATTTTTCCCGCGCTCAGCGAAAAGCACATCCTGCTCGACCTGGTGTACATCAAAATTTCCGCGGCACAACTGGTATCCATTGTGCTGGTGGTGTTACTCACGTATATCAATACCCGCGGCGTAAAGGAAGGCAAGCTGATCCAGACCAGTTTTACGCTGGCCAAACTGCTGGCACTTTTCGGCCTCATCATTTTCGGTTTCCTGCTGGGCGCCAAAGCGGGCATCTGGGAAGCCAACTGGGCCAATGCCTGGGATTTTGGCCGGTTGAATAAAACCGAGGGCGGATCGGAACTGGTATTCCTGGGAGAAGCGATCGAAAAAACGCCTTACCTGGGATGGGGCGCCATCATTGGCGCCATCGCCACGGCGATGGTGGGATCGCTGTTCAGCAGCGATGCCTGGAACAATGTTACCTTTATTGCCGGTGAGATCAAAAGGCCGGAACGGAATATAGGACTGAGTCTTTTTTTCGGTACCCTGATCGTGACCGTTGTATATGCCTGCGCCAACCTCATGTACACCGCCGTGCTGCCGCTGAACGAGATCGCATTCGCAGAAAGCGACCGGGTGGCGGTGGCCGCTTCGCAGAATATTTTTGGATCAGCCGGCACCATCGTGATCGCCGTTATGATCATGATCTCTACTTTTGGCTGCAACAACGGGCTGATCCTTTCAGGAGCGCGGGTGTATTATACCATGGCAAAGGACGGCCTATTCTTTCGCCAGGTAGGCAACCTCAATGCCAACGGCGTGCCGGCAAAAGGACTCTGGATCCAGTGCATCTGGGCCTGTGTGCTTTGCCTCAGCGGCAAATACGGCGACCTGCTCGATTACGTGGTATTCGTGGTGCTGATCTTTTACATCCTCACCATCCTGGGCATTTTCCGCCTGCGCCGCAAACGCCCGGAGGCCGAACGTCCTTATAAGGCTTTCGGGTACCCGGTATTGCCTGCCCTGTATGTGCTGCTGGCGTCGTCGATCTGCATTGCCCTTCTGTTCTACAAACCTACCTTTGCTTCTTTCGGCCTGCTGATTGTGTTGCTGGGCATACCGGTGTACTACATGGCAGTTGCCAGCAAAAAGGATCAAACCTAAAGTAAGCGTATGGATTTTGATGCACTCTTCGCGTCCTTCCGCCAGGTGAAAGTGGGTGTTATCGGAGACGTAATGCTCGATACCTATTGGTGGGGAGAAGTGGAAAGGATTTCGCCGGAAGCGCCGGTGCCGGTGGTGGCCCTGCAGCGCAACGAGCACCGCATTGGCGGCGCGGGCAACGTGGCGCTGAACCTCGTGGCCATGGGTGCGCCCGTAACGGTTTTTTCGGTACTGGGACAGGATGCCAATGGCGAGGAACTGAGCCGCCTGCTGCGCGAAAGCGGCGTGGATACTTCCTACCTTGTTTTCAGCGACGAGCGAAAAACCACCAGCAAAACCAGGATCATCAGCCGCAACCAGCAGATGATGCGGCTCGACAGCGAAACCATTCGCGATATAACAGCAGCGCTGGAAGATGCCCTGTATGAAAAACTGCGCAGCTATATCGAAAATGAAAAGCCGGCCGTACTCATTTTTGAAGATTACAACAAGGGCGTGCTTACCGAAAACCTGATCGGGAAACTGGTAAGGCTTTGCCGCGAGAATGGTGTCATCACTACGGTTGACCCCAAGAAGAAGAATTTTTTCGCCTACAGCGGCGTGGATATTTTCAAACCCAACCTGAAAGAAGTAAGGGAAGGACTGAATATTCCACTGGACAAGGTGAACCTGGAAGAAATGGAAAGAGTGCATACCCTGCTGGAAGCGCGCATGCGGCACCAGGTCTCTTTCATCACCCTTTCTGAAAAGGGGGTGTTCTACCAGTCGGGTAATGCCAGCGGCATCATTCCCTCGCACCTGCGCAATATTGCCGATGTATCGGGCGCGGGCGATACGGTGATCGCCATCGCCTCGCTGGTGTATGCGGCAACCGGCAATCTTTCGCTGTTTGCGGAGATCGCCAATATTGCAGGCGGACTGGTTTGCGAGGAAGTAGGAACGGCGGCGATCCGCCCCGAGCGCCTGCTGGCCGAGTGCAGGGAGTTGCTGGGAAAACGCTGATCAGCGTGTACTCAATACCGTTATTTTCTTAAAGCCCATTGTTTTGAGGAAGTTCTCCATCAGCAGCAGGGAGCGCTGGTTGGCCCTTTCTGCGAGCCTTTTTTCATGGGCGCGCGCCACCAGTTTTTCGCGGGCCTTTCCTTTCAGCGCCGTTACTTCCTGCGGTGTCCAGACGCCTTCTTCAATAAAAGTAGTGGTGCCCAAAGGATTGATCTGCACTTCCAGTATGGCGGCAGCGGGCAGGGTGACGGATACGGAATCGCCGCTGACGAATACCTGGTTGCCGGTCAGCGCCTTCAGTTCGGTGCCCAGTAAAAGTTCTCCTTTCACCACCAGCACCAGCCTGTCCAAACCCGTGGGGTGGAGCGGGTGAAAGATCTCCACCAGTTTCTGCGTGGCATTGCCCGAAGCGGGTTTGAGAGCGCTCACTACTACTTCGTCCTGCGCGTTGAGGGAAATGAGCTGGCCAATCTGCCGGATCTCTTTTACCAGCATGGGTGTGTTTTCAATCAGCACTTCTTTGGGTTGCAGCCAGCCAAAAGGTGAAGGCAGCCAGCCTTTGCGCGACAGCAGCCACCAGCAACACAGGACCGCCAGCACGAGGAACAACAATCGTATCAGTTTGCGGGTCATGGGAGTTGCGGATTTTGACTGAATCGAATATCGACCTGTTCATAACCTGCCTGCTGCAGGAAGCCGGTGAGCAGGAGCCGGGTGTTTTTTTCTGTTTCGGTGAAAATGCCGGTGGCGGCGGCGTCGCGGCGGATCTGCGTTTCGGCCTGCGCCAGCAGCGCATCACGGTCGGCATTGCTGAAGGGGTCGCGCAGGATGCCGGTTTCTTCGTATTCCACTTTCACTTTTTCGGGCGCCAGGTTGAGCGAAATGAGTTTGGGCGGCGGCAGGTAGAGTGTAATGTTCTTCCCGTTCACTACCACGTCTTCCGGTTGTATGGCCGAGAGGTCGATGCCGGCTTTGAGCACGGCTTCCACGGAAATGAGGATCTTTCTTTCCCCGACCTTGTACCAGGTTTTGTCGTCGCTGGCCCTCACTATTTTGGTGATATGGTATTCGGTGGTGGCAAGGTCGCTCCTGTCGCGGATCTGCAGCACCTGCTGCGCGGGCGGACGTTTGCCGTGGCAGGCGGCCAGCAGCAGGAGAAGCGCGTAAGCATAGTGCCTAAAATTCAGCATATTTGCAAATTATGGAAAAATATGCGGTAGTGGTGGCGGGTGGTTCGGGGCTGCGGATGCGGACGGCCGTACCCAAGCAGTTCCTGGAACTGAGGGGCCGGCCGGTGATCTGGTATACCCTCAATGCTTTTCTCGACAGTTATCCCGATATGCAGATCATCCTGGTATTGCCCGAGCAATACCTTGAGAGGGGAAAAGAGATATTGCGCGATACCTACGATCCTCATCGCATATGGATGACCGTTGGTGGCGAGACCCGTTTCCATTCCGTAAGGAACGGGTTGCGGCATATCCGGAAACATTCCATTGTTTTTGTACACGATGGCGTTCGCTGCCTGCTGACGCCGGAGTTGATCCGGCGCTGTTATAAAGAGGCGGTGGATAAGGGCAATGCCATTCCTGCCACCACGGCCGTGGATACCATCCGCATTGAACACCTCAATGGCAGCGAGCAGATCGACCGCAACCGGGTGAAGATCATCCAAACACCGCAAACCTTTTTTTCGGAGATCATCAAGTCGGCATTTGAGCAGGATTTCCATGAATCCTTTACAGATGAGGCTTCGGTGGTAGAGAAGCTGGGTGTGAAGATCCACCTCATTGAGGGTGAGATCACCAATGTTAAGATCACGCGGCCGCTGGACCTCCTGATAGCGGAAAAAGTGCTGGAAGAAAGGGAAATGGGCATTTAAAGAGTTGCTGCGAACACTGCAGGGCCGGCCGGGTTTATTGTTTCAGCAGGCGCAGCGGCCAGGGCAGGCGGTTAAAATGCCACTCAGGGTAAGCGATTGCCTGCGGACCGAATTTGGCGTAGAACTGCGCCACCGAAGGAATATCGGATCCCTCAAAATCAAACACCATACCGGTGCCGGCGAAACGGTTCACCACTTCGCTTAGCAGGAAGTAAATGGCATTGTGTTTTCTGCCCGCGGCGCTGGGCGCCCCCAGTATATAGGTCAATCGCCGCTTGTCTTTCAGAAAAGCGCCTGCACCCATCCAGTCTCCCTTAGGGTCACGAATGCCGTAGCAAACCGTTTCGGGTAGGGATGACCGTTGACGGAACCAGCGCAGCAACGCTTCGTAGTCGCGGTTGCCGACAGAAGGATTCAAACTGCCATAACTTTCCCGGAACAGTTCCACCAGCAGGGAAGGATCTAGTGTTTCGGTGAGTTGCAGGCCGGCTTTCCGGGCCTGGCGGATATTTTTGGCGGCATCGCGGTTAAAGGAGGCCTGCAGGGTTGGCGCATCTTCGGTTAGTGGTAAGAGGTAGTTGGTCCTTTGCCGCCATTGCCCTCCGGCCTGGGGCAGGGCCGGATTTCCTTCGTTAAAAGTGTAGGTGCCGTAGCGGAAGTGGCGGCCCAGTTCGCGCAGGAAATCGCCGGCCATGGCAGCGGTAACCGGGGCGGGGCCAATGATGCCACATTGTGGCAGAAAGGCCGGCTGGTAAAGATAGGAGATGCCCCAGGCCCTTCGCCAGGGCAGGGGCATAACCGCTTCATAGTTGTTCAGCACCAGCGCATCCCAGCGTGGACAGAGGGTGTCGAGATAGCAATAGTAATGATAAGGCATGCCATTGGGAGCGGCGGCGATGCTGGCGTCCCAGGCAGTGGCGTTTATAGCTGACCGTTGGATGTATCGTATGGATGGCGCCGTGTGCATTCAGAGTCCGGCTTTTGCAAGTAGCGGCCTCGGACGGAAGGCCTGCACATCAATGCTGAAAGAAAGGGTCTTCCAGAAACGGTTGTCGCCCAGCACCGACCGGTTGTAATCGCGGAAGGGTTTTGCATTCACCACCGGTATATATACTTTCACGAGGTCGTAGAAAAAAGAGACCTGTACGCCGGCATCATAAAGAATGCGCTGTTCGGTATAACCCGTTTCCCAGGCGCCGGCAAAACTGCCGATATCGGCGAAGAGCCTAACGGGGATGCGTACGGGCAGCAGGGAGAGCGGGTTGATCTTATCCGGGATATCGGTCACCAGGTTGATGGCGCTGAGCCAGTTGTCGGATTTTCCCACTTTCCGGCTCAGGAGATCGGTACGCGCTTTGAAAGCGCCGTCGCGGTACATGATCTGCTGGCTCTCCCAGCCGCTGCTTTCGTTTCTTCCAATGAAATAATTGCTATAGGTATAGTCTTCTGCGCCGTTGGGCCCGGTCATATTGAGGGCGTAGCGGTTGAGCTCCAGTTCGCTGAGGGGCGTTTGGCCCTGGTTGTAAAAAAACTTGCCTGCAAAGAGGCGCATGCGCATACCGCGCCCTTCCTTACGGTAATTAAAAAAGTATTCTCCTGTAAAAGCCAGCCGGGTAAATTCTTTTTGATACTCGGCCTGGAACTGGAAATCATACGGATAAAGGATGCGGTGGTCGGCCCAGCGCATTTGCAGTTGCTGCAGGTAACGCTGCTGGTTTTTTTGTCCAACCACCAGGATGGTATCGTTCCCATCAATGGCCGTGCTGAAATCAAGATCGGCTTCCTGTATAAAATAAGACCGGAACTGGATGGTCCTTTCCCTTTTGGAAAGGGGTGGTTCCTTGAACTGATAGCGCAGGCGGGGCGCCAGCAGCGAGAAACGAAGGTCTTGCGATTTTCCTTCCAGGCCGGAATGGGCGCCTGTGAAACGGGCCGCCTGCAGTCCCAACTGCCACTGGTGCCAGTAACCCGGAAGATAGCCGGTATAGGAAATATCGCCGATGCCGTTGAAGGTTTTTGATTGCGTGCCGTAGAGTGGCGCCAGGAAAAAGCGCAGCCGCGGCAGGGGCAATTGGTAGTTGTGCAGAAACAGTCCGGCCATAAAACCATCGTAGTGGTTGTAGCCAATGGCGGGACCAATATTGATATAACGGTATTGCTCAGGGTTTTTCCGGGAGAAGATGAAAGAAGGCCGCAGGGTAAGAGGCCTGTGATCCTGCAGTGGCCCCTGGCGGCTGAGCCGGGCAAATTCAGGCAGCGCCCTGCCGCTAACGGTTTCGAATACGCGCTGGAGGTCCGCCGGCTGCGGGTGCCTGAACCTGTACTGGTTGTAGTAAGTGCGTACGCAACTGTCGAAGAGGGGTTGGCCCAGGGCCTGTTCCAGTTGCTGCCACCAGGCGGCCGATTTTTCATAGGCGATCAGGCCATAGTTGGCAACGTTAAATGAATCGGCTTCCGTGGCAATGGGCTGGTCGAGGTGCATGGATTCCAGCCCGCCGACGAGCCAGCGCTGGAGATCGCGCAGTTGTTTGTGTTCAGGATAGCGGTTGGTAAAATAGCTGTTCAATCCTTCGTCCATCCAGGGATAGGCTCTTTCATTGGTGCTTACGCCCGCGTACCACCAACTGTGCCCGATCTCGTGTTCCAGGACGGTCTCACGGCTGCCGGCGTCTTTGGTGGACTGCAGCTCCACCAGCGCCGGGTATTCCATGCCGCCGATTCCTTTTCCCAGATATCCTTCCGCCACCGTGAGCTCATTGTAGGGATAATCGCCGGTCCATTCGCTCCGCTGCAGTAAAAATTTCTTTGTGTTTTCCAGGCCGTTTACCCATTCGTCTTTTTTCCGGTTGTTGAAACGGTACCAGTGCAGTTGAACCAGTTTGCCCGAGGGCAGCCGCAGGCTGTCGCGCGTGTAGGTATAGGAGCGCGCAGCAAACCAGGCGAAATCGGTCACGGTGTCCATGCGATAGCGGCTGATGCGGGTATTGCCTTCCAGGTGCGATTCCTGTTTACCGGGAGCGGCAACGGTGTAGGCGGCCGGTGTGGTGATGGTCACTTCATAGTTGCCGTAATCGTTGTAAAACTCGCCCTGATCGAGGTAGGGCATGGGATGCCAGCCGTCTTTATCATACACGGCAGGTCGCGGGAACCATTGGGTGAGGGCGTAAAAATCCTTGCTGTGTCCGCTTCGGCTGAAGATCTCCGGTAGTTGCACGTGGAAAGGCGTTTCGATGATCACGGCCTTACCCGGATAGAGCGGTTGCAGCAACTGCAGCCGGAGAATGTCCTGGTGAACCGGGTGGTCATCGGTTTGGGTTCCCTGGCCGTTGACGCGGAAGTCGAGGCGGTTGATATACCCCCGCTGCTCTTCGTTGCTGAAATAAAAATCGGTCCGGTTATTTTGCAACAGTTGTTCGCTGAAGGCAGTGTGGTCGTTTTTATAGGCGTTGGGCCATACATGGAACCAGATGTAGAAAAGGGTATCGGGACTGTTGTTCACGTAGCGGATGCGGGCCTTTCCGTCGAGGCTGTGGTCCTGGTCGTTCAGGGTAACCTCGATGCGGAAATCTGTTTGCTGCTGCCAGTAGGTTTGTTGTGCGCGGGTATCCCTTACCGTGAAAAAGGTCAACAACAACAGCAGGTATGGTAGCAGTTTACTCATTTTATTTGCCCTTTCCGGAAACGATGATGCGAATGGTATGGAACATGATCTTCACATCGAGTCCCAGCGATACATTCTCAATATACAAAAGGTCGTATTTCATGCGGGCAAGCATTTCTTCCAGGTTTTCGGCATAACCGAACTGCACCATGCCCCAGGAAGTGAGACCGGGTTTTACTTTCAGCAGGTAATTATAATAGGGATCGAGCGCCGCCAACTGTTCGAGATAAAAACTTCTTTCCGGTCGCGGGCCCACCAGGCTCATTTCGTTGCGCAGGATGTTCCAGAGCTGTGGCAGCTCATCGAGGCGCCATTTGCGCATGACCCTTCCCCAGGGCGTGATGCGCGGATCGTTTTCGGTAGACAGTGCAGGACCATTCTTTTCCGCATCGGGGTACATGCTGCGGAATTTGAGTATGGTGAAGGGACGCCCTTTGAAGCCGATCCTTTCCTGCCGGTAAATAACAGGGCCGGGGGAAGAGAGCCGCACGCGGATGGCCACGTACAGCAGCAGCGGGCTCAATAAAATACCGGCAATCAACGCCACGGCCAGGTCCATGGTCCGTTTGATGTTCTGCTGCCATACCGGCATCAGGCCGCTGTGGATCTCGGCCAGCAGCGGACTGAAAACATCATCGGTACGAAGCGATCCTGAGAGAATGTGCAGTACCGAAGGCACCAGTTTGATCTCCACATCTTTCCGGCTGAGCTTTTTGATATAGGTTTCCATTTCATCCTGCCGTTCTTTTTCAAGGGCCAGGACCACGAGGTCGATATTATGCGCATCGATGGTTTGTTCCAGTTGTTCGCCCGTGCCCAGATAGGCGATCTTTTTACTGAGTCCATTGGGTTGGGGCGCCAGGTAGCCGGTATAATGAAAGCCCGATTGCAGCAACTGTTGCCAGGTGGCCGCATAGAGGGAACGGGCCGTTTGGTTATCGCCCACCAGCAGGCTGTTGAAACGTATGGCGCCGCTCCTGAGTTGTTTTTTTGCAAGCAGCAGCAGCACCCATCTTCCCAGCCAGGTGAAACCGGTTTGCAGCAGCAGGAAAATGCTGAAGGTGGAATAGTAATAAGCGATGGAGCGGTCGTCGTCGTTCAGCAGGATGAAGAAAAAGATAAGGGTGCAGCCGATGAGGCTGGCGGTGACGGTTGTGGTGAATTCGCGCAACCTCGACTTCCGGTAAAGGGAGCGGTAGCTGCCCAGCAACCAGTAAAAGCCAACCCAAAGAAAGGGCAGGAGGAGCAGTCCCCGTACAACGCCGGCATTCAGTGCAATGCTGCCGTTCACCACCAGCGGAAAACCCAGCCACTTGTTGCGAAACACATAAAAGAGGAACCATACACACACTGCAGCGATGTAATCGCTCAGCGCATACCAGGCGGGATGTATGGGCTTGCGCAGTGTTGTGGGCATCAGGTGTTGATGGTGTTATGGCGGATCTTGTGCAATATCTGGTGCGCCACTTCCATAGCGCTTAAACCATCCACTTCGGATACGATGGTCCTGGTATTCTGCAGGATGGCATCGCGGAAAGCTTCCAGCTCCAGCTTGATGGCATTCACTTCCGGTACGGGCGGGTTGGCCACAGCGATGGTTTTTTTCCCTTTCGGCGTGTCGATGTCGAATTCAAATACATTCTTATCCGAATCGGCCTTGAGCCGGATGACTTCTGTTTTTTTGTTCAGGAAGTCGATGCTCACATAGGCGTCTTTCTGGAAGAGCCGCATTTTGCGCATGCGCTTCATGGAGAGGCGGGAGGACGTAAGGTTGGCCACGCAGCCGTTGTTGAATTCGATGCGCACGTTGGCAATATCGGGGGTGTCGGTCATGACGGCCACACCGCTGGAGGAGATGGCTTTCACTTCACTTTTCACCAGGCTGAGGATGATGTCGATGTCGTGGATCATGAGGTCGAGGATCACACTCACTTCTGTTCCCCGCGGGTTGAACTGGGCGAGGCGGTGCACTTCAATGAACATGGGACTGAGTGCGAGTTCGCGGGTTGCCAGGAAGGCAGGATTGAATCTTTCCACATGTCCCACCTGCATTTTGATATTGGATTCCTTCACCAGCTTCACCAACTCGCGGGCTTCTTCCATCGTATTGGCAAGGGGTTTTTCCACGAAAACATGTTTGCCGCTGCGGATGGCCAGTTGGCAGAGTTCGAAGTGGAAATTGGTGGGGGCCACAATGTCGGCGGCGTCGATGAGGTCCAGGAGCTGTTGCGGATTGTCGAATCTTCTAAGCCCATAGTTGGCGCTTACCTCCGCGGCTATCTGGTCGTTGGGGTCGTAAAAGCCGACCAGTTCAACTCCCTGGATCTCCTTCCAGTTATTGAGGTGAAATTTTCCCAGGTGTCCAACACCAAAAACGCCGATCTTGAGCATATGCCTTAATTAATCGGCCAAAGATAATCAAGGCTTTGTAAATGCGGTTAACGGATCAGCCGCGACCGTTGCGCATAGGTGGGCACGGGTGCATAGATGAAGAGGCAGGAGCCGCCCTTGATGGTATTGATGATGGGACGGGCCAGCTCAACCGGGATGGCGGGACAACCCTGGCTTCTGCCGATATAGCCCTGCTGGCGGATGAAATTTTCGTTTACATAAGGAGCGCCGTGCACTACAATGGCCCTTCTGTCGGCATTGTCGTTGATCCCTTTTTCCAGTCCCTCCAGCCGGAGCGAATAACCATTACTGCCATAATAGGAATCTTCGGTGCGGTAAAACCCCGGACTGCTTTGATAAGAAGAAGGCCGGTTGGAATAGTTGGTGGCAAGTTCCCGGCCGGAGTTACGGCCATGGGCAACATAGGTATTATACAACAGCTTGCCCGATTCCATGTCGATCACGTACAGCCTTTTTTGAGCGCTGGGCTGGCTGAAATCGGCAATGGTCATGATGCTGGTACGGCTGATCTGCCCGTTTTCCTTCAATTTTTCCCATCCGTGAACGGCCAGCTCGTAGGCTTTTTGTCCAAGGCCAAGCGAATCGAGGCCCAGGAAATGATAGAGATTGTAGTTGGAATTGTTGTTGCTGTCGGCGTGCAGCGTTGCGATGGTGCGATCGTTCAGTGTATTACCGGTAACAGCATTATTCGTGGAAAAAAAAGACAGGCAAATAAAAGCGACAACTGTCAAAAGGGCAATAAGGGTTAATCTGCGCATACTATCAGGCTTTTGTTACAAATGGTGCGTGCCGTCCAAGCTAGACGGTGATGGTGGGCAGATGGTTGGTTCCCGGGTCGTTTAAAATAGGGTACGGATCGTAAAAAGAAGGTTTTTCATATTCAACCGGGCGACCCATTTGTGCAGAAACCTTGCCAGAAATAGCAGGGGTGGGCATAAATATCCGAAACGGGCAGGGTTGCGGCCCGTTTCGGATAGGGGGTTGTTAATAAGCGACCGGCTGAGGTGTTAGAAATTGAATACTCCCTGGAGGCCAAACAGGTTCGGTTTGCCTTCGTTCAGTCCTTTCATAAAAGAGGCCAGGATCTCAATGTTGTGGGTGCCCTGTCCCACGGCGAAGCGAACGCCGCCGTTACAGGCTGGCCCAAAGCTGGTTTCGCTGTCGCTGTAGGTTTCGCCGTAATAATCATTGTAGAAAAAATAATTACCGTGGTTCAGCCCTACGCCTGCGCCCAGGAACCAGCCGAAGCGCTGGTCGTTCTCTTTGGAGGAGCCGGCTCCCCGGTTGTAATTAAAGATCAGCGGCGCATTGATCATGTACCGGAAATCGCTGGTGGAGCCGATGTTGCTGGAATAATTGTAGGACCCTGCAACACCGAAGGTAAGCGGTATGCCGACGGAAAAGGAACTGATGTCGGTCTCCGCAAAACTGAAACGGGGATTGTACATCAGGGTGCCGAAAGCATTGTTGTCGGCCGATTCGCGGGTTGCCACAAGAAGTCCGGTGCCTACGCCGTGCATGAAGGTTTGCGCTTTGGCCATGCCGGCAATAACAGTGAAGCTCAGGATCAGGGTTAACTTTTTCATTAAAGGTTGGGTTTGTAGGGCGTCAAAATAATTTATATTTATTGCCTGATGAAATTTTCTGCGGGCAAATCGATCATTTTTTCCATTATCTGTTTATTATTCTTCGGCGTATCAAAGGCGCAAACCTGCGAGGGTTCGCTGGGCGATCCCATCGTATTCATCGATTTCGGCGCCGGCTCCAATTATGGGCCGCCACTTGCAGCAGGCGTGAGTAACCGCATACAATATGCAGCGGAAAACTGTCCAAATGACGGTTATTATGCCATCACCAACCTGACCTCCGGCTGTTGGGCCTTCGATGTGAACTGGCACCGGCTGAAGGACCATACCGGGAATGCCGGCGGGTATTATATGCTGATCAATGCATCCTATGAACCCAGTGAATTTTTTATCAGGCGGATCGACGGATTGTGTGAGGGTACTTCTTACGAGTTTGCGGCCTGGCTCGTAAATGCATGCGGTGTTTCGGGCATTCTTCCCAATCTTACCCTGACCATTGAAACCACTACAGGAACCATATTGCAATCCTACGAAACAGGTGATATACCAATCACCAATCCGTATAGGTGGGAGCAGTACGGCTTTTATTTCACCACCCCTCCGGGTGTATCATCGGTGGTATTACGGATGCGCAACAATGCGCCGGGAGGTATCGGCAATGATGTGGGACTCGACGACATCAGCTTCCGGCCGGTTGGGCCGCGCGTAAGGGCCGGCGTAACCGGGGAGACGGGCAACCGTTTTGACCTATGCCCGGATAACCAGCGGGCGCTTCACTTTAATTCGGTTGTAGATGAATGTTATATCAACACCGCTTACCAATGGCAGGAGAGCAGCGACAGCGGGAAAACCTGGGTGAATATTGCCGGAGCTACATCACCAGGGTATGACCGCCTGCCGGGCCCTCCGGGATTTTACTATTACAGGGTAGCCGTTGCACCCACCGAAAACATCGGCATTGCCTATTGCCGTGTGGTTTCCGATACCATCATCGTTGACGTGCCTGCGCCGTTGCATCCCGACCTTGGCAAGGAACAATATGTTTGCCGCAACGACAGCCTGCTGATCAGTCCCGGTATTTTTGAGAACTACCGCTGGCAGGATGGTTCCATGGGTCCTACCTATACCGTGCAAAAAGCCGGCACCTATTCGGTGACGGTTTCCAATCGTTGTGAATCGGCCAGCAGTTCTGTTGCTATTGCTGAAAGGGTGTGTGGTATATTTTTCCCTTCTGCGTTTACCCCTAATGGTGATGGTAAGAACGACCTGTTCCGCGTAATAGTTACGGAGCCCGTTCTTCAATTTGAACTTAAGATCTACGATCGCTGGGGCCGGGTGCTGTTCAGCAGCCAGGACCCCTCCAAAGGATGGGACGGCACATCCGGGGGCAAGGCGATGAACAGCGGCACCTATATCTGGAAAACCGCCATCCGCACACAACGCGATGCAACTGTTCAACGGCTGAGCGGCCAACTCCTGCTTACCCGCTGATACCGTTCCTCCTGCATAACGGGCGTTCGGCCTTCCCATGGCGCTTGTTGTCCTAAAGTCTTCGTAGATGCAGATTTAATCGCTAATTTTTTGGGATAAAGGCTTTGTATGTTCAAAAATCATTTCCTGGTAGGACTGCGGAACCTTCGGAAAAGTCCGGGGTACAGCGCCATCAATATCCTGGGCCTTGCTGTGGGCCTTGCCGTTACCATCCTGATCGGTATGTGGATATGGGATGAGATCAGTTTCGACCGGTCACACGAAAAATACGAACGCCTGGCGCAGGTCATGACCACGCAGGTTTTTAACGGGGAAAAAGGCACAGGCCGCGCCGTTTCGCAGCCGCTGGTCAAGGCCCTGCAAAGCGGTTATACCTCCGATTTTAAACAGGTGGTGATCACCTCCTGGAATTTTGGACACATCATCGCCGTAGGCGAAAAAAAACTGTCTACCCAGGGCATGTGGACCCAGGCGCCGTTTCCACACATGCTATCGTTGAAGATGATCCGGGGAGATGCGGGATCATTGAAAGATCCAAGTTCCATACTGATGACGGAATCGCTGGCCAGGTCGCTGTTCGGAAGCACAGATGTACTGGGGCAAACCGTAAGGCTCGATAATCGCATGGAGTTTAAGGTAAGCGGCGTTTTCCGCGACCTGCCAACGAACAGCAGTTTTTATGAAGCAAAGATTTTTCTGCCCTGGGATACTTACGTGCAATCGGAAAACTGGATAAAAGAAGGCGCCGACCAGTGGGGCAACCATTCCTGGCAGGCCTTTGCGGAAATGCAGGACGGAGTTGATATGGCAGCCGTAACAAAAAAGATCCGCTACATACCCCGTGATCACGTGAAGGAAGGAGAAGAAGAGATACTGTTGCATCCTATGGAAAAATGGCACCTCTACAGCGAATTCAAAGAGGGGCGCGTGGTGGGCGGCAGGATCCAGTTCGTATGGCTGTTTGGCATCATCGGCCTGTTTGTATTGTTACTGGCCTGCATCAATTTTATGAACCTGAGCACCGCCCGTTCCGAAAAAAGGGCCAGGGAAGTGGGCGTGCGCAAGGCGATCGGCTCTATGCGCCGCCAACTGATATACCAGTTCCTGACCGAGTCGGTGGTGGTAGCGCTTTGTGCTTTCATACTGAGTATCGGGCTGGTATTGCTGGCCCTTCCCCAGTTCAATCATATTGCCCGGAAAACCATGAGCCTGCCCTGGGGCCAGCCGGTTTTCTGGCTGACTGCCTTGCTGGTGACCCTCATCACTGGTTTTGTGGCAGGCAGTTATCCCGCTTTTTACCTCTCGGGTTTCCAGCCGGTAAAAGTGCTGAAAGGAAGTTTTAGGGTGGGAAAACTGGCGGCCATTCCGCGCAAGGTATTGGTGGTGCTGCAGTTCACGGTGTCTGTAACGCTGATCATTGGGACCATCATCGTTTTCCGGCAAATACAATACGCGAAGAACCGGCCAGTGGGCTACAGCCGGGAAGGACTGTTTACGGTAATGATCCAAACACCCGAACTCGGCGCACACTACAATGCGCTGCGCGACGACCTGCTGAAAACCGGTGTGGTGGCCGATATGGCTTTCTCCAGCAGTCCGTCTACCGGCATCTGGTCGAACCAGATCGGTTTTGAATGGAAGGGCAAGGATCCCAATTCGGTGCCGCTTTTCGGCATTGTGGCCTGTACCCACGACTATGGACATACGCACCAGTGGAAAATACTGGAAGGCAGGGATTTTTCGCGCGAATTCCTTACCGACAGCGGTAACCTGGTGCTCAATGAAGCGGCGGTGAAACTGACTGGTTTAAAAAATGTAGTAGGTGAAACCATTAAGTGGAACGATAAGGAAAGAAAAGTAGTGGGTGTGGTAAAAGATATGGTCATGGAATCGCCTTATGAACCGGTAAAGCCCACCATCTTTTTCCTGGACTATGGCTGGGCCAGTGTAGTAACGGTAAGAGTGAAGCCGGAAGTTTCCATGCGCGATGCGCTGGCTGCGGTGGAGCCGGTGTTTAAGAAACACGATCCGGCGAGTCCTTTTAAGTATGAATTCACCGACGAAGCCTACGCCACCAAGTTCAGCGACGAACAAAGGATTGGTAACCTGGCTAGTTTTTTTGCCATACTGGCGGTATTCATTTCCTGCCTGGGGCTGTTTGGACTGGCGTCTTTTATGGCGGAGCAGCGCACCAAAGAAATTGGCGTACGCAAGGTGTTGGGCGCTTCGGTATTTGATCTCTGGCAAACGATGTCGGCCGATTTTCTGAAGCTGGTGCTGATATCCTGCCTTATTGCCGTTCCTGTTGCCTGGTATTTTTTGCATGGGTGGCTGCAGCAATACCAGTACCGTACGCCCATTTCTTACTGGATCTTCGGCGCTGCCACGCTGGGCGCCGTTACCGTCAGTATTCTTACCGTCAGTTTCCACTCCATCAAAGCGGCGCTGGCCAACCCGGTGAACAGCCTTCGTTCAGAATAAGGAGTGTGACTATGCGCTTTTGCGGGCGCAACGGTTTCAGAGCAACAGCAGGCAAAGCAGGCAGATGGCGGTAAGCATCGCCAGCACCGGCAGCAGGAAGCGGAACCAGGTGGTGAAGCTGATGCGGGCGCTGGCCAGGCTGGGCAGGATAAGGCCGGTGGGCGACAAAAATCCCATGATGCCCATGCCGAACAAATAAGCGTTCACAATGGAATAACCCTGCACGCCGGTAAATACGGCGAGCGAGCCCATGATGGGCATGGTGACCACGGCCATTCCGGAAGTGGAGGCAATGAACAGTGTGAACACCATATAAAACAGGAAGAGCAGTACCAGGAAGGCAGGCCGCGGCATTCCGCTGACGAGGTTGGCAGTGAAGTGAATGATGGTATCGGCTATCTGTCCCTGGTCGAGCATGATGGAAACGCCGCGGGCAAAGCCAACGATGAATGCCACGCCCAGCAGGCCCCTGGCGCCTTCGAGAAAGGCCTGCACAAATTCTTTTTCCGGCAGTCGCATCAGAATGGCAACCACCACCACTGCCACCAAAAATACAATGGTCATTTCTGTCAGCCACCAATCGAGCAGCACCACGCCGCCGATCATTACCAGGAAACTCGCGAGAAACACGAGGAGCAGGAGATTGCTGCGTTTGGTGGTAAGGGCAGCAGGGCCGGCGTTTTCCGGTGTGGCGGCATAGGGTGGCTCCACAACGCCATCAAATTTCAGCACCAGCGAAGCCGCCGGATCCCTTTTCACTTTTTGGGCATAGCGCACCAGCCACCAGATATAGATAGCGGTGGTGAGCAGGAAGATGATCAGCCGGCTGCTGAACCCGTTGGTCCAGGATATGCCGGCAGCATTCGAAGCAATGATAGTGGAGAAGGGATTGGTGAAAGAGGCAAGGGTGCCAAGCTGCGTGCCACCGAATATAACGGCAACGGGTACCAGCAGATCGTAACCGGCGGCGAGAAAAAGGGGAATCAGAATAGGATAGAAAGCAAGCCCTTCTTCCGCCATGCCATAGGATGCGCCCGCAAAGGAAAACAAAAAACCAAGCAGGATCAGCAGCCAGGCCTCTTTCCCTTTCATATTGCGGGAAAGCCGGAGCAGTCCGGCTTCCATGGCGCCCGAGCGGTTGAACACTTCAATGAATCCGCCGATGAAGAGCAGGAAGAGAATGATGTCGATGGTGTCGTAAATGCCTTTGACCGGCGCTGCCAGTATATCGGTGATGGATTGCCTGCTGGCGCCCAGCCGGTGATAGGTGCCCGGAACCGATACGGGTTTGCGGATGCTGCCGTCGAGGAATTTTTCGAGCTGGATGCGGATGCCCAGGGAATCGAGGCTGGACTGCGTGGCCGGCAATGTGCGACTGCTTTCCGCCTGGTGGATGACAAATCCCTTATCGGCTTCGTATTGCAGCGTATCGAATTTTCCTGCCGGTATCAGCCAGGTGCAGAGCGCGGCCAGTGCAATCACCAGCATCAGTACGGTCAGCGGGGAAGGGTGGAAGGAGCGCATGTTCAGAATATGGTCAGTTGGGTGGTGGCCGTAACCGTGAGCAGGGGCATTTCCTGGTAACGGCTGGCGACGGTGATCTGCGTGGCGCCGCCGGGTGTTCGAAACAGGGTTTCCACCAACTCGGGGCGGTTGTTGTTTTTCGACAGGTGGGAGAGCACCAGGTGCCGCAAACCCGGACCGGCAAAGCGCGTGTACAATTCCAGGGCCTGGCGGTTGGAGAGGTGCCCCTTGCCGCCGCTGATCCTTTTCTTCAGGTGAAAGGGATAGCTGCCGTTCTGCAGCATGTTTTCACAATAATTTGCTTCGAGAAAAGCAGCATGGCAGCCGGCAAACTGTTTCCTGAGCTCGGCGCAGCAAACGCCGATATCGGTAAAAACGCCTACCTGCACGCCGCCCCCCGACACCACGAAACTGTGCGGATCACAGGCATCGTGGTATTTGCTGAAAGCATGTACCTGCAGGTCGCCAACAGGAATGCTGTCGCCCGATGCAAAGGGGAAGCGCAGCCTATCGTCGATGGGTATGCGCGATTCGCGGTAGGTGTCTTCCGTTATGTAAACCGGTAGTTGGTATTTTTTGGAGAGCCCCGCCACGCCGGTGATGTGATCGCCGTGTTCGTGCGAAACAAAAATGGCTTTCAGCAGGTCCATCTGCAAGCCCAGCCGCTTCATCCTTCTTTCTGTTTCACGGCAGGAAATACCGGCATCTACCAGGATGGCTTCCTGTTGGTTGCCGATATAGTAACAGTTGCCGTTGCTGCCGGAATTGAGTGACGTGATGAACAGGGGCATGCCCAAATGTACATCAATCGTTCACTATTCCTGCCGGCTGCGGCTGGAGCGGATCGGAAATACGATAAAAACGGAAGCCGGTGGCGGTATGACAAATGAGTATTTCTCCATATGGGATCACATCCCTGAAATCTTCTCCTTCGATGGTGCGTATGCGTTCCGGTTCATAGGGCTTCGAAATATCGAACACGGCCAGTCCGCCGGGGCCATCGCACACGTAGAGGGCATTTCCCGAACTGCCCAGTCCAAAGGGAGCGGACATGTCCACCGTTTTCACCAGCAGCGGCGAAGCGGTATTGTGGAGGTCATATACATTCAGCACGTTTTGCAGGCTGCCGCAGGTGGTTCCAAAACTGCGCAGGGTAACATAGGCGACCGTATCGTTGCCCACCACCGGGTCGCAGGCCCTTAGGTGGTTGACCGATCCTTCCAGTTTGGGATTGGCGGGTTCGTCGATGGAATACACGAACATGCCGGTGGCGGAACCAATAAAGAGTTTATTGCGGTAAGGAAAAATGGTTTCGATGCTGAAGCCTACATCCTGCGCAGAGCGGAATTCGGGCCTGGCGGCGTCGCTCACGTCATAGGCGAGGAGCTGGTAGTCGTCCACAAGGTAGAGGTGATTGGCAGCCACGGTGAAGCGGGCCATGGAGCCGCCTGCGCCGTTGTGCGATGACTGGTTGGTGTTGCTGGTCGCTGCATCTTTTGAGCAGGCGCAAAGAACTACCAGGAAACAGGGCAGCAGCAGGGCATAGTATTTTTTCATGACGGCAGGTTTAGTTGGTGGTACAAAAGGCATCGGTTACATTTTTTTCGAGTTTCCACCCGATCACATCGCCGGAATAAGTGTTGGGGCATACATAGTGAACACCCCGCTGGGACGGCTGTGCCATCGCTGCGTCCATATTGTAGAAATTGATTATGCTGAAGGCGCCGGAGGTGCGCGATACCAGTTTCACGTGCTGCAGATCGCTGATATCAACCGATACCAGGTCGGTCATATTGTTGGTGAGCAGGATGTTTCCTTTTGCTGCCACTTCGGAACAGCCCGGGATACTGATGAAGGCGAGTTTTTTAGGATCGTTGATGTCCGAATAATCAATGACATGGATCCCTTTGAATGTTTCCACCTGGTAGAGACGATTTCCCAGGGTGTAAATCTTCCCGGCATCTTCGGTGGCCCGGGGCTGCTCCGCTGCAATGATGCGGTGAGCGGAATCGATGCCGTAAACCGGCACATAAGCTTCGGGGTAAATATTGCGCGCCGGCTTCTTCGTAAAATCAAAACAGGAGCCTAGCGTAAGAACAGTCCCGGTAGCCAGGAGCAGGAGCCGGATTTGGGGTAGCAGTTTCATTCGGAATGCTTTGGTTATTAAATATATGTCGTCTACGGTTTGGCAGTTGTTGTTCAAATTTGGCGAACTAGCGTTAACTTGAAGCAACCGTTAAACGAAGCGCCATGAATGAAAAGATCGCCTCACTGAAAAAACTGCAGGAGGAGGGAAAGGATATTCACGCACTGCCTTTTTCGATCCGGATCCTGCTCGAGAACGTATTGCGTAACCACGACGGGTTTGCGGTGACGGATGAACACCTCGATACGCTGGTGAACTGGAAGCCCGGGGGTACGGATAAGGAAATTCCCTTTAAACCGGCAAGGGTGCTGATGCAGGATTTTACCGGGGTGCCCGCGGTAGTGGATATGGCCTCCATTCGCGCGGAAGTGATCAGAAAGGGTAAGGATGGTACGAAGATCAACCCACTGATCCCGGTGGACCTGGTCGTGGATCATTCGGTGCAGGTGGATTTTTTTGGTACTGACTACGCTTTGGCCAAAAACGTTGTATACGAATACGAAAGAAATAAAGAAAGATACCAGCTCCTGAAATGGGCGCAGCGGGCCTTCGATAATTTTACCGTGGTGCCGCCGGGCATGGGCATTTGCCACCAGGTGAACCTGGAATACCTGGCGCAGGCAGTGATCCGCCGCGATGGCTGGATCTTCCCCGATTCGCTGGTGGGCACCGACTCGCATACGCCCATGGTGAACGGCATCGGCGTAATGGCCTGGGGGGTGGGTGGCATCGAGGCCGAAGCCGCACTGCTGGGACAGCCGGTGTATTTTACCTGTCCGCAGGTGATTGGGCTGGAGCTGACCGGCAGGTTATTAGAAGGCATCACCGCTACCGACCTGGTGCTGACCATCACAGAGCTGCTGCGCAAATACGGTGTGGTGGGGAAATTCGTGGAAGTGTATGGCGACGGGCTGGACTATCTTTCTGTGCCCGACCGCGCCACCATTTCCAATATGTCGCCCGAATTCGGTTGTACGGTCACGTATTTTCCCATCGACAGCCAGACCCTGGAATACATGCGGCGCACCAATCGCCCGGAAGAGCAGGTGCAATTGGTAGAATCTTATTGCAAGGAAAACCTGCTCTGGCGCACGGGCACTGAGCAGATACGGTATTCGGATACGATCAGTCTCGACCTCGGTCTTATCCAGCCCTCGGTGGCCGGACCCAAACGGCCGCAGGACAAGATACTGGTGAAAGACCTGCACGACCAGTTTGGGGACCTGCTGAACAAAGAATACAAAAGGATCTATACGCCCGAAGGCAAGCGGCGCGATAATGCCTGGTTATCAGAAGGTGGATCGGGCACCACGTTTACCTATGAGGTGCAGAAACCGCTCGATGGTGTGGCCGTGGAAGTGGACAGCCTGCAATCTGTACGCATCAAATTGCGCAACCAGGAATACGTGCTCAGCGATGGCTCTATTACTATTGCAGCGATCACGAGCTGTACCAATACCTCCAACCCAAGTGTGATGATCGGCGCGGGACTGGTAGCGAGAAAAGCCATCAGCCGCGGCCTCACCACCAAGCCCTGGGTGAAGACCAGCCTGGCGCCCGGCTCCAAAGTGGTGACCGAATACCTCGAGCGGGCGGGACTACTGGTAGACCTCGCCGCCCTCCGCTTCCATACCGTTGGTTATGGCTGCACCAGTTGTATTGGGAACAGCGGGCCGCTGCCGCTGCACATTTCCGAAGCGGTGGACAAAGGCGCACTGATCGTTGCATCGGTGCTTTCCGGCAACCGGAATTTTGAAGCGCGGGTGCACCCGCAGGTGAAAATGAATTTCCTGGCATCGCCCATGCTGGTGGTGGCTTATGCCATCGTGGGAAGGGTGGATGTGAACCTGGTGACAGACCCGCTGGGTTATGATCCCAACGGCGAAGCGGTTTACCTGCGCGATATATGGCCCAGCCAGGAAGAGATCAACGCCACTATGCTCGAGGCGCTTAGCCAGCAGGATTATGAGAAGACCTATTCCGTCATTTTTGACGGCGACGAGCAGTGGCAGGGGCTGCAGGCGCCCGCCGGCAAGGATTATCACTGGAGCAATGATTCCACCTATATAAAGGAAGCGTCTTTTTTCCGCGATCTCCCTGCGGCGCCCTTGCCTATGCAGGACATAGCCGGCGCCCGGGTATTGCTGAAACTCGGCGATTCGGTTACCACCGATCACATTTCCCCCGCGGGTTCTTTCAAACCCGATACCCCGGCCGGGAAATACCTGATGGACCGCGGCATTGAACCCCGCCTCTTCAATTCCTATGGCTCCCGGCGCGGCAATGAAGAAGTGATGGTGCGCGGCACTTTTGCCAACGTGCGCATCAGGAACCAGATTTCGGTTAAGGAAGGGGGTTATACCACCTTTATTCCCACCGGAACAGTGCTGTCGGTGTACGAAGCGGCCATGCTCTATGCGCAGCAGCAGACGCCGCTGGTGATTTTGGCGGGTAAGGAATACGGCAGCGGTTCTTCGCGCGACTGGGCCGCCAAGGGTACCAACCTGCTGGGCGTAAAAGCGGTTATTGCTGAGAGTTATGAGAGGATACACCGGAGTAATCTCGTAGGCATGGGGGTGCTGCCCCTGGAATTTCTTCCCGGCGAAAATGCAGAAAGCCTGGGCCTGACCGGCCTGGAGACCTATGCCATTTCGGGCATCGCAAACGATCCTGTTCCCAATAAGCTGCTGGATGTTACGGCAACGCCCGATGGCGGCGAGCCACTGCGGTTCAAAGTGCGGTCCCGGCTCGACTCTGCGATCGAAATGGCCTATTACCGGAATGGAGGTATCCTCCAATATGTGCTGCGCGATTTTCTGAAGAAGGCATAGACCTGCCATTTCATCGACACTTTTTCCCGCTTGGTCGATTCTGTTACCGGCAGCTTTGAACCAGTGATAGATTTGTCCAGGTTTACAACAGCATAAGGTTTGAGGAGTTCTCAACAGTAAGGTTAATTGGGGCTGCATGTTTATGCGGCCCTCTTTTTTTCTCGCATACGCAGCATTACCACCCCCCTGGACTCCCGGCTTCCTCAATTCATCATCCAATAGATGCATTACATACAACAGATGTAAATACTTTGTTGTGCCGGTGGGTATGTTTGTGTCCATAAAAAAATAACCTTGATTATGAAAAAAATCTTATTCGCAGCAGCTTCTGCTGCCGTTCTGATGCTGGGGTCCTGTAAAAAAGACAAAGACGTGGAACCAGCCCCCGGTGGAAACGGAAACGGCAATGGAAACGGGAACGGGAATGTGGGCAAACAACTGGTGAAGCTCACCAAAACGGAAGACGGTGTGGTTACCGTGTACAACCTCGGCTACACCACGCAGAAAAAACTGGAGTCCATCATCAGCACCAACGGCGTGGAGAAAACCACCTTCACCTACGACGACAAAGGCAACCTCACAAAGGTGGACCAGGCAGATGCGGAATTCCATAACATCTATACCTATGCGTACAACGCCAATAACCAGCCAGCCACAGGCAGTTTCAAAAGCTGGCAGAAAACCGCCGGTGAGCCCGACGAGCTCATTGAAGACGACGAGTTGACGTACACGATCACGGGCAACCAGGTAAGCGCCATCAAAACAAAATTCGGACTGGCAGAAGGCCTGGAAGTGGTGTTTAAGCTGAGCTATGCCAACGGTAACCTGAGTTCCGTGGAAAAAGAAGGCGCCGGCGCCTATAAGGCGGAATTCACTTACGGAACCCATAAACCAGTGTTTCCCATCGTAACTCCGTGGGTGTTAGATCATGCCGGTTTCTCCCTGCAGTACGGCGCTAAAAATGAAATACGTTCTGCCCATTTCGATTTTGCAGGATCTGAACTTGACTACAGCATCGATACCGATTATACGTTTGATGCTAATGGTTATATCCTCACATCTACCGATGGAACAGCCAGCATGGTGTTCACCTATCAATAAGGCATTGGCTAAAATTTAACAGCGTCTGTCCCGGCACATTAACAAATCCTTGCCGGATGCAGGGAATCAAATCCAGTATTTTCGATTCATAAGTTGGTGACAACATGAAGCGAAAATCACTGGATTTTTTTGGCACCCTCAAGTCATTGATTCTGCCTGAGAACCAGGACAGGCCTGCCCGGGAGCCCGATAACAACGCCATCCTGGCCGAGATCCTGGAATGTTTCGACCGTTCCTGCAAAAAGGAATCCGTAGGCGGATCGCTGTTGTTCAACATGCATTTCCTGGTGGTGCTGCATCCCGCTGTTTATGTGGAAAGGCTGGCATCTTTTCCCATTATCGTTAAAGAAGCAGTAAAAGGATTTTATAAGAGATTGTCCGAGTACCGGAAACAGTACGATGAGATCAGTCCCGTTTCCATGCTCTGGCATTTCCGCTTTGGTGAAGGCGATTTTTTCCAGGGAGAAAAAATGGATCCATCTGATATCCAGGTGATCGGCATGCTGACGGGAGAGAAGGGATATGTGCCCACCGCTAACGGAAACAATACGGCACGGGTCACCATGAAAAGCCGCCGAACCAATGTATATGAAAAGATGGACATCAACCTGGAGTTGTTGCAGCAGGTTCATTTCATAGACAGCGGCAGTTTCACCGTCACTTATCACCCCGATTTGAAGCTGCCTGCTGCTGCGGGTTCCCGGCAGCTTCGTTCTTTCGAAAGCGGCATTGCCCGCATATACTATTACCTGGCCGATAAGAACGAGGACGGTACCTATCTGATGAAGGACAGAGAAATGGTCATTGCGCGGAAGGACGAAGCCAACCAGGGTTACAGCAATTACCTGTTGATAGATTCAGGGTATGTATCCGATCCGCACGCCAGGATCAGGTGGAATGAACAGGCGGGAAATTTCCAGATCGCTTCACTCAGCCGTTTTGATACCAGGGTAAACGAAGTGCTGGTTCCCCGCAGCGAACCTGGTTCTCCGCAATGGGTGGAGCTGCCCAACGACAGCCAGATAATGCTTAATGCCAGTGTTACGCTCCAGTTCTCGGCAATAAATTAAACCGGATGAGCCAACTGCTGATCAGCGGTAGCACCCACACCGGTATGCACCGCAAAGAAAACGAAGACGCCTTCATCTGCCGCCCCATCTGGGAGCGCGGCGCCGTGCTGCTGGCCGTTATCGACGGCGTGGGCGGATACGCGGGCGGGGCGCGGGCCGCCATGCTGGCCAGGGAAAGCATTGAGCAATACATGGAGAAGCCTAGCGGTGATGTGCAAACGATGTTGAAGGAAGCCGTGGTCTTTGCCAATAACCGCATTTTCGAAGAACGGGCGCTGTCGCCGGCATTTTCCGATATGTGTTGCGTACTGACGGTTGTGGTTGCCGATCCCGCGCAGCAATTATTGTACTATGCACATGTGGGAGATGCGCGGCTGTACAAGTATGCATCCAATCGCTTAAAAAAAATAACCCGTGATCATTCATTGGTAGGCATGCAGGAAGATGCCGGTGAGATCAGCGAAGAACGGGCTATGCAGCACCCGCAGCGGCATATGATCCTGCGGGAAGTGGGCTCCGCCCTGCACCGCGTAGACGATCCTGGTTTCCTGGAAGCCGGCGTGGAATCTTTTCATGCGGGTGACCAGTTGCTGCTGTGCAGCGATGGCTTGTCCGATATGCTGGGCTCTTTTGAGCTCAGTGCCGTACTGCAGCAGCCTTCGGCGCCCGGGCCTAAAGTGGAGAAACTGATCCGTATGGCAAACGAGGCGGGAGGGCACGATAATATTACCGTGGTGCTGGCGAAATTCCCGGTGATACAGGGACTATCGCGGAAAACACAGTCGACAAAACCTGTTCAGCAGCAGGAAAAACCTGCGGCGCCTGCTCCAAAACCGCGTCGCAAATCTTCCCGGCAACAGGTGTTTTATGTGTTGGTGCCCGTGCTGGTATTGCTGGTAGCGAGCGGCTGGATGTATTTTGCCGGCAGCAAAAACAAAGGCCAGGTAGAAAACAGCGCGACGGCAAATCCTTTCCGTGATACAGTTGCAGCCTTACCGCCGGCAGGCAATGATGCCGTTGTAAGAACCGATACGGTATACCTCCGGCACAGCCTGGACTGGACAGGCTGGAAAAAATTGCGCGACAGCCTTCCCGGCGAGATCCTGCTGGTGCCGGCATCGGATTCCAAAGGCCATTTTGCAGCCATCGATCTGAACAGGAGCGAAGGAACGCCGGCGGATACACTTGAGCTGAAAGACCTGCGCTTCCGGGGCATCGACACCGGGGTGCATACGCGCCTCAATATTTATCTCCGGTTAAACAATACAGCATTTGATTCGGTCCGGTATCCCGTAACCCTTTCCATCAAAAAATAATTATGGCTGCCACCGCTTCTTTCAACCAGTATTTCCCCGGTTACGAGATCCTTGGAGAGCTCGGAAGGGGCAATGCACGTGTGCTGAAAGTGCGTCACCGCCAGTGCGGAGACTACCGGGCCATCAAACATTTCGCTTTTAATACGGATGCGGAAACCCTGCAGCGTTTTCAGCGTGAATCGGAGATCATGACCGCCATCCAGCATCCGCATGTGGTAAAAGTGCACGAAGTGCAACTCGAAGCAGAGCTTCCTTATATCGTGATGGAACTGGTGGAAGGTGGCGATTTGCGTAAGCGCCTGAAACAGGAAGGCGTGCCCGACCTGCAGGAACTGATCCGCATGGCAGGCCAGTTGGTGGAAGCGCTGGAATACATCCACGCCAGGGAAGTGGTGCACCGCGACATCAAGCCCGAGAACATTATGTACCGCAGGCTTGCGGGAGGCGAATGGCAGTACCTGCTCACCGATTTTGGCATTGCGAAACTGCGCGAGCAAAGCCATACGCTCACCGGGTCTTCTTTGCTGACCTATGAATACGCGAGCCCGGAACAATTCACCGATTCGCGCCGGGTGGAAGCAGCTACCGACTATTATTCGTTGGGTGTTGTGTTGTTTGAATGCATCACGGGAAGAGTGCCTTTTGAATATGAAGAAGGTAATCTCCTGTTGCACATTAACCGCGTGATCAGTCACCCGGTTGACCTGTTCCAGCTTCCGCCGGCGCTGCCGCCCAGTCTTCATAAACTGCTGCAGGGCCTGTTGCAGAAAAGAGCCAATGAGCGCCTGGCAGATCCGTCGCAGATCAGGCTGTTGCTGCAGGCTGCTTCCCGGGAGCTGCGTCAAACCACTATTCCCGCGGCTGCGCCTGTGCCCCAGCGAAAAACCCTGCCGGCGAATAACCGGTTGAACAGGTATGGCTACGAAACCATATTGCCTTCGCTGGCGAGCGTAAAGGGCACGGTGCAAATGATCTTACCGGCACGTCACCGTTCGGCCTTCTTCCCGTTTTTTGTATTGCTGCTGCTGATGGTCACCGCGCTTGGCGCCTACCTGGTTTGGGGAAGCATTTTCAGAGGCTTTCCCATTACTGAAAAATTTGTTAATACAGGTGCTTCTGCTGAAGGCACACAAAATAAAGCAAGCGTCCGTACCGTTCCGGTATCCCATAGCAATCCCGGTGTCCAGTATCCCGTCCATCCTGTAAAAGACCGTTTTTATTTTGACGATTTCTCGAAACCCGGCGACAGCGGATGGGAAAAAGGCGGCGACGCACAAAAAGATTTTGTTTTCGAAAACGGCAAATACCTCATCAAAGGATATGACAGCAATTATACTTATCAATCTACCCAAAGGTTTGACATCAACACGGATAAGAACTGGAGCGTTACGGTAAACGCCAGCCGCCTCGGGGGCAGCGCTCCCGAAGGGTTCGGACTGAATTACCTGTCGAACCCCGACAAGGAATCTTACTTCGTGTTTTATATTTCTTCCGATGGCTATTATAAAATAGAAGCCAAGGAAAGAGATAGTGTTACAACCCTGGTGGATTGGACAAGAACCTATAATATTCATCCGGACAATGCCATGAACATGCTGTCTGTTATCCGCCGGGGCGAAGCGCTGCAATTCTTCATCAATGATGTGAAAGAGGTCAGCCTTCCTTTCCAGGGAGCTTTCGGCAATGGCTTCGGCCTGCGGGTCGACGGTAACCAAACCGTGGCGTTCGATCAATTTATGCTGAAAGGTGAACAATAAGGACTCCTCTATTGACGGTCGCCGGCAGCCATCGCGCTGGTTGCTGCTGTGCCTGGCGGCATTGTTATTGCTGTTGGCATTTGTAAGGCTGGAGGCCGTACAGGAATCGCGGTTGTCGCAAGCCGAAATGGACCTGCAAAGCAGGACGGCCATTTTGCTTGCTCCCGGCCTGGACGGAGGATTGTTACTTCGGCTACTGGATGCCGGTAGTTACTGTGAAGATCCCGCCGATGCCCGTATGATCAGGGATTCGCTGGTGGCAAAGATCAACGGGAATGGGTCGCCGGTGAACCTGGGCGAGTTGAATAAAAAGAAGTGGCAGGTAAGAGCGCCCGTTTCCTGGCAGGGAAAAGCAGGGGGAACGGACTGGAAAGACAGGCTGGCTGCTGCGCGCAGCGGGCAGGGTTTTGACTCCCTGCTTTACCGGAGCGAACTGGTGGTGCCAAAATCGTTGCCGTCCACGCTGGCGGTGGGCAAAGGTGCATGCACTGTTAGCGGCAGGGTGCAGGTGGATGGCCGCGATGCAGCCGGCGTGCTGGTTTCCCTCCAGGAACACAGGACCGGTGATCCCGAACAGGCGGAAGAAAAGATTTGGTACACAAGGACGGATAAGGAAGGCTCGTTTGCATTTACAGGACTGACCCGCGACAGCGGGTACAGTGTGCTGCCTTTAAAACCGGGGTATTCATTCGGAGGAAGACAGGGAACTGCCATGCTTCACGGCAACCGTTCCTTTGTCTTCTCCGGATCACCCCACCTGCTGCGGCTGATAGGGCCATCGGTCTTCACCCGGCTGAAAGAAGACAATGTATTACTGGTACGCACACCCGAAACTTACCGCGCGAGGTACTGGCTGATCTTTGCAGTGCTGGCTGGTGGTTTTTTCCTGCTGCAGGCATGGCTCAGTTTCAGGAGGATCGCCATCGATCCCTGGATACTGCCTTCGCTGATGATGTTATCGGGTGTATCGCTCCTGATGCTGCTCTGCATCCAGCAACCCCTTACAGATACATTGCTGGCGATGCAAACCATACAGGGCCTTGCTGCCGGGTTGCTGGGCTTTGCGATACTGGCAGGTGGCAGGCCGGGAAAATGGTATACCCGCTGGTGGTTCGATCCGTTGTTTAATTTCCGGAAGAAGGCCGTATTTGGATTGAAAGGATATAGCTGGCTGGCTGCGGCATTGGTGTTGGCCTGCATCACGCTTTTGTTTGGCAGCGGCCCCGAAGGCAGCGGTGTGAAAGTGAACCTGCAGGTGGGCGGATTGCTTTTTCAGCCGAGCGAGATCACAAAATACCTGCTGCTGGTTTTCATGGCCGCTTTTTTTGCTGCCAACGAAGACCATTTCCGGCAAATTTCGGATAGTCGTAACCGTTTCTTATTGGGAATTGGCATGATGGCGGGAACCGGTTTGCTGCTGGCCCTCTACCTTCTCATGGGTGATATGGGCCCCGCGCTGGTGGTTTGTTTCAGCTTCCTGGTGTTTTACAGTATTGCCCGCGGATACCTGGCCGATACGCTGTTGGCTGCTCTTGCATACGGATTGCTGCTCTGGTGGCAGCCTGCCTGGATAGCTACCCTGGCCGCTTTTGCTGCGGTGCTGGCGCTGATGATTTTTCGCGGCGCCGCCAGGTCCACCAAATGGTATGGATCCCTGGCTGTACTTGCCGAAGCGCCGGTGCTGGTGCTGGTGGTCATCGTCGCCTTTGTGTTTGGCGACCGTTTACCGGGCATAGGGCCGCGGCTGGCGGAAAGAAAAGCCATGTGGCTGCAGCCCTGGAACAACGACGTGTATGGCGGCGATCACCTGGCGCACGCTTACTGGACGCTCAGCTCCGGTGGCTGGCAGGGACAGGGCCTCGGAAAGGGTTTTCCCAACACCATGCCGGCCGCACATACCGACATGATCCTGCCCACCATTGGCGAAGAACTGGGTTGGGTGGGACTTTGTTTCATACTACTGCTGATGGCCTGGCTGCTCTACCGCGTATTGCTGGTGGCACGCCGCTCGGGCATACCCTTCTGTTTTTATCTCTGCGCCGGCATAGCGATCGCCACTGCTGTGCAGGTGTTGCTGATGGCAGGCGGCTCTATTGGACTGTTGCCGCTTACCGGCCTGGCCGTTCCGTTTTTGAGTTATGGAAAAATTTCGCTGATCGTGAACATTTGCGCCCTGGGACTGGTGGCCGCTGTTTCTTCGCAGGAAGGCCGGGCGGTTCAGCAGGCGCATATCCGGCAACGTTATGATGCCGTGCTGCTCGCTGCAATCGTGGGCATGGCTGCGGGCTTTGTGGTGATCGCAGTAAAACTGTTCACTGTGCAGGTAAAGGACCGCAACGATTTCCTGGTACGTCAAAGCCGCGTGGTGAACCGCAACGGGTTGCCCATTTACAGCTACAACCCACGGATCGACAAGCTGGCGGCTTTTCTCGCCGCAGGCGATATCAAAGACCGCAATGGGCTTTTGCTGGCAACCAGCTATACCACCTCGCTCCGCCGGCAAAGCGATTCTCTGAAAGTGGCCGGCGTAGACCCGCTTTCCCTGCAGCAGATCCTGCACCGCAAGTTGAAGAGAAGGTATCCGTTCGGGGCGGACCTGTTCTTCTGGACGGGTGATTACAATACGCGCCTCTTCTGGGCGCAACAGAACGGTTATTTTGCGGAAGCCAGGCACCTCAGTGCTTTGCGGGGTTTTGAAACCAACCCTGTAAAGCAGGAGCACCGGGCTTTGCAATACCGCGCCGACCGCTTCACCCGGCCGGTGGAAAAAGCAGTTGAGCTTGTACGTTATGATTATACGGCGCTTGCGCCTTGTCTCCGCCAACCCATCGATTCTTCGAACCCGGCTATTGCGGCCATCCTGAATAGTCCCAGGGATATCCGGCTAAGTGTGGATGCTTCATTGCAGAAGGAAATCCAGGATTCCCTGTCGCGTTCCGCTTTCAGGAGCAAACGCATTTCCGTGGTGGTGCTCGACGCCGCCAGCGGCGACCTCCTGGCCTCGGCCCTGCATCCCCTTCCCGACCTGCAGCGACCGGAGTTGCTGCAATTGCCCGACAGGGAAAGAATCCGCATGGGTTTTCCGCTGACGGAGCGCGACCTTGGCATGACCTATGCCACGGCGCCGGGTTCCACCGCCAAGATCCTGACCGCCATGGCAGCGCTCAATAAACTGGGACTCGATGCCGCGGCGGAAAAATACCGCGATATTTCACGCAGCGAGATCTTCCGCGACAACGCGCGCGAACAGGAGCCCTTCGTGCCGAAAGTCCCTTTCGTGGATATGCGGGAAGCCATCGTGCATTCCAGTAATATCTTTTTTATCCGCATGGCCAATGAACACAACCTGGAAGACGAGATGGCCCAGCTCTACCTGGCTACGGGCATGCGGATCAACCAACTGGGCGGATTCGATTATGCCCCGCCGTTAGATGTTTCCAAACAGGAAGGCGCGCTTCAGCACTGGCATTCCACCACCCTGAACCACGACCGCCGCCTTTTCAACAATCCAGAAAATTTCGGGCGTAAGCGGCGTTACCTCAGCGAATTTTCAGGCCTGGCCTGGGGCCAGGGAACACTCACCGCAACGCCTGTTTCCATGGCACGCATGGCTTCGGCCATTGCGCTCGACGGCAATATGCGGGTTTCGCGCTACCTGCTGGAGATGCAGGGCCAGGCCAGCGAGGCAGGCGGAAGCGTGGCCCTGGCGCGCGACAGCAGCTATGCCGGTTTGCTGCGGGCCTTCATGATCGAACAGTCGAACCCCGGTGGCCGTTCCAAAGTCCGCGGCCTGCAGGTTGCCGGTAAAACAGGCACGCCCGAGCGGATCGTCCGTGGCGAAAAAACCGCCGATGGCTGGTACGTGTTTTTTGCACCTGTGCCGGGGCAGCGCTCTGCAACGGTCACCTGTATACGCATAGAGGAAGGCCTCAGTTCCGCCAATGCGGTGCTGCTGGGCAATACCGTTGCACGGATCCTTGAAAAAAGAAATTATATCACCAGTTACTAATGCAAATCAATATGAAACCAGTAGTGCTGCCGGCTGCCGCCGGATACCGTGAAGCGGTGCTGCGCTTCCTCCTGAAATCGTTACAGCCTTTTGTGGATGAAAAAGGGGCTGTGGTGGACGGGCTCCGTCTGCACATCCGTTACCGTGATATGCAGGAGCTGAACCTCGTACAGGTGGCGCTTTACCTCGATCAGCCGGGACATTTCCAGTCGGCCATCCTGGAAAGGCATTTGCTGAATCATTATATCAATTTGTCGCGCAACTGGTTTTTTGAAGTGCAGGTGATAGAACAACCTTTTGCGGAACACCTGATTGTGCAGGACCAGTTCGGCCTGGAGATCGTTCGCCCGCAGTCCATGGCCGTAAGCGGGCAAAGCACCGCCGTGATCCGCACGCTGGTGGGACAAACAGAGCAATCGGAGTACGCGCTGGACCCCGGCCGCCAGTTGAAATATTATATTGGAAGAAGCCGCCAGCCACGCCTGTCAACCGGCAAACTGCATCCGAACGATATTGTTTTCCTGGCAGCCGACGAACCCGGTTACGATGCCGAAAAGGGCAGGGGCAATCTCCAGGTGAGCCGTAACCATGCCATGATCTGTTTTGATACAAGGTTCAGAAAATACCTGTTGTATCCCGACAGGGGCGGACTGCCCGAAAGCGGCAACAAACTTAAAGTGTATACGCAGGACGATCGCGTAAAGCAGTTGAGCATTGCCGGTATACCGCACGAGTTGCAGGATGGAGACCAGATTGCATTGGGCGGGGAAGCCATCCTGGTATTCCTGGATCGTTCCTGAATTACTCCCAGGCCATCAGAGATCAGCAGACATCAGTCAGGGCCAGCGGTGTCACTGTGTTCTTCCCTGTATACCTGGGTAGAGGTCCGGAACGGGCTGGCTTTGGAAAAGAGCCTTGCTGGTCACTTCCAGGGCCGACAGTTTTCCATAAAACGCGGCGCCGGTATCGATGTTCCATACATTGCCTCCCTTCATCGGCACATCTATTCCATAATTCAGTGTGGGGGTATGGCCGAGGTAGATTTCCGTGAAATGCGTCAGGCGTCGCGGGTAAAAAGGAGAATCGTGCGGAATGGCAGGATCCAGGCAGGCGGCCATCTCCCAGAGGGAACGGTCCCAGTAAAAATTGCTGGTGTAGTGTTCTTTCGCCGGGCCGTTGCGCGAACTGTATCCTGCATGAATGAAGAGCCTGTTTTCTTCGTCAATAAAATAATCCCGCATGTGGTTGAAAAAATGCAGGTGCTTTTTTCTCTCCGCTTTACCAAGCCTTTCGTAACTGGCAATGCTGGCATCACCGCCGTGCGCCAGCCAGTCGCCGCCCGAATGGGCGCCCTGTAACCAGCCTTCGCACCAGGAGTCGTGGTTGCCCTTGATGAAAATGCATTCATGCTTCCGGGTGAGTTCCATGCAGTAGGCTACCGTTTCGGCACAGTCGGGCCATCCATCCACCAGGTCGCCCAAAAATACCAGCCGGTCGTGTTTTGAGGGTGTTATTTCGCGGATCAGTTCGACCAGGGCTTTGAGAGCGCCATGGATGTCTCCAATTACATAGGTTTTCATATAATGAGTGGCTTTCGGGCTCCCCAAAACTACATGCTGCATGTCAATAATGCGGCAGCTTGTTGCAAACGGCGGCCCGGACAAAAGCGTGCAGGCCTGCCCGTTGGGAAGCGTCTTTGCCGGAGCGTTGCCGGGTGCTCAACTTTTTGTTGCGGCGGGAAGGGCGTCTCTGCGGAGGTGAAAATAGTAGGCGAGTGCAAACATTCCCAGGAAGAGCAGCATGGGCAGGGCTCCGCTTGCGCCCATCACTTTTCCAATGGAGAAGGTGGCGCCCAGCAGGTCAAAAAGAATACCGGCATAGGCCCACTCTTTTATCCGTTTGAGTCCCGGTACCAGGATGCAAATGGAAGCCACTGCCTTTGCAATGCCCAGGAAGGGGACCAGGTATTCGGGGTAACCGAGTTGCCGGAAGATGTCTTTTGAGCCCTCAGACGATATGATATTGGGAATGGCTGAGCTCAGTATCAGGATAGCGAGCAGCACATTAAAAACCCAGTAGAGGATATTTATTCTTTTCATACACTAAAATTACGAGATTAGGGCAATGAGATCGCGATTTGCGCCAACGCCCAGCGGATACCTTCACCTGGGAAATATTTTGTCTTTCAGCTTAACCGCCGCCCGTGCGGCAGAAGAAGGCGCCACCATCTTTCTTCGCATTGATGATATGGACAGCGCCCGCGTGCGGCCTGCCTACCTCGACGATATTTTCGACGTACTCAAATGGCTGGATCTCCACTGGCAGGACGGTCCCCGGAATGTGGCGGATTTTACGCATCACTTTGCGCAGGAAAACCGGCTGCCGCTGTACGAGGCGGCGCTCGGCAGGCTGCGGGAGCGGCATTGGTTGTTTGCCTGCAATTGCAGCCGGAAGACCTTTTCCACCTGTAACTGTTCGGAAAAGAACCTGGGTTTTGAGGCGCAGGGTGTTCAATGGCGCATACGAACACCGCCACAATGGGAAGACAGGAGCCTGCTCAATTTCGTGGTGCGAAAAAAAGACAGGCGCCCGGCCTACCAGCTCACCTCGGTGGTGGACGACCTGCATTTTGGCATCGACCTGGTGGTAAGGGGGCAGGACCTGGAGTCCAGCACCCGGGCGCAATTTTTCCTGGCAGAAGCCCTGGGCGAAGCGCGTTTTTCAAAACTGCGTGTATACCACCACGGGCTCCTGCTGGAGGCCGACGGATCCAAAATGTCGAAATCTGCCGGCGCCCATTCTGTCCGGTGGATGCGTGAAGCGGGCCATCATCCTTCTGAGGTTTTTGCCCTCATCGGCCGCCTTGCGCAATTGCCGGTAGCGGTCAACAATTGGCAGGGACTGGCGGCAGCTTACTTTGCGGTTCATCCGCTCCGTGTTTTCCAGGCTTTGTGAATGGGGAGCGGGTTCGACCGGCGAAGGCAGGCGCAGCCACCTGCAACTGCTTACAAGGTGGTGCTGCTGCGGATTTCCCTTCCGGTTTTATCGTAGTAAACATATTTCCGCTCGATGCCTTTTTTCCATTCCACGCGGTATAATTCTTCCGATTTATTGTTTTCGACATAAGCGGTGGACTTCATATCCCATCCTGCAAAACGGCTCTTTTCCATGGAAGATTTTACGGCTTTGGGGAAGGCTTCCTGCGGCGTATCCGTTTCTGTATAGTCCCAGGTGCCGTCGAGGTGGTAGTGCACTTCGTGATTGCCCTGTTTGTCCGCGAACTTGGCGGTATACCAGGCAACGCTGTTGGTCCAGTCCACATTTTTTGCATTCGGATAGTTGGCGAAGAAATGCTTCTTCGATTTATCCGGAACGTTGATGACCTGTGCCGTTACAAAATAAGCGCTGAGCAGGGCGAAAGAAACCAGTAGTCCGATCTTTTTCATGACTTGTATTTTTTAGTGATCAATGCAATTCCCGGGCCTTCAAAGCAAGTTGCTGCTTAACGGCGGGTGCTACTACTGTTCCAAATAATTCAATAGCCTTGAGGATGTTTTCATGAGGAAGGGTGCTGCCGGCTATAAACTGCGCCAGGTAACGGGACTGGCCAAATAGTTCGTGAAAGTAAAGTATCTTTTCCGTAATCTCTTCCGGGCTGCCCACCAGCAGGGGACCATATTTCCGAAGGTATTCAAACTGGTTACGGTCCAGCGGCGGCCAGCCTCTCTCTTTTCCCACGCGGTTCATCATGGCGGCATAAGTGGGATAAAATTCGTCGGCCGCCTGTTGCGAATCTTCTGCAATATAAAAATGAGAATTGACGGCAAGAGGAAGGGGCTGGTCTTTTCCGGCTTTTTTGGCCGCCTTGCGAAAAAGCTGTACCAGGGGTACAAAGCGATCGGGCGTGCCGCCCAGCAGCGCCAGGGTCATGGGCAGTCCCAGGCGCCCGGCGCGCACGGCCGATTCGGGGGTGCCACCCACGGCAATCCACAAGGGCAGCGGGTCCTGGAGGGCGCGTGGGTAAACGCCCTGGTTTTTGATGGGCGAACGGAAGCTGCCCTGCCAGTTGATCTTTTCCGAACCAATGATGGCCAGCAGCAGTTCCAGTTTCTCAGTGAAGAGCGCATCGTAATCGCGCAGGTCGTATCCGAAAAGCGGGAAGGATTCAATAAAGGAGCCGCGGCCTGCCATGATCTCGGCCCTGCCGTTGGATAGGAGGTCGAGACTGGCAAAGTTTTGGTACACTCTTACGGGATCGGCGGAACTGAGCACGGTCACGGCGCTGCTTAGCCGGATCCTGTCTGTTTGGGCGGCGATGGCAGCGAGCATCACTTCGGGTGAGGATACCAGGTAGTCGGGCCGGTGGTGTTCGCCCAGCGCATACACATCGAGTCCCACGCTGTCCGCCAGCCGGGCTTCTTCCAGGATCTCCCGGGTGCGACGGTGGGCGGCCCGGGCGAGGCCTTCTTCCGAATCTGTTGGTACTTCTCCAAAACTGCTGATCCCAAATTCCATTTGCTAAAGTTACAGATTACCCCGTTTCATTTCCTGCACCGCATGGTCGCAGGCGCGGGCGGTAAGGGCCATATAGGTAAGCGATGGGTTCACGCAGGAACTGGAGGTCATGCAGGAGCCATCGGTTACAAAAACATTGGGCACTTCGTGCAACTGGTTAAACGCATTCAGCACCGATGTTTTGGGATCGCGGCCCATGCGGGCGGTGCCCATTTCGTGGTTGGCGTTCCCGGGAAAAGAAATGCGGCCGCTGACCCTGATGTCCTTAAAGCCTGCCTTCTCCAGCATCTCGGCGCCGGTTTCGCGAATGTCCTGGTGCATGGCATTTTCGTTTTCGCGGAAGTGGCAGTCGATATTGATCATTTGTCTTTCCCAGGGATCTTTTTGATTGGGGTCAAGCGTAATACGGTTATCGGCATAGGGCAGGCATTCGCCGAAAGCGTAGAGGCTGAGGCCCCATCCCGCCGGTTCTGCCAGGCTTGCTTTCAGCGTTTCGCCGATACCTTCGTCTGATCCGCGCGTGCGATAGCCGCCCGCACCGAAATGATAACCGCGGAGAAACTTACTGGTAGGTTCAGTGGCGTTGCGGAAGCGCGGAATATAAATACCAACGGGCCTGCGGCCGGAATAATAACTTTCTTCATACCCGTCGATCCTGCCCCAGATGCTGAGGCCCTTGTGGTGGTCCATCAGGTTGCGGCCAAGCTGGTCGCTGCCATTGCCCATACCGTTGGGAAATCTTTTGGAAACCGAATGCAGCAGGATGGCCGTGGTGGCTACCGTAGCGGCATTCAGGAAGATGAGCCGCGCGTGAAACACTTCCGTTTTCCGCGTTTGGGTATCGATCACTTCCACGCCGATCGCTTTTTGTTTTTGCTCGTCGTAGAGCACCTGGTGCACCAGCGAGTGGGTGCGGATCACCAGGTTGCCCGTGGCGTGGGCGGCCGGCAGGGTACTGGCGTTGGTGCTGAAATAAGCACCATAGGGACAGCCCCGGTGACAGAGGTTGCGGGCCTGGCATTGTCCGCGTCCCTTTACCGGTTGCGTGAGGTTGGCAGTGCGTCCCATGATCACCTGGCGGGTGTTGTATCTGCTGGCAACCTGTTGCTGAAAATATTTTTCCACCACGTTCATTTCAAAAGGTGGCTGAAAGGGCCCATCGGGCAGGTGGGGAATGCCGTCGCGGTTGCCGCTGACGCCGATAAAGGATTCCACGTAATCGTACCAGGGCGCAATGTCCTTATAGCGAATGGGCCAGTCGACACCGTGCCCGTCGCGCGCGTTCGCTTCGAAATCAAGGTCGCTCCAGCGATAGCAGGCGCGGGCCCAGAGCAGGGAGCGGCCGCCCAGCACGTCGCCGCGCACCCAGTCGAACCGTTTTATTTCGTTGTAGGGGTTTGCTTTGTCGCTGATGTAAAAATGTTTGTTGTCTTCCTGGATCGAATAGTGGCGGCACTGCACGTATTTGTCTTCCCGGTCGGCCCTGGTGAGTTGCTGGCGATGTGGAAAATCCCAGGGATCGAGTGTGGCCGTGGGATAGGAGGGATGCGTAACGGGCGCCCCTCTTTCCAGCATCAATACTTTCAATCCTTTTTCGCAGAGTTCCTTTGCGGCCCAGCCGCCAGTGATCCCCGATCCCACAATAATAGCATCATAGGTTGTTGGCATGATTCCTCTCAATTAAGGGAGGAAGGTAGGAAAAGACGGCAAGTTTTGAGCAGGCAGGGTTGCAGCGACTGTTATTGTTACCGCTGCTTTACGGCTGTGCTTCCGCCATGTCTTTTACCGGGACCGGCCATATGCCCGGAGTGGGAAAAGAGATGCCTTTGTTGGCGCCCATTACGCCGGCATCCTGGCCAAAATAATAGAGCGGCCAGCCCTTGTAGGTGAGCTGCTTGTGTCCTGCCACCTGGATGGAACCGAACAGTGCTTTATCAAGACTGGAAGGCACTACGGCCTGGTCGGTTTCGTATACGGGCCATACACTGTTGTTGGAAAAATCGTCGGCTGTAAAATTATTGGTATTTAACTGGTCGTGTGAAAAAGTATACAGCGTTACGCCGTGGGCATCGGTGAAGTAGAGGGTGTTTCCATCACCTTCCGTATAGTCGGACAAATAATTTTTCCCATCATGGCCCAGGAGTTGGGCGTTGGAGAGAGTGATGGTATAGTCGGGTTTGGCAACAAACCACAGTCCGTTAAAATTTTCGCCCCCGGTAGCGCCGGCGGCTTCAATGGTGTTGGCGCCACTCACCACCGGCGCATAATAATAGAGCGGCCGGCCTTTATAGGTGAGTTGTTTGCTGCCGGTGGAAGTAGTGATTTGGGTGAAATCGGCCAGGGCGAGCCCGGTGCCAAGATTTTCCGCTGCCAGGTTATCCACGTTGTATACGGGCCAGAGGGCTTCGCAGCCGCCGGTGCAATGGTTTTCGGTATTGGGATCATTGGCAAAAAAGTAGAGGGTGCGGCCGTCGCGGTCGGTTAGTATGCTGCCGAGGGTGGCGTGGGAGCTGAGTTTTACTTCGACGACGGGCTCCGGAGGCTGGACAGGTTCTGAATCGGAACTGCAACTGCCGGTTGCGCCGAGCGCGCCAATCGCAAACAGCAGGCGCCAGGATAAAAGCTTTTTCATATCGCTGATTTTTGGTAACGGGAGAATGTTCTTTCCCATACTGCTTTTTCGGAAAAAAGGTTGCTTTTCTGACTAACTTTAGTGACATGGAGTTCATGGATTATTACGAGATACTGGGTGTGCCCAGGTCGGCTACCGCAGACGATATCAAGAAAGCTTATCGTAAGCTGGCGCGGAAAATGCATCCCGATCTGAATCCCAATGATCCGGAAGCGCATAAGAAATTTCAACGGATCAACGAGGCCAACGAGGTGCTGAGCGATCCGGAGAAACGCAAAAAATACGACCAGTACGGAAAGGACTGGCAGCATGCGGAGCAGTTTGAAAAAGCCAGGCAGTCGCATTATGCAGGCGGCGGCTCGGGCGGCCAGGACTTCGGCGGCGGCGCAGGTTTCTCCGGTGATTTCCAGGAAGGCGATTTCTCTGATTTTTTTGAATCCCTTTTTGGTCACCGTGGTGGGGCCAGCCGGGGCGGTGGCGGTGGCCGCAGAAGCAGTTTCAGGGGAGAGGACCATCAGGCCACACTTCGCCTTACGCTTCGCGAAGCATATACTACGCACCAGCAAACATTCACCATCAATGGAAAGCAGGTAAGGATCACCATTCCGGCAGGCGTGGAAGATGGGCAGCAGATCCGGTTAAAAGGATACGGGAGTCCCGGTATCAATGACGGGCCGGCCGGAGACCTGCTCATCCGGTTCGACATTCCCAATGATGATTCCTTTAAACGCACGGGCAAAGACCTGCATACCAAACTGGTGATCGATTTGTATACGGCGGTGCTGGGTGGTGAAGCTTTTGTGGACAGTTTAAGTGGTAAGCTGAAACTGCAGGTGGCGCCGGGCACACAGAATGGCAGCAAGGTGCGGCTCAAGGGAAAAGGATTTCCATTGTATAAGAAAGAAGGACAGTTTGGCGATCTGTTTGTGGGTTTCCAGGTGAAGATCCCGACCACGCTTTCAGAAAAAGAAAAAGAATTGTTCACGGAACTGAAAAACCTTCAGGGCAAAAACTGATACCATGACAGAGGAAGAATTCATCGAGATCCAGGCTTTTTGCATCCGGTCGCAGGCCGAGCCATCTTTCCTGGAAGCCTTGTGCGAAGCGGGTTTGCTGGTGGTGGAAAATCGGGCCGATAAAAAATATTTCCCGGCATCGCAGGTTCCCGAGCTGGAAAAAATGATCCGCTTTCATTATGAGATGGACATCAATCTGGAAGGTATTGAAGTGATACAACACCTGTTGCAGCAAATGCAGCAAATGCAGCGCGAAAAATTATTGCTGCAGCAGCGGCTGTCTGTTTACGAATGGTGACAACTTATTTCCAGCTTTCCTGGTGCGTGTATTGTAAATAACCAGCAATCCCCTGCGCCATTCGTTCGGGCACTTCTTTGCCCCAAGCCGCATATCTTTTTACCAGCGGCGCCACCCGCATTTTCATCTTTTCTTCGTAATGCGATGCAATGCTGCTCCAGGCATGGTCGAGGAAGGGATTGGAAAAACGGTCCAGCACAAAGCCGGCGAACTGCGCGGCCATGGCTTCGCTGATCTGTGCATTCAGGATCACAGGCGCAATTTCTTCCCGCATCAGTTTTTCTGCAAACTGCCGGAAAGCGGCGTCGGCCATGGCTTCCCGGACCAATCGGAACCCCGCTGCGATCGCCAGCCCACAACAAAGGCTGTGCGTTGCGTTGAGCAGGAACAATTTCAGGTCGCGGTGCACGTCGATGTCCGGCACAGCGATGGCTCCGGATCCTTCGTAGCAAAAGGAAAGCTTTTGCCGCACGCCTTCATCGCCTGTTTCGATTGCCCATAACCGGTAGGGCTCGTTCACTACCAGCAGTTCGTCGCGGTAACCGCAGCGCTGCTCAAATTCCCGGGCCTCGGTTTCGCTGAGCTTTCCGGTTACAATATTATCCACCAGTGAATTGCAAAAATGGTTGTGACGGTGGAACCAATCCAGGAAGGAAGCAGAAAGCTTCCAGTCTTCCGCAAGTTGTACGCATATCCGCTTCAACTCCTGCGCATTCCCGGGAATGAGTTCGGTGGCAATAATGACCATGCCGGCTTTGGGATCGCCCTGGAAGGCCCGGAACCGCGCATGCAAAAAGGCAAGCAGTTTGCCGGGGTAACTGGCCGGGGCGGCTGGACCTTCCCGGTCGCTGGCATCGTATGCAATGCCTGATTCGGTGGTATTGGAAACAATGATCTCCAGCGCTGGACTGCCGGCCGCTTCCAGTACAGCCGCCCAGTTCGATTGCGCTTTTATGACACGGCTGATCACATTGCTGATGCGGATGCGGTCGATTTGCTGTCCCTGCTGCAGGCCGCGCGTCCAGATACTGTAAAGGTGATCCTGCTCCTCAAACGCAGCATGGTCGCCGCCTTCGGTGGACTTCACTACCAGCACGCGTCCGGCGAATTTTCCCCGGCTGTTCGCTTCGTTCAGGATATTGTCCACCAGGCCGCGTAACAGAACACCGGTTCCAAACTGTAATACTTTCTCGGGATAGGCATGGGCGTTAGCGGGTGGCAGACCGGCGTCGCTGCCGCGGAGAGATTCCAGGATGGTGCGATTTAACTGCTTCATATTCTCAATATAGGATGGGGCACCGAAGCAAAAGCTGCCTGGTTAAAAATGTGGCAGGAATGGCTAAGAAAAAGATTTTTTAAAAATAAAGTCTATAAAATTAGTAGGATTGACGATTTCTGTTATTTTTGTGACAGATAAGTCTATTAAACATATAGGATAAGTAGACTGAAACTAATAAAGAATTGATTATGAGAATTTTATCCTTGACAGTATTCGCTTTACTATTTTGGTTGCAGGGGGTCCGGGCCCAGCAACAGATTTCGGGAACCGTAAAAGACAGCCTTGGCGGTCCCGTTGCGGGAGCCACCATCCTGGTAAAGGGCACCCAGAATATCACTACTACAGATGCAGCCGGTAACTTCAATTTACAGGTAAAAAAACCAGCGCCGTTTACCCTCAGCATCTCATCTGTTGGTTTTAAACAGGCCGAATGGCCGGTGAAGGAAGCAGGTGCTATTGCCGTTGTGTTATCTCCGGGTGAATCGCTTACCGAAGTGGTGATCAGTTCCCGCCGCCGCCTTGAGGCCGCGCAAGATGTGCCCATTCCCATTTCCGTGGTGGGCGGCGCACAGGTGGAAGCCACCGGCAGTTTCAACGTGAACCGTGTAAAGGAGCTCATTCCTACCGTACAACTTTATTCTTCCAACCCGCGTAATACCACTTTAAATATACGTGGCCTCGGCTCCACTTTCGGGCTCACCAACGACGGCATTGATCCCGGTGTTGGTTTTTATGTGGATGGAGTTTACTATGCACGTCCTGCGGCTACCACGCTCGATTTCATCGATATCGACCAGATCGAAGTGCTGCGTGGACCCCAGGGCACCCTGTTCGGCAAGAACACTACGGCGGGTGCTTTCAACATCACCACCCGCAAACCCAGTTTCACCACGGGCGGAAATTTTGAAGCCAGCTTCGGCAACTTCGGTTATATCCAGGCTAAGGCTTCTGTTACCGGCGCCATCACCCAAAAACTCGCCGGCCGCCTGTCTTTTTCCGGCACGCAGCGTGACGGTCTTATCTATAACGAAGCAACCGGGAAAAACATCAACGACATCAACAACCTCGGCGCCCGCGCGCAGTTGCTCTTCAATCCCAGCGACCGTGTAAGCATTCTTCTCGCCGGCGATGCCTCTCAACAGAAACCTGACGGTTATGCACAGGTGCTGGCCGGCGTGGTGAAAACCCAGCGGGCAGAATACCGCCAGTTCAGCAGCATCATTGCCGACCTCAATTATACGCCGCCCAGTTACAATGCCTTCGATCGCGTGATAGACCACAATACCCCCTGGCGGTCGGGTAACGAACTCGGTGGCGTTTCCCTGAATGCCGATATCAAGATCGGCGGCGGCACCCTCACGTCCACCACCGCCTGGCGTTACTGGAACTGGGATCCTTCCAACGACCGCGATTTTACCGGCCTGGCCGTGTTGCAAAAATCACAGGCCACTTCCAAACACCAGCAATGGACACAGGAACTCCGCTATGCCGGCGACCTCCGTTCCAATATCAGTGGTGTGATCGGCGCCTTCTTCATGGGCCAGGATTTGAAATCTGAACCTTATCATATTGAAGAATCGGGCGATGCACAATGGCGCTTTTCGCAGAGCACTACCAGCGAAAAATGGGCCACACCGGGACTCTTCGACGGCTATGGCATCAAAACCACCAACCGGCTGAAAAGCTTTTCTGCAGCGGTTTTCGGACAGATCGACTGGGCCATTACCGAGCACCTGCACATCCTGCCCGGACTCCGTTACAATTACGACGAAAAAACGGTGAACTATAAGCGCGAAACCTACGGCGGATTGCAAACCGATGATCCCGACCTGATCGCGCTGAAAAAACTGGTGTACTCCGACCAGGCTTTCGACGCCAACCTCAGCGAGAACAATTTCTCCGGTCAACTGACCGTGGCGTATAAGATCGCCAGCCGCCTGAACGCCTTTGCGACCTTCTCTACCAGCTACAAGCCTGCAGGCCTCAACCTGGGTGGTCTTCCTACCGCCAATGGACAACCGATGCTGGAACTGGCTACCCTCAAACCGGAGTATGTAACGCATTACGAAGTGGGCGTGAAAACCAAACCCAGCAACCGCTCCACGCTTAATTTCGTGGTTCACTATACCGACGTGAAAGATTACCAGACCCAGGTGCAGACGGCCGAAGTGGGCGTGAACCGCGGCTATCTTGCCAATGCGGAGAAAGTAAGGGTGCTGGGTGGAGAACTGGACGGTACCTTACAGGCCAGCCGCTACCTGTACCTCTACGGATCGCTGGCTTATACCGATGGTACCTACGTTACCTTTACCAATGCGCCTGTGCCCCTGGAAGAAACCGGTGGGAAAGATGCTTTCAAAGACATCTCCGGATCCGACCTGCCGGGCATTTCAAAATGGGCAGGATCAGCCGGCGGCGAGTTCAGTTCCAAATCGAAGAAGATCATCGGTCAGGAAGGGAAATATTTCCTGGGCCTTGACGGCTATTACCGTTCCGGCTTTTCTTCCAGCGGCTCGCCTTCCAAGTACCTGAACATTGATGGATACGCCCTGGTGAATGCGCGCATTGGTTTCCGGGCCAAAGAAGGATTTTCTCTCTCTGTGTGGAGCCGCAACCTGCTGAACAAAGATTACTATGAGCAATTGCTGCCTGCGGCAGGAAATGCCGGGCACTATGCAGCAGTACTGGGCGATCAGCGCACTTATGGCGTAACCCTTAAATATTCTTTCTGAGAAAGCAGCAGTAAGACAGCTACCATCCACCACCCAGCGCACGGTAAAGCCCAACCGATAATTTGAGCATATCGCGCCGTTGTTCGGTGAGTTCTAGTTCAGCGTCCAGCGCACCGCGTTGGGCGCTGATCACTTCCAGGTAGTTGGCATAGCCGGTATAGTACAGTTCTCTTGCTGTGCCCACAGCGGCCTGCAGCACCCGTACTTCTTCCTGTTTGAGGGCGTAGGCTTTGTTGCCGTTGTCGAGCCCTGCTTTTAAGGTCCTTACTTCCCGGAAAGCCGCCAGCAGTTTTTTCTGGTATTGCAGCACGGCTTCGCGTTGTTCGGCATGGGCGACAAGTTGCTCCGCCTTCAACTGGTGGCGGTTAAAAAGAGGGGCTGTGATGCCCGCCAGCGCGCCATAGGCAATAGACGCGGGCTGAAAAAGAAGTGCGGCTTTAAACGCATTGAAACCGATATAGGGACTCAGTTGCAGTCCGGGATAGAAGGCTTTGGCGGCTGCGCTGCTGTTGAATCCTGCGGCTGTCATCTGGTGTTGCGCTTCGCGCAGATCGGGCCGGTTTTCCAGGAGGGCTGCCGGGTTGCCTGGCTGCGGCCATTTGCCCATGGGCGTATCCATTCGTATGCTGTCGCGCGCAATGGTTTGCGGGTACCTGCCGCAGAGGGTGTTGAGTTCATTTTCTGTTGCAACGATCGATTGGCGGATGGCGAATTCGAGCGAACGCGTACGCAGCAATTGCGCCTGGAATTGCTGCACAGCCAGTTCGGTGGCCTTTCCCGCTTCTTTCTGCACTTTCACTACTTCCAGCGCCGCATCCTGCAGGGCAGAGTTGCGCGCTACGATCCGCAGCTCATTGTCGAGCGCAATAAGGTCGTAGTACAAAGAAGCAACCGATGCTACCAACTCCGTTTGCAGCGCCTGCCTGGCCATATCGCTGGCAAGAAAGGATTCTACGGCGCTGCGCTGCCGGTCCTTGAGCCTGCCCCAGATATCGATCTCCCAGTTGCTGCGGAAGCCTATAAAATAATCCGGCGTGAGGCCGGTGGGGATCTTCTGGTCCTTATCGATATTGGGCGACAGGTTGGTATCGAAATTGCCCACGCCGTTCAGTGTATAGTCACCGTAATGGTCAAACGAAGCAGTGGCCATGGCATTGAGCGTGGGTATGCGCGCACCGCGGCTGCTGCGGATGAGGGCCCGCGATTGCTCCAGCCGCTGGAAGGCGATCAGCAGGTCGGGGTTGTTGCGGATGGCCGTATCGACCAGCGCACGCAGTTGGGCATCCTGGAAAAATTGCTGCCAGGAAATGCGCTGCTGGCTGGTGTCGGGAATGCTGCCTTCTTCAAAAGTTGCGGGCAGCTCTTTTATGGTGGGCAGGTTTTGCGGTGGTTTCACCTTGCAGGCGCCCAGCGTCAGCACAAACAGCAGCACCGGCAGGGAATATCTCTTACGCAACATGTTTTTTGGTTTTCTTTTCAGCCAGGCTGGCGAAGATCACATAGAGGCCCGGCACCAGGAAGATGCCGAAGACGGTGCCCAGCAGCATGCCGCCGGCAGCGGCCATACCGATGCTGCGATTGCCCATAGCGCCTGCGCCGCTTGCCATACAAAGCGGGATCAGTCCGGCAATGAAGGCGAAGGAAGTCATCAGGATGGGCCGCAGGCGCGAGATGGCGCCCTCTTTGGCTGCTTCTAAAATGCTTAGCCCTTCTTTGCGCCGCAGGATGGAAAATTCCACCATCAGGATGGCGTTCTTGCTGAGCAGTCCCACCAGCATCACGAGGGCAACCTGCGCATAGATATTGTTATCGAGCCCCGCCACCGTCAGGAAAAAATAGGAACCCAGAATACCGGGCGGAAGCGACAATATAACGGCCATGGGTAGGGCAAAACTCTCGTACTGCGCAGCGAGCAGCAGGTACACGAACACCAGCACGATGGCAAAAATGAACAGCGTCTGGTTGCCGGAGATCACCTGTTCGCGGGTCATGCCGCTCCATTCGTAGCTGTATCCCTGTGGCAGTGATTTGGCGGCTACTTCCTTAATGGCTTCCACCGCTTCGCCGCTGCTCACGCCTTCCTTCGCTTCGCCAGTGATCATGGCTGCTGTGTACATGTTGTAGCGGCTGATCTGCTCGGGACCGAACACTCTTTCCAGCCTGATGAATGTGGCGAAGGGAACCATTTCACCTTCCCTGTTCTTCACGTGCAGGTTGAGCACGTCTTCGGGTTTGGCGCGGTACTGCGGGTAGGCCTGCAGCATCACTTTGTACATCTGGCCGAAGCGGATGAAGTTGGTGGCGTAAAAACTACCCAGCAGGGTTTGCAGGGTGCTCATGGCATTGTCGACCGTAACGCCTTTTTTGGCGGCCATTTCCTGGTCCACATGAATGAGGTATTGCGGGAAGTTGGGATCGAAGCTGGTAGACGCCGTAGCGATGGCCTTGTGCTGCTGCAGGTTTTCGAGGAAGTCCTGGGTCACTTTGGCGGTTTCATCCAGTTTGGCGCCGCGGTTGCGGTTCAGCAGGCGGAATTCAAATCCGCTTGCGTTGCCGAAGCCGGGAACGGTGGGCGGAGAGAAGAATTCGATGCTGGCGTCGGTGAGGTGTTTGGTTTTCTGGTTCAGTTCACGTACTAACTCCGGCACAGTCTTATCGCGTTTGTCCCAGGGCGTTAGGTTGATCATGGCCATGCCGTAGGAAGCGCCGGAGATTTCGCTCATGAGGCTGTAACCCGCCAGGGTGCTGATGTTTTCCACGTTCGGCAGGCTGCGCGTGATGTGGTCGATGCTGTCGAGAACCTGCTCCGTTCTTTCCACCGTGGAGCCGGGCGGTGTGGTCACGTTCACGTAGATCATGCTCTGGTCTTCGGTGGGAATGAAACCGCCGGGCAGGAAACGCCCGTTCAGCGCCACCAGTCCGCAGAAGAAAAGAAAGAGCACCACGGTGATCATTTTTCTCCCGGCGATGCGCGCCACCAGGCGGCCGAAGGAAGATTCCGTGGCGTCGTATCCCCTGTTAAAGGATTTATAGAAACGCTGCAGCCAGGATTTTTTCACGTTGGTATCGTGGCGCATCAGCAGGGCGCAGAGCGCGGGAGTAAGCGTAAGGGCGTTGATGCCGCTCAGCACGATGGCCATGGCCAGGGTGAGGGAGAATTGCCGGTAGAATACGCCCACTGGCCCGCTCAGGAAGGCCACGGGCACAAACACGGCCGACATCACCAGTGTGATCGCCACAATGGCGCCGCTGATCTCCTTCATGGCTTCGATGGTGGCTTCGAGCGGCGGCAGGTGTTTGGTGGTCATTTTCACGTGCACCGCTTCCACGACCACGATGGCGTTGTCCACCACGATGCCGATGGCCAGCACCAGCGCAAAAAGTGTAAGTATGTTAATGGAAAAGCCCAGCACCTGCAGGAAGGCGAGCGTACCCACCAGCGCCACCGGCACGGCCAGCGCGGGGATCAGGGTGCTGCGGAAGTCCTGCAGGAAAATGAATACCACGATGAACACGAGGATGAATGCTTCTACCAGGGTGCGCAGTACGGAGTCAATGCTGGCATCGAGAAAACGCGATACGTCGTAGGCGTAATTGTAGGTCATGCCGGGCGGGAAGCCTTCTTCTTTAAGGGTTTCGAGCCGGGCTTTTATTTCATCGATCACCTGGCTGGCGTTGGAGCCGGGCCTTTGTTTGATCATGATGGAAGCCGATGGCCGGCCGTCTGTTTTGGAGGCCATGTCGTAGCTCACCGTTCCGAACTCAATGTCGGCGATGTCTTTCAGGCGCAGCAGCGATCCGTCGGGCTGCGCTTTGAGCACCACCTGCTGGTATTCTTCGGGGGTATTGAATTTGCCGGTGTACTTGAGTACGTATTGTTTTACCTGCTTGTCCTTGCCCGAGTTTTCGCCCACCACGCCGGGGGCCGCTTCGATGTTCTGTGCACGCAGGGTCTGGATCACTTCCTCGCTGGAAATATTGTACGCAAGCATGCGGTCGGGTTTCAGCCATACGCGCATGGAGTATTCGCGGGCGCCCATGATGTCGAGAAAACCCACGCCGTTGATGCGTTTGAGTTCGGGCAGCACGTTGATGTCGACATAGTTGTAGATGAACTCTTCGTTCATGCTGCTGTCGGTGCTGTAAATGTTGAGGTAGAGCAGCATGCTGTTCACCTCTTTTTCTGTCACCACGCCGGCCTTGATCACTTCTTCGGGCAATTCATCAAGTACGGTGGTGACGCGGTTCTGCACGTTTACTGCTGCCTGATCGGGATCGGTGCCCACTTCAAAGAATACCTGGATGAGGGTGGTGCCGTTGTTGCTGCTCACCGAGTTCATGTAGGTCATGCCGGGTACGCCGTTGATGGCGCGTTCCAGGGGCGTGGCCACGGCGTTGGCGCATACTTCAGCGTTGGCGCCGTTGTAGTTGGCCGTTACCACCACGCTGGGCGGCACGATGTCGGGGAACTGGGTGATGGGCAGGGTAAAGAGCGCCAGGAGGCCCAGCAGGGTAATGAGGATGGATATGACAAGCGAAAGTACCGGGCGCCGGATGAAAGTCTCAATCATTGAAGGCCTGGTTTATATAACGGGGTTGTATAACCGTACCATCCTTTATTTGCTGGATGCCTTCAAACACAATGGTTTCACCTTCGGAGAGGCCGCCGGAAACCAGCAGGTACTGGTCCATTCTGCCAGCAGGGCGAATGTCGCGCATGCGCACCATGTGCTGGCTGTCCATCACGAATACATAGTTCTTGTCCTGTATTTCGAATACCGATTTCTGCGGTACCATCAATACCTCTTTCACATTGCGCGTGAGGCTCACCTTGCCGGTAGCACCGTGTTTGAGCATCTTATCGGGATTGGGGAATTTGGCGCGGAAGGCAATGGAGCCGGTCTTTTCATCGAATACGCTTTCCATGGTTTCAACGGTGCCGGTTTGCGGGTAGCGGCTGCCGTCGGCCAGCGTGAGCTCAATGTTTTCGAGGCTGGGTTTGTTCTCTTCCTTCGACTTCATGAAATGCAGGTATTCGTTTTCGCTTACGTTGAAATAAGCATAAACGGCATCAAGGTTGGATACGGTGGTGAGCAGGCTGCCTTCGTCCACCAGGCTGCCTACCTTATAAGGGAGGCGGTCCACTACGCCATTAAAGGGGGAGCGGATGAAGGTGTAGGAAAGGCGGATGCGCGCGTTTTCCGCATGGCTGCGCGCTTCCTGTAAGCGGGCTTCCGCCTGTTTCACTTTGGAAGCAGCGAGCGAAAGTTCAGAAGTGGAGATGATGTTTTTCTCCACCAGTTTTTTCACGCGGCTTTCTTCGAGACGGGCTGTTTCCAACTCTGCTTCTGCATTATTCACCAATGCTTCGGCCTGGCTGAGCTGGTTGCGGTATTCGGCGTCGTTGAGGCGGAAGAGGGGCTGGCCTTTTTTAACGGTGGCGCCTTCGTCTACCAGGATCTGGTCGATGAAGCCGGGCACTTTGGCGCGGATCTCCACGTTTTGCAGGGCCTGGATATCGGCCACGTAAGACTTCACCAGCAGGGTATCAAGTTGCTGGATCGTAAGCACCGGGAGCTTCACGGGCTCCTGTTTGTTGTTGTCGGGGTGTCCTTTTGCGCTGCAGCCAGCCTGGAATACCAATGCGATGCCTGCCAGCACTTGCAGGTAACTGAAACGAAATGTCATGTACATGAATTTTAACAATCGTAGTTGTGTACACAGGCAGTCAATCAGTTAGTGGTTGAAATGAATCTGCAATTTATTCAATGACCCAGAGAAGGCCATGTGAAGGGGATTAGAATACTATTAAAAAGACACATTTCTGTTTTTAATGGCTTCCAGTTTTTTTGCCATTTGTTTCCATTGCTGCGGGTGGGCGGCTGCTACATTCTGTTTTTCCCCGATGTCGTTTTGCAGGTTGTACAATTGCGGCTGTGCTGCATTTCCTGTTTCAATATTGGTGCGTTCAGGATCGGTGTTGGCTGGTCCGGGGTTGGGAGAAATATATTTCCAGTTGTTCTGAATCAGGCAGAGTGCGCCGCCCTGTGTAACGAGTTCTTTTCTTCCTTCGGGCGATGTTCCCAGGAATGCCGCGAGCTGGTTTTCGCTGTCGCCTGCTTCCCCGGTGGGAATAGCAACCTGCAGCAGAGCGCTGAAACTTGCCAGCAGGTCGAGCTGGCAAACCAACGCATCTGATACGCCCGCGCGGATCCTGCCCGGCCAACTCACGATCATGGGTATGCGCGTACCGGCTTCGAAGGCGCTGTATTTGCCGCCGCGCAGCGGCCCCCCGGGTTCGTGCCCGTTGCGCATACTCACGGCACCGTCGAGATAGCCGTCGTCAAGCACGGGACCGTTGTCACTGGTGAAGAGGATGAGCGTGTTGTTTCGGATGCCGGCTTTATCCAGTTCCGCTAGGATCTGTCCTACCGTCCAGTCGAGCTGCAGGATGGCATCGCCGCGGTATCCCAGCCCGCTTTTCCCTTTGAACATCGTGGAAGGTACGCGGGGCACATGCGGTTCGGTGAGTGTGTAGAGAAGAAAGAAGGGTTGGTTGTGGTGTTCGCGGATAAAGCCGCGGCTTTTTTCCAGGAAGGTGAGGGGCATTTCTTCGTCGGTCCACCGCGCCATTTTTCCGCCCTGCATGTAGCCGATCCTGCCGATGCCGTTCACGATGGTCTGGTTGTGACCGTGACCCGGCGTGGCCTGCATTTTCAATAACTGCGGTTGTTCGGCACCGGTAGGTTCATCACCGATTTTGTGCTGGTAGCTGACCTGGATGGGATCGTTGGGGTCGAGCGCCACCACGCGGTGGTTCTCTACAAAAACGGTGGGTACCCTGTCGGCGGTTGCGGGAAAGATAAAGGAGTAGTCGAAGCCGGTTTCATTAGGTCCGGGCGCAATGTCGCCGTTCCAGTTCTTTTCCGTTTGTGTACCAAGACCGAGGTGCCATTTTCCAATGACGGCGGTACTGTAGCCGGCGTTTTTGAAAACTTTGGGAAGGGTGATGCGGTTGGTGGGAACGATGAGGGCGGCATCGCCCGGCAGGATACCGGTACCGTTTTTGCGCCAGGGGTAAACGCCGGTCATCATTGCATAACGGGATGGGGTACACGTAGCGGAACTGCTGTGGCCGTTGTTGAACCGGATGCCACTGGCGGCGAGCTGGTCGAGGTGCGGGGTGTGCAATTTTGTGGCGCCATAGCAACTGAGGTCGCCATAACCCAGGTCGTCGGCCATGATGAGGATGACGTTGGGGTTTTCCTGTGCGCTGGTGAGCAGGGAGGTGAGCAGGAGTATGGTGACGAAGTAGATTGGTTTTTTCATAGCAGGAAGGTAAGGGAAAGTTTGGGGTCTGGGGTTTGGGGTTTGGAGTTGTGGCGCGGATGCTGTTAAGAGCCCTTCCATGGCCTGTTGATATAGCTGGGCGCCCGCCCCTCCTTTTTTAGTGTTCGCCAAAGAAAGCAAGCATGTTGGCCAGGGCTTTTTCGTTGTGCATTGCTTCGCCATTGTCAAGCGATTCCTTTGCTGCCGCTGATGCCCTTTTGCGCATATTTGTTTCATAGTCCGAAATGGCTTCCTGTAGGGTTTTGTATTTGCCGGATGTTAAGCAGTCGCTCAGTTCCAACGCATCACGCATAGCCATATTTACGCCTTCTCCTGCAAAGGGCGGCATAACGTGCGCCGCATCGCCCAGCATGGTCAGGTTGGGCAGGGCTTCCCAGCTTTGGTCCAACGGCATGCAATAGATGGGGCGTGGAATAAAAGGCGTGGCGGCGCTTTCAAACAGCTCGTGCCACAGATTGCTCCATTCGGCATATGCTTCTTTAAACCATTCAAGCAATTGCGTTTTGTCCGAAAAGTCTAAACCGCTGTTTGCTGTCCAGTTCTCCTCTGCTTTGAAACTTGCATAAAAACCGATTTCGCCATTGCCCTTTTGCCCCATCAGTATGTTCTTTTTATTCCCGAAAGCCATTATTTTTCCGCCGTTGAGTAGGGTGGAAATTTGGGGCGCTGCATTTTTTGCGTCGTCAATATTCCCTTCCAGCATTAAAATGCCTGAATAAAACGCTTTGACGCTGGTGATGTAGGGACGGATTTTTGAATTTGCTCCATCGGCCGCAACAACAAGGTCTGCATAAACCGCATGGCCGTTTTTGAAATGCAACAGCCAACCGTCGTTTTGTTTGTTCATTGAAACAAAATGGCTGTTCCACACAACTGTACCAGGTTGCAACGATTCTAAAAGTATTTTTCGTAAGGCGCCCCTGTCTATTTCGGGACGAAAATGCGGATTGCCAAAATCTTCTTCCACCTTGGTGTCGTGATCGCTGTAAAACACTGCGGCCTGTTCATTCATGATCTTCTTCCTGTCTGCCCGGGGAAGAAAGTTGTTTTTGAACGCATGCAACAGGTCTGCCTGTATCAGCGCTGCCAAACCTGAATCATCGTGTAGATCGAGGGGGGAGCCCTGCACACGGGCATTTTTATTCAAATCCCGTTCATATACTGTTATGTCTGCTCCTTTAAGTTGTAAGAGCTTTGCCAAAGTTAGTCCGCCGGGACCACCACCTACGACGGCTATTTTTTTGTCCTGCAATTTCATTCCGTTTTTTATTGAACGGCACAAAATTACCGGGAGGCAGGCATACAAAATTGTACAAATCGGCCACTTTGCAACCGTTAAGAAAGCCCACCCGCTCCCGAAAACCGCTTATAGCTGGCTTTTTCCAGGGCTTCACGGTGGTCGGGATGGGCAATGCTGGTGAGCAGTTTCGCGCGTTGCGCCATGTTTTTGCCGTAAAGATTCACAACGCCGTACTCCGTGGCCACGTAGTGCACATGTCCGCGTGTGGTGACCACGCCCGCGCCTTCCTTCAAAAAGGGAACAATGCGGGAAAGGCCTTTGCGCGTGGTCGAGGGCAAAGCAATGATGGGCTTTCCGCCGGGCGAGAGAGCGGCGCCGCGCATGAAGTCCATCTGGCCGCCAATACCAGAATACTGGTGTGTGCCGATGGAGTCGGCGCAAACCTGCCCGGTGAGGTCGATTTCAATGGCGCTGTTGATGGCGATCATTTTGGGATTGCGCCGGATGATGGCGGTATCATTTACCCAGCAGATCTCCTTGCTGCTCACAAAGGGGTTGTTGTCGACAAAATCGTAGAGCCTTCGGGAACCCAGCAGGAAACTGGTAACGATTTTTCCCGGCTTCACCACTTTGTGCTCGTTGGTGATGACGCCGCGCTCCACCAGGTCGATCACCCCATCGGAAAACATTTCCGTATGAACGCCCAACTGCCTGTGCGTGGTGAGTTGTTTCAACACGGCATCGGGTATGGCGCCAATGCCGAGCTGCAGGGTGGACCCGTCTTCGATGAGGGCAGCCACATGATGACCGATCTTTCCGGCTATGGCATCTGCTTTATCACCGTAAAAGACTTCGGGCAGTTCGCTGCTTTCTTCCACCAGCGCGGTGAAGCGCGAAATATGGATCACACCATCGCCAAACACGCGTGGCATGCGCGGATTCACCTGGGCAATCACGATGGCCGCCGTCTGGACAGCCGCCAGCGCGGCATCCACGGAAGTGCCGAGGGATACGTAGCCATGCGCATCGGGCGGAGAAATCTGCACCATGGCCACCTGCAGCGGCAGCACCTTGTTCCGGAACAGTTGCGGGATCTCGCTCAGGAAAATGGGCACATAGTTGCCGCGGTTGCTGTTGGCCCACTCGCGCACATTGGCCGATACGAACAAAGAGTTGAGGTAAAAACTTTCGGTTACACCCGGCTGTTTCCACCGGATATCGCCATAGGTGCTGATGGAAACCAGCTCCACGTCTTTCAGCTCGCCTGCCCTTTGCAGCAGCGCGTTCACGAGCGACAAAGGCGTAGCGGCGCTCCCATGTATAAAAACCCGATCACCGGAACGGACCAGTTGCACGGCTTGCTCCGGACTAACAGATTGTACGGCCATATTCTATACCATCCTTTTCTAAACAGAAATTATTTTTTAGGTGGAAAGCCTTCCAGGATCTTAACCACTGCTGTATTGATGGCTTCATCCGGATTTTTGGGCGTCCCGTCAATGTCCTTATTACCCACGCCCTGCCAGATCATTTTGTTGGATGCATTATCGACGATATCAATGCTAAGCGAGCCGTTCGTATAATTGTAGGTATTGTAAGTCGTATACCCCGTAGCCATACCGCCGCCCCAGTAGCCATAGGGACGGTACAAACCGCCATAGCCGTAGTAATTGGTGGAGGCGGTCACCGACTGCTGTTCGCGGAAATAGGTCACTGCGTTCACCAGCATATCGGGATTGCTGTTCTCTTCTGTATAACCCTTGCTGATAAGGGCATTGCGAATGGCATTCAGGATGCGGTTGGCATTGAGTTCACTGATGTTGCCCTTGGTTTGCAGTTTGTAAAAGCCAAAGGTTTTGTACTTGGAAAAGTCTGCCGTTTTGTCGTAGTCGGTGGTCACTTTCAACTGGCTGCTGCAGGCGGGCAGCAGCGCAAGGGCCATAAGGGCCAGGCAGAGATGGAGGACTGATTTCATGGTGAATGGTTATACTATGAAGATAGTGAAAAGCAAATCAGGTTGGCTTTCTTTTGCCGGGATTTCTCTCAGCGTTTACCCTCCAGGTCGCGGATGTATTGGGTGGGTGTTTTACCAAATTCCTGTTTAAAAGCCTTGGAAAAATAGGACTGGGTCTGGATGCCCACACTGTACATGATGTCGGGTATGGAATGGTTTCCTTCGGCGAGCAGGGCGGCGGCCCGGCGCAGGCGTATGCTCCGGATGAAATCGCCGATGGATTGTCCCGTTATGCTCTTCACGGTATTGTAAAGCTTGGTGCGGCTCATGCCGATCTGCGTGCAAATGTATTCGATGTCCAGCTCCGGTTTGGAAAGATTGTCTTCGATCAGGCTGACCAGGTCTTCCAGGAAGCTGCGGTCGCGCTCGCTGTGGGCCATTTCGCGGATCTCGGCCTGCTGGTCTTTCCGGTAGTAGGTTTTGAGTTTTTCTTTCTGGCTGATGATGTTGTGCAGGGTCATTTGCAGCAGGTCCATGCGCAGGGGCTTGGTGAAATAGTAGTCGGCCCCGGTTTCCACGCCCTCCAGCCTGGATTCCATGCCATTTCTTGCCGTGAGCATAATGAAGGGGATATGCGCTGTTTCGGCATCGGCCTTTAACGCGCGGCAATATTCAATGCCGTTCATTTCGGGCATCATGATGTCGCTGATCACCACATCGGGGTAGAGGCTGCGCGTTCTTTCCATGGCTTCTTTTCCATCGGCCGCTTCAATAATGTGGTAGTCTTCTTCAAGCGATTCTTTCAAAAACTGGCGCAACTCGGTATTGTCTTCCGCAATAAGCACCTGGTTTTTCTGCCTGTCTGCGGAAGCCGGAACCGCCGTCGGATGGGGCCTGGCTTTTGCAACGGGCGCCGGTTCATTTTCTGCCGGCAGAAGGGGCGCCGGTTCTTCCTTCATCCATCGTTCCGATTTGGCGTAGGCCGTTTTTTCCGATGGTATGGCAATGATGATCTCCGTTCCCTTGTTCCTTTCGCTGTACACATAAATACTCCCCTTGTGCAGTTGCGTGAGGGTTTTCACGAAAGCGAGGCCTATGCCCGATCCCAGGTGGGTGTCGGAAATGCGGTAATATCTTTCGAAGAGGTGCCGGATCGATTCCGCTGATATGCCGATGCCGTTGTCGGCTACCCGGATGTATACGAAGCCCCTGCCTTCGCGGCGATTGCCAATGATGAGCTCGTTTTCATATTGCGGGTGGAACTGACGAAGATCGTCGAGCACCTGCAGCGTCACTCTTCCATAGTCGTTGGTGTATTTGAAGGAATTGCTGAGCAGGTTGGTGATGATCTTTTCCAATACCTGCCGGTCGAACCAGCATTCTTCCTGCCGGCTTTGCGCCGATACGGTGAAACGGATGTTTTTCTGCGCCGCCAGCTCGCTGAATTCTTCGGCGATCTCGTGCAGGAATACGGGCAGGTTACCGGGCATCACCTGGAGCTGCAGTGCGCCCGAAGCGGCTTTCCGGAAATCCATCAGCTCGTTGATGAGCTGCAGCAGGCGGTTGGCATTCCGCTGGATCACCTGGAGCAGGTGCTGGTTGCGGCCGTCGCTTTCTTCCTGCAATAGCTTTTCCACGGGACCGGTGATCAGGGAAAGCGGTGTGCGGAATTCATGGGAAATATTGGTGAAGAACTGCAACTGCATCTGGTGGATCTCTTCTTTTTTCTCTTCCTCGAAACGCTGCAACTGGATCTTGCGCCGTATGCGATAGATGTAGAGCAGCACGGATGCTACGGCGGCGAGCGCGAGTAAGCGAAACCACCAGGTGTTCCAGAAAGGCGGTGTGATCACCAACTGGATGCTGTGGCCTTGCTGGTTCCAGACGCCGTCGTTGTTGGAAGCCCTGATCGTAAAACGGTAAGTGCCGGGCCGCACGTTGGTATAAGAGGCCCGCTTTTCGCCGGAAGTGTAGACCCAGTCCTGGTCCCATCCTTCTAGCCGGTAAGCGAAACGGTTGTTTTCCGGCGCGGTATAACTGAGCGCCGCAAATCCAAAGGAAAAAGTGGCATCCCTGTAGCTGAGCGTGATCTCTTTCGTAAAGCTGATGTCTTCCGGTAGCAGCTTGTTACCGGGACCGCCGCTGACGGAATTGTTCTGCACCTGGAAATCGGTGATGTAAACGGGTGGTATGAAATTGTTGGCCCGGATATCGAGCGGGTTAAAACTGTTGAAGCCATTCACGCCACCGATATAGATCTGGCCGTCGCGCGTTTTCGCATAGGCATTGGCTTCAAATTCCATTTCCTGCAGGCCATCGCCGGTATTGAAGCTCCGGGCTTCGTTCTTTTCTGCATCCAGCAGTTTCAAACCCGCCGAAGTGGTGATCCAGTACTGGCCATTGTTGTCTTCGACGATCCCTTTGATAAAAACCTGGTCGAGCGCCTCCCTGGTGGTGAACAGGAAAAAATCGTTGCGCGCGGGGTCGTATTTGTACAAACCGGCCTGCCCGGCCCAGATGCCGCCGCGGCTATCGGTGAAGAGTACCCGAATATCGGGCAGTTTGTCTTCCCTGTTGAAATAGTGACTGAATTCACCCGTTTTTGCATCCATGCGGTTGAGGCCGCCGTCGTCGGTGCCCAGCCAGGTATTGCCGTCGCGGTCCTGCATGATGGACAAAATATTGTTTCCCGAAATGGCGGTAAGGCCACTGCGGCTGGCGCTGATGCGGTTGAACTGCCCGCTCTTTTTATGAAAAGCATGCAGCCCGCTGTAGTAAGTACCGATCAGCAGTTCGCCGTTGCGGTCTTCGAAGATGCACTGGATATAGCGTGCAGCGCCGCCGCTGAAACGAGTGAAGTCGTTGGTGGCCCGGTTATATCGGCAGAGTCCGCCGCCCCAGGTGGCGATCCAGAGTTCGCCGTCGCGGTCTTCGCGAATGTCCATCACTTCGTTGGAGCCCAGGCTTTTTGGATTGAAGGGATCGTATTTATAGTGGATGAAGCTGTTGTCTTTCCGGTTGAAGCGGTTGAGCCCGCCGCCATCGGTGCCGATCCAGATATTCCCGCTGCGGTCTTCACAGAAGGACTTGACATCGTTGTAGCTGAGGCTGTTGTTGAATGGCTTCTGGCGGTAGAGTTTGAATTTTTCCGCACCCGGCATGTACAGGTTGATGCCGCCGCGGTGGGTGCCGATCCAGATATTTCCCTGCACATCTTCGTAGAGCGCCGATACCGTTCGCTGGCTGAGGCTGTTGGGATTTTCGGGCTGGTACTGGTAATTGGAAAACTTTCCCGTGGCGGGGTCCATGCGGTCGAGCCCGCCGTTCACCGACCCGATCCATATATCTCCTTTTTTACTCCTGTGGACGGCACGCACCAGGTTGCTGCTGATGGAATAGGCATTATCGGGTTGGTGGATATAGTGCTGAAAACTGTGATAGGTTGGGTTGAACAGCACCAGCCCGTTTTCCGCCATGCCCAGCAGGAGCTTGCCATCGCGGTCTTCGGCCAGCGCCCAGATGGCTGTTTTGCCTTTGAAGGTTTCGGGCAGCAGGATGTGCTCAAACTGGTTCAGGTTGCTGTGGTAGAGATAGAGGCCCGATTCCGTACCGGCCCAGATGTTTCCGCGGCTGTCTTCGAGCAGGCAGTGGATATCGGTTTCTTCCGCGTTGGCGCTGCGGCAGTGGATGGCCTGGAACGCCGCGGCAGAAGGATCGTATATATTGATACCGCCGCCTGCGGTGCCGATCCAGATCCTGCCCTTGGCATCGCCCAGGATGGCGGTGATGCGGTTACTGGTGATGGAACCGGCCTGGTTTTTTGTGGTGCGGAAACGGGTGAAACGATTGCTGCGCGGATCGAAACGGTTCAGTCCGTTTAGGGTGCCTACCCAAAGAAGCTGGCTGCTGTCCTCGAACAGAGCCGTGATGTAGTTGTCGCTCAGCGACAAACTGTCGGAAGGGTGGTGACGGTACACCATCATCTGCGACCCGTCGTACCGGTTGAGCCCATCGCGGGTGCCGAACCACAGAAATCCGCGTTTGTCCTGCAAAATGGTTTCGATGGTGCTGTTGGACAATCCCGCTTCACTTTTAATATGCCTGAAATTGACGACAGGGCTCTGCGCGTCCACCCATCCTGCAACCAGCAGCAGGATGCCGGAGAAAAACACGGAAAAATATCGGGGTAGCGCAGTCATATATAATATGGTGTGGGCTGTTCAATTTACAGTAAAAATGTCCTTCGCCGGGCCGCCAGCAACAAAGTTTGACGATTTGAAACAAAGTTCGGATAGCTGGGGAAAAAGGACCGGCAGCCTTTTTTTTAGATTTGAACTCTTTCAAAGAGTGCTTTTGCCAAAACAAAAATGATTGCGATGTATCTGATCAAACGATTGCGATTATGCAGCCTCGCTGTACTGCTTATTTGCCTCTCTGCTATTGCTTATGGTCAAAGCCGGCCCATCAGTGGCACGGTGACCGATTCCGCGGGAAAACCGATTCCTGCCGTAACTGTTTCCATTAAAGGTAAAAATACGGCCACCACCACGGGGCTCGACGGCAGCTTCCGCCTGCCAGCCGTAGCGCCCGGTGATGTGCTGGTTTTCACTTCGGTGGAAGTGAGCACGGTGGAAAGAACCGTGGGCAGCGATGAGACCCTCGACGTGCAACTCACCTATTCCAGCCGCAACCTCAACGAAGTGGTGGTGATCGGTTACGGCAGCGCCCGGAAAACCGACCTCACCGGATCGGTGGTTTCGGTGTCGGCCAAAGATTTCCAGAAGGGGCAGATCTCCACACCCGAACAAATGATCGCCGGTAAAATGCCGGGGGTATCGATCATTTCCAACAGCGGCCAGCCCGGAGCGGGCAGTACCATCCGCATTCGTGGCGGGTCTTCTCTAAGGGCCAGCAACGATCCGCTTCTTGTAATAGATGGCGTACCGCTGGAGGCAGGTAGTATTTCCGGCGCTTCCAACCCGCTCAGTTTTATCAATCCCAACGACATTGAATCTTTCACGGTGCTGAAAGACGCTTCCGCCGCGGCCATTTACGGTACCCGTGCCGCCAACGGGGTGATCCTCATCCAAACCCGCAAGGGGACGGGCGGCAAGCTCCGCGTGAATTTTTCCACCAATTTTTCGGTATCGCATATCGCGAAAAAAGTGGATGTGCTGGATGCTGAAACCTTTAAGCAAATCGTCAACGAACACGGTACCGATGCCCAGAAGCAAATGCTGGGTGGCGCCAGCACCGACTGGCAGGATGTCATTTACCGCACCGGCCTCGCTACCGACAACAACCTGTCGTTCAGCGGCGGTATCAAAAAACTGCCCTACCGGCTGTCGCTGGGGTATACCAACCAGAACGGTATTTTGAAAACCGATAAGCTCCAGCGTGGATCGGTTGCCCTGGCGCTGAACCCCACATTTTTCGGCAATCACCTGAAAGTGGACCTGAATCTGAAAGGTTCGGTGCAGAAAACCCGCTTCGGTAACAATGCGGCCATCGGCACCGCCAATAGCTTCGATCCCACGCAGCCCGTGTACGACGACAAAGGCGATGGTCGCTTCGGCGGCTATTTCGAATGGCGCGATCCCAGCACCGCCACCGGTCTCGTAAACCTGGTGGGCCGCAACCCGCTGGGACTGCTGGAGCAACGCTACGATGAAAGCAATCCTGTGCGCAGCATCGGCAACCTGCAGCTCGATTACAAGTTCCACTTCCTCCCCGAACTGCGGGCCAACCTCAACCTCGGGTACGATGTGGCGCGCGGCAAGGGAACCATTTATGTGTCGGACAGTGCGGCGTCGGATTATGCAGCCGGCGGTGCAGGCGGACAAAACAACGAGTACCGCCAGGACCGCACAAATACCCTGCTCGATTTTTACCTGAACTACAACAAACTGTTTTCGGGTATTAAAAGCAGGGTCGATTTCACGGCAGGCTATTCCTACAACAATTTCCTGACCAAGGTGTACAATTATGCCAGCTACAATGCGCAGGGAGAAAAATATCCCAATTCGGATCCGGCCTTCCCGTATAACAAACCGGAGAACACGCTGGTGTCCTTCTTCGGAAGGTTGAACTACACGTTCAACGAAAAATACCTGCTAACGGCTACCCTCAGGCGCGATGGATCGAGCCGCTTCGGTAAAGACAACCGCTGGGCCATGTTCCCCTCACTGGCACTCGCCTGGCGCATCCGTGATGAGGCATTCCTCGCTTCTGCGAATGGCCTTTCTGAACTGAAACTGCGCTTAGGCTATGGCGTTACCGGCCAGCAGGATGGTATCAACAACTACGACTATCTTTCCTTTTATGCACTCAGCGCACCGAATGCGACTTACCAGTTTGGTGATGCTTATTACCAGATGTATCGTCCCGGCGCCTATAACCCCAATATCAAGTGGGAAGAAACCAGCACTTACAATGCCGGCCTCGACTATGGCTTCCTTGACAACCGCATCAGCGGCAGCATCGATTTCTATGTTAAGAAAACCAGCGACCTGCTGAACAATATTCCGCAACCCGCAGGTTCCAACTTTTCCGCCTTCTTCATTGCCAATGTGGGCAGTATGGAGAACAAGGGTGTGGAATTCAACATCAATGCCATCCCGGTGAAGAACAACGACTGGACCTGGGAAGCGGCATTCAATGTAACCTATAACCGCAACCGGATCACCAACCTCACCGTAGTGCCCGACGATCCCAGCTATAAGGGCATCCAGGATGGTGCCATTTCCGGCGGCATTGGTGGCGGCTTTTCGCAGATCCAGCAGGTGGGTTACAGCCGCAATACTTTCAATCTTTACCAGCAGGTGTATGATGCCAGCGGCAGACCCGTGGAGAATGTTTTTGTGGATGTGAACGGCGACGGTAATATCAACCAGGACGATCTCGCCAAATCCAAAAGCGCTGTGCCCGATGTGTTCATGGGCTTTAGCACCAATGCGACCTACAGGCGTTTCAATGCCGGGTTTGTGCTCCGCGCCAGCATCGGCAACTACGTGTACAACAACGTGTACAGCAATACCGGTAACCTGGGGCAGATCCTTGGCAACTATGTGCTGTACAATGCTTCTTCGAGCTATCTCGATACGCGATTTTATGGAAACAGCAATAACCTGCTGAGCGACTATTACCTTCAGAATGCTTCCTTCCTGCGCATGGACAATTTTACCCTTGGATATGATGCGGGAAGGATCGTGCATGAAAAAGCGGCGCTGCGTCTTTATTTCTCTGCACAGAATGTATTTGTCGTCACAAACTATAAAGGGCTGGACCCGGAACTCAGCAATGGCGTGGACAATAACCTGTATCCCCGCCCGAGAGTGTTCACCCTGGGACTTAACCTGAATTTCTAACCACCACAACAACAGAATATGAAAACCATTCATACCATATGCACGGTGGTTCTGGCGGCAGGCTTTACACTGGCGGCCTGCACCAAAAAGCTGGACCTCGTACCCACCAACGACATCACAGCCGATGCGGTGTACAACACGGCGGAAGGATACAAACAGGCGCTGGCCAAGGCCTATGGCGCTTTTGCGCTTACGGGTAACACGGGTGGCACAGGCTCTCCCGATATCTCCACGCAGATCATCAACGATGAGGGTAACTCCGATTTCCTGCGGCTTTATTTCAACCTGCAGGAACTTACCACCGACGAAGCAGCCTGGACCTGGCAGAACGATGCCGGCGTTCGTGGGCTCAAGGAGATGACCTGGGCTTCCAGCAACCCCATTATCAGTGGTGTGTACTACCGCGCTTTTTTCCAGATCACGGTTTGCAACGATTTCATCCGGCAGTCGACCGACGACAAGATCGCGGCGCGCGGATTCAGCGGCGCTGATGCCGATGATATCCGCAGGTACAGGGCAGAAGCGCGTTTCCTGCGTGCCTACCAGTACTGGGTGCTGATGGACCTGTTTGGCAACCCGCCTTTCGTGGATGAAAATTCACCGGTGGCAACGGGCTTGCCACCGCAGATCAGTCGTGCCGACCTGTTCGCTTATATCGAATCGGAGTTGCTGGCCATCGAGAACGAACTCGCCGATGCCCGGACCAATGAATATGGCCGTGCAGATAAAGCTGCTGCCTGGGCCCTGCTGGCACGCCTCTATCTCAATGCGAAGGTCTATACCGCTGTAGATAAAAATACGGAAGCCATTACCTATTGCCAGAAGATCATCAGCGCCGGTTATACGCTGCATCCCGATTACCGCGAACTAACGATCGCCGACAACCACCTGAACACCGATGAGAATATTTTCATGATCGCTTACGATGCGCAGTATACGCAGAACTGGGGCGGCACCACTTACCTGGCACATGGTCCTGCTGCAGTGCCCGGTGATATTTCCGGTACCAGCGGCAACTGGGGCGGATTGCGGCATTCCGAGCAATTCACCGATCTCTTTGCCGATCCTTCGGGCAATACCGATAAGCGTGCACAATTTTATACGGTGGGACAAAACAAGATCATGACGGAGCTCTATATGGGAACCGATGGTTATTCTTCCAATAAGTACCGTAACAAGACCCGGAGTGGCGGTCCCGCGCCCCATGCCGACCCGAACGGAAACTGGACCGATATTGACTTCCCGCTTTTCCGCCTCGGCGAAATTTACCTGATCTACGCGGAAGCCGTATTGCGCGGCGGTTCCGGAGGCACCACAGCAGAAGCGCTGGGCCTTATCAACCAATTGCGTACGCGCGCCTATGCAGGCAACACCAGCGGAAACATTACGGCCGGCCAGCTTACGCTTGATTTTATTCTTGATGAAAGAGGACGGGAATTGTACTATGAAGCGCATCGCCGCACCGACCTGATCCGCTATGGACGCTTCACCACCGATGCCTACCTGTGGGCATGGAAAGCAGGCGTGCAGGGTGGAAGGGCGGCAGATGCGAAATACAACCTGTTCCCGATCCCGGCTACAGACCTTTCTTCCAACCCATCCCTGGAACAAAATACAGGCTACTAAATTCAACAAAATGAAAAATGTATTCCATATAATAGGTGGTATGTTGCTTATGGGACTGTTGCTGTTTGCCTGTAAGAAAGACATTCCGCAAACCTTTATGACAGACGGAACGGCGCCCACGGTGAATCTTTCTCCGGCTTCGCTGGTGCTCAACGAAGACAATGCCGGCGATACGGTAGAAGTGATCAGTTGGAACAAGGCCGATTTCGGTTACCCGGCAGCCGTTATATACTCGGTAGAAATCGACAAAGGCGGCGGTGATTTTTCTGCTCCCAAATCGGTGAGCACGGGTGCTGCTACGCAACTCCAATACCTTGGTTCTGTGCTGAACGAACTGGCTATTGGTATGGGCATAGAAACCGGCGCTACGGGCGCACTCGATATCCGCGTAAAATCGCAGGTGAGCGATTCCGTTTTCATATACAGCCCCATATCCCAGCTGACCGTAACGCCCTACCAGGTGGCCTTCCCGGCCATGCTGGTGCTGGGCGGCAATTCCTGGAAAACGCCTTCGGTGCGTACCAACGGGTTTGTGCTTGCGTCCCCGAATTACGACGACAAATACGAAGGATATATCTACCTGCCCAATGCCGATGGCTGGGGCGGTGATGCGCTCAAATTGATGGTGGAGAGCAGCGGCATTACCTATGGCTGGGGTGGCACCAGCAATACCATGGAAGCGGGCGCTTCCGGCAATCTCTGGTTCACGCCGGCGCCCAATTACATGAAAGTGAATGCCGATGCCAAGGCCGGAACAGTGGACTTTGTGCCTGTTACTTTTACGCTCACCGGCGATTTCAACAACTGGGACGCTTCGGCTACACCTCTGAGTTATGATCCCGATACGCATCGCCTGGTGGCGAAAAATGTGAACTTTACCGCCGGCGGAACTTTTGCTTTCACCGCCAACGGCGGGTGGGACCTGAACTACCGGATCAATGGCGACGGAAAACTGATCTACGGTGGTCCGCCCGACTGGGGTGGCAGCAATATTCCTGCTCCCGGCACCGGAACGTACACGGTGATCCTTGACCTCAGTGCAGGCGATGGCGCATATACCTATACGATAGAACAATGACGATTATAAGACGAGCCGTCCTTCTTTACTGGGCCCTGGTTTTCATCGCGGCATGCAGCAAACCCGGAAATGATCCGGAGCCCTCACCACCGGATCCCCCGGTGGTGGAAGGCGGCTTCGTTAAGGGCGCCGATAACAGTTGGGTAACCGAAATGGAAGCGGCGGGAAAAAAGTTTTACAACAGCAGCGGTGTTGCGACGGACTGTTTCGGCCTGCTGGAGTCACTGGGTTTTAACTGTATTCGCCTGCGCGTGTGGGTAGATCCTGCCGATGGCTATAACAGCGCCGCCGACGTGGTGGCCAAAGCGAAAAGAGCAGATGCCCTGGGTATGCAGGTGATGATCGATTTTCACTACAGCGATACCTGGGCCGATCCTTCGCACCAGGAGAAGCCCGCAGCCTGGGCTTCGCTGTCCTTCACCGACCTGAAAGCTGCGCTGGCAGCGCATACCAAAGGGGTGCTGCAGCAACTGAAAGCAGCCGGCGTTGGCGTGCAATGGGTGCAGGTGGGCAATGAAACCAACGATGGACTGCTCTGGCCCGAGGGACAGGCTTCCAAAAACATGGCCAATTATGCGGCACTGGTAAGCGCCGGTTATGATGCGGCGAAATCGGTGTTCGCTGATGCGAAAGTGCTGGTGCATGTGTCGAATGGATGGGACAATGATCTTTTTCGCTGGAACATCGGCGGGCTGGTAAGCAATGGCGCCAGGTTTGATGTGATCGGCATGTCGGTGTACCCTTCTTATGCCCCCTCCGGCTGGGCCGCTGCCAATACGGCTGCCCTTACCAATATGAACGATATGGTTACACGCTATAACAAAGAAGTGATGGTGGTGGAAGCCGGCATGCCCTGGGACCAGGCCGATGCATGCAAACAGTTTCTTACCGACCTGATCCATAAAACGAAATCCGTTTCCAACAACCGCGGGCTGGGCGTTTTTTATTGGGAACCCCAGTGTTATGGCGGCTGGAAAGGTTATACCCTCGGTGCTTTTGATAACAGCGGCAAGCCTACTGCCGCACTCGATGCCTTTACAAACAAGTAAAACCAGACATGCGATATACCTTCTTATTAGCTCTATGTTTTTTGCTGCTGTCCCTGGCCTCGTCTGCCCAGCCGGTGAATAAAAACAACCTGGTGTACATGGATAAGCAGGGCGTGCTGCGGTTTACGGCCGACGGAAAGGAGGCTTCTTTTTTTGGCGTGAACTATACCACGCCCTTTGCACATGCCTATCGTGTGCAGAAGGCCAGGGGTATTGACCTGGAAAAAGCCATCCGAAACGATGTATATCATTTTTCACGACTGGGGTTGAATGCTTTTCGTGTGCATGTATGGGATACGGAGATCAGCGATACGGCTGGTAACCTGCTTAATAATGAACAGCTCCGGCTCTTTGATTTCCTGCTGGCGGAGCTGAAAAAGGTTAAGATCAGGACCATCATCACACCCATTGCTTTCTGGGGAAATGGCTATCCCGATCCCGATGAACCCACGCCGGGTTTCTCGCGGTACTATGGTCGCGGGAAGCTTACCACCGACGAAAACGCCATCCGGGCGCAGGAGAATTACCTGAAACAGTTCTTCACCCACGTTAATCCCTATACGAAGTTGCGTTATGAAGACGATAAGGATATTATAGCGGTGGAGCTCAACAACGAACCGGCACACAGTGGTGCCAAAGAAGGCGTTACCCGGTACATCAACCGGCTGGCTGCGGCCGTTCGGCAAACCGGCTGGACCAAACCGTTGTTCTACAACATTGCGCAGGGACCTTACTATGCCGACGCGGTGGCCGCTTCCGTGGTAGATGGATTCAGCTTCCAGTGGTATCCCACGGGGCTGGTGGGCAACCGCACGCTTCCGGGCAACCCGTTGCCGGCGGTGGATCAATACCGCATTCCTTTTCGTGATACCATTCCTGCCTTTGCCAACCGGGCGCTGATGGTGTATGAGTTTGATGCGGCCGATGTTATGGCGCCCTATATGTACCCGGCCATGGCGCGCAGTTTCAGGGGCGCCGGTTTCCAGTGGGCAACACAGTTCGCCTACGATCCGCTGGGCATGGCCGATATCAACTCCGAATACCAGACCCACTACCTCAACCTTGCGTATACGCCGGGCAAGGCCATTTCGATGATGATTGCAGCGGAAGTGTTTCGCCGGGTGCCGCGCGGGAAACGGTATGGCACTTATCCCGCCGATACCCTGTTCGATGTTTTTCACATCAGCTATGGCAAGGCTTTGAGTGAGATGAACAGCGACGATAAATTTTATTATTCCGGCAACACCACCAGCCGGCCACGCAGCCTGCCGTCGCTGCAGCACCTGGCCGGTGTGGACAGCTCAACTGTGGTGCAGTATGCCGGCTCCGGCGCTTATTTCTTCGACAAATTGTCCCCGCATGCCTGGAGGCTGGAATTGATGCCCGACGCTATTCCACTGCGCGACCCCTTCCAGCGGCCGGAGGCTGGTAGACCGGCTACGGCTATCGCCTGGAAGGAGCATGCATTGTTTGTTGATTTACCCGGGCTGGGCGCTGATTTCAGCGTGGAGGGAATCAACAGGGGAAATGCTTTTACAGGAAGTGCAACGAATGGACGGGTCGTTCTGCAGCCCGGTACTTACCTGCTGGTGCGCAAGGGAGCTAAACAGAAGAAGCCTTCCACGGCGTTTGTAGCGCCACCTGCTTCAACCGTTGATTTTCATGCGATGAAGAAGACAGCGCAACCTGTTTCAACGGGTGCTGGCATAAGGTTGTATGATCCGTCCGCCGATAAATATGCGGCATTGTGCCCCGACTGGCGCAGGGGCTTCCAGGCAAAATACATCACGGACAGTTCGGGTAAAACAACATATCGGTTGTCGATCACCGGTATACAACCGGAAGAAGTGATGGGACTGCAATATTATATCGGCGACAAACTTGCGGCGGCGGGCAGGGAAGGAGCAACGCTGGAAATACAGGTTTCCGGCAGCGGCGCCGAAAAACTGGTGCTTCGCATTACACTGGTGGATGCACTGGGACAGGGCTACAGCACACTTTTCCCGGTGAGCAGCAACACGGGTGTAACGGAAATACCTTTGTCGGCCCTGAAACCTGCACCGGCATTGCTGCTTCCAAGACCTTATCCCGGTTTCCAGCCGCTCTGGTTTTCGCCGGCCGGGCAAACAATGGCCCTTCAACTGGACCACATAGAAAAATTACAGCTCAGCCTGGTGGCGGCCGACCAGCCGCTGCCGCTGACAGATTGCAGTATAGATATTGAAAACATTTCCCTCCGCTGACATGCGTATACATTTATTGCTGACGACTTTGTTACTGGTGGTGCTGGGACAGGAAGTTTCTGCACAGCGCACGCACCTGCTTTTTGACGAGAACTGGCGCTTCGCCCTGGGCCATGCCGCCAATCCTGAAAAAGATTTCAACTACGGACTGCGCACCGTCTTTTCCAAATCGGGTGGCGCCGTGGGTACCGCCATTGATCCGGCGTTTAATGATAGCAGTTGGCGCGTGCTCAACCTGCCCCACGACTGGGCGGTGGAATTGCCTTTCACTCCCTCCGACAGCAAGGAAGTAGAGAGTCATGGTTTCAAACCTCTTGGTGCAGCCTATCCTGCCACCAGCATTGCGTGGTATCGCAAACATTTTAACCTCAGCGCAGCCGACAGCGGCCGCCGGTATGAACTGCAGTTCGACGGCATATTCCGCGATGCCCTGGTATGGGTGAACGGTTTTTTTCTCGGTAACAATAAAAGCGGTTATGTCGGTGTGCACTACGACATCACCGACTTCCTGCACTTCGGACAGGAAAATGTAGTGGTGGTGCGGGTGGACGCCACGCAGTACGAAGGCTGGTTTTACGAAGGCGCCGGTATTTACCGTCATGTATGGCTGAATAGTTTTCCCGCCACGCACATCGATACCGACGGCATTTTCGCCTATGCCACTTTCAACGGCAATACCGCCAGCCTCAGCGTGGAAACCACGGTGCGCGCCGATTACGCCGCTTCGGGGAACTGCACGGTAACCGCTACGCTCACCGATCGTGAAGGAAAAATACTCGCCGCTTCGAGACCCGCAGCCTTCCAGCTTACACCCAACAATAAGCAAACGCTCCGGCAGGAGGTAAAAATATCCAACCCACGGCGATGGTCACTCGAAGACCCCTATCTGCACCGGCTCATCGTGGAGATCCGGAAAGAAGGGCAGGTCGTAGACCGCCAGGTGCAGCGTTTTGGCTTCCGCACCGTTGAAGTGAAAACCAATGGTGTTTTCCTGAACGGGAAACACGTGAAGCTGCTGGGCACCAACAACCACCAGGACCATGCCGGTCTCGGCGCCGCCCTGCCCGATTACCTGCAGTACTATCGCATTGGCCTGCTGAAGGAAATGGGCAGCAACGCCTACCGGTGCAGCCACAACGCGCCCACGCCCGAGCTGCTCGACGCCTGCGACAGCCTGGGTATGCTGGTGATGAACGAACAGCGACTGCTCACCAGCAGCGCCGAATACATGGACCAGTTTGAGCGGCTGGTAAAACGCGACCGTAGCCGTGCTTCCGTTTTTATGTGGAGCATCGGTAACGAAGAAGGTTTTATTCATACGCGCTCTACCGGCAGAAGAATTGCGGAAAGTTATATCAGCAAATTGCAAACGCTGGATCCCACACGCACGGCCACCTATGCGGCCGACCTTCCGAATGTTTACCAGGGCATCAACGAAGTGATCCCTGTGAGGAGCTTCAACTACCGGCAGTTTGCGGTGGCCGACTATCACCGCGACCATCCGCAGCAACCCCTCATCGGCACTGAAATGGGCAGCACGGTCACCACGCGCGGCGTATGGGAAAAAGACAGCATCCGCGCCTACCTGCCCGACCAGGATCTTACTGCGCCCTGGTGGGCCAGTAAAGCCGAAGAATGGTGGCCCCTGGCCGCAGGCGCCGATTTTTGGCTGGGCGGTTTCATCTGGACCGGCTTCGACTACCGCGGCGAACCCACGCCTTTTTCCTGGCCCAATATCAGCTCACACTTTGGCGTAATGGACGTATGCGGGTTCCCGAAAAATATTTATTACTATTACAAAAGCTGGTGGAGTAAGGAAGATGTGCTGCATATTTCACCACACTGGAATCATCCCGGTAAAGAAGGCCAGCCCATCGACGTATGGGTGAACAGCAATGCAGAAAGCGTGGAGCTTTTCCTCAACGGGCAAAGTCTGGGAAAAAAAGGCATGCCGCAAAACAGTCACCTTACATGGACAGTTGCCTATGCCCCCGGCCGGCTGGAAGCGCGGGCTACAAGAACAGGGCGCACCATTACCGCAAAAGTAGAAACCACTGGTGGTGCTGCCGGCATCGTATTGCAGCCTTCTAAAAATGTGGTGCTGGCCGATGGCCGCGATGCCGTGGTGGTAAATGTAAGCGTTGTGGATACAGAAGGAAGAGAAGTGCCCGATGCCGATAACCGCATTCGCTTTGCGCTCGAAGGACCGGCAACCATTATTGGCATTGGCAATGGCGACCCTTCGAGTCACGAGCCCGATAAATGCATGCCCGGCGCCTGGCAGCGGTCACTTTTCAATGGAAAATGCCAGGTAATTATACAGGCGGGAAAAGAAACAGGAGTCATTCGCCTTCAGGCATTGGGGGCCGGGCTGCGCACGGCCCTGCTTACTGTTAACAGCGAGGCCACACTTTCTCAATAAGTTGCTTCCAGGAAAGCCGTATTCTTTTCGTACCGGCCGGTTTTTTCGCGCAGGCATATCCGGTAGACCACACCCGGTATCTCGTTGAGGTCGGCAGGCACAAAGGGCCAGTTGGGCGTGAGGTGAGTGGTTTCGCTGCTAATGATGGGCAACATACGATCCACCAACTGCTGCAGGGCGTGGACGCGTTCGCCGGGCTCATTGAGCTCTTCAAACCTGCCCCAGCCGATCACACTTTTCCAGTTGGCCATATTGTCCATCACATCTGTTTCAAAACATACCTCGGGGTTTTGCCGCATGATGTCTACCTTCAGTCCCTCGCGGGTGTGCAGGTACAAACAATTGCCATCGTAGGCGTAGCTAACGGGCACCACGTAGGTAACTCCATTGGCATGACAACCAATTCTGCCCATCACCTGCTGGTGCAGGACATCCTCAATTTCTTTGCTGTTTAATGTTCCGATCATAACAATGGTTTTGTGCAAAGTACGGCCATTTTACAACGCGGCTCCATGAGGCTGGTTAGGCGGTTTCATGATGGCGGTCAGCGCCAGGCGGATGTGGCGGCAGATCAGTATCAGCGGAAAACGAATGTTGTGTGACCAAAGTAACATTCCCGCTGCCAACCCTGCCCGACATTTGCGGATCAAACCACCAACATGGACATACCCGGATATTTTGCAGCCATCCTGATTGGCATTTCGCTGGGACTGATCGGTGGCGGTGGAAGTGTGCTTACCGTTCCTGTGCTGGTGTATCTTTTTCGCGTCAACGCCGTGCTGGCCACTACCTACTCGCTTTTTGTAGTGGGCGCCGCCAGCGCGCTGGGATCTTTTTCCTATTTCAAAAAAGGACTGGTGCAACTGCGTTCTGTATTGCTGTTCGGATTGCCTTCCATCGCAGCCGTATTCCTTGCGCGTTCTTTTTTGCTGCCGGCTATTCCGGCCACGCTTTTTACAGTAGGTGGATTTACGCTTACGAAAGATATTTTATTGTTATTGCTCTTTGCTGTCCTCATGCTGGTGGCTGCCCGCAGCATGATCCGGCAGCGGGAGCTGGTAGGTGAAAACGATGCGCCCCTGCGCCCATCGCTGGTAGTGGGAGAGGGCCTGCTGGTGGGCGCTCTTACCGGGCTGGTAGGCGCGGGCGGTGGTTTCCTCATCATCCCGGTGCTGGTGAATGTGTTGAAAATGCCGATGAAAACAGCCATCGGCACTTCGCTTGTGATCATTACGCTGAATTCGCTTTCGGGTTTTGTTTTTTCGCTCGCCGGCAGTCATATCCAGTGGCAGTTCCTGCTCAGCATCACGGCTGTTGCCATGATTGGTATCCTTATCGGCAGCAGGCTTTCCAACTACCTCGAAGGCCAGCGCCTCCGCCCGGTTTTCGGCTGGTTCGTGCTGCTGATGGGCGTTTTCATCATTCTCCGCGAGACCCTGCTGCCCTAGCGGCTGTTCAGGAGAAGCGGCTTACCTTTGTCAGTGCCTTATGTGACCAAAGTTGCCAATGGTTCGTTTTATTCTGCTGAACTTTACAAAAGAAAAAAATCACTACCATGATCATAGAACAGATTTATACCGGTTGCCTGGCGCAGGGCGCTTATTACATCAGTTCCGGAAAGGAAGCTGCCATCATTGACCCATTGCGCGAAACACAACCCTATCTCGATCGCCTTGCGAAAGACGGTGTTGAACTGAAGTACATTTTTGAAACGCATTTTCACGCCGATTTTGTGAGCGGGCACCTCGACCTGAGTCGCGCTACCGGCGCACCCATTGTGTATGGCCCTACTGCCAAACCCGAGTTCGATGCGATTGTTGCCAGCGATAACCAGGAATTCAAACTGGGCGATGTGATCATTCGCGTGCTGCACACACCGGGACATACGCTGGAAAGCAGTTCTTACCTGCTGATCGATGAAGAAGGAAAAGAGAAGGCCCTGTTCAGCGGCGATACGCTTTTCCTGGGCGATGTGGGCCGTCCCGATCTCGCGCAGAAAGCAGCCCATATGACCAAGGAAGAACTGGCAGGACTGTTGTATGAAAGTCTTAATAAAAAGATCGTTCCCCTGCCGGATGATGTGGTGGTGTATCCCGCGCACGGTGCGGGTTCGGCTTGTGGTAAGAATATGATGAAGGAAACCGTGGACACGCTGGGTAACCAGAAGAAAGTGAACTATGCGCTGAACCAGCCCAATAAGGAAGCTTTTATCAAAGCGGTTACTGACGGGCTGTTGCCGCCACCGGCTTATTTCGGTATGAACGTGGCCATGAACAAAAAAGGCTATGAAAGTTTTGAGAGCGTATTGGGACAGGGCCTTACCGGTCTCAGCCCGGCTGCTTTTGAAGCCGCCGCAGAAGAAAGCGGGGCCCTGGTGATCGATGCCCGCAGCAATGCCGTATTTGCGCAGGGCTTTATTCCACAATCGGTGAATATTGGCCTCAGTGGCGATTTTGCGCCCTGGGTAGGAACCCTGGTGGTGGATGTGAACCAGCCCATTTTGCTGGTGACCGATCCCGGTAAGGAAGAAGAAGCGGTGACCCGCCTGAGCCGCGTGGGTTTTGATAAAGTGCTGGGTTACCTGGAAGGCGGTTTTGAAGCATGGAAAAAATCGGGAAGGGAAACCGACCAGGTGCACCGGATCACGGCGAATGAATTTGCGCAGGAGATCAGGCAGAAACCCGCGCCCGTACTGGATGTGCGAAAAGAAAGCGAATATGCCGCCGAGCACTTTGATGAGGCAGTGAGCCGGCCGCTGGCTTATATCAACGACTGGATCAGCGGCATTGATCCGAAGGAACATTTTTACCTGCACTGCGCCGGTGGATACAGGAGCATGATCGCTGCCAGTATTCTGCAGGCGCGCGGCTACCGCAATTTTTCAGAGATCGAAGGTGGCTTCGGCGCCATTGCCCAAACCGATCTTCCGCGGACCGATTTTGTTTGCCAGACAAAATCTTACCAAAAATAAACCTGTATAAAAAAAGATATGGGCGCAGCCGCTTACCGGAAGCCCGACCCGATCATATAATACACCAGGTCGTTGATCTTTATGAGGTCTCCCTTTTTTACCCGGGCATTGATATCGGGGTTGTTGATGGGCTTTTTGAGGAAGATCAGGATATAGTATTTGTTTTCGACAAAAGGCTTGCTGGATGCAACCGATTTGAACGATAAGAAAGTAACTGTTTCGCGTGCTTCGTCGACAAAGAAGGAGGATTTGGACAGCCATAGGCATTTGATGGCCTGCAACTTGTCGCCCAGTTCTTTCAACTGCGCAGTGTCATATTGGAAGCGGGTAATGGTTGCATAAAAATGTTCCCGGTTCTGTTCCGTATTGTAGATATACCGTACCGAATCGGTGCTCACTTCTAGGAGGTAATAGCGGAACGACTTATCCGAGAAGCCGGCGGAAAAAGGCTGCTGTTTGTAGAGCTGGTCGTAGAGTTGCAGCACCCGTTCGATATCGGCACGGTTGCTGTTGTAATAGTCGGCCGTTTTGCGCGTGGCCTTTCCCGCGCAGGAAACCAGCAGCCATACTGCCACGCCCACCAGTAAATATGATTTTCGGTTATTCATCGCTGATATGGGTGATGGTGGTGATGCCATAAATGAGGTCGCGCAGCCGCTTCTGTGATATCTGCTGTTCCGTGCGGAGTCCATAATCCCAGTACTGCATTTCCAGCATATCGCCCACGGGATAAAGGTCGTACAGCACAATAAAATGCGTGGGCGCGCGCAGCTTGAACAGGCTGTATTTGTGCGGGTAGAGGTATTTGCTGTTGACGAAAAGCAGCACCACGCCTTTTTTCAATTCGCCCGATGCATGGCCGGAAAGGTCGCGGATCTTTGGCCGGGACAGGTCAGACCCGCGGCTGCTGATCTGGTCGTCGGTGAAATGGGTGAGCATGCGGTTGAACTTACCATAATTGGTGCCTGCCCAGATCTTGTTCTCATCGCCCATATTGAATTTGTGGTCCACGAAATTCATATAGCCTTTGAACTGGTCGGCCAGGGTCAGGAACCAGAGCTGGTTGGCGTGCAACATATCGAGCTCGCCCTTGTTTTTGAGCATGCCTGCTGCCTTGCGCACCCTTTCCGATGGTTTCAGCGTTCTCTTTTTCAGCCTCGCCTCGCCGTTGTGGTAGAGGGCGAGGATTTGTTGCAGGTAGATATCGGGATGGTAGCGGAGCAGCAGGTGGGTCATGGCGGCATAACCGCAGAAATTGGTCGATTTGCCCTGGTTGATGTATTGGGGGTAGAGGATGTTCTGCCGAAGGTTGGCAAAAAAGAGGGCCGGTTTCACGTGGGGCCAGTAAGGGGAGGCCAGCGTGGTGTCTTCCTTCCGCAGCATGGCCAGGGCCTTTACCTGGTTGCGGCGCAGGGCCATGTCGTAGCGATGATCGCTCACCACATTGACCTGCGCGGTGCTGTCCTGTGCGTGTGCGCAGGTAAAACACAGCAGGAAAACGAAAAATAGAATCGGCTTTTGCACCAATGGTAAGATAGGGGGTTCAACCCATACGGGCCTTACACTTTTGTGTACCTCCAAGCTACATATTTTATTGAAATGGACCCCTATCAAAAGAGGCAACTGTTCTAAATCCGGAACTGCCGCGGCAACTTTTCGCCGGATCCTGTAATTTAGACGGCGAAATGAAAAGAACGCGGACCAGTATTTTTTACGTCAGTACCATCGGCCTTTTTGCAGCGCTAATTTATTGGTTCATTGTTTTAGGAGGAAAGCTTGAGCAGGGCAGGAAGGTCAATACCACTGTACAATCAAAGAGCCAATGGGAAGATTTCACCGACTCCCTGGTTCATAACCTGACCCATCCGCTGGCGGTACTGCTGGCACAGATCGTTACCATTATTTTGGCGGCAAAATTCTTCGGCTGGATCTGCCGCAAGATCGGGCAGCCCACGGTGGTGGGTGAAATGATCGCCGGCATTGTGCTGGGGCCTTCCTTCCTGGGTATGTATTTCCCGGAATTCTCCGCCCTCCTGTTCCCGGCCAAATCGCTGCCCAACCTGCAGTTCCTGAGCCAGATCGGGCTGATCTTTTTCATGTTCATTGTGGGCATGGAACTGGATATGAAAGCGCTGAGGAACCAGACCCGCGATGCGGTGATCATCAGCCATGCCAGCATTATCATTCCCTTTGCCATGGGCATGGGGCTGGCTTATTTTTTGTACCAGGCTTTTGCGCCGGAAGGGGTGGGCTTTCTTTCCTTTGGGCTCTTCATGGGCATTGCCATGAGTATTACGGCATTCCCTGTGCTGGCGCGGATCGTGCAGGAGCGGGGCATCATGAAAACCAGGCTGGGCGCCATGGTGATCACCTGTGCCGCTGCCGATGATATAACGGCCTGGTGTATCCTCGCTGCTGTGATAGCGATTGTAAAGGCCGGCAATTTTGTAAGCGCCCTTTACACGATTGCTCTGTCCCTGGCCTATGTGCTGCTGATGATCAAAGTAGTAAAGCCCTTTCTCACCAGGATCAGTAATATTTACCCGGCGCGGGAAAGCCTGACCAAACCCATCATCGCTATTTTTTTCCTGACCCTTCTCCTGTCGGCCTATACCACGGAGGTCATTGGCATTCACGCGCTTTTCGGCGCATTTATGGCGGGGGCCATTATGCCTGACAACCTTAAATTCCGCTCGCTTTTCATTGAAAAAGTGGAGGACGTTGCGCTGGTGATCCTGCTGCCCCTGTTTTTTGTATTCACGGGGCTCCGGACCCAGTTGGGTTTGCTGAACGATCCGGGTCTGTGGAAGCTCACAGCCCTCATCATCCTGATCGCTGTTGCCGGAAAATTCCTGGGGAGTGCCGTTGCGGCAAAGATCGTGGGACAAAGCTGGAAAGACAGCCTGGCCATTGGCGCCCTGATGAACACACGCGGGTTGATGGAACTGGTGGTGCTGAACATCGGGTACGACCTGGGCGTGCTGAGTCCGGAAATATTTTCCATGATGGTGATCATGGCGCTGGGCACCACCTTCATGACGGGGCCTGCGCTGGATTTCATCAACCGGGTATTCCGGTCAAAGCAGGAACAGGTGGCGCCGGCTGCGCCCGGCCCCGACCAGTACAGGATCCTGTTCTCTTTCGGAAAGCCCGAATCGGGAAAAGCGCTGCTGCAACTGGCGCACCAGTTCACACGTAAACTAAATGGCCGTGCAGGCCTTACCGCGCTGCACCTGTCGCCCTCCGACGACCTGCCACACTATAATATCGAACAATACGAAGAGGATTGCTTTAAACCGGTGGTGGAAGAATCTCTGGCGCTGAACCGGGAGGTGACCACTTTGTTTAAATCTGCTGCCACCGATATCGACAGCGAGATCATCAGCGTGGCCAATAACGGCGACTACGACCTGCTCCTGATCGGCCCGGGGCAATCTATTTATGAGGGCAGTTTCCTGGGCAAGCTGCTGGGATTCACTACGCGCATCATCAACCCGGAAAAGCTGCTGAATACGGTTACCGGGAAGGAAAATATTTTCAACAGTTCTCCTTTCGGCGAGAGCACGCAACATATCATCAACAAATCGCATGTTCCGGTAGGCATTCTGATTGACAAGGGCTTCACACGGGCGCGCCACGTATTTCTTCCGCTGTTCGAAGCGCGGGATATTTACCTGGTAACCTATGCAGAAAAGCTGGTTGCCAACGCGAACGCAGCGATAGTGATCCAGGACAGGATCGGGCTTATCAACAGCGATGAGGCACTGAAGGAAAGGATCAGAAAAATGGAAGAAGATGCGCCCGGTCATATCAGCATACTCAAAGACAGGGTCATCGACCGGTCGTTGCTGAAGATGCAGGAGCTGGTACTGATCAGTTCGGAAAGCTGGAAAAAATTGATGGATTCCAAAACAGTGTGGCTGCCCGATATTCCTTCCACACTGATCATTTCTGAAAAAAAGAGGGGTTAAAAAAAACAGGATCCGTTGCCGGACCCTGTTCTGCTTACAAGACCAACTGCTGGGAAACTATAGTTTAATGGTTGTCATCAGGCGGAAGTTGCGCGGTTGTTCGATGTCGTAATACCATTCCTGGGTATCGGGTTGCCAGGAGCCGCTGGTGGCGTATTTCTTATTACCGAGGTTGTACACATTGAGGCCAATGTTGAACCTGCCGAATGTATAAGAAAGGGCCGCATCGAAAATGGTGTAGGCGGGCAGGTATTTGTTTCCATCGGAGCTGGAATAACCGGGCCAGGTGCCGCTGCGCTTATCGGTATACTGCATACCTGCTCCCAGGCCAATGCCTTTCAGGAAGCCGCTGCTGACCTGGTATTTGAACCAGAGGTTGGCGAGGTTTTTGGCAGTTCCGTTGTTCTGCAGTCCGATGAGTGATTTGTCTTCGTCCTCGGTGATTTTTGCATCCACATAAGAATAGTTGGCGTTTACGTAGAGGTTGTTGCTGATCTTACCGGCAAGGTCTACGTCAACGCCTTTGGCGCCCACCTGTCCGGTTTTCAGGTAGAAGCCGGGATGGAGCGGATCGCTGGTGCCCACGTTGTTTTTAACGATGTCATATACAGAAGCGGTTATAGATAACTGTTTGCCGAAGAGCAGGGCCTTCACACCCACTTCGTTGTTGCGACCGGTGAGCGGTGGCAGCCTTCCTCCGCCATAGATGGCGCCACGCTGGGAAAGAAAACTTTCATCGTGCAGGGCATACACGGAAATATTGGGCGTAAACATATAGGTGATGCCCAAACGCGGCGTGAATTTATTGTCGGTGATCTCGTAAGCGGGATCATCGGGTGTATTGTAGTCCTGCCCGGTGGTAAGCCGGGTGAACCTTCCGGCGAGCGTCAGCACCAGCCTGTTGAACAGTTTCAGGTGATCCTGTACATAGAGGGCCTGCCACATGGTGCTGGTTTGCCAGGAAAATTTGTCGCCCGAAAATTCCAGCGATTCTTTTGGAAGATAATAAGCCGGCGAACTGATGGAAAGCGGGAACTGGTTCACTTCCTGCCCCCAATTATCGCCATAGGTGCTTCCTTCGCTGCCGCTGCCGTAGTCGATGCCGAGCAACACTTTGTGCTCAGCCTTTCTTCCCGTATGGAATGTGCCGTCGACGAAGAGCTGCATGTTGGAGAGGTTGCCCCACCAATCGTTCACTGCCAGGTAGCGATAGAGCGAATCCTTGTTGGGCGACAGTCCTTCGAGGTACAATGTTTTTCCACCCCAGGAAGTGGTCATATAAGCGGCCTGCGCGTGAAGGGTCCAGTTGTCGTTGAACTTGTGCTGCAGGTAAACGCGGTTATACCAGTCGGCTGCACTCCAGCGCGGATTGTTGGGATCGTTGATAGCGATGTCGGTGGGTACCACCCAAAGCTCGCCATTGACGGACATAGACGAATGGGTGTTTTCCTGCGTGCGCGCCTTTACATAATTGGTTTCCACCGTGAGGCTGGTATTGTCGCTGAATTCGTATTTCAGCACGGGCGCCACGAAGAAGCGGTTGAAATAACCGAAGTGATAAAACTCATTGTTCTGCTGCACGCCGGCATTGAGGCGGTAGGTGAGTTTGCCTTCTTTTTTGAATTCGCCGCCCAGGTCGATATTGGTGCGCATCATGTTCCAACTGCCCACGCCAAAACCGATATCTGCGATCTGCTGGTGCGTGGGTTGCTTGGTAACAGTATTGATGAGACCACCTGGTTCGGAGTTCGCCAGCATGAAGCCAGCCGGGCCTTTCACGAATTCAAGCCGCTCCACCATGGCCGCATCTTCCTGCGCGTTCCACCAGATGGGGCCACCGATGCCGTTGCGGTAAGTGCCGTAGGTGGCGTTGGTGCCGCGGATCTGGACCGTCATGTCCATGGCGCTGCCATAGCTTTTGGTGATGCCGCTGGAAAGCCGGAAGATCTCTGTTTTGCTGAGCAGGCCCATGTCCTGCAGCGATTGTTTGGTGGCAATGGTGATGTTCTGTGGCACTTCAATAAGGGGCGCGTTGAGGCGGAGCGAAGCGGAGGGTTTCTCCGCTATATAAGATTTGCGGTTGGCGTTAACGATCACTTCGCGCAGCTCCTGGTCAGATGCTTTTACCTGCAGGGAAAGCGACAGGGTTTTGCCGGCTTCTACCTGGATGTTTTTTTCAACAGGTGTATGTCCAACGAGGGTGGCGAGCAGCGTATAGGAACCTTCGGGAATGTCCGGTAGTATGAATTTTCCTTCGGGCGACGTAACAACGGTTTGTTTTTCGCCTTTCAATTGTATGGTAACGTAGGGAGCAAATGCGCCGTCGGAAGTGGTTACAACGCCTTCTATAGTTCCTTTGGGAGATTGGGCGCCGGCCTGCCATATAAAGGCCAGAAGGCCAAACAGCAGGGAAATAGATTTCTTCATCTGTAGCGGTTTTGGTTGGTTGGTGTTTTGAGAGTGCAAATGTTGCACGGGAACCTGCAAAACCGTTTTCGAATTCAGGAAAACCCATTTGGCGGGACAGAAACCTGACAGAGCTATGACAAAGGCATAGAGGCCTGTGCAGCAAGGGTGGTTATGGAGAGAAGAGATGTGACTCAGTAGTGGCGATGCTCAATGTATTCGTTTTCCACCCTGCCGTCTTCATACAATTTCAGGATGGCATAACCCGGCGCCGATTCCTGGTAGTAATAGGGTTTCGCCGAACGCTGGTCGCCTTCTCCCCACCAGAAACCGCTGAGTGAGCCGTTGCAGAAATAGTGCACATCGTTGTACCAGGCGCGGTCGAGCAGGTGCTGGTGCCCGCTCAGGCAAACCCTTACCTTGTCGCGGTGCTGGTAGAACAATTGTTTCAACTCTTTATGGTCTTTGTGCTGGCCGCCTTCCCAGGTATTGGTGACCGTTAGGATGGGAAAATGCGACATCAGCAGCACATGCCGGCCCGCGGGCTGCGCCGCCAGTTCCTTCTTCAGCCATTCCATCTGTTCCGGGTCGAGCGAAATGCCGTCGTTGTTGCCGTCCAATACAATGAAGTGCCAGTTCCTTTTCGTGAAACTGTAATAACGGTGTGGCATACCCGCTCTTTTAGCGGCATAGGTTACGCCGTACATGTCGTCGTTTTTTGAAGGGGCCGCCCACCAGTTGTCGTGGTTGCCCACGCAGGAGTAGACTTCGTATCCTTTCAACGTGGCGATGCAGTCGTCCCAGCATTTCCATTGCTCCAGCACGCGTTCGCGCGTAATGTCTTTGTAGTCGGCCGCGTGAATGGAGTCGCCGCCGTTCAGGAAAAAGTCGACCTTCCTGGTTTTGATCTCTTCGAGGCATTGCACAAACCTGCGGGGGATATTCATTTCGGGGCGCACGTGTACATCGGTAATATGGGCAATGGTTAGTACCGGGTTTGGTTTCCGGTTTGCTGCATGGCTTTCGCCGCCCAGGGCCAGAGCGCCTGCAGTGAGGGGAATGCTGCGGAGAAAATCACTCCTTTTCATAGTTCCTGTATGTATAAAAATGAGGAAGGCCCTCCGGGGAGGGCCCTCCATGTTGACCTACTGCTTACTGCCAACCACTCGGCTGGGTAAGATTTTCATTCAGCACCGTTTGCTGGAGCGGAATGGGGAAATAATAATATTTGGGTTCAACGAACTGGCGGGGCTGTTCTTTGTCGCGTTCAAAAAGAATGCGGCCCGATGTATTGCCTGACAGGTAAAAAGCGCCGTCGGAAATATAGTATTTCACGAGTTTGGCTTTTACGTCTTCGGGCAGGCCGGCAATGGGGCTCTCATCTTCCTTTGACGCCAGGATGGCGATGTCGTAAGCGCCGTCGCCGGTCACGTCCATCGCGCCCAGGGCGGGTACGTACATGCCTTCGGAACTTTGTCCCAGCAGGGCGCCGGCCTTCCAGCGGTAGAGATCGTCGAAGCGGAAACCCTCACAGGCCAGCTCCACCCGGCGCTCGCGCCGGATCTCGAGGATCACGCCTTTGTTGGCGCCGCTCACCGCGGGATATTTTGTTGCCAGGTAGTTGTCGGGCTGGGCGTTGGCGGCCGCCATATTCATTGCAGGCATGCCTACGCGGGCCCTGATTTTGTTGACGGTATTGTCGAGGTCGGTTTGGCTGAGCGTGCCCAGTTCGGCCTTCGCTTCGGCATTCACCAGCAGCACTTCTGCATAGCGGAAGATGGGCAGGTCGGTATAGTTCAGCTCCCATCCGCCTCTGAGTGCAGGATCACGGGGATAGAACTTGATCTGCAGGTATCCGCCAAAGCTGGGACGGGTAATGTAGGGACTGTTACCGGGCGCGGTGATAAAACCCGGTGGCATAACGGTTTCGCCTAGACGCGGATCGCGATTGGCGAAGGTTTCCACAAAGGTCTTCCTGTCGTAATTCGCTACCGAGGTAAAGGGCGTTCCGTCTGCCATCAGGAATTCATCGGCCAGGCTGGCGCTGAGGGCCCATTGCCAGTCGAGCACCACGTGGGTGTTGTTGGCCACGCCCAGGTCCTTGCTGCTTTTTTGCAGGAAGATCACTTCCTTGTTACCGGAAAGCGCGTTGCTGGAGAACAGGTTCCTGTAATCGGCTGCGCTGCTGCCCTCAATGGCGAATCCGCCGTTGCCTTCCATGATGGCCTGCGAAGCCGTAGCGGCTTTTTCGAGGAAGGATTGTGCAGACGACTGCAATCCCAGTTCTTCATGGTACTTGCGATAAGTGCCTTCGTGCAGGGCTACGCGCGCCAGCAGGGTAAGCGCACCCCATTTGGTGATACAGGTGTTGTTGGTGCGGTCGGGGAGGATGTTTGCCGCGGCAAATTCCAGGTCGGCCATTACGGAGTCCACCACCAGGGCTCGCGGATCCTTGGCTTTGTAAAGCTGGTCTTCATCGCTGGTGCTGAGCGCATGTGAATACCAGGGCACATCGCCATAGCGCTTCACCATATTGTAATAAAAGTTCGCGCGGAAAAACCGGGCCACGCCCACATAGTGGTTGATCAGCACCGGGTCGCCCACGGTTTTGCCCACATTGTCGAGCATGAAATTGATGCTGCGCAGGTTGCCCCAGTTGTCCCAGCCACCAACGGTAGCAGGTGTTATACCGCCGCGTATGAGGTTGTCCGTTTCGCTGCCGCCGGTGTTCACCGAAATGTTATCGGAGTAAAGGTCGTTCCAGGTCGACCGCAGTTGCCCGTAAAGCCCGTTGGTATAGGTTTCCAGGTCGGTGGGTGAGCCGAAAAATTCTTTATCCGTTACGGCGCTTTGCGGAGACCGGTCCAGGAAATCTTTTTTGCAGGAAACACCCAGCAGGGATGCGGCCAGCAATATATAGGAGAGTCTTTTCATGTCGGAAAAATTGTTGCTGTTAGAAATTGAGGTTGAAGCCAAAGGAATAGGTACGCTGGAAAGGATAAGCTGCCTGGGGCCTGTTGCCATCGCCCAGTGATTCGGGATCCAGCTTCACTTTGATGTGGGAGATCTCGAAGATGTTCTCTGCACTGAAATAGAAACGCAGCTTGTTGAGTTTGGCCCTTCGCATGATGGACTCCGGTAGTGAGTAACCCAGCGTCAGGTTCTTGATGCGCATGTAGGCGCCATTCTGCATATAACGTTTGTTGGGAATGCCCAGTTGCTGCATATTGTCTTCTGCCGAATAGGCCCGGATGGCGGGGAAATAGGCATTGGGATTTTCCGGCGTCCAGTGATCGAGGTTGAGGGTGGTCACGTTGGTCCAGGGTTGCGCATATACGCCCCAGAAATACACGTTGGAGGCACCGGGATACCAGTCTCTTTTTCCTACGCCCTGCATGAATACGCGCAGGTCAAATCCTTTCCATCCTGCGGAAAGATCAATGCCATAGGGATAGCGCGACATCTTGTTGCCGATCTTGTGCAGGTCGCCCGGATCGTCCACGGTCTTTTTACCCATATCCACTTTTCCGTCTTTGTTGCGATCGGCGAATTTGGGATCACCGGGATAAAAATTGTAGGACTGGTCATCGGTTCCCATAGCACGCTGGTCGGGAGAGCTGGTGAGGTCTGCGTCGTCGGCAAAGAAGCCGATGATATCAGCGCCCCAGATCTCGCCGATCTCCTGTCCTTCGTAATAATTGTTGAGTGATTTGGTCGGATTGTCGAAACGTGTGATCCAGGAACGGCTGTCGGCCAGTGTGAAGGTGAGGTTGTACCAGAAGGGCGAGCCGGCCAGCGATCCGTTGTCTCTCCAGTTCACGCGCAGTTCCCAGCCCTTGGTTTTGAGGTCGCCCGAATTTTCGCGGGGCTCGGCGGTGCCGAATACGCCGGGCAGGGTTTTGCCGGGCACCAGCATATCGTTGGTATAACGGGTATACACATCGTAGGAGAGGCCGAGCCGGTTGTTGAAGAGGGCGAGGTCAACGCCGAAGTTGATGGTGTTGATCTTCTCCCAGGTGAAATTGCTCGACACAGCGCCGGGTGCATACACGGCATTGGGTCGTCCTGTTCCCAGGATATAGGGCACCTGCGAACTTCCCATGATGGGAATGTAGGGATACACTTCTTTATAAGGATCGTCGTTCTTGAAGGTTTGGTTACCCAGCGATCCGTAAGAGCCGCGCAGTTTGAAGAGGTCGAGCGACAGCGCATCTTTGATGGGTACAAAAAAATCTTCCTGTGAAATCACCCAGCCGGCAGAAGCGGAGGGGAAGAAGCCCCAGCGGTTATCGGCAGGGAAACGGGAAGAGCCATCGTAGCGGCCGTTCAGCTCCAGCAGGTATTTCTGTTTGTAGTTATAAGCGAGCCTTGCAAAAATGCCCTGCACCGCCCAGTCCCTGATGATCTCGTTGTTGGTGAGAACACCGGTGCTGGCGCCGATGGAAGGAATGGAATTGGAGATGAGGCCGGTGCGGCGTGTCCAGAAATCGTTGTTGTTATAGTATTCCTGGTTATAACCTGCCATGGCCTGCAGGTAGTGATCTCCGAAGTTTTTGCGAAAATCGGTGTAGATATTGAGTACGTTGTACAGGGTGCTTACGTTTTCGTCCTGTGCCCAGGTATTGGAGAAAGTGTACTGGGCCGGGTTATTGGGACCGGTTTTATACGGCACCGGGATGTCGTAAGAACGGATGAGGTTGGAGCCTCTTCTGAAAGTGGCTTCTGCATTCAGGTCCCAGATGTCTTTCACCAGCGTGGCTTTGGCTGAAAAGCTGGTAAGCCATTCGTTCATCTTTTCCTTGCGGCGTCCGCCCTGTTGCAGGGAGCCCAGGAGGGAAGCGCCGGCGCTGGTCCAGCTACCATCGGGATTCTTGGGAACATCCAGTGAGTTGGTACGGTTCACGTTCCAGAAAAAATCGCCGTCGAGGTACACGGGCGCATTGTAGTCGGTGCTGGTCAGCAGGGTATTGTTGGAGAGTTTCAGCCAGGGCGTAACATCGAAATCGATCTTACCGCGCAGGTTGTATCTTTTGTACACATCGTTGCCGAATTTCAGCATACCATCCTGCTGGTAGTAATCGCCCGACAAATAGTAACTCATCTTATCGGCTTTTTTGGAAACGCTGAGGTTTACGTTGTAGGTGGGCGCCGATTTGTTGTAGGCTTCACCCAGCCAGTCGGTGGATCCGTAATAGGCCCAGTTGTTCTGGTTGGTAGGATTCAGGATCACTGCCGGCAGCGAAGGGTCTTCGGACCTTTGTTTGGCGTAATCGCGCACCGATTCGGGATAGAGGTTGTAGAGAGGTTTGCCGGCCTGGTCTTTGGCGTCCATCACCTGGTAGGGATCGGTCACCAGCTCGGGCAGTTTGCCGATGGTGCGGATGGCCACCATGGAGTTGAGCGATACATTCAGTTTGCTGCCCTTCGCATTTTTGGTGGTGATCAGCACCACGCCAAAAGCGGCGCGGGCGCCGTAAATGGCGGAAGCGGCTGCGTCTTTCAATACAGAAACGGTTTCCACATCGTTGGGATTGAGCCGGGCCACTTCGCTCATGGAGAAGGGCACGTTGTCAACGATCACGAGCGGATCGCCGCCGTTGATGCTGGTATAGCCGCGGATGTTGAAATTGGGATTGGTGCTGGCGCGGCCATTGGCGATGGTGATGTTGAGGTTGGGGATAAGTCCCTGCAGGCCGGCGCCCAGGTTGGCAATGGGACGGCTTTCGAGTTGCTTGGCGGTAACCATGTCAACAGCCCCGGTAAGGTTCACTTTTTTCTGGGTACCGAAGCCTACCACCACCACTTCTTCGAGGTTTTTGTCGCCCGGAACCAGTTGGATCCGGATGCTTTCATCGCGCCGCACTTTGTATTCCTGCGAAATATAACCGATGAAGGAAATTTCCAGGACGCTGTTCACCGGCGCTTCGATGCTAAAGCTGCCATCGGGACCTGTCGACACGCCCGAGGCGCTTCCTTTGATGCGGACGTTTACACCCTGCAGTGGCTGCCCGGTTTCATCGGTCACTTTTCCCTGTATGATGTTGCTCACGATCTCTGCGGCGCCCGCGCTGCTCAGCACCACCAGTTTGTTGTCAAGCACTTTGTAATGCAGCGCCGTATTGCGCAGCACCTGGTTCATCAGTTCCTGGATGGTTACATTGCTCACCTGCACGTCTACCCGCAGTTTATGGGGCAGTTGCCTGTCCTCGTACAGGAACCGGTAACCGGTATTCTTCTGGAGGAGGGTGAACAGTTTTTTTAGTTCCACATTTTTGGCGGAAATGCTCACGTCGTTTTGCGAATAGCCGGTTGCTGAAACCTGAAGACATCCTACAATTAAAAGGATTGTAGTTAATTTCATGGTAATGAGCAGTTTGGATAGTTTTGGCCGCACGGTCCCGCTACGGGGGAGTGCAATCTTTTTTTTCATACTTTTGTATGCTTAAGTTAAAAGAAATGGTATAGGCTGTTCCTGAGGGGAAACCTGTATCGTTTTTACATTAAGAACTGAAAGGGAGATGTTGCCGCATCTCTCTTTTCTCTTTAGTGATGGCTAATAGGGCATAAGCAGATCTGTTTTGGTTGGTTATTTAATATAGATTCTGTTTCCTTTGATGTCAAATTCGAAATGGTTGGTGAATTGCAGCGCTTCCAGCGCGGTGGCAATGTCTTCCTTCTCAAAGGCGCCGGAAAAATTCCTGGTGGCGAGGTCTTTGTTCTCCAGTATGATTTCCACATTGTACCATTTCTCCATTTTGCTGATCACTTCGGGGAAGGATTCATTGTCGAACACCAGTCTGTTCTCTACCCAGGATATTTCGGGAATGATGTTGAAGCGGCTTTCTTTTAAGGGAGCGATGTGAAAATCGCTTTCCTGCTGCGCCGTTGCCTGCGGCTGTTTTGCGGGCAGTGCCGCCTCCGCCTGTACCGTGGGAGCAAGGGCGTCTACCACGATCTTTTCATTGGGGCGCAGCAGTATTTTTCTTTCCGGTTCCTGGTTGGTGGTGAGCTCCACACTGCCCCGGATCAGGGAAGTTTCAACCTGTTTGCTTTCGGGATAACTTTTTACGTTGAAGGCTGTTCCTTTCACCCAAATGTTTACGTTCTTGGCGTGCACCACCATGGGCACCGCTTCGTTGTGCGCCACATCGAAATAGGCTTCGCCGGTGAGGGAGACCTCCCTTTTTGTCTGGCCGAAATCGGCATTGTAGGTGATGCGGCTGCCGCTGTTCAGCCATACCGTAGTGCCATCGGGCAACACGGTTTTCGAACGCGTTCCCGGCATGGTCTTCATTTCGTTGACCGACGCCGCGTTTGCCGCCAGCGGTTGCTGTGCCTGCGGGCGCTGGCCCAGGAAACGGATAGAAAGGAAGAGGATCAGTATGGCCGCCGCGCTCATAGCCACAACCATCCATTTCCGGTTCGATCTTTTTTTGCCGGCAGGCGCCAGGAGAAGGGAATGCACCGGCTCCTGCGCGCTTCCAAAAGAACCCTGGAATTCCTCCTGCAACCTGCTTTGCAGCTTCTGCCAGGCGTCTTTTTGCTGGTCTTCGGTGCGCTGCGGCGGCAGGGGTTCGTCAAAATAGCTGCTGTACAGTTCCACCCGGTATGCCATTTCGGGATCGTCTTTCAGCAACTGCTGTAATTCCCACAACTCATCCTGGCTTGCTTCGCCGGATAGTTTCCTGGAAACCAGGTGCCAGATATGGTTTTCGGTCATATAAAAAATTCAGTCCCTTCCATAAGGAACCGGAATACCGGAAAATCCCCTAAGCGGAAGCCGGTTTTTTGAAAAATTATTTTTTCAGCAGGAAATACAGGGACTGGGTGATCTTTTTGGCAGCGATGGCCATTTGTGCGTCGATGGTTTTAACGGAGATGTTGAGGAGTTGGGAGATGTCGCGGTATTTCATGCCGTCTTCCCTCACCAGTTTGAAGATGAGGCGGCAGCGGGGCGGGAGGCCGTCCACCGCGTCCTGGATTTGCCGAAGCACTTCTTTCGACACCATCAGCTCTTCGGGACTAAGCGCCGTGGCCGCTACATTTTCGAGGGAAAGCTCGTTGAGGTTGAAATCGGGAACCGGTTTGTTGCGGGCGAGGTATTTGATGCAGAGGTTCTTGATGGCTACATAGAGATAAACCCTGATATTGCTGATCTCCAGCAACCGGCTGCGGTTGCGCCAGAGGTGAATGAAGCAGTCCGATACGATCTCTTCGGCAATGGGTTCTTCCTTTACAAAACAGCGCGCCAGGTTGAACAGGTCGGAGTTGAAATGAAAAAATAATTTTTCATACGCCGCCTCGTCGCTGAACAAGGCCACCCGTTCCATCCAATATTGTATCTGCAGCTCGTCTTGCATGGTTAGGGGTATAAATTAGAAATAGATTCCGGATTTCTTTTGCGCAAAGGTTTGCGTGGAAAAAAACTGCTGCAAATTAGGACAGATCCGGGGAGAGCCAGGGGCGATGAACGGAGCATAACGATAAGATAACCTGGCACGACAAAGCCATGTACGGCAGGCAGGAACTGGTTTCTGTCCGCTGTACATGGCTTTGCCGAACCGGCCGGTACAACAATCTTACTGCGTGGGGAGGTACCCGACTGTTACCCGGCCTTTCTTTTCTGAGCGATCCCCTGCTTTCTGTTTCTGCCTGTTAATGGCAGGTATCCCACCATTGCAAAACCCCATAAAGCGAGGTAGGGGGAAGGTTGCCCGTCGCGTTGCGCGCTAACGGAATTGCCGGCAGGCTGAACAGGTGCTGGAGGATCGATTGCTCCCAATGTGGCTTCCGAGGCGGCAATAAACCGGAACATGGGCGCCGGTTTGAATTTATTGGTTACATCGTAGGCAAGATCATTACCTCCGGTTGCCAGCTTTTTCACCGGGGCGCCTTTTTTGAAATCGAGTTTAGCGATGTTAATCCAAAACACCGTGGGACTGAATACGCGGTCGAAATACAGCATGCGTTTGTTCAGGTTCATGATGGTACGAAAGATGGTAAATGAAACGGTTGGGCTCGCTTCGGCGTGTACCGCCTGCCGTTCGGGACTTGGCATACCAAAGGGCATACCCACATTTCTCATCACGCTCATGAGTGCAGCGACGGCATCCCGTTCATTTTTGGGTTCCGGCAGGTTTTTGGCATAAAATGCACCGCGGATGAAACGGTCAGAAGGGTCGTGCGTGCCGGGAAGCGGTTTGTTACCTCCGAAGCCGGCATACTGGGAAAGAATGGCAAGCTGCTTGTCGTAGGTGGGTTCATTGGTCATTACAATGTAGTTGCGGTCGTGGTATATTTTCAGTTCGCCGTCGACCATTTCGAATATTCCTGAATCTCCTGTTGAATCTTCGATAGCAACGTGAAATTCGCTCTTCGTACCGTGATGGTCAACCGCCATGCGCAATTGGAATGGGAGGTTTTTCGACGCAGCAACCGCTTCGCTCACGGTGGAGAAATTGTCGAGATACCATTGCATCCACATGCTCAGGGAAAGGCCGGGTAGTTTCGGGTCGCGTGGAGCAACCTTTGTTCCCGTAAGCCACAGGATGTGCGCCGACAAACCGGCTTCGTTCATGCCATCCATGGCAACGTGCTCATCCATGGTGATGACCACACTTCCATATTTACTCGTCCATTGATAAGGGTTGTCTTCTGTGGCCCCGCTGCGCGCCATTCCCCTTGGCAGCACCCAGAGGTGTGTTGGTGCATCAACAATCCAGTCCTCTCCGCGGCCTACATATACGCCCAGGGAGGTTTTCCAGAGAATGCGCGAACAGGCGGAGGCCGGAACCACGTCTGCGACCAGGTACACGAAAAGCAGAAAACAGGCGATTTTTTTCCTGGCTAATGCTTTTTTCATAATGAATGATTTTGTTGATTGACGGAAAAATGGTTTGCTACTGGGATTGTTTCATGATTTCTGCCCCACTTAATGAAGTTCCTTTTTGAACGGGCGGAAAATCGCGAAGTGTTTTAGTGTGCTCCTCAATGATGTCTTGCGCCATATGAAACACATATTGCTTTTGCTGGATCATTGTTGCTTTTGGTCCCGGAGCCTGATCAAAAAACTCAAACGGATCCTGGCGGATATTTATCAGTAATGGCAACTCCATTTTTGTAGTAGTGCCGTAATAACCATTGCGCGTAAAAAAGTGTACTTTCCACTGGTTCATACGAATAGCCTGCAGGTTGGATTCTGAATAGTATATAAAAAAATTCCTGGCAGACTTATTGGTTTTGCCCGTCCAGTAATCCAGGTTGTTGAACCCATCTATATAATTTTTCTTAACGGTGCCCGTACCAAAAGCATCCCCCCTGGCAGCCCGCTCCTTTACATCAGCAACACCGGCTGCTGCTGCCAGTGTTACAAAAAGGTCTTCGTGGCTTTGAATGCCATTCAGCTCTGTGCCGGCCTTAATTTTTCCCGGCCAGCGTATGAGCAGGGGTATCCGGATAGCGCCCTCCCAGGTTGTTAACTTTGAACTACGATAGGGCGTTGTAGCGCCATAGGGGTAGGTCTCTGTTTCAGGCCCATTATCGGTTGAATAGATCACAATAGTATTTTCAGAAATCCCCATATCATCCAGCTTTTTTAATACCGATCCTATATTTTCATCATGCTGTATCATGCCGGCGCCATGCACATCATCTCCGCTGGTGTATTGCTTTGCACTGTCAAGATATCTTTTGGGAACATGTGTGAAAACATGCATCCTGCTGGCAGCAATCCAAACAAAAAAGGGTTTGCCTTCTGTTTTAGCCTTATCCATAAACTTAAATGAGGCATCAATGAATTCTTCATCCACTGTTTCCATTCGCTTGCGTGTGAGTGGCCCGGTATCTTCAATACGTTGCTTGCCAACTTTTCCAAACCGGGGGTCAACTGTAGCATCGTCTTTATCTGTTGCAAAGCAATGTAATACACCACGGGTGCCGTATTTCTTTTTAAACTCGGGGTCGGCAGGGTAATCAATATCTTCCGGCTCTTCCTCTGTATTAAGGTGATACAGATTTCCATAAAACTCATCAAAGCCGTGCACTGTGGGTAAATACTCATTTCTGTCGCCCAGGTGATTTTTGCCGAATTGTCCCGTAGCATACCCCTGCTGTTTTAATACTTCTGCAAGCGTAACGGTTTGGGGTCTTAGTCCAAGTAAACTTCCCGGGCTCGATACCGTGGTAAGCCCGGAGCGGATCGGCATTTGCCCGGTAATGAAAGCTGCTCTTCCCGGGGTGCAACTGGGTTGTGCATAATGATCGCTGAATATAGCACCCTCTTTGCCAATGCGGTCTATATTAGGTGTACGATAGCCCATGGCGCCCCTGCTATACACACTCAGGTTCCAGAACCCGATATCATCGCCGAAAATTACCACGATGTTTGGCTTTCCCGGAGGAGCATTGCCTGTCTTTTTATTTTGTGCATAAGATTGATGCACCACAAAAAGGCAAACGGCAATGGCAAATACTATTGTAACCGAACGCTTTTTAATTTTCATGACCTATGGTTTAAATGTTGTATGAAATATGTCCTTATGGTTTGTTTCAACAGGCCGTTGGCCCGATGCCCCATTTTTTTGTAGTAAGCCATTCGTTGGTTCCAACCGGTACAAGAAAGGCGGGTCCGGCTCCCCAGGGCCCGTGATATCGTGCTGGTCAATGATGGGCAGCACTAACCGCGCAATGAGGTTCAGGTTTGGCGTGAGTTGTGTTGGGATGACCGGTTGAAAGTTCAGCGTATAACGTGCACCATTATACGGGCCGATCCCATAATCCACATTGTTCTGGAATGGCACGCTGATAAGATTCGCCACGGGATTGGCCAGCTTGTTGGCCAGTTCTGCATTGTTCGGTGCCTTGTGTTCCTGTGCCGAAACCCTGATTCCGGAAAGCAGTAAAGACAGAAGTACGAGTGTTTTTTGTAATGCTCTCATTGTATTTACTGCTGCGATTGTTTCAGCGAATTGACCTCATTGCTTATGTCCAGGCTTTTTGCACCCTGTACAGGAGGATAGTCGGCCAGGGATTTCATGTGTGCATTCAGCAGATCAGTGCCCGGCCCGGTTAACCACGACACTTTTTGCAGCAGGTGTCCCGATGCGTCCATGCTGCTATACGATTCAAAGGGATCCATGCGGAGGTTGAACATCAGCGCCATGCCGGTGCGCGGTTGCAGAGGTGCGTAGTAATCCTCCTTAGTAACAAAATGCGCTTTCCAGGGTCCCATTCGTAGGGCCATTAACCTCGATTCGTAGTAATAGATAAAGTTGTCGCGTTTTGACGCGGTCGCAGCGCCGGTCCAGTAATCGAGGTTGTTGACGCCGTCGATGTATTGTTTCTTTTGCGCTATCATATCTGCGGCTACGTCTTTTACGCCGGCAATGGCTGCAAAGGTGGTGAACATGTCCATATGTGCCTGGATGCCGTTGAGCACCGTGCCCGGTTTGATATGGCCCGGCCAGCGCACCATGCTGATCACGCGCACCCCGCCTTCATAGGTGGTCATCTTTTCTCCGCGGAAAGGTGTTGTTCCTCCATGGGGCCAGCTCGAGTGTTCGGGACCGTTGTCGGTGCTGTACCATACTACGGTATTTTCTGCGAGGCCATTGGCATCCAGGAAATCGAGGATGGTCTTTACGTCTGCATCATGCTGCAGCATGCCGCTGCCGTGAATATCGGCCTCACTGGAATAGGATTCTGCCGCATAACGCCAGCGGTCATTGAGCCGGGTGTAAAGGTGCATGCGGCTGGTGTTGATCCATACGAAAAAGGGTTTTTTCTCTGCGCTGCTGCGTTTCATAAAGGCCAGGGCTTTGGGAATCACTTCCGCACTGTCGAACAGCTCCATTCTTTTCTGGTTAAGCGGGCCGTCGTCTTCCACTCTTTGTTTGCCCATGCGTCCAAACCGCGGATCAACTGTTGGGTCGTCTTTGGTAGTGGCCCAACTGTGCAGCACGTTCCGGGTTCCATATCTTTTTTCGAAGGCTTTTTTTCCGCCGGGATATTTGTCGGCGAAGTTCTGGTAGTCGCGCTGCTCTGATTCTTCCTGAGTATTCAGGTGGTAGAGATTGCCGTAGAATTCGTCAAAGCCGTGTACGGTGGGCAGGTTTTCGTTCTGGTCGCCCAGGTGGTTTTTACCGAACTGGCCGCAGGCATATCCCTGGGCTTTGAGCACTTCTGCCAAACAGGGCGATGCGGCTTTCAGTCCCAGTTTATCGCCCGGCATGCCAACCGTGGTCATGCCGCTGCGGATGGGATACTGGCCTGTGATGAAGGATGCACGGCCCGCCGTGCAACTGGGTTGTGCATAATGATCGACGAATTGCACACCTTCACGCCCAATGCGGTCTATATTGGGCGTGGTATAACCCATGGTGCCCAGCCCATACAGGCTTACGTTCTGCCAGCCGATATCGTCGCCCCATATAACCAGGATATTCGGTTTGTCTGTCGCCAGTTTGGGACTGGCGATTATTTTTCCGCTGCCCTGCGGCAGGGCCGGCGTAGCCGCTGCAGAAAGGAGCAATAACGAGAGGATTTGTTTTCGCATTTGTAAATTTTTATAATAAAAGATCAGTGCCACTGTTACCTGTAACCGCTTTCTACCGGGAAAGGAATTTTCGAACAAGTTCGCTCCGGTTACGGATCTGCAGTTTCTCATAGATATTGTGTGCGTGTTTTTTGATGGCATCGATGTCCAGGTTCAACGCAGCCGAGATCTCCCGGTAGAGGTATCCTTCAACGATCAATGCCAGCACGGATTTTTCCTTTTCGGTGAGCTCATTCACCGGGAAGGGTTCAATAGGGTGCTGGAAAAAATGGATCACCCTCCGTGCAATTTCAGGCGACATGGGTGCGCCGTTGTTGAACAGCGCTACTACCTGCTCCCGCAGTTGATCGGATGCGTTTTTTTTGAGCAAATAACCGCCCGCTCCGGCTTTCAGGGCTTTGAATATTTTTTCGTCGTCGTTGAAGACGGTGAGCACCAGGAATTTTGCCCGCGGATAAATGGATTTGATTTGAAAGATGGTATCGGTTCCTGATATGCCCGGAAGATCAATGTCAATCAGCGTGATATCGGGTTGCAGGTTGTCGAATTCCTTTATGAACAGCTCGGCGTTCGGAAAGGAACCTATACAGGAAACGGTGTCTGAAGCCTCCAGTATTGCCTCTATCTCTTTTCGCATGATTTGCTGATCTTCAACAATGCATACTGTGATCATGTTACCGGTTTGAAGTAAGCGGGAAGAAAGGTAAGCTGTTGGGGCTCGCCGGATGGTACACTTTTGTGTAGGTTGCAGATACCGGCAAGCCGGTTAGCCGGATAATAATTATGGACAAATGGCGGTTCCTGCTGCTTTGGGTGACTGATAGGTGTAAAAAAGTCTTTCTCATGCGTTTTTATACTGTTACCGCCCGCGGCGCCGCGGCTGTTCCTGTTTTTATCTTTTGCCTGGTTTTGGGTGTGGGAGCCTATGCCCAGGAAAAAGAGCCCGTTCAATATGTGAATACCCTGCAGGGGACCGACTCGCGGTTTGAGCTTTCTTATGGCAATACTTTTCCCGCTGCGGGCCTGCCTTTTGGCATGCACCTGTGGTCGGCCCAAACCGGTAAGAACGGCGACGGCTGGAAATACCAATACGCTGCCAATACCATCCGCGGCTTCCAGCAGGCGCACCAGTGCAGTCCCTGGACCCTGGACTACGGCGTGTTTTCGTTGATGCCGGTGGCCGGTGAGCTGGTGGTGGACCAGGACAAAAGAGCCGCCACCTTTTCGCACGCGAACGAAACCGCCGGCCCGCATTATTACCGGGTGAAATTCGACAATGGCATCACCACGGAAATGTCGCCTACCGAAAGGGGTGCGCATTTCCGGTTCCGTTTTACCAAAAAAGGCCCGGCCTTCCTGGTGCTGGACGGATACACCCAGTTGAGCGCCGTGCATATTTCTCCCAACCGCCGCCGCATAACCGGTTTCGTGAACAACCAGCGCTATGCTCCCAAATCGTTCAAAGCCTGGTTCGTAGCGGAATTCGATCAGCCTGTTAAAAATTTCGGCACCTGGGAGAACCGGGGCAATACCATCGGGAAAGGCGACAGCACACGCGAGGGCGAAGGGGCCGGCGCCTGGCTGGAATTTGCGAAGGGCGCCACAGTACAGGTGAAAGTGGCCAGTTCCTATATCAGCATCGAACAGGCACAGCGCAACCTCGATCGTGAGCTGGGCAAATTTCGCCGGCTGGAAGAAACCCGCGACGCTGCGGCAAAAGCCTGGAACGCTTTGCTGGGCCGCGTGAAAGTGGAAGGCGGTACCGAAGAACAGAAAGCTACTTTTTATTCCTGCCTTTTCCGCGCCAGCCTGTTCAGCCGACAGTTCTACGAATACGATGAGAATGACCGGCCTGTTTACTGGAGCCCTTACGATGCCGGGATCCATGCAGGATATATGTACACCGACAATGGTTTCTGGGACACTTTCCGTTCACAGTTTCCGCTGACCAATATCCTGCACCCCACGATGCAGGGCCGTTACATGCAGGCTTTGCTGGATGCACAGAAACAGTGCGGCTGGTTGCCGTCCTGGTCCTTTCCCGGTGAAACCGGCGCCATGGTGGGCAACCATTCCATTTCTTTGCTGACCGATGCGTGGATGAAAGGCATCCGCAGTTTTAATCCCGATTCGGCGCTGAAAGCCTATGCACACGAAGCCATGAACAAAGGTCCCTGGGGTGGCGCCAACGGGCGCGGCGGATGGAAGGAGTACTGGCAGCTTGGTTTTGTGCCTTATCCGCAATCGCAGGGTTCTACCGCACAAACGCTCGAATATGCGTACGATGATTTCTGTGCCTGGCAACTGGCCCGGGCCTGCGGCAACAAATTTTACGAAGAAATATTTGCGCGCACCATGTACAACTACCGCAATGTATACGATCCGGCGGTTGGCTTCATGCGCGGAAGGGGCGCCGACGGGAAATGGTCGCCTGCCGTTTTCAATCCCTATGAGTGGGGCGGACCCTTCGTGGAAGGCAATGCCTGGCATTATTCCTGGTCGGTGTTTCACGATGTACAGGGACTGATCGGCCTGATGGGCGGGGAAAAAGCGTTCACGCAAAAGATCGATTCGGTGTTTACCAATTCCGACAGTGTGCACTACGGTTCTTATGGTTCCATGATCCACGAAATGAAAGAAATGGTGGTAGCAGGAATGGGACAATATGCGCAGGGCAACCAGCCCATACAGCACCTGGTTTATCTTTACGCGTATGCGGGCCAGCCCTGGAAAACGCAGGCGCGGGTACGCGAGATCATGGACAGACTGTACAACGCGGGCGTTCGTGGTTACCCCGGCGATGAGGACCAGGGCGGCATGTCGTCGTGGTACGTGCTGAGTGCGCTGGGGATATACAGTGTTTGTCCGGGTACCGACCAGTATGTGCTGGGCAGCCCGGTGTTCAACAAAACGACCATTACACTGGAGAACGGAAAACAGTTTGTGATCGAGGCCAAAAACAACAGCCGGGAGAATATATACATCCGGCGTGCGTGGCTTAACGGTAACGAATATTCGAAAAACTGGATCACCTACTCAGACATTGCAGCGGGTGGCGTGTTGCAACTGGAAATGGGGGCCAGTCCTGAAACCACGCGCGGCACAGCGCCGGTCGACCGGCCCTTTTCCCTTTCAGCAGCCAATAATTGAAAAATGAAACCTGGTACCATAAAAAGGGTGGCGGTTGCGGTGTTTATTTTCCTGGCGCATGCCGCCCCGGCGCAGAGAGCCTGGTTCATCGATGGCTATCATGGAGGCGTTTACGGGCATTATCCGAAACAATATACAGCCTACATTACGGAGCAGTTGAACACGCATCCCGATTGGAAAATAAACCTGGAAATTGAGCCGGAAACCTGGGATTCGGTACAGTTGCACGAACCGGAAAACCTGCGCCGTTTCCAGGAAATGGTAGCCAATCCGGCCACCGGCAGCCGAATAGAATTTGTGAGTGCGGCCTATGGACAGGCTTATCTCTACAATATTTCCGGCGAAAGCATCATCCGGCAGTTTGCGCTGGGCATGAAAAAGACCCGCGATTATTTTCCTTCGGTGCAGTTTGAAACCTATTCTTCGGAAGAGCCCTGTTTCACCAGTTGCCTGCCACAGATATTACGTTCCTTCGGTATCCGGTATGTTTCGCTGAAGAATCCCAATACCTGCTGGGGCGGTTATGTGCGCGCTTATGGAAAACAATTCCTGAACTGGAAAGGTCCCGATGGAACGGTGTTGTTAACCGTGCCCCGTTACGGCATTGAAGCGCTTGAACCTAATTCAACCTGGCAAACCATTGCCTGGAAGAACAGTTCCTCTTACCTGGAGGCCGCGCTGGAAGCGGGTATTGCGGAGCCCGTCGGTATGACGCTGCAGGATGCGGGATGGAAAAATGGTCCCTGGCTGGGTATGCCGCCAAAGACCAGCATTCCCTCGGTGTATACTACCTGGCGCGATTATTTTAAGACTTTCGGGTCCGGTGCCAATGCTCCTGAATGGCGCCTGTCGCAGGAAGATATACAGGTGAGCCTGGTATGGGGTGCACAGGTACTACAGCGCATAGCCCAACAGGTTAGGGCAACCGAAAACAAGCTGGTTCAGGTGGAGAAGGCGCTGGCCATTGCTGGGCAGCCGCAGGTATTTCTGCAGCGTTCGGGGTCAGGGGGGGTAGGTGGTATTGCGGCAGGCGGTATTGCAGAAGGCGGTTCTGTTGAAACGCCGTTGCAGGAGGCCTGGCGAAACCTGCTGCTGGCGCAGCACCACGACTGCTGGATTGTTCCCTATAATGGCCCGAAGGGAGACCGCTGGATAGAAAAAGTGGTTCGTTGGACAACCAATGCCAATCGCATTGCCGACTCCCTGCTTGCTTCGATAGCAAAAGGACCGGGCTTTGCAGTTACCGCTTTCCGCGTATTCAATACCGGCCTGCGGCCGCGCAGCGGATGGGTTACCCTTTCCGGTGCGGCGCAGAACCAGGTAGTGAAAGATGCGCAGGGCAGGAAACCCGAACAATATTTTGAACCGGGACAGGGATTACACCTGTATGCGAGCGTTCCCGGCGCGGGATATACGCAGTACTATATGAGCGCCACTAACGGTATTGCCTCCACGCGGAAGTCAGCGCTGGTTAGAAAAGAAAAGTCTGCTTATATTATTGAGACGGATCAATACCGCATGACCATTGACACTGCCGAAGGCGGCAACATCACCAGCCTTATTGCCAAAAAAATGAACAACCGCGAATGGGTGGCAAAAGATGCGCGTTTCGGATTCAACGGGCTGCGGGGATTGTTTTCCCGTAACGGCGGATGGCAACAGGGAAAAGACCGTCCCGCGCAGGTTTCGGTTCGTGGTACCACGGCCGGTGTGGTTAGGATTGATATCCGCAGTGAAATTGCGGGACAACCTTTTGAGCAGACCATCACGCTGCGCCGGCACGACCCGCTGATCGACATGCAATTAAAAATTGACTGGAATGCGAAGGTTCCGGTGGGTGATACAGTCCGTTCCGATGCCGGGTTCACCTGGAAACCTTTTTACGACGACCGCAATAAGCTGCTGCTCCTGTTCCCGCTGAACCTGCGTTACCAGCAGGTATATAAGAATGCTCCTTTTGATGTAACGCAAAGCAGCCTCGGCAATACTTTTTTCAGCCACTGGGACAGCATCAAGAATAATATAATCCTGAATTGGGCAGATGTGTACGACAGCACCGTCAATTGTGGCCTTGCGTTGTTCAGTGATCATACGACCACCTATTCTCATGGCGGGGATTCCCCGCTGGGGCTCACCGTGCAATACGCCGGGCCGGGGCTCTGGGGCCGGGACTATACCGTGGAAGGCCCTACCACGCTGCGTTATGCGTTGCTGCCCCACGTTGGCAGGTGGGACGCCGGTGGGGTGGAGGCTGCTTCATTGGATTGGAACGAGCCGCTGCTGCTGGTCGCCGGTGAGGGTGTGACCGGGAAGCCGCTTTTGTCTGCTTCGGGCAGGGGATGGGAACTAGTCACCGCCCTGCGCGAGGGTGACGACCTGCTGCTGCGCGTCTACAATGCAGCGGGTAACGATAACGCGCAAACGCTTTCCGTGAACGCCAAACCGTCGGCGATCATCCGGGAAGAGCTGAACGGGCAGGCGGCAGAGACCATTTCATTTATACGTGACCGTGAGCTTGTCCGTTTTCAACTGGCGATGCCACGGTTCGGCATACGGACGGTCCGTTTGAAGAATGTTTATGTAAAAGAACAGTTATGATTTGCTCAACGAAATATTTCCCAGCCGCGATGATACGCCCCGCCCTCATGCTGACCCTTGCTGCGCTGGCGACCGCATACGCTGCCTTTGCGCAGGAAGGCCCCGTGGTATTCAAAAAAGGCGACCGTATTGTTTTTGCCGGCAATAGCATTACCGATGGCGGGCACTACCACGCCGATATCTGGCTGTATTATATGACCCGCTTTCCCGACCGGCGAATCGATATTTTTAACGCTGGGATTGGCGGTGATGTGGCTGGGCAGATCGATGCACGTTTTGAAGAAGACATCGCAGTCAAAAAGCCTACGGTAATCGCCCTTACTTTCGGCATGAACGATACCCGGTATTTTGAATACAACCAGCCGGGCGCCGGGGAGATGGCACGCAAAGCAGTGGAAACTTCCAAAGCCAGCTATGGAAAGATCGAACAAAAACTGCAGGCCCTGCCCGCCGTCCGGAAAATTCTGATGGCCTCTTCTCCCTTTGACGAAACCGTGAAACTGCCGAACAACCGTTTTCCTGGTAAAAATGATGCCATGCAGGCTGTTGCTGCGTTCCAGCAGCAGTCGGCGCGTGCCAACGGCTGGACTTTTGTGGATTTCAACCGGCCAATGACCGGCATCAACCAAAGAGAACAGCGGAAGGATTCCCTATTCACCATTTGCGGCCGGGATCGCATTCATCCTGATAACGACGGCCACCTCATCATGGCCTATATTTTTCTGAAGGCGCAGGGGCTCGCTGGGAAAAAAGTAGCGGCTGTGCAGGTGGATGCCACCAGCCGCAAAATAGTGCTGACGGAGAACTGCCGCCTGACCAACCTTAAGGTGGAGGAACAGGGACTGCGTTTTATGTACCTCGCGGAGTCGTTGCCCTATCCCATTGATACATTGAAACGTGGATGGGGCGCGGAGCGGAGTGCAGCCGATGCCCTTCCATTGATTCCTTTTATGAAAGAAATGAACGATGAAAATCTACGGATAACCGGGCTTGCTTCCGAAGAGCAGTACCAGCTTTTCATTGATGGAAAGTTGATGGGCAGTTGGACGGGCAGTGAATGGGAACAGGGAATCAATCTTGCCACCATTCCCTTTACGCCCCAGTACCAGCAGGCGCTGGCCGTCCTGCACCTGAATGAGGAGCGGTGGGAAATCGAAAGGCGGTTCCGGATGTATGCTTTCCTGCAATTCAATGTATTGAAACCAAGGGGTCTGCTTTTCAACGACAATGCCGCGGCGCTGGATACGCTGAACCGGCTGGCTGTTAACAATCCTTTTATTAGAGGTAATCTTGACACTTATAACAAAGCCAGGCTGGCCGCTGTACGACAGGCCTGGCAATCGGAGATGGACATGCTCATCAGCGACATCTACCGTATCAACCGGCCACAGCCGCACGAGATACTGGTCAGGGCAAAGCCATAAAGCCGGCTTTATGCAGGGGCCACGGGGTTCAGGTTCACCAGGGTTTTCACAATGTACTGCCGGAAGAAACAAAATGTACAAATATTGATACATATCTGCTGGTACAGGATTTGTAAAATTCTTTCGCTCCGTCTATTTTGCCGGTGTGTCGTCACGTATAACTCCTGCTGTCCATGTACACAACCATCTGCCCTATAAGCGGGAAACCGACCAGTTGCTGCTGGAGCTTGCCGGGCGGAATGATGCCGCGGCCTATAACGAGATCTACCGGCGCTACCGGCCACGCTTACTCGAAATTGCCTGCTCCCGGCTGTCGTGCAGGCACCTGGCGGAAGACCTGGTACAGGATATTTTCGTGAGCCTTTACCTGAAAAGAGAGCGGCTTGAAATCAGCGTTTCGCTAAAAGCCTACCTGGTGCAGGCCCTCAAATACAAAATCGCCAATGAACTGAGGGCCAGGCGGGTGCGGGCGCGCTACCGGCAGCGCGTTTTTTCCGCCGATCTGTTTAAATACGACCTGGCATTCCGGCACGAGGCGAAGGAACTGGTTTCCCGCGTCCGCGGCATCCTGCAGCAACTTCCACCCAGGTGCCGGGAAGCGTTTGTGCTAAGCCGTGACCTGGGGAAATCGCATAAGGATATTTCCGCCTGCCTGAATATTTCCGTGAGTACCGTGGAAAAGCACATCGTGAAAGCGCTGAAGGTGATGCGTTCTAACCTGGATGAATACCTGCTGGCAGGTTGACCTGTGCCCACGACTGTGGATTCCCTCAATCGTCCAGCCCTTTGCCTTTGCGTATTTGCGGCAGGTATTTTTCAATCCTCGACAAGCGGGTTTTGGATTGTTTGGGAGTGGCAAAATAAAGAAGATAAGCCCGCTGGCGCCCCGGCGTCAATGCGGCAAAAGCCGTTTTCAGCGCAGCATCCGCATCCAGCCTCGATTGAAATTCTTCCGGAACAGGGTATGCTTCGATTTTTTTGTAAGACACCTGTAATCCTGCCCTTTCCACTTCAATGGCTTCATAGATATAGGCTTTCAGGATGCGTTTCATTTTAATGATCTCGCGAACGCCGGTAAAACGAACCTGGCGCGCCGCCTGCACATTTTTCGTTTGCTGTATGAGTATGCCATTGGGATCTTGTAAAAGCGCACCTTTGAAGAAGAGCAGGGCGCAGTATTCTTTAAAGCCGTGCATCAGAACAATGTTTTTGCCCTCGAAACTATAACAGGGAACACCCCATTTCAGGTCTTCCGTAAGCGGGCAGTCCAGGACGATCTCCCGCAACTGCTCAAATTCTTTCTGCCAGTTTTTGGCACCGCTGATGAATGCATCGATTTTTGGGTTCATATCATATATGTTGGATGGTGGCGCAGCCTGTTACTGTAATTGTGCTGCAACGGTTTCCAGCCGGTTGTGGGCCATATTGATGCCCTGCGCAAAAGGAAGTTGCAATACCTGGTCGCGGTAGGCGGCCGACCGGTAAATGATGTGCATCGTAAGGCGGCTGCTGCTCTCCGTTAGTTCTTCAAATTCCAGAAATTCCAACTGGGCGGGAAAGGGGGTGTTTTCCATTTCAAAGGTCCGGACGATTTTCTGGTTGGGCGTGAACTCGTGGATCGCCCCGTTAGCGCGAAATACTACCTTGCCCGCCTTATCGGTTGTTTCAAACTGGTAAGAACCGTGGTTCTTATTTTCCAGCTTCAGTACCTTTGTTCCCATCCACTGTTCCACGATACCGGGCTCTGCAAATGCTCTGAAAAGCAGTTCCAGCGGCAATTCAAACTCCCTGGTGATGAGCAGGTCCTGCTGGCCGTTTTCGGCGTTGATCTTCGTTTTCAGTTCCATTGGTTTATTTTTTTGGTTTGTATTTTTTCATGATGGATTCCAGCTTATTGAACCGTTCGTCCCACATGCTGCGGAAGGGTTCAATGAAATCGGCGACCTCTTTCATTTTGATGGCGTTGATGGAGTAATGTATTTCGCGACCGTTCTGTTTTTGTTCCAGCAGTTCGCATTCGGTAAGGATCTGCAGATGCTTTGATACGGTGGGCCGGGCCGTATGGAAGTTGGCGGCAATGGCGCCGGCTGTCATGGATTGCGAAGCCAGCAGCAGGAGGATGGCCCGCCGCGTGGGATCTGCAATGGCCTGGAAAACGTCCCGTCGGAGATTCATTGCGTAGCTATTTGACTACAAATATATGTGTAGCTATTTAACTACGCAAATATTTTTTCTGCATCTGCCAACGTTACAACTCTCTGAGCACGGTATGTTTTCTTCTTCTCGATACAGGAATATTCTCTCCATTTGCCAGCCAGAGCCTGCCTTCCCGGTCGAGCCGCGTGACACAACTTTTATTAACGAGGTGCGATTTATGTACCCGTATAAAGCCATGGTCGCCGAGAATTTCCTCAAACTCTTTCAGCGTGCGCGATACCAGCAACTCCTTTCCATTCACCAGGTGGAACCGCGTGTAATTGTCGTCGCCTTCACAACGGATGATCTCTCCGGGTAGAAAAAAATGATAACCTTCTGTTGTATTGATGGCGAGTTTGAAACCCGCGGTATCTTTTTGCTGCAGGTTATTCATGAGATTGCTGACCAGTGCGGGGTTATTGGTTTTTTTCATTTCCAGCCGAAGGATGTGCCGGTGCAGGGCATGCTGCAGTTCAACCACATCGATGGGCTTCAACAGGTAATCGAGTGCGCTGAAGCGTATGGCCTGGATGGCATATTTATTATAAGCCGTGGTGAACACTACATCGAAGTCCCAGGCCGACAACTTGTTCAGCAGGTCGAAACCGTTGATCACCGGCATTTCCACGTCCAGCAGCAGGAGGCTTGGTTTAAAAGAGGGGATCTTTTGCAGGGCCTCATCTGCCGACAGGCATATACAACACTCCAGCGGAACCGCCACGCAACGCTGTACCAGCACTTTCAGCATATTGGCTGCACCCGGCTCATCGTCCACTATCAGTATCCTGATCGTCATACAGAAATGTTTTCTATTGAAATGGTAACACTGGTGCCACTGGACTTTCCTACAGCATCTTTCAGATCGGTTATGGTGATGCTTCCTTCTATGCCTGCTGCCGTTTTTAAGGACGCCAGGCGTTGCTTGGCCAGCTCTATACCCTTCGACGACAGGTGGGCGCTGTCGATGCGCGCCGATTTTATTTTTGCCGCTTCCTCCCGGCCAATGCCGTTATCGGTAATGGTGCATTGCATATGACTTTCCTTAATGCTGAAAACAATGCTGAGTATTTTCTGACCGGTTGTTGGACGCAGGCCATGCCAGATGGCATTTTCTATAAAAGGTTGCAACAGCATGGGCGGGAACAGGATGGTCTCGATATCTGCCTGCGGGTCTGTTTCTAAAAGATACGAAAAGGAATGCTTAAACCGGAGCGATTCCAGTTCGAGGTAGAGTTTAATGATAGCCAGTTCATCCGACAGGGGTATCAGGTCTTTTTCACTCGCGTGCAATACCATCCGGAGCAGTTTTGAAAATTTAGACAGGTACTGGTACGCGGCCTCGTGGTTCTCTACAACAACCAGTTCCTGTATGGCGCTGAGGCTGTTGAAAATGAAGTGCGGGTTCATTTGCGAGCGAAGCGCTTTTTCCTTCAGTTCCTGGATCTCCATATCCACGGCGGCTTTGCGCCGGATCGCCCGAAGCCGTCCCTGAAAAATAAACGCCGCGGCGCCGAGAATAGCCGCTACCATCAATGCCTGGAACCATCCTGTTTTCCACCAGGGCGGCATCACCGTCAATTGCAGGCGGCATTCATTCTGCGACCAACGGCCGGCGTAGTCCTGCGCCCGGATCCTGAAAGTATAAGCGCCCGGAGGAATATGCGTGTACCGTATATTGGCCTGGCTGCCCGATTGCCATTGCCGGTCGAGTCCCTCGAGTATGTAATGATACCGGGTTAAATGGGGCGCCGCATAGCTGAGGGCAGCCACATCGATCGTTAGATCATCGTCGGGGTAGCTCATGTGAACGGTGGGTGTTGCGCCGGTTTTCCAACGGCTTTCTCCTTTGGGTGTAGTCACCTGGTTTACAACAATTGTAAAATCATCTGAAACCAGTCCCATGCCGGAACTGTTAAAGGATAAGAAGCCCTGGCCTACGCCAGTGAAAATGGTCCCGTTATCCCGCATCGTCAGTGGGCCGTGGAAATCGGCAAAGCCCAACCCCTTATCGCTGTCGTAAGTTGTGACGGCTTCGGTAACGGGATCAACCGAAAACAGGCCGTTGTAGGTGGTTCCCCAAATCTTCCCGTCGCTGCCCACAATAAGCGAGTACACATTGTTATCCGGCAGGTTTTGTTCTGTGGTCAACGGCCTGAATGTTTTACTGCCAGGAGCATCGTATACGACAAGTCCGCCTGCGTAACTGGAGATCCACAGTTTCCCGCTCCTGTCTTTTACTATGTCGGTGACGAGCGAAACGCCTATTTCACCCGGGAGCTCGGATTGAATAAAGTACCTGAACTTTTCTGTAGTTGAATCGTAAGCACAGAGGCCGGTACTAAAAGTGCCGATCCACAAAGTGCCCGAAGCGTTGTCGTACTGCAACGAAGTAGGAAGATCGGAGAGATGGCCCGGAGCTTCTCTGAGGCGGACCGTGCTTTGCTGCGAAGGAAGAAATTTGTACACCCCGTCGTTAAAACTGGCGACCCAGAAATTGCCGGATGAGTCTACCGCTACATCTGTTACGATGGAGCCCGCACACCTGAAAGCGGTATTGAAAAACTTACCGGAAGACGGATCGTATATAAATGCCCGTTGGTTTGCAAAAATCCAGATTTGCCCTTTTTCGTCCCTGTGCAATACCGAACAGTTTTTAAGAGGAAAGCCATTGATGTTCGCATACACCTGTTTGTTACCGGTAGCAGCATCCAGGACAATGAACTGGTTTTTGCTCGGTGAGCTTATATAGTAACAATGTTGCTGCTGGTTGTACAGGACGGTATGCACCAAATGGTCGGTACGAAAAAGATCTTTTTCCGACGGGGTTTCCTGTTGGAGTCCGTTGTGCACCGCAACGTATTGAAAAAGATTTTGGCGGGAATTGAATTTCGACAGTCCGGCTGTGCTTCCCACCCACACCACACCGGTACTATCCTGGTATACGATGCGCATGTTTCCAACAGGCAGTGAAGCCGCATTATCCGTTTCGTGTGCAATGCTGAATACCTGCCGGCTGTTCGTGTGAACCTGCAGGAGCTTGTTACCGGCCGGCAGCCAGATTTTTTTTGTGCTGTCCCTGTTCCCCGTGAAGCCGGGAATATTTGCAAAGGGAATGGATATTTTACCGGGGGGATTGGCGTTGATTGCCTGCAACTGGTTGCCGGGGTCCTGTACGAACCAGGCGCTTTGCTGGCTTTCATTCCAGTACAGTTGTACAAAATGATCCGACGGAAGACTGGGGTGGTAAACAAAACTACCGCTGTCTGTCCGCATGCTGAACAGTCCCGCCGATGTACCCAGCCATATTTCATGATCCGATTTTCTATAAATTTTCCGGATGCTGTTATAGGCGCCGGCGCGTTCGGGAAACTGCTCGTATAAGAATTTCAGCCAGGGAAAAGAAATGAATTCTTTTTTCCTGATGTCGTAATAACAAAGATCCCTGCTGTCGGGTGCTATCCAAATGCGGTTGTACGGATCAACGAAAACATCCCAGATGAGGTTGCTGGGAATCGATTTTCTGAATCGCCGGTCTTTTTCTTTGCCACTGCCTGGTAAAAAAACAAGGGTGGTGTCCGCTGCCGGGTCAACCAGGTTCAGGCCGTTTTGGGTGGCCACCCACAGCCGGTTATCCTGGTCCTGCTGGATGCTGTTGATATAGGCGTGGGAAATCTTTTTTGAACTGCCGCCGGGTTTATAAACCAGGAACCGGTGACCGTCGAACCGGTTCAATCCATTTTCAGTGCCCACCCATACATAGCCGGTTCTATCCTTGTATATGCAGGTGACCCTGTTGTCGGAGAGTCCCTGCGCGGTGGTATAAGTGGTGAACTGGTAGGGATACTGCGCCTGCGTTGAGCCGCCTGCGCACCACCCGCAGGCCAGCGCAAGAAAGCACTGCAACAAAAAGCACCGAAAGCCCCTCATGGACCAAATTTAGGGAATAGAAAAAGCCCGATGACAGAAGCAAGGGAATGGTCGTTTTTAACGGGTGAACGGTAGGGCGCCACTGCGGCATGGTTTTAGCGCGTTACAAGGTTGCGGAATATTTTGCCCGAAGAATTCGCTGCGATCCGCTACTGCAATGCCGGCAGCAGGATTTTTCATTGGCATGCAAAATGGAGATGAATTGCTGTACACCCGGAGTTACGACCTATAACGGACCTACTCCGGGTCAATTGTCAATGTGCAAAATGGTAATTGCCAATGAACAGGATAGCATTGATCGGAAATTTCCCGCCGCGCAAATGCGGTATCGCCACATTCACGAAGGATTTGAAAGAAGGTATTGAAAGCAATGGAATGGCTGTTTCTGTTGTTGCCGTGAACGATGGGTTGAGGAAATACGAATATTCGGGCGACGTAGTATTTGAGATTGATCAGAACGAGGTTACGTCGTACATACGGGCAGCAGGATTTTTGAACAGCGATGGTTTCGATGCGGTTGTATTGCAGCACGAGTTCGGTATTTTCGGCGGTCGCGATGGCAGGCATATTATCCAATTGCTAAGGCGTTTACGCATTCCTGTTATTACCACCCTCCATACCATCCTGGACAACCCGACCGATGGCCAGCGCACGGTGCTGGCCGAGATCGCCGGCCTGTCCGAAAAACTGGTCAGCATATCCGAAAAGGGCATCGGCATCCTGCGGGATGTGTACGGCATTCCTGCCGGAAAATTAGCGCATATCCATCACGGTGTACATGCCACAGGCGCCGGCGACCCGGTAACAATAAAACAGAAGCTGGGAGTGGGCGCCAGGAAAGTGCTACTGACCTTTGGACTGCTTTCCCGGAACAAGTCTATTGAAGTGGTGATAAAGGCCCTGCCTGCCGTGGTGGAAAAACATCCTGATATCGTTTATATAGTGCTGGGCGAAACGCATCCCCATGTGATCCGGCAGGAAGGGGAAGATTACCGCCATTCACTGATCCGGCTGGTGAACAAACTGCGGCTGGAGAAAAACGTAATCTTCATCAATCATTTTGTTTCCAACAGGGAGTTGTTCGAATTTCTTACCCTGTGCGACCTGTATGTAATCCCTTACCAGGGCGAAAAACAGATTTCTTCCGGTACCCTTATTTACACCATGGCTGCCGGAAAGCCCATTGTTTCCACGCCCTTTTGGTATGCAAAGGAAATGCTCGCGGAAGACAGGGGTGTCCTGTTTGATTTTAACGATTCGGCGCAACTGGGTGAAAAGATCATTTCGCTACTCGATAACCCGGCTGAGCGGGAAAAATTTTCACGCAATGCGCTTGCTTTTGCCGAAAAATGTTGCTGGCCCAATATTGGCAGGCAATACATCGACTTGTTGCAGGATATAACCATAGAGCAGGTGGCGGCTTCTTCTCAATACCAGGTAGCAAACGATATTGAGCCGGCTTTTTCTTTGCCACCCATCCATCTTCACCATCTCCGCGTGCTGACCGATCCTACCGGCATCTTGCAGCATGCGCGGTATAATATTCCCGACCGGTTCCATGGCTATTGCACCGACGACAATGCCCGTGCCCTATTGCTTTCCGTTATGTTGCAGAACGATGTGCAGGATACCGATGAGCTGAACCGGCTTACCAGTACCTACCTGTCGTTCATCGACTACGCGTACAACCCCGTCAACGGAAGGTTTCGTAATTTTATGTCTTACCAGCGGCAGTGGCTGGAAGAAGAGGGCTCGGAAGACAGCGCCGGCCGAACCATGTGGGCACTGGGCTATACGGCTGCATACACCAACGTCAGTAATTTTTATTACCACGCCAACCATTTGTTCAGGAAAGGCCTGGAGCAGATCGACTACATTTCTCATCCGCGTGCGCTGGCCTACCTGGTGCTTGGTTTGGTATATCATGCCCATATGCATGGCGAAGCCTGCGTCACCCGCCTGCTTGAAAACAAGGCCCGGCAGCTTTCTTCCTTTTTTGACAAAACGATCAACAACCGCTGGCTGTGGCACGCCCCAGCCGTTACCTATGCCAACTGCCGCATACCGCAGGCGCTTATCGCGGCAGGTATGTTCCTGCAAAACCAGGAACTCATTGACCGGGGATTGAAAATGCTGGACTGGCTGATAGAAAAACAGTTCACGGATAATATTTTTTCACCGGTTGGCAACAAGGGCTGGCTTGGGCCCGAAGGGAAAGCGGTTTTCGACCAGCAGCCCATTGAAGCGCATGGCATGCTGGATGCCTGCCTGCAGGCGGAAGAGTATATGAAAGACGGAACCTATGGAGAATATGCACTGCGGGCTTTTGCCTGGTTTATGGGCGAAAACCACTGTGCTGCTGTATTGTACGATTTCGCTACCGGTGGCTGCCGCGACGGCCTGCATGACGAAGGGGTGAATTTAAACCAGGGAGCGGAGTCGACACTGTCCTGGCTCATGTCACTGGTCAGCATTTCTTATTATCTCCGGAATAAAAGCAATAAGGTATGATCACCGTTAAAAAGCTTCCCATCAAAGTGACGCCCTCTTCGGCCAGGGCATTGATCCGCCCCTTTGTGCCCGGAAACCCAGCCCAGGTGGAGCATATCCTGTTCAGGGTATTTTCCACTTCGTTCGAAGAGCGGCAGACCGTTCTGAAAAATTTATATCATCGACTCGATATCCCCGACAGGATCATACAGTCCATCTTTCTGCGGCATTTTGAAAATGTGAGGAACCTCATCCCGTCGAATATCGACATCCCCGGAGAGCAGCGGGCCTTTGTCGGCGCCTGCTTTACGCAGCAATATTCGCTGGAGTCGACGGCGTTGTTCAACCCGTCGATTGTTCTGCATCCCGTGCAGGACAAAGAAAACGTTACCAAATTCATCATCAGCCTGCGCGCCATAGGAGAGGGGCATATTTCCTCCATTACTTTTATGGAAGGAGAGATAGATGCCGGCTTCAATATTTCGCTTAAAGAGAACTCGCCGGTTATTTATGAACCCGAACGAAAAGAACACCTCTACGAGAAATATCTTTTTATCCGGAAATCCAATGAATTGGGCATTCTTTCAAAACTGAACCAGCCGGCATTTGACCATTTGGGCGATTCCTTTACGCTCGGTGAACTGGAGAATGCGATCAACAAGATCAGGAGCTCCAATGTATCGGTCAGCAACATCGAACTGGAAAATTCGCTTAATGATATCCGTATGTTGGCCCTGTCGAATTTCACGTTGAATTTCTCCACCGATAATATTTCGGAACGGGCCATATACCCCGCGTCACCATCGCAAAGCAACGGCCTGGAAGACGCCCGTTTTGTACGGTTTACGGAGGACGATGGCAGTGTGATCTACTATGCCACTTTTACGGCTTACAATGGAAAGACCATTATGCCCGAGATGCTGGAAACATACGATTTCAAGGAATTTAAAGTGTCGACCCTCAACGGTTCTGCGGCGAAAAACAAAGGGATCGCTCTTTTTCCGCGAAAGGTGAACGGCAACTACATGATGCTGGGCCGGCAGGACAATGAGTCGCTCTACCTCATGGCATCGGACAATCCTTATTTCTGGCACGATTACCGGCCCCTGGCCAAACCCACTTATAACTGGGAACTGATCCAGATAGGGAATTGCGGATCGCCGATCGAAATAGACGAGGGCTGGCTGGTGATCACCCACGGCGTGGGCCCCGTGCGCACCTATTCGCTCGGAGCTATGCTGCTCGACAAGGACGAGCCCTGGCGGGTGATTGGCCGTTTAAAGGAACCGCTGCTGGAGCCCACGAAGGAAGAGCGTTTCGGCTATGTGCCCAATGTATTGTACAGTTGCGGGTCGATGGTCCTGGGTCGCACACTCGTATTGCCTTATGCCATTGGAGATGTGATCACCACTTTTGCGCTGGTCAGCATCGACGAGATCGTTGGTCACCTAACAAACTGAAACATGAAGATAGCCATGCTGGCGCCGGTTGCCTGGCGCACGCCGCCGGTGCATTATGGTCCCTGGGAACTCGTTACCTCGCTGCTTACCGAAGAACTGGTGAAGCGTGGCGTTTCGGTGACCCTGTTTGCAACGGCAAATTCGCAAACGCAGGCGTCGTTGCGGGCGGTATGCCCGCAGGGTTATGAAGAAGACAAAAGTCTCGATGCCAAAGTGTGGGAATGCCTTCATATTTCGAACTGTTTTGAAAACGCCGGCGGGTTTGATATCATTCACAACCAGTTCGATTTTTTGCCTCTGACCTATTCGGGACTGGTATCAACGCCGGTGATCACCACCGTTCATGGTTTTTCTTCTCCCCGCATATTGCCCGTTTACAAAAAGTACAACGGCCGTACGCATTATGTGTCCATCAGCGATGCCGACCGGTCGCCGGAACTTGACTATATGGCCACCATACACCATGGCATCGACCTTGACCAGTGGCGCTTAAACGCGCACCCGCGCGGCGATTACCTGCTGTATTATGGCCGGGTGCATCCCGATAAGGGGACGAAAGAAGCAGTTGAGATCGCCTTAGCGCTCCGCCAGCGTTTATTGATTGCCGGTATCATCCAGGATGAAGGCTATTTCGATCGTTTTGTTCAACCGCATTTGAAAGAAGGGCTAATAGAATACATCGGCAGCGTGGGGGCGGATAGGCGGAATGGCTTGCTGGAAAATGCGCGGGCGCTGTTGCATCCCATCCGTTTCAACGAGCCTTTTGGTTTGTCGGTGGTGGAAGCCATGGCCTGCGGTACGCCGGTTGTCGCCATGAACAGGGGCAGCATGCCTGAGTTGATAAAAAACGGCGAAACCGGTTTCCTGGTAAACAGCGTGGAGGAGGCGGTGGAAAGGGTGCGGGAGATTGATGCGATCAGCCGTGCGGCCTGCCGGGAAAATGTAGAGCGAAACTTTTCCAAAGAGCGGATGGCCGAGCGGTACCTGGAGGTGTACGGGCGGGTGTTGGAGAGGTGAAAATGGGGAGGCAGAGAGGCGGCATGGAGGCAGATTTCGCTACAAATATTTCCATTTGTAGCCTGCCGATGTTTCCTGCCTGCCAGATAAAGCTCCACTAATACTCGTGCTGTTAACACCGACCGCCCGGGCTGCAATTTTTATACTTTCATATCGTTGCAACGGTTTGCCTTCCCTGGAATATTGTATGATGGGCCGTTGCTTTCTCCGGGCCCTCAGAACCTCTCCATATTCGTGCCCCGACAAATCAATCTGCAGTGGCCCGTATCCGCCCCTCCAGAAAAACCCGCCAGCGCTGTTTCTGCTTTTTCGGATTACTTTTGAAATATTGGTATGTCGTATTCCCGTCGATTTTGAGGCATCATTGATGGTTGGGAAAATTGCAATTCTTTTGCCCTTCATGTTGTACTGTGAAACTTTCTTACCAAACACTTCCTTATTCTTTTTTTCGCGTTCCGCGGCCTTTTCAAGGAAGGGAGCAAGGTCAATTTTACGGGCTTTTCCCTGCTTCCAGATAAAACCACCCGCTGAAAATTCAACGCCCCTGGCTCTGGCGCTGATATGCCCACGGTTTATACCTGTTTCCCTACCTGCAACTGTAGCACTTGGAAATGTTTTGATCTTTTTTCCATTCAGGTCGTATTGCGTCACTGGCTTGCTTTGCGCCAATATGGAATTTGCTATGCGTTTCTGCTTTTGCTCCTCTGTTGAAATTAGTGGGGCCCTTCTGCCTAATTCCTCTATCCGTTTGCCCTTTTGGGAAAGGGATGCCTGTATTAAATTAGCAGGTTTTATATTCAAACCATTGCGGTCTTTGGCGAGAATCACTATCGAATAATCATTCAAATCAAAAGGCCTCCTGAAGCAGTGGTATACGAGACGGGCTATAGATAAACAATGTCTTTGTTTGAAGAATGTTATATTGGCCCCCAGGTACAGCAGGTGGTCGTTGACAAACCGGTTAGGAGTTTTTCTAACTATCGGCTTAATGATTTTCTCTGGCCTGTGGTATACCCTGCCGTCGCTGTATTCCTGTTCGTAGGAAAGCCTTTTGACACGGCCATAATTTGAAATCCGGGCATACAGTTCAAGACCAGGGATATCCTTCCATTTTTCGCCTTTGATAGACTTAAGATCCAAAACCTGGTATGGATATTTTTTTCTCATGAAATTAGAACTTAGTTTCAAAATTACATTTCCGGCCGGGTCCGTTAAACCGTGCCATCCAGCATGTCCACGATCTCGTTTTTTCGCCTCCTGGAAACGGGTACCCGGCTGTTGTTGCTCAACTCCAAAAAACCGTCGTTGTCAATTCTCCGTACATGCGACTTATTTACCAGGAAGGATTTGTGCACACGAAGAAAATGATGCTCCTGGAGGATCTCCTGGTATTCTCCCAGGGTTTTGGAGATCAGCAGCGGCTTGTGGTTGGCAAACAAGAACCTGGTGTAGTTGTTCTGTCCTTCCAGGCAAATAATATTGCGCAATTCGAACCTGAAAACGCCCTCTTTGATGGATAGGGCAAGTTTAAAATCTGTCGGTTCCCCCTGTTGCAGGTTTTCAATCAGGTTACTGAAAAGTTGCTGCTGGTGGTGCGGATACTGATTCCGGACGATATGACGATGGATGGCATTCTGAAGTTCTACCACATCGATCGGTTTCAGCAAATAGTCGAGGGCGCTGAACCGGATGGCCTTGATGGCATATTGATCGTAGGCGGTCGTAAAGATAACGTCAAAACTGGCCTCACCTGCCTGGTTCAGGAAATCAAACCCGTTCATACCGGGCATATCAATATCCAGCATAACCAGCGATGGCTGAAAAACCGGCAACAGTTCCAACGCCTTTTGCGGATCGGCACAATACCGGATTTCTTTTTTGACTGGTATATGTTTTTCGATCAGGAGCGTCAATATATTTCCTGCGGCCGCTTCGTCGTCGACGATCAGGATTCTTATCATATTACGACAGTTGGATTTGAATACAAAGGTAGGCGGATCGTGACTTTGGTTCCGCAAACAGCTCCGTCGGGCCCAACGAGGTCGGCTGTTTCCACATCCGCTTTCTTCTGGTATTGCCTGTTTAAGAGCGTAATGCGCTGCTGCGATAACGCGGTACCCCTGGAGGCGAACTGCTTTTCGCCGAGTTGCTGTTTCCTGGCGGCAGCGGCTTTTTCTCTTCCAATCCCGTTGTCCTCTATTTCGATCCCGATACCTGAATGACCGCTAAGCACCCGGATAGATAACCGCTTTTCTCCCTGTTTTGTCCGGAGTCCGTGCCAAACGGCGTTCTCCACGTAAGGCTGAACCAGCAGCGGCGGTACCTGTAATTCATCGGCTTCGATCGATTCGTCTACTTCTATGGAGTAACTGAAGGATTGCCGGAATCGAAGGGATTCGAGGGACAGGTAGAGCCGTATCATTTCCAGTTCACTATTCAGTGAAATAAAATTTTTTTCCGAGTTGTTCAGCACGAGCCGAAGCATCCGGGAAAACTTCGACAGGTATTCAAATGCAGCATCTGTTTGCCCCGTTACGATGCATTCCTGGATGGCATTCAGCGAATTGAAAATAAAATGCGGATTCATCTGCGCGCGCAGGGCTTTTGCTTCCAGTTCCGATAACTGCTGCTGCAAACCTGCTTTCTTCTGCAAGCTGGCGATCCGGAATGTATAGGCCCGGTACAGAAGCGCCAGGATAAATAATCCCGTACATGCACGGAAAGCCCAGGTTTGCCAGAACGGATGCCGGACCACTATGTGAACGATATCCGTACTGGCGAGGGTATTTACCCGGTCCCGCGACGCCTGCACCATAAACCGGTAGCGGCCAGGTTGCAGATTATAGGCTATCGTGCGGGTGCGGGTGGGGGCGGACCAACCGGTATCCAGGCCTTCAAGCCGATACTGGTAATAAAGCTGCTGGTTACTGATGATATCGCTGCCCGATACCTGGAACTCTATCTTACCGCTGTTGTGATCGAATTCAAGTGTGCTGCCGGGTTTACAGCGCTCAAAACGGTTGCCGTCTGCGGTATGTGTCAGGAACAATTTTACCGGTGTATCGAAAAACCGGGTATCCCGGGGTTGAAAGAACAGCAGGCCCCGTCCGGTACCAAAATAGAGGGTGCCATCGCCGGACTTATGCGAGCTTTCTATACCAAACGATACATTGTTTACGCCATTGTGTTCGTCAAAATAGGAAAGGTTTTTTGTCTCCGGATCGTACCGGCAGATATTATTATTGTTGGCAAACCAGATATGACCGTTGTTGTCCGTTTCTATACTTTCAATTCCCCCGTTCAATAAACCATTTCGTTTATTGATATGGGTTATGATGTCCTGACTGTCGATTATAAAAAGTCCCTCCCGGCTCCCGGCATACGTATTGCCTAATTTATCGGCTGTTAGGCAATATACCCGTTGCGAATGCAACCCGTTTTTTTCATTGAACACTTTCAATTCCTTTTGCAGGAAATCATAGCGATAAACGCCACCCGCCGGCGAGGCCGCCAGCCAAACCCGGCCTTTTTCAGGATACACGTCAATGATCCTTTTTTTCGAGAGGCTGTCTAAGAGAGGATGATCGGTTAGTCCGGCAATGGCAAAGGTCCGGGGATTTACCAGGAAGAAACCGTCTTCCGCCCCCACCATGAGCTGCCCGTTTTCCAGCCGCCGGATCACCCGTATACGCAGGCTGGGCAGCTCTTTGGTAAGGTGCCGGATAAGCCTGCCTTCCGGATTATATACGGCAATTCCGTTGGTGGTATATCCCACCCAGAGATTTCCTTCCGTGTCCAGTTCCGGAACGGCCGGTACGGAAATTCCGCCCGATGTATTCTGCGGGCCCGTGGGTTCGGGTAGTATGGTGCACTCGTCTGTTTTTCTGTTCCAGCTCAGCACATGTGCAGACGTTGTCAGAAACACCTGTCCCGGCTTATTGGAAACAACGCCGTTTACCGGCGCTTCGATGATTCCGCCGCCCTTCTTTCTGAAAAAGACCCGTTGCTGGAGCATGGAATACTTCACATTGGTAAAATTGATTCCGTTCGGTGAAGAAATTACCAGCAGTCCCGCGTCGTTGCTTATCACCATTCTAAGTCCATTCGAGCTGACGGAGTTTTCATTCATGGTTTCGTGACTGTACTGGTCGAACATGCCTGTAGCAGGATGAAAGCGGACCAGGCCGTTTCGCCGGGTGCTGATGTAAACCAGGCTATCGGCTGCCGTGGTGATCATCACCACACCAGACAACAATGGGTTGCCCGATTTATCGATAGGAGCGGGGAAGCTTTGAACGATTTTTTTTTCGGGAATATTGATCCGGAACAGTCCCCAGTTTCCATCTGTTCCTGCCAGGATCTCTGTATCGGTTAACCGGCTGACCCCCATAGCCCGGGGCAGCGGAAAATCCAGTACTACCCGCTGCTCTTTAAAATTGATCAATAGCACCCGCTTCGACCGGATACAAAGAAGCCTGGAGTCATCGTCAAAAGGCCGCACATCCACCACGCCGTTTTGTTGCAGCACTTCGGTTAACCACGGGTAAGGCTTCCATTCCTGTTTGCCATCCGGCGACCGGAAACAACCCGATGGGGTAACCGCCACCATTCCGACGCCCGGCGCTTCAAAGACAAGCCGGTCAAGCGATTCGTGTGAAGGGTAACCGGGAATCTCAATGGTATGAAGATCGCGGTTCTCATCTATCATAGCGACTCCCCCGTTGGTTTGGATCCAGATGCGATTCCTGCTGTCGCAATGCAGGTAGCCGATAAGGTTGGAAGGGAGTCCGGGATCTGTTTCCTGCGTGATGTGCTGCACCTGGTAACCGTCGTACATAAATAGCCCGTCCAGCGAACTCATCCAGATATACCCATCCCTGTCGAGCGTGGTATACCAAAAGCTGGAAGCATTCAGGCCGTCTTTTATGCTGAGTTTCCTGAAAATGACCGGTTGCGCCATCATGGCTGAATGGCACGCAAAAAACAGGGAAAGCCAAACCGCGTATCGTACTGTATTTCTCAAACTGGTATCAAAAATATACGACAAAATCGATTCTGTTCCGCCATTCCCTCAATGGCGCTTACCGTTTCCTCATTGGCCCCATCCGCCATATACCCTTCCATAAATCGAAAAACCATATACTGGTTCAGCCCGGCGACTACAGATGCCTGTTATTATTTTCAATTTTCTTTCCGGTGTTTATGCAACCCGACCAGAATCGAAAACATTCCATATGATACGTGCTTTCATTTTTTGCTGCCTGCTTGTTTCGTTATCCTGTTCAAAAAGCGACGACGACGCACCAGGCCCCGATCCCGGTCCCGATCCGGAACCAGGTTCTGAAAAAGCCTATATAGCCGGCTTCATGGATATTGGTGCGGGCGTGTACCAGGCTGCCTATTGGAGCGATGGTGAATCCGTTCCGCTTCCGGGAGCCGGTCCCGGCGCAAACCGGGGACGCGCCAGCAGTATTTCGATCCAGGGCAGCGATATCTATATAGGCGGGTTTACGGCAGGCAATTATGGCCTTGCCTGTTTCTGGAAAAATGGCGTCCGTACTGATATGGCGTCGCTCGATCCGGAGGAGCACGAACTGGCGAACGGTATCTTTATTAACGGCAGCGATGTGTATCTCTGCGGAGAGATCGACAATCCTGACGGTGGTCAGTATGCCTCTTATTGGAAGAATGGAAACCGTACCCTGCTTGGTTTTATCGATGGGGTCAATACCGCGTATGCATATGATATAGCTGTTCAGCAAACGAATGTATATGTTGCCGGCCGCTTTCATGTTTCTTCCTATATTGGTGAAGCCTGCCTCTGGACAAATGGTCAACCTGCCATTCTTTCGAAAGTCTTAGCCGACAGACGGGCAGAAGCAAGAGCCGTATTTGTTACCGGCAGCGATGTATGGGTTTGCGGATGGACCGGGAACAATGCTGAAAAGCCGGTTCCCTGTTTCTGGAAAAATGGAGTGAGGCAGGACCTGCCGATAAGCGATCCTTCCGGGTTTGGGGAAACGAAAGATATTTTTGTCGATGGCAGCGATGTGTATGTAGCTGGTTTTACTACCAGTTCGGGCGTTTTGATTCCCTGCTACTGGAAGAATGGAAACCGGGTGGATCTTTCCCGTATCAATACGGACGACGATGGCGAGGCCGTTGGAATACGGGTTGTCAACGGCCAGGTTTTTGTTGGCGGGTATACGGAAAAGGCCAGCACCAGCCCGGTGCCCTGTTTTTGGAAGAACAATGAGCGCACCGATCTGAACGGACAGAAAGCAGGATATGTAAGGGGTATGGCAATCGGAAAATAATTTGTTCATGTACTTCGTATATGCATTCCTGGTGCTGATCGGTGCTATGCCGCTCTGGAAAACGATCCGGCAGATGCGGCGGGAAGAGGATGTTAGAAAGAAAGGCGTACCGGCGACGGGAACGGTAACGAATGTGTACGTAATGCCAAGAAGCAAATATGGGCCGGCTACAGACCGGGTACATATAAGATTCAACGCCGGAGTAGGAGATCGGTGGCACGATGCATCGTTCACATCGAGGCACCGGAAGCATGTTGCCGGTGAAAAGCTACCTGTTCTTTTTTTGCGGGATCAGCCGGACAGGATCCTGGTGAACAACCAAAAAACTTACTGGTTCGGTTTGGTTTTTTCCCTGCTGCTTTTGTTGTTCGTGTTTTTCGCGATCTATAAAATTGCACAGATGGTTGAGTCGGGCCAGGTTGTTGATTGACAGGTTCCCAAAGAAGATACACATGAAACCATGGATACTATTGGCGGGGTTGCTGGTAAGTTCAGGCACTGTAAGTGCGCAACTGGAAGAAAAATCCCGGCGGGATTGGACAACGGTTGGTGAATTGAAATACATCGCCACTACGCGCGCGCGGCTGCAATACAGCGCCGTTGGAAAAGACACCAGCTATATCCTGCTTTTTAAGGATGCCCGGAAGGAATTCAAAGATCACTATTTCACCATCGGGTTTAGCGGTGCGGACGACACCCGGTTAAGGCTGTATGCACTGCTCACGTCCTTTTTTTCAGCGGAACACAAAAATGAAAAGAGTTACGAAAAAACATTCCGGCTGGGCGAAGCGATGGTTCATGTGCAACATTACCGGAAAATAGCTACTCCGGGCATCATGCTTACCACTGAAGACGGATTTATAATTTTAACCGAAAATGAGATCAACAGGCTTTTTGGGAGGAGGTAAGGAGCCTGATCTGTCTGCCAGCCCCAAAAACAAAAAGCGCCTCGCTGGAGACGCTTTTCGCGGACCGGACGGCGGTCTGGCTACTTTTTACATCTATCCGTCACTTTACATATCCTTACATTAAGAATTAATTTTTAAGCAATTGAGTGAATTATTCACTTACACCGCATTTTAACTTCACATGACTTGATAGGCCCGACATAGTGGGATTGATAGAGTAAAACGTCAAGTTATGATATATGCACTCAAACCGGTCTGCAAGAAAGACTGGAAAAGAAAGGATGGAACCAGTATAGTATATCTTCAATACTGCCGCGGCAGCAATCAGCGCGTATTGGTAGATACAAAAATTGCTATCCCTCCGCAATACTGGAATCGGAAACTGCGAAAAATCAACAACGATTTACCCGCGGAATTTGGCTATGCCGGTGAACTCAATGAACAGTTACAAAAGATGATTCGAATTGCAGAAGACATCATCACCTACTGTTTGAAAAACACAAGGGAGAATCCACTCTTATTTCTTAAGAAGACTTTTACCCCGGACATTGATGTATCAACTCTGGAGCAGCGAAAAGACTTTACCGGTAATCTGGATGTCTATTTCCAGTTTTATGATTACATCGAATCGAAAAGGAGAAGAATTGCTGCTTCCACTGTGCACATTTATATGGAGGTAAAACGATACCTGCAGGCTTTTGAAAAATTCAGGGGAAGAAAAATAACGTTCAAATCTTTTGATGTAGACTTCTATCATGACTTTGTGGAGTTCATGACTTTCGATTATGAATCTTACCGGTATACCAGGACCGGATTAAAAGGTTTAAAAAGAAATACAATGGGCAAGGCTATAAAGCATTTGCGATTATTCCTCAAAGACAGAATTCGGCGTAAGATCATTCCGTCGATAGATCTCAGTGAATACAAAGTATTCGAAGAAGTGGCCGATGCTACTTATCTGACCAGTTATGAAATCGAAACGATCTATAAACTCGATCTTTCCCTGGATCCTAAATTGGAAACAGCAAGAGATCTTTTGATCCTGGGTTGTCTTACGGGATTACGATTTTCCGATTTCAGTAGTATCAAACCGGAAGACATCCGTAATGGCAAATTGCATATCAAACAACAAAAGTCTGATCACTGGGTAGTGATACCACTTCGTCCTACCGCGCATAAAATACTTATCATGAAGTTTAAAGGACAGATACCCCGTACATCAAATCCTGAATTTAATGAGGATATCAAGAAGGTCTGCCGGATTGCAGGAATCGACGAATCTATTAAGTTCTCCTATAAAAAAGGTAATCGTGATATCGAGGAAGTTAAGCCAAAGTATAAATGGGTTACTTCTCATTCGTGCCGGAGATCGTTTTGCATGAATGAATTTTTAGCGGGTACGCCCGTTGAGTTGATCATGAAGATCAGCGGGCATAGAAGCCTGAAGGATTTTTATCGGTATATCAAAGTGACACCTGACCAGGCGGCCTTTCAGATTGAAAAGATCTGGAAGGAAAGAGAATTAATCACAGCGGCGCAGCCGGTTGGTTAAATCAATAATGTTCGTTATAGCGGACATTTAAGGCGGGGATTGTTTGTAATAGCGAACATTACTGAAAACCCTGGTGTAGAGGTTTATCTTGGATTTGCCCTAATTCTATGACATAAAACGGCCAAAATTGCCCTAATTCTGTTACAAGACATCATAGAGTGCTCATTTTCAATGACTATTTGTTATATCTTGTAGTTAAATACTCAGGTATAACCTGAGTAAATCACTATGAAACATAATTATTGCGCCTAAAAGTCAAAAAATTGCTATCTTGTAGTCAATTACTCAGGTTTAACCTGAGTTAGATGCTATGAAACATAAAAATATTTCATTCCAATCCAATACACTTCTTCAGCACTTTATTGACCTGAACAGGTCGTGTTTTGATATTACTGAAGCGAAAAAAGTATTGGGCGGCAAGTCCGAAGGCGCGACCTGGGAGTTGCTCAGTGATATGACCAAGCGGGGGCTGCTAATGAGAGTGAGACAAGGACTTTATTATATCATACCTTTTGAACAGGATCCTGTAACATTTATGCCCGACTGGCATTTGCTGGCCGAATGCCTGGCTAAAGGCACCAATCATTATATTGGCTATTATTCAGCCCTGCAGCTGCATAATCTAATCACACAGCCAGCCCTTAATGAATTAATTGTTACAGATCGCCAGATCAGGCCAGCTACTATTAAAGTAAAGGATATTAATTTTCGGTTCATCTACCATAATCCAAAACATTTTTTTGGAGCAAAAAAAATATGGATTGATTCTTACCATAAGGTATTGTGCTCCGATCTCGAAAAGACATTTGTCGACTGCCTGTACAAACCTGAACATGCCGGAGGAATTGTTGAAACAGGAAAAGCTTTGTATAAAGCAAAACAATCTATCAACTATGACAGGCTATTAGAATATTGCAAGCAATTCGATTCGCAGGCTGTAATAAAACGACTGGGATTTTTATTAGAACTTTTAAAAATCGAAAACCCGATTACTGATAAGTTGCAAAAGCTAAAAAGCAACAGCTATATACAATTGGATACAGAAATGCCTAATAAAGGTAAAAGACTCAGCCGCTGGAGTATTCAGCAAAATATAGATTCAGAAACTATTCAATCTTCCATACTTACATGATCAAACCTCCAGAGATAAAACAATATGCCCATCAATCAGGCGTCCGGGACACACAGATTGAAAAGGACTATATCCTTACCTGGATTTTATATGGAATCTCAAAACATCAGCAATTGTCGAAAGTATTGGCTTTTAAAGGAGGTACAGTACTTAAAAAAGTCTACATAGAAGATTATCGCTATTCAGAGGATCTTGATTTTACCCTGCTGAACGAGGACCTTATGAATGAAGAGTTGTTCGGCGATTTTGAAAAACTGTTTGAATTTGTGAAGGAGGAAGCGAATATAACTTTGCAACGAATAGAAGACACAGAGCATGAAAGCGGAAGTATTAACTTTTATATCGGATATACCGGACCTCTTGGTGGAACGAACAAGCAGGTAAAGATCGATATTACCAGGAAAGAGATATTAGAATTTGAACCCGCGATGAAACCGGTATTCATTCATTATTCTGATCTCGAAGAATTCAAAATATTGAGCTATACACTTGAAGAGGTACTGATTGAAAAGATGTGTGCTTTGATGGGACGTACACAACCACGGGACTTGTATGATCTCTGGTATTTATTGGAATACGAGAAAATGAGTATCCGGCATAGCTGGCTAGAGTTTGAAAGAAAGGCCAGGAATAAAGGTCATACACCCACTGCCTTTAAAGAAAAAGTTGAAGCCAAATTAAATGGTTTTAAAGGCCGCTGGGAAGGATCACTCGCCAGTCAGATTAAAGACTTACCGGATTTTGATTTGGTGGTGAGAGAGTTGAATAAACATTTTCGAAAAATATAGACCCTTATGCTTTTACAATACTGTTCCGATCTGCATTTGGAGTTCCGTGAAAACAAACAATTTCTGAATCAGCATCGGCTGCAACCTAAAGGTGAAATTTTAATATTGGCTGGCGATATTGTCCTCTTTACTGAGATCGAAAAACGAAAAGATTTCTTTGATTACATATCAGACAATTTCAAATTGACTTATTGGGTTCCAGGGAATCATGAGTATTATTATTCCGATGCGTCCGAACGATCAGGAACCATCAATGAAAAGATAAGGGATAATGTATTTCTGGTTAATAATATCTCATTTCAACACAATGATGTAAGGCTTATTTTTTCTACTTTATGGTCGAAAATCAGCCCTGCTAATGAATGGCAGATTGAGCGCAGCATAAGCGATTTCCGGGGTATCAAATTCAAGGATCATTTTATTTCTGCTTCTAACTTTAATCAATTACATTCAAATAGCCTGGATTTTATACAGAAGGAATTGGGTCGAGATTATAGAGGTAAGACAGTAGTGATTACTCACCACGCACCCACTTTTATGAATTTCCCTTCGCAATACAAAGGGAGTATTTTAAACGAGGCTTTTGCTGTTGAATTATTTCCTCTCATTGAATCTTCAAACATTGATTATTGGATTTACGGGCATCACCATAGCAATACACCGGACTTTAGTATTGGTAATACAATCTTGCTAACCAATCAGCTGGGATATGTAAGAAATGAGGAAAATCTAAATTTTAGTTTAGATAAGATTATAACTTTATAGACTTTAGTTTCTTATTATAACCTAAAAACACTAGTAGTACACCGATGCAGTTCTTTCTCACCCTAATGAGGCTTCTCTTGTTAAATGTACTTTGTCGATTGCAAGGTCGTTGCTAAAGGCATCTTTTATCGTATCCAATATCTCATTTCGGTTAACAGTATGCTTTGTTCGTCTGACGGCAACGTAATGCTCCCTTGTTACTTTTTCGACTAATTGACGAACAGTTTGAAGTTCCAGGTCCTTTCCTAACCAATCTGCAATTCTAAAAGCGGAGGCAAAGAAAATTATTCCAGCAACAGCAATTTTCCAGTCAAAGAAGAATGCTTCCAATGATAAAAGAGATCCTATTACAAGAAGTAACGACAACCAGCCTGGATATGTTAGGATATTTACTTTAATTCCTAACCGATCTCGAAATTCTTTACTTTTCTGTCTTCGGTTATGCCTTGGGAATAGTTCAACCAACTTGCTGGTGAGGCTGATTTGTTTTTTGTCAATAAGCTGTGTTTCTGCAACTGCCTTCCTGATCTTATAAAATGCTTGTTGCTTTGTGCAGTCGTCCTTGTGATTGTGGTTGATATGTGGCTCTATGATGTCACAAATATCACCAAAGGTCTTGGCCTCTGCAAAGGCAGTTTTACTGAATTCGAGGTCGAAAGACTTTTCCAGTTTCACTATGACATCGGAAATATCTTCACCCTCATAGTTTTCAAGTTTTATATCATCAAAATCTGCCATGAAACCTATCTTTTACATTTTACATCGCTTCAAGCCATCTGGAATCACCAGTAACAGAATAAGCTCAGAGGTTAATAATTTCTTCCGCTAATAAGTCTGATAGTTCAAGATTAATGGGTGTGGTCCATTCTATTGGCAATTTAAAACTTTCTGGTTAGAACAGTTTATTTGACATTGAAGTTGTTGCTGCTTTGAACATTTTTTCTACGGTTTTCTTAATATCAGTAAGTTCATCAGGTCTTATATCCTTTGCGATTACCAAACCGCAACTTCGATCCGGGAATGCAATTTAATAACCGTTGGGAAATGATTTTGTCAATTCTTGGGTAAACAGTACCCTGCTTGAGCCAATGCCATCAGAATTAATAAAGACCAAAAATAAAAGCCGTCCATCACTGCTCTTTTTGTATTGGGAGAAAAAATTTTCTTCGTCATCTATCGAAAGCCTTAGATTCTCAAAGGCATTCTGTTGCCATCCGGGATTCTTGACTTCGAGGTTTTGATACTGGTCCCGAGTGAGATACGACATCGAATTGCCTTCGCCAAAAATAACCCAGGTCAATATGAATTCTGCTTCCAGAAAAGTAAAGTGTGGCAGGTCCCAGGCTGCTTTTGAGTAATAGCTAGTAGGAACGATTAACGGGTAGATATTATGAATTCTTGTTGTCACATTAAAAGGTTGCTGTTTTAGTAGTTCATTCTCTTGTACGGATCTTTTTCGATAATTGCAGTCTTTATTTTATCACGCAAATAGTTTTTAAAGTCAATTTCATTTTCAATTACTTTGACAAATTCTTCTAGATCAAACATCACCAAAAGAGCGTTTTTGACCAGCGCTTCCTTTGCAGCAGAAATCCCGGAAGCTGTGTATCCAGAGGCAGAAATAAAAATTCCATGTGCACTTGCTCTATGATAAATGCGTCCAAGATGAGAGTATATATCTTCAGCGCCAATTGAATCTTTTTTCCATTTCATTTCCGCCAGAAAAATTTGATTGTCAACTTCCACGATTCCGTCAATTTGCTCAACAATTCCTTCACCAGGCTCTCCGACTCTTTTAAAATCTTCTTTTACCAAAATTTGATAGGTTTTAAAATAGTTGTTAAGAACGGACTCCAAAGTCTTACCTCGTTTCTGATGATTTGATTCTGAAAAAAGAGAATAAAGTTCTTTCTTAATTTTTCCGATGGTTTCTTTTTGTTTTTGAATTTCTGAGATCTTTTGTTGATGTTCTTTTCTTCTTAGGTTTTGTTCGTTCTCTCTTTCTTGCTTCATTCTTGTGAATGAGTCTTTAACATTAATAACCTTTTGAATCTCCGAAACCAATCCTTTCGCTTTAAGCTGATCGCTTTCCCAGCAAGTAGAAAACGCTTCAAATTCAGTTATTCGTTTAAGTATTTCCCTCCTTTCTCGTAAATATTTATCTGAGTTCTGGTTAATTCGTTCCAGGATTATCCGACAAATCTCATATTTAGAAATATCATCTGGATTAGTGTGGACCCTGATTGTTACGTCCTCATACAGGGTTGTACTTATTCCAGCCCCATTAAAAAAGGTTAGCACTGATTTTTTCGACCGATTAAGTAATGGGATCGTTTGAACAATTAAGTCAAAAAGATCAGGAGGATAATGGTAAACGTCATTCATGATTGGGGCTAGCTTTATGGTGGAATAGTTTAGTCATGTGACTTCAACTGTTCTCTTAACAATGAAGTCATGCTTAAATATTTGCGTCGCATGGAATTGCTAAAGGCAACAAAATTTTCTACTTTTTCTGCTAATGCATTTTCGTTCAATTCTATTGCTATTTCAATTTTTCGATACTCCTCGTTAGTTCTTGCTGTTTTCAATAGATCATAGCCAAAGTTTACATCGTGGGCTAACTGGTTAATTGTCCCCAATAATTCCCAAAAAAGCTGTGTGTCTTCGACCTCTTTATCATCATGCTTTAAATCAAGATACGGGTCTATTGAACCAGCTATTTCTTGTGTCACGTGATATACCTGATCTATTTGTTTCTGCAGTCTGTCAAAAATGTCCTTGTTCTGCTCGTCAGTAAATGTGACATTTTCATTCATTGCAGTTTTGAGCAGGACCGACATATTTGTTATCGAGGTATGTGCTATGGTCAGGTAGGAAACAGTTTTTTTGAATACATTTATTTTCCGTAAAAAGAACTCCTTTTTTAGAAAAAGCTTATGTAATTGGCGGGTTTGGAAGTATTCAAAAATCTTTGTCACAAGAATTGTGAATGACGAGCCAACTAGTCCTCCCAAAATTGCAATGTATTTGTCGTCCATATACAGGTTTGTTAAATCAGCAAGCTTCAAATTTTGCGTGATTTGCTTAGCCTTGATAATGTAAAATTTGTAATGTGAAAATACACCAAATTCCGCCTCGATATGCTAAGTTCTGAGCCTATTATGATCTTAAACCGTTAAGTGACAGTCAATTATTTTCCCAGGACGTCCCACCCATTTTCACCCTTCTTTACACCCTTATTTTGCCTCTGTAAACTTTTTTGTGCAGAGTGATAAAATGAGGCGATATGGAACAGGAAGTAAATCCAAATGCAACCGCTCCCTTTTTGTTAATACAAAAACCTCAGGAGCTGATCCGGTTATTCGAAAACCTGATAGACCAGAAGATCCGGGAAGTGATGGCAGCCAATACCCCGATCAAGAACTTCTACCCGGATAATGATTCCCCCTTTCTCTCATCAAAGGATGTTGAAAAGATTTTTAAAGTAAGCCGACAGACCGTCAATGACTGGCGCAAGTCTGAACTACTGCAATCTTTTAAAATCAAATCCCGGCGTTTTTTCTTTAAGGAGCAGGTGGAACAACTCCGGTCGCAAATGACTATAAAGAATAAATAAAATGAACAAATGGCGACTGAGAATATAGCAATAGCTGAAGCAAAACAAATCGACCTGGTCGACTTCCTGGAAATACTCGGACATAAGCCGGAAAAGGTCAGGAATAATGATCATTGGTACCAATCCCCATTAAGACAGGAAAAGACGCCGTCTTTCAAAGTAAACCGGCAACTCAATGTATGGTTTGATCATGGCACCGGCGAGGGCGGTAACCTGGTTGATTTCGGCATCCGGTATTTTAAATGTTCAGTTGCTGAATTTCTTCAAAGACTAAGCAGTATGAAAGAACAATCATTTTCTTTTCACCCGTATCCTCACAGCCCTGCTGGTGAAAAGAAAGAAGCGTCAAACGACCTGGGAAAGATAGTGGTGTTAGGCAGCCGCAATCTTACTGATCCGCGCCTGCTTGAGTACCTCGAAAGCAGAAAAATTCCACTGCACATTGCCAGGCAATTTTGCGAGCAAGTGGACTTCCAACTGTATTCCAAAAAATATACGGCAATAGGGTTTAAAAATGATAGCGGTGGTTATGAGTTACGTAATCAATATTTCAAGGGAAGCAGCACGCCAAAAGAACCACGATTGATATTACAAAACGGCACTAAGGACCTGGCTGTCTTTGAAGGTTTTTTCAGCTTTCTTTCTTTTCAAACTATCCAGGAATCCGGAGGGAAAGATCTGCCCGACCTGTCAACAATTCAGGCCGATGCATTGATCTTAAACTCTGTTTCATTTTTTGAAAAGAGCCGGGAAAAGATGGAGCAATACCCCAATATCCACCTGTTCCTGGACCGTGATCAAATGGGTATCAAGTGCACTGAAAAAGCGCTGCAATGGTCTTCAAAATATATTGATCAAAGCAGATATTACCAACGTTTCAAAGACCTGAATGAGTATTTAAGAAAATCATTAAGTCAGGAGTTAAAACAAAATCAGAGGCGTGGAAGACATCTTTAAAGTTTAGGAGCCAGCTATGTTTCGGTTTTACCGAAACGCTGTCTTTTCTCATCCCGCATCTGCGGGATGAGAAAAGACATTGCAGCAGACATTGAAAAGTGAAGAGTGATGGAAGCAATAAAACAAGACCGGAAAAATAAAGGAGGCCGACCCAAAAAAGCGATAAAGCAAAATCATTTTATTGGGGTTAAATGCACTCTGGTAGAAAAAACAATACTCCGGCAAAAAGCAAAAGCAGCCGGATTAACGCTATCAGAATTTTTACGGGAATCCGGATTGAAGGGACAAGCTGTCAGAAAAATAAAAGCGTTACCCAAAGAAGTATTACAGTTTGCTGGCACCCTCAATCACCTTGCTGCTAACCTTAACCAGGTAGCTAAAAAACGTAACCGGATGGATGAACTAAATGCTCTTGAAAGAACGGAACTACAGGTGCTTTCCGGGCAGGTGAAACAACTGGCTGCGAACTATTGCTGTCCGGTAAAACCGGAGATACGGCATAAAAACAGAGAGGCGGGGCCTCTCTGTTTTCAGTAGATTTAAGTTACGACACAAAAAATTTACTGATGCCCAAAGGTAGTTTTTTTACCGGACAGCCGATCTTTTCTCAACTGCTCCATTTGATTCCCCGCAG
>JAFAFR010000059.1 GCA_023423405.1 Bacteroidota bacterium
GGTTTGTTCGCATCGTTAGTCGGTTGGTGGTTACAGAAAACGCATACGCGTTCCTGTTATCCCAAAGCAAGAAAATATTTCAATGCTGCGATTCCGTATTTATACGGAATTTTATCAGCCCGGATCATGTGAACAAATCAAACAAAAGATGTTGGAATAAAATACCGTGTTTTTCTCCCATGACCTTTTGAGAAAAAAGATGTATGGGAATCGCATCGCGCAAATGCGTATTTCTGATAGAATACTTATGGAGCCTAACTTTCAGCGGACAGTACAAATCGAATACACCTTACCGTAAACCAGCCCGCTTTTGTCAAAAAAACTTGCTTTTCCCCTAAAAAAAGTGATTGGTTCGGAGTTTTTGGTCTGGACTTTAGCCTTGGATGGATGGTTTTCGGCTACACAGGCTGGTGGTATTTTATCGCCCCGCCACGTCGGGTTAACATACATAACAGCCACGCAATCACCAACGGTACCAATAACGCCATCAGCCGCTCAAAACCGGGCCTGCCTCCTCCGAAAACGAGCCATTCATGCCGCCCAGGCTTTGCCGCTCGTGCCATTTTCACCGCTCATCCTGTAGTGTTTGACCGCTGTTTCACCGCTCCGGCTGTACTGTTTTATGCGTGATGATGTGGTGATGATGGCTTCATGATGGCTCCTTCCTGTAGTCCGGAGAGCAACACCGGCGCCCAACCCCAAACCCCAAACTACAAACCCCAAACCGGTCACTTTTTTCCTCCCCACAAAACTTTAAAAGCCCTGCGTTGTTTAGTACATTTGGTACCCCGAACAGGCATTATCCAATTAAAATTAATATTATGGCATTCACACTCCCCGCGCTTCCATACGCACCCGATGCACTGGAACCGCATTTCGACACACTGACCATGCAGATCCATCATGGCAAACACCACCAGGCCTATGTTGACAATCTCAATAAAGCCATTGCAGGCACGCCCAATGAAAATAAATCGCTCGAAGAACTGGTAGCGGCTGCCGGCAGCATCTCACCCGCTGTACGCAACAACGGCGGCGGTCACTGGAACCACAGCTTTTTCTGGGAAAGCCTCGCCCCCGGCGCAGGCGGTGAACCCACCGGCGCCCTGGCCGACGCCATCAAAGGCGCTTTCGGTTCCTTCGACAGCTTCAAGGAGAAATTCGCCAGCGCCGGCATGACCCGCTTCGGCAGCGGCTGGGCATGGCTGTTAGTGAAAGACGGTAAGCTGGAAGTCAGTTCCACACCCAACCAGGACAATCCCCTCATGGACGTGGCTGAAGTGAAGGGTACGCCGCTGCTGGGAGCAGATGTATGGGAACACGCCTACTACCTGAAATACCAGAACAAACGCGCCGACTACCTCGCCGCTTTCTGGAATGTGGTCAACTGGCCCAAAGTAGCGGAACGCTTCGCGGCCGCGAAGAAATAATACACTGAACCATTGGTCTGATCCCGCCCCGGGCGGGATCATTCTTTTTAAAACAACTACCATGAAAAAGACCCTTCTCTACCTGTTTGCCATCACCGCTTTTACCGCCTGCTCAACGCCGCCTGCTAAAAAAGTAGTGGTGATGGCCAGCGGTAAGATCAACGCCGCAGGCGACGTGCTCACCTACGAGCCCGGCACCCAGCACAACGAAACCAGCATCAACCTGCAGGGCGATAAGCTCACCGTGAAAAACGGAAGCGACAGCAAGGACTATCCCGTAACCGAAGCCGGTACCTGGCTGCTCAACCTGCAAAAAGATACCCTCATCGGCAGCGTACAGAACTATGGTGAATCAGACAGCCGCGAAGGCAGCATTACGCAGGAAGCGCTGATGGAAAGAATGGACAGCCTTCGTCAACTGACCCTCGGCACCAATGTTAGCGCCGCCAAAAAGAACCATTTCCTGGAACCCGGCAGCCTGAAAAAGATCAGCGCCGAAGACAATGCCATCATCGTGGGACCCTTTAAGGGAATGCCCGCCAGCCTTACGCCCGGCAAGGACGGCAAAACACCCGAAGTGTACAAGTTCATCACCAACAACGATGCCCGGGAAACCCTCGGCCGGTTGGAGAAAATGCTGAAACAGTAAACGATTTTCAGGGAACGGGGTCATACCCGCTTCCGCCCCAGGGATGGCAACGGCTGATCCTTTTGATGGCCAGCCATCCCCCTTTCAGGGGCCCGTATTTGCGCAGGGCCTCCAGCGCATAGTTGGAACAGGTGGGCGTATACCGGCATTTCGGTCCCAACAAAGGCGAAAGGCCCCACTGGTACAACCGGATAAGCGCGATCAGCGGCGCCGCCAGTATTTTTTTAATCCCTTTCATTTTTTGTTGCTTCCCGCGGGCCGCTTCCCTCTTTTTTGTCAGCCGCGGCCGGCGCCTGCTGCATCTTTGCGGCAATCTTCTGCAGCGCTTTCGCCACCGCCGGCCGGCAGGTATCGAGCGAAGGCAATTCTGCCGCTGTATAAATAAAAAACACCTGCAACTGCAGGCGGTTCACCAGCAGGGTCTCCAAAATGCCCGCTTTTTCGAGCCGGAAGGCTTCGCGGGTAAGCCTCTTGATGCGATTGCGGTCCACCGCCTTTTTAAAATGACGTTTCCCCGCCCCCGTCCCGAACTGCAATCCGGCAGCAGGGCCGTCCGGTCCGTCGGCCGCAGGCTGCAGCGCATAAAAAACCCGGTAGGGCAACTGCGTGAGCTTCTGGCCCTTTGCAAACAAGGCTTCGATGCGCTTGCGCTGTTTCAGTTTTTCTGCGCGTCCGAGGGTTGGCAAGATGGTGTTATTATTTTCAAAAATAGGCCGAAATGAAAAAGCCCTGAACCGTTTCCGGCGCAGGGCGAATGTTATGGTGTTTTCCCGCGCAGCGGGACCAGGTTATTTCAGTTTGCTTTCAGAAGAAACGCTCAGTTTCTTACGGCCTTTTGCACGACGGCTGGCCAGTACTTTGCGGCCATTGGCAGTTTGCATACGCTTGCGGAAACCGTGAACGGTTTTGCGGCGGCGGCGGTGTGGTTGAAATGTTCTTTTCATGTTACAAGTTTTTTACCCTCAAAAAATGGCCGCCCGTGGAGAGCCGGGCGAAAAGTTTCTGTCACATCGGGCCACCATACCCGCCTGTGTCGTGAAAGGGACGGCAAAGGTAGGGAAATGTTTTGCAGGAACAAAACATTTGGTTTGGAGTTTGGGGTTTGGGGGTTTGGAGTTGGGTCGCTGAGGTGCAGGATAGGTTAACGCGATTGCAGGCTGGTTTTATCAGAACAGGGGCAAACCTGTTTCAGGACGGGAGATATAGGTTTTTGAGCCTATTAAAGGAATCACCGCGCACCACCGGCATTCCCCAAAGCTTTATTAAACAGCACATTACGCCCAACCTAACTCCAAACCCCCAAACCCCAAACTTCAAACCAGCTCCACCTGGCTGGCGACTACCTCCTCTCCCAGGAATAAGTTTCCCATCCGCTCAAAATCGCGGGGATCATCGGTGGTAAAAAAAGACCGGCTGCCGCCGCGGCTCAGGCGCGTATCCATTTCCGGGTGCCGCTGCAGGTAATCGGCGAGGCTGGCGGCCACCACCGGACCCTGCGACACCAGCCGCACGCCGGCGGGCAGCCACTGCGCGATTTGCGCCTGCAACAGCGGGTAGTGCGTACAGGCCAGCAGCACCGTGTCGATGCCGGGACCCTGCGCCAGCAGGTGTTCGGTATGCCGGCGGATGAAATAGGCGCCGCCGGGCGTGTCCTGTTCGCCGTTCTCTACCAGGGGCACCCATATGGGGCAGGCCTCCTGGTACACTTCGAGGCCGGGGTAGAATTTTTCGATCTCCAGCAGGTAGGAACCGGAATGCACGGTGCCGTTGGTGGCCATAATGCCCACCTTGCCGGTGGCCGACGCGGCGCCGATCATTTCCGTCGTGGGACGGATCACTCCCAGCACCCGGTTCCCTGGAGCCATCCGCGGCAGGTCCTGCTGCTGGATGCTGCGCAGGGCCTTGGCCGAGGCCGTATTACAGGCCAGGATCACCAGGGGACAACCGCGGGCGAAAAACCAGTTAACGGCCTGCAACGTGTAGCGGTACACGGTTTCAAAACTGCGGTTGCCATAGGGCGCCCGGGCATTGTCGCCCAGGTAACAATAATCGTAATCGGGCAGCACGCGCAGGATCTCCTTCAGCACGGTGAGCCCCCCATAACCGGAATCAAAAACACCGATGGGAGCCGGCGCTGAGGCCGCCGCGGGAACCGGGGCCGAAGCTGGCGCCGGAACCGGCCCGGCGCCCGGCGCCGAAGCCGCAGCCAAATGCGTCGCAGAACTTACTGACATATCCCAAAAATAACAAACGCCAGGATGCTATCCCGGCGTTCATTTAGAGCCTGTGAAAAGTTCTTATTTCAAACCCAGTTTCTTCTTCACCAGCGGCAACAGGTCGTCGGCCGGGGGAGAAACGATCATATACTCTTTGGGGAACACGTACGTGTAACCGGCTTCTTTGGCAACAGCGGTAACGGCGTCCATCGCTTTTTTCTGGATGGGTCCGCTCAGCTCTTCCTGCTTCTTCTGCAGCTCCTGCTGAATGCGCTGGTCCTCGCCCTGGAGCTCGGTCAGCTTGGCCTGCAGGTCCTTGCGCTTCACGTCTTTCACGGCGGCCGACATGGTCACAGAATCCTTATTGAATTTTTGAATGGCTTCGTTCAGCGCATTTTCTTTTTCCTGGGCACTGGAGATCAGCGCATCACGGAATTGAGAGAGAACAGAGTCAGCTTTTTTGGCCTCGGGCATGGCAGCAACGATTTCGTTAAAGCTCACGCAGCCGATCTTGGCCTGCGCTTTAGCATGGCTGCTAACCATCACCAGACTACCAGCTACTACCAGAATGGATAAAACCTTTTTCATGCGATTGTTTGTTTCTTAAAGTTGTTTTAGTTGGCGCTTACGTTGTCTTCAGGGGGTTTGTTTTTGTTTTATTTAACACCCAGCTCTTTCAGCACGTCTTCGCTCTTATCGAGTTTAGGATCGGCAAATATAACGGTAATTCCTTCACTTTTATCCAAAATAAAGTCGTACATACGGGCTACGGCTATTTTCTGGATGGCGGTATAAACCTTATCCTGTATGGGTTTTACCAGTTCCTGCCGCTTCTTGAAAAGGTCGCCCTCGAACCCGAAGCGTTTCCGCTGGAGGTCGCGCACTTCTTTCTCCCGCACAAAAAGCTCGTCCTGCCGCTTTTTCTTAAGATCGTCGCTCAGCATCACCTGCTCGGCTTCAAAGTCCTTGTACATTTTGTCCAGCGCCGCCTGTTTGGCGTCGATCTCTTTTTGCCACTGCTCGCTGAACTGGTCCAGTTTCGCCTGGGCATCGCGGTAATCCGACAGCTTGTCGAGAATATACTTGGTGTCCACCACCGCATATCGCTGGGCCTGCACACCGAGGGACAGGGCCAGCAGCAGGGTCAGTGAAAAAAGGATCTGTTTCATCGTTTATTATTTTAATAGTTCCCGTTTTATTCGGGTTCAAAACCTAACATGAAGGTGAACTTGGCGGCGTCGCGCAGCTTACCGTCCGGGGTGATACGATCAAACCCGATACCATAGTCAAACCCGAGCAAACCGAACATGGGCAGGAAGAAACGCATACCCAAACCGGCGCTGCGGCGGAGGCGGAAGGGGTTATAATCCTGGTAATTGTACCAGCCGTTGGCGGCCTCAAAGAAAGCCAGGCCAAAGATGGTGCTGTTCGGGTTGGTGGAGAAAGGATAACGCAGTTCCATCGTGTATTTGTTGAAGATGGTAAAGAATGCGCTGGCCTGTGATTTATCGGGGTTGATCGACGGATCGGAATTGTCGTAAATGGGATAACCGCGGTGTGCGATGATATCGTAACCCAGCAGTCCGAAGTTGTTGGTAAGGCCCGCATCACCCACCTGGAAACGCTCAAAGGGAGAGTAATCCAGCTCGGAATTGTAACGGCCCATGAAGCCGAATTTAGCCGCAGCCTTGAACACAAACTGCTTGCTGCGGTCGGCGCCCATAGGCTTACCGATGGGCACATACCATTCACCCGTGAAGCGCCACTTGTGGAATTCGGGCAGCTCATAGGGGTTGTCGGAATGCACACGGCTGGGATCGATCAGCGAATAAGGCGGTGTCAGTTGCACGCTGGCCATGAAGTTGGAACCGCTGCGCGGGAAAATGGGCTGGTCGATGGAAGACCGGTTCAGCGCCAGTTTCAGGCTGATATTGTGCGCCGTGGTATTGTCGAGCCCGGGGAAAAGATTGGGATAGTTCCGCAGCTTGTACTGCGTAAAGTTCAGCGAATAGATCAGCGTGAAATAGTTGTCGGGCCAGTTGAGTTGCTTGCCCAGCGCCAGCGATACGCCCATGGTGCGGAGATAGGAAGTGTCTCCGGCCTTACGGTCGTAATAACCGGTATAGGGGTTATACGCATTGGCATAACGGGTATTGTAGAAGCTCACGGTAAAACTGTTGCGCTTCTTGCCACCCAGCCAGGGTTCGGTAAAGGAGAAGTTATAGGAACGGAACTGGCGGCCGTTGCTCTGCACACGCAGACTGAGCTTTTGTCCGTCGCCCGTGGGCAGCGGATCCCAGGTTTGCTTGTTGAAAATATTCCGGATGGAGAAGTTATTGAAGGTTACCCCCAGGGTACCGGTGAGACCAATGCCACCACCCCAGCCGGCCGAGAGCTCGAGCTGGTCGTTGGATTTTTCTTCCACCTTGTAATTGATGTCCACCGTACCGTCGTCGGGATTGGGCACGGGGTTGATGTCGATCTTTTCCTGGTTAAAATAACCGAGGTTGGCAATTTCGCGGTTGGAACGGATGAGGTCGCTGCGGCTGAATTTTTCACCGGGCACGGTGCGCAGCTCACGACGGATCACGTATTCCTTGGTTTTGTCGTTGCCGGAAATATTCACGTTTTTAATGGTGGCCTGCGGACCTTCGCGCAGCCTGATCTCGAAGTCGATGGTATCGTTGTACACGCGGGTCTCGATGGGCTCCACGGAAAAGAAAAGATAACCATCGTCCATATAGTATCCGCTGATGTCACCGCCTTCCTGCGACATCTTGAGTTTTTTGTCGAGGGTCTCCAGGTTATAGATATCGCCTTTCTTGATGCCCAGCATGAGGCTCAGCACGGAATCACTGTACTTGGTATTGCCTTTCCAGGTGATATCACCGAAATAATAACGGCGACCCTCATCCACTTTCAGGTCGATGTTGAGGTTGCCCTTATCCGTATAATACAAAGTATCTCCCAGGATGCCCGCATCGCGGTAACCGAGGGAGTTGTAGTATTCGATCACTTTCTGTTTGTCATCGCTGTACTTGGTTTCATTGTACTTGGCGGAACTGAACAGTTTGAAACGGAAATAGGGATCGAAGTAGTTCAGTGTTTTGGTGGGAGAAAGAAAACCCCAGTCGTTCACATAAGCAGAAAAACTTTGTGGTTGTTTGGAACCGTAGCTGCTCGAATCCTTGCTGGGATAAAGGGTTAGGCGTGTTGTTTCCTTGGTGCCCTTCAACTGTTTTTTCAGCTTGAGTTCGTTCACCTGTTCGTTGCCATAAAAGCTCACATCGTTGATGCGCACTTTATTTCCCTTGGTGATATTGAATACCAGCTTGAGCGTGTTAACAAAAGCGGTGTCCGTTTTTTCTTCGATGTCTACCTTGGCGCCGCGGAAGCCTTTTTCAATATAGTATTTCTCAATGTTCTCTACCGCGGTGCGTTTCATGTTCTCGGTGATCACGCGGCCTTTTACCAGGCCGGTTTTTTTCTCCAGGTCTTCCTGCTCCGATTTGCGGATGCCCTTGAAAGTATAACTCGAGAGGCTGGGTCTTTCCGATACATGGATCTCGATCCAAAGGTTGTTGTCTTCCACCTTTGTATAATAGATCTCGACATCGGAGAAGAGGTTTTGTTTCCAGAGATTCTGTATGGCTTTGGCGAGGTTGTCGCCACCTGGGATCACGAGTTTGTCGCCCACGCTGAGACCCGATATGGATAAAAGCAGGGATTCGTCGCGGTATTTGGTGCCGCTCACCTGTATGCCGGCGAGGATGTATTCTTTGGGATTTCTTCCATTCACCAATGCTTCGAGTTCAGGATCAATCGCCGTTGCGCGCGTAGTATCGGGTTGTTGTGCCTTTGCCTCCAGTCCAATTATAAGCAGTAGTATAGCAACAACGGGTAATCTTCGGAACATCAGTTGGTTTTATAAAGTAGGCAAATTAAAGGGGATTGTTCAAAACGCTTTGTTAAAGGGAAGCTTCCTGTATTTGTGCACTGGTTTTACCAAATCGCCTCTCCCTTCCCTGGAAATCAATGATGGCTTCATAGAGATTCTGTTTCCGGAAATCGGGCCAGCGGACGCTGGTGAAATAGAGTTCGGCATAGGCGAGTTGGTACAATAAAAAGTTGCTGATCCTGTATTCACCGGAGGTGCGGATCATGAGTTCGGGATCGGGAAAATCACTGGTGCAGAGGTATTGCTGCAGGGTTTCCTGGGTAATCTTTTCGGGATCCACCTTACCCTGCTGCACATCGCGGGCGATTTGTTTCACCGCTTCCACCAGTTCCCAGCGGCTGCTGTAGCTGAGGGCGATCACGAGGTTGAGGCCGGTATTCTGGCTGGTCATATCCATGGCTTCACGCAGCTCCTGCCTGGGCAGGTCGGGCAGCATATTGGTATCGCCAATCACGCGCAGCCGGATGTTGTTCTTATTGAGGGTGTCTACCTCTTTGCGAATGGTGTCTACCAGCAGTTCCATGAGTCCCTGCACTTCGCGGGCGGGGCGGTCCCAGTTCTCGGTGCTGAATGCGTAGAGGGTCAGGTATTCAATCCCCAGTTCGGCGCAGCCCTCCACAATATCGCGCACGCTTTCCACGGCATGGAAATGGCCATAGAGCCTGTCCTGCCCTTTTTCCTGCGCCCAGCGGCCATTGCCGTCCATGATGATGGCAATGTGCTTCGGCAGTTTTTGCATATCGATTTTCGCCTTCAGCGAACTCATAGCTTCAATTTTCAGGGGGCAAAACTACGAAAATTCGCGTGGAAAGCGGGTCAGAGTTTGGCGGTGGGACAGCGATAGGAGCTGAGGTTGAAGCTCAGGGTCAACTGGGCGGTCACGAACTGGTCTTTCTGACCGGCATAACCGCGCTGGCGTCCTTCGACGCCGATGGGGTCGCCCACTTCGTAACTCCGGTCCTGGAGCAGGGAGGCCGGCGAGGGGGTGGCATCGGGCAGGGGTGGAAATTTATCAATTCCTACATATGTAGTGCTCACATCGTCAAGGTAGTCGGTGTTGGTGAAGCGGTACAGCACTTCAAATCCTACGTTGAACTGTTCGTTGATGGCGTATTTGACGCCCACGCCCAGCGGGAAGGCAAAGGCCATGCTGCCATAGGGTTTGCGGTCGGGATAGGCCGTGGTGCCCTGCCCTTCGGTACCCAGGGGCCGGAGGAAATATTTGGTCCCGTTCAGGTAGGCATAGGGATCGTAGCTGAAAATGCTGGCGCCCAGGGTCACATAGGGGGTAAAACGGTATTCGGCTGTGCCGGGTATGAATTTGAAGAAATTGAAATCGCCCATCAGTCCCAGTTCCCAGATGCTGGAATTGAAGCTGAGGTTGCGGCGGTACTGGTATTCGTTGTCGCTGTAATATTTATCGGCATAACCCACCTGTGCAAACTGGCCCTGCACGCGCACGGCCACGTAATTTCCAAACTGTTTCCTGAAAAAGGCGCCTGCGGCAAATTTCGGACGGTTCACGTGTGCCCTGGGATTGAGGTCGCCAAAATAATGGGCGGCGCCGAGGCTGATCCCGATCTCACCGGAATGTACAATGGATTCCATTTGTGCATATCCCGGTAACAGCGATGCGGCCAGGAAACATAACAGCAGGATTCTTTTCTTCATGGATGCAATATAAGGTTAATGGTGATGAACTCAAACGCAGGAGCCCTTCTGATCGTATAAATGAAATGCTAATAACGTGCCGGTTAATTGCGGGTATCGAGTCCCCAGGACAATTTCTTGCGGAGGGTGCTGAGAAAATTGTTTTCGTTCAGGCGCAGGATGCTCACATCGAATTTTTCTCTTTTTACCGCCAGTTGGATGTCTTTGGCCACCAGTTCGCGGCGGCTGTCGAGGGCGCAGATAAAGCTCTCGGCACGTCCTTCCACTTCAAAAGAAATGATATTGTCGTCGGGCACAATGATGGGTCTTACGTTGAGGTTGTGCGGCGCAACGGGCGTGATCACGAAGCTGCCGGATTCGGGAAAAACAATGGGACCGCCGCAACTCAGGGAATAGCCGGTGGAGCCGGTGGGCGTGCTTACGATGAGGCCGTCGGCCCAGTAGGTGTTGAGGAATTCGCCGTTCAGGTAGGTGTGGATCTTGATCATGGGCGAGATATCCGTTTTGTGAATGGCGAATTCGTTGAGGGCATAGGGCGTGTCGCCGAAAAGGTGTTTGTCGGCATCGAGGTGAATGAGGGAGCGGCTGTCGATCACGTAGCTGCGATCCACCAGGGAGGCCACGGCCAGTTTGAGTTCTTCGCGGCCGATGCTGGCCAGGAAACCGAGGCGCCCGAAATTGATGCCGAGGATGGGGATCTTTTTATGCCGCACCAGGGTAACGGTATCAAGCAGGGTGCCGTCGCCGCCCAGGCTGATGATGCAGTCGATGGATTCGTCGAGGTCTTCCGATTCCCGGAAAATGCGCAGCCGGTGCGTGGCCAGGCCGATGGAGGAAGCAATCTGTTCGAGGAAGGGTTGGTAGATAACGGGTTCAATATGATGCAGTTCCAGCTCCCGGAACAGGTCCTGGATCTCGTTGAGGTAGTCCAGGTCGATCACCCGGCTGTAAATAGCCACTCTCATGGTTCATTGTTTGGCCAGGGAAAGATAGGGCATTAAAATTCATTCCTGAAGTGGAAAAAGAATCCGCTTTGTCCCATTTGGTTGAAACTGTATTCAAAACGCATCACTACATCGTAGAGGGTCACCATATCGATCCCTGCGCCGGTGGTATAGAGCATGCGGTTGACCAGACTGTTATCGGGATAGTTCTTATTATAGGCATAGCCCCAGTCGGCATAGGTTTTGGCATAAAAGCGGAAGGGGATGCGGTCGTGGCTGCGGCTTTTGATGGGCAGGCGCATGTTGAAATTGAAGACCTCGCGGCGGAGGGTCTGGCGCACCAGGCCGCCGGCGACGCCGTCCACCACGTATTTTTCGAGTCCGCGGAGGTAATAATCGCCATAGCCAAAGAGCCGGTGCTGGGAATAGGGCTGGTCGAAAGGTACTTTAATGGTGGCGCCCACCTGGAGGGTATAGGACATTTTCCACTTCATTTCCCAGGCCTGGGTGCCGCGGAAGCTGAGGGCCCATACGCCCAGGTCCTGCCCGAGGCCGGCGCGGGAGAGGCTGATTTCACCCATACGGCCACGCATGGGATAGGGCGCATAGTCGGTATTGATATAGCTTACGTTGTAAGAGAGTTCGGGGTACCAAAGGCGGTCCTTCCCGGAAGTGGTGAGATAGTGCGGGTTCACGTCCAGCACGGTGCTGTCGACCCGGTCGCTCACGAAGCCGAGGCGCAGGGAATGCCGGGTGCGCAGGTGGGGGCGGTAGCTGAGGGTCAGCGCGCCATTCCAGGTTTCTTCCAGGAAGCGGCCGGCCTTGGGCAGGGAGTCGGCTTTGAGGAAGAACTGTTTGTTATCGACCGTGATGGGGTTGATCTCTTTCTGGGCGGCGTAGAGGAAGTTCACGCCATAGCCGTATTTGAGGGAGCGATCGGCAAAGGGCTGGTCGTAGCTGGCCTGGATCTGCCGCGAATAGCCGGTGATGAGCCAGAGGCGCAGCCGGTCGTTGCGCCCGGTGGTATTATAATAGGTGAACTTGGCGCCGAAGTTGATGCGGCTGAGGCTGTAGCCTTTGTCGGCCCAGGTTTGCAGGTTGCGGTCCACCGGCTTGAAATAGGGAATGGGAAAAATATACCAGCGTTCCTTTACATCAATCTGCACTTCCACCAGGTAACCGCGAAAGGCTTTGAGGGAAATGACCACATCGTTGAAGAGGCGGGTGTTGACGAGCTGCTGGCGGCCAACGCGGAATTTTTCAACGAGTTCGTTGAGCCGGACGGAATCGCCTTCCTGGAAAGGCAGCTCTCTTTTGATGATATAGTCCTTGGTTTTGCGGTTGCCGCTGATAAATATGCCGCTGATTAGGAAGGGCCGGCGGGTGGAATCGTTCATGGGTGGCGCCACTGTTTCGGGATTGAGGGCGGCTTCAACGGTATTGCTTTCCGAAGCTAGGGGGATAGCCTGGGCATAACCATCGCTCACAAAACCGTAAAAGGCTGCAAGCAACAGGATGATATTTTTCCACTCCTTACACATTACCTACGCGGGGGAATGAAAATACAGGATTAGGCAGAAGAAACCGATTTCGCGGGAAAATTTTTCAGAGATTGAGGTAGTTCATCAGGTGGTCGTAATTGTTCCGGAGCTCGTTTTCGTACTGTTCTTCGCCAAAATAGTACCGTACCTGGTATTCGTAGCGCTGGAAGGTGGCGATGATATCGGATAATTCGAATTTGTTGAGTTTGAGGGTCACAAAAAAGAGCCCGAGGCTGTTGTCGTAGTAGGTATTGAGCTGGGTGATCTGTGCATCGTTGGTTTCCACCAGCTTATATATTTCAGAAAAAGCGAAATTGCGCTTCTCCATTTCCAGCACAATGATGCCACCGGGTTCGTCGGCCCCGATCATGTGGCCGGTGAAGCGGAGCAGGTCGCTGGCGGCTATGGCGCCTACCCAGTTGCCATCGGGTTCAGCTACCGGTACCAGGTCGAGGCCATATTCATTGGCGAGCTGGATGGCATCCGTATAATGACCGTTGGGGGCGACCCGCAGTTTGGAGATGAGCGGGGAAAGGGTTTCGAGCAGGCCGCTGTCGTCGGAGGCGTTGAGCAGGTCGGCTTCCGCGAGAAGGCCTACATATTTTTCTTCGTCCACGATGGGGAGATGGCTCACATGGTGGTCATCCATGAGCTGGAGCGCCCGGTACACGGGATCTTTGGGCGATAGTACAGGCAGGGATGCAGATATGAGTTCCTTGTTAACCAATGGACAGGATTTTCACGTATAGACGACAAAACTCAGGCTACCGCTGCCGGCTCGTTGAGTTTTGTAAGAAATTTATGCAAAATCCGGTTGAATTCGTCGGGCACTTCCATCATGGGCGCATGGCCGCAGTGGTCGATGAAATGGAGTTCGCTGTTGGGGATGAGCCGGTTGAATTCACGTCCCACGAAGGGCGGGGTTACGGTATCGTTGTTTCCCCAAACCAGCAGGGTAGGTTGTTGGATCTGGCTCAGTTCTTCGCCCAGGTTGTTGCGGATGGCGCTTTTGGCGAGGGCGATGATCTTGATGACCTTGAGGCGGCTGGTGGTGATCTCGTACACTTCATCCACCAGTTCTTTGGTAGCCATTTTGGGATCGTAGAAGGTCAGCTCTGTTTTTTTCCGGATGTATTCGTAGTCGCCCCTTTTCGGGTAGGTATCGCCCATACCGTTTTCGAATAGACCGGAACTACCGGTGAGGATCAGGCTACGGATCCTTTCGGGGTGTTTAAGCACGTGCACCAGGGCCACATGTCCGCCGAGAGAGTTTCCCAGCAGGTGTACGTTGCGGAGGTCTTTTGCCTCCATGAATTTGTGAACGAATTTTTGCAGTCCGCCTACGGAAGTGTGCAGGATATCGAGTTCAAAGAGCGGCAGCATGGGCACCACAACCCGGTAGTGGTTGCGGAAGTATTCGATCAGGTCCTGAAAATTGCTGAGGGCGCCAAAGAGGCCGTGCAACAGCACCAATGGTTCGCCTTCACCTTCTTCGATATACCTGAACTTATCCAGCTGTTTGATCTCGTATTGCATCTGTTCTCTAAAATAATACTTCCAATGTTACGCTAAAATAGGCCAAAAAATCGACTGAGTTCGTCAAACATGTTCCTGAAGACAGGTATCCAGTCCGCAATCGTTTCCATTACGCGGGGGCCCCAGGGCGCAATAATAGGATAAGTATTTGACTGCTCCATTGTTTTCGCTGAGAGCAGGTTTGTTTTTCCAAGATAAAACAGCAATATGCTCCAGGTCAGCAGATAGAACACTATATACAATAAAATTCCGCCCGCTTTGTTCACCCAACCCAGCATGGCCCACTCAATTGTTTGCTCCAGCAGTTTGGCGAGGAGGTTCACGAGGAATACGGTGACCAGGAATACCAGCAGGAAAGCGATGACCGGCAACCATTTGGCGGAAACGTTCACCGAACCTTCCAGCCAGCGTGCAGTAACAACGCTGAATTTAAGCGCAGCCGCCAGCCCGATCACGAAGGCCAGCAGGGAAAAGACCCCCACGATGAGGCCGTTGCGCAGGCCCTTGAACACGGCGATCAGCAATACCAGGAAGGTGATGAGGTCGATCAGCATATCAGGCGGTGAGCAGGGTTTTAACCAGGGCACTGATGGCTTTGCCGTCGGCCTGCCCGGCCAGTTTTTTGGAAGCTACGCCCATCACTTTACCGAGATCGGCCATGCCGGTGGCGCCCAGTTCGGTTATGATTCCCTGTAAGGCTGTTTTCAGTGCAGCCTCATCGAGTTGGGCGGGCATAAATGTTTCGATGATTTTTATTTCTTCCTGCTCTTTGGCGGCAAGGTCGGCGCGGTTCTGCTGCTGGAAGATCTCCAGGGCATCGCGGCGCTGTTTCACCATTTTTTGCAGGAGTTTGCCTTCGCCCTCTTCGGTAACCTGGCCGTTGGCGCCCGGTTCTGTTTTGGCTTTGATGATCTCTGCCTTGATGGCGCGCAGGCTGCGCAGTGCGGCTTCGTCCTTTGCTTTCATAGCGTCTTTTAAAGCCGCCATTACTTTTTCCTCGAGTGACATATAGTTGTTTTTATTATTTGTTGTTAGAGAACTTGTTTTAGTTGAAGCACCTGTTTAGTTGAAGCACCTGTTTTATTTGAGTGCGTTCTCTTTCATTTGCTGTTCCTTGAATTTATTGTAAAAATCCTTCGCGTGCTGCTTCATATCGGCCACCAGGTCTTCGTTACGGGTGGCGCGGTGATAGGTATCGGCCATGGTCATGAGGGTCTGGTAAAAGAAATCGGCCATTTCATCCACCATCATTTCCTTGGTCCAGAGGTCGATGCGGAGGGCGGTTTTTTCCGCGCCGTCCCAGAACGCCAGCATCATGGCTTTTGCCTGCTGGCCTTCATCGGCGGTGCTGCCGCCGGCTTTCCAACTGATCTTTGAGGGTACTTTTTCGGGATCCAGTTGCACATCGATCGTGATCGTTGATTCCTGCATACAAGTGTTTTGAGCGGCAAAATTAACCATTCCCTTCCAGAAGGGCGCGGATATGGCCGGCGAGGGCAGCGATGGTATCGGTTCTTTTTTGCCGGGCAGCCTGTTCCCTTCCTTTTTCAATGAGCTGGGAACGGGTGTTCTCGTCCTTGTACAGCAGCATCATGGAGTGGGCCAGTTGTTCCAGGTCGCCGGGCTCAGACCAGGCGGCTGCCGTGCCCACCCATTCGCGCAGCCGCAGGTCGTTGACAGTGACAACGGGTGTGCCGGCACTGTGGGCCCAGGCGATCGGTTGGGCATAACCGGTAGCAGCCGGGCAAACCATCATATAGGCGCCGGCCACCAGGTTTTTCCATTCCTCTTCTTCCAGATCGGCGTAGAGGCTGATATCGGCTTTGTATTTATAGGTCTCCAGCTTTTTTTCCAGCCTGTCGGTGTCGGCGGTGTGAGGGCCCGCCAATACCATAGGCATGCCCGTTAGTAACCATTTTTTGAAATTGGAATAGGCTTTCAGCGCCTGTATTACGCCGGCCTCTTCGGAGAGCGGGCCTGCATAGAGGCAGTAGTCGCGTCCGTTTGTGTATTTAAGTTTTACCTGTTCCTGCCCGGCCCAGCCCAGGGCCTCTACCGGTTCTTCCAGTGCGGGGAAGAGGGTGGCCATACGGGGGGCGATTTGCGGATAGGCCTCGGCCAGCGAGAGGCGGTCCTGCTCATAAGGCAGCAGGATGAGGCTGGCTTCCTGCCAGGCCTGTTGGCGCTGGCGGGCGGCCTGCTGTACATCGGCCTCGCTGGTGAACAGCAGCGAACGGGCGCCGGGTACGGACAGCCAATCGGCGGCCGAAAACTGGACCAGCAGCGTGTGGGCGGGGTCCTGCAGCCACTGGCGGAGGGTGCGGTTGCGGTCTTGCTGCGGCGAGCGGAAGGAGATGCGCGGCAGGGGCAGGAAGAGCAATTCCAGGCCAGACTGTGCCTCCATCTGTGTACCGGGATCAAAGCTCAGGGCCAGGTGCCGGTAGCCTGGGAGCGCGGCGCTGAGGCCGGGGATGGCGGTGAGCCAGGGCTGTCCGGGTGGCTGGGCCTGGGTTTCCTGGAAAAGAGGGTCGATATAATAGAGTATCCTGTGCATGCCGGTATTTTCCCGAAGGCTGCAAATTGCTGCTTTTTCCTGAATGCCATCGCTTACATTTGCAAGAGACAAAATTTTCGAATGGAATATAATACCACGAGAAACCAACTGGTGATGCGGGAATACGGCCGGCATATCCAGCGGATGATCGAATACCTGATGACGCTGGATGACAACGAAAAGCGGCAGAAAAACGCCCGTACGGTGATTGAACTGATGGGATTCCTGAACCCGCATCTCAAGAACGTGGAAGATTTCCGGCACATGCTGTGGGACCATCTTTTCCTGATCTCCGATTTTCAGCTGGAGGTGGAATCGCCCTATCCCATTCCCACCCGGGAAACACTGAAGGCAAAACCCGGGCCCCTGCGTTATCCCAAGGGCTACCCACGGTATTCGCATATAGGAAGGAATATTGAAACGGTGATCAATAAGGCCCTGGCCGAAGAGAATCCTGAAAAAAGACAGGGTTTCGCCAACGCCATTGCCTATTATATGAAGCTGGTGTACAGCAACTGGCATAAGGAGATCGTGCACGACGACGCCATCCAGGGAGAGTTGAGCGGCATCACGCAGGGCCAGCTTGAGTTCACCAGCACGCCGGTGGTAAAAGCCTTCCGCCAGAACGAGGGCCAGCGCGATTTCCGCGGTGGCGGTGGCAACGGTAACAAGCGGCCGCAGAAGTTCCAGCAACGCAACAACAGCGGGGGTAACCGCGGCAACGATATGCGCGGGAATGACATGCGCGGCAACGATATGCGCGGCAACGACAACCGGGGTGGCAGCGACCGCAACAACGGCAATCGCGGCAACAATAAGTTCAACAAGAAGCGGTTCAAGTGAATAGTTTCGAAGTAACCGGGGGCAAGCGGCTTTCCGGAACCATCGTTCCCCAGGGCGCTAAAAACGAGGCCCTGCAAATCATCAGCGCTGTATTACTGACACCCGAAACGATCACCATCCGGAATATCCCCGATATCCTGGATGCAAACCTGCTGATCGAATTGCTGGCTGATATGGGAGTAACCGTGGAGCGACCCGACCGGCATACCGCTGTTTTCCGGGCCGACCAGGTGAACATGGACTACCTGAACAGCGAGGCATTCCGCAAAAAAAGCGGCCGCCTGCGGGGGTCGGTGATGTTTGCCGGGCCACTGCTGGCGAGGTTCAAAAAAGCGTTTATCCCCAAGCCCGGCGGTGATAAGATCGGCCGCCGCCGCCTGGATACCCATATCATCGGCTTTGAAAAACTCGGCGCCGAATTCCACTATCATCCCGAAGACGGCTATTTCCACCTCGATGCTTCCCACCTGCGCGGCGCCTATATGCTGCTGGACGAACCTTCCGTAACCGGAACGGCCAATATTGTGATGGCGGCTGTGATGGCAAAGGGAACTACTACCATTTACAATGCAGCCTGTGAGCCCTACGTGCAGCAACTCTGCCGCATGCTCAACCGCATGGGCGCTAAGATTTCCGGGGTGGGCAGTAACCTGCTCACCATTGAGGGCGTGGACTACCTGGGCGGTACCGAGCACAGCATGCTGCCCGACATGATTGAAGTGGGCAGTTTTATCGGGCTGGCCGCCATGACCCAAAGCGAGGTCCGGATCCAGGGGGCAGGTGTGGAACACCTGGGCGTGATCCCCGATAAATTCCGGCAACTGGGCATACAACTCGATATCCAGGGCGACGACATTCTCATCCCCGCGCAGGAACTGTACGAGATCCAGACCTTTCTCGATGGCTCCGTTCTAACCATTTACGATCATCCCTGGCCGGGATTTACGCCCGACCTTTTGAGCATTGTGCTGGTGGTGGCTACGCAGGCAAGAGGTTCGGTGCTTATCCACCAGAAAATGTTCGAAAGCAGGCTGTTCTTCGTGGATAAGCTCATTGATATGGGTGCGCAGATCATCCTCTGCGACCCGCATCGTGCCGCCGTCATAGGGCTGGCGCGGGAGCAGCAATTGCGGGGGATCACCATGAGCAGTCCTGATATCCGGGCCGGGGTGTCCCTGCTGATCGCCGCGCTCAGCGCAGAGGGCCGCAGCACCATCCAGAACATCGAACAGATCGACCGGGGTTACCAGTACATCGACCAGCGCCTTCGCGCCCTCGGTGCCGATATCAAACGTATCTGATGCTGTACACCAATAAAAAGATCATCATCATCACGGCGCCATCGGGAGCAGGTAAGACCTCCATTACCCGTTACCTGATCCAGCACCATCCCCAACTGGCATTTTCTGTTTCTGCGGCTACCCGTTCGCCACGCGGTGCGGAAAAAAATGGGGTGGATTATTATTTCATGTCGGAAGAGGAATTCAGGGAGCATATCCGCAACAACGATTTCATGGAATGGGAAATGGTGTACGAAGGAAAATATTATGGCACCCTGAAATCCGAAATGGAAAGGATCTGGAGCAATAAGCAGGTACCCATGCTCGATATAGACGTGAAGGGAGCCATTCACGTACAAAAACAATACCCACACAATACCATTTCTCTCTTTATCGAGCCACCCAGTGTGGAAGAGCTGAAAAAAAGACTGGAAAGCCGGGGAACCGAATCGCCAGAAAACATCCGGGCCCGGATGAACAAAGCCTCTTACGAGATCTCCTTTAAACAGCATTTCAACTACGTCATCGTGAACGATGACCTCGACAAAGCCTGCGCCGAAGCAGAAAAACTTATCCTGGAATTCCTGGCACGTCCATCCTGAATGCGCACCTAAAAACTATTATATTCGTTGTAGTATGGTGCCTAATCTCAATTCATTCGGACTGATCATTTTTTTCCTGCTGCTGGTAGGTTTTTTTGCCGGCATCGAAGCGGCTTTTTCTACCATCAACCGACTGTCCGTGGAGCTGCGTAAAAAACAGGGCCGCACCGGCGGTATCCTGATCAGCCAGTTCCTCGACCGCCCTTCCCAGTTTATTGGGGTGGTACTGATCGGCTTCAATATTTTCCTGGTCGTATACGGACTGATGATTGGCGAATTCCTGGAGCCCATTTGGTTATGGGTAGAAAAACAGGGGGTACCGGAAGCCTATGCGAATCTCATGCACCTCTTGGTGGAAGTGGGGCTGGCCACGACCATTTTCCTGGTACTGGGCGAATTCATTCCACGCGCCATCTGGCGGGCCCGCAACGAATGGCTGCTCAGCAGCGTGGTAGCAAGCATCCTGAATTTTTTCAACCAATTGCTGGCTCCTATTGCCACCCTTTTTGTTTCCATTGCCGAATGGATTCTCAAATACCTCTTTAACATCCGGCTGAACGAAAAAAGGGAAGCCTTTGTACGGGCCGACCTGGAAGCTTTTTACCAGCAGAACCACGGCGAAAAAGATGGCGACGGCCAGGACGCCAATACCAATCTTTTCGAAAATGCGCTTTCCCTGCCAACGGTTAAGGTGCGACAATGCCTGATCCCGCGTAAGGAAATCGAGGGCGTGGACGTCAACCTGCCGATGGACAAGGTGATCCAGAAATTCACCGACACCAAGCTCAGTAAACTGGTGGTGTACGAAGGCAATATAGACCACGTGCTGGGCTACCTGCACCAGCTCGATATGTTCAAGCACCCAACCGATGTGCGCTCGGTAATGTTGCCCATCCCGGCTGTTCCCGAGAGCATGAATGCTACCGACCTCATCAACAAGTTCACCCGTGAACGCAAGAGCATGGCCTGGGTAGTGGATGAATTCGGCGGCACATCAGGCATCATCACGATGGAAGACCTGCTGGAAGAGATCTTTGGAGAGATCCAGGACGAACACGATACGGAAGAACTGGAAGAAAAGAAGATCAGCGATACCGAGTTCATTTTCTCCGGCCGTCTGGAACTGGATTACCTGCAGCAGAAATACGGCTTTGAGTTTGAACAGGATGAACTGGAAACCTTGTCGGGTTATATCATTCACCACCATGAGACCATTCCCAAGATCAAAGAACGGATCATCATCGGCACCTATGAGTTTGAGGTCATGGCAGTTTCAGACACCCGCATTGAGATGGTGCGCATGAAGGTGCTGAAATTCTGACCGCTCTCCCTTTCAACCGCCCTCGTTAACCTGCCTGCATTTCAGCAATCTTTGCACGGATCTTTTGTTCGATCTCGGCTTGCAACTCGGGATTGTCGCGGAGCAATTCTTTCACGGCCTCACGTCCCTGCCCCAACTTATCGCCATTGTAGCTGAACCAGGATCCGCTTTTCTGTACGATACCCAGCTCGACACCCATATCGATGATCTCCCCTACTTTTGAAATGCCCTCTCCGAAAATGATATCGAATTCGGCCGAACGGAAAGGAGGTGCTACTTTGTTCTTCACCACTTTCACCTTCACGCGGTTGCCCACGGCTTCGTCGCCATCTTTGATCTGGCTCATGCGACGGATATCAAGACGCACAGAAGAATAAAATTTCAGGGCATTACCACCGGTGGTGGTTTCAGGGTTGCCAAACATCACCCCGATCTTTTCCCGCAACTGGTTGATGAAAATGCAGACGGTATTAGTCTTATTAATCGTAGCCGTGAGTTTACGAAGCGCCTGGCTCATGAGACGGGCCTGCAAGCCCATTTTGCTGTCTCCCATTTCACCTTCGAGTTCGCCCTTGGGCACCAGCGCAGCCACAGAGTCGATCACCACTACATCAATAGCGCCGGAAAGGATGAGACGGTCGGCGATTTCCAGCCCCTGCTCGCCATAATCGGGCTGTGAAATGAGTAGATTGTCCACATCCACACCCAGCTTCTGGGCATAGCCACTGTCAAAAGCATGTTCCGCATCGATGATGGCACAAATGCCTCCCTTTTTCTGGGCCTCTGCAATGACGTGAATGGCTACAGTGGTTTTACCCGAAGCTTCCGGGCCATAGATCTCTACAATCCTTCCTTTGGGAAGACCGCCAATTCCCAGCGCCACATCCAGTCCTAAAGAACCGGTGGATATCACTTCCTGGCCGTCCGTTGTTTTCTCATTCATCATCATCACCGAGCCCTTCCCAAAGTCCTTGTCTATTTTATCAATGGTCAGCTTGAGCGCCTTCAGTTTTTCTACGTTTGACATACCTGTTGTTGTTTTATCGTTATGGGTGTTAAATATAGATCGTGGACAAAGATAGGGCTCATTTACATATTAACACTAAATAGTTTAGCATTTTTTCACTAAATATTTTACCGTTAAAACACCCTTGCATTTTCATGAACGGCAACAGCGGCTGCAGATACTTTATTATATTTCAAATACATTAATCAGGTCACATGAGAAAACTCCTGTCAACCCTTTGCGCCGCCTTAATTCTGGCTGCCCAATCATTCATTGCCCAGCCAACCGTTGCCCAGGACCTGCCCACCCAGTCTGCCCAGCCAGGCTGGATGCGCTACCCGTCTATCAGTCCCGATGGCCGCAGCATCGCCTTCACCTACCGGGGCGACCTGTATATAGTGTCCGCTTCGGGCGGAGAGGCCCGCCAACTGACCCAGCATGAAGCCCATGATTTCATGCCCGTGTGGAGCCACGACAGCAAACAGATCGCCTTTGCGAGCGACCGCTTTGGCAACTACGATGTCTTTGTCATGCCCGCCGGCGGCGGCGTGCCGAAGCGCCTCAGTTTTCATTCCGCCCCCGAATATCCATATTCATTTTCACGCGATAACAGCCAGGTGTATTTCGGTGGAGCCCGCCTCGACCTCGCCACCAACCGGCAATTCCCGGCGGCCTATTTCCCCGAATTGTACAAAGTGCCCGCAGCCGGCGGAAGGGTTTCCCTGGTACTCACCACTCCGGCCGAATATGTGCAGGAACTGCCCGGCGGCAAATTGCTGTACCAGGATAAAAAAGGCCAGGAGAACGACTGGCGCAAACACCAGGTCTCTTCCGTGGCAAGGGATTGCTGGATCTACGACCCCTCAACCGGCAGGCACCAGCGCATCACTTCCAACAAAGGAGAGGACAGAAATCCTGTACCCGATGGAACAACAGGCCGCTTCTATTACCTCAGCGAGGCCGGAGGCAGTTTCAACGTATATGTTAACTCCTTCGAAAAAGACCAGCCCCGCGCCCTTACCAGTTTCACCCGGCATCCGGTGCGCTTTTTATCACGCGCCGATAACGGCACCCTTTGTTTCGGCTACGATGGCCAGATCTATACCATGCTTCCCGATGGACAGCCCAGGCAGTGTGCCATCACCATACACAGCGATCTCAAAAAAAATGCGGAACAGGTGTTTACCGTAGACGGTGGCGCCAGGGAGCATGCGGTTTCACCCAATGGCAAAGAGCTGGCCTTTATTTTCCGGGGCGATGTATTTGTGACCTCCGTGGAAGGCGGTGTCACCAAACGGATCACCGCCACGCCCGAAGCCGAACGTTCGGTCGGTTTTTCTGCCGACGGCCGCAGCCTGATCTATGCCAGCGAGCGGGGTGACCGGTGGAAGATCTATCAATCGGTTATACGTCGCAGTGAGGAGCCCTATTTTTATGCCAGCACCGTTGTGGAAGAGCGACCGGTAATCGCAAATGAGCACGACAACTACCAGCCGCAATATTCTCCCGATGGAAAATGGCTGGCTTTCGTGGAAGACCGCAACCGCCTCAAAATAATGAACCTTTCCAGCCGCACGGTAGTATCGCTGCTGGGGCCGGAGCAACTCTTTTCCATGTCGGACAACGACCAGTATTTTCAATGGAGTCCCGACTCCAAATGGATCCTTTTTGAATACGCCATGCCGGGCGTGGCCAATCCCGAAGTAGGACTGGTGTCGGCCGACGGAAAAACCATCCGCAACCTGAGCCAGAGTGGGTTTTCTGAAACCAGGGCGAGATGGATCCTGGGTGGTAAAGCCATTACCTGGTTCAGCAACCGCGACGGCCTCTCTTCCCGGGCCAACAGCGGCGGTTCGCAACAGGACCTGTATGCTGCCTTCATCGACCAGGAAAGCTGGGACCGCTTCCGCCTCAATAAAGAAGACGCTGCCCTCACAAAAGACATAGAGGCAATGGCCGACAGCAGCAAAAAAAACGGCGCCCGTAAAGACAGCCTGCTGCATCCCGACCTTGAGCACCTTCCCTTCCGTAAGATTCGCCTCACCACCAGCAGCGCCTATATTACCGATGCGCGGATAAGCAAGGATGGTGAACAATTGTATTGCCTCGCCCGCTTCGAAAAGGACTATAATATGTGGGTCACCAACCTGCGTACCCGTGAAACTAAAATACTGGCCACCCTCGACAGCAAGTCCGCCAGCATGCAGTGGGACAAAGACCAGAAATACCTCTACCTGAATACCGATGGCAAACTATCGAAGCTGGATCCTGTTTCGGGAAAACTGGAAAAGATCAACATAAAAGGAGAGATCAGCATCGACACCGATAAGGAACGCCGCAGCATGTTCGACCATGTATGGCGCCGCACCCGCGCCAGTTTTTATACGGGCAGCATGCACGGAGTGGACTGGGAAGCATACCGGCAGGCCTATGAAAAATATCTGCCGCATATCAGCAATGGCCAGGAATTTTCGGAAATGCTCAGCGAAATGCTGGGAGAACTCAACGTTTCGCATAGTGGTTCGAGTTATGTTGGAAAACCGGAAGGCGGCGACGCTACCGCTTCCCTCGGAATTTTTCCCGATCCCGGCTTTAGCGGTAAGGGCATCCGCATCGCAGAAGTCCTGGAAGGCGGCCCGCTCGACCGTGCAGAAACCCCGATAAAACCAGGAGACGTCATCGTTGCGATCGATAACGACAGCATTGCCAATGACCGGGACTGGGCCTTTTACCTCAACCGCAAAGCGGGAAAATTCACCCTGCTGACAGTTTGGAATGGCAAGAGCACGGCTTATTACCGGGTAAAACCTGTACCGGCTGCCGAACAACAGGCGCTGCTTTACCGGCGCTGGGTGAAAAGAAACGAAAAAGAAGTGGAAACCCTGAGTAAAGGCAATCTGGGCTATGTGCATATTCCGGGTATGAACGATGGCGCCTATCGCAATACCTACGAAGAAATCATGGGGCGGTTCCAGGGTAAAAAAGGCATCGTGGTAGACACCCGCAACAATGGCGGCGGCGACCTGGTGGCGGACCTGGCCATGTTCCTGAGTGGCAAAAAATTCCTGGACTATACCACCGATACCCGGAGCACGGGGTTTGAGCCTTCTTTCCGCTGGACCAAACCCAGCATCAGCCTGGTCAACGAATGCAATTACAGCGATGGTCACTGTTATGCCTATTCTTACCAATACCTCGAAATCGGCAAACTGGTGGGACAGCCGGTTCCGGGCACCTGCACTTTTGCGGGCTGGGAAACCCTGCAGGACAATACCGTTCGCTGGGGCGTACCTCCGCTGGGCGTAAAAACCATGAAGGGAGAATACCTCGAAAACGCTCAGACCAATCCCGATATCAGCGTGTGGAACGAGGCCAGCCAACTGTCTGCCGGGAAGGACCAGCAACTGGAAATCGCTGTTAAAACTCTGTTAGAAGAGACCGGAAACTGAGAAGGGCTTTTGTCTTTTGGCACAGGCCTTTATCTTTATAAAAAATGAGGAATCTATGCGCATTCTTGCAACCCTGATCCTGGTAGCCGCCCTGGCGGGAAAAGCCATGGCCCAGGAACCTACACCGGCAGCAAAGGGAGTAACCTACGGCAGCGGCACCACCGATGAAGCCACAATTCCTGTTTCCGAACTTGCCACCGCGATGAAAAGCGACCAGTTCACCGGTAAGATCAGTGGAAAAGTAACCGAAGTATGCCAGGAAAAGGGCTGCTGGATGAAGCTGGAAAGGCCCAATGGCACTCCCCTGATGGTAAAATTCAAGGATTACGGCTTTTTTATGCCCAAAAACATCGTGGGTTACGAGGTTGTCCTGGATGGGGAAGCGGTTGTACGTGAAGTGAGTGTTAAGCAGCAACGGCATTATGCCCAGGATGCCGGTAAAAGCAAGGAAGAAATCGACAAAATCAAGGCTCCTAAAAAAGAGACCCAGTTCATTGCCCGGGGCGTGCTGGTCCGCTGACCGGAAAGTGGGACGAAGGGTTGATTAAAATGACCTCGTAACTGTGGAAAATCAGGTACGGTTGTTAATGACGAAGCCCTAAATTTGCGCAAACAATCACTTAAATCAATAATCAATGAAAGTTTCTTACTTAGTTCTGGCAGCCTGCACAAGCCTGACCATGGTTTCTTGTGTAAGCTCCAAGAAATTCAAAGCAGAACAGGCGAAGGTTGCTGACCTGACTGGCAAAGCCAACCAGTTGACCAACGACCTGAAAGCCTGCGATGATGCTAAAGCAGAAGAAGCGAGAAAAAGGGCAGCTCTGGAAAATGATGTAGCAAACCTCAACAAGCAAATCGATCTGCTGAAAGAAAACAATACTTCAGCGCTGAAACAACTGCAGGATCTTTCCGTGATCAGTTCCCAGCAGGCTGAAAGCATTAAAAAATCCATGGACAACCTGGGGCTGAAAGATGCTTATATCCAGGACCTCCAGACCCAGATGGCCAAAAAGGACAGCCTGAACATGGCCCTGGTGATGAACCTGAAAGGCGCCATCGGAAACCTGGACGACCAGGACATCAACATCAAGGTTGATAAAGGAGTAGTATTTGTCGACATTTCCGACAAGCTGCTGTTCGCTAGCGGGTCCTATACCATCACTGCCCGCGCCAAAGAAGTGCTGGGTAAGGTGGCAACGGTGCTGAAAGCCCAGCCCGACCTGGAATTCATGGTGGAAGGACATACCGACAACAAAGAGCTCCGCGGTAATATCGGGCCTTTGAAAGATAACTGGGACCTCAGTGTGTTCCGCGCTACTGCCGTAGTTAAAATACTGCAGAAGTCTTACGGAATGGATCCCGCCAAGATGGCTGCTGCCGGTCGTGGTGAGTACAAACCCATCGAGGACAATGGTACCGCCGAAGGCCGTGCTGCCAACCGCCGCACCCGCATCGTGATCCTGCCCCAGCTTGACCAGTTCTACAAACTGCTGGAAAGAAAAAGCTGATCGCGCATAAAATACATTTAGTAAAAAACCGCTTCTCAAGGGAAGCGGTTTTTTATTGGTGCTGCGTTTTAACTCTTATGCATTATTGTTATTGCAGTCCCTGGTGTATCTGCTCCAGCAATCCGTCGCTGTATGTATCGCCGCCCAGTTCCCAGAACATGATACCCCCCAGTTTCAGTTTTTTCAGGTAGGCCACTTTGGCCGCTATGGACATTTTATCATCGTAAGTGGCGAACTCTTTCCGGAGCGCGCTGTAGCTGTAGGGGGCAGCGCAGTCCCCGTCCCAATAGCGAACAAAGCCATCGGCTTCCGATAACAACTGCGGGAAAAGTTTATAATTGATCCCCCTTTTAAAAACACCCGGCTGGTACAGGCCGTGATCCTGATCGGGCACCTCTTTCCACACCCTTGCATAAAAGGCAGCGCCGATCACGATCTTTCCCGGTTCAATGCCCAGTCCGAGCAACTGGTCCACTGCACGGTCGGTTGCCTCCGGTTGCCGGTCGCTCTTATGCAGGGGCGTATGATGGCCCGTTAGTTTGGAGTAGCCGTTGGTAAGATCATAGCTCATAATGTTCACCCGGTCAACCAGCGGCATTACGGCCTTCCAGTTGATGGAAGAATCCAGCGCCTTACCAAAGCCGCCGGACGCAAAACTGAGCTCATAACGATCACCCATAACCGCACGAAGACTTCGTACCAGCGCAGTAAAATTTTCCACATCCGCCGTCATATAAGGATGACCGGGATGCCCTTCGATGCCCGGGTATTCCCAGTCGAGATCAATTCCATCTGCACCATACCGATCGAGGAATCTTTTAACGCTTGCGGCAAAGGTCTCCCTGGAAGCCGGCCGGGCGAAAACGGGCGAGCAAGGCGCGCAGCCACCCCATCCGCCAAAAGAGATCATCACTTTCAGTCCGGCATATTCTTTCTTCAGTGCCACCAGGTCGAGCAGCACCTGTTGCTGTTCCGGTCGTATAAAAGCAATCGTGTCACCGTTGAGATGTGTAAAACTGTAAATGATGTGCGTGAGGTATTCGAGCGGATATTTTTTTGCCTCGGCGGCATTGCCCATGAAATATGCAATGACAGCGGGTTTGCCGGCATTCAATGATTGCGACCTAAGGTAATTGGGGAAAATGATCAGTAAGCAACACCCTATAAGCAGTATTTTTTTCATGATGATTGAAGCTTTATACATCTTATGCACAATTTGGAATAATAAAATTACATATATCACATTTTTTTCTACCTTTAAGACAGATACGACCTCACCTGATTTTACTTCTTCCCTACTCTATTAAGGCTAAGGTTACAGCCGATTCATAGCAGTCTTTCTTTCACTTATTCGTAAACCGTAGGACAAATCATTTTGCATGAAACAGTTTTACCCATGCAAAAAGCGGGTCGTACTATTGTATACCAGCTTTTTGGTGCTGTTTTCGGGATTAAGCCTCATCCTGAAATCGCAGATAACCCTGACCAGTTTCCCTAAAGATTATCAATTGTATCCGCGGGATATTGCCACCAACAAGGCTACCATCAATATTGCCGGAACCGTTAGCAAGTCAACCGGCTACACGCAGGTAAGAATAAAGCGATACCGCGATGGCGACCTGGAGAATACCACCAGGCTCTCACTCGTTTACATTAACGGCACTGCCAGTTTTCAATGCATTAACCAGATCACTGCGGAGTTGAAGTCATATAAATTTGTGTTGTACGGTTACAAAAATTCCAGGGAGACACAGATTACCAGTGTAAACAATGTCGTTGCCGGAGATGCCTACATTATCCAGGGGCAGTCCAATGCAACAGCCAATTTGAGAGGCGTTTTCAGTACGGCAAACAATGCAGACGACCCCTCTAATTCTCCTTATCGCAACTGGGTACGCGTATATGGAAATGGCAGCGCAACCCAGGCCTATACACATGCGTGGTTCATCGGCAAGGGAAATGTTTATTATGACCAGGATGGGCATTGCGGGCAATGGGGCATGCGGATGGCTTCGGCTATTGCAGGCGCCAAAAAAATACCGATTGCTCTTTTTAACGGCTCATCTCCCGGACAGGCCATGTACTATTTTCAACGCAACGATGCCAATCCTATTGATGCCACAACCAATTACGGCCGGCTGTTCAGGCGTATCCAGGAAGCCGGTCTTGCCAACAATATACGGGGCGTCATCTGGTTCCAGGGAGAATCAGATATCGTGGGATCGCTCAGCCCAAGCGCATTGAGCACCGATCAGTATAAAACTGCTTTCAATAATTTAAAGGCCGACTGGAAAGCGGATTATCCCTCCATTTCGAAGTATTATATCTTCCAGATCCGTTTTGGCTGCGGCATGTCATCAGCCGACAATTGCCTGGTCATCCAGGAAGCACAACGCCAACTGGACCTGGAATCAAATGAGATTCAAACCATTGCCGTAAGCAACACCAACCAGTTGTTTGATGGCGGAAGCATCAATTATTGCCACTACAATTTTTACGACGGGTATAAAAGCATGGGCGACTGGATGGCCAATCTTATTCGCCGCGATCTCTACAATGATGTTATGCCCGCCACTGTCAATTCACCGGAACCAGAATCGGTGAGCTATTCCGGTTTTCTGCCGACAGGACAGCCCAACCAGATAAGCATTACGCTGAAAGACCAGTCGGGCAGTTTTATCGTCAACGGAAACTGCAGCCCACTTTTCCGCCTGGATGGCGGTGACTTTACCGTGACCAGCGTTAGCCTGAGCGGACGCACGTTGCTGGTTAATTTTACCCGGAACGCCGGCACTACCGGAAATCCCAGCAGTATCAGCTACCGCAGCCACGACAACCTGGCTGCGCCGGTGATCACCAACAATGCAGGCCTGGCGCTGATCCACTTTAACCAATTGCCGCTTCCGAATATAGGCACTCCGCCGCCCAATAACCCGACTATTTGTGCCGATGACCAGGAGCCCAATAACTCATTCGCACAATACAGGAGTATTTCAGTGGATAAGACCTACACAGGAAGCATCAGTTCAGCAACGGATGAAGACTGGCTGCGTTTCCGCACATGGAGCCCGTGGCGATACCTAAAAGTCAGTCTTTGGGGACTTCCGGCCAACTATGCCGCCTATCTGTACGACGAATCGGGCAACCTCCTGGCAAGCTCCTATGTATATAACAGCAGCACAAGAATACTGGCTTATAACAATGGTGCAAACGACGTTTTCTACCGCCTCAAAATTGCCAGCCTTGATGGCAGCTTTGATCCCTCCGTTTGTTACAGTGTCCGTGTTTCCCCCAGTTCCGCTCCCATTCCCGGAAATGTGAAGCCATATGCCAGCAGGTTGAGCAGTCCGCCAGCGGGCAGCGCAGAAAGAGAAAGCATAGCAGGCACGGAACAGGAGAAACAGCCGGCTTTCCACCAGGTGCTGACGACCTACCCCAACCCTGCACGGGAAACGCTGGTGGTAGACTACCCCGGAAGCAAACGGGAACAACTTCAGTTGACCGTGCTGGATATGGCCGGCCGCGAGCTCATCCGGCAGTCGCAGTCTGCCAACAATGGTCCCAACCGCTACCAGATCGCAGTAGGTAAACTTGCGCCCGGCACATACCTCCTGCAGATCCGGTCAGACGATGGTCAAACCCGCACGCGCAAATTCATGATAGGATCCAGGTAATTACCGTATACAGTCACCGCAACAAGCCCGTCCAATGATGGGCTTGTTGCTTTTTACCGTTCCAGCTCCCTGATGGTATCCTGCAGACGATCCAGTTGCACGCCAAAACTCTTTTGAAACAGGTATTTCGACAGGAAATAACTCAGCGGCATCAAAATCAAAACAATCAACGGCAATACATACACGAACCGTTTCTGCTGCAACAGTGCCTCCACGGGCAGGCCGGTATGCATTACTCCCCCCAACAGGTAACCGCCGATGATGGCTACGGGGTAAACAAACAACGACAGGCGCAACTGCCATCTTCCCCATCCCGATATAGCTGCGTGCTGGTTTTTCAGCACCTGCAGCAGGTTGGCGGTGGATACATCCACCTGCTTCAGAGAGCGATAACATTTCCACCCGCCCCACATCACCCGGATATTGAACAAAATAGTGATCAGCAGGGCCACCACGATTTGCCAGGAGGGGAAAAGAAAAAGCAACACCACATAGGCCAGCGTAATCGCCAGGCTCCAGCCCAGGTGTGCGCCCATGGCGCGTTGCAGGGAGTCGAGCGGCTGGCGCGGGAAAATTTCTTTTCTCAAACCCGCCCGGAGCAACTGGTCCAGCTCATCGTCCACCGGTTGCCATTCTTTCCAGATTTGCTTTTCATCCATGGCTGTTCGGTTTTAGTAAGTTCGCAAGTTTTTGCCGGATGCGATACAGTTTTACACTGAGGTGGTTGTCGGAAATGCCCAGCACCGCTGCCATTTCCCCTATGCCATATCCTTCCAGGTGCAACAGGATGATGGCACGATCCACTTCGCTGAGCTGCCGGATGGCCTGGTGAAGCTGGTTCAGGTCTTCCTGCGCATGCGCCTGGGCAGGAACGGCCGGTTCTTCCTGCATACTGCCCGGAAACACGAGGGTTGATTTTTTTCTTTTGCTGCTGAAAACCGTATTGAGACAAACACGGTACAGCCAGGTGCTGAAACGCGATTCGCCCCGGAAATGCCGGATGCCCTTCCAGCTTTGCAACAGAATTTCCTGGTAGAGGTCTTTTTTTTCTTCCGGGTCGGAAGCATAGGCCGACACCACCTTGTAGATGATGCCCTGGTGCTCCCTGATCAGTTCCAGAAATTGTTTTTCCTCCAACTTGATGTGCAATTATCCATTGGTAACAATCCAGCACCAAATCTTACACCCGACCGGTTATGCCGCGCTGGTATGATCGGAAATGATCAGCCACTGGCCGTTGATTTGCTTAAAGATAAGCGTGAAGTGACCGCCAATATCTCCCACAGTCCGGGTGAGTTGCCATTTGCCCACCACCATATAGGTATCGGGCGAAAGCCGGTTCAGGTGCAACAGGGTAAAAGCCAGCTTACCCATCTTAGCCGGACTGTCATAGGTTTTTTTATACCGCTCCCAGGTGTTCCCGTAACCATAGGTAATGCCGGCGCCGCCAATGAACATCAGGGAATCCGATTGCCAGTAACCCTTCATAAAAGCGGGAATATCGCCCCGGTTCCAGGCGTCCTGCTGGTCCATCAGCACTTTCCGGACTGCCTGGTCGCCGCCATCCTGGGCCGTTACCAACTGGCTGAAGCAAAGAAAAGAAAGCAGGAGCAGAAGTCTCATGTTGTACATTTGCGCGTTTACAGCAATATATGAAAAAGATATATCACCTGGCAAACTGCGACACCTGCCAGGCCATACTTAAGGAAGTGGAAGCAGAAAAGCACAAGGTTGCCCTGCAGGACATCAAAACGGAAAAGATACAACCCGCACAGTTAGACGAAATGAAAGCACTGTCGGGCAGTTATGAATCCCTTTTCAGCCGTCGCGCCCTGAAATACCGCGCCATGGGTTTGCAGGACAAAACCCTCACGGAAAAAGACTATCGCAAACTCATCCTCGAAGAGTATACTTTCCTTAAAAGACCGGTTGCCATCATAAAGGACCAGATATTTATCGGCAACACAAAAGCCGTGGTGCAGGCCCTTAAAGAAGCACTCTCAAAGTGACACTTCGTCGTCGTTGTAGAGGCGGATCACAAACAGGCTGAGGTTGCGGTAAGGAGGTATATATTCTGCAAACAGTTCGCGGGTAAAGGCCGACCTGTTGAACTCATTTTCCATTTTTGCCCAGAATTCGGGCCAGTATATGTCTTCCTTTCTCGACAACTGTGCATTCACGGCCTGTATCATGGGATCATTGATCTGCATGGACCCCACCTGCTTGGTAGCGATGATCTGGGCAGAAGGGCTTTTGCCTGCCACTGTGAGGATATTCCGGTAACCGCCGCAGGAGCCGAGGATGGCCAGCTTCATGTAAGGCCGGAGGTACTCGAGGGTATTGGGCAGGTGATAACTGTGGCCGCGGTGAATGATGATGCCCGGTTTCACCCCCTGCTGCTGGAGATAACCCAGGAGGGCCAGTTGCGCCCTTTCGTCGGATCCGTCGTCGGAATTATTTGGCAGGTTGGCAAAGATGCGGATGGGCTGCTCACCGGTAAGCGACTGTATCTCCGTCCATTGATCCTGCTGATTGATCTGCCAGAGTTGCTTGTCACGGAAAAGATTCATAAAACTGCGGTAGGACGCCTTCCCGTCCTCATCGCCATAAAAGATCACCAGTTGGTTCACGATATGTTCCTTGTCGCAAAGGGAATCAATCGAAAGTTTTTCATAGTTGCCCAGTTTCCGGAAGATCACATTCGACGCCTCGGGATAACGCGCCATCTGGAATACCTCCTGCAATACGCCATAGAGCCGCACACCATAGTAAGACTGTTTCTGGTTGCAGCGTTTGATGTTTTCCGTTAGGAGGTCGGCCACCAGGCTTCCATATATGCTGTCGGCAGCCAGTCCAACAAAGGCGTCGGCCACATCCATTGCCGACTCCATTCCCGTACCTATGTTGGCGTCGATATTGGAAATAAAATCCCTGAGCAGTTCTTTGCGCGAAGCCTCGGGCATATTGTTGAGATAATCGCTCAGCACATTATAGTGGGAGCAGATGCGGATGAATTTCCTGAACTGGTCGTACTGAACCGCCTGCAGCAGGGAATCGGAACGGCCTTCCGGAAGGCTGGCCATCATCCGCTTGTAAATACCCAGGAAACTGGAAGTGTACAATTCATCTTCGTCGGAAACCAGGATATAATAAAGGTCAATATTGCGCAGTTTGTCGAGGCTTTTGAAACGAACCGCATCTTTCGACTCGTGGAGCTGGTTTACCGGCCTGACGAAAAAAGCCAGGGCCTTGGCGTGAAGGGCATCGCGCAGGGCAGGCTGCATCCCCAGGGGGGCGCCCTGCAACTGGCGACTGCGATTGTTCTGAATAGTGTTTACATAGAGCTGAAAATAAGCCGGCACATTGTCGCGGCGAAGCGCCAGCAGGGAATCGCGGTTCAGCCTGCCGGCAGCCATCTCTTCGGCAAAGGGCGCCAGTTCAGGCGCATTCCTGTCGCCCTTCAATTGCACCAGTTGCTGCATCAGCGGCTTTTGCTGGAACTGGATGGAATCTGTCAACCGGTTGTTCTTTGCATTCAGGTAGTCCACAATTTCCATGGGATCCCTTTCCGCAACATATACCAGGGCCGTATCGGTATAGGGAAAATCGGGTCTCCGTTCCATAAAGGGAAGGATGTTCTTGGGACTCACGGCGACGGTCCTGATATCGGCAAGCTGCTGCAGGTTTTTTCCGATGGGGTATTGCCTGAAAGCATCCGCCATTAGTTGTGTACGGCGGGCGCCGAAGGACCCCATGATCCCCCTGACGCCATTTCCCTTAAATATTTCTTCCGCAAGGAGGGGAAAGGTTTTCAGTACAACCGGTATATCGTAGGGAGAAAAACGTCCCTGTGAAAGAGAAGCCCGGAGCGATTGCAGGAAATAGCGGGTAGCATTGAGTATCATCCTGCGCTCGGTGTCGGATTTGGCGGTTGCGCCGTTGAACTGTTGCTGCAAACTGTCTACCGTAACCGAAGCAAAATGGGTCAGTTGCTCTGTCAGTCCCGGCTCCATCGAAAATGTGGGGAGAAATTCCCTGTACTGCATCTGTTCTGCATCCAGCAGGAGGTTGGCCTCAGAGGCATTGGCCTGCGCCACCGACCTGCCGGGAACGGAGAGAAGCATCAAAACAGCAACCGGAAACAGGGACCTGTACATAGCTGGAATTTGTACCCGTAAGGTACAATCTTGCTACAAATTAATAGCAGCGCTGCAGTGATTGTTCCCTGCGGGGAAATTGCCGGAACCGGATTGGGTTTCCAGCTTCTGACCGGTTCTGTAAAATGCCTGGTACCGGAAGCCCAGCAGTTCGCTGCTGGCATCCCTGACCGAAACAGTTGTTTCTATCAGCAAGGGCTCTTTGGGTCCGGGAAAATCCGACAGGCGGCGCATGGGAATCAGGGTATCAAACACCACTTCGGTATGCAGCTTGTTTGCGGTGGCGCTTATCACTGTCAGGTGCAGGGACGCCTGGGTTTGCAGCGGATCGCGTGCTGTCGCCGGGTCCAGCGTTATGTAAAAGCGAATGTTCCGGTCCTGCCGCTCTGGCGGCGCGCCCGGCTTACTCACCTGCTTTCCGCAGGCGGTTAATAAAATCGCGGCAGCAATGGCTGCTTTTGTAAAGAATTGCATCAGGATAGGTTATAGGTGCAGCAATGACAACAAGTTGTGTGCCGCCGTTGCCTGCTGCAGCATACTTTATGCAATTTTCACATTTGCCGTCGCGCAACCTACTGTTACGACCGCTCATACAAATTCCATTCGTTTTTTGCCAGAGAAACGGTCAGGGCAGAAAACCTTTTTATGAAAAAATATATCGCTGGCATTGTTTGCCTCCTGGCGCTGACCGCAGTTTTTTCCTGCAGGCGAAGTGAGCAGCCGGAACCTATTCCGCCTGTTCCCGTGAAACTGGTAACGAAACTCTTTGTTTCAGAAACGGACTTCCAGTCCTTCGGATACAACGGGCAAAAGCAGGTGACCAGCTACATTTCACAGTGGCAGTCGTCCCCCGAAACCATCAGTCGTATTGAATACCATATCGGATACCAGGATGGCAGGCTTCACCAGCAAGTGAGCCAGGCGGGTCGTAGCACCTATGAATACCAGGATGGGCGGCCGGTGAAAGCAGCGAATTTTACGGCCAATGGCAGGAAGCTCAGCACCCACCAGTTTGAGTACGATACCCGGGGCCGGCTGCAGCGCGTCACTGAAACAATGGAACTGCCCGACGAGGCCGAGGCCGTTCGCATGGATTTCCAGTACGATGAAAACGGGAACCTGCGGCGGTCAGATCACTGGCTGCGTAAAACAGGGGAAGAAACCTTCACCCTGCAGTTTAGCAAGATTTATGAAGCCTATGATACGCAGCCCCAGCCGGTTCCGTCGCCCGTATGGGAACATTTTCTGCCCATCCCGAACATGCATGTCAACAATCCCCTGCGCATCGTCAACAGGGGGCCGGATGGCGAATTGCTCAGCCGGTTGCACCTGCAATACCAGTACGGGCCCGATGGCTATCCCATTGCAAGAACACAGCGCGTGGAGATCGATGGCGTATTGCAGGCCCCTGTCGTGTTTGAATACCAGTACTGAACAATTGATGTGTTATAATATACCGTTCATGCACCCGGGGTTTGGAAAAGGTGGCGATGCAACTGAAATTTGCGCCCATAAACTTTATACCATGAAATCGTTTTATTACATCGCCCTTCCCCTTCTGCTGCTGGCTTCGGTTGCAGCGACGGTGATCCTCAAAGGAACGGTCCGCCCTTCCCGGCAAATAGTGTTGGTATCGACCCTCGGTGAAAAAAGCTTTTCCCGGACATTACCAGTAACGAAAACGGAGCAGTTCAGGAAACAATATGAGATCCTGCACAAAAAGCAGGTACGGCCGCTGCTCAACTAGCCTATTGAGAATTGGCTACCTGCGACGAATGGATAAGCGCAATTTTCCATTGGTTTCCCACTTTGCGGAAAACGGCTGTTTCCAGCCAATGGTAGGCCCTTGACTTTTCACCCGACCTGATCTCGGATTGCAGGTCGTACACGGCATAGGCCGTAGAGCCGCTGATCTTTACCGAATAGATACGAAACTGGTCGTTGCGGGTTTGTTTTTTGCCTGCATGTTCCCTGAAATACTGAAGCTCCCTTTGCAGGTCCCACACTTCGCCTTCTTCCACCAGCACAAAATCGTAGGTTACATTCTTAACATGGGCAGCGCTGTCGTACTGTCCCAGCGTGGTATAATCCGCCTTCAGCAGGTTGACAATATCTGTTGAGTCTTTGCGGTATTGTGAGAAAGAAGTGGCGGTTACTAAACATCCAGCCAGCAACAGAAAAGTTTTCATGCTGCGAATTTATTCGATGATCCGCAGTTTTGCGTAATTCAGCATGATCTTCTTCTCACCATTCTGCTCGAACAGGACCGTTGCTACGGGATTGTGTACGCTGCCTTCCATTTTACTGACTGTTCCGAAACCAAATTTCTGGTGCTCTACGCGCTGGCCCGCCTGCAGGTTACTGGTATCACTGGGCACAAAATCGGCAGAGGGTTTGTGCTCTACCACTTTGGGATTTTGTTTGGGCGGCACATAACCGGGAACAGTGTCCTTTCTTTTCGCCGGGGGCGGGCCGTATAATTTTTCTGCCTGGCCGCTGGCGTTGAAACCACGCATACGGTCAAACGCAGACCCCTGTGTGTAGCCGGCGCCCTGGTTGCGGATACCGCCGCCGGCATAGCTGCGATCGAGATACTGTTGCGGAATTTCCTCAATGAAGCGGCTGGGTTCGTTCTGAACAAGTTGTCCAAACTTATACCGCGTATTGGCATAGGTGATCCAAAGTTTGGCCTTTGCCCGCGTGATCACCACATAAAACAGCCTTCTCTCTTCTTCCAGCTCTTCCCTGGTATTGATGCTCATGGCATTGGGAAAAAGCATTTCTTCCAGTCCGGCGGCAAATACCACCGGGAACTCGAGCCCCTTGGCTGCGTGAATGGTCATCAGCTTAACGGTATCGGCATTGGGATCTTTTTCATCGGCATCGGTGAGCAGGGTGATCTGCTGCAGGTAGGCAGAAAGGCCTTTGTCGCCCACTTCACCATCATCGTTGCTGGGCGTTTCGGTGAATTCCTTAATGCTGTTCAGCAATTCCTGTACGTTTTCATACCGTTGCAGTCCCTCGGTGGTTTTATCGTTGAACAGCTCTTTTACAATATTGGTTTGCTTACCTACATGAAAGGCCACTTCATAAGCATTTTTCTGTTCCAGCATACTCTGGCAACTGCGTATAAAGATCACGAACTGCTCAATTGACTCAAGCGTTCCGGAACGGAAGCCGAAGCGCGATGCATTTTCCAGCACCTCCCACATGGAGATGTTGTTCTCGTTGGCAAACAACACACACTTATCAATGGTGGTTTTGCCGATGCCTCTTACCGGGTAATTGATGATGCGTTTCAACGCTTCTTCGTCGCGCGTGTTCACGATCAGCCGGAGATAGGCCACAAAATCCTTGATCTCCTTACGCGCATAGAAACTGACACCGCCGTACATGGTATAGGCGATGCCCATGCGACGCAGGCTTTCTTCAAAAGCACGGCTTTGTGCATTGGTGCGGTATAAGATGGCAAAATCGCGGTTGGAAAAATGGTTCCGGAGCTTTTGTTCCTGGATGGTGTCGGCCACGAACTTTCCTTCCTCGTTGTCCGACAGGGTGCGCACCAGGCGGATCTTTTCCCCTTCCCCGTTTTCCGTCCAGAGTTCTTTGGGTATCTGGTTTTTATTATGGGCGATCACATCGTTGGCCACTTTCAGGATATTCTGCGTGCTGCGGTAATTCTGCTCCAGTTTGATCACTTTCACATCGTCGTAGTCTTTCTGGAACTGCAGGATGTTCTGGATGGTGGCGCCGCGGAAAGAATAGATGCTCTGCGCATCGTCGCCCACCACGCACACGTTCTCGTGAGCGGCGCCCAGCAGTTTGATGATCTCATACTGGGCCGGGTTGGTATCCTGGTATTCGTCGATCAGGATGTATTTGAACTTGTGCTGGTATTTGTGAAGGGATTCAGGGAAATGCTTAAGCAGCTCGTACATTTTGATGAGCAGGTCGTCGAAATCCATGGCCCCGTTCTTGAAGCAGCGCTTGGCATAGGCGTCGTAGATCTGGGCGATGGCGGGCCGGTTGCTGCGGGCGTCTTCCTGCTGGATATAATAGTCCAGTGCGTATTCGGCAGGATTCACCAGCGCGTTCTTGGCACTGGATATCCGGTTGTACACGACGTTGGGCTTATAGAGCTTGTCGTCGAGATGCAGTTCGTTGATGACGGTTTTCACCACGCCCTTGGCATCGTCGGTATCGTAAATGGTAAAGGAACTGGGATAGCCCAGGCGATGGGCTTCGCCGCGCAGGATCCGCGCAAAAACGCTGTGAAATGTGCCTACATACAGGTTGCGGGCGTCGGAATTGCCGAGGATCTTTTCGATCCGTTCCTTCATTTCCCGGGCGGCCTTATTGGTAAACGTGAGGGCGAGAATATTAAACGCATCCACGCCGTGACGGGCCATCAGGTGCGCTATGCGGGTGGTCAGCACCTTGGTTTTGCCACTGCCGGCGCCAGCCACGATCATAAGCGGACCATCCTTATGCAGTACCGCTTCCTTTTGCTGTTCATTGAGTCCAGATAAATAGTCTACCATAAGCTCCACACTGTGAAGCGGCAAATATCCCGAAAACTATGGAATAAACCGGCGGAACGGCACGATACTGTCAGGATCCCCGCTGGGCGCCGCCTGTAAGTTTGGGCAGGTTGGAGGCCGACTTGGAATTGGCCTTCCCTTTGAGGTTGCCGGAAAAAGCTGGTTTCTGGGCGGCACCGCCCTTCTTCTTGCCCTTGCTGTTCTTATTGGAATTGTTCAGGAGTGACATGCATTAGCTGTTTGGGAATTAAGATACTGCTTTTCAAACAGCCATCCTTCATCCCCCTAAACCCGTTTGTTAAAAAATTATGAAAATAAATTTGGCGGGAAGAACGCGGGCTATTAACTTCACTCCCGCTACAGAAAAAAAGAAGGTCCACTGTAGACACAGTCGACCTCTAACGATTGCTTGCCATATAAAAAAAAGCTCAGATCTTTTTGGAGGCCCTATCAGTTTCACCCGGTAGGGCTTTTATTAAGTTCAGTTTCTTTGACCTCTGCGATTTTTTGCCTTTCTAGCGATTGCCTGCCGTATTTTTCTATTTCCTGAACTCTGATGTAAAAGTATACCGCGAACTTGCCCCGGTCAAATCATATTTGGCCGGTTTTTATTACTTCAAAAGGGGTAATTTTGCTTCTAAATCCTTAAATAACAGGTGTTTCCGGAAAAATATTGAATGATGCCCAACAAATCCACCGATGCTTTATTTCAGTTAATAAAATCACTTCACAAGGCGGAAAAGCGGCATTTTAAACTTTATATCAAGAGAAGTTCCGCAAAAGAAGACCTCAAGATCGTGGAGTTGTTCGACACCCTGGATAAACTGGAGGACTACGACGAGAAGGTTTTACTCAAAAAACTGCCTTCCATCCAGAAACCCCAGCTCAACAATATCAAGACCCACCTGTACAAACAGCTCCTGGCCAGCCTGCGCGACCTGAAAAGCACCGATACCCTGGAACTCCAGCTTTCCGAGCAGCTCGACAACGCCCGCATCCTCTACCACAAAGGCCTCAAGCACCAGGCCCTCCGCATCCTGGAAAGGGCGCGGGAAATCGCCAAAGCCAACGGGAAATTCAACTACCTGGCGCAGGTGATCTCCCTGGAAAAAAAGATCGAGACCCTGCACATTACCCGCAGCATCCAGGAAAAAACGGAAAAGCTTACCCTGGAGGCCTCAGAGATCAGCGGCCATATCGAAAGGGTGACCCGTCTCTCCAACCTGGCCCTCCAGCTCTATGGCTGGTACGTGAAGAACGGGCACGCCCGCAACGAAAAGGACGAAGCGGGCATCCGCCAGTTTTTCAGGGAACAACTGCCTCCCGACGCTTTTACCCTTACCGACTTTTACGAACGGCTGTACCTCTACCAATGTTATACCTGGTATGCTTTCATCCGCCAGGATTTTCTCATGTACTACCGCTACGCCCAGAAATGGGTGGATATTTTCGACGGGAACGAAGTGATGAAAAAAGTGGAGATCGGCCACTATATCAAAGGCCTGCACAATCTCCTCAATGCACATTTTGACCTGCGCAATTTCATCCAGTTCGAAAAAGTGCTCAAAACCTTCGAAGCCTTCGCAGCGACCCCCATTGCCGTGCAGCACGACAATTTCCGCATCCACACTTCCATTTATATCAACAGCGCGCGCCTTAACTGGCACCTGATGACCGGCACCTTCAAAGAGGGACTAAAGCTGGTAGATACCATAACGGCTAACCTCGAGGAGTATGCGCTTTATGTAGACCCTCACCGCATCGTGGTGTTCAACTACAAATTCGCCACCCTGTATTTCGGCAGCGGCGACTACAATACCTGTATCGATTACCTGCAGAAGATCATATACGATACCTCCGCCGACCTGCGCATCGACCTCCAGTGTTATGCCCGTCTCATGCACATGATGGCGCACTATGAACTAGGCAATGATGAGATCATCGAATCCCTCATCAAATCGGTGTACCGATTCATGGCCAAAATGAAAAACCTTACCGTAGTGGAAGAAGAGATGTTCCGTTTTATCCGGCATTCCTTCGGCGTTTCTCCCCGAAAACTGAAACCGGAGCTGGAAAAATTCCTGCATAAGATCAAACACCTGGAAAAAAGCCGCTTTGAAACCAGGGCCTTTGCCTACCTCGATATCATTTCCTGGGTGGAAAGCAAGGTATACGAAAAGCCGATGAGCCAGGTCATTTACGAAAAATACCTGCGGCAGCGCGGGCGCCGCATTCCACAGCCTAATCCGTTGTAAGCGGTTTGTTCCAGAGCCGGAAGATGTACCGGAAAAGGAAAAAACCGCTGAGCAGGAACCAGGCGTAGAATATATAATTGCCGGTCTGCGGCACCCGGTAAAAGAAAAACCAACCCATCATGATGCCCAGCGTACTGTTTACCAGCAGCCAGAGTACCACCAGGGAAATGGTGCGCAGGGTTCGCGACAATAACTGCCGGGCGTCTTTTTCCATTTCACTCATATCCTAAAATTAAGGCTGGATTAGCAGGTTCTCAAAGTCTGTGGAATCCCCGTTAAAAACATTGAAGTCCACACGCGCACGAATGCCGTTTACCGAGCCGCTTTCGCTGTATTGCCAGAAGGCCCAGGTACGGGCGATCCGCGGCCGGTCTTTCCGAAGGTAGTGCGCTACCCATAAGGGATAATCGTCAAAAAGATCTTTCAGGTAGCGGTTGTAAAAATCCACGTTGGTATAAATAATAGGCTTAATGCCATAATGCGCTTCGAGCCGCTGCAGGAAAGCCCTTACTTCCGTGCGCAGCTTTTCAGGGCCCACGCCATAGGTTTGCTCCACGTCCAGCACCGGCGGCAGGTCCCCGGGCCGGAGATCCACGCGGCGAATGAAATTCTCGGCCTGCTCGGCGCCACTCTTGGGGGCCAGGAAAAAATGATAGGCGCCGCGGGGCAGCCCCACACTGCCTGCTTTTTCCCAGTTGCGGCGGAAAAAAGGATCCATATTGCCCAGGCCTTCCGTGGCCTTGATAAAAACAAACCCGATGCGCACATCTTCCACTTCCATATCCCGCACCGCCTCCCAGTTGATGCGGTCCTGGTATTTGGAAACATCTATGCCGTGAATGGAAAATTCGGTGGGGATCTCAATCCCGAATGCATCGTACCGCACAAAGTCGGGAAGGGTTGACTTGTACCACCACCAGGCAGCCATGCCGATCGCTGCAACAATGCAGAGGGCCAGTAGCGATTTGGGTCCGGGCAGGATCGAGCTTTTCTTTTTGACCATCAGGCTCCAAAAATAGAGTAACTTATATTTGCATATGCCCCATTTTTCCGATTCGCTTAACCTCCTGCGAAAGCTTACCCTGCGACGTGCCTGGAATGCCGCCAAGGTCCTGGGGAGTTATTATGTCAGCAAATACAGCCGCAAGCCGGTGCAATGGGGCCTGCCCATTTCCATTTCCGTAGAGCCTACCACCTCCTGCAACCTGCGCTGTCCCGAATGCCCGAGCGGCCTTCGCGCATTTACGCGTCCCACGGGCATGCTCCAGCGAAATTTTTTCCGCGAAACCATCGACCAGTTGCACAAGGACCTTCTGTACCTGGTATTTTATTTCCAGGGAGAACCCTATCTCAATCCCGAGTTCCTGGAAATGGTATCCTATGCTTCGTCGAAAGGGATTTATACCGCTACTTCCACCAACGCACACTTCCTAACAGATACCAATGCCCGAAAAACCATTGAGAGCGGGCTCGACCGCCTGATCATTTCTATCGACGGCACCACGCAGGAAGTGTACCAGCAATACCGCGTGGGCGGCCGGCTGGAAAAAGTACTGGAGGGCGCAAAGAATATTGTGAAATGGAAAAAAGAACTGAAGAGCCGCCACCCCTTCGTGGTGTTCCAGTTCCTGGTGGTGAAACCCAATGAGCACCAGATCGAAGAGGCCCGGGCGCTGGCCAGAGAAATCGGCGTGGACGATATCTGGTTCAAAACCGCCCAGGTCTACGATTACGAAAACGATCCCAACCAGCTCATCCCTACACTGGACCGCTACAGCAGGTACCGGCGCGGCAGGGCGGGCACAATGGAACTGAAGAATAACCTGCAAAACCACTGCTGGCGGGCCTGGCATGCCACCGTCATCACCTGGGACGGGCTGGTGGTGCCCTGCTGTTTTGATAAGGACGCGCAGCACCGCCTGGGCGATCTGAAAGGAAGGTCTTTCAGGGAAATCTGGCAGGATGACAATTACCACCAATTTCGTTCTAACCTGCTTAAAAGCAGGGCCAATATAGATATATGCGCCAACTGTTCTGAAGGTACAAGGGTATGGGGTTAAGGATGGCTGCATCATTTTCTGTATTTTTATCGGGAACCACACATTCTATGAGCATCAATACGGACATCCAGCAAACCAGGTTCAGAAATGAACACCAGAAGGCCATGATCAATCTCATCTATTCCTACAACTGGCTGATGGAAAATACCCGCAAGCACCTCGACCGGTATGACCTCACCAACCAGCAGTTCAACATCCTGCGCATCCTGCGCGGAGCCGGGGAGCCCCTGAGCACCCTGCAGATCCGCCAGCGCATGCTGGATAAGATGAGCGATACCTCCCGCATTGTGGACAGGCTGGTGAAAAAAGAACTGGTGCAAAAAGTGATCTGCCCCTCCGACCGTCGCCTGGTGGATGTTACCATCAGCGAAAAAGGCAGGAACCTGCTGGCCGAACTGGATGCGCACGAAAGTGAATGGGAAAAATTATTGTTCAGCATCAACGAAGCCGAAGCGGCAGAGCTGAACCGGTTGCTCGACAAATTGAGACAATCGAAGGAATGAAAAACAGGCTGATGAAAAATGGTTTTGTTACGATTGCACTGATCCTGACCCTATGCTGTAAGCTGTACCCGCAGGACAGTACCGGCTGGACCCGTCCCGAATTCCGCGCCGCCTGGGTCGCCACGGTTGATAATATCGACTGGCCCGACAAAGGCACGACCGATCCGGAAACGCAAAGAGCGCAGTACATTAAGTTGCTCGACATGCACGTTGCCAACGGCCTCAATGCCGTGATCGTGCAGATCCGTCCCGCGGCAGACGCTTTTTACCCTTCGCCCTACGAACCCTGGAGCGAATGGCTTACCGGGCGCCAGGGCCGGCCACCGGTTCCTTTTTACGATCCCCTGCAATTCATGATTGCGGAAGCCCATGCAAGAAAACTGGAATTCCATGCCTGGCTCAACCCCTACCGGGCCGTCTTTAACATCCGCAATTCTATTCCTGCAGCCAACCACATTACCCGCGAACATCCCGGCTGGTTCCTGACCTATGGCGATAAAAAATATTTTGATCCCGGCAACCGCGATGCGCAACAATTTGTGGTGAAAGTGGTGCGTGATATTGTGAAGCGCTACGAGGTGGACGCCATCCACTTCGATGATTATTTTTATCCCTACCGCATCGCCGGCAAAGAATTCCCCGATGGTAAAACCTATATGCAGTACGGTGCCGGCATGACCCGCGACGACTGGCGGCGCAGCAATGTGGACTCCATCATCGTACACCTCGCGGGAGCCATCAAGGAAGAAAAACCCTGGGTGAAATTCGGCATCTCTCCTTTCGGCATCTGGCGAAACAGCGACAAAGACTCCCTGGGCAGCAATACCCGCGCCGGACAGACCAATTACGACGACCTCTATGCCGATATCCTGCTCTGGCTGCGGAATGGCTGGATCGATTATGTGGCGCCGCAGATCTATTTTGAATTCGGTCACAAGGCAGCCGACTATGAAACCCTGCTCAAATGGTGGAGCGAGCACAGCTATGGCCGGCACTGTTACATAGGCCTGGGCATTTACAAAGCTGGTATAAACTCCGCCTGGCGCGACAAAACGCAATTGCCCCGGCAGGTGCGCGCCAGCAGGGAAACACCGGGTGTACAGGGACAGGTCTATTTCAGCAGCCGCAGCTTTGTGAACAATCCCAATGGCTGGAGCGACAGCCTGCGGCTCGACCTCTATAAATACCGGGTGCCCGTTCCCGTTATGCCCTGGCTGCCCGCCAAACCCGAAGCAGCCAATGCTCCACTGCCTGCAGTGGAAACGCCCTGATCATTCCTTTCTATCTTTCATAGAAAAATGTGATAGACTCCTGTAATGGGCTGCCCGTAAGGGTTTCGCATTGTCACGCACCTGCCTGGACACCGCAAATCCTGCTTTCCTGTTTTTTGAATTTGGAATCAAATGCGCCGCATGGGAACTTTGCGACCGCAAATGAATCTAAAACAGGAAATGAATATGAAAAATGTAGTTGTATCGCTGGGATCCGAGTTCCCGGCCTTTAAGAAAAAAGCAGTTGTTTCCATCGAAAAAGGAAAAGAGTTCTATGACCTCAGCTATGAGGAGATCCGTGATGCCGGAAAATGGATGGTAATGTTCTGGTGGCCCAAGGACTTCACTTTTGTATGTCCTACAGAGATCGCTGAGTTCAACAAGCACTATACTGATTTCGCCGACAGGGATGCCGTACTGGTGGGCGCTTCCACCGACAGCGAATTCGTGCATCTTGCCTGGCGCAACAACCACGAAGACCTCAGAGGCCTGCAGTTTCCCATGCTTGCCGACACGTCCAAATCACTCGCCGCTGAACTGGGCATTCTGGAATCAGAAGAAAAGATCGCCTACCGCGCCACTTTTATCGTAGACCCGCAGGGCATTGTGCGCTGGGTAAGCCTCTATGACCTGAACGTGGGCCGCAACGTAAAAGAAGTACTGCGTGTGCTCGATGCGCTCCAGACAGACGAACTCTGTCCCTGTAACTGGCAGAAAGGGGAAGCAACCCTCACCGCCTGAGATTTTTAATCATCAAACCGAACAGATGCAATTTGGAAATACAACCGCCACCGACAACGCAGTGGCGCTGTTCCTGGACCTCGGCCTGAGTGCCGACCAGGTGAGCGCCAACCTGCGGGCGCTGGCGGATACAGATGCCCGTTACCTGCGCGACCTGAAGATCAACGTGAACAACGCCCTGCAGGCAACTACGCTGCAGCCAAAAGAAGCCTACCTGCTGGCCGTGGCCGTAATGGTGAATGAAAAGAATACCCTGCTGCAGGAAGGGTTCACCCGCTTGGCCATCCAGGCAGGAGCCGACGAAAAAGAGATCGCCGAAGTGATCAGCTGCGCCAGCCTCATGGCCGCCAACAATGTGTATTACCGTTTCCGCCATTTTATGAACGAAACATTTTACAACAATGCACAGGCAGGCATCCGCATGAGCATTATGGCCAACCCCATTACCGGTAAAGAATTCTTTGAGCTCGTAAGCCTGGTGGTAAGCGCCATTAATGGCTGTGAAATGTGTGTTACCAGCCACGAGAAGAACCTGGTGCAGCATGGCACGGAAAAACAGCGCATACACGACGCCGTTCGACTGGGCGCCGTACTGAGAAGCCTTTCCGTATTGGTGTAATCTTACAGTGGCCCCTTCCCTTCAAGGCGGTCAACATATTCCAGGGATCCCAGGCGCAGGCGCAGGGGGATCCCTGTTTTTTTCTCCCATAGCCACTCCTGCCGGCAGAAAAAACCGTAGTCCCGCACTGCCTGGGAGGCCACCGGGTGGAAAACCCGCTGCCGGCCGGGCTTTGCCGCCTGGAGAAAAGCCGGCCCAGTCCCCGGCGCGGGCGAAAAAGCAGGATGCCCCGAAACCGGGAGCCTGCCATCAACCCACCCTACCGGAGCGCAGGAAAGCGGCTTTCCTGTAACAGCAGCAAAATTTATTGAAAAATTGAAACTGCGCGCCTTCCCGGGAGCAGTCGCCCCCAAACCCGGCAAAACCCGCTTCTGTTGCGCATTTACGCAGAGAACTCCCAGGGAAGCAAGGATCGTTGGCAATATTTTAAGAAATCCTTTTCTCCCCATCTTCCCATATTTTGTAATTTACGGCCTGATTTTTGTGGAAAGGCGCGCCCGCGTTCAGCGCAGGTTGCCATAAACCCTAACAAATGGCACTAAGTCAAAGTTTACAGCAGAAATTGTTGCAGAAGCTGTCCCCACAGCAAATTCAGCTCATGAAGCTGCTGCAGGTGCCAACTGCCAACCTGGAAGAAAGGATCAAAGAAGAACTGGAAGAAAACCCCGCGCTTGAGCAGGGCGACGAAGACAATGAAGACCATTTCGACGAATCGAGGGATGAGTTTGAGAACGGCACAGAGGACGAATACGAAAACGACGGCTCAGAAGAAGACTACGGCAATATTGATATCAGCGAGTACGTGCACGATGGCGACGACGAGATCGCCGACTACAAAATGCGCGATGAGAATTATCCCGAGCTGGAAGATAAACAGGTGATGCCCTTTAAAGTGGAATCCACCCTGCACGACCTGCTCGCCGACCAGTTGGGCATGCTAACCCTCGATGAAAGAAAACGCAAGATCGCCGAACAGATCGTCGGCAGCATCGACGACGATGGTTATCTCCGCCGCGAAACCGCCTCCATCCAGGACGACCTCGCTTTCCGCCAGAACATTGAAGCGGGTGAAAACGAGATCGAAGAGATCATTCGCCTGATCCAGCATTTTGACCCTCCCGGCGTGGCCGCGCGTAACCTGCAGGAATGCCTGCTGCTCCAGTTGGAACGGCGACGCCATGAAGGCCATGCCGTTCAGCAGGCCATTGAAATACTCACCCGTTATTTCGATGAGTTCACCAAAAAACACTACGATAAGATCCAGCGCGGACTGAATATTTCCGACGAAGAACTGCGCGACATCATCCAGCAGATCATCCGTCTCAACCCAAAACCCGGCGGAAACGTGGGCGAAGTGAACAAGGCCGAAAGCTACGTGATCCCCGACTTTTTCATTTTCAACAACGGCGGCAAGCTGGAACTGACCCTGAACAGCAAGAACGCGCCCGACCTGCGCATCAGCGAGGGCTACCGCGACATGCTGAGAGAATACGACCGGGGCAGTAAAAAGGACAAACGGCAAAAAGAAGCCGTGCTCTTCATCAAACAAAAGATCGACGCGGCCAAATGGTTCATCGATGCGATCAAGCAGCGGCAGCAAACCCTGATGATGACCATGCAAACCATCCTCGACTACCAGCGCGAGTTTTTCCTCACCGGCGACGAAACCACTATGCGCCCCATGATCCTGAAAGACATCGCCGAAAGGACGGGGCTCGACATCTCCACCGTGAGCCGGGTGGCCAACAGCAAATTTGTGCAAACAGAATTCGGTACCTATCGACTCAAATTTTTCTTCAGCGAAAGCCTGAGCACGGAAAGCGGTGAGGAGGTATCCACCCGCGAAGTGAAAAAGATACTGAGCGACCTGGTAGAGGGCGAACACAAACGCAAGCCCCTCAGCGACGAAAGGCTCACCGAGCTTTTACAGGAAAAAGGTTATAACATTGCACGCAGAACCGTTGCCAAATACCGCGAGCAACTGAATATTCCGGTTGCCCGGCTCAGAAAGGAACTATAATGACCGACAGCCCCATTGCGCCCTTCCGGAAAGGGCTGGGAGAAATAATCTCCTTTATCTTTCATCCGCTTTTCATCCCCGGATACATCACGGCATTCCTGCTTTACCTGCATCCCTTTGCCTTTATGGGCGCCAGCTCTTCCTATAAAATAATGAAACTGGTATCGGTACTGGTCAGCACCTGTTTTTTCCCCGCCATCACCGTGCTGCTGCTCAGGCAACTCGGTTTCATCAGCAGCGTCAAACTGCCCACCCGCCAGGACCGCATCATTCCCATTGTGGCCGCCATGATCTTTTATTTCTGGATCTTTTACGTGAGCCGCCGCCAGCCGGACAATCCGCCCGAACTGGTGCAAATGCTGGGAGCGGTATTTATTTCGAGCATCCTGGCCCTCACCCTTAACAACTTTCAGAAGATCAGCCTGCACGGTATTGCCATGGGCATCCTGGTGGCTTTTTTTGTGACGCTGGCCTGGCACAGTCAAATAAATATGGCTGCGCCACTCGCCGCCGCCCTGCTGGTAGCCGGACTGACCGGTACCGCAAGATTGCTGCTCGCTGCCCACAGCCCGCGGGAACTGCTCAACGGCTTCCTCACCGGTATCGTCTCGATGCTGGTAGCGCTGGTGGTTACATAAGTCAGGGAACGAAAACACACTCAGGCCTGCCGCGCATTCAGGATGCGCGATCCGCTGAGGTATTTTTGCGTGGGATGATAAATAAACAGGCAGGAACCGTCTTTGATCGCATCGATCACTTCTTCCGTTTCCAGTTCAGGAATGGCGGGACAACCGTAGCTGCGCCCTATGAAAGGATTGTTCTCCAGGAAATCGGGACTCGTATACCCGGCGCCGTGTACCACAATATTCCGTTTATCCGCGCGGTCATTAAACCCTTTTTCCAGTCCGCGGATGCGCAGGGAAAGTCCGTGCTCGCCAAAATAGGTTCGGCCGGTGACATAAAAACCCAGGCTGCTCTGGTGCGATTCGGGCCTGTTCGAAAAACGGCGGGCAAATTCGGTTCCGGAATTGCGACCGTGTGCCACATAGGTCCTTTTGAGAAGTTCCCCGTTCAGCAGGTCAATAACGTACAATCTTTTATTGCGGGAAGACTGGCTGAAATCGCAGATGGTCAATATATCGGTCCGTTCCAGGCGCCCCTGCCTGCGCAGGATACAATACCCCTTCCAGGCAAGTTGAAATGCTTTGCGGGAAAGTCCCTCGCTGGAAAGATCCATGGCGCGGTACAGTGAATCGCCCTTCACCGCCAGCTTACTGTTCCAGGCCAGTCCGTCGGCCTTTGACAGGAAGGGAGGCAGGAAAAAAGCTGCCAGCAGAACGGTTTTCAACAACGATTTCATCTACACCATCGGATTTGATCGGATAACGATTCCATTCCAAAATTAGTATGCAAATCCCTGTCAAATTTCTGCCGGCAGCCGGCTTTTCTCAAATTTTAATCTCCTTCCATTTGCCCTTCCGGAACAACCACCAGGCCACCAGGGTAATGGCTGTTTCCGCAACAGGTATGGCTATAAACACACCCAGCGGCCCAAGTTTCATCGACTTGGCCAGCACATAGGCCAGCGGTATCTGGAAGAGCCAGAACCCGAAAAGGTTGATCCAGGTGGGCGTGCGGGTATCGCCGGCGCCGTTAAAGGCATTGGCCATGACCATTCCGATCCCGTAAAAAATATACCCGGCGCTCATGATGCGCAGGGCCTGCACGCCAATGGCGCGGATCACCGGGTCGGCGCTGAAGAAGCCTACCACCCAGTCGGCCGCCACCAAAAAGAACAGCATCACAATGGCCATGAAAACAGCGTTATAACGTGCCGTAACCATCACCGACCGCGCGGCCCGGTCGGGCTGTTTGGCACCCAGGTTTTGTCCCACGAGGGTAGCCGCCGCATTGGCCAGCCCCCAGGCAGGCAGGAGAAAAAAGATCAGGATCCGGATGGCGGTCTGGTACCCTGCCGATGCCTCAGCGTGGCCGGTTTCCGCCACCAGGCGGGCCAGGAATATCCAACTACAGGAGCCGATGATGAACTGCATGGTGCCGGGGGCGGCAATCCCAACGAGGCTGCGGATCACCGGCAGATCGGGTTTCCAGTCGCGTTTCAGGTCGAGCCGGATGATGGATTTCCCCTTCAGCAAATGATAGACCTGGTAACATACGCCAATTCCCCTGCCGATGGTGGTGGCCAGGGCGGCGCCGAAAAGCCCGAAGCCGGGAAAGGGGCCAACACCCAAAATCAGCAGCGGGCAAAGAACGATGTTACAGATATTAGCGATCCACAGGCTTTTCATGGCCATGGAAGCGTCCCCTGCCCCGCGGAAAATACCATTGATCAGGAAGAGCAGCATGATCACCAGGCTGCTTCCCATCATGAGCCGCGTATAGGAAGCACCTTTCTCCACTGTTTCGGGGTCGGCGCCCATGAGGCGAAGCACATCCTTCGCAAAGAAAATCCCCGCCAGGCTCACCACCAGGGTCAGTATGCCCGAGATCCAAAGCGCCTGCATGGCTGCGTGCGCGGCAGCCCTGGGATCTTTTTCTCCTATGCGGCGGGCCACCATGGCGGTGGCAGCCATGCTGATGCCAATGGCCAGCGAATAGACCAGCGAAAGCACGGATTCCGTCAGGCCAACGGTTTGAATATTGTGGCTGCTATCGGGCAGCCGGCCTACAAAATAGAGATCCACCACGGCAAATACCGATTCCATCCCCATTTCCAGGATCATGGGAATGGCCAGCAGGAATACAGCCCGGCGTATGCTGCCCTGGGTGTAATCCTGCTCTTCTCCGCGGATAGCGGATTTAATGAGCTGAAAGAGGTCGCCAGCCCGAAAAGCAGTAGTTTCCTTTTCTGACATATAATTAAGTTGAAACGGATCAATGAAAGAATCACAGCGCAGCAGGCGCGCTGGACAATGGAATGAACATACAGCGGGAAGATTCCGCCGGGGTCAGCAGGTCATATTCGGTGATTGAGATCGCTAAAATATATAATATTTAGTACAAGCTTGGATTGCTGTTGATAAAATTCACGAGGGAGGCCGAATTTTTCAGTTTCAGCTTTTTAAGAATATTGTGCCGGTGCACTTCCACGGTTTTGAGTGAAATATCAAGCTCCTGGGCTATTTCACGGGAAGAATTTCCTGCTTTGATAAAATGGATGATCTGGATCTCCCTTTCGGTAAGGCTCTGGAGATCGGGTTGTTCGCTTTCCGGTTCGGTGAGCTGTTCAGAAATGATGTGGCGGATCTCGTCGCAAATGTATTTGTTGCCCTTATCCACTTCCAGTATGGCTTTTACCATTTCATCCTTGCTGCTGTTCTTGGTCACATATCCCTGTGCGCCCACCTGCAGCATTTTGCGGGCATAAGCCGGCTGCGAGTGCATGGATACCCCTATTATCTTGGTCTCGGGCGAAAAGCGGCGGATCTGTTCGGTAGCGTCAAATCCACTGATGGGCGACATATTGATGTCCATCAAAACAATATTGGGCTGGCGTGTGCGGGCCATTTCGATGGCCTCTTCGGGGTCGCCGAAGTCGGCGATCACTTCAAAACGCGGGTCACTGCCCAAAATAAAGCTCCAGGTTTCACGGATCAGTTTGTGATCATCCACGATCATGATGGATACTTTGCTCATGTGATCAGGGTTTTGTAAGGGTTTCGGGAATATCGATAATAAGCTGGCAGCCTTTTCCGGGAGCGGTATTCATGATCACCTCACCGTTAAAGATAGCAGCCCGGCTCAAAATATTTGACAAACCTACGCCATCTTTTCGTTTTGCGACCGACAGATCGAACCCGATACCGTTATCGGTGATCTCCAGCCGCACCCCTTTGCCGGGCAACCGGATGTCGATGAGCAAACTGCTGGCGCGGGCATGTTTGATGATGTTATTCGCCTGTTCCTGTATAATGCGGAACAGCATCAGCTTCATCTTGGGCGGCAGCACGAGATCCAGCCCGGCATCGTAGCGGAAATTCACCACCAGTTGCTTGGTAAGTCGCAGGTTATGGACCAGGTCGTTTACCGAGGAGATCAGTCCCAGGTCGCTCACGCTGGCCGGCATCAGTGAACGGCTGATCTTCCTGATCTCGTTGATGGCGCTCATGATGGTATCGGAACTGCGGCGGATCATCTGCCGCTGCATCTGGGTATCGTTTTCTGCCACTTCCAGGAAAAGCTTGGCGGTGGAGAGTAGCTGGTTCACGTTGTCGTGCAGCTCTTTCCCGATCTCGGCTCTTTCGTTTTCCTGCACGTCCACCACGGCCCGTGCGATCTGCTGCTGCTTATGGATCTCCTGCTGCAGCAGTTGTTCTTCCATTTTTTTCCGTTCCGTAACATCCTCGCAGGAACCGATCATCCGGATCACCCGGCCACTTTCATCGTAGAGGCAATAACCTTTATCGATCACCTGCGCATAAGTGCCATCGGATTTCAGGAAACGGTATTCTTCCGTGAACATATCCTTTTTCAAACCAGAAGTGTATTGCGCAATATTGTTCAGCACCCGTTCCCGGTCGTCGGGGTGGATTTTGTTCTCCCAGTTCATGGAGTGGCCCGGGTAAAACTCAGATGGATAACCGAAAAGCGTATTGAAGCCTTCGCCCCAAAATGAAACCTGCTTCTCCGCATCCCAGTCCCAGATGGCTTCATTGGATGCTCTCGTCGCCAGCAGGTAGCGCTCGTTGCTGATACGCAGTTTTTCGGCCGCCTGCCTGTTTTCCATGATCATGGTAAAGGTGCGAAGCGCCCGCTGTGTGATCCATCTCTCGTCGGGCAGCGGCTCGCGTGCCTGGCGAAAATATACGCTGAATACGCCCAGCACCTCTCCGGAACTGCTGATCAGGGGAACAGACCAGGTGGCCTTAACACCCATGGCGGCGGCGGCCTGGCGGGTCACTTCCGCAAGGTCGCTGTTGGCCATATCGGGAATTTCCACCGGCTGCCGTTGCTGCACCGCCCGCCCGCAGGTGGTAAGCCCCGGCTCCAGCGGCGTGGCCTCCACCCAGGTGCGGAAAGCATCGGGCAGGCTGGGCGCCGCCAGGAACACCGACGACTTCTCATTGTTCTTCACCAGGCAGATGGCGGTAAGCAGGTGACGGCACAACTGTTCCAGGCGGCGGAGCAGGTGGTCGGCAATGGCAGCCAGGCTGATCTCTCCACCGGCATGCATTTCCAGCACTTCTTTTTCCAACTGGAGCAGGCTCTCCTGGTGTTTTTTGTCGGTCTCGTCCTTGAAATACACAAAAATGCCGTCCTCGTATGGAAAGGCGCTCACATCAAACCAACGGTGAATGGATTCGATGTACTGCTCGTACCGGATGGTGCGGTTTTCCCTTACCGCCTGGTTGAGGTAACGGTAGCTGTCTGAGTCCCGCGCATCGGGAAAAAGCTCCCAGGCGCTGTCGCCAATCACCAGCCTGCCGTTTTGCTGCAGCAGTTCCTGGGCTACCGTATTGAACATGGCAATATTGAAATCCTTATCCAACGCAATAAATCCATCCGTAATGCTGTGCAGCATGGAAGTGATCTTATCGCTGTATTGCTTAAGGGTATTTTCGATCTCGATGTACTCGGTAATATCACGCAGGCTGAGCAATATCCCCTGGATATTGGGATCGTCGAGTTTGCTCTGCCCCTTCATTTCCATCCACCGCCAATTTCCGTTCGAATGCAGCACGCGAAGCGGCAGCACCAGGTCCTGCTGCGGGTCGGTAGCCAGTTGGCGGATGGCATCGCTGAACGATTTTTTTTCTTCGGGATGAACGATCGACCGGCAAAATTCTCCCAACAGATCGGCTTCCTTATAACCCAGGTTTTGCTCCAGGCTGGGTGTTGCGTAGCTCAGCCGGCCGGCCGGATCTACCAGGAACACGATGTCGAGCGAATTGCGGAACAGGGTGCGGAACCATTCTTCGCTTTGCCGCAATTGCTGGTGCTGGATGTCTTTCTCCACCACGTTGCTGATGGAAGCGGCAAAAGTGATCAGGGAATTGCGCACGTTCATGCTCCATTCCGATTCCTGCGCTTTCTGGCCGCAGCCAATGGCGCCCCAGATGCCGTTCTGACTAAAAACAGGGGCCACCAGGATGGATTTATAGCCAAGCGTTTGCATCCAGGCCCGCCTGCGCAGGTCCGTTTCTGTTCCAATATGGTATTCCGCCACCTGGCTGTTGACCAGGATCTCGGCTCCCTGGAAAAGTCTTGTTTTTTCCTCCGGGCGAAGCACACGGTTCTGGCACCAGATATGAAATCCCCTGGCCCTGTCTTCCGCGAGGCTGAACAGGAAAAGCGATTCCACTTCCATGGCTTCGCCCAGCACGGGGAAACTTTTATCCAGCACTTCCTGCAGAGGCTGGTCGAGCAGCAGCAAACGCGACGCATGAGCCAGCGCACTTGACAGCCTGTCTTTTTCCACCAGCAACTGCTCCGATCTTTTCCGGTCGGAAATATCGCGGCTGTTGGTTTGGATATACATGATCTCACCGTGGTCCATGATGGGCTTCGCCACCGTTTCCAGCCACACCCAGGAGCCGTTTTTATGCCGGAACCGGTACTGCGACGAAGGCGAATCAATGCCCATCAGTATCAACTGGTGCGATACGCGGATGACGGTTGCCGCATCGTCGGGGTGATAATAGTCGTAGGGCGACCTGTCGGTCAGTTCTTCGGGATCGTAACCCAGCAATACTTTCGAAGCGGGAGACACGTAGAGGAAATCACCGTTGGGCCGGTGCAGGCAGATCATATCACGCGCGAACTCCGACAAAAAACGGAACCTCGCTTCGCTGTTCGCCAGGTCTGTCTGCGATTGTTTCTGGTGCGTGATGTCGCGGGCCGTCACATGGATACCCTGGGGAAGCCCTTCCCTGGAGATAAGGCGGGAGCTGATCTCTACGGGAATGCGCTGCCCGAACCGGGAAATGAACTCCGATTCATACACCGTGGTATGCAATTCTCCCCGGCACTTGAGCTCGTCCTGGCGAATGCCTTCGCGGAGTTTCTCCGGTACAAAAAAACAATGCGAAGATTGCCCCAGCATTTCTTCTTCAGTATACCCAAGCATTTCTTCGGCCTTGTGGTTCATGGACCGGATCCTGCCATCTGTTTCGATGATATAAATGATGTCGTTGGCATTCTCGAAAAGGTCGCGGTATTTCTCTTCGCTGCGGCGCAGGTTGTTTTCGAGCGCACGCCTTGCCGTGATATCGGTGATGATGATGAGCACACCCACGATCTCGGATTCCGGAGAAAGCACGGGTGTGAACCGGCAGGAGAACCATTCGTCGCTGCCGGGCAACTGGTATTCGACCTGTTCATTGTAGTTACCCGCATAACATTTTTCCACGCCGCCCAGCAGCAGGTCGGCCAGCGGCGTAAAATACTGCCGGATGGTGATGCGAATATCCTTACCGAGAAAAGCAGAAGGCTGCACATAGAGCTTGGAAGGGTCTCTGACCCAGAAGTTCAGGCAATTACCGTTCTTATCCAGTTCAAAAACAATATCGTGGAAAGAAGCCACGATCAGTTCCAGTTCCTGCAGCCTGCCTTCGATCCTGTCTTTGTTGGATGCCGGGAAACCATACCAGCGGAAAACCTCCTGGTCGGGTATAACGGTCCAGTATACCGGAAGAAGGCTTTCGCCCCTAACGCGGATGGATGCACGAAAACAAACGGGTTCTCGGTGACGCATCACAATGCGCATCGCTTTGGAAGCATTGGAATCGAGGTGCAGCAGCAGGTCGAGAGAACAATTGTTACCTGCCGGCAGCCCCGCCTTTTCCAGGAGCAGGTCGGAACAATCGGTTACGAACGATTCCCGGTCCGACACAAAACGGTAAGGGATGTGCTGGTCTTTCCCGATAGCGGACTGGCTCGTAGCGATCATCACTAAATGTACAAAATCCGGTGCAATAAAAAGCCCGCCCCGGTTTCACCAAAGGCAGGCCATTACTGATTTCATCGAATATTGATTACTGGTTCTTCGAAATATTTTCCATCCAGGTATGCAACTGGGGACAGGTGTTAAAGTTTTCGTCGATCTGCAGGTAAAAAGTGGGGATCTTGCTGTTGAACCATTTCTCCACGGCCTCCTGCTGTTTGATCTCCAGGGCGCGCTCAGCGATCTTATTGTAATCGTCTTTCAGGTTCTCCCGGTGGGGTTCCGAACGGGTCTTCAGGTAAATAATCCGGACCGATCTTTTCCCTCTCTCATCGTTGTACACTTTGGGAGCAGAATAATCGCCGGGTTTAAGGTCTTTCAGGGAAAGCACCATGTCTTTGTCGAGCTGGTCGATGGTACAGGTGGATCCATTCCCGCACTGGCGCATACCGCCGGTGAACTTGGCTTCGTCGGCATCTGAGTAGCGGGCTACGGCTTCGCCAAAACTGAGGGTTCCGTTGATAAGGCGGGTGCGCACGCTGTCGAGTTTGGCCACTACCTCATTGGTTTCCGTTTCGGTGATGGCAGGTATTTTCAGGATATGCCTCACCGTGGCATCATCGCCGGCGCGGTTTACCATTTGTATGATGTGGTAGCCGAACTTGGATTTGAATACGGGTGATACCTGTCCCTCGCGGAGGCGGAAAGCATTGGCGATAAAAGCAGGGTCCCAGGCTTTTTCCGTGCGGTTGATATTATACATGCCGCCCGTGTTTTTCGAGCCGGGATCATCGGTATAGAGGCTGGCCAGGGTCTCGAATTTCTTGGAGCCGCTTTCCACCTGTTTTTTATAGTCGTTGAGCTCGTCGATCGACAGCAATTCCAGGTCGCGGCTGGCTTTGGGATAGGCGACGATCTCGCCCACTTCCACCTCCGTTTCGTAATAAGGCAACCTGTCAACGGGGATCTTTTCGAAATAATCCTTTACTTCCGTAGGTGTAATCTTCACTGTGGAAACGATCTTTTTCCGCATTTCCTCGGCCTGTTTCCGTTCGCGAAACGATTGGCGAAAATCTTCCTTGATCTGGTACACGGTACGGCCGGCGATCTGTTCCAGCGCGTCTTTGGAACCGTACATATTGATGAAGCCCCGCACCTGGTTGTCGAGTTGCGCTTCGATCTCTTCGTCGCTGATGGGAATGGAATCTTTCTCCGACTGCAGCACCAAGGCTTTCTGGGCCAGGGCAGCTTCCATCACTTCACATTCCGTGGGGAGCCGCATATCGGGCTGCTGGGCCTGCTGCGCCTGGCGCTGGGCGTCGAGCACAGCGTTTTTAATGTCGGACTGCAGGATGATCTTATCACCCACCACGCCCACGATCTTATCGGCTACCACTTTGTGGAGCGAACCCTGGGATGCGGCAGGCTGCACCATGGCCACTGCCTGAACGCTGTCCTGGCTGAAAACCGCCAGGCAGGCCATGCAGAGGGAAAAGAAACAAACTATTTGCTTCATATACTCACTTAGGGCCCCAAATTAGTCCAGCTATGGCATGCCATGGGATTGCAGGGCCAGATTTAACAAAATTAAAAGCCCGGAAGGCCTTTTAAGCGCCTCAAAGGGTCCTTTTCACTTCTTCTTCTTCAATGGCTACAATGGTATCGCCCACCTGGATGTCGGAGAAGTTCCGGATGGTAAGACCACATTCGTAGTTGTTGTTTACTTCCTTCACATCGTCCTTGTAGCGTTTCAGGCTGCCCAGTTCGGCAAAAGCGCCCTCTGTGCGGGGATAGATGAGCACGCCGTCGCGGTAGAGGCGGATCTTGCTGTCGCGCTTGATCTTGCCTTCGGTAACGAAACAGCCGGCCACGGTGGCTTTGTCGAATTTGTACACTTCGCGCACTTCCACCTGGGCCACTTCTTTCTCCTGCACTTTGGGTTCCAGCATGCCTTCCATGGCGCTGCGGATCTCCTCGATGGCGTTGTAGATGATGCTGTAGGTCTTGATCTGCACCCCTTCGTTTTCGGCGAGACGCGCAGCCTGGTTGGAAGCCCTTACGTTAAAGCCGATCACGATGGCGTCGGAAGCAGTTGCCAGAAGTACATCGCTTTCGGTGATGGCGCCCACGGCTTTGTGCACCACCGATACGGCGATCTCTTCCGTGCTTTGTTTGATGAGAGAATCACTGAGCGCTTCTACGGAACCGTCCACATCGCCCTTGATGATGAGGTTGAGCTGTTTGAAGTTGCCCAGCGCCAGGCGGCGGCCGATCTCGTCGAGGGTAATGTGTTTCTTGGTGCGGATGCCCTGTTCGCGCAGGATCTGGGCGCGGCGGCTGGCCACTTCCTTGGCTTCGCTTTCGTCGTCGTACACTTTGAAGGTTTCACCGGCCTGGGGCGCACCGTTCAGCCCGAGGATCAGCACCGGTGTGGAAGGCGGCGCGGAGTCCATTTTTTTGTTGCGTTCGTTGAACATGGCTTTCACCCTTCCGTAATACTGGCCCGATACCACGATATCGCCCTGGTCGAGGGTTCCGTTCTGTACCAGCACAGTAGCCACATAACCGCGGCCCTTGTCGAGGGAGGCTTCGATGATGGTACCGTTGGCCTCCCGGTCGGGGTTGGCTTTGAGGTCCAGCAGTTCGGCTTCGAGCAGGATCTTTTCCAGGAGCAGGTCTACGTTCAGGCCTTTTTTGGCGCTGAGTTCCTGGCTCTGGTATTTACCGCCCCATTCCTCCACGAGGATATTCATCTGGGAAAGCTGTTCGTATATTTTCTGCGGATTGGCTCCGTCCTTATCGATCTTGTTGATAGCAAAGATCATGGGAACGCCGGCAGCCTGTGCATGGCTGATGGCTTCCTTGGTTTGCGGCATCACAGCGTCGTCGGCGGCGACCACGATCACGGCGATATCAGTCACTTTGGCGCCACGGGCACGCATAGCCGTAAAGGCTTCGTGACCCGGCGTATCGAGGAAGGTGATCTTTTTGCCTTCGGCCACATCCACGGTATAGGCGCCGATGTGCTGGGTGATGCCACCGGCCTCGCCGGCTACCACGTTGGCGCTGCGGATATAGTCGAGCAGGGAGGTTTTACCGTGGTCAACGTGACCCATGATGGTAACGATGGGAGAACGCGGTTTCAGGTCTTCCGGATCGTCCACTACTTCTTCGTCGTCCATTTCCTCCATATCGTCGATGCCGATGAATTCCACGTTGAAGCCGAATTCATTAGCCACCAGTTCGATCACTTCTGCGTCGAGGCGCTGGTTGATGGACACCATCATGCCGAGACCCATACACTTGCCGATCACTTCGGCATAGCTTACGTCCATCAGGCTGGCGAGTTCGCTTACGCTGATGAATTCGGTTACCTGCAGCGTTGTGTCCTGCAGTTCGTTGCCTTCCTGTTCCAGTTGTCCCTGGCGTTTTTCACGGAGGCGGCGCGATTTGATGCTGCGGCCCTTATTGCTGCTACCGGCCATTTTGGCCTGGGTTTGGCGGATCTTTTCCTGGATCTCTTTCTGGTCGATCTCCTTCACTTCGCGCGGGTTCTGGCGCTGGGGACGCTGACCACCGCGGTTACCACCCTGGCCCTGGCCACCGGGACGATTGAAACGGTTGCCACCCTGGCCCTGCTGGCCCTGGCCGCCGCGGAAACCACCCTGCTGCTGGCCGCTGGCCTGCTGGCGGGTAATATTTTCGCCCTTCTTATCGATAGGAATGCGCTTGCGCTGGCGTTTGGTGTCGCCACCGGGCGCTGCTGTGCCCGGCGCCGCAGCGCGGGGACGCGTATCGCTGTCTACCGGAAGCTGGATCTTACCCATGATCTTGGGACCTGTAAGCCTTTGGGCCTGGATATTTTCGATAACGGGAGGCACATCGCTCTCTTCCGTAGGTTTCTCTGTAGGTGTTTCCGGGGCCTCGGCAGTTACTGCTTCGGGCTGGCCGGCCACTTTCTCAGGCTCCTGCGTGGGCGCCTGTTCGGGTTGCTCCGGCGTTTCCTGGGGAGCGCGGGACTGCTTGCGCGGGCGGGTAGAAGAATCGATGGCCGACAGGTCGATCTTGTCGACGATCCTGGGCCCTTCGATGGTGGGCGTTTCCGGCTTATGGACCTCGGCAACGGGTTCTTCCTCGGGCTTTTGTGCAGCCACGGGTTCGGAAGCGGGCTTTTCTACTTCGGCTATTATGGGCTCGGGTGCTTTTTCCGGAGCCACGGCCACGGGTTCCGGGCGCGGCGATTCAACAACAGGCTTTTCCTCTTTGGCGGGCTCTGCTTTTTTCACTTCCTTCCGGAACAGTACTTCTTCCTCTTCTTTTTTCTTCTTTTCCTGGACGCTGCCTTTGGGCAGGTCGATCTGATCGCTCTTGATCTTGGCCACTTTGTCTCCCTGGAACTCACGCTGGAGGGCATTGTACATGTCTTCCGTGAGTTTGGAGGTGGGTTTCAGATCCTCGCGGTCAAAACCTTTGCTTGCCAGGAAGTCCACCAGCGTATCCTTGCCGATATTGAACTCCTTGGCGGCTGCCATCAATCTGGGTGTTGTTGTTTCTGCCATTTAATTCTTCTGAGTAAACAGATTTTATTCTTTTTCGAACTCTTCCTTCACGATGCGCTTCACATCTTCGATGGTTTCGCGCTCAAGGTCGGTTCTTCTTTCTAATTCGTCAACTGTAAGGTCCAAAACGCTGCGTGCGGTGTCGCAACCAATGCGTTTCAGTTCGTCGATGATCCAGGTTTCGATCTCATCACTGAATTCATCGAGGTCGATATCGTATTCGGCTTCCTCTCCTTCATTGTCGCGGAATACATCAATGGTCAGGCCTGTCAGTTCCTGGGCCAGTTTGATGTTCACCCCTTTACGGCCAATGGCGAGGGAAACCTGGTCGGGTTTCAGGAATACGTTTACATGGTGGCGTTCGTTGTCGAGCTCCATGCTGGTGATCTTGGCGGGCGTAAGCGAACGCTGGATCAGCAACTGCTGGTTGTTGGTCCAGTTGATCACATCGATGTTTTCATTCTTCAGTTCGCGAACGATACCATGGATGCGGCTTCCTTTCATACCCACGCAGGCACCAACCGGATCGATCCGGTCATCGTAGGATTCTACGGCTACTTTGGCCCGCTCGCCGGGTTCACGCACGATCTTTTTGATCACGATCAGCCCGTCGAAAATTTCCGGGACCTCAATTTCCAGCAATTTAGCCAAGAAAGACGGACTGGTGCGCGATAAAATGATCACCGGGCTGTTATTTTTCAGTTCCACCTTTTTTACCACGGCGCGGATGGTTTCTCCTTTCTTGAAATAGTCCTGGGGAATCTGCTCACTTTTCGGAAGGATCAGTTCATTTCCTTCTTCGTCCAGCAGCAGGATTTCTTTTTTCCATACCTGGTACACTTCCGCGTTGATGATGTCTCCCACGCGGTCGCCGTATTTTTTCACCAGTACATTCTTTTTCAGGTCGCTGATACGGCTGGCAAGGGTTTGCTTGGCGGCCAGGATGGCCCGGCGGCCGAAGTCCAGGATCTCCACTTCTTCATACAGTTCTTCACCTACTTCGTAGTCGGGCTCGATCTTGCGGGCATCGCTGTAGGCGATCTCCGCCAGCGGGTCTTCCACGGCGCCATCTTCCACGATGGTGCGGCGACGCACGATCTCCAGATCGCCTTTTTCGGCGTTCACGATAACGTCGAAATTGTCGTCGGCGCCATATTTTTTCCGCAGCAGGGTTTTGAACACATCTTCCACCACTTTCATCATGGTCGGACGGTCAATGTTTTCCGCCTCTTTGAAGTCCTGGAATGCTTCGATCAGATTGATACTTGCCATTGTGGTACTATTTAGAAAACTACCTGAATTTTTGTTTGTTTTATATTATCAAATAATAAGGAATGGGTGATCAGCTCCTTCTTTTTGTTTTTTCCCTTTGATTCTTCCAGCACGATACCGTCTTCGGTCACTTCCTGCAGCAGGCCGGTGATCTTTGTACCGTCGTTCAGGGTCACTTCGGCGTGCCGGCCCTGGTTCTTTTTGTACTGGCGCCACATTTTAAGGGGCTCGTCCAGGCCGGGAGAAGAAACTTCCAGCGAAAAATCCCCTTCGGGAAACCAGCCGGCCTCTTCTATCTTTTTATAGAGTGCCCGGTTATAGAAGGCGCAGCGGGCAATATTCACGCCGGAATCCGCGTCCAGGAATACTTTGATGTTGTGGGTGGGTTTTATCCGCACTTCCACCAGGAAATAATCCGGCTCCTCCTCCAGCAGCTCCGACAGGAACTGGCTGACCTCCTGTATCAGTGTTTCGTTTGTCATGAAAATAGAAGAAGGGAACGCTTCCGTTCCCTTCCGTTGATTCTTTAACCAGTGCAAATGTAGGAAGAAAGCGGATTGCTTCCAAATCTTCCACAGTCTCTTTAAACGCCGTTGCGCCTGTCTCACGTGCAGCCCCAATGTGCAGGGGGTGCCGCACAAATGCTTAGAAAATGCTAAGATTAGCGGCCGGCCGCACTGTTTCGTTGCAGCGGCAAGGCCGGTGGCCGGAAAGGGATTATCTTTGCAGGGCTATGCTGAAGACAATTCTCCTGGTACTGCTGGCTTATATAGCCTACCGGTTCATTTTCGGTTTTGTTATCCCGGTTAGCCGCGCTACGCGGAACATGCGCCGCCAGTTCAAAGCGGCCCAGGAACAGATGGAGGAGCAAATGCGCGCGCAGCAGGGTTACCAGCAGGGCGGCAGCCAGGACAGGGAAGCCACGATTAACGGGGCTGCTCCTGATCAGCGGACAAAAGAGATAAAAAAAGAATACATCGATTTCGAAGAGATTAAATAGATTTTAATCTTGCTTTTTTCGGGTTTCCTTAACTTGCCGGCTTTCAAAATTACCCAAACCCTGAAAAGCCAAAACCTATGCATTCCTTCCGTTCCGGCCTGTTCGCTGTTCTTTGCCTCTTTGCTGCTACGGTTTCCTGCCGCAAACACGAACCCGGCCCTTCTGTTCCGCCTGCCATCAATGCAATCAAAGTAAAATCCGCCGGTGCACGTCCCGTGCTGATAAAGGAACTGGAAGGAAGCATCCAGTCCGACTCTATTTATTTCTACGTTCCCGAAGGCATTAACCTCAACGATGTTATACTGAGCTGTGACTACCAGGGCGGTTCTCTTTACGTGAATGGCGCACCTGTTACAACTGCCGAAATCCGTGTGCAGCTCAGCGATCTTTCGCGGCTGTCGGTGGTTGCTCCCTCCGGCGAAGAGATCGTATACACGCTTGCTTTGAACAACTATCATGAAGAGGCATTGGTGGTCGACTCCTTTGTGGTGGAAAAATCGAAGAACCCCGACCTGCTGGAAGATATTGTGTTTCGTATAAAAGACGATACCATTTTTGGCGCCCTGCGCAGCCACATCACCAGCTTCCTGCCAACCATCACCACCAAGGCGACAGAAATACTGGTGAATCGCCAGCCCTTCGATTCTGCAACTATCCAACTGACCAATGCCGGCATATCGCGTTTTTCTCTTGTCAGCGCCAATGGGTTCCGGAAGAGTTATGTCCTGGCAATAGAACAATTGCCGGCCTTTCCCCATGTTTTTATCAATACAGAAAACAGCCTTCCCGTTGTGAGTAAGGAAACCTACCTGAAAGCGGATCTCCTGGTGGATGGCGTTGCATTATTTTCGAACTATACCGGCCCCACCAGTATCAAGGGACGGGGCAATTCCACCTTTACCTTCCCTAAAAAACCCTACCGGCTCAAGCTTGATAAAAAGGCTTCCCTGTTTGGGCTGCCCGAGGCTAAAAACTGGGTGTTGCTGGCCAACTACCTCGATGAGGTCCATATGCTGAACGCCGTGGCATTCAAAATCGGCGAGCTGCTGCATATGCCTTACATCAATCATTCGATTCCTGTTGAAGTGACTTTAAACGGTATGTATCAGGGTCTTTACCAGGCCACAGAACAGCTTGAGGAAGGAGAGAACCGTGTAGCAGTGGGAAAAGATGGATGGCTGCTGGAATTGGACGAATGGTTCGACGAGGACTGGCGGTTCCGCACTTCCCATTATGAGCTGCCGGTGATGGTGAAACATCCCGAACTCGAATCTGCCGCGGAGATGGTTCCCATGCAGGAGTTGTTCCAGCAGTTGGAAGACGCTCTCCTGGCGCCCGATTTTCCTGAGAACCAATACCGCGACCTGATCGACCTTGGATCTGCAGCGGATTTCATTCTTGCCAACCTTATTACCGATAACGGGGAAGTCGATTATCCAAAAAGTACCTATATGCATAAAAAGGCAGGTGGAAAACTGCATTTTGGACCGTTGTGGGATTTTGACTTTGGTTTTGGTTACCCCGAGTATCCGGTGGGAGGCAAGCATTTCATAGAATACGACAATCCGCTTTTCAACCGGCCGGAGTTTCACGGCAGCGTATTTTTCAGCCGTCTGCTGGAGGACCCCCAGCTCAAACAATTGCTGAAAGATAAGTGGCAGGCCTTCAAACAGGACGGCATGCCGCAGTTAAAGGCCTACCTCGATAATTACAGTGCTGCCATTGCTGATGCCAGAGCCCGCGATGTTGCAGTATGGCAGCGGGGTGACGAAGATTTTACAGCTGAATTCAGTCGGCTGGACGCCTGGATAAAGGGCCGGGTGTATTATATAGACCAGTATCTTTCGGTTTTATAAGCATCAGCGGGGTACGGGATTTCTTTTGGGTCTCTCACTCAAAGATCCAGTTGCAATACGGTTTTGCCGGGTTCCAGGTGCAGGCCTTTGATGCCGGCAGCGACGGCGCCCTCCACGTTGGGCAGAGTGTCATCGATGAATATGGATTCGGCGGCAAGCAGTCCCGCATCTTCCAGCAAAGCTGTGTAGGAGCCGGGATAGGGTTTTCTTTTCCCAAATACATGTGAATAATAAGCTTTCTCGAAATAATCATCGAAGGGCTTTCCGGGGAAGGTTTTACTGAAGCTTTCCTGGAAGGCATCGTGGTGAAAGGCGTTGGTGTTGCTGTAGAGAAAAACGCGGTAGCGTTTTCCGAGTGCGTCGAGCCAGTCCACTCTTTCCTGCGGGAAGTCGAGCAGCATGGCGTTCCAGGCTGTGGTGATGGCGGCATCGTTTTGTTCGAGCTTTGTCTCCGTGCGGAAATGCTGCAGAAATTCTTCTTTCCCCAGGTGGCCTGTTTCGAGCGCTTCAAAAAGCGGCGAGGCTTTGAACTGGGAGAAGTGGGTGTTGAAATCGGGCAGGCCCAGTTCTGCAAAAGCCGCTTCTGTTTTGGCAAAGCTGAGGTTGAGCAGTACGCCGCCGAGGTCGAGAATGATGTTTTTGATCACGGGAAGAATTGTAAAGTGAAGTTATGGAATAGTGACTTACGTATATTTCTGGAAAATACGTATATTTCCGGAAATCGCATGCGATGACAACAAAACTCACGCTGAGCATTAGCGAAAAAACCATCCAACGGGCCAGGTTGGTTTCGCGCAAAAGAGGTAAAAGTATCAGCAAGCTGGTGGAAGAATACCTGGACGCACTTAGTGCGGCAGAAGATCGTAAAGAATCGCCCATTGCCAGGATAGAGGAGATGCTTGCAGGGAAAATAACGCATCCCCACCTGGATTGGAAAGATGTCAAAACGCGTCAGCTCAAAAAGAAATATGGTATATAGCATTTTTTGCGATACGAATGTTTACCTGGACCACTTACTGCAGCGTACCCGCGAATGGGATTATGCAAAGGGCATCTTTGTTTTGGCAGAACAAAAAGAAATTACTGTTTTCACTTCTTCTTCCAGTCTGATTAATGTACTGTACGCGCTCAAACAACAAAAGAAATTAACACAGCTCGATATCATCAGCCTCATGCAGTATATGCTCAGTTATACTCAGTTGCTGCAGACAGACGATAAGGTTTTTATGGCAGCCCTGGCTTCCGGCTTCAACGATCTGGAAGATGCCATACAATACCACACCGCTCTTGTGGCAAAAAACATCGACTACTTTATTACATCCAATACAAAGGATTATAAAAAGGCAAGTCCATCATTGACTGTTCTTACTCCCAAACAATTCATAGCCTTATATCGTAGCAAATAAGGCGGCAAAACTGGTGTATAACCCTTCTGATAAACGCTGTTGGCGTAAAGAGGTATTTCCTGCTTTTCCAGCTCATCGATCCGCTCCAGCTCCTGCAAAGAATAAACGCGGCCCGTAGCCGCTTCCCGTTGCAGGCTTGCTGTGATGCAATCGATGACGGCCTGGCTTCCCCTCCGGAACATGGCGCGGGTAACGTCCATGGCCTTCACCAGCAGCACCGTATCGACCTTACCAATAAGCCGGTAGCCATCGGGCGTGGCGGCATAACAGTTCGCGCGCAGGTAACAGTATCCTTTTTCGCTCATGGCGCCGGTGACCTCTGCAAATTTCAGTTGCCGCAATTGAAACAGCATCTCCCCTTCTCCCTGCGCCCCTTCCGCCAGCTTTGTCATTAAGGCAGGAAACTGTTGCCGGAGGGGTGTTTCGGGCACTACCCGCGCCTTCCGGTTGAAAGCGCCCAATTGTACGATGCCCAGGTCGGCCGTATCGGTCCTCGAATCAAGAAAGACCAGGCGCCTGTACAAACTGCCGCTGGCAGGCGCTTCCGCAAGCGTGATCCTGAAATCCCCGGTCTTCTGCTGTGCCTGGATCCCGGCCGGCAGGAGAACAATCCCCGCCAGCAGGCCCACAGCAAACCACCTGCCGGGAACCCGACAACTGTGTTTTCGGTTAAGGGTCATCGTTTGTTGCTTATTTTTTAGGCGCCGGTAGTTCGCGTATGGCTACCCGTTTGAAATCGACCGGCTGGCCCTCGCTCTGCAGCGCGATATAACCGCTGCGCAGCAATTGCCCGTCTTTTTTAACAGCAGGATCGTAGTTATGCACCACACCGCCGCCGATCTGGGGCTTGTAGTATCGCAGCACGGTATCACCATTGATGATGTGCGTGATCATGGAATCACCCAGCACAATGGCCTCGGCATGCACCCATTCATCAACAGGATAAGTTTTTGCCGAAGAGGGAATGCAGTGACGCGGATCGATCCTGCCCTTGTACACCACGTTGGTGCCGGGTGAGCACATGCAGCCCGTGGGACGTTCCTCACCGTTATCCAGCTCGGCCAGGAACTGCAACTCCACCGATATGGGCCAGTCCTGGTCCACTTTCATGGTGCGCGGATCCTGCGAATGCAGCATCACCCCGCTGTTGCGCATCGCATATTCCGGCGCCGAGGCCAGGAATTCACCGGTAATACGATAATCCACCTTTAGATGGTAATACGAAAACGGCGTTTTGTAATACAGGTGCCCAAACTGGTCGTTGAAATCTTTGTAGCCATCGTAACGTACCTTGATCATACCGTCTTCCACACGGAAAGTATTGCCGAAATTGGTGCCGATGGGATGGTGGTTGATCTTCACCATCCAGTCTTTCAGGTCTTTGCCGTTGAAGAGCTCCTTCCATTGCCCGTCGGGCGGCGGCGGGCCATCGTGGTGATGCGAAAAAGCACACACGAACACAAAAAAAACCATGCTTAACCAGGGCAATCGTTTGGGATGGATCATAAAAAAATCTTATCCCGATAAATGTAGCTATTAATATGGTACGATCCTGCCACCGCCTGTAACAGCATGAATATAAAATGCTACAGGCGGCCAATGTCTATGAACCTTTTTATGCCTAAATTCCTTTTTAAACCTGTCAGCTTGACAAAACGACTATTGCCTGCCATCGCATTGCTATCGATAGCAACATGCCTGGGCATTGCATGGGTATTACCACCCGATCCATTGGATAAGATCATCTCACAACTCAACAGCTTCCGGCAAAACTACCCCCAGGAAAAAATATACCTGCAACTGGACAAACCCTTTTACGTTACCGGTGATACGCTTTATTTCAAGACCTACCTCGTTAACGCGGAAAAGAACGAACCCGGCGGTGTCAGTGGCATTGTGCACCTCGATATCCTGGACCAGGAAGAACACCTGCTGAAAAATATTCTCCTGAAGATGCAGGACGGAGTGGCCTGGGGCAGTATTCCCCTCGATACCCTGTTTAGGGGAGGCTCCTATCGCTTCCGGTATTACACCAACTGGATGCGCAATTTCGATCCCACACTGGTACCGGAAAAAAACATCCTCATCAAAACCCTCTTACCTGCCAAAGCCTTACCGCAACAAACCATTGCCGCCTCCGCAACAGTGACACCTTCCATACAACTGTTCCCCGAAGGCGGGCAACTGGTGGAACAACTCGCCGCCACCGTGGGTTTCATTTGCACAAACAGCCAGGGCAGAGGCATACCCTGCACAGGCAGGGTGGTTGATGATCACAACCAAACCGTCGCCAGCTTTTCTTCAGCATTTGCAGGCATCGGCCGCTTTTCGTTCACGCCGTTCCCCGGGAAAAAATACGAGGTAGAATTTTCACTGCCCGATGGAACTGTTCAAAGAAAGCCTTTGCCCCCGGCCATCGCAGAAGGCCTGAGCCTGTCCATTGACAACAGCGACAGGGAATGGATCACCATCAAAATCGCAGGGAACCAACGGCAACTATCAAACGATTATATCCTGATCGCTCAATGCAACCAGGTGCTGCAACTGGTTGCCAAAAACAATACAGGCGCCACTGGCATCCTGGCTAAATTGTCACGGAACCGTTTCCCCACAGGCATTGTACAGTTCACGCTATTCGATGCACTGTACCGACCCGTTGCGGAACGTCTTGTATTCAACAACCTCTACGACTCCGCGGCCATTATTCTCACAACCCCCGCGCGGGAAGCCACCAAGCGAAGCAAAATGGAATGGACGCTGGAACTAGAATCGCCCAACGGTGAATCTTTGGAAGGAAATTTCGCCGTTGCAGTAACGAACACTACGAAGGTGAAAGACGACGCCTCCATGGGCGCCTCCATAGAGAGCGACCTGTTGCTACAGTCTGATATCCGCGGACGCATACAGGACCCGCAGCATTATTTCTCCGATACCACCAGGCAATTGCGGCTGGAGCTCGACAACCTTTTGCTCACGCAGGGCTGGCGCCGGTTCACCTGGAACGACCTCGTCAGGGACAAACAGCCCAACCTGGCTTTCGAAGCCGAGCAGGAACGCTACCTGTCGGGAACCATACAAGACGATGCCGGCCACCCCATTCCGGGAGCAACCATCCAATTACTGTTAGGCGCACCCGAAAACAGGATCGTCGATACCGTGGCCAACAGCGCCGGAAAATTCCGCATCCCGCTGCCGCCTGTTGCCAATGAGCTGCGGTATGTGATCGAAGCAAAAGATCCGCAGCAACATACAGCAGGTGTGGTGGTGCCCGATACAGCGGTGGCCTTTGCAACCAATAGCACTACGCCGCCAAAAGCCGGTCCGGAAGATAGCGCCGCCACGCTCTACCAGGGTTATGCGCGCGAGCAACTGCAATCGTTTAAACGGTACGGTGGACTGATAACAGAAAAAGGCCTGTTGAAAGAAGTGGTCGTTAAAGCTGCGAAAAACCGGAAGCCTACCGAGCGGGAACTGGCACTGGAACCTTCCATGAACCTGAACGGTCCCGGTAATGCCGACCAGGTACTGACCTATCTCGATCTTCAAAATTGTCACACCCTGGAAATGTGCCTGCAGGGCAAATTACGCGGCGTCTTCATTAAGAGCAAGCTGACACCAAAAGGACCCATATTGCTGGCCTATTCTTCCCTGGCCTTTGGTAAGCCCATGCGCGTATACCGCGATGGCGTAGAAATGCCCAATGAAGATGAATGGGACCTCCGCAATTTTTCCGCTGCCGATATTCAAAGTGTGGAAGTGCTGCGCAGTGGCGGGTTTACCTCCGTTTATGGTACAAAAGGCGCCAATGGCATTTTGCTCTTCACCACCAAAAAAGGCGGACTTGATTATAACCTATTGGGGAATAAGTCCGGGGCAACGCCCACATCCTACAAAGCCATTACGGGGTACTATCAAAGCAGGGAATTCTATTCACCGCAATACGATACAACCGCCGTTTCCGGTAAAACAGACAAGGCCGATCCGGACTGGCGTACGACCGTTTACTGGTCGCCGCAGGTGGTGACGGATGAACAGGGCAAAGCCAGCTTCTCCTATTTTAACAACGACCTGCCCGGCAAATACCGGGTGCTGCTGGAAGGCATCACACACACGGGCAGGCTCATCCGAAAAATTGCTTATTATGAAGTGCGTTAACGTTTGGATGGTTGCACTGCTTCTGTTATGGCAGCAGGCAGCTATTGCACAACAAACGATCAGGGGGAAGGTGTTGGCGGTATCCGGCGAGCCCATTCCCAATGCCAGCATATTTATTCCCAATACCAGCATGGGCACCACCAGCAAAGCAGACGGAACATTTGTACTGGACCGCTTTCCGCCCGGCACTTTTAAAATGGCGGTCAGTTGTATCGGCTACGAACTGGCCATTGTGCCTGTGGCAAACGACCGGGAAAAGGAATGGGTGATCCGGCTGCAGAGAAAAGACAACAGCCTCAACGAAGTGATCGTTCGGAACTATGTCCAGAACGGATGGAAAAAATGGGGTGAGATTTTCCAGGCTGCTTTTATAGGAACCTCCGCCTTTGCGCCCGATTGCAGGATCGTGAATACAGATGTGCTTCATTTTGTTTACAACGAGCACTCTTCCGTGCTGCAGGTATTTGCAGATGAACCACTGGTTATCGAGAACCGGGCCCTGGGCTATCACATTTCAACAGAGCTGGTAGATTTTTCTTACAACATCACCACCAACGATGTCGACTACCAGATCTACAGCTATTTCCTGCCGCTGGCAGGATCAGAAAGGGAGATCGGAACCTGGACAAAAAACAGGAAAACCGCGTACAGACTGTCTTCCCTGGCCTTTTTCCGGGCGGTGTACCAGGGCGCCTGGGAAAAGAAATATACCGTACTGCGTTTGGTGAAAGAAAACGGCAAAGAGAAGATCCGCATACAGGCGTTGTACCAACAACGCATTGAGCAATTGTCGCTTCAACTGGGACAAACACTGAATATGTCTGACAGATCGGACAGGAAGCTGCTCGACAAAACCTTTCCCCGCGATTCCGTGACATACTATACCAAAGTGTTGCAGCAGCAGGACAACGTTGTGCAATTAAAAAAATCGCCCCTGTCTTTCGCCGACATAGCTACCCGCATCGACAGCAATACCGCGCGCCTGGATTTTGATCAATACCTGCTCGTGGTCAACCGGCAGATGAAAGAACCAACCGAGTACCTGCAGTACCGCCGTCAGGTGCTGTCAACAGACAAGGCTTACACCATGCAGGCTTCGCAATTGCTGGTGCCCGAATACCCCGAAACGGAATTGTTCCTGACAAAGGGTCTTCCCATCGACATCCACCCTTCCGGTTATTTCAACAATGTGGACCTGTACTTTAACGGCTTCTGGGGATGGTGGGAAAAGCTGGCCACGCGGCTGCCTTATGAATATGAGGAATGAAGCAAGGTGCGTGTACAGATGCTCGTTAGATCACCTGCAACTTGCTGATAAGGCCATCATAATACAGTTTCCCAATGGGTATGTCATTAGGCCCCATCTTAACCACTTCCTTTTCCACCTTATCAATGTAAAACACCGAAACGGCCCAGGTCCGGTGTACGCGGAACAGGAATCCTTCCGGCGTTTTTTTGAGCATATCTGCCAGCGTGGACCGTACCAGGTAGCTGCGGTTATCGGTAAGATGCAGTTTTGTATAAGCGCCTTCGGCAGAAAGCGCCATGATCTCAAGGGGATCAACGGCATGGAGCGATTTTCCCTGCCATACAAAAAGAGGGACCATCATAACGTTTAGGATTAGGTTAAGGGATTACCTAATATAAAAAATTTACCGGCAAACAGCAAAGCAAATCACCGGCGACCGCCGTCGGGAGCTTCCGGTTTCGTTGGTGCATGGCCGGTTGTCCCGCGCTCCAAAATGCCCCGGGCATCCCCCGACCATTCCCCGATCATTCCCCGAAAACCCCTGGACGCCCCGCGTAAAAATGCCGTTCACTTCAAAAATGGGTACAGCCCACTTCATTTTCAAAAATCGATGGAACCTGGATATTAGTTTTGGCTTACCGGTTTTTTCAGCGCGGGTGTCGCACAGGCAAGCGGGAGTGCGCCCCACCTGCTTCCCGCCCTGCAGGAACCGGTAAGCAAACAATTTTAATAACTTATGAAAACTCAAAATCATGGCCACAACTAACGGCCTCATCGCAGGCCAATTAAAAGGCTCCCTCGGAAAAGAACTCGTATTTCGCGAGTGGGCCGGACTAACCATCGTTTCCAAAGCGCCCCGCTCCAGGGGGAACGCTGCCGGTTCCATCCAGGCAGAAATGCAGGAACGCTTCGTGCTCGGCGCGCGTTATGCACGGAATATCCTGAAAGATCCCGACATGGCCGAAGCCTATCGCCAGACGCTTAAGCCGCGTCAAAACTTGTACAGTCGTGCGCTGCAGGACTTTGTTGTATTTCCTGTGGTAAAGGAAATCATCGCCCGCGAATACAAGGGACAGCCCGGTGACACCATCACCATTCGCGCCATCGACGATTTCAGGGTAGCCCGTGTGCAGGTGGAAATTTATTCCGCCTCCGGCGACCTGCTCGAAAGCGGCGAGGCAGTAGCGCAGGCAGGCGGCTTCCGCTGGGATTATACTGCCACCCAGGCCAACCAGCCGCTCGCAGGCAGCACCGTCAAAGCCATCGCCACCGACGTCCCGGGCAACCAGGGTTCGCTCGAAATGGTTGTGTGACCGCTCCAGGCACCGATGCCAGGTTTTTGCCACGCTGATCACAGCAATTGCCTTATGGATTTCGAATGTTGACCGTATGATGTTGGATTGAATAAGCTGCGCCCCCCGGGGTGCAGCTTATTTTTGCCAGTCCACATTCACTCCTTTGGCATCGCGCGCATTGGGGCCGATGAAAATGGTAAACGCACCAGGCTCCCAATCGTATTTCAGCTCGTTGTTATAAAATTTCAGGTCTTCCGTGCGGATGCTGAACTGCACCTGCTGCGAAGCCCCGGACGCAAGGCTGATCTTCTGAAAACCTTTCAGCTCCTTCAACGGGCGCGTATTGCTGGCTACCAGGTCGCGGATATAAAGTTGTACCGTTTCCTCCCCTGTATATTTTCCGGTATTGGTCACCGTTATGGTGGCGGTAAGGGTCTGGTCACCTTTCAGCGAAGCGCTGCTGAGGCTGATATCGCTGTAGCTGAAAGCACTGTATCCCAGTCCATATCCGAAAGGGTACAGCGGCTCATTGGACACATCGAGGTAATTGGACCGGAATTTCTGGAAGCCCTCACCCTCAAGCGGCCGGCCGGTATTCTTGTTGGCATAGTAAATGGGAATCTGCCCTTCGTTGCGCGGGAAGCTGGTAGTGAGCCTGCCAGAAGGATTCGCCGCTCCGTACAACACGTCGGCGATCGCCGGCGCGGCTTCTGAGCCACCGAACCATACGTTGAGGATCGACTGGCAATAGGGCTCCATCTCGGTGAGCACCAGCGGTCGGCCGGTGAAAAGCACCACCACTACGGGTTTGCCGGTTTTTTGCAAGGCCCGCAGCAGGGCGATCTGACTTTCGGGTATACCTATCTGTGAGCGGCTGGAAGATTCGCCCGTCATCTCGGCGGTTTCACCAAGTGCCGCAACGATCACATCGCTCTTTGCTGCCGCCTTCAGGGCCTCGTCGATCAGCACCTGCGGCGGACGGTTATCGCGCTCCATCTTCTTGCCGAAAATGCTCACGCGGGCCTCATAGGCCGAGTCGCCCAGCACGTTGGCGCCTTTCGCATACTGCACATTGTTAGCACCCGCCACTTCCCGCAGGGCGATGAGCAGTGACACCGGCGGATGGGCATAGTCGGCGCTCACAGCCCAGGTGCCCACGAGGTTTTCGCGGCTATTGGCCAGCGGCCCCACCAGGGCAATGCGTTTGTTCTTTGCCAGCGGTAGGAGGCTGTTGCTGTTCTTCAATAACACATAGGATTTAGCGGCAACCGTCCGCGCCTGGGCACGATGCGCGGTGGTGAAGATGTCGCTTTGCGCACGTTGTTCGTTGCAGTATTTATAAGGGTCCTGGAAGAGTCCCAGCTTGTATTTCATTTCCAGCACCCGGCGGCAGGCACGGGTGATATCGGCCTCGCTCACCTTCCCTTCTTTCAGCGATTGCTGCAGGGTATTGAGAAAGCCTTCGCTCACCATATCCATATCGAGCCCGGCCTTCAATGCCAGGGCCGATACCTGCTGCAGGTCGCCGAGGCCGTGCGCGATCATCTCGCTGACGCCGGTGTAGTCGCTCACCACCAGCCCGTCGAAATCCCATTGCTTGCGCAGCACGTCGGTAAGCAGCCATTTGTTGGCGGTGGCGGGAATGGCTTCCACATCATTGAAAGAGGCCATCACGCTGCCAACGCCCGCATCAACAGCAGCTTTGTAAGGCGGGAAATAATCGTTGAACATGCGCACCCGGCTCATGTCTACGGAATTGTAATCGCGGCCCGCTTCGGAAGCGCCGTAGAGGGCATAGTGTTTCACACAGGCCATGAGGGTATTGCCGGCACTGAGGTCGGCGCCCTGGTATCCCTGCACCATGGCCCTGGCGATGGCGGAGCCGAGGAAGGGATCTTCCCCGGAGCCTTCTGAAATGCGGCCCCAGCGCGGATCGCGGGAGATGTCGACCATGGGTGAGAAGGTCCAGTTGAGCCCGTCGGCGCTGGCCTCAACAGCAGCGATGCGTGCCGTGGCTTCGATCAGGGGCATGTCCCAGGTGCAGGAAAGTCCAAGCGGAATGGGGAAGAGGGTCTTATACCCGTGGATCACATCGAGGCCAAAGACCAGCGGAATTTTCAGGCGGCTCTGGTTAACAGCCAGCTCCTGTACTTTGCGGATGCGCGCGGGACTGGTAACGCTGAAAATGCCGCCCACAGCGCCTTTGCGGATCTTGTCCTCCACGCCGGTGCTCACCACCGAACCCGTAGTGGCCTCGCCACCCACCACTAAATTCAGTTGCCCGATCTTTTCTTCGATGCTCATCTTCTGCAGCAGTTCGTCGATAAAGCTGACCATGGGCGTTTTCATGATCAGTGGCGCCATCAGTTGCTGCCACAAAACATACCCCTTATCATTCATATGCAGACTGTCGGCGCGGAAGATCTCGGGTTTCGGTTGTCCCTGGGCGTTGAGCATCACCGGCCATACGTCCATATAGGCAGTATTGGGCTGCGTTTTCAGGAAATCGCGGATCTGCTCGTTGGCGGGCCTCATGCGCGGCCAGTATTTGCGGCGGCTGGGACTGGGTTTCATAGAAACATACACAATGGAAGCATCGGGCAGTTTGCTGCGCAGGATGCCGTAGAGTGTGCGGAAGCGACCCGAAACCGTTGTCGCTTTCAGGGTATCGGAAGCGGCGGCAAAATCGTTCTCACCGCAATACACGAATACCTGTTTGGGATGATAGGGATCGATGAGGTCGTTCACATAACGGATCACATCGGGCAGCGTGGAGCCGCCAAAACCGCGGTTGGTGATGGGATAACCGGGAAAATATTCCTTCACGTCTTTCCAGTAAGTGAAGGAAGAGCTGCCGATGAGCAAAATGCCGTTCTGCTCCGGTTTTCGCTGCCGGTCGAGTTCTTTGAATTGCTGGATATCGTTGTAAAAAGGCGGTTGCTGCGCAAAGGCGCCGGCGAAGGTCAGCAGAAGAGCAAAAAAGACGGTGGCTGGCAGCAGGCGGAAAAATTTCATCTTATTCGGCTTTGATGGTTTTGAAACGTTGCGATATACCGTTTTCATTGATGGATTCGATGGTGAAATAATAGGTCTTCTCCTTATCCATGCCTTTGAAATAGTATTCATTGGCACCGTTCACCATAATGCAATTGTATAATTTTTCGGGAGAAATGCCGTAGTAAATATTGTACGCATAGGCATTATCGTCAGGCGCCCACTTGATCAGCGCGCTTCGTTTGTCCTTCTCCGTACGAAGCACGATGAAGTCCTTTGTTCCCGCCGGCGCTGCACCGTTGCCTTTGCCGAAGACCCGCAGCCCGCTGATGGCGAATTTGCCGGTGGGCACATGGATGTTTTCGAGTTTGATATAGCGCGTTCTAACGGGGTGGGATAGTTGTATATAGTCGTGCGGTACGTCGGACTGGTTGCGGCTCTTGTCGGCCAGGAGCTGCCATTTCTTACCGTCGTTCGAATGCCAGAGCCGGTACTGGTGGTAGATGCCTATTTGCTTGCCCAGGAATTCGGCGTCCTGGTCGGCATAGTTGATCTGTATGGCATATACGGTGGCGGTTTCGCCCAGGTCGGATTGTATCCACTCGCCCGCTTTGCCGGAAGCAGCGCTCCAGTAGGTTTTCACCGATTCATCCACCGCATGGTTGGGATGGTAAGCGCCATAGGTGGAAGAAACAGTGACGGGTTTCATGTAGTTGAGCAGCATCCAGCCGGTGAAGCGGCTTTTCAGGTGGTCTCCAGGCCCTTCGGGTAACCAGGTGGGGTAGTCGCCGAAAGCGGTATTACAGTACATGACGCCGTCTTCATCGAAACCCGCGGGCCAGAAACCATTGCGCCTTTCGAAGGTGTTCTTCACCGTTATATTCATGGTGGACACATGCCAGTAGTTGTTCCATTTGTCCTGGAAAGTGGCGCCATGGCCGGCGCCGCGGATGAAGCCGCCGGGCTTGAAACTGAGGGGATCCGATTGCGGCGTGAACGGCCCCAGCGGCGAATCTCCCACCACCACGCCATCGGCATAGCCGCTCATTTCGGTGCCGGGCGCACCATACTGGAGATAGTATTTGCCGCCGTGTTTGGTCATCCAGGCGCCTTCAATGAAAGGGTCGAGAAAGGTATTGTCCATGTGCTCGCCGAAGCGCTGCCAGCCGTAACGCCAGTCTTCCAGCATATACATTTCCCTGCGTGTGCCGATGGGCTGGAAAGTGCTGCGGTTCATCTCCACGCCATAGAGCGGGTAGCGGTTGGAGCTGCCGTTGTACATATAGAGGCGGCCGTCGTCGTCGGTGAAGAAAGCGGGATCCCAGCCGCCGATGGCGAGGGAGTCGAGCGCTTCTTTCCATTCGTTGTTTTTGGGATCGGTGCTCATCCAGATGGGGAAATTGCCGGAATAAGTGGAGCCGAAAACCAGCAGGGTATCGCCCTGCACCCATACAGCCGGCGCGCAGAGTTCATCGTAGACCTTGTGCCAGGGCTTTAGAAATTTACGGGCCACGAAGTTCCAGTGCAGCAGGTCGCTGCTCCACCAGTAACCCCATTGGTTGGTGCTGAAAAGATAGTAATCGTCCTTGTAGCGCACGATCACGGGATCGGCAGTGGCGCGGTGTTTGCCCCACTCGGTAAAGTTGGGGATGGGACAATAACCGTAATCGAGGTTGATGGGATTGCAATAGGTTGGACGCGGAACCACGTTTCCTTCCTGTCCCCGGCCGGAATTGCTGGCCAGGAAGCAACAGAACAGCAACACTGCCTGCCGGGAAAAAAACCGGTGATCCAGGCTGAACCTCCCGGGACCGTAAAAGAAAAAAACCAGCCCCAGCAACACGAAGAGGAATGGATGCTGGTCTTCATAAAAAATATTCCCTTTCCCAATGCCGAAACAGATCACCAGCATGGTGGCGATCAGCGGCCAAACGGCCAGCCGGGTGAACAATCCCAGGGTCAGGCAAATGCCTGCCAGGAGTTCACACAGCTTGCCCATGTAAGCCAGTACAGCGGGCAGCAGGAACCCGATACCGGTCAGCCATTTCGCATATTCCAGCATTTTGTTTCCGTCGAAAATTTCCCAGCCATGGTAGACCATGAACAGTCCCGTGAGTATGCGAACAATCGCCATACCGGGCTCCAGCCAGATCTTCCGATGCGATGAAAGCCAGTGTTTCATAGATTTCCTTTTTTCATTTCAGAAACGGCATGGTCCACCGCGCGGGCGGTGAGGGCCATGTAGAGGATGGAAGGGCTTTGGTTGCCGGTGCTGGTCATGCAGGCGCCGTCGGTCACGAACACATTGGGGCAGGCATGCACCTGGTTGAAGGCGTTGAGCACAGATGTACGCGGATCGCGGCCCATGCGGGCGCCGCCCATTTCGTGGATATCAAGGCCTGGGGGCTGGCGCGAATCGTGGGTATGTATGTCAATGGCGCCGGCCTTTTCCAGCATGGCGCTGCCCTGCTCCAGGAAATCCTTCACCATGCGGTCGTCGTTCTCGTCGTAGTCCACATCGGTCACCAGCAACGGGATGCCCCACTGGTCTTTTTTATCAGGATGCAGGTACACGCGGTTTGTCTTTTTGGGAATGGTTTCGCCCTGCATGTACATGTACACCCACCAGGGGCCGGGCGCCGAAAGGTTTTCTTTCAAACCGGCGCCGATGCCTTCGTAGTTATCCTTGCCGCGGCTGCGGCCGGCGCCGCTGAAAATGCAGTAGCCGCCGAGGAAATCGGTATCCTGCCTGCCGAGGTTGCGGAAATTGGGGATCACCGATTCAACGGGTTTGCGCACTTTGTAGTAGTTGTCTTCAAAGCCGGGCATGGTAGCGCCTATACTTCCCCGGTAGTTGTGGAAACATATATGCGTACCCAGCACACCGCTGTCGTTACCGAGTCCGTTGGGGAAGCGGCGCGACATGGAATGGAGCAGGATAAGCGTGCTGTTGAGGGCCGAGGCGTTCAGGAAAATGAGGCGGGCGCTGATCTCCGACACTTCTTTGGTAAGGGCGTCGACAACGCGGACGCCGGAGGCTTTGCCGGTGTTTTCATCATAGAGGATGGAATGCACCACGGCATGCGGGCGAACGGTGAGGTTACCCGTTTTCTTCGCCCAGGGCAGGGTGGCGGTCACCGAACTGAAATAGGCGCCGAAGGGGCAACCGCGCATGCAGAGGTCGCGGTTCTGGCACTGGCCGCGGCCCTGCTCAATGTGTATGGGCGCAGGTTCGCTGAGGTGAGCCCAGCGGCCGGGAATATAGTGGCGCCCGAATTGTTCTTTGAGCGTTTTGCGCAGGTGCTGCTCCACGCAGTTGAGCTCGTAGGGTGGCAGGAACTCACCGTCAGGCATAGCCGCAATATTCTCCTTACTGCCGGTGATGCCGGTGAAGATCTCCACATGGCTGTACCAGGGCGCGATGTCTTTATAACGGATGGGCCAGTCGACCGCGAAGCCGTATTGCTGCGGCGCATTGAATTCGTTGTCGCTCCAGCGCTGGCAACTGCGGCCCCAGGTAAGCGATTTGCCACCCACCTGGTAACCGCGGATCCAGTCGAAGGGCTTCTCCTGCACATAGGGATGATCGGCATCCTTCACAAAAAAATGAGCCGTGTCTTCGCCATAACCGGCGGCCTTGCTGATGAGCGGGTTTTCCTGGATCGTTTGCAGGGAGGGCTGGCGGCGGTGCGGGAATTCCCAGGGCGCTTTCGCGTAACCTGGATAGTCTTTGATGTGCTCGATGTTCCTGCCCCTTTCGAGCACCAGTGTTTTGAGGCCTTTTTCGCAGAGCTCCTTGGCGGCCCATCCGCCGCTGATCCCGCTTCCTATGACAATGGCATCGTATTGCATGTGATTTATTGTGGTGCTTTCCAGCCGGCAGGCTGCGGGTAGGTGAAACCAAGTTTGTTGAGTCCCCGCTGCACTTCGGGGCATGACATAAATAATTTCCAGATCAGGCCGCTGCGGTAGTTTTCTATCATAGCTACGATGGGTCCCTGGTCGATAGCGAGGTGGCTGCCCGCAGTCCAGTTTTTAGTTTCGTTGAAGGCATCCACGAAGCCGTAGGGCGACCAGATCTTCGCACCGAGGTCTTCGTAAAAATGGCGCAGGGCCTGCCCGCTGAATTCGGGTGTATAAGGAAAGGCCGAAAGCGCCGCCGTGGGCGTAATGGTGCCGTGATCGTTCGTGGGCGAATGGGCATCGTAGCCGTTATAGGTATCGCTGGCAGTAAGGCCCCAGCAATTGGGACCATAACCTTTGAAGCCGTTGGGATTGCGCACACAGTGTTCGCGGTTGATCAGGGTATGATTGCGGTTCTGTTCCCAGTAATCGGCATACTGGTCCTTGAGCCCGCGCGGATCGAGGCCCAGGAAGGAGTAGTGTGAAAAGAAAAGCGGTCCGCCATAATCGAAGCCAAGCGGCAGCGTGATGTCGTAAAACTTTTTCCCGTTCTTAAAGAAATTGCTCTGCGCCCAGCCGCGGTGGTACACGGCTGCGGGAACAGGATATCTTTCCGCACTGGCTGCGAGCACATACATGATGAGGCATTCGTTGAAACCGCGCACGGGGAAGTTCATGGCCCATCCGTTATTAGGACTCCAGTGCCAGTAGAGAACTTCTTCACCGCCGCGGGTAAACCAGTCCCACTCGATGTCGTTCCAGAGCCAGTTGATGCGGCCGCGCAGTTCTTTTTCCGTGGGGTTGTCGCCGTTAAAATATTGCCGTGCGCAGAGCAGTCCCTGGAAGAGAAAGGAGGATTCCACGAGGTCGGCGCCATCGTCCTTGCGACTGAAGGGAATGGTTTTACCGGTAGCGCCATCGAGCCAGTGGGGAAATACACCGTGGTAGGCGTCAGCTTTACCGAGGAATTTCACCATTTTGAGCAGGAAGCGGGCGGCGCTGTCGCGCGGGATCCATTTTCTTTCCGTACCGGCAATGATGGCCATGATGCCGAAGCCCGTGCCGCCGGTGGTCACCACTTCATCGCCGTAGTCGAAGGACTTATTGCTCCTTTCGCGCGCGAGGCCGGAGACGGGATGGGCATAGTCCCAGAAATAACGCAGGGTCTGTTTCTGCACCAGGTCGAGCAGGGCAGAATCGCTGAGGCCTTTGACGATGGCGTTGTTGGCTTTGATGCCGGGGTTTTGTGCCGGCAGGCGATGGGTGGCAAACACCAGCAGCAGGAAGAATGGCAGTATCGTGTATCGCTTCATGCGCGTTCGTTTATACATACGGTTTATAAATAGGGAGCCGAGAAGCCGAGTTTCTTAAGGGCGGCCTTTATTTCCGGGGCGCCGCTGAACAGTTTCCAGAGCAGGCCGCTGCGGTAATTTTCCGTCATCACAATGATGGGGCCCTGGTCGATGGCCAGGAAGCTGTCGGCGAACCAGGGATCTTCGAGGCGGAAAGCATCCACAAAGCCGTATTCCTTCCACAGCTTATCACCCAGGGTATAGTAAAAATAGTGCAGGGCTTTCATAGATGCTTCAGGTGTATAGGGCAGGGACGATAATGCTGCCGTGGGAGCGATCACGCCCTGGTCGTTGGTGGGGGAAGAAGCGGTGTACCCGCCTGGGATATCGCTGGCCGTTAGCCCCCATACGGAATCGCTGTAACCGTAGTGGTTGTTGGGATTGCGGATGCAGAAGCGGTGATTGATTTCTGCGTGCGCTTTGTTCTGTATGTCGTAGGAGGCATACTGGTCTTTAAGTCCGTTTGGATCGATGCCGAGGAAAGAATAGTGGGCGAAGAAAAGCGGTCCGCCGTAGGCCGGGCCCAGGGGCAGGGTGATGCCTTCGTAATCTGCGCCGTTGAGAAAGCCGTTGTTGCCATTGGCGGCCCATCCGCTGGCATAGGAAGCAACCGGGATGGCCTGTGTTTTGGAGGAAGCCGCCAGCAGATACGTGACGAGACATTCGTTCCAGCCGCGGATGGGCATATTCATTTCCCACTGGTAATCGGGGCTCCAGTGCCAGTAGAGATCGGGGCCGCCGTCTTTGCGGAAGAAATCCCATTCCACGGCATCGGCAAGCTGGTTGATGGCATTGCGTAAAGCTGTTTCCCCGCTGTTGTTTTCATCGAAGTATTCGCGGGCGCTGATCAGTCCCATGATAAGGAAGGAGGTCTCTACGAGGTCGGCGCCGTTGTCTTTTGTGCTGAAAGGAATGGTGGCGCCGGTGCTGCCATTGATCCAGTGGGCGAAGGCGCCATGGTAGGTGGTGGCCCTGGTTTGCAGGAAGCCGGTGATGGTCTGCAGTCGCTGCAGGGCTTCGGCGCGGGTGATGAATCCGCGTTCAACGGCAGCGAGCATGGCCATGATGCCGAAGCCCGAGCCGCCCGTGGTGACCAGGTCGCCGGAGTTGCTGCGTTCGCGTGCAAGTCCGCTTACGGGGTGCGCCCCTTCCCAGAAATAGCGGAAGTGCTGTTGCTGTACGAGATCGAGCAGGGCCTCATCGGAAATAAGGGGAAACTTGGGTGTTGGGTCCACGCGGGTGAGCAGCGACTTGTTCACGATGGTGCTGAAATTGCCGCCGGAAGCGGATTTCAGGCTGTTGCCGATCACCAGTTTATATTTCGACAGCCAGGCCAGCGGTTGTGCGGGGCGGATGATAAGTACGCTGTCGTTGCTCTCCAGCGTGGTTTGCACCACCTGCGTTTGTCCGCCGGCGTTAGTGAGTTGCACGGCCGCTGCCACGGTGGAAGGAAGCAGGGGCCCGCTGAAACGGGCGCGGAACAGGGGCTGCACGGCTGCGCCGTAGTAGCTGTCGGTGAGCGGCACACCGTCGATGGTGATGGACGACAGTACAATGGGCTGCGGCGGCACCGGTGGCGGCGGTTCTTCCTCCGATTTGCCGCAGGCCAGCATCGCCAGCAAACTCATATATGGCATCCATTTTTTCATTCTTTCATCCTTACCAGATATAGGTGGCCACAGCGCTCACCGGCAGGGAAGTGAAGGCCATCTTTCCTTTGAATTTGATGTTGAAGCCAACGGCATCGGAACCACTGTTGGTAACCACCAGGGCCTTGCGGCCATCGGGCAGCAGGAAGGCAACGGAAGACAAATTGGCCGTGCTGGTGCTGCTGATGCGTATTGATCCGGGCGGGACAAATTTGGCGGCGTGCGCAATGATGTAATAGCTCACGTTGCGGGTATAATTGGCGCCGCTCACGGTAATGGCGCCCTTGCACTGGGTGCATCCGCCGGGCGTATGCGGGCCATAAGAGGGATCATTGGCGAGGTTCCATTCCAGGGCCACGCGGCTCCAGTTGCGCATGGATCCGATCACCACATTTTTGACATGCCATACCAGGTCGCCGGCAAAATCACCTTCCGATGAAGTCCACTGTTCGGTAAAATAAAGGGCTTTATCGGGATAGGCGTTGTGCACATTGCTGAGGGCGCTGATATCACCTGCATAGAGGTGGAAGGCAGATCCGTTCACATATTTGTAAGCATCGGGATCCGAGAGGATGGTTTTGGGATACTCGGGATTGTCGCAGTTGTGATCCCACACAATGATCTTGGTGCTGAGGGAAGCGGCGGCAAATGTTGGTCCCAGGTGGTTCTTGATGAAATCGGCCTGCTGGGTGGCGCTCATCACCAGGCTGGGGTTGTTGCCACCGTGCTGCGGCTCGTTCTGGATGGTGATGGCGTCGATGGTGATGCCTTCGGCCTTCATGGCCTGTATGTATTTCACGAAATAGTTCGCATATACGCCATAGTATTGCGGCTGCAGGCTGCCACCGATGGAAGAGCCGTTGTCCTTCATCCATACCGGCGGACTCCAGGGCGAACCGAGTATTTTGATGGAGGGGTTGATGGCAAGGATCTGCTTCAGGATAGGCACGAGGTATTGCTTGTCTTTGCCCAGGTCGAATTTGGCAAGGGTGGGATCGGTTTCCCCAGTAGGCAGGTCGTTGTAGCTGAACACCGTTTCATCGAGGTCACTCGCGCCGATGCTTACACGAAGATAGCTGATGCCGATAGCGCCGTCGCCCCGGCTGAAGAACTCCTGCAGGAGGGCCGTTCTCTTCGCATCGGGCAGTTGGCTGATGAGCTGCGCGCTTCCTCCCGTTAAAGTATAGCCGAAGCCATCGATCGATTGGTAAGCGGTTGTGCTGTCCACTTCGATGCTGGCGAAACTGTCGCTGCCGTTTTCGAAGGGCAGCAGTTTGGTTTGTTTCTGTAGCAGGGCGCTCTGGTCGCCGCGGGTAAGCCACATTTCCACCACGCCTACGGGAGTGGGATCAGGATCGGGGTTGCCATTGTCGTCGCCGCCGGAGCCTTTGGAACATTGTACCGTTGCCAGCAGGAGTAGGCCGAGGGTCATCAGCCGCAATTGGTTTTTTCGCTTATACATCATTGTGAGTTGTTTTCATAAAAGAATAGTTTCCCGTTGTTGGTGGACAATACCAGGAGCTTACGGCCGCCGCCTGTGTTCAGCCACCTGGCATCGCGCAGCTCCTTAAAGGGCAGGGGCAGGCTGCCGGTGGTTTCCAGCCGGCCCGAATCGTAACGGAAACCGGTAGGCAGCAAGGCATCGTATTTGCCTTCATAGGGAACGGTACCTGAAAAATTACCACCTGCCAGGAAGCTTTTATCCGCAAGGCCGGTAAAGCAGAAAAGCGGCGCCAACTGCAGCTCTTCGGGGAGTTCCGCTCTTTTCCATCCACCTTTTCCATCGTTGAGGAATACGGCGGAGGCCAGTGTTTCCGCCTGGAATTCGCGGTAGCCGGTGAACAGATCGTAGAACATATACTGTACCGTTTTTCCCGCCACGTCGCTGTATTTGAGGTAGGCCTTTTTCAGTACGGGCAGGGCGCGCTCCAGTTCATCTTTGGCGAGGAAGGGAAACTCTTCACCCCTGATGCGGTACGTAAGGATCTGTTCTATAGAGCCGTTTCGGTCGAAGTCCTTTACATACAATTTCAACGGTGCTTCCTTTCCTGCAAAGAGTTTGCTGTTATGGCCCCAGTTGCCGGCCAGGAGATCGGGCAGACCGTCGCCGTTCACATCAGCAGCAGCCAGCGATTGCCAGAGGCCGGTAGAAGCGGGAATATCGGCAGGCGTGAATACACCCTGGCGGTTGATCCATATTTTGATCGGCATCCATTCGCCGCCGGCCACCAGGTCGGGCCAGCCGTCTTTATTGAGGTCGGTGAAGGTGGCCGACCGCACCATGCCAATGGTATCAAACGCGATTTGTGTAGCGGGCGCCGGGTTGAAATGGCCCTTGCCGTCGTTGAGCAGCAGGTAGGACGATTGGGGCAGGCCATAGGTTTTGGCATCTGCCAGTCCGCCGATGAATACGTCGAGGTCGCCGTCCTTATCAATATCGGCGGCCTGGAGGCAGGATTTATTGGTGAGCAGGGACGGCAGTACGGCGGGCTGGAATCTTCCCTTCCCGTCATTGAGATAAAGGTGATCTGCCAGGCGTGGGTCGCCGTTGAGAAATTCATTGCCGCCGCTGCAGACCAGGAGGTCCGTGTGTCCGTCGCCGTTAGCGTCGAAAAAGAGGGCATCGTTTTCTTCGCTGGACTTCGCTGCATTGAATACGGCGGTATCGCTGGCAGTGAACCCGTGGCTGTTCTGCAGGAGCAGTTGCCCGGCCTGGCCGGCAGCGCCGCATACATAGATGTCGTCGAGCCCATCGCCATTCACATCGGCCACGGCCATGCGCGGGCCAAGGCTGGAAAGGTTGTGCGGGATCAGGTACTGGTGGTTCTGGTCCTGGTAGGGATTTTCCCGGTGCTGCCAGTTGCATGGCAGGGAAGCGGTGACATCTTTCAGCAAGGGTGGCGCGGGCGGAAAAAAGCGGTCGTATTCGAAGCCTGCAGCGGCTTCGGCCTGTTTGAGCACAATGGGCTTGCCGGCTCCCGAAGGCAGGTTACGAAAGAACTGGAACCGGTTATCGGGCCATACCACCAGTACGCTGTCGGCGGCGTCAGATTGTCCCAGTCCGAAATGCAGCAGGGGCTCGGTGGAAGACATAAAACCGCGGGTGGTATTGAGTTGCTGGTACTGCATCCTGCCGCCGCTGAACACCCAAACCTTGGCGCCAATGCCGAAGGGATTGGCGCCTTCTCCCCTGCAGGCGATGCTGAGTGAGTTACCGGGGTTGGACTTGTTCTTCAGCAGGAGCGCCGGTGCATAAAGGCAGTTCACCACCATGTCGAGGTCACCGTCGCGGTCGAGGTCCGCATAGGCGGCACCGTTATAGTAGCCTTTCAGTTCGCCGGTGCCCCAGGCTTCGCTGCTATCGGCAAAAGAAAGCCTGCCGCTTCCGCTGAAGAAATAAGGATGCGAGGCGCCGTCGGGCATTTGTTTGATGGCTTCGGCATCGTATTGCGCCGGGTTTTTGGAGACATCGTTTTTCAGCACCAGGTCCGACACGAAGCGGACATAGTCCATATCAACCGGCCTCTTCACGATGCCGCTGGAAACGAAGAGATCTGTATGGCCGTCGTTGTTGAAGTCGGCGAAGAGCGGGGCCCAGCTCCAATCGGTAGCAGAAACGCCGCTGAGCAGGGCGGTTTCGCGGAAACTGCTGCCACGACCATTGTTTACCTGTAGGCAGTTGCGTGAGAACTGGTCCTGGTACCCATTACGGGTAAGCTTAACCGAATAGGTATCCGGGTTCTCATCACTGCCATAGGTTTTTAATGTTTTTTCATCGGGCGGCAGCATGTCTACCGTAATGATGTCGGGCTGGCCATCGTGGTTGATATCACCAACATCGTTGCCCATGCTGAAGCGGCTGTAGTGACCAAAGTGTTCGCGACCCGATTCCACGAAGGTTCCGTTGCCCTGGTTGATGTAGTAGTAATCGTTCTCGTGGAAATCGTTGCCGACATAGATATCGTCCCAGCCGTCCTGGTTCAGATCGGCAATGGCAATGCCGAGGCCATAGCCGAGGGCCGACTGGTAAATGCCTGCGGCGGCGGATACGTCGGTGAATTTGCCGGAGGAGGCCAGGTCGTTGCGCAGGAGGCGGTCGCCTGATTCGGCGTTGAACTTTCGGCGGTAGCTGGTATCGGCGATATTGGCGTGTGGTTTTTGCGAGTGGTTGAGGAGGAAGCAGTCGAGGTCGCCATCGCGGTCGAAATCAAAAAAGGCGGCCTGTGTACCGAAGCCGCTGAAGTCGAGGCCATAGGCGTGGGCCACGGGCGTGAAGCTGCTGTTGCCGTTGTTGAGGTAGAGCTCATTGTGCCCGGTGAGGCCATGGTGGCCGCTGCTGGCGCATGTGTAGATATCGAGCCAGCCATCGCCGTTCACATCGGCCATGGTAACACCGGTGGACCAGTCGGCCTCACCTGCGACGCCGGCGCTGGCAGTAATGTCTTCGAATTTGAAATTGCCCTTGTTGAGGTAGAGCTTATTACCGGCAGGCTGGTTGGCGGTGAAATAGATATCGGGCAGCCCGTCGTTGTTGATATCACCGGTGGCAACGCCGCCGCCGTTGTAGTAGTAGAGATAATAAAGAATACTGAGCTGTTCTCCTTCCTTTGTTTTGTTTTCAAAAGAGATACCGGAAGAAGAGGCCGACAGTTTTTCAAAACGGGCATCACCGCGGCGTTCGCGGCAGGCCGCCAGTGCAAAAAGCAGGAGACAACAAAAGCTGAGGCATTTTATATTGAACAGGTATTGACGCATAGCGGGCATCTTGGGTTCTGAAGAAAAGGGCTGAAGCATATGCGTTCAGCCCTTTTACAGCTATTGGTAGCGCAAACCCTTATTGTTTGCTGACGTAAAGGCTGTTGATTTCATCGGCCGTAAGGGCGGTGTTGTAGAGGCGCACCTGGTCGAGCGAGCCGCTAAAGCCGTTCACCCAATCATCTGTGGGGCCGGTTAATCCTGCCTGTTTGTTCCATCCGCCTATAACGAATTTCTTGCTGGGCGAAAAGTCGAGGGCGCCGCGGGGATTGCCGCTGTTTTTCACATCGGTAGCAGAAGCCGGCGCATCGGGAACCAGGGCGCCGTCGAAATACCAACTCAGTTTGCTGGAGACTTCATCGTACGCAACGGCAAAATGGTGCCAGCTTCCATCCATGATGGGGCGCGGGAATTTATGCGAATCGGGCCATTCCATCCACTGGTCCATCACTCCTACTTTTACGGTGGCTTCGGTGGGGCTACCGTGTTCCATCATCATAAAGAGGCTGCTGTGGCTCCAATCGTAACGGTCGTCCTGGAGGCCGAAAAGAAACTCGGTTCTTCCTGATTCGGTGTGTTTGATCCAGAGCGAAACGGTGAAGCTGGTAGCTTTTACGAACTGGTTGGCAGAAGGATACACGATGGCCGTGCTGGCGCCGCCTTTCATGGCCGCGCCACTGGCGCCTTCTGTGGAAGTAAGTGTATTGGACGCGGGAAAGAGCGCCCGGATGGAGTCCACGGCATTGCGCAGGTTATCGGAACCGGTGCCGTCCATGGCGGCGTAAAAACTCAGGGTACCACCGGGAGAAGTGGCGTCTTCGGGATAGTCGCCCATATCGGGGCGGTCCATTTTCTGGCAGCTTCCCAGCACCAGCAGCGAAAGCGCCAGGCAGCTATATGTTTTAAAAGCATGCATCATCTGTGCAGGATTTTATTGTTAGGAATTACCATTCTTCGTTTTGGGTCAGGTTGGGGTTGGCATTGAGGGCCGATGTAGGAATGGGATAATAACGGTGCCTGTTGGTATACCCGTTGTCGCCCAGCACATCGACGGCATCGCCCCATCGCACCAGGTCAAAGAAGCGTTCGTATTCCATCGCGAATTCGAGCCTTCTCTCCTTTTTCACGGCCTTGAGCACATCGGCCTGGCTGGTGATGGTCAGGGCGGGCAGGTCGGCCCGGTCGCGTACCTCGTTCAACCATCCGAGGGCTTCGGCTATATTGGCGTCGCCACCGATCTGTGTGGCAGCTTCTGCGGCCATCAGCAATACATCGGCGTAGCGGAATACGCGGTGGTTGATCCAGGTATTCTGTGCTTCGTTGTTGGGCGTACCGAGGCCGGCGGCGAGGTAGTCGCTGTACTGGTTGTACACTTTCTTGTTCCAGTATTTGGCATTGCTGAGCGGGGGCAGGGTGAGGCCATAACCGCCGGTATTGGTACCACCGTCCGACTTGTTGGATTCAAGGATGGTAGCGGCTTTGCGGGCATCGCCTGCTTCATAGGCGTCTACCAGGGTTTGAGTGGGTGTATTCCAGCCCCAGCCGAGGTCCCAGGCGCCGGAGCCACCGCGGATGCCCTGGGCCTGGCCCATACGGCTCCAGTAAATGTCACCATCACCGGCTGTTTTGGCAGCCTGTATTTCAAAGATCGACTCCTCGTTGAGTTCACCGGCTGTTTTGAAATTTTCCCAATAGGGTTTGTGCAGACTGTACTGCCCGGAATTGATCACTTCCTTAGCCTGTGCCAGGGCCTGGTCGTATTGTTTCTGGTAGAGGTTCACTTTGGCGAGGAAGGTTTTGGCCGCACCCGAAGTGAGCCTGCCATTGTATTTAGGCTCCCATATGAGGGGCAGGATTTGGGCCGCTTCGGTGAGGTCGGCGCGGATCAGGTCGTAGATAGCAGCCGTATCGCTTTTTTCGATCTGGCCATCTTTGGGATCCTTTATGGCGAAATCGATCTTGGGCACTTTGCCATAGGTACGTACCAGGTCGAAATAAGCGTAGGCACGAAAGAATTTGGCTTCTGCAATATTGATGATGGAAGCGGGGTCGTCGTAGCCGCCTACTTCCGCTTCATTCAGCGCATCGTTGCAGAGGCCAACGAATACATAGTGCTTGTCCCAGTACAGACCGGCGCCCCAGTCGTCTTTGGTGTACTGGAAATTATCGTAGGTCTGGTGCCAGGCAGAGGCGCCGGGATCGGCCACGATCTCCGCATCATCGGAACGGAAACCGTTCATACCGATCCAGGCAATGCCTTCGAAACCATCGCCGCAATAGGGGTCGTTCTTGGAGTTCCTTACGGCGCCATAGAGGCCCAGTACTTTTCCTTCGAGCGCGCCCACTTTTACGTCGTCTACCGTTGCACTCAGTGGTTCGCGGTCGAGGAATTTTTTACATCCGGTTAATACCGCTGAAAGTCCCAGGGTAATGACCAGTGTTCTGAAGATATTTTTTGTCCTTACCATGATGTAAGTGTTTAAGCATTCAACAATTAAAAATTCGCATTGAGGCCAAAGGTGACCACGCGGGGAAGCGCACTGCCGGCACCGCCGAAATCGTTTCCGAAGCTGGTGGCCTGGGCATTGGTAGCGCCCACAAATTCAGGGCTGTAACCCATGTTGTGCTTCCATGTTTTCAGGTTCTGCACGTTGGCGTAAAGTTTCAGGCTCTTCACCACGCGGCCGATCTTTGCGAAATTGTACGACAGGTTCACGTTGCGGATCCTGAAATAGCTGCCGTCTTCAATACCATAGGTAGAAGGCGCACGGTTGATCAGGTGGAACTGGTTCACCACGGGCACCCAACTGCTGCTTCCTTTTTCGGTCCAGCCCTCGGTATAATACTGGGGATAGTTGTATACAGAGTTTTTCTGTTCGGAAGTACCCCATACACGGTAGATCTCGTTGCCATAGCAGCCGGCGAAATCAAAGGCCAGGCTCCAGCGTTTGTAGTTGGCGCCCACATTAAATCCATACGTGAAATCGGGCGTGGGGTTGCCAATCATGGTGCGGTCCGACTCGTTCACCACGCCATCGTTGTTGAGGTCTTTGTATTTCAGGTCGCCGGGTTTGGCGCCGCCGCCATTGATGGTGCTTACCGGCGAAGCCAGGATATCGGCATAAGACTGGTAAATACCTTCCGCTACCAGGCCATAGAAATAACCGATGGGGTAACCGGTTTCGGCCTGGCTGGCGGTTTGTTCACTGGAAGAAATGGTGGTGTTCAAATTGTATTGCATTTCCAGCACCTTGTTCTTATAGGTGGTGAGGTTACCGCCTACCACGATGCTTAAGTCTTCGTTCACGCGCTGGTTCCAGTCGGCCGACAATTCAAAGCCCTTGTTCTCGATGGAGCCGCCGTTGGTGAGGTGTCGAAGCTGGCCTGAAGGAGTCAGCATTACCAGCAGGTCCTTGGTTTGCTTGTAATAATAATTGGCTTCGAAATGCAGGCGGTTGTCCAGCACGGCGCCTTCTATGCCAATCTCGGAAGAGTGTACGGTTTCCCAGTGCAGGTTCGGATCAAACAGGTAGTCGGGTGTATACACGGGCACTACCGAATTGCCGAAAACAGCAGAAGCGGAAGTGGAAATATTGGGATAAGCGGGGTATTTCTGGCCCAGAGGGTTGAAGTTACCCAACACCCCGTGGGAAGCTTTGAGTTTCAGGAACTGGAACACGTCCTGGTTGTCCATGAAGCCTTCGCGGGAAATTTCCCAGGCGGCGCCCACGGCCCAGAAGTTCTGCCACTTCTTACTGTATTCGTTGTTGATCTGGCTGGCGCCATCGCGGCGGAAGCTGGCGTTCAGGTAGTACTTGTTCTGGTAATTGTACAAGGCCCTTGCCAGGAAGGATACGGTGGCGTATTCGTTCTGCAGCGGGTTGGGCGGCACCACGCTTTTCAAATCGCCGAAGCCGGTATTGATGTACCAGAAGCGGTCGTTGTCGGGGATGATGTTCACGCCGAGGTTGGCCTGGCTCACGGTGGCGGCAGTGGGTTCGTAGTAATAATAGTAGGTAGTGAAACCGCCGGTGGCAGTGAGGCTGTGATCGCCGAATTTTTTCTTATAGGTGGCGATATAGTCCTGCTGGAAAGTACGGATATGCGTTTGTTCCTGCTTCACCGCCGTGAGATTGTTCTTACCAAAAACCTGGCTGCCCTCCGGTTGGGTAGGATCGTACAGGTTATAGAGCGGCGTATACTCACGGTTGTCGCGCCAGCTCAGATCGGCGTACCAGGTGGCGCGGAAGTTCAGGTCTTTGAAAATATTGATGTCTACGAAAGCATTTCCCACCACGCGGTATTTGTCGTCGATCTTCTTATTGTAATTGTTCTCGAGCGTGGCCAGGGGATTGGTTTCGGAGTTCTGGATGATGGGAGTGGTAGCGTAGAGATTGTAGTTGGCAGAATCTACGCCATAGGGATTCTTGGTATAGAAGGGTTTGGTATCGTTGGGAATGATGGGCAGGGCGCGGCGTGCATTCTCCAGGGCATCGCTGTTGTAGGGCAGGCGCTCTTTGGAACCGATCAGGTTGAAACCCACTTTCCAGGTTTTGTTGATCCGGAATTCGTCGTTGATGTTCACGTTGAAACGATCGTAACGCACGTGTTTCACAAGGCCTTCGTCGTACATATAACCAACGCCCATGTGGAAGCGGTTCTTGTCGGTGCTTCCGTCGATGGCCAGGTTGGTGCTGGTGAAATTGGCCGTTTGTGTAACCGCATCGATCCAATCGGTATTGCCGGTGTAAGCCGACATACCCGGACTGCCCACATCGTTCACGAAGTTCAGCAGGGAAACAGCGGAGGGATCGTCGGCCACACGGTTATTGGCTTCTGCGGTGAGCAGTTGCCGGAATTCCGTTCCGTTGGCGAGTTTGATCTTGTCCACCAGGTCTTTGAAACCATAGGAAGTGTTGAAGCTGATGTTGAGCTGACCGGCTTTTGCCCTTTTGGTAGTTACCACGATGGCCCCGGCAGCGCCCTTCACCCCGAATACGGCGAGGGAAGAAGGATCTTTCAACACTTCGATGCTTTCAATTTCATTGGGATTCACGAAATCCATATTGTCGGCGAAGATCCCGTCGATGATGTACACGGGGTTCACGCTTCCGATGGAGATGGTGCCGCGGATCCGCACATCGGGCGTGGCGCCGGGGATGGCGCTGTTCACGATATTAAGGCCGGCCACTTTTCCCTGCATGGAAGCGATGGGATTGGTATTGGGCAGGGAAGCGATCTGTTCACCCTTTACTTTCGAGATAGAACCGGTGAGGTCGCGCTTGCTGGCGGTACCATAACCGATCACCACCACTTCGTCCTGGATCTTGGTGGAAGGTTTGAGCTGGATATCGATGTTGGTGCGTCCATTCACGGGCACTTCCAGTTCATCGAAACCCACGCTGGATATCACCAGTACCGCATTGTCGGGGACGGTGAGGGAGAAATTGCCCGAGGCGTCGGCCGAAGTTCCAATACTGGTGCCCTTGATCTTGATGGAGGCGCCGGGTATAGGCTCACCGGTGGCGCTGGTGACCTTACCGGTGATCTTTGCCTGGTTCACGTGATCACCGCGCAACTTGATGACTACCAGGTAATTGTCCAGGACCTCGTAGCCCAGCGAGGTGTTCTGCAGAATGCGGTCGAGGATATTGACCACTTCTTCGTTGACGGCATTCACTTCCACCCGGGGATCGTCCTGGAGCAGGGCCTGGTTGTAGAGGAAGCGATAGCTGGATTTTTTTTCAATGCTGGAAAGAGCTTTTTTGATGTTAACGCCCTCGAGTTTTAAACTGATCCTGGTCTGGGAATACCCTCCGGCAGATACCTGGAGGCAGGCAAGCAGCATACATAGAGCAGTCAGTTTCATGGTTCTGGCAAACTTTAACAATCCAGGGTGTGGCCGGAAAGCCCCACCAAGTGAAGTTTTTTTCATATTTTGAGCAATTAGAGTTACAGAAAACGGTCTATCTGTTTTTTGGCGGGAAATGTTGGCGCATTTCCCGTTTTTCTCTCAGGTACTGTCGAGTTTCATAAGCTGTCGTATTGTTAGGGTTTGTTTGAAATAGTTACTACCTCCTTATTGATTTTATAGGTGAATGATGCGGTGATGGTGAGCGCCCGCAGGGCCTGTTGCAGGGTTTCGCCCTGGAACGTGCCGGTGAGGCGGATATCTTCCAGTTGTTTGTTATCAAATACAATGCTTACCCCATACCAGCGTTCCATGCGGTCGGCCAGTTCGCGGAAGGACTCATCCCGGAAAATGAGCTTATTGTCCATCCAGGAAGTTTCCACCACGGTAGAATCGGCCGGCAGGTACGAAATGTTGTCGATCACCACCTGGGGCGCCGGGCGGGTGCGGGGTGCGGTGGCCGGCAGGGCCTGTTTCACTACCGGCAGATCGTCGGCGGCTACTACCAGTTTTTCGTTGGGTTTGAGGATGATCTTTTCAGCGGGACGGTTCCGGATATTGACTTCAATAATGCCCCGGATAAGGCTGGTTTCAGTGGTTTTATCGCCCGGGTAAGATTTTACGTTGAAGGCGGTGCCCACCACGCGGATATCTATGTTGCGGGCATGGATGATAAAGGGTTTCCCGGGGTTTTTCACCACATCGAAATAGGCTTCGCCGGTAAGGTTCACTTCGCGGAGGGTGCCGTTGAAGTCTTTTCCGTAGGTCAGTTTGCTTCCGCTGTTGAGCCATACCTGGCTGCCATCGGGAAGCTGCACTTTGGACTTGGACCCGTTGCGGGTGGATACCTCCGCAATGCAGGGGTTGGCTGTTTCGGTTTCGGCTTCCGCTTGTTTTTGCCGGAAAGGCTCACCGAACCAGAGACCGGCGCCCACCATAGCGGCGATGGCCAGGGAGGCCCATCCAAGACGGCGCCGGCGGCGATGGCGCAGGGCGGGGTCGGGCTCCGGGTCGTTTTCGACGTCGTTGCCGGGCGATACGGTGGGGGTGTTTTGGGATAAGACAATGGTGGAACCAGGTTCTGCTGCCTCTGCAGCCGGTGTTTGTTGCTCCGGAAACGGTTCCGTTGCGGACCCGGGCTCGGCAGCCGCTTCCTCCGCTGCCTGCCAGTCGCCGAAATGGTCCTGCATGCGGGAAAGGTGGCGTTCATAGGCCGCCTGCACGTCTTCCGTGGGCGCCGGATGGAGGAACCAGAGATCGGTAATGGTTTGGAGGGGATAGTGCAGGTCGGGGGACTTGCGCAGAAGGGCTTGCAATTCTTCCAGTTCGGGAAGGCTTGCCTCGCCGGAAAGTTTCTTTGCCAATAGTTCCCATAGCCTGTCTTGCGTCATGTAGTGCTGGTTGTGGATGCATAAGACACTAAAAATGAAGTGATACCCCTAAAGGCGGGGAAAGTTTTTTCACTTATTTTTTGCAGGCGGCGGCGAGGCGGGCGGGTAACTATTTTTTGGGGCCTGTATGGAGGGTTTTGCTGATATCGAAACGCACCACTTCGCCGATGCGTTTGAGCGCAATGGTCATTTGGGCTTCCACGGTTTTCTGCGAGATCTTCAGGAGCTCGGCCACTTCGCGGTACTTAAGCTCATCTTCCTTCACCAGCTTAAAAATCAGTTTGCAACGGGCAGGCAGGCGGTTGATGGCTTCCTGGATCATTTTTTTCATTTCTGCCGTGATCATCATCCTTTCGGGATTGAGCGGGATGGCACCAAGCTCCACGGGGATTTCACTGAGATCGGTGAGCAGCACCCGGTTGTTGCGGGCCAGGTAGTTGAGGGCCGTATTGCGCGTGGCGGTATAGAGGTATATTTTGAGGTTGCCTATGTGCTCCAGGCGGGAGCGTTTTTCCCAGATCGTGATGAAGACGTCGGATACAATTTCTTCGGCCGACTGGCGCGATTTGATGAATCCCAGGGCAAAACCGACGAGGTGGGGATGAAAGGCCATGAACAGTTCCTTATAAGCGAGTTGGTCACTGTAACGGGTGATCCTGTCTTTCAGGAAGGCTATACGGGCGTCAGCAATCATGGTGGTCCTTCTTGGTCAAGCAATCGTGGGATAAATGTACGATTATAGCAATACGAGCGCAGAATATTTTGCTGCCACCTTTACGATAAGGTTTTACCGGAGTTTTTTCGGTTGGCTATGGACGGTTCGCGGGCTTTTATTATTTTTGCGCCCTTAGTGCTGCGGCACCGGGCCCTTAGCTCAGTCGGTTAGAGCAGCTGACTCATAATCAGCGGGTCGCTGGTTCGATCCCGGCAGGGCCCACTTTCAAACCAAAGGGTTACACTTGTTGTAACCCTTTTTCGTGCCTCCCTGTTGCGTGCCCTATCCTGTGACCCAACCCCAAACCACAAACCCCAAACTATTGCTGTCCGGTAAAACCGGCGATACGGCATAAAAATAGAGAGGCGGGGCCTCTCTGTTTTCAGTAGATTTAAGTTACGACACAAAAAATTTACTGATGCCCAAAGGTAGTTTTTTTACCGGACAGCCGATCTTTTCTCAACTGCTCCATTTGATTCCCCGCAG
>JAFAFR010000023.1 GCA_023423405.1 Bacteroidota bacterium
AAGATACTGCAGGACCTGAGCTGCACGCTGGAGCCCGGGCGCCTCACCGTAGTGCTCGGCGCCAACGGTGCCGGCAAGTCCACCCTGCTGAAAATACTTGCGGGCGAAATAAAACCTTCGTCGGGGCAACTGCATTTTAACGGCAAGGAATACGCGAAAATATCCGCCATTGATTTTGCCTGCCGGCGCGCCGTTCTTACCCAGCACTATACCATCAGCCTGCCGTTCAAATGTGCTGAAATTGTACTGATGGGGCGTTACCCGCATTTCAGCAATAAGCCTTCTGCGGAAGACCATCGCATTGTGGAAGCGGCCATGGCGGAAATGCAGGTGGAAGAATTTGCAGGCAGGTATTACCATACGCTCAGCGGCGGAGAGCAGCAGCGTGTGCAGATGGCGCGGGTGCTGGCGCAGCTCTGGCCGGTTGCGGAAGCGGGCGCCCAAAAAGTGATGCTGCTCGACGAACCGGTATCGAGCCTCGACTGCCTGCACCAGCAAAAATGTTTGCAAACAGCAAAGGGCATGGCCCGGGCTGGGTTTGCCGTGATGGCCGTATTGCACGACCTCAACCTCGCTGCACAATACGCCGACAATATTCTCCTGCTGCGCAAGGGAAGAATGATCGCCGCCGGCGAAACCCGGTCTGTGCTTATTCCCGAAGCCATTAAAGAAGCTTATGACTACGAGGTGGAGATCATCTATCACAATGATTTCGATTTCCCCCTCATTGTTCCTACCGTACACAAAAAACAATCTTTTATACTCACTTCAAAAACAGCCTGACATGAGCCAGTTAACCACCATATCTCTCAAAGACCAGTGGATTGCTTTCAGAAAAGAAAACCCGCGTACCCGCATCCGCGATGCGGCCAAAGAACTGGATACTACGGAAGCTTCCCTGCTGGCCGCCTTCGCCGGAAGCAGCGTGATGCGTCTCCGCACCGACTGGGGCGAACTGATCAGCCGCATGCCCGGGCTCGGATACGTGATGTGCCTGACGCGTAATGAATATTGCGTGCACGAACGCAAAGGCGTTTTTGAGAACGTGGACGTCAGCAATAAGCACGTAGGCCTGGTGGTTGGTCCCGATATCGACCAGCGTATGTTCCTCGGCGCCTGGGCTTTCGGCTTCGCTGTAATGGAAGATGCTGATGCGGGATTCAAAGACTCCATCCAGGTATTCGACCACCAGGGCAATGCCATCATCAAAATATACCTGCAGGAAAACAGCAACCGCGAAGCCTTCCTGCAACTGGTGCGCGATTTTTCACTGGCGGTACAGGAAACAACATTGGACATACAGCCCCCGCGCCCGGCGCCGCAATATGCAGATGGCTCCATTGATGTGCCTGCATTCCGCGCAGAATGGGCAGCATTGAAAGACACCCACGACTTTTTTCCGCTGCTGAAAAAATTCAAAGTGTCGAGAGTGCACGCCCTCGAAATCGCCGGCGAATTTGCAGAACGCCTGAGCGACGACGTGGTAACGGATATGCTTAAGCGCGCTTCGGCAGAAGGCTGGGAGATCATGGCCTTTGTCGGCAACCAGGGTAATATACAGATCCACACAGGTCCCGTTGAGAAGATCCTCGAGATCCCGGGATGGATCAATGTAATGGATCCCAAATTCAACCTGCACCTTCGGCTGGACGGCATCGTTAGCAGCTGGCTGGTGAAAAAGCCAACGGTGGACGGCACGGTTCATTCCCTGGAGATTTTTGACGACCAGGGCGAAATCATTGTGCAGTTCTTCGGCAAACGCAAGCCCGGTATTCCTGAAACAGATACCTGGAGAAATGGCATCCTGGGCCTGGCACAATCGCACCCTTATAAAAACGCGTAATATGTGTGCATTTGAATCGCTGTATCACCATCCCGACCTGGGTTATGTATTGCGATGCAGGGACTGCAACCACCTGCAACTGGCGTTTGGGAATATTGTGCTGACCTTGCAGGAAAGCGATTTCCCTTCCTTCACCGCCTGGCTGAAGGAAATGGAAGAAGATAATGGTGACAGGGAGGATGTTCTGGTGAAGAACATCCTCCTTCCCACCCCCTGCGAAGGACTTCGCCTCATGTTCAGCCTGGCCGAACTCAGGAAACTGAACGGCATGCTCGACCTGGCCGACAGCGAAATGCAGAGCCGGTCTTTACTCCGGCTGTTCCGTTAAACGCTTCCGAATAAGTATCCACACCTGTGGAAATGTAAAAAGCCCTGCTTATTCAATTCCCAATACTTTCGTCTCAGGTCTTACATAATATGAACCGGTGCAGCACTCCTGGTGCTGCTTAATAGGGAACCGCGTGTAATTCGCGGGCTGACGGGCAACTGTGATCCGCTACGGTGGAAGCCAGATACCTGCCGGGAACATATTTGTCTGGAACCTTCCCGAATAAGGTACTTACAAAGAGGACGCTGTATCATCCCCGGTACAGCTCGCGTCGTCTTCTGTCGTATCGTTGTTCGCTCAACCAGTAATGCCAATGCATATGCAGACAGAAAACGAATTATTGCTCCGCGAGAACAAGGATCGCTTTGTTATCCTTCCGATCAATTATCCCCGGGTTTGGGAAATGTATAAAAAGCACGAAGCCAGTTTCTGGACGGCCGAGGAGATTGACCTCAGCGCCGACCTCAGCGACTGGGCTTCCCTGAACGATGGGGAACGTCATTTCATTTCGCATGTGCTGGCTTTTTTTGCCGCCAGCGACGGCATTGTGAACGAGAACCTGGCAGTGAACTTCATGAGTGAAGTGCAGTTGCCGGAAGCCCGCTGTTTTTATGGCTTCCAGATCATGATGGAAAATATTCACAGTGAAACCTATGCGCTGCTGATCGACACCTATGTAAAAGACCCGGTGCAAAAAGACAAGCTGTTCCATGCCATCGACACCGTGCCTGCGGTCAAGAAAAAAGCGGAATGGGCCCTGCGTTGGATCGAGAACGGGAATTTCGCCGAACGCCTCGTGGCTTTCGCCGCCGTGGAAGGCATCTTCTTCAGCGGCAGCTTCTGCTCTATTTTCTGGTTGAAAAAACGGGGCCTCATGCCCGGCCTCACGTTCAGCAACGAACTGATCAGCCGCGACGAAGGCCTGCATTGTGAATTCGCCTGCCTGCTCTATTCCATGCTCAGCCAAAAGCTAAGCCAGGAGCAGGTGTATGCTATCATCGGTGATGCAGTGACCATCGAAAAAGAGTTTGTGTCGGAAGCGCTGCCGGTGGACCTCATCGGTATGAACGCCCGGCTGATGCAGCAATACATAGAATTTGTGGCCGACCGCTGGCTCAGCGAACTGGGATACGCCAAAATGTTCAACGCTTCCAACCCCTTCGATTTCATGGAAATGATTTCCCTGCAGGGCAAGACCAATTTCTTTGAAAAGCGCGTGGGCGATTACCAGAAGGCCGGCGTAATGAGCGGCAAGGAAACCCAGAGTTTCAGCCTCGACGAAGACTTTTGATTTTCTTATCCATAAAATTCCAACCGCATGTTTGTTATAAAAAGAAACGGTCGCCGTGAATCGGTGAAGTTCGACAAGATCACGGCAAGGATCCAGAAACTGTCTTACGGACTTAGTCCGCTTGTGGACGTGCTGGAGATCGCCAAAAAAACCATCGAAGGCATTTATGATGGCGTCACCACCACGGAACTCGACAACCTGGCGGCGGAAACGGCGGCAGCGCTTACCACCACGCACCCCGATTACGCCCTGCTGGCTTCACGCATTGCCGTGAGCAATCTCCATAAGAACACGGAAAAATCGTTCAGCGTTACCATGCGGAAGCTGCACCAGTATGTTGATCCCTTCACCGGCAAACCTTCTCCCCTGCTGGCAGATGATGTGATGAAGGTGGTGGAAGATAATGCGGAACTGCTCGACAGCACCATCATTTACGACCGTGATTTTGGGTTCGATTATTTCGGCTTCAAAACATTGGAACGTTCTTATCTCCTGAAACTGGATGGAAAAGTAGCCGAGCGCCCGCAACACCTGTACATGCGTGTGGCAATCGGTATTCACAAAGACGACCTGGAGCAGGCCATCAAAACCTATCACCTCATGAGCGAGCGCTGGTTTACGCACGCTACGCCCACCCTGTTCAACGCGGGAACGCCCAAGCCCCAGCTCAGCAGTTGTTTCCTGCTCACCATGAAGGAAGACAGCATCGACGGCATTTACGATACACTGAAGCAAACCGCCAAGATTTCACAAAGCGCCGGCGGCATCGGTTTGTCCATTCACCATATCCGCGCTACCGGCAGTTATATCGGCGGTACCAACGGCACCAGCAACGGCATCATTCCCATGCTGCGCGTGTTCAACGATACGGCGCGTTATGTTGACCAGGGTGGTGGCAAACGCAAAGGCGCTTTTGCCATTTACCTGGAGCCCTGGCATGCCGACGTGTTCTCCTTTCTCGACCTGCGGAAAAACCACGGTAAGGAAGAGCTGCGCGCCCGCGATTTGTTTTACGCCATGTGGATCCCCGACCTCTTCATGAAAAGGGTGGAGGAAAACGGGGACTGGACGCTGTTCTGTCCCAATGAGGCGCCGGGACTGGCCGATTGTTATGGCGCTGCTTTTGAATCGCTGTACGGACAGTACGAGCGCGAAGGGCGCGGCCGTAAAACCATCAAGGCACAGGAACTCTGGTTTGCCATCCTGGATGCACAGATCGAAACCGGCACGCCTTACCTGCTGTACAAAGACGCCGCCAACAGCAAGAGCAACCAGCAGAACCTGGGAACCATCAAGAGCTCCAACCTCTGCACCGAGATCATTGAATATACGGCGCCCGACGAGGTGGCCGTGTGCAACCTCGCTTCCCTCGCCCTGCCGCGTTTTGTGAAAGACGGGCAGTTCGATTTCCAGCAGCTCTACGATGTCACTTACCAGGTAACGCTGAACCTGAACAAGGTGATCGACGTCAACTACTACCCGGTGGAAGAAGCGCGCCGTTCCAACCTGCGCCACCGCCCCATCGGGCTGGGTGTACAGGGACTGGCAGATACCTTTATCCTGATGCGCCTGCCGTTTGAAAGCGAGCTGGCAGCCCTGCTGAACAAGAATATTTTTGAGACCATTTATTTCGCGGCCATGACCGCCAGCAAGGACCTGGCAAAAAAAGACGGCGCCTACGAAAGCTTCCCCGGATCACCACTTTCGATGGGACTGTTCCAGTTCGACCTCTGGAATGTGCAACCCTCCGGAAGGCACGACTGGGACACACTGCGTAAGGAAGTAATGGAATCCGGCACCCGCAACTCGCTGCTGGTGGCGCCCATGCCAACCGCCTCCACCTCGCAGATCCTTGGCAATAACGAATGCTTCGAGCCCTATACCTCGAATATTTATTCCCGCAGGGTATTGAGCGGAGAGTTTGTGATCGTGAACAAACACCTGCTGAAAGACCTGGTTTCGCTGGGCCTCTGGAGCAATGAAATGAAGAACCGCATCATTGCCGCCAACGGAAGCATCCAGCAGATCCTGTCCATTCCCGAAAACATCCGCGAGTTGTATAAAACGGTTTGGGAGATCAAACAAAGGACCATCATCGATATGGCGGCCGACCGTGGCGCTTATATCTGCCAGTCGCAGAGCCTGAATCTTTTTGTAAGCAACCCCACTGCGTCCAAACTCACTTCCATGCATTTTTACGGCTGGAAAAAAGGCCTCAAAACCGGCATGTATTACCTGCGTACGCAGGCGGCCACGCAGGCGGTGCAGTTCACGGTGGAGAAGCAGGCGGCCGAACAGGTGCCTGCCGATCGTGTTGCGGGAGCGGTAACAAGCTATCCGGCGAACACCGGTACGAATAACCCGGGCACACCATCTTCCGGCAACGACAGCGACAATTTTACACAGGGCGCCGTTTGCACCATGCAGGACGGCTGCATCAGTTGTGGATCATAAAAAGCAGATAAAAACCAAGCCTGGAAGCCATCCGCGAAAGTGGGTGGCTTTTGCTTTTTCTGGCCGTTGCGTTTTGGTTTTTGGAAGGAAATTTCGAAATTGGGTTCGCAGCCCATAGCCCATGAATCGAAAATCACCCGCCATTTTGCTGGCACTCTGCCTGTTGGTATCCGCAGTTTTGTCTTCCTATGCACAGCCCGTGAAGGAACACGGGAAACTGTCCGTCGCCGGTACCCAGCTCCTCGACGAAAAAGGGAAACCTGTAGTGCTTCGCGGCATGAGCTACGGATGGCATTGCCTGTGGCCGCGGTTTTACAACGATGGCAGCGTTAACTGGCTGGCGAAAGACTGGTATGCAAGCGTGGTAAGGGCAGCCATGGGCATTGAACTGGGCCCGGATTCTTATCTTAAGAAACCCGAATGGTCAAAGGAAAAGATCAGGGCCGTAATTGACCAGGCTATTAAGGACGATATTTATGTGATTGTCGACTGGCACAGTCACAACGTCAACCTGGAAGCGGCGAAAGCATTCTTTGCGGAGATTTCGGCTGCTTATAGCCGTTATCCTCATGTGATTTATGAAATTTTCAATGAGCCCGACCATGAGTCCTGGCCCGAAGTAAAAGCGTATTCGGCAGAGCTGATCAAAACGATCCGGGCCAACGATCCGGACAATATCATTCTGGTGGGAAGTCCACATTGGGACCAGGACCTTCACCTCGTGGCAGACGATCCGCTTACCGGGTTCAGTAATATTATGTACAGCCTGCATTATTATGCTGCTACGCATAAGCAGGCCCTGCGCGACCGCGGCGACTATGCACTGAACAAAGGCATCCCGCTGTTCATTTCCGAATGTGCCGGCATGGAAGCTACCGGCGATGGCCCTGTCAATTATTCCGAATGGCAGCGTTGGATCGACTGGTCGGAAGAAAGAAAGATCAGTTGGGTCATTTGGAGCATTTCTGACAAGGCAGAAACCTGCTCGGTTCTGAAACCGACAGCCGACTCCAGCGGCAATTGGGACCAGCGCGATCTGAAGGAATCCGGCGTGAAGGCCAGGGAATACCTGCGCTATTTTAACCGGGTCAGTTCCCGCTGAAATAAATTTTTCCGCCCTTCATTACCAAACGTAGTTGACGGCAGGCACTCACCTGCTTCGTTGGGTCACCCGTTACCACTATCAGGTCGGCAAAGAGGCCGGCTTTCAACCGCCCGATATTTTCCTGCTGATGAAAAGCATCTGCATTAACACTGGTGGCCGCTTTTAATACCTCCAAAGCACTCATGCCGTATTCCTGCATCAGCTCCATTTCCAGGATATTGCTGCCATGTGCGAAAACGCCCACATCTCCCCCCATGCCGATCTTTACCCCGGCCCGCAGGGCGGTTTGAAAACCTTTCTTTTTTTGTAGTATCCATTCGGGGGCAGGGTCTTTTCCTTTTTTCCATCCCTGGTAGCGGCAAATGGATTCGGTGGCAGCAAGGGTGGGGATGTATACCACGCCTTTCTGCCTGATCAGTTGGGCAATGCTGTCGGTCATATCATCGCCGTGCTCAATGGTTTCAACACCGGCCAATATCGCCCGCCGCATTCCTTCTGCAGAGCCGGCGTGGGCCGCAACAGGCCGTCCGCCCGACCTGGCTGTTTTTACTACCAGGCGCAGTTCCTCTTCTGAAAAAGTGGGCAGGTCCTCCTTACCCTTTCCCCAATGGTAATCTGCATATATTTTGACCAGGTCGGTGCCATGGCCCATTTGCTCGCGGGTTACGCGAATCAACTGGTCGCCGTCGGCCTCCTGCGCACCCAGCATGATCTTGTTGTCGCTGTCGTAGCCTTTTGGGCCATAGGCGCCGGTGGCTACTATGGCCCGGCCTGCCACCAGCAGGCGCGGACCCGGCACGATGCCCCGGTCGATGGCCTCGCGCAGGTCCACATCGGCATAGCCTGCCCCCTCTGTGCCCATGTCGCGGGCCGTGGTAAACCCGGCCAGCAACGTTGCCCTGGCATGTTGGGTGGCCCGGATGGCCCGCATCGCATCCGTTTCTTTTAGTACCTGTTCATCCCAGGACCGCTGCTCATAAGGATAGAGGAACATATGGCTGTGTCCTTCGATCAGTCCGGGTAAAATGGTCGCTTTCGGGAAATGCAGCTTCTTTGTATGGGCGGGTACCCGGATGCCTGCAAGCGGACCAACTTCCTTGATCCGTTCTCCTTCCACCAATATGGCCCATCCTTCGCGAACCTGTTCTCCGTCAAATAAGCGGTCGGCCGATAAAAGGTAGGGGCCCGTTGTATCGGCAGCGGCTGGAGCAACAGGCTGCGCAGCGACAACCGACAGGGCCAGCAGGCAACAAAGAAGGAGGACTGTTCGCATCGGGAAATATTTAGCAACAAGATAATAAGCGGGCAGGGCCCCCGCAACCCGTATAAACACCTAATTTTTTCCCGAATTCGAAAATGGTTTTACCAAAATAGCAAACCAAGCCTGGCCGTAGGGAAGAACTTGCAGCCCAAAATAACAACACTGCAATGGCGACGATAAGCAAACCTCTCGTATGGATATGTATGTTCCTGTTAGTTCTTACAGAATTGCCTGCACAGGTGAGAAATGGCAGCCTTTCCGGCAAGGTATTGACCAGTGATGGCCAGCCGGCTGCTGCTGTAAGCCTGCAGCTCCTGAAAACGGCCTGGGGCACCATCAGTGATGAAAAGGGGAATTTCCAGATCCCTGCCGTTCGTCCGGGTACCTATACACTCAGGGCATCTGCCGTGGGCGCCGGCGCGCAGGACAAACAGGTAACCATCCGCGCCGGCCAGGCCGAGCGGGTAGAGATCTATCTGCAGGTTAACGCCAGCGAGCTGCAGGAAGTGATCGTTTCCAACCGCAACCTTGACCGCGAAAACAGGGTGGTGGCCAAAATGCCGCTCCGCAACCTTGAGAATCCGCAGGTATACAATGCCGTTAGCGCCAACCTGATGAAGCAGCAAAACCTCACCAACTTCGACGACGCCATGCGCAATGTGCCGGGTATCAGCAGAAGCTGGGAGTCTACCGGGCGCGCCGGTGACGGAGCTACTTATTTTGCGCTGCGCGGTTTTGATGCACAACCCGCACTTACCAATGGCCTGCCCGGGCTGGTTTCCGGCAACCTCGATCCCGCCAATATTGAAGAGATCCAGGTGATCAAAGGCCCGTCCAGCACGCTGTTTGGCGGCAGCTTTTACAGCTACGGCGGCCTTATCAATACCATCACCAAAAAACCGTATTACCATACGGGCGGAGAATTCAGCTACCAGTTTGGAAGCTTTGGTCTCAACAGGGTAACTGCCGATATCAATACCCCGCTGAGCAAAACGGAAAGAATAGCCCTGCGCGTGAACACCGCCTATCATTCTGAAAACAGTTTCCAGGATGCAGGCTTTAAAAAATCCTTTTTCCTGGCGCCTTCTCTTTCTTATGAAGTGAACGACAAACTTTCTTTCCAGCTCATGACCGAATTCCTGGAAGAAGAGCGTGCGGTTGCGCCTGTGTTTTTCAATTCCGACCGCATGAGCCCGCTTGATTTCAAAAACATCGAAGAACTCAACCTGGATCCAACGCTTTCTTTCACCAGCAATGATCTTACCATCAGGAACCCCCGCTTTAACCTGCAGGGACAAATGGTATACAAGTTCTCTCCCAAATGGAGTTCGCAAACCGTGTTCAGCCGCTCCAATCTGCGCTCCAAAGGCCAGTACACTTATATATGGGACGATGTGGCGGGCGACAACTGGTTCAGCCAGTATTTTCACGATGAAAACTACACCACTACCACCACCGATATCCAGCAAAATTTCAACGGCGATTTCAATATCGGCGGCCTCCGCAACCGGCTGGTATTTGGCCTGGATTATTACCACCAGAACAATATCGACAACGGCTCGGGCTGGGGCTGGGGAAGAAATGTGACGCCGCAGGGCGATGTGAACTATATTGAACCGTTCTCGGGTGTGGAAATGGAACCTACTTACCTGACGCGTTCATCGGTAGATAAATTGCTCAGTGGCCTGGAACCCGCCAGCAGCAATATCAGCAACGGTTCTTTCAGCGCATATGCTTCCGATGTGATCAACGTATTGCCCAACCTGCTGGTGATGGCCAGCCTGAGGGCCGACTATTTTAATTCGAAGGGAGAAAAATCCACCGATGAAGACGATTTCAACCAGTGGGCGCTCAGTCCCAAGTTTGGCATCGTGTACCAGGTGTTGCCCGAACAGTTGTCTCTTTTTGCCAACTATATGAATGCGTTTATCAACGTGGCGCCCATGCAGGTGGCCGATTCCGATGGCAGCAACCCACGCGTGAAATCGTTCAAGCCCGAGCACGCCGACCAGTGGGAAGCCGGTATCAAGGCCAACCTGTTTAAAGAAAAAATGCTGGTGACGGCTTCTTATTACGACATCAAGGTGAGCGACCGCGTGGTGGGTGTGGCCGGTAATCCTTTCGACTATGTGCAGGGCGGAAAAGTGGGAAGCAAAGGATTTGAAGTGGATATCAACGCCCTTCCTGCAAAGGGACTGAACCTGGTGGCAGGGTATAGTCACAACCGTACGGAAGTGATCTCGGGCAACGGCAGCGATTTTTATGCAGAAAAAGGAAGGACTCCCGGCGGACAGGGACCGCAGGATATGGCCAATCTCTGGGTCAACTATGTGTTGCAATCGGGCAAAGCGAAGGGACTTGGATTTGGCTTCGGTGGCAATTATGCGGGTGAGTACCTGGTGATCGACAACAGTGTTACGGGCCAGTTCTATCTGCCTTCTTATGTGCTGGTAAATGCCGGCCTGTCGTACAGCTTTTCCAATTTCAGGGTGGGCCTGAATGGAAACAACCTGCTGAACAAACAATACTATATCGGGTACTGGTCGGTGAACCCGCAGAAGAAACTGAACTTTACGGCCAGCGTGGCGTATAAGTTCTGAGTGTGGGGCGCGGTCTTCGCTTCGTCTTTTCAGTCCACATACCGTACCCTGATCCAGATGTCGCGGTTGCGGCCCTTGTCGTCGGTGCAACTGATCTTCACCGGTCCTTCATCGGGCTGAAAAAAGAGGCGGGTACCGGCTTCGGCCGTTTTAAAGAAGCGGTCGTTGATATACCAGTACACTTTGCCCACTTCGTTGCCCGTTTGGCTGGCGAGTTGCAGTGGCTCGGGGTGCTTGCGGTACAGCAGGTATTCGCCGTTTGGTGAAGGGGATGTGATGCGCGGAGCACCCTCCCGGAAGATCACCTCACAGTCAGGGTTATGCGCCGGGATCTTTTCATAACGCACATGGTGTTCTTCCATCCATGCCTGCATATCAGGCGCGATGATGGTATAGCGTTTTTTCTTGTAACCGGTAGCGGGCTGGCAGGCGCGGCAGTAGGAGATCTTTTCTTCCGGATCCACTGCGATCTCTTCCAGGTGGTGGCAGGTTTGCGTGGAAGAAACGAGTGGCAGGAAATAGTCGCTGATGGTTTCGCTGCAAAGCGGTCCCGGTGGCAGGCCGCTTGCAGCGCAGACCTGCCGGGTCTCCAGGCCTTCGGGGAGGGGGAACCATTCTTTCTCCTGGTCGTAATCGATGGTATTGAAAAGACGGAAGAGCAGCGGGGTGGCCACTTCTGCGCCGCTGAGCGTGGCTACGCCTTTCCCGGAAAAATTTCCTACCCAAACGCCAATGGTATAGTGCGGGTTATAGCCAATGCTCCAGGCATCGCGGCGGCCATAGGAAGTGCCTGTTTTCCAGGCAATTTTGGGCATTTTTTCGGTGCTTGTCCAACTGAGTGGAAAATCGGGGCGGTTGACGCGCGATAATATTTCCGTGACCAGGAAAGCCGCTGCAGGGCTCAGCAAGGACTGTGCGGCCTGCCCGGAATCGCTTTTCGTATAGGCCGGCCATTGATAACTGCCCTGGCGGGCAAAGCCGGCGAATAAGGCCGTGAGCTCTTCAAGCGTGGTTCCGCATCCGCCCAGGATAAGCGATAGTCCCAGTTTGCGGCGGTCTTTTTCAACCTGGCGGAAATGCACCTGCGACAAGCGGTCGATGAACGGATCTTTTCCCAGCGCCCGCAGGCTTTTAACCGCAGGGATATTGAGGCTGTGTTCCAGGGCCCATTCCATGGTAACATAACCGTTGAATTGGCGGTCGTAGTTTTCCGGCGCATATCCGTTCACGTTAATGGCGGCATCGGTGATCATCGTGCGGGGTGTAAGCAGTCCCGCATCGAGGCACATGCCATAGAGCAGGGGCTTGAGGGTACTGCCGGGCTGGCGGATGGCGGCGGCGCCGTTCACCTGGCCGCCATCGGTGGTGTCGCGGAAATCGGCCGATCCAATATAAGTGATGACCCGGTTGCTGCGGTTATCGATCACAACAACGGCGGCCTGGTGGATGCCCCGGAAGCGAAGGCCGCGAACATAGTCCTGCACCAGTTTTTCTGCCTTGAGCTGGGTATTCCGGTGTATCCAGGTATGCACGATGGGCTTGCCTTCTTTTCTCAGGCGGATGGAAAGCTGCGGCAGTTCCTGCGGCGCGGCCAGCCGGGTGGCGGTCAACGGTTCCTGCAGGGCGTCGCGGATATCCGCTCCGGGGAACACTTTGCCCTGCGCAAAAATTTCAAGCCACCTGTTCCGCTCGGTGATGATGCGGTCGTTTGTTTTTCCCATCACCAGGGAGCTGGGTCGGTTAGGGATCACCGATAGCGCCACCACTTCGGCCAGCGACAGGTGATCGGGGTTTTTGCGGAAATACAGTACAGAGGCCGATTTCACGCCTTCAATATTACTGCCGTAGGGAACGGTGTTGAGGTAGAGCTGCAGGATCTCTTTTTTGCTGTAACGCCATTCGAGCTGAAAGGCCCTGAAAAGTTCCACGAGTTTGGCCCAGTAGGTGCGGCGCCGGGGTTCGAGCGAACGGGCTACCTGCATGGTGATGGTGCTGGCGCCCGAAGTGCGGCGGCCGGCGACCAGGTTGTTCAGAAAAGCCCTTCCCATCGCAAAGGGATTCACGCCGGGGTGGTGGTAAAACCATTTGTCCTCTTTTTCAACAATGGCTTTCTGCAGCAGCGGAGAAATTTCTTCCAGCTCTGTTTTCATCCGCCATTTGTCGTCGGGTGTGAGGAATGCGTGGATCACTTCTCCCCGGTCGTCGGTAATGATGATGGAATAAGGTTTCAGCGGCGGCAGTGGAAAGAGCAGGTGCAGGAGCAGTAAGAACAAAAACAATCCTGTTGCAGCGTAGCCCGCTTTCTTCCACCAGGTATCTGGTCCGGGTAAGCGCTTTAACAAAGGATTATTTTTCATAACCTGCAATTGAATTATATTTTTGGGTACAAGCCCTCCCACATATGTTATCCAAACCTTTTGCCTTCCTGCTGGTTTGTCTTGCAGCGATAACCATTTCCTGTAACCGCTCCACTGTTTCCCTTGAATTTACAAATGCTGAGAAAGAAGTGCTGCCTTTACAGAATCTTGTTTTTCGATTTAACCATCCCTTAGTAAAAGACAGTTTGCTCAACCAGTGGGATTCGACAGAGTACATCCGTTTTGAGCCAGCTATTCCCGGCAGGTTCCGGTGGGAAAGCGCCGACCAGTTGGTGTTTTCCCCGGCCCAGCCCCTCAAGCCCGCTACTACCTATAAGGCGCAATTTACCAAAGCCCTCCTGGGCGGCAGCAATTTTACCGGCTTCGGTAAAACCGACCGGATCAGTTTTTCCACGCCCCTGCTGAAGCTGGAATCGAGCCAGGCATCCTGGGTGCCTGGCGACAACGATGGCCGCCAGGCGGTGGCGCAGGTCAGCCTGCAGTTCAATTACCCGTTGAGCCCGGCGGCGTTGAAAGAAAACCTCCGACTGCAGGCTGCGGGGCAAAACCTCGACTACCAGCTCCTGACGGCCGGCACGGCCGAACAAATGCAATTGCGCATACCCACGCTCAAGCCCGAGGACAGGGACATCAGTCTCCTGCTTGCGCTTAATAAGGGACTGGTGCCTTCGGGCGGCAGCAACCCTACGCCGGAAGAAGCGAAGGCCGAACTGGTGCTGCCTTCACCCTTTGTGCTGGTGATCCAGGACATTCGCCCCGAGCACGATGGCGCGGGCGGGAAAATATTTTTTACCACCAGCCAGCCTGTTGAATCCGCCAACCTGGCCGCTGCACTCAGGTTTAGTCCCGCCGTCAAATTCAGCGCGGAAGCTACCGAGGAAGGATTTGTGATCAGCTCCGACCAGTTCAGTATGGAAAAATCCTATGCCGTGGAAGTGGGTAAGTCGCTGCGCGGCCGGTTGGGAGGGCAGTTGCCCGAGACCTACCAAAACAATATTGCATTCGGGCAACTGGAGCCTGCCATCAGCTTTGCGGGTAACAAAGCCACGTATCTATCGGCAATGGGCAACCGCAATATAGCCATCCGTATCACCAATGTGCCAAAGATCAGGGTGATTGTATCGAAAATCTATGAGAGCAACCTGCTGGCCGCAAGGCGCTACGGTTATTATCCGAAAGAAAAAGACAACGAAGAAGCTTACTGGGAATACGACGAGGGTGGCGATGCCACGCTGGGCGATATCATGTATGAAAAGGAAATAGATACCCGCAGCCTTCCCCAGGCAAACGGCAGCAGGCTTTTCCAGTTCGATATCATCGACCGCCTGCCCGAAAACAAAGGCTCTTATCACATCAAGGTGCGATCTGCCACCGATTACTGGATCAGCGACAGCCGCTTCCTGAGCCTCTCCGACATTGGCCTCATTACCAAGGAAGGACGCGATAATATATATGTGTTCGCCAATTCGCTCCAAACCGCACAGCCGTTGGCCGGTGTGAGCCTCGTAGCCTATGGCGCCAACAACCAGGTGCTGGGAATGGGAAATACCGGCACCGACGGCGCTGCCATTATCAATTACAGCCGGAAAGAATATGCAGGGTTCAGGCCGGCGCTCATTGTGGCCAAAACCGCTACGGATTTCAACTACCTGCTCTTCAACCAAACAGCGGTGAATACTTCCCGCTTCGACGTAGGCGGCAAACGGCTCAACAGTACCGGCCTCGATGCCTATCTCTATGGCGAAAGGGACATTTACCGCCCGGGGGAACAATTGCATTTTGCTTTTGTGGCCAGGAGCTACCAGTGGAAGACACCTGGTGAGATCCCTGTCAAGTTCAAATTCCTGCTGCCTACCGGCAAAGAGCTGAAGAGCTTCCGCAAAACCCTCGATGCGGAAGGATCTGCCGAAGGCAGTATTGATATACCTGTTGCGGCACTAACGGGTACCTATACCCTGGAAGCCTATTCAGGCAACGATGTTTTGCTGGCCACCATGCCGTTTATGATCGAGGAGTTTGTGCCGGATCGCATTCGCATACAGGCGCAGCTCGACCAGCAGGTGTTGTCGGCCGGGCAGAAAGTGCAGCTATCCATTACAGCCCAGAACTTTTTTGGCCCGCCGGCTGCTCATCGCAAATATGAAACGGAGATCCAGGTGAGGCAACTGCAGTTCAGTTCGCCTAAGTACCGCGACTATTCTTTCGGCCTCACCAATCAGACCAGTTTTTTTGATAAGAAACTGCTCGAAGGCAGCACTGATGAAAACGGTAAAGCAACGGAAACCTATACCGTGCCTGATTTGTACCGGAACATAGGGCGACTGCAGGCCAGTTTTTATACGACGGTGTTTGATGAAACCGGCAGGCCGGTCAGCCGCGTGGCGAAAGCCGACATTTATACGCAGGATAAATTTTTCGGTATTGCCGACAACGGCTACGGTTATTTTCCCCTGAACCAGCAGATCCGTTTTCCGCTGGTGGCGTTGAACCGCGATGGCCAGTTGCTCACCGGCGCTGTGGCCAACGTGAAAGTGATCAAAACCGAATACCATACTGTGCTCAGCAAGGGCGGGGGCTATTTCCGTTATGAATCGCAGAAGGAGGAAAAGGAAGTGGCTTCCGGCACTGTAACCGTTTCCGGTGATAAAACAGTGTATTCCTTTGTGCCGAGGAGCCCTGGTAACTATGAATTGCGCGTGTCCATTCCCGGTAGCAACTCTTATGTGGGCCGTAATTTTTACAGCTATGGTTACTGGGGCGGTGGCATGAATGATTTTGAAGTGAACACGGAAGGGGAAGTGGATATAGCCACTGATAAGGAAAAATACCTCGCCGGCGATAAGGTAAAGCTATTGTTTAAAACGCCATTCAGCGGTCGCATGCTGGTGACCCTGGAGCAGGACAAAGTGCTGAGCTACCAGTACCTCGAAGTGCAGGACCGTTCGGCTGTGCTGGAGCTACCCCTGCAGGCCGACCACCTTCCCAATGTGTACATTACCGCCACCCTGTTCAAACCGCATGGCAGCAGCGAAATGCCTTTGACCGTGGCGCACGGTTTCCGCAGCATCCGCGTGGAAGAGCCGGGCCGGCAGCTACAGCCTGAAATAGTGGCCGCGGCCAGCAGCCGTTCGCGACAACAGCAAACCATTTCTGTAAAGGCGCCCGCAGGAACTTTTGTAACGCTGGCGGCGGTTGACAACGGCGTATTGCAGGTATCAGATTTTGCCTCTCCCGATCCTTATTCCTTCTTCTATGCACAAAGGGCGCTGGGTGTGAATGCCTATGATCTCTACCCGCTGCTCTTCCCGGAACTGGCGGCCAAACGCAGCAGCACAGGTGGAGACGGCGAATTAAAAATGGACCAGCGTGTCAATCCCATGCCCAATAAGCGGATCAAAATATTGTCGTACTGGAGTGGCATTACCAAAACCAACGGCAGCGGAACGGCGGAATTCAAAGTGGAGATCCCGCAGTTTTCGGGGGAGGTGCGGCTGATGGCCGTTTGCTGGAAGGGCGACCGCTTTGGCGCCGCCAGCAAAACCATGACCATTGCTGACCCGGTAGTGCTGAGCACGGCGTTGCCCCGTTTTCTCAGTCCCGGTGATACGATCCGGGTGCCGGTAACCATTACCAACACCACGGGCACGGCGGCAAATGCGCAGGTCAGCGTAAGGGTGGAAGGAAGCGCGCTTGCTGTAAACGGGGCGACGGACCAGTCGGTCAGCCTGCCTGCTAACAGCGAGGCACAAGCGATTTTCCAACTTGCTGCTGCTCCCTCCATTGGCACGGCTAAGATCCGCGTGGAAGTGCAGGCTCCTTCGGGCAAATACCTCGACGAAACCGATATAACGGTTCGGCCCGCATCCACCCTGCAACAGCTTACGGGCGGAGGTGTTATTGCCGGCGGCGCCAGTCAGCAGGTGAACATTCCCGTTAGTGACTTTATACCGGGCAGCAGCCGGTATCGCCTGGTGCTGAGTAAAAGCCCGGCGCTGGAGCTGGGCAGCCAGTTGCGTTACCTGGTGGAATATCCTTATGGATGTACGGAGCAAACCATTTCGGTTGCTTTCCCGCAATTGTATTACAGCGACCTGGCGGCCTTGCTGCAACCGGGCGCGCGTTCGGCAACAGCCGGGAATGTGCAGGAAGCCATCCGGAAAATAAAAATGCGGCAATTGTATTCCGGTGCTGTGACCATGTGGGACAGCCAGGATACGGAAAACTGGTGGGCCAGCACTTATGCCGCCCATTTCCTGCTGGAAGCCAAAAAAGCCGGCTTTGAAGTGGATGGCTCGTTGCTCGATAATCTCCTGGCCTATATCAACGGCCGCCTTGCTACAAAAACCACCATCAACTATTATTATAACCGCGACCAGCAAAAAAAGATAGCACCGAAAGAAGTGGCTTACAGCTTGTACACGCTGGCCCTTGCCGGCCGGCCCAATATCGCCACCATGAACTATTATAAAAGCCGTCCTGATTTGCTGGCCCTCGACAGCCGTTACCTGCTTTCTGCCGCCTATGCCATCAGCGGCGATAAGACCAGGTTCCGGGAACTGTTGCCGCAATCCTTTGCGGGGGAGGTATCGGTGGCGCAAACAGGGGGCAGTTTTTATTCGCCCATCCGCGACCTGGCGATAGCCCTGAATGCCTTGCTGGAGGCGGATCCGCAACATCCGCAGGTGGCTCCCATGGCGCGGCTCCTTGTACAGCAGCTCAAGGCCCGCAACTGGTACACCACCCAGGAAACCGCTTTCGGGTTCCTGGCCATTGGGAAACTGGCGGCGCTGACCAATAAGGGAAATATAACGGCCACGGTTAAGGCAGGCGGAAAGAACAGGGGCACGCTCAACAATAATTCCATTCGGTTGAGCAATGCTGAACTGGCCAGTCCGGACGTATCGGTTTCCACTTCGGGTAACGGGTCGCTGTATTACTGGTGGCAGAGCGAAGGTATCAGCGCCAGTGGCGCATACAAAGAGGAAGATAATTTCCTGAAGATCCGCCGTCGTTTTTACGACCGGAACGGGAAGCCGCTTACCACCAACCGCTTCAGGCAGAACGATCTTATCATCGTAAAGCTGACCCTGGAGAAAGCCTATGCCGCCGCCATTGAAAACGTAGTGATCACCGATCTTTTACCGGCAGGTTTTGAAATAGAAAACCCGAGAACCAAGGAGATACCGGGAATGGACTGGATCAAAGACGGTGAAAGTCCGACTGCGCTGGACGTACGCGATGATCGTATCCATTTTTTTGTGGATGCGGATAGAACACAGCAGTCCTATTATTATGCCGTCAGGGTGGTTTCGCCGGGTGTTTTCCAGGTGGGACCCGCCAGCGCCGATGCCATGTATAACCCCGAGTTCCACAGTTATAATGGTGCGGGTAAAGTGGTAGTGGAAAAATAGGGTCCGGACGGCAGGAAGGGTGCTGCTTAAATTATTGCGATTGCCTTGTGTAATTGGAAGAATTCCTGCATCCATCGGGAAAGAAAAATCTATGATGCGTGTATTACTGATTTCCGGATGCCTGGCTGCAGGCAGCACGGCCGCTTTCTGCCAAACAAAAAATTTCATTGACCAGCCCTATGTGCAGGTGCAGGCCAGGGCCGACAGCCTGGTGACGCCCAACCAGATCTTCATCCGTATACAAATTTCGGAACGCGACAGCAGGGATAAGATATCGCTGGAAGCGTCCGAAAATAAAATGATAAGCGCCCTGAAAAATATGGGCATTGACGTGGAGCATAAGCTGCGCACCAGCGACCTGCTGAGCAACTACAAATCCTACCTGCTCAAGCAACGCGATGTGATCAAGTCGAAGCAATACCTGCTGGAAGTGGAAGATGCGCAAACTGCCAGCAAGGTATTCATGGGGCTGGAAGACCTGGATATTTCCAATACCGCTATTGATCATTTGGACCATACGGAGCTGGAAAGCATCCGCAATGCCTGCAGGGTAAAGGCGGTGCAGCAGGCGAAAGCAAGGGCCGAGTCGCTTACCAGTCCTTTATCCCAGTCGCTGGGACCTGCTATCCAGATCACTGACCAGCAGGAAATACAACCGGTTCCCGACAATATGCGCATGCGGATGTCGGACGTGGTGGTAACCGGTTACGGGGCTGCGCAGAACAAACTGGAACCGGCAAAGATCGACTTTGAGAAAATTCGGGTGTCCGTAGCCGTTGGAGTGGTGTTTGTGCTGAAATAGACTGGCTGCCTGCGCCGGTTTTAGAATGGCAGCCTGATCCCGAAGATGTCGCTGAGCGCCCGCCGTGCAGCGTGGTAACCGCCCATGCCGTGCACGCCGCCGCCGGGAGGCGTGGAAGCCGAACAGATATAAATGCCCCGGGCGGAACTGCGGTAGGGCGACCAGCGCAGGGCCGGCCGGGTGAAAAGCTGGCCCGCATCCAGTTGCCCGCCGTTGATGTCACCGCCCACATAGTTGGGGTTATAGGCTTCCATGGCTGCGGTATCCATCACATGCCGTGCGAGTATGCGTTCGCGGAAGCCGGGTGCAAAGCGTTCTATCTGGGCTTCAATGGCGGCACTGCGGTCCTCCCCTGATCCATTGGGCACATGGCAATAGGCCCAGAGGGTATGTTTGCCTTCGGGTGCGCGCGAGGGGTCGAAGAGGCTCTGCTGCGCCAGCAGCACAAAGGGTTTGTCTGGCAGTTGCCCTTTTGCAGTGGCGGCTTCCGCAGCAGCAATCTCTTCCAGGCTGCCGCCGATATGAACGGTGCCCGCCTCGCGGCAGGCCGCTGCCCGGAAAGGTACCGGACCGTCGAGCGCCCAGTCCATTTTAAACACGCCCATGCCGTAGCGGTATTTTTCCAGTTGATGGCGATAAGTGGAAGAGAAGCGGTGGCCGGCGATGGCCAGCAGTTGCCGGGGACTGAGATCAAACAGTACGGCTTGTGAAGAAGGCAGGTCCTGCAGGCTGCGCACGGTGGTGCCGGTTTGAATAGTGCCGCCGATCGATTCGAAATAGCCGCCCAGTGCTTTTGCAATGGAGGCCGATCCACCAAGGGGCACGGGCCATCCTTTTATATGCGCTGCCGTCATCAGTACGATGCCGATAGCGGCCGTCAGCGGCGCTTCCAGTGGGCGGATGGAATGGGCTGCCATGCCGGCCCACAATCCACGGGCATGTATACCCGTAAAGCGCCGGGCAATACTGGTGGCGGGTTGAATGGCTTTCCATCCGAAAGCGGCCAGGGCGAAAGGATTTCGCGGCCAGCCCAGGGGCCCGAGCACTTCGCGGTTAATGCTGTTCCAGTCCTCTATAACGGGGTGCAATAAACGCCGGTAGGCCGCGCCGTCTGTTCCCAGGGACGCGGCGGTTTGATCCAGCGATGCCGTCAGCACGGCCGCCGTGCCGTCGTCGAAGGGATGGGCTGCCGCCACGTCGGGATACAGATATTGAAGCCCGAAGTCTTCCAGCGGCAGGCTGCTGAAAAAAGGAGAAAGGGCGGCCATGGGGTGGATGGCGGAACAGATATCGTGTTGAAAACCGGGAAGCGTAAGGGCTGCCGTACGCATGCCGCCGCCGATCTTGTCGTGGCTTTCTATCAGCAACACATCGATTCCCTGCTGCTGGAGGGTAATGGCTGCCGCCAGGCCGTTGGGGCCCGATCCCACTACAACTGCACCAAAATCCTTCTTTTCTTTCATTGATGTGGCAGGTATTTCGTTACAGCCGGTCCCAGGTCGTAAACCGTATGTTGGGGCAGTAAACGGGTCAGCATACTGCTTCCCAGGGCCGAACGATATCCTGATGCACAATGTACAACGATCGGTTTATTCAAAGGAATTTCCCTGTACCTGGCTACCAGCTCCTGCACAGGGATCAGCAGCGCATTGTCAAACAGTTTCGCGCCACGGGCTTCTTTTTCGGTACGCACATCAATAATCGTATAGTCGTTTGGGTTAGTAAGAACCGTACCGGGCTCAACAAGGGGGAAGGGTGCGCCATTTTTCCCCGTGTAAACGAAGGCGCCGGCTATAAAAGACTCATAACCAATCTTGGCAATTTTCCGGCAGAGGCTGGCCAGGCTGGCGCGATCGGGGGCAGTGAGGTAAAAGGAATTGCCGGGCGCTACAATGTATCCCAGCCAGGTCTCAAATTTTGTTCCGTCCTGCAGGTTGTAAGAGCCGGGCAGAAACGCCGCCTTGAACGCCTGCTCCTCACGGGCATCAATGACCAGGGCGCCCGCGGGAGGGAGGAATCCATCTTTTTCCAGTGGTATTTTATTGAGGCTGCTTTCCAGTTTTGGCGCTCCTTTTATGTTCAGGAAAACGTCGTAGGGAAAATAGGCCGGCACGGGTGGCAGGTCTTTGAGCAGCATGTCTACAAAAGCCTGCTCCGACATGGGCTGGAAGGCGGGGTTCGATCTTTTTTCCTCCCCGATGGTGGAGGCGTCGGCGTTCCGCATGTTCTTTCCGCAAAGGGAACCTGCGCCATGGGCGGGGTAAAGAACCACGCCGTCTTCCAGCGGCGCAAATTTTTTCCAGACGGTATGGTACATCTGGCGGGCCAGCTTTTCCCTTTGCGACGCTAGGTTTCCTGAATACTCGCGGAGGTCGGGCCTTCCTACATCCCCGATCAGGAGCGAGTCGCCGGAGAACACGGCAACATCTTTTCCCTCTGCTTCCAGCACCACGGAAATGCCGTCGGGCGCATGGCCGGGTGTATCCAATCCCCGGAAATAGATGCCCGGTGCGAGTTCGAGCCGGCTGTCCTGGTTAAAGGGAATAAAGGGGTAATCGGGCATCATAAATTTTGAAACATACACGGGAGCGCCCGACGCGTGATAGATCTCCAGGTGGCTGCTTACAAAATCGGCATGCGGGTGGGTTTCGATGATACCGGCAATAACGGCCTGCCGCTCCTTTGCAAAAGAATAATAGGGCTGGGGATCGCGACCGGGATCTACCAGGTAAATCTTTTTCCCAACCTGTATGGCATAAGAAAAGTGGGCCAGCCCTGCATCCCGGAACTGTTGCACTGACCAGTGTGCTTCCGGAATTTTTTTCCCCTGTGAACCAAGGCCTAATGTCAAGCCGCCCACAGGGGGCAGGAAGCTGGCCACACCCAATTTGCTCATCCTGGTGATAAAATTTCTTCTGTTCTGCTGCATACTGTTTTATTGAATCACAAAATTCACTTTGTCTACCCCGGTATTGTGTGTTTGGGCATCATAGGCGAATACGGTGAAGCCATAACTTCCTTTTTCGGTTAGCTCTGCCCGTAAGCTGAAAATATTCGGTGTATCCGTGGGCTGCAGCCGCAGCTCCTTAAGAGGTTTGCCTTCTTTATACAGTATGCCAGTCACTTCAATGGCGTTGGCGTCCCAGGTGCCGCCTTTGGTGATGGTGCATCCGCAAAGCATGGTAAGGCTTACCTGCAGGTCAACCGCCAGCGGTTTTCCCTGGGGCAGACTAAGAAAGGCATGGGTAGTGGGTTGCAGGATATCGAGGATATAGCCGGGCAGTTCAATCACCAGCCCCTCGCCGTCGATGTGTTTCCCGGGAATGAGCCAAACCTGGGTGCTGCCGGTGATAGCGGCATTTTTTCGGCTGACCGGCGCCGTTACAACGATCTCAACCAGCACCGGTTCAGTTATGTCCAGCACCGCTTCGTACCCGGCGGTTTTTTCGTCGGTGAGCCGCTGGTTACGCTGGTGCGCGGTGGACATGATCAGCGGCGTGCTGCCCGAACTCCCGGTGGTAAGGCCTTTGGCCAGTGTTTCACCGGTAAGCGGATTCTTTATTTGTACAAAGGCGCCGCCAATACCGGTGCCGATAAATTTGGCGTCTTTGGCTTTTACCCGCACGATCAGCCTGGTAGGCGTAGCGGCGGCCGTGAGCCCGCCCAGCAAGAGGAAGGCAAGGAAGATTTTTTTCATGGTTTTGAAGAAGTTTGAATGGGGAAGGGACGTTCAACGCGTTCCAGTTCCACGTGAAGGGTATCTTTTTTTTCAGTAAGACCGTCCAGTATGATGAGGCCCTCTGCCGGTCTTGTATATTGCCAGGTTAGTATCTGTGGTTTTTCCTTCGTCTTTTTGGAATTGCGCGCTTCTCCTTCTTCTCCGCCCTTGCGGTTTTTATCCTGCAGGCGCAGCACCTGTTTGGCGGTATCCGCTTCGTAGTAGAGGAAACGCCTGCCACCGCCAATGCCGGCGAGCTCATACCGGCGTTCGAGGTTATTGGGATTGGGAGTTCCGTTGGCCAGGGAAATTGAAAAAGGCTTGTTGACGCGGTATACCAGCGTGCCCCATTTCTCAAAGACAACATCCTGCCAGCGTACACTGTCTGCCGGGTTATAGGGCAGTTCTGCACCGTTCAGCAAAAAGCGCTTTACATTGTAATAGCCTGCGATGCCCGGCAGGGAAGGATTGACGGGTTCTTTGAGGTATCCTTCTTTATAATGTACATCGTAACGCAGCCAGGCATAGAGAAGGGTAAAGCTTCCCACTACCAGGATTTTTGTTCCGTAGTAGAGATATTTTTGCAGCGGCGTGTTCAGCGCGGGCGCGTATTGCAGCGTGGGAAGGTCTTCCTGCTTTACAAACAGTTTCCACAAACGGACCAGGTAAGGGATCAGCAGCAGGAGCGAGAACAATACAAAAAAGGAACTGTACACATGTACGCCGCCATCGTAGGCGAGGTTGGCATGTGCAATGTTGAACAATACGCCTGCATTGATGATGGCGCCGAGGGCCGCAGTGGGCCGGAAGAACATCAATACGCCGCCAATCACCTCCACAAAGCCCAGCACAATTTCGTACCAGGTGCTTACGCCCACATGCTGCCAGTAGATCTTATAGGTGTTGTAGTCGCCCAGGTCGGTGAGCAGGTTGGAAAGCGGCGGATAGGGCATTTGCATGGGATATACTTTCAGGAAACCGAATGCGATCAGCCCTATTGCAATGCGATAGCGGATGAGCACCTGCGTCCAGTAGTACAGCTTTTCATAGTTGATGCGGTCGTAGCGGCGGCCCAGCCAGGTCCACAGGGCCGCGCCACCCACAGCAATACCGCCGGCTACGGCCCAGGAGGCGTAGGCAGCCAGGCCCCAGCGACCCGATTCGGATGCCACCTGGAAAAAATTCGGCCGGTACCCCGACAGGGAAGAGAGATACCAGAAAAAACTCCGGGAGTTGAAGAACTGCTGGTACCAGCGTCCTTCCAGTGGAATTACAAATAAGAGGGTTAGCAGGAAAAGGGTGCGCACGAAGAATTTATAGGTCTCCGTCCATCTGCCGGTTTGCACCTGCTCAATTTCTCGGTGCGGAGGCATACGAAGGGTGGTGGTGAAGAAAGACATACAGTTGATTTAAATGGAAACTGGTTTTCTCCTGCCGGTATAGAGCAGGTATTTTTTGGGAACGCGACGCAGCAATACTGAAAGCGTATCGCCTGTTGCATTGGTGCCGGTGAGGCGAATGGTTTGGGTATCGGGACGTTCCACCCGTAAATGCAGGCTGTCGCCGGGGTATTGCGGATTGTAACCGGTGATGGAGTCGCCTGCCTGTTGGTAGCGGTAAAAATAACGGCTGCCATTTCCCAGCCATTCATAGCTGCGCGCCGCATCCTGTTGCAACCCAATCTCCGGTCTTTGTTCCGGTGCCGCATGTGGTTGGTTTTTACGAATGCTGAACGTATTCCATTCTTCAAAAACAAAGTCGCGCCAGCGGGTGCTGTCTGTAAGAGAAGGCGGCAGCTCGCGGCCATTGATATGGAATTGCTCTGCCAGGTAGTAACCTGTTGCGCCTTCTAAACCCGGCGTTTTCGGATAGGGCCAGGAGTCGGACGCATAGCGGGCGAAAGCAAAACCGGTAAGCAGCAGGCTGATGGAAAGGAAGGCTCCTTTAAGTGTGGTTCTCCAGCGGTTAGGCAACGGCGTTAGTTGAGGCCTGAACTGGTCGGACAGTGTTTTGGAACCGCTTACCAGCGCCCCATAAAAACGGGGGAAGTCGTATACCAGCAGGTAGGCTGCCAGTAGCAGCAGGTAAAGGCTGTATTCCTGGCTGCCCAGGTCGTAGGCGAAATTGACCAGCACAATATTGGCCAGCAGGAAGGCAAGGATGAAGGCGCCGAGCCCGGCTGTTCTGCGGATCAGCAGCAGAGCGGCTCCCAGCAATTCAAAAGCGCCCAGGGTCTGGCGATAGCCGGCCGAAGCCACTGCCGTGGAATGATAGTAGATTTTCCAGGGCAGAAAATCACCATAGGCTGTGTGCAGGTCACTGATAGCAGGAGCGGGTATCTGGAAGGGCAGCAGCAGCACCAGGCCCGATCCGATAAAGGCCCAGGCGAGGCGATAGCGGACAGCCACTCTTGTCCAGTAATAGCAGTCATCAAGCGGGTCTGTTTTGTGGCGGCGGATATAAGTCCAGCCCGCAGCGCCGGCCAGTGCAACCAGTGCTGCTATCAGCCACCCGGTGAAAAGCGGGGCGCTGCCCGCACGCGGACCTTTGTACCCGATTTCAAACAGGGTTTGCAGTTTGGTCCAGTCGCCGGAAAACAGGGCCTGGTAATAAGTGGGGTCCCAGGGTATGCTCAGGACCAGCAGGAAGAGAGCGGCCGCCCGGAAAGCGTAGGTGGTGGTCGCTTTCCAGGCGCTGCCGGTTTCAGGTGTTTGTACAGTTGGCATCTTATCAAACATTGGGTTAGTAACCTGGATTCTGGGGAAGGTTGGGATCTACCAGCACTTCGCCGTAAGGAATGGGCAGGAGCAGCTTATTGGGATCTGCAATGCCCAGCACCGTTTGTGCACGGCCGGTGCGCAGCAGGTCATACCAGCGGTGGTTTTCCAATGCGAACTCCACCTGGTTTTCTGCCTCTATGGCCGCTAATAATTCTTCCTGGGTAGTCGCTGTAGTGGGTTGCAGCCCCGCTCTTTTCCGGATCAGGTCCAGGTCGATTGTTGCGCCTGCCAGGTTTCCCAACTGCGCCCTCGCTTCTGCCCGTATCAATATAAGTTCGGCTATACGTATCAGGTAGGCGGGATCGGTTCCGCCGTTGGAAGCGATCCGGTAGTAGAGATTACCGAACCAGCTCTCCAGGTTATTGGCTGTTACCGCCAGCAGCAGGCTGTTGCGGTTACCACCCACGGCAGGGTCGTTGAGCAAAGCCACTGTCTTGCTGGTGGGTTTGATCCAGCCCACGCCGCCTTTGGTGGTGGGCAGCCATTGGGAAGCCTGGTTATTGGTAAAAGTGGTGCTGTAGTAAAGCTCGAAAACCGACTCTTTCGTCGCCAGTGCATTGTTGGCGAAGAAAGCGCTGTAGGGTTGCAACAACTGGTAGTTCTGTACGTCGCCTATGAGTTTGGAAGCATATTCTTCCGCCTTCGCCCACTCCTTCTGGTAGAGGTGATAGCGGGCCCGGAGCGCCCATACGGTTTTGCGGGTAGCCCTGATTCGGTTAACCGTTTCCGGTAGCAGCGTTTCGGCCTGCAGCAGGTCGGCTAAAACCTGTGCATAGGTTTCCTGTACGCTGGAACGTGGCAGGGTGGATTTGCCACCAGCGGAAGTGGTGGGCTCCAGCACCAGTTGCACGCCGCCCCAGGTGCGGGCCAGGTCAAAATAACCCAGCGCCCGCAGGAAATAGGCTTCTCCCAATAAGCCGTTGCGCACGGAATCGGTAAAGGTGCCGGTAAGCGATAAGCCGGGCACTTTGGCGATTACGTTGTTGGCCCTGTTGATGGTGTTGTAAATGGCCGACCAGGAAGTACCCAGTACACCGAGGTCTGCTTTCACATCGTGATTGGTCAACTGCTTATTGACGGTTTGTGAACCCGTGTATTCTATATTGTCCCCGCTGAAAAAACCAATGGTCTGGAAAGAGTAACCATAGTACCCGTTTGATGCCAGTTGGTTATAAATGCCTCTTACAGCGGTTTTGGCGGTGGCTTCGTCCACGATGGTAACATTGTCCGACACGTATTCCTTCGGTTGCACATCGAGGAACTTTTCGCAGGAGCTCAATGCCAGCGAAGCGGTTGCCAGGAGGCCGTATATATGTATTCCTTTCATCTTTCTTTTTTTGGTTGGGTTAAAGTGTTACGTTAAGCCCGAACTGGAATCCCGTGGGCTGGGGCGGAGTACCAAATGAACCAATGCCCTGGGCGGTGGGATCGGAGGTTACGTTCGACTCGGGGTCGCCGGTGTATTTTGTCCACAGCTTCAGGTTGGTGCCAACGGCATAGATCCGTACGTTGGTAAGTTTCACCTGGCGCAGCAGGCTGGCCGGAAGGTTATAACCCAGCGAAAGCTGCTTCAGGCGCAGGAAGGAAGCGTCTTCCAGGTAACGGCTGTTCTGGTCGATGGTATAATTGTTTCCCACCGAGGTCAACCGGGGAACATCCGTTTCCCTTCCATCGCCCGTCCAGCGTTCCAGCACTTTTGCATTTATACCGCCGCTCAGCGGGTTGCGTTCGCGGAAATAACGGTTGAGGTTAAGCGAATAATTCCCGTACTGGAAATTGAACTGGATGCCGAGGTCAAATCCTCCATAGGAAAAAGTGTTCACGATGCCGCCATAGAATTTTGGATAGGCGCTGTACATGATCTGGCGATCGTCTGCTGTAACCGATCCATTGGCATCCTGTCCATCAAATACCGGCGCGCCGGTTTTCGCATCTATATAAAGTTGCTTGTACAGCCAGAAGGAATTCATTTCATATCCTTCTTTCATGATCACCCAGTCGCGGGTATATCTCGTGAGCTGCGAAGGCAGTTTTTCAATGCGGTTACGGTTGCCGGAAAGATTCAGGCTGGTGGTCCAGCTGAATCCCTTCCGGCGGATATTGGTGGAATTGATGGTGAGCTCGTATCCCTTGTTGCTGATTTCACCAATATTGGCCCAATAGCTGCTGAAGCCGCTGCTGGATGGGATGGGCTGCTGCAGCAGCAGGTCGGAAGTGTATTTGTTATACAGGTCGAATGTTACGGAAAGGCGGTTATCCAGCACCGTTAGGTCGAACCCGATATTGGTTTGGGCGGTTTTTTCCCAGCGGAGGTTCTGGTTTCCCAACTGGTAAGGACCGGTACCGGCGAGAGGGGTGCCCACGACATCTGCGTAGCTGCCGCTGCCTGTCCACAAGCCCTGGGCGGCGAAATTGTTGATGCCGCTCTGGTTCCCGGTAATGCCATAAGAGCCCCGTATTTTGAGGTCGTTGAGCCAGTTGGCATCGCGCAGGAAGTTTTCTTCCTTGATCCGCCAGCCGGCGCCAACGGCGGGAAAATAACCCCAGCGGCTGTCTGTTCCGAATTTGGAGGAAGCGTCGGCCCGGAGGCTTCCTTCTGCATAAAACTTATTCAGGTAATTCCAGCTTGCCCTGGCAAAAAAGGAAACCAGGTTGGCTCTTGTCCAGGCCTGGCTGGCATTGCGGATGGAGGCAGAGGAAATGAGTGTGTAGTCGTCGTTGGCGAAGCCCTGTCCTTCTGCAGAGGTGAGCGAGATGGTATTGCTCTGGATGGTGTTGCCAGCCAGGAACAGCAGGTTGTGCAGTCCCAGTTTTTTCTGGTAGCTCAGCACCTGTTCGTTGATCCAGGTATTGTTCTGGGTGATAGCCGAGCTGGCCGATCCCTGCGAAGCTTTCCCAATGCTGGTCTTGGAATTCCAGTAAGCAGATTCTTCATATTTATTGTAATCGATGCTGAAGCTGCTCTTGAATTTCAGTCCAGGCGCCAGTTGCGCTTCTCCGAAAACACTTCCGATGTAACGAAGCGTCACCGTATTCACATCATAATTCTCCATAAGGATATAGGTATTGTCGGCGCCCACGGAGGTGCCGTCCTCTGCATATTTGGGCGTATAGGTAGCTGCCGAGTTCGCCGAGTTCCAGAGGCTTACCTGCGGACCATCACCGGTACGCGCCTGGTTGCGATAGGAGCGCGACAGGCTGTTGGTAAGGCCGATGCTGACCTTATCGGAGAGCTTTTGGTCGAAGTTGAATTTCAGGCTGGCACGGTTGAAGGAAAGTACTTTGATGAAAGCCTGCTGGTCGCTGTAACCCGCTCCTATATAATATTTGGATTGTGCATTTCCGCCCTGGATGCCCAGGTTGTAATCCTGCACATAACCTTTGCGCAGCAGGTCGCCAATGCGATCGTAGGTGTCCTGTTCTTCCGGCAGCCCCAGGCCGCCTTCCGATTTTGGCCGGAAAGGCCGGTTGGCATAGGTCTGGTTCAGGGAAGGCTTGTCGATCCCTGAATTGATCCAGTATTCGTTGGCGAGCGCTGCCGTTTCGGGACCGCTGGCAAGTTTGGGTAAGGTGGATTTATCGGCCTGCACCCAGCCATTGGAAATATCGAAACTGATCTTGGGCTTGCTATTGTAGTTGCCTTTTTTCGTGGTGACGATCACTACGCCATTGGCTCCGCGCGAACCATAAATGGCCGTGGCGGAAGCGTCTTTCAATACTTCTATGCTCTCGATATCGGCAGGGTTGATATCGGCAATGGGAGAAGTGACGCGGCCTCCCATATTAAGGGTTTGCAAACTGGTGTTGTTGAGAAAAACACCGTCCACGATGTAAAGCGGATCGCTGCTGGAGTTGATAGAAGTGGTGCCCCTTACCCGCACAAATACGCCTTCGCCCGGAACCCCGGAGTTGGTGATCACCTGCAGCCCTGCGGCCTTTCCCTGCAACTGCCCGTCGAAGCTCGACACCGGTATTTTTTTCACATCACCGGCGCTGATCTTGGCAATGGAACCTGTCAGATCGGCCTTTCTTTGCGTGCCGTAGCCAACCACCACTGCTTCATTCAGTTGTACGGCCGACTCATTTAATGCAATGGAAATAGCACTGCCTTCGCCTGCCACTTCTGTTGTGGTGAACCCGATATAACTTACTGCAAGTACGTGGGGCGTGGGTTTATAAGTGATCAGACGGAAACGTCCCAGTTTATCACTCTGTACTTCATTGGTGGATCCTTTTAAACGGATGCTCGCACCTTCCAGCGGTTCTTTGGTTTTGCTGTTCACCACTGTGCCCACTAAAACCGTGGGGATCCCTTCCTGTGCCTGTAACCCGGTAAAGAACAACAGCAGCAGAATTGGTAGAATTTTCTTTTTCATGTTTAATCGATGATGGTCAAAAAGGACGACCACGGAAAAAGCAGGCTACCATCCCGAAACTGTATATTTGGATGGACAAAAGGCAGCCTTCAGGTTTTCGTAACCTGGATGCTATTTTCGATGGCCTTGAATCTTGGCCGGGACTGCTGCAACAGTTTCCGGCCTTATTGTTTTGCGTGGAATTGCGGACCGGCTCTGGCGTATGGCGCAGAAGTGCCTGCCACACACTTTCGTAATAAAGTATGCATGCTATAATGGATTATATGATGAATGGGGAATGCGCCCGGTGTTTCAGTAGCTACAACATCGGAACAGCAGTTGGTGTATGGTTGGGTGCTTCTTCATTTGACACAGTGAATCATGCAGGCATGATCCGGATGAAGAGCGAAAATACACAAAATTATTTGTCTACCAAATTTATAGAGTAGTATTTTCCAGGTCGCTGGATTCAGAAACGGTAGCGTCGCAGGATCTGTGTGCTGTTGCTGTTCCAGCCGGCAGAAGGAATAATATCATCTGGCCTTATAACTGTTTCCAGTGTTTGCGGAATACCCACTGAGTAGTCCACCAGTTGCAGTTCTACCTGCTTGCCGCCGGACACAGATCCTTCCAGTATGAGCGAGTCGATTCCCATTCCGTAAAAAAACAACTGGTTGCTGAGGTCGGCTTTTACGGGTATGGTATTAACCCGCATATCCTGCCATACCGTTCTGTTATCGAAGTAGAGCCGAAGCGCTTGTGCATCTCTGTTAGAACGTACCGAAAGCTGCAGATAACGGCGACCCCGGGCCGAACTGTCTTTCAATACCGTCATTTCCGGCAGGGGCAGCTCAACGGGGAGGGCCGGTCCCTTGATCTGCGGTCCTGCAGGCCTGCCCGGGTAATAGGTGGCGGGATCGGCTTCGGGCGATACGAGTGATTTGCCCAGGTAGATGCCGTTCCATCGATCGGGCAGTCCAAAGTCGCTGACCCACCAGCCCTTGCCGGCATCGGCATCGAACTGGTAATACAGGCTGGAGCGCAGCGGATGGCGGCCGGTATAACGGGATGATATATGCGCCATTACGAGACTGGTCAGTACACCCATCAATGCCAGCGAGGCCAGCCAGCCGGGAAGCGCCCTGTCTGCCGCGCGCCAGAGTGGAAGAAGAAAGCCCGCCAGCAGCAAAACCAGCAGCCCGGTGCCTGCGGCCTGCTGCGACAGTCCATAAGTGCCGGCATAGGTGAAATAGATCAGCGGGGGCAGGAGCATGCAGGCGGGAAGAGCGCCGAAAAACTGGAATAGGGTTTCCGTCCAGCCCGGCTGGCCACCGATGGTGCGCTGCCAGGGGATCAACTGTGCCAGCAGCGAAAAAACCAGTGGAAAGAGCAGGAAATAAATGGCTTCGGGCACGTAGCGGAACAGCAGGTTGAGCAATACCAGCACGATGGTTTGGAAACCCATCATCAGCGCTTCCGTGGAAACCGGCCTTTTTCCTGCTGCATATACAAAGCCGAATATTGCAACACAGCAAAGTCCCAGTGATATATAATACAACCACGCATTGTAAGATTCGCCGTCGTAAAAAATACCGTACTCAGGATAACCCGAACGTATAACCGCAATCAGCGCATGGCTCAACAAACCTGCGATCACCAGTACTCCTGCAAAGCGCAGCAGTCCGCCCAGCCAGGCCATCCAGGGATTACCAGCATAGTTCGCTTTTTCCCGCCGCAGGTAAAGGTAAAAACAGGCGATAAAGAGCAGGTTGGTGACCCACAGCATCCACCCATTCCAGGAAGCGGGGTACACGGCCATGTATTTTCCGAAAAGATTGAAATAGGTGATGGAAGCGCCGCCGATCTGGTTGAGGTCGGCATTGCCGCAGGCCTTCACCAGTGCCAGCATATTTTCTCCCGTTTGTTTCAGGCTGCGCAGGTCGAACCATTCGTACCGGTCGATCAGGCTGTGGTAGTGCGATTTTCCTTCCAGCAACACGTGGTTGAGCCCGGGTATGCCGGCCTCTGCGAATACCGTATAGTCCATATACCCCGGCGCCGTTTTCTTAACTGCGGCGCTGAGCGATGTACCCAGCGGGTGGGGCACTTTGAGGTACTGACCGATCAGCCAACGGTTATCTGTACCCGATTCTATCATCATGTTGGCGCCGCGTACCGCTGTGGCGTCGTAGGCCAGCACCAGGGCAATGTCGTTGCGGTGGCTGCTGTCGGCCAGCAGGGCGCTGGCGCCGAGCAGTCCCGGCTCTTCTGCATCAAGGAAAAGGAAAACAACATCGTTGCGAAGGGTTGTTTTGTTGGCTTTCAGTGCCCGGATGCATTCCATCATCGCTACTACGCCGCTGCCATCGTCGGCGGCTCCCGGTGTATTCGGTTGTGTATCATAGTGAGCCGTAACATATACGGCTTTGCCTTCTTCGCTGCCGGGCAGGCGGGCGCTGATGTTCATGGTGCGCGCACCTACCAGGCTGCCATAAACCGGCCGCACCGCAAAAGCGGTATCCACTACGGTCTCCAGTTGGAAGCCGTTGCAGAAGGCGACAATGGAGTCGCGCACCGCAGCGTGTTCGACGGTTCCCACCATGTGCGGCCGCGAAGCCACGCGCGGAAAATACTGGGCCGCACGTTTGGCAGAGAAGCCGGCTGGATTTGACTTTTCAGGGAGAACGGACCGGGGTGAAAGCAGGAATACCGAAAGAAAACAAACCAGCAGGGCGAGCACCAGGAAGAACAGGTTTCGCGAATGGTTGAACATGGCAAAAGCTTGTTCCCCTGAATATACAACAATTCAAAGGATCAGGCGTCCTTCCAGATCACCACCGTATGTTGCAAAGGCCCATGGGCGCCAATAACAAGGCTCTGTTCAATGTCCGCTGTTTTGGAGGGCCCCGCAATGAAAGCGCCATAACCCGGCGCCTCACCCGAAAGAGAAAGCCTGGCATAGGCTTCCTGCATGTCCGGCACCAGCGTGGAGGCACGTATACCCAGCACCAGGTGGGCGCAAATGAAGGGCAGGATGCGGTGGAGCAATTGCGTTTCTGCGATCCATACCGCGCCGTTTTCGGCAACGGCTATACCGCCTTCCAGCCAGATCTGCCCTAGCTGGTCCCATGCGGCTGGCTCTCCGGCAGAAGGAGCCTGCGGCGTGGCAGCCCTATAGGTGTTAAATGCCTCCTCTGTATCGCAGACCACCACATCGCCGCCGTTGATGCGGATATTACGCAAAAACTCATCGAGCTCGCCCTGCTGGCCGGTAAGCGCCCTGTTTTCCGGTAGCGAGGTGGGCGCAGGCAGGTTGCTGCGAATGGCTTCCAGTATGGCTTTGCGGCTGCTCATGGTTTTCTTTTTTTCAGGTACCAGTTGTGAAAACTCTGCTCCGGTACTACTGGCATTTCGCGCTGGCGGTACCAGGCATTCCATTTTTTGTTCTGCAGGAGCCGGGGAAACCATTTCATCAGGCGCATTCCCACACTGCCGGCAAAACGATAGAGGGCAGGATGTCCGAATACCATCGCCATCCCTTTCATGCCCGCTGTTTTTGCTACAGGCGACAGTCCTTCCTGCACCACTACCTGCCGCCATTTCCACAATTGTTCGTGGATGTTGATCTTCACCGGGCACACATTGCTGCAACTGCCGCAGAGCGTGGAGGCAAAGGGCAGATCGGCGTTTGCTTTCAGGTCGTTGTTGGGATTGAGGATGGAACCGATGGGTCCGGCTACTGCTGTATGATAGCTGTGACCGCCGCTGCGCCGGTACACCGGGCAGGTATTAAAACAGGCCGCACAGCGAATGCATTTTAAGGAATTGCGGAAATCTTCCCGGCCGAGCTGGCGGCTGCGGCCATTGTCCACCAGGATGATGTGCATTTCCTTACCCGGCGCAGGTTTGCGGAAATGACTGGTGTAGGTGGTAATGGATTGACCCGTAGCGCTTCTCGCCAGCAGGCGCGTAAAAATGCCGAGGTCCGCCGTACGCGGTATGATCTTTTCAATGCCCATGCAGGCGATGTGCACCCTTGCCGAATGCACGCCCATATCGGCATTGCCCTCGTTGGTGCAGACCACTACTGCACCTGTTTCAGCAATAGCAAAGTTCACGCCTGTAATGGCCAGGTCCGCTTCCAGGAAGCGTTTGCGCAGGTCTTTGCGCGCGGCATGCGTAAGATAGGCGGGATCTGTATTCCCTTCCTCCGTGTGCAGGTGCTCGTGGAAGGTATCACTCACATCCTGCTTTTTCAGGTGGATGGCGGGCAGTACAATATGACTGGGCGCTTCTTTGCGCAACTGCACGATCCTTTCACCCAAGTCGGTATCTACCACTTCGTAGCCGTGCTGCTGCAGGAAAGGGTTAAGGTGACATTCTTCCGTGAGCATGCTTTTGCTCTTCACGATCCGCTGCAGTTTCTGCTCCTTAATGATGCGCAGCACGATGGCATTGTGCTCTGCCGCTGTGGCCGCCCAGTGCACCTGTACACCATTGGCGGTTGCCTGTGCTTCAAACGTTTCGAGGTAATGATCGAGTCGTGACAATACATGCTCCTTAATAGCAGAAGCCTGCTGGCGCAGCAATTCCCATTCGGGCAACTGGAAGGCTGCTCGGTCCCTTTTCTGCCGCACCCACCACAGCGTCTGATCGTGCCAGTTAGTTCTTTCTTCGTCGCGGATAAAAGCCGCCGCAAGTTGCGCATGGTCTTTCATAGGGCCTCGCTGTTTAAGATTTCGGCAATATGTTTTACCCTTATGGGACTGCCTTGTCTTTTCAGGATGCCTTCCAGGTGCATGAGACAGCTCATGTCAACCGCCGTGATCACTTCTGCCGAAGCCCTGGCCTGTTCTGCAATGCGGTCGCGCCCCATTTTGGCGCTCACCGCCTCTTCAAATACGCAGAAGGTGCCACCGAAGCCGCAGCATTCGTCCACCCTTTCGGGGTAAACCAACTCCAGGCCGCTGACCAGGCGCAATAACTGCTCGGGTTTGGAAAAGGCCGGCGACACCGTTTCAGACATGGACGAAAGGTGCAGTCCGCGCTGGCCGTGGCAGCTCTGGTGAACGCCCACGCGGTGCGGGAAATAGGCCGGCAGGTCTTTCACCTGCAGCACGTCGGTGAGGAACTCGGTGAGCTCGTATACGCGGCGCCGGATCTGCGCAGCGGCCCCGGGATTGTCGCGCGATTCCAGGTGCTCTTTGATGTGCAGGGTACAGCTCCCGGAGGGGCAAACAATGTATTCAAAGTCTGAAAAATTCCGGATGAAGTTGCGGTCGCACCCGGCTGACAGTGATGCATAACCGCTGTTGGCCATTGGCTGGCCGCAGCAGGTCTGGTTCAGCGGGTAGACTACCTCACAGCCCAGCTTTTCCAGCAATTCGAGCGTGGCGATAGCCACCTGTGGGTAGAGCTGGTCGATATAGCAGGGTATGAACAGGCCTGTTTGCATCATGGTTCTACAAAATCAATGCAATTTTGGAAAGGAGCCGGCGTAATTTTTCACTTTTTCTGCGCCGAAAATATCCCTGCCAAAAAACCGCCCGGCAGAGATTGCCGGATATTCCCTAAATTGATTTTCAAACGGACCAGGACTTGAAACGATCAGCAGTATTGCTCAGCTTTTGCCTCATCCTGGCGGCTGCAACAGGGGCCTTCGCGCAGGCGGAGACCAACGCTACCTTCCTGAAAACAAAGGGACAATGGCCACTTCCGGTGGAACGGCCCACGCGCATAGAATTGCCTGTTGCGGACAGCGGCCTGCACGATTGCGTAATGCCGCGGCACTCGCTCTATTTTTATGCATCCGGGCCTGCCGCCGTGGTATCGGTGGCCCCGGGCACCGTATCGGCAGTGATCCGGCTCGACACCATCCAGGCTGTTATTGTTCAATATGCCGATTATTACCTCACCTACGCCAACCTGGTGCATGTGGACCTCGAAAGAGGACAGCAATTGCTGCCGGGCGACCGCCTCGGGTTCCTGGCGGCCGACGGTGAAGGCGGCTTTGCCCTGGAACTCCTGCTCAGCAAGGGAATGGGTGAAGAAACCCGACTGGAAGCCTGGTTCCGCAAGGAACTGTTTTCCTATGTACACCGCTGATCAGGGCGTTTCCCGCACAATGGACTCCTTATTTTTTTCCGGGATCACGGCCTGCCCTGTTTCCACTTCCACCTGCCGGGTGGTGACGGCATAGGTATTGGGCTGGATGGGATCGCCGTACCGCGTTGCATAGATCTTTGTAAAGCGCGCACCCAGGTATAAAATGATGGCGGAATAATAAACCCAGATCAGCAATACCACCAGGGAGCCGGCCGCTCCATAGGTAGATCCGATATGTGTTTTCGAGATATAAAAACTGATGCCGAATTTTCCGAGCAGGAACAAAAAGGCGGTCACCAGCGCACCCATGCGCACGTCCTTCCACCGGATCTTCGCATCGGGCAGCACTTTAAAAATGACTGCAAATATCAGGGCGCTTGCTCCCAGCGCCAGCAGCAGGTTGAGGATGTAAAACAATACCACGGCCACTTCGGGAAAGCGGAACTGGAGCTGGCGGCTCAGGGCTTCGACCAGGCCGGTAATGACCAGCGATACCAGCAGCAAAAACCCCAGGCTCGCAATGATGCTGAAAGAAAGCAGCCTGTTCTTCAGCAGTTGCACCCATCCTTTACGGGGCTTGGGTTTGATGCCCCAGATGCCGTTGATCGATTCCTGGATCTCCGCAAACACCGTGGTAGCGCCAATCAGCAAAGTAACTACGCCTATCACGGCCGCCACCCTGCTTTTCCCCGTAATGGCTGCATTCCGGATGATCTCCTGCAGGGAGGCTGCCGTATCCTTTCCCAGGAAACCATTCAGCACACTGTAGATCTGTCCCTCTACCGCTTCCCGTTCCAGGAAGAGCCCGCACAGGGAGATGATCACCACCAGCAGGGGACCCATGGAAAAAACCGTGTAATAGGCGAGCGCTCCACTGAGTTTGGGGATCCTGTCTTCAGGGAAGCCCCGGATGGTTTCCAGGAAAAGCTGGCCGCTGTGTTTTATGGAGAATTTCGAAGGCATAGGGCTGTTTTTCGGGATGGATCCGTAAAAAACCATACCATGCCGGCCCGTTCCGGTGGAGGTGGCATGATTTGTCCAGGGCTCCTGACATAGGGCTGTCACAGGCCGTGCTTTACTTTGTATCATCAAATACAAAGCCATGATAACACCATCAGAATTCCTGCAAGAAATGGAGAAAGAAGCGGTAACCACCCGCAAAATGCTGGAACGCATCCCAACGGACAAGTTCAGTTGGAAACCCCATCCTAAAAGCATGGACATCAAAAACCTGGCGACCCACCTGGCGGATCTCGCCGGCTGGCCCGACCTGATCCTGCGGACCAGCCAGCTCGATTTTGAAAATATGGGCGACTACGTGTATCCCGATCTCAATTCTACGGAAGAAGTGCTGGCCTATTTTGAAAAACAACTGGAAGCGAGCCGCAAAGCGCTGGCCAAGGCTTCGGAGGCCGACCTGGAGCCCAACTGGACCCTCCGCAGCGGGGAATCCATTTACGATGTTTCCCCCAAAAGGGAAGTGATCCGTATGGCGTTTTGTCAAACCGTGCACCACCGGGCGCAACTGGGTGTTTTTCTTCGCCTGCTCAATATTCCCATCCCGGGCAGCTATGGCCCCAGCGCCGATGAAATGGAAATGCAGACCGTTGATGCTACAAACTGATCTTATTTTGGGTTTACACGGGCTTCGAACCGGGCGAGGGGTGCCATCCTTGCCCGGTTCAATACCAGCTTACCATCGGTCAGGTTATAGCTGTCGCAGGTTTTGAGTGCCTCCAGCAGGGCGTCTTCTGTTGTCATATCCTGGCAGGCCATCAGGGTGCTCGCAACATTGTTGAACCGGATGCGCCCGCCTGCCGTCGCTTCGTATTTTCCCCGGAAACTATTGCAACCGGCGAAGCCCTCCGCATCGCCGTTGTCCTGCAACTTCAGGTAAACCTCTCTCTTATCGGCCGGAGTAGGCCCTGTTTCTTTTCCTCGCAGTTCCACCAGCCGCCAGTAAGTGCCGGTCAGCGGCACCTGCGTGCTATCGGGCGTTTGGGCAGCGGGTTTGGAAGAGGTGCAGGCGATGATCGCCATGCAGCAAAGCGGAAGAAAAACCTTTCTCAAATTTTTCATATGCCATCTGTTGTGAAGTAAAGCAATAGAGCCCGCTGCTACCAGCGGGCCCGAACTGTTAGGTGCCTTCGCCATAGAGCTTTTAACCAAGCCTTTCGGGAAAGAGCGATTTCCTGTATACAGGAATGAAATTCCCGTGCCAGATTCGCTAAACCGGCGGCTGAAAAAGAGAGCTCAAACAATATAAGTAATTTTACCAAACAACCCAAGCGCATGAAAATACAATCTTACACTAGCCATATCCGTTATTACCCGCCGCATCATTTTGTATTCTATCCCCTGGTGCTCGCGGGACTGGTTTATACACTGTACAAAGCTTTTTCTTCGGGTACACATACCAGTGAGTGGCTGCTCATGAGCTTCCTGTTATTGCTTATCGGCTGGTTGTCGTACATGATGCGGCAGCACTATGCCCTCACGCTGCAGGACCGGGTCGTGCGGCTGGAAATGCGCCTGCGCTACCACCTGCTTACCGGCCAGGATTTCGGCAATTACGAAGACCAGCTCAGTTTTGGACAGATCGCGGCGCTTCGTTTTGCTTCCGATGCAGAACTATTGTCCCTGCTCGAAAAGGCGGTTGCAGAAAAAATGCCACCTGCCGTCATCAAAAGATCCATTCAAAACTGGTTGCCCGACCATTCCCGCGTATGACCATGGAATACCGCAAACTTGGACATTCAGACCTGCTGGTAAGTCGCATCGGTTTCGGCGCCATGTCGCTGCAGCCGGACCTGCACCCGGAGAAGCTGGTGCTTTCGGCCCTCGCGGCAGGCATCAATTTTTTTGACACCGCCAATATTTACCAGCACGGTGAGAATGAGATCATCCTCGGAAAGGCGCTGCGTGGCAGGAGAAAAGAAGTGATCCTGGCCAGCAAAGTGGGGAATGTATGGAAGGAAGACGGCAGCGGCCTTGATTGGAACCCTCGCAAAACACATATCCTGGAAAGCATTGATGCCACCCTGCAGCGGCTGCAGACCGATTACCTCGATCTTTATCAATTGCATGGAGGCACGATGGAAGATCCCATCGACGAAACCATCGATGCGTTTGAGACACTTGTTGCAGCGGGCAAGATCCGCTATTATGGCATTTCCTCGATCCGCCCTGCCGTTATCGCAGCCTGGATAAAAAGATCTAACATGACCAGCGTGATGATGCAGTACAGCCTGCTCGACCGGCGTCCGGAAGAAAGCTGCCTTGCTGCGCTGGAAGCGGCGGGCGTGGGCGTCATCGCACGGGGCACGGTAGCCGGCGGGCTCCTGGCCGGCAAAGCGTCCCGCACCTACCTGGAGCAGGCGCCCGCAACGGTGGAGAAAGCCGCGTCTCTGCTTCGTTCCCTGGCCGGTGATGAGCCTGCTTCGGCAGTAGCCATCAGTTTTGCACTGCAACAACCTGCCAATACAACAGCCCTGGTAGGGATGCGAATGCCGGAGCACCTGGAAGAAGCGCTGCAGGCTCTGACGTTTCGTTTTCCAGGAACAACGCTGGAGGAAATTCGCGCTGCCATTCCGGCAAAACATTATGGCAGTCCGCCTGCGCGGATATGAAGGATATCCGGAGGCATGGACATAAAAAGGCGTTATAAAAATTGGCAAATGCTTCCCCAACGCTTTTCCACCGCGTAAACAAAAAAGGAAAAGAATTCCCCGTTCCGGTTTAACAATACGCTGTCAGTATGTGGCGCAGAATTTGGGCGTATATCTACCTAAGACTGATCCTGATGGCACAAGATTACGCGCAGAAAAAACCGATGGTGCACCATATTTCCCGGCACAGAAAACAGGGTGCGGGGAGGAAGGCCGTAGAATCCAGGCCGCCGGCTACTAATTCCCTAACAAAGATCGTTCCCATCAATCCTTTTGCAAGTTGGAACATGCCCCGGCATGAAACGCGTTACCTGAAACCCAAGGACCGGGATTGTTTATAATCAGTCTTCATAAAAATCAAGAAGACTGCGGATGTATACATCCCGCCATCCTTCCACGATATCGTCGTAAGTATCGTCGGGTATATTGCTTTGCCTCACTTCGAGTGAGGTTCCCTGTTTGTGGGGATGCAGTTTCATGACCACGATGGAAGGCGCCGGCTGGTTGTCGCCGAAGAACCATTCCTGCTCTATCTTTTTTCCTTTTTCGAAAGAGAGGTTACGCCCGGCAATGCTGTCTTCCCAGAGGCTGAACAAAGACCCCGGTTCTTCCGACATCTCTGCTTTTTCGCCTGACCATAACTGTATGGTAGCCGGCGTTACCAGCGCCTGGTAAAGGGTTTCGGGATCGGCCGGTATGATAAAGTATTCCTTGTAGTCCTTCATCCCGCAAAAATAGAAATACATTTGCGGGTATGCCTGCACACCCCTCCAATTATCTTTCGGCGGCAACCGCCGAGATCCTGCGCAGTTATGCGACAGAGGCAGAAAGGCTGGGGCAGTTGCATCCGGCGCAACTGGAGATCATCTACGAAAAAAAATGGTTTCTCCTGCTGGCTTCCACATCCTGCGGCGGCGCGGGCGCCAACCTCCCCGAGGCCCTGCGCCTGCTCGAAGCCCTGGCCTGGGCCGATGGCAGTTGCGGGTGGACCGTCACCCTTTGCAGCGGCGCCGGCTGGTTCACCGGTTTCATGGAGCCGGCCATCGGAAAAAACCTGCTGGCCGATCCCAAAGCCTGCCTCGCCGGCAGCGGGCAAAGTACCGCCATTGCGCGGGTTACCAAACAGGGATGGGAAGTGTCGGGCCACTGGAATTTTGCCAGCGGTGCGCCCCATGCCTCTCACTTCACCTTTAACGCCCGTGTGGAAAGGGACGGCAAAATATTGCAGAACGACAGAGGCGAAGACCTGCTGCTCACCGCCTGGGTACCGCGCAGCCAGGTGCTGGTACTGCACAGCTGGCAGGCCATGGGCATGGTGGCTACGGCCAGCCATTCTTTTGAGCTGGAAAAGCTTCCCGTTAGCGCCGAACAATGCTTTACCCTCGACCCGGCCTATGCCGTTGACCGCGGTCCTCTGTACCAGTTCCCCTTCCAGCAACTGGCCGAAACCACCATTGCCGTAAACCTGGCGGGTATGGCCCAGCGTTTCCTGGAGTTGGCTGCACCGGTGAAAGAAGGCATCGAAAAAAAGACAAACGCCCTGCAGCAATTGCAGGACTGGCGCCTGGCCCTTTATGCACTGGCAGAAAAATCCTGGCACCAACTGGAGCAGGGCCACCCCATTCCGGCCGATATTTTACAGGCCATCAGCTATTCCGCCAGGCGACTGGGAAACGGCGCCCATAGTCTCGTCAACGAAGTGTTTCCTTTCTGCGGACTGCTGGCCGCCAACCGGAACACCGAAATCAACCGTGTATGGCGCAACCTCAATACAGCCGCCCTGCACAGCGTTTTGCACTGACGCCGGGCCTTATCAGCCTTCCAGCCTGCGGAGCAGGTGTGCATAGTCGTGCTGCAGATCTTCGTGCAGACCTTCCAGCGCTTTCCTGACCTTTTTGAGCTGTGACCGGTAAAGGTTTTCCAGCGCCGGCGCTTTCTGGTAAGGAATGCCTGAATCTTTCAGAAGCCGGCACCAGGCCAGCAGCAGTTCCACTTCGGCCGTTTTCTGCCCTATATAACGGATATGCTTATTCGCTTCGCGCAGCAAACGGCGCAGGCTTTTTTTCGCGAAGTACAATTGCGAGCGGTTGATCTCTGCAAAGCCGGTTTCCATCTCTGCAATGCAGTTCCTTATATATGCATCGGGATCTTCCGCCTCGAACAGGAAATAAGTGGCCAGCTCCTTGTTTTCTTTTTTGAATTTGACCAGCCGCAGGCAGAGTGCGGTCAGTTCTGTGTGACTGCGTTCTTCGAGGGCGGTTTTAATGTCCTGTACGGTGGCTGCTTTCATTTGGGCAAATCTGTGGTAGTTTTGCCAGAATGCAAAAACAGCCCGATATCCCGGCCCTGCTCCGGCGATTGAAAATCGAATCTCTCAACCCCATGCAGGAGGCCGCGCTTGCCGCCAACCGCGCGCACGCCGCCATTGTACTGCTTTCGGCCACCGGCTCGGGGAAAACCCTGGCCTACCTGCTGCCTCTGCTCGAAAAACTGGACCCGGAGCGGAAAGGCACGCAGGCCCTGGTGATTGCGCCCACGCGCGAACTGGCGCTGCAGATCGAAAAAGTGTTCAAGTCGCTCGGCACCGGGCATACGGTCACCTGCTGCTACGGCGGCCACCTGCGCGAAACGGAGGAAAACAACCTGCTCGAAAACCCTTCTCTCATCATCGGCACGCCCGGAAGGCTGGCCGACCACATCCGCCGCTCCAGCATTCATACCGAAGGAATAGAATCGGTGGTGCTGGACGAGTTCGATAAGATATTAGAGTTCGGTTTTGAAGAAGAGCTGGCTTTTATTTTCGGGTCGCTGCCGGCGCTGCGGCACCGCGTGCTGGTATCGGCCACGGCCGGGCTGGACATTCCGGCCTTTGTGGGCATGCACAACAGCCAGGAGCTGAATTTCCTGGAAGGGACGGCCGCCGGTTCCCTGCAGATCAGCTACCTGCCCGCCGGCGAAGCGGATAAGAAGGAGATGCTGTTCCGCCTGCTCTGTCTCTGGAAAGGCCGTTCCGTAATCGTGTTCTGCAATTTCCGCGAGGCGGTGGAAAACACCCATGCCTGGCTGCGCGACCGCGGCATTCCCGGTGTTTTTTACCACGGCGCCCTGGAGCAGGAACAGCGCGAAATTGCGCTGGCCAAGTTCCGCAATGGCACGGCCGACGTACTCATCACCACCGACCTGGCAGCCCGGGGGCTTGACATACCGCATATCCGCTACATCATCCATTTTCAACTGCCCGAGAACAGGGAGGCTTTTATTCACCGCAACGGCCGCACGGCGCGGATGGACGCCAGTGGCACGGCCCTGCTGCTGTTGGGTGGCGATGAATGGCTGCCTGATTATGCCGAAGGCGCCCAGCTTTTTGAAATGCCCAAAGGGGATATTCCGCTCCCGGAAAAAACCAATTGGGTGACGCTGGAGGTAAAGGCGGGTAAAAAAGACAAGATCAACAAAATAGACATCGTAGGGTTCCTGTCGCAGAAGGGAGATCTTAAGAAAGACGATATCGGCCTGATCGAAGTGAAGGACTACAACAGCTTTGTAGCGGTGCGGCGCAGCAAAGCGTCGGCCCTGCTCAGCCGCATCAAGGACGAAAAGATCAAGGGCCGCAAAGTGAAATTCGATTTTGCGCGCTAGGCCTGGCCGGCCCAGTTTTTCAGTTGTATCACGGGGTAGAGCAGCCAGTACAATATGTGGATAAGGACCATCGGTGGTTTCGCAAACCGGATCTCGCCGGCGTATTGGCGGGCCAGTGCGATCTTGTCCAGGATGCCCGGGTCTTCGAGCGCAAAAGCTTCTTCCAGGAAGGAGGAACTGCGGAGCGCCGGATTCACCTGCCAGTGCACCACCACTGGCATATCCGAAGCATTCCACATGGAATGCACGGTGCCACGCGGAATGCGTATGGTATCGCCTTTTTCAAATACACTCATGGTGTCGAACAAACGAAGATGTAGTTGCCCGCTCTTTACGAAAAAGACCTCATCCTGCGCCGGGTGAAAATGCGGGGGTGGCTCGGGGCTGCGGGGCGGAAGGCTCATTTCCATTTCCAGGAGCCGCCCGCCGGATTCTGCTGCAGTGGTGAGAAAAACCAGTTGTTGCCCGGTTGATCTGCTCCTGATCTTTTTTCCACGGTAAACCATGGTGTAAAATTCTGATGGCCGGCCCGGTGTTGCAAGGGCTCAGCGGTCAATCTCCGTGTTTGCTGTATGAATTGCGGAAATGCCTGCCTGTGTATTACAGGCGGGCCGGCGCGCCTTTGCTTTTGTTATTGTGGACACCAAAATAATAATAGAAACCGAGTGATAACCGGAGCAGGTTGATGGTGAGATCGGCAGATACTTCCGATTTTTTGGTGGTGGGATTGCCATTTACGGTGGTGTTTGACCAGGAAGATTTTACACCGGCAATATCGGTGCCCAGGTCAAGGCAAAAACCTTTCACAATATTCACCATCAGGCCGGGAACCAGCCGCAGTTCGATCAGTTTGTCTTTTGTTTCGGTGGTAGTGACGATGCCTATTTTGGTGGATTCTGTTTTGGCATTGCTGATCCTTCCTCCCAGCAGTACCATGTTATAGAGGTAGAAGCGGTGGTTCTTGTCGAGGGGCAAATAATTTTTCATGGTGGCATAAATCCCCCAATCCTGTTCCCTGCCCGATATGTCGGAGGGGATGCCAATCAGGTCCTGCTCGCGTCCTACGCGCCGGCTTTGGGCATAGGAAAGCCTGCCGCCCAGGGCAAAATTATCTTTTAAAAAATAGCCGCTGTTGAGATCGAAATTGAAAGTGTTGTTCTTCCTGTCTTCTATGTAAACCAATAACTGTTCTTCGCCTTCCGTCTTTTTTACATTGAAGTTGAACGTGAGTCCGGTGTAGACACTTCCTTTTTGCACCAGCGGGCCGCTTGAGCCGGGCTGCTGGCAAAACCCGGGGCAGGCAAAGCAAATGAAAGCAAGGAGCAGGTAAATACGCTTCATACTGACTATTAATGTTCGACGCCAGGAGATGCGTTGTTAATTTACTAAAAACTCCGGTAAATTCCTACACTTTTTTATCCCTGATGAAGCCGTTCTACCGGTGATGGTCAGGGTATTTTTTTCTTTCCCATTGTTGCCAGCCCATTGCATCGTAGTACCGGATGCCAGGAGAATGCCGGAAAGTTTTTTTGTAACTGTTTCCTTTTGGTTGATAGGACCTCCACCGGCAAATTAAAAAGAACCGTCGCTGTGATAGGTTACAAAGCAGCCATTATTAAAAATCCTGAGTTGCTTCAGGGAAGTCCTGGGTGCTGTTGATTCTGTGGTGGTCTCATCCGGCATCCGGGTCCAGGCTCTCCCGTGGGGAGGGCCTGGTTGTACTGTTGGCACGGCGGCTAGGCGCCCAGTTGCCGCTGAAAATCTTCGTGGTTCCAGAGGATGCGTATGTGCTGGATCACATTGTTGTCGTTCAGCCGGAAGATAAAAATATGATCGCTTTCAAAACGGTGACCCTTGCTGGAGATGCCGGCAAAATCTTTCTGCTGGGTGCCCCTGATCACTACCTGGCAGCGGACGGTATGTTCGTCTTCCGCCACGGCGGCATCAAGCGTATTGTCAATATCCGGGAAGGCATCCATCAGTCCGCCCCAGATGGCCCGGCCCAGCTCGCCGATCTTACCGGTGCCGGCGTCGCCCAGCGGCGCAAATTCAACGATGCCATCGGGGTTGCAGAGGGAAAGCATTTTCTCAAGATTTTTCTGCTGGTATGCAAACATGAAACTGACACAGGCGTTTTTCAGGCCCAGGGTTTGCTGCTGTTGCTGAATGGAAGCGTTCATTGTACCAAAAATTTAAGCGTGAAAGAATGGTACAAAACTAGGCCGGCTGTTTCGCGCAGGATTGTAATTCTGCGCCAACCTATTGTAGTTTTGCGTCAGGACGCTCGGCAGACAGGAAGTTGGCGAGCTCGGCGTTTTCCTTCAGGTATTGCTGCGGACTGCGCCCGGTAAAGGCTTCAAAGTCTTTGATGAAATGGGCCTGGTCATAAAAATCGCATTCATAGAATACCTGCGGCCAGTCGACTTTTTTTTTGCCCGCAATAAGGCTGCAGATATGACTGATGCGGCGGATGCGGGCAAAATACTTGGGACTTAGTCCCACTTTTTCAAAGAACCTGCGTTCGAAAGTACGCCGGCTCATATGGCTTTCTTTCACCAGACCGGCAACCTGCAGCATGCCCTGTTGCGCTACGATGAAATTGGCTGCCTGGTCTATAAAATCGGGTTGCGGCTGCAGTCTTTTCAGGTCGTCCAGCAGCATTTTTTCCAGCAGCTTTATTTTACCGGGTTCATCGGCCGCCAGGATCTCCTGCATGAGGCGGTCCGTTTTTTCTTCGGGCATAAAGCGGCTGAGGGGCATCCGTTCTTCCACCAGCTCATACATGGGCAGGTGATAGAGGGTAGCAAGGGCCGCCGGCTTGAATACAATGCCGCAGATGCCGATGCGGCCCACCAGGGTAAGCGAATAGCTGTAAATGCTTTGTCCCGATACAAATTGCCGGGGCACCTGCAGTTTTTCGTGCTTACTGTTCTTCAGCGTATAGGGATCACCGTAATTGAATACCATGGAACAAAAACCGTTGGGCGGCGATTCCACCACAAGCGGGGTCTCCAGCGCTTTCTCCGACTCCCACAGGAAATAACATTCCACGTAGGGTTGCAGGGCCTCACAGCAGGAATATTTGTGGTAAAACATATTATAAATTACGTTTTTATACAAATATCCCGGCGCGGGCTCACTCGTAGCTGACCGACTTGAAATAAAAACCTGTGGGATCGATCTCGGGCAGGACGGAAGAACTGATCTCCACACCCTTGCTGTCGACCGGCAGTTTCACCACGGTGTCGCCGGTGCGGATCTCCATGGGCAGGGGCATACTGAAATTGGTGAGGCTTACCCGGTATTTGTCTTCCGCCGTTCTTTTCACCAGCACCTGGAAACGGTTGGTGGTGCGGAGATAGAAATCGAAGAAGGGCGCCAGGTTAAGGCCCGCAGCCTTGCTGAACAGGGCTTCCACGTCGGCGGTGGTAACTGTGTTGTCGTAGGTATAGGCGGGATCGGTGGCCAGTTTTTTCAGGGTGGGGAAAAAGATGCTGTCGCCAATCAGGAAACGCAGGCTGTGCATGAAAAAGGCGCCCTTGCCGTAAATGTCACCGGTATAGGCGAGGTCGGAATCAGCGGTGTCGGCGAGAACAACGGGCTTGCCGGAAAAATGGCGCATGGTATTGCGCATGCGGGCCTGGTAAGCGGCTTCTCCATCCATATCGCGGATGTACAACGCATCGCCAAAGGAGCAGATTCCCTCCTGGATCCACATATGGGCCCAGTCTGTGTTTGTTACTTTATTGGCCCACCACTCGTGGCCGAATTCGTGGTTCATGAGCCAGTCGAAATCCTGGCCGCCTGCTTTGGTGTAGCGGAACTTATTACCGTAAGCGACCATGCTCTGGTGCTCCATGCCCAGGTGCGGGGTTTCCACCAGCCCTATCTTTTCTTTGGCCCAGGGATATTCACCGAAATATTTCTCCAGAACGCGGCAGGTGCGTTCCAGCATTTCGAGCTGGTGGGCCGCTTTGTCCTGGTGCTCGCGCAGCACGTAAAACTCCATGGGAATTTTGTTTCCATCGATGCTGGTATAGCTGCGGGTCACTTTCGCATAGTCGCCTACGTTAGGGATGATGCAGTAGTTGCTGATGGTATAGCGTGTTCTCCAGTGCCAGGTGGATTTTTTGCCGGAGCTGGACGTCTTCACCAGCAGTCCCGGACCGGCTACCACCAGCCCTTTCGGAACCGTAATGATCATATCGGCGCCTTCGTTGGGTTCATCGCTGGGATGGTCTTTGCAGGGAAAAAAGATTTTGGCGCCCTCGCCCTGGCAGGTCACGGCGATCCAGGGATGGCCGGTGCTGTCCTTTTCCCACTGGAAGCCGCCCACCCAGGGCGCGCGGGGAGAAACAAAGGGCTTGCCGCCATAGGTGATCTTCACCCGGTTCTTACCGGCCGGCCAGTTGGCTGCCGCCTGTATGCGGATCAGCTCCCCTTCGTGGGTGAAAGCTGCTTTTTTACCATTTACCTCCACTTTTTCCACTGTCAGCAGGGGGGTAAGGTCAAAGATCATCAGGGGAGCGGCCGCGGCCAGGTTGAGGTCAATTTCGTTGTAGCCGTGTATCGACTGGTTGTCGGGGTCAATGTTGAGGTTCAGCGTGTAGTGCCGGATGTCCATATTGGCCTGCTCCGGTTTCAGGACCCCGCCGGAACGCATGTTCTGGGAAAAGGCGGTGGCGGTGAGCAGGAGGCAAAGGGTTGAAAGGAGGAAACGCATAACAGAGCTTTGTTGGTAAGTTCGCAATATCGCCCGCTACCGGGAATTTTTTTTACCATTCATGTATCAGCAGGCTGGCGAAAAGCGTTTTACAAGGATAAATCCAGTCCAGTGAAACCCTGCTTTATCCTGCTCACCCTCCTGGCCATCCTGCCGGCCTTCTCCCAAACCACCGCCCCGCTGGCTAGGCTGGGCAGGGAGCTTCCCGCGGCGGTGCCCGATTCCCTGCCCCGGACGGCTGCCTCCCGAACTTCCGATTCGCTGCCCAAACTGGTGCAGCAGAAAGACAATATCATCACCGCCAATACCGTCATCAAAGTAGAAAACCTGGGACCGGAAGTGAACTCGGACCTTCCCGAATTGCGGCCTGCCATCAGCCCGGACGGGAACCTGCTCTTTTTTGTTTGCGAGAACCACCCCGCCAATACCAAATACAATTCCATCCCCAACAGCCAGGACATCTGGTTTTCTGAGCGCGATACCGCCACCGGCAAATGGTCGGAAGCCCGGCACCTGCCCTATCCGCTGAACACGGTGGCCTACAACGCCGTGTACTGGATATCGCCCGACAACATGAAGATCCTCATCCGCGGTAGTTTTTTCAATGGCGCCTATAACGGCCGCGGCGTGAGTATGTGCACCCTGCAGGAGAACGGCCGCTTCAGCGAGCCCGATGCATTGCGCATTAAGAACTATGAAAAATACGACCGCGGCCGTCAAAGCGGCGCCAGCATGGGCAACGACGGCAAAACCCTCCTGCTCTATATGACCCCCCAGCAGGGCGGTGCGGCCAACGACCTCTACGTTTGCTTCCTGGAACCCGATGGCAGCTGGACCGAGCCCAAAAGCCTGGGTAAAACCATCAACCTGCCCGGATACGACGAAATGACTCCCTATCTCAGCGCCGACGGCGTAACCCTCTATTTCAGCAGCAACCGCCCCGGCGGCCTGGGCGACAATGATATTTACAAAACCCGCCGCCTCGACAATAGCTGGCAAAAATGGTCGGAACCCGTGAACCTCGGCGCACCCATCAATACCCCTTCCTGGGATGCATTTTTTACCCTCGATGCCGGCGGGGAATACGCCTATCTCACCACCAGCCTCAATACCCTGGGCGAAAGCGATATCGTACGGGTGCAACTGATGGAGGAAGAAAAACCCGACCCCGTGGTGCTGCTTTCGGGCAATGTATACAACAAGAAAACCGGCCAGCCCATCAGCGCCAACCTGGTATATGAAATCCTGCCCGACGGCGCTGTTGCCGGAAATGGCTTATCGAGTCCCTTCGACGGCGCTTTCAAAATGGTATTGCCCTATGATAAGAATTACAGCATTCGCGCCACCGCCGACCACTTTTTCGCCATCTCAGAAAACCTGAACCTCGACAGCCTGGTGAAACAGGGCTATAAAGAAATCCACAAAGACCTCTACCTGGTGCCCATTGAGATTGGCCAGGTGGTGCGGCTCAACAACGTGTTCTTCGATTTCGACAAATGGGACCTGCGTCCCGAATCCTTTGTGGAGCTGGACCGCGTAGTGAAACTGTTACAGGAGAATCCTTCCATCGAAATAGAGATGAGCGCACATACCGACAGCCACGGCTCGGACGACTACAATTTCAAACTCAGCGATAACCGTGCGCGTTCCGTCATGGAATACATTCTCCGCAAAGGCATCGCTCCCGGGCGGATCGTTTCCAAAGGCTATGGCGAAACCATGCCGGTGGTGCCCAACGATACCGACGAGAACCGCCAGTTGAACCGCCGTGTGGAATTCAGGATCCTGAAGAATTAGTACCTTAAGTGCCTAAACCACTACCATGGTAAAATCATTGTTGTGCTGCCTGGCCCTGGCCTGTACCGGCGGCATCCTGCTGGCGCAGTCCAAATCCGTTCCGGCCGAATATACCTTTAAAGTAGGTGTCACCTACGAGATGAAAATGGAAGAAGGAAAAACCAATGACATGGTTTTCTGGTTTTCCAACGCCGACTATTCCGGTGTGGGAATGGGTGAACAGAAAGGCATGATGATGGTATACGACATGGGCCGCAAGATCATGGTCACTTTCATGGAAGCGCAGAAAATGTATATGGTGATGGATATGGATAAGATGCGCCAGAAGGCGGGGATAGCGGAACAGGATACGGAGGAAGCGGCAAAAAAGGCTGCCAAAGACATAAAGATCACCAAAACAGGCAAAACCGAAACCATACTCGGTTATAAATGCGACCAGTATGAGGTGTTGAGCAAATCGAACCGCTCCCTTATATGGGTCACTACCGAACTGGGAAGTGGTTTCGGTAACCTGATGAAGAATTTATCGCTGATGATGAGAGGAGCAGCCGGTGGCTTCGGAGAAGCAGGTGGAATAGCTTCAGGAGTTATGCTGAAAATGGAAGGAACAGACCTCAGCACCCACAAAAGCTATTCGCTGACGGCAAAATCGGTTAACAAACAGGGAATGGTGATCCAAACGGCCGGATACCGCGCTATGAATATGCCGGGCCAGTAAATTTTTTTCTACTCATTTTGTAACAGGAAGAAAGCGCTTGCATCCAAATAGAAAAGATGCAAGATGAAATCTATTGTTTATTTTCTTTTCCTTTTTGTGGCCCTGCAGGCCCGTGCGCAATCTGAACATCCTTCCTTCCGGGTGGAACTGAGTGGAAAGGGTAAGCCCGTGATCCTTATCCCCGGCTATACCTGCAGCGGTGAGGTATGGAAAGAAACCGTGGCCCATCTGCAGGCGCGGTACGAATGCCATGTGGTTACGCTGGCTGGTTATGCAGGCGTAGCGCCTGTTGATACGCCGCTGCTCAAAACAGCTAAGAACGAACTGATACAATACGCCGAAGGGCTTAAAGGAGGCAGGCCTGTTCTCATAGGACACAGCCTGGGCGCCTTTCTCAGCCTGTGGATGGCCAGCGAAAAGCCGGCGCTTTTCGACAGGGTGGTATGTGTCGACGGACTTCCTTTCCTAAGCGCTCTCAACAATCCGGCTATTACGGCGGATTCTTTGATTGGCAAGCCGCAATACGACCCAGCTCTCGTCAGCAAGCAGTTTCTCAGCATTCCCGATTCGGGTTACGTGGAGCAGATGACCAGGGCCATGCTGTTTCAGGTATCCGACACCGTTAGGGCCAGGCAGATCGCCGGCTGGAGCTACCGCGGCGACCGGCTTACGCAGGCGCTGAGTCTTTTGGAAATTGCCACCACCGACCTGCGCAGCGCTATCGCAAAAATCACAGCGCCGGTGTTGGTACTGGGCAGCAACTATGGGAGTGAAGAAAAGAGTTATACCTTGCTGGAGCAGCAGTACAAACAATTGCCGCAAAAGAAAATTGTGGTAGCCGTTAACAGCAAACACTTCATCATGTACGACCAGCCCACCTGGATGTACGCCCAGATCGACCAGTTTCTATGAATGCTGCAGCAAACGAAAAATTCACCGAACTCTACCGTGAGTATGCGCCGGGTATTTATAAACTCTGCCTGGGTTATGCCGGGGAACAGGCGCTGGCGCAGGACCTGCTGCAAGAGACTTTTGTGAACGTCTGGAAAAACATTGACCGGTTCCGCGGCGAGTCTTCCTGGGGTACCTGGATCTACCGGATAGGCGTCAATACCTGCCTGGGTTACCTGCGCCGGAAGAAAACGACCACGGTGGATATCAATGCCACGCCGCTGGCCCATTTCCCCGAAGAGAAAAGTCCGTTGGAGCAGCAGGTGCAGTTATTGTACCGCTGCATCAGCCGCCTGGCTGAAACGGATCGTCTCATCATTACCCTGGTGCTGGAAGAAAAACCCTACGAGCAGATAGCGGCCATTACGGGCATCACGGAAAACAACCTGCGGGTGAAGATCCACCGCATCAAAAAACAACTAACGGAAATCTATAACCGATATGGACAAATTTGAAGAGCTGCAGGAAATGTGGAAGGGCTCACCCGAGCCGGTACCACCTCCAAAGGAAGCGATGGCTTTCAGCAGCCAGTCGCGCGATGACCGGTCGAAGTTGCTGCGCCAGCAACTGACCGGCGCCATCACCCTCCTGGTCACCGGCGCTTTCATTGGCTGGATGGCGCTCTATGGCGATTTTGGTTTCAAGCGCCTGCTTACCTACCTGGGTATGGCGCTGGCCATATTGGTGTGCTGGTTGCAGTCGGCCCTCCTGTTCTATACCTGGAACAAGCTGCGAAACATTGATACCACGGCACCGCCGGCGCAGCACCTGCAGCAGTGGGAGGCTTATTATGATTTCCGCAAAAGGCAGGCTGCCTGGAACGTGCCGCTTTATTTTGTGGCGCTGAACCTGGCGCTGGGACTGTATTTCATAGAAATATTCAGCGGCCGTCCTGCTTTTAACGTGGGCCTGTTCATCACTGTTTACCTGGCCTGGATGCTCTTCGCCTATTTCGTGCTGGGCAGGCGCTCACTTAAAAAAGAAAATGAACGACTGGAGGGGATCCTGTCAAATTTGAGGGAGATAATCGCACAATTGAAATAATGTGTATCCCGGTTTCCTTGGCGACATGAGGTAAATTCACGAGATGAAAAAAATTGTTTTGCTGCTGGGATGGCTGTTGCCGGCAGTAGCAACCAAAGCACAGGAACAGTCCAACCTTCTTTGGTACCGCCAGCCGGCGGGAAACTCCTGGGAATCGGCCCTGCCGCTCGGAAATGGATTCATCGGGGCCATGGTCTATGGCAATACGGAAAGGGATATTTTCCAGTTGAACGAAGGCACGCTCTGGAGTGGCGGTCCCAACCGCAACGACCGGCCGGTGAACCAGGATTCGCTCAAAGCCATACGGGAACTGATCTTTACAGGCAGTTTGAAGGAAGCGGAAAGAATGGCTGCCCGCCACCTGCAATCCGATCGCAACTGGGGCATGATGTTTCAGCCGGCCGGTAATCTTGAACTCGTATTCCCCGGGCACGATTCCGCATCGGTAAGTCAATACAGGAGGGAGCTCGACATCAGCAGAGCGGTAACAAAAACCGTGTACACTTATAACGGTGTTCAATATACGCGGGAAGCTTTTTGCTCCTTTGGAGGAAATGGCCTGGTGATCAGGCTCAGCGCGAGCCGTAAAGGCGCCCTGAACCTGGCGGTGGAAGCCAATACCCTGCACCAGCCGCAATCTGTGCTGGTGAAAGACGCCGGTACCATCGTTGTAAACGGCACCAGCGCCAGCCATGAAAGAGTACAGGGTAAGGTGAACTTTGAATTCCTTGTAAAAGTGATCGCCAAAGGCGGCAGCCAGCAGGCAGGAGAAAAGGGTATAGTTATCAGCAAAGCCAACGAGGTGCTGATCTATACCACCATTGCAACCAATGTGGTGAACTACTACGACATCAGTGCAGACCCATCGGCCCGTACGCATGCGGCTATGACAGCATTAACGGCAAAAACCTACCAGCAGGAACTCAGGGAGCATATAAACTATTACCAGCATTTTTTCAACCGGGTGCAGTTGAACCTGGGAGGAGCATCCTCCGCGGCGCATCCAACGGATATGCGTATCCGCGCTTTCAAAGGCGGCGACGACCTGTCGCTGGTGACACTGTATTTTCAGTTTGGACGTTATCTCCTGATCTCGGCTTCCCGCGCCGGCGGCCAGCCGGCTACGCTGCAGGGCCTGTGGAACAACCAGATGGCGCCGCCCTGGGACAGCAAATACACCATCAATATCAATACGGAGATGAACTACTGGCCGGCGGAACCCACCAACCTCACCGAACAGCACATACCCCTGGTGGAAATGGTGAAGGACCTTTCCGTTACCGGGCAACTGACGGCCCGCCAGATGTATGGCTCGCGGGGTTGGGTGGCCCATCATAATACAGACCTGTGGCGTATTACGGGGCCGGTTGACCCAATATATTATGCCATGTGGCCACAGGGCGGCGCCTGGCTCAGCCAACATGTATGGGAGAAATTCTTGTTCGGCGGCGATACGGCTTACCTGCGTACCGTATACCCGGTGCTGAAAGGAGCCGCGCAGTTTTACCTCGATTTCCTGGTGGAAGAACCTGTTCACCACTGGCTGGTGGTGGCGCCGTCGATGAGTCCCGAGAACAATCCCCGTATTCCCAACAGCAGTTCTATCGCCGCAGGAACGACGATGGACAACCAGATCGTTTTTGATCTCTTTTCCCATGTGATACGGGCAGCTCGTTTCCTGCAAACCGATGCGGCATTTGTGGATTCTGTAAAAGCGGCACGTGACCGGCTGCCTCCCATGCAGATCGGCAAGCATGGCCAGTTGCAGGAATGGCTGCAGGACTACGATGACCCGGCAGACGACCACCGGCACGTTTCCCACCTGTTTGGGCTGCATCCGGGCAGGATGATTTCGCCCTTTCGCACGCCGGAAATTTTCGCCGCGGCACGGCAGAGCCTGCTTTTCCGCGGCGATGGCGGCACCGGCTGGAGCATGGGCTGGAAAGTGAATTTCTGGGCCCGCTTCCAGGACGGCAACCACGCCTGGTCGATGATTGAAAACCAGCTTACACCGCTGGATGCAAAGAATAAAGTAGGCGCAGGCGGTACTTACCCGAACCTTTTCGATGCGCATCCGCCTTTCCAGATCGACGGCAATTTCGGTTGTACGGCGGGGATAGCCGAGATGTTGCTGCAAAGTCACGATGGTGCTGTGCAACTTCTTCCCGCCCTGCCGGATGCCTGGAAAAACGGAAGCATAAAGGGACTCCGTGCCCGGGGCGGGTTTGAGTTGCTGGAAATGGAATGGCAGAACGGCCGCCTGAAAAAGGCGGTTATCCGTTCGGCACTGGGCGGCAACTTGCGGTTGCGCCTTCCCGTTAGCGAGGTGAGAATCGCCGGCAAGCCGTTGCCCGCAGCCACCGGCGTCAATCCCAATCCTTATTACGAAGTACCGGAAATACCAGCGCCCCTGGTGGTAGCAGGGGCGCTGGTGCAAGAGGTGGCGTTGAAGCCAACCTGGTTATTTGACCTGCCTACAAAGGCAGACCAGCGTTATGTTTTTAGTTTTCCCTAACCTTCAGTGTTGGGAAGTGGCAACTGGCTCCATATATCGTCGTCCGGGCGGTCTTTGGGCAGGGTGGAAAGACGGTCCAGGCGGCGCAGGTCAATCCAGCGGTGTCCTTCGTAAAACAGCGAATAGCGCCGTTCGTAGAGCAACTCGTTGAGCAGGGCTTCGGGTGTAACGGCGCCGGCATAGGGCGAAAGGTTATGCCCGGTGCGGACCCTATTCAGCGCAACGATGGCATCTGGCAACTGGTTGCTGTGGATCTTTGCCTCCGCGTAGATCAGGATCAGCTCTTCGTTGCGGATCAACGGCTGCGAAGCAGTGCTGGAAGTATATACCCAAACATCGCGGTTGCTGCTGAGCCCCTGCAGGGAAGCTGTGCTGTTACGCAGGCTGGCCTTGCCAATACGGTCGTCGCCGGCAAGAATATCGGTAGCAAAGCTGGGGTGTGCGGGACGCACTTCGCCGTTCTGGTTTTGTGGCAGGAAGAGCCCGTTCAACTGGTCGCCCGAGCCGGTGCTGTATTCGTGGTACACACCGGTGTAAAAATTGCCGTTGAGGTCGAGGAAGGACTCGTTCAGCGCTGTCAGCACTGCCGGGTAGTCGGCCTGATAGAGTGCCACCCTTGCAGCCAGGGCGCGATTAAAGCGGATGAGTCCCGCTGCGTCGCTGAAGCCGGCAAAGCCCGATGTGAGCGGAAACGCAACAGAAGCGCCGGACAAATCAGTCTTACCTGCGGTAAGAAGATCCTGGATCGCTTTCAGTCCATCGGAATAGGAAACGATGGGCCCCAATTGGTTGGGATCGGCCACATCTACCCGGATACCGTTTTCGTAGGTGAGGTTCAATGCCAGCAGCAACTGGTAGGCCTTGATGGTTTTCGCAAAACCGGTATAGGCTTTTTTCTGTTCGGCGCTGATCTGGCTGGAATTTTCAGCCGATGCTTCGAGCACATTGCAGTTTTTTACCACGCGGTAACGTGCTGCCCAGGGATTGGTGGTATAAAAAGCGTTGTTGGTCAGTTGTGCTTCGTTGGCGCCCAGCAGGTCGGTGATGTACCGCGGCTCGGAGCCGGAGAAACGATATCCTTCCCTGCCAAGCGTAGCCACTTCATCTATGTAAAGCGGAATTTCATTGCGCATGCCCGATTCTGTTCCGCTCACCAGGTTGTTGAGCTGGCTGGGCGTGGCGTTCTGGAGAAAATCTTCAACAGTGGGACTGTTCAGGTTGCCGTAATCTTTTTTGCAGGAACCAAGCGCCAGGGTCAAAGCCAGCAGCAGCACTTGTCCTTTTATAATGATGGTATGTTTCATGATAAAACGATGTTGGGTTAAAAATCAATGGTCAGGTGAAAATCGGCGCGTTTGGTAGCGGGATAGGGTAATACATCTATACCACTGGAGAACCCGGTTCCAAAATTGGAAACCTCCGGATCATAGGATTTGTAATTGGTGAGGGTGATGTAATTGTTCAGGGAAGCACCCACGCGCAATCCCTTAACAAAATTCAACCCCTGTATTTTGGGAAAATAGTAATAGAGACCGATTTCGCGTACCCTGAAATAACCGGCGTCTTTCACAAAAATAGAAGCTGTGGATCCCACCTGCATGATGCGGTAAATGCCATCGGGCACACCTTTGTCGTTGGTAACATCGTCGAAGTCTGCACTGGTGCCGCCAAAATCGCTTTGCAGCGAAGTAAGGTTTACGTTTTCGCCACCTTTTTTCCAGTGCAGCAGGAAACGCAGGCTCAGCCTGTTCCAGAAACTGATTTCGTTGAAGCTGTTCATCTGGAAATCAGGTTCAGCATCTCCCAGCACACCAATTCCCTGGCCATTCAATCCCACCAGTTGGGTAGCCGATTTCCCTTCTTCGATCTGGAAGGAGCCCAGCACATAACCGAAGGAGCCCAGCGGTGTGGAAGGCACTGTGAGTTTGGTAACCTTGCTGCGGTTGAGCCAGAAGTTCACAGAACTGGTCCAGGTAACCGTGCGGTTGCTCACCGGTTTTACATTCAGGCCAATTTCCACTCCCTGGTTGCGCAGATCGCCGGCGTTGGCCCATTGCGTACTGAAACCGGAAGAGGCGGGCAGGCCGGCCAGCATGAGGAAATCGTAGATGTTCTTGTTGTAGTAGGTGGCGCTCAGTCCCAGTTTGCCGTTCAGCAGGGCCAGGTCGAAACCGGCTTCGAGCTCTGTTTGCCGTTCGGGCTTGATGCCGGTATTACCACGCTGGATATTCACCAGCGATCCGGGATAGCCATCGATATTGGCAACCACCATGGAAGTGAACTTGCTGCCATAAGCAGGCGTATTATTTGCCTGGCCGTAAGCAGCGCGCAATTTAAAGTCTTCCACGAAGCCGGTTTTAATGGCGCCGAGGCGGGTGAGGTTCACCGAGAGTCCTGCTTTCGGATAGGCATAGAATTTAGATACATCGCCGTTGTTGGAAGAGCGGTCGAAGCGCACGCCGCCGGTGAGGGTGATGGCTTCGTGGATCAGGGCTTCTTCCTGGATGAATATGCCGTCGTTCTTGAACTTCGTGCGGAACTGGGTGGCCGTGAGCGCGCCGGCCTGGTTCACGTTCGACTGGCCGGAGATCACTTGGGTGGCCACATTCAGCAGGTTGTCGTAGTCGCCCTTTTCCTGCGTAATGCCCGCAGAGGTGGTGAAAGAAAGATTATCGCCTGCCTGGAACTGGTTCACCAGCGATAAAATGTAGTTGGTGTTGAGGTTATTGGTATTGCCCTGTGCGCTGGTGCCCTTGTTCACTGCCTGGAACTGGAGAATGCCGGGAAAGAGCGCGGTTGTTTTAAGTTGGTAGAAATCAAATCCGCCTCTTCCGATGAAACGGGTGGTGCTGCGGTCGGACTGCTGCAGGATGGCATCGAGGTTGAGACCCGTAAGAAAACGGTTCACCGATTCGTTGTTGGTCATCAATGCAACGGTCTGCAGCGGGTTGGATGCGGCAAAATTGTTGTTGGGATATTCGCCGTTAGCATTGGGATGCAGCTCTGCAAAACTGGGCGTGGAGGAAAGCGCCACGCCAAGGGTAACGCCGGCATTGTCGTTGCCGCTGAGGGAACGGTCAGCGGAAGAATTAATGTAATTGCTGCTTATGCCAATTTTTATTTTATCGGTGATGCGGTGGTCGAGGTTGAGGCGCAGGCTGGTATTGCGGTAGCCGGTTCTTTTTACAATACCATCCTCGGCTTTTTGAGAAGCAGAGAAGAAGAAGCCGGTCTTTTCTCCGCCGCCGCTCAGGCTCAGTGTGGTATTACGCGCAAATCCTTTGTTGCCGTACACTTCTTTTTCATAGTCGTAGATCTTACCGGCGGCGGCAGCGTCGAGGTATTGCTGGCGCAGCGCGGCGCTGGTGGCGGGGTCGGAAGAGAGACTGGCGGCCTTATCGGCGTCGAACTGGCGTACGCCCAGCAGCTTGCGGGCAGAGATCACACCCAGGTCCTGCGACAGGCTGACCCTGGTGCGGCCCTGCTTGCCGCGTTTGGTGGTGATGATGATCACACCACCCGCAGCCCTGGATCCGTAAATGGCCGCTGCCGATGCGCCTTTCAGGATCTCGATGTTCTCAATGTCTTCCGCCCGGATGTCGGCAATACGGCTGGAGGGATTGTCCTGCGTGGAAGTGGCGCCTGTGGCGCCTGCTGAAGTAACCGAGTTGATGCCGGCGCTGGTGGCGGTATTGTCAACGAATACGCCGTCCACCACGTACAGGGGTTGAGTATTGCCATATACAGATGTTACGCCGCGGAGCTTCACCGACATGCCGCCACCAGGTGCGCCGGTATTGGCGTTGATGTAGGCGCCGGGGATCTTACCGTTGAGGGCCGCGTCAAAAGTTTGTGCGGGCGCAGTGCCGTTCAGTTCTTTGGAAGAAATGGATACCACGGCGTTGGCGAGGTTGCGGCGTTTCAGGCTAGTAGCCAAACCGGTGACCACCACCTCATCGAGCCGCGCAACGTCTTCGGCCAATGTGATGATCCCGTTGCCGCTCAACTGGGATGCGGGCACCACCAGGGTTTTAAAGCCGGTGAAGCTGACGAGGAGCCGGCTGTTCTCAGGTGCATCGAGACTAAATTGCCCGGTGGCATCGGTAGTGGTGCCGCGGTTGGAATTTTCGATCGTAATACTTGCATTGGGAATGGGATTGCCTTTGGCATCCAGCACTTTTCCCGTAATGGTCCTTTGCTGCGCCTGCAGGCTGGCGGGGAGCAGCCAGCAGGTAAGCATGACAGTTAGAAAGCAGAGCACTTGTTTCATGTTAAGCGTTGGTTTTGATAAGAGAAATCATTTATAAGGATTGTAATGGAGGTATCCTTCTTCTGCCCGGCGCGGACCGCGGTCCACGTATACCTGCCGGTCCTGCGGGGCATCGGTGCCCAGCCCGTCCACATAGCGGTTGAACATACAAAAGGCCGCTGCAATGAGTACGGTATCGTGTATTTCACGATCGGTGGCGCCGGCTTCGCGGGCGGCGCTGACCTGCTCAGCCGTTACGTATTTACCGCCTTTTTGCACACTGCCCGCAATGGTGAGCAGGGCCTTGAGCTTTTCGCTCAGCGGCATGGAACGGAAATCGGCTTTCACCTGGTCGATAAAGGCCATATCACACTGCAGGTAGTGCTGGGCAATGCCGCCGTGTGCGTTCTGACAGAAGAAACAATCGTTGAGGGAAGACACATAGGTGCCGATCAGTTCCCTTTCTCCTCTTGTGAGCGTATTGTTTTTGTCGCGCAGCAGGATTTCTGCGAACTCATTGAGCGGTTTGGCCGTTTCTGGCCGGAATGCCATTGGACCACGGATGCCGGGTAGTCCCTCCGGTAATTGAATGTGTGCCATATTATTGGTTAATCTTTTTTCGGTGGATTGTATCCCTGCTCGGCGAGGCGCTGCCCCATAGCGGCATACAGTTCAGGTTCTGCAGGGGTAAGCGTTGCCAGTCCGTCCACGTAACGGTTGAACATAGAAAAAGTAGCGGCGATCAGCACGGTATCGTGGATCTCACGGTCATCTGCACCCGCTTCGCGTGCCCGGTTGATGTCGTACGGCATCACCTGTTTGCCGAGCACCTGCACCTTACCGGCAATATGCAGCAGCGCTTCCAGTTTTTCGGTTATAGGAGCCTGTGAGAGATCGTTCAGTACGGCGTCTACCGTGCCGGCATGTTCTCCATAAAGGCAGCGGGCTGCTGCAGCGTGGCTGCTCATGCAGAAATGACAATGGTTGCGCGATGAAACATAGGCGGAGATCAGTTCCCGCTCTGCAGGTGAGAGGGGAGAAGGGCCGCGCAACAATACTTCCGCCAGGGCATAGAGCGGGCGGGCGGTTTCGGGGCGAAAGAGGGCCAGGCTGCGAATCCCGGGTACACCGGCTTCCAGTTCAATATGCGCCATTTTCAGCAGGTTTTGCAGGGGTGAACAATAAAGTGACCAGTCCTACCAGGAAGACCAGCGAAAAAACAAAGAGGGAATTTCCATAACCACCCAGCTCCGTTACCAGCACGCCCACAAAAAGTACGGCGACGGCGGTAAGGATCCTGCCGGCATTAAAACAAAAGCCCGTGGCCGTACCCCGGATGGTTACGGGAAAAAGCTGCGGGATATATACCGACAAAACACCCTGGCTGGCGCCGAAGAAAAGGGCCATTACCAATATCTCGGCGTATATGATGGTATGGAACTGTGCATTGGTTTTGAAGAGTACGAAGGAAAGCAGGGTGCAGGCGCTGAAGCAGAGCAGGAGCGACTTCCGGATGCCGATGGCCTGCATGAGCCAGCCCGATGCAAAACCGCCTACCAGTCCGCCCATGCCCAGCATCATCATGCTGATGCCTCTTTCCTGCTGCCCGTCACCCTCCGTCACCAGGCCCTGGATCCAGGTGGGTATCCAGGAAAAGATGGCCCAGAGCCCAATCAGCATGGAGCCGAATATTACCGAACCGGTGAGCACGTCACGGGCATGGGTAGCCGTAAAAAGCTGTGGCCGGGAACCGGGTGATGACGCGGGCTCATTGTGCTGTCGCCGCCAGACTTCCGATTCGCGTAGCAGCCTGGTGGAGAGCAGTGCCAGCAGCAGGGGCAGATAACCTACATTGAAACCCTGGCGCCAGGAGTGGAAAAGAATATCGATGAGCCCGGCGGAAAAAATACCGATGGGAATGGAGATGGACAGTATGCCCAGGAATATGGTGCGGGTTTTTTCGGGCCACTCCTCCATCATGATGGTGGTGGTGGTAACCAGCACGGCGCCCAGGCCGAAACCGCTGAAGAAGCGGCAGATGAGCACGCCGGTCCAGTCCGACATGCGGCCGGTAGCAATGGTGAAGAGGGCATAGCTTGCGATGGAAAGGATCACGGCGGGCTTGCGGCCGAAGCGGTCGCTGAACCAGCCGCAGGTGAATCCGCCCACGGCTCCTCCTAATATAAAAATGGCGCTGATATAGGCCGAGATATGGTTGAGCGCCTCGGGATCCTGGTCGCCCAGCAGGTCGCGCACGGCCACCGGCAGGTACACCGACATAAGGGTGGAAATGGTTCCGGCGAAAGCCGTGCCCAGGAAGCAGATCGCAAAAAGGATCCAGTGATAGCGACTGATGCGCTGGTCGGTTTGCTGGCTCATGGCGCTTTTTTTAAATGGTCATAACCCTGAGGCAACCGGTTGTAGCCGTTGTCTTTCAGTCTTTGCCCCAGCGCCTGGTAAAAAGCAGGATCGGCCGGTGTTATGGTAGCCAGTCCGTCCACATAGCGGTTGTACAAACAGAAGAGGGCGGCGATCAGCACGGTATCGTGGATCTCGGTATCGGTTGCGCCGGCATCGCGGGCAGCCTGTACGGTTGCGGCAGTTACGGACTTTCCCGATTCCTGCACCTGGGCGGCGATCGCCAGCAGGCCTTTCATTTTTTCAGAAACAGGCGCTGTAGCCGGATCCTGTTTTACGAGACGGCTGGTTTCGGTTTCTCCCAGCAATACATCGGCGGCGGCGGTATGCGCGGTGGCGCAGAACCGGCAATGGTTGCGATGGGAAACAAGGGTGGCGATCAGTTCCCGTTCCGCTTCGGTAAGCGAATTGGGGCCGCGCAGCAAAAATTGGGTGAGTTCACGGATCGGTTCCGCCGTGTCTTTACGGTATTCGAGCAGCCCGGTAATACCGGGAAGGTGCTCTTCCAGTGGAATGTATGGCATGAAATAGAATTGTAAAAGGCTTAAGCCCCGAGGCTAAGCGGATGAAAACAAAAAACCGGTTGCTCAGGAAAGCAGGCAGGGCGGATGTTGCAGGTGGCTGGGAAAGCCGGCGCTGAGTGACTGGTGGAGCAGCGGAAACAGGAGGCCCTGCACAAGGTCGGGGCATTCAGGCAGCGTATAGCTGCTGTAGTTGTGGTATTCAAAACCGAAGCCGGCTTTCTTTGGGCCGGATTCATTGTGTTTTTTGGTGCCGGGAAGATCGTTCGCACTGTTCACGTAACGGCTCTTGTCTTTTACCAGCGAAGTTTTTGCAGCATTGGGTTTGCAAAGCAGGTACATGGTATCGTTGGCGATCCGCTTTTTTACATAACTGTAATGCACATTGTTGATCTGGATTTCGCCACTGGTCCTTTCAAACTCCGCCTGGTAACTGGGATAGGGAAGATGCAGCGCCACTTTGAGCTCGGTCAGCTCTTCTTCCCGGTACCGCTCTTCGTCCAGCATCGCTTCGAATTGCGCATCGGAACGATTGATGAAATAGTTGAACAGCAGGTTATATCCAACCAGGTTAAACAGGAAGATAATTAGCAGTAGTATGGCGCAGCTACGTTTCAAGCGGTTAAATATAAGGAAATCCTGAATCGGATTTAGCCTAAATTACAGCGCCCCGGAAATCAAACCGGTTGCGCGAAACGGACAAGGGATGAACAGGATGAAAAGAAGTTTATCGTTGCTGGCAGCATTGTTGTTGTGCGCGGCGGTCAAGGCGCAGGACAGCGACCTGCTGGAGGAATTGTCCCTCACCATTGCCCAGGCGCCCCGCTACGATGCAGGAAAGCAGCAGGAGATCGCCTCGCTTCAGTCGCGCTTCCAAGCCGGTAACGCCGACAGGGCCCGGGCTTTTGAACACTACTATAAAGTGTATGAAGCGTACAAACTGTTCCATTACGATTCTGCCTATATATATGCAGGAAAACTGGTGCAGTTGGCCCAGCAGTTACCCGACCCGGCTTTTACCGTAAAAGCACAGCTCAGCCAGAGTTTCATATTGTTATCGGCCGGCCTGTACAAGGAAGCTTTCGACTCCCTCTCCTCGCTGTCGCAGCGCCCCGTTCCCGACAGCCTGAAGGGTGATTATTATATGCAGTGGGGCAGGTATTATTACGACCTGGCCGGCTACGCGGTGGACAACTACCACTCGGTGGGTTATGACATCAAGGGAAACAGCTATCTCGATTCGGCCCTTAAATATTATCCCGCCGGCTCATTTGCTGCGCTGTATTACGAAGGGCTCAAACTTTTCAAACAGAATAAAACCGATTCCGCCGCTCTTTACTTCGACCGCCTGCTGGCGCGGAAAGACCTGAGCCTGCATGAAACCGCGCTTACCACTTCCACCTACAGCGCCATTTACCAGCAACGCGGCAACACCGACAGGGCCATTGAGCTGCTGTCCAAAGCCTCTATTGCCGATATCCGATCGTCCACCAAGGAAACGGTGGCCATCTTTCACCTTGCGGAGCTCCTGTACAAAAAGGGCGACCTCAAGCACGCGGCCCTCTGCATTGAAAGCGGCATTTCAAACGCCGAACACTACGGCGCGCGCCAGCGCAAGCTGCAGGCCAGTTCCATCCTGCCCCTGATCGAAGGCGAAAGGATCAACGGCATTGAAGCGCAGCGCTCCATGCTGCTGAAATATTCCGTACTGCTTACCTTGCTGGCCTTTGCCCTCGTCGTCCTGATCTGGATTGTATTGCGGCAGGTGAAAAAACTGAAAGAAATCCAGGCGGCCCTGACCCTGGCCAACCACCAACAGCAGGTGATAAATGAAAAACTGCAGGAGGCCAATCATATTAAAGAAGAATATATTGGTTATTTCTTCGACGCCGATTCCGCTTTCTATCATAAGATCGATAAGATAAAAGATACCATAGAACAGAAACTGCAGGAGCGCCGCTACGAGGACATCCGTTTTTTCCTCAACAAGATCGATCCGCGGAAAGAAAAACATGAGCTGCTGCAAAGTTTCGATACCATATTCATAAAGCTGTTTCCCAATTTTGTGCCGGAGGTGAATGCCCTGTTGCGCGACGAGGAACAGGTGGTTTTGAAAGAAGGAGAACTGCTGACCACCGACCTCCGGATCTATGCCCTCATGCGCCTGGGCGTGACCGACCCCGAAAAGATCGCCGCCATCCTGGAATACTCGGTAAAGACCATTTACAGCTACCGGTCGAGGTTGAAAAACAAGTCGAAGCTTCCGCCCGAAGCCTTCGAAGAGCGGGTTATGCAGATCAAAACGGTCTGAATATCATTCTATAACGATTAATTGTAATGTATATTAAACTACTGAGTAGCAGTAGGTTGAGAAGGTGCTTCCTGCTCTGGAGAGGTATATTTTTTCCATAGGTAGTCAAAAACTTGGAACAGGCTCCGTTCCGGAGTTCTTTTAACGGCTCAAATCCATTTTTACACCAAACCGATTGCGAGTCGTATGAAGATTAACTGCTCTTCAGAAAAAAGCTTACTGCTTTGCTTCCTGTTGCTGGCCACTGTTTTTTCCCGGGCCCAGCAGGCCAACCCCACGGTAACGGGTACCGTCCGGAATGAAAAAGGCGATCCCATGGAACTGGTTTCCGTCAGGCGCGACCCCGGAACAGCCACTTCAGGCGGTGCCGGCGGTACGGTTACCGATGCCCGCGGACAATTCCGTTTGCAGGCCTCTCCTCAGGACATACTGGTATTTTCTTATGTGGGATACGATACCCTCCGCGTCAAAGCGGCATCGTCGCTCAACATTGTGCTGCGGGTTGCTGCCGGCAGCCTGAGCGATGTGGTAGTGATCGGCTACGGCACTACCCGGCGCAAACTGCTGACGGGTTCGGTGGCTACGGTAGCCGCAAAAGATTTCCAGCAGGGCGTCATCACCACACCCGAACAACTGATCGCCGGCAAGGTGGCGGGCGTATCGGTCACCTCCAACAGTGGGGCACCGGGCGCCGGCAGCACCATCCGGATCCGCGGCGGCGCTTCGCTCAACGCCAGCAACGATCCCCTGATCGTGATCGACGGCGTGCCGCTCAGCGGCAATAATATATATGGTGCATCCAACCCGCTCAGCCTGATCAACCCGAACGATATCGCCAGCTTTACCGTGCTGAAAGATGCTTCGGCCACCGCGATCTATGGCTCCAGGGCTTCCAACGGGGTGATCCTGATCACCACCCGCAAGGGCGCCGCCGGAACGCCGCAGCTCAATTTCAGCACCCAGGTTTCTCTTTCCACCCTGGCAAAAAAGATGGATGTGCAGGGCGCGGACCAGTTCCGCCAGTACGTCGATTCCCTGGGCGGCGGCACTTTCGATAACCTGCATACTTATAAGTCGCTCCTGGGCAGCGCCAGCACCGACTGGCAAAACGAAATTTTCCAGAAAGCCATTTCCACCGATAACAACCTGAGCATTGCCGGCTCCCTGAAAGAAATGCCTTACCGCGTTTCACTGGGTTATCTCGACCAGAAGGGCATCCTTAAGACCGATCACCTGCAACGCTTTTCCGGCGGCATTTCCGCCAGCCCGGTATTGTTCAACAAACACCTCAAGATCGACATCAACCTGAAAGGTTCTTACAACAAAACCCGGTTTGCCAATGGCGCCGCCATCAGCAGCGCCGCCTATTTTGACCCTACCCAGCCCGTCAGGAACGGCTCTGCCTACGGCGGCTATTTTGAATGGACCCAAACCGATCCCAATACCGGCGAAGTAGTGCTGAACAAACTGGCGCCGCGCAACCCGGTGGCCCTGCTCGATCTCTATAACAACAGCAGCACGGTGTACCGCAGTTACGGTAATATCCAGTTCGATTACAGTTTCCATTTTCTGCCCGAGTTACATGCCAACCTCAACCTGGGATACGATATAGCAAAAGGAGAAGGCCGCACCGATGTGCCCGCCTATGCCGCGCAAAACTTCCTGGAAGGCGGACAACACAACCAATATTCCAACAGCCTCAACAACAAGGTGGCGGAATTTTATTTCAACTACACGAAAGACCTGAAAGACCTGCGCTCCAATCTCAATCTCACAGCGGGCTATGGGTACTACAACAATCTTTCTGTAAACGATCTCTATCCTTTTATCCGCGCAAACGGCGATACCATTCCGGGCAGCAAACCGCTTTTCAGCAACGATAAACCGGAGAATACCCTGATCTCTTATTACGGCAGGCTGATCTATACTTTCAACAACAAGTACATCCTGGCGGCTTCGGTGCGTACCGACGGCTCCTCCCGTTTTTCCAGCGACAACCGTTGGGGAACCTTTCCGTCGGTGGCCTTCACCTGGCTGGCGAACCGCGAAAATTTCCTGGCAGGCAGCAACCTGTTCTCCGATCTGAAACTTCGGTTGTCCTACGGCGTTACCGGTAACCAGGACGGCATTTACAACTACCCCTACCAGTCGATCTATTCCCTCAGTGGCAACGGCTCGCAGGTGCAGTTCGGGAACGCCTGGTATTATATGGGCACGCCGGCGGCTTACGACGCCAATATCCGCTGGGAGCAGACGACTGCTTACAATGCAGGCATCGATTTCGGTTTCCTGAAAGATCGCCTGAGCGGCAGCCTGGATGTATATTTCAAGAAAACCAAAGACCTGCTGAACACCATTCCCATTCCCGCAGGCTCCAATTTCAGCAGCACTATTCTTACCAATGTAGGGAATGTGGAAAACAGCGGCGTGGAGCTCACTTTGAACGCAGCGCTCATCCGCGGCAGCAAATTTGGCTGGGACATCAGTTTTAATGCCGCTTACAACAAGAACCGGATCACCAATCTCACCGCCACGCAGGATTCCACCTACCCGGGTACCTATACCGGCAACGGCGTGATCCAGATCCACACCGTTGGGTACGAAGCCAATGCTTTTTATGTGTACCACCAGCAATACCTCAACGGTAAACCGGTGGAAGGCGTGTACGCCGACATCAACAAAGACGGCATCATCAACCAGGAAGACCTCTATCATTACCATTCGCCCTTCCCCAAATACATACTCGGTTTCACATCCCAGTGGACCTATGGCCGCTGGTCGCTCAACACCGTGCTGCGGGCCAATATCGGCAACTACATGTACAACGGCATTGCCACCGGCGCCGTACAGGCCAATGCACTTAACCCGCTGGGCTACCTGGCCAATATACTCACCGATGTGTACAATACCGGTTTCGTGAACAGCCAGGTGCTGTCGGACTACTATGTGGAAAATGCCTCCTTCCTGAAAATGGACAATATAGGCCTGGCCTACAACGTGGGTAAGCTGTTGGGCGATAAGCTGCACCTGCGGCTGAGCGCCAACTGCCAGAACGTATTCACCGTTACCAAATACAAGGGGCTGGATCCCGAGATCTACGGTGGCATCGACAACACCATCTACCCACGTCCACGTATATACGTAATTGGCGCTTCTATCCAGTTCTAACGATTCAAAACATTGCAAATGAAAAAATTCTTTTTATATGGCGCGGTGCTGCTTTTATCGGCATCGCTTGGCTCCTGCCACAAGGATCTCGACCTGCAGCCCTCCAATGCCAATACCTCCGACAAACAATACAGCACGCCCGCAGGTTATAAAGAAGCGCTGGCCAAAGTGTATGGCAGCTATTCCCTCGTCAGCAGCACAGGCGTTGGTGTTTCCGATGTAAACATCCCGGGCATCAACGATGCGGGCCTTACCGATTTTGTAAGGGCCTTCTGGAACATGCAGGAACTGTCCACCGATGAAGCCCTCTGCGCCTGGAACGATGCCAACCTGCTCAGCTTCCACAACCTCAACTGGACCAGCTCCAACGTGCTGATCAACGCGCTCTATGGCCGGTCGCTGTTCCAGATCACGGTATGCAATGAATTCATCCGCGAATCCACCGATGAAAAGATAGCGGCAAGAGGACTGAGCGGAAAGGATGCAGAAGACATCCGCCATTTCCGCGCCGAAGCCCGCTTCCTGCGCGCCTTCCAGTACTGGGTGCTGATGGATGTTTTTGGCAACCCGCCCTTCGTAACGGAGAAGGATCCCATCGGGAAATACATTCCGCCGCAGATCAGTCGCACCGAACTTTTTCATTATGTGGAATCGGAATTGAAAGAGATCGACGGCGACCTGGTTCCTGCTCACCAGAACGAATACGGCAGGGCCGACCAGGGAGCGGCCTGGGCGCTGCTGGCAAGACTTTACCTGAACGGAAAAGTGTACACAGGTGAAGACCATTTCTCAGAAGCCATCACCTATGCGTCTAAACTGATCAACGGTGGTTATGCGCTCAAGGACGATTACAAGACACTTTTCATGAGCGACAACCATGTCAACAATCCCGAAACCATTCTTGCAGTGGCTTACGACGCCATTCACTCGCAGAATTATGGCGGCACCACTTTCCTGATCTGCTCGGCGCATGCCACCAACCCGCAGGACAACAAAGACTACGGCATTCCCAGCGGCGGTTGGCTGGGCAATCGCAGCACCAAAAACCTGCCTCTTGCTTTCGGCGACTACAGCGGCAATGCCGATAAACGCGCACTGTTTGGTCCGGGTAACCTGGAAGTGAACGATGTGCTGGTTTTCAACGATGGCATTGCAGTATACAAGTTCAGCAACAAAACTTCCGATGGACAAACGCCCGAATCGCCCAATGGCGTTTTGTGCAGCACCGATTTTCCCCTGTTCCGGCTGGCCGAAGCCTATCTCATTTATGCCGAAGCCGTGCTGCGCGGCGGAACCGGTGGCGATGAAGCCACGGCCCTGCAATACATCAACCTGCTGCGCGAAAGAGGCTATGGTAATACAACCGGCAACCTGGCCAGTCTCACGCTCAGCGACGTGTTCAACGAAAGAACGCGCGAACTGTATTGGGAAGGATTCCGCCGGACCGACCTGGTGCGCTTCGGCCGTTTTTCCGGCAGCAGCTACCTGTGGCCCTGGAAGGGTGGCGCAAAAGAGGGCGCTGCAGTAGATGCCAGATACGAACTCTATCCATTGCCTGCGGCAGATATTACCGCTAACCCCAATCTCCAACAAAACAATGGTTACTAAAATGAAAAAGCTCATCCATATAATCACGGTTATCTGCCTGGTGGCTGCAACGCATTCCTGCAAAAAAGATGGAATGGTGTACGCGCTGCAACCCGGTGTATTCGGCAGCCAGGCTCTGAGCAGCTCCGCCAGCGAACTGGTGTTGTCGCCCGCTTCTGAAAACGAGCAGGTGGTGCGCTTCGACTGGAGCGCTGCAGACTTCAGCAAGGATCCCATCGTTACCTATACCCTCGAACTGGATACACCCGCAGATACGCTCACGAACAACTGGGCGGGCGCCAGGCAATTTGTGTTGCCCTACGATGTGTTCAGTTTTGGTTTCAAAGGAAAGGACCTGAACAGCCTGTTGAATGAAATGGGACTGGCGCCCGACCAGCCCAACAACATCGTGGTGCGCGTAAGGGCCGATCTCAAACAATACAATGGCGCTGCCAGCCCCATGGCGCCGGCTTTCACCAATGTGCAGCAACTGGCAATCACTTCCTATGGGCTCAGCCTGTATGTTCCGGGCGAATACCAGGGCTGGAATCCCGGCGCTGCTCCAACGCTGGCGCCGGTTCCAGGCCAGGCGGGTAAATACCACGGCTATGTGAACTTCACCATCCCCGGCAAGAACTGGTTCAAATACACCAACGCGCCCGACTGGGACCATACCAATTACGGCGATGGCGGCAACGGCAGTTTCAGTACCGATGGCAACGCCGCCGGGCTTTCGGTGGAGGAAGCCGGATACTACTATCTCACGGCTGATCTCAATACCAACACCTGGACCGCCACCAAAACAACCTGGGGCGTTATAGGCGATGCGAGCCCCGGCTCCTGGGATTCGGATACCCAACTCAGTTATGATGCTGCCAGCCAAACATGGTCGGCCACGGTATTCATGAAACAAGCGGGCTCCTGGAAATTCAGGGCCAACAACAACTGGGCGCTGAACATGGGTCTCGATAACGAAGGCAGGTTGCAGTATGCCGACAACGCCTTCCTCGGTTACGTGGAAAGGGCCAACCTCACCGTGCCGGAAGACGCGACCTATATCATTACGCTCGACCTGCATGTGCCCGGCGTACAAAACTTCACCCTCATCAAACAATAACCAGGCATAGGTAACTACCTATATGAAAATACATATGTGGACAATAGTATTCTGCTGGCTGCTGGTATGCTGCAGCAAAACGGAGAGCCCGGCTCCCACGCCTCCCGAACCACCTGTGAGCAAAGACCCGCCGCAATACGGCGTTCCCTTCGCTGCCGTGCCCGATGCGCGCGATGCGGTGATCTACCAGGTCAATATCCGCGCTTTTAGTGAGAAGGCCAATTTCAAAGGAGTGCAGGAGCGGCTCGATTCCATTCGCGCACTGGGTGTAAATGTGCTGTACCTGATGCCGGTGTACCCGGTTGGAAAACTGCAATCGGTGAACTCGCCGTATTGTGTGCAGGACTTTACCAAAGTGAATCCCGAGTTCGGCAACCTCGATGAACTACGCTCGCTGGTGGCTGCGGCGCACGACCGCAATATGACCGTGCTGTTCGACTGGGTCGCCAATCACAGCTCCTGGGACAATCCCTGGACCAGCAACAAAAGCTGGTACCAGCAGGATGCGGCCGGTAACATCATTTCTCCGCCCAATACCGGCTGGAACGATGTTGCGCAGCTCAACTATAAGAATGCGGAGATGCGCCTTGCCATGATCAGCGCCATGAAGTACTGGGTCTATACCGCCAATATCGACGGCTACCGTTGCGATGCGGCCGATTTTATTCCAGCCGATTTCTGGAAACAGGCCATCGACAGCCTGCGCGCCATCAATACGCACAAGCTATTGCTCTTTGCTGAAGGCACCCGCAAGGATCATTTTGCCGCCGGCTTCCAGTTGGAATATGGAATGGGATTTTATTATAATATGGTGAACAACATTTACCAGAAAAAAGGCCCGGTGCTTTCCATCGATTCGGTGAACCAGGTGGAATACACCAATGCTTCTTCCGGCAGCCAGGTGGTGCGCTACACCAGCAACCACGATGTGAACAATGCCGATGGCACACCCCTGCAATTACTGGATGGAGAGAAGGGCTCACTCGCTGCTTTTGTAACAGCATCCTGCATGAATGCCGTGCCGATGATCTACAACGGACAGGAAGTAGGCTGCCCCGTGAAGCTGAACTATTTCAACAGCAGCACAACCATCAACTGGAACCTGAACGCAGATATTAAAGCGAAATACAAAGCGGTGCTGGCGGCGCGAAACAGTTCGGACGCCATCCGGCGGGGCACGCTGCAATCGTACAGCACCAGGGATGTGTGCGCCTTCACCAAAATCTACCAGGGCAAAACCGTGCTGGTATTGGTGAACCTGCGCAATTCGACCACCAGTTATGAAGTGCCAGCCATCGCAGAGCGCAACTGGAAAGATCTGCTGAACAGCGCATCCCTAAACCTGGACGCAACTGTAACGCTCGAACCCTATCAATATTTGTTGCTCGGCGATTGATGGTAAGCAGCAACCGGCGGAGTGGAGGACAACTGCTAAGGGTAAATTGCCTATTTTAGCGGTTGTCTTTTCCGTCGATGCGTAAAAACCTGCTTATCATTCTGCTTGTACTGCTATGTCCTGCCACTATGCTGGCACAGTCATACGGTCTTGCATTCAACAGCCACGGAGTGGTGCAGGAAAACCGGACCGCGCTTGATCTTTCTCCCAACGACTCCCTTTGTTTTGAAAAAGGATTGCGGCTCGATTTCGACCTGAATTTTTTATCGGGACAATCCATCTATTTCGGATACATTGTCCGGATCATCAGCGGCAACCAGAATCTTGATCTTATCTGCACCCAGAACAATTTCAAGATGGTGGTGGGCCAGCAGATGACCAATATCGTGGCCAGCATCGATACGCCGCTTTTGTACAATCGCTGGACTCATTTCAGTATCCGCATCGATCCCGAAAAAAAAGAGCTGCAGTTGCTGGTAGATGGGCAGGACAAGGGATCACATGCCATTCCGGCATTTGAAAACTGTTTCAGGATACTCTGGGGTGCGAATGACCATTACCGTTTCAACACCCGCGACCTGCCACCCATGCGCATCCGCGACATAACGCTGTTCGACGGCCCCAGGGAAAAATATTTCTGGAGCCTGGCCGATACCAGCGGTACCGACAGCTATGATAGCAAATCACGCCAGCCGGCCCGGGTAAAGAATCCCATCTGGATCAAACCGCTCCACCAGCACTGGCAGGAGCGGGGCAGTTTTGTAATTGGAGGAAGTGCCGCAGCAGCTTTCGATCCTGTATCCGATCGGCTGTTCATAGCCGGTAGTGATTCCCTCGTGGTGATGCATCCGGGCAGTTCTCCTGTCCTGGAAAAATATTTTTCCGGTCACGCTTCCCTGCAGTTGGGCAACCAGGCGGTTTACGATCCTTTCACCCGTAAACTCTACGACGTTTTTGTAGACCAGCACCGCCTTCTGTCCATGGACATGAACGGTTTTTTGTGGAACGGCGCCCAACACGATTCCGTGCTCACCGAATACTGGCATGCCAACAAATTCGTGTCTCCTTACGATACGGCGTTGTACATCATCGGCGGTTATGGGCAGTTGAAATACAAGAACACGGTGCAGCGCGTTTCACTGAATGGCGGTGGCTGGACAACTATTGAGCCGGCGGGCGATCCATTTACGCCCCGCTACCTGGCGGCGCTTGGACTCAACGCCGCTGCCGACACCGCTTATATAATAGGAGGGTATGGAAGTCCCACAGGCGATCAGATGCTGAACCCCGGCAACTACTACGATATGTTTGCCTTTTCGGTAAAGGACCGACGGTTCAAAAAGCTTTTCTCCATCGACAGCACCAACCCGCACCATGTTTTTGCCAATAGCCTGGTGATGGATCCCGAAGGAGGCAGCTACTACGGACTGGTTTTCGAAAACGGCAGCTTTGATACCCAGCTCCGCCTCGTAAAAGGGAGCCTGGATGGGAGTCCGCTCGAATACCTGGGCGATCCCATTCCCTATTCTTTTTATGACATACAGTCCTTTGCCGATTTGTATTACAGTCCGCGTACCCGCAAACTGATCGCTGTAACCCTTTTCTTCTCACCCGAGACAGAAATGCACAAGAAAACAGTGGTTAAGGTATTTACGCTTGATTTCCCGCCGGAGAAACTGGGAACAGCTTCCCGGATGCCGGTAACGCGGAACGGGGAAACCCCCTACCTGTTGTGGATATTGCTGCCATTACTGGTTCTGGCCGGCTGGCTGTTTTGGCGATGGTACGGAAAAAAAGCCGGCGCTGCGGCCGCGGCTTCGCCCGGAACTCCTTCACGCGGTGCCCCCTCAACCCGCACCTCTTCGCCTGCGGGCGGTGAGCCGCCGGCATTCCCCGCACCGGAGCCGGCGGTGCACGCCGAATCTTTTACGCCTCCTGAGCCGCTCGCCCTGCCCGATCCGGCAGGCAGCCAGGTTCGTCTTTTCGGCCCCTTCCTGGTCAGCGACGAGGAAGGCCGCGATCTTACCAAGTCCTTTACGCCACTGCTGAAAGAGCTCTTTCTCCTTATATTAATATATACCTACAAAACCGGCAAGGGCATTTCTTCCGAAACCCTCGACGAAACCCTTTGGTACGATAAGAGCCAGAAAGATGCCCGGAACAACCGCTCGGTGAACCTGGCCAAGCTGAAAACCATACTGGAAAAAATGGGCCATGCGGTAGTGAACCGCGATGGCGGGTTCTGGCAATACACTACCGGCGAGTCGGGTACCTGGATCGACTACCGCGAATGGTGCCAGTTGCAGGCCTCGGGCGCCATCGGGAAAAACCATATCCGCGAACTGCTGCGCATTGCGGGAAGAGGCCCCTTCCTGCCGCAGACCGAATACAACTGGCTCGACGACATCAAATCGGAACTGTCCAATAAGGTCATCGACGACTGCCTGCTCTATCTCCGCAGCGCCAACCTTGCCGAAGAGGCGGAGGATGTGATTGAGATCGCCAACTGCATTTTCCATTTCGACCGCCTCAACGAAGACGCCCTCGAGTTCAAATGCAAGGGCCTGGTATTGTTGAAAAGGCATGCCCTGGCCAATACCATCTACCTGAAATTCACCAAAGAGTACCGGGAGATCTATGGCGAAGATTTTCCCAAATCTTTCAACGAGATCATCCGGTAAGGGGTAAAAAGAGAGATTTTTCTAAAAAATTCTGCATTAATCCGGCTGTTAATGGGTTTATTAGGCCCCCTGTTAAGCATTCTCGCTTTTATTGCAGTGTCATTTTCATTGAAAACCATTGCTTGCTATGCGAAGATTGCTTTTTTGCTGTTTGCTCCTGGCATCCTGTGCCGTCCAGGTTCTTGCCCAGTCCTCCGGTCCGGCCGCTTCTGATAAGCCGGTTTCTCCCCTTAATTGGGTGGACCCTTCCATCGGGAACGTGGGCCAGCTCCTCGAACCTACCCTGCCCGTTGTACACCTGCCCAACCAGGTGATCCGGGTGGCCCCCCAGCGCAAGGACTACCTCGACGGTTATATCAGCAGCTTTCCGCTTACGATAGTATCTCACCGCCTCGGCCAGGTCTTTTCCCTGAAACCCTGGGTGGGCGAAATAGACCCCTCTTCCTGGGAGCAGCGGCTCCGCTACGACCACGACCTGGAAGAAAGGCATCCCTGGTTCTATTCCACCTGGCTGCTCAATGACGAAACCGAAGTAGCTTTTACACCCGGTGAAAAAGTGGGCATTTACCGCTTCCGTTTTCCGGCGGGTAAAACCGGTGGCATCCTGCTGTCGCACTACAACGGCGGAACGGCCAGCTACACCTTCGGCGCCAACGGCGAGCTGGAAGCCCTGGAAACCTACCACGGCAATATAAAAGTATACGCTTACGGAAGATTCAGCCAGCCCGGTACCACCGGTAGCCTGCAAAACGGTCGCCTGGTAAACGGCAGTAAGAGCGAAGGCGGCCCGGCTTACATCCGCTTTGCCCCTTCAGTGCGCGAAGTGGAATTCCGTTATGCCATCAGTTTTGTTTCGGCCGAACAGGCCCGGCGCAATTTTGCGCGCGAACTTTCCTCCGTTTCTTTCGCGGCCCTGGAAGAAAAAGCCCGGAAGCGCTGGGAGAACGCGCTGGGCCAGATCCAGGTGGAGGGCGGAACCGAGGCCCAGAAAAGAAGTTTTTATACCGCCCTCTACCGCACCTATGAACGCATGGTGAACATCAGCGAAGAAGGCAAATACTACAGCGGCTTCGACGGACAGGTACACGAGGACCCGCGGCCTTTTTATGTGGACGACTGGACCTGGGACAGCTACCTGGCCCACCACCCGCTGCGCATGATCCTTGACCCGGCAAAAGAATCCGACATGCTGCAATCCTTTGTACGCATGTATGAACAGGCCGGATGGATGCCCACTTTTCCCGTGCTCTTTGGCGACCATGCCTGCATGAACGGGTTTCATTCCTCCATCGTTTTCCTGGACGCCTGGCGCAAAGGCCTGAAATCAATAGACTTCGAAAAAGCCTATGAAGGCATGCGCAAAAATGCCACCGAAGCCACCATGATCCCCTGGGTGAACGGCCCTAAAACCGAACTCGACGATCATTACCTCGCGCATGGCTATTTCCCCGCGCTGGCTCCCAACGAAACCGAAACCGTGCAACAGGTACACCATTTTGAAAAACGCCAGGCGGTAGCGGTGACCCTGGGCCACAGCTACGACGACTGGGCCCTGGCCGAAATGGCGAAGGAACTGAAAAAAGAAAGCGACTGGAAATTGTTTGCGCCCCGCGCACAGAACTATACACAGCTCTGGCGCGCCGACAAACAATTTTTCCTGCCCAGGAACAAAAACGGCCAGTGGATCGATATTGATCCCGCTTTTGACGGCGGTATGGGCGGCCGCGACTATTACGATGAAAACAATGGCTGGACCTATCTCTGGCAGGTGCAACAGGATATACCGGGACTGATGCGCCTCATGGGCGGAAAACAGGCCTTTGAAAAAAGGCTCGATCAACTGTTCACTACCGGTCTCGGACGATCGAAATATGAATTCTGGAGCAAGTTCCCCGATGCTACCGGCCTGGTGGGTCAATATTCCATGGGCAACGAACCCAGCTTTCACATTCCCTATCTCTACAATTTCACCGATGCGCCCTGGAAAACCCAGCAAACCATCCGGCTGCTGCTGGATACCTGGTTCAAGGACAATGTTTTCGGCATTCCCGGCGATGAAGACGGTGGCGGAATGACAGCCTTCGTGGTTTTCTCCAGTATGGGATTTTATCCCATTACACCCGGCTTGCCGCTGTATACCATCGGGAGCCCGGTTTTCCGGAAAGTGAGCATCCGCCTGCCCAACGGAAAAACCTTTGAAGTAAATGCCAATCACTGTTCCGTAAAAAACAAATACATACAGCGGGCGACCCTGAATGGGAAGCCGTTGGAAAGTCCCTGGTTTACCCACGACCAACTGGTGAACGGGGGTCGCCTGGAACTGGAAATGGGACCCCACCCCAATAAAGACTGGGGTCGTCCCCCATCCCCGGGATTCTGAAAATTCATTACACAATCTAAACGAACTGCTATGCCGATCAAATACCAACTACCGCCGTAAGCAGGCAGGCGCAGGCCCTGCCCCGTCCTGGTTGAACAATTCTACCAATTCAATAACTGCATAACACAAGATTTATGAAAATTGCACGTCTATTGTTCCTGCTGGCGCTTCTCACTCCGGTTTGCCTGCTGGCGCAACAGAGAACCATCATCGGTAAGGTGACCAATGCCCAGAATGGCGATCCCTTATCCGGCGTTACCATATCGGTAGCTGGCAGCTCCACGGCCACGGCTACCACCAATGCAGATGGAAAATTCACCATCAATGTGCCGTCTTCGGCCACCCGCCTGGTTTTCACCTATGTAGGCATGAAAACCGTTTCAGAAGAAATAAAAGAAAGGAACACCATCAATATTGCCATGGCCGGCAATGAGCAAAGCCTCGACAATGTGGTGGTAGTGGGTTACGGCACCCAGAAAAAAACCACCCTCACCGGCGCTGTATCGCAGGTGACCAACAAAGAACTGACGGTGACGAAGAACGAAAACGTTGCCAACATGCTTACCGGCAAAATACCCGGTCTTCGCATGGTGCAGCGCACTGCCGAACCCGGTGCCTACGAGAACAGTTTCGACATCCGCGGTTACGGCGGCTCCCCGCTGGTGGTGATCGACGGTGTGCCCCGTGGCGGTTTCGAAAAGATTGATCCCAACGAGATCGAAAGCATCTCTGTGCTGAAAGATGCGGCCGCTGCTATTTACGGTAACCGCGGCGCCAACGGCGTTATCCTTATCACTACCAAAAAAGGCAGTGCCCGCGCCAACCGTTTCGACATCACCTATTCCTTCAACCAGGGCTGGCAGCAATTTTTGGGTATGCCCGATGCGGTGGGTCCCGTGGATTATATGATGCTTACCAATGAAAAAATGAAACGCGACTTCGCCAACAATTTCGTTTCAAATGCGCCGCCGGCTTATTCTTATGAAGACATTCTTCCCTGGATGGATGGTACCTACCAGGGTGCCGACTGGATTGGCGCTGCCTTCAATACCGTATCGCCCCAGCAGCAGCACAACCTGAGCATTACAGGCGGAACCGATAAGATCAATACGTTCTTCAGCGTGGGTTATATGAAACAGGGCGGTCTTCTCAAATCCGGCGACCTCGACTACAGCCGCTGGAACCTTCGCTCCAACACCAATGTAAAGATCACGGACCACCTGCGCGCGCAGGTGCTGATCTCCGGGGTGATGGATGAAAAGAACCAGCCCTACCAGGATCTCTGGACCATTTTTAAATACACCTGGAACCAGATTCCCATCAACCAGATCTATGCCAACAACAACCCGGAATACCTCAACGTGATGCCCGACAACGCCAATCCCGTTGCCATCACCAATTCCGACATGGTAGGGTATAGAAAAAGGACACAGAAAAACCTGCAGGCCCAGGCCAATCTCGAATACGATATCCCTTTCGTGAAAGGACTGAAAGCCAGGGGTATGTTCAACTACGGGTATACGGTAGACGACAATTCCGACTACAAGAAGGCCTACAACCTTTATACCTACGATGCCAACAACGACCAGTACATGGTATCCAATGTGAACGGCCCTTCCAATCTGAACCGCTCCTACGGAACCGGTTACCAGACACTGAGCCAACTTGCACTCACCTATAACAACAGCTTCGGCGGAAAACACAACGTAACCGCCATGGCCCTCCTGGAAGAGAACCATACCAAGAGCGACAATTTCTTTGCATCCAGGAATATGTCCATCCCCATCGACTACCTCTTCGGCGGCGACGATGCGGGACAGATAGGAAACACCTCGGCCGGTGGCATCCAGGAAGTGACCATGCGTTCCTGGGTAGGCCGCGCCACCTATGACTATATGGGCAAATATCTTTTTGAAGGAACCGTTCGTTACGATGCCAGTAACAAATACAGTCCGCAGAACCGGAATATCTGGGGCCTGTTCCCGGCCTTCCTCGCCGGCTGGCGCATCAGCGAAGAACCTTTCTTCAAAAACCTGGTTCCCTCGCGCATCATTTCCAATTTGAAGATCCGTGCCAGCTACGGCGAACTGGGTAACGATGCAGCCGCTCCCTTCCAATATGTTTCCGGTTATACCTATCCCACCATCAACCCGAACGACAACAGCGTATGGGGATATATTTTTAATGGCGGTTTTATTGGCGGTGCGGAAACAAGAGGAGTGGTGAACCCGAACATTACCTGGTCTACTTCCACCACCAAAAACATTGGCCTCGACTTTGGTTTGTTTGATGGCGCACTCGATGGCCTTGTAGAACTCTATCGGCGCGACCAGACCGGGCTGCCCGGATACCGTGGGGTGACCATTCCCGGTACCGCAGGCATCGATGTGGCGCAGGAGAACATCAACAGCGACCGTGTGCAGGGATGGGAACTGCAACTGACCCACCGCAACCGCTTCCGCGATGTCGGCATCCTCATCAGTGGAAACGTTTCCTATGCCCGCCGTCAAACCCGTTCCATCATCCAGGGCGCTTTCGGCAACGAATACCAGCAATGGAGGAACAGCGCCACCAACCGCAATATGAACATCTGGTGGGGTGTGGACTACGGCGGACAATTCCAGGGTTTCCCGGAGATATATACCGCTAAAACCAATAACGGCGGCGGGAACAACAACATCGTTCCCGGCGACTATTACATGGAAGACTGGAACGAAGACGGAGTGATCAACGGCGACGATTACCACCCCATCGCCACCTACGACCTGCCGCTCGTAAACTACGGCTTCAACATCAGCCTTACCTATAAGGGCTTTGACCTCAGCGCGCTCTTTGCCGGCGCCACCGGCGTATGGGTACAGTATGCCGAACAATATGCCGAACCACTCATGTACGGCCGCAGCGCCCTTTCCAAATTCCTGGACAGCTGGCATACCGTTAATCCCGACGACAATGTATTCGATCCTAATACGCAATGGGTTTCGGGCAAATACCCGGCCATGGGTTACAACTACGGCCTCATCAACAATTCCACCAAGGCGGTACAGGACGCTTCCTACCTGCGTTGCAAAACTCTCGAGCTCGGGTACAGCTTCCCGCGCATGTGGCTCAACCGCATTGGTATGAAGAACGCCAGGATATACGTGAACAGTTATAACCTCTTTACGATCAGTGGCCTGAAAGACAGCGATCCGGAACACCCCGGACAGATTCCCGGCGCCGGGTTCGACTACGGCCTGGGTGGTTATAAATATCCCCTGAACAGGACATTTAACCTGGGGGCATCAGTTACTTTCTAAAACTAATCGAATGAAAACTATAAATAGAATTGGCCTCCTGTTGATGGCGGGAATCCTGATGCTGCTGGCATCCTGTCAAAAGCTGGACATAAAACCACCGAATGTTTTGTCGGACGACCAGATATTCAGCAACGAAGCCGGCATCAATGTATACCTCGCACAGGTGTACCGCAAGCTGCCTATCGAAGACTTCTCTTACCGGCCCGGCGGCCGAGATGGACAATGGGGCTTCAACCTCCACCACGAATGGGAACATTTCTGGCATGCCGGCGCTGCCTGCGGCGAAATGGTAGGGCCCTGGGGCGGCATGGACATTGGCGGCGGCTTCGGCTACTGGCCATACAAAGACATCCGCGCGGTGAATTATTTCATAGAAACGCTGCCGAAATATTCCGCCAATTTTGCCGGCAATAAAGTGAATGAACTGCTGGGCGAAGCCTATTTCCTGCGCGCTTATTATTATTTCGCGCTGGCGAAAAGATACGGCGGTGTGCCGCTCATTGCCAATACACAAAACTATCCCGAGCAATCCATTGAAGAATTACAGGTTCCGCGGAATACGGAAGAAGAGACCTGGAATTTCATTGCCGCCGATTGCGACCAGGCCATGTCGCTGCTGCCGCAAACCAATGTGCCGGAAAGGGCCAACAAATATGCAGCAGCTGCGCTCAAATCAAGAGCCATGCTCTATGCAGGCAGCATTGCCAAATATGGTTCACTGAACTATGTTGATGGCGATGCCCGTGCCATGGGATTTGTAGGCATTGCAGCAGACAAAGCAGCAGGATTTTTCGAGAAGGCAATAGAAGCTGCCAAAGTGTTGGAAGGAAAATATTCATTGTACAATTCCAACTCCAACAAAGAACAGAATTTTGCCGATGCTTTTCTTGATGAAAAAAGTCCCGAGAACATCCTCGTGCGCAATTACTCCGTTCCCAGTCGCACCGCGCACAGTTGGGACGCTACTTTTTCTCCCCGCTGGATGACAGCCAATGCCTTGTCGCGCGCTTATCCCACACTGGAATTTGTCGAACGCTTTGGTTTGCTCAATGTAACCAATGGCGATGGCACGCCCCGGCGCTATGAGCAGCTTGCCGATGCTTTCCAGGGACTGGAGCCACGCCTGCGCGGCACCATTTATTTCCCCGGCGATATCCTCCGCGACCGCATGTTCGATGTGCAGCGGGGCATTTATCCTTCTTTCAGCGGAACCGCCGCCGACGAAGTGGCCAAGGATCCCAACCAGCGCAACTACCTGTTATCGGGTGATCCCAATACCCTCTATGAAGGCAAAACCATTATCGGCCAAACCGGTATCAGCACTTCGGGTGATGATAAAACCCGCACCGGTTTTTACGTGCGCAAGTACATCGACTATCGCCGCCCGCAGGCCGACGTGGACCTCTTTACCAGCACTACCCACTGGATCGAATTCCGTTACGCCGAGATCCTGCTGAACCGTGCCGAAGCCGATATTGAAACGGGGCAGCTCGACGATGCGCTCACCTGCCTCAACCAGGTTCGCGAAAGGGCGGGCGCCCCTGCACTCACGGCCGCAGATATGACTACCGATGTAGTGCGCAACGAACGCTGTAAAGAGCTCGCCTTCGAAAATCACTACTGGTGGGACATCAAACGGTGGCGCACAGCCGACGTTATTCTCAACAATGCCCGATTCAAAGGGCTGATGCCTTATTACGTGATGAACGAAGGCAAATATATCTTCCTGAAAGAGCCGGAAACATTCGGACGTAACTACAATTTCGAAAAGAAATTCTACTACGAACCCATCCCCGGCGGTGAATTGGGTAAGAACCCCAATCTCTATCCCAATAACCCCAATTACTAGTCATAAAAATTCTGAACGATGAAACTGAGTTTGGGAAATATCCTTTTGGGCACAGCACTGCTGCTGGCAGCTTCCTGTGTAAAACCCGATAATTACGACGGACCTGATGCCTCTCTCGAGGGGAACGTGCTCAACGAAGGATTTAAGCAAAACATACTGACCTGCACCGGCAATTTCGCCATCCGCCTGGAACAACTGAGCTGGAGCGAAACGCCAGCGCCGCAGGACATCCCCGTCAAATACGACGGCACTTTCAAGAACTCGAAATTGTTTAAGGGACATTACCGCATATCCCTGAAAGGCGGCGCTTTCTGGCCCATTCCGCCGATGGAGCTCGATATCGCCAAAGGCACTACCTACGATTTCCAGGTAACGCCCTACCTCAATATCACGGGCTTTACGCACGAGCTGAACGGCACTACGCTGACCCTTCACTTCGATGTGGCCGCTCCCATCGACGGTATTCCAAATGTCACCGAAATACAGCCTTATGTGAATACTACGGAGATTACCGGTCCGGGTGCTTCCATCTACGACTTTTCGGATGTCTTCCGCAAAACGGTGAACAAGGCCTATACCGACCTGACCGACGAAGACAGGACCCTGACCATCGAAGGCCTTATTCCCGGGAGAACATTTTTCGTTCGGGTGGGCGTTCGGTTCGATAACAGCGACAAGAGCTCCAACCTTTCTGAAGTGATCCGGATTGACGTACCCCAGCAATAATAACGCTTATGTATAAACGTTGTAAAAAGTCCCTGCGCTCCGGCAGCCTCCTGCTGCTCCTGGTCACAGGCGTGGCGCTTTGCTTCGCCTGCTCCAGGGAAAAGGAGGGTGCCGGCTCCGGCCCGGGCGGTTCCAATGGCCCCGGCCCCGGAACGCCCAACGGATACGTGTACGATACCGCTGGCCTCCTGTACAAATCCTACACCGGCCTCGTAATGGCCGGCTACCAGGGATGGTTTGCGGCAGAAGGCGATGGCTCCAACCGCGGTTGGTACCATTACCAGGGCCCTGGCGGCTTTTATCCCGGTAATACCAACGTGGACTTCTGGCCCGATATAACGGAATACAGTAAACGCTATAAGTCACCCTTCCGGTTTGCCGATGGCTCCGACGCTTATCTCTACAGTCCCTACGACGAAGAAAGCGTGGACCTCCATTTCAGGTGGATGAAGGAATATGGCATCGACGGCGTGCACATGCAGCGCTTTGTGGGAGAAATAAAACCTTCCAATCCTTCAGGCAGGCGCCATTTCAACAAGGTACTGGCCAATGCACTGAAAGCAGCCAAAAAATACGGCCGCGCCATTAGTGTAATGTACGATCTCAGTGGTTGTACCTCCGCAGATCTCGATTACCTCGAAGCCGACTGGAAAGAACTGCAGACCCTTTTCCACCTGGCCGATAACCGCGAAAACCCCGGCTATCTCTACCACAACGGGAAACCGCTGCTGACCATCTGGGGCGTTGGTTTCAACGATGGCAGGAAATACAGCATCGGCGACGTGAGCCGGCTGGTGGATAAATTAAAGGGTGAGGATAACCGTTATGCCATTATGCTGGGCGTGCCTTATTACTGGCGCACCTTCGGTTCGGATACGGAAAAAGACCCAGCCCTCCACGAGCTGATCCGCAAATGCGATATCGTGATGCCCTGGGCCGTGGGCCGCTTCGATTCCAAAGCCTATGAACCGCGCAACGTGTACGACGACCTGCAATGGTGCAGGTCCAACAAGGTAAGCTATGTACCGCTTGTATTTCCCGGGTTCAGCTGGGCCAATATGCATAAGAACCCGGCCATCTATCACCAGGTGCCGCGGCTCAAAGGCGACTTTCTCTGGCAGCAGATTGCCGGAGCAAAAGGCGCCGGGGCACAGTCGCTCTACGTGGCCATGTTCGACGAGATCGACGAGGGTACGGCCATTTTTAAAACCGCCAACGAATCGAATACACCGCTCAATGGCAACGAAGGGCTCCGGTTTGCGGGCATAGAAGACGGGCTGCCCACCGACACCTATCTCTGGCTTACCGGCCAGGGCGCCAACTGGTTTCACGGCGCCTCGGGCTACGGCAGGACCAAACCGGTTCGCAACTGATCAACCAAAACAAATTGTAACAACTCATTTTAAAACAACCGACAATGAAATTCATCACTTCCCTCCTGCTGAGTACCGGCCTGCTGCTGTTGCTTAGCCTGGCCGGTTGCCAGAAGGAACAGTATACTTCGCGCGACACCAGCGGACTTAAACCAACGCCGGTGGAACCTCCTCCACCGACCGATCCCAGCCTGGTTTCCTTTGATCCTGCCGACGCCCTGGACGACTGGGAGATTGCCGGTCCCGGCCCAAAGAACGCTGAAAAAGTAGGCGCAAAAGAAGGCGAAGCCTGGCTTAAATCGGCCATCGTAAGCGGCGAAGACTATATCCACTTCATCAAACGGCGACCCACAACCGCAGATTCAAAGCTGAGTGAAGACGAAGGCCAGTTTGTGTTCTGGTTCTATGTGTCCGACGTTGCCGCACTGAAAGAAGACGGTCAGATCGAAATGACCAGCTCCGGCGAATCCGATAAGAAAGAATATTCCTGGAACCTGGGCCCCATCATTCCCACGCTCAGAAATGGCTGGAATGAGCTGGCGCTCAACTTCAGCGATGCCGCCAAATCCGATGGCGACGGCGGCCCCGATATCCACGCCTTCAACTTCTTCCGCATGTATTTCTGGACAAAGGACAAGGACCACGGCGATGTGGAAGTGGGCGTGGACGATCTTCGCTTTCGCAAGAAGCCCGCTGCGCCTGTGAACCCGGCCATTCTCTTTGATGCCGCTGACAAGCTGGACGACTGGGAGATCGCCGGCCCCGGTCCCAAAACCGAAGAAAAAGCCGGCAAGAAGGAAGGCGAGGCCTGGCTCAAATCCGCCATCATTTCCGGCGAAGACTATATTCACTTCATCAAACGCCGGCCCACTGCCGTTGACCCGGCACTCACTGAGCAGAACGGGCAGTTCGTATTCTGGTTCTACGTTTCGGACGTGTCAACGCTGAAAGAAGACGGCCAGATTGAGCTCACCAGTTCCGGCGAATCCGATAAGAAAGAATACTCCTGGAACCTGGCGCCGCTCATCCCCGGGCTCAAGAACGGCTGGAACCAGCTCCGCCTCAATTTCAGGGATGCCGCCAAATCCGATGGCGACGGCGGTCCCGATCTCCAGGCCTTCAATTTCTTCCGCATGTATTTCTGGACAAAAGACAAAGCCCATGCCGATGTGGAAGTGGGTGTGGACGGATTGCAGTTTGAAGAACGCCAGGTGGTTTCCGTTTCTTTCAATAACTGCGACCTGATCGACAACTGGGAAACAGCCGGCGGCAAAGGCACTATTGAAAAAGCCGGTAAGAAAGAAGGCGAAGGATGGCTGGCAGCTCCCATTACTAACGGGGAGGACTACATGCACTTCATCCAGCGCCGGCCTGAAGCGATCAATCCCAATCTTACCAAAGCCAACGGCGCCCTCAAACTCTGGCTCTACATCGAAGACGTGAGCAAGATCAAGGACGATGGCCAGTTCGAACTCACCAGCTCCGGCGAATCCGATAAGAACGAATACTCCTGGAACCTCGGGCCCATGTTGCCCAACCTGAAAAACGGCTGGAACGAACTGACCCTGGCCTTCAGCGATGCTGCGGAATCCAGCGGCGACGGTGGTCCCGACCTCACCCAGTTCAACTTCTTCCGGCTCTATCTCTGGACCTCCGGCAAAGACCACGCCGATGTGAAGATTGGTCTCGACGATTTGCGGATAGCGGAAAAATAAACAGGAACAACCCATGCAGCACAAAAGAAGAACCATGAATTATACATGCAGCCTGCTGGCGGTTTTCGCGCTGGCGGCTGCTCTCTCTCCCGTGTCCGCACAGCGCAAGAAAGACAGCGCGGCGAATGGCAATCCCTTTATCCGGCACATGTACACCGCCGACCCTTCCGCGCACGTATGGGCCGATGGGAGGTTGTATGTGTATGCCTCACACGATATCGCACCACCGCGCGGCTGCGACCTGATGGACCAGTACCATGTTTTCTCCACCGATGATATGGTGCACTGGAAAGACCACGGCGAAATCCTTCGCGCCAGCCAGGTGCCCTGGGGCCGCAAAGAGGGCGGCTTCATGTGGGCCCCCGACTGCGCCTATAAGAATGGCACCTACTATTTCTACTTTCCCCATCCCAGCGGTACGGAATGGAACGCTACCTGGAAAATCGGCGTGGCCACCAGTAAGAACCCCGCCAACGACTTCCAGGTGCAGGGCTATATCGAGGGACTGGAGTCCATGATCGATCCCTGCGTATTCATCGACGACGACGGCCAGGCTTATTTCTACTATGGCGGTGGCGGCACCTGCAAGGGCGGAAGACTCAAAGACAATATGGTGGAAATAGACGGTGACATGAAAACGATGGAAGGCCTCGAAGATTTCCACGAAGCCACCTGGGTGCATAAAAAAGACGGCGTCTATTATTTGTCCTATTCCGACAACCACGATGAGGGCGACAGGCACAATCGCATGCGCTACGCCGTTAGTAAGAGCCCGCTGGGCCCCTGGGAGCACAAGGGCATCTACATGGAACCGACCGATAGCTATACAAACCACGGTTCCATCGTAAACTATAAGGGAAACTGGTATGCGTTTTACCACAACTCTTCGCTCAGCAACCACGACTGGCTTCGCTCCATTTGTGTGGACAAACTCCAATACAATAAGGATGGCGCCATTAAAATGGTGAAACCCACCGCCGGTAAAAACCTTAAACCTGCACCAGATTCAAAGCCATGAGGATACCGAACCGGCATATACTGTTATTGCTGCTCTTCCTCTATGGCTGCTCTTCGCACAGGGAAGAACCACAACCGGACACGGAGCAGCCCGATCTTTTTGACAGGGAGCACGTCAATCCTTTTATCCGGCACATGTATACCGCCGATCCTTCCGCGCATGTATGGGCCGATGGTAGGCTCTACGTGTATGCCTCGCACGACATCGATCCGCCACGCGGTTGCGACCTGATGGACCAGTACCATGTTTTCTCCACCGACGATATGGTGCACTGGACCGATCACGGCGAGATCCTCCGCGCCAGCCAGGTGCCCTGGGGAACAACCGACGGCAATTTCATGTGGGCCCCCGACTGCGCCTATAAAAACGGCACCTACTATTTCTATTTTCCGCACCCCGATGGAAGTCCCTGGAACAACCACTGGAAGATCGGCGTGGCTACCAGTTCCCAGCCGGCCGGCGATTTCCAGGTGCAGGGTTATATCGAAGGCCTGGAGTCACTGATCGACCCCTGCGTGTTTGTGGACGACGATGGCCAGGCCTATTTCTACTATGGTGGCAGCGGCGTTTGCAAAGGCGGAAAACTGAAAGACAATATGATGGAGATTGATGGCGCCCTGCAACCAATGACCGGTCTCATCGATTTTCATGAAGCAGCCTGGGTGCACAAAAAAGATGGCTTGTACTATTTGAGCTATGCCGATAACCACGACGACGGACAGAAGCACAACCAGATGCGGTACGCTGTGAGCGGGCATCCGCTGGGTCCCTGGAAATACAAGGGCATTTATATAGACGCTACCGATTCTTATACCAATCACGGTTCCATCGTGAACTACAAAGGGCAGTGGTATGCGTTTTATCACAACTCTTCACTTAGTAATCACGACTGGCTTCGCTCCATTTGCGTGGATAAACTTTTCTACACCGCCGACGGTACCATTAAAAAACTGATCCAGACGCATGAAAAATAATATGGTGTTTAATATAAAAGACATGAAATACCTGCAACGGAAAACAGCGCTGCTCCTGTTGCTGGTGGCTACGCTCCTCGGCGCCTGCTCCAAATCCGAAGACCCGCCGCCTGACGGCGGCGATGGCGACGGCGATATCGTTTGGCCATCACCGGCAGGTGATGTGGTGGGAAAGATAACGGTGGGTTACCAGGGATGGTTTGCCTGCAAGGGCGACGGCTCACCCATCAATGCCTGGTGGCACTGGACCCAGGACTGGTCTAAAACCCCATCGCCTTCCAATAAGGGAATGAAATCCTGGCCCGATGTGCGCGATTATACCCACACCTATGAAACAGAATTCGCCGACCTCGGCAACGGGGAGAAGGCCACGCTCTTTTCTTCTTACGATGACCAGTCCGTTGACCTGCATTTCAGCTGGATGAAGCAATACGGTATGGACGCGGCTGCGCTGCAGCGCTTCAACCCGAATGGCATGGAAGGCCCCATCCGCGATGCCGTAACGGCCAGGGTAAAAACAGCCGCAGAAAAATACGGTGTGAAGTTTTACATCATGTACGATGTGAGCGGCTGGACCAACATGCAGTCGGAGATCAAATCGGACTGGACCAATAAGATGAAAAAATACGTCAGCTCGCCGGCCTATGCCAGGCAGAATGGCAAGCCGGTGGTATGCATCTGGGGTTTCGGTTTCAACGACAACAATCACCCCTGGAATACCAGCACCTGTCTTGATGTGATCAACTGGTTCAAAGAACAGGGTGTGTACCTGGCAGGAGGCGTGCCCACGCACTGGCGTTCGCAAAACAGCGACTCCAGGCCCGGGTTTCTGCCGGTATACAAAGCTTTCAATATGTTGTCGCCCTGGATGGTGGGCCGCATCGGAAAAGCCATCGACTCCGATAATTTCTACGCTACAGTGAATACGCCCGATATCCAGTATTGCAAAGAGAACGGGATCGATTACCAACCCTGCGTGCTGCCGGGCGACCTGCAGGAAAGGCAGCGGGCCCACGGCGATTTCATGTGGCGACAGTTTTACAATATGGTACGCCTGGGCAGCCAGGGCATTTATATTTCCATGTTCGACGAATACAACGAAGCCAACCAGATCGCTAAAACCGCCGAAGACCAGGACATGGTTCCTGCAGGATCCGGCTTCTACGCCCTGGATGAGGACGGTACAAAGTGTTCGTCGGATTATTACCTGCGGCTTACCGGCGACGGAGGAAAAATGTTGAAAGGCGCACTGCCGCTTACGACGGTGAGGCCCACATCCACTCAATGATTTTTGAGCAGTCGAGTTACACCATAAGAGCAGTACAGATTATGGTAGCCAATCTTCCCCACCTGTGTCTACAGGAAAGGAGATTGGCCTTTTTATGCGCAGCACGGCGTACATTCAGGAATGGAACAACCACTGTGGCGCATCCTGCTTTGCCTGCTTGCGGGCATCGGCCTCATCGTTTTACTGACGGCACGTTTCCGCGTCCACGCCTTTTTTGCCCTCCTGCTTTCCTGCGTAGTGGTGGGAACGGGCTTGGGCATGCCGGTGGAAGAGATCCTTACCACGGCGAAAAAAGGATTCGGGCATATCATGTCTTCTCTCGGTATCCTGCTGGTGCTGGGAACCAGCCTGGGTGTGGCTTTGGAGAAGACCGGCTGTACGGCGGTGATGGCAGAACAGATCCTGCACCGGCTGGGGAAAAAGCGGGCGCCGCTGGCGATGAATGTAACTGGCTTCGTGGTGGGCCTGCCCATTTTCTGCGATTCGGGTTACATGGTGCTTAGTGGCCTCAACAATTCCCTTGCCGCCAAATTGCGGCTGCCCATGGCTGTTATGGCCGGCTCTCTTGCCACCGGCCTTTATTCTGTACATTGTCTTATTCCGCCTCACCCCGGCGCCGCCGCGGCTGCCGGCATATTGCAGGTGCCTGTGGGAAAGCTGATGCTGACGGGCATCCTACTGGCAATCCCGGTCAGCGTGGTGGGATGGCTGTGGGTGCGTTGGGCAGGAAGAACCGAAGCTCCCGCGGCGCCGGTTGAAGAAAACAAAACACCCGCTGCATTGCCGGGTGTATGGGCTTCTTTTCTTCCTGTGTTGATTCCCCTGCTCCTGATCTCCCTGCACGCTTTTCTTCCCGAAAAAACTCCGGGGCGTTTCCTGGGTAATCCCGAAACAGCCCTTTTCATCGGCCTGCTGCTGGCACTTTTCGCCGGGCGAAAAAACATCGGCCCCCGGTTAGCGCCGCTGCTGGCCGAATCGGTGGAAAAAGCAGGAAGTATTTTGGTGATCATTGGCGCGGGCGGCGCCTTCGGGGCCATACTCTCTGCCTCGGGAATTGGCGAAGCCATCAGCAGCAACGTGAGCCTCGAAGCATGGGGACTGTTTTTTCCTTTCCTCCTCACCGCTTTGCTGAAAACGGCGCAGGGCTCTTCCACCGTTGCCATCATTACGGCGGCTTCGTTGCTGGCGCCGCTGCTGCCGGCGTTGGGACTCAACGCCGGCAATGGACCTCTGCTTGCCGTACTCGCCATGGGCGCCGGCTCGCTCTGCATCTCCCATGCCAACGATGCCTATTTCTGGGTGATCTCCAAATTCGCGGGGCTCGACACCCGTACCATGCTGAAAGTGTATAGCATGGCCACCCTGCTCATGGGCCTCACCGCTTTTGCCGGCGCCTGGCTCCTGTCGCTCTGGCTTCGCTGAAAATGCATCCGAACAAAGAAAATGCACCCGCAATAAAAAGGGGTGCCCGTCTTGCACCCCTCCTTTTTTATAAACCCTCACTTGTCATAGGACTCTAACACACCTATGTCCTGGTCGCTTACGCGGAGGGTGAGCCAGGAAGTTTTGTCTTCTATTTTCACGAGATAAATGGTTTCATGCAGGGGGCATTGTATCTCCTGGACCAGGAAAATGGAATGATCAAAATATTCACTCTTTACCCGGTTCCTTACAGCGCGCGGAAGCAGCTCTTCGCCATAGGTTTTAACGAGGTATTGCAGCCGGCCGCCGGTGGAATAATCGGCCGACTGTAAAATGCCGCCCTGCACGAATTTTACCCGCAGCCCTTCATTGGTGGTGTACCAGCTTTCCTGCTCCACCGCTCCGAACTGTTTGCGGAAACTGCGCAGGGCCCTGGTATTGGCCAGGTACAACGATTCGGCGGGTTTGTCGGGAAGCACGGTAGCCTGCCTGCCAAAGGCAAGGCCGTTTGCAGATGTTTGCGACTGTGCATCACCGGTAGTAACCAGCAAAACGGCCAGCAGCGGGAAGCAGATCTTTTTCATGATGAAAGGTTTTGAACAAATCTACTTCGCTGTAATGCGCGTTGCCAGCGACGTTGAGTAACTGGCGGCAAGCCCGGGTACTTGCCCTGTTAAAACCATTTTAACAGGGACTCTTTCCGGCTACGGCTCACATTTACCGTTGATCCGTCGCTCATGGAAAGATAACCGCCTTCTCCCTTCGTGTATTTAACAACCTCGTTGAGGTTCACGAGAAAAGAGTGATGCACACGAACAAAAAACGGGAAGGCTTTCAGTTGTTCTTCGATGTCTTTCAGCGTGCGGCTGGCAATGATCTTTTTGCCGTTGCGCAGGTAGAGGTGGGTATAGTTGTCGTTGGCTTCGCAGCGCACCAGTTCCTGTGCCGGCACCAGTTCAAAACCTTCCGTGGTGGGCACGGCCATTTTGTTAAACTGCCCGCTTTTCCCGTTCACCTGGTCGAGCAGCCAGCGCAACTGGTCGGTCGCCAGCGGGTTGCGGGTGTCCTGGAATTTCTTCACGGCGGCCTGCAGCTCTTTGGGATCCACCGGCTTCAGCAGGTAGTCCAGCGCGCTGTAGCGGATGGCCCTGATCGCATACTGGTCGTAGCTGGTGGTGAACACCACGGCGAAATTGCATTCGCCCAGTTGCTCCAGCATGCGGAAACCGTTCATATTGGGCATCTCGATATCGAGGAACACCAGCTCGGGCTGGTGTTGCCGGATGGCCTCGAAACCCAGGCTGGCCGATTTGCACAGCGCCACGAGGTTCACTTCCGGGCAGTATTCCTGCAACAGGAGGGAAAGGGTTTCCAGGCAATGTCCTTCGTCGTCAATGGCAATGGCGTTAATCATGGTGCAATGGAATTTGTAGGATAACTTCTGTGCCGGCAGCCGTTCCGTCGGGCCAGGTAAGATCGTTGATGTGTACACGGGCGGCCTGCGCATCCTGCTGCAGCAGTTCGATCCGGTTGGCGGTGATGTGCATACCCAGCGACTTGTGCGTATTGGCCGATTTGCTTTTCAGTTCGGTTGCTTTTTGTCGCCCGATGCCGTCGTCGCGAATGATGCACCAGAGAAATCTTCCCTTCCGACGCAGTTCTATTTCGAGCAAACCCTTTTCTTCCTTGTGCATGAGTCCATGCCAGATGGCGTTTTCCGCATAGGGCTGTATGATCAGTGGTGGCACCATCACGGCGCCCGGGTCAAGAAAGGGATCTACCGTTATGGTATAAGCGAAATGATGGTCGAAGCGAACCGCCTCCAGTTCCAGGTAGAGTTCCAGGGCCTGCAGTTCGCGGTCGAGCGTAATTCGTGGCTGCTCTGAGTTCTGCAGGATGAAACGGATCAGCCGCGAGAACTTGGTAAGGTATTCAGAAGCCTGCGACTTGTTGTTCTGTAAAATGAAGCGGTTGATGGAATTCAGGGAATTGAAAATGAAATGCGGGTTCATCTGCGAACGCAGGGCCAGCATTTCCAGCTCCGAGGAGCGGCGCTTCAGCTCCGACAACTGTTGCTCGGTTTGTGTTTTTTCCATTTGCCTCCGGAACTGCATGCGAAAGCGCCAGCGGATGATCAGGTAAAATAACAGTGCCAGCGCCAGCGCCGCGGCAATCTTAAAATAGGCGCTGCTCCACCAGGCCGGGATGATCTCAATGGGAACGGTATGCTCGGCCCATACGTCGTCGTTGTTGCCTACTTTGACGCGGAACAGGTATTTCCCCGGTGGCAGGTTGAAATAGTAGGCTGTCCGCTCAGCACCGGCGCGCCGCCAGTCGTTGTCGTAGCCTTCCAGCTTATAGAGGTGCGTGTTTTCGTTGGGGTTACTGTAATGGATACCCGCAAACCCGATGGAGAAGATGTCCTGGTCGTAACGCAGTTTTATGCCGTCGGTTTTGTCGATCCCGATCACCTGCTCCCCCGCTACGCGCAGGTCGCGCAAAATGATCTGCGGCGGTAGTATGCGAAAGGATTCATTTTGTGTTTGAAAAGAATAGAACCCATCGTGCGCACCCACGATCACCTTTCCTTTTCTGAGGCGGTAAATGGCGTTGGTGAGACCGGCGGGATCGATGCCCTGGTTGGTGCCGAAACCCTTGATGCGGTTGCGTTCCTTGCTGATCTGGAAGATGCCCGCTTTTGCGCTCACCCATATAAAACCGTGCTCGTCTTCAATGATGCCTTTGATATCGGTACTGCCGATGGGCGAGCCCTGCAGGTGAAAGGGTTTGAAATCGGCTGCGCCTGCCTGTTTCCAGATGAGGCCACTGGGTGTTCCTGCCCATAAGATTCCCAGGTGGTCTTCATACAAACACTGAATGGTTTTGCCGGGTGCAAATTTTTGCAGCAGCCTTCCTTCCGCATCCAGCAGCGCCAACCCTTCCCCGGCATTTCCGGCTGCCCATATCCTGCCGCCTGCTTCGGGGAACAATTGCTGTGCGTGAAAATCGTCCCCTGCAATAGCTTCTTTTCGGTTGTTCTTCTCCGTGAACAGGAAAAGTCCGCCGGATGTTGCCATCCAGAAACTGCCCGCTCCTTTCGGCAGGATGCTTAGTGCAGGGTCCTGCCCCTCGTACAAAGCCTGGAGTTTCATGTCGTCGAAACCGAAACGGTACACGCTGCCGTTCAGCAGGGCCAGGTTATTTCCTCCTTTGCGGGCAAAGAGCTGGCAGTTGTGCACCTGGCGGCTGCCACGGTTTGTTTCCCAGGGCAGCGACAAAAATTTCTTTTTCTGGTTTTCCTGGAACTGCCAGATCCCTTTTTCATTGCCCACCCAGATGGTGCTATCGGCCGGACTTTCCACCGACAACACATCGCCGCCGTCGACTACTAAAAAGGTGAAGGATTTCTTCAGCGGATCCATTCGATAAAGGTTGGCCGACTGTGTGCTGAACCAAAGCACGCCTTCTCGCGAGGTGAAGGCCATCCATCCGCTGTTTTCCAGCAGGCCCGCGCCGTTGCCGAAAGGCTGCGTGGTGCCCGTGGCCACATCGTAGCGCAGTATGCCCGATTCCAGGGTCCCGATCCAGAGTGCCCCGGCGCCGTCTTCCTGGATAAATGTTACGTGATCAAACTCGCTCGCGGGCGGCGGCAGGGCATCGACCTGTATAAAACTGTTCGCGGCGCTGTCGAACCGGAACAGCTTATTGCCCCGGGCGCCCACCCAGAGATTGCCCTGGCTGTCTTCGCGGATGGCCCTGATCTTTTCTCCTTCGAGGTAGCGGCTGAATTGTTGTGTGGAGGGATTAAAAAGATTAAGCCCGCTTATTTTCCCATCGCCCCAGGCAAAACCGGTGCCTGCCCAGATGCGGCCCTGCTGGTCAATGCAGAGACCCCGCACATTGTTGCCGTAGAGCGAACCGGCTTTGGAAGGATCGTACCGGAAATGCTGGATGATGTCCTTTTCGGGGTCCATCAGGTCCAGCCCGTTGCTGGTGCCGATCCACAATAAGCCGGAGCGGTCCATCGCCAATACATTGATGGTATCGCTGGCAATGCTGTTGCGGTCGCCGGGCCGGTGCCGGTAGTGATCAAAAGTTCCGGTGCGCGGATCAAAGCGGTCGAGCCCCATGCCATAATAACCCACCCAGATATAGCCTTTGGGATCGGCCAGCAGGGCTTCGGGATAAGAGCCGCCGGGACCATAAGGGTTGGCGGCATCGTACCGGTAGCTGCGCATGGAATAACCATCAAAACGGGTGATGCAGTTGTTGTCCATATCGGCAAACCACATATAACCCTCCTGGTCCTGTACAATGCTGTTGATTTTTCCCAGGGAAATCTCTCCCACGCCCTCTACCAGGTTGAATTTTATTTGTCCCGGTTGCGCGTGCAGCGCCGCGCCTGCCAACAGGCAGCAGCAAAAAAGAAAAACCCTGTTCATGATCGGAAAGGTTCTGCTGGTAAATCTACCCATAATTCAGGCGGCTGGAATGCCGCTGGTAAAATAAGGGTGCGGCTTGCAAATGGTGAACGCCAATGAGCCGCTGACGCCTGCAGGCAGTAGTTGACGATACTGTATATTCATCAAAAAAAGATGAGCGGATTCCTCCTGTTTTTCCTGCTGTGGATCTCCTGGCCCCTGCAGCAGCAGCCGGCCCCGGTTCCGGCGCGGCCGAACATCGTTCTCATTTTTATGGACGACATGGGCTACGGCGATCCCGTTTGTTTCGGTGGCGGTCCTTATCGCACCCCGGCCATTGATGCGCTGGCGGCCGGTGGTATGCGCTGCACCAATTTTTACGCGGCCCAGGCGGTTTGCAGCGCGTCGAGGTCGGCGCTGCTGACCGGCTGCTATCCCACGCGCATTGGCATACACGGCGCCCTCGACCACCGCAGCCGGATTGCGCTGAACCCGCAGGAGGAAACCATCGCCTCGGTGCTGAAGGCGCGGGGCTACCACACCGGCATGGTGGGCAAATGGCACCTGGGTAACCGGCCGCCCTACCTGCCCCTGCATTTCGGGTTCGACGAATTCCTGGGACTACCCTATTCCAACGACATGTGGCCCATCGATTACAGCGGCCGGCCCTGGACCGATACTGCTAATTACCGCTCCACTTACCCGCCCCTGCCCCTGCTGGAAGGCGACCGTCCCATCGATACCATCACCACCCTCGAAGAGCAGGGAATGCTTACCCGGCGCTATACCGAACGCGCGGTGGACTTCATCCGGCGCCAGGACCGGCAGAAGAACAGCCCCTTCTTTTTGTACCTGGCCCATTCCATGGTGCACGTGCCCCTGGCCGTTTCACCGACGTTCAGGGGGAAGAGCGGCGCCGGCCTTTTCGGCGATGTGATGGAAGAGGTCGACTGGTCGGTGGGTGAGGTGGTAAGGGCCCTGCGGGAAACGGGGCAACTGAACAATACCCTGTTGATCTTCACCAGCGACAATGGCCCCTGGCTCACCTTCGGCAACCATGCCGGCAACAGCGGCGGACTGCGCGAAGGCAAGGGTACGGCCTGGGAAGGCGGACAAAAAGTACCAGCCATTTTCTACTGGCCCGGCAAAGTGCCGGCGGGGACCGTGAGCAGCCGCCTGCTCACCACCATGGACATTTTGCCCACGCTGGCGCAACTCGGCGGCGCCTCCCTGCCGAAAAAAACCATCGACGGGGTGGACATCAGCGCCGTGCTCCTGGGCGATCCGCAGGCCAACCCGCGCCGCGAACTGGCCTACTATTACGACCGCAATAACCTGAAAGCCATCCGCCGCGACAACTGGAAGCTGGTCTTCCCGGCCCGCTCCCAAACCTATGGCCCGCCCGCCACCCGCGGTGAGGATGGCTATCCCGGGAAATATGGTAACGACAGCGTACACCTGGCGCTCTATGATCTGTCGCGCGACCCCGGCGAGGACCGGGATGTGCAGTCGCTTTTCCCTGCAGTTGTGGAAGAATTGCAACAGTTGGCGGAAAAATACCGCGCCGCGATGGGCGATGGGCTCCGCGGCATAACCGGCCGGGAATTGCGTCCGGCGGCGCAGGTGAATTAAATCGCGGCCGGAATTTTTCCAGCGCCGCTTCGCCGTCGTTGCCGAAAAGGAACGCAATGCGCCCCCGGTGCTCCCTTGTATCTTCCGTTCACACTCCATTCATTGTCCGAGAACATACCAATCATCTTCCGTAAATAACGGATGATAACCGGAGCATTTATGGAGAATCTACGGAAGATGAACGGAGGATATAAGGCAGCACTCCGGAAGAAAGGCAACGGATGTTTACAATAGCCACCGGCCGGCGCCGTTCTAATAAGGCTGTTCCAACAAGTGAGCAATACCTATGAAACGCACCTGCATCCTGCTTTTTTTACTGGCAGCTCTGGCCGCCGGCCTCAGCGCCCAAACCCGCCTGGTTTCTGTAGCGGATACCAGTTTTTCTGTTCCCGGTAAAGCCGAAACGGTCTTCTATTTCCAGTTCGCCAAAGGCGACCGGATGGTGTACGCCTATGAGTCGGAAAAAGGAAAGGAACTGAAAGAAGTGGAAGTGGCCGAGATGCCCGATATCACCCGTTACCTCGACTACGAAAGCAGCCGGATCGAAAAGACCTTTGACGTGAGCCGCACCGTCATTTTCCGGTTTCGTTTTAGGAACAGCGCCGGTTCCAGCCGCAATTGCCATCTGCGGATCAGCCGCCAGCCGGGAACCGTGGCCACGCAGGATTTCGTTACCCGCGTAGAACCCTGGCAACTGGGCGACACCACCGCACGCGCCGAACAGGCCCGGCTGCTCCTGCAGAAAGCCAGGAAGACCGTGGTGGTTCTCGAACCGCAAAATTATTGCCTCAGCAGCACCAGCCATGCCGTACTAAAAGGCACCCCGTCAAAAACGGCCCTCTCCATCGAACTGCCCCTCCATACGGTTGAATGGCAATACCGTTATGTGGTGGGAAAAGCGGTCGACAGCACCCGCACCGATTTTAATGGCACGGAAACCTGCGATATCTACCTGCTGGATGGGCAACACCTCGACCGTTTCCGAAACGATGCGGTTTTCCCCTTTTTTGAAAACGGCCTCCAGGTGAACAGTCATTCCGGCGCCATCAAACTGGAACCCTTTCAAAAACACCAGCTCTATCTTGGTCTTGTAAATCCCAACAGCATACAGGGCATTTGTATCCGCCTGGAAGTTACTGCCGTGGTGGAAGAACTGGCAGGCACCCAATAGCAGGCGCTTGTTTTACATCGTTTAGGGCAGGCAGTTAGATGCCCGTTTGTAGTATGGCCCGCTTATTGCAAATCTTTCCTTGGAAGTGTAAACGCTTTTTATTCTACCTTTGCCGGAAATCGGTGATTCCGCACCCGAAATCTCTGAAGGTACAAGTGTTTAAGGTGTTCGATAGTAGCAAGTAGTATAACCTAAAAACAATTGTATGAAAAAATGCTTAATCATGCTGCTTGCGGTTTCCTGTAGCATGCTGGCTTACTCCCAGGACTCCACGCTTTCCCAAACGCTGCCTCCGCTTAAGATCACCAAGGACCACTATACCATATCCGGCGGTTTGCTGGGTGCTTTTAATTATGGTACGCTGCGGCTGGAAGATGGTCCTGCCAATACTGAGTTCAAACGCAAGCCAGGATGGTCGGGCGGCCTCTGGGTGAATTTCCCGCTCGGGAAAGTTATTTCCCTGGAACCACAGGTTACCTATACCCAACTCGGGTACCAGACAACCGATGCGCTGGCTGCTTCTTATATGAATGCCAAAGTGAATTACATCTCCGTTCCTTTGCTGGTGAAGTTCCATCTCGGCCGCAAGGTTGCACTGATGGCTGGTCCGCAGTTCGACTTCATGACCAAGGTAGATGATGAGAACAACCAGTACACAAAAGACAATCTTAAAAACAACCAGGTATCTATAACCGGTGGTGTTGAAGTGCTTCCCCACAACCGGGTAACGTTGTATGCCCGCTACCTGCATGGCCTGGCCAATATGAACAAACTCGATGTGGTTCCCAACGGCAACATGTACCAGCAATACGTACAGGCCGGTGTGAAACTGCGTCTTTTTGGTAAACACATTCCTGCCGACTCCGATGGCGACGGTGTGATCGATCCGAAAGACAGTTGCGTTTCCGTTCCCGGTTTCGCTCGTTACAATGGTTGTCCCATTCCTGATACCGATGGTGATGGCATCAACGATGAACTGGATAAATGTCCCACTGTTGCCGGTGTGGAAAGATACCAGGGCTGCCCCATTCCCGATCGTGATAAGGATGGTGTGAACGATGAAGAAGACCAGTGTCCTGATCAGCCGGGTCTGGCTAAATACAAAGGTTGCCCGATCCCCGACACCGATAAGGACGGCATTAACGACGAAGAAGACAAGTGTCCGAATGAACCCGGAACTGCCAAATACAACGGATGTCCGGTTCCCGACCGCGATGGTGATGGTGTGAACGATGAAGACGACCGTTGCCCGGATCTCGCAGGTCCTGCCGACAATGGCGGTTGTCCGAAACTGGAAGCTTCCAAATTCAACGCCAGCAATGTACAGTTCGTGACCGGCAGCTCTACCCTGACTGCTGCTGCGAAAAAAGAACTCGACAAAGCAGCGCGCATTCTTACAGACCAATACCCGCAACTGAAACTGGAAATCGCCGGCCATACCGACAATACCGGTAAGCCCGATATGAACATGAAGCTGAGCCAGAAACGTGCGGATGCGGTGAAAGCCTATCTCGTTAAGAAGAAAATTGATGAGAGCAGGATGACATCTGTTGGTTTCGGCCAGGATCAGCCGATCGCCGACAATGCCACCAAAGAAGGCAAGGCGAAGAACCGCCGTGTTGAATTCAAGGTTTCTCAGTAAATATTCTTTCCATAGATTTCTCCAGGAAGCAGGCATTGCCTGCTTCCTTTTTTTGATATATTTAGTAATGAAAAGAACCCTGGTAACACTGGCCTTCTGTTGCCAGTATGCCCTGCTGCCCGCACAGCCGGTATCAGTAACGGCCTCCCTTCCACGCAGTTCTCCCGAAGCCGAAAATGTTTCCTCCGCCGACCTGCTCCGTTTCCTCGAAGCCATGGAAAACAGTGCGCATGAATTTCACAGCGTAATGGTATTGCGCCATGGCAAAGTGATCCTGGAAGGATGGTGGAAGCCCTATGCGCCTAACCTGGTACATACCATGTATTCCGTCAGCAAAAGTTTTACCGCTACTGCCATTGGCTTTGCCGTATCCGAAGGAAAAATTTCGGTGGAGGATAAGGTGACCAGTTTCTTCCCGGAAGAGTTGCCAAATACCCTTTCGGAAAACCTGAAGGCCCTGCGCATCCGCGACCTGCTCAGCATGAGCGTGGGCCAGGCCACCGAGCCCACGAATATGGTAGGATCCTATAACTGGGTACGGAATTTTTTTACATGGCCCATTGCCTATGAACCGGGCAGCCGGTTTTTATACAACTCAGCCGCTACGTATATGCTATCAGCTATCATCCAGAAAATTAGCGGGCAGCAACTGCTCACCTACCTGCAGTCGCGGCTCTTCGATCCGCTGGGCATTAAGGGCATCGACTGGGAAACCGATCCTTCCGGCATCAATACCGGCGGCTGGGGCCTTCGTCTCAAAACGGAGGACATGGCCAAGTTTGGGCAGCTTTTCCTGCAGCGTGGCCAGTGGCAGGGAAAACAGGTGCTGCCGGCCGCCTGGGTCGACAGCGCCAGCTCGCGCAAGATCTGGCAGGACCCCAACGCGCCGGCATCGAAAAAAGACTCGAGCGACTGGCTGCAGGGCTATTGTTACCAGATGTGGCGCGGCCGGCACAATACTTTCCGCGGCGATGGCGCCTTTGGCCAGTACATCATCGTAGTGCCCGAAGCTGATGCGGTGGTGATCATCACCTCCGAAACAACCGATATGCAGGGCGAGCAGAACATCATCTGGAACTACCTGCTGCCAGCTTTCCGCAACAGCCCCGTAAAAGCGGATAAGCGTGCCCGTAAGCAACTGCAGGCAAAACTGACAACGCTTGAAATAAACCCGCGGAAACGGGGATGGACAGCCGAAAACCAGGCGCCTTCAACCGAAGCGCAACGCAGCCTGGAGAAAACCCTGCAGGGCCGGTCCTTTGGCGTGGTGAGCATGCGGCGGGGGCTCGACAGCCTTTCTTTCCGTTTCACCGAAACAGCCTGCGACCTGGCTTTTCATACCGACAGTTCCGTGCACGCAATTGCTTTTGGAAGAGGACAGTGGAAAAAAGGCAGCACCACCCGCAGAGGCCCCAACCTGGTGACAAGGGCGCGTAACGGTCAGGCCGCACTCGGTGTGCAGCAGGTAGCCGGCTATTTTTCATGGAAAGATCCGCAGACCCTGGAACTGCAATTGCTCTATACGCAGTCGCCCCACACAGAGATCATGCGCTGTCATTTTCTGAACGACAGCCTCTGGATAGAAGCCTTCCCCAGCTTCTTACCCAAACAGACCGATACCATAAGGACGGTAGCCGTAGCGCCGCGACCCAACGGGCCGAAGCTGATCATTCGCGGCGACGACATGGGATATGCACACAGCGGCAACCAGGCCCTGATCGAATCCTATACCAAAGGAATCGAAACTTCCATTGAAGTGATAACGCCTTCGCCCTGGTTCCCCGAAGCAGCGGCCCTGCTGCGCGATCATCCGCAGGTGCAGGTGGGACTGCATTTTGCGATCACCAGCGAGTGGGACAATATCAAGTGGCGGCCCCTGAGCGCGGCGCCCAGTCTGCGCAATGCCGATGGTTATTTTTATTCCATGCTCTGGCCCAACCGCTATTATCCCGGCCAGTCGGTGAAGGAGAACAACTGGAAACTGGCCGATGTGGAAGCAGAGCTTCGTGCACAGATCGCGCTGGCGAAAAAATACATCCCGCGGCTGCACCATATTTCAGGACATATGGGTGTGCAGTCGCTGAGCCAGGAAGTAAAAGACATGGTCCGTCGCGTGGCAGCCGAAAACAATCTGGTGGCCGTGGATATTCCTGCAGCCTCCGGCGCCACCCTGCGTTATTTCCCGGCCGACCTGGGCGGGAAGATGGGCGAGGAAAAAATACAGGCTTTCATCCGCGGCCTCGATCAACTGGAAGACGGTCAGACCTATCTTTTCCTGGAGCACCCGGGACTGGAATCGGCAGAGTTGCGGGCCATTTATCATACCGGTTATGAGAATGTGGCCGAAGACCGGCAGGGTGTTACCAACCTGTTCACCGATCCGCGCGTGAAAGCAGCGATCGTCCGGAAAGGTATACGACTTACGGGTTACAGGAATTGAAAGGGATTCAGGAACTTTATAGCAAAAAGTGAATTATGAAAAAAGAAGCGGATACTTCGGTTGAGCTGGAACAATTGCTGGATGCGCCGGTAGAGAAAGTATGGGCTGCGCTGACGGAAAAGGAAAGGATGAAAGAATGGTATTTTGACCTCAGCGATTTCCGGGCAGAACCGGGTTTCCGGTTCAGCTTTCCCGGGCAGGGCCGAAAGGGCGAACAATACCTGCACCAGTGCACTGTACTGGAAGTGGAGCCGCAGCGAAAACTGGAATACAGTTGGACCTACCAGGACCAGCCGGGATATACCGTGCTGCGTTTTACGCTGGAGCCAAAAGGAGGGCAAACCCTGCTGAAACTGAGCCACCGCGGACTGGAAACCTTTCCCGATCATCCTGATTTTGCCGTATCGAGTTTCCGGGAAGGCTGGACCATGCTGATCACGCAGTTGCTGCCGCAATACCTGGAGAAGAATTAAAACAAAGCATATGAAAGCAATCATCCGGTTTATCAAGGACACCCTTGTAGGGGGCATTCTTTTGATGGTTCCGCTGGTGTTTTTCCTGGTTGTTGCCAAAAAGGCGCTCTCCCTGCTTGGCAAAATGTTACAACCGGTAGCGCACAACATGGAAGGCAGAGAGATTGGCGGCGTGGCGCTTGAGCTGCTGGTAACCATCTTCCTGCTGCTCCTGCTTTGTTTTTTGGCAGGGCTTTTTATGAAGACAGCAACGGCCAGGCGGCTGAAACAATTCCTGGAGAACAATGTGCTGATCTATGTTCCCGGTTATTCTTTTGTGCAGGCTTTGTCGGCCGACAAGCTCGACGGCAGCAATACGGCCAACTGGCGGCCGGCTGTATTTGAGGCGGATGATAACCTGTCGATCTGTTTCATCACCGATGAAACGCCCACCCACTATTCTCTCTTTGTTCCCGGGGCGCCAACGCCGTCTTCCGGTTCTGTGGTAGTGCGGCGGCGGGAGGAAGTGCGGGAGCTGGATATCAGTTTCTCGGACGTAACGATGATCATGAAACAATTTGGAAAAGGAGCGGCTGCTGTTATATCTGGGTAAAGCCGTATTTTTGATATCCAACTCTCTCTACGCACCCACCCCGTACCGGATGAAACCCTGGTTAATTTTCTGATTAATAGGAAGCGTGCTATGCAGCACCGTGGGTAAGTCTTTTCTCTTAACTTATATAAAACCAACGTCATGAAAATGCATGCCGGAATGCTGGCGCTGTCCGTATCCCTGATCCTCGCCTCCTGTGGCACCGGGAAAAAGCTGGAACAGGCGCAGGCACAAATAGCATCTCTTGAAACCAATGTCAGTACCCTGAATCAAAAGATCAGCACCTATGAAACTGAGATTGCCCAGTTGAAAGAAGAAAACCTGGCCTACAGCAAGGAAATGCAGAACTGCCGCGAGGTGAGGGAAGCCATTCAGAAAAATCTCCAGGCCATCAACAATGCTATGGCCGCGAATGCCACCACGCTGAAAGAAGTGTACAGGAAAGCTGCCGCCAATCTCGAAATGCTGGAAGAAGCAGGCGCGACAGTGGTGTACGATGAAGGACTTGTTCGCATATCCCTTACCGATAAATTGCTGTTCAAAAGCGGAAGCGTTGCAGTCAGCAAGGAAGGTACGGACGCCCTGGCCGTGGTTGGTCAGTTGCTGAACGACTACCCCAAACTCAAAACCTATGTGGTGGGAAATACCGATGACGCGGCCGTTAAATCCGGGTTCAAGGACAACTGGTCGCTGAGCACAGAAAGGGCAAATGCCATTCTTCGCGTTCTGCGCGACAAATACCAGGTGGATCCCAGCAGGATGGTGGCAGCCGGCATGGGTAAATACAATCCAATAGCAGACAATTCCACGGCCGAAGGAAAAGCCATGAACCGCCGTATTGAAATCATTGTGAACCCTGATCTTTCCCATCTCTGGGAAGTGAAGGGCGCGCAATAAATCATATCAACCGAAAACAAATCGTCATGAAATCCGTAAGAAATCTGATCCGGATATTTATTTGGGCTGTTTTTGCATGGGGACTGTTGCTGCCTGAAGCCGGCTGGTCGCAGCAGCGCCGGCCTGGCGGTGGCGGCGGTGGCGTGCGCAGACCTGCACCCAGCCGTCCTGCCAATACCACGCGTCCCGCAACCCGCCCCGCTACTACCCGCCCTGCTACTACGCGTCCCTCCACCGGCACGCGTCCCACTACAACGAGGCCTTCAACCAGTACGGGCAGTCGCGATGTGAACCGCGACAGGACCAACAACGTTAACAAGGGTGGCGACCGTACCAAAAACAGCGGCAACAAGATCGGTAACAAGAATACCAATATCAGCGGCAACAACGTGAACATCAATATCGATAACAGCAAGCATTTTAATTCCTACAACCAGCGCAATACCGTAGTGCGCCGCAACAACCTGTCGTATTACCCACGGCCGCCTTATTACTGGGGAGGGCACCGTTACTATTGTTTCCATCCCTATACGTATTTCCCGTACCGGCCTTTCGTATGGGGCCCGGTATGGCACCCCTGGGGCTTTTTTATAGCAACACTGGCTACCACAGCCATCATTGTGTCGGTAGCTGAAGCCCAGTACCATTATGACCAGGGTGTGTGGTATGCGGCCAGCAATGGCGGTTATACTGTGGTGTCGGCGCCTGTAGGAGGAACTGTTACCACCATTCCTTCGGGTCATGAAACGGTGGTGGTGAACAATACCACCAATTACTATTATGGCGGCGCCTATTATGAAAAAGACGGGCAGCAATACAAAGTAGTGCCGCCACCCGCCGGCGCCGTTGTGGAACATTTACCCGAAGGCGGCGAGGAAGTGAAAGTGGGAGATCAAACCTATGTGAAGGTTGGCGAAACCTATTACGCTCCTGTTAAAATCGACAACAAAGACAAATACGAAGTGGTACAGGTAGAAGATGGAAAAGAATAAACCATTAAACAATCTATATGAACAAGAGAATGAATCGTTGTATCGCCAGCCTGCTGCTGGTTTCGGCAGGCATGCTGGTTTTCGCTAACAATGCTTTTTCACAAAGGGGAAGTTTACGCCTGAACGGTTTTGCCAGCTATGCATTTGACGACCGGGTAGACGGTTATGCGTCCAGTACTTCTTATTTCGAGGGCAAGATCAAGGGCGGGTTTCATTGGGGAATTGGCCTTGAGTACATGGCTCGTCCCAACCTGGGAGTGGACCTCACTTATTATCGCCAGGATACCGATGCGCCGATGGACTACTACAATCCCCTGCATAAAACGCGCGATTTTGACCTGGCAGCAAATTATATCCTGCTCGGCTCTACCTCTTACTGGCGCGTGAACGAAATAGTGGAACCCTACCTGGGCGCCCAGGCGGGACTGGGCATCCTCAGTGTTTCGAACAAGGAGAACGGCAACGATGAAAGTGCTACCAAGTTTGCCTGGGGCGTAAAGGGTGGAAGCAATTTTTGGGTGACCGATAAAATGGCGCTCAAACTAAACCTGGGACTGATATCGGTGGCACAGGCAGTAGGTGGCGGCCTGTATTTTGGAACCGGCGGAGTTGGAACCGGGATCAGCACCTATTCTTCCATGCTGCAGTTCACGATTGGTTCAGGACTTGCTTTCAGGCTCGGCGCGCACAAATAACAGCCATGCCTAACCGACTCCCGGCGAACCTGGATTCCTTATGCAGGTTCGCCGGGATTTTCGGTGTCTTCGGACGGCATCATTTGCTTGAGGGTGAAATGATCGTCCATTCTTGTTCCCAGCAATTTGCCCCAGGGTTTCAGTTCATCCACCCGGTCGAAGATGATCTTACAGATGGCCACAAAGGGAATGGACAGGAACATGCCGGGCAATCCCCAGAGCGCGCCGCCCAGCAATACGATCACGATGGATACAAATGCGTTCACTTCCACTTTGGAAGAAACCACCTGTGGTACGATAACGTTGTTGTCGATGAACTGGATCAGCATATAGGCGCCGACCACCAGGAGCGGTGTGGTGAATCCGCCGTTGCCGGTAACCAGCGCCATCAGTACGGGTAAGGCAATGGCAACCAGTCCGCCGATATAAGGGATCAGGTTGAGTATGGCTCCGATAACGCCCAGGAGGATGGCATATTTCACGCCCAGGATGAGCAGGGCGATGGAATTCAGCACGGCGACGATCACCGTTTCGATCAATAGCCCGAGTACATAAGTTTGCACGGCCGACTTGGTTTCATTCAACACCTCCGTCACTTTTCCTTCATGCCTGTTGTCAAACACTTCATAGAAAAAATTCAATAAAAGCGGCTTGTAATAGAGGATCAGGAAAGTGTAGATGGGAAGCAGCACCACAATGCCAATTACACCCATCACGGTGCTGAGGGTTTGCCCGATATAGGCCTGCCCGCTCACCAGGGCGTCGTTAAACATGTTTATCTGTTTTTTCACCGACACATTAAAAGTGGCGCTGATCCAGTCGGTGGCCTCGTGCAGCAGTTCGTCGCCACGCTGCCTGAGCTGGGGCGCCAGCTCCGACAGGCTGGCAAGTTGTGCAGAAATAAAGGCCACGATGCCGGCCACCAATACAACGGCGATCAGAATGGCGATGCTGATGGCCAGTACCCGCGGTACTTTGCGTAATACCATTTTATTTACCAGCGGATTCACCTGGATCGCGATCAGCGCGGCAAAGGCAATGGGTACCAGGATGTCTTTGAGCAGCATCAGCATATCAAAGAGAAGGAACAGTCCCAGCAGGATGATGGTAGCCTTCAGGTAAAATGGAATTTTTTGATAGGGAAATTGCCGGTGCATAGGCGGTCGTTTTCAGGTAAGACGAATGTACTGATCATTTATTTATATTTTAGAAGCATGAAAAATTGCGCACTGCCATTGGCGTTTGGCATATTGTTTTCCTTGTCCCTCATGGCACAGGAACCGGTTACTGCACCGCGGGTGCAAATTGCCAACGGCCAATTGGAGGGCCTTGAAATGTCGGGTGTGCAGGTGTTCAGGGGCATTCCTTTTGCCGCCCCGCCCGTAGGCCCGTTCCGCTGGCGAGAACCCATGCCGGTGGCAAACTGGAAGGGCGTGCGCAAGGCAACAGCCTTCGGACCACGCGCCATGCAGCCGCCCTTATTCAGCGATATGGTATTCCGCTCCAATGGCATGAGCGAAGACTGCCTCTACCTCAACGTATGGACGCCTTCCGTGAAAGGCAAAGCCAAACTGCCGGTGCTGGTTTATTTCTATGGCGGCGGGCTGATGGCCGGTGACGCGTCCGAGCCACGGTACGATGGAGAATCCATGGCCCGCAAAGGAATCGTGACGGTGACGGTCAACTACCGGTTAGGCATATTCGGATTTATGAGTCACCCCGAACTTACGCGCAGCTCGCCGCACCACGCTTCAGGCAACTACGGGTTGCTCGACCAGGTGGCGGCCCTGCAATGGGTGAAAAAGAATATCAGCGCTTTCGGTGGAGATCCCTCACAGGTTACGATTGCGGGGGAATCGGCCGGCTCCATTTCCGTGAGCGCCCTGATGGCCTCACCACTTTCGAAGAACCTGGTGACCCGCGCCATTGGTGAAAGCGGCGCCGTGCTGGGTTCGCTGGAAGCACAGCCGCTGGCCCTTCGCGAGCAGGGCGGACTGGCGCTGGCTGCAGCGGTGAAAGCCGCCAGCCTGGCTGATTTGCGCGCTCTTGATGCCGATGCCCTGGTAGCGGCGGCGTCGGGCCACGAGTGGGAATGGTTCGGCATAGCCGTCGACGGCTATTTTTTCACCGAGTCGCCCGATAAGATTTATGCAGAAGGAAGACAGGCGCATATTCCCCTGCTGGCCGGCTGGAATTCGGAAGAAGGCGGTTATAGGTCCCTGTTAGGAGATGCGGAGCCGACGCTTTCCACTTTCAGGCAGGCCGTTGAAAAATTATACGGCCCGGCCGCACCTGCCATCCTGGAAGTGTACAAACCGGTCAGCGATGCAGAAGTGAAAGAAGCAGCGCGGGACCTTGCCGGCGACCGCTTCATCAGTTTCGGAACCTGGAAATGGCTCGACGTTCATGCGCGTACCGGGGGTGGCCAGCCGGTGTACCGTTATTATTATACGCAGCCCCGGCCAGCCAGCCGGGATGGAGAAATGCCCGCCGGCACCGGCGCCGTCCATTCTGCCGAAATAGAATATGCCCTCGGCAACCTGGGTGGTAACCGTGTATTCGACTGGACCTGGGACGACCATCGTGTGTCCTCCATTATGCAGGATTATTTCGTGAATTTTATCCGCAGCGGCAATCCCAATGGAGTGGCGCTGCCGCACTGGCCGCAGGTGCAGGCGAACCAGCCCGCCGCCTTCCTGCAGATCGGCACGCCTGTTTTTTCACAAACAGAAAAATACCGCAACCGTTACCTGGAGCTGGATCGCCTGTGGAAGGCTAGTTCCCGTCGCGAATAATATGCAGGTCGTGCTGCGGAAAGGGAATAGAGATCCCGGCTTCCCGGAAAGAGCGATCGATTCCCATCAGGATCTCGTTTCGTATGCTCAGCGTTTCACTGATGTGGTTGATCCAAAACAGGATCTCAAAATTGACGGCGCTGTCGCCGAATTCTTTTGCCGCTACGACAGGAGCGGGGATATTTAAAATACGTTCGTCTTTTTCCAGCAGGTCGCCGAGCAGCTTTTTCACCTGCTGCAGATCGCTGCCATAGGCAACTCCAACGGTTATGCTTAAGCGCCTGCGGCCGCGGTTCATGGTCCAGTTGATGAGGTGCTGGCCCAGGAGGTCGCCGTTCGGAATGATCAGGCAGGAGCCATCGGGTAAACTGACCACGCTGCTCCGGAAACCGATGGACTTCATGGTTCCCGGCTTTCCGCCCACTTCAATGATATCGCCCACATTCACTGGTTTTTCGAAAGCGATGATGAGACCGCTGATCAGGTTATTGACCAGTCCCTGCAGACCCAGGCCAATGCCCACGCCCAATGCGCCCAGCACAATGGTGAGCCTGTCGATGGGAATACCGGCCGCGGCAAATGCGAGGAAGAGTCCCACCGTAATGATAAAAATGCGGATCAGCAGCAGCCAGCTTCCCAGTCCGGGTTTGCGCGCCTGGTTTCCTGGTTTGTTGTGATCGGCCGGTTCTCCCGAAAAGAAAGAAATGATCTGTGAAAGGATGAGTGCGCAGGCCAGGATGAGGAGGAAAAAGAAAAGTCCGTTGATGGTGAAAGTATAATCGCCCAGGGTTCTTTCCGTATTCAGGGATTCTTTGAAAGAATCGGCGAATTGCTGGTAGGCGTAGAATTGGCGCCCTACCAGTATCAGCCAGCCGACCACCAGTAAAAAATAGGCAAAGCGGGGAACCCGTTCACCGATCCGGTTGAAGTCGATGTAAAAAAGTTTGCGGTCGGGGTGTTTGTAAACAGTTGAGGTGACAGCCAGCCCTTCGTTGATGAGGCGTACGGTCCAGAGGAAGAGGATGGCAATGACCACACCCGTGAAGCCGCTTATCATCAGGGTTTTGGACAGGTTATAGCGACCGAAAATATTACAAAGCACCGACAGGCTTTGGAAAAGTGTGACGAAGAATACGAAATAGAGAATGCCTTTCTCTTTGAGTTCGGCATGTTTGCCGGTGAGAAGAATATGTGCGCCGAAAACCGTGCCGGAAAGGCTTAACGCCAGCAGCAGCCAGCGTTCGGGGCGCGATGCCTGTAAGATGGCATTGTCGAGCCCTCCTAAAAAGCAAAACAGCAGCATCGTGGTCCAGAAGCGCATCCAGTAGGGGGTAATAAAACCATGGAACACTTTGGTGAGGCAAACTGCGGCGATCATCCATAGCACGAACTGGAAAACAAAGGGTGGCTCCAGGAACATGAACTGGAACAGTGAGATGACAATGATGGCGCCGGACAGGAGTGGGTATCGCAATACGAGGTGATCCTCCGCGCCGCCTTTTTCTTCGCGGTACTTCTTTTTGATGGTAGCCAGGAAGCGGGTAGAGATTAACGTTAGAAGAATGAGCAAGGCCAATAAGCCGGAATTGTTGCGCAGGTAATAGTGCAGGGTCATGTATTCTTTGCGGACCGACAGGAGCAGGGTGTCGCGAAAGGATTTGTGCAGCACAGGGTGGTCCCACAGGTTTACAAAATCCCGCTTAAAGCTGGTGGCGCTTCGTTCTTTCCTCTCTTTTGTGATGTCATCCAGGCTGGAACGTAGTTTATAGGAAAGGAGCAGTATTTCCGTTTGGGTTTCCTGCGCTTTTTCGAGGGTATGGGTGAGGGCGGAATCCACCGGCCCTATTTCGCGGGCTGCCGCAGCGAGTTTGCGGATATAGCGGACCGAGGCAAGGGAATCGTTGGGGAAAGTGTAGAGGGCGCTGTCGGAAGACAGAGAGTCGACCTGGTTCCTGAGGTCGAGCAGGTGTTGCAGGTTCAGGTCGGACACGGCTTTTTGTTTCTCCAACTGGCCGATCAACTCCTGTATAATGGCAGCGCCTACTTCCAGGTTGCGCTGCGTTTGTACGGAACCGGTATGAACGGTAATGCCATCCAGTGCAATTTCCAGGGAGTGGTTGACCCGATCAAGAAAGGACCGTTGTTGAAGCGTATCGATTCCTCCGCGTAAATAAATGCGGGCTCTTTCTTCCGTTCTTTTGATTTCCTGGATCAGCCGGTCCTGCCTTAGGGAGATGCGCCCGCTTTCATATTTTTCGATGCTCGATTTCGCTTCAGATTGCCCGATGCGCTGGAGTTGTTCCAGGAAAGCGGGCCGTTGTTGCGGCGCAGGAATTGAGTCGGTAGTTTGCGCCCGGCCCTTCAGGCAGGCAATCGCCAGCAGGAACGCGATCAGGCATTTCATAACCTTAAAATATGGATTTATCTTGCATATATTTGAAAAAATTGCATGGGTCAACCGCGCGCTGTACCGGTGTTGGGAGATCCCCGGGGAAGTATGGCACAATTTTTCTGTTTTAAAAGATAAACCAGGTATTATATGAGAGCGGTTGTATTTTTCTTACCCCTGCTGTTATTCGCCGCCTGCAATAACCACAAGGATTCCCGGGCGTCGGATGAGTCCACTGTTGTAGACACCAATGCGGTGATCCGGGTCGACAGCAGCTATGATCCCGATCCCACCGACACCATCCCTGCGGGCAGTTATGGGATCAATACCAGTTCAAAAGAAACGGCGGAAAAAGTACGCCGCTTTCTCCACGAAACATTTAAGAGCGACCTCGATAAAAATGTGCTGGATTCGGCCAGCCGTAAATTCTGCTTTTTTGAATTCGATTTGAACGAAGATGGTGCGCGGGAGGTCTTCGTGGGGCTCAGCGGCCCTTATTTCTGTGGCACCGGCGGCTGCACCCTGTTCCTGCTTAACAACGCTGGTCAGCTCATCAACAAGTTCACGGTAGCAGGCATGCCGGTGATCATCGGCAAGAATAAAACCAAGGGATGGACGGACCTGATCATTTACAGCAACCGGAAAGACCGCGTGGTGCAGTTTGATGGAAAACAGTATCCTTCCAATCCATCGCTGCAACCGGTACTGGAAGTGAAACCTTCGGATGAGCTGGTGCGGGCATTGAACGTGCTGCACGAACCCTATGCCTGGTTCAGTTTTTAAGAAATGGCAGACCTTTAAGAAACACAGGCCTTAAGGCTTTACAACCCATCCTTCCGCGGCCGGATGATCATGCGCAGGCTCTGGTCGCGCCGGAAATAAGCCACCATCCAGTTGTAGAGGGTCTTGAACCGGTTGCGGTAACTGATGAGCCCTGCGAGGTGAACAAAGATCCAGATCAGCCAGGCAATGAATCCATGCAGGTGCAGGGTGGGGGCTATAAGATCGGCCACCGCTTTGTTGCGGCCCATTATGGCCATACTGCCCTTATCGTTGTACACAAAAGCTTTGCGGGCCCGCCCGCGTTCGTCGGCGAGCAGGTTTAGCGCCAATTGTTTTCCCTGCTGGATGGCCACCTGCGCCAGTTGCGGATGCCCCTGGGGAAAAGCGGGATCGGTGGTTTGCAGGCAGGTGTCTCCAATTGCATAGACATCGCTGAACCCGTTCACTGCATTAAAAGCGTCGACCTGCAGGCGCCTGCCGCGGCCTGCCGTTTCTGCGGGAAGCCCCGCGGGCGCAACAGCGGTTACTCCCGCCGCCCAGATCAGCGTGCGCGTGCCGATCGTTTCCCCCGAGCTCAGCACCACTTCGTGGTTGATATAGTCTTTAACAGTAAGGCCTAACCGCAGTTCAACACCCATTTCTTCCAGCTTCTGTTTGGTGTATTGCTGCGACTCCACACTCATGGGACTTAGCACGCTCCCCGAGCCATCCACCAGGATGATGTGGGAAGGATATCCCTTGCCCGACAGTTCGGGATAGTCCTTCGGCACCACTTCGCGTCGCAGTTCCGCCAGCATGCCCGCGAGCTCCACGCCCGTGGGGCCGCCACCGGCCACCACGATGGTGAGGAGCCTGCTTCGTTCAGTGGCGTCCTGTGTGCGGGTAGCTTCTTCCAGGTGCTGCAGGAAATGATTGCGCAGCTCAATGGCATCGTTGATGGTCTTCATGGGAAGCGAATGCTTTTCCACGTTCTCCATGCCGAAAAAATTGGAAGCAGCGCCTGTTGCAAAAACAAGGATATCGTATGACAGCCATCCGGTGTCCAGTTCTACTTTTTTTTCTTCCGGCACCACGCGCAGGAATTCGCCCATCTGGAAAGAAACCTCGGGGTAATCCCGGAACAGCTTGCGGAAAGGATAGCTGATATTGCTCACATCCAAAAAGCCGGTTGCCACCTGGTACAGCAATGGCGGAAAAAAATTGTAATTGTTCCTATCGACCATGGTTACACGGAATTTCCGCGATTTTCCAAGGCGCTCTGCCAGGTTCACACCGGCAAATCCACCGCCAATGATTACAACGTGTTTCATGCAATTAAAATTTGGGCAAGCTTCGATCCGGATATCTGCAAATTTACCGAGAAGCTGTTACCTTTCCATATCAAATCCATTCCAAATGCGAGCGAGCGTTCTCTTCTTCAATTGCCTGTTATTGCTTACTGTAACCGGTATGTCTTCCTGCGCTGCCAATCCTGGTACAGCAAAGACTGGGCCCTCCCTGGCCGCCACCGGGATCATTACGGGCGCCGAACAAACGGAGTTGTATTTTCCCCTGCTGCGCGGGAAAAGAATTGCGCTGCTGGCGAACCCCACTACGGTGATCGGGAAAACGCACCTGGTGGACAGTCTCCTGCGGGCCGGCATTAAAGTGGCGAAGATCTTTGGCCCCGAGCACGGCTTTCGCGGCAACGCCGGCGCCGGCGATAAGGTGAAGGACGAAACCGATCCGCAAACCGGCATACCCCTGCTTTCGCTGTATGGCAGCAAACGCAAACCCAGCGCGGCTGATATGGCCGATGTGGATCTTTTCGTTTTTGATATCCAGGACGTAGGCTGCCGTTTCTACACCTATATCAACGTGCTGCGTGATGTGATGGAATCCTGTGCCGAGAACAAAAAACCATTGCTGATCCTCGACCGGCCCAATCCCAATGGTTACCTGGTGGATGGTCCTATTCTTGATATGTCGCTCAAATCGGGCATTGGACAGTTCCCGATCCCTATTGCCCACGGCATGACCGTTGGTGAATTTGCGAAAATGATCAACGGTGAAGGCTGGCTGCCCGGCGGGCTCACCTGCGAGCTGCAGATCATACCGGTAAAAAATTACCGGCACGATATGCCCTATACATTGCCGGTACCACCTTCTCCCAATCTCAATACACAGCAAAGCATCCTGCTGTATCCATCGCTTTGTTTGTTTGAAGGAACCATCGTGAGCCAGGGCAGGGGCACCGACAGTTCTTTCGCCATACTGGGGGCGCCGCTGCTGAAAGGGAAATACGATTTTCATTTCCGCCCGCGCAGCATTCCCGGCAAGAGTGAGTCGCCGCTGCACCTGGGCGCCGACTGTTATGGGCTCAACCTCCTGAACTATGATGTGGAGCAACTCCGCCGTTCGGGAAAGGTCAATATCCGCTGGATGATGGAGCTCTACAAAGCCTATCCCGATAACTCAAAATTCTTCGACCGCAGCCAGAGCAAACAGATGGGCGATATCGACAAACTTGCCGGCACCCGCGCTTTCCGCCAGCAGATAGAGCAGGGGCTGGACGAGGCAGCGATCCGCGCAAGCTGGGAGCCGGGCCTGTCGGCCTACAAAACTATGCGGAAGAAATACCTGCTGTATCCCTGAGTTTACCCGCCCAGCACCTCCTTGTTTTTCAGGCGGCGGCGCGTGCGCTGTGGCAATTGAAAAGCGGGGATCAGCGCCAGCAGTATCACAAAAGACGTGATCAGGAATCCGTCCTGCAGCGCATAGTGCTGCGCGTTAGCAGCAGGATATTTTTCCGCATAGTGTTCCAGCAGGTGGGTGTGCAGGGCACTGCTGATGGCAATGCCTACCGAACCTCCGAGCTGCAGCATCAGGGTATTGAGGGAAGTGGCGGTGGCTGTTTGCGCGGGCCGCACGGCATTGAGCATGGCGGTGCTCACCGGCGCTATCAGGAAGCTGATGCCAAGTCCACGTATGATCATGGACGTTACAATAAAGGTCACGCTGGACCCCCTGTCCATTTTTGAGAAAAGGAAAAAGGACAGCGACAGCAGCACAATGCCCAGCACGGAAATATTACGGATCATTCCCTTATCGGCCAGTTTGCCCGAGAGCGGCCTTGTTACCAGCATCACCAGGGCATTGGGCAGGAGCAGGAGGGCGCTTTCCATTTCCGAATAGCCAAGGTATCCCTGCAGCAGGAAGGGCAGGAAGAACATGCCGCCGAAGAGGGCCAGGGATCTTATTCCTACAATGGAGAAGGGCCGGTTGAAACGCGGCAGGCGGAAAATGGAAAGGTCCATCAGCGGATCGGGCCGGCGGGCCGAGCGGATATAACCCCATAGCATCAACGAAGTGATGAGGAAGCTGCTGATGAACTGCCAGCTCCAGGGACCGAAACGCGAGGCGAAGGGAATAATGGTTGCCTGCAGCAGCAGGATAAACGCTGCCAGGCAAGCATATCCTTTTATGTCGAAGGCGGGATTACTGGTGGGCATGGATTGCAGGAAGCGCAGGTGCTTTCGGGCCATCAGCAGTGTGATGAGGCCGATGGGCACATTCACCCAGAAAATGGACTGCCATCCGAGGTATTCGGTGAGCACACCGCCGAGTGTGGGCCCCAGGGCAGGCCCCATCACATTGCCGATGCCCCACCACCCTATGGCCGATCCCCTTACTTCTTTCGGGAAACTATCGCTCAGGATGGCCAGGGACGTGGGCGCAATGGCGCCGCCGCCGATCGCCTGCATCACCCGCGCCAGCACCAGCTCGCTCAGGGAGGTGGAGAGGCTGCAGAGCAGGGAGCCCACGGCAAAGAGAAAAATGGAGGCCATATAGAGGCGGTAATAACCGATGCGGCTTTTCAGCCAGTTGGTCAGCGGAATGAAAAGACTGTAGGTGATCATGTACGCCGTCACCACCAGGGCCACGGCATCGAGCTGCACATCAAACTGGCGCTGGATCACGGGCAGCGATACGTTCACAATGCTGCTGTCGATCGCTGCCATGGAAGTGCCGATCATCAGGGTAACCAATATCCAGGTGCGGTTGTTCTCCATGCCGATGGTTTCGTTTATTAAATCTACTAGCTTTACACCATTCCTTCATCCAAACGAACGATCATGGCCAGTGTAAGTACCTACCTCAATTTTGCCCGCAACACAGAAGAGGCTTTCAACTTTTACAAATCTGTTTTCGGAGGCGAATTCCAAGGTCCGGGCATCATGCGGTTTAAAGACATTCCACCTTCACCGGATGCGCCGCCCCTGCCAGCGGCCGATGCCAACCTCGTGATGCATGTGGAACTGCGGATCCTCGACGCCCACACGCTCATGGGAACCGATGCCCCTGAGTCCATGGGCTTCCAGGTGAATTTCGGGAACAACCAGTACATCAACCTGCAGCCCGATACCCGCGCGGAAACCGATCGCCTTTTCAAGGCGCTGGCGGAAGGCGGTAAGGTGGAAACGGAATTGCAGGAAATGTTCTGGGGCGATTATTTCGGCTCTCTCACCGACCGCTTCGGCGTGCGCTGGATGCTCAATTGCAGCGCCAAATAATTTACGGTAAATACAACGGGTTTGATGGCTGCCACCCGAATTCGGCTAGTTTTGCGGCATCGTGAAAATGAATATGCTTTCCCCCGCCCCGCCGAGCCTGGCCAGCAGGCCGCATTTTGAGATCCTGGATGGCCTTCGTGGCATCGCCGCCGTTGCTGTAGTGATCTTCCATTTCATGGAAATGGTGGAGATGGATTATGCCAAAAGTTTTATAGGCCATGGTTACCTGGCCGTGGATTTCTTTTTCTGCCTCTCCGGCTTTGTGGTGGCTTATGCCTATGACCAGCGTATAGCACTGATGGGAAAAGCGGCATTCTTCCGCAATCGTTTTATCCGGCTTCATCCCATGATCGTGATGGGCGCTGTATTGGGACTCATCGGGTTTTTCTGCGATCCCTATCACCTGCACGGAAACGATGTGCGGAACTACTCCCTGCCGTTGGTTTTTCTCAGCACCCTGTTCCTGCTCCCTTACCCGGTGATGAACGATAAGCTGTTCAACCTCTTTGGCCTGAATGCGCCGGCCTGGTCGCTGTTCTGGGAATACATGGCCAATATTGTGTACGCCCTGGTGCTGTGGCGCCTCAGCCGCCGCTGGCTCTGGACTCTTACTATCCTGGCTGCCGCCGCCCTGTTTTACACGGCCTGGAACCGCACCGCTCTGTTTGGTGGCTGGGACGGCAAAACTTTCTGGGACGGCGGCGCCCGCCTGTCTTTTTCTTTCCTTGCCGGCATGCTGGTGTACCGCTCGGGATGGCGCATTCCCAACCGCCTGGGTTTTGCCGGTGTAGGATTGCTGTGCGCACTCATTTTCCTGATCCCCTTCAACAGCTCCTGGACCTGGCTGGTGGATCCGCTGGTGGCGGTATTTTATCATCCTTTCCTCATTTGCCTGGGAGTGGGCTCCACGCTTCCTGCCTGGCAGAAAAAGATCTGCCGTTTTTCAGGCGACATCTCCTATCCGCTGTATATGATCCATTATTGGGTCATCTGGATCTTTGCCGATTACATGATTACCCGCAAACCGGCAACGCCTGAGGTGGTAGCGGTGATCACTGCTGGTACGCTGCTGCTGATCGGGCTTGCCTGGCTCATCTTAAAATGGTACGATGAACCCGTGCGCAACTGGCTCCGCAACAGAAGCGCTGCCAGGCTGGCGTTGAAAAAAGGGGTGGAAGTTTAGGGATCTGTCCGGAACGGCGACGCGGGCAGGCCTTCCTGGTTCATGAGGTTTGGGTTCACCGGGTTGTCGGCCCAGGCATACCGCAGGTAGAGTGGCTGGGAAACGGCATCGCTCCATACCACCACGCTGTTGTTTTCGATCACGGCGTTGGCCCACACGAATTTTTTATCGGCGCCGGCGATGGCGAATGCTGCCGGCGCTTCCCCATCGCGGGTGGTGAGACCACCGCCTGTATGCGTAAAATGCAGGCGAATGCGGTTTCCTTCGATACTGGCCGATTCGAATAACGGTCCCGAGTATACGACGCTGTCGCCGTACACCAGTTTTTCTGCTGCGAGGGCCAGCCGCTCGCCCACTTCTTTTTTGCGGTCGGGATGGATATCGTTCCACTCACCCAGGTCGATGGCCACGGCCATGGCGGTTTGCGGCAGGGCCAGGCTTTTTGCCTGCGCTTCGCGGAAGGCCGCCCAGCCGCTTTCAGCGGGCAGGTATTGCATGTCCATGAAGCCGGGTAACTGCACAAAGAGAAAGGGCAGGCGGGGCGACTGCCAGCGACTCCGCCAGTCGCGGATCAGCGCCGGCTGCATTTTCGCATAGGCGGCGGGGTTACCCGTATCCGATTCGCCCTGGTACCAGCAGATGCCCCTGATGCCATAGCCCACCAACGGTGCGATCATGGCATTGTAAAGGGCGGCCGGCTGGTTCTGGAAAGCGATGCCGCTTCTGCTGGCGCCGCTGCCTTCGCGTTGCGGCTCAAATACCTGTCCCACTTTGTACAACCAGTCGCCACTCAGTTCCACCGTATCTTTTCCCGCGATCAGTTGATAAGGTTTGTCGGGCACGAACCCGCCCTTGCCCTGGTGGTTGACAACCCGCACCACAAAAAGATTCCTGCCCGCTTTTAACAACCCTGCAGGTATGGCATAGCGCCGCTGCGGGTACATATAACCGGTAGACCCAACCAACTTGCCGTTGATGTACAGAAAATCGGCGTCGGCAATACGACCCAGGAAAACTTTGGCCGGCTGCCCCACGAATGACGCCGGCAGGTTTATTTCGAGGCGGAACCATACTGTTCCATCGAGGTCACGAATGCCCTGGTCTTCCCAGTAACCGGGGATGTGGATATTGCGCCATCCTTTGGGCGCATAAGCAGGATCGTACCAGGCGGGCGAAGCGCTGAGGCCTTTGTCGGGAGCCGGCTTCGGTGCGGCGGCAGCAGCGGCTGCGGCCTTTCTTTGTGTTTCGTTTACCCACGCTGTATCCTGGTTTTGGCGGATGGTCTCCAGCAATTGCGGAAAATCTTTTGCTCCTTCTTCACTCAGCCAGGCGGCGATGGGCGTGCCGCCCCAGCTCGCGTTGATGATGCCGATGGGCACTTTGTATTTTTCATAGAGCTGTCGCGCGAAAAAATAAGCCACAGCCGAGAAACGTCCCACTTCACCAGGTGTGGCGGGTTTCCAGTAGCCGCCGGGAAGGTCGGGTTGCGGGCCCTGCAGGCTGGTGGTATTCGGGACCAGGAACTGCCGGATCTCCGGGTACTGTGCCTGTGCGATGTCATCGGCATAGCGTATGTTGTGCAGGTCCATCTGGTGCACCATGTTGGATTGTCCCGCGCAGAGATACACATCGCCCAGCAGGATATGGTTCAGCGTAATGGTACTGCTGCCGCGCACCACCATGGTGTAAGGGCCGCCTGCTTTCATGGCAGGCAGGAGCAGGCTCCAGTTGCCGCTGCCGTCTGCCCGCGTGCGTGCTTTGTTCTTGCTGAACTGCACCTGCACCGTTTCTCCCGGCGCTGCCCAGCCCCAGATGCGGATAGGCGCGTCGCGTTGCAACACCATGCTGTCGCGCACCAGGCGCGGTAGCTTTATCGTTGCATGCGAAGCGATCGCCACCAGCAGGGCCGGCAGGAGCAGGCAGAAGTCTTTTTTCATGTACCGGAAATAGTTTCTAATCTATGAAAAATTCCGGCTGCAGGCCTGCGTTTATTTACGGGTGCTGATGCGCAGGACCGATACCGAATGGGGCTTTGCGGTGTAGTTGAATTTTTTGGAGACAGTCCGGGCGCTGCTCTCCGGCTTGATTCTCTCCGGTTCTGCAAAGGAATTGACGGCATCGGGATCGGCCTGCAGTATCGTCAACTGTGCGGTTGCGGGCAGTCGTCCAAACCTGCCCAGGTTGACGGAGAAGGTTTTTTCTTCCCGGCCTGCATTGATCATTTTCAATACGATGTCACCGGTTTCGCTGTTGTACACGCAGGAGGCGGCCATCAGCGAATCGCCGCGTGTGGTGATGATCACGTCTTTGTAATAATAGTCGCCCTGGTTTGCCGAAAACAGTTGCTGCACATGGTAATTGGGCGTCAGGTAATACGTGGTGTTAGTGAAAAAGATCATGTCGGGGGTCCATTGCGTGAAACCTTTTTTCGCAAAGAGCGGCGCATAGGAAGCGAGTTGCACCACATCGCCGTTGCGTTCCAGTCCCACCATGTAGAGCGCTTCGGCCAGCGCATTTTTCATAGCGTTGCCCCAGGAAGCATATTCGCCCAGGTACACTTTCGGTTGTTTCCGGTCGTAGCCGTCGTAACGGTACTGGTTGGCGATGAACCAGGAAGGCTCTTTGTAATAATGTTCATCGACTACAGGCACCTGCAGTTGGTTGGCAACAGTCCATCCTTTCTCAAAATCTTCTCCATCGGGAGCGGGACCAACGGTGCCGATCACGGTGATTTCTGGGTGTTTTTCTTTCACCGCTTTGAAGATCATGGTAAAGCGTTCTGCGAACTCGGGGGTGATCTTGTCTTCGTTGCCGATGCCTATGTATTGCAGGTGGAAAGGTGCGGGATGGCCTGCTGCGGCCCGTTTGGCGCCCCAGGTGGAGGTAGCCGGACCATTGGCCCATTCAATGAGGTCCAGCACTTCCTGGATATATTCCTGCATTTCTTCCAGGGGGATGGCCTGTTGCCCCGTGCCGCCAATGCGCCAGGTGCCACCCGAATTCTGACAGCTTACTGCCGCCGGCAACACGGGCAGGGGTTTGGCGCCGATGTCTTCACAGAACTGGAAATATTCGTAATAACCGAGACCGGCTGTTTGGTGATAACCCCAGATGTTACGCTGGTCCACTCTTTCTTCCACCGGCCCGATGGTGTTTTTCCAGCGGTACATATTGCCCAGCCCGTCGCCGTGCGCGAGGCAGCCGCCGGGGAAACGGATGAAACGGGGATGCATATCCGCCAATAACTGTGCGAGGTCGGGACGCAGTCCGTTTGGCCTGTTCTTAAAGGTCTTCACCGGGAAGAGCGAAACCATGTCCAGCGCCAGTTTACCCTTGCTGGTCACCAGTACGGCGAGGTAGGCGTTGTCGGTGCCGGCGCGCGGTTTCAGCCGGCCGCTGTATTTTTTCCAGTCGCCCGATGCGATGGTGAGAAGGGCTGAATCAAGCGTTTCTCCTTTTTTGTTTTGCAGGCTAACGGTGAGGGACAGTTGCTCCTGACCCAGCCTGCGGGCGAAGAGGGAGAAATCGTATTCCTCACCGGTTTGTACGGCTATGCCGCCGAAGCCGGTATTGCGGATGCCGGTCCCGCCGTTCTTTTCGTGGATGTGTTCCACTTCCAGCACCACATAATTGGGATTGTTGGAATGCAGCGGCTGCCGGTTCTCCACACTGATCTTTCCGTAAGAATAACCGGGCGTGATATACTCCCAGTAAGAAAGCGAATGCCATTCGCGGCGTTCGGCGGGATTGTATTCAAAGGAGCGGTTCTGCACCAGCTCTGCATAAAGGCCACCGTCGGCGGCATAATTGATGTCTTCAAAAAATAGTCCGAAGAGGTCGGGGCTGGTGTTTTTTCCGCCCTTTGGTAGCTTATTACCGGTGCGTGTTTTTCCTTCTTTTATGGCGGCGTCGCTTTGTGCAGCGGCGCTGTAACCGAGGAACAGGAAGGCCAGGGCAATAAGGGCTATTTTTTCCCGGAAGCGGGCAGGCAATCTTTTTTCCATGCAGGCATTTTTATACGTGTCATTACAACACTTATAAAAATAGGGAAAATTAGCGAACGGTTGCTGCCTGCTCTTTTATAGTGGAGCTGCCTGCGGGTTTCGCAGGGCTTTCAGCCGCGGTAAAAATCGGGCGTGGGGTTCAGGCGTTTGTTCTGCCACTGGTGCCAGTACGGATAAGTGGGCGGCAGTTCGCTGGCTTTGTCGAGTTGCTGCACCTGTTCCCTGCTGAGCTTCCATCCGGTGGCGCCGAGGTTTTGCAGGAGCTGCTCTTCGTTGCGGGCGCCGATGATGATGCTGCTCACCGTGGGCCTTAGCAGCAGCCAGTTCAGGGCCACCTGTGCTACGGTTTTGCCTGTGTCCGCGGCGATGGTTTCAAGGGCATCGATGGTATTGTAGAATATTTCTTCGTTGATCACCATTTCGGGAACGGGACTGCCGCCCTGTGCCACGCGGCCTTCCGGTGGGATGGGTTTGTTGCGGCCGTATTTGCCACCCAACCTGCCCGCGGAGAGCGGCGACCACACGATGGCGCCCACGCCCTGGTCCAGCGCCAACGGCATCAGCTCCCACTCATACTCGCGGTTGGCGAGTGAATAATAAACCTGGTGGCCCACATAGCGGTTCCAGCCATATTTGTCGGAAAGGCCCAGTGATTTCATGAGGTGCCAGCCGGAGAAATTGGAGGCGGCGAGGTAACGGATCTTCCCGGCCTGCACGAGGTCGTCGAGTGTGCGCAGGGTTTCCTCCACCGGTGTATTGCCGTCGAAGCCATGCATGTGGTAGACATCGATGTAATCGGTGCCCAGTCTTTTGAGGCTGCCTTCCACCTGGCGCAGGATGCGCAGGCGCGAAGAGCCCTCGTTGTTGGGCGCATCGCCAAAGGTGAAGCTGGTTTTGGTGGAGAGCAGGATTTTGTCGCGCGGAATGCCGGCAATGGCTTTGCCCAGGATCTCTTCGGAGCGGCCCTGCGAATACACGTCGGCGGTATCGAAAAAGTTTAGGCCGGCATCGAGGCAGATACTGATGAGCCGTTTCGCTTCCTCTGCCTGCGTGTTGCCCCAGGCTTTGAAAAAATCGTTGCCGCCGCCGAATGTGGCGGTGCCGAAACTCAGTATGGGTACTTGCAGCCCGGAGGCGCCTAGTTGTCTGTATTCCATATGCGGGTGGTGGTTGGTATTATAGAAATAAACAGCGTTACAGCAGAAAAGTTGCAGCAACTTTTTGCACGTTGAAGAATGCTATGCTTGTAAAAATAAAATAACCGGATATCTTTTTGCAAGAACCCTGTATACCTATGAAACATCTCTTTGCCATTGCTTTTTCCATTTTATTTATTTCCTGCGACCGTAACTTCCAGGAGCCATCTTTTTTGGAGGCCGATGATTTAGTTATCCCGAACAACAACCAGATTTCGGTTTCCTATTTGAATGTCAGAACCAATGTTACATGGCAGGCGAAGCTGCTTGACAGTACTTTCAGGTGGTTGCAATTGGAGGGATTCTATTTTGGCGATCGCAATGATTCGCTCGGCGTCAGGGTCAGAAGTGTCAACACGGCTTCCGCCGACAGGGTTGGGAGGATCATGATATACTCTCTCGACAGCTCCTTCAGGAAAGAAATAATTGTAAATATTGTACAGCGGCCAGTGACTCCGCAGCACGAAAAAAACACTTTCGGAGGGACGAAGGACGATCGTTTCGACAACTTCGTGGAAATGCCCGATGGTGGATGCATCGTTGTAGGGCAGTCCGGCAGCCGCGATGAAGACCTTGCCGGAGTGACTTTGTATGATGATTTCCACATGTTCCAGCTACCTACAGTGAACACATTAGTTTGAGAACTTCAAACGGGCATGTGCAAATAGCTGCGAGCATTGCAGGTGTTGACAAACTGGTGGAACTGGACGAAAACGGCGAAATTGTTGCATCCTACCCGATGAACGATATGAAGCTTACTGACAGGGATGTGGTCCCTGCGGGCAATGACGAGTATATCGGTGTGGGAGGATTGGCTTCTCCTGTTCAACAATTGGTTTTTTTCCGAAACGGGGAGGCTGAAACAATATGGACTAAGGTATTGCCGTCGAATGAAAGAGTTTGGGACATTTGCGATGCGTTGGATGGGTTTCTGATTATTGGCAGTACATATTCTTCCCGGGAAAGGCTCACCCTTAAAAAGGTTGACAGGAAGGGCAATACAATTTGGGAGAAAATCTATGCCAATGGGGTAATAGGAGAAGCCGCCGAGAGATTGGAAGACGGTAGTTTCATTGTTTCCGGAGAACGGGCCTACTCAAACGATCCCTCGTCTGCCAGGATATGGTATGCCCATATAAGTGCGACAAGCGACATACTTTGGGAGAAGGAACTGAGTACCAGTCCGGCTTTTGTAAATGATATGGTGAAATGCGGAGATGGCAATTTTATTCTCACAGGAAAAGTGAATGGGGCGGTGATTCCCGGAAGCGTTAAAAAGGGAGGCACCGATGCTTTTTTGCTCAAAATAAACACCATCGGGGACGTTATATGGGCAAGGAATATCGGTAGCGCCCTGGAGGACGTCGGTTATAAAATCAGAAAAATGACTTCCGGCGATTGTGCTGTTTTGGGGTTTTCACGAGGGAACAGCGACGAGGTTGTCAACCCATTCAGCGATGGAAGCATGGATGGATGGATCTACCGTTTTGTGGATTGAGGCCGGTTGCGGCTTTTTCCCGCTTTTTCAGGTTCTCCAGTTGCCTTTGCAGCCCAATAACTTAAATATCCAACGGCGTCATATTGCGGCGTTAAAAAACGGTATTTGCAACGAAAGGTGTTTTCACGGTTTTTACAGCCATGCACGTACACTAGCTTGCTTCCGCATAAAACGGAGGAAGGATGCGAAGTGGCAGCGAGGTATATGATTTGCAGCAGGACAAAGATGTCAGGCAACTTAAATTTTATTTCAGGAGCTCAGGCGATCGAAGGGTACTGAAGATCATTGGCTATTCGTTTTTGGGACAAATGATGGGGAAGGACTTGTATAATCTCGGTTTTGGAGACATCGACCGGAAAAACAACTGCATTATAGATCACTTAGCTACCGGTAATGGAGATGTTTACAAAGTGTTGAACACCGTGCTGTCTACCATTCCGCTGTTTTTTGAGAATTTCAGGGATGCCATTTTGATGGTGAAAGGCAGCGATGGAAGTCCTGCTTTCAGCGAATGGTGTAGGCTAACCTGCCGGAAGCATTGCGAACAACATTGCAGGAATGCCAACAGAAGAATCAAAATCTACCGCGGCTATGTAAACAAGTATTTCAAAGAGCTGTGTGTTGAATATCAATTTCTTGGTGAGTACAGGGATCGCCATCAGCAGGTTGTTCAGGAAGCGTATCAGCCGCATAGGGACTACGAGGCAGTATTTCTGTTTAAAAAAGCGTAAATTCAGGCATGGAAACCTTCGAAAAAATATCTGATGAAGCGTTTGAAAGAATGTCAGAATTAGAGCAGTTGAATTATGTGAAGGAATTATTCAAAGGCAGGGAACCATTTCCCCGGCTTGTTGAAGAAGCCCGTCAACTGGTCAGCGAAATAAAAGTGTTTTCCTGGGACGAGCCCAAATCATAACTATCTTCTCCAGTTTTACTGCGTCTTTCTTTTACCTTACCGGATCTATTCCCGGCTGAGCGGTTTCGAACAAAATACCCCGGGGTTTTAACTGCGTTAAAAAACGGCCTTTACGACGAAAGGTGTTTTCACTCTTTTAATAGCCCTGCATGTGCACTAGCTTGCTTCCGCATAAAACGGGAGGAAGGATACAACATAATAAAGATGTGTACGATTTGCAGCAGTTCAATGATGGAAACCGCCTTGTGTTTTTCTTCATTAGTTACGGAGAACAGTATACAAGCATGATCATATCCTATGAATTTGTTGACACAATGATGGGAAGGGTGCTGTATAATCTTGGGTTTGGTATTTTTGATGCGGTGAACAACTGTATCGTCGATCAGGTAACCACCGACAATGGAGATGTTTATAAGGTATTTAACACCGTATTGTCCACCATTCCGTTGTTCTTTGACCGGTTCATGGACTGTATCCTGATGGTTAAAGGCAGCGATGGAATAGCTGGTTTCGCAGACAGGTGCAAACTCACCTGCCGGAAACGATGCGAACAGTATTGCCGGAACTTTAACAGGAGAATAAAAATCTACTGCGGTTACCTGAATAAAAATTTCAAAGAGCTGGTTGTCGAATACCAATTTTTTGGTGAGTTCCGGGATCAATATGGACGGCTTATCCTGGAAGAATACCAGCCGTATAAAGAATATGAAACGGTATTTGTTTTACGGAAAAAATTGTAAATTAGCGGTATGGTAGAAACAAAAAAACTTACAAAAGCAGCATTCGACCGGCTCACTGCCCAGGAGCAGTTTGCTTATGTGCGGGGTTTGTACCAGGGCAGGGAAATGTTTCCCGGGCTTCTTAAAGAAGCGCGCCAGTTGGTCAGCGAAATAAAAGCTTTTCCGTGGGATAAGCCTGCATCGTAACGCACTCCTCCGTTTCACCGGTTCTTCTATATTCGCGATTCCTGTTGCCTCCAAGGTTCTTTTCTACCGGCTCGATTGCCGGTTGACCAGTTTCGTGCGCAGCACAAACATTTTGTGCCTCGTCGTTTTTTTCTCTATCTCATCGATCAGCACTCCCATCGCCAGCTTACCCACTTCATAACCCGGCTGCATCACCGTGGTGAGCCCGGGCTGCACCACCGCACTCACGGGATCATTGTTGAAACCCACGATCCGTATATCGCCCGGCACGGCATACCCTTTTTTGCGCGCCTGTTGTATCGCCATGATGGCCGTTAAATCATTGATGCAGAAAATGGCATCGGGCTGTGCATCCAATATTTTTTTGATCGCATTCAATGCATCTTCCTCAAAGGATTTGCAATGCACAATCAGTTTTTGCTCGGCATTGATGCGGTGGTCTTTCAACGCATCGAGGTAGCCCTGTTTTCTTTTTTGCGATACCGACAGGTCGCGCGGCCCACCAATATGCGCAATGCGCCGGCAGCCTTTCCTGATTAAATGGTTCACCGCCTTATAGGCCCCTTCGTATTCATCCACGATCACCTTGGTGCAATCGACCTCCGACAGGATGCGGTCGAACATCACCACGGGAATGTCTTTCTGCTGCACTTCCTGGATAGCCTCGGCCGACTTCGTATCCTTCGACACAGAGATCAGCAGGCCATTGATGTTGCAGGCCACCAGTTTCCGGATACTCCTGTTCTCCTGGTCCACCCGCTCATTGCTCTGGCAGATCATCAGGTGGTAATTCTGCTCAATCGCCAGGTCTGTCATGCCACTCAGCGCCTCGGAGAAATAATTCGAATTGATCAGCGGCACCACCACACCAATGATGCGCGACTGCCTGGTCACCAGGCTCTGTGCAATAACGTTGGGTTCATAGCCCAGCTTCGCCGCCAGTTGCAGTACCGCATTCTTCGTGCTGCGATTCACATCCACTGCGTTGCGCAGGGCCCGCGATACCGTTGAAACAGATATGCCTAGCTCCCTTGCCAGGTCCTTGATCGTAACAGGGTTGGTCATAACAATGCCTTTCTTGTTCGTTTGTAACCGGAAACGTTACCGGAGACGTCCTTCCTCCATTCCATGCGTCCCGCCTGAGGAATTGCTAATTTGAGGTCTTCAACATGTACTGAAAATATTTTACAGCATGAAAGCTACCTTTTTTTTCTGCTCCCTTTTTTTATTCACTGCTGCCCGCACCCGGGCGGCGGAAAGGAGCAGCGCTGATTCCACGCCGCTTTACCTGCAGAACCGCCTGCCATTGCGCGAAAAGCCTTACCTCGACCTGCCCTTTGGGGCCATCCAGCCGAAAGGATGGTTGAAGGAAACCCTGGTCGCCATGAAAGACGGCATGTGCGGCAACCTTGATGAGCTCTATCCTGTTGTGCTCGGCAAAAGAAACGGCTGGCTCGGCGGCGACGGCGATGTTTGGGAACGCGGTCCTTACTGGCTCGATGGCCTCGCACCCCTGGCCTATATCCTCAACGACAAGGACCTTCAGAAAAAACTCCAGCCCTGGATCGAATGGTCCATCGCCCACCAGTTGCCCGACGGCTATTTCGGTCCCGTTCCTCCTGAAAAAGAACCCGCGCCCGAACCCGGCCTGCAGCGCGACCGCGCGCGCGACTGGTGGCCCAAAATGGTGATGCTCAAAGTGCTGCAGCAATATTATACCGCCACTAGCGACCGACGCGTCATCGACCTCATGCTCCGCTATTCGCGCTACCAGCTCAAAACCCTGCCGGCCACGCCCCTCGGGCACTATAGCTGGTGGGGCGCCCAGCGCGCCGGCGACAACCTCCTGGTGGTCTACTGGCTCTACAACATCACCGGCGAAAAATTCCTGCTCGAACTCGCCGAGCTGATCCACAAACAATCCTTCGACTGGACCGGCACCTTCCTGCATACCAACCACCTCGCCACCACTTTCAAATTCCACGGCGTAAACCTGGCGCAGGGCATCAAGGAACCTGTGATCTATTCGCAACAGAACAGCCATCCGCAATATCCCGGTGCGGTAAAAAAAGCCTTCGAAGACATACAAACCTACCAGGCCCAGGCCCACGGCCTCTATGGCGCCGATGAGCTCACGCGCGGCAACGACCCCAACCTCGGCTCCGAACTCTGCACCGCCGTGGAAATGATGTATTCGCTCGAAAACATGATCACCATCACCGGCGATGTATCGCAAATGGATTATCTCGAAAAGATCGTCTTCAATGCCATGCCCACTCAGGTGAGCGACGATTATACCACCCGCCAGTATTATCAGCAGGCCAACCAGGTGATGGTCAGCCGTCACCACCGCAACTTCGTTACCAATTACGATGGCACCGACCAGTGCTTCGGGCTGCTCACCGGCTTCCCCTGTTGCACCACCAATATGCACCAGGGCTGGCCCAAATTTGTGCAGCAGCTCTGGCACGCCACTTCCGACAACGGCGTGGCGGCGCTGCAATACGCCGCCTCTACCGTTACCCTTAAAGTGGCCGATGGAAAAGAGATCAGCTTTGAAGAAAAAACCGACTATCCCTTCGACGACCGCATCCAATTCACCTACAACTCACGCCATCAGCTCACTTTCCCGCTCCACCTGCGCATTCCCGCCTGGTGCAGCAAGGCGAACATCTATGTAAACGGTGAACTGTGGCTCAGCGCCAACGGTAACCAGGTGGTGAAGGTGAACCGAAAATGGAAGGACCGCGATGTGGTGACCCTCGAACTGCCCATGCAATTGCGCAGCTCCCGTCTCTTCAACCAGAGCGTGGTGGTGGAAAGAGGTCCGCTCGTATATGCACTCAAAATCGGCGAGCAGTGGAAAGAAGTCAGCAACAGCGATAAATATGGAAATTACCGCGAAGTGCATCCCACCACGCCGTGGAACTATGGCCTCACCGACCTTGCCGTAAAGAAAATGGACAGCGTATTCCAGTTTCACAAACGCAAAGCGGTAGGAAAAAACCCCTGGAACCTGGAAAATGCGCCGGTGTCATTAACAACAAAGGGGAAAAGAATTCCCGAATGGCAGATCTATAACGAATCAGCGGGACCGGTTCCCTACAGCGGCATCAAATACCTGAAAGAAGCACCGGAAGAAGAGATTGAACTCATCCCTTACGGATGCACTACGTTGCGCATCAGCCAGTTCCCGGTGGTGCAGTAATAAGCCAAGTTTTCCTGATAAAAAGACTTCTCTATGAGGAGTCTTTTTTTATGCGCCAAACGCTGCTTTGAAAAGCTTTAGAGGATGTTAATTGTTCCGGGAACGTTACCGGTCCAAAACAGGCAGAAACAGGCCCCAAAAAGAAATTTGAAATGACGGCGCAACTAATTTAGTCTGGCAAAATCATTAAACTATACTGTCATGAGTAAATCACTCCTAACGCGTATTGCTTTTTCTCTTTTCTTTCTTTGTTGTGCGGCATTTTCCTTCGCGCAGCAGAGAACGGTTAAGGGAAATGTGCGCAGCAGCCGCGACGGATCTCCCGTTCAGGGAGCGTCTGTCACCATAAAAGGAAGTTCCGCAGGCACGGCCACCGATGAAGCCGGAAACTTCAGTCTAACCGTACCCGGAAACAATACCGTGCTGGTGATCTCCAGCATCGGTTATGGAAACAAAGAACTTCGTGTAGGCGTAACCGATAACCTGGTTATCTCTGTCGACCCTGCCGCCGATGAAGGCGAAGATGTGGTAGTAGTGGGTTACGGCAGGAAAAGCAAAAAAGACCTCACGGGATCGGTAGTGCGGGTGAACGCCGATGAGATCCGCTACATGCCCATGGCCAGTGCCGACCAGCTCCTGCAGGGCAAGGCCGCCGGTGTGCAGATCTCCAGCCAGAGCGGCACGCCCGGTGGCGGTGTAACGGTTAGGGTCAGGGGCACTTCCTCTTTCTCCGCCGGCTCACCTGCGTCGCAACCATTGTATATCATCGACGGTGTGTTCATGAACACTACCCCGCTCGGGCCCGCCGGCTATGGCGTGGAACAGCAGATCTCCAACCCGCTGGCCGATATCAACCCCGCCGACATCGCATCGGTGGAAGTGTTGAAAGACGCCAACAGCACGGCCATCTACGGAAGCCGCGGCGCCAACGGTGTGGTGCTCATCACCACCAAACGTGGTTCGCGCAACCAGAAGCCCCGCGTCAACTTCAACACGTATTTCGGATCGGCCAAGGCCACCAGGCTGCCCGATCTCATCACCGGTCCGCAAACCGGCGAACTCCTCAACGAAGTGTGGGTCAACGACGGAAAGAACCCGGCGAATATTCCCTATCCCAACGCACAAACCCTGCCCACTTATAACCGGGTGAACGACCTGTTCCGCACGGCATCCACGTACAATTTCGATCTCAACGTGAGTGGCGGCGATGCGCGCAATGCCTATTTCGTTGGCGCCTCCTATTTCAAGCAGGACGGCATCCTGCGGCCGCAGACCTTCGACCGCGCCAGCTTCCGCCTCAACCTCGACAACCAGATCAGCAGCAAATTCAAGCTCAGCACTTCCAACACCATCCTGCGCAATTTCCGCAAGATCGTGCCGAACGATAACTCCGGCGGCGGCCTGCTGCTGATGGGCCTGGGCAATTCAACGATCTATCCCACGTACAACGACGACGGTTCCTATTACCGCGGACCCGTGGGCAGCAATGCCCTTGCGGTGATCAATGAAAGCGATGAAACGTCTACGGGTATCCGTTATATCGGCAATATCTACGGTGAATGGGAGATCATTCCGCAACTCTTCTTCAAATCGAGCTGGAGCCTCGACTATAACGATGCCAAAAACCGTGCTTTCAGCAGCACCATCCTGAACGGTCCCGGTTCCATCGCCAGCGCCTATGAACAGAACAACAGCCAGGTGAGCTGGATCAACGAACAAACCCTGCGCTACAACTGGCGGCCCTCTTCTGCCCATGTGTTCAATTTCCTGGTGGGTAATACCGTGCAGAAGATCACCACGCAGAATGTGGGCGTGTACGTATCCAATTTCCCCAACGACGACCTGCGTAACATCAGTTCGGCGGCCCAGGCCGATGGCTGGGGCGGCGGCACCGTACAGAGCGCACTCGTTTCCTTCTTCGGTCGCGCCGATTATTCGCTCAACAACAAATACATTTTCGACGTGAGCGCAAGGGGCGATGCTTCCAGCCGCTTCGGCGCCAACAACCGCTGGGGCTTCTTTCCCTCTGCCGGCTTTGCCTGGCGCGTGATCAACGAAGATTTCATGAAGGGCCAGGACCTCTTCTCCAACCTGAAATTCAAAACCAGCTACGGCGTTACGGGTTCGCAGGAAACCATCAGCGAATACGCCAGTCGCGGCCTTTGGGTGGGGAACGACAACTACCTGATGCAGCCCGGCACCATGCCTTCGCAGATCGCCAACCCTGATCTGAAATGGGAGCAGACCAAACAATTCAATATTGGCCTGGAACTGGGCTTCTTCAACAACCGCCTCGAAGCAGAGATCAACTATTACAACAAAATGACCAACGGCGTGTTGCTGAACAAGCCCGTGCCAATGTCCACCGGTTTCAGCACCATCGCGTATAACGGCGGCGACATCAGCAACAAGGGCATTGAGCTCGCCATCAACGCCGGCATCATCCGCAACGAAGACCTGCGCTGGGATGTGAGTTTCAACCTCGCGCACAACAAGAACAAGATCGAAAAACTCGATGCACCTTATTTCGAACCTTTCAGCCGCCGCTTCATTCTCTTCCAGGAAGGACAGCCCGTGAACGGCTTCTGGCTCTGGAACCAGGAAGGGGTAGACCCGCAAACAGGTAATGCCGTGTACACCGACCTCGACAAGAACGGTGTGATCAACGACGAAGACCGCATGATCCTGGGCACCAACCAGCCCAACCTGCTTGGCGGACTCAGCTCTACGCTGCGTTACAAGGGATTCGATTTCTCCTTTGCCCTGGCCTATGAGTGGGGACAGGACATTGTGAACTGGAACACCTTCTTCATGGTATCGGGCGGTACGCGCATCAACGGCGCCACCGGCCAGGCCACCTGGGGTTATTTTCCGCAGCAGCTCGACCGCTGGCAGCAACCGGGCGATATCACGGATATCCCCAAAGTGGGCGGTACACCTGATGAGCGCACCAACAACTATGGCCGCTACACCAGCCGCGCAATGGAAGACGGTTCCTATACCCGCCTGCGCAACGTAACCATCGGTTATACGTTGCCGGTAGACCTCACACGTAAGGCCGGTATCAGCAATGCACGCATTTACCTGATGGGAACCAACCTGCTCACCTTCACCAGCTACAGCGGACTGGATCCCGAGATCAATGCCGGTGGTGGTAAGGGTACTGTGGGCGGTGTGGAAATGTTCACCGTTCCCCAACCCAAAACCATCCAGGCAGGTATCAACATCAGTTTTTAAATCATCACAAACGAATTCGCATGAAAGCAACCTATTATATCGGTCTCATTGTGCTGCTGGCTTCTTTTTCTTCCTGTAAGAAATTCCTCGACCTGCAGCCGGTGAATGAAATTGGGGAAGATGTGGCCCTCACTTCCAAAGACCGGATCCAGCGCGCCCTCACCGGCGCCTACAGCCGCCTCCAGGTGATTGAATACTATGGCTCCGAATGGCCCAATGCCGTGTGGTTGTCCGACGACAACGTGGAACCCTACAGCGCCGGCACCACCGACCTGCAGTTCGATGGCCATGCCGTGCTGGCTTCTTCCAACACCATGGAGATCACCTGGAAAGCCATGTACCAGGCCATCAATGCCGCCAACAACGTGATCGAAGGCGTGAATACCGTGAACGATCCGGCCATGACGGATGAGGACAGGAAAAACATGCTGGGACAGGCGCAGTTCATCCGCGCCCTGGTGTATTTCGATATGGTAAGAACCTGGGGCGGCGTGCCATTGGTGCTGACGCCCACGCGCGGGCTCACCGACGCTTCCTTCCCTGACCGGAATACCGCGGACGAAATATATGCCCAGGTGATCGCCGACCTCACCGACGCCGAAGCCAATCTACCGGCCACGGTTAACCGCAATCTGGCGCATAAGAAAGCGGCCCAGGCCCTGCGCGCCCGCGTTGCCCTTTACCAGAAGGACTGGGCCACGGCCGAAAGCAAGGCAACCGAACTGATCAACGCTTCTTCTGATTTTTCGCTGGCGGTTCCTTTCGAAAAAATCATCACTGAAAAGAACAACACAGAATCTATATTTGAACTGGCTTACAGCAATGTGGACGGGAATGAATTGTCGGCCTATTTTTATCCCACTTCCATGGGCGGCTACTACCGTACCGGTCCCACTGCCCAACTGGTGGCCCTGCTGAAAGACCCGCAGGTGGCCGGCAGTCGCAGCGTGCTGCTGGGTGAAGCCGCCGGTGCGCCTTATGGCAATCGCTACCGCAAGGCCCTGGGTGGTCTCAAGGACGACAACTATGCCATCCTGCGCCTGGCGGAAATGTACCTCATCCGTGCCGAAGCCCGGGCCCAGCTCAACAAGGTAAGCGACGGCGCCGATGACCTGGATGCCGTACGCCAAAGAGCCGGACTGGCGCCCACCACGGCCGGCGACAAGGACGCATTGCTGCTTGCTATTGAGAACGAGCGGCGGATAGAATTTGCGTTTGAGCCACACCGTTGGTTCGACCTGATCCGCACCAACCGCGCCGCTGCGGTGCTGGGCGTATCCGATACCCAGAAATACCTGTTCCCGATCCCCGGAACCGAAGTGTTGACCAACACGAATATTGACCAGAACCCCGGCTATTGATTCAACTGTTGCTGATACAAAGAATGAAAAGATACTTCTCCCGGACTGCAGCCCTGCTTGCCCTGCAATGGCTGCTCGCAGCAAACCCGTTGCAGGCGCAGGAAACGCTGCAGTCCATCCAGCTCGATAACCAGGGCCGCATCACCGGCCTTGGTTTCCGGGCGGGATCCGTTGCCCTGCCGCATCCCAAACCGCTTTTTTCTTATGAGCTGAACGGGCAACCGGCGGCAGGTCGCCCCGGAACAGCCCTGCAAACCGAGGTCCGTTTTAAGGACACGGCCGGACTGGTGGCTGCTGTGATCCGGTTCAGCAACAATAGTAAGGATACGGTGGAGTTGCGGAATGTGCTGCCGCTCGATACCTTAGGATCGGAAGCCTATATCACCGGGCTGGGTGAGCATGCTTTGTCGCGCACGCACCTTTTTCTTCCCGGCAAAACGCCGGTGAATGTAATTGTGCCCGACAATGCCTGGGACCTGGGTTACAACAACCTGCGCCTGCCCGACGGACGCGGCATTGCTTTCCTTACCCGCCGCAACCGCAGCACCATTGACAAGGGTACGCGCAAAAGATTTGAAACCGTTCTCTTTCCCGGCGGTTCGGTGGAATACCAGCTCTATGCTGTCTCTTTCAGCGGCAACTGGCAGCAGGGTCTCACGCGCACTTTCCAGGAAAAGATGCTCTACGATGTGGCGCATTTCAACGACAGTCTTTTTCAACGAAAAGACCTGCAGTGGATCCGTCATACCTATGTGCTGCACCTCATGGATGCCTGGGATAAATTCTATTACGATATCAAAGATGGCAAATACCGTCTGCAGGATTTTTTGCAGCATGGCAAGAAACTGTACGGCGGCGACGACATTGTGAGCATCTGGCCCACCTGGCCTACGCTGGGCCTCGATCCACGCAACCAGTTTGATCTTTTCCGCGACCTGCCCGGTGGCACTGCCGCCATGGGCAAACAGGCCGCGCTCAGCCGCAGCAGGGGCACAAAATTCTTCATCTGTTACAATCCCTGGGATGAAAGCACGCGCAGCGAAGACCATTTCAGGGGACTGTCGCAGCTCATCAAAGAAACCTCGGCCGATGGCGTGGTGCTCGACACCAAGGGCGAATCGAGCCGCGAACTGCAGGACGCCGCCGATGTGGTGAGGCCCGGCGTGGTGATGTACAGCGAAGGCATGGCTGTTCCGAAAGACATGGCCGGCATCGTATCGGGCCGCGTGCACAACGCGCTTTACTATGCGCCCATGCTCAACCTCAACAAGCTCATCAAACCCGAATTCACCATCTACCGCGTAGCGGAATTGTATAAAGAAAAGATCCGCCGCGAATTTGCCACTTCCTTTTTCAACGGCTATGGCACGGAGATCAATATCATGGCCCCGGGCCAGCCCGACTGGGCCGATGAACAATACAAATACCTGGGCCGTACATCCCGCATCCTGCGTGAGAACACGCACAATTTTGTAAACCGCGGTTATACCCTCCTGTTAGCTGTACCAAAAGACAGTATTTGGGTGAACCGCTGGGACTGGGAGAACAAAATAATTTATACCATTTACAGCATCCTGCCCCAGGGCTTCAGTGGTCCGCTCATTGAAGTGCAGCCCGATGCAGCCTGCCACTACGTGGACCTCTGGCACCACCGCGAGGTGACGCCGCAGCAACTCAACGGCAGGTGGTATGTGGCCGCTGCCACCGATGCGTTCAATGCCGCCGACCTGGGCACCAACAACGAAGGCGAAGTGGACTGCCTCGCGCGCCTGCCCCGCTGGCTCAGCGTAGTGCTCAACGGCGATGCACTCACCATCAGCAGCAATGGCGCCGCCGATGAGATCCGCGTATGGGCAGGGCAGCCGGCTTACGACAAAGAACCCGTGACGCTGCAACCCGGCACGCACCGGCTGCGCGTCAGCAAATTGTTCGACCGTTTCGAAGGACCCATTGTTGTGCAGCAAATGAAGGAGGGCATTCTGCGCGACGAACAGGTGGTGGTAATGGTGCCGGGTACGGCCCGGCGCGTTTCGGAATCTGCCCGCACCACACCTGCCGCCACTGCACCGCAGGGCATGGTTACCATCCCCGCCGGCCGGTTCCTGTTCAAAGCCACCAATGGCGACGAATTCATCGCCTATCCGAAGCAGGACCTCGACAGCAGTTTCGACCTGCCTTCTTTTTACATGGATAAGTATCCTGTTACCAACGCGCAGTTCCGGCAATTTATGCAGGCTACGAAATACCGGCCTTCCGATACGGCGAATTTCCTGAAACACTGGGCCAAAGGAAGAATCCCTGCAGGGCAGGAAAAATTCCCGGTTGTGTATATCAGTTATGAAGATGCCAAAGCCTATGCGGTCTGGGCCGGAAAGCGCTTACCCACGGAGATCGAATGGCAGTACGCGGCGCAAACGCCTGCCCTGCGCGAATGGCCCTGGAACCAGCAGGAGCCCGTGACCCGTAAGCTGCAGTATGTGACCAATACCCTTACGGTGAGCGAGCTCCAGGGCATCGATCCCAAGCACGCCAACCTTGGAGACGGCAAGCCCTATGCCGTGGGCGCTTATCCCGCGGGCGCCAATCCCTACGGTCTTGAAGACCTGGTGGGCTGCGTGTGGCAGTTGACCATCGACCTGTATATGAGCGGCAGTCACCGTTACATCATGCTGAAAGGCGGCTCTTATTTCAAGCCCTCTTCGAGCTGGTGGTATGTACAGGGCGGTGCGCGCGAGCTGCATTATCGCCAGTTCCTGCTGCGCGTGAGCCAGGGTTTTGAAAGAAATGCCACCGTGGGCTTCCGTTGTGTGAAAGACGCTAAATAAGAAAGAACCATGTTTTTGCTTCGCATAAAAAATACACGCGTTGGTGGTTTGCTGGGCGGTCTGCTGTTGTGCAGCACCCTTGCTTTGGCGCAACCCGGGAGCAGCATTGGCCTCATCAGCAATCATACCGATGCCAAAGAACTGGCGGCCATTCAGCAAATGCTGCAGCCCGATTATTCTGTTACCCTGGTTTCGCTGGAGGCGCTGAAAGAACAGGCCGGCCGCTTCGGCTGTATCTGGTACCACCGCACCGATACCACCGCGTTTGATGCTGTTGAAAAAGCAGCAGGCGCGGTATTGGGCGCCTGGGCCGAAAAAGGTGGTAAGGTTTTTTTGTCGATGGAAGCCATGCCCCTGCTCCACGAATGGGGCTGGGAAAAAACAGCGCTTAGCCTTCAGCGTGATACGGTGCGCGACGAAGGTTTCGGTCGCCCGCTCGGGTTCCACGCTTTTAAAACACATCCCCTTTTCAGCGGCCTGCAGGGTGGCGTATATGTGTCCAAACAACCCGTTGATCACGTGGTGCGCAAGCATGGCTTTTTTGGAGAGGCCGTGCCGCAGCAGTGCAAGGTGGTGGGGATCGACTGGACCTATATCACCTTCACCGAAAACGGCAAGCTGCTGGTAGAACTGCCGAAGGGAAAGGGAAAAGTGCTGGCTGCCGGCGCCTATCTCTATTATGCGGCGCCCAACCGCAACCGCATGCACCTGGCTGCTTTCACCGGCAATGTATTCCGTTACCTCGATGGACAGTTGAGCGGCGCCACCCGTTACTGGAATTACCAGCCGCCTGCTTTCACCGCCAGCGGGTTTAACGTGAAAGCGCTGCAACCCGCGCGGGCCACGCGCTGGGACCTGCCCGCTCCTTCGCTGCAAATGCGCGTGGACACTCCTTCTAGCGCTTTTTACGATCTCGTAGGGCGGCAGATCTTGTGGATGGGCAAGCTCAACGGCGGCATGGAAGAGATCTGGATCCATCCCTTTATGGCCCTGCGCGATTTCGAAGCCGGCGTGCGCCTCAAAGGCAGTGACAGCATTACCTGGCTGCGCTACCAGCGGTCATCCGTGGTCGTTAGTCCTGAGTACCTGGTGCGCAGTTACCGCTTCGGCAACACCACGCTCAAAGAGATCTATACCGTTTCGAGCGACCAGCCCCTGGGCGTGGCGCATTACGAAGTGGAGGGCGAAGGCATTGAAACCTTACAGGTTCAATTTGCTGCCAACCTGCGGTACATGTGGCCTTATAGTCACCTCGCTACCGGCAGCATCCGTTATGGCTTTGAAAAGAAGGTGAACGGCTTTATCATCAGCGGGCAGGACGGCGACCTCAATACCGCCGTGCTTTTCAGTGAAGCGCCGCGCAGCCGGGAGAGTCGGGCCGATACGGCGAAGAACGGCATTGAGGCCAGCGCCAGTTTTGACCTCAGTAAGGGCCGGCCGCTGAATATCTATATCAGCGGCAGCTCCACGGGACTCGCCGCTGCCCTGCAGCCCCATGCCAATGCCAAAGAGAACGGCAATGCGCTCTTCCTGAAAAGCAATGCCTATTACCGCCACCTGCTGAAAGATTTCGTGGCCTTTGAAACACCCGATACATTGTTCAATATCGGTTATGCCTGGGCGTTGGCCCGCACCGACCAGTTCCTGCAAACCACACCCGGCCTGGGCACGGCGCTGATGGCGGGTTTCGGCACCACGGCCCGCGGCTGGAACGGCCGCCACAATATCAGCGGCCGACCAGGTTATGCCTGGTATTTTGGCCGCGACGCCGAGTGGAGCGCCATGGCCATCAACGCCTATGGCGATTTCCGCATGGTGAAGGAACAGCTCGAGACCCTGGTGCGTTACCAGGACCTCGATGGCAAGATCTACCACGAACTCACGTCCAGCGGCGTGGCGCATTACGATGCATCCGACGCCACCCCGCTCTTCATCATACTGGCCGCGCACTACCTGCGTTACAGCGGCGACCGGGCCTATATTGAACAGATCTGGCCGGCGATCGAAAAAGCGCTGCGCTTCTGTTACAGCACTGATACCGATGGCGACGGTCTCATCGAAAACACCAATGTGGGCCATGGCTGGATCGAAGGCGGTCCGCTTTTCGGCACGCATACCGAATTTTACCTCGCCGGTTGCTGGGCCGCCACCCTGGAGGGCATGGATTATATGAGCCGCGCCCTGGGCAAAGCAGGCGGTTCCTATGCGGCGCAGGCCGCTGCTGTGAAACGCAGCATCGACACCGATTTCTGGAACAGCGCCAAGGGCTATTTCTACAATGGCAAGATGGCCGACGGCAGTTATATGGACCAGAGCACCGGCTTTGCAACGGTGCCCATGTATTTAAAAGCGGTGAGCGACAAAAACAAATCCCTCGCCGTGATGCGGAAGATCAGCACCAGCAAATTCAGCACCGACTGGGGCATCCGCATGCTGGAAGAGGACAATCCCAAATACAAACCCGGCAGCTACCATGCGGGCATGGTGTGGCCGCTTTATGGCGGCTGGGGCTCGCTGGCCGCTTTCGACAACGGCCTGTACAAGGCGGGTTACCAATACCTCCTGGGCAATATGCTGGTGTACCGCAACTGGGCGCCGGGCAGCATCGAGGAAACACTCAACGGTGAAATCTATAAACCGAATGGCGTATGCGCCCACCAGTGCTGGAGTGAAACCATGGTGCTGCAACCAGCCATCGAAGGCATGCTGGGCTTTTCGCCCGATGCCGTGAAACAGCAGGTGCAACTGGCGCCCTATTTCCCCTGGCACTGGCGTTCTGCGCGGGTCTCGAACCTGCGTATGGGCGAAACCGTTATGCAGCTTTCCCTGCAGCGGGGCGAGGGTAATACCGTTTACACCATCGATCTTAATAAGCCTGCGGGGCTGGCCTTTGCGCCCGCGCTTCCGCCCCTGAGCCAGGTGAGCGCGGTAACGCTCGACGGGCAACCCGTTGCCTATCAACTGGCGCAGGAAGCCGATGGCCTGCGGGTGCAGTTGCAGGCGCAGCTCGCGGCGGGCCGCCACGAGATCAGGATCAAGAGCTCGGGTGGCACTGGCGTGCTGCCGGTGGTGACGCCGGCGGTGGTGAACCAGCCTTCTTCGGGACTGAAGATCCTGGAAGAAAAGGCCGAAGGCCAGCGGCTGGAATGGCTGGCGGAGGGTCGTCCCGGTAAGACCTACCGCTTCCAGGTGTATACCGAAAAACCGCCGGGCCGGCTGACCAACGCGCGTTTGGTTTCCAGCGATAACAGGCTCCTGACCATTGAGTGCACCATTCCTGCCGGCAACGGGCCTTATGGGCGCATTGGGATATTATATGAATAGAAATTGATAAATACAGTAACAGGGAAAGGCGGCAAACAATGGATATTTACGCTTCCCGTTAACGATTGAATTATGAAAATCATTTCCACTCTTCGCCTGGCCGCTCTGGCGGCTGCCGCTCTGCCGGCTGTTGCCCAGTCCCAGGAATCGCTCCAGAAACTTTACCCCGTCGACTTTTCACAGGTGTCCATCACCGATCCCTTCTGGAAGGGTCGCATGCAAACCGTGGCCACTGCTACGCTCGACGCCTGCATCCTGTACACCGAGAACAAAACCGGCCGCATCCGCAATTTTGAAAAAGCGGCGACGCGGAGCGGTAAACACGAGGGCATTTATTACGACGATTCCGACGTGTACAAGGCCATAGAGGCCATGGCCTATTCGCTGAAAAGCCATCCCAACCCGGCGATTGAGGCCAAGGCCGATGAGTGGATCGCCAAGATCGCCGCAGCACAATTGCCCGATGGTTACCTGAATACCTATTACGAACTAACGGGGCTGGACAAGCGCTGGACCGATATGGAAAAGCACGAAGATTATTGCGCCGGTCACCTTATAGAAGCGGCCATTGCCTACGATCAGACTACGGGCAAGCGCCAGCTCCTGGACGTGGCCACCCGTTTCGCCAACCACATCGATTCCATTTTCCGCCAGCAGAACCGTCCCTGGGTGAGTGGTCACCAGGAAATTGAGCTGGCCCTGATGCGGCTCTACCACCATACCAGCCAGCGCCGTTACCTGGAGCTGGCGCAGTGGTTCCTGGAGCAGCGCGGCCACGGTTACGGCAAGGGCGTGATCTGGGACCAGTGGAAGGACCCCGATTACTGCCAGGATGGTGTGCCGGTGAAGGACCAGCGCAACATCACCGGCCATGCCGTTCGCGCCATGTACATGTACACCGGCGCGGCCGATGTGGCGGCGGTTACCAACGATGCCGGTTATGTGAAGGCGATGAACAGCATCTGGGAAGATGTGGTGTTCCGTAATATGTATATCACCGGCGGCATTGGTGCGCAGGGCAAGAACGAGGGCTTTGGGCTAGACTACGACCTGCCCAATGAAAGCGCCTATTGCGAAACCTGCGCTTCGGTGGGCATGGTGTTCTGGAACCAGCGGATGAATATGCTGTCGGGCGAATCGAAATACATCGATGTGCTGGAGAAAAGCCTGTTCAACGGCGCCCTCGACGGCTTATCGCTTACGGGTGACCGTTTCTTTTACGGCAACCCGCTGGCGTCCACGGGGCAGCACCACCGCCGCGAGTGGTTCGGTACGGCCTGTTGTCCCTCCAATATTGCGCGACTGGTGGCCTCGCTGGGCAACTATGTGTACAGCCGTTCGGCCAATGCGCTGTGGGTGAACCTTTACATCGGCTCACAGGTGCGGGTACCGGTGGAGAAGCAGGCTTTTGCGGTATCGTTGCAGACCAGCTATCCCTGGAAGGGGCTGAGCACCCTCACGGTAACGGAGGCGCCTAAGCGCAGTTACGAACTGCGTTTGCGCATTCCCGGTTGGCTCAGCACGCCAGCGCCCGGCGGCCTTTACAGCTATGCCAGCGGCCAGGACGCAACCATGCAGGTGCTGGTGAACGGCAAGGCAGCCGACTACAAAACCGACGGCGGTTATGCCGTGCTGGACCGCAAGTGGAAAAAGGGCGATGTGGTGGAAATTGTTACGCCCATGGAAGTACGCCTGGTGGAAAGCCGCTCTGAGCTGAAACAGAACAACGACCGCGTGGCCCTGCAATACGGTCCGCTCGTGTACTGCGTGGAAGGCGCCGACAATGGCAAGCTGGCCTGGAATTTCATAGTGCCTGCTTCCACTGCCTTTACGGTGAATTACGAGCCCACGCTGCTGGGAGGGGTGAATACCATTTCCTTTACGGCCAAAGGCGCCGGCGCTTCGCCCGACGGGCAGTCGCTCACAACGGTGCCGCGTGCGGTGAAGGCCATTCCCTATTTTGCCTGGAACAACCGCGGCGCCGGCGAAATGCAGGTGTGGCTGCCCACGGCGTTCCGGGAGCTGACGGTGAATCCGGACCGTGGCGGGGAGTAGGGGGTGACGGCGCCGGGAGTGGCAGCTAAACAGGCAAGTTAATAGCAGCTTTAATTTTGGCTATTATCTTGCCTGCGCTGGCGCCATACCTGGTGCTTTCCATATGGCAATACAGCGCTTCTTCAAAATCCGGATGATCCAGTAATGGGGTAAGTTCGTGCGCCAGATATTGTTTGACAGATTCAGGGGCGCTTAGAAGTTGGTCGTCCAGATTTTTACAGTTCTCAAAAACATAAACCATATCTTCAAAATCACGGCTGGTACGTAAATCCTTACCTCTTGATTTGTGTGCCTCCCATTTGGAAGCCAAAAAGTACGGTAAAGAAAAAATAAGTATTTCTGTTTCATCATCCAGCTTATATGGAATTGCATTGCGAAACCCTTCCGGGTACCATTTGTTGCTGAATCCCAGAATAGCTGAAGCAGTAGGCATGATGTCAACTACAATCCCCTGAATAGTATAACGACAAATTACACCAGATGCAAAGTCGTTTATAAAGCCTAAAGCCCGAAGTTGATCTTCTATGTGTGAATAGTCGTCATAGGTAGCCAACTCTATTACCACATCTACGTCGTCAGTAGGCCTGATATTCTCAGCCAGTGAGTTTTGTGTGGCGTATAAAGAAACAGTAGCGCCACCTACAAATGCATAAGGCTTGCTAAACCCTTTTAAACAGTGGGCTACCGCCTTCATCCGTACAATGTTCTCATGCATACTGAACATTGAATTTTTCCTGCAATAATTTAAGCGCTATCTCCTTTTCTCTGACGCTGCCGATACGCATCGCATCAACAAGTGATAACAACTCATATAATGTTTGGTCCTTTAATGCTGCCTGGACTGCATTTGGATATAACGGACTTATTGTTTCGCCCCTCGCTTCTCCTTCCGCATATGGCCATACTATTGTTTCATTCAGTTGGTTTACCATAAAGTATGGCACCATAACGGGAGAAGAGTAAGCAGTTGGTACCCCAATGGCAATTGGCCCCCGGATAGCTGGAAATACCCGCGGCAATCCATACTGAATAAACTCCAGAAAAGCCTTTCTCATGACCGTTCTTTTTGAAGGATCCACCAGCCCGGCCAATGCGGATCGTTGCAAAGAATAGCTAACTTCTGATGGGCTTAAGAACAGGTCTTTTGCGATGGTCTTATTCAGCCAGTCTGCATGAGATATAATTATTTTTAATAATACCGCTATGTCCTGCGGCCGCATTCCATTGTGTTGGCTCATTCGACAAAGATAATCCTAATTCATAATTCATGATTTATGAATCATGAATTAGAGGCTGAAAGGTGCCTTAACCCAGTTTCAAAAACCTGGCATAGAGCCTGGTTCGTTCCCGGCGCGCTATGGGCAGGGAGCGGCCGGCGATGGTGAGCTGCCCATTGCCGATGGCCTGCACTTTCTCCAGTGACACCACATAGCTGCGGTGGATGCGGTGAAAACCCGGTGGCAATCGCGGCAGCAGGGCCTCGATGCCGGTGCGTACCAGGTAAACATCGGCATCGGTAACAATGCGGCAATACTTGTTGTCCACTTCAATGTAGCGGATGTGCGAAAAAGCGACCTGTGCCAGTGACTTCCCTTTGGGAAGCAGCAGGGAGGTGGCGGCATCTGCTGGCATACGCTATTGGGGTTTAGGTAGAAGGATGGGTTTGTCTTTTTCCAGCCGGGCTTCCCCGCCCGGTTCCAGTGTCCACTCTTTTCGGTTTTTCCGGATGTATACCGTGGCGGTTCCCGACAATACCCGGATGGTATCGCCGCTGGACGCCACTTCAAAGCTGCCCTGCTGTACTTTGAGGGTCCAGCCGTTCAGGTCTGTTTCCAGGGGCCAGGTATTGTTGCGTACTTCAAACCGGCCGCTGCCGTTGAATTCCATGCTGCGCACGTCAATGAATACCGCTTCGCGAAAACCGACGGAAGAATGCGGTAGCAGTACGATGCGCGAACTGTCGGGCAGCCATAGGGTTTTTGTATCGCCGGCCGTTTGGACCACCGTTTTGCTGTAGCTGGGGTTCTGCACGTCGCGGCCCTTTACCAGCCGGCTGAGGGGATGCGAAGGCATGAAATGATCCAGCAACAGCACCAGCAGTACAATGCCAGTGATGCGCCAGGCCCATTTCCGGAAGCGCGAGGTTTTGCGTGGCGGCTTTTGCGTGTATTTGCGCAGGGTGGCGATGGTGGCGGCCCCGGTGCCGTCGCCGCCCAGTTCCAGCAGCAGGTCGAAGAAATGGTCGTTCGCGGAAGATTCATTGATCCACTCGTCGAGCCGGTTGCGGTCGGCGCGGGTGGAATGTTCCAGGAAAAAACGCTGCAGTATTCCCGACAGTTCCGGCGTCAGTTCAACCTGCGCGGCGGCTTCTTTCAAACGGTGTTTCAGGGTGCTCATGGTAATAAGTTTTTTCGCCATTCCCGCGGATTGCTGTTGGTTTCTTCCCTGAAATTGTATCTGAAAGCTTTGGCCGATTCATACCCGCAGGCGAAGGCAATCTCTTCAATGGACTGTTCCGTGTTTTGCAGCAGTTGCTTGGCCAGATCCACGCGCAGGCAGTTCTGTCTTTTGATCATACCCATTTTGAAATGCTGCACATAAGCGGCTTTGAGGGTGGATTCGTTCAGTCCCACTTCGCGGGCAATTTCACGGATGGACAAATGTTTGGACAGGTTGCGCTGTATAAAGGCGTCGGCGGCATATACAAAGGGTTCGCGGCCCTTTATTTTGCCGCTGGGCAGGTTCTGGTGGATCTGTTCGCGCAGGGGCTGCAGCAGATTCATGAACTGCAGGGTGAGCCATCCTTCGGGATCGTAGAGGGGCGCGGGCGGCTGCAGAATGCTGTTCAGCCAGCCGTACATCGCAGGACTGAGCTCATAGCAGTTTTCGGGGAAGCCGTTCCAGTCGATCTGTTCCAGGAAGGCTTCGAGTGGAAAAACGAAACAGGACAAGGGGCAGTCTTCGGTTATATCTAACCGGTAGCTGGTTGCGTTGAAGAAGCAGATCTTTCCCGCGGACAGGTGCCAGCAGGCGGGCCGGTCTGTTTCCAGGAGGCAGCGGCCTTCGGTGACCAGCAGCATTTTGAGGCCTTCGGCGGCGAGCTGGTGGTCGAGGGTAACGGTATTGCCCAGGGTATAGTGTACCTGGCAGAGCGGCCCTGCGGAGCTCTGGTACTGCTGCACGGCGATGCGGCCACGGAAGGCGTTTCCCTGGTGGGCAGACAGCAGGCGCAGCGGGGTGGACGGGTGGTCGCTATCCGGAACGGTGCTGAGTTGGATTCTGCCGATTCTTTTGAAATAAAACTGGAGCAACACGGTAAATGAAACTTAAACTATAAATGGTTTTTCGTTTTTGCAAGCATTGGAAAGAGAATTTGGTGCTTCGTGAAAATGTTCCCGATTTTTCCCTTTTCTGTGGGAAAAAACCCCGAATAAGACTAAACGGGGTTATGGCAACTCACAAAGGGCATCCGGAAAGATCAGGAAGGATGCTGATATCGGTCGGACAGGCGACTAACGGTGAGCCATACCCGCTCGTTGCGGTCGAAGGCGCTGCGCACCTGTTCCATCAGGGTTTTGAAGGCAGCGGCCGTATTGGTTCCCATGCCGGGCTGGGTGAGCCGGCTTACCGGGGCGATGCAGCCCTTCAGTTGCTTCAAAGCGTTGGTGGCTTTGTGCAGGAGGATGAGGGTGCGGCCGGGCACGTCTTTCACCAGCAGGTGCCATTGGTGGCGATCGCTGAAGCGGAGGGCCAGCGGGTACCTGCCTTCGGGGATGCAGGATTCCATGCGCCGGTTGAAACGCCAGGGAAGCTCGATGGTGAAGCAGCAAAACTTTTCTGCGATGCTGAGAATGCCATTCGTACCCGACGGATGGTATTCGCGTTCCAGGAGCAGTTCCATGGTCATCCTTTTACAGCCACCTGGCTTACGGCGCTGGCTACGGTGGCCGCCACGCCCAGGTAGGACGCGATGGTGGTAACGATCGCCGGCAGGGCTACGGGTGAGGCGAGGATGGCGGCGCTGATGGCGGCCAGGGTGATGCCGATGTTGCGCAGCTTCAGGAAGAAGGGCGGGGTGTCGGCGCTGGCCCGTTCCAGCAGCGAGAGCTGGTCGATGTGTTGTTGTTTCATTTGGTTGGGGGTTTAGGTGTTTTAAATGGGGTGTTGGTTTTTCATAGAGGACGTCAAACGGGCCGTTGGGGCAGTGGGCCGGCGGCGCCTGCCGGTCCCTGCTGCCCGCAGCGGATGGGTGCTCTTAGAGCAGAATTTCCAGCGAGCCCTTGTTTTTGGGCAGGTCTTCCGCTACCGCGCGGATGAGCGTTCCCGTGAGGGCGGGATTAACCGAAGTGGACCGGTAGATCCAGTCGTACCCGTTCTCGTCTTCTACGGCGCTGCCTTCTTCGAGCAGGGTACCTTCGGCGGAAAAGAGGGATACTTTCACCGCGGTGACGCGGAAATTGTCGATGGCGCGCACTACGATGGGCTGATCGGCTTCACCGGTATAGGCATCGGTTTGGATGCTGCTGACGATGGGAGCGAACCAGGCATCTTTGAAGGCCACGTTGCGGGCCGACTGGTTGCCGCGCCTACCGGCTTCGTATGCTTCCATCAAAGCCGGGTTGGAAGCGGCCTTGCGGGCATAGATGGTAGCGAGCTGGAATTTTTCGCGCACCAATTGCTGGGCCGGGGTAAGGGGTAAGCCGTACCTCGATTTGGGCAGGGCAGCCAAAATGGATTTGTTGCCGCGGGTGCGCAGGGAGAACTGGCGACCTACAGACCCGCTGTAGTTGCGGGTGATGATGTTATTGTCGGTTTTTGCCATGGGGTTTAGGATTTTGGGGGTTAAAAAATGGATAGTGGAAGGGCGGCGGATCGCCCGGTGCCGCGGCTGCGGTGAAGCATCGCCGTTAGTGGGGGAAGAGGGTGGGAGGCCCGGGTTCTGGGGTCCCAGTGTTTTGATGTCCTGGAGTTCCGGTGGTTGTCCGGGTCCTGGCGTTCCGGGGTCCCCTGTGTTTCGGGGGTTCTCTCCGGGTTGGTCCTGGTTGCGGGGTCTGTGGGCGGGTGTTGGGTGTTGCCTGGTGTAGTTTTGCTGCAGGTTTCCAGCACTTCTCCAGCACTTCTCCAGCAGGTTTCCAGCAGTTGTCCAGCAGGTTTCCAGCACTTTTCCGGCAGGTTTCCCGCACATTCATTGCATATGGAGGGCGTATTGACGGCAGGCTGCGGCGGTGGGGATGGCCTATCTGAAGGGAGGCGTTGTGGCGGCCGGGGGCAGTGGGCGAAGAAAGACGGGCAGGGTCACACCTCCTGCGCTGTCGTGTGACGGTTCTCCGCGGCCTGCCGGTGGTGGCCGGTGGGCGCCATCCCGGGTCAGGTACTTCGGCAGAAGCGGGGATAGAGCCGCTTGTGGTACATGGGGTCGAGGGGCAGGGGCATGCCATTTACGAAGATGGACCGGAAGCCCATACCTGTTACGTGCTGCATGTTCACCACTACGGAGCGGTGCGAGCGCGAGAGGCTCACGTGAAAGCGATTGCCCTCAAAGCTGCGGAGGCTGGTGTGCACTTTGTACACGCCGTGGCGGGTGTGCAGGTAGCAGACGCCCTGGTGCAGGCGGATGAAAAAGATGTCTTCTTCCTTCACTTTGTGGAGGCAGCGATTGGAGAAAAAATAGATACAACGTGAACGCATAAAAATTTTGTTTTGGTGATCAATTCATTTGAACAGGATAACAATACAGTCCTGTTTTGTTATTACCAAATGAATGTCGCGGCCGGTCACTTGCACGGCGCGGACGGTCGTTTTTGTGGCGCCGGCGGTCGTTGCGGGGATAGCGAAAATGGCGGGTGCGGTTTTGGGTGGTTAAAAAGCGGGGTGAAAACTCGCCCGATTTTTCCCTTTTCTCGTCTGATTTTTCCCTTTTGGGGGGTTGGGGTTAGGTAGGTATGGATGATGAATGTACGGCGGCTTTCCTGACTGTGATCCTTCCGAACCTGATCCAATAATTTCCATGTCGTTGTCGTTAAAAGGGATATAAACCTAACATTGAAATAAAATTGAATATCCTATGGCGAAACTTCCCATTACGTTCAAAAGAATAAAAACAAAAGACTACAACAATAAAGATGCGTTGATGTACTTGGTTACGGTATCCGAGAAAAGCAGCTTCTGGGAGAAGTCAGCCATAGTAGACAGGCATGCCCTGTTAAAGCTCAAGGAAGAACTTGAGAAACTATTGAGGGAGGATACTACGGCCGAAATATTACAGGTTTCTGAAGATAGAGCAGCAAAAATTAACACCGCGCATAAAGCCGATCCACTATGTAAGGACTGTGCACATAAGATGACTCATGATTGCGAGACCTGCTTATTTGTTTTGCAAAGTCCCTTGGAAAGAAAATTATTTTTGGAGCTCAGGAAGGCTTATATATCATTTTACCCGCAGTATCCGTTGAACCGGCGAGGGGAGCCTATTTCAGTTGAGGGAAAATCCTACGACAACCCCACCAACAATTTCAAAAATGTGCTGACCATTGTTGACTTCTATATCGAAAAAGGGAATAGGAAGATCTGCGTCTATACGGATGGACACACCTATCACGGAAAAGAGGAGCAGGCTCGGCGCGACAGAAGCATTGACCGGGAATTACAAGCCCTGGGATTTCGGGTAATGCGATTTACAGGAAAGGATGTGAACGAAGATATGCGTGATATCATTTCAGAGATCCAAGGCGTTTTGTCCTAGCTGTTCTTGCTGAAAAACAGTGCTTTGCGCAAGCAGCTAATTTGTAATAAGGAACGCTGAACGGGTTCATATCTACAGAAATTCAAAATTAAACATCTGTTCTTCGGTTGAGCATTAATATTAAAAATATTTTCCTTCGTCAAGTTGCCAATTGGTAGGCGAAAATGAAGGGAATAACGAAAAGGCTATAATTTTATGACCTCAAATTTTTCGGCCGGTGATATAATACAAGGGGAGAAACGTGGTAAAGATGAATCCTTTCACCCAATAATATATCTAGAAGAGATTGACGCAGTTTTCTTTAAGGGAGGAATGATTACTCATGCCAGCCAATATGAAAATATTGGACTACGAGATGAGCATTTTTCTCATAAAATTGACTCATATCCCAGACCTAGCTTTTTTGTTGGAAATTTTCTTATCAAGAAACAAGACTGGGGGCCGTTTACTAAGATTGCGCAGCTTTCTGATAGCGGGTTAGCTTTTTTAAGAAGTAAATTAGACGGAACATCACCTGTTCTATGGGAAGATTATATTTCTTTATGTCATGAATGAGTGATTCTAAATATCTAGCAGTTCGGATAGTGATATGTCCATTGCCCTAGCGATCTCAAATAGAGAAAAAATGGTTGGGTTTACTTTCCCATTTTCAATAATTTCAACTGCCTGTCTGTCTTTGTTGCAGGCTCTGGCGAGATCAGATTGAGACAGCCCGCGTTCTTCGCGCAGGGCTTTTATTCGTTGGCCGATCTTCTTTTGAAGTTGTTCTTTTTTCACAGGTACAATCTGGTAAAATAATTTAAACTATATGTCATATTATAATTGACAGTTCAATTCTTTTCCTAATTTTGTCATACTAAATCATGACAATGAAAAAGGAGTTTCGTACGATGATAGTTTCATATGCGTATCATGAGATCGAAGGGAAGAGTATATCTGTGCCATATATTAGAATCAAAGGAAAGTGGTTGCAAGAATTAGGCTTTTTGCAAGGTCAAAAGATCTGCGTGCAAGCGATAAACAAAAAGCTGATTATCACCATTGACAAGCCCGCCTAATATGGGCTTAACATTGGTTTTGCAGAAATTGGGCAACAGCGTATAGCTAGTAGTAGGAATTCTGGCTAGGCAGTAGTAATTTGGACCTGGCCGATCAGGTCTTTAGTGGCCAATCCAGTAAAGGTCGGAAGTAGCCTAACTTTCGAAAAACGCTTAAACATTGTGTTATCCGAGCGATGCTATACTCATACGTGAACGCAAATTGACAAGTATAATGACGGGAAGAATTGCAGTTGAAACTTTGACATTAAGTGAAATTTCCGACCTCTTTCAGAAATCAATTGAAGTTGCGCTTCCTAAATCTAAAGGGCAATCGAAAAAGAGTTTAAACGACTAAAGAAATATAGAATTAGCAAGCACTAATGTTTGAGGATGAACAAATCAACAAAGGCCAACGGATGTTCTTGCAGCATTTGATTCAGGAAACAGAGATAAGATGTTCAATTGCCTACTCCAAATAAATCTGACAAATGAGGAGAGCTATCTATTTTTTGTTTTTCATTCTTTTGCTAGGATGTGCAAGCCCAGAAGTTGAAGTGACGGGAGATTATTTGTATAGCGAAAGGGGTGTGACTAATGGTTTTACCGTTCACCTAATTGAGGTGACAGAGCTTAACGAGCAGTCCTATCCCAAGCAATACAAGGAAACATCCGAACGGGCGGATCTGGTAGCAACCGGACTTTCTCCTCGATTAAATAAGATTTATTTCTTTAAAAAGAACGAAGGGTATTACTGGTCTTATACCGGGAATGTAAAGCACGATGTTTTGCCATTTGAATTTAAATCTGGAAAATGGTATTTGATATGGAGTAAAGATTTTGACAATTCGCTAGAAACAAGCAGTGTCCAGTTTTTTATTTATCGAAACGACAATGGCGTTGTTTCTGTTTACAAAGAGGATTTTGGCAAGCTATAGTTTCTGAGAATTTTTTAGTTAGGTGCTAACAGGTTTAACCCACACTCTATGTTTGACTGATCAGGGCAATATCATTCAGGCCATTTCAAAAAAGATGAGAGTAATAAAGGCGAAATTCTTGTATGAAATTTGGATTTTTGCTATGTTGGTAACTTGCATTTCCTAGTAATTCCGTACCCAACGAAAGGCATGTTGCAACTTGATGGTCGCAGGTGTCGAAGACAATGCTATTGGGGCGGATGCCTCCAATATACTTAAGTATTCCTTATTGAATCGGGTTGAATTGGTATTTGAACAATCTTTTAATGATACCCCGTTGATCTTCAAAGATGATCAATTTGTAGCAAAAAGCCTATTATTACTAGGCCACTTTGCGGTGTCTGTGATTCAAATTTCTCGATTGACTACAGGCAGTATAAGCACATTCTTAAAGTAGCTATTTATCCTTATAGAAAAAACGATTGTTTTTCCTTTGCATTGGTGCCAAATAGGAGGCTAGCCTATATTAATCGGATCAATGGCGTTTTGTCTATCGAATTGACAAATTTCTTGCATGAGTATAGATAAGCTCAATAACAAAACGCCCATGAAGCGCCTTTCGGTGTTCGTATAGCGACCCCTGGTTATACTCTGCAAACAGGGAAATTGCCAATGGAATAAAATGAGTAATGCCGGCAATCATTCTGGAGACAGGGATTTCTTATTAATTGCAGAAATGATATTATTTTAGTTGCATAACCATGATATAGCAGCGCCGATGATAAAAAAATGGCTTCGGGACATATTTGACAAAAAGGAACCAACAGATACCAGCGAATGGAGAACCGACTGCTCTATTTTCAAATTCCTATCCTCCAGCCTGGGTGAAAACGACAAGCTAAAAGACAGCGCAAAGGATCTGCCGGATGAAATAAAAGCCGATGACGAAGTTCGTTTTGCACCCGGACTTATGGATGCAATGTTTGGGGCAGACGATTCAGCCGGTTCTAAAAAAAGGGTCGCAGATCTTGCCAGGCATCTGACCATCATTGCTAAAAAAGGCGACACAACAAGCGAACAGGCTTTTTACAAACTTGTCACGGAAAGCAACGGCGCAATAGGAATTATGGACGAGTTTCTGCAGGCAGTTGTAAGCAAATCATTGCCTGTTAACCCATACCTGTTCAATTTCGCGAAAGACCTGGCAACAAAAACAGATCAGAGAAACGCCGTCAAGTTTGGTATTGCTATCCTGGGACTTTGCCAAAATAAATCGGTTTTGGAAGACATCCGGATCTTAGGCCTGCACGATGAGTTCACCGTTTATTCGGTTATTGCCATCGCAGGATTATCAGACGATGCGGAAAATGATCTCTGGGAATTAGCGAAGAAAGTGGATGGCTGGGGGAAAATCCAATTGGTTGACAGATTGGCAAATCCCGGGTTAAAAGAACCGGTTAAAGACTGGCTGATATTTGAAGGGTATAAAAACAATATCATGTATGAATACCTGGCTTATACCTGTGCCGTCCATGGAGAACTGCATAAGAAGCTAGGCAGCGAGCAGATTGAGCGCCCGCTTTTTAAGGCGGCTTCTGACATTCTTGAAGCGCTGATCGCGGAACATAGTCCGGCCAACGATATTACCTCCTATCCGTTTGCTTCCCAGGTGATCCGGGACTTTGTACAACATGCAAAAACACATGCAACAGAAGTTTCGGACTTTAATGTGCTGCACAAGATCAGGAACTTTCTTATCGAACTCCAAAACGATATTGGCGATCAGAAGGAAAACGGGTGGAACCAGGACAATATTTCAAACTGCATAATTGATACCATTGAAACGCTGAACGGCAGAGATTGGAAAACAGTCACCCGCGAGGCATTGAAAAGTCAGGATAATGATATCTATTGGAATGCCAAACAGGCGGCGGAAAATTTAGAGATGGATCTATGGGATACGGTGTGGGCAAAATTGAATGAAAACCCTGCCAAGAGCACGGTCTGGTATGACGTTACCCGCTACGGCAAACCGGAACATTCCAACAAAATCATAAATTTTGCGCTGAAGCATTTACCCCTTGACGATCTGGCGACGGGGCCAAAAGACTCAACCGGTTTTGGAGAGCATTACAACAAGCATGCAAGCCTGGAATACGTAACCACTTATTTGGAAAACTACCCTAAGATGGGAGATGAAATCCTCCTGGCAGCGCTTCAAAGTCCGGTGACAAGAACCCGTAATATGGCCATTCGCGTGTTGGACAAGTGGACACGGGAAAACTGGTCGGCAGACATAGAAAGGGGCGTCAGGCATCTGTTTAACAGGGAACCAAATAAAGACACAAAGGAGAATATTGAAAGACTACTAAACGGACATGAGCTGAAATAAGTGCGAGTTGCCCCCATAGCTAAACCTTAAACGTGAGCGGTCAAAATAAGTTCGATACAAGGGACAGGAAATATGAATAATAAAACAGCAATAGGACTTGCAATAGTAACGGTAATTTTAAATGGACTTGTTGGGCATTTTTTTGCACCCAATGGAATTACGTTGACGCCTATTGTTTTGACAATCACGACGTCGCTTATTTGTTTCGGAACGAAAAATATCAATATCATTTTTTTAAGCGCATTGACGTATCTACTGGTTGCTTTAAATGACATTTCTCTAAAACTATACTCTGGTGGTTCACACGATAATGAGGGACTTGAATGGGTTCATTTATTATTGTTTGTTGGGCTTGTTCCAACATTTGGGATTTTACTTTCAACTGTTTTGAGCTGTAAAGAAGAAACTGTTACGAACAAAGTAATTGCAATGATTTTATTTTTGGTACTTATCGGAGTACACTTGCAACTGTTTGACAACTTAGGACTTGGAAGATACTATTGGTATAAATGGAATGGTTAAAAAACTTATGAGGGTGACAAAGAGAGATAAAATATTTCTTTCACTTGGAGCAATAATATCGGGCTGGCTTTTAAACGCATTTGCCTGGTCAACTAAATTGGGACATCCAATAAGCACCATTTCTTTATTCCTTGGGTTAGGACCATTTTTCAGCGGAGTAATTTTTCTGATTTTTGCATTGACTATAAAATAAGACAATGTAAAGCCAAGTTACCTAAAGGAAATCGTTGCGTTCTTCATGATCTTTCCTTTAACTCCTTTTTGGTTCCTGGTGCCAGCGAGTTGCTTGTTGGACATCAATCGGGCAAACCGTTGTTTAACCCAGTTTTTGGCAGCAGCACCATTGTTATTTCTTTCCATAAGGCTTTTGTGGTATTGAATAGGCCACTATTCGTTCTGCGCCGCTTTCTATCAGCGTGGGGCAGAAGGGGGTGAAAATAAATTAACCTATAAGTTGATTATCATGAAAATTGTTGCTATTTTTGAGGGCCGTTTGTATGCGGTCCATTACGATGAAGCGGTACTGAACGAATTAGGCAGGGTGCTGGAGCAATGGAACGACGTAGCTTATTTATCGGACTTTTTCGCGGCCCAGGAAGCCGACTGGCCGCCGGGAAAGGATTTGGTGGTTTTGGTGGAACAGGCGCTGAACGATGTTGAGAGGCTGGAACAGAAAATTCAGAGACTATTTGATGACCCACGATATTCTTTGGACCAGTTTTTTGCCCCACTGGTGAACAGCGAAACCGTTCCTATCCTACTTTCCTTTAGGAAAAGGCGGGCTAATTGTCTCCGGCTTTATGCATTGCGCGTGGAGGAGAGCTGTTTTGTGATTACCGGCGGAACGATCAAACTCACGCACCTGATGGCGGAACGGCCGCATACGCAATACGAACTTGCGAAGCTGCAAAAGGTACGGGACTAATTACGGTCAAAGGTTGTTTTTGATACAGGCTCATTTTTTGAATTTTTAACAGACGAAGATGAAAACCAATAAAGAAAAGTTTCTTCAACTGGTTTCAAAAGAAAAAACCAGTACAGCTGATAATATCCGGAAAAGAAACCGGCAGCGAAAATTTCTTAAGTTATCGCAGGGTATTGCATTGGATATTTTAACCCGGCTCTCGGAATTGGAATGGACGCAGAAACGGCTTGCGGATGAAATGGGCGTAAGCCCGCAAATGGTAAATAAATGGGTGCGGGGCGGAGAAAATTTTACACTCGAAACACTTATAAATCTTGAAATGGTATTGGGCAGACCGCTTATCTGCCGGTATCCGTCTGAACGGCAGCAGCCGGCGAGGAAAGCAGTTGCCGGTAATAAGATAAGGTAGAGCTAAACGGCGGTTACCATATCCTTCTCACATTATTCTTTTCCATATTTGAATTCATCAACAATTCTTTTTATCATTATCTCCAGCTTTTATAGCCAAACCTTATCCCTGGAATATTTCGGGGATTGCTCTGATAATGGATTCGATACTTATCCTGCTATTGCTCCTTTTAGCCAGGCCACTGACCGTGCTGTTGCACGAGCTGGGGCATGCCTTCCCGGCTATATGGTTAACGAAGCAAAAAGTAGCTGTTTACATCGGCTCATTGGGCGATCCCGGAAAGAGCCTCCAACTCAATACAAACCGGCTGGCCATATTCTTCCGGTATAATCCTTTCGCATGGAACAGCGGTGTTTGTATTCCATCAGCTACAAGCATTCCGGTCTGGCATCAAATCATCTACATCCTGGCTGGCCCGCTGGCTTCTTTATTATGCAGTGGCCTGGCTTTTTATCTGTCCCTGTCATACGACCTGCATGGTGTTTTAAAGTTTTTCCTGGTGGTATTGATTGGGTCTTCCATTCTCGATCTCCTCGTAAATCTTATTCCAAGCCCGGTGCCGATCAGGCTGTACAATGGATCTACTACCTACAACGATGGATACAATTTGAAACAACTGTTTCGTTACAGGCGGGTTTCGGTCCTCTATGAAGAGGCTGCACAGCTGTACCAGGAAAATAAGTATGCGGATGCCGCTGGTTTGCTTGAAAAATCGATCGGCGATGGAGTGAAGGAAGAAAGCATCTATCGCCTGGCCATCAGTTGTTTTCAGCGTACCAAAGATTATGATAAGGCAAGAGCGCTTTCAGTGGAGCTGGCCACAATAAGTTCTCCGGATACCGATGATTTTTCGAGCAGGGCGCTTTCCTGCACCCAACTGGGACTTTTGGAGGAGGCGCTGGAATATTATGATCTGTCGTTGCAACTGAATCCAGATCACCCCTATTCGCTCAATAACAAAGGATATACCCTGCTCCTGCAGAACCGGTTTGACGAAGCCATTCCGCTCTTGGAAAAAGCAATCGGCTGCTGCCGGGATTTTGCCTATGCATACAATAACCTGGGCTTCGCCAAAATGAAGTTGGGCCGGCAGGAAGAAGGAGTGCAGGATATCAGGCGTTCCCTGGAAATGGACGATACGAATCCTTATGCTCACAGAAACCTGGGAATCTATTATTTGGAAAGCGGCCAATTTGACGAGGCGCTTCTCCTGTTTGAAAAGGCAAAGCAGATCAACGAGACTACCCCGATGATCGATGAGCTGGTTGAAAAAGCAACCTATTGCGCCTTACAATCAAACCCAAACCACCCAACTATATGAAAAAAACGATCGCTTTCTTTGCCATGCTCTGTTTGACTACACCGGCATCTTATTCGCAAACACTGATGCACGGACTTGGCGCTACCATTTCTGTGCTGTCGGGTCATGTGGGTGAAGAGTCTTCATCGAAATTCATGCTGAGCCAAACGAATATCTGCTATTTTCCCCGGCTTAATTTTGTTGAGAACGACAATTCTTCGATCAGTGTCGGCCTGCCATTGGGAATCGGCATCGGCGTTGTATCCAGTAATGGCGGCAGCGACGCAGGCGTGCTTTTCGCGTACGATCTGCCGGTAGTGCTCGATTACAATATCGGCGCCAAGTCTACCCTGGATAACGAGCAAACATTCGGTGGCTATTTTGGCGTGGGCTTCGGCTACTATAAGGTGAACATATCGAAGAGCCAGTATTCAGATTTCAACGGCGCCAGCTATGGTCCGATTTTCCGGGGTGGTGTTCGGATAGCCCCGGCCAGCGAGAACTGGCAGGGACATGGACTTACCATTGGCGCTTTTTATAAAAAAGGAATAGAAAAGGACAAGCTGAGTACCATAGGTTTTAATATTTTATGCGATTTTTAGCCGCAACAATGAAGGCACTACTATATTCCGCGCTATCACTTCTCCTTTTATACACGCCCGCATCGTCTTTTTGCCAATCCGGGAAGCCGGTTGTAAAATTTGGACTCATAAGCGATATCCAGTATTGCAATTGCGAGACCAGGGGAAGCCGCTTTTACCGCAACTCACTGGCAAAGCTGGACAGTGCCGTAACGGGGCTCAACAACGAACAGGTACAATTTACCATAAACCTTGGCGACGTAACGGACAGGAATGCAGCAGACAACCTCGATACGGTACTGAACATTTTGAAGAAGCTGAACAACCATGTATACAATGTTTCCGGAAACCACGACTACAGCGGGGTAAAAGACAATGACTGGCTGTACGGAAAATTAAACATGCCGGGCCCTTACTACTCTTTCAGGAAGAACAGCTGGCGATTTATATTGTTAAATACCAACGACGTTGCCTCCTATGCAAATGTGACAGGCACATCAAAGGAGCCGGAACTTGCGGACATGATGGAGGACATAAAAAAGACGCAACGAAAAAATGGGGCAGACTACAATGGCGGGGTTGGCAAGGACCAGTTGAACTGGCTGGAAAAGCAACTGATCGACGCGAAAGCAAACAACGACAACGTAGTTATTTTTTCTCACCATCCTTTTGGTTGCGAAGAGGGTTTAACCGCGCTGAACGATCGCGAAGTTGCTGCCCTGGTCGCCCAGTATGCGTGCGTAAAGGCATTTATAGCGGGGCATCATCATGCCGGCGCTTTCTGTTATGTGCATAAGATTCCCTGTATTGTTACGGAGGGCATGGTAGAAACGGCGTCTTCGAATGCCTGGGGCATTGTGGAGATTTATGAGGATCGTATCATACTGACCGGCAGAGGGCGGACTCAATCGCACGAAATTCGTTTTTAAATGTTGTTGTCCTGCTGTATGTCTTTATAGTCGTGCTGCCGTCGACCTGGCCGCGACAATGGCACCTTCCATATAGCCGGGAAATTTCGACGCCGTCTCTGTACAGCAAAAATGCAGCCGGCCATCCATATAATCCAGTTGCAGCGCCGGGTGGCCGTTATTTTGGTGCGGGCGCATAATCACGGGCGTTCCAGACAAAATGAATTCATCGTTCCATACTTTGTCGAAGTAGGCCGTCGGCCGCGTGGCTTCTTCGCCGTACAGTTCGCCCAACTGGCGCAACACCAACTCTTTGCGAACGTCCTGGCTGAAGGAAGCTGCACTGCCGTTCAGGAAACCCGTAAACCCGTATCTGCTTTCTTCGAAATTGGTATGATCGTACATTTCTGTAACGATGCCTGCGTGACTATAAAGCATCCCGGAATATCCCTGCTTTCTCCAAAACGGCGCTTCGTATTCGAGGGTGAATTTAAGGGCGCCGGCCATCCAGGTATGAACAGTGGGAAGAATCTGGAGGAGCTTGTCGGGAAGCGCGGGTGTACAAAAAATCGTTGCAGCAGCCAATTGCGGCGGAATGCAAAGAATAGCCTGGTCGGTTTCAAAAACAGATCCGTCGGCAGCCAGGATGCGCAAGCCATCGTCCAGCGCTTTAATGGTGGTGACTTTTTTATGCAGATGGATGCGTTCGCTGTTTATTCTTTCTGCAAGTGTATTAATTAGCATGTGGGTGCCACCGGCGATCCTGCAGGATGGTTCATCGGATGCCGGAATAAAAAATTTCTGTGGCGGTTCAAAAGATTTGGTCTGGAAAAAGCTGATTCCCTCCGAAAACTGGGGATAGCTGGTTAGTCCTAACTCCTGTATCAATGCAGACAGTTCGGTGTGAATGCTGGAAAACCAGGTGGCACCCAACTCCAGCGGCATTCCGCGGTTACCTTCTACCGTTAGTATCCTGCCACCAGGCCTGGACGATGCTTCGAGTACAATGGCATCTTTTCCTTTCTGAAACAAAAAATAAGCCAGTGCGAGACCGCTCAGGCCGCCGCCTATTATGATTACCGGGTGCTTCGATTTCATAGGACAAAAATCAGCATTCGATAGAATAAGAGCGCATAAAATTGAATTTCCAGGCTTACCAGCTACATTTGTTATGGAACGCAGTGCAATCACAGAAACCTTCCGCACTGACCGGTTTGGCCTGATACATCGTAGAATAAACACCTATTGTATGATTTTCAAAATGACATCTCCTGCCATTCAACTGAAAGCAAGCCTTACGGTATTGTTTACTTCTTTCCTGTGTGTTGCCATCGCTCAAACGCCGGCAACCCGTTCGCTGCTGATCACCAACGTACAGGTGTTCAATGGTATCGATGAAAACCCGGTGACCGGAAATGTACTGGTACAGGGCGATACCATCGCCAAAATATCAATGGCGCCTATTCCGGTTGATAAGAGCGGGAAAACACAGGTCGTCGACGGCAAAGGAAAATTCCTGATGCCCGGCCTGATAGATGCACACTGGCATACCATGATGGCGGCACTACCCCTGACCGTGATGATGACCGCCGACCTTGGATACATTACCCTCGTTGCTGCCAGCGAAGCCAACAAGACATTGCTCCGCGGCTTCACCACCGTGCGCGATCTTGCAGGACCCAGTTTCGGATTGAAAAAAGCGATCGACCAGGGTCTTACCAATGGGCCGCGGATCTATCCCTGCGGAGCCATGATCTCGCAAACCGGCGGCCACGGCGATTTCCGCATGCCCTGGGAAGTACCGGCATCGCCCAATGGCGGACTCAGCCGGGGCGATGTGCTGGGTGGCGGCGCTATTGCCGATGGACCGGATGCCGTGCGTTTGAGAGCGCGCGAACAACTGATGCTGGGTGCTACTCAATTGAAGCTTGCTGCCGGCGGCGGGGTTTCATCGAATTACGATCCCATCGACGTGAGTCAGTACACCGAGGAAGAATTCAGAGCTGCCGTGGAAGCCGCTGAAAACTGGGGCACCTATGTTACCGTGCATGCCTATACGCCGCGAGCCATACAGGCTGCCCTGCGTGGTGGCGTGAAATGCATCGATCATGCCCAACTGATAGATGAGGCCACCGCAAAAATGATAGCAGAAAAAGGCGCGTGGCTCAGTCTGCAGCCGTTCATCGACAATGAATTCGCCAACCCGCAACGCACACCCGAAGGAAGGGCCAAACAGCTACAGGTATTTGCCGGCACAGACAATGCTTATAAGCTTGCAAAAAAATACGGGATCAAAACCGCCTGGGGTACCGACATGCTGTTCGATCCCTCCAGGACGGTGGACCAGGGCGGCATCCTGGCTTCCATGACCCGCTGGTATTCGCCCTATGAAGTACTGAAAATGGCGACCTCCGGCAATGCCGAGCTGCTTGCTTTGTCGGGCCCCCGCAATCCTTATCCCAGGCCGCTTGGGATCATAAAAACCGGCGCTTATGCAGACCTGATATTGGTGGACGGCAATCCCCTGCAACAGATAAAACTGGTTGCCGACCCGGATAAGAATTTTGTGCTGATCGTGAAAAACGGAGTGATTGTCAAAAACACGCTGTCGAGATGATGGCTTCGCGTTAAGAACAAGGCGCGGTGTTTGTGATATACAATGGAGTGTATGGATCTTTTCAGCCAGATACCAGATAAGGAGGTGAACCTTCTGCCGGCCGATGGAGTTGTCCATTATTATGGACGGCTGCTGCGCCGCGAGACGGCGGATGCATATTACCGCCAGTTGCTTCAGCACATTGAATGGCGTAATGATGAAGCGATTCTTTTCGGGAAACGAATCGTTACAAAACGGAAAGTAGCCTGGTATGGTGCGCAGCCTTTTGAATACACCTATTCTAATGTCACCAAATACGCTTTGCCTTTTACGGAAATGTTGCTGGCGCTGAAGGCGCTTGTGGAATTGCATTCGGACGATACCTACAATTCCTGTTTGCTGAACCTGTACCACAGCGGGGAAGAGGGCATGGCCTGGCACAGCGACGGGGAGCCCGATTTAAAAAAGGACGGCGCCATTGCATCGCTGAGTTTTGGTGCGGAAAGAAAATTTGCGTTCAGGCACAAGCGAACCGGCGACAAAGTGGAGCTGCTGCTGGAGCATGGCAGTTTGCTGATCATGAAAGGAACCACGCAAACCCATTGGTTGCATCGCCTGCCGCCTACAAAAAAAATTACCACTCCAAGGGTGAACCTGACGTTCAGGACGATTGTGGAGCAGCAGGAAGATGACCCGGGAAAAAACCCGTAAAAAAAGGGGGGATTAAACGGGTAGACAGCCTGCAAAAATTGTTTTCCTTTGAGTTGGTTTAGTTGTCACAGTTAAATAACCAGCCATGAATCCAAATAAAGCGCTTTGGGAAAAAGGCGACTTCACGCAACTGTCCTCGCTGATGCGGGAAAGCGGAGAACAATTGGTAAGCAGGTTCCAGGTGAGGCCAGGCATGAAGGTGATGGACCTGGGCTGCGGCGATGGTACAACGGCCGTGCCGGAGGCGCAGTTGGGTGCTGATGTGCTGGGTGTTGACATTGCATCCAATCTCGTTAAAGCCGGCAATGCCCGGGTTGCCGCTTTGGGGTTGTCCAATTGCCGGTTCCAGGAAGGCGATGCCTGTGACCTTGCTGGTATTGACGACCACAGTTTTGACCTGGTGGTCAGCATTTTCGGCGCCATGTTTGCACCCCGGCCATTTGAGGTTGCCAAAGAGATGGTGAGGGTAACGCGCCCTGGCGGTCGCATCATTATGGGCAACTGGATCCCGGGCGACCCTACATTGGTAGCGCAGATACTAAAGACCAGTGCTGCTTATACGCCTCCGCCGCCGGAAGGTTTTGTCAGTCCCATGTTGTGGGGTGTGGAAGAGAAGGTGATCGAACGGTTTACCGCTGCAGGTATCCCTAAGGAAAATATTCATTTTGCCACAGAGGTGTTTACATTCAAAGCGCCTTTTTCGCCATCGGCCTTCCTGGAACGGTTCAGAACCTATTATGGTCCCACTATGAATGCGTTTGAGGCGGCGGCGAAAGCAGACAAAGAAAAGGAATTGCAAATGGAACTGGAAGCCCTTTTCCAGGCGCAGAATCAAAGCGGTGATCCGGAGAAAACATTGATGTTTGCGAACTTCCTGCTGGTGAGCGTGCAGTGTTGAACAGTGTTATGAAGAAGAAACTATTTATATGAAGCCTCATCTCCATCGCACGAACCCATACAATAAGTTGGCCGAGTTGCACAATAAAGGGATCGACTATGTTTACAGGAAACTGAAGGAGCGACAACTCCATGCGGAGGAGATTGAGTTTGAAACCATTCTCGATATCGTGAGTGAATACATCGCCCGGATCCAGGGCGACCGATCGAAACTGGGCATTGCCAACAATTATGCGGTCATTGCCAATCTCTGCAATATGGATCGCGATGCCATTATAGACCAGATGCTGGAGCAGCAGAAAGTTCCTCGGGAGGTGATCGGCTATCTTGAAAACTTGCGTCACTTACCCGATAGCCTGCATTCGTCCGATCTGATCCGGCAGATATCGGTGGTAGAAAAAGAGTTGCTTGCATCGTCCTACAGCAACGATGAAATAAAATATGTGCTGCTCTACATTGCCATTGCGAAAGGCAGCATCCGGGACTGGCAGCAACATGCGGAATTGCGCTTTCCGGAGGCGGATGACAGGGGGTGGCCCTGGAAAGAAGACGCCGAATCGGCTGTATTGGCAGCCGTGGTGGCCCCGGTCGATTTTTTTCTTACCGGCGGCGTCTTAACAGGTGTTTCTATGATCGGCGGCTCTGTGGCCTCTTCCAGTTGGGCTGCTATTAAAAGAAAAAGGAAGTAAAATAATTAATTGATAATTAGTTAGTTATAATTTAATGTAAAGCATGTAAGGTAAAATTACCTGTTTGTGAAGGAAAAAATGCCTTAACTTAGCGATTAAGTTAAATGGGCAAATGACCAAAGCAACAAACGAAGATGTCATTTTAAAGCAGGTACCGCGCCGGATCAACGACAGCGAAATATTGGGCCTGCTCTATTCTTCAACTATTAATTGGAAGCATGTGAATGCCTTGAAAATGTTTACGGCCTTTAACGATGAGGTTTTATCGAACTGGCTGAATGTTAGTGTGAAAACGTTCCGGGAATATAAAAAACCCGAAAGCACCGTTAAAGAAAATGTGAAGGAGCAGGTGTTTTTGTTATTAACGCTGATGAAGCATGGCGCTGAAGTGTTCGGATCAGTAGCGGCCTTCGAAAGTTGGTTGAACAGAGAGAACTTTTTCTTTGATGATAAAAAACCGGCTTCTCTTATCAGTACGATCACGGGAATAAAATTCATCGATGACCGGCTGACGGCGATGGAATATGGCGATAATGTGTGAAGATGGAAATATTCAGGATCTCAAGAGAAGCGCATGCGGGGGCATTGTTGGCCTCCGGCTGCGCCAACCGCTGGAATCTGAAAGGTGAGCAGGTGATATATGCGGGATCGTCGCGATCGCTGGCGGCTCTGGAGTTAGCTGTTCACAGGGGAATCATTCAACCAGATTCAGTGTACAAGATGATGGTTATCTCCGTTGCGGATGAGGACCACCTGGTGCAACAGTTGCTGTTAAAAGATCTGCCGGCCAACTGGCGGTCGCTTGACGCGTATCCCCTGTTGCAGAAAATTGGGTCAGCATGGTATGCGGATGCGAAGTCGCTGGTGTTAAAAGTCCCTTCTGCTGTTATCCCTGCTGAATACAATTATATCCTGAACGCCAGGCACCCTGATTTTTTTGATAAGGTGAAGCTGGTCCGGACAGAGAATTATTTTTGGGACAGGAGACTGTTGTAAAAGGTTCCTTCCATAGCTTAATTGGACCCCATGAATGGCAAAATCATTGTAACAATAAGCATGCTGGCTGTGGCGGTCATGGCCTGTGACAAAGACTCTACCGACGACGATACCACGCAATCGCCCGACGCTGGTCTTTATATGAGCGGCTATGCCTATCTAGGCAGGGCTGTTTACTGGAACAATGGCAGGGAGGTGGACCTCGGTGCAGCTTTCAATACAACTGATATAGCGGTGTCGGGCTCCGATGTCTATGTGCTTGGCAATATCGGGTTTGCACTGCCGGCGGGTGGTACGGCTAATGCCGCAGTGTACTGGAAGAACGGGGAAATGGTGCGCCTGGGCAGTGATCCATCCTACGCCAATGCCCTGACAGTATCGGGTAAGGATGTATACGTATGCGGGTATGCTATGATCAACAACCTGTATGTGGCGGCCTATTGGAAAAACGGCGAGGTCCATGCGCTGAGCGACCTGCCGCATTCAGGGGCAAATGCCATGCTGGTAGAGGGGCCGGATGTTTATATAGCGGGCATGGCCGGTTCCAACGGGGACCTGGCAGTGTACTGGAAAAATGGGACGATGGTTTCGCTGGGGCAGGGAGTTGCCAGTGGGTTAGCGATGCACGGAGCTGATCTCTACGTCTCGGGCACTACTTCGGCGGGCGCTGTTTACTGGAAGGACGGTGTGCAGCAGATATTGTATGTGCCGGAGGATACGATCACAACGCGTACGTCCACCAGCGGCATTGCTGTTTCCGGCAGCGATGTGTACGTGATCGGTTATATCAACGGGATCCAAGCGGCGCTTTGGAAGAACGGTGCAATGAGCCTGTTGAACAATCCTTCTGTGGCAATGAACCTGTCCGGGAACAAGAACAGGATCATCATACAAGATACCAGTGTATATATATCCTTTAATACGGCAGAGTACTGGAAGAACGGCCGGGTAATACACGCGGGAAATGGATATGCGAGTTCGATTGCGCTGAAGGAATAGGAAGGTGGAATGTTTCACCGGATGTCCTTCCAATAAATATAATATAAACATTTCTTTGACATATGCAAGGGGATTAATCCCGTACCCCGGCTGATATAATTTATATATTTTGGTTATTCATTCCCCAGAATATGAAATTAATCCTAAGGATGCTGATGGCGTCCTGCTTCTTCATGCCTTTTACGGCGCTTAGCCAGGTTGCAAGTGATACCTTCTTTTTCAACGGCAGAGGTGAGCTCGCCCCGGGAGATGCTAACCAGCCTTTGAACAGACAAATCTTCAAAAAAATATACAACCGGCAATTTGCGGCTTTGGTCACAAATTCCTCCAATTCCAATTTCGGAAATTATGCAGCATTTGATATAAAAGAAACAGAAGCTTCCCTTGGCCTCAGTACTATTTTTGATTCAGGTTCTGTTTTGAGCTTTAAAGCCAGCGGTGGAGTGAACGATGGCTTTTTTGAGCTGTTTTCCAATTCGGTCTTTAATACAAAAGTCGGATTCGAGGCAAAATTCCAACACTCATTGAGCTACAAACCAATTTCCATAAATAACGACGCCTTAAGGAGATACGAAGTGGAGCGTAAAAATATCATCCGTTGGTATGCATTAGAAAGCGATGATTCTCACATAAAATTTACGCAATGTGCTACCTTGAAAATGCTAAAAAAAATAAAGGAAGAAGAAAGCAGGAAGCTGGATAGTCTTATAAATAGAGGTGTTGGTGCGCTCGCTACCGATGAAAAGCTGGCATTACAGGAAGCAATACTGGTAAGCCGAATACGGCTGGACTCAATAAAAGCAGCAATAGAGGACCTGCCGCCTGCTTACCTGGTAAAATCCGGGGTTATGGATGCATATAAAGAGAAAATACGGAAACTGAACCTGGATTCTGCTGTCGGCGGATACAATATGTCGTGGTTTTCCTATAGTTATTCTGTCAATAACAATTCTATGTTCCTGGTGGATTCTGTGAAAGATGCAGGAAACAGGATCCTGGAAAACGTATTTGTAAGCCAGGAAGTAAAAATACAATTCTCAACATACCGATGGCGGATGCAAAATTCCTACTATTATCATTTAGGCCTGGCTGGTGCACTGGGCGATAATCTGAAGGACTTAAAAAAAATAGATGTGGTGGAGCGGAAAAGGCTTGGGGTAGCCGATACCCTGAATGAAACAGAAAAGAAAATGACGGCTTTTGACGGCCCCTACCGCGAAAATATTAAATCAGTGACTTTATACGGCGAAGCCTATTATTTTCTGGGAAAAAGAGACCGGATTGCAGCGCATCTTAATAGCGAATGGAAAGTGGCTGATTTTTCAAAAGCGATTTGGAACCTGGGGGTTGGGCTGCTCTTTTCAGCTAAAGATGGCAAGGACAATACGACCATCGTAAATTTTGAATTGTATTACAGGTTTAATGATTTGCTTCACCATACTGAAAGTGACCTTCGTCTTTGGGACCGTAACAGTATGGGAGTACAGCTTGCTTTTCCTATAAAATTTAAACAATAAAATTAATTTTTATGCCACGGTTTCAAGTTTTCTGCAGCCAGGGTGATCTGAATACGACAACCAATAGCGAAGGAGAGGCGTATGCCCTTAAAAACCAGCACGATAGCGAAACTGATTCCAGACATGTAGTAAAAGTATACCGTGAAGTGGGTATCCGTGCAGAAGCAAGGAATATGTTGAAGATGGAATACATGATGCAAGCTGCGCGCCGGGCTTCGGATTTGGGCGGAGCTGCAGCAGGTATTGACAGGCCGGCTATTTCCCACTCCACCAAAATGGTACAGCGGGAGAAGAACTTCATGGTAAGAGAATCGAACCGGGACAAGCTTGGCCTTTCTGCGCTTGCGAATCAATTGAGCAAGCTGGAAGAAGCTCAGATCGAAACCTGGGATGCGGTGAACAAACCTCCGCATGAAAAGGCTGCGCTTTGTGGTAAGCCTGTGGCAAGAATTCTCGACAACCAGTCGGAAGATGGTCCGCAGCCTATCGCTACCGGCTTCATGGTGACCAACGATCTGCTGCTCACCAACTATCATGTTTTTCCCGACTATGATTTTGCGGTGGACTGCCTTGCCAATTTCAACTATGAGTACAAGGGAGATGTGATCGATCGTGGCAGTCTGTTTCAAATTGATCCTGCCAAGTTCTTTTACTCCTGTAAAGAACTGGATTTTGCGCTGGTAGGAGTAAAAGGGCAGTCAACTGATGGAAAATCTATCACCGACCAGGGATTTATTACAATGATCGCCACACCAGGTAAGATCGATATCAACAGTGAAATGAACATTATCCAGTATCCGCTTGGGTTACCAAAGCAATATGCCTGCGTCAATAATTTTGTCTCTGAAATATTTCCTGACACAGGGTTTGTGCGGTACACTACCGATACCAACCGGTCTTCCAGCGGATCGCCGGCATTCAATAAATCATGGGAACTAAGTGCCTTGCATCACTGTGCTATTCCCAAGCTAATCGATGGGCAAATCGTAAACCGAAACGATCAGGTTTGGGATGGTAAAGACCTCGACACCGTTTATTGGGTGTCCAATGAAGGTGTCAGCATCAGTTCTATTGTAACCTATTTGAAATCACACCAGGGTGAAATCAGGACCTCTAATCCGATACTCTTGAATGTTTTATTAGGCAATACTGTTGACCCGCTTTTGTCTAACCCCGTTAACGGCCTCGCGGATGCGGCGAATCAGAATGAAAGCGGGAGCACCAAATCCCTGGTCGGATCCCCTGTTTTCAATAACTGTAACTTCGTATTTAATGGCCCTGTAAGCATCACTGTTTATCCACCGGGAAGCCATCAGAATGGAGGACCCTCGTTAAAGAGCGGAGAAATACCCGGCGAAGGAACAGCGGGTGCAGGCATGCAGTCTTCTGCAATGGAGCAGGCGGCCATCCGGTTCGATGAAGATTATGATGACCGGGTTGATCTTGGGTATGACCCTGATTTCCTTGAAGACTATACTTTGAATATACCGGTTGTTGAAGAGGAGCGCAGCGGGGAAATGTACCGGGAAGACGGTGAGGTAATGGAGTTTAAATATTATAATTATTCCCTTGCCATGAATAAAAAGCGGCGGTTTTGTATGTGGACGGCGGCCATGGTCAACTATGATCCGGATTGCAGATCAGGAAAGTCACGCAAAGCATTCGGACGCGATACCTGGAGAGCCGATCCGCGTCTTCCTACGAAATACCAGGTTATTGCCACTGAATTATATAACCCTGCCAGGCGTGTTGAGCAGGGACATATTGTAAGACGTGACGACACCTGCTGGTCAGCGGACAGGGATGAGTCCTTTATAGAGTTTGCCAATTCCGACACCTTTCATTTTACCAATTGCACCCCCCAGCTCGAACCATTCAACCGGAAAAATCCGAGGGCAAAAGAAGGCTATGAGGGCATTCACGGAATATGGGGTGCACTGGAGGAGCATATAAAGGAACAGTTGGGAAACAACGACCAGAAGGCGGTTATCTTCGCTGGTCCTCACCTGGACGACAAGGACCCGAAACAGGACTTCGGAAAAGGTGTAATACAATATCCGGTTCAATTTTGGAAAATTGTTTGTCTGCGTAACGCAGAAGGAAAGCTTTTCACCTATGGTTTTTGGTTGAGCCAAAAAGATGTGCTGGAACAATTTGGCTTAGGTTTGCCGGAAGCGGTTGACTTTCGGAAATTCAAAAAAAGCCAGGTTAAGATCAGTGTGATAGCAAAACGTACGAAACTGAAATTTCCGGATGTTGTACTGGATACGGATGTATTGCGTCTTAACGCGCCCGAATCCCTGGAAGATGAACTGTTCTACAACGAGGTAAAGGATATCCAGATCTATCCGAAAATAGGCGGGTAATTATTCTTCTACGTTCCCCTCCGCACCCGTCTTTTCTACATTTTTTAAAACAAAGAAAATGACGCAGCAAATTTTTTCAGCTGGCAAAGAAGGCGATGGTATTTACCTGGTGTCACAGTATGGCGACCGCAGGGATGATATCGCGATCCCGCCCAACCAGGAGCTGGAATTTAAAATTTACAACGGCCCAGGCGCCATGAAAATGGATTTCACCGTTGGCATCGCTATAGATTCGCCTGTTCCCATAACGGCGCGCAGCGTACCTACCGGACTGGATTTCGACAGTCACCGGGGCTTTGGCTGGGAATGGGAACTGGATCCTGATCTGCAGCGCGACCCAACGCTCCCGCCTCCTTTTCCGACCGGCGGTGGCGGAGGTCATTCGCCCTATGTGCGCGAGCCATTGAAGGTGGCGCTCTACCAACCCGGTGCGAGCCAGCCCATCCATAGCTGGCAGTTTAGTAATGAATTCGCCTATGGTGAAAGAGAAATGAGTTTTCCTGTTACCACTTTTAATGGTAACCCGGTTTTTATAGATCCGACCATTATGCAAACGACGGGTTGGTGGACCTGCAGGGTGTCGCACGGTGCGCCGGTGGCAGCGCACATCGTTTTCTGGTCGAAAAGCTACCTGCAGAAAGCGGTGTTGAAGGAAACCATTTTACAATATCGCTGGCTCAATCACGCTTTCACCAATGTTATGAGTGTGCTGACGCCGCGGGCCTCCATCAGCAATCATCATCTTACTGCAGGCATCCTAGACGAATTGAGCAAGGCGGTTAATATTCCTCCCATCGACTTTACGCTCGATAAAGACGAGCTCACCGGCAATGGCGAACTGCTGGCGGTTGAGACCACCGCCACCCTGGGATCGGCCATGAAGGCACATATGGTGCAGGTCAGGGACAGTTTCCACGATCTTTCTGCAGATGAAAAGAGAACCTGGAACAACCGGATCGACCTGATCGATGACAATGAGCTGGTGGTGAAGATCACGGCGCTGTTCAGTAATCCTACGATCAGTTTTGCCAAATACGGGATAGATGGCGCCATCCGTCTCGGAAAGCAGCCCGTGATCTATATTCCTTTCGCCAATTCGGGCAGGCGTTCCTGTTTTGTTGACCTGGGTTACCGGGTGCTGGGATTGTCGCCGGAAGAACGTGTGCTGTTTTCCACCTTCGATTCAGACAATTATGAGTTACTGACGCATCTCAATGAAACGGTTGCCAATGCCATCGTAGCCAATTTTGCAGCGATCCAGAAATATTTCCGGCTGGCGTTGGGAAAAGCATGTGGCAAAATCGCGCAGGTAGATACATACCGCGCTGATGGACGGGGCTGGGTGATCAGTCACTACGATCTTAAAATTCCTGATCCCAATGCGCAACCCGGCAGTGGCCGGCCCATTCACCTGGGGGATACGGTAAATACTGGATTCAACCGCGCAGGGGCGGGCGGAGCTGAGCCTGTTTTTGAAAATGTGCCGGTTGATACGCCTCCGCCTGATCCGGGTTACGGCGTTTTCCCCGACGATTTCAAAGTAAGTGACAACGGGACGCTGGCCCGACTCGATAAGGTCAAAACGCTGGTGGTGATCATGATGGAGAATCGTTCTTTTGATCACTTCCTGGGTAACCTGGCCCGGGCCATGCCTATTGCAGGTGATAATTATACGGCCTTCCCACTCAATTTCACCAATAAAAAAGCCGGCAGTTTTGCGGGGCCGATCCCCGTTATACCCGCTTCCCAACTGGGTTTCACCAATGTGCTGGTGACGCCGGTAAGCCCCGAGCACGAATACGATCATGTGCTCAGGCAGATCAGCGACGGTTACGGAGATGAGAACCACCTGGAGAACATGGGCCAGATGCAGGGCTTTACCACCAATATACTTGAACGGTTCAACGACCATCCTGAGACACAGTTCTTTTCCCCGCAGATGGTGATGAGTTATTATGAAGGAGAACAGTTGCCCATGTATTATTTCCTGGCTGCTCACTATAAAGTACTGGATCACTGGTTTGCAGCGCACCCCGGTCCCACCTGGCCCAATCGCATTGCGATGACCACTGGTAAGTTGATCGGGCTTCGCAATTTCAGCATGCTGAACGACGACCGGATTGGATATTTCAGGGAGCCAACGGTGTTTGATACACTCAGCCGTTATGGTATCGACTGGCGATACCTGGAGAGCAATGTGTCGATCCTCCGGCTGTTTGACGCTTACCGTACCGATATCGACAAGGTAGCGCCACTCAAGGAAAACGATTCCTATACACTGGCAGAAAATAACCTGGGTGATGATCCTTACAGCGGGCTGGAATTGTTGCTGCGCCGCGATACCCTGCCGCGGGTGATCTTTATTGATCCCCGTTTCAGCGATGCCCCACCTATAAAAAAGGCCTGCGATGATCTGGCGCCCACGAATATTGGCCATGGCCAGCATTTCATACGCGATATCTATAAAAAGCTTTTTGGCTCACGCCATGCGAAAGATATTGCGCTTATCATCACCTATGATGAGCACGGTGGTTTCTTCGACCATGTGCCACCACCAGGTACGCCGCCATCCGGCATTACGGGTATCGATCCCATTCATCCGGATGGGCCATCTTTCATGGGGGTGCGCGTTCCTGCATTCCTGGTATCATCCTATGTATCGCCGCATTCTGTTTCGCATGCTGTCTTTGATCACACATCCATCCTGAAGTCTATCCTGGTGCACAACCGAAGGAAAATTCCGCGGGATGCATTCAGCCTTTTCAGCGAGCGTGTGAAAAAAGCTGAACACATTGGTGTGGCGCTGGACCTTGATGTGCCGGGAGACGTTCCACCTGCGCCGGATAATTTATATGGCAGTGAAACGGGTGTGGTATCATCGGGACGGAATAGCAATTACCGGCCGGGCCAGCCGCTGGACATCGACGATTTTCACGAAGTGCTCAGGACCTTATTTATGCCTGAGATAAAATAAGCGCCTGTTAAGCGGCTGTTTTTATTTTAACGGCATTTTAATTATTGGCTGAAACACCTTTGTGCACTGCGTTTGGAGTGGCGGTATATGCATTGTACGGGCCGCTTCAATTTTGAATTGGCTAACTTTGCCCCTCTTTGCGAATCAAATGAATAATGATGGGAGGATTTTACATTCAATTATTCAGTCCGCATGGTCTCATCCGTTACTCAAACCCAGAAATAGGCCGCGATAAGGATACAGGCGGCCAGGTGAAATATGTGTTGGAGCTGCTGGAAGCGCTGTCGCTTCATCCCGGGGTTAAAAAAGTGGACCTGTTCACCCGGCGGATCACTGACAAGAGGGTTTCCCTGAGTTACGACCAGGAAATAGAACAGGTAAATGCCAAAGCACGCATTGTTCGCATCAACTGCGGCGGTAGTTCATACCGGCAGAAAGAAAACCTGTGGGATTACCTGGATGAGTTTGTGGACAATACCATCCGCTTTATAGAAAAGCAGGGTGAGCACCCTCATGTGGTACATGGTCACTATGCGGATGGCAATTACCTGGCGCGCCAGATCAGCGAGGTATATGGTATTCCCTTTTTGGCTACCGGTCATTCTTTGGGCAGGAACAAGCAAAAGCATCTCCTGCAACAGGAAATGAGCCCGGAGAAGATAGAAGAGAAATTCAATATGTTGCGGCGTATAACAGAGGAGGAATCTGTTCTGCAGCACGCGGATACCATTGTTGTCAGCACGCAGCACATCATCGACAGCCAATACAACGAGTACCAGCATTTCCGGTCGGGCGTGTTTAAAGTGATTCCGCCCGGTGTAAACACGGAATTGTTCTACCCTTTCTATCGTTTCGAAATGCCTTCGTTTCACATGACGCTGGAACAGGAGCAGGCCGTTTACCGTGTGGGGGCTGATATAGACCGGTTTCTGTTCAACCCTGCGAAACCGCTGATCCTTTCTATTGGGCGTGCCGACAAGCGGAAGAATTTTGAAACGATCATCCAGTCGTACGGACAGGACAGGGAGTTGCAGTCGATGGCCAATCTTGCCATTTTTGCAGGTGTCCGGAAAGACATTACAAAGATGCCCGAAGAAGAACAATCCATTCTCACCAACCTGCTGTTGCTGATGGATAAGTTTGATCTGTACGGGAAAATGGCCATCCCTAAGAAGAATGATCCCCTGCTGGATGTGCCGGAGATTTACCGGCTGGCTGCCAGGAAAAAAGGTGTATTTGTAAATGCTACGCCCGGTGAAAATTTTGGCCTTACCATTGTGGAAGCTGCAGCCTGCGGGCTTCCGGTGATTGCTTCACCTACCGGCGGGCCGAAAGAAATTCTGGAAAGCTGCAACAACGGGATCCTGGTAGATGTGGAAGATCCTGCTGCGATTGCGGATGCGCTCAAACGCATCATTGCCGACCAGGGATTTTGGGAGCGCTGTTCCGCCAATGGCATTTTGGGAGCGGACCAGTTGTATTCCTGGAAATCGTATGCGGACAACTATGTGCAGTTGTTGCAGGACCTGTACAGCCGGGAAGAATCCCGGGACAATTCTTTCAGGAGCAAACCGGCTTATGGGAAAAAACTGGCGCGGGCAGAACAATTCATCATTACCGACCTGGATGGCACGCTGGTTGACGGCGCGCGTACCGATGGACTGCCGGCATTAAAAGAATGGTTGCTCGATCACCAGGACAGGATCGTATTTGGTGTGGCCAGTGGTCGCAACAGGCACCTGGCGCTGCAGGCGTTTTCGAATTATGACCTTCCCGAACCCGATATCCTGATCTGTTCGGCCGGTTCAGAAATATTTTATACTGGCAAAATGATTCCCGATCATGGCTGGGAGAGCCATATCAATCACCAGTGGAAAAGAAAGGAACTGGAAAATGCGCTGCGGCTTTTTCCGGGCATCCGGCTCCAGGAGTCAGAAGCGCAATGGAAGTTCAAGCTCAGTTATTACGCAGACGAAGGTTTTACAGAAAACCAGATGGCCGACCTGTATAAATTCCTGGACGACAAAAAACTCAGGGCCAAGGTATTGCTGACGGATAACAAATACCTTGATCTGCTGCCCTATCGTGCCAGTAAAGGAAACGCCGTTCGGTTCCTCGGTCATAAATGGAAGATGCCGCTGGAGCGCATCATCACAGCCGGCAACAGCGGCAATGACAGGGATATGCTTACCGGTAAGACCAGGGGCATTGTGGTGGCCAACTACAGCCCCGAACTGGAAGAGCTGAAGAAAAGCAGGATGGTGTATTTCACTAAGAATCCGCTTTCCATGGGAGTGCTCGAAGGAATCAGGTTTTACGAAGGCCGTGTGTGATCCGGCATATCTTTATCTTTTAGGAATAAAATGACGGCATCCATACTGGTTGTAATAGCAGTGGTTTTAAGGATCGTTTCGAATCCATTGGGAAATGTGTTTCAGAAACAACTGACGGCAAAGGGTATTCACCCGCTCGTGGTAAACTTCACCACTTATTTTTTGCTTTCCCTCTGCTGTCTGTTCTTTGCTGCGTTCATTGACCGGCCAAGCCTGGGCCGCGATTTCTGGACCTGGTCGGTACTGGGTGGCATGGTGGGCACTGTGGGAAACGGGTTTCTCGTAAAGGCGCTGGAAACGGGCGATCTGTCTGTACTGGGACCCATCAATTCTTACAAAGCAGTAGTGGGAATGGTGTTTGGGGTCACCCTGCTGGCAGAAATACCGAATATATGGGGGATACTGGGCGTCATCACCATTATTTACGGCAGCTATTTTGTGCTCGATACCACCGAAGAGAAATTTTCCTGGGCCCTGCTGAAACGGCGCGATATCCAGTTCCGGATAGGGGCCATGGTGCTGACGGCCATTGAGGCCGTTTTTGTAAAAAAACTGATCCTGGTTTCTTCCACCACCATTGCTTTTGTAAGCTGGTGCGTAACGGGTGCATTTTTTTCTTTCTTGTTATTGCTGATCAGCCGCCCGGGTATAACGGAAGGGTTTGGTAAAGCTTTTGAGGGGCATAACCTGAAGAGGTACCTGCTGCTGGTGTTGTGCGTTGGCATCATGCAGTTTGCCACCAACTATTCCTTTGATCATATGCCGGTTGGATATGCATTGTCGCTGTTTCAGCTTTCCACCATTGTGAGCATTTTATTGGGCTACCGGTTTTTCCAGGAAAAGGACATTGCGAAAAAGACCATGGGTTCCGTGATCATGGTGGCTGGGTCGGTTCTGATCATTTTATTAAAAGACAAATAGAAGTGAGGATTCGTGGCCGGCGCACAATCTGTATTTTTTCGCGGCAGTTACCCAAAAAGGGTGAAAAAACGGTATATATATGTCGGGGTTTTTTAGCTTTTTTGCTAATGGGGCTGCGTCTTTCCCGGGATGCAGCCAGGAGACCCCGAAAATGAGCTTTATGGCAAAATTTGAATATCGTTATACCCCTATGGGATGGTTTTTCAGATTGGTTGGAAATCGCGGTGAGCGTTTGTTGTACGCAGATATGGTGCCTACCCTGGAAGAGTGCCTGGAAAGTATTAAAGCGATAAGGGAATATGCGGCAGACCCGATAAGTTATGAGCGGCAGCAGACCCATTCGGGTTACTATAATTTTATATTTTCTGCGGGCAGCCGGGTTTGCATAGGGCATTCAGATATGTTCACCACCGCCGCAGAACGCGATGCCGTGCTGGAGAAAGTGATGCACTACGCCGCCGCGGCTGAACTGCAGCAGTTGTGACCGGCCGGCTGCTTTGTCGCCTGAGTCCGATCCGGAGCCGATCCCGATCCTGCGCCTGTCCGCCAGAACAGTTACTAACGTTTATACCCATACGCACAATGCCGGCATCCGCTCCGGCAGCAATAGCCCCTTTGCAGGTGATACAATTCCGTGAAAACCAGGAACCCGTTTTCCAGGTAATAGTGAACGCCTTCCTGCTGTAACAGGGCGCTATCGGGAAAAGGATGCTCCAGGCTGTAGGCAACGAGTGCGTTTATCTCTTCCAGGCAGTTGTTACAGAGGCAGCCATAGAGGGTTTTTTGCAGAAAGGAAAGGGTTTCAGGAAGCAGGGTTACCGTGCTGCAGGAACAGTTGCTGATAGCAGCGGCATTGCAGGAGAAGGACTGCTTACAACGCGGACAATATTTTTCTGTTACCGTAGACAAAGCTGAAATGGAATCCTGAAATTATGATTTAGTTTTGTGACACCCGTCAAACGGGCAGCTCTCAAATCTTCAGTTATGGTATTCCTCAGCCGGCTCTTTTTACTTTCTTTATTTTGCCTGAATATGGACATCCTTCCCCAGCCATGGGCCGATAATCCCGTTATCGCACACCGGGGCGCCTGGAAGAAAAAAGGCCTACCGGAAAATTCCATCGCCTCCCTGCAGGAGGCTGTGCGCCTGGGTTGCGCCGGCTCGGAGTTCGATGTGCATCTCACCAAGGACAACATAATCGTGGTGAATCACGACCCCATTTTTTCCGGCCATGATATTGCCAGTTCCACTTATGCGGAACTGCTTGCTACAAAACTCTCCAATGGGGAATCCATACCCACCGCCGAAGCTTATCTTACAGAAGGCATGAAGCAGCGCAGCACCAGGCTGGTGTATGAAATAAAAGCATCTGCCGCCGGCAAAGAACGCACCCTGGAACTCACACGCCGGTCGGTGGCCCTGGTAAAATCACTGGGCGCAGCAGAATGGGTGGATTATATTTCCTTTGACTATGACGCCTGTAAACTGGTGCACGAACTGGATCCCGCAGCGAGGGTAAGTTATCTCAGCGGGGATAAATCGCCCGAGCAACTTAAGACCGATGGCCTGAGTGGCTTCGACTACCATTTTTCGGTGCTGGACAAAGAACCCGGCTGGTTGTCCGCTGCACGCAGTCTAAAGCTTTCCACCAATGCATGGACGGTGAACGACCCCGTTATCATGAAGAAGCTGCTCGACCAGCAAATCGATTACATCACCACCAACGAGCCGGAAAAATTGTTTGAGCTGCTGAAGAAGTGATTGAACGGATGAATAGGCGCCTTATTTGAAGCACCGGGCGCCGGCGGCATTATATCTCGAAAGAGAAGCCTTTTTTGATCAGCTTGTCGTATACTTTTTTGTCAAAACGATAGAGGCTGGCTGCGCGGTGCGATACGTCTTTCTGCTTTTCATTGCAGGGAATCAGCAATTCCATTTTCATGAACTTCCGCCGGAAATTCGGTTTGTCGAGCCTGGTGCCGAGAATGGCTTCGTAAAGTTCCTGTAGTTGAAGCAGGGTGAATTTTTTTGGCAGCAGGTTAAATCCGACCGGTTCGTGCTGCACTTTATGTTGCAGGAATTTAATGCAGTCGTCCGCAATGCGATTGTGGTCAAAGGCAATGGCGGGGAGCTGGTTGATCTCGAACCACTGCACGTCGGTTACCGTGTTGCCGGCATGCAATACAAAACTTTCCTTGGTCACCAACGCGTAGTACACAAGGGTAATCACCCTTTTTTGCGGAAAGCGGTCAACATTCCCATAGGCCTTGAATTGTTCGAGGAAGATCTTCGATACCGATGTCTGCGCCATAAGGATGCGGGCGGCTGCATCGTCTATATCCTCGTTGTATTTGATCCAACTGCCCGGAAGCGCCCATTGTCCCTTGGTAGGACCCTGTCCATGTTTTACCAGCAGAATCGAAAGCGCCCCATTGCTGAATCCGAATATAACGCAGTCGATAGAAAGAGCATCTATCATTTCATCCGAGAAGGCCATGGGCTGATCTTTTGGGTTAAAACTATTGTTTTTCGCAATCGCAAGGAGCCCGCGGAGAAAAAATATTTTTTGAAGACAATGTTTTTATTTTAACTTGTAGTCAAAATAACTATATCGTTATAGTTAATCTGACGATTACATGGTTTAATAAATAACCAGCGCTATATGAAAAAAATCAAAGCACTGCTGTGCTTCTGCCTCCTGGCGGGAGCAGGTAACAACTCTTTTGCCCAAATCAAAATCACCGGCAGGGTATATAACGCCAGCTCCGGTGAGGCCCTGCCGGGCGCCACCGTCCGGGTTAAAACGGACAACACTACCGCTATCGCCGATTCGGCGGGCAACTATTCCATCACTGTTGCGGGTTCGGGGTTAACACTGGTCGCCTCCTTTTCGGGCATGACCACCACTGAACAGGTGGCGCAGCGCGACGGCATTCTGAATTTTGCCCTGCTGCCCATCGCCGGCTCTTACGGCGAAGTGGTAGTGATCGGTTACGGGCAACAAAGCCGGAAGCAATTGTCCACCGCCGTCTCCACCATCAAATCATCGACCATTACTTCCATTCCCGCTTCCCGGCTGGAGCAGGCCCTGCAGGGAACGGCGCCCGGCGTTACGGTGATCCAGAATTCGGGCTCTCCCGGTTCGCCGCTCACCATACGCATGCGCGGAACCGGCACGGCAGGGGCGGCGCAACCCCTCTTCATCGTAGACGGTATGCAGGTACCCGATCTCAATTTCCTGAACCCATTCGACATCGATAATATCTCCATTCTGAAGGATGCCGCCTCCGCTGCCATCTATGGCGCCCGCGGCGGCAACGGTGTGGTACTGGTGCAGACAAAAACCGGCAAACGCAACAGCAGCCAGCCTTCCATTTCACTCAATACTTTTTACGGTATCCAGAACGTTGGGCATACACCTGAACTGATGAACCGCGACCAGTACGTGGATTATTACAACCAATACGCTGCTGCCACGGGCGGCACGCCTATTTCCGATGCCGATCGCGCCAAACTGCCCAATACCAACTGGTACGACGAAGTGTTCGATAAAAACGTGCCCATGTACAATGCCAATCTCTCCGTGGCGGGTGGCGGTGATACATATTCTTATTTTCTATCGGCCAGCGATTTTAACCAGCGCGGCATGGTGGGCGGGAAAGACAAATCGGACTACGACCGTAAAAATCTCAAATTCAATTTTGACGTGGATGTATTCAAGAACCTCAACATAAAAGTTGGCGCCGACCTGGTAAGTGTGAAACGGCACTATATTTTTGAGAATTCCGCCGCGCCCGGTGGTGCCGTGGTCAATTACGTCAACGCAATCCCCGCCGTATATCCCGCGTTTGATCCCAACGATCCCAACATCCCGTTCAATCCCGGCGATCTCGCCAATCCCATCATGGTGAACGGCGTAAAACTTCCTGCGGTAGGTGCCGTGACCAATCCCTTCCTGGCCCTGCTTACCAATAACAACCTGTTGCAGTCTTCCATATCCGTTTATAATATTGCCGGTACCTGGAAGCCTTTCCGGAATTTCACGCTGTTCAGCTCCTATGCGTATTACAAAGACAATACGGGTAATAAAAGTTTCACGCCTTCTTTTGACTACCGGCCCAGTCAGAATTTTTTCAACCAGTACAACAGCCTGTCTGAGGCAGCTTATTCCAATGAATACAAGCAATGGGAAGGGAACGCATCCTATCGCATTAACAGAGACGACCATCGATTGGAGATCCTGGCGGGTTTCTCCGTGCTGCAATCGCGCAGCAGTGCCCGGTCGCAGAGCGGCAGCGATTTTTATGTAAATGATTTTGACAAAATCAATTTTGCACTGATCAAAGATCCTTCAAAGATTATCAACGGAACGCCGCAGGTGGCAGAAACAGGACTGCTGTCCTATTATGGAAGGATCAACTACAGTTACAGGAACCGTTACCTCCTGGGCGCCACCCTTCGGAGCGATGCATCATCGCTGTTTGGTCCCGATAACCGCACGGGCATTTTCCCCTCCGTATCGGCCGGCTGGATCGTATCGGACGAATCCTTTCTTGAAAACTCATCCTTTATCAGCCTGTTGAAACTGCGCGCAAGCTGGGGCATCAACGGTAACAATTTCATCAATCCTTATCAATACAGCACCATCGCCAATCCTAACTCCGGACCTTCTTTCGGCGGGCAGAATACGTCCGGCATCAATATTCCCTACCTCGCTAACCCGGCGGTGAAATGGGAGCAGGTAATGCAGTCTAATATCGGAGCCGACCTGAACCTGCTGAATAATTCACTCGGTTTCTCCATCGATTATTACGTGAAAAAGAACTCTGATGTGCTGGTTCCCATTGGCACACCGGCGTATACCGGTTACAGTTCTGCTGCTGCCAATATTGCCGACGTGCGCAACAGTGGGGTGGAAATCTCTGCTACGTATAATTATAACCGTCAGAAAGATTTCTCCTGGAATATCGGCGTGAACGCGGCCTTCAACAAAAATGAGGTCACTAACCTGGGCCTCAATGGACAGCCGATACCCGGCGGTTCCATCGTCTTTATTTTTGCCGACCCTATTACGCGCACTGATATTGGTCAGCCCATTGCCAGTTTCTATGGATATAAACTGGAACGTATAGACGAAAACGGGGATTTTGTTTTCCAGGACCTCGATGGTAAGTCGGGCATCACCGAAAAAGACAAGACCTTTATCGGCAGTCCCTTCCCCAAGTTCACTTACGGCGTGTCGCTGGGCGCGGCTTACAAGGGCTTCGACCTCAGTGCCTTCCTCTACGGATCGCAGGGCAATAAGATCTACGACGCTACGGTGCGGCTCGATGCCAGCTATTCCAACAGGCCGGTGTATTACGGCGAAGCCGGCGCTCCACGCAATGTACTGGGCCAGGGCGCTACCGGTACCGCACAAACGGAGGTATCTGATTATTATGTGAAAGATGGCTCTTTCAGCAAGTTGCGTACGCTTACGCTCGGATATACTTTTTCGAAAGACTTCCTGGAGCCGCTGAAATTGTCGAATATCCGTCTCTATGCCACGGTGCAGAATCTTTTTGTGATCACCCGTTACAAGGGAACAGATCCGGAGATCGGGCAATCCGCTGCTGAAAATACACTGGATGTGGGCATCGACCGCGGTTTTTATCCCCAGCCCAGGGTTTTCCTTTTTGGTCTTCAGGCGAAATTCTAATCCACTAAACTTTTTGTTATGAAATGCTTTTCACCGAAATATTTTTCCATCGTTTTTTCGCTGGCGGTTGCGGCGGCGCTTGCCTCCTGTAATAAGGACGAACTCCTGAACAAGGCGCCGGTCACCTCACTCGATAACTCCAATGCGCTGGTGACGGAAGCCGATTATATTTCACTGACCAATTCGGCTTACGATCCCATACAGTGGCAGGAGAATGGCGGCCCGCTCAGCACCTTCCCGGTCATGTTCCAGGAGATCCGCGCCGACGATTGCATCAGCCAGTGGGCTTCCTACTGGACCTATGGCGCCGTGTTTGACGATTTCAGGCTCATCAAGGCTAATAATACTACGGTGCTGGGATGGTGGCAAAAATGGTACACCGTTGTTTCGCGCGCCAATGCAGCCATGTATTTCGATTCTTCTTACGCCGGTTTCACTACTCCCGGGCTGAAAGAGCGACTTATCGCCGAAGCCAAATTTCTCCGGGCCTTAGGTTATTTCCAACTGGTGATCCATTTCGGCGATGTGCCGCTGATCACAAAATACATTGGCAGCACCACCGACCAGATCAAGTATCCGCGCTCCTCCAGGGCGGCGATCTATGCACAGATTGAAAAAGACCTTACCGATGCGGTGGCCGTATTGCCTGAATCTTATTCCGGTGGCGACCTGGGCAGGGCTACAAAAGGTGCAGCTTACACGTTGCTGGCAAAGGCCAGCCTCTACCAGCAGGACTATGCGAAAACCCGCAGCTATTGTGAGGCCGTTATCAATTCCGGCGTTTACAGCCTGGAAGGCAATTATGCCGACAACTGGAGCCTGAGCAATGAATATGGAAAGGAGTCGATTTTTGAGATCGGGTACCAGTCGGGCTTTGCCACGGCGGGCATCACCAACCAGGGATCTTTTTCTTATCTCTATTTCGGATTCATCCCGGCCGGCACCAACGCTTTTGGAAACTGTGTACCCCGCCAGTCGCTGGTTGACCTCTACGACAACAACGATGCCCGTAAAGACGCCACTTTTATTCTGCCATCCACGTATATGGACGACCTGGGCCAGACGGCTTACGATGCAGGCACCCAGTTTTACGAGTTCTACTGGACCGTTCCCGAAGCGCTGGAATCACAGGCCAGCGTAAGGAAATATTATATCCCCAAATCGGTTGCCACTTCGCTGACTACCATCGGCAGCAGTCCGTTGAATGAAAAAATATTCCGTTATGCCGATGTGTTGCTCATGCATGCCGAAGCCGCCGTTATGGGTGCGGGCGGCGATGGCCTCGGTTCATTGAACCAGGTTATTGCAAGAGCTTATGGCAATAATTCGCATAACCTGGGCAGTTATACGCTGGATGATGTGAAACGCCAGCGCCGGCTGGAGCTGGCCACCGAAGGCTGGGACCGGTTTACCGACCTGGTACGCTGGAACGATGCTGGTTCAACACTTGCCTTTAAACATTTTACGCCCAACCGCGATGAGCTGTTGCCCATTCCCCAGGCGGAGATTGACCTGGTAGGCGGTGATGTGCTGAGTCAAAATCCCGGCTACTGAGCATCCATTAGTATATTGATGTATGCGATCGACTAATTTATATGTAATAGGCATAGCTTCCATTGCCGCGATTGGTGGCTTCCTGCTGGGCTTTGACGGATCAGTTATTTCAGGCGCCATACCTTTTTACAAAGAGGTGTTCGGACTGCAGGATGGTTCTTTCCTCCTGGGCTTCTCCGTGTCCTGTATCATTTGGGGATCGGTGATCGGTAACATGCTGGCGGGCCCACTCAGCGACAGGATTGGCAGGAAACCTTCCCTTGTCATCGCGGCCCTTCTATTTACAGCAACGGGACTGATCTGCGCATTCGCGCAGAATATTGGCCTCTTCATCGCGGGGCGCTTTATCGGCGGACTGGGCGTGGGCATTGCCATTTTGGTGGCGCCTGTGTACATCGCGGAAATTGCCCCGGCGCGCAACAGGGGCTGGCTGGTTTCGTTCAACCAGTTGCTGATTGTGGTGGGTTTGTCAGCCGCTTATTTTTCCAACTATTTCATTTTGAAAACGGTGGAAGATCCGTTGGTAAACTGGCGCTGGATGCTGGGGATAGAAAGCATTCCTGCCCTGCTCTACCTGGTGCTGATTGTTTTCATCCCGGAAAGTCCGCGGTGGTTACTGATGCGGCGGCAGGACAGTCGAGCCATGGCCATATTGCGTAAAGTGAATGGAGAAGAAGGAGCGGAGACGGCCTTTCATGAAATAAAAAATTCACTGGCCGGCGAAACGAAAACGGCGATTCGGCAACAGGCGGCGGAACTGTTTTCGAAAAGAATGAAACGCGTGCTGGTAATTGGTTTTGGCCTGGGCATCCTGCAACAGTTTTCGGGGATCAATGCCATATTGTATTATGCGCCTGTTGTGTTTGAATCGACAGGCGGTGGCCGGGACGCGGCTTTTCTCCAGGCCATCGTATTGGGATTGGTATTTGTGATCATGACCATTGTATCCATGTTCCTGATCGACCGCCTGGGCCGCAAACCGCTGCTGTATACAGGCGTTTCTATCATGGCGCTTTCACTTACGCTGGTGGGATGGCTGTTTTACCAGGCCAGCTATACCGTGAGCCGGGAAGATATAAAAACCGTTGCCGCTGCGGTAGCGGAACAGGAGCTGGGAGCGCGTGGCAGGAACAATAAAGAAGCGGACAATATTCCGCTGCGCCGTAATCTTTTTGAAAAAAGCCTGGCCGGTATTGAAGATAAGAGCTATGCCAGTGATGCCGGTTTTTATAAAGCGGTTGAAGATGCACTTGGAAATACCGGCCTGGATGCAGCACGGTACAAACCGGGCCTGTTGAAGCAGGGAATTCGCATCAACAGCCGCTGGGTATTGTTCGGCATCCTGGGATTCATTGCAGGGTTTTCCATTTCGCTGGGACCTGTTATGTGGGCCATGTTCTCCGAAATATTTCCCAACCAGTTACGGGGCTTTGCCATTTCGGTAGTGGGGGCCGCGAATGCCCTGGCCAGTTTTGTGGTGGCTACTTTCTTCCCGGTTCAACTGGCTTTGTTCGGAAACGCCAATACCTATTTCTTATATGCGGCCCTGATGTATTTCTGCTTATGGTTCACCTGGAAATATGTTGTGGAAACAAAAGGTAAAACACTGGAGCAACTGGAAAAAGAATTAACCAGAAATGATTGAGATAAAGAACCCGATCCTGAAAGGCTTTAATCCTGATCCGTCGATTGTGCGGGTGGGAAAAGATTATTATATCACTACTTCCACATTTGAATGGTTCCCCGGCGTGCAGATCCATCATTCGCGCGACCTGAAGAACTGGCGCCTTATCAGCCGCCCGCTGAACCGCCTGTCGCAGCTCGATATGCGGGGCGTGCCCGATTCCTGCGGCGTTTGGGCGCCCTGCCTCAGTTATGATAAGGGAACCTTTTACCTCGTGTATTCAAACGTGCGTTCATTTGCCGGCGTGTGGAAAGACACACCTAATTATCTTGTTACCACGCAGAATATTGAAGGCGACTGGTCCGATCCTGTTTTTCTTTCTTCCGTTGGGTTTGACGGAAGCCTGTTTCACGACGAAGACGGCAGGAAATGGTACGTGAGTATGCGCGTGGATCACCGGAAGGGAAAGATGTTTGGCGGTATTGTGCTGCAGGAATTTTGTATGGAAAAGCAATCGCTGACAGGGCCGCTGTTCTCCATTTTTGAAGGATCGGAACTGGGTTTGACTGAAGGCCCGCACCTGTACAAAAAAGATGGCTATTACTATTTGCTGACGGCCGAAGGCGGGACCGAATACGGCCACGCTGCCACGCTGGCCCGTGCGCGCAATATCACCGGCCCCTATACCCTGAGCCCGCAACATCCCTTTATCAGCACCAGGTATGAAGCGGATTATTACCTGCAGAAATGCGGCCATGCCGATTTTGTACAAACGGAGCAGGGAGACTGGCTGGCAGTGTTCCTCAGCGCCAGGCCGCTGTCGCCGCGCGGGTGTTGCATTTTGGGTCGCGAAACCTCCATTGAAACGGTCGACTGGCCGAAGAACGAATGGCCCCTGCCGGGCAGTGGCAACTGCATTCCGCGAACAGAACTGTCGCTGCCGGTGGAAGAAGAGCATCCTTTCCCGGAACAGGCGGGCGACACAAGAATATCGTTTGACAGCCCGGAACTGGACAGTAGTTTCCAGTCCTTACGGGTACCAATGGCCGAAGATTGGATTTCGCTGTTGCACCGGCCGGGATGGCTCACCCTTTTCGGGCGCGAATCGCTCAGCTCCACGCACGAGCAGAGCCTTGTTGCCCGGAGAATCCAGGGCCTGCACATGGAAGCAGCCACCAGTCTTGATTTCAGCCCGGCGTCTTTTCAGCAGATGGCGGGACTGGTATGCTACTACAATACTGCACACTTCCACTACCTGTATGTATCGGCAAACGACCAGGGGGAACGTGTATTGCAGGTCATTACTTATGATCATTACCGGCAGGCGGAAGTGCTTGCCCAGCCCGCGCTGCTTCCAGCTAACGGTACCGTATATCTGAAAGTTGTGCTTTACGGCGCCGACCTGCAGTTCTATTATGCTTTGCGGGAAGGCGAGTGGATCGCTGCAGGACCGGCGCTCAATGCGCGGATTTTATCCGACGATTATGTACGCGAAGGCGGGGAGTCGTACCGCCCGGCATTTACAGGTGCTTTTGTGGGTGTTTGCTGCCAGGACCTGACCGGCGCGCGCATCCCGGCATCTTTCGACTGGTTCCATTATTCAGAAAAAGAATACCGGTTCTCACCGGACATACAAACCGCCATCATATGCAAACAGGAGTTTTGAAAAATATTGGATGGATGGTGCTGGCCATCACCACGGTAGGTGCTGTAACCGCCTTTTCCGGTTGTAGTGCGGCGCCTGATAAAAAAGAGGCGGCGACTGTTGTGGAAAGAGCCGGCGTGCAAAGAGCAAAATTTGAACCCGATAGCGGGAAAGTGCTGCTTTTTGTGGGGCAGGAACTGGAAGCCATTGGCGGCACGGATCGCTTTCACAACGGCTACTACGATCATTTTCCTGCGCCCGCGGGCTTCACACAGTACACCAGTTTTCTCACTGTCAAAAACCCGGCCGACCCTTCCAAAGAACTACGTGGATTGGATGGCGTTACGGATTTCGCCGACTGGGGCGATGGTCCCGAAAACATGTCGCTGCCACTCAGCGATCCCGATTACCGGAATTCCTGCCTGGCCATTGGCCTTGACATCAGCCAGGGCAATGACAGCGCTACGTCGGTAGGATTGAAAGACAGCCTCATCTACCAACTGGGAAACTGGTTGAAGGGCCTGGGAGAGCGGCCTGTTTTCCTGCGCATCGGTTATGAATTCAATGGCCATGAATGGAACCATTATAAAAAAGAGTTCTATGTGCCGGCCTTCCGGCGGATCAGGCAAAAACTCGATTCCATGCAGGTAAAGAATGTGGCTTATGTATGGCAGTCGAAAGGGGCCGGCACCACGCGGCAGGAACTGGACGATTTTTACCCCGGTGATGCATACGTGGACTGGATGGCCTACTCGTATTTCATTCCTGCCGATTCGGTGAACCCCATTCTTGATTTTGCACGGGTGCATGGAAAGCCTGTTTTCATCGCCGAATCGAGCCCTGTTTTCCTCGATAGCCTGGGTGTTTGCAAGCCGCTTGATCTCAGCAAAGATGCCGATGTGGCGTGGGCCTGGAAAGACTGGTTCGAACCTTATTTCAGAACCGTTCGGAACAATGCTGATGTGATCAGGGCTATTCACTACATCAATGCACCCTGGAAACTGCGACCGCTATGGAAGGACAATATTTATTTCAAAAATATCGACGCCCGGATCACGGAAAATGAAAAGATGAAATCCCTTTGGCTGCAGGAAACCGGCGACGATCGCTATTTGAAGGCTTCAGACAGTCTTTTCCGTTATCTATATGGAAGGCCATAATGGGTGCCGGTTGATAACGCATCTGTAGCTACCTTTGATCCGCTGAAAACAACCAGCGGCATCGAAAAATTGAAGTTATACATCAAAAATATGGTCTGCGACCGGTGCATGATGTCCGTACGCAAAGAGCTGGAAGACCTGGGCATAGCCTGCAGTTCGGTTCAACTGGGCGAAGTAGAGCTGCCGGAAGAACCGACGGGTGAACAACTGGAGCGCCTTGGCGAAAAGCTGAACAGCATTGGATTTGAGCTGCTGGACGATAAGAAGTCGCGCATCGTGGAGAAGATCAAGAATACGATCATCGCCCTGGTACACCGTGGTGAGGAAGCGCAGCACCTGAAGCTGTCGGCGCTCCTGGAACAAAAGTTACAACTGGACTATCACTACCTGTCTTCTCTTTTTTCATCGGTAGAGGGCGTCACTATTGAGAAATACTTTATTGCACAGCGCGTGGAGCGCATCAAGGAACTACTCAGTTACGATGAGCTCAGTTTGGGTGAAATCGCCGACCAGGTGGGCTACAGCAGCGTGCAGCATCTTTCCCAGCAATTCAAAAAAGTGACCGGGTTCACGCCATCGGCCTATCGCCAGTTGCCTGGCAACCAGCGCAAGCCACTCGACCGGGTCTGATCTGAAAATTTTATACATCTCCCTCCGAATCGTATAACAATTGTGCTCAGGGCATAACGGAACTTTGCAGAAAGAACCTGATAATGCCTGCTACTATTGCTATAAAAGAAAATTTCCCGGTGTTGGAGATGACCTGCGCGGCCTGTGCCGTGAGCGTGGAATCCATGCTCAAATCGGTTCCGGGAGTAGACGATGCGGGTGTCAATTTCGCCAACCAAACGGCCTGGGTACAATATCATCCCGATAAGGCGCCGCGTACAGCGCTGCAGCAGGCTGTGCGTTCTATCGGGTACGACCTCATCATTGATCTGGATAACAGTGCAGAGCTGCAGGAAAATGCGCGGCTGAAATCCCTTCAGTCACTGCGGCGACGGACCATCTGGGCTTCTGCCCTATCCCTACCCGTTATGATCCTAGCCATGTTCTTCATGGACCTGCCTTATGTGAACTGGATCATGATGCTGCTTTCGGCGCCCGTGGTTTTTTATTTCGGCGGAGACTTTTTTGTGCATGCCTGGAAGCAGGCGAGGCGGGGAAGGGCAAACATGGATACCCTCGTGGCGCTCAGTACCGGCGTGGCTTTCCTGTTCAGCGCCTTCAATACCATTTTTGCGGATTACTGGCACCAGCGGGGCATACATCCGCATGTGTATTTTGAAGCGGCGGCGGTGATCGTTGCTTTCATATCACTGGGCAAGCTGCTCGAAGAAAGGGCTACCAGCAATGCTTCTTCTGCGCTTAAAAAATTGATGGGATTGCAACCGCAGTCGGTATTGTTGTTGCTGCCCGATGGGGCATCGCAGCAAATTGCCATCAGCCAGGTAAAGCCGGGAGATACCCTGCTGGTAAGGCCGGGCGAGAAGATCCCGGTGGATGGAACCCTTACCGGCGGAGAGTCTTATGTGGATGAAAGCATGATTTCGGGCGAGCCTGTGGCCGTTTTGAAAAGTGCAGGCAAACCTGTTTTTGCAGGAACGCTCAACCAGAAAGGCAGTTTCCAGTTCCGGGCCGATAAAGTGGGCAGTGACACGTTACTTGCGCAGATCATCCGGCGGGTGCAGGAAGCCCAGGGCAGCAAGGCGCCGGTGCAGAAACTGGTGGATAAGATCGCCGGTATTTTTGTTCCCATCGTTATGGGTATTGCGCTGCTCACTTTTGTTATATGGCTGGTTTCGGGTGTGGACAATGCTTTTACCTATGCCCTGCTTACTGCTGTTACCGTATTGGTCATTGCCTGTCCCTGTGCACTTGGCCTGGCTACGCCCACGGCCATTATGGTGGGTGTGGGAAAAGGCGCTGAAAATAATATACTCATCAAAGACGCAGAGAGTTTCGAGCGCGCGCGGCAGGTGAACGTGATCGTTATGGATAAAACCGGGACCATTACAGAAGGCAAACCAACGGTGAGCCTGCTGGCGTTGTTCGATAAGGACCGGGAGGCAGCGTTGAAACAGGTGCTGCTGGCCATTGAAGCACAATCGGAACACCCGCTGGCACAGGCCGTGGTGGCGCATTTGCAGGGTGAGGGCGTATCGCTGCTGCAGCCCGAAAAAATGCAAAGCGTCACCGGAAAAGGTGTGTTGGCGACCTTGAATGGGAAGGAATATGCGGTAGGCAATCAACGCCTGATGCAGGACCTGCAGGTGAAACTGCCCACTGCGGCAGAAGCGCAGGTGCGTTTATTGCAGGAGCAGGCGAAAACAGTGGTGCTGTTTTCCGAAGCCGGTACACTGGCGGGTATACTGGCCATCGAAGACAAACTAAAGCCGGGCTCGGCGGCGGCTGTGCAAAAACTAAAGGATATGGGCATGGAACTGTATATGCTTACCGGCGACAACCAGCAAACAGCTGCAGCGGTGGCTGCGGAAGCAGGCGTACCCAATTACCGCGCCGAGCTTCTTCCCGCCGATAAATCGGCCTTCATCCGCGAGCTGCAGCAGCAGGGAAAAGTGGTAGCCATGGCGGGTGACGGCATCAACGACTCCGAGGCACTGGCGCAGGCCGACCTGGGCATTGCCATGGGCGCGGGTTCTGACATTGCCATGGATGTGGCGAAGATGACGCTGACGGGATCGGACCTGAACGCGATACCTAAAGCGCTACGATTGTCGCGCCTAACGGTGAATACCATACGCCAGAATCTTTTCTGGGCCTTTATTTACAACCTCGTTGGCGTTCCGCTTGCGGCGGGTGTGCTGTACCCGGTGAACGGCTTCCTGCTTGATCCCATGATCGCGGGCGCGGCCATGGCGCTGAGTTCGGTAAGCGTGGTAACCAACAGCCTGCTGCTGAAATGGAAAAAAATATAAAATCATACAAAAAGAACAAAATGAAAACACTGCAATTCAAAACCACCATCAAGTGTGATGGCTGTGTGGCTACTGTTACGCCGGTGCTTAATAAACTGGCAGGAGACAATAACTGGAAGGTAGATCTCAGCAGCCCGGAAAGACGGCTCTCTGTGCAGGTGCCGGAGGCATTCAACCCCGAAGAACTGGTGAGGCAACTGGCTGCTACCGGGTACAAAGCTGAACAGCTAAGCTAGCAAGCATGAAAACGCTTTTTTTATTCCTGTTTTTGCCGGTAGCTTTCCTGGCAGGCGCGCAGGAGCATGTATCGGGACCGGTGCGCATAGGCGGCAGGGTTATATACCACCTGAACATCACCGATACCATGGTGAACTATACCGGCAAAAAAGCAAGGGCTATTGCCATCAATGGGTCCATACCCGGACCGGAACTGCATTTCACCGAAGGCGATACGGCAGAGATCCATGTGCATAATCACATGCATATGGAAACATCCGTTCACTGGCATGGGCTCATCCTGCCCAATGACCAGGATGGTGTTCCTTACCTGACCACATCGCCGATTGCCGGTCACGGTGAGGCAGTTTATACTTTCCCGCTGGTGCAGCACGGCACCTACTGGTATCACTCCCATTCTATGTTACAGGAGCAATCGGGTATGTACGGCGCCTTCATCATTCATGAAAAAGGGAATGATCACGGCAACGAACATACGATTCTGCTCAGCGACTGGACCAACGAAAAGCCGGAGCAGGTGCAGCGTTCGCTGCACAATGCCACTGACTGGTATGCCATCAAAAAAGGCGCGGCGCAGGACTACCTGGCAGCAGCGCGGGAAAAGAAACTGGGCGCAAAAGTCAACAATGAATGGAAGCGCATGCTGGCGATGGATGTAAGCGATGTGTATTACGATTTGTTCACCATGAATGGCAAAAAAGAAGACAGCCTGCCCCGGTACAAAGCCGGGGATAAGCTCCGGCTGCGTGTCATCAATGGAAGTTCATCCACCTATTTCTGGCTGCGTTATGCCGGCGGCAAATTCAAAGTGATTGCCAGTGATGGTAAAGAAGTGGAACCGGTTGAGGTGGACCGCCTGGTGGTGGGCGTGTCTGAAACCTACGACCTGGAGCTGACGCTGCCAGCGGAAGGAAGCTATGAGTTCATGGCCAGTTCAGAAGACAGAACCGGCAACACTTCCCTCTGGTTGGGAACAGGTACGGGTTATCCTGCCGGCGCCCTTCCCCGATTGAAATATTTCGAAGGCATGGAAATGATGAACAGCATGATGCGGATGAACGGCGCCCTGAACGACATGGGCATGAACATGAGCCTGCAGGAGATGGATATGAACACAGTGATGTATCCCGAGATCAGCGACAGCAACCAATCGCCCGTTACCCTTAATTATACCATGCTGCGTTCGCCGGAGCCAACTACCCTGCCTGCAGGCCCTGTGAAAGAGTTCTTTTTCGAACTAACGGGTAACATGAACCGATATGTTTGGACCATCAATAATAAGACCGTTTCGGAAACCGATAAACTCCTGATCCGGCGCGGAGACAATATCCGCATGGTGATCCGCAACAATTCCATGATGCGGCATCCCATGCATTTGCACGGACATTTTTTTAGGGTGCTCAATGGGAAAGGAGATCATTCCCCGCTGAAGACCGTTCTGGACGTAATGCCCATGGAAACCGACACCATTGAATTTCATGCCGCTGAAAACGGAGGCGACTGGTATTTCCACTGTCATATTCTATACCACATGATGGCGGGCATGGGAAGGATATTCAGTTATCAAAACAGCGATTCATCGGGCTACCAGCCTTCTTACCGGCAGGATCTTCGTAAAGTGTACCGCGACGATCGCCATTTTTATGCGGCCGCGCAAATTGGCCTGGAATCGAATGGCAGCGACGGCGAAATCAGCCTGTCCAATACACGGTGGCGGCTGGAAACCGAATGGCGGCTGGGCATCAATAAGGAAAAAGGATACGAGAGCGAAACCCATATCGGCAGATTGCTGGGAAGAAACCAATGGTGGATGCCATATATAGGCTTCGACTGGCGATCGAGAAAATACCCGGGTGATGCAACGGGCAAAGAAGACGATACCAACATCTTCGGCCAGGCCAATACGAAAGATGATCGGGCGGTGATTTGTGCAGGCGTGCAATATCTCTTACCTATGTTGTTGCGCCTCGACGCAAGAGTGGACATGGAAGGAAAGCTGCGCCTGCAGCTCGGAAGGGAGGATATGGCACTTAGCAAAAGGCTTCGTTTCAATTTTTATGTCAACAGCGACAAGGAATACATGGCCGGTTTCCGTTACATCGTAACCAAATACTTCTCCCTTTCCACGCACTACGACAGCGACATGAAATGGGGCGGTGGTATTACCATACAGTACTAGTTAATGTCCCTTTACAAAGCGGCTGGTGATGTCGCCTGCTTTCAATATGTACAAACCATCGGGCAGGGAATTGACATTGATGTGGAAGCGGCCCGTACCCATTGCCTGGATGGATAGCCCACCGGTAAGTTCACGGCCGCTGGCGTCAAACAGGCGGATATCTTTTACCTGCATGCCAGGCAGTTCGGCGATCACAAAACTTTGAGCAGGATTGGGCCATGTTTTTACCCGCTGTCCATCTCTGTGGTACACTTTGATCACCGGTGAGTACCTGGCGCTGCCGTTGAAGTCCACCTGTTTCAGCCGGTAATAGCTGAGAGACTGCAGGGGCGTTGCATCTGTGAAACTGTAGAGGTGGCTGCCGCTGCGATTCACGCCGGTTACTTTCCCGATGGTTTCCCAGTTGCTGCCGCTGGCCGATCTTTCGACGTTGAAATAATCGTTGTTGATTTCCTCTGCCGTTGTCCAGTTCAACGCCACATCGTCCTGGTTGTTCCGCCTGCCGGTGAAAGAAAGGAAATTAACGGGTAAGGTCGTAACTGGGTTTACCGATACCAGTGTGATATAACGGGTACTGTTATTCGGGATCATGCCACTGGTAATGCCACTGATGGTTACCCTGGTTCCGCTGACGGAGAGGGTGGGTGTGATCATGGTTGCATTGGTAAAGTCGCCATCGGCGTCTACCAGCACCCGGAGGTGGGAAGCCGTGATGGGATTGGCCTGGATATTAATGTCCAGGGAAAAGGTAGCGGTGTTATTGGTGCGCGTGATTTTCCATTCCCGGTTGATCCGGCTGCTGATGTTCATGCCGGTTGGATATTCTGTGCCTCCGGTACCATAGTTTTCTGCCCCATTATTGCCAACCATTATGTGTTGGCCGTTGCCGAAATTGCCTGTATTTGCTGCATTGGTGGACTGCAGGGTGGAGAGATAGAGACGCGTGCCATCGTCGCTGGTACGGGATTGTTTTTGGTTGAGGCCTGCATTGTCGTCGCGCCCAATCCCGATCACCTGGTTGTGATAGGCTGGCCCGTTTGATGCATCCCAAACTGTGGCGCCTGCGGAAGAAAGATAGTCGCCATCCGCGCCTCCTGCGGAATTGTCGAGCGTCTTCCCGTATTTAATGGCCAGGTAGGATTCGATCTGGTTCCGCTGGGTGGCGTCGAGGCTGCTGTTGATGACAATCAGTTCGGCGAGGTAACCCGTAAAAGGGCTGTTGTTGGCATCGCCCGATGTTTCGTTGTCGCCTACATAGAAGAGTCCACCGACACCGGTATAGTTGGTGAAAGTATTGTCGGACGCTGCCTGTCTTCCGTTGATCATTACAGCCTGACGCAGGTTGGAGTTCTGTCCATAGGATGCGGTACTGCCGGAATTGAAACCCCGATGTTTACGGTATTCACCGGAAGGTCGGTGGCTGTGGAAACAGAAAGGCGATTGGAGGTAGTGACATCCAGGTCCACTGCCGTTGAGCCGGCGTAGTTGGAAGAATAGGAGATGCGGTTCAGACCGCTCGTGCCCTGGTAAAACAGCCAGTCGAAATCATTTGCATCCAGGTCCTGGTACACGAGGTAAATATTTACGTTGGAATATGTAGTACCGGTAGGGAATAGGCCGCTCGTATTGATGGTGGCCATATGGCTGTTGCCGAAAGAAATAACCGGGTTGTAGTTAAAAGCATTGGTGCTTCCATTGAGATAGGTGGGCTTGGAAGCATTTGCTGTTTGACGAAGATGCAATGAGTTGCTGCTTCCATCATTCCATTGTTGCACCGATTGCCCGCTGGCATTAACGAGAGTGGTACCGTTATTTTGATAAACACTGGCATTGGCTTTGATCCAAAAGCGCGGAGCCACACCGGACCCTCCCGGAGTTTGGGCTGCTGCATACAAAGGCAACAGGGCAAGGGCCACAAAAAGGTTTTTCATCTGCTGGATTTCTTGAATTGCTGAGAACACTTAATACGCAAACTGTTGAGTTTTAGTATATATTCTCATCCACATAAAGAAATTACCCAGATTCCGTGAGCAATAATTAACGGGTGTGCCTTGCTGTTAGGTTGGCACGGGTCAATTTTTGTATGGATTGCCGGACGGCCTGCAATGAACAAACGGCTGTTTAAACTGTTAAAGTAGGCAATGCTGTGGCCAACGATTTCGGCCCGGTTTTTAATCCTGTTTGATATGGCTATAGAAAAAGCGATCCTCGCGGGCGGCTGTTTTTGGGGAATGGAAGAATTGATCCGCGCGCTTCCGGGCGTGATCGGTACGGTAGTGGGTTATACCGGTGGTGAGGTAAAGAATGCTACCTATCGCAATCATGGCAGCCATGCCGAAGCCATTGCCATCGACTTCGATCCTGCGCAGCTCTCTTATAAGAAGTTGCTGGAGTTCTTTTTCCAGATCCACGATCCCACCACCCGGAACCGTCAGGGCAACGATATCGGCACCTCCTATCGCTCAGCTATTTTTTATCTTGATCCGGAGCAGAAAAAAACAGCCGGGGAACTGATCGCCGCCATGAATGCATCGGGCAAATGGCCGGGCCCTATCGTTACGGAGCTGGCGCCGGCAGGTGATTTTTGGGACGCCGAAGAGGAGCACCAGGACTATCTTCGCAAACATCCCAATGGCTATACCTGCCACTGGGTACGTCCCAACTGGATGGTATCCTGAAATGGCCAATGTGGAGTTGTTCAACTCAGGGGAACAATTCAATTTGCAGCGATTTTTCCGGTTGCCCTAAAAAGGGAAACCTTCGTACTTCCTCGTATGCCTTTGCGCCATAGCGCCTTTTCAACAGGCATATTTCCTGTGCCAGGAAAGAACCTGAATAACTGGCTTGTTCAAAAGCGCTGGCCATTTTCTGAAACTGCGAGGCCTGCAGCCGGCGTGCAATGGTCAGGTGCGGTTTGCCGGGGCTTACCTTTTTGGAAGAAGATGGCAACCACGATATAGCTGCCCGGATTTTTTTTATGAATTCCGGCAGGGATGGAGTGGACAGCACGTCGATGAAAACCGTGTGTTGCGGAAAGCTGCCAAAGTTTAACAAACGAATCCTGTGGGACCTGTTACAGGCGGCTACCCGTTGCAGTGACTGCAGCAGAGCCGGTTCCCACTTTGCAACAGAATCAAACTGCGCAAGGGTAATATGTGGCCGGGCCATGGCCTGCGGCACTGCACAGAAAATGGCCACCTGCCGTTTGATGTGCATGATGCGTTGCACTTCCTGCTCTGGCGGAGCAATGATGAGCAGGTAAGTGTAAAGGGGATTCTGCTCCAGTAGACTTTGTATGGCTTCGTCCCGAACCACCCTGAAAATTACTAAAATAATTAGTAATGTCAAACCACCTTCATTCCTTATATTCGGATGACATAAAACCAACCGCCATGGGAACATTTGTTTTTAAGTCGACCGAAGCCGGTTTTCGTTTCAACCTGAAAGCCGACAATGGCCAGGTTATCCTCACCAGCGAAACGTACACTACCAAAGCTGCCTGCCAAAATGGTATTGAATCTGTGAAAACCAATGCGGGCGAGGATGGGAATTACGACCGTCTCACCGCTTCCGACGGAAAATTTTATTTTAACCTGAAGGCTGCCAACAGGCAGGTGATCGGTACCAGCCAGATGTATGAATCGGCTGCAGGTCGCGATAACGGCATTGAGTCGGTGAAAACAAATGCACCCCAGGCCGGCGTGGTAGAAGAGTAGGTGCGCGTTCCGCGCGGGGATGTGGGGTGCTGCGTTGATGTTAGGCCTGGCCCTGGCTAACCGCTGAAACGTTCACCGCGGTTAAACCGCGCGGTCCCTTTTCTATTTCAAAAGCCACGTTCAGGCCTTCTTTTAGTTGCACGGCGCTTGACGACTGGTGCACAAAAATGCGCTGACCAAATCGTTCTTCCTCGATGAAGCCGAATCCTTTTCCTTCGTTGAAGAAGCTGACAACGCCCTTGCGGATGTGCGCATCGGGTTCGTCACCCGTTTGCTTGGGCACACCGATCACAATAGAATCCGGATCTATTTCTACTTTCTTGGATGGATCCGGCGGAATCGGGCTCAGGTTACCGTTCTCATCGAGATAGACCATCATCTCATCGAGACTTTTCCCTTTCACCGCAGCTTCTTTGCGTTGCAGTTTTTGTTCCTCCTTCTTTTTCCTTGCTTCTTTCTTTTTATTTTCTCTTTCTTTTTTATTCCAGCTTGTTGCCATTTCCGGTTTTTGTGGGTGCGTGATGAAATGCAGGTTCGCTAACGCAGGTCCTGTATGGGAACAGGCAGAGCCAACCAGTAAAATTGAAGAAAATGCGTTTTACAGGCGCGAAACCCGGTGGACAGCACAAAGATAAGGATTTATAGCGGGACGGGGTCGAAGGCGGTTCACGGCGCCTGGCTGTCAAAAGGTTAGAAGGTGCGAATTGCTAATACAAGCGCATTTATTTATGCTAAAAATAAAAATAATCTTTAAATAAGAGTATTTATTTATTCTTATTTAATAGTTTTGATGGTAATAAGGATAATTAATTATGGCCAAATTGCGTCCGGTTTCCGAAGACCTCATCGTCAAGCGCATCCGGCTGGAGAATCCCTGGTGGGAAACCGGCGGCATACCTCCGTTTTTCGCCGGTCTGAAACGGCGACTCTATTTCGAACAATTGTACCGGCAGGTTACCCTTCTTTCCGTACGCAGGGCCACGGTGCTGATGGGGCCGCGGCGCGTAGGCAAAACCGTTATGTTGTACCAGGTCATCCAGCAACTGATAAACGATGGCATTTCTTCCCGTAAGATTTGCTTTTTGTCCATCGATGCCCCGATTTACAATAACCTGTCGCTCGAAGAACTGCTGGCCTTATGCCGGAAGGCGGTGAATGACGACAACCAGGGCCAGTTGTATGTGATCTTTGATGAGATCCAGTACCTGAAAAATTGGGAAGAACACCTGAAGTCGATGGTAGATTTTCACCAGGACATCAGGTTTGTGGTGTCCGGGTCTGCCGCCGCAGCCCTGAAACTAAAAAGCAATGAATCGGGCGCGGGCCGTTTTTCCGATTTCATGCTGCCTCCGCTGACCTTCTCCGAATACCTGCACCTCAAAGACCTGACCTATCTGTTCCGGAAAGAAGCGTTCAACTGGACCGGTAGTACACCAAAAATATTTGATGTAACAGACGAATGGGATACCCTGAACGAACATTTTCTGAATTATATCAATTTCGGAGGTTATCCCGAAGTGATCTTCAATGAAGCGATACAACAGGATCCCGGCCGGTTCATCAGGAGCGATATCATCGACAAGGTTTTATTAAGGGACCTTCCCAGCCTTTATGGCATCCGGGATGTGCAGGAGTTGAACTCTCTTTTCAATGTAATTGCCTACAATTCGGGCAATGAGTTCAATCTTGAAGGGCTGTCGCAGGAATCGGGTGTTGACAAGCAAACCATCCGCAAGTACCTCGAATACCTGGAAGCCGCCTTCCTGATAAAGATCCTCTATCCCGTAGGCGTTAATACCAGGCGATTCCAGCGCGACAGCCGGTTTAAGATCTACCTGACCAATCCCAGCATGCGGTGCGCCCTGTTTGCTCCCATCGCTTTTACCGACGATCACTTTGGGCAAATGGTGGAAACTGCGATTCTAGCACAATGGCTGCACCGTGGAGATGTTCCGCTGCATTTTGCGGCCTGGACCGGCGGCGAAGTGGACCTTGTTATGGTGAAGCCCACACAGAAGCCACAGTTCGTTATGGAAGTGAAATGGAGCAACCAGTTTGTGCAGCACCCCGGGAAGTTGCGGTCCCTCATAAGGTATGCAAGGGAAAACAAGAAGTCCGTCGTTTGGGTTACCAGCATTGATAAAGTTGCACACACTTTGTTCGACGGCATTCATTTTTGTTTTCTGCCAGCGGCCGCTTACTGTTTTTCTATTGGCAACATGAGTTTTCTTAACAACGGGCAAAACAAGTATGCCTCCTGGCAATAAATAATGAAATGAAAACCCTTCCCGATCAATTGTATGTTCAATGGGAGAATGCCCTGCAGGAGATCCTGCGCTGGTGGCAGGTCCATGCGCCCGATGAAAGCCGGGGCGGCTTTGCAGGCCGGATCGATAATGACAATTGCGTTGACGCAGATGCGCCGAAAGGAGCGGTATTGCACGCACGCATCCTGTGGACCTTTGCGGCGGCGGCCCGGCGGTTCGGCGATGCATCTTTTTTCGAAACCGCCGCCCTTGCCTGGAATTACCTGCACGATCATTTCATAGACCGCGAACAAGGTGGCGTTTTCTGGAGCCTTCGTGCCAGCGGCGAGGTGCTCGATACAAAAAAGCAGGTATATGCGCAGGCCTTTGCCATCTATGCTTTTGCCGAATACCACCTGGCAACCGGCAATGCCGCTGCCCTGAAGGAGGCCATCGATTTGTTCAACCTGCTGGAGGCGCACAGTTATGATTCCACGCAGGGCGGTTACCTGGAAGCGCAGGACCGGTACTGGCAGCCACTTCCCGATCTGCGGCTCAGCGAAAAAGATGCGAATGAACCGAAGTCGATGAACACCCACCTGCATGTGCTGGAAGCCTATGCCAATCTCTTTCGTGCATGGCCGAAACCGCACTTACGGGAAAGAATAACCGAATTGCTGGAATTGTTTTCCCGCAAAATCATCAACCGTAGCAATGGTCACCTCCATTTGTTTTTTGGCATGGACTGGAAGGTGCAGGGACAAACCATTTCTTACGGCCACGATATTGAAGCGGCCTGGCTGTTACTGGAAGCTGCAGAGGTGCTGGGCGATCAGGTATGGATCGATACCATGCAGCGCAATTGCCTGCAGATGGCGCAGGCCGCGGCGGAAGGCCTCGACGCCGACGGCGGCCTCTGGCACGAGTATGACCCCGCGCGCGGGCACCTGCTCCGCGAAAAGCATTGGTGGCCACAGGCCGAAGCCATGGTAGGCTTTTACGCTGCCTGGGAACAGGACCAGCAGGCACACTGGCTGGAAAAATTGCAGGCAAGCTGGGCCTTCATTGAAACCTACCTGCTGGACCGGCGTCACGGAGAATGGTATTGGGGTGTCGACGGGCAGCACCGCGTGCTGGCGGGAGAGGATAAAGCGGGTTTTTGGAAATGCCCTTATCACAATGGCCGCGCCCTGCTTGAACTGCTCAAACGAAAAAAATATCCGTAACGAACCCCAGCAGTACACAGGGATGCCAGGTGATCCTGTTGTACCGCGGCTGCCGGGTCCGGTGGGTTTCCGGGAAAATATAAATATATACCCCGACTTTTGGGAACGGTAACCCATTACAATCAACCGTCAAAAGTATTGCCAATGAACCGGTTTTGGAAGGCGGTGCTGCTCACCACATTGGTGGCAGGAACGCTCGATATTGTTGCAGCGCACGTTCATCAATTCATTCGGACCGGCATATTTCCCCAGAGGATATTTTATGCTATTGCCGGCGGCGCCATAGGACTGGAAAAAGCCTATTCCGGTGGCGCGGCCGTCCTTTTGCTGGGTATTTTTATTCACTATTTCATTGCCTTCTCTTTTACGTTGCTTTTTTTCCTGGCATATCCCGTAGTAAAAAAACTGTCTCAGCATAAGATCCTGAATGGCGTTTTATATGCAGTATTTGTTCAGTGCGTTATGACCTTTATTGTTTTGCCACTTACCGCTTTACCGCACCGGCCATTCGTATTCTCCGATACGCTGGTAGCGGCTCTGATACTGATGGTGGCATTTGCTTTGCCGATATCGTTGATGACGGAGAAATATTACAGGCAGGCATTCGACACCTAAACTGTACCTGATCCGGGTTTGGGCGCGCAGGGCTGCACATCGGAGCGCATCCATGGAATTTGCCGGCGGCACCGGTTTATTGTTTCAGGCTGTACAGTTTGGATCCGTGTGCGGGAAGGGTAACGTTAATACTGTTTGCCACAGCCTTTTCCATTTTGCCTGTCCACATGTCTTCGATCCTGCTTGTCTTTTGAATACCCAGGTCGGGCAACGGGACAGAAATGCCAGCCGGTTGGTCAGACAGATTGATCAGGGCCAGGTAGCGTTCCCCGGTGTTTGGATTGCGGGAGGTTATAGCTGTAACCCCGTTTTTTTGAAACAACTGTTTTACATCCGTGCTTTCGCGGTGCATTTTCAGAACGGAACTGTTGGTAAGCAGGGAACTGGTAAAGGAGTTGAGGCTGGGCAGGTCGCCGCCAAACATCAGCGGAGAGCGAAAAATGGTAAAAAATGTCATCAGGGTATACTGCTCCTCCTTCGTCAGCTGGCTCTGCCTATCTTCACCTCTTTCGCCGCGAATGGATATTCTTCCCAGGGGAATCATATCGCAATCGGGCCAGGCGCCTTTTGTTATATAGGGATACCAGTTTTCCGCTATTTTGATCAAATGAGTCAGATGAGGCCAGGTGTCCCAAACATCATCGACCATCCGCCACATGTTTGCGTGCGTACTCACATGCGCTGCTTTATCAACAGGCGTTTCCCCGGGTGAAGTGCTTAACACCATTTTCCGGCCGGTATGGTCAATCGCATTGCGGATGAGGTTTATTTCATCTTCGTGATAAGGCCGTGACAGGTCATCCACTTTTATAAAATCCACGCCCCAGGATGCATACAGGTCCAGCAACGAATTGTAGTATTCCTGCGCCCCTTTCCTCGTTGCAACGACCGTGTAATTATCTTTCAGCCATTGGCATTGCATTTCGGTTGTATAGATCTGGTCGGCCGTAACATCCGTTCCCTTCACGGGCATTTTCTTTTCAACAGCAAGTTTTGGAACACCGCGCATAATGTGGATGCCAAATTTCAGTCCCTTACTGTGTATGTAATCGGCTAAAGCTTTAAATCCTACGCCTCCGGCAGCCGACGGAAAACGATTGGTGGCAGGCAGGTATCGTCCGTATTCATCTATTACATAATGAGGGTCTTTTTCATTGTAACCACCGGCTTTGTCGTTTTCCACAAACCAGCGGATATCCACCACTATGTATTTCCAACCGTATTTCCTGAGATTTTTGGACATATAGTCGGCGTTGGCTTTTACTTCCGCTTCCGTTACAGTGGGGCCGTAGCAATCCCAGCTGTTCCAGCCCATTGGAGGTGTTTGCGCCCATTGTTTGAAATCCTGTTGTGCATACACGCAGGAACAAAACCACAATTGAAATAATAACACGACCGGGAGCATTAATCTTTTCATCTAACCTGTTTAACGTTTTTGTAGTGATACCAAAGCACGCATCTGCCCTGCAATTTCACGGGAAAGCAGTTTATATGTAAAAATGACACTTTTTGTTTAATTTCCGACATGCAATGCCGGAGGAGGTGGTTATCTTATCAACCGGATCGTATACGATAGAAAGAGTATAACCCTGAAAATATGAAAAAGACAACGGTTGCAGTATGCCTGTATATTGGAATTGCCCTGCAGTTGAACGGGCAAGATCACCAGGATGGTTATTTTAAGGAAAAGGCGATTCCGGTCAAAGATGTAAGCGGACTGGGTGGGTTTTTTGGAGACCGGGTTCAAAAGAATAAGGATGTTTATTTAAAGCAATTTCCCATTCAGAGCTATATTGACTTCGTAAAGAAGCAGGACCACGAAACCTGGGACTGGACGCAGGCAGAGCAGCACGGGAAATGGATTGAGTCGGCCATATTTGCGGCTGCGCAAAGCAGGGACGGCGAGCTGGAAAAGAAAGTGGAAGAAATATTTGCGCAACTGGCTGCATTGCAGGAACCGGAAGGGTATGTTGGTCCTACGGCAAAGAAAGTTCGTACGCCTGAAAAGCCTTTACGGGGCATGGATCCTTATGAACTTTATTTTGTGCAGCATGCGTTGATTACGGTAACGGAACAACTCAATGATCCGAAAGGATTGGAAGCAGCCAGGAAACTGGGAGATTATTTTGTAAAATATATAGGTCCCGGTAAAGCCGAGTTTTGGCCTTCTCCCCAATACCACTACCCGGAAAATGTTGGAAGGGAACTGGACGGACACTCATCCATCGCTGGTCATTCGGTTCATTATGGTTGGGAGGGATCATTGCTGATAGATCCCATGTCGCGCCTGTACCTTAAAACGGGAGATCAGAAATACCTCGACTGGTGCAAGTGGGTGGTTGAAAATATCGACAAGTGGAGTGGCTTTGCCGCGTATTCAAAACTGGATGCTGTAGCGGACGGTAAAATTGGCGTTGATGAATTGCAACCTTATGTGCACAGTCATACTTTCCAGATGAATTTTTTGGGCTTTTTGAATCTCTATCAGATAACGGGTGATACATCCTACCTGCACAAAGTAAAGGGGGCGTGGGATGATATTGCCCGCAGGCAAATGTATGTAACAGGTGGAGTGAGTGTAGCGGAGCATTACGAAAAAGGATTCATCAAGCCCTTAAGTGGAAATATCGTGGAAACCTGCGCCACTATGTCGTGGATGCAGCTGACGCAGTATTTACTGGAGCTGACCGGCGATCCAAAATATGCCGATGCCATGGAGCGGCTTAGCTGGAACCACGTTTTTGCCGCGCAATCACAGGATGGTTCTGCCTCGAAATACCACACCCCGCCGAACGGTGTAAAGCCGGCCGGCTTTTTCCGGCGACCCGACTGTTGCTCGGCGAGCGGTGGCCGTATTTTGTCCATGATGCCATCATTTATTTATGCAGTGAAAGACAGGGACGTATTCATCAATCAATTTGTGCAATCAAAAGCAGCCCTTGGTTCTTATTTCGGGTACCCGGTAACTGTTACACAGAAGACCTCTTATCCTGAAACGGAAAAAGTAGAGATCGTGGTTAACACCGATAAAAAAACCAGTTTTAACATGCAGGTGCGCATCCCGGCATGGTGTAAAAACCCAGGTGTCAGGGTAAATGGTAAAGCAATAGCCGGCGTTGTTCCGGGCGCGTATACCGTGATAGAACGTGAGTGGAAAAATGGCGACAAAGTAGAATTGGAATTGCCGATGGAACTCTATTGGGTTGAACACGATAATTTTCAAAAGGTCGATATTAAAAAGCTTCCCGGCGGAGAAATTATGTACGAAGGAACGCCCGACCAACAAAACGCGCCGTACACTTTAATGAGAGGCCCGGTGGTGTATATGGCAGACAATATTTGGCTGGATACCACGATGACAAACTATCCTAAAAATGTGGCAGCCGATGTGCAGGTATTGGTGAGCGGTAGTCCGGTATACGAAAAGGTAAAATTGCAGGATGATAATGTGTTGCTGGGGCCTTGCTTCAGGGTTCCTGCTGTTGTGAAAGGCGTAAGAACAAATATCGTAATGCTTCCTTTTGCCAATGCGGGTAAATGGTATAAGGAAGAGGCGCGCAGGGGTGATAAAAACGCGGCAACCTACTCCTATGCCATCTGGCTGACCAGGTTTCGGGAAGATGGCGAGGCAGTTGGCAACTAAGCAGCCGTTAGTTTACAGCCCTGGCCTAGGTTGGTAAAGAATATGCAGCGGGCAATGTACCTGGGATTATTACGCAGGCCTTTGCTGCCAATGAATGCTTCGATGTGGGAGCCGACCTTGGATCGCCTGTTTCCGATGCTTGTTTCAAACAGGTGCCTTATACATTCAATGGCGGGATCCTGCTGTCGGGTTATTCTGCAGGCAGGCTGAGGATCAAATGAACCCGCTCGCTATTGGTAATGGAATCTCTTAGGTAAATTGCTGTGAAATGAAGCAGCTGTTCACACTTTTATTTTTAATCGCTTCCTGCACGGCAGGCGCGCAACGCCTTATTACCTCTTCATTTGAAAATGGCGTGTACGATTCGCTCAGTTTCATTGAAACCTGTTGTCTGTATAGTGCGGTAAAGACAGCGAAACACCCTTCAAGTGGGTCGTTCTCATTAAGAATGGAAATAAGAAAAAGTGATCCCAGTGTTTCCACCGGAGGAAAGCGAACGGAAATAAACGGGAACAGTACAAATAAGATCCTCGGCCGGTACAATTGGCGATGGTATAGAATGAGCGTTTTTACGCCGTCTGACAGCAATGCAACAGACCTGCCGGGTAAAGAATTTGTTATGGGTCAATTTAAACAACCATCAACCGGTGGCGTTCAAACTGGCGGAAGCCCTCCCTTCGCATTTGTGGTAGAGGGTAATAATGTTTATGCTGATATCAGGTGGGCTACAGCGGCCAACCCGGATAATAACCGCGCCAGTAATCTGAGACGATACTATGTTGGTTCAAGAGGCCTCGACAGTACAATACATTATGTTGTTGACTACCAGCGTTCTTCTAATCCCGATGGAGTGATAAGGATATGGCGGAACGATATCCTGGTCGTAAACGATACAGGAAGAAATTATTTTGAGGGCGCGGGAATCCCGTCGACGAAATGGGGCATATACAGGTATGTTTGGTCTAACGCGAATTATGGGGGATCTGCGACTCCTTGCAACGTAATTTATTTGGACGACATCGGGCTGTTCGGCCTCAATTCTACTTATTCCGATGTAGCAGTTTTCACAGAAAAACGCTAATGGAATTATAGCTATTCAATTGGTTTCATCGGCTCTGGCTTTGCACTTTATGTTTTGGGTCGAAGCTTACCATCCACTGGATACCATATTTGTCTGCAAACATTCCAAAATAAGCACCAAAAGGGCCGTCGGCCATTGGCATTTCAATTTTTCCTCCTTCCGAAAGTCCGTGGAATAATTTGTCTGCTTCTTCACGACTTTCTGCACTAATGGATATGGTATTTCTGTTGTCGTTCTCCGTTACCTGTCCCATCATTTCCATAACGTCGCTGCCCATCAGCACACTGCTTGCGCCGATAGGTAGGGCGATGTACATGATTCTGTTGGCATCATTTTCAGGTATTGGAAACGAATCATTTGAAAGGTCCTTGTATCGCATGATTTTTGCAAATTCTCCACCAAATACTGATTGGTAAAATGCAAATGCCTCTTCGGCGTTTCCGTTGAAGTGAATGTGGGGATTGATATGGGCCATGATTGTTGAATTTTAGTAGTTGCTTACTTTGCCTTTTCATCCCGGTAGCTATCGGGATCAGGACCGTTTCGATAAAGTTGTCAATAGATTTTCCAGGTTGGTCATGCTCATAGTGAATCCTTCTTTAAAGCCCATTTCAATCATCTTCTCCATACGGGCAAGAGATTCATTATAAATAGTAATACGTACTGTTGTCTTTCCGTTCTGTTCACTAAATGTGTAATCCCAATCAGAGCCCGGTAATTCGAGGTTTTCATCTTTGTCCGCAAAAGCATTAAACATTTTGAAATTGGTTTTTGGGCTAATGGAAGTGTATTTCTGAATTGCCCAACGCTCTTGCCCTTCGGGGCTTACCATCGCATAAAATCTTCGTCCGCCAACCTTGAAGTCCATAAATTTTGTTTTTGATTTCCAGGGTTTAGGCGCTACCCATTGGTCAAGGATTTCTGCTTTGGTAAATGCATCCCATACCAGCGACAGGTCAGCATCAAATTCTCTCGTTATGAATACCGTTTTCGCTGCTTTGTCAACGGTAAAATCAAATAGTAGGTTCATTTTTTCTTATTTTTTAAGGTGTACAATACTTCATCGAGTTGTTTGAAGCTTTCTTCCATGATCTTCCGGAATTGGTCGAGCCAGGCATCGATTTCTTTCATCTTATCGATTTTCAGCTCATAGAAGATTTCCCTGCCTTCGTGCTTGTGGGTGAGGAGATCGCACTCAGACAGGATGCGCAGGTGCTTGGATATGGATTGGCGGGTAACGTCGAAATGCTCCGCGATGGCGTTGGGAGTCATTGCATGTACGGCTATCAGAACGAGGATCGCCCGCCGGGTGGGATCAGCAATGGCCTGAAAAATGTCACGTCTCATAAATTAGTAAATAAGAAGCCGATTGGTTGCAAATATACGAGCAACCGATCGGTTTCGCAAATTTTTGGTGGAAATTTTTTTGAATAGTTTGAAAGCTGGATGACAGGTCGGCGATAGCCAATATAGCAGTGGGTGTATACTATTCTGGAGGGCCAGGAAAACTCCGACCACCGGATCAGGAAAGCTGTTGCCGATACGACCGAAGATCTCAAACGGGAAATGCCGAGATCGCTGTGGGATTAGAGAAGCTGCTATGGAGGAGGACAACACCGCTTGACCCTGATGAGAAGCAGTTTCCGGTCAGCCTACCTTGCCTGGATTGCGAAATGCGGATAATTTGGAGTCGCTGGTTGCCTTTTACGAGGTTATAGAATCTTCCTTGCAAAACAAAGGGTCTCATGAAAATGAGACCCTTTGTTTTGCTCGTTCCCCTGAATGGACGATTTCTAACCAAATTTCGGAAGACTTAGTATGGCAAATTTTATTTAGAGCAAAAACTAAAGGAAAAGAGTTTTTTATGAATGCGATGGGTGTATGGAAAACCATCGATTACCCGCCATGTTGCCAGCAATAGCCATTGCTCTTCGCCTTTCTTTTACAACGGGTTCCCTTTTTAGTCATCCTCATGCAACGATCCTCTTCCCTGTTAGTATTCACATTGATGTATCCGCGCGAATTTTCGGTTTTGGTATTGGCTAAAGAGTCAATTCTTTGCTCGAGACGGGTAACACGCTGGTTTAATTGATTTATTCCTCTATCCGTATTATAACAGGAACAAAACAGCAAAGGCAGTAAGATAGTGGAATGAATTTTCATAGCAGGTCTTTGCCCGTTTTAAAGCTTTTTGTTTGAATCAGCTAATGAATCTTTGCCAGGGACTTGTTTTTTCCGAAGATAGGTGTCAAACATATAAGGTGAAAGCACTTTTAAAGTACGGGTAACGTCTACAGGGTGGTTGCCGCCTATTGTGTAATATTCTAATACCCGGTTGTTTTTTAGGTAATAAATTTTCCCAATCGACCATTCCGTTATCGTGTCCGCTCGCGTGATCTTTCTAAAATTCTTCAACTTTTCTTTGTCCAGTGCCAATATAAGCCGGCCTTTAGGGTCTTCATTGCAAGGTACTTGCTCATAATGATCCTCTGCCCAATACATGCAGCCGGTGTTTGCATTTCCCAATGCCATTTGTCCATCTTTGTCTTGCTGCCAGATAAAATACAACCCTCCAAGAGAAATTATCCCGACCCAAAAAATGGCCCTTGCCGTTTTGGATGTATGCTTTTTCTCATCGCCCGCCGCAATTGCCTGTAAAGGAGTGGTAGGATTTCCTTCATTGGGTGCCGGATTTTCCGACACAGTATTTTGCTCAATGCCGGGTTTTGGAGGAGGAGGCAGAGGGTCTCCTATTGGTCTTCCAATTATAGAAAGCGCATCCTCATCCAATATAACATCCATACCAAATACGTAAGGCCGGTGCCTAAAGTCAATCAACCAGGCGAGCAGTTCCAGGTTCCTGTCATTGATTCCTTTTCTGCCAGCTCCTTTTAAATAGGTGTCAAGCGGCTTGAATTTGCTAACATCAAATTCCTGAATAACCGATAAAAATTTTCTCCCCTGTTCGGCCGGGCCAAAAAACGCTCTAAGGGTAGGCTCGTCTTTTTTTGCATAACGTTCCTGGTAAACATTTGCGCATTCCCGCCTGATATTGGCGGGCGTTGATTGAGCTAATAATGGCGAAAGTTCATTATTGGCTTTCTTTTTATTATAAGCCGCTACCACCAGCTTAGTATAGCCTGCATGATCTAGGCGCATATGAGTTGCTTCTATCTAAAGTAAACAATAACCGGAATTCCCGGAATTCTCGGTGAAAAACTACTGCATAACCGGAATAGCCGGTTACGGTTAACCGGAATTTTCGGAATCATCGGAATTGCTGGAAGCGTTTAATAATCAATCGTTTATACAGCTCTATGTTTGCATTGTAATCATTTGGTACGTCGTACGGTGAATCAGGTGATCTGCCGAGAGCGAAAGTCACAGTAAGGTTAGCCGGCATGGGAAGTTGTTAACCAAACTGCGATCAACGCCCTTCCTTCCCAGCGTAAGAAGCGCTTCTTACAAAACAGTCTCCGCCAGGCCCGCGACCTGGTGCGGGCAAATTTTTCCAAGAACTAAAAAATTAAAAACAATGTTAGAACTGATCATATGGTTGGGTGCATTCTTTTGCGCCAACCCGACCCATACGCTCCAGAATCATGGCAGCTGTAGCCGGGTACATATCACAGCCGCTTCGGCTGCCGATACTGGTGGTGAAACGGGGGGCACTCCAAAACCACCCGTGCCCCCGCCACCTCCTCCACCAGGGTGGTAATGTCACAGTAGAAGGGCAGAGATTACTCTGCCTTTCTTTTTTATATTTAAGGGAAAATAAGGTTGCTTGAAATACGCACTTCATTTATTACTGGCCATAGCTTTTATATTGCTAAGCCGGACCGGTCAATCCCAGGAAAAAAAGGACAAGTACACCGATTATGATAGTGGCTATAGGTTATGGTATTACGATAAATGGGATTCTGCCTTTCTTATGTTTAACCGCTATGTAAATAACCCCGATGATACACTAAAAAAAGGCAGCGCATACAAATTCATGGGAGAAATGCAATGGTATATTGGCGATCTGTATGGTGCCCAGGAAAGCCTTATCAGCGCCATCAATACACTTGACCCGAACAATAAAAAACACCACGAGGAATTAGGCTATGTATATAATATCCTGGGAAATGTTAGCCTGGATTTAAAATCATACGGAGATGCGATCAGCTACTATAATAAAGCGATAGATTTTGTCAGGGGAACTGACTTTTGTTATAATGTATTAAATGGAAAAGCGACAGCACTTCAGAAAAATGGGAACTACAACGAGGCTATTGATATTTATGATTCAATACTGGTAATGCAACCAACCGACCAGTCACTCGTTGCCAGGCTAATAGATAATAGGGCAAAGAGCGGCTGGCTGCAGAACCACAACTATCCTGCGCTGCCAGAATTCTGGACAGCACTAAAGATCCGTATCGATAGTCAGTACAACCAAGGATTAAATGCGAGTTATGCACACCTTGCCGACTATTATGCAAATCCAAATCCCGATTCTGCATTGTGGTATGCAAATAAAATGTTCGAAAAAGCAAAGCACACTCACAATGCAGAAGATATACTGGAAGCTATTGATAAACTGGTAAGTTTTAACAGCGACCCTATTTTAAAAGAATACTGGTACCGGAAATTCAAACTTCTCAATGACAGCCTTCAGCGCTCAAAGGATACCACGCGTAACCGCTTTGCAGTCATACGGTACGAGGTACAGAAAAACAAGGCCGACAATCTTATTTTACAACAGCATATTACCCGGCAGCGCCTGTTTACATATGGGGTTGTGCTGCTTGCAATTACCGCTATTATCGGGTTGACGGTATGGTACAGCAAGCGTAGAAAACGTATAAAACAGGAAGCCGAAATGTCCATAAAAGACTCCAGACTAAAAACTTCTCAAAAGGTACATGATGTGGTAGCCAATGGACTTTACGGAATAATGAACGAGCTGGAGTACGTTGAGGAAATTAAACGCGAACCACTGCTTTTAAAAATTGAAAATCTTTATGAAAAATCAAGGGATATATCATACGAAGAGCTTAGTTCCGCTAATGATACAGACTATGATAAGCAGATCCATTGCCTTGTAAATGAGTTTACTAATGAGCAAACGAAGGTATTTTTGATCGGTAACCAGCAAGCATTCTGGAACAAGGTAACCAGTTTCCAAAAAAACGAAGTTTTATTGATCATCCGGGAGATCATGACAAATATGAAGAAGCATAGTGGTGCTCGCAACGTAATGATACGATTTAAAGAGGAAAACAGGCTCGGTAATATTTATTATAGCGACGATGGAAAGGGGTTTTCTCCGGGCATTGAATTTGGCAACGGATTAAACAATACGGTTAACCGTATTAAATCATTAAACGGAGAGATTAATTTTGGAAAAAGCGATAAAGGCGGCGCATCTATTGTGATCGGCTTTCCGCTTCAATCCTGTAAAGCATGATTGACAAAGTTATTGTAGCCGAAGACCATCAGTTCGTAAACCTTTCGGTTCAAAAGACTATGGAAGATCTGAAGGTTAAGCATTATGATTATGTATTTTATTGTGACGATGCCTTATCCAGGATTCAACTGGCCCAACAAAAGGGTCAGCCTTATGACCTGCTGATCACCGATCTTTCCTTTGAAGATGACGGAACCGTTCAAAAAATTAATGATGGAATTGACCTGATACGGACGGTTAGGGCGGTTCAGCCGGCTATTCTAATCCTCGTATTATCCGGGCAGCATCGTCCTGCTGATATACATAATTTATTCAGGAACAACGAAATTGACGCCTATGTGCGAAAAGCACGGCATGACGTACAGGAATTAAAGTCGGCGATGAAGGTGCTTTCAAAGGGGCAGCGATACTATCCCAGGTCATCGGCACAACTTGTGAAGCGATCAAATACCTACGAATTCACAGATTTCGACATCACTATTATCCGTTTGCTTTATCAGGGCTACCAGCAAAATGAAATACCGGCTTATCTTCAACAGCACAACATTAAACCTTCCAGCTTAAGCACCATTGAGAAACGCCTGAATCAGATCAGGGAAGAGCTTGGGTTTTCAAATAACCAGCAACTAATGGTGTTTTGTAATAATGCGGGTTTATTATAGGCACAGGAGCGGGCATCTCCTTCTGATATTACGGTTTACCGTAAAAAAAAGATAAACAGGCCTGTTAGTTTTGAAAGTGAAGGTGCTTAAATCATTCAAAATTAACGTTATGCTCACCGCATTAAAACAACAAAAGCTACTGAACTCCCTTAAAGTATATAGAAAGGAATTTTTAGAAGGGAATATTAAAGAGTTGGATGAATCCGGCACCCGGATCATGATTAACCGGTTCCTTTCGGAAGTACTTGGTTACAAACAACTGGAAGAAATAAAGACGGAATACATGATCAAAGGCACCTATGCCGATTATGTGATACAGGTAAATAAAACGAGACATTTCCTGGTAGAAGTAAAAGCACTTTCCTTTCAATTATCCGAAAAACATTTGCGGCAAACAGTAAACTATGGAGCCAATGAGGGAATTGAATACGCCTTGCTCACAAACGGAAAGAATTTCGAATTCTATAAGATCATATTTGGGCAGCCCATATCATCCCGGTTAATATTTGCTATAGATCTCAGTGATGCTGTCGGTTTGAAAAATGCAGTTAGCCATTTACAACATCTGCATAAAGAAAGCGTGGTTAAAAATTCTTTTAAACCGCTTTGGAATAAATGTGAAGCAACCGATCCCTACAATATTGCGGGCATCCTGTGTTCTGATACAGTGGTGAAATGTATTAAAAAGATGATCAAAACCAGGTACAATGAAAAGTGCGGGGACGAAATAATCCTGGCTGCGGTGCACAGGATCGTAGCGGATAAGATGGACCCCACGTTGATAAAGCCGTTTAAGGCGGCAAGGGTAAGAGTTAAGAAAGCAGTAAAAGTTTCGAATGATAACCCGGAGGAGCCCCAGCCTTCTGCGACTGCGGAAATATAAGAACTTACTGGAAAAGGTTTCAAATTCGGAAAACCTATCAGTTAGCCTTCGCCACTCATTATCTGCATACTATAAACTTTAAACATACCATATCATGACACCAGAGCTTCAAGCGCATTTTCTTAACCTATATTCAATGGCATTGGTCGATTCAAAATTTGATGAGAAAGAGATCGCAATACTATACAGGCTGGGAGAAGAAAAAGGTATTCCGAGGGACAAGATCGACACTATGCTTTTAAGCCCCGCAGGTTCAGGACATCTACAGCCGCCGGAGACCCTCAGCGAAAAAATAGAGTATTTATATGATTATGCAAAAATGATATTGGCGGATGGTGTAGTGCATGATGATGAAATAAGAACGCTGGAAAAGTTTTGCGGCAGATTTCAATTCGAGGAAAATAATATTCCCCTAATAGCACAACTTTTAATTGAGGCTGCAAAGAACGACATGCCTAAAACTGACCTCATCGATTTTGTAACTCAAAATAATTAAGCTTATGACTTTTGATCTTTCGAAATTTAAAATCCCTGGTTTGTTTTCCCAGAAAGCCGAGCCAGTTGCTGTTGTAACGCCGGAACAGCAACCCGATGAAAAAGTTTCTTACCGACGGTTTGGTTTCGTGCAGGCGGGGATGATGAAGGGACGCACCGAGGGGTTGCGGGTATGCCTGGATGCGGTTTACGAACAGCATATGGCCGAAATGGAAAGGGACTTAAATAAACAGGAGGAACTTCGTAAACCTTTCAAAGTAACATTACAGGAAATAACTGGCCTGGGGGAAGGAATAAGATCCCAGATCAACATGTATGAAACAGAGCTGATACCTGCCAAAAAAACGAGGATCGAAGACTTAAAGAAAGAAATTACTGAAATAAGAAAGAATCCGGAACATTATACTGGCCTACATGTGGGTAAGGCCGGGTTTTATATCGGTGTATTTATTTTACTGTTGCTTTCTATCTACCTCTTTATCTTTTACAGCTCGGCTTCTTATTCCGCTTTTTTTAAAGAATTTAAAGTAGATGATATTGTAGTTACCAAGGCAATTTTTGATGCAAATGCCCTGGGTAATGCATTGAAGGATGGTGTAACTGAATTGATTTTTATATTAACCATTCCCTTTGTGTTTATTGGATTGGGCTACCTCATTCATAAATTCCAGGAAGGGAAGGGCGTTGGTAAATATGCCAAAATAGCGGCTTTGCTCATCATCACTTTCATGTTTGATTCTATCATCGCTTACGAGATTACCGAAAAGATCTATAATATCAAAAAGGAAAACGACCTAGCAGGCAATCTCCCCGATTTTTCTGTGGGCCTTGCATTTCAAAGCGTAAGCTTTTGGTTGGTGATCTTTGCCGGCTTTGTGGTTTACCTCATCTGGGGCTTTGTGTTTGATTTTGTGATGGAAGCACACGCAAAGCTTGATATTGTTAAAGTGAATATTAAAACGAAGCAGGAGCAGATATTGGAACTTGAGCATGAGATCAATCAATATCAAAACAGCATCACCGATCTAAAAATAGCCAATGAAAAAAACAATACCGAGATCAAAAAGCTGAAGCAGGTAATAGACGGCACCATCATTCATCCAAAAGCAGTAAAGGAAGCCTTGTCGCAATTTATGGTGGGCTGGTATGCGTGGCTGGCCGAAGGAAGAGAATACAACCGCAGCGAACACAATAAAATTTATGAAGATTTTCTTGTTGGTAAAATTGCCACCATTGAATCAATACTCAATCCCAACTAAATTTTAAGCAATGAAGCTTTTTGCCAAACTACTTATACCAATACTTTTTCTCAGCTCCTGTTTCTCCAATTCAAACGAAACCCCAAAAACAGGCGAAGTTGAAAATGACAAAACGGCTGTCATGAAACCCACCGACCGGCAGCTAAATATAAATATCCTGTGGGATCTGTCAGACAGAATAGACTCACAATTAAACCCGGCTTCGCCACAGCATTACGAAAGAGATATCGAGATCATAAAAAACATCGCTTCCTTTTTTAAAAAGGATATGGAAAAGCGGGGAGCCTATAAGGCAAAAGGCAGGATGAAAGTATTTTTTACTCCTACACCGGACAATGAAAGAATAAATGCGATTGCCGGGAATCTCTCCTGCGACTTATCGGCATATGGAGGCGAAGGTGCTAACAGGAAGAAGAAGGAAGTATATGATAGCATAGAAAACCGGTTTGTAAAAAATTCAAATGAAATTTACCAGATCGCCCTTTCCAACAACAGGGGAAAAAAAGAATGGGACGGATCCGATATCTGGCGATTTTTTAAAAATGATGTGAAACAATATTGTGTAGATACTTCGGGTAATTATCGAAATATCCTGATCATATTAACCGATGGCTACCTGTTTCACAAAGATTCCAGAGATAGGCAGGCAAACAGAACTACTTATATACTACCCGATATAATAAAACCTTTAAGAAATAATTCCAGCTGGCAAAGCGTATTCGAAAAAAGCGATTATGGGCTTATCGGTACCCGCAAAGACCTGCAAAATCTTGAAGTACTGGTACTGGAGATCACGCCGTCAAAAGGGCATAAAAATGATGAAGACATTATAAAGGCTTACTTGGGAAAATGGTTTGAAGAAATGGGGATTGCAACATCAAATTATATATGCCAGAATACTGACCTTCCTGAATATACCAGAAAAAAGGTAGAGGGATTCCTCAATCGCTGACGGGGGCTTTAGATAAGATTGAAACCGTGATATAATACATGCAAAAGCTGCTCATTATAATTATTGTAAGCCTGCTGGGCTGCAGCGGTGGCGATAGCGTGTATCTCTGCAACGGCCCACAATCAAAAGTTTACCATAAAACAAGTCATTGCCAGGGGTTGAGAAAATGCAGTACCGATATTGAAGCGGTGGATATTGCTACTGCAAAAGCCAGACACAGAAGAGAATGCAGGTATTGTTTTACAAAGTAATAAACCCATACCAGCGAATCATGCCAGGGAAATAACTCCAAATTGCAAACAGTTATGGCAAGAACAAAACAAAGCGAGACGGAACAACTTTGATTCTTAAACCTGCTCATCATTGTACTTTTCATTTATGTGCTAATGACTTTATTGGTGGATACCGAGGCTTAAACATTCCCGAACGTTTAATGGTTTCCCGTAATTATTCAAAACTACCAGCTAATATTTTTGATCCCGTTGTATGTTGCGAAACGGGGCCTCAATATGCAAATTGCTATCATAATGCTATATATAGCGGAATAATAGGCTAATTAAATTTTTCTCCTTATGGCGTGGAGCTACAGACGGCGGATAAAAATAATTCCGGGCGTACATTTAAACTTTAGTAAAAGCGGCATTAGTACTTCTATTGGTGTGAAAGGTGCTAGTGTAACGGTAGGTAAAAACGGCACCTACCTCAACGCAGGCTCCCCCGGCTTAGGTATTTACAGCCGGAAGAAGCTTTCCGGAAACAATAAGTCTACGCCGGGCTATGTTTCCCAACAGGAGCATCAGTCGGTGCCGGTACCTGCGCACACTCCCGGCCTACCAGTTGACAATATCTTCAGTGCCGACCCGCAGGAGATCACCTCCCGGGATATGCAAGGTGTAAAAGAAACTATACTTACCGCACACGAACAACGCCTTGTGCTTGCAATGGATTTGCAGGATGTAAAAAAATCGCTGGCTAAATCAAAAAGCCGGCTAACAGTTAGTTACGTATTTCTTTACGGGATTATTAAAAAATCAATTTCTCAAAAAATAAAAGAAGACATTTCCCATCAGAAAAAAGCGATCAGCCAAATCTACGAACAAATTGAAAACAGCGCTGTACAACTTGACTTTATATTTGAAGATGACTTGCTAAGCGGCTATACTAACGTTCTTGAATCTTTCAAAAAATTATGTACTTCCAGCAAGGCCTGGGACGTAACAAGTGCTTGCGGTCAAAACAGGGTGCTGACGAGATCGGCGGCATCGGTAGTTGTAAGCAAGAAAGAGGTTCGTCTTGATTTGAAGGAGATCCCGGACATCAAAGCAAATTTTAGTCCCCTTTATTTTCAAAACGGTAATGGAGCTGATATCTATTTTTACCCAAACTTCATTATCGTGTATTCTTCAAAACAGAGGTTTGCTATTATAGGACTAAACGAATTGCAATTAAAGTTCACCCCGGTGCGGTTTATTGAAACCGGGGCAGTGCCTGCGGATAGCAAAATTATAGATAAAACATGGGCTAAGGTAAACAAGAATGGAACACCCGATAAGCGGTTTAGGGACAACTATGAAATACCTGTCGTCCGATATGGCAACATTGCTTTGCAAACCTCCACAGGGCTTAACGAAGAGTATGAATTTAGCAATTATGAATTCTCCGAGGCTTTTGCGAGTGCATTTTTGAGCTATCAGAATACTATTAAAGCACTGCGGAATATTTAAGCTTCAAAAAGAAACGAAAACGGTTTTCCGTAAAATTTTGCATTATAAAACGGGTACTTTCAGGCCAATAAATTTTTTGAGCATGAAAAAATATTATGTCAACAACAATGCCCAGGCAAACGGAGACCATGAAGTTCATGACGAAGATTGCCAATATCTTCCTTCGTCGCAAAACAGGACCTATTTAGGCATTTTCTCTAATTGTAAGGATGCGGTTGAGGAAGCTAAAAAGCATCATTCAAAGGTTAACGGTTGCAAAACCTGTTCGAATAGATGTCATACTCAATGATTTATAGCTGTATTTCATCGGTGTGAATTAGTTAAATTTAATTTCATGTACTTAAATAAAGGTCTTCTTTAAGAAGGCCTTCTTATTATCATCAATATTATAGCATGGAAATAATCTTATATCTTATCGCCGGTATTGCAATTGGTGCATTTTTAGGTTGGCTACTTGGAAAATCTAATAGTCGCACCGAATGGGAACAGAAAAAAGCATTGGCCCAACAGCAGTATGTTGACCTGGAAAAAGAATTGGTGAGCTATCGGGCCACCCAGGCGGCGCAGCAAGACAATATGCAAGAGCTGTTACGGGCAAAAACTGACGAGTTAACGACTTTTCAGCTCACTGCCAAAGAAAGCCAACAGCAACTCACAGAATCCGGCGCACTGCTTGCTGACGCCAGGGCCGACCTGCGAGCAGCTAATCAACTAATACAGGATAGGCATAAAACGGCAGAAACACTGAAAGAAGAGCTGCGATCATTAAAGCAGGAGTTTACAACCGTTTCGCAGCGGCTTGCCATTCAAACAGCCAACAATGAAGCCCTGCAGGAAAAACTCAGCACGCAGAAAGAACAAATAGATGCATTGAACAAAAAATTCAACCTGGAGTTTGAGAATATCGCCAATCGTATTCTTGAAGCAAAGACCGAAAAATTCACCGAGCTCAATAAGGCCAATTTAAACGGGATACTGGAGCCACTGGGTAAAAACATAGCCGAGTTTAAAACGAAGGTGGAAGAGGTATATCAAAAGGAATCGCAACAGCGCTTCTCTTTGGGCGAAAAGGTGAGGGAGTTAGCTGAACTGAATCGTAAGATCAGTGAGGAAGCCAAGAACCTTACCCGTGCATTGAAATCAGAATCTAAAACCCAGGGCGGATGGGGCGAAATGATCCTTGAGAATATCCTGGAGCGATCGGGGCTGACAAAAAATCGAGAATATTTTATGGAGCACCAGTTGTATGATGAACATGGTGACCCGTTACGCTCGGGTTCAGAAGATAAAAAGATGCGGCCGGATGCGGTGATTAAATACCCGGACAATCGTCATGTGATCATCGATTCAAAAGTCTCCCTCAATGCTTTCACCCGTTGCGTTGATGCGGGAGACGAAACTTCCAGGATGAATGAGCTGAATGAACATGTTGGATCAATAAAAAGGCATATTCAAGCCCTTAGCGCCAGGGGGTATGATGATTACAGCAAGACGCTTGATTTTGTAATGATGTTTGTTCCCAGCGAACCTGCTTATATCGCTGCATTGCAGGCCGATCCGGAGCTTTGGAATTATGCCTATGATAAGAGAATATTGTTATTAAGCCCGACCAACCTGATCACTTCATTGAAATTGATAGCAGATCTATGGAAACGTGAATACCAGAACCTGCATGCAAACGAAATTGCAGATCGGGGCGCAAAACTGTATGATAAGTTCGTGGGCTTTATCTCGAACCTACAGGATGTAGGCGACCATTTGCAAAAAGCGCAGAACAAATATGGCGAAGCCTTCAAGCAATTAGCGACGGGAAATGATAACCTGGTTACACAGGCAACCAAGCTGAAAGAGCTGGGGTTGAAAACAAGAAAGAGTTTGCCGGAGGAGTTGTTAAACACCACGAATGCGCAAATCTCCTCAATTGATCAAAAATAAAGCAAGGTATTACCAATAAAGCTCTTGAACATATCGAGTCCTAATACTTCTGCTGCTGGTGGAACATCATTCTGGCAGCAAAAGCCTTGTTTCGGATATCTTTAATAATCGTGGAGTTATAATCACTTGAATTTCGTTCCTTATGTCCTGTACATGCGGACGATCCTCTGATTAATCCCGCAGCTGCGGGAATCTAATCCACTGGGCCAGCATATCCGGATGGGATCAATTAGTTTTCCACCAAAATAAAAAACCTCGACAACTTGTCGAGGTTCTCCTGCTCCCCCTGCTGGACTTGAACCAGCGACCCTCTGATTAACAGTCAGATGCTCTAACCAACTGAGCTAAGGAGGAATATGTTTCCCTCAAGTCGTCACTGCATAAAACTGCGAACGCGTTTGGGGAGTGCAAAAATAGGGATTTTGAGATTCCCCCCAAGCCAAATCAGCTATTTTTTTAAGACCAATGGGAGATGCCGGAACCAAATCCTGGGGTATATCAGCCAGGCCCGGTGAGCAGGCCACGTCGAAGGCACGCAGGTCCTATAAAAAGTACACTTGCCCCCTGCCACGCTCTTCAGGCCAACCCCAGCGCCACTAGCAGCACCGCCCACTCCAGGCAGGACCCCTCCCGCAACTCCCGGCGCAGGACCTGCAACGCCTTGCTCACATGTTTCTCCACCGTTTTCACTGATATGCCCATTTTTGCAGATATGACTTTATAGGACAATTCCTCATAGTGGCTCATTACAAAGGCCTCCCGGCACTTGACAGGCAATGTATGCACCGCCTGCCGCAGGCGCTGTTCCTGGTTGGCCGAAACAAGCGCTATTTCCGTACCAGGACAACCTGGGTTCCAGGGCCCCACCTGCGCGTCGGGCGCCTGCGCAGCTTCGGAAAGCACCACCAGGGGCGCCGGATCCAGCACCAGTTCCTGCTGACGCCGCCGCATGCGATCACGTACCTGCCGGATGGTCCGGTACCGCACCGCCTTCCGCAGGTATCCTCCTACCTGCAGATCCGCAGGCAATTCCATGCGACGCTCGTAAAAACTTGCATATACTTCCTGCAGTACATCCTGCACCTGGTCGGCATCACGCAATACGCGGTGGCATTCATTGCTCAGTTGTACCACCGTGGCTTCATAAATCTTCCGGAAAGCCTTCACTTCCCCTGCACGTAAAGACTGCCACTGCTTTTGCAACGATGCCCTTTCTTCTGCAAAAGCAGCAGTATTCGCATCTGTGTTGATATGATCGTTCCTGGAAATGGTATTGTTTTGAACGCAAAACTACCCGGCTAATATTACCAGATTATTAATCCTGTTTTTTTGAGCTGCAAAAGATGGGGGTAAACTTCAGTGCCGGGTATAGTATGGTAAAAGGATCTATGTTGCAAACCGCCCTCCAAAAAATTCTGTCGGCCTGGCTTCGCAGGAAGGCTTCACCTGCGGAAGAAAAAGCCGTCGACGAGTGGTGGGACCTGCACCAGGATACCGGACCTGACCTGATAGGTGATTTCAATGAGCCGGCTGCCAGGCAATTCATACAGGACCTTTGGGCAAAAATTGAAACAGGTGCAGGATTGCGTGACACACATCCTGCACCCATCCGCAAAATATCTTCCCGTTTTTCTTTCGCAAAAATCCGCCCGATAGCAGCCTCCTTACTGGTGTTTGCGGGCGCAACCTCCCTGTTGACCTGGCTGCTTCATACAAACAAAAACGCAGCGCCTGGCAGCATCTATAAAAAAGCAATTGCCATTACCGCGCCGGCAAACCTGCCGGCAACCACTATTCTCTATAATGCAGGCAGCGCCGTCCTGAATTATATACTTCCCGACAGCTCTTTGATTCGCCTGCACCCGGGCAGCGAGATCCGCTATACGCCTGTATTCAACCAACAGGAGCGGCGACTGGAGCTCAGGGGCAAAGCTTATTTCAAGGTCACCCACCAACCCGACAAACCATTTGTAGTAAGTGCCAACGGGTATACCACCACGGCCCTCGGTACCTCTTTCACCATCGATGCCCGCGCAGCCGACAGCAACAACACGCGCATTGAGCTCCATACAGGTAAAGTGGTGGTTAAAAGCCTTCGGCCTCGCGACAACTGGAAAGATATTTTCCTGCGGCCGCTCCAAACCCTGGAGATTAACGGTAACAAGCAACCGCTTATAACCAGCACGAAGAAATCATCTCCAAAACCAACGCAGACCAAACCCTGCATTTCCGGTTATGAAGCTGCATTCCAACAAGCACCCTTAACCGAAGTTTTCAATCAGATACAAAAAGCTTATCATATCGAAATGATACTTGACCCCGAAGTCCTTTCGCACAGATTCTTTACAGGATCCATCCGTACCGGCGATTGCCTCCATGACCTGCTGCACCGCCTCGCTGTGCTGCACGGCCTGACCATCGTTCAAAAAGAAAACAAATACATCATCCAGATCAATTGACCAAACCATATAGTATTATGAAACATCACTACCAGGTGGTGAAAGCCATTCTATTGCCCCTGCTTTCCGTTGCCCTGCTGGCGCAGCCAGGCTTGATCCATGCAGAGAAGCCTGCGGGATCCGCTGCCGGCGGCTATTTTCAGCAACCGGCCACGGGCGAGGTGCCCGTACTTCGCGGCCTGATCGAAAATGAAAAAGGGGAAACCATCCCCGGCGTCACCATCCGCCTCAGCAACGCTTCGGGCTCTTATTCCGAAAGCCAAAGCAGCAACCAGAAAGGGATCTTTGAATTCAGGAAACCCGATGCCGAAGGCCCCTTTACCGTCGAGGTGTCGCATGTGGGATTTCTATCCCAAAGTTTCAAGCGCATCCATTTTGAAGCAGGCCGCACGGAGTCTCTTCACATTGTACTCAAAGATGCTTCCAGTGATCTCAACGAAGTGGTGGTTACCGCGTTGGGTATCCGGCGCGAAGAAAAAGCGCTGGGCTATGCCGCACAGAAAATGGAATCGAAAGACCTGAACGACGCACGCTCCAATAATTTTGTGAGCGCCCTTTCAGGAAAAGTGGCCGGACTTTCCCTCATATCCCCAGGTTCGGGCCCGCTGAATTCCACCCGCGTATCATTGCGCGGCGATGCCTCTCTCAATCCCAACGGCAACAGCGCTCTCATTGTGCTCGATGGCGTTCCCATGAACAACCGCATCAATTCTTCTGGCGTATCCAATGCCTACCAGGCCGGCTCCGGCAACGATGTGCCGATCGATTTCGGGAACGGCATCTCCGATATCAATCCCGATGATATTGAATCCGTCACCGTGTTGAAAGGACCCAGCGCCACAGCGCTCTACGGTTCCCGCGCGGCAGGCGGCGCGCTCATCATCACCACAAAATCGGGCGCCCGGAAAGGCAGGGGGATTGGCGTAACCTTCAACTCCAATTCCAGCATTAACAATGTGATCCGCTGGCCCGATTACCAGTATCAATACGGCCAGGGCACGGGTAAGCAATACAATGCCAACGGCGAGTTTTACTATTCTTACGGTGCTTCAGAAGACGGCGCCTCCACCAGCGGCACCAGCTCGGCTTATGGCCCCAAATTCAACGGACAATCTTACTACCAGTACGATCCTGAACTGGAGGGCCGCGGCGCAGAACGTACTCCCTGGGTGCCGTATACCGATAATGTCAAATCCTTCTGGCGCACCGGTTATACGCTCACGAACAATATTGCCCTGGAAGGCGGCGGTGATAAAGGGAATGCGCGCGTTTCCCTCACGCATACCAAAAACGAATGGATCATGCCGAATACCGGTTTCGAGCGCATGAATGCCGCCGTTAGTCTCAACTACAAACTGAGCGACAAGCTTTCTGTCAGCTCAAAGATCAACTATACCAATAAAAGAAGCGACAACCTGCCGGCTACGGGTTACAACAACCAAAGCATCGCCTATTTCATGATCTTTCAGAACCCCAACGTGAACCTTCAATGGTATCGTCCCATCTGGAAAAACGGGCAGTACCAGCGCCAGCAGATACACCCTTATAGCTCGTTCATCGACAACCCCTACCTGATCGCCTATGAAATGACGAACAGCGTACGAAGCAACCAGGTGGCGGGTAATCTCGCTGCGACTTACCATATCAGCCCCAAGTTCGACCTCATGGTGCGCACCGCGGTAGAAATGAGTATGGAAAACCGCGCGCAGCGCCGCCCCTTCAACAGCGCCAATTTCCAGTATGGCTACTACAAAGAGCAGTCCATCCAGTATTATGAGGTGAACACCGACGGGCTGTTCACCTACCACGACAAAATTGGCAACGATTTTGGCATCAGTGCATCCATTGGCGCCAACGCCCTGGTGCGCCGCCTCAATGGCATGGACAGTTATGTTGATGGCCTGGTCATTCCCGGTGTATACATGCTGTCTAACGGTATAGGACAACCTATTACTACTTCCCGCGCGGGCGACAAAAACATCAACAGCGTGTACGCCATGGCATCCCTGCACTGGCGCAACAAAGTTTTCTTCGACCTCACAGGCCGCAACGACTGGAGCTCCACGCTGCCCGAGCAGAACAATTCCTTTTTCTACCCCTCCGTTAGCAGCAGTGTGATCCTTTCCGACCTGCTGGAGCTTCCTGCCGCTATTTCTTTTGCAAAACTCAGGGTAGGCGTAGCCCAGGTGGGGAACGATACGGATCCGTACAACACCCGCAAGTATTATAACCCTTCAGAGTTCCCGGGTTCGGCCACGGTTCCCGGAACACTGTACAATATTGACCTCAAGCCCGAGATCAGCACATCTTATGAAGCCGGCCTCGACATCCGTTTCTTTAACGGCCGCCTGGCGCTGGACCTTACGGCCTACAACAACCTTACCCGCAACCAAATCCTCAATGCGCCGCTGGATCCAACCACCGGCTATGCGGGTGCCTATGTGAATGGCGGTAAAGTACGCAACAGGGGCGTGGAGGTCCTCCTTTCCGGCTCACCCATCCGGAGCAAGAATTTTTCCTGGAACACCTATATCACCTGGAACCGCAACTGGAACAGGGTATTGGAACTGACCGAAGGTTTTGAAACCGACCAGGTCATCGGCGTGGGCGGCAATGCCACCATCATTGCAAAAGTAGGCGGCACTACCGGCGATATTTATGGATTCGGCTTTAAACGCTCTCCCGACGGGCAGATCATTTACCTGCCGAGTGGCCTGCCCGCACGCCCGGAACAAATCCAGTATATCGGTAATGCTTATGCGGACTGGAAAGGAGGTATCCGGAACGAATTCAGCCTGCGCAACTGGCGTTTCAGCTTCCTGCTGGATGGATCTTATGGCGGCATCGTTTATTCCCAAACCCACCACAAAATGACCGAGCAGGGTAAACTGGGACACACGCTCAAAGGCCGCGAAGAAAATTTCATCATCGGGGAGGGCGTAGTGCAGGACGCAGATGGTAAATACGTTCCCAATACCACCAAAGTGCTCCCGGCAGATTACTATGCAGACTATTACCGCCGCGCCAACGTGGAGTCGAATTCCTTTGATGCTTCCTGGCTCAAGCTGCGGGAACTGCGCTTGGAATACGGCTTCCCGCGCAAAGCACTCAGCAAAACCTTCCTACAGGATGCTTCCGTGGCCCTCTATGGCCGCGACCTGTTTATGCTTACCAGTTTCCCCGCTTTCGATCCGGAAACGGCAGCGCTCAACGGCAACACCATTATGCCCGGCATCGAAATGGGACAAATGCCTTCCAGCCGTACCATGGGTATCAATATCACGCTCAAATTTTAATGACAACTACTATGAAATATATTCTCCGGAAACAAATGCTCGCGGGGCTCATCGGCCTCGCCGCACTGACAGGATGTACCAAAAAATTCGAAGAGATCAATACCGATCCCAAACGCATCAGCGAAGTGAGTCCAGGTACCCTGCTCAATCCCATTATTTATGATATGGCGGCCTATGGGATGCAGAAGGCCGATGACTGGACCTTCAACCTGATGCAGGTAGCCCTTCCCTACCCATCGGCTTCGGGTGGGGTGCACCGTTATGACATTACGGAAAATGCCGGTGCCGGATTCTGGAACACTACCTACCTGCACCTGACATCCATCAACGAAATGTATAAGGCCGCAGTGGCTGCCGAAGATCCCAACTACCAGGCCATAGCGCTCACGCTCAGGACCTGGACGATCTCCAACCTCACAGATGCTTTCGGCGACATCCCACTGACCGAAGCAGCAAGGGCCGAAGAAGGTATTCTCCAGCCCATTTTCAACGCACAGCAGGAAGTGTACACTGCTTTGCTTACCGACCTGTCAACGGCCAACAGCCTTTATAACACCAGCCTGGCCATGAGTTTTGGCACCGATATTCTCTTTGCCAACAATGTGACCCGCTGGAAAAAGTTCACAAACTCTCTCACCATGCGCTTATTGCTGCGCGTTAGCAAGCGCCCGGAAATGAATAGCTGGTCGCTGCTGCAGGCCATGGTGGATGATCCCGTTACCTACCCCATTTTCACTTCCAATGCCGAAGCTGCCGTATTGCAACTGAGCGGCGTAACACCCTTACTTTCTCCCTGGGGACGCGCGGTTGATTTTACGTCTTACAGGGCCGCCTCTAAATTTTTTGCCGACCAGCTCAATGCCTGGAATGACCCGCGCCGCGAAAAATTCATGACCCAGGCGCGCACGGCCGATGGCTCGGCTACCATTGGATTTGCCGGAATTCCCAGTGGCTACGACGGTAACGACAATGAGTTCAACTACATTCCCTCCAACGTGAACATTGCCCTGGTAACGGCGCCTATGATCAATCCCATTCTTCCCTACAGCGAAGTGGAATTCATCAAAGCCGAACTGGCCCTTCACAACAACGACGGGGCCAAATCCCAGGCCGCTTATGAAAAAGGAGTGAAGGCTGCCATGGAGCAATGGGGCGCTGCCCTTCCGGCCGACTACTTCGCACAACCCGCTGCGGCATTCGACGGAACCCTGGAACGAATACACCAGCAGAAATACTATGCGCTGTATTTTGTAGACTACCAGCAGTGGTTTGAATGCCGTCGTACCGGCTACCCGGTATTGCCTAAAAATGCAGGCATGCTCAACAACCAGCAATTGCCGGTGCGTTATTATTATCCCATCCTGGTGCGTTCCACCAATGCCGATAACTACCGCGCTGCCGTACAATCTATGGGAGCCGATAATATTAATACCAAAGTGTGGTGGGAAAAATGATCCTGCCTACGTTTAACAGTAAGAAAAAGAAAAACATGCGATCTATATTCTTTTCCATCATCCTTCTCTGGGCGGTGGCTGCGGCCGGGCAAGCTTCCGGGCCGAACTTTGCAAAGGGATATGTATACGAAGATGCCAACCAGAACGGCCGCCGCGACAAACGCGAAAAAGGCCTGGCCGGCATCGGCGTATCCAATGGCAGGGAGGTGGTGCTCACAGACGATAAGGGCGCTTACCGCCTTCCTGTGAACGACGATGCCATCATTTTTGTGATAAAGCCTGCTGGCTACCGGTTACCTTTAACCGAAAACAACCTCCCGCGCTTTTATTATATTCACAAACCCAATGGCTCGCCAAAGGAAACCAGGTACCCAGGTGTAGACCCCACAGGCCCTCTGCCATCTTCCATTGATTTTGCATTGTTGCCCGGCGGGGAAGGCAATGACTATACAGCCCTGGTATTCGGTGACCCCCAACCGCTTACCGATACCGAGTTGGGTTATTTTGAAAAGGGCATCGTAAACGAACTTGCGGGCATACAAAAGGTAAGCTTTGGCATCAGCCTGGGCGACCTGGTTTGGGACGACCTGAGCCTGCAACCCAAGTACATCCAGGTAATGAAAAAGATCGGGCTGCCCTGGCACAATGTCATGGGTAATCACGATATGAATTATGAGGCGAAGACCGATTCCCTTTCCGACGAAACCTATGAAAGAAATTTTGGTCCGGCTACCTATTCCTTCAATTACGGGCAGGTGCATTATATCATTTTCGACGACGTGTTATATCCCGATCCGCGCGACGGAAAAGGCTACTGGGGCGGTTTCCGGAAGGACCAGCTCGATTTTATGGAAAACGATCTCAAACTCGTACCCAAAGACCGCCTCGTGATCTGTTCCTTCCATATTCCCATTCAGAATTATAAAGACAGCTATAACGAGGCCGACCGCCAGCGCTATTTTGACCTGCTGGAGCCCTTTGCCAACACCCTCACCTTATCGGCGCACACGCACCTGCAACGCAACGACCTGTACACGGAAAAAGATGGCTGGCATGGCAGCAAGCCCCACCATGAATACAACGCAGGCACCACCTGCGGCGACTGGCATTCGGGCGAACTGAACGAAATAGGCGTACCTGTTTCCACCATGCGCGACGGCACACCCAAGGGATATGCTTTCCTGCGCATCAAAGGAAACCAGTATGTGATCGATTATAAAGTGGCGGGCAAACCGGCCGATTACCAGATCCGCCTCTTCACTCCAAAACTTGCGCAGCAAAAAAGGAATACGGCAGGCATCTATGCCAATTTCTTTATGGGCCGTCCCGATTCCAAAGTGGAATGCCGGGTGGACGGAGGAGACTGGAAACCCATGAACCTGGTGCAGGATGCCGATCCGCTCTACCTTGATGCGCTTCACCATTATGATTTCACGGAAACGCCTTTAACAGGAAGAAGACCATCCAACCCGGAAAACTGTACCCATCTCTGGCGGCTTCCCATCCCAAATAACCTGTCGGCGGGTGAGCACCAGGTTGAAGTGCGCGCCACTGATATGTATGGCCGCACTTTCCAGGAGAAGGGGAGTTTTAAGATAATGTAGAAAATCACCTGAAAGTATGCGGTACCTCACTCACAGGTATAACCGAAAGCCTGCCGGAAGCTGGAACTGCTGCCATTGTTGATCTGCGTGGTGGTGCGAGTTGCCGGGAATCCTTCTTCAGTATAGGTGTAAGTCATACTGGCAGAGGTCAGTCCTATGGCGCCCGCCACCGTGTAACCAGTTGGATTGTTCCTGCTCAGCGCGGTTATGAGTGGCTCCAGGTCCGGGCTGTTCCAGTGGTACTTGTTCATGAAAAAACGATAGTTCGGAATATTTATATAAGGAGTGGGATGATCGTCGTAGCCGGTCACCTGTATATTGACCGAAACCGGCGGTCCGGAGGTAAATGCCACTTTCAGCGAGCTCACATTGTCCTGGTCGTTGTAACTGATCAGCAAATCCCATTCATAATCGCCTTCCAGGTCCGGGCTGGTTTCGCTGATCTTAATGAGCCGTTTGCGGTCATCATAGCTGTACACGAATTCCAGGCGATCGGCTTCGGTTCCGCTGGTGCCATGGGGCGTCATGGTTCCGGTGGCGGGGGTGGCAATTGTTGTAACGCGGATAGGCGATGCATAATCGTAACGCAGCCAGTCGCCATCGGTATCGGTCCGCAGCACATGGTCGTTTTCGATGTGAAGGGTGTCAATCGCCTCCTGGCTACTTCCTTTTTTAAGAATGGTTGCGAGCAAACCGTCCGGGCCATAGCTGTATTCAAGTGAGCCTGGATCGGCGGGACGATCGCTGGTTTCACTGGTGATCTTGCAGGAAGGGATAACCGGGTCAACAGGATCGGGGTTTTCCGGGCTTTTTTGACAGGCAGCCATTACCAGCAGGCAGGCTATGAAAAATGAATGTCTTATAACCTGTTGCAATGGCATTTCTGTTCTTTTATTTATTCGAAGTTACGCGAATGCATTGGCTCAAGCGTGGAAGCCACCTGCCCCTTCACCAGGTTGGGAGCTGTAACCCAGGCCAGCCAACGTTCTTCGAGAAAAGAACTTTTGCGCTTTGGAAGAAAGAACTGCCTTTCTGCACGATTTGACAGGAGCTGCGGAAAACGCTGCAGGATCTGCACCCGGCAATGACGATCCTGGAGGCTGTCGAAGGTATCGGGACTACTGAACACCAGCACCGGCGCCTGGCGGGCCTGCACAATCAGGTTTTCGATGTTGGTATAATTCACCGGCCCACCGGCATAAAATTCGAGGGAATAGGAAAGAGGATCGGTTTGAGTCACCGCTTCACCCTGCAGGTGTTTTTCGAGCCAGAAAGCCGCCTGGGTGCCCGATTGGTAGCGCAGCAATTGCGGATAATAAAACATATTGAGGAAACCGCAGAGGGTCAGCGCGCCCAGGTAGCTCGCCAAAACCAGCCTGGAAACAGGACGGGGCAGGTCCAGGAAGCCATGTCCCTCATCGAGATAACCGCGAAAGCAGAGCCATACCAACGAAATCCCCAAAACTATCCAGCCCAACACCCAGTAATCATCTGCTCCCCACAGCGTCCATACCAGTCCGCAGGCCGCCAGCAGAAACAACACCACACTCACCTGCAGGGCGCGCATCCACCGCCAGAGCCAGTCCCGTGAAAAAACTGCCGCCAGCCACTGCGCCGCAACGATGGAGAAAAAAGGAAAAACCAGGTTCAGGTCGCGCGGGCCCTGGATCCGGGAAAAAGAAAAAACGAGGAAGGCGCTGAGGGCCAGTCCCACCGCCAGCCGGTCCAGAGCCACCGCTCCCCGCCGGCGGGGCCAGAAACTCTGAAGCACAGCGGCATACAACCAGGCCGACCAGGGCAGAAAGGCCAGGGCCAGCGCGGGCAGAAAATAAAACAGGTCGCCCCTTGCCGGCCCTCCGTTCCCGCGTCCCGGCAGGATGGCATCGATAGCGGCGCTTCCCGCCAGTTTGTATTGTTTCCAGATGGCAACCCATTCGGGCGTAAGAAAAACCAACACCAGCAAAATACCCATCCACCAGCGGGGACGCGCCAGTTGCTCCACTACCTGCTTCCAGGAGAAACGACCCGGTTCCTCTCCCACAGGTCCTGCGCCCATGCGCCGGGGCCTTCCTGCGAGTTCGGGACTGTAACGCGCCGGACTTCCCCGCCAGGCCCGGTCCGGAACAGACCCGGCCTTCGACCCACGGTTCTCACCCGGCCCATCCCCGCGATCCGCCTTGCCGCGAAACCCGCTACCGGCCCCGTCGGCGCCGGAGTCGGCATCTGTACCCGGTGCACAATTCTCCACTCCTGTAGCCTGCAATTCCGCCGAAGGAGCTGCCCAAATGAACCAGCCAAATCCCATGGCAAGCGGCAGCAGTACCAGGAGGCCGCCCGTCATCACGGCTCCCGCCGTCCAAAGCGAACCCATCACCACCTGGCTCCAGTGGCCGCTCATGGCTTTCCTGTAATGAAAAACGGCTCCCATCAGTAGTCCCGTGAGGTAAGGCGCGGTGGTAACATCATTGTTAGACACCACCAATTGCAGGGCGGTGAGATAAATCAGCAGGGTCACACGCGCTACGGTGCGGCCATGCCATTGCAGGGCGTAACGCCAGCAATACCAGCCACCCATCCCCCAAAAAAGAAGGGCCGGAAATTTATAAGCTAAACTGGTCGGCCCCAAAAGCTGAAAGCTGGCGGCAGCGATCCAATAGGGAAGATGAGGCCGGTCGAGCCATTCGTGCCCACCGCCTACCAAATGCCAGGCATCCTGCTGCAGCCACATGTATTTGGCGATGGCGGCCTGGAGGGCGCCCGCCGGTTCAGCAATAAAACCGGTAAGGGCACTGGCATTGACCAGCACCCCCAGAACTACCAGGAGACGATATATGTTGGACGGTCTGGTCATCAGCGGGTTTTTGCGGGTCACCCGACCCAGTGCCATAAACATGCCAAAATGATACCGCCCTTCCTGATTAAATGCTGCGAAATTGACAGAGGGTCAATATTTTCGCAACATGCGCTGCCATAACCAAACGATTGTTTGCATGAGAACCTGTCTTGCTTCTTTTCTGCTCCTCATTGTCGTCTTTCCCGCGGCTGCCGCCGGAACGCAGTTCTTTTACCAGGACCCACGTCCTTCTTACCAATTTACCGCTACCGGACTGGTGTTCCATCCCGACAGCCGTTACAGCGGGAATATTGCTGAAATAAGGGTGGAAGTCATCACCGATAAGATCATTCGCGTAGTGGCCCGCCCGGCCGCGGCCCTGCCCGATCGCCCCAGCCTGGCCGTACTGGAAAAACTGCCCGCGCCACCCGCCTTTCAAACCGAAACCACCGACAGCAGCCTCCGCATCAGAACGGCCGCGCTGGTGGCGGAACTCAGCCGGGCTACGGGCCGCGTACGGTTCACCGACCTGAGCGGCAAACTACTGCTGCAGGAAAAAAAGCAGGGCCGGTTGCTCCAGCCGGCCGTTTTCGAGGGCCAGCCCCTATACGGCATCAGCCAGGATTTTGAATCACAGCCCGGAGAAGCCTATTACGGACTGGGCCAGCACCAGGACGATCTTTTCGATTATGCCGGCCAGCAGGTAAATCTCTGGCAGAACAATACCGAGGTGGCGGTGCCCTTCCTGGTATCGAACCGGTCCTACGGCATCCTGTGGGACAACTACTCCCATACCCTTGCCGGCGACACAAGACCTTACCAGGAACTCAGCGCCCTGGCGCTCGAAGCCAAAACCGGGGAGAAGGGCTGGCTCACGGCATCCTATGCCAACGACCACCGGCAGCCGGAAAACATCGCTTTCACCCGCGCCGAGTCAGTTATCGGATACCCCTGGCTGGGCGACACCAAAAAAGGACTGCCCGCAGATTTTGACATTGCCAACGGGCAAATTACCTGGGAAGGAACCCTGGGCGCGGCCCTGGAAGGAAAACAGCAACTTCGTTTCACCTACGCCGGTTACCTCAGGTGTTATATCGACGGCCGCCTCGTTCTCGATCGCTGGCGCCAGGCCTGGAACCCCGGAAGCGGTGTAGTGGAACTCAACTGGAAAAAAGACAGCCGGCATTCTTTTAAACTGGAATGGATCCCCGACGGCGGTGAATCCTATATCACCTGCCGCTGGATGCCGCCCGCCACGGCGGCTACTGCCAACAGTTTCAGCTTTCAATCCGAAGCCGGCCGCCAGCTCGAATACTATTTCGTGTATGGAACCACGTTAGACGAAGTGATCGGCGGCTACCGCCACCTTACAGGTAAAGCGCCCATCGTGCCCAAATGGGCCCTGGGCTTCTGGCAGAGCCGCGAACGTTATAAAACACAGGAGGAGCTGCTTCAAACGGTTAAGACATTCCGGGAAAAAAAGATCCCGCTCGATAACATCGTGCAGGACTGGAGCTACTGGAAAGAAAACGATTGGGGCAGCCAGGAATTTGACCCGGCGCGTTTTCCCAATCCCGATTCCATGATAGCGGTACTGCACAAACGCTACAATACCCGCTTCATGATCTCTGTGTGGCCCAAGTTTTACGAAGGCGTCAAAGCCTATGAAGATTTTAAGGCAAAGGGCTGGCTGTACCCGCGTAATATTGCCGACCGTCAGCGCGACTGGATCGCACAGGGTTATATCTCCACTTTTTACGATGCCTTCAATCCCGCTGCCCGCCAGGGTTTCTGGAACCTGATCCACGATAAGCTCTATGTGAAAGGCGTGGATGCCTGGTGGATGGATGCCAGTGAACCCGATATATTGTCGAACGTAAACCCCACGCGCCGCAAGGAGCAGATGGCGGGAACCCATTTGGGCACGGCGGCTGAATTCCTGAACGCTTATCCCCTGCAGAATGCAAAAGGCATCTATGAAGGCCAGCGCGGCGCCGACAGCAGCAAGCGCGTATTCCTGCTCACCCGTTCCGGCTTTTCCGGCTCGCAGCGGTATGCCGCCGCCATCTGGAGCGGCGATATTGCCAGCCGCTGGACCGACATGAAAGCGCAGATCTCTGCAGGGCTCAATTTCTCCCTGAGCGGACTGCCCTACTGGACCATGGATATCGGTGGCTTCTCCGTGGAAAAAAGATTTGAGCACCCCAATGCAGCCGATAAAAAAGAATGGCAGGAACTCATGACCCGGTGGTTCCAGTTCGGCGCTTTTACGCCGCTGTTCCGCTCCCATGGCCAGTTTCCTTATCGTGAAATCTATAACACCGCCACGGAAAGCGAGCCAGCTTATCAAAGCATGCTCTATTACAACAAGCTGCGTTACCGGCTGCTTCCTTATCTCTACAGCCTTGCCGGCAAAACTTACTACGATGATTATACGCTGATGCGGGCCCTTGTTATGGATTTCCCAAGCGACCCGGCGGTGACAAAAATCGGCGACCAGTTCATGTTCGGAAACGCCCTGCTGGTGAACCCGGTATACACCTACCAGGTTACCAGCCGGCAGCTCTACCTGCCCGCCGGGCAGGGATGGTATGAACTGGAAAGCGGCCGTTATTTAGCCGGCGGACAAACCATCACCGCCGAAGCGCCGTACGAGCGCTTACCCCTCTACGTGAGAGAGGGCAGCATCCTGCCCACAGGCCCGGCGCTCCAGTACAGCGATGAGAAAAACCCCGATCCCATTACCCTGCACATTTACGCCGGCAGGGACGCCAGCTTTACGCTGTATGAAGACGAAGGCACCAATTATAACTATGAAAAAGGAGCGGGCAGCCATATAGAGTTTCGCTACGACGAGGCGGCCAAAACCCTCACCATTGGCCCGCGCCGGGGGAGCTTTAAAGGTATGCTTGCGAAAAGGCAATTCCGGGTCAGGCTGATCAGCGCCACCAACCCGCAGCCGCTTGCTTTTGACCAACCAACGGACAGGGTCATACGCTATTCGGGCAAACAAATAACCATCAAACTTTAAAAGCCAAACCGCTCAGCGTCACATTTACAGGATTCACAGCAGTACAAATACACCCTCCTCGCTCACCTGCAACGCCCAGCGCTTCAGGAAATACCCTTCCCCACTGGTATTGCGGCCATTGGCCATGCTGAATTTATAACGGTGAACCGGGCACACCACGTTCCCGAGGGCATCCACATATCCCTCTGCCAGGTAACCGCCGGCGTGCGGACATTTATAGGCAAAAGCAAAATGCTGATCCCGGTACCGGCCGATGCAGATCTTTTTTCCATTGGCTTCCGCCACGGCTATATTGTTGTGAAACGCCAGCTCTGCCAGGCTTTCAGCAATCTTGATCCAGCCACTCATGTGTTGGCCTCCTGGTCATCGTTCAGCGATACACCGAAGAACTCGGTTTTATAAGGATAGCGCTGGCGGTAGAGTTGCCGCACCTTGTTTAATATGGTAGCGCGGAGCCCCTCGAGATTTCTCTTTTCCAGGGCCGAAATGAACACGCAATTGCCCAGGGTGTCGTTTTCCCAGCGCTCGCGCAACTCTTCCAGTATCTGGTTTTTCACTTCGTCGCTGAGCCATTCGTCGAAGGTGTTCTTCTCGTACTGGTCCAGCTTGTTGAAAATAGTGATCACGGGTTTGTCGGTCACTTTCAGCTCCTGCAGGGTTTTATTCACTACGTTGAACTGGTCTTCATAGTTGGGATGGGAGAGGTCAACCACATGCAGCAGGATATCCGCCTCGCGCACTTCGTCGAGTGTGCTCTTGAAACTTTCCACCAGGTGATGCGGCAGCTTGCGGATAAAGCCCACGGTATCGGAAAGCAGGAAAGGCGTGGTATCGAACACCACTTTGCGCGTGGTGGTATCGAGGGTGGCAAAGAGTTTGTTTTCCGCAAATACGTCGCTCTTCGACAGCAGGTTCATCAACGTGCTCTTGCCTACGTTGGTGTATCCCACCAGGGCCACGCGGATGAATTCACCCCGGTCCTTGCGCTGCGTGAACGCCTGTTTGTCGATTTCAGAAAGGCGGCGGCGCAGGAGGCTGATCTTTTCTTTCACAATCCGGCGGTCGGTCTCGATCTCGGTTTCACCCGGACCGCGGGTACCGATACCACCACCCTGGCGTTCCAGGTGTTTCCACATGCCCTTGAGCCGGGGAAGGAGATACTGGTACTGGGCCAGTTCCACCTGCGTTTTGGCCTGGGCCGTTTTAGCGCGCCGGGCAAAAATGTCGAGGATCAGGTCAGAGCGGTCGATGGTTTTTACGCCCAGCGCCTTCTCAATATTGATGATCTGCGAACCGGTGAGCTCATCGTCAAAGATGACCAGGTTCACGTCGCGGCCGGTGATATAATCTTTGATCTCTTCCAGCTTACCCTTACCCACAAAGGTTTTGCTGTCGGGGTGAGCCAATTTCTGCGTAAACGCTTTCACCGTGGTGGCGCCGGCGGTATCTGCCAGGAATGCGAGTTCATCCAGGTATTCTTTTACCTGTAATTCCGTCTGGCCCTGCTGCACCACACCCACCAATACCGTGTTCTCTGCGGAGAGAATTTGTTTTTTTTCTATCAACTACCGATCGATTGTGCGGCAAAAATATTACAATCCGCTGATCTGTAAACCGATGGAGAAGGGATGTACCTGGGGACCCAGGTTTTCCTTGATCAGGCTGTTGATCTGATAATCGGCAAAGAGGCTGAAAGCGCCATACCCCACGCGGGCCGAGGCGCCCATGCGAAGGCTGTTGAAATAGCGCTTGCTGCTTTCTTTCATGATATAGCTGTTGATCGTCTGGTTGCTGCTGTTCTGCAGGTTCTTGCCCTTTGTATGCGCGTTGAGCATGGTTCCTACCTTGATGCCGACGGCGGCCTTGAAGCTTTTATTCGGGTTATCGGGGTGCGCCATATAGCGAAACTCGATCGGTGCCTCCACCCAGGTATTGCTCAGTTTGTATTTTTTGTAATGGGTGGTATCGCTCACGTCTTTGAACTGGAGCTCGGTGGTGGTGCCGGCAATCTGGGGCTCCATTTTGTCAAAATAGATATTGCTGGAACCGATGCCGGCGCCGATGCCCACGCTGAAACGGGGATCGGTTTTGAAGGCAAAGTCCATCATCAGGTAAATATTCAGGAAGCGGCCGAATCCCTTGGTGCGGATGTCGGCGGGTTTGGAAGCCCAGCCGGCGTAGCCGGTTTGTATCATAAAGTGGTCGCTCGCACGGTTGCCGAGGTTCACTTTGCTCCAGTCTTTTTTCTTGGCTTTTTTGGGTGCGGATTGGGTAGAAGGGCCAATCAGTCCGGGTACGATGGTGGTGTCTGTCTGTGCCTGAACCCCCATTGCCAGCAGGATTCCTGTCATGGCCACTAAAAATTTTCTCATAATTCTCGATAAAGGACAAAACTATCGGTTGGGCGGAACCCGTCCCTTCCCCGACCTGTTAATGTTAATTAAAATCCGCCGCAAAACTAACATAAAAATGACAGCCCCCGCTATAATCCTCTTTCTGCCACCAGTTTTTTGAGAAGGCTGCCCAGTTGGGCGCTCAGGCTGTCCTTGGCAAGAAAATAGTCGGCGCCCCCTTTCAGGGTCCAATCTTCGTACACGGTATTGGAATGGGTACTCACCACCACAATAGGGAGACCGGGCTTTTTTTCCTTGATGGCCTTAATGGCCGGCATGGCGCCTCCGCCCGGCATGGCCAGGTCGGTTACCACAAAACTCCAGTCTCCGGAAAGGCACTGCCGGATCAGGGAAGGGGCGTCGGAAGCCTCCCCCAGTTCGGCATCGGGAAAGGCGTCCCGCACGAGCTGGATCAGCCCCTGTCGAACGGCATAATGGTCATCTGCTATCAAAATTCTCATAACGGTAACATACCCTTATCCGGCTTCCCTCACCCGGGCTGCTCCATATCTCAAAAGCGGCGCCCATCATATGAGCCCTTTCTTTCATACCCAGCAGCCCCAGGGTGTTTTTGTCACCGGCACCGGCTTCAAATCCCCTGCCATTGTCGCTGATCTCCAGCTCCAGCCGGTCGGGCCGGTGCAGGAAATGAACCGCTGCCGACCGGGCGCCGGAATGCCTGGCCACATTGGTGAGCGATTCCTGCAATATCCGGAAAAGATTGGTTTTCACGGTATCGTTTATGGGAGGATCGTTTTCGGGAAACTCTCCCCTAACGGCGATGCCCGTGCGCTGTCCGAATTCCGCCAGGTGCCATTCCATGGCGGCTACCAGGCCAATATCGTCGAGCAGACTGGGGCGCAGTTCGGAAGATATTTTCCGGATGGTGCTTACCGTTTTGTCTACCAGCTCGTTGAGTTCATCCAGTTTTTTGTTCACCTGTGGCTGAATGGCCGGACCCAGGTGCTTGTGCAGCCAGGCGAGGTCCATTTTCAGTACCGTCAGTTGTTGCCCCAGTTCGTCGTGGATTTCCCGGGCAATATGCAGGCGTTCGGCCTCCCGCACTTCCTGCAGGTAATTACCCAGTTTCCGAAGCTCGCCGTTCAGCCGCCTCAGTTCCTGCTCCGACTTTTTTCTTTCCCCAATGTCCCGCAGGAAGGCAAGATAGCTGCCATCCGAAAGCTTTATGGCGGAGGTTTCCACTTCCACCTCGCTGCCGTTCTTCCGGATCATGGTGCGTTCAATAACCAGCGGCTTGCCTTCATCGAGGCGGTCCATCAGGGGCGGCGTGCCCTCGGGCAATACCTGCTCGGGTCGAAGCCGCACCAGCTCCTCCACTTCATAGCCCAGCAAATCGGCTGCTTTTCGGTTGGCATCGGTATAACGGCCTTCCTTAGGCGAATATACCAGGATTCCCTCCGCGGCTTCTTCCACGAAGGTTTTATAGCGTTCAATGCTGTGCTTCAGTTGTTGTGCCTTTTCCGCTACCTGCTGGCTCAGGGTTTCGTTAAAGGCACTGAGCCTGGCTTCGTTTTCTTTTCTTTCGGTGATGTCCAGCACCACGGTGGAGTAGAGTGTGCCGTCTTCCGAATGGAAGGGAGAAAACCGCAGCTCAGCAGGGAAGTAATCGCCGTTCTTCCGACGGATGCGATTTTCCATAACCGTTCTTTCGCCCGAAACCACCTGCTTGAAATCGATGGACAGGAGCAGGTCGATCTTCTGTTCCACCAGCTCAATAGCGCTGAACCCCAGCAACCGCCCCATCTGCTGGTTGCTGAACCGGATGACGCCCTGTTTATCAGTAATAATGGTGGCATAGGGCGCCGATTCGAAAAGGCCGCTGAATTGCTGCTCAGCAATTTTTTTCTTTCTTTCCCCAGCCTTTTGCAGGGAAATGTCGCGAAGGAAACCTACAAAGTGAACCTGGTTGTCGAGCTCATAGGGAGAAATGCGGAGGCTGATCTCCGTTAGTCCGAGGTCTTTGCGCCAGGCCTGCATTTCAAGCGTTCGCTCCATTATACTGCTTTTCCCGGTTTGCAGGTATCTTTCCATGCCACGGGCATGCGCTTCGCGGTATTGCGGGGGAATGATGGCATTGCTGAGCGGCGAACCAAGCACCTCTTCCGCTTTCCAGCCAAAGATCTGTTCGGCTGCCGGGTTCCAGCGGATAATATTGCCGGTTGCATCCACTACCACAACGGCGTCGGGAGCGTTGTTGAAGATCGCTTCGAGCTCGCGGTCGCGCTGCACCAGTGTTTCGGATACCCGTTGCCGTTGTGCCTCGCGGCGGTTGATAAGAAGGGCCGCATACCAAATGGCCACCAGAAGGAGCACAATCACGCAAAGGATGAAAACAGCAGTACCGAAGCGGCCGTTGAGGTAACCCGACCGCACCAACCAAAACCTGGTAAGACCCAGCAATGAAGGCACCAATATAGCTGCAGGTAAAAGTCCCCGCACCAGCCTTCCTCCTTTACGTGCGCTGGTGATGGTGCGCATGAACCCTTTTCGGGACTCCATCATTAATACCAACATGGAAAGTAGAATAATGCCGGTGGCTGTACCAGGCGCCATGTGGTTGAGGAACACCCTGCCTTCCGTGTATTGTACCTGAAAAAGATAACTCAGCAAACTCAGTCCCGCCGCCAGCGCCGTGCCGAGAGCGAGCAACTGGGAAAACAGTGGCGCCCAGTTTTCTTTCAGCAACAGCAGCGCCGTAGCGATACCCAGGTATACAAAATAGAACCCGGTGCGGTGATCCGGCTTTATAAAATCACTGTCGAACAGCGCAGGCAGCGCCAGGGGAATGAATACCAGGAGGGCGGAAAGGAGGGTTTTGCCCATGGTCTGAAAACGTGCCGGCACCAGCCAGAAAAAGAGCCCGATCCCCGCCAGCCAGACATTGATGAACTGGTTTTTTTCCAGCAGGGAAGTATCGCGGAAAAGAAGGGACAACCCCGCCAGCGCAAGGAGGCCGCTTTTCAGGATACGGGTAAATGGGTGGGGGCTTTCAAGCATTACTTAAGTATACTGAATAATTGGGAGCCGGTCAATGCCGGCCGCTTCATTTACCGCAAAAACTGTGACAAAGCTCAGTTTTGCAGTTCAATTCGCTGTAACGGCAGGTTCCAGCCATAGATATCGAGAGCGGGCTCCAGACCGGGCTGTGGTTCATAGCTGATCCTGACCCGGCGGGTGCTTCCGGGCATTACGCTGACATAGTTGTCGTCGGCAAAAGCCGGGAGTATGCGCTGCCCGGATTTTTTGTCTACCAGGGCCAGGCGGTTGAAAAAAGCCACCGGCGCCCCGGCCGGGTTGCTGATCTCCACCCAAACGGTTCCTGGCTGCTCCAGGCCTGCCGAAATCTTCGCCCGGCCCGGCGGCATATTGGCCAGGGCGCTATATTTGCCATCGGTTCCGGGCAGCCAGTAAAGGTTTTCATCCACCAGTGACCCGTCTGCCTTCTTTAACCGCAGCAGCACAAAACAGCCTTCGGTCTTTTGCTGGGTTCTCAGGAATCCGGCCATGCCGAAATACTTTTTGCCGGCGGAAGGGCCGATCTCGTTAAAGACCATGGTGTTCAGGGTGTCCCTGCCCGTTAGTATGTCCACTACCCGCGCTTCCATCATCAGGTCGCGTTCGGTGCGAAAGCCATTGTTCACCAGCCATACCATGCTGTCGGCCGGGTTGAACTGGATATGTAATGGTTTGGCGCCGGTGCGCAGCCCGTACAGGCAGGCGTTGGGGTCGAGATAGTAATCGTACATCTGTCCCCGCAGCGCCGTCCAGGGATTCTGGGTTTTCCAGATCATAACGCCGGTATACCAGTCCCACATGTGTGCAGAAAATCCCTCAGCCAGTGAGCGGTACTGGTCGTAGTTAACGAGCTGCACTTTCATCGCAAAGTCGGCCACATCTCTGACGGGGCCATATCGGGCAGGCTGGTTGCCATATCCAATGTATTTATGGTATTGCCAAACCGAGTCCACTTTGCGGCCTTCGGGTATGGTAGAAAGATTGGCTGCCGGCAGGAATCTTTCGAGCGAAACCAGGTCGCCCAGGCCCACGGAGCCGATCTCGCTGTTATAGGGAAAGCTGCGGGTTGTCCAGAAACTGGCCGGTTCCTGGATGCCATAAGGGCCATCGCCGTTTCCGCCCAAACTATTGCGGCTCATGCTGTCGCTGTTGGAATAGTCGAAAAGAAGGCGCGTGCCATCCAGCGCCGGCAGCAGCGAATCTTTCAGGGTTTTGAGGATGGCTGCCGGGGGCGTGATCTCGTTGCCGCCGCACCAGAAAGCCAGGCTGGGGTGGTTGCGGATCAGGCGGATCTGGTCGGCCATGGTCCTGATCACCATGCCGTGATCATCGGGGTAGCTGCGGCGCACCCACTGGTCATCCGCTTTCTGTGGGTCCATCCACCGTCCGTTGCAATCGCCGCTGAACCAGAAGTCCTGGAAAACAAGCAGGCCGTATTTATCGCAGGCGGCATAGAACTCGGGCCTTTCCGTAAGGGCGCCGCCCCAGATGCGGATCAGGTTAAGGTTCATGTCGCGGTGGTACCTTACCTCGGCATCGTAGCGCGCTTCGCTGAAACGGAGCAGGGCATCTGAAATGATCCAGTTACCGCCTTTGATAAAAATCGGTTGTCCGTTTACGTAAGCCTGCATGCTTTGCGTATGTGCATTCCAGTGATTATCGATTTGCCTGATGCCGAAGCGGATGCTGTCCTCGTCTGAAACCACGGTGCCGGCGACAAAACGCAGTTTCAGGTCGTACAGCGCCTGCTCACCGTATCCATTGGGCCACCAGAGCCTGGGTTGCTGCAGGCTGTAATCGGGCAGGCGTACCATTTGTTTACCGCCAGCCGGCAGTTGTACGGTTTTACGGATGGTTTTTCCCGCTAGCTGGTATTGCAGCTCACCGCTAATGGGGCGGGCTCCGGTATTTTCCAGCTCGGCGCTCACCTGTATGGTGGCGGGCGCCTGCGGACCGTCGGGAAATCGCTGCCCGGGCACCAGGGTCACCACGTGGGGGTTCCTCATTTTCACGGCGCCGCTTCTTTCAATCAGCACTTTGTCCCAGATGCCGGTATTGCGATCCCGCACTGGCTGGATCCAGTCCCAGCCGGCTACATACTGGTGCGTAAGGTCGCGCGCAATACGTCCGTCGCCGCCCTGTCCGCCGTTGGGATTACCGGGGTGGTCGGGCGGAAAAACGAGAACGGCCAGGCGGTTTTTGCCATCCGGCCGCAGCCAGGGACCTATGCGGAACTCCTGCCGCAGGAACATACTTTTTTCCGGCATCGGGTTGAGGCGGTGACCATTGAGGTAGATAGCCGCATAATAATTGATGCCGCGAAACAACAGCCAGCTTTCTTTTCCTGCAACCGGTTTCTCTTCAAATTCTTTTACAAACCAGTAAGTATAAGTGTCGCGCCCGGCCGTCCAGATATCCGGGATGCGTTCGTTGTTCATGCCGTAAAAGGGATCGGGCATTTTTCCCTGCCGGATGAGGTTGGTCAAAACGGTGCCGGGAACCGTGGCCGTTTCAAAGCCATCGAGGCCCGAGCCGGGCCGGGAAAGGACTTCACCCGTAACAGTTACAGCGGATGCCGGGCGGTACAACCAGCCGCTGTTCAGTTCATAACGGTTCTGCGCAAACGAAAAGGAACCGGACAAAAAAGCCAGCGCCAGGAAGAAGTATTTCATACCTGCAAGTTTACGGAACCTGCGTCACCGGTGGTTGGGCACAGTGGATGGCAGGAGAACTGTTTTGGACCGGGGCAGCCGGGCTGATATAAGGAATGCCCAGGTTGGCGCCGCGCAGGATCAGGAGGCAGCCCACCAGTACCAGGCCCATGGGAAAGAGGCGGGGCAGGCGCTGGCGAAAGCCGGCGGAGAGGCGGCCCATGCCCAGTCCGAATGCGAGCATGGCAGGCAGCGTGCCGCCGCCAAACCCGGCCATGAACAATACGGTATGCGCCCAGTGGCTGAAGGCCAGCGTGGACACCAGGGCAAGGTACACCATGCCGCAGGGAAGCAGGCCGTTCAGCATGCCCAGGCTAAAATAGAGCCGGGGGCGGGGCTCCTGGCCCAGGCGCCGGCCGATCTGTTTAAATACCCAGGGCTGCAGCGGGTTGCTGTTGGCAAAACGTCCCCGCCTGTAGCCGATCCATCCCAGGATACCGGCCACCAGCACGGCGAGGCCGGCGGCAAGGGAAATCCATTGCTGCAGCCCGGCCAGCAACAAGCCTCTGCCGAAGGCGGCCAGCAACAATCCCAGCAGGGCGTATACCAGGATACGTCCCGCCTGGTACAGCAGCAGGTTCCCGAAAGCAACCCTGCCTTCCCGCGTTTTGCCGGGCAGGGCCATGCTCAGCGGTCCGCACATGCCAATGCAGTGCAGACTGCCGGCCACACCCATGCCGAAACCGGCAGCCAGTATGGTCAGGGAAGGGATCACCGGTTAACGGGTGTTTCCTGGTAGTATTCTTTTCCGTCCCACTTCCAGCGGATGCGCGCTTCATACCGGTAACCGGGCGGAAGGCCTTCCAGCAATTGCTGCCCCTGGCTGTCGAAGGCCAGCGTGAACCGGCGGTCGGCCCCCGCTTCGGCGGCGCAGTACAGCAGCACCTCCCCGCTTACCGGGTTGCCGCGAAAGGCCACCGGCAGCTCCAGCGATACGCCTTTATCGTTCGCAGAAACGCTAATGGTGGCGGCATCGGCCTCGCGTTGCCGGCTGGCGTCGATCAGCTCCTGGTATTTCAATTCGCTTTTGTAGTAGTCCTTTTCCACCAGTTGGAATTCGGTAGAAAAACTGCGGTAAACCAGGTAGCCCATCATAGTGGCAAAGACCATAAATCCCAACATCAGCTTATTACCCCAATGCATAAACGTTGTTTTAATTTTTTGTAAATGGCCCCATAAAACTGGTTTGCAGATCCCCGATCTTTTTTCCATCACCGTAAAGGGCAATGCTTACAGGCAGCTTGCGTTTACGGATCTCCGTACGGGGCAGTACGATGAAAAAGGATTCTGTACCCTGCGCTTCTTTTTTCACCACCAGCGGCCCGGTAGTGGCGCGCTGCACGCGGCCCTGTCCTTCGATCCGCAGCTCCACTTCAATATCGTCCATGGTTTTGTTGATCAATCGGATAGTATACAGGTTGGAAAGGCTGTCGGCTCCTCTTTCCTGGAAGAGCATGCCCGGTGCGCGCACAATGGTTCCGTCGATGTTTTTACGTGTGATCAGCAGCACGGAAAGCAGCCCGACGAGCACCACCAGCAGCAGGGTATAAAATTTCATGCGGCCTGTGTACCGGAGCGGCTTGCCTTCTGCAATGCCGTTTTCAGAAGCATAACGGATCAGGTTCAGCGGGCGGTGCGTAGCCGCCATCATCTCGTTACAGGCATCTATGCAGGCGGTGCACCCCACGCATTCCATCTGGGTGCCGTTTCGGATATCGATGCCCGTTGGACAAACCTTCACGCACTGGAAACAGTCAATGCAGTCGCCCAGTTCAGGATCGGCGATTTTCTTGAATTTGGCGCGTGGTTCGCCGCGTTTGTAATCGTATGCCACCACCATGGAATTGCGGTCGAGCAATACGCCCTGCAGGCGCCCGTATGGACAAACCACCGTGCAGGCCTGCTCGCGGAAATAAGCGTACACCGTGTAAAAAATGGCGGTGAATATCATCAGCGACAGGAATCCGCCGAAATGCTCGCTGATGGGCTCGGTGGCGATCTTGAACAGCTCATCGGTCCCGATCACATAGGCGAGAAAAATGTTTGCGATCAGGAAGGAGATCAAAAAGAAAAGCAGGTGTTTGATGGTTTTTTTGCGGATCCATACAGCCGACCAGCCCTGCTTTTGCAATTGCTGCTGCGCCGGCGCATCGCCTTCCACCCAGTATTCCAGTTTGCGGAAAAGCATTTCCATGAAATTGGTTTGCGGACAAACCCATCCGCAGAACAGGCGGCCGAAGGCGGCGGTGAACAGCACTACAATGATGATGAAAGTGATCATGCCCACACCGAAAATGAAAAAGTCCTGCGGCCAGAAGACCTTACCAAACAAAATGAACTTGGCCTGTGGAATATTAAAGAGAAAAAGCGGCTGGCCCTGGTAACGCAGGAAGGGCATCAGGATGAATATGCCAAAGAAAAAAAGGCTGACCCAGGTGCGGATATTGTAAAACTTTCCTTTGGGTTTTTTTGCAAAAATCCATTTCCTTTTTCCGCTCTTATCAACGGTGGCGATCCGGTCCCTGAAGTCGTCCTTTTTTTCGATGGTTGGCATAGCTACTAATTGGTGACTGGTGATGGGGAATCGGAAGCGGTCGCTGTGGAGTCGCTTCCTGCGGTGCCAGTTCCTTCTTTGTAAAGGTCACCCTGCGGCGCCTTGGCATCGGGCGGATTGGTTCCGTGCAGGGATTTCACATAACTGGCCAGTTGTGCAATCTGCTTGTTGGAATAGCTGTTTTGCCAGGGCGGCATGGCATTGATTCCATAGCGGATTGTTTTGAAGATGCTTTTAAGATCGCCGCCGTGCATCCAGTAATCATCGGTCAGGTTGGGACCTACGGAACCGCCGCCATCGGCTTTGTGGCAGGCCACGCAGGAGATGTCGAAACTTTTTTTGCCGGCGGCCATGTCGGCGGCATCGGTCAGCATGGTAACCGAATTTTCATCCACGCTTTCTCCTTTTTTCTCCAGGTAGGCCTTGATGGCAATATCGGCAGCGGCAACCGATCTTTCATATTCCTCTTTGCTGGAAGGCCCGCTGTGCGACACCTCAAAGCGCCAGAGATAGATCACGCTGGCAATGATGGTGATATAAAAACCATAGAGCCACCAGGGCGGCAGGCGGTTGTCGAGTTCGCGGATGCCGTCGTAATCGTGACCAAGGTCGATATCCGCTTCCTGCTCCACCGGCTTGAAGCTGTTCATCTTACCCCACCATGTTGCGAGGGAGAACGATTTTCGGGTAACCGGAACCGTTTGATCGATTGCTTCGGGGCGTAACAGGGCTTTGATCTGCAGCAGCAGGTACATAACAATCACCAGCTCCAGCAACAGTACAAATAACAGCGCCCAGAAACTAACAGGATCCATACCGGCAATGAGCGCGGAAGTCGTTGCGACGGCTGTTTCAGGAGCGGCGTCCTGTGCAAAGAGGGAAGCGGGTGCGGCGGTCAGCAGCAACAGGAGGAGGGGAAGGGTTTTGGAGATGCTGTTGTTTTTGCTGGCTGCCTTGAGTTTGACCAGGCCGAGGAACACATTGGCCAGTACGATGATCACCAGCAGCAGCACCAGCATCACACCCACCATTACCAGGGCGGCAGGATTGTCGAGCAGGCTATCTTTCATTGTCTTGGTTTGAAAGTGAGGAATCGAGCGGGATGCGGCTCACGGCTTCGTAAGAAGAAGCCCTTGACTTGAATACCCAAATGAGCATGACCAGGAAGAACAGCATGAAGATGCCCAGGGAGGTCATTCCATAGATGTCGATATCGCTGATCCGGGTGAGGTAGTGAATGAATTTCATGGTTATTGCTGGGCGATGGTGGATGAATTGGTTTTGATGTCCTTGCCGATGCGCTGCAGGTAAGCGATCATGGCTACGATCTCGGCATGCGGATCGGTTTCAATCTTGTCCTTTTTCAGGCTGGCGGCAATGGCGTTCGCTTGCGCAGTAAGGTCTTTTCCTGCCTGCTTGTCGTACCCTTCTGGATAAGGAACACCCAGTGTTTGCATGGCCCTGATCTTGGCCGCCGTAGAAGCAGTGTCGATGGTGCGTTCCAGCAACCAGGGGTAAGGCGGCATAATGGATCCGGGCGACATGGAGCGCGGGTCGTACATGTGGTTGAAGTGCCAACTGTCGGGGTATTTGCCGCCTTCGCGGGCGAGGTCGGGACCGGTTCGTTTGCTGCCCCACTGGAAGGGGTGGTCGTATACAAATTCACCGGCTTTGGAATATTCACCGTAACGGGCAACCTCATCGCGGAAGGGCCTGATCATCTGGCTGTGACAGGTATAACAACCTTCGCGCACATAAATATCGCGGCCCTGCAACTCCAGCGGTGTATATGGCTTCACACTGGCAATGGTGGGAATATTCGATTGTACCAGGAAGGTGGGCAGGAATTCCACCAATCCGCCAATGGCCACCACAATAAGGCTCAGTACCAGCAGGGTAACCGGCCTTCTTTCAATAACGCGGTGCCAGTATTCTTTTCCTACATGTTCTTTCACCGGGAGCGGGGCGGCAGAAGCAGCTTCTTCCGGGATGAATTTTCCGCTGCGGATGGTTTTATACAGGTTGTACACCATCAGGAAAGCGCCCACGAGATAGAGTGCTCCCCCAATGCTGCGCAGCACGTAGAGGGGTTTGATGCTGGTAACGGTTTCCAGGAACTGGAACTTGAGTTGTCCCTCGGGTGTGAAGGATTTCCACATGAGGCTCTGCTCAAAGCCGGCCCAGTACATGGGTACGGCATAGATCACGATGCCGATGGTGCCCAGCCAAAAATGGTTGGTGGCCAGTTTGTTCGAATAGAGTTTGGTATCCCACATTTTCGGCACCATATAGTACAGTATGGCGAAAGCGAGGAACCCGTTCCAGCCCAGTCCCCCGATGTGCACGTGGGCAATGGTCCAGTCGGTGAAGTGGGAAATTGCGTTCACGTTTTTAAGGCTCAGCAGGGGGCCTTCAAATGTTGCCATGCCGTAACAGGTAATCGCCACCACCATGAATTTCAGCACGGGATCTTCGCGCACTTTGTCCCAGGCGCCGCGCAGGGTGAAAAGGCCGTTCAGCATACCACCCCAGCTTGGTGCAATAAGCATCACAGAGAACACCACGCCGAGCGATTGTGCCCAGTCGGGCAGCGCGGTATACAGCAGGTGATGCGGACCAGCCCAGATATAAATGAAGATGAGGGCCCAGAAGTGTATGATGGAAAGGCGGTAAGAATATACGGGACGGTTGGCGGCCTTGGGCAGATAATAGTACATAAGGCCAAGCACCGGTGTGGTCAGGAAAAAAGCCACGGCGTTGTGGCCATACCACCATTGCACCAGGGCATCCTGTACGCCGGCGTACCAACTGTAGCTTTTCATGAAAGACACCGGCAGTTCCACCGAGTTCACGATGTGCAGCAGGGCAACGGTTACCCAGGTAGCAATGTAAAACCAGATGGCAACATAGAGGTGTTTCTCCCGGCGCTTCAGGATGGTGCCGAACATGTTGATACCGAAGATCACCCACACCAGCGTAATAGCGATATCGATGGGCCATTCCAACTCCGCATATTCTTTACCGGTAGTGTATCCCATCAGCAGGGTGATGGCCGCGGCGGCGATAATGGCCTGCCAGCCCCAGAAGTGGATCCAGCTCAGTTTATCGCTGTACATCCGGGCCTTGCAGAGCCGCTGCAGGGAATAGTAGATGCCTGCAAAGGAGGCATTCCCCACAAAGGCAAAAATGATGGCGTTGGTATGAACGGGGCGGAGACGGCCGAAAGTTGTGGCGGCAAGTCCCAGTCCGGCTTCGGGATAATAAATCTGGATAGCGGCCCAGAGCCCCGCGATCATGCCTACAACGCCAAATAACACGGTGGCGTAACCGAAGGCCCGGACGATCCGGTTGTCATAGTAAAAATGTTCTATTTGCATGGGGGTTGATTTTGCGAAGAAGAATTTGGCGTTGTATTGGTAGGATCGTTGAATAAGATCCGGTGCGGTGGCCCGTAATCGTCGTCAAATTGGCCTGATCCCTGCCCCCATAAAAAGGCAATGAGGAAAAACACTGCAATGGAGAGACTGATCAATAAAAGGATGACTATAACACTCATGGTTGTCCCGTATAAGGTGTAAAACTATTAAGCGCCGGGAGGGGCAAGGCGGACGAGCGTCAATAGGGTACATGATAGTAATCAGGAAAAGCCGGCGCCGGTTTTTGCGATATTCAGCGCAAACCCTTTCTGCGGGCGGCTGTTACGGTTCCCACATAGGTAATGAGGAAAATGCTCAGCGTGCTGGCCGGCATCAGGATGGCGGCTACCAGCGGTGAAAGTTTTCCCTGCACGGCGAAATACAGTCCCACTATATTATATACCAGGGAGAACACGAAGCTGAAATAGATGAGGCGCCGGTTGAAGCGGCTCAGCGCGATGATGGCGGGCAAATGTTCCAGCGCGCCGGCCTGGAGAATGGCATCGCTGGCCGGCGTGAAATTGTTATGGCCTTCGGTCAGCGCAATGGCCGTATCGCTTTGCCGGAAGGCGCCAGCATCGTTGAGTCCGTCGCCGATCATCAGCACTTTTTCACCCTGCTCCTGGAGCCGGCGAATATAGTCGAGTTTGTCTCCCGGCGATTGCCTGAAATACAGGCTGGCATTGGCGCCGAACCATTGCCGGAGCGCCGGTGCTTCGGCATCGCCATCGCCCGACAGCAGGGAGAGCCGGTGTCCCTGTTGCAGTGAACCGATCATTTCAGGAACGGTGGAACGGTAGCGGTGCTTCAAATCGAAATAACCAGGCGTATCGCTGTCGAAGGCAATGTGCAAACTGCTTTTGCGGTTGTCCTTTTCCGTTGGTATCTCTTTTTTGTGGATGAACTGGTCCGACCCGATCTTCACCAGTTCGCCTTCCACCAGGGCGGCGATCCCTTCCCCGGGCACTTCCCGGAAAGCCACTACCTCCGATACGCCACCTGCATGCATATCGCGCAACCTGGCGAACAGGACCCGGCTCACGGGATGCTGGCTGCAGGCCGCCACCGTGGCGAGCTGGCGCATTTGCCTTTCAGTGAGCGGGCGGCCCCGGTATTCGAGGTCCAGCGTGGCGCTGTCGGTAAGCGTGCCGGTTTTGTCAAAAACAACATGGGTAGTATCGGCCAGCGATAAAATGGTATCGGCGGAACGCAGGTAGCAGCCGGCGCGGGAGAAAACCGCCAGCAGGCTGCCCTGGCTGAAACTCGCCGCCAGCAGCAGGGCGCAGGGACAGGCAATGATGAAAATGGCGGTAACAGCGGGCCAGATCCGCGCCGCATCGTGTCGCCACCAGTACAAGGCCGTAAGGATCGCAATGGCAAAAACCACCCAGGTAAAATAGCGGCTGATGGTATCCGTGAAAGGATGGACCTGTTTCTTTTCCGACTTGAACTCCTGCCGGTTCCACAGCGAGGCCAGGTAGGTCTGCGCCACTTCGCGAATCACCAGGATCTCAATATTGCCGCCGGTTTGCTTGCCGCCGGCATAGAGCAGTTCGCCCATCTCGCGCGACTGTGGCAGCGACTCGCCGGTAACAAAGCTGTAGTCGATCGACGCCTTGCCGCGGGTGAGGATGCCATCAGCGGGGATCAGCTCGCCGGAATGGATGCGCAGGGTTTGTCCCACTTTGACGGCGGGCAAGGAAATGCTTTTTTCTTCCTCGCCTTCCACCAGGGTCACAGCCAGGGGAAAATAGGAAGTGTAGTCGCGGTCGAAATGCAGGTGGCCCTGCGTGCGCTGCTGCAGAAAACGCCCGGCCAGCATGAAGAATACGATGCCGGTCAGCGAATCGAAATAGCCGAAATTACCGGCGGCGAACTCTGCCAGGCTGCGGATGAAAGTGATCGCAATGGCCAGGGCAATGGGTGCATCCATATTGAGGTGCCGGTGCCGGATGCTTTTCCAGGTGAGCTGGTAAAAAGGCTGGGCGGAATAAAAAACCACCGGCAGCGCCAGCAGCAGGCTAAGCCAGCGGAACAGTTCCCGCAACACATAGTCCGAAGCATCGATCCCGAAATATTCCGGGAAACTCAGCAGCATGATGTTACCGAAGCAGAAACCTGCTATGCCCAGTTGGAAGGGCAGGTGTTTTTGCACTTTGGGCGCGGGTTTCCCCAGGTCGTTCAGGCTGAAATAGGGTTCATAGCCTACACTGTCTAGCAGCTCCGCCACGGTCCGCACCCTGCCTTCGCCCGGCTGCACCAGGATCTCCACTTCCCGTTCGCGAAAACGTATGGAAGAAGAAAGTATGGAAGGATCAAGACGGTGGAGGTTTTCCAGCAGGTACAAACAAGAACTGCAATGGATTTGCGGAAGGTAGAACTGCAGGCGCAGGTGCTTATCGTCCTGGTAGCGGATAAAACGGGCCGCAATGGAAGGGTCGTCCAGGAACTGAAATTTTTGCCGGCGGCTCTCTTCCAGCCGGCGCCCCGGGCTGGCATTCAGCGCATAATAGTCGCAAAGGGCGTGTTCGTCCAGCAACTGGTAAACCGTTTTACAGCCACTGCAGCAGAATGCTTTTTCTTCCACCAAAAGAGGAGAGGCACCGCAATCGGTGCCGCAATGGTAACAGGTAATGGTTTGACCCATGCCGCAAAATAAAACCAGTCATCCTGTTCCGGGGTTGACGGATTTCAGGTGGCGGGATGATTGGGGTCATAGCCCCGCAAAGTGGTGGCCCCGATTTTTACCGTCGCTTATGGATCAACCACGGGATCATACAAAAGAAACGCTCTTCATAGATGGCAACAGCCGGGCAGCCGACCTGGTGAAACAGGAACATTGCCTGGCCGAAGTATTCCGCCGCTACGATATCAGTTACTGCTGTGGCGGCAACTGGCCGTTGCAAGTGGTCTGCGACAGCAAAGGGATCATTTTTGAAGACCTGCGCGATTCGCTGTTAGCGGCAGCGCAGCAACGGGAACACGCTTCTATAGCAAGCCCCGAAGCCGCTGACAACCGGCAACTGGTAGAACATATCCTGCAATTGCAGCACCCGCGGCTAAGGGAGCAGTTTCCCGTAGTGAGCGAACTGCTGGCCGATTTCCTGGAAGAACACGAGAAAAAATATCCCAAACTGCTGCCGACCGCCGATCTGCTGCGCCTGTTTGAAAGCGGGTTGCTTCCGCTCCTTGAACGAAAGGAATCAACGGCCTTCGCCGATATGCTCGAATCAGCGGCCGCCAGGAATAGTTTCGTGGAGATTGTTCACGCGGAAACCCTGCTGTGGCGCGATCATTTTTATCCCATCCGCCAGATCACGGCCCAGTTCACGCCACCGGCAAAAGCCTGCACCAGCCATCACGTAGTGTTTGCAAAGCTTCAATCGCTTGAAACCTCTTTTCTGCAGATGCATTTTCTGGAAAATGCGATATTGAAACCCAGAATCGTCAAATAATTGTTATGAAATCTATCCTTGTAATAGAAGACAATAGCGATATCCGGGAAAACGCTGCTGAAATTCTCGAACTCGCCGGCTATCGCACCATGACAGCGGAAAATGGCAAGCTGGGTGTTGAAATGGCGCTCCGCGAGCGTCCCGATCTCGTAGTGTGTGATATCATGATGCCCGAACTTGACGGGTATGGTGTACTCCATGTGCTGCGGAAAAACGAAGCCACGGCTTCCACGCCCTTTATCTTTTTAACAGCCCGCATTGAAAGGGCCGATTTCAGGAAGGGCATGGAACTGGGAGCCGACGACTACCTTACCAAACCCTTCGATGGCATTGAATTGCTGCATGCCATTGAAACCCGCCTGAAAAAATCGGCTGTACTGACCCGTGAGTACGATGCCGGGGCCAGCGGCCTGAAACAATTCCTGAGCGATGCCCGCAACGCCGGGCTCATCCACCAACTGTCCGACAGCTATGCCACCGAAACTTTCCGCCGTAAGCAGGAGATCTACCAGGAAGGAAAACGCCCGCGCTCTTTTTACGTAGTATTGAAAGGCAAGGTCAAATCCTACCAGGTGACCGAAGAGGGAAAAGAATACATCACCGATATTTTGGGTGAAGGCGATTTCATCGGCTACCAGGCCCTGCTCGAAGACCGCAACTATACCGACAATGCCATTGCGCTGGAGGATGCGGAATTGCTGGTGGTGCCGCGCGAAGTATTCCTGCAACTGCTGAACAGCGACATGCAGGTGATGAACCGTTTCATCCACCTGTTCAGCAACAACGTGAAGGAAAAAGAGGAACGCCTGCTGCAACTGGCTTATGGGTCCCTGCGCAAGCGGGTGGCAGCGGCCCTTGCCCAACTGCACGCCAAATACAGCCAGGGCAATGAAGCCGCGGTACTGGAATTATCGCGCGAAGACATTGCACACTACGTGGGAACAGCCACCGAATCCCTGATCCGGACCCTCAGCGATTTCAAATCGGAAAAACTCATCGATATCCGGGATGGCCGCATCCTGGTTTCTCATCCCCAAAAACTAAAGAAGCTGCCGCATTGAAACCCTTGCAGACAAATAGTACCGGGAGCACCACGCTCCGATTCCTGCGGCATGAAACCGATGCCTGGAAACGGCAGCTTGCCTTTATCAGCGAAGAGCATATCCAGCTCAAACGGCTGCTGGCCGACGCCCTGGCCCAGCCGATGGACAGCTCCCTGCTACTGGCGGCGGAACAGTTTCATACCGACCTGCTGCGCGAGGGAGAGATCCTCAACCTGCTGCGCAATGATGTGTCGGTTTTTGACGAAGACCTGCAAAGAAACCCGTTGCCGGCAGGTGTCAAATCGGGCCGCCAGCGCATCGGCGAAGAAATCAACGCCGCTACGGCAGCCCTGCAGCGATTAAAAGATGCCTTCAACCGGCTGCTGCCCGACCAGTGTTAGGCCTCAGTCTTCCCGCTTCACCCCGGGCAGCCTGATATAAAAGGTGGTGCCCGCTCCCAATTCACTCTCCCAATCCAGGCTGCCTTCCAGCAGTTCCACGTACTTTGATACGATGTGCAGGCCCAGTCCCGTTCCCTGTATGGTAGCTGCATTGGCCGCGCGGAAAAACCTTTCCTTCAGGTGTTTCTGGTCTTCGGGAGAAATGCCAATGCCCTTATCCCTCACCGTTAGTAAGAGTTGTTGCGGTTCGATAGTGGTCTGCACTTCTATGACGGAATCTTCCGGTGAAAATTTGGAAGCGTTGGAGAGCAGGTTGAGCAGGATGTGTTTGAGCAGGCTGCCATCGATCCAGGCATAGGCCGGTCCCTCATGGTGGTAGCGGATCGATTGTCCGGGTTTCAGGTTGGATCGCAGTTCTTCGATGGTGCCCGATACGAAGGATGGCAGTTCCAGGTCGCTGCGGCGCAACTGGATCTTACCTTCCTCAATTTTACCCACGCTGAGAAAATCGTTGAGAATATCGGTCAGGAGATTCACGGAAGAAATGATGCGCTGCAGGTGTTTGTCGCGTTTCGGTTGGTCTTCGCCCCGGGTGTATTGCTGCAGGAGGTAAGAAGAAGACAGCACCGTGCTGAGTGGCGTGCGGAACTCGTGCGAGGCCATGGATACAAAGCGGGTCTTGAGCTCGTTGAGTTCTTTTTCTTTTTCCAGGGAGCGCGACAATTCCTCCCTCGAATCTTCCAGGGCCGCGATGGCCTGGCGCAGTTCGAGGGTGCGTTGTTCCACCGTGGCTTCGAGAGAGTCGTTGAGCTCCTTGATGGATTTTTCCGCTTTTTTGCGGATGGTGATATCGCTCACAAATGCGATCACGTGCTGGATGCCTTCGTGCTGGTAGGTGCTGAGGCTGACTTCCACGGGAAACTCGCTGCCGTCTTTGCGAACGGCGAAGAGGTCCATGCCCACGCCCATGGGGCGGTTGCGCGGGTGTTCTATATACTGGTCGCGGTGCTGTTCGTGTTTTCCCCGGAAACGTTGCGGTATCAGTTTTTCGATTGGTTCGCCCAGCAATTCTTTTTCCGCATAGCCGAAAAGCCGTGCCGCGAAGGGGTTGATGTGAACGATGCGGGCAAGGTGATTGGTTTCAATAATGCCCAGGCTCGCGTGTTCCAGCAGGGCTTTGAAACGCTGCTGGCTTTCTTCGTTTTCTTGTATGGGAAATGCGCTCATCCGGTCAAATGTAGTGTATAGTTTGTAGTCTGGGGTTTGTGGTTTGGGGTTGGGGGTTGGGCAACGAAAATGCCGGCAGCTTTGTCTTGGTACCAGATGCATGCACGCTGTTTCCTGATAGTGGTCCTGGCCCTTCTCTTTTTACCCTGTGGGGTGAGGGCACAGGATATTGCTGCCGACGGCCTCCAGTTGCACCTCGATTTTAATGGCAACGCCAACGATAAAAGCGGGAACGGCTACCACGGTATTCCGCGCAACATCACGTATACTACAGGCACCACGGGCGAGGCCGCTACAGCGGCGGTATTCAATGGCGTAGACGGTTCGGTGGAGGTGCCGGGTCTGGAAAAGCTGTCGGGTAAGATCAGCAGTTTCACCCTGCTGAGCCGCATTTGGGTGGATCATGTGAACCAGCTACCCGAGGTGCCGGCGCCCTACGTGGCATGCTACAGCTTGTTTTGGTGGCATGCAGGCATGACAGACAGCATGATGGGCTACCTGCGGGCAAGGGTGCGGGGTGTTTTCAATTCTTATGATAACGGTGCCGGCGGGCTCGATGCATTTTATAGCTATAATATGGACTGGTGCACAGCAGGCATCGGTTCTGCAAGTTCAGCCCAAACTCCGCTGAAAGAAATGGTGGGCCGCTGGATCACGTTTTCCATGGTCTACGACCAGGGCTCGGTATCGATTTACGTGGATTGCCGCCGGGTACATCATATAACAAATGTGTTGCCTGCGTTTAGTGATCACTGTTATGGAAGTCCCGATGCCATCACCATCGGCCAGGTGCCGCAATCGGTGTTCCAGTATGGCTACCGTTATTTCCAGGGAAAGGTGGACGACTTTCGCATTTATACCCGCGCGCTGTCGGAAGATGAGGTAATGACTTATGCTAATCCCACCTGCGTGCAACCGCGATTGGCCTGGGAGATCACCGTGCCGGATCCCTGCTTTCCGGAGCGGATCCATGTAAAGGACAAAACCATACCCACGGCTGCATTTGTGGAACGCACCTGGCTGGTCAACGGCGAGGCAGTGGGACAGGGGGCGGAAATGGATCTTCGGTTGATCAACCCCGGTAGTACGGAAATCGGTCTCGTGTACCGCGATGCGCTCGACACTTACAAGAAGGATACCGCCTACTACTATGCTGCACCCGGTCCACTGCGTTTCCTGAAAACAATGCAGGACAGTTTCAGGGTTTGCGAGGGGCAGGGGCTTGTGCTGGCAGCAGAAGGAGCCGCCAGCTACCAATGGGACCCCTGCCCGGGGCAGGACTGCAGCGGTCCCCTGCTGTCGATGCAGCCCGCTGTGAGCGGGAATTACCGGCTGACCGGCCAGTTGCCCAACGGCTGTGCCGATACCCTCCGCTTCACCGTACAGGTGATTGCCGACACCCAACAGGTATGGATACCTGATGCCTTTACGCCGAACAACGACGGGCGTAACGACCGCTTTGGCTGGATCAGCCGCTCGCCGCTTACCGGGGCCAGCCTCCGGGTGTACAATCGTTGGGGGCAGCAGGTGTTCGACTCCGGCGCCGGCGACCGGGTTACCTGGGATGGCCGCCGCGGTGGACAACCCCAGCCGGCCGGCACTTATGTTTGGAAACTGCGTTACCGCAGCGGCCTGGGTTGCCCGGAAAAAACGCGCAGCGGCCGGGTGGAACTGCTGCGCTGATACATCAGCCACGGCTCACTGATCCGCCAATGGCAGTGACGATGGAGCTGAGAGTAAAACTGTCGCCCGACTTTCCTCCGCTGTAGGTTCCCCCTGTATAGAGTCCAAAAAAGCTGGCTGCGTCGTTTATGGTGCCACCGGTATAAATGGTGTAAGTGGTACCCTGTTTCAGTTTGGAGCCGGCGAACAGCAGCGTATTATAGCTGACCGGCGCTTCGAAAGTGAGGGCCTCCGTGCCGTCGGCAGCGCGGATATGGATCAACTGGTTTGCAGCCCCGCTGCCCATGATCAATGCCGGTACCGTGGTTACGCTGGCGGTGGGAGCACTCGTTGCGCCGCCGATCCCAACAACCAGGCCGCCGGTGACCCTGAACTGGTTCGCGTCGCAATCAAAACCGGCTTCCGGTCCGCCGGCGGCGATGGCCAGCACCATTCCACCTGTTACCGTCAGTTTGCCGTTGGAATCGATGGCATCATTGCCCGTGCTCCGGCAATACACCCTGCCTCCGTTGATGAACAGCCCGGCGCCGGCATTCAGTCCATCGTCGCCGGTAATGGTTTTGATGTTGCCGTTGTTGATGGTGAGCAGGTTCTTGCTCTCGATGCCTTCGCCTTCGGTTGAATTCACTTCGATCGATCCGCCATTGATCACTACATAAGGCACAATGCCGCTATCGGTTCCTTCATAGGACGCGGCGATACCGTCGTCGCCGGTGTTCAGTACAAAGGAACCGTCGTTGATTACAATAAAACCTTCTTCACACTCTATACCATCACTGGCAGCAGTAACCGAAATGGTACCGCCATCGGTTATGAAGGCGTCGTTGGTGTGAAAGCCGTCGGTTGCGGCCCTGCTGATTGTGATGCTGCCTTCCACCACGCGGATATAATCGTCGCTGCAGATCGCGTGTTTGTAATTGCCTTCCACGGTGAGGGCGCCGGTACCGCAGAAGATCAGTTGCCCTTCGCTGAACAGGGTTCCTTTCTGGTCTTCTTCTGCATTGGTAACGGTATAGCTGGCGCCATCGGACAGTGTATTGCTGGTATTCGCCGCCAATACAACGAAGGCACGTTTTTTCGATTGAATATTAATGGCAGGGCCATCGGTATTGGTGAGCGTCAGTCCGTTCAGCACCAGGGCAAATTTCTTTTCGCTGTACAATTTCAGCGAGCCGTCCAAACTGCTTCCCTGTAGCTGGTAGGCTACGCCGGCCACGGTTGCTGCAACGGTAACATCGCCACCACTAACGGTCACGGATACCCCTTTTCCTTCCAGCGGGTTCGTTACGGTAATGCTGCTGCCGTAGGTTATCAGCACGGTATCGGCAAAACTGTTGCTGGCAGGAACATCTTCTTCGTTGTAGGCCGTTTCGGTCGATCCTTCGGCGCTGCCCGAAGTGAATACACCGGTGATGGTGGCGGATGCGCTGGATGCGGAACCGGCATCATCTGTTGTAGTGTCTTCTTTTGAACAGCCGGCCAACAGGCATCCTGCCAGGGCCAGAAGCGGGAGACTTAAAAAACGGTATTGCATATCTATCTGGTTTTAATAACAGTAAAAGAAGGCGTTGGTAAAAAGTAGATATGCTTTCGATACGGGTGGTTTGGTATTGCCCGAAATTAAGACGCGGCAATAGTGACAGCAGGCAGATTGCGGCGAAGGCCGGCTTTTCAGCGACGAAAGTGAAGAAGGTTTGGAGTTTGGGGTTATTGCTGTCCGGTAAAAATCCGGGGGCGTTGTTTTAGATAAGTGGCTATTGAGTTTGTCAGGTTAAAAGCGTGGTTTATTGGATTGCAAGCCCCCTATGGCGGAAAACGCAGAAAATACTGGACGGT
>JAFAFR010000055.1 GCA_023423405.1 Bacteroidota bacterium
CTGATGAGGCGCTGAAGGCCGACGCACGAGCGAACGACATGGTGCCGCCGACTGACAGCGTGTCTGATCCCCCACGCGCGGCAGCACTGGAGGACGCCTCCGGCGCGATCATCGAGCCCGCAATCACGGATGCGGTGGATGTGAGCCACGAGAGCGTCGACGCCAATCCGCGCGAAAGCACCTCGGCCGTGCAGAACGCCATCGACTGGAACGACCCCAAGCGAGTGCGTCCCGATGAGGCCGACTTCATCGGCCAGGGCGTCGATCGCGCCGTCTACGGCAAGGGCAACGAGTGATGCGGCTGGTTCTCGTCACCCCGCCTGTCGCCCAGCCGATCACGCTCATGGAGGCCAAGGCACAGGCGCGCGTCACGCATGATGACGAGGACCTGCTGATCCAGCACTATATCGATGCCGCCACCGCCTGGCTCGACGGCCCGGCCGGGATCCTCGGCCGCTGCCTCGTCACCCAGACCTGGCGGGCGGAACTCGCCACCGTCGGTCCGGCGATCCGATTGCCGTTTCCCGACAGCCTTGTCGACGGTGCTGTGTTCATCGACGAAGAAGGAGGCGAGCTGATCCATGAGCTCGTCCTGCAGGATCAGCGTCCGCTGCTGCGGTCGACGACAGGGTACGGCCGCCCGGCGGCAATCACCTTCAGGGCCGGATATGGCGCCCCTGCCGATGTGCCCGCCGCCATTCGCCAAGCCATGCTGCTCCTCGTCACCCAGTGGTACGAGCATCGGCAGGTCACCGGCACGGGAGCCACCTTGCCCTTCGCCGTGGAGGCGCTGCTGGCACCTTATCGCAGGATCCGGCTGTGAGGGTGGTTGAAGGGCAGATGGACCAGCGCGTGACATTCCAGCAGGCAATCCAGGTCGTCGATCCCGACGGCATGCTGATCCAGGGGTGGGTAGACCGGTTCACCCTCTGGTGCCACGTCCGCTACCTGCGCGGCTCGGAGACGGTCATGCAGGCGCGGCTGGTCTCCAAGGCACCGGTAATCCTCACGGTGCGGACAAGCGCCGAGTCCCGAACCATCACCTCGGAATGGCGCGCGGCGATTGGTACCGTGATCTTCGATCTGAAGGAAGATCCGCGGCCCAGCGAGGATGGCAGGTTCATGGAAATGTTGGCGGAAGGGTGACTGCGGGGACGCCAGGTCAGCCGCGACACTTTCCGAAAACCACATCCAAGGTTCTACAACGATCAGGGGGCGTTCGACGCCGCGAACAACCATTTCGTGGCGCCAGTCGACGGCACCTACCTCTTCGGCGCAACGCTGCTCTACAAGATCAACGCCAGCGCCACGGCCCGCATGGTAAGCGTCCGGCCTGACCGCCCTGCCGCGTGGTGAAAGAGGCGGATAGTGTCCACCATTGATAGTGGACACTATGGTGATGGCGTGGCGCGTCGGACGAAGCGACTTTGGACGGATGAGGAGAAGCGTTCGATCTGTTTCCAGACGGCGGCGCCGGGCGTTTCCGTGGCTCAGGTGGCGCGGCGCTACGCGGTGAACGCGAACCTGATCTTCAAGTGGCTGCGCGATCCCCGTTATGCGCCGGACCCCACCTCGGTTGCGCGCCCAGCAGAGGAGGCGCGGTTTCTGCCCGTAGAGATCGTCGCGGAGACCAGGTCTACTCCGGCGGCACCTGCCGCCGAGAACCACATCGAGATCGAGCTGGCGGGCGGTCACCGGATGCGGATCAGCGGCAGCTATGATCCTGAGGCGCTGGCGCGGCTGATCCGGGGACTTTCGGCGTGATCCCGGTTCCGGCCAACACGCGGGTCTGGCTGGCTGCCGGGGTCACCGACATGCGCAAGGGCTTTGCTTCCTTGGCGGCGCAGGCCGAGGCGGTGCTGAAGCAGGATCCTTTCGGCGGGCATCTCTTCGTCTTCCGCGGCCGTCGCGGTGATCTGGTGAAGGTCATCTGGTGGGATGGCCAGGGGGCCTGCATGTTCATGAAGCGGCTGGAGCGGGGCCGGTTCGTCTGGCCCTCGGCCAAGGAGGGGAAGGTGGCGCTGACACCGGCGCAGTTGTCGATGCTCCTGGAAGGGATCGACTGGCGTGCCCCGGAGCGAACGTGGCGGCCCTTGGCAGCGGGATAATCAGGGGGGGCCACAAGAGAATGATTCCCATAAGGAATCCCGTGGGATAAACTCCTTGCATGCTCGATCAGACCCTGACCCTGCCGGAAGATCCCGAGGAGTTGCGCAGCTTCACCGCGCGGCTTCTGGCCGAGGTGAAGGCGCAGGCGATCCTGATCGAGAGGCTGCGGCACCAACTGGCCGGGCACCGGGCACACCGGTTCGGCGCGTCCTCGGAGACGGCAGAACAGCTTCAGTTGGCTCTTGAGGCCAGCGAGATCGCGGCCGCCGCGATGACGGCGCGGATGCGTCTGCCGGACATCGAGGAGAAGGGCAAACCCAAGCGCCGTCCGATCCCGGATCATATCCCCCGGATGGAGGTGGAACTGATGCCCGGCGCCGATGCCTGTGCCGATTGCGGCGGTCGCCTGCGCCGGATCGGCGAGGACGTCACGGAAGAGCTGGAGTATGTTCCTGGGCGCTTCATCGTGAACCGGATTGTCCGCCCCCGGCTGACCTGCGCTTGCTGCGAACGCTTCGTCCAGGCCCCGCTGCCGTCGCGCCCGATCGAGCGCGGTCGCCCCGGGCCGGGTCTGCTGGCCCATGTGCTGGTCAGCAGGTATGCCGACCATCTCCCCCTCTATCGCCAGAGCCAGATCTTCGGCCGCGAAGGGCTCGATCTCGACCGATCGACCCTGGCCGACTGGGTCGGCAAGACCACCACCCTTCTGGAGCCACTGGCCGAGGCCATCGGGCGCCATGTCCTGTCGGCCGAGGCGATCTTCGCCGACGATACGCCGGTGCGGATGCTGGCGCCCGGCACCGGCAAGACCCAGACGGCCCGGCTCTGGACCTATGCCCGCGATGAGCGCCCATGGGATGGCGATGCTCCGCCTGCCGCATGGTATCGCTTCTCGGGCGACCGCAAGGGTCAGCACCCCAAGGATCATCTGGCCCGTTTCCGCGGCTGGATGCATGCCGACGGCTATGCCGGGTTCGAGGATCTCTACCGTTCCGGCGCCATCCGCGAGGTCGCCTGCATGGCCCATGTCAGGCGCAAGTTCGTGGACATCCACCGATCGCAAGGTTCGCCGATCGCTGAGGAGGCCATCGGCCGCATCGCCCGGCTCTATGCCGTCGAGAAGGAAGCCCGAGGTTCGCCACCGGACCGCCGCGCCGAACTCCGTAAGGCACATGCCGCCCCGGTCTTCGATGACCTGGAAGTCTGGCTGGCCATGCAACTCACCACGATCTCGGGGAAATCCCCGCTAGCGGCCGCCATCCGATACGCCCTCACCAGGATGGAACGCCTGCGCCCCTACCTCGACAACGGCATCCTCGAACTCGACAACAACGCCGCCGAACGCGGCATGCGCGCCATCGCCCTCGGGCGGAAAAACTACCTATTCGTCGGTTCCGAGGCAGGTGGAAAGGCCGCCGCCATCGCCTACACCCTGATCGAAACAGCCAAGCTCAACGTCAGCGATCCCCATGCCTGGCTCGCCGACACCCTGGCCCGTATCCCTGATTACAAGATCACAAAGGTCGATGACCTGCTGCCTTGGAAATGGCCCGGGTAGCGCTCAGGCCGGACGCTTACTTCCGAACCTGATCAACGCCTTGGCCGCTTTGTTGAAACCCCTGTCGCGGGCGAGATCGTGCGCGCCTTCGTTCCGCCGCCCCTCCCGCCGGAGCCGCCGATCGATGTG
>JAFAFR010000104.1 GCA_023423405.1 Bacteroidota bacterium
TCGTCCAAGTGAGCAAGCCAGCGGTGAACCACCGCTTGATCCATCGCCGGAATCTCGCGCCAATCCCCATCTGACGAAAGCGTCAACAGCTTGCTGGGAAGGTGATCATCGGGAACGCGTTGCGTCCCGACAATGAGGCTCACGTTCGGCGGAATCGGCAGCAGCTCATTGAAGAGATGGTTGAGCTGATCCACTCTGCGGCTGTCACGCCATACGTGATCGAGTCCATCGATAACGATGTAGAGTCTCTTGCCCTCTGAGGCAAGGTTCTCGGCGGCAGCCATTATCGATCTCCGGAACTCCCGGTCATCATCTGACACACCGGCCATAGCGTCAGAATGCCGGGCACCGAGCTGCTCAATCAGTGACGCGGCGATGTCGGTGAACGAAGTGCGGTCTGCTACAGAGTCCTCCGCCGGAAGGAAGTAGTGATGCCGCAGGACGGCGGCTCCAGCCTCTTGGAGCGTCAACGTCAGATAGCTGAGGTATGTGCTCTTGCCTCTGCCTGGGGTGCCCCAAAGGACTGTAACGGGATTTGCGTCGGTTTCCAGACGGACCCGAATCTCGTCGTCGAACGCAGCGTTGGGAGGCAAGTATCCGTCGGGGACAATGAAGTCCTGACGCAGTGGCTGTGGCCTTCGCTTGTTGATGACTTGTGCCACGTGCTCGCGAAGAATTTTCCCATCGTGCGATGGCTGATTCTTGTTGATAGCCCATGTCCGCACGTGGTGTCTGAAGAAAATCCAGCCAAGAGGATCCGTGTCGGCCGGAACAACTTGATCGCGAAGAGCCTGTTCGTACTCTTCGAAATTGGGTTGGGCGCCCAGGAAATCGAATGCTCCGAAGAAGTCCCTCGCCGAATCGGCGCCACCACACTCTGCCTCGACAGTCGCCCGCGTGGCCTGATCCAGGAGGTCCAACGCGACGCGGGTTCCATTCAGGCATTTCGCGAACTCTGCAGAGGGTGGGCGGTTTGTTTTCAGACATGCAGAGTGAACAGGTCCCATCGCTGCCACGCGGGCAAGCGATTTCGACCACTTGTCGAGCATTGATGTTCCGGCTCCGGTCTTGGCAAGTAGCCATGGCCAGTCCAGCTCGTACCTCTCGGAGTCGACGGTAAACTTGACCTGGACAAATTCGAAGGTACCGTCGGTTCGAGCGGCGACGACATCGTCGAGAGACTTGTATTTCGTGTCGTCTGCTTCAAGCAAGACCCATTTGAAAAGTCCGGGATCTCGATACTGTCTGAGCAGCATCTCGATCCCGGCCAGGTCCTGATACTCATAGGCCGCCCTCGGGATCGCTGCGGCCTTGATATCCACTTTCGATCGGGCTGGTTCGAGCCTGGAGGGCTCAGGCACACTCATCGCCAGATCTCCCGCGCGCTCTTCACCTGATGCGCCAGGCGTCGATAGTTCTTCCAAATGACTTCGCGGCTGATACTCGTCTCACTTTGGATACTCTCGGTCACCGCTGCCAGCAGGGAAACCGGCGCGTCGTCTAGTAGGGCGAATACATGGGGAACGTAGCGCTCCGGCAACTTTCCGGTCACCAGGATGCTTTTCAGAGCCGCGCTCGGGATCGACGTCCTATAGCTGACGCTCGCCGTGACTGCCGCCCGGGCAAGCGGGGGTAGCCGGCTGCGGGAATCTTCGCTCGTTCGTTGCGTGTCCACGCGCAGTCGCAACCCTAGCGTCTGCGCGAGGCGCTCGGCCTTGTTGAGCCCCAAATCCGGAACGCTACCGGACTCGACCTGATTCACCGTCTGTCGGGAAAGCCCGCTGAGCACCGCCACCCGCGCCTGACTGAGCCCCATTTCCGATCGTCTGATCCGGATTGCTTGCCCAAGTTCGTGGAGGAGCCCCATGCCGGCATGATCTGGAAGCCTGCCGAAATGTCAAACATATCCGACAATCGGCAATGGCCGTCGGCAGTGTCGAATTGGAGGCGAGCCCGGTAAACCGCGTGTGCAGACGAGTGCACAAAAACTGCACACGCGCCGCTGCAACTAGTTGAAAACTAAGAACTTTACGTTCCCTCCATCATCGGCGCCACGGACAGGCGCAGGGAGGCCTCATAGCGCGATTTTTCGTGCAGCGCCAATGGTTTGCCTGTGTTCTCGCGCTGCTCAGTTGCGCTCATGATCGGTTGATTTCGCGAGTTTCCGGACGCCTGTTGCTACGCTGGATGCGACGAGAACAGCCGTGCAGCATCGGCCACCTAGCAACCATCGTCCGTTTCTCGTCGCAGAGACGGATCACTAGGGTACACGGCCCGGATCCGCCTCCACCGGCGGGGCAGGTGCGTCCGTTCCGAGCCGGGAGCCTTCAATCGCCGCCAGCTGGCGAACGATTGGATGCGCCGGCGGGAAGTCGAACTTCACCCTCAGCGCGCTCGCGGTGAGCCCCTGGGGAAAGGCTCGACGTTGGCCGAGCTGCTGGAGTGGTACGGCAAGGACATCAAGGCGCTGACGCCCTGGGGACGCACCAAGGAGGCGGACCTCAAGCGCCTTGCCGGCTACGAGATCGCACAGAAGAACGTGCTGCGGCTGACCACGGCCGACTACATCGGGCACGTCGAGGCGCACCGCAGGGACGGCGCCGGTCCCGCCACCGCCAACAACGATCTAATCTGGCTGCGCCAGGTGCTGCGCTCCGCCCGGGCCTCTCTCACCCTGCCGATCGACCTGCAGCTGCTGGAGGACGCCTCGCACGAACTCCGGCAGCGCCGGGTGATCGGCAAGCCCAAAGAGCGCCAGCGCCGGGTAACGGCTGCCGAGGAGAAAGCCCTGCTCGACCACTTCGCCGTCCGGGACGTGCGCGCCGAGATCCCGATGGCGGACATCATTCGATTCGCCCTGCTCGCGGCTCGACAACAGGAGGAGATCACCCGCCTGAAATGGGCCGACCTCGATCGCGACAAGGGCATCGCCTGGCTGGACGACGTGAAGCACCCACGCAAGAAGATCGGGAACCGCCGGGCTTTCCGCCTGCTGTCCGAGGCTTGGGAGATCATCGACCGGCAGCGCAGGGTCATGGTGGATGGTCCGGACGGGAAGCAGATGCCGGACGCGCGCGTCTTCCCCTACAACTCCAAGTCGATTGGTGCCAACCTCACCCGCGCCTGCCGGCTCCGCGACCTGGAAGACCTGCACTTCCATGATCTGCGCCACGAAGCCACCTCTCGGCTGTTCGAGCGCGGCTACGACATCCCGGAAGTCGCCCAGTTCACCCTGCACGAGTCCTGGAC
>JAFAFR010000105.1 GCA_023423405.1 Bacteroidota bacterium
ACGCTTGCGGGTTTTCTTGGTGGAGAGATTGAGGCCGAGATCGAATTGCTGCATGGGCTGGGATGCTGCCGCACCCAGCACGCATGTGCAAGCACATGCGTTGGGGAGTTATGCAGAGCTTCCCTAATCGATAAAACCTGTTTAGGACGCTTATCTCGATTCATTGATGCTTTTCCATAAAACTCACATGAAAATACTGACACCAAAGCGCGGCTCGGAAATCGCTGAACAGCTTTATGAACAGGCAATAGCTGCGGGTGATGTTCATTTGGAGGATAAACACGGCTTTAATGCTGGGGTTGTTTATCTAATCAATTACCTCGAGGAGCACGAGTTTGCCGACTGGCAAGCAATGCCAAATCCTGATGATGATCTGCTTTGATAAAGAGCCAGTTCAACAGGAAGCGGTGGGTGGATTGGTAATCCCCCCGCAATTCCAGCGCGCTGAGCAGTAGAGACTCTCTCTATCATGAAGAAATCACGTTTCACCGACAGCCAGATCATCGACGCGCTCAAGCGAGCAGAAGCTGGCTTGGCAGTCCCCGAGCTCTGTCGTGAACTAGGCATCAGTTCGGCAACGTTCTACAAATGGCGGGCCAAGTTCGGCGGCATGGATGCATCGCTCATGGCTCGCATGAAGGAGCTGGAGGAGGAGAATCGGCGGCTGCGCAAGATGTATGTCGAGGAGAAGATCAAGGCCGAGATCGTCTCGGAGGCTCTCGCAAAAAAGTGGTGAAGCCATCTCGCCGACGCGAGATGGCTCAACAAGCAGTACAGCAGCGTGGCCTGTCTATCAAAGCGGCTTGCCAAGCCTTCCAGATCAGCCAAGCCTGCTACCGTTATGTGGCCCGCCGTGATAGTGAAGACGATGAGATCGCCCAGTGGCTGCTGCGCCTGACCGACAACAACCGTAACTGGGGATTTGGTTTGTGCTTTCTGCACCTGCGCAACGTGCGTGGCTTTGCCTGGAACCACAAGCGTGTCTATCGCATCTATCGGGAGCTGGAGTTGAACTTGCGTATCAAGCCACGCAAGCGCTTGGTACGCGAGAAGCCTGAGCCGCTCACAGTGCCAGCGCAATGCAACAAAGTCTGGTCGATGGACTTCATGCATGACCAGCTTGAAGATGGGCGCTGCATCCGGCTGCTCAACGTGATCGATGACTTCAACCGTGAGGCACTGGGCATAGAGGTGGACTTCTCGCTGCCATCACATCGTGTGATTCGAGTCCTGGGGCAAATCATGGCCTGGCGCGGGAAACCGCAAGCGATACGTTGTGACAACGTACTAAATGCAATAGGTCTTCTGCCAAACGGCAACAGCATCGCGCACCGGTCTGGTGGCGCAGATCGGGAAATCTTAAAGAACGGTGCGCTACGAATGGCTGTCGCAGTATTATTGGAGCGACCTCGATGAGGTTCGGGAGTGCGCCACGCAATGGATGTGGCGCTACAACCATGAACGCCCAAATATGGCACTGGGCGGGATCACCCCAAAACAGCGGCTGGCCATGGCCGCATAGCTCTACTTCTCAGAGCGGTGGTTTATGGGGGGATTACCATATCGCGCAGCCTGGCAGCAGGTGAGTCCATTCGCTGTGTAGCTAGGCGTTTGAAACGCGCAGCGTCCACCATTAGCCGTGAACTCCTGCGTAACGGCGGCAAGACTTATTACCGAGCTACAAAGGCAGACGAGGCAGCCTGGGAGCGAGCGCGCCGCCCAAAGCCGTGTAAGCTGGCTTGCAATCCTGAGCTGGCACAGATCGTGGCGGTTAAATTGCAGAGTCAGTGGTCGCACAAGCAAATAGCAGGGTGGCTCAAACGAACTTACCCGGGCGAAAAGGATTTGCAGGTGTCTCACGAAGCCATCTACCGCACGATCTTCGTCCAAACACGCGGAGCCTTGAAGAAAGAGCTTCTGGAGCATTTGCGACGTACCAGAAGGATGCGTCGCTCACGCCACTACACCCAGAAGACGCCCATCCATGGCCGGATCGTTGATGCAGTGCCCATCAGCGAGCGTCCAGCCTGCATAGAGGATCGTGCAGCGCTTGCTTTTATGGGAAGTCTCTGTAATGCAACAGTGCCTCTCTGATGCAGAAGCTTTTGTTTTTGAAAAAACAAAGCGTGTGCTTGCTAACATTTTTGTTTTGTGTTGGTTTTAAAAAGTTAATACTTTTATAAAAAACATCATTGAAAACAAAACTTTTTAAACAAGTGAGTATTTGCTATTTAATTCGTAATGGCAGCTTGTTTTTGCGCGCTTTGGAATTTTTGTTTCTTTTAATTACAATAGTACAAATTTATAGGAAAGAGCACGGCATTACGTATATGGCTGTTGAATAGCAATGGCTGTGAGGTAATGGTTGTAGGTGGGCGTTCGCATTTATTGCGGGGTGGGCTGTCTGAGGGAAAAGCGTTGGCAGGCCACCAAACAATTGCCAGAACACTGCGAAAACCGCGATGACGCGATCCTGTCAAACAGTCTGCGCAAACAGGCGGTTGAGTCAAGGCCAACTTGGGCGTCACAGAGGGGGGTAGGGGGAAGGGATGCTGCGGCACTGCTTTGAGGTGGTCTATTACCTTCAACAAACAGAAAAAGAGAGAGCCCATGCGCGGTGTGCTTTTGGAAAGTGGCAGCGTTGATCGCTATTTAAAACTAGGTCAATCGGGCTACCCCGTTTTTGATTCCGCAGATCAAATTTTGGCCGCTTTGCAGCGCCATCCACAATGGCGCAGTTTTTTTGCGGTGCCGCAGCGCAATGAGCAAGGTTCTGCCATTGATTGGTATAGCCCCGTGCAAGGCAACGTCATTGCATGGGCCAATGCCTCGGATGCAGAGCAAATAGCTGCCCGCCAAGAACTCAAAGCATTTGCGCAAGGGGTGCAGGATTTAGGTGCACAGCAAATTGCGCGCGGCAAAGAAAATGGAGCATCTGAAACTGCGCTATTTGGCGCATTGCTGCAAGAAGCTTGCAAAATACCCAGCCTTTCTAATATTTACTTGGTTGATGTCGGGGTTAGCGCTTTGCCCGCTGCGGCGTCGCAGCGCTCGATGGGCAGCATGTTGGATGGCCAGCGCAGCGCAGCTGCAGCGGTGCCGTCGGGCGATGGCCGTTTGCAGCCGGTGGTGACGTTTTGGGGCTTTGTGGAAAACGAGGCTGACCGCCACAGCCGTCCCTTGTATTTTTTGCACGAACAAGCTGAGCTGCCCGCACCGGTCGCAGCACAAGTGGCTGCCGCTGCCGCGACGGTGCCCGTAGTAGCGCCTGTTGCGCCCATTTCTGTGGTTGCGCCCGTGGTGCCACCGGTTGCTCCTGTGGTGGTGTCTGAGCCGTGGTGGCGCCGTTGGTGGCTGTGGCTGCTGCTGTTGCTGGGGGCTTTGCTGCTGCTGTGGCTGCTGCGCGGCTGTATGCCATGGGGTATGGGCACGATGCCTGCGGTCTCGGGCTTGCCGGGGATGCCCAGCTTGCCCGGCGCACCGAGCCTTCCTGGTATCCCCAGCATTGGGATGCCCGGTGCCAGTGTGCCTGTGGGCACGGCCCCCGTGGGCCACGCAGCTGTGCCGGCCATCGGTGGCGACACCAGCATGGACGCACCCATACCGCATGGTGCGGTGCCGGAGGGCGCATCTGAGCTGGCCCCCGAGCCAGCACCGCAGACAGAGCCGAACCCCGCGATGCAGCCGCCTGTGCTGCCCGCAGAAGCGGCTCCCGCAGCTGAAGCGGCTGCGCAAAACCCACCGGTGTTGCCTGAGAACGAAGCCCAGCAGGCCGCTGCTGCGCAACCCAGCAACCCCCTGCAAATTCCTGCCAACGCGCCCAATGGTGTGGCGGACTTTTTGAACGGCAAGTACCGCACCCGTGGCGGCTTGATGGACGAACACACCTCGCTGCCGCTGAACCTGCAATACGACTTCGAAAACGGCAAGGGCCAAGTCGAAGTGCAGCGCTCGAACGGCGTCTCGTGCAAGGGCGATGTGCTGGCCACTGTGACCGGTGGACAGTTGAGCATCAACAGCCAAGGCGCAGCCAATTGCACCGATGGCGGCAGCTATGTGATGCCTGCGGTCAATTGCAAGGTGGGTGCTTCTTCGATGGCGGATTGCGCGGCCAGCTACGCCAATCAGTCCAAAGAGTTCCCGATGCAGATGCACGGCAATTAGTCACTATAAAACCTGATTTGCCCAGTCTGTGAAAAGACTGGGTGCTCTTATTTCTTAGAGAATTTTTTATGTTGGCAGAACTTACACCCCTCGACGAAGTGGTTTATTTGGTGCGTGACTCGGGCATCCAGTTCATGGATTTCGGGGTGTCGCTGCAGCCCAAAAAAATGGACGCGGGCGCTTTTGTGCGCATGGGTGCGACCGGGGTGGCGCGCTTGCTCACCAACCACAAAACCGGTGGCTTGTTTAGCTTGGGTGCGGTGGGCGATCAGGCCGCAGACACCAGTGCGCTGGTGCACGAGGACCGCACGGTCACGTCGGTGCGCACGCCGCACTTTGATTTGCCCATGGACGAGAGCTTGAAGCTACTGGGCGGTGTGTGGTTGCCCATGCCGTACTTTCGCTTTACGCCGCCGCACCGTTTTGACCCCGGCCCTACCAATTGGGCACGGATGCGCTTGGTGGCACTCGATGAACCTGATCTTGCAGGCAACAACTATCGCTTGACGATTGCGTTTGACACCAAGCCTTTGGAGGGCAATGCCAAGACCACGTACTTGGCACCGTCGCCCGATGATGTGCAGTCCAAAGCGCAGTTCCGCGTGGCTTGTCACAGCTTTCAGCTGCGCTGGTTTTTGGACCAAAAGTGGATGCGCAGCTGGCTCGAAGAGCTGTTCCGCGACGCGCACCGTGAGCTGCGCACCGACCACGACGAGATCGAAGACAGCCTGCGCCAGCACCACCACTTGGCCCACTACCTGAATGTGCTGAGTTTGCTGGCCGAGCCCGAGGCCGAGGAGTACGCCCCCGCAGAGCTCAAGGCGCTGGTGCAAGTTCCCGGTATCTATTTGACCAGTGGTGCTTTTGACGAAAGCGGCAAGCAGCGTGACACGGCCATTCCGGTGGATTTGATTTTGGATGTTGGCAACTCACGCACCTGCGGCATCTTGATTGAAAACCAGGGCATGACGGGCAATGGGCTGAAGCAAAACTACGTGCTGCAGATGCGCGATTTGCACGACCCCGAACGCCTGTACCGCGAGCCTTTTGCCAGTCGTGTGGAGTTTGCGCACATGACGTTTGGTAAGGAGAACTTCTCCAAGCTCAGTGGCCGCCATGATGCTTTCCAATGGGCCACGATTGCCCGCGTGGGCACGGAGGCATCGCGCTTGTGTGCCCGCCGCCGGGGCTCGGAAGGCTCGACCGGCATGTCCAGCCCCAAGCGTTATTTGTGGGACGACAGTGCCTACAAACCCGGTTGGCGTTTTAGCAGTGCCTTTGGCAAGGCCCAAGGCACCGAGGCGATGGCTACGGCCGCGCCTTTCACCAATTTCATCACCGACGAGGGCGTGGTGTTTTATGGCTTGGATGCGGGTGAGCGTGATTACGCGATGCCCGCTTTCTCGCCCAACTACAGCCGCAGCTCGCTCATGAGCATCATGCTGGCCGAGGTGATTACGCAGGCGTTGTCGCAAATCAACAGCGCTGCGCAGCGCACGCGCATGGGCCACGCCAGTGCGCCGCGCTTTTTGTCCAGCATCACCATGACGGTGCCGCCGGGCCTGCCCGAGATTGAGCGCAGCATTTTGCAAGAGCGCCTCAAACACGCCGTCAGCCTGGTGTGGCTGTGCATGGGCTGGACCGCTGGCGATGGCTACAGCGATCCATTTGAGCCTGCGCCCGAAGGCCAAGCGCCCAAGCGCCCCCCTTTGTCGGTGCGGGTGCAGTGGGATGAGGCGGTGTGTGGCCAACTGGTGTACCTGTACACCGAGGTGTGCGAGAACTTCAAGGGCAACCCCGAGGAGTTTTTTGACGTGCTGGCACGCCCCGACAAGGCCCAGCGCGATGGCATTACCTTGGCCACGATGGACATTGGTGGTGGCACGACCGATTTGGTGATCAACGACTACCACCTGCTCAAAGATGGCGTTAATCGCATCATCGTGCCCACGCAGCGCTTTCGCGACAGCTTCAAGGTGGCGGGCGATGATGTGCTGCTGGACGTGATCCAAAAAGAAGTGCTGCCTGCGCTCAAGGCGGCGCTGGAGCAAGCCGGGGTGCGCAACGGGGATGCGCTGCTGTCTAAGCTGTGCGGCGACGAAGCGGTGTCGGCACAGGCCGGTGTGTTGCGCCAGCAACTGAATTTGCAGGTGTTTGTGCCGGTGGGTCTGGCCGTTTTGCGGGCCTATGAGCAGTTCAACCCCGAGTTCCCCAGCGAGCCTTTGACGCAGTGCTTTGGCCAGTGGATGGGTGAGAGCGTGGTCAGCCCGGCAGTGCAGGCCTATGTGTTGGATGCCGTCAAGCTGGAGGCTGGTTTTGGTGCGGCCTTTGATGTGGCAGCGGTGCCGCTGACGCTGGACTTGGCGCGCATGCACAAGCACATCGTGGAAGGGCGCTACAACATTTGCAAGGTGTTGGATTCGCTGTGCGAAATCATTGGCCACTATCCGTGCGATGCGCTGCTGCTGACGGGACGCCCTTCCATGCTGCCGGGCGTGCAAGCGTACTTGCGCCGCAAGATGGTGGTGCCCCCGGGGCGCATCACGCCCATGCATGGCTACACCACCAATGGCTGGTATCCCTTCCACAAGGGCGGCAAGATCAATGACCCCAAAACCACTGCCGTGGTGGGCGCGATGCTGTGTCTGCTCAGTGAGAAGGCCAAGTTGTTTGACTTTGCCTTCAACGTGGCACGCCTGCGCCCGTACTCGACCATGCGCCACATCGGCGTGATCGACAAAGACAACATCATGAGCGACGCGCGCGTGTTGTTCCGCGATGTCATCAAGTTCGAAGACGGCAAGGAAAAACTGGACTTGGGTGCTGACGATGGTGAAGACGATGAGTCGGGCGGCCAAGTGCTGAGCATTTCCACCAGCACGCGTTTGGGCTTCAAGCAGCTCGAAGCCGAGCGCTGGATGGCATCGCCCCTGTACGTGCTGGAGTTCACCGAGTCGGGGGCCGACAAGCTCAAGGCCTATGCCGAAAAAGGTGAGGGTGTGCCCAGCGTGCAAGTGCGTTTGGCAGCACCCAGCCGCCGCGAGGTGGGAGCGCTGAGCGTGTCCGAGCGCCTGCAAATACGCGCCGTCAAGGGCGGGGGACTGAGCAAGTTTGATGTGCAGCTCAAGCTGTTCACCATGAATGGCACGGACAGCGGTGCCTCTACTTACTGGATTGATAGCGGGAGCGTGAAATGAGTGCGGTGACAGATCAACAGCAGAGCTTGCAGGCCCAGTGGAGCGCAGTGTTTGAGGGATCGGGCCAAGCGATTGACTGGGTGGAGCAAGTGGCCGATGGAGCGACCGAGGTGCGCGGCGTCTCGGAGGCGCTGACGCGCAAGCTCTACAAGGCCCGCAACGTGGCACGCAGCCTGCGCCGTGTGGCTACGACGCCGATGGGTATCGGTTTTTTTGGCCTCTCGCAAGCGGGTAAAAGCCACTTCATTAACACCTTGGCAGCCGATGAAACCGGCCAGCTGCGCAGTCAGTTTGGTGCGCACGAGCTGGTGTTTGAAGACCATGTGAACCCCCAGGGTGGTGGTGCGGAGGCCACGGGGGTGGTCACGCGCTTGTCGTCGCAGTCCGGTGACTCGGGCGATGCGAACTTCCCGGTGGAGTTGCGCCTGTTCCGCGAAATTGAGCTGGCCATTGTGTTGGTGAACTCTTGGTATGAAGAGTTTGACCACGACACCGATGACTTGGTGAAGTACCGCGTGACACCGCAATCCATTGATGCGGTGTTTGCCAGTTTGGAGCAGCGCGCTGCAGGCAAAGGCAGCCGCGGCATGGCCAGCGAAGATGTGGCCGCCCTGTTTGAGTACGTGGAGTCGCACTGGCGCTTGCGTGCCGAAGTGCTGCGCACCCACGGCTATTGGAAGCGGGCCATCAAGTTGGCCCCCAAACTGACGGTGGATGAGCGCGGTCAGCTGTTTTCCGTGCTGTGGGGCCGTGTGCCGCAATTGACGCAAGCCTATGTGCAGTTTGCGCAAACGCTGCAGCGTTTGGGCGGGGCGGAGACCGCCTATGCGGGCTTGGACTGCTTGGTCACGCAAGAGGATGGCCATTGGGCCCGCCGCAACAGCGTGATGAACGTGAACACACTGCATTTGCTGGGCAAGCCCAGTGCGCCCAGCGTGATGGTGCGCCCTTGCGTGCAAGGGCAGCTGCAAGCGCCCGTGATGGTGAGCGTGCCTGAGTTGACGGCGCTGACCTCGGAGCTGGTGTTTCGCCTCAAAGCCAAGCCACGCAATGAAATTGTCGAACGGGTGGATTTGTTGGACTTTCCCGGCTACCGCACGCGCACGCGCAATGCCTTTGTGGCGGCGTTGACCGAGCAAGACAACGGTATCTCCAACTTTTTGTTGCGCGGCAAAGTGGCGTACTTGTTTGAGCAATACGCCGAGGCGCAGGAGATGAATGCGCTGGTGGTGTGCACATCGTCCACCGAGCAAAGCAACGTGGTGGGTGTGGCGCAGGTGCTGGGCACATGGATCAACAAAACCCAAGGTGACAGCCCCGCCAAGCGGGCGGGCCACAAGCCGGGCCTGTTTTGGATCTTGACCAAGTGCGATGACTTTGTGTCCACCACGCTAATTGGTGCAGAAAGTGGCTACCGCGAAGCGGCCGAAGGTCTGATGAAAAAGACCATTTTGGAGCGCTATGGCATGGAGCCGTGGATGCGTGAGTGGGCACCGGGCCAAGCGTTCAACAACACCTACATGACGCGCGCGCCGCAGTTCACCAAGTTCACGAACAAGGCCGATGGCAGCAAGTACGTTGAAGAAAGCTTTGACGACAAGCTGCTGCCCCTGCTGGAAAAGCTCGGCAGCGTGGTGGTCAAGAACGAAGATTTTCAGCGCCATGTGAACGAGCCGCAGCAAACGTGGGATGGCATGCTGGCTCTCAATGACGGGGGGATGAAGCGTTTTAGCGACCGCATTGAAGGCGTGGCCGATGTGGGTTTCAAGCTCAAGCGCATTGAGGCGCAACTGAGCGAAGTGCGCGAAGACTTGTTGCCTGCTTTGGAGCGTTTTTACGAGGCAGGCGGCGAGGGCGAAGCCAAAAAGCAAGCGGCCATTGCCAACCAAATCGTGGGCCCCTTGCTGCAGCCTGAGATGCGCCCTGCAATTGGCGAGTTGCTGGCTGCCATGGCTGTGCCTGCCACTGCGCTGCGCGAGCTGTATTTGCATGGCAACTTCGATGAAATCGCCGAGGCTTGTGCGGCCGCTGCGCAGGTCAGCCAACCTGAAGCTGCCAAGCCTGCAGTGGCCAGTTTCGATATTTTTGGCAACAGCGAAAGCGATGTGTCGCAGGTGCTAGAGGCCGCGCAGACGCAAGTCGTGCCAGAGCTGCAAGGTCACGACCATCTGTTTGCGCGCGCAGCGGTGGATTTGTGGATCAAGCACCTGCGCGAAATCCCCGAGCGCGAGGGGTTGCTGCAGATGCTGAACTTGCCCAAGGAGCCGGTGCTGGCTTTGGTGCGCGAGCTGGTGCGCGCCGCAGAGCGTTTGGATGTACCGATGCTGCTGGCGCGCAAGCTGACCGAAAAGGCTGGGCGCACCACCAAGCTCGACGACTTGGTAGACCGCCAAGTGCTGACCACGCGCCTGATGCTGGACGACTTTGCCGCATGGTTTGACTACCTGCGTGTGGTCCCTGCGCAGCGCCCCAATGCGCTGCTGGGCGGGCGTAAGCCGGTGTTTGCGTATTTGGCGCAAGAAGTGCCGCAGGGCTTGCCCAAGTTGCCCGCAGAGGTGGCGGATTCGACCGTGCTGTTCACCGATGACTGGCTCAGCGGTGTGGCGCTGAACACCCGTGACAACACCGGCCACCGCAAGGGCCGCGAAATCACACCTGAACAAAACGAGGCCTTGGGCCACGTGCTGACCGTGTTGCGTGGCAGTGCGCAGTAAAAGAGAAAGAGGGAGCTGATGAACCGTTTTAAGTTAGCGAAGGTGCAGCCGCAAGACAACCCTGTGGCGGGCACAGGCCGTTTGGTGGTGGAGGGCTGGACGGGCCCCACCACCGGATTGCAAATTGCCTTGGAAGGCAACCAAGGCTTGGGTTATTTGCAGCAAGACCAGCAGTGGCGCAGCACCGAGTTTTGGTTTGACTGCCCGTTTGAGCAGGCTTCCGACGCGGGCCTGATGCGCGTGGATATTGGCGCGTTTTTGGTCAATGCATTGCTGCTCAAGGGTGACAACGTCACTTGCAAGCTGTGGCTGCGCAGCAGCGCCAACCCTGATGACAAGGCAGTGGGTCGTTTCATGTTGGAGGCGGGGCTGGAGCCCAGCATGGCGCAAGGCCAAGGCGTGGAGTCGATGTTTATGACTTCGCTCCAAGGCATTCATGAAGGTGTGGTCTCCAACCCTGCGCCGCCCAAGCCGCCTGTCGAGCCAGAACCCGTGCCACCTGTGCTGCCAATGCCACCAGCGCCTCCTGTTTCGCCAGAGCCACCGGTGCCACAGCCTCCGGCAAAGAAGTCGCTGCTGTGGTTGTGGGTACTGTTGGCAGCATTGGCGGCAGCAGTCATAGGTGCCGCAGTGTGGTGGTTCATGCTCAAGCCTGCTGCCAGCGCTGAGCCTGAGGTGCAAGTGCCCGCTTCCGTGCCTACGGTGCCAGCACTGGCCCCTGCACCCGAGGCGGCGGTGCCTTGCAGCGTGGAAGCCATGCAGTCGTCCGGTGAGTTGGCGTTTGTGCAGGCGTGCTTGGCACATACCCAGTCTTCGGATGAATTGCTGCAAGTGATTGCGCAAGCCAAGCAGGCCAATGCCTGTGGCGTGGCCCTGCGTATCTATGCCAACCGCGCACAAAGCGGTGATTTGGCCATTGCACAGGCCTATGCCCAAGAGTACGACCCCCAGACTTTCCAAGCCAGCGCCTGCTTTGAGCAGGCCAACCCCGAGACGGCGGTGTACTGGTGGGAAACCATTTTGGACTTTGACCCGCAGCACGAGTTGGCTGCCCAGCGTTTGAAGGAACTCAAGCCATGATGCAAAAACAAGGATGTATGGGCCTGCGCAGCTACTTGCCGTGGTTGGCTGCGGCTGTGTTGGGCACAGCCGGTGTGGGCGGCGCGTGGGCGCAAAGCAAACCGCTGCTGCAAGAGGGGAAGACGTCGCTGTACCAGCGGGTGCTGACCACGCCGGGTTGCTACTTGAGCGATAGCGTCAAAGGCAAGAAGGTCAAGGAGGTTCAGCCTTTTAACCGCTATTACGTGTATGCCCGCGAAGGGCAAGGGGCAGATGCATGGCTGCGCGTAGGCCCCGACAGTTTTGGCAAAACCGCCGGTTGGCTGCCCGCCAGCTGCGCGGTGGACTGGAAGATGCAACTGGCGTTGGCCTTCACCAACCCTGCAGGGCGTGACCGTTTGTTGTTCTTCAAAGAGCGCGAGCGTTTGCAAAACGTGCTGGACATGGCCGACCCCTCGCGCGAGATTGCGCCGCTGCGCGCCAAGCTCAGCAAGGGGCAGACCGTGCCGGGCGTGCTGGCGCAAGAGCCCGCGTACTTCGTGGACATGCAAAAGCAGTTTTATTTGTTGCCCATCTTGGGTGGCGAACAGGTCATGACCGAAGGCGGTTTTCACACCACGCTGCTGAATGTGGCATCGGTGAGTAAGAACGCCGCACAAGCGGGCCAAGCTGGCGCAGCAGGGCGCGCGGGCAGTGGGGGTGGTGCCAACAACCAGATCAAAGAGTTCCGTGCAGGTGTGGTGTTTGTGATTGACTCCACCATCTCGATGGACCCCTACATCGAACGCACACGCCAAGCCATCGACAAGGTGTATGCCGAAGTGGCCAAGCGCAAGCTGGATAACAACGTGCGTTTTGGTTTGGTGGGCTACCGCTCCAGCACCAAGGCGGTGCCGGGGTTGGAGTATGTGGCCAAGGTCTACGCTGACCCCAACACGGTGACGACCCGCGAAGAGTTCAAGGCCAAGGCTGCGCAACTCAAGCAAGCCAAGGTCTCGAGCAAAGAGTATGACGAGGACACCTATGCTGGCGTGATGGAGGCCATCGACAAAATCGACTGGAGTGGTTTTGGTGCACGTTATGTGGTGCTGATCACGGATGCGGGGGCCATTGATGGTGGCAACCTCATCAGCACTACAGGCCTTGGCGCTGAGCAAGTGCGCATTGAAGCGGGCCGGTTGGGTGTAGCCATATACACCCTGCACTTGAAGACCCCCAGCGGCAAAAACAACCATGCCAAGGCACAGGCCCAATACACGGCACTGTCGACCTATAGCGGCACGCAAACTTCGCTGTACTACCCCGTCAATGCGGGCGATATGAACGAGTTTGGCGCACGCGTGGATGCGTTGGCGGGCGCATTGGCTGCGCAGGTCGAGCGCGCGCACTTGGGTGAAAAGGCGCTGGGCAGTGCCCAAAATGCCACCAAGGCCAACCAAAAAATGCTGGAGGATGCAGACACCATAGGCCACGCCATGCGCTTGGCCTATTTGGGTGAACGCAATGGCACGCAAGCGCCCAATGTGTTTGAGGCATGGATTGCCGACCGCGACTTGGTCAAGCAAAACCAGCCCACCACCGAGGTGCGTGTGTTGCTGACCAAGCAAGAGCTGAGCAACCTCAGTGATGTCACACGCAAGGTGCATGAGGCGGCCAACAAGGGTCTGATTTCGTCCACGGACATGTTTACCCGCTTGCGCAGCATTGCTGCGGTAATGAGCAACGACCCCACCATGGTGAACCAAAAAAACACCACGGGTTTGGCCAAGTCGGGTGCATTCAGTGAGTTCTTGGAGGGGCTTCCCTATCAAAGCGAAGTGCTGAATTTGGATGAAGCCACCTGGGCCAGCTGGGGTGTGCAGCGCCAAGAGCAGTTCATCCAAAACTTGGGCAAGAAGCTACGCCACTACCAGCGTTTTAACGCGGATGTGGACCGCTGGGTGGCGTTGACGCCCGGTGCGGATGCGCGTGAAAACGTTTTCCCTGTGCCGCTGGAGATGCTGCCGTGATGCCCGCCGAGCGGGATGCTGCTGCGCAGGCAGCATTCAACGCGCAGGCCCCAGCCTTGCTGCACGTGCGTGGTTTGCACGCGGTGCGTGGCCAAGGCAAGGGCGCATTTCATGTGCGATTGCCCGAACTGTCTGTGGCGCAGGGTGAAATCGTGGCCATCGTGGGCGAAAGCGGTTGCGGTAAAAGCACTTTGCTAGAAAGCTTGGGCTTGCTGCTGGCACCGCAGGCGGTGACGCATTTTGGCGTGGGGCAGCCGCTGCATGACATCACGCCCGATGTGTTGGCCCAGCGCGAGCCGGTGCTGGCGCAACTGCGGGCGCAGCAGCTGGGCTTTGTGCTGCAAAACGGTGGCTTGCTGCCGTATTTGACGGTGCGTGAAAACATCTTGCTGCCCCGCCGTTTGTTGGGTCTGCGCGGCAGCAGCGAATGGGTCGATGAGGCAGTGGATGCGTTGCGTCTGGGCCACTTGCTGCAGGCCAAGCCCAGCGCGCTGTCGATTGGTGAGCGGCAGCGCGTGGCTTGCGTGCGGGCCTTGGCCCATGCCCCCAAGGTGCTGCTGGCCGATGAGCCCACGGCCGCGCTGGACCCCACTACGGCCCGCACCTTGTTTACGCTGCTGCAGCGCTTGGTGCACAGCATGGGAATTTCGGCGGTCCTCGTCTCGCACGACTGGGCACTGGTGCGTGAGTTTGGCTGGACGTGCTGGCAAGCGCGGGTGCAGCAGCGGGAGGCATGTTTTGAACGCCTTAACTAAAACCATAGCTACAAGTCAAGGGCTGAACTGGGCTAGATGGAAATTACTGTGTGTATTGGCCATCAAAGACTTGTGGCATGACCGCAAGATTTCGCTGTGTGTGGGCGCTTCGCTGGTCGCGGTGATTGCACCTTTGTTGCTGCTATTTGGTCTCAAGCACGGCGTGGTCAGCCAGCTGCAAGAGCAACTGCTGCAAGACCCACGTAACTTGGAAGTGCGCATGACCAGCAGCGGTAGCTATGGCCCCGAGTGGGTGCAGCAGCTGCAGCAGCAGCCGCAAACGGGTTTTGCCATTGGGCTGACGCGTTCGCTGAATACGCAGGCAGATTTGCAGGGCAACCAAGGCAAATTTGCCAGCGATGCGGAGCTGATCCCCACGCAGCAAGGCGACCCTTTGTTGCCCCCCAATGCGGGGCCGCTGGCGCCGCAAGACGTGGTGCTCAGCGCCAGTGCCGCGCACCGGCTGCAAGCTCAAGTGGGTGACACCGTGCGCTTGGTGGTACTGCGCCGCTTAGATAGCGTGCAAGAGCGTGGCCGTTGGCCGGTGCGTGTGAAGGCGGTGCTGGCACCCCACCAGTTCGAGCGGGTGGCTGCCTTTGTGCACCCCGAAGTGCTGATGCAAACCGAGTGGTTTCGCGATGGTTTTGTCATTGCGCAATCGGGCGTCACCAGTGGCCAAGCGCAATTGCCCGAGCAACTGCGTTTTTCCCGCGCACGTGTGTATGCCAAAAGCATCGACGACGTGGCCGCCGTGGAGCGTTGGCTCAATGACCAGCGCATCGAAACCAGCAGCCAGCTGGCCAATATCCAAAACGTCAAAGCCATCAACCATGTTCTGAGCATCATTTTTGCGGTGATCGGTGTGGCCGCGGTGGCGGGCTGCGCTGCGTCGATGTGCGGTGCTTTTTTGGCCAATGTGGACCGCAAGCGCCGCAGCTTGGCCGTGCTGCGCCTGATGGGTTTTGGCCGCCACGCGGTGGCGCTGCAGCTGCTGCTGCAGGCCTTGGTGCTGAGTATGGGCGGCTTTGTGGTGGGCTTGGCGCTGTATGGCTTGGGCAGTGCGCTGTTCAACCATGTGCTGGGCAGCAGTGAGCAGATTCAAGGGGTGGTCTGCAGCATCACATGGGGCCATGCGTTGACGGCACTGGCACTGGCGGTGGCGCTGTCGGTGTTTGTCTCTTTGGTGGGCGCTTGGCGTGCCAACCACATTCATCCTGCGGAGAGTTTGCGTGAAATTTGAGCCTGTGTTGAAGCCGCTGGGTTGGGCGGCGGTGGTGTCTGCTTGCGTGTCTGGCATGACGGCGCAAGCCGCTGCATGGGAGGAAAAGCACTACAACCCCATGCCCGATAAAAAAGACGACGTGGTGCTACCCATGCCCTGCGAAGGGTCGATGGTGTTTCGCCGCGTGCATGTGCCTGCCCCCGGGCCTTTGGATGACCATGCCATCACGGTGGGGCAAGAAGGCGCGGGCTTCAAGTATGTGGAGCACGCCAAAACAGCCCATATTGCGGGCAGCTTCAGCGATGCAAAAAGCAAATCGCGCTACTACTTGATGGCCAAGTACGAAATGACGGAGCTGCAATACAAAGCCCTGATCGAGCCCACCTGCCCGCGAGCGAGCAACCGCCTGCGTGTACCTGTGGTGAATGTCAGCTGGCTGGATGCGATGAAGGCTGCCGATGCCTACAACCGTTGGCTGCGCACCCAAGCCGCAGACAAACTGCCCAAAGAGGACAAGGCGTTGGGCTTTGTGCGCCTGCCTACCGAGGATGAGTGGGAATACGCCGCACGCGGGGGCATGAAGGTGCAAGCGGCCGAATACGCCGATGTGCACTACCCCATGCCCGAAGGCATGAACGCCCACGAGTGGTTTGCGGGTGCGCAATCGGCCAATGGCAAGTTGCAATTGGCCGGACAGCTCAAGCCCAATCCACTGGGGCTGCACGACATGCTGGGCAACGTCGATGAGCTGGTGATGGAGCCGTTTCGTTTGAACAAGCTCGACCGTGACCACGGGCAAGCCGGTGGCTACGTGGTGCGCGGCGGCAACTACTTGCAAGGGATTGACGAAATTCGCAGCTCGCAGCGTGCAGAAAACGATTACTACGATGCCAAAGGCCCGCGCACGGCCAAAACCACGGGCTTTCGCTTGGCGGTGGTGGCCCCTGCGCTGACGTCGAACGAGCGCATGAGCGCCATCAACAAAAGCTGGGAAGGTTTGGGCGCGACTGCGGCGGCAGAGACTGACAAGAAAAGCACGGTGCAAGACGAGCTCAAGGTGTTGAGCGCGCAGGTGGAAGACAAAAAGCTCAAAGAACGGCTGAAAAAGTTGGAGGGCGAGCTGCGAGCGAGCAACCTCAAGGAAGAGGAGGCACGGGCCAAGATCATGCAGTCCAGCCTGAATTTGGGAGCCTTCTTGTGTACCAAGATGCTGGACGACGGCAAGTTCCTAGAGACCTTGCAGCGCAACTATGAAATGACCTGCAAAGGCGAAAACGCCCTCAGTGGCGACAGCTGCACCACGCGCCAAAGCCGCTTGAAAGAGCAAGAAGAACGCGTGGACAAGTTGGGCATGTACTACGCCAGCCATGTGGTGGAGACGGCGGGCTTGCATGGTGAAAAAGCACTGGCTAAGCAAGTGCCCATCTTTCACGAAGTGTTGAGCGCCAACCCCCAGCTTAAGGGCTTAACGCCTTATCTGAAAGTGCACTGGGAGAACTCCAAGGCGTACTTTAAGAACAAAAAAATTGACAGCAAAGCGTGGCTGAAAAGCTGCAAAGAAGTGAAATCGTCTTAAATCAAAAAGGTGCGTTTATGTTGAAGTTTGATCAAAGAGGTGCGTTTATGTTGAAGTTCGGTTTGCGTTGGAGCGCTACGTCGCTGCTGTGCTTGGCGTTGGCTGGTTGCTTGGCCACGGGTGCTGGTGGTGGGGCAGGGGCGTCAAATGTGGCTGCGGTGGAAACCGTGCCTGCAGACGCGCGCTTGACCACCGGGGAGGGTGCGAGCTTCTTTAGCAACTCGGGCTGGCAGTCGTGCATGGTGGCCGGTGGCGGCACTGCTGTGCTGTGCATGGCCTTGGGCGAAAAACCTGCCAAATGCTTGGCAGGCGCTTTGGCCGTGTGTGGTGTGGCCATGGGTGCCAACTATTACTTGGAGCAGCGTCGCTCGGAGCACTCGAGCACCACCAAGCGCCTGAACGCTATGACGGATGACGTCAAAGCCGACACCGAACGAGTGGCTATGCGTGCAGAGACCATGCGCGGTGTGATTGGTGATGACAAAAAGCGCATGGCTGCGCTGCAAAAAACCATCAAGGCCAACAAGGTGGACACAGAGGCTGCCCGCACAGAGCTCGCCCAAATTGACAAGAACTTGGAAATCATGCGCAAAGAGTTGGGCGTGATGAAAACCAAGAGCACCAACTATCAAGAAGCGTTGGCCAAAGAGGGTGCCGACAACAAGCTCAAAAAAGCCGATGTCGCCAAGATGGATGGCGAGATTCAGAAACTGAACAAGCAAGTAGCCATGCTGGAAAAAGAAATTGACAGCGTATACACCCAGCGTTCGGCCATTACGTTGGGTTAAAGGCAGAAGACTCACATATGCAAACCATGATGCTTCGCGCTGTTGCACTCGCCGCTTCTGTTTTTTTGGTGGGTTGCGCCACTACCGCTGACCAATGTGATGTGCACCAAAAGGATGCCAGCTTGTTGAACAAGCTGGGGTGCCGCAACCACGATGCCAATGCGGTGACCACTGCTGCCAAAGAGCTGGAAGACGCACGCGCACTCAACCAAGCGTTTCGCCAAGCGCTGACCGATTTAGAGGCTGAGCAAGCCGCCGTGGGCCAAAGCTTAGCTGTGCAGCAAGCTGCGCACAAGAAGTCTCAAGCTTCACTGCGCGCCATTTTGGGTAAGGTCAAGGCCAGCAAAGGTCAACGTGCAGATACCTTGCAGCAAGTGGCTGCGGTGGAAAAACAGCTGCAAGCCATGGAGAATAAGCCCGCAGCAGCTTCTGGTAAAGAGCTGGCCCAGCGCACTAAAGAACGCGATGCGCTGCTGCGCAAAGTGCGTGAGCTGGAGTTGAGCTTGGGCTACTAAGAGCGGCTCACACCACCACTGATACGTCGTTGTTTCATCTTGTCGTACGCTTGTACTGCCTACGGCTTCACGCCTCGTCTCAGCCGCAAATCTTCGATTTGCTAGGTGGTCTTAGTTGCCCTAAGCCTGAGGCATCAGTACCGATAAGGCAGCCTTGCCCATCAGCAGGGCTGCTTTTTTCTTCAGAAAAACAAACCAGAGGGGAGAGGCAGATGCAACGCATTGGACGCCCGGGAGATTTGGCCGAAAGTGGCAGTGAGCTGCTGGAGAAAGTGGAGATCTTGCATCGCCACTTCCCGCCCAGCATTGCCAACATGTTTGCACTGCCCAAAGAGCGTAACGGCACCTTGGAGTGGTGGACAGAGCTGCAAGGCCAAGTCGCCCAATTTAAAGACTTGCCCAGCCATGAGCAGCAGCGCCTGCTGCAAACCACGCAGCAGCGCTTGGATGCGATTGGCCGCTTGGTGGCACAGTTGCAAAGTAGTGGCCAAAACGCGCAAGCCCAAGCCTTGCAAAGCTTGATGGGCCAGCCTGCACCTGAGAACCTGTGGAGCGTGAACGGTGAGCCTTTGATTACTTCGTGGGCTAAGCCAGCACCTGTGGCGGCAGTGACAGCCCCTGCGTTCGTTGCGTCCCCTGTGGCTGCGCCAGTGGCGCCCGTCGTGCCCACGCGCAAGCGCAGTTGGTGGTGGCTGTTGTTGCCTTTGTTGCTGCTGCTTTTGGCATTGCTGTGGTTGTGGTGGAGTGGTAGGTTTGTATGGCCCATCGCGTTGCCGCAGCTGCCGCAAGCTGGACCTGCGCAGTGCGTGAACAAAAGCAGTGAGCCGCCAGACTTTGTGATGGTGGTGGACACCTCGGGGTCGATGGAGTTGAACATCAATATCTCGCAGGCCGAGGAAGACTGGGTGTTTCAAGAGCGTAGCCCACTGGAAGAAGTGTTGGCTATGCCGCGCATGTTGGCGGCCAAACAAGAGCCCCAGCGCATGACAGTGGCCAAGCAAGCATTGGTCAAAGTCGTCGACGAGTTGGAGCCTCGCTTAACCACTGAAGTGGTGACTTTTGGCCGTTGCGGTACGACCTACCACCGAGGCTCTTTTGATGGTGGCAATAAAGCGGCGATGACGCAAATGCTTGGGGGCTTGCAAGCCAATGGGCAAACCCCGTTGGCCTTGGGCATGCGCCATGCGGCCAGCTTGGTGGATGGAAAAAACAAAGATGCTATGGTGCTGTTGTTTGTCGACGGTGAAGATGGTTGTGGTGAGAACGTCTGCCAAGTGGCCGAGCAGTTGCATGCGCAAAAGCCCCGCATGCGGATCAACGTGGTCAACATCAGTGACAAGCCTTTGTCGAACTGTGTGGCGGACATCACCGGCGGCCGTGTGTACGCCGCCAAAGATGCCAATGCATTGGCGCAGCACTTGCAGGCCGCAACACAAGAAGTGGTGAGCTGCGAGTAATCGTGGCTGCCTCCTGTGCACGCCAGAGGGTCAATGCCTTGCTGGCGTGCACACCCGTTTTAGTGCGCCGTTGATGCAAGCAGGCCACACTGAGTCGACCAGTTTTTTAGATAGCATGAGCAGAGTCGCAAGCCAAAAAGGTTTGAGGGTTTACGACATTAGTTGAGCATGGGGCGACGCTCGTGGTTTCGCAAGCCGCATGGATGTTAGGCTGCTGTTTACGACTTTAATGACCCAGAACAGGAGGTTATTCTGGGTAATTAAAGTCGTAAACTCGCAATTAAAGTCGTAAACCCCGGACTAGCATCCATGCGGGTTTGCGGGGCGATAGTTTGTAACTGCAAAGTCGTAAACTCAGAAACATCTGAGTGATTTTTGATTGCAATATTTAAACGCCTAGCTTTACGGTGTTGCCTTGAATGCTATGGGCGTTGTTGCATAAATCGCTGTGCCGCAGGCTATAGGCTTGAGGCATGAGCCATCCCAACAAACCTCGCTACCGAACCACGAACTGGAAGCAGTACAACGCTGCCCTCAAAGCTCGTGGCTCACT
>JAFAFR010000028.1 GCA_023423405.1 Bacteroidota bacterium
AGAGCCTCGCGGCCGAGCAGAGCGGCAGTGCACCTGGCAACGGCATCGAAGGCGGCGCAGGCAGCGCCCCCGGCTGGTCGGCGCCGGTGCTGCTGGGCAGCGGCGTCGCGGGCGTGGTGAGCCTGACGCCGAAGGACCAGGTGTGGGTGTCGGGCACCCAGACCACCCTCGACGCCGGGCATGACCTGAACTGGCTGAGCCAGGGTGGCACCGTGCTGGCCGTGGCCGGCGGCGCCGTGCTGTTCACCCACGGCGGTGAAGCGGCCAGCGGCAACCCCAACCCGACCCGCGGCATCGCCCTGCACGCCGCGCAGGGCAAGGTCAGCGCAAGGGCGCACCGCAACGCAGCCAAGGTCGCGGCCAAGCAGAGCGTCACCATCGCCAGCACCCAGGGCGACGTCGGGATCGAGGCCAGCAAGCACGTCCTGCTGACCGCCGGCGGCGCCTACCTCAAGCTCGAAGGCGGCGACATCGAGCTGGGCGCGCCGGGGAAGATCGAGTTCAAGGCGACGCGGAAGGATTGGAATTCGGCGAAGGGGGGTGAGGGGCAGGCATCGACGCTCGGGGATAGCGGTTTGAAGCTCTGCGAGTTCAGGACGCGTGGCGTCGATGCGGCTGGCGAAGGCATCGTTCCATTGGGGCAATGACGTGGATGGACTCTGGCATCGCACGCTGCTGGCGCAAGACTACGCGCTGATCAATCCATTGCAGGTGGATGCGGCGCTATGGTCGGATTTACCGGTGGCTGTGCTCGTCCCGCCGGAGCTTGAAGCTCAAGCGCATTTGATGCCTCGTCTGCTTGATCTGAACGCGATGCAGGAAGAAGCGAAAATCCAACTTCTGGATCGCGCCCTGCTCCAGCAACAGCACAGCCGCTTTTCCTATTTCTCAGCAATGCTTGTATCCGGTTTGCCGATGGCGCAAATGGCGTCGCGTCTATCCAAGCGGCTGGTCGCAGGTGGGCCTGACGCGAGCAAGGCGCTGTTGCGCTTCTACGATCCGCGCGTTTTCCGCCACTTGTGCTGGGTGCTGTCGCCGGACCAGCTGAGTCGCCTGTTGTCCGGCATTGAATCCTGGACCTGGTGCGACATGCGTGGGCAGTGGCGGCAATACCGGCCTGCGGACATAACGGCGCGCTCCGACTTGCGTCTGGCCGCAGGGCAATGGGAAGACCTGCAGAGGCTTGGATTGCTCAACCGCTGCCTGCAGCAAATTGCACGCGCTGAACCCGACAGTGCCTGCGATGACGCTGTTGCGAAATCCGTGAATCTTCTCTTGAAAGCGGCATACGAACGGCACGGGCTGGCGGACGGTCCGGATCGCTGTCTGTATGCCGAGCAGGGCGTCCGTTTCCATCCGGAAATCCATCGTAATGTCGAGATCGCCGAGCGCATTGCGCGCGCCGGTACTGGCGCCGTGAGCTATGTGGATGCCTGTCGCGATCTGGACGATGCCACGTTGCGACGTTTCGCCAAAGATTTGAGTCAATCACAAGGAATGTCGTCATGACCGAGCCCGCTTCTGCCAGCTGCCCCTTTTGCGAAAAGAAGGGGTTGCCGATCCTTCCCCTGCGCTACGCCGTTGCGCGTACCGACTATGATGCCAAGCACCCACGAGGGCGGGCATTAGACCTATCGTCCGGTTTTGGTGCCGGCGTGACCGACATTGCGCTGCCGGCCGCGAGCGTGAAGTACACGACCCGTCTATTGCGGCCAGGCTATCTCTACGCTTTCAACGAGGCGCGCGGTGAATGGAAGGCTTACCTGGTCACCGAACTGGGCTATCTCTACGAGTTCGATATCGAAGACACCACCCCACCAGATGCTGACGCGATTGAATTCACTTGTTTCCGGACCGGGGAAGAGTTCGTGGCCCGCTGTATCACGGTTCCAGACGCAGTGAACGCCACTCGACTATGGCTGGGGTTTTCCGACACGGCGTGGACACCGGCGGTGTGGACGCGGCACCGCAGGCAGGCCTACCGCGAGCGGCATATGCGAGCGGTGGATGTGAAGCAGTGGGTGGGCGGCAATGTCGGCCAGCCGCATACGGCTGTCTTTGCCCGATTGGAGGAAGTGGTAAACGAGTTTACGAGGGTTGGTGCCGACAGGGGCGAACAAGCACCGCCACCACCGCCGCCTCGCCTTGAGTATGATTCCGATACAGGGGAATGGCGCATGGCGTCCGAGTTGGCGACAGCCGAAGTCTGGCACTATCCGGCATTTGGCTTCTCTCCACATCGGTTCCATGGTTGCAAGCATGAGGCTGAGGGCTTGCTCGCATGGGCGGGTCGGGCGGCCGAGCGGGTCGGTACGCCCGCGATGCTGGTGGCGTTGGATGATCCGGTCGGAATCACCATGGAGCTGGCCGCGTTGATGGCAGCACGGCTTGATGAGTTTCTGTCGCAGGAATCGTTGCAACGGCCACTGGCGATTTCGGCGTTGGTTGACTCGTTGGCGGAAGCGATCCGCAACAACGCCGAACTGGACGAGGTTCGTAGCGCAGAGCGCGAAGCCGTCTGGCGCGCCCACCCTTGGAACTACCCGACGTACATAGGCTCACGCGACGGCCGTTACGATTTCGTCAATCGTCATGAACAGCGCCTGCGCAGCGAAAGTGCCTATCGGGCGGAATGGGAAGCCAAGCTCGAAGCGGCTCGGCAATCGGCTGCGGAGGGGTTGACGGAAGAGGATCTGGAACAGGCTGCCGACAAGGCCTGGAAGAAGTATCGCAGTAAGCTGCAGCCTGGTGAGCCGGAGCGCTGGCGACAAACAACCTACCAACCGCAATTGGAAGACTATGATCAGCGGGTGTTGGTGCCATTGGCGCAGGCGCATCAGGCATGGTTGCGCGGTCCCGCTACTGCGGCCTGCTTCGAGTGCAATCATGACGAAGCCGATGGGGATTCGGGCACCGGCTACGTGCAGACACTGCTGCTGTGTATCCAGGACACGCAACAGAACCAGATCTGCTTCGACAACTATGTCGAGTGGCTTTCGGCCAACACGGTCAAGCCGGACAATCTGCTGCAGCGGGCGTTGGTGCACAACCAGAAAGACGTGATCGAAGCGCTGGACCAGGCCGTACCTGGAGCGGGGCTGCCCAAGGATGCCTTGCCGGCAGTCAAATGGCAGAGTCTGATCAGCCTGTACCAGCGCAGCCTGAGGCACGTGAATGAGGGTGGCCAGAATCTTGCAGCGCAGCTTCTGGTGGCGGTGGGCGGCCCGATCATGAGGGTGGTGGATGGCATGATCGACCACACGGTCGGGCGGTTGCTTGTCGCCATGGGCGTGATCGGCCAGGCGCCGATCCTACCGCTCACGTACGCGGGTACGGTGGATCAGGCGCTGGATGTGATGGTGGACATGATGAAACAGGTCAACCCGGGCGCGCTGGAGGGCGTGGATGCCGGCCTTCTCAAGCGCCGGCTGGAGATCCGTTCACGCGGCAGGCGCCATGTCACCCGGACGCGCGGAGCTGGCGGGCGCTTTGCGCCCGGACAGGTGAGGCTGCGAGTGGACAGGTTTGCGTTGGGTCAACTCGGCGGAACGGGAACGCCTGTGGAAATTGCGGACCGCGCAGCATTGACGGTGTTGAGGATGGACCAGTTTCCGAGGAACGGGGTGGCTCGGTTCCAGGCAATGTTCGGCACCAATGCGCGGCTGGCGGTGGTGGGATTGATCCTGCAAGTGGTAAGCGCCAACCAGGTAGCGGGAAAACTGGACGGAGTAATGGAGCATCGGCGAACGGAGAGCAACTGGCGATTCCGGTCGTCGGTGGTCGCAATCATTGGTGGTATTGGCAACCTGCTTCACGACGGCGTGGTGAATGGCGGGAGGGCGGGAAGTGTGCGACTTGCACGAGCGGCATCGGCTACGTGGATTAAGATGCTCGGAGTAATAAGCAGAATACTTGGATTTGTGGCGGCCGCGGTTATGGCTGTGATGGATTTCAGAGCTGCAAACGGGGAGCGTCAAAGGGGTAATTACGGAATGATGGCGCTTTACATTGTCTCAGGGGTTGCGGGGGTAGGCGCGGCACTTCTCTTCAGCGGGCTATTGGGCGCAACCGTTTTTGGCTTGTCGGCGACTGGTGTCGGAATAATTCTTGTGATCCTTGGCATCGGAATAGCCTTGTTGATCGAGTTCTTCAAGACCAACGAATTGCAGGAGTGGATGGAGCGCTGCGTATTCGGCGTTTTGGAAAGTGGTAAGCGGTATCCGGATTTGGATCGAGAGATGGAGCAGTTTGAGGTGGCGATGCGGGCACTTGGTTTTAGATCCGGAGAAGAAGAATCGATAGGTGAGCCAAGCCAAATCTCGGCTTCAAGCGCAGGCTGAATTATGGATTTTACCGGTCTTGGTAAATTTACGGCTTTCAAGTTAGATCGCCCGTTGGCTCCAGAAGAGTTAGGCTGTGAGTTGAAACTTGGGGAGCAGGTTAGTACGGAACCACAAGATTGGTTGTCAGTCATAAAATTGAATGACACCTATTTGGAGTTGGTGGATCGCTGGTACCCGATTCGCGGCTTCGCAGCTTGGATGGGTATATTACTTCTGGCGGTCGTCGCTTTCGGGCTCATAGTTTCATTTCTTCCGTTGTGGGACTGGCTTTATTGTGAGGAATGTTTGGCGCGGAGTGGTGGCGGATTTCCGGCCTGGGGCGTGCCGCTTGTTGGGGCTCCTTTGCTTGTTCCGTTGGCGTTGCTATGTGTTTACCTGATTAGGCTCGATTGTTTTCGTTATACACACTACCCCATTCGTCTCAACAGAAAGACACGCCAAGTATATGCCTTCCGTCCAGACGGTACTGTGATCCGTGCGTCTTGGGATGACTTGTTTCTGTGCGCGGTCAAGAACGAACTTACCATGTGGCAGTCTAGCGAGGATGTGCGAGCCCACGTCCTGGAGGAAGATGGCGAGACGGTAAAAGACACCTTCACTTTGGCGTACCCATTCTTGGGTGACGAAGCGGGTCTGATGCGGGTATGGGAATATATCCGCCGCTACATGGAAGATCCGGATGGTGTGGAGCAGAACTTCACACTGACAGAGCTATGCATGCCGGTCGATGGTCGGCGCGAAGGCTTGACTTTCGGCTTGATGCGGACGTTCGCGCCTTATGCGAAGTGGCCAGTCATTCAACTGCTGGCTTCACCGTTATGGGCGTTGACCACGCTGGGCCGTTGGTTGGCGATGTACACAAGCAAGGTGCCGACTTGGCCCGCAGATATAGAGGCCGCCTGTCGGGTGGACCCGGGCGATCCTTATCAGAAGGACTGGTGCAGTAACGGTAAGTATGACTTCCATGAACTGGGCTGGCCGATAATCTGTTTTTTTGTTGGTCTTCTTGTGATGGTGGGCGGTGTCGTTTGGCTGCTGTCGGTCATCGCATAATTTTCTGATTTTTATCTTCGGTCCGAGGATCCCTTCGCCGAGTACTCTGCGAATGAATCGTCCGGCGCATATTAGAGCGCTACCGGGTTCACTTCGATCCGGCGAGAACTGCGTCGGCTTCGCGCTGGACGTGACCCCGCTGTCGGTCGATGCCGGGCTCGACCTGGATGCGCTGATCGGTACCCCGGCGTTGCTGGAGCTGCGCACCGCCGATGCTGGGCTGCGGCCGCTGCACGGGCATGTAATCGCGGCGGAACTGGTCGG
>JAFAFR010000053.1 GCA_023423405.1 Bacteroidota bacterium
TGGCAGGCGAGGAAATCCTTGCCGCATTCGATCGAGCGTGTGAGCAGTCGCAGAAAAATGCATTGGCCAAAGGCCATGCCTCTGCGTTGCAGACCGAGGTGCGCCCCGATGCGCAGGCGGCGTGGGAAGTGTGCAAATTCGTGCTGCCTCTGCCGCTGCCCCTGTTGATGTGTGCTGTCGGCAATGTGATCGACAATGCATTGCGGCACAACGTCGGTGAAAAGGCCGTGGATGTAGTGATTGAGTTGGCACCCACCCAGGATGGCATTTACGTGCACGTCCGTGACTATGGCCAAGGTATGACGGAGGCCGAGTGCGAACAAGCGCTGAAGCGCTTTTGGCGCAAAAACCCTTTGGGGCAGGGTACAGGCTTGGGGCTCACGATTGTGCAGCGCATCATCGCCAGTGCAGATGGCCGTCTGAGCTTGGAGCCTGCCGAAGGCGGTGGCTTGCTGGTGCGGTTGTTTTTGCCGGCAGTGGTGCAGGGTGCAAGCATTGCTGCTGTGTAGCCGCAACGTCTTGGGCAGCGGTGACGACAGGGCTGCCGATAGAACGATATAGAGAAGTTAAAGTACAAAAAAAGCGCCTCTGAGGCGCTTTTTTCAATTGGCGGAAGGGGCGTCCGCTGAGACTTAGTCCGAAGCAGTTAGGGTCAGTAAAAAAACATAAGCAAAAACAATACTTATCCTTGTGCAGTCTTCCGAAATGGTTCAATTCACTCCTGACTGTTCCAATTGTTTATGGTAGAAAGGATGGTAGATGCTTAAAATTTGAAGATACGTTGAATGCCTAAGATTGCTAAAGAACTTTCTGCTTTACAAGTCAGCAGACTCCTCGAGGCGGGACATCATGCCGTAGGTGGTGTCACGGGACTCTACCTTTATGTCACTGCAACCGGCGCTCGTTCATGGGTCTTAAGGATTGAGGTAGGGAAAAAGCGAAAGCACATGGGGCTGGGAGGATTTCCATCAGTCACATTAGCAATGGCTCGCGAGCAAGCTCGTATGGCAAGAAGCGAATTTAGAGCCGGGTTGGATCCTATCGCAGCCCGTCGTAAGGCCGTGAGCAAGCGCTTGGCAGAACAACTCAACGCTGTCACCTTTGAGAGTGCGGCGAAGGCTTACATCGATGCCCATGGTGACACATGGAAGAACCCTAAGCATAGGGCTCAATGGTCAGCAACCCTTGCTACGTATGCATTCCCGGTGATTGGAAGCTTACAAACTGCACATGTAACCCAGGCGCATGTTCTTGCTGTTCTGGAACCTATCTGGAAGACTAAAAACGAAACGGCTGCACGCCTGCGCGGACGGATTGAAGCAGTACTAGATTGGGCTACCGTTCGAGGGTATCGCGAAGGAGAGAATCCGGCCCGCTGGAAGGGGCGGTTGGACAAACTGCTTCCTGCACCTGGAAAAATTCAAAAAACAGTACATCGTAAGGCCTTGGCCATCGATGCTGTCCAGCAGTTTATGCGTGATCTGCGTGACAAGGAAGGTGTCGCAGCTAGAGCCTTGGAATTCGTTGTTCTTACTGCAGCACGTAGTGGCGAGGTAAGAGGGGTAACGTGGAGTGAAATCGATTTGGACGCAGCGGTATGGGTGGTTCCTGGTGAGCGGATGAAAGCCGGGCGTGAACATCGAGTGCCACTATGTGCGCAAGCAGTTGAACTGCTGCACAAGGTGCCAAGATTTGTCGGTAATGAGCATGTTTTTCCATCGCCACGTGGCAAGGTGCTGTCTGATATGGCACTCTTGGCTGTCATGCGGCGTATGGAGGTGGATGCGGTCCCACATGGTTTTCGCTCAACCTTTAGAGACTGGGTTGGAGAGCGTACAGACTATCCAAGAGAGCTTGCTGAACAAGCTCTTGCACACACACTGGAGAGCAAAGTCGAAGCAGCTTATCGGCGCGGGGATGCGTTGGAGAAGCGTAGAACAATGATGCAGGAGTGGAGCGATTTCTTGTATGACACAAAGTAACCCGACGCTGTCAGGGCGAACACGCGCTACTGCTGACTCGGATAAAAAGAAAATTACTTATCCAGCGAAGTATCAATTTTTTGACGATGCTTACGCTAAGCAGCATGGATATTGGATAAATAATGCAAGCGCTAGGAAAAGATTGAATTTTGAAGCGCGTATAGCAAAAATAATATTTGAATACAAAAAACACTATAACAGCATTCTCTTGCTAGAAGATGATTTTCTAGATCTTGGTGCTGATTATTGTGAGTTTTATGATCTTTTTGCGCAGGTTAATGTTGCATCTACTGTTGCTAAAATATTGATTAGATTAAAAAATCAAGGAAAAACAACAAATTATTTAAATGATATTAATTTGTTGGGCAAATATCTAAGAGATTCTAATCTTATTATTAGAAATGGTTTTGAAAAATATATAAATCAAAAAATATTTGAAAATTGCTTTCACCCATACATCAATCTAGTTTTGAATATTAATGATGAATATTTGCTTCAAGCAATAGCTTCCGAAGAATATAAGCAATCGGAAGCTTATTTTATTCGCTCTGCAAACAGTGAGAGAAAGCGAGTTAATGATTTTTTGAGTGAAAAGTTCATCGGCAAGAAAAATATATTTGTTTGTAGATTGGATATTCTTCTGCGAGGAGACGGGAGCTTTAGAGTCTCAGAGAGAATTTCGCTGGAGGCTTATAGAAGAAATGTTGGGCAATTCTTTGAAAGTCTAGGATTGTTCGACTGTGCTTTAGAAGTGCTTTTCCCATCGGCAGTGCTTGAAGGGAAGCTAAAGCCATCAAGTTCACCTGTGGGGCAAATTTTACTAGTTTCCACTGAAAAAGTAACTGCCAACTTAAAACAACTCAAAGAGTTTGCGGGGCAAACCAAGTGTCGTGGTCTGTTGGACTTTATTCCAACGCAGCCCCTTGCGAAGGGCTTGGTGCCAACTGTTGATGGGCTGTGCCAGTTCACGCCAGCGACAGCTGAAGGGATCGGCTGGTTGGCAGAGTTCTTAACCCTGGAGAGGCGCTTTGTTGCTCCAGGAAAGACTGATGATGCTAACGCTGGATCAATTCACTGCATGAGAGATGTGAAGCTCAAGCTGTAATTTTTAAGCTCTTCTTTTTTTTAGATTTGAAAATTCTTTTTTTAGTGAAAATTTTTCTTTTTTTCTGAAAAGTTAAGTATCTTTTGTATGAAATTCGTGTGCTTTACTAAGACTTTTATCGAATCCTCCGGCTAAGGAGTTGAGTCATGGGTAGACGTTAAAGAAGTGGTCTGACGGTGAGAGGGGCTTTCATAGCGGGGGCGCTATAGACCCACAGGCCGCACAGGTGGTTGGGCGTTTTTTTACCCGTTGACAGATGTTTTGAGTCGAACCGTTTCGGACACTGCGAAACGGTTTCGTCGGCTCATTTCACAGCATTGCTCCCAGCCTGGACTGGAGCACACATACAGCGAGTCCAACGATGTCTACTGCAGCCACTACCCCTCTGAAGCTCTTGCGTGCAACCCAAGTTTGCAATAAGCTAAATATTTCGAAAACTACCTTGTACGCCAAACTAGATAAAAGCTCTAAATACTACGATCCACATTTCCCACGGCAAATCAGTATCGGAGCCCACTCGGTGGCTTGGATAGAGCACCAGGTTGATAGCTGGATATCCAGTAAACTATCTGCTGTATGAATCGGATATAACTTTTATAGTCCTGGATAAAACCAGGACTATATTTTCATTGTTTGCTCAAGGTTTTTTGTTTGTTTTTACTTGTTTTTGAATCGAAAGGATTGGGAGTGTAGGTTATTAATAGTAAAACTATTATTTATTAATAGTTTAAGTAGTAATTGCTACTAATGCCAAATAACCATTCGAAGGTTGGTTTTTTATATTTTAAATGATAGTCTATGATTTCTAGCATCTGTTCTAGCAGATGCATAGACAGGGTAGATGTAAAAATAATAAGAGCTTAGATAGCTTGACGGTGTCAGCCATTCACGTGGCAGTCAGGCAGGTTTTTCTTTGCCTAAAGATGAAATGATAGTTTTTAACCCTAGCTACCTACTTAGGGTAGCTAGGTTACTGGGCATATTTTTACTCAAGATAAGTATCTGATGCAGAGCTCAAACTCTTAGGAGGTTTGAGCTTTTAACTTCAATCACTTACCGGGTAAATTAATGCGCTTTAACAACGACTTCTCTCAGCAGTATATCGAAGCTGATGTAGACCATGCAGCGCTGGCTGCATGGGTTTTTCAGCTCAACAAAAAGATGAAGGATATCCGAAAAGATTTGGAAGAGTACCTAGATGAAGAAAACTTCGATAGCGATTCATTTGACCAAGGTCTTGAGCAAGATCTCAATGCCTTGGTCCAAAACTGTCCCGTAGATGACCCCTTCAGCTTAGGCCTAGGTCCTAACTCTAACCCATATCTGAAGTGTTTCATTGCCAGCCTTGAGCAGGAGGTTGTGCGCCAGGATGTTGGGCACTTCCAGCAGGTGCAAGCAAGTCTGCTGCTGCAGACAGTTAGGGAGAGCCTAGAGGGTAAAGACTTCTGTGATGAGCTGGAAAACCTTAAGCGCAATGAGCGCGCTACCAGCAAGTCATTGCTTCAGTACATCCTAGACCTGAAGGCTGCCTATTCCAAGCTGATGATCATTCGTTTAGACCTCTACACAGAAGAGGACGGCGAAGGAGCTCCACGAAGCTGGGAGCGTTTGAAGAAGTATGTGGAAGACCGCTATATGAGCTCCTACGTGGGCTATGCGGTGAAGTTTGAATACGGGGAGAAAAGAGGGGTGCACATGCACACCCTGCTGTTTTTTAACGGCTCTGTCGTACGCAAGGACGTAACGATGGCCAAGGCCATAGGAGAGTACTGGAATGCTTCTGTGACCAATGGCAAGGGCACCTATAGCAACTGCAACACTCCAGAGCACCTCAGGAACATGAGCTATCCAGCAGTAGGTACCTTTCACCAGTTTGATGAACGTACTCGCAAAGGGCTAGAGTGCATCGCTAAGTACCTCACCGAACAAGATCTCGCGGTGCGATTTGCCGTGCCTGGGCTGTCACGTACCCTGCGCAAAGGCACCATCAGGCAAGTGCAGCGCTCTCGTATTGAAAAGAGGATGCGCATCAGTGAAAAGGTCTGAGTAGGTGTCGGTGACTGAGTGGTGAGCCGGTTTGGAGGGCCGGTATAGGCGGAAGCGGACATCCTGCTGACGTTGACTAGCCGTTCAGCCACACCATGCGGATCCAGGGCCGTGGCTAAAGACCTGAAGCTATGATCCATGCGACAGTACCCTATAGGGAGTGAGCAGTGAGTTTTTTGGATTTTGACAAGCTGAAAGCTGCTGGTAGCGCCAAGCAGACCGACCCACGAAAGATTTTCACCACCCTCAAGCGGGACGCTCGCTTTAAGCGTCCACTCGATGAGCAAGCTGACGTCCTGGATGGCTGGTACTCGCGTCGCACCGCTCGGGACCTGACCATCAAGATGAACACTGGCGGAGGTAAGACAGTCGTTGGGCTGCTGTGCTTACAGAGCTCGCTGAACGAGGGCGTGAGGCCTGCTGTTTACATCACTCCGGACAACTTTCTTGTTTCCCAGGTGCTTGAAGAAGCCCTGCAATTGGGAATCTCGGCCACTGATGATGAGAAAGACGCCGAGTTCTTGGCGGGGCGATCCATCCTGGTAATGAACGTACACAAGCTTTTTAATGCACGGTCGGTGTTCGGTGTGGGCGAAAGCAAGATCCCGATTGGGTGCGTTGTTATCGATGATGCGCATGCCTGTCTCAGTGTCGTGCAGGAACAATTCTCCATCAGAGCATCCGTCGAGTCTCCGGTGTATGGCGGGCTGCTGGAGTTGTTCGTGGAGGACTTGAAGGCACAATCGCCAACGGGTTTGCTCGACATCCAAGCCCAGGAACCCTCCGTCGTCATGACTGTTCCTTACTGGGCCTGGCAGGCAAAGCGAGATGAGGTTCTTGGGTTGCTCCATGCCCACCGACGATCAGCGGAGCTTGAGTGGAGTTGGCCTTTGCTGAGCGACTGTATTCCGCTTTGTACCTGTTTATTTGGCGGCGACTCTCTGGAGATATCGCCTCATTTCATTCCCATCGAGCGCATACCGTCGTTCTCTGCGGCGCGCCGGCGCATCTACATGACCGCAACGCTGGCCGACGATACGATCCTGGTCAGCCATTTTCGTGCCGACCCAGCAGAAGTTGTCACACCTATTCGCCCCAAGGGTGGAGGTGACATTGGCGACCGTATGATCCTAGCTCCGCAGGAGATTAATCCGGACTTCTCGCCTGAGGAGATCCGTGGGCTGGTCGCGGGACTTGCAGAGGCGATCAACGTGGTAGTGATCGTACCGTCGAAGGAACGAGCCAAGTTCTGGAAGGATGTTGCGAAACAGGCCCTCGACAAGACATCGATTCAAGGCGGGGTCGAAAAGCTAAAGAACGGGCATGTCGGTCTCACGGTGCTGATTAACAAATACGATGGTATTGACTTACCAGGCAAAGCCTGCGAATTGCTAGTCATCGATGGTTTGCCTGAGGTCTACGGCCTTGGGGAGCGGATGGAGGTGTTGTTGCTTGATGGGACCCAGCGCAACTTGGTGCGGCAGGTTCAGCGTATCGAGCAGGGCATGGGCAGGGGGGTGCGATCCAGTGATGATCATTGCGTCGTTTTGTTGCTCGGTGGCCGCCTGACCCAGCGACTTCATCAGCCGGAAACCGAGTCGATGTTCTCGTCGGCAACGCGTGCACAGATTGCACTTGGGAAAGAGGTAGCCAGCCAATTGCGAAACCAGTCAATGGATAAGCTCATCGACATCATGAGCCTGTGCTTTTCCCAAGACGACCAATGGGTGGCTGCCGGACGCAATGCAGTTGTCAACGCCGAACCTCCTGCTGACGGGCACATCGACGCGAACCAGGTGAGCCTGCGCGAGGCTTTCGATGCGGCGCGTTTGACCCGTTACGACCTCGCAGTTCGACACGTTCAAGATGCAGTGAATGCGACAAAAGACGCTCAGCTTAAGGGCTACCTTAAACAGCAACTCGCTGAGTACACAAACTTTACGGATCCGGCTGCCGCGCAAGAGCTACAGATCGCTGCGTTGAGCGGCAACTATCGGCTTCTGAAGCCTTTGGTAGGGGCAACGTATCGCCGACTCAGCGCACCGCCATCCGGCCAAGCTGCTGCTGCAGTGGGGTTCATGAACAAGTTCATCGAAGGCAATGAACTCATCATTTGGGTGAATGGCCTGCTCGACGACCTTGATTGGGGTGAAGAAGGCTCCAGACGATTCGAGGCTGCCATGAGGGACCTTGGCGTGTTTTTGGGTTTTGGTTCTGAACGTCCCGAGGACCAGATCGGAGTTGGTCCAGACAACCTATGGGCTCTAGGCGCACAGAACTACCTAGTTATCGAATGCAAGAGCGGAGCCGTCCTCGCGGAGCGTGTTTGCAAGCACGATACCAACCAGTTGAACGGATCCATCGTTTGGTTCAACAAGAAGTATGACGCCACCTGCGCCATGACGCCTATCTTGGTTCATCCCAAGACAGTCTTCGAGCATGCAGCTTCCCCTGATGACAGGATTCGTATCATTAATAAGGCTGGTTTGACAAGGCTCCGTGATGCGATTCGGGCCTATGCGGTAGCTTTGGCAAGTAAGGGAGGCTTCACGGACGCGAAGGAGGTGCAGCGACAGTTGCAGTTCCACAAGCTGGGTGCCGATCAGATCGTTGCCCTGTGTACGGTGGCGCAAGGCGCCAAGTAGGTGTAGGGGCTGTGTATCGACGTATGGGCTCTCAGTGGCAGAGATACCGTTCCTGCGGAGCGGAGCGATACTCTCCATCGGGTCCAAGCGGCGTGAGAGGGGTCAAATCGTCGCCCACCCGCAGATGGGTAATGAAGGTCTGTTTTCGCAAAGCAGACTTCAGTGCCTTTAGCTCTGATCCTTCTGAATGAATCCTAGACAGCGTAAGCGGGGCACGCAGCGCTAGGTGGTATCTTTGATGCATCAAGGCTGCATGCGACTAAACCGTGGATAAGAAAAGAAGTTTGATAGAGAGGGAAGAGAATAAGGTCGGATTAAAAGTTCAGCTTTTCAAGCCTGAGCAGAGCACAAGCGCAGCGGTGATTGCTCCCTTGATGTCTAAGGTGCAGTCTGGAAGTATTTCCTTGGAGGTTACTCGTCACCTTGACGATGGCCAGCTCAGGCTGTGCATTGCCATGCATACGTACATAGGGCTCCTTTTAAAGGTCGCGGGACCGCATTTCGAGTGGGATGCTGCTAGGCAGTGTGCGCAGAGTTCGGCGCTTGGCGCTAGATTGTTACTGTGCGCAGACCTCTTGGATGAGTACCTAGGGTCTCGAATTCCTCTAGGTTGGAATGATGGTGACGTTCACCTTCATAGTGCCTACGTCACATTGTTTCGGGCAACAGTCGCTGTTGCTGTCGACCAGGTTCGCAGCAAGCAAGGGCTGAACTATGTGGACTGTCGCAGGTTGAAACAAGAAGACGTTGATTTGCTCAATAGGGGTGTGAGTGCTGCATTGCGCTGGATGGCGAAGCCGCAGTCCTGTGGTCTCAACAGGCGCTTGTCCGTCGAGAAGACGAAGACCGAGCGCTCCATCGATAAGTACATCCAAACACTGGAATCCAAGCTGCCAAATGCAACGACGGTATTGGTGAAGATGAAGGTGTACGAAGGAGATGGCTCCACAGAAATTAAACCTTCATCACTGGATCATTGCAGTGTGCTGTCGTATGTGGAGTTTTTCAAAAATGCGTCTTCATACATTACGCAGTTCCAGAAGGTATGGCCTGAAGCGCTGCTAGGAAAACTAGCAAGGGTTACGCAATCTGAGGAAGCGCGACCGCAGTGCGTGATGCTGTTTTTCCTTCCAAAGGCATCGGGAGGAGCTAGTTGGAAAACACTGCTGCAAGCATTTAATGTTGATTTCAACAATAAGCGCATGAGCATAGGCGTTGCGCCAGTGCGTTTTGATGTCGCTGATTTGACGGAAGCGCTGAAGAAGCAGCCAGGCTCTTCCATGCAAGCTATTCATAGGCTGGTAGATGACCTCTTTGTCAAAGAGCTACGTTATAGGCGCCTCAATTTGCCTAAGGGGCGTCGCTCCTGGTCTTAGGTATAGCGAACTGATCTGTGTGGGGCACATGTCATGCTGGCATACTTCGGGATCATTAGCCTTCCCCTTTTGCCGAAGTAGTTTACCGAGCTGTTCATGCCTGCCCCACGTTCCATTGATTTTTGCGCTGTAGTAGCTGCACTTAAGGACATGGTCCCCAGTCTGTCTGCTGTCTATGCTTTCGGCAGTCGGGTGAGTGGTGATGCCGGGCCTGAAAGTGATCTAGATGTTGCTTTGATGGCTGATGAGTCTCTAGGGGCTGAGGTGCTTTGGGACCTCGCTAGTCGTTTAGCTGGGATTGTTGGCTGTCCTGTCGACCTGCTTAATCTACGCTCTGCCTCGACGGTGATGCAGTACCGGATTGTGACGACGGGCCAACGTCTGTGGGCCAGAGATGAGCAGGCAGCACTCTATGAAACCTTCATCCTTAGCCAAAAGACAGCATTGGACGAGGCACGCGCAGGCTTGCTGCAAGACATTCAAAAAACAGGGACCGTTTATGGTTGATGACGTACTCATTAACAAAGCAGCAACGATTGAGCGTTGCGTCCTGCGGGCTAAAGAGGAGTACGAAAAATCTCCA
>JAFAFR010000085.1 GCA_023423405.1 Bacteroidota bacterium
TGCCGCGCAAGCAGGCCGTCCTCACCCCCCGCATGCGGGGGAAGGGAACTGAAAGATCGTGCTGATCAGGTTTCAGGAAGCGCATTCCAGGAAGCTAACTCCAGAAAGCTCACTCCAGGAAAATCAGCCAGGCGGCGACGATGACCAGCGCGAAGCCGGCCCAGTGGTTCCACTTCAGCGGCTGCCCCAGGTACCAGGTGGAGAACCCCGCGAACACCAGCAGGGTGATGACCTCCTGCATGCCCTTGAGCTGCGGCGCCGAGTAGAACGCGGCCCCGATCCGGTTGGCCGGCACCGCCAGGGTGTATTCGAAGAACGCGATGCCCCAGCTGACCACGATCACCATCAGGATCGGCGCGCTGCGGTACTTCAGGTGCCCGTACCAGGCGAAGGTCATGAAGATGTTCGAGCAGATCAGCAGCAGGACGGGCAGCAGGCGTTCGATGTTGGGCATGGCGGTGGTCCGGTGGGGGCGTCGAGCGTAGCAGCGCCGCGGCGGGGTTCCATGGCCCGGCCTTCACGGCGCCTGTACCGGTGGCGTGGCAATTTCACAAAAATTAATGTCACAACACCGTTGGAGTGAGCATGCGCGCAGGGCAGGAACCGGGGGGGCTGGTCCTCATCGTCGAGGACAACCGCAACATCTCGGAAATGGTGGGTGAATATTTGGAAGGGCGCGGCTTCGAGGTCGACTACGCCGCCGACGGGCTGGACGGCTACCGCTTGGCGACAGAGAACAGCTACGACGTCATCGTGCTGGACCTGATGCTGCCTCGCCTGGACGGCATCGAGGTGTGCAAGCGCCTGCGCGAGGATGCGCGCAAGTCCACGCCGGTGCTGATGCTGACCGCGCGCGACACGCTCGACGAGAAGCTCACCGGCCTGAGCTCGGGCGCGGACGACTACCTGACCAAGCCGTTCGCGATCCAGGAGCTGGAGGCGCGCCTGCGCGCGCTGATCCGCCGCGAGCGCCGCCAGGTGGGCTCGGAAGTGCTGAAGGTGGCCGACCTGGTGCTCGACCCCGCCAGCATGCGCGCCACCCGCGGTGGCACCGAACTGCAGCTCTCGCCGATCGGCATGAAGCTGCTGACCATCCTGATGCGGGAATCGCCGCGCGTGGTCAACCGCCAGGAGATCGAGCGCGAGATCTGGGGCAGCAGCCTGCCCGACTCGGACACCCTGCGCAGCCATCTCTACAACCTGCGCAAGATCATCGACAAGCCCTACGACAAGCAACTGCTGCACACCGTGCAGAGCGCCGGCTACCGGATCGCCGACATCGAGCAGTCGCCGGCGTAAGCCGGCTGCGGGAAGGTCGATACGCCGATGCCGCAAGGGCTGCCCAACCGCATCCGCGATGCGTTCACGTTCCAGGCGGTGATCGCCGGGATCCTGCTGATCGTCTGCGTGATGGCGGCGGCTCTGCTCGGGCGGCAGGTACTCACCCGGCAATGGCTGCAGGCCGAGGCCGATGCCTACTGGCTGGCGCGCGGTACCGACGTCGCCTATCCGCCGCCCTACAGCGTCAACATGCAGGGCTTTTTCGTCTCCGACACCGATGCCGCGCTCGACAGCGTGGTCGGCGGCGACCGGGCGATCGCCAGCCTGGTGTGGTTCAAGGACGCACCGCCGGGGTTTTCCTCGCGGCGCGACACCGAGGGCATGCTGCTGGTGGACCGCCGGCCGGGCGGCACCCTCTACCTCGGGGCGTCGCTGTCGAACTTCGACCGCATGCTGGCGCTGGTGGCCGGCGTGCTGGCGTTGCTGTCGCTGGCCACCATCTTCATCGTGTCATGGCTGACCTATCGCACCTCCAAGCGCATGGTGCTGCCGATCCATCGCCTCGCCGGCCAGGTCGGGCGCTGGGATCCGGCGGGCGACGAGGAAGGGCTGCCTGAGCCGATCGAGGCCCGCGCCGACTCCGGCCGCGAAGCGTTTGCGCTGTCGACCGCGTTGCATGGGCTGGGCGAACGCATCGCCGCCTTCGTGCGTCGCGAGCGCGAGTTCACCCGCGACGCCAGCCACGAGCTGCGCACGCCGTTGACCGTGATCCGGGTGGCCAGCGACATGATTGCCGCCGATCCATCGACCCCCGCACACCAGCAGCGTCCGCTGCTGCGGATCCGGCGCGCGACCCAGGACATGGAGTCGATCATCGATGCGCTGCTGGTGCTCGCGCGCGAGCGGGGGGTGGTGCCGCAGAGCGAGGTGTTCGAGGTCGTGGACGTGGTCGAGGAGGAGGTCGACAAGGTCCGCGCCATGTTCGAGGCCAAACAGGTGGCGTTGGCGGTCGAGGTCCTGGCCCGGCCGCGGCTCGATGCCCCGCCACGCGTGCTGGGGGTGATGCTGGGCCACCTGCTGCGCAACGCCTGGGCCTTCACCGAGACCGGCCGGGTCGACGTGGTGGTCGACAGCGACCGGATCATCGTCCGCGACACCGGCATCGGCATGTCCGACGAGGTGCTGCGCCGGGTCTACGACCCGTTCTTCCGGGCGGATCCCTTCGGCCAGCCGGGCAAGGGCATCGGCCTGTCCATCGTGCGCCGGCTCGGCACCCGCTTCGGCTGGCCGGTGGCGATGGAAAGCATGCCGGGCGAGGGCACCACGGTGACGATCACCCTGCAGCCGCGCGAAGGTTAGGGGCGATCTGGACGAGCAAGGGCCGATTGGTTCGGAAGAATCTTAGCGGCAGCTGTCTGCGCCCCCCGGCGTCGAAAAAAAAACCGGAGCGGCGGTCAACTCGGCAAAGGCTGGTGCGTTAGCCTGCAATGTCGCCAGCCAAGAACGTGTCCATGAGCGCCCGCACCAAGTCCCCCCGCCGCGGCCTGCCGCGTCTCGTCATTGCCCTCGTCGTGCTTGCAGCGCTGGGTGCCGGTTTCTGGTTCTGGCTGCAGCGCGACAGCGCCGCCGCCGAAGGTGCATGGCGCACCACGCCGGTGGAACGCGGCGACATCCGCGTCGCGATCTCGGCGACCGGCACCCTCAGCGCGACCTCGACGATCGTTGTCGGCAGCCAGATCTCGGGCCAGATCACCGAGGTGCTGGTCGACTTCAATGACGAGGTCAAGAAGGACCAGGTGCTGGCGCGCATCGACCCCAGCACCTACCAGGCGCAGATCGAACAGGGCTCGGCCCAGATCGCCGCCGCCCGCGCCGCGCTGTCGCAGGCCGAGGCAACCCTGCGCAACGCCGAACTGGACTACCGCCGCAAGGCCGACCTGGGCACGCAGAAGCTGGTGGCGCAGAGCGACGTCGACCTGGCCCGTGCCGCGCTCGACCAGGCTCGTGCCCAGGTGGCGTCGAGCCGCTCGCAGATCGCGCAGCAGACCGCCGCCACCCAGACCACCCGGGTCAACCTGGAGCGCACGGTGATCCGCGCGCCGGTCGATGGCGTGGTGCTGGTGCGCTCGATCGAACCGGGGCAGACCGTCGCCGCCAGCATGACCGCGCCCGAGCTGTTCCAGATCGCCGAGGACCTCGGCAAGATGCGGATCGAACTGGCGGTCGACGAGGCCGACATCGGCCAGGTCCAGGTCGGCCAGACGGTCAGCTTCACCGCCGACGCATTCGACGACCGCCGTTTCCAGGGCAAGGTGGAGCAGGTGCGGCTGGCGGCGACGACGACCAACAACGTGGTCACCTACCCGGTGGTGGTGGCGGTCGACAACAGCGACGGCACCCTGCTGCCGGGGTTGACCGTCAACGCCGAGATCCAGGTCAGCAACCGCGAGAACGTGCTCAAGGTCGCCAACGCGGCGCTGCGCTACAAGCCGGCCGATGCCGACAGCGTGGCGCTGGCCGCGCCGCCGGCCGAAGGCGCGCGTGGCGGCGGCATGCTCGACGACCTGGCCGCCACCGCGGCCACGCTGCAGCTCGATGCGACCCAGCAGGCGGCGTTCGATGCCGCGCTGGAGAAGGTCCGTGCGCGCCAGGCCGAGCAGCGCCAGGCGCGCGCCGGTGGCGGTTCCGCTGCTGGCGGCGCAGGTCCCGGCGGCCCGCCGCCCGGCGCGATGGTGATCCGTTCGAGTGGCGGTGGCGGCGACGCCATCCAGGCCCAGATCCGCCAGCGCATGCTGCAGCGGTTCCAGGAGGATTTCGCCGCGTTCACCGCAACCCTTGATACCAGGCAGCAGCAGGCCTGGAGCCGCGCGCTGGCCAGCAACATCGGCGCCACCCGGGTCACCCTGTACCGGTTGGTGAACGGGCAGCGCGAGGCGGTGCCGGTGCGCCTGGGCGCGAGCGACGGCAGCAGCACCGAAGTGATGGGCAATGTCGCCGAAGGCGACCTGATCATCACCGGCGAACGCGCGGCGCGCTGATCATGACGCCGGTGATCGAAACCCTCGGGCTCGGCAAGGTGTATGCGGCCGGCACCGAGGCGGAAGTGGTGGCGCTCGATGGCGTGGATCTGCGGATCCTGCGTGGCGAGTTCGTCGCGATCATGGGGCCGTCGGGCTCGGGCAAGTCGACCCTGATGAACATGATCGGCTGCCTCGATACCCCGACCGCCGGCACCTACCTGTGCGACGGCGTCGACGTGGCGACCCTCGACCGCGAGGCGCTCGCGGTGCTGCGCCGGGACAAGATCGGCTTCGTGTTCCAGGGCTTCAACCTGCTGCCGCGGATGAGCGCGCTGGAGAACGTGGCCATGCCGCTCGGCTACACGGGCGTGCCCTATGACGAGCGTGCCGGCCGTGCCCGCGAGGCCCTGGAGGCGGTAGGCCTGGGCCAGCGCGGCGGGCACCGTCCGAGCGAGCTGTCCGGCGGTCAGCAGCAGCGCGTGGCGATCGCGCGTGCGCTGGTGACCCGGCCGGCGCTGCTGCTGGCCGACGAACCGACCGGCAACCTCGACACGAAGACCGCGGCGGAAGTGTTTGAACTGCTGCGCCGTTTCAACGAACAGTTCGGGTGCGCGGTGCTGGTGGTGACCCACGACCCGCGCCTGTCGGACACCTGCGACCGCACCATCCAGCTGGTGGACGGCTGCATCGTGTCGGACGAGCGGCACGAGGCCACCGGCAACCAGCGCGGACAGGGCAAACGGCCCAGGCAGGGGGAGTAGGTTCGCGCCCCGGCGCATTGCCGGCATCCAGAAACACGAAACCCGGCGCGGGGCCGGGTTTCGTGCAAGGGTCTGGCCTTGTCTGGTGGGCGGTGCAGGGTTCGAACCTGCGACCCTCGCCGTGTGAAGGCGATGCTCTACCGCTGAGCTAACCGCCCGGTTCCGTATCGCCAGCGTGTGGCGATCGCGTCGTACCGGTTCCCGCGAGCGGGGCGATGACGATGAAGCGGGACGCGAATTCTACGCAGCGGAGGGGGTGCGGCAAGCCTTGCGATGGCGCGTGAACTGCCGGAGCGGGCAGGCGTGGCGGCCCGGGGGCTCGGGCGAGCGCGGGCCCCGCCGCCGCCGCGTGGCGGGATTCAGTCGGTATAGGCGCGGATCAACTGGTTCAGCTGCACGCGCTCGGCGCCGCACAGGAAGGGGGAGAGCAGCATCATCACCTGCACGATCCCGTCGCGGATCGCGGCGCGTTCGTCGCCATCGCCGCGGATGGCGGCGTAGTTGAGCCAGAACGTGGCCAGCACCAGCAGGTTGGTCGCGGCGGCGTCCATTTCCGCGGGCGAGGCGCGGATGACCCCGGCCCGCAGCAGGCCCTGCATCACCACGTGCGCGCGGTCGTCGGCGCGCTTGAGGATGCGTGCGAAACGCAGCCGCAGGCGCCGGCTGCGGCTGAGGATCTCCAGCAGGTCGCGATAGAAGAAGCGGTAGTCCCAGATGCATTCGAACACCTGGTGCAGCTGCATCCAGATGTCCTCGAGCCCGGGCAGGCGGCCGTCGGGCGGGGTCAGCAACTCGTCCATGCGCGTTTCGTAGCGCGTGAACAGCTGCTCGATGATGTCGTCCTTGTTGCGGAAGTGGTAGTACAGGTTGCCGGGGCTGATCTCCAGCTCCTCGGCGATATGGTTGGTGGTGACGGTCGGCTCGCCCTGGGTGTTGAACATCACCAGGGCGCAG
>JAFAFR010000091.1 GCA_023423405.1 Bacteroidota bacterium
ATTTTCTTACCTATTTTGGAAAAGAAAAGATATTTGATATTAATCATACCACAATAAAATACCAGAAGCTAAAGCCTTCCGATGGTAAATATTTTAAAAAATATGTAATAGAAGAACTTATAGGAAGAACCGAACTTCCAAATATGTCTGAAGCTTTGAAGGAAAAAATTGTTGAAGCTATTTATGAAATTTTTGTCAATGCCCAAATACATAGTGAAACAAAATTCATTTATACTTGTGGTCAATTTTTTCCAAATAAAAATAGAATTGAATTTACCATTGTAGATACTGGCATTGGGTTTAAAGAAAAAGTGAATAAAAGATTTAAATCTAACTTAGAAGCCTATCAGGCAATAGAATGGGCTGTAAGGGACAAAAACACCACTAAACAAGGAATAACAGGAGGAATTGGCTTAGCTGTTTTAAAGGAGTTTATAGAAAAAAATAAGGGAAAAATGCAAATTGTAAGTGGAGATGGATTTTATCAATTTGACAGTATGGGAATTGAAACAAAAACATTTAATGGGTCATTTCCAGGAACAATTGTAAATTTGCAATTCTGTACGAATGATTTTAATAATTACTCTTTGGTACAAGAAATAGATATAAACGATATATTTTAAAGAATGGAAAGTACAACAATTAGTATAGTAAACACAATTGGCGATGTCTATGGCGTGGAAGCGGAAGATGGTCAAAAAGTGTTTGATCTGGTCAAAAAGGCATTTGAGAATGGACACAAAGTTATTTTGTCCTTCTTAAATATAGAAATGCTTACAACTGCTTTTCTTAATACTGCAGTTGGACAGTTGTATAAAGATTATCCAGAAGATGTAATAAAAAAATATTTATCAGTGGACGATATTTCCGATTCTGGCAAAGTGTCTCTTAAACGTGTGGTAGATACAGCTAAGATTTATTATAAAGACCCTGATGCATTGGAAAGAAGTATTAATGACATTTTAGAAGATTAAGAGTTATGGCTCATTATAAATTACAAGATGTTACTCAACTTCAAGGACGAAGTATTTTTTTAGATGCCAATATATTGATTTATCTTTTTTGGCCAACGGGTTCACATCATTTTGAACAAAACTATGCAAGAGTTTTTAGAACTTTATTAACGCAAGGGAATATTTTATTTATAGACTTTTTAGTTATTTCTGAAGTAATTAATAGAGTATTAAGAATTGAACATTCGAAATTAAATCCAAATATTAGTTTTAAAGCTTTCCGTGATAGTCAGGATGGAAAAGATACTTTAGATGATATTCATACGATTATAAAAGGAAATATTCTGAATCGCTTTAATATTGAAGGAAAGATTTTTAGTAATCAGGAGATTGAAAATTTAATGGTAGTGAACGATTTAGATTTTGTTGATAAAGCTACCGTATCATTATGTTCAGAAAAATCTATGGTTCTTCTTACCAACGATCGAGATTTTAAAAACTCAGGTTTGGATATTCTTACAGGAAATCCTCATATTTTGAATTGAATATTCTGCATCAAAACATTTTTAATATAAATCCCTTAATGGGATTTTTTTTGTTTATAGTTTCAATATGATTTTTTAAAATTTGTCTAATTTTATCAAAATATAATATATTTTATAGGACATTATGGTTTTCCGTAATCCAATAAATAAAAAAACGATTAAATTTCAAACTTTAATCATAGAATTTCAATATGTCAAAACAAGTTAAAGAAAAAGGTCATAATATAGCTCTAACCAATATTATAGTTCATAGGATTAATAAAGTAGCGGGTAATAAAGATTCTGCTTTGAAATTGGCAGATAAAGAATTAGCCGTAAATAAGCAAGAACGTTATTTTATTGCAGATATTAGAGAATCTTTCACTAAAAGATCGGTTCCTACTTTTGGAATTTTTGAGGATCAATTTGATTTTAATGTTTTTCAGCAATCATTAAGAGACTATAAAAATGGTAAAATTGATTTTTTAGATTTCACTGTAAAATCAATGGGTTACTATGAAAGAATGATTAAAAGTTCTGCCCCAGCAACAGGTGGATTTTTAATATTTGCCGATTATAAAATAACAGATAATAATGATGAAAGATATGTTTTGATTTTTTCAATAAACAATAAGCAAGGATATAACTTAAATGAAGAAGCATTATCTATTCAACAAATTAAAAATCTTGAATTAAATAAAATTGACTTGGCAACTTTAATTAATATTTCTAGATGGAACTTGTCTTTAACTAATGCAGATAATGTCAAAACATATTTAGCTTTTATAAGAGGGAAAAAAGATATATCCGATTATTTTCAAAATTTTATCGGATGTGCAGATAAAACAACGGCAACAGAATCTTCAACAAAGTTAAAAAACGCTTTACATTCTTATTGCTCAGAAAATGGTTATGATGATGCTAAAACTAAGGAAAAAGAAAGGAAAGTTTATGAATATTGCCAAGATTGCAATAAAAATAAAAAGGAAATACAGCTGTCTCATATTTCTGCAATAATAGACGATGAAAACCCCAATAGTTTTGCAGAATATGCATCGGATGAAAAATTTTCTGTAAGTGAAATTATTAAATATGATAGTAAGACTCTCAGAACGCTCAAATTTGTAGAATATCACAGTGATGATCTGTCCATTAGATTAAATAAGCAGATGATTGGTAAAACAGCTAAGATTGATAAGATAAGAAAGACACTTACCTTTACGAATATTCCGGATGAGCTAATTTCACAATTTGACAAATAATTATGATGGATAATTGCCTCAATGATTTAATAAGTTTACTCAGTAATCATATTAAAGAGATAAAATCAGATGCAGTTATAGTTGAAATTACCGTTAATGAAGAATCTCAAAAACAGATTAAACAGTTTTATGATGATGACTTAATTGAAAATATAAAAGATTCTTCAAGTAATTTAATAAGTGTTGATAATCTTTCGAATTCATCACAACCTGTTTATATAGAGTTCGTTACGGCAGAATTAAAAAATAAAGGGTTTTATATAACTTTTGCTGATTTTGTTGTAGATAATAGGTTCGAATTAGATGAGAATTTTTATATACAGGAATTAAATTATAAAAATACATCTTCTGCTAATCAAGAAAAAATAGAGAAGTATAACACTCTGTTAGCATTGATTCAAAAATTAGTATCGAAGTCAAAATTTGTAAAGGATGAAGATGTTAAAACTCTATTCTTATTTCAAGAAAATAAATTTATTGAATTATCTATTGATAATAGTATTGTATATGAAGATTTTTTACAACCTGAAAATCTTGCTTTAATTCGAGAATACGTGATAAATATTGATGATTATAAAGAAAAAAGAAGCATATTTTTACAAGAACTGATTGATTTTTTATCTACGGAGAAATCAAATAGATTTCAATATTTACTATCTAATTTCAAAGAGTTTTTTGAACGATGCAATACCAGTTTTGAATTTTATTTATCCAATTTTTCATATAACAAATTGAAAATGGAAATAGATAATTCAGTATTAGAACATTCAAAAAATATCAGGAATATAATTAATGATGCACAATCTAAATTAATAGCCATACCTGTAGCTTTTGTATTGGCTGCCACACAAATCGATTTTTCAAATGCTTTTTCGATCAAGAACACTATTGTATTAGTTTCCTCCTTTATTTTTTCATATATAATCTCAATTTTTATCCAAAATCAAAAAAACGCTCTCAGTATAATTTCCGAAAATGTTGAAAATTATAAAAAAGCATTTCTGCAAACAAAAACGGATGATGTAATACAAGAAAAGGGGCAACCTTCTATATCAACTCTTTTGAAAAACTCCTATAAGAAAATAGAAATAGATTTGGTAAATCAAAAAGAGAAGCTTAGAATCCTTCAATTTATTGGTTGGGCAATTTCTGCAATACTCGTAATAAGTCTTATTGTAGCAAAATATCAACCCGAAATAAAATCAATTTTTGAATATAAAAAATGTTCAAACACAAAAAAAGCAGTAAAAATAAATTCAAAGATGGAAATTAATAAGTCGTTACCAAAAGATAACAGAGCAAAATAATTTGATATTTTCGCTTTGCCACAGAAAGTAACATAATCAAAATTATACGCACGGCATCCGCAAAACGTTGCCCTCCACTCCGCAAAGCTCCGCTCCGTGCAAAACCCATTGGTACCTATAATTTGGGATTATGCAAAATGCTTTCCTTGCAAACGGGCAAAGCCCTTTTTGCTCCACCGAATCCTACGCCTTCCCAAAACTGAATCCAGCCACAAAAAATCCCTTTTTCCCGCACCAACAACCACCCGAAATAAGGAAAAATGCGCCCAAGCTTTTGAAGGTCACAGATAGAACTGAATCCGCTCCGAATCAAAAGATATTAAAATGTGGATAACCCGCCCTGAGCGAAGCCAAAGGGTTACCCACATTTTAACATCCACAACAACAGCGACAACAAAGAACTATTTTATCAAAAAAAATGTGGATTTATGGAAAAATTCGACGCTGAATCCACTCGCTATTTTTCCCACAAGTCCACATTTTAAACAATACCAACAACAAAATACTTTTTCTTTTCAATTGAAAAAAAATATCCCCGAAAAAAATGCAAATAAATTTTATTTTTCAACTGAATTAAATTTTTATCTTTGAAAAAAGCGAGCAAGCGTAGATGTTCACAGTGAAAAGCCTCGCACGAAAAGAATTGGAGTAGGCAAATCCCAAAAAGTTGAGCGGAGTTATAGAACTACAAATTCAACGGCAAAGAACTGGATATAGAAACGGGGTATTACTACTATGGAGCTAGGTACTACAATCCTAGGCTATCTATTTGGTTATCTGTAGATCCACTAGCGGAGAAATATCCGAATTGGAGTCCGTACAATTATTCATTCAATAATCCTATCAATTTTATAGATCCTGATGGAATGGATCCGCTCCCTGCGTATATGAGAACGGCTGCGATAAGAATTGCTGCGGCAGGTCTTAATAGTGTTGGTGGCGGTGTTGTTAAAGGAAATTCTAGAGCAGAAAATTTGATGAATGGAATGATGATGAATTATGCAGCAAAGCATAATATGACATTAGGACAAATGGCGGACATGCAAAATGAGATTGGACAATTCTATACGGGACTTTCTTTAGTAAAAGGATGGCATGAAGCAGATTATAATAAACTTTATAACAATGTAATAAATAATATGAATGCTTCTCATGGTGTCATAGATCAAGTTACACGAGGGTCTATACGGGAAGCAGAAAATAACTGGGGCGTTTTAGGAATTTCTGGAGTAGTTGCTACTATGGTTGCTGTAGAAGGAGGAATGCCTCAAAGCGTGGGTAGTGGACCTAAAGGATTCCAAAATCCTAACGCAGCTGTTGGTGCTCAGCGGGTTTCACTTAAATACAATGATCCTCAACCTAATGGTGTGAATTATGGTTATAATATAAGTGATGGCAAATTAAATATAAATGGAAGAGCTGTTACAAATGGTACTTTTGATTATGTTATAACTAATTCTGGAGAATTACGTATAGGTAGTGGACATTATTATCTATCTAATGGTGCTGAAAGTGTTCAAATGGCAGGGCGTTTGAAAATATGGAATGGGAACGTTAAACCTCTGAATGGCAATTCTGGGCATTATCGACCAACGGCAGCACAAACTCAAAGGGGTAATCAAATGTTACAAAATATAGTAAATGGAAAAAAATAAGGATATAAAATCGATTGCTTTAAAATTATTTGAACAATCAAGTGAAGAGTTTTTAAATTATCCTATAAATTTTAATTTTATTTTAGATAAAACTAATTTATTGACTGACGCTGAATATTTACGTTTATTAGTATATACTTTAGATAATTTTCCGCAGTTATATGCTCTTAGATTTATTCTTGTCACAACTAATAGAATGTTAAGATTTAATAGTATTGAATGGGAGAAAGTTTTTAAATCTATATTATCGAGAGGGGGAGTCAATACGATATACTCTTTTATTTACTCCTATTTAAATCTTTTACCTAGTGAAATTTATAGCAGTAATTATGTTTGTGATTATATTTATGAAAAAGATGAAGATGATTTGCTTGAGAATCCTACTCTTATTGACAAATTGTCTTTATTACAAAGTAAAATGTTAAAAATAGGATTTATTATAGCTCCCTAGCCTAACCCCCCTCCGCTGGTGCGAGGTGTACCGTAAATCGCTAATCACGAAGTGATTAGCGAATGTCGGATAAAAGATGATGGTAGGTCCATCACGGTCGCTGTGCAAGTGGAGGCTGTAAACCGCCTCTCGGTGCTAGAACAGTAATGTTTTGGTGTCGAAGCACTTTTCCTGAAAGATATTTCAGGTACGAATCCGAAATTTGAGATCAAATACTTACCAATAGAAAAAGAGGATACAAATGAGATTGCAAATTCTGAATCCGGCAAAAAACAGATTTATTATTTCCATTCTGATCATTTGGGATCGGCAACCTATTTAAGTGATGTCAATGGGAAACCTTATCAATTTTTCTTAAATTTGCCATTTGGCGAAACAATGGCGGAGCAGCGTTCAGGAAGCTTTGAGAACCAATACAAGTTTAACGGAAAAGAATTAGATGCGGAAACCGGAAACTACTATTACGGAGCTAGATATTATAATCCTAGGATAAGTTTATGGCTTAATGTTGACCCACTGGCGGAGAAAATGCCAAGTTGGTCGCCTTATAATTATACTTTCAATAACCCAGTGCGATTTATCGACCCCGATGGTAGAGCACCTAAATCCCCTTGGGGTAAATATTATGATAGTATTACAGGTAAGTTAGTATATGATGATGGTAAAAATGATGGAAGAGTATATATCAGAAGTCAAGTAACTCAAGCATATGTTACTAGAAATGTAGATACATATATTGGTCAAGAGAATCAAATTCCTGATAAAACAAAAGATTTCAAATTACAGTTGGCAAAAACTAATTCATATTTTTCTCAATATAAAGCAGATTTTGAGAAAAAGTATGAGGGAACTTTTGGAGGATATGTACCTAAATTTAAAGATAAATTAGAGACTTTTGCTTCCAAAGTTGGTAATAATAAGCCTTTTGATTTGAAGAGAAATATCAATACTCCTTTTTATACTGGAAAGTATGAAGATGGAAGAAAAAATGAAAATTACTTTAATAATTATGCTTTTTTTGATGGTCAATTATTGAGGTCTGATGATTTTGGAAACTTCAATTATGGTGTTGCAGGTAAAGCATTTGATTTTAGTAATATTGTTTTAGAAGGAGCAGCAGGGGTTAATCAAATTGGGAATGGATATAAATATGGCTCGCCAGTAGGAGGATTGCCATCCTATGGAGATGACCCAAAAGACAATGAAATGGTAAGACAGGGTATAGAATATTATAACAAAAACTTTAAAAAGAAATGAAATTAGCAACTTTTCTTATAGTATTTTTATTCTTGGGTTGCTGCCAAAGTAGAAAAGAACATAAAATAGATAAACAGGTTCTAAATGCTGAACAAATTATAATAGATACCGAAAATATTTTAAGTAAAATTCCCAGCAGTAAAAAATATAGTAATCTTAAGCCTGTATTTTCGACAAATGGAAAAAGCATTTATCTATCTTATGGCAATTTTGAAAGAGATTCCAACTATAGAATTGATACTTTAAAAAGCGTTCCGTTTTTGAATAACGATGAATTCAAAATATTGAAAGATAATATTTATCATCTTTCAAAAATTGGTATATCAGACCAAGATTATATTATTTACAATCCTGACTTAGACAAAGGAATCTATATATATTCTTATAAAAACAATGAATCTTGGAAATTGGATAATCCAGAAATGGCTACTTACATTTCTTTAGGTGATAAAATAAATAAGAATGACCATTGGTTTAGTAATACTTTTAAAGTAGTAAATCGTAAAAGTCGGATGGTTTTATTAACCAAAATTAGAGGATAGAAAATAACGAAAGCCACTCAATGAGTGGCTTTTTTACCCTGTTTTGCTTCCCCTCCGCTGGTACGAGCGTCACGCTCGTCCACCATTACAAAGCCATAAATTCAACAAAAGCCAACCGTTAACGGTTGGCTTTGTTATAGATTGGGATATTTCTCGGGATTTTGGAAAGTATTAAAAACAGAATAGATGTATATGGTTTTTTCGTCTTCTCAGATCTGGTGTCGAAGCACTTTTCTTGAAAGATATTTCAGGTACGAATCCGCAATTTGAACTCAAATACTTACCAATAGAAAAAGAGGATACAAATGAGATTGAAAATTCTGAATCCGGCCAAACAAAAAAACAGATTTATTATTTCCATCCTGATCATTTGGGATCGGCAACATATTTAAGTGATGCCAATGGGAAACCTTATCAATTTTTCTTAAATTTGCCTCTTGGAGAAACAATGGCGGAGCAGCGTTCAGGAAGCTTTGAGAACCAATACAAGTTTAACGGAAAAGAATTAGATGCGGAAACCGGAAACTACTATTACGGAGCTAGATATTATAAT
>JAFAFR010000012.1 GCA_023423405.1 Bacteroidota bacterium
ATATTCTTTCATGGTTAAAAGCACTTCAGATTTCATCATTTCAGTTATTCCATAATTGTTTCTGCCGCTCACGAATGGCTGGAAGTTGACGTTCATAAATGTCCGTGAATAGACCGATATAGTGACCAGAATATCAGTCTAAAGAAAGAAGAAACGCTTCCGTAATCGTCATGCTGTTGGTAGCAGCATAACCGGAAGCGTCACCCCAAGAATATGGTCATTGTATCAGATTTCACGCTGGTTGAGAAGGAGCCTGCAATTGGCGTTTTTCGTTAGGAGTGCAGAAGTGGTTCCTTGCCCCTGCTGCGGCGGTTGGTTAGAGGTAGCGGGCAGCCGGGGACGGGTGTGGTACAGAAGCAGCGGCGAACGAGCGAAGCTCATCATCCGGAGACTGTATTGTAAGCCATGCGCGAGAATCCATCATGAGCTGCCAGATCTGCTCGTCCCCTACAAGCGTTATGACGCCGAAAGTATCGAAGGTGTCGTGGTTGCGCCAGCTGATTCGGTAGTAGCTGCAGACGAATCCACTCTCTCTAGATGGCTGGCCTGGTTTCAGGTATGGGCGGTGTACGGGGCGGCGGCGCTGCAGGCGATTAGCATCCGGTTTCGCCTATCCGTGGAGCAAGCGTCCGGTGCTCCACAGCCCGCACTCCAACAACTTGGACGGTATGTCGGCGACGCTGCCGGATGGCTAGGAAGAGCTGTCCGCCCCATCGCCAATTCGAATCTTTGGGTGACAGACCCGTTCTGCCTGTCTGTCCGCTGAAGCTTGTCTTAGACTCATGCTAACCCTAGTTAATGGAGGCATGAAGATGAGCAAACAGAAGAAATCAGACGAGATTGCTGCGGAACGCTTCAAGCTGCTGTCGCCACTCTTAGCATCCGGTCTGGATGCGGCGAAGGCAGCTCAGTTAAAGTCGGCCATTTGTGCGCAGTCCGGATTATCGGAGCGTACGCTGCGCCGGTACTTAGCCGAATATCGCAAGGATGGGTTCAACGGCTTAAAGCCGAAACCCAAAGGCCGGAAGTCGCTACCAGACACGCTACCGGCTGAGGTGTTGGAAGAAGCGATTCTGCTTCGGCGGGAGGTGCCAAAGCGGAGCGTACGCCAGATTATCCAAATTCTCGAATGGGACGAGAAGGTCGCACTGGGAACGATTAAACGCAGTACATTACAGGCGAGATTAACCAGGCGCGGTTACAGTTCAAGGCAGATGCGGATGTATGCCGGCGGCGGTACAGCGGTGCGGCGCTTCCAGAAGCAGTCCCGCAATCGCTTGTGGCAGAGCGACATCAAGTATGGCCCGTACCTGCCCATCGGTCCTGGCGGTACGAAGAAGCAAGTCTATCTCGTGTTATTCATAGATGATGCGACGCGGTATGTGCTGCACGGAGCCTTCTACGCTTCAATGGAGAAAGCCATCGTCGAGGATAGCTTTCGCAAAGCCATCGAGAAATACGGCGTTCCCGAGGCCGTCTACTTCGACAACGGCAAGCAATACCGCACGACATGGATGAACCGGACGTGCGCGAAACTCGGTATTCGCTTGCTCTTTACCAGGCCCTACTCGCCAGAAAGTAAAGGCAAGGTTGAGCGTCTGAACGGCGCTGTGCAAAGCTTCTTGGACGAGGTGGCGCTTGAGAATGTCAAGACACTGGATGAACTTAACGACTGGTTCCAAGTGTGGCTATCCGAGTGTTACCAGAATAAGCCGCATGCCGCGCTCGCGAACAAGCAGACACCCGAGGCGGCGTTTCGAAGCGACCCGGCAGCACTGCAGTTCATCAATCCCGAGCACCTGGCGGACAGCTTCCTTCATGCGGAACAGCGGAAAGTGGACAAGGTCGGATGTATTAGCTTCCAAGGCAAGAAGTATGAAGTCGGGCTGCTGTTCATCGGACAAACGGTACAAGTCGTCTATGACCCGACAGATATCACGGAAGTGACGATCGAATACGAGGGATGCACGCCGTGGAGAGCACATGAGCTCGTCATCGGAGAACGGGCAGGCAAGCGGCCAGCCCTTCCGGAGCATCTGCAAAAGCAGCCGGCAGCGGAGTCTCGCGTGCTCCGCGGCGCCGAGCGAAAGTATGACGAGCGAACACAAATCCAGACCCCGGCCGTCTCCTATCGCATGCTGAGGAAGGAGGCTGGCCAGGATGTTTGAAACCTTCTACGACATGACCCGCACGCCATTCGCTCGGGACATTTCCGTGACAGAACTTTATCCGGCAAGTGCGATGGAAGAGATGCTAGACCGTCTGCAGTACGCGGCTGAGCGCCAATTATTCGCCGTCATCACCGGTGACTGCGGGACGGGCAAGACGACAACCGTCCGCCGGTTCGCCGCCATGCTGGATATCGCGAAGTATAAGCTGCTGTACCTGTCGGACTCCAAGTTGACACCGCGACACTTCTACAAAGGGCTACTCGAACAACTCGGGTGCGAATCGAAATTCTACCGAGGCGATGCGAAGCGCCAGTTACATCGCGAAGTGGAACTCATGCGCGGCATTCACCGTCTGGAACCGGTTGTCGTCGTAGATGAAGCCCATCTGCTCGATCGGGAGATGTTGGAGGAAGTCCGCTTCCTGCTCAACTTCAAGATGGATGCGCAGAGCCCAATGGCGCTGATCCTCGTCGGGCAAAGCGAGCTTTGGGACAAACTCCGGCTTCAATCCTACGCAGCGATTCGTCAGCGGATTGACCTGCAGTGCAAGTTGCCCTACTTCGACCGTTCCCAAGTCAGTGAGTACCTGAAGCGTCAGCTCGCGTATGCCGGTACAGATCATGAGATATTCTCCGACGAGGCCATAAATGAAGTTTACCGATTCTCGGGTGGATCGGCCAGACTCATTAACAAGTTGTGTACCCACTGCCTCATCTACGGCGCCCAGATCAAGCGCCGCATCATCGACGATCATATGGTGAAGCACGTGATTCAGGGTGAATTGTCGTGAACGAACCTTGGAACCGGATGACCTACGATCAGGAAGTCAAATGCTGGTTTGTCCAGCTAGAGGAGAAAGCTTATCCCGTTTATTGCGGTGAATGCTTTGAAATTCGTATTGGGGATGGCGGCATCCCGTGTCGGATTGAGCTTGACCGTCATTGGTACGTGATCATGAGAGAAGCCCGATTTAACTTGAGAAACATAGACATTTATTATATTCGATTTGTTTAACAGAAATGGGAAAGCCGAAACATCTGGGCTTTCCCATTCATTGATTCTCTCTGGACATGATTACAATCAGACCTTGGACAGCTAACGCGGTCATTCTCTGGACACTAGGGATCAGCAGTAACAATTGACAACAGCTGGGCAAAAAGCACGATTAGCGCATGGATAGAGCGCGGATTGATCCACGGATATGAGGACGGCAGCTTTAAACCGAACAACGCCATTACGCGGGCGGAAACAGCTGTGCTCATAAACAGGGCATTTGGTTTTGACGATATTGCCCCTATTCGATTCTCGGATGTGAATGCTTCGGACTGGTATTATTCGAACGTAGCGACGGCTTACGCCGGGACGTATATGTC
>JAFAFR010000083.1 GCA_023423405.1 Bacteroidota bacterium
CGCCCAAGCCGCCGAGCCTCGGACCGTCAGCAGGTCGTTGGGACAAGGGTCCGGACTGCGGCACCGGGGATACGGGCGTCTCCTGTGGCACCGCCGGACCACTGGATTGCGCCAAGCGGTGCACGACCGCCTTCGATACCGACGGCACTCCGAGCTTCCCGGTTTCAATTGGCCCGATGGCCTTCGGATCCGACGCGCCCCCTGTTTCCGGCGAATTGGCCGCCGGACCTGGATCAATCAACGCCAACGGCACGAACGTGCCCGGGTAATAGACGTACTCGCGCGTCCGCGCATGCAAGGCAGCCAGGCGCTTCTGCCGGTTGCGCGCTTCCATCAGGTTGGCGACATTACCCACCCACAGCGGTGCGACTTGCGGATCGTCGTTGGCCTGCTGCACCTCGCCCAGCAAGGCGTCGCCGTCCCAGTAGAACCAGGTGGTATGCGTCGGGTTGCGCTTGTACACGCGCCGGCCGAGCGGGTCGTAGCCGTAGGTGGTGCGCTGCCCGTTTCGCCGGCTCTCCGCCAGGCGGTGGTTGGCATCCCAGATCAGCTCCAGGTCGCCTGTATCAGGACCGTGGGGGGCGCCCTTGCGGATCAGGTCGCCGGCACGGTCGAACACATAGCGGACGCCTTCGTAGGTGCCTTCGCGGGTCCACTGGATCTGCTCCTCGTCTCCGCCGCCCGCCACCTTGCGCAGCTTCACCTCGTGGATCCGGGTCTGCAGGCGATCGCCGGCGGGATCGTTGAGGAAGCGTTCCACCCGGCCCTTCGGATCGGTGTGCTGCAGCAAGCGGCCGAGGACGTCGTAGCGGTACGCATCCACGCCCTGCTGGCTGTCGCTGCGCCGCGTCAGGTTGCCGGCCCGGTCGTAGTCGTAGGCGGTATCGAACAGCGGTGTCACATCGCGCAGCACCTGTTGCGCGGTCAGCAGGTCGCGCGCGTCGTACTGGAACCGTCGTTGCACGGTGTCACCGAGCTGCTCCCGGGTCGCCCGCCCTAGGGCGTCGCGTTCCGGGTCACCGCGCCGCGCGGGTTGGTATCGTCACCAATAACCGTGGGCATCGTAGTCGTACTTCGAGACGGCGCCGAGCGGGTCGGTCACTATTGCCCGCCCCGCTCGTCGCTTGAGCGCCGTTACCGAAGACCCGATGCCGGGTAATTACTCAACTTGTACACGTGACATCACCAGCCGATTCTTTTGCACGATTCACGAAAATCGCAAAAAAACTTGCAAGCATCTAGCCCCGGAAAATCATACTTGCCAAGGCTTTCGCCTAAGAAGCGAAAAAATTCCTGGCTTACACGCACCCTTTGTTCGTCTTTTGAAAGTGACTTAAGTTCGTCTTCTGAAAATACCATATCCAGATACAGAACTCCTTCCTTCTTCGAATATCTCCTCATCGACTTCCGACCAATAGAATCCGGAATGCATCTGAAAACAAAAAAAATCTCGATGTCTACTTTCTTATATGCATCTTCAATTTCCAAGAAGATATTATCAAGCTCGTTCGATATCTCATACACATGAGATGCAGCGCTTGTATCCGATGTCTTGCCAAGCTTCATTTATACCTCAATGTCTGCACTTGTTCCCAGGCGGGAGAAATCCTTTCCACTTGAGAAAACCCGAGATCCTCATCGTCTCGACTGCGCGATTGAATCCCTTCGATTTCCCTCTATGGATGGCATAGTACTCAAGATTATTTCTTCTCAACCAGGCGCCTGAATAGCGTGTCTTGGGATTCTTTGTTTCCCCGAACTTCCAGACCTCGCCCTTCTTAAGGTACCAATATCCTACCGGATTCTTTTTCCCCCATTCCATTATGGGATACCAACCATCTTTGGCCGCGATCAAAGCATAAAACTCATCAAGACCCAATGGGTCGGCCCAGCACGTCCCACTCAACCCATATATATACGGGTTCTCCCCACCCTCTAACCCTATCGGATCCTGGCTTAAAAACTGTCCGCTACGCGGGTCATAATACCTGAATCGATTATAGTGAAGCCCGGTTTCGACATCGAATAGCTGCCCTTGAAACCGGATAGAATTTTGTACATGGCCTATTTCCGAATCAGAAATTCTGCCCCATGCAGTATAATTTACCGCCCACACCACCTGCCCTTGAGCATCAGTAATGCGCGTGGGACACCCGTTGGGATCGACATGGTAATGGTAAACGACATATGCCTGCGAAATCTTGGCCATGGTTCCGAAATCGGCAGCAACCACCTTACCTAGCGTCACTGATTCACCTGCGAGCTCATACACCAATACCGGAAAGCCCTTCCCAGTGGTCGCGCCTTCCGATTCCGCTCCGTCAGAGACATCTATCTGCACCGGGATATTGCCCTCCTTGCTTATCTCTCCGGCTGCTGGAGTCAACGCCATGGCACCGGTCTGGCCAAGTCTTAACTCGTCCAATGTTCCCAGCCCGCTCGCGCCTGTCGCTAGCGAAGCAGTCTTCGGAGACTCCTGCTCCTCTTTCGGTTTGCTCTCGCCCAGACGCATCGCG
>JAFAFR010000095.1 GCA_023423405.1 Bacteroidota bacterium
AGTTTGCAATCACTCCTCTATAAGACTTCAAGGCTGCCACCATGAACATCATTCGCTTTTCCGACCTGTGCGCCCAAGGCAAAGTCCAAGGCCAACGCGTGTTTATCCGCGCGGACCTGAACGTGCCCCTGAACGATGCCGGTGCCATCACCGAAGACACGCGCGTACGCGCTTCCGTGCCGGCCATCGAAATGGCACTGAAGGCAGGCGGCGCCGTGATGGTGACCAGCCACCTGGGCCGCCCCACGGAAGGCGAATTCAAGCCTGCCGACTCGCTGGCCCCTGTGGCCCAGCGCTTGGGCGAACTGCTGGGCCGCGAAGTGCCCCTGATCAGCAACTGGGTGGACGGTGTGGACGTGGCCCCCGGCCAGGTCGTGCTGCTGGAAAACTGCCGTGTGAACGTGGGCGAAAAGAAGAACAAGGAAGAGCTGGCCAAGAAGCTGGCCGCCCTGTGCGACATTTTTGTGCACGACGCATTTGGCACTGCCCACCGCGCCGAAGGCACGACCTACGGCATTGCCCAGTTTGCGCCCGTGGCCTGCGCAGGCCCGCTGCTGTCGGCTGAAATTGACGCCATCACCAAGGCACTGGCTGCGCCTGCACGCCCCTTGGCCGCCATCGTGGCCGGCTCCAAGGTGTCGACCAAGCTGACCATCCTGCAATCGCTGGCCAAGAATGTGGACCAGCTGATCGTGGGCGGCGGCATTGCCAACACCTTCATGCTGGCGGCTGGTTTGAAGATCGGCAAGTCTTTGGCTGAACCTGACCTGATTGGCGACGCCAAGGCCGTGATCGACGCCATGGCTGCCCGTGGTGCCGAAGTGCCCGTGCCCACCGACGTGGTCTGCGCCAAGGCCTTCGCGCCCGATGCCGTGGCCACCGTGAAGAAGGCCACCGAAGTCGAAGACGACGACATGATCTTGGACATCGGCCCTGAAACTGCCGCCAAGCTGGCCGAGCAGTTGAAGAAGGCTGCCACGATTGTGTGGAACGGCCCCGTGGGCGTGTTTGAGTTTGACCAGTTTGCCAACGGCACCAAGGTCATCGCCCAGGCGATTGCCGAATCCCCCGCCTTCAGCATTGCCGGCGGTGGCGACACGCTGGCCGCCATTGCCAAGTACGGCATCGAAGACAAGGTGGGCTACATCTCCACCGGCGGCGGCGCGTTCCTGGAAGTGCTGGAAGGCAAGACATTGCCCGCTTTCGAGATCCTGCAAAAGCGTGCCAACGGCTAAACCAGCTTGAAGCCAAATTGGCTACCAGCGCTTATCCATCAAGCGCTGGTAGCTATAAAAAAAGCCACCTTGCGGTGGCTTTTTTGTTGACCCGAGCGGCTTAACTCAGCACCAAGGTGCCGCCGATCCACGCCAGATAGGCCAGCACCCCAAAGTACACCACGGTCAGGATGTGACCCAGATAGCCCAGCAGCACAAACAGGCCATCGCGCTGCATCATGCCCACTGTCAGCAGCAAGATGCCTACGGCAGGCACGGTGTTGGAAAACGGAATCAGGCCCAACGGAGCCATCAACAACAAGCCACCAAACACCAGCACCGCACTGTTGAAACGCTGCATGGCGGGCGTGGTCAGCGCAGGCATGCGGGACTGCAGCCAGCGCTCCAGCTTGCCCACAATGTTCACGCCTTTGTGCAATACCGGCTTGAGCTTTTGCGCATCCATGCCTTTGTCCAAAATACGCTGCGGCAGCCACGGCAAGCGATCCAGAAACAGTGCAAACGCCAGCAGCACAATCGCCGCGCCAAACACGGTGGACACCCCGGGAATCGAGACCGGAATCAAAAATGGCAGGCAGGCAATGGCGCAGACCATGAGCATGCCTTCGCGCCCGCAGCGCTCAAGCAACTCACGCAGGGTGATGGTTTCGCCGTGGATGTCGTCAATGATAGAGGTGAGCAACTGGCTCAGCATGGGCTTCCTTGTGGTGGCTTGCGTGCACAGGCCACGGGTTCAAAACGGCACTTATTGTCGCTTGCTCGCAGGCCACAACACCGAGGCAATGGCCAACACCATCAGGCACACCGCCGTCCAGTCTTGCCAGCGCAGCACCTCACCCAGCCACCAGGCACCGCTGAACACGCCCAGCACGGGAATGAACATCACGCTCAGCGTCGAGGCCACCGGTGGCAGACTGCGCGCCAGCACAAACCACACCACCTGTGCAAACCCCACCACCAACAGACCATTGAACAAAATCGTGCCAACGGCCACCGCATCGGGGGCGTGCCACAGCGTGTGTTCCAGCGCCACGGCGGCCACGGTCAGCACCAGCGCCGTAATCAGCATCATCCAAAAGGTCATGACCAACAAAGGCGTTTGCATGCTGGCGCGGCGCATCATCTGCGTACCTACGGCCCAGCACAATGCAGCCAGCAAAATCAGCAAAGGCCCACTCGGATTGCTGCCCAGCGCCCCGAACTCGTGCCACAACAACAACATGACGCCGACAAAGGCTACCCCCACACCACCCCAGGCACGGCTGCTCAGGCGGTCGCGCCAAATCAAACTGCCCAGAACCGCTGAAAAAATAGGCATGGTGTAGCCCAAGATGGCAGCACGCCCGCTGGAGACCAGCGGAATGGCCACGATGATCAGGCTGTTCCAGATCACCATGTTGAAAAACGCCAGCTGGGCCAGCGTCCACCATTCGCGGCGTGGCACGCGCAGGCTTTGCCGTTGCACCAGCAGTACCGCCCAAACGACCAGCACGCCCAGCCACATGGCCAAGGCACGAAAGCTCAGCGGGGGAAAGTGCGTCACCCCCAGCTTCATGACGGGCCAGTTAACCCCCCATATCAGCGTCAGGAGCACCAGAAGAACCAATTGTCGGGGGGTAAAAGCAGGCATAGGGCGTAGATTGTGCCCGCCACCTACAATTGCTGCTCATGACTTTTCTCGACATGCTGCGCGACGCGTCCACGCGCAACAACTCCATGCTCTGCGTGGGACTGGACCCTGAGCCTTCC
>JAFAFR010000031.1 GCA_023423405.1 Bacteroidota bacterium
CTTCAGGCGTGGCGAGGTGTGGCAGGGGCTTTCTGTCAACGTTCCGGGCAGGGGTAAGGCCCTCGCGTTGGGAATTAGTTCCAGTTCAATCCCCCGTCCCGGCAGCGGAACTTACAAGCTAGGGACGTCGGAACGTGATGTTCTCGAATGCATTCCAATGCAGGCTGGTTTTGCTGGCGAAGGCTTCCGAATGACGACGGCGTCCGGGCTTCGCTATTACTTCGACTTTCCTGCGAGCCGCACCGCGGCTCGACTTGTTAAATATCGAAAGGACAGCGATGGATTTCCTTATCCAGTCTACTTCGATCGCAAGAGACTCTATTTGCTTGCGAGCAAGATTGAAGATCGGTTTGGAAATTATGTCAATTATCAGTACAACTCAATTGGGAATCCCACAAGGATTTGGTCAAGCGATGGAAGAGAGGTCAACCTGACTTACACAGGCGGCCGGATTTCAGCTGCTACGAGCCATGGAAAAACGTGGTCTTACAGCTACTCCAACATTGGAACTGGCTCGTACGCAAGACTCTCCCAGGTCACGCTTCCAGACGGTAGCAGCTGGCTATATAGCTATACCGACGATCTAATGCCTCCGCCGGATCCCTCAAGTCTTCCGTCGCTGCCTTGGTGCGCGGGATCCCGCCCAATGCTCAGCTCGTCCTTGGTGATGACAGCGAAGCATCCTTCTGGCGCTATTGGTACGTTCAATTTCAGCAACCGCCGCCACTATCGTAGTGGTGTGCATGCGACAGAATGTATGCAGACTGGGGATCCGATCAATCCTGACTATGAGCTACTTGTTCCTCATTACTTTGATGTAATGAGTATTGATAGAAAAGTACTCAGCGGCCCCGGATTGGAGACTAAGGTTTGGGACTACACCTATGGAATGCATATGCAAACCCTTTGGGGTTCGCATACCTCACCACCGTCTTATCCCTGCACCACCTGCACTGAGAGCAAGGCGGTCACCATTACAAACCCGGACGGTACCAAGCTCCGTCATACATATGGAATTCGTTACCATGATAACGACGGACGTCAGCTGAAGTTAGAGCTTTTGCGAGCAGATGATTCGGCAATTAGTGTTACCACAAACACCTACATGACAGAGGCGGAAGCCTCTTCGCAGCCATTCCATGATGTATATGGCTCGATACTCGGGAACTACGTATCTGATCCCGCGAGCGTCCGAGTTAGACCGCTTACACGTCGCACTATTACTCAAGATGGAATCGAGTTTGATTGGCAGGCGAGCGCCTTCGATCTGATGGCTCGAGCTCAACAGGTGGTCAAGTCCAGCACGCTGCCTGGTAGTCCAAGCCGCACGGAGCTCACCAGCTATAACGACAACCTGTCCAAATGGGTACTGGGTCAACAGGCAGCCCTGACGGTCAACGGCATCTTCGCCTCCGAGACCAGCTACAACACTAACGCGCAACCGACTGTGTCCAAGTCATTCGGCAAGACCGTGCAGACGGTGTCTTACAACCCCGATGGCACGGCTGCTTCTGTCAAGGACGGCAACAGCAACACCACACTTTTGTCGAGCTGGTTCCGCGGTGTGCCTCGAAACATCCAGTACGCCGACGGCACCACCACGTCAGCAGTAGTGAACGATGCGGGCTGGATCACTCGCGTCACCGACGAAAACGGCTTCGCGACCAACTACACGTACGACGCGATGGGGCGCGTGGACAGTGTCGTGCACCCGACTGGCGACACTACGGCCTGGAACACCACCACCCAGGTCTTCGAGCTAGTCGCCGCTACCGAATACGGCATCCCCGCCGGTCATTGGCGTCAGACGGTCAGCACGGGCACCGGTCGCAAGATTAGCTACTTCGATGCCCTCTGGCGTCCATTGTTGGTTCGCGAGTACGACACTGCCAACCAAGCGGGTACAGAGCGCTTCCAGCGTTACAGCTATGACCACGAAGGGCGCGTGACCTTCGCTTCGTATCCAGCCGCGACCAGTGCGGCCACGGCCGGTACTTGGAGCGAGTACGACGTACTGGGTCGCCCAGTTGCAGTCAGCCAGGACAGCGAGCTGGGCTTGCTGACGACCACGACGGAATACCTTAGTGGGTTTCAAACGCGGGTGACCAGCCCCAAGGGTGCGCAGACCACGACTTCGTATCTCGCTTGGGATCAGCCCACGACTGACTATCCAGTCACAATCGCCCACCCGGAAGGCGCGTGGACCCACATCACGCGCGATATGTTCGGCAAGCCAACCGTCCTGCGGCGTAGCAACAGCAGCAGCCCAAGCGGTGGTACGACAGCGCTCAATCGTAGCTACGCCTACAACAGCCATCAGGAGCTCTGCCGCAGCGTGGAGCCGGAGACCGGGGCTACGCTCATGGGCTACGACGGCGCCGGCAATCTGAGCTGGTCGGCGGCGGGCTTGCCTGCCAGTACGGCCTGCAGCACGACCGGCAATGAGGCCTCGATCCTGCCCCGTCGCGTCACCCGTTCTTACGATGCGCGCAATCGCGTGCAGTCGCTGGTCTTCCCCGACAACCTGGGCAATACCGACTACTGGTACACGCCAGACGGTCAGGTCTCGCAAATGGTCGTCGACAACGGCGGTGCTGGCGTCGCGACCACGGTGTACGTCCACAACAAGCGCCGGATGGTGACCGGTGAGGCAGTCGGCGTCGGTAGCGTGCAGTTGGGTATCGGGTACGGCTACAACGCGAATGGCCACCTGAACATGATCACCCGCGCCGACGTCGGGCTGGATCTCGATCTGGCGCCCAATGCGTTGGGTCAGCCGACACGTGCAGGTGGTTATGCACTCGGTGCGTCCTACTTCCCGAATGGCGCACTCAAGCAGTTCACCTATGGCAACGGTATCACGCACACGCTGACCCAGAATGCGCGCGGACTGCCGGACCGAATGCGAGACGCCTTCGGATCCAGCGTGGTGCATGACGACAGCATGGACTACGACGCGCACGGCAATGTGGCCGCGATCAGCGATGGTCTGCCCGGCAATCGTGGTGATCGCACCATGGGCTACGACGGTCTCGACCGCCTGACCCAGACGGTTTCGCCGATGTTTGGAACAGCCAACTATGGCTACGACGTCCTCGACAACCTGCGGTCCATGCAGGTCACCGCGGGACCGCAGGCGCGCAACCGAACGTACACCTACAATGCAAACAACCGCCTAAGCACGGTGGCCAACACCGTCGGCGGAGGGGCGGCAACGTCGCTGACTTACGACGTTCAAGGCAACTTGGCCAGTAAGGGCGGGCAGACGTATCAGTTCGACTACGGCAATCGCCTGCGCAATGTGCCGGGAATCGAACAATACCGCTATGACGGGCATGGCCGACGCCTGCAGTCCATCCGGAGCGGCGGCAGCCTGTACTCGATCTATGGCCATGACGGTGTCCTGCGACACCAGCGCGATGAGCTGAAGGCCAAGAGCAGCGAGTACATCTATCTGGGCGGACGCCAAGTGGCGAGGATCGACTCGGCCATCGCGCCTGCGACGCCTGCACTGACAACTCCGAGCTACAGCGCTTCGGGCAACTATCAGGTCAGCTGGACGACAGTGCCGTCAGCAGTGAAGTACCAGTTGGAACAGCAAACGGGCGCCGGCGCGTGGGCGATGATTCATGACGCAGCCGGGACAAGCAAAAGCGTCTCGAACACCGCGTCGGGCACCTACAACTATCGCGTGAGAGCCTGCACGGCTGCCTCGTGCGGTGAGTGGAGCGGCGTCGCCACTGTGACGGTGCAGTTGCCGCCCGGTGCTGCGCCTGTGCTGTCGGCGCCGGCAAGCGGAAACGGCGGTGCCTATACGGTGAGCTGGACGTCTGTCGCCGGCGCCCAGCGCTACGAGCTCGAAGAGCGCGTCGGCAGCGGCGCGTGGAGTCAGGTGCAGAACACGGCTGCCGTGAGCAGGGCCTTCAGTGGCAAGGCGGCGGGCAGCTACGGCTACCGGGTGCGAGCGTGCAACGCCGCTGGCTGCGCCAGCTACTCGGCCATCTCGACGGTACAGGTCGTGTATGCGCCTGGAGCGGCTCCCACCCTGACCGCGCCTGCAAACAGCTACAACGGCGCGTACACGGTCAGCTGGACAGGCGTGTCCGGCAGCACACGGTATGAGCTCGAAGAGCGCATTGGCAGCGGTGCTTGGAGCCAAGTGCAGAACACCGCTGCTGTAAGCAGAGCCGTCAGTGGCAAGGCAGCTGGCAGCTACGGCTACCGGGTGCGAGCGTGCAACACCGCCGGGTGCGCGGGCTATTCGGCGATCGAGACAGTGCAAGTGCTGTATGCGCCGAGCGTCGCGCCGACACTGAGCGCGCCTAGCACCAGCAACAACGGCACGTACAGCGTGAGCTGGTCGGCGGTTCCCAGTAGCACGCGCTACGAGTTGCAGCAGCGCGTTGGAAGTGGAAGCTGGACGGCTGTGTACAACGGTGCTGGCCAAAGCTGGAGCGTGTCGAACCAGACGGTCGGCAGCTGGAGCTACCAGGTGCGGGCTTGCAATGAGGCTGGTTGTGGACCGTATTCGGCAGTTAGCGCAGTGACCGTGTCGCCACCTGTGCCGGCGACACCGTTTCCTATTTGGTTCGACTTAGATGTGAGGCCTTGGTACATCGCTGCATGGCCTCAGGTTGCCTCGGCTAACACTTACGAGTTTAGAGAAGTTGGAGGCGCAGTTCTTTACAGTGGTACTGCGCAGACCTTTAGATTCATAGGATTTGCTAGTAGAAGTTATGCTGTTCGTGCATGCAATGCTGGTGGATGCTCGGCTTGGTCTGCGGGCTTTTCGCCACCTCCTCACCCATTTACACCTCCTGAGCCTTGACTAGCTCCTCAGTGCGGATAGTTAATCTGAATTTCGCAGGACATCAGCGAGGAGTGCAGACATTGACTAGTTTGAACAGAATTATCCTACTCGCCACGATTCTCTGGCTTTCATTCCCGGTGCAGGCACAGACTACTATCCGATATGTGCACACGGATGCACTCGGAAGCGTGGTCGCAGAAAGTGATTCCTCTGGTGTAGTCATCGAGCGCCGGAAATTCGAGCCTTATGGCCAGCAGCTCACGCCAGCGCTTCAAGACGGGCCGGGTTTTACAGGGCACGTGCAGGATGCCACCACCGGCCTAACCTATATGCAACAGCGCTATTACGATCCTGCGATCGGACGGTTTCTTAGCGTAGACCCCATCACTGCAAGCAGCATAAGCGGCAGCAACTTTAACCGCTACTGGTACGCTAATAACAATCCGTATCGATTCAAGGATCCAGACGGCCGCTTAAGTCGAGGAAGCGGTTGGACAGACAGGCAGTGGCAACAATTTGACCGTGCCCAGCAGTCAGCGGCGAGAAGCCTGGAGAAAGCTGCCGGGAAAATCTCCTCCTCGCTTGAGACGGGCCGGGGGGCGAAGGGAGTATCTCGATCTTTCGAGAGGACCTTTGGGGCTGGATCTGCTACTCCCGAGAACATGGCGAAGGCAGCTTCTGATATGTCTGGTATGGCTGCCGCACTCCGCGATACAGGGGAATCCGCAATTCCGGCCAACGGAATGACCACAGCGCAGATCAATGAGGCTTATGGTGGCGACAACACCAATACTCTGGCTGCTGTTCCACGAAACGGGCCTTCACAGGTGATCGTGAATACTGTTCACGCGGACTTCGGGAGCTCGTCTAAGTTGTCATGGGCAGCTGGCCACGAGACCGCGCATGCTGTTTTTGGATATAGAGATGCTACTTTTAATGGGTCTCAGGCGTATAAGTTTGGGAGCCCGGCGCAAATTGACAGCTTCAACAATTTGCCTGGTGCGCAGCGATTGACCAACCCCGACCATCTTATGGACTTCGCGAAATGAAAATCGCTAATTTGCGGCCATTTCTTGTAGTTGGAGTGATGGTCTTACTAGTTGCTTGCTCTTCAACTGCAACGGTTGTTCGGCCTTCTCCAGACAGTTTCGAGTTTTCAGTTCAGGACAATCCACGTGATTTACGCTTCGAGCTAGCGCTGAAGTCGAACGACAGTCGCGCAATTTGTCTTGCTGTCGAAGACTGGCCTAGTGAGGAGGGCGCATTGGTTGTTCAAAGAGACGATGTGGCGGTGAAAACAAGCGGTGGCGTGTTGCCTGCTGAGAGTGAACTTCTTAGTACATACTGTCCGGGCGGATGTGGAGTTAAGCGGATCGAGCCGCGCGGTATGCTAAGAGGCTCCATCTCATATGAAGTCTTTGGCTCGCCTCAGCAGTTGGCGCAAGATCTGGACAAAAAATTGTTGTTTACAGTCAACCCTTATTACTGCTCACCTAGCCGATAGCTTACGAGTCGGATTTACCGTCTGACGCTCAAGTTGGAAGTGCAGTAGCTCGCGCAGTACGTGGGCTTTTTGCTAAGCACAGCTGCCTGCGTCGACGGCTGGACTGTGCGCCACGACCCTATCGGCGGGAGCGCTTGCCTTGGTAAGTTGGTTTGTACGAACACATTCAGGAACCTAGCCCGAAGCAGCAGTGGCTCGCCCGGAGCTGCGGAGGCCCGATCGTCGTCGCCATGAATCGCTGGATGTCCGCTTCTGGCCGAAAGCAGACATCTATTCTTGTCTCGACAAAAATCCCATGGCAAGACTGTTTTCGTTAGCGAAGAATGCATTTGAGGGCGCAGCGGACCAGGCTTCTTAACTGCCACATGGGCGCAAGCAGCGCTCGGCTCCCAGCCAAGGCTCTAGTCCGCGTCGCCGGCACGAACCTTTGGACGCTTGACACCATCCAATGCCCGTCCGACGCTCAGCACATGAACTTCGACCTCTCCCCTCTCGGCGCTCGCGAGCTCACCGCGCTTATCACCGCTGCCGAGAAGCGCAAGTCTGCGCTCGCTCGCCGCCGCCCAATCAATATCGTGCGCGCCGAGCTGATCGCATTCGCTGCCAACGCTGGCTACGAGGTTTCTGAGCTCCTCGGAACGCGAGCAGAAGCGCCTACCGAAAAGCGCAAGAAAGCCGCACACAACACTGGCAAGGTCGCCGTGAAGTATCGCGACCCGGAGAACCGCCGGAACACGTGGACGGGGCGCGGCAGTCTGCCACGGTGGCTACGTGAGAAGGTCAGGCGCGGCCAGAGCGCCGCTGATTTCCTCGTCCAAGGCCTAGCGAAGCCAACAGCAAACACGAATTCGATTGGGAAGCGGACCGTCTTCAAGCAGGCCTGACTTGCCCCTCTTCTGTGCCGCCTCGCTCGACATACCGCACACCGCAACGAGATCCCCGTATCTCGCTAGCTTTGCAGAGGCGGCTTCGCGGTCAGGACACGGATTACCCAATCGCTGACGCGCGTCTTTCTCGGGGAAGTGCCGAACTTCAAGTTGCCGATACCTTGTGGGCTGGCGCCCAGCGGGAAGCGCGGCGCGCGCCCGTCCTCGACTAGATCTCCTGGATAGTGCGGATGATCGAGGCAGAGAGCGTCATTGATGCCAAACGCCTTCACAGCGGCAACTGCTTCGACGCACCAGCGGCCGACATAGAGGAATTTCTCAAGCGGATAGGTCTGCACGTCGCCAAAGTGATACCACCAAAGTCGCTCGTCGTTGCTTTGCCCAAGCTCCTGATACCAATGCTCAACGAATTCGCGAAGTAGCGCTGGCCGATCGGGTTCAGGCGCCTCGATGGCGCGGAGTAGCCGCGCATACGGTCTAGAGTGCAGCGCGCCCTGTCCGATCATGCGATCTGACTGCCTGGCCGAAATCACGCGATCCAGCAGCTCATCCTCCCCCTCGCCACCGACGAGGCTGAGCAGTCGAGTCCACTGCGCATCCGGAACATTGAGAGCAAGCGCGAGTCCCACGAGCCGAAAGCACCAGTCGTAATGACTCAGGCTCTTCAGATCGAACGTCCAGTCTCTGCAACTCGCGAGCCCTTCCTGAGCGCAGATGTCATCCGCCAGACGGTTAGATCGCTCCCACATGTCCAGCAGTGTCGGAAAGTAGCGCGCCACTTCGGCGATCGAATCGCCCTTGGCGTAGCGAAACAGCATCGCATCAAGGCAACGCGTCGCGGAGTTGAATGCGAACTGAGGCTCGTAGACGGGGTTCTCCAACTGTTCGCCTGCTATGTGCAGGCTCCTAGCGATGGCGTCATCCAGAGAGCGGGACCATTTGTCCCAATACCAATCGCCTGCATCAATCCGAAGTCTAGGTTGCGCTGTCATTGAGAGCTCTCACGCCGATCGATCAAGGAGAATCGAGATCAGACATCGAGGCTACCCGACTTGCCTGCCGCTTCAAACGCACACAGCACAGCCGGATGTGAGAAGCGAAGACCGTTCCGCCGACAGCCCACTTGTCTACCCTAAGAACCTGTTCACGATCTTTTGAGCAGCAGTGCCAGGAATGCCAAGTGGATGAACTGCAAGCTGGTGTTGAGCTTGCGTTCGCAGTTCTTCCACAGCCGTCGGTTCTTCTCCAACCACGCAAAGCTGCGTTCGACGATCCAGCGTTTGGGCATGACCTTGAAAGTGTGCAGTTCGCTGCGCTTGGCGATCTGCACCGTCACCTGCTCGCCGAGGATCGCTCGCACACCGTCGGCGAAAGGCTCTCCGGTATAGCCGCTGTCACACAACAGGCTTTTCACGCATCTCAGGTTCGGCTTGCAACGATCCAGGGATTGGAGTGCGCCTTTGCGGTCCGTCACGTCCGCCGTCGTCACCGCCGCAGCATGCGGCAGACCCTGGGTATCGACGGCGATGTGCCGCTTGATCCCCGATATCTTCTTGCCGGCGTCATAGCCCTTGTGGCCGGCCGTATCCGTGTTCTTCACGCTCTGCGCGTCCACGATCAAGAACGCGCTGCAAGCGTTGCGCCCCTGTTTCTCGCGGGCCGCGCCAACCTGATTTTTTGAGCGCCCGCTCCAGCAGGCTCACTCCTTCGTCATCCAGCTCGCTCCACTTGGCGAAGTACGCATACACCGTATTCCACTTCGGAAAGTCGCTGGGCAAAGCGCGCCATTGGCATCCGGTGCGCAACAGGTAAAGCACGGCACACCACACTTCATACAGGTCTACGCTGCGGGGCTTGGTGCGCTTGCGCGCCTGTTCCAGGATCGGAAGGATCTGCTCGAACTGTTCACGA
>JAFAFR010000041.1 GCA_023423405.1 Bacteroidota bacterium
AGTGTAGTGTCAGCAAGGCCTGTAAGATCGTGCAGCTACCACGAAGCAGTTATCAGTACGAGCGTAAACCCAAAGACGACCTGGCCATTGAACAGGCGCTGGAAGCGCTGGTGAGCAAACATCCGGCCAGAACCTGATAAATGAAATAACACCAATAATGCATAAAAAAAAGTAGGTCTGGCGAAAGACGAGTTTTTAAAAAGAATAGATTAGATGCAACGAAAATTATTTGTCATATGCTTTCTACTTAGTTCATTAACCACGGTGTCTCAGAATTTGTTTAAAGTGATAGAAGTTAGCCGGAATGAACTTAACGAGTTGCAGGAGAAACGCGATAGCCCTGTAAAGCATTTTAGAATAGTTTTAAATAACGACACATCAGCCATTAATGCTACCTATCCATTTACTTTCCCGAAGGGTATTGATACACTTAGGGCAATAGATGAGCTACTGAGACTTGAAGGAGATACACGATTATGTGTATTTACAATTAACAATTATAATCCCGCCAGATCACAAATATATTCGGGTGATAATGTGAATTACTCAATACAAGTTGAGGCGCTCTTTCTAATCAATCAATTGGTGTATGAAAAGCCATTTAACTACTCTTCTTTTCCTATGCTGGTTGATAAAAGAATTGAACAAGATGATTCAGTATCTGGACCTGTAATAGCTAATGCATTTAAAGCCTATAGGAAGTGGCATAAAAAGGTAGCTAAAAAAGGAGTTGAGTATATAAGAGAAAAGAACATTATGCCGTTAAGTGGTTCTTCGATTAGGTGGTATTAGTGTTAAGTATGCAGGCCAGGCAATACTCCAATCAATGCAATTGATATTGATGGAAATCTTTTCATTTTTTGCGAATGGATTTATGGTAGACCAATATTCAGCTGGTCGAGAAGTCCATATTTAGTACAAGGAAAAGAGGCTAATGTAGTACCTAACCCAAAATACGAACGGTACGCGCCTGATAGAGGGTTCTATAAAGATGGACCACATAACAACGGAAAATTATTTGAGCAGTCTTATTGGGAAGGTGTTGATGCCGCTTATATGTTAGCATACAATGATGATAAGGCTATTTATACAAATGGTTCATTTACGCCGAAAGCTACTGCCAATGCCCGGTATATTGAAGGAATGAAAGCAGCCGAAAACCTGATAGCTCAATTGGAGGCAGGAGAAATAACGCTTTCAGATGGCGAAACAATTAAAATAGTCGGTCATAGCCAGGGGGGTGCTTATGCTGCAGGTATTGCCACAGGGTTACTCGGTTCAAAGTATGGAAGTTTAATTGAGTTTGTGGATTATATATCACCACATCAGCCGGGTGATATTCGCCACCCAGCTTTGGTAAAAGGCAGGCAGTTTTCAACTAAAAGTGATAAGGTGTCTTCTAAAGGAAAAATTGCTGACCGGTTTGGAGGGTCTAAGTACGAGAAAATACCTGGAGCCGAATGGGGGTATGGAAAGGGAAAATTACGAAGGAGGCAGAGGCGGTCATAGTGTAGGAGCCTGGTTAAATGATATGGTTGATTATTGGAGAAGTTTAGGAATTAAAGTAACCGTTCACGAGTAAAAAGGGAATATGAAGAAGCTGTTTATTTTGTCTCTTTCTCCTTTATTGTTTTTGGTGTCTTGTGGCCGTATGGCCCACTTATCGGAAGAAGATTATTCGTGGATGCCCTACAATGGGAACGAGACACTTATTTTTAAATCCAGTGCAGGAGAAACAGATACAATTTTTTTTATAAGAAAAGACACATTGTGGGGCTTGCCTGACCCAGCCTTGAGTAAAAATAAATATGAAATTGCTGCTATTTTTTGTAGGCATTCTGTTTCTTCCGGAACAAAAAGGGAGTATTCCTACTGGGATAGTTATTTTTTCAAATTAAAAAAACCATGAGCAAAAGGGCAGAATTGGTTTTTAGTTTATCAGCAAAGGATGCTAACTTTTATCGTTTAAGTTCTATTAAAACAGACAGTTTAGATAAAGTAAATCCTATGTCATTTTCAACCTCCTACGGGAAGTACAATGACATTTACATAATCAATGGAGAAGATTATTTAGGTAGTTTTCAAGAGCGTAGCGGTTTTGTAACAAAACTATACTGGAGTAAATCAAGCGGTCTGATTCGATATGATAAGATAGATGGAGTTTATTGGGAGATAGAACGCAAGTATTGAGGTCGGAAACGCTATGGAAGAAACACAGCATTATCCGTTCAGCCTCACCATGGCAGGCATCCAGAGCGATGGGGAAACAGGATAATAAGTTTGAATACAACGGAAAGGAAAAGCAAGAGAAAGAGTTCACAGTTGCCAGCATTAGGTTTTTTACAACATGAGTTAGATCACTTTGTTGGATGGACAAAGGATAATGGAGCAACTTATGATGTGCTAAATGCTCCCCCTGTAAAATATTATGACAATATGGAAGAACAAAGGGTAACTAGTGGTACAGAGAGGGCGGCTGCTGGCAGATTGAAGGAACCCATACGAACTAATCATTCTGGAATACCCGTAATAACTGGAGGGCCGATTTCACGGAAAAATATTGGATATCCACCAAAAATTCAGCTATTATTTGAACTAAAGAAAACTATAGAGAAGGAAACTAAAGGAAAAAAAAGCAGATAGTCAATTTATGAAATTCAAAATAGTTATTATTACGATTTCGGTGTTTTGTAGTGCGTATATAAAATCGTACTCTCAGTATTTTGATAGTGTGCATGTATATGTTCTACATCTGAAATCTCAATACAGGATAAAAATTGATAAAGACGTAATAAAAAATGAAGTTGAACCTATTGTATTGACTTGCAAATATGAAGTAAATTCAATTTACTCAATGCTAAACGACTCAGTCAGAAATCAGAGAGTAAGAAAATTAGAGAGTAACCATCTTGACATAAGATTATCTTTTGAGTTTTTTAAAGAAAATAAAGTGACCCAAATAGTTGGAGTTACTTCACAGAATACAATGTTCATTGATTATATTCTTTATACATATGACAAACGAAGCCTTAAATATTTGAATAAATATATACCGCAATTTTCAGATAAAATAGATATTGAATAACTACGTCGCAGAAAAATAAACTAGCTCACAACCCGTATTTTTCTTTTCAATTAGAAAAGGAGAAAACTATTTTGAAGGTGTTGAATAGTTCGTTTATAGGTGCATTGAAATTGGGATTATAAATCATTTGGGCTAACCATAGTGGGAATTAAAACCAATGCAAGAGGTGATAAAAGAGACCCTATTGTCGGATTAGCACATGAGTTACTGGGGCATGGTTATGATATGGCGGGAATCAGTTCAAAGGCGATGAGCCGGTTGGACAATAAGTTTGAATACAACGGTAAGGAGAAGCAGGAGAAGGAGTTCAGTGATGGAAGCGGGCTGGAGTCATACGACTACGGAGCCAGGATGTATGATGCGCAGATCGGCAGGTGGCATGTACAGGATAATTATTCTGAAGTTTACTATGGGTTGTCACCATACCATTATGGCGGCAGTAACCCCGTTAATACGATAGACATAGATGGCAATCTGTTCGTTTTTGCCAATGGGTTTATGCTCAACCACTGGAAGGCAGGGCAACGAAACCCTGACCAAATAGTGGGTAAAGAAGGTAGAGTAAAATCGAACCCTAAGTATGAATCCTATGCTCCGGATAGAGGGTTTTATTCAGACGGCCCGCGCAATAACGGGAAAAAATTTGAAAGGGATTACTGGGAAGGTGTTGATAAGCTGTATATGAAGGCGTTTTCGGATGGCAATGCATATTATACCAATGGGTCGTTTACGCCGAAATCAACAGCCAGTGCAAGATATAGTGAGGGGTTAAAGGCTGGTAAAGATTTAATAGAGAAATTGGAATCAGGACAAATTACACTTGAAGAAGGGGAAACAATTAAAATAGTGGGTCACAGTCAAGGTGCAGCATATGCCGCAGGTATAGCTGCTGAATTAGCAAAGCACTCAAAATATGGTGGATTGCTTGAGTTTGTTGAGTATTTATCGCCTCATCAACCAGGCGATATAAGCCACCCCTCTGGTGTGCCCGGATACCAGTATTCTACAAGGTCTGATGAGGTTTCTTCAGAGGGGATTTTGCCTAAACTTTTCGGCAACTCGAAATATGAGAAGATAAAAGGGACTATATGGGGAGCTGAAAGGGAAAGTTATAAGGGAGGCCGAGGTGGGCATAGCGTAGGAACATGGCTTGATGATTTAGCTGGGTATTGGCGAAGCCAAGGAGTAGAAGTTAACGTAATTGAATAGACATGCAAAACAGAATTATAATCAATTTATTATCGGTTGTTTGTATTAGTGCAATATATTGCTCTCCTGTTAAAACAAAATTCTCCGAAGAAGAGTTAAAATGGGTAAATGTGTATAAAACTGGAGACACGTTGATCTTTCGATCAACCGACGATTTATTTGACACCACGTATATTATAAAAAGTGAAGTCTATTATCCGGAATATATGCCCATAGAAGTTCACGATAAATATCTTCCTCAATCAGGCGTTGTTCTTTATAGAAACAATGTATTGAAGCGTAAGCCGGAAGGAGACCAGTTAATATACATGTATAAGAAATACCCAGATAGGCAAACTCGACTTTTTATAAACTATTTGGATGCTAGCATAGTAATTCTAGACCTAAGCTCGAATGAAGTAGATAAATATCTGAATGGTAAGATTTATGAGTTTGATATTCAAACACCTGACGGAGAGGCAAAAAGGCCTAAAAGAATATTTTGGCATAAGGATTTTGGTGTAATCAGGTATGTTGCTTCGGATGGAAAATTGTGGGAACGAATTAATCTCCCCATAGTCCATTAAAAGAAACGCATTACTACCCCTTTGGCCTTACCATGGCAGGGATCAGCTCCAAAGCCATGGGCAAACTCGACAACAAGTTCGAATATAATGGCAAAGAGAAACAGGAGAAGGAGTTCAGTGATGGTGTTGGGCTGGAGTTATACGACTATGGAGCCAGGATGTATAATGAAGGAGCAACGGATTTTGAGGTTGTTATTTCGATATATGATTCACTGAATAGCTTGATAGAAACGGTAATTGAATGTTACAAAATGGGTTTCTACCATTGCGACCCGGTGCGAGGCATTCGACCCTTGGACTATGCGACCTATCTCCGCGTCGCTGCAATTTCGAAAAAACACAACCCAAAGTCGGAGAAATGGAACCTGCCTGAATGATTCCTTTTCGCAGGACCCACCACCGAACCAACAACCACAGCGCCCTACCAAAAGCAAGAGAGGCCGCCCCGGTCCGGGGCGGCCTCTCTTTGGCTATCTTTATCCGCTTATTTCTTGCGGGTATTTTGTCTTCTTGACTTGTAGTTGATGCCGGTTTTGCGGCCATTGCCTTCGGGGCTGCCGGTGCGGTCCATCGCACAGCGGAAACCTACGGTGCTGCTGCTCTGGTCTTCTTCCAGGAAGCGGCGGGTACCGGGACTCAGCCAGTAGGCGCGGTCGTTCCAGCTACCACCTTTGATAACACGGCTCTTGTCGCTGATCAGCGTAGTGACACCATAACCATAGTTCACACCCTGCAGCAGGGAGTCACCATCGAGGTAGTTGATCACATCGGCTTTCTGGTAGTTGCGGCGGTTCTTGCTTTCGTCGTCGGTCATCAGGCGGTACTTGATACGGCCCAGGCTGTCGCGCTCCGGCTTGCCGGTGCTTTGATCCACGGTGCTGAACTTGTTACCACGATAGGGAGACACATCGTCGAAGTCGTTGAGGGAAAGCGGACGGTACACATCGGATGTCCACTCGTTCACGTTGCCGCTCATGTTATAAAGGCCGAACCCGTTGGGGTAAAAAGACTGTACAGGGGCTGTGTACACGGCACGGTCGTTCAGACCACCGGCTACACCCATGTTATCACCGGAACCACGCTTGAAGTTCGCCAGGAAGGTTCCCTGCCAACTGCCGCGGCGGGTATCGCGCAGGCCGTTCACGTTGGAAGACCAGGCATATACCTGCTTGTTGGCAACCAGTTCTTCACCCCGCTTACCTTCTTTTTTGGAAGGCTGGGGGTTTTGGTTCACGTATCCCAGGGCTGCATATTCCCACTCGGCTTCTGTTGGAAGGCGGTAGTTGGGCAGCAGGATACCATCTTCAAAAGTTACATTGGTGCGGGGTGTGCCATTGGGATTCTTCAGCTCGTTCTTTTTGGAACGGGCGGCTTTACCCGGAGTGGCCTGGAATTCCCCGGTGAGGTATGATTTGGTTTCGAAATGCTCTTCGGCAACGCCGCTGAGGTTCTTGATGGATTTGTCATTGATGAACCCGCGCTTGATGAGCTCCATCTCGTTCACGCGGTCGGAGCGCCAGAGACAGAAATCATTGGCCTGTTTCCAGGTTACACCTACAACCGGGTAATAGTTATAGGAGGGATGGCGGAAATAATATTCAACCAGCGGCTCGTTGTAAGCCAGCTCGCTGCGCCAGCAAAGCGTATCGGGAAGGGCGCCGTTGCGTACCGCCTGGTGCTCGTCGCCGTCAAATACGGTGTTGATCCAGTAGAGGTACTCGCGGTAGTGCACGTTGGCCACCTCCGACTTGTCTATATAAAAGGAGTTGACGGTCACACGGCGGGGAGCATTGTTCCAGTCGCCCATCACGTCTTCCTCGGTGGCGCCCATGGTGAAAGTTCCACCCTGTACGAACACGAGGCCGGGACCCGTACGTTGTTCTTTTTCTTTGGAAACCTGGTAACCACCCTGGTTCTTGTCGTTGTAATTCCAACCGGTCACGTCGGATTTCTGGGCTTTTTTGCCGAACAACTTCCCGTTCTTACAGGAAGCGACCATGACGGCGCAGGATACTAGGATCGTTAGGTTTTTCCAGTTCATATTGATAGCCATTTACGCTGGTTTTTAGACAGAAATAACGGGTCAGCATCCCGATTATTGTGTTAAAGGGTAATTATATGCCAACTGCGAATATAGCTAGATTCCAATATCAATTGGCTTGCCAAAAACCTAAAATGGACAGCAAAGCCTGAAATAGAAATCCCGGTACAATAATTGGTAGTGCATACCGTTCCTATTATTGTAAAATCCATATCCGGAAACCACTTCCCGGTTTGCTCCGCTTTCCCGGAAAGCGACAAAAAGAGCTGATGGTCAATCCGATAGGATGGGTAACAGACTTGAAGATTTAAAATTTTGTTTATTTTAGCGGCTTATAGAGAAAACTTTACCCACTATTTTATTGAAACGACCAGGCAACCCTGAACTGTTCCAAGGGGAAGATTCTCTTTGTTGACACGGGCAAGTCCCGGGCGTTTCATGTGAACCGATTAAATACGAAAGACAACATCACATGAAACAAAAGTCCCTACAACTGGCTGCAGCTTTGTTACTGGCGGGGTTTTCCGTCACGCAGGCAACAGCACAGTCAACTGCGGAACCGATCAATGTAGTTACAACAGCCGTTCCCTTTTTAAGGATCAGTCCCGATGCCCGTGCAGGCGGTATGGGCGAAGCCGCCCTGGCCACAGCCCCGGATGTGAACGCTCCTTTCTGGAACCTCGCCAAAACACCCTTCAACGAAAGCAAATTTGCCGTAGGACTCACCTATACGCCCTGGCTTAAAAGGCTGGGACTCAACGACGTATACCTGGCTTCACTCAGCGGGTACTACAAGCTCGACGACAACCAGGCCATATCCACCTCCATGCGGTATTTCAACCTGGGTAATATCCAGTTCACCGATAATTCCGGCAACGATTTCGGCTCCTTCCGTCCCCGGGAATTCGGCATCGACCTGGGTTATTCCCGCAAATTGTCGGAGCAGATCGGCCTGGGCGTGGCCCTTCGCTACATCTATTCCAACCTCGCGGGTGGACAAAATGTAAACGGCACCACCTATAAGGCGGGGAATACCGTAGCCGGTGACCTCAGCTTCTATTACAACGGCGTTTCTGAAAGCGGCAGCGGGTTCAGCGCCGGCGCCGCCCTCACCAACCTGGGCGGTAAAATCGGCTATACCTCCGACGCCACGCAAAAAGACTTCATCCCCGCCAACCTCGGTCTGGGTGCGGCTTATACCAAATCCTTCGACGAAAGCAACAAGCTGACCATTGCGATGGACTTCAATAAACTCCTGGTACCCACACCGCCCGCAGTGGACGATTCCCTGGGCCTGGTGGAATACCGCAATAAATCGGTGGTAGGTTCCTGGTTCAGTTCCTTCGGCGATGCACCCGGTGGGTTCTCGGAAGAGTTGAAAGAAGTTACCATATCTACCGGAGTGGAATACTGGTACATGAACCAGTTTGCGCTGCGTGCCGGTTATTTTTATGAAAACCGTGACAAGGGCAACCGGAAATATTTCACCCTGGGCGCCGGTATCAAATACAATGTATTCGGACTGAATTTCAGTTATATCATTCCCACCGGCAGTGGCGTGAACCAGAACCCGCTCTCCAATACCATCCGCTTCGGACTGATATTTGACCTCGGGGGCGATGCCGGTTTAGCCGAATAAGCAACTGTTTTCTTTCCAACGCATAATATTAAAAGCGTTCCGTTTCTTTGCGGAACGCTTTTTTCATCCTGTTAAAACAACACTATGTACCGCATCGGATTCGGTATCGATTTTCACCAACTGGCGGAAGGCCGCAAACTGGTGATCGGCGGCGTAACCATTCCGCACCATAAGGGCGCCCTGGGCCACAGCGATGCCGATGTGCTGCTGCACGCCATCTGCGATGCCCTGCTTGGCGCGCTGGCGCTGGGCGATATCGGCGTGCATTTTCCGAATACGGATGAACGTTATAGGGATATCGACAGCCGCATCCTGCTGCAGGAATCCTATACGCTCATCCGCAACAGGGGCTACCGGGTGGTGAACGTGGACAGCTCCCTCTGCCTGGAAGCCCCCAAGATCAAAAAATACAGTGGCGACATGCGGGCCGTGATCGCCGCCATCCTGGAGATTGGCGCGGAAGATGTTTCGGTAAAAGCCACGACCACAGAGACCATGGGCTTTGTGGGACGGGAAGAGGGGCTGGTGGCCTATGCCAATGTATTATTGGTAAAAGCCGGCGGCTAGCACTCATTTCCCTACTTTTGCGCCATGTCAATTCCGGTTAAAATCATCAACCAGTCCGAACACCCCCTGCCGGCCTATGCCACCGCGCTCTCTGCCGGTATGGATATCAGGGCCAGCCTTAGCGAAAATATTGTACTGGATCCGCTGGAAAGAACCCTGGTACCAACAGGTATCTTCATTGAGCTGCCGGAAGGCTTCGAGGCCCAGATCCGTCCGCGGAGCGGCCTGGCCGTTAAACAGGGCATTACCTGTCTCAATACCCCTGGCACCATTGATGCAGATTACAGGGGAGAGATCAAAGTGATCCTTATCAATCTTTCCAACACCGCCCAGACCATTTCAAACGGGGACCGCATTGCCCAGATGGTGGTGCAGCGGGTAGAACAGGTGCAGTGGGAGCCCGTGGAAGTACTGGGTGTTACGGAAAGAAACGCCGGGGGATTCGGCCATACCGGAAAATCCTGAAGCATGAAATCGATTCTATCTTTCGTTATAAGCGCCGTGTTGTTGTTCCTGGCCGGCTGTCGCACCACGCAAAAGATCACCACAGCGCTTCCCAAAAAAGACAGCGCCGCAACTGTTGCAGTGGATCCGCATGCCGACAGCATCCGTTTTATTCACCAGGTATTCAGCGGTATTGAAAAGAACCGCATCGATTACAAAACTTTCTCGGGGAAGATCAAAGTGGATTATTGGGATAAGGATGGCAAAGGTCCCGACCTCACGGTATTTGTGCGCATGCAGAAAGACAGCCTCATTTGGTTATCGGTGAACGCTACTGTTTTCAGCTACGAGGCATTCCGTATTCTCATCACCCCCGATTCGGTGAAGCTGATCAATAAAAAAGATAAAGTGGTACAGTTCCGCTCGGTGAAATACCTGGAAGAAATGGCCAGGCTGCCTTTTGATTTCAGGAATTTCCAGGATGTGCTGGTGGGCAATCCCATTTTTCTCGACAGCGGCAATATTGTGTCCTATCGCCACAATCCCGAAAACCTCACGCTGCTCTGCATTGGAGAACTGTTTAAGAACCTGGTGACCCTGGGTAACGACGACCTCCTGCTGCGGCATATTAAGCTCGATGATGTGGACGTTAAGCGTAATCGCACCTGCGACCTGTCCTACAGCAATTACAATGGCAGCACGGGCCGCCCCTTTGCCACTTTCCGCAAGATCAGCCTGTCGGAAAAGACCAAACTCGATGTTCAGATGGAATTCAAGCAATACAGCTTTAACGAAAGTTTAAACTACCCCTTCAGCATTCCGAAAAATTATGCGGTGCAATAAGCGTTAGGGAGTTTATATTTGAACGAATCCATCATCAACCGAAAGCAGCATGTTCAAAAAGGCCCTCTACCTCTTCATTTTCCTGGCGATTGGCGCTGTAGCTATGGCGCAAAACCAGAGCAGTGCAGAGCTTAAGAAGAAACAGGCGGATATCCAGCGAGAGATTGATGAACTGCGGAACGAGATCGCACAAACCAAGAAATACAAAAAAAAGAGCCTCTCCGAGCTCAACCTGGTGCAGCGGAAACTCAGGCTGCGCGAATCCCAGATACGCAATATCAACCAGCAGATCAACCTGATACAGGGCAATATCAACCAGAGCTGGCGCGACATTGTAAAGTTGCGCACCGAGCTGGATACGCTCAAAAGGCAATATGCCAGCAGCGTGGTGTATGCCTACAAGAACCGCAGCAACTATGATTTCCTGAATTTTATCTTTTCCGCTTCCAGCTTCAACGATGCGGTGAAACGCATGGCCTACCTGAAGTCGTACCGGGCCTACCGCGAGCAGCAGGCGGAAAATATTCACAATACGCAGGAGCAGTTGCAGCAGAAGATCAGTAACCTGAACGCCAACAAGGCCCAGAAGAGTGAAGTGCTGCAGGAGCAGAACAAACAGTTCAAAGTGCTGGAAACGGAGAAGAAGGAAAAAGATGAAGTGGTGCGAGAGATCCGTGGCCGGGAAAAGGAGCTGACCAATGATCTGAACAGAAAAAGAAAGCAGGATATCCAGTTGCGCAACGCCATTGCCAGCGCCATTCGCCGCGAAGTGGAAGCGGCTAAAAAGAGGGAGCGGGAGGAAGCAGCCCGCCGTGCAAAAGAAGAAGCTGCCAGGGCTACAAGCAGCAAACCTGCCGAGGAAGCGGGTAAATCCGCCACCGCCTCTTCAAAGCCCGCTGAAAAACCGGCTAAGGAAAACAAGCCGCTGAGCATACTTGAATCAAGTGAAGAGGTAAAACTCATTTCGGACAATTTTGAAAAGAACCGCGGCCACCTGCCCTGGCCTATGAACCAGGGAAGAATTGCCATGGGCTTTGGCCGGCAGCAGTTCGAAGGACTGAAAGTGGATTATTTTAACCCGGGCATCACCATCGAAGGCGATGCGGGCAGTTCCATCAAGGCTGTTTTCGACGGCGAAGTCAGCGCTGTAATTTCTGTGGGACCCACACAGGGCGTAATCCTTCGCCATGGTAAATATTTCACCACCTATTCCAATCTCTCTACAGTGAGTGTATCCAAGGGGCAGCAGATCAAGACCGGCCAGGTGTTGGGCAGGCTCGATGAAAAAGACAGCGGCCGGGGTGAGCTCGAATTTGTGATCACCAGCGATAAGAACGTGAACATGAATCCCGAATCCTGGTTGCGTCCGCGTTAACAGCCCTGCTGATTCGCCGCAACGGACCGTTCGCCGCTGCCGCTTGTGAACTGCTGTATTCCTCAACCAATGTGCAGGATCTCTTTCGCCAGCGTTATCAGGTGCGGCTGGCCCGTATGCTTGCCGGGTTCGTCCGAAAGCTTTACTACGGGCATCCAGTCCTGGCCTTCGGGTTTGGCCTCCGTTAGCTTGATCACAATATTGGTGGGCGCCGGCCCCACGTCGTTGGTGAGGTTGGTGCCGATACCAAAAGAGATGCCGATGCGGCCATAACAGTGATCGGTAATCGCTTTTACCTTTTCGTAATTCAGACCATCTGAAAAAATGATGGTTTTGCTCAGCGGGTGGATGCCCAGGGACTGGTAGTGCGCGATGGTCTGGTCGGCGAAAACGAGCGGGTCGCCGCTGTCGTGCCGCACACCGTCGAAGAGTTTGGCGAATTTTTTATCGAACTGGCGGAAGAAGACGGGCGTGGTATAGGTATCGCTCAGGGCGATGCCGAGATCGCCGCGGTATACATCCACCCAGTGCTCCAGCGCCATGCTGTTGGCCATTTCAAACCCATATTTGGCGGCATGGAACATGAACCATTCGTGCGCGTGCGTGCCGATGGGTTTGGTGCCGAAAACATGCGCCAGGTGCAGGTTGCTGCTGCCTACGAAGGACCTGCCGCCGCTGGCCGACAAAGCTTCCATCACCAGCCGGTGCACGGCATAGGAATGCCTGCGGCGCGTGCCGAACTCCGCCACCGTTACACCCAGGGCGTTGTATTTTTCCATTTTTTGCCGGACGGTTTCCCGCACAGCTTCATCAGGTATACGCCGGCTGCCGTTGGTGGTGTAGAACAACTCTGAAACCAGCGACAGCAACGGCACTTCCCACAGGATGGTGCGGTACCAGGGCCCTTCTACCGTGACACGGATATCGTTGCCCTCCTGCAGAATGCTGACTTCGGAAGGATCGTAGCGGTAGCCCTGCAGGAAATCGAGGTAGGCCGGGTCCAGGTAGGGACAGGTGGTCCGCAGGAATTCTTTTTCTGCAACGGTTAAAGCCAGCGTGGTCATGGCATCGACCGATTCGCGCAGTTGCTTTGCAAAGCCGCCGGGAAAAACATGCCTGCCCCGGTTGATGAACGCATAACGGGCAAGTGCATACGGAAATTTCTTCACCACGGCATATTGCATGGTGAACTTGTAAAAGTCATTGTCCAGTATGGAGCTGAGGCGCACTGCCATCAGAATCCTTTTTTGGACGATTCCCTGGTTTGAAGAATAGCCGGCATCTGCGCATCGATGGTTTTTTTATCACCCACCAGTACCAGGGTCATGTCGGTATAATTCAGGTATTTTTTGGCCACGGCCTGCACCTGTGCCGGTGTTACGGCATAGATGTCGCGGATGCGATTGCCCAGGTAGGTGGAAGGCAGGCCGAAATTGTCCATGTACTGCAGTTGTGAAATGATACCATCGGGATTGGAATTGGTGATCACAAAACTGCCGGCTTCGTAGTTCTGGATGCCTTTCAGCTCATCGGCCGGTACGGGTTCGGTTTGCAGCCGCTTCATTTCTTTGGCGATCTCCTGCAGGGAGGCGGCCGTATGTTCGCTGGTTACATCTGCTTTTTCCAGCCATACGGCGGCGCTGTGGCGGTTCTGGATGGTGCTGTAGGGAGAATAGGTATAGCCTTTGTCTTCCCGGATATTGGTGGTGATGCGGGAGCCAAAGGATCCGCCGAGCAGGGAATTGGTGACATCCAGTTTCGTATAATCGGGCTGTGTGGGATCGATGACGGGGCCGCCGAGCATGATCACGGTTTGCGGCGCGTCGGGTCTTTCCACCACGGCGATCTCACTGTTGCGTTGGATGGTAGCAGGCGGATAACTGATCGCCGGCCCTTTGCGCCAGTCGCCAAATTGCTGGCGGATGGCGGATTCCACGGCTGTTGCATCGAATTTGCCGGCTACATAGATGGCGCTGCGGGCGGCGCCGAACTGGCTGTTGTAAAAAGCTTTTGCTTTTTCTGCGCTGAAACCATCGATGGTGGCTTCTGTAGGCAGTTGCGCGGCATAAGGATGGTTCCCGTACAGGATGCCGAAAAATTTCTGCGAGGCCTGGGAGCCGGGCTGCACCTTACTCAGGTTCAGGCTCCGCTTCAGGTCGTTCTTCAGCCGCTCCACGGGTTCGGCGGGGAAGGCCGGGTGCTGCAGCACTTCGGCCAGGAGGGCAATGTAATCGCCGGCATATTCGCTCAGCACCGATCCGCCGATGGTCAGGTATTCCATACCAACGCTGATGGATATGCGCCCACCCATGGCGGCGGCTTTTTGGGAAATGGTTTCGGCATCCCACTGCCGGCTGCCCTGTTCCATGAGCCTGCCGGTGAAGGTCGACAGCCATCTTTCCGTGGCGGCTTCGTGCATCATGCCGGTGCGGACCACTATTTCGATGGAAACCTTGGGAATATTGCCGTAAGGAATAACACTGGCTTTCATGCCATTGTCGAGCTGCCATTTTTTAACAACGGGCAGGTTGAAGTCCTTTGGTTTGCCCGGGGCTGGCAACTTCGTTTGTGCTGCAGCGGTAGTTACAAACGCCAGGCAAAGACTGTATAAAAAGATCTTTTTCATTGTTCGGCTTTTTTAGCGGCGGGCTGTGAAATCAGGATGGTACGGTTTTGCGGCTGCAGGAATTTCCGGATGGTGTTGCGGATATTCTCCACGCTCACCTGCCTGAACTCCTGTTCGAGCTGGTTCACGCGGCCCGGGTTGTCATCGAATAGTGCGAAACAGGCGAGCAGGTCGGCCAGCCCGGTGCCGTCGCCGGCAATGATCTCGTAGAGGTCCGACCGCATCTTCACTTTGGCCAGTTGCAGGCTCTCTTCATTGATGCCTGTTGCGATGTCGCTGATCGCTGCATCCACCTGCGCTACGATGGAGTCGGGACTTACGGTGGCATCGTAAATGCAGTCCATCATCCAGAGCATGGGGCCGTTGTAATTGTACATATTGCCCAGGTAGTTAATGCCGCCGTTAACGCCGGCAGTGTAGCCTTTCTGCTGTACGAGCCGCTGGTAAAGCCGGCTGTCCTTTCCTTCCACCAGGAGCTGGCTGATCAGCCCCATGGCGAAATATTCCGGCGTATTGCGATCGGGCATTTTATAAGCGACGGCGATGGCCGGTTTGTTGATGAGCGGATCTTCCTTGGTGAATCTTTTCTCCTTCTCCTGCGGCTTTTCGCTGATGTCGGGAAGGGCGGGCACTTTGGCGGCAGGGATGCTGCTGAAATACTGCGTGATCCATTTTTTAGCGGTAGCGGTTTCAAAGTCGCCCACTATCACCAGCACCGCATTGTTGGGTGCATAGTAGGTGTTGAAAAAATTCTCTACGTCTTCGAGCCGGGCGGAGTCGAGGTCTTTCAGATCGCCGTAAAAATTATGGGCGTTGAACCAGTTCTCGTTGGCGTACTGCGGCATATCGAGCCAGGGAAACCCGCCATAGGGGCGGTTCAGCACGTTCACTTTCACTTCGTTTTTCACCACGCCCTGCTGGTTGGTGAGCGATGCCTGGTTAAGGTCCAGCGCCTTCATCCTGTCGGCCTCGGCCCAGAGCACGGGTTCCAGCATATGGGCCGGCATCACTTCGTAGTAATTGGTGAAATCAAAACGGGTGGAACCGTTGTTGTAACCGCCGTTCTTTTCTGTAAGCTTATCAAATTCACCCTTCTTAAAATTTTTGGAACCCTGGAACATCATGTGTTCGAACAAATGCGCAAAGCCGGTACGGTTGCGCGGTTCAATCCGGAAGCCGATATTATAATACACGGCAACGGTAACGATAGGCGCGTGTTTGTCGGGCGACAAAACCACCCTAAGGCCATTGGGTAATTTGTAATAGTCAACCGGAATATTGTTGTCGTTCCCTGCCAGGAGCCTGGTGGACGCCATTGTACATAACAGCGCCAAAAGCAGCAGGGGCTTGAGTTTCTTGCGATGCATCGGAATGAATTGTGATTGTTCCGATGAAGTTAGACAATTCGCGCATTGCTGCGCAGGAGATTTTAAGAGAGGCTGCTAACGGTTGATGAATGGTGTACTGCATCGGGAAGAAAGCGGTTGTACAGCGACTCATAAATGGGCACGATGTTATGGATATCGAACCTGTCGCTCTGCGCCATGGCATTTTCCTTAAAGCGGGCCAGCATTTCCTTATCGGACAACAGCTCGATGGCATGCCTGCTCATGCCGGCTATATCGCCCACGGGGCTCAGGAAGCCGGTTTCGCCCTGAATATTGATCTCGGGTAATCCGCCGGCGTTGGTGCTGATCACGGGCACGCCTGCCGCCATCGCTTCCAGGGCAGCCAGGCCGAAGCTTTCGTAATCGGATGTGAGCAGGAAGAGATCGGCAATGGCCAGGATCTCTTCCATCTGTTCCTGTTTTCCTACAAACCGGATGTCTTCGAAAATACCCAGTTCCCGGCTGAGGCTTTCTGCTGCGGGCCGCTCGGGGCCGTCTCCCACGAGCAGGAGCTTGCTGGGCACCTGTTTCAATACGTTGGCATAAATACGCACTACGTCTTCCACTCTTTTGATCTTCCTGAAATTGGAAGCATGCAGCAGGATGCGTTCGCCATGTGGCGCGATCACTCTTCTGAAGGCATCGATGCCTTTTTTGCGGAACCTGGCTACATCCACAAAATTGTGGATCACTTCAATTTCTTTTTCAATACGGAAAGAACGGTAGGTTTCTTCGCGCAGGTTATGGGATACGGCGGTGATGGCATCGCTTTCGTTGATGGAAAATGTGACTACGGGTGCATAGGTCTTGTCGCGGCCTACGAGGGTTATATCGGTACCATGCAGGGTGGTGATGACGGGTAGCTGGCGGCCGGTGGTTTTGAATACGATCTGTTTGGCCATATAGGCTGCAGAAGCATGCGGAATGGCATAATGCACGTGCAGCAGGTCGAGGTGATTGTTCAGGATCACATCCACCATGGTGCTGGCCAGGGCGGTTTCGTAAGGCGGGTAATCAAAAAGCGGATAGGTGGGTACCCTTACTTCATGATAAAAGATATTGGCATGAAACTCATTCAGCCGAACGGGTTGCTGGTAAGTGATGAAATGTACCTGGTGGTCTTTCTCGGCCAGGGCTTTACCCAACTCGGTGGCGAGTACGCCGCTTCCGCCAAAAGTAGGGTAGCAAACGATTCCGATGCGCATATTGAAATAATTGATATTGAAGGTAAGCGATTCAAATCTTTGGCTAATTTTAAAAAAACACCGCATGCGCCGATTTGTTTGGTCACTCCTGGTTTTTGTTGCTTTCGATTGCCCCGGTCAATCCCGCGACTCCCTCATCGTTCAACAGCTCACCGCTGAAATACTCAGCCATTCGCAGGCCTATGATAACCTGCGGGTATTGTGCAAAACTGTGGGGCCACGACTGGCAGGGTCCGCCAATATGCCCCGCGCCGAAGCCTGGGGACGCGAAGCCCTGGAAAAAGCAGGTGCCCGGGTTTGGTTGCAGGAATGCAAAGTGCCCCACTGGGAGCGGGGCAAAAATGAAGAAGCTTATTATACCGTAAAAGGAAGCCGCGAAAAAGTGAAGCTCGACATCCTCGCGCTGGGCAATTCCACAGGCACCGGGCCTGCCGGGATGTCACTGCCGGCCATCCTGGTGAACGATTTCGAAGAGCTTGATGCCAAAAAAGAAGCGGTGAAAGGAAAGCTGGTAGTGTTCAATAACCATTTCAACCCGGTGAACCTGGAAACCTTTCAGTCCTATGGGGCAGACGGGGCTTACCGTCGCAGCGGGCCCAGCCGAGCCGCCCGCTACGGCGCTGCAGCCGTGCTGATCCGCTCCATCACCGGGAGCACCGATAATAACCCGCACACCGGCAGTCTCGCTTACGACAGCACCCAGCCAAAAATCCCGGCTGCGGCCATGGGCCTGCAGGATGCCGACAAACTCATCGCCTTATTAAGAGCGGGCAAGGAAGTGACCGTGTTCTACCGTTCCAATGCGCAGTTCTTTCCCGATGCCACTGGCCACAATGTGATCGGCGAATGGACGGGTTCGGTTTACCCCGACCGTTATATCACCGTAGGTGGTCACCTCGACAGTTGGGATCCCGCCGAAGGAGCGCACGACGATGGCGCCGGCTGCGTGCATTCCATTGAAGTGTTGCGGGCGCTGAAGGCCATCGGTTACCAGCCCCGGCATACCATCAGGGTAGTGCTTTTTGCCAACGAGGAAAACGGGCTTCGCGGCGGCCGGCAATACGCAGCCGATGCCGTTGCAAAAAAAGAGCAGCATGTATTTGCACTGGAAAGCGATGCCGGTGGTTTTACGCCGCGTGGTTTTTCCTTTTCCTTAAAAGAAGAACAGCTTGCCGGCATACGCAACTGGTTGCCCCATTTTATACCGCGCGGCGTTTACCAGTTTGTGCCGGGTGGCGGCGGGGCCGATGTGAGCCCGCTCAACGTACTGCTGCAAACACCCGTTGCCGAACTGTTGCCCGATGGTTCGCGTTATTTCGACCTGCATCATGCGCGCAACGATGTATTTGAACAGGTCAACAAAAGGGAACTCGATCTGGGTGCTTTGAATATGACCATCCTCATCTACCTGGTGGACCAATATGGCTTATAAAGAAAAGAATCTATATCTTCAAGTAAAGCAATTATACCATGGGCAGATTTCTATCCACCATCATCATTGTACTGCTGGTATTCGTGATCGGCTTTTTTTACTGGCGATTTTACTGGGTCTTTGGCGAAGGTGTGAAAGCCGGGGAGTTGAATTTCCTGGTGCGGAAGGGCTATGTTTTCAAGACCTACGAGGGCAAGCTGATCCAGTCGGGTTTTAAGGGCGGCATCGCCGGCAGTATCCAGAGTTATGAGTTTGAATTCTCCGTGGTGGATCCTGCCATCGCCCGCCAGTTGATGAACAACAGCGGCAAGCTTTTCGAGCTGCACTATAAGGAGTACCAGGGCGCCATTCCCTGGCGCGGTAATTCTGTCTATGTGGTAGACAGCATTCTTTCCATGCGGGGTTCAGGCACCGGCCCGGTAATTGATCCCAAGCCGAACCAGCACCAATAAAACGGTGGAACCCTTTTAGAACAATATCTGACCTTATGAGATTGACACTGAAAACAACACTAGCCCTGCTTAGTGTAGGTTTAATTGGTTTGACGGCCTGCCGGGAAAAGAAGAAATCCGATCAGTCTGCTGCTGGGCAGGCCGCTGCACTTAGTCCTGAAAAAGCCCGCCAGATTGCAAAGGAAGCTTATATCTACGCTTACCCGATTGTTGACAACCTGCGGGTTCAATATGCCTATTTTTTCGACAAAACAGATCCCGAATACAAAACTTCCCGCAACAACATCTTTAATGTCCCGAGAGTGTTCACGCCAAAGGACAGAATCATTCAAACGCCTAATTCTGACACGCCTTTTTCATTTGTAGGGTTAGATTTAAGAACCGAGCCCGTTGTTTTTGTTATTTCCCCCATCGAAAAAAACAGGTACTGGAGCCTGCAGTTGATTGATCTGTATACCTACAATTTTGATTACCTGGGTTCCAGAACCACCGGGAACAAAGGCGGGGCTTATATGGTTGCCGGCCCGAACTGGAAAGGCGAAACGCCAAAAGGAATTGACAAAGTGATCCGTTGCGAAACTGAAGTTGCCTCCGGAATATTCAGGACACAACTGTTTAACCCGGCCGACCTGGAGAATGTTAAGAAAGTACAACTGAAATATGTTCTTAAGCCTTTATCGGCATTCCTGGGGCAGCCGGCTCCACCGGCCGCACCCGCTATCGACTTTCCAAAACCACTAAGCGTGGAAGAACAAAAGTCATCATTGGATATTTTCAAACAACTGAATTCTGCTTTACAGTTTTGCCCTACTCATCCATCGGAAAAGGAGTTGATGGAAAAGTTTAGCCTTTTGAACATTGGTGCAGGAAAAACCTTTGATACTACAGCCTTTTCGCCCGAAGTGGTAAACGCCCTGCACCAGGGTGTTGCCGATGCCTGGAAGGATTTTGCAGTGGCGATCCAACAGAGTAATGAAGGCAAAGTTTCAGCATCAGATGTTTTTGGTACGCGCGATTTTCTGAATGGAAATTACCTGTTTAGAATGGTAGGCGCAGCCACGGGTATTTATGGAAATAGTAAGGAAGAAGCCATGTATCCGAATTATTTTGTTGATGCAGACGGTAATAAACTGGATGGCGCAAATGCTTATGCAATGCATTTTGCTCCCGGGGAATTACCTCCTGCTAATGCATTTTGGTCACTCACCATGTACGATTCGGACGACTTATTGGTGGAGAATCCGCTGAACCGCTACCTGCTGAATTCAACCATGATGCCTCAATTTAAAAAAGATGCCGACGGTGGGCTTACGCTATTGATACAACACGAATCACCCGGAAAAAGCAAAGAAGCAAACTGGTTGCCTGCCCCTGCAGGAAGTTTTAAGGTGGTATTAAGATTATACAGGCCAAAACCTGCAGCCCTCGACGGAAGCTGGAAACCACCTGTCGTTAAAAAGCTGTAGCGGCTCTGCTGGTCTGATCGCTTCTCAGCCCGCCGCCAGCAGTAAAAAAATCGCCGGCCTTTTGTGCCAGTCGGGTTGGAAGGCTTTCCATTCTTTGATGGTTTTCGTGCGGATTTCTTCTCTCGCGCCAGTGATGTCCACTGCCACGCACAGCCTTGTATCGGGACGGCATTGGGCCAGCAGCGTATCAAACAACGCGTGGTTGCGGTAAGGCGTTTCAATAAAGAGCTGGGTGCAGCGGAGGCGGGCCGATTCGGCCTCCAGCTCGCGGATGGCGCGGCTGCGCGCGGCGCTGTCGATGGGCAGGTAGCCGCTGAAACGGAACTGTTGTCCGTTCAGGCCGCTGGCCATAAGGGCCAAAAGGATGGAACTGGGACCCACCAGCGGTTTCACAACAGCCATCATTTCCTGCGCCGCTGCTACCAGCAACTGCCCCGGATCGGCCACGCCGGGACAGCCGGCTTCACTGATGATGCCGATGGTATGCCCGCGTTTCAGTTGTTGCCTGAACATGGCCACCGTGGCTTCTTCCAGCTTCTGGATCGGGAACCACTGGTAGTTGTCGATCACCATTTCTTTCCAGAGTTTTTTCAGGTATCGCCGGGCGCTGCGTTCATTTTCCACAAAAAAAACCTGGCAACTCTGCACCGCTTCCAGCACATAAGCCGGAATGGTTTCGGGGTGTTCCTCATCGAGGTAACAGGGAATTAACAACACATTGCCCAAAGCACTGCTGGCCATTGTTGAATAGTTTATGTTTTTTCGATCTGGCGCACGCTGAGGGTGGCGGCCACTACCGCGTAAGAGGGCGCCAGCACCCAGCCCAGGACGGGAACGGCGTGCATTAGGTAAAACAGGAGGCCGTTGCCGATGGCGAGTCCCTTATGGTCGGTGATGAAGCGAATGCTTTCTGCCGGGCTCAGGCGACGGCGTTCACAACTGTAATCCACCATCGAGAAACCGTAATAATAACACTCGGTAAAAAGCGAGAGCATGGGACTCACCCATCCCACGACTGGAATAAACGCAAGGAGTAAAATAGAAAAAGTATACACCGACTGCCAGAGCATGTTGCGCAGTGACAACCGGATGCCCCGCAGGATGTCTTTCATCAGTTGCGGGAAGCTGAAGGGGAAGTCGCGCCCTTCGAGAATGGATTCCGTTTTCTCGCTCAGGTAGGCGAATACCGGCGAGCCTACGATCAGGAAAAAATATTTGAAGAAGGAAAAATAAAAGAAGACCAGCAATATGCGCACCATGATATTTCCCATCACGAATAAAAAATTCAGGAAGGGATTGCGTTGTTCCTGCAGCCATCGGTCGATGCCGATGAGGTTGCTCAGGTAATTGACCGCATTGTTGGAGGAAGAAAGAAAAAAATACAGTCCCACCATGAACAGCAGCGTATAAATAATACCCGGTATAACGATCCAGCGCCAGAGCTTGTGCTCGCGAATGAACTGATGCGCCTGGAAATAGGACTGAATGGCGATGATGATTTCCTTCAGCAACGATAAGGTGATTTAGTGCTTAAAAGTATTACTTTGGTCACAGACCTGAAGCACTATGACAAAATTACCGCCTTCTTTTTTCCTGGGCCGCGATGTGACCCGCATCGCCCGCAACCTGGTAGGTAAGATATTACTGACTTCTTTCGACAACCATATCACCAGCGGCCGCATCGTGGAAACGGAAGCATATAACGGTGTGGTGGACCGCGCTTCGCATGCCTGGAACAACCGGCGCACGGCCCGCACGGAAGTGATGTTCGGCAACGGCGGAACTGCGTATGTTTATCTCTGTTATGGTATTCACCACCTCTTCAATATCGTTACGGGGAAAGCCGGACAGCCCCATGCCGTGCTCATCCGCGGTGTTGAGCCCCTCGAGGGCATTTCGGTCATGCGCCGGCGTTTGGGCCTGGGCAGTGAACTGGTATCGGGCAAAACGGAGGTCCAGCTTCGCAAAGAACGGGCAGCGCTGGGGCGGGGCCCGGGAAAATTGACAAGGTCGCTCGGCATCCACACCGGCCAGAGCGGCTGGTCGCTGCAGGAGCACATTAGCATCTGGGACGATGGCTTTCGCGTCAAAGCCGCTGATATCGGCTGCGGGCCCAGGATTGGCGTGGATTATGCGGGAACGGATGCGCTGCTGCCTTACCGCTTTTACCTGCGTGGTTATCCGGCGGTCAGCGGACCGCGCAATGGAAATCTTTGAATGGCAGTGATCAGAATTTGGGACAGGGAATATCCTTACGGCCGTCGCTGTGGCGGCGTATATAGATCAACGATATTTCAATGCCGCCTCTTTTTTGCGAAGCCGTTTTGAGGCTGGAAGTATTCACATCGTAGGTGGCGCCGAAACGCAGGTCGGACCATTCAAATCCCAGGTAGGGAATAAGGGCGTCGCCAAAACGGTACCAGGCGCCGGCGTAGAAGCTGGTAGGCTGGTCGAAATCGTTGTTGATGTTATAAGCCAGGGCGCCGCCCGCTACTGTTTCGAAAGCACCGGCCTGGCGGCTGTGTTGCAGGGAAAGGTGCAGGGTAGTGGCTTCGCCCGTGGGCAGGTAGCCGCCCCCGTGAATGGTTACCCGGGGCTGCAGGGTATAGTAGCCGTTGGTGAAATTTTCGCGCGGCCGGTTGATGTGATACACCGATACGCCGCCATAAAAATTGTTATCGCCTGTGGTGGAGCCGCTGTAGATGATACCGGCGTTGAAATCAAAATAACTCACGTTGATGCGGGTACCATCGATGCTTTCGCCGCTGGGGTTGCTCCAGGTGCCGTCGAGGGCCAGTTCGTTCTCGAAATTGAGCTGCGAGCCGTCGAGCCGCTTGCTGGTGTACACGCCCTGGAAGCCGACGCCCAGTTGGTGGAAGCCGTCTTCATCAAGCGCTTTGTGATAGGCGGTGGAAAGCGCCAGGAAATTGCTGTTGAGAATGCCGTTGGCCGTGCGGTCGGTCATGGCCATGCCACCCAATCCCCAGGTATCGTTCTCATTGAGCTTTCCCTTCATAATAGGGGCATCCACGGCAAGTGTGGAAGTGACAAATGCCTTGCTGATGGCAGGCCACTGATCGCGGTAATTGCCCGATACGCGCACCAGGCCATTGAATTTGCCGGTATAAGCGGGGTTGAGGGTGAGGGGAGAGGCAAAAAACTGCGAAAAATGCGGATCCTGGGCAAGCAGGTCGGAGGACAGGGTTCCCAAAAGCAGTAGTATTCCGAAAAACTTTTTCATATACGGTCCGGTAAAATACACCAAATCAGTCGCCGGAACGAATAATTTCTACGATTGTTGTTTGCTGCCAAAGGCCAGGTCGCCGGCGTCACCTAATCCCGGCACAATATAACCTTTTGCCGTGAGCTCTTCGTCAATGGCGCCGCACCAGATCCTGATATTGGGTTCGTTGCGGTGCACGTATTCAATGCCCACAGTGCAGGCAATGGCTGTAACCACGTGGATTTCGCGCGGCTTGCCTTCATCCCGCAGGTACTGGATGGCCTTGACCAGGGAAGAGCCGGTAGCCAGCATGGGATCGGAAAGAATGATGACCCGGCCTTCCAGGTCGGGGGAGGACAGGTATTCCAGGCTGATCTCAAAAGAACCGTCGGGCTGGTGCTTGCGGTAGGCCGAAATAAAGGCGTTGTCGGCCCGGTCGAAATAATTCAGGAGCCCCTGGTGGAGTGGCAGTCCCGCGCGCAGGATGGTGGCCAGCACGGGCTGGATCTGCAGGCGCCGGCCGGGGGCGGTTCCCATCGGCGTTTGGACGTCCACCTGGTCTGCCGCCAGGTGTTTGCTGATCTCGTAGGCGGCCACTTCACCGATCCTTTCCAGGTTGCGGCGGAAGCGCATGCGGTCCTGCTGGATGTCGACGTCCCGCAGTTCTGCCACCCAGTCGCACAAGAGGGAATAATGTTTGCTCAGATTAACCACCATGAGATTCCGTTTTTCTGCACATTCCAAAGATTGTAATTTGCACCCGCCCCACAAAACATTTTTTTCATGATCTATAAAGCAATCGGATTGATGAGCGGCAGCTCGCTCGACGGCCTCGATACCGCCTATGTTCATTTCCACGAAACCGGTGGTAAATGGTCCATGGAGGTGCTGCACACCCACTGTTATCCCTATTCCGCCGAGTGGCAGGACAAGCTGAAAAACGCCATCCATCTTTCTGCGCTGGACTATATGCTGCTGCATACGGATTATGGCCATTACCTGGGGCAGATGGTGAACCGTTTCATCGACGAGTATTCGCTCTGGCACAAAGTAGATATGATCGCTTCGCACGGGCATACCAGCTTTCACATGCCCCTGCGCGGCATGACCGGGCAATTGGGCGACGGGGCTTCCATTGCCGCAGAAACCGGGCTGCCCGTGATCAGCGACCTACGGGCCATGGATCTTGCCTTTGGCGGCCAGGGCGCTCCCATTGTACCCATCGGCGAAAAACTGCTGCTGAGCGATTATGCCTTCCTGCTGAACCTGGGTGGTATTGCCAATATTTCTTTCCGCGATGGTGACAGGTATTATGCCTATGATGTTTGCCCCGCCAACCGGGTGCTCAACATGCTGGTGAAGCCGCTGGGCCTCGCCATGGATACCGACGGCCAGGTTGCGGCAACCGGCAAAACCGATGCCGGCCTGCTGGCACAGCTCGAAAAGCTCGATTATTACGGTATGCCCTACCCGAAATCGCTCAGTAATGATTTTGGTACCGACGTGGTATTTCCGCTGATCAAATCGGCCGGGCTCAGCGTGCCGGATGCGCTGCACAGCTTTGTAGAGCATATTGCCCTGCAATTGAAAAAAGAGATCGAATTCATCTGCAGCCGCCACCCGATCGCTGTGCAGGGACAGCGTTTACTGGTGACCGGTGGTGGCGCTCTCAACAGCTTCCTCGTGCAAATGATCAGTGAGAAAATGGCCGACCTCGGTATAACCGTGGTGCTGCCGGAAAGGCAACTGGTGGAATTCAAGGAAGCCGTCATCATGGCCCTGATCGGCGTGCTGCGGTGGCGGGAAGAATACAATGTGTTATCTTCCGTAACCGGCGCCCGCCGCGACAGCATTGGCGGCGCACTCTGGCTGGGTACCGAGGCCTGATAACGATCAATCAAAACACATGTTGCACAACCAACCCCTGCGGGCTATTTTCCTGGATATCGGTGGCGTGTTGCTCACCAATGGCTGGGACCGCCGCGCCCGCGCGGAGGCGGCCGGCAAATTCTCCCTGGACCTCAACGAGCTCAACGAAAGGCACCAGATCATCTTCGATGCGTTTGAGTCGGGCAAGATGAGCTTCAGCGAATACATCGACCTGCTGGTGGTGGGCCTGGGGCCCTGTCCCAAAGACGAGCTGCGCGATTTCATCCTGGCGCAATCGCAACCCTTCCCGGCCATGATCGAATTCATCCGCGCCTTCAAACAAACCCATGGCCTCAAAATCTTTGCGGTAAACAATGAACCGCGCGAGCTCAACGAACACCGCATCCGGAGTTTCGGTCTCTATGAATTTTTCGATGCGTTTGTATCTTCCTGTTACCTGCACGTGCGCAAGCCCGATCGCGAGATCTACCAGTTTGCGCTCGATATCGGCCACCTGAAAAAGGAGGAAGTGATCTATGTGGACGACCGCCTGGTATTCATACAGGCGGCCGCGCAGTATGGTATTGAAGGCATCCAGCACCTTTCGCTGGAAGCTACACGGACGGCACTGGAAGAAAGACTGTCCCGCCGCTGAGCGGTTGAGAAGCTCACTTGTTCATACCCAGCACCTCTCTCAGTTTGGCATAGCCTGTTTTGCTTACGGGAAGCTGCGCGCCGTTCCGAAGCGTGGCGGTGTAGTTTTCCTTATCGTGCGGAAAAAGTTGCGTGATCTGCGCCACATGCACGATATAAGAACGGTGTATGCGTACAAAGGAAGCGGTCGGAAGCTGTTTTTCAAAAGCAGCCATGGTCCTGTTTTTCAGGAAGCTTCCCTGCGCGGTAATGATCTTTGCATAATCATCGGCTGCTTCGATGTATTGAATTTCCTCGATGGGAATGATGCGGATGCGGCTGTTGTCGCGGATCACTACCCGGTCCATTTGCTGTGGGGAAACGGCGGCGGTGTCGAGCAGGGCCCGGGTTTGTTCGGCCGCTCTTTGCGGATGGCTGCTGAGGTAGCGCTGCACTGCTTTGTCGAAGCGCTCCTGGCTGAAAGGTTTCAACAGGTAATCCACGGCATGATGTTCAAAAGCGCGGATAGCGTATTCGTCGAAGGCGGTGGTGAAGACCACGGCCGGCGGCTCTTCCAGCAGCTCCAGCATTTCAAAGCCGTTGATCTTGGGCATCTGGATGTCGAGGAAAATAAGATCGGGCTGCAGCGACTGGATCGCTTTCAATCCTTCAAATCCATCCTGGCATACGGCAACTACTTCTATCTCCTTAAAGGGCTCGAGGTATTCTTTCACCATGCTGCTGGCCAGGGGCTCATCGTCTATCAGGATTGCCTTATGCATATACTTGGGGAATGTTGATGGTCGTGATAAAAATATTGTCCTGCGTGGCGGTCTGCAGCAGGTCCTGCCGCCCAAAAAGCAGGTAGAGCCTGCGTTGTACGGCGGTGAGCCCAAAGCCCGTGCCCTTGCGGCTGCTGCTGGTTTCGGGATCAAAGGGGTTGGAAACAGTGATCAGCAATTTCTGGTCTGCACAGATTGCCTGTATGCTGATGGTCACTTCGCCAATGGTATCGTAGAGCCCGAATTTGATGGCGTTTTCCACTACGGGTTGCAGCAGAAGGGGCGGCAGGCGTGCGGACTGGCAGTCGTCGCCCGTGGACACCAGGGTCTGCAGGCGGTGCCCGAAGCGAAGTTTTTCAATGTTCAGGTATCGCTCGATCTGTTCCATTTCTTCTGCCAGGAGCACCATTTCTCCATCCTTGCGATTGATGGTAGAGCGCAGGAAGGTAGACAGTTCTTCAATCATTTTGCGGGCTTCCCGGGGGGCTGCCACCACCAGGGAGCTGATGGAGTTGAGGCTGTTGAACAGGAAATGTGGTTGCAGTTGCTGGCGCAGTTTAAAGAGTTCGGCTTCCCGCGCCAGGGCCTGGGTTTCTTCGCGCCGGTTGCGCGATTCGAGTTCGTGGTTGAGCATGTTCCAGATCAGGTTAAGCACCACCAGGAAACAAATGGTAAGGATATAAAATCCGCAGCGGATGCCGGTGCTTTTGTTAAGGAAGCTTTCGTAACCGGGCAGTCCGGGCAGGAAGAGCGGCAGCAGCAGTTTTGCGAAGATCACCATCAGGATGGCGAACACCGTGGCGATGGCCAGGATCACCCAGAAACGCGAAGGCTGTGGATGGTAGAAGCGGAAGGTATGCAGGATCACTTTACTGGTTCCCAGCAGCAGCAGCAGGTTCAGTCCCGAGTCGATGAAGGCGGCTTTCCACCCGAAGCTCATTTGCAGGATGGCCACAAAGTTCAACTGCCATACGAGGTAGAGAAAAAACCCCATCATCACCCGCAGGCTTAGGTTAGAAAGTGGTAGGCTTGGCATGCAGTTTGGTTTAGTTGCAGGCTGTGGGCCCTGGTAAAGATGACTTCGCGGTAGGCGGGCGCATCATCCACTTCGCGGATGCGGCTGAAAAGTTCGGCACCGTGCGTGCCGGTTGCGATGGCATGGAGTTCCGGCACTGCGATGAATTTCCATTGCACCAGTTGCTGTTTGTCGTTCTGAAAACTAATGGCTTCCTGCTGCCCTATCTCGATGGCGATGGTCAGTGCTTCGGATGCACCGGATGCCTGGATAAGGCGGAGCTGCTCATCGAACTGCGGTGCATGGTGCCCTTCTCCGCAGATGATCTCATAAACGATTTTGGCGATGTACCAGTTCATGGTTAATGGCTTTCGATTTGAATACCACCGAAGACGGCGTTGCCTTCTATGAGCAGTACCTTGTCTGAATAAATGCTGTGTTGCGGACGCCTGTCTTCCACGCCACCCAGCACGGCATTGCTTTCAATTTTCAGGTTCCAGTGAGCGGGTACGATGAGTTTGATGCTGCCGAAAACGGCGTTGAGCTCCAGTTTGGCGTTGTCCTGGAAATCGGCCTGCAGCATATTGATCTCAGCGCTGCCGAACACGGCCGATACTTCCCCTTTTCTGAAGTCCTTGCTGATCACGTTTTTGTTGATACCGCCGAAAACGGCGGTTGCCTCCAGCCAGCCCGTATTGGTAAAGGATGCGGGTTCGGGCGCCGCTTCTTCGGCCGCATCGCCTGTGATGGCATTGTTCCGGCGCGGGCTCAGGTTGCGCAATACGATGAAGGCGCCAAGACCCAGCAGCATAACGGGAACAACATAGCCTTCATATCCCAGGAAATCCACGTATTCGCGCGCCAGGAAAACGGTTCCCACAATGATGGGAATGGCCCATCCGAAGCCGCGGTATCCGTGGGTGGCGCCTACGAGCAGGCCGATACAGATCAGGAGCATCTGCCAGCTAAAAACATAACCCGGAATGATATAACCGAATTGGCGAAGGAGCAGCAATCCGCCTGCAAGTAACAGGATGATACCGATGACGATGGTTTTGGGTTTTTCGCCCTTTCCACACTGGCCCCTTCCGAATCTTCTGTGACGCTGTCGCATGAGTGAATGATTTTAGGTAAAACTACTGCGGCCGGGGTTTGTTCCCAATAGCGCGTAGGCAGGAAGGGGCCAGGTTCCGGTGAATGGGGGGTAGGTTCCGGTGAAATCAGGCAAAGCGGAAACTGTCGCCGTCAAAAAGTCCGCGGTCGCTGAGTTTGAGGTGCGGGATCACCAGCAGGGCCATGAAAGAAAGTGTCATGAATGGCGCGCGCAGCGGGGAGCCGAGCGCCTTGGCCATTTTGTCGAGGCGGGTATAGGCTTCGGCCACTTCAAAGCCATCGACATTGCTCATGAGGCCGGCTACGGGAAGTGGTAAGAGATCGCTTTCCTGTTCTCTCACACAGCAGAGTCCGCCGCCGGCTTCCATCAGCAGGTTAACGGCTTTTACGATGGCAGGCAGGCTGGCGCCCACGGCGATGATGTTGTGGGAGTCGTGCGCCACCGATCCGGCGATGGCGCCGGTGCGCAGCCCAAAATTCCGGATGAGGCAACCGGCCGGTGGCGCGGGATGGTAGCGGTTGATCACAAAACAATAGAGCAGGTCGGCCGAAGGGTTGGCCAGGAGCTGGTTGTCAGCCACCCGTATTTCTCCAGGCGCGGGAAAATATTTTTCGGTGATCAGTTGGCCGTCGAGTGCGGTTATAGCTGGCCGTTGGGCCGCGGCCGTGGGTAAGCGCAGATCGGCTTCGGTTACCTCCCAGGCATGAAAGCGGTTGATGGTGCCCGTTGGCTGGTGGGGCAGCAGGGTGCTTCCGTTTTCTGCCACCAGTTGGCCGTCGATCCAGGTTTGCAGCACCCTGAAATTTTCCAGGTCTTCCAGCACGATGAAGTCGGCGGCATCGCCGGGGCGCAATTGCCCTACCGGCAGGCCATAGTGCTGTACGGGGTTGATGCAGGCGGCCTGCAGGATACAATACGGATCTATTTCCTGCTGGATGGCTCTTGCGCAGAGCTGGTTGATATGCCCTTCGAGCAGGCTGTCGGGGTGTTTGTCGTCGGTGCAGAACATGACCCGGTTGGGGTATTCCTGCAACAGGGGGATCAGCGCATCGAAGTTCCGGGCCGCACTGCCTTCGCGGATGAGGATCTGCATGCCGAGCTGCAGTTTTTCCTTCGCTTCCGCATAGGTAAAACATTCATGGTCGGTGCTGATGCCTGCCGCTGCATAGCGCCGTGCGTCTTCGCCTCTTAAGCCGGGTGCATGACCGTCCACGGGTTTCCCGGCAGCGCGGGCCGCGGCGATCTTTTCCAGCACATCAGGGTCGCCCTGCAGTACGCCGGGAAAATTCATCATTTCGCTGAGGTACCAGATATCGGGCCGGTTGAGCAAATCCTTTACGGCAGCGGGATCCAGCGCAGCGCCGGCTGTTTCAAAAATGGTGGCGGGCACACAACTGGGTGCGCCGAAAAAAAACTTGAAGGGGGTCTGCCGGCTGTTTTCGATCATAAAGAATACGCCGTCGGCGCCGCAAACATTGGCTATCTCGTGCGGATCGCTTACGGTTGCCACGGTGCCGTGGATCACGGCCAGCCGGGCGAAAGAGCTGGGCACCAGCAGGGAACTTTCAATGTGTACATGGGCATCTATAAAACCCGGGCAAATGAAGGGGGCCGATGCATTGGGAACATCCGACAGGGGCCGGATGCCGCTGATGCGTCCTGCTTCTACCAGGAGCTCGCCGAAATAACTCCGGCGATTGGGTATATCCACTATATTGCCTTGCAGCCGCTGCATATGAAAGGGTTGTACTGCAATTTCCAAACTTTTCCGGTTACATTTGAATGCGGAAAAATTATATATGAAAAAAAGAACGACTGCTCTGGTCCTGCCCCTGTTCTGTTGTCATTTTTTGCTGCATGCCCAAACGGCAGATGAGATCATAACCAAATACGAAGCGGCTATGGGTGGCCGTGAGAAACTCGGTAGCATCCGGTCTGTTTACCTGGAAGGCGTTTCCGTGATGGGAAACGGCAACGAACTCACCTCGCATATTACCAAAGTGAACCAACAGCTCTATCGCACGGAAGTGCAGTTTGGCGGTATGGGCAATTTCACGATGATTGTAACCGACAAGGACGGATGGATCTCTAACCCGCGCAACGGCGGTGCTTTTGAGGCCATGCCCGCGGAGGCAGTGAAATCCATGCAGCCCGAACTCGACCTGGGCGGTAACCTCAGCAACTACGCCGCCAAAGGCAGCAAGGCCGAGCTGGCGGGCCGCGACACGGTCAATGGTATTTCCTGCTACCTGCTGAAACTCACACTTGCCAACGGCAATGATATTTATTATGCCATCGATCCCAATACCTATTATGTGGTTCGTGAAAAACGCAAGGCAACCGGCATGATGGGACGACGCGGTGGCGGCCAGGACGCTCCTGCTGCAGACGGCATGATGGTGATTGAATACAGCGATTACCAGAAAACGCCCGAAGGATATGTGTTTCCTTATTCCATCAAAAGACCCGGCATGGGCGGCTCCATGATGATCGAAAAACTGGAAGTGAACCAGCCGGTGGATCCCAAAAAGTTTAAACCCGAATAAACAGTCAAAAGCCAATCAACTCTCGTATGAAATCAATGAAGTTAGCCTTTGTGATGGCAGCCATCTTTGGCAGCATCAGTTCTTTTGCCCAAACAGCCGATGAGCTGCTCGACAAATACATAGTTGCCATCGGCGGCAAAGAAGCCTGGAAAAATGTGAATTCCCTTATTACAACGGGCTCCATGCAGGTGCAGGGCACCGATGTAACGGTTGTTACATCCGTATTGCAGGGAAAAGGTGCGCGCCAGGATATTATGGTTATGGGCATGAACGGCTACAATATCATAACGCCCGCAGGAGGCTGGGCATTTATGCCCTGGACGGGCCAGACCGAACCCATGGCAGCTTCCGAAGTGGAAGTGAAGCAGGGTGCCGACCAGTACGACATGCAGTCCAACCTTGTCAATTACAAGAGCCTCGGCAGCACCCTCGAATACCTGGGAAAGGAAGACCTGGATGGCAAACCCACGCATAAATTGAAAATGACGCAACAGAGTGGCAAACAGGAAACCTTCTATCTCGATGCGGGCACCTACTATGTGGTGCGGTCAGTTACCCGCCGGTCGGTCAACGGCCAGGAAGACGTACGAACTACCAGTTTCAGCAATTACCAGAAACAGGAGGGAGGCATCGTGATGCCGCTGTCGATTGGCCTTGAACTGGGACAGGGCATGACTGCTGATCTGTTCATTTCAAAAGTGGAAGTGAATAAGCCGGTAGATGAATCCATCTTTAAGCCCACGAACTGATGCTGTTTTACTGCTGATGCCGCGCGCTATTTCAGCATTATTTTCTTACCGGTTTTCGCAGCCTGGTAAATGGCTTCAATGATGCGCAGGTCTTTCAGTCCCTCTTCTCCGTCTACGGGGATCACCGGCTTTTTCCCGTTCAGGATGATGTCCGACATTTCCTCCATCTGTACCGTTTGGTGGGTGACGTGTAAGAAATTTAACTCTCCCTTGCTGGTGCGGCCCTGTATGGGGCCGTAACCGGTGGCGGGATTCAGTTCGCCGAACCCTTTTTCACAGGTGAGAAAGAAGCGGTCGAGATAGCTCATGTTATAGGTGCTGAGGCAGGAGGCCACGGCGCCCGATGGAAATCCGAATTGGAACTGTATGGTTTCGTCGACGCCTTCTGCGAATTTTGCCGGATCGGTTTTGGTTTCCTGGGCCGTTACCCAAACCGGCTCTTCTCCCACCATATAACGGGCGCCATTAACCGAATAAATGCCAATGTCCATCATGGCGCCGCCGCCGGCAAGGGCCTTGTTCAGGCGCCACTGTTTGGGATCGCCGATGGTGAAGCCGCTGAGCCCCTGGAAAAAGAGCGGCTTGCCGAGTTCGCCCGACTGGCGCAGGCGGACGATCTCGAGGGTTTTGGCTTCAAAATGCATGCGATAACCCACCAGCAGGTGCACGTTTGCTTTCTTGCAGGCATCCACCATTTCCTGTCCTTCCTTCACACTGATGGCCATGGGTTTTTCGCAGATCACGTGTTTCCCTGCTTTGGCGGCGCGGATCACCTGGTTGTGGTGAAGCGCATTGGGCGTGGTCACATATACGGCATCGATGTCGGGGTTGCCCGCCATCTGGTCGAAGTTCTCGTAGTTGTAACAGTTCTTCTCCGGCAGGTGATAACGTGTTTGCCAGTCGTTGATTTTGGAAGGCGTTCCGCTCACCACACCCACCAGTTTTGCTTTTTTGCAGGCCTTCATGGCTTCGGCTACGCGGGTGCCGTAACCACCGAGTCCCATGATGACAACACGAAGTTGTTTGGCGGCTGCAGGTATTGTTTCGGGATCGGCACCCGGCGCTGCGGCTGCAGATGCTGTTTCCCGGTGAGCAGCCCATTCGTCCAGTGTCAGGAAAGGAGCCGTGATCAGTCCGGCTGAGAATTTCTGTAGAAATTTGCGGCGCGATGACATGGTATACTGGTTTTTATAAGAATAGCTTCAAGTTAACCATTTTGCAGGAAGGCACCGGCAAATTCAGTATATTCGGGAACCTCAACGATTTTGCTGCTGTTGAAACCTTAAAATAACAGCCAAAATGAACACTGCAATGAACCGCCGCAAACTGCTGAAGTCCGGCCTGATCGGGCTTGGCGCATTTACCGGGTTGCCCTACCTGGGCCTCGGCGCTTTCCCCGGACAAGCTCTTGAACTGGATGAAGAAGGCCGCATCCACCGCAGCCCGCTGGTGAAAGAATACATTCCCGAACTTCCTGACGGTTATGAACAACCGCCGGTTTTATTGGCAAGGCTCAATGCCAATGAAAATCCCTACGGCCCGCCGAAGTCGGCGCAGAAAGCCGTGGCCGAAGCGGTGGTGCACGGCAACCGTTATGCCTGGAGGGAATTGTTCGACCTGGTGGACCGCCTCGCACAGCGCGAAGGTCTCACGAAAGAACACATCATGACAGGTCCTGGCTCTTCCGACCTGCTGGAAAAAGTGGCCCTGCTCAGTTTTATGAAAGGCGGCAATATCGTGTCGGCCGATCCTACTTATATGTCGCTCATCAATGTGGCGCAGGCTGTGGGCGCCCAATGGAAAGCCGTGCCCTGCCGGGCAGATTGGTCGCACGACCTCGCTGCCATGGAAGCGGCCATCGACAGCAATACCAAACTGGTGTACATCTGCAACCCCAATAACCCAACGGGTGCGGTGACAAATGCCAAAGAGCTCTACGATTTTTGTTCGCGCGTATCTGCAAAAGTTCCCGTGTTCATCGACGAAGCCTACCTGGAACTGGCCGAAGGTGCCACAACCTCCATGGCTCCCCTGCTGAAAGAAGGAAAGAACGTGATCATTGCCCGCACATTTTCCAAGATCATGGGATTAGCGGGTATACGTGTGGGTTATATCGCTGCACAACCGGCCTACGTGAAGAACATCGAGTCCATTACGCGCGGCGGTATGGGCATCAGCTATCCTTCCATTTTTGCCGCCAACGCCTGCCTCGACGATCTTTCTTTCCAACAGTTATCAAAGGAAAAGAACAAGGCGGTGAAAACCTGGGTATGCGGCGAGCTTGATAAGCTGGGATATAAATACATTCCTTCTTATACCAATTTTCTGCTCTTTCCCATTAAGATGAAGGGCCGGGATTTCCTGGACGCCATGAATGCCAAAGGCGTCGGCGTTCGTGCCTTTGAGATCCAGGGCAGCACCTGGTGCCGCGTGAGCATGGGCACCATGGAAGAGATGAAACTGTTTGCCGCTACCCTGCAAACACTGAGCTGATGAATGCCGCCATACAAAAAACGGCGGTCCTGCTGCTTTTGCTGGGATTGGGTGTGCTCCTGCGCAGGCGTTTCATAAAACCCGAAGCGCTGGGAGGGCTAAAGGAATTGATCCTTACAGTGGCGCTTCCTTCCACCATTTTCATCGCCCTGATGAAAGTGCAGCTCAACAGTTCCCTGGTATTCGTTCCGTTGCTTACGCTGGCTTTTAACCTGCTTGTCTTTTTTTTAGTGCCGCTGCTGTTTCCTTTGGTGGGACTGGAGAAAAACAGCGCTGCCGGTCGTACGCTCCTGCTCCTGATTCCGTCGCTGGCGCCGGGACTTTCCTGTTTCCCGTTTATTGCAGAATTCCTGGGAGAAAAGGACCTGGCCCTCGCAGCGCTTGCTGATGTGGGTAACAAATTTTTCGTGCTGATCTTCCTCTATGTGATCGCACTCAATATGTACCTGGGCAATGGCGACGAGGTGGAAGTAAATACGGCGGGAAGGGTGCGCCATCTTTTCCTGAGCCTTTTCCGAGAACCCGTGAACGGTGTGATCGTGATGGCGATGATATTGCTGGCCTGCGGCTTGCACTATGGCAGCCTGCCTCCGGTGATCACCGATTTTATGGACAAGACATCGGGCCTTATGACACCGCTGGTGCTGATTTATATCGGCCTGGCGGTACAGTGGAAGGAAGGCCGGAAAAAACTGGTAATGTCGGTGCTGCTGTTCCGGGCGGGCAGCAGTTTGCTGATCAGCGCTGCCATGATCCTTTTGTTTCATATCCGGGCGCATAACCTGGTGCTGCTGGCCGTGGTGATCCCGCTGAGCTCTGCAAGTTTTTGGCCGCTGGCACATATTACGGCCTTTCACCAGCGCGAGAACAGGAAGGGCCTGAGCCGGGAACAACGAAGTTTCGATCCTGAGCTCGCCGTGTTGCTGCTGGCATTTTCATTACCCTTTTCCTCGCTGCTGATCCTGGGCATCCTGAGTGCGGGGAATGTATTTACCCATCCGCTGACCCTGGTGGTGACGGGTCTTCTGTTCATTATCGCCGGTGCCCTGCCCTTTTTGTTTGCTCGCGGGCACCGTTATCCGAAAACGGGTTGAAAATGGTAGATTGGGGAGCCAATACTGCTATTTTGAACAGATTACAAAATAACACCGGTCGCACACCTGGTCTGTATCGCTTTGGTTTACTGCCGTTGGCCTTAACGTTTCTACTGGCAGGAAGCTGCAGCAGCCCGGAAAGCAGCTCCCGTACGCAGGTGGCAGCCATCTTCAAAATGGTAAATGCGCTGCCGGAAAACAATGAGCGGCAGATACAGGTACTTGATTCTGCTTTCTGCCTGATCCATAAACCCGGCCTGGAAGACAAGCTGGATGTGTACGCGTTTAAATGTGCTTTTTACCAGCGCCGGCACGACTTTGTTCGCGCATCCAGGTATGCCGACAGTATACTTGACCTGGCTGCCAGGCGGATCAGCAATGTCAAATTTGCGCAATGGTATGCCAGTGCCCTGGCTTCAAAAGGAGATATCTACCTGGCATTGAAAAACTATGATGAAAGTTTTAAATGTTATACAAAGTCCCGGGTTATTTCTGAAAAGATCTCTACAGATACCTGCGGCGCCCGGAGCAACTACACGCAAAGGCTGGCCGACCTGATGTACAAGCAAAAGAAGTTTGCCGATGCGGCCACCTATTTCAAACTTGCTATCGAGGAGCGCAATTGCGGTACGGTAAGCAATGAGTTCCTGACATTTGTTTACCTGCAGGCCAATTACGACAATGTTGGCCTGTGTTACGCGCGCATGCATCGATGGGACAGTGCCGTACATTATTTTAATGCCGCTCTTCGCTACATCGGAGCGAATGAGCACCGGTTTCCTACCCGTAAAGATTACATCGAAGTGGCCAGGGCGGTCGTATGGGGAAACCTCGCCGGCTATTATGCGCAGAACAACGACGCCGCGCAGGCAGAATCGCTGTATCTGAAGTCGCTTGCGGTGTTTAATGGCCGCAACGACAAATTTGCGCAGAACCTGCAGCTTGAACTGGCGGATATGTATACACGCAATAAGCGATTTCCCGAAGCAGGCGCCTTGTTGAAGCAGGTAAGGGATTCTCTGCAAACCCTGCCCGATGATAATAACCTGCTGAAGTACTACCAGGTAATGAGCGATTCTCATGTACGGATGGGAGAGCCAGCCGCTTCCGTCACCTATCTCGAAAGATACATAGCAGCCAGGGATTCGATAAACGAAGTCAACAGGCGATTTGCTTCCATGAGTATAGATACGGAGATGGACAAACGCTACCAGGAGGAACTGAATGAGGCCCTGGCAAAAGACAACCGTTTGAAACAGCTATACCTGGTAGTCGCGGTTTTACTGATCGTGATCATCGTTGTCTTTTTTGCCTTCTTATTATACAATTCAAAAAAGCAGTCGGCGCTGAAGCGCAAACTCGATCTGCAAAACGAACGCCAGCGCATTTCAAAGGAGCTGCACGACGACCTGGGGAGCAGTCTCACCGCGCTGCAGATCATGCTGAGGCGTATCATGCGGCAAACAAAAGAAAGCGAACAGAATGAGATATTGAACAATGCGGCCGTTGTATCGGAAGAACTGATCGACCAGATGAGTGAAATCGTCTGGATGCTGAATGATACAACAGATACGATCAACGGTCTTTTCGCCAGTCTCCGCACTTATATGGCCGGTTATATTGAAAAAACCGGCTTGCCATTATCCCTCGACTTCAGGAAAAATTGTCCCGACGACCAGGTCATATCCAGCCTGCAACGGAGAAACCTGATGCTGACTTTGAAGGAAGTATTTCACAATGTGGTTAAGCATTCCGGTGCCGGTACCTTCTCTATGGAATGGTCCTGTATGGATAAGAAAATCGAGATACTGGCTTCCGACGACGGAATTGGTTTTGATCTGTCTGCCAGTTCAGCCGGAAACGGGCTGCGGAATATGCAGAAAAGGATAGCTGATATCGGCGGCAGCATTGCCATCACGCAGCAGCGGGGCACCGGCATAAGAATAGTTTTCCCTCCAAAAAATTAGGGCGGATTTGAAGGGCTGCAAAGTTGGGGGTTATAAAAAAGGGTGAAGCCGCGAACCGCCTCACCCCTGGGAAATTAATTTGAAAGAATCAGATGTAACGCAGCACCGCTTCGCCCATGGCTTCTGTGCCAAGGATCTTATCGGCGGGGGTTTGTGCATCGGCGATATCGCGGGTGCGGAAACCTGCTTTCAGCACCTGGTCCACCGCGCTGATCACCAGTTCCGATTCGGCCTTCATGCCAAAGGAAATGTCGAGCAGGAGGGCGGCGGAGAGGATGGAAGCCAGGGGGTTGGCGACGCCCTTGCCGGTGATGTCGTGCGCTGAGCCGTGGATGGGTTCGTACACGCCGGTGCCATCACCGATGCTGGCGCTGGCCAGCATGCCCATGGAGCCGGCGATCTGGCTGGCCTCGTCGGTGAGGATGTCGCCGAAAAGATTGGCGGTAACCACCACGTCAAAACGGCGCGGGTCTTTGATCAGGAGCATGGCGGTGGCGTCCACGAACTGGTGTTCCACTTCCACATCGGGATATTCAGGCGCCAATTTCTGGATCACTTCCCGCCACAGGCGCGAGGTTTCCAGCACATTGGCCTTATCGACGGAGCAGAGTTTTTTGCGGCGGGTGCGGGCGGCTTCAAATGCTTTGCGGGCAATACGCTCCACTTCAAAGCGGCTATAACTGGCAAGGTCATACGCAGTATCGCCGTTGTCTTTGCGGCCCTTTTCTCCAAAATAGATATCGCCGGTGAGCTCGCGGAAGAAAAGAATATCGGCTCCTTTCAGGATCTCGGGTTTGATGCTGGAGGCGCCCAGCAATTCGTCGAAAAGCTTGATGGGACGCAGGTTGGCGTAGAGGCCCAGCTCCTTGCGCATTTTCAGCAGGCCCTGCTCGGGGCGCACTTTGGCGGAGGGATCGTTGTCGTATTTGGGATGACCTACGGCGCCGAAGAGCACGGCGTCGGAGGTACGCATTTTTTCGAGCGACGCTTCCGGCAGGGGATCGCCGGTGGCTTCAATCGCCACGTGTCCAATAAGGGCTTCGTCGTAACTGAACTGGTGGCTGAATTTGGCGGCTATGCGGTCGAGAACTTTTTTTCCTACAGCAGTTACTTCCTGCCCGATCCCGTCTCCGGGAACAATTAAAATCTTTTTACTTGCCATGATGGTGTTAAATGATATTGAGCATTTTCTGGGTGGCTTTGATGGCAGACACGGTCTGGTCGCTGTCGAGCCCCCGGGTTTTAAATTCCTTGTTGTTCAGCCGCCAGGTAATAATAGTTTCACACAAGGCGTCGCTTTTTCCGCCGGGCGGAATGCGCACGGCATAATCGGTCAATAGCGGCAGCTCCACTTTTTTCTGGCGGTACACTTTCTTGAGGGCATTCATGAAGGCATCGTATTGCCCGTCACCCTGGGCCTGTTCCTGGAAGGATTCGCCGTTGATGGTGATCTGCAGGGTAACGGAGGGATCAAGGCCTTTTGCATGCGTGAGCATGTAGTTGCTGATCCGCACCCTGTCTTCGATGGCATTACTGTCAAGTATATCCGAAATGATATAGGGGAGGTCGGCCTGGGTCACCACTTCCTTGCGGTCGCCCAGCTCGATGATGCGCTGGGTCACTTTCTTCAGGTCCGAATCGGAGAGCTGGATGCCCAACTGGGCGAGGTTGTTCTCAATATTGGCCTTGCCGCTGGTTTTGCCGAGGGCGTATTTGCGCTGGCGGCCAAAACGCTCGGGCATGAGCTCGCTGAAATAGAGGTTGTTTTTCTTATCGCCATCGGCATGGATGCCGGCGGTTTGGGTAAATACGTTTTCGCCTACCACCGGCTTGTTCACCGGGATGCGGAAGCCGGAAAAGGCTTCCACCAGCTTGCTCACGCTGTAGAGCGATTTCTCCGCCACATTGGTTTTTACCGAGGGCATGAAATCGTTGAGCACGGCGATAGCACTGGCCAGGGGCGCGTTTCCGGCCCTTTCTCCCATGCCGTTGATGGTGAGGTGCAACCCGTGTGCACCGGCTTTCACTCCTTCCAGGACATTGGCCGTGCCCAGGTCGTAGTCGTTGTGCGCATGAAAATCGAAATGCGCCCCGGGATAACGGTTTACTATAGCCGAAACGAAGCGGAACACTTCTTCGGGCGTCAGTACGCCGAGGGTATCGGGCAGCATGATGCGTTTTACCGGCTGCTGCACCAGGAAGTCGAGGTATTCAAAAACATAGTCCGGTGAATGGCGCATGCCATTGCTCCAGTCTTCGAGGTACACGTTGGCGGTGATGCCTTTCTTGCGTGCCAGGGTCAGCACAGCGGCGATGTCGTCGAAGTGCTGGCGCGGCGTTTTGCGGAGCTGGTGCGTCAGGTGGTTGAGCGAGCCCTTGGTGAGCAGGTTCATCACTTTGGCGCCGGCTTTCTGCATCCACTGGATGGACGTATCGCCGTCCACGAAGGTGAGGACCTCTACTTTTTCCAGGAGGCCATTGGCCTTTGCCCAGCGGGTGATCTTTTTCACTGCGTCAAACTCGCCTTCGGATACCCGGGCGGAAGCAATTTCAATACGGTCCACTTTCACTTCGGTGAGCAGGAGCTGCGCTATGGTCAGCTTTTCAGAAGCGGAGAAAGAAACGCCGCTGGTTTGCTCCCCATCGCGGAGCGTGGTGTCCATGATCTCGATGGTCCGTCTGATAGGTGGCATTGGCTGGTAACAGTTAGTAGAGGCTGGCCGATGCGAATGCCTGGATATCTTCTTTCAAAGATTGCAGGTAATCGATGTCGTCGTACCCGTTTTGCAGGTTGTCTTTTTTATAGCCATTGATCTCGAAGCCTTCGCTTTCTCCCGTTGCCAGGAGGGTGATGGTTTGTTTGGGCAGATCCACTTCGAGCCCGGTGTTGGGATCGGCCTCAATGGCTTTGAATATTTTATCGAGGAAGGCGGCGGATACCTGCACGGGCAGGAGTCCCACGTTGATGGAATTACCCTTAAAGATATCGGCGAAGAAGCTCGATACCACGCAGCGGAAGCCATAGTCGTAAATGGCCCAGGCAGCGTGTTCGCGGCTACTGCCGCTTCCGAAATTCTTACCACCTACCAGGATCTTTCCCGAATAGATGGGGTTGTTGAGGATGAAGTCCTGCTTCGGTGTATCGTCGCCGTTATACCGCCAGTCGCGGAAGAGGTTGTCGCCAAAACCCTTGCGCTCCGTGGCTTTCAGGAAACGGGCGGGAATGATCTGGTCGGTATCGACGTTTTCAATCGGCAGCGGAACTGCGGTGCTTCTTAATACAGTGAATTTATCGTAAGCCATTCTTTTCTTTTTACAGTAATGTACGGGGATCGGTTACCACGCCGGTTACGGCTGCTGCTGCGGCCACCAGCGGGCTGGCGAGCAGGGTGCGGGCGCCGGGACCCTGGCGTCCTTCGAAGTTGCGGTTGCTGGTGCTCACCGCGTATTTGCCGGCGGGGATCTTGTCGTCGTTCATTGCGAGGCAGGCGCTGCAACCCGGCTGGCGGAGCTGGAAGCCTGCTTCGGTGAGGATGTCGAGGATGCCTTCTTCGCGGATCTGTTGTTCCACGATGTGTGAACCGGGCACGATCCAGGCGGTTACGTGGTCGGCCTTTTTGCGCCCTTTCACGATGGAAGCGAAGGCGCGGAAATCTTCGATGCGGCCATTGGTGCAACTGCCGATGAATACATAGTCCACTTTCTTACCCAGCATGGCGTCGTCTTCATGGAATCCCATGTAGTTGAGCGATTTTTCGTAGCTGGCCTTGCTTGCACCGGTTTCGCCGGTTACAGGAATATGGTGGGTAATGCCGATGCCCATGCCCGGATTGGTACCGAAGGTGATCATGGGTTCAATATCGGCGGCGTTGAAATGGTATTCTTTATCGAAGCCGGCGCCCTCGTCGGTTTTGAGGGTCTTCCAGTAAGCGAGGGCCCTGTCCCATTTTTCGCCTGCTGGTGCTTTCTCTTTTCCTTTGATATAAGCGAAGGTAGTTTCGTCGGGTGCTACCATGCCACCGCGGGCGCCCATTTCGATGCTCATATTGCAGACCGTCATGCGGCCTTCCATGCTCATCTTTTCAAACACGTCACCGGCGTATTCCACGAAATAACCGGTGGCGCCGGCGGCGGTGAGTTCCGCAATGATATAAAGGATCACGTCTTTTGATGTAACGCCTTTGCCCAGCGGCCCGTCCACGCGGATGCGCATCTTTTTAGGCTTGGGTTGCATGATGCACTGGGAGCCCAGCACCATTTCCACTTCGGAAGTACCGATGCCGAACGCGATGGCGCCGAAAGCGCCGTGCGTGCTGGTATGCGAGTCGCCGCACACGATGGTCATGCCCGGAAGGGTGATGCCGTTCTCGGGACCCACCACGTGCACGATGCCGTTCTTCGGGTTACCCAACCCCCAGTGGGAGATACCGTATTTCGCGGAATTGGTTTCGAGCGCTTTGAGCTGTTTGGCAGAAAGCGGATCCTGTACCGGCAGCTCCTGGTGAATGGTGGGTGTATTGTGATCGGCGGTAGCAAAAGTCCTTTCGGGATACATCACTTTGAGCCCGCGTTTTTCGAGTCCGAGGAATGCCACGGGGCTGGTTACTTCGTGGATGAAATGGCGGTCGATGAACAACACATCAGGACCGTCGGCGATATGCCTTACCACATGTGAATCCCACACTTTGTCGAACAGGGTGCTGGGGGTTTGGCTCATGTTTATCTTTTAAAATGGACCGCTAATTTCCTAAAAAATAAGCAAAAAGGAATGTTTAATTTGTTGAAAACTAACGATCATTTGTATGGGCGACGGTTGGCTGCGGGGCCGATCTGACCTGCAAATCCTTATCTTTAAGAGGGTTAGCATTTTTCTCATTCAAAATACTTTTTCTTGAAAAGAACCAAGGTAGCGCTGCTGGGCGCCGGATTCATTGCAGATATTCATGTGGAAAGCTACCTGCGCTTCATCCCGGAGGCCGAGCTGGTGGCTGTTTACGCGCGCTCCGCCGAGCGGGCGCGGGCCTTTGCGGCCAGGCACGACATACCGGCCTGGTTTGATGATATCGATACGTTGCTGAAAACCACCGACTGTGACGTGGTGGACATTTGCCTGCCGAATTTTCTGCACGCGGAGGCGACCCTCAAAGCGGCTGCAGCCGGAAAACACGTGATCATCGAAAAGCCCCTGGCGGTGACGCTGGAAGAGGCCGATGCCATGATCGCTGCCTGCGCTGCCGCCGGTGTGTACCTGATGTATGCGGAAGAGCTCTGTTTTGCGCCTAAGTATGAAAGGGTGCGGCAACTGGTGCGCGAAGGAGCCGTGGGCGATGTTTTCATGCTCAAGCAAAGCGAGAAACACAATGGTCCGCACTCCGACTGGTTCTATACGCGGAAGCAGTCGGGCGGCGGCGTGCTGATGGATATGGGTTGCCATGCCATCGGGTGGTTCCGCTGGATGCTGGGCAATGCGCCGGTAAAGTCGGTGTTTGCCAGCATGGGCACGGTGCTGCACCAGGGCCGTACCGATTGCGAGGACAATTCGGTGGTGATCGTTGAATTTGAAAACGGCGTTACCGGCGTGGCGGAAAACAGTTGGGCGAAACAGGGCGGTATGGACGACCGCTGCGAAGTGTATGGCACCGGCGGCGTGGTGTACGCCGATCTTTTTATGGGCAATGCAGCCCTTTCTTACAGTAAAAACGGTTATGGATATGCGATGGAGAAGGCCGACACCACGGTAGGCTGGAGCTTCACCATATTTGAAGAAGTGTTTAACCAGGGTTACCCGCACGAGCTCAAACATTTTATTGATTGTGTACAAACAGGGAAGAAGCCGCTGGTTACGGGTGAGGATGGGCGGGCGGTGCTGGAAGTGATCTACGCTGCATATGCGGCGGCGGGTACGGGCGCCAAAGTGAACCTGCCCTTTCATCCGAAAGTGGAGCGTCCCATCGATCTGTGGAAGCCCTGAATATTTTACTCAAAACAATAGCTGCCAATAAAAACAAATAATACCGATGAGGATATTCTGCCTGCTTGCCGTATTGCTGATAACGGCCGAACTGCCTGCACAAACAACCGTTTCAAAATTATTCTGTGAACACCGGGAAGACCCGTCAGGCATTGAAATAAAAAATCCCCTGCTGGCCTGGGAGCTTGCATCTGCGGTGCGTTCCACCCGGCAAACGGCGTATGAGATCAGGGTGGCTACTGCGGCTTCTCTTAAGAAACCGCTGTGGCAGTCGGGCAAGGCCAGCAGCGACCAGTCGGCCGGCGTGGCGTATGCGGGGCCTGACTTGCAATCGGGCATGCGGTATTACTGGCAGGTGCGTGTGTGGGACAACAGGGGAAAAGCTTCGCCCTGGAGTAAGACGGGAAGCTGGCAGATGGGACTGCTGCAACGGTCGGACTGGAAAGCAAAATGGATAGAGCCGGCTTATCCCGGCGCCGATACGCTGGCGGTGAGCCCGCTGCTGCGAAAAACCTTTACAACGGCGAAGAACATACGAAGAGCGACGGCCTTTATTACTTCGCATGGTCTTTATGAGGCTTTCATCAACGGCGCCCGCGTGGGCGATGCCTGGCTCACGCCGGGCTGGACAAGTTATAACAAGCGGCTGCAATACCAGGTGTATGACGTAACGGGATTGGTGCAGCGGGGTGGAAATGCAATTGGTGTAGCGCTGGGCAATGGCTGGTACCGCAGCACCCTGGCCTGGTCGGGCAACAGGAATTTATATGGTAAAACACTGGGACTATTAATGCAACTGGAGCTGGAATACAGTGATGGCAGCCGGGAAACGGTGGTAACGGATGAGAGTTGGAAATCTTCCACCGGTAGCATTTGTTTTTCGGAGATCTATGATGGCGAAACCATTGACGCGAGGCTGGAAAAAAAGAACTGGAACAAAGCGGATTTTGACGATACCGGCTGGGTGGGGGTGAAGCAGGTGGATCATCCGATGGACCCGCTGACGGCCACGCTCAATGAGCCGGTAAAAAAGCAGGAAGCGCTGAAGCCGGTGAAAATATTCAGAACGCCCAAAGGTGAGCTGGTAGTCGATTTCGGCCAGAACATGACTGGCTGGGTGGAGGTGAAACTGAAAGGACAGGCCGGGGATACGGTGCGTATGTACCATGCCGAGGTGCTGGATAAGGAGGGCAATTTTTATACCGCCAACCTGCGGTCGGCCAAACAGTTGAACACCTATGTGCTCGCGGGTGGCGGGGAGGAATCTTTTCATCCTCATTTCAGTTTCCAGGGTTTCCGTTATATAAGGCTGGAGGGCCTGCGCGGGGAGCCGAAGCCGGAACAATTCAGCGCAGTGGCCTTGTATTCCGATATGGCGCCCACGGGAAGTTTCAGCAGTTCGAGCGATCTGCTGAATCAACTGCAGCACAATATCCAATGGGGGCAAGTGGGAAATTTCCTGGATGTTCCAACCGACTGTCCGCAGCGCGATGAGCGGCTGGGCTGGACGGGTGATGCGCAGGTCTTTTCGCGAACAGCGGCCTTCAACCGGCAGGTCTTTTCTTTTTTCCAGAAATGGCTGAAAGACGTGGCGGCCGACCAGTTGCCGAATGGAAGCGTTCCGTTTGTAGTACCCAATGTGTTGGGAAAAGATGCAGCAGGCTCTACGGGCTGGGCCGATGCGGCCACCATCATTCCCTGGAATTGCTGGCTGGCTTACGGCGATAAGCGCATCCTGGAAGAACAATATGAAAGCATGAAGGCCTGGGTGGGATACATGGAAGCGAACAGTAAGAACGATCTCTGGGCGAAGGGTTTTCATTTTGGCGACTGGCTGTTTTATCGTCCAGATGACGACAACGACGGCATGAGCGCCATCACGGACAAATACCTGATAGCGCAGTGTTTTTTTGCAGGCTCTGCGGATATTCTTCTGAAAACGGCGGCATTGCTGGGCCACAGCGAAGATGCGGCACACTATAGGGCGTTGGGGGAGCGGCTGCGCGCGGCTTTTGTGAAAGAATACATGACACCCAATGGCAGGCTGGTGTCGGGTTCACAAACGGCCTATGTGCTTGCGCTGCAGTTCGACATGCTGCCCGAAGCGTTGCGTGCGGGCGCTGCAGAGCGATTGGCTGAAAACATCAAGCGGTATAATTATCACCTCACCACAGGTTTTTTGGGAACGCCTTATTTGTGCCATGTTTTGTCGAGGTTCGGTTATAACGATCTTGCCTATACGTTGTTGATGCAGGAATCGTACCCGTCGTGGCTCTACCCGGTGAAGATGGGCGCCACCACCATCTGGGAACGTTGGGACGGCATTAAACCCAACGGCAGTTTTCAGAATGTGGGGATGAATTCTTTCAACCACTACGCGTACGGGGCCATTGGCGACTGGATGTACCGGGTGCTGGCAGGTATCGATACCGACCCGGAGCAAACCGGTTATAAGAAGATCAGGATACAGCCGCTGGTGAATGCGAAGCGGCTCAATATGAGCCGGGAAGACAGCCTGGCGAACCGCGGCAGCCTGCAGGAAGTGAAAGCCGAGCTGTTATCGCCTTATGGAAAGATCGTTTCGCACTGGAAAAAAGAAGGCGGCCGGTTGCATGTGTATGTGGAAGTGCCGGTCAACACGAGTGCCAGCCTGGTATTGCCGGGGCTGCAGGAGGGCGGCCTGCTGGAGTATGTGAGTGAAGGGGACAAGACTGTTCCGGTATCCGTACCTGTTAGTAGTATGTCGCCGCTGACCCTGGAACTGGGCTCGGGGAGGTATCATTTTGTTAGTAGTAACGTGTTTTAACAATGGGCAACGATGAAAACGATGAGTACGCGGGAGTTGGAAATGTTGATTAAAGAACTGGCGGCACTTCCCAAAGAATGCGAATGGGTGGAGTTTAAATTGAATAACAGCAACCCGCAAGAAATTGGTGAGTATATTTCAGCCCTAAGTAATAGTGCATGTTATCATCAGAAAGATTCTGCCTATCTGGTATTCGGTGTTGAAAACAATACGCATAGATTATTGGGCACAAACTTTCGCCCTTTATCAGAAAAAAAAGGTAACCAGGAACTTGAAAATTGGCTGGTCTCACAACTTAACCCTAAAATAGATGTAAATATATCGACAGGCTCATACAAGAGAGGGTGATAATAAAAACATCCCGCGGCTATCAAATCAGAAATCTTGGGGCTATATTGTTTGCTAAAGATTTAAATCAATTTGACACCATTTCCAGAAAAGCGATCCGGGTTATTTTTTACAAAGGAAATAACCGGGTGAGTACTATAAAAGAACAGTCGGATATAAAAGGATATGCTGTGGGGTTTGAAAAGTTGATTCAGTACCTGGATGAACAACTGCCTTCCAACGAAGTAATAGACAAAGCCCTGCGCAAAAGAGTTTCTATGTATCCGCTTCTTGCTGTTCGGGAATTGGTTGCAAATGCTCTAATACATCAGGACTTTACTGTGAAAGGGAGTTCTCCAATGATAGAAGTCTTTAATAACCGCATTGAAATTACCAATCCCGGTAAGCCTCTGATAGATCCTTTGCGTTTTGTCGATCATAATCCCGAAAGCCGAAACGAAATCTTAGCCCGGTTCATGAGGCGACTAAATATTTGCGAGGAAAGAGGAAGTGGCATAGACAAGGTTGTATCTGAGTGTGAAAGCCATCAACTTCCTGCACCACATATTGTGGTAGGTGATAATTATACCCGCATTATTCTGTATGCTCATAAAACACTAAGGCAGATGGACAAGCAAGATAAAATAAGGGCTTGTTATCTTCATGCTTGTTTGAAATACGTATCAGGTGAATACATGAGCAATCAAAGTCTTCGGGATCGGTTTGGAATTTCTGAAAAGAACTATTCTATTGCATCCCGAATCATTTCAGAAACCATACAAGCCGGACTTATTAAAGACTATGACAGCGAAAATAAATCGAAGAAATATGCCAAGTATGTACCTTTTTGGTTCTGAATCTTATGTGATGGTTATGTGACTAAGCAGTGCTAGCGTGTTTTCAATTGATTGATAACCAATTTGTTGATCATTATTCTTATAATTGTATTTCTAAAGCTTTTGCGTTGAATGCTACCTGCCCTCTAATGACTCATCTCCTTCTCCCGGGCTTTTGACCGGCGGGTGCGCAAAAAACGATTGCCGTGATTGGCCTGCTCTGTGGAAGGACTGGCGGCCGGCTTGCCGCTGTTGCGGTATTTAGCCAGGTTGATCAGCAATACGCTGGTCAGGATAACAGCCAGGCCGCTGAGTTGCAATGCAGACATCTTTTCGCCTGCGAAAGCGGTACCCAGGATCACTGCCACCACGGGGTTTACATAAGCGTAGGTGCTCACCTGCGTGGCGGGCCTTACCTGTAACAGCCATATATAAGCGCTGTAGCCTGCCAGCGATCCCATGGTGATGAGGTACAACACCGACATCCAGGCCTGCGTGGAAACCGCGGCCGGTTCAAAGACATTCCATTCTCCCGTAAACAGGCTGCCCAATGAAAATGCGGCTCCTGCCGTAAGCATCTGCCAGGCCGAGCTGAGGGTGGCGCTTCCTTTAGAATGGTATTTGGAATACAGGCTGCCGCCCGACCAGCTGATGGCGCCCACCAGCAGGATAAGAAGTCCCAGCAACTCATGCGACCCTCCTGCACCGTTCAGTACGGCCCCTACTTTCTCCTTAAAAAGAAAAACCACACCCACAAAACCAATCAGGAGCCCGGTGACCGTGGAGCGGCTGCCGAGGTTCTCTTTCCATTTGGCGCGGTCGAGCAATACGAACCAGAGCGGGGAAGAAGAGACAAGTACCGCCACCAGGGAAGAAGGCAGGGTTTTTTCTGCCCAGATCACGGCGCCGTTGCCCACCAGCAGCAGGAGCAAACCCGTTACTACAGCCGGTTTCACTACCTGCCAGTCCCACAGCTTTTCACCGTTGTACGCACACCAGGCCAGCATGATGCCGCCGGAAGCGAGAAAACGCATGGCGCCCATGATCAGTGCGGGAATTTCGTGCACCGCCTTCCCAATGAAAAAATAGGTGGATCCCCACACAATATATACGGTAGCGAAGGCAAGCACCACCAGGGCAGGTGATGCGTGTTTGGTTGTTGCAGTACTCATGATTTTCAGGAATTAGGTATAACGATGTGTTGTTCTTCTTTCACGGTTTCCAAAACAATGGTGGTTCGGGTAGAGGAGATCCGGGGGATTTTTTTCAGGGAATTTCGCATGAGGTGCATGAGGGAGGCGGCGTCTTCGGTGCGGATCTTCAGGATGAAGCAGTCTTCCCCGGCAATATGGTGTACTTCCTGCACTTCGGGAATCCTGGACAACGCTTCGGTGGTCTTTCCTGTTTCGCCAAAACCATCGGCTGTGCGAACGAAAATAAAGGCGAGCAATTTTTGCTGGACGGCAAGCGGGTTGATGCGGGTATTGTAACCGAGAATAACCTGTTTCTGTTCCAATTTCTTCACCCGCTCCAAAACGGCGGAAGGCGCCATTTCCAGTTCACGGGCAAGATCGGCATTGGAAATGCGGGCATTGTCCTGCATCAACTCCAGTATACGGAGATCGATTGTATCAAGATTTGCTAACATTTCCGATAAATTTTCTGAAAGGTACTATTAATTCAGAATAAAATTCTGTTTTTGTGTTAATATACTGTAATAAATTTCGATCGTAGGGCGAAAATCCTGCCCGAAGGCAATGCTGAAAGAGACATGCGCCTGTTTCCATGAAATTTTGGGCGGAACCAGTTGTTGCGGTCGCCGGTAATTCTTATTGCAACAGAAACAGACACCGGCTTCATGGAAGGATTTCACAAATCCCTGGAACATTTTTGAAAACGAACCCGGTGCGGATACGAAAACAACAGCTCGCTAATTATTGTTTTTCAACCTGCTACGTCGGCTGCCCGCAGAATTCTATTTTATAAGTTTTTGAGCTCATTACGAAAGCTGGCAGGATTTGAACAAGCTAGTTTTCCCTTCAATAACGATTGCAAGGCGATGTTTCATTACCTGTAATCGATTACCAGGAAAAAGGTATAACATCAAAAACTGCCATTATGAGAAACAGCATTTTTTTCGGGTTCCTGCTGTTAGCAACCCACCCGCTATTTGCGCAGGACAGGGTCGTTTCCGGAGAGGTTCGATCAAGGCAAGACAGCCTGCCGCTCCAGGGCGTTACCATCCAAAACAAATCCAGAACAGTTCTTACGGATGCAAATGGAAAATTTTCCATTCCCGCGGCGCCGGGTGATAACCTCATCATCTCTTATGTAGGTATGCAGGCAAGAACCGTTGCCGTAACCAACGACCAGGCCTCGCTCAGCGTTTACCTCGAGCAAAGCTTCAGCGAACGCGAACAGGTGGTGGTAGTGGGCTACACCTCGCAACGCAAACAGGATTTGACCGGCGCCGTTGCCGTGGTAGACCTCGCCCCGGTAAAGAACAACAGCTCGGGCAACGTTATGCAGGCCCTGCAGGGAAGAGTGGCCGGCCTCTATATTGAAAAGAACGGTGGTTCGCCCAACGGATCCAACAGCAGGATCCTCATCAGGGGATCCAACACCCTCGGAAACAACGACCCGTTGTACATCATTGACGGTGTTCCTACCACAAGACCGGAAGTGTTCCAGAACCTCGACCCGGCTACCATTGCTTCGGTGCAGGTGCTGAAAGACGCTTCCGCTGCTTCCATCTACGGCTCGCGCGCTTCCAACGGTGTAATGATCGTTACCACCAAAAATGGCGGCAATACGAGTGGCAAAGTGCAGTTCCAGTTCAACAGCAGTGTTGCCCTGCAGTCGGAAAAAGCCATGCGGTTCAAAATGGTGGATGCGGTAGACCGTGGCCGCGCCCTGTGGCAGGCATCGGTTAATGACCGTCAGGATCCCACTGCTGCTTACGGCGAGATCTACACGTTCGACTGGAACAACAATTTCGACAACCCCGTGCTCAACAATGTGACCGTCAATCCTTATGTAGGCGGCGATCCCAATACGCCTGCCGGCAATACCAACTGGCAGGACGTAATGTATAAAACCGGTGTGGTTACCAACAACAGTTTAACGGCCTCTGTCGGCAACAGGAATTCTTCCGTTGAAATGAACGTGGGTTACCTGAAGAATACGGGCATGTTGCGGTTTACTGGTTACGAACGCTATTATGGAAGCGTGAATGCCATCACCCGCGCCTTTAACGACCGCGCCAGCTTCGGCGTGAACATACGCATGGCCAATTCAAACGAAACGCTCACCGCGCGCGACCTCGGCGGCGCCACCACCACCGGCCTGGCCGTTACGCTGGTGCCCACCATTCCCGTATACCAGGCCGACGGAAAAACCTATGCCGGCGCCCTGGGCGCGGGCTATTCCGACCGAAACAATCCCCTGCACATGCAGGACCTCGCCAAATGGAACAATGCCAATCGCCTCAGCACGTTCGGGAATGTGTTCGCAGAGATCCAGCCCATCCGCAATCTCTATTTCAGATCCAGCCTGGGCGCCGACTATGCCACTTACCTAAACAAGGTCATTTCACCCACTTTCACCGAAGGCTCTTTCAGTCGCACTACCAACAGCCTGATGCTGGATCAGAACCGCTACCTGAGCCTCACCTTTTCCAACACGCTGCGGTATAACCTCCGCCTGAACGACAGGAACGAATTCAAATTCCTCGCAGGAACTGAATACATCAAAACCGATATCGACTTCCAGATGGTCAGGAGGGAAGGCTATGCCATTCAGACCGAAGAGTATTTTACCATCGATGCAGGAACGGGCAACCTCGTGGCAACCGGCAGCTCCACCGGTAACCGGCTCTTCTCCCTGTTCGGCCGCGTGGATTATAACCACAACGACCGGTACCTGGCTGCGCTGACGCTTCGCCGTGATGGCTCCTCCCGCTTTGGGGAAGACAACCGCTATGGCATTTTCCCGGCTGCATCCGTAGGCTGGAGAATTGACCGTGAAAACTTCCTTCAACAAAGCCGCCTCATCTCCGAACTGAAACTCCGCGCCGGTATCGGAAGAGTGGGTAACCAGCAGATCGGCGACCTGGCGCGCTTTGCCCTGTACGATACGCGCTACGGCACCACGCAGGGACAACTCACGCCCGGTTTCTGGGAAACCTATATGAATATCGGTACCGCCTATGCGCTGAACGGTAATAATACAGGCCCGCTGCCTTCCGGTTTCGTACAAACGCAGGCGGCCAACCCCGCGCTGAAATGGGAAACCACCGACGAAGTAAACGTGGGCCTTGATTTCGGCTTTTTCGACAACCGGCTCTACGGCTCTTTCGATTATTTCTCGCGCAATACAACCGGTATTCTTATTACACCTCCCGTAGCTTCTGCTCTCGGTGAAGGACAAACGAAATCCATCAATGGCGCATCCAAAACCAATAAGGGATGGGAATTTGTTATCGCCTACCAGGGTATCCCTTCGGGCGATTTTAAATACAATATCCGCCTCAATTTTGCGCATTTCCGCGATCGCATTACCGAGCTGCCTGAGAACGTAAGGCCTGCTTATCCCGGCAACGAAGTGAACACCATTCTCGGTCACTCGCAGTTTGATATTTTCGGCTATAAGACAGACGGATTGTTCCAGTCGCAGGAAGAAGTGGAAAAAGCCGCTGACCAGGTGGGTGCCGGTCCCGGCCGCATCCGGTATGTCGACATCAACAGCGATGGCGTGATCAACGATCTCGATAGAACCTGGATCGGCACCACGCTTCCCGCGCTGGAGTATGGCACAAGGATCGACCTTCAATACAGGAAATTTGACCTTTCACTCTTTGCTTCGGGTATTGCAGGCCGTGAGGGATATGATGACTACACTTCATTCAACAGCCTGATGCGCAGCCGTGAAAATGTTGGTCCCGGTGTATTCAGCGGATGGACGCCGCAAAATACCAACACCGGGGTTCCCGCTATGACGCTGCAGGATAACAACCAGGAGTTCCGGACCTCGGACTATTTCATCGTCAGCACTTCCTATTTCAAAATGCGCAATATCCAACTCGGCTACAATACCAGCATCAGAAAGGTATTTCCGCGGCTGCGTATTTACGGAATGGCTGAAAACCTTTTCTGGTTCAGGAGCAAAAGCTTCGAGGGACCCGATCCCGAACGCCAGGGACTTGATCCCGTGCCCGTTCCCAAAACATTCACCCTGGGTATAAACGCTTCCTTCTAAATCAACGACGTCATGAAAAAAACGATTATAGCAGTTTTATTTGCCGCCGCATTGGGAAATGCCGCGTGTAAAAAAGCCCTGGACTATACGCCAACCGGTGTATTGAATTCCTCTGACCTAACTTCGCCTGAAGCAACAGAAGGCCTGGTGACCGCCGCTTATGCAGCCATCGGCAACGGTGATATGATCGGACCGATCTACAGCAACTGGGCCTATGGCAGCATCCGCTCCGATGACGCCTACAAAGGTGGCGGCGGTACCGGCGACCTCGATGAGGTAGATAAGATGGAGCACTACAACCTGGTTACGGCCAATATGAGCGGCATCGGGTTTTTACCGCGCACCTGGAAAAACCTGTACAAATCCGTATCGCGCGCCAATGTGGCCCTTCGTGCCGTAAACAATCTTTCTGAAACCGACTACCCGCTCAAGGCCCGGAGGATTGCCGAACTGCGTTTCCTGCGCGCACATTCTTTTTTCACGCTGAAAAGGTTGTACAAGAACGTTCCGCTCTTCGACGAAAATGCGACGGATGAAGACATCATGAAGGTTTCCAACGATATGCCCAACGACGAAGCCTGGAACTATATCGCTGCAGACCTTGAATATGCGGAGAACAATCTTCCCGAAGAACAACCACAACTGGGAAGACCCAATAAGTTTGCTGCACAGGCCTATCTTGCAAGGCTTCGGATCTACCAGGCTTACGAGCAGGACGACCAGCACAAAGTGATCAATGTGAACACAACCCGTATGCAGGAAGTGGTGAACCTGACCCAGTCTGTGATCGAATCGGGCAGGTATGCGCTGGCTGCCGATATCGGCGATAACTTCCTGGTGGAAACCGAGAACGGTCCCGAGTCGGTCTTTGCCATACAATTCAGCATCAACGACGGAACCACCACCGGCCGCCTGAATTTCGAGGATGGTCTTACTTACCCGCACGGTGCACCGCAGTACGGCTGCTGTGGTTTTCACGCACCCAGCCAAACGCTGGTGAACGCACACGGAACGGATGCCAACGGCCTCCCGAAATTTGATACCTATAACAACGGCATCATCGATCTCAACACCGCTACCGTTGATCCCCGCCTCGACCATACGGTAGGAATTGATGGGCATCCCTACAAATACAACCCGCAGCTTCCCTTCAGCAACAGTTGGGTGCGCGATCCGGGCGTATACGGTAACTTCCATGCCATGCGCAGCGAACTGCTGGCAAGCAGTCCCTCTTATTTCAAACTGGGACCGTTTATGGGAACAGCTAAAAATGTTGATGTTATCCGTTACGACGACGTGCTGCTGATGCAGGCGGAAGCCTATATTGAACTGGGACAACAGGAACTGGCGCGACCCATCATCAACCAGGTGCGCGCGCGGGCCGCTGGCAGTACAGACAGGCTGCGCAAACTCGATGGGACCTTTCCCTCGAAATACCATGTGGGCGAATATCCCGCAGCCGGCTGGACGCAGGAATACGCCAGGCAGGCCCTGCGCTGGGAAAGGCGTCTTGAATTTGCCACAGAAGGAGAACGCTTTTTCGATCTCGTACGCTGGGGAATTGCAGCGGAAACGCTCAACGCCTATATCGATATCGAGAAAAACCGCCGCACCTTCCTGGCCACCGCGAAATTTACCGCCGGCCGCGACGAATATTTTCCCATTCCGCAAGCCGAGATCACCTTCACAAAGGGATTGTACAAACAGAATCCCGGATATTGAGATTTTAGCACAATCATACATTGGTTAAAAACCAGGGAGAGGTTTCTACCTTTCCCTGTATCATTTTAAATTGTTGATATGTTTACCAGGACTTCTTTACCCATTTTATTGCTGCTGTTGCTGCAAACATCTATGCAGGCGCAGCGGCGCGACAGCATTGGCCTTGCAACCCTGTTACAGGAAATGACACAATACCGCTCGGTATGCGAATGGCCTTCTCCCGCTTATACCGAATGGCAGGCCAGCAGCTACGACCGCCGCTCCATTGCTCCCGATCAACCGGGATGGTTCGCCAATACCGATCAGAACCAGTTCATCCGCACCGAACAGCACGATGGCAGGGAAGAGGCAGTGATGATGGAAGCAGAGGGCCCCGGCGTTGTAGTGCGCTTCTGGCTCACCACACAATCAAAGTCGGGCCGGATAAGATTTTACCTCGATGGTGCGGCAGTACCCGTGCTGGATATTCCTGCGTATGATCTCATGAAAGCGGGACTGGACCTGGGTCCCGCCCTGCTGCAACCACATTCCAGCTACGAACCCGAAGGAAAAGGCGGGAATACTTTGTACCTGCCGGTTCCTTATCAGAAACACTGCAAGATCACTTTTGAATTCACCGATTCCCTTGCCCGGAAATCGCCGCATTATTACCAGGTCAATTATCGAAGCTATGCCTCGGGCACGGCGGTAAAAACTCTCAGCAGAGCGGAGCTGGAGAGGAACCGCAAACTGGTCGACGCAACGGAAGAAAGGCTGAAAGCGCCTGTTACGTCTAAAGGAAAAGAGAAAAAGGAAAACTTTACGCTGCAGCCCGCGCAGGCGCATTCAATAAATCTTCCCGCTGGAAATCAAGCAATCAGCAAGCTGAACATTCAATTGCTGGCTGCAGGCAAGCCGGCGCCGGAAGCGGCTTACCGCTCCACCTGGATCGCCATAACATTCGATGGAAAGGAAACCGTTCATTGTCCATTGGGTGATTTCGCGGGAAGCGGTTATGGCAGGAACCTGGTAAAAAGCTGGTACCGCGATATGCAGCCAGATGGCCGCCTGACAAGCCGCTGGCTGATGCCTTATAAGAAATCAGCATCTGTACAATTGATCAGTAACGGAGGACAACCGTTGGAGGTGAGCTTTTCCGCAACCACCAGTGCATATGCCTGGAACGATCGCTCCCTGTATTTTCATGTAACGCATAAACAGGAGGATTCTGTTTGGGATGCGAAGTGGGATTACGACGTGAACAAGGTGGCGATGAACGACAGCAAGGCGCCGCTGGAATGGAATTTTATCGGCGTCAAAGGGAAAGGCATCTATGTGGGCAATACGCTTGCCGTCAACAACCTGATGAAAACCTGGTATGGAGAAGGCGACGCCAAAGTGTATGTAGACGGAAGCAGGTTTCCCGTAGAATTTGGTACAGGGCTGGAAGACTATTACAATACCTCATGGGCGCCGGTGGTATTATACCAGACGCCCTTTGCCAACGCGCCGCGGGCCGACCAGGAAAGCAGTTTTGGTCATAATACGTTTACGCGTACCCGTAATCTCGACGCCATACCTTTTGAAAAAAATTTCCGCTATGATCTCGAGATGCTGAGCTGGGATGGCGGGTATGCCAACGTCGCTGCAACCATCTACTGGTATGGTGCGGCCGACGCGGTACTGGAGTAAACTATTGCGGCTTGCCCCTGAATGCCGAGGGCGAAACACCCTCCTTGTTTTTGAATACGGTAGAAAAATAAGCGGGAGAAGCAAAGCCGGTTTTATAAGCCACTTCAGCTACGGTTAGGTCTTCGTGCTGCAGGTAGTATTTTGCTTTTTGCATGCGTGCCTGCAATATGTATTCGTTGATATTGGTATCGAGCAGCGCCTTTACTTTTCTGTACAACTGCACTTTGCTGATGCCCATCTGTTTGCAGAGATCTTCCACACCAAAATATTCGTTGGAAATATTGTTTTCAACGATCGATTTGAATTCAGTGATGAACCGGAGATCGTTTTTTCTTCCCGGCGCAATGCGAAGATGGGTGGGAATGCTGCTGCTGGCATGTTCTTTCACCTGGCTGCGGTTGCTGAGCAGGCTGCGAACGGTGGACTGCAGCACATCCATATCAAAGGGTTTGGTGATATAGGCGTCGGCTTTATTTTGTAGTGCTTCGATCTGTTGCTCTTTGCTGGTTTTGGCGGTTAGTAATACAATGGGAATATGTGCCGTGCGGATATCGCTTTTTACGAGCTTCAGCAAAGCTGTACCATCTTTCAGCGGCATTTTTACATCACAAATGACCAGGTCGGGCAGGTATTCGAATACCTGCTGTATGCCTTTCTGCCCGTCACAGGCTTCAATAATGTCATAGTTTTCCTGCAATTTCAGTTTCAGGAAACCACGGAGTTCGGGATTGTCCTCCGCCAACAGCAGCAGCGGCCGGGATTGCCGTTCGGCTGGCGCAGCGGACTGTTCTTCTTCGGGTGTGTCGAAAACAGGCAGCAGGTCTTCCGTATAGTGTTGCTCTACTTCGGCGAGCACTTCATTGGTGTTTGGCTGGTGGCCCAGTTCTTCTTCCTGGAAATGCCCGTTTCCTTTTAACAAGGCGACCGTAAACCGGGTGCCCCTGTTTTTTTCGCTGTTCGCCGTGATTTCCCCGTGGTGCAGTTGAACCAGCTCCTTGCAAAGTGCAAGTCCGAGTCCTGAACCCTTGTGTGCATCGGAATCGCCCTGGTAGAACAGGTCGAATGCATGCGTCAGTTCTTCTGCGGTCATGCCCACGCCGGTATCTTCCACGGCAAGCAAAGCCGATTGCGCATTTTCTTCCAGGTGAATCAATACGGCGCCGTGATCGGGCGTGAATTTAAAGGCATTGGACATCAGGTTGAAGATCACTTTGTCGAGCATGGCATTGTCTGCCCATACCATTACCGATGCTTCACGGGTAACGAGGCGGCAGTCAATATTCCTTTTCCGTGCAATCTGCTGGAAAGTATCGATCACTTCCTTGCATACGCATACCAGGTCGACTTCTGTGGCCCGCACCTGCATTTTATTGAACTCGAGTTTGCGGAAATCGATCAGTTGGTTAACGAGGCGCAGCAGCCGGATGGCATTTTTTTTCACCAGTGTGAGCTGTTGTTTGGCGTGGTGCTGAAGCCTGGCCTGTTGCAGCATTTCCTCAATGGGACCAATGATAAGGGTGAGGGGCGTTCTGAACTCGTGAGAAATATTGGTGAAGAAACTGATGCGGGCTTCATTGGCCTGGGCGGCGGCGGCGCTCATTTCTATGAGTTGCTGGCTTTTCTGCGAGATCTCTTCATTCTTTCGAGCCAACTGGCGGTTGATGCGCCGGTTGAGGTTCCTGGAATAGAAAAGCAGGCCGGCAAAGAAAACGGCGATCAGCAAAGTGAGGGCCAGGATGTACAGCATCGTGCGCTGATTGTTATAGATGCGTTGCTGTTCAACCAGTTTTTGCTGCTGCAGTTTGATGTCGCGCTGCTGTGCGGCGATCTTGTCCGACTGCAATTGCATGATCCGTACGTTGGAAGAGTCCACCACCAGGGTTTGCAGCGCTGTTTCTTTCGGCACAGGCTCTTTCCGCAGGATGCGTACGGCATTCTGGATGGCTTCGCTGCCGCCGGTGGGATAAAGCAGCGATGCCTGGAGGATCTGTTCGTTCACCATTTCGAGTCCTGCGCCTTTGCCGGCAAGCGCATCCACGCCAATCACTTTCAGCCGGTCGACGCCTGCCGCCAGCGCGGCCTGGCGCGCGCCCAGCGCCATCACATCGTTGTGCGCAAAAACAAGGTCGGCGCCGCGAAGCAGCTCCGGCTTTGCAGTGAGTTCCTGGAGCGACCGTTGTTTCACCCAGTCTCCTATTATTTCGTGTACAATAGCAATGGAAGGATAGGCGGCCAGCGCATCGCGGAAACCCCTTTTTCGTTCAATGGCCGGCGAAGAAGCCGGCAGGCCGATCACCTCCACCACTTTGCCTTTTCCGCTCAACAGGTTGCCAACATATTCGCCCGCCAGCTTGCCAATTTCATAGTTGTTGGCGCCTATATAATTGGTGTATTGGTTCGAAGCGATCTTCCGGTCGACAATAATAACCGGGATGCCGCTGGTGAAAGCTTCTTCCACCACGGGGGTAAGCGGGCTGGCTTCGTTGGGGGAAATGATCAGCAGGTCAATACCCTGGCGCAACAGGTCGCGCACCTGGTTGATCTGGACGCTGCTGTTATCGTCGGCCTGGCGGTAAAGCAATTCCAGCTCGGGATGAAAGGCCAGCTCGCGCTGCATTTCCGCCAGCATGGTCTTACGCCACAGGTCGCCATCGCCACATTGCGAAAAGCCGATCCGGAATTTCTGAGGAGGGGTTTCATTACAAGCGGCTAAGCCACAGAGCAACACCGTTATAATTAATATGGCCGGGAAGCGACTTAGCGCATTCCTGAGGAAAGCAATCATTGGACAAATTTTGAATCGTACTGCAACAGCTTTGAATCGTACCACAACAACCTACTGATTCTCCGGCAACCCGGTACCCGGTGCCGATCCAAAACTGCTAATTTTTGCAATAAAATCAAATAAACCTGATACGAATTTGAAACCGGTGTAAAAGTGTGAGATGAACTAAAATTATAAACAGGTGATAATCAGTTGTGTGCCTCATTTCGCACAAAGGTTCAAATTTATACATATTTGATCCGTACCCCTGCGGGTCTTCTCTTATCTACTATATAGATTGATACAAATTCTTGCTTGTCATATGAGGAACAAAGCTTTGATCTGGAGTGGAATAGTATCTATCGGGGGATTTCTTTTCGGATTTGATACGGCTGTAATTTCCGGTGCAGAACAATCCATTCAGCAATATTGGTCGTTATCGCCTTTTCAACATGGCCTCACCGTCTCCATGGCGTTGATCGGAACCATTTTCGGCGCCTTGCTCGGCAGTTACCCGGCGGAAAAATGGGGCAGGAGCAAAACGCTGAGCTGGATAGCCGTGCTTTACCTGGTGTCGTCTATTGGAACAGCAATGGCGCAGCACTGGGGGGTATTCCTGGTTTTCCGTTTCCTGGGCGGCCTGGGTGTAGGCGCCTCTTCGGTCGCAGCTCCCATTTATATTTCAGAAATAGCTCCAGCCGACAAACGGGGAAAACTGGTGGCACTTTTCCAGTTCAATATCGTACTCGGCATCCTGGTTTCTTATTTATCCAATTATCTCATTGGGCAGGAATCCGAAAATGCCTGGCGCTGGATGCTGGGGGTACAGGCTGCACCTTCTCTTGTGTACCTACTGCTGCTCAACTTTATTCCCGAAAGTCCGCGATGGCTGTTGCTGCACACCAATAAGCGGGAGGAAGCCGGGCAGATACTGCGTCAGGTGAACCCTTCCGGCTATATGAACGATATTGCTGCCATTGAAGCAGCAGCGACGGAAGCACAGCAGCCATCGTCGGTGAACCTGTTCAGCCGGCAGCATCGGTTTCAGGTGTTCCTTGCCGTTAGTTTCGCAGTTTTCAACCAGGTATCAGGCATCAATGCCATTATCTATTATGCCCCAAGGATATTTGAAATGACGGGTCTTGGACGTCACGCTGCCCTGTTGTCGAGCGTGGGCATCGGTTCCGTGAATTTCCTGTTCACCCTGCTGGCCCTGCAATTCATCGACCGCTTTGGCAGAAAAACCCTGATGCTGATCGGTTCCTTTGGCCTGATCGCCACCCTGGCACTGGTATCGAGGGCTTTTTTCATCAACGACTTCAGCGATCATTCCGTGATCATTCTTCTGCTTATTTATATCGCCTTCTTTGCCTTTTCGCAGGGATCGGTGATATGGGTTTTCATTGCAGAGATTTTTCCCAACCAGGTTAGGGCAAAGGGCCAAACGCTGGGAAGCCTTACCCATTGGGTGATGGCGGCCGCTATAGCATTTGTTTTTCCCCTGCTGGCTGAAAGCATTGGCGGCGGCGCCACTTTTGCTTTTTTCGCGATCATGATGATCCTGCAATTGATTTTCGTGTGGAAGATCATGCCCGAAACCAAGGGGCATACACTGGAACAAATCGACAAAACACTCGCCATTCACGGATAGCCATGCAAAGAGAACCTGTTTCTGCAGCCTGCTTCGGCGAGGTGCTCTGGGATATTCTGCCCGAAGGAAAAATACTGGGCGGCGCACCGCTGAATGCCTGTTATCACCTCATCAAATCGGGACTGTCTTCCACCATTATCACCAGCATTGGTAATGATCCATCGGGAAAGGAGATACGTGAAATCATGCTGCAGCGTGGCATTTGCACGGATCTCGTGCAGGAAACCCTGCAATATCCAACAGGCTATGTGCTTGCAGAGCCCGGGCCTGGCGGCGAAACAACCTATCGTTTCGGCGAAGACCTCGCGTGGGATCATATCGCCGTAACTGCGGAGAACCGGCTCGCCGTTTCCCAGGCAGATTACTTCATTTTCGGTACACTCGCTGCGAGATCGGCGGAGAGCCGCCGCAGCCTATTTGCCTTGCTGGAGCTGGCGCCAACCCCGGTGCTCGACATCAACCTGCGGCCTCCGCATGTGGACTACAATCTCCTGCCACGTTTGCTGCAACACGCGTCCATACTCAAACTGAACGAAAGCGAACTGGAACTGCTGGCCAGCCTGTTTGCCTGTAGCGGAAATACGAAACACCAGGTGGCGCAATTGGCGGCATCCTTTGGTATCAGCGAAATCATTCTTACCTGCGGAGCCAAAGGCGCCCTGGTCTGGAAGGACGGAAATACCTGGTCACACCCCGGTTTTCGGGTAACCGTTGCCGATACCATCGGCAGCGGCGATGCGTTCCTGGCCGCCTACCTGGCCGGCAGGGCAACAGGCGAAAGCATGGAATCCAGGCTGGAGCGGGCGAACCGCCTGGCTGCTTTTGTGACTACGAAACAGGGCGCTTGTCCCGCTTATTAGTTATTTTTCAACCTGCAATCTTAAAACTGCAATATGACTTTACTTCAACGGTTGTTTTCCTTCGCATGTATCCTGTGCTGTGCGCAGGTTTTTGCGCAAAAACCATTCAACGCTTATTTTACGCCCGGTAAGAAATACCTGCAGCTCCCCGTAAAGAACGGTGCACCCAAAAAGAACCTGGAGTTGTGGAAAGATGGCGTACTGGTCCGCTATTTCGACATGGAGCTGGCGGAGGACAAAGCCGATTGGTATGCGTATCTCGATATCAGCGAATGGAAAAATGCTCCCGTGGAATTGCGGGTGGATAAACTGGCGGAAGGCAGTTCAACTTTTCATCCCATTGTGCAGTCCGATCTCGATACCAATGCTGGCAAGCCTTACAGCGAAGCGCTGAGAGGGCAGTTCCATTTTTCACCCAAACGGGGATGGACAAACGATCCCAACGGCATGTGTTATTACCAGGGACAATACCATCTTTTCTTCCAGCACAATCCTTATGGCCGTGGCTGGGGCAATATGACTTGGGGCCATGCCGTAAGCAAGGATATGATCCATTGGAAAGAAGTAGGCGATGCCCTGCATCCCGATGGCTATGGTCCCATGTTCAGCGGCACGGCCGTGGTGGACTCGGCCAATACCAGTGGACTGGGGCAGCCGGGCAACCCGGCCATGGTGATGTTTTTTACCGGCGCGCGTGCCTGGTGCCAGGGGCTTGCGTGGACAACCGATGGCGAACGTTTTCAAAAACTGGACAGGGCAGCCGTGGCGCGGGTCCGGGCCGATAACCGCGATCCGAAAGTGTTCTGGTATGCACCGGGAAAACACTGGGTGATGTTGTTTTGGGTAGAGGAGGAAGGAGGTCAGCACACCCAGCATTTCTTCCATTCCGCTAACCTGAAAGACTGGACACCTGCCTCCGTGGTGAAGGGCGGTATGGGCGACGATCGTTATCTTTTTGAATGTCCCGATTTTTTTGAGCTGCCCGTAGATGGCAACGAAGCAAACCGGAAATGGGTGTTATCGGCTGCCAATAGTATGTATGCGATCGGCAGCTTCGACGGAACAACTTTTACGCCGGAGGCCGAAAGACTGCTGAACCAGGTGGGCAGGGATTACTATGCAGCACAGACTTTCAGCAACGATCCCACGGGACGCCGTGTTGAGATCGGCTGGTGGCGCACCGCAACCGACAAGGGCGACATGTGTTTCAATCAAAGCATGAGCATCCCGATGGAACTGAAACTGGTCACTACCCCCGAGGGAGTAAGGATGATAAGGGTTCCGGTGAAGGAACTGGAGGCGCTGCGCAGCAGTACCATCCGCAAAGGCGCCGTAACGGTTTCGGAAAAATCTGCCGACCCGCTCGCTGCCACACCGGCTGAGTTGCTCGAAATGCAAATGCTGTTGTCGCCCGGAAAAACGGGCACCATACGCTTTGATATCCGCGGCCTGTTACTGGAATACGATGTGGCTGCGGCCGAGCTGCGTTGCGATGGCGTAAAGGCAAAAGTTCCGCTGCAGAAAGGAGACCTTCAACTAACGGTATACGCCGACCGAACCGGTATTGAAGTGTTCGCCAACAACGGCCTGGTATATATGCCCATCAATAAAAATATTTCAGGCAGTGCTTCCTCTATTAAGGTAAGCGGCGGAAAATGCCGGTTTAAACAGCTGGATGTTTTTGAACTGAAATCTGCCTGGGAATAGTTCGCAGTAACATACAGAACAGGAAGCCGGTAAAAGCAAGGCCTACGCCTACGTATTCCGGTGAGGTATAACCGAAACCGGCTGCGATGGGCAGGCCGCCCAGGAAGGCGCCGAGCGCATTGCCCGTGTTGGCGCTCGCCTGCAGTGTTGCGCTGGCCAGCATTTCAGATCCTTTCGCGTAACTGATCATCAGCATTTGCATGGGAGCAATCACGGCAAAGGCAATGGCGCCGGTAAGGAAGGTAAGCACGATGGACATAACCTGGAACCTCGAAAGCAGGGCCACCGTGAGCAGCGCAAGGACCATGGTTAACAAAAGGAAGGCTGTTGTTTTCAGCGGGGAATATTTGTCGGCCAGTCTGCCGCCGGCAAAATTGCCTACCGCCATACCCAAACCTGCCACCATCATGATGAGGGTCATGGAGCTGGCCGGAAACCCCGACACTTCTGTCATCAGCGGAGCGATATAGGAGATCCATGCAAACATACCACCGGTGCCGATGGCGGAAATGCCGATGATGGTCCAGAAAGCCTGGCTGCGGAAAACACGAAGGCTGTCCTTAACGCTTCCCTGTTGCTCCTGTTTCATTTCGGGCATCCATTTGTACAGGCTGAGCGCGGTGATCCAGGCTACGAGGGCTACGATGCCGAAAGAGATCCGCCAACTGAACTGGTGACCGATATAGGTTCCCAGCGGAACACCGATGAGGTTGGCGACGGTGAGCCCGGCAAACATAACCGATACGGCCCTGGCCTCTCTTCCGGGAGCAGCCAGGCGGGCGGCTACCACCGCGCCCACACCAAAAAACGCACCGTGGGGCAAACCGGAGAAAAGGCGCGCCGCCATCAGGGTTTCGTGGTTGGGAGCGATCGCAAAAATGCCATTGAACAGTCCGAATAAACCCATAAGCGCCATCAGGATCTTTTTAGGCGGATACTGTGCCGCGAGGATCACCATCAGCGGGGCCCCAATCACCACACCCAGCGCATAGAGCGAAATCAGGTGCCCGGCAACGGGAATGGATACCCGAAGCGAACCGGCAATATCGGGCAGCACGCCCATGATCATGAACTCTGCCATGCCCAGGCTGAGGCCGCCGAGCAGGAGGGCGATCAATCCCGGCTGGAGGTCGAATTTTTTCTCCTGCCTGCTTCGGTTATCTGTTATAGTTAGATCTTGCTGGTCTTCGCCGGCCACCTTGTTTTGGATGGCAGGAGCTGATTTTTTCTTCTCCGGGAAGGAGGTATAAAAGGTTCTCCGCGAACGGTGCGGAAAAAATGTTTGTGTCATGTTCACAGTTTTAGGTACAACAAAATGCCCACGGCATGGCAGGCAAATCGTACAAGGGCAAGCGTTTGTTAAATGATCCGGACAGGTTTGCCCGATTGCATTACTTCCGAAACCATCCCGGGATCAAAGCCCTGTGGAGCGGAAATGACCACAAGGTCAATATTGTCGTCGGCAGTGATCTCCTGAAGCTCCTGCACCAACTCTGCCTGTGGGTAGAGATTGCGGGCAAGGCCTTCGGTGATGGTTCCATTGATCAGGACCTTTTTCAGGTTGTATCCATTGAAGGTACTGGCAGAACCAAGCTGGAAAATTTTCCCCGATTTGCTACATTCTACCAGGCCTATGTTTTTAAACGTATCCATTTCAATTGTTTTCAATTCACCACGTTTAGACGACAAAATTAGCAAAAAAGTTTAATCGTTTAAACTGTTTACATTTTGTTAACGCCTTATAGCAGTAACTTACAGTTGAAATCGCCTGAAACTGAGCTTGCTATGAAAAGGGTTTGCCTGAAAGATATAGCCAATCGGGTTGGTGTTTCAACCGCCCTGGTTTCTTATGTTTTGAATAATAAGAAGGAAGGACGTATTGGAAAAGACATCAGTATAAAGATTCGCGAAGCCGCCCGGCAGATGGGATACCGCGCCAACCAGATCGCCCGCAGTCTCAAAACGAATAAAACATTCACCATCGGTTTGATCGTAGCCGATATCTCCAACCCTTTTTCTTCTTCGCTGGCCAGGATCATTGAAGACGCCGCCGGTAAATTCCAGTACACCGTGCTTTTCGGAAGCTCAGATGAAAACCCCGATAAATTCAGCCGCCTCATTGATGCTTTTCTCAACCGCCAGGTAGACGGCCTTATCATTTCCCCGCCCGATGGAACGGGGGAACAGATCTGTTATCTCAGCGAACAGCGCATTCCTTTTGTTTTGCTGGACCGGTATTTTCCGGAACAGTCTTCCAACTACATCGCCCTTGATAACCAAAAGGCTTCCTTCAATGCAGTTCATCACATGCTCGATCGCGGCTGCCGCAGGATAGGATTGATTACCTACAAAAGTGATCTTCATCATTTGGGGCAGCGGAAAAAAGGATATGAAGATGCACTGCGCCAATACGACATTGAACCGCGGCAGGAATGGATAAGGGAATTGTGTATCAACCACCGGCAGGAAGAAGTGGTGGAAGCCATTGAGCAGTTGCTGGCACTGCCCGAGCCCACCGATGGTTTACTTTTTGCGTCCAATACTTTGTCGGCTACCGGCCTGCGGCATCTCAACCGTTTGTCCATCCGCGTCCCGGACGACCTGGCGGTGGTGAGTTATGATGAAACCGATTCGCTGGACCTGTTTTATGCGCCGCTTACCTATATCCGGCAACCGCTGCAGGAAATGGGAAAACGTTCGGTTGACATTTTACTGGCAGCGATGGAGCGGGACCAGCCGCCAACGCAATTGCTGCTCGATGCCGAACTGGTAGTAAGAAGCAGTACCTGAACACGCATGCAAAACCCAGGCATATGGCAAAAGAAAAACAAAAACCCTCTGCAAACCCGCCGGGTGAGGAGGAAAAAAAGATCCGCGAAGAGCTGGATAAAATGAATTACCCCAGCGGGGAAGATATCATGAATCCCGCCTCAGGTGCGGAAAAAATGCCGCATCACCGCGATCGCGACGATTTGTCGGAAGGACTCGATGTACCGGGCTCGGAACTCGACGACGATATGGAGGACATAGGGGAGGAAGATGAGGAAAACAACTACTACAGTTTGGGTGGTGATAAGGACGACTGATCATGCTTTTGAAAAAAAGCGTTCGATGGCATGTCCTATCGCCTCTACCAGGTATCCGGGCCGCTCTTCTTCAGCGCACCATGCTTTTTCGCGCCGGAAAATATTTCCGAATGGAACACCGTTCAGGAAGATGTGAAAGCGGTGGGGAATCTGTTGCAGGTCGAGTTGGGCCAGGGGCTGGATCACCATCCGGTATAACTGGGTGTTGATCTTGAAACTGCATTCAAAATTGGCGTAGGTCATGGCAGGAATCGTTATAAGTATATCGCACAGAAACTGTACCAGTCTACCTTGTATGGTACCGTGGAAACAGGGAATAATCATTTTTTAACAAGGCCGGGAAAAAAATCACTCCCTGACATTGGAATAAATAGCTGTGCTCCAGCGCCGGGGCAGCACCCGAAGTCCTATGGAACTGAGGTGGGCGAGGGTGCCGGGTACAATCACCATGCGTCCCTGGAGGGTTTTGCGCACGGCCAATTCCCCGACCCGGGCCGGTTTTACAGCCATCTGCATGCCAAACCAGCCCAGTTGCCTGCGCGTGCGTTCTTCAATTTCCTTCTTGGTGAAAACGGGTCCCGGCGCCAGGTAGCTCACGCTGATGCCCCGGTCTTTCAACTGGTAGCGCAATCCATAGCTTAAAAAGGTAACCCCGCTTTTTGTGGCCGCATACAAATTCTTGGAGGGGATGGGTGCAAAGCCCGCCATGCTCGATACGTTCAGAATATAAGCTGGTGCCTGCTTTTCAAGAAGTGGGATCATTACCAGGGTGAGGGCCATTACCGACTCCAGGTTCAGGCGGATCATATAACGGAGCGAATCCAGCGGCATTTTTAAAAAGTCATCGGCCCCGCCGAGCCCGGCCACATTGCAGAGCATTTTCACCGGCAGGTTTTCGCGGACGCAGAAATCGCGGATGGCAAGTGTGCTGGAAGTATCGGCCAGGTCGAGCGCCAGGGTGCGTATGCGGATGGCGTAGGCGGGTTCCAGCCTTGCCCTTGCTTTTTGAAGTCCGTCTTCGTGGCGGGCGATCAACAGGAGGTTAAACCCGCGTTTTGCGAGGGCTTCGGCAATGGCAAAGCCGATTCCTTTGGACCCGCCGGCAATAACGGCATAGGGCTGTTCCGACTTTCCGGCCAGGGGTAGAAAACAGGCGAGCAGGAAAACGACGATGCTGGTCCGCATGTTTTTTTTCGCCTGTTTGCAGGAATTGTGCCATGGGGTTATGCGCAGGGCACTTCACCGTTCGTTCGACTATGCGTGTACGTTAGCAGTGATCACAACACGCAGGGGCGTCACCGTTTTGTAATGGTTAGTCGGCCAGGTCGGGCCTTCTTTCGCGGGTGCGCTGCAGGGCCTGCTCGTAGCGCCATTCTTCCACTTTTTTAAGGTCGCCGCTGAGCAGGATCTCAGGCACTTTCCATCCGCGGAAATCGGCCGGGCGCGTGTATATAGGCGGGGCGAGCAGGTCGTCCTGGAAGGAATCGGTCAGGGCAGAAGTTTCGTCGTTGAGCACACCCGGTAAAAGACGGCCAATGGCGTCCACTACAACAGCCGCCGCCAGTTCACCGCCACTGAGTACATAATCGCCGATGGATATTTCCATCGTAACAAAATGATCCCGTATGCGCTGGTCGATGCCTTTGTAATGGCCGCAGATAATCAGCAGGTTTCCTTTCAGGGAAAGCCGGTTGGCTGTTCTCTGGTCGAACCGTGCGCCATCCGGCGTCATATAAATGATTTCGTCGTAGGTTCTTTCCCCGCTCAGCGCTTCGATGGCATTGGCCAGCGGCTCGCACATCATCACCATGCCAGCGCCGCCGCCGTACTGGTAATCATCGACCTGCCCGTATTCATTAACCGCCCATTTCCGGAGATGGTGCAGTTCCACTTCCAGCAGGCCACGGGTTTGGGCCCTTTTCATAATGGAATGTCCCAATGGGCTGTCGAGCAGCTCCGGCACCACCGAAATGATATCTATGCGCATGGCGCAAAGTTGATACATTCTGCGTAATCATAGATACAATATGCACAGTATCTGGCGGGGGGAATGAGTTTATTTGTACAAATTTTATTGCTTGCCAAATTTTACCTGTATGAGATATTGCTTTCCTGTATTGCTGGGCCTTCTCACGGTTGTTTTCCAGGGTTGCGGAAATCCTGACGCGGAGAAAAAAACCGAAACAACTGAAGCCGCCTCCCCGGCCGACCGCCAGGTGTGGACCAAACAGGAAGCCAATGCCTGGTATGCCAAACAGGGATGGCCTGTAGGCGCCAATTTCCTGCCAAGCACTGCCATCAACCAGCTCGAAATGTGGCAGGCCGAAACTTTCGATACGGCTACTATTGACCGTGAGTTGGGCTGGGCAGAAAACCTGGGCATGAACACCATGCGCGTTTTCCTGCACGACCTGTTGCACCAGCAGGACTCCACCGGCTTCTACCAACGAATTGATACCTTCCTGCAAATTGCAGCCCGTCATAAGATCAGGCCGCTCTTTGTGTTTTTTGATTCCTGCTGGGATCCTTTTCCCAAACTCGGCAAGCAGCGCGCGCCCAAACCTTATACACACAATTCGGGATGGGTGCAGAGCCCGGGACAGGCTGCACTGAAAGATTCAACGCAATACGCCCGCCTGGAAACTTACGTGAAGAGCGTTGTTCATCGCTATGGCCAGGACGACCGGATCCTCGGATGGGATATCTGGAACGAGCCCGATAACATGACGGGCGCAGCTTATGAAAAAGTGGAGATCCCTGATAAAGTAGAATACGTGAACCTGCTGCTGAAAAAATCCTTCGACTGGGCCAGGAGCCAGAACCCTTCCCAGCCGCTGACTTCAGGCATCTGGAAGGGACACTACCCGGTGTACGACAGCCTGGACGCCACACAGAAAATACAGATCGACGAATCGGATATCATTTCTTTCCACAGCTACGACAGTGCTGCAAAATTTGAAACCCTCATCGGCTATCTTGAGCCCTATGGCAAACCCATTCTTTGCACCGAATACATGGCGCGCCCCAATGGCAGCACCTTTGAAGGTTCCCTGCCCATCGGGAAAAAACACCATGTAGGCATGTATAACTGGGGATTTGTAGACGGCAAAAGCCAGACCATCTATCCCTGGGATAGCTGGACCAAACAATATAACGGTGAACCGCCGGTATGGTTTCATGATATTTTCCGTCGCGATGGAAAGCCCTACCGTGAGGCGGAAGTGAAGCTGATTAAATCTCTAACGGCAACGGCACCGTGAAAAAGAGGACCACATACCGGATGAAGCTCCTGCTTGTTTGGGCAGCCTGCTGCCTTACAGGGCACATCCTGTTGGCCGGGCCCATCCGCCTGGCGGATCCTACCATTTTTCCCTACCAGGGTAAGTATTACCTCTATGGTACCGGTAATGCCGGCAAAGGCTTTACGGTACAGGTTTCCACCGATCTGAAATCCTGGTCGGACGCCGCCGGCGCGCAGGAGGGATATGCCTTACTGAAAGGAGATGCCTTTGGTGAAAAAGGATTTTGGGCGCCGCAGATTTTCCAGCACAAAGGAAAATTTTACATGGCCTATACCGCCGACGAGCAGATAGCCATTGCCGTTAGTGACAGCCCGCTTGGCCCTTTTAAGCAAACAGAAAAACACCATCTTGCCGGTGACGGAAAAAAAATTGATCCTTTTATTTTTCGCGATAAAGACGGGCAGCTCTATCTCTACCATGTAAGGCTGGAAAAGGGCAACCGTCTTTTTGTGGCCCGGCTGAAACCCGATCTCTCCGATATTCTTCCCGAAACATTACAGCCGGTGCTGCACGCCACCGATCCCTGGGAAAACACCGAGAACCGGGAGTGGACGGTAACAGAAGGTCCCACCGTTGTGCTGGAGAAAGGAATATATTTTTTGCTGTACTCTGCAAACGATTACAGAAACAAGGACTACGCAGTGGGTTTTGCTACCAGCCGCAGTCCGCTGGGCCCCTGGACCAAACATCCTTCGTCACCGTTTATCAGCCGCGCTGTGATCGGCATCAACGGAACGGGGCATGGCGATCTTTTTAAAGATCATGCCGGTAACTGGCAGTACGTGTTGCACACGCATTTTGACAACAACACGGTTCACCCGCGACTAACCGGACTGGTGCAGGTGAAATTCAAGGCCGGCGCTGTTGAAATGGTTAAAAACAGTTTTCATTATCTCGAAGCGTCTTCGGCCAGTGTGCAGAATCCCGTACTCAACAGGAATTTTGCCGATCCCACGGTGATCCGCGTAAACGACCAGTATTATGCATATGCCACCAATACGCATGTGGATGGAAAACTGGTCCATATACAGGTGGCGAGGTCTGCCGACCTGCAGCACTGGGACTGGCTGGGAGATGCGCTGCCCGTTGCGCCGCGCTGGGCCGACAAAGATTTCTGGGCCCCGCACGTATTGTTTGATAAGGGATTGGGGAAATACGTAATGTTCTACTCCGGTGAGTCGGTAGACACCAGCCTGGGTAAATGTATTGGCGTTGCGTTTGCCGACAGGCCCGAAGGTCCTTTTACGGATATGGGGCAACCGCTGTTGAGCGGTCCCGGTTTTGAGAACATAGATCCCATGGTGTTTTTGGACGAGCAAACCGGTAAGAAATGGTTTTACTGGGGTTCGGGTTTTCAACCCATCCAGGTAAGGGAACTGGCCGGAGACTATAAAACATTTGCCGCTGGCTCGAAGCCTGCGGCGCTGCTTTTCCCGAATACAGAGAAAGAATACACGCGCCTCCTCGAAGGAGCCTGGCTCGATCATTGGAATGGATATTATTACCTCTACTATTCCGGCGACAACTGTTGCGGAAACGAAGCGCACTATGCGGTGATGGTGGCCCGGTCGGAAAAACCGGATGGACCATTTCAGCGGCTGGCAGAAAGCAAAGCGGAAAACAGCAATGCAGCAAACGGCAAGCCGGGCAGCGGCGGTAAAGCAGCCAGCAGCGTGATACTCGCAGCCGATAACCGCTGGCTGGCGCCTGGCCATAATTCTATTGTGACCGACCTTAAAGGCCACCGCTGGATAGCCTACCATGCCATTCAACGGAATGCGTCGGGACCACAGCAAAGAGTTTTTTGTTTAAATGAGATCCGCCTGGTCGATGGATGGCCGGCGGTGGTTGAATAACGGATTTTTTCAAGAGCAGACAAGCAGTCGCCCACTTTCAGACCCTCCCCTTTCCAGGGGAGGGGAGGAGTGGGTTTTTAAAAAGCAGACATTACCCATGAACATAGAAGCCAACATAAGCCAGCACCTCAGCCACACCATACGCGATGTTTTCTTAGCCCGCTTTGGTGAAACCCCGCTTCTGGTGCGTTCTCCCGGAAGGGTTAACCTCATTGGTGAGCACACCGACTACAACGAAGGTTTTGTATTACCTGCGGCCATCGACAAGGCTACAACGGTGGCGGTTACCCGAAGAAAGGACAGCCAGATCCATTTGTATGCGCACGACCTGCAGGTGGCCTGGAACTGCCCGCTGGAAAACCTGCAGCGCTCGCCGCTCCAATGGCCCGATTATGTGCTGGGCGTAGTGGACCAGTTCCAGCGCATGGGCCTTCCCCTGGGCGGCTTCAACCTGGTGTTCGGCGGCGATGTTCCATTAGGCGCCGGCATGTCTTCTTCCGCAGCGCTGGAATGCGCAGTGGCATTTGCGCTCAACGAAATCTTCGGCTGGCGGCTCGATCGCCTCACGATGGTGAAGGCAGCACAGGCGGCTGAAAACCAGTTTGTGGGTGTGAATTGCGGTATCATGGACCAGTTTGCCAGCATGTTCGGCAAAGCCAACCACGTGATACGCCTCGATTGCAGAAGCCTGGAATATGCTTATATTCCTTTCCATATGGATGGGTTCCGGATCGTTTTGCTCGACACCAACGTCAAGCATTCGTTGGGCTCCAGTGAATACAACGTACGACGCCGGCAATGTGAAACCGGGGTGGACATGATCCGCCAGCATGTATCCGGCGTAAAAAGCCTGCGCGATGCGGACATGGCGATGCTCGACCGTTATGTACTGCCGGAAGACATAGAAATCTACCAGCGTTGCCGTTATGTAGTGGAAGAAAAAAGCCGGCTCCTGGGCGCCTGTGAAGACCTGGAACGCGACGATATGGAAGCCTTCGGCGAAAAAATGTTCCAGACCCACCACGGCCTGAGCAAGTTGTACGAAGTGAGCTGCCCTGAGCTCGATTTCCTGGTGGCACAGGTGCGCGCTTACCCGGGCGTGCTCGGCGCAAGGATGATGGGTGGCGGCTTTGGCGGCTGCACCATTAACCTGGTGAAGGAAGAAGTTGTGGAGGACCTGATCACGGAAATGTCGGCCCGCTACCTGGAGCATACCGGTAAACTAATGCCGGCCTACGTGATTAAAATTGGAAATGGAACAGAAATTATATGAGTGAACAGTTTTCTTACCGCGATCACCCGCATATCCGGCTGAATATTCTTACGGGCGACTGGATACTGGTTTCCCCCCATCGCACCAAGCGGCCCTGGCAGGGCAAAGTAGAGTCGCTTCCGCCGGACAACCGGCCTTCGTATGACCCTGCCTGTTATCTCTGCCCCGGCAACAAAAGAGCCGACGGCGCACAGAACCCGCAATTCGATGGCCCCTTTGCATTCACCAACGATTTTGCCGCCTTATTGCCCGATACGCCCGATGGCAATTTCAACGAGGACGACCTGCTGGTAGCCGCTGCCGAAAAAGGCTCCTGTCGCGTGATCGGTTTCTCTCCCCGGCACGACCTTACGCTGCCCCAGCTATCGGTTGCCGACATCGAAAAAGTGATCAGCCTTTGGCAGGAAGAGTTCCGTGCGCTGGCTGCGGATACTGCTATCCGTTATATCCAGATATTTGAGAACAAAGGAGAGATCATGGGCTGCAGCAACCCGCATCCCCATGGACAAATATGGGCTTCGGGAAGCCTGCCGCTGGAAATCGTGAAAGAGACCCGTTGCCAGGAAGCATACTACGAACAAAAAGGCAGGAGCCTCCTGGGCGATTACCTGGAAAAAGAACTCGCATCCGGAGAAAGACTGGTTTGCCTCAACGATCATTTTGTGGCGCTGGTGCCTTTCTGGGCTACCTGGCCTTACGAAACCATGATCGTATCCCGGCGCCAGGTGCCCGACCTGCTTGCTTTCACCAGCGAAGAGCAAACCGCGCTGGCCGACATCCTCAAGCGACTCACGACACGTTACGATAATCTCTTCGAAATATCTTTTCCTTACAGCGCCGGTATGCACCAGGCCCCGGTGAACGACGGCCCGCATCCCGGATGGCACTGGCACATGCATTTTTACCCACCCCTCCTTCGATCCGCCACCGTGAAAAAATTTATGGTGGGATATGAAATGCTGGCCAACCCGCAACGGGATATTACCCCGGAATGGGCGGCCGAGAGACTGCGTTCCCTGTCTGAAATACATTATAAAGAAAACAAAACCTCCTGAACATGCGATCCCATATTGCTGCCATTTCCCTGCTGGCGCTTGCCTGTAAAAATCCATCTGCCCCCGCGGGCCAAACTGCTGGCGCTGCTTTTGACTCCACGCTCGACGGCAAAGCCACGCATCTTTTCCACCTTACCAACAATAAGGGCATGACCGCTGCCATTACGAATTACGGCGGTCGCATCGTTTCCCTTGAAGTGCCGGCGAAGGACGGCAAACCCCGCGATGTGGTGGTTGGTTTTGCTTCCCTGTCCGATTATGTTCAATCCTCCGAACCCTATTTTGGTGCAACGATCGGTCGCGTGGGTAACCGGATTGCGAAAGGAAAATTCACACTTGATACAACCACTTACACCCTGTTCACCAACAATGGTCCCAATACCCTGCACGGCGGAAAAAAAGGTTTCCAGGCCGTGGTATGGGACGCCAAACAGATTGGCGACAGCAGCCTTGAGCTCTCTTACGTGTCGCCCGATATGGAAGAAGGATTCCCGGGTACGCTCACGGTAAAAGTGGTGTACACCGTTACATCCGACAATGCGCTGGATTGCCGTTACGAAGCAACCACGGATAAGAAAACAGTGGTTAATCTTACCAACCATGCTTTCTTTAACCTGAACGGCGAAGGCTCGGGAACCATCAATAACCACATCATGCAGATCAACGCCGATGCCTATACGCCGGTGGACAGCACCCTGATCCCTACCGGCGCCATAACACCTGTGGCCGGCACGCCGTTTGATTTCCGCAGTCCGCAAACCATTGGATCGAGGGTTGAATCGGGCGACCAGCAACTGGCCTTCGGCAAGGGCTACGATCACAACTACGTGTTGCTGGGAAAGCCCGGAGCGTGGCGCCAGGCGGCCATTACGCAGGGCGACCAGTCGGGCATTGTAATGGAAACCTGGACCGAAGAGCCCGGCCTGCAGTTCTACGGTGGCAATTTCATGCAGTCGAAGAACAGCTTTAAATCAGGCGCCAAAGACGATTTCCGCACTGCTTTCTGCCTCGAAACACAGCATTTTCCCGATGCGCCCAACCAGCCCTCATTTCCTTCGATTGTGCTGGAGCCGGGGCAAACCTATAAAACACATTCCCAGTACAGGTTCTCTGTTAAATAAGAACCGTTTCAGTAACAGATCACTTGAGCAATTCCCGTTTGGCGCCGCTGTAGTTGCTAACGCTAATGCTGATCATATTTTCAGTCACGGGCAAAGACCGCGAAGATTGTGAAAGGAAGGTTGAACCATAAGGAAATTCAACCTTCCTTTTTGTTTGATCGCGATAAGTGATCTCGGCACTAAAGTCGCCCGGCTGCAGGGCTATGATCTTTTTCGCCGGCTTATTGTTCAATGCTTCGAAGGCCAGCAGGCGGCCCTGGTTCTGGCTCGCCAGCAACAGCGTTTTGCTACCCGCTGCGTTGATGGTTGCGAGCGCCTTTCCATCGCCGGGAATATAGAGGCCGCTGGCCGCAATGGTCATGGGTTGAAATCCGCCCTTGCCATCGCCCAGCAAAACGAGGCCGTTGAATGCATCGTGCCGGCCGCTGTAAGGCTCCATGCCATAGTCGTTGCCATTCAGTACAAGATCCAACTTGCCGTCGTTGTTCAGGTCGGTGGCCACCATGCCAAATACCGGAGCTTCCTGCGCCTGCACGGGAAGCGGGCGCAAACTGAATTGTCCGTTGCCTTTGTTCTCAATATAAACGGTCGACATTTCGGTTGCCTTCAGGTAAATGGCATTCTCGGTTCCCTTGGGTCCGAGGATCATGCTCATATTGGCCATGCCAAAGGCCTTGTAAGTGGGAAATCTTTTGCGGATGGGCAGGAGCTGGCTGATCATGTCATCCCTTGTGCTCATGGGGAAGGGCTGGCGCGTGCCATCGGCTGCTTTCAGGTACCCGAAAACGAGCGGGTCAAGCAGGCCGTTGTCGTCAAAGTCGCGCGCTACCAGTTGCAGCGGCTCCTGCGGCGACGCTTTGTAATTGGAGTTCCAGCCGAGGTTGCCGGCTATATAATCTATATCGCCATCGTTGTCGAAGTCGCCCCCCACCAGGCTGTTGAACCAGCCGCTCGCTTCGGCTATACCTGACCGTTCGTCCAATGGTTCCAGGCTGCTGCCGGTGTTGCGGAAGAAGCGAATAGGCATCCATTCGGCGGTAACAACCAGGTCCACTTTTCCATCGTTATCGAAATCGGTCCACAGGGCGTCGGTGACCATTCCTGCTTCCTGCAGCGTGGGACAATATTTCGCCGTAACATCCAGGAAGGTCCCGGAAAGATTTTGCAGGAGATAACTGGCCGGCGCCAGCGGGTAGGCGCCCGATATCACCCTGCTGCCTACAAAAAGATCGAGGTCACCGTCGCCGTCAAAATCGGCGGCCTTCACACAGGAACCGTTGCTGAACATCCGTGGCAAGGCAGAGAAGCGGGGCTCGAAATGACCGCTGCCGTCGTTGAAGTAAAGGATATCCTGGCTGGAAGGCTGGTTGGGTGCCAGCTCATAGCTGCCGCTCACTATATAGAGGTCAAGGTCTCCGTCGTTGTCTGCATCAAAGAAAAGCAGCCCCATGTCCTCAGCCGGATGTTTGTCGACTATGGGTATCCGTGAGGAGTCGATGGTGAAGCGGCCGTTTGCATCCTGCAGGAAAAAAACTTCTTTCCTTCCTACGGAAGCGCCCACTACAAAATCTTCGTACCCGTTGTTATCGATATCACCCACGGCAATGCCGGGACCAAACTGGCTCATCTTGTGCGGCAGGCAGGGTTGCTGGTTGTAGTCGATGGCATCCCATTCCTGGTGTTTGAAATCAATGCCGTAACGGGCCGCTGTTTCCGATAGCAGGGGCGCCGCTTCCGGCACAGGTGCCGGGCTGATCTTCCCCGAAGCCCGCGCCTGGTCCAGTTCCAGCGCTTTGTCCGCAGGCACCCGCGTCAGCAACTCGGTACTGCCGTCGGACCAGCGCACGCGAATGGAATCGGCGTCAGCCTGCCCAATGGAAAACAGCACCCGGCTGTCTACCGTCGACAGGTAACCGATGCAGGGCTGGTGTTCGTAATAAAACTGTTTACCGCCTGCATAAATGCGAACACTGGCGCCATAACCATCCGGGTTGGGCGCTTTGCCTTTAAAGCTCAGCTTCAGTTGGTGCTGCAGGGCGGCGGGCTTCAGTTGGTTGAGCCGGTTCTCGTATACAAATGCAGGATCGTTGATGTTGTTGACCACAATGTCGAGGTCGCCATCGTTATCGAGGTCGGCATATGCAGCCCCGTTGGAAAAGCTGGGCTGCGTAAAGCCCCAGTTTTCGGAGCTGTTGCTGAACTGCAATCCATTGTCGTTGCGGAAAGAATAATTGGCGAGTTTTACGATCGGAAGAGAGTCCACCATGGCCAGCTTGAAATTGCCGGTACCGCCGCCCTGGCCATTGTTGAAGCTGATGTAGTCGAGATCGGTCACGTCGCGGGGCAGGCCGTTGGTGATCACCATATCGCGCAGGCCGTCGTTGTCAAAATCTGCCACCATGGGGCACCAGCTCCAGTCGGTCTCGAATACGCCGGACAGATAGCCTACGTCGCCAAAAACGGGATGGCCATCGGGATTCATGCCGCGGTTCAGTTGCAGCACGTTTCTTACATACTGGTGCGTATAGCCGTATTTCTGGCTGTTGAAATAGTTGTAGTATTCATTACCGGCCAGCATGCGTTTTTTTCGCATGTTCGTTTCCGGTAGCATCTCCAGGGAGATCATATCGGGCAGACCATCGTTGTTGACATCGGCCAGCGTGGAGCCCATGGCATTCCAGGCATTGTGCCGGAAATATTCTCCCACGCGGTTGGTGAAGCTTCCGTCGCGGTTGTTGATGTAGAGAAGGTCGTTGGAAATGAAATCGTTTGCAACGTACACATCGGGCCAGCCATCGTAGTTGAAATCGCTCACGCAAACGGCATGTCCCCATCCTTCAATGGTGATGCCGGCCTGGGCCGATACGTTGGTAAAACTGCCGTTGCCATTATTGCGGTAAAGACGGTCGGTATTTTTGGCGGATCCGTCCGTCACTTTCGGACGAAAGCGGATGGGTGTTTTGGCGTCGTACAGCTCGTTGGTAACCAGGTAAAGATCGAGGTCGCCGTCAAGGTCATAATCGAAAAATATACCCTGCGTGCTGAAGCCAGTATCGGCCAGTCCGTACGCTTCTGCCGATTCTTTAAAAATGGGTATGCCTTTGGCATCCGTGCCCTGGTTGATATAAAGCAGGTTGGTACGCAGGGCTGTGTTTTTCCGGAAAGAACAGGATACATATATATCGGGCCAGCCGTCGGCGTTGATGTCTACCACCGATACGCCGGTGGACCAGTGGCCATTGCCGTCGGTACCGCTTTCTTTGGTGATATCTGTAAAGCGGAGTTTGCCTTTGTTGAGGTACAGCTTATTGGAAACCATATTGCCGGCCAGGTAAACATCCATCAGGCCGTCGCGGTTGAAATCGCCGATGCCTACACCACCGCCATTGTAAATATTCGCCTGGTTCAGGATATTGAGCGAATCGCTTTCAGTCAGCCGGTTGGTAAAACCAATCCCCGTTTCTTTGGGCGTAAGCAGGCGGAACAGGGGATTTTCCTTTGTTTGGGCAGAAAGCTCAGCAAAACCGGCAGCGAAAAAAAACAAGGCAAGCAGCGATGACAATCGATTACACATAAAAGCAGTCGTTTATACCGCACAATCTAAAAATTTGAGGGCGGCAATTCTTCGAAATTAGTATCAAAATCTATTCAATCCGTTTCGGCCACGAGCGGGCCGCCAGCCGTGGCCGGCTGCGGCTAATAAAAGCAGGAAATTAGCCAATCGCCTCATTTTTTTACCTGTCCGAAAGTTGTTGTTTGCGCCAAATTCCCGCTATGACTAGAACGATTGCATTTTTACTTTTCCTGGTACTGAATATTCCCGCAATGGCACAGCCGGCGGGCCGCTGGACGGAAGAAAAGGCCTGGACCTGGTACCGCCAACAACCCTGGTGCCTGGGTTTCAACTATATTCCCGCTTATGCCATCAATTATACGGCCATGTGGGATAAAACAAGTTTTGACCCTCAGGCAATCGATCGTGAACTGGCACTCGCCGGAAAAACCGGTCTCAATTCCTGTCGCGCTGTTTTACAGTTTGCTGTATATGAAGAAGATCCCGCAGGTTTCCTCGATCGCCTCGACCAGTTCATGAAAATCTGTGCAAAGTATAAGATCAGCTTTGTGCCTGCACTTTTTGACGATTGTGTATTCGGACTGGAGCACGATCCCAAAACCGGCAAACAACCCGAACCGCTGGTTGGTTGGTATGCCTGGGCCTGGTCGCCCAGCCCGGGACACAGCATGGTGGTGGATTCCACCACCCACCCGCGCCTGGAGAAATATGTGAAGGCGGTGATCGGCCGTTTCCGCAATGACCCGCGCATCCTGTTCTGGGATCTTTATAATGAACCCACCAACGGCGGACTCGGAACAGCCAGCCTGCCCCTTCTGCAAAAAACTTTCCGCTGGGCACGTGAAGTAAATCCTTCACAACCGCTGTCGGTGGGCGTATGGGACCGCAACACACGGCTCAACGACATCGTCCTCGCCGCCTCCGACATCATCAGCTTCCACCATTATGGTAAAGCGGACGACCTCAAAAAGATGATCACCGAACTGAAAAAACACAACCGCCCGCTCATCAATACCGAATGGATGAACCGCCCGGCAGGTTCTGTCATCAGCACCCATCTTCCCATTTTTTATGAAGAAAACGTGGGCTGTATGCTCTGGGGACTGGTCAATGGAAAAACGCAGACCGACCTGCCCTGGGGTCATCGCCCCGGCGATCCCGCACCGCAGGTTTGGCAACACGACCTGTTCAAACCCGATTTCAGCCCCTGGAATCCGGAAGAAATTAAGCTTATCCGCGAGTACGGAAACAAGGTGAATAGAAAATGATCAGGAATAGAAAGTCATTCCTGCCGATTTATAATAGCTTGACCCCTGCATTTATGAAAAGACTACGTGTATATAAGCGCATCCCGATATTGGCGGCCGGTCTCCTGTTTGCATTGATTGCTGACGTTGTAGCCCAGGACAGTAATGGTAAAATGCGGATCGCTCCCGCACCACTGTACCGCGATCCGATCTACGACGGAGCCGCCGACCCCACTGTTGTATACAACCCGCAAAAGAAAGAATGGTGGATGTTTTATTCCCAGCGCCGCGCCAACCAGCAAACCGCCAATGTAGCTTTCTGTTATGGAACTGCCGTTGGTATTGCGGTGTCTTCGGACCATGGCAAAACCTGGGTGTACAAAGGCACGCCGGCGCTGGAATTTGAAGAAGGTGTGAATACTTTCTGGGCGCCGGACATCATACTTGACAATGGAACTTATCACATGTTCGTGGCGTATATCCAGGGCGTGCGCAACGACTGGGGTGGCAAGGCCGTGATCACACATTTCACTTCCAAAGACCTCTGGCACTGGAAACACGAAGGCCACTTGAAGCTTTCTTCCGAAAATGTGATCGATCCAACCTTTCTCAAACTGAAAGATGGGAAATGGCATATCTGGTACAAAGATGATACCCGCAACGCCATCACCATGACCGGCGAAAGCACCGACCTGCGGAACTGGAAACTGGCCGACCAGCCTGCCATTGGCGGCAAGCCCCACGAAGGTCCCAAGGCCTTTTTCTTCAAAGGATCTTACTGGATGATCACCGACGAATGGGCCGGCCAGCGCGTGTACCGTTCCAACGATGCGCTGAGCTGGGAACGCCAGGGAATGGTGCTCGATAAAAACGGCACGCGGAAAGAAGACAGTCCCACCGGCGCACATGCCGATGTGGTGGTGGTAGGAGAGAAGGCCTATATTTTCTATTTTACACACCCGGGTCGCAAAGTGCATTTTGAAGGCGAGCTCGATAAGGATGGTGGCTATTCCTATTCCAACAAAAGGACCAGCATCCAGGTAGCGGAGCTGGTGTATAAAGACGGCACCCTGGTGGCGGTGCGCGACGAGCCCTTTGATTTTTATTTGCCCTGAGGGAATAGTTCCGACTTCCTACCTTTGACCATATGATGAGACTGCTTGTAACCATACTGCTTTCAGGAATCCTGCTCCCCGCCATGGCCCGCCAGGGAGCAAACCCGGAAAAGAAAAACTGGCGCACCTTTACGGAAGATCCCCGGCACATACACGAGACCGTTAAAAAGGTGACGGATATTATTGTGCGCGATATCTATTCTCCCCCGGTAGCCAGCCGTACCTATGCGTATATTACTGTTGCCGGGTATGAAACCGGGCGCCATGCAGATCCCGCATACAAATCACTCGTAAACCAGTTGAAAGGGTTGCAACAGCTTCCACAACCCGATCCGGCCAAGGAATACAGCTATACGCTTGCCGCTGTGCACGCCATTTTGCTGGTGGGAAAGTCGATGGTGATATCGGAAGAGAGCATGCGTGCATATGATGAACAACTGTTGCAGCAAATGGCGCAGTCGGGCATGCCGGCCCCTGTGTTAGCCAACTCGAAAGATTTTGGAGAAAAGATGGCCGCTGCCGTACTGGGATGGGCATCGAAAGACAACTACTCGTACACCCGCTCCCTGCCCAAATACGATGTGAACGATGACCCTGCCACCTGGAAGCCTACTGCGCCTGCCTACATGAAAGCCGTTGAGCCGCACTGGAACAAGCAAAGAACATTTGTGATCGACTCGGCGCAGCAATACAAACCGCCTGTTATACTTCCATTCTCTACGGAAAAAGGAAGCCCCTTTTACAATATGGCGCTGGAAGTATATGAGGCAACAAAAAAACTGGACGACGAGAAGATATGGATTGCGAATTTCTGGGACTGCAATCCTTTTAAGATGAATGTGAACGGGCATGTAATGTATGCCACAAAAAAAATATCTCCCGGCGGACACTGGATCAACATCGCTGCCCTGGCCTGCCGCCAGGTAAAGGCAGGAACAGTAAAAAGTCTTGAGACCTATGCCCTTCTTTCTGTAACGCTGGCGGACGCATTTATTATCTGCTGGGATGAGAAATACCGCAGCAATGTTATCCGTCCCGAAACTTATATTGGTTCTTATATCGACGGGTCGTGGATGCCCATTCTGCAAACGCCTCCTTTTCCTGAATATACTAGTGGACACAGCGTGGTATCGGCTGCAGCTTCAGAAGTGCTGACCAGGCAGTTTGGCGACAATTTTTCGTACACCGATAATACGGAAGAAGAATTCGGGATCCCATCGCGGAAATTCAAATCCTTTAACCAGGCTGCAGAAGAAGCTGCCATCAGCCGGCTCTACGGTGGCATCCATTACCGGCCCGCCATAGAATATGGCCTGGAAGAAGGCCGGGCCATGGCCGTACTGGTGGCAGGCCGCCTGCGCACGCGGTAAAAGGTTGTGGTGCGGCTATGGCTGGCCTGCGTTCATTCATACCCGCCGTCCGCGCGGGCTTGTGCGGCTCACGCAGGATACTTTTTCTCTTCCTGCTTGGAATGCATGTAATCGGTAGGAGTCATGTTGAACTGTTTCAGGAAGTTACGCGCGAAGTTGCTCTGGGAGCTGAAACCTACCATGTGGGAGATCTCATAGATCTTATACTCGCCCTCTGCCAGTAACTCAGCCGCTTTTTTCAAACGGGTAATATTGATGAGCTCCAGCGGCGTGAGGTCCGAAACGGCCTTGATCTTGCGGTACAGTGTAATCCGGCTCATGGTCATGATGCGCGCCAGCTTTTCCACGTCGAGGTCGGTATCTTCAATATTGCGGCAGATGGTATCGTTGAGTTGCTCCAGGAATCTTTCATCGGCTTTGGTATGTGCAATGCTTTTTATGTGCACCAGCGGTGAACTCGCAAAATACTGGCGGATCATGTTCCGGTTGTTCAGCAGGCTTGCTATTTGCGCCAGCAGGTACTCTTTGGAGAAAGGCTTGTCAATATAGGCATCGGCGCCCAGTTCAAGTCCCTCCACCTTTGCCTGCAGGGTATTCCTGGCCGTGAGCAATATCACCGGGATATGCGAACTCTCCACGTTCGATTTGATGCTGCGGCACAGCTCAAAGCCATCCATAACCGGCATCATCACATCGCTGATCACCAATTGTATGGCTTCGTTCTCCAATATCTCCAGGGCTTCGCGGCCATTGCCGGCTTTGTGCACCTGGTATTTGGATTTGAGGATTCGTTCCAGGATTTCCAGGATTTCCTCTTCGTCGTCTACTATCAGAATCGTTGGCAGCATAACTCAATTTTAATTGGTTTGGTAGGATGTTTGTGATGCATGGACCGCCGGCTTATCGGCGATCTTTTGTTCAGCAGGCAGCTCCAGTACAAAAAGGTTAACGCCGTCTCCACGCGGCTGCAGGAACAGGCGTCCGCCGTGCAGTTCCGCCAGCGACCGCGCCAGGCTAAGCCCGATACCTGTTCCTTTCTGGCGATGATTTTCTTTCAGGCGGAAGAAGGGTTCAAAAATGCGATCGGCCATATCTTCCGGGATCAGTTGTCCATCGTTGCTGAAGAGCACCACCACCTGGTTTTCGCCTTCCTTCACAGGTAAGAGTTGCACCAGTACTCTTTCCGCTGCATATTTGGTGGCATTGGAGATCAGGTTATAAAAGATCTTGTTCAGTGCCTCTTCGTCGGCATAGGCGTAGATATCGGTTGAAGGCATTTCCAGTGTGTATTGCAGGTGCCTTTTTTTGGCAAGCGACTGGAAGCTGAGAAAAGCCTCTTCGAGAATGGCTGAAATGTTCTCCTGGCTGAATTCCAGCCGGAAACCTTTCGCTTCTGTTTTCCGGAAGTCGAGGATCTGGCTCACCAGGCTCACCAGGCGATTGGTATTTCTTTCCATCATCTGGATGTCGTCCTTCATGTCGGCGTGTTCGCCCCATTGCTCACGCAGGTTTTCGAGCGGGCTTTTGATAAGGGTAAGCGGCGTTTTTATTTCGTGGGCTATATTGGTGAAGAAATCGATCTTGGCCTCGTAGATCTCTTTTTCCTTTTTCACCTGGGTTCGGTTGTGGTAGGTCGTTATAATGTAATAAGCGAGCGACAATGCCATTGCAGCATATATCATTCTTGCCCAGATGGTGGCCCAGAAAGGCGGCAGGATCTCAAAGGACAGTGTACGCTCGCGGTCCGACCACTTCCCGTTTACCGCAGCCCGCACCCGGAACGTATAGGAGCCAGGCGCCAGGTTGGTGAAATAGGCTTTCCGGTTGGTTTTGAGATAGGTCCAGTCCTTATCGAGCCCATCCATTTTATAACTGTATTCGGTCAGGTCAGGTGAGGTGAAGCTCAGGGCGGCAAAGTCGAGGCTGAAGCTGGAACGGTCATAGGGCAGTGTGATCTTATCTGTAAAGACAATGGATTTTTTCAGCCAGCCGCTGTCCCTGTTGATAAGCACATCCCTGTTCTGCACCTGCAGCCCGGTTATGAAAAGGTTGGGTTCAAAATTATTGGCGAAGAATTTATCGGGGTTAAAGCTGATCATGCCCTTAATGCTGCCGAAGTACAAAGTGCCGTCGCTTTGCAGGTAGCCCGAACTGTAATTGAACTGTTCGTTCAGCAAACCATTTTCCTTCGTGTATACCTGCATGTTATTGTCGGCAGGGTTGTAGCTGACCAGCCCGCGGGAAGTGCTGATCCAGAACTGTCCCCGGTTGTCCTGGATGGTTTTGAAAATATAGTTGCTCGGCAGGCCATCGCGTGTAGTTAGGGTTTTGAACTTGGTGCGCGACGCATCCAGTTTACAAAGCCCGCCGCCGTCGGTGGAGATCCAGAGCTGGTGGGTTGAATCTTCGTACAGCGCGTTGATGATATTGGAGGAAATGCTGTTGGGATTGCCTTTTTCGTACCGGTAATTCACCGATACGCGATTGACGGGATCGTAGCAATATAACCCGTCGTTGTGTGAGCCGACCCATATTTTTCCTGCATGGTCTTCCAGCAGGGTGGCAATGAATCCATACCCCGGCGCACCCGGTGGAACGGCGAAATTGTCGGTTGCTTTAACGTACCAGGCCAGGCCATTGCTGGTAGCAGCGTACAGGTCGCCCGAGCGGCTCCTGATAAAACAGAGCGCAAAATTGCTGCGGAGCCGGTTCTCACCCGGGCCTGCAATATAGTGACGGTATACCTTCTCCGTGCGGATGTCCATAACATCAATGCCATGTTCAAAAGTGCCGATCCACAGATCGTTTCCGTCTGGCAGCAGGCCGTGGATATTGCTGTAGGAAATGCTGCCGGGTTGTCCCGTGGGCCGGAACTGCGTGATCTTTCCCGTTACGGGATCGAGTTTATTTAGGCCTGCGTCTTCGGTGCCGATCCAGAGTTGCCGGTACTGGTCTTCACAGATCTCGCGCACAGCGCTGCCGGTAATGGACTGGGCGGAATTATCGGGGAAATATTTATGGAAATACGTGAAGGGATGCGGATGATAATTGATGCCGCCGAAAAAAGTGCCTGCCCATATGCCGCCTTCCTTGTCGGCGCATAGCGTGTACACTGCATTGTCCGAGAGCGAATAGGGATCCAGGAATTTTTTCCGCAGGTTGCTGATCTGCCCGGTTGCGGTATTGTATATGAAGATGCCGCTTTCCGTGGCAAGCCAGTATTCGTTTTGCCGGTAAGGTTTTATATCGCGTATGTAGATGGTGGTCTTATCGGGGTTATAGGAAAGTACATCTGTGTACCTGCCGGTTTGCAGGTCCAGTTTTTTCAGTCCCTGGTTGGAAGTGCCTACCCAAACAGCGCTGTCGTTTTCGGGGTAGAGCCGCGAAACCCAGCGCGAGGCGGGGGGCGCGGACAAATGAAAAACATCATAGCGTTCCTTCCCCGGGGCATCGGTATTCCAGCGGTACACGAAACCGTTTTCCGTGGTTGCCAGCATCCAGCCGCCGGGTGTTATGGCGAGGGAGGTGGCGGGAAAATATTCTTCGGTGGGAAAAGCGGTATCTGTATTGGTAGCGGGATCGTAACAGTGCAGGGTGAAAATAGCGATGTACCAGATCCTTCCTTTTTTGTCCTGCTGAATGGCGTTCACATCGCGCAGGCTGTCCACCACCGGTTGCAGCGACTCCGTTTCCGGGTTGTACAGGAAAAGTCCCTGCGAGCTTCCCACCCAAAGGTTTTCTTTGGAATCGCGGTGCAGCGACAACACGAATTCGGTATTGGGTTTATCCTGTGCAATACGTGCATGATGGATCTTTTTGAACCGGTATCCGTCGAAACGGTTCAGGCCTTCCTTGGTGCCAAACCAAATAAACCCGTCGCTGCCCTGGATGCTGCAGTACACGGTATTGTTGGAGAGTCCGTTCTCTGTTTGGTAGTGGCGGAAATAATAAGGCTGTGCCACACCGGTAGTACAAACGGCAAGCAACAGGCAGAGGAGCAGCAATCGCAGGTATTCTTTCGAATGTAACAATTTGAAAAAACTTTGATACGTAGCGAATCGGGCTTATGGGAAATATGGACTTCCTTCGATTATGGTTTAAAAATAGCATTTTTTAAATCATGTAAACGATTACATCCATTATTAACCAACAATTGATTGCTGTATGAAATCTCCCTCCAGGAATTTTCTGCACCAGGTAGCGTTTCCTTCGCTAGCCCGTCTTCGAGAATGGAAGATGGTCCCGATTTTCTCCCTTTTATTATTGCTTACCGGCACTGCACTGGCGCAGGATGCCGCCAGGACGACTGTATCGGGCATTGTGCGCGACAGTGTTGGGGCGCCGCTTCCACAGGTAACTGTTACTGAAAAGGGCACAGCCAACGCCACCAGTTCGGGGAACGATGGCCGGTTTACCCTGCAGGTAGCCAACGAGCGCTCTATACTGGTTTTCACATCCATAGGATATGAAGCGACAGAAATGAGGGTAGGCACCCGCCGGAATTTTGACGTAGCCATGAACGTTGCCAACAGCGGCCTCGGCGAGGTCGTAGTGGTTGGTTATGGTACCAAAACCAAGGGCTCTATCACAGCAGCTGTTAGCTCGGTAACCTCCAAGGACCTCGACCGCGTACACGGCGGTTCTACGGTGAGCTCAACACTGGCGGGTAAGCTGCCCGGTGTTACTTTCCGTATGCCCGACGGACGCCCGGGGGCCAGCGCCAATATCCAGATCCGTAACATGGGTGCGCCGCTGTATGTAATTGACGGAATCCAGCAGGATGCCGGCCAGTTCAACAACCTGGCGCCCAACGATATCGAAAGTATCACCATCCTGAAAGATGGTGGCGCTGCGATTTACGGCGTTCGGGCCGCTAACGGTGTTGTGGTGGTTACAACAAAAAAAGGAGCTTCAGGCCGCAACACGGTGAATGTGGACGCTTATGCCGGTATCCAGAACTGGACCCGTTTTGCGCACGTTCTCACCGACTCCTATGATTATATGTATTACCGCGCGGAAGCAGAACTCAATCGTGAAGGCAGCACTAATATTACGCCGGAGGAACTGGAAAAATACAAACAGGGTGAAGCAGCAGGTAAACAATACCGGAGCTTTGACTGGAGGGATTATGTTCTGAAGAAAAATGCCACGCAAAACTCAATAAACTTCAATATCAACGGGGGTTCTGATAAAGTAAATTATTATGTATCCGCTACCAACCTGTACCAGAACTCTGTACTGGGTCGCGAATACAAGTTCAACCGTTCCAACATCCAGGCCAATGTTACTGCCAAAGTGACCAATGGCCTGCGGGTAGGTGCGAATATCAATGGCCGTGTCGAAACACGCCGGAACCCGGGTGTTCCGGGTGGTGACGACTACTGGCTGTCCCGCTTTGCCGTTTTGCGCAATACACCCCGTGAAAGGCCATGGGCTAATGACAACACTGCCTATCTCAATGACCTGGGTGAGCACCTCGAAACAAACTATGCTTTCCTGAATGAAACAATCTCCGGAAAGCTGCGCTCTGACTGGCGCGTACTGCAAACAAACTTCAATGCGGAGTGGCAGATTCCCGGCGTGAAAGGTCTTACCGTTCGCGGTGTGTATTCCTATTATATTGCCGACCTGTTGTCCAATAACCAGGAATATACTTACGATGCCTATACCTATCATGAAGCAACGGCAACCGAGCCTGAGTGGTATGAAAGGACAGGTGGGGCCACCAACCCCTGGCGCGACCGGGAACAGATCAAACAGATCAATACCGCAGCGCAGGGACAAATCAACTACCAGCGCACTTTCGGCGAGCACAACGTTGGCGCCACTTTTGTTGCGGAAAGGATCAACAACAAGCGTACACGGAACTGGCTGCACGCGTCGCCCATCTCCAACAACCTGCCGCTTGTTTATTTCCCCACTATGGACCAATATGTGGACGAGCAATCGGAAGAAGCAAGGATCGGTTATATCGGGCGTGTTACCTATGGTTATGCGAACCGCTATTTCCTGGAAGCTTCCATACGTCGTGATGCGAGTTATCTCTTCCAGCCCGGAAGCCAGGTGGGTTATTTCCCCGGCGTATCTGCCGGCTGGCGCATTACTGAAGAACCCTTCATGCAAAAGATACTCAAAGGCTCCGAAGTGCTGACAGACCTGAAGATCAGGGGATCTTACGGAGAACTGGGTGACGACCGCAACATCAATGGCGATGGCCCCATCGTGGCGCCTTATGCCTACCTCGAAGGATACAATTACAACCAGGGTACTGCCATCATCAATGGTACACCGGTTACGGTTTCCCGCGATAAAGGCGTTCCCATTACCCGTATCACCTGGATGACCAGCAAGATCACCGACATCGGCATTGACTTCGGTATGTTCCGTGGTCGACTGGTGGGTACCGTTGACTGGTTCAACCGCAAACGCACAGGCCTGCTGGGTACCAAGAATGATGTACTGGTTCCTATAGAAGTAGGATACAGCCTTCCTCCGGAAAATATCAACAGCGACGCTTCGCGCGGGTTTGAATTCTCCCTGGGATGGAACGACCGTATAGGCGACTGGACCTACAACGTGGGCGGTAACGTTTCCTATGCCCGCCAAAGCAACCTGGATATCTTCAGGCAGGACCCATTCAGCAATTCCTGGGATAATTACCGCAATAATGCAAGCAATCGTTATGTTGGTATCGACTGGGGTTATGAAGTGGAAGGACAATTCCAATCGGTGGAAGAAATCAACAACTGGCCGGTTAATATTGATGGCCAGGGCAACCGCACCATGCTGCCGGGTGACCTGATCTATAAAGACCAGAACAAAGATGGTAAGATCGACGGATTCGATGAGCGTCCCATTGGCTACGGTTATGGCCGCCAGCCCATGGTCAACTTCGGCTTTACTTTCGGCGTTGCCTGGAAAGGATTTGATTTCCATGCCGACTTCTCCGGTGGTTCCGGTTACACCTGGTTCCAGAACTGGGAAATGCGCTGGGCCTTCCAGAACAACGGTAACCTGAATACCATCTTTACCGACCGCTGGCACCTCAATGATATGTATGATCCCAACAGCGGCTGGGTAGCTGGTAAGTATCCCGCCAACCGTTACAATATCGGAACAGGCCACCGTAACTACAATGCCAATTCAACTTATTGGTTGCACAATGTAACTTACCTCAGGGCCAGAACCTTAGAACTGGGTTATTCCGTTTCTCCCAAACTCCTGAGCAAGGTGAAAATGCAGAGAGCCCGTTTCTATCTGAATGCGTACAACATGTTCTCTATTGATAACTTGAAACAATATGCAATTGATCCGGAAGTGGTCGATGATAACGGTTTACAATTCCCGCAGAACAAAGTGATGAATATTGGCGTAAACCTTAGCTTCTAATCACAAAGAACAATTATCAGACATGAAAAAGATTTTATCATTATCTATACTTTCTATTGCAGTCGCGTTTTCCGGCTGTAAGAAAGACAGCGAATTCCTGGACATACCTCCTGTTCAGGTACTACCGAATGAAACTGTATTTTCTGATCCCGCACTGGTGCTTTCCGTTCTCGGCGATCTCTACAACCGTATGGTTGATTTCTCGGGGCTGGACAACGGATGGCGCAGTTTTGCAGACTTCAGCGAATCCTTTCCTTCTGAAACCGGCTCTGCCTTTGTTGTGCAAAGAACCGGCTGGGGCTATGGTGAATGGGGTACCTACGATTATGGATATATCCGTGATCTGAACCTCTTCCTGCAGCGGATCGAAGCATCAACTGCTTTTACTCCTGAAGTGAAGAATGGATTTGCAGCCGAAGGCCGTTTTCTCCGCGCCGCCTATTATTTTGAAATGGTAAAAAGGATGGGCGGTGTTCCCCTCATCCTCGATCCAATGCAATACGATTACAAAGGAGATGCGACCTATCTTCAGGTTCCCCGTTCAAAAGAAAGCGAAATATATGACTTTGTGATCAGCGAATGTGAAGCGATCAAAGGAAACCTGCCTGGTAACCTGAATGACAAGTCACGCGCTACCAAAGCCGCAGCCCTTGCCATGGAATCCCGCGCTGCACTCTATGCCGCTTCCATTGCAAAATACGGTGCACTTACACCCAATGTTAGCCTTCCTGGTGGAGAAGTGGGAATACCCGCTTCTATGGCTGAAGGTTATTACCAAAAGTCGCTGGATGCTTCGCTGCAGATCATCAACGGAGAAGCAGGCCCGCTGGCACTTTATAAAAGCCTTCCCGATCTGTCTGAAAACTTTGCCGCCATTTTCCTGGATAAAAGCGGCACCAATACCGAGTCTATTTTCATCGAGGATTTCAGGGCCTTCGCCGGTAAGACACATGGCTTTACCACCAACGACCAGCCCTATTCCATTTCGGATGAAGGTGGCGACGCAGGCCGCCTGAACCCTTCGCTGAACCTGGTGAATAATTTCGAATTGCTGAACGGTACTTTTGCACCGCTGCCCACAACCGATGGCTCCGGTAACCCGATCGCCTACACCAACCAGGAAGATATCTTCGCTGGCCGCGATGCGCGCCTTGCCGGTACGGTATTGCTCCCGAATGGCCTGTTCAAAGGAAAACGCGTGGATATCCGTGCTGGTAATATCACCACCAGTGGTCAGATCATTCTCGGTGAAGGAAACGAAGCAGAAAAATTCATTGGACTGGACGGACCGGTGAATGGCCGTGAATTCCGCACCCAAACAGGATTCTATATCCGTAAATGGCTGGATCCCACCATCGGTTCCGGTCGCCGCGGTCGCGGTAGCGATGTAGCGTTTATCCGTTACCGTTATGCAGAGGTCCTGCTGAACGCAGCCGAAGCTTCTTTTGAGCTGGGCCATCCTGAAGATGCAGCGACCTATATGAACCAGGTTCGCTCCCGTGCCGGTATCACCGTTCCCCTGACTGCGGCCGACATCAATTTTGACCGCATCGTTCACGAACGCCGTGTTGAGCTCGCTTTCGAAGGACATCAGTTGTTCGATTACAAACGGTGGAGAATTGCCGACAAGGTTTGGAACGGCGACCCAATGAGTCTTGCAGATGTTAAAACGAATCTTGGCAAGGCTTTACAAAAAAGCACACAGCCCTGGGGACTTTGGCCCTATATGCTCGCTGATGGCCCGAATGCCGGAAAATGGATCTATATGGAAGTGAAACCTTCCATGGTGACAGGCTCCAACCGTTTCCTGCTGGGTAACTACTATTCTGCCATCGGAGACAATGTAATCAACGCGAACCCCAAAATTGTTCGGCAACCTAACCAATAACGAAATTTCAATTACGCGTTATGAAAATCAAATTTCACCATATCCTTATACTGGCTGCCGCAATTACTACGGTCTCTTGTAAAAAGGATAACTATGATGCGCCATCCTCTCAACTGACTGGTTTTGTTCAGTACCAGGGTGAGACGCTCGGATTCGAATACAACCAGGTTACTTTTCAGATTTTTCAGCCTGGATACGGGGGCACAGCTCCAATAGCAAACGCCTTTGGACAAGATGGAAGCTTCAACACACTCTTGTTTAATGGTGACTATAAGTTGGTGGTGCCCAATGGTCAGGGACCATTCATATGGCCAAAAAATGCCGCTGGAAATCCGGATACAATAAATGTGGCAGTGAATGGCGGCCAGACCCTCAATCTGGAAGTAACACCCTACTGGATGATCCGCAACCAGAACATTTCGGCGGCTGGTGGCAGTGTGAATGCTACCTTCAAACTGGATAAAATTGTGACCGGTGCAGACGAGAAACTGGTTGAATACGCTTCCCTCTACATTAATAAAACCCAGTTTGTATCGCAGGCGGATAACAGCCGCATTGCCGACAAAAGGATTAGTGGCGCTGATATTGCCGATCTCTCCAACATCTCACTGAGCGTGGGTATCCCCTCCATTACGCCTACACAGAACTATGTGTTTGCACGGGTGGGTGTCAAGCTGGTGGGTGTGGAAGACATGCTCTATGGACCGCTTCAGAAAATAAGCTTCTAAGAAAAACCGTGAGTTTTTTTCCAGTAATGTAGCCTTAAGGCCATTCAGCCACTGGCTGGATGGCCTTTCTTAGTTTCACTTATTATTATAATTAATACCATGTTGAAGAAAAAGATTTTCCTCGCATCCCTCTCAACGATGCTGGCCGCCGGACTTCTGGCACAGGATTCCTGGAAACCTGCCGGGAACATGATTACGACTGAATGGAGCGCAAAAGTGGATCCAACAAATCCATTGCCCGAATACCCCAGACCACAGATGGTCAGGAATGCATGGATGAATCTTAACGGGCTCTGGTCCTACAGCATCCTGCCTTCCGCCGATGCAGCTCCCGCAACCCACCAGGGAAAGATCCTGGTTCCCTTCGCCGTGGAATCGGCCCTCAGCGGTGTGGGTAAAACCGTAGGCAAAGACAGCCTGCTCTGGTATGAAAGATCTTTTACGCTTCCCGCTAATTTCAAAAAACAACAGGTACTGCTGCACTTTGGTGCGGTCGACTGGCGTTGCGAAGTGTTCGTGAACGACCAGCCCGTTGGAAAACACGAAGGCGGCTTCGACCCCTTCAGCTTCAACATCACCGCTGCCCTCAAATCAAAAGGCAACCAGAAACTGGTGGTGAAAGTTTGGGATCCCACCGACGATGGTCCGCAGGCCCGCGGCAAGCAGATCAAAAACCCGCATGGCATCTGGTACACACCGGTTACCGGCATCTGGCAAACAGTATGGATCGAAGCCGTGCCCACCAGCTATATCGCCGCTACGCTCCAAACGCCCGATATCGACAAAGGACAACTGGAGATCATTCCCGGCATCGAAAATGCACAGCCCGGCGATGAATTGCTGGTAACAGCCTGGAAGGGCCAGGAAAAAGTGGCTGAACAAAAACAGGCCGCTGGCAGCACCATCCAGCTTGCCGTTCCGCAGGCCCGTCTCTGGTCGCCTTCCGATCCTTTCCTGTACGATCTGAAAATAACCCTGCTTCGCAAAGGCAAAAAAATCGACGAGATCAGCAGCTATTTCGCCATGCGCAAGATCTCCATGGCGCCTGATAAAAACGGCATCCAGCGCATGCTGCTGAACAACCAGTTCGTATTCCAGTACGGTCCGCTCGACCAGGGCTGGTGGCCCGACGGTCTCTATACCGCCCCCACCGACGAAGCCCTCAAATACGACATCGTTCAAACCCGCGACATGGGCTTTAACATGATCCGCAAACACGTAAAAGTAGAACCCGCACGCTGGTACACTTATTGCGACCAGATGGGTATGCTCGTATGGCAGGACATGCCCAGCGGCGACCTCGGCAACCATTGGGAAAACCGCCCCGGCATCTTCGGCCGCGCTACCGATAAAGACCGCACACCCGCTTCCGAAGCGGCTTTCCGCACCGAATGGAAAGAGATCATGGAAGACCTCCACAACTTCCCGAGCATCGTGGTATGGGTTCCCTTCAACGAAGCATGGGGACAATTCAAAACCAAAGAAATTGTGGAATGGACCATGGCCAAAGACCCATCGCGCTTAACCAATACCGCCAGCGGTGGTAACTTTGAGCCGGTAGGACATATCATCGACCTGCACAACTATCCCGAACCCCTCATGCCTGATCCCGCCCTGTTCGGAAAAGACCGTGTACTGGTGCTGGGTGAATTCGGTGGCCTCGGCCTGCCCGTGGAAGGACATACCTGGCAAACCAAAAACAACTGGGGTTACCAGAGCTTTAAAAACAGCGACGACCTGTTGAAAAGATACGCAGAGCTGATGAGCCGCTTCCCGCGACTGATTGAACATGGCCTCTCTGCCGCCGTATATACGCAAACCACCGACGTGGAAATGGAAACCAACGGCTTCATGACCTACGACCGTAAAGTGATGAAAATGCCGGTGCCCGAATTGAAGAAGCTGCACGATAATGTGATCCATTCCGACGCTGCTAAAACCGTTTCAAGATAAGACCATGGTGAAATACTGGAGCATAGGAGTTTTTTCGGTTCTGCTTGGCTGTTATGCGTCGGCGCAAAAGATACAGGCCAGCGCACAGCCGAGCACCGTGAACAACCGGATCAATGCCCACTATGGTGGAAACCGGGCGCCTCTCCTGCGGTCTTATTTCACGCGCCTGCCCATCACCGCCTTTACACCGGGCGGATGGCTGCGCAAACAGATCGACCTGCAGAAAGAAGGGCTCACCGGCCACCTCGGTGAAATCAGCATCTGGCTGTCCAAAACCGATAACGCCTGGCTGAGCAAAGACGGCAAAGGAAAATGGGGTTGGGAAGAACTGCCCTACTGGCTGAAAGGCTATGGCGATATCGCCTATGTGACCGGTGATAAAAAGATGATTGAGGAAACGAAATTCTGGATCAGTAACGTGCTGGCCAACCAGCGCCCCGACGGCGACTTCGGTCCCGATGTGGTGAAGAACGGCAGCCGCGATCTCTGGACAAATATGCCCATGCTGTGGTGCCTGCAATCGTATTACAGTTACAGCAAAGACCATCGGGTGATCGATTTCATGACGAAGTATTTCCGTTTCCAGTTGTCGCTGCCCGACGACAAATTCCTGGAAGACTACTGGGAAAAAAGCAGGGGCGGCGACAACCTCCTGACTGTGTACTGGCTCTACAACATAACAGGCGAACCCTTCCTGCTCGACCTCGCCACCAAGATCGACCGCAACACGGCCGACTGGCGGCAGGAAAATAACCTGCCCAACTGGCACAATGTGAACATTGCACAATGTTTTCGCGAGCCTGCCACCTATTACCTGCAAAGCGGCAAGGAGTCTGATCTCCGGGCCAGCTACCGCAACTTTGAGCTGGTGAAGCAGAAATACGGACAGGTGCCCGGCGGCATGTGGGGTGGTGATGAAAATTCGCGCGAAGGATATACCGATCCGCGCCAGGCCGTGGAAACCTGTGGCATGGTGGAACAGATGACCTCCGATCAATACCTCCTGCAATTCAGCGGTGATACCAAATGGGCCGATCATTGCGAGGAAGTTGCTTTCAACACCTTCCCCGCTGCTTTCATGCCCGATTACAAATCGCTGCGTTACCTCACTGCGCCCAATATGGTGCAGAGCGACCAGGCCAACCACGCGCCGGGCATCGATAATAACGGGCCCTTCCTGATGATGAATCCCTTCAGCTCCCGCTGCTGCCAGCACAACCATGCAGCCGGCTGGATCTACTATGCGGAAAATGCCTGGATGGCCACGCCCGATAACGGTCTCGCCGCCCAGTTCTACACAGAAGGAAAGCTGAAAGCAAAAGTGGGTGGCGGCAGCGATGTGGAGATCATCACCCAAACAAAATATCCTTTCGAAAGCCGCATCCAGATGCAGGTGATCTGCGCCGGGCAGGCTGAATTTCCGCTCTACCTGCGCATTCCCGAATGGTGCAGCAACCCGCAGGTGCAGGTCAACGGCCGCAAGCTGCGCATCGTAGGAAATACCAAAGGATATCTTGTGCTCAACGGGTTCTGGAAGAACGGTGATAAGATCTCGCTCGACCTGCCCATGCAGGTGCACCTGCAGGAATGGAAAGCAAACAAGAACAGTGTGAGCATTGGATATGGACCACTCAGCTTTTCGCTGAAGATCGACGAAACCTATACCCAACGCGACAGCAAGGAAACCGCCATCGGCGATTCGCGCTGGCAGGAAAATGCCGATGCCACCAAATGGCCAAGCTGGGAAATCTTCCCCGCCAACGCCTGGAACTACGGCATTTATCTCGACAAATTCGATGCGCTCCGGTCCATTAAAGTGGAACGCCGGAGTTGGCCGGCCGACAACAATCCCTTCCGGAACAACGCAGCGCCCATCGTACTAACGGTGAAGGGCAAACGTATACCTGGATGGACGCTCGATCAGTACAAACTTTGCGACGTGTTGCCGCAGAGCCCCGTGGCCAGTTCCGAACCGCTAACTGACCTGATCCTGGTACCCATGGGCGGAGCGCGCCTGCGCATCTCGGCCTTCCCGGTAGTGGAATAAAAAAACAAACATGAAAAAACTGGCAATACTGGCAATCACGATCTGCGGCCTGTTTTCACCGGCGCTGGCACAGCAAAAAACAACGCTGACCAACCCGCTGCTGCCCTCAGGTCCCGATCCCTACAGTTATTACAAGGACGGATATTATTATTATATTCATACGGAAGGCGACAAACTGGTGTTGCGCAAAACCCGGAATTTTGCCGACCTGGCCACGGCCGAAAAGAAAACCATTTTTGTACCGCCACCGGGTAAGCCCTGGTCCAAAGAACTCTGGGCGCCCGAAGTGATCTTTCTGCGCGGAAAATGGTATGCCTATGTTGCGGCCGACAATGGCAAGAACATCAATCACCGCATGTACGTGCTCGAAAACGCATCTCCCGATCCTATGAAAGGGGAATGGGTGTTCAAGGGCAAGATTGCCGATAAAACGGACAAGTGGGCCATCGATGGCGACGTGTTCGAATACAAGGGCAAACTCTACATGGTATGGTCGGGTTGGGAAGGCGATACCAACGGTCAGCAGGACATCTACATCGCCCGTATGAAAGACCCGCTGACCATCGAATCCGACAGGGTGCGCATCAGCTATCCGCTCTATGACTGGGAGAAACACGGCGATATCAGCAACCCCGACGATCCCCCGCACATCAATGTCAACGAGGGACCCCAGGCGCTGATGCATGCCGATGATCTCTTCGTGGTATTTTCGGGAAGCGCCTGCTGGACCGATTTCTATGCGCTGGGGCTCCTGCGTCTTAAAAAAGGCGCCGACCCGCTCGACGCCGGCGCCTGGCAAAAAAGCAGCGAACCCGTGTTTAAGCAGTCGCCCGAAAACGGTGTGTATGCACCGGGACATAATTCCTTTTTTCAATCACCGGATGGAAAAGAATACTGGATCCTCTATCACGCAAATTCCAATTCAGGCGATGGCTGCGGGCCCAAACGTTCGCCCCGTGCACAGCCCTTTACCTGGAGGGCCGATGGCACACCCGATTTCGGCGTGCCCGTGAAAGAAGGCAAACCCATTCCCGTTCCATCGGGTGCTAAATGATAAATGCACAGATGATGAAGAAGTTTGCAATAACGGCAGCACTGGTTACCGCTGCCTGTATGAGCCAGGCGCAGGAATTCCGCGCCCCGGCCTACCCGCTTGTAACGCACGATCCTTATTTCAGTATATGGTCGGCTTCCGACGAACTAACGGCAACCCCCACACGCCACTGGACAGGCACTGACCAGTCCATACTGGGCATGATCCGCGTGGATGGTAAGATCTACCGTTTCCTCGGCGAAAAAGAAAAGCGGTTCAAAACCATCCTGCCCGCCGCCGATGAGATCAATTACAACACCAGCTATACCGAATCGGCGCCTGCCGCCGGTTGGATGAACCCGGGTTTCGATGCCTCCTCCTGGAAAAAAGGTCAGGCGCCTTTTGGTGATAATCCTTCACAGAGCAAAACGGTCTGGAAATCGCCCGATATATGGGTAAGAAGAACGTTCACCCTGGAGGATACGCAGTTCAGCAATCCCCTGCTCAAGCTCCAGCACGATGACGACGTGGAGGTTTACCTCAATGGCGAACTCATCTATTCGCGCAAAGGCTGGACCGGGAAATTTGTATACCTGCCGCTGTCCGACGCGGCCCGCTCGAAATTCAAAACAGGGGAGAACCTGCTCGCCATCCATGTGGCCAATACAGCAGGTGGCGCCTGGCTCGACGCGGGTTTCGTGGACGAAATACAGGATCCTGCCGACCCCGAAATACTTGTGGCGCAGCAGGAGTCGGTGGAACTAACGGCCACGCAAACACGCTATCGCTTTCGCTGCGGCGGGGTTACGCTGAACCTCACTTTCATCTCACCGCTGCTGCCCGATGACCTCGAACTGCTGTCCCGCCCCGTAAGTTATATCACCACGAATGTGACTTCCGCCGATGGCGCCGAACATGCGGTGCAGGTGTATTTCGGCTGCAGCTCCGATATTGCGGTGAACCAGCCTTCGCAGGAAGTGAGCGCAAAAGCGTACACCGCCGGCGGCTTGCAGATACTGAAAGCAGGTACCACCGAACAGCCCGTCCTGCAAAAGAAAGGTGACGACCTGCGCATCGACTGGGGATATATGTATGTGGCAACCGCTGCACCCGGCGCCAGGCAATTTGTATCTACCGGCATGCAGGGCAGCCAGGCCTTTTTTGGCACCGGCAGCAGTGAAGCGACAGGAAAACACCTGCTGCTTAACACTTCCTGGGATTGGGGTAAAATAGGCAAAACGCCCAAAGAGCAGGTGCTGCTGATCGGCTACGACGACCTGGAATCCATCCAGTACTTCGGTGCCAACCTGAAACCCTGGTGGAGAAATACCGCCGGCGCTACCATGGAAGGACAACTTAGCAAAGCAAAAACGTCCTACGCATCGGTAATGACGCGCTGTGCAGCCTTCGATAAAAAACTGCGCGAAGACGCTCTCAGGGCGGGCGGAGAAAACTATGCACGGCTCTGTGTGCTGGCCTACCGGCAAAGCATAGCCGCACACAAGCTGGTGAAGAGCCCGCAGGGCGACCTGCTTTTCCTCTCCAAGGAAAACTACAGCAACGGTTCCATCAATACCGTGGATATAACTTACCCGTCTTCGCCGCTTTACCTCGCGTACAATCCCAACCTGCTGAAAGGCATGCTCAACGGCATTTTCTATTACAGCGAAAGCGGCAAATGGGCCAAGCCTTATGCGGCGCACGACCTGGGAACCTATCCGCTCGCCAACGGGCAAACCTATGGCGAAGACATGCCGGTGGAAGAAAGCGGCAATATGCTCATTCTTGCAACCGCCATTACGAAGGTGGAAAAAAGCGCCGCCTATGCAGAAAAACATTGGAAAACCCTGAGCGTGTGGGCCGACTACCTCGCACGTGAAGGATTTGACCCCGCCAACCAGTTGTGCACCGACGATTTTGCCGGCCACCTGGCGCGCAACGCCAACCTTTCCGTAAAAGCCATTGTGGCCCTGGGCGGCTATGCACAGATGGCCGAAAAGCTGGGTAAAAAAGACGTTGCCGCCAAATACCGGAACATTGCAACAGGAATGGTTAAACGCTGGATGGAACTGGCCGATGACGGTGACCACTATGCGCTTACTTTTGAAGGAAAAGGCACCTGGAGCCAGAAATACAACCTGGTGTGGGACAAGCTCCTGGGACTGAAATTATTTCCCGCCAGTGTCTACCAGAAGGAAATTGATTATTACCTTACCAAACAGAACGGGTTTGGCCTTCCGCTCGACAGCCGGCGTACCTATACAAAGTCGGACTGGATCCTGTGGACTTCTGCATTGACGGACGATCCGAAAAAATTCGACGCGCTTGTGCAGCCCGTGTATAAATTCGCCACAGAAACACCTTCGCGCGTGCCGCTGAGCGACTGGCACGAAACCACCGATGGCAAAATGGTTGGCTTCCAGGCGCGTTCTGTAGTAGGAGGATATTTTATTAAAATATTGGAATTAAAACTGAAAAAATGATCAGGCAGCATCGGCGCACGCCGGCATTACTGGTTTTGTTGCTGTTGCAGTTGGCTGCAAAGGCACAGATCGATCCCGGTGTGCGCCCGATTTCGCACTATGTGCTGGCCGCTTTCACCCAGGGAAAAGTGCTGGAGAAAAACGGCAGCAGCACCACGGCCATGCTGAACTACAATACGCTCACCCGCGAAATGGTATTTGCCTCTGGTGAGAAGTACCTGGCCATTGCGGAGCCGGAAAAAGTGGATACCGTATTCATCGGCGCACGCACTTTCATTCCGGAGGAAAAACAGTTTTATGAAGTGCTGGTGAAGGGGAAATATCCACTGGCAGTGACTTTCAGCAGCAGTCTCGAGGAAGAGGGCAATAACATCGGCTACGGCATGACCTCCACCACTTCTTCTTCCTCGCCCCTGCGCACCATGATGAAAAACGGATCGGCCTATGGACTGAAGTTGCCCGATGGCTATTCCATCAAAACAACTACAGCGTACTGGCTGAAAGTGGAAGGGAAATGGCAACGTGTTACAGGTTTCAACCAGATCGCCAAAGCCCTGCCGGAAAAAAAGGCGCTGATCAATGAAACGGTAAAAGCAAAAAAACTGGAATTCAACGATACCGGGGACCTTGTAACATTGTTACAGCTAATCAATGAGTGAAACCATATCCAAAGTTACCATTGCAGATATTGCCCGCGCGCTGAACATCACAGCGGCTACGGTGAGCCGTGCGCTCAACAACCACCCCGGCATCAAGGAAGACACCAAGAAAAAAGTGCGCGAAACCGCGATGCGGCTGAATTACCAGCCCAATAAGATCGCTTCTTCTCTTCGCTTGGGCCGGTCACATATCATTGGCGTGATCATTCCCAGTGCCGAGATCAGCTTTTTCGGATCGGTGGTGCACGGCATTGAAAAAATTGCCAACGAGAACAATTACAACGTGTTGATCTACCAGACCAATGAATTGTTCGAATTTGAAAAGAAAGGCGTACAAACCTTTCTGCAATCGCGTGTGGACGGCGTGCTGGCCTCCATCTCCAAAGAAACCATCAACCTCGATCACTACAACGAGATCAAAAAGCGCGGTGTGCCACTCATTCTTTTCGACCGCGCCAACGACCAGCTCGGCGTTTCCTCCGTGGTGGTAAACGACTATGCCGGCGCTTTTGAAGCCACGCGTCACCTGATTGCGCAGGGCTGCCGGCGCATTGCACACATCGGCGGACAACAGCACGTAAGCATTTTCAACCAGCGGCTCAAGGGATACATCGATGCGCTGAACGTGCACAACATGCCGCTCGACGATGACCTTATTCTTTATGGAAAAGTGAGTATCGATTCGGGCCGCGAATGCATGAACCGGTTGCTGTCGCTCCCCGCGCCACCCGACGGTGTATTTGCGGTGGAAGATTTTACCGCCCTGGGCGCGGTGCAGGCCATCAAACAGGCAGGCGTACGCATACCGGAAGAAATTGCCATCATCGGCTTCTGTAATGAAGTGTTCGGTGAATTCCTGACGCCCTCGCTGAGCACGGTGAACCAGCAAACGGTGAGGATGGGCGAGGAGGCGGCTAAGCTCTTCTTTGAAGGCCTGCGCAAAAGAGAAGGCTATGCGCAGCCGCCGCGGAAGCTGGTGCTGGAGCCGGAGATTATTTGCCGGCAGTCGAGTTTGCGTTTGTAAGTGTTTGGGGTTTGGAGTTTGGGGTTAGCGTGCGGGTGCGGCCATGCTTAACGCTTCTTCCGGGCTTCTCTCAGTTCTTTTTTATAGTCGAAGCTGGTGGGTAGCTTTACAGATCCTAATAACCGCTTTACCTTGGGAGCCAACTCATCTACTGTCTCGTCTTCGCTGGTCAGCGTCCGCAGGTAATTCTCCACCAAAGCCGATAAGCTGCAACCTTTCCTTTCCGCATATCTTTTGGCGGATCTAATAACCTTGTCCTCTATTGTGAGAGTGAGCTTTGTTGTCATGTATAGGTATTTTGCAATTCCATCGCTTTTAATCAAAACCGCTCGTGATCAATTGTATCGCCTTCTGAGAATAATCGATACACAGGTAATGCTGCAAATCTTCCCAGATGGCGACCGGGCCTTGTTTTCCGGCCAGCGGCGCGTTTAACCTGAATATTTCTGCTGATCCGGAAACATGTCTTGTTACAACAGCCTGAAGGCCTTCGTGCATTGTTCGGGGATCGATGTAGCGCGGCGTGCTTTTCCAGTAAGGGGTTGTATCGTCATACAGATCCGTGGTGAAGTCGTAGTCCTTTGCCAGGTCGGTGAAATGGATTTGCGTGTAGTCGTGCCCGTTTATTAAACCCGTTACATAGTTGGCAAACTGGTCATCGCTGCGGTTGGAGTGCTTTTGATAGAATTGCGACAACTCAAACAGGTTTAGTTCCTTGATGCGGGCAAACACCTGCGCGAATGGAGCCGGTTCTTCCAAAATCAGCCGCCCCCCGAACTGGAGCAGTTCAAAGAATTTGAAAGGAAAAGAATATTGCAGCGATAGCTGCCGCATGTCACGTGCATTCATATAGGCTGTTTACGCTTGCGCTCATCTCTTGTAGAAAATATAATCCGTAACCAGGGGTTCTATGCCGCTTCTCCTGAATTCCATCGCAATCTGCCCGCGGTGGTAAGTGGAATGGTTGATGACGTGGAAAAGGATATCGCGGGTACTGTTGTTAAATGGTGTACCCTTACTGGTAGTATAACTAACGTTGTCGCTCAGGGTGCATTTCTCCAGCAGGAACAGGGTGTGTTCGTGGTTTATTTGGTCCAGGGATTTGAAATGCTGTACAGGATGGACTTCCCAAATCCCGTAAGCGGGCTGCAGTGGGTCGATGCGGTTGTTCCAGACCCGGTGGGCATTCAGGATATGGCTGAACAGTTCTATGGATTTTTCCGGTGTTTTTTCAGGGTTGGCCAGGAAAAGATCTGCCAGCTGCTGGTTGCAGTGGTGGTTGTATTCGAACAGTTCTTTGAGAAACGATTTCATGTCTAATCATTTTTTTTCCGGTTGCGGTTCTTCCTCAATCCCATACCGGATACCGGATGCTTTAAAAAGTTGCTTGACCAGGAGCAGTTTTTGATTGCAGTTAATACCAAGGCTTACCCTGTCGGAACTGGTTTTCGTGCCCTCGCATTCGAAACAAATTTCGATGAATTCGAAAACATTTTTGTTGCTGTCAAGAAAAAGGATAGCATTCTTCGGGTTATAGCATTGCGTTTGATACGCGATAAAATATACGGTTCCCCGGGGGGTGTATTTAGAAGCATGCCCATAGTTGAGAACCAGGTCTGAAAGGCTGTCTTCCTGAGATGGGCTGATGATTTTTATTTCGAACAATTGTGAATAGCAAACAGTGTCATTTAACACCGGGAGCTGTGCTTTGTACCCATCGGGAGCGATGCTATCTGCGGGTCGTTGCCTGAACGATACGAATTGAATGGCTGTTGCTTCGCTGAATGGATATTGCTGCCGCCGCTCCGCCGGTGACAGGGATTGCGTGCGTGCGCAGGTTTTACTTTCCTCCCACAGCTTTTGCTGCTGTTCTGTTGCAGGCCTTCCTCCCGGAAGTTTAGGACCATTGTTGGCGCAGGAAAAAAAGAGGCAGGGGAGAAGAAGGAGGAAGACAGCTTTCATATCTCTCGTAGCTAAAGTTGACGATGCTTTGCAGGGGCCTGTAGTTTGATTTATACGATGAGGAGCCTGTGTCCCGGCTTTGCCTGCTGTACGCTTTCTGAATAGCCGGCAAAGAAGAAGGGAATATTGTCCTCTTTGCCATTCTCAATCCGTTGCTTCACTTTTTCGAAAGCGAGTAAGGAAACCTCGAAATGAGGTTGGCCCGTTACAAGGATCGGCTGATTTTTTTCCTCATACCAATAATATTTGCCTCCATAATTGCGGCGTGCAACTTCAAAAATGTAGGAGCCTGCTTGTGCAGTGAGATCGTTTTTCATCTCTTCATCCATCTGGTTAGCGAAGCCGGCGAAGTTGTCCAGCAACTCATCCAGTGCCGACAGGCTTTTTTGACTGTAGTCCAGTTCATTGTCGAGCTGCTCATTAAAACCAGCCAGCAGCCGCTCGGCATTGTCGGTGGACGACTGGATAAATTCAAGTTGGGCATGATCAATGGTTTCTTCAGGAGATGAATGCCCGGGTTTCTTTTTAAAGAAGTCAAATAGCCCCATAACGAAGGTTTAGTGTTGGTTGGTTTGTGTAAGATTTATCTCAACGTTTTTTCCCTGGTAATGCAATTCCCTGCTAAAGCCGCCGGGCTGTAAGCGTACACGAAAAGTCCTGTTCACCGGCAGATTGGTATAACCTTTTGGTGCACCCGGTTGCAGCGTTAGTTTCTTGTCACGATCGTTCCACTGCAGGTGTATCCAACTGCCTTTCTTTTGCAGGTAGTCCTGGCTTTGCCCGTCGTCTTCATACAAAGTAAAATCCCCGTCGGCGCCGGTGTATACCTCCAGCGTGGTGGGTGTTGTTACCCGCTCGGTGCTGTACTGGCGGATCGTATCCAACGGAATGATGGCGCCCGCCCTTACATAAACAGGCATCACCGACAGGTCAACCGCCCGCGTGATGTATTGCTTACCCGCTACTTTTTCTTTCGTCCACCAATCGTACCAGTCGCCTTCTGGAAGATAGAGTTTTTTTGCCCGTGCTCCTTTTTCAAAAACGGGTGCAATCAGCAGGTCGCGTCCCCACAAATACTGAGAACCAATTCCGGTGGCAATCGTATCGGAAGGATAGTGCAGCCAGAGTGCACGCATCAGCGGCAATCCTGTAAATCGCGCTTCCCAGGCCAGGGTGTAGGTATAAGGAAGCAGTTGATACCGAAGCTCATCGTATTGTTTTACGATGGGCTCAATGGTGGGATCGTTCAGGGCGCTGGCGGGTGGCGGTTGCCTGTCTTCGATGGGATCCATAATCGACTGTCCCCATCCCCAGGGCAGTCTTGTTCGCCAGGTGCGGCCATGCGAACGGAAGGAACCACAGAAACTGCCAAACTGGAACCAGCGGGCATAGAGTTCGCCCGTTGTTTCGGGACCTGAATAAAAACCACCGATGTCGGAGCCCCAATAGGGACCGATGCTCAATGAATAATTGAGGCCAACGGCGATCTGTGCTTCGAGCGTTTTCCACGACGATTCGGTATCGCCCGACCAAACCCATCCGCCCCATTGCGCGATGCCGGGATAGCCGTTTCGCTGCAGGCTCCAGGGGCGTTTTTGGGGTGAAGAAAAAAGAGATCCCTGGTAGTACAACTGGTGTCGTTTGATGCGCTCGTGCAGGTTGAACCAATCGCCTTCATCGGGCCAGAAAGCGTCCACGCCTTTGCTGACCAGCGGTATGTGTTGTTGCCAGTAAGGTTGGATATGACCGGGCCGCAAAGGCTCTCCCGGTTTGGCAGGAATACTGCCTTCGAGCGTGGGCAGGCTGTCGCGATCCCAGGGAACCATGTGCAGAACCACTTTTACGTGGCGATTGTGCATACCCGTTATAAATGGTTCTATATCGCTGTTCGCGAACACTTCCGGGTGAGGCGTAAAGGAAGGTTGTTGTGTATTCCAGCCACGGGGTGCAAAACCGGTTCCCAGGTAAATGACAGCATCCAGCGGTATTTTTTTCTGCCGGAATGTATCCACTACGCCGGTCATCTGTGTTTCGTCGCGCAGGGTGCGGTGCGACTGCATATAACCCAGCGCCCATTTCGGGGGCAGAACTGCGGGGCCAGTAACCGTTGAAAAGTCTTTCATCAAGACAGCCGGTTCTTCCGCATCAAACACGAAGATGTCGTACAAGCCGGGACGATTGTTTTCAACAGGAGGAAGGCCTTTGCCTTGTTGCAGGTCCTGGTTTTTTTCATTTTGTGGCAGAACATCGGCGGGCGTTGGTTTCCAGGGAATCAATACGCCTTCGCCGGCATCACGCAGATCGGCCAGCACCCAGGGCGTAGCCACAAAGAGACCCCAGCCGCTGGTTCCCACCAGCATGGCAACGGGATTCCTGGATCCATAGGCATTGCTTTGCCAGCGGGGCTGCATGCTGTCCATGGCGCCGCGCCGGTCGAACTGCACGGGCAGTTCGCGCCAGTTAACGCCGCGGGCAGGATTGGGTCCGCCTTCACCCAATCCCAGTACCGGGCGGTTGCCCGTTTTGAAATGAATGGCGCCGGTGCTGTCGAATACGAGCGACTGCACCAGCCGCCCGCGATCTTTGCTAACGGTCACGGTCAGTGGATGATTGCTGATCGTCACTGTCAGTGCCCCGCATTTTCGTACCAGCGTGCCCGTTATATCCTTTTGATCGATCACTGCTTTGCTCACAGGCAGGTTTTCGGCTACCGATGGCGTATAGGGAAAAGTGGTTGGGTAATCGTAGGGCTTTATGGTGATGCGTACTGCCTTTTGCGCTACGGGCCGGATGGCAAGCTGCGCATGGGTTCCGTTGATCCGGATCGGCTGGGAGAGCGCTGGTGCGATGCCGGTAGTGGTGACCAGGAGCAACAGCAATAGGTACCTGTGGTGAATTTTCATCAGTTTTTTCTTTGGGAGTGGAGCAGGGGTTGCCTATTTTAGAGAAAGGTACTCTGTAATGGTAATTATTCTTGTTTTCCCAACTTTTTTCAACACCAATAAATCCTGATCTCCGGTAAGTAAGTAATCTGCTGCCGCGGTCTTTGCCAATGACAACAAAAAATTATCCCTGGGATCCGGCAAATTTCGATCTTATCGGTTATCTCAAAAAAATCAGCATACTCACTTTACCGAATACAGCAATTCGTCAACATCAACTTTGGAAATATATTTTTTAAACTTCGGTCGTTTTGAAACTTCTACAAACTCCGCTAATAATTCTTCGCTGAAGGCCAACCTGATCTCCCCAGATTTGAGCAGACCGTCGAGTTTACTATATGTTTTGCTGATTAAGAAGCTCAGCCAAATATTTGTATCGACGATGATAAGGTCAGCCTTTCTTTTCATATCTTCTCAATCGAACAGACTCAACCTCTTTTGTTATTTCCTCCAAAGGCAACACAGCTTTTTTAGACCTCATTCTCTTAACTGCAGACAAAAAAGAGTCTTTCTTTGCTTCCTTATGGAAATCAACTTCATATCTGCCAAATCCTCCAGTAGTTTCCTGGCCTTGGGGTTCAAAATTTCGACGTTTACGCTTGACATATACTTGAATATACGAAAAAAACAAATATCTGAACGACTCCGGTATGGCAGCTAACGTACAGGGCTTGCTGTTGGCTGGTATTAATTGTTCGTTCAGCCCGAAACTGAAGCCCAATAGAATTATGTATGACCGAACCGCTGCTGATAGCGAACAAAAGATGAAGATTTATTCGTCAGCCAGCATAGCAGCAAACCCCATGTTAGCGGTAGTTTTTGTTTCAGAGAATTCTATATCTCTTTCTTTTTCCCATTGTGTAAAACTCTGTAATATCGCTTGCCTTCAATTAACAGACCTTCTGATTTTTGGTTGGGAATACTCCTGGCATAATCTTTCGGATGCTTGACATCAATTCCTATCACTTTTCCGTTGTATTGTTTATTGACTTTTGATTGAAGTGTGTGTCCGACAACGATTGATTTTGCATTGAATTTATTTAGTCCTCGTTCTACTTCTTCTTGAGTCAAATCATCTTTAAAATATCCTCTGTACCAAGCGATGCCTTTGTGCGAAGAAATCAATAACTGCTCTATATTTTTCTTTGGATTTGGATAATAAGGTTTGTAATAATTGCTGCGAACAATTTGATTGACTTCGTCCAGATTTGTTTTATAATTTGCCAAATCGGGATGTATTCCTCCGTGTGTAAAAAGGATGCCATTAATTCTTTCAATTGTGTTTTTGCTCGACATCCATTTGCCAAGAACCGAATTAATACTATATAAATCGGTTTGATGCTTTTTTAAGATAGATGCAACGTGATAATATTTCGGAGAGGTAGATTCAAAATTCCCCTGCATATTTTTCAATTCGTGGTTGCCCAAAATAAAATGAACATTTCCGCCTTTTTCTTTTGCATCTTGTTCCAATTTGTAAATAAGCCAAAGTATTTGGGTGGTCGAAAAATCTCTGTCCACAAAATCTCCGAGCAAAACAAGGTGTCCATTTCCAAATGTCCAATTTAGCTTTTCGTCAATTACTTTATTGGCAATCATAAAATCACGAAAGGTTTTGAAGCCGCTTTCAATATCGGAAATGGCTAAAATTTTAGAATTGTCGTCATAGGTGTTTTTAGGAGTTTCGATATTGTTGCTGATGGTAAACTCAAAACGTGTTGAATCTAATGGGAAATAACAGTAAGCAGGAATTTTTGAATACAAAGTATAATCTGTTTGGTCCAAATAAAACCCATCATCCTGATTCCCTCTGATGTGGTTTACAGTAAGAATACTATCATTTTTATTAAAAACATAAGGGCCGTCTTTATCCCAGTTCATCATTTCTGGATTTTCTGAATAGCGAAAACTTGCTCCGTGATACAGTCCGAATGAAACAACAATAAATCCTAATACTACAAATGTGATAATGATATGTTTTACATATCTGAAAATTCTTTTTTTCATTTATTCTATTAAATTTCTGTAAACATATAAATGCTTATACGGCTTCTAAAACAATTGTGACAAACAACTTCTGCAGTTAGATAAACAGTATTTGTAGCAACTCAAAGTTATTTCATCACTGTTTCCCCTCATTTCAAAACCCTATACTGGTTGTTTGTCAACGCTCTTGTATTAGGCTATCCATAATTGTAATATTGTAAAATGATAGCTCTGAAACAAAATATAAAATGGCTTGTGATTGCTCTTTTGGTAATAGCACTTGTTCCTGTATTGATTACTGTTTATGAAGTAATTTTTACGGAAAACAAATCCGTTATGTTTTTAGCGAATTACAACCCGAAAGTTGTCATAATTGTGATTTGCTACTATGTTTTTCTTTTATGTTTGGGTATTGTTTGGTTGGTTCGCCAAATTATTTTTATTGCCAAACTGAAAAATGAAAAAATGAAAGCCGAATTGATGCTTTTGAAAAGTCAAGTTAGTCCGCATTTCTTTTTCAATACACTGAACAATTTATATGGTTTGGTTGCGAAAGACCCTCAAAAAGCACAAGAATTGATATTAAAACTTTCGGATATGATGCGTTACAGTATTTATGAAGGCGAAAAGGATATGGTTGCCCTAGGAGAAGAAACCGTTTTTTTGAAAAACTATATCGAACTCCACAAAATGCGTTACCATAAACAGATAACCGTTGATTTTAATTGTGAAGTTGATGAAAACCGAAAAGTTGTTCCTTTATTGTTTATCATACTTTTAGAAAACTCTTTCAAACACGGAATCGAAAATTTGAGGGAGAGTGCTTATATAAAAATGAATTTGACAACTTCACAAAACGAAATCTGTTTTGCAATTGAAAATAATTATGAAAAAGCTGAAAACCAATCAGGAATTGGCTTAAAAAATCTGAAAAGAAGATTGGAATTAATCTATCCAAATCAGCACGAATTGTCTTTTTCGGTAAGTGAAAGTGTATATCAAGCTCAACTAATTTTGAAACAATTATGATTAGATATTTAATCATTGATGATGAACATATTGCCCACGACATCATTAAAGGATATTGTGATTTACTACCAAATATGCAGTTGATGAAAAACTGTTATGACGCTTTGGAAGCGTTTGAATATCTGAACCAAAATGAGGTAGATTTGATATTTTTGGATTTGAATATGCCTGCTCTTAAAGGGTTTGAATTTCTAAGAACTTTGCAGAATCCACCGAAAGTAATCGTAACAACCGCCTATCAGGAATATGCGTTAGAAGGCTATGAACAAAATGTTGTTGATTATTTGCTTAAGCCGTTTGGGTTTGAACGCTTCTTAAAAGCCATAAATAAAGCGTTTAGTAATTCTATTAGTGAACAGAAAATTTTGTCAGAAAGTAGTCCTGTTTCCAACCGCATTTTTGTACAAAGCAACAAAAAACATATTCAATTGGACGTTGGAAACATACTTTACATTGAAGCAACAGGAAATTATAGTAAAATAGTTGCCACAACTGAAACCATTACCATTCGTGAAAAATTCTCTGCATTTTTAGAACAACTGCCTAAAAGCGAGTTTGTTCGGGTTCATAAATCTTTCGCAGTTGCTCCTAAACATATCAAAAGCATTGAAGGAAACTCGATATTTATCGCAAATTACAAGATACCTATTGGCAAAATCTATAAATTCAATATTGTTCAATTGTTAAAGTAATGTCTAAGTTGTAGGGTTTTAAATTACCGCTAACGTTCGGGGCTTTATGCAGGTTGGGAATTAGTATTTCGTCTGCTGGAACCAAAGATGGGATTTGCAATTAGCTGATGTTACTTTGTCCTGCCCAACTTGCATAAAACCCAATGTTACCTGCCGTTTTGCTTCGTTGAGTTTGTCCTTAGTTTTATTGATAAAAGAACTGTTTGAATAAGTATCAGTCCAACCAACAGCCAAAAATTTATTACCGATTGAGCTGAATATTGCCGGTGGACTCTACGAATTGTGTCAAGATAATCTTTTGCTTTCTGTTTTGCTGTGTCAATACTTTGTAGGTTGTCAATTTCAATTTTTTGCATTGACGTCATTGCGTTATTTTTTGTTGCTGCAAGGTCAAAATTCGTAAAACTGTCAGCAAGCAAAAAAAGGATAATTCCAAATGAAACGAAATGTAAAACCTTTCTAATTGTCATTTTAGTCTAACGTTATAGTGCCAATTATGATATAGTCAAACTCTTCTGAGTTTTCAGTCACAAGTGCACCACCAACAGTTACAGAATAATATTGAGATAATGGTTTAAAAGTTGTCTTTTCATATTTCGGACTAAGTTCTATTAAATCACTCGTCAACTTTTTACCAGTAATAGGTTTTGTGAGTTTGACTAAAAGTTTGTCGCCACCACGGTCTGAAATAATAGTCCCGAAAAGATTTTCTATCCAGTCCCACGGTTCACTTACAATAATTCTTACGGTTTGTCCTCTTAAACTCATTAGCTAAATTGTGTCGCTTTAAAATGACAGGTAACGTTCGGGGCTTTGCGAAGTACGGGAGTTAGAATTTCTGTCGCTCGCTTGGCCGTAACTTTTGATTTACTACGGCCAAAGCACAAAAGTTCAATAGAAATTCAAATGTTGATTGGCCTTATTCTGTCGCCCGTATTTTGCAAAACCCTTGTTGCCTGCAGTCTTGCTCAAAATGTTATTCTGTCAAACATTATTCCGCCTCTGTCTATGTTGTCAATTTTTTGGGTAGTAAGTAGTCTTGGTTTCTGTCTAACAAATTGCTTATACCCGATAGATTTAAAAGAAATAGAACCTTCTTGGGTCTCAATTATCCAATTAAATTCGATGTCACGATTAACGTATTCTGCATTGCTTGGTTTCTGCGGATTGTCCTTTGTGATAAAGTCAATTGTCAAACCAGGTGTTGTAGGGCCAATGTCAAATGTCAAGTCATAGACGTTTTCAAAAACTAACGTACATGGAGAAATCCAAAAAATATATTTTTTGCCTTTTAAAATCCACTCGAAGATGTAGTCAATGTCTAATAACAACTCAAAATTGTCGCTGAAAGTAATTGCATGAATAGGATTGTCATGCCATTGCATATCGTCGAAGTCAATCTCTGTCAAAATGTTTTTGTCTAGTTTATATTGCTTTGGTGATTGCGTCATAAATATTGCAGGCAACGGCTGCATTTGCGCAGCCTTATTGCGGCAATACGCCTAAAATAATATCATTTTTGCAATTGACATAGCAATAATGACCATAGCCACAAACTGTACTGCCTGGGATATGCTGCCGACTGGTATGGCTGCAAAAGGGGCAAAGGAAAGTGCCTGAAAAATGAGCATCCAGCTCCAACTCCAAATCCGGGAGCCAAAACTCAGGATCCGGGAGCGTTTCGCTTTCCATTTTCAAAGTCCCAAAACACGTAAACGGATTTTTGCGCGGCTTGCAATTACCGATTATTCCATGATTTGAACAGATTATTCCGCATTTTATACAGATTGTGAAAAAGGTTTGGATTTTATTTTTCATCAGGGTATCGTTGGTGCTGTTTCATCATCCAGTACCAAAAACAAGATTTTATGAAAAACGATTTCACCCGCCACACCGGCTGGCTGCCTGCCGGAAAAATTGGCGACAACAACATCTGTTTGAATCACCGTAGTGAGGAGGCATTGCAATATCCCGGTAACGGAAAAAACTGGCTGCCCAGGACGGGCGCTTTCCAGGCTGGAGTATCGAAACAGTATAGCGGGAGTATACAAAACACTATACAACGAGTATAGAAACACTATCGCCAACGACCGTCCGCGCCGCAAAAACGACCGCCTGCGCCGTGCAACCGACCACCCGCGACAAACCCGAAACGCTTCCGGCTTTTTGTTGTAACCTTATCCCGTAGTGCGGTGCCATGGACACGATACAGCTCTTTGACATATTGGAAAAAAATTGCCTTATTGCGGCCATCCAACGCAGCCGTCCAACGCGGCCATTCATCTGCGGTGAATACGCCATCTATGTGCAGCAAACGTGCGGGAGTTCTGCAGGAAAAGTGCAGGAAAAGTGCTGGAAACCTGCTGGAGGAGTGCTGGAGATGTGCTGGAAAACTGCAGCAAGTGTCTTGTCTCTTTGCGGTTAAAACTTCTGCAAAAAAGTCAACGCATTCCCCGTTCCGTTCATTTTCAGATAAATGGCCTTGGCGCCATTCGGCTCGGTTACCTGCTCATAGGTATAACTTGTGGTTGCTGTGATTTCACTCGCATCCAGGTCACGGTCCTCGCGGGTTTGCCCGTCCCGGGTTTGCTTGTAGTGCGCCGTGTGCGCATGGGTGGTGATGGTTTTAGCGGCTTCATTGATTTCCACCGTTCCCTTGCTGAGCGACTGATGATAAGTGCTCACACCACCGCTCACCGTACGCGAAGTGAAGTACTGCTCACAGGTTCCGTTGGCATGGAAGCGGAAGGCAATAGCCATCTCGAATGCATTGCCGATATAACCGGCCGGATTCTGCGACCAGTATTCCGTCATCGAAAACTGGCCGTACATCCAGTTCGCCTGGAAGGCAGCAGGAACGGCGGTTTTGGGGCCATCGCCATAAGGATTGGTTTCGCGGGATGTTTTTTCTTTGGAGCAGGCTCCCTGGAATAATGCGAATGCCAGTATCAGCAACAGGATAGGTTTTGACATGACCAAATTTTTATGGATAGCAAAACTAACTGCTACTCTTCCCACGCAAAAGCAACCGGTGGATCAACTGGCAGAAACGATACCTGAATTGCCGGTTGAGTGCAGGAATTATGAAGCAGGGTGTTTTAGCGGTTATTGAGATAGCAGCTTGCGCCGGATGTAGAATTGGCTATTTTTGTATACATGGATCCAAAGGATGAGCAATTAATGATGGAAGCGCTGCGCCGGCAGCGGGAGGCGGTGGAAAAATCACCCAAAGCCGCCCGGGACCTGCTTATTAAACTTGGTCTGCTAACGCCTTCCGGTAAGCTCAAAAAATCTCTGACAACTCGTTCAGGTTCCCGTGTATCCCGCTAAGCCAGGTCTTTTCGTTGGTTTTCACGGTTGTGACAGATCCTTGGCCCGTTTGCTTGTCACCGGAAAAGCATCGTTGCGGGAAAGCAGAAATCTATACGGTTGGTTAGGACACGGCATCAGGTAGTTGCATCTTCTTTCAGGAACCTCGTTGCTTCTTTTAATCGCCTGGGGCTTGGCTTTCACGAAAAGAATCACATACAGGTTTGCATTCGCAATCCAAACTGTATCAAGTGCTGTTTTTTGCCGCGTAAAAAGCAGCCGCATTGGCGGATGCCTTAAAACGCTGTCGGCTCCTTTGCGAAGCGGCCGTACAGCGCCCAACCCCCAACCCCAACCTCAAACCCCAAACCACAGACCCCAAACCAACGAAGCCTCCATCAGGAGGCTCCGTTTCACTGGCTCAATATGTAATGGAAAAACTTAGAGACTTTCGGTGTGGATGATATACTGGGTTGAATACTGCTTACCGCAAGTGAAGCGTACTACGTATGCGCCGGCCGCCAGCTCCTTCATCTCCAGGCTCATCTGCGGCAGTGCTTTCTTGTCGGAAACGCGCTTCATGAGGTCGCCCTGGGCGTTGAATACTTCAGCAGTCACTTCTTTCTGCTGCCAGCCCAGCGGTGTCAGGAAAACCGGGGCGCCGGTGTTGGGATCCATGCTCATCTCGGTCTTCACAAAATCTTCCTGTTTGTTCAGGGCGATCATTTTCACGGAAGAGTACTTGATATCCCCGTTCATGTTGCGGGAGCGAAGGCGGTAAAAAACAGCACCCATGGTAGATGCCATCCGGGCGTCTTCGGTGAACTCGTAGAGGCCATTGCGCTGCATATCGGTCTTGCGGAAGCGGCCGGCCTCGCGGAAGATCTCACCGTCCACGCTCTTCTCTACTACAATGTCCTGCAGGTTGTCCTGGTTGGGGCTGCTCCAGGCCAGTTGGATCTGGTCCTGTTGCATGCGTGCCTGGAAGCCTACGATATCGGGCATATACACGGTAGCCATATCGGGGTTGGCGTCTTTCAGTTCAATACGGTAAGTGGAAGTACCACCCCAGATATTGTTGCTGGCGCGGTTGATGCCGATCTTGATATGAATCTCCGAAACATTTTTATTGATGATGCTCAGCTTCTCGGTATTTTTTGTCTTCTGCTGGCCACCCCATTTGTTCTCGGCGCGGAAACCGTTACCGGTAGCGGAGATCATCAGGTTGGTGATCTCGTTGTCGTACACCACTTTGCTATCGGGACCCAGGTTGCACTCGGCAAATTCCTGTGCTATACCATAGTTATTAAGACCAGATACCGAAGTAGTGATCTCGCTGAGGTTGTGCAGGGTCATCTGGTTATTGTTGTGCGGAACGAAGGTGAAGCTGAATTCGATCCAGGAAGGTCCGTTGATGTTCATGTATTCAACTTCGGGCTGGAAAGAAGAAATATTTCCTTTGGCGTCGTGGTTCAGTTGCTTGAGGCGAACACCCGGCGACATGCTCTCGATCTTCACGATGCAGTCGGCAGCCGGTGCACCATGCGCATCCTGGGTAACCGCAGAGAAGCGATAGGTAGCGCCTTTCTGACCGGCAGCGCCTGAAATGAGTTTATAATTGGTGAAACTGATGTTGTTCTGCGCAGAAGCGGTGTTCAGGGCAAAGAGAACAACCAGCAGTATCAGCAGGCTGATAAGATTTACCAAGGTTTGGCTGGAGAATCGTGGGTACGTTTTCATGACGATCAACAATGGGTAAGGAAATTTTATATTCCTCATAGGTATTGTTAGCGAACCATGGTTTTCAACAGGACTTTGAATGTTTAAAAGGATCAACAATACAAAGATTGAAACAGTATTCGGAAAATACAAGCTGCTATGTGGTTTTTTCGATGAATGGGATGTTTTCCGCGAGTACTAGTACCCGGTTTTCCGCAGTTATCCGCTTTTTTTCGTAGAAACACGGAACCGGAATAGGAAGAAGTGCAGCATCCTGTGTGGGCAATACTATATGGTGCATCGTGTAAACGACAAACCGCCCATCCCCGTTGCGGAAAATACGCAAACCCCAACCCCAACCCCAAACCCCAAACTACAAACCTTCTCTGGTCAC
>JAFAFR010000025.1 GCA_023423405.1 Bacteroidota bacterium
AAACATCGCCAATAAGGTGGATTTTCCAGAGCGACGCACACCTGAAAGTACTTTAATGACATCACGGTCTTGCCATGTATTCAGAAATTTTAAGTAGCCATCACGTCGAATATTAGCGCTTCTCATTGTTTACACTTGAAATCTAAAGTTTTAATTAATTCTATCAAAGTTTAGAACCTAGATGTAAAAATATTCAATTTTAAAAAAATTTAAAGTTTAAGTGAAACATTCAAAGCTACTGTTGAAGCATGCAAACAGTAGATCTGATCAAAATCCAAATTCTGTCTTTTTGATTATTTTCCATGTTATGTTATTTCATTGATGCTACGAGTTAACTGCTATATAAATTAAGTGAAAAGTAAAAGGAATTAATATGTTAACTAGAGTGGAACTCATTTTTGTTGTGCTGATGGTCTCAGCCTTAATCCTCATTGCTTATGAAATGCTAAAAGGTTTATTTTAGGGCATCTATACAATTTTTGATCAAAAAAAAGCCCACAGAGGGAATCTATGGGCGAAACTAAGGACCTTGACGGTCATTCAGAAACTACAGCTAGTTTCTGGTTGTGATTCTAAAGTGAATTAAAAACAACCACATTGGCTGAATATATCAAAAGTTAAATCATTGATAAATTTTAGAAAATTAATTTACCCCCTCTGCTGCTCAATACAGTAATTCACCAAACAAATCCGCTCTAATCTCTTCCAGGCTCAGATCTGATTTCATCCTATTACAGATGGGATGAACTAGCAGGCCATTCTCTAGAACGCCTTGCCCACCTACGGCTTTGGCAATCCTATGATCCGATTCAGTAGAATCAAGATAGATCAATCCATCACAAATGAGGCAAAAGTTATGATTACCCACCAGAAAATTGTGCTTAAGCAGACTCTTGGTTAATGCCGAAAAGGCCTTTGGCTTTGACCGAGAAATTGGACTAATCGACTCCACATATCCCACCACATTCTTGACTACTGCATCATCATAACCACCCAAAAACCTTTCGACATAGAACTCGTTAAAGTTTATGTACTTGAAGGCCTTAGACATGGACAGAATAAAGGTATTCAGGCATTTCTCATCATCAAGATCAACATCCATTTCCAAGCTTAAGCAAATAAAGGCTTTATAGACAATTTGTAGCCGATCATAGCCCTTGATACCACTGCCGAACTTGCCGACCGTTTCGGTGGTCGCCACGGGGAAATTGGCGATCAAGAACTCAATACTACGGCGTACCCGGGTGAAGTCCTTGAAACTAATCGTTCGATGATGAATCTGCATGCGGCTTTCATGAATTTCATACACAATTGAAAACCATGCAAGAAAAGAAGTAATCTGAAAACGCTGATCCTTATAAAAATATAAGTATGGATGTAAGCCCAAACTCGGAACCCCAGCATTTTTTACAGGCGTCGCTATTCTGCAAAGAATAGTCAACAGATGCGACATTAGGTTTTCAACGCGCTCCCCCTGATTCAGACTCATAATATTATGAATCTGATCACCCGCAATGATATTCATCAGCTCATTGACCAAGCCAATTTTTTTGCCATGACTCATTTCATTGTCTAATAAAATGGTCGAAAAAAGTAGCTGGTGGATCCTCTCCCCTAACTCAATCAACTCATTTAAACGTGTATATTGGAGCTCTTCTAGGTTAGATTTATTGTCATTGATATAACAACAGGCATAGATCGCATAATACGCGTCACTACCGCGATTTCTTAGGTGATATTCCTCATATTTATCTAAACGTTTAGTATCTGAGTTAATCGATTGAAATACCCGTCGCGCATCTTCCGGAGTTCCCAGTACCTGCCTGAAACTGATTTTAATATCGCCTAATTTCGATTTTTTTTCTGCGAATTCGGCATCAGTACAAATTTTTTGAAAATCAGCGAGATCTCCTAAATAATTGCGGAGGTAACGAATATCTTGTTTTTGTGGATCATTGAAATTAGGTGATTGAGTGACTTGCTCATCCGCAAAATATCTATTAATCCACGCATAGATACAGGAAAGACGATGTGCTCCATCAATAATGTAAATATTGCCGTGTATATCTTTCCAATACAAAATGCATAAATTGATGTTTTGATCTTCTGTGCAATCCTCAATAAAGTTTGCAATTTCTTGCACGCTCCAACATTCCGTAGAACGCTGGTTATCCGCCTTAAATAAACATTTGATGATTGGATGCTTTTCAAAATCAGTCAGTGCCACTTCAAAATTGTCACGCTGCATTGAAGGTGACATTTCTTCTGGCAACATGACTTTACGCTGAATAATATTGGTCAATAGTCGTGTAGAACCCATTTCTTATTTTCTCCAGGCAACACTTTCCTACTTTCGCTCAAGTACGAAATTTGAAAATGTATATAGTTCGATTTGGTTAAAGCTGTGAATTAAATGACCGTCAATATCCAGTCAGCGCTAACAAAAGAGACCTAAGAGAAATGGGGGGATTAGATAATAAAATCTTCATGTTTAGTACCTGTAGTTTAGAATTAACTATCTACAACCATCTTTTCCACGAGATGGAGGTAGACCAAACAGGGGTGGAAATACCGCACTACAGAAGACGGCCAGTCATAGACTGCCCTGCCTGGCCTACCATAATGGCAAACTAAGCATAATAAGCACAAAAAACCGCTAAAGCGGTTTTAATGCTTCTGTAGTAATTTTCAGGTTTCCACGCCCGATTACAGATTTTGCTGTAACGTAATTATCATATGGGTATCTTTTTCTTTGGTCAAACCGAATTAGAATTTTTTTATTCATTTTTAAATAAAAAAATATAAATCGATAACATATGGATCAAATTGAAAGCAAAGAACAAATCAAAGTCGCTGATTCCTAGGCCCATTAGGTTGAACGATATATGCTTAGGCTATTTGCACAAGGAAGGATGCTATCTTAACGTGAAAGAGGACTCCACCCGACAGTCAGGGTAGAGGTGAATTTCACAGATTTTAACCTTGTTGGTTTTGAATATATGTTTTAATAATGTCCAAAGAAGCACCACCACACGACCCTGCAAAATATGAGCGTGACCACAAAACAGGTTTTGCATAACTACCACGTAAATCTAAAAACTCATTCCTCATTTTTCTGCTTGTTACTGATTTTAAGTTATTCA
>JAFAFR010000034.1 GCA_023423405.1 Bacteroidota bacterium
GAGCGCCTGGTGTTCCGCCGCAATACTGCATAAAAGATAGCTGCTTGCGCTTGTCACCATTGCTCTAGGAGGTTGTTTTGCCACAGTCCTCGGAACAATTGGCTGCCCTCGTCCCCGGCAGCACCCCAGCCCTGATGGAGTGGCTGCAAACGCAGCTCGCCGCAGGTCATGCGCCCAGCACCTTGCAGCACAGCCTGCTGCATGCCGGGTGGGCGCCGCACATTGCACAAGCGGCCCTCCTGGCCTGCACACAGCCTGTGCCCGTACCCCGTGAAACAGGCCCGCAGCCCGGACCCAATTTGCAGCAACACCCCAGCGAGATAGATGTGGGAGACCGCCGCGTGCAAGTGCTGCTGTCGCTGCAAAAACCGCATTTGATGCTGTTTGCGAACCTGCTGTCGGATGCCGAGTGCGAGCAGTTGATTGCCGATGCCCGGCCCGCCATGGCCCGCTCCAAAACCGTGGCCACCAGCAGCAGTGCAGAAGAAATCAACCCCGACCGCACCAGCCACGGCATGTTTTACGTCCGGGGGCAAACCCCGGTCGTCACACGCCTGGAGGCACGCATTGCCCAATTGCTACGCTGGCCCGTGGAAAATGGCGAAGGGCTGCAAGTGCTCAACTACCACCCCGGCGCACAATACAAACCACACCACGATTACTTCAACCCACAAGAAGGCAGCAGTGCAGCCCTGTTGCGCCGGGGCGGACAGCGGGTAGGCACGCTGGTGATCTACTTGAACGATGTGCCTGCAGGTGGCTGCACCTTCTTTCCCGAGTCCCAACTGCGCATTCACCCCCGCCAAGGACATGCGGTGTTTTTTGGCTACCCTAGCCCTGATATCAGCACCCTGACTTTGCACGCCGGAGACCCGGTACTCGCAGGCGAGAAATGGATTGCCACCAAATGGCTGCGCGAGCGCGAATTCCGCTGAACCCAACCATTTAACGATCAAATATGGCTCTAACGCTTACCCTGCAAGCGCTAACAGCTATGAATATCTACAAGCAACAATGAATACACCCGAACAATCGCAACTGGGCAAAACCTCGGCTTACGCCGACCAGTACGACCCCAGCCTGCTGTTTCCCATTCCTCGCCAAACCAAGCGCGATGAAATTGGCATCACCGCACAGCTGCCCTTCTTTGGCGCCGATTTGTGGACCGCGTTTGAGCTGTCATGGCTGAACCAGCGCGGCAAGCCCCAGGTGGCTCTGGTGCACTTCACCATCCCTTGTGAAACGCCCAACATCATCGAGAGCAAGTCCTTCAAGCTCTACCTCAACAGCTTTAACAACAGCCGCTTTGACACGGCAGATGCCGTGCAGGAGCGCCTGCGCGAAGACGTGAATAAAGTGCTGTGGCGCGGCGCGGCCGTGCGCCAATCCTCTGCCGGTGTGCGCGTGATAACCCAGGAAGCCTTCGCACTGCAAAAAGTGCAAGAGTTGGAAGGGCTGAACCTGGATCGCCTGGACATTGATTGCACAGACTACACCCCCCGCCCTGACCTGCTCAAGGCCGACCACGACAACCCACCGGTCACAGAAACGCTGGTCAGCCACCTGCTCAAAAGCAACTGCCTGGTGACAGGCCAGCCCGACTGGGGGAGCGTACAAATCAGCTACACCGGTGCGGCCATCGACCAGGAAAGCCTGCTACGCTACATCGTGAGCTTTCGCAACCACAACGAATTCCATGAGCAATGCGTGGAACGCATCTTCATGGACATTACCCGCCAGTGCCAGCCCCTGAAGCTGAGTGTGTATGCACGCTATACCCGCCGCGGCGGGCTGGACATCAACCCGCTGCGCACCAGCACGCCCATGGCTTTACCGGCAAATGTGCGCTCAGCTCGGCAGTAGCAAGCGCTGACAGCTATAAAAAAAGCAGCTTTATGCTGCTTTTTTTGCCAATCTAGAGCGGCGCTTCATCACCATACGGCAACGCATCGGGATGCACGCCCACGTAATCCGGCGCAGGCAGCACCGGCAGTCGGTAGGCCCAGATCGTGGTGTGCCCAAGTAAAAGTGCTTTCACCGCGCGGTGCATGCCATCCATCAGTCGCCCTTGCGGGCAAACAATGATGGGATACGCCAAGTCTGCTGCCTGCACCAGCCGCATATGTTCCGCCACCGAGCGACACGTCGCAACCGCACCGCCCTGCTCATACCAGTAGGGCTCATCGAGTTCGCGCAAAGCATCCAGTGACAAAGGCTCTGGATGCAGTGATGCCACTGCCGCCACCAGTTTGTACACATCCCACGCTTGCAAGCCCGCATCACTGGGGCGAAAGTGGTATTGCGGTCGCATCAGGCAGTCCCTTTATGTATCGTCGCGCAAGGCATGGCAGCAAGAGCACCATCAGCGCATAAAAAAAGAGCGCTTCAAGCGCGCTCTTTCATGTGAACCAGGCTATCAGGCTTCAAAAGTTGCTGGATCAAAATCCAGCACATAGTTTTGAGGCCCCTTGGCAGCCACCTTCAGCGCGCCCACGCGGTTGCCCAGTGCCGCACACTTGGCCAGTGGCCAGACTTTTTCCAGCCCGAACAACAACGCGCCACGCCAGGCATCGCCGCAACCGGTAGGGTCCACCACTTCCTTGGCCTTTACCGGTGCCACCAGCGTCATCTGGCCTTGCTCCCACACCTGGCAGCCCTGTTCACCCAGGGTCACGACTAGGCCCTGCACCTTCATCGACAGGCCCGCCAAATCCAAGCCCGTGCGGTCACACAGCATCTTGGCTTCGTAGTCATTCACGGCAATCCAGGTGGCTTGCTCGACCAAGGCCAGCAGCTCTTGGCCATTGAACATGGGCAGACCCTGACCAGGAT
>JAFAFR010000065.1 GCA_023423405.1 Bacteroidota bacterium
CTGTGCAGCATGTCCACAGCGTGCCGCTCTGCCCAGGGGGCAAGCCCTTTTCTGATCGACACCAGCGGCTTGCCCGCCATCCGGCAGAGTTCTGCAAGAATTTCACAGCCTGCCGCCTGCGCCAGTAGCCGCGACGGCATTCCCTCTTCGTCACATAGCCCCCACAGCTTCCGTATCGTCGCACCTATCCGGGGTGATGTGAACGGTCCCTGATAGAGAGTTCTGAAATCAAATGAAAAACTGGCATCCACCGCCTCTTCTATGGTGGTTTGCCATCGCGAAACAGGAAACGAAAGGCTTCGGATGCTGTGATGCCGTTCAGCTGTGACATGGTTGGCAAAGTTCGGTGCCGCAAGAAACAAAGCACCCTTCCGGCTGATTGTGTCGAACCGCCCGGCCCCAAGATCGGCAATCACGCGGCTGCCGCCCGAAAGGTCCTGATACAAAACCAGATCGGGAACAGCAGGGTCCGACACGTTCCCCGGAGGCTGTTCGGCCTCAATCAGATGCAGAATGCTTCCGGGGGACTTCATATTGCGCACATAGGATGCCAGAAGGCCTTCGCTGTACCACTGGGCAAAGGACGAATAGGTCGGCGCTGTCATCAGACCTCTCCGACGCTAGGTCGTCTTCGGCTTCGCCGGAAACACCCCAACAAGGAAGTCACGTATCAATTCCGAAATTTCGTCGGCATGGGTTTCCAGCGCGAAATGGCCGGTATCAAGCAGATGCACCTCGGCCTTGGGAAGGTCGCGCAGGTAGGCCTCGGCACCCGCCGGAATGAAGGCCGGATCATGGCGACCCCAGACGGCCAGCAGCGGCGGCTGATGGGTGCGGAAATAGGACTGAAAATCGGGATACAGCGCCACATTGTTGCGATAGTCGCGGATCAGGTCCAACTGGATCTCTTCGGCTCCCGGACGCGCCATATAGGCAATGTCCAGTTCGTAACCGTCGGGTGAAAGACGTTCGGGATCGGTGCCGGTGCCGTATTGCCAGTTTCTGATGGTATCGGGCGACAGCGAGGGTCGGCAGGCCTCACGGTTCGCTGCGCTGGCATCACGCCAATACGCCTCCCATGGTCCCCACTGATCGCTGAAACCGTCCAGATAGGCGTTGCCATTCTGGCTGATGATTGCGGCCACACGTTCGGGGTGGCGCATTGCCAGACGCAGACCGACCGGCGCGCCATAGTCGAAGATGTAAAGCGCATAGTGGTCCAGCGACATCGCCTCGACAAAGCCCCCGATCACGTCGGCTAGCCTGTCAAAGCTATAGTCAAATTCACCGCGAGGCGGCGTTCTGGTCTGTCCGAAACCGGGCAGATCGGGCGCGATCACCCGATAACGATCGGCAAGGCGCGGGATCAGGTCGCGGAACATGTGGCTGGCCGATGGAAAGCCGTGTAACAGCAGGATCACCGGAGCGTCAGTCGGGCCAGCTTCACGGTAGAATACTTCAGCATCGCCGATTTTCTTGAATTTATAATGCGTTGGCATGTTATGCTCCATCAAGGGTTCTCACAGAAAAATAGTTTTTTTGAGAAGCTGGGATAATATGGACAAACTGAAAGTCTTGATTGCAGGAATGGAAACAGAATGGATCGCCTTGATGCGATGTCCGTCTTTGTGGTCGTCGTAGAGGCGGGTTCGCTTGCGACAGCGGCGCGGCAACTGGGCCGTTCACCCGCCTCGGTGACAAGAGCCATTGCTCAGTTGGAGGCTGGTGCTGGTGAACGCCTGCTGGATCGCACTACGCGGCGTTTCAACGTCACCGAGGCCGGGTCCCGCCACCTTGCGGTTTATCGGGCCATGCTTGAGGAGTTCGACCGGCTTGAACGGCCCGAACGGGACGTTGGGGTTCAAGGGACGGTCGTGATTACGGCACCGGAACTGTTCGGCAGCCTTCATGTAATGCCGGTGATAGAAAGATTTCTTGAAGCCTACCCCGCAGTTCAGGTCCGGGTCCTGTTGCTGAACCGTATCGTCGATCTTGTAGGTGAAGGCGTCGACGTGGCGATCCGTATCGCCAGCTTGCAGGATTCCGCCATGCATGCCCTTAAGATCGGCGAAGTCCGGCAGTTGATCTGCGCGGCGCCGGGGTATCTGGCCGCTCGCCCGCCATTGACGCATCCGTTGGAATTGCAGGACCACTGGTGCATCGGCCTGAACGAAGCTGGCGCACAAGAGCTTTGGCGCTATCGTGAAAACCTTTCTCCGCGCCGCCTTCGTTCGGTGCGGGTGAACTGCCACCTTTCGCTGAACAGCGCAGGGGCCGCGATCAAAGCCGCCAAGGGTAACCTGGGTCTGGTGCGCCCGCTATCCTATCAGGTCCAGCGATCCCTTGCAGAAGGGACGCTGGTCAGAGTGTTGCAGGACTACGAACTAGACCCCATCCCGGTGCAGATGGTCTTCAGACCGCGCAAAAACGCCAGCAACGCCATGCGCGCCTTTGTCGACTTTGCAGCGCCTTTGCTAAAGCGCGCCGGGTTCGGAGAGACGTGAAGTCACCGCATCTCATCACACCTGGATGACGCGCGGCAGGTTAGCCGTAGCGGGCGCATAACCCGCAAGATCGGCACCGCGACAGCAGTTCCGGGGCCGCGCGATTGACGCGCCATCCTTAGAGTTAGAATCCATATGCACCGCATTGTCGGTCCACAGACCGAACAGGCGGTGGTTCAGATCATATGGGATGACAACCGGATGGACCGGCGTGACCAGAAGCGGCAGCCGCCGCTGCGCCTTTCGACAGCGATACGCGCAGTGCCGAGGACGATCCCCCTGCTGCGACCAGCCGGTCTGCATGCCGCCACCCTGAAGTCAGGCCCGTCCGCGGACCTGATCCATGCCCCCGCAGAACAAAGCACAGATAGGAACCATGATGTCCAAACTTGCTTCAACCGTCGCTGTTGCGACTGCACTTCTTTCTGGCGCTGCGTTTGCCCAGACGGATAAACCGACGATCATCCTTGTCCATGGCGCATTCGCCGACGCGTCCAGTTGGAACGGCGTGATCACACAGCTTCAGCAGGAAGGATACAGAACGCTTGCCGTCGCCAATCTCCTGCGCAGCGTGTCGAATGACGCGCGCCTTGTTTCCGATGTCGTCGCCAGCATTGACGACCCGGTCATCCTTGTCGGTCATTCCTATGGTGGCCAAGTGATCTCGAATGTCACAGCGGGGAATGCGAACATCAAGTCGCTGGTCTATGTTGCGGCCTTTGCGCCGGACGAAGGCGAAGCTGCCGGGGATCTCGCCGGCATGTTCCCCGGCGGGACACTGGGTGAAGCGCTTGCACCGCCGGTCAGTCTCGCGGATGGCGGCGTCGATCTGTATATTGATCAAGCCAAATTCCACGATCAGTTCGCGCATGACGTTTCGCCGGATCTGGCCGCCCTGATGGCGGCGGGCCAGCGCCCCATCACCGAAGCCGCACTGACTGAGAAATCCGGCGAACCGGCCTGGAAAATGCTGCCCTCTTATTTCGTCTATGGCGATGGCGACAAGAACATCCCGGCAGAAGCGCTGGCCTTTATGGCCGAGCGCGCGGGTTCAAAGCACACGGTCGTCATCGAGGGTGCGTCGCATGTCGTGATGGTCTCGCAGCCGCAGGCGGTCGCGGACCTGATACACGAAGCGGCGCAGTAAGTTTCGCACCGGCCGGCATGGGGCGGGCCGCTGCAGCGCCGGGTCGGAACCCATTCGATGGCAATGGAACGACAGCCTTTGTCCCAAACGTATCCAATCACTTAGCAAGAGGACCAGATGTCCAGCAAACTTGAAGTTCTGACACCACAGAACAGCCAGCTTATCTTCATCGACCAGCAGCCGCAGATGGCATTTGGTGTGCAGTCGATCGACCGCCAGGTTTTGAAAAACAACGTCGTCGCGCTGGCAAAATCTGCCAAGGCGTTCGGCGTACCCGTAACTATCACGACGGTGGAAACGCAGGGTTTTTCAGGAAACACCTTTCCGGAACTGCTGGCCGTTCATCCCCAGAACAAGTTGCTGGAGCGCAGCTCGATGAATTCATGGGATGATCAGAACGTCCGCGACGCACTTGCCGCCAATGCCGCGCAGGGCCGCAAGAAAGTCCTCGTGTCGGGGCTGTGGACCGAGGTCTGCAACCTGACCTTCGCGCTCTCCTGCCTGAAAGACACCGATTACGAGATCTATATGGTCGCTGACGCATCGGGCGGCACATCGGCCGAGGCGCATAAATATGCGATGGACCGGATGTTGCAGGTCGGCGTCGTGCCGGTAACGTGGCAACAGGTGCTTTTGGAGTGGCAGCGTGACTGGGCGCGCAAGGAAACCTACGATGCCACGCTAGAGATCGTGAAAGAGCATTCGGGCGCATATGGCATGGGTGTCGATTATGCCTACACCATGGTCCACAAGGCTCCTGAGCGTGTCTCCCATGGAGAAACCGTCGGGCCGAATCCGGCCACCTGAACCCGAACAGGCGCTAGCAGGATTGCTGCCGCCCATATCCTTTCATCCATGAGGCTGAAATGACTGTCACACCTGCCGTCCGCATTTCCTATGAAGATCAGGCCCACAAGGGCCGTTTCGTGGCCCATGTCGAAGGGAGGGAGGGTGAGGGCGAACTGACAATCTCCAAAACCTCGGATGTGCTCGTCATCGCCGATCACACATTGGTTTCCGACAGTTTGCGGGGGACCGGGATCGGCTCGGCGCTGGTCGAGGCCCTGATCGCGGATGCCCGCGCCAAGGGATATCGTATCATGCCATTATGCCCCTTTGTGCGGGGGCAGGCGCAAAAACATCCGGAATGGTCCGATGTCATTCAGCGCTGAAGCAGAAGGCTGGGTCCCGGTTGCCATCCTGTTTCTGGCACATCTGGGACTATGCGCGGCCTATATTCAGGGCGGGCTGGTCAAGCTGACCGATTTTCCCGGTGCCATCGCCGAGATGGAGCATTTCAGGCTGACGCCGCCCGCCTTGTTCGCGGTTTTGGTGATCGCGCTGGAACTGATCGCATCGGCGATGGTGCTGACCGGGGTTCTACGATGGTTTGGCGCACTGGCGCTGGCGGGCTTCACCCTGCTGTCCACGGCGATCGCGCTCAGGTTTTGGGAACAGCCTGCCGGAGAGGCGCGGCACCACGCCGCGAACGCATTCTTTGAACATCTCGGTCTGGCCGGGGGCTTCCTGCTGGTCGCCTGGCTGGATCTGGTACGAACCGCGCCACCTGATTTCTAGCGACATCAGGCATCAGCCGCGACAAGGAGACGGGAAATGGCGAACAATGACATGATCATCATTAATGCCAAGGTGACGACGCTCGACCAGCAGAACCCTTCTGCCGAGGCAGTCGCCATCCGAGATGGCCGCTTCCTTGTCGTTGGCACCGAGGCGGAAGTGCGCTCAGCCGCGCCCGAGGCCAGCATCATCGACGTCCAAGGCCGCCGCCTGATCCCCGGCCTGATCGACAGCCACACCCATGTGATCCGCGGCGGGCTGAACTATAATATGGAATTGCGATGGGACGGCGTGCCCTCGCTGTCCGAGGCGATGGTCATGCTGAAACGCCAGGTGGACCGAACGCCCGCACCGCAATGGGTGCGCGTGGTCGGAGGCTTTACCGAGCACCAGTTTGCCGAGAAGCGTCTGCCCACGCTGGCAGAACTGAATGTCATCGCTCCCGATACGCCGGTTTTTATCCTGCATCTATATGATCAAGCCCTGTTGAATGCCGCCGCGCTGCGTGTGGTTGGCTATACGAAGGACACACCCAACCCGCCGGGCGGCGAGATCGTGCGCGATGCGACAGGCAATCCGACCGGTCTGCTGCTGGCGCAGCCCAATGCGACCATACTTTATTCCACGCTGGCCAAAGGGCCGAAACTCGACCCGGACTACCAGCTCAATTCCTCACGGCATTTCATGCGCGAGTTGAACAGGCTGGGTGTCACCTCGGTCATCGATGCCGGCGGCGGGTTCCAGAACTATCCCGACGACTATGAGATCATCGAGAAACTCCACGCTGAAGATCAGTTGACGGTGCGGATCAGCTACAATCTGTTTACGCAAAAGCCCAAGGACGAATTGGCCGATTTTTCCAGCTGGGTGGGTCAGGTTTCGCCCGGGCAGGGCGATGATACCTATCGCCACAACGGTGCTGGGGAAATGCTGGTCTATTCCGCTGCCGATTTCGAGGATTTCAGGGTGACTCGCCCTGAGATGCCCCCGAATATGGAAGCCGACCTTGAACCCGTCATTCGCCTGCTGGCCGAGAATCGCTGGCCATGGCGGCTGCACGCCACTTATGACGAGACGATCAGCAGTGCGCTGAATGTTTTCGAGAAGGTGAACCGTGATGTGCCGCTGCACGGCATCAACTGGTTCTTCGACCATGCCGAAACGATCAGCGAGCGCAGCATCGACCGGATTGCGGCGCTGGGGGGCGGCGTGGCTGTCCAGCATAGGATGATGTTTCAGGGCGAATATTTCATTGAGCGCTATGGTGCGAAAGCGGCCGAGAATACGCCGCCGATCAGGAAGATGATGGAGGCGGGTCTGCCCGTCGGCGCGGGCACTGACGCGACGCGGGTAGCAAGCTACAATCCGTGGGTGTCACTGTCCTGGTTGGTGACCTCGCAGACCTTGGGCGGCACACGGCTTTATCCGACCCAAAACCGATTGGGTCGTGAGACGGCCCTGCGGCTGTGGACCGAGTCCAACACTTGGTTTTCGAACGAAGAAGGCAAGAAGGGACAGATCAAATCAGGCCAACTGGCCGATCTGGCAGTGCTGTCGGATGACTATTTTACCGTGCCGGAAGCCGAGATCGTGCATCTGCATTCGGTCATGACTATCCTGGGCGGCAAGGTGGTCCATGGCTCTGGCAAGTTCGGTCCGCTGGCTCCGGCATTGCCCGCGCCTAAGCCCGACTGGTCGCCCGTTGCTACCTTCGGCGGCTATTACCGCTCATCCGAACCTGCCGATCATCGTGCGAAACTTGCAAGCGTTTGTAGTTGCGGCGCAGGTTGCGCGATTCATGGTCATGACCATGCGGCTGCTTTTGGCGTCAATTTGCCCGTCTCGGACGCCCGCAGCTTCTGGGGTGCCTTCGGCTGCGGCTGCTGGGCTGTATAGCCGCCACCGAACAGGGCCCATTCCCTTTACCCGCCCCGAAAGGAGCCGAGATGGCCACGCCAGACATGACACAACCCGCGAAAGGTCCTCTGGGTTTTCCGGTCTTCCGGGCACTGTGGATCGCAACGATCATTTCTAACATCGGCACCTGGATGCACGATGTCGGGGCCGCCTGGCTGATGACCTCGTTGTCGCCCAGCCCGCTTTTGGTTGCTTTGGTGCAGGCGGCGACAACCCTGCCGATGTTCCTGCTGGCGCTGCCGGCTGGTGCGATGGCGGATATTGTGGATCGCCGCAAGCTGCTGCTGGCAGCGCAACTGCTTGGACTTGCGGCGGCGGCCATGCTTTCGGTCCTGACCCTACTGGGACTGGTCACGCCATGGGTTCTGTTGGTCGCGACCTTTGTGCTGGGGGTCGCGGCGGCAATCAGTGCGCCGGTGTTTCAGGCTATCGTTCCCGAACTGGTCGACAAGGAGGCGCTTCCTGATGCCGTGGCGCTGAACAGCTTGGGCGTGAACATCGCCCGCGCGATCGGTCCGGCGCTTGGCGGGGTGATCGTCGCACTGGCTGGCACTCCGGCTGTCTTTGCGCTAAACGCACTTTCCGTACTTTCCGTACTCGGAGTGCTGTTTTTCTGGAAGCGTGCCCGGACGGCGTATAGCCTGCCGCCCGAACATTTCTTTGGTGCGCTGAAGGCCGGATATCGCTATGCGCGGCACGCGCCCGCACTCCGGCTGGTACTGATCCGGGCGATGGGCTTCTTCCTGTTCGGTAGTGCGCTTTGGGCGATGCTGCCGCTGGTCGGTCGGCGCATCCTTGGGCTTGATGCGGCGGGCTATGGCGCTTTGCTCGGCTGCATGGGTGCGGGCGCGGTGGTCGGCGCGCTGGTCCTGAAGCGTGTGCGTAAGAGGGTTCCTGCCAATGCAATCTCTGTCGGGGCGACCTTGCTATTTGCACTGTCAACTCTCGCGCTTGCGCTGGCCGGCAATGCGTGGATCGCGGGCGTAGTCATGTTCGTCGCGGGTCTGGCCTGGATTGGCATGCTGACGTCGCTTAACGTCGCCGCGCAGATGGCATCTCCCGGATGGGTCAAGGCGCGCGCCCTTGCCGTCTATCTGCTGGTCTTTCAGGGGGCGATGACCAGTGGCAGCATTCTCTGGGGCACGATTGCATCCCGGTTTGATGTGCCGACGGCGTTGCTGATCGCATCGCTCGGGCTGACCGCCTCGGTGCTGCTGGCACGCATCTGGCGACTGCCGAAGGACGCGACCACCGATCTCGCGCCTTCTAACCATTGGGTGGAACCCGTCGTCGCCATTCCGCCTGCCGATGACCGTGGCCCGGTCCTGATCGAAATTGAGTATCGCACTGACCCGACAAGAATGGCCGAGTTCGCCGCCGCCCTGCGCAAGTTCAGTGACACTCGTCACCGCGATGGCGCTATCCGCTGGGATATCTGGGAAGATGTGGCAGAACCCGGCAGAGTGATCGAAAGCTTTGTTGTCGAAAGCTGGATTGAGCATCAGCGCCAGCATGCGCGTGTCACGCATACCGATCAACTGGACCAAGAAATGCTGAACGCGTTTCATGTCGGTGATGCACCGCCCATCGTGCGCCACCTGTTAAGACCATTGTAACCCTACCTGGGCGTGCCGGAAGATCGTCAGATGAGCTTAGTCTCCACGACGCAGAGAACTCTTCCGATCTCTAGAATTATTATGGGAGACGTTGTGTAAGTTTTAAGTGGCGAGCGACGGCGCTGGATTAAAGATTGCGTCGGGCTGTCTTTGAAAGAGGTGATCGACCTCGATTTTTAATCCGTTCTGATTGTTAGACTCAGGCCACGGTAGAAATCAGCATCGCGATGAATACGCGCCACGCAGTCGATCTCAGCTACGCTGCGTCGAGCGTACTTGAGGATCTTGGATGCGTAGAGGGAAGAGAAAATCAGAATGCCCGCAGGCACGTCGTACTATGCTGGGCGCAAGGGTTCCGATGGTCGCGTTGGTTCAGACCTTGGCTGTGGCCGAGCATTTAAGCTTTCATCGCGCTGCAATGGCTCTCGGGACTAGTCAATCAAGTGTCAGTGCGCGTATTAAGGCCCTGGAGGAAGAACTGGGTATATGCCTGTTTGACCGAAACACGCGGGGCGTTCGGTTGACGCCAGCCGGTCGGCGTTTCGTGGACAAGGTTGATGCTGCCGTAGGCGTTCTAGAAGAGGCCATTAGTATGGCTGGCATGCAGGCTCGCAGCGAAGAAAGCGAAATTGCAGTCGGCGTTCATGCGCTGACACAGGGCGGCTTCCTTGACAAGTTGCTAGTGCGTTTCCGCTCAGAACATCCCGGCGTACGTTTAAATATTACAGAGGCAACGGCGCGGGACGCCCAGATCATGCTCCGGGAAGGTCAGCTTGATTTGGCATTCATGGCCTGCACTCATGAGCTTGCTGATCTCAACTCTCGGGTAATCTGGTGTGATCGGTTGATGGCCGCGTTACCTGTCAGTCACTACCTGGCGCGGGAACCAGATGTGACGTGGAGACAGCTTGCGGAGGAAACCTTCCTAGTTCGACGAGGTGGGACAGGACCTCAGGTTGGTGATCTAGTCGTGATGAGATCGGCGGGGCGCTGGCCAAGACCTCAAATTCTACGTCTCGACGTTGGACGCGATGCCCTGTTTGCAATGATCGCAGCAGGCCAAGGGGTGTCGCTTTTTGTTGAAGATAGCGTTCTGTTTAACTCAGAGACCATTACTGTTTTACCGGTCCGCGATGAGCAGGAAACCGTCGCATTTTCCGCAGTTTGGTCTCCTCGTAGTTGCGATCCTGCTCTCTCAAGATTATTGGCAATGGCTACAGAGATGGGTGCACGCTTCGGACGCGTGTGACCGGCAGGATCGGGGGCAGTAACAAGCAAGTGCCGCAGGATGGGATTGTCCTATTTGCCGCCGATAGCATCCCGTATGCGAATGATCGCGCGGCAGGCGCCTATAAATCCCGATGACGTTATCGAGCTTTGAGGGGCTGCTAATGACAACCAGCTCCCGTATGAATGTCCCTTTCGACCCGGACCTGCTCAAACGGGCCGACACGCTCGACCAAGACATCGCCATCATCGGTGAGACCCTTTCTATGTTCGTCCACTTCTGGTTGACGATGTCTTCTCTGTTGCCGGAAAGCGCGAAGCAATCTGCACGAATCAAGGGGAATGAGCGGTTCGAGGGCTTCATG
>JAFAFR010000075.1 GCA_023423405.1 Bacteroidota bacterium
CCTATGGGCTGCTGGTCTCGGCGGGGCTGGCGCCGAAACGGCTGACCGCAGCCGCGGCGCGCGCCGCGCTGGAGGCCAATGTGGTCGACGGCAAGGTCGGCGGCATTCCGGTGGCGCAGCTGGACGATCCGGCCAAACGCGACGCCGCCTATACCGCGCTGGAACAGGCCGGCACCGTTGCCGCCGCCGCGACCGATGACGAAGTCGCCGCCGCCGTGGCCGGTCACCGCTATGCCGATGTCTACACCGAACCCGACCCTGCCGTGACGGCGGCCGCCAAGGCCGCGCTGAAGGGCGTGACGCTGAAGGTCGATGCGATGTGGGGGCTGGATCTCGGGCTCGACGCGCTGTCGCTGACCTCGATCTATTTCCTTGCCGCAATCGGGCTTGCGATCACCTTCGGGGTGATGCGGGTGATCAACATGGCGCATGGCGAGTTCATCACCATGGGCGCCTATACCGGCTATGTCGTGCAGCAGCACATCACCGATTACACCCTGTCGATCGTCGTTGCGCTGCCGCTTGCCTTTCTGGTGACCTTCCTTGCCGGGGTGGTGATGGAGCGGCTGGTGATCCGGCACCTGTACAAACGCCCGCTCGAAACCTTGCTGGCGACCTTCGGGATTTCGATCGCGCTGCAACAGCTGTTCAAGAACATCTTCGGCACGCAGGCCCGGCCGCTGACCGCGCCCGATTGGCTGGACGGGGCCTGGACACTGAACGACATCGTCTCGATCAGCTATATCCGGATCGCGATCTTCGTTCTGGCGATGATCTTCCTTGCCGTTTTCCTGTTCGTGATGAACCGGACGCGGCTCGGGCTGGAGGTCCGCGCTGTGACGCAGAACCCGTCCATGGCGGCGTCGATGGGGATCAACCCGGACCGCATCAACATGCTCTGCTTCGGCTTCGGCTCGGGCATCGCCGGCATCGCCGGGGTGGCGATCGGGCTGTTCGCCAAGGTCACCTCGGAACTGGGGTCCGATTACATCGTGCAAAGTTTCATGACGGTGGTCGTGGGCGGTGTCGGCAATATCTGGGGCACGCTTGCGGGCGCGGCACTGGTGGGCACGCTGCAAAAGCTGATCGAGGCGGTGAACCCCTCGAACACGCTTGCCGCGCAGACCTATATGATCCTCTTTATCATCATCTTCATCCAGTTCCGGCCGCGGGGCATCATCGCCCTCAAGGGCCGCGCGGCGGGGGATTGAGCGATGCGGTTCGCCATCCTTTCCGACCTTCCCGCCGCGGGGCGCCGCCACCCTGAACCCGCCGCACAACCGGAGGCACGCACATGAAATCCGGGTTTCTCGCCAAGAATCCCTCGGTGCTGTGGTTCGTCCTGATCCTCGCGCTGTTCACGCTGGGCGTGACGCTGCTGTCGCAGGCCTATGGCACCGGTTTCGTCTCCACCTCGATGGTCAAGACATTGGGCAAGACGCTGTGCCTGTGCCTCATCGCCATCGCGATGGACCTCGTCTGGGGCTATACCGGCATCCTCAGCCTTGGCCATTTCGCCTTCTTCGGGCTGGGGGGCTACATGATCGGCATGTGGCTGATGTATGCGCGCACCAAGGAGATCGTGCTCTCCTCGGCCACCGGGCAGATCCCGATGACGCCGCGCGAACTCGATGACGCCATCGCGACGCAGATCTTCGGCGTGGTGGGGTCTTCCGAACTTCCGGCGATCTGGCATTTCGCGGGCTCGCTGCCGATGCAGCTTCTGTTCGTCGTGCTGGTGCCGGGGATCCTCGCCTTCGTCTTCGGCTGGCTGGCGTTCCGGTCGCGGGTGACGGGGGTGTATCTGTCGATCCTGACGCAGGCCATGACATTGGCGCTGGCGCTGTATCTGTTCCAGAACGATTCCGGCCTGCGTGGCAACAACGGTTTGTCGGGGCTGCAGAACATCCCCGGGATCTCGGCGGGGCAGGATACGCTCTCGGTCTGGTTCCTGTGGATCTCCGCGCTGGCGCTGGCGCTCGGCTATGTCGTCTCGGCGTTCATCGTCTCGGGCAAGTTCGGCTCGGTGATGCGTGGCATCCGCGACGACGAGGCCCGCGTGCGCTTCCTCGGCTATTCCGTTGAAACCTACAAACTTTTCGTTTTCACCCTGACGGCGGTGATCGCGGCCATCGCCGGCGCGCTCTACTACCCGCAGGCGGGGATCATCAACCCGGCCGAAGTGGCGCCCATTGCCTCGATCTACCTTGCGGTCTGGGTGGCGATGGGCGGCCGCGGGCGGCTTTACGGCGCGGTGATCGGGGCGTTCTTCGTCTCGCTGATCTCGACATGGTTCACCGGGGGGCGGGTGCCCGACATCAACCTTGGGGTCTATGTGGTGAAATGGGTCGACTGGTGGCAGGTGCTTCTGGGCCTCAGCTTCGTTCTGGTCACGCTCTTTGCACCGAAGGGGCTCTCCGGGCTGATCGATCTGGTTCAGGGCTGGCGTAGCCCGAACCGGGGCGGTGATCCGCTCGGCCCCGATGACGGCGCCCTGCGCGAGAAGGAGGCCGAGGCATGAGAGCGCTTCTCGAAGTCGCCGGGATTTCCGTCACCTTCGACGGCTACAAGGCGATCCGAAACCTGTCCTTCTCGATCGGCTCCCGGGAATTGCGCGCGGTGATCGGGCCGAACGGCGCGGGCAAGACCACCTTCATGGACATCGTCACCGGCAAGACCAAGCCCGACGAGGGCAAGGTCTTGTGGGGCGAGAAGTCCATTAACCTTTTGCGCCTGAACGAGGCGAAGATCGCCCGTATCGGCATCGGCCGCAAATTCCAGCGCCCCACGGTGTTCGAGGATCAGACGGTTCAGGAAAACCTGATGATGGCCCTCAAGCACAGCCGCAACCCGTGGAAGGTGCTGTTCTGGCGCCCGGCGCCCGAGGATTTCGCCCGGGTCGACGCTTTGGCGGGGCAGGTTGGCCTTGGCGCGCAGCTCATGCGCAAGGCGGGCGAACTCAGCCACGGGCAGAAGCAATGGCTGGAGATCGGCATGTTGCTCGCGCAGGAGCCGAAGCTGCTGCTGGTCGATGAACCGGCGGCGGGGATGACGCTGGCCGAGCGCGAACAGACCACCGCGCTGTTGGTCGAATTGGCGAAGACCCGCGCCGTGGTGGTGGTGGAGCATGACATGGAATTCGTGCGCCGCCTGAATTGCCGTGTGACGGTGCTGCACGAAGGCTCGGTTCTGGCCGAAGGCTCGCTTGATCACGTTACCTCCGACCCTCGGGTCATCGAAGTCTATCTGGGGCGCTGACATGCTGCAAACAAAGGGACTCACCCTGCATTACGGGGGCTCGCAGATCCTCTATGGCATCGACATGGAGGCGAAGGCGGGCGAGGTGACCTGCATCA
>JAFAFR010000056.1 GCA_023423405.1 Bacteroidota bacterium
GGATATGGTCGTTCCAATGGTGGAGGAAGGGCGAAAAATTCTGATCTTCTCTCAGTTTACCTCAATGTTGGAACTGATTGAGCAACAGCTCCATCACGCAGAAATTGGCTATGTGAAGCTGACTGGAAAAACCAAAAAGCGAGATGAAGTCATTACAGCGTTTCAATCTGGACAAGTGCCGGTATTTTTAATCAGTCTGAAAGCAGGAGGGGTCGGTCTGAATTTAACAGCCGCAGATACAGTCATTCACTATGATCCATGGTGGAACCCTGCTGCTGAGGATCAAGCTTCAGATCGTGCATGGCGGATTGGACAGGACAAACCGGTATTTGTGTATAAGCTGATTACCAACCAAAGCATAGAAGAGAAAATTATTGCCTTGCAGCAAAATAAAGCCGAACTGGCACAGTCAATTCTAAGTACCGATCATGAGGGCGAAGCGAAACTGACGGAAAATGATGTGATGAACTTGTTTGAGAAATTTTAGTTTGGTTACTGGTTGCCCTAATCACCTGTAAGTATCTGAAAGTCTGGATGCAATTTTTTCCAATGTTCTCTTAATTTTTCTTTATGAGCGGAAATCATAGGTAAATCTAGTAATAGCGCTGGCCATAATGATCGAGCATTATCCATAATATCGTGAAGTTGCTTCTTGATGATACGCCATGGAACGCCGACTTTTTCTGCCCATTGCTTAAAATGCTTCATCTCAGCTAAATACCAATCTTTATTTTTGGCAAGATTTAATGCGAAATGATGCTCATTTTCAATATATACACTAGTCATTAATATATCGTATGCGGGTGATAATCTTGGTGCACTTTTATCGTAATAAATCATACTCCAGTTCTTTAAGTGTGCATCTCCATTGGCGAGTAAAATATTGACGAGTAAACGGCTGGCAAATTGCTGAATATCAATAATTTTGTTATCTGAAAATTGATAAATGATCTTTCCTATCTGCTCATAATTTGTGGTGCTGTATTTCTGATGTGGATATGCGCCGAAGATCTGAGCAAAATCTTCGATGTGAATAAGCTCTGTAGTATCAGCAGTACTCTGTCTATCAAATCTTTTGATTGCGAAAGCATATTGCTCTTGGGGTAAATTTAATGGTGGAAGGCCTTGTAAAAGGGTCATATCCACCAAGCGAATCTCAGGGACATCTATTCCGACCGTTTTAGCAAGGGTCATCATAGAATATTCATTTAGCGGAACAAAAGCATGTCTGGAAGAAGGAGTTTTGATAATCCAGTCCCCGAGTAGAGCCGTTTCCGTTGCCTGTGCTAGTGTAAAACGCCCATCTTTGGCTTTCATGGAAAACTTCATTTGGACGCCAGCCAAGGAAAACTTATTATCTGTTCGAATCTCTTGCTTTAAAATTTGATCTGGACTCGAGATCTGCAGTTTGAATTTTATTTCATCTGGAATTTCTTCTGGATCTAATGGAGTCGCAATGAGTGCTCCAGGTAAATCATGACCTAAAGCTGCCAATAACTGAAATTCATTGTCTATATGTACTTTGAGGCTTTGTGCAATCAGTTCGCGTAATGCACCTTCTGGTAGCAAGTTTGATAGCAAGGGGTGTAAGCGCTGATGTGTAACATAGGTCTTTTCTAAAATTTTATCCGCTTGAGGATACAAGGGAGAAGTCAGCAGGCTCAAGGTCGGACGTTGCTGATCAAAGCGGAAAGAATCTGTAAAAACCAGAATATTTTTTCCGCTCTGAAATCCTGCCAAGTATCCAACGATACCGTGATGTAATGTTAATTTCAGGACGGCAACAGTATTCATGGTTCCTCTCCTCCGAGAAGATCTTTCCATGGGTTAGTCATTAAGTCATCCTGATCTTCAATAGTGACTTTAATTTCATCATTCAATAATTGTCTGATCAAATGAACCTTATCATCAGGGATGAGCATCAGTTGAGCATTTAATCCTGCCGCTATAATTTCTAAGGTCTCTAATCGAGGGTTGCCCTGTCTTTCCAGTTTTTGGTACTGCTGTCTTGAAATGCCTGTACGGGATTGCATATCAATTTGCTTTAAGCCCAATTGGGTTCGTCTTTTTTTGATTTGCTGAAGTAAAGACTTATTCATTGTAGATACATTTATTTCTTTTGGATCCTATAAGAAACATATTAGTTTCTTTTTTTTTGAAAAGCAATTTATGACTTTATCATTTCGATCTGTAAAAGCCCTAGCTACGTAGTGATCTGAAATCACTCTGAAAATACAGTTAAAATACGCGGTTCAATTTACCTTAATCTACTTACGTAATTGGCAGCCAGATCTGAACTGTTGGCAACTCTCTGGCAAAATTTCCTGACAGCCCTGCATTTAACTGCCTAGCGCAATCTGATAATAAATAATAACAAACCCGCCGTGCAGTTAGCATACAGTAAGTAAAGGAATGGTTGACTGTGATCATAAAAATAGCATATCAAGCCGGAGGGAAACTAGACGGCTAAGTATAGTAACATCAATAGTTTAGGACTTACGCATTGACGGATTAAAAAAAGTATTAAAATACTTTATAAAGTATCTGTGATCAGACGAATTAAACATGCTTCTACAGCAACTTGTATTCTACCCATTTATATGGGCTTTCTCATGACAGAACCGAACTCTATTAGCTGCACACAACTTGCCGAGACTTATAACATCTCGCATGATAGTGTAAATCGCTTTCTAGAGCGTGAAGACTACACACCTCACGACCTATATCAAGAAGCAATTCAACATATTGATAATAATAAACTTATAGTCAGTATTGATG
>JAFAFR010000062.1 GCA_023423405.1 Bacteroidota bacterium
ATACTTATCCTGCAGATCTTAATATCTCGATTCCGACTTCTATACTGGGGCAGGCTGTTCTCTCACAAAATGCCCAGACTTCCAATATCAGCACCAAGTCTCTTCCCACCGCTTCTTTTGTCAAGAATATTGAAGATGATAAATGGACGAAGAATTACTTTTGGTACGATACCAGAGGAAGATCTATCGGGAGCTATTCACAGAATCATCTTGGCGGTTATACCAAAACCGAAAGCCTTTTGGATTTTACAGGAGTTCCGCAGAAAACCCTCACCTATCATAAACGTCTGAACAGCAGCAGTGAAACAAAAGTAGAGGAAAACTTCGTTTATGACCATCAGAACCGCCTGCTTACCCACAAGCATAAAGTAAATAACGGGACAGAAGAAACCCTTGCCCAAAATAAATACAACGAGATCGGACAATTAGAATGGAAAAAGGTAGGCGGAAACGGAACCGCTGGTAATGAGCTGCAAAAGGTAGATTATACCTATAATATCCGTGGATGGCTTACCAGCATCAATACCAATGACATCCTGTACAATCCGGCAGATGAATCCTATAGCTTGTCCAACGGAAAACTATTCGGATACCGGATAAAATATCAAAACCCTGACAATCAGAATGTAGCCCCCCAAAGGTTTAACGGAAATATTTCAGAAATAGACTGGATTACCGGTGCTACTTCCCTAAAACGCTACGGATACAGATATGATGGACTGAACAGGCTTCTATCAGGGACTTACCAGGATCCCGGCCTTACCGTGCCGGAAACCCACATCAATGATGAAATACTGACCTACGATTTGAACGGAAATATCAAAACGCTGGTAAGAAAATCAAAACATCCTAAATCCTATACACCAGTAGTAATTGATAATCTTGGCTATCAGTACACCGGAAACAGAGCAACCAATATCACGGATGCTTCCGAAAATAGTAACGGCTACGAAGGAGGCGGAGCAACCATTACCTACGATGCAAACGGGAATATGACTGCAATGCCGGACAAAGGTATTTCTGCCATTGCCTACAATTTCCTGAACCTTCCCACACAGCTTACCCAGAATGCGAATATTACCAATTATTATTACCGGGCAGACGGAACGAAGATTAAGAAGAAATTTGTTTTCACCAATACCACCGGAACCAAAACCATCAATACCGAATATCTGGATGGCTTCCAGTACTCCACACCAAATACCGAGCCTATAAGAAAAGCACTGGAAAACCCTGATGATGCCACACTCAGCACAAAGACTGCAGGAGAAGAGGAAGCGTTTTCTTCTTTAGAAGAAAGAGCTATTGTAGACCCGGGAAATCCACAGCCACAAACGATAATGAATCTTTCTTTTTTCCCAACTGCGGAAGGGTATTACGATTATGAAAATTTTAGGTATATTTACCAGTACAAAGATCATTTGGGTAATATAAGATTGAGTTATGTAAAAGAAGGTAGCAATCTTAAAATTATGGATAGAAACGATTATTATCCTTTTGGGATGAGTTTCTTACAATCTTTTGGGCTGGTTTCTGTGTATGATCCGATGGCGATTCCTTATAACTACAAGTACAACGGTAAAGAACTCCAAGAGACAGGAATGTATGATTACGGAGCACGTTTTTATATGCCGGATATTGGACGCTTTGGACAGATAGACCCAAGAAGCCAATATACCCATGAAGCCTACAGCTATGTTTGGAACAATCCCATAAACTTTTGGGATCCGACCGGAATGGAAGGAGAAGATGCCACAGGTGGACAAAAGGTAAGCCAGAGTGGGAATAGTGGCTTTGGGATGCTTGCAGGTGCAAGCGATGAGCTGACCAATGGTGACGGACCGGGAAAAGGGAAAGGAGAAGATCCCGGAAAAGGTAAAAGTAATGTAATCCAAGAGGTAATTATAAAAGTTTATAGACCAATAAAAACGTATGGCTCAGCTGCTTTAGGTTTGACGTTAACGGCTTCAGAGTCTATTTTAGCTTCTTTATCTTCTGCTATGAACTCTGTAGGTTCTGGTGTGGTTGCTCTGGGAAGATGGTCGGTATGGGCACTTCCTCTAATGTTGAACGGAGATTCGAGCGGACCTAAGCCATTTATCCCACCACCACCTTATTACAAATCTGATTCTGATGATAAAGATACCAATGGTGTGGAAGTACCACAAGAAGGAGAATCTTCTGATAGCGAAACTACAGAAACATCAATTCCAAGAGGGAAAAAAGGAAATGACGGAGGTGAATCAGAACATATTATAGAAACGGATAAACAAGGCAATAAAGTTTCTAAAACCCACCGAGTGACTAAAGATGGAAAAGTTATTCATCAGCATCAAGATCACATTTCTACACAAAAAAATCCACAAACAGGAAAACATAATACCCGTCAGTTCCCTAATGAATGGGTAAAATACCCTGAAATTAATTAAAATTATGAAGGAAATAGAAAAACATATCTTTGATAAAATTGAAAATTTTATTAAATCTTTTGGATTAGATGAGAAAAATTATACTCTAATCTATCATAATAATGGTTCTAAAGAATCATATTATTCAGAAATTGAAATTGAATTTTGGAAAGACTATGATATGATTGATGTATATGCAATAATAATTTATATTGACGGTAATATTCAAGCACCAGAAGAAGAATTAATTGATTATTCATTAAAAGATTTGGAAGAAATTTTGAAAAGTAAATTCTGATTCTGAGACAGAAGATACCAATGGTGAGGAAGTGCCACAAGAAGGGAACAATGTTTCTAATAATTCTCAATCTCCCCGGCTCCCTCTATTCACCAAGCCTTAAAAAGGAGATTTTACAAGAATGTTGAAGCTGTTGAAAAGAAGTGAGTTACAGAAAATGAAATAATGCAAGTGATTCTACAACCAATGTTCATTAGGATTTTTGTGTGTTGAAATCACAGCAAAAACGGTAACAGTAATGTTTTGTTCATCAATTTTAAAATGGAGCATATATTTAAAAACCTCCAAAGGCAGACAATGTATGTCTTTGTACCTCACTTGAAAAAAAGAATCGTTTTGTAGTTTTGGTAGTATCTCACTAACTTTTAAAGAGACTGCCTTACTTATTGAGACAGTCTCTTTTGTTTACAATTACAATTTAGGTTCATTTTTACCTCCTAAATCCTCTCGGTTTATATTCCTCATTTTCTTGTTCTTCCTCTCTATTTCGGTTGGCATCTTCGTATAGATCAGGATCATTTACATTTAGCTGAACATCGTCTTTACCTTCTTTCTGCATCTGTTTTTCAGGGCGGGAAATACTATTGACAGAATTAATCTCATTGCTTACAATATTCAGATCAACGGTAATTTCTTTGGCGATTTTAGGGTATTTGGATATTCTTTCCTGAAGCTTTGATTTTAACTTTTCTAATTCTATTTTGTAGCGGAAAACTTCTTCTGGGTTCTCTTTCTTTTTGACCATTTCAGTTAATTGTTGAGCATTTTTAATCATATCCAACTCTACAACCTGTTTTATTTTTTCATCAAATACAAAAGCAGATTTAGTCCAGCTTAGTTGATTTGCAGTTTTTTCTTCATTGACATTGTACTGTGAAAAAGTATCTGAATACTGAATATTATTTTTACTTTTTTCAATAAGTTCAGAGAGGTTTTTATCTCTTTCAAACATTTTTACATCCAATCTTGTATTGTTTTCTACAAGTCGGAAAGTTATTCTGTTTTTGTCATTATCAGCAACCATGGTTTGTCCTTGCAGAAATTTTTGAATATCATCTGCAGAAAGCTTTTTTGAAAAAGAATTATCGGTTTCTATGATTCCGTATTTCTTTAAATCGTCTGTGGGTAATGTGTTATTTTTCATTATATAATGTTATTATATTGTTTACTTTGATTAAATCGTTCAGGAAATGTGCAGGATTGATGCTTTTCCCATATTCTTTCACGGAAAAATGCAAATGTGGTCCTGTAGAATTCCCTGAGTTTCCGCTTTTCCCTATGATAAATCCTGCATTTACTTTTTCTCCTACATGGTAATAGATTTCTGAAAGGTGCAGATACGAAGTTTCAAAACGGTTAAAATGTTTTACTTTGATGTAATTTCCACCACCTTTAGAATCCCATCCCGAAGCTGTTACAATTCCGTCCATGACAGAATATACATTTTCATAATTGGCTTTCAGATCAATTCCGTTGTGCATTTTCTTGGTTCCGAAAATAGGATGCGTTCGGAGACCGTAAGATGAAGTAATGGTTATTTTATTGCGAAGCGGCATTACTATTTTAGAAAATGTTTCTTTTGGCTCTTCAACAAAATCATACATTGCAAAAGATTTGTTAAGATTTTGAAAAGTCTTTTGTTGTTCCGCTTTGCTCATGCTTAAGATTAATAAAGAATCTTTCATTTTTTCGTACTGAGATTTTCGATCATTATTGACATTACTGTACTCTTTCATCAAAGATTTTAAAGAATCAATCTCATTTTTCAAGTCGGATTTTGTGGTGATATTAAAGATTTGTTTCCATGTTTTTTTTTCATTTGCCTGTTTAGAATCTTTATCACTTTCTGTTTCTAAAACTTTAACTTCTTCCTGCTTCTTTGGCAGTGTTGGCGTAAGTGTGTTAAACTGCGCAAACAAAGGTGTTGCAGAAAGTAACAATAGTAGAAGGATGTTATATTTAAGATGTATCTTCATTATTTTATGCTTTAACTAATTCATTTACTATTAACTCTACTTCCTTATTGATTTTCCGGAAATTGGTCATTAATACTTCGTCTTTACGGTCTTTCCCGGTCTTATCCACAAAGGAATAATAGGACGGCATTTTCACATAATTAGCTTCTTCATCCTTTATCGCTTTCATGTCCAAATTGATTTTACCACTTACAGCAGATGTTTTATATTCTTCGGTGTCGTTTTCTTCGCCCTGAGCAATCATTCCGACCATTTCTCCGGTTTTTAGGGCAGCAATTTTTCCTGCAGGAATCATATTGTCCATTTTTTCATTGATGCTGGTTGTAGTGCCTTGTTGAGATATAGATTGGGAATAAGTTTTCTGTTTTATTTTTCCGAATAATTTTTCAAGCCAGTCCAACGTATTCTTATCTCTTGCAGATCCTGAAAGAATATTTCCGACAATGGCTGAAATCGTATCAGCAACTTCTTTTTTGTAAAACTGGCGAAGCTGCGGAAGTTCCTGAAGTCCTAATAAAACAGCAACCCTGTTGCTTCTCGCAGTCGCAACAACATTATCAATTTTATGAATGTAAATGGTCGGAAACTCATCAGCAATAATTCCGCCCGGTAAATTATGTTTGGAATTTACTAAACGTAAAGTCCTGTTCAGAACCTCTGAATACAAAGCGGAATTAATATCCTGCGTTCCAGGATCGGATGCGAGAATAATAATAGACGGATTATCTCTATCGGTAATTTTGAGTTCTACTTCATCTCCTGAGAACACCCAAAAACTTTCTTTGGTTGCCAATCGTGAAAGAAAAATTTTCAAGGTTCCGACCTGTCCTTCCAATTGGTCAAATGCTTTGTTATCGTATGCTGATTTGAAAGGTGATAATAAAGAATACAATTCTTCATGGTCAAAAAGGGTATCAAAAATTTCTTTGTAGCTTCGATTCATAAAGGAAAGAATATGCGGTAAATCCGAATATTTTCCGTTTTCATGAGTAGCGAAGAAATAAATGCAGGAAGAAAGGAAGTTAATAGCAGATTGTGTAAAGAACTGGTCGGAACCGCCTCCTGCACTTGCTCCACCTTTCTGTAAAGATGAAACCATGGCTTCTGCCATTTCCTGTGCTTCTGCTAATGTTTTCACATACTTTTTAGCAAAAGGATTTACTCTTTTGGATTTTTCGACTTCATTCAAATTAATAACATGAAAATTATAGTTATAACAGGATTCTTTACTTTTCTTGAGTAAATAATGATAGTAAGCAATTTGTGCCAGATCGGGGAATTTAAAATCATAAATTATAAGGCAAAAACCTTTGGCTATCATTTGTCTGATTGCAGGATTGATTACCCCGAATGATTTTCCGGAACCTGGAGTACCAATAACCATGGTTCCACGAAACGGATTGATATTCATCCAACCTTTGTTGAGCTTACCTTTATACCTGAACAAATACGGAATATTAATGATGGTATCTGATTTGGTAATATCCTGATTTTGGTCAAAGCTTTCCTCTTCCACATTCCATCGGTCTTTCCCCATTTTTTGTTGCATCAGCTTTGAAATGCTGTCTGCTCCCATCTGAAGAACCACCGCACCTAAAAAAGAAAGGATTGCATAAATAACCTGATAGAGATTCAGTCCAGGAAAGATCTTGGGAATGGAAGCATTTCCGGCTTCATTCTGCCAAATGAGGGATGAAAAAATCATGATCAAACCTAAAACCATAGGAATGACGATCTCGGTAGCAATATTCAGGTCTTTCTTTTTCTTGGCTTTTGTTCCGATTGCAACCAATCCTATCAAAATCAAAGTCGCAAACTTGGCGTTGATGGGAGGATACACAAAAGTCATTTTTGCAAAATTTTTCAAAAGATTGGACAATACCGGAATATTGTCAT
>JAFAFR010000077.1 GCA_023423405.1 Bacteroidota bacterium
CTGCCGCCGCCTCCAGCCCTGACAGCGAAACCGCGCTGCCCACGCTGAGCGCCCGGGAGCACGAAATTTTGCAGCTGGTGGCCGAAGGCATGACCAACCGTGAAATCGCCGAGCACCTGCACCTGTCACGCTACACCGTGGAATGCCACGTCAAAAAAATCTACCAAAAACTGGCTGTTTCCTCACGCACCCGGGCCATCCATCTGGCGCGCCAACACGGGTTGATTGACTGATGCAAGCATTGCGCCGCTGCATTGCAGCACATACCGCCCCCGCGCCATGGCTGCAACGCTGCATGTTCTTGGTACTGCTGCTCTGCCTGCTGCCCCGTACATGGGCCCAAGAGTCCACCCATAACACGGCCGACAATTGCAGCCCCCAACTGCTACAAAGCTGGGTGGCACAAGAGCTACAGCCCCAGCAGCGCCCCAGCACGGGCTGGGAAACCGTGACGCTGCCTGATGCATGGAAGCAGCGCTGGCCCACATGGAATGGCCCCATCTGGTACCGCATGGACTGGGCGCTGCCCTGCCCACAACAGCACCACGCGCTGTCCGTGTCTTCCATGCGCATTGCGGGCAGCGTGTACTGGGGCGATGAGTTGCTGTGGAGTGATCGCCACCTCACCCCGCCTTACTCACGCAGCGGCAATCAGCCGCGATGGTGGCCGCTTTCCACCGCCGGCAAATCCGGCATACAAACCGTATGGATTCGCGTGGTGGGCCCAGACTCTGTCAATCCTGGCTTAGGGCGTGTGGAGATAGGCCCTGTAGATACCATCCGCGAACAAACCGAAACCAGTATTTTTCGCCAGCGCACGGCCTATACCCTGACCGCAGCCATGTCTGCAGCGATTGGCTGTGTTGCTTTTTTTGTCTGGCTGTGGCGCCGCTCGGAAAGTGCTTACCTGTGGTTTGGTTTGATGCAACTGATGTGGGCCAGCTATTTGTGCCTGCTGCTGCAAACCGAGCCCATTGGCCAGCTCAGCAGCACCGCCCAAACCCAGCTCCACCTCATGAGCTTTGTGCTGTACGCACAAGGTTTTTTGCTGTTCTCCCTGCGTTTTGTGGGCTTGAAACTGCCCAAAATCGAGGCATTCACCTGGTTGGCAGTGCTCGGCTGGGCCGTTGCTTTCAACATAGATAGCAGCCATCGCCTTTTTCTCAACTTTGTCTGGGTCTTCCAGTGGAGCTCCCTGTTGGTGCATTCCAGCTGCCTGCTGGTGATCGCCCGGGCATGGCACACGCGCAAAACTCCGCACCTGTGGTTGGCGCTTTGCTGGTTTGGCGTGCTGTTGGTGGCCAGCCACGACATTGTGGTGGCGATGGATGTCTGGAGCTATGACCAAACGTGGTCTTCGCTGTTCTCCCCTGTCAGCACCCTCTTTCTGGCAGGCTTGCTGGGCTGGCAGTTGGCCGCCCACTTGCAGCGAGTCGATCACTTCAACAGCAAGCTGCAACAGCGTGTGGATGAGGCCCGCAATGAACTGGCCCACGTGCTGGCACAGCAGCATGCGCAAGAGCTGGAACACGCCAAGCTGCAAGAGCGCGTGCATCTGGCGCACGACTTGCACGATGGGCTGGGCGGCAGCCTGGTGCGCTCACTCGCCCTGGTCGAGCAAGCCGCCCCCCAGTTGCACAAAGACCGCGTGCTCTCCATGCTCAAGGTGCTGCGTGATGATTTACGCCAGGTGATCGACGTGGGCTCCAGCCGCGAAGTGGTAGTGCCCGCAACCCCCGCGCTGTGGCTGGCCCCGCTGCGCCACCGCTTTATGCAGATTCTGGATGAGCTGCAGCTGCAAGCCCAGTGGCAGGTCGATGCCCAGTGGCAGCAGGCACCCAGTGCGTTGCAAGCGATGGCCATGTCACGCTTTTTGGAAGAGGCGTTTGCCAACGTGCTCAAGCACAGCCGGGCGCGCCAGCTCTCCATTACCTGCACACAGCCCAGCAGCACTCTGTGGCGCGTGGTGCTGCAAGATGACGGCGTGGGGTTTGATGTGTCTGCCGTGCTGAGCGCCGGCATGGGGATTGGCATGCACAGCATGCGCACCCGCCTGGGCCGTGTGGGCGGCACGTTGACCATCCATTCCAGCGCGCAGGGCAGCACCTTGATAGCCGACATCGTGATTGCAGCGACTGCGACAGCCAACCCAGCGACAGCCCAAGCCACCGGTCATCCCGAAAGCGCATCGGCAACGATGACCAGTCACGCTGAGAATCTATAAAAACATAGCGTTTAGCGCTTTAACTATTTGGCTTTCAGGCACAAAACATCATAAAAACCAGCAGCACCAAGCGCTAAAAGCTATATTTTTTATATTGCACTCAAAAAAAAGGACTGCATCAAGCAGCCCTTTTTTTGCAGTCGCCGCATATGGCAAGACGCAATCAGTCCACCAGACCCACAAACACGTGCTGCACGTCGTCATCGTCTTCCAGGCCCGCCAAGAAAGTCTGCACTTCTTCTTGCTGCTCGGCAGATAGGCTGCCCATGCTCACCGGATTCTTGGCCTTGTAGCCCAACTTGACCGACAGCACTTTGATACCTTGTGCAGGCAATGCCTTGCTCACGGCATCCAGATCGCTGGTGTCGGTGATGAACAAGGTCACACCTTCTTCGTCGCCCGCTTCAAAGTCTTGCGCACCCGCTTCAATGGCGGCCAGCTCCACGTCGGCACCGCCCTCGGCTTCGCCTTCGATCATGCCCACGTGGTCAAAATCCCACGCCACAGCCGTCATCTGGCCTTTGCGGAAGCACACGCGCATATTGGGCGCTGTGCGGTTGGGGTTGTCGGTCAGGCACTCCACCATCACCGGCACGCGGTGGGGGGCGTAACCTTCAAAAATCACGCTGGAGTAGTTCACCGCATCAGCGCCCACGCCAGCGCCTTTTTTGACGGCGCGATCCAGCGTTTCTTTGGACATGGAAGCCTTGCGGGCCGCTTCAATCGCCATGCGCAGGCGCGCATTGCTGCCGGGGTCGCCCCCACCCAAACGGGCTGCTACGGTGATTTCCTTGACCAATTTGCCAAACAGCTTGCCTTTGGCGTCCGCAACCAGGGCCTTGCCCTTGGCTTTCCATTGCGCTCCCATACGGGGCCTTTCTCGAAAAAGAACAAAAAAAGCCGCTTCTCATGAGCGGCATAGAATGACTCAGCGAGATTTATACACCTGCTGCAGTGGCCCCAGCGCCATCGTTGCCAAGTTTTTCTGCCTTCTGCTTTCGTGCTTGCGCTGTCGCAAGCCCAATCCAAGGAGACATTGCATGCGCCCACCGGCCTTCTCTTTGCACCCTGCCCGTACCCTCTGCGCCGCAGCCCTGTGCAGCTCAGTCTTGAGCGCCCATGCACTCAACGTACAACCGCAGGTGGTCGCACAAGGGCTGCAAAACCCTTGGGCCATCGCATTTTTGCCCGACGGGCAATTTTTGGTGACCGAGCGCCCAGGCCGCATGCGCGTGGTGGCGGCCGATGGCAGCCTGGGAGCCCCGTTACAGGGCCTGCCCGCCATCGCCGCAGGTGGCCAAGGCGGTTTGCTGGATGTGGTGCTAGACAGCGACTTTGCCAGCAACCGCACCTTGTACTTTTGCTACAGCGAGCCCGCCACCAATGGCACCAACGGTACAGCGCTGGCCAAAGCCCAGCTTTCTGCCGATCAAACCCAACTGGAAGCCCTGCAAATCATCTTCAGCCAGCGCCCCAAGAAAGCCAGCCAGCTGCACTTTGGCTGCCGGATTGTGGAGCGCCCCGATGGCACGTTGCTGCTCACCCTGGGCGAGCGCTCCCACTTCAAGGAAGAAGCACAGAACCTGCAAAGCCATCTGGGAAAGATTGTGCGCATCCACAAGGACGGCAGCGTCCCCAAAGACAACCCCTTTATGGGCCGCACCGATGCCCTGCCCGAAATCTGGAGCTATGGCCACCGCAGCCCACAGGGTGCAGCCCTGGCACCGGACGGTACCTTCTGGATGAATGAGCACGGCCCCCAAGGCGGCGATGAAATCAACCGCCCCGAGCCCGGCAAAAACTATGGCTGGCCCGTCATCACCCATGGCGA
>JAFAFR010000088.1 GCA_023423405.1 Bacteroidota bacterium
TCACTTGGATGTGCTGGCGGCTTCGAAGCTGGGCCTAGACCAAGTGCTCAGCGGACCGCCCATGGAAAGGCGCAGCCCTCCCCTACCCTCGACAAACATCCCTAACCGTTACAACTCGATAATTCCTCGTCGCGCTGCAACGGTCACTGCATGGGTACGGTCTGCAACAAGCAACTTCGCGAATATGCTCTTCAGATGCCCTTTGACCGTCTCTTCCGATACGCCCAGCTCGGAAGCCACCTGCTTGTTCGCTTGACCGACAGCCACCAGCCGCAGGACTGCGATCTCGCGCTCGGTCAGCGCATCCTCGACGACATGTTGTGCGATCTCCCCGGCAACGTCCCGGTGGACATGGCGTTGCCCCCCATGCACGTTGCGGATCGCATCGATCATTTCGGTGCGTAGACTGCTCTTCAGGAGGTAACCCGAGGCACCCGCCTTCAGCGCCCGGATGGCGTGCGCGTCGCCTGCATACGTCGTCAGCACGATGATGCGGGCCGCGGGATCCGCCTCGCGAATCCCGACGATCGCTTCCACGCCGCCCATGCGTGGCATCTGCAGGTCCATCAAGGTTACGTCGGGACGCAGAACCCGGTACCGCTCGATGGCCTCGATACCGTCGCACGCCGACCCGACCATCTCCATGTCGGTCTGGTTCTCGAGAATGGCGGTCACGCCGTCGCGGAGCACGGGATGGTCGTCGACCACCAGGACGCGGATCACGGGCCTTTCCATCTTTCGAACTCCCTCTCAGGAAACACGCGATCGGGGCGCGCCGGGGACATCCACCAGGAGAATGCCGACCTGGTCCACGGGACCAGGTCGTCGTTCAGATCACCGCCGATGCAAAGCCTGCCGCTGATGTGCTCGGCGTGTTCGCGCAAGCCGATCATACCGTAGTGCCCTGCCTTCTCGCCGCGCCGCGGTCGGGTGGGAGAAGTCCGACCCGTCTGGGGCTTACGCGCGTATCCAGCTGGCTGCAGCCTTGTATGGCGCGGCGCGCCGTGTCCACCCGGGACATGCATACAACCCACTACATCCAGGCCCGTTCTCTCGCTCCACTTCATAACAGGAACACAGAATGAGCAATCCAGACCAAAACATCGTCAGACAGGCGGAGAGTTTCGGCGTCCCCTGGGAGGCCGCGTTCGGATATGAGCAAGCAGTCGAGCAGGATGGCGTCGTCTATCTTTCCGGTCAGCTCAGCCACGACATGGATGGCGTGCTGGTCGCCCCTGCCGCGCTGGATGCCGCAGGCGTTCCGGTCGACTTTTCGAGTACCGAGGCGCAGATCCGACGCACCTACGAGAACGCGATCGATCTGCTCACGCGGTTCGATGCCACCCTGGACGATGTCGTCGAAGAGACGGTCTTCGTGATCGACATGGACAGCGCATTTCCGGCCGTGGCCAAGGTGCGCAAGGAGATGTACGGAACCGCCAGGCCGCAGGTCGCAAGCAGCATCGTCGCCGTTTCGCGCCTGGCGCTGCCAGAGCAACTGGTAGAGATTTCGTTTCGCGCCGTCCCCAATCGTCGACGCGGCGATTGACCGACGCCTTGTCTACGTCTCCGCGCCAGCCCCGACGCAGGCGAAACTATTGAGGAGAATTCCCATGCCGACACTCTATACGATGCCCGAAACCTGTTCGCTGTCGCCCAATATTGCCGTGGCTTGGCTTGACGCGCCGATCGGGGTTCACAACATCGCCTATGGCGATCAGAAGAAGGACGACTATCTCGCCATCAACTCCAAGGGGCAGGTTCCAGCCGTGCGGTTCGATGACGGCGACGTACTGACCGAAGCGGCGGCAATCCTGGCATGGCTTGGCAGCACCTATGGAAGCACGGGCCACGCCGGTGACACGCGACTCGTGCGCAGGGAAGCCGAAGCCCTGGCCTATATGACCTCGGAAGTGCACGCAGCCTATGGTGGTCACTTCAATACCGGGAAGTTCGCCGACAGCGCAGCCGCCCAGAAGGAAGTCAGGCTCAAGACCTATGACAAGCTCGCAGGGCATTACCTGAGGATGGACGAAACACTTGCTGCGAACGGCGGCGAATGGTACCTGGGCCAGCGTTCCCTTGCCGACACTTTCCTGTATGTGTTGATGCGCTGGATCGGGAAGACTCCACTGTCAATCGATACCTACCCGGCGTTGAAGGCGTTCCGCGCGCGAATGGAAGCCGATGAAGGCGTGAAGCTGGCGCTCGCGCGCCAGTCGATGGAGCCGATCGGATGATTGACGATGCCTGGTGAGAGGTGCGGCTTGGGCCATCGCGCTATGCTCGGCGAACCGCTCGGCACCTGCCCCAGAGGGCGCCATGCCAGGACAGAAGGCTCCGAAGACCTGTCGGGATGGTCCGGGAAGCGCCATGTGCCGTTTCGCCGCGATGGTCTTGGCGTTGCTTGTGCTCCCGCTGCCGTCCCTTACCCTGGCCAGTGACGACCACGACCTACCTCGCTTCGAGCATACGAGCTGGACGCCCAAGGAGGGAGTCCCGGGCCAGGTTTCCAGCCTGGCGCAGACGACGGATGGCTACTTGTGGCTGGCAACCGGTCGGACCCTGTTCCGGTACGACGGTTTCCTGTTCGAACGCTTCCAGACTGCCAAAGGCGATCCGTTTCCCGAAGTCTCGGCACTGGTTGCGCATCCAGACAGCTCACTCTGGATCGGCTTGCGCGATGGTGGCCTGATACGGCTGTCGAACGGCCAAGCGCGTCCATTCGGTATCGCCCAGGGCGTGCCGGCGGGTATTCCCTACGACCTGGCAATCGACCTCAGTGGAAACGTGGTGGCCGCAATAGGCGATCACCTGGTGACGGGCGGCGAAGACGGCTGGCGAATCCATCTGCTTTCGGGCGTGGAGGATGGCCCAAAAATCCGCAGTGTCCTTGTGGATCGCGCCGGCGGTACGTGGGCTGGCGGTGCCGGGCTCTGGCATCGTCCCCCCGGCCATTCCGACTTCACTCTTTCCGTCGTTCCGGTTCATGGGGTCAGCGCATTGGCTCAGGCCCCGGACGGGACGGTCTGGGCAGCCGAATCGACATCGGGAACGATCCTTCCGGTGACGTCCTCGCGTGCGGAGGCGGTGTCGGACCGTGGACATTCCCATCTCACCTCCGCCCTGGTCTTTGACGAGGAGGGGGGGCTCTGGATCGGCACGACGGGGGATGGCATCCACTATGCGCCCTCCCCCGGTTTGAGTTCCGATCTGGATTCGTCAAGATCAGCTGCCGCCAATGGCCTCAGCGGGAGGGTCGTTGGAAGCGCGCTCAGGGATCGCGAAGGCAATCTGTGGTTCGGCACCAACGTGGGTCTGGACAGGTTTCGCGAATCCCATCTGGTCAAAGCCGGATTCCCGGATGCCGCCTACAATTTTGCACTGGCCATCGATTCCGACCGTGCGGTCTGGGCCGGGTCAATGAATCGGAATGCGATGCGCCTCGAGGGTGGAAATCTAACCACATCACAGGTGCCCTATCCGGTCACGGTTGCCCACCGCAATCCCGCTGGCCAGGTCTGGCTTGCGGGGCCGAGTGGATTCTGGCGAAGCCGCGGCGCGGAGATGGAACGCATCATGGACCTCCCGGATGGCGTCGACCCTTCCCCCGTGGTGCGCGCAATCGTGGAGGATGGCGAGGGAAGACTGTGGGCGTCCATCGACCAGCGCGGACTTTACCTGTGGGATGGCGGCGCCTGGTCGCTGGAGCCTGTTCAAGGCGCCCTGCCCTCGCAGAGGATGCCGGTGCGCGCGGAGCTGGACCGCGAGGGACAGCCATGGTTCGGATATAGGGATAATCTCCTGGTCAGCGTGCAGGATGGGCAGGTTCTCCGCTGGGGGCGGTTGGATGGGTTGACCGTCGGCCATGTCACCGCACTGCTTTTCACGGAATCGGGGTTCTGGGTTGGCGGCTCCGATGGCCTGAGCCTGTTCAACGGCAGGTCTTTTGTTCCTTTGCAGTTTGCTGGCGGATTTCGCCCCACCGGGCTCCACGGCCTGGTGGAGACAACCACAGGCGAATTGTGGCTGCATGGGAACGAGGGATTGATTCGCGTAGGGGCCAACCAGATCGCCCGGTTCCTCAAAGACCCGACGTATCAGGTGGAACCCAAGGTGCTGGGACCGCTGGGGCCGCTGGTGCCACTCGCCGATGACATCTGGCAACTCCGGCCACTTCCGACCGCCCTGGCCAGTGGGGATGGAAGCATCTGGATCGCGACCAGCGTCGGGGTTCGCCGCGTGGATCCACGGCGCGTCGCCACCGCCGAGCCTACGCCCCCAGCTCATGTCCTTTCAGTACGCGCCGATGGTGGCCAGATCCACGCGGAGTCGGGTGCGGTATTGCCCAAGTTGGCGCGCCGGGTCGTCGTCGCCTATACCGCCACGGGGCTCAAGTCACCGGAGGCGCTGCGATTTCGCTACCGCCTTCGCGGCTATGACGATGTGTGGCGCCAACCGGTCAGCGCCCGTGAGGCCTCCTATGTTGGTCTTTCACCTGGCCGCTATGTTTTCGAGCTGTCCGCGGCCTACGGCGAGGGCCCGTGGGGTCCTCCCGATTCGATGCAGTTCGAGATACCTCCAGCGCTGCATCAGACCAAGATGTTCCTTGCAGCATGCGCAACCTTCGTGATCCTGTTGCTATGGATCGCGTTCCGCATGCGGGATCGACACATTGCCAAGGGATTGCTTGCACGCCTTGAAGAGCGGCATCGCGAACGGGATCGCATTGCCCGTGAACTGCACGACACGCTGTTGCAGAGTGTGCAGGGACTGATGCTTCGATTCCACGCCGCGTCCGACAAGCTTCCGGCAGACGCACCAGCTCGCAAAGCCCTGGAACTCGCTTTGGGCCAGGCCGATGAAGTCATGGTCGAAGGCAGGGATCGGGTAATCGATCTCCGGATTCGACAACGTCAGTCGGGCGGCATCCTCGAGGCCATGGAAGCGGTCGGTACGGAACTGGCGGCCGTCCATGGCGCGCAGTTCCGGATCGTCTCCCGGGGCAAGCTTCCACCGTTGCCCACCGGGGTCGAAGAGGAACTCTTCCGAATCGCTCGGGAAGCGCTCATCAATGCCTTCCGGCACGCCAATGCGAGTCTGATCGAGACTGAGGTGAGCAGCGACCATGACGGAGTGCGCCTGCGCATTCGTGACGACGGCGAAGGCGTGCCATCCGCTGTGATCCAGCGCAGTGGGCGTGCCGGACACTGGGGGGTCATCGGCATGCGGGAGAGAGCCGAGGAAATCGATGCGCACCTAGAGATCCGAAGCCGCCAGGGTTCAGGTACTGAAGTCGATATCCATCTTCCTCGGGAAAACCTTTCCAGCCATATCCCCGCCAATGGTGACTGGCGCCGCTGGTTCAGGTGGAAGATCTAGAAAAGACGAGAAATCCACTTGCGACGCCGCATCGGCGCGGAGAAGGCCAGCCCGGCTGGCAGCATCAGGGTGATTTCGGTGCCTTCGCCTGGAATGCTGTTGACCGTCAGATCACCGCCAATCCGTTTCGCACGCTTGCGCATGGCGGTCATGCCGGAATGGCCGCCCTTCTCGGCCTGCGCCAGGTTGTGTCCCGCGATCCCGACGCCACAATCACGCACCTGCACGGCCAGGTGGCTGCTTTCGAAGCCAATCGTGATGCCTGCGGCGGACGTTCGCGCGTGCTGGGCAATATTGAAGAGCGCTTCGCTGACGATCCGGGCAATTTCCGGCGCAACCGCCGGGTCCAAGGTCCGGGGCCTTCCTTCCACCACGAGGCGAATCTGAAAGGACGGGTCGAAAGGGGCGGTCGCGACGATCTCCGTCAAGGTTGCAACCAGGTCACCCATGTCTTCGGCACGCAGGCCGTAGGCCTTGTCGCGAGCCTGAACGATCACGTCGTCGGCCGCAAGCAGCGCCTCTTCGATCTCCGCCCTCGCCCCCTGCTCGGCGGGAATTCGTTCGGCAGCCGCCTGGAAGCGGAGGATGAATCCCTGCAGGTCCTGGAGC
>JAFAFR010000097.1 GCA_023423405.1 Bacteroidota bacterium
TTCGCATATAAGTATTTTTGTAAAGGTAGCTATAAAACAAAAAAAATCTTCAGATATTTCTGAAGATTTTTCGTAGCCCGTAGGGGACTAAAATAAAGGAAATACTTCTTAAGTGTACTTAATTGAATTCTTCTGTAAATCCTTTATTCATAGGTAAAGATATAATAAATCAATTAAATATCATTAAATTTTATTTTAGTATTTAGTACAAATTAGTACAAGTAATGATTAAATTTTGTACTTTTGATATGTTAAAGTAAAGTACAATGCCTTCAGTAGATTTTCAATTACGATCCTTAAAGCTGAATGATCCTTTTTCAGCAAGATTAAGATTCCTTTTATCAGATAAGCAGTTGGTTTTAGAAGCCAAAACAGAACTTTATGTATTCACACCGGAAGAAGTGTTGGAAATGCCATTGGTGAATGGTAAAAAGTTTTGGAAAGACAATCGTAAAAAGAAGAAGCTTGATTTGGATAAACAAACAAGAATGGTGAGAATTCTTAATGATCAAGATGATTTAAGAAAGTTTATTCTTGAAAGATGTGAAGCTGATAATTATGATGAAGATAATCTTCCTACAAAAGAATGGTTTCAATCCATAGTTAAAGAATACTTCAATAATCTTAAGAAGATCAAATTTGAAAAAGAACAAGAAAGTGAATCTTTGCTAATCCAGGATCATTTTGATAGGTACATTAAATTAAAAAGGAATGTATTAGCACCAAGAACAATTCTTAAGCTTGAGGATACAAAGAAGATTTTCAAGAAGTTTGAGGATTATGAATCTTCCATAAAAGGATTTGATGTTAAGCATTTGCTTACTGATGTGAATCCTGAATTCCAATATGAATTGGAAGAATATCTTTCCGGAAAGCTTCTTTATTCCAGGAATACCATAGCTAAAACAATTAAGATCCTTAAGACAATATGTAATTATGCACAGAAGCGTGGTGTACAATTGAACAGAAGTTACGGATTGGTAGGTTTACCTTATGATGAAAAGGATGTGGTTTATCTTTCTTTTTCTGAACTAAAGAAGATCAAGGAGTGTAAAGATATACCTGAAGAATATGAGAATGCAAGGCAATGGCTTTATCTTTCTTGTTTTGTTGGCCAAAGAATTTCTGATTTTATGAGATTTGATAAGAATATGATCAGAAAGGAAGGTGAAGATTATTTCATTGATTTTGTTCAGGAAAAGACCGGTAAAAAGATAGCCTTACTTCTTCATTCTGAAGTTGTAAAAATCCTTAAAAAGAATAATATGAACTTTCCTTCACCGATGTATGAACAACAATACAACGATCAAATAAAGGAAGTCTGTAAGTATGCAAAGATCAATGATCAAACAAAAGGATCTGTACTTAAAGAAATCAAAGAAGGTGTATGGCGAAAAGTAGATGGAACTTATGAAAAGTGGGAACTGATCGGCAGTCATATTGGAAGGAAATCTTATTGTACTAACTTTTATTCAAAGATTCCTACAAGCTTACTTCTTGAGGTTTCCGGCCATTCTGAAGAAAGAACTTTACTTTCCTATATCGGTAAGAAAGATCCTGAAAATGCAAAACAGATGAAGAAATACTATGATGAAATTGATATTAATGAAGGTTAATTTCTGAATTTATGTACTGACAAGTTTGACAAGTCTGACAAGTTGAGTGTATTTAATTGATAATCAGCAAGATATAATTGAAAAAAGCCTGACAACATTTTGACAAGTCTGACAAGTTTGACGAAAAAGCAAGATAAATAATTGATAATCAGCTTTATAAAGAGTGACAAGTTTAATATTAAAGTATAGTAAAAATGGAAGAACTAAATTATCTTGAAATTATCCTGGATGGTATTTCAAAAGAACCATCAAGGAAGAATCTTGCGGATTATTTTTATAGGAATTACAAAAAAGCGCAAGAAAGGCATTATTCATCTTACGAATTCTTCACTGGATTAACTTCTGAAATCACAATTCTGATAGATGAATACAGATCAGCAAAAAAGAGGATACTTGAAGATGTGGAGGATAGAACTAAAGTAGCAGTAAGCAATCCTTTCCTTTCTGATGAAGAAAAACTGAAAAGAATTGATCAGGCAAAAGATAAAATAAATTTGATTTCTGAAACGGATTACAAAGCATTAGATCTCGCTGACATTTCCGGAAACAAATATTCAGGATCACTTACTTTAGGAAGTATCAATGCTATTTTTAGTTTCATTGAAATGGCTTTTGAAAAAGTCAAGGAAGAAGAGATTCGGAAAACTAAAGATGCACGACCAAAAAATGATAAACTTTTTGAAGAATACTTCATTAGTCTACCGAAAGATATTAAAGGACTGAAAGAATATATGGCGAAAAGGAAAGGTAAGGAGTTAGCCGGTATCATTTGCGTATTGCAAGAAAACGGATACCTTCCTGAAAAAATAAACAGATCAGGTTTCTTAAAGTCTATTGGTGGATCAATCAATATTAGTGGCGTTAATGATTTCTTGAAAGAGGATGAAGATTTAATTAGTGTTATTTCTTACGATCGTGATTATTTAGAAAGCATTCAGAAACAGATAGTTAAGTTTGTGTAATAGTGTATTTCTGTAAAAATATAGAATCATACAGAATCATACAGAAGAAATATAATGAATTGAAATACTTTTGAATTGAGATAATAAAAAACCACCGATGGAAACCACCGATGGATTTGTATCAAAAAGAATACTTTCTTTTTTAAGCTAAAAAGTTGGGGAACGAATTAGCATACCAAAGATACAAATTTCTTCAATTTCCAAAGGTGGTGAATGTTAAACCATTAAACCATTTACCAGGATGGAAAATCCATTTGAATTATTAAAGGCAGATTTTAAGAAAGATCTTCAAGAAATTCACCTGAAACTTGACAAAGCCTTATCCTTAATTCCTGATGAAGATCAGGATCTTCTGACACCACAAGAATTTGCAAAGGCAGTAAAAAAGACAATGCCGACCATTTGGCGATGGGAAACAGAAGGAAAGATAAATCCAATTCTTATTGCCGGTAAAAAGTTTTACAAGAATCCTAAAAAGTAAAACAATGGCAGAAGTAAAACTAAACTTTAAAGATCTGAAATCACTTAATGGAGTGGCTTCAGCAGATTCACCTGAAGAATTTCCATTGGAAATCTTTTCACCTGATTTCCAAAGAATCGTAAAGGAAACTTCAGAAAACAATAACTATCCAATAGAAGTTATATCAGCTTTTCTTTTGGGTGGAATTTCTTCAGCCATTGGTAATTCTTGTAAGATTCAAGTTTTGAAAGGATGGAAGGAAAGTGCGATCTTATATATTGTTGTAGTTGGGAATTCAGGAGTGATGAAAACTGCACCTTTAAACTTTGCCATTGATCCTTTTGTAAAGCTGAATCAAAAGGCACAAAGATTCTTCCATAAAGAAATGGAATCCTATAAAGCTGAAATCTTAAAGAATCCTTTGCTGAAGGAAACCTTGAAAAAACCTGAACTTTTCCGGTATGTAATGAATGATGCAACAATTGAAGCAGTTGCAAAAAGGCATAGTGTAAACAAAAGATCAATCCTTCTTTATATGGATGAATTGAAAGCCTTTTTTATGAATTTCACCAGGTATGGAAAAGGTGGAAGCGATCAGCAACAATGGTTAAGCAGTTTTTCAGGAACTTCACTTCAGAAGGATCGTGTTGAAGATGAAAAATCTATCATTATTGCGAATCCACATATCACAATTATGGGTGGAATTCAGCCGGAAGTTTATAAGCAAGTTTTCACAAAAGATTTTGTTCACGATGGTATGGCTGATCGTTTTTTGGTATTCAAGCCACAAATAAAACAAGCAAGAAGGATTGATGAAAGTAAAGAACTTTCAGATGATATTCCTGAATTATGGGAAGAAATTATCAAACGGATTTTTGAAATTCCTTTAGGTGATAAACCACATATCTTAAGCTTTAGCCAGGAAGCCAAAAGATATTGGATTGATTGGTACAATAGTTTTGAATATACTGAAAATGATGTTCAATCTTCAATTGATGCCAAGATTCAAACGTATTGTGCGAGATTCAGCCTGATTCTTCAGATCACAAAAGATGTATTCAGGCAAGGTGGATTCAGAATGGAAGTTGATTTGGAATCCGTTCAAGGTGCAGTAAGATTGGCTGAATACTTTAAGGTGAATGCACAGAAGATGAGAAAAGAAGCTGATCTTCTTGATCCGGTAGATCTTCTTACTGAAAACGAAAAAGAACTATATGAACTTCTTCCTGATGAATTTACAACGGGTGAAGGCCAAAAGATCGTTAAGGATACCGAACTGATGGGTGATACTACATTCAGAACTAAATTCTTAAAGAATAAAGATTTGTTTGTTTTGGTAAGTACGGGAAATTGGAGAAAAGCAAGGAGAGATGGAAGCCAGGAATGATTCAGAATATTACCTTCAGATTCTTCAGAAGTTTTCCTTGATCACCATTGGTGAAAACAAAGTACCGAATTTTGCCTGGAAAGATCAGCAAAGTACCAAGCTTTCTGAATCAGAATTCATCAAAAGATTAAACTATGAAGGTGGAATCATAACAAAAAGAGGTTATGAAATACCAGGTACAAAAGGAGTTGGTATTGCTACCGGATACGATGGTTTGGAATGAATTGATATTGATACAAAAGTATTCTTTGAAGATCCAATTCAGAAGGATAAATCTTTGGATCAGCAGACCGAAGAAAAGGATAAGTTTATTCAGGAATACTTTCAAACTTTAAGAGATCATATTGAAGATTTTGATCAGAAGGTGGTGATGTATCAAACAAGATCAGGTGGATATCATATCCTTTACAAAGCCAAAAACCTTCAAGGAAACCGAAAACTTGCCAAGCTTAAAGGATATACAGAAGCAGTACTTGAAACAAGATCAAATGGTGGATATATCTTCATTTATAAAGATAATCAGGTATCAGAAAGATCTTACTTTGATATTGGATTTATCACCGATGAAGAAAGAGATATCATAATTCAGGTTTCACAGATGTACGATTACAAAGATCCTTTGGCAGTCGTACCGGCAATGAAGAAGAATAAGAAAAATAATCAGAATGTGAATCATTCAGAAAAGAATTATGCCTGGAGTGATTACAATGATAAGACTGAAGTTTGGGATCTGATCAGAGATGAATTTCACATTATTCAGAATCGGCCTGATATGGTGGTGGTAAGAAGGAATGGTTCAAAGGCACAATGGAGTGGATACATTTACAAGGATTCAGGATGCCTTTTTTTATTCAGTACCGGTACAAGATATCCTTCTGAAACCTTACTTTCACCATATCACATATTAGCATATCAGAAGTACAATGGCGATCTTCAGGAAACTGCAAGAAAGCTTTATTTTGAAGGCTATGGTGATAGATTAGAATCAGATGAAGATAAACCACAAAAGAAGCAGTACAAAAGGAAATACTTCTTTTCTGAAAACATATTCAAGAAAACTTTATCAGGATACCAGGAAAATCATTTCATCAAATATTTGAAAGAATTGGATCTTCCTGAAGAATCAATCAATAAAAGCATAGAAGATTACTATTTAGGTACAATTACTAAAAGTGAGTTAGCCGGATCAGTTACCTTTCCTTTGATTGATGAATTTGGAAGGATTAATGGCGTTTTGGTAAGTTGTGAAGCAGAATACCTTTGGCTTCATTCAATCCTTCAGGAACGTTATCAGAAAGATTCACTTCCAGAATGGCTTAAGGTATATCTTAAGAATGAATCCTTCAATAATTGCCTTTTCGGAATCCATTTGATGAAGCAGTATTCAGGTGCAAAGATAGTTGTAGTTGAAAGGCCTGAAGAAGCGATTTTAGGCAGTATTCTAAAGCCTGAAAGCCTTTGGTTAGCGAGTGGAAATATTGCCGAAATTCAGCCTGAAAACTTCCGAAAACTGAAGAATAAAGATGTGATATATCTTGTTGAATCAGACAATGATCTTATCCAATTACAGAACATTCTTTTAGAAACGGAAATACAAGAATCAATTAAAGTAAAGATTCACCAGGTATCAGGAATCCTGGATTATCTTCAAGAAGAATCAGTACTACCAC
>JAFAFR010000011.1 GCA_023423405.1 Bacteroidota bacterium
TTGATGCTTTTATCGCGCCCCAGCAGCACCTGCCAGGCAAAACGCTCTTGCAGCTCTGGCGACAAATCACCGCGCGCTTTGGAGGCCTGTACCAGGGGCTGCCAGATACCCATCACATAGGCGTGCAACTGAGGGTCATCGATGTAGTCGGGATCGCGGTAGAGCGAGCGAATGATGCGGTCGCCCAAGCGGCGCTCTTCGCTGGTGGTGAGATCTGCCCCGTCGCCCATGCTAGGCAGCGCAATTTGCGCGTGCGCAACCGCCCCGTGCCACATGGGAAAACCCAAGGCCAGCGCCAGCACGCTGGTGCGAAGAACAGGGGCCGCAAGGCGTAGCAGTGCAGAAGTCATGGGCAAGCAAAAAGGCACAAGGCCATCTGAGGCAACAACAGCCTCTTATGATGCCTGCATTGCGCCCGTGTTCCCAGCTTTACATGCCTGCCAAGGCAAAGGCCTGAACACGGCAGCCCCTGTAGCCCCCCGAATATTGCAAAGACCATGAGCGACACCCTTGCCCCCAATGACGGCCTGACCCACTTTGACGCCCACGGCCAAGCCCATATGGTGGATGTGGGCGGCAAGGCGCCCACGCACCGCGTGGCCGTGGCCGAAGGCCGTATTGTGATGCGCCCTGAAACGCTGGAAATTATTCAAAAAGGCTCCGCCAAAAAAGGCGACGTACTGGGCGTGGCACGCATCGCCGGCATCATGGCCGCCAAACAAACCAGTAACCTGATTCCGCTGTGCCACCCCTTGGCACTCACACGCGTAGCGGTAGATTTTGAAGTGCTGCCCGCTGAAAATGCCGTGCGCTGCGAAGCCACCGTGGAGCTGCATGGCAAGACCGGTGTAGAAATGGAAGCACTCACCGCAATCCAGATCAGCCTTCTGACCATTTATGACATGTGCAAGGCGGTGGACAAACACATGGTGATGGAGGGCGTGCGCGTGCTCGAGAAGCACGGGGGGAGGTCTGATTTTGCACAAGAAAACAAATGACAAATTTATATTATTTGTTACCTGGAAGATTTAGATATTTTTCTATTTCAATTTTCTTATACTCACCGTGCATTAGTCTAATTATTTGTAATTGCTTGTGATATTCTTCTGAATTTCCATTCAAATATAAAGAAATTGCATATTTTTTTTGTATAAAAAACCTTGGAAATCGCTCTGATGTTATTTTTAATATTTCTATTTCTTGAGGATTCATGTCTTTAGTTGTTGCAATACTTATTGATTTTTTTATAGATTCAAGTTGCGTGAGTGGTGTCCATTCAATGGGATAATTTATCTCTTTCCCAAAGCCTAGTGATTTTAACTTCGCATTATTAATTGAGGCCTCAATTTTTAAGTACTCGAAAGCTAATAAAATAAATGTAATTGAAAATATTAGCAATAAAATTGCTGCATATATTTTAGGTATTGAAATACTGAAGATTGGCGATTTTTTTTCTAAAAACCCTATTGCTAGCATCGTCGGTAGTAGCATGTATGCATATGCAAAAGGGTATTCAAGCATAGAATGTGTTGTGAAAATCAATATTATTGATAAGAAAAAAATACTTTCTTGATCTTTTGTTTTTTTTATGCAATAAAAAATCCAAAATAAAATAAATCCAACTAAAGATACAGAAACTGGTATTCCGAACCACACCATAAAATCAAGAATGATATTGTGTGAATATGTGAATGGCAATGTTTCTGCATATAAATGCTGTACGGAATTTAGTGCAAGAGAAACATTACCCGGCCCCCAGCCAAACCAAGGCTTTAGAGATATGGCGTGAAAAATCTGTTGCCACATCTGTAAACGCATACTAGATGTTGTATTGATTGATGTTATTCCATTAGTTAATTTTGGATTGTGATATTCTAATATTAAGCTTGGCCAGAAAAATATTGAAATTATAATAATAATGGCAAAAGAAAAAATCACAATAATATTATTTTTTTTAAATAAATTCTTTTTTATAAAAACCAGTACTAACAACGCAATTATATTCACTAAGGCAGTTCGCGACTCTGTAATTGAAATACCGACTCCGATATAAACTGCAATTACAAAAAGCAAGTATTTTAAATAATTGTTTTTAATAACTCTTGAAATGTAAAAAATACTGCAAATACCCATGAGTAGCAGAGATCCAAGGTGATTAGCTTGACCTATATTGGCAGATACTCTGCGAAATGTTTCGTAGCTACGTGCCGGAATTATATTTTCATAAATACAGAGTGCTTGACAAATTGCTACAAATGATGCCGTGAATGATATTACTATTAATGAAGAAGCAATGCCTGAAATTATTTCATCTGAATTATTGGAATTTGATGATATGTGTATAATAAAAATACAAAGAGTGCAATAAAGTATTTGAACAATAAAGTCACCAATAAAAATTATTCTCATGAAAATCATTTGAATAATTATAAGAATGATAATTAAAAATATAATTAAAGAAAAAAAATCTATGGAGATTTTTTTTGTTTTTTGCGACTGAACTTTGATTGAAAGAAGAATTACTGCCAGAAAAATTAAAAATTCTGATCGCGCACTATTCCAAACTTGCGATTCATAGATTTGATTAAAAGCAAGAAATATTAAAGTGAGCGATGCAAGGTAAAGCATAAATTAAAAAACGCCCCGAAGGGCGTTTTATTTATTTGTATATATTAACCGCGGCAAGATGCAGGCAAATACTTGGCGGAAACTGGAGTGCTGCCACCAGGGCCACAGCGCCACTCATAAATTGCCACACCAACATCTGTGGATGTGAGCGCTGCAGGTGTGCCATTGGTGTTTTTATAAGGTGTCAAAGTGATGGTTCCCTCTTCCGTCACATTGCCGTTGGTAGCTTGAACGTTTTTGATTCCTTGAGTAGTAACAGTGATGACGCCATTCTCATCTGTTTCTACTTTCTTAACGTATTTCGAAGGACTTTGAGTCACTACTCCAGATGCGTCAGTAATTCCAGATTCGCAGCCCCAAGCGTTGGCATCAGGAAGTTCAGCACCAGATTGAACCGATTCACTAATTGATGTGCGGCAGCCAGATGCCGCCAGAATGGCCTCCGACATTTTCGCCCGCACGGTGTAGTCCTGATAAGCAGGCAGTGCCACCGCAGCCAAAATACCAATAATCGCCACCACGATCATCAGTTCGATCAGGGTGAAACCCTTTTGCATCGTACGCTTCATGAAAAAGCTCCTTGGAGTGAAGAAAAAGAAAGTACGCCTTCTACAGAGCAATCGGTGTGCCAGCGCTGTCCTACAGCACAAGCGTCAAAATCTGCAAAATTTGCTTGCAATTTGACGAGGAATGTCACTTTTGACGTGATGAGGTTGGTTGGAGGTGACGTTTTTGTCATCTGCAAAAGATGCATCTGTGTTGCTATCTAAAGTGTAGCTTTCGGCGCTTTTCCTTTGGCTGATTCAAAGCAAAAGATGGCTCAAATGCTTTTGCATGCTGCGCAAAGTGCTCTTGTTTTTGTGGAACAAAAAGGGCGCCTCTGGCGCCCTTGGAGTGGTTTGGCGTGCTTTCTTCGCCAGTGTGGTGTTACGCGTTGGTTGCTACCTGGCGGCCTTGCATCCACTTGCCCACGGCAACGACCAGCACGGCACCTGTGGCGGCAGCCACGTAGTGCAGCCAGGGGTGGGCCATGGCAACCCCGTGCAGCAGGTTGTCGTTGACGATGGTTTCACCGCCCACCCAGCCGATCAAGGCCGCGCCCAGGGTGATGATGATGGGAAAGCGTTCCATCAGCTTGATCATCAGTGTGGAGCCAAAAATTACCAGGGGGATGGAGATGGCCAAACCCAGGATGAGCAGCACCATATTGCCTTGCGCGGTGGCGGCCACGGCAATGACGTTGTCCAGGCTCATGACGAGGTCGGCAATCAAGATGGTGCGAATGGCCACCAGCATGGAGCCATTGCCCTTGGATTCGCCTTCGCCGTCTTCTGCGCCGGTCAGCAGTTGGTAGCCGATCCACAGCAGCAGGCAGCCGCCCACCACTTGCAGGAAGGACAGCTCCAGCAGCTTGGCCGCCACAATGGTCAGCACAATGCGCAGCACCACGGCAGCGCCAGAGCCAAACATGATGGCTTGCTTTTGCTGTGCGGGTGGCAGCGAGCGGGCTGCGAGGGCGATGACGACGGCGTTGTCACCCGAAAGAATGATGTTGATCCAGACGATCTTCACCAAGCCGATCCAGAAATCGGCACTGTTCAAAAACTCCATATTTACTCCACTGTTATGAATGGAAAACGCCAGCCGGTTTGCACTGGCTGGCGCTTCCTTTTTTGGGGAATGGGCAGTGTAAGCGGCAGTTTTTGGTGAAGCGTGCGTAATTCTGCGTAAAAGCGTTGCACACCCCGAGGGTGGGGCGCGCAAAAAAATGCCGCCCCGACGTGCATCGGGGCGGCATGGTGGTCA
>JAFAFR010000078.1 GCA_023423405.1 Bacteroidota bacterium
TGATTAAAAATTAAAACAATAATATTGTGAAATTCCAAAATTGAAATCTCTTTAAAATTGTAATTTAATATGCTTTCAAGAGGTAAATATTTTTCTATTAATAATGAAAGTTGGGTTTTGCCCGTATCAAAACCGCCTTGTATATTTAGCCAAACTTTATTTTCCCAATTTTTTGCAATACCTTCAACGGTTTTGTTCCGATAACTTAAATTATTACTTAAGGTTGATAAGGAATTTTTCCGTATCGAATTTCCAATAATAACATTCTGATAGGGACTATTGATAAATGAAGAAAGGTCAAGTTTATCTACTTGTAAAACATTAATAGTAGATTGACTAACATCCTTTATATCAATTTTACCTTGATTTTGTTTATTGTTACCGAATAGTTTCCCAAATAAATCAAACATTATCTCTTATTAATATTGATTTCAGAATTTTTTTTAATTTTAGAAATATTATATTCTGCATCATCATTCTCGTTTGTGTCTATATTTATTTTTGATTCAGAAATATTTTTGATTCTAAATTTATTATAAATCTTGTCACCAAAAAGCAAGACAGTTAGAGCTAAAATTTGCCCCAAACATATAATTACAGGTTCATAATCAAAATCTGTTTTTTTTGCCCATAAAAATGATACTCCTAGAATCAAAAAATTTACAACAATAGATATATTTTTAACCAATTTGCTCATACCACAAATTTACCATTTAAAGTAATGCAGATATTCATTTATGAAAAAAGAGAGCAAAACTTTACTGTCTTATCATTATTGAATTTACTTGTCGTTAAATTTAGCTTTTCCGTTTGATTGTTTATCCTAATTATATATTTTGTTGTCTATCAAATTGAAAATTTCAAAAAATATTCAGCTTGCATATCTATCTCAAATATCATAACAATTAAGTTCTCATTGTTCGTTTTTCCCATATTTTTCTTTATTTTTATTAACACTTAATCAATATAAAAATATAGAGTTTAACATATACATTCCTCCAACAACCCTTTCCAAATTGTAAATCCCTTATTGTTGTCGGAGTAGTCGTGGACAATTCTTGAAAAGTTTTTTGGATTGGTTTCCAAATAGGCTTGCCGTCCTTTCTCTCTAATGATGTTCAGTTCTTTGTCTATTAGTTTTATGGTGTCAATCAGTACCGATTTGTTTTTTTCTGTATGCCAGATATAGGTTGCTTCTTCGGTGTCTAATGTTTCTAAAATGATGTGATAATTTTGTTCTCCTACTAACAAAAAGACAAATGAAAAAGGTTGTAGAACAAACCGTAGTTTCATAACATTTCGTTCGTGTTTTTCGGCTAAAAACTGGATGTGCTGTGAATGTTTGTACTGTTTTCCTTTCAATAAATCTTCTAAAATATTTTCAGCATCGCTGTAAATGTTTTGATTTTTGGGGAGTTCATTCGTAGTAAGAATATTTTGTACCGATGTCGGAATTTGACCGATAAAACTTTTGTTCAGAAACTGAAATTTGACACTCTCTACAATTTCCTTATTGATGTTTTCAATGTCGGATGATGTAGCTAATTGCGACAAAATCACTCCATTTTCAATTTCGGCATAAATATCAATATTAACCATTTTTGATTTCAAAACCTTGATGAAATAAGGTTTCAAAACTTCAAATTCTGGTCTGAATTCTTCGTTTTCGATTTCAAAATCAAATCGTTGGTTGTTTGGTTTATCAATGTACTCAAAGCCAATATTGCCGTATCTGAAATCTAAATCTTCTATGGGGACTTTAATTTGCTTTTCAACATCCAAACTTTGTCTTTCAGGAGTAAATTCGGTTGGTTCATCAAACAGACTTGCTTGTTTGGTTATTTGACGATAATACGTATTCCGTTTTAAAAACAGCTTGTTTAGGTAGTCAATTTTGATGTCCCGATAGTCGTGTATAATTGGGTTGATTTCCGACCGTTGCACACGTCCAATATACTGAATTAGCTTGCCTTTGAAAGAAAACGGATATACCAAAAACAAGGAGCTGATATTCGACAAATCCGAACCTTCTCCAAAATATTGTCCAGTGGTAATCAATACCTGAAAATTGCCTTGTTGTAAAGTTTGCCATTTAGATTTTCTGTTGGCATCGGAATCATCTCCACTTAACGTAACGACTTCATAAGACTGTTTCAGAAAAAGATAAAGCGTATCAATGTGTTCCTTTCTCTCTGTGATAATAGCAATTCGCTTTCCTTTGGAAAGTTCGTTTTTGATGTCATTCAGAATGAGTTTATTCCTTTCCGAATCGTGAACTAAAATCTTTGAAAGTGTTTCAAAATTATCCGTTTTGGAATTGAAGGGAACATCCAAATTAGTATTTCTGACAATGATTTGAGCGTGTTTGAAATTTTCAATTTCATTGCTTCTAACTTCTGAAATGACATCTCCTATAAAAGCAAAAATCAGTTTGTCGTCATTGTATTTTCTAAACGGAGTTGCCGTCAATCCGTAGAGATAAAATGTATTTAATTTTTCAATCGTATTACGAAAAGTTTCGGCAGGAATATGATGACATTCATCCACCAAGATAATTCCAAATTGATTTTGGATTTGCTCGATTTGCTTTGGTAAACTTTGGATAGTTGCTATGGTAATTTGCTTGCCTATTTTCACTTTCCCTTGACCTATAATGCCAATTTCGTGTTTCGGAATCCCGAGAAAAGCCTGAACTCTTTCCTGCCATTGTTCCAATAATTGTTTGCGATGTACAACGATTAGGGAAGGTTGCTTTTTGTCTGCAATAATCTTCAACCCCATTATCGTTTTACCCGAACCCGGCGGAGCAACGATAACGCCAAAATCTTTTTTTGAAATAGTTTCAATAACTTTTTGCTGATGATTTCTCAACGTAGCATTGAACGAATAAGGGATTTCTTCTTTAAGTTTTCGATTGTCCTGAAAATCAAAATCCATATTTTGTTCTTTACAAAACCGAAGCAATTTTCCGATAAAACCTCTCGGAGTAATAATTTCATTTTCCGTGTCTTCAACGAGTTTAAAGTAGCGTTCTGTTCCAAATGTATTCTTACCTGATTTCTTCTTGATAAAGAATTCCGAATTGGCAAAATTCAATTCTTCTTTCAGAAAGTTGATAAGTGGAGTTGTTAACCCATCTCTTTGAATGAGAATATTTTGTTGAAGTGTAATAGATAGTTTGCCATTATGGTTTTTAGCAATTGGCTGATTTTGCGTTGTTGAAATTTCCTGAAATAACTTGTCCAAAATGTCAATCGAAACCCTTTCAATTTCATTCAAGAATTGCCATTGGTCGGGATAAGGCTCAAAAGTTTCAGGATTGATAAAGCAACTATTTCCGTTGTCCATTGCTGGTTTGAAAAATGGCAGTGCAATCAGATTGCCCAAACCTTTTCCCGAAAGAAAATCCTGATTTGGAAATAATCGGTCGAAACTTGAACATTTATCAAACATCGAAAATGCTCCCGATTGCTCTAAAATGGAAATGAAAACTTTTCTGCTTCGTATTGCAGGATAAGGTCTGTCAAAGAATATCAAAACGTGTCCACCATTTCCAGAACGGAAACGTTCCAAATAGGCAGGAATATGTTTCTCTCTGCAAGCATTTAAGAAATTTACAGCTTCTTCTTTCCAGTTTTGCTTGTCAAAATCAGCTACCAAAA
>JAFAFR010000069.1 GCA_023423405.1 Bacteroidota bacterium
ATTTTAGATAGTAGACCATACTGGTTATATTCCATATTTGTAATGGCCTCTTTTTGATCATGACCATCTACATCTTTACCTAAATGAGTACGGATTTCCAAAATTTCACCAAGTTCGTTGATATGTGAAACTTCTCTTTTTCTTGCCAAATAAGCTTCATTAACTGTTGTTCCCAAATAAACATTAATAAATTTCGGAATCGTAATAATATTGTAGTTATAAAATGCTTGTTCAAATTCAGCATTATAATTTTCATTACTTGAATCAGCTGAAAAATAAGCCACAGTACTTACATATTCGCCGTTGTTGGCAATATTTTTAAAGGTAGTCACTCTTCCAAATTCATCATACAGGAATTCCTTAGTAGAAATCAAAGGGGTTGACTGTAGATTGTAATTATAATTTTTTGTGTTAACAAGTGAAACATAAGCAGATCCTCTTCCTCCTTTACCTCCAACATCGTATGTTAGCGGCAGTATATTATTTGAACGTTTTAAATGAGATCCTTCAGGATTACCGTAATCAGGAAAATACAATTCGTAATTGTTTACAGAATACGTATATATCTGATTGGAAGGGATATTATAACTGCCATCGGATTCAATAGTAAAGTCACCATTAATCACCCAATTTTCTATAGCCATTCCATTAAGATAGTAGCTCCTATTTTGAAATTTTTGTACACTTTGTCTATACACGTCATTCCCTTTCGGAGTTGAAAATCCATCAAACTCTTCCGTTGCATCAATCGTCCTTACGGTCTCAAATCCATAGAAATCTCTTTCCCTACGATCAAATTTCCCATTATGATAATCGAAATATTTGGTGTAAGTATCATATCCATCCTGATCTTCTTTTGGATTTCTTATATCAGGAGTATAACCATCATCCACTGTAATTTTGGTCATCACCCATTTGGATTGTGGAAGATCATAGGTTTTGCCCTTTACATCATAATCAATAGTAAATTTACCTCCTAAAGGATTTGTTACTGTTTTTAACATATTGGTTCGGCGGATATTTGAATATTTAACCGCAACCATTCCATTAGATACGGTAAATAATAAATCAGGATATCCATCCCCATCATAATCTGTAACGGATTTAAGTATTTTGTTTGAAGAAACACTATAATCTCCATTAGCATTAATGGCAGGAATTTTAAACGGTGGTATTCCCAACCAAGAAAGCACAGGCCACAATATGGCATAACTTGCTCCACCATTTACGGAACGTTGTTCAGTAACTGCAGATTTATCCAAATTAAAATCTTCAATTACATTCCATGAGCCAAACCGATCACCTTGATTGAACTTCACTTTTAAATTATTTCTGTCCTTTTCAACATAATCAACCAGGCCGTCACCATTTAGATCCAATATTGTTGCTATGGTAGTATTTTCACCGCTGTTTAGTGCCACACCAGCTTCCAAACTTCCATTCCAAAAGTTCACTCCCAATCCACCACCAAACGATTCTGATTCATTTTTGCTGAGTTGGAAATTACCATAGTTAGTTCCATTTAAATCTAAATTTGACATTTGTGACACTGAACCTAAATTCAGTTTGTTTGTTCCGCTTGAATAAAGTTTGTCAGGCAAACCATCTCCGTTAATATCATACCAAAAGTGCTCCGCTTCATCTTCACTTTTATTAAAACTTCCACTAATACCTGAGCCCCCACTAAGCATTTGTGCAAAAAATTCAGGCATTTTGGTTCCACCTGTCCCACTTGTACTGGCAGATGGGAATGAAGGATTTGGAAAATTTCCTGATGCACCAATTCCGCCACTTTTCAAAATATCATAATCGCCAATCCTTAAATTATGCGGTATGATTTGTGGCATTCCATTTATTTCACGAAGCCCACCAGTAGCGTTGGTAAGCTGAGCTGAATTTAAATTTATGTGATCCGGATATCCATCTCCATTAACATCTGTATATTCGTTCAAATTTTTGGTTTCAGGAGAATTGGCATTATTAATCCAAGTACCGCTAACTCCAACGAAACCTGCATTTCCCCCTCCTGCAAACGATTTCACTTTTGAAACACTTACCTTATTGAGAGAATAAGCACCGGTATCTAACACATCTTGGTACTGATTTAGCATCTCAGTAACATACGGATCCGCCACACTTTGAGAAGTGGATTTTACTTGTATTGTTGATAGTCCGGTAAAATTGTCTATGCTAAACCCTTTCCATCTTTCTACAATATCTCCTCCTGTTAAATCTGGTAAATTAGTGTTAAATCCAGATTGATGGCCTCTGTATGGAGACAAAGGTATTACGGTCATTGTACCTAACAAATCTGAAAATTGATTTTCAAGCGCTTGGAAATTTTCATCAAAATTTCCTTCGTTAAAATCACTTGGATCAAAATTCTGAATAGCCTCGGAAAGATCTTCCAACGTTGATTGATCTACACTTGAGTCAATAACTATTTTTTTTGGATTAATTAATTTTCCAAAACTGTCTTTTGGCGTTGTAATGTCATCGTCTGTTGACTCCATGTAACCCATTTGTCCCCAATTTCTGTAGAAATCTCCGATCTGTTGCTTTTCTTTATTAAATAACTGAACCTGATTTCTATAATAATTTACAGAACCTATCTGAAAAATCGAAGTGGTATAATTTTGATTTGATTCAGGACTATCTATGGCATTTAATAAATCAGTAATATAAGGATGTCCATTTCCATACAACTCAATTGTGAAAGGCTGGCTTGGTATCAATCCTCCCAAAGAAATATTTGCTTGGGTAGAAATGGCCACATTTCCATTATTATTGGAAAATTTTATTTCTCCCGAATTAACTTTTTTACCGTTTTGTTTAAGTACCACATTAATCAAAGCAGGATAAGTATTGGTTATGCCAAAATCACTTGTATTTACACCTAATGAATTGAGATTCAAGTTTGACACTAAGGAACCACTATTATTTGTAATCGTCACCATATTGTTATTGGGAACACTTTCTCCTTTGGAATAATGATAATTTGCATTTACCGGATGATACAGATCATATTGAACAACCGGATAAATTAAATCTTCCACTGTTACAGGTTCATCCAATCCTTCGGTGATTACATTTTTAACATATATTTCAGGTTTCCATGCTGTTAAATGCTTCCAATCCACATTGGATTTGGATCTTATTCTAAATAGAAATGTATCAAGCGTTTCCGAACCTGTATTGCCTGTATTGCTAGTTAACGACAGGTTTACTGAATTTGCAGGAAGATGAATACTGGTTCCGGCAGGGAAAAAAATTGGAGCAATTATATTAGTCTCAGAAATTGTTGGCTGAGTACCGTTTTGATTTTCAGATTGAATCGATTGCTTTACCAACTCAATGGTGACATCATCAGATAAGGGACTGTCCGCATAAGCTGTGAATTCTCCCCATGAAGCTTTTGCTGTGGTTGTTGACCCAGTTGGATTTGGAATTTCAGTTCCTTCCGTTGAATTTAAAATAAAACTTTCTTCGTACGAGCTATTATTAGCATCTAAAGAATTTTGATCCAGAGAAACAGATTCCTCTATAAAATTTATTTCGGGATTCCAATTAAGTTCAGTAGATATATCACTTTCATGTAATCTGAAGAAAATTTTCTGTCCTTTCTTTACAAAAATCCCATCGCTTGCCTTGTTTGATATTTTTGCAATTGATTTTATATTTTTTTTAAATGAAAAATGTGGATTTTTTGATGATATCAAATCAATATTATCGATAACTCGCTTAAAAATGAAATTTAATTCATCAACAGCTTCCTTCTCTTCAACCTCATTGTTTAAAGAGTTTAGCCATTGTATTTCATTATTTTTATGTTGAAATGTATAGTTACCCCTGACTTTATCACTTAATTCGGAAACATCGTAAGTAAAATGCTTTATATCATTTGATATAGTAACATTTGTATTCTGTAAAAAATCATTAATTTCCAAAGGTTTGGATATTCTAAAATTTCTTTCTTCAGATCCACAAAACAGTCTTAAATTCCATTGAGTACCACCTCTTGGAGATCCTGTTATTCTAACCGTAACAATTGATGGAGAAGCAAGCGTCTTGTTAATAGTAATATTTTGAATACCATTTGCATTTCCTTGAGAATTACTTATTGTTTCACTTCCGTTAGCGATAAATGCCCCTGTAGTGAAATCATAAACAAATTTATTCAAATTAAATGTCCCTGTTGGTACAGAATAACCTACACTTGAAGAAATGAAACCCGTCGAAACTTCATTACCATTCCAAAGAAGATCAAACTTATCAGGAGCACTAAACGGTTGTGGAACCAGAGTTATGGAACCTACGTAACTTCCTAAATCAAGATTAATATAATAAACACCAGCATCTCCATTTGTAGCAATATCAACATCACAACTTTCGACAACACCATTATTACAACCCAATGACAAAGAATTCGAAGGTAATGTTGTTAAAATATTGGAGTTTAAATCCGGAGATCCCATATAGAGCCTACAATTCCCTTCGCTGTTAGCAATTGGATAGCCATAACTTTGATAATTGTTAACATTATTTTCTGTCTCAATAGAAATTTTATGAGCAGAATTGCTTTGCCAGTTGTTTTTGATATTAATAAATCCATCTTTAGGTGATTCCCATATTTTTACAATATCAAATTTCGGAGGAGTATATTCTTCAGGATTATAAATATCTGTTGAAAGTTCCTCTGCCTCTGCAGCCAGAATAACCATATTTTCTGTTTTATCACTACTTGGATAGAAGGTTGGAACATTGTCTTCCAATGTATTGAATAAGACTATACCATTTACTGAAATATCGGGAAGTTGGTCACCGTTTGCATCGGTAATATAGACTATTGTTTCTGTATCACTGTTGTTTGTTGAATGACCCACAAATGCTCCAACGACGATAGCTGAAACACTAAATTGAAAATTAGTGGAATTTCCACTTCCTTTTGCGTAATATATCTGATTAATATTGGCAAGCTTGATAGGAGCATCATAAGAATGATTTATCTTTATATTTCCATTTTCATCAAATAAACGAGAAATACGATGTGCTTTATAATAGATTTTACCATTGTTCTCATATACCATATCCTCTAGACCATCTCCATTCATATCCACTTGTGCGGTTTTTGTAACGCTTGTACTGCCACTAAAGTTAGCTCCTCCTCTAAAAGTTCCGTCCATTGACAATGCATTCCAGCCTAATCCTATTC
>JAFAFR010000103.1 GCA_023423405.1 Bacteroidota bacterium
GTGATGAATTTTTCAAATAACGAAACATCTCCATCTTCTTCGAGGCATACAGAGTAATATTCTACATATCTGTAAGAGTTAATGTGTTTTATTTTTGCAAAGTTATTCACTTTTAAATTAATTTACAAGATTAAATTCACTTTTAAGTAAATTTTATTTAAAAAGGATTCTAATTTTATCTCTTTCTTTTCCTTTTGTCAAGGTATCCAAATACACTTTGAAAGCTTCTACAGCACCTTCCACGGTCATTGGTTTATTGAATTGATTTCTAAATGTTTCAAAATCAATTTCAATTTTTTCAAAACCTTTGTGAAGTCCATTCATTGCATTTTTCACACGCAAAGCATTGTCTTTCGACAAATTTTCTTTTCCAGACTTTAAATCATCAAGTAATTGTTGCTCAGCATCATTCAACAATGTGAGGCTTTTTTTAACCATCGGATCTTGCAATGAATCAATAATTCCATTTGACCAATTTGCGATAATGTCATCAAGTTCTGCTTTCAATTCCTTTACGGAACTTATGCTGGTATTTTCATATTCAATAGGATTGAAATCGTGATAAGGAACCGCAAGCACTGCTGCATTATTCACTTTATCATCCGCAACTTGCAATTTACCCATCTTATCCAACCATTTAAAATATGGAGACGATGTTATAAACTCGGCATCTTTCAGGATATTCGCAATGCTATTTTCATCAGAATCCAATAAAGCTATTTTTGCTGTGCTATCTTTATCGCTTATTCTATATTTTAAGTAAGTTGCCAGATACCATTTTGCATATTGGCTTTTTAAATCGATTAGTGACTTTTGATAATTAGCAAAATCGTTGGTACCAACTTTATCAATAACGGTAGGCAGTTCAGCTAATTTTGCAGAGATCTCATCTTTGAAATTTTGATCTGAAATGTATTGCTTGGCTTGTTGCAGATAACTTATTTCATCTTTTAATTCAGCTAAATCACTCAGCTTTTTCTCAAGTGCATCTACTTTACTTTTAGTGGGCATAAGTCGATTCACGTCTTCTATAGAAAAAGCAAAATTTTTGATTTTGGCTTCGGTTGTGTAGTTCGCTAACTTATCACAAAACCCTGAAAAGGCAGTAAAATCTTGTCTGTATTTGGAAGCTTCTTCCAAACTAATTAGTTCAATCCCATTAAAACTATATCCTCCTTGAATTTTATTGAGTATGGAAACTGTTTTTTTAGCAGTTTCATTTGCTGCGCCCACCAAAATCGTGTACGTATTAGGATCTTTTAGATGTGGACTTAAATCTCTACCTATCAATCCTACAAACATTGCTTTGATAGCCGCGAGGTTTAAACCTTTTGGTGTTTTGACATGCGTAAAACTGTAAAAGTCTTGAACAGACAACTCTTTTAAATCAAATAGGTTAGTAGAATTAATCGATTTACCAGAATGCAAAGTAATTTCAAGTTCTCCTAATGCGGCTAGAGTACTTAGTACTACAAATTCCAAATCAGCCTCCAATTTAAAATCTTTCGTAAGCCATAGATTATCACTTTGGTCAACAAATTCTAAAATTTCATCACGATTCAGTACTTTCCCATCGCCCTTTTCTTTCAATTGTTTTAAAATACTTTTTGCATAAGGCGAATGACCATAATCTAACATCCCTGGAACCCATAAACCTAATCCAGACAAAATGCCTTCACCATCACGATTTGCTTGTTCTGGAGTAGCAATCTTAGTAAATGACTGCCTAATTAATCGATCGTAATTATCTTTGGTTAGCGGTGTATTTAATTGTGTGAATTTAGGATAATTTGGTCGTTCATCTTCAAACCACTCTTCCAAAACCATAGATGCCACAGTAGAAAAAATCTGTTCTTTGGAAGCACCTTGTCCTGGTAATTGATAGCCACTAAGAGGAAGTTCCTTCCCCATATAATCTACCTTAGTAATTTGTATAAACTCTTCATCAAAAATGGCTCTTGCTTTCTTATTTAATTCATCAATTTTTTGTTTGTAGACTGCCTTTTGAGAAGAATCTGCTCGAACCTCAAGCGCTTTGGCTGCACCAAATAAAGTAATAGCCTCTCTAAATTCTTTTGATAATTCTTCGAAAATAAAATACACTTCATCTTCATCATGATTTCTAACCTTTTTGGCTTCGTCAAAAATTGGCATAAAATACATGTAAAAGTGCTGTCTAGGATGGGTTGTAGATTTTTCATTTGGATTTCCAAAGAAAATATATCCTTCTCGATATGTTTTATGTGATTTCCACTCTACAGTATGTGTCCAAATATTGAATCCTGTTCGATACGTATCATAATCTAAAGGCAAATTTATTTTTAAGAAATTGAAGAAATAATCATCTTTCTGATTATCAGACATTGTGGATGCATAATCTTTTATCTTTTGATCAAAATTAATCCCTCCTTCAATTCTAAGATGAAATTCTCCATTTTCTGGATTCTTATCAAAATATTGACCAGAAGTAGCTGTAATTATTTGATTGGCAGATGTATCTATAATATCTATTAAAAACTCTCTATCGCTTGCCAATTTATCAGTCAAGCATAAATCGTCTACCAAGAGCTCAGAATTGGTTCCATTTTGCTTTTGAAGCTCATGTTGCAAAATCTTTATCGCACAAGCATCGACGATCCTTCCCGCAACATTCTTTTTAGAAGTCCTAGCACCTGTGAAATAGGTGTCTATTTTATCATTTATGGTATCTGTAATTTCTTTAACCTTTCTCACATCTGGTTCAGCCATCATTGATTGGTCAGTCGAAATATCTTTCCAATAGCAGTCGTAAGTTAATAATCCAGGATTATCTTGAGGTACTTCTGTATCCAATAATTCAGAAAATTGATTGGATAAAGTTTTTAAGATTTCTCTTTGACTTTTGCCAATTCTAATTTTTTCAAAATTCTCAAAATAGGTGGGATGAACTGGAAACAATTCTACATAATCATTGGTTCTCGCATGCATATCCTTAAACAACACAAGAAATGGATCCAAATGATTCAAAATCGCTTGCTTTTGATGTTCCGTTTTTCTAAGAAGTCTATTTTTGACAATAAATGCAACATCATCTTTTGTGATTAAAATATCCTTATATCGATCATTTACTTTTTGAAGCATTTCTGATTGAAACTGAAACTCTGGAGATTGATAAATCATCTCCTGCACACCAAAAATGAATTTGAATTTAGATTTATCACAAGCTTGACCAAGTGCTTGCAGTACAGCTAGATCTTGATTAAGTTTATCAGAGCCGCTTCTTCCTTTTAAGTAAGCCAACATTTCGTCGATTACAATAAGAAAACCTTTATCTGGAAAAACTGCCTCAAACTCACCCATCATGAGCATCAATTTGTCGAAATAAGATTTTGCACCTAACTTTTCAAAAGAAAATGATATATTTAAGCTAGATAAATATTCTTCCATTTTTGAAGTCACGATTTCCCAAAGACTAATGGTGTGTCCTAACTCGAAACGTAGTACTTTGAAGCTTCCTCCAATCTTTGCTAAATCTTTTTTTGCTTTATCATCCGTGATTAAATCAACTAATGACGCATCTTCAGCAATCAATGATACAAGTGACATCAAGTGTGACTTACCAGTACCGTAATTTCCGACAATTTGTAGTCCAAAACTTTCTCCTGTTTCGGATAAATTTAAATTGCGAATAATTAGTGGAACTAAATGTGTTTTAAATGTATCTGAAAATACGAATGATTTCACAAGCGTTTTTTGATATTCTGTTTCGCTTGTCCTGCTAAATTTTACAACTTCCGTGATTGGCTCGAAGTTGATCAACTCTTTATATTTCATATAATTATATGGCTAATGTTTTTTAGATCTATAATATTTTTATTTGTTCCAAATTTGAGAAAACCACCCTCAATCCCATATTCCCATAATAGAATTAAAGCATAATTCTGAGAATTCGAAGTAATGAACTGCTGAAAATTAATTTTCAGAGCATCTTCAAACAGAATTCCGGTATTTTTAATTGCCAAGAACCGTCCAAACAATTCATTTGATTGAGTGTTCTCACTAACAAGTTTACTCAAAATATCAAAATCGATACTGTAGCTATTTTTGTTTTTTAAAGCAAATAATGATAATTCCTTTGCATAATTAAGACCTATATCAAAGAAAGTAATATAGTCTAGTTGTTTTTCCGTAATAATTAATTTGTTTCGAGATTTGTTTTTTAAAAAATCACAAATTCTTAGTAGAGAATTATTTTCTAGCATTTTTTTTTAATTTTTGCTATAAATTATTTGCACTGGTAAAGATAAAGAAATTAAAGTGTGCTAATAAACAATTTTCCATATACAAAATATTATGGAAATCCGTAAAAC
>JAFAFR010000063.1 GCA_023423405.1 Bacteroidota bacterium
TTGGCCCCGTCGATGCCGTGCGTGATGAGGCCGTTGGCCCCGCTGGCCCCACCACCGCCACCCGCATGGACAAGTTCACCGACATGATGCTGGAGAAGACCGGCCTGATCGCCATGGTGGGCAAGGCCGAGCGCGGCCCCATCGCTATCGAGAGCATCAAGCAGCACAAGTCGGCCTACCTGATGGCCGTGGGCGGCGCCGCTTACCTGGTCTCCAAGGCCATCAAGGGTGCCAAGGTGGTGGGCTTTGAAGACCTGGGCATGGAAGCCATCTATGAATTTGACGTGGTCGACATGCCCGTGACCGTGGCCGTGGATGCTGGCGGCACCAGCGCCCACATCACCGGCCCAGCGATCTGGAAGGAAAAGATTGCGACGGGTGAATTCAAGGGAATCTCTGTTGCAGGTGCTTGACCAGTTGCTTCCTTATGAAATAAAAAGACCGCCTTCGGGCGGTTTTTTTTGTGGGTAAATTCTGATTGCTTTTTAAATAAAATATTAATTCAAATGTTGAAAAATCAAATATCAAGTAACTTTCTATATTTATCTCCGATAATTTTTTGTCTGATTCTAATTGGTTTTTTTGTTGGTATATTTTTTACTGTATTGTTGTTTTTGAGTAATCCTCTAGGAAATGCGCTAAGTCAATTCGAAAAAATCTCATCAATAACAAACTTTCTTTTGTTGGTAACAAATTTTCTTGTATTTTTTACGTCTTTAATTGCAGTATTCTTTGTTTATAAAACGTTTCGGGGGCAAAGAGAGCAGTGGCTAAATGAGAGTTTTATAAGGCACGAAGCTGAAGTTTTAATTAAAATTAGAAATGAACTTCAAAAATCTTTTGGTGCAATTAATTTTTTCTTTCACGAAATTTTAGAGATAGATAGAAGGTTTTCATTCAATCCGTTGCAGTTACCTATTGTTTCGAAGCCACCAGTAGTCACATATGAAAAAATAGTTAAGGAATTTAATAGTTTGCTGGAGATTAATGATTTATATAATTCATATCAGCATTTATGCAGAAAGCATGGCTTGGTTCAGGGTATAGAATGTATAACGATACTGCTCGAATGTGTTCGATTTATACCTGAGAAAAATATAGAATTCTATAAACTTTCTGACGAAGATGTCTTGGTTAGGTATCCAGTAGATCCAAGTTTATTGGCCCCCGATACATTGGTTGTATATCAAATGGATCAAAGGGTAGCCAACCTAATAGTTGGGACGTTCAACGCTATTGCTAATTCAATATTTTCTGAAGACATTAAGCGTTCTTTTACCTCGGAGACATGCGTTGAAGAATATATGAAAAAACAGACTGAGGAATTTGAGAATTTTAAGTGTATGACTAGAAATGAAATTTATAAAATGATATCGGTTTTGGATAATATTACTACATATTGGGGTGGGGTAGAGAATGTCTCAGCAATGATGAATAAAAGAATGAGATTTTTTCAAAAGAAAATATTTTTTAAAACTACTGTTAATTAAATATTAAAATCTAAGCATGAATCGGCCATTTTCCCAATCCTGCGAAAACAACCAAGCCCCCATTTTTGAAATGCTGCAGCACGCTTTTGCCGATCGCAAGCACGTCTTGGAAATTGGCTCTGGCACCGGGCAGCACAGTGTGTACTTTGCGCCGCGCCTGCCGCATTTGATTTGGCAAACGAGTGAGTTGCCAGCCTTGCACGGTGGCATTGCGGCGTGGCATGCACATCTGCCATCTTCCAATTTGCGCTTGCCGGTGGAGATGGACTTGGCCAACAGCGGATGGCCGCAAACGAGCGATGGCCTGTTTGACGCAGCATTTACCAGCAACACGCTGCATATTGTGGCGTGGCCGTTGGTGGAGCGTTTGTTCACGCTGCAGGGGCAGCACTTGCCAGCGGGTGGGGTGTTTGCGGTGTACGGCCCGTTCAACTACGGCGGCACCTTTACCAGCGAGAGCAATCGCAACTTTGATACATGGCTGAAGGGGCGCGATGTGGCCAGTGGCATTCGGGATTTTGAGGCCGTGGTGCAACTGGCCAATTTGCATGGTTTGCACTTGCTGCAAGACCATGCCATGCCTGCGAACAATCGCTGCTTGGTGTTTGAAAAGCGCGAGCGATAAGGTTCAGCATCAAATATGCCTCTAGCGCTCATACAGCAAGCGCTAGCAGCTATCTTTCTGGATGCGTTGCTTGGGGCTGCATTGAAATACAGGGCGGGGAACCATACGTACAGCGCTGTACTCAGACGCTTTTCTCTGACTTCTTCTGACTTCTTCTGACTTCTTCTGACTTCCTTTACTTGGAACCTCTGCATGACACACGACGAAATCCGCGCCACCCTGACTTTGTGTTTGCTGGCCTCGTTTGCCGATGGCGAAAAGCACGATCGCGAGCGTGAACAAATTCGCCAAGTGGCCGAAGGCTTGGCGGGTGACCAAGCCGTGAATTTGCCCGGCTTGTACCAGGATGTGCTGCTGCGCCGCGTGAATCTGGAGTCTGCCGCTGCGCGTTTGTCGAATGACGATGCTCGCCAGCTGGCCTATGAAATGGCGGTGTGCGTGTGCGATGCCGACGGCCACACCAGTCCCAAGGAAGATGCGTTTTTGGCGCAACTCCGTGCAGCGTTGGGCATAGGTAGCACTGCGCCTGCCGTGTCGAACGCGGCGGCTGCTCCTGCTGCTGTAGCGGCCAGCGCAGGTATAGCAAGCGCGTATGCCCAGTTTGAGTCGCAAGCCCGTGCGGTGGCCGATGCGCCGGTGCAAGTGGCTGCAGCCCCGGAAGCGGCGGTGCAATTGCCCGCCAGCGTGAGTGTGCCGCACCCCGCGGCGGTGGATGCGTTGCCCCAAACGGCGGCGCAGCGCCGCCCCGGCAGCCTGGGCGCTGCGGAGATGGACAGCAAAATCCTCAAAGCTTCCATCCTGAATGGTGCCATTGAGTTGCTGCCCGAGAACCTGTCCACCCTGGCCATCATTCCGCTGCAGATGCGCTTGGTCTACCAAATTGGTCAAAGCTATGGCTACCAGCTGGACAGTGGTCACATCAAAGACTTTCTGGCTACGT
>JAFAFR010000067.1 GCA_023423405.1 Bacteroidota bacterium
CGTCTGCTCGATCGAAAACCTCGATCCGATGGGCGTGCACACCGGCGACTCGATCACGGTGGCACCGGCGCAGACCCTGACCGACAAGGAATACCAGCGCCTGCGCGATGCCTCGATCGCGGTGCTGCGCAAGATCGGCGTGGATACCGGCGGCTCGAACGTGCAGTTCGGCATCAGCCCGGCCACCGGCCGCGTGGTGGTGATCGAGATGAACCCGCGCGTGTCGCGTTCCTCCGCGCTGGCATCCAAGGCCACCGGCTTCCCGATCGCCAAGGTCGCGGCCAAGCTGGCGGTCGGCTACACGCTCGATGAGCTGAAGAACGAGATCACCGGCGGCAAGACCCCGGCCTCGTTCGAGCCTTCGATCGATTACGTGGTGACCAAGATCCCGCGCTTCGCCTTCGAGAAGTTCCCGCAGGCCGACGCCCGCCTGACCACGCAGATGAAGTCGGTCGGCGAAGTCATGGCGATGGGCCGCACCTTCCAGGAATCGATGCACAAGGCGCTGCGCGGGCTGGAGACCGGCAAGTCCGGTTTCGACCCGACCGGACTGGACCTCGCCGACGAAGACGATCTGGCGACGCTGCGCCGCGAGGTCCGTGAGCCGGGCCCCGAGCGCCTGTTCTACCTGGCCGATGCGCTGCGCGCCGGCCTGTCGGTGGAGGACGTGCACGCGCTGTCGTTCGTCGATCCGTGGTTCCTCGACCAGATCGAGGAGATCATCGCGACCGAGGCCGAGGTGGCCGCGGCCGGCATCGACGCGCTCGACAAGGCGCGCCTGCGTGCGCTCAAGCGCATGGGCTTCTCGGATGCGCGGCTGTCGCAGCTGGTCGACACCGACGAGCAGGCGATCCGCGCGCTGCGCCGCGCCTTCGGCGTGCGTCCCGTGTACAAGCGCGTGGATTCCTGCGCGGCCGAGTTCGCCACCGACACCGCGTACCTGTACTCGACCTACGAGGACGAGTGCGAGGCGCAGCCGACCGGTCGCGAGAAGATCATGGTGCTCGGCGGCGGCCCCAACCGCATCGGCCAGGGCATCGAGTTCGACTACTGCTGCGTGCACGCCGCGCTCGCGCTGCGCGAGGACGGGTTCGAGACCATCATGGTCAACTGCAACCCGGAGACGGTCTCCACCGATTACGACACCTCCGACCGCCTGTATTTCGAGCCGCTGACGCTTGAGGACGTGCTGGAGATCGTCGAGGTCGAGAAGCCCCGCGGCGTGATCGTGCAGTACGGCGGCCAGACCCCGCTCAAGCTCGCGCGTGCGCTGGAGGCCAACGGCGTGCCGATCATCGGCACCTCGCCCGATTCGATCGACCTGGCCGAGGACCGCGAGCGTTTCCAGAAATTGGTCGACGAACTGGGCCTCAAGCAGCCGCCCAACCGTACCGCGCGCAACCCCGAGGAAGCGCTGGTGCTGGCGCGCGAGATCGGCTATCCGCTGGTCGTGCGCCCGAGCTACGTGCTCGGCGGCCGGGCGATGGAAGTGGTGCATGCCGACAGCGACCTCGCGCGCTACATGCGCGACGCGGTCAAGGTGTCGAACGACTCGCCGGTACTGCTGGACCGCTTCCTCGACAACGCGGTCGAGGTCGACATCGACGTGATCGCCGACCAGGACGGCGAGGTGCTGATCGGCGGGGTGATGCAGCACATCGAGGAGGCGGGCGTGCATTCGGGCGACTCGTCCTGCTCGCTGCCGCCGTACTCGCTCTCAAGCGACGTGCAGGCCCGCCTGCGCGAGCAGGTCGTCGCGCTGGCGCGCAAGCTGAAAGTGGTCGGCCTGATGAACACCCAGTTCGCGGTGCAGACCGATGAGGCCGGCAACGAGACCATCTTCCTGCTGGAAGTGAACCCGCGCGCCTCGCGCACGGTGCCGTTCGTCTCCAAGGCGATCGGCCTGCCGCTGGCCAAGATCGCCGCGCGCTGCATGGCCGGCAGCACCCTGGCGGCGCAGGGCGCGACGACCGAGATCGTGCCGGCGTACTACTCGGTCAAGGAGGCGATCTTCCCGTTCGCCAAGTTCCAGAACGTCGACCCGATCCTCGGCCCGGAGATGCGCTCCACCGGCGAGGTGATGGGCGTGGGCGAGAGCTTCGGCGCGGCATTCGCGCGCGCGCAGGAAGCGGCCAGCATCCGCACCCCGCCGACCAGCGGCAAGGTGTTCGTGTCGGTGCGCGACCCCGACAAGCAGCGGGTGCTGCCGGTCGCGCGCGACCTGGCCGAGCGCGGCTACGCCATCGTCGCCACCGCCGGCACCGCGGCCTGGCTGCGCGAGCACGACATCGCCTGCGAGCAGATCAACAAGGTCATCGAGGGCCGGCCGCACGTGGTCGACCTGATCAAGAACGGCGAGATCGCCTATATCGTCAACACCACCGAGGGCAAGCAGGCGATCGCCGACTCGTTCTCGATCCGGCGCGAGGCCCTGCAGCACCGGGTGACCTATTCCACCACCGTTGCCGGCGCCAAGGCCCTGCTGCATTCTCTGGCCTATCGCGGCACCGGACCGGTCTGGTCGCTGCAGGAGCTGCACGCGCAGTTGCGCGGCGCGGCGGACACCCCGAAAACAAACTGAAGGAGGGCGCCATGCGGGCACCCATGACAACCAAGGGCGCGCAGCGGCTGCGCGCGGAACTCGATGAACTCAAGTCGGTCAAGCGGCCGGCGATCATCGATGCCATCGCCGAGGCGCGTGCGCACGGCGATTTGAAGGAAAACGCCGAATACCACGCCGCGCGCGAGCAGCAGAGCTTCATCGAGGGCCGCATCAAGCAGCTCGAGGGCGAGCTTTCGCATGCCGACGTGATCGACGTGAGCAAGCTCAACGCCGGCTCGAAGGTGGTGTTCGGCGCGACAGTGACGATTGCCGATGCCGAGACCGACGAGGAGAAGCGCTATCAGATCGTCGGCGACCTGGAAGCCGACATCAAGCAGGGGCTGATCGCGATTTCCTCGCCGGTGGCGCGGGCGCTGATCGGCAAGCTGGAAGGCGACAGCATCAGCATCGACGCACCGGCCGGCACCCGCGACTACGACATCGTCAGCGTCGAATACATCGGCTGATCCGGTGACGCGGGCGACGTTCCTGCTGCCCGCGGCGGCGCGCTGGGGTGCCCAGCGCTTGGCGCCCGACCTGCTGCGGACGCTGGGGCAGGCCGATGCCACGCGCGGCGGCACTG
>JAFAFR010000089.1 GCA_023423405.1 Bacteroidota bacterium
GATCGCGCCTACCTGATGCGCCTGGCGACGACCGGAAAGAGCCTGGCCGCCAAGCACAAGACGACGCTGGAGAAAATTGAGGCCGACCTGGGCGTCGACCGCTACTCCGTGCTCGCCATCTGGGGTCGCGAGACGGCCTTCGGCGATCACAAGCTGCCGCACGATGCCATCAACGTCTGCGCCACGCTGGCCTACATGGGCCGGCGCAAGGAGTTGTTCCGCACCGAGCTGATTGCGGCCTTGAAGATGCTGGAATCGGGCGTGCCCCGCTCCCTGATGCGCGCCTCCTGGGCCGGCGCGATGGGTCTCACGCAGTTCATGCCGAGCGAATACTTCAAGCACGCCCATGACCTCGACGGCGACGGCAAGACCGACATCTGGACCTCGGTCCCCGACGCGCTTGCTTCCGCCGCGAGCCAGCTCAAGGGCAAGGGCTGGGTGGCGGGCCAGACCTGGGGCTACGAGGTAAAGCTCACGCGCGAGGCCGATCGCGGCTACGAAGGCCCGACCCAGGAGCGCCCCATCTCGGAGTGGGCCAAGCTCGGCCTGAAGCGCGCCAACGGCAAGCCCTGGACCGAAGCGCAACTCGCGCTCAACGCCTACATGATGAGCCCGGCTGGCGGCTACGGCCCGTCGTTCCTCGTGCTCGAGAACTACAAAGTGATCCGCCGCTACAACATGTCGGACCTCTACGCCGTATTCGTCGGCAACTTGGCGGATCGCATCGCCGGCGGCGGCGACTTCATCACGCCCTGGGGCGGCACTGGCCCTCAGAAGACGCGCAACATCGAGGAAATCCAGCAGCGTCTGCAGGCCCTCGGCTATGATGTGGAAAAGATCGACGGCAAGGTCGGCTCCAATACCCGTAAGGTGATTGGCCTTTACGAGCGCGCCAACAACTTGAAGGTTGACTGCTGGCCCTCGGATGCCGTTCTTGATCACGTGCGAAAAACCGCCTCGCGTGAGTCGCCGCGATAAGGATCTGGAACGTTCGCATTCGGAAACAACCGGCCGGAACGGCATGCATCCGCGTCTCATTTCTCCGCTCGCAGCCCTGCTGACAGCCTTGATGGTTGCGGCTGGCACTGTCGCGGCGCAGGAGGATCCGTCCGGCACGAGCTTCATCACCCCGTTCCCGCCCAATGACACCTACAACCTGGTGATGATCGGCGACGACATGGCGGAGGGGCTGCTCGGCGGCTCGCGCGAGATCTTCCAGAAGGATCCGCGTGTCGTCATTCGCAACACGCACCTCTCGATCGGCGGCCTCATGCGCCGCGACTTCGACCAGAAGCTCGTCGAGCTCGAGGAGGCGCTGAAGACCGATCCGGCGCAGATCGCGATCCTCATGCTGGGCGCCTGGGACCGCGTCTCCGTGCGCGACAGCACATCGGAGAAGCGCCTGATGGTCGGTACGGACGGCTGGCGCCGAGAGTACGCCGCGCGCAGCGACCGCCTATTGAAGATGCTGAGGCGCCGCAACATCGCCGTCTATTGGCTCGGCCTGCCGAACGTGCGCCGCTACGACGCCAACGAGGACGTGCAGATGATGAACAGCATCCTGCGCGAGCGCGTCTACCTCAATGGCGCGAAGTACGTCGACACTTATGCCGGCTTCGCCGACGAGAGCGGCGGCTATAGTCCCTACGGCCCCGACGTCACCGGCAAGATCCGACTGCTCCGGGCAGGCGACGGCGTATACTTCACGTGGGAAGGCAACAAGAAGCTCGCCTATTTCGTCGACCGCGAGCTGCGGCGCGATCTCACGCAGGCGAGGGCCGACCGCTCCATTCCTCTCGACGGCACCGAGGACGAGCAGGCCAAGATCAATCCCGAGAAGGCCAAGGATCCAGATGCAGGGGTAGCTCCCGGCGCCGCCTCCAACCGTGGGCCTGAGGCGAGCGCCGCCAGGATCAAGCAAGCCGAAGCCGAAGGCGCCGGCGATCAGCGCGCCGATAACGGCAAGATCAATCTGCGCATCGTGAGCGCGAACGGGCGCGAAGAGATCGTGGCGCTCGACATCATACGCCCGGCGATCTCGGCTTCCGTCGTGGCGCTCGTGACGCGTCGCGAAAGCAAGGATCGGCTCTCTCAGCTCGGCGAGCAGGTGATCGATCAGATTCCGGGCGGGCTCACAGTGATGAGCACGGTCGCGCTTGCGACCGCAGCCGGGCAGGCCGGCGGCCGCCGCCGTCTCTCTCCCTCGCAGTCGCCCTATTTCCGGGTGCTGTTCAAGGGCGAGCGCCTGGCGCCGAAGCCGGGCCGGGCCGACGATGCATCATGGCCTCGCCCCGAGCCTCCGCCCGAGGCCGCGTACTTCCCCGAGCTGACCGATCCCGTCGAGACCGGTACGACCGAGGCAACGGAGCAAGCGCCGCGCAAGAAGAAGCCTGATCAGCGCAAGCCCCGCGACTGAGTCCCCTCGCCATGACGAGAGGGTTAGGCCTGCCCCGGCGAAGGCCGGGGATGAGGGCAGCTAAAAGCTTTTCGATCAATCGTCGTGATCGGCGATCTTGGCCGGCCGGCGCCGTCCACGCTCCGCGCGCGAAGACCCGTTCATCTTGTCGACCAGGTCGTCGAGATGACGTCCGGCGGAATCGAACGCATCGCGCAGCGCGATCTTGAGATCCTCCTGCGCCTGTCCGACGGCGGACTCGTGCGTAACGATCAGCGGCGCAG
>JAFAFR010000014.1 GCA_023423405.1 Bacteroidota bacterium
GTCCTGCAGTATCTTCCGGCCACCGGCGGCATACGATATGTTGGTCGCGCTCATCATGCCAGTCCAAGACCTCCCGGCTTCCGGCGCTGGCGAAGCAGCAATGCGATGAATACAGGGGTTCCGATCATAGCGGTAACAATGCCGATGGGCAGTTCGGCCGGCGCTATCAGTGTGCGGCCCAGCGTATCGGCCAGGGTCAGCAAAATGGCGCCCAGCAGCGCACTGTTGAACAGGAGGTGACGGTGATCCGTACCCGTAGCCGTGCGAAGGATATGCGGCACTACCAGTCCCACAAAACCAATGATACCGCAGGTGGCCACCGCCGCACCCACCGATAAAGTGGCCAGGGTGATCACCAGCCATTTAAGGCGCCGCACATTGATGCCGAGGTATCCCGCTTCTGCCTCGCCCAAACTGTAGGCATTGAGGGCCTTGGACAACAGGGGCAGGAGCAGGATGGGCAATCCGCAGAAAGGCGCCACGGCCGTTACCGTAGACCAGCTCGATCCACCCAGGCTTCCCAGGTTCCAGAACGTGATGGTGCGCAGCTCCTCGTCGTTGGCGGTATAAGTGATCAGCCCGATGAGGGCATTGCAGAGCGCGGCAATCGCCAGTCCGGCCAACAGCACGTTCGCAACGCTGGTGTGCCGGCCCACGGTGGACAGGCGAAAAACCAGCACCGAACAAATGCAGGCGCCGGCGAAAGTGGCCAGGTTCAGTACGTAATATTTAGGTATAATGGTAAACCAGGCTACCGGCAGGGCCGACAATAACACGATCATCAACACCGCAGCCAGGCTGGCCCCGGAAGAAATGCCGATCAGCATGGGATCGGCCAGCGGATTGCGGAACAACCCCTGCAGCGAGGCGCCGGCAACCGATAAGCCGGCTCCTACCAAGACGGCCATCACCACCCGCGGCAGGCGGATCTGCCAGAACACGTTCTGCACCGCTTCATCCGCCACCTGTGATACCGGCAGTCCCAGCTTCTGGCCCAACATACCAAGCACCTCGTTCACTGGTATTTTCATAGCGCCAATGCCTGCTGCAAACAGGAAAGTCAGCAGCAGGCAAACAATCAGGGATATGCGAATCCATTGCTGGCGCATCAGCTCTTTATTTTTTGGTGCAGTTCCTGGATGGCGGCCGGCAGTCGCAGGCCAAAACCGCTAAGCAATTCCCCATCCATGGAAACGATCTTTCTTTGTTTTCCGGCATGGGTCAATGCAACGCCGGGAACTTTCAGGAATCCATCCACACCGCCCACCGATTTCAGGCCGCTGTCGAACAGCACAATCACATCGGGATTCGCTGCTACCAGGGATTCCGTAGTCAGGGGCTTGAAATCACGGAAAGCTACCGCATTTTTTCCACCCGCCAGTTGTATCATCTGGTCGAAAGGGGTACCCTGGCCACCTACTGACAGGGAGCCGGCTCCCCGGGCGTACACAAACAGGACTTTTTTCTGCGTGGCGGTAACGGACAATGCAGCTATTTGCTGATCGAAGGTTTTCAGCAGGGGTGTGGCACGGTCAGGAACGCCCAGGGCCTTGGCCAGCCCGCTGAGCAATTCCCTGGCGCCCGCAACGCTGTTCTGTTGCTGCAGCAAAACCATTTTTACACCCGAAGCCCGGAACTGTTCCAGCACCTGGGGGTTCAACTCTGAACCAATGGCCAGGATCACGGAGGGGCGAAGTGACAAAACGTTTTCTGCAGAGATATTGCGGTTATGTCCCACTTTGGGTTTTGACTGCAGGCTCGCAGGATAGGTGCTGGTCACATCCACGCCTACGATCTGTGATTCAAAGCCCAGCGCACAAGCCATTTCGCTCAGCGTTCCATTCAAAGAAACAATGCGTTCTTCGGCCTGCGCCACAAAAAGGCTGCCCAGAAAAACGATCCATAGTCCGATCAGTTTCCGCATCATCTTAGGAAGCTTTTACAAGTTCAAAACTAATCTCCGGCTTACCCCTTGTACCGCCGTCGGTGGAAGTAAAGCTGATGAACTTGAGTTTATAATAGTTGCCATTGGCATCTTTGACCACATAGAAGCGGTCGGTCTTTACGCCCGCGGCGCCACCACCAGGTCCGCCGGTAACCCGCCACTTGCTGCCGATGGCCCAACGGTCGGCACTGAAAGTGGTGGTAGCGATATTTGCCTCGGTGTAATTTTCATAGGTCACATCTGAAGTGAGCACTTCCGCAGCCTGTACGCCGGCGAGATAGTTCAGTCCTACGAGATCGGAAAATCCATAGGGCACGTCCACACCAAAATTGGTCTCGAAAATCGAATAGGTCCACACGATGTCCCAGTTGGTTTTTTCAGGCTCCGCCTTTACCAGGGAACCATCGAGGGAAGCAAAGCTGAAATGGTATTTGCTGTCCTTCGGCACATCCAGCGTCTGGAAATCGGTGGCAGCTATAGGGGCGTACTGCACGGTGTAACCATCGCCTTTGCGCAGGACGCGGATCTTCATCCAGTCGCGCGCAGCGATAGAGCCGCCGGTTCCGCGGTTCAGAATATATACTTTGTTGTTGGCCTCCGTAGCAGATACTTCAGCGATCACAGTTTTTGTGAGATCACCACCGATATCGTCGAGCATTTCAAATTCAGCGGGACTGGGCTCTGCCTGGTTGAGGGTAAGCACGATGCCCACCGTATCGGCCTCGGTAACGGCGTTCAGGTCGGTCTTGTCCACCATACGCGCCAGGGCAGCAGTAGTATTATTGATGATTACGCGGAAATTACTGCCGGTAACGAAGCCCAGGTCCCAGCCGGCTCTTTTGGCAGAGTCCTGCTTGGGAGCGCTGAAATCAACATACACGCTGTTCACGGCGCCGGAACCACCAGCGCCACCGTTCAGTTGAAAGCTATCGCCTTCCGACGGCGGAATAACCGGGATCGGATCATCATCATTGCTACAGGCGGTAAATACGGCCATGCATCCTGCAATGGCCAACAGGCTTACTACTCTCATTGTATCACTTGTTTTTATTGTTTACGTGTAATTGATAACGAAGGCCAACAAATCCCGAACGGCCATAGGCCATGAGCCTTGGGCCCGCATCGCTGTGCGCCGAGCCGCTGCTGGTGGCGGTGCTTTGCAGCCTGCTGACATTGAACAGGTTCTTTACACCCGCCTGCAGGGTAAGGGATTTGAAGAAGGTTTTGCTCAGCGTAATGTCTGCCCAGTTGTAGGCGTCGATTTCGCCCAGGTAAACCACTTGTTGGTTATTGGCATCCAGGCCACGGAGGAAAGCGGGCAGCTTTCCGTTGAATTTATAATACAGGCCCAGCTCGGTTTCGATAACCGGGATGCGGTAGCTGATATTGGCATTGACCTCAGGAGACCAGGCATATTTTTTCCCGGTGCTCTCCTTATAGTTGGGGTCGTCCTGGTATTGGTTGTAACGGGCTATATACAGCAGGCCCAGCGTGGTGCTGAACCGGTTCAACCGGTAACTGTTTTCCGAACTGAATCCAATGGTCCGATATTCATCAATGTTAAAATAAGTGTTGACGTTGTCTTCGCCCAATGCCAGGTCGATGCGGTTCTTGAACACATTGTAAAAAGCGGAAAGCGTGGAACTGAACACCTGTTTTTTATCGATCCACTGGGCAGATGCGTTGAAACTGTTGCTGTATTCGGCCTTCAGGTTCGGGTTGCCGACAATATCGTGGTTGGCGTCTTTAAACAGAAAGTAAAGCTCTCTCAGGGTGGGCGCCCGGAACCCGCGCGCGTAAGAGGCCCGCAGCGTGGTTTGCCCGTTGAGCGCATATTTCACGTTAAGAGAGGGAATCAACGGCGGTGCTTCATAGGTGGAATTATGAGAGATCCGCAGGCCAGGCCGGATGGCCAGAGCCGCAATGGGCCTGTACTCCAGGGAATTGAAGAAAGCCATATCGGTGATCACGGGCCGGCCTTCAATGCGATCGCCCGAAGCCTGGTCGCGCCGGAACTCTATCCCCGGCTGCCAACTCCACTGCTCGCTGATTTTCCAGTTCCCGATGCTGCGGCCAAAGAAGGTTTTGAAAGTAGACAGGTCCCATTCGCCCGGGGCATTGGAAGGCATTTTTTCGCCACCAGGAAAATGCAGCAGGTAGGTTTCCGTCTGGCGCTGGTAATCCTGGTAAGAAAAACTGTTCATCAACTGGAAATTGTTGCTCGCCTGCCAGTCCACCTGCAATTGGTGCGTGAGCCTTTTGGTCAGGTAATCCGCATCAAGAGCCGTATTATTCTGGTTATATCGTCCCGGTACATAGATGTCCTCATCGAGGTAATCGAGGCGGTACAGCGCATTCACGCCTTTTTTACTGAACCCGACATAAGCGCCGCCAAAAAGCTGCTCCTTCGGTTTCATTTCTTTCATGCGGAGTTCGGCATTGCCCTTCCATCCGCCAAAATCGTTGCGCGAAAATTGCAGTCCCGCTTTCCAGGCCGATTTGCTCCAGTCGGCAGAAAGGCTTTCCTGGTGCAGGCCATCGCCATCCATAAAGGAATAGGTTTTTCCCACCGACTCTTCCTGTATCCGTGCGGTGAGGGTCAGCCCGCCGCTCTGCTTTGCCTTTTTTGTAATGATATTAATGACGCCGGCGAGGGCGTCGGTGCCGTACACCACGCTCAAAGGACCTTCCACGATCTCCACCCGCTCAATGGTATTGATGTCGATCTGGCTAAGGCTTTGTTTGGTGCTGCCGCGGTCCACCAGGGGAACGCCATCCAGCAGGATCTTCACATTATTCCCGTTCATCCCCATGATGCTGACATCCGATTCGCCCAGGGTAAAATCGTTGGTGAAACGGAACCCCAGCTCCGTGTTGAGCAAGCTGCCAAGGTCGGTCGCAGCCCGGCCCTGGATCAGCGCCTGGTCGAGCGTGCGTACTTTATATACCGACCGGCGCATCGATTCGGGCTGGAACTGGCCGGTTACCACCACCGGGTCCATCAGACGGGCATTTTTCGACTGCGAAGAGTCCACCGCCTGTGCATAGGCTCCGCTTGTAACCGTCGCTATTAATAAAGTACTGAAAATCAATTTGATCATAGAGCCCAAATAAGTTTGCAAACTTATCCAAACCCCCGCTGATGGATTTACGAATTCGGTAATTATGTTTTCGAAAACGGGAAAATTATTGGCTTCTCAATTCCATAATATTCCCTTCATATTGAGGTTATATGCCATGCGCAGTTTTGTCTTCCGCATGGCTTCTGCATTTTCTTCGGCTTCGCAAAACGACAAAACAGGCAAATCTGCCCTCTGGCTGGCAGCCTTTGCCTGTTTCAGCACCTATTTCTGCATGTATGGTTTCCGGAAAGCCATCAGCGCAGCCTCCTTTGAACAGGTGGAAGCCTTTGGGATCTCTTTCAAATCGGCCCTGGTCATTGCCCAGGTGCTGGGATATATGTTGTCGAAATTCATCGGCATCCGCATTATTTCCGGGCTGGACCCTTTAAACCGGTCGAGATATATCCTGCTGCTCATCGGCGCTTCTCATCTCTGCCTGCTCTTCCTGGCCCTGGCGCCGCTTCCCTGGAACGTGTTGTTTCTTTTCGGGAACGGGCTCTGCCTCGGGCTCATATGGGGACTGGTATTCAGCTTCATCGAAGGCCGGCGGTACACCGACCTCATCGCCCTGATCCTCAGCATCAATTTTATATTCAGCTCCGGCGTGGTCAAATCCATTGGACTGGCCACCATGCAGTACCTGGGCGTTCCGGAGATCTATATGCCCTTTGTGACCGGCTGTTTTTTCCTGCCCCTGCTCTTCCTGTCGGTGTTCCTGCTGCAAAAAATTCCGCCGCCTTCGCAGGCAGAAAAAGACCAGCGCGGCGAGCGGCCCGCATTGAACGGGAAAGAAAGAAAGGCGCTGCTGCAGGCCTTCCTTCCGGGGCTTTCCGCCGTTATTTTCATGAACCTGCTGCTGACCGTATTGCGCGACATCAAAGACAACTACGCCGTGGAAATCATCCGGCAGGTGCAGCCCAACGCTTCTCCCCTGCTCTTTACCCGCATGGAAACCCTGGCGGCGCTGGCCGTTTTCGCAGCCTTGCTGACCCTGTCGGGCATCCGCAGTCATTTCCGCAGCCTGCAGCGCCAGCACCTGGTGATCGCCCTGGGCTTCCTTACCCTTTTTCTCTGCGCGTTTTTTCTCGACCGCCGCACGGGCGATCCCATTGCTCTGCTGGTTACCTATACCATTGGACTCTACACCAGCTACAACTGTATCCAATGCCTCTTCCTGGAAAGATTCATCGCCGCCTATAAAGTGCGGGGTAATATCGGCTTCTTTTTTTACCTCATGGATTCCATCGGTTATTTGGGAAGCTGTTTCCTGATCCTGCACAAAGAGCTGTTCCGCTCACAAACCAACTGGCTTCCTTATTTTACAGGAATAAGCCTGGCCTTTGGCATCGCCGGCTTGCTGGCCGTTCTCGGAAGCTGGCGGTTTTTTTCACAAAAAAATGTACACCATGCCCTCTGAACAGGTTGGCCTGCTCATCATCGGCGCCGGCGCGCTGGGAAGCTTCCACGCCTACCATGCCTGCCGGAAAGGATTGTCGGTGCGCCTGCTGGAAAAAGACGAACGGCCCTCCGAAGCCACCGTCCGCAATTTCGGGCAGGTGGTGCCTTCCGGCATGCCCGGGGGAAAATGGCAGAACTATGGTCGCCGCAGCCTGGAAATATACCGCGACATACAATCCCGCTTTGATATTTCCGTTCGGCGCAACGGAACCGTTTACCTGGCATCCGACAGCACGGAGCTGACCTTGTTGGAAGAACTTGCCGCCATCAACCAGCGGCAACACTATCGTTCCGAATGGATGAGCAAGGAAGCCTGCCTGGGAAAATATCCCGGGCTGCGCGCCTCTTATTGCATCGGCGGCCTCTTCTTTCCCGACGAAATAACGGTGGAGCCTAACCGAATGATCCACCAGTTGATCCGTTTCCTGCAGGAACAACTGAACCTGCAATACCACCCGCAAACGCTTGCCCGTTCCATTGTGTCAAAGGGCGACCACTGCGAAGTGGAAACAAATCTCGGGCAAAGCTTCAGGGCCGGAACCGTCATCGTTTGCAATGGACGCGATTTCGCCGCACTATACCCGGAGAAGTTTTACAACAGTGACATCGAAGTGTCGAAGCTCCAGATGATGATCACCAGCCCGCAGCCGGAGATACAATTGCCCGGCTCCATTCTCAGCGGCCTGAGCATCCGTCGGTATGAAAGTTTCCGCGAATGCCCGTCGTATAAAAAACTCAATGCATCTGAAATAGATGAAGCATACCGCCGCTGGGGTATTCATATCCTTTTCAAACAGGCCACCGACGGCAGCATCATCATCGGCGACTCGCATGAATACGCCGATGCACGGCAGGCCGGCGACCTGGGTTACCACAACAACCCGCTCATCAACGACCTGATCCTGCAGGAAGCGCAACGCATGTTCCGGCTGCCCCACTGGAACATCACCCGCTGCTGGAACGGCTACTATGCACAGCGCAAAAAGCACGATCTCTATATGGAAAAGGCCGACGAGCGCGTGTGGATCGTTACCGCCATAGGCGGAAAAGGAATGACAGGAAGCGCGGGACTTGCCGAAGCCAATATTCATACAATTTTCGACTGATGAAACCCATACAGGAACTGAAACTTATGGTCTGCGACATGGCAGGCACCACCGTTACCGACAAACACGAGGTGGAATTTTGTTTTGCACAGAGCGCCCGCCAAAGCGGGCTGGAAATGTCCGACGAAGAGATCCTTGCCGTACAGGGCTGGGGGAAAAGACAGGTGTTTGAAACTTTCTGGGAGCGCCAGGTGGGCGAACGAAACCAGCAATGGACCACAAAAGTGGAAAGCTCCTATGCGCTGTTCCGCGACATCCTGGAAACGCATTACCTTACCCAACCCATTACACCTACAGAAGGCTGCCTGGAATTTTTTGATTTCCTGCGCCACCACGGCGTGGCCATTGCCCTCACTACGGGCTTCTACCGTAAAGTGGTGGATATTATACTCGGAAAACTGGGCTGGGTGGAACAGGGCCTCATCGATTGCTCCATCGCCAGCGATGAAGTGGCGAAGGGCCGGCCGGAACCGGATATGATCTTCGCCGCCATGGAAAAGCTGCGCGTGACAGATCGCAAAAAAGTGATCAATATAGGCGATACGCCTTCAGATATTCAGTCGGGCAAAAAAGCCGGTGTGCTGTTGTCCTGCTGCGTAACCAATGGCACACACAGCGCATCACAACTCACAGCTTTCTCCCCCGATCTGTCTTTCGGTTCACTGGCCGAATGCAGGAAATTCCTGGAACGCAGCCTGCTGCCCGCTTAAGGGTCAGATCATTTTTTCCCAGTAAAGGGCCAGTTTCTCTTTCAACAATTCAAGGTGAAGGAAAGGTTGGTCCTTTTCTTTTGCCGCTTCGTCCCAGCGGCGCATTCGTATGTACCAGGGAAAAAGCGGGTCCGCTTCAAACAGCGCCGCTTCATCGGCTGTCATCCTGCCACCCTGCAAGGCCAGGGTTTGTTTGCTGGCCTCCGACAACTGGTCGTAGTATCCCGGGATGGCAAACGTGAGGTATCGCTTGGCGGCTACGTGCGAAGCAATCAACCGGCAAAGCCGGTCGCCGGCGCCGCGCGCGCGAAGCCAGTCGGCGCCCACGGCTTCGTGGTCCGTAACACCATAAAACAGGCCATCGGTGCCGGTCATAACGGTCTCGTGTAGGGGAAGAAGGTGACCAATATCATGCAGGAAGGCTGCGAGGACAATTTCGTCCTCACAGCCTTCCTGCATGGCCAGCCTGGCCGATTGATACATGTGCTCCAGTTGCGAAACGGGTTCGCCGGCGTATTCTTTTGCGCCTTGTTCTTCAAACAGGTCAAGGATCTCCCTGGTAACGCTTGCTGCTGTATGCATCGGTTTTATTTGATCAGCCACATGCTGGCATTGATGTCGTCGTTTCCGCCAAACTGGCTGCTCACCGCCGTTTCATAGTTATCGGTATTGGTAGTACGTTCACTGGAAGGATACTGGAAACGTTTGGGAATAGCTCCGCTGTTGCCGGTTCCCACACCGGTGGAGAATTCCGGAATCCCCGTGCGACGCCAGTTGAAATACGCTTCCCAGCCCGAGTTCTGGAAAAAGGACAGGTATTTTTGCAACAGGATCTGGCGCAGGCCATCGCTATTGTTTCCCTTGTATTTGACCGTGGACTGCATGTAATAGCTTCCGGAAAAATCAAAAAGAATGGTATAGTTCACATTGTCGTAGTTCTTGGAAACCGTTCCGGGCGCGTCCACGGGAATGCCATAAAAACGCAGGGATGCCTTGATGCCTTTCTGGTAAAGATCTTCTGCATCACCATTTATCCAGCCGCGGTTGATGGCTTCAGCGATATTGAAGCACTGTTCTGCATACCCGATCAGGATGCCGGGCTCGGCAGAATAGGAGCTGTAGTAACGGCCACGGCTGCGCACGGAATAGGCGGCATTTTCCACATCCGACATTTTGCTCGACATATTGGTGAGGTCCTCGCCACTGGGAGCGCCCAAGTAGGCGGTGATGTCGGCCGGCGTTTTGTGATTGGTCTTAAGCTGGTAGGTGGCGGGCTCTGCGGTTATATATGCCCGTGGGTCTTTCAGATCCACCAGGTTGTTGAGATAAGTGGCCGACATATTGTAGCGGGTGGCGTCGAAACCCAGGTTGTCGGGGTTCGACGGATATTTGTTGTACACATTGTATACATAGGCCAGGTTATCCTCGTTGCTTTCCATCAGCGGGTAGGTCGACTTATCGCCCGTAATTTTCGCCAGCCTTGTTTTGATGGCCAGCTCGGGATCATCGGCTTTTTTGCTGAGGGCAATGATCACCCGCAGTTGAAAAGCATTTACGGCACGCTGCCATTTGCGCAGGTCGTTTGCATAATAGATATCACCATCGAGACTTTTATCGCCGTTGGCGATCAACTGCGACAGGTCGTTGTTGGCGGCATCCAGCCAGTTCAGTACCTGCAGGAAAATGGATTTTTGCGCATCGTAGGAAGGATGCACGTTTTCCAGTCCCTTCAGGGCTTCGTTCATGGGCAGGTCGCCCACCAGGCTGGTCATGCGATAGAAAAAGAAAGCGCGCTGGAACTTGCCGATGGCGGTATAGGGGTTGAGTTCAGCCGCGCCTCTTTTCAATGCCTCTTCTTCCATTTTCTGGATATTCTCCAGGCTGCTGTAATTGAGAGAGGCGCCGGTCCAGTCGTATCGCTGGTCGCCGTAGTAATTGTAATTGCAGCAATCGAACTGGTTCCAGCGGCTGATGCTGCTCCAGGGTCCGTCGCCGCTCATGTCACTGGCGATGCCGCGGAATACCAGGTCGGCGCTCACGCTCTCGGCCTGGTTGGGGTTTTTTTCGTATTCTTCAAACTTTTTGGAACAGCCGCTCAGCGAAGCCACCAGGGCAACGGCTACCGGAAGTACTATATATGCAGGTTTCATATGATGAACATTGAAAAATTAGAAAGTGAAATTGAGGTTTACACCATAGCGTTTAGTGGTGGGCGTTTGCAGGGAAGAAGAAGTTTCTGATCCCGCATACTGATCGATGTCAACATCCTTGTATTTGGAAAAATACAGGAGATTGCGGCCCACCAGGGTGATCGAAGCCTGTTTGAAAAATCCATTGCCCAGCAACTGCGTTGGAAGATTGTATCCCAGTGTGATCTCCCGCAGTTTGCCGAAGGTTTTTTCAATGATGTTGGCTTCGTTGGTATTGTAAAAGAAGCTGATATAATCCTGCAGGAAGGTTTGGGTGGTATTGGGTGCATACTGCAGCTCCTTGTAATTGGTTACTTTTCCATCCACATCGTACACGATCGCAGCGCCATTGCTCACCACCACGCCGTCGCCTACCCAGGATTTCACACCGAGGTAGTCCTGGTAGCGCGCTTCGCCCATTTTACCCAATACGGTATTGATGTGACGGCCACCACGGAAGGTCTGCTGCTGGATATAGTTGATCATTTGTCCGCCTACGCGGCCATCGAACTGGAAGCCCAGCGTAAATCCTTTGAAGGAAAAATTATTGATGACAGACCAAACCCAGTCGGGGTTGGAATTGCCGAGGTATTGCGGAACGGGAGAACGCAGCGGGCGGCCACCGGCATCGTTGATCATCTGGCCATCGGGTGTTTTAACGAAAGCGGTGCCGTACAGTTTGTCCACACGGTCGCCCACCTTGAAATAGGTGTTATAGGTTTCTACACCTGGATAAAAATTGGTGAAGGTTTCTTTGAAGGTCGACCAGTTCAGCATCACATTCCAGTTGAGGCCATGAGCCTTGCGCAAAGGATTTGCATTCAGGGTCAGCTCCCAGCCGGTTTTGCGGGTGGTGATGCCGTTTACCAGCGCATAGGAGAAACCGGTTGCCGTGGAAATAGGCAGGTTGAAGATGCGCGGGCCGTTCTTGTTGTCGAAATAAGTGAGGTCAAAACCCAGGCGGTTGTTGAGGAAACGCATTTCCATACCGGCTTCCAGCACTTTGCTGGTAAAGGGTTTGATGTCGGGGTTGTTCAGGGTACCGGTATAATAGGCGCCCGCTTTGTTATCGTATACCAGCGGTGTGGTGTAGGCGGCTGAGTTCTGGTAAGTAGGACCCTCATAAGAAGAATAGTACTCCATGCCATAACCCAGGGGATAACTGGCTCCGGGTGTGGCGCCAATCGTGGCACTGGTAAGGCCGCCTTTCACATTCGCATAGGAGCCCCTGAACTTCAGGAAGGAAATGGCATTGGGCATTTCCAGGTAGTCGCTTACTACAGTGCTCAATGAAACAGAAGGATAGAAATAGGTATTGTTTCCCTGGGGCAGCGTCGACAGTTTGTCTACCCGGCCGGTGAGCGAAAGGTTGGCGTATTTGCTGAGACCGAGGTCCATATACCCATATCCGCTGAGCACCACCATGTCAGAACGGAAGCTGCTGGCCTTGATGGGGTTACGGCTGTTGGAAAAAGTGTACAGCTCCGGTACGTTGAGGTAGTCTGTGCTCACATAGCTGCTGCTGTATTTGAAGGAGCGGATATTGCCGCCCAGCGAAGCCCGCAGGCTGATATCACCCACCAGCCTGTTCTTGTTATAGGTGGCCAGAAAGTCGGTATTGTTTTCAAACAAGGCTCTCCTGTCTTCGCGGTAATCGCCCTTGGCTTCTTCCCTTCCATAAGGATGTGCACTGAAAGGCATTTTTTCGGTACGCAGCAGATCATAGGTGGTTACCTGCGAGCGCAGCAGGAAGTCGATATTATTGTTGAGCTTGTAGCTGAGCTTCACATTGCCGTTCACATCGTTTTTATAGTGCCCGCGCAGCCATTCATAGCTCATGAAATAAGGATTGTGGTAACGCTGGTATTCTGCATAGATCGACTGTATGCCTTCTTTCCCCGGCTGCCAGTAATTACGCATGTCGTCTACGTTCCAGTCGGCGCCGGCCCATAGCGTGATATTATAGACGATGCTGTTGGGTCCGTAGGTGATATCAGGAATATTGGGTGTGTACTGGCGGTTGTAGTTGATATAGGATTCCAGCCGCAGCTTCTCATTGAAATTATACCCTGCCGAAACATTGAAGTTGGTGATGTTGAGCTGGGTATTGGGCACAATGCCTTTCTGGTAGCTGTGCGAAACGCCAAAACGCAGGTCGGCCTTTTCGTTTTTCGTAGCAATGGCAATGCTGTTGGTAGAGAGCATTCCCGTTTGCAGAAAGCGCTTGAGGTTGTCCGTGCCGCGGGCTACCCAGGGTGTGGGAATTCTTTCGCCGGTAGCAGGATCGATGGGAGAATCGTACTGCGGAATAGGCTGTCCCTCGAACTTTGGGCCCCATACATCGTAGTCGGCGTCGTTGGTGCCGCCGCCCTTGCCGTCAACGAAGGCATATTTTCCGTGGTCACCGGGACCGTATTCGTCCTGCGTTTTGGGAATGGCATTGAAGCCTTTTTCAAACAGGGTGCTGCTGTTGAATTCGATGGAGAAACCGCGTTTGTCGCGGGTGCCACGTTTGGTGGTGATCATGATGGCGCCGTTTTGTCCACGGTAGCCATAGAGGGCAGAAGCAGTGGCGCCCTTAAGCACGGTATAGGATTCAATATCATCCGGGCTGATGTTCCAGGTATCGCTGTTGATGGGAACGCCGTCTACCACGTAGAGGCTGATGCCGCTGCCGCGCAGCAGCACATTGGGATTACCCAGCAGTTCGGGAGAAGCACCTACGGTGAGGCCCGATACCTTTCCCACCAAACCATTGATGGCATTGGGTTCGCGCGCTTTCACCAGGTCTTCGCCCTTCACTTCCTGTACGGCATAGCCCAGTTTCTTTTTGTCTTTTTTTACGCCCAGCGCAGTAACCACCACTTCATTCAGCGAATTGCTGAGCTGACTAACGGATATAACCAACCGCTGTTCGGTTCCCACGTTGTACTCGCGGGGTGAAATGCCCACACCCGAAACAACCAGTACATCGCCCGGTTGTGCAGTAATAGAAAAGCTGCCGTCATTTGCAGTAGCAGTGCCTTTTTTAGCACCTTTCACCACAATGGAAACGCCAGGTACTGCGGAGGAGTCTTTCTGTGAAATAACAGTGCCGTGAAGGGCTTGCTGCGACTGGGCCAGCAGGGGAAAGCCCAGCAATAGGAGGAACCACAGGCATATGGAATGCCCGCCAGAACGCTGTCTCATAAGAAGTAAACTTTGATGTGATTGTTCGGCAAAACTACCTGGCTCACATGAAGCGAAGGTTACGGCCGTTTTAACAAAATGTAAATCCGTAGGGAAGGGTTAATTTAGCCCTGCATCTTTTAGATATGAAACAGATCAGGTGGATAAGCCTATTGGCAATAGGCATGCTGCTGCATGCCTGCGGGCAGAAAAACAATTCCGGCAATCCGCTGGTGGTTATCCGGACCCCGGAAGGCAATATCGTTATTGAGCTCTATGCCCGGCAGGCGCCCAAAACCACCGCCGCCTTCCTGGCCATCGTTGACAAAGACATATACGACAACGGTTCTTTTTACCGCGTGCTTCGCACCACCAACCAACCTTCCAATGCGTTCAAGGCCGAACTCCTGCAGGGCGGGCTTTGGAACCGCCGCCGCAAGCGGCCCGAGCTTCCACTGGTGCCGCACGAAAGCACCCGGCAAACCGGCATCAAACACCTTACCGGCGTGGTATCGCTGGCGCGCAATGAACCGGGAACAGGCAGCTCGGAGTTTTTTATCTGCATGGCTGACCAACCCGGACTTGACTTCGGCGGCGAAAACAACGAAGACGGGCAGGGCTATGCCGCCTTCGGAAAAGTGAAAGAGGGAATGGACATTGTGTACCGCATCTACAACAAGCCGGAAACAGATCAATACCTCGATCCGCCGATTCCTTTTATCTCCGTGTACAGGAAATAAAAATCCCGGCGAGCGCCGGGATTTTTTTAAATGAATTTGATGCCTTCGCTTTCCAGTCTTTTGTATTTCTTTTTATCAAACACGTAATAAAAAGCGCCTTTTTTGGAGCTGGTTTTTTCTTTTTCGTCGAGCCGCTGCAATACGCCCAGGGAAAGGATCTTTCGCGTGAAATTCCTTTTGTCGAACGTGGTTTCATAAATGGCTTCGTACAGCGCCTGCAATTGCTGGAGCGTGAATTTATGCGGCAACAGTTCAAAGCCGATGGGATGATTGGCCACTTTCTGCCGCAGGCGTTCCTTGGCCAGCCGGATCATTTGCCGGTGGTCAAAAATGAGGCTGGGCAGTTTTTTCAGGTCCACCCATTTGGCCTGGTGCTGATCGAGTTTTTCCTGGTTCGACTCGTCGATCTTGATCAGTGCAAAATAGGCAATGGATACCACCCTGCCACCCGGGTCGCGGTCCACTTCACCAAAACAGCTCAGTTGTTCCATATAGATCTGGTCGAGCCCGGTAAGGTTCAGCAGGATGCGCTGCGCCGCCTGGTCGATGCTTTCATCAGCATCGGCAAAACCACCCATGAGCGACCATTTTCCCAGTTCAGGTTCAAAGCCGCGCTTGATCAGGAGGGCCTTCAAACCGCTTCCATCGAAACCGAAAATGATGCAGTCTACAGCCAGTAAAAACCGATGGTATTGCTTGTATTCAATTCTGCCCATGGATAAGCTATTCTTCTTATGAACCGTTTTACCAGAATTTGATATAAAGTGCCATAAGGATCAGGACGGTGACAACAATCTGCACCATGGTGGCGGGTTTCACCTTGAACATACCCGGGTCGTGCACAAACGATTTCGGGTTGATCTTCGGTCCGGCCAGGCTCATCGCAACCATCACGGGTACGGTAAAGAAGAAGGCAAAGCCCATACAGATCAGGAAGGGGATCTGGTACACTTTCGCATCGCTGTTATAATAAGCGGTGTACAACCAGGTTTCGTTTCCAAAAACTGCAGGTGCAAATTCGTTGAAGAACACCGAGAGCACAAATCCAAGCAGGATGCCTACAATGGCGGCAGACCCCGTAGTGCGCTTCCAGAACATACCCAGCAGGAATACGGCAAATACACCCGGACTGATATAACCGGTATATTTCTGGATAAAGGTGAAGCCGCCGGCGCTGCCGATACCCAGCAGGTCGTTCCAGGTAAAGAGGATGGCAATGATCATGGAGAACAATACCACCAGGCGACCCGTCCAAACCATCTTGCCTTCGTCGGCGCCCTTGTTCATGTATTTCTTGTAAATGTCGAGCGTGAAAATGGTAGAGATACTGTTTGCCTTACCCGCGAGCGAAGCTACGATGGCAGCGGTCAAAGCCGCTACGGACAAGCCTTTCAGGCCGGAGGGCAAAAAGCCGAGCACCGCAGAATAAGCGCCGTCCATACCACCTACCAGTTGCGGCAGGTGACCATTCTTGTACAGCACATAGGCAGCAATACCCGGAAGCATCACGATCACCGGCATCATCAGTTTCAGCATGCCGGCAAAAAGGATACCGGTACGGGCCGTCTGCAGATCGGCGCCCAGCGCGCGTTGCGTAATGTACTGGTTACATCCCCAGTAGTTCAGGTTCACAATCCACTGGCCGGCGATGTACATCAATATGCCCGGCAGGATCAAATATTTATTGACATCTTCCTGCGAGGTAGCCTCGGTTGGTTTGGGAAGGATCATGTGAAAATGCTCGGGCGCATCTTTCAACAATACCTTGAAACCGGCAATGGCATCGGATCCTACGCCAAATTTTTCTCCCACAATGGTAAGCGCCATATACGTGGTGGCCAGACCACCGATGATCAGCACCGCTACCTGGATCACATCCGTATAACCGATCACCTTCATACCACCCAGTGTGATCAGCACCGCGGCAATAGCCAGTGCAATCATGACCACATGCAGGTATTCTCCACCCAGCAGGCCGTTGATGGCAATGGCGCCCAGGTAGAGAATGGAAGTAAGGTTCACAAACACATAGAGGAAAAGCCAGAACACCGCCATGATCAGCGCTACCGTTTCATTGTACCGCATTTTCAGGAACTGCGGCATGGTATAGATCTTGTTCTTAAGATAAATGGGAATGAACCAAACGGCGATAATGATCAATGCCACGGCCGCGAGCCATTCATACGCTGCAACGGCAATGCCTACAAAAAAACCGTTGCCGCTCATGCCGATGAACTGTTCGGCGGAAATATTGGAGGCGATGAGGGAGGCGCCAATGGCCCACCAGGTAAGAGATCCTTCAGCAAGAAAGAAATCCTTGGTATCGGTCACTGCTTTTTTCTTGCGGGAATAAATCCAGTATCCGTATGCTCCTACTATTACCAGATAAATAAGAAATACGACAATGTCTGCAATCGAAAGATACTTGTTCATGTTTGCCTGTAAAGAGTTAAAGCTTAAGAATTAATTTGGTAATATACGTCACTCCACCGCAATTCGTTCTTGAATTGGTACAGATTTGTCTGTTTTCCTATCAAAACGTATTCAATTTGTAGCATGTCGGCGAAATCCTCCAGGTGCTCGGCCGTTAGGTTCTGGCTGTAGCAGGTATGGTGGGCGCCACCGGCCAGGATCCAGGCCGCGCAACCGGTTTGCATATCCGGGTAGGGCTGCCACAATACCCGGGCAACGGGCAGTTTCGGCAATTCGTGTTCGGGCGCCACGGCTTCCACTTCATTGACGAGGAGGCGGAAACGGTTGCCCATATCGATCACCGAAGCGTTCAGGGCAGGGCCGCCGGCCACATTGAAGATGAGGCGTACGGGATCGGCCTTGCCGCCGATGCCCAGCGGGTGCACCGCGCACTGGGGCTGGCCGCTGGCAATAGAGGGACAGATCTCCAGCATGTGCGCGCCCAGCACCAGCGGGCGATAGGGATCAAAATGATAGGTATAATCTTCCATGAAAGAGTTGCCGCCCGGGAGGCCGGAAGCCATTACTTTCATGGCCCGCACCAGGGCCGAAGTTTTCCAGTCGCCCTCGCCGCCAAAGCCATAGCCGTCGGCCATCAGGCGCTGTGAAGCAATGCCGGGCAACTGCACCATGCCGTGCAGGTCCTCAAAAGTGTCGGTAAAACCTTTAAAATTGCCTTCCTCCATAAAGGCCCGCAGGCCCAGTTCAATTCGTGCTGCTTCCACCAAGGAGCTGCGTTGCGCCCCGCCTTTGGCGAGAACGCCGCTGAGCTTGTACTGGTCTTCGTAGACCGCCAGCAATTTGTTGAGGTCGGCGTCGGACACTTCGTTTATTTTTTTCACGAGGTCGCCTACGCCATAGGTATTCACACTATAACCGAATTTGATCTCGGCCTCCACCTTATCACCTTCCGTAACGGCCACCTGGCGCATGTTGTCGCCGAAACGCACAAAGCGGGCGCCCTTCCAGTCGTGGTAAGCAGCGGCGGCCCTTGCCCAAATATCGATGCGTTCCTGCACGGCCGGTTCTTCCCAATACCCCACCACCACTTTGCGGCGCAGGCGCATGCGGCTCATGATAAAACCAAATTCACGGTCGCCGTGCGCACTCTGGTTCAGGTTCATGAAGTCCATATCGATATCGGCCCAGGGAATTTCCCGGTTGAATTGCGTGTGCAGGTGCAGCAGCGGCTTCTGCAGGATCTTCAGTCCGCCGATCCACATTTTTGCAGGAGAAAAAGTATGCATCCAGGTGATGATGCCAATGCATTTTTCCGCGCGGTTGGCTTCCTGGCAGAGGCCATAAATTTCCTCCGGCGTTTTTACTACGGGCTTGAATACGATGCTAACGGAAATGCGGCTGCTCGCATTGAGTGCAGCCGCAATGGTTTGTGAGTGAGCAGCAACCTGTTTCAGGGTTTCTTCTCCATATAAATGCTGGCTCCCGGTTACGAACCAGATCTCCCATTGCTTCAGATCTGTCATGGTTTGTTGGTTGTTGGTATATTTTAAGATTGCCCGTAATAAGAATCAGGGCCGTGTTTTCTTTCGTAGTGTTTTTTAATAAGAGCCGCTTTCAGCCGCGCGGCCTGCGGGTTGATCTGCTCGGTGAACAGGGCCATCCTGGCCACCGATTCCAGCACCGCGCTGTTGTACACCGCTTTGGCAGCGGTTTTCGCCCAGGTGAAGGGCGCATGGCTTCCCACCAGCACCATTTCCAGTTCCCGGTAATCGAGGCCGCGGTCGCGGAAACAGTTCATGATCTGGAAGCCGGTTTCATATTCATAGTTGCCCCGGATCATGGCATCGTCCATCGGCGGCGCACAGGGAATGTCCACCGTATTGTGATCGGCATGCGTGGTGCCGAAAATGGGAATATCGCGAAGCGACTGTGCCCAGGCCGTAGCGTATTCACTGTGCGTATGCACAATGCCACCGATCTCTTCCCAGTGTTTGTACAATACAGCGTGGGTGCGGGTGTCGGAAGAAGGACGAAGCTTCCCTTCCACGGTTACGCCTTCAAAATCCACCACCACCATGTCTTCCACTTTCAAACTTTCATACGGCACGCCGCTGGGCTTTATCGCAAATACGCCCCTGCTGCGGTCGGCCGCACTCACATTCCCAAAGGTGAAGAGCACCAGGCCGAGCTTCGGCAATTGCATATTGGCTTCATAAGCCTGCTCCCGGATATCGCGATAAGTCATATCAGGCTGAAATGGTTTGGTGTTCACTTATATAATTACCCAACTCGCGGTAGCGCTGGTATCTTTTCGCATAATAGTCTGCGTTAGCGGCTGCGGGTTTGTACTCTGCATCGAAGCCCTGGCCCATTTGTTCCATGGCTTTCTGCACATCGGGATAGATGCCGGCTACCGTAGCGGCGAACATGGCGGCTCCCGCCGCACAGGTTTGTTCAGAACGGTGAATGCGGATGGGCATCTGCATGACGTCGGCCATCATCTGCATGATATAGGGCGATTTTTTCGCCACACCGCCCAGCCCGATCAATCCTTTCACCGGCACCCCCTCTTCGCGGAAGCGGTCCACGATGGCTTTGGCGCCGAAACAGGTCGCTTCTATCAATGCCTTCAATATGCGCGCTGCATCAGTGCCCAGGTGCAGGCCTGTGATGGTGGCCTTCAATTCCTGGTTGGCATCGGGGGTGCGGCGACCGTTGAGCCAGTCCACCGCCAGCTCGTCTTTGTCCGACAAGGGAAGGGCAGCGGCCTGCGCGCTTAATTCGGGGATAAATTTGTCGTTGATCTCCGCTTCGAGGCGGCGGGCCAGAACAGGATCGATGAGGCTCGACTGCAACAGGAATTTGCCGGTTGTTTCGGTCACCATTTTGCGAAACCACGCATAGGTATCACCGAAAGCCGACTGCCCGGCTTCCATGCCCATCATGCCCGGGATCACCGAACCCGGTACCTGTCCGCAAATGCCTTTCACCAGTATATGTTCTGTTTCTTCGAGCGGCGCCACCAGCATGTCGCAGGTTGAAGTGCCCATCACTTTGCTGAGGTGGTAGGGTTCTATCTGGCCACCCACGGCGCCCATGTGTGCATCGAAAGCGCCCACGCCCACCACCACATCGGCAGACAGGCCCAGCCTTTCGGCCCATTCCCGGCTCAACTGGCCGGCGGCTTTATCGGCGGTATAGGTTGCCGTAAACTGGCGGTCGCGGAATCCGTCGAGCAGCGGATCGAGGGAGCTGAAAAATTCATTGGGCGGGAGTCCGCCGAAAGCGTCGGCCCAGAGGGCTTTGTGGCCTGCGGAACAGATGCCGCGCTTCAGCTCGCTGCAATTTTTGCCGCCGGTCAAAAGAAAGGGGATCCAGTCGCAGTGCTCTACCCAGGTATAGCAGGCTTTGCGTACCGCCTCATCTTCGCGCAATACGTGCAGCGCCTTGGCCCAGAACCATTCCGAAGAATAAATGCCGCCCACGTATTGGAGATAGTTCACATCAAAGCGGGTGGCGTGTGCGTTGATCTGCGCCGCTTCCTTCACGGAAGTATGATCCTTCCACAACACGAACATGGCATTGGGATTTTCCTCAAAGGCCGGCAGCAGCGCCAGGGGCGTGCCCTGCTCGTTTACAGCCACCGGAGTGGAACCGGTAGTGTCGACGGAGATGGCTTTCACCGCCGCAGCCGCAGCCGGACCAGCTTCGCGCAGCACGGCCCTAACTGAACTTTCCAATCCTTCCACATAATCCAGGGGGTGCTGGCGGAAACGGCTGGAAGCCGCATCGCAGAACAACCCATCCCGCCAGCGGGGATAGGCAAAAACCGAAGCGGCGATCTCGCGGCCATCCGCGGCATCGATCAAAACAGAACGAACGGAGTCTGTTCCATAATCCACTCCGATCACAAATGACTGGGACATAGGCTTTATTATGGCAAACAATTTTGCCGAAAGTACAAATAAATTTGTTTAAGTGTACGAATTACATTTATTATTGAACGGTCAGCCCTGCGCCTTTACACCAGCTTCGTATAGTCACTCACAAACTCCAGCACATTTCCATATTGACCAAAATCTTCCGGTCCGTGCAGGGTGGTCAGCACAATGGCTTTCATGCCGGCATTTTCCGCCGCCTCCACGCCTTTGGGCGCATCTTCAAACACCAGGCAATCTTCCGGCGCCAGCCCCAGGTTATCCGCACATTTCAGATAGGTCTCCGGGTGCGGCTTGCTGATGCGCACATCGTCGGCACTCACAATGGTATCGAAATAAGAACGGATCTGCAGGTTGTCCAGCACAAAATCGATGTTGAAAGGAATGGCTGCCGACCCAATGGCCATGCCAACGCCCTGCGCCTTTGCTTCGTCGAGCAACTGTTGCAGGCCGCGGATCAGCCTTAGCTCGGGCAGGTAAGCCGCCTGGTAACGTCTTTCTTTTTCCATGGAAAGACGATCCATTTCTTCCCCGGTGAATTTTCCCTTCCCGAAGATGCGCTCCAGCACTTCGCTGTTTTTCCCATACATCTCCTTCTTCACGCCTTCGTAATCCAGTCCCGCGTTCAGGTCGTTGTTCAGGATATTGGACCAGGCCTTCACGTGGTAAGCCATATCATCGATCATGGTCCCGTTGAGGTCGAAAATAAATCCTCTAAACGCGCTCAATTGTGCATTCATCCTTCCTGCTTATTGGAGCGTACCAACACGGTACACGGTTTCAGTATGGTATTTTTCCCCGGGCTGCAAAATGGTGGAGGGAAAATCTTTCTTGTTGGGAGAATCGGGGAAATGCTGTGTTTCCAGGCAGAGTGCTGTGCGCAGTGCCACCGGCGTGCCGGTATGGTTCACAAAACTTCCGTTGAGAAAATTGCCGGTATAGAATTGCAGACCGGGCTCGGTGGTCAGCACTTCCAGTTGGCGGCCGCTGGCGCTGTCGCTCAATACAGCCACGCGCTCCAGGCCATTGCCGCTGCGATTCAGCACCCAGTTGTGGTCGTAACCACCAGGTACGGAGTCGATGCCGCTGCCGATGAAGCGTGACTGGCGGAAATCGAAGGGCGTGCCTGCTACGGGACGGCGTTCACCGGTAGGGATCAGGCCCTTGTCCACTGGCGTATAGGCATCGGCGTTAATGGAAAGCTTGTGTCCCAGGATGGTGGTTTTTGTATCGCCGCTGAGGTTGAAATAACTGTGGTTGGTGAGGTTTACCGGCGTGGGTTTGTCGGTGGTGGCGTCGTACACGATCGAGAGGTCATCGTCTTCTCCCAGGGTATACTTCACCGTTACCTGCAGGTTGCCCGGGTAACCTTCTTCGCCGTCTTTGCTGGTGTATTGCAGGGTGAGCGAAGGCACCGTATCATTGGTGGTAGCTGCCGTCCAGATCACTTTATCAAATCCTTTCAACCCGCCGTGCAGGTGGTTCTTGCCATCGTTGGCAGCCAGGCGGTATTGCTCCTTGCCAATGGAAAAGCTGGCGCCGCCAATGCGGTTGCCATACCGCCCGATAAGTGCCCCGAAATAGGGTGGCTTATTCAGGTAGGGCCCAATACTGTCGAAGCCCACCACGATGCTCGAAGCCTGGCCATTCCGGTCTTTCGTAACAAAAGAGGTCACAATGCCGCCATAATTGGTGATGGTAACAATGGTGCCCTTGTGGTTCTCCAGGGTGTACAAACTGACGGGTTGCCCCTCAACGGTTCCGAAAGGAGACTGGCGGGTACCGGCAGTGGATTTTACCGTTTCCGTTTTTTCGGTGGAGGTAGTAGGCGATTGGCAGGCCGTGGCCAGCAGGGCAATCGTAAGGGCGCTTAAACAGGCGTTTTTGATCATTATAATTTATTTAAAGTGATTCTGTTTCTTGTTTCGGGCGGGCTGGTAAAGTTATTTGGAATAGGGGATTTTCAAAAGGGTAAAAGAATAAGGGGCCAGTTGCAGGTCCAACTGCTTTTTGCCGATGGTCATTTTACTGCTGACCGGCTTCACCTGCGGCTGTTCGCCGGGCGGGTTGCGGGCATCCAGGCTGGCGCCCTGCAGCAGGATCTTTTCCGCGCTGCCACCCATTTTCTTCAATCCCTTTATATCGATGCGTTTTTGTACGGACTGTGCCGATGCATTCACCATTTTGACGATGAGCAGGCCTGCTTTTTCATCCAGCACCGCGGATGCATAGAGACTGTCTTTCCCCGAAATGGCCTTACCCGCTTCCAGCAGCGGCACTACGGCGCTTCCCTTGTTAAGACTGTAGAGCTGTTGCACATAATAGTTGGGCGTGTAATAGGTTTGCAGGTTGTCCACCCAAATCAGGTCGGGCGCCCATTGCCAGCCGTCCACGTGGGCAAAAAGCGGCGCATAGGAAGCCATCTGCACCACGTCGGCATTGCGTTCCAGGCCGGTCATGAAAGCGGCTTCGGCCAGCGCGCTGCGCCAGTTATTGCGCACTGCGCCTTCCAGCCCATCCACATGCGCTGCATATTCGCCGGCAAAAATCTTACTGCCCTGGCGGTCGTAGTTGTCGTAGCGGCCGGCATTTTTCAGAAACCATTCGGGACGGGCATAATAGTGTTCATCGAGCAGGTCGGCCGGCATGGCCCTCAGGCTGCTGTCGAGGAATTTGAACCAGTCGCCGCCTGAATAGGGCCCCACGCTGTTGACCAGTTTGATCTCCGGGTGTTTTGCTTTCAGCACTTTCTGAAAGGCCAGGGCCCTTTCCAGGTATTGCGGCCCCCAGTTTTCGTTGCCAACGCCCATCATCTTCAACCCGAAAGGCGCAGGGTGACCCATACTGGCCCGCAAAGCGCCCCATTTCGTGGTGACGTCGCCGTTAGCGAACTCTACCAGGTCCAGCGCATCCTGTATATAGGGATCGAGCTCTTCCATCGGCACCAGCTCGGAGGTGTTGAACTGGCAGGCCATGCCGCAGCTCAATATGGGCAGGGGCTCGGCACCGATGTCTTCGGCCATCTGGAAATATTCAAAAAAGCCGAGCCCGAAGGTCTGGTAATAGTCGGGCGCGGGGCGATGGTCGAATTCGTTGTTCCAGCGGTTGATGATCAGCGGCCGGTCGGCAACGGGACCAACTGTATTTTTCCACTGGTAACGCGTGGCCAGCTCATGGCCTTCCACGATGCAACCACCGGGGAAGCGGATAAAGCCGGGTTTCAGGTCGGCCAGGGCCTGCACCATATCACCGCGCAGGCCACCCTTACGGCCTTTCCAGGTATCGCGCGGAAACAGCGAAAGCTGGTCCAGGTCGATGTTTCCCTTCCCCACAATGCCGATCTGCAGGCGGCCTCTCTGGGCCGAATCCGAGGCACGGAAATGTACCGATGCCTGCTGCCATTCGTTTCGGCTGTCCGTGGGCGTTATCGAAGCCGCGCCGATCTCCCGGCCTGCCGCATTCAGCAGCCGGAGCTGCAACTGTACGCCCGGCTGTTGCTGGCGGTACCAGAAAGAAAAATCGTAGTCCATACCCGCCTTGATGCCCATGCCACGGAAGCCTTCGTTGGTGAGCTGCAGGCCACCCGGCTGCAGGTCCCTTGCCTGCACCCGGATGAAACGCGGGTTGCGCGGACGCTGCTGCGCATCATTGATCACGCGGATATCACCTTCCTTCCATTGTTTGCCGGAAATTTCCCAACCCATAAATGGTTCGCGGAATTCGAAGGAGCGGTTCTTCACCAGTTCGGCATAGATGCCGCCATCGGCTCCCAGGTTGATGTCTTCAAAAAACACACCCCACATATTGGGCGAAACGCTGGCCGTTTTCCTGGATGCATCGAGGGTCCAGGCATCCTGGGCAACAACTGCCTTCCCTGCCAGTATCGAAATGGCCAGGGCTATAACCTGTTTTTGCATGATCGTTTATTGCAGGGTCAGTACCACCACCGAAGCCGGCGGCATTTTTACGCTGAGCTGGTTTCCTTTTATGGATGCACCGTTGAAGGCAACGGGCTGCACTTTATCAGGCGCTTCAAAACTGTTGTAGTCCTGCAGTTTGGCGGAAGCCAGTATACGGCCGCTGACTTTTTTCAGCGCTGCACCGTCGAGCTGGAGGCTCACCGGGATATTCGCATGTGGGTCAACGTTGGTAAGCGTTACGTGCGTGATGCCGGCTTTGTCGCGCGAGGCGGAAACCGATATGGCCGGAATGGTATCTTTCCCATACACATAGTTCGGGGTTTTCAGGGCCAGGGGGATCAGGGTGGCGTCCTGATGCACGTTGTACATCTCCATCACATGATAGGTGGGAGTGAGGATCATCTTCGATTTATTGGTCAGGATCACTGCCTGCAGCACGTTGATGATCTGGGCCAGGTTGGCCATCCGCACACGTTCGGCGTGGTTGTTGAAAATGTTCAGCGTCATGCCCGCCAGTACCGCATCACGAATGGTGTTCTGCTGGTAGAGGAAACCGGGATTGGTACCTTTTTCCACATCGTACCAGCCGCCCCATTCGTCCACCACCAGCGCGATCTTTTTCTGCGGATCGTATTTGTCCATGATGGCGGAATGTTTATTCACCAGCTCTTCCATTTTCCAGGCTTCACGCATGATAATGGCGTACTGGGCTTCCGTGAAATCAACGGCAGGCCCCTTGGCGCTCCAGTTGATCACCGAATAGTGGTGCAGGGCTACGCCTTCGAGCAGGTGGCCCGGCACATTTTTCATCAACACTTCCGTCCAGTGGTAATCGCCGGAGCTGGCGCCGGAGGCGATGCGGAACAGCCTGCTGGAATTGGTCCAGTTGCTCATGAACGTGGCGTACTTGCGGTATTCGTCGGCATAATATTCAGCCGTCATATTGCCGCCGCAGCCCCAGGCCTCATTGCCCACGCCCCAGAAATGCACGTTCCAGGGATCCTTGCGGCCGTTTTCCTGGCGCAGTTTGCTCATGGGGCTCTCGCCGTCGAAGTTCACATACTGCACCCAGTCCGACAATTCCTTCACCGTGCCGCTGCCTACATTGCCCGCCAGGTAAGGCTCCGCGCCGATCCGTTCACACATGTTCAGGAAATCGTGCGTGCCAAAGCTGTTGTCTTCGGTTACGCCCCCCCACCAGGTGTTCACCATCGTGGGACGTTTTTTCTTGTCGCCGATGCCGTCCATCCAGTGATAGGTATCGGCAAAACAGCCGCCGGGCCAGCGAAGCTGCGGCACTTTCAGTTTTTTGAGCGCCGCGATCACATCGTTGCGCACGCCGTCGGTATTGGGAATGGTACTGGTATCGCCCACATAAAAACCACCATAGATACAGGTGCCGAGGTGTTCCGCAAAATGGCCGTAAATGTTTTTACTGATCGTGGTTTTTGCTTCCGAAAAACGGAGCGTGGCACTTGCTTCCTGTGCCTGAACGCGGGAAAGAGCCAGCAGGCCGCAAAAAGAGAAGATCGAAATACGAATGTAGTTCTTACATGCAAGCATAATTCGAGGTCGTTGGTTAATAATTGTACAATTTACACTTTCAAACCGATCGTACAACATTTTCCGATTCAATATCTTTACCGGATGATCCAGCCGGTGCCTCTTTCAGCGCTTTGCCTCCTGTTGCAGGAAACCCTGCGGCAGGCTTTCCAGTACCGCCGTTTCTGGGTGCTGGCCGAGATCAGCAACCACAGTTTTTACCCGCAGAAGGGCTTTCATTATTTTGACCTGGTGGAGAAGGCGGAGGACAGGATAACGGCAAAAATTGCAGGCGTGGCCTGGGCTGCGGGGGCGCGGAGCATCGCGGAATTTGAACAGGCGACGGGAGAGAAATTCCGGAACGGGCTGGCCCTCTGCCTGGAAATGAGTTTCGACTTTCACCCGGTGTACGGGTTAAAACTCACCCTGCTGCAGGTGGATACCGCTTATACCCTGGGCCGGCTGGAGCTCGCCAAACAGGCCGTGGTGGAGCGTTTGCTGGCGCAGGCGCCCGATATGGTATGGATGGAAGACGGCCGGCTCACCAGTTTTAACCGCGCGCTGCAGTTGCCACAGGTGATCCAGCGCATTGCGGTGGTGGCCTCGCGCCAGTCTGCCGGCTACGGCGATTTCCGGCACAGCCTGGAAGAAAACGCAGCCGGTTACCGTTTTGTCCTCGACCCTTTTTATACCCTGGTGCAGGGCGAGGAAAACGCAGCCGGGCTCGCCGCTGTTTTTGATGCCATCCGCGAGAAGTCGCGCGGGGCCGGCGTTGATTACGATGCCGTGGTGTTGATCCGCGGCGGCGGCGCACAAACCGACCTCCTGCTTTTTGACCAGTTCGATGTAGCCCTGGCAGTGGCTTCCTGCCCCTTCCCCGTGCTCACCGGTATCGGGCACCTGAAAAACGAATCCCTGGCCGACCGTTTTGCGCATACCCCGCTGAAAACGCCTACCCAGGTAGCCGAGTTTATTTTGCAACAGAACGCGCATTTTGAAAACGCCCTGCTGCTGCAACGCGAGCACATGCTGCTCCGCACCCAGCAATGGTTACGGAAAGAAAACGACGCGCTGCAGACCCTGCAGCACCAGCTCACCACCGCGCCGCGCCTGCTGTTGCAACACCGCCACTCGGAGCTCCGCTTATACCGCCAGCGCCTGGAAGCCGGCAGCTACCGCCTGCTGCAGAATCGCCAGAAAGAACTGGAAAATACCCGGCGCATCTGCCGGCTCGCTTCTCCCGAAAGGACCCTGGAGCGGGGTTTCGCGTGGATTGAAAAAGCAGGACGCATCCAGGCCGATGGCAGCCAACTTACAGAAGGCGATGCCGTCCGCATCGTATTAAAAGACAAAACGCTTGACAGCCGCATTGAAAAAATAAATCCCCGTTATGGAACAGGAACTGAGCTATGAAGAAGCCTATGAGGAATTGCAGTCGATCACCGCTTCCATTGAGCACGAAAGCATCAGCATCGACCAGTTGGCAGAAAAACTGAAACGCGCCGCCGCGCTGATACAGTATTGCCAGGCGCGGCTTCGTTTAACGGAGTCTGAAGTGGATAAGATCATCCGTCCCGATACCCAGCATTAAAACGTCCTCTGCAATCCGCCCTGCCGGATGCGTCTCAGCCCTTATCCAGCTCAAATACTTTTTCCATCAGGATCCATTTTTCACCAGCGCCGGCCCAGGGCAGGCGCTGCTGGTAATTTTCCATGAGCTTCTCCCATTGCTGCACTTTCGGGTTGGCGGCATCGGCCTTTCCCTTTGCGTCGAAACTAAAGCCCGGCGCGGTTTCCATGATCATGAACAGGCGGTTGTGGCTGCGGTAGATCTGCATGTTGCGTATGCCGGCATCGCGGATCGACTGCTGTATTTCCGGCCACACTTCGCGGTGGTAGCGGTCGTATTCGCTGATCGCAGTAGCATCGTCTTTCAGATCAAGCAGGAGGCAATATCTCGTTGACATCAGAATTCAATTTTAAGAACGGTATCGTTGGGATCGCGGGGCAGTGCAGCCAGTCCGCTTAGATTCAGTTGTCCCTTGCTGAGGGTGGCGCCGGTAAGCGTTGCGCCGGTGGCCAGCACGGTTGCTTTCTTTATTTTTTTGAAGGGCAGTTTATCGATCTGCACCTGGTCGGCCGCTGGGTCCAGCAGATGCAGGTAAAGGGTATTGCCTTTTTTGGTAGCCGTGCCCCAGGAAGCGAGTCCTGTTCCCGCGGCGCGGGTGCCGTAAATGCTTTCGCCGTTCACCGCCACCCATTTCCCCACGCTGTCGAGCACCTGTACAAATTCCGGTTGTACCACGCCGTTAGGCATGGGCCCGATGTTCAGCAAAAGATTCGCGTCGAGGCCCGCGTCTTTTGCCAGCAGGTGAACGATCTGCCGGGTGGTTTTGTAAGAGCCGTCGGTGATGTTGAAGCCCCAGGAATTGTTGATGGTTTCGCAGGTCTCCAGCGGAAGCTCGGAAACGCTTTTGGTATCGGTGCCCCAGCCCGTGGTATTGTGCCCGGGCAGGTCTCTTTCAAACATCTGGAAGTCCTCGCCGGGAATGGGCAGCAGGTGGTGGTTATTGCCAACGAGCGCGGTGGGCTGCAGGCGATGGATCAGCGAATAAACTTCATCGTAATGCCAGTTGACCTTGCTGGCGCCTTCCCATTTTTTGGTTTGCTCATTGAAGGAAACCTGGTCCCAGTGCCCGTCGAACCAGATCCCTGCAATGGGCCCGTACTTGGTCAGCAATTCGGTAAGCTGGTTTTTCATGAACTGGACATAGTCGTCCCAGTTGCCTCTTTCGGTGCGGCCCGTACCCTGGCCGGTACGACCGGTCCAGTAAGAATAGTCGGTGCGGTACCAGTCGAGCAGGGAATAATACAAAAAGAGTTGCATGCCCTGGCGCTGGCATTCCGTTGATAGCTCTTTGAGCACATCGCGGCCAAAAAGTGTATTGGTGATTTTCCAGTCGGAATACTGTGTGTCCCAGTTGCTGAAACCATCGTGGTGACGGGTGATGAAAGTGATGTATTTCATCCCGGCATTTTTTGCCGCCGACACCCACAGTTTTGCATCGAATTGCTGCGGGTTGAAGATCTGCTGCAACTTGTGGTAGTCGCGCACTTTGATGTTGCGTTCGTTCATGATCCATTCGCCCGCGCCCAGCACGCTGGAAGCACCCCAGTGGATGAACATGCCGAAACGGTCGTTCTGGAACCTGTTGCGGGCGGCCAGGTTTTCCGGGGTGGGCTGGTAGTTTTCCTGCGCAGTGGCGGCCTGCAGCAGGGCCAGCGACAGCAGCATCGTTAGTATCTTTTTCATCTTACTAAGATAGCGTGCGGCCCTGCATTTCTTTCCGGGCATCCTGCCATTTTCTTCCCTGGTTTTTCTTAAAAATTACCATTCCGGCGGGGCAGATTGTTAAACTCTTCCAAACATCGGCGGTAGTGAGCGCCGGCTGGCACCGTTCTTGGATAAAGGGCTTGTAGTTATTCACCAAAAAATCAGAAGTATGAGAAAGCAACACAAACAAAAGGCATTGAATTTTGAATTGGTGGTAGATGGAAAAGCGTTGGATGTGACGGCAAAACCATACAGTGCAGCGCATGCGTTTCCCAGGTTCCGGGTAAGCTATAACGGAAGCCCTGTTCATATATTCGGACTGGATCCCGAAGTGGGAAAAATCGTGGTGCTCGACAGCGCCAGTGCAGAGATCACCCCGCGCATTGAATACGCCATCGGCACTGCATTGCAGACCGCTATTGCAGCTTAGCAGTTTTTATTTCTCTATACATGTTGTGTGTGAAATGCCGTCTCCGGTGGAGGCGGCATTTTCGTTCGAAGCGGTTCCTCGGAACTGCTTTTTCTCAGTCTATTTACACTACAGCTTGTATTGCGGTCAATTTTATGTCATTCTCTACTCCGCGTTTCTTCGATGATAGTCCCCGTTTACCCTTCTGCTTATGCTCTTGTGTTCCTCTACATTTTGACATGAGACGAGGATATATACATGCTATGTTTTATTAAAATCATGTCGTTATGATAATGTAAAGCAAAAATCGACACCACTCCAATAAGAAGTGGCGGATGGTGGTTCGCAAGCAAGAGAAAAATTCCCCTTGATTCCTATAATATGGTTCCCTGATATTCTATTACCTTAAAATAGTCTAAAAAATTACTATCAGTTACAACTTTTCTCAAAAAATCCTTATTTGTACTTAATACATCAATACACATATGCGCTGATACTTTTATAACCAGTTGATATTTGCTGTGTGAAATATCCAAATTATCATACAGCATACCTTTCTTATTAAATATGACAAATGGATATGTAATTAAATCCCTTGTGAGTTTAAACAAATCGTCCCTGGTTAAAATCAGAGCGCCTTTAAATGTATTTGGAATATTATTTTCGTTGAACAACGTTCGTAACAACAATAGATTGTTCTCATTGGTAGGAAACCAATCTTCGTCTATAAAATCATGGTTGACAATCCAGGGCGCACCAGTATTAAACATTGAAACAACCTTTTTGAACCAGCCCTCATAGGCTGCAAGATATTCTTCCACACCAACCCCTTTCCCTTCAAATACCCCCGGCAATTGAAATGAAATACCATACCATTTTTCCAGCGACACATATTGCCTTCTGTTATAAGGAAGATTTTCTTCTACATTCTCCTTAAATTCTATCATACGCTATTATAATCAACAAACAATGTTGTCCAGGTAATCGCGGTGCAGGTACAGCAGGCCACTGACCGGATCATTTATTTTACGCCTCGTTGTTTTCGCCGTTACCTTTCATTAAAACAAGTTCAAGCGTTTTATTAATAAAATGAATTTTGCTGTTTTCTAAGTTCATTTCAGGTGAAACTGCCGTGTCAGTATCTCTGAAATGCTCTAATATTTTTATCGCTTTTAGTTTTTCTGATTTTGTGATTTTATTTGCTAAGTTCTCCACAATTTCAAATGCCATCAATCTTGATTCATATTCCTGGGTACAAATAATTTTTACAATATCAACAAAATGCTTCCTAACGTCCATCGCCTGTAGAGCATAGACTAATGAAGCGTTTTTATTTAATATTTCTTTTTCATTTATTTTCTGCAAAATATACGGTATGGACTTGTTATATACTATATCTGAAAAGATAAATGCAATTTGATTTCTCAACATTGAATTTTTTGTAGATATAAACATGCTTAGCAAGTCTTCTTTTTCTGATTCAGTAAGATTCTCACAATTAATTGATTTAATTGCATTATATAGTTCTGATTTCATTTTTTAGAGGGCTTCAGCAGCAAGCGTTAATATGTATTTGGCAGGACACCTTTTTTTGTTCCTTTCCATTAATTTAGTCAGATAGCGGCGATTCTGTTTCCGCCTGATTGGCATGCAGTATAAGTCCCCCTGATACAGTTACTTACTACATTTACACGAAGAACTAAAGGCTACCATTAACGGCCATATTCTTACTGTGTTCATCCTCACTGCTGGACATAAAAAAGATATTTATGAGTAACAGTAAAGCCCGGACATGCCGGGCGTTGTGCTTATTATTCTTTTAGTTGTAATCCCTTCGGTACGCCTAATTCCTCCCGCTTCTGCAAATACTCTTCCCTCTTAAAAGGACCGTAAACATTGGAATCACTGGCAAGCTGCGCTAACGTATCTAAACTATATTTTTCTTTTTTATTGATTATCCAGTATTGCCTGAAGGTGCTTTGCTCAAAAGCTTCATCATATTTTCTTTTTGTCATGGTTCCCATTCCCGGAACACTATCCCTTGGGCGTTGAGATGCAATAACAAAAGTTGAATCGAAATCATATTCTAAGATATGACCATCTATTACCACTATATTTTGTTCTGTGACAATTGTTAAGTCATTAAAACTTGCTGAATTGATTAGCTTGTACCCATCGCCTAAATCAATATTTGTACTGCTTTTACAACTTGTGATCATCATCACCGGCATTAGTAATAATATTATTTTTGACAGCCTCATAATTTTTTTACTTAGGAATTGTAACTGTACCATTAAATATAACATTGTACGGTCCTCCAAAAATTAAATGAACTAATTATTTCCCATAGTAAAATCAATTGTCAGTAAACATCTGTCGCGAAAATACTCGAACTCGTTCATGCCGTTTTAGTTTCATCCGAAAGCTTTATTGTCCTTTGCGTTTTGCTTTGGTTGCTTGTCAGTAAATCATACACGAACGACTGTCTACTTATGTCCGTAAACTTACAAAGACATATTTGCAAGCCGTATCGCTATTACCAGCGGCACTCCCAATTAAATTACATTAAAAACAGGAGTGTCAGAACAAGTAACAAATACTTCTATCCTTTTCTTTTTTTCAGTTCCGACTTTATCAGTTTTTCCAATTCATTAAAGTCTATTTTCAAAGAATTCGATATGATTGTTATGGGAGAACCATAGGTTTTATTATTCATAGCTATCGCTTTTCTCGCAACTATACTCTTAGCTCTTTGCACATATTTAAGCGGGTTATTCGTGTACAGTATTAAAAAACAGTTTACCTGCTCGCCATTTACGATAAATCCGAAAAAGAAAACCTTACCGAAAAAGAACTGGACGAACTACTAAAATATGTGCCTGCATAAAGAGCAAAAGCCCGCCAAGTTCGGGCTTTTGTATTATGGATAGGTAACTCGCCAGTTTAATTTATCCAAATCTTTTACAGTTAGTTTATATTTCTTGGAATATGTTTGTTTGGCTACAATGCTATCCCACGAAGTATTTAAAATGAACTCTTTCTTAAAAATGAATACACGTAAGGTGCTGTCTTCACAATTCCTATTGATAAAATATTCCCATTCATTAGGGCCTATTAAACTGTGCCTAATAAAAGTGTTGGTTAAAATAATGTTGCTCTCTCTCCAAATAGTATCCTTTGAGTCAAGGATTCTAACAGGGTTATTAGTAACTGTATCATTGATTGACAAAGAATAAAAAACATCATCATTCGATTCATTAACAATAGTCAACCTATCATCCGTTGGGTCACAACCCAATAAAAAAATGAATACCAGTATCAATAAATATTGTTTCATAAATCATTTACTTTAGATAGTTCTTCCCAAACCATATTTCTGCCCATCTGTCAGCACGTTGTTCTGTATAAAAATCATGGTGACGAACATCTAATCCAGGTATCATATTGATTCCTGGTGTCAAGTTCAATATGCTTGGAATACCTATCATCATGTAAAAATTTACTAAAGGAATTTGCCCAGGAAAATTTATATCGGGGCTGAACTTGTAATCCAGGTAATGCCCATACTCGTGTTGTAACATTCTTACCCTATTATTTCCTGTAACACTTGAGTGGATAAATATCCCTATGCCGGGCAACGTCACTCCTGTCCCCTTAGCCATGTAATCGGTTTCGTAAATGCTTATGCCAGGGTAGGTTTTCGAGTCACTTATATTCCGGAACCAGTCACCACCTCCTCCTCCTGGAGAAAATACAATGGCACGTCCTTCTCCGATTTCTCTAAACACCGACCATACATCAATTGGACTGGGTCGATTGCTTTTTTTAACGCGGGCAACCACCACCACCTCTTCCAACACTGTATATTTATCCTCATCTTTTTCGTTCTCTGCCCTTTCTCCCGACGGATCAATGTAAAGAAGCGGATTATTCAACACATACCCATACCGATTGTAACTCTGTGTATTGAATGGTTGCTGGATAAAATTGTCCGGCATCAAAAACCGGTGCAACGCAGGTCGTATAAACGCCCGTTCATATGCACGAGCTGTACAGAGAGGAGGTGCTCATGCCCGGTATAGCCCCTGTCCAGTATGTTAAAAGAACTAAGGTTATTGCCATTGCCATCCTGAATTTTGGCCGGATTGCCCCAGGCGTCAAAATGCCGCTTCTCTTTGATCTGACCATTGCCATCGGTAATGGCCGCAATACTGCCCAGGTAATCGCGGTGCAGGTACAGCAGGCCGCTGGCAGGGCTGCCACCCTGAACAGACCGCCAGATCGCAGGCGCAGTATAGGCATTCCCGCCAATATAGGTTACAAAGGTAGTCGATCCGGTTTGCGCATCCTCGGTAATCTCCATGGAGCCGTCGCTGCTGTAATGCCGCTGGTAGCGCGGACTGCCCCAACTGCCGCCGCTGGGTATACGCCCCCATTGCATGTGCGCCCGCTGGCCGTTTTCATTGTATTGAAAACTGAGCTGATCCTTTGCAGGCTCCGTGATCTTTACCGGTTGTTTAAAGTTGTTGTACAGCAGCTCCTGCCGCTGGTGGCCGTTGTAATACGACAGCCCAGAAGCATTCAGGGTGATCTGCTGCTGTTTGTAGGATGAACCCGACGGATAACCATAATCGCCTACAGCACCGTTACTGCTGATCCTGCCACGGGTATCATAGCTTTGGCTGAGCTGGGCCCCGCTCAATGGATCGCTCCATGTGGTCAGGCGGTCCAGGTTATCGTACTGGAAACTCTCCGCCAGCGGCTGGCCGGCCGTGGTGAACAAAGTGGTGCTTCGGCTATTGAGTAATCCTCGCTGCGCATCCCAGGTAAAATTGTGTGTAAAGAGGTCTGTACCGCCACCTACCGCCTTATACGCTGTCGGCAGGCCATAAGCATCATAGGATTTTTGCTGGTAAAGCGACTGCGTGCCCAACAAGGCTTCTGTGATCTGGCCACGGGCGTTTATCCCGGTAAGCTCCCAAACCGCTCCACCGTCGTCGCGCACGATCTTTTTCAGCCCATTGTTCTGATAGGTGTAGGTCAACCCCAGCGTGGAGCTCCTGTTATTGCTTTTGTTCAGGGCTATCCGGTTTTCTGAGCTGGTGCGACCATATCCATCATAGCCGATGCTCCTGGTAAACCGGGCCTGGCCGTTTTCTTCCACCACCTGCGCCACCCGTTTATAACTGTCATAGGTAATGCCGGTGGTGCTGTTGTTGCCGTCTGCATTCGTAAGGGTAATGCCGGTCGGCAATTTCGTGGTGGCATCGTAGGCATACACCGTGGTCATGTTGGTTGGTGTCGGTCCTGTGGTGGCGTCCCCTGTCACTTTCTTTTGAACCAGCTTGCCTTTGCTGTCGTACTGGTATTCGGTGTTTCCCTTGGGAGTTATTTCTTTGGTCAGCTCGCCCCAGCCATTGTATTCATAACGGTATTCACCAGCCGAAGGATCAGCCAGCCTGGTCCTTCTTCCCCAGCCGTCCTGCTCAATGGTCTGTACGCTTCCGCCATAGTCGATCGTTTTCACGTTTCCGTTACTGAAATAACTGTAGGTAATGGAGCCACCCGGATCCTGTTGTGTAACCACCTGGCCGAGCGCATTTTTGGTGGTCGTTGTGGTTTTGCTCCCGTCGCTGAGTGTGGTGTTCAATCCGCTGTAACTCATGGTGGTGGTCCTGCCGGTAGGTTGCGTGATCTGCACAGGCCGGTCGTACTGGTCGTAAGTGGTGGTGGTCCATTGAGCGGGACTGCCGGTATAAGGTTCACTTTTGCGCCAGGGTCTTCCCAGTTCATCATACTGGTGCTGCACGTGCACCCACTGGCCCAGCACGTTCTTGCTGCTTTCCCGGATGAGCCGTTGCAGCGGATCGTATTGCTTCTCTGACCCAGCGCCGCTTTGAGCGGTGCTGGTCAGCGTATATTGATAGGTGGAACTGTTTTTTACATACGCCACCGTGGTTTGCTTGCCATAGATATCCGTTGCCGTGATCAGCCGCCCCCAACTGTCATAGGCAGATGAAGTCGTCTGATTAAACGGATTGGTTTCACTGAGTTTATTACCGGTTACAGCATTGTAGGTGAACGAGGATGTCAGACCTTCGACGTCGGTGCTGCCGGTGACAAATCTTCCCGTGGCATCGTATTGAAAACTGACCGTTCTGCCCGATGATACGCCGTGAGGCGTGGTGGTTTGGGTCAACAGGTTGCCATAACTGTCATAAGTATAATCTTCCCGGTTAAAGTTGGCTATTCCATTTCCTTTTGTCCGGTGCTGGCTGACCTGGCCGGTAGCGTTGTAATCCCACTCTTCAGTTGTAACAAAAGAAGCCTGACCACTGCCGGTGCGGGTGGCTGTTATCGCTTTAGGCCGTCCGATAAAAAAAGGAGAACCGGTGCTGTGCTCGTACGTGAGGCTGACTGTCGCTGCCCCTGCTCCGGAAAAATCAGTGGTGATCTGGATTGGATTGTTATAGCTATCGTATTGAAACTGGCGCGTAATGGTTGTGCCTTCCAGCGCATTTTGCTCTACGGATTGGGTGTTTTTTATTTTGAAGACTTTATTGGCCAGCAGTTCACTTGTATAGGTATGCACAGTTTTAGTGATAAAAGGAGAAACAGTGGAAGCAAACGAAGGATAAGATAACTGGCTGTGCTGCTGTATGGATGCTCCGCGCAGTTGGGGATTGGAGAGTGTAACAGAAAATTTCCGGTTGTTCTGGGCGATATGCCGGTTGCTTTGTGCAGTGCCCTCAAATCCCAGGAACCCCAAACCCTGTACATGCAGCACCAGTCCCTTATAGGCAAAATATTGCTTGTCGTTTATACCCCCATTTACTGTTCGGGTGATGCCCTGAACAACCTGGAGTGACGGGGCAGTCACTATATCGGTGTAAGGATAGACCTGGTCTGCTCCCCGCTGATAGACCAGGAAACCTTCTGTGGGATGGATAGCCTGGTCTTTCAGGGGCCGATAATCAATGGCTTCAACCACTCCATTCTGGCTAACGGAGCGCAGGAGCGCTTCTTCCCGGTGATCGCGTTGAAACTGGAACCAGGTGACCCATTTGTGACTGACAGATGCAAATTCCAGGTTGACATTCGGCTTATCGGAAGAAACGAAAACAGGAACCGGAAAATGCCGGAGATTACCGGTGCGATTCACGGCGGTTCCTACCGTAAAGGCAGGTCTGACATCGGCATTGGAAGGAGCGGTGTTGTAATAAGGGGTCAGCGTTTGGGTGCCGTTATCACTGCCATTATAGGTTTCTGTTTTATATTCAACGATGTCGGTCTTGCTGTCTCCATCCACATCCACTGCCACCAGGTCAAAGGTTTTGGAGGTGGCTCCTGTCTGGCCCGGGCGATGGGTAAACGGATAGCTGTTCTCTGTTTTTAAAAACCCGGTGCCGGTGGAAAGGAACAGCGCAAAAGTGGTGCTGTTGTCGGCTGTGGGGATCAGGATATCTGATTTACCGTCACCGTTATAGTCGCCGATCAGAAACGGGTATTGTCTTTTGATCCGGCTGTCTGTTGTCCTCCACAACTCTACCATACTGTTGTTCTGGTTCAGACTGAATACATACACAGTACCTTCCTTGACCAATAGAAGCTATGTTTTTCCGTCAACATCTACATCTGCCGTTAGCAGTTTGTCGGATGTGGTCAGTCCGCCCGCAAAAGAACCTGCAAAATTGGCAAAGCCGCTGGTGATCCTCCGGTCAAGGTTGATGAAGTACATATTGGCAGAGGTGCTGCTCCCCGCGCTGCAACTGCAACAATCTCCAGGTGGCGGAGGCACCAGCAGGTTTGTTTCCGAGCCATCCTTGTTTTTCACTGAATCACCGGTAACGGAAGCAAGGGTGGAATCCTCCTGGATCGGAGAGCGCTCTACGGTAATCTCTATTGGACAACCGGGGTTATTGGTTGGCGCACATTGACTATAGGAATAGGGAAGGCTGATGGCCAGCACATCTGTTAACCCATCGCCATTAAAATCTCCGGATACGTATCGCAGGGGCTCCCGGTTGTAGCTGATGCTGCCACAATCCGGCATGGTGCTGTATTTTGGCGCCGTCCAGGTTTTCTGATACTGCGATGCGATGGGTATTCCCGAACTGACCGGCGCCTCCCCAAAGACATTAAAAACAACGTCGGTAGCGCCGGAGTTTTGGATCAGGGTGATGCCCTGCCCCGGTTGTTTTTTTTCATTTTGGTACAGCAGGTCAGTGGCAAACATGCCTACAAAACTATTGGTCAGCGGACCATACTCTGTTATGGGAAAGGCCGAACCGCCCTGTTGCTGAAAATCTTTCAGGAACCAGAATTTCTTGTACGCATAGGTCCCGGTAGTGGGATAAACAATAAATTCCATCGTGCCATCCCCGTTATAATCCAGCGACACTATGCCTGCATTGTTCTGCGCCACATTTTCCAGGAGTGTGTATTCAGATGGCGTATGTCCGATTGTGCTGGCTGTGTTGGTATAGGAAAAATTCACCGGCGCATGCGTCAGGGTCCCGTCACCGCTTTTTTCCTGGACAGCAACCAGCCGGTCATAGCCATGCGAAGAGGTATTATGCGTGAATATATAACTGCGGTAACCAGCTCCGCCACTGCCCAGTACCCGGATTTCTTTGAGCAGGTGCTTGTTCAAAAACACCACGCCGCCAATATAGGACTGCTCCGTACGGGAGCGGGTATTGTAGAGAAACTGCACTTCATTAATAGGAGTAGCCGCGCCCGCACTGCCATAGCGGATCTTGTTTATTCTTAGTGTATTATCGGAGATAGTGTATTCGTAGTTAATCCTGATAGCCCTGGGATTGTCCCGGTAGGTAACCGCCCAGGTAGTTTGTGTTCGGGAATTGGAGCCGTTTCCATAAATGGCCTGCGACCCATCCGGGTAATCCACCCTGAAATAGGCCGGTCCGTAGTTGGCGCCCAGTGGAGAAACGCCGATGGCTGTAACCCTGAGATTGGAGAACAGTTCTGTTTCATACACGGAGCCGTCTGCCCCATAGGCGCCACTTTTGAGCAGCAGGCGCTGGCCGTCAAGCGCAAAGCGATCGCCTGTTGCACCCGAAGTAAAACCCACATTACCCACACGCCCGTCGTAAAACTGCGTGGCTGCTACCCGGGTAATGGCTGATACACCGGTAACGTTCCAGCCCCAACCGGCAAGACCACTACCGCCCTGGCTGTTATAGGTAAGAGAAAGCTCGGGCAGCACGCCGGCAATGCCTGGCGGCAGCGCGATGGGAATCTGAAACGCCGCAGCACCGCTGCCGGATACGCTGAGTTCTCCAATGGTTTCTGCAATGTCCGCACCACCGGAAGCCGCGGCAGCTTCTGCGGGAATAAATTGCGGAGTGTTTTTAGTAACTATATGCGCCCCGGTAGTTTTGGTTCCGGTGGTATGGGGGATTTCCTGGGCATGCAATTGAATACAGGAAATAAACAGCGAAGCTGTTAGTAGGATGGGTTTCATACAAGATAAGGAGGTTGTATCTCTTAATTTAATTGGCGAATGATCTTTGTGGTGCTGGCGCTGCCGTCCTTGTTCACACTACGCAGGACATACATCCCTGTTGCGTATTTGGAAAAGTCCAGATCTATTTGACCACTGGGAGCATCAATCTTTCGCCGAAGTAAAAGGCGGCCATCTGAAGTATAGAGAATCAGTTCCATCAACGGGTTGTCCTTGTTGGATACCCACTGTACCCGAAGTTTGTGGGTCACCGGGTTGGGCGCAGCCAGGAAAATTTCATCCGCTTCAACGGTCGTTGGCGGGGCAGCCTTTCGGCAATTCACACAAAGCAGGTCCCGCAATACCTGGTTGCCGGCAGCATCGTAGGAAAAAGACAATTTGGTTTGGGAAATACCGGCCAGGGGAAGCAGGCCCAGGAAAAGGAAACAGAGCTGTTTCATAGTTAGTTAAGGTTTATACGGCTCGCTTGGCCGTGGTCGTTAGGTCAAGTATAGAAAATATTTTTCTTTTCAAAAACATACCCGCTGATATTTATTTTGTCCTCATATAAACTTGGCTGACAGAAAAGTTAAAAGTCTGACGATTTCCATTTCTATGTACATGTGTGAAATGCCGCCTCCGGTGGAGGCGGCATTTTCATTCGAAGAACTCTCCTTAATCTTACGCTTACCCTACGTCTATCTTACGTTTATCCTACGTTTATCTTACGTCTTTGATAACACGACGACAGCATATTCGTTAGCTTTACCCTATGCTTGTTGTACTCGCCCTGTTTTTATTCCTGCAAAAAGACATCCCCACCCTCGAAGGCAGGGCCGTCAGGATCAGCGACGGCGATAGTTTTACGCTGCTCACTGCCGGCAATAAGAATTTCCGCATCCGCATACAGGGGATCGATGCGCCCGAAAAAGGGCAGGACTATTACCAGGCTTCCAAATCGGCGCTGGGGCAATGGCTGCAAAACAAAACCATTAGCTGCCAGGTGCTGGGTAAAGACCGTTATGGAAGAACGATTGCCGTGGTTTCGGTTGATGGTGGACGTGATATAGGGCTGGAAATGGTAAAATCCGGACTGGCATGGCATTTCACGCGGTATTCGAGCGACAGCACACTGGCGGCCGCGGAGACAAAAGCACGCGCGCAGGCGCTCGGGCTCTGGAAAATGAAAAACCCCACGCCGCCCTGGATATACCGCAAAACCAAACAGCAGCTCAGGAAAAAAGATACTGCAGGTCTTCTTCCGTAAGCTGCTTGATGAAGCCTTCTTCTTCCGTTACCAACGCATCTGAAAGATGTTTTTTGCGGCGCTGCAACTCCACGATCTTTTCTTCGATGCTGTCTTTGCAGATCATCTGGTAGGCGAATACATTTTTCTGCTGCCCGATGCGGTAGGCGCGGTCGATGGCCTGCTGCTGCACCGCCGTGTTCCACCAGGGATCCACCAGGAACACGTATTCAGCGGCGGTAAGGTTGAGGCCCGTGTTGCCGGCTTTGAGGCTGATGAGAAAAACACGCACCTCATTCTCCGGTTGCTGGAATTGTTCCACCAGCTCCATGCGTTTTGCAGGCGGCGTATCACCATCGAAGTGATAGTAGGCAATACCCGCGCGGCTACAGGCTTTGGCGATTTGCTGCAGCATTCCTTTGAACTGGGAAAAGACCAGCACTTTCTTATCACGCAGCGGGTTGCCCAGTTCTTCCAGCAACAGTTCTGTTTTCACCGATCCCATCGTTGCCGTACCTGCTTCTGCCAGCAGCAGCGGCGATGCGCAGATCTGCCGCAGTTTCTGCATGCCCTGCAAAATGGAGAGTTTGGATTTTCCGAGCCCCTCCTGTTTGATGTTGAGAAAAATGCTGTCGCGGATCTGCGACAGGGTTTCTTCATAAAACGCTTTCTGCGCCGCGCCCATTTCGCACCACAACACCGATTCCGTTTTGGGTGGCAGGTCGGTCGCGACCTGTTGTTTGGTGCGCCGCAACAGGAAAGGAGCCGTCAGTTTTTGCAGGGCCTGGATCTTTTCTTCGTCCTGCTCGCGGTCTATCGGGATGGCGTATTGTTTCCGGAAAAATTCGAGGTTGCCGAAGAGGCCGGGCACCAGGAATTGCAATTGCGCATATAGGTCGAGGCTGTTGTTCATCACCGGTGTGCCGCTCAGCGCAATCCGGGCGTCCGCGCGCAACTGGTACACCGCCCGGGTTACCTGCGCCGCAGGGTTTTTGATCGTATGACTTTCATCCAGCACCACAGCATCCCATTCGATCCCTTCGAGCAGGTGCAGGTCGGCCCGCAGGGTGCCGTAGCTGGTGATGAGGATGCCGCCGGCAGAAGCGCCGTCCATAAAGGATTCCAGCGACCTGCCGGTTTCGTGGTACACATACGTATGCAGCGAGGGCGCAAATTTCTCCATCTCCAGGCGCCAGTTGTGCAGCAGGCTGGCCGGACAAACAATCATTGCCCTGGCCGGGCGCTTCCCGGCGGCCTGCTCAAATACACGGGCCAGGAAACAGATGGTCTGCAGGGTTTTACCCAGGCCCATATCGTCGGCCAGGCAGGCTCCTGCGCCTATCTCCTGCAGCAGGCAGAACCACTCGTATCCTTTTTGCTGGTAAGGCCGCAAATCCGCGCGGATGGCGGCCGGCAGCGGATACAGCGCCGTCTCTGTTTCCTGCCACTGTTTCCAGCGCTGCATCCATTCCTGGGGCAGCACGGGCACCTGCTCCCTTTCTTTTTCGGCCAGGCCCAGGAAGAGCCAGTGCGGCAGTTCGATCGTTGATCCTGAAATTTTTCCGTGCCGCAACAATACGCTATACGACGATAACCATTCCTCCGTCAGCACCACAATGGAATGGTCTTTCAGCAGCAGCGATTTTTGTCCCGCGATCAGCAGCTTCTGCAATTCCAGCAAAGGAATTTCCTCTTTGCCACAGCTAACGCGCAGGTGCAACCGAACTGTCTTTTCCGTCTTCGATCGTATGTCCATTTCCGTGAGCACGGGGTCGGGCGCATAACGGAACTGTTTCAGGAATTCCATGCCCAGCATTTCCACTTCTTTTTCCAGGAGCTGGTGGTACACTTTCAGGAACCAGTGTTTTTTCCGCGCTTCCGCAAAGGGCAGGTGGTATACGCCGTTGAGCTGTTTTGAAAAATTGGGATGCAGGGATTGCAGGTACTGCACAAATGCCGCTTCCTTTTCGCGGTGGCGCCTGATCTCAAATTGTTTTCCCTGGTGCACCAGCCGTTCGCTGTGTTGCCAGGGCCCTTCTGTCCAGAATCCATCGTAGTTCCAGCGTGGCGTGAACAGGAGAAAAGAATTGCTGATCTCGGAAAGATAAATGGCGTTCACGGGTTCGGTGTCCACCACCGTGGCGTCGTCGAGCGCCGTGGCTTCCACCGTGTAATCTGCCGAGAGCTTACCCAGTATGTGTTCTGAAAAAGCGGCCGGCTCATCGGCATATTGTGCGGGGTCGTTTACCGATAGCCATTGCAGCACCTGGTAGTCGGCATAGGAGAGCAGGAAATACTGGTTATTCTGTCCTATAAAATACAGCTCCTGGCTGAACGCGGACAATTCATATTCTTCGTCGTTGAGCCGGAGTTTTGTTTGCAGCGCCAGTAGTCCTTCCGCATCGCGGTGAACGGCAAAAGAAAGCAGCGGCTTTTCCGGGCGCAGCTCGCAGGCGGTGGTCATGGTATTGCCGGTAGCGGGGTTCACCACCTGGTGGTATATTTTTTCTGCGCAGAGCGAGGGCCAGAGTTGTTCCAGTTGCTGGTGCACCTGGCGCAGGAAAGAGCGGTTCACAAAATTACTGAGCGAAGTGCCTGCTTTTTGGCGGGCATGGAGACGGGTAAGCTCGTTGATTTTTGAGGAAAGCGACTGATCGCTCAGCGCTACCATATTTTCGCGGAAGTTTTTTTCCCATGCCGGGAAATGTTTCAGCGCCGACTCCGCATCCAGCGCCTCGCGGCCGGTCTCCACACCGCGGGTTGTCCGCGTAATGTGGATGATCTCCAGCGGCGACCAGCGCTTCAGCAGGCGCGACGGTTTAAAGAACAGCGCTGTTTTGGATTCCGGTTTTATCATGGGGCTGCAAATATAGGGCGCACAGTTTTGTATCTTCGCAGCCGCTTTGCCATTAAAACAGCCTGCATGAAACTGAGCCATCTTGCCGAAACACTGATAGGATCGGAAATCGTAAAACTGGGAGGAGAGATCAGGGAAAAGATCAGTAAGGGAGAAACCATTTACAATTTTACCGTGGGAGATTTTGATCCGAAGATCTTCCCCATCCCGAAAGCGCTGGAGGAAGCTATTGTGCAGGCCTACCGCGAACATTTTACCAACTATCCTGCTGCCGAAGGCAATGCCGACCTGCGGCAGGCCATCAGCACCTTCACCCGCGAATGGGAGCAACTGGAATACGATGCAGCCGACTGCCTGGTTGCCGCCGGTGGCCGCCCGCTGATCTATGCCTGTTTCCGGGCCGTGGTGGATGCAGGGGATAAAGTGGTATACGCAGTGCCTTCCTGGAATAACAACCATTACACCCATTTTGTGGGAGCGGAACATGTGGTGGTGGAAGCGGGACCAGAAAACAATTTCATGCCCCGTGCGGAAGACCTGGCCCCGGCCATTAAGGGCGCCAGCCTGCTGGCGCTTTGCTCCCCGCAAAACCCCACCGGCACTGTGTTTACAAAGGAAGAGCTGGAGAAGATCTGCGACCTGGTGCTGGCGGAAAATGCGTCGCGGCCCGCGGGCGCCAAAAAACTCTATGTGCTGTACGACCAGATGTACTGGCACCTGACCTATGGCAATATCCGGCATTATAACCCGGTGAGCCTGCGGCCGGCCATGCGTGAATACACCCTTTTTATCGATGCCATCAGCAAAGTATTTGCGGCGACGGGCGTACGGGTGGGCTGGAGCTTCGGTCCGCCGGTGCTCATTGCCAAAATGAAAGCCATTCTCACCCACGTGGGCGCCTGGGCGCCCATGGCCGAGCAGAAGGCCGTGGCCCGTTTCCTGGGAAAGGGCGATGCCATCCGCGAATACCTGGGTCATTTTAAACAGGAGGTGGAAGAGCGGCTGCAACGCATCTATGAAGGACTGCAGGATTTAAAAGCGGCCGGGCTCCCGGTAGACGCCATAACGCCGCAGGCGGCCATCTACCTGACCATCAAAATGGATTTCCGCGGCCGCAAAACGGCGGCGGGCCAGGTGCTGTTGAGCCAGCAGGAGGTATCGGATTACCTGCTCAATGAAGCCAGGCTGGCCGTGGTGCCTTTCCACGCCTTTGGCGCACCAAAGGATTCGCCCTGGTACCGCCTGAGCGTGGGAACCTGTAAAAAAGAGGAGATCCCGCTGATGCTGCAATTGCTGCGGCAGGCCCTGGAAAAGCTTTCCTGAGGAAGCGGGGACGGATCTCTGGCAGGGGCGGCCTCTTCTCAGCGGGCAGACGGGGCCAATAAAAAAGCCACCGGAAACCGGTGGCCATATTTTTCGCTTGCCGTAAAAAATCAGTTCATATTGTTCAGGAATACGAAAGCGGCTTCTCCGGAAGCAATGACCTGCATAATGCGGCGGCTGTCCGAAAACACTTTCGACCTGTTGCAATCGATCACTTCATACACGCTACTGAAAGTGTGCGGGTTCTCCACATCCAGCAGCAAACTGTGTAACCTGGTCAACTCCAATTCCATTGCTTCTTCATTGTCGCGGACGTTTTTTACAAGGACCAGCAAATCGCGGTTTGGCGCTTTCATTTCATCAGATTTTAATAACCAACAAAGCCTTTGTTCATATTACAACCACAGTTTTTCTTGCTCCCCATCTTTCCTGAACTGCTGCAACCGGTTGCAATACTACTAATCAATACGATCAGAACGACGTAAAAAAGCGTCTTCTTCATATTTTAGATTTCTAATTTAAACTTATTTGTACAGAAAAAAGTATTTCTAATTGAGTGATTTTTCAAAAATCTCACAAATTATTTCACCAAACCGGCGCATCCTCCTGTCGCCCCTGGATTGGGGACTGGGTCATGCCAGCCGCCTCATCCCCCTCATCCGTGTCCTCGGGGAGCGTTGCCAGGCCCGTATCACGGTGGCTGCCAACGGCGCCCAGAGAGCCCTGATCGCCGGCTCTTTTCCGCACCTGGACTATCTTTCCCCTCCTGATTATAATATCCGGTACCACAAAAACCGAGCCGCTACCATAGCCGGTTTGGCGTTTTCCCTGCCCCATTTGAGGAAAGCCATGCGAGCCGAAGCCGACTGGGTGAACGGGGTGCTGCTGCAGCATGATTTCGATTGCATCATCAGCGACAACCGCTATGGGTTCCGCCATCCCTCGCTGCCTTCCTTTTTTATCACCCACCAGCTCGCACCCCGGAGTCCCTTTGGCCCCCTGGCCGACCGGGCGCTACAGGAATACCTCTATGGCAAGATCGGTCATTTCCAGGAAGTATGGGTACCCGACCTGGAATCCGCCCCCGGACTGGCGGGAGCGCTTTCACATCCCCGGCGCCTGCCCCGGGTGCCCCTGCGATATATCGGGCCCCTGAGCCGGCTGCAGGCTGTTCCCGCCAATGGAAAAACCCGGCTGCTGGTGATCCTGTCGGGACCGGAGCCCCAGCGCAGCATCCTCGAAAAAAGGGTGCTGCAGCAATGGCCGGGACCGGCGGCCGGCACCCTGGTGCTGGTACGCGGACTGCCAGAGGAAAACGCACCCTTCCTCACCGCCGGCGAGGACGTCCGCATCCACGCCCACCTCGGGCCCGAAGCCTTGTCGCAGGAAATTGCCAATGCCCAAACGGTCCTTTGCCGCAGCGGGTACAGCAGCATCATGGACCTGCTGCCCCTGCACCGCGACATCGTGATGGTACCCACGCCGGGGCAGACCGAGCAGGAATACCTCGCCCGCCTGCACGCAGCGGCAGGGAATATCCGCCGGGTGGTGCAGGGGCAGCTCCGGCTCAGCGAATTGTTGTAGAAATTGCAGTGGTAAAAGCACCGCACAGCAGCGAAGCCTCAACCCCCGTCCTTCGGCCGATCAAAAAACAGGAAGGATTTTTTGGCCGCCGCAAATTGTTTCCAGGAAGGGGCTTCTATGCTCACCGCAAAAATGCCGCAGGTAGGCATTTCATCAATGCGGGTGGTAGTAAGCGTATTTACAAAATAACTGATGCCGGGATTGTGGCCGAAGATGGCAACCGATGCAAGGGAGTCGTCGAGCCCGGAAATGAGCTCCCCATAGATGGAAGAGGGGGCATGATAGAGTTCGTCGTGGAGTTGAATTTCTTCGGGAGAACGATCGAATACTTTGGCAAACTGAATGGCTGTTTGTAGGGCGCGCCGCGCAGTGGAGGAAATGAAACCGTCGATGTGGATACCTCGATTGAGCAGGCGCTGCGCCATTTCCGGCGCATTACGCTGCCCGCGATCACTTAAGGGTCGATCAAAATCCGGAATCGTTAAGTCACCCCAACTGCTCTTGGCATGGCGAACCACATATATGGTTTTCATGCCATAAAGGTAATTGGGTTTTTGTGAATCCTTAACCGTTTTCAGAGGTACAGCATGCAAATTAAACAGGCCTGTTTAGTTGGTCGATCATAGGTTATGTATTAAAAACGGTCGGTCGGCTTTTTGCTGCAAATATGTTGCCAGAACCGCGTCTGGCCCGGATTTTATTGGAATCAGTATCCGCGCACATTCTTTCCTTCCATATAATTCAGGAAGGCGGTGTTCACCACGCGGTTTCCTCCCGGTGTGGGATAGTTGCCGGTGAAATACCAGTCGCCCGTATTGGTGGGACAGGCCCGGTGCAGCGATTCGATGGTTTGGTAGATCACTTCCACTTCAAAGTCGATATCTGCCGGCGTAATGAGCTCGGCAATCTTGGCAGATATTTCTTCGGCCGTGAAGGGTTGGTAGATCTCCTTGACAATATTTTTTGTATGCATCTGGCCGGTACGCGCCAGTTCCTTGCATTCCTCAAGGAGTTGCTGCAGCCGGTGTTGCAGACCGCGTTCCTGGATGAGCGCAATGGCAGCACGGAAGGCAATAAAATCGCCCAGCTTGCTCATATCGATTCCATAACAATCGGGATAACGTATCTGTGGCGCGGAAGAAACAATGATGATCTTTTTCGGTTTCAATCTTCCCAGCATACGTACGATGCTCTCTTTCAGAGTGGTGCCCCGCACAATGGAATCGTCGATCACCACCAGCGTGTCCTGTTTGGGAACAACGGTTCCGTAAGTGATGTCGTACACGTGCTGCACCATCTCGTTCCGGTTGGCGTCTTCCGTAATAAAGGTGCGCATCTTAACGTCCTTGATGGCGATCTTTTCGATGCGGATCTTACGGTTGATCATCTCCGACAGTTTTTCCTGGTCGAAGTCTTTTTCCCAGGCCATGATGCGCTGTATCTTGATCTTATTCAGGTAGTCTTCCATCCCTTTCAGCATACCGTAGAAAGCCACTTCCGCGGTGTTGGGAATGAAGGAAAAGATCGTATTCTTCAGGTTGTAGTCGATGGATTTGAGCACTGCATCGCTGAGATTGTAACCAAGCTGGCTGCGTTCGCGGTAAATTTTTTCGTCGTTGCCGCGGGAAAAATAAATCCGCTCGAAGCTGCAGGCCTTTCTCTCTTTGGGTTCCAGGATCTGTTCGATGCTGAAGCTGCCATCTGCTTTCACGATGAGGGCCTGGCCCGGCATCAGTTCTTTCACTTCATTTTCTCCCACGTTAAAGGAGGTGCGGATCGCAGCCCGTTCCGAAGCGGCCACGATGAGGTCGTCGGAAATATAATAGTAAGAAGGGCGTATGCCATGGGCGTCGCGCATCACAAAACTGTCGCCATTGCCTACCAGTCCGCCGATATGATAACCTCCGTCGAACAGCCGGCTGGATTTCTGCAGCACTTTCACCATATCGGGATTGCCCGGCTGCAATTCATCTTCCTGCACCAGGAAATGGTGCACCACTTCCATCATGGCCGCCAGGTCGCTCTGGCGCTGGAATACACCGGGATCAATGTTTACAAGGCCAAAAAGTTCTTCGGTATTCACCAGGTTGAAATTCCCGGCCAGGGCCAGGTTCCGCGACTGGATGGTATTGCGCTTGATGAAGGGATGGCAGAATTCAACATTGTTTTTACCCTGGGTGCCGTAACGCAGGTGACCCAGCATCAGTTCGCCGATAAAACGCACGTGGCCTTTCAGGAGGCCGGGGTGCTTGCGGATATCGGGCTGGTATTTTTCGAGCTCCAGCACTTCTTCGCTTACCTGCCGGAAAAGATCGGCAATCGCCTGGTTGGCGATGCTCCGGATGCGATGCAAAAAAGGATATCCCGGCTCAACATTTAACTTAACCGTTGCAATTCCGGCCCCGTCCTGGCCCCTGTTGTGCTGCTTTTCCATGAGCAGGTAGAGCTTGTTCAAGCCATACATCGCCGTTCCATACTGCTGCAGATAATAAGAGAAGGGCTTGCGTAAACGAATGAAGGCCAAACCACATTCGTGCTTGATAGCGTCGCTCATGGGAAGAATTGAGGCGCAAAGTTAGTAAAAATAAAACTCGGAGATTTCATGTACTTTCAGGATACAAATGCTGCCTCATGACGCCGCGCCTTATCACCCCGCTGTTCCTGGCCCTTTTTCTGGGCGGGATTTCCTGTCAGAAAGAACCGGATGTAACGCTGGAAAGCCGCACCGACCTGCTGACCAGCGGCACCTGGAGGCTCACCGGCCACACATTCGATCCGCCATTAGACCTTGATAACGACGGCGAAGCCGACGATACGGATTTCTTTCCCTATTACGAAGATTGCGAGAAGGATGATTTTTACCAGTTCAACGCGGATGGAAGCGGGGTGCTCGATGAAGGCCCCACCAAATGCGATGCCGACGACCCGCAGACCTATCCCTTCACCTGGAGCTGGCGGGAGAACGAAACCGTGCTCTACGCCCAGGGGCAGGAGATCCATGTTACCGAATTGACCAAAACAACCCTGAAAGGAACCGTTACAGAAAATTTCAGCGGCACCGAAACAGTCACCATGACACTCACCTTTAGCCGCTGATCCTCCAAAATTTTGTTTTCTTTGCCTCAAATTGACATATGGATATCAACGGAAAACTGGTACAATTACTGGGCGTTCAAACAGGACAGGGAAAAAATGGTCCCTGGAAAAAGCAGGAGTTCATATTGGAAACGGGCGATACCTATCCCAAAAAAGTGTGCATTGCCGTGTGGGGTGAAAAGATCGATATGAGCCAGTTCCAGGTGGGTGATGCCATCCAGGTTTCTTTCGATGTGGAAAGCCGCGAATTCAACGGCCGCTGGTACACCGATGTGAAAGCGTGGAAAGTGGTATCGCAGGGAAGCAGTCCGGCCCCCGCTTATTCCGGGCCAATTGATCCGATGCCCGCAGACGACCTTCCTTTCTGATCAAACTTTTACGGTGCTGGTAACCTGGTCGGGCAGTTCGTGCTGCCTGGCCGCCAACAGCGCCACCTGCTGGCTCATGTGGACCAGGGCCTCGGCAGAAGCGCTGGCGTAATCGTCGGTGCGTGCGTGCGTGAACAGTGTTTCCCCGTCCACATTTATTACCCTGATTTCGCAGATCTTATTGAAGGGTGATGCCATGGCCGCATCTTCCCGCAGAATGCATTCCAGCCTTGCTATCGCCGTATGAAGATGGCGGAGCTTCATCATTGCCTGTTTTGCATGTTGCACAATTGCTTCCTGCAAACCGGCTCTCGGTGTATGCAATTCAATTGTCATCTCTATAAAGTTACATCCTTCCTTGTAATGGCATGATTTTTTTATCCCCCTGCCATCAACATTCAATCATCGCCTTCTAATAGTTTTCCTGTATACGAAGGCGCCACTAAACCATTTACCATGCGTGCATTGGGAATTATTTTGCTGATAGCCGGACTCGCCATGCTGATTTTCAGGGGAATTGGTGTGACCACAGAAAAAAAAGTGGTGGACCTTGGCCCTGTTGAGATCAATAAAAAAGAAAAGAAACAATTTAACTGGCCGCTGTATGCCGGGGCTGTGGTGCTGCTGGCCGGAGTAGCCATCACCGTTGCGAGTTACCGCAAATAGTCAAAACAGAATTGCCGATGTGCTGTCTTTTTTCGTAGTTTCCGAAAAAGCCAAGCATGATACGATCCTGCCTGTTTTTTCTTTTCCTCCTTTTCACACAGTTTGTGACAGCCCAGCAGGGAAGCCAACTCAGGGGCAGTTGGACAGTCCGGGAAAACAACCGCACCCACCTGGTGCTGGTAGCGGACAACTATTATTCCTATGCTGTTTTCAATGCCGATTCCGGTGATTTTTTTCATACAGAAGGCGGCCGCTGGCGCGGATTTGCCGAATCGCCCGTGATCGAATCCATTACTGAATTCAATTCCAGTGATATTACGCAGGTGAAGGAAAAATCGGTCGACAGTGTATTTCTCAATAAGTTCCATTTCAGGAATGCCGCGCCCTTTCACCCGGGCCAGTGGAAACGGACCGACACCGCTGCAGCGGCGCTCAGCGGCTGCTGGCGCATTTCACAGCGATCGGTTAACGGGCAAATGCAAACCATTCCGCCGGGCGCCCGCAAAACGATCAAACTGCTCACCGGCGAATGGTTCCAGTGGGCTGCCATTAATACCGAAACCGGCGAATTCTTCGGCACGGGTGGCGGCAAATATTCGTTTACACCAGGCCGTTATACAGAGTTGATCCGGTTTTTTTCGCGCGACAAATCAAGGGTGGGACTAACACTTGAATTCAACGACCACATCGTCCAGGAAAAATGGGACCACCAGGGAAAAAGTTCCAAAGGTGATCCCATTCACGAGGTGTGGGTGAAGGCGGAATAACTATTCTTTTTTTGTGCCGGGAGAAGAAAGGATACCGGAGATTGCCTGCGCAATGCCGGAAGCCGGTCCCCTCATTTTATTGGTGCGGTCGTCGAGCGTATCGTCGCCCAGGATCTCTCCCATGCGCAGGTCGGCCGGCAGGTGGGTGAGGATGGACTGGCGCTGCGAGGCAAAATAGTGCTGCAGGTTTTCTGCGTTCATAGCCGAGCCGAGGGTGTTGCGCAGGAACTTCACCGCTTCATCTGCAATGGCGTCCATCACTTTGGATGCATAGTTTTCGCTCACGCCTGCATAGCTCGCGACATTGGTAACAACCGGTGTTTTATTTTTCGCCAGCAGGTAATCCAGCGGAGCCCTTTTCCCTTCGTCAGCGGCAATTTCCGCAGCACCCGCCTGCGAGCGGCTGTACTTGTAAAAAGCGGTGAGCACGGCAGGGATGGCTGCCTGCGCCAGGAGGTCATAACGGTGATGCCTGTTCGCAGGATCTATTTCCTGCGTATTAGGATCAATTTTTTCAATATTGGCACCGAGGTATTGCTGCAGGTGCCTGATGATGCTGTTTGACATGTGTTGGTTTTTAATGTGATAGAATCGGCGGCGCGTATTCCGTTTCGGCGATCCGTTTGCCCGAGATCCACTCGCTCATTTCGTCCAGCATGCGCTGGAAAAAATTGCGGCGGGTGCTTCGTCCTCTTTCCACAACGGTTGCCTGGTAGATGCGAAAACGGACAATCAGTCCGTGATAACGCAGAGCTCTTGCCATCGAATAGGAGATGCTCCGGCATTTAGACCATTCCTGCGGATCGCGCAGCAGTACGGCCTTTCCGCTTGCTTCAATATAGTAATCGCGTTCCTTGTCGTAAAAGCGTATCCAGGCAGGGCACTCTTCTTCGTAGGAAGCCGCCTGTTCCGATTGTATGTGAAAGAGGAACCAGCAGCAACCGGTTTCGTCGGCTTCCAGCAAATGACCGATGCCATTGGGCAATCGCCACTGCTGGTCGCTCAGGTTATAGAATAATCCATTCCTGAAATTGTTCATCCTTTCTCTGAGCAGGGAATAGTTGGCCATAAGTTGCCGTTTATACCGGCATACAAAAAAAAGATACCATTTGCTGTGCCGCGGAAGCGGGGCGGCTATCGGGGAAATTTTTACATCTTATGGAAGTCCGGTTCCCCACTGCCTGTGCGCCCCGCCTGCACGCCTAAACTGGAATGGTTATTTCTCTTCTATCCTAAAATCATATGTTATGGCAACTACAGCATTAACCGAAGTATTGAACGACCTGATCCGCATCAACAACGACAGGATTGAAGGGTATGAAAAAGCGATGGCTGAAGCCGATGCCATCGATATTGATCTGAAAGGAATATTCTCCCGTATGATCAGCCAGAGCCGCGAAAATGTATCGGAACTTTCGGGCGTGGTAGCCCGCATGGGCGAGGAAGCCGCTACCGGAACAACCATGGGTGGCAAGATCTATCGCGCCTGGATGGATGTGAAAAATGCCTTTACGGCAAAAGAACGCCAGTCGCTGCTGGAGCTTTGTGAAGCAGGAGAAGATGCTGCACAGAAGGCCTACCGCGAAGCCCTGGCCTCTGATGCCGTTATGGCTACCGAAGTACGGCAGTTAATCACCCGGCAGCAGGAATCCCTGCGGACCTCTCACGATCTCATCAAAAAATACCGCGACCTGCACCAGGCGGTTAACCATTAAAAGAACGGTATGAAATCAAGCCAGGCACTGGATGATATGCGTCCTTTGAGCTATTGCATGGACAAAGCCGGTCGTGATGGTTATACGGCGCAGTTCAATGTAGCCGATACCCTGCTGCAGCACGCCGACAGCGGAAAATCATACCAGCCCGAACAGGTGCATGTGGTCGATTTTTATCGATTTGAAGGGGTAAGCGATCCGGAAGACAATGCCATCCTTTATCTCATTGAAACCAATGACGGAAGAAAAGGAACCCTGGCTGATGCTTTCGGTACTTATGCAGATCCCTGTGTGGGCCAGTTTTTTCAACAGGTGGATGATATCCACAAAAAGCGCGCATTCCTTCATTAGTCGCCATAGGTTATGTATGGATTCGGTCAAAAAAACCCCCGGTAACCGGGGGTTTTTATATATAAACGGAAAGGTTTATTCAACCCCCCGGCGGATCAGTGATAACAATATGGATACCACTGCCAGCACCAGCAGAATATGGATCAGGCCGGTGGCACTGTAAACAAAAACGCCCAGCAACCATCCAATGATCAGGATCACAGCGATTAAATACAATAAGCTTCTCATAACCTCGAATTTTATGTGATGAATGATGATTTCTGTTTCCCTTCCTCAAAAAATGGTGCCTCCCGCATGTGATGGCCGCACCGGGGTATTTTTTACCCAATTGAGGGTGAAATACAGAGATTTACCGGGTAAGGGATGCGGCACAATTTCTTTCAGCCTACCGGCATGGATCTGCGTTCACACAGCCCCTACTGGCTGCTCAAAAATGGCCTTCCCAACACCTATCCCTCCCTGCAACAAAATTGCAGGACCGATATCGTGGTGATGGGCACCGGCATTTCCGGGGCCCTCACCGGCTGGCACCTGGCGAAGGCCGGCTTCTCTGTCATTTTTCTTGACAAGAGACATGCAGCCATGGGCTCCACGGCAGCCAGCACCGCACTGTTACAGTATGAAATCGATGAACCCATGCACCGGCTGATTGAACTGCGGGGCGAAAAAGCAGCCGTGCGTTCTTATCAATACTGCGCCGAAGCGATCGAAACCCTGGAAAAGATCTGTAAACGACTGGGCAGGGCCAACGCTTTTTGCCGGCGCCCCAGCCTGCAGTATGCCAGTTTCAAATCGCACGTGCCGCAACTGGAAAAAGAATACCACCTGCGGAAAAAACACGGGTTCAGGCTGGCCTTCCTGGATGCGGCCGGTGTGGAGAAAACGATGGGCTTTGCAGCACCTGCCGCGTTATTGTCGGAACTGGGTGCAGAAGTAGATGCCTACCAATTGGCGCACCAGCTCCTGGCCGACGCCGTGCGCATGGGAGCGACCGTTTACGATAACACGGAAGTGACCGCTATGCAGGCCACCAAAAACGGCGTGCAGTTGCAAACCCGGAGTGGATATGAAGTCCGCTGCCGTGAACTGGTGATCGCCTGTGGCTATGAGTCACAACAATACATTCCGCAGCAGATCCAAACCCTGCACGCTACCTATGCCGCACTCAGCGAACCGCTGCCCGCATGGGAACCCTGGTACCAGCGCTGCCTGATATGGGAAACCGCGCAACCTTATTTATACATGCGCACTACCAGCGACAACCGCATCCTGGTGGGCGGGCTCGACGACGATTTCTATGCGCCTGCCAAAAGAGACGCCCGTATTCCTGCAAAAACCAGGCGCCTGGTGGCGGCCGTGCAAAAAAAATTCCCGCAGCTCCACTTCCTGCCCGATTTCCAGTGGGCTGGCACTTTTGCTTCCACCCGCGACGGCCTTCCCTATATTGGCCGCATCCGTCAAAGACCCCATACCCATTTTGCATTGGGATTCGGCGGCAATGGTATTACGTTCAGTCTCATCGCGGCAGAAATGATCCGCGATCATATTCTCGGTAAAAAAAATCCCGACCAGGAAATTTTCTCCTTTAACAGATAACTTCTACTTATGGCACCCCTGACGCTCCTGCAATTTTTTCACTGGTATTATCCCGCGGACCATTCGCTTTGGAACCGCCTCCGCACGGAGATTCCACACCTTAAGAAAAAAGGCATCACGGGCATATGGCTGCCGCCTGCCAGCAAAGGCGCCTCCGGTGGTTATTCGGTAGGGTACGATGCCTACGACCTGTTCGACCTGGGCGAATTTGACCAGAAGGGCAGCATCGCCACCAAGTACGGAACCCGCGCAGAATACCTGCGTGCCGTGAAGGCCTGCCGGAAAGCGGGTATCGACGTACTGGCCGATGCCGTGTTCAACCACAAGGCCGGCGCCGACGAACTGGAAAAAATCAGCGTTCGCAAAGTAGACCCGGCCAACCGCACCGAGTTCATCAGCGATGCCTTTGATATTGAGGCCTGGACGCGCTTTACCTTTCCCGGCCGCAAGGGCAAATACTCGCAGTTTATCTGGGACCATCATTGTTTTTCGGGGATCGACCTGGCGCATGACCTGAACGAGAGCGGCATCTTTCGCATTCAGAACGAATATGGAGAAGGCTGGGAGGAAATGATCGAAGAAGAACTTGGCAACTACGATTACCTGATGAATGCCGATATCGAATTTCGCAACCCGGCCGTGCGCGAAGAAATCAAATACTGGGGTAAATGGTTTCTTGAAACCACCGGTGTGAGCGGGTTCCGGCTCGATGCAGTAAAACACATATCACCTGCTTTTATCCGGGAATGGACTGCCTACCTGCAATCTATAACCGAAAATCACCTGCTCTTCATAGGGGAGTACTGGAATATGTACAGCGTTGATCCGCTGCTGCGCTACCTCGAAGCGACGGAGGACCGCGTACAACTTTTTGATGCGCCTCTGCATCATAATTTTTACCTCGCTTCCCGCCTCGGCAATAAATACGACCTGCGCATCATTTTCGACAACAGCCTGCTGCAGGCCCGGCCCGACCGGGCCATCACCATTGTGGACAATCACGATACACAACCCCTGCAGGAACTGGAATCGCCGGTGGAAGCCTGGTTCAAGCCGCTGGCCTATGCCCTCATATTGTTGCGCCGCGACGGCATACCCTGCATTTTTTACCCGGCACTGTATGGCGCCCATTATACCGATAAGGGCGGCGATGGGCAGGACCATGAAATCTGGCTGTCGCGGGTAGATGAACTGGATATTTTATTGCCCATCCGGGCAGAATTGGCAACAGGCGACCAGTACGATTATTTTGATCATCCCAATTGTATCGGCTGGGTGCGGAAAGGCGATCCCGCGAATCCGGACACGGGCATCGCAGTAATTCTTTCCAATGGCTCCGAAGGTTTTAAATACATGGAGCTGGGACCCGCACATGCCGGCATGACCTATTGCGATGCGCTGCACAAAGACCAGCAGCTCACCCTCGACGAAAAAGGCGGCGCCGAATTCCACTGTCCGGCCGGGAGCCTGGGCCTGTGGATTGCCGCATCCGTGGCACGGAAATTTTAATGGTTCCGGTATCAAATGACTGTTATGGAAAACAATCATATCAAAACCCTGGTAAAGGAGGTAGAAATTTGCATGTTCACGACCGTGGACGAAAGAGGAAAAGTGAGCAGCCGCCCCATGGCCACCATCCATGTGGACGAGGACAATAATATCTGGTTTTTCACCAACGAGTTTTCTGAAAAGATCCAGGAAGTGTCGAAAGACAATGCGGTAAACCTGATCTATTCCCACCCCGGCAAAAACACGTATATCAATATCAGCGGCACCTGCAAAATAGTGGTGGACCGCAATGCCATGAAGGAATTCTGGAATCCCATGATGAAGGCCTGGTTCCCTGCCGGGCTCGATGATCCCAAACTTTGCCTTCTTAAGGTAATGACCAGCGAAGCCCATTACTGGAACAGCAGCGCCAACAAAATGGTGGTATTTGCAAACATGTTCAAAGCCATTGTAAAAGGAGAAAAATACGAAGAGGGAGAAACCGGTTCCGTTAAATTATAACCAGTAACCTATAAACAGTACAAATGAAAACAGGCATGAAACAACTGGTCTGCGCCTGCCTTATCAGCGCCGCTCTTTGCAGCGCCGGCGCATCATGGGCGCAGGAGCAGCAGGTGATGGGAGAAAACGAGTTGACTCCCAAATTCGGGATCAAGGTTGGTATGAACGGCAGCAATTTTTACCACGATGACCTGAACGATAACAATATGAAACTGGGACTGCAGGCCGGCGTATTTGCCAAATTACCGGTTACGCGCGGCTTCTCCCTGCAACCCGAGCTGCTTTACAGCAATAAGGGCTCGCGCAGGTCGTACGACAATATCCTGATGGGAGAAGGTGAGTACCGGGTGAATATGCATTACGTGGAATTGCCGGTGATGGGTGTGATCAATGTATTGCCCAATCTCAATATCCAGGCAGGTCCTTACCTGGCTTATCTCGCCGCTGCCAAAATAAATGATCTCAAGTCCGATGGCAGCAATGAAGAAATCGCCGACCTGGACGCCGATAACCTGAACAGGTTTGATGTGGGCCTTGCAGCGGGGCTGGGACTGGACATCCAGAATTTCACCGTAGGCGCCCGTTACAATATTGGATTCACAGAGTTGGGCAAATCGGGCAACCTGGTAGGAGAAGCATTTGGCGGGGCCAGGAACAGTAATATCTCCATATATGTTGGCGTTGGTTTTTAGAGGTGTTTTTGAGACGGGGCCTGCTTTTTAGCAGGCCCCTATTGCTCTTTATACACCGGCAGGTTCACAATAAAGCTGGTTCCTTTGCCTGTTGTGCTCCGTACGTCGACAAAACCTTTGTGCGATTGCACAATGTTCATGGTGGATGCAAGTCCCAGTCCCATTCCGTTGCGTTTGGACGTGTAGTACGGTTCGAAAAGCCTGCCCATATGCTCCGGCGGAATGCCGGCGCCGTTGTCCATAATTTCAGTAACGGCCAGCCCGTTTTTTTCCATAAGGCGTACCGTTAAATGACCCTCATTTCCCTCCATGGCTTCTATGGCGTTCACCACAATATTCATAAAAGCGATCTTCAGTTTATCCTTGTCCATCAGGATCAGCAGGGGCTCCTGCTCCATATCTATTTCCAGCTTTACCTGCTGCAGCGAGATGCTGTCGGCTGCATCTGCCAGTACCTGTTCGAGTAACTCCTGCAGGCCTGCAACATGGAGTTCGATCTCCGTTTGCCGCGAACTGTTGAGCAATTCGGTAATGATCCTGCTGATGCGCAGGCTGTTGCGGCGGATGACTTCCAGGTAAAGCTGGTTGCTTTCGTCGAGGGCCTCCAGTTGGAGCTGCTCGGCCGACAGCGTGATGTTGTTGAGGGGGTTTCTTACTTCATGAGCAAGGGTTCGCACAAGCCTGCCCGTAGCTGCCAGTTTTTCAGCCTGCAGCGCCAGCCATTCGTTTTTTTTGAGCGTGGTAATATCGTGCAGGATACCCTGGACATAGTGCATCCCTTCGAGGTCGGCTTCTACCGAAGCAGAAAGGATGCAGCTTTTTTTTCCACCGCCGGCTGTTTGCAGTTCCACTTCCCAGTCGTTCACATCGCGGCCCGATTGCAGTTCTTCCACCAGCCGCTGCGCCTCCCCGCTGCTGACCAGCAAGCCGGGAAGTTTACAGCCCAGCAGGGATTCGGGGTCCTGGCCCAGAAGCGCACCTGCAGCAGGATTGAGCTCGCGGAATACAAGGTCCATATCCGTGATGAATACGGCATCCATCGACTGCTCGAAAATATTCCTGAATTTCCGTTCGTTGCGGCGTATGGCGTTAACATAGGAAGACCTTTCCAGCGCATAGCGGATGGTGCGTTCCAGCTTTTCGGTATTCAATTCAGATTTAACGAGGTAATCAAAGGCGCCGATCCGCATGGCCTGCCGGTCTATATCGCGGTTACCCTTTCCCGTTAGCAGGATGATGGGCTCCTCGCATTTGGCGTCGATGGCTTCCTTCAGCAGGTCAACACCGGTTTTTGCGCCGAGCCTATAATCCACAAAATAAACGTCGAAAGCATGTTGCTTCATCAGGTCCAGCGCTTTCTGGTACTGCTGTGTCCATTGCAGTATAAAGCGGCCGTTCTCAATGCCACGGATGTAGTCGCTCGTGATGAAAAAATCATCCTGGTCGTCGTCCACAATGAGGATCCTCGTTGTTTTTTTCAGAAATGGGGCCATGCCGGCTTATTGATTTTCCGGTAATATAATACTGAAAGTGGCTCCCTCACCTTCTTTTCCCACTGCACTGATCATTCCGCGGTGCCTTTCAGCGATGCGTTTGCAGATCGACAACCCGATACCCGAGCCGGGATATTCCGATTTGCCGTGGAGCCGCTGAAAGATCTGGAAGATCCTTGCTTCATATTCCTGGTCGAAACCGATGCCGTTATCGACAATGTCAATGCGGTAATAATTTCTGTCGGGCAACAGATAGTATTCCTCTTTTTCCTTGCGGTGCAGTTTCGTGGCCCGCACCACCACCAGCGACTGCTGGCCGGCTTTCCTGAATTTGAGCGCGTTTCCGATCAGGTTGGTAAACATCTGCCGCAATTGGGAAGGGATGCCGTCAATAATGGGCAGAGGATCCAGCCTTATTTCAGCGCCCGTTTCATCGATGGTCAGCTCCAGGTCTGACAAAGCCTCCTTCACCATCAGGCCCAGGTCGGTGGGAACAAAAACCTGTGTATTGCGCGACACGCGGGAGAGCTCCAGGAGGTTGTCGATCAGTATGCGCATATTTTCAGCAGCCGCCTGCATCCGCTCAATATAAAGCTGGCCCTCTTCTCCCAGCAGTCCGCTGTATTTGCTTTTCAGGCGCGAGCCGAAAGTGGTGATCTTGCGCAGGGGCTCCTGCAGGTCGTGGCTGGCAGCATAAGCAAATTCCTCCAGTTCCATATTGGAACGGTTCAGTTCACGCAGATTGCGTTTGAGTTCATTTTCGGTTTTTTTGAACGAAGTGATGTCGCGCGTATTCCCTACCATCCGTACCGGCTTCTGCTGGTCGTCCAGTACAATATGACCTTTGGAACTCACCATGCGGATATTGCCTTTTTCCGTTGTGATGGTATAATCGCAATCGAAATCCGCATGTGTTTCAAGGCTGTGTTTAATGGCAGCCCGCAGGCGGGGGAGGTCTTCTTCTGCAATGTGTTTTTCGTACCAGGGCGTATTGATGGCGGTTTCACTGTCGGAAGGATCCATTTCAAAAATGTCGCGCAGGCCATTGCTCCACTGCGTGGTATCCGCCACCATGTCCCACACGAACACGCCGTAGTTCAGCATCTGTTCGGTTTGTTTCTGCAATTCCTTATTGGCCTTGTATTCCAGGTTCTGCAGGTACTGGTCGGAGATGTCGCGGTTGATGCCGGAGACCAGTTGCACCCTGCCTGCTGCATCCATCACCGGTTTGCCGATGGAGTGAATGAAAATGCGGGTGCCGTCTTTGCGGTGAAATGAAAAATCAATACTGAATTCGCGGCCGGTGCGGACGGCTTCCCGGATGTGCTGCTCCAGTTTTTCCGTCTCAGCCGTATTGAGGTGCTGCAGGAAGAGCGACAGGTCTACTTCGGGTAAATCTTCGCGGGTATACCCGGTCAGGGCGTACATGCCGTCGGACCATTCCATTTTGCGCGAAGGCAGGTGCAGTTTCCACATACCGGTAAGCAGCATTTTTTCCGCCTCTTCCATCATTTGAAAAGCCCGGAGCTTTTCCTGTTCCACCTCCATCTGGGCTGTAATGTCCTGGGCCATGAAAAGCATGGAAAGCGGCGCGCCTTTTTCGTTGCGGCGCAGCACGGTACCCACGGTCTTGAAATATCGAAAATCACCCCCTTTGTGGAGCAGGCGGCAATTATAGGCATAGCTGCTGTGACCTTCGAGCTGGTAATATTTTTCGAGTTCTTTTTCCACCAGTTCCACATCTTCCCGGAAGATCATTTTGCGAAGGTCGTTGTCCCAGGAATGCAGGTCGTCCCATTCGTATCCCAACAGTTCGGTGATCCTGCGGTTGATGTAACGGAGTTTGCGATTTTCCGCGTCGTACACATAAATAAGGGCGGGAAAAAGATCCGTAATCTGCAACACCAGGTCTTCATTGCTTTCTCCCGAAGCAAGTAAAGCACGTAGTTGTTCAAGGGAGTTACTGTCTTTGTCTACATCCATCAGAGATTATTGAATTGCTGGTACTGTTTCATCTTGTTGTAAAGGGTTTTACGATCGATGTTCAACAGCTTGGCAGCTTTCGTTTTATTGAAATTGGATTGTCGCAACGCTTTCACGATCATTTCATATTCCGCATCGATGCTGGCCGATTTCAAAGACTGCTCATTGATCAGGGGCCGGGGTGGTGGCGCCGTTTCCGGTGGCGCCTGTATATAGTTGGGCAGGTCGTTCAGCACCGGCTTTTCGTAATTGAGCTTTTCAAAGTAAGTGATTTCAAAGGGAAGCGCCTGGATCTCCACCTGACCCGAATCGGTGAGCAGGGCCGCCCGCTTCACCACGTTCTTCAATTCGCGCAAATTGCCATACCAGGGATAGCGCAGGAAAACATCCTGCACTTCACGACTGAAATCACTGATCTCTTTTCCCAGCTCGCGGTTGGTCATGGCCAGGAAATGGCGGGCATAGAGCAAAATATCGTGGTACCTCTCACGGAGAGGCGGGAGGTTGATGGAGAATTCGTTGAAACGGTGGTAAAGGTCCTCGCGGAACCGCCCGTTGCGTGCGGCATCCCAAAGTTTTTCGTTACTCGCTACAATGATGCGCAGATCGAGCTCAATGTCCTTATTGCCACCCACGCGACGGATCTTTCTTTCCTGCACCACACGCAGCAGGCTCACCTGCACATCGTAGGGAAGATTCGCTACTTCATCCAGAAAAATAGTGCCCCCGTCGGCCAGTTCCAGGCTGCCGGTTTTCTGGTTCAGCGCACCGGTAAATGACCCTTTTTCATGCCCAAACAATTCACTGCCTGCGAGGTCCTTCGACAAAGCCCCGCAGTCGATGGCAATGAATGGCTTGTCGCGGCGCTTGCTCATTTCGTGGATCTTGCTGGCAATGGCTTCTTTACCGCTGCCGCTTTCGCCGTAAACGATCACGCTGTAGTTGGTGGGCGAAACCAGTTCTATCTGCTTGATGATATTTTTCATTTCGGGCGTATCACCCCAGATGTATCTTTCCAGCGGAGCTGCGGCGGCGGCCGTTTTCCCGGACGCAGCACCTGCCTGCTCTGCAGGAACGGCTATCACTTTTGCCTGCGGCGGTGCCGCCAGGGCTTTCCGGATGGTGACAAGGATTTCATCGGGAAACACAGGTTTGGTCACATAATCGTAGGCGCCCAGCTTCAGCACTTCCACCGCCAGCTTCACATCGCTGTAACCGGTGATGATGATGAAGGGAACCTGCGGATGCAACTCGCGGGTTTTGATGAGCACCTGTTTGCCGTCCATGTCTTCAAGGCGGAAATCGCAAAGCACCAGGTCGGGCCGGTTCTGCGAAAGCCAGTCGAGCGCTTTTTTGCCGTTGTACATTTCCACTACTTCAAACTGCTGCCGGGTAAGGAAGCGGTTCAGCAGCATGCACATGTCCCTGTCGTCGTCTATTACCAGTATTTTCTGCATGTATTCTTTGTTGTTGTTTGTTAGGATCAGGCCCACATGGCGCGCACCTGCGCAACGGGTATCTGCAGTATATCGCGGTATTTGGCAATGGTTCGCCGGGCCACTTTATAGCCCTTGTTCAGCAAAATAGCCACGAGCTGCTGGTCGGTGTACGGGTTTCTCTTGTCCTCTTGTCCGATCACTTCTTCCAGGGCGTTCTGGATCACGCGGTTGCTGATCACTTCTCCCGTCTTATTGATGATGCCTTCTGTGAACAGGTCTTTGAGATGGATGATGCCGAAATGGGTATCAGCGTATTTGTTGCTGGTGAGGCGCGATACGGTGGAGATGTCCAGTCCCACCTGGTCGGCAATATTTTTCAGGATCATTGGCCGCAGTTTGGTGATGTCGCCGTCCTGGAAGAATTCTTTCTGGTAGAGCACGATGGCCCTGGTGATCTTCATCATGCTTTCGTTGCGCTGGCGCAGGGCGTAGAGCAGCCAGTTGGCTGATTGCAGTTTGCTACGCAGGAACTGCAGGGCGCCTTTGTCTTTTGTTACCTTAATATTTTCCTGCAGGGTGTCGCTCACGCGGAAATGCTCCGAGTTAATGCCGCAAACGGTGATGTGAAACAGGTCGTTTTCCAGACCGATTTGGATATCGGGAACAATATTGTCTTTGGGAGAAATGGAAGACACCTGTTCCGTGATAGGCCGCATGGGTATTTTTCCCAGGAAGCCGACCAACTCACGGAAATCTATTTCTTCCAGGCCGAGGGCATCCATGATTCGATCGAATCGGCGCCCCTTGAAGTCCTCATAGTGCTGCTCCAGTAATTGTGTGGCCAGTCGCACCTGGCGGCGTTGCTGGTTCAAACGCGACAATTGCAGCAGCCAGCATTCGCGGATATCGCAGGCGCCGAGCCCGGCAGGGTCGAGGGATTGCACCTGCTGCAGGGCAAACTCCACTTCTTCGGGTGTGGTCATAAAATAACCAAAGGAAAAATCGTCGGAAATGGTTTCCAGGTCTTTTGAAAGCAGGCCGGTTTCTTCGAGGGAATCTATCAGGTACCGGGCGATCTGCAGGGTACGCTGGTCCATATCGCGCATGGCCAGTTGATTTTTAGCCTCCTCACGGAAATCGGCTCTTGCCACAATGGGGCGGTCGGGCATATGCTGATCGCCCAGGTAATTGGCGTATTCCTTTTTGTAGTCCGGCAAATCGTTGTACCCGTATTCTTCCCAGTCTTTATAATCCGCGGCGCCCTGCGGATCAAACTGGTCGGCCTCCTGCTCGTTGGGGTCGCCCGCAGTTTCCAGGTAGGGATTCTGGTCCATCTCCTGGCGCAGGTACATCTGCAGCTCCAGTGTATTCAACTGGAACAGGTTCAGCAGCTGGATCTGCTGGGGCAATATCTTCAGGGTCTGCTGCTGGTATTGGTGTTGGCTGATCATCTTGCTGATTTTTACGTTCAGGTAACATCAAACAAGTAAAAAGCCAAACTTGCGTGGCCATTCATCCTCACCAATCATATGTGTAATTAATTGTTTATAAATAAATTACAGGTTCACTAAAAATGAGTGGGGTAGGAAACCAGGCTAAATTACGCAATTAGTGTGGAATATTTACCCCGTTGTGGGGGTCGCCTTTTCCCAGGGGTTGAGTCGCACGCAGCGTTCCCGGATTTTTTCTATGGCACTCAGCAAAGCATCATCCCAGCGCCGTGAGCGGGCATACTCGGTCATATTTCCCTGGTCGTTGATGAGGCGGAAAAGGGCTACTTTATCGGTTCCTTCTTCATCATCAAACAGGTTTACTTCCATGCGCTGGACGGTTCCGCTGATCGCCTGGATCATTTTGAGTTTTTCCAGCATCAGCTCCATGAGCGAATGAAGTGCCCGCGGATCGGTAATGCTGCATTCGAGTTTTACGTGAATCGTGTTGTCCATAGCGATTTTATTTAAGGGTGAATCAACGCTTGCCAGCCAAAACCATAAACAGTCAATGTATTGGCATGGTTCTTTTTCATGGCATTAAAATGATCTTTTAACAAATAAATCTCTTCGCTATGTTACGCTGGACCATCATCTTCCTGGTAGTGGCGCTGGTTGCCGCCCTATTCGGATTTTCCGGTATTGCTGCCAGTGCAGCAGGGATCGCCAAGATCCTCTTTTATATTTTCATCGTACTCTTCCTTGTTTCACTCATAGCCGGGAACGTCCGGAAAAGTTAAAGGCAGGGAGGGCCATAACCCTCCTTTCCTTAATTTTAAAGCATGAGCCAAGTATATATCCTGGTGGCCGAAGACGATGCAGACGACCGCTATCTCCTGGAAACGGCGTTTGCAGAGAAGGGCTACAGGGAACGACTGGAGTTTGTCGAAAATGGCGTGGAACTGATGGATTTCCTGCACCGGCTACTGGCCGGCGGAGACACCAACCGCCACAATTTTCCCGGGTTCATTTTGCTTGACCTGAACATGCCCAAAAAAGACGGGCGCGAGGTGTTGAAAGAGTTAAAGGAAGACGACCGCTTTAAAAAGATCCCGGTGATCGTTTTTACTACCACCAAAAACGAACACGAAATAAGGCGCTGCTACGAACTGGGCGCTAATACCTATGTGGTAAAACCCGTTGCGTTCGAATCCCTGTTGCAGACTATTGACGATATCCGCTCTTACTGGTTCGTGACTGCGCAAATCCCTTAGGTGTTTTTACCGTTTTTCTGAAAGAGCCGGGTAATACCCGGGAGCCATCCGCCTGATTTTCTTTTTCCCATCTTTCCGGCTACAGCGCCTACGACAAGTGGCAGTGCCAGCCTTCCCAGCCAGCCCGCTTTTTTAAACAGGGTTCTGCCCAGCAACAGGTCAATGCCCAAGCCGATACCTGCCCGCACCAGCGGCTTCGCCGCACCATTGCCGGAAAACTTTCCCACGGTTTGCAATAGTTTGCCGGCGGGCTCAAGTTGCTGGCGAAGACGATCCATATCTGCACGCAGTACCTGCTTATTCATTTCCACCAGGTTGATCAGGCGCAGCTTTTCCGCTTCCAGGTCTTTATAATGAAGGATGCTATTTTCCATACACATTTCTTATGATGGCGTTGCGCACCATGGGTATAATCACGGATTTTTTCAGCAGGATCACCAGGCCCAGCGCCAGCAGGTAAATGCCAGCCACCAGGAAAAAGCCCGCCTTCCTGTTTTCGAGGAGATCGCCCAGCCACCAGGCCAGGCCCAAACCTGCGAAAACCAATACAAGGCCGGCAAAGCCGCCAACCAATAAGGTCATCAGCGCGGATGCGGCGGTTTTACCCGCCTGGTCTGTGGCTTTTACAACGGTAAGCTGGTAATAGCTCTCCGCCAGGTCGCCGGCGTGGTCGATCATTTCTTCCACCGTAGTTCTGATAGCTTCCATACAAGCAGCGTTTAAAGAGCCGCAGGAGCAATGTCCTGCGGCATAAGATTAATAGCGTCAGCTCATCGCTTTTTTGGTCCTTTTCCATTCGTCGGCTGCTTCGTCGGCAAACCCCTCCGCCTTCGCGGCAATTCCGTCCGACATCCGGTTCAGGTCTTTTTTCCGGGCATTCAGCCAGTCGGCCAACTCACCCGCCCAGTCACGCGCGTTCCCGGCAATGCGGTTGCGCAGGTCTTCTCCCCTCTCGGGAGCAACCAGCATTCCTATTACGGCGCCGGCAGCAGCGGCCCCCAGAATGCCCAATACAATTTTGGATGTAGTGTTCATAGTAAGTCGTTTTTGATCTTGTTTGAAGAACACTTTAAAACTTCATGCCACTGGAAAAAGAATCGCTATCTTAGTCGCTACCGGCACTGGGTCAACGCTTTCGAGCAATTAATTACCCGGATCCGGCACCTGGTCGCAGCCCACCACATGCCACAGCTTCTGGCACATATTTATTATGGACTGACCAATGAGCCCGCTGAAGAAAATACTGATAGTAGACGATGAAGAGGACCTCTGCCTGCTCCTGAAAATCTATTTTACCCGAAAAAAATACCAGGTTGCGGTTGCCAATACCCTGGGAGAGGGTTTGCGCCAGTTGGAGACATGGAACCCAGATGTCCTGTTCCTGGACAACAACCTTCCCGACGGACTGGGATGGGAGCAGGCGCCGCGCTTGCTCGACGCTTACCCCGGACTGGTCATTCACCTCATCAGCGCCTTCCACCCGGCCATTCCCGATCACCCTGCCAAAGAGAGACTGCACATCATGGAGAAACCTTTCTCCCAGCAACAACTGAACGCCCTCAATCTTTAATTCGCTATCTTAGAGTTTGAACAGTAAATCAAACTCCAACTACATGAAACGCATTACCGCTGCATTGGCTCTCGCCGGCCTTTTCTGCACCACCTCACTCAGTGCTCAAACCAAATGGAAACTGGATAAAACGCACTCCACTGTCCGCTTCTCCGTATCGCATATGGTAGTATCGGAAGCAGAAGGCAGTTTCAAAATATGGGACGGAACCGTTGAAAACAGCAAACCCGATTTTTCCGATGCGAAGGTCAATTTTACCATTGACGTAAACTCCATCAATACCGAGAATGAGAACCGCGATAAACACCTTCGGAGCGACGATTTCTTCAGCGCAGAAAAGTATCCGACGATCAAATTTGAAAGCAGCTCCCTGCAGCCACTGGGCAATAACAAATACAAACTCAGCGGCAACCTTACCATCCGCGATGTAACCAAACCCGTAACCTGGGAAGTGACCTATGGCGGTACCATTGCGGGGCAGCGCGGTAACAAGGCCGGTTTCAAAGCCACCACCACCATCAACCGTTTTGACTATAACCTCAAGTGGGACCGCGCCACCGAAGCCGGAAACCTGGTGGTTGGCAAAGAAGTGGAAATAACCGTTAAAGTAGAACTCGACGAAGTAAAATAAACAGGATTCCTGCCTGTTGCTTATTGACCTGATTTTTCGGCCGGCCCTTTGTGGCCGGCTTTTTCAAAGTCCAGCACCACGCCGTTGATGCAATAACGCAACCCGGTGGGCGGCGGGCCATCTTCAAATACATGTCCCAGGTGGGCCTTGCAACGACCACACTGCACTTCGGTGCGGCTCATACCATGGGAATGATCGGGCGTATAAATAATGCTTCCCTTGCTGATGGGCTCATAAAAACTGGGCCAGCCGCAGCCGCTCTCAAACTTGGTATCGCTGCGAAACAATGCGTTGCCACAGGCCGCACAATAATAGGTTCCGATTTCCTTCGAATCCTCGAAAGGACTGCTCCAGGGACGTTCGGTGCCCTTCTGCCGGGCAATATAATACAGCTCGGGCGACAGGATCTTCTTCCACTCCTCTTCACTCAGGTTCACTTTGTCGGTGGATTCGTGGGAATACACCCGGTTCTTGCTGGTGCTGTCTGACATAGTCGGTTTTTTTTGCGGCCCCGGCTGGGAGAAGCTGCAATGCTGAAATGCAAGCATGCAACAACAGTATAATAAAAGGCGGCCCATCATATGTTATATACAACAAAGCTCGGGACTTTTGGTTTTGACCGGTTTGAAAAGCCCGTTTTTGAATATTATTCAAGGACCGGGCCCAATTTCCCGATCATTTTTAAGCGGTTAGCCTTAAATTTGAAGCTCAACAGGATTTTAAGCAAGCATGTTTAATTTAATTTTATTCGGCCCTCCGGGAAGCGGCAAAGGCACCCAGTCTGAGCGACTGATCGCCCGTTATGGATTGAAGCACCTGTCTACCGGTGACATCCTCCGCTCCGAGATCGCCAATAAGACTGCCCTTGGCCTGGAAGCCAAACAACTGATGGACCGCGGCGAACTGGTTCCCGACGAAGTAGTGATCGGTATGATCCGCTCTGCGCTTGATGCCAATCCCCAGGCAAAAGGATTTCTGTTCGACGGTTTCCCCCGTACCAAGGCCCAGAGCGAAGCCCTGGACGCCCTGCTCGCCCAGCGCAATGAATCCATCAACGTGGTGCTTGCCCTGGAGGTTTCGGAGGAAGAGCTCATCAAAAGACTGCTGAACCGCGGCCTTACCAGCGGGCGTTCCGACGATACCAACGAAAGCGTGATCCGCGCACGCATCGCCGAATACCATAAGAAAACCGCCGCGGTGGCCGACCATTACCGGCTTTCCGACAAGGTGGTGGCGGTAAAAGGTGAAGGCACGGTGGACGAAATCTTCGACGCCCTCAGCGGGGAGATCGAAAAGCGCTCCGCCGCCTGATCCAGGCGTGTGGCTTATTTAACCCCCATCAGCGAATCGGCCCGGGCGAGGGTGGCCAGTATGCCTGTTTTCAGCTTCCCCACCTTATCGGCTTCCGATTGCAGGTACTCCAGCCTTTTGGCATTGTCGTCTTTTGCGGAATCGGGCTCGAAGGCTTCCATCCAACTGTCCATGCTGAATACGGAATAGTTAAGGTCTTCCTGCACCGACTTGTACGCCTGCTCCAATTGGTTACGGGCTGCACCTGCCGGCAGCTTCGCGATGCTGTCCAGCGCCTTTTTCGCCTGCTCCTGGAAACCCTTGATCTTGCCCATTTTACCCATCGCCACGTCGTGGCCGTCCATCACCAGTTGGAATAAGCTGTCCTCCGCATTTTCCGGTTTGTGGGAATAACCGTCGGCCCGGTGCCCGGCATGGTCGGTGGCATTGTTACAGGCAGCCATAGCCGAAACCATTGCCGCCACACAAAAAATTCGCTTCATAGAAAACAATTGTTAGCTGCAAAGATCAGGTAATTTGCATTCAAACGACTGCCATATGAAGCAACTGGAAAACTATGTTACCGGCCGCTGGACAGCAGGTAACGGTGACCTGCAACCGTTGTTCAACGCGGTTACGGGAGAGGCCATTTTCAACACCTCCACCGCGGGGCTCGACTGGCCAGCCATTACGGACTATGCGCGGCGCGTGGGCAATCCCAACCTGCGTCGTCTCAGTTTCCAGGAAAGGGGTCGCATGCTGCGCGCCCTGGCGCTGCACCTGCGCGAAAAACTCCCGCTCTTTTATGCCGCCAGTCTCGCTACCGGGGCCACCCGCGCCGATGCCTGGATCGATATCGAAGGCGGTATCGGCAACCTGTTTTCCTATGCCAGCCTCCGCCGCAAACTGCCTTCCACCTCCTTTTGCGTCGACGGCGACGCACATATCCTGGGCCGCGAAAATCATTTCATGGGCACCCACCTGCTGGTTCCCAAAGAAGGCGTGGCCATCCATATCAACGCCTTTAACTTCCCGGTCTGGGGCATGCTGGAAAAACTGGCCGTCAACTGGCTGGCCGGTATGCCCGCCATTGTGAAACCCGCTACGGTTACCTCCTTCCTGGCGGAAACCGTTGCCCGCGAAATGGTGGCTTCGGACATTTTGCCGCCGGGTGCTTTCCAGTTCATCTGCGGCAGCGCCGGCGCCCTGCTCGACCAGGTGGGCCCGCAGGACGTGGTTACTTTCACCGGCTCTGCCGAAACCGGCCGCCGGCTGAAATCACATCCCGCCATCCTGGCCAATAACACACCCTTTACCATGGAAGCCGATTCGCTCAACGCCATCGTGCTGGCGCCCGATGTGGCACCCGGTTCGCCGGAATGGGATATTTTCCTCAAAGAGGTGAGAAAGGAAATGACGGTGAAGGCGGGACAAAAATGTACGGCCATCCGGCGCATCCTGGTGCCGGCCGCTCGCCTCGATGCCGTAGCGGAGCAACTGTCGCAGGCCCTCAGCCAAACCCTGATCGGCAACCCTGCCAACGAAAAAGTGCGCATGGGCGCCCTGGCCGGGCAGGAACAGCGCACCGAGCTCCGCCAGCAGGTGAAGAAGCTGCTCGCGGCTTCCCGCATCGTATACGGCTCCCCCGATTCCGTGGAGCTGGTAGATGCCGACCCGGTGAAAGGCGCTTTCTGCAGCCCCCTGCTCCTGCTGAACAGCAGGCCCTTTGATGAAACCGTGTCGCACGAGGTAGAAGCCTTTGGGCCCGTGAGCACCCTCATGCCCTATGACCTGCCGGAAGAAGCCATCGCCCTGGCTAATATGGGCCGGGGCTCGCTCTGCAGCAGCATCGTTACCACCGACCCCGCCATGGCACGGCGCTTTGTGCTGGAAGCCGGACCCTGGCACGGCCGCATCCTGGTGCTGGACCAGCGCGCGGCCAAAGAGTCCACCGGCCACGGTTCGCCCCTTCCCCTGCTGGTGCACGGTGGCCCGGGCCGCGCCGGTGGCGGCGAGGAAATGGGCGGCCTCCGCGGCATCCGGCATTATATGCAACGCCTGGCTGTGCAGGGCTCGCCCGATATGATCACCGCCATCACCGGCATCTACCAGCAGGATGCTACCGGTCAGCAACAAACGATCCATCCCTTCCGCAAATATTTTGAAGAGCTGCAGCCCGGCGACCAGGTTCTTACCGGCCGTCGCACCATTACCGAAGCCGATATCAGCCAGTTCGCCAACCTGAGCTGGGACCATTTTTACGCCCATACCGACGCCCTTTCCATCGAAGGCAGCCTTTTCGAAAAACCGGTGGCGCATGGTTATTTCATTCTCAGCGCTGCCGCCGGCCTTTTCGTGGACAGCAGCGCACCTGGACCGGTACTCCTGAATTATGGCATCGACGAACTGCGTTTTCTGCAGCCCGTTTATGCCGGCACCACCATACAGGTGCGCTTCACCTGCAAGGAAAAATTGGAGCAGGATAAGAAACTGGATACTGATATCCCCCGCGGCATCGTTAAATGGCTGGTAGAAGTGCTGGACGAAAAAAACGAACGGATCGCACTGGCCACCATCCTCACCATGGTGAGAAAAAAGCATTAACGAATGAATAACCGGGGGTTGGTTATCTTTATAGTCCCCCAAAACTGATCACTATGATCCATGAGTCAAAAGGTGGATACGTCAAATCGGAGATCCACAAGGGCATCGCAACCGTAGAGTTTTTTCATCCGCAGGGCAATTCCCTGCCCGGCCCGCTCTTGCGCGAACTGGAAAAAGAAATCCATTCCCATGGTAATAATACAGAGGTGCGCGTCATCCTCATCCGCTCCGGCGGAGACAGCAGTTTTTGCGGCGGCGCTTCTTTTGAAGAGTTGAGCAACATTCAAACGGCGGAAGAAGGCACGGCTTTTTTCAACGGTTTCGCCAACCTTATCAACACCATGCGTAAGGCTCCCAAGCTGATCGTTGGCCGCATTCACGGAAAATGCGTGGGCGGCGGCGTTGGGCTGGCCGCAGCCATGGACTATGCCATTGCGGTAGAATCAGCGGAAGTGCGGCTCAGTGAGCTCACCATCGGCATCGGGCCTTTTGTAGTGGGACCGGCTGTTGAACGGAAGATCGGCACTTCGTCTTTTACGCAACTGGCCATCGACAGTGCACTCTGGCGCAACGGCGACTGGGCAAGAAGGAAAGGCCTCTTTGCAGAACTGCATCCCAATACGGAAAGCATGGATGAATCCGTGCACCGCCTCACCCATACACTGGCGCTTTCTTCACCGGAAGCCACGGCGGAGCTGAAAAAGATTTTCTGGAAGGGGACCGAGCATTGGGATCACCTGCTGCCGGAAAGGGCCGCCATCAGCGGCCGGCTCATTGTTTCCGAGCCGGCCAGGGCAGCCATTGCCAGGATCCGGTCGAAAGTAAAAGTTTCCTGATCACGGACTTTCGGGGGTGGCCGGTTTTCGGATCGATAACGCTCCCGGTCACGGGCCCGGGATCACCAGCTTTCGGGATCGTCGACTTTCGGGTCACGAGTCCTCCTGATCACCAGCTTTCGGGATCGTCGGGCGGCGGCGGTTCCTGGCGGAACTGCTGCCGGAATTCCCATTTGCGGACCTGTCTTTCAATGATGAGATCGGCAATGATCTGTGAAGCGTCCTCTCCCGTTTTTTCGCGCAGGAAAAATTTCAGCTTTTCTTCGTCTACATCTACCCGGTAGAGCAGACGGATGAGGCCTTCAAAGTCGTGCTGCAGCTTTTCCTCCACCCACTGCGCCAGCGCCAGGCGAAGCGCTTCCAGGCTGGCAACGGCCGGCAGGCGGGTTGCCAGTTCTTCTTCAAGGATGTTTGCAAGAAGCGCTGTGTCCATGGTTCAGAATTTTTCTACCACGCCCAGGGCGAAGAGGGCGAAATCGTATTTCACGGGATCGTTGGGGTCGAGCTCTTTTAACCATTCCGTCACCGCCAGCGCCGCTTTCCAGTCGACCGCTTCTCTTTCGAGTATGCCTAACCGTTGGCTTACGCGCACCACGTGAAGGTCCAGCGGTATCACCAGTTGTGAGGGGCGGATCTTTTTCCAGCAGCCGAAATCCACACCGCGCCTGTCTTTCCGCACCATCCAGCGCAGATACATATTGAGGCGCTTGCAGGTGGAGCCGCGGTGCGGCGCAGCAATGTGCTTGCGGGTACGGGCCGGCGCCTCTTCCAGGCCGAAAAAATAATCGTGAAAGCCATTCAGCGCTCCTTCCACATTTTCATCGCCACGCCGCAGGCCTTTGAGGAAAGCCGTTTCCAGGCTGGGATGCACGCGATAATGCGCCTGCAGGAAATCGAGGAAATAGAGCAGGTCGGTGGTATTGAAAGTGCGGTGGGCGAAATCGAGGAAGCGTTTCCGGTCGCTTTCGCTGTGGTTCACGATGAATTCATACGGATGCCCGCCCATGTGCTGCAGGAGCTCCAGGCTTTTGTTGATGATGGTAGTGCGGTTGCCCCAGGCGAATACGGCAGCGAAGAGGCCGGCTATTTCAATATCGGCCTGCAGCGAATAACGGTGCGGCACCGAAATAGGGTCGGCGGTGATGAAGGAAGGACGGTTGTATTCTTCCTGTTTGCGGTTCAGGAAATCAACAATGGCTTTTCGGTTCTTCATGCCCGTTGGTATCAGCCGATGGCCTTATAGAGGTCGGCGATGAGGTCGGCGGCGTCTTCCACGCCCACGCTGAGGCGTATGAGGGAATCGCGCAGGCCGTTCTTCAGCCGCTCTTCGCGCGGAATGGAAGCGTGGGTCATGGTAGCCGGGTGGTTGATGAGCGATTCCACGCCGCCCAGGCTTTCCGCCAGGGAAAAGAGTTTGGTGGAAGACACCAGCTTGAGGGCCGCTTCGGTGGAATCGTCTTTCAGTTCAAAACTCATCATACCGCCGAAACCGCGCATCTGTTTCTGTGCAACGGCATAACCCGGGTGGTCTTCAAACCCGCACCAGTACACTTTTCCCACTTTCGGGTGCTGGCGCAGCCAGTGGGCTATGGCGGCCCCGTTCTCATTGTGCTGGCGCATGCGCAGGTGCAGGGTTTTGATGCCACGCAGCACCAGGAAGCAGTCCATGGGCCCGGGTACGGCGCCGCAGCTTTTCTGGATGAAATACAGTTTTTCGCGCAACGCTGCATCCTTCATCACCAGGGCGCCCTGTATCACATCGCTGTGGCCGCCGAGGTACTTGGTGGAGGAATGCATTACGATGTCGGCGCCGAGGTCGAGCGGGTTCTGCAGGTAAGGCGAAGCAAAAGTGTTGTCCACGCAAAGCAGCACGCCTGCATTCCGCGCCAGGGCGGCGACGGCCGCGATATCGGTCACGTTCATCAGCGGGTTGGTGGGTGTTTCGAGCCAGATGAGCCGGGTGGCCGGCGACAGGACGGCTTCCACATTGGCCACGTTGGTGGTGTCCACAAAATGGAAGCGGATGCCGAATTTTTCAAACACTTTGGTGAAAAGACGGTAGGTGCCGCCGTACATATCACCCGAAGCGATCACTTCGTCGCCGGGCGCCAGCAGCTTGATGACGGCGTCGGTGGCAGCCACGCCGCTGCTGAACGCGAGGCCGTAGTTACCGTTCTCCAGTACGGCCAGCGCCGTTTCGAGTGCCTGGCGCGTAGGGTTCTGCGAGCGGGCGTATTCAAAGCCCTGGTTTTTGCCTGGGGCCTCCTGCACATAGGTGGAGGTCTGGAATATGGGGGTCATAATGGCGCCTGTACTGGGGTCCGGTTCCATACCGGCATGCACGATGCGGGTTGCAAGCTTCATGGTCATTTGTTTGAAGGGATAAAGTTGCGATTTTTTATACGGATGCCAGCAGGAGTTGCCGCCAATCGGGATTATAACGGTCATAGGCATCCGCCGGCTGCAGGGGCGCCTGCAATACTTTTTGTTGCAGCAGCCCCTGGTCTACCAGCTTTTTCCGCGCTTCCCGCACCCGTTCTTGCACAGCGGGATCTTCCATCCACCGCGCCTGCGGCGGTTCGTAGCCGGTTTTTTTTCCCTGCCATACGATGGCATCGGGCAGTTTTCCCTGCATCGACTGGCGCAGGATCCATTTCCGGTAACCTTTCCGCATCTTATAATGAGAAGGCAGTGAAAACAGGAATTCCACCAGCTCGTGCTGCAGGAAGGGAAGGCGTATTTCGCGGCCGAAAGCCATGCTGTTGCGGTCGGCAAAACGCAGGAGTTCGGGCAGTCGCGAGCGGGTGAGCTCATCATAGAGCAGGTCATTCAGCTCCAGTACCAGGGGCTTTTGAACCAGCCCGGCCGGAAAAGCATCCCGCCATTGGGGATGCAGCCAGGGGATGCGGCGGATGCTTTTTTCTTCCCGCTTCACCAGGCGGTCCTGCGCCGCAGCGGGAAACCAGGCAGCGAGCCGGTTGCGCCAGTCCCAGGGCCCTTCCCAGCCGGTGCTGCGAAAAGCGCGATACGCCTCGCGGAAAGCGCCGCGGCCTTCTTTGCGCCGGCACTCCTGCAGCCACCAGGGAATGGCATTGTCGTAGCCGCCCAGCACTTCATCGGCGCCCTGGCCGTCGAGCAATACGGTAACCCCTTCCGCTGCCGCCTTTTCCATAACAAGGTATTGCACCACCACGCCGGCGGAAGAAAAGGGTTCTTCCTGGTGCGCCACCACGCGGTCGAATACCCGCAAAAGATCAGCGGCCCCAGGCTGCACCCAATGCGCCCGCAGTCCCAATTGCTCCGTTACGTTGCGGATGGCCGCCGACTCATCTTTTTCAAAACCGGGAAAGATGGCCGAGAAGCTCTGGTAGGATTTTCCGCCCTCGCGGCAAACCTGCCAGGCGATGCTGCCGCTGTCGATGCCCCCGCTGAGGGAGCTGCCATAGCCTATATCGGAGCGGAGGCGCAGGGCCACGGAATGGCTGAACCGTTCGGTAAATATTTCAAGCGCTTCGGCTTCAGTGCCCTGGAAACGGGTGGTCTTATCGAGGTCCCAGTAACGGGTCAGCTCCAGCTCCCCGCTGCCTGCGCGGCAGCGGGCCGTGGTAGCCGGTGGTAACTGGTAGATGCCCTGGAAAAAGCTGCTGCCGGGGTCGGGCGACCAGTGGTTGTTGCCCGTTGCGAGAAAATAGAGTTGTGCTGCGGGCTCCGGCTTTTTTTCGATGCCGGCGGCCCGGAGGGCCTTTATTTCGGAACCAAAATAGAGGCGGCCATCCTGGTCCTGGTGATAAAACAGTGGCTTCTCGCCAAAGCGGTCGCGGGCCAGGAAAAGGGACTGCTCTTTTTCGTCCCAGATGGCGAAGGCGAACATACCGTCGAATTGTTGCACGCAGGCCGTGCCATAATGGCGGTAGCTGTGCAGCACTACTTCGGTATCGGACCGGGTGCGGAAGTGGAAGCCTTTTTCTTCGAGCCCGCGGCGCAGCTCCAGGTAATTGTAAATTTCGCCGTTGTAAACGATGGTAAGGCCGGTATCGTCCTGCATCGGTTGTGCGGCGGCGTTAGAAAGGTCGATCACCGCCAGGCGCCGGTGGCCCAGGAAGCAGCGTTCGCTGTGCCAGTGCTGTTCGCCATCGGGACCACGGTGTTGGAGCGAGTGGGTCATGCGGCCCAGCACTTCCTGCCAGTGCAGGGTTTTTTCCGGTTCCGGAACAGGGAGCAGTATGCCGCTGATGCCGCACATGGGAGCTGTCAGAACTGGATGGGCAGTCGCACCAGTTCATCGTCCCAGCCCATGACCAGGTGAACAGCGGTATTGTTCTTTTCAAAATACATGCTGAAGGATTCGATCTCTTCACCACTCTGCTGAACAGGGAGATCAACCCGCGCCGCATCTTTTTGGGGATCGTAGCGGAAAGCGCCCCAACTATCGGTGTCGCGGTTCAGGATAATGGTCCATTTGTCGGTTTGTGGAATGGCGTAGAGGGTATATCGTCCCTTTTTCACTTTCACTTTCCCGATGGTGGCATCTTTGAAGAGCTCCAGCTCGGTGGCCTCGTTAGCGCCGAGGCGCCATACGCTGCCGTATTCCACCAGTTCTCCAAAGACCTTGCGCCCGTTTTTCTGTGGGCGGCTGTACACGACGCGGGCCAGAAGAGGTTCGGTGGTTTTGTCCTGGATCTTGAGAATGGGATAGTTGGCAGGGTAAAAGCAGAGATCGAGCGGAGATTTGTCCACCGGCGGAAATTTGGGCTGTGCCTGCACGGCGAGGGTCAGGGCGCCGGCCACCATCAAAAGAACAAACTTTTTCATCGGACAAAAATAAAGCAGGCGGGCATTCATAGTTGAGAAGCCGGGGGCGGCAATAGCAAATGTTTCCTGAAATAATTGTTGACGAAGAGCATCAGTTCGGGAAAAAAGCGCTGGTAGCAGTGTTCCAGTTGTTCATACCCGTTATCGAAAGCGGCCCAGGCTGCTTCGGCAGAATCGAGGTATTGTGCACGCCGCGCGAGTCCCGCCATGCTCTGGCGGATGCCTTCGCGCTCGCGGTAGCGGAGCAGCCAGTCCTGTGTGTGCATATAGGGAAAGATGGCCTGGAATTTCGGCGGGCATACATCCAGCCGTTGCTCCAGCTCACCATATACCCACTGGCTGAAATGCGGCAGGGTGTCGGCGGGGAAGGCGAGGGGGTCTTTGGCAAGAAAATGGTCGTAGGCCACATCGACGAAAGCGCCGGCATACAATCCAACGGCCGGCCGGAACACTGCTTTCGCCACCGCATTCACGCGGTGTTCATCGGTGAACTGGTCGATGGCCCGGTGCAGGGCAATGCCTTTCTGTATGTCTTCCGGATAGGTATACCTGCTTTTTCCTTTTACGAAATCGCTGATCAGGTTGCCGGTGAGAATGCCGGGCTGGCGGAAAGACAGGTATGCATGCGCCAGGAAATTCATGACAGGCGTCTTTGAGGATGTGGCAGAAAGCGCATAGTCCTGTAAGATAAGAAATGGTTGGGCAAACTTATCCTGAAGAATACGGTCATCCTTTTTTTAGAGAGGCGTTTCCACTGCTTTAATTTAACCACTAGTTAACCTGACTTTACTTTTTATTTAACAAATTTTCTCAAGTGCCCGTCCGGCGCTGCTTTCAGCGGATAAAATTTCAACCGGAAAAGCTATACTTATCAGGTTGTTCGTCCGTCTTTCATTTTTGCCGCCATCCTTCACTATTTACTTGACCGCTGTTTGTAACCAAAATACTTTTACATCGTCAAACTTATCAAACGCACATTGATCATTAAACCTTCAAATTTTATTTTATGAAAAAGTTCATTCTCATCGCCGCCACTGCCTTTGCCAGTTTATCCAGTTTCGCCAGTGTTGATCCTGTAACCGGCAAAGTGCTGGAAGCCTTCCGCACTGAATTTGCAGACGCCAAAAACGTACAGTGGAAATCGCTCGAAGACGCCGGTTTGTTCCAGGCCACTTTCACATTCAACAACAGTGAAGTAAGCGTGTTCTACAATGCTGATGGCGAAATGGTAGCAACTGCCCGCTACATCAGCATCGACAACCTGCCCATCATGGTGGGTAAAGCAATCCAGCATCGTTATCCCGAGCACGCCATCAAAAACGTAATTGAGCAGGTAAGCGGCGGTAACACCACTTATCATGTAACCCTGCACGGAGAAAAATCCAGCATGATCGTATCTGCCACTCCTTCCGGCAATCTTAGCATATTCAAAAAAATAAAGAACAACCAGTAACCTTTTAAGGGCGCGCTGCGTCCAACAGGCATACAGATTTTTTAAACCTTATAACAATGAAAAAGAGCATCACTGGAGTTGCCCTACTGGTACTCCTCACCTTATCCACTGCCTTCGCCGGCCCTCGTAATGGAAACGAAAACTCCAAAGACGGCGTAAGCAAACGCGTTGAAAGTTCATTCAGAAAAGAATTCGCCAACGCCGAGCAAACCACCTGGTCGCGCATCAACAAGTTCTACAAAGCACAGTTCACACTGCATGGCCAGGTGCTGTTTGCCGTACTGAACGAAGATGGCGAGATCATAAGCGTGTACCGCAACATCCTGTCGCAGCAACTGCCCATCCGGCTGATGAACCATCTTAAGGAAAACTATTCCGGCTACTGGATCACCGAATTGTTTGAACTGGCGCAGGACAACCAGACCTTTTATTATGTGACGCTGGAAGACGCCAATACCCGGCTCACCCTGAAAGCAGAGAACAGCAATGACTGGTTCGAATACATGAAGCTGAAAAAATAAGACGGTTTTTTCTCTGAGGTTTTGTTGGAAAGTAAACAGCTCCGCAGCATATGCGGGGCTGTTTCGTTTGGGGGGAAATTCACCTATTTTTGTGCCCTAAATCAGAAAAGTCATGAGCAAAGGCCCGGTTTCACAATTCATCCAGCACCACTATCGCCATTTCAATGCAGCGGCCCTGGTAGATGCCGCCAAAGGATACGAACAGCATTTGCTGGAAGGAGGCAAGATGATGGTTACCCTGGCAGGCGCCATGAGTACGGCTGAACTGGGCGTTTCGCTGGCCGAGATGATCCGGCAGGGCAAGGTGGACATCATTTCCTGTACCGGCGCCAACCTCGAAGAAGACATCATGAACCTGGTGGCCCATAGCCACTATGAAAGAATACCGAATTACCGCGACCTTACACCGCAGCAGGAGTGGGACCTGCTGGAGCGTGGCCTGAACCGCGTAACGGATACCTGTATCCCGGAAGAAGAGGCTTTCCGCAAAATACAAGAGCATATTTCCAAACTCTGGAAAGATGCCGATGCTGCCGGCGAACGTTATTTCCCGCACGAGTACATGTACAAGTTGCTGCTGAGCGGCGTAATGAAAGCCGGGTACGAAATCGATCCCAAAGACAGTTGGATGATCGCTGCGGCCGAACGCAACCTGCCCATCATTGTAGGCGGCTGGGAAGACAGCACCATGGGAAATATTTTTGCTTCCTATGTAATCAAGCAGGAGGTAAAGGCCACCACCATGAAGAGCGGCATTGAATACATGGTATGGCTGGCCGACTGGTACCGCCACAACAGCGGCGGCAAGGGTGTGGGCTTTTTCCAACTGGGCGGTGGCATTGCCGGCGACTTCCCCATTTGCGTGGTGCCCATGATGTACCAGGACCTGGAATGGCACGATGTTCCTTTTTGGAGTTATTTCTGCCAGGTAAGTGATTCCACTACTTCTTACGGTTCTTATTCCGGCGCCGTTCCCAATGAAAAGATCACCTGGGGTAAACTGGGAATCGATACGCCCAAGTACATCGTGGAAAGTGATGCCACCATTGTGGCCCCGCTGATCTTCGCGTATATACTGGGGTGGTAATTTCCGGCTAAGGGCGGCTTTTCACTGGCCTTTTTCTATTTTCTCCAGGGCGTTCCGCACAGGCAGGTAAAGGATCTTTCGTCCCGATCTGCGTTCTTCCAGAATTCCGGCACGCACCAGTGCGGCCAGGTCGTTTCTTGCCGTCTGGTTGCTCACGGAAAACCAGGATTCGATGGTTTGAACAGTGAACGATTGGGATGCATCTTTCACTATTTCCTGCAGAACCGCGATCTGCCGGTCGTTCCAGTTTGTATTCCGCAGGAGGTTCAGGAGGTTCTTTTTTTCTGCTGTTTTGCGGTTAATATGTGCTTTTAAATCTCCCAGCGCCCGGACGATGCATTCCAGGTTATAGATGATGAAATAGGTGAGGTCAAACCCATCCATTTCCGTATGCAGGTAGGCCCGCGCATACCTCGCTTTTGATTGCAGAATAATGCGGGAAACCGACATGTATTCTATCAACCAGTAGCCTTTTTTGACCAGGTACCAGTAAAAAACGATGCGGGCCGTGCGGCCATTCCCATCAGCAAAGGGATGAATGTATCCCATCAAAAAATGCAGGATGATCCCTTTGGTTATGGGATGCATAAAATAGGGCTGCTCATCTTTGTCGTTACAAAGGCGGCAATAGGCTTCGATCAGTTGCGGAATGGTCTCAAAATCCGGCGGCTGGTGCAGGATCTCTCCCGTTTGCGTATCGCGCACAGCCACCTGGTTGTCCGTACGGAATGCACCTTCTTCAGCGGCATCCGCCAGCGTGTTATTGGTGATGATGCGATGCAGGCTGCAAATGTTTTCTGTAGAGATGGGCAGGTGCTTGTTTTGCACAATCCACTGCATTGCCGCATAATTGTTCACGATCATCTGCTCGGAAACATCGCGCGGCTTGCGATTGGTAGCAAGCATTTCTTTGGCCCATTTCCTGGCAGTATCGGCACCTTCGAGCTGGGAGGACGCAATCGCCTCCTCCATCAGCGAGCTGATGAGGTAGCGGTCTTTTTCTGCTACCGGCACAATGGAATCGCCCTGCATGTTCCCGCCCAGATTCATATCACATTCGTGCAGGTAACGCTGTACCAGTGCGGGGGAAGCAATGCTGAAAACCGGAAAGGCATCAACAGAAAGCTGCATGCCAATGCGGCTGGTTTTTACCGCCGCCCACAGCATTTTGGGGTCCATGTTCCACTCCTTCGCTTTGTACTTCCATTTGTCCCAATACAAATATTTGTTCTGGTTGAGGGATATAAATTCCAGGTACCTGCCACGTTTTACCAGTTCACTCAAACCAGCGGCGTGATCATAGGAAGCAGACAGAAAAGGGGGCTTTTCCGGTTTTCTCATTTATTCCTAATTATTCCCAAATTTAGGAAAAAAAAGAAGCTTACTCCTAATTTTTTAAATAATTAGGAGTAATTTGAAATTGATTATCAATACCTATCTATTTGATTTTCATCGCCTATGTCAGAGTTTGAAGAATATCTTCTTCTTATACAGAAAATAACATAAATACCATTCCAGTGCGAATATGCACAGGCAGCACACTACAAATTTCGACAGGTCGGGCAGGCTGAACCAGCCCATGATACCGCCGGCGATGGATGAAATATATTCATTGAACCAGCGGTGGCCGACGATCTCAAAAAAAAGATAGATAAAGATCGAATTCATTCCCACGATGGTGAAAAACTTCAAATGCCTGCGATGGTTCATGATATCGATCCACCAGTAGGCGGCGGTAAGAAAGAGCAACACCCATCCCAGCGAAGCCAGCACAAAAGAAGAGGTTGCAATGCGTTTAATGATGGGCGTTATATCGAGCCAGTCGAGCAGGTAGCCCGTCAGTAGTGTAATAATTCCCCAGGCAAAAAGCGTGCGGATCTTTTTGCTGCTGTTGCTGATGAGCAGTTTGCCTGCCAGGGCACCGGCGATGGTGTGTACCGCGGTGGGAAGGCAGTTGATGGCTACCCACCCGCCGCTATTGATCTTGTTCATCAGCAGGAGGTCGACGTAGTTTCCAAAATTATGCTGGTCGGTGAAGGGCTGGTTGAAACCGGGAATATTGGTGTAGCGGTACAGGATTTCCGTGAGCAGCAGGATAGCCACACATACAACAATCTGCGTCGCATAACTGTACCGGAAAATCAAAAAACTCACCAGGGTGGTAAAGGACAATTGCGTGAGCACATCCCAGAGCTCGAAGGAAAGTCCGCCGGGCCGGACGGCGTAGTCGAGCACCCCCCAGAAAAACAACCAGAAACAACGTTTCAATATTTTCTGAAACGATTGCTGCCAGGTAACACCGCCGGCCCACTGCCGGGTAACGGAATAAGCCATGGCTGTTCCCGCCATGAACATAAAGGAAGGTTGTACCAGGTCCCAGAAGCGAAGGCCGTTCCAGGGATGATGTACCATTTGTTGTATAAAGGCAGTAAAGGCCGTGCCCTTCGTATGTTCATATAGGTATTCATAAAGGCCGGTGGAGTCCATCATCAGCAGCACCATAATGAGTCCCCGGAGAAAATCGAGAGAAAGCAGGCGGGCGGAGCCAGGCTGGCTAAGGTTCATTCGAATGGTTTTGAAAGTATTTTTTGATGTTTCACTTTCAAAGTAAGACAAAAATGAAACTAAATATTGCTGTTGCCGCGGAGAGGCCTGGCCCCGCCGACCACAAAACGGATACAAAACGGGCGCAAAAAAGGCGTTCCGTTGGAACGCCTTTTTACCTACGCTGCCGCAAGCAGGTCTCAATTATTTCCCGGTCGCTTACCTCGTCATGGTCGGGATCGGCAGGTCGCGTTTGATCTGGTTGTCGCGGTTCGCCATTTCCCAGGCCGTATAAAACACCAGCAGCGCGCGCTTGCGCAGCAGCGTGAAATTGATCTTATCCACGGTATCGGTGGGCTTGTGGTAGTCGGCCTGCAGCATGCCGTCGTAATAAAAGATCACGGGCACGCCCTTACGCGCAAAGTTGTAGTGGTCGCTGCGGAAATAGATCTGGTTGGGATCCTGCGGGTCGTTAAAACGATAATCGAGCGACATCTTTACGTATTTCTTATTCACGGCCTCGCTGAGCGGTTTCAGTTCGGTGCTCAGTTTGTCGTCGCCCACCACGTACACATAGTTCAATGTGTCGCCGCTGGTGCGCTCTGTATCAACCCGGCCGATCATGTCGATGTTGAGATCGGCAGTTGCCTTGTCCATGGGAATGGAGGGATGCTCGGCGAAATAATCGGACCCCCAGAGTCCTTTCTCCTCACCACTAACGGTCATGAACAGCACATTACGGCGCGGGCCCTTGCCGGCTTCTTTTGCTTTCACAAAGGCTTCGGCAATTTCCAGTACGCCTACGGTGCCGGAGCCATCGTCGTCGGCGCCATAATAAATCACATCACCCCTTTTTCCCAGGTGGTCGTAGTGCGCCGTCACGATCAGCCACTCGTCTTTTTTATCGCTTCCTTCTATATAAGCCAGCACGTTGCTGCTCTTCAGTTTCTGAATGTCTTTGTTCAGCTCCAGCAGCACATGGGCGGCATAGGTCTTCGGCGCTGTCTTACCGGTTTTGGCAGATGATTCAATGCCCTGCCAGTCGCTGCCCGTAATGGCAGCAGCCACGCCGGAAGAAATGGTGTAAAAGCTGGCCGTTTGCGCTGGCGTATACAGGTTCGTGTACATATTACCGAGCGTCATCGCTTCCTTGCGCGGGAAACCGGGTCCCACCATCAGCACGGCGGCGGCGCCCTTCTTCACGGCATTCATGTATTTGCCGTAAAAAGAGCCGGGTGCCCGGAAGCCTTTTTTCGTACTGGTATAACCCGAAGGCACACCATCAAGGATCAGCACCGCTTTTCCTTTTACATCGGTATTCGCATAATCATCCCAGGTAGAATCCACGATGCCGTGCCCCACGAGCACTACTTCGGAGAAATACTGTCCGCCCGGTCGTGTCAGTTGCAGGTAGGGCTGGAAATCGGCATTGAGGCCGAACGCTTTTTCATTAACGGCCAGGGCGCTGCTCACCAGGGAATCGCGGAACACCGGGAAGTCCATCTGGTAGCTGCCGTTGTTGCCGGGCTGGAGCCCCAGCGACCTGAAATGGTTTTCGATATAGGCGGCCGCTTTGCGCTGGCCTTCGCTGGCGGTTTCCCTTCCTGCCATGTCGGCGCTGGCTACAATGGTGAGGTGCCGTTTAAGGTCCTCTTCCGTGATGCTGGCCGCAATTTTGGTGGGATTGATTTTTTTCTGCCCCATTGCAAGGGCCGCCGGGATCAAGCCCAGCACTAGTAAAAATTTCCTCATGGTTGTTTGATATGAACCGGCAATTTAGAACATGCCTTGCATTCCGCGGCGCCGGTTATCACATCAACTCCACTCTTCCGGTAATTTTTCCTGCTCCATTTCCTTGTTCACGCGGGCGGCAATGCTGATGCTGATCTCGTACAGGAGCCAGAGCGGCACCGTTACGATGAGCTGGCTCACCACGTCGGGCGGTGTGATCACGGCAGCGATCACCAGGATCACCACCACAGCGAATTTGCGGTAGGTGCGCAAAAAGTCGGCGGTGAGGATGCCCACTTTGGCCAGGAAATATACCACCAGCGGGAGCTGGAACACAATGCCCGTGCCCAGTACCAGCGATACGATATTGTCGATGTAATCGCTGATGGTAAAGGTGTTGGCGATAAGGGGACTGAGTGTATAGGCCGCGAAAAAGTTAACGGTGTAGGGGGCTATCAGGAAATAGCCAAAACTCACGCCGCTGAAAAAAAGCAGGGATACCCAGAAGATGACCCCGCGGGTCTTTTTCAGCTCCTTATCGGTGAGGGCTGGTTTCACGAAGCGCCAGAACTCCCAGAACACATAAGGAAAAGCAATAATGAATCCGCCAACGAAGGCGATGGTGAAGCTCATCATGAACTGGCTGCTCATTTCGGTGCTGATGAGCTTGAGGTTGATGTCTTCGAGGCAAAGAGCGCTGCCCATACCGATTTTATGGCTGGTGGCGCAGAGCACGCGGTAGGTGATGAAATCCTTATTGGCCGGCCCCATAACGATCCTGCCAAAAAAGAAATCCATATATACGAATACGATAACGGCCCCCGCGAGTACGGCCAGCAGGCTTCGCATGATGTGCCAGCGAAGGGCTTCGAGGTGATCGACAAAGGACATTTCAGCCCCTGATGCGGACTTCCGGTTGAAAATACTTTTCGCCATAATGTGTCAAGGCCCGCAAAAATAAGCAATCAGGCGGCAGCGGGAGGCCCTGATCTTTTTTCCTGCAATAAATCGAAAAATCTTTCGTTCTAAGTAGTTACTGAACCTCCAAATCCAATTACGATGAGCAGAAAAGCCCTGTACCATAGTACCGATTCCATCCGCATCAATCGCGATAATTACCGTCATTCCCTCAATCTCAGCCGCTTTGCCCGTTACCTGCTTTGTGTGTTGCTAAAAGGCGAATCGCCCATCGAAAACCGCAGCGTGTACCGCGGCCGGCCCCTTCGTTTCTAACCCATCCCATATATTCAGCACTTACCTCTGAAACCACTTTCGTAAGCGCGCCCCACCCCGGTGGGGTTTTTTTGGCGGCGCCCGGGCCATAAAGCCGTAGGCCGCTCTCCTGTGGAAGCGGCGGTCTGTAGCAGCCGCTTAGCTGAACAGGTATTCCACGTCCTCTTTCGTAAGATTTTTTACGAAGCCCTCGTCGTCGGCGATCAGGTCGCGCGCCAGCACCCGCTTCCGCTCCTGCAGTTGCAGGATCTTGTCTTCAATCGTATCCTTACAGATCATACGGTAGGCAAAAATGTTCTTGGTCTGCCCAATGCGGTGCGTCCGGTCGATGGCCTGTTGCTCCACTGCCGGGTTCCACCAGGGGTCCACGATGTACACATAGTCCGCCGCCGTCAGGTTCAGACCCACACCGCCGGCCTTGAGCGAAATCAGGAATACCCGGCAGTTCTCGTCCTGCTGGAAACGCTGTATGGCTTTTTCGCGGTCGGTGGCCGTAGTGCTGCCGTCGAAATATTCATAGTCCACTCCCAACTCTTTCAGCTTGCCGCGGATCAGCGACAGCATACCCAGGAACTGGGAAAAGACGAGTGCTTTGTGGTTGCTGATGTTTTCGGTGATCTCGCGGCCCAGCTCTTCCAGCTTGATGCTGTGGTTCTCGAATTTTTCCTGTTCATTGAGGATGGCCGGTGAGTCGCAGATCTGGCGCAGTTTCATCAGGCCCTGCAAAATGGTGAGCTGGCTGCGCTGTACGCCCTGCGCTTCGATGGTGCCCAGGATCTTGTCGCGGAAATCGTTGCGGTAGGCGTCGTAGATCTTTCTTTGCTCATCTTCCATTTCGCACCAGAGAATGGTTTCGGTTTTTTCCGGCAGGTCGCGGGCCACCTGCTCCTTGGTGCGGCGCAGGATAAAGGGAAAAAGGATCTTGCGCAGGTGCTCCTTGCGGTCCTGCTCACCGAACTTATCAATGGGTATGGCAAATTCCTGTCGGAAGAATTCCATGCTGCCCAGCATGCCGGGGTTCAGGAAATTCATCTGCGCAAAAATATCAAAAGTGTTGTTCTGCAACGGGGTACCGCTCATGCACAACCGATGACGCGCACGCAGCAGCGAAGCGGCTTTGGTAACCTTGCTCGCCGGGTTTTTGATGGCCTGCGATTCGTCGAGCACTACGGAATCGAAATCCATTTCCACCAGCAGCTTGATGTCGCTGCGCAAAGTGCCGTAGGTGGTGATGATGATGTTTTTGCTTTCCAGCAGGGCCTTGTTGCGCGTGCGCTCGCCGCCGTGGTGGATATGATAACCGAGGTTGGGCGTGAACTTGCGGATCTCGTTTTCCCAGTTGAACATAAGCGTAGTGGGACAAACCACCAGGGCCCTTAGCCGGTCGTGCGTATCACGGAAATGCTGCAGGAAACTCAGCGCCTGCACCGTTTTACCCAAACCCATATCATCGGCCAGGATGCCACCCCAGCCTACTTCGCTGAGGTAGTTGAGCCACTGGAAACCAAAAGCCTGGTAAGGACGCAGGATGGGCTGCAGGTGCTCCGGCGGCGCTACTTCGCGGATGCTTTTGAAGCCGCGCAGGCGGTCGTATTTTTCTTCGAGCTGCAAAAAGAGCTCTTCTTCGTTGCGTTCGTTGTACAGCTCGTCGATCACACTCATGTGGTATTTCGACAGGCGCAGGTTTTGCGCCTTGCCTTCCCCGATGCGGAAAAGCAGGCTGTATTTTTTGATCCACTCTTCGGGTAATATACCCAGGGTACCGTCGTCGAGCTGCACAAATTGCTGCTTGTTGGCAAGCGCCCGTTTTACTTCTGCCACCGTCACTTTCTGGTCGCCGAAAAGAATGTCCACCTTGGCGTCGAACCAGTCGGTATTGCTGCTGATCTGGATGCGGGTCTGCGGCTTGGCCGTGTTAAAACGGAAATTCTTTAGCGCTTCAAAACCATATACCGGCACTTTCATTTCGTTCATGGCATCCACGAAGAGGAAGAACCAGTTGTTGCGCAACACATCAACACCTTTCAGCACCAGGTTCTGCGAGCCTTCGGGGCGAATGAAATTGGAGTGCAGCGCTTCCAGCTTTTGCAGGAACTGTTGCTCCACTTCCTTGTTGCGGTGCACAATCATCACCTTGTCGCCATCGGGCACAATGATTTCGTCTTTGTCACCGGGCCGGGTTTCAAAACCCTTATAAGAAAAGATGGGCTGGAAAACGAGGTAATCGCCTTTTTCCTGGAGCATGAGCCGGCGGTCGGGTTCACCATCCTTATAGGTAGAGATCAGCGTGGGATCAAATTCAACATGGTAGTGCTTCGCCAGGGGCAGCACCAGGTGGTGCAGTTGCATGGGCCAGGTCGACTTGGTAACCTGCATGGAGCCCTTGGGCATAAAAGTTTCCACGCGGTTCACGTCTTCTTCGTTCCGCCAGTTGTACAGCGTGTAGTTATGCAGGAAGAGCAGGTTGCCACTGACCTGGTTTTCGGTGAGCTGCATTTCAGTGCCATTGATCTTTACCCAGCAACTGATGAGGTATTGTTTGTTCTTCGGCTCCACCTTAAAGAAAGGAACCAAAGGTTCGGTTTCCACATCGAGCGGCCGCAGGTTTTCCGTGCGGAAAGACCGGCCCTCCGGCAGCAGGTAAAAGAAAGGACTGTCGGCCACTTCGTTCAATAGCTTGCGCAGCTTGGGTTGCAGGTATTCCACCACCAGGTGTTTGGTTTCTGCGGGAAGCTCTTCGCTTTCGTGGTGAATGATGTTTTCCCAGATGCCACTGAATGGCGAATTGCGGTTGAGGTATTTGGTAACCTCACTTTCCTGCATGCGGCGCAGTGCGGGGATCAGGCTCCTGTCCGATTCGGGGAACTGTTCAATATTGACGTATTTGGACAGGTCGATCTTTTCCACCCGCCCGAGGAACTGTTTCTGGTTGTCATCCGCTTCGCCCTGTATGGCTTCGAGCTGGAACCCGGGATACGCTTTCTGGCGCAGGTTGAGTACAATTCCAACGCGCTGGCTGATGCCGTTGCCTTTGTCGATGAGTTCGGGTTCCGGCTCCTCCACAACAGCGGCCACCTCTACGGGTTTGGGGCGCAGGCTGGTCTGCAGGGGATTGATCCTTTTGATGCTGTTGTCGAGCACGCGCAGGAAGGGTTTGCCTTCCTTATACGCGAATTCAAACTTCCCTTTCAGGTCATCGTTGAGACTGTAGCCATAGGCTTCCAGCAATTTGTTCTTTTCCTTATCCCAGTTGCGGATGCTGTCGAAATAATTAGGGCCGTAGGCGTTCAGCAACTGCAGGAATACGATCACTTTGGGCAGGCAGAGCGGGTGTTTGGTATCGTTATAATCACAACTGGTATCGAAATTCCTTTCTTCGTTCTTACGGATCACCACAGGATAGGTTTTCCCGTGCAGGTCCACCGTGGCTTTCACCACTTCATCCGCAGCCGATTCTATGTTGGCCTTTCCTGTCTGCAGGTATTGTTCCGCTTCGTTAAAAGTATCCTGTCCGCTCAGCAGCCTTATGGTTTTCAGGTCGATGGTTTTCATCTTGATCACCGTATGGCGCTGGTCGTACTGTACTTCTTCGGCCTGGAGCAGGTTTTTGTCGAGCAGCTCCTGGAGCTGGATCAGTGCGGCTGCTTCATGCCGGCAGATATCGCCGAGGTTATAGGGACAACTGCAGCGAACAGACAAGCCTTTGGGGTCGGTGAATTTCTGGATATACACTTTGTAGAAAGTGGCATAGCTGTCGTCCTTTACCCGGAAGGTCACTGATCCCAGCAATTCGTCGTATTCCACCAGTTCCACAAATCCAATGGCGTGAATTTTTTTCCCTCTGCGGATCACTTCATCGGTTCCATTGGTATAGACATATTTTATAAGGTGCGGTAAAGCCATTCGTTCACCATTTGGTAAGGTCCTGCCTTGTGGTCGGGACAATCTGCAAAAGTAAAGGAAAGAGCGGCAGATAACCATATTATTTATTCCGCTTTGCGGCATGGTATTCGCGCTGCCAATAATAACTTTGTTGCCAAACCGTTGCTGATGATGAAATTTTTGCTCAGAGCCGCACTCGTTTCCCTCCTGCTGCCCGCCGGGTATGCCCATGCGCAGAAACTGAAAAAAGCCGATAAGCAGGTGGTGGAAGCCATCCGCGGTCATGTGAATTACCTGGCAGATGACAGGCTGGAAGGCCGCCGGGCCGGCACTGCAGGAGAACAACTGGCGGCGGATTACATCGCGCGGCAATTCACCACCATTGGCCTGGAGCCAAAAGGCGATAGCGGTTATATCCAGCAATTCCCTATTTACGATGGCAAGGATTATACGACCAGCAGCTATCTTTTCCTCAATGGCCAGGAGATTGGCACTGATCAGTTCTTTGTACATGCCCTTTCTCCGGCTGCAACACTGGAAGACCTTCCTTCCATTTCACTGAAAGAAACAGGTGTGCCCTGGTTTTACGACATCGCAGATATAAAGGAAGCCAATGAAGGCAACCCGCATTTTGACCTGGAACAGGACCTGCTCGACAAAACAAAGGCTGCGGCTGCCAAAGGCGCCACGGCAGTATTCGTGTACAACGACAGCAGCCTGCAATACCGTCCCAAACAAAGGGGGGAAGCGCTGCCCGTGCCGCTCGTGTTTCTTTCCAATGCTGTGGCCAAAACCTATTTGCAGGACGAGACCGCCAGCCTGGAAGTAAAGCTGAAAGCGGGTTTTACGGAAAAAGAAAGAAAAGGCGCCAACGTGGTGGGTTACATCAATAACGGTGCCCCTTATACGATCGTCATTGGGGCGCATTTTGACCACCTGGGTTATGGGGAAGATGGTAATTCGATGCTGCGCAACGGAGAACACCTGATCCACAACGGGGCCGACGACAACGCCAGCGGTACGGCCGCCCTGATTGAACTGGCCCGCATGCTGAAAAAAGATAAAAAGAAGGGCTCGAACTACCTCGTGATCGCTTTTTCGGGTGAGGAGCTGGGGCTCTTCGGATCCAAGTACTATACGGAACATGCCACCCTGCCCCTGAATACGGTGAACTATATGATCAATATGGACATGGTGGGCCGCCTGAACGACAGCAGCCGCGCGCTTACCATCGGCGGCTATGGCACTTCTCCCACCTGGTCTTCCAGCTTTAGCGGATTGCCCGCGGCAAAATATTTTCACATCAAGTTCGACAGCAGCGGCACGGGCCCGTCCGACCACAGTTCTTTTTACCGCAAGGACATTCCCGTATTGTTTTTCTTCACGGGGCTGCACAGCGACTACCACAAACCCAGCGACGATGCACCCCTGATCAATGCCGTAGGAGAATACCGCATCGTTCAGCTCATTTACCAGGTGATCCATGCCACACCGGGATCGGATAAGCTGGCCTTTACCAAAACCAGGGAGCAGCAAACCAGCACCAGCGCACGTTTCTCGGTTTCGCTGGGCATCATGCCCGATTATGGGTTCAGCGGCAATGGCGTGCGCGTGGACGGGGTGAGCGAAGGCCGGCCGGCAAAAAAAGCAGGACTGCAGGCCGGGGATGTGATCGTGAAGCTGGGCGATCATGCCACGCCTTCGGTGGAAGAATACATGCAGGCGCTGAGCAAATTCAAAAAAGGCGATAAAACAACGGTTACCTATAAGCGCGCAGAAACAGAAATGAGCGCAGCCGTGGAGTTCTGACCATGAAACTGAAGCTGGACCTTTCGGAAATGGCCGATGATTTCTTTGCAGATGCACATCTGCTGGGAATCGTGGCGCCCATCCGCGACTACCAGTTCTGCTGGCAGCTCAACCAGCACCTGCGATTTCGGTTCCGCATCAACGTGGACATTGAGATCCAGATGACCAAGAAGAACCGGCACTATTATTTTCCCATCTACGAATATGCAGAGCCCAGCCTTTTCCGCACGCATTATCTCTATAAGAACCAGCACGACGGGGAATACCTGTTGCCGGAATTCCGGCACCTCGATTTCCTGTGGCTGACCAAGGGCGAAAATGTGCCCCCGGGGCTGCTGCAGGAAGTGGCCCAAACCATTCGTACCTTTAACGGAGTGCAACTGGTGGTAGAAATGACCAATGAAAAGATCCGCAACAAGGAACACCTGATCTTTTGAAGCACCGCCCGAAACCGGTGAGCCCTGGCCGCTCTTCCAAGCCCTGGTTCTACCTCCGAACCCTGACCCGACCGCAAACAGTCAAAACTTTGTATATGTGGCAGGAAACAGACAACGCATTGTACCGCAAATTTGAGTTCCGTGATTTTTCCGAAGCTTTTGCCTTCATGACGCGCGTAGCGCTGGCGGCGGAAAAAATGGACCACCACCCGCGCTGGACCAATGTATATAACACAGTGGAAATTTGGCTCAATACCCATGATGCCGGCAACATAGTTACCGAACGGGACCGGAAGCTGGCCAAACGCATCGATCAGTTGTTGTGATGGAAGCGGGTTCTAATTGAAATACACCCTTGCATCACCCGCCGGCGCTGCTTCCTGCAAACGGCCAATGGGTTCCATGAAATCATCGAGGTTGAACTGCCTGAAAATTTCTTCTACTGCCGGCACCGTTTCGGGATCCACGGCGAGGAGGAGTCCGCCGTTGGTTTGCGGGTCGGGCACCAGGAGCTCCGCTTCGCGGGCGTCGAGGCCGGGTGCGAAGCCGATTGCCTGTCCATAGCTTTTCCAGTTACGCTGGCAGCCGCCGGGAGAAATACCTGCGGTTATGAACGAGCTAACGCCGGGGAGTAAGCGCAGCCGGTTGTACTGCACGTTGGCGTAGAGGCCGCTGCCTTCCGCCATCTCCAGGAGGTGGCCCGCCAGCCCGAAGCCGGTGACGTCGGTCATGGCGTGTACGCCGGGCAGGTGGCCAAATACTGCGCCGGCACGGTTAAGCGTTTTGAGCTGTTGCACGAGGCTGTTGTAATCGGCGTCCTGCAGCAGTCCTTTTTTCTGCGCGGTGGACAGGATGCCGGTTCCCAGGGCCTTGGTGAGGAAGAGCCAGTCGCCCGCTTTGGCGGTATTGTTCTGTTTGAGGTTGGCAGGGTGCACCAGGCCATTGACCGAGAGTCCGAAGATGGGCTCGGGCGAATCGATGCTGTGACCACCGGCCAGTGGAATACCGGCTTCGGCGCAGGCATCGCGACCGCCCGCCATTACCTGCCTGGCCACCGCGGCCGGCAGTTTGTCCACGGGCCATCCCAGGATGGCGATGGCCATGAGCGGCTGGCCACCCATCGCATATACATCGCTGATAGCATTGGCCGCGGCGATCCTCCCAAAATCAAAGGGATCATCCACGATGGGCATAAAGAAATCCGTGGTAGAAATCAGGGCCTTTTCATCGTCGAGCTGGTACACCGCCGCGTCGTCGTTCGACTGGTTGCCCACGAGGAGCTGCGCAAAATCCGCCAGTCCCGGCGCTCCCTGCACAATTTCGGAAAGCAACTGGGGTGAGATCTTGCAACCGCAACCGGCGCCGTGTGAATATTGGGTCAATGGATACTGCATGCCTGCAAAATTAACTGAGTATTGCGCAATTCGTCCACGGCCGGTGCATCAAGGCGATGCAACGGTGCGTCCGCGGGCCGGGTCTGCAGGCTTTTGGCGTACCACTTGTCGTAATACTTCAGCAGGATGGCAAAAGCCGGCCGGGTTTCTTTTTCCAGCAGGTGGTTGATGGCGGTCTTGGTCTCAAGTGGCCCCAGTCTTTTCTGGATGCGCAGCACCGCCAGCATGAGCTGGTCAGGTGAAAAACCGCCGTACCCTGCCAGGATATGGTCCAGTCTTTTTTCAAAAGGAATGTCGAGAAAATAGCAGGGCGCTGTCCGCATCTGTGCGTGAAAGTGATTGGGTAAAAAGAGGGAACCGATGCGCAGGCTTTCGTCTTCCACCCAGAAAGGACTGCCACGCAGCGCGTATAGCGCCAGCGCGAACCTGTTTTCGAATTGCTCCTGGCTGGGTTGCGTGTCCTGCCCCAGGTGGCCGAAGGCGGAGCCCCTGTGGCGGGCCAGGACTTCCAGGTCGATCACGGATTCGCCAAGGCGCGACAACCGCTGCAGGATTTCTGTTTTGCCCGAACCGGTATAGCCACCCAGCACCTGCATAGAATAATCTTTTGCAAACTGTGCAAGGGCCCATTGCCGGAAGGCCTTATAGCCGCCTTTGAGCGTGTATACGGCAAAACCATACAGGTCGAGCAGCCAGGCCACGCCGGCGCTGCGCATGCCCCCGCGCCAGCAATGTACCAATACGGTATTATCCGCCGGTCGCGGCGTACTACCGGCGTCAATTGCCCCGGCGGCACCATTTGCGTGGTTGGCATTGCCATTATCGCCATTGCGGGCAGCCAGCAATTTTTCCACTTCCTCCACCATGGGGCGCATTTTAGGACCAAAATAGTCCAAGCCTATTTTGATAGCTGTTTCGCGGCTTTCCTGTTTATAAGCCGTTCCCACAACCTTGCGCTCTTCGTCGCTGAATAACGGTAAGGGATAAGCGCCGGGGATATGGGCGTGTTTGTATTCAGCGGGGCTGCGTACGTCCAGCACGGGAATGTGTGCCGACAGTTTTTCCAGGAAAGTGCTGATATCTAACGGGTGCACGGGCATTGCGCAATTGTTGTGGGGTTCATGACAGGTAAACCTACGCATAAGTTTTGGTCCGGCGCAACCGTTCAATCACCCAATAAAAAAGCGGATGGCCGTTCCGCCACCCGCTTTCGTGATATGCTGTTTCCCCGGATCAGCCGTTCATGCTGGCAAGGAATTCTTCGTTGCTCTTGGTGCCGCGCATGCGTTTGAGCAGGTCGGTCATGGCCTCTTCGGTGTTCATATCGTTGAGGTATAACCGAAGCAGGTTCATGCGCTGCAATACGTCGCGTTCCAGCAGGAGGTCGTCGCGGCGGGTAGAGGAAGCCACCAGGTCGATGGCCGGGTAAATACGGCGGTTGGCCAGACGGCGGTCGAGCTGCAGTTCCATGTTACCGGTTCCCTTGAATTCTTCAAAGATCACTTCGTCCATTTTAGAGCCGGTGTCGATGAGGGCGGTTGCCAGGATGGTCAGGGAGCCGCCGTTTTCGATCTTACGGGCGGCGCCGAAGAACTGCTTGGGCTTCTGCATGGCATTGGCTTCCACGCCACCGCTGAGCACTTTGCCGGACGAAGGCGCCACGGTATTATGAGCACGCGCCAGGCGGGTGATGGAGTCGAGCAGGATCACCACATCGTGGCCGCATTCCACCAGGCGTTTTGCTTTCTGCAGTGCGATGGTAGACACTTTCACGTGTTTCTCTGCCGGCTCGTCGAAGGTGGAAGCAATCACTTCCGCCTTCACGCTTCTTTCCATATCGGTCACTTCCTCGGGGCGTTCATCAATGAGCACCACCATGAGATAACATTCGGGATGGTTGGTGGAAATGGCATTGGCCACTTCTTTCAGCAACACGGTTTTACCCGTTTTCGGCTGCGCCACAATCAGTCCGCGCTGGCCTTTCCCGATGGGCGTGAACAGGTCGATGATGCGGGTGCTGTAACCATTCGGCTCGCAGAAAAGGTTCAGCTTTTCGAAGGGGAACAGCGGGGTAAGGTATTCAAAGGGAACACGGTCGCGCACTTCTTCCGGCGTGCGGCCATTGATGGTTTCCACTTTGAGCAGGGCAAAATATTTTTCGCCTTCTTTCGGCGGACGTACCGATCCATTTACCGTATCGCCGGTCTTCAAACCAAACAGCTTGATCTGCGAAGGTGATACATATACGTCGTCGGGTGAAGAAAGATAATTGTAATCGCTGCTGCGCAGGAAGCCGTAGCCGTCGGGCATCATTTCCAAGACGCCTTCAGCGGGGATCACACCGTCGAATTCAATGTTGAAAATTTCACGCGGATCGCGGCGCGGCTGGTGCTGGAAGGGCTTTTGCGCAGGTTCGGCGGGAGCGGGTGTTGCTGCCGGCTCGGGTTTGGGTGCAACGGGCTCAGGTGCTTTCGCGACGGGAGCCGGAGCCACGGGCGTTTCTTTCGGGGCGGGTGCTTCGGCCACAGGTACCGGCGTTTTTTCGTCCTGCTTTTTGCGGCCTCTTTTAGCAGCAGGTTTTTCTTCGGAAGCCGCCTGTTCGCGGGCAGGAGCGGCTTTCGGAGCGGCAGCCCTCGCAGGTGCAGCTTCTTCTTTTTTCGCCACAGTCTTCCGGTTTTCGGTGCGGCGCGGCTTTTCCTCATCGCTTTCCACGATGGCTTCTTCTGTGGAATTAGCCGTGGTGGCTTTCACGATGCGTTTGCGTTTGCCTTTATCACCGGCATCAGATCCCTTTCCTTCGCTGGCCAACACCGCCTGTTTGTCCAGGATCTTGTAAATCAGCTCCTGTTTGTCCAGTTTTTTTGCATTGGGGATCTTTAATTGCTCCGCGATATCGAGCAACTCAGGAACGAGCATGTCGTTCAGTTGCAGAATGTCATACATACTAAAATTGATGCGTTTGGTAAGATTTCAATCGGCCTTACTTCTTGAAAAAAATAGAATTGAGTAATTCGTTGCGTGTACTACAAGAGAAGAGTTGGATGAGCTGAAGAGAACTAATCTTCTTGGTTCCAATTGCAATTTTAGGCTAAAATGGGCAGATTCCAAAAAATCCGGCGCTATTTCGGTGAAAAGACGGTTCAAACCCGGTTCAGGAGGGGTTCGCCGTCGGCAAAACAGCGGATATTTTCAAAACTTACCCGGGCAATCTGGGTCAGGGCCTCCTCGGTGAAAAAGCCCTGGTGCGCTGTAATGAGCACATTCGGAAAGGCCATCAGGTGCAGGATCTGGTCGTCGCCAATGATCTCCTCGCTGAAGTCGCGGAAGAAGAGTTTTTCTTCCTGCTCATACACGTCCATGCCCAGGTAGCCGAGCTGGCCGGATTTCAGGGCGTCGATGGCCGCACCGGTATCCACCAGGGCGCCCCGGCTGGTGTTGACCAGCATCACGCCTTTTTTCATCAGGGCCAGGCTGCCGGCGTTGATAAGATGGCGGGTATGCTCATTCAGCGGGCAGTGCAGGCTGATGATGTCACATGCCGGCAGCAGGTCGGCCAGCGGCAGGTATTCCACGCCGGCCGCTTCGAGGTCGTGGTTGGCCACCAGGTCGAATGCCAGCACGCGGCAGCCGAAACCCAGGAGAATCCGGCAAAGCGCCTCGCCGATCTTACCCGTTCCGATCACCCCCGCGATTTTGCCGTGAAGGTCAAAGCCTGTCAGCCTTTCCAACGAAAAATTTCCTTCCCGCACCCGGTTATAAGCCTTATGTGTTTTGCGGTTGAGCGTCAGAATCAGGGCCATGGCATGTTCGGCCACGGCATAGGGCGAATAGGCGGGCACCCGCACCACCGGTATCTCAGCCGCTGCCGCCGCGGGCAGGTCCACCTGGTTGAAACCCGCGCAGCGCAGGGCGATCAACTGTACCCCCACGCTTTTGAGCTGGCCGATCACCCCGGCATTGAGCTGGTCGTTCACAAAAGCGCAAACCACTTCACAACCCGCAGCCAGCGCGGCCGTGCGCGGTTCCAGCGTGGTTTCCAGAAAAACCAGCTCGTGGCCAGGATTATATCGTTCAAAATAAGTGCGGTCGTGGGATAACGTGGAAAAGACGGCTATTCGCATGATTCTAAAGAAGGATAAATTTATCTTTGCCCTCCCTAAATATAGGCTATGTTCAACAAGCGCATCAAAATTAAGGAGCTGCTCAGCCAGGAGCCTGCAGGTCAAACAGTAACGGTAATGGGATGGGTTCGCACCTTTCGCAACAACCAGTTCGTGGCACTGAACGACGGGTCCACCAATACCAACCTGCAGGTGGTTTTACCGCTGGGGCAGTTCGATGAAAGCCTGTTGAAACGCATCACCACCAGCGCTTCGCTTCGTGTGAGCGGCAGCCTGGTTGCCTCCCAGGGAAAAGGCCAGACCATGGAGCTGAAGGCCGACAGCCTCGATATCCTGGGCGACAGCGATGCAGAAAAATATCCGCTGCAACCAAAAAAACACAGCCTGGAATTCCTGCGCGAAATTGCCCACCTGCGTTTCCGCACCAACACTTTCGGCGCGGTGTTCCGCATCCGCCACAGCCTGGCTTTTGCCATCCACAAATTTTTCCACGAGCGTGGTTTTCTTTACCTGCATACGCCGGTGGTCACCGCCAGTGATGCCGAAGGCGCCGGTGAAATGTTCCGTGTTACCACCCTGCCCTTCGATAACCCGCCGCGTAACGATGATGGCAGCATCAACTTTAAGGAAGACTTCTTCGGGCGCGCCACCAACCTCACCGTGAGCGGCCAGCTCGAAGGGGAGCTTGGCGCTACCGCCTTCGGTGAGATCTACACGTTCGGGCCCACGTTCCGGGCCGAAAACTCCAATACCGCGCGCCACCTCGCTGAGTTCTGGATGATCGAACCCGAGATGGCCTTCTGCGACCTGGAAGACAATATGGACCTGGCCGAAGCCTTTATCAAATACATCATCGGCTTCGTGATGGAGAACAACCGCGATGACCTCCAGTTCCTCGACAGCCGCCTCGCAGAAGAAGAAAAATCACTGCCAACGGAAAAACGCAGCGGCATCGGCCTCATCGAAAAACTTGAGTTTGTTCTCAACAACCGTTTCGAAAGGATCACCTATACAGAAGCCATCGACATCCTCCTGCAATCGCCCGCGTACAAAAAGAAAAAATTCCAGTACGAAGTGAAGTGGGGCATCGATATGCAGAGTGAGCACGAACGCTACCTCGTTGAAAAGCATTTCAAAAAACCAGTGATCGTTACCAACTATCCGAAAGATATTAAGGCTTTTTACATGCGCCTGAACGACGACGGCAAAACGGTAGCTGCTATGGACATCCTGGCGCCGGGCATTGGAGAAATCGTGGGTGGTTCACAAAGAGAAGAACGCCTCGATAAACTCGAAGCGCGGATGGCGGAAATGCAGGTATCCAAAGAGGAACTTTGGTGGTACCTCGACACGCGCCGCTTCGGAACCGTGCCCCACGCGGGTTTCGGCCTGGGCTTTGAACGCATGGTGCTCTTTGTAACCGGCATGGGTAATATCCGCGACGTGATCGCCTTCCCGAGAACACCCAAGTCGGCCGAGTTTTAAAAAACCACAGGCAGGCTTTTGTGGAATTCGCCGCGCGCTTCATCATAGAGGCAAATTCTACTTATGGCCGACATCATTACCCGCAAAGGGAACGCCCGCCGTTCCCTCCGGGTTGACCTAACGCCCATGGTTGACCTGGGTTTCCTACTCATCAGTTTTTTTATTTTCACCACCACGCTTTCGGAAGCGCGGGAAGCAAAATTTTATTTGCCCGCCAACGGCGATCCTGTAAAATATTCCGAAAGCAAAAGCTTAACCATCGTGCCTGCAAACGCAGACAGCATCTGGTATTTTGAAGGAGAACTGGAAACAGCCCTGCAACGGCAAGCCGTACATCTTACAGGTTACGACCTCAAAACAGGCATTGGCGCTGTGATCCGGGGCAAGCAGGCAAGGCTTGCACAAAGCGGATCGGCAAAGGACCTCACGATCCTGGTGTGCCCGCAGCAGGATTGCAGTTACAAGAACATCGTGGACATCATGGATGAAATGCTGATCAATGGTGTAAAAACTTATACCATCACAGACGATGCCACCGTGCAGACAGCAATGCCTTCGATCAGGAAGGCTGTTTCGCTTTGAAAGCGCGTACGCGCTGGTCGAGGTTCTCGCGGATATTCAGGTAAAAGAGATTGTAGTCGCCAATATGATAATTCTGTGATTTATAAAACCGGCTGCCGCGGAATTTCGGACGGCTGATCCACAGCAGGTCTTCGTGCACCTGCGCATCGTTCACGTGCGGAATCAGTTTACTGAAATCGCGCAGCACGGCGCCTTTGTTGGCGGATGCTTTTATATAGGCCGTGTCGGCTTTCCAGCTCAGCGGATTTACGACTATGGATTGCCGGTAGGCCGGCTGGTAGTCGGGTTCAAAGTCGCGACGGAAAGTGCGCCAGCTCATAAAACATCCTGTTTGCGAGGAATCGGAACAAACGGGAATCGATTTGAAATAGCCCGGTTCTACTGGAATGCCAACGAGGTAAGCCGCCACGAGTTGTTGCTGCAAAGCCTTGCCATCGAAAAGTTCGGCGAGTAGTTTTTTTGCGTGCGTGGTTCCCTGGCTGTGGGCCGCAAGGATGATGGGCTTCCCGTTGTTCTTGTTGTGCAGATAATATAAAAAAGCTTTTTTCACATCGCTGTAGGCCATGTCCAGCGCATTTTTTGCCACCACGGTATCTGTGCTGAAATAGGCCCTTACATGCGCCTGCCGGTAACGCGGTGCGTACACATTGTAACGGTTGAAAATGGAAGCCTGGTAAAGAATGGATCCCCTATCTGTTTTGCGGTTCAGGTTTTCATCGTCGAGCGGTGCATTCCATTCAACCGCTTCCTTGTAGGTGTAGGTAGTGGGGTGAATGAAAAAAACATCCACCGAAGTATCGGCGCTGTAGGCCGCGCGCAGGCCCTGGGGCAGGCTGTCGGAAGGGTCCTTCATCTGCGGCAGGGCCGCCCAGTTCCGGGGGTCGGAATAGTCGGGTCCGCCTATCGAAACAATGGCTGTGGTGGATGCGGCAGGAGCCGGCACCTGTTTCCGGTTACAGGCCAGCAGGGCGAGCAGGCAAATGGCAGGCGTTATTCTCACTGATTATAGTATTTTCACTTTCCAAATTAACTACATTTCTTAGCCTAAATCGGGTACTATGGCCATTCCGGTGGTAAATCTGGCCGATTTCCTCAGTGGGGATCCCCAGCGCAAACAAGAGTTCGTAAACTCCCTTGGCAAAGCCTATGAGGAAGTCGGTTTTGTGGCCGTAAAAAACCACGGCATACCGGATGCACTCATCATGGATATGTACACGAAGGTGCAGGCCTTTTTTTCCATGCCCCTCGACCGCAAGAAACTGTATGAAATTCCTGCGCTCGCCGGGCAGCGGGGATATACTTCTTTTGGGAAAGAACACGCAAAGGGCAGCGATGCGCCCGATCTGAAAGAATTTTACCAGCACGGGCAGCCCGATCCTGCTCCCGGAGCTTCGCCGGAAGAATATCCTGAAAACGTGCGGATAAACGAGATCGAAGGCTTCACGGAAACTTTTCACGAGGCCTACCGTGCTTTTGAAAGATCGGGCCGGGCCCTGCTGCAGGCCATTGCGCTCTACCTCCACCTGCCCGAATCTTATTTCGACGAGCCGGTACAGCACGGCAACAGCATCCTGCGGGCCATTCATTATCCGCCCATTACACAGGAGCCGAAATCTGCTATCCGGGCCGAGCAGCACGAAGACATCAACCTCATTACACTGCTGGTGGGCGCCAGCGCCGACGGCCTCCAGATCCTGACCCGGCAAGACGAATGGGTACCGGTTACTTCGCTTCCGGAACAAATCGTAGTGAACGTGGGCGATATGCTCCAGCGACTTACCAATAACAAGCTGCGCTCCACCACCCACCGCGTGGTGAATCCGCCCCGCGACCGCTGGCACACCAGTCGCTTTTCCATCCCGTTTTTCCTGCACCCCAAGGGGGAAATGAGCCTGGCCTGCCTGGCGTCCTGCGTCAGCGAAGACCAGCCGAAACAATATCCCGATACCACCGCCGGCGCCTACCTAGACGAGCGGCTCCGGGAAATTGGCCTGAAAAAGTAGCCGCTCATCCTTTCTTATCACCATTCTTCACAAGGGCAAAATTTTATTTCTGTTCCCCGTACAGGCGGAAAGGCCCGTCCTGCCTGTATCCTGCCCATCGCCAGTTATCTTTTTATGAAAATTACTAACTTTAAATAGGTACTTTAGTTTGCATAGTACTGAAACTTTACCTATGTTTGTGTTGTCATAGGATATCAACAGGGCTGGCGGCAGCGAAACCTTATCCAGAGCCTTATCCATCTAACCTTATCCACTCCCTGCCGCCAGCCCACAAAACCCGAGCGTGTTATGAATATTGAAAACACCCAAAGCCAGATGCGGAAAGGAATACTGGAATTTTGTATCCTCTCCGTCATCCGCCGCGGTGAAGCTTACCCCAGCGACATCGTGGACGAAATGCGGGCCGCCAACCTGCAGATCCTGGAAGGGACCCTGTATCCCCTCCTGACCCGACTTAAAAATGCCGATATGCTGACCTACCGCTGGGTCGAAAGCAATTCCGGCCCCCCGCGCAAATACTTTTCTCTTACGGAAAAAGGAAATGCCTTCTACCAGGAACTGGAATCTACCTGGCAGGAGCTGGCCAATGGCGTCAAAGCCCTTACCAGTAAGTCAGAGTCCCTCCCTTCCGTACCAGACCACCCAAACACCAACTAAACTTCAACCTGCTAATACTTATCAATTATGAAAAAGGTCATCAATATAAACTTCCAGGGGCGGGTCATCCCGATCGAAGAGACTGCCTACGACCTGCTGAAGCAATATACAGAGAGCCTGCGTCGCTATTTTGCCCAGGAAGAAGGTCGCGATGAAATCATCAACGACATCGAAGGCCGGATCGCAGAACTTTTCTCCGACAGGTTGAAGAAAGGCGCCACCTGTATTACAGATGAAGATGTGAACCGCATCATCGCCAACATGGGACGTCCCGAAGATTTTGAAGCGGCCGATGCAGAAATGAACGCCGGCGGCAGCACTGCCGAAAACCGCAGCAGCCAGGGCCAGGCAGGTCCCCCGCCTTTTGTCCCTTCCGGTGGCAGCTATCGCCGCAATCGCTTCAGCCGCAATGCCGACGACAAGATCCTGGGCGGTGTGTGTAGTGGCCTTGCCAATTACCTCGGCATCGACCCGGTGATCATGCGCATCATCTTTGTATTACTCGGCGGCGCCCTGTTCTGGGTCTATATCCTGCTCTGGATCATTGTTCCCTCTGAATCGCTTTCTTCCAATATCACCAAAAGGCTGTACCGCAATCCCGACGACAAAGTGATTGCCGGCGTCTGCGGCGGCCTGGCCTCCTATTTTGACATCCAAGCCTGGATTCCCCGCCTCATTTTTGCCCTGCCACTGATCCTGGGCATCGTGGGTGGAAGCTTCACTGCTTTCTTCATGGACTGGGACTGGCATTTTGGCCCTCGCTTTATCAGTGGCGGCCTGGGCAGCACCCTCTTCTTTGTATACCTGGTGTTGTGGATTGCCGTTCCTTATGCCAGTACCGCTGCGGAAAAGCTGGAGATGAAGGGCGAGCGCATTGATCTGAACTCCATCCGTGATACCGTAAAGGGGGACCTCGAAAATTTTAAGTCCAAGGCACAAAACTGGGGTGCCGAAGTAAAAGAAACTGCGCAGCAGTTCAGTAACCGCAGCCGCCAGTTTGCCAGCGCAGAAGCAGGTCCGGCCGCACGCCGCGCCAGTTCGGGACTCGGGCATGTGATCGGGATCCTGTTCAAAGCCTTCTTCCTCTTCATCGCAGCCATTATTGCCATCGCCCTGTTCGGCGCCCTGCTGGGCATCCTCTTCGGCGGCATGGCGGTATTCCCGGTGAAGGATTTCTTCCTCGAAGGTTTCTGGCAAAATACCCTTGCCTGGCTGAGCCTGGTGCTGTTCCTGGGCATTCCCGCCATCGCGCTGATCACCTGGCTGATCCGTCGCATTATGGGTGTACGAAGCGGCAACAATTACCTCGGCTATACTTTTGCCAGTCTCTGGATCATCGGTCTTTTCTCCTTTATTTTCCTGGCCGGCATGTTCGCAAGGAATTTTAAAAACCGGGCCGGCGTGGAAGACGAGATAAAAGTTGTTCAGCCCACCAATAACAAGCTTTTCCTGGCATCTGTTGGTTCCAATATTCACTATTACAGCGACGGCGATTTTTTCGGCTGGGATGAGGATGCGCCGTTTTACGGCCTCAGCCACGACAGCCTCATGCTGAAAACCGTGCGGGTGAATGTGGTGAAGAGCAAAGACTCCCTCTTCCATGTGTACACCGTAAGGTTCAGCCGGAGCAATACCAACGAAAAGGCCCGGGAGCTGGCACAGAAAATTCACTTTCCCCTGGAGCAGCAAGACAGCCTGATCCAGATGCCGAGAGGGTTTGCCATCACCCGCTTTGATAAGTTCCGCAACCAGCAGGTGCTGGTGGTAGTGGAAGTTCCCGTCGGCAAACGCATTGAACTGGATGAGTCCCTCAACGATTTCGACTGGTTTACCATCAATACCAACCGTCGCCGCGGGTTCAACGTAACCTGGGACAGCGACTGGGACGATTCTTATTCCTGGGACGACAACGTGGAATACATCATGACCCGCGAGGGTTTGAAAAGAACCAGCGATTTTGACCAGAAGGAATTGAAAGAAGGCCGGTTCAAATTCAAGATCGACGAAAACGGCGTGCAGATTGAAGGAGAGGGGGAACTGAAGAACAAAAACAAAAAAGACGAAGAGCGCCGGCAGCCCAAAGAGAACAAATCTGATACAGACGATACTACCGGCAGCGAAGAAAAAAAATCTGCCTCCATTGCACTGGACGCATCTCCGCTGATGGTGCTGGGCAGCTTTCTCAGATAAACAGGTAACAGCCCGGCCGCCCTCCTCTGGAGTCTGGCGGGGTTGAAGTTGGAACGTCCCCGGGGTGGTACCCGGGGATTTTTTTGCCTGCTGTCTTCTTTCTGTTTAAATTTTCAGAAACAGAACCAATGCAGAAAGCAATTTTCTTCACCCCGCAGCCGGGAGGAACACCGCAATGAGTGCTGCCATGCAAAGGATAGCCATGATCGACGATCATGTGATCCTGCGGAAAGGTCTCGCCCGGATCATTGAGCAATTTGAGGGATTCAGCGTGGTGTTGCAGGCAGACAATGGTGCGGACTTTTCCCGGTTGGTGGACCTGTCCGCGCCGCCGCAGATCATCCTGCTCGATATCCATATGCCTTTCATGAACGGCTACAGCACCATGGAATGGGTCCGCCAGCATTTACCGGGAGCCAAAGTGCTGGTGCTGAGTATGGTGGAATCTGAGCTGGCTATTATTGGCATGATACGGCTGGGTGCTTCGGGTTATATTCTGAAAGACAGTCTTCCCGACCAGTTTTACAAAGCGCTTGTTTCGCTGCGCGACGATGGGGTTTTCATCAACCAGGATTTGCCGGATGCTGCCAGGAACCTGTTGCAGGAAGAGGCTGGTCCGTATAGGAAAAAGCACGCCGCTGCCGGTAAGCAGCCTTTTTTAACGGCGCTGGAAAGGGAATTCCTGGAATGGGCCTGTACGGAGTTGACCTACCGCGACATCGCAGTAAAGATGGGCGCTTCCCTGCGCGCCATCGATGGCTACCGCGATAGCCTCTTTCAAAAATTAGGTGTTAATTCCCGTGTAGGATTGGTACTATATGCCGTCAAATACGGCATTGTAGTGATGTAGGGCCTGCAATATGCCACCGCAGCCCTTCCGTTCGGCCTGGAACACCTGGCTTTGACCGGCAGTAGCTTCGAGGAGTTCGGCCTCCGCACCGCCAACCACCACGCCTCTATACCCGGTCTGGAACAGGGAGAGGTCGTTCAGCGTATCGCCCGCCACCAACACTTCTTCTTCCGGAACCTGCAGCATTTCCATCAGCTTACGCAGGGTAAATCCTTTATTGACGCCACCTGGCAACACGTCGAGGAATTTGCCGGCCGATACGATCACGTCGCACCCAACGTCGCCGGCGATTTTTTCCACGAGCGAAATGTCCAGCGCCTCGTGCAGGTAGTAGGAACAACGTCCCTGCATGGGAACCACCTGCTCTTTCAGATGGGGTACCTGCTTTAAACGCCCCCGAACCAGGTCTTCACCTGGCCAGCGGGAAAAGATTTCGCTGTGAATAGGCTCAACCGGCAGCAGGTTTTTTCCATCCACCACCGTAGCGCCCACATCGGCAATAATATAATCGGGACGGGGAATAAAGGGATCTTCCAAAAGCGGCAGGACGGAAGGCAATCCACGGCCGGTAACAAAGACCAGGCGCAGTGCAGGGTTTACAGAGAGAATGTTGTACAGTTCGTGTTTTTCCTCGTGATCACCACCCAGCAAAGTTCCATCCAGATCAGATGCGAGTAATAACATATGCGCAAATTTACTAAGATTTGAACGTTTCCGGTACGCTTATACCTAACGAAAATTGTTAAATAGTTATTTTACAGGAGGTTGAGCGCTTTGCGCTAATTTTGGCGCCGAATCAAGCATATATGAAGAATACTCCCTTTACCGCGAAGCACCAGGTCCTGGGCGCAAAAATGGCTCCCTTTGCCGGTTATAATATGCCCATTTCCTATTCCGGCATCAACGACGAACATGCTGCCGTGAGAAACAATGCCGGCGTATTTGATGTGAGCCATATGGGTGAGTTTATTCTCAAAGGAGAACAGGCACTGGACCTGATCCAGCGCACCACCACCAACGATGCGTCAAAGCTGGAAGCGGGTAAGGCCCAGTACAGCGCCCTCACCAATAAAGACGGCGGTATCGTAGACGACCTGATCGTGTATTGCCTGGAGCCGGGTAAAACTTATATGCTGGTGGTAAATGCCAGCAATATTGAGAAAGACTGGAACTGGATCAGCAGCTTTAACAGCAAGGGCGTGGAAATGCACAATATCAGCGACCGCACCTGCCTGCTGGCCATCCAGGGTCCGAATGCCACAAAGATTTTGCAGCCGCTGACCGACCTCGACATCCTCAACCTGAAATACTATACGTTCGTAAAGGGCAAATTTGCTGGTGTGGAAAACGTGCTGATCAGCGCCACGGGCTACACCGGCTCGGGCGGCGTGGAGATTTATTTTGAAGACAGCAACGGCGCTGCCGATACCATCTGGGACGCCATCTTTGAAGCGGGCAGGGAAGCTGGTATCAAACCCATCGGACTGGGCGCACGCGACACCCTCCGGCTGGAAATGGGTTATTGTCTATACGGCAACGATATCGACGACAGTACCAGTCCCCTGGAAGCCGGGCTCGGCTGGATCACGAAATTCAGCAAACCATTTACGGCCTCGGACCTGTTTGAAAAACAGAAAGTGGCCGGCGTTGCCCGGAAGCTGGTAGGATTTGAAATGGTGGACAAGGGCATTCCCCGCCACGATTACCTCATTGAAGATGCGGCCGGCAATGTAATTGGAAAAGTAACCAGTGGCACCCAGGCGCCCTCTCTCCAGAAAGCCATCGGCATGGGATATGTGACCATCCCGTACGCACAGCCGGATGCGGAAGTTTTCATTGCGGTGCGCGATAAAAAGCTGCGTGCAAAAGTGGTGAAGATGCCATTCGCAAAATAGGGTGATAGGGCGCTGGCTTCCTGTGTTGCGCCGGCCCGGCACGACGCTGTCGCCGTGTAACATACAGAAAGTTTGTATCTTGAACGCGATACCGACAGGGCATGCCAACCATCCATCTAACCACTTTTATTGCCGCTCCCCCGCAACGCGTTTTTGATCTCTCCCGGAGCATCGATCTTCATAAAAAAACCATGCAGTCCTATGGCGAAGAAGCAGTGGGCGGAACCCGCATGGGACTTATCCAACTGGATGAAAGCGTTACCTGGCAGGCCAGGCACCTGGGCAAAAAACGGTTACTGAAATCGCGCATCACAGCCATGAAAGCACCTGATAGCTTTACCGACGAAATGCAGGAAGGAGATTTCAAAAGCCTGCGGCATGAGCACCATTTCAAGGCCATCGAAAACGGAACCCTCATGATCGACTTCATTCATTATGAAGTGCCCTATGGGTTTGCCGGAAAACTGGTAGACCGCTTTTACCTGAACAAATACCTCACCCGGTTGATCGAACAGCGCAACCTCAGCATCAAAACACATGCAGAATCCAGCCAGTGGAAACGCTTCCTGGAATAAAGAATCGCAATGCTGTATTTTTGCCGTCCATGAGCAAATCATTACCCAGCCTGCATACCTCGCTTTCCCCTGCCCTCCTGCATTTATATGATATCAGCGAAAGCATTGTGGTGATCATTGACGTGCTGCGCGCCACTTCTACCATTGCCACCGCACTGTACAATGGCGCGCGGGAAGTGATCCCCGTCGATTCTGTTCCCCGCTGTATTGAACTGGGTGCAGAACTGGGCGGAATAACTGCCGGTGAGCGGGACGGAAAAGTGGCAGAAGGGTTGGAATACGGCAATTCGCCATTTGAATATCCCCGTTCTTTTATCGAAGGGAAAACCCTGGTGCTTACCACCACCAACGGCACCAAATTGCTGCATATGGCGCTGAACAATGGCGCGCCCGTCATTGTCACGGGCTCTTTTCCCAACCTTTCAGCAGTGTGCGATTTTCTTGTAGAACAGGGGCGGCCGGTACTGCTCGGTTGTGCTGCCTGGAAGGACAGGGTCAACCTGGAAGACACCCTTTTTGCCGGCGCCGTGATTTCTCGCGTCCGTCCGCATTTTCACATCAACTGCGATGCCTCCCAAATGGCCGAAGCCTTGTACCAGGAGGCACGTCCCGATGTATTTGCGTACATGAAGGCCCGGAATGCTTCCCATTACCACCGGCTGAGTGGCTATGGGTTGGAAAAAGACATCCGGTATTGTCTCACTGCGGACAGCGCCAATGTTTTACCAATTTTTAGGGAGGACCGGCTGGTCGTTCAAGCCCGCTAACCCTGGTTTACTGACCCGTTCGCACCGCCCGGCTTTCCCGAATTCGTAAGCAGGAACGGATGAACTGGGGTACATTTGCCGTTCAAGATAGCCCAGGCATGATTCAAATTGGCTTAGTCGGAAATCCGAACAGTGGAAAAAGCTCCCTTTTTAATGCGTTGACAGGACTGAACCAAAAGGTTGGAAACTTTCCTGGGGTAACGGTTGATAAAAAGACCGGCTCCACCCGGCTGACAGAACAATTAAGCTGCACCCTCATTGACTTGCCCGGCACCTACAGTCTCTATCCCAAAAGGGGCGACGAATGGGTCACCTACAACATACTGATGGAGCAGGACCCCGGCGTCCGGCTCGACATGCTGGTACTGCTGGCCGATGCCAGCAACCTCAAGCGCAACCTGCTTTTTGTTTCCCAGATCATCGACCTGAAGCTGCCGGTGGTAGTGGCCCTCACCATGATGGACCTGGCGAGGAGCAAGGGTATTGAGGTGGACATCGAGGGGCTTGAAAGAGAGCTCGGTGTTCCGGTGGTGGTGGTGAACCCGCGTAAAAACAAAGGCATCGGCAACCTTAAAAAAGCGATGGCCGCCACGGCTCTTCACCAGTACAAAGCCCCCCTGCGCGATTTTATCGGCAACCGCGAGCTGGCTGCGGAAGCGGTCGATACTGTCAAAGACCTGGTTCCGGGCCTCAGCGATTACAAAGCCATCCACTACCTGATCAACCACGAACAGTTTCATCTTTCTTCCCCACAACAGGTTGCGATTGAAGAAACAGAGAAGAAATTCGCGTTCAACCCTACCAAAACCCAGGCAGAAGAAATCCTGCAACGCTATGCCCGCATCAAGGGCATCATGCAGCAAACCGTCGTAGAGCCCGATCCGCTGCAAAAAAGTCTTTTTACCGAAAAGCTCGACAAAATCCTTCTTCATCGTGTTTGGGGCTATATTATCCTGCTGGCTGTCCTCTTCCTGCTTTTCCAATGTGTGTTCCTGCTGGCGCAATATCCCATGGATGCCATCGAATGGACCTTTGGATATTTCAGCGGCTGGCTTTCTTCATTTCTGCCCGATACCTGGTGGAGCGACCTGCTGACCAACGGCCTCATTGCCGGACTCAGCGGTATCGTGGTTTTTGTTCCCCAGATCATGATCCTGTTTGGGCTCATTACCGTGCTGGAAGACACCGGGTACATGGCCCGCATCAGCTTTCTCACGGACAAGCTCATGCGCAAAGTGGGACTCAACGGCAAAAGCGTAATGCCCATGATCAGTGCCTTTGCCTGCGCCGTTCCGGCCATCATGAGTGCACGCAATATTGAGAACACCCGGGAAAGACTGCTTACCATACTGGTCACTCCGCTGATGAGTTGCAGCGCCCGCCTCCCGGTGTACACCATCCTGATTGCACTGGTGATTCCGCAAAAAAGCCTGCTCGGATTCATCAGCTTACAGGGACTGGTAATGATGGGACTCTACCTGTTGGGCATCTTTATGGCCATGATGGTGGCCTGGGTAGCCAAGTGGTTTATCCGCAGCCGCGAGAAAAGTTTTTTTATCCTCGAACTGCCCATGTATCGCGGCCCCCGCTGGAAAAATATCGGCACTACCATGGTGCAGAAAGCAAAGATCTTTGTAGTGGATGCCGGTAAGGTGATCATGGTAATCAGTCTCCTGCTCTGGGCTTTGAGTAGTTATGGACCGGGTAACCGCATGCATGCCATCTCAGAAACCTACTCGGCACGAAAAGCAGCTACCCCCAACCAGGCAGAAGAACTGGGACGCGAAGAGGCATCGGCCAAACTCGCCAATTCTTATGCAGGCATCCTGGGCAAATTCATCGAGCCGGTGATCCGGCCACTGGGATACGACTGGAAGATTGGCATCGCTCTTATCACCTCCTTTGCAGCGAGAGAAGTTTTCGTGGGAACCATGGCTACTCTTTACAGCGTTGGCGACAACGACTCCGACGATGGCCTGCTCTTGCGGGAAAAAATGCAGCAGGCGAAAAAAGCAGACGGCACACCGGTGTATACACTGGCCTCCGGCCTGTCGCTGATGGTTTTTTACCTGCTGGCCATGCAATGCATGAGTACGCTCGCCATTGTCAAAAGAGAAACCCGCAGTTGGAAATGGCCGCTGATCCAATTGGCTTACATGACGGCCCTGGCCTACTTCATGAGCCTGCTGGTGTACCAGCTTTTTGCCTGACGATCGCTTTTTCCAGGCAGGAAACAAACTCGCTGGCAGTTTGCGCTCCTTTATCTTTCTGGTACCAGTTGTGCAGGTAGGAGCTTATCACTTCCCTGGGATAGCGGTATTTTGTTTCCAGTTTGTCAATGAGCTTCTCCGCCGCCAAGGGACGAGGGCCCCATTGACCCCAAACCGTTTTCGTTTCGGTATCTATAAAAACGGTGGTGGGGATAGCCCTGTGTTCCGGGTTCAAAAACGCTGCTGCTTTTTCGGGCTCTTCTTCCGGCACAATAAGCCGGTGTTCAATAAGTGGATTGATACTGGCCAGCTTGTCGATTACCGGCACAATGTGAGCGGCTTCACCCGACCAGCCTTCTGTAAACGTCAGCCAGGTGAGCGGCGTTTCGATATGTAAGAGTCTGTCTTCTATCTTTTCAGCCGGTTGCCACTGGTCTTCCAATTGCTGCATACGGCTGATGTTGAGCCGGGCATAATCTACCCTCCATTCTTCCTGGTTCCGCCCGGTGGTACGATCTTCTTCCATCAGCAAATCCAAATGCCTACGATACTGCTTGTAATTCATACGCACGGTTTTTGGTTTTCAATAATCCGGAGCTGTCTGCCAGTCAATTTACTGAAAAGACAGGAGACTATCGTGCATCAGATAAAAGAACAGCCCTGATTTCATGGTAATCCACCTCGTCTCCCAGCAACTGCCGGATCTTTGGCAATTCTCTTCCCGGCACAGCCGCAACCGCCTGCCGGATCATATTGATTTTTTCTGTTGTTACCAATTGTTCCAGTGGTAACTCTCCATTGCCAACATACTGCAGCAGGTGTGCCATGATGGTTGAAAACGCGAGTCCTCTTTCTGCTGCAATATCTTCTACCGGCATACCTCCCCGGTACAACGCAAAACTTCTGGCCGCACTCTCTCCCTTTTCTGCTTTGTGCGGTTTTGCCTTGCCGGTAGGCTCTTCAGGCAGAACACCATTATCCGCAACCGTTATCCGGCCGGGAATTCCTGTTTCGGTTTGCAGGATATGGAGCAGTTTTTCATGATCCAGTTGCAAAGCCAATCCTTCGGTCAGCGCTTTTGCCTGGCGGAGCGATGCCATCCGTTTCAATAAACCCGCTTCAAATTCTGCAAGTGCCAGTATGTATTTAAATGGTTTTTTGGATTTTAAATACGGGGCCGCGTGTTCATAGAGTGCTGTCAATAATTTTTCACAAGCAGCCTGGAAATAATCCGAAGCTGCTGTTACCCGCTCCGTAAGAAAAGCATATCCCTGCACTTCTGCCAACTTCAACTGTTGTCGCAGGTATTCCCTTGTTTTTTGGGCAACCGGGAGCAAGGCGGCTGTATTTTCCATAAACCTCTCCGCCCATTCTTTCTGGTCTGTCTTCACGCCCGACTTTTTACGCTGCAGTGCCAGCCACCCATCCTCGGCCAGGTGTGCCATTTTTTCGAAGTGGAAGGCTTTCAACAAGGCCAGTGTCATAAACTCCTGTTCTGCTTTTTCCAGTTCCGGCTCCAGGAATGTGTTTTCTTTTTCCATTTGTGAAAACGCCATTACCCTTGCGTCTGTCTGGATATTGCCGGGCCGGATGGGGTGCCGGAGGAACAGCCCTTCCAGTTGCGTAAGACGGCTCAGCGCCACATATACCTGCCCCGGAGCAAATGCCGCGCCCACATCCACCAGCGCAGATTCAAAACTAAGTCCCTGGCTCTTGTGCACCGTGATCGCCCAGGCCAGCCTCAACGGAAATTGTTTGAAGGTGCCCAGCTCTTCTTCTTCGATACGGTCCAGCGCCCTGTTATAGGAATAACGGATGTTTCTCCAGGTTTCTTTTTCCAGGAAAAGCGATTCCATCTCTCCTTCAAAAACGATCTCCACCTGGTCGGTCAGCAGGTCTTTTACGAGGCCCAGTTTGCCGTTGAAAAAACGCCTGGACTCTCCCCTGTCATTTTTGATGATCATCACCTGCGCGCCCGGTTTCAATTGCAGCGCCGGATCAACAGGATAGGATTTTTCGCTGAATTCGCCTTCGATCTCTGCCAGGTATTCTACCAACGGTGCGGGCAATGCTGACAGGGCCTGCTGGTTGATGGCATCTGCCCGCGCATTGTGGGTGCTCAGGGTAATGACAGCGGGTTGCCTTTCTTTTGGTGGTGGCAGCGGCTGGCACCGTGCATTCAGGAACAGGTAGTCCTCCGTGTCCATTTCATTGTTCCGGACTTTGTTAAGAAGGTCTATAAAACCCTGTTCCTGCTGCCGGTAAATTTTCTGCAGCTCCAGTATACGCAGGGGCTGTTCCTGTAATACTTTCGCATCGAAGAAAAAAGGACTGGCATAGTGTTCGCTCAGGTGTTTCCATTCTTTATCCGATACAACCGGCGGAAGTTGAAACAGGTCTCCAATGAATAATACCTGGACTCCGCCAAAAGGTTCGCGCATCCGCTTACGTACATAGCGCAGGATGGCGTCGACAGCGTCGAGGAGGTCAGCACGCAGCATGCTGACTTCATCGATCACCAGCAATTCCAGTTCCTGCAGCAGGTCTCTCTTGGGACCGGATAAACGAAGGTTGGACAAAAGCGTTTGCCGGTTGTGGAACAGTTGTTCTGTTGCATCAGGCAATGTGAGGGAAGGTACAAATGCACCTAACGGCAACTGGAAAAAAGTATGCAGGGTGACGCCACCTGCATTGATGGCAGCTACTCCCGTTGGCGCTACCACCACGGTCTTCTTTCCTTCCTGCGCCTGTATGTGTCGCAAAAAAGTAGTCTTCCCTGTTCCCGCCTTGCCCGTCAGAAACAATGCCTGGTCTGTATACAGCACCAGCCTGCTTGCGATATCAAATATGCGGTTGCTCTTATCAGGTTTCATTTTCAACCGGTAAATCTACGGATGTGTCCGCGTGCTGCAATTGCATCTTGGTCACCGTGATTTCTGTAATGTAACGTTTTCGTCCTTCCCTGTCTTCAAAATTCCGGTAAACCAGTTTTCCTTCAATGCATACCCTCGATCCCTTCCGCAATTCTGCCGCGGCTATATCCGCCCATTTTCCCCAGGCCACCAGGTGGTGCCACTGCACATCCTTTACCATCTCGCCCTGGCTGTTCTGGTATTCTTCATTCGTGGCCATTCTAAAACTGGCCACTCTCCTGTTAGTGGGTGTCACCCTGATCTCCGGATCCGCACCCAGGTTGCCCGTAAGGGTCACCTTGTTTCTGTACACTGTCATGGTGTTTGATTTTATACCACAAATATGGATGGCGGTTCGACCCTTAACCGTAAAATAAACGGGTAAATAGGATAATAACCGTTTTTTAGCGGTTGACTGCGAGCAAGCTTATATATAGTTTTCGGAAAAAAACATGCAACCATCCATCCGCCAATGCCTTTGGTGTAAGGCTGTCCTGCGGGGCAGGATCGACAAACGATATTGCAACGACGATTGCCGCAACCGCTACCACAATCAAAGGAACCAGGGGGCATACATTGCCGTGAACCGCATCAACCATGCGCTTAGCCGCAACCGCCGCATTCTTTCGGATTTCCTCTGGCCCGATAAAAATTCGTTTGTGGTTTCCCGTGAGAACCTCCTGCTGAACGGATTCCAGTTCTGTTATTTTACCGGCATGCAATACGGAGACAAAAACCAGGCGTTCTATTGCTGCTATGAATTTGCTTTCCGGCCCTTGTCTGAAAATGAATTTGAGCTGGTGAGGAACAGCAATGCCTTAATACAGTAGCTTTACAATTACCCAGCCCATGAGCCACCTGTTCCGCACCATCCTTTGCCTGATCTCCTCCTGTTTTTTGCTGCGGGCCGGTGCGCAGCCTGCATCTCCCGTTTTCAAAACCGGTTTTGAAAACAGCCAGGATTTCCTGCAGGGATGGACCTTCCTCGAATACAGCCGAAAAGGCAACCTGCAGCAGGTTCGGCAGCCCGTGCGCTCCGGTAGTTATTCCCTGATGATCGACCAGGATCGGAATGACCCCGAATCCAATTCGGGAAATAAAAGGACCGAACTGGTTTACAATGTTTCCAACCGGGAAGAGGGCATCGACAGCAGCCTGCGCTGGTACGCGTTTTCAAATTATTTCCCGGCTTCCTATGAGCGCGATCCCGCAGAAGAAATTGTAGCCCAGTGGCACGACAAATCGCCCGACTGCAGCGCAAGTCCCACGCTTGCCCTCGAGATCAAAAACGACCGGTTCCGCGCCCGCATCCGTTACAGCACCGGACCCTACTGCAGTGATCGCGAAAGCATCGTGGAAAGAAGCTTCGACCTGGGCCCGGTGAACAAGGAAACCTGGCATGACTGGCTCATTTATTATTTACCCCGAACCGATAGCAGCGGAAGTGTGCAGGTTTGGAAAAACAGTATGCTGGTTCTTAATTACGAAGGGCCCTGCCAGTACATTGGTTCCTGGTTCCCTTATTTCAAGATCGGGCTTTATAAATGGATTTGGATGCCCGATTGGAAGGGCGAACAAAGCCAGGTGAACCATCGCAGGTATTTCCTGGACGCCGTTGCCATTGGGCGTGATTCTACAGGACTTACCCCAACACCGCGCCTGCCCTGAAATACTCCTATTTTATTTCCAGCACAGCCAGTACCGGCTGGTGATCGGAAGCCTTTTTTTCCGGCAGCACTTCGTGGCGGTCAATGGAAAACCTGTCGCCCGGGCGGAAAGCAATAAAATCAATTGCCACCGGCTGGCCGCCTTCTTCGATGGTAGGTTCGCAGGGGCGGCAGGTGCGCGTAAAGAGGCTGTCCAGGGTTTGGATCACCGGGTTGGTCTCCACGGCATTAAAATCGCCGGCGACGATGAAGGGCTCAGGATAGGCCGCCGCAATGCGGTTGATTTCGCCCACCTGGAGGATCCGGTTGCTGTCGGCACGCTGCGCGTCGAGGTGGGTGCTTCCGAATCGGATCTTTTCTCCATTGGGCAGGCTGAGCAGGGCCGTGGCCAGCACCCGCGGTTCGGCCTGGCTGCCAGACATGCCGGGCAGGGGATGGGTGGTGGTTTCCTGCAGGGGGTATTTGGAGAGAATGAGCACGCCGTATCCGCCGCCGTCGTAGTCCATGGCTTTTCCAAAGTAAAAAGACGTGTAGCCTGCTTTCAGCGCTATTTCTGAGGCCTGGTTCCGTTTACCCGAACGACCGGTATTGACGTCGATTTCCTGCAATGCCACGAGGTCGGCGTCCGATTTCCGCACCACCGCGGCGATGGCGTCGATGTCTATGACACCCGGTTTTTCGGGCGGGTTGCAGTGGTGAACATTATAGGACAGGACGGTGAGTTTTTGCTTTTTATCGCGGGCAGGTGCGGCAGGCTGGGGGTTTTGCAGGAGCAGGGAGGCCAGCAGAACGCCTGCAGCCAGGGAAGCGGGGAAAAATGCCATGGCAAGAATTTGTATGAATCTACGCCGTGGCGGGCAAATGCCCGCAGGCAATCGTTTGCCGGATCTTTATTTGTGAGCCGGCTGCTGTTTTTTGAGCCTATTCTGCCTGTCGTGAGCCTATTATTTGCAAAAATGAGCCCATTTCCCCAGGCAAAATGAGCCTATTAAAGGGCACCGGCCGAGACATTGTACATCATCTAAAACATTATTAAACAGTACATTATTCCGAACCCAACCATAGACCACAAACTCCAAACTCCAAACCATTTTCCGTCGGTTTGCCGTCAATTTGCCGTTTTTTTGCCGTCTTTCTTAGCAGCTTGATAGCGTCATAGTAACGCCAGTACGCCGCTTGCAAAACAGAAAAACGGTTAATTCCTGCCTGCCGGGGCTGAATGTCCGCGTGACCGTAAAATCGAATAAAACGACTACTCGTAGTTGGAACGCTATTGCTCAACCTGTTTACAGGTGAGTTAACTTTATTTATTCTCCTCCAATATGGAAAACGGAAGTATCATTATATATCAATCGCCTGACGGGGATGCGGTTATTGACGTGACGCTGGAAAATGACACCATCTGGCTGACCCAAAAGCAGATTGCCGAATTGTTCGGAACCCAACGACCAGCCGTTACTAAACATTTGAGCAACATATTTAAAATCAATGAATTAGAGGAGGGGGCAGTATGTTCCGTTTTGGAACATACTGCCGCAGATGGAAAAAGCTACAAAACGAAATACTACAATTTAGACGCTGTCCTGTCCGTGGGATACCGTGTCAATTCAAAAAACGCGACACAATTCCGCATTTGGGCAAACAAGGTTCTAAAAGAATACCTAGTCAGCGGCTATACGTTGAACGAAAAACGACTCCAGGAAAAAACACAACAGTTTGATGCGTTAAAGCGAGCTGTGCGGCTCTTAAATAATGTGCTGGAATCAACGTCGCTTAACTCCGACGAAGCCACCGGGTTGGTTAAAGTGCTGGCCGATTATACATATGCGCTGGATGTGCTCGACAAATACGACCACCGTACTTTAACCATAGAGGCCATCCGTAAGACAGCATCTTTTTTCGTCACCTATGAGGAAGCGATGAAGGCCATCCGGCGACTGAAAGATAAATTCGGCGGGGGCACCCTGTTTGGCAATGAAAAAGACGAATCTTTTAAAAGCTCCATTGCCACGATTTACCAATCTTTTGGTGGGGCCGATCTCTATCCCAGCGTAGAAGAAAAAGCGGCCAACCTGCTCTATTTTGTTGTGAAAAATCATTCATTTTCAGATGGCAACAAACGGATTGCAGCTTTTCTGTTTGTCTGGTTTTTGGAGAAAAACGGTATTCTCTACAGGGAAGACGGATCAAAGCGGATTGCTGACAATGCTCTTGTCGCCCTCACCCTGATGATCGCTGAAAGCAAGCCCAATGAAAAAGACATCATGACCCGGGTTGTGGTCAATCTTATCAACGGTTATAACTGATACCGATCGCAAAAACCGGATGTTCATCTTTCAGGGAAGTACCGAAAAACGAGGCAAAAAAGGAATGATGTTCTCTCGGTTGATTCTCAACAACTAGAGATAATTGATTCAAAATTAGACTACTGCATGGCAAGCATTTGGGAAAAGGACAAGTAAAAATCACTTTCACCGATGAACATTATAAATAATTTGTCTTTGCATTTAGCACCGCACCTAACCCGTTCGTTCATTGTTCAACCCCAACAAAAAAGCGACTACAACTTTAGGTTATAATCGCTTCATTTTTCCGTGGTGTGGGCCGGAATCGAACCGGCGACACAAGGATTTTCAGTCCTTTGCTCTACCAACTGAGCTACCGCACCATTCCCTAAGCGGGACGCAAAAATAGGGGGAAAAGTCCAAAAAAACCGCAAACAGGCGGGATTTTTTCCGGCAGAATGCCCCGGCATAAGCCCGTAACCCGCAGCGCAGCGCCGCATCCGGCGCCAATCCGCTGAGTCCTCTGCTGACGGTCCTGAGAGCCACCCTACATCCCGTACTGCGCCAAAAACTTGATCCGCATGATCTTCAACTGCTCCCAGGTGAAATTGCTCTCGCTTAATTCCTCCTGCGCCACCTGCAGACTGCTGGTTTCGCAACCCTTGAAATAATCGAGGATCTCCTCCTGCTCGTATTCATCCAGCATCTCCGCGATGGCATAATCGAGGTTCAGCTTGGTGCCGCTGGCGGCAATGGTTTCCATTTCCTCCAGCAGGGCGTCGAGCCGCAACTCCTTGTTGCGCGCAATGGTCTCCAGCGGGATCCGCTTATCGGTCTGCTGGATGATATAAACTTTCAGCCCGCTCTTGTTCACCACGCTCTTCATCACAAAATCATCGGGCTTCTCAATGTTATTTTCCTCCACGTACCTGGCCACCATTTCCACAAAGGGCTTGCCATAACGCAGGGCCTTGCCCTTGCTCACGCCCTGGCATTTTTCCAGCTCCGCCACCGTGGTAGGGTAGAGGGTGGCCATGTCCTGCAGGCTGGTTTCCAAAAATATCACGAAAGGTGGCAGGCTTTTCCGCTTCGCCTCTTTCTGGCGCAGCTCTTTCAGCATCTCGAACAACTGTTCGTCCACTGCCGTAACCGGACCACCACTCTCGCCTTCTTCATCATCCTCGTTCGCATCTTCAAACAAATTGTTGAGCACGATCTTGAACTTCTGCGGCTTTTTCAAAAAGGCCTCGCCCGGCCTGGTCAGTTTCAGCAGCCCGTATTCTTCAATGTCCTTGCTCAGCAGCCCGGCCAGCAGCATCTGGCGGATCAGCGAATTCCAGTAATGCGAAGGCTGGTCCTTGCCCGCACCGAAAAGGTCCAGCGCATTGTGGCGGTACATCTGGTTCTGCGGCGTGAGGCGGCCAATGAGCAGGTTCACCACATAGTCGGTAGCGAAGCGCTCGTCGAGGGCCTTCACCAGCTTCAGCACTTTCACCGCATCGTCCTTGGCTTCCACCTGTTCTTTCGGGTGTTTGCAATTGTCGCAATGACCGCAATTCTCCTGTTTCCATTCCTCGCCAAAATAGCTCAGCAATATCTTGCGACGACAAACACCGCTTTCTGCATAGGCCACGGTTTCGTTGATGAGTTGGGCGCCCACTTCGCGCTCGCTGAGGGGCTTGTCGCGCATCAGGTGTTCGAGCTTGGCCACGTCCTTGTGTGAATAATACAGGATGCAGGTGCCCTCCAGTCCGTCGCGGCCAGCGCGACCGGTTTCCTGGTAATAGTTTTCGATGCTCTTTGGAATATTGTAATGGATCACGAAACGCACATCGGGTTTGTCGATCCCCATGCCGAAGGCAATGGTAGCCACGATCACCTGGGTGTCTTCGTTGAGGAATTTGTCCTGCCGCTCCGCGCGCAGTTTGCTGTCGAGCCCCGCGTGGTAAGCAACGGCCTTGATGCCATTGGCCACCAGCAACTGCGCCAGCTCTTCGGTGGTTTTGCGGTTGAGCGTATAAATGATGCCGCTCTTGCCCTTGTTCTGCACAATGAATTTCACCATGTTGCGGATGGTCTGATCCTTGGTGATCTTGGGCTGGATCTCGTAATAAAGATTGTCGCGGTTGAAAGAAGAAATATAGATCTCGGGGTCACGAAGGCCCAGGTTCTTCACAATATCACTCTGCACTTTTGGGGTAGCCGTGGCCGTTAGAGCGATCACCGGCAGCTTTTCATTGATCTGGTCCATCATTTCGCGGAGGCGGCGGTACTCGGGACGAAAATCGTGTCCCCATTCCGAAATACAGTGCGCTTCGTCCACGGCGAAAAAAGAAATTTCGAGCTCTTTGAAAAAGTCGATGTTCTCCTGCTTGGTGAGAGTTTCCGGGGCCACGTAGAGCATTTTCGTATGTCCCTTTACGAGATCGCTCTGCACTTCGCGGATCTCTTTTTTGGTAAGGGTGGAGTTAAGAAAATGCGCCACGTTGTCGCGCGAGCTGTAGCCGCGCACCAGGTCCACCTGGTTCTTCATGAGCGCAATCAGCGGGCTCACGATGATGGCCACGCCGGGCATCATGAGGGCGGGAAGCTGGTAGCAGAGACTTTTGCCGCCGCCGGTGGGCATGATCACAAAAGTATCACGACCGCCCATCAGGTTACGGATGGCCGTTTCCTGGTTGCCTTTGAACTGGTTGAATCCAAAATACTCCTGGAGGGATTCCTGCAGGTCGTCCGGAGCGGACTTTTTTTTCGCCGCCGGGGCAGCCTTGGTGGTTTTCCGGGATTTTGTAGATGTTGCCATGCGCTGAATATTTTCAATCTCACATAGAAGCGACCGCTTATAAGTTACCGAAAAAGCGGCAAACCAGCTTGCCTCTGCCAGATGGCCACTCTCCGAAGGACCGCGAAATTACTTAAAAACAAAGGCTTATCCCAGCGGAAAATGTTAATATGGCCTTTCGGGGTTACTTTTGCTCCGATTTATGGACAGCGCACAGATCCAATCGATTGCCCGCCGCACCGTTGCACTCGAAGCCGACAGCCTGGCGGGCCTGCAGGCCTTTATTGACGATGGCTTTTCCGCTGCCGTGCAGGCCGTTGCGGCCAGTAAGGGGCGTCTGGTGGTGAGCGGCATCGGGAAAAGCGCCATCGTGGCCCAGAAAATTGTGGCCACCCTCAATTCCACCGGTACACCCTCTCTTTATATGCACGCCGCCGATGCCATCCACGGCGACCTGGGCATGGTGCAGCACGACGATGTGGTGATGATCCTGAGCAAAAGCGGCGAGAGTCCCGAGATCAAAGTGCTGGTGCCCCTGATCCGCAATTTCGGCAACCCCCTGATCGCCATGGTGGGCAAGCTCGACAGTTTTCTCGCCAAACAATCCGATTTCATTCTCAACACCACGGTGAGCCAGGAAGCCTGTCCCAATAACCTGGCGCCCACCAGCAGCACCACCGCCCAGATGGTGATGGGCGATGCGCTGGCCGTTTGCCTCATGGAGATCAGCGGCTTCAACGGCCAGGATTTTGCCAAATTCCACCCCGGCGGTAACTTGGGGAAAAGACTGTATATGCGTGTGAGGGATTTATACACACATAATGAAAAACCCGCGGTTTCACCCGATGCCACCCTCAAGGAAGTGATCCTCGCCATCAGCGGCAGCCGCCTGGGCATTACGGCGGTAACGGGGGCGCAGAACGAATTATTGGGTGTAATCACCGACGGCGACCTGCGGCGCATGCTGGAAAAGGAACAGACCCTCACCGGCATCCGCGCCAGCGAGATCATGACCCCGCATCCCCGGTCCATCGGCCCCGATGAACTGGCCGTGGATGCCCTGGAGCGATTAAAAAAACATGATATTACCCAACTGACGGTGACCGATACCGCCAATCATTACCTGGGTGTGTTACATTTGCACGACCTAATCAAAGAAGGTCTGATCTGATGAACCAACACCATTATGTGGCCATTATGGCGGGCGGCATTGGCAGCCGCTTCTGGCCGATGAGCCGTACCAATTATCCGAAGCAGTTCCTGGACATCCTCAATACCGGAAAAAGCCTGATCCAGTGGACCTACGAACGCTATGCCGATTTCATTCCGAAAGAAAACATCTTCGTGGTGACCTCGGATGAATACGCCGGCATCGTACACGAGCAGTTGCCCAGCCTGCCAGTGCAGAATATCCTGGGCGAGCCCTCTCGAAAAAACACGGCGCCCTGCATCGCCTATATCTCTTTCAAGTTGCAGCAGATCGATCCCAAAGCCTGCCTCATCGTGGCGCCTTCGGACCACCTGATCCTGGACAAGATCGCCTTTAAAAAAGTATGCCTGGAGGCCCTGAGTTTTGTGAACAAACACAACGCTTTCATCACCCTGGGTATTACGCCCACGCATCCGAATACGGGCTACGGGTATATCCAGTTTGAGCAGCACGCGGTGTCGGACAATGTGTACAAGGTGAAGACCTTCACGGAAAAACCCAACCTGGAGCTGGCAAAAACCTTTGTCAGCAGCGGTGAGTTTTTATGGAACGCCGGCATTTTCGTATGGCAGGTGAAAAATATACTTACGGCCTTTGAGCAATACCTGCCGGAAATGTTCGAGGTGTTTGCTGCCGAAAAAAACCGTTTTAACACCTCCGAAGAAACGGCCGCCCTCCAGGCGATCTACCCGCAGTGCACCAATATTTCCATCGATTTCGGGATCATGGAAAAAGCCAATAACGTGTACGTTATCCCTTCTTCTTTCGGGTGGAGCGACCTGGGCACCTGGAACAGCGCCTTCGACAATATGGAAAAGGATTACCTGGAAAACGCCGTTGCCGGGAACAATGTAGTAGTGGTGGATGCCACCAAATGCATGGTGCATGTACCCAAGGACAAACTGGTGCTGCTGCAGGGGCTCGACGATTTCATTGTGGTAGATACAGAAGATGTGCTCCTGATCTGTGAGAAGGCGAAAGAGCAGGAAATCAAGGAGTACGTTGCCGAAGTTAAGCGAAAAAAGGGCGAAAAATGGCTGTAATTTACCGCTCATCCTTTTTTTGGATTGCCTCGCGAAATTCCGGCGGGGCATTTCATTTTTACCAGTAATATTGCCATGATGCCAACCGGCCCGTTCTGACCAGGCTCTTGGGTAGCTAGCTGCTTGTTGAACTTTTGAAACCTCAATAGAGAAACATGACCAGGTACAACTATGCTTCCGGGGCTCCCTGGGAGAACATTGTGGGCTATAGCCGCGCTGTAAAAGTGGGCAATACGATCGAAGTAACGGGCACTGTTGCCCTCGGCGAAAACAACCAGGTGGTTGGAGCCAACGACGCCTACGCCCAAACCAGGTTCATCATTGAAAAGATCGGGAAAGTACTGGAACAGGCGGGCGCCAGTCTGAAAGACGTGGTGCGTACGCGTTTGTTCGTAACCGATATCAGCCGCTGGGAAGAATACGGCAAGGCCCACGGCGAATATTTCCGCGACATCCGGCCCTGCACCACCATGGTGGAAGTAAAGGGACTTATTTCTTCCGATTACCTTATCGAGATCGAAGCCACGGCCATCCTTATCAGTTAATCCAAACCGAAGATCCATGCAAAAACAGGTTACCTATTACGAGAATCTGGTAGAATCGCTCCAAAATACAGGCGCCGTCGAACCGCAGTCGCCCCATTTTGAGATCCTTCGTTTTGAAGAGATCCCCAATCGTCTGCAGGACGCCACCGGCAACCCTTTCCGGCTGAACGCCTTTGTCGTGGGACTGGTTACCGACGGCAGTTTCGACATGACCATTTCCAACGAAGTGTACCATGTGGTGCCCAATAATATGTATTTCACGTCGCCCTGGCACATACGGCAATACGCCCGGGTGCAGAGCTGGAAGGGTTATATCCTGTTCTTCACACCCGAGTTCATTTTCCAGTACCCGCAGGGCGAATATATTTTCCGGGAATTCCGTTTTTTCCACACCGAAAACGGCATCTTGTTCCAGCCCACGGCGGCACAGATGAAACAGCTCGAAAATTCACTGGAGAGCATGCACCGCCTGCTGCACAGCAACCACCCGGAGAAGATGAAAATGCTTTTCCATTACCTGAACATCTTCCTGTACGAATGCAAAACCGAGTTTTCGGGCGAAATGGTCCAACCCAGCAATTCGAAGGACACCACGCTCAATAATTTCCTGCATTCCCTGAACCATTATTTTATTGAACTGAACAAGGGCAATATGGACAAGGCCCTTACCTTAAAATACGTGGCGAACGAATTGCACCTGCACCCCACTTACCTGAGCAACCTGCTGAAGCAGCAAACCGGTAAAACCGCTGCGCAACTGGTGCGCGAAAGACTGATCCTGGAAGCCCAGAGCCTGCTGAAAAACACCGACATGACGGTGGCAGAAGTGGCGTATTACCTGCACTTCAAGGACAATTCCAATTTCGCGAAGTTCTTTCGTCACCAGGTGGGACAGAGCCCTTCCGATTACCGTGAGCAGGCCAAACAGAACAAAGCCTGACCCTATCTTTGCCGGATGCCAGCGATACCTTCGAAGCTGCCCCGCGTGGGCACTACCATCTTCACTACCATGAGCGCACTGGCCGCGCAGCACGGCGCCGTCAACCTGGGACAGGGCTTTCCAGATTTCCCCATGGACCCGGCATTGCATGAACTGGTGGCCAAAGCCATGCGTGATAACTATAACCAGTATGCGCCGATGCCCGGTCATCTTCCCTTACGGGAAGCCCTGGCCGAAAAATTCCACTATCTCTATGGCTGCGAGGTGGATCCCGAAACGGAGATCACCATCACACCCGGCGGCACCTATGCCATTTATTCGGCCTTCACCACCATTCTGCAGCCCGGTGATGAAGTGATTGTGCTGGAGCCGGCCTACGACAGTTATATTCCCAACATCGAAGTGAACGGGGGCGTTGCAGTGCGCGTAGCGCTGAATGGTGATTTCAGCATTCCCTGGCAGGCCGTGGAATCGGCCATGGGCGCGCGTACCCGGGCCATTGTACTGAACAGCCCGCATAACCCTACGGGTTCCGTTTTGCGCGAAGACGATATCCGCGAACTGCAGCGCCTGGCCGCAAAGCAGGATTTTTTCATCATCAGTGATGAGGTATACGAGCACCTTGTTTTTGATGGACTGGAACACCACAGCATGCTGCGGTACGCCGATCTGCGCGCGCGCAGTTTTGTTTGTTTTTCTTTTGGCAAAACCTATCACTGCACGGGCTGGAAACTCGGTTATTGTGTGGCGCCGCCGGAGACCACACTCGAATTCCGCAAAGTGCACCAGTACAACAGCTTCAGTTGTTTTACACCCACGCAGGTGGCGCTGGCGGCTTTTTTGCAGGAACGCGGGGCCTACCTGAACCTGGGCGCAGAGATGCAGGCAAAGCGGGATCTTTTCATCCGGCGGATGGCAGGGTCGCGGTTTGACCTGATGCCCTCATCGGGCAGCTATTTTATTTGCGCGGGCTATGAAAAGATTTCTGACCTGCCCGACCTTGCATTTGCCCGGCAACTGACCGTGGATCATGGCGTGGCGGTGATTCCCGTCTCCGCGTTTTACCAGGAAGCCAGCACGGTGAACCGCATCCGCTTTTGCTTTGCCAAATCGGGTGAAACGCTCGAAAGGGCAACGGAAAAGCTCGTGGGGCTGTAACTTTACCCGATGGCAAAACTCGTTCAGTCTTACCAGCAACTGCTAACCTATCTTAAAAAGCGGCTGAACAGGTTGCAGTTCATGATGTATGCCGCCGTCGTTACCGGCCTAATCGCGGGGCTTGCTGCGGTGGTCCTGAAGTCGATCGTGCACCTGCTGGGAGAATGGATCAAAAGACCGGGTAAGCCCGACCTGCTGTATCTGTTTTTTCCCACCATTGGTCTGTTCCTAACGGTGTTCATCACCCGCAAATTTTTTGGTGGCTGGTTCCCGAAAGGTGTGGGCATGGTGCTGCGGGCCATCGCGGGTAAGCGATCCTACATACCGCTATCGGACACCTACAAGCATATTTTCACCAGCTCGCTGACAGTAGGACTCGGTGGTTCCGCCGGGCTGGAAGCGCCTATTCTTGCCACGGGCAGCGCCATCGGCTCCAATACGGCCCGCATCCATGGCATGGAATACCGTGAAAGGACCCTGCTGGTGGCCTGCGGTGCTGCGGCCGGCATCGCTGCCGTATTCAATGCACCCATTGCCGGCGTGATCTTTGCGATCGAAGTGCTGCTTACCGAAACCGTGGTCAGCTATTTCATTCCCCTGATGATCGCCTCTGTAACCGGCGCCCTTTGCTCCAAAGTGATCCTGCAGGAGGCCACGCTGTTCAACTTCCGCCTGCAGGAGGCTTTCGACTACCACAACGTGCCTTTTTATGTATTGCTGGGACTGGCGTCCGGTGCCATCAGTCTTTATTATTCGCGCACGTTCAAAACAGTGGAGCATCGCCTGGCCGACCTGCCGAAGCATGCTTACGTCAAATCCATTCTTGCCGGCGGCTTGCTGGTGGTGCTGCTTTTCATACTGCCGCCACTCTATGGCGAAGGATACGATACCATCACGCGCCTGGCCAACGGAAATCCGCAGGAGATCACCGACAAATTTGTGGGCAGGGCCTGGCTGAACGAATGGGGGCTGCTGGCGTTTGCCGGCGCCATCATTTTGATGAAACCCGTTGCAGCAGGCATTACCGTGGGTGGCGGCGGCAACGGTGGAAATTTTGCACCCAGCCTTTTCGTGGGCGCCTACCTTGGGTTCTTCATCAGCCGGCTGGCGAACAATACGCGCTGGCTGCAGTTGCCCGAGGGCAATTTCAGCCTGGTGGGAATGGCGGGGGTGCTCAGTGGCGTAATGTATTGCCCGCTGACCGCCATCTTTCTCATTGCCGAGATCACCAATGGCTACGAACTTTTTATTCCGCTGATGATCGTATCGGCCATTTCCTATTTCATTGTGCGTCATTTTGAGCCCTACAGCATGGAAACCAAGCAACTGGCCATGCAGGGTGAGATCTTTACCCACCGGAAGGAAGACAATATCCTCATCCGCCTGAAGCCGGTGGACCTTTTACAGGAATCGTATGAAACGATCGGGCAGTACCAGAACCTGGCCGACCTCGTGGCTGTCATCAAAAACAGCAACCGCAACGTATTCGCCGTGCTGGATAAGGAGAAACGCATAACAGGCATCGTGGAGATCAACGACATCAAGAAAAATCTCTTCGACCCCGATAATTTTCACCGGGTATCTGTACGCTCCCTGATGAAACCGGTACCGGCGCTGATCCATGCCGATGAGTCCATGAAAAAAGTAATGGATAAAATGGACCTCACGGGAAGCTGGTACCTGCCGGTGGTGGATGCCAACGACCGTTTCCTGGGCTTTATCAGCAAGACCCGGATTTTTGAAAAATACCGGGAAGCGCTGGCTGGGCTGGCAGACCCTTACCAGACGGAAAACCTGCAATAGCCCTTCATTTTAATATTTTTCTAATAGTTCCCGGTCCGGCTGGCCCTGGCAGATTCCGTAGTTTTACCGGTGAACACTTACAAATGCAGGAGATCAGCATTTTACTGGTTGAAGACGAAAAGAAGATTGCCGAAACCCTTAAGAAGGGCCTGGAGGAACACGCTTACAACGTGGCTCTTGCCTACGATGGGCTGTCGGGCAAAAAGCTGTTCAATACGCAGGATTTTGACCTGGTGATCGCCGACATCAACCTGCCGGGCATCAACGGGTATGAATTGCTGCAGCATATCCGCGGCTTTAACCAGCACATTCCGGTGCTGCTGCTTACGGCCATGAGCAGTACGGAAGACAAAGTGGAAGGCTTCAATGCCGGCGCAGATGATTATATTGTAAAGCCATTTGACTTTGCCGAACTGGTAGTAAGGATCAGGGCTTTGCTGAAAAGAACGCAGACGATTCCCGGCGTTGGAAAAAACATCCGCATCAGCGACCTGGTCGTGAACCTTGACAGCAAGGAAGTTTCCCGCGCGGGTAAGGCCATACAGCTTACCGCCAAGGAGTTCCAGTTACTGGAGTATATGATCCGGAACAAGAACCGGGTGGTGAGCCGCGCCGATATTGCGCTGAATGTGTGGGACATCGATTTTGATACCGGCACCAATGTGATTGATGTATATGTAAACTTCCTGCGCAAAAAGATCGACCGCGATTACGATCAGAAACTGATCCATACACAGGTGGGCATGGGCTATGTGCTGAAAGAAATCAGCTGAAGTGACCATCCGCTTAAAAATAACCTTACTGTTTACACTACTGGTGACGGCCCTGCTGTCGCTCACCGCCTTCACGGTTTATTATCTTTCCTCCCTGCAGCGGGTAACCAATTTTGAACAACGCCTGATCAGCCGCAGCCATAATGTGGCCCAGCTTTACCAGATCTTCGGCGACAGCAGCCGCACGGTATTGTTGCAGATAGACAGCAGCAGTACACAGTTCTATTCTTCCAAATCGGTTCATATTTACCATCCCGACGGCGTTCCCTATTATATTTTTAACACCTATGCTGCAGATGATTTCAGGATGTCGCGCAGCGAGCTGGAGACCATCCGGCAGCACAAAGAATGGACCTTTACCATTGGCGACCGCGATGCATTCGGGCAATACGAAGAGAACAACGGCAACCCCTTTGTGGTGGTGGTAGCGGCCAAGGATGCCGATGGTATGGTGTGGCTGGCCGCGCTCCGGAAAACGCTCTGGATCTGCCTCATCGCCGGCGTTTTGCTGAGCATGCTGGCGGGCATTCTTTTCAGCCGCCAACTGGTGAAACCCATTGCCAATATCATCGAGGAAGTAAACAATATCAGCACCCATAATTTATCGCAGCGCATCAATGCGGGCAGCGGGCAGGACGAGCTGTTCCGGCTGGCCGATACCTTTAACGAGTTGCTCAACCGCATCCAGGAATCCTTTGCCATCCAGCGGCGTTTCATTTCGAATGCTTCGCACGAACTCTCCACACCGCTTACCAGTATTTCTTCCCAGCTCGAAGTGACGCTTCACAAAAACCGCACGGAAGCAGAATACCGGGAAGTACTTTTTTCCATCCAGGAAGACGTGCAGCAAATGCGCCAGCTTACCAAGAGCCTGCTGGAAATTGCAAGGACCGGCCACAAAGGAAGCATTGAGCTCGACGAACTGCGTTTTGACGAAGTGCTGCTGAAAGTAACGGCGGCGGTAGCCAAGCTGTCGCCCGACTACCTGGTGCAACTGCATTTTGACGAATGGCCCGACGACGAGCGCGACTGCATGGTGTTCGGAAATGCCGACCTGCTTTTCAGCGCGCTGAAAAATGTGATCGAAAATGGCTGTAAATATTCTTCGGACCATACCAGCCGCGTTCATCTTTTCTTCCGGCAAAAAAAACTGATCCTGGAAGTAAGGAATCACGGAAACCCTATTGAAGCAGAAGAGATCGAACATATTTTCCAGCCCTTTTACCGTTCCGTTAAAACCAGCGGCCAGAAAGGGTTTGGGCTTGGCCTGGCCCTGGCCGAAAGGATCATCCGCCTGCACAAGGGAACCATTGAAGTACAATCCGATGCCACCGAAACCGTGTTCCGGATCAGCCTGCCCGCAGTGGGATTGTTTCATCCCAACGCTTTTAATTCCGATTTAACCCCCGTTTAATGCCGGCTTAATGGCCATCCCTCATATTTGATGGGTGGAAAAGATGCTGGACCAAATACTGGTTGTTCTTGCTTCTCCCAAAGATGCCTGGCAACCGATGGAAGAAATATTGGCCTGGGCGCAAACGCTTGATTGCGACGTGCACCTGCTGTATTGTTACCAGCCGCGCTGGCCCGACTTCCTGAAGAAAAGATCACTGGCATCTGCCAAACAACAGGTGGCTGAATTGCAAACGGCCTTTGCAGGCAGGCTGGCAAAAGGGCGGCTGTTGTATTCTCACGTGGAAAAAGGCGACCGCCAGGCGGTGATCCGCAATTATGTATCGCGGCTTGGCATTGATCTGCTGGTTCTTTGTGGAAATGCGGGCGCGCTGCACCAAGCCGGCCGGAAGGAGTTGCTGCACGCAACATACGGGTGCCCCGTGCTTTCTTATCGCGGCGGAAAAACGACGCCTGGTTTCAACAATATCCTGGTTCCGGTGAATGATTGTTTCCCGGTGCGCAAGATCCAGTTTGCCACCTACCTGGCTTTGCTGGGTAAATCCAGGATCCACCTGATGGGAACCGGAACAGAAGCGGTGTTGTTAAAAACCTATACCCTGTTGCGCGAACGCACCAATCTCCCCGTTTTTTATTACCAGCACAACAATGCCGGCGGCAAAGGCTGTGCAGACCTCGCAAAAAAAGTGGAGGCCGACCTCATCATGGTGCAGGAAAAAAATGAATACAAACTATTTGCTGCAGCGCCCATACCGGTGATGGCAGTATAACGAAGGTTTTTTGTATGTTGGTTTTTTGGGTATAACCCCTCCCTGGCAGGAGGGGTTTTTTGTTCCGCGAAAATTATGCCAACACCCCCAGCAGCATGCAGCCAAATACAATGACGGGTGAGGGCAGGCGTGTATAGGTGAGCAGGATGAACGTGCCTGCAATCACCAGCACATTGACGAAACCGTGCTCCGCCCAGTCGTGGATGGAAATGTCTTTGAGCATGTAAAACGTAGAGGCGATGAGAAAGCCCACCACGGTGGCGTTGATGCCTTCCAGCGCGCGAAACACGATGGCGTATTTTTTCAGGTTGTTCCAGATGGGATAAAAAAACACCACCAGCAACAAACTGGGCAGGAAAATGGCCACCGATCCTATGATGCAGCCAATGACTTGCCATCCTGTTCCGCGATCGCTCATGGCAATGCCGCCCATAAAAGACGCGATGGAAAAAACAGGACCGGGCATGGCCCGCACCATACCCGCACCGGTGTAAAAAGCATCGCGGTCGATCTTAACGGCGTTGGGGTTTTTGCGGATCACTTTTTCGGATTCGGGGCGCACCACAAACTGTTCGTACATGAGGGCCACCAGTACCTGCCCGCCGCCAAAAACAATGCTTCCGAAACGGTAGGTATTTTCAAAGAGGTTGATGGGGCGCCTGTATTCCCAATCGTGCTTACGGGCTCTTTCGCTGAGTATTCCTGCAAAAGCGAAGATCACCACAAAGAGCCAGATATTGCTCCACTTGATCTTCCGTGGTTTTTCTTTTCCCTGCGGAATGCGGCGGTCGCTGAGATTGGTCACGAAGCCGCCTGTAACGATTAGCAGCGGGATCATCCAGGGTATTTTAAAAAAGAAAAAGCAGAGCAGCGCCGTCATCACCATGATAACGCGGGTGATGGTATTGTGAATGGCCAGCCGGAAAGCAACCATGGATGCATAGGCCAGAAAGCCGATGGTCATGGGTGCGATGTAACGGAATACCTGGTGTTGAAAAGATTTATCGTTGAAATGACGGATCAGAAAACTCAGCGCGCCCATCAGCGTGCAGGCCGGCAGGATCCAGATCAGGAGGGTCAGGATGGCCAGTGGCAGTCCGCCCCGTTTGTAGCCAACGAGCGTAAGCACCTGCGTGGAGGAAGCGCCCGGCAGGAGCTGGCAAAAAGCGTTGAACTCTACCAGTTCTTCCTGGCTGATGTCCCTGCGCTGGTGCACAAAGGTTTTGAGCATCATCCCGAAATGCCCCTGCGGACCACCGAAGGCAGTGAGGCTGTGTAGAAAAACAGCTTTGAGAAAAGGGAGATGGCGAATTAAAACCATTGGAAGATAAAAGTATTCAATAATTGTTATCGTCCGCACAGGCTGGCAAAGGAGCAGCGCTGGCATTTTTCCACGAGCTGCGTTTGATCGAAGGGAACCGCCGGGTCGAATATTTCCTGCAGCACGGGAAGGAGCCCGGTCATCAGCGCTTCTTCCACTGTATCGTGCAGGTGGTGATCGATGGTGGTGGATTGGCGCGATTCCCTGATGGTAAAACGCCAGTCGAAGGTTTCGGCATGCTGCATATTGCGGATGTCGTATAAACCTGTTTCCAGCGAAAGCGGTGTTGCTTTTTCCTGTTTCAGCACCCAGGCATAGAGCAGGGTTTGGAGTGCCGCTTTGTTGCGGTCGCGATTGTTGCGGTCGAGCAGACTTTCGATGGAAGGGAACTGTTTTTCATCTTTGCCGGTCTTATAATCGATGATACGGTAGACGCCGTTCTTTTCATCGATGCGATCGATATAGCCGCCGATATAAATATTTTCCCGGCGTTCTGCCAAAGAAAAAGAGTACGCGGCCTGCACCGGTTTTTCCATGCTCACCATATGAAAAGGCGCATAGGCTTTGTCGGCAGCCAGTATGGCTTTGACATATTCGGCAATGATGTCGCGCACCAGGTGCAGGGTGCCGGTGAACTGGTAAGGCCTGTTGCCATCGCCGGTCAGCTCCATGGCAAAGGCCCGGTCGAGCACGCTTTCTTCCATCCACTGCAGCAGGAGGTCTATGTCGGCCGGCTCCACGGCGTTATTGCCTTTATGGCCGGCGAGTTGCAGGTAGAGCATTTCGAGGCAGCGGTGCAGTACGAGTCCCACGGTGCGGGGATCGAGTTCTTCCGGCAGCGGATCGGGCTCGCGGAGGCGAACCAGGAACTGGTAGAAAAATTTCAGCCGGCAATCGAGGTAGGTGTTGATGGCGGTGGGCGTGAGTTTTCCTTCCGGCATCCGGAATCTTTTCAGGAGCGATAGCACCTCGGCATTTTTGGGAATGGTGATAGCGGGTTTCCAATAGGCCTGCAAGGGCAGGTGGAGATTTTGCTGTTGGATCTGCCATCCCGATTCGTGGTAGAGCTGGCTGAGGAAACGGCTTTTTTCTCCGGTGCTCTGATCGGTTACTGTTTTGTTATAGGTGCAAACGATTTGCGACGCATGCTGGAAGAGCCGGTAAAAAACATAGGCGAAGATGCTGTCCTGGTTTTCGAGTACACTTAACTGGTAGGCCCGCCGGATGCTGTCGGGCAGGAAGGTGGGAGCTGCCGCTCTTTTCGGAAGTATGCCTTCGTTCACCTGTAATAAGATCACGGCATCGAAATCGAGGCCGCGGCTTTCGAGCAATCCCATTACCTGTATGCCGTCGGTGGCATTGGCTTCCAGCGGAACCGAGGTGTTGCCCAGCATCGACTGGATGATGGAAGCCAGGAGCGGAATGCTGAGGTATTGATCAAATTGCAACAGCAGCGATTCGAGGCGGTTGAGCTGTAGTGCGGCTGCTGACGCCAGGTTGCGGCTGATGGTGGTATTGTCTTTGGCGTTGCCGGCCCACCATTGCAGCAGGGACCGGATGCCCTCGAAACAGGACTGTGGGTTGTGGGCAGGCTGTAACCAGAACTGCAGTCCGGGATGGCCGGTGACTACCTGTTTGACGGGAACAACAAGGTTGCCGCCTTTCTGCAATTCTTTCGCGAGGACATGCGCTTCGGGCAGATCGCCCAGCCAGGGATGTTCCAGGAAGGGGAGCAGGTGCGGCAGGAAATATTGTTTGTTTCTTTCGGTCAGGGATACCTGCAGTTGCAGCCAGTTGCGGATAAGAGAAAAAACCAGGCTGCGTTGCAGCGGATAACCCATGGTAACGTTCACGGGTTGATCCGCGGGAAGGCTGTGCAGGAGGGGAAGGAGCTGTGTTTCATCGGCGAGGAGTACGGCGAGCTGATTCGTGGGAGAGGGTTGTTTGCCTGCGGTGGATGATTGTGGGCCCTTACCGGATGATTGCTGCATGGTGGTAAGCAGCGACGGCACCAGCCGCACCTGTGCCGCATCACCTTCCACGGCAATGACACGCAGGCCGGCGTTTTCCTGCCGCGCAGCAAATTTTCCGGCCAGTACATTCCGCGCCGGCAGGTTGTTACCAAAAAGACGGATGTTCCTGCGAATGAATCTTCCTGCTTCCTGGAGTTCATCGTCGGTATAGTAACGGTCGGCATCAAAATAAAACAGGGCGCGCCCTTCTTCTTTCCATTGGCGGAAAAGCCGGAGCTCGGCCTGGTTGAGTGCGTTGAAACCGATGAACACCAGTTTTTCATATGCGCCGTCAAAGCCGGGCTTTTCGTGCATACCCGTGGCGAGCTGGCGGTACGCGGTGCCGGTGTTGATCAGTCTTCTTTCGTGCAGCTTTTCCCGCAAGCGGTCATAGATGGCCGGTAGTTTCTCCCAGAGGTGGATGAACCGCTCCTGCTGCCGGCTCATTTTTTCGGGGGAGAAGCTGGTCCAGAAGCGCTGGAGATACGCTTTCTGTTCGTCGGAGAGATAATCGAATCCTTTTTCGAGCAGTTCCACCTGCTGCAGGTTCGTGTATACATCGGCGATAGGAGCCAGGTTGGACTCCAGTTCGGTAAAATCGTTGAGCAGTATTTCGCTGAAAGAAAAAAAAGCTTCGAAGCTGGCCTGGGGCGCTTCGCCGGATGCAACCATTGTCTCGTTGTAGGCTTCGAAAAGCAGGAACTGCTGGATGAGTTTATCGGCAGGCAGCGCGTTGGAAGAGGAGAGAATAAATTCCTGGATGGTCAAAAAAGCCGGGCTCCATACCGGCCCTTCCAGGATTTCGCCCAGCCATTTGCGCAGGTACTGGGCCGGCCGCTTGTTGGGGAAAACGAGGGCCAGCCCGGAAATATCTTTTCCGAACTGCTGGTGAAGATCCCGGGCCACTTCCTGTAAAAAGATCATAGGTACTGCGCTTTCAATTGAATAAATTTCCCTGGCGGCGCGGCAGCTTTTCCAGGGGCAGCAGGTTTCCCTGGCTGCCATAATAGAGATAGGCTTTCACCGGTTTGTATCCCATTTGTTCCAGCAGGCTTTTGTACTGTTCCAACTGGGCGCCGTGCGAACTGCTCATTTCCTGCGTGAATTTGAAGTCGACAAGAATGGTTTCTTCCTTACCGATAAACACTTTGTCGGGCCTGCGGATGCTGCCTCCTTTGAGCAGGATGTCTTTTTCGCTCAGCACTTCGTATGCACCGCCATACCATTGTTTGAAATGGGGTTCCGACAGCACGGCGTTTATTTTTTCGCGGAAAGCGGGGAGGAGCGAAGGCATTAATGCGCCTTCAAGCTGGAGCAGGCGGATCTGGTCTTCCAGTTCCTCCTGGCGGCTGATGCGCGAGAGGGCCAGGTGCAGCAAACTGCCCAGGGCCTGCTGTTCGCTGGGCGTTATCAGCCAGGCGCTTGCTGCCGTTTCGCTGCGGAGCCAGGAGGGCGGCGCCTGTTGTTGCTGCACCGGCCATTCGAGAATGCCGGCTTCGGTTGTCCCTGCCCGTGTGGTGGCTGGTGTTACGGGCAGCAGCAACTGGTTTTCTTTCCACCAGGCGGCATAGTTGCTGTCTTTTTCAAGAATGGCGTACAGCAGATCGGCTACGGTCTTATACGATGCTTCTGTTTTACCCGCGGGCAGCGGCCCATACAACAATATTTTTTTTCTTGCCCTGGTAAATGCTACATAGAGCAGGTTGAGGGCATCCATATAGGAAAACAATTGCTCTTCAAAATAGTCGGCAGCGAAATCGGTATCGCGGAGCTTGCTGCCCAGGTTCACCGGCACGTATTTTATAGCGGAGTTTTCATTGTCATACCGGCACCAGATCTTTCCGCGGTCGTTTTTGAATTCCCAGTCGGCATAGGGAATGATAACCGCATCGAAAGCGAGCCCTTTCGATTTGTGTATGGTCATTACCTGCAGGGCCGATAGTCCGCCGGAAGCGGGCAGGGCCTTGTCTTTTCCTTCTTCTTCCCACCAGTCGAGGAAATCGCGCAGGGTGCTGCGGCCTTTCCTGGAGAACTGGTTTACCAGGTCGCGGAAGTGCAGCAGGTAGGCCTGTTCCACCGTCCAGTTGTTGAGATCGAATAGGGCGATGAAGGTTTCGCAACATTCGTAGAGAGCCATCCAGCGCAGGCCGTTGAATTGCTGCGCGAAAGCGGGCGGCAGTTTTTCTGCGGCGGATTCGCGGCCTTTTTTGTAGAGGGAAGGATCGCTGAGCGACTGTTGCAGGCGTACTGCGTTTGCCTGCACGAGGTTGGCCCTTGCGAGTTGGTTGTCGGGGTCCTGCAGGCAGGTGAGGGCGGCGATGAGCAGTTGAATTGCGGGACTGTTACTCACCAGCAATGCTTCCGCCGAAACGATGGAATAACGGGTACGGTCAGGTGAAGATTGCTGGTATTGCAAAAGTCCGTCGATAATCGTTCGTGCATCACCGTTATTGCGGGTGAGGATAGCGATGCCGCCTGGCTCGAATCCCTGGTCGCGGATCATGGTTTCGATGGTGGGCGCCAGTTCGCCCAGAACGGGTTCGCGCCAGGATGTGGAGGAACGTGTATTGGTGCGTTCAAAAAAGCGGAGGGTAAGACCGCCGCCTTCTTTGGCCGAGACGGGAATTTCCTGCCGGCTTTCTGCATACGCGTCTTCTATCATGCTGAAATAGCCGTTCCCCTGCAGGTGCTGCAGGATGGTTGCCGAAGCCACGGCATTCATGTCGTTGTTGAACTGTGTTTGCAGCAGGGCCGGGGCCAGGGAAAAAATATGGTTGTTGAAGGCGATGATCTCACGGTGGCTGCGGTAGTTTTCCAGGAGGCTTCCTTCCTGCACGCGGTTGGCGCCCAGTTGTTTTTTTGCTTCGGAGAGGAGAAGGCGCCAGTCGCCATTGCGCCAGCGGTAGATGGCCTGCTTTACATCGCCCACGAGAAGATTGTATTCTCCCGAGGCCATGGACTGTCCCAGCAGGGGTTTAAAATTATCCCACTGGAAGCTGCTGGTATCCTGGAATTCATCGATGAGGAAATGGTGGTAGCGGTTGCCGGTTTTTTCAAAAAGAAAAGGCGCTTCGTTGTCCTGTACCAGTTCGCGCAGCAGGTTATGGGTATCGCTGATGAGCAGCACATTGTTTTCACGTCGGTAGTCGCCCAACTGGTCGGCGAGCACGCGCAGCAGGTTGAGGTCGTGCAGGTTTTGGTAAACCGCGCGGGCGGTTGCCCAGCCACGGTGGTTTTCGGCATAATAGAGAACGGCATCTTCCAGCAGGGCATTCAGTTGCGGGTAGAGCGCGTTGATCTTTTCCTGGGTCGCCGCATCGGCTGATTTGGCATACCATTCGTTGATATTGCCCAGTGCGCCGGTTACACGGCTACCGGGTTCAAAGTCGCCCCCGGCCGCGATCTTATTAAAGTATTGTGCAAAGCCCGATTTGCCGTATTTGAAATCGGCTGTTTCCAGCGCGGCCAACTGCATGGCGGCCATCCCTTTCTGACCAAGGGTTTTGAGGTGTTCTTCAAAACGCCGGATCTGCGACTGGAGTGCAGAGCGGAGCTCGCGGAAAGCGGCGACAGGATCATCCAGTTTCCGCATATTGGTTTCAAAGAGATGAAACCTTTCTTTGAAGATCTCTTCGGCGAGCTCCAGCATGGCGTTGCGGAAATCCCAGCTTCTGCCGCTGCTGATCCGTTCTTTCGCGTTATCGGTTATCCATGAGCGTAAGGTATGGTTGGTATCGAGCAGGGCAAACAATTTATCGGCCAGTCCTTCTTTAACCGCCTTGTTGTTGAGTTCAACCTGGTAACCGGCATCGAGGCCTATTTCAAAAGCAAAGGCGCGGATCACCTGCTGTACAAAACTGTCGATGGTTCCCACAGAAAAGCGGGCGTAGTCGTGCAGGATGAGGCGGTAGATGCGGCCGGCTTCCAGTGCCAGTTGGTCGCCCTGCAACCGGGGATAGGTTTGACGAAGCAGGGCCGCCTGCGGGGTTTCGGCGCCCGCACTGAGTTGTTCCAGTTCGCCCAGGATCCTTTCCTTCATTTCCTCGGAGGCTTTGTTGGTAAAGGTCACGGCCAGGATCTCGCGGTATTTGAAGGGATGCATAAACAGCAGCCGCAGGTATTGCGAGGTGAGCAGGAAGGTTTTGCCCGATCCGGCAGAAGCGCGGTAAATATGAAGCGGCCTGGAATCCATGGAGCGATCAAATTAGGGCTTTTTTCCACAAAATTTGCCGCCGCATTTCGCGCATCAATTTGTTTCTTTGGCGCCTGAAACAGTTGCATGAACTGGAACCATTGTTTTTCGCACGGAAGGTTCGGACAGGGTTTTATATCCGCTGTTCCGCGAACGCCTTATGAAAGGGATTTTGACCGTTTGATCTTTTCGGCTGCGTTTCGCCGGCTGCAGGATAAAACACAGGTCTTTCCGCTACCGGGACCGGTACTGGTGCACAACCGGCTCACCCATTCGCTGGAAGTAGCGAGTGTAGGACGTTCACTGGGGAAGATAACCGGCGAGCGGTTGGCAGCGGTGCTGGGCACTGAACTGGAACCCGCGGCGCAGGATTTTTACCGGGTGGATCTCTCGAGCGTGATCGCTGCGGCCTGCCTGGCGCACGATATCGGCAATCCTTCCTTCGGGCATTCGGGGGAAGCGGCGATCTCGGCCTATTTTACCGAACAGGCCAACAGCACCATCGGCGGCCGTGCGTTGCGGGCGCATTTTTCCGAAGCGGAATGGTGTGATCTCACCCATTTCGAAGGCAATGCCAATGCACTTCGCATACTCACGCATCATTATGCCAACCGCCAGAAAGGCGGCTACCAGCTCACCTATTCCACGCTGGCGGCCATTGCCAAATATCCCTGCGAGTCACTGGCCACCGATCCGGCACAGTTGCATACCAAGAAATATGGTTTTTTCCAGGCCGATAGGTCAACCTATGCCGAGATCGCCGCGGCCCTGCAGATAGAACGGGTTTCTGAATCGCCGCTGGTGTACCGGCGTCATCCTTTTGTGTACCTGGTGGAAGCGGCGGACGATATCTGTTACCGCGTGATCGACTGGGAAGACGCACACCGGTTGGGCATTATCGACAGCGCTACCGCATTGGGCCACCTGCTGGAGTTACTGAAGACTTCGCAGCGCGAAAAATTCGACCGCATTACGCAAACCATGGAAGAACTGGCCGGTGATCCGCGTGAGCAACTGGCCTACCTGCGGGCGAAATGCATCAATTTCCTGGTGCTGAGCTGTGCCGATTCTTTTATCAGGAACCGGCAGGAAATACTAACAGGCACCTATAACCGATCTTTGATAGACGACCTGGAACCCGCATCAGCAAAGGCTTTGGAAGAGATCAACAAGGTAACGGTGAAAAAGATCTATAACCATGAAACTGTCGTGAAGATAGAACTGGCCGGGTATGAAGTGATGCGTTCACTGCTCGACTCCTTTATTCCGGCAGTATTGCAGTCGCCGCCTTCGCACAAGGAAAAAAAGATACTCCGTTTGTTACCGTCGCAGTTCAGGGAGGAAGAAAACAGCAGTTATTCCCTGGCGCTTTCGGTGATCGATTTCATTTCGGGCATGACCGATTCTTATGCGATGGAATTGTATAAAAACCTGCGGGGCATTTCACTGCCGACGCATACCTGAAGTGCTCGTTTACCCGTACCAGTTAGTACCGCAGCACCGGTATCACCAATGCGTGTTGTCGCTTAATCGTGCCGGTCGGTAACAGGGTTACCGGTAAGCGCCATAACGGGTTTCCAGCCATAAGCGGGTTCGTAGCGCTCCCAAAGGAGGTGTGAAAGTGTGCGGGCCAATACCCAGGCCGCATTGTGCGACTGCCAGGTGGTGTCGCTGAGGTTTTTGGTCATTACCGAGCAAACATAGGCACCGTGGGGCGCCATCACCAGGAAGGTTTCGCTGCGCGACTCATCCACTGCGCCGTTTTTGGAAAACACCTGTACCGTAGGCGGGACTTGGGAAAGCGCTTCTTCGTCCCAGTAATTGCGCGACAGGGATCGCTGCATGCGGTCGCAGAGCGTGTCGTTGAGGAATTGGCGGCGATAGATCCGTTTGAAGAGGTCGGCCATTTCGCGGGGAGAGCTTTGTCCCCATCCGTATTCCCGGCGGTTGGGTTCTCTGCCGGGGGTGCGGGAATTCATGCGGGTGCTGCGATAGCCGAGGCTGTCGAGCAATTGGTTGATGCGGATGCCGCCGCCAGCAAGGGATTGCAGCCAGAGGCTGGCGGTATTATCGCTCATGGTGCACATGAGCATGATGAGTTTAGAGAGCTCTATTTTTTCTCCCTGTTTGAAAGACCCCAGAATGTCTTCGCCTTCGTACAAAAGCGAGTCGCGGTATTCTCTCTTTTCATGGTACAGGAGTTCACCTTTCCCGATCTTATCCATCAGGGTCAGGAGGATGGGCACTTTGATCATGCTGGCTGTGGGAAAAATGGTATCGGCCTGGTAGATCACTGTTTTGCCGGTCTGCAGGTTTTCAATATAGATCCCCAGTTGCCCCTTTCCCTGGAAACCCGTAACCAGGGATTGCAGGCTTTTGAGCAGTTTCTTGTCGGTTCCCTGCAAGGGTTGGGCTAGGAGCAGCAGCGGAAATGCCACCTGCAGGAGGCAGACGAGAAGGGATCGGGCTCTCATAAACAATTGATTATTACCTAAATATAAGAAGGCTCAGCGATAATATCCGTTTTTCTCTATTTCCAGTCGCACTTTTTCCGGCACCAGGAAATGGATGTCTTTTCCTGCTTTAATGGCCTGGCGGATGGCGGTAGCCGAAATATCGAGAAGGGGCGCCGTTAGGATGGTGGTGCCTTCGCGGGGATTTTCCACCGGGAAGCCGGGGCGCAGGTAAACGTATAGCGGGTAGTTTTTAAGCAGCCATTCTGCGTTCTTCCATTTGTGGATATTCTGGTAGCCGTCGCTGCCCATGATCAGCGAAAACCTGTGCTGCGGAAATTTTTCTGCCAGGTAGGCGAGGGTATCGGCGGTATAGGAAGGGCGGGGGAGATGCAGTTCGATGTCGGTTGCATTTAACCCCGGCACATCGCTGATGGCTTCCTGCACCAGGTATAACCGGTGGTATTCATTGAGGAGGCCGGCAGCCGGCTTAAAGGGATTCTGTGGACTCACCACAAACCAGACCTGCTGCAGGGGGCTGTGCTGCAGCACATGGTTGGCGATGATGCAATGGCCAATATGGATGGGATTGAAGGAGCCGAAATAGAGTCCGACATTCATAGCGGCTGCAGCTCTTCCACAAAAATATTCATGGCTTCGTCCAGCCGCAGGCTGAGGTTGTACCCCGATACGGTGATGGCGATGGGATCGCCCAGGGGGGCCACCTGTTCTACCCGGATTATTTCGCCAGGTACGCAGCCCATTTCCATCAATTTGAGGAATATCTCGTTGTTCTCAAAACTCCTGATCACCACAATCTTACCAATGCCAATATCGGAAAGGCGTTTGATTACTGTCCCGGCGCTTTGCTCTCCCATTGAGAATCTTTTACGAATTTTGAATGATGCACAAAACTAGCGATAATATCGGGTTTCACTATCTTATTAAGGGATTCTCCTTTGGCCGGCGGCAGGCCTGCAAGGACTTTATCCGGCAACTGTTTAAGCGGGAGAAAACAAGGCTGGAATCCCTGACCTATATTTTCTGCGATGACCATTATCTCCTGGAAATCAACCGCCAGTACCTGCAGCACGATTATTTCACCGATATCATCAGTTTTGACCTTTCCGAGCCTGGCGCACCCGTTACCGGGGAAATTTACATCAGCATCGACCGGGTGCGCGACAATGCCCGGCAGCACCAGGAAAGTTTTCAGCGGGAGCTCCACCGGGTGATCTTCCACGGCGCCTTGCATTTGTGCGGCTACAAGGACAAAACCCCAAAGGAAGAAAAGCAGATGCGGGCCAAGGAAGAAGAATACCTGGACCGTTATTTTGGCTAAAGTTCCACGTGGAACATCCCGCTACGAGTTAAGGGAATGCGCAGGCTTAAGTAGAAGCTATAGAGCCGGCAGCTTGGACCATCGTCCAGAGTTGAGCTGTTTAGAAGGAACAGATAGCAGCTATACACATGTACTTGCGCGTAATGGGAACATTATCCGTGCTGCTTTATGGAAACAAATAGCAGGCATACACATATAGGCAGGCGTCCTATTGAATTTTTGTTTTGGGCCAGGTCCAGGCCTTTATAACAATTATGGCCGTTACTACACTTTCAAGAAAAGAAAGAAAAACATAGAACGATCTCCATCCAGATAGGGAAGCTATTCCTACCAGTAATGTGAATATTGTAAAAAATACGCCCACCCCAATATTTAGCCACCTGGTTAATGTTGGTTTTAGCATCAATGATAAAAAAATCATCAAAGCCGGAATCGTTAATATTGCCGTTGCTACAAATAGCTTTGCAGGGCTGTCCAGCATATTTTGCCCATTTAAAAGACTGTCTACTTTTCCAGGCACATATAGTTCAAAATAGTCGCCGTATATGTAACAAAACATTACGGCTGTCCACAAAGCAGAAACTTGTATCCTGATATTTACTGTATAATTCTCCAATATCTGCTTTTTGTCAGCCATAGATATATTTGTCTAACAAGACGGACACTCCCATCTTTTGTTACAGAGACTGTCACAATTACCAGCAATCTACTGTGCGGGAAAATGTTCCGGGAGACTGCTAAAATCCCTCAAACCCTTAGTTGTTCCACGTGGAACACGCCGGACGATTTTCCTTTTGTAATTTCGTGCCTCAATTATTCCCGATGTTCCCTGATTATGATGTTATAGTGGTGGGTGCCGGTCATGCCGGTTGTGAAGCGGCAGCGGCCGCTGCCAATATGGGCAGCAAGGTGTTGCTGGTCACCATGAATATGCAAACCATCGCCCAAATGAGCTGCAACCCGGCCATGGGCGGCATTGCAAAGGGACAGATCGTGCGGGAAATTGACGCCCTGGGCGGTTACAGTGGCATTGTTACCGACAAGAGCATGATCCAGTTTCGCATGTTGAATCTTTCCAAGGGGCCAGCCATGTGGAGTCCCCGTGCCCAAAACGACCGCATGCTGTTTGCCGCGACCTGGCGCGAAATGCTGGAGCAAACGCCCAACGTGGATTTCTACCAGGACATGGTAAAGGGACTTCTTATCAGAGACGGCAGGGCAGGAGGTGTTATCACCGGCCTGGGACACGAGATCAAAGCCAAATCGGTGGTCATTACCAGCGGCACCTTCCTCAATGGTATCATTCACATTGGCGAAAAGAAATTCGGCGGGGGCCGGGTAGCAGAAAAAGCCGCTTCCGGCATCACAGAACAGTTGGTGGACCTGGGCTTTGAAGCCGATCGCCTCAAAACCGGCACACCACCCCGCATCGACGGGAGAAGCCTCGACTATTCCAAAATGGAAGAACAGAAAGGCGACGAGCAGATCGTTGGCTTTTCTTACCTCGATAAAGTAACCATCCGTCCCGAACAACAAAAGAGCTGCTTTATCAGCTATACCAATTCCACCACCCATGAGATCCTGAAAACCGGCTTCGACCGGAGCCCCATGTACACCGGCCGGATAGAAGGCGTGGGTCCCCGGTACTGCCCTTCCATCGAAGACAAGATCAACCGCTTTGCCGACCGTGAACGGCACCAGATCTTCGTGGAACCCGAAGGCTGGAATACCGTGGAAATTTATGTGAACGGATTCAGCACCTCCCTTCCCGAAGATGTGCAGTATAAGGCGCTGACCACCATTCCCGGCTTTGAAAAGGCAAAAATGTTTCGCCCGGGTTATGCCATCGAATACGATTATTTTCCGCCTACCCAGCTCAGTTATTCGCTGGAGACCAAACAAATTGAGAACCTTTTCTTCGCGGGACAAATCAACGGCACCACCGGTTACGAAGAAGCCGCCTGCCAGGGGCTGATGGCTGGTATCAACGCTCACCTGAAAGCCAGCGAAAAAGACCCCTTTATCCTGAGCCGGAGCGATGCCTATATTGGTGTACTGATAGACGATCTTATCAGCAAGGGAACCGAAGAACCCTATCGCATGTTCACCAGCCGTGCCGAATTCCGCACCCTCTTGCGCCAGGACAATGCCGACCTTCGCCTGACAGAAGCCAGTTACCGTATGGGATTGGCCAGCCAGGAAAGAATGGAAAAAGTGTTGCAGAAAAAAGCGGCCACGGAAGAAATCAAAACCCTGCTCCAGGACATCTCGCTGGAACCCGCCAATATCAACGGATATCTTGATTCCATCCAATCGGCCCCCCTGCAGCAAAAACAAAAAGCAGCGCAATTGCTGTTAAGGCCCAATATCAATTTGATCGATCTGGTGAAGGCTGATGCGGGACTCCGTGCCGTCCTTTCGGCCTATTCGCCCGATGCCCTATTGCAGGCAGAGATCCAACTGAAATATCAGGTATACATCGAAAAGGAGAAAGACCTGGTCAGCCGCATGAACCAGATGGAATCACTGGAAATACCCGAAAGCTTTGACTACAGCAGGATACAGTCCATCAGCAACGAAGCCCGCGAAAAGCTAAAAAAAATCCGGCCGCGTACCCTTGGGCAAGCGAGCCGGATCAGTGGTATCAATCCCAGCGATGTGCAGATCCTAATGGTCTACATGGGAAGATAACATATTGTTTTTCAACAAATTATGAATTTACCCGGGCCTTAGGGCGAAAGTTTCCTTTACCCGAACGATTGCCGTAACCGGGTGTGGGCCTGCGGCTATTGCCATTGACGGCCACCGGCGCCAACTGCTGGGGAGCCTGCGGTTTCTGCACCTGGTCGGGTACCGTAAAAGCAATTTCCTTCACGGGGATCTTCTTTCCAATCAATTTCTCGATGTCGCGGATATAAGCCCTTTCTTCCTGGTCACAAAAAGAAATGGCCGTTCCTGAGGCGCCCGCACGGCCGGTACGGCCAATACGATGCACATAGGTTTCCGCCACATTGGGAACCTCAAAATTGATCACCCAGGCCAGCGAATCGATGTCGATACCCCGGGCAGCGATATCGGTTGCCACCAGTATCCGCAGCTTACCTGCTTTGAAAGCCGTCAGCGCATTCTGCCGTTGGCCCTGGGTCTTATCTCCATGAATAGCCGCGGCTGATATGCCGGAACGATTGAGAAATTTCGCCGTTTTATCTGCGCCATATTTAGTGCGCGTAAACACCAATACGGGGTTCATTTCCTCGCGCTTCAACAATTCCAGCAGCAGGTATTTCTTTTCGTCCTTCGTCGCAAAATAGAGCTCCTGCTGTACCGTTTCGGCGGTAGAGGATACCGGGTCCACGGCTATGCTTTTTGGACGCACCAGGATGGTATCGGCTAGTTGGCGGATCTCCGCCGGCATGGTGGCTGAAAAAAACAGGGACTGTCTTTTTACAGGAATAATTTTCAGAACTTTTTTTACGTCGTGGATGAAACCCATGTCCAGCATGCGGTCGGCTTCATCAAGAATAAAATAACGCAGTTTGTCGAGGCTGATGAGCTGCTGCGAAACCAGGTCGAGCAAACGGCCCGGCGTTGCGATCAGAATGTCTATTCCCTTCTGCAGGGCCTGTACCTGCGGCACCTGGGAAACGCCACCGAATATGGTCATGCTTTTGAAACCCAGGTATTTTCCATAATCGCGGAAACTTTCCTCTACCTGTATGGCCAGCTCGCGGGTAGGCGTCAATACCAGTACCTGGATGCCGCCTTTCAGTAAACCGTTTTTACGGTCGGCGTCTAATAACTGTAATACGGGGATCGCAAACCCGGCGGTTTTTCCGGTGCCTGTTTGTGCACAGGCCATAAGATCTTCCCTGTTCAAAACAACAGGAATGGCTTTTTCCTGTATGGGTGTGGGCTGGGTATATCCAGCATCGGCCAATGCCCGTAATATGGGGTCAATGACCGCTAAATCGGTAAAATGCAAAACAAAAACTTTAATTGATAAAATATGGTAAGGCTGACATGTAACAGTCACTTTACCCGCCTTACAAACGAAACCATCAAACGATGCAAGTCGAAGAGAGGAAACGATGATAAGAAATGCAAAACTAACTCATTTACACGAGACTATCTGTTAAAAAAATGAACTATCCTATCAAACCCGCGGCCCGGCTGATTTCCAGCATCCGGTCGATAGGCTTTTTAGCAGCTATCCGCAGCGATTCTTCCATCTGGATCTCCGGAGTTTCGTATTCCATGCACAGGTATAATTTCTCCAGGGTGTTCAGTTTCATATGCGGACAATCATTGCACGCGCAACTGTTATCGGGCGGAGCGGGAATAAAACTTTTCTCCGGACTGCTCTTCTGCATCTGGTGCAGGATACCGGTTTCGGTGGCAACAATATATTCCCGGGCACTGTCCTGCTGTGTATATTTCAGCAGTTGTGTGGTGCTTCCCACGTAGTCGGCTATGCGAAGCAGCGGATCCTCGCATTCGGGATGCGCAATGAGTTTTGCCTGCGGATGCCGCACTTTCAGCCGGGTTATCTTTTCCAGGCTGAAAATTTCATGGACCATGCAGGCGCCATTCCACAGGAGCATGTTCCTACCCGTTTTTTTATTCAAATAAGCCCCCAGGTTCTTGTCGGGTGCAAAAATGATGGGTTGGTCGGCCGGAATGCTTTCGATGATTTTTTCGGCATTACTGCTCGTGCAAATGATATCGCTCAGGGCCTTGATGTCTGCGGTGCAGTTGATATAGGAAACAACAATGTGGTCGGGATGCTGTTCTTTGAAGGCGCGAAACGGTCCCGCAGGTGCAGAATCGGCCAGGGAGCAGCCGGCTTTCAGATCGGGTAGCAATACCTTTTTGGTGGGGTTCAGGATCTTGGCCGTTTCGGCCATAAAATGCACGCCGGCAAAAACAATGATATCGGCATTGGTTTTTTCGGCTTGCTGCGCCAGGCCCAGGCTGTCGCCAATATAATCGGCCACGTCCTGGATATCGGCCTCCTGGTAATAGTGCGCCAGCAGGATGGCATTTTTTTCCTTTTTGAGTCGCTCGATCTCGGCAAACATATCGAGGCGCGGATCAATTTCAATGTCGAGGAAACCGACCTTTTCAACCGATGCTCTCGCTTCATCCATGTTTATAACTGCCATAATAACTACTATAATTAATTATTTATATAAAATACCTATTACTATTAGGGCTGTGGATATGGGGATAAGAAATTTTAAAACCCTTGGAAATACCAAAATTAGCTGCTTATCCACCTATTTCCACAAAAAATCCACGCGGCGAGTCAAGTCCTGGCTCAGGAAAGAGACCGCTTTTCAACAGTTGTGGATCCTTTTCATACTGTAAAACAATTTACCGGAGCTCCTGTTGACAGGGCGGGTACAAATTGCCGGTTTTCCATGGCTCTGTTTCCCCTTGCCGGGAACCCGGTGACTTTTCCTGTTATTATCCCCTGTCGCCCGGTGCCAAAAACCGTGATTTCCACCAAAAAACGGCTGAATCCACAGCCGGCTGTTAAAAGAGGTTTCACAGGGAAAGACCGTGAAACCATTTGTATAAAGTAATATATGATTAAAGCGACATGTATTTTCCACATATACGCTGAAATGCTGATTTGTCCTGTATTCCAGCCATTTTCCACAATTTGTTCATATGTCTAATTTCCTTATTTTCGCTCCTCATTTTTTGAGGAACACCATAATATAATAATTAAGCAGAATCATGTCGATCATTCAGAACATCCGGGAGAAAGCTGCGTGGCTGGTATTTGGAATTATTGGGCTCAGCCTCTTAGGATTCTTGTTAATGGATGCTTTTGTAGGCAAAAGCGGCCAGGGACTTTTAGGAGGAAACAATACAACGGTTGGTACCATCAACGGCGACAAGCTCGACTATGTAGATTACCAGAAACGAATCCAGCTCATGGAAGACCAGTACAAACAAAGTGGTTATCCCATGAACGAAATGATGCGTCAGAATGTACAGGACCAGGTTTGGAACCAGTTCATTGAAGAGAATGTATTGAAAGGTGAATTCGAAAAACTGGGGTTGCAGGTATCTAAAAGGGAACTGGAAGATATCCTGTTCGGCGCCAATCCGCCCCAGGACCTGCGCCAGCAGTTCACTACCAAAGATGGTGAATACGATGCCAACGCTGCAAAAGCAGCCATCGAAAGCCTGCGCAAACAAAAATCTGCCATGGCAGATAATATCAACGACAATTACCTGCCTGCGCTTATGGAAGGCCGTTTGCGTGAGAAATATATTTCGCTTCTTACCAACACTTATTATGTTCCCAAGTGGATGGTCGAAAAAATGAATGCCGACAACTCAGCCCTGGCTTCTATGCATTTTGTAGGTGTTCCTTATCAAACGGTAAGCGACAGTCTTGCCGAAGTAAAAGTGAAAGACGGCGACATACAGGAATACATCAACAAGCACAAGGACGAATTCAAACAGGATGCAAGCCGCGGCATTGCTTATGTAAGCTTCAGTGCGGCGCCCAGCGCTGCCGATACAGCGGCTACCCTGGAAACTGTTGAAAAGCTCCGGGCTGATTTTGCAACGGCTACCGACAATGCCGCTTTCCTGTTGCGCAGTAACAGCGAAGTGAAATTCTCCGACGCCTATGTCCTCAAATCCAAACTGCAGGTTCCGCACGCAGATACCATCCGCTTGTTGTCCGATGGTGCTGTATTTGGACCCTACCTGGATGGCGGCAATTTTGTGGTTGCTAAAATGGTTGCCAAAAAAAATCTGCCCGACAGCGTAAAATGCCGTCACATACTGATCAATAACCAAACCATTCCCGATAGTGTTGCCAAGGCAAGGATCGACAGCATCGAAAATGCCGTTCGCGGCGGCGCCAGCTTTGCTGCACTTGCCCTTCAATACAGCGACGACCAGGGTAGCAAGGAAAAAGGTGGTGAATACGATTTCAGTTCTCTTCAATTCAGTAACCTGGCAAAAGAATTTGCCGAAACGATCTTTTATGGTCGCACTGGTGAAAGAAAAGTGGTGAAGACACAGTTTGGATACCACCTGATTGAAATCCTCAACCAGAAGAATTTTGAGCAGGCCTACCAAATCGCTTACCTGAGCCGTGCCATCAATGCCAGCCCGGAAACGGACAACGCTGCTTCGGGCGCCGCCAACCAGTTTGCCGGTGAAAGCCGCAGCGCCAAAGCATTTGATGAGGCGGTAACAAAAGGACATCTCACCAAACTCCAGGCCAGCGAAATCAAACCCAACGATATCAATATTGTGGGATTGGGCGCCAATCGCCAACTGGTGAAATGGATCAACGATGCCAAAATCGGTGAGGTATCAGAACCCTTCTCCATCGACGACAAATATGTGGTTGCCATGCTCACGGACATCAACCCGGAAGGAACCGCTTCGGTTGCCAAGGTTCGTCCACAGTTGGAATTCCTCCTGCGCAACCAGAAAAAAGCGGCTGTGATCCGTAAAAAGATCGGCAGCGCCAATACGCTTGAAGCCATTGCTGCAGCCACGCAAACCAACGTTCAGCAGGCCGACAGCGTGCGTTTTGCAACGCCGTTCATTACCAATGTGGGCCAGGAACAAAAAGTAGTGGGTGCGGCTTTTAACAAAGACAACGCCACCAAAGTGTCGGCTCCCATCGCAGGAAATTCCGGCGTATTTGTGATCAAAACCGACAATGTTTCCGCATTGTCCGATGGTGGTGTGAACGTGGAAGAACAGCGTAACGCCATGATGCAGCAAGCGCGCCAAATGGCCGGTTACCGTTCAGTGGAAGCCCTGAAAAAAGCGGCTGTGGTGAAGGACCAACGCTCCAAGATCATGTAATTCAACAGCTTATATCCAGAAAGGCGGCCCCGGCCGCCTTTTTTATTTATGCCTAACTTTGCTTTGTCAATAATTTAATAAGATGTCGGACCTGATCATAAAAAATAAAGTGGCGGAGAGCGGCCTGGTGACCCTGGACCTGGAAAAATACCTTCCTACCGGACCTGTGGAAACATTTGATCTGAAACCCTATTTGTTCATGGAGCTGATCCTGAAAGAAAAAGACTTCCGGGAATCCATGAAACAGGTGGATTGGGAAGCTTACCTTGATAAAGCCGTTGCCGTTACCTGTAGCACCGATGCAGTAATTCCCGTATGGGCCTATATGCTGGTCGCTTCTTCGCTGGCGCCCTATGCCAGCCAGGTTTACCTCGGAACCGCTGAGGAAATGCTGCGGCATAATTTTATTGAAAACATCCGCCGGATCGACCCCCAGGAATTTTCCGACAAACGCGTAGTGGTAAAAGGTTGCGGCGAAAAACCCATCGGCGACTTTGCTTACCTGGAAATCACCCGCCTGCTGCGTCCCGTCGCAAAAACCATCATGTACGGTGAGCCCTGCAGCACCGTGCCGGTGTATAAGAAAAAATAGCACCGCGGGGAAGCGGTCTCAATAATCTGTTTTCACTTTTTTATCGAAAGGAAGCCGGAACTGGTAAGCCAGCGATTCATCGGATTTATCGTCGAGCACGTCCAGCCCATATTTCAAATGCGCCGGATCTTCGTAAGCGAAAGTGCCGAAGAGCCTGTCCCACAGCGAAAAAATATTACTGTAATTGGTATCGGTGAAGGGCCGCTCAAAGTGGTGGTGCACTTTGTGCATGTTCGGCGATACGAATATCCAGCTCAGGGGCCGGTCGATCCATTCGGGTACTCTAATATTGGCATGGTTGAAATGTGTGAACAGCGCCGCACAACTTCTGTAGAGAAAATAAAGTCCAACCGGTATGCCCAATAAAAAAATACCTACAATGGTGGAGGTTTCGCGGAACAACCATTCGCCCGGATGGTGCCTGGTGCCCGTAGTCACATCCACCTTGGTATCGCTGTGGTGAACCATGTGAAATTTCCACATGAACTTGATGTGGTGCATGAGCCAGTGCGGCAGGTACTGCCCGAAAAAATCCATGAAAAATATACCCAACAGCCAGCCCAGCCATAGGGGCATGGGTATCCAATAGAGCAACCCAAACTGGTGAACGGTTACCCAATGGCAAACCTGTATGGTAACCAATCCGAAAATGAGGTTGAGCACCAGTGTGGTGGCAAGAAAAATCAAATTCACGCCCGCATGACGGGCACGGTTAAACGAAAATTTGAAGAGGGGGTAATATCCTTCCAGCAGCCAGAAAAAAACCATTCCGGCCATGAGGATCAGGATGCGGTCTCCGGAAGAAATATGGTCCCAGTATGCGGTGAATCTGTGCATGGCAACAGTTTCAAGGTACTGATTCTGCTTAAAATTCCGGTGGTGTACCTGTAAAAACGGCGCCGCAATTTTTACAACGGTATTCGGACCTGAAATGGGCGTTGGCGCCGTAGAAAAGCCGGGTCTTTAAACGGCCCCACCAGGAAACCGGCTGTTCGAGCCGGGTGACTTTTTCCAGCGCCGGCTGGCCGCAATTTTTACAGGGAACGGTTTGGATATAGGTTTCTTCTGCAGCATCCAGTAACTCCTGGGCTTTGCTGAAATCTTTTTCCTGCACCACCAGTTTTATGCCCCCGATAGCGGGACTCAGAAAGGGATCAATGGTGATGGTGTATTCGTCCTGCAGGTAGCAATCGATGCCCAGGTCTTTCAGCAGGTTGAGCTGAAGATTGGCTTCAATGTAATTATCGTATGTGCGAATGACGGAAAGTTCCATGGTTGGTTACCGGCTGTCTCAGGCATTCAGCATGAGCGGCATTACCAGCATGAGCAGGTCCTCGTTCTCATCAGCATCGGTGGGGCGAATGATGCCGGCCTTGGTGGGGGTGGACAGTTCCATCCGCACTTCATCGCTTTCTGCTGCGTTCAGCATTTCAATAAGGAAGCGGGCGTTGAATGCAATGGAAAGGTCTTCACCGTCGTACTGGCATTTCATTCTTTCAGTGCCTTCAAAACTGAAATCGATGTCCTGTGCTGCGAGCTGTAATTCGCTGCCGGAAATATTCAGCACTACCTGGTTGGTGCTCTTGTTACTGAATACGCTTACCCGGCGCAGGGCTCCCTGGAAGTCGGCTTTCGCTACCAGCATCTTATAAGGATTGTCGGCAGGTATCACCACTTTGTAATCGGGAAAGCGTGCATCGATCAGGCGGCAGCTCATTTGCTGGTGTCCGTGACTTACGAAAAGATGGTTGCCGTTATAGCTTACCGTAATGGTATCGTCGTTGTCGGGCAGTGCGGAACGAAGAATGTTCAGGGGTTTGCGCGGAACAATGAAGTTGTCTGTTTTGGGACATTTTACATCGGTGCGTTTGTAGCGTACCAGGCGGTGTGCATCGGTGGCAACAAACTGGATGAAATTCTTATCGAGTTCGAAGTAAACGCCTGTCATAGCCGGGCGCAGGTCGTCGCTGCTCACGGCAAAAAGTGTTTTGTTAATGCCCGTTACCAGCGCGCTGCTGGTCATTTCGAAAGAAGTGGTATCGTCGGCCGTTGGTTCTTTCGGGAAATTATCGGGGTTTTCACCCATCACTTTGTACTTGCCATTATCGCTTGTGATCTCGATGCCGAAATTCTTATCGATGGTAAAAGTGAGCGGCTGGTCGGGGATATTCTTTAAAGAGTCGATGAGGATCTTGGCGGGAATACAAACCCTTCCGCTGTCTTTCGCTTCAATGTCCATTTGCACGCGCATCACCGTTTCAAGGTCGGTTGCCACCACATTCAGCCTGTTCTTGTCGATTTCAAAGAGGAAATCTTCCAGGATCGGTAATACGGTATTTGCGTTGATCACCCCGCTGATCTGTTGGAGCTGCTTCAGTAAAGCCGAAGAAGAAACGATGAACTTCATAAAACGGTATCAGTTAAAAAACGGTATCTGTAAAGAATGGGACGAAACTAAGGCATTTGCTGCAATTTTGCACATGGCCTATTCAAAGCAATATACACCCGAACAGGCGATGCAGAAAGCCCGGCATTATTGTGCCTACCAGGAAAGGTGCCACCAGGAAGTGACGGAAAAACTCTATGCGCTGGGCCTCCGCAAAAACGAGGTGGAGAACAGCCTGGCGCAGTTGATAGAAGAAGATTACCTGAATGAAGAACGTTTTGCCATCCAGTTCGCCGGCGGCAGGTTCCGGATGAAGGGCTGGGGAAGGATCCGGATAGGAATAGTGCTAAAACAAAAAAGGCTCAGCGATTATTGCATCCGCAGGGGACTGGCTGCCATCGATGAAGCCGATTACCTGCAATCGCTGGAAAGGCTTGCCCGTAAGCGTTGGGAACAACTGGAAGGAGAGCCGTTTTTGCAACGCAGGAAAAAGACGCTGGATTACCTCAGCTACAAGGGATATGAGAACAACCTGCTTCAAATGGTATTGGCGGAAATAATTTCCGGGGAGGGCGCGTCGCCATCGGGAGAAGACAGTGAACTTTCGGGAGAAAGCGGCGAATAATTACCTTCGGGTATGTCTCAGTTATTGGTTACCACCGTCCAGGCCGACCTGGTTTGGGAAGACAAAGCTGCCAACCTCGAACAACTGGAAGCCGCCATTTCCGGCATCCCCGGGGCCCGGGAACTGGTAGTGCTGCCCGAAATGTTTTCCACGGGCTTCAGCATGGCGCCCGAAAAACTGGCCGAGCCCATGGACGGTCCCACCGTTGGCTGGATGCGCGCGATAGCCGCCCGCTACCATATTATACTAACCGGCAGCCTCATTATTGCAGAAGAGGGTCGTTTTTACAACCGGCTGATCTGGATGCTGCCCACGGGGCAGATGGGCTATTACGATAAAAGACACCTGTTTGCTTTTGCGGGCGAAGACCGGTTTTATACACCCGGGAACCGTCGTTTCATTGCATCCGTAAAAGGATGGCGGGTGCTGGTGCAGGTTTGTTACGACCTGCGGTTTCCCGTGTGGGCGCGCCAGCAAACGCAGGCGGATAAGCCGGAATACGATCTGCTGGTTTATGTGGCCAACTGGCCCGAACGGCGGATCCATGCCTGGAAAACCCTGCTCACGGCCCGCGCCATCGAAAACCAGTGCTACGTGGTGGGCGTGAACCGCGTGGGACTCGACGGTCACGGTATTAATCACAGCGGCAGCACCATGGTGGTGGATCCTATGGGAGAAACCTGTTATCATTGTGAACACATACCAGACACACATACCCTGCAACTCGATAAAGCATACCTGGAAGAAGTGCGCGGGCGGCTTCCCTTTTTACGCGATGCCGACGCCTTCACCATCCTGAACCATTCCATATGACATCCTATCGCTTTTTTAACGGCCGCATTTTTGACGGGGAGGCCTGGCACGAAGAGTTTTTTTTCCAGGCGGCGGACGGTAAAATCCTTTCCCTGGAGCCTGGCGCTGATCCTGCGCCCGTTGACCTGCAGGGCGCCACACTGGCGCCGGCATTGATCGACCTGCAATTGTACGGCGGCAACAGGCTGTTCTTTGGCGAGCACCCCAGCCAGGCCTCTTTGGAGGCCCTGGTGGCAGGCGCCCGCGCGGGTGGCGCCCTGTGGGTGATGCCTACCGTTGCCACCCATTCCGAAGAAGTGATGGCCGCGGCCGCAGAGGCCGTAAGGGATTACCAGGCGGCTGGCGGAAAGGGGGTACTGGGACTGCACCTGGAGGGACCCTTTATCCATCCTGCAAAAAAAGGGGCGCACCTGGAACAGTATATCCAGGAACCCAGCCTGGAAAACCTGCGGCGCATCATCGCCCTGGGCAGGGGTGTGGTGCGGATGATGACCATTGCCCCGGAGCTGTTCGAAAGCAGTGGCCTCCGTCTTTTGCAGGAAGCCGGCATTTTATTGTCCGCCGGGCACAGCAATGCAAGTTATGAACAGGCCACCCGTGCGTTTAACGCCGGCGTTCCGCTGGCCACGCATTTGTACAATGCCATGTCGCCCCTGCAACACCGCGCGCCCGGTATGGTGGGCGCCGTACTGGACCATGGAAAAGTGATGGCCAGCATCATTGCCGACGGATACCATGTAGATGCAGCGGCCATCCGCATTGCCAAAAAGATCATGGGCGAAAGGCTGTTCCTGATAACCGATGCCGTTACGGAAAACCGCGAGGGCTATTACCGGCATATGCTGCGGGGCGATCGTTTTATCCTGCCCGACGGAACACTTTCGGGATCGGCGCTGAGCATGGCAAAGGCCGTTCGGTTCTGTGTGCAGCAGGTGCATATTCCTGAAGGCGAGGCCTTGCGGATGGCATCCTTGTACCCGGCCCGGGCGGCGGGGATCGACCAGGAATACGGCAGGATCAGAACCGGGTACAGCAGCGAGTGCCTGCTGTTAGATGCATCAGGGCAGCCCCGCCTGGTGTTGTACTGAGGCGCCGGCGGCCCGGTTGGCATTTTCAATCAGCGCACGCACGGCTTCCACTTTCAGGTCGCGGTTCTGGATCAGGCTTTCCCGCGTGGTTTTAACTTCCAGGTCGGGCAATACGCCTCTTCCGTCTTTCACCCGGTTTTTATCAATGACCAGCCTGAATTTGGGCAAACGGAAGCGGACGCCGGTTTCCGGCAGGGTTACGTTGGGAATGAACCAGGCGGTATTGCCATAAGCCGCGCCACCGGTTTCTTCCCCGATCAGGAGCGCCCTGGGTTGCCCCTTCATGGCATTGGCAAAAAGTGCCGCGGCCGAAAACGAATTGGGACCGGTAAGCACATACACATTGCCGTTATAGTGGTCTTTTTTCCGGGGTTTGAAACGATGCCTTTCAAAATAACCGAAATGGTATTTGCCATCGGCCTCCCTGTGCGTGATCAGGGAGAGAAAGGGCGCCGAAAAAGCGCGGTACTGGATGTATTTGCCGTAGCGGCTTTTCCGCGATATGGCATAGAGTGAATCGGCCAGCTTAAAGCGGTCGTTTGCAATGAACCGCGTGAGAAAAGTGGAATGGTTCACGTTGCCGCCGCCATTGCTGCGGATGTCGATGACCAGGTGTTTTGTTTTGGCCATTCGCAGCTCCCGGAAACTGTTCTTAAAAAAGCTGTGGAGGCCATACCCGTTGTTGAAAGTGTTCACCGTCATATAGGCGGTGGACAGCGCGGTATCGATCTGCAGGTTGCGGGCATTGAAACGCTTTTCTTCTATTTTGTCGCGCCGCTTTAGTTTTTCCTTTAGCTGCGGCACCACCGGTTTTCGCGTGGTGTCTTTTTTACGGGGCTCCTGCAGGCGGAAAGAGAGCGTTTGCTCCTTACCGGTAGTGTCGATGTAACCCAGTGAGTAATTGTTCTGCAGCCCGTTCACCAGCCGGATCCAGGCGCCGAAGGCGCCGCGGTTGCTGAGCGCCTGCCGCAGGTAGGAGTCGTTGTAGCCGTCGTTGGGAATAAAGCGGCTAAGGCTGTCCGTTAGCTTGTTGATGGGCATGCCATTCAGGGAGGTAAGAATGGTTCCGCGTGGCACTACTTCGTTGCCGCGCTGGATGGTATTGCTAAGCAGTATGGTGTCGTTCTCCAGGATTTTGATGGATACGGGAAAATAGCTGAGGTTGGCGGTATCGAGGTAATGCAGGTAGGATTTGGAAAACCGCGTACTGGTATGACCGCAGTGTATTTTTGCCATCACATAAGCCAGGAGGGTGCGGAACTCGCGCTGGTCCATAGAATCCTTGATGCGGCTGTAACCCCAGTCGAAATAATACTTCATGCTGTCGGCCGGCGTGTACCAGCTTACGCTGGGGTGGGATTCTTCCAGGATGTTCCGGAAAATGGTGTAATCGCGCTGTAGTTTATCGGCGGGATATTTGGCTGCAGGATCAAAGGTTTTTCGGTTACTCACGCATCCGGAAAGCAGTGCCGCCAGCAGCAGGAAAAGAAAAACAGGTGTTGCGGGTAACTGTTTCAGATGCATCTGGTAAAGATAAGCCCTACTGCTCTTTAAATGCATTCCAGCCCTGCGCGGTAAGCCGGAAACTGTTGCCTCCTTTTGTTTGGATATGGTATCCCTTTTCCGGCTCTGTCATGTAACCGATTACGCTGATCTGTTCGTTCAGCACCAGTTTATCGTATTCCTGTTGCGGGATGGTGAAAAGCAACTCATAGTCCTCTCCACCGCTGAGGGCACAGGCAGTTGGATCGAGCCCGAATTTGAAAGCAGCCTGGCGGGCGTCTTCGTGAACGGGGATCTTTTCTTCATAGATCACGCAGCCCAGTTCGCTTTGTGTGCCGATGTGCAGCAACTCGGAACTGAGCCCGTCGGAAATATCCATCATAGCGGTAGGCAGGATGTTTTGGTCGCCCAGGAACTGGACAATATCTTTCCGGGCCTCGGGCTTGAGCAGCCGGCCCACCACATATTGTTCGTTTTCGAGATCGGGCTGTACACCCGGGTTTTCCAGGAAGATCTTTTTTTCCCTTTCGAGCAGGGTGAGTCCCAGGAAGGCTGCCCCCAGGTCGCCGCTGACGCAGATCAGGTCTCCCTTTTGCGCCGTACTGCGGCGTACAAATTTTCCGGGCGCCACTTCCCCCAGTGCGGTAACACTGATGACAAAGCCCAGTTTGGAGGTGCAGGTATCGCCGCCAACAAGATCCACACCATAGGCATCACAAGCGGCGTATACGCCTTCATAAAATTCATCAAGCGCTTCCACGCTGAACTTGTTACTAACGGCAATGTTCAGGGTAATTTGTGCAGGCGTGGCGTTCATCGCATAGATATCGCTGAGGTTCACCACCACCGATTTATAACCGAGGTGTTTGAGCGGGGTGTACATGAGATCAAAATGTACGCCTTCCACCAGCATATCGGTACTCACCACGGTTTGTTTGCCGAAGTGGTCGATCACGGCGCCATCGTCGCCCACACCCACTATTGAAGAGGCGTTCTGGAACTCGATGTTGGCGGTGAGGTGTTTGATGAGCCCGAACTCACCCAGTTCTGCAATTTCTGTTCTGCTGGCCATGGTCAATTGGTTGGTTGGGGAATATTGCCTGCGAGCCATTGCAGCATTTCGTCGTGGATATGCCCGTTGCTCGCCAGTAAATGTGGTTGATAGGGACTGTAATAGGCTCCGCTGAAATCGGTCACTTTTCCGCCGGCTTCTTCTACCACCAGGAAACCCGCCGCGCTGTCCCAGGGCTGGAGCTTGTGTTCATAAAAACCATCGAAGCGGCCACAGGCCACCCAGCAAAGATCGATGGCTGCGGAGCCCAGGCGCCGCACCGGCACGCCCCTGCGGATAAAACGGTCGAAGCATTCCAGCGGTCCGTTGGGTGTATCGAGGTAAGTGTAAGGAAAACCGGTGACGAGGCAACTGCTCGAAACATCGTCTTTTTCGCTCACGCGGATGGGCCTGTCGTTGAGAAAAGCGCCGCCGTCTTTTTCTGCAAAAAAGAACTCGTTCATATTGGGATTGAAAACGGCGCCCAGTATCATTTTGCCGGCTTTTTCCACGCCAATGCTCACGCAGCAAAGCGGCAGGCCATGCGCAAAATTCACGGTACCGTCAATAGGGTCGATGATCCATTTTATATCGGAACCCGTGATGTGCTCCCCGCTTTCTTCGGTAAGGAGATAGTGATCGGGAAAGCGTTCCCTGATAACGGCGATGATGGCTTTTTCGGAAGCATGGTCGGCTTCCGTCACCAGGTTGTTCATTCCTTCCTTATTGGAGACGACCAGGTCCTTCCGGTTAAAATATTTCTCCAGCTCGGCTGCACCCGCCCTGGCTGCAAGGACCAGCGTTTCTTTCATCATCCCGCAAAGCTACATAAATTCGCTGCATGCGCCTGTCGGTCATTATTGTTAACTACAATGTAACGCCCTTCCTGGAACAATGCATTTTGTCCGTTCAGGCGGCCGCGGCCGGTATGGATATGGAGGTCATTGTGGTGGACAATGCTTCCGCCGATCTTCCTCCAACGTATATCCCTACCCGATTTCCGTTTATCCGGTATATCCGCAACGAAGAAAACCTGGGTTATAGTCGCGCCAATAACCAGGGACTGGCGCTGGCAACGGGCGACCTGCTCTTGCTGCTGAACCCCGATACGCTGGTGCCTGCGGGAGCGTTCGAAACGGTGCGCGATTTCTTCAACACTCACCCCCAGGCGGGCGCCCTGGGAATGGCCATGTACGATGGCTGTGGCGCTTTTTTACCAGAATCCAAGCGGGGCCTGCCCGATCCCTGGACCGCATTTTATAAACTGGCCGGCCTGGCGCGCCTCTTCCCCCGTCACCCGCGTTTTGCCCGTTATTACCTGGGACACCTGCCAGCCAGCGAGGTGCAGGAAGTGGAAGTGCTGGCGGGCGCTTTCCTGGCACTTACCCGCACGGCCTTTGAAAAAACGGGCGGGCTCGATGAACGGTTTTTCATGTATGGAGAAGACATCGATTTCAGTCACCGCATACGGCTGGCGGGTTTCCGGAATTATTACCTGCCGGAACCGGGTATCCTGCATTTCAAAGGAGAAAGTGCAGCGCGCACCACCGGCAGCCGCCAGCATTTTTATGAGGCCATGGTAATTTTTGCGGAAAAATATTTCCCGTCGCGCGCCTGGCTCACCCGCCTGCTGCTCCGGCCCCTGATCCGCAAATGGAAAAACAGGGCGGTAGCCGCCGAAACGCCCGCCCCGGCACCCATTCTTCATTTCCGCGCAACCGGCGACCTGGCTTTTCTACCGCAACTGCTCCTCCGCCTGCCTCCCCAGTGGCAGTACCGGGCAACCGGCGAAGTCCAGCGGATCATTTGCATCTGGGCCCCGCCCTATAACTGGCGGTTGCCAAAACCGGAAGGAGAAAACCACCTGCCCGTCTATTTTTTTATACCCGGCGCCAACTACCTGGTGGGCGGATCCTGCCACTCGACAGCGGGTGAATCCATTCCATTAAAAAAGAACCCTGGCTAAGCGGCAGAGTTGTAATATTGACAGGCTATTGAGTATTTTTGCCATTCACCCAAGCACACACACCGAAGCATGGCGCTGATCGAGATCACCATTCCAAAAACGATTGCAAGAGCATTGCGCCTGCCGGTCAGTTCACCGCGCCGGCAGCAACTGAAAGTGCTTAAGAAACTGCTGAAAAAAGCGCGCTTCACCGAATTCGGGCAACGGTATCGTTTCGACGAAATTCTGCTGGGAAAACACCTGGGAAAAAAATTCCAGCAGCAGGTGCCCACCTTCAATTACAATTCCATTTATAAGGACTGGTGGCATAAAACCCTCGAAGGCAAGCCGGATATTTGCTGGCCGGGCAAAATCAAGTATTACGCGCTTTCATCCGGCACCTCTGAATCGGCCTCCAAATACATTCCCATTACGGAAGACCTGTTAAAAGGCAACCGGGTTGTGATGATCAAGCAACTGCTTTCCCTCCGGCACTACGATGGTATTCCCTACAGCAATATCGGCAAGGGCTGGCTCATGCTCGGCGGCAGCACGCAATTGCAGAAAGGACAGGGTTATTATGCCGGCGACCTGAGCGGCATCACTGCAAAAAAAGTTCCCTTCTGGTTTACGCCCTTCTACAAACCGGGCAAAAAGATCGCCAAGATGACCGACTGGAACGACAAGCTTGAAGAGATCGTGGAGCAGGCGCCCAACTGGGACATCAGCTTCGTGGTAGGCGTCCCGGCCTGGATTCAGATGTGCATGGAAAAGATTATTGAACGGTATAAGCTGCGCACCATCCACGATATCTGGCCCCATCTTTCGTTTTTTGTACACGGCGGCGTTTCTTTCGAACCCTATAAAAAAGGATTCGAAAAACTACTGGCCAAACCGCTTACCTATATCGAAACCTACCTGGCATCGGAAGGGTTTATTGCATACCAGGACCGCCAGTATGCACGTGGCATGAAGCTTTCCATCAACGACCATATCTTTTTTGAATTTGTTCCGTTCGATGATGAGAATTTTGATTCGGAAGGAAATATGGTGGCCAATCCGCGCGCCTATATGATACACGAAGTGGAGGAGGGGCGTGATTATGCGATTTTGCTCAGCACATCCGCCGGTGCCTGGCGTTACCTGATAGGAGACACGGTTCGTTTTGCGGATGCAGCACGTTGCGAAATCATCATCACTGGTCGCACTAAACACTTCCTCAGCCTGGTAGGTGAGCACCTCAGCGTGGACAATATGAGCCGCGCCCTGCAGCTTGCATCCGAAGAAATAAACGCCTCCATTCCTGAGTTTACAGTAGCCGGCCTGCCCCATGGCAGCTTTTTTGCACACCAGTGGTTTGTGGCCAGCGACGACCATGTAGACGCCGAGCTCCTCTGCCGTAAAATAGACGAGCACCTGAAAGTGCTGAACGACGATTACGCAGTGGAAAGAGCAAGCGCCCTGAAGGAAATTACGCTCCGCGTGCTGCCGGAAAAGACCTTTATGGACTTCCTGGCATCGAAAGGAAAAGTGGGCGGGCAACATAAATTTCCGCGGGTGCTGAAGGGCGCCATGCTGGAAGACTGGCTTTCATTTATTAAATCACCTGCATGACCAGCATAAGACCTGCGGGAAAAGAAGATGCGCCGGCCCTGGCCTATCTCTTCGACCAGTACCGCCAGTTTTACGGCCAGCAATCCGACCCCGAAGGCGCTGCCGATTTTTTAAAAGCACGCCTGGAGGCAGGGGAGTCTGTCGTGTACCTGGCGCTGGAAGAGGGGGAGCTCTGCGGTTTCTGCCAGCTCTATCCGATTTTCAGTTCTGTATCCATGCGCCGCGCCTGGCTGCTGAACGACCTGTACGTACACGAATCTTTCCGGAAAAAAGGAATCGCCTCTAAATTGCTTGATGCTGTGGTGACCATGGCCGCAGAACAGAAAGCCCCATGGCTGCTGTTGCAAACAGGCGCCGCCAATACCGTTGCACAGGCATTGTATGAGCAAAAGGGATGGGTGCGGGAATCGGACCTTTTCTACCGCTACGACATTGATTAGAACCAGCCCCTGCGCCGGAATACCCACAGCATATAAATGGGGATCAGCAGCATGAGTCCCACCGCGATGTAGAAGCCGGAATCGTTGTGGAGGTAGGGGATCTTGTCGAAGTTCATGCCGAAAATGCCGCCGATAACCGTGGCGGGCGCCATCAGGCAGGTTACAATGGCCATTACCTTCATCACTTCATTCATGCGCAGGTTCACATTGTTGATGTAGAGGTCCTGCATGTTGATCATGATATCGCGGTAGTTCTCACTCAGGTCATAGGCCTGCATGATGTGGTCGTAGATGTCTTTAAAATATTTCGTGGTGCGGTCGTCGAGCAAATCGCTTTCGCTGCGGATGATGCCGTTGATGAGATCACGGACAGGAGCAATATTTCTCTTGAGGATGATCTGTTCTTTGCGCAGGGCGCTGATGCGGGCCAGTGCGCGGTTGTTGCTGTCGCGGATCACCTGTTCCTCCAGCGCTTCAATTCTTTCGCCCAGCTTTTCCATCACAATAAAATAATTGTCCACAATGAGGTCAAGCATGCTGTAACAGAGATAGTCGGCGCCCCGCTGCCTTATTTTGGAAGAAGTCATCTTCAGCCGGTCCCTTAAGGGATTGAATACATCCCGCGATGCATCTTCCTGGAAGCTGATCACAAAATCCTTTCCCAGTACAATGCTGATCTGTTCCTGCTCTACGGTGCCCAACTGTTCATTAAAATAGAGCATGTTCAGCAGGCAGAAGAGAACGCCTTCCACCTCATCCATTTTTGGCCGCTGGTTGATGCTCAGGATGTCTTCAATGAGCAGGGGGTGAACCATGTAGTGGTTGCAAACCGATTCCACATCGGCTTTGCGCAGGCCGTCCACATTGATCCAACTGATGCGGTTGCTGGCGCGGAAGGGGAAACAGGGTTCCACGGCCCTGAATTCGTGCTCCTCCATATGGGTGGCGTCGTAATCGAACACATAGGCCTTCACTTCGCCGGCTTCTTCCCGAACCGGTGTTATGGTCGGGTTTACATGAAGGATCTCCTTGGTACGGCGGGTACCAAAAAGATTGTTGAGACCCAGGTAGCGGAGGTAGCGCTTGCCCTGGCGGGTGATCGTTTTATCGAGTGAGGTCCGGGCCATGACCCTATGAAATTATTGAAATCTTGCCATGAGCGCGTAATCATTATTTTTATGCCCGTGGACGACAACCTATGACCGAAGCATTATTGAAAGGACTGGCCCTCGGAAGCATTCTTGCCTTGTCGGTGGGACCTGTGATCTTTACCATCATCAAACAGAGCCTGAACAACGGGAAAGAAGGAGGGATGAGCTTTGTGGCAGGTGTGTGGGTAAGCGATATATTACTGGTGATATTGAGTAATGCCTTTTCGGAATGGGTCAGCGCACTGCTGGTTTACAAAAGAGCGATCGGCATCATCGGCAGTCTTTTCCTGGTGGGCATGGGCATTTATTATGTGTTCCTTAAGAAAGTGAAACTGGCTCCCGAGCAGGCGGCGGAGCTGCAACGCTTTCGCAAAAGAGATATCGCCAAAATATTTTCATCGGGATTTCTCATCAATACCCTTAACCCAAGTGTTATTCTTTTCTGGCTCATCAATGCCACGGCATTTTCGGTTACCCACGGTCTGCGCGACAGGATCATTATCTTTACCACCTGCATTGGCGTAAACATACTGGCCGACGTGCTGAAAGTGCTGATGGCCGGAAAGCTGCGCAGGAAGCTCACCCTTCACAACCTGACGGTGGTGAATAAGATATCCGGTATGATCCTGATCGGCTTTGGTTTTGCGCTGCTTTGGGGTGTGGCATTTTTATCTGATAAAGTCTGAATCGTGTCTATGAAATACATCCTGGTGCTTACAATACTGGTCCTGGCCGGCGGCTTCGCCCGGGCGCAGGACATTAAAATGAGCGATTACATTACGCTCAAAAAGCCCAATGGGCGGCATGTTGCCGTTTATTTCGTGGGAACAAAGATCAACTTTATACGGGCCGGCGGGCAGGAAATAGAAGGGATCGTGGAAGCTGTGCGGAACGATTCTGTTTTTGTACGGCAGTGGAACATCCAAACCTACATGACCCAGTTCGGCACTACCCGCGTAGATACCTTCGGCTATTTTATTCATAAGATGGACTACCGGGAGATCTACCGGATCAATACCGATAAAAAAGAAAGCTGGCGTTTTGTTAAGAACGGCAGCATCTTTATGATTGGCGGCGCGGGATATGCGCTGCTGAACGTGATCAATGGCGCCTACCTCGACCAGCCGCTGTCTGATCCCCGGAACCTCACCAGCCTGGGAATTGCGCTGGGCGTGGCCGGCGGCGGCTTCATCCTGAACCGCATTTATCGCAAGAAAGAAAGAACCGGCAAAAAATATGTTATTGGCTATGTGCACATGAACGATAGCCAGAAATAGCCAAAAGCCCTATATTGCGCACACCTAAACGTCAACATCCTACGTGAAAACAAAAGGTATCATTCCCCGTATCTGGCGGTTCCTGAAAAAATTTTTCCTGATCCTTTTTGTTTCGCAGTTGCTGTACATCATCCTTCTGCGTTGGATGGATCCACCTGTAACACTCACGCAACTGGCCGACTGGTTCAGGGGCTACGGCCTGAAAAGGGATTATGTAGACCATAAGGAAATATCCCGGAACCTGCGCCTGGCGGTGATTGCCTCGGAGGACCAGCTTTTTGCCGACCACAGCGGCTTCGACTGGAAAAGCATCGAAAAAGCGATGGAATACAATAAACGAAAACCCAATCGCATCCACGGGGCCAGCACCATCAGCCAGCAGACAGCGAAAAACGTATTCCTCTGGCAGGGGCGTGGCTGGGTCCGCAAGGGACTGGAAACCTATTTCACGTTTATGATCGAACGGATCTGGGGAAAGAAGCGCATCCTCGAAGTGTACCTGAACGTGATTGAAATGGGGCCCGGCGTTTTTGGCGCCGAAGCCGCTGCCCGTCACTATTTTCACAAACCGGCGGCATCCCTCACCCGCGCCGAAGCCGCCCGCATTGCCGCCTGCCTGCCCAATCCGAAAAAATTCATCGCGCAACCCGCCAGCCGCTACGTGAGTGCACGTTCGGTGGTGATCCAGCGCCAGATGAACAATCTTGCGGTTGACCCCGATATCCAAAAGATCATCGACTGATTAGGGTTTTGCCACGAGCTCCATCGCGGGGCTTATCTGCGTGGCAATGCCGGGAATCACCGAAAGCATGCCCAGTTTGCAGCGGTATTTGCCGGGCGCTATTGTTACCGGTTCGGAGGAAGACAATTTCCACGGGTCGCCCTCGGGCCTCAGCGAAAGCGGTATGCGCGCCACTACATCATTCCCAACCACCACGTCGAGTACCGGCCGGGCGCCTGGAACTTCGCCCGCAACCGTTGCGTCAAAAGCCAGTAATTGCCCGCCGCTGATTTCCAAAGGCAGTTTTGCAGGCTCTATGCGTATGCCGGAATAGGAGTAGAAATTTGGAAGGGGCTTGCCATAAAGTGGTTCGCGCGGATTGGGAATGGGTACCGCGGCACTGTCGCTATGCAGTATATTGTCTGCAAAATAAACCCTGCGTCCCTGCAGTTGTTTTTCGATGGGCCAGAAATTGTAGTTGTTCCTTCGGTAAGTAGTGCTGTTGAGTACAAAAGCGGTGTCACCGGAGTAAAACCAGTATTTGGAAGGCCGCTGGTATTTGTCCATAAAAACAACCGGCAGTCCACCTGCGCGCTCCTGTATGGCACCTGCCCATTCCTTATTGCCATGCATTTCGTCTTTTATGCGGCTGGTAAGAAATGGAATGTCTGTCATCATATACATACGCGCCACCAACACCAGGATGAGCGTAGGCAACCAGAGCCGCCGTATCCAAACCTGCCACCTGTTTTCGTTTAACCATGCATGGGAGAGTATGAGCAGGGGCACCAGCGCGGGAACGGTCCAGTTGGCTTCCACGCGTCCCTTGAAGGAGCTCAGCAGAAAAAAACCATAGAAGCCCACAAGGCTGTACAGGAGGGCTTTTTCAAAAGGAGCCCGGGGCCGGAACCTTCCTGCCGCATACAGCAGCAGCCATCCTACCAGGGGACCCGCCAAAAGAAATTGTCCCAGTATATATTCGAGCGTAAAATTGATTTTATAGGCCGGTGCATTTCTTTCGCGCAGGTGGTACCATACGGAAGGAAAGCCGTGCTGGTATTGCCACCAGAGGTGTGGCAGAAAAAGCAGGGCGCCAAACAGCGCCGCCACCCAGGCATTGGGCTGGCGAAGCAGCCGCGGACAGGCGAGCAGGGAAAATAGAATGATCAGCACCCCATGGTATTTGCTGTAGAGCATAAGGGCCATCACCAAACCCAATAACAACCCCTCCGCAAGCGTATTTTTTTCCAGGAACCGTTTGAGTTGCCAGAAAAAAAGGGCGGTAAAAAAAGTAAGCGGAATATCAGGAACGGCCAGGATGCCGCCGATCTGCAGCACGCCCAGGCAAAGCACCAACTGGAAGAACAGGCGATTGTTCTTTACCAGCAGCAGGGAATGAATGATCCAGATGGTTAAAGTGCTCATGAGCACCATCAGGAAACGAACACCCAGTTCCCAGGGAAAAAGCGCATAACCAGCCCTGATACAAAGCGCGATCATGGGCGGATGGTCAAAATATCCCCAGTCGGGAAAACGGGAATAAACCCAGTAGTAGGCTTCGTCGTCGAGCAGTTCGGTGGTGCCGGCCTGCAGCAGGTTGACCAGCGTCCAGGCCAGCAGGAACCAGGAAAGCGGATGTGCCTTAAAAGATTTAAGCATGGTTGAACAATTGCCCGATCGTTCGGGTAACGGTGGCCAGCCTTTGTTCGGGACTGCCACTGACGGTGATCCAGGGTACACATTGGTTTACCAGCAGGTCTTTGTACATGCAGAACAATTGTTTCCTGATGGCAAGGTCGGGGTATTCGCGCAACTCATCCTTCGCCCAGGGAATATCGATATCACAAAGCAGGTAAAGATCATACTGCCGGCTGGCGATCTGTTCCAGGATAAAAGGATGGCATTTTTCGAAAACATATTCGCACCACACTTTCATCACGTACATATCCGTGTCTACAAAAAGATAGGGCGGCCGGATATTCTCTTTGATCATCTCCGCTGCATAAGCTTCTTCCATTTTCAACTGCCCGCGTGCAATGGAAAGCAGGTCTTCGTATTTATAATACTTTCCGTTTTTGAGCAGGTATTCCCGCGCATATTCCGGACACCACCTGGTTTGGTAATGGTCTGAAAGCTGCTTGCACAATGTACTCTTGCCGGTCGACTCCGGTCCTATTACCACGATCTTTTTCAGCATAACAAGACGGAAAGTTACTGAACCTTGATCTTTCTTTTCCAGGACATCCACCCGCTAAATGCAAGAATTAGCAGTACAATGTACTGGAAGGAGGTGAAAGCATATCCTTTTACGAAATAAAGCGGGATGGATGCAATATTGGTAATGATCCACCAGTACCAGCTTTCTATTTTTTTCCGGGCCATCAGCCACATGCCCGTATAAGCGCTGGCGCTGGCCAGCGCATCGGCCCAGGGAATGGCTTCCGGCGCAAAGGAGCTTTTGAGCCAGCTCAGCGCGCCATAGATGGCGCCGTAAAAAGCGCCGAAGAACAACAATTGCTGCAGCCACTCGCGCCGCGACGAAGCCGTGATCTGCACCGTGTGGTGCCGTTGCTCATCTTTTTTGGCCCACAGGATCCACCCGTAAATGCTCATGATGGTATAATACAGGTTCACGCTGGCCTCGCCAAAAAGGTGACCCTTAAAGCTGAGATAGATGTATATAATGGTGTTGATGAGGCCTACCGGGTAAACCAGGATATTCTCCTTTTTACTGAACCAAACGCTGGCGATGCCGGCGCATACGGCCACGAACTCCAGCGGACCGGTTTGGCGGAGCCCTTCCAGGAATTGTTCCCATACCAATTGCAGCATGGGCTAAAAATGCGACAGAATTTTTAGATTGCCTGAAATTCTTTGTATGAAAATTGCTGTTTTGGGCGCAGGCATGGTAGGCAGCGCCATTGTCCTCGACCTGGCCGCTTCCCACGAGGTAACCGCTTTTGACAGATCGGACAGCCAGCTCGCGCGGCTGAAAGAAAAGAACCGGCAGGTACAGACCCAACAGGCAGACCTAACCGATTTTTCATCGTACACCAACTGGCTGATGCCATATGATATGGTGGTATTGGCGGTACCCGGCTTTATGGGCTATCGGGCGCTGGAGTCGGTGATCCGTGCCGGAAAGAATACGGTGGACATTTCCTTCTTTCCCGAAGATGCCCTGGAACTCGACGCCCTGGCCCGGGAAAAAGGCCTTACCGTTATTACCGATTGCGGCGTGGCGCCGGGCATGAGCAATTTCATCATCGGGTACTACGACCAACAATTCACCATCGAAAAGTTCGAGATCTATGTGGGCGGCCTGCCCAAACTGCGGAAAAAACCGTTCGAATACAAAGCGCCCTTCTCTCCCGTGGATGTGATCGAGGAATATACCCGGCCGGCGCGCCTGAAAGAAAATGGCCGCATCGTGGTAAAACCGGCGTTGTCGGAGCGCAGCTATATGGATTTTGAGGGCATCGGCACGCTGGAGGCATTCAATACGGATGGACTGAGAAGCCTCCTGTACACCCTGCCCCATATTCCCGACCAGAAAGAACAAACCCTTCGCTACCCGGGGCATGTGGACCTCATCTTGGCCCTGCAGGCAGCCGGGTTTTTCAGCGACCAGCCCATTGATGTGAAAGGCCAGCAGGTGCGGCCGATCGATTTCTCCAGCAGCCTGCTTTTCCGCGAGTGGAAACTGGAGCCGGAAGAAGAGGAGTTCACCGTTATGCGCGTAAGCCTCTACGGTAAAAAAGAAGGGCAACCCTGTAAAGTGGAATACAACCTGCTGGATCGCTACGATCCGCAAACCGGGATCTCTTCCATGAGCCGCACTACGGGTTATACCTGTACAGCCGCGGTAGCCCTGGTTGAAAAGGGACTTTTTACAGAAAAAGGTGTATTCCCGCCGGAAAAAGTAGGCGCGGTGAAGGGTTGCTTTGAAAGCGTACTGGCCCATTTGGCGGAAAGGGGTGTGAACTGGCGGAAATCATGAGCATCTTGCTTACCTTTATTATCCCGCTCTGAACAAGTTCATTCATCAAATACTACTATCATGATCCGCAATGCAACGGCCGTATGGAACGGCTCCGGAAAGGAAGGAAATGGAACGCTCAGCACCCAAAGCAGTGTGCTGAAAGACACGCAGTACTCTTTCAACTCCCGTTTTGAAAGTGGCATCGGCACCAATCCCGAAGAACTGGTAGCGGCTGCCCATGCCGGTTGTTTTACCATGAAGCTCAGCTTTGTGATCGGCGCTGCCGGCTTTACGCCGGAAACGCTGGAAACCCAGTGCCAGATAACGTTTGAGAACGGAGCTGTCACCAAATCACATCTTATTGTAAAAGGAAAAGTGCCCGGAATCAGCAAGGAGCAGTGGGACGCGAGTGTGAAAGACGCAGAAGAGAATTGTCCCATTTCCAAGCTGCTCAATACCGCCATCAGTTCGGAAGCAACCCTGCTTTAAAACTCGGATGATGCGGCTTTGACTTATTGAAGGAAAGCCTGCATGGCGATCCACGCAAGCACCAGCGCTATCAGCAATCCGGTAAGCCCCAACCATTTCGGATGCTGATAACCGTTAGGTGCTTTTTTCATATACACGGCTGCCAGCAAAATGAACAGTGAGAAGGGAAGAATGAGCCCATTCAGCATGCCCGCCCATACCAGCACCCGCACGGGCTGACCCACCAGCAGGAACACGATGGTTGAAAAAGCGATGAACAGCGCCAGCACGGGCCCGGGTTTTTCGGCTAGTCTTGGGTGATAGGTGCTGATAAAACTCACGCTGGTATAGGCAGAGCCGATAACGGATGTGATGGCAGCGCACCACATAACGATGCCGAACAACCGATAACCGGCCTCACCCGCTGCCAGGCGGAATACGTCGGCCGCGGGGTTCCCGGCATCCAGCGCCAGGCCCTGGCTCACCACACCCAGCGCCGCCAGGAAAAGCAGGATGCGCATGGCTGAAGCCGCCAGTATTCCGCCAATGGCCGACCGGCTCACGTCGCGCGGTTGCAGGGATACAGCGTCTTTCCTGTCCAGGAGCCGGTGTGCGCCCGCAAAACAAATATAACCGCCCACGGTTCCGCCAACGATGGTGATCAGCGCCTGCCAACTGAACTTGTCCGGTACAAAGCTGCGCTGCAACACCTGTCCCATAGGCGGCGCAGAAACGATCGCCACCCAGGCGGTGAGTCCAATCATCAGGAAGCCCATCCACAAAACAAAACGGTCCATGAGCGCAGTGGCATTTTTTGCCACCAGCAACCAAATGGAGAACAGCCCGGAAAGCAACGCAGCAAAGCGTATATCCATTCCCGTTATGACCTGCAGTCCCAGCCCGGCGCCTGCAATATTGCCGATGTTAAAAGCCAGTCCGCCTGCAAAGACCATCGCCGACAGCAACCATCCCAGTCCCGGTAAAAGGCCGTTGGCAATTTCCTGCGCCGGTTTTTCATAACCGCTGATGAGCCGCCAGATATTCAACTGCACGCCGATATCGATCAATATGGACAACAGGATGATGCTGCCGAAACTCGCAAGAAGCTGGCTGGTGAAAAAGCTGGTTTGTGTTAAAAAACCAGGCCCTATGGCCGAGGTAGCCATCAGGAAAGCGGCGCCCCAGAGGGTTTTTCGGGTTTTACCGGGATTTGTCATAAGCGCGGATCTCTATGTTTTCCTGCACGAGCTGCGTGTGCAGTGCTTTGGCAAAAGCAACAGCGTTTTCGCCGTCCCCGTGCAGGCAAATGCTTTCTGCCTGTATGGCGACAACTGTTCCATCCAGCGCCTTCACCCGGCCGTGCAGGATCATTTCCATGGCCTGGTCGACGGCGGCGGAAGTTGTTTCGATAAGGGCGCCGGGCTGGCTCCGCGGACAAAGCGAACCATCGGGCAGGTAGCTGCGATCGGCAAATACTTCCGATACGGTTTTTATGCCTTTTTCCGCAGCCGTTTTGTGGAAGGCGGAGCCGGCAAGGGCGTATACCAGCAGGTGTTGATCAAAATCCTCCACGGCCCGGCAAACAGCATCTGCCAGCAGGGGATCGGAAGCGGCCTGGTTGTACAGCGCACCGTGCGGTTTTATATGTTGCAGTTGAACGCCGGCCGCGCGGCAAATGGCATCCAGTGCGCCCAACTGGTAAAGGATCAGCGCATATACTTCTTCGTTAGACAACCTTAGCGGCCGTCTTCCGAAATGTTCACGGTCGGCATATCCCGGGTGAGCGCCAATCGCAATTCCTCTTTCCGAGGCCTGCCTTACCAGGCCCAGCATGGTTTGCGGGTCACCTGCATGAAAACCGCAGGCAATATTGATGGAGCTGATATAAGGAAGGATGTCGGCGTCGTGGCCGGCGCCTTCGCCGAGGTCGCAGTTTATGTCAACGCGGCGGGTCATGAAAAATAGAGGAGGTAATCCTGTTTCAGTTGCCGGAACTGTGTTTCTTCTTCCATCAATGCGCGGAAAGCGGACTCGGGGCTCACCTGCTCAAAACGGATCTTTGTGCCCGGGCCACACTGCGCCAGGCGATGAAGGTCGGCCTCCGCAAGCTGGCCAATCCTCGGGTAGCCGCCGGTGGTCTGCGCATCGCTCAGTAATATGAGCAATTGGCCATCGGGACTCACCTGCATGGTTCCTGGCTGTACGGCGGAAGAAAGCATATTCAGCGGGGCCTGCAACAGGAGGGGCGAACCTGTAAGCCGGGCGCCCATGCGGTTGGTTTGTGTGCTGGTTTCAAATGTTGCCGAAGAAAGTAAAGCCTGTGCACTGGTGGAGAACTGTGCGAACTCGTGCCCCGCAAAAAAACGGAATGGCCGGCCGGAATAATCGGGTATAACGGCATCCGACAACCGAAAGTTACGGCGCATGCTGTCTCCTTCTATCACCTGCAGGATCTTACGCGCGGTATCGCTGAACAGCACCGCGGTAGGGAGTTCGTCGCCGGCTTTGAGAAGACGCCCGTTCCATCCGCCAAAGCCCGCAGCCAGGTGGGTGGAGCGGCTGCCCAGCACCGGCGTTACGCGAAACCCGCCGTGCACGGCCAGGTAACCATATCCGCCCCTGCCGCTTTCAATGCGAAGTGTTTCACCCGGGCCCAGGCGAAAAGGTTGCCAGCAGGCCGTTTCCCGTTCGTCTATCCATACCCGGAGGCCATGTCCGCCAACGGCCGCCAACTGCTCCCAGCCGCATTGTGCCGACCAGCGTCCCGCCGCAATTTCAACCAGCGCGGCATCGTCTTCATTGGCCACCAGCATATTGCAGCGCCGGGCAGCCGGCGCATCTACAACGCCGCCGTTGTTGATGCCCAGGTTGCGGTAACCGAAACGGCCAAGGTCCTGGATGGAGGAAATACCGCCACTAAGGATTTTCATACTGGTTAAGATAGGCAAAAGTGGTCGCATCGATCGACGTGAATTGCACCAGATCGCCGGCCTGTAACAGGCAGGTGTCCGGATGGGCCGGATCGAAGAGCCGCAGCGGCGTGCGTCCGATGATATTCCATCCGCCCGGGCCCGCATTGGGATAGATGCCGGTTTGTTGCCCCGCTATTCCCACCGAACCTGCCGGCACTTTCAGTGCCGGTGCGGCTTTGCGGGGCATGCGCATGGCATCGGGCAACATACCGAGGTAAGGAAAGCCGGGGTTAAAGCCGACCATAAAAACGTATAACGGCTTCTCCGTGTGAAGCGTTACAATGGCTTCGCGCGAAAGGCCGGTATAAGACGCATAGGCATTGACGTCAGTAGCAAAAGGCGTTTCATAACAAACAGGGACCAGGTGCCTGCGCGGCTCCGGAAGTGGTTCTGCCGTGCAGTCTTCTTCCAGTTTACGGCGCAGCCAGGGAAGAATAAAATCCCCGGGATGGCTTCCGGTGTTGTGGAAGATTTCCCGGGGATCAAAAAATATACTGATGCTGTTATAGGCCACCGATACATCCCGGAAACCGGGAAAGCCTTCCTGCCGGATCTTGCCGGCGAGGCGCATCATCTCACGGTGATGGGTAACTGATAATTCGTTCTGCCATTCGATGGTGAAAGCAGATTCCGACAAAGCATAGATCGTGCAGTCTTTTCTGATGCGGCCGGTTTAAGATTATTCAGCTTCTGCCACAACCTCCCTCACTTCAGGGATCATGCGTTTCATCATGCCTTCGATGCCGGCCTTGAGGGTGATCATGCTGGAAGGGCATCCGCTGCAACTTCCCTGGAGCATGAGGTTCACCACACCGTCGTCGTAGCTTTTGAACTGAATGGCGCCACCGTCCATCTCAACAGCTGGCTTTACATAATTTTCCAGCAACTCCTTGATGCGCTTTACCACATCGTCGTCGTCTGCATGCACTTCGTTGCCACCCGTTGGTTTGGCGGCTGCTACTTCGTCTTCATTTACCACCGGCTTGTTCTCTTCCAGGTAGTCTTTGAGGAATTGGCGTATGGAAGGGATCACATCGTTCCATTCGGTTTCCGGCGTTTTGGTCAGCGTTACGAAATTGCTGGCGATAAACACACTGCGGATAAAAGGGAACCCGAAAAGCTCCGTGGCCAGGGGAGAGGGTTTTGCACTTGCCATATCAGGCAGGTCTATGCTTTTCCCGGGGTAGAGCAGTTTGTTGGCAACAAACTTCATGGTTTCCGGGTTGGGTGTCATTTCAGTATAAATGCTGATAACTGGATTTCCGGTCTTTATCATAACTGCATTGATTTACGTACAAAAATAACAATAACCGGGGGCTAATGTTTGTGTTTCGAAGAATTCTTAATGGTTGCAGTCGGCGGCGTGGCAGTGGTTGGCGCGGCGGCAAAGCTGGAAATTCCGGAAATGGGCCCAAACGATCGCAAAAACTGCCGGTACCAGGAACCAAAGCTGCAGGTGGTGCAGGAGCTGCTTAAGCAGCAGCAGGACAATTCCCAGGGCAAAAAGGATGAGCGGGCCGGCCTGGTGGTGGTGTTTTTTGTAACCGTGATAGAGCGCCTGGCTCCCGATCACTGCCGCCAGCAGGATCATGAAATACTCAAAAGCAATATTTTCTATAATATTTACTCCCAGAACGGGTAAACTGGTCAGCACCAGGGGCAGCACCGCGCAGTGGATGGCGCAGGCCACCGAAGTCGCTATCCCGAGGGCATCCCAGTTGATCTTAAAAGACATGAGGCACAAAACTAAGAAGATGCAACTTTGTTGCAAAATATTTCTTCTTAAATTTGCAGAAATGAACAAGCGACTAATTTGGTATGCCCTGTTTTTTGTGCTTCTTTTTGGCGGATTTGTTTTTGCCATGACGCATTTTATTCCGGGCTTTACTACCGTAAAAATGCCGGTGCTCAGCACGGTGAAGCCCTTTCGTTTTACCGACCAGAACGGACAGGAGGTCAGCAACCGCGAAATTGCCGGGAAAGTGTATGTGGCTGAATATTTTTTCAGCACCTGCCCCGGCATTTGTCCCAAAATGAACAACAACCTGAAAAAAGTATACGAGGCTTATCGCCAGGAGCCCCGCTTCCTGATCCTGTCGCACAGCGTGGATCCGGCTACCGACAGTGTGGCCCGCCTCAGGGTCTATGCCGACTCCCTTGGGGTAAACGGCGGAAACTGGCATTTCCTCACGGGCCCCAAGGACAGCCTTTACCTGGCTGCCCGGGTAAGTTACCTGCTCGACGATCCGAAAAACAACAACGAGTTCATCGAGGACCAGTTTATCCATACACAGTTTTTTGCCCTGGTGGATAAAAACGGGCAGGTGAGAAAAATTTACGACGGGCTGAAAAAAGAAGAGGTAGAAGAACTGATCAAAGACATCCTTCCATTGTTATCAGAAAAGGAGGGCAATAGGGGTAGCTTTGCCAATGGGCTCTTTAACAATAACCCCCAGTAAAGCCATGGAAAAATCGATACAGTCTTTATTGCGGAAAAGCCGGCTGAGCGTAACGGAAAGCCGGGTGAAGATCCTGGAACTGTTTCTATCAGGACAGGGAGCGCTTGCGCATGGAGATATCGAAAAAAAAACAGGCGAAAAATTCGATCGCGTAACTGTATACAGAACCCTGCAGGTCTTCCTGAACAAAGGAATTATCCACACCATACCCACCGCCGATAACAGCATTCGTTATGCCCTTTGCCGCGAAGAATGTGAAGAAGGCCACCACCACGACAACCACGTCCATTTTATTTGTACCGGCTGCGGTAATACCACCTGCCTGGACGAAGTGAGCATCCCGGCGATCCAGCTACCACAGGGTTATCGCCAGAAACAGGTTGAAATGGTGGTCAGCGGAACCTGCCGCACCTGCCGCGGATAATCCCCAAAAAATAAAGCCCCGATGTAGACACACCGGGACTTTTGGTTAAGGCTCTGATTAGTAGCTATTTTAGAAGAAGCATTTGCTTCTAAGTGTTTTCCTGTACAAATATATTGTTATAAATCATTCCCTGCAAAATTTTAGCATACCCGAAATAGGGTATTTTTTGCCTCTTAACCGAGATTTAACCCAGGGCTGACATTTCTCGTTTCACAAAATCCATCAAAGTTTTAACACGGACCGGTCCCAGGTCAAATTTCAGCCCGGCTGCCTCGTACAGCTCGGGTAATGTGCGGGTTCCTCCCAGGGCCAGGGCCTGCGTATAGTTGTCCAGGGCTTTTTCCCTGTTCTCCTTATACTGCATCCACATCCCTATTGCACCCAATTGTGCAATTCCATACTCAATATAGTAGAAAGGCACTTCAAATAAATGCAATTGCCGTTGCCAGCTAAAACGACGGTAGTGTTCCAATCCCTCCATATCCAGTACGCCGGTTGAAAACTCGTCGTTGATGACGACCCATTGTGCCGCCCGTTCTTCCAGGCTGTGCGTTGGGTTTTCGTATACCCAATGCTGGAATTTGTCAATGATCGCAATCCAGGGAAAGATGGTGATCACTCTTTCCAGCTGGTGTTCTTTTGCACGTTTCAGCTCTTCATCATCATTGAAAAAACTGTGCCAATGATCCATGCTGAACAACTCCATGCTCATGCTTGCCACTTCCGCAATTTCCATGGGATATTCTTTAAAAGCATTGAGCTGCAGCGGATGCGCCAGGAAAGAATGTATGGCGTGCCCGCCTTCGTGCACCATGGTGGTCACGTCGTGCATTTGCCCGGCGGCATTCATGAAAATAAAGGGTGCGCCAGTTTCAGCAAGCGGGCAATTGTATCCCCCGGGGGCTTTTCCCTTCCTGCTTTCGAGGTCGAGCCGCCCCATTTTTTTCATGGTTTCGAGGCAGTCGCCAAAAAAAGGCCGCATCTCACGGAAACACGCAATCGTTTTTTCCAGCAACTCCGATCCGGTTTCGAATGGGCGTAAGGGTTGTATGCCTTCGGGTTCGGCCTCTGTATCCCAGGGGCGCAGGGAGTCCAGGCCCAGCTTTTCTTTTTTCTTCCGGTAAATGGCCGCGACCAATGGTACCACGTGTTGTTTCACGGCTTCGTGAAAAGCAAAACAGTCTTCTTTGGTGTAATCAAAGCGACCCATTTCTGCAAACTTATAATCGCGGTAATTGCTGAAACCTGCGTTAAGGGCTACCTGGTGGCGTTTGGCGATGAGGCCCGAATAGAGTTCGTTCAACTGGTCGCGGTCCTCGTACCGGCGATCCTGGATCTTGCGGTATACGGCCTCGCGTTTATTGCGGTCGGGACTTTCCAGGAATTTGCTGGCCTGCTGCAGCGTATAGTCCTGACCGTCGATGTTCACCTGCATTTTCCCCGAAATGACACCGTATTGCTGGGCCATTACGCTCAGCTCGGCCTGCAGGGGAATATTTTCCTTGCGAAAAAGTTCGATCGACTTTTTTACACTGCGCAGGTAGGTGAAATAAGCAGCATGGTCGAGCTCAGTGGTAAAAGGACATTCAATCAGCTTGCGGTTGAGCAGGTCGGAGTAAGGCTGGATCTGTGGTTGGATCTCCATCACGAAATAGGTGAATGCTTCTTCCAGCTCCTTGTTCTCCGTATCGCAGGTCATGCGGATCTGGCGCCAGCAGGCGTCTTCGCTCACCACGGCCTCCAATTCGCTGCTGTCCTTCATCCACTTTTCCAGCGCTTCCCGCGAAGGAACAGGCCGTTCGGCCAGGTCCTTGAAATAAGGCTCCAGCGCAGTCCAGGTAGTAATTTGGAAGTCCTCCGGCAAAAACTGCCGGGGAGATTTGTGTATGTCGGCAGTATATGCTGTCGGATGGCTCATTACTCTTCTGATTTTTTCTTTTTTGCGGCGGGCTTTTTAGGCTTTTCTGCTGTTTCCGTACTTTCTTTTGCGGCGGCTTTTTTATCCGTGGCTGCTTCTTTCTCTGCCGTTTCTTTCTCCGCTGCTTTTTTGGGCGCCGTCTTTTTCTTTGCGGGCGAAGTTTCTTCAATAACAACCGGCGTGGTTTCCGGTTCGGCAGCGGTCGCGCTTTCTTCTTCTGCAGGCGCTTCGGTAAGTTTGATGTCTACCTTGTTCTTTTGCAGGATCTCCAGCCACTTGATCATTTTTTTCATGTCACTGGCATAGACCCGCTCAAAATCCATATCGGGATAAACCGCCTTGAAATAAGCTTTGACGGCACCTGCATCTTTTCCGTCGGGCATTTTTTCTGCCGATTTTTCCATGGCCTGGAATACATCCACCAGGTTCACATTGTCGCGCACCGTATAGATCTCAATGCTTTCGAGGTGAGAAAAATTATGGATGCGGGACGATACAAAACGGGTTGTATTATCGTCCAGCGCACGCACGATGGCGCCATCGGTTTTGCTGCTGAGCAGTTCAAATAAACCGGGGAGCCCGGTTACGGCAATGATTCGGTTATAATCCATACGTCAATATTGTAAAGGAGGTGCAAGATAATGAAAATGGTCAGGCATCCATCCATTCCTTAAAGCGGGTGCTCAGCTCACTGCTGACCACCACTTCTTCGGGGGCTGGCGGGTTGAATTCCACCGCCAGTTTTCCCTTGCCCTGCGACCGGAGCCGGTGGATGGCGTTGATATGCGTGATGTATTTCCGGTTGAGGCGGAAAAAATCCCGGGGATCGAGCTCTTTTTCCAGGTCGCTCAGGGATTTATCGAGCAGGTAACGCTGGCCCTGCCGGTCCACCAGGCAAACGAGTTTGTGAGCGGCATAACAATAGGCGATCTCTTCGGCCCGGAGGGTGATATAATCGCTGCCTCTTTTGATCAGGAACCTTTTTTTATAACCCGGTGCTTCCTGCCGCCACAGCCGCAATTGTTCCAGGGCGCCCGCGAAATGCTGGCGCAGGCTTTCGTATTTTTTGAGGGCGGCGGCCAGTTTTTCCGGCTGAACGGGTTTGAGCAGGTAATCGATGCTGTTGTGTTCAAAGGCTTCCTGCCAGTATTCATCAAAAGCCGTTGTAAAGATGACGGGACAGTCGATCTTCACCTGTTCAAAGATGCGAAAGGATTGCCCGTCGCTGAGTTCGATGTCCATGAATACCAGTTCGGGATGGGCATGCTGCCGTAACCAGTCCACCGACTCCTGTACGCTTTCGAGCATGGCCAGGCACTGGTATTTGGGGTCAATGCCCTGCAGGCTGGAAAGCAGTTTCTGCGCGGCAGGCTTTTCGTCTTCTATGATGAGGATCTTCATGTCAGTCGAGGGTTAAAACTGGTAAGGCCACCACAAAGGAATTTCCCGAATCCTTCACATCGATCGGCATGCCGGTGATCATGCGATAGCGCTCCCGCAAATTGCTGAGGCCAATGCCGCCGGAGTGACGGTCCACACGCAGTCCGCTGGCCTGGTTGGAAAAGACAAGGCTCCGGTTTTTCAGCGAAACCTCCATCTGTAGCGGTTTCTGGCGGGAAAATTCGTTGTGCTTGATGGCGTTTTCCATCAGTATTTGCAATGAAATAGGCGGCAGCAGGTAAACGTCAAGGGCTTCGGCTTCCACTTCGTTGCGCCACTGCAGGGCATCGCCAAAACGGATTTTCAGCAGGCAGAAATAGTTCTCCAGGAACTGCAGCTCATCGCGCAGCAAAACCAGGTCGCGGGCTTTGTTCACCAGGATATAACGATAGGTTTCGGCAAGGGTATCGTTGAATTGCCGGGCGCTGCCGGGCGAGGATTCAATGAGGTGGCTCAGGGTGTTCAGGGAATTGAATAAAAAATGCGGATCGATCTGGTTTTTCAGGGCTTCGAGCTCCGCTTCGGCACGGGCTTTTTCCAACTGGGCGCTGCGCAGCATTTCCGACTCCGATTCTTTCACCAGGAAAACCGTTTCATACACATGCACAATGAAAACAACCGCTACCAGGATGATAAGCGTAGTTTGAATGATGTTGTTCCAGTCGACCCGCCCGCCCAGGAAAATATGGTACCAGCCGGCCAGCAGGAGCATGGAAATGGGACCGGTAAAAAAGGGGATCACGAGCAGGAGGGCGCCCACTTTCCGCAACGGCTTACGAAACCAGTTGAAATAGCTGCGCAGGGTGAAAAGCAGGTAGCGGTTTCCTTCCCAGATGATAAAACTGATGCCGATGGTGTAGAGATAGCTGAGTTTGATTTGCCAGTGTGTGAATTGGTGGTGTGGAACCAGTCCGGTGGCGAGGGGGATGAGAATGCCCAGCACCGGGATCAGGATCACCCGGAACCCGATATCGTTCAGGCTCCGGCTGGCGCCTGCATTCGTCGGTAATATGGCCGGCTTCGTCCCCATGAAAAACAGCTTCGGTCGGTTTGATTTGTCCACTGTGAAATTAGAGAATAGTTTAGTTACCCTATGGACATATCAACGATAAACTGGTGGGCCGTGCTGGTGGCAGGCATCTCCGCTTTTGTACTCGGTGGAATCTGGTATTCACCGGGCCTCTTTGGAAAAGCCTGGCTGCAGGAAAGCCAGGTGACGGAAGCGGCCATCCAGAAAAGCAACAAGGGTAAGATATTTGGCTTCACGGCCGTTTTTTCCCTGCTCATGGCGGTGAACCTGGCCATGTTTCTTACCGACAGCCCGCAGCAGAAAACCGATCTTTCCTGGGGCATGACAGCGGGTTTTCTAACGGGTATCTGGACCTTCTGCGCCATTGCCATTCACAGTCTTTTCGAATTGAAAACCTGGCGCTATATTTTCATCAACGGCGGCTACAGCCTGGTTTCCCTTGTCATTATGGGGGCTATTATAGGCTTGTGGAGATAAAACATTCAATCAAATAACTATGGCACAAGAACACGCAATCAGTTGGTTTGAAATTCCCACTACCGACCTCGACCGCGCGCAGCGCTTTTATGAAACGATTTTTGGCGTTCCTCTCGTATCCATGGATATGCCGGGCATGCCTATGCGCGTATTCCCGGTGGAAAACATGATGACGGGCGTGAGCGGCGCGCTCCTTCATGCTCCTGAATTCAACCGGCCACAGTCGCAGGGCACCATGGTGTATCTGAACGCAAATCCGGATTTGCAAACGGTGCTCGACAAAGTAACCGCAGCCGGCGGCAGCATCGAAATGCCCAAAACGGAGATCACTCCCGAGATCGGCTTCATGGCAGTGATCATCGACACGGAAGGAAACCGCGTAGGGTTGCATTCCCTCCCCGCCAATATACCATCATGAGCCAGGAGCCGGTTTGGGATCGTTTTGTATTGCGGATCGATATCCGGGCGCCGCGGGAAGCCATCTATCGCGCCTGGTCCACCCGCGCCGGCATGGAGGCATGGTTCCTGCGCGAATGCCGTTACCTCGACCGCCAGGGCAATGAGATCGAAGCTAACTTTTCTGCGCTTACAGGTGACCGTTATTTATTCCGCTGGCATGGCTATCCCAACGAAGTGCAGGAAGAAGGCCGGGTGCTGGAAGAAAACGGCCGCGATCTTTTTGTATTCAGTTTCGGCAAGGCGGGGAATTGCAGGGTGAGCATCGCCAACGGTGGTGAGCTTTGCATCCTGGCATTGGAGCAAACGGAAATACCCGATGATGAAGCGGGCCGGATGAACTGGCATGTAGGCTGTAAAACAGGCTGGACCTTTTACCTCGCTAACCTCAAAAGCCTGCTCGAAGGAGGTATTGACCTCCGCAATAAGGACATCGGCCTTCAGAATATGTTAAACGCCTGAGGAAGTTTTAAGAAGCGTTTTATGATACGACTGCCCGTCAAAGGATTAGCTTTGCGGCATGATTGATACAGCTAAAGCATCCCTGGTGGATGAAGTAATCCGCGACAGAAGAAGCACCAAGCCGGCAGCCATGAATGGCCGGTCCATTTCCCGAAACGACCTGGAGGCCGTGCTTGAGGCGGCCGACTGGGCGCCCACGCATGCCTATACGGAACCCTGGCTCTTCCTGGTGTACGAAGGTGAAAAAGCCCGGGAATTCTGCCTGGCGCATGCCGATAAATACCGGGCCGTTACTCCACCTGAAAAATTCACCGCTGCCACTTACGATAAGCTGGCCACCATGGCCGACAAGGTCTCGCACCTGGTGGTGGCTGTTATGCAAAGAGGCGATAACCCCAAGATCCCTGTGCTGGAAGAAGTTGCGGCAACCGCGGCGGCCGTCCAGAACCTGCTTCTCTCCGCCACTGCCCGCGGCATTGCGAGTTTCTGGAGTACGGGCGGCCTTACCCTGCAGCCGGCAATGAAGGAACTGCTGGGCCTGGGAGAACAGGATCATGTGCTGGGTCAGCTCTACCTGGGTTATACCGAAGAGGAATGGCCGGTGGGAAAAAGGCTTCGTCCCCGTTCTGCCAAGTTTGTATGGAAGTGATTCAGTTCTTGTGCAGATCGGCCAGCACGGCTTCTATGCGCTGCACCAGGCTGTTCTGGTCGGAATAGCCGCGCGACAGCAAAAAGAATTTGGCATCCGACACCTGCAGGAATACCGTGGGGAATCCCGTTACTTTTAAGTGCTTGCACAGCGAAAACTCGTAATAGGCTTTTTCACGGTATTCTTCACTACCCAGTTTTTCATAAAACATTGTGGGGTCAACCTCGTACTTGTCGAGCAGGTGGCGATAGGCTTCGTTATCGCAGAGATCGCGTCCTTCGAAATGCAGGGCATATTGCAGATCGGCGGCAAAAAAGACCTGCAGGTCGGGGTGAATTTCCTTAAAGATGCAGAGCGCGATGGCCGGTTTTTCCGAATTGGGGTACCAGTCGCTTTCTTCGGGATGAAAGATGTGCCAGAGATAGTCCTCGCCGAAACGAACACCAGTCATTTCTTCCACTGATTTATAGGCATCCCTTATATAACCGGCCATTACGCTGATGTGGCGGGGCTGTTCGGGAAGGATCATGCCCCCGGAGTACACGTCAAAATCGAGGCGGTCGGCGTAGAGCGTGGCAATGTTCCGGATAACCGGGCTGAACCCGTAGCACCAGCCGCAATAGGCGTCGTAACAATATATTATGGTAGGCCGCATGCTGCAAATTAGTCAATAATCAGTGCGCCGCCAGCCAGTTTTCACCGCTGCCCACTTCTGCGATCACGGGAACATTGTTGGGCAGCACCAGGGCGTTCTGCATGGAGCTGATGATAAGCGGCTTCAGTTTTTCCACTTCATCACGGCGTGCATCGAATACCAGTTCATCGTGCACCTGCAGCACCATTTTGCTTTTCAGTTTCTCTTTCTTAAGCGCGGCGTGCATGGCCGTCATAGCCAGTTTGATCATATCGGCGGCGGCGCCCTGGATGGGGGAATTGATGGCGTTCCTTTCTGCAAATCCGCGTACGGTGAAATTGGAAGAATTAATGTCCCGCAGCCACCGTTTTCTTCCCATCAGCGTTTGTACATAACCGTTTTCTTTGGCAAACTGTATGGTTTCTTCCATGTAACGCGAAATGCCGCTGAATTCCTTTTTATAGTTGTCGATGATTTCCTTTGCTTCCGTTCTGGTGATGCCGAGGTTGTCGGCCAGCCCGAAAGCGCCCTGCCCGTATATAATGCCAAAGTTCACACTTTTCGCTTTCCGGCGCTGGTCCTTGGTCACCTGCGATTCTTCTACGCCATATACTTTGGCTGCCGTGGCCGTATGGATATCCTTGCCCAGGCGGAATGCCTCGCACATATTGGCATCGCCACTGATGGCGGCAACGATCCGCAATTCGATCTGGGAATAGTCGGCGCTCAGCAGGATATGATCTGCATCGCGTGGAATAAAGGCCTTGCGGATCTCGCGACCTCTTTCCGTACGCACGGGGATGTTCTGGAGATTGGGGTTGTTGCTGGAAAGCCGGCCTGTGACGGCAACCGCCTGCGCATAAGAAGTATGGACCCTGCCCGTTTTTCGGTTGATCATTAACGGTAGTGCGTCTACATAGGTGGATTTAAGCTTGGTGAGTTCGCGGAAAGCAAGTATGTCGTCCACAATGGGGTTCAGCATGGCCAGTTTCATCAGCACGTCTTCGCCGGTAGCGTATTGTCCTGTTTTTGTTTTCCGGGCCTTGGGGTCCAGCTTCAGCTTTTCAAACAGCACTTCACCCAACTGTTTGGGCGAAGCCAGGTTAAAACGTACGCCGGCCTGCTGGTATACGCGGTCCTCTGCCGAGCGCGCGTCTCTTTCCAGCTCTTTGGAATAATCGAGCAGGAAATCGGTATCCACGCGAATGCCTTCGAACTCCATATCGGTAAGTACTTTCACCAGCGGGTTTTCCACTTGATCGAACACTTCCTGTACCTCCAGGCTTTTCAGCAGGGGCGTGAAGGAGTGTTTGAGCTGTAGGGTGATATCGGCGTCTTCCGCGGCATACTCCTTGATCTTTTCCAGCTCCACATCGCGCATATTGCCCTGGGCCTTGCCCTTTTTGCCAATCAGTTCTTCAATGGAAACAGGGTGGTATCCCAGGTATTTCGCGCTGAGGATATCCATGCTTCTTTTCCCTTCGGGCTCTATTACATAGTGCGCCAGCATGGTGTCGAAAAGGCTGCCGGCGATTTCGATGCCGTACCATTTCAATACCAGCAGATCGTACTTGGTGTTATGTCCTATCCAGGTTTTGGTTTTGTCCTGGAAGAGAACGGCAAAGCGGGTGAGGATGCGGCGGGTTTGCTCCTGGTCGGCGGGACAAGGAACATAAAACGCTTCCCCCGGCTGCACGGAAAAGCTGAGGCCCACGAGTTCCGCATCGTTGGCGTCGATATTGGTGGTTTCGGTATCGAAACAGATATCGTCGCTTGCCGATAATTTCCTGACGAGGGCGTCGATGGCATCCAGCCCTTCAATGAGTTCGTAGCGATGCGGCGTATTGTGGATGTTCCGTTCGGCGCCTGCCGCAATGCTTTCTGTTTCTTCCTCTTCGTCAACGGGTTTTTCTGCGGGGCCTGTGTTTACGATGTTTCCGAAAAGATCTGTCTGCACGGCTTTTGCCACAGGCGCAGCGGCAGCGGCGATACCGATCTCTTCTCCCAGCACCCTTTTGGCGAAGGTTCGGAATTCGAGTTCACCGAAGACCTCTTTCAACTCATCGCGGTTCCAGTCCTTCAGCCGGAAATCTTCTTCGTGGAACTGCACAGGTACGGTAGTGATGATGGTGGCCAGTTTTTTGGAAAGAACGGCCAGCTCTTTTCCATTGCGTATCTTTTCTCCGAGGGATCCTTTGATACTATCGGCGGCTGCCAGGATGTTTTCGAGAGAACCGTGTTCCGCCAGCAATTTAGCGGCTGTTTTTTCGCCTATTCCCGGAATGCCCGGGATGTTGTCCACCGCATCGCCCATGAGCCCCAGTACATCTATTACCTGGTCCACCGATTGAATATTCCATTTAGCGCAGACCTCCGCCGGCCCCATGATCTCAATATCGCCTCCCTGGTAACCGGGTTTGTAAATTTTGATATGGCTGGAAACAAGCTGCCCATAGTCTTTGTCGGGCGTTACCATAAATACGTCGTAACCCGCGTCTGCAGCCTGTTTGCTGAGGGTGCCAATCACATCGTCGGCTTCATAGCCATCGAGTTCCATAACGGGGATATTGAATCCCCGGATGATGCGCTTGATATCAGGAATGGCAAGGATAAGGTCTTCGGGCGCTTCCTGGCGGTTGGCTTTGTAATCGGAAAAATCAATGTGTCTTTCTGTGGGCGCATGGGTATCGAAGCAGACCGCCATATGGGTTGGCTTGCGGTTGTTGATCAGTTCCAGCAAGGCATTGGTGAAACCAAATTGCGCATTGGTATTTTTCCCCTGCGTGGTGATGCGGGGGCTGCGGATCAATGCGTAATAAGCCCTGAAAATGAGGGCCATAGCGTCCAGGAGAAAGAGGCGTTTATCCATCCCCAAATATAAACATTCGACACCTTAACATAACGTTTAAACAAAGCTGGCATGGTGATTGAAATAAAGCAAGGGAGTCAGTTATTCATTTATCCATTCAAAAAATAAGTTTATGAAACAGATGAAAATGACCGCCCTTGCATTGGGAGTTATGACAGCAGGACTGTTTGCCTTCAAGAGCCTCGACAACGGCTCTATCAAAGGAACCGTAACCCCTGCAGACGGTGCAGTACAGGCCTGGGCAATCTCTTCAGCAGATACCCTGAAAGCAGCCGTCAACAATGGCGCCTTTGAAATCACTAATGTTAAGCCAGGCGATTATCGTTTGATCATTGAAGCAAAGCCGCCGTATAAGAACCAGGCGAAAGAAGGCGTAAGTGTGAAAGATGACACGCCGACAGACGTAGGTGAAATCAAACTCGAACAATAATCTTTCGGTCGGAAAAAAGAGCGGCATACCTGTGGCGTGCCGCTCTTTTTATTTGTGCATCAGCCCGGGATCTGGATGAGATAATCGAAGAGATTCATTTCAGTAGGGATTTGTAACTTCTTTCGCAACCGGTAGCGGCTGATCTCCACACCACGTACGGAAATATTGAGCAGGGGCGCAATTTCCTTGGTGGACAAATTCATGCGCAGGTAAGCGCAGAGCCTGATTTCATTGGCCGTGAGCGAAGGATGAACAGCTTTCAGTTTCACGAGAAAATCGCTGTGCACTTTGTCGAAATGCAATGCAAAACTTTCCCATTCGTTGTCCATTCTTTCATCGTCGCCCAGTACACGGACCATTCTTTTGATCTCTTCCAGCGGGTTGTTTCCATCGATGGATTTAAGCTGTTTCGAAAGGTCTTCCTTCACCTTTGAAATGAGCTCGCTTTTCTGCACCAGGTGCAGCGCGGAAGAAGCCAGTTCGGTATTCTTGTGTGCTATTTCTGCTTCCAGTTTTTCATTGCGCAACTTCACGATCTCCTTTTCATTTTTTTCCATTTCGAGCTGGTGCAGGTACTGGAGTTTTTTCTGTTCCTCTTCATGCCGTTGTTGCTGGCCGCTGAATCTTTTTTCCTGCCAGCGGTAGAGCAGGTAAATGCCCAGCAGGGCCAGCAATACATAGCCCAGGTAAGCATAGGTGGATTTGTACCAGGGCGGCAGTATTATAAAACTGTAACTGCCCGCCATCGATTCCTGGCCCTGGTTGGCGCGGGCTTTAAACTGAAATACGTATTTACCGGGTGGAAGGTTGGTATAGTCTTTTTCTGACCGGCGCGACCACTCCGACCATTGTTCATCAAATCCCTTGAGCAGGTAACTGTATTCAATATGGAGGGCATTGCCGAAGCTGGTGGCAGTATATTCAAAATGGAGGGCGTTTGTCTGGAACCCTATTCGTGGAATGCCGCCGGCAGACTGTTCCTGGGGGGCATCCACGTCGCTGAAATAGCCGCCGAAAATGGTGCTGTCGGCGGCTGGTCCGATGGCTACTTTCCGGAGTTTCACCAGCAGCACCGATTTTTTCTTTTTATAAGCTTCGAGGTTAAAAAGATAAAAGCCTTTTTCGCCGCCGATGATGACCTGGTTGGGCAGGATGGGATTGATGTGTTCAAAGCCACTGACCAGCCGGTTATTGAGTTCGGGGATATGGATGATCTCTGCTTTTGGACCGCTGAGATCCAGGATGCCTACACTTTTATCGTGCACGAACCAGATATTGCCGGCGCCGTCTTCCCTGAGCAGGCGGATGCTCATCTTCCCGAGATAGCGGCTGAGCAGTTCATTCGGCTGGAAGATATCTTTCCCGGGAACGTATTCCATTATACCTCTTTCCGTTGCGATCAGCAGTTTATTGCGATAGGGGAAAAGGAAGTTGACGCCGTATAAACCTTCTTTCTCGCCATAGCGCCGGATCTCCGGGTCAGCGCCTTCGCGCCGGCCGATGCGGTAGAGGCCCATATAAGGATGTCCCACCCAGATGGTGTTTTCGTTTTCGACGGTGATGAAGCGGGCCGACTCAAAATTGGCTTTCTCCGGAAGCAGGTGGAAACCGCTCTTATCATGTCCGAAAAATCGCAGTCCCATATAGTTCCCGGCCACGATCATGGAGGCCGGGAGGATGTTCTGCAGCGGCAGGAATGTCCAGAAGCCCGATTGGCGGTCGATCAGTTGTACGGAATTGGGCTCCACCAGGTAAGCGCCTTCGTGGTGGCCCATCAGGAGGCGGCCGTTTATTTCGGCAAGGTTCCATACCTGTCCCTTTACGCCGTTGACGGGCTGGAAACCGTCCTGGAACTGGAGTGTGGAGCCCGAACTGTCCACCGGCGCATGATAGAGCCCGTTGGACGTGCCGATGTAAAGTTCTTTTCCAAAGAGTAAAGAAGCGTAACCGGTGCTTTCGTTCTGGTAGCCGGCATAAAAGTGACGGATGGCAGGATCGAAGACCACCAGGTCAATGCCGTTATCGAGCCCCAGCCAGAGGTTTTGCTGCCGGTCGGTAAAAAGGGAGAGGATATTGTTGTTCTGGAGGCCCTGTTCGCGGGAGATATGCCGGAGGAGCCGGCCATTCCGGTCCACCAGGTAACAGCCGCCCAGGGTGGTGCCCAGGGCGAAAATGCCATTTCCGGCCGGGGCGGCGGTATAAATGCGCTGCGCTGCGATGGCATCGAGCCCGGGCGAGTGCAGCGGGTGTACCTGGTTGCCGGCAAGGATAAAAAGGCCGTCTTTGAGGGTGGCGAGGAGGGCGCTGTCGCGCGAAATGGACATGCAACCCGTTACCATGTATTCCTCCGGCATGGCGGCCGTGGAAATGAGTGGAACCCAGGAACCCTTCTGGAAAACCAGGAGCCGGAAATTATTGTCCTGCGCAATAAGGCGGCCATTGCATTTGGTTATAAACTGCCAGGCCGGGGTTTGATACACCCGTATCTGGTTGTCGGAGTATTGGTAGATGCGGTTGGAGGACCGGAAAAAAATATCGCCGTCAAATTGAATGATGTCCCAGATATCCGCAAAGGAGCGTTCGTTCTCCGGCATCAGTTTTTTCAGGGAATGGTATTTCAGTTCACCCCGTTCGTCGGGAGAGAAATAACCCAGTTCATCCTGGGCGCCTATATATATTTTATTGTCGGAGGCGATTTCGAGGGAGCGGGCGATGGTTTTGTTGGGGAGTTTATAGCTCTTCCAGGTGGTGCCGTCAAAACTCAGCATGCCTTCATTATTGGCAAAATAGAGGATGCCCGACTGGTCCTGCCGCATGTCCCAGCTTTGGGAACCCCCTCCATATTGTTGCTTTGAATAATTCACCACATCAGGAAAATCGATAATGTGTTGAGCTATCCCTGGAACGGAGTAACAAAGCAATAACAGCAGCATGGTTCTGGCGGCAATCATGGCCATGAAAATAGTATAAGGACAGGAGAAAAAGAGCCATGATGTAGTAGAAAGATACCATTTCAGCCTGAAATCGGCAGGTTGATGTAGTAGTGATGTAGCGGAAAACTGGCATTTTGAGAAGGTCGAAACTACTTTTGGAAGGTTGAAAACGATTTGCGTCCGGCTTTCACAACCGGACTTAATTAACCAATTAATTGCTATATGAAAAAGAAAAGGGCGCTGCTTGTCAGCCTATTCCTTTCGCTGGCCTTCCCTATTTTTCTCCTGGCGCAGGACCAGCCCGTAACCGGCAGGATCACCAATAAGGTGAACGGTGAAGCACTGGAAGCTGCCACCATTTCAGTAAAAGGTAAGGACATTGCCACCCGGACCGATGCTTCCGGGAAATTCACCATTGCCGCTCCTCCGGGTTCGGTGCTGGTGATTACCTATGCCGGCTTTGGTGTACAGGAACTGCCGGTAAGTTCCGGGCAGAATTACGAGATTACCCTCAACGAACTGAGCGGTAATATGAATGAAGTAGTGGTTGTAGGGTACGGCACGCAAAAAAAGCGGGCTGTAACCACCGCCATTTCTTCGGTTAAGGCCGACGACCTGGAAAACATGCCGGTTTTTCGCGTAGAGCAGTCCCTGCAGGGGCGGGTTCCCGGCCTGTCCATTACCAGCAATTCCGGCCAGCCGGGCGATGCCGCTACCATTTATGTCAGGGGCCGCACTTCCATCAACGGTTCCGAACCCCTCTTTGTGGTGGACGGAGTTGTGATTGGTGGCGGGATTGAGTACCTCAATCAATCTGATATTGAGTCTATTGATGTACTGAAAGACGCGGCATCTGCTGCCATTTACGGAGCCAGGGGTGGTGCTGGTGTAATTATGGTAACTACCAAAAAAGGGAGGTCCGGCCGCATCAGCGTCAATTATAACGGTTATGCCGGTGTGCAAACCGCCTGGCGTAAGCTGAAACTGCTGAATGCCGAACAATACGCCACGCTCTATAATGAAGCCGCTGTGGCAGCCGGACAGTCCATCGCGTTCCAGGACCCTGCCTCTCTCGGAAAAGGTACCGACTGGCAGGCCCAGGTCTTCAACGACAATGCGCCCATCCAGAACCATGAGCTGAGCATTTCCGCCGGGAGCGAGAAATCCACCTATTTCACTTCCTTTGGCTTCCTGAACCAGGAGGGGATTGTCGCGTCCAGTAACAGTAAGTTCAAGCGATTCACCGCACGCTTCAATTCCAACCATAAGGTCACCAAGGCCATTACGTTCGGAAATAATATCGGGTATACTTATATTAATTCCTCAGGTGTAGGCACCAACGGCGAATGGGGTACGCCCCTGAACCGCGCCATCAACATGGATCCGATTACGCCGGTGATAGAAACCGACCCTGATAAACTGAACCAATCGCCCTATGATCAACCCAATATCGTCCGCGACGACCAGGGCCGTCCTTATGGTATCTCCAATATCGTAACCTCGGAGATCCTCAACCCGGTATCCGGCCTGAAAGTGGCCCAGGGCAATGGCTGGTCGCATAAAATTGTGGGCAATGTGTACATTGAAATAGCTCCGGTAAAGGGGTTGAAACTTCGCTCTACCATTGGCGCCGACCTGGCTTTCTGGGGCGACCAGAGCTTTTCTCCTGTTTTCTACCTGAACGCTACCAACCAGAACCTGGTGAACGACTATACCCGAAATTCCAACCGCGGCCTCTTCTGGATTTGGGAAAATACGGCCACCTATAGCCGCAATTTCGGCAAGCACGACGCCAGTATTCTCGTGGGCACCACGGCCCAAAAGAACAGCGGAGAAAGGCAGGGCGGCACCCGCACCGGTATTCCGGCCGACAATATCCGCGATGCCTCGCTGGCTTTCCCCGTTAGTCAAGCCAACCAATATTTTTGGGGAGATGAATATATGGCAACCCTCTCTTCTCTCTTTGGAAGAGCGCAATATAGCTATGATAACAAATATCTTTTCAGCGCCGTAATGCGCCGCGATGGTTCTTCCAAGTTTGGTTCCAACAACCTCTATGGTTACTTCCCCTCCGTAAGTGTAGGCTGGGTAATCAGCGAAGAAAACTTTTGGAACCCCAAAATCGGCAACTTTCTGAAACTACGTGCGTCTTATGGCAAAAACGGCAATAACAACCTTCCTGATTTTGCCTTTATTTCTACCGTCAGCGGAGGTCGTAACTATGTAATCGGAAATGAACTCATCAATGGCGTTAGTCCCAACGCTATCAGTAACCCCGATCTGAAATGGGAAACCGTTGTTCAAAGCAATATTGGACTTGACGCGGTACTTTTTGAACACTTCAGCCTGACGCTTGATGTATTCAATAAAAAGACAACCGACATGCTGCAGCAGGTGCTCGTGCCCAGTTACGTAGGCAACAACGGCCCCACAGGCAACGTTGCCACCATGGAAAACAGGGGCATTGAAGTAGCGCTGGGCTACAATAACAGCATTGGCGATTTTAAGTTTAATGTGAATGTGAACGGCGCCTATATTAAAAATGAATTGACCTATCTGGGTCCCGACAAGACCTACATACAGGGCCTCGTTTATGGCCCGCAGGGCGTTGAGTTCACCCGTCATATGGTAGGAAACCCCTACGGCGCCTTCTTCGGCTACAAAACAGACGGTCTTTTCCAGACACCCGAAGAAGTGCAGTCTTACAAAAACAAGAACGGTGAGCCAATGCAACCCAACGCCAGGCCCGGCGATATCCGCTTTGTGGATTATAACCAGGATGGAAAGATCACACTCGACGACCGTACCATTATCGGCAACCCCAACCCTGATTTCAGCTACGGCTTCACTATCAATGCCGCGTATAAAGGGTTCGATCTCGTATTGTTCGGTCAGGGCATCGCAGGCAGCCAGGTATTGCAGGCCATCCGCCGCTTCGACCTGCCCACGGCCAACTGGAGCAACAAAGCCCTGGACCGCTGGCATGGAGAAGGTACCAGCAATTCCATTCCCCGTGTAACCCTCCAGGATGATAACAAGAACTGGAGTTCCAGCTCCGATATCTTCCTGCAGAACGGCGATTATTTCCGCATCAAAACCCTCCAGATCGGTTACTCCCTGCCGTCAAAAATGATCAGCCAGATCGGCCTGAACAGGCTTCGGGTATTCTTCACCGGTAACAACCTGCTCACCTTCACCAAATACGATGGATTCGATCCGGAGATCGGTGGTGGCAGTTTCGGTGTGGACCGCGGTATTTACCCGCAGGCAAGGGCATTGATGTTTGGTGTAAACGTGGGCTTTTAATTTTTAAATCTGAAAACATGAAAAAAAGCATTCAATATATTGGCCTGGCGGTTCTCGGAGCCTCTTTACTCGCCGCATGCAGTAAAAGCTTCCTGGAGCTGAAACCGCGCGGTACGGAACTGGAGGGCAATTTTTACCGCAATGAATCGGAATTGTTCCAGGGATTGGTTTCCACCTATGATGTGATGGGCTGGGGAACCAGCGGCGGCTATACCATGAAGATGCCGCTGCTCAGCGCAGCTTCTGACGACGCCTATGCAGGTGGCAGCGATGCCTCTGACCAACCGAACTGGGTGGCCTATGACAATTTCACCCTCGATCCGCAGCGCGGTCCGCAACTGGGTCTCTGGCAAAAAAACTACAGTGGCATCTACCGGGCCAACCTGTTGCTGAGCAAGATCGAAGAGGTTCCCGGCATTGGCGAAGCCTTCAAAAAAAGAGTCATTGCAGAAACCAAATTCCTGCGGGCTTACTTCTATTTCGACCTGGTTCGTTTTTTTGGAAGGGTTCCGCTGATCCTGGGCGCCATCCCGGCAGACCAGTTGTACAGCTTCCCCCAATCTGAACCGCAGGATATCTATGCCCAAATTGAACAGGATCTTTCCGAAGCCCGCAGCGGTTTGCCCGAAACCGTTCCGGTGAACGAAAACGGCCGCATTACAAAAGGTGCGGCAACGGCCCTGCTCGGCAAGGCCATCATCTTCCAGAACAACGACGGAAGAATGGCCGAGGCCGCTCAGTTGCTGCGGGAAGTGAATACCAGCGGCCTGTACCAGTTGCTGCCCAATTTCGGCGATATATTTCGTCCCGATAACAAGTTCAACGCCGAGTCCATCCTGGAAATCCAGCACTCCAACCTGGCCGCCTGGGGCGACTGGGGCTGGATCAACGGTGGTGAAGGAAACGTGGCCGTGCAGTTCATTGGCGCAGCCGATTACAGTGGTCCCCTGTTTTCAAATGGCTGGGGCTTTTGTCCCATTACCGAAAGCCTGGTGGAAGCCATGAAAGACGATCCCCGTTTTGAATACACCATCATCGATGGAAAAAAACTCAAAGAGGCCGGCGCCAACTATACGGCGCGTTACCAGAATACCGATTATTTCATCCGCAAATATGCGCCGCAACAGGCATACCGGTCTACTGTAGGAACTTCCGAGATCAACTGGCCCTACAATGAGATCGAGATCCGCCTGGCCGATACCTACCTGCTGGAAGCCGAGGCCCTCGTTCGCGGCGGTGGTGATGCGGGAAGGGCGAAATTGTTGCTGGATGCGGTACGCGGGCGCGTGGGACTGGCATCCGTAACGCCTACGCTCGAGAACATTTACAATGAACGCAGGCTGGAACTCGCCACCGAAGGGCATCGCTTTTTTGACCTCGTGCGCACCGGCAAAGCCGCTACTGTGCTCGCTTCACAAGGATTCAAACCCAACAAAAACGAAGTGCTGCCCATTCCGCAGGTTGAAGTTGACGTAACCAACAGCACCCTGGATCAAAACCCCAACTATTAATCCCTGTAAAACAAAAACATGAACCCAATCATATATTCCAGAAAATGGTTGCCGGCTGCAGCATTTGTTCTGTTGCTGCTTGCCGGGTGTACGCCGGAGGACGGACGTACCAGCCTGGGCCCCAAACCGGAGGCTTCTTTTACCGTTGCGCCCATTTCCGGGCAGGTCAACAAATACCTGGTCACCAGCACCAGCACGGGCGATCCCTTTCTGTACAAATGGAGCATGGGCGATGAAACCAAAACAGGCAACGCCGTTGATACCGCTTATTTCCCCGAAAAAGGTACGTATACGATCTCCCTCCTGGTACTCGGTGATGGCGGATATGGCGAAGCCAGCCAGCAGGTAGTGGTGGAAAACGACGACCCCGACGGCTGCGCCGGAAATAAATCCCTGCTCACCGCCTGCTCCAGCAAAACCTGGATCCTGCAACAGCCGGATGGCGGTGCCCTCTGGGTGGGTGATCCCAACGGCGGACAATGGTGGGCCAACGGCGCCGGTGATGTAACAGCGCGCAATTGCCAGTTCGACGACGAATGGACCTTTAATAAAGACGGCAGCTTTCACTTCGAAAACCACGGCGATATGTGGGTTGACGATGAAGGTGGCGCGCCCTGGCCCACCGATATCGGCCTGCCCCTCGGCTGTACGGATATGAGCGCTATCCCCGCCAAATACCAGGCCTGGGGCTCTGGCGATTTCACCTTCAAAATCACTCCCACCACCATTAAAGTGAGTGGCAAGGGCGCCCACCTCGGACTGTATAAAGTCGGCGAGGAAGGAACTACTGCAAACCCTGAAGAAAACATCACCTATACCATTCTTGAACTCACCGAGAACAAGCTGGTGGTGCAAAAAATGTATGGCTGGGGTCAATGGAAATTTACCTTTAAAGCCAAACAATAAACACCATGCGTTTCTTATTATTGGTCATATGCTGTGCCTGTAGCGGATGGCTGCAGGCACAGTTTCCTACCCTGGTATGGTCGGACGAATTCAACTATTCCGGCCTGCCCGACAGCACCAAATGGGGCTACGATACAGGCAACCACGGTTGGGGAAACAACGAAAAGCAATACTATACCGCAAAGCGCTCCGAGAACGCACGCGTGGAAAACGGAATGCTGGTGCTGGAAGCCCGTAAGGAAGCCTATAACGGTGCTGCCTATACGTCGGCCCGCCTGGTCACCCGGGGCAAGGGCGACTGGATCTATGGCCGCATCGAGGCCCGCGCCAAACTTCCCAAAGGACGCGGCATATGGCCCGCCATCTGGATGCTGCCTACCAAATGGGAATACGGCAACTGGCCCAAAAGCGGTGAGATCGATATCATGGAAGCGGTAGGCTACCTGCCGGACTCCGTGTACGGCACCATTCACACCGGTGCCTTCAACCACAGCATCGGCACCCAAAGCTCGCAACCCATGTACTATACCGATCTTTCCGATACCTTCCACGTATATGCGATCAACTGGTATAAGGACCGCATTGATTTTTTCATCGACAATACACTGTTCCACAGTTTTCCTAACAATGGAAAAGGTCCCGATGCATGGCCCTTCGACAAAGCCTTCCATGTTTTGCTCGATGTAGCCGTTGGCGGCAACTGGGGTGGCAAAAAGGGCGTGGACGATGGAATTTTTCCCCAGCAAATGGTAGTGGATTATGTTCGTGTGTACCAGTAAAAAATCCGTAATTGATGAAAACGAAACCGGCAATTGCAGCCCTCTTTTTTTTATTCATGGCGATCGCCTTTTCAGGCTGTGGTAAAAAGTCACAGGAACCCGACCCGCCTGTTACGCCCCCGGTAATTTCCATTGATGATATCAGTTTGTTTGAAGGCACGGCCAGTGGCCCTATTTTCGGTTTCACCGTCAGGCTCAGCAAAACATCCGACAAGGAAGTAAAAGTCAAATGGTCCACGCAGGACGGCACCGCCAAAGCAGGCTCCGATTATACAGCGGTTACCAACCAGGAGCTGGTATTCGCGCCCGGCGAACAGTCGAAGATCATCATCGTACTGGTGACGGCCGACGAATACCGCGAGGACGATGAAACTTTTTCTGTTGCACTCAGCGGAGCTGTGAACGCTTCCATTGGCAGGGGCGTGGCCACCTGCATGATCAAGAACGACGACACCAAGATCCTTTTCACCAACAATGGTTACGATGCGCCAACGAGCTATGCCGGCTACAACCTTGTATGGGCCGACGAATTTGAGAACGGCGCCTTCGATTCCAATGCCTGGGTATTCCAGAACGGTGATGGTTGCCCGAATATCTGCGGCTGGGGAAACAATGAGCTGGAATACTATCGCCCCGAGAACCTCGGCTTCCAGGATGGAAAAATGGTCATTGAAGCAAGAAAGGAAAGCTATGGCAACCGTTCCTATACTTCGTCCAAGATCATTGGCTCGGGTAAAATGCCCTTCAAATTCGGCCGCATTGATATCCGCGCCATCCTTCCGAAAGGCAAGGGTTTCTGGCCGGCATTCTGGTTGCTGCCGCAGGACAACAAATTCGGCGCCTGGCCCAGCTCCGGCGAGATCGATATCATGGAACTGGTGGGACACGAACCCAACAAGGTGCTGGGCACTGCGCATTATGGCCCCGGTCCCGGCAGCATACATACCAGTGGTACGTATACGCTTCCCGCCGGCCAAACTTTCAACGATGAGTTCCACGTGTTCTCGCTGGAATGGAAGCAGGATGAGATCCGCTGGCTGATCGACAACCAGGTGTATTACACGGTTAAAAAAGAAAATGTAAGCCCGCAAAACTATCCTTTCAACGAGCCCTTCTTTTTCATCATCAATTTTGCGGTGGGCGGCGACTGGCCCGGAACGCCCGATGCCAGTTCGGTATTTCCGCAATGGCTGATCGTGGATTATGTGCGGTTATACCAGTGAGGGCTGTAGCAGGCAGGGGATTTCAACGGTCATGGTGCATCCCTTGCCCGGCGCTGAATCGATGCGCATTTTCCCGGAATAATACTGCACGCGGTTATGGATGTTCTGCAATCCTATGCCGCGTGCTTTTTCTTCGGTATTGAAACCGATGCCATCGTCGGCAATGACCAGTGATACGAGGTTGCTGTTCATCCGGAGATCGATATCCACTTTCTTTGCCTGTGCGTACTTAAGGATATTATGGGTTTGTTCCTGCACGATGCGGTACAGCGAGATCTTCAGTTTTTCATCCAGGCTGTTCAGCAGTTTCTTACCGGCGAAACGAAGCTTCACTTCCATGCGGGCGCCAATGCTGAGATCACGCGTGAGGTCTTCGATGGCCGTGGTGATCTGTTGTTTGTCGAGCAGGGGAGAAACCAGTGAGTGGGAAAGCTTGCGCGTTTCGTTGATGGCGGTAAACACGTCGTTGCGGGCTTTCACCAGGCGTTCGTCCTTGGCTTCTACGTTGCGGAGCGCGGTGTCCAGCATCATTTTCGCGGAAGCCAGCAACTGGCTGATATTGTCGTGCAGCTCCTGGCCAATTTCCTTCCGTTCATTCTCCTGCGTGCGAAGGGTCTGCTCCACGATCTCTTTCTGCTGCTGAATTTTTTGCTTAAGAATGATGTCGGTAATATCGGTAGAAACACCAGCAATCGCATATACGTCACCGTTACGATTGATCAGCGGGAACTTAATGGAATAATAATTGTGCAGTTGTCCGTCCACGATGGCTTCTTCCTCCATTTCTATCAGCTTGCGGTGTTCCAGTACATCGGCATCGTTCCGTGCATATTCCATGGCATACTGGTCCTGGTTGAAATCAAAAACGGTTTTTCCCACCACATCGGCGGCGCTTAGCCCATAGGTTTTTTCAAAGGTTTTGTTGATGAGGGTGAAGCGGCCGTAGATGTCTTTCACGTAAATGATGGAAGAGGTATTGTCGATGATGGCCTGCAGGAGCTGCTGGTTGTTTTCGAGCAGGATGCGGGCGCGGGTAGTAGTGGCCGTGTTTTTCCAGAGGATATAGGAAGCGGCGGTCACCAGCAATACCAGGAGGCCGGCGAAGAAAATATTGAGCCGGGCAAAGATGTCGTTGCTGAGGGCATTGGCTTCTTTCCTTGCCGCCAGGTTTTTGTTTTCCTCTGCTTTGATGTCTTCAATAATGGTATCCAGGAATTTTACGCGGTTGATGGCCGGGTTGGCGTTGATAAATGCTTCGGCGGCAAGGGTGCCGTCTTTTTTCCGGTACTCGATACTGGTTTCCAGGAAGGCCAGTTTTTGCTGCAGCAGTATTTTCAGGCTGTCCAGCCGCTTTTGCTGTACCTGGTTGTCGCGGCTCAGGTTTTTCAGGTTGTTGATCCGGGTAAATATGGTTTGCCGGGTGGAATAAAACGGTCCCAGGAAAGTATAGTCGCCGGTGATCACATAACCCCGCACACCCAGCTCCAGGTCTTTGACGGCCGTTGAAATTTGTTCGGCATCGTAGAGCACCTGGCGGGTATGGTCCACCTGCCGGTAGGTATCCTGGTTGGTCCTGTTGTTCTGGTAGGTTTTGGCGCCCAGCAACAGGATGCCGAACACGATCACCAGTGAAATGAGAAGGAGGTTTTGCTCGTAACTGAGCCTTGAATTGTTCAACCGCTGCACGAAACCGGATTCGGCAAGGCGGGCGGTCATCGACCGGAATACCTTTTCTATTCGGTTTAACAGGGATTGGAGGTTAATCATATCCTAAAGGATTGCTTCCAAGTTACTATGAATCCGGGAGATATGAAAGGGAGGCCGCTTATTTCTTCATGGCGCTCAGGTTTTCCTGCATGCGGAACATTTCATCGCGCAACCTGGCCGCTTCCATGAAATCGAGGTCGCGGGCCGCTTTTTCCATGGTTTTTTTGGTGTGGGCGATGGCTTTTTCGAGCTGCGGAATGGTTTGGTAAGCCGGTTGATCTTCGGCGGCTACCGTCACCAGTTCTTCGTCCGGCGCCAGTGCATAGGGGTTCCTGACATCGTATCCCTTGATGTCCAGCACGGAGGTCTGCGCCATCACCTGCTCAATGGATTTGCGGATGGTTCTGGGCGTGATGCCGTGTTCCAGGTTGTATTGTACCTGTTTTTCGCGCCGGCGGGTGGTTTCATCGATGGTGCGCTGCATGCTTTCGGTGATGGTATCGGCGTAAAAAATAACCAGCCCGTCGACGTTTCGCGCTGCGCGGCCGGCGGTTTGGGTAAGCGATTTTTCGTTCCGCAGGAAACCTTCCTTATCGGCATCGAGGATGGCCACCAGGGAAACCTCCGGGAGGTCGAGTCCTTCACGGAGCAGGTTCACACCCACCAGTACATCGATCTCGCCCAACCGGAGCTGGCGCAGGATCTCCACGCGGTCGAGGGTATCCACTTCGCTGTGGATGTATTTGGATTTGATGTTGATGCGGCCCAGGTAGCGGTCCATTTCCTCGGCCATTCTTTTCGTAAGAGTGGTTACCAGCACCCGGTCTCCTTTTTTAACACGCAGGTCGATCTCGTTGAGCAGGTCATCGATCTGGTTGGTGCTGGGACGTATTTCAATCGGCGGATCGAGGAGCCCGGTGGGACGCACCACCTGTTCCACCACCACGCCGCCGGTTTGTTCAAGTTCATAATCGCCGGGGGTGGCCGATACATAAATGACCTGGTTGACCAGGGATTCGAACTCGTGAAAATTCAGGGGCCGGTTGTCCAGGGCGGAAGGCAGGCGGAAGCCAAAGTCCACGAGGTTCAGTTTCCGGCTCCGGTCGCCGCCGTACATGCCGCTTACCTGCGGAATGGTCTGGTGGCTTTCGTCGATCACGCAGAGGTAATCGGGTGGGAAATAGTCCAGCAGGCAGAAAGGTCGGGTGCCGGGCTGGCGGCGGTCAAAAAACCGCGAATAGTTCTCCACCCCGTTACAGTAACCCAGTTCGCGTATCATCTCCAGGTCGTAATTCACCCTTTCGCCGAGGCGCTGGGCTTCGATGAATTTCTGCTGGCGCTTGAAATAATCCACCTGGGCGGCCAGTTCGTCCTGAATTTCATAGAGCACCTGTTGCATCTGGTCTTTAGGGGCCAGGTATAAATTGGCGGGAAAGATGGCGGCATTGTCGAGCCGGCCGATGCGTTTGCCCGTTTTCACTTCAAAGCTTTCGATGCTTTCGATGTCGTCTCCGAAAAACGTGATGCGGTAGCCGAAATCGAGATAGGGGAGGTTGATGTCCACCGTGTCGCCCTTCACCCGGAAGGTTCCGCGGTTAAACTCAAGCTGGGTGCGGGTATAGAGCGAATTGACGAGGGCATGGAGAAAGGCCTGGCGCGAAAGGGTCTGGCCCTGGTGGATGCGGATGATGCCGTTCTCAAATTCGGTGGGATTACCCATGCCATAGATGCAGCTTACGGAAGCCACCACGATGATGTCGCGGCGGCCGCTCAGCAACTGGGAAGTGGCCTGGAGGCGGAGTTTGTCCAGCTCCTCGTTGATGGCGAGGTCTTTTTCTATATAGGTATCCGAAACGGGTATATAGGCTTCGGGCTGGTAATAGTCGTAATACGAAACAAAATAGCCCACGGCATTATCGGGGAAGAATTGTTTGAACTCGCCGTAGAGCTGGGCCACCAGTGTTTTGTTGTGGGTGAGCACCAGGGTGGGCTTTTGTACCTCCTGGATGACGTTGGCGATGGTGAAGGTTTTTCCGCTCCCGGTAACGCCCAGCAGGGTCTGGTGCTGTTCGCCGTTGCGGAGCCCTTCGGTGAGCTGGCGGATGGCTTCGGGCTGGTCTCCCGCCGGTGCATAAGGCGCGTGAATGGAAAAAGGCATGCAGCAATTTACAAACAATGCCTGCTTTTAGAAGAGGATTAACAATCCCGCTTCAATAAGAGAAAATGGTCCGGCGTTTCAAGTATAACTTCTCAGCAAAGCCCAAATAGAGATTCACTATCCGCCCCCAATGACGCCGTAATGGGCCTCGACATTCCGTGTCGAACAGAGTCCCCATCGAGTAGGTATTGAATAGGCAATAAGCAGGAGTCTACCGAACCCTCAGAAAACTTAGGCACAATAATTGTTAACAAATTATCCACAGTCTTACGGACCAGGCTATGAGATTACTAACCCATTTATTGTCCGTGGCTTTCCTGTGCCTCTGCAGCAGGTTGGCCGCGCAGCCGCTTTTATTTCCCGGCATACCCATCAGCAGGCTGGGCGACAGTTCTGCCATTTTCCTCGAAGACCCGTTACCTGCCGGTAAGGGCCGCCTGTTGCTGCAATGGAGTCTGCGGGAACCCAACGGCCAGGGTTATGTGAAGCTGGAAAGAAGCGCCTATAAAGAAGGTCCGTTTGAAGTGGTGTCGGTGGTGCGCGAAGATTCCCTCAGCGCCACGGGCGTTTTTACCGATGAACTGCCCTTGCGCGGCATCAACCACTATCGCGTCAAATACGTGGATGCCGCGGGAAAAGAGCGCCTGTCGCGGGTGGTAACCACCGGGCTGGAAGGAGAGAGGCGCTGCCGGTTTTACCCCAACCCGGTCGATAATATGCTTATCATCCGCTCCGAACAGGCCCTCGACCTGCAGATCAGCGACGGCAGCGGCAAAGCAAGGCTGCTCCACAAAATACGCCCTGGACTGCAGACCATCGACGTTTCCCATCTTGAAAAAGGACTGTATATCATCACGTTAACCCAGACCGATACCGGGCGCTCCCTTACGGAGAAGCTGATGAAGAATTGAATCCCCTGCGTGTTTATACGCAATTTTAAAAAATACTTGGACAGATAAGTGAAAACCTTTATTATTGTAGTGGTTTTTCATAGGATATTGGATTTTAAAAACGGGGTTGAATTTCTATTCTGACCCCTTTTTTATGCTCAATACCCATCCTTAACGCTCACTGCTGCTGCGTTTGGGAGGAAAAACCCCTACGGTTCCCTTACCGCGAGGACAATTATTTTATTCTCAGAACGGATAAATGGCGCCAAAAGCGTGCCGGAAATGGCCCTGGATCTTGATCGGAATCAATATTTTACCGGGAAAGCTGTTTTTTTGCCCAGCCTGGCGGCCACCCAGCCAAGCGTAAAACTGGGTATAAAGTCGGTAAAGGGCAGAATTTCTTCCGCGAAACTGAAAAGACCGCCCAGGGCGCCCTTCCATCCTCCAAACAACTTGTAAAACAGGAAACCCGAAACCGGCGCCCATACCAGGTCTCCAAACTCACCCAGTACCGGTAAGGCATACGTGAAATAGCCCACGGCATCGAGCAGGATGCAAAGCAGCAGAGAGGGTTGTTTTGACATATTCATCAGACGCACAAATTCCGTGCTGGGTTGTGCGGCCCGCGGTTATCGGTTATGCCTGCCCGGGTGCTCAGTAAGTAATTACCTGTTCCTCGATATCGGCAGGGATCTCGCGGAACTCGTATTGCTGGTTGCGGAGCTGCGGCTCAAAGCCCGCGGCCTGTATGGCTTCCTGGATGCCACGATAGGTAAAGCGATGGGGCGCTCCCGCTGCGCTTACTACGTTTTCCTCGATCATGATGCTGCCGAAATCGTTGGCGCCGGCATGCAGGCAAAGCTGCGCCACATCCTTTCCAACCGTCAGCCAGCTTGCCTGTATATTCCTGACATTGGGAAGCATGATGCGGCTGATGGCGATCATCCGGATGTATTCATCAGCGGTAGTGATGTTGTGTACGCCGCGGATCCGCGCCAGCAGGGTATCTACATCTTGGAAGGTCCAGGGTATGAAAGCAATGAAACCCTTTGCAGTTGCGGGTTTGAGCGACTGCACCTCCCGTAGCTTCACCAGGTGTTCCATTCTTTCCCGGATGGTTTCCACGTGCCCGAACATCATGGTGGCCGAAGTGGTCAGGTGGAGTTTATGGGCTTCGTGCATGATATCGAGCCATTCCTGCGAACCACACTTGCCCTTGCTGATCAGTCGCCTCACCCGGTCGATCAGGATCTCGGCGCCCGGCCCCGGCAGGGAATCAAGTCCCGCTGCTTTCAGCGCGCTCAACACCTCATGGTGTGATTTTTTCTCCAGCTTGCAGATATGCGCTACCTCGGGAGGGCCCAGCGCATGCAGTTTCAGCCGCGAAAATCTTTTTTTCAGTTCGCTGAACAGGTCTACATAATAAGCCAGTCCCAGTTCCGGGTGATGGCCGCCCTGCAGCAGCAACTGTTCGCCGCCATAACGGAAAGTCTCTTCAATTTTCCGCTGGTAGGTATCCAGGTCGGTGATATACGCTTCGGGGTGACCGGGTATGCGGTAGAAATTGCAGAACTTACAATTGGCAATACAAACATTGGTGGTGTTGAGGTTGCGATCGATGATCCAGGTCACTTTTCCATGCGGCACCTGTTTTTTGCGGAGGGTATCGGCCAGCTCCATCAGCTCTGTCAGCGGGGCGTGGCTGAATAGGAATTCACCCTCTTCCACGGAAAGAAATTCAAACCGGAGGGCCCTGTCGTAAAGTTCGGTAAGCTGCATGGACATGTTCTGATCTTGTGGCCCCAAAATTAATACAACCAGTAAAAGGAATTGCATCACTGCGTAATTGATAGTAAATTCAGTGACCAAAGAGTTCATGCTGCAAACCAATTGCTGTGAGAAATACGATTAAACCGGCCACTGTATTACTACTTTTTATTATATCGATCCTGCCTGCCGGGGCACAGGAGTATTTTTCTCAGCCGCCCGCGCAGTTGCTTACCAGTTTTCATTTTCGTATTTACAGCGGCGGCGTGGTGATGATCAGGGCCAGGCTCGACAACTATCCCGATTCGCTCAATTTCATACTGGATACCGGGAGCGGCGGGATCTCCCTCGACTCCGCCACCGTGGAAAAACTGAAAATTCCGAACGAGCTCAGTGACAAGACCATCCGCGGTATTGCCGGCCTGCGAAAAGTGCGTTTCGCCAACAACCATACGCTGTACCTGCCCGGGCTCCGCGTCGACAGCCTGAATTTTCACATCAACGATTACGAGATCCTGACCAGCGTGTATGGAGAAACCATCGACGGTATCATCGGCTACAGTTTTTTGTCGCGCTACATTGTTAAGCTGGATTACGATACCTCCATGATCCATGTGTATACCAAAGGATACATGAAATATCCCAAGGGTGGTTTCCTGCTGCGGCCCACCCTGGCCACCATCCCCATCACCACGGCCCGGGTAAGGGATGAAGAAACGGCAACCACCCGCTATTTTTTCGACACCGGCGCCGGCCTCTCCCTCCTGCTCACCGACGATTTTGTGGAAGACAGCCTCATTTTCAGCCGCAAGAAAAAAATATATTCCACGCAGGCGGAAGGACTGGGTGGAAAAACTTTTATGCGGCTCACCACGGTGAAGGAACTGCGGATAGGGCCCTATAAATTCAGAAGAGTACCCACCTATATTTTCCCCGACGAATACAATGTGACCAATTATCCCTATCTCGGCGGACTGATCGGCAACGATCTGCTGCGCCGCTTCAATGTGATCCTGAATTACGAACGGCGCGACATCTACCTAATGCCCAACAAGCATTTCCGCGACCAGTTCGATTATGCCTATACCGGCCTGGGTTTCTATTTCATCAACGGGCAGGTGACGGTAACGGATGTAATGAAAGGATCGCCGGCTGAAAAAGCAGGCTTCCTGGAAGGAGATATAATCATAGCGATAAATAATAATATGTCGCGCAACATCCAGGCCTACCGCAACCTGCTGCAGCAACCGGGCGAGAAACTTAAATTCCTGGTGGTACGCCGCGAAGACGGGCGCCTCGTTGAGCTTTACATGAAAGTGGGAAACATTCTTAAGTAACAACTGTTACTTTTGCAGTCGCGCTGTTGTAAACGGCGCCCTTATATGATCCAATTTGCAAGATTTGTTTTATCCAACGGGCTGCGGGTGCTGGTGCATGAAGATCCTTCCACACCCATGGCGGTGATGAATGTACTCTACGACGTAGGGGCGCGCGACGAAGATCCCGCCCGCACGGGTTTCGCCCATCTTTTTGAGCACCTCATGTTCGGAGGCAGCGTCAATATTCCGGAGTACGACGACGAGCTGCAAAAAGCCGGCGGCGAAAACAACGCCTATACCACCAACGACCTTACCAATTATTATTGTCAACTGCCTTCCGCCAACATAGAAACCGCCTTCTGGCTCGAAAGCGACCGGATGCTCAGCCTGGCTTTCAGCAAAAAAAGCCTGGATGTGCAGCGCAAGGTGGTCAGCGAAGAATTCAAGGAACACTATCTCAACAAACCCTATGGCGACATTTGGTTTAAGATGCGGGAAATGGCCTACGAAAAACATCCCTATCGCTGGATGACCATCGGGCGCGAGCTGAAGCATATTGAAGAAGCCAGCCTGCAGGATGTGAAGGACTTTTTCGCCAAACACTATACGCCGGTGAACGCCATCCTGGTGGTGGCGGGAAACGTGGTAACGGAACAGGTGTATGAGCTGGCGGAAAAATGGTTCGGCGATATTCCTTCCGGGCGCCGCAACGAACGCCGCATGGAGGCGGAGCCGGAACAAACGGCGCCGCGACGGCTGGAAGTGGTGGCGGAAGTTCCCGTGGATGCCTTCCTGAAAACATGGCATATGCCTTCGCGTATGGATCCCCGTTATTATGCGGTGGATCTTCTTTCCGATATCCTCGGAAGCGGCGCTTCGAGTCGCCTCTACCAGTCGCTCGTAAAAGAGCAGCAGTTGTTCACCAATATCGACTGTTATCATTTTGGGTCTACCGATGCCGGCCTGATCTGCATCGACGGAAAACTGGTGAAAGGGGTTAGCCTGGAAGCCGCAGAAGCCGCCGTGGACGCGGAACTGGAAAAGCTTCAATCAAAAGGAGTGAGCGCTACGGAGCTGGAGAAAGTGAAGAACAGAACCGAAAGCACCCTTGCTTTTGAAGACATGAGCATCATGAACCGCGCCGCCAGCCTGGCCTATTACGAGTTGCTGGGCGATGCGCAGCTCATGAACACCGAGCTGGAGCGATACCAGGTGATTACCGCAGAAGAGATTCAGGCTGAAAGCCGCAGGATCTTCCGCGACAACAACAGCCATACTCTTTATTACCGCGCTGCCGTGAAGGATGGCGTCGCGGTGGAAATGGATTTAAACGAAGAAGAAGACGACGACGATGATCAATAGGAAAATTGCACCTCCTTATAAGAATGCGGTTGAGTTTGACCTGCGCCTCAAGCCATACGACAAATATGTGCTCCGCAACGGGGTGGAAGTGTACGCCGTGAATGCCGGCACAGAAGAAGTGATCCAGATCGAATGGGTGTTCTGGGCGGGCAATACCTACGAAGAAAAAAACCTGGTGGCGCCCGTTACCAATTTCCTGCTGAAGAACGGCACGGGCAGCAGATCGGCCTTTGCAATCAACGAACATTTCGACTATTACGGTGCTTCGTTTAGCCGTTCCTGTTATAACGAAACTGCTGTGCTGAACCTGCACAGCCTCACGCGTCACCTGCCGGCCCTGCTGCCCATGGTACGCGAGCTCCTGACCGACGCCAGTTTCCCCGAAGAGGAAATGTTGCTGCACCGGCAGAACAGCCTGCAGCGGCTGATGGTCAATCTTAAAAAATGCGAGTTCGTCGCCAACCGGCTGATCGACGAAGAGCTCTACGGGTTTGAACATCCCTATGGGCGTTACAGCCGCGTGGAAGACCTGGAAGCGCTGACCCGCGCCGACCTGGTATCATTTTATGAACGCTACTACAAAAAGGGCCGATGCATGCTTTTTGTTGGTGGCAAACTGCCGCACGATATTTTTGAACAACTCGAAACCGCTTTTGGCGACCTTCCCCTTCACGGAAATGAAACGGAGAAAAAGGAGCACCCCGTGGTTCCGGCGGTGGAAAAAAAATATCGCATCAGTAACGATCCCAACGGCATACAGGCGGCCATCCGCATGGCCCGTCCTTTCCCCAACCGGCACCATCCCGATTTCCTGGGCGTGCAGGTATTGAACAATGTATTCGGCGGTTTTTTCGGTTCACGCCTTATGACCAATATCCGCGAGGACAAAGGTTACACCTATGGCATCTACAGCTACCTGCAAAACCACGTGCAAAGCTCGGCCTGGATGATCAGCACCGAAGCGGGCCGCGATGTGGCGGAAGCGGCTATTAAGGAAGTGTACCATGAAATGGACAGGCTCCGCTCCGCGCCGGTGGGCGAAGAGGAATTGCTGCTGGTGCGCAATTACCTGATGGGCACCATCCTGGGCGACCTCGACGGGCCCTTCCACATCATCGGCCGCTGGAAGAACATCATTCTCCACCAGCTTGGCGAAGACCATTTTTACGAGAGCATCCGCACCATTAAAACCATTCAACCCGCTGCGCTGAAAAGCCTGGCGGAAAAATGGCTGTGCCCGGAAGATTTTTACGAGCTGGTGGTGGTCTGAGCGCCGTGCCGGTCAGCGGAGAAACCCTTCGCTTTTCATTTTGGCAACCACTACGTCGGCAATTTCGTTGTACATTTTTTCCGTCTTGGTAGGATTAACGGTAGAGGTAACCCCGGTCCAGATCAGCTTGTTCTGTTTCAGCGAATAGATATTGGTCTCCACGTTGAAGATCTTGTCGGTGGTATAATAGCCAGGATTGGCATAAGCGTTCCAGCTATTGTAATAATAACCGCCGAAACCGCCGTAATAGGTCGGATACATGCTGGTGCCGGGCACATAGTTGGTTTCTTTTTCCACTTCAATCAAACGCATCACGAGGGCGCCGTCGAAACCATCCGCCGCCAGTTTCTTTTCAAGGTCGGCGATCTTGGATTCTGTTACTTCTTTTTCCATGTAATACTGGTAGGAAGCAACGCCTTTTCCATTCAGCCGCTGCACCATCTGGTCTTCCACAATGCGGCGCGTGCTTTCATTGCGAAGAAGAGCTGCAACCAGTACTTTCTGGTAGCTGCCTTCCGTGATGGTGGTATTGGGATCGCGCCAGCTTTTTTCAATCCTTGTGGAAGGGCTGCAGGCGATTAAAAAGAGCAGGAAACCGGTGGCGAATAATAGGTTAACTTTCATAATAGCAGGTATTTGATATGACGAAAATATATCTTTGTTTCTTATGAAAAAGATCCTCCTTCCAGTTTGCATACTGTTGGCTATTACTGCCCTTACCTATTTTTTGCTGAAGCGGAAGGGTTCGGTTACTCCCGCTCCCGCCGCCGCCGCGCATTCACCCGGCGACGGTCCCAAGGGCATGCGCTGGATCCCCGGCGGCGTTTTTATGATGGGTTCCGATGATCCCATGGCCTGGGCGGAGGAACGCCCCGCGCACAATGCGAAAGTGCATGGTTTCTGGATGGATGAACACGAAGTGACCAACGCAGAATTTGCTGCTTTTATAGCCGCCACCAATTATGTAACAGATGCGGAGAAAGCGCCCACGCTCGAAGAGATCATGAGCCAGGTGCCTCCCGGTACACCGCCGCCCGATCCCTCTTTGCTGGTGCCCGGCGCCCTGGTGTTCGAGATGCCCGACCACGAGGTACCGCTCAACGATATGCGCAATTGGTGGTCGTGGAAACCCGGCGCTGATTGGCGGCATCCCGAAGGTCCGGGTTCGGGTATTGAAGGAAGAGAAAACCACCCGGTGGTGCAGGTGAGCTGGAACGACGCCCAGGCCTATGCGAAATGGGCGGGCAAGCGTCTGCCTACGGAAGCGGAATGGGAATTTGCCGCCCGTGGCGGACTTGCGGGAAAAAACTTTGTGTGGGGTGATGATGCGCCAACCGAAGAAAAGGTCTACGCCAATACCTGGCAGGGAAAATTTCCTGCTGTCAATTCGAAAAAAGACGGCTTTGAAAGAACGGCCCCTGTTAAGTCTTACTCTCCCAATGGATATGGATTGTACGATATGGCCGGTAATGTTTGGGAATGGTGCGAGGACTGGTACGACAAAACCCTTTACCGGAATCTTCCTGCAGGCAGTGTCCAGGATAATCCACAGGGACCATCCAAAAGCAACGACCCCGATCAGCCATATACGCCGCTGCGGGTACAAAAGGGTGGTTCCTTTCTGTGCCACGATAGTTATTGCTGGCGCTACCGTCCCAGCGCCCGGCAATCGAGCAGTCCCGAAAGCGGCATGAGCCATGTGGGATTCCGTTGTGTGAAAGACGCAGGGCAATGATTTTTTGGCTAACTTGGTAGTCTCTTTACAGAACATGTTCCTGCGATCTCCCATAGTAAAATGGACCTCACTGGTTCTCCTGGGCATAGGCGCCGGAGCGTTTCTGGCATTCCACCCCCTGAAAACAGCACCGTCTTCTTCTTATTCAAGAGAAGGCTCTATGGAAATCCTCAAAACCCAAGACAGTTTGCAAACCTGCGGTAAAGAAGGGTTGAATACGGCTTCGATGTTGTTGCGGCAGCGCGACAGCAGCCCCGCAGCAGTAAGACTTCCCCGGCAACCGCACGATTAGGGCCTGGTTTCTGAAGTAGCCATCAGAAATAAAATGCTTAGACATGAAACCGCTTCAATGGACTCAAGGAAGGGGGCTATTGTTTTGCCTGGCACTTGCCCTTTTCTCCTGCACACCTTCTTCACCGGAATACGTTTCCGATTACGATGTCGTATACACGAACAACGACAAGAACTACGATTTTTCCCAGGTGAACACTTATTTTCTTCCCGACTCTGTAGTGCATATCGTGCCGGAAGGGGAAACGCCCGATCACCGTTTTGACGCGCAGATCCTTCAGTCGCTCAAATCCAACCTGGATGCGCTTGGCTGGACCCGGCTTTCGCCGGAGGGTCCTGATAAGGCCGATGTTGTGATCATGGCCACTGCCAGTGAACAAGCCTACGGAAGCTGCGCCGCCTATTGCTGGTACTGCGACTGGGGCTGGTATCCCGGATGGGGTTATTATCCGCCATCCTGGGGACCCGGCTGGGGCTGGGGTTATCCCGGCGACATTGTCTGTACCTCCTACAGTACGGGGACCGTCTTCGTTTCCATCACGGAACCCGACGAAGCCAGGTCCGACACGCTTCCCGTGGTATGGGTAGGAATTCTGAACGGCCTGCTCGAAGGATCCGACGCCAATATCAACGGGCGCATTTCCAAAAACATCGACCAGATGTTCATTCAATCACCCTATTTAAAATGATCGCCATGAAAAAGACAATGATATTGCTGGTGGCCGTACTGGGTGCTATCGCTCATGCACATGCGCAAAAATTGACAAAGGCTGGTGAATTTGGGTACCAGGCTTCTTTTCCAATGGGCGACTTTAAGGATTTTGTAGGAAAAACGAGCTGGGTGGGGTTTAATCTCACCGGCCGCCATTATATGCCCAAGGCCGAAAGGCTTTCCCTCGGCATCAACCTCTGCTGGTTCTATTTTCCCGATAAACAGGGCCGGAAGACGGTGGACCTGAAAGATCAGGGCACTTATACGGGATATGTGACAAATTATACCAATATTTATGGTCTCAACCTGGTAGCGCAATACGATTTGCAGGAAAGGCATGCGAAGCTGGTTCCCTATGTGCGGGCGGGCATTGGAGGCGCTTACCAGAACCAGCGCACCGATATCGGGCTGTATGCTTTCAAAAGCGATGGCATCCAGTTATTGCTCAATGCAGAACTGGGCCTTCGCTTCAGCAAGGATGGACAGAGGGGTTTTCTGCTGAGTGGAACATTCCACCAGTTGCCGGCGGCAAGTGATATGGTGTCAACCCAGTTTCTGGGAGTGAAGTTGGGCATTTTTGGTTTTCACTAAGATCATCTAAACACCCGTATACATATGCGTAAATTGTTGTTGTTTATGACAGCCTTTGTGCTGCTCTCTGCCTGTGGTGGTACCAAGGAAAGCGCCGGTCAGGACAGCCAGGCTAAAAATGTGATCCCCCTTGTAGTTGACCAGCAGTACCAGTTCACGGCGCGTGAAATGCAGCCCCAGGGCGGTCGCAGCCGCTATCTCAATACAACGTATTTTGTTCGCCTGACCAAAGAAAAAGTGAACGTGGACCTTCCTTATGCAGGCAGGGCCTATACGGCTACCCCTGGAAGTTCAGATAGCCCCCTGCGGTTTGAAGCGCCTTACGAGATCACCAGCACAGATGGGAAAAAGGGCAGAAAGGAAGTAGTGATCAGACCCGTGGGTGTGGATGTGCGGGAAATGCTTTTCACCATTTATCCCGGTGGCACCGCCTCCCTTTCCGTGATCAGTAACAGCCGCTCCAGCATTTCCTTCAGCGGAGAGGTTGGTCCCCTTCCCGAGAACAAATAACACGCATATGTACACGACGACACAAAAACTACTCGCCGAGTTTTTCGGCACCTGCTGGCTGGTCCTGGGTGGATGCGGCTCAGCCGTATTGGCGGCAGCCTATCCTGAACTGGGCATCGGCTTTGCCGGTGTTGCCCTGGCTTTTGGCCTCACGGTGCTGACCATGGCCTATGCTGTGGGACCCGTTTCCGGCGGTCATTTTAATCCTGCCGTTTCTATTGGTCTTACGGCTGCCGGTCGTTTTCCGGCCTCTTCCCTTCCGGGTTATATTATTGCCCAGCTCCTGGGGGCCATCCTGGGTGCAGTGATCCTTTACCTGATCGCTACCGGCAAGGAAGGGTTCAGTCTCGATGGTGGATTTGCCGCCAACGGCTTTGGCGAACATTCTCCCGGCAAATACAGTTTGGGCGCGGCTTTTGTGACGGAGCTGGCACTTACCTTCTTTTTCCTGCTGGTAATTATAGGCGCCACCAGCCAGCAGGCGGCAGCAGGGTTCGGCGGACTTGCCATTGGCCTGGCCCTCACCCTGATACACCTCATCAGCATCCCGGTTACAAACACCTCCGTGAATCCGGCCCGCAGCACCAGCCAGGCCCTGTTTGCCGGATCCTGGGCGCTGGGACAATTGTGGCTTTTCTGGATCGCGCCGATATTGGGAGCGGTATTGGCGGGCCTTTTGGGGCGGTCCCTTTTTGCCGCCAAACGATAAGGCTTTCTGATTAGCTTTGCGGCCATGAAGAAAATGAACCTGTGTAAAGGAATGCTGTTCGCTGCATTCCTGTTATTGGGAGCCGTATTGCTGAACCCCGCATCTGCCCAGCAGGTGATCAGGGGAAAAGTATTGTCGCGCGAAACCAGCGAACCCCTGGAAGAAGCTACCATCCAGCTAAAGAGCAGCGGCCTCCACAGTCATTCGGCTGCAGATGGCCGTTATACCATTGCCGTGAATGGTTTTCCCGATACCCTGCTGGTGAGCCATATTGGTTTTGAAACCATGGAGCTGGTTGTAACGGATGCGGGCCAGGAATGGACCAGCCGGCTGCTGCCTGCGCCCGTACAGCTCAGCCAGGTACAGGTAAGCGATGCCCGCCGCGCCATCCGCCAGATCATGCAGATCGACCTGCGTACCCACCCGGTTAATTCGGCGCAGGACCTGCTTCGCAAGGTACCCGGACTTTTCATTGGACAGCACGCCGGCGGCGGCAAGGCCGAGCAGATCTTCCTGCGGGGTTTTGATGTGGACCACGGCACGGATGTGCGCATCACCACCGACGGTATGCCGGTGAATATGGTGAGCCACGCCCACGGTCAGGGCTATGCCGACCTGCATTTTCTCATTCCCGAAACGGTGAAGGACATCGACTTTGGAAAGGGTTCCTATTACGTGGACCAGGGCGATTTTGCCACAGCGGGTTATGTAAACCTCAGCAGTCTCGACCGCCTGGAACGCAACCAGGTGAAAGTAGAGGGTGGACAGTTCGGCACCTTCCGTACCGTGGCCTTATTGAAACTGCTCGACGACCAGGAGGAAAATAAGAACCAGTCGGCCTATATCGCGGGGGAATATTATCTCACCAATGGCCCCTTCGACGCGCCGCAGAATTTCAACCGCCTCAATCTTTTTGCAAAATATACGGCGCAATTGAACCCGCGCAGCAACCTCAGCATCCAGGCCTCCACTTTCCAGTCGAAGTGGGATGCTTCCGGCCAGATCCCCGAAAGGGCCGTGACGGAAGGGCTGATCAGCCGCTGGGGTTCCATCGATCCTACGGAAGGTGGCAATACATCCCGTACCAATATCGCCCTGAAATACCGGTACCGTATAGCCGATAATGAAAACTGGACCAGCAGCTTTTATTTTTCCGATTACAAATTTGACCTGTGGTCGAATTTTACCTTCTACCTGCACGATCCCGAACACGGCGACCAGATCCACCAGTCTGAAAAAAGAAAGATTTACGGTATGGATCACCGTTATACCAAACAGGTGTTTGGTGAATCTTCTGACCTCACCCTCGTTGCCGGCCTGGGCATGCGTTACGATGCCGTAAGGGATATTTTCCTGCAGCATACGGCGCAGCGCGACAGCCTTTTCGACATGCTGGCGCAGGGCAATATCGACGAAACCAACCTCAACGCTTACGTAGGGCTCGAGTGGCAACGTGGAAAATGGCGGATCAGTCCGGGTATTCGCGCGGACCATTTCATTTTCCAGTACGACGACCAGTTGACGCCCGGTTATCAAACCCTGAGTCAGGAAAAAACGGCGTTCAGTCCCAAGCTGAATATTGTTCATACCGCCGGCAGCCGCCTGCAGGCCTACCTGAAAACAGGCATGGGCTTTCATTCCAACGATACCCGCGTGGTGGTGGCGCAGCGGGGTGTGGACGTTCTTCCAGCTACCTATGGCGCCGACCTGGGTATTATTTACAAACCCATACCGCGATTGCTGATCCAGCCGGCCGTTTGGTTCCTGCGCATGCAGCAGGAATTTGTATACGTGGGCGATGAAGCCGTGGTGGAGCCCAGCGGCCGCACCAGCCGCCTCGGCGCCGACCTGGGCATTCGCTACCAGCCTCTGTCGTGGTTGTACCTGGATGCGGATATCAGTTATGCACATGCGCGATCGCTCGATGAGCCCAAAGAAGCCAACCGCATTCCGCTGGCGCCCGTTCTTACCAGCACCGGCGGCCTCTCCCTGAAACCTTACAAAAACCTTTCCCTGAACTGGCGCTACCGCTACATGAAAGACCGCCCTGCCAACGAAGACAATACCGTGATCGCAAAAGGTTATTTTGTGAACGACCTGCTGCTGACCTATACGCGCCGTAACTGGGAGATCGGTTGCCAGATCGAAAACCTTTTCAATACCAACTGGCGCGAGGCACAGTTCGATACGGAAACGCGCCTGAAAAATGAGCCGGCCCCGGTTTCGGAGATCTGCTACACGCCGGGCACGCCCTTTTTCGCCAGGCTGAAAGGCAGCATCTTTTTTTAATGTATATTCATTGAAAATAGTGCCATGAACTTCCTGGTTCGATTGCTCATTTCCGCCCTGGTGGCCTTCGGGTTGTCTTACCTGCTGCCCGGCATCCATATCGACAGTTTTGTAACTGCTCTCATCCTGGCCCTGGTGCTGGCTTTGCTGAACGCCCTGCTCAAACCCTTTTTGGTGCTGCTCAGCCTTCCCATCACCATTATCACGCTGGGACTGTTCCTGCTGGTCATCAATGCAGCCATCATTCTTATCGCCGCTAAACTGGTGGATGGCTTTAAGGTAGACGGTTTCTGGTGGGCGCTTCTTTTCAGCATCCTGTTGTCCGTGACCAGCTCCCTGTTAAGCGCATCAGACAAGAAGTGATTCCATGTTCTTCGACCGCAAATCACTGGACGATGATACCCTCCGGGCTTTTTACCGGCAACTGCTCCTGCCGCGGCTGATCGAGGAGAAGATGCTGGTATTGCTGCGCCAGGGAAGGATCAGCAAATGGTTCAGCGGCATTGGGCAGGAAGCCATTGCAGTGGGCGCCACCCTGGCCATGGAAGAAAAGGACTGGATCCTTCCGCTGCACCGAAACCTGGGTGTTTTCACCACCCGCGGCATGCCCTTCGACAAACTTTTCCTGCAATGGCAGGGCCATCCCGGCGGATACAGCAAGGGCCGCGAAAGAAGTTTTCATTTCGGATCCAAAGAGCACCATATCTGCGGTATGATCTCCCACCTGGGACCGCAGCTTGCCATTGCCGACGGGCTGGCGCTGGCGCACCGGCTTTCGGGCGAAAACAGGGTGAGCCTGGCTTTCACGGGAGAAGGCGGTACCAGCGAAGGCGATTTTCACGAAGCCCTGAATGTGGCGGCCGTATGGGACCTGCCGGTTATTTTCCTGGTGGAGAATAATGGTTACGGACTCAGTACACCCGTGTCGGAACAATATCGCTGCGAATCCATTGTGGACCGCGCGCGGGGCTACGGCATGGAAGGCGTACGCATCGACGGCAACAACCTGCTGACCGTGTACGATACGGTCAAAGGGGTGCGTGAATATTGTTTGCGCGAGAAAAAACCCTACCTCATAGAGTGCATGACCTTTCGCATGCGCGGTCACGAAGAAGCCAGCGGCACCAAATATGTGCCGCCGGAAAAATTTGAAGAGTGGGGCAGGAAGGATCCCGTGCGCCAGTTTGAAAGCTGGCTGCTGCAGCAGGGCATTCTTGATGCCGCGACGCTGGAGCAGGAAAGCCAGCGCATCAAGAACAGTATTGACCAGGCGCTGAAGCTGGTGAACGAAGACATACCCGTTGCTTTCAGTCCCGAAGCGGAACTGGAGGACGTATATGCGCCGGTACCAGCGCAGGAGGAAAATATCCCCGCCACGGAGCGCGAGATCCGTTTCATCGACGCCGTGAAGGAAGGCCTGCGGCAGGCCATGGAGGAAGAAAGCCGGCTGGTGCTGATGGGGCAGGACATTGCCACTTATGGCGGTGCGTTCAAAATTACCGAAGGCTTCCTGGAACAGTTTGGCAAAGACAGGGTACGCAATACGCCCATCTGCGAAAGCGCCATCCTGGGGGCGGCGCTGGGACTGTCGCTGGAAGGCTATCCCTCGATGGTGGAAATGCAGTTCGCCGACTTTGTAAGCGTGGGCTTTAACCAGATTGTAAACAACCTGGCCAAAATACATTACCGCTGGGGCCATGCGCCGAACGTGGTGGTAAGGCTTCCCACCGGCGCCGGCGTAGGTGCGGGACCCTTTCACAGCCAAAGCAACGAGGCCTGGTTTGCCCATGTGCCGGGATTGAAAATCGTATACCCGTCCAGTCCCGAAGACGCAAAAGGCTTGCTGCTGGCGGCTTTCCGCGATCCCAATCCCGTATTGTATTTCGAGCACAAGGCCCTTTACCGCAGCATCAGCGGCAGGGTGCCGGAAGAGCCATACACCATTCCCATCGGCAAAGCCAGGCAGGTGCAGGAGGGGCAGGATATCAGCATCATCACCTATGGCGCCGGTGTGCACTGGGCGCTGGAATATGCTACGCAGCACTTCGGCCTCAGCCTGGATATCGTGGACCTGCGCAGCCTGCAGCCCATCGATCACGAAGCCATAAGAAATTCGGTTATGCGTACGGGTAAGGTGGTAGTGCTGCACGAAGACAATCTTACCGGGGGTATCGGTGCAGAGATCGCCGCCTGGATCGGCGAGCACTGTTTTGAATGGCTCGATGCACCGGTGCTACGATGCGCGGCACTCGACACCCCCATTCCTTTTAATAAGTCCCTTGAAACGCAATACCTTCCTGCAAACAGGCTGGCTGAAATGGTGGAAAGACTGGGGAATTATTGAGCGGAAACTTGCTGGAACGAAAGCTGCGTAGTATTTTGCCGCGTTTCCCGAACCTTAACCATGAAACTGAAAATAACTGCTCTGATTCTTACCCTGCTTTGCTGCTATGGGGTGCATGCACAACTGACAGCAGCATTTTCAGTTTCAGCTACGGAAGGCTGCAGTCCTTTTAAGGTTCAGTTTTCCAACCAGTCCTTCGGTACCAGTGGCGGCACCACCTATGAGTGGGACTTCGGGAACGGCAATATCTCCTATCTCAGTGACCCGCAGGCCATTTACACAGAAGTAAAAGCATACACGGTAAAACTCACCCTGCGCGATGGGGGCAAGGTTTCAACCAGCAGCCAGACCATTACGGTCCATCCTGTTCCGGAATTTGACCTGGTGGCAGATATGGACAAGGTATGTATTCCTTCATCCGTACAATTTACCGTAAAGCCCAAACCGGGGCAGGCGGCCTTTTCCGCTTTCCACTGGGATTTTGGCGATGGCCTTACGGAAAGAGGTTACGGCGCGACCAACGGTCATGCCTATTCGTTTCCGATAGAACCTTCGGTGGCGGTTACCGTGACCAACCAGTACGGTTGTTACCAGACCCTTCGCAGAGATGGACTGGTAAAAGTGCTGCCGGCTCTCAATGTGGCCTTTAACGCTACAGAAGAAATATTATGCCGCACTACCGATGCCGTGCAGTTCAGGAATACCACCACCGGTCCTGGTACGCTCAGCTATTCCTGGGATTTTGGCGACGGCACTACGTCTGCCGTTAAAGAGCCTTCGCATGTTTTCAATAAGAAGGGCATTTACACCGTGGCCCTGCAGGTGAAGAGTTCGGAAGGGTGTGTTATTACGCAAACCAAACAGGACTACCTGAATGTAGCCAGTTTCCAGGCAAAATTTGATATGCCGGAAAAGGTCTGCGCCTGGACCATGATGCAGTTACAGTCCACCAGCGTACCGGCAACCAGTGATTTACACTGGACCATCGGAGATGCGGGTGATTGGTACAATACAGAGCCCTATTTCCAAACGCCGGAAACCGGCAATCTGAAAGTGAGGCTCATTGCGGGTTTCGGCGCCTGTTACGATACGCTCGTACAGGAAAAGCCCATCCTGCCCCGACCCGAGATCGCGGAGTTCTCCAGCAAGCAGTTGAACTTTTGCGGGTATCCTTATACGGTAGAGTTTACAGATAACACACCCGGCAGCGTGAAATCGGAGTGGTCCTTCGATTGGGCTTATAACCCGCCGATGGTCATGGAAACCGGAAATAAAGTAAAGCGGGATTTTTTTCGTGACGATCACATTGTTTGGCTGAGATCCACTAATAAAGAAGGTTGCAGTGCTGAGACAATACAAAGCATATATGTAAAATCGGACCAGGTCCGGATCGTCAATCATACCGATGTTCCGGGTACGTTTATTAACTGCGATTCGGTAGCAGCCCAATTTGAAGTATTTTCTGAACTTACTATCAAAAAATACAACTGGGACCTGGGTAATGGCGCCACCTCCTCCGAAGCAAATCCTATTGGGAAATATACCAAGCCGGGGAATTACCCCATTAAGTTAATCTATGAAACGGAGGAAGGCTGCAAGAACACCCTGCAGGCCGCAGATTTGATCACAGTAACTGGCAGGATGACCCCGGATTTTGATGTGTTGCAGGACACTGTGTGTGGCGCTAATTTTTTCCTGATACAAAACAAAAGCAAGGCTGAAACAGATGCATACGGACAATATCATTCTTTTTGGTATTTAAATGATGAGTTAACAAGCTTCTATTCACCGGAATCTGATTTCTGGACTAAAGTCTCCAGGCCGGGGGACTACACAGTAAAGTTGGTTCTGCAAAATCCCTGGTGTTCCGCAGAATTAACCAAAGAAAAGGCGTTTTATGCGAAAGGGCCCTTCCCCAGGATCATTAGCGCCGTAAATACCTGCGAGGGGGACCGGGGAGAAGTGGTTTTTACGCAGGAAACATTGGGCAACGCCACCTATTGGGAATGGGATTTTGGAGACGGTACAAAACAGGTCTTTACCACTAATGAGCCTACTGTTGCGCATCACTATAAGGAATCGGGAACTTATGGTGTCTCCCTGAAAGTGCGCGAAGGAGATTGTACCATTCAAACATACTCGTTGAACTTCAACGTGATGGTGAAGCCCACGAACATGCGCCTGCTTTCTTCCAAAGAAAGGATATGTAAGGACGACCCTTTGTCCATTCAGCTTCTGGGGATGGGGCAGGTGGCTCACTTCAACAGTTATATTTTTGTAGATCATTATGAATACGAGGACGGAAGCAGGTATCTTGGTTTTTTTAACGGTTCGATCATGTATTCGAGTGAGGGCCGGGATGAGCTGTTCAATGTAGACCCTCTGCACAAGGCCATCAGGGCCATTACGGTAAACTCGCTGGGATGCTACGACACCAGCACTTATCTCAACTATACCATCGTGGGCGCCGCTGCTGATTTCAAAGTGACCGGCGATGGCGCCTGTTTTAAAAATGCCATAACCCTCACGGATGCTTCGGTGAAAGACGGCACGGAGATTGTTTCCTGGCTTTGGGATTTCGGCGACGGCACCCAAAAGGAATCTGCCACCAACACACCGGTAAGCCATACCTACGAGAACCCGGGTAACTATTATGTAGCGCTTCGCATCCGGGACCAGAGTGGTTGTGGAAATTTTGCTTCCACCGCCGCACAAAGCATTTCCGTTTATGGACCCAAGGCTGAATTTTATGTGGGTCCGGAATACCAGTTGAACAGCACCATTTCGTTCAGTAATGCCACCAATACCTACGGGGCCAATTCCGTGGAATACAAATGGGATTTCGGTGATGGCACACAAAGCACGGAAGCATATCCTTCTAAAACTTACACCGTGGCGGGCAACTATACGGTCACACTTCAGGCAACCGACCCCAGTACCGGCTGCCGTTCGGTGGTATCGCACAGTTTCACCGTGCGTGATTTCCGTTTTGCCTTTGCAAAATCGATGAGTTACGTACAGTCCTCCTGCCCGCCGGTGGTTGTGCAGTTCTACAACCAATCGGTTAACTATACCCGTTATGTATGGGATTTTGGCGATGGCTATACGCTAGAAAATGTTCCGGCTCCTTCGCATACCTACGAAAAGCCAGGCAAATACCGGGTAAAATTGTTGGTATATGGCCACAATGGCCTGGAAGGAATGGTGGAGGATTCTGTCAGCGTAAGCCTGCCGCAGCCGGTATTCAGTTCTGATAAGATGGCTTACTGCGCCGGCGATCCGGTCACCCTGCAGTCACCCACCAAAGGCATTTCCCTCTTCACCTGGGATTTTGGGGACGGGCAGGTAGCCGGTGGAACAGACCTGAAGACCACGCATAGCTATTCCCGCCCCGGAACCTATAACCCGGTATTGCTGGTCACCGATACCAATGGTTGTACGCAGGCGGTGCAGCTCAATGGCATTGCTGTAAGGAAGGGCCCCGAACTTACCATTGGCCCCGATGATCCCGAAGTATGCCGTGGCGCCCTGGTGCAACTGGTAGCCTCCGGAGGATTGAGTTACGAATGGATGCCGGCTGCAGGGCTGAGTCGCAGCGATATTCCCAATCCTACCACTATTGCGGTTAATGATATCCGTTATACAGTAACGGCAAAGGATGAGATCGGCTGCGCCACAACGGCTTACAAAGACATTAAGGTGGTGCAAAAAGAAGAAGTGTCGCTTACCGCCTCGCGCACGGAAATATGCCTGGGTGAATCCGCCCAGTTGCAGGCGGGCGGCACCGCTACCATTCGCTGGATCGGCGGAACGGACGGGCTTAACAACAATGCGATCGCCAACCCGGTAGCGACGCCCCGGCAAACCAATACCTACCAGGTAGTGGGATCCGACCATAAGGGCTGCTTCAGCGATACTGCCGCCATAACAATTGCCGTGCGCCCGTTACCGGCGGTAGATGCAGGCCCCGGCGCAAGCATTGTTGCAGGCAACAGCTTCAGCATACCGCTTACCGCTTCTTCCGATGTTACGCGGTACACCTGGAGCCCTGCGCAGTTCCTGGACTGTAGCAACTGCGCCCAGCCCATAGCGCGCCCGCAAACCGACATGACCTATACCGTTACTGTTTTCAACCAGTACAACTGCACAGCATCCGATACGGTTCAGCTACAACTCATCTGCTCCACAACAGGCGCTGCCATTCCAAACGCATTCAGCCCGAATGGCGATGGCAAAAACGACCGCTTCGTGATCCAGGGCGTCGCTAAAATCAACAGCCTTATCATATTCGACCGCTGGGGCACCAAGGTATATGAACGCAAAAACTTCTTCCCGTCCGACCGGGAACAGTGCTGGGATGGAAACCTGCGCGGTACGCCGGTTCCCGCTGGCACTTATGTGTATTTTGCCGAGCTGGAATGTAAACCGGGAGAGCTTATCACGCGTAAAGGAAGCCTCGTGCTGGTCAGGTAAGAGCGGCTTCTTCTTCCAGCGGTAAAGCATTGGGCCTTTCGCCCACCTGTTGCCGCCACATGGCGTAATACAGTCCCTTTTGGTCCAGCAGCGCACCATGGCGCCCCTGCTCCACAATGCGGCCTTTTTCCAGCACAAAAATGGTATCGGCATGCATGATGGTGGAAAGCCGGTGGGCAATGAGAATGGTGATCTGTTTTTTCTCCGCAGAGATCTCACGGATGGTGCTGGTAATGTCTTCTTCCGTAATGGAATCCAGGGCAGAAGTGGCTTCGTCGAAGATCAGCAGACGCGGTTCGCGCAACAGGGCGCGGGCAATCGCCAGCCTTTGTTTTTCGCCGCCCGAAACACGTTTTCCGCCTTCACCCAGCACCGTATCGAGCCCTTTCTCCGCGCGGGTCACCAGGTGGAGGCAGGACGCTTTTTCCATAGCGTCCAGTATTTGCTGGTCGGTGGCATCGGGTTTAACGAAGAGCATATTGTCGCGGATGGTGCCGGAAAACAATTGCGTTTCCTGCGTTACAAAACCCAGTTGCCTGCGCACCATGTTATAGCGGATATGCTTAACCGAAACGGTATCCACCAGTATATCACCCGATACAGGCGTGTAAAGTCCTACCAGTAGTTTTACCAGCGTAGACTTGCCCGAACCCGACGGGCCCACAAAAGCAATGGTATCGCCCAGTGCCGCTTCGAAACTGATGTCCTCTACGGCGTACTGGCTGGCATTGGCATGCCGGAAATAAACCTTATCAAACTGCAGGTGTGATATTTCCGCCACGTCGATGGGCTCCTCGGGGCGGTATTCGGTAGGTTGTTCCATCAGGTCGTTGAAGACCTGCAGCGAGGCCTCTGCTTCACGGTATTGCAGGATGATATTGCCGAGATCCTGCAGGGGCCCGATAATGCCGGTTGATATGAACTGCATGGAGATCAGTTCGCCGGTAGTGAGTACATTCCGGAAGATCAGCCAGAGTAAAATGAAAAGAATCGACTGGCGCAATAAGTTAAGCGTGGTGCCCTGTAAAAAGGAGAGGGTACGTACTTTCCTGGTCTTGTCCATTTCCAGGTCGAAGATGCGCTGGCTCAGGCCGCGCAGGCGGCGTATCTCGGGGTAGGTAAGCCCCAGGCTCTTGACCAGCTCAATATTGCGGAGCGACTCGGTGATGGACCCGCTGAGCTGGTTGGTTTGTTTTACCACCGCCCGCTGGATGGTTTTGATGCGGCGGCTCAGCAGGCTGGTGAGCCCGCCCAATACCACCACTCCCACGAGGAACACAGGGATGAGCGCCCAGTGTTTGGTAACCGCATACCAAACCAGGAAACAGATGCCTACCAGCGATGAAAAAAGAATATTGATGAAAGAGTTGATAAAGCGTTCCGTGTCGTTGCGCACTTTCTGCAGCTTGGAAAGTGTTTCGCCGCTGCTCTGGTTTTCAAAACCCTGGAAGGGAAGGCGCAGGGTCTGGCGCAGCCCGTCGTTAAAAACCTGCATGCCGAATTTCTGCACCACGAGCCGCACGACATAGTCTTTAAAAGTAGTGGCCACCCGGCTGAGCAGGGCAACGGCAACAGCAATGACCAGCAACTGCAGCACGCCGCGGATCCTTTCCTGCTCATTCAGGTGTTCCGGGTTCAGTGCAAAGCGGTCTATGACCTTTCCGAAGATGATGGGATCATACAGGGCCAGCACCTGTGCAATGCCCGCGAGCGCCAGGGCCAGGAAAACCCACCAGCGATAGGGCTGCAGGTATTTCCACAGGATCTTCACCGGCTAACAGTTTTAAAGAGGCGTATGAAATTTCCACCAAGGATCTTTTTGATTTCCTTCCTGGAATAGCCCCGCAGCAGCAGTGCCGACGTTATGACCGGCATGTCCTCCACGCCGTCGAGGTCCTGGGGCGCCGATTCAATGCCGTCGAAGTCGGACCCCAGCCCAACATGCTTTACGCCGATGAGTTTTACTATGTGATCCAGGTGGTCCAGCAGCAGGTTCATCGAGGGCCGCAGCGAATCCGCTTCATCCGCGTATTTGCGGCTGATGAATTCGGCAATTTCATAAGAAGGACGGTTCAGGTTCCTGAGCGAATCGGCTTCCGCGGCATGGCGTTCGAGGAAAGCTTCCTTGTGCCGGTTGTAATTGCTGTCGAGGAAACCGGAATAAAAATTCAGGTGGATAACGCCGCCGTTTTTGCCAACGGCCCTGATCTGTTCATCCGTAAGGTTGCGGGGAACCGGACAAAGCGCATAGGCGCAACTGTGAGATACCAGCACCGGTTTTCTGGTAACGGCCAGTACATCGAAAAAAGTTTGTTTACCAACATGGCTCAGGTCCACCATCATGCCAATATCATTCATGTGCAATACCACCTGCCTTCCAAAATCGTTCAGGCCTTTCCGTGAGATGCCCGAAGGTTTGCCGGCGTCGAAATTGGTTTCATCCCAGGCCGAGCTGGCCCAGGAGGTGGAATTGTTCCAGGTGAGGGTCAGGTAACGGGCGCCGCGGTGGAAGAGGCTGTCGAGGTATTCCATCCGGTCTTCGATCATGTGTCCGCCTTCCACGCCCTTCATGGCCCCGAGCCGTCGACTGTGAACCGCTTCCCGGAGATCGGCCGGCGTATTCACCAGCATCATCCTGGAAGGGTTGCGGGCAACGATGGCGTCCAACGAGTCGATTTCGCGGAGCGCCTGGTTAAACGCCATTCCCTTGCCAAAGCTTTCATCACAAAAAATGGAAAAGACCTGGATATCTATGCCGCCCTTGCGGAACCGGGCAAGATCGCTGTGGGTGAGCCCGCGCAGGTCGTCCTCGATGTTCAGTCCCTTCAGCGTGGCTGTCGACAATACGTCGTTATGTGTATCCACCACAATAGCGTTCTCATGCAGGTTTTTCTGCGCAGTAGCGGCCTGCACGGCGAGCAGGAGAAAAAGAACAAAGGGTGCATGTAATCTGAACATAGCGTGGATTGTTCTTGAAGTTACAGTTTTCAGTCTGATAACTTATCGCCCACAAACCAATGTTCCTTATCGCGGAAAAGCACGTTGAAGCTGGTGAGCGATCCGTAGATACGGGTAATATATTGCTGCAGGTTCACTTTGTCGGCATCCGACAGCAGTTTATGGGCGTTGATCTGCTGTTCCAGCACCCGGAGGCGGTCGCGCAGCATCACGATCTTATGGAAAAATATTTCCAGCGGCATTTCCTTGGGCTTGAGTTTGGTATCGGCCGGCTGGAGCAGGAGGGTGCCGTTCTGCCAGCGCTCGCCCAGGGGCACCACTTCGTTCATCCCGTTCCAGAGCCGGAGGATCCTGAGCAGGGACTGCTCCATGTCCGACTGTGTTTCCGGCTCCAGGCTGGTGTTTTCGGGGATCACTTCTTCCAGTGCGGGATCGGTTTTGTCGATCTCCTTCGTACCGTGATGGATAAACGTAATCAGGTAACTGGCATATTTAACGGCAATGATCACCCCAGGGCCATATTGTGTGTGCTGCAGGCGGGTTCCAATGCCCAGTACCAACATTTCGTTCATAAATTTTATGGGTTTATTTTTTCAAAATCGTAACTGGTATATTCCACGAAGCCGTTTACGTTTACGTTCACCGACTGCACCTGCTGGTTGCGGATGGTAAAAGGCCATACGCGGTTGCCATAAAGCGGATCGTTGAAAACTGCCAGGAAGCGGTCTCCGCCCAATGGTTCCAGGATGGCATAACGCCCCTTGTGGTGTTCAAAGCTTGCCACCAGTTTGTCTTTTTCCAGGCGCAGGCTCATGGTGCCGTAGAGGGAATGGCGGTAGGTGCCGGCAAAAGCAGCCAATGGCAGGCTGGGTGGTATTTTCATCGCCACGGTGTCACGCCTTGCTTTCAGCAGCCGGCTGTCTTCGGCTGTTTGTTCCCGGTAGTTGTCCAGCGCCTGTTTGCTGTAATTGCGGTAGGGCAGTGACAACAGGGCATCGGTGATTTCGTTACAAAGCGCTTCATAAAATCCATTGGCGTCGGTATTGGTAAGGACTACCACCGCGGCTTTTTCTTCGGGAAGGAGCCGGAAGCTGCTCACGAAACCATTCACGCCACCCGTGTGCTCCACCACCAGGCGGCTTTCATATTCCCGGAGGAACCAGCCCAGTCCGTAGAGGGCAAAATGCGATCGGTTGAATTCGCTGCCGCCATTCCCGAGAATGGATTGTGGCACCCGGGTGCCGCTGATGGCCCGCTCGGGGATCACTTCTTTTCCCTTCCACTGGCCGTTCTGCAACTGAGTGAGGGCCCAGTTCGACATATCGCGGACACTCGACGAAATGCTTCCCGCCGCTGCAATATTATCGATCCGGCCATAGGGGATCTTTTTCAGAACGCCTTCCACCACGGTATGCGCTTTTGCCATGTTCCGCGCAGTATCCAGTCCTGCAGAATAGGGAAGGGTATTGCGCATGTCCAGTGGCTGAAAGATCCTTTCCTGCAGGAAACGGCCCCAGCTCAGCCCGCTGGCTTTTTCCACCACTTCGCCGGCCACGCCAAAAGCGGCATTGGTATATCCCCAGCGCGCGCGGAAACCAAAAAGGGGCTTCAGCCGGCCGAACCTCTCCTTTACTTCTGCATAGGTGAGATCGGAATCGAAGTACATGAAATCGCCCTGGAAAGTGAGAAAACCCAGTCGGTGACAGAGCAGGTCGCGCACTGTGGCATGCTGCGTTACCCAGGGATCGTACTGCCGGAAATCGGACACCCATTTTACTACGCTGTCGTTGAGCGACAGCTTACCATCGGCCTCCAGCATGGCCAGGGCGGTGGCGGTAAAAGCCTTGGTATTGCTGCCGATCCCGAAACGCGTATCGGGATCCACTTTTGCTGTTCCGCCCGTTTCCAGCACGCCATAACCTTTCACCCAGCGCACAGCTCCGTTCTGCACAATGGCCACTGATAAGCCGGGGATCTTCCATTCCGCCATAGCGGTGCTGATATAACGATCCAGGCTATCCGAAAAAAAATTTCTTTTAACTGCGGGCGCCGGTTGTGCCCACGTATACGTATAACCGAAAAGGAACAGGCCGAACAGGAAGGAGCGCATGGGATGATTTTGCAGGAAGATACTAACTATTCTTCCTCTTCTTTTTTTCCATCGATCCGGGTTCCCAGTTGCCGGAGGCGTTTGTATTGTTCGCCGGCCTTTTTGATAAAATCCAGGAGCTGGTATTCCGTAGCCAGTTGCACAAATTCGTAACTGGGTTTGTAGTAGTGCATGAAGCTGTCTATTTCATCGCCCTCGAGGCCGGTGATCTTCCGCACCTTGCCGCGGGTGAAACGCGTTTCAATGTATTTGTCCTGCTCCTCCAGGATGAGGCGGTCGCGGAAAGCCGCCATGCTGCGGTTGCGGCGGAAGCGGAATACATTGATGAGCTCATCCAGGTCGAGTCCCACGCCGAAATTGCCGGAAGCGGGCGGTGAACTCGACAGGCCGAGGCCGGGTTTTTTGAAATCGAAGGCCCGGGCATAGTCCTGCCGGTTCTGCAAAGAATCGAGTTTATGGCTGCGCGGCATCACCCGCACTTCCTTAAGCGTGGTGACGTTCACGTGGAGGGAAACGTCAAACTGGTTGATGGATGGAATGGCATTGACTGCATATTTGGGCGTGGACTTTCCGAGATAGGAAAAATAGACGGAATCCGATTCCAGCACCACCAGGGAATACTGTCCCAATGAGTCGGTGATGGTACCCCTTCCGTTGGTTGTGAGCACGCTTACGTTGGGAAGCGGAACGGTCCGGTTCATTTCGAACACCGTTCCGCGCACTTTTACCTGGGCCAGGAGCCCGGCTCCCTGGAAAAGGGCGGCGGCTGTCATTATTATATACAGGTTATAGCGCGAAAGCATGATGGGAACACAAGGGTACGATCAATTTGCGGTTCTGTTATGGCGGCTGATAATTTTAACGAAGCCCACTTATTTCGCGTTCGTTCGCTTCCGCGAGGATGGCTTTTTCGATCACGGGCGCAAAGTGCAGGTATTCCAGTTCGTGGATGCGGGCGGCCAGGCGGGCAGGGTCGTCGCCCGTTTCCACCGGGCAGGTCGCCTGGAAAAGGGTAGAACCGTGGTCGTATTCTTCGTCCACCAGGTGAATGGTGATCCCCGATTCCTTTTCCCCGGCGGCGATCACTGCTTCGTGCACGAACTGGCCGTACATGCCTTTTCCCCCGTATTTGGGCAGAAGGGCGGGGTGAATATTTACCATTTTTCCGGCGTAAGCGCGGATCAGGTCCGCCGGGACCTTCCAGAGGAAACCGGCCAGTACGATAAAATCAATGTGCGCTGTCCTGAGCTCGGGCAGGTAGGCGTCGCCCCGGAAGAACTTTTCTTTTTCGATCATCAGGAGGGGAATGCCATTTTCAGCGGCGATGGCGATCACCCCGGCGCCCGGTTTATTACAAACGACCAGGCTGATGCGGATGCGGGGGTGGTTCCGGAAATATTCGATCAGCCGCCGGGCATTGGAACCGGCTCCGGAAGCAAAAACAGCGACCTGTATAAGGGGCATATCCTGTGGTTTTGGGAGTTCAGCAGAGAGGGGTTTTCCCGCTATCCGCCGGCCAAGGCGAACGAGGTAGGTTCTGAAAAAAGCAAACTGTCCGAGGGGAATGCTTACCAGCAAAACCATCAGCGGCCAGCAAATGGTGACTAATATAATATATAAGGTGGCCCATAAAAGATCGTTTTCAATAGGAAAGAAAGCCATCAGTTTTCGGCCGACCCAGCCCGTGAGACTGCCCCCTGTGGCAAAGGTGAGCAGGATCAGGAAAAGCCGTAAGGGGCCTACCTTCCATTTGGCCTTGAGGTTTTCGAACATGCCGCAAACTAAGAGAAATGTTTGAAGAAAACAGAATACGGATGGTACAAATATGCTATTCGAAAATTTGTGCAACGCGTTGAAATGCAAGGACTGCGCGGAGAAGAAAAAAATCAGGAATGTTGATATATTGTCAATATCGTGTCATATTTTTGCTGCCGAATCGCATCTTTTTAACATTACCAACAGACATTTCCAGCTTATGATTTCCTATAGATCGGTTGCGAAGAGTGTAGTTTCCAGTGTTCTCCTATTAACTGTTGTTTGTTTTGGTCAACCCCTTTTCGCCCAGGATGGCAAGGCCCTGTTCCAGTCAAATTGCGCCTCCTGCCACGCCGTTAAAAAGAACCTGACTGGTCCGGCCCTGGCTGGAGTGGAAGAAAGGGTAGGCGACAAAAAGCTGCTCCACGAGTGGATCCGCAACAACCAGAAGGTGCTGGCATCGGGTAACAAGTACTTTTCCGATCTCTACAACCAGTGGAACAAGACCCCGATGAACGTGTTCCCCAGCCTGACCGACGCGGAAATCGATGCGATGCTGGCCTATATCAATACGGAAGCCAGCAAGTCGGACGCTCCTGCGGGCGGCGCCGGCACTCCCCAGGCCAAGGCGGAAAGCAGCGATTCCTCTTTATTGTATGGCATCCTCACCCTCATCCTCGCCATCATTGTATTCACCCTTTTGCAGGTGAATGCCAACCTGAAAAAACTCAGCGACGACAAAGAAGGCGTTCCAGCGCACGAGCCGGTTCCCTTCTGGCGCAACAAAGCTTATATTGCCCTTTTTGCCGTGGTGCTTTTCATCATCGGCGGTTATTATACCATCCAGGGAGCCATTGGCCTGGGCCGGAACAAGGACTACCAGCCCGAGCAACCCATTTACTACTCGCATAAAGTGCATGCGGGCACCAACCAGATCAACTGTTTGTACTGCCACGGCGGTGCGCAGGATGGCAAGCACGCCAATATTCCCTCGCTCAATGTGTGCATGAACTGTCACATGGCCATCAGCGAATACAGCGGCGAAAAGCTGTTCCGCGAAGACGGCACCGAGGTGAATGGCACCGAAGAAATCAAAAAAATCTACGCCCATACCGGCTGGGATCCCGATCAGAAAAAATACGCCAACCCGGCCAAACCCATCGAATGGGTGAAGATCCACAACCTGCCCGACCACGTTTATTTCAGCCACACCCAGCACGTGGTGGCCGGAAAAGTGGCCTGTCAAACCTGCCATGGCGATATCCAGGGCATGGACGAGGTGAAGCAATTCACCGATCTCAGCATGGGCTGGTGTATTAACTGCCACCGCGAGACAAAAGTTCAGTTCAACGATAATAAATTCTACAGCATTTACGAGAAATTCCACGAAGACCTGAAAAATGGTAAACTGGACAGTGTAACCGTAGAGAAAATCGGTGGTACGGAATGTCAGAAATGTCACTATTAAGCCGCATCTGAGGCATCGTTAACTATTTCATCACCAAAAAATCAATGCCCCTTCCGGGGTTTGGTATATGGAGCAAAAAAAGTACTGGCAAAGTTTCGGTGAGTTGAACAACTCAGCAGCACATCAAAAGAACGTTCAGGACGAATTCAGTGAAGATTTGCCTTTTGAGGGGCTGGATGCAATGGGTACCAAAACACCCAGGCGGGACTTCCTGAAATACGTGGGTTTCAGTACAGCCGCTGCAGCAATTGCTGCGAGCTGTGAAACTCCTGTAAAAAAAGCGATCCCCTTCGTCAATCGTCCGGCCGACCTGATCCCGGGAGTGGCGGAATACTATGCCACCACCTATGTGGCCGGCGGTGATGCCATTCCGGTAGTTGCGAAAGTGCGGGACGGACGTCCCATCAAGCTGGAGGGCAACGAGCTGTCTTCCCTCACGGGAGGCGCCACCACGCCGCAGGTACAGGCCTCTGTGCTGGATCTCTACGATACGGCCCGCCTGCGTTTCCCCCATGCCGATGGTAAGGAAGTGACCACTTTCGACGCCTTCGATAAAATGGTAAGCGGTGCGCTGGCCGGTGTCGGTGGCGCGCCTGTTGTATTGCTGACCAGCACCCTGAACAGTCCCTCCGGCCGCCAGGTGGTAAGCGAATTCCTCGCCAAATACCCCGGCAGCCGCCATGTACAATACGACGCTATTTCCTACAGCGGTTTGCTCCTGGCCAATGAAGCCAGCTACGGCAAACGCGCCATCCCCGTATACGAGTTCGGCAAGGCCAGCGTGATCGTGAGCCTCGGCGCCGATTTCCTCGGCACCTGGCTGAACCCCGCTGAATTCCAGCGCGGTTATACAAAGGGCCGCAAGGTAGATCCGGCCAATCCCTCCATGAGCAAGCACTACCAGTTTGAGGGCATGCTCAGCATGACGGGCGCCAATGCCGATGAACGGTTTACCCATCGCCCTTCTGAAACCCTTGCCGTGGCTACGGCCCTGCTCAGCGCCGTAAACGGCCAGGGCGCCAGCGGTATCAGCAGCGATAAGCTGAAAAAAGGCATCGAAAAAGCAGCCAGGGACCTGGCCGCCAACCGCGGCGCCGCCCTGGTGGTAAGTGGCAGCAACGATGTGAACGTGCAGATCCTGGTGAACGCCATCAACGAAGCGGTGGGCGCCAACGGCACCACGGTGAACTGGGGCAGCACCCTGCAGAACAAGGCTGGTGTCGACAGCGACATGGCTGCCCTGGTGAACGATCTCAACGCCGGAACCGTGGGAGCCCTGATCGTGATCGACGCCAACCCCGCCTACGACTACCACGAAGCCGACAAATTCCTCGCCGGCCTGAAAAAGACCCGCGTTACCATCGCCCTCAGCGAGAAAAACGACGAAACCGCGCAGGCCTGCAAATACATTCTTCCTACCCATCATTTCCTGGAAAGCTGGGGTGATGCGGAGCCGAAAAGCGGCTATATCAGCCTGTTGCAACCCACTATTGCACCCCTGTTCAAAACCCGCCAGTGGCAGGAATCCCTGCTGAAATGGTCGGGCAACAATACCAGTTATGCCGACTACCACAAGGCATTCTGGACGGCCAAACTGGGAGGCAACGATACCTATCTCAAAGCCCTGCAGGATGGCGTGATCGAATCTTCACCCGCCGCTGCCGGTGCATCTTATAACGGCGCTGCTGTTGCCGCTGCCGTCGGAGCCACCGCTACACCGGCAAAAACAGGCGTGAACGGTAAAACCGCCGGCGTGGAACTGGTTCTCTACCAAAAATCTTCGCTGGCCGATGGCCGCCATGCCAATAACCCCTGGTTGCAGGAAATGCCCGATCCTATTACCCGCGCCACCTGGGACAACTACGTAATGATGTCGCCGGCCCTGGGTAAAAAACTGTTCGGGATCGACCTCACCAACGCCACCCAGTCGGATCAATACGAGGCTTTCCCCAAGAAGCCCGTGGTGAACCTGAAAGTGGCGAATAAAAATGCAGTATCCCTGCCCGTATTGCTGATTCCCGGTATGCAGGAAGACACGGTAGCCGTAGCCGTTGGTTATGGCCGTTCCAAAGAGATCGGGAAAGCCGCAGCCGGCGTGGGACAGAACGTATATCATTTTGCATCTTTCAATGGTAAGTCGCTGATGTACCATGCGGCCGCCGAAGTGGAAGCTACCGGTAAAACCTACCCCATCGCTACCACGCAAACCCACAGTTCTTATGAAGGCCGTCACGAAGTGATCAAAGAGATCACCCTGGACTCCTTCAAAAAAGACCGCGACCAGGTGCTGAATGCCCGCAAAAAAGAGCTGGCGCCCTGGGGAGGCCTGGAGAACTATGAGAAAGACGGAACCATCTATCCCGTATTCGACAAGCCCGGCATCAAGTGGGGCATGAGCATCGATATGAACAGTTGTTACGGCTGCGGCGCCTGCGTGGTGGCCTGTACCGCTGAAAACAACGTAGCTGTGGTGGGCAAGCCCGAAGTGCTGCGCGCCCACGACATGCACTGGCTGCGGATCGACCGTTATTTCAGCGGCGACGTGAACGACCCCGAAAGCATTCAGACCGTTTTCCAGCCCATGCTTTGCCAGCACTGTGACAACGCTCCCTGTGAGAACGTTTGCCCGGTGGCCGCCACCAACCACAGCAGCGAGGGCCTCAACCAGATGACTTATAACCGTTGTATCGGTACCCGCTATTGCGCGAACAACTGTCCCTATAAAGTGCGCCGCTTCAACTGGGCCGATTATACCGGCTCCGACAGCTTCAAGCACAACCAGGACGAAATGAACGATGTGGTCCTCATGATGAACGACGACCTCACGCGCATGGTGCTGAACCCGGATGTGACGGTGAGAAGCCGTGGTGTGATCGAAAAATGTTCTTTCTGCGTGCAGCGCCTGCAGGAAGGAAAACTGAAAGCGAAAAAGGAAAACCGTACGCTGGTGGACAGCGACGTGAAAACCGCCTGCCAGCAGGCCTGCGCCGCCGACGCCATCGTGTTCGGCAACGTGAACAACAGCCAGAGCGCGGTATCCAAAACACGTGAGGAAAACAAGCAGCGTCTCTATTATGCGCTGGAGCAGATCCACGTAATGCCGAACGTGAGCTACCTGGCCAAGGTCAGGAATACGGATCACATCAGCGCACACGCGGAAGGGCACGGAGAACATGCTGCTGCAGCGGAGAAACCCGCGCACGGATAAGAGAACGGGTGAATTGAACGAACGAAAAATAAAACCAACGGCAGAAGGGAAACCGGAAGCCAAATGCTTATCGATATGGCATCATTAAGATACGAATCGCAGGTAAGGGAACCATTGGTAACGGGCGCAAAGACCTATCATCAGGTTACGGAAGACATCGTGCGGCCCATTGAAGGCAAACCCACCAAGCTCTGGAAGATCGGTTTTACTATTTCCATCCTCTTCCTTCTTTTCGGGGTGTATTCCGTGTACCGGGAAGTGGTGTATGGCATCGGGGAATGGAACCTGAACAAGACCATCGGCTGGGGTTGGGACATCACCAACTTCGTGTGGTGGGTAGGTATCGGTCACGCCGGAACCCTGATCTCCGCGATCCTCCTGCTTTTCCGCCAGGGCTGGCGTACCGGCGTGAACCGCGCCGCAGAAGCGATGACCATCTTTGCGGTAATGTGCGCGGGCCAGTTCCCCATCTTCCACATGGGACGTGTGTGGATGGCCTTCTTCGTACTGCCTTATCCCAATACCCGCGGCCCGCTTTGGGTGAACTTCAACTCACCCCTGCTCTGGGATGTATTTGCGATCTCTACCTATTTCACCGTATCACTGCTGTTCTGGTATTGCGGCCTCATTCCCGACCTCGCTACCGTGCGTGACCGCGCCCGCGAAAAATGGCGCAAGCGCATGTACGGCGTGCTCGCCTTCGGATGGACCGGTTCTACCAAACACTGGCAGCGCCACGAGGCCCTTTCCCTTGTACTGGCCGGTCTCAGTACCCCGCTGGTTCTTTCTGTGCACACCATCGTATCCTTCGACTTCGCCACCTCCGTTATCCCGGGCTGGCATACCACCATCTTCCCGCCCTATTTCGTGGCCGGTGCCATCTTCTCGGGATTTGCCATGGTGCAAACCCTGCTGATCATCACCCGTAAGGTCTTGTACCTGGATGACTATATTACCATGGAGCACATCGAAGTGATGAACAAGGTGATCGTGCTCACGGGTTCCATTGTGGGCATTGCCTATATTACCGAGCTCTTTATTTCCTGGTATGGCCAGAACCCTTATGAAGAAGCCGCCTTCAAAAACCGCTGGGACCTCAGCACGCCCTATGGCTGGGCTTACTGGCTGATGATGAGCTGTAACGTAATTGCGCCCCAGTTCTTCTGGTTCCGCAAGCTGCGCCGCAACCTCGTCTTCACCTTCTTCATGAGCATCATCGTGAACGTGGGCATGTGGTTCGAACGTTTTGTGATCATCGTAACCTCTATCTACCGCGATTACCTGCCCAGTAGCTGGAGCACCTACTATGCACCCTCTATTTGGGAGGTTGGCTTCTACCTGGGAACCTTTGGGCTGTTCTTCACCTGCTTCTTCCTCTTCTCGAAATTCTTCCCTGTAATTGCCATTGCAGAGATCAAACATATCCTGAAGAAAAACGGTGAAAGCTATAAAGACGAAATGGATAAACAGGAAGGAGAATCGGTAGAAGAATTTGCGCGCGAATACGCGCACTGATAATGCGCTGTTTTAAAAAACTGAATTTGAAAATATGTCGGTAAAGAAATTCATTGTAGGCTGTTTCGACGACGAGAAGGTATTGTTCCCGGCGGTGAAAAAAGTGCGGAAGGCCGGATACAAGATTCATGATGTGTATACGCCTTTTCCTATTCACGGTCTTGATACGGCAATGGGACTGCGCGACACCAGCCTGCATACGGCCGGTTTTATTTATGGCATCACCGGAACCACTACGGCACTCACTTTTATGAGCTGGGTGTTCGCCAAAGACTGGCCCCTCAATATCGGCGGCAAGCCACATTTCCCGTTGCCCGCATTCATTCCCATTACGTTCGAGCTGACGGTTTTGTTCTCTGCCGTGGGCATGGTGCTGACATTTTGTTACCTCTGCCAGTTGGCTCCTTTTGTGAAGAAACACCATTTCCATCCCCGGGCCACCGACGACCTGTTTGTAATGGTGCTGGAGCTGACCTCCAAAATCAATGAAGAAGAAGCCCGCGCTTTTCTGGCTGCTGCCGGTGCAAAGGAAATCAACGTGCAGGAGGCAGAGGCCGACTGGTGGCTGGGCCGATACGATAAGGACGAAAAGCTTTTCGCGAACGGGTAAAACAGAAAACAGTAAAGCAGAATGAAGAAGATTTCCATCATAGTCCTCGGAATAGCTGCAGTAGCCCTCGGTTCCTGCAGTGATGTAAAAAGAAATCCCAGCCGGCAGTATATGCCCGATATGGGTAGCAGCCGCGCGGTTGAGACCTACAGCGACCACCGTGAGCTGCAACAGGAAGGCATTAACTATACCGCTCTTCCCGTGGAAGGAACCGTAAGCCGCAATGAAGAGGTGATTTATAAAATGCTGAAGGATACCACCGGCCAGCATGCGCTGAGCGCCAGCCTGAAAAACCCGCTGCCGCCTCTCGATTCCGTACAATTGCAGGAAGCAGAAAGACTGTACCTGATCAACTGCGGAATCTGCCACGGGGCCAAGCTGGATGGGAATGGCCCGCTGTACAAAGATGGCAACGGCCCTTATCCGGCCAAACCAGCCAACTTGGTGGGAGACGCCAATATCAAGGCCCTTCCTGCCGGAACCATTTTCCATGTGGCTACTTACGGCAAGAACCTGATGGGAGCTTATGCCAGCCAGCTCAGCACCAAACAGCGCTGGATGGTGGCCGATTATATCAAGATCAAACAGGGTGGGGACGCAGCAGCCGCACCTGCTGCAACCGCTGCCGCGCCTGCCGCCAAGGCCGACAGCGCTGCAAAAAAATAAAGACCAGAACAAGATTTGACCAAAGAAAAAATTTGATACATGGCTTTCAGAGAACAGTTTGAGATACCGGCGAAGTTTAAAATGTGGTCGATGATCCTCATGGGAATCGGACTGGTTTCCATCCTGACCGGTTATTTTGTATATGGCACCGGGGACGAGCACCACAATATGCGCTTCTGGGGAACCCTGTTGTACAACAGCGTATACTTTTTGCTGGTAGTGAATGCGGCAATGTTCTTTATCTGTGCCACCACCCTTGCGATGGGCGGCTTCCAGATGGCTTTTCGCCGCGTATCGGAAGCCATTTCCACGGCGGTGGTTCCCCTCGGAATCATATCCGGCGTCATCCTGCTGGTGCTGGTGCTGGGCCACAAACACCATATTTACCATTGGCTCACCCCTGGCGACGATAAGCTCCTGCTGGGCAAATCGGGCTTCCTGAACAGCAAGTTTTTCATCGTATGGACCATTCTTTCCATTGCCGGCTGGATATTCCTGGGCGCCAAAATGCGCAGGATCAGCAGGGAAATTGACGACCGTGGACCGCTGAATACGCAGGAAGGCAAAGCATATATTTATAAGAACACCGTTTGGGGATCCCTCTTCCTGGTATGGTTTGGCCTCACCGTTATGTCGACCGTTCCCTGGCTCTGGCTGATGAGCCTGGACGCGCACTGGTACAGCACCATGTACTCCTGGTACACGTTTGCTTCCACCTTCGTGGCAGGATTGGCACTTATTACACTTTTTGTGGTATACCTGAAAAACCAGGGCTACCTGGAGCTGGTGAATCACGAGCACCTGCACGACCTGGGCAAATTCATATTCGCATTTTCCATATTCTGGACCTATCTCTGGTTCAGCCAATACATGCTGATCTGGTATGCGAACATTCCTGAAGAGACTGTTTACTTCAAACACCGCGTACAGGGTCCTTACCGCGGCATCTTTTTCCTGAACCTCATCGTGAACTTTATTGCGCCCCTGCTCATCCTGATGCGCCGGAGCAGCAAACGGAACTATACCTTGCTTGTATTCATGGCAGCGATCGTTATCTGCGGACACTGGCTGGATTTTTACCAGATGGTGATTGCGAGCCTGTTCAAGGAACATGTGGAACTGAATCTTTTTGACTTTGGCGTGGCAGCCGGATTTGTGGGACTGATCATGTACAGCACAGGAAATGCGCTGACCAAGCGCTCCCTGATCGCAAAGAACCACCCCTTCTTCAAAGAGAGCATCATTCACCATACCTGAGGGAAGTTTAAACAAAATCATCCCGTACAAGCATTCATTTAAAACTTTGTATAAACACGGCGAATAACATGGCAACTGCATTAATCATTGCGATCCTTTTGTTGGGTTTTATAGTGGTCTTCCAGATCGCAAAAGCCAGCGAATATGTGTCGGTGCTGAAGGGCGAGAAAAAGACATTCGAACAGAACAACAAGGTGAACGGGTTCCTGCTCCTGGCCTTTATGGTCCTGGGCCTGATAGGAGTGTACTGGTGCAATGAATTGTTTAAAGGAAAAATTCTGGGAGAAGCGGCATCTGATCACGGAGAGAAGATCGATACCATGCTGTATATCACGCTGGCCCTCACCGGTATCGTGTTTGTAGTGACCCAGGTATTGCTGTTCTGGTTTGCGTACAAATACCAGTATAATGAAAACCGTAAGGCCTTCTATTTTCCCCATAACAACAAACTGGAAGTGATCTGGACGGTGGTGCCGGCAATTGCATTGACGGTGCTGGTGGGTTTCGGACTGGTGTACTGGTTCAAGATCACCGGCGATGCCCCGGCCAATGCCAATGTGGTGGAGATCACCGGTAAGCAATTCGGTTGGATCTACCGTTATGCGGGAAAAGACAAAGTGTTCGGCAAGAAATACTATAAGAATATCGACGAAGGAAAGGGTAACCAGCTTGGCCTGATCTGGGAGGACAAAGCCGCTCACGACGACATCGTGACCAACGAAGCCATGTACATGGTTGTGGGCAAACCGGTGAAGCTGATCATCAACAGCCGCGACGTGGTGCACGACGTGGGCATGGTGCATTTCCGCCTGAAAATGGATGCCGTTCCCGGCACTCCCACCACCATCTGGTTCACGCCAAAATTCACTACCCAGGAGATGAAGGAAAAAACGGGCAACCCCGATTTTGAATACGAGATTTCCTGCGACCAGATGTGCGGTAAAGGACATTTCGGGATGAAGGGTATCATCAAAGTAGTGAGCCAGGCGGAATATATTCTGTGGATGGCCAAACAAAAGACCAATTACGCCCTGGCCTTCCCGGACGCAGAGCCTGCCGCCACGCCTGCCGCTGCCGATTCCACCAAAGCCACGGCTGCTGCCGCTGTGCCGCAAACAGTAAATAATTAAGCGTACCGAGTATAAACTGATTTCAAAATGAGTAACGAAGCAATTGTGCACGGACATTCAGAAGGTGTTACCACCCATGAGGTTCATCACGATGAACACCATGGACATCATCATAAGGAGACCTTCATTACGAAATACATCTTCAGCCAGGATCACAAGATGATCGCCAAGCAGTTCCTGATCACAGGTATTGTGTGGGCCATTATCGGCGGTTTGTTCTCTGTGCTGTTCCGTTTGCAACTGGGTTATCCCGACCAGAGCTTCCCCATCCTGGAAGATATCCTGGGCAGTAAATGGGCGGCGGGCGGTAAGATCCAGCCGGAGTTCTATTATGCCCTGGTGACCATGCACGGTACGGTGTTGGTGTTCTTCGTACTCACGGCCGGCCTGTCGGGCACTTTCGCCAACCTGCTTATTCCCCTGCAGGTAGGCGCGCGCGATATGGCATCGCCCATGATGAACATGCTGAGCTACTGGTTCTTTTTCATTGCCAGCATCGTAATGATCAGTTCGCTTTTTGTACAAACCGGTCCCGCCAGCGGTGGCTGGACGGCCTACCCACCGCTCAGTGCGCTCGGCGACGCGTCGGAGGGCTCTAAAGTGGGAATGGACCTGTGGCTGGTGAGCATGGCCCTCTTTGTGGTGTCGCAGTTGCTGGCCGGCCTGAACTATATTTCCACCATCCTGAACATGCGTACCAAGGGCATGAGCATGACCCGTTTGCCGCTGACCATCTGGGCCCTGTTCTTCACCGCCGTACTCGGCGTGTTGAGCTTCCCCGTACTGTTCTCCGGGTTCATCCTGCTGCTGTTCGACCGCCATGCCGGTACCAGCTTCTATCTTTCCGATATCTTCCTGGCCAGCACCCAGAAGGCCCTTCCGAACGAAGGCGGTTCGGCGATCCTTTACCAGCACCTGTTCTGGTTCCTGGGTCACCCCGAAGTGTACATCATCCTGCTGCCGGCCATGGGTATGGCGTCAGAGATCCTTTCCACCAACGCACGCAAACCCATCTTCGGGTATATGGCCATGGTCGCTTCGCTGTTCGCCATCTGTATCCTGGCCTTCCTGGTATGGGCGCACCATATGTTCGTAACCGGGTTGAACCCCTTCCTGGGATCCTTCTTCGTGTTGCTGACCCTGCTGATCGCGGTGCCTTCCGCCATCAAGGTGTTCAACTGGCTTACCACCATCTGGCGGGGCAACCTACGCTTTACGCCTGGTATGCTCTTCGCGCTTGGCTTCGTGAGCCTCTTCATCTCGGGTGGTCTTACCGGTATCTTCCTGGGTAACTCTACCCTGGATATTCACCTGCACGATACTATGTTCGTGATCGCCCACTTCCATATTGTAATGGGTGTGGCTTCTTTCTTCGGCATGTTCGCAGGTATCTACCACTGGTTCCCCAAAATGTATGGTCGCTACCTGAACCATACCCTGGCCTATATCCATTTCTGGATAACCCTGATAGGCGCGTACCTGATTTTCTGGCCCATGCACTACGAAGGACTTGCGGGTATGCCCCGCCGTTACCTGGATGTGAGCGGCTGGGCCTCCTTCAACCAGTTTGGGGGACTGAACCGTTTCATTTCCGTGGTGAGCATCATCGTATTTGCGGTGCAACTGCTGTTCGTATTCAATTTCTTCTATTCCATATTCAAAGGCAGAAGGGTGAGAACGCAAAACCCCTGGGGATCCAATACCCTGGAGTGGACCACGCCCATCAATCCCGGCCATGGTAACTGGGAAGGAGAGATTCCGGAAGTGCATCGCTGGGCCTACGACTATGGTAAGGATGGAAGGGACTTTATTCCCCAAACCGAACCGGTGGCAGCGAACGAGAGCAAACATTAATGGTATGCCTGTTTAAATAGTTGAGATGCAGCAGTCTGTTCAGCCTTCACGTGTGCGCGATATGCTGCTGCTGGTGAAGTTCTCTTTGACAATAATGGTGGCGTTTTCGGCGGTGGTAAGCTACCTCCTGGCGCCAAAGATCGTGGAGTATGATGTGGTGAGTATCTTCCTGTTTTTCGTGGCCGGCTTCCTGGTAACCGGGAGCGCCAATACGATCAACCAGGTGGTAGAAAAGGATACGGATGCATTGATGAAAAGGACAGCCAACCGTCCGATTGCCGCCGGCAGGATGACGGTACAGGAAGGCTGGGCTTTTGCGGTGGTAACGGGCGTGGCCGGGGTGCTGTTGATGGGATTTTATTTCAACTGGCTCTCGGCGGGCTTGTCGGCTTTCTCGCTTTTTCTTTATGCATTCATCTACACGCCGCTGAAAAAGGTGAATTCGATCAGCGTACTGGTAGGCGCTTTTCCGGGCGCTCTTCCCTGCCTGATCGGTTTTGCAGCCGGGAACGATACCATCTTTATGGCAGAGCATGGTATCCGGGACCTGGGTGGATGGGCCCTTTTCGCCATCCAGTTTTTCTGGCAGTTCCCGCATTTCTGGGCCATCGCCTGGATTGCACACCGCGATTACGAGGCCGCCGGTTTCCGCCTGCTGCCTTCGGAAAGAGGGCCAACCAAGTACAGCGCCGTACAGTCCATCATCTATTCGGTGCTGCTGGTTCCCGTGGGTATGCTGCCCTATTTCTGCCGCATCACCGGTTGGGTGAGCCTGCTGGTGGTGCTTGCGGCCAATATCGGCATGGTGGCGCTGAGTGTGCGCCTCTACCGGAAAATGGAAGTAAAAGCAGCCCGGGCGGTTATGTTCGGGAGCTATTTTTATATGCTGATCGTGTATTTCGCGTTATTGGCAGACAAGATTTGAAAATAGTGCGTTATGGCTACTGATATGGTTATGGAACAGAGAAAAAGAATACATCCGGTTAAGTTCACCCTGTGGGTGGGCATCGGAAGTATCGTGATGATGTTTGCAGGCCTCACCAGCGCCTATATTGTTAAGCGCAGCCAGCCCAACTGGATCGGCCTTGAAATACCGAAAGTGTTTTGGTATTCCACCGCCGTGATCCTGCTGAGCAGCCTCACCATGCAGGCGGCCCTCCGCGCCTTCAAACAGCGGGAACGGTTGCAGTACCGGCGCCTGATTGGCCTCACGGCCCTGCTGGGACTCGCTTTCGTGCTGTTGCAGTGGATGGGCTTTAAAGCCATCTGGGAGAGTGGTATTCAATTCTCCGGCGCAGGCGCAGGGCAGTTCCTGTACATCATCGCAGGCCTGCACGCCGTGCACGTATTGGGTGGTATCGTTGCGCTGGTTGTTATGATCCTGAAAGCATTCAGCACCAGCCGCCGCAATTACAACCCGGTTCCGGTGGAAGCCATGAGCATCTACTGGCATTTTGTAGATCTTTTATGGTTATACCTGCTGGTATTTTTTATGATACTGACCTAATCCTATTATCCCTATATCCAATTAAATTTGCGAATCAATTAAAAACTGAACATGGCACAAGCGGTACCTGCAGAACAAAAATGGTGGAGTGGTGGTAAAAGCCCCTTCAATGTAGAGTATGGGAAGCTGATGATGTGGTATTTCCTGATGAGCGATGCCTTCACTTTTGGCGCTTTCCTGATCTCTTACGGAACCATCCGCTTTGCAAGCAATAGCTGGCCCGACCCCAACCATGTGTTCCAGTCCTTCCCGGGATTGGGCTCCGGCCTTCCGCTCGCTTTCGTGAGCCTTATGACCTTTATCCTGATCATCAGCTCCGTAACCATGGTATTGGCCGTGCAGGCCGGTCACGCTATGGATAAAAAAAGTGTGGTGCGCAACCTGGTCTGGACCATCATCGGCGGTATCGCGTTCCTGAGCTGCCAGGCCTGGGAATGGACACACCTTTACCACGAAGGCGCCTGGTGGGGGAGCAACCCCTTCCTGAACATTGATGGCACCAGGGCAACCACCAATTTCACCAACTTCTTCTTTACCATAACCGGCTTCCACGGCTTCCACGTATTCAGCGGGGTGGTGATCAATATCATTATGCTGATCATGACCCTGAATAATGTGTTTGAACGCCGCGGCCACTACCTGATGATCGAAAAAGCCGGTTTGTACTGGCACTTTGTGGACCTGGTGTGGGTATTTGTATTCACCTGTTTTTACCTTATCTAACCCGATTAAAGTTTTATACCATGGACAATTACCAAGAAATTACCCATCACCACGACTATGATCGGGAGCACAGCCGGAAAGAAGTGATCCGCGTAACGGTGATCCTCACGGTTATCACTCTGGTGGAGCTGGCCCTCGGCTTCTGGCTGATCAGCTTGCAGGGAGAAATGCTGCGGCATATCGTAAAGGGATTCATCTGCATATTTATGCTGGCCAAGGCTTTTTATATTGTTGGCTATTTCATGCACCTGAAGCACGAGCTCCGCAACATGATCATGACCATTGTGGTGCCCCTGCTCTTATTCATCTGGTTCATTGTCGCTTTTTTGGCCGATGGTAATTCTTACAGGAACCTCCGGAACAAATACGATCCCTACCATTTGGAACAAAGCCAAACCAAGGTGCCCGAACCAAAGCATGGAGAGGGACACGGTGAAGAGCACGGCGCCAAGAAAGAAGGGGCGATCGAATAAAAGATTAGCAACCATCCGCCGGCCGGATGGTTTTTTTTGTTACTTAAATACGTACAGGATTTGAACAAGCGAGCTTTACTGGGATTGTGTGTGGCCCTCCTGCTACCCCTGGCCTGTTACCTGGTGGTAAAATATTTCAGTGGCGATGCGGTTCATATGCCCCGCCGCTATTACGCCGATTCGGTGCTGACAAAAGTGGTGAACGGTAAGGAAACCAACGATACCATCTGGCACAGGATGAAAGATTTCCGGTTGGTGAACCAACTGGGCGATACGGTATCCATGGCGGATGTTCCGGGTAAAGTGATCGTAGCCGACTTTTTCTTTACGCATTGTCCTTCTATTTGTCCCACCCTGACACACAATATGAAAAGGCTGCAGGACGCCCTCAAGCTGAAAGATGATACGCGCCTGGCCGATACTACCTTTGTGCAGCTCCTATCCTTTTCCGTTGACCCCGTGCGCGACTCCGCCGTGCAACTGAAAAAATACGCCGACCGCTATGGCGTGAACCACGATGTATGGTGGATGCTTACGGGCGACAAAAAAGCCATATATGATTTCGCCATTGAGGAGGCCAAACTGGCCGTAGTGGATGGCGAAGGAGTGGACAGCAATTTTATCCATACCGAAAAAATGGTGCTCATCGACAAGGACAGGGTAGTGCGTGGCTACTACAACGGGCTCGACAGCATGGCCATGCGCGAACTGGCGGGTGATATCGTGAAGCTCATGCTGGAAAAAGACAAGAAAAAGAAAAGAAACCTCTTCAGAAAATAAGGAACTATGTTACCGCCGATGATGCAGAAGAACGATAAGGCAGCCCGCTGGCTGATAGCTGCGGTTTCTTTTGTTGTATTTGCTGCCGTGGTGCTGCTGTCGCGCGTACAGCTCAAGGTGAACCTGGGTTTCGATGTGCACCTGTTTGCGCGCATCAACGCAGTGATCAATTCGGTGGTAAGCGTGCTGCTGATAGCCGGACTGGTTGCCGTGAAGCGGGGCCGGTATGAAGGGCATAAAAAGATCATGCTCACGGCGATGGTGCTGAGTGCCCTCTTCCTGGTGTCCTATATCTGTCACCATCTTTTTGCCGGCGATACGCGTTTCGGCGGGCAGGGCTGGGTGCGGCCGGTTTACTTTCTTATCCTGATCACTCATATTTTCCTGGCAGCCATTATTCTCCCTTTTATATTGTTTACTGCCTACCGGGCCCTGGTGGCCGAATGGCCGGGCCACCGCAAGCTGGCGAAGATCACCTGGCCCATTTGGTTCTATGTAGCGGTGACGGGCGTGGTGGTTTACCTGATGATATCACCCTATTACGGCGCAGCATAGCCGAAAATTACAACCATGCCGCAAGAATCTCTTTTCCGCCAAATGTCCGCCTCCTATAAGAAGCTGCTCTATACCCAGATCGTTTTCTGGGTGCTCGCCGTTCTGCTGGTGGTCGCAGGCCTGGTACGCACTTCTTCCTATATTGAACTGGACCGGCTGCTGCAGTTGATTGCTGTATTGTATTCCTTCGCAGCCGTAATGGTGGGATTGCTCCTTTTCCGCCGCCGGGTGGAAGCGATCCGTGCTTCGGCCAGGGGTCCTCGTGAGAAGCTGCAGTCTTACAACAATGCTGCCATGCTGCAGTGGATCCTGCTGGTAAGCGCCAATTTTTTTTGTGGGGCCTCTTACCTGCTGGTGGGTAACTGGGCCTTTATTGCACTGGGTATGGTGCTGCTGGTCATTTATGGCGGACTGAACCCTTTCCGGCAAAAGGTGCTGTTGCAGTTGCGATTGTCGGAAGCGGAAGTGGCCGGCTTATAAAGAGGTTATAGGGCAAGCTCTACAGCCGGATCCCAGAAACGTTTTTCGAAATCCTGCACGGTATCATTCACCACGCGAATGCCTTCTTTTTCCAGCAACTCCTGCATACGCGTAGGCGTTGGGAAATGCGCTTTGCCACTGAGCTGGCCGTTGCGGTTGACCACCCGCTGTGCCGGGATTTTTTTGCCTACGTGGGAGCCGTTGAGTGCCCAGCCCACCATCCTCGCGGAAAGTCCTGACCCCAGGCAGCGGGCGATGGCGCCGTAGGTGGTGACCCGGCCCCTGGGAATTTGCTCCACTACCGCATACACCTGCTCGAAGAAATTGCTCCGGTCGTCGCCGGGTGATTTGATGGGATTTTTTTTGGAAGGCATAGTGGTCAGGCTGTTGTTTTGGATAAGTTGCCGGGAAGGCCGGTAGGCGCTTCCTGTTCGTAGACCCAGTCCTGCAATGTATTGTCGTATAGGGGCAGGGGCGTGGCGGGCAGTGAAAAACGGATGTAGTGGATGCGATTGCTGCCGGCGATATCGAGCCCTTCGTAGTGTGTTTTGATCAGGAGGCTGGGATCTATATTCGGTTGTGCATAAACGTTATCGGTATGCTCATGAAGCTGCAGCCCGTAGCGCCGGATCACTTCCAGGGTAAACCGATAAAGCACGGGGCTGTCGGTCTTCAGGTGCACCTGGTTGTTTGTCGAAAGGAATTGCTGGTAAAGGCGCAGGAATTTTGGGTGGGTAAGTCTTTTTTTGGCTCTTGAGCGGCGCAACTGGGGATCGGGAAAAGTGATCCATACCTGCTCCACTTCCCCGGGCTGAAAATAGGTAGCGATCTGGTCGATCTGCGTGCGGAGAAAGGCCGCGTTGGATTGTTGGTTTTCCAGGCATTTTTTGGCGCCCACATAAATGCGGTTGCCTTTTACATCTACACCAATGAAATTCCGCTGCGGGAAGAGGGCGGAAAGTCCTACGGTATATTCTCCTTTTCCACAGGCCAGTTCCAGGGTAATAGGGTGATCGTTGCCAAAATGTGCAGCCCATTTTCCCGGCATGTGCTCAGGGTACTGCAATACGTTGGGAAATCCCTTTACTGCTTCAAACCGCGCCAGCTTGTTTTGACCCATGGCGCAAAACTAGGAAAATGGGAGATTTGGCGGCGATTTCCGGCAGACATATTGATCTTTAAGAAAAATTTCTAATGAAAATAGGTGGATTCACCATCATCAGGGATGCCGTAAAAAAAGACTATCCGATAGTGGAAGCCATCAGTTCCATTTTGCCGGTGGTTGACCAGATGATCGTATTGATAGGAGAGAGTGACGACGATACGGAAAAACTGATTCGCGCCATTCCTTCAGATAAGATCAGGATTCATCATTCCAGGTGGAACAATGAACTGACAACGGGCGGATCGGTGCTTGCAGAGGAGACCAATAAAGCGTTCGACCTGGTAGGGCCGGAATTTGACTGGGCATTTTATATCCAGGCCGACGAATGCATACACGAGCAATACCACGACGCGATCCGTTCCGCAGCGCAGCGTTTTCAAAACGACCGGAACATAGACGGGCTTTTGTTCCGCTACCTGCATTTTTACGGCACCTACCAGTATGTGGGCGATAGCAGGAGGTGGTACCCAAAGGAGGTCAGGATCATCCGGAACGATAAATCCATACGTGCCTACCGCGATGCACAGGGCTTTCGGCGCCAGGGGAAAAAGTTACGGGTGAAGGAGATCGATGCCTGGGTATATCATTATGGATGGGTGAAGGATACGACCAGTTTTCGTCAGAAAATAGCAAACGCAGCCGAACTTTGGCAGGAGCGGACGGCGGAGCTGGAAGCGCAGATCGCCCATTTTGATATCAATGAATTTGATTCGCTTGCGCTTTTTGAAGGAACACATCCTGAAGTGATGGCCGACAGGATTTCCAGGGTCAACTGGAATTTTCAGTTTGATACCAGCAGAAAAAAGATGTCGCTGAAAAACCGGCTGTTGCAATGGTTGGAGAAAAAAACCGGCATTCGCGTTTTCGAGTTTCGCAACTACCGGATTGTTTGATTTTTCGTGTGCTTTAATAGTAGCTCCTCAGGCTTTTTTAGGAACTGCGTAGATGTTGATGGTAGACTTCCAGGCTGCCAGCGCCTCACTATCCTTGAGTTCGACGACTTTGGCTGTGATATCGAAGTCTTCAAAATAATAGATATCGTAACCGTGCCGGCTTATTACATTGAACAGTTCGATTTTGTCTTCCACCGTCGCTTCGTCAAAGCTCTCTGCAACAATCACCGGCTTACTGTTCTCAAGCAGGTCTGATATCGATTTGATGATCTCTTTATCATAGCCCTCTGTATCAATTTTGATAAAGGAAAGTTTTGGCAGCCAATCTTTGTAATCCTGTTCCAGCAGGGTTTTCAAATGGACTCCTTTGATCTTTTCGGGGTACACATAATTTCCGTGCGAACTGTTGGTTGTTTTGGAAATACCGCCATTTCCAAAGGAGGCTTCAGAAGAGATGTAGTAAAACTCGTCGTCGCTTGCGCTGATGGCAAGGCAGAGCGGTTGTATGTTTTGCATTCCCTTGTTTAGGGAAGCATTTACTTCCAGGATTTTAAACACCAGGGGATTGGGATCGATGGCCAGGGTGAGGCCCGCTGCACCTGCAGCCAATGCCATGGGTACTGCTGTATCACCGATATTTGCTCCAATATCAATCACGAGGTCTCCCGGATGTATAAATTTTCTAAAGAAATCAACCATATTCTGGTCGATCTTATAGGGTTTTATCAGGGGGTTGCTCCAGTTTGCGAAATCGATCCGTCCGTCTTTTTCAAGAAGGAATGAACCTATGGTCGGAGGGTATTCACGCGTAACTCTCCTGGCGACTTTTCTTTTAAATGAGCTCTTTAGATATTCCAGCACACCCATTTGCGGTTTCCTATTTTGTGCTGCGAAGCTAGGGTAAATTTTTCCTGGGGTGATCGCGAACTCCCGGGCCTACAAAGGACAAAAAAAAGCCCCTCAAGAAAAAGGGGCTACCTAACAGCTGTAAACACACACATGAGAAAAAAGGACAAAAAAATCCCATCAACGGGATGGGATTTTTAAAATGCTGTAGGGGGAGGAGTCGAACCTCCACGGGGCAGTTAGCCGTAGTACAAAGATTAGTGGTCAACCCTGGTCGGCTTCATTCCGATTCCTAACGGAACTGGAATACCAGTCGGCTCTATGCTACGTTTATCCTGGACTCCCCACCCCCGAGACGAGAGGGCATGTCTGCCAAAGATTTCATCACCCCACAGTATAAAGAACAAACGGACCGCTGTCCGCAATTGATCGCTGTAGGAGGAGGAGTCGAACCTCCACGGGGCCGTTGGCATTCGCTTTTGGCAAATGTTTATCCGGTTATCCCCACCCCCGAGACAAGAGGGCATGTCTGCCGAAAATTTCATCATCCCACAGTATATGTCTTAAGAACTTTGCATGGCAAACATACAATGGATTCTCCATTCATTGCAAATATTTCAATCAAAATTTCAAAACAATTGAAAATGTTCAAAATTCATTATCTTTAAATAGAAAACATCAAAAATCCGATTGTAAAATGGCGTCCAAATTGAATTTAGACAAACTGGATTACCAGATCATCCAGGAAATGATGGAAAATGCGGAGACCTCCTATGCCGACCTGGGCAAAAAACTCTTTGTTTCGGGCGGCACCATCCATGTTCGCATTAAAAAACTCCAGGAAATGGGTATTGTCCGCGGTACCCGCCTGAACGTGGACCTCAAGCTGCTGGGTTACGACGTTATCGCCTTCATCGGCATCTATCTCGAAAAAAGCTCCCTTTATGATACCGTGGCCCGCGAGCTGGGAAAAATCCCGGAGATCGTGCGCATGAACTATACTACCGGTAACTACAGCATTTTCGCCGAAATAGTCTGCAAGGACATCAACCAGTTGCGCAATGTGCTGCACGACCAACTGCAGAAGATCAAAGGCATTGAAAGAACAGAAACATTTATTTCCCTCGACGAAAGCCTGAACCGCAATGTGATGGTGCAGCCCTGATCTACCGGTCCTTTACTTCAAGCCCATCGCGCAGGGCATTGCCCAGCAGGTTAAAGGACAGCACCAGCACCATGATGGCAAACCCCGGCGCCAGCGCCAGCGTGGGATTATTGGTGATGATGAAATTATAATTTTCACGGATCATGCCACCCCAGGATGGCTGCGGCGGTTGCACACCTACTCCCAGGAAACTGAGCCCCGCTTCTATCACCATGGCCGACGCAAAATTCGATGCCGCCAGCACAAGCACCGGCCCCATGATATTGGGCAGGATGTGCCGGCTGATGATCCGCCAGTCGCTGAAGCCCAATACCCTGGCCGCTTCCACGTATTCCAGCGATTTCACCTGCAGCACCTGCCCCCTTACCAGCCTGGCCACGTTCACCCACATGGTGAGCCCAACGGCAACGAATACCTGCCAAAACCCTTTTCCCAGCAACAGCGTGATGGCAAAAACCAGCAACAGCGTGGGGATGCTCCATAGTACATTGATGCCCCACATGATAGCATTGTCCCAGGCACCTCCAAAATAACCGGCCAGCGCTCCCAGCAGAATGCCAATGGTGAGAGAGATCAGCATGGCTACCGTACCCACGAGCAGGCTCACACGAATTCCTATCAGCAGGCGGCTCAGGATATCGCGGCCATACTTGTCGGTTCCCAGCCAGAATTTTTTCTGCATGATATATGTTTCCGGCGCGCGGTTGAGTACGTTCAGTGCAACAGCCTTTCTTTCCGTGAGGCCCTCATCTATATAACGTTGCAGGATAAGTGAATCCTTAACAACATCGAAACCTGCAATGGGAACAAAAAGCACGCTGTCGGGCTGCCCGTACAGGCTGCGGTTCCACCAACTGCGCACAACCGCTGCGCCTGGTTTTGGTTCCAGGAAAAAGAGCTGCGTGCTGCCGGGTTTGCGGCCGCCTATTTCAACGATCATACGGTTGGCGTCGGGCGTACTGTCGGGCGCCAGCCAGTAGCAAAAAATGGCCAGGAAAAAAGACAGGCAAATGATCCCCAAACCTACACGGCCGGGAATGCCCCTGACCCGGGGCAATCGTTGCGTACGTGAAGGGTCTTTATCGGGCATGCGCTTGTTTTCGGTTCAATTTAAGGCTTTGTATCAATGCAGCTTTCTTCCCTTCCACTGGTAGCTGCCCCATTGGGAAAAGCTGCCGGCAACCACCGTATAAAGAATATGAAGTGGCTGACAGGGCAGGAACCAGCGCAGGAGAGAGGTTTTTCCGTAGAAGCGTGCTACCGATCGCATGAAAGGCCACTCCAGCGCTGTTTTCAGCAATATCAACACCCCGGCTGCCAGCAGTGGCAGGGACTTTCCCAGGAAAAGCGCAACCAGTCCGCCCAGGATCGCCAGCAGCAGCACCAGGTTGGTGATGTATACCAGCGCCAGCACCGCCAGGATCTTTTTTTCCCGGTAAAAGCGCGCCTTGCTGGCCCAGCGTATGCGCTGCCGGAAAAAAGCCCGCCAGCTATTCTCCACCTGCGTATATACGATGGCGTTGGATGTTTTCGCATAGGCCTGGCTGTTGGGAAACACGGCGTTGATCTTGTTCATGAGCAGCATGTCATCGCCCGAAGCCAGTTGGTCTACGCCCGCAAAGCCCGACACGGCTTCAAAGGCTGCTTTTGTATAGGCCAGGTTGGAGCCATTGCCCATGCTGTGCAGTCCCAGTCCTGCAGCAGCGGCCGTGATGCCCTGGAGACTGAGAAAATCGAGCTGCTGAAATACCGAAAGCGTGGTGCGGGGGCCTTCCATGGCTACCGGTCCCGCAACCAGTTGTGCCTGCCTGCTTTCGTGCAGCCAGGCGATTTCACGGAGCCAGCCCGGGCCGAAGCGGCAATCGGCATCGGTGGTCACCAACAGGGTACCGCGCGCCAGCGCAGCGCCGATGCCCAGGGCCTGTTTTTTTGGCGCGGCTCCCGGTCCCCCGGGCAGGTGTTCAGACATGCGCAGCACCCGCAGTCCCGGTACCCGCGCCGCCAGCGCCCGCGCTGCCGTGTCGTCTTCGCTGAAATCGTCCAGCACCAGGAATTCGCGCAACCCAACGGGGTAATCCAACGCCGCCAGCGCCGCCACGCAAAACCCGATCTGCTCCGCCTCATTCCGCGCAGGCACCAGCACGGTGATGAAAGTGGTTGGCTGAAATTCCGGCGGCGCCGGATCTGTCCGCAGCGATTTCCAGCCACGGTGATAGAGTCCGATCAATGCGCCATAGGCCAACACCAGCAGGTACGATATGCAGAGGAGGAAGATCAAGGGGTGTTGGCGTTTACGATTTCTGCGGCAATACGCCCGGCCGTGCCGGGCTTGAGCAAACGGTGACCGGCATCCAGGCGGTAGATCCGGAAAACAATGCCCGGCGTTTGTGCGTACACGTTGGTTCGCCGGCCGGTGATGATGCGATCGTTCTTTCCCAGGAAAACCTGCACGGGGCAACGGCTCAATTGCAGAGCCGGCGCCAGCTTGCGGGCAGCCGGACAAATATCCCGGAAAAAAGTCCAGCGTTCATAGAGCGCTTTTCTTTCCGCTTCTTCTCCCAGGAAGCGCATGCTGAACTGGTAAATGCCCTCATTCAGCAAACCGACTCCATGAAAAGTTCGCATAAGCCCAAAGAGCAGTTTCGGGTTTTCCATGGCCCGGTGAAAAATGCGGTTACCCATTCCCGTTTGTGTGCTGAACCAGTACCAGAAATTCTGGTGGAACCCATCGGGCGCCAGCAATGCCAACTGCCGCAAACGGGCCGAATGCCTTTCCGCATAACTGAGCGCCAGCCGCGCCCCCATGCTAAAACCGGCAAGGACAAAAGGCCCTGCGGGATCGGGCAATTTTGCAAGGATGGCCTGGATAAAAGCGTCGAGATCTGCTTCGCCAAAATTATCCCCCTCCCAGCAGGTATGGCCGTGCAGGGGCAAATCGGGACAAAAAACGCTGTATTCCGGCCCCAGGGCCGCGGCCAGCGCTGCAAAGGAATTCCCCGTTTCCCCATAACCATGCAGCGCGATCAGCCCCCGGGGGCCGTTTCCATATACATGGCAATGAATCATATGTTGGTCCAGCGCGATGTCCATCCTTCCCGCCGAAGATAAGCGGCCGGTGCAAAAATTGCTGCAAAAGGGGGTTGATAATCCCACAAATAAACCCTACATTTGATTAGTTGTTTAACTAACTATATGCCAAACAACCAATTCAAGCGGGGAGAACTGTACAGTTTCATTACAGGCAAGGCATCCACGGCAATCGCGCGGCGGCTGCAGAAGAAATTCAACGCCGCCCATCTCAACCTCACCATCGAACAGTGGAGCGTGCTCTACCATCTCTGGAAGCAGGATGGCATCAGCCAGCAGGAGCTCTGCAACGCTACTTTCCGCGACAAGCCCAGCATCACAAGGCTGGTAGACAACCTCGAAAAGCTCAAACTGGTGAAGCGGGTTTCGTCGAAAGAAGACCGGCGCATGAATCTGGTGTACCTCACGGCCGAGGCCAAAAAAATGCAGGACAGCAGCATGGACCTGGCAGAAGAGACCCTGAACGAAGCCCTGGAAAAAGTACCGCAGGACCAGATCGATATTTGTAAACAGGTTTTGCAAATCGTGTACGACAACCTCAAATAATTTTCTTACCATATAAAACCGAGCATATGTCAAGTGCAGCACCACAAACAGCAACCATCCTGAAAGGAGGCGAATGGCTGATCCGCGAAAGCGAAGCCCATGAAACCTTTATTCCCGAAGATTTCAACGAAGAGCAGCAGATGGTAAAAGATATGTGTGCCGGCTTCCTGGAGGCGGAAGTGCTTCCCATCCTCGATCGCATCGACAAGCTGGAACCCGGGCTCATGCCATCGCTGGTGGAAAAAGCCGGCGAGCAGGGTCTGCTCGGCACTTCCATCCCCGAATCCTTCGGCGGGCTCGGAAAAGATTTTATCACCTCCACCCTGGTGAACGAAGGACTCGGCGGCGGATTTTCTTTCAGCGTGGCCGTGGCTGCCCATACCGGCATCGGCACCCTGCCCATCCTCTATTTTGGAACAGAAGAACAGAAAGCGAAATACATTCCCAAACTGGCTACCGGCGAGTGGAAGGGCGCTTACGGCCTTACGGAACCAAACAGCGGCAGCGATGCTCTCGGCGCTAAAACCACGGCCAAACTCAGTGCCGACGGCAAACACTATTTGCTGAACGGCCAGAAATGCTGGATCACCAACGGCGGCTTCGCCGATGTGTACACCGTTTTCGCCAAAGTGGACGGCGACAAGTTCACCGCCTTCATCGTGGAAAGGGACATGGAAGGATTCACGCAGGGGTCGGAGGAACACAAGATGGGTATCAAGGGCTCTTCTACGGTGCAGCTTTATTTCCAGGACTGCAAAGTGCCTGCAGAAAATGTGCTGGGTGAGGTCGGTCGCGGGCATATCATTGCTTTTAATATCCTCAACATCGGCCGCCTCAAGCTCTGCGCGGCTGCCCTGGGCGGATCCAAGCGCGCTTTCAATACTTCCATTACGTATGCCCTTACCCGTGAGCAGTTCAAACAACCCATTTCCAATTTCGGCGCCATCCAGCACAAGATCGCCGAAATGGCCATACGTACATGGGTATGCGAATCGGCGCTGTACCGCGCATCCAAATGGATCGACAATAAGGAAAACGAATTACTGGCGGCCGGCAAACCCTTCAACGAAGCCCTGCTGGGCGCAGCCGAAGAATACGCCATCGAATGCGCCCTGCTGAAAGTGTACGGCAGTGAAGTGCTCGATTTCGTCGTGGACGAAGGCGTGCAGATCCACGGCGGCAACGGCTACAGCGATGAATACGTGATCTCCCGCGCTTACCGCGATAGCCGCATCAACCGCATCTACGAAGGCACCAATGAGATCAACCGCCTGCTTACCGTAGACATGGTATTGAAACGTGCCATGAAAGGGAAGCTCGATCTTATGGGTCCCGCTATGAACGTGATGAAAGAACTGATGAGCATTCCCGATTTCGGTTCTGGTGAGGAAGGCGCTTTTGAAGCAGAGAAAAAAACCATTGCCGGTTTCAAGAAAGCCATCCTACTCACCGCCGGCGCTGCCGTGCAAAAGCTCATGGCCAAAATAGAGAACGAACAGGAAATCCTTATGCTGATCGCCGATATGGCGCTGGACACCTTCAATGCCGAATCGGCCCTGCTGCGGGTTATGAAGCTGGCAGACCTGCGTGGCGAAGCGGCCTGCGCCCAGGAGCTCGATATCGTGCGAACCTATCTTTACGATGCCGCTGACCGTATCCATAAGAACGGTCGCGATGCCATCAACGCTTTCGCCGAAGGCGACGAACAGCGCATGATGCTGCTGGGGGTGAAACGCTTTACCAAACAGCAACCCTTCAACAGCAAGGAAGCGCGCCGGCGCATCGCAGCCAAACTCATTTCGGACGGGCGTTATCCGCTCTGATAGTACCCTCCGCAAGCCCGCCGCTCAACGGCGGGCTTCTTTTTACCAGCCCGGTTTCTTCTTTTGGAAAACAATTTTTTCGTAGCTTTTGCGACCTAAAGCAACGACATGGACACCCAAACACGCCGGGAATTTATTTCCGAAACCGGTAAGGCTACTGTAATGGGAGGCATTGGCGCCTTCTCTTCCGCCACCTGGGAAAACCAATTGCAACACAAATTCATTCACCACGTGTATTTCTGGCTGAAGAACCCGGGCAGTGAAGCCGATAAACAAAAGCTCCTGTCGGGGTTGAAAAAACTCTCCGCCGCAAAAACCATACGCATGTCGCATATCGGCGTTCCTGCCGCCACCAACCGCGATGTGATCGACCGTTCTTATGCCGTATCCTGGCTGCTTGTATTCGACAATGCCGCCGACCAGGAAACCTACCAGCACGATCCCGTGCACCTGCAGTTCATCGAAGAATGCAGCATGGTGTGGGAAAAAGTAGTGGTCTACGATTCAATGGAAGCCTGATTCATTTGAACAAATCTGCCGCCGCTGCCTGGTCTACGATCCAGTGCAGTTCTCCTTTCACCGGCAGGATGCTTTGTGAAGGATAACGGTCATAGTCAACCGCGCCTTCCAGCACCTGCTTCAGCGCCGGCGCTTTTGCCTTACCGGTAGTAAGGAAAAGCACGCAGGCCGACAGATCGGCCACAGGCCTTGTGATGGTCACCCGGAACATATCCTGCCTGGTCAGAAAAAACGCCGCGCACCAGCGCCGGGTTTCCTGCACTACTTCGGTGCCCGGGAAAAGCGACAGCGTATGCGCATCGTCGCCCATGCCCAGGAGCAGCAGATCGAAGCTGTGCGGTTTCCCGTCAAAATAGCGGTGCAGCAGGCTTTCATATTCCTGCGCCGACTGCCGTGGATCGGGCAGATCGGTGCGCATGATATGGATCTGCTCTTCCGGAACCGGTACCAGGTTCAGCAAGGTATCATAAGCCATACGAGCATTGTTGCGCTCATCTTCCAGTGGAACATACCGTTCATCGCCCCAGAAAATGTGCAGCTTCGACCAGTCGATCTGCTCACGGTAAGGGGCAGCCGCTAATATTTCGTGTAGTCTTTTGGGTGTGGAGCCGCCGGAAAGCGCCAGGCAGAAACGATCCTGCTGTTGCAGCGCCGCCTTGATGCGCGCAGCGATGAAAGCCGCCGCCGCCTGGGCCACAGCTTCCGCATCGGTATGAATATGGATCTGGGGTTTCATATCAGTTTATTCCTGGTGAGGAGCGGGCAGAGTCACCCAGTTACGGCCATCGCGGGCGATCAGGGCCTCGGCATCTTCCGGGCCCCAGGAACCGGGACTGTAGTTCGGGAAATCGACCGGTTCCCGGTCCTGCCAGGCTTCCAGTATGGGCATGATCAGTTTCCAGGCAGCCGCCACCTGGTCTTCGCGCATGAAGAGGGTGGCATCGCCTTCCATCACATCCAGCAGCAGGGTTTCGTATGCTTCGGGCTCCTGCTCGGTGTAGGCATCTTTGTAGCTGAAGATCATATCCACCGGGCTGAGCGAAACGCCTTGTCCCGGCCGCTTGGCCTGGAAGCGTAAGCGTATATCCATCTCCGGGGCAATGCTGATGGTGAGGCGGTTGGGCCTCCAGGTATCGGCTGCTTCCGGCGGAAAAGCATAATTGGGCGCGGCTTTGAACTGGACGGTGATGATGGTTTCCTTATCGTTCATGCGCTTGCCGGTACGCACGTAAAAAGGCACGTCCTGCCAGCGCCAGTTGTCGATATGGAATTTCACGGCTACAAAGGTTTCCACGCCGGAGCCGGGGTCCACGTTTTTCTCCTGACGATAGCCGGCTACCTGTTCGCCCTTCATCCAGCCGGGACCGTATTGTCCGCGGACAGCGTTGCGATGCACTTCTTCTTTTGATATGCGACGAATGGCGTGCAGCACGTCTACTTTTTTGTTACGGATCTCATCGGCGTCAAAATTCACGGGCGCTTCCATGGCTACCATGCACAACACCTGCAGGATGTGGTTCTGCACCATATCGCGGAGGGCGCCGGAGCTTTCATAAAAATCGCCGCGGCCTTCCACGCCTACTGTTTCTGCAGCCGTGATCTGTATATGGTCGATGTAGTTGCGGTTCCAGATGGGTTCGAACAGCGCGTTGGCAAAACGGAGAGCCAGGATGTTCTGCACCGTTTCCTTACCGAGATAGTGATCGATGCGGTAGATCTGCTTCTCGTCGAACATGGAAGCCAGGAGCTTATTGAGTTCCAGGGCGCTGCTGAGGTCGTGGCCGAAAGGTTTTTCCACCACCACGCGTGTGCATTTGGTATCGGCGCAAATATTAAGCGGGCCCAGTTTGCTCACGATGCCCGGCACCAGTTGCGGCGCCACGGCCAGGTAAAAGATCACGTTGGGATGTTCGCCGTATTCCGCTTCTTTCTGTTTCACGATCTCCACCAGCGTCTGGTATTCCTCTTCTTTTTCGGCGTCCATCTGCTGATAGGTAACATGTGGCGAAAAAGTTTTCCAGGCCGCTTCGTCGTGCTCCTTGCGGCGGCTGAACTGGGTAATTCCGTTGAAAAGATGCGTGCGGTAAGTCTCGTTGTCGTAAGGCCGGCGACCAATGCCTACGATATCGAATTTTTCCGGCATCCAGTTGTCGAGGAAAAGGTTAAAGAGGGCAGGAGAGAGTTTGCGATGGTTCAGGTCGCCGCTGCCACCGAAGATGAAGATCAGCGAAGCAGGCGGACGTTTATGGTTGGATGACATGTTTGGTTTTTTTGATATTCAGGTCCATTGGGTATGGAATTTTCCGGGCTTGTCGGTGCGTTCATAAGTATGCGCACCAAAATAATCGCGCTGCGCCTGGAGCAGGTTCAGCGGCAGCCGGCCTGTCGTATAGGCATCATAGTAAGTAAGCGCGGTCATATGGCCTCCTGCGGCAAACCCGTTGAGGGCCGCAGCAGCCACCACTTTGCGAAGGGAGTCGACATTTTCCTTAACCAACTTTGCAATGCTTTCATCGAGCAGCAGGTTGGGTATTTGCGGGTTGCGCCGGTAGGCTTCATAAAATGTTTCCAGCAGGGTGGAACGGATGATGCATCCGCCACGCCACACTTTAACGGCGTTCTGCAGAGGTATTTGCATATCGAGGTCGATGGAAGCGGTGTGCAGCATGGCCATGCCCTGCACGTAACTGAGAATGATGGCGCTGTACAGGGCTTTACGGCAGTCGTCGGCCAGGGCTGCAAAGGCAGCTTCGCTATCCACCTGCTTGCTGTGTAACGCCGATGCCTGTACGCGCTGTTCCTTGATCGCAGAAATATTGCGCATGGTAACGGCCATATCGATGGTAGGGATGGCCACACCCATGTCCATGGCTATTTGCGTGGTCCATTTGCCCGTGCCCTTGGCGCCGGCGCGGTCGAGGATCATATCTACCAGGTAATTACCAGTTTCAGGATCCTTCTGTTTAAAAATGTCTGCCGTGATCTCGATGAGGTAGGATTTCAACTCGGCTTCGTTCCAGGAAGCAAAAAGAGCCTGCAGGCGGTCGTTGCTGAAACCGGCGCCCCGGTGCAGGAGGTCGTAGGTTTCGCAGATGAGCTGCATGATCGCATATTCGATACCGTTATGCACCATTTTTACGAAATGGCCTGCGGCGCCCTTACCCATATAATCCACGCAGGGCTCACCGTTCACTTTGGCGGCGATGGACTGCAATACAGGCTTCAGGTGTTCCCAGGCTTCGGAATTGCCGCCGGGCATCATGGAGGGACCAAAGCGGGCGCCCTCTTCGCCGCCCGAAACGCCGATACCGATAAAGTGTAATCCTTTCGGCTGCAGGTATTCATAACGGCGAAGGGTATCCGTATAATAAGTGTTGCCGCCGTCGATGATGATATCGCCCGGCGTTACGAGTGGCAGCAGGCTTTCGATCACATCATCCACCGGCTTGCCGGCGGGAACGAGGATCATGATGCGGCGTGGGGTGGCGAGGCGGGCCACCATTTCTTCCAGTGAGTTGACGCCCTTTACGGTGGTGCCGGGGCTGGCGGCTTTTTCGAAATCGCCGGTCTTAACGGGGTCTTTGTCGAATCCGATGGCTTTAAATCCGTGATCGGCCACATTCAGCAGGAGGTTGCGTCCCATAACGCCCAGGCCCACCATGCCGAAATCGTACAGTTGTTCGTCCATTGGTTTTGGTTGATGGACGCCAAAGTTACGGAAAGAAGACTTATGCCTTTCCTGCCTTGTAACCGCGGATGCTGTAATACAATATGTACAGGTAGGCGGGAAAACTGCAGGCGAAGAATGCGGCCTGCGTGGAGAGACCGGCTTTTTCGTGCAGGTAGGCATAGAGCGGCGGAATGATGGCGCCGCCCACGATCGCCATGATCAGGAAGGCCGAGGCGATGGCGGTGAAACGTCCCAGTCCGTCGATCGCCAGCGGAAAGATGGCGGGCCACATCAGGGCATTGGCCAATCCCATCAGGATGATAAAGCCGATGGAAAGATAACCGTCGCTGAATAAAATGCCGATGGTCAGCAGCACGCCCAGTATGGCGGAATATTTCAGCGCGGCATGCTGGCTCAGGTATTTGGGAATGGTGAATACGCCAATGATATAACCCACCAGCATGGCGGCGAGGGTCATGGGCGTAAAGTTCTTGGTGACCTCGAGGCTCATGCCCAGCGAGGTGCCGAAGGGGCCGATGGCATCGCCCGCCAGCACTTCAACACCCACATAGAGAAAAAGACAAAGCACACCCAGCCAGAGATGCGGGAACTGGCCAATGGTTTTTCCGGCGACAGGGCTGCCTGTTTTTGCTTCTTCCGGCTCATTGATTTCCGGCAGTGCAGAAAAATAGATCCATACAGCCAAAGCCAGCAGCGCAATGGAGATCACTATATAAGGACTTACGATGCGCTGCGCCAGTTCGGCCAGCAACTGTTCTTTGGTGGCGGGATCGGTGGCAGCCAGGAGGTTGCTTTCGATGCCCTCGGCATCTTTCAGTACAATGGCGCCGAGAATAAGGGGACTGAGAATGCCGGCCACTTTATTACAGATGCCCATGATGCTGATGCGTTTGGCGGCGCTTTCAATGGGACCGAGAATGCTGATATAAGGATTGGATGCGGTTTGCAGCAAAGCGAGTCCGCTGGCCTGGACGAACAGCCCGGTGAGGAAGAGCGGAAAACTGCGTGTATTCGAGGCCGGGATAAACAGCATGCTGCCGATGGCCATAACGGCCAGTCCCAGCGCCATTCCTTTTTTATAACCGGTTGTACGAAGTATGCGCGCCGAGGGCAGGGCCAGGAAAAAATAGGCCATATAAAAAGCGGAGGTAACAAAGAAGGCCTGTGTAGTGGTTTTCAGTTCACACACCAGTTTGAGAAAGGGGATGAGGGTGCTGTTCAGCCAGGTGATGAAACCGAAACAGAAAAAAAGAATTCCGATGATCAGAATGGCATAGCCCTGTTTGTTGCGCGTAGTAGCAGTCATATTAAGCGGTTGATCCACCAAAATAGCAATTACAAGCGGTTAATCCCGGCCCGGCACCGGATCAATCGTTTGCATGGTTTACATTTGCTTCCTCATCCCGGCAAAATGGCAGTGAACAGCAAGAAGGCGCTCGGTTTTATATTCATTACCCTGTTACTGGATGTAACCGGGCTGGGCATCATCATCCCGGTAATCCCTCAACTTATAGAGGGGCTCATCCACGGCAATATCAGCGATGCTTCGCGTTATGGCGGCTGGCTCGGATTTGCCTATGCTATTACCCAATTCATCTGCGCACCCATTCTCGGTAACCTCAGCGATAAGTATGGACGCCGGCCCGTGCTTTTATTGTCCCTGCTTGGTTTTGGGATCGATTACCTGCTCACGGCTTTCGCACCCACCATCCACTGGTTGTTTGTTGGAAGGATCATTGCCGGCCTGTTCGGCGCCAGTTTTACCACGGCTTCCGCTTATATCGCAGATGTGAGCACGCCCGAGAACCGCGCCCAGAATTTCGGGCTCATCGGCGCAGCGTTCGGGCTGGGCTTTATCGTTGGGCCGGTAATCGGCGGACTGCTCGGCGGCTACGGGCCGCGGGTGCCTTTTTTTGCGGCATCGGCACTTTGTTTCCTGAATACCATTTACGGTTATCTCGTGCTGCCCGAATCGCTGCCCGTGAACCTGCGCCGCAGCTTCGACTGGAAACGCGCCAATCCGCTCGGCGCCCTGATGCACCTGCGCAAATACCCGGCTGTGGCGGGCTTGGTGGTGTCGGTGACACTCGTGTATGTAGCCGCACATGCCGTGCAGAGCACCTGGACCTTCTATAACATCGAGAAGTTCGGATGGAGTGAAAAGATGATCGGTTATTCGCTCGGGTTTGTGGGATTGATGATTGCGCTGGTGCAGGGCGTGCTGATCCGGGCCATCATCCCGAAACTGGGCAATGAACGCAGTTTGTATGCCGGCCTGCTGTTTGCGACGGTCGGTTATTGCCTATATGGATTTGCGACGGAGAGCTGGATGATGTTCGCGTTCACGGTGGTGTATTGCATGGGCGGCATTGCGGGACCGGCGCTGCAGGGCATTATTTCACTGGCGGTGCCGGCCAACGAGCAGGGTGAATTGCAGGGTGCCCTCACCAGCCTCATGAGTGCCACGGCCATTGTAGGTCCGCCGATGATGACCAATCTTTTCTCCCATTTCACCCAACCGGGCGCAAAGATCCATTTTGCGGGGGCGCCTTTTTTGATGGCGGCCCTGCTGGTGCTGGTGAGTTCGATGCTGGCCTACAGGAGCTTACACGCGCATATCCGGCCTGAAAAAGCGGGCAGGGGCAGTAATTAAGCTTTAATTAATATGTATTTGGTATAATAGCCGTATATTTGCGGCGCTATTTGAGTTGATGATCCGGTTTGGATCGAGTTTTCTGCTACGCAATTTCTGCTATTCAGTATCTCCCTCCCTGTATCTCCCGCTCATTATTTTTTATTTTTTTAGTTATCATGAACATTTACGTTTCCAATCTGAGCTTCAATGTTGAAGACGAAGACCTGAGAGAGTTTTTCACCGAGTATGGCGAAGTAACTTCTGCCCGTGTGATCACCGACAAATTCACCAACAAGAGCCGTGGTTTCGGTTTTGTGGAAATGCCCGACGACGAGGCTGCCCAGAAAGCCATTTCCGAACTCGATGGTGGCATGGTGGAAGGCCGTGCGATCCGTGTAACTGTTGCCAAGCCCCGCGAAGAGCGTCCGGCCGGTAATGGTGGCGGCAACCGCCGTTCTTTCAGCAACAGCAACAACCGCTGGTAAGCGCTGATCATCCGGCAATTGCCGGATAGGCAACCTGGGTTTTCAACCGGCAAGGCCGGTGAGGCTGCACGCGGGAGCGTGCAGCTTTTTTATTTGGGGGAACGATTGCGTATCTTGAACGAGATGAAAAGGCTCGAATTTTACAGGAAAGAATTGGAGAACCTCAAGCATCTCTTGACAAAGGAATTCAAGGTGGAGTCGATAGGTTTTTTTGGTTCTGTTGTCCGGGATGACTTTTCGCCGGGAAAAAGTGATATTGACATCATTGTAGACGTTGCTTCGCCAGTTGGAATTGAGTTTATTGACCTGGCTGATTTTCTGGAACGGGAACTGAAACAAAAAGTTGATTTGGTGTCACGAAAAGGAGTCAAACCAAAGTATTTGAACCAGATCGAGCCCGAGATAGTGTATGTCTACAAGAGATGATTCTTTGTTGATTGGGGATATTGTTGACAGCGCAAATAAAGCATTGGCGTATGCGAGTTTTAATGTCATTTGAGTAGTTTGCCGGTGATTCGAAAACAGTGGATGCAGTTATTGGAAGCCATCTCAAAAGTGGTTTTTGTATGTGAACTAGTTGATAAATAGTTCTTTGCTGCAATATTGGTTGGGTCGGAAATTGTGTTATGGATGTAACAATACCTCAAGGGGAAGTGGTTAAGCCTTTGGTGCTGAAGGCTATTCCGGCCAAAATAGTAAGCGGTCGCCCGCGCCAGGATGATCAACAGGTACTCAATGGTGTTTTGTGGATCTGTCGGACGGGCGCGCCCTGGAAAGACCTGCCGGAACGCTACCCTCCGTACCAGACCTGTCATCGGCGATTTCAGGAATGGGTAAGGCAGGGGGTATGGGAAGATATTCTGTTAAGTCTGGCCCTGGATTTAAAGAAGCGCGGCCAGGTTGATATATCGGAAACCTACCTGGACGGAAGCTTTTCGGCGGCCAAAAAGGGGCGCTGGTGTGGGTAAGACTAAACGGGGCAAAGGTTCTCCAAGATCATGGCAATCGCAGACCGAAATGGTCTTCCTATCGCCATTTGCACACATGAAGCAAACACACACGAGATTAAGCTCATTGAAAAAACGTTATCTGGCCGCTTTGTCAAAGGATGCATCGGAAGAATAGTGGCAGACAAAGCCTATGACAGCGATCAGGTAGACAAGGGACTGCGAAAAAGGCGGATTATCCAGATTGCGCCACACAGAGCGAATCGAAAGGCAAAACCAACACAGGATGGAAGACAACTACGCAGCTATCGAAAACGGTGGAAGGTGGAACGTCTTTTTGCCTGGATACCTAATTACAGGAGATGCGTTACCCGGTACGAATACTATCCCGAAAATTTTCTCGCTTTCGTTCAAATCGCCTGTATGGTGATCATTATGAAAAAGTACTTTTGAGATAGCTTCTAGCAATTCCGAGCGGAGATTCTTCAGCCCGACTTGAAAAAGGCGTAATAATTGTCGATAGTTTAGGACATGTTAGGAAACTTGAAACGGTTCTTCAGAGGCGGGTCAATGTTAAGTTAAAAAAGGTAAATAGCGGAGAGCAAGCCCGGTTGCATCCCGGTGATAAATATATGCTGACTGGGCTAAATAACGATGGCAGTTTTGGCAAGATCTCTAACGTTGAGAGGGTGACAAAGGATTCAACATTGACATTCCTAAAGGTTAGAAAACACAGGTTTTATAGACTTGTTAAAGTCGGTTCAGTCTCATATCTTGAACGCCCTTTTGAATATGTAAATGGGAGCCAGATTTGGTGGTGAATATATCAATAATAGGAGTATGTATTTGTTTTGGTCAATTCTAAATTCAGCAGTTATTGTTGCTTGGTTGTTTATTTCTTATTTGAGTATTAAACTTGTCAAAAAAGAATACGGCATTCTTCCTGCTGTAATTATGGCATTGGGAATAATTTCAATTTTTACGACAAGCTATTCTTCCGGCAATAATACAATTCTGTTATTGCGAGATCGCCAGGCCGGAGATGTTATTCAAAATGCAGACTTGCGAAAAAGAACAGAGAAAAATACAATACTTGAAGATTCGCCTCTATTCAATATAAGAATGATTTCCTCATTTGAGGATGTTGAGGGTAAACCCGTTCCTGTTTTCGTAAATATTTCCATGAATGGATTTGTTTCTGGATTTTCCTGGCAAACGCAGCGTGCCAATATTGAAGTATCTGGTTCAAACAGTTTTGCATATGTTATTGTGGGGAATTTGAAATGGAAGCTTTTCGGGTTAACGGTTTATACAGAGCAGAAAGTATTTCGTGGGATTATCTGATCCGGCTGTTGTAGCGCCAGTTTACAGGCAGTTGGTATATTACCTTGTGGTACCTCAAGCGATAAGGTTATGAAAAGAATCTACCAGTCCCTTTTAATTTTTTGTGTGACAATAATCGGTTGTATGACACTGCTAAGAACCAGCGCAGGGAGCCGTTATTTCTGGTTAGCCAGCAGGCTGGATGAAAAAGGCACGTTTAGCCAAGCAACCATCGACACCAATGCCACGCATTTTCTCTTCCTGGTATATTTTATCGAAGAAGACCAGGGCATGTACTACGCCCTGAGCACCGACGGCATCAACTGGCAACCGCTTTATGGCGGAAAACCGGTGTTCTCGCCTAAAACCGGCTCACAGCAACTGGTGCGTGACCCGGCCGTTTACCGCGGCCCCGATGGGGTTTATCGCCTGGTGTGGACCACCGGCTGGCGGGGAAAAGATATCGGTTATGCGTACTCGTCAGACCTCATCCACTGGAGCGAACCGAAAGCCCTTGCAGTAGGGCAAACTGTCGACAGCATCAACAACTGCTGGGCGCCGGAAATTTTTTACAACGATCGCAAAAAGCAATACATGGTGTACTGGTCCTCCAATATCGGCCCCTGGCGCAAACCCGAAGGAGAGGGGCGCATCTATGCCGTTACCACGAAAGATTTCAACACCTTCAGCCAGCCCGCAATCCTCTACCGCAATGGCTTTCCCGGCGGCGGCCAGGCCGGCAACGACGGACCTATCGATGCTTTCTTATACCGGAACGGCAAGGCAGATTATCTTTTCTTCTACAAAAAGGACGACAATACCGGTGTGCCCAATATCTACTACCGGCGTGGCAAATCGCCCGAAGGCCCGTGGCAGGAAGAGCAGGGGCCCATCGTGCCTTCTACCGGTGACGAAGGTCCCTCCTGCATCAAACACAACGGGTTGTACCACATTTACACCGATCCTTTTGAAAGCGATTCAGCTTACGTTTACCTGAGCCGAGACCTGAAGCGCTGGGAAAGAAAGGCCACAAACCTGTCTATGAAACACGGAACGGTCATAGAGATCCCGCGGAAAACAGCGATGGGCCTGCTCAGATTACGGCCGCAATAACAAACTTACCTTTTACCGGTAACGAACACATGCTACTACCGGAAAAGAATATACGCAATAAGAAGCGTCACTATAATATTGAAGGTTTGCGCGCCCAGGAACGCATACAGGGGCCGGCGGTTGTCCTGGTGGAACAGGTCGGCAAAGCGGGTTTCCAGTCCAATGCTGGTGAATGCCAGCACAAACCAGAGGTTCTGCAGGTTCTTCAGAAAACCTTTGCTGGCGGCAATGGTATCGGCCGGCACCACGAAGGAAAAGAGCAATGATGCCGCCAGGAAACCCAGCACAAATTTGGGAAAGCGCTCCCAGATCACTTTCCAGCCGGTAGCCTGTTCTTCCTGCTTGCTTTTTCCGTGCAGGGTCCAGTAGATCGAAATGGCGAAAGCAGCGATCCCCAACAATACATTCTGCGAAAATTTAACGATGGTGCTGATCTTTAGCGCTTCCTCACCCACAAGGGTACCCGAAGCTACCACGGCGCCGGTGGTATCGATGCTTCCACCCAGCCAGGCGCCTGTAACGGCCTGTGACAGTCCCATCCATTTTGCCAGGTAAGGCATCCCGATCATCATGGGGATGGCCGTGATCAACACTAGTGAGATCACATAGGATAGTTTTTTCGTATCTCCTTTAATAGCCCCTGCTGTCGCAATGGCTGCGGATACGCCGCAGATGCTTACGGCGCTGGAAACCATCATCGACATCTCTTCGTCCACCCGCAGCCGGCGGCAAAGCCAGTAAGCGAAATACCACACCGACAATACCACGAACAAGGATTGCAGGATGCCCAGGGACCCCGCTTTCAGGATATCGGAAAAAATCACCGAGCTGCCCAGCAGCACCAGCCCGATTTTTACAAAAAGTTCGGTCGACAGGGTTTGGGTGATCCAGGCAGGCAGGCGGAAAAGATTGCTGAGCAGCAGGCCAATACCCAGGCTCATGATCACGGCTTCCAGGTTCAGTGACCGAACGGCCGCATTGCCGGCCAGCAGCAAGGCAAACAGCGAAAGCAGGTAAAGCAGGGGGAACACCCGCAGCATATTCTTTATGCCTTTTCCTGTTAGCCAGCTTGCCAGCACCGCCACTATATAAAGAAGGATGAATTGCTGGAAGAGAAGCTGCAATTGTTTCCCGGAAAAAATGCGTTCGCGCAGTTCCGGCAGGTTATTCCACTGGAGGGAGGCGCTGGGAAGGGTCCAGCCCAGCACAGCCATCAGCAATAGCAGTAGCCCAAGCAGGGTAGCGGTCCAGTCTTCTGAAAGTAGCGGGCGTTGTTGAGGATTTTCCATGAGGCTAAAATATTACTTAGTGGCCATTTCTGCTACTTGGAACAATGGCGGGTGGTGCTTTATAAAGATAATATGAGACCTGGCGAAACGGATTCGACTCTATAGATCCTGGTGTATTCCCGGAGGGAAGCGGGATTCTCGTTGGTTTCACCGTGTTTATAATGGGTTAAAATACCTGTAAACGAGGCAGGAGTTCTGGATAGATTGCAGGGAATATTAATACATTGTTGAAATAAAATTTCAGATATTGAAATTTATTTATAATTTTGAAAACTATAAGAGATGGTTGTCATCAGTTATGGTGTGTTGAGGGCCTTTGGTGATAAACACAGGGACAGTGAAGACGCGTTGAATAATTGGTACCGGATTTCTCAAAAAGCGGACTGGTGCAATTTTCACGAGCTCAAAGATTTCTTTGCCAGTGCAGATGCCATAGGCAATGATTTGTATGTTTTCAATATTAAAGGCAACAGGTACCGCCTGATCGTGCGAATCATTTTCAGAGTGCGTACCATGTATATCAAATTTGTGGGCACCCACACTGAATACGATCATCTTGACATTTCAAAGTTATGACCATGAAAAGCAGCAAAACAGCAATTTTCAGTAAGGAAGCCTATCAGTCAGCTATGAAACGCCTTGATCTTCTTATGAAGAAGGGCGAGAGCCGCCTCAGCACTGCAGAGGCTAAAGAATTGCGCCAGCTTGCCCTGGCCGCAGAAGGCTATGAAAAAAGCGTGTATGTCATCCCAGCTCCTAAAACGCTCGAGGGCCTGGTTGAGTTGAAAATGTTCGAACGCCAGTTGAAGCAGAAAGAGCTGGCGAAACTGCTCAATATCGGCGAGCCAAAATTGTCGCAGATCATGAGTAAAAAAAGAAAACCTGACCTGGCTTTTCTGAAAGCCGTACACAAACACCTCGGCATCGACGGCAACCTGTTGCTGGAATATGCATGATCCTTTACCCTTTTCTCTTATCCTTTTTGCGTTTTTCTTTTTTGGGTTTGGTCGATTCAGGGAACAGGGTTTTCATCTGGTTAAAACTATCCGAGGTATCAAAGTAAAGCGATGTTTTTGTGAACCGGTTGTTGGGTGTCACCGTCATACGATCGCATGGATATACGAGTGCCTGCCCGCCAACCTTTTCTATCGCAAAATGCCGGTAGATGATCTCGTATTCATCGGCAACAAAAATTGTTTTGAAAGCTGTTTCGCAGGTGAGGCCATCGCCTGAAGAAAGAATGGCGCCCACCAGTTTGTTGTAACGCAATATGTATTCGGGATAGGGCATGCTTAAACTGTCCATCAAATAGAGCGCCACCGCTTTCTGGTAATTGGCGCGCAGGCTGATGGGCACTTTCGCCAATACGGAATCGATGGTGAGCGAAGCTTCCATGTATTTTTTGGCACCGATGGATTCCTGTATTTCTTTTGTCCGGATATCACCGTAAGCGGAATAACCCGGCTGGAACACAAAGCCATAGTACAGCAGGCGATAATCGTTCAGTGTGAGCGTGGTATCAAAGTCGTTGAAGCGGCTTAGCAGGCGCGGATAGTAACCGGCTGAACTACTATCGGTAACGGACAGCCGAATAGCCTCACGGTCCACCTTTTGAAAATTGTGTTGACCCGATGCCTGCAGCAGGGCAGAAAAAACAAGGAGAAAAAGTACTCTTTTCATGTTATCCCGATAAGAAATTAATTCGTTCTAATAATACGAATTTCGGTTGAGCCAAACCAGGCTGCGACGCCGGAAAGGGAAAATCGGGTGGATTTTCCGGTGCATTTCTGAAAGCAGCTGCTATGACTTTCCCTTTCATCGATTGCATTTTTCAATGCACACAGACCGAAAACCCTGCATTTCATCGTGGTAACGGATCAGGAAGTATTGGTCCGGACTTTAAGGTTTCAGCGCTGCCGGTTCCACCTGGTGGCTGAGCAGCCAGCCGAATTTTTCCCATCGTTCCGGAAGGCCGGCATTGCCCGATTCAATGTATTCTTTCACCAGGTCCTTGCCGTAATTGTAATTGATCACATAAGTGCGGTTGCGCCGGATAAAGCTTACCGATTTGGCAGCCGTTTCTGCATTCATCAGGCAATAGTCCATCAGCCATTGCCGGGCGGCGGCTTCGGTCATGGTGCCGTTCACCAGGCCACGCGCGGCTTCGTTACGGGCATAGTTGAGTTCCTCGCGAATGGCCAACGCGTTGAAATAGGCGCTGATGCCGGTAGTGTCGAGCCCGGCTGCGGGCAGTAATACATCGCGTGCGAAGGCCGTTTTTTCTTCACCGGGAAATACGAGTGAAATGCCGTAGTTGGCGCTGCCCTCGGCGATGAGCGATTGCGGACTGAACAGCGGGTACAGGGATATTTCGAGCCAGCCGCGGTCGCGGTAAAGATTTTTTTCCAGCAGCATGTTGTACACATGGTGACCGGGATAACTTTCATGACTTCCCACATCAATGGCGCGGTCAATGAAAATATTGAGATCGGTATTGATCTGTATAAGGCTGTGGTAATTGCCCTTGTACCAGTTGTAACCGTTCCAGGGTTTGTTGTTTACGTATTCGAGTTCGAAACTTTCGGTTGCAGGTAACTGGTAGTGCTGCAGGGTGCGGCGCCGGCATTCGGCGATGGCGGTTTTGAATACCGTATCGAGTTTGTTCTTCGGAATGATGAAGCGGTTGGCCAGTTGCTGGAAACGCTGGTCCACTGGGCCTTTCCGGGGAAGAAGCCGATCCAGTTCTGCAATGAGCGATTGGAAATGGCCGGCGTTTTTTAGCGGCGCCACCACGCCGAAAAGTTCCTTCGATTCGGTATCGAAATCAGCGGCGTCGCCCGCGAAGATCCGGATGCGGCGCTCGAAAGCCTGCAGTTGCGCCTGCAGCCACTGCGCGCGGGCGCCGGCTTCTTTGGCGAGACTGTCGCCCGATGCTGTTTGCTGTATACTGTCGAGCGCGCCGCGCAGGTTTTTCACGGCAGCGAGCAGGCTGTCTTTCGGAAAGGCGGCGCCGGGCGCGGGCGGGCTGGCCGGTTTCAGCGAATCGGGACCGTAATAGGCGTCTACAAAATCACCATCGTATTGGCCGATGGTAAGGCCCAGTCGCACGTAGTTTTCTGCCAGTTTTTCCATCCGCGCGGTGGCGGTGGGCCGGGGTTGTTTTATTTGTCCGCATGCTGCGAGAAAAACCAGCAGCCAGGTACCTGCTTTCATCAGTAAATCTTTTCAGAGTGGGTGAGTTTTCCTTCTGCATTCAGTCCTTCGATCACCACGCGGATCTTACGGCTCACATCGTTGTTGTAGAAGGTGAAGAAATTGCGGCGGTTGTTCTTATCGGTGTACACATTGGGATTCCAGTACAGGGTTGTCCTGTAGTCGGGCTGGTTGGGCACATCGTCGGGTTTGGAATAGTCGGGCGCATAGAATTGTTTCTCCGGCAGGTAACCTGCGATCTTGGCGACGTCGAGCCCCTTTACATCGTTGCGGTTGCTGGCTGCTCCCTTCTTGGTATACACGGCAATGGCGCCGCCGCTGCCTCCGCCCATGGCGCCGAAGAACGGCGGGCGAAACACCTTGATCATGGCGATATCGCTCATGGGAAGGTTTTGCACCATGCTGAGGTCGCTGGGCATTTCATTGAAGAAAAGCGCCGGCGAGCCGCCGCGCCAGCTCATGCTCATATTGGTTCCCGCGCCACTGATGAGGAGGCCCGCCACCTTGCCCTGCAGGTATTGCAGCACGGTGCCCGAGCCATTGGCCGAAATGTCGTCTTCTAACAGGAAGGTATAACCGTCGCCGCCGCGGAAGAACCCGGAAGTATAAAACTCATCCATCTGCTGCTGCTTGGATCTGGCCTTTGCTTTAACGGTAACGCCTTCCAGGGTTTTCACTTTCAGGTTGCTGTCGAAAAGGCTGGCATTCTTCAGGCCGATGTCCTTGTTTTTAGCCAGCACATCCGGGTCGTAGTGCGGCATGCGGAAGGCCCAGTTGGAATCGGCGGAAAAAGGCGGTGATTTCTGCAGGAAGCCGGGTTTGAAGTCGAACACCGCTTTGGAAGTGAGGGCTTTGTTCTTATCGTCGCTGAACTGGTAATAGAGTTTGGCAGTATCGTAAAACAGCATGCCGGTGAGCCCAAACTTTCCTTCCCTGCTCACGGGTATGTTGAGGATGTCCTGCCCTTCCGACTTCATCACCAGGATGGAAGTGAGACTACGTTCAACGAGCTCCGATTTGGTGAGGCCGTTAATGCTTCCCTCCACACTGATGTAGTCGTCGGGCATATAGGTGATCGTGGGCCATTTGTTCGCCAGCACGTCTTCCCATTTGAAGCGGCGCCAGCCATTGGTCATCATCACCAGGTCGAGGTGCTGTTGTACGGAATCGGCTTCGCTGGAAAAATAATAGGAAGGATTGTGGATATATCCTTTCAGGTCGCTGGTAAGAAAAATATGGGAATAGATATCGCCATCCTGTGGCATGGGTGGGTTCAGTCCCGCATCGGTGACGCTGATACTGAGATTGCACACAAGAGTGTCGGGCACATCTACCTGGATCACATTTTTGGCTCTTTTTTCCAGGCCCTTCTGCGGAATATTCAGGTCAGTGATGAAATAATAGTCCTGGTGGTTCACGAAAAGAATGCGTTCCGCCAGCGGTTTGTTATCGGCCGTGAACAGGGTGAGCTGCACGATGCCGGTACCGAGGTTATCGGTGGGAATGGTGGCCCGCACGGTTTCGGCCTTGGTCAGGTTGAGCCGGGCCTGGTACACCATCTGCTGCTGTTCCTGCGCCAGGATGGTAAGGTTCTGCAGGGCGGGCGCAGCATCGGGCTTGCGCTGCACCACAAACTGGATGCCGGTGGGAGTATGGTAGGCCTGCAGCACAATGCCGTCGGGGCGGGCCGCGGGCAGGCTGGTCTTCTGTGTTTTGCCGGCGGCATCTTTCCAAACGGCGGTATAGGTTTCACCGGCTTCGGGTTTCAGGCGAAAGAATCCCATACCGTCGTGCACGCTGGAAAAGCTGGCCACCGCTTTGCCTTTGCTGTCCTGCACATCGCCGCTGCCCTTCACGGGCAGGCCATGGGAATCAGTGAACTTGAAGGCCACGCTCGATTCCAGCCCGGTGACCAGATCGCCGCCTTCGGGGAAAAACTCAAGGCGCGTGAGTGGAATGGTTTTTTTTGCGGCAGCCGCAGGCGTTTTATTGATGATGGGAATGGCTTTGGTGTAGAGAAAATCGGGATCGAAATTGAGCATCCATCGCGTATAGGCGCGGATGTATACCACGGTATCGGCGATGTTTGGCGGCATGTCGAAAGAAGCGGCCGAACCTGCCACTACAATGGGAGTGATCTTGCGTTCCAGCACCTTGCCCTTGCTGTCCACCAGCTCGGTATAAAGGTTCTTTGAAATATTCGACAGCATATTGGAAGCCATCAGGTAGGCTTTCAGCCAGATGGTTTCACCGGGGTTGTAAGCGTTCTTATCAAAATGCAGGTAGAGTTTTTCCTGCGGGTAATTGTTTTCCAGTTTGAACAAAGCAGAATCCAGCGATTGTGCGCGGGACGCAGTTGTCGCCATCAAAAAGGTCAGCACCAGCAAACAGGGTATCTTTCTCATAGTCCATCCGGGATTAGGGAGCAATTTCCTTCATTTTTTCTATTCAACACGGTACCGTTCAAAGAATTCCCAGGTACGCAGGAGCTGGTCCATGCGCTGGCGGTTGTTGCCGCTGCGGGTGATCTCGTGGGTGGCGCCGGGGTGCCGAACGTACTCAACGGGCCGGCCCAGTACTTTCAGGCTTTTGTAGAGTTGCTCGCCCTGGATCACGCCGGTGCGGAGGTCGTTTTCGCCGTGGAAAATGATATAGGGCGTGCGGATGTTTTGCACATAAGTGATGGGTGACTCCTTGTTGAGAAGGCTGTCTACAGCGGGTTCCCAGGGATAGCCGCCAAAATAATAGGGCACCAGGCGCCAGGCATTTCCTTCACCGAAAAAAGTGCGCAGGTCGTACACCCCGCGCTGGCTGCAGGCGGCCCGGAAGCGCTGGTCGTGGCCCAGGATATAGGCGCCGAGGTAGCCTGCATAGGAACCGCCGGTGAGGAAGAGGCGGCTGGTATCGGCCCAGCCTTCGGCCACGGCGAGGTCCAGCGCTTTGAGCACATCGTCCATGGGCCCGCGGCCCCAGTCGCCCTGGTTGGCTTTGAGGAAATCGATGCCATAGCCGCCGGAGCCGCGCGGGTTGCTGTATACCACGCCATAGCCCTTACTGCACCAGTACTGGAATTCATGCCACATGCTGCTTTCGCCCGGGCCCCACATGGCTGAGGGCCCGCCATGGATCTGCAGCAGCAGCGGGTATTTTTTACCGACCCGCCAGCCAATGGGTTTCATGATCCAGTATTCAATGGTCAGTCCCTTTTCATTGGTGAAGCGGTGCTTTTCGGGTAGGGATAACTGTTTGGCGGCCAGCCAGTCGCTGTTGAAATGGCTGAGTTGTTTTTCCTTATTGCCGCTGGCATCGGCCACATACAATGCGGCGGGGTCGGCGATGGCTGTTTTCGTGTACACGAGCGTGTTAGCTGTGATGTCGAGGGCGTTGATGCCTTCGTCGGGGTTGCCCCAGGTCTGCATTTTCCGCGATGCGGGTTCGTAGCGAAACACCTGGCTGCCGCCATTGCTTTGAAAACAGCCGTAGAGCTGCTCATCACCTTTCCAGTGCAGTCCCGATTTGCTGCGGTCGAGCGGAATGTCGGTAAGGCTGCCGGCGGTTGGTTTTCCCGCCACGACGGCCAGGGTGGGGATATTGAGGAAACCAGCCGGTCCGTGCTGGATGGCTACCCATTTGCCAGTTTTGGAAATAGCGGCCACCTGGTAGCTGTAGTCTTTTTTCACCAGCCAGGGCCGCGGCAGCGCATTGCTGTCGGTCCGCACCAGGTAGATGCCCGGGGCGAGGTTGCGGTCGGGGTGCTGCAGGAGGTCGGCTTCGCCGGAAACGAGGAGTGCCTGGTTGCTGAGGAACTGCGGATTGCCGTAGCTGTTGAAGCCCCGGGTGATGGCCCGGGAAGGGCTGCCGGGCGTAGCGGCGATCGTATAAATATGAGTGATGCTGAGGTCGCCGTTGGTGGTGGATTCTTCCTGGAAACTGAGGCGGTTGATGAGTTTGGCTTTTTTGTCTTTTTCGTTCAACTGCAGCCAGGCGCGGGCCTCTTCAATGCTGCCGTCGGGATCGGGAGCAGCCTTGCTGTTTTGCAGGAAACCGTTGTTTTGCCCGGGCCTTTCAGCCGGCCAGGTGGGGAGCCCAAGAGACGGGTTCACCGTACTGTCGTTGGCAAAATCGCGCCAGGGAATGGAAACCAGGAAGGCGATGGTGTTGCCGTCGGGACTCCATACGGGAGAAGAGGCGCCGTATTTTTCGTGGGTGAGCTGGCCGGCTTCGCCGCCGTCAAGGGGCAGGAGGAAGATCTGCGGCTTGCCGTCCACGGCACGTACAAAAACAATACGGCTGCCATCGGGGCTCAGCGCCGGTTGTGACACCGATTCCTTTCCGGATGTGAGCGGGCGCGGTGGCAAGGCGCCGTCTGTTGCCGCCATCCAGAGCTGGCTCGAATAGTTGTATTCCCATTTCTTATCGGCATCGGCGGTTATGCTGTTGAGCAGGAAATAAACCCTGCGGCCATCGGGAGAAAGCTGCGGGGCGCCCGGCGTTTTGATCTTCAGCATATCGGAAAGCTGGATGCCGGCGGGGGCCTGGGCACGGAGAACGCTGCTGAAAAGCAGGCCGGCCAGGAAGAGATACAATAAGCGCATGGAAAATGCTTTGCGGAAATATCCTTCTTTTTTCCTGGAATGGGCGGGTTAATTTTGCGGTTTAAATGTTACAGTTATGAGCGACCTGATACAGGAATTCAACGACTACCGGGCCCGTATGAACGAAGTTATTCTCTCCAAGAACAACCTGGTGATGAAGCGGCTCTGGAACCTCGATACCAATACCTATGAAGCAGGTGCGCTCAATACCCGCACCAAGGAAATGCTGGGACTGGTGGCCAGCATGGTGCTGCGCTGCGACGACTGCATCAAATACCACCTGGGTAAATGTTACGAGCAGGGCATTCGCACAGAAGAGCTCTACGAAGTGTTTGCCGTGGCCAATATTGTGGGCGGCACCATTGTGATACCCCATACCCGCCGCGCCGCGGAATATTGGGAAGCGCTGGTGGCGACAGGAACAGCAGTGTCAAAGTCTTAAGGGCGCCAACGCGGTAAGGACGGTGGCCTTAAGGCTGACGGTTTTCTTCTACCACCAGTAACCAGCCCTTGTTTTTGGAAACAGGAATGGCGTCGCTGCCGCCGAAGCTGTGGGCCTCCTGGAAATTGTGGATGGCTGGCGCGCTGATGCGGGCCCTGGCCGGATCGATGCCCAGCTTGCTCCAGTCGATCTGCAGGTGAACGCTGGTATCGTCGGCTGCCCAACTGGCGAGGGCTACCAGGGTGCGGCCTGCTTTCTTATACACGGTGGCCAGCACGCGCGGGTTGTCGGTTTTCACCGGGCAGCGGGGCGACCAGTAACCGATCATTTCCGAACCCTTGATGCCAAAATCGTCCCAGGCCTTCCAGAGAAAACGGGGATCGGCTTCGGTGGTCCAGGGATAACGGTTGGTCATACCATAGATCATCCCTCTCCACGGATTGCCGCCGCCTTCTAGCATTTCGCCCATGAGGCCAAAGGGAATGCCGCTCACTTCGGTGAGGAAGAAATCGGGATCGTTTTTCTCGTAATCGAAATATTCACCGAACCAGAGCCGGTTGAGGTAGGGGAAATGCTCCATGTACAGGTTGGCGCTGTTGTTGAAGCCATCACTCTTATTGTACTGGTTGGCAGAATGCAGGTCGATGATGCCGGGGTGCGAACCCGCTGTGAGCGCGCGTTTGATGCGTTTCATGGTGATGCGGTCGAAAGCCACGTCGTCGAGGTAGATGCCGTCGATGCCCACGTTTTGCACCAGCCAGTTCATGCCTTCCACATAATAGTTGTGCCAGCGGCTCATACCGCTGTTCACAATGGCGGCATCTTTGATCTCGGGCACAAACCAGGCGGCGATATAATCTTTGCCAATGTGCTCCTGCAGCCAGGAGAAGCCGCCACCCTTACCAGGTGAGTAAATTTCATGCCCCAGGCTGCGGAGCGGGAAGGTTTCATAAGCTTTATTGGACACTTCTCTCACCGTGTTGTAGATCTTCACCCGCAGGTTACGCTGGTGGGCCGAATCGATGAAAGCCTTCATGGCATTGAATTCGATGAATGGATAGTTGATCCAGGGATTGATGCGGGTGGCGTGGTGGATATTCACCAGGTTGGCGCCGCTGGCCATAATGGTATCGATGGGACTGTACTTGTGGTAAAAGCGGTTGGCCCACTGGAATTCGGTATTGATGGGATGGAAGGGCGTAATCAGCAGCGTGAAGTTGTAATACAGCGTATCGCCTTTTTTCAGGGCGCGGCTGCCGCTGTAATTGTTCACCAGCACCTGTTTGCCGTCGCTGCTGATGTCGATGCCACCTTTGTTGCCGTTGCCCCAGGAGGTGGGCAGCAGGAGCGGCTTCTGCAGGTAGAAATTGGTGTTGAGGGGACGCGAATAGTGCTGGTCGCGCAGCGAGAACTGCAGGCCGGCGTTCACCGCACCGATCCAGGCGCCGTCCTGGTTTTTGGTTTGCACCTCCCATTTCCAGCGAAAGGTTTCGGGACGGTAGCCGCCTTTCTGTCCCAATCCCATCATATAGGTAGCGGCGTCTTTTTCAAAGGGAATGCGAAGGCTGATGTCATTGAGGGAGAGGTCCTGCAAAGCGCTGACAGCAACGGTATAGGAAAGGAAGCCGTCGAATTCCAGCGATCCTTCCACCTGCATATTCAGTTGTTCGTTACCGTTAGTAGATATCCATCGGACGGTGCCTTCTTTTTCTTCGGTGAACCTGAAAGATATTGGTTGTAGGTTTTGCGGTTGTCCATTGGCGTTGGTAAAGCGGAACTGCATGGGTGCGGCGAGCAGGGATATGGGTGTTTCGCTGAAGCCGGTCATCTCGGGTGTGAAGAAGGTTTGGATGGCGGTGGGCAGTCCGTCGGCGCCCAGGGTAAGGGAACGGCCGAGGAGCCGGATGGTGTGGTCGTTCCGTTGCAGGGCCGTATAGGGCGGGATGACGGTGTTTTCCTGGAAGAGGGTGGAGTTGAGCCAGTGGAGGCGGGTTTGTTTCCAGGGTTCGCTGATGCCGCCGTCGGCCAGGAGGCGGTCTTCCACCGTGATGGCGATGGGAACGGTTGCCGGTTTGCCGTTTTCAAGCTGTATGGTAACGGCTCCCTTGTAGGTGCCGGGAGCCGTATGGGCGGGTATATCCAGCAGGCACCAGAGCGCCTGCACCCGGCCCTTGGCAATGGGCGCTGTTTTTTGCAAGGGAAGGCCTTTGTAGTCGGTGCCGCTGGTATTAATGCAGGAAAGTTGTTTGGCGGGTATCGGTTGTGCGTTAGCGTTGGTAAGATCGCTGAAGGAAACGGCTTTGATCAGGATGTTCTGCAGCGCAAAAATACCCACCTGGAAACTGTAGGACTCGCCGCGGGCGGCCGTGCCGGTAAAGGAACTGCGGGGGTTCCGGATCCAGCGCAGGGGCAGGTGATCGGGCATGCGGATGGGGTAAGACCTGTCTTCCGTGAAGAGGAGGAAATCCTTACGGGGCGAGCGTTTCACCAGGGCCGCGGTTTCGGCGGCGGTGGCGGTTACTTCCATGGGATAGAAGCTGTTGAAGGTGTCGATCGACTGGAAAGCGGTCACCCTGGCGGTGGCGGCCTTTGAGGGCTGCAGGCCTTTCAGCCAGTTGGCATCGGCATGGTTTTCGGGCGACAGGTAAACACCTTTGGGATAGTTGGCGCGCCCTTCGTTTTTATAAGGGAGATAATACAAATAATAAGTGCCGCTGCCGCTGGCGGGTTCAAAAACGATCTCAGCTTTTTCGGCGCTGAGAGTAAGCGCTTTCAGGTTGGTGATGTTGGCGCCGGTTTTTGCGTCCTGCAGGATCAGCTTTTTGCTTTCGGGTGATTCATCCCTTCTTCTCCAGGGCACTAACACTTTGGCATAGCTGCCGTTACCGCTGAAGCTGATCACGGCGCGATGATTTCCCAGCGAATCTTCGTTCCAGGAATGGTTGCCATCGGTATAGGGAATGTCCTGCGCGACGGCGCCCAGTGTTATGAGAAGCGCCGGCAATGCCAGGAAAAGGATCTTTTTCATGATTAAAAATAGTAAGGTACAACGGCGTGCTTTACCGCAAACGGTTGAGTGAAATAAGCGGACGCGAACCTGCCAGGCTATCCGCGTTTGTGGATCACCAGTTCGCCCTGGATGAGTTCATTGCGCGGAGGCAGATCGGTATCGGACCCGATCATTTCCAGCAGCAGCTCTGCAGCGCGCATGCCCTGCTTTCCCGGGTACTGTTCAATGGAGGCCATGGGCGGGTTTTCCAGGTAGCGGGTAATGGGAAGGTTGGCATAGCTCACAAAGAAGATGTCTTTGTTGTTCTTCAGCTTCTTTGCTTTGCTGTACTGCATGGCATCGAGGGCCACGTAGTCGTTCATGGTGAGGATGGCGGTAGGCGGCTGGCGCAGGCTGAGCAGGGATTCCATGGCTTCTGCGGTACCCTGCGGCGTAAGGTCGCAATAGGCCACCAGGCCCATGTCGATCTTCAGTCTTTTTTTCTGCAGCACCTGCATATAGGTATCGGTCCTTTCCTTGGACGATTTCATTTCTTTGGGACCATTGATGATGCCAATGCGCCGGTGGCCTTTCGACATAAGGAAGGAGATGGCTTCGTAAGTGCCCTGCGGCATATCGAAGGCAACTTTGGTGAAATCGCTGGAGCCGGGAACGCGATCGAAGAAAACAATGGGGATCTGGTATTTTTCCAGGGCGGTGAAATGATCCAGGTTCTTGGTGTGTTTGGAAAGCGAAACGATAATGCCGTCCACCCGCTGGTTCTTCATGGCGGTGACGATTTCCTTTTCCCGCTCCACGTTGTCGTTCGACTGACCGATCAATACATTGTATTTGTTTTTGATGGCTACCGCCTCAATACCGCTGATGGCGCCCGCAAAAAAGTCCTCGATGAGATAGGGGAGGATGACGCCAATGGTAAAAGTCCTGCGCTGTTTGAAAAAAATGGCCGTTTGATTGGGTTCGTAGCCCATTTCGTTGGCCAGTTGCTGCACCCGCATTTTGGTGCGCAGGCCAATGCTCGGATGATCGTGCAGGGCTCTGGAAACCGTGGAAACAGAAATATTCAACTGTTTCGCAATTTCCTTTATCGTTGGCAGCTTTTTGGTTGACATGCGTGTGGTAGCCGCTAATTTAAGGGTATTTGGGCAATGCGGCAGGCTCTTTAGCGTGTAGCAGGAATGCTTCGGGCGGCTTTTTATATTTCCGTACCTTTGCAGGCAGATTTGAAGTTATGAGTACAGCCGAAAAAGTGGCGCCTGCCCTAACCGCCAAAGATTTTGCCACCGACCAGGAAGTGCGCTGGTGCCCGGGATGCGGGGACTATTCCATCCTGGCGCAGGTGCAGAAAGTGATGCCCGGACTCGGCATTCCGCGCGAAAACATCGTGATCATTTCCGGTATCGGCTGCAGCAGCCGCTTCCCTTATTATATGAATACCTATGGCATGCATTCCATCCACGGAAGGGCCACGGCCATAGCGAGCGGACTGAAAGCCACGCGCCCCGAGCTGAGCGTATGGATCGTAACGGGCGATGGCGACGGCCTCAGCATCGGTGGTAACCACACCATCCACCTGCTGCGCCGCAATTTTGACGTGAACGTGCTGCTGTTCAACAACCAGATCTACGGACTGACCAAGGGCCAGTATTCCCCCACTTCCGAAGAACACAAGATCACCAAGAGCACGCCCTTCGGGTCCATCGACCACCCCTTCAATCCCCTGGCCCTGGCCCTCGGCGCCGACGCCAGTTTTATTGCCAGGAGCATGGACCGCGACCCCAAACACCTGCAGGATATGCTGGTGCGCAGCCACCAGCACCGCGGCGCCTCCTTCCTGGAGATCTACCAAAACTGCAACATCTTCAACGACGGAGCCTTTGAAATTTTCACCGAAAAATCGTCCAAACCCGAGCAGGCGCTTTTCCTCGAACAGGGCAAACCGCTGCTCTTCGGCGCCAATAAAGACAAGGGCATTAAGCTCGATGGCCTCAAACCCGTGCTGGCCGATCTCAGCAACGGCGATACCGCTGACGACTGCTGGATCCACGACGAACGTGATTTCTACAAAGCGCAGATCCTGGTAAGGCTCTTCGACGACCCGCGCACGGAAGGCCATATGCCCCGTCCCTTCGGCGTATTTTTTGAAACCGAAAGAGCCTGCTATGAAGACACCATGCAGCTCCAGATAGAAGAGGCCATTGCCCTCAAAGGAGAAGGCGACCTCGATAAGTTGCTGCGGGGTTCCGAGGTTTGGGAGATTGCCTGAGCGCACATTCCTTATTTATTTACAGACTTCCCGGAAAAAAAGTGCCAGCGATTGAAATCGCCGGCCTGTGCTTACCTCTGAAACCACAAAAAGAAAGAGGTGTGTATTTGGGTTTTCAATAATCTCCGCGTACGATCGTATCTCCAGTTGCTGGATACAATTAGACAGTCTTGTTCAAAGGGAATGAAATGATCAGGCTGGTTTTATCAGGATAGATAGGAGTGGATGGGTTGCCTAAAATTAAAGCCTGTTTACATATAATGCAACAAATCGCAGGAAAAATTATTCCACTTTTTTTTAACGGGAGAATTGGCTATAATACTTTCTTTTTGTAATTGTACCACCATTCGGGCGCCGTCTTCTTCATCAGGGTGTCTATATTGCGCATGCCAAAAAGGTTCCAGGCGCCCTTCAGCTTGCCGCTGACCGTATGCTGCAGCGCCCGCAGGCTCATGGCAAAACCGCTCTCGAGGTATTCCATATGGTGCCAGTAACCGGCCGGCATAAACAGGGTATCGCCGTGTTCCAGGACTACATCGAAGCCCCTGGCTTTTTTCAGCCCCGGGAATTTTTCGATGTCCAGTTTGCTGTTGATGGGGTCGTAGTATTTCTCGAAATTGGCGAAACTCAGCACCTCCCAGGGCTTTCGGTAGATATTCGCCTGTTCTTCATAGGGGAAAAGCAGCACCCTTTTTCTTCCTGCAAACTGGGTATGCAGGATATGGGAGAGGTCGATGTCGAAATGCATGTGGGTCACGGAACCCTGCCCGCCTACAAACAACATGGGGAACCGCTTCACAAAACCCTTCATCAGGTGGTCGGGCCAGGTGAAATCCTCCGTGAGTGAGGGCGTATGGGTAAAAAGATTAAAAAGGAAGATGCGCAACTCTACCGGTCCCTTGCGAACCATATCGAGGTAGTCGCCGAAAAGCATATAATCGTCGGCCTTGTTAATAGGCGTATAGGCATCGCTTTTGGTATTGTTGTAAACGCCTACTTCCACTTTTCCCACCGCTTCTTTGAAAAAATCCCAGTTCCATTTCTGGTAAGCCGGCCATTCCCTGGAGAGCCCCCTGATCACCAGTGGACGCATGGGGTCATAGTAATGTTGCCTGAAGTCCGCAGCAGTGATCGACTCAACGATGTCCACAGGTTTCAAGTGCATGACGGCAAGTTTTATCGTCAAAAATACACATGAATATATTGTTAAATCGGTTTATCAACTGTTAAATGGCGCCCCGGTATATTATGTACCTTAGAATATGCTAATACATGTACATCCCGATAATCCGCAGCCCCGGGCCATCCGTACCATTGTGGATACCCTGCAGTCGGGTGGTATCATCATTTACCCTACCGATACCATTTACGGTATCGGGTGCGATATTTTCCAACCCAAAGCCATCGAACGCATCTGCCGCATCAAACAGATCGATCCGCAAAAAGCGCAGCTCTCTTTTATCTGCTACGACCTCAGTGACCTCAGCAGGTATACCAAATCCATATCCACCCCGCTTTACCGCCTGCTGAAAAGCTACCTGCCAGGCCCTTATACTTTTATCCTGCCGGCCAGCAAGGAAGTGCCCCGGCTTCTCAAGAGCCGCAAAGATACCATTGGCCTGCGGGTGCCCGACAACACCATCGCCCGCACCATTGTGCAGGAACTGGGGAGGCCCATTCTCAGCGCCTCCCTGCCCGGCGATATGATAGAAGAATACACCGATCCCGAAATGATGGAAGAGAACTTTGGCAAATTGGTGAACCTCGTGGTAGACGGCGGTATCGGCGGCTGGCATCCTTCCACCATTGTTGATTGTACCCAGGAACCTCCCGTGCTGGTACGCCAGGGTGCAGGCGCCTGGGAAGAAACCGTATAACCATGTCATTTGAACGATTTTTTCCCCTCGATCTTCAACTTGCTTCCGAACGCGTGCTGCTGCGCGTCCTGCAGCCGGAAGACCTGGAAGCGTTCTGGTCCATCTCCGGCGACCCGGCGCTCTTTACCTGGTTTACCCGCCTGTTGAATGAGAGAGATCAACTGGTACTCTGGATGGGAGAGGCCTTTGAACAACGCCGTACGCATTTTCGGTTTCCCTTCACCGTTATTGACAAATCCAGCGGCAGGGTTGCAGGCAGCACCAGCTTCGGTTCCATTTCCTTTCCCGACCAGCGGATAGAGATCGGGTGGACCTGGTACGGCAACGATTTCCGTGGCACGGGACTGAATACCCACTGCAAGTTCCTGCTCCTGCAATATGCTTTTGAAACCATGGGCTGCCAGCGGGTAGAGATCAAGACCGATGCCCTCAATGCCCGCTCGCGTGCCGCCATCAAAAAACTGGGTATGGCGGAAGAAGGCATACTGCGCAGCCATACGGTGATGCCCGGCGGGCGCCGCCGCGACACGGTTTATTATGGCCTGCTGGTGGCGGAATGGCCGGCCGCTAAAGAACGGTTGCTGGCCCTGGTGTAAAAAGGATCAGTCGAACAGCACCTGCTGGTTGGGTTGTATCTGGAAAGACCGGCGGTGAAAACAGCAGAGCCCATGTTCTTCGATGGCCGCCCGGTGTTCAGACGTTCCATAACCTTTGTTCTGTTTCCAGTTGTAGTGGGGGAACTGCTGGTGGAGTTCGCTCATGTAATCGTCGCGGTAGGTTTTTGCCAGTATGCTGGCGGCTGCAATGGAAGCGTATTTCCCGTCGCCCTGTACAATGCAGGTATGCGGAATTTTGCTATAGGACGGGAAACGGTTGCCGTCCACGACCAGGAAGCCGGGTCGCAGCCCCAACTGGTCCAGCGCCAGGTGCATGGCCCTGTACGATGCCTGTAAAATATTGATGCGGTCAATTTCTTCTGCCGTCACCGAAGCTACCGCCCAGGCCAGGGCTTTTTCTTCAATATAGCTGCGCAGCTCATAACGGACCGGCGCTTTCACCTGCTTGGAATCGTTCAGCAGGGGATGAAAAAACCCGACAGGCAATATCACGGCAGCAGCAAATACCGGTCCCGCATAACAGCCGCGGCCCGCTTCATCGCAGCCGGCTTCGATCAATTCCACCTGGTAATGGCTTTCCAATGGCATGGCCCCAAAACTAGCCATTCTCCCTGCAATTGCCACAATCATTTTGTACATTCGGGTATGGATGTGGAGATACTCTCGCGCATACAGTTCGCCTTCACCATTTCCTTCCACTATATATACCCGCCGCTCAGCATAGGCCTCGGCCTTTGTATGGTGATTATGGAAGGACTCTACCTCAGAACGGGCCGCAAGCTCTATGAGGACATGACCCGTTTTTTCATCCGTATTTTCGCCCTCATATTCGGCATCGGTGTGGCCACCGGCATCGTAATGGAGTTTGAGTTCGGCACCAACTGGGCTACCTATTCCCGTTATGTGGGCGATGTGTTCGGCAGCGCGCTTGCCGCGGAAGGCATTTTTGCTTTCGCTTTGGAATCGGGCTTTCTCGGGGTGCTTTTATTCGGCTGGAACCGCGTGAGCCGCAAAGTGCATTTTTTCTCCACCGTCATGGTTACCCTCGGCTCCATGTTCAGCGCCATCTGGATCGTGGTGGCCAATAGCTGGCAGCAAACGCCCGCGGGCTTCCATGTTGTAGGCGAAGGGCTTGAAGCCCGCGCCGAGATCACCGATTTCTGGGCCATGGTGTTTAATCCCTCTTCCGTGGAGCGGATTATGCACGTGTGGATCGGCGCCTTTCTTTCCGGCGCCTTCCTGGTCACCAGTATATCGGCCTGGTATATCCGTAAAAACAAATACCCCGAATTTGCGCGTAAAGCTTTTGGCGTAGGATTGATCGTGGCGCTTATCAGCGCCTATGCCCAACTGGTGGCGGGACATGCCAGCGCCCACGTGGTGGCCGAGCACCAGCCTGCGAAGCTCGCGGCCATGGAAGGCCATTTTCCTGCAAAGGGAAAAGCCGATATGTACCTCTTCGGCTGGGTGGATAAGAAAAAACAAACCGTCAAAGGACTGGCCATACCCGGTGGGCTCAGCTTCCTGGTGCATTATAATTTCACGGAACCGGTAACGGGACTGAACGCCTTTCCCGAAGCCGACCGCCCCGGTAATCCCAACCTTGTATTCCAGACCTATCACCTCATGATCGCCTGTGGTATACTGATGATTTTGCTCACCACGCTGGCGGCCTGGTACTGGTACAAGGGCACACTTTTTGGGAAAACCTGGCTCATGAAGATTTTCGTGTGGGCGGTACTGTTACCCCAGCTCGCTAACCAGGCTGGCTGGTTCGCTGCCGAAACGGGAAGGCAGCCCTGGGTGGTGTACGGACTGCTGCGCACTTCCGATGCCCTCAGCGCTTCGGTGAAGGCCAACCAGGTACTGTTTTCGCTGGTGCTTTTCAGCCTGGTGTACAGCCTGCTCCTGGCTCTTTTCCTTTACCTGCTCAATAAGAAAATCGTTCACGGTCCCTTTGCACATAAAGAAGAAATGCACAGTCCCATGCACGAGGAAATGGCCGAAAGATTCGGCTGATTCGTTTGTACCAAAGCGTTATGACATGCCAGCATTCCTGGGTATCGATTATGCCACTTTGTGGTTCCTGGTGGTAGGAGCCTGTTTCACCGGCTATGCCATTCTCGATGGCTTCGATCTCGGAGCCGGCGCCATCCATCTTTTTTTCAACAAAGAAGAAAGCCGGCGCATTGCGCTGAACGCCATCGGGCCGGTATGGGACGGGAACGAAGTGTGGCTGGTGATTGGCGGCGGCGCCCTGTTTGCCGGTTTCCCGAAAGTGTATGCGGCGGTGTTCTCCGCTTTTTATATTCCCTTCATGGTCTTCCTGGTGGCGCTCATTTTCCGGGCCATCAGCATCGAATTCCGCAGCAAGGAACCCATGGCCTGGTGGCGCCGCACCTGGGACATCAGTTATTGCGTATCGAGCATCGCCGTTGCGCTGGCGCTGGGACTGGTGCTGGGCAACGTGCTGCAGGGGCTGCCCCTCGACCGCGACGGCAATTTCCAGGGCGACTGGACCTATTTTCTGAATCCCTATGCGGGAATGGTGGCCATTTGTACCCTCGCGCTCTTTATGATGCACGGCGCCATCTACCTCGTGATGAAAACAGAAAAACGGCTCTACACCAAACTCACCATCATCACCCGGAACACCACCATATTTTTTGTGATCAGCGTGCTATTGCTGAGTTTTTACACGCTCTTGTACAAAGAGCACCTCAGCGCCCGTATCAAGGCAAATCCCTGGATGTTCCTGATCCCGGTACTGATGGTGTTGGCCGTCGCCAATATCGCCCGCTGCACAAGTAAGCAGAAATACCGGCCGGCTTTTCTCAGTTCAGCCGTGGTCATCAGCCTGCTGCTCATCATCGTGGCCGTGGAGCTGTATCCCGCCATGGTGGTTTCTACCCTGGATCCCGCTTTCAGCCTCACTGTGCACAATGCCTCCAGCAGCGCAAAAAGCCTGGGCATCATGCTGGTATTTGCCGCCATCGGCGTGCCCCTGGTGGCCATCTATACCAGTTTTGTATTCTGGACCTTTAAGGGCAAGGTTAAACTCGATGAGATGAGCTATTGATGGAATAACTTTGCCGCGCTATGCAGGACGATATATTAAAGAAAGGGAACCGGGCTGTGGCCATCTGGCTGCTCACCGGCGTATTTATGATCATGGTGCAGGTGCTGCTGGGCGGCATTACCCGCCTAACCGGTTCCGGCCTCTCCATCACGGAATGGGATGTGGTGACGGGAACCCTTCCCCCACTCAGTGAGCAGCAGTGGCTGCAGGAATTCAGCAAGTACCGCCAAACGCCCCAGTTCCGTTTGCTGAATGCCGATTTTAGTCTCGCCGATTTCAAGAACATCTTTTTCTGGGAATGGTTTCACCGCGTATGGGCCCGCCTGCTGGGGGTGGTTTTCCTGGTGGGCTTCGTGTACCTGATCGCCAAAAAATACCTGCGGAAAGACATGGTCAACCCATTGCTGGTGCTCTTTCTCCTCGGCGCCCTGCAGGGAGCCGTGGGCTGGATCATGGTGGCGTCGGGACTCACCGGTGATGCGGTGTACGTAAAACCCACGCGACTGGCCCTGCATTTTATCCTCGCGCTGGGACTGCTTTGTTATACCTGGTGGTTTGCCCTGATGCTGCTGGTGGAGCAGCGCGACCGCAATAACCATCCGCCCATCCGCCGCCTGCTGGTGATCATCCTGGTGCTGCTGGGTGTGCAGCTCGTTTACGGCGCGCTGATGGCCGGCCACAAAGCTGCGACGGTGGCGCCTACCTGGCCCAGCATCAACGGCGCTTTTTATCCCGATGGCCTCTGGCGCGACCGGCCACTGCTGCTGAATCTCATCGACAATACCCTCACCATCCATTTCATTCACCGCAACCTGGCCTACCTCATTACCATATTGGTGATCGTATGGTACGGCAAAAGCAGTAAATTGGTGTTGACGGAAAAAAGCCGGCGCTACCTGCGTACGCCCATCGTGCTGGTGGTGATACAGGTGTTGCTGGGTATTCTCTCGGTCCTGTTCAGTAAGGGCATCGTGCCCAATCGTTGGGGAAATTTTGAATGGATGGCACAATTGCACCAGTTGGTGGCCATGTTCCTCCTCCTTTCCCTCGTGAGCATGCTCTACCTTTTCACAGGAAAGAGGCAGCAGGTATAATTTCGCTTTTGTCTAACCGTTAATAGAGCAGCATCCGTTGGTATGAAGCAGACCCTGAAAGCCATATTCTATTCCTTCCCGGTCCAGTTGGTACTGCTCCATTTCAAGAAGTTCCAGGTGCTCCTGCTTTTCTGGTTTGTCCTCTTCGGTGTGGTCAATGGCAGTTTTATGGCCGCTTTCGGCGTGGATTCGCTTTTCCTTTCTCCCGAATACCTGGGTAAGGTGAACGCCCTGAGCGCCGCCATCGTGGGCGTGGCCATCGGCATTTTCATCATGAGCTGGAACATCACCACCTTTATCCTGTTCAGCCGGCACTTTCGTTTCCTTGCCACCACCACCCGCCCTTTCCTGAAATATTGCATCAACAACGCCGTCCTGCCCCTGCTCTTTCTAGGTTTCTATTTTGGCAAGGCGCTTTATTTCAACATGCACAAGGAATTGATGGGATGGGGAAAAGTGATGCTGCTTTCGGGCGGGTTTTTATGCGGACTGGTATTTATTGTAGCAGTTTCCTTTGGTTATTTTTTTGGCGCCGATATCCGGATCAGCCGTACCATGATCAACCGCGATCCTTCCCCCGAACCCTTCCACAAAGGCTTGCGGCCGCATATTGTGCTGAACAGCGGCGGCAGCCGGCTGATCAAAGTGACCACTTACCTCAGCGGCCGGCTGCAGGTGAAGGCGGTGCGCAATGTGAGCCACTACACCAAAGAGTTCCTGGAAACCATCTTCAGCCGGCACCATTTTGCCGCGGTGCTTTCCATCTTCATCGCTTTTATATTCCTGATGGTGCTGGGCTTCCTACTCGATTTTGAAGTGTTCCAGCTACCGGCTGCGGCCAGCATCACGCTGTTCATGGCCATCCTGGTATCGGTGGCCGGAGCCTTTTCCTATTTCCTGCAGAGCTGGAGCGTGCCCTTTGCTTTTGTATTCCTGCTGGCGCTCAACCTGCTCTACCGTTATGGCATCATCGATCCTACCAATAAGGCCTATGGGCTCGATTACAGCAAAACAACGGGCAGGGCACAATACGGACCGCAGCAGTTGCAACAATTATGCACAACCGAAAAGATAGCTGCCGATAAAAAAGCCATGATAGCCGTGCTGAACAACTGGAAGGCAAGGCAGGCTTCGGACAAGCCCTACCTCTACCTCGTTGCCGTAAGCGGCGGAGGTACGCGGAGCGCCACGTTTACGATGGGTGTATTGCAGAAGCTGGACAGCCTGTCGCGCGGGCAGCTCATGCGCCAGACCTTCCTGATCTCGGGCGCTTCGGGTGGCATGCTGGGAGCCGCCTATTTCCGGGCCCTGGACCGCGAAGCCAGGTCGGGCCGGTCCATTTCCCTGCAGGATACCAGCTTCATCGACGACATTTCCCGCGACCTGCTGAACCCCACTTTCTCGAGCCTGGTGGCCCGCGACCTTGCATCGCCCGCGCAAAAATTCAAAGTGGGCGACTATACCTATGTAAAAGACCGGGCCTATTCTTTTGAGCAGCAGCTCAACCGCAATACCCGTTTCCTGCTCGATAAGGAATTGAAGCAACTGGCGGAAGCGGAAAGGACGGCCACCATTCCTTCCATGATCTTCAGTTCCGTGATCACCCGCGATGGTCGCAAAATGCTGATCAGCACACACCCTATCAGTTTCCTGATGCGTCCCGCAGCCGACAGCAGCCTGCAGGATGGATCGGACCCCGATGCCGTAGATTTCGCCGCATTGTTTCACCGCCAGAATCCAATGAATCTGCGCTTACTCACGGCCCTGCGCATGAACGCCACCTTCCCTTATGTGCTGCCCAACGTATGGCTGCCCTCGCAGCCCACCATCGATGTGATGGATGCGGGACTGCGCGATAACTATGGCATGGAAACCATCATCCGCTTCATTCATGTGTTCAAAGACTGGATCCGCGAAAACACGGCCGGCGTGGTATTGCTGCAGATCCGCGACCGACGGGGCGGGGGATGGGAATCTCCGTTTGAAAGTCACGCCATTTCGGAGATCGTAACCAAGCCCATGTTGTTGCTGCAATACAACTGGTACAAGATGCAGCAATACAACCAGGCCGACCAGTTGAGCTTTACCGCCGAAGCCCTGGGCAACCGGTTCCGCAAGCTCAGCTTCCAGTATATACCGGAAAAAGAAGACAATAAAGCCGCGCTTAATTTTCACCTTACCCGCCGGGAACGCATGGACGTGATAGGCGCGCTCAGCAATGCCGTGAACCGGGAAGCTTTCCGCATTTTCGAACAGCTATCGAAAGCCGACAGCGCGGACGGGAAATTGACGAAGCAATAGCGGGCTGTTTCCTGCGTGTCACTGCCACGGCTGTATCAGCGAAAAACAGCGCGGCAATACCTGCACCTGCAAAAGGGCCTCCGTCTCCACTGGCTCCCCGTCGATATGCAGGGGCGCCAGGTCGGGATTCCGCAACTGCAGTTTCTCTGCCTGGAAATACTGGATGGTATTGGGCACATCATCGGCCGTCTCCTGCAGCTTGCCGCTGTTTACCTGATGGATCAGGGCAATAGGCAGGATGGCTTTGTTCATTTTTGGGACCAGCACGATGTCGAGCAGCCCGTCGTGCAGGCTGGCCTGTGGTGCAATCGTAAATTGGTTGCCGAACTGGTTGCTGTTGGCGATGCTGATGAAAAAAGCGTCGGTTTGTATCACCTGGCCTTTCACCACCATTTCAAAATGCCAGGTGCTTGCCGTGAAATAATTCTTCAGGGTTTCACGCGTATAGGTGAGCAGCCCGCGGCCCGGCTGGCGTGCAAAATCATGGGCCACTTTGGCGTCAAAACCCAGCCCCACCAGCATGCAGGCAAAACGATCGTTCACGAGGTAAGCATCTACCTTCCGGGACTTGCCTGTAAAAACCAGCTCGATGGCCTTTGGCGTTGATTTGGGTATGCCCGCCGCATAGGCGAGACCGTTACCCGACCCCAGCGGAATGATACCGAACTGAACGGGCAGGTGGCGGAGCGCCGCGATCACCTGGTTCACGGTGCCATCCCCGCCGCAGATCACTACATCGGTGTAACCTTCTTCGCGTATCCTTTCCTCCACGAAATGGTAGTCGCCGCTGGCAACGGTGGGCAGCACAACGGCCGGGACCTCCTGTGCAAGCGCCGCATCCAGTACCATCTTCCGCAAGTCCGACTTGGAACGCGTGCCACTGATGGGGTTGACCAGGAAGATGATCTTTCTTTGGTTGTTCACTGCTGTCATGGTGCGGCTCAAAGGTACCAAAAGAAAGCCTTCTCCGTTTGGCTATATGGCGCCCCGATGAGAAGTTGACCAGAAAAGAAATACGGTTGGAGGATGCCTGCTTTAGGGAATGGGACGGTAACTGAATTTTTCAAATTTTCCCGGTGCGCTGCCCTGGGCGAATATGCCCGCCCTCAGGCTCCGGAATCCACCCAGGGTATTGTGCTGGTAACCCGATACTTCGTGACCCAGGTCCAGCTTCTGCCATTCACCTGTGCCTGACCGGTAGTGGTAGCTGATCTCCTGGTGGTAGTTGCGGATGCGCAGCGTTACCGGCGAAGAAAGGGAGACGGGCGCTACCAGGTGCAGCTTTCCGCCGATCATTTGCCAGACACCCTTCGAACTAACGGCAATGCCCAATTGAAAATTATTGTTGTAAAAAAGGTTGATGCCGGCAGTAACAGAATCCGATGGGTATACCAGGCTTTCAATTTCATAGGCACGATCGCCGGGCGTGATGAATACCGGGTTGGCAGACGGTTCCAGCAAAAGGGCACCCCCGCTGAAACGCAGCTTCCCCGCTACGGGTTCCTTCCATACGGCCCAGTCGTTGCGCAATTGCGGGCCGTTGAAATCGTCTTCCCAGGCCTGCGGTGGAACCGGCTTCGGCACAGGCCTTTTGCTTTCTACCGGCCAGCCCTGCGCATTGAATTCCATCGCCGAAAGCATCACACCGCGTCCCAGGCCCTGGTATCCCTTTTCGTAGGCGTGGTAGATCATCCACCACTGACCGTCGAGCCCCTTGAACAGGGTGCCGTGCCCCTTGCTCCAGAAATTTTCTTCGCGGCTCGCGGTATGGATCACCGGGTTATTGGGTGCGTTTTCCCAGGGTCCGTCGGGACTGGCCGAACGCGCCACCACCACCATATGACTGGTGGAAGGGCCTGCCGTACCGCCCTGCGCTGCCAGCAGGTAATACCACTGCGGCGTGCGCAGCAGCTTGGGACCTTCCAGGCAAAAACATTCGATGTTCCAGCTTTTCGGTATGGGCCATCCCTCGTATTTTTTCTCCTGTTGACGGATCACGCGCGTGCCGCTGGCATCGAGTTCGGCCATCCAGCCATCGCTCATGTACACAAATTTGCGGCCGTCGCGGCCAATGATCAGCCCCGGATCAATGCCTTTCAGATCCAGCTCCACGGGAGGCGACCAGGGCCCTTCCGGCCGGTCGGCCTGCACCACGAAATTGGAAGCGCCTTTAGCAGTAAGCGCCGTAAAATAAAGCAGCCAGCGACCATCCACCCGCTGCAGGTCGGGCGCCCATACGTCTCCCGGCGGCTCGGCTGCAGCGAAGCCAATGATATGCCAGCTCCGCAGATCGGGCGAATACCAGATCGGCAAACCGGGATTGTCCATGCCGGTGGAATGCGTGAGATAGTAACCCTTTTCTGTCGCTACAATAGAAGGGTCGGGGTGATTGCCGGGCAGCATCATTACCGGCGACTGTGCAAACGCCGAACAGGATAAGAAGAGGGCCAGCAGGAACCAGCTTGTTTTCATAATAGTGTGCATCAGATCACCTGGAACCCGTAAGCGTAGGGGTCGTCCTCCGGGTCGATGGTGATGGTATTGTATCCGTAGATCCTGGCCCAGCCTTCGATACCGGCCCGGATAGCAGGTTTTCCTCCTACAGTGGTTTCTTCTTCAATAGTGCCCGTAAAGGTGGAACCGATGATGCTTTCATGCACGAAGCGGTCGCCTTTCTTCAGGAGGCCCTTGGTGTACCACTGCGCCATACGTGCCGATGTGCCCGTGCCACAGGGGCTCCGGTCAATGGCTTTGTCGCCGTAGAATACCGCGTTGCGGGCAGAAGAGGAAGGGTCGATCACGGCGCCTGTCCACAAAATATGCGAACACCCGTTGATGGTTTCGTCGTCGGGATGCACAAAGCTGTACTTCTCGTTGATCCGTTTCCGCAACTCCCTGGCCCAGGCGATGAGTTTGTCGGCAGAATAGTGTTCAAGCCCGGGGAAATTCTTTTGCACATCCACGATGGCGTAAAAATTTCCGCCATAGGAAACATCCACCACCAGTTCGCCCAGCTCCGGGCAATCCACCGTCAGTTCGGTGGCGGCCAGGTAGGCGGGAACATTGGTGAGCTTTACCGACTTCACTTTTTTCCCCTCCTGGCGGTACTGGATCTTTACCAGTCCCGCCGGCGCTTCCATCAAAATAGTGCCGGGAACCTTCGGGCTCACCAGTCCTTCTTCCACCGCAATGGTAATGGTGCCGATGGTACCGTGCCCGCACATGGGAAGACAGCCGCTGGTTTCAATGAAAAGCACCGCCACGTCGTTGGCCGGGTCGTGCGGTGGGTAGAGGATGGAACCGCTCATCATGTCGTGGCCGCGTGGCTCGAACATCAGTCCCTTGCGGATCCAGTCGTAGCGTTGGAGAAAGTCCTGTCTTTTTTCACTCATGTTTTTGCCTTCCAGCACGGGTCCGCCGCCTGCCACGAGGCGCACCGGGTTGCCGCAGGTATGGGCATCGATACAAAAAAAACGCTTGTTCATGTTGGTCGAAGTTAAGCTTGGGAGGATCACTTTACTTTGTCTGTATTGTTGGAAACTTTACGGATTTTATCCCGCCCTTCATTTTAATTGTTGGTTATACAATAATCGCACTGGATAAGATTTTTTACGGGTTAATATCGGGTAAGTAATAGCTAAACGGGATAAATAGGCAGGGTTAACATTTGGTTAAGTTTGAATTGTATTCAAAAAACTGCTTATGATACCAAGACTGAAAAAAATCATTCTGCTCATCCCGGTATTGCTGCTCTGCATCCTGGCCATGTCCCAGACCAATGTACTGCGCGGCAAGATCCTTGATGAAAAGGGGCTCCCGATAGTTGGGGCCTCCGTGAAGGTTAAAGGTACTACTACAGGTGTTATGACTGCCAGCGATGGCAGCTTCACCCTGCCGGTACCCGCCAATGGCGCGCTGGAAATCTCTGCTGTCGGCTATCGCCAGCAGGAACTGGCGCTTTCCGGACAAACCGAGATCAATATTTCCCTCAGCCAGTTCAATGCGCAACTGGAAGAAGTGGTAGTTACGGCCCTCGGTGTGAAACGAGAAAAACGCAACCTGACCTACAGCACGCAGGAAGTGAAAGGCGATGACCTGCTGCGTACCAAAGAACCCAACGTGGTGAACGCCCTGGCCGGTAAAGTGGCCGGTATGCAGATCACCAGTTCCTCCGGTACACCCGGCGCTTCTTCCCGTATGGTGATCAGGGGCAACACCTCTATCTACGGCGACAACCAGGCGCTGATTGTGGTGGACGGCGTGCCCATCAACAACGATGAAACCGGTAAGCTCTACAATGGACCGGGCACCAACCGCCTGAGCGATATCGATCCGGCCACCATTGAATCGGTGAACGTGCTGAAGGGAGCTGCCGCCACTGCCCTCTACGGTTCTTCCGGCGCCCGCGGCGTGGTGATGATCACCACCAAGGCCGGCAGCCAGAACCGCAAACCCACGCTCACTTTCTCGCAGGACCTTTCTTTTGAAAAACCCCTGGTGCCAGAAGTTCAAACCACGTACGGACTGGGCGATCGCGGTGTTTATTTCAATGGCGAAGACCAGAAGACCAGCGCCGTATGGGGTCCGCGCATGGACACCCTCCGGGTCAACGGCCAGCCCGCTCCCTTTTATGACCAGATGGACCTCTTCTTCCGCACTGGTGTTACTTCCAACAGTTCGGTAAGCGTGAACGGCGGCGGCGCCAATTCTTCCTACTTCATGTCCTATTCTTATTTCGATCAGAAAGGCACGGTTCCCAAGAGCGATTACCAGCGCCACTCACTCTTCACTAAATTTACCAACCGCATTACTGATAAGCTGACCGCCACCGTGCAGGTGACCTACGCCGGATCGGAAAGCAACCGCCCGCCCGAAGGCTATGTGCTGGAAAGCCCGGTGTGGACTGTTTATACGGCGCCTGTTTCCTGGAATCCGCTTCCGTACAATACAGAAGACGGCGGCCAGCGTGTGTTCCGTTTTTCGCGCAACAATCCTTACTGGGTGCTCGATCACATCAATACCAACGCGCGGGTGAACCGCGTCATCCCGGTACTGACCTTCAACTACAATCCCACCGACTGGCTCACCATTACGGAAAGGTTCGGGGCCGACGTCTATTCCGAGCAGGCCAAATATTACGAAGCGCCCAGCGGCGAGCTCGCTACCACCGGTCATATCATCGACCGCAATTACAATTTCCGCCAGTTCAACAACGATCTCATTGTAACTGCGCATAAGGATTTCGGTAAGTTCAATACCAATGTTATACTGGGTAGTAATATTTACTCCAATTATTCCCAAACCTACCAGGGCGACGGCCGGGGCACTACCATCGATGATTTCCAGAATATGAGCAGCGCCTCCAGCATTACCTATTCCGAAAACCACTATCTCACGCGCAAGGTGGGCTTTTATGCGCAGGCCAATGTGGAATACAACCGTTTCCTCAACCTCTCGCTGACCGGCCGTTACGACGGAAGTTCCGTGCTGTCCAAGGACAATTCGTTCTATCCCTATGGCTCGGCAGCGGTGGCTTTTGTGTTCTCTGAATTCCTGGGAGAGGGCGCACGCAGTTGGGTGGACCTGGCGAAGATCCGCGCCTCCGTGGCTACCGTGGGAAATGACGCCGTTGGCGCCTACGCCCTGCTGACGCCCTATGAAAATGCGACCAGTGGAACCATTGTCTTTCCCTACCAGGGCCAGGCAGGCTTCCTGCTAAGTCCTATGCTGGGTAATCCCAACCTGAAAAACGAAAGGCTGAACGAATACGAACTTGGTTTTGAAGGCCGCTTCTTCAAAAACCGCCTGGGCGTGGAAGTGAGCTACTTCGACAAAAAATCCATCTACGGACTCATTCCCGGTGTAGCCGTCAGCGCCGCTTCGGGCTACTCTTCCACCACCGTCAATTCTGCAAAAATGCAGAACAAGGGATGGGAAGTGCTGATCAACGCCACGCCCGTACGATCCGGTAAATTCAGTTGGGACCTGGCCCTGAACTACAGCCGCATCCGCAACAAAGTATTGGCCATCAACGATGATCCCAACAACCCGCTCAACCAGCTTGGCAACGGGTTTACACAGGTGATCGTTGGACAGCCCTATGGCGTAAAATGGGGCGGCACTTATGCCCGCACGCCCGATGGCCGCCTGCTGATCGACGATACCGGGCTGCCCATCCGCGGCGACGACGGCATCATCGGCAACATCACTCCCGACTGGATGGCCGGCCTGAACAATAATTTCCGCTACGGCCCCTTCAGCCTCAGCTTTTTCTTCGACCTGAAAATGGGCGGCGACATTGAAAACAACGTCGACGGCTACGGTTATTTCTACGGTACGCCCAAAGTGACCGAAGACCGGGGGGAAAGAATTGTGCCGGGCGTAAAAGAATCCGATGGCAAAGAAAACGACATCGTGGTACAGGGACAGGATTACTGGCGTCGCCTGAACGCCATCACCGAAGCGGTGATCCAGGACGGCACCTATCTGAAGCTGCGCAACGTGACCATCGGTTACGACATCCCGAAGAAAATACTGGGCAACACCTGGGTGAAAGGCGCCAGCTTTTCTGTAACGGGCAGAAACCTTTGGATCTATTCGCCGCATTTTACCGGTGCTGATCCGGAAGTGAGTTCCTTTGGCTCCGACAACGGATCACAGGGCCTCTATTCCTTCTCTACGCCCACTTCCCGGTCCATCAATTTCTCTCTGAAGGTTTCATTTTAATCCATTTAATCGGCAATCATGAAAAAACAACTCTTCATATTCGGTGCGGGACTGCTGCTGCTTTCGGGCTGTAAGAAATTCATTGACGTGAACAATGATCCCAACCGTCCCATTACCGTAAAAGAATCACTCATTCTCCCGGCCACCCAAACCATTGTATCGCATAATATTTATGGTGGATTGGGCGCCATCTTTGCACAGCACTTCACACAAAGCGTTGCACTCAACCAGCCCGTTCCCAATACGGGCACCTACCAGGTAGTGCCTTCAGAAATGAACGACGACTGGTACTATTCTTATACGAGGTCGATGAACAACCTCAAGATTATGATCGAACAGGCGGAAACCAACGGAAACAGCGCCTATGCCGGCGTAGGAAAAATTCTTTTTGCCTATACGCTGGCCAATGCGGCCGATTTTTGGGGCGATGTTCCTTTTACAGAAGCACTGAAAGGCGCCGATAATTTTGTGCCGCCTTACGATGCCCAGTCGACCGTTTACGATGGCGTTCAGAATTTTCTCGACAACGGCATTGCCGATCTGGATGCCGATTCTGAGCGGACGCCCAGCTCCGACGACTTTTTCTACAATGGCGACCTCGACAAATGGAAAAAACTCGCCTACACCCTGAAGGCGCGTTACTATATGCACCTGACCAAGGCGCCGGGCCATACTGCCGCACAGCAGGCTTCCCTCGCGTTGTCTGCACTCGCCCAGGGTTTCAGTTCCACCGACGACGATTTCAAATTTCCCTACACCGGTGCTGCCGGACAGGAGAACCCCTGGTATCTTACCTTCCTGCCTGGTTCCACCCTGGTGCTGTCGGCCCGCTTCGTGGATGGCCTGAAGGATAAGAACGATCCGCGACTGCCCCTGCTCGTAGCACCTGCGCAGTCCGACGGACAATACCGCGGCCGCAATATTGGTGACCCCAATGTGGGCAGCCTGGAGGACTATTCCATCGCCACCGGTCTGTATGCAAATGCCGACTCGTACAATTACATCGTTACTTATTCCGAAGCGCTTTTCCTGAAAGCAGAAGCTACCCTCATCCAGAGTGGCGCTGCGGCTGCCGAACCCATTTACCAGCAGGCCGTCCTGAGCAGCATGAACAAGCTCGGGCTGTCTTCGGGTGCTGCTTCCGTGCAGGCCTATCTCGCTGCAAGGGGAACACTTACGGCCGACAATGCCCTGCAGCGTATCATGGAAGAGAAATCCCTCGGCAATTTCCTCAACATGGAAAACTGGGTCGACTGGCGCCGTACCGGATTCCCGGCACTGGCCAAGGTTCCCAATGCGATTTCGGATATCCCTCGCCGTATGTTGTACCCGGCATCTGAACTTATTTCCAACCCCCAGCCCCAGCAGTCGGCTAAAATGACCGATCGCCTGTGGTGGGATGGCCAATAATTGTTTCTCGTTAGTTTTGGTTATCAGCGACCCACCCCAAGGGTGGGTCGTTTTTCTGAACCCGCTCCGCAAAATCCTCCGCATGATAGATTTCATCAACGTCCGCCTCCGCCGCACCCTGCTCCTGGTAAGCCTGGTGGGCCTTCCCGTCCTGGCTAACTGCCAGGCAAACACGAAAAAAGAAATTGATAAGCAGGCCAGTGAACTCACCAACCTGCTCATCCAATACCAGGCCGACAAAGGAAGCCTCGACCGTTTCTATTTTCTGGAATCTTCTGCCGAAAGGATCCGGCGCATGAAGGAATTCACGGCCAGCTATCAACGAAAGCTCGATGGCTTCCGGTACGGTTCGCTCAGTCTGCCCGGCAAAGTGGATTATACGTTGTTGAAACGCGACCTGGAAGAAGCCGCGGGTCAACTGGCCACCGATGAAAAAAATGCCGCCACCGCTTTGAAGCAATTGCCTTTTGCACCGCAGGTATTTGCTATCGAAAAATCGCGGCGCAGGGGCGCCGTGCCTCCTTCCGCGGAGCTTGCAAAAAACATGAACGCCTGGTCGGGCGAGTTGGCCACAACCCTTAAGAACCTGGAGAAAGGTACAGCGCCCGACCTGGAAACCGCTTTCGCTGCCGAATGGATGGCGAGGGACCTGAAAACTGCACTGAAATCTGTAGACGAATTCTACAACGGCTACGATCCTTCCTATACCTGGTGGATGGAAAAACCATATCGTAAAATGGACAGCCTGCTGGATCGCTACATCAGCCAGATGCCCGAGAAAGCCCGCAAACAGGCGGCCGTTTCCGACGGCAGCGGCATCGCCGGTAAACCCATTGGCAGGGAAGAACTGATCCGCCAGCTCAAACTCGAATTCATTCCCTATACGCCCGAGGAACTGGTAAGCATAGCCGAAAAAGAATTCGCCTGGTGTGATGCCGAAATGCTCAAAGCCAGCCGCGATATGGGTTTTGGCGACGACTGGAAAAAGGCCATGGAAAAAGTGAAGAACACCTATGTGCCCGAAGGCAAACAGCCGGAGATGATCATGGACCTCTACAACCAGAGCATCGACTTCCTGAAGAAAAACGATATGATCACCATTCCGCCGATTGCAGAAGAAACCTGGCGCATGATCATGATGACGCCCAAACGGCAACTGGTGAATCCCTTCTTCACGGGCGGCGAAGTGCTAAGCATTTCTTATCCTACCAATACCATGGAAGAAGAAGACAAGCTCATGAGCATGCGCGGTAACAACCCGCATTTTTCCCGCGCCACGGTGCACCACGAACTGATCGCCGGTCACCACCTGCAGGGCTTCAGCAACCGCCGCAACCACGTGTACCGCCGCTTTCAAACGCCCTTCTGGACCGAGGGCTGGGCCCTCTACTGGGAACTGCTGCTCTGGGATAAAGACTTTCCGCGTGGCCCCGAAGACCGCGTGGGCATGCTGTTCTGGCGCATGCACCGTTGCGCCCGCATCATCTTTTCTTTGAACTATCACCTGGGCAAATGGACACCACAGCAATGCATCGATTTCCTGGTAGACCGCGTAGGCCATGAACGCGCCAATGCCGAAGGAGAAGTGAGGCGATCTTTTGTGGGCGGCTACAGCCCGCTCTATCAACTCGCTTATATGATCGGCGGCCTGCAGTTCTATGCCCTCAAAAAAGAACTGGTCGACAGTGGCAAAATGACCCTGAAGCAATACAACGATGCGGTGATGGAAGAAAACGCCATGCCGGTTGAAATGATTCGCTGCCTGCTTACCGGTAAGGCGCCCGAAGAGAAATTCACTACCAAATGGAAATTTTATCCCGGATTGAAATGAAAACATACCTCATCGCCGCCGCCCTGCTGGGCGCCGCTTCCTTCGCAAATGCCCAGCAGGCGGGCAATGCTTTACCTGCTTACCAGCCCAACAGGAACGAAGTGCTGGCGCGTTATGTCGCTGCACAGCAACTCGACAGTCTCGCGCGCAATACCGTGCTGAAAGGATCGGTGCGTCCGGTATGGTCGCCCGACGGAACAGCCTGCATTTACCAGAACCTGCTGGCCGACAGCACGGTGGAATTTATCCGCGTGGATGCCGTAAAAGCAAGTCGCACTGCGGCTTTTGACCCTGCCCTGCTGGCGGGCCTGCTGGAAAAGCAATACGGCAAAAAATTCGATGCCCGTAAACTGCCGGTGCGTATGAGCTCCTATGAGGCGGCGACCAACCGCATCGGCTTTGCCTACGAGAAAGACCGCTGGTTCTTCGATGCCGCCAAAGGAGAGATCAGCCGCAACCCGCAGCCTCCTGCCTTCCCCGATTACCGCCGCGGCAGCGGGTGGACGGCCCGGAGCCGCTGGATGAGCTTTGAAACAGACAGCCTCTCGCCCGATAAGAAATGGATCGCCAGAATAGCGAACAACAATATTCTGCTCCTCTCAAAAGACGGGAAGGAAGAAAAGCGCTTAACCATCGACGGAAGCGATTCACTCAGCTATGGTTCACTGTCATGGTCACCCGATAGCAAATACCTCGTGGCTTATAAAATTCATGAGGTAGTCGATTCCAATATTTACTACGTGGTGAAGGCAAAACCCAATACCACCCGCGGCCAGCTTCGTTCGCAGCATTACAAGCAGCCCGGCGACCCCTTCACCACCTACGAAATGTACCTGGTACCCATCGATGGCCGTGCGCCGGTGAAAGTGAAAACGGAGATCATCGACTTCTTCGGTGCGCCCACGCTTCACTGGAAAGCAAAGGATCCCAACAAGTTCCTCTACGAAAAAGTGGACCGCGGCCACCAGCGTTTCCGCATCATGGAAGTGGATGCCACCAGCGGCAACACGCGTACTATCTACGATGAACAAACGAAAACCTTCATTTACGAATCGCGGCTCTATACCGCCTATCTTCCCGAAACCAACGAGATCATCCTCAGCTCTGAAAAAGAGGGCTGGCGACAGCTCTACCTGCTCGACGCCGGCAGCGGGCAAATAAAAAACAAGATCACCACGGGCGAATGGCTGGTGCGCGAGATCGACAGCATCGATACAAAAAAACGCCAGGTCTGGTTCCGGGGCTCCGGTGAACAGTCTGGCGAAGATCCCTACCACCAGCATTTTTACCGCATCGATTTCAGTGGTAAGAACCTGGTAAGGCTGAACCCCGAAAACGGCAACCATAGCGTCAGCCTCGCGCCGGGCGGAAAATATTTCATCGACACCTGGTCCACCGTCAATACGGCGCCCATCACTGTATTGCGCCGGACCAGCGACGGCAAACAGGTGCTGGAACTGGAACGTGCCGACATCAGCCGCTACCTGGCGCTGCAAATTCCGCTCGCCGAACCCTTTCATACCAAAGGGCGGGATGGCGTCACCGATATCTGGGGTGTGGTATGCCGGCCAACGCCATTCGACCCCTCCAAAAAATACCCGGTGATCGAGAACATTTATGCCGGTCCGCAGGACGCCTTCGTGCCGAAATCCTTCCTGGGCTACGGCGAAATGCAAAGCATCGCTGCGCTGGGCTTCGTGGTGGTGCAGATAGACGGCATGGGCACCGCCAACCGCTCCAAAGCCTTCCACGATCTGTGCTGGAAAAACCTGGCCGATGCGGGCTTCGCTGACCGCATTTTGTGGATCAAGGCGCTGGCAGAAAAATATCCCTGGGTGGACACCAGCCGCGTGGGACTCTACGGCACATCGGCAGGCGGACAGAATGCCCTCGGTGGCCTGCTTTTTCACCCGGAATTTTACAAAGCGGCTGTATCGGCCTGTGGCTGCCACGACAACCGCGTGGACAAACAGTGGTGGAACGAACAGTGGATGGGCTATCCTATAGGGAAGCATTACGAAGAACAGTCGAATGTGACCAATGCCCACCGCCTGCATGGCGAACTGTTGCTGATTGTGGGCGACGAAGACGAGAACGTACCGCCCGAATCGACCTACCGGGTTGCGGATGCGCTGATCAAGTCCAACAAACGCTTTGATTTCCTGTGCGTTCCCGGCATGGGCCACAGCGATGGCGGTCCCTACGGAAGAATTACCAAGCGCGATTTTTTCGTGCGCAGCTTCTTCCAGGTATTGCCGCCGAAAAGGAATGCGGATGAACTGAACAAAAGCGCCAGGCTGGCCCGGAACCAGGATTAACAGCCGCTTTTTACCGCGAAAACGATTAGTTAAAATCTGTCAATTATCTATTAATTGCGACACAGGAAACCGCTTCGAAAAACAATACTTTTGCTGAAACTCAACATTACTCCTTATGCCAAGCATTAACTGGAACGGGGTTTTCCCAGCGCTGCTGACGCCCTTCGACAAGAACGATAAAGTGGATTTTGCGATGTACAAAACCAACCTTGACGCACAGATCAGTGCGGGCGTGGATGGCATCATCATCGGTGGCTCCCTGGGCGAAGCCAGCACCCTGCTGAACCAGGAAAAAAAGGACCTGCTGATCTATTCCAAAGAGCTGGTTCCTGCCGGTTTCCCGGTGCTGGTGAATATTTCCGAACAATCCACCAAAGAAGCGGTGGCCCTGGCCCAGGAAGCCGAGTCCAACGGGGCCGACGGGCTCATGCTGCTGCCGCCCATGCGCTACAAATCTTCCGACGAAGAAACCGTAGCTTTTTTCCGCGCCGTAGCTACCAACTGTTCCCTGCCCATCATGATCTATAACAACCCGGTTGATTATAAGATCGAAGTTACCCCCGATATGTTCGAGGCACTGGCCGACCTGCCCACCGTACAATCGGTGAAAGAATCCACCCGCGATACCGTGAACATAACGCGGATGATCAACCGTTTTGGTGATCGCTTCAAGATCCTCACCGGCGTGGATCCCCTGGCCCTTGAAAGCCTGGTGCTCGGCGCCGACGGATGGGTAGCCGGACTGGTAGACGCCTTCCCCCGCGAAACCGTGGCCATCTTCAAACTGGTGAAAGCCGGCCGCATTGCGGAAGCCGTTGCCATCTACCGCTGGTTCATGCCCCTGCTGGAGCTTGATATTCATCCCAAACTGGTGCAGTACATCAAGCTGGCTGCTACCGCTACCGGTATTGGCAGCGAATACGTTCGCCAGCCCCGCCTGCCGCTCACCGGCGCAGAAAGGACCCGCGTGGAAAAGACCATCCAGGACGCCCTGGCCGTGCGCCCAGAGCTGCCCGATTACCTTCACTTAAAACCATTGGCTGATGCTGCATGGTCATAATATCATAGGACAGGAAACCGGCGCTGCCGGCAAAGAAACCCTTTCATCGTTCAGCACCCTCCTGGGTGCTGAATTGCCTGAAGCCTTTTCTGTGGCGACGGAAGCGGAAATCAAGCTGGCCCTGGAAAAAGCGGCCGCCGCCGCCCCGGTGTATGCCGCCCTCCCCGCCGACAAGCGGGCCGAATTCCTGGAAGCCATTGCCGCTGAGATCCAGGCCCTGGGGCCCGACCTGATCGAAAGGGCCAAACTCGAAAGCGGACTGCCCGAAGGCCGCCTCAACGGCGAGCGCGACCGTACCGTGAACCAGTTGAAACTCTTCGCCACCATCCTGCGCGAAGGCTCCTGGGTGGAGGCCATCATCGACACGGCCCAGCCCGACCGCAAACCGCTGCCGCGGGCCGATCTTCGGCGCATGCTCCTGCCGCTGGGCCCCGTGGCCGTTTTCGCCGCCAGCAATTTCCCCTTTGCCTTCTCCACCGCCGGTGGTGATACGGCATCGGCCCTGGCCGCCGGCTGCCCCGTGATCGTGAAAGCTCATACCTCACACTTAGGCACAAACGAAATGATGGCCTCGGCCATCCAGCGCGCTGCCAAAGCCACGGGTATGCCCGACGGCGTTTTCTCATCGCTGGTTGGTCCCGGTAGCAGCCTGGGACAAACCCTGGCGCGCCAGGAAGCCATCAAAGCCATCGGCTTCACCGGCTCTTACCGCGCCGGCATGTCGCTTTTTCATACCGCCGCCACCGAAAGAAAATCGCCCATCCCGGTCTACGCCGAAATGAGCAGCATCAACCCGGTGATCCTATTGCCCGGCAAGCTGGCCGCCGATGCCGCTGCCGTGGCCAAACAACTGGCAGGTTCTATCACGCTGGGCGTGGGACAGTTCTGCACCAATCCCGGGCTGCTTTTCCTGCTGCGTGACAAAGCCTCCGAAGCCTTTGTGGCCGAGCTGAAAACCGCGCTGGAAGCGGTTCCTGCCGCCACTATGCTCAACAAGACCATCTGTTCCAGCTATTATAAAGAGAAATCGCGCATTGCCCAGTTGCCCGGCGTTACCGCAGTGGTGGACAATCCCTCCGGCGCCGGTGAATACAAAGGCAGCGCTGCCCTGCTGCAGGTGTCGGCAACCGACTTCATGAAGGAAGAAGCCATGCAGGAAGAGATCTTTGGTCCCGCTTCCCTGCTGGTATGGTGCAACAGTGCCGCCGAAATGGAAACGGCCCTGGGCCGCCTCCACGGCCAGCTCACCGGGTCGGTATACGGCAATGCGGCAGACCACAAAGCGTTTGCGCAAGCCATCGCTGTTCTCTCCGGGAAAGTGGGCAGGCTTATTTATGACAACGTGCCTACCGGCGTGGAAGTTTGTCACGCGATGGTGCACGGCGGGCCTTTTCCCGCCACCACCGACGGGCGTTCCACTTCCGTGGGCGGCGAAGCCATCAAACGTTTCCTGCGGCCCATCTGCCTGCAGGATTGCCCCGAACAATTGTTACCATCCGCCCTGCAGAATGCAAACCCGCTGGGCATTATGCGAAAACTCAACGGCCGCTATACCAGGGAGGCCATATCATCTATCTGATACATGAAAGCAGTAGTAGTTGGCGGCGGCATCATTGGACTGAGCAGTGCCTATTTTTTGCGGAAAGCCGGCTGGGAGGTGGTAGTGACCGACCGCACCGATCTGTCGGACAGTTGTTCCTACGGCAACCTCGGCATGGTGGTGCCCAGTCATTTTGTGCCGCTGGCGGCGCCGGGCATTGTGTCGCAGGGCATCCGCTGGATGTTCAATTCGCGCAGCCCTTTTTACGTGCGGCCATCGCTCAGTCCCGCGCTCATCCGCTGGGGGCTCAGTTTCATGAAGAGCGCCAATGCACAGCACGTGGAGCGTTCGGGTCCTTACCTGCGCGATATCAACCTGCTCAGTCATGCTTTGTATGAAGAGATGAGCCAGGATCCTGCTTTTGGATTTGCTTTCGAAAAGAAGGGCATCCTGATGTATTTCAAAGATCCGAAAGTGGGCGAAGAGGAAATCCATTTGGGCGAGAAGGCCCGCAGCATGGGTCTCGACGCCGTTTCGCTGAGTAAGGCCGAGGTGCGGGCGCTGGAGCCCGATACTGAGCTTGATATCCTGGGCGCCGTACATTATCGCTGCGATGCGCACCTGTATCCGAACAAGCTGATTCCCCAACTCATCGAATGGCTGCGGGGCGCGGGCGTGCAATTTGTATTGAACGCCGCAGTCACCGCGGTGCATCGCCGCAACGGTCGCGTGGAGCGCATTGTCGCTGGCGGTGAAGAGCTGAAGGGCGATGTGTTTGTGCTGGCGGCCGGCTCCTGGCTGGGCGACCTTGCGCGGCTCGCCGGAGAATATGTGCCCATCATGCCGGGCAAGGGTTATTCCTTTACGCTCGACCATCCCGAACAGTGCCTGAACATTCCCGCCATCCTCTGCGAAGCGCGGGTGGCCATAACGCCCATGGACGGCCGAATGCGGTACGGCGGCACCATGGAGCTGGGCGCCATGAACGACAAAGTATACATGAACCGCGTGCAGGGCATTGTGCAATCAGTCCCTTCCTATTTCCCCAATATACGGTTGTCCATGCCCGGTAGTGACCAGGTGTGGTTCGGCTACCGGCCCTGCTCTCCCGACGGCCTTCCCTATATCGGGTACGCGTCGCAATCTTCCAACCTGCTTGTTGCGGGCGGGCATGCCATGATGGGCCTGAGTCTTGGTCCCGCTACGGGCAAGCTGGTGGCCGAGCTGGCCGGGCGGAAGGCTACCTCGGTGGCGGTGGATGCGTTTAGTGCTACGAGGTTTCAGTGAGTTTGTAGTTTGGGGTTTGTGGTTTGGGGTTGGGGCCGCTTCGGTCACTGCATACTTGTTACTAATAAAGCCTTCAAAATAGTTTCATCTTCCGGCCACAGCTGCCAGTGCGTACCAGGTAAACATCGGCCGGCCAATATGGCAATACTTGTTGTCCACTTCCATGTAGCGGGCTGTGCACTTTTTTACACGCGGGTGTCTGGACAGCAGGTGCCCTTGCGCGGGCGGATGAAAAGATGTCGTCTTCCTTCACTCTGAGGAAGCAGCGGTTGGCGTGGAAACAGATACAACGCGAAAGCATAAAAAATTTGTTTTTGTGATCAATTCATTTGAACAGGATAACAATACAGCCCTGTTTCGGTAATTCCAAATGAATGTCGCAGGCGGTCGCTTACACGGCGGAGGCGGTCGTTTTTGTGGCGCGGGCGGTCGTTGCGGGGTTGGTGAAAATGGTGGGGTGTCTTTTTGGGTAGAAGAAAAATGTGGTAAAAACTCGTCCGATTTTTCTCTTTTTTCACCCGATTTTTCCCTTTTGGGTGTTTACGGTTGTGAGAGAAGGCTGTAGTTTCACCCTGCCACGATTGCGAAAATGATGTTATTTTAGGTGAATTGCAGCAATTAGGCTGCGCCAATGCAGCCGTTGTGTGCAATTATATTAAACCCTGCGAACAATGACAGAATTGGACGTGAGAGACAGAATACTTGTTTTATTTAACAAAGAAAGACAAACTCCAAATGCTGACTTTGATAAGTCGCATTTTCTTGATTTCCTTTCAAGCCCTCCACATTCTAAAGACACAATAAAAAACTCATTTAGAGGAGTTAGACGGTACTATAGGTTTATGGACAGCTTAGAATTGGAATTTGGAATATGCTTTTCATTATCAGACCTTGACAGGTATTATAGTGTTGACAGTCTGACCAAAAAAGTTCTACAACGAATTGACAAAAGCCGTGGAAATCTTATGATACTAAAGCAGCGAAGCGAACAAAAAGAGACTTACAGGATTGAGATCTTGTTGACCGCAATTTTAATTTCGACATATTTCTGGCTTGGGATTCATTGGTTGACAATTTTACTGACAGTTACATTTGGCATAGCAATTTGGTGGATACTAAGTAGTAAAATTTATAATAGACAACATAACAAAAAATTGACCTTGAAATTTGGAAATAAAGAATAACTGCACACAACAAGGGTTTTGCAAAATACGGGCAGATGAATAGCGCCCATCAGCATTGGTAATTCTATCAACTTTAGTACTTTGGCCGTAGTAAATCAAAAGTTACGGCCAAGCGAGCAGACGAAATCCTAATGCCCGTACTTCGCAAAGCCCTGGACGTTGTAGGAAACCCTAAAAGTGATACCTCAAACATTTATGAAGACTAGTAAGACGTTAATTCTATTTTGCATTGCTTATAATATCATAACGCTTTACTTTATCTCGGACATTCAGCGTGACCAATCAGCTTCTTTAGGGTATGTTTTTATATTTCCAATTTTTTGGATTATCGCAGGAATAATTTTGGGACTTCTTTTTTGGTTCAAAAAAATCCGACTGACGACAATCTGGGATAAAATTTTGCTTTTCTTTTCAACACCACTTGCATTGTTAATACCATTTTTTATAGTTGGATATTTTTCATCACAGTATATTACTTCAAGTTCAGAATACAATAAAAATGGACACAGGTACAGAGAAATTCATCACGATTACCCCGTCGGTGGACAAACACAAAGAGTTGAATATTACATAAGCCAAGACCCAGTGACAGACAGCGAACCCTTTCCCCAAAGCGACGTTTGGTTAAAGGATAGTATTTGGACTTATTACAACAAAGACGGGACGGTTCGGAAAACAGAAGATTATAGACACGAATAAACGGGTATGCCTACAACAGGCGGATTGGCTATATGGCGAGACGATGAATGAAGCCAGGAAATAGAATAAACAATGAACATCTATTTATAAATTTTGCATCGATTACGGCAGACGAATCACGGATTACCACCACACCGCCAAGCTGTACCGTTAGCGGTCATTGAACGGACGGCACAGCAGGCATTAACAAACGACACAACAAAACGATATGACAAAAAACGAATCACTTAGAATGAACAATGTTGGTATCGTTGTAGAAAACCTGGATAATGCTATTTCCTTTTTCACAGAAATGGGACTGAAACTTGAAGGACGGGCAATGGTTGAAGGCGAATGGTCGGGGCGGGTAACGGGACTTAAAAATCAATCCGTAGAAATTGCGATGATGATTACACCAGACGGACACAGCCGACTTGAACTTTCAAGATTTATAACGCCAACAACTATTTCTGACCATAGGGCAGCACCTGTTAATTCTTTGGGATATTTAAGAGTTATGTTTGAAGTTGACAATATTGACGATTTAGTATCCAGGCTTACCAAACACGGTGCTGAACTTGTTGACGAAATTGTTAACTACCAGGACACATACCGGCTATGCTACATTCGTGGAGTTGAAGGACTACTGATTGGACTTGCAGAACAAATAAATAACAATGCATTGCCGTAAACAAAGGGCAAATCACTTGAACAGGTCCAGGCGGATTTGGGAATTGAGCAGTGATTGACCTGATCAGGGGCTTTGACTCTTCCCACATCCAACCGGTATTCCCGCGGCGTAATGCCTGTTCTGAGTTTGAAGAATTTTGTAAAGTTGGTGGGATCGGTGAAACAAAGCCGGTCGGAAACCGCCAGTATGGGAATGTCCTGATTACGGAGCATTTTCTTTGCTTCCGCAATGATCCTGTTTTCGTAGATATGCCAGGGGGACATGCCGGAAATTTGTTTTACAGAATCACTGAAATGTGTAGGATGTATAAAAAGCTGCGAAGCAAATTCCCTGATCCGTTTCAGCCGGGTCGCTTTGCCACTGTGAATGTCCTCAAAGTGGCTGTCGATCAACACCAGGAAGTCCTGCAGAATTTCTGCGCACCTTTTGCTTTTTTTAATTCCATTGCCTGCCATGCGAAGTGGTCAATGAAACAAAGCTACCAGTTACACAGGCCGCAGATAGCTGGCAGAAAATCATCGAGAACAAAATAGAAAAAGCAATGAACAGATCCGGGCGTTTTTGGTAAGGATTATTGCGGAAAGCCTGTTTTAAAGAGGCGACTGCTGCGGTCGCTACCTGCCGTTCATAGAAAAAAAACGATGCACATTTCGATGTTTTTCTAGGAATTTGCGTCCGGCATGCGCATCAGCAATCGTACATAATAAATACATTCGTGTTATTGTAAGTGTATGTACAAAATCCTCGTCGTCGATGACCATTCCATTGTGCGTGCAGGAATTGCATATTTAATGGCGAATGAAGCAGCCTCGTTTGCATTTGAAGATGCCAGCGACGGGGAGAAGGCAGTAGCATGCCTGAAAGAAAGCCGGTTTGACCTCGTTATTGTTGACATTCACATACCCGGTACGGACACGGTTGGATTGATCCGCTATATCCTCACACAGTATCCCGACACTCATCTGATGGTTTTCTCCATGAACGAGGAAGCCTGGTTTGGCCGGCGCTTTTTGCAGATGGGGGTAAAGGGCTACCTCAGTAAAGAGTCGCCCGACGACGAGGTAAGGACGGCCATATGGACGGTGCTGAAAGGAAAGCGCCATGTGAGCAACCAACTTGCGAGGCAGATATCTGAAGAGGTACTGGATGGCAGGGGTGAAAATCCGTTTGATCTGTTGAGCAGCCGGGAGTTCGAGGTATTGCTGCAACTCGTTAAAGGAGATTCCGTGTCGGCAATAGCAGAGACCCTTAACCTGCATACATCCACCGTCGGCACACATAAAGCCCATGTATTTCAAAAACTGGGTGTCCAGAATATTGTTCAATTGACAAATCTTGCGAATTTATATGGCATTCTTTCCGGGCAGGGGAAAACAGGGAAAGACTGAGCCTTTGAGGGGAAGGTGGCTGTATGCACTGCACGGTTTTATTGTGGTGTTTTTTTTGAGTTTACCTGAAGTCACGCCCGCACAGCCTTTTTTTTCTCAGTATCACCTGGAGCATTTTAGCGACGAAACGGGCCTTCCGTCAAATGATATTACCGGTTTTGTGGAAGACCAGCGGGGTAATTTTTGGTTTTCCACGCAATTTGGACTGGTGAAATTCGACGGCAGAACCTACCGGATTTTCAATACTGCCAACCTGCCGACGCTTAGTTCCAACAGGATTTTTGCGCTGGGTTGTGATTCAACTGGAAATATTTTTTTTGCCGACGAAAATGAAATTGTTCATCACATAGATTCGTCGGGCGCTATAAGTTATTGCCCGCAGTTGGCAGCCCGGAAGAATTTTTTAATGAGCCGCTTTGGCGATGTGATGGATATCCGCCAGCAAACAAAAAAGCGGGAAGACTCCCTGGTTTTTGTATCTCCCTTTATGCTGCATGCATGGAACAACAACCTGGCGCATGAATTTTTTGTAACCGGCCGGAATACCGCATTCTTTGTCGTCAACAAAAGGTTAAAATACTGGGACAATGGAACCATCCGCGAACTTGCCGCTTTTCCCGCAATTGCCCCGCAGTGTTTTATGCTCAACAGCCGGTTGTTCGCCATTGATGCGCAGGGAGAAATCCATGCTTTTGATGGAGGAGGCGAATTGCCGGCAAGGGAATCTATGCCCGCACTGCTTGCCGCCTGCGGCGATAAAAGCCCCTTTGATGTAAAGCAGGCAGCGGTATTTTCTGACGGTCACCAGGCGCTGTTGCAATACAAAGATCGCATATACGCTTTTCAGCAATCAGGGGAGAAACTGTCGTTGCTGCTTTGCCTGGATAAAATTTCGCTGCCCATGGCGCGCGGCATCCGGTACTCGTCGCGTTACAATATGTATGTGGTGAACACAGCCACAGATGGAATCTTCCTGGTTAAGAATAAACCCTTTCGCGTGCTTTTGCAAAACGAGGGAATAGCGCTGGAAAATAATTTCCTGGCATCCGTTGAAATCCGCCGGCAGACCATCCTGACGGCGAACGGAACCCTGTTTCTGCCAAATGGTCAACAGCAAAACCTGTTCAGGAAAGGGGATATTGTCAACGCGCTTCTAAAAGACAGGAAGGGCCGGATATGGTATGCACAACTCGACAGCCTCCTATGTGCCGATTCGAACTTTCGCAAAATCCGGTCCTTTTACCTGCCCGATACCTATGTTACGGGAATGGCAGAAGATGCTACAGGCACGATCTGGTGCATTACCAATAACAGCCTGATGAAGCTGGAAGGCGACAGCCTGCGGTTTCTCTATGAACGGCAGGAGCCACTTTCCCGAACAGAATGCATTACATTCCTGAACGACAGCACGGCCTGGCTGGGTACATCAAAGGGACTTTTTAGCGTCCATCTCCCAACCGGACAATATGCTCCGGTCCGGGAGATGAAAGACAAATACATAAGACATTTTTACAGGGCGGGCGACGGTAAGTTGTGGATCGGCACTTATGGAAACGGGTTTTATTGTTACGATGGAACCTCCTTTCACAACATGCCGTCCGACCGGAACGGATATCTTTCCTCGGCACATTGCTTTGTAGAAGATGGACGCGGTTTTTTCTGGATACCCACCAATAAGGGACTGTTCCAGGTGCGTGCGGCCGACCTGGATGCATTTGTATCCGGAAAATCCGCCCGGGTCTACTATCACTACCACGATAAAACGGAAGGATTTCTGACAAATGAATTCAATGGCGGATGCAACCCGGTGGGACTTACACTGAGCGATGGCCGCATTTCATTGCCTTCCATGAACGGGCTGGTGATTTTCGATCCGGCAACCATCCTGCCCAATGTTCCCGCCGCCGGACTTTTTATAGATGATATATGGGCAGATACCACTCATTTCAATATTGCCGGTGAACTTCATTTTCGCCCTGGCCAGCAGAATCTCCTGTTTAAAATAAGCACTCCTTTTTTTGGGAATGCCGCCAACCTGCTGGTTGAGTATCGTATTAAGAACCGTGACAGTTTGTGGAAACCAGTTGAAGACGCAACGATCGCCATCAACTATTTGCCCGCGGGAAAATATATACTGGAGTTGCGCAAGCTTTCAGGCTTCGGTATCAATAATTACACAACGATATCCCGCGCATTTACGATAGCGCCATTCTGGTATGAAACCAATTGGTTCAAATTTGTGGCAGCACTCTTCCTGGTGATTGGCACGTACGGCGTTTTAAGATATCGCCTCCGGAAACTGGAAGACCGTAAACGGGCGTTGGAAGAACTGGTGCAAAACAGAACGGAAGCGCTGGAGAATTCTGTTTTGCAACTGAAAACAACAGTGGCGGAACTGCAGGTGTCTGAGAATAACCTGTACAAAAGCAACCTGCTTAAGGAGAAGCTCACTTCCGTTGTACTCCATGATATCCGCACGCCCGTGCATTTTATTGATTTACTCAGCAGGCAATTGCAGGGGTCGGTGTCTAAAAATGATAGGGAATCTTTGGCCAGCCTTTCCGGCGAATTAACGAAGACAACCGGACAGCTCAATTTGTTTACAAAGGAATTTCTTGTCTGGCTGGTGGCACAGCAAACAGGATTTCGCATCAGGAAAGAATATGTTTTGCTGGAGGAACTGTTCCGGGACCTGAATGCTTTTTTTCAGAACATGCTGGAATGGAATGAGAACCTGCTTACAGCCGAAGTCGCCAACGGTGTCAGGGTTTGGACAGACCGCCAGTTGCTTAGGATCATTCTGCATAACCTGATCGACAATGCGAACAAACATACCCGGAACGGAAAAATTGAACTAAAGGCATCGGTGCACATGAACAGGCTCGTCCTTTCCGTGTCCGACACCGGCAAAGGAATGCCTGCGCATCAACTACTAAAATTACAGGAAGGACTAAGCGCTCACCGTATTGATTCTTTTGGCCTTGATGCAGACGGAAACCTCGGGTTCAGGATCATCAAAGATTTCGCCGACCGTTTGGATATACTTGTCCAGGTTAGCAGTGAAGAAGAAAAGGGAACCGCTGTTTCTCTTCTGTTTGCGGAAGAAGCAAAATAAATTTTACCAGATAAAGGCGGTAAGACCGAGACCTACTGTAAGGTGTTCAAAATTGATATGGTCTTTTCCCTGTGATGCAAATGTTGGCTTGCCTTCCGCATCAAGACCGTTGAGCAGGTCGATCTCGAAATCGTGCTGGGAATGGAAATAGGCTGCCGATAATTTTAACGCAACGTTTCGGCCTATTCTTTTTTGAATACCGGCTCCTGTAGACCAGGAGAAACTGCGGCCGGGTTTATATCGTACCAACGGGATCTCAGGTTGCTCCATGGCAGATGCAATATCGTCCCTGAGCTCGAGTTGAACATCACCCTGCGCGCCAACCGATGTGCCGGCAGTGGCTTTGGCGGTTATGAACCAGTTGTGCGTAAGCGGAATGCTGAAATAGGGACCGGCCTGCAGGTATCGCACGCCGAGGGGCTGAAAATAATAACCTTTTCCCAGGGAATCGATAACAGGATTTTCCAGTGTGGGATTTAACAGTTTTACCGGGAAACTGGTAAAAGCAAATTCTCCGCCAATGCCGGCATTCCTGCTGAAGAACCAGGCGCCTTCCAGCCCCATATTAAAACCATGTTTCACCCGCGTGTCTTTCGTATCCCGTAACAGATCGCGGTGCAGGGCCACAGAATAGCCCAATCGGATTTCCAGGAAACTCGGTTTTTCGTTTACCGGGAAGGGTGAAAGCCGCAACGGCTTCCGGGTGCCTTTTTCCTTAAACACTTTGTCGGCAAAAACATAGCCCAGTTCGGTTGATAGGATACCAATACCTGCACCAGCCAACACGTCCGATACCCAGTGCCGGTTGTTCAGTTGGCGTCCGATAGCAGTTGCCGTGGCTGCTGCATACGCCCCTACGCCATACAGAGGATGACGGTATTGTCCATACTCCTTATTCAGGAACGTGGCATTCATAAATGAATTGGCCGTATGCCCCGAAGGAAATGAATTGCGTTCGCCGCCACTGGGCCGTTCCACCTTCGCCGTGTATTTTATACTGTTGACAATTACACCCATTGTGACCGCAGAAAAAAGATACGATACAAACGCTCTTTTTACAGTGTGTTTGCCTTCTACTCCTGCGGCATTGAGTCCGAATACCGCTATTGCGGGAACATACTGAAGATAGTCGTCGTAGTGATGCCTGAAAGTGGGAATATACCGGTTCCGGAACTTTCTGATTTCTTCCCGTTCTCCCCAGGTTAAAGCAGAGGCGGTCAGAAGAGCCGCCGGTGCAATGGAGATTCTAACGGCCTTTTTCTGCCAGAATGAATTTTGTGGAACCGTATCAGGTGTGTTGATGGTTGACTGTGCGGATACAGTATTCAAAGAAAACAGCAGCGCGATGCAAAGGAAGTATTGATTGCCACTGCACATTGGGTGAAACTTACTCATGTGCGAATTGATATAAGCGTTGATCAAAACAGATATGTAAAGCTATAAACGGCCGCTTGTTTTAACTGGTGAACATTTCGGTTTTTGCCACGCAGTGAGGCGCCGCCGGAAGAAGCCAAATACCGAATAGTTGACCATTTTCAGGCAGTTGATATGGGTGAACTTTGTTGCCAGTAAACAAGAAACAAAGCGACTATCGTGCCCATGACCAGGTACCTGTTTTTTTTAATGGCTTTTGCAGCGCAAGGTTTCGAAGGGTATAGCCAGGATGCCAACTACTGGTCCTCAGCATACGGGAATGGTAGTTTCTTCATGCCGGGCGCTGTTGTGTCGTACAATGGGGACAGCGGTGTATTGTTCAGAAACCCCGCCCTGCAGGGATACAATCGTCATGCTTCGGCGTCCATTACGGGAACGGTGTACCAGTTCCAGTCTTTTGCCGTAAAAAACGGGGTGGGGGATGGACTCGACCTGGTATCGAACAGGACCAATATTGTTCCGCTGGTTGTTTCCAATTCGCTGCCATTAAAAACAAAAAAGCCGGTTAGTATTGTTTACGCAATTCTAAGTCAGCCTACCATAAACTTTCTGGCCAATCAACGTAAGGAAGCCGCCATGGAAGTGCTCGACGACGGGTACAGTCCCGGGGCAGAAGTATTCATCGGTCAATATTCCCTTTCAAAAAACATGTTCGAAACTTCAGCCCTCCTGAGTGCGGGAATGGTGCTCGATAAGAAATGGGCTATTGGAGCTACCGTTGAGGCGGTCAATACCTTCATACATTACCTGGCTGATGTAAAGGCGCGGGCTTTACAAAACACCCATGATCCTGCCGAGTTATTTCCGCCTGTGGTGTCGGCGGAAGAATTCTACGAGGTGACCGCCCGGCATTCGGGCGTCCGCTTGAAAGGCGGCATTTCATTTCTGCCCTCTTCCCGTCATTCGCTGGGCTTACTTATCAGCAGCCCGCTTTGGAGGGTGGCAGGAACAGCCCGGTTGTTGTCGGATGTTGAAATCAATGATGTCAGGATAGCGGGGTTGTACCCCCTTAGTTTACTGGCAAGCACCTACCAGAGCGGTCTGAAGACGCAATGGAAGATGCCGGTGAGCATCGCTGGTGGTTATACTTACCGGCACGGAAAGGGGCAGTTGTACATTGCTGCTGAATATTTCGGACGCGTGAAAGCCTACGATATGGTTGCTCCCCGCAATGAGGCGTTTTTACGTCCCGATACCAGCAACCGCATCACCTATTCTTCCCTTCGGTTGAAAGATGGCAGGCAGTCTTTGGTGAACATCGCGGCAGGCGCCAGTTATGACATCGGGGAGAGAAGCGCCGTTTATCTTTCGGCAAGGTCTGATTTCAGCTATTCCAGTGCGACCGCATTCAACAACGACGAAGGCTATGTTTTTCCGGTTACACATACCAATATATATCATGCCCAGATAGGAGCCAATGTAAAGCGAACACGATTCAACCTGCGCACCGGCCTCTTATTGTCGTATGGGAAAACAAATCACTACCGACAAAAGGCGGACTTTGATCATCCGTCGGAAGACAACCTGCTGATGGGGGACCCGTCCGCTACCAGTGCCCGGCTTCTGTCGGTTGGGATGGTGTTCTCCTATATTCACAATTTTTGACAATGGATAAATTTGCGCATGACCGCATCATCATTGGCATGGTGCTGAGCCTGGGACTGGCTCATTTGCTGAAAGGCGTCGCCAGGATGATAGAACGACCCAGTAAGCCGGGTATTTACCCTGTACACCTGCTTTGGGTGTTTTATACGTTTATGTTGCTGATTGATTTCTGGTGGTGGGAATATCGTTTGGGTGCAGCCGCCAAATGGTATTTCGCTTCCTACCTGTTCGTGGTTTTTTACATCACCTGTTTTTACCTGCTTTGTTCTTTGCTAATCCCCGATGATATAACGGAGTATCCAAGTTATAAAGAATATTATTTCAGTAAGGGGAGCCGCTATTTCTTATTGCTGGCAATCGTTTTCCTGGTTGATTTAGGCGACACCTTAATCAAAGGGCGGACTTATTTCTTATCGCTTGGGGTGGAGTATCCGGTTCGTATAGCCTCCCATTTCCTGCTTTGTTTGCTGGCATATCGTTCAAAAAAGGAGTGGGTGCATGTATTGCTTGCCATATTGTTTATTGTATACGGCATCTCCTGGATTGTACGGGTTTATGGCGTTCAATGAAAATGCTATCGGGATTGGTCATCGGTTACCAGCCTGAAACTCAGGTGATGGTGTTCCGTAATCTCACTTAATATTTCTTTTCCTTTTTGTTCAACCGAATGCCAGTCGGGCAGTTCCATAGACGACAGGGTCCTTTCATCAAACTGGAGTTCTACCCACAATATGCCGGACATATCTATCGTGGTCATTTGCGGATTCCAATCCTTATAACTGGGAAACTCCTGTGAAAAACGGTGCCTGATTCTTTTGTATGTTTCGGCATCAACCGACCGGATGCTTAATTTTCTGAGATTTTCGCCAAACAGCTTAACGACGGGAAAACACATGGCTATTGACAGGAGGGTACAAAACACCGGGTCGGTATGATTGGCCAGCGCATTGTAACCATGATACCGGAACAGGTAAGATATGCCGAATGAAATCAATACACTGATGTTAAAGAAGATATCGAATTTCCACTCCAGTGCGTCTATGCGAAGTATAACGGACCCGGAAGACCGGGCCGCGCGCAGTATTACAAAATAGGCCACGCAATTTATGAACAGCGTAATGCCCGCATACAGAAAAACATTGGCATGTATGATTTCTTCGGGACCGTTGATGAAGTCCCCGATCGAAGCGCTGATTGATTTCAGGCAGATCAGCAGAATCATAAAGCTGCGCATCATATTCAGGATCGGTACAAAGCCGGCATAGCCTAACGGATGTTTCCGGTCGGAAGGGCGATTCTGCAGGCTGGAAATATAGAGGGTAATCAACCCCAGTAAGCCGCTTATAATATAGCTCCCCGCATCCAGTGTAATGATATTGGAATTGGTGATTTCGGTGAATATGAGTCCCCAGATCATTAGGAGAATGACCAGTGCAAGTGAAAATTTCAGGATGTTCTGTTCTGTTTTTCCGGGAGACATGTGCCTGTATTAACGTCGCGGTGGTTTTTAAGATGTTGTAGGTTCACCAACGATACGGGCGGCAAGTTCCCGAATTTTCTGCCCGCATATTCGGTGGATGGGAAATACCGAAAAGCTTACCAGTTCAGGAGATACCAGGGCGCATCCGTGACGCTGTAGTGGTGCAATGGTGACGGTTAGAAAGACGGCAAAAAAACGGCAAATCGACGGCAAACGAACGGCAGAATGGTTTGGAGTCTGGGGTTTGAGGTTTGGGGTTGGTTGGGCGTAATTTATTGTGCTGGAATGATTTAGGAAATGCCGGTTGTGGCAATACGGCTTCAGAAATAGGCTTATTCGCCTCAAAAAATAGGCTCATTTCTGAAAATAATGGGCTCACAACGCCGGAATGGGCTCATAAATCCGCCTGCCCTAGCCCCGGCGGCGACGCCCAACCAACCCCAAACCTCAAACCCCAGACTCCAAACCCTGGGTTCCCCGTTTCTTCCGGATCATATAATATATCGGAATCCCTAACAGCGTAATGATCAGTCCCGGCCAGGTAAACCCGGGTTTGAAAATGATGAGCAGAATACAAAAGCTCAGTCCCATGGCAATGTACACCAGCGGCAGCACGGGATAGCCAAAAGCCCTGTAGGGCCGCTCTGCATTTGGCATCTTCCGCCGCAGGATGAAAATGCCGGCGATGGTGAGCATGTAAAAACCCACCACCACAAAGGAGATCATATCCAGGAGCTGGCCGTATTGCCCGCTCAGGCTCCAGGCGGCGGCGAAGAGGCACTGCATCCAGAGGGCGGCGCCGGGCACATCATTGCTGTTAAGGGTGCCGGCGCGGCGGAAAAAGAGCCCGTCCTTCGCCATGGTATAATACACCCGCGCACCCGCGAGAATGATGCCGTTGTTGCAGCCGAAAGTGGATACCATGATCATGACGGCGATGATGAGCGTGCCGGCATTGCCGAAGATCACCTGGGCGGCGGTGACGGCCACGCGGTCGTTTTTGGCGGTGGCAATTTCCTGCATGGGCAGCAGCGCCAGGTAGGTGATATTGGTTAGTATATAGATCACCGTTACAATCAGGGTGCCCAGGAAGAGGCTGAGCCCGATATTGCGTTTCGGGTTCTTGATCTCACCAGCAATAAAGGTTACGTTGTTCCAGGAATCACTGCTGAAAATGGAGCCCACCATTGAAGCGGCAATGGCGCCGAGGGCAGCGAAGGTAGTGATGTGAACCCCATCGATGCCGTCGGCGCTGATGGGATGCAGGTTCCAGGCATCGCTCCAGTTGGCCGACCAGATATCGGAACGGAAGGCGATGAGCCCAAAGATGATCAGCCCGAAAAGACTGAGCAGCTTGGCCAGCGTAAAGCTCGTCTGGATCATCTTGCCGCTTTTGATGCCCCGCGTATTCAAAAAAGTGAGCAGCACAATCACCACGATCGACAACAACTGCGCCGCAGAAATTTTCAGTCGTCCCAGCTCCAGCACAATATTGTCCTCGCTGAACACGGGGAAAAGATAGGCGGTGAATTTGGCGAAAGCCACGCCCACGGCGGCGATGGTGGCCGTTTGGATCACGGAGAAAAAACTCCATCCATAAAGAAATCCAACGAGTGGGTTATAAGCTTCTTTCAGGTAAACATACTGTCCGCCTGCCTTTGGAAACATGCCGCTCAGTTCGCCATAGGAGAGGGCCGCGGTCACCGTCATGAAGCCGGTGAGCAGCCAAACCATCAGCAGCCAGCCCGAGCTGCCCACGTTGCGCGTGATATCGGCACTTACAATAAAAATTCCCGATCCGATCATGGATCCGGCAACGATCATGGTGGCATCCAGTAATCGCAGGGTCGGTTTAAAATGGTGTTGTTCCTGGCTCATGCAGTTGTTTCTGATCCGGGAAGATAAAGAATCCAACGGCATGGGAAGGACGCTCCGCTTTCCTGATATTATTGGATACTGTGCAGATTTTATCCGAGTTTGGGAAGCTGGTACCCGTTGTGGTAAGCGGCTTTCAGCAACTGGTTGGCTTCGGCGGCATTCTCAAACTGCCGGCTGCCTTCGTTCCAGGCCAGTTTTTGGCGCGTGCGGAAAGCGATGTTGCCGAGCTGGCAAACCTGCGCGGTGCGACTGGCTTCCTGGATGGGCGTATGAATGGTTTCGGGTTTGTTGTTGCGGATGGCGTCGATGAAATTCTGGTGGTGGCGCACCACGGCGTCGCCCTGGTCTTTCTGCAGGGGCAGGGCCTCCATCTTTTTGCCTTCGGGCATCACATACCAGCCTTCGCGGTTCAGCACCAGGGTGCCGTTATTGCCTACGAAGGCCGTGCCATGCGTTAAGTTATAAGGGCCCAGGTCGATGCCCGTGGCATGTTCCCACACGATGTTGAATTTGTCGTATTCAAAAACTGCGGTGAGCGTATCGGGCGTTTCGGAAGCGTCGTCGGGATAAGCCATCTTACCTCCCGATGCCATCACCGTTTTGGGGAAGCCTGCCTTCATGCCCAGCAGGGCATAATCCATCATGTGCACACCCCAGTCGGTCATGAGTCCGCCTGCATAATCCCAGAACCAGCGGAAATTAAAATGAAAGCGGTTGGGGTTGAAAGGCCGGGTGGTGGCGGGCCCCAGCCAGCTTTTGTAATCCACGCCGGCGGGCGGCTGCCCATCGGGCAATACGGGCACCGGCTTCATCCAGCCCATATAAGCCCATGATTTTACCGTCCGGATATTGCCCAGTTTGCCGCTGTGCACAAAGGCAATGGCGTCCTGGAAATGCGGGGCGCTGCGTTGCCACTGTCCCACCTGTACAAAACTTTTATGACGCTGCTGCGCCGCTTCCATGATGCGGCATTCTTCTATCGTATTGCCACAGGGCTTCTCCACATATACATATTTACCGGCGGCGCAGGCATCGGCCATCATGAGGCAGTGCCAGTGGTCGGGTGTGCCGATGATCACCAGGTGCACGTCTTTGTTGTCGAGCAGCTTGCGGTAATCGCTGTAGGTCTTCACCGGCGTTTTCAGTTCCGCGGCGCGGCTCGCCAGCACATTGGCGTCCACATCGCAGAGTGCCATGCATTTGGTGCCGGCCACTTTTAGAATGGCCTGCAGGTTGCTCCAGCCCATTCCTTTTACGCCGATCAAACCCACATTGATCTGGTCCGATGCCGCTATGCGGGCATTGGTTTGCGCAAAAAGTTCCGAAGAAAATGCGGGGAGAAGGGTAGAGCCCAGCAGGAGCGAACCCGACTGGTTCAGGAATCGGCGGCGGGAAGAAGACATGGCGATCGTTTTACTTGCTTGAATGATTCGTTAAAATACAAACTAATCGCGGTTTAACCCGCCCGCCTGCGAAAATCTGCAAATGAAGCGCGAAATAAAGACTGGTTTTTTATAAATGTTAATTGTACATTTATAAGATGAGAACCATTTCATTGCTTGTCGCTTTTGCGGGTATTTGCTTTTCAGGGCCGGTGGTGCTGGCCCAGCAACCGGGAAAAGATTATCCCATTCAGCCTGTTCCATTTACGCAGGTGCATTTCCACGATGCCTTCTGGGCGCCCAAACTGGAAGTGAACCGTACGGTGACCATTCCCTACGTGCTGCAGAAATGCCGCGAGGAAGGGCGCATCGACAATTTCCTGAAAGCTGCAGGAAAAGAACCGGGCGATAGCTACACCGAATTTCCCTTCGACGATACCGATGTATACAAACTGATCGAGGGCGCTTCCTATTCCCTGCAGGTGAAGCCCGATAAATCGCTCGACGCTTCGGTCGACAGTCTCATCGCCATCATCGCCGCAGCGCAGGAGCCCGACGGCTACCTCTATACGTTTCGCACCATGAAGCCGGCAAAGCTGCACAACTGGATCAGTCCCAACCGTTGGGAAAAAGACCCCGACCTCAGCCACGAGCTCTACAATTGCGGCCACCTCTACGAAGCCGCCACAGCGCACTACCTGGCTACGGGCAAAAAATCTTTTCTCAACATCGCTACCAAAAACGCCGACCTGCTGGTAAAGGTTTTCCTGGTGGGAAAAGCACCCTATTTCCCCGGCCACCAGGTGGTGGAAATGGGACTGGCCAAGATGTACCGGGTTACAGGTAAGAAAGACTACCTCGACCTCGCCAAATATTTCCTCGACATCCGCGGCAATGGCCAGGTGAAGGGATCGGAATACAGCCAGAGCCATAAAATGGTGACCGACCAGCACGATGCCGTGGGCCACGCAGTGAGAGCAGCCTATATGTACACCGGCATGGCCGATGTGGCTGCGCTTACGGGCAACGAAGCCTATATACATGCCATCAACGATATCTGGAACGATGTGGCCAGTCACAAGATCTACCTTACCGGCGGCATTGGCGCCACCGGTAACGGCGAGGCCTTCGGGCCGGCCTATTTCCTGCCCAATATGAGCGCCTATGCAGAAACCTGCGCCTCCATCGCCAACGTGTACTGGAACAGCCGCATGTTCTACCTCAACGGCGATGCCTCCTACATCGACCTGCTGGAAAAGATCCTCTACAACGGCCTGCTGTCGGGCGTTTCGCTGAGCGGCGATAAATTCTTTTATCCCAACCCGCTGGCGTCCATGGGGCAGCACCAGCGCAGTCCCTGGTTCTCCTGCGCCTGCTGTATTTCCAATATGACCCGCTTCATGCCCTCTATTCCCGGTTATGTATATGCGCAGCAGCAGAATAAAGTGTATGTGAATCTCTATGTGGGCAATGAGGCGGAAGTAAAACTTCCCGCCGGAAAAGTGAAGTTCAGCCAGGAGACCAATTATCCCTGGGAAGGAAAAGTGCGGATCACCATCAACGAAACAGTGTCCAAACCTTTCGCCTTGTACCTACGCATCCCCGGCTGGTCGCGCGACCAGGCCATGCCCGGATCACTCTATAGCTTTTTACAGGATCAGCAGATGGCCGTGACCGTTAGTTTGAATGGTAAGCCGCAAAAGCTGGCGCTGGACAAAGGTTATTTTGTGCTGAACCGTACCTGGAAAAAAGGCGACCGCGTGGAGCTGGACCTGCCCATGCCCATCCGCAAAGTGATTGCCAACGATTCCGTGAAAGACGATCGCCAGCGTTTTGCGCTGCAGCGCGGCCCGCTGGTGTATTGCCTTGAAGGTCCCGATAACCTCGACCGTTCCGTGCAGAACATCGTGGTGCAGAAAGACGCCGCCTTCACCGCCGGCTACGACGCTTCGCTGCTCAACGGCGTGGTGGTGCTCGATGGCAATGGCAGTTCTTCCAAACGCCAGCTCGGCACCGATGCCCTGCTCACCACCAACCAGGAAGTGAAAGCGATTCCTTACTATGCCTGGAACAACCGCGGTCCCGGCGATATGGAAGTGTGGATCCCCTACAGCGCCGCTGTGGCCCGCCCGCTTCCCGCACCCACCATTGCCTCAAAGGCGAAAGTGAGCGCCTCTGTAAAGAACCAGCGCATGCTGCGGGCGCTGAACGACCAGTATGAGCCCACCGATGCGCAGGACCACAACAGCCTCTACCTGCACTGGTGGCCCAAAAACAACAGTACCGAATGGGTGCAATACGATTTTGACCAGGCCTATACCATCAGCCAGTCGTCTGTGTACTGGTACGACGATGGTCCGTTTGGCGGCTGCCGTTTGCCGAAAACCTGGAAACTGCTGTACAAGAGCGGTGACCAGTGGCTGCCGGTGGAAACGCTGGGCGCATACGAGATCAGCAAGGACAAATACAATACGGTAAAATTCAAACCGGTGCAAACAAATGCTCTGCGGCTCGAAGTGAACCTGCCAGCCGAACACTCTTCGGGCATTCATGAATGGAAAGTGGAATAAACGCTGAAACGCCGCGCCTCCTCAAGAGGCTACCTCGAGTGTATTGTGATAAAAACGCTCGAGGTATTCACTCGGCGACCTGCCCACCACCGATTTGAAAACGCGGTTGAAATTGGTAATGCTATTGAAGCCGCAGGTATAGGCAATGCTGCTGATGCCTTCGTAACCGCCATCGGTCAGCTTTTTGCAGGCTTCGTTGATCCTTACTTCGTTGAGGAAGGAAACAAATGTGTGGCGGGTCCTTTTCTTGAAATAGCGGCAGAAGGCCTGGGGTGTCATATGGGCCTGTTTGGCCACGTCTTCCAGCGTGATCTGGCGCGCATAGTTGTCCATGATATAATGATAGATATTGCCTAGGCGCAGTCCTTCGTGTTCGCTTACGCTGGCCATATCGCTCATGGACGACAACTCGGGCAGCGCGGGGATCTGGCTGCACCTGCGGAGCATGTCGAGGAAGCTGATCAGTTGTTGCATACCGCTTTCTTCGCCCAGCTTTTTCATTTGCCGCGCAATGGCCGGTACCTGTTCTTCGGGAATGGCGAACCCGCTGCGGTGCTTTTGCAGGAAGGCTTTTACGGTCTTGGCTTCGGCCAGGTCAAGGAGGTGCTGGAGTTTCCCATTGGGATTGAAAAAAACCGTGAGAGCCACCACTTCCCTTCTGCCCTGCTCCTGGAAATAGGAGGGATCACTTTTGAACACGTGCGGCTGGTTGGCGCCGATGCAATAGATCTCGTTGGAACGGAAAGGATACATATTGTTTCCCACCACCAGGGTGCCCTCGCCCCGCTGTATCCAGGTGAGCTGCACTTCGTCGTGCCGGTGCAGGTGCGGATAGAAATAGGGAAGGTTTTCTTTCTGAACAATGATGTTCTGATCACCCGGAACCGGGATCGTAAACTGCAACACTTTCATGGCGGAACCGTTTAAAGTGAATCAATTCCCGTAAACTACGACTATTATCTATTTTTACCATCGAAAGGAGAAAATAAGGATAACCTAGGTTAAAAAACGGGCAATGTTACCAGCGAATAAGCGCGCTGCCCCAGGTGAAGCCGCTGCCGAAAGCAGCCAGGCAAACCAGGTCGCCTTTTTCGATGCGGCCCGCTTCCCAGGCCTCGGACAAGGCAATGGGGATGGAAGCGGCAGTAGTATTGCCATAATGCTGGATATTGTTAAAAACCTGGTCGTCGCGCAGTCCCAGGGTATGCTGCACATGCTGGGAGATGCGCAGGTTGGCCTGGTGGGGTATCAACAGCTTCAGGTCAAACGGTTGTAGGCCGTTGGCATTGAGGGCCTCCATCACTGCTTCAGGAAATTTCACCGCGGCTTTTTTGAATACAGCCGGACCATCCATAAAAGGAAAGTTCTGTGCCTTATCGATCATGGCATGACTCATGAAAGCGTTGCCCAGCTCGCTTTCTTCAAAATCGGCGTGGTGCCCCCAGCGGTTGCCGTGTGTACCGGGATTGTACATGGCCAGCAGCTCGGCGCTTTCGCCGTCGGAATGAAGGTGGGTGCTGAGGATGCCGCGATCGGGCTCGGCGCTGGCCTGCAGCACCACGGCGCCGGCGCCATCGCCAAAGATCACGGCCACGTTGCGGCCGCGGGTGGAGAAATCGAGCCCGAAGGAATGTTTTTCACTGCCAACCACCAGGATGTTTTTGTACATGCCGGCCCGGATAAACTGGTCGGCTACCGATAAGGCATACACGAAACCGCTGCACTGGTTGCGGATATCGAGTGCGCCGATCTCGCGGCACTGCAGGGAGCGCTGCAGCAATACGCCGCAGCCGGGGAAATAGTAGTCAGGTGAGAGGGTGGCGAAGATGATGAAGTCGATCTCACGGGCACCCACACCTGCATTTTCCATGGCCATGCGGGCCGCTTCCACACCCATGGTAGCAGTGGTCTCTTTCAGCCGGTCGGCGTACCTTCTTTCGCGGATGCCTGTTCTTTCCTGTATCCAGGCATCACTGGTTTCCATGTAGCGGGTAAGCATTTCATTGGTGACAACATTGTTGGGCGTGTAGTGGCCGGTTCCGGCGATCCTGGAGTGTATCATAGCAAGCGTTTGGGTAAAATTAGTTGCAAAATGATTGTATTTTACAGTTGTATGCAGGCATTTCTACACCGTTACCGGGAAGCCCTGATCTGGACGGCTGTGTTGCTGGCCGCGGGCTTCGGCATTCACCCCGATGCGGCCGGGCCAAGCCTTTGCTTTTTCCGCTGGGTGGGACTGGAAAGCTGTCCCGGTTGCGGTATTGGCCACAGCATACACGCTGCGCTGCATGGCCAGTTCCGCGAGGCCTGGCAGTATCATTATATGGGCATTCCGGCTGTCCTTATCATATGCGGAAGAATAGTATCTTTAGTAATCACCCAAAAACAACCCATACATGAACAATTACCTGATGGGCCTCCCCGATCTGCAACCTGAGGAGATGGCCGGTATCAAGGAACTCACCAGCAAGATGACGGAATCCCAGCAACAACAATTTTTTATGCTCTATGGCGGCAAGCGCAAAAAGCCACAGGAAATTTTGTTACTTACCTGCCTGGGCTTTGTGGTGGTGGCCGGCATCCAGCGTTTTGTAGTGGGACAGGTGGGCATGGGTGTATTGTACCTGCTTACCGGCGGGCTCTGCCTCATAGGCACCATCGTGGATGTGGTGAATTACAAAAAACTCGCGACCGACTACAACCTGCAGCAGATGTATGAAGCTGCGCGTATGGTTGGCAGTTAGTAATACCGCGGCATCTTGACGGTTTGTTCCAGGAACCGCGCAATTTCTTTTTCCACGCCTTCTGCATCCTTTGATTTGAAAGGAGAAGCGATCACATGGTTGCCGGTGAGCGGCATGGCTGTTTCTTCCTTCAACCCGGCCGGCGTGCCCAGTTGCCGGAACATGTCGCGCATGGCGCTCACTTTCACCACATCGTCCTGGTGCGCTTCGTCCCTGTAATAATATAGCAGCAGCACCGGCTGTTTCACTTTGGCGAAGGTTTCGGGCGTCATGGTGGTTTCCAGCATCTCTTCCAGGTTCACGGCGGCTTCCAGGCGATAGCGGGCATTCCAGTACTGCTGGTATTGGGGCCGCTGGTCGGAGGAGCTGCGGTAATCGCTGCCCAGTACGGTGCGCGCGATCTGTAATCCCCAGGGATCGTTCAGCAGCCAGGCATTGCGATCGTTGATGGCTATATTGGGACTGAGCAATACCAGGGCCTCCACCTGGTCGGGATAGGCCGCAGCGAGCTGGAGTGCATTGGTGCCACCGGTGCTGGTGCCCATCAGGATGGTTTTCTTTCCCAGCTTACGACCCAGGGCCAGGGCCTGTTTAGCCGATTCCCAGTAGCTGTCGCTCGTAAGATTCACCAGTGCATCGCTGGTATCTATTCCATGTTCCGATAAGCGGGGCAGGTAGAGATTGGCGCCGAAATCGCGGGCGATATGGGTATGTGTGGGAGCCCCTTCGAACTGAGACGCGGAAAAGCCGTGCAGGTAAACAATGGAATATTCGGTTGGGCGTCGCAGTGAGTCGAACCAGATGATGCGGCCTTCGTTATCGGGTTTGATATGGTGCGGGTGGTCCAGCGCCGCTACGTACTGCTCTAGGTCGGTAGGGTCATCGGGCAGAACAGGCATTTGCGTTGCGTACACGGGTTTCGAAGGACGCGGGCCGTTGCAATAGCCTATTGCCAGGAGGAAAGGGATCAGGAGTAACCAGTATTTGCGCATAGTTGTAACAGTTAGCAGATAACGTCCACCACCAGTTTTTCCTTACGGCTTTTTTCGGCGGCGAAACCCATGAGGTGGCTTTCTATGGAGGCTTCAATGGTGGAGGTGAGCAGGCCCGGGTCGTTTTTGGAAACGGCCTGTACAAAATCGGCCATCAGCCGCCAGTCGCCCCCGCCGTGCTTATCGGTTTTTTCGATCCAGTGTTCCTTTTTGCCGGAACGGTAATGGGTGATGTTGAATTCGGTCATATCACCTACAATATCGCCGTGGCTGCCCATGATGCGGGTGTGGCGGCCTTCGTAGCTGGTAAAGGCTTCCATGGAGAAATTGGCGGTGACGCCGTTGGCGAAAAGAATATTGCTTATGTAGTGGTCGGGCTGGTCGTTGTCCATCCGGTACACACAGCGGCCGTAATTGCTCCGTTTCAGTTCTTCCAGCACAAAGGCCGGCTGGTCTTCCTTGCGCGGCGGCAGGTCGAATACATAATTCCGTTTGCGGTCGCGGTAATAGATCTGCAGGGCGGAATACGGGCAACTGCTTTCCACGGCGCAGCCATCGGTACAACGGTCGGTGCTGCCCGCCGGCGCATTTTCTTTCCGGAACCAGGAGAGATTACCGAAAGCATGGATCGACCGGCAGGGCTCTCCCACCAGCCAGCGGAGGATATCGAGGTCGTGGCTGGACTTGGCCAGCACAATGGGCGCCGAACTTTCACTATTGTGCCAGTTGCCTCTTACATAGGAATGGCTCATGTGCACGTATTCGATGGGCTCCAGGTGCTGCAGGCTGATCACCCGGCCAATGGCGCCGCTGTTGATCAGCTCTTTCAGCTTGCGGAAATAGGGCGCATAGCGTAGCACGTGGCAAATGGCAAGAATACGGTTGTGCTTACGGCTGCGCGCCAGGATCCGGCGGCATTCTTCTTCACTGGGGCTGATGGGTTTTTCCAGCAACACATGATAACCCGCATCCATAGCCGCCATGCAGGGTTCGAAATGAACATGGTCGGGATTGGAGATAATAACGGCATCGGCTATGCGCTCGCCGGAAAGAAGCGGTTGCCAGTCGCTGAACCGGCGTTCGGCAGGCAGGCCGTGCGCCGCCGCGAAGCGTTCATTGCGCACGGGATTGGGTTCGGCAACGCCCACTATTTTTAGCTGGTCGGGAAAGCGAAGGGCAAAATTGCCGTAGATGTTTCCGCGTTTTCCTGCGCCGATCACCAGGGCCGTAACGGGTTTGTCGACCGGCTTGAGGTTATCGGGCAGCAGGATGTGTTCGGGTTCTTCCTTTTCTATTTCGTACAGCGACAGGTCTTCCTGTTCTCCATGACGACTGCTCCATCTTTTCTCCATGGGTCTAATTTACTAAGAATGGGTGGGCGACTTTGCGGCAAATCTTGTTAAATTCACCAAAACCCAAAACGCCGCATGACTGCCACCAAACCCGGCCGTTTCCTCGCGCTCGATGTATTCCGCGGTATGACCATCTGTTTCATGATCATTGTGAATACCCCGGGCGACGGATCCAATAGTTTTTCACCACTGCTGCATGCCCACTGGCATGGCTTCACGCCCACCGATCTCGTATTTCCCTCCTTTCTCTTTGCCGTGGGCAATGCCATGGCCTTTGTGATGCCACGCTGGGAGGGTTTGCCGGATGCTACGGTACTAACGCGCATCCTCAGGCGCACCGCCCTCATTTTCCTGCTCGGTTTTCTCATGTACTGGTTCCCCTTCGTGAAGCAGGGAGAGCATGGCCTGGTGGCCTTTCCTTTTTCCGAAACCCGGGTCTTTGGCGTACTGCAGCGCATAGCGCTTTGTTATGGCATAGCCGCCGCCCTCATCTGGTTCTTCAAACCCCGTACCAGCGCCTGGATAGCCGCCGGTTTACTGCTGCTTTATTGGGGATGCCTTTACTGGTTCCCCGGTAGCGGCGATCCGCTGAGCCTGGAAGGGAATGCGGTGCTGCGCATCGACCGTTGGCTCCTGGGAGAAAAGCATCTTTATCATGGCGAAGGCATTGCTTTTGACCCTGAGGGACTGCTCAGCACCCTGCCGGCGGTGGCCAATGTGATTGGCGGCTACCTGGCGGGCGACTGGATCCGCAGGCACGGCGCTTCCTGGGAAACCCTCACCCGCCTGCTGCTGGCCGGCGCCGGGCTCTGTTTCCTGGCCTGGTGCTGGAACCATTTCCTGCCGGTGAATAAAAAGCTCTGGACCAGCTCCTTCGTGCTGCTGACCGTAGGATTGGATTGTATTTTATTGGCGGCCATCATTTATATAATAGATTTTAAACATGCGACCAGGTGGACCCGTTTTTTCACGGTTTTCGGGAAAAACCCCCTGTTTATTTACCTCTTATCGGAAATACTGGCCATTATTTTGTATTTTTTCCAGAACAAAGAAGGTGTTTCCTGGTTCAGGCTCATCTATGAAAATGGCTTTGCCTGGATCGGCGGGAAATGGGGCTCCCTGGCTTTTGCGCTTTGCTTTATGCTGGTCTGCTGGCTGGCAGGCTGGTGGCTCGACCGCCGGAAGATTTATATCCGGGTATAACATTTTCTTATTCACCGAACGCTTGCCACCCGGCCATTTTGGCGTACCTTTGCGCGCCGATGGCAACAGGCCTTCAGGCAGAAAGCGTTATGGATATCAGAAATATAGCAATCATTGCACACGTTGACCACGGTAAGACCACCCTGGTAGACCGTATTCTCCACACCACCAAGGTTTTCAGAGAAAACCAGGAGACCGGCGAACTGATCATGGACAGCAATGACCTGGAAAGGGAACGTGGCATTACCATCTTCAGCAAAAATGCTGCAGTTACTTATAATGGTGTAAAGATCAATGTAATTGATACCCCCGGGCACGCCGACTTCGGCGGCGAGGTGGAAAGGGTATTGAAAATGGCCGACGGGGTGATCCTGCTGGTGGATGCGTTTGAAGGGCCTATGCCCCAAACCCGCTTCGTACTGCAGAAGGCCCTCCAGCTTAACCTCAGGCCCATCGTGGTAATCAATAAGGTCGACAAACCCAATTGCCGTCCCGATGAAGTGCACGATGCGGTATTCGAACTCTTTTTCAACCTCGATGCCAGCGAAGAGCAGCTCAACTTCCCTACCTTTTATGGAAGCGGCAAGAACGGCTGGTTCAACGACAGCCTTACTCCTTCGGAAGACATCATGCCGCTGATGGACGGCATCCTGAAATATGTGCCCGAACCAAAAGTGAGCGAGGGAACCCTGCAGATGCAGATCACATCGCTCGACTATTCTTCCTTCCTGGGACGCATCGCCATTGGGAAAGTAACCCGCGGCGCGATCCGCGAGAACCAGCCCATTGCCCTTATGCAGGCCGATGGCACCATCAAAAAGCAACGCGTAAAAGAGCTCTATGTTTTCGAAGGCATGGGCAAACGCAAAGTGAGCGAAGTGGTGGCCGGCGACCTCTGTGCAGTAGTAGGCCTGGAAGGATTTAATATCGGTGATACCATTGCCGACCAGGAAAATCCCGAAGCCCTGCCCGTGATCAGCGTGGACGAGCCTACCATGAACATGCTCTTCAGCATCAATAACTCTCCTTTCTTTGGCAAGGACGGCAAGTTTGTGACCTCGCGTCACCTGCGCGACCGCCTGATGAAGGAAACAGAAAAGAACCTGGCGCTTCGTGTGTTCGACACCGATAGCGGCGATTCTTTCCAGGTATATGGTCGTGGGATCCTGCACCTGGGCGTACTGATTGAAACCATGCGCCGCGAGGGGTACGAACTCACCGTGGGCCAGCCCCAGGTGATCGTGAAGACCATCGATGGCAAAAAATGCGAACCGTACGAAAACCTGGTGGTGGACGTGCCGCAGGAATTTGCTTCCAAGGTGATCGACCTGGTGACCCGTCGCAAGGGCGAAATGCAGGTAATGGAAACCAAGGGCGAAATGCAGCACCTGGAATTCGAAATTCCTTCCCGCGGACTGATCGGCCTGCGTACGCAGATGCTCACCGCCACAACCGGTGAAGCTGTGATGGCCCACCGCTTTACAGAATACAAACCCTGGAAAGGCCCCATCCCCGGCCGGAACAACGGCGTGCTGATCTCCAAGAATACCGAAAAAACAACCGGCTATTCCATTGATAAACTGCAGGACCGCGGAACCTTTTTCGTGGATCCGGGAGAAGATATCTATGCCGGACAGATCGTTGCGGAAAACATCAAACCGGGCGACCTGGTGGTGAATGTGACCGAAGGCAAAAAGCTCACCAACCACCGCGCCAGCGGCAGCGACGATGCCACGCGTATTGCGCCCAAGACGCTGATGAGCCTGGAAGAGTGCATGGAATACATCCAGCACGATGAATGCATTGAAGTGACACCCAACTTCATCCGGATGCGGAAAATCTACCTCGACGAGAACGAGCGGAGCCGCTACCAGAAAATGCTGAAGACAGAGGAAGTGGGCTAATTGTATTCTTTTTTGTTATTTGCGCAGGGATTCACATCCCTGTGTAATTCATGGAGGAAACCCCCATATACGAAGCGGCTTTCCGGCAGCAAAAAACCTGCGTGCTGGTACCCACTTATAACAATGCTTCCACGTTGCTGGCAGTGATCGAAGGCCTGCGCCGGTACACCAGTCAGGTCATCGTGGTGAACGACGGTTCTACCGATGCCACGGCTTCCCTGCTGGAAGGCGTCGCTGACATCCAGGTGGTTTCCTATTCGCCCAACCGGGGCAAAGGCTTTGCCCTGCGCCAGGGTTTTGCTGCTGCCCGCGCAGCAGGTTACGACTACGCTATTTCCATTGATGCCGATGGCCAGCACTATGCCGATGACCTGCCTGTATTGCTCAACGCCAGCCGTGAGCACCCCGGCGCTTTGATCATTGGCGCCCGCAACCTGGGCGCCACGGAACATGTGCCCGGCAAGAGCAGCTTTGGCAACCGCTTCTCCAATTTCTGGTTCCGGCTGTATACGGGCGTCAAAGCGCCGGATACACAAAGCGGTTATCGCCTCTATCCTTTACGCCCACTCGAAAAAATGCGGTTCTTCACCCGCAAATATGAATTTGAGGTAGAAGTGATCGTGCGGGCGGCCTGGGCAGGAATCCCGGTGCTGTCGGTGCCGGTGAAAGTGTATTATCCACCTGCCGGCGAAAGGGTTTCCCATTTCAGGCCCTTTAAGGATTTCACCCGCATCAGTCTGCTGAATACGGTTTTTCTGTTCATCGCATTCCTCTACATCAAACCCAGGGATTTTTTCCGGCGGCTCTTAAAAAAAAACCATAGACAGGAATTCCTGCAGCAGCTCTTCGAATCGGGACAATCGGCCGAGCGGAAAGCGACGTCCATCGGTTTTGGCATATTCATGGGCATTGTGCCCATCTGGGGTTTTCAACTGGTGGTGGCTATTTTTTTTGCGGTGATGCTTCGGTTGAACAAGGCCCTGGTGATCACCGCGGCCAATATCAGCATACCGCCGATGATCCCATTGATATTGTATGCGAGTTTCCTGGCCGGCGCCCCCTGGATGGGAGAGGCGGCCAGCCACTTGTCGCTCGATAAGAATCTCGGCCTGGCTTCCATTCAAACCAATCTCCAGCAATACCTGGTCGGGAGTATCACCCTGGCGTTTGCAGCCGGCGTGCTGATCGGGTTGCTGTCTTATCTTATCATGAAATGGGAGCGAATATTTTCCTGGTAATATACCGTTTCTTCCTCCGGCACCCATGGTGGTTCCGGCTCTGCTTTGCAGTGGCCTTTCTTCTCCCGGCTGCTTTCGCCTGGAAAATAAAACTGGAGGAAGACATCACCACCATCATCCCGCAGGATGAAAAAACAAGACAGATACAGTCGCTGTTCCGGCAAAGCCGGATGCTTGATAAAATGATCGTGGTGTTTTCTTCGCAGGACGCGCAGCCCGACAGCCTGGTGCTGGTAAGCGATGCCCTGGCCGCCAGCCTGCAGGGAAAATTGCAGCCTTACATAAAAGAAGTGTACTGGCAGGTGGATGAAAGCAAAAGCTACGACCTGCTGCACCGCATACAATCGAACCTGCCGCTTTACCTCGAAGAAAAAGACTATGCCGCCCTTGACTCGCTGCTGCTGCCCGAAGCCATTCACCGACGGCTCGACGATAACCTACGGTTGCTGCGGTCGCCGGCAGGACTGGCGTTGAAACCCTTTATAGCGCAGGACCCGGCCGGCATCGGGCAGGCAGCTTTGCACCGGTTGCAGTTGCTCCAGTTCGACCAGCAATTCGGTTTGTACGATGGTCACATACTTACAAAAGACCAGCAGGACGCCGTTCTTTTCATCGACCCGCTGTATGCAAAGAACAATACGGCAGAAAATGCGGCCTTCCTGCGCGCGCTCGACGGGGTCAGGGACAGCCTGCAGCAGGCGCATCCATCCGTAAGCATTCAATACTTTGGCGGTACGGCCGTGGCCGTTGGCAACGCGCTGCAGTTGCGGCAGGACAGCCAACTGACCCTGGGAATCACCCTCGTTTTTCTTTTTGTTTTCCTGGCCTGGTATTTCAGGAGGGCTGCAGCGCCCCTGCTGGTGCTGGTTCCCGCGGCCATGGGCGCCCTTTTTGCACTGGCCTGCATTGCCCTTTTCAAAGGATCTATTTCCGTGATAGCACTGGGTACGGGCTCCATCATCCTGGGTATTGCGGTCAATTATTCGCTGCACGTTTTTAACCATTGCCGGCACGAAGCCGATATGGAGGCCGTGCTGCGCGACCTTACCGCGCCGCTGACCATTGGAAGCCTTACCACCATCGGCGGCTTTCTTTGCCTGCGGTGGGTGGAGTCGCCGTTGCTGCAGGACCTTGGCCTTTTCGCTTCCCTCAGCCTGGCCGGCGCCGCTTTCTGTAGCCTGGTTTTCCTGCCGCCGCTGGTAAGTCCGGCACGCGCGCGGACAAAACATGCAATAGACAGGCAGTCGCGCGAGAGCTGGCTCGACCGCTGGTCGCAGCTACGGTTTGAATCCAATAAATGGCTGGTGCTGGCCATCCTGGCCCTTACGGTATTCTTTGGTTTTTTTGTGTCGCGCGTGCGGTTTGAACCCGATCTCAACCGCATGAATTTTTTGTCGCCGGAACTGCGCCAGGCGGAACAAAAAGTGAACCAGCTCAACGCCTTCGCCCTTCAATCTGTGTACGTGGTGGCGGAGGGGCGCGACCTGGAAACAGCCCTGCGGCAGCAGGAGAAACTGGCGCTCACGCTCGACAGCCTGCAGCAGCAGGACCTGTTGCAGAAATATTCGGGCCTTCATACCATCCTGGTTTCCGACTCCCTGCAGCAGGTGCGGATCAACCGGTGGAACCGCTTCTGGACCGCAGAGAAAAAAGCGCAGTTCCTGCAAACCCTTCATATGCAGGGGCGCGCGCTGGGTTTCAGTGATAAGGCTTTTGAACCAACCGCGGCCCTGCTGGAGAAAGCATACAGCCCGGCGGGCGACAGTATGGCGGCGGGCCTGGCGCCGGAGCTGCTTAACAATTACCTGGTCCGTGATACGGCCGTGAAGCTGATCACCCTGGTGAAAACCGGTCGCAAAGAGAAGGTGGAACAGGCGCTGCAACAGCTTCCCGGCATCCAGGCCATCGACCTGCAATACCTTACCTCGAAGCTGGTGGATATGGTGCGCAGGGATTTCAACCAGATCAGTTGGATGGCCGGTATCATCGTATTCCTGGTATTGTTGCTTTCTTTCGGCCGCATTGAACTGACCCTGATCGCTTTTCTTCCCATGCTGATCAGTTGGATCTGGATACTGGGCATCATGGGGCTCACGGGGATGAGCTTTAATATTGTGAACATCATCATCTCTGCGCTCATCTTCGGACTGGGAGACGATTACAGTCTTTTCACCCTCGAAGGGCTGTTGCAGGAATACAAAACCGGGCGTAAGAACCTGGGCTCTTTCCGGTCGAGCATATTTCTTTCGGCGATCACCACCCTGGCCGGACTGGGTGTATTGCTTTTTGCCAAACACCCCAGCCTGCGCAGCATTGCAGGCATCGCCATAACAGGCATCGGCAGCGTGGTGCTGATCTCACAGGTGATGATTCCCTTCCTGTTTCGGTTCCTCATTACCGGTAGAACGGAGAAAAAGCGCTTTCCCTGGACGGCCTGGTATCTTTTTACCTGCACCATTGCCTTTGGTTATTTCCTGCTGGGCGCCATTGTGCTGAGTGTGGTGGGATTCCTGCTGCTGAAACTGAACCCCTTTGCGGGCGACCGCTGCAAATACCTGTACCACTGGCTGCTGTATAAGTTTGCCTGGAGCGAGCTGCACCTCATGGTAAATGTGAAGAAGAAGGTCATCAATGTCCATGGCGAGGATTTTTCCCAACCGGCGGTGATCGTCAGCAATCACCAGAGTTTCCTGGACATCCTGACCCTCATGCTGCTGCATCCGAAGATCATTCTCTTCACCAACCAGTGGGTCTGGAACAGCCCGGTATTTGGCTATGTGGTAAAGATGGCAGACTATTTTCCGGTAAAGAAAGGCGTGGAAGACAACCTGCCCGCCTTGCGGAAACTGGTGGAAAAAGGTTATTCGATTGCTGTTTTTCCCGAGGGCACCCGTTCGCCCGATGGCCGCATGAAACGTTTTCACAAAGGCGCTTTTTACCTGGCCGAGCAGTTGCAGCTCGATATTCTTCCCGTATTGCTGCAGGGCACAGGGTATACCATGGGTAAATCGGATTTCATGTTGAAGGACGGTCCCGCTTATGCCGAGATCTTGCCGCGCATCCGCCACAAGGACACCAGCTACGGGCGCGATTACAGCGAGCGGGCCAAACGCATCGGGGGTTATTTCCGCGAACTGTCTGCCGCGCGGATGGCGGTGATGGAAAACACCCTTTTTTATCGCGATACGCTTATCAGCAACTATATCTATAAGGGGCCGGTGCTGGAATGGTACATGCGTGTCAAGACCCGCCTGGAAAATAATTACGAGCGCTTTGACCAGATGGTTCCGCGCGCAGGAAAGATCCTGGACATCGGGTGCGGTTATGGCTTCCTCGATTATATGCTGGCATTTACCGGCAAAGAGCGGGAGATACTGGCGATCGATTACGACGAAGAAAAGATCCTCACGGCGCAGCACAACTATTCCCGCACCGGCAACCTGCAGTTCCGGCTGGCCGACGCCAACGATTTTGAATGGGCGCAGTACGATGCCATCCTGGTGCTGGACCTGTTGCATTACCTGAAGCCGGCCGACCAGGAGGCCCTGTTGCAGAAAGCCATGCGCCACCTGGCCCCGCGAGGGATCATCATTTTGCGCGACGGCAATACCGAGCTGGTGAAGCGCCAGCAGGGTACCCGATGGACCGAGATCTTTTCCACCCGCCTGCTGGGTTTCAATAAAACCGCGCAGGAAGGATTGCATTTTCTTTCGGCCGGCAGCATCAAAGCATGGGCTCAGGCGGGGGGCTTTTCTATGGAACAGATCGATGAAACCCGCCGCACTTCCAACATTATTTTTGTACTTCGAAACAATGGCAGCACCGGAACCTGACATATACGATATCGTGATCATCGGCAGCGGCCTGGGAGGATTGCTCTGCGGCGCGATACTGAGCCGCGAGGGATACCGGGTATGCATACTCGAAAAGAACCGCCAGTACGGAGGGTGCCTGCAAAGTTTTTCGCGTGAGAAAGCGCTGTTCGACAGCGGCGTGCATTATGTAGGCTCGCTGGCTGCAGGTCAAACCCTGCACCAGGTTTTTCGCTATGCCGGCATCATGCAGGACCTCCCGGCAGAACAGATGGATGCGGAGGTCTTTGACCGCATCGTATTCCTGGAAGATGGCCGCGAATACGATCTTGCGCAGGGTTACGAAAACTTTATACAAAAACTGGCGGAGGCTTTCCCGGGAGAAAAAGAGGCCATAGAAAACTATAGCCGGCACCTGCAGGAAGTGTGCAGCCGTTTCCCGCTCTATCACCTGCAAAGCGGGGGAAGCCTGGGTGAAAAAATGCCGGTGCTGGAAGATACAGTCAGCGGGAAACTCTCCTCCTTTACCGCCAACCGCCGCCTGCAGGAAGTGCTGGCGGGGAACAACCTGCTCTATGCAGGCCGGGAGGGCATCACCCCATTTTATGTGCATGCCCTGGTACTGAACAGTTTTATCAGCAGTTCCTGGAAGATCAGGGATGGAGGCTCGCAGATCACGCGGCTGCTTGTAAAACAGATCCGCGCGCAGAAAGGCGAACTGTACAACCATTGCAAAGTGGTTTCGCTTGAAGAAGATGCGGGAAAAATAAAACAGGCACACCTGGAAGATGGCCGCGTTGTAAAAGGCCGGACTTTTATTTCCAACCTTCATCCCCGGCGCACGCTGGCGCTCACGAAAAGCAGCCTGCTGCGGCCGGCTTACCGCAAACGCATAGAAGCGTTGCCCGACACTATTTCTTCTTTCTGCGTGTACGCCGTTCTGAAGCCCGGCGTCCTGCGATACGAAAAACACAACTATTACCTGCATGCCCGCGAAGGAGTATGGAAGGCCATCGACTGTGATCCGGATCGTTGGCCGCAGACCTGCTTCGTATATTTCACGGCCGCATCCGGTAACAGCGGATGCGCAGATGCCATTACATTGATGACCTATATGCCTTTTTCCTGGGTAGAGCAATGGAGCGAGACCTTTAACACCGATGCCGTGCCCGGCGATCGCGGAGATTCCTATGCCGCTTTCAAACAGGAAAAAGAAAAGCAACTGATCGCGCTGGTCGAACAACATTTTCCCGGCCTCTCTTCCGCCATTCAAAGCGTGTACAGCTCCAGTCCCTTGTCGTACCGCGATTATATCGGAACTTCCGACGGTTCGCTCTATGGGGTGGCCAAGGATGCCCGGGATCCCGTTGGCGGGTTCATTGCCGCGCAAACCAGGATTCCCAACCTTTACCTGACGGGCCAGAACCTGCTCCTGCACGGGCTGATGGGCGTTGCCATGAGCGCCCTGCAGACCTGCGGACATTTTACCGACCTGGAAAAACTACTTGAAAAAATCAGACATGCCTAAGCTGCGGAAGACAGGAAAATGGTTGTTGTATATAACGGGGACATTGCTGGTCCTGCTGCTGGTTTTGTTCGGCTATCTCTATTTTGTATCGCAGGTAGATCCGCCGGTGGTCACCGACCGCTCGGCCGAAGGCCTGCAGAGAGCCGAGCCCTCGCCGGGATTTTATACACTTGGTCCCAACTGGTTTCGCAAAAGTCGCTCCGGCCTCTATGAACTGTATGTAGAAGGCGGCGATTTTGAGCGCGGCGTAATCAACGGTAAACTGACGCAGGAGCTGGTGCAAAGACAGGAAGACCATTTCAATGCACAGATTGAAAAAATGATTCCTTCGCGTTTTTACCGCCACTTCCTCAAATACTTCATCGGGTGGTTCAACCGCGATCTCGCCCACCAGGTGAAGGAAGAATTCAAGCGCGAGATCTATGGCATATCGCTGTCTGCCTCTCACCAATACGATTATATCGGTAAGCCCTACCAGCGGTTGCTGAACTACCATGCCGCGCACGACATTGGCCATGCCCTGCAAAGCATGGCCCTGGTAGGCTGCACTTCCTTTGCCACCTGGAACGGCCATTCCGCCGACAGCAGCCTGATCGTCGGGCGCAATTTTGACTTCTATGTGGGCGATAAATTTGCGGAAGACAAGATCGTTGCGTTTTTTAAGCCAACTAACGGGTATGGTTACATGACGATCACCTGGGGCGGTTTTACCGGCGCCGTTTCGGGTATGAACGAAAAGGGACTAACGGTCACCATCAACGCCGCAAAAACCGCGATGCCTTCCGGATCCGCCACACCGGTGAGCCTGGTTGCGAGGGAGATACTGCAGTATGCTTCCAATATCAGCGAGGCCCTGCAGGTAGCCCGCAGCCGCCACATGTTCGTATCCGAATCCTTCCTCGTAGGGTCGGCGGCTGATAACAAGGCCGTGGTCATTGAAAAAACACCCGATACCCTGGATGTGTATGATCCGCACAAGGATTATATCGTTTGCGCCAACCATTTCCAGGGCCCTGAGTTGCAGCATTCCGCCGCCAACGAAGAGCAACTGCGGGAAAGCGCTTCGCCTTACCGTTACCAGCGCGTGGAGGCCCTGCTGGCTGAGCGGCCTAAAAACACCGTGGAACAAACTGCTTCCCTGCTGCGCGATTACAAAGGCCTGAACGGCGCCGATATCGGGTTAGGAAATGAAAAGGCCGTGAACCAGCTCATTGCCCACCATTCCGTCATTTTTGAACCGGCCAAACGCAAAGTGTGGGTGAGCACGGCGCCCTGGCAACTGGGTCCCTATATCTGTTACGACCTCACGCAGGTTCTGGCGCTGCGTGGCCTGCAAACCGATCGTGAAATTGCCGACAGCAGCCTGACCATAGGGGCCGATAGTTTGTTATTTTCGCCGCGGTTCGGCGATTTCCTCCGCTTTAGGGCATACAAACAACAACTGCTCGACGGCGCAGCGGTGAACCCCGACAGCCTCATAGCAAGCAATCCGGCGTACTACCACAGCTATGTGCTGGCCGGTAAGGAAGCCATGCGAACCCGCAACTATGACAAGGCGCTCGGTTATTTTGACAAAGCGCTCAGCCTGGAAATTGCTACCCTGCCCGAAAGAAAGGCGGTGGAAAACTGGGTGGAAGAGTGCCGAAAAAAACTAGCTGGAAAATGATTCTGGGAACTGGTGTCGATATCATTGAAGTGAACCGGGTTGGGGAAAAACTGGCCAGGGGCAATGGATTCCGGGAGCTGGTATTTGCGCCGGAAGAAATTGCCTATTGCGAAAAACAGGCCCACCCCGAAGAACATTTTGCCGCCCGTTTTGCCGCCAAGGAAGCGTTCTTTAAAGCGTTGGGAACCGGCTGGCGCAACGGAACGGCGTTTCATGAAATAGTGGTGGAGCATAACGAAAACGGGCAACCGCAAATGAGGCTGACCGGTCAAACTGCTGAAACCCTTTCCGGATCCGGCATCGGCAGGATCCATCTTTCCCTTTCTCACGTGGCGGCCACTGCTGTGGCCATCGTAATCCTGGAAAAACAATGATGTACGATCCCCATATTGCTTTTGAATCCGACACCCTGATCCGCGAAAAGCAGGAAGCCTCCCTGCAGGCACTGTTGCAGCATGTTTCGGCCCATTCTCCCTTTTACCGCGACTTGTTCCGGGATAAGGGGATCGATGTGGGCAGTATCCGTTCGCTGGATGACCTGCCGCGTATTCCCACCACTACCAAGGAAGACATACAGTTGCGGAACTGGGATTTTCTGGCCGTGCCACGCCGGCAGATCGCGGAATATATGTCCAGCTCCGGTACCCTCGGCTCGCCGGTCACCATTGCGCTGACGGCAGCCGACCTGGAGCGGCTGGCCTACAATGAATACAGCTCCTTCCTCACCGCCGGCGGCAGCCCGGATGATGTGTACCAGCTCATGCTCACCCTCGACCGCCAGTTCATGGCCGGGATCGCCTATTACCTGGGCATCCGGAAACTGGGTGCCGGGCTCGTGCGGGTGGGGCCCGGCGCTCCCTTCCTGCACTGGGACACCATCCGCCGCGTGCAGCCGACAGTATTGGTGGGTGTTCCCTCCTTCCTGGTAAAGCTGCTGGAATTCGCGCGGGAGCAGGGTTTCGATCCCAACAGCAGCTCCGTGAAAAGCATTATCTGCATCGGCGAACCCATTCGAAATCAGCAGGGGCAGCTCAACCGGCTGGGCGAAAGGATCAGCACGGAATGGAATGTGCGTCTGATCAGCACCTATGCCTCCACCGAAATGCAAACGGCCTTTACCGAATGCATCCACGGGCAGGGCGGGCACCTCAACCCGGAGCTGCTGGTGCTGGAGCTGCTGGACGAAGCCGGCAACCCTGTTCCCGATGGCGAGCCGGGAGAGGTAACGGTTACCACCCTCGGTGTGGAAGCGATGCCCCTCTTACGGTACCGTACGGGTGATATCTGCATCCGACACCGCGGCCTTTGCGCCTGTGGCCGCCGTACCGACCGCCTCTCGGCCGTGCTGGGAAGGAAAAAGCAGATGATCAAGCTCAAGGGCACCAGTTTTTATCCACCTGCCCTGTTCGACCTGCTCCATGAGCTGGCCGAAGTGACGGATTACGTGGTGGAGCTGCAATCGAACGAATGGGGAACAGACGAAGTGATCCTGCACCTGCAGGTCCAGGAGGCCGGCGAGCAGGCTGGCGGACGCATCCGCGAGCTGCTGCGTTCGCGCCTGCGCGTGATCCCCGAGATCCGTTTCTGCACACCGCAGGAGATCCACCGGCTGCAGTTCCCGGAGGGCGGGCGCAAAGCGCAAAAGTTAGTGGATCGACGCTGACCGGGGTCTTGGGCGAATCCGGTCTTTATCCCTATTTTTGGCACTTTGAAAACTGCCCAATAAACGTAGACATTGATTACCGAACAACATTTATCCTTATCTGATTTCAAGGAGATTGTGTACGACGAAAAGCCCGTCTCCATTGCTGCAGCCGTACTGGAAAAAGTGGCGAAAAACCACGACTTTCTGAAAGGATTTGCTTCTAATAAGATCATTTACGGCATCAATACCGGCTTTGGTCCTATGGCCCAGTACCGTATCAGCGAATCGAACCTGGTCGAACTGCAATACAATCTCATCCGCAGCCATTGTTCCGGCAGCGGCAAGCCGGTAGAACCGGTGCTCGTAAGAGGCCTTTTGCTGGCGCGATTGAACAATTTCCTGCAGGGTTATTCGGGGGTGCATCCTGAACTGGTGGAACTGCTGGTAGCGTTGCTCAACAAAAAAGTATACCCGGTCATTTACGAACACGGTGGCGTGGGCGCCAGCGGCGACCTGGTGCAACTGGCCCACCTGGCCCTGAGCCTGATCGGCGAGGGCGAGGTATGGTACCAGAACCAGATCCGCTCCACGGCCGAAGTATTTGCCGAACTGAATATCAAACCCCTGTCCATCCACGTGCGCGAAGGCCTGGCCCTTATCAATGGCACATCGGCCATGACGGGCATCGCCATGATCAACCTGCTGCAGGCGAAAAAACTGCTGGAATGGTCGGTATTGCTAAGCGCCATGACCAACGAGGTAGTGGAGGCTTACGACGACCACTTCTCCCATGAGCTGAACCACGTAAAACACCACCCGGGTCAGCAAATTGTGGCGGCCATGCTGCGCGGGTTGCTGAACAACAGCCAGATGATCCGCAGCCGCAAAAAACACCTCTACGAAGGGGATAAGATGGACCAGGACGTGTTTGAAGACAAGGTGCAGGAGTACTATTCGCTCCGGTGCATTACCCAGGTGCTGGGACCCATACACGATACCATTGCGCAGGCAGAAAAAGTGATTGTGGCCGAGTTCAACTCGGTGAACGACAACCCCATCATCGATCACGAAAATGCCAATATTTTCCACGGCGGCAATTTCCACGGCGATTATATATCGCTTGAAATGGACAAGCTGAAGATCGCCATCACCAAATTATCCATGCTCAGCGAGCGCCAGCTCAACTACCTGCTGAATGCAAAGCTGAACGAGAAATTCCCGCCCTTCCTCAACCTCGGAACCCTGGGATTGAATTTCGGCATGCAGGGCATGCAGTTCACGGCTACCAGTACGGTGGCGGAGAACCAGACCTATTCCATGCCCATGTATATTCACAGCATTCCTAACAACAACGACAACCAGGACATCGTAAGCATGGGCTGCAACGCTGCTTTGCTGACCCGGCGGGTGATCGGCAATTCCTTTGAAGTGCTGGCCATTCAAACCATGACCATTCTGCAGGCAGTGGACTACCTCGATTGCACCGGCAGGATGGCCAGCGCCACCCTGGGCATGTATCGCGAACTCAGGGCTATGTTCCCGGTGTTTGCAGACGATAAGCCGCGGTACAAGGAGCTGGAGAAAATCAAAAAATATTTTGAATCGGCAGATCCGGTGGTCTCCAATTCCCAGAAGACAGGCAGCAGCGCCGCCGTCCTGGCCTAAGTTTAAATCAAGTCCAGATGCAAGGTAAAAAGTCAGTGCTCGTCACCGGCGGGTCGCGTGGTATAGGAAGGGCTATATGCGTAAAAATGGCCGGTAGCGGTCTGTACGTGCTCATCAATTACAAAGGCAATAAAGAAGCGGCGGAAGAAACCCTGGCCCTGGTGCGTGCAGCCGGCGGTGAGGGAGAATTGCTTCCCTTCGATGTCAGCGATGCCGCACAGGTCAGAGCCGTGCTGGGCGACTATATCGAAAAACACCCCGGACGACCCATCGAGGTGCTGGTGAACAATGCCGGCATCAAGGATGATACGCTGATGATGTGGATGAAGGACGAACAGTGGTCGAATGTGAGAAGCACCAGCCTGGATGGGTTTTTTTATGTGACCCGCGAAGTGCTGAGTGGTATGCTACAGCGCCGGTCGGGCCGCATCGTCAACGTGGTGTCGCTGTCGGGCTTAAAAGGTATGGCGGGTCAAACCAATTATTCCGCCGCCAAGGCAGGTGTGATCGGCGCTACCAAGGCGCTGGCGCAGGAGATCGGCAAGCGGGGCGTAACCGTGAACGCGGTGGCGCCCGGCTTTATAAAGACCGATATGACAGGCGACCTGAACGAGAAAGAACTCAGGGCCATGATCCCGGTGCAACGCTTTGGTGAACCGGAAGAAGTGGCCCATGCTGTGGCATTTCTTGCTTCCCCGGAATCGGGTTATATTACAGGAGTAGTTTTATCTGTAAACGGAGGATTATATACATAGGCTGGTATGAACAGAGTGGTGATAACAGGTATGGGGATCTATTCCTGCATTGGCAAGAACAGGGAAGAGGTGAGGCAGTCGCTGTTTGAAGGCAGGTCGGGTATTATCCTGGATCCGGAGCGCAAGGCTTTCGGTTATAGGTCGGGGTTAACCGGTTATGTGGACCGCCCCAATCTCAAAGGAGTCCTCGACCGCCGGGCAAGGATCATGCTGCCTGAGCAGGGAGAATACGCTTATATGGCTACCTGCGAAGCCCTGGAACAGGCCGGTATTACAGAAGACATGCTGCATGCCCGCGAAATAGGCGTGCTGTATGGCAACGACAGTTCGGCCGAGCCGGTGGTGGCAGCTACCGATCTCATCCGTGAGAAAAAAGATACCACGCTGCTGGGCTCGGGATCTGTTTTTCAAACCATGAACAGTACGGTGACCATGAACCTGGCCACCATTTTTCACCTCAAGGGCATCAATTTGACGGTCAGTGCGGCCTGCGCAAGCGGTTCACATTCGATTGGACTGGGGTATCATTTCATCAAGACCGGTCTGCAGGATATGGTGATCTGCGGCGGCGCCCAGGAACTGAACATCTATTCGATGGGCAATTTTGATGCGCTCTCGGCGTTTTCGATCCGCGAAAGCGAACCCACCCATGCCAGCCGGCCCTTCGATCGCAACAGGGATGGCCTGATACCAAGCGGCGGTGCTGCAACGGTGATCCTGGAGAGCCTTGAGTCGGCGCTGGCCCGCGGCGCAGCCATCCTGGGCGAGGTGGTGGGCTATGGGTTTTCTTCCAACGGCGGACATATTTCCAACCCCACGGTATGGGGACCGGTAAAGGCCCTGCGCATGGCCCTGCAGGATGCGGGACTGGAACCCGGCGCCATCCAGTACATCAATGCGCATGCTACGTCTACGCCTGCGGGCGACGCCAGTGAAGCGAAAGCGATAGACGAAGTGTTCTCCGCCAGCCGGCCTTATGTCAGTTCCACCAAAAGCATGACAGGTCATGAATGCTGGATGGCAGGCGCCAGCGAAATTGTATATTCAATGTTGATGATGGAGTATGGATTCATCGCACCAAATATTAATTTTGAGGAACCGGACGAGGATTCGGCCAAATTGAATATCGTGAGTAAAACCATCAGCCAGGAATTCGATTGCTTTCTTTCCAATTCTTTTGGGTTCGGAGGCACCAATTCTTCGCTGGTTATTAAGAAGTATCATCCCTAAATGAACCGACATGGCTACTGAACTGATTGAGAAAATTAACCGTTTCCTGGCTGCAGAATTTGAAGTGGAAATCGATGCCATCCAGGCTGATGCCAATATGAAAGAGACGCTGGACCTGGACAGCCTCGACTACATTGACATGGTAGTGGTTATTGAAAACAATTTCGGCTTCAAAGTGAAACCGGAAGATTTCACAGGCATCCATACTTTCCAGGATTTTTACAACTACGTGCATCAACGCATCAACGCTAAAGAGTTGGTATAATGCCCGAATGGAAGGGAAAGTCCAGGGCCACCCCGCTGGGCTACCGGATCTTCGTTTGGGTATTGCGCAATTTTGGAACCCGTATTGCTTACCAGCTCCTGCATGCAGTAACCTGGTACTATTGTTTCTTTTCACCCGCAACTACCCGGAACCTTTACTATTATTTTCACCGGCGGTTGGGTTATGGAAAAGCGAAGACCTGGCGATCGATCTACCGGAACTATTACTGTTTCGGACAAACGCTGATTGATAAGATCGCCGTGCAGGCTGGGTTGGAAACACCCTTTTCTTTTGACTTCGAGGGAGAGGAGGGGCTGCGGCAAATGGTGAGAGAGGGCAGGGGCGGACTGCTGATCAGCGGACATGTCGGCAACTGGGAAGTGGCCGGTCACCTGCTGAAAAGGCTGGAAACTCCCATCAACGTGGTAATGTACGATGGCGAGGATGAGCAGATCAAGGCTTATCTTGAATCTGTGACCGGTGGCAGAAACATGAAGCTGATACTGATTAAGGAAGATCTTTCCCATATATTCGCCATTCACGCAGCCCTGGAAGCCAACGAACTGGTTTGTATGCATGCCGACCGCTATGTGGAAGGAAATAAAACCAATTCCGCCGTCTTCCTGGGCAAACGCGCCGATTTTCCTTCCGGACCCTTTATCCTGGCGGCCAGGTTCAATGTGCCGGTTTCCTATGTGTTCGCCTTTAAGGAAACGGCTTCGCATTATCACCTCTATGCCAGCGACCCGGTGAATTATGCCGCGGAAGAAAAAAAGGGCCGGGAAGAAAAGATCTTAAACGATTTTGTAGCCGAAATGACCAAAAGAACCGGGCAATACCCTTTGCAGTGGTTCAACTATTTTGATTTCTGGAAAGACCATGCTGGTAAACATTGACCATATAACCGACCTGATTCCGCAACGATCGCCCTTTGTGATGATCGATGCACTTGCCTACCAGGAAGAGCATCGTACCGGAACGCAGTTCCGCATTCGGGAAGACAATTTATTTTTGCGGAACGGCCGGCTCGAAGCAGTGGCGCTGGTGGAAAATATTGCCCAGACAGCCGCTGCGGCTGCAGGATACAAAGCTGTTCAAAGCGGGGGAAAAGTGCTGGTGGGTTTTATAGGCGCCATCAAAAACCTGGAAATAGTTGACCTCCCGGTTGCCGGCGACCTGCTGGAAACGGAAACCTGTGAATTACAATCCATACTCAATGTTTCTTCGGTGGAAGGCAAAGTGTTCTGTGGCGGAAAACTGCTGGCCCGGGCAGAGATGAAAATTTTTATGCAACCCGATCCATAATTTAAAACCATCCAGAAATGAAAAAGATTTTCCAGGTCCTGATGCTGGCGCTGCCCCTGGTGGCGATGAATAACCTGATGGCCCAAAGCAGGCTGGCCAAAGATGCGCCTATTACGTATCTCGGTGTGGACTTTACAGGCGTTCGGGTGATCAACGAAGCTTCTACCACCGCCGCCGATGTAAAAGCCCGCCATTTTGCCGGCATAAACCAGTTGCTGTTGAATGAACCAAAAAAATTCGACTGGGCAGGTGCGCTCGGAACATCTAATATCACCAACGACCTTTCCCTCGTAACGGCACGTAACGAAAAAGTGGATGAAAAGACCCTTTTTTCCACCAAACTGGAAGACGAGAAAAGACTGTCTGAAGCCGATATTGCCAAAATGGTTTCCCAGTATAATTTTTCCGGTAAGAAAGGAACGGGGCTGATCGTATTCATGGAATCGATGAGCAAGACCTCCGAGAATGGCAGCATGTGGGTAACCTTTGTGGACATGGATACCAAAAAAGTGCTGCTTACCGAGCGTATGGCAGGCAAGGCCCAGGGTTTTGGCTTCCGCAATTACTATTCTTACACCATTTATAAAGTGATCCAGGATATCAAAAAGAACAAGATAGCCGGATGGCGTAACCAGATATGAAGCAGGCTTCCCTGAGTTTTTCCACGGAAATTGTGGTGCGGTTTAACGAGGCGGATCCGCTCGGAATTGTATGGCATGGCCATTATGTGCGGTATTTTGAAGACGGCCGGGAAGCTTTCGGAAATGCATTTAAACTGAGTTATCTCGATGTATATAAAAACGGATTTTCCGTTCCCATTGTGAGTGTACAGTGTGAGTATAAAAAGCCCCTGCGTTACGGCGACCGGATGGTGATTGAAACCACCTATACGCCCAGCGCAGCGGCAAAACTTTGTTTCAGCTATAAATTGTACAATGCAGCCACAAGAGAACTGGTGGCAAAGGGAAATACGGTACAGGTATTCATGGACCTGGCCACCAACAGCCTGCAACTGGTGAATCCACCCTTTTTTGAAGAGTGGAAGAAAAAATTTGAAATGGACAGTGAGGATGAGTAAACCGGCTGTTTACATACAGGCGCATCATGTGTGCAGTCCGCTTGGCGAAGGAAGTGCTGCTGTCCTCGACCGCATTCTTTGTGGTGAATCGGGCCTTCACGAAACCGTTCTTCCGGGCTGGCCGGGAAAGCCCGTTTGCGCAGCCCTGTTTTCGGCCAGCCAATGGAAAGGCATGCAGCAGGAAGATGCATTCACACATTTTGAATCGCTCCTGCTGAAAAGCATCCGGGGCTGCCTGGGCCTGCATCCGCTGGATCTTTCGGATCCCCGCACCCTGCTGGTGCTGGCCAGTACCAAAGGAAATATAGAATTGCTGCAGGCCGGCGACGAAGGCGCGGAGGAAAAAGTTTCTCTCGCCGCTTCTGCGGAAAAAATAGCGAAGGCCCTGCACTACCACGGAACGCCTTTGCTGGTTTCCAATGCCTGCATTTCGGGAATGAGCGCCCTGCTGGTGGCCAAAAGGCTGATACAGTCGGGCCAGTACCACCAGGCCCTGGTAGCCGGAGCCGATACCCTTTCACCCTTTATCGTGGCGGGGTTCCAAAGCTTCCAGGCCCTCAGTGCCGAACCCTGCAGGCCCTTCGACCGCGACCGCAACGGCATCAACCTGGGCGAAGGGGCCGCTGCTGTGATCCTTTCCAAAACGCCGGCAGCCATACGCCTCTCCGGGGGCGCAACCAGCAGCGATGCCAACCATATCTCCGGTCCGTCCCGCACGGGCGGGGAAATGGCAAAGGCCATCAGTCGCGCATTGGAGGAGGCTTCGGTCGGGCCGGGAGAGATCGGTTTCATCAATGCGCACGGAACAGCCACCCCCTTCAACGATGAGATGGAGTCAAAGGCTTTTGCCCAGAGCGGGCTGGCGGCGGCACCGGTCTTCAGCCTGAAACCCTATTTCGGCCACACGCTGGGAGCCGCCGGGCTGCTGGAGACTGCCGTTTCGCTCCAGGCCATGGAACGCAACCTGGTGCTGGGCGCACGCGGGTACAGCAACCACGGCGTTAGCCAGGAATTGAACATACCCAAGGAAACCTATCCCCTGTATAATATGAGACACCTGTTGAAAACCGGCAGCGGTTTTGGCGGCTGTAACGCCGCCCTGGTGTTTACCAAAACTTCATGAAGCAATAAGAGAATTAATGAATCATTTTTCGAAAGACAATCTTCGCGCCCTGGAGGCAAAAGAAGCAGCACAACGCATCGCATTTGGTCCCGTTATGTTCCAGGCAGCACAGGCCATGCGCAAAACAGGCTTGCTTATGACCGTGCGCAATGCCGGCAAACTGGGTATTTCCATTGCCGACACGGCAAAAGCTACCGGTATTTCAGAATACGGCGCCCGCGTGCTGATGGAAGCCGGGTTGGGCATGGGCGTGTTCGTCGTCAACGACGAGGAACTGTACAGCATTACCAAAACCGGTTTTTTCCTGCTCTTCGATCCGCTCACTATTGCCAACCTCAACTTTGTAGACGATGTCTGTTACCAGGGGTTGGACTACCTTGAAGAAAGCATCCGCACCGGCAAGCCCGAGGGGCTGAAAGTTTTTGGAAACTGGGATACTATTTATGAAGGTCTGAGCAGCCTCCCGCCCGAAATCCAGAAAAGCTGGTTCGGGTTCGATCATTATTATTCCGACGGTTCCTTTCCCCTGGTGATCGAACACGTATTCGCCCTGGGCATAAAGAAAATGATCGATATTGGCGGAAATACCGGCAAATGGACCATGGCCTGCCTGGAGCACGATCCCGATGTGGAGATCACCATCATGGACCTGCCCGGCCAGGTGCGTATGGCCGAAAAGAAGATCAGGGAGAGAGGCTGGGAAAAACGGGTGCATTTCCACCCGGTGAACATCCTCGACGAAAAACAGGGATTTCCGAAAGGTCACGATGCGGTATGGATGAGCCAGTTCCTCGACTGCTTCTCGGAAGCGGAGATCAGTTCGATTGTGCGTCGCTGTTATGATGCCCTCGATGAAAACGGTTACCTGCTCATACTCGAAAATTTCTGGGATTGCCAGAAATACCGTGTGGCGGCCATGACGATCCAGATGACATCGCTTTACTTCACCGCCCTGGCAAACGGCAACAGCCAGATGTACGATTCCCGGGTATTCATACGGGCGGTAGAGGCCGGCGGATTTTTTATAGAAAACCAAATCGACCATATAGGTGAAGCGGGACATACCCTCCTGGTTTGCCGCAAGAAACCATCCCTCTAACAAAAAATCGTTCTATTCGTGCAAACAATCAACACCGATGTGCTGGTGATCGGGGCAGGTCCTTCCGGAACCGTTGCAGCAGCCATCATCAAAAAGGCCGGCTATGATGTAACCATTGTAGAAAAAATGAAGTTCCCGCGGTTTGTGATCGGCGAGAGCTTATTGCCAAGGTGTATGGAAGCGCTGGACGAAGCGGGATTCCTGGATGCCATAAAAGCCCATGGCTTCCAGGAAAAAACAGGCGCCAAATTCGTAAAGGACGGCATGATCTGCGATTATTTTTTTGCCGACCAGTTCACCAGGGGTTATACCTGGACCTGGCAGGTGCCGCGCGCAGACTTTGATACCATCCTGGCCAACTGCTGCATACAGCAGGGCATTCCACTGCACTTCGAAACAACGGTTACGGACATACGCTTTAATGGCTCCGATTCGGTAACTACCGTGGTGGATAAGGACGGTAACCCTTCCGAGATCAGGGCCCGGTTCATTGTGGATGGAAGCGGTTATGGCAGGGTGATCCCCCGGCTCTTCAATCTTGATAAACCCTCATCGCTGCCGGGACGGAAAGCGTTGTTCTGCCACATGCGCGACGAAAAGCGCCAGACGGCCCACGAACCCGACCGGATCACCATTGTGACGCATAAGCCTGGTGTATGGATCTGGGTGATTCCCTTTTCAACGGGCATTACTTCCGTAGGATATGTAGGTCACCCGGAATTTTTCCAGCAATACCAGGGCAGCAATACAGAAGTGTACGACCAGCTTTTGCAGGACGAACCCTACCTGGCCGAACGGTTTAAGGATGCCGAGAAGATGTTCGAGGTGCGTGTGCTCGAAAGCTGGTCTTCCACCACCGACAAATTCTTCGGCGATGGCTTTGTGCTGACGGGGAACGTGACCGAATTCCTGGATCCCATTTTTTCATCGGGCGTAACGCTGGCAACGGTTTCCAGTCAAACTGCAGCGCATCTGGTGATAAGAAAACTGAAAGGGGAAGAGGTGGATTGGGAAAAAGAATACATGGAGCATATGATGCAGGGCGTAAACACTTTCCGCACTTATGTGAACGCCTGGTACGATGGAACGTTGGATAAGATATTCTTTGCGAAAAAGCAGCAACCGGAGATCAAGAACATGATTTGCTCGGTGCTGGCTGGCTACGTGTGGGACCTGGAAAACCCGTTTGTAAAACGGCACAGTTATGAAGTGTACAAACTGGCCAGGATCCTCGATATGAAACAGATCATTGAAGAAGAAAACTAAGAGGGTTGGAGGAAAAGGATTTGTACATCCATGCTGCGTGCAGGATCCGGAACGGGTTTGCCTGGAAAGGGGAGGAGCGTTTGCCGGTGAGTGGCGGAGGCGCTGCTTTTTTGCAGGACCTCTACCAGTGGCTGGCGCCCGCTTATCCAAAATGGTATAAAATGGACCGGCTGGCGCAAACGGGTGTACTGGCTGCTGAAATCCTGCTGTGCGACCTGGAAATACCTGCTTCGATGGATCCCTTTGCGAAGGCCATGGTGTTCCAGAACAGCCATTCCTCCCTGGATGCGGACCAGCGGTTTGTTGCGCAGTTATCGGAAATACCAAGCCCCGCGATTTTTGTATATACCCTTCCGAACATTGTTGCCGGTGAAATCAGCATCCGCTATGGCTTTAAGGGCGAGCAGGTGTTCTTTCTTTCCGCAAAACCCGATGCCGAAATCCTTTTTCACTATACAAAATCCTTGTTTAGCGAAGGAAATACGGAGTTTTGCGTGCTGGGCTGGATCGACTATTTCCAGGAAAATGCCGATGCGGTACTATTCGCTGTAGGCGGGAGCTGGGAAAAGAAAGGTGCCCTTAAACCATTTACAAAAGAAAACCTATACCAATATTTCGAATATGAACAGGGAGACCTTAATTGAAAACCTGAAGGCGCAGATCATAGCCCAACTGAACCTGCAGAAAGTAACAGTGGCCGACATCAAAACCGACGACCCGCTGTTTGGAGAAGGGCTGGGACTCGACTCCATCGATGCCCTGGAACTTATTGTGCTGATGCAGCAGCAGTATAAGATCAAATTGACCAACCCCGAAGAGGGACCGAAGATATTCCAGTCGGTGGGTACCATGGCGGACTATATCCTGGCGAATGTCAAATAAGGTTTACATAGCGGGACTGGGTGCCATTTCAGCGATCGGCATGAATGTGAAGGAGAACCTGCTTTCACTGGAGCAGGGCCGTGCTGGGCTGGGCCGCATTGAATACCTCAATACCCGGCACTGGGACGACTTCCCTGCGGGTGAGGTGAAAGCGTCCAATGCCGAATTGCAGGAACGGTGCGGTTGGCGGGGCACCAACAGCCGCACGGCCATGCTGGGTTACCTGGCGGCGCGGGAGGCCCTGCACGATGCAGGTATCGACAGCGCAGAATGGCGCACCGGCCTGGTGTCGGCCAGTTCCGTGGCCGGAATGGATCTTACGGAAAATTTTTTCCCGGCCTTCCTGGCCAATTTTCCTTCGGGCGGCCGGTTGCGGGAAGTGGTGCAGCACGAATGCGGCACCATCAGCCGCGTAATGGCGGAAGCCCTGGGCATAAGGGATTTTGTTACCACCATCAGCACCGCCTGCTCTTCTGCCGCCAATGCCATTATGCTGGGTGCGCGTTTGATCCGCGCCGGCATGCTGGACGTGGTGGTGGCAGGAGGTACCGATGCGTTATCGCGCTTTACGCTGAACGGCTTCAATACCCTGATGATCCTCGACCACCAGCTTTGCCAGCCCTTTGACCAGCAGCGCAGGGGCCTCAACCTCGGCGAAGGAGCGGGATACCTGGTGCTGGTAAGCGAGGCGGTGAAGGAAAAGCTGGAAAGGCAGTCAACCATTACCGTTAGTGGCTACTGCAATGCCAACGACGCCCATCACCAAACCGCGTCTTCGCCCGACGGGGCCGGCTCCTTTCTCGCCATGCAGGGCGCCCTGGCCATGAGTGGCTTGCAGCCGCAGGATATCCAGTACATCAACCTGCACGGTACCGGCACGCAGAACAACGATGCCTCCGAAAGCACGGCCATCCGGCGCATTTTCGGAGACCGGCTGCCGCGTTTGAGCAGCACCAAAAGTTTTACAGGCCATACCCTTGCCGCCTGCGGTGGTATCGAAGCGGTATATTCGGTGGCAAGTATATTGGGGCAGAATTTATATCCCGGTTTGCGCATAAGCCAGCCTGTTATAGAAGACGCGGGTGTAATGGTGAATGCCTTCGAGCCGGACAGGGAGCTGAGAAATGTGCTGTCGAATTCCTTTGGGTTCGGCGGTAATTGTTCAACACTAATTTTTTCCCAAAGCTGATGTTTATACAGGCGGCCTCCAGTATTTCGGCACAGCCCGGCTTCCCGGGAAACAGGTTGAGCGGACCTTTGGTGAAACAGGCGCCGGACGCTGCTGAACCGCCCGGCGCTGTTGAATTGCCCGTTGCTGTTGAACAATCCAGGGCTGCTGAACGACCCATGGCCGCCGAACGGATGCAGCTTACCGAACCCGATTACGGCTCTTTCATCGATCCAAAGCTGATCCGCCGCATGAGCCGCATCATCCGCATGGGTGTGGCAACGGCCATGGACGCCCTGAAGCAAGCCGGGCTGGCACAGCCTTCCGCCATCCTGGTGGGCACGGCCTATGGCTGTCTGGACGATACCGGTGTTTTCCTGAAAAAGATGGTGGAACAGGAAGAGGAAATGCTTACGCCCACGTCCTTTATACAGTCCACCCACAATACGGTTGGGGCGCAGATCGCGCTGCTGCTCAAATGCCATTCCTATAACAATACTTACGTGCAGGGGGTTTTCTCTTTTGAATCGGCCCTGCTCGATACCTGGCTGCTGCTGCAGGAAAATCCCGCACAGCAGGTGCTGGCAGGCAGCGCAGAAGAGCTGACTACCTATAGCTTCGAGATCCTGAAGCGGTTTGGTATGTACCGCCATCGCATGGCTTCGGAAGGCGCCGCATTTTTTGTGGCAGGCGGCGAACGTAACGACAAAACATTGGCGGAGTGCAGGGCGGTTTCTCTTTTTTACGCCGGAAACTCAACAGCCCTTTCCGACAGGATGGTGCAACTGGCGGCGCAAACCGGCCGGCCGCCGCAATTGCTGCTGACGGCGGCTCCCGAAATATTTCCTGATCCTCTGCCCGCCGGCTTTGGACCGGCCTTTCCTTTTAAAGATGCCTGCGGCGAATACCCCACGGCCACTGGTTTTGCCACCTGGCTGGCCATCGCCCTGTTGCAGGAGAATCGCTGGCCCGAATGGCTGGGGGCGGGAGAAGACAGTCCCGCCTGCATTTGGGTACACCAATATGATGGACAGGGCAAACACAGCTTTATTGTATTGCAGGCATGCTGAGTTTTCGTTCCATAACGGCGTTTATTGCGGTGCTTTTGGTGGCCGGCATCCTCGGCGGCTGGCAGTGGCCAACCATTACATTACTCGTTTTCGGTTATGCGGTATTGTTATTCTGGGGTTCTTACCGTGTGGATTCGCAGTTTTATATGCCGGTTATTTGCGAGGGCAGCCGCGCAGAAAAGAAAATTGCCATCAGCTTCGATGATGGTCCCGACGAACAGCACACCGCTGCCGTTCTCGACATACTGAAAGACAAACAGGTGCCGGCTGCGTTTTTCCTGGTCGGTCATAAAATAGATGGCCGCGAAGCGTTATTGCAAAGAGCTGTGGCGGAAGGGCATGTGCTTGGGAATCACAGCTACAGTCATGCGCCGCTCTTTGACCTCTACGGCTGGCGACGGATACTGGGCGAGCTGCAACAGGTCAATGAAAAGATTCGCAGTGTCATTGGCCACTCGCCACGACTGTTCCGGCCACCCTATGGTGTTACCACACCACCGCTGGCGAAGGCGGTGCGGAAAAGCGGCATGAAGGCTGTGGGCTGGAATATCCGCTCCCTTGATACAATGGCAAAAGACCCGGAAAAATTATTTCTCCGCGTTGTGCGATCTTTGCAGCCGGGCGCCATCCTGCTTTTTCACGATACGGTGCCGCTCACGGTTGCCATCCTGCCACAACTGATCGATGCCGCCCGTGAAGCGGGATTTGAATGGGTAAGGCTGGATGCCCTGATAAATGAATCGCCTTATGAATAAGCGTTTACTGGTGCTAGTGATATTGCTCGCTGCCGCATTTTTTGTACAGGCCCAGCCCAAAGGCTTTGTTCCGGTGAAGGATGCAGCCGCTTTCCGCCAGTCTTTTGCGTCGGCCTCGCAAAAAATGAACAGCTTCCGCGCCGATTTTGTGCAGGAAAAAAATCTAAGTCTTCTTGCCGAAAAAATAACATCCAAAGGAAAATTTTACTTCCGCAAAACATCCGATGTGCGGATGGAGTACCTGCAGCCATTTAACTACCTGCTGGTCATCAGCGGGAACAAAGTACATATTAAAGACGGGCAGAAAGAAAATACAGTATCGGTAAAATCGAACCGGCTCTTCCAGAAGATCAATGCGATTACCGTTGACTGCGTGCGCGGAACAGCGCTCGATAATGGTGATTTCCGTTCCGCGATTTTTGAAAACCAGCAATTCTGGCTGCTGGAGCTGGTGCCGGTGAGCAAGGAGCTGAAAGACATTTTCGCCAGCATTGAAATTTACCTCGATCGCAAAGACTATTCTGTAAGCCGCATCAACATGGTGGAAAAAGGCGGCGACAATACACTCATCAGTTTTAACCAGAAAGAAATCAATGCACCGCTTGCGGACGCTCTTTTTAGTATCCGGTAGTTGCTGGATGATGGCCTGCGGATCGTCCTACCGTCACCTGCAGAAATGGCCGGCAGACAAACGGACGGCTGTTGATCCCGCCCGCCTCCTGGCGCTAAAACCGGTTTATCCCGCCGTGTTATACCGCACGCAGGTGAACATCACCGGCCACTATCTCAGCGGCCTGCTGCTTATCAAAGAAATGCCCGACAGCAGCCGGCGCGTGGTATTTTCCAATGAAGCGGGATTTAAGTTTTTCGATTTTTCCTTTGGCGGACCACGGGGTTTTGAAGTCATCCATATAATGGACAGGCTCAACAAAAAGCCGGTGATCCGCACGCTGGAGCAGGACCTGTCGCTGGTGATGATGCAAGGCATCGAAACAGCTCCGGCGCGCCTGGCAATAGCCGATAGCCTGCTTTATCATGGTTTCCGGCGCGGCAGCAAAACCACCTGGTACGTGACCGACAGCGCGGTGACTTATGTTGACCATGCCGAGCTGGGCGCCCCCCGGAAAAAACTGGTGGAAGCCCGCTGGTGGATGGGAGAAAACAATGTTCCCGATTCCATCGCCATCCGGCATTTTAATTTCAACTTTACCATGAACCTGAAAAAACTGGAAAGATAATGCTCAGCGGAAACCTATGCCTTGTGGAAGACCTGGTCCTCCGGGACAATGTCATAAAAGCCACCCTCCACTGGAATGCAGAACACGCGATATTCGCGGGTCATTTTCCCGATCAGCCTGTAGTGCCGGGGGTTTGCATGATGCAACTGGTGCAGGAATGTCTCAGCGGGGCTACCGGTAAACAATGGCAGCTCAGCAGCGCTTCGATGATCAAGTTCCTGCATTTTATTGATCCGCGTGTGCACCAGGCCGTTAGTCTGCAGGTACAGCTTCCGGCAGAACAGTCCGAATCGCTGAAAATTACGGCCAGCCTATTCAACGAGAGCACTGTCTTCTTTAAATACAACGCGGCTTACAGGCAGATCAGCGTATAGTAGAGGTCCTGGCTCATGTTCTTATAACCGCTGTCGAAAAGCCTTTTCCATTCTTCGCAGAACTGCTTTTTTTCCTCCGCGCTCATCCGGTCCTTCAACTCTTTTGCATCGCGGGTATGGTGTCTGTCCTGCATGGCATTGGTAAAGGCAATGGCCCTGAGTTTGTATACGTAATTTTTATCGGAGCTGTTTTCCAGCGCTTTATCGTACAGGTCAAAACCGGCGTTTAATGCGCCTTCCTTCACTTTGAAATCGCCTTTTTGTATCAGGTAGGCCGGGTTGGCGGGATCCAGTTCTATGGCTTTGTCCACATGCTGGTAGGCGTCGCTGCTCTTCTGCTGTTTCCAGTCGAGCTCCGCCAGCTTGCTGAAAATACTGGCCCTCTCTTTGGTGTTTTTATTTTTTTCCGACAGCGAAATGATCTGGTTATAGTCTGCAGAAGCGGCATCCATTTGATTGAGGGAATAATGCGCATCCGCTTTTTCGAAGAGAGCGGTGATGCTCTTGCTTTTCGATGCCTTGAAAGCCGCATCGGCGGCAGCTATGGCTTCATCGTACCGTTTCAGGCCGTTCAGCGCATGCGCTTTTCCTACATTTCCCTGTTCCTTCGCATCCTTGGCAGAGCATTTCGATAAGACGGTTTCGAATGTTTTAAGCGCTTCTTCATAGGCCTGGTTGCTGTTGGCTTCGTTGCCCGATTTCACCATGTCGTAGCATTTGTTGTTCATGGTGATCAGGGATTGTGAAAAAACACCGGTACTTCCCAGGGCTGTTACCAGGAAAAGGCTGATTTTTTTCATAACAGACTTGATTTGCAGGTATTATAATTGCCTGAAATGTACCATATTTTTGCGGGTTTGGAGATGAGCGGATTGGCTTAATTTTGCAGAAAGAACGATTATGAATTCGTGCAGGAAATGGATCACCGTTTTGGTTGCCGGCCTTTTGTTAAGTGCAGGGGTGCAGGCCCAGTGTTCCATCTGTACCAAAACAGCACAGCAGTTGGGGGAGAAGCCGGCCAAGGCGCTGAATTCGGGGATTGTGTACCTGGCTATGGCGCCGCTCGCCATCTTTGGCGTCATTGGTTACAAATGGTACCGGGCCAACCGGGATATGTTTTGAACAGCCTGAAGTCTTGGCATCATTAGATAAAACGCCGCACAAATTCGTGCAGATCGAAAGCCTTCTTTGCCAGCAGTAGTTCAATTTCTTCCTGTAATAATTTTTTCGAAACATCCCGCATCCTTGCCTGTGTGATGAGCACATAGGCGCGTTCTGTCATCAGCCAGCCCAGTTTGTGCGCACGGGCCTGTTGCAATTCCTGCCGGATGACGGTAAAAAGTTCGCTGATCCCTCCATTGCGTGTGGCAATTGTCTGGATAATGGGGATATCCTGTTTGCGGAAAAGTAAATGCCCGGCGATGGTCTTCCGGAGGTTTGCGACAAAAACGGAGGCGTCGGGCCGGTCCGATTTATTTACCACGAAAATATCGGCGATCTCCATGATGCCCGATTTGAGGGCCTGGATATCATCGCCCGATTCAGGCACCAGCACCACCACAGAAATATCGGCCAGGGAAGCGATGGCGACTTCGTTCTGGCCCACGCCAACGGTTTCCACAATGATATAATCGAAAGGTGCATAACAAAGCAGTTGGCAGATCTCGATGATCTGCGGGTGAAGTCCGCCGACGGCGCCGCGCGAAGCCAGGGAACGGATAAAGACTTTTTCGTGCCGGTACCAGTCGGACAAACGGATCCGGTCGCCCAGCAGGGCTCCCTGGTGAAAGGGCGAGGAAGGGTCTACGCAGAGCACGGCGACCCGGCAGTCCTTTTCAACGAGTTGCCCGATCAGTTTGTCCACCAGGGTGCTTTTACCCGCTCCCGGCGGCCCGGTAATGCCGATCACCGGCACCTGTTTCTCCGGCGAGGGAAAACGCGAAAGAAAATCTCCCCGGCCGTTCTCTACCAGTGAGATAGCCCTGGCCAGGGTTCGCGTATCGGCTGCACGGAGGTCTTCCAGTGAAATGGCGTTCATGTAACGGGTGTTGTTGGGCGTTAGCCTGTATTGTTAGATGGAGACACGGTGGTTTCAATTTTCCGGGGCGGGAAAACGGCGTCCACCAGGCGGTGCAGGCGGATGGCCGTATTCCGTTGCTGTACCTGGATATGGGGATCGGCCAGGTCGAAAGCAGCAAAATCACGGATGCTTTCATTAAAAGACCGGCCCGATAAAAAGAGCGTTACCAGCCACTGGTTGATGAATGCATTCCAGTGTTCCTTATTAGGCCAGTAGTGGGAAACAAAGGGAGCGGCCGGCGCCAGGCCAATGGTTTCTTCGAGGGCGACCGACAGCGCAAATTGCTCAATGAGGCGGGGCGTCACCTGTTCCCGGCAAAGCGCATCGCAAAGTTCCAGCGCCAGGTCAAACTCTTTTCCTCCCAGCGTGTTGGGAGAAGCCACCACACCCGCATTCCACATGTTCAGGGATGCACCCATGTTTAGACCTGCCATGCTCTTATCCCTGACCTGCCGCCACATCAGTTTTTCCGTTTTGCTGGAGGCGGCGGAAAGCGGACCTTCTTTCAAATGCATGCAGGCTTTTTGCTGAACCAGTTTACCGAAAGCTTCGGGATCGCTGTATAAAAAGGTATCGGTATCAAGATATACAATGGCGTTGCCGGGATAGCGCCGGCTCATCCATTGCAGCGCTTTGATCTTCACGCGCCAGAAAAACTGGTAGGGCCCTTTCCAGTCGTTGAGTTCTTCCTCTGTAACCGTAGTGATCTCTGCCAAACCAGCGAGGTATTTGAAATGATCCGGGTAGTCGGTGAGGATGTCGATGCTCTTCACCAATCCTTCGTAACGCAAAAAAGAAGCTATGGAAAAACTCGCCTGTGCCGGGTTGCTGATCTGCTTACCAAATACGATGTAGAGTAGGCGCATGGCGTAAAATTCTAGCACAAATAAAACATATATTTGTTAACACTTATGGAATTATCTGTCGTTATTCTTGCCCGCAACGAGTCAAGAAATATTGAAAGAGCGATTGCTTCTTCTTTCCTGATCAGCGAGGACATAATAGTGGTAGATACCGGCAGCACCGATGATACGCGCGAACTCGCGGCAAATGCAGGTGCACGCGTGATAGAGATTCCCTGGCAGGGATTCGGCGCTTCGCGCAACCATGGCGCCGCCCAGGCAAAGCAGGACTGGATTTTTGTACTGGATGCCGATGAAAGGATTACGCATTCCCTTGCAGGAGAGATAAAAAAGCTAAGTCCGCAGGAAGAAGCGGTTGTATATAAAATGAAAAGACAGAATTTTTTCGGCGCCAAAAAAATTGAATTCGGCGACTGGAAAAAAGATACGGTGAAAAGGCTCTACAACAGGAACACCAGTTCCTGGAACCTGGCGGCGGTGCACGAATCGTTGATAACAGATGCACTTCGCACCATAAAACTAAAAGGAACCCTTGAACACCATACGGCGGAGAACCTCAACGGTTTCTTACTGAAGAACCTGGGTTATGCGAAGCTGGGAGCAGGAAAACTGCAGTCGCGCTCTTCGCTGCACCTTTGCCTGAAGATGGTGTTCGCCCCGATTTTCTCTTTTGTACGCGGTTATTTTTTTCGCCTGGGCTGGCTCGACGGAAAAGAAGGATTCTGGATTGCCCGCATCAATTCCTACTATACCTTCATGAAGTATGCAAATGCGCTGGAATGCAAAAACTAAATAAAAAGTCCTGACCAATTTTATTCCCATATTCCCCCTTGGCATCGTGGTATATCCGGGTGAATCGCTGAACCTCCACATATTTGAGCCGCGTTACAAGCAATTGATCAAAGAGGTGATGGAGAGTGGCAAGCCATTTGGCATTCCCACCGTGATCAACCAGAAGCTGGGCGAATGGGGCACTACCGTGCGTGTTACAGAGCTGACCAAAACTTACGAGAACGGTGAAATGGACATAAAAACGGAAGGGCTGGAAGTATTTCGCATACTCGAAACCGTTAAGGAGCTGCCGGGCAAACTTTTCAGCGGCGCCATCGTCAATTATCCCGAAAACAGGCGGGGCCCGGGCATCCGGCCGCTGATGGGCGCCGTGCTTTCCGCCATCCGCGAACTGCACCGGCTGCTGGAACTGGATAAGCAATTTAAGCGGCCCGATGCGGAACTGGTCAGCTATGATGTGGCCCACCATGCCGGCCTTGCCGTGGAAGAAGAATACGAACTGCTTTCCCTGTTTACCGAAGAACAGCGACAGGAATACCTGAAACGTCACCTGGCAAAAGTGCTTCCCATTGTGGCGACCATGGGCGTGCTGCGCGAGCGCGTGAAGCTCAACGGCCATTTTAAAAACCTTTCTTCACTTGACCTCGACATCTGACACGACTACCACGCTTTGCCTCGACTACGGTAATACCCGCCAGAAATTCGCCATCTTCCGGGAGGAACAACTGGTGGAAACGGGCATACTGGAAGATGCGGGGGCCGGCGGCGTTGCACCCCTGCTGGACACGTATGCCGTGAACAGGGCCATTCTGTCTTCCGTGATCCACCACGACCCGGAACTGCCCATTCTCCTGGAGCAGAAAACGCATTTTCACCTCCTTTCCCACAAATCCGCACTTCCCTTCACCACGCCGGTAGGAAAGCCCTCCACCATCGGCGCCGACCGGCTGGCCCTGGTAGCGGCGGCGGTGAACCTTTTCCCGGGCAAAAACAACCTGGCCATTGCGCTGGGCACCTGCATAACCTACAATTTTGTGAACAGCCACCACGAATTCCTGGGCGGCGGCATATCTCCCGGGATGGATATGCGCTTCCGCAGCCTGCGCGACTATACGGCCAAGCTGCCGCTGGTGGAGGAGGACTGGAATTTCCCGCTGGTGGGCTACGATACGGTTACCAATATCACCAGCGGGGTCATCCTGGGAATGGCCAAAGAGATAGATGGCTTTATCGACGCCTATTCCGCGCGCTACGGCAACTTTAACGTGCTCTTAACCGGGGGTAATTCAGGCTATTTTGTCCCTCACCTGAAAAACAGGATATTTGCCGACCAAGATTTAATATTTAAAGGACTCTATGCGATCAGTGCGTGCAATTAAGCGACCAAAACCTCTGCTGCCTCTTTTCTTATTCATTTTTTCTGTAATAAGCACTGCTGCTCAGGAGAATTCACCGTATTCCCGCTATGGCTGGGGTGACCAGGTGCCCAGTACGCCCATCGCTACCAGGGGCATGGGCGGCTTTGGCGTAGGTTACGCCGACTACGACCCGCGCTACGATTTCAAAATGATCTATCCCCATTCGCAGACCATCAATTTCCTGAACCCCGCTTCCTATGCCAAGCTTCGCATCACGTCTTTTGATATAGGGATCGAAATGGATAACCAGCGGCTCCGCGAAATCAATAAGATTGAGTCCTATAAAGCTTCTTACGCTAATATCTCTTATGTGCAACTGGGCATTCCGCTGAGCCGCAAGCACAGCCTGGCCATGGTGCTGGGGCTGCGTCCCATGACCCGCGTCAACTACAATATCCAGCAGCATGCCCGTGAATACAACCCCGGAACCGGCGAAAACATCGACTCCACACTGACCACCTATGAGGGCAATGGCGGCTCCTACCAGGCCTATATGGGATTGGGTAAGTCGTTCAAAAACCTGAGCCTGGGCGTGAACGTGGGCTATTATTTTGGTACCAAAGATTTCAGCACCCGCAAGGAAATGCTGAACGATTCGGTCTTCTACATGAAGGGCAACTACGAGACCAAAATGAATTTCGGCGGCCTGCTGGTACAGCCCGGCATCCAGTACGCGGCCAAGCTTTCCCCCAAACTGAGGCTGGTAGTGGGCGCCACCATGACCCTGCAGCAGGATATGAACGCCCATGAAGACCTGGTGCGCGAAACCTATGTGCTGAGTGGTACGGGAACCGTTGCACCGGTAGACAGCGTTTATGTGCAGAGCAATGTTTCGGGCAAGGTTCGCTTCCCTGTATCTTATGCCGGTGGTTTTACCCTCGAAAAGCAGGACAAATGGCTGATAGGGGTTGATTTCGTACAGACCAACTGGGACGACTACCGCAGCTTTGGCCAGAAAGACAGTGTGGCTTCCAACTGGAAAGTAAAACTGGGTGGCCAGTTTGTACCCAATGCCTTTGGCACCAGTTTCTGGGGCCGGGTCACTTACCGTCTCGGGTTCAACTATGGCCCGGATTATATCCGCTATGCCGGCCAGGAACTCAATACTTATGCGGTTACTGGTGGTTTCGGATTTCCCGTTCGCCCCAACCGTTTCAGCAACCAGTACACCAATATCAACCTGGCCCTCGAATACGGGAAGAGAGGCGACAATACCACGCAGCTCCAGGACAGCCATTTTCGCATATCCCTGGGCTTTACCCTCAGCGATCTCTGGTTCGTGAAGAAAAAATATGACTAACGGATACCGTTATATGCTTTTTGGGTTGCTCCTGCTTTGGGGCTGTGAAAACAGTGAAGAGGAGATCGCCCAGCTAACGGGAAAACGCGTGGCCGTGGAAGAGGCCAAACAGGTGGAAAGCTTCCTGAGCCAGGGCGGCAAAATGCGCGCCCGCCTGACCGCTCCGGTCATGAACCGTTACCAGACCGATTCTCCTTACCTCGAATTTCCCCGCTCGCTGCACGTGGATTTTTACAACGACAGCCTGTTGATCGAAAGCCAGCTCAATGCCAAATACGGCCGTTACCGCGAAAACGAACAGAAGGTTTTCCTGCGCGATTCCGTAACGGTGTTCAATCTTAAAAAAGATACCCTGCGGTGTGAAGAATTGTGGTGGGACCAGCATACCGAAAAATTTTATACCGACAAGCCGGTACAGATCCATCAGCCCGATAAGATCATTTACGGGGAAGGGCTGGAAGCCGACCAGTCCTTTAACTGGTATGTGCTAACGCGCATCAACGGAGAGGTTTTGGTACCCAAGGGTGGGTTTCCCGTAACACCGGTGGATTCCACCAGGCGCGATTCTCTTTCGGCGGCCCGTGAAGCGGCTGCCGGTAAAGCCCCGGAGCCTCCGGGAGACACGGTGAGGCCCCTGCGGCCCGACAGCCAGCGGCGGAGGGGATTCATCAACCCCAGCCTATTACCCGATGGCCGGCCCCGGCCGGTACAACATCCCCGGAAGCAAGTCCCGTAAAACGATATACCATGGCGGTTTTCAGGTCCATCTACCCCTTTACCCAGGAGCCCATTGCAGCATACAGGCTACACACGGACCAGGAAGTACAGGATAAGTTGGACAGGGCAGGAGCGGCCTTCCCTTCCTGGGCGACTGCAGGTTTCGCGGCCCGTTCCAAAGTGCTTTACCTGGCAGCAGCCCTGCTCCGGGCCAACCAGGAAAAATTCGCCCATCTCATCAGCATGGAGATGGGAAAAGTTTTTTCTGAGTCGCTGGCGGAGGTGGAAAAATCGGCCTGGGTTTGCGAATATTATGCGGAGCATGCCGCAGAATTTCTGCGCCCGCAACCAGTGGAAGCGGGTTATTACCGGTCGCAGGTGCAGTTTCAGCCCCTGGGCGCTGTGCTGGCCATTATGCCCTGGAATTTTCCTTTCTGGCAGGTATTCCGTTATGCCGCGCCAACGCTTATGGCCGGCAATACCACCTTATTGAAACATGCGCCCAACACAACCGGCTGCTCGCTGGCCATCGAAAAATTGTTTGCCGATGCAGGATTGCCACCGGGCGTATTCCAGAGCCTGGTAGTAGACGTTCCCATGGTGGAAAAGATCCTGGCTTCCGGCGTTGTGCAGGCTGCCACCCTTACCGGCAGCGAAAGAGCCGGCGCCTCAGTAGCCGCTCTGGCGGGCCGGTACGTCAAAAAGACGGTGCTGGAACTCGGCGGTTCCGACCCCCTGATTGTGCTTGCAGACGCCGACCTGCGCAAAGCGGCCTCCACCGCCCTCGCCTCCCGGCTCATCAATGCCGGGCAGTCCTGCATCTGCGCCAAGCGCTTTATCGTAGAAGAATCCGTGCGCGAAACCTTTACCGCCCTTCTGCTGGAAGAGCTGAAAACCTATACCCAGGGCGACCCCTTCGACCCCGCTACCCGCATGGGACCGGTAGCCCGTCCCGATCTGGCCGATAAGCTCTGGCAGCAGAAAACCGACTCTGTCCGGGCCGGCGCAACGCTGCTGTATGATGGCGCCCGCGACGGTTGCAACCTGCAACCCAGCCTTCTTGACAACGTGGTACCCGGCATGCCGGCCTTTGACGAAGAAACTTTCGGCCCCCTGGGCGTGATCATTGCCGCCCGCGACGAACGCGAGGCCCTGGACCTTGCCAACCGCTCGGCCTATGGCCTCTCCGCCAGCATCTGGACCCGCGACCGCGAAAAAGGCGAAGCCCTTGCCCGTCGACTCCAGGCCGGCGCCGTCTTTGTCAACAGCCTCGTGAAATCCGATCCCCGCCTTCCGTTCGGCGGAATAAAAAAATCGGGCTATGGAAGGGAACTGGGGCGCGAAGGCATCCGCGAATTCGTCAATGTGCAGAGCATTGCCATAGGAGAATAGGAAAGATTGGCCGGGATAGAAGGAACGTAAAAATCCCGGTGCTTGCACACCGGGACTTTTAATTTTTTTGTACGGTTCAGAACTAACATGGACTAGGTCATCAATAGGTACAAATTTTAAGGCTTTTTCAGGATTTGGATCGTTTGCGATACTGGATTCTAAACTCGTTCTTCAAAGCGATAATTGGATTTGGATCTTGGTTTTACTGGATCTGGATATCGGTTCTTCAGGAAAATTGGTCTGGTCTTTTACCGGATTTGGATTTGTTCGTGATCACTGACATAACAAAAGTAGAAACTACACTTATGCTGCGCAAGAGCACAATTGCTGAATCTGCCGGCTTCATGAAATACTTGCGCTTTCGTATAATTACGATCTTGTTCTTTGAAAGAATGCTACTATCTTACTTAAAACATTGAAGATGAAGCCATATGAGAATAAGAATGTACTGATCACCGGCGGTAGCCGCGGCATTGGAAAAGCCATTGCCCTGCGCCTGGCAGCCGGCGGCGCCAATATCGCCATAGCGGCCAAAACCGTTGAACCCCACCCGCGCCTGGAAGGCACCATTTATACAGCGGCCGACGAAATCCGCGCAGCGGGTGCGCCGAAAGTATTACCCCTCCAGGTGGACATACGTTATGAAGAAAGCATCGGCAAGGCGGTGGAAGCAGTGGCCGCGGAATTTGGAGGAATCGATATCCTCATCAACAATGCCAGCGCCATCAGCCTTACGCCCACCGAACAAACCGAGGCCAAACGCTTCGACCTGATGAACAGCATTAATGTGAGAGGCACTTTCCTGGTCTCCAAAGCCTGCATTCCATTGCTTAGGAATGCGCACAATCCGCATATCCTCAACCTTTCTCCACCATTGAATATGGACCCGCGCTGGTTTGCGCCACACCTCGCCTATACCATGAGCAAGTACGGCATGAGCATGGTGGTATTCGGATTGGCGGAAGAACTCAAGCCGCAGCGCATTGCCGCCAACGCCCTGTGGCCGCGTACCACCATTGCCACAGCCGCTGTGGAAAACCTGCTGGGCGGCGATTTCCTGGTACAACGCAGCCGCAAGCCCGAGATCGTAGCCGATGCTGCCTATTATATATTGCAGCGGCCTTCTTATGAATGCACCGGAAATTTTTTCATCGACGAAGAAGTGCTGGCGGCAGAAGGCATCACAGATTTAACCGCCTACGCCGTGAACCCGGAGCAGAAACTTATGAACGATTTATTCCTGTAAGGGACTGCCTGCCTTACGACCCTAAAAATGTTCGGGGCGCATCTGCGGGAAAAGCAGCACGTCCTGGATCGAAGGCTGGTTGGTCATCAGCATGCACAAACGGTCAATGCCAATGCCGATGCCCGCAGTAGGCGGCATGCCATATTCCAGCGCCCGGAGAAAATCCTGGTCGATGAACATGGCTTCGTCGTCGCCCCTTTCCATCAGTTTCACCTGCTCTTCAAAACGCTCGCGCTGGTCAACGGGATCGTTCAGTTCAGAATAAGCATTGGCGATTTCCTTACCGTTGACCATCAGTTCGAAACGCTCTACCAGTCCGGGTTTGCTGCGGTGCTTTTTGGTAAGCGGACTCATTTCCACGGGGTAGTCGATGATGAAAGTGGGCTGTATGTATTTGAATTCGCTGGTGGCGCCAAAGATTTCGTCGATCAGCTTTCCCTTACCAATGGTTGGCGCCACTTCAATATTGAGTTGTTTGCATACATCGCGCAGTCCGGCTTCATCGAGCCCGCTGATGTCGATGCCCGTGTTTTCGCGGATGGCTTCAAAAATGCTCACGCGGCGGAAAGGCGCTTTGAAACTAATGGTTTGTTCACCCACCGTTACTTCCGTAGTGCCGTGCAGTGCGATGGCCACCTGTTCCATCAGTTGCTCGGTGGTTTCCATCATCCAGAAATAATCTTTATACGCGGTGTACCATTCCAGGATGGTGAATTCGGGGTTGTGCGTACGGTCCATGCCCTCGTTGCGGAAATTGCGGCTGAACTCGTACACCCAGTCGAAACCGCCCACGATGCAGCGTTTCAGGTAGAGCTCGTTGGCGATGCGCAGGTAGAGTGGCATGTCGAGTGCATTGTGGTGCGTGATGAAAGGCCTTGCCGCGGCGCCGCCGGGGATGGGTTGCAACACCGGTGTATCCACTTCCAGCGCGCCCCTTTCATTGAGGAACTGGCGCATGGTATTGATCATTTTGGTGCGCTTGGTAAAAGTGTCGCGCACCTGCGGGTTGATCACCAGGTCGGCATAACGCTGGCGGTAACGGAATTCCGGATCGGTAACAGCATCGAACGTATGTCCCTCTGCTTCTTTCACTACTGGCAGGGGCTTCAGCGACTTGGCGAGCAATACCAGCTCCTGCACGTGTATCGAAGTTTCACCTGTTTTGGTGGTGAACACGAATCCCCGGATGCCCACGATATCGCCGATATCACTGAGCTGTTTCCAGAAACGGTCGTAGAGCGTTTTGTCTTCGCCCGGGCAAATATCGTCGCGGCGTACATAGATCTGGATGCGCCCGGTGCTGTCCTGCAATACGGCAAAACTGGCTTTTCCCATATCACGGATGCTCATGATGCGGCCGGCCAGGCATACATCCGCAAAATCGGCCTTGTTTTCCTCCCCCTTGTAGCGGGCCCGGATATCGGCCGCCGTGCTGTTCACGGGAAAAAGGGGAGCGGGGTAAGGGTTGATCCCCAGGGCCTCCAACTGCTGTAATTTTTCTCTGCGGATGATCTCCTGCTCAGATAATGCCATATAGCCAAAATTTGAGGTGCAAAAATAGACTATAACGGGGAAAAGACCCGGTACAATGGGATAAATCCCCTTTCATCCGCTTTTTTCTTTACCTAGCTTTATACAGAATGTACCTTTGACAGGTCCCTGCCTCTGATCCACCCTTCCGCTCCCCATTTATCCCGCCCGTGCCCAGTACCAAAATTGATTCGCCATGCTGCATCTACGTGCCGTTTTATTCCTGGTTGGCCTGGGCTTTGCTGCTTACGGTCAGGCGCAGGTGAAAATTGCCGGCCGCATCCAGGGACCCGGTCGCGCGGATCTGCCCGATGCGAATGTGCTGCTGCTCCATGCAGCCGATTCTTCTCTCGTAAAGGGAACTACCACGGGGAAGGATGGACTTTTTGTGTTCACCGCGGTATCTGCCGGGCAGTATCGTCTGCTCATCAGCGGCATCGGCTATGCCGATAAATATGCAGAAAGTTTTGACGTAGAGGGCCAGGATCGCGACCTGGGGCCCTTCCTGCTGGAAGCCAGCAGCGCGCAGTTACAGGGCGTAACCGTGAGCGCCCGCAAACCGCTGTTTGAACAAAAAATCGACCGCATGGTGGTGAACGTTCGCAGCAGCATCACGAACGTGGGCGGAACGGTACTGGACGTACTGGAAAAATCGCCGGGCGTTATCGTGAACCGTAATGCCGGCACCATTGCCATGGCCGGCCGCGAAGGTGTAATGGTGATGGTGAACGGCAAAATGACCTATATGCCGCCGGATGCCCTGATACAATACCTCCAGGGGCTTAATGCCAGCAATGTGGAGAAGATTGAACTCATTACCACACCTCCGGCACAATACGATGCCAGTGGCAATGCCGGGATGATCAATATTGTACTGATCAACAATCCCGATGAAGGCTTCAACGGCACTGTCAGCGCCTCTATGGGCGTGGGCGCTATGGACGGTACGCAGCCCATGGCATCGGTAAGCATGAATTTCCGCCAGGGTCCGCTTAACCTCTACGGTTCCTATTCTTTCAGCAAACTGCAGCAGGAACAAACAGCTGATATCTATCGCAGCATCGGCAAAGCAGATGGCCAGCACATTGTGGAGACCAACACTTTCCGCGATCCTTTCCAGCGCAACCACGATTATCGCCTCGGTCTCGATTACGCGCTCAGTAAAAGAACTGTCGCGGGATTTATCGTGGCGGGCTATAACCACCGCTGGCAAATGACGGCCCAGAACGAAAGCCTCTATAAGATCGATGAAAAAACGGATACTGCACTCTCCATCGCCAACCAGGAAACCAATTACTGGCGCAACTGGATGGCCAATGCCAATATAACCCATACCATACGCGAAGGCGAAGCGCTCAGTTTCAACATAGATTACCTGAAATACAAGGACGACAATCCCACCGCCTACCAGCAGCGATTCAGTGATGGCAACGGGCAGTTCCTGTACGACCAGGACATGAACAGCGGGAAAAAGACCGTGATCGACATATGGGCTTCCCAGTTCGATTACAGCAAAAAACTGAATGAAAAAATATCGCTGCAGATGGGTATTAAGGGAACCATGAGCAGGTTCAGCAACGATGTGCTGGTGGAAAGAGAGGAGAATGGCCAATGGGTACCCGATATGAACTATACCGCCAACTATCGCCTTAAGGAAAACATAGAAGCAGCCTATGTTTCAGCCGATATACAATTTTCTGAGAAAATGGCGGGCAAGGCCGGGCTCCGTTATGAGCATACCTATTCCAACCTGGGCAGCGACCAGAAAGCGGATATCGTAAACCGGCGTTACGGCAATCTTTTTCCTTCGATTTTCCTGTCGCGGGCGCTCGATGAAAAGAACCGCCTCAACCTCAGCTACAGCAAGCGGATCACAAGACCCACTTTCAACAACCTGGCGCCCTTTCTCATCTTCTTTGATCCCAAAACCTTTATTTCGGGCAATCCCGCGCTGCAACCAGCCATCTCCAACAATGTGAGCCTGGCCTGGTTGCACCGTCAAATGCAGTTTGCGGTGGGCTACAGTTATGAAAAATCGGGCATTGGCGATTTTCAGAATGAATTCGATACGGCAACCAATACCCAAACCATTGTGGCGCAGAACCTCGATCATGCCAACCTGTTGTCTTTCACCAGCACCATACCGGTGGACATTACCAGATGGTGGACCTCCAGCCTCAACCTCGGCGCCTACTGGCAACAGGCGCAGGCGCATTTCGCCAACGGGCCCGTGCGCGTGGAGCAATGGTATTTTACGCTGTCGGGCGCGGAAACCTTCCGCCTGCCTAAAAAAATTACGCTGGAGCTCTCGGGGTTCTTTCAGTCGCGTACCCTTTTCGGCGCGGCGGAATTCGGAGCGCTGGGCGCTTTGAACGCGGCTGTACAGAAAAAATTCCTGCACGACCAGTTGTCGCTCACCGCCGGCGTGGACGATATCTTTTCTTCCAGCAAATGGATCTTTACAACGCAGTACAGCGACCAGGACATTTATTCGCGCAGCGCCATCCAGATGAGCTTCCGCATGTTCAAGATCGGCGCTTCCTACCGATTCGGCAACAAGCTGCTGAAAGACAGCCGTTCGCGCGAAACAGCCACGGAAGAGGAACGCCGCCGGGTGCAGTAGCATCACAATTCCATAATATCCCGTTAATGACGGGGTAATACTTGTGGTGGAATTTTGACAAACCATAAGTGTATGGAAAAACGTGCCGTTGATGTTGTTGTATTGTCTGATCTGCACCTGGGTACCTATGGATGCAAAGCCCGGGAGGTGCTCAATTATCTCCGCAGCATCAACACCCAGATACTTATTCTGAACGGGGATATCATCGATGCCTGGCAATTCAGCAAACGCTATTTCCCGCAAACACATATGGCCGTCATCAAGGAAATACTTTGTATGATGGGCCGGGGGACAAGGGTGATCTATATCACCGGCAACCACGACGAAGTGATGCGGCGTTACTGCGATATACAGCTCGGCAATTTCCAGCTCACCGACAAGCTGGTGATAGAGATCAACAACCGGATGACCTGGATCTTTCACGGCGACGTATTCGACCACACCACCCGCGGGGCCGCTAAATTCTGGGCCAGGCTGGGCAGCAGCGGTTACGGATGCCTGATAGTACTGAACCGGCTCATCAACGGACTGCTCAAAGTTGTGGGCAGGGAAAGAGTGTCCTTCAGCAAATCGGTAATGGCCGGCGTGAACCGCATGGCTAAGATCAACAATTTTGAGATGACGGCTGCCGAGATCGCCATCGACAAACAATACGACTACGTCATTTGCGGGCATATCCACCAGCCGCAGAAAAGAATGGTGGAAAACGAAAAAGGAAAGGTGATGTACCTGAACTCGGGCGACTGGGTGGAGCACCTTACAGCGCTGGAATTTTTCCAGAACGACTGGCACCTCTATGCATACGATGAAAAGCAGTTTGAGCATATCCGTTATGAATTGCGCGAACCTGTATTGAATGTGGTGACCGATGAGGTGAATCTTTTTGTCAGTTCGCTGGCCATCTAGTACCAAAGGAAGAAATATGAAAATATTATACGCCGTACAGGCCACCGGGAATGGCCATATCGCAAGAGCTGCAGAGTTGCTGCCCTACCTGCAACGCTATGGAAAAGTGGATGTATTCCTGAGCGGCGCCAACAGCCAGTTGCAAACCGGTCTGCCCTGCCGCTACCGCTCCCGCGGGCTCAGCCTTTTCTACAATACCAGCGGCGGATTGCAATATGGAAAGATTGCCGCGCAATTCCAGCCCGGCCGCCTTATGAAAGAGATCCGCGAGCTGCCGGTGGAAAAATACGACCTGGTGCTGAACGATTTCGAATGCATCACTTCACTGGCCTGTGCTTACAAAAAACTTCCTTCCCTCCATTTCGGTCACCAGGCATCTTTTGCTTCTCCGAAGGTTCCGCGGCCTATCAAAAAAGACCTGATGGGCGAATTCCTCCTGAAAAACTATGCCCGCGCCACGGAAAAGCTTGGACTTCATTTCCGGCCCTACGACGATTTTATTTTCGAACCGGTGGTTAAGAAAGATATCCTCCAGGCGCGGCCCATTGATAAAGGACATATTACCGTTTACCTCAGTGCCTACAGCGATGAACTGCTGCATGCTGTTTTCAGCCAGCTGCCGCAGGTGCGCTTTGAAGTGTTTTCAAAATCAGTGACCGCAGAGAAACAGGTGGACAATATCCGCTTCCTGCCTGTACAGCAGCGGCTGTTTAATGAAAGCATGATCCGCTCGGCAGGGGTGATCACCGGCGCCGGCTTTGAAACGCCGGCGGAGATCCTGCACCTGGGCAAGGCCCTGATGGTGGTGCCGATACAGGGGCAGTATGAACAGTATTGCAATGCGGCGGCACTGGAAGAATTTGGCGTAACAGTGGTACCGCAGCTGGAAGCAGCCAGTTTTGGCGCCGTGTTTGAAGAATGGATGAGCGGGCCTCTTCCCGAGGAAACCAACTACCGGAACCGGATACCCGAAATGCTGCAATATGTGATGGACATTTACCCGCAGCAGAAAGTGTCGCTGGAGCTTCTCTACCCCGAACTGCTGCTCGCGTAATAGCCGCTGCCACTGCGGTGCTACCTCCCGATTCAGCCCGCCAGCAGCACCTGCCAGGCTTCCCGGATCTTGTTTTCGTTCAGCAGCGCCACTGCATAGCGGTGTAACTCTTTTTCCATTTCGGCCGGGTTTACGGCGTAGTACTGTATGATGTTGCGGAGCTGCGGGTCGTCGAAGGACGGGTCGATCAACGGTAGCTCATGCACGTTGGCCAGTTGTCCCAGGTGGTTGCCGGTAAGGATGCCGCTGTAGCGGATGGCCGGCGGCAGTGCGTCAAAGCCGATGCCCAGCGCCACGTTCGGTTTCTCCACTTCGAAGAGATTGTGCTGGTCTACGCGGCAATACCAGTTGCCACCCAGTCGCGCTACGTGGTGCAGCTTGCGCTGGTCGATCATATCACCCGCTTCGTTGAGCACAGCTTCGTTTACATGTAACCGTAATACCTCGCAGATCACCAGGTTGCCGGCGCCGCCTGTTTCTCCCAGCGGTTTTATTTCCAGCACGCGGCATTCCATCTTTACCTTGCTTTCCTTTACCATGGGTGGTTTCACCAGGGTTGCCGGTTCTTCCGTAAAGCCGGCCTTGGTAAATTCATTGACGCCTTTCGGATACTCACAGCTCGCGAGCGACATCTGCTGCACCATGTCGTAGTCAACGATATTCACCACCACTTCGGGCCATTCCTGCAGGTTCTCCAGCGTATGTTTGATGGTATTGTTGCGCACCCGGCGGCTGGGCGAAAAAGCGATCACCGGAGGGTTGGTGCCGAAAAGATTGAAGAAAGAAAATGGGCTCAGGTTCACCGTTCCCGCAGCGTCGACCGTACTGGCAAAACAGATGGGCCGCGGCGCAATGGCGTGCTGCAGCCATTGCTGTTTCTGCGCGGGACTTACACTCGACAGGTCGATCAGCATGGGTTAGATTTTTTTCAGGGCCAGCAGGCTGTGGTCGTTGTCTTCCGCCACGATGGTGTTCTGCAGTATGCCCAGCCCTTCGATTTCCATTTCCACCAGGTCTCCGTCTTTCAGCCATCGCGGGGTATAAGCGGGATCCATTCTTTTGGCCGTGCCGTTCAGTTCCAGCAGGCAGCCCGTTCCCACCGTGCCGCTGCCGATCACATCGCCGGGATGCAGGGTCACACCATAAGAACAACGTTCGATAAGCTCCGCAAAGGTCCAGTCCATCGAACCCAGGTTGCCTTCGCTCAGCAGTTCGCCGTTCACTTTGGCGGTCATGCGCAGGTTCCAGTTCTTGCCGGTATGGTTGGCTTTGGCAGGAATTTCAAAAGCTTCCAGCTCATCGAGGGTCACGAGGCAGGGGCCGATCACCGTGGCGAAATCCTTGCCCTTGGCGGGCCCCAGGCTCAGCAGCATTTCTTCCATTTGCAGGGTGCGGGCGCTCATGTCGTTCATGATCATGAGGCCGGCGATGTAGCTGTCGGCCTCTTCTGCCCGGATATTGCGGCCCGGTTTGCTGATGACGATGGCCGCTTCCAGCTCATAATCGAGTTGCTGGAAATGGTCGGGCATGCACACGATTTCCCCAGGCCCCTGGATGCTGGTATGGTTGGTGAAATAAAATATGGGATACTGGTCGAACTCGGGGATCATATCGGCGCCCCGGTTGCGGCGGGCCGACTCCACGTGCTGCCGGAAAGCATAACCATCGCGGCAGGAGGCCGGGAAGGGAACGGGCGCCAGCACATATGCATCACCGTAAGGAACCCCTTTTTCTTTGGAGATCCTTCCCTGTTTTACCATTTCTTCACCGCGGCGGGCGATGGGATAGGAATCTTCCCAGTACTGCAGGAAAAGATTCATGTTTCCCGGGAGATCGGGGTGCAGGGATTCGGTGGGATACAGCAGGCCGTCGATGAGGAGGGCCAACTGATCGTGCCCGTCCTGTAAATAGGAAACCAGTTTCATGCGCCAAAAATAAAGGGAATATTTATCTTACTGCCATGTTGCGTATTTTGCCTGTTTTCCTTCTTGCCCTCTGCCTACGTAGTGAAGCACCTGCACAGGTCATGAACAGCACGTATTTGACGAAGCTCCTGCGGAAGAAGGGCAGTAGTTTTCTGAAAGACATTTTCGCACATCCCACAACCTATCATCCGCAGTTCATTTATACCCGCATAGAACGCCAGCCGGGAAAGCCGCCGGTGTTTCACAATTATTTCCTGCGGCTGGATGCCACCGATTATTTCAATCCCGCTTCCATGGTGAAACTGCCTACGGCGCTCATGGCACTGGAAAAGATCCATACCCTGAAAGAATATGGCGTGGACGAGTTTTCCATCATGCAAACCGATTCTTCCTATGCGGGGCAAACGGCTGTGACACAGGACAGCACGGCAAAGAACGGGTTTCCCTCGGTGGACCATTACGTGAAGAAGATCTTCCTGGTGAGCGACAACGACGCGTACAACCGGCTGTATGAATTTGTTGGTCCCGCTATGCTGAACCGCCGCCTGCGCGAAATGGGATACGCAAACAGCCGCATCACGCGGCGCTTTGTGCCCATGGATGAAGATGGCAACAGGCATACCAACGGCATCCGTTTCCTCGATCCGCAGAGTGGCCGCGCGCTCTACAATCAGCTACCGGACTATTACAGCGGCGGTTGGGATTTCAGCCGCCGCCTGCTCGTCGGCAATGCGCATTACAACAGGAACGATAGCCTTATACTGGCTCCTATGGATTTCACCCGGCACAATGCCATGCCGCTTTACGACCTGCAGCAGATGGTGCAGGCGCTGGTTTCTCCCGCCTCTGTGAATGCGCGGCAGCGTTTTGAGATCGATTCCGCCCAGCGGAAACGCGTGCTCACTTATATGGGTATGCGCATTTCGGAATCGGACTACCCGCGCTACGACAGCACCGAATATTTCAATAGCTATACCAAGTTCTTCTGGTTCCGCGATGGCAAAAGGCCCATTCCGCCTTCGATCCGTTCCTACAATAAAACGGGCTGGTCCTATGGATTCCTCACCGACGTGGCTTATATCACCGACGCGGAAAACGGGATCGACTTTATGCTCAGCGGCACCATTTATGTGAACAGCGACGGCGTTTTGAACGACGACAAATACGATTATGAAACCATTGGGTACCGTTTTTTCCGCGAGTTGGGTGAACTGATCTACCAGGAGGAATTGAAGCGTGCGGCGGCCGCCCGTAAAAAAAAGAACTGATATGAGAAAGGCGGGCATCCTTTTGTGCATGGTAATGGTGAACCTGCTGTACGGCCAGGAACCCACAGCGTGGATCCGCATCAACCAGTTGGGTTACCTGCCTGTGGGAAGCAAAACAGCGGTTTGGTGCAGCAAGGGGGTTAAAGCCCCGCAACGTTTTGAGCTGGTCGACGCGGCCAGCGGCAAAACCGTGTTCAAAGCCACCGCCGGCAAAGATTTTGGAGCCTATGGACCTTTTAGCGCCACCTGCCGGCTCGATTTCAGCGCTTTTAGTGGCAGTGGTAATTTCCGGTTAAGGGCTGGTGGAGTTGTGTCGCCCGTTTTTCGCATAGACAGAACCGTTTATAGTGGCTCCGCCGATTTTTGTCTCCGTTATATGCGCCAGCAGCGCAGCGGCTTCAACCCTTTCCTGAAAGACAGTTGTCATACCGCCGATGGTTATACGCTGTATGGCCCTATGCCCGATAGCAGTTTTGTGTCTGTATCTGGCGGTTGGCACGATGCCAGCGATTACCTGCAATACGCCACCACCAGCGCCAATGCTACCTACCACCTGCTGATGGCCTGGCGCGATTTTCCTGCGGTGTTCAAAGACAAATTTGAAACGAGCGGGCTCGCCGGCGGTAATGGCCATGCCGATGTGCTGGATGAAGCAAAATGGGGCCTCGACTGGTTGTTAAAGATGCACCCCGCACCGGATCTGATGTTCAACCAAATTGCCGACGACCGCGACCATGCCGGCATGCGACTGCCCGCGCAGGACAGCTTTTATGGACGTGGCATCCAGCGGCCGGTGTATTTCCTGAGCGGCGAACCACAGCAGCGCGGCAAGTTCCTGAACAGTACTACCGGCACTTCTTCTACGGCCGCCAAATTTGCCAGCGCCTTTGCCCTCGCCGCCAACCTGCAGCAGGGCTACAGCATCCTTTATCGTCAGCAGCTTGCAGCAAAAGCGGTATCGGCGCTTGCTTTTGCCGACCGCAAACCCGGCGTGAGCCAAACCGCTTCGGTGCGTGCGCCGTATATCTATGCCGAAGATAACTGGGTGGACGATATGGAACTGGCCCTCGCCGCCATGGCGGGTTTATCGGCCGGACAGCCTTCGCTGGCGCCGGCGTTGGCGGCTTCCGATACCGCCACCCTCCGCGCCCGCGCCTTTGCCTTTGCGCAACGCGAACCGCTTACACCCTGGCTGGGAAAAGATACGGCAAGCCATTACCAGTGGTATCCTTTTATCAACCTGGGCCACTTTGAACTTGCCAAACAAACGCAGGGCCCTGCGCGCGATACGCTCGTCGCCTACTACCGCCGCGGTATCGAAGCCGTTTGGCAGAAGGCGCAGCAGAACGCTTTCTACCGCGGTATTCCCTTTATATGGTGCAGCAATAACCTCACCGTGTCTTTTGCCATCCAGTGCGGATGGTACCAGCGGCTGACCGGCGACAAACGGTATAACGCTCTTGCACAAGCGAATATAGACTGGCTTTTCGGCTGTAACCCCTGGGGCACCAGCATGGTGTATGGGCTGCCGGCCGGCGGCGACACGCCTGTGGACCCGCATTCTGCGTTTACTCATCTGGGTAGATTCCCTATCGACGGCGGCCTGGTGGATGGCCCGGTGTACACCGCCATCTTCAAAAGCCTGATCGGCCTCACCTTGTACGAACCCGATGAATATGCGGCCTTTCAGAGCGACCTGGCCGTGTACCACGACGATTACGGCGACTACAGCACCAACGAACCTACCATGGATGGCACGGCCAGCCTGGTGTACCTACTGGCTTCGCAGGAAGCTCAGGGGCTGCTTTTTACGGCCATCACGCGCGGCGACAGCAACACGCGGCAGATCAACCTGGTATTCACCGGTCACGATTATGCGAATAGCGGCGCGCAGATCCGGCAGGCGCTCAGCGAAGCAGGCGTAAAAGCTTCCTTCTTTTTCACCGGCGATTTTTACCGCAACCCCACCAACCGCAAGCTGATCCGGCAACTGGAAAAAGATGGGCACTACCTGGGTCCTCACGGCGATAAACACCTGCTGTATGCCGACTGGAAAAAACGCGACAGCCTGTTGGTTTCACGAGCCGTATTTGATACCGATTTTCAAAACAACCTCCGCGCCATGGCCGCCCTTGGCATCGACACCGGCGGTTCCCGTTATTTTCTGCCTGCCTATGAATGGTACAACGACAGCATTGTATCCTGGACCGCGCAGCAGGGCTGGCAGCTCATCAACTATACGCCCGGCACACTGAGCCATGCCGATTACACCGAAGACAGCGAACGCAATTACCGCGACAATGCCACCATCCTGGCATCCATTAAAACAAAGGAAGAAAGTAGCGGGCTCAATGGGTTTATTTTGCTGATGCACATCGGCGCCGGGCCGGGAAGGCGCAAGCCTTTTGCAGCGGAACTGCCTGGATTGCTGCGTTACCTGAAGGAAAAAGGCTATCGCATGGAAAGGCTTTATTGAAGACTTCGGTGCCCCATCGGAGAAAACGATGTGGAGGCATTAACCCGAAATGCCGTGGCATCAGGCAATGACCGGTATCCAGATGGTTTCTTCAGAATCGGGGTGGTTGTTTTTATAGTTGCTTCCCAGCACTTCAAAATGCGGCCGGTGATCGAGCTTATAACCCGACTGCTGCAGCCAGCTTCCATAGATGTACTGAAAGATGGAAGGGTCCGCCGAAGAGCCCTTGTAATGAAATACGGCGTAGGGCCCCGCCGGAACCATCAACTGGTCGAACTCCTCCGGTATATTTTCCAGTTCGTTCACTTCCACTGCTGCCCATTTTTCGAAGGGCCGGTGGGGATCGAAATGGGTAAAGTGATCGGGCGCATATACCGCCAGGGAAATAAGATCGGTTGAAATCCTGTTGCCGATGGAAGCGATATGGGGCCGAAACGTTTTCCAGAGTTCTGCTACCCGGTTATCGGCAAAACACATGCTCATCTTTTTACCGGCCAGTTTTCTCTCAGGCGAAAATTCAATAGTGGGTTGCATACAGATAAAGATGGCGTTTGGCCGGATAGGGTGTGAAGGCCCTGCCGGCGCGCCATTGGGACCAAATTAAAGCTAACTCATTTTAGGTGAAGCAGCCAGGCCGATGGCACCGGCTGCGCTTTTTCTTTTCCGATACTGTATTTGAGTTCCAGTCGATAACCGCCGCCTGCATCAAAGAAATCAAGCCGCAATGGATGGAGGCCCTTTTCCAGCGCAACCTGGCCTCCCTTTTCCCGATCGGGATGCAGCCCGTCGTTATCGACAATTTTTTCGCCGGCTATCCACAGCACACCACCATCGTTGCAGTTTAGGTAAAAACTGTAGATCCCGGTTTCGGGAACATTGATATAGCCTGTGAATCTCAGCCCGAAACTGTTTCCCGGGGCTGGTTTTGGTACGGCTATGCTGCCGGCCACGGCGGTAAGGCCTCCCGTTGCGGGCATCTGGCCGGTATTTGAATAATTACCCCCGTAAACAGAACAAAGAATACCGCGATCCAAAGCACCGGGCGACTGCACCGGCTTCGTGTATGCAGTACCGTTAAAACTCAGGTTGTAAACATCACCCCTGTGACCATTTGGCGCAAACAATGCCAGTCGCATTTCCTGCGGCTGCCTGATGGTGATGCTGTCTGACAGTGATGCTGAATGGAGGCCGGGCAGGCTGCCATCGGTAGTGAACCGAACGGTATAGTAGGGGTCGGGTGAAGCCACAAAGAACCTGCGTTCTTTCACGAATATATTTTTCTCCAGCAACCCTTCCAGGTCGGGCAGGCGGTAACGGACGCCCAGGTTGTCGAGCCGCGGATAATGCTGTGCCAAACGATTCAGGAAACTGCCGTAACGCCTGCGGTATGTCCATCCCACTTCCGAAAGCGCCATCATCCGGGGTAGTATCATGTAGTCGGCGCGGGCCTCCGTCGGAATCATTTCTGTCCACAGGTTGGCCTGCACGCCAATAACCCGGTGGGCATCTTCCTTCCGGATATGATACATGGTATCGAGCGGATCATACTGATACACTTCAAATACGCTGTTCTTGTCGGGCATGGCATCGAAATAATAGGGACCATCGGGTGTCATGATCATTTCATTTCCATTGGCCGTTCCCTGCGCCGGCAGTTTGCCTGCCCATGTTCTCCAGAACATAACGGTGGCATTGCTGTCGATACCGGTTTCTACGATCTCGTCCCATCCGATCATTGTTTTACCGTGTTCCTCCAGGAACTGCTGGATGCGCCGGTTGAAATAAACCTGCAGCTCAGATGGCCGGCTCATTCCTTTTGACTGCATGAATGCCTTGCTGGCAGCGGCTTCTGTCCAGTTTTTTGTGTCCACTTCGTCGCCGCCGATATGAATGTACCGCGATGGGAACAGCGCAGCTATTTCCTCCAGTATATTTTTGGAAAACGTAATGACATCTTCATTGCAGGGACATACCGGCGTTGAAAAACCGGGACCGGTATTCCGGGTGCTGTCGCAGGTAAGCCAGGGATAGGCTCTTATGGCAGCTTCCATATGCCCCGGCATGTCAATTTCCGGTATCACTTCAATATGCCGGTCCGCTGCATAAGCAATAAAGGCTTTCATCTCTTCCTGGGTATAGAACCCACCGTACACCTGCTTTCCGTTCTGCTGCCTGGTATGTGCCGGATCGATTTCGAAATCTTTGTTGCCGGTGGATGCCGCCATCTGCATACAGGCGGAATCGTGTCTCTCAAACGCACGCCAGGCGCCTATTGATGTTAAGAGCGGATATTTCTTTATCTCGATCCGCCAGCCCTGGTCATCGGTGAGGTGCAGGTGCAGTTTGTTGAGCTTGTACAAAGCCATCAGGTCGGCATATTTCCGCAGGTATTCCAGGCTGAAAAAATGGCGCGATACATCGAGGTGCATACCCCTCCAGGAAAAAGCGGGCTGATCGCTGATGGTTACAGCAGGCAGTTTCCATTGTTGCTGCCGGCTGTTTTCAATGGCTGCCGGCAATAACTGCCGCAAAGTTTCGATGGCATAAAACATACCGGCGCCTTCCTTCGCCTGCAGCGTAATGCTTTTTTCATTCACTTCCAGCCTGTAGGCGCCCGGTTTTGTGAGCGACGGATTGTACCGGAAGAGGATGGAAGGCTGGTTCGGGGAAGGCGTTTTCCGCAACGAATCGCCCAGGCTGCGACGGAGTAGCTCCTGCAAAAAATGCCGCTCGCCGGCAAACCTCGCCTCCCCGGTTTCTTTCACAAGGCGGGTATCTTTTGTAAGGATGAAATACCCTTTGCCTGGCTGAAGCAAAGCGGGATAAGGGATCAGCGGGTACCTGCTGTCCTGTGCGCCTGCCTCCATTGCAAACAGCACCTGCAGGGCAAGGAGGACCAGGCGCGGCCATGCCTGCCGCCGGCGTAATTTCTTATTCATGAAACGGTTTCTTTTGCCGGTGATGAAATTATTCACAATCAGCAAAGATTTTCCGTCCTTCCTATGGTTTTCCCTTTTGGGTTCACCATTGTTCGGTGCCAGGCAATAGTTTCCCTGCCGGCTGCGGTTGCCGGAGCCGAACAAGGCAATTCCCGGGTATTATTTGATTCCCAACCGCAACAGTAACTGGTCCTTTTTCGATTTGGAAACACTCAGCTCGTGCCCGTTGTCCATTACCACAAAACTGCCGCTGCTCCGGATAAACTGTTTTACGTGCTGGATGTTCACGATATAGGAATGATGAATGCGTTCGAATATCTCCATCGGCAGCAACTGTTCTGTTTCTCCCAGCGACCGCGACAGCAATATGTTTTTGTGATCAAGGACCACGATCTCCGTGTAAGAACCGCTGGCTTTGCAATACAGCACATCGCTCACCCGGAAGAAATCGAAACCTTCCCTGGTGGGAATGGCAATCTTCTGCTCCGAAACCGGCGCCTTTGAATTGCGGAGCAGGTTGCTGATATGGCTGTTGCCCTGGTTCTCCTTCATGGCCTTTTCCGCTTTTTCAACCGCCTGCTGCAATTCATTGCCATCGACCGGTTTCAGCAGGTAGTCAACAGCGCTTACCCTAAAGGCCCGGGCCGCAAACTGGTCGTATGCCGTTGTGAAAATGATACGGAAATTGATTTCGGGCAGGAGCTCCAGCATTTCAAATCCATTCATCCAGGGCATTTCCACATCCAGGAAAACAAGGTCAGGCGCATTCCGGTTGATCGACAGCAGTCCGTCTTTGGCTGAACGGCAGCTATCCATTACCGTTACCTGCGGACAAAACATGGTTATATCATGCTGCAGCGCTTTTATGCAATGCAATTCGTCATCTATGATAATGGCTTTTATCATTGCTCCTGTTTAAAGGTTAGTATGATTTGTGTGCCACAGGCATTTCCCTGCGCATCTTTTTTGTCCACCACATCGGCCGTACCCCCGTAACGGCTGATGGTATTGTATAGGTTGAGCCGGTGCTGCACCAGTTTCATCCCCTTGCTTTCATAAGTAGATGATTGGTCCTTTTTGCTGTTCATCGACATTTGCCTGCCGATGCCGTTGTCGTCGATGAGGCAAACAATATAATTTCCCTCGGGCCTTACGCTCACTGTTACCTTTCCGCCGTTCCCGGGCAAAATGCCGTGCCAGATGGCGTTTTCAATAAAGGGCTGTACAATAAGCGGCGGCACCTGCACGGAAAAAAGATCCACCTGTTGATCGATCACAAAATCGCTGGTGATGCTGTCACCGAAACGCAGGGCTTCCAATTGGAAATACAGCTTGCAGGTTTCCAGTTCGGCATGCAAGCTGATCAGTTCCTGTGCATTGCTCAACTGGTTCCGGATCAGTCGCGAAAAAGTGGTTAAATACAAAACGGCCTGCTTTTTATTATCCTCCTGGATCAAGGCCTTGATGGAGTTCAGGCAGTTGAAAATGAAGTGTGGATTCATCTGCGCTCGGAGCGCCTGTTCTTTCAGCGCCGTGGCCTGCCGTTCGAAAATGGCAGCCTGCTGTTCTTCTTTTCTGACAGCTTTGATCCGCAGGTAAACGAACAGGTAGATCAGTCCGCCTGCGGCAAGAATGGCCAGTGTGGTGAACCAGGCTGTTTTCCAGAAAGGCGGCGTTATCACCACGGTCAGTGTTTTGAAATGGGAGCTCCATTTTCCCGCCGTATTGGTAGCGTTTACCCGTAACCGGTATTTTCCGGGGGGAATATTGGTATAGGTGGCCATGTTGTTGGTGCCTGCATATACCCATTGTTTGTCGAACCCCTCCAGCATATAGCGGTACTGGATTTTTGAAGTGATGCTGAACTGCAGTGCCGCCATTTCAAAGCTCAGGAAGTTCTGGTTGTAAGGAAACCTTAATTCAGAAAGGCTGTTGATAGCAGCGGCGAAGGGCGATCCGGGAAAACCGTAGTCTTTCTGCTGGTTGTTGATGCTGATGCCTGTAAGCGCAATGGCGGGTTGAAAATCGTCGTCTGAAATGTGTTCCGGGGAGAACACTGTGTACCCTTCTATTCCGCCGAAACTCAATCGTCCATCGGGAAGCTGGAAATAATGGTAGCGGTTGAATTCATCACAGGGAAGGCCATCATTGTAAGTGAAGCTCCTGATCGCAGCTGTTTTCCTGTTAAAGGAGAAAATGCCTTTGTTTGTACTGCACCAAAGGTTACCGGCACTATCGGCAACCACGCAATAGATCGTGTTATTGGGCAAGCCATCCTGCATGTTGAACACGCGGCAGGTTCCGGTGATCTTGTTGAAGCGGATGAGCCCGCCGCCGAGAGATCCGATCCACAGGATGTGCTCCTCTCCAGGATCCTGCACCATATTCATCAACTGGTTGGTGGGCAGGGAGCCGGTGGTATCTGCAGCCGTATAGTGCCGCAACTCCCGCGTGCTGTGATTGTAAAAATAGAGGCCATCCAGCGCCGTAGTGATCCAGAACCGGTCTTCGCCATCTATCAGCATACTGCTTACGCTGCTGTTGTTGTATTGCTGGCTGGTTTTGGTGATCGCCGGATAAACGGTTGCCTCCAGCGACGAGGTGTCGAAGAAAACGGGATGCAGAAAAAAATCGACGCCCCACAGTTTTCCACTCCTGCTTTGCGCCAGTGCATTGATATCGACATGCGCATTTTCCGGGCTGTCGCCATAGGTCCAGGCGGGCTTCACCAGGTGCCCGCCTGCATAATACAACAGGGCCGGTTTTTTTGATGCTTCGCGCGTGCTCTTGTACATCCATATTTTACCATCCCTGCTGTTAAACGACCGGAAGAAATATGCATACATGCCGCCCAGAAAACTGTTTTTTATTTCTGCGGTTGACACATGCAGGTATTTTTCCAGTATGTCTTCGTGGTAACTCCGCTGGTAGGGTGTGCCTGTAAAACCCGAAGGGCGAAGCTGGTGCAATTGTATGCCCGACCCGTTTCCGCCCAGCCACAGAATGCCCGAATGGTCAACGATCACGGAAATAAAACCGGTTTCCGGTTGCGGCAACAGCGATTTCCAGTGAGCCATTGTTTCGTTGCCGGGAAGGGTATACAGGTCCCCGGGATATACAATAAGGATCTTTCCTTTCTCATCGCGCGCCAGGTGAAAACCGTCTTCCCTGTTTTTAGGCGGCGGCAGCACTTCCTTAAAATCCTGCTGCGCTGCGCGATAAACCAGCAGGCGGTGCAGGTCTTTTATCACCAGGTCCCCGTTCTCCGTGGTCAGCGCATAGGTATCCTTCCAGGGCCTGGTGGAATCGTACAAACGCGGATGAGGGAAAGAATACGGCTTGCTGCTGAGGACCTTCTGTTCTGCACTCATCACTACCAGCGCTGTATCGGTTATCAGCGCAATATGATCGCGATAGGGTGCAATCCCGGTGATCTTGTTGTGCGTGCATTGCAGTTTCTGTTCACTGAAAAACCGGAGAGAACTGCTGTTGTGGTTGTAGATGAAAACTCCTCCGTTGGTGCCCAGGAACCAAAGGTTCCCGGCAATATCTTCTGCAATTGAGTTGCCGGGTTTTACCAAACCGGTCATGATGCCATAAGCCGGATGTTTTGAAAAATGAAAGAGTTGTTCGCTGGCGGTATGAAGCATATCGATATCGCCTGTTTCGTACAGGATCCAGAGCTGCCCGCGTTTGTCGAGGTAAATGGTTTCAATGATATTACTGGCGAGGGTGGCGGTATCGCCCTGTTTGTGCTGGAAAAGTTTGAATTTCCTGCCATCGTACCTTGCCAGGCCATCCCTGGTGGCTATCCATACAAATCCCACACTGTCCTGCACCAGCCCGCTGATGAAAGATTGCGGTAATCCCTCTGCAATACTTAGAGTTTTGAACGGGCGCGAAACCGGGTCCTGCGCGCACGCTGTACGGGTAAAAAGAACGGCCATGCTCAGCAGCACAACTGTTCCCGAAACGATAAACCGGCCCGGCGCATTCATACGCGGAAGTTATTTCAGTATTGCGACAAGTATATTCAAAACCGTAAAGATAGTTTCCTCAACAATGTTTTAAGAAGCGGGTTGATAACCGGCGACTTCTGACCAATGGTTATACCGCCCGGGGCTTTAACTGGTTTGCAGCTTCTGCTGCCGCCGGGTTATGTGCTGGCGGCAGCCAATTGTAAACCGGGATAACACAACGGTGTATTTGCGTGATACAGGATTTATTGCCGGAGTAGTTTTCTGGAATGGTTTGCAACCATAGTGATAACTGCTTTAATCAGAAAACAACTAAACTGCAATGAATCTAAAAACACAATGCCCTCCCAAAGCGAGGGCACACCTGGCCCGGATGCCGCATCTTGCCCTGCTGGCTTCCTTTGTCTTTTTCTTCCTGCACCAGGCGCAGGCGCAGGTTGCCAGCGGCAGGATCCTGGATGGGAAGAACAATCCCATCGAAAATGCGTCGGTCTTCATCGTAAATACCAAAACAGGAACCACCACCAACAAGGACGGCGGGTTCACCATTCCCGTTCCGGGTGGCGCGGATTCCGTAACCATCGAGGTCTCCAGTATCGGTTTCCTGTCAAAGCGCATCAGGGTCAGCGACCAGCCGGCGCTTATCATTCAGCTGGAGGCCGATGCCGCTGCACTGAACGACGTAGTAGTGGTAGGTTACGGCAAACAGAAAAAGCTCACACTTACAGGAGCTGTGGTAGATATTAAAGGCGCCGAAATGGTGAAGAGTCCCAACACCAATATTGCCAACTCCCTGGCGGGCCGGCTGCCCGGCGTCATCGTCAACAACCGTTCCGGCGAACCGGGAAGGGACGAACCCAGCATCCTCATCAGGGGCCGCAGCACCACCGGCAACAGCTCCCCGCTGGTGATCATCGACGGGGTGGAACGCTCGGGCCTGGGCCAGCTCAACCCCAACGATATTGAAAGCATCTCTGTGCTCAAAGACGCTTCCGCCGCTATTTACGGCGCAAGGGCGGCCAACGGCGTTATCCTGGTGACCACCAAACGCGGATCTGCCAACAGCGCACCCACCATAAACCTCAGCTACAACCAGGGATTCACCAATCCTACCCGTAATCCTAAAATGGCCGACTCCTACACGTTTTTCAATGTGTACAATGAAATCGAAGAAGGCGAAGGCCGTCCCGCCCGTTATTCCGACGAAGAGCTGCAGAAATTCAAAGCCGGCACCGAACCCGGCTATGCCAATTTCAACTGGTACGATTTCATCGTAAAAGACTGGACACCCCAGCACCGATCCGATATTTCCGTATCGGGCGGCACCAATAAAACGCAGTACTTTCTTTCCTTCGGCGAAATAGGGCAGCAGGGTCAGTACCGCTTTGGTTCAAGAGAGCTCAAACAATACAACCTGCGCTCCAATGTAGATGTGCAGGTATCGGAGAACATCAAAGTGGGCATGAACCTGGCCGCCCGTTTCGACGATGCCCACTATCCCTATCAAAGCGCCAATGAGCTGAACAGCCATATCTATCTCTACCAGCCCAACTGGGTTCCCTACTGGCCGGGTACCGATTACCTCACACCCAACCGCGACAACGATAACATCATCAACTGGGTGGGAGACGCCAACGGCTACCGCAATTCGCGCACCAATATTTTCCAGACAACCCTGTTCGGAAGCATTAAGATTCCGCAGGTAAAAGGGCTTTCTCTCTACGGCAGCGCCAGCTACGATCCCACCAATTCTTTTTCCAAGGCCTGGCAACTGCCTACCTATGTGTATTATAAAGACGCGAACACGGGGGCGTATGTGAAGGGAAGGTCCGGCCGCGGCGCCAACAATCCCGACCTGAGCGACCAGGCCGAATTTGCCTCCCGGCTCTACCTTACCACGCGGATCAATTACGACCGGCAGTTCGGTGACCACAGCATCAACGCTATGGCCGGGTATGAGCAGCAGACCAACAAGGGTAATTATGTGATGGCTTACAGAAGCGATTATATTTCCTCCGCGCTGCCACAGATCTTTGCCGGCAGCACCGATAAAACCAAACAGGCCAACAACGGATCTGAATCGCAGGGCGCCCGCCAGAATTTCTTCGGCAGGATCGCCTACAACTATGCAGAAAAATACCTGGCTGAATTTACTTTCCGCCGCGATGGCTCTCCCAATTTTGCAGCCAGCAATCGCTGGGGTAATTTCCCCGGCGGATCGATCGGTTATGTGATTTCTAAAGAGAGCTTCTTTGACCGGGTCCGTTTTGTGGACTTCCTCAAGATCAGGGCCTCCTACGGCCTGATGGGAAATGACCTCGTGAACGCTTTCCAGTACCTGCAAACCTACAGCTACGGCAACAGCTATGTGATCGGTGGCAACGATGTAAGCGGACTGGTGCAAACCGGCGCGCCCAACCCCAACATCACCTGGGAAACGGCAAAGACCACCAATATCGGGCTCGACGCCGACCTGTGGAAAGGTAAGCTGGGCATCAGTTTCGACCTATTCAAAACAAGGCGTTCCGATATCCTTACCAAACGCGCGGCTGTTATTCCGGGCTATACCGGCCTGGTGCTTCCCGACGAGAATATCGGCATCGTGGACAACAAAGGGTTCGAACTGGTACTGTCGCATGCCAACAGGGCAGGAAGGCTTAAATACAACCTTTCGGGCAATGTCGCATTTGTACGGAACAAAGTGATATTCAGTGATGAACAACCGGCTGCGGAACCTTACCAGTATGCTACCGGCAGGCCCATGGGCGCCGGCCTCTATTACAAAGCCATCGGTGTGTTCAGCGACCAGGCCGATATCGAAAAATATCCCCACTTCATCAATGCGCGTCCGGGCGACCTGAAGTACGAAGACATGAACGGCGACGGCGAACTGAATTCACTCGACCGCATCCGTGTCAACCAGACGGCCACGCCCGAGATCACGTATGGATTTTCTGCCAGCTTCGAATACGCGGGCTTTGACCTTTCTTTCCTGATCCAGGGACAGGCGAATGCCAAAGCCTATTTCGGCGATTATTTTCCGGTGATGAGTTACTCACTCGGAAACTTCCTCGACTGGCGCGCAAAAGACCGCTGGACGCCGGAGAACCCGAATGCCTCTCAACCCCGTGCCTCCTATGAACTGTTCAACAACAATACGGCCGGCTCAACGCAGTGGCTGCTGAATGCATCGTTTTTAAAACTCAGGAACCTGCAAATCGGCTATAACCTGCCGCAGCAACTGGTAAAAAAAGCGGATATGCAGAAATTTCGGTTGTATGTAAGCGGTAGTAACCTGCTGATCCTTGCCGATCAGATGAAAGAGCTCGGGTTCGACCCTGAGACCACCGACTACTGGTACTACCCGCCGCAGCGCGTGGTGAATGTCGGAGCAACCATCACTTTCTAAAACAGAGCAAATGAAAAAACTATTATACCTGGCATGCATGGCCGTTATGGGCTTGTCGTGCAACAAACTTGAACTGGATCCGCTTGACAGGTTGTCGGAAACCAATGTATGGAACGACCCCTCCCTCATTCAACTGTATGTAAACGGAAATTACAGTTGTCTCCTGCACGAATTCCAGCAGGACCTCCTGTCTGCCGCCTGCGATGAAACCTATTGTATTCACAACTGGGCCAACATGCGGGTGATGCAAAATGGAGAGATCAGCGCCGACAACATCACCGGCGTATCCAATAAGATCAACTATTTCAACTGGGCCTACGGTTATATCAGGAACATCAATATCTTTTTCGAAAAGATCGACAACGCGCCCGGCGACGAGGCTTTTAAGAACCAGGTGAAAGGAGAGATGACCTTTCTGCGTGCTTACCTCTATGCCAACCTGGCCTGGAGATATGGCGGCGTTCCGCTGATCACAAATGTGTTTGAACTGAACGACGACTATACCGTAAGCAGGGCCTCTTATGAAGAGATGGTGAACTTTGTTAACGGCGAGCTCGATAAAGCGATCGCCCTGCTGCCACCCGACCAGCCAGCCAGCCAGAAAGGCCGCGCCTCCGCCAACGCCTGCAGGGCGCTCAAAAGCCGGGTGCTGCTCTATGCCGCCAGCAAACTGAACAACCCGCAGCACGATGCCGTAAAATGGCAGGCCGCTGCAGAGGCTGCCCAGGAATTGCTGAACGCGGGCTACTCGCTGAACAATGATTACCAGTCCACCTTCCTCGGCGACAACAGCGAGATCATTTTCGCCCGCTATTTTACACAGGCGAACACCACCAGCTTTAACCAATGGCAGGGGCGCAACGGGTCCGACGGCTTCGGGGCCAATAACCCCACGCAGAATCTTGTGAATGCCTATGAAATGAAAGCCACGGGAAAACTGCCCTACCTGGAGGCAGCAGATGGCACGCTGACGCTGAATCCCGGATCAGGCTTTGATCCCGCGCATCCCTACGATGGCAGGGATCCCCGTTTCGACGCTTCCATCACTCACGACGGAACGGTTTGGGCCGGCCGTGAAACGGAAAGTTTCGAAGGCGGCAAAGATTCGCCGGAAAGCGCCACGGCAGGATGGAACGCTTCCCTCACTTCTTACTACATGAAGAAGTTTATGAATGAGAACATTCCGCCTTCGGGTTCCACCGTACGTCCTACCAACCCCTGGATCTTTTTCCGTTATGCCGAAATACTGCTTAACTATGCAGAAGCGAAATTTGAACTGGGCGATGAGGCCACGGCAAAACAATACCTGAATAGGGTGCGTGCCAGGCCTGGTGTGGAAATGCCACCGGTTACCGAAACAGGCGAAGCGCTCAGGAAGCGCATCGAAAATGAAAGAAGGGTGGAGTTTGCTTTTGAGGGACAACGCTTCTTCGACGTGCGCCGCTGGAAAATTGCGGAGGCTACAGAAATAACACCGCTCCTGAGTATGGATATTAAAAAAGACGGCGGCACAAAAACCTATATCATCACGAAACTGACCGACCGGCTTTTCAGTGATGCGAATTACCTGCTGCCCATACCACGTGCGGAAATTGATAAGAGCAAGGGCTCGCTTATACAAAACCCCGGTTATTGATGAACAGAAGAAATTTTATCAGGCTCACCGGTGCTTCGGCCGGAGCGCTTCTCCTGTCGCGTTATGCGACAGCGGGAGGCGCTCCCGCCACCGGGATCGCACTGCCCGACGCCGTGCATGTTTTGTGGAACAACGAATTTGTTCCCATGCAGTCGGCGGATCAGCAAAACTGGACCTATAGGGATATTACCGTGCAACTGGAGAATGGCCGGGATGTCGTGGCGGTGTACATTCAGTCGCCCGAAACGGCACTTGCCGAAATCCGCATCTCCTGGAAATTTGCCACACCCCGCGAAGCGAAACTGCTGGGCGATGCCTGGGAACGCAGCTATGCCGATCTCTCTTTTCAATCGCCTGAAGCCACAGCGAAAATGCCCTGGTACTGCATTGCACACAACCATAAAGAAACTTCCTGTTTCGGTGTGAAGACCGGTTGCAGCGCTTTTTGCTACTGGCGCATCGATACGGGCAACCTGCACCTGCACCTCGATACACGCAATGGTAGTGATGGTGTGCTCCTGGGCAACCGCAGGCTCCATGCGGCAGACATCGTCACCACAAAAAACAGCGGCCGCGAAAACCTGTTCGCTACGGCGCGGCGTTTTTGCGGTCTTCTCTGCGACCAACCGCTTTCGGTGAAACAACCGGTCTATGGCATTAACGACTGGTATTTTGCTTACGGCAACAACTCAGCGAAGCTGATCCTGGAACATACCGCCCTGTTGTCGCCGCTGGCAACCAGCACACTGAACCGCCCCTTTTCCGTGATCGATGACGGCTGGTCGGAGGGAACCGATTTTGCGCGGACCAACCATAAATTTCCCGATATGCCGAAGCTGGTGGACGACATCCGGCAACTTGGCATGCGCCCGGGTTTGTGGACCAGGCCCCTGCTCGCAAAACCCGGTGTGAACAGCAACCTGCTGATCCCAGGCCGCGGCGATATTCTCGATCCCACCCTCGACGAAAACATTCACTATGTACAACAGCTCCTCCATTTGTATAAAGAATGGGGATTTGAATTGGTTAAGCACGACTATACAACCTTTGACATTTTCGGGCGCTGGGGAAAAGAAATGAACCAGTCGATGACCGCACCGGGGTGGCAGTTCCACGACCGGTCCAGAACAAATGCAGAGATCATCCTGCAATTGTACAGGGCCATCCGTGCGGCATCGCCCGACATGTATCTGATCGGCTGCAATACCATCAGTCATTTGTCGGCCGGCGTTTTTGAACTCTACCGAACAGGCGACGATACCAGCGGAAAAGAATGGGAACGCACCAAAGAAATGGGTGTAAACACCATGGGTTTCCGCATGGTACAGCATCGTACTTTTTATGAGGCCGATGGCGATTGCGTGGGACTCACCACCGCCATTCCCTGGGACAAGAACAAACAGTGGATGCAATTGCTGGCGCAGAGCAGCGCGCCCCTGTTCATTTCTGCACAACCCGAAGCGGTAGGCGCGGAACAAAGAGCATTCATACGGAAAAGTTTCTTGGAAGCTGCGCGGACGCTTCCTGTTGCAGAGCCGCTCGACTGGCTGGAAAATCAATTTCCTTCGCGGTGGCGGCTCGATGGAAAGACGGTTCGTTTTAACTGGGATTAAAAATGCAACACCCTATGAAATTGTATAGGAAGAGATTGAAAACGGTGCTGCTCTGCTGTTTGCTGCTGCCCGCTTTCCGCGTTGCAGCGCAGCAGTTTGCGCCCGGCGCCATCAACCGCAAAGAGGTAGTGCAGCGGCATAATTTTCACATCACCAGCACCGCTGAACCCGGCCCCACGCAGGTGGGCAACGGCAATTTCGCCTATGGCTTTGACATCACGGGAATGCAAACCCTACACGACCGCTTCACCACGATGTCGCACTGGAGCTGGCACAGCACACCGCCGCCAGCGGGCTTCAGCGCCGGTGATTTTAAACAGACGCCTGTTAACGTGAACGGCCGGCCCGTTCCTTTCGACCTTCCCAACCCGCAGCAGCCGGCCCTTACGCAATGGCTGCAGGCCAATCCGCACCGTTTTAACCTGGCGCGTATTGGCCTGTGGTACACAAAGGGGAAGGGCGGACAGCCTGTTGCTGAAGACATCCGCAAGGCCGACCAGTACGTGGACCTGTGGACGGCCACGGTGGTGAGCCGGTTTGAAATAGATAGCCGGGCAGTTACCATAACCACGGTGGGTGATCCGGAAAAGGACCTGGTCGCTTTTCGCATTGAATCTTCGCTGGTGGCTGAGAAAAAACTGGGTGTTTTCATCGAGTTCCCTTATGCCAGCCTGGAAGTGTTCAGTAACGGTTCCGACTATACGAAACCGGAACTGCATGCTACTGCAGTTATACAAGACAGGGAGAATGCCGCGGTTTTCAAAAGGGCCATGGACAGCACGCAGTACCAGGTGATGGCAGGCTGGAGTGGTGCTGCCGCGGTTGAAAAGGACAGGCCGCACCGTTATCATATAACGGGCGGAAGCGGCAACAGCGTTGAATATGTTTTTTGTTTTTCGGAGCAGCCCTTGCAGTCACAGCTTCCTTCTTTTGCAACCGTGAAGAAGCGTGCGGAAAAATACTGGCCTTCGTTCTGGCGCAGCGGCGCTTTTGTGGATCTCTCCTCCAGCAGGGATCCGCGTTGGCGCGAACTGGAGCGGCGCGTGGTGTTGTCGCAATACCTGATGAAGCTCAATGCGTCGGGGCCATATCCTCCGCAGGAGACGGGGCTGGTGAACAACAGCTGGTACGGGCGTTTTCATTACGAAATGTTTTTGTGGCACGGTGCGCATTTTGCGCTGTGGGACCGTTGGCCGCTGCTGGAAAAAAGCCTCGGCGTGTACCGGCAGAACCTCGCGGAAGCCCGCCGCCGCGCGGCTGCGCAGGGATATGCAGGGGCAAGGTTCCCGAAATGCACCGGTCCCGATGGGAGGGAATGGCCTCATCCCATCCACGCTTTCCTGGTATGGCAGCAGCCGCATCCCATCTTTTTTGCGAACCTCGACTACCGCGCGCATCCCGGCGAAGCCAGCCTTAAAAAATGGTCGGATATTGTGGCGGCCTCAGCCGGTTTCCTGGCGTCTTATGCGGTTTTCGATTCTTCCAAAGGGCAATACAAACTGGCGCCGCCCATTGTATTCGTTCCCGAAAACAACGACTATTACCAGGATGGCAACGGGGCTTTTGAACTGGCCTACTGGCGCTATGCATTGAAGACTGCGCAGGAGCTGGTAGAGAAAGCGGGCGGTCCTGAGAACCCGCTCTGGGAAAAAGTGCGCGGGCAGCTTGCGCCGGTACCGCAGCAGGATGGCGTATATGTGCAGTGGGAAAACATCGCCGGCATGTGGAGCAGGTTCAACTACGAGCACCCGGCCCTGCTGGGTATATACGGATTATTACCGGGCGATGGCGTTGATGCAGCGGTGATGAAAAAGACTTTTCAAAAAGTGCAGGCCGGATGGAAATTCGATACCGGCTGGGGCTGGGATTTTCCGATGGCTGCCATGACCGCCGCGCGGCTGCAGGAGCCCGCTGCGGCCATCGATTTCCTGTTGCATCCGTCGCCCAAGAACGGGTTCGACGCGCACGGCCTGGTGGGTGGCGGTAATCCTTATCCCTATTTTCCAACCAATGGGGGATTGTTGTATGCCATCGCCCTGATGACGGCGGGTTGGGATGGGGATGGAGGGGTTCCGGAACCGGGCTTTCCCAAAGACGGGTCATGGGTGGTGCGATGGGAGGGAATGAAAAAAGCACCCTGAGCCGGGCACAGCGTTACAGTCTGCGATCTACATTTAATGGAGTAAATTAGGGATGCGGATATACAGGTGCTGTCCATTCAAACCAAAAACGCAACATCTATCCGGTATGCAACTTTCTATACATCCAGTAACAAAAGACCTTTGGCCGGATGTTGAACAACTCTTCGGAAAGCAGGGTGCCTGCAATGGTTGCTGGTGCATGTATTGGCGGATTGGATCAGACTACCACAAAAGAGACAGGCAACTGAACAAAGCTGACCTGCAGCGGATCGTCGTGGCAAACCGCCCCGCGGGATTGCTTGCCTATGCTGATGGCATACCGGCGGGCTGGTGCCAGCTTACACCAAGACAGGATCTTCCCTGGCTTATTAAAAAAGGATACGGCGATTTTAACAATGGCTCCAATGTCTGGTGTATTTCCTGCTTCTACATAAAAACAGGCTTCCGCAAAAAAGGGATAACACTGGCATTGATAAAAGCCGCTATAGACCACGCCAGAAAAGCCGGGGCAGATTTGCTCGAAGGGTATCCCGGAAAATCGCCTAATTCATATACAGGATATACGTCTTCGTTTTCAAAAGCCGGGTTTAAGATTGCAGGCGAAGCAAAGTATGGAAGAACTATCGCTTCTTTTAGAATTCAATAAAAATTGTAAGCGGCTGCTGGCCGCTTTGCACACGGTGAAACAGCAGCTTACTGCTGGAGGTAATCCTTATGATTAGCTGAACAGGCCCTCCATCTTTACTTCGGCTGTGATGCGCCCTGTGTAATAAATGTTTTGCCTGGCGCCATAGGTCGTGATCATCGTTGGAAAAACCGTTTTTTTGGTTTTTGTTTGTTCCTTAAAGATGTTCACTTTTTTATCCAGTTCCGCGGCATACTTTTTATCAATGATGAACTCCTCGTCGGAAAACTTTATTTCACATAAGTTGATGCAATGATCCCGGCGATCGAGCAGAAGATCGATTTGTGTTCCGTTTTCTCCCTTTCTGGCATTGTATCTCCAGGCCGAGGCTTCCGTGTATACCGCCGCAATGCCCAGGGCTTTCCTGATTTGTAGCAGGTGCTTCTGGCAAACGGCTTCAAAAGCATAGCCACTCCAGCTCTTATAGGATTGACCATCCGCAATTTTATGCCAGGTGCCTGCACCCGTGGCGCGGGCGCGTTCAATGAACTTCAGGTAAAACAGGGAATACTCATCCGATAACTTGTAAATCGCATCGCGGGAGGTTTTTCCAAAAGGAATATACTGTGAAATAAATCCCGACTGCTCGAGCTCGTCGAAGAGCCTTGTGGTGGTTCCGCCGGTGGTGAAACCACATGCCTGGATTATTTCAGTCCGGCTCATTCCTTTTGCTTTTTTAGCAAGCTGCCGTACTATGGCTTCGTGGTAGGCGGCATTGTTAAAGAGGGACCGGTACAGCACACTGAACTCTGTTTTTAGCAGCCCATTCTTCTGAAAGAAGAGTCTGTCGATGGTTTGGCCGGCGCTTTTGCCTTTTTCTACCTGCTTTAAATATTGAGGGATGCCACCCATCGCCATATACAGTTGCAGTACCTGGTAGCGGTCCAGTTTGATACCGCGACTCACAAGATAAGCTTCCGACTCCTTTAGTGTAAAGGGCAACAATTGAATGGTTCGGCTTACCCGGTTGTGAAGGCCACCTCTGTTGTGAAGAATGTTTTCGATCATCCAGGATGCTGCCGAGCCACAGATGACAACTTTCAACTGTGGCTGGCGGGAGGCCCAGGTATTCCACCAGTGCCCGAAGGCTGTCAGAAAGCCCGATCTGGGAGTATGGATCCAGGGGAATTCATCAAAAAGAACTACCGCTGGTTGCCTGGTAAGTTTTGTTTGCAGGAAATCGCTCAGGAAGATGAAAGCCTGCATCCAGCTATCCGGGGTCGCTGGCGGGATCGCCGTTTTCATAGCCTGCTGGAGCGCCCTGCAAAAATTCGATAATTGTTCGGCCAGTCCGGCTTCGTGAACCCCTGTGTACTCGAAGACGAGCTGTTGTTGATAATAATTCCGGACAAGAAAAGTTTTTCCGACCCGCCGACGGCCTAATAGGGCAACCAGCTCGGCTTCCTTTGAGCCAAGCACATCGCGTAGGATTTTTTTCTCTTCTTCCCGGCCAACAATAGCTTCTGGCATGTAGTTGTGGACAGATTTGTTATCTTATACTTGTCCACAAATGTACTTTTAAACATAGTTATGGACAAGTATAACCTTTTATTTTCGTCCACAACTTGTCAAACGGAGACTGCTGCGCCTGCGGGCTGTGAAGCCGGCGCGCCTTAAGTGGGGAGCCTGTCGCACTCCCTAGGTGGTAAGCCCGCCGCAAACGCTGATCACCTGTCCTGTTACATAGGTGCTTAAGGGAGAGGCCAGAAAGAGGGTCACATTGGCGATTTCCTCGGTGGTGCCGAAGCGGCCCAGCGGAATTTTTTTCAGGTATTCTTCACCGGCGGCGCCTTCCTTGAGGTATTGGGTCATATCGGTTTCCACAAAACCCGGAGCGATGGCATTGCAGCGGATGTTGCGGCTGCCCAGCTCCTGGGCGATGGACTTGGTGAAACCAATGATGCCGGCTTTGGAGGCGGCATAGCTGCTCTGCCCCGCGTTGCCTTTAATGCCGATGATGGAGCTCATGTTGACGATGCTGCCGCTCTTTGCCTTCATCATGGGACGGATCACCTGTTTTGTCATGTTGTACACACTCTTCAGGTTCACGGTCATCACATCATCCCACTGTTCGGGTGTGAGGCGCAGCAGCAGGTTGTCTTTCGAAATACCGGCATTGTTCACGCATATATCTATGCCGCCAAAGGCAGCGGTCACTTCATTGACAAAACTTTCGCACTCCGCATATTCGGCGGCGTTGCTGCGGAAAGCCCTGGCCTTTACGCCCAGGCCCTGGAGTTTGGTTTCCAGCGCTGCGGCCTTTTCCGCACTGCTCTCACTCACATAGGTAAACGCAATATGGGCGCCCTGTTCGGCGAGTTTGATGGCGATGCCTTCGCCGATGCCGCGGGCGGCGCCTGTAACGATCGCAACTTTATTCTCCAGTAATTTCATGTGGCAATTTGTCGCAAATCTACAGGAATCAGGCCATAGAAAGCAGGGTTTCCAGCAGTTGACGGTCGTTGCGCAGGCGGGGTACTTTGTGTTGCCCGCCCAGTTTGCCGTTGGCGCTGAGCCATTGGTTGAAGAGTCCCTTCCGCACCGCATGCACCAGGGGCATGCGCAGCGCGATGTCCTTATGCCGCTTGGCTTCGTAATCGCTGTTCAGGTTCTTGAGGGCGGTATCGAGCTCGTAAGCAAATCTTCCCAGGTCATCGGGATTGGTTTCAAATTCCACCAGCCATTCGTGTGCGCCGTTGCCCTTCTCACTGAAATAGACAGGCGCCGCCGTATAATCGTTCACCGTAGCGCCGGTTTTTTCGCAGGCGATGGCGATGGCCCTGTCGGTATTGTCTACCATCACTTCTTCCCCGAAGGCATTGATATAATGTTTGATGCGGCCGCTCACTTTGATGCGGAAAGGCCGCAGGGTGGTGAACTGAACGGTATCGCCCACGATGTAACGCCAGAGCCCGCCGCTGGTGCTGATCACCAGCGCATAGTGTTTGCCGGTCTCCACTTTGTTGAGGCCCACGGTTTCGGGGAAGGGCTTGCCGTATTCTTCCAGGGGCATGAATTCGTAGAAGATGCCGTGACTGGTGAAGAGCAGCATGCCGTCGGAGTCGGGATGGTCCTGGGCGGCAAAGAACCCTTCGCTGGCATTGTACATTTCGAGGTAGCGGATATCGCGGCCGATGAGCTGGCGGAACTGCTCACGGTAGGGGGCAAACGAAACGCCGCCGTGGATATACAGTTCGAGCTGCGGCCAGATCTCTGAAATGGAGCGCTTACCCGTCATTTCAAGGATGCGTTTCATCAGCACCATGGTCCAGGTAGGCACCCCCGAAATAGAAGTTACATTTTCCGGGATGGTATTCAGCGCAAGCTGTTCCAGTTTCTGTTCCCATTCATCCATCAGGGCGATGGACAGATCAGGCGTGCGGATCCAGTGCCCCCAGAAGGGCGAGTTCTGCAACAGCACGGCGCTGAGGTCGCCGAAGTGAATGTCGTCGGAAAAACGGCTCACCTGGTGGCTGCCGCCAATCACCAGTCCCTTGCCGGTAAGCAGCTCCGAATCGGGGAAATGGCTGTAATACATGGTGAGCACATCCTTGGCGCCCTGGTAGTGATTTTGCTCCAGGCTCTCCTCGCTGATGGGAATGAACTTGCTTTTGTCGCTGGTAGTGCCGCTGCTTTTTGCGAACCAGGAAATGGGTGTGTTCCAGAGCAGGTTTTCTTCGCCCTGCATCATGCGGTCGATCCAGGGTTTGATGCCCTCGTATTCCTGTACCGGGATGGTTTGCTTAAAATTGCGGAGCTTGAACAGTTTGTTAAAACCGTAGTAGCGCCCGAAGGCCGTGTACTGGGCAGCGGTGACCAGTTCCTGCAATACCTCGCGCTGCGCCGCCACCGGGTTGTTCACCCAGGATTCTATCTGCCAAAGCCTTAGCCGGGCCAATCTTGATATGGCGGGCGAGAATAATTTCATACAGTATTGGCAAAATACTGAAAAATGCCATCAAATCTTTGGAAAATCACCAATGCCCTTCATCACTTCATCGTGCAGGTAATCTTTCCGTTTCAGTTCGAAATTGCGTCCCAGGTAGAGGCGGCGCACTTTTTCGTCGGCAGCCAGCTCTTCGGCCGTGCCGTGTTTGAAGATCTTCCCCTCGATCAGGAGATAAGCGCGGTCGCAGATGGAAAGGGTTTCGTTCACGTTGTGGTCGGTGATGAGGATGCCGATGTTCTTGTACTTGAGGCGGGCCACCACGGTCTGGATGTCTTCCACGGCAATGGGATCCACCCCGGCAAAGGGTTCGTCGAGCAGGATGAACCGGGGGTTCACCGCCAGCGCGCGGGCAATTTCCGTGCGCCTTCTCTCCCCGCCGCTGAGGCTGTCGCCGTTGTTCTTGCGCACGTGGTGCAGGCGGAATTCGTCGAGCAGGTCCTCAAGCTTCTGTTTCTGCTCGGCGCGGGTGAGTGTGGTCATTTCCAGTACGGCCCTGATATTGTCTTCCACGCTGAGGGTGCGGAACACCGATGCTTCCTGCGGCAGGTAACCGATGCCCAACTGGGCGCGCTTATACATGGGCAGTTGGGTGATGTCCTCGTTATTGAGGGTCACCGTACCCTCATCGGGTTTGATAAGCCCTACCACCATATAAAAGGTAGTGGTTTTTCCTGCGCCGTTGGGACCGAGCAGTCCCACGATTTCTCCCTGCTGTACGTTCACGGATACGTGGTTCACCACGGTTCTGCTGCTGTAGGTTTTAACCAGGTCACTGGTTTGGATCACTTGGTTCAAGCTGCCGGTTTTGACAAAAATACCTTGTTAATTCATAATGCCGTCCTAAGTTTGCCAATACTTTACCAACGTGCAATAGTATCAATGAAGGTTATCGATCATATCAACCAGGCCGGCAACACCCTGATCTCTTTCGAAATCCTGCCGCCGCTCAAGGGCAAGGGGATCAACGCTATTTACAACCACCTCGACCCGCTGATGGAGTTCAAACCGGCTTTCATCAATGTGACCTACCACCGGAGCGAAACCATGTTCAAGAAACAGGCTGATGGCAGCTTCACCAAAATCGAAGTGCGTAAGCGTCCCGGTACCGTGGGCATTTGCGCGGCCATTATGCAGCATTACAAAGTAGATCCCGTGCCGCACCTGATCTGTGGCGGCTTCACGCGCGAAGAAACGGAGAATGCGCTGATCGACCTGGCCTTCCTGGGCATCGACAACGTGCTGGTACTGCGCGGTGACGCAGCCCGGAACGAAGCGTCTTTCGAAGCCGAGCCCGGCGGCAACCGTTATGCCATCGACCTCCTGCGCCAGGTGGTGAACCTCAACAACGGCATCTATCTTGAAGAAGAAGTGAAGGACCATGGCAATGCACGTTTCTGCATCGGCGTGGCGGGTTATCCCGAAAAACATTTCGAAGCACCCAACCGCAATACCGATGTCGAGTACCTCAAAGCCAAAGTGGATGCGGGCGCTGAATACGTGGTTACCCAGATGTTCTTCGACAACCGCAAATATTTTGAATACGTGGAACTCTGCCGGGCGGCCGGCATCAAAGTGCCCATCATACCCGGGCTCAAACCCATTACCAGTAAAAAGCAGATGAGCATCCTGCCGCGTATTTTTCACGTGGACCTTCCTACCGACCTCAGCACAGAGATCTCCAAATGCAAGTCTGATGCGGACGTAGAGCTGGTGGGCACCGAATGGTTGCTGCAACAGAGCCGTGAGCTCAAAGCAGCCGGCGCTCCCGTACTGCACTATTATACGCTGGGCAAACCCGACGTGGTCAAAAACGTGGTGAAGCAGCTTATTTGACCAGGGCCTTCCAGGCCGTCTCGTTCAGCTTAAAGGGATATTTCTTTTTCAGCTCCGCTATCCAGGTTTCTTCCAATGCCAATTGGTAATCGTTGAGCACCAACCCGCGGGCTTCTTCAAAACTGCGCGGCTGGCCGGCGGGAAAAACCTCCTGTACCAAAACAAAACTGCTGCTCAGGCTTTCGCGATTGAAGAGGGGTTCCGATACCAGCCCCTTCGTGTAGGTGCTACCGTTCCGGAGGGCCGGCAGTTGTGCTATTTCGAAACGCCCGCTGTCGGCCGACAGCATATTGGTTTCCGCGGCCAGCAGGTTTCCGCGGGCAGCGGGGTCGCGTTGCAGGGCATTGCGGAATTTCCAGGCGGCCGCTGAATCGGTAAGCGTGTAGATGATGCCACGAATGCTTTCCCGCCAGGTATAACGGTTTGCATGGTCCTGGTAATATTTTTTCAATCCCGCTTCATCGAGGGCGGCCTTATCCCACACCTGCGACTGCATGACGGCAAATACCAGGTTGCCATTCTGGAATTCCTGCCACTGGCTGGCGAAGGCGGGTTCGTATTTTTCGAGGTGCTGCCGGTATTCGTTCAGCAATTGTTCGTCGAGGAAGCGGTGGTAGATTTCATCGACATAGAGGGCCGGGCGAACGCGCGCCAGGGCATCGGCATTGCTGGTCAGCCAGTCTTTGTACTGCTTGCCGGTGACCCTTACAGATCCCAGGCTGGCCAGCAGGGTGGCGTCGCTCAGCTCTTCCATGCCCTTGCGGTCGTTGTTGAAAAAAGCGAGGGTAAACCGTTCAGCCGTATTGGAAATGCCGCGGTTTTCACGGAAGCCTGTTTGCCGGGCGGCACGGGCGGTAGCGGCATCAGCGGCCACTTTGATCCGCGCATCGTTCTGCACGCGCATCTTCATTTCATTGTAATCGGCTTCGTTGGAAGGATCGCGCAGGGGCGGAAAAGCCTGGATCCTTTTCAGAATATGAATGCCCCGGGCGCTGCGGAAGGGTTTGCAGAAGCTATTGTCCTTATCAAGGGCGAAGGCATTTTCTTCAAAAACAGCATCGTAGGTACCCGGACCGAAGGCCGTGAGCACGCCCTGGCTCTGGAAGCTGTTGTTGTCTTCACTGTTTTGCAGGGCCAGCACCCCAAAATCGGCCCCCTGCAACAGCAGCCGGTACAGGGAATCGGCTTTTTGTTGCGTGGCATGCAGGGTGGCTTCGTCGGCATAAGCGGGTAGGGCCAGGAAGATCTGGGCCACCTGTATGTTACCGGGGGCGGGCCGGCTGGCGGCGGGATATACAATATGGTAGGCGTTGCGGCTTTTGTACACCGGGCTGATCTTGCCAACCGGCGTTTCATAAGCCAGTTTTTCGAGCGGGTAGGGCATCAGGAAAGCACTGATCCAGCCGATATCGCCCTGGTTCTGTTTCACCGCCGGGTCTTCCGAATAAGCCAGGGCTGTTTCGGCAAAAGGCCTTCCTTTTTTGAGATCGGCCAGCGCTTTTTGCACTTTGGCCCAGGCGGCAGCGGTATCACGGTACTCGAAACCAATATAAATATGTGAAAGGCGGATGTTCCTGCCGGAATGATCGAAGGCCTCCTGCACCAGCGATTGCAGCGCACTGTCGCTGCTGAAATAGGGAATGCTGATCTGCTGCCGGAAATCGGCCATTTCCTGCTGCTGTTCTTTCAGGGTGTCGAGACGCAGGTCGCGGGCAGCCTGCACCTTGAGTTTGTAGCGCAGGTACAGTTCCAGGTAGTCGACATACGCTTTTTCCGTTACCGGCGATACCGTATTGTTCTTTGCGAAAGCGTCCAGGAACTCCTGCCTGGTGACGGTTTTATTGCCATAGCTGAAAAGGGTCTGCGCTTGCAGGTGCTGCGTCAGCAGCAGGCAGCAGGCAAAAAGAAAACGGTTCAGGCGCGTCATTTCGGGGTATTGGCGTTTTTCTGTTTCAGCGTGATCAGGTCGTCGAGCTGCGCATAGGTCAGTTTTTTGGCGATGATCCTTTTCTGGTCGTCAAGCAGGTAGAGCACGGGCGTCTGGCTGATGTCGTACAACTGCCGGAAACCCGGGCGGCCCGAATTTCTTTCCGCATCACGCTGTTCTTCGGTTTGATAAACGTGGATCCAGTCCTTCAGATTGTTTTCGCGGATATACTTCAGCCAGGCTTCTTTGCCGCCATCGGTCATGACCCCAAAAAGCTGGATGCCCTGCTGTTTCCATTTGTGCCGGAAGAGCGAGTCGAGGTGGGGCACCATTTCCTTGCAGTGGCTGCAGGTGGGGTCCCAAAAACAGACCACGGTAAAGGGCGCCGCCACTTCGTAAAGGGTAGTGAGTTTTCCGCTGGTATCGGTCATGCTCATGTCCCAGGCCGGGTTGCCGATGAGGTTGGCCATCAGGCTGTAAGCCCGGTCGGTCATGTATTTCGTGTACTTTTCGGTGAACCAGTTCACTTCGGGGTGGCCGTTGATGTATTTTTCGAAAAGATGCACAAAAACCGCATCCTGCCCCATGTAGGTGGGATTAATGTATCGCTGCACAAAATGGGTCAGCAGGTATTTGTACATCTCGAAATTGCCCTTCGACCGGCCCAGCATATTGTCCACTTCTTTTTTGATGGAATCGGCTTCGGGCGATACCAGGTCGTTAAAATAACGGTCCAGGCGCTGCTCGAAAAAAGGCGTTCGGAGCAAGCGCTCGTCGGTGAAGCGGATATTATCCCAGTAATGGTCCTTGAAGAAGCGATAGGCAAAACTGGAGTCGTACACGCCTTTGGGGTGATCCGAAGCCGCCGGGATGGCGGGTTCGGTAAGGGCGTTGAACAAAGTGGCCAGCATGGTTTGCGGGTGCTGGCGTATATAGGTTTTGCGGTAGGCCAGGATGGATTCGTTGGCGCTGCGCATTTCCTGCTGGAGTCGCACCGAGTCGGCCGGACTGGCATCGCCGCTTTTGAGCACCTCCTGGGCGCGGTTGATGGACCTTCCCTTTTCCTGGATGAACTGCGTATAGGCCATGAAATCGGTATTGTCTGGAGATCCCTTAAAAACGGGCGCTTCGGGACGGGCCGTATCGATCTGGATGCTGAACTGCTGGGCCTTGTCGAGCAGCAGCTCGCAGAGGATCTCTTTTTTGGGCGATACCAGGAAATAAATGCCGCCGGGCAGGGCTTTGGCGCCCTTAAAAAGGGCCACCCCGTTTTTGACGGGCGTGGAATCGGCCAGGGCCCTGATCTTTCCGTAGTGATACCCCAGGTACAGGTACTGGTTGTTGTAGCCGTTGACGGCGACCCGGAGCTGGTAACCAGCGGGGGCGGTCTGCGCAAAAAGGCCCGATCCGCAAAGCAGGGCAGAGAGAAGAAGGAACCGGTTTTTCATCCTATTGTTTGAGCCGCTAATTTCACGACTTTTGCCCCATGCGCAAAAAGAATATTACGCTGGAAAAAGTGCGGGTGGAGGATTATGCGGCAGAAGGAAAAGCGCTGGCTCGGGTAGATGGCAAAGTGATCTTTATAGAAGGCGCCGTGCCGGGTGACCTGGTGGATGTCCGGCTGACGAAAAATAAAAAGGACTGGGCGGAAGGCCGGGTGAGCCGGATCCACGATTTCTCGCCCGACCGCGTATCGCCTTTCTGTGAACATTTTGGTCTTTGCGGGGGCTGCAAATGGCAGATGCTTCCGTATGAAAAACAGCTCCGGTACAAACAGCAGGAGGTGGAACAGAACCTGCGCCGGATCGGGAAAATTGAGCTGCCCGCCCTGGAGCCCATTCTGGGTTGCAGCGAAACCCGCTATTACCGCAACAAGCTGGAATTCACCTGCAGCAACCGGCGCTACCTGCTGGCCAGCGAGGTAAGGGAGGGCGGTGAGATCAAGCAGGAAAACGCCATCGGCTTCCACGTGCCGCGCATATTCGACAAGGCCATCGACATCCATAACTGCCACCTCATGCACGAGCCTTCGAACATCATCCGCAACACCATCCGCGACTATGCCGAAGCGGCCGGGCTCAGCTTTTATGATATCCGCGAGCACCAGGGCTTCCTGCGCAATGTGGTGGTGCGCGTGCTCACCACGGGCGAAGTAATGGTGAATGTGGTTTTCGGGAAGGAAGACAAAAAAGCCCGGACGGCCCTGCTCGACCACCTGCTGCAGAAAGTGCCGGCCATCACCACCCTGCTCTACACCATCAATACCAAGTGGAACGACAGCCTGAACGACCAGGAGCCCATTCCTTATTACGGTAAGGGCTATGCGATGGAGCAACTGGAAGATTTTCGTTTTAAGATAGGACCGAAGTCTTTTTTCCAGACCAATACGCGGCAGGGCGAAAAATTATACCGGCTTGCAAGGGACTATGCCGAACTTACCGGTAAAGAAACTGTTTATGACCTGTATTGCGGTACGGGCAGCATCGGTATCTTCGTCAGCCGTGGCGCGGCGGCCGTGATTGGAGTGGAAGTGGTGGCGGAGGCCATTGAAGATGCAAAAGAGAACGCAGCGATCAATGGCGTGCACCACGCAAAGTTTTTTGCCGGCGATGTGATCGACGTGTGCGACGATGCTTTTTTTACGGCGCACGGGCGGCCCGATGTGATCATTACCGATCCTCCACGCGCAGGCATGCACGAAAAACTGGTGCAGAAAATACTGGACATGAAAGCCCCGGTGGTAGTGTATGTGAGCTGCAACCCGGCTACGCAGGCGCGCGATCTCCAGGCCCTTTCGGCGGCTTATGATGTAACCCGGGTGCGGCCGGTGGATATGTTTCCGCACACGCACCATATTGAAAATGTTGTACAGCTTAAACTAAGGAATAAAGAAGCATGAGACCATTAACCCCTGTTGTAAAGAACCTGCTCATTGCCAACGTGCTGATCTGGTTGGCGCAATTGTATTTCTGGAAAATAGAAAATCCACTCGAGCAATGGCTGGCCCTTTTCCCGGTGGGGGAAGGCTTTCGCCCCTGGCAGCTTATTTCCTATATGTTCCTGCACGACAACCGGAGTTTCTTCCATCTTTTCTTTAATATGTTCACCCTTTACATGTTCGGGCCGCAGCTCGAAAGTGTATGGGGATCGAAGCGCTTCTTTAACTTTTACATGATCTGCGGTATCGTTGCCGGCGGCGCACAGCTCCTGCTGAGCAATGGAATGGCCGTTGGCGCTTCCGGCGCCATCATGGGGGTCATGGCCGCCTTTGCCTATCTTTTTCCCAATGTGTCGGTTTTCATCATGTTCATTCCCATCCCGGTGAAGGTGAAATATGTGATCCCTGCGCTGATGGCGCTGGACCTTTTTGGTGCGGTCAGTCCCTCCGCCGGCGATAACGTGGCCCACTGGGCCCACCTGGGCGGCGCCCTTTGCGGACTTTTGCTGGTGATCTTCTGGAACAAAAACAACCGCAAAACGTTTTACTAAGTGACGAAGATGAACCTGCCCGAAGAAAAAAGTAAGAAGAAGATCCTGTTGGGTTCGGACGGCAATGCCCTGGTCAACCTGGTGGTGGTGATTGCCGTGGCCTTCGTATTGTTCAAATTCATATACGTAATTTACCAGCTCAGCGATTACAACCTGGCGGCCTACGATCCCAATGTATGGAACTGGTTTGCTTTCCCCGCCAGCCTGGAAAAGCTTCTTACCCGTCCCTGGACTTTTTTCACATCCATGTTCATCCACCGCGAGGTGATGCACCTCGTGGCCAATTTGCTCTGGCTCTGGATGTTCGGTTATATCCTGCAGGACCTTACGGGCAATCGCAAGCTGGTGCCTATTTTTTTATACGGCGGCTGGGCCGGTTGTATTGCATATATGGCCGCACATTATATTCTTCCCTCCCTGCAGGGGGGTATTGAAAGCGGCTGGTTCTATGGGTCCAACGCCGGCGTTATGGCGGTGGCCGTGGCAACCACCACGGTGGCGCCGGATTACCGCATCTTTCCCATGATCAATGGCGGCATTCCGCTCTGGATCATCTCCGCCATTTTTGTGGTGGTCGACTTTGCGGGTATCCAGAACGGATCGGCAGCGGTGTACCTCGCCCACCTGGCGGGAGCGGCCGTTGGGTTCGTATTTATTTACCAGATGCGCCGCGGCCGGGACTGGAGTGCCTGGATCAACCAGTTTTTCGACTGGTTCGACAACCTTTTCAACCCCGAACGGCCCGCCCGCAAAAAATCTTCCAAAGACAGTTTTTTTTACAAAGTGAGCGGTAAAACGCCCTTTAAGAAATATCCGCATGTGACCCAGCAACGCATCGACCAAATACTCGATAAGATCAACCAGGAGGGCTACCATCTGTTAACGGATGAAGAAAAAGACATCCTGCGCCGGGCCGCTAATGAAGATGATTTGTAAATTCACCCATGCCCTCCATCCTGCGCGTTTTCACCAAGCGAATTTTTATCGTGATCACTGTTGTGGTGACCGTGCTCTTCCTGCTGGCCTGTTCGGCCTGGTGGCTGGAGCCCGGGCGCTTCTGGTGGGTGGGTATCCTGGGTGTGGGTTTCGCTTTTCTTTTTTTTGCACTCCTGGGCCTGCTGGCGTTCTGGACCGTGGTGCGGTCGCGCTGGTTCTTCCTGCCCTTTTTTGCGCTGCTGGCAGGTTATGGACCTATTAAGGCCTTTTATGCCCTCCATCCCCTTTCGAGCCATTCCACTGATAAACCCAGGGGCACCCTGCGCATCATGCAGTGGAACGTGGAACGTTTCGACGAAATGAACCACCGGCCACGTTCGGGGAAATCCAAACGCAAGGAAATGCTGGATTACATCGAAAAGCTCAACCCCGATATCATTTGCATGCAGGAATTCCTGGAATCGCACGAGCCCAAACTGCTCGATCCGAACATCCGCTATTTCCGCGATACCCTCGGTTATCCTTTTTATTCTTATGCCATGGACCACCGGCGGCCCGACAGCACCTACGAGCATGGGATCGCCATTTTTTCGCGCCTGCCCATCACCAATACGGTCAGGCGCAAATTCGGCGGCCCGCGCGAACTCAAGGCCGACGAGAGTTATGTGACCGCCGATATCAAAGTGAACGGGCAGATGATCCGCATACTCACCACCCACCTGCAGAGCCTGCTGTTCACGCGTTCTGAATTCCAGACGGTGGAAGAGATCAAACGCGGGGCCGACGGCAGCCTCGTAAAATCGAAAAGTATCTTCAAAAAATTCAAACAGGCTTACCAGTTCAGGCAGCAGCAGGCCGATAAGATCCGGAGGGCGCTGGACGGCAGCCCTTATCCCGTGATCGTTTGCGGCGACTTCAACGATGTGCCCAACAGCTATGTGTACAATAAGATAAAAGGCAGGCGCAACGATGTGTGGACCGAAAAAGGTTTCGGCATCGGGCGTACCTTCAGCTTCATTAGTCCTACCCTGCGGATAGACTATATTTTCGCCGACCCTGCTTTCCGGTGCAGGCAGGTGCTGAACCCGCATCCAAAACTCAGCGATCATTACCCGGTTATCGCCGATCTGGAGCTACCCACCGGGAAACAGTAGATTGTATAAGCTTTACGTATATTTTTGCAGGCAATATGTCAGAACTGAAAGTATTCAACAGCTACACGCGGCAAAAGGAAGTTTTTGAGTCCCTGGTACCGGGACATGTAGGCATGTATGTGTGCGGACCAACGGTCAGCGGCGAGAGCCACCTCGGCCATGCGCGTCCCTATATTACGTTTGATGTGGTGTTCCGCTACCTCCGGCACCTTGGGTACAAAGTGCGTTATGTGCGCAACATCACCGATGCGGGACATTTTGAAGAAGAAGGCCGCGAAGCGGAAGACAAGATCAGCACCAAAGCGCAGATCGAAAAACTGGAGCCCATGGAACTGGTGACCAAATACACTAATCTCTTCCATTGGGCCATGCATCGTTTCAATATTCTTGATCCAAGTATTGAACCCACTGCCACCGGTCATATTGTAGAGCAGATAGAAATGATCAAACAGATCATGGAAGCTGGCTATGCCTATGAAGTGAACGGCTCGGTGTATTTCGATGTGGTAAAATATGCCGAACACTATCCTTATGGCAAACTGAGCGGCCGCATCATGGATGAACTGCTGGAGACCACGCGTGAACTCGACGGCCAGGATGAGAAACGCAACAAGCAGGATTTTGCGTTGTGGAAACTGGCCCCGCCCGAACACATCATGCGCTGGCAATCGCCCTGGGGCGAAGGTTTTCCCGGCTGGCACATCGAATGCTCTGCCATGGCCACCAAATACCTGGGCAAACAATTCGACATACACGGTGGCGGCATGGACCTGCAATTCCCCCACCACGAAAGCGAAATTGCACAAAGCAATATCTGCAACCATGAAATACCGGCCCGTTACTGGCTGCACAATAACATGATCACCATCAACGGCCGCAAAATGGGGAAGAGCTACAATAATGTCATCAAGCTCACCGAACTGTTTTCGGGTGATCACCCGTTGCTGGAACAGGCCTATCATCCCATGACCGTTCGCTTTTTCATTCTGCAGACCCACTACCGCAGCACGCTCGACTTCGGCAACGAGGCCCTGCAGGCAGCCCAGAAAGGCATGCGCCGTTTGTGGGAGGCGTATGAAGTATTGCAGAAGCTGCCGGCTACTGCCGCACAGGCTTCCGATGCGGCGCTGGACGAAAAAGTGCGCGCGCTGGCGCTTGAAATGGACGACCATATCAACGACGATTTCAATACGGCCAAAGTGCTGGCCAATATGTTTGAACTGGTGCCGGTGATCAACAGCCTGCGCGACAAACACTATGCGGCCGACGCCGTCAGCGGCGCCACGATTGCGCTGCTGCAGGAAAAATTCAAAGTATACCTGGAAGATATTTTCGGACTGCAAAGTGAGCAGGCATCGGCCTCCGACAACGGCCGCCTCGATGGCGTACTGCAACTGTTGGTTGATATCCGGAAAGAAGCGAAGAGCAAAAAGGATTTCGTGACCAGTGACAAGATCCGCAACCAATTGCAGGAACTGGGCATTCTCCTGAAAGACGAAAAGGACGGCAGCACGGGAATTAATTTTACCTAACCCTTTATAACTACATGCGACTTAGTTTTTACGGTTTTCTTGCCATTGCACTTACAGCTTTTTATGCCTGTAACAGCCGATCTTCCCTGTCCCGTGTGCTGGTGTTCAGCAAAACCATGGGCTGGCACCACAGTTCCATTGACGCCGGACAAAAAGCGGTCTGGAAGCTGGGTGCTGAAAATGGTTTCGCCGTCGACACCACTTCCGACGCCGCATATTTTACAGAAGACAGCTTAAAAAATTATGCAGCCGTTGTGTTTTTAAACACCACCGGTGATGTGCTGGACCAGTACCAGGAAAATGCTTTTGAAAGGTATATCCAGGCCGGCGGCGGGTATGTGGGCGTGCATGCAGCCGCCGATACCGAATACGAATGGGGCTGGTACGGCGACCTGGCCGGCGGTTATTTCCTCGACCATCCCGGCATCAACGATACCTTTCCCAATGTGCAGGAAGCCATACTAACGGTGAAGGACAACAGCCATCCTGCTACAAAGGGAATGCCTTCGCCCTGGAAGCATACCGATGAATACTACAGCTTCAAAAAGCTGAACAAAGCCACCAAAGTATTGCTGACGGTGGATGAAAATACGTACCGGGGTGGCAAAAACGGTCCCAATCACCCCCTTTCCTGGTACCATGAATTCGACGGTGGCCGCGCCTTCTACACCAACCTGGGACATACCGACGAGTCTTATGCCGATCCTGTTTTCCTCAAACACCTGCTGGGTGGTATTGAATATGCCATAGGTGAGGATAAACCTCTTGATTACGGTAAGGCACATACGCTGCTGCTGCCGGACGAAGATCGTTTCACCAAAACTTCGCTGATACGCGGGCAATTCTATGAGCCCACGGAAATGACCATCCTGCCCAACCTCGATGTGCTGGTGGCACAGCGCCGGGGAGAGATCATGCTGGTGAAGAACGGCGACAGTATTGCCCGCCAGGCCGGCTTCCTCGAAGCCTACTACCAGAGTACTGCACCGGGTGTGAATGCTGAAGAGGGGGTACTTGGCATACAGGCCGATCCCGATTTCGCGAAGAACCATTTTGTATATATTTTTTACAGTCCGGCCGATACTTCCGTGAACCGCCTCTCGCGTTTTACGATGGTGGGTGACAGTCTTGATATGGCCACGGAGCGCACGGTGCTGGAATTCTACAGCCAGCGTAATATCTGTTGTCATACCGGCGGATCCATTGCCTTCGACAAAAACGGGCTGCTATACCTGTCCACCGGCGACAACAGCACACCGTTTGACGAGCCGCGCCAGGCCTATGTGAACCATGGCTACGCGCCGCTCGACGACCGTCCTGGTCACGAGCAATACGATGCGCGCCGCAGCTCGGGCAACGCAAACGATCTGCGTGGTAAGATCCTGCGCATCCGGGTGAACAGCAATGCCACTTATTCCATTCCTGACGGCAACCTATACCCGAAAAACAGGCCCGGCACGCGGCCGGAGATCTACGTGCAGGGGAACCGCAATCCTTACCGCATTTCGGTGGATAAGAAGAACGGTTATCTCTACTGGGGTGAAGTAGGTCCTGATGCGGGTACCGACAGCCTGCCCACCCGCGGCCCGCGCGGTTATGATGAAGTGAACCAGGCCCGTGCCGCCGGCAATTTCGGATGGCCCTATTTCGTAGGGAATAACTACGCCTATCACCAGTACGACTACGAAACAGGCACTCCTGGCCCCGCCTTTAACCCGGCCAAAGTGATCAATGCCTCGCGCAACAATACCGGTATCAAGGACCTGCCTCCGGCGCAGCCGGCGTTCATCTGGTATCCATATGGACCGTCGCCCGATTTTCCTTCCGTGAAAACAGGTGGCCGCAACGCCATGGCCGGACCAGTGTACTATACCGAACTGTTTCCTGCGGAAACCCGTTTGCCCGACTATTTCAACAGCAAGCTGATCATTTACGACTGGATCCGCAACTGGATCAAAGTGGTTACGATGAAGCCAAACGGCGATTTCTATAAGATGGCGCCCTTTATGGAGCACACCAAACTGAATGGTGTGATCGATATGGAGGTTGGTCCCGATGGCCGGCTCTACCTGCTGGAATACGGCACGGGCTGGTTTACCAAGAATGACGATGCGGGTTTATCGCGCATCGATTACAACGGTGGCAATCGCGCGCCGCGGGTAAGCGACCTGCAGGTGGACCGCAGCTCCGGACCGCTTCCGCTGGCGGTTACGGCAACTGTTACCGCCAAAGATCCCGAGGGCGATCCGCTCAGCTGCCATTGGGATATGGGCGATGGCACCCAGCTTACAACAAAGGAAGCAACTGTAAAGCATGTATATAAATCCGGCGGCGAATACCAGGTGAGGGTGAAGGTGGAAGATGCTGCGGGGCAGTCGGCCGGTGCGGAAGGCGCCACGGTGGTGGCAGGCAATTCCATGCCACAGGTGAGCATTGCCGTTAGTGGCAACAAAAGTTTTTATTTCCCCGGGGTGCCGGTTGCCTATTCGGTATCGGTTTCGGATGCCGAAGAGCCGCTGCTGGATCTGAGCAAACCGGCTGAAGGACTGTTCATTGCAGCCGACTACCAGCAGGGGCTCGATAAGGCCGGTGCTTCGCTGGGCCACCAGCAGGTGAACGGGCTGATGATGGGAAAAGGCCTGGTGGCGAGTCTCGATTGCAAGAGCTGTCACAAGCAGGACGAAAAATCCATTGGCCCTTCCTATGCCGCGGTGGCGGCCAAGTACCAGAAGCAAAAAGATGCGACCGGCTATCTCGCTGATAAGATCATCAAAGGTGGTAGCGGCGTATGGGGCGAAGTGGCCATGCCTGCGCATCCAACGCTGAAGGCCGAAGATGCCCGCCTCATCGTGGGCTGGATACAAAGCCTGGGTTCCAAAACGGCGGCGCCGAAATCGCTGCCGGCGAACGGGTCGGTGTTGCCGCGTACAGATAAAATTGCTGCCGGCACCGCGCTGGTGCTGAACGCGGGTTATACCGATCGCGGCGGAATGAATGTGAAACCACTTTCTGCGTCTGCTGTGGCTGTGCTGGCGAGCCCGGTAGTGCAGGTGGACTGGACCTTTCTGTCGTCGGGGAACAAGTTGCTGGGCAGCTACGACCTCAGCGGCATTGTTGCGGCCACGCCGGTATTCAGTTGGAGCGGCACGCTGGAGAAGGGATATGAAATCTCCCTGCGGCTCGATGCGCCCGATGGTAAAGAATGGGGCAGGGCCGTGCTGGACGGCGCCGGAAAATCGCCGCTGATCTCACTCACACCTGTAACCGATGGCCGGGAGCACCAGGTGTTTTTGGTGGTGAAGGACGTTGATGAAGCTGAGAAGGAAGAAGTGAAGTGGGTGAAGATTCAGTTTGCGGTGAGGTAGGGCTTTGTTGCTTACCTATTGTCAAAAATTGTCAGATGCTTTGGCGCCAGTTGATCAAGCAAACCCGGGACGGCCAAACCCGCGGTGACCGCGACCTGGATGCGGGTGAAATCACAGCTACCACGAATTATACTTATGAACTGGGCACCGAGTCGAATGGCACCAAAGCCATTTATCTGAAAATGAACGGCACGGGGAATGCTATTTTAGGACAAGACATTTCCTGCACTCGTCTTGCACTCGTCCAGCACTGCTCCGGCAGGTTTCCTGCACGCCGCCTGCACTTTTCCTGCAGAACTCCGGCCCGCTTGCTGCACATAGATGGCATATTCACTGCACATGGGCGGCCGCATTGGGTGGCCGCAATAAGGCAATTTTTTTCCAATATGTCAAAGAGCTGTATCGGTGTCCATGGCGCCGTGCCGCGGGATAAGGTTACAACAAAAAGCCGGAAACGTTTCGGGTTTGTCGCGGATGGACGGTTGCACGGCGCAGGCGGTCGTTTTTGCGGCGCGGACGGTCGTTGGCGATGGTGTTTCTATACTCGTTGTATAGTGTTTTGTATACTCCCGCTATACTGTTTCGATACTCCGGCTATAGTGTTTGTATAGTGCGGCGAGCCGCGCGCTTGCCGAAAGCTATACGTTTTCTTTAGTGTTTTCTGCCTGTTCATGGACTGTTCACGGCCTGTTGACGGCCCCGGGAGGACCTCGGGCAGGGCAGCCTGGAAGGCGCCTTTCCTGGGCGGCCAGTTTTTTCCGTTGCCGGGATGTAGTGATGCCGTTCTATTCCGCAGATGCAAACGCATGTTGTTTCCGGCAATTTTTTCGGCAGCCTGCCTGCCGATGTGCGGGGTGAAATCGTTTTTCATAAAATATTGTTTTTGGTACTGGATAATGAAACAGCACCAACGATACCTTAATGAAAAATCAAATCCAAACTTTTTTCACAATCTGTACAAAATGCGGGATAATCTGTTCAAATCATGGAATAATCGGTAGTTGCGGGCCGTGCAAAAATCCGTTTATGTGCTGTTGGGTTTCGAAAATGGAAAGCGAAACGCTCCCAAATCCGGAGTTTTGGCTCCCGGATTTGAAGTTGGAACCGGATGCTCATTTTTCAGGCATTTTCCTTTGGCTCTTTTGCAGCCCTACCTGCCGGCAGGATATCGCCGGCAGTACAATTTGTGGCTATGGCTACTATTGTTGTAACAATCGAAAAATGATATTATTTTAGGCGTATTGCAGCAATAAGGCTGCGCAAATGCAGCAGTTAGCTGTCAGGCTACAACGACCACACATCAACAGACAGAATGAGAGAACAGATAGACAATTTATTTAAGGACATTGACGAAAAACCACTCTTCTATATTGAAAGTGGTAGCCGACTTTGGGGCATTGCAAGTCCTGACAGCGACTATGACGTTCGCGGTTTTCATCTTCAATCAAAGCGACAATATTTTGGCTTCAAAAAGAACAGAGATATAATTGAAGTTATGGATGGAGATTTTGACTTTGTTTCTTACGACATTGATAAAATGTTTGGACTTTTAGTGAAAAGTAATCCGACAGTTTTTGAGTGGATTAGAGCGAACATTGTTTATTTCAACGAACTTCCCGAATGGACAGCTTTTCAGCAAGACATAATTACGAACTTTGACTTTAAAGCATTATTTCATCATTACATTTCGCTTGCAAAAGGAAATATCAACTTAATGGAAACAGGCAAGAAGTTTACTTATAAGACAACGTTTTATTGTATTCGTGGACTTTTATCTGCTGACCTTGCAACAAGGCAAATCATTCCTGAACTTTTAATTGACGACCTTTTCACTCAATTTGACAACGACAATGACGTTTTGAAAATTGCAAAGGACAGTTTGGAAAGAAAAAAACAACAGACAGAAAAGGAAGAAGTTTTACAAAGCGACAAACAAAAACTACTGACAGCAATTAACGACTTCACAAAACAACTTGAAAGTAAGGCACCTGAAAGTAGCAACAACAGACAAAAACTTGAAAATATTTTGACAGAATATAGTTTTAACTTGAAAACAAAAATATACGGATAATGAAAGCTCGAACCGCTAACATCGTATTGGCAATAGTGGGGCTGACAGTTGTAAACTCAACATTTGTAATTTTATTGGGCATTTGTGCAAATGTTGGGCTGACGTTTTTCAAATCCCCCACCATCGCCAATACGTAAACCGTTGTATGTCACTCTATTGGGACACAGCGTTCCAGTTTGACACTACTCATTACTTTGCCGACGTTGCCCCATGCAATTTTTAGCACATTGTAAGGCACACAAAACCCTGACACAAAGCCAACCTTGAAAGAGCTAAAAATGCCGCCACTCAACCCACCCACCCCGAGTTGACAGAACTTCAATCATCTGAATCTCACACTTCGACTTCATAACTCCTACCAGCAAGGGTATCATTATTGGTACTTATAGTCCGTAGACTTATTTACATCTATAGTTCAACTTTGCTTTCTAATTCATTTAAATGGGTACAACATATACAAGAGACGAAAAAGCCTTCTTAGTACAAATCGGAAATCGTATTAGAGAGCTTCGCAGCGAAGCCGATTTATCACAGGAAAAATTAGCTTTTGAAAGTGAGCTTGACAGAACTTATATAGGCTCAGTTGAAAGAGGCGAAAGAAATATTTCTGTAATAAATCTTCGAAAAATTGCTAAAGCACTAAAATATAAACCGGCTGACCTATTAAATAATTAATGTGATAAAGCGATTTCTGAATTACTTGTATATGATGAACAAACATTTTAAGATTCCGCCAGAATCACCAAAACAATTAACGTCCCCCGAAACATTAGCAAAGCTATTCTCTGAATTGATTGGTATACCATTTAAGTTAACTGGAAAAACCAGAACGGACGGTTCAAATCTTCGAAAGCTAATCGCCTCGACGTTAGAAAAGCATCGATTGCCAACTCTTGCGGAGGAAGGACAATATGAAATAGTTCCGCCAAAAGGTAAAGGAGTTCCTAAAATTACTAGAGAATGTATAGATACATATATTGTAACGAGCGGAACATCTTATAATTTGCAAGTTTGGAACAGGGTTCCGGCAGCAGAAACCTTACTAATCAAATACGAATCTGGTGAAAGTATTAAATGTACAGATGTGCGATTTGTTCTTGTCAGAATTGATACTGACAAAAATGTTATTGCTTCCATAATTATTCTTACTCCTGAATATATTGAACAGAGGTTTGGAAAATTTGGAAAACCAACTATCAAAAATCAATTATTAATTTCAAGAAAGGTGCGAAAGGATATATACGAAAGTGAAGATAAAATCCTAACCTTTAAAGATTCTAAAAAACTATCTTACTACATTCGACACAACTATGAACCACTAAAATCAGGCATGGTTGAAGAGCCGGATATTCAACACCTATTTTCCATTGCGTTACTTAAAAAAATGGTCGCTGAAAAATTAATAGGATTTAAATTGAATGCTGCGGCAACCAAAAACAGAGGTCAGGCGTTGGAAAAGAAAGTTCTTGAATTACTTGGTTATGTAATACAAGAAAACGACTTGTTATATGGTGCCTTTCCTGATATAAGGAATCAATTGTTAGAAGTAAAAGTACAAGATAGCCCAACAGTTGATTTAGGTAAATTTTCACCAGAAAAAGAAGAAGTTGTAGTAAATGAGTCGGGATTAACAACGTTTGACGTAAGATATTTGATAGCATTAACCAATCCTCATACAGAAATAATTGAAGGCATTATACTTTCACCTGGTGAAAAATTGGGAGAACTATTTTCATATATAAGTGCAGAAAGTTACAAGTGCCAGAGAGCTATTCCGATGGGCTTTTTTGAAACTTATTACGGCAAGTCGGTTTTCAATCCAGATTAAAAACTGGCTCAACACCAAAGGCTTTGGCAACGAATATTTCCAACTGAATCTCTAACTTCGAAATTTGCTCTTTATTGGTTGACTTGTTTAATTCTTTTACGGTTGAAATAATTTCTTTAGCCTGTAAAGAATTAAAATCGGGCAATGGATACCTTTCGACATATTGGGTAAAATATCTTCTTCTGCCTGAGTACAATTTATTATTGAATACTAAGTCGTGATATTTGGTCATTAATTTTGAGTTGGCAACTCCTTGAATTAAAAGTAGTTTTTCGACATCTTCTTTTTTTGTTGCTACTATCCAATAACAATTACCATTTACTATTTTTCCCCCATTATCGAAATAAAAGCGAGGGATTAAGCTAATATCAGGAAAAATAAGTTTTGGATATTGCCATTGGTCAGGTCGGTGAGGAACCCACAATTCAAACCATTGCCTTCCTGCTTCAATCAAATATTCTCTTGACCGTAATTTTTCCTCGTGCTGTAAAAAATATTTTTTAGCCTTTGGGTATTTTTCAATATCAATAGTTTTCTTTTCTCCGTCAAGTGAAATATGCGGATATAAAACTTTCAATTTAAAGTTATCGGTAGCATTCCACGGCTCTACGTTTTCTTGTGAGATTAAATCCTTCAACAGCTCATCTTCCGGCTTATCAGCTTCGAATTCTTCCCACTTATCACTAATGAATACTTTATCCGCAGTTGATTTGATGCCAACTTTTACTTTAAAGAAATCCTGTACACGATTTTTTGCAGCAGAATCTATTTTTGAAACCCAATCTGATTCATTATTAGACAACATTTCCCAACAAGCACCGGAACCAATCTTATATTTTAAAGTACCTGATGACTTTTTATACCGCTTGCCTTTCGCTGTAAAGTAGCCCGATTGTTTACTATTAAGTACTTCGTAAATAGATTCTACAGGAATTAATTCTCCGTTATACCCATTTAACTCCTCATACACTTTAATGAAATTTGCCGGCGAGGGATTTCTTGGTTTACGTTTTCTTCCGAGGAATATAGCAGGCAAAACTGCGGCATCAAATAATTTGGTATCTCCTAAATCAATCAACTCCAAAATTTCATAGTTCTCGGACAAGAATTTTCTAATGCTTTCACCACCTTTTGTTGACAAATACCTATTAGAAGTAATTACACCCAGTATTCCTCCTTCTTTCAAGCTTTCTGTCATCGCAATTAAGAAAGGATAGTATAAATCAACTCTTCCTTTTAAGTTAAATTTCCGAGCAAGTTCCTGTGCTTGTTCTGTTCCGAGTATTTGGGTTCGTACATATGGTGGATTAGCAATGACAATATCAAATGAATTATTTATTGAGGATTGTAATGTGGAATTAAAATTAAATAGAAGTTGCTCTTGCGTCAGGTCAATTGACTGAAGAAAATCATCTTTAACTAAATTTATATTTTTCAAACCAAATGAAATCATTCTTTCATTTGCGAGTTTTAAATATTGGGAATTAGAATCATACCCGACTATTTCAAAATCAGTTTTTAACTCTGACAATCTTTGACCAATGGATAATAACAATTCTCCTTCTCCACAGGCTGGGTCAAGTACCTTCTGTTTACCTTTATTCACATAAACAGAAATTTTGCATGCCAAAAAATCAGCAAGCATCGCAGGGGTGAACGTTGCACCAGTATTTTTAATTTGCTCTTTTGTAATCATTTTTCTGAGTGAGATTTCAAAGATACTTAAAATCATCAGAATCCGGCGCACCAAGTCAGGCATATTTGCAAGCCATACTAAGCCAACACACAAAAGTCAACTTTGCAAGAGAGCTTGCCTTGTTCTAACGCTTCCGGGACACCCCCTACTTCGGTGGACATATACTTTCAATTCAAATCACCAAGACGAAGGGCGAACATACAACAGTGAGTTTGCTGCTATGCTGGCAGACGAATATATTCTCAGCCTCATATCGCTATCAGTCCATACCCAGCCGACGGAATTCTTTCAGCTTTTGTTGTTATCTTCATCATCAGTTTTTCAATCAGCAGCTGTTCCGGGCTGGACGTTCAATGAATGCCCCACCATCGCCAATACGTATACCGTTAGCTGCCACTTTATTTGACAAATCTTAATGTGCAATGTCCAATTTATATAATAATATTTTCTGTACTGATTTCTTGCAACACTAAGCAGACAAAAAGTAACGTACCAGCTTTAAATAATGAGCTGCATAACATTTACAGATTAGACCAACAATACAGAGAACAATTGTCCAATCTTCCACTGACAAGCACTATGACAATGGAGTTGTGGAAAATGCAAAACGCACTTGATTCTATCAATCTTATAAGGGTGACAAAAGTCTTAGATTCAATGGGGTTTCCTCATAAGCCTTTATTTGATGATTCAGCAGGCATTGCGACATTTATGATTATTCAACATGCGGCATTGCAAAACCAGGAAAAATATCTGCCACTATTTCAGGCTGCAGCAGACCAGAATCAAATAAAGCCATCTCTTGTAGCATTAATGGTTGACCGGGTCAGGGTTGATAAAGGGCAAAGACAAATTTATGGAACGCAGGCAGTTCCTGTCAAAGATCCTAAAACTGGCTGCATGACGGATAAGTATGAATTAGCGCCAATTGAAGACGAAGAAAATGTTAATCAAAGAAGATTGAAAGTCGGACTTTCAACTATTCAAGAAGGTGCGAAAGAATTAGGTGTTGACTACATGCCAAAGAAGAAAAGCGGCAGCTAACAACAAAACTTCGTCGGGTGCGCAGCGCCTCCGATGAAGTTTTGTTGCACGGAACCTTCGGTTGCCGGGCTATTTATTGGAACAACACATCTTCTTAAATACTTTCTCAACGCCCGGCGGTATTCGCCGGGGCTTGCTTCCACTCATTATCAAAGAATCCCGCGGCGCGCACACCGGCCGCGCCTTTCACCATCATGTCCATACCAAAGACCATGTAATCGGGAAAGCCGCTGGCGCCGGCAAAATACTGGTTGGCAAACGCCGCCTGCATGCCTTTTAAACCGCTGCCCGCAATCACCGCAACGGAAGCCGTAGCGGAATGCGCGAGCGGCCATACGAAATAAGCACCGAGGTCGTCGCCGCTGAATGTTTTTCCTCCTACGCTGATGCTGCCGCGGTTCACCTGGATGGGACAGTCGCTTAACAACTGGCTCCATGCCGCGTTGTTCTGCCGGTTGCCCACCAGGATCACCCCACGGTTGCGGTAAGCGACCGTATCGTATTCTTTGTCGGTGATGATGTCCATGGCGCCGTTGCCACGGTAATACCAGCTCTCTGCATCGTAGATGGCTTTCTCGCGGTTGGCGACCGTTTCGGCGGCGGTACCGGCAGTGCCGTACACCATCACCATGCGGTTGCGGAAAGCGTCTTTGAAGGTGCCGTAGCGGGCGGGATTTTTTTCTGCCGCAGCGGGATAACTGCTGATGGCCCAGCCCGTCGCGGAACGGCGCAGCACCACGCTATCGGCCGCGCTTTGGGTGGTGTAGGAAATGGCCTCTGTGCTGTCGAGCCGGATGTTGACCACCCGGCTGCTGCCGAACTGCGCCAGATCGAGTTGCAGCAATAAGGTATTGGCCGTGCTGCCGCTGATGGTTCCTGCTGCCACATTGTTCTGCAACTGGATGCGGCTGTATTGCAAGGGCTCCTGTTGCTGCAGGATGCTGGCCCACCGGTACCGCGCGCTGATACCGGGATTGGCAGTGGTGAAGTCTATCGTGTGCACGGCGGTATCGGGCAGTTGTTTGTGCCAGCGGAAGAAATCGAAGAGGGGCTTCCAGTCCACGCTTTCGTCGCTGAACCAGTGGCTGCCGCCGGGATATTCGTAATAGCTCATATCGGTATGAAACCCGCCGAGCAAAAGGCGCATCTGACGGGCATAGTTAACCGAAACCGTGCGGTCGGCGTCACCGTGGAAAATATACACGCCCAGGGGCTTATAATTTTCCGCCAGTTGGATCACATCGCTCTGGTTGCCGGCGCGCAGCAGAATTTTTTCGAGCGGATCACCAGAGCTGTCGGGTACCAGCCCATCTGCGCTGCCGTAGCCCTTCAGCGTCGGGTATCCGGCGCAGGGCGCAATGGCGGCCCATTCACCGGGATAGGTGGCGCCGAGGAACCAGGTGCCGTGACCGCCCATGGAATGACCGGTGAGATAATTGCGCGCAGGATCGGGCTGGAAGCGGTTCCGCACAATGTTCAACACTTCCAGCGCATCGAGGCGCCCCCAGTCTTCCCAGTTAAAGCCGCGCGGGCGCCGGTTGGTGGGCGCTACCAGCGTGCCCCAGTCCTTGGCCTTGTACGCGCGTGCCTGGTTGATGGCTTCCACGCCCGCGCCGTGCACAGAAAAGAAGAGTGCCTGTCCCGCTTTGGGGCCGCCACTCGCGGGATGCACCGAATAATATTGCAGGCTGCCGTCGATATCTGACACAAAACTGCTGTTGTAGGATTCGCCGCTCAGCGCGGATTCTATCCATACCGTATCGCGGTGCAGTGTTTTTTTACCGCCCAGCAATTGCAGTGTGCAGGGAAATTTTCCCTTGCTGCCAATATTCTTTCCATCGAAGCGAAAAGCAACTTTTCGGTTGCTCATCGCCGGTATATCGGGAAGGGGCGAAGTGATGCTTTGCCCTTCCAGCATTGCCAGGAGGCTGAGCCCCCGCACTGTTTTATTACTACTATTAATGACAACCACGGCGCCCTGCTGCTCGCCGCCTTCACCGGCGATCACAAAAGGCAGGGTGGGATCGTCGGTGCTGATGCGCACCGGTGTGGCTGGAAAGGAAAGACTGGCAGTGACCGCCGCGCCTCTCACGTAAAATTCGTTCCGTCCTTTTTTCAGTGGCACGGGCAGGTGCAGGAAGCCCATGCTGTAAGGATCGCCGGCGTGCAGCACGCCATTGACGTACACGGCGCTGTTGCCTTTGATGTCGAGCTGGGCAGTTTGCGCTTTGGGACTTTCATACCACAGGTAGGTATAACCGCCGCCAGCGCCGAGGCCGCCGCGCATGGCTCCTGCCCGTACACCCGGACCCGCGGGTGCACCGCCGCTGCGGGTGCGCGGCAGTCGCAGGCGGCCGGTGCTGTCGGCTTCCACCTTCATCCACACAATGGGCTGGCCTTTTTCATTGAGCCCCGCCGTATCGCCTGCCACGGGCGTTTGCAGTTCGCCGTTATGGAGGCGAAACGCCAGGACGTCGGTATAAATGGCCTCCCTGCCGTAGTGGGCGGGAAAAAAGGCCACCAGCCCGGACGAGAAGGCATAGGGTTGCTGGGCGCCCGCCTGCGGCGCCAACACCAGCAGGATAAGAGCCAATAAAAGAAAGCAGCAGATTTTGCGTGGATTCATGGGTTTAAAATACGAACAAATGACATGGGAGCCGCTGGTTCTCCGGGCAGCTCCGGCGCCACTGCCCGCTTAGTGATACCTTGTATCATCCGTATATTCTCCGATAATTGTCCATTCATATATGGTATAATCTCCGTATATCTTCCGTAAAATACGGATGATATACGGAGAAATCACGGAAAAACTACGGAAGATGAACGTAAGATAAACGCAGGAATAGACCAGGCATCCCGAACCCACTCCCTCTCCATCCCGATAGGCCTCCCGTAAGCCCGGCATCTCCCTTATATTTGTTTTCTACAGCAACCATTCAAAAATTCTCACACATGAAGCGTTTCAGCAGTGTATTATTCTTTTTCCTCGTGCTGGCATTCGCAGGATCGGCGCAGTCCAAAGACAGCAGCCGCTTCGATCCCCACGAAGCCTTCGCCCCCGTTTTCTATCCCCAGAACGGCGATAATTTCCGCGCCGCCGATGGCACCCCCGGTCCGGAATACTGGCAGAACCGGGCCGATTACAAGATCCAGGTAAGCATGGACGAAAACAGCCACCGCATCACCGGGAAGGTAAACATCACCTACACCAATAACAGCCCGCAGCCCCTCAGCTTTCTCTGGCTGCAGCTCGACCAGAACATTTACAACAACAGTTCCCGCGGCGTGGCCGTAACCGCCATCTCCGGCGGCCGCTGGGCCAACCGCGAAGATTTCGACGGCGGCTACACCATCGGCGAGGTAAAACAATTGCCCGGCGGAAAAGCGCTTACCCACAGTATTACCGATTCACGCATGAAAGTGAACCTGCCTACTACATTGAAGGCCAAAGGCGGTAAAACCAGCTTCAGCGTGGATTTCAGCTTTGTGGTTCCCGAGTACGGCACCGACCGCTGCGGCCGGCTCAATACCAAAAACGGTTGGATCTACGAAGTGGCGCAATGGTTCCCGCGCCTCTGCGTGTACGACAACGTGCAGGGATGGAATACCCTTCCTTACCTGGGACAGGGTGAGTTCTACCTCGAATACGGTGATGTCGAATACGCCGTTACCGTTCCCGCCAGCCACATCGTAGTGGGCTCCGGCGAACTGCTGAACCCGCAGGAAGTACTCACGGCAGAACAACTCAAAAGATACAAAGCGGCATCTGCCAGCGATAAAACCGTAATGCTGCGCACCGCCGAAGAAGTAACGAGCACGGCTAGCCGCCCTTCCGGTAAATCCACCCTCACCTGGAAATTCAAATGCACCAATACACGCGATGTTGCCTGGGCTTCTTCCAAAGCTTTTGTGTGGGATGCCGCACGCATGAACCTGCCCCAGGGTAAAAAGGCCCTGGCCATGTCGGCCTATCCCGTGGAATCCGCCGGCGACAGCGCCTGGAGCCGTTCCACCGAATATGTGAAAGGCGCCATTGAATTCTATTCCCGCTACCTCTATCCCTATACCTATCCCGTTGCCACCAACGTGGCGGGCATTGTGGGCGGTATGGAATACCCGGGCATCGTTTTCTGTTCTTCGCGCGCAAAAAGAGGCGGACTCTTCGGCGTGACCTCTCATGAATTCGGTCACAACTGGTTCCCCATGATCGTGGGTACCAACGAAAGAAAATTTCCCTGGATGGACGAAGGCTTCAACACCTTCATCAATGGGTTGGCGGCGGCCGATTTCAACAATGGCGAATACAAGCAGGGTAAGTATCCCATGAACCGCCTGCCCCGCTATTTTTACGGCGACAGCACCGAAGCCATTTTCAATATCCCGGATGTGATCCAGCCGCAAAACCTTGGCGTGCTGGCTTACCTGAAACCCGGGTTCGGGCTCGACCTGCTGCGCGAGCGCGTACTGGGTCCTGAGCGTTTCGACAGCGCCTTCCGCTACTACGTGCACCAGTGGGCCTTTAAGCATCCCACGCCCTACGATTTTTTCCATTGCATCGAAAACCATTCCGGTGAAACGCTCGACTGGTTCTGGCGCGGCTGGTACCTCAATAACTGGAAATTCGACCAGGGCGCCGGACCCGTTGCCTACGTGGAAAACGATCCTTCCAAAGGCAGCATCATTACCGTCACCAACAACGAGCAGCTACCCATGCCCGTTACCATTGAAGTGAAGGAAGAAAACGGCAAGACCGGCCGCGTGAACCTGCCGGTGGAAGTGTGGTACCGCGGACCCGTATGGAAGTTTGTGTATAAATCCACCAGCAAGGTGCAGGAAGTAACCGTTGACCCCGACAGCACCATTCCGGATACAAATCCTGCTAACAATAAATGGACAGAAAAGCTGGGCTTCTGATGGCAGGCGCCTTTCATACCAAACAAACCTTCGAAGGCATCGATTTCTCCGCGAAGAATTGCAGGGGCGATGAATTCGAAGGTTGTACATTTTTACACTGTCGGTTTGCGGAGGCAGATCTCGGTGAAGCCGAATTTTCCGCCTGCGTTTTCCGCGACTGCGATCTCAGCAATACAAAGCTGGTAAAGACCAGTTTCAACGGGGTGCGCTTTGAAGGCTGCAAGATGAGCGGCCTGCAGTTCGACCAGTGTAATCCCTTTTCTTTTGAACTGGGTTTTGAGAACTGCCTGTTGCAGTATGCCGGTTTTTTCCAGCGCCGCCTGAAAGGGATTTCTTTCAAAGCCTGCAACCTCACGGAAGCCGATTTTACCGAAGCCGACTGCAGTGGCGCCGATTTTCGCGAAGCCATTTGCACCGGTACGAAGTTTGAGCATACCAACCTGGAAAAAGCGGATTTCCGGCAGGCCCTTGGGTTCGGCATCGATCCCGCGAAAAACAGGATCCGCAAAGCGCGGTTCAGTCGCGATGCACTGGAAGGCCTGCTCCATAATTTTGAACTCCATATCGAATAATCCATTGAATAAAATAACCTACATGAAAAAAGTCTTTGTCCTGCTTGCCGTATTAACAAGTGTACTGGCCTGCCAGCAAAAGCAGTCGTCTTCCTCCGCCGCAACGGCCGTGCAGGACGATACGCTTCGTTTCTCCGCAATAATTACCGGCCTCGATTCCGGCATGGCCGTGGTGCGCACAGCGCGCGATGCCGATCCCTTTGCCAGTGATTCCGTGCCCATCGCCGAAGGCGCTTTCGAAACGGATCTTCCTTTGAAGGGATTGAACTATGTGATCGTTGAACTTCCGAACAATCGCATTACGTTGACCGTGCAGCCCGGCACACTGATCCTCAGCGGGCATATCGACAGCCTGCGGCAGATCCGCAAAACCGGAACGGCCATCCCTGCCGATGAGCTCACCTACGAAGCCGTGAACGGGCCGTTGCAGGACAGCATGCGGGCGATGAACATGCGGGCACGGGAACTGCAGGAGGCAAACGACACCGCCACCCTCCGGCAGCTTGGCGAAGCATACATGACCCTGCAACAAAAGCAGCGGGCGAACGACAGCGTGTTCGTTGCTACGCATCCCAATTCTCCCACCACCACGCGCCTCCTGCTGGACCAGCACAGCTATGATCCCCAACTTGACGCACTGGAAGCGGCTTACAAGCGCCTGGGCGATTCAGCAAAAACCGGTTATTTCGGAAAGAAATTCGAAGACCTGCTGGCGCTCGCACGCAAAACGAATATCGGCGAGCCCGCGCTGGCCTTTACACTCAACGATACAAAGGGCAAACCGGTCAGCCTTTCTTCTTATGAGGGAAAAGTAGTGCTGGTGGACTTTTGGGCTTCCTGGTGCGGACCCTGCCGGGCAGAAAATCCGCATGTGGTGAAAGCCTATAAAAAATTTCATCCCAAAGGATTTGAGATACTCGGTGTGTCGCTCGACGAAGACAAAAGTAAATGGCTCGAAGCGATCCGCAAGGACCAGCTCACCTGGACCCATGTGTCTGATCTGAAAGGCTGGCAATCGGATGTGGCGAAGCTGTACGGCATCCAGGGCATTCCGTATAACCTGCTGCTGGATAAGGATGGAAAGATACTGGCCAAGGGCCTGCGCGGCGAAGCGCTGGACGAAAAACTGGCTGAACTGATGAAGTGAGCAGGGCGTTATGGAATGATTTATATTTAAGGGATGCATGCCATACTAGGAGTCATTTTTCATTTCATCGGGGGATTTGCTTCCGGCAGTTTTTATATTCCGTATAAGAAAGTAAAGGGATGGTCATGGGAAACCTACTGGCTGGTCGGCGGTTTGTTTTCCTGGCTCATTGTGCCGCCCCTGGCCGCCTGGCTTACGATACCGGGCTTTGGCGAAATCATCCGGCATACGGATGCATCCACGCTGGGGCTCACCTATTTTTTCGGCCTGCTCTGGGGCATCGGCGGACTCACATACGGATTGGGTGTGCGCTGGCTCGGCGTATCGCTGGGCAGCAGCATCATACTGGGACTCTGCATGGTGTTCGGTGCGCTGATCCCTTCACTTTATTATGAATTTTTTCCGGCGGCGGGAAAGGATACCGTCGGGCTGCTCACCGGCACGGGCTGGGGGCGTACCATACTGGCAGGATTACTGGTTTGTATTGCCGGCATTGTGTTTTGCGGCCGTGCCGGTTTTCGGAAAGAAAAAGAGCTGGCAGTGAAAACGGATGAATACCGTTTTGGTATCGGGCTGGCCGTAGCGATTGTATCGGGCGTATTGAGCGCCTGCTTTAATTTTGGGCTGGAAGCGGGCAAGCCCATGGCCATGGCAGCCAACAACACATGGATGGCCGCACACCCGGGCGAAGGGGAGTTTTTGTACCGCAACAACGTGGTATACATCGTGGTGCTTTGGGGCGGGCTCACCACCAATCTCATCTGGTGCCTCTGGCTCAATGCCCGCAATAAAACATTCGGCGACTACACCAATGCGCGCCTGCCGCTGGCGCGGAATCTTCTCTTCTGCGCCCTGGCCGGCACCACCTGGTTCCTGCAGTTCTTTTTTTATGGCATGGGCGAAAGCAGGCTGGGCAACGGCGCCAGCTCCTGGATACTGCACATGGCCTTTATCATACTGGTGGCCAATGCCTGGGGATTGTTGCTGAAAGAATGGAAAGGTGTACAGCCGTCCACGCGCCGCCTGCTGGCCCTGGGTATTGTGGTGATCATATTGTCGGTGCTGATCGTGGGATATGGAAACTCCATCAGACCGGCTTAAAGTAATAAAGATGAAAACTTCGTTTAAGCATGTTAGTTATTTGTGGGATCCGGCTGCTGCCGCAGCGCTGGAAGGCGATGAAGTGGGACTGCTGATCTATCGATCGAACCTGCTGGGCGCTGATTTGCGGCTGACGAATTATGGCGGCGGCAATACTTCCTGCAAGGCCCTGGCGCCCGATCCGCTCAGCGGAAAGCCTGCGGAGATCATGTGGGTGAAGGGCTCCGGCGGTGACATCGGAACGCTCACCCGCAGCGGACTGGCAGCATTGTATGTAGACCGCCTGCGGGCTTTGCAGAACGTATACCGGGGACGTGCACACGAAGATGAAATGGTGGAATTGTTCAATCACTGCATCTATGACCTGAAAAGCAAAGCGCCTTCCATCGATACGCCCCTGCATGCTTTTCTGCCCTTCCGCCATATCGACCACCTGCATCCCGATGCGGCCATCGCCATTGCGGCGTCGGGGGATGGTAAACAGATCACGCAGGAACTTTTTGGCGGCAGCATTGGCTGGGTCGACTGGCAGCGCCCGGGTTTTGACCTGGGCCTGCAACTGAAAGCCTGCCTGGAAGAGAATCCCGGCATCCGTGGTATCATGCTCGGATCGCATGGCCTCTTCACCTGGGGCGACACTGCTTACGATTGTTATGTGAATACACTGGAAGTGGTGGAGACCTGCGCCGCCTATATCGAATCGCAGACGGGTAAGAAAGCCCCCGTTTTTGGCGGGGAGAAAACAGCAGCACTGCCGGAAGCGGAGCGGCGCCTGAAAGCGGCTGCGCTGGCGCCCATCCTGCGGGGGCTTTGCAGCAGCCGGCAGCACATGGTGGGTCATTTCACCGACGAGGCGCGGGTGCTGGAATTCATCAATTCGGTTGACCTTGACCGTTTGGCGCCGCTGGGCACAAGCTGCCCCGATCATTTCCTGCGCACCAAAATAGCGCCGCTGGTATTGCCGCTGGCGCCGGACGCCGACTGCACAGATGCGGTATCCGTCAAAGCCTTGCTGGAGCCGGCTTTTGAGAACTACCGGCAGATGTATACTGCATACTATGAAAGCTGCAGGCATGCGGATAGTCCGCCTATGCGCGATCCCAACCCGGTTATTCTTTTGTATCCCGGTGTGGGCCTGTTCAGCTTTGCGAAGGACAAACAAACGGCCCGTGTGGCAGCGGAATTTTACACCAACGCCATCAACGTAATGCGTGGTGCAGAAGCCATCAGCACCTATACCTCCCTGCCCCGGCAGGAAGCGTTTGACATTGAATACTGGCTGCTGGAAGAAGCCAAACTGCAGCGCATGCCCAAACCAAAGCCGCTGAGCGGGCGCATTGCGCTGGTAACGGGAAGCGCCGGTGGCATTGGCAAAGCCATCAGCAAAAAGCTGGCGGCAGAAGGCGCCTGCATCGTGCTCAATGACCTCGACGCCGGACGGCTCGAAGGCGCGGTGGAAGAATGCAGGGCTTTGTTCGGGCGCGACGCCGTTTCTTCCGTAACACTGAATGTAACCGATGAAAGTTCGGTGCAGTCGGCCTTCCGCGCCGCGGCCCTTGCATTCGGCGGCATCGACATCGTGGTGAACAATGCGGGTATCAGCATTTCCAAATCCATCGCCGATCACAGCCTCGAAGAATGGGATAGGCTTTACAATATTCTGGTGAAGGGACAGTTCAGTGTGAGCAGGGCGGCGGTGGAGGTTTTGCGCAGGCAGGCCCTGGGCGGCGATATCGTGAACATCGTTTCCAAGAATGCGGTGGTGGCGGGTCCTAATAACCCGGGTTATGGATCGGCAAAAGCAGCGCAGGCGCACCTTACGCGATTGATGGCCGCGGAGCTGGGACCCGATCGCATCCGTGTGAACGCGGTGAATCCTGATGCAGTGATCGCGGGTAGTAATATCTGGGCCGGCGGCTGGGCCGAAGGAAGAGCAAAAGCATACGGCATCAGCGTGGAAGAATTACCGGCCTACTATGCGAAACGCACTTTGCTGAACGCGGTGATCCTTCCCGAAGACATTGCCAATGCCTGTTTTGTACTGGTAGGCGGATTGCTGGATAAATCAACCGGCAATTTCGTCAACGTGGACGGCGGCGTAGCCATGGCATTTTATCGTTAAAACCGAGCAGTATGATATTGGAGCAATCAACCATAGAACAGCACAATGAAAAACGGCTGGCGGCGCACCAGCGCAGGTTGCAGGTTTTCCGCGACAACTTCCTGCAATTTGAAAAGATTGTAGGCCTGCTGATGGATTTCCAGGTGGCCATTCCCAGTTGGGCGCTGGGCACCGGCGGCACACGCTTCGGCCGTTTTTCCGGCAAAGGCGAACCCGGCTGCCTCGAAGAAAAACTGGAAGACATTGCCCTGCTGCACCAGCTCAACCGTTCGGGCGGCGCCGTATCGCTGCATATTCCCTGGGATATTCCCGAAGACCCCGCCCGCATACGCGCCATGGCCGATGCCTGGGGCATCCGTTTCGATGCGGTCAACAGCAATACCTTCCAGGACCAGCCCGGCCAGGAATGGAGTTATAAATTCGGTAGCCTGCAGCACGTGGACAAAGCCGTGCGGCGCCAGGCCATCGAACACAATATAGAAGTGATCCGCCAGGGAGAAGCGTTGGGAAGCAATGCGCTGACGGTATGGCTGTCGGACGGCTCCTGTTTCCCGGGACAGCTCAATTTCCGCAAGGCCTTCCAGCGTACGCTTGACAGCTTGCAGGAGATTTACGCGGCGCTTCCCGATCACTGGAAACTCTTCGTGGAATACAAAGCTTTCGAGCCCAATTTTTATTCGATGACAGTGGGCGATTGGGGGCAGTCGCTGCTCTACGCGCAAAAGCTGGGACCAAAAGCCTATACGCTGGTGGACCTGGGCCACCATCTTCCCAATGCAAACATTGAGCAGATCGTTTCCCTGCTGCTGATGGAAGGAAAACTGGGTGGCTTTCATTTCAACGATTCCAAGTACGGCGACGACGACCTAACGGTGGGCAGTATACGACCTTACCAGCTCTTCCTGATCTTCCGCGAACTGGTGGAGGGGATGGATGCCCGCGGCATGCAACACGCCACCAGCCTGGGCTGGATGATCGACGCTTCGCACAATGTGAAGGACCCGCTGGAGGACCTGCTGCAGTCGGTGGAAGCTATCGGTATTGCCTATGCGCAGGCGTTGCTGGTAGACGGCGAGGCGCTGGAGTCGGCGCAGGCGAACAACGATGTGGCCCTTGCGCAGGAGCTGTTGCAGGACGCTTTCCGCACCGACGTGCGGCCGCTCGTTGCGGAAGCGCGGCTGCGCGCCGGTGGCGCACTGGAGCCCTTGCGGTTGTATCGCGACGCCAATGTGCGTAAATCGCTTATTGCTAATCGTAAGTCCGGCGTGGTTGCTACCGGGCTGTAAGATTATGAAGACGCGACGCCGGCATACATGGGCAGGAATTTGTTTTTTACTGGCCTTCCTGTTGCAGGCCAGTGCTGCCGGCGCGCAAAGTTTTACTTATACCAGCGAAGAGGTTCGCGCCATCGATTTCGGGCATATCAAATACCTGCAGGCGCCGGGTGGCGAGTTGCACATATGGAAGAACGACCTGCGCGGAACCTACCTCTACCGGTACGACCAGGAATTGAACCTGCTTGGCTACCACCAGTTGTCGGAACTGACCCGGAATATCAGCTTCATTGTTTTTGGAGAAAGCTACTATGCGTTGGTGTCGGATCTTGACCAGATGCAGATCTTCCGCGTTCAGAAAGGAGTGGCCAAAGCCTTACCGGAAGCGGCACTCAATGCCCTGGGCGAAGTGGGACGGTACACCAGCTTCCGCTTCCTGCAAATGGACCAGCACCTGGTGCTGGAGCAGCAATTGGATTCCGGCAGCAACAGTTACCTCAAATATTCCAGCTTTAACCAGGAACTCCAGCCCGAAGGCAGCCTTGAATATGCGTTGCCCTTTTACCAAGGAAAAGCCCAGCAGATTAACCCCGTTGGATTTCACAGCCGACTGGTCATTCCTTTCCGGAAAATTTCCGACGGAAGTGAGCAGGTGCTGCTGGCGATCCTGGATCCTATCAACAAACAGGCTGCCGAACGACTGGTAGCGGAGAGTGCGGAGGATTTTTCCACTGTCAAAACCTTTCCCGGGAGACAAACTTTTTTCCTGGAGCTCAGTCGCGCGCCCAATGCAGTCTCCCGCGAAGCAGCGCGGTTGATAAGGCTCGATAGCAGCCTGGAAAAGCTGCAAAGTTCCCCGCTGGAAAGCAGGTATTACGACAGTTTGCGCAAAGCGGGACTGGATCATTTTTCCCGGACCCTGGTGCCCGCGATGGATGGCGGCTGCCTGTTGCTGGAAATGTTTGCCAAAACGCCGGCGCCTCTTTTTGAGTTTTCGGACCGGCAGTTGATGCGGTTCGTGGAACTGGATGGGAACCTCTCACTGACAGGCACAACCGACTTTCCACCGGCTACCTGTTTTTTGTGGAACGATGGCAGGAAGATACGGCTGCTCTATGAAGAAAAACTTAAGAAATCGCTTTCGCTGATGCATACGGCAAGCTGGGATGGCGGCATACAGAACGATAAGGTATTGCAATTGTATCCCAGGCACACCTATTTCCCCGATCGCGCATTTTATGTGCCGGCCACGGGGTCGGTGTACCTGCCCTATAAGCGGGGTGATGATCGCTTTGGCCTGGTACGGATCAGGCCCTGATTATTTCAGTTGATAGGCCGCTACCGTATTGGAAAAAAAGGTTGGTATATAAACCACGCCGGCGTTTCGGTCGTACCCGATATCGGCAGAACTGCGTTTCTGCGCCTTGCCATCCAGCAGAACGGTTTTGGCGCCATCCGCTTTTACATAATACACCACGCCTACCCAGCTCGATACAATGAAATCACCGGAGGGGGTCATTTCTACGCCATCGGTGCTCTCTTCCATGCCATCGGCAATTTTTGTGGCGGCAGCACCGCCTGTGCCGGCCTTATACAGGGCGCCTTTAGCCAGATAGTACAATCCGGTGTTATTGGCAAGCACGCCGTTGATGCCCGTAATATTGCTCAGCAGCAGGCTTGCTTTTCCGTCGCGTATGAGATGGATATTGCCGTTTTTGGAATCGGTCACGTATACATCACCGTTAGGTCCAACCGATACATCGTTGAGAAATCCTGCGCCGGCGATGGGTATCCTGGATTCAATGCTTGCTTTTTTGGTATCGATGGCAACTACCCCATCCACATCTGCCACCCAAAGGGTATTTCCCTGTAAGCCCATTCCTGTGGGACCATTCAGTCCCTTTACCCATTCCACCACCAGTTCTTTTCCATCAGGACTCATTTTACCGATGGATCCTGCACCGTCTTTTTTACCAGGGTCGCCGTCGATATTGGAAATATACAGCAGTTTCCCGGTGGGATCGTACAAAACGGATTCGGGCGTTTTCAGCACGGAATCGGTTTCCCACAGTTTCACCAATTGTTTTTCCTGCGCAAAAAGAGTAGTGCTGCCGGCGAGCAGCGCGGCGAGGAGGGTGCTTGACAGTTTCATAACGATGATTTGAAGTCTTCTAAAGTACAAATCTTTTGCCGGAAAGGAGCCAGAGTCGGGAAGGAGTCGGAGTCGGAAAGGAGTTGCTATCGGAAAGGACCTGGGTCATTGCGGAGAACCGGGCTCCTGCCGGAAGATCTTTTGGAGCATCTCAAAAAGTTCCGGGTGTTTGGATTGAAGCAAGTCGGGCCGCTCGAAAAAATATTCAGCCACTACAGCGAAAAACTCCGCCTTGTTGGTGAGGCCATAGGGATTGATGTCGGAGCGGTTTTGCCGGATGGCCAGCATCTGCTGGTGGATCATGTCCAGCCAGGGCAGGCTGTACTGGTGGGGCAGGAGGGATTCGGGCAGGCCGTCCACGGCGCCGTCGGCTTTGTCGAGCAGGTGTACAAATTCGTGGATAGCGGTATTGCTCTTGTCGGTTTGATTGCTGAAACCCTCACGCAGCGCGGCTTTGCTCAGGATCATCTTACCATTCATATACCCGCTTCCCACCATGCCCATTGTATCGCGGTTGTTGCCGCTGGTTTCAAAAGCCTCGTTGAAATTGCCATCGTAGATCAGCACATCTGTGAGGTTGCGGTATTCCCAGGAAGGGAAACCGAAAATGGGGATCACGGCGCTGGCTGCCACCAGCAGGCGGTCGCGGTCGGTAATAGAAGTGCCGATGCCTTCGATGCGCGTTTTGCGCAGGAAGTGGATCACAGCGCCTGCGAACACTTGTTGCTGTGGGGCCGACAGTTTCCTGAAATACCCTATTTCTTCCTGCAGCACCTGCGGAATATTGGCGGGTATGGGCCTTTCCTCCTCCTGTTTCCTGCTTTGCCAGCGCCAGAGGAAAAAGCCGATGAGCACAACTGCAAAAAAGATCAATCCAAACATGGTATGGTTTTAACGAATGGATGTTATCCCACATTTGTTTTATGGGCTCTCACCATTTCCCTTTTACCGGGAGGGCCCGGTATTTTTTCTACGCGGAAACCGGCTTCCTGCATGGCCCTGCGCACGACACCCTTGCTGCAATAGGTTACCAGCAAACCGTTCTCTTCCATCAGTCCGTACAGTTTTTGAAAAACCGCGACGGTCCAGAGTTCGGGCTGGGCGGCCGGTGCAAAGGCATCAAAGTACACCAGGTGAAAACGGTGGCCACTCTGAAAATCTTCCATGGAACAGTGGTGCTTGGTGAGGGTGAAAGCGCTGGTAACCCGGAAGGGCTCGTTCCAGGGCGCTGCATGCATCTGTTGTAATTGTTCGTCCGCTTCCGGCTGCTGCAATTGAGTGCCATATTCCAGGGCTGCTGTCAGGACGCCGGGCAGGGGAAATTTTTCAATGGCCTCGTACCATACGGGTCGCCCTTCGGCTGCAGCCAGCGTCAGCAGGGCATTGAGCCCTGTTCCGAATCCCATTTCCAGTATGCGCATCTCCTCCTCACGGGGAAGTACAACCGCATTTAACCCGGCCCCGATGAATACATGCATCGACTCCCGTATGGCGCCGTGACGCGAATGGTAGGTGACCTCCATGCCGGGGATGGCAATGGTTTGCGATCCGTCTGCCGTAGCCTGCAGTATTCTTTCCATACCACAAAGTTATTACTAACTTCCGGGTATGAGTTACCTGGATCACCTGTCAAAAGATAAAAAACTGGCGCGCATCCTGCCTGCGGAGCCGTTGCGGCTCCAAAAGAAAAAGGCGCTGCACCTTCACCTCTGCGGATCGATCATGAGCCAGCAGCTCAGCACCAAAGTGGCCGCCGTTATCTGGCAGCGTTTCCTCGACCTCTATGATGGAAAAGAACCGGCGCCGGCAGATATCCTGGCAACGGATGCAACCGTACTGCGGGCCATCGGCCTATCGAATGCGAAAGTGAACTACGTACAGAATGTGGCGCGTTTTGCCATAGAAGAAGGCATGGAATGGAAGCTGCTGGCGGCCATGAGCGACGAGGAAGTGATCACCTATCTCACGCGGATCAAGGGCATCGGGCGATGGACAACCGAAATGCTGCTCATGTTCGCCCTGGGGCGGGAAGATGTATTTGCCATCGATGATTTCGGCATACAACAGGCCATGACGCGGTTGTATAAATTAGATGCTTCCGACAAAAAAGAGTTCCGCCAGAAACTGCTGAAGATCTCTGCCAAATGGGCGCCTTACCGCACCTATGCCTGTCTTCATCTCTGGTACTGGAAAGACAACTGATCCAGCAACCGCTGCAACCTGGGCTGTTCTTCGAGCCTGCGGTCCATTTGCCTTCTCACGCTGTCGCTCATGTACCAGTTCATGGCGTATGGCCCCTTCGACAGTGTATCGCCCCTGATCTCGGGGTCGTTGTACAAATGGATGGGCGTATAGCTGAAACTTTGTACACCCTGTCCGCCTGCCTGCTGGCTGAGGTCGCGTATGCTGGTAATGAAGCGGCGGTCGTTGACGATCGATTGCATATCAAAAGCACCAATGATGGTAAACAGGGGCGAGAACACATCGTTCATAAAGGGACCGATGGGAGAGAGCGGCACATTTCCCTGCGGGCTGTTGGTGATGTGAAGAATGCGTATCGATAATTTTGAACAACGTTGACGGAACAGCGGGTCCTTACTACTTCGGATGGTGAGCAGCATGGCCCGGATCATTTCCTGTACCACGCCGGCGCCGCTGTTGTCGAAATAACCGCCGTCGACGAAATAGTTGGCGCGCAGGGTGTCGGAAGGATTTTTGCTTTCGGGTGTTGGTGACCGGTAGCTGTCGATCCTCCCCGCCGGGCTGATAAAAGGAAACCTTGCTCCCAGTATGGCTGCGGTGCTCAGCTTAAGGCTCTGATCGGGTTGCAGAAGCGACAGCACATCCACCCGGCGGTTGAAGAGTTCGGGCTGCAGGCGGATGCTCGACAATACACCGGGGCTTCCATCCTTCACCCGGGTGGTATTGATAAAGAGCAGGGGCATGGGGCTGGTAAGGCCCTGTTGTGTGATGCATTGGTCGAAGTGCGTGGAGTCGAAGCCGATATAATAGTAGCTGCGGTCTTCTGCTTTTTCAAATGCTTCTTCCAGCGCTTCTGCGCGATCGCCGTCCGGTACCAGCCAGTTGACCACCGGTATGTAATTGAAGAAATCGGGTCCCAGCATTCTTGCCAGGGTATAGGTAAGAAAATCCTGTTTCAGGAAATTCCGGGAGGCTTCCTCGAATCCGCGTATAGGCGCTTTTTGTTGCTGGTGCAGGAGCATGGCATAAAAAGTAGCGAGCCCCACACCGCCGCCAGAGGTGCCCGACAGCGCAAAGAGATGGCGGGAAAAACGCTCACCCCCTTCGATGGAAGCGTCCTCTATCTTACCCAATACCGACGATACCCAGTAAGCCGAACGGGAAGCGCCACCATTGGCCAGCACGATGTAAAGCGGATAGGTTTGCGCGGTGTCTATTTCCTGGCGGTCCACCACCCAGCGTTGCAGGTACTCCTGTATGTCCTGCCGCTGCTGGTAAACAGTTGGCGGTATATTTCTTTCTGCGAGGGAGCCGGTCCGAACACGGTGATGATCGGGTGTGGGGATAAAGGCAGCAAAAAAGAAAATGAAGAAATGCAGGCTGATTCCCCACTTGCAGGAGAGCGCCGCTACGATGTTTCCAAACCCGGGCAGCACGGCAAAGGCCAGCAGGATAAAAGGGAAGGGCCCGATCAGGCTGCTGGCTTTCATGAAAAAAATGCCGGCTGCATAAACGGTGAGTCCAACGAGGCAGATGATATTAAACGCTGCGAAATAACCTTTTTCTTCCGGGGGCAGGTGGAGGAAATGCATCAGGGCCGTTTCGTATCGTTTCCATCCTTTGGTATGGGTTACCTGTGTGGATTTGTTTGATTCCAGTTGCAGCGCTTCCATGCGATGGCGGCGCAGGTTCACATAGAGCATAAAGGCCACGAGCAGCAGGAGCAACAGAAAGAGCAGGTAGGGGACACGGCTGAACCATCCCTGCCAGGCATAAAGCAGCAGCAGCAGGGGCGCCAGCGCCGCGAGGGTCCAGAGTAGCATGCGCAGGAACCAGCCTTCTTTTCCATAAGCGCTCAGGCGGATGAGTTGCTTGTCGGTTTGCCAGAGGATAAATGTTCCGCCGATCAGGAAAAGAATGGGTTGCCGGAGCAGCCAGGATTTTTCACTCAGCAGGCTGCAGAGAGAAAGTATAACAACCAACAGGCAGGCATAACCGAGTAGCCTCGGAAAGCGGTGAAGAAAACGCAGTTCCATATCATCGGCATGCTGCCTGCGGCGATAAGACTTGATGTAGGACACCATCCGCGATGAATACCAGCTCACGTACACCCAAAAGACGATGGCCACCAGGAAGATGGTTTTGGAGAGCAGTACGGAACTGAATTGGTGGTTGTTCTCCGTGAAGGAAATGAGCAGGTCTTTTCCCTGGGATAATTGGGTAAAGCCAAGCAATGCCAGGAGAATGAAAAGCAGGGAAGGAAAAAATATCCAGAAGCAGCGCAACAGGTTTGCCAGAAACCGTATCGGGTAATAAGAATGCATTTATACGAGGGCCTGGTGGAGCACTTTCCACAGCAGGTCTTTCAGTTCAGGTAAGCCCTGACCGGTAACCGAAGAAAAAAATACGTGCGGAATTCCGGCCGGCAGTTCTTTTGCGATGGCTGTTTTCAATTCATCGTCGAGCATATCCGATTTGCTGATCCCTATCACAAAATCTTTCTGCAGCATTTCTTCGTTGTATTCTTTTAGCTCATTATGTAATACTTCGAATTCTTTTGCATGGTCTTTGCTGTCGGCGGGGATCACAAAAAGCAGGATGGAGTTGCGTTCGATGTGGCGGAGGAAACGATGGCCCAGTCCGCGCCCTTCGGCGGCCCCTTCGATGATGCCCGGCAGGTCGGCCACGCAGAAAGAAGTGCCGTTGCGGTATTCCACCATACCGAGCTGTGGTTGCAGGGTGGTGAAGGCATAATCGGCGATGCGGGGTTTTGCAGCCGTGATCACGCTGAGCAGGGTGGACTTGCCGGCGTTGGGAAAGCCCACCAGCCCTACGTCTGCCAGCACTTTCAGTTCCAATATAACAAATGCCTCTTCGCCGGGTTCGCCGGGCTGGGCATGTTCCGGTGCCTGGTTTGTGGGGGTGGCGAAACGTGCATTGCCTAGGCCGCCCCGTCCACCCCGCATCAGGATGATCTCCTGTCCGTCTTCCAGGATCTCCGCCTGTTTTTCGCCAGTCGCTTCGTTAAAAGCGATGGTACCTAATGGTACTTCGATGTAAATATCCTTGCCGCTGCGGCCGCTTGAATTATTACCGCTGCCATTCTCACCGTTCTCTGCCAGGATATTTTTATGGTATCGTAAATGCAGCAGGGTCCAGAGGTTTTTATTGCCCCGAACTATGATATGGGCGCCCCTTCCGCCGTCGCCTCCATCGGGACCGGCTTTGGGATTGAATTTGGTCCGCATGAAATGCTTACTCCCCGCGCCTCCGTGACCGCTTCTGCAATAAACTTTTATCTGGTCAACAAAATTCGACTTCTCTGACAAATTATACAAGCTTGAGGAACAAAGATAGCCTATCCTTTTGCCTCCAGCCAGCTTTCGTAGCTTTTTTGCTGTTGTGGCCGCGAATCGGGCCGTTCGGTCAGCGGATGGCAGGGCCTGCAGCCCGCCTGCATTTCGGCCGGGAGTGACTGGTAGAGGGCCGTGCCGCGGCTCTTCCAGTGGATCATGGCATCGTCCAGCTCCTTTACGATCCGGGCCGGGTTTCCCACTACGAGGCTGCGGGGTGGAATTTTTTCTCCTTCCCGGAGCAGGCTGAGGGCGCCCAGGATGGAATTTTCTCCCAAAACCACGCCGTCCATCACAACAGCGTTCATGCCTACCAGGCAGTTGCGGCCAATCTCGGCGCCGTGAACGATGGCGCCGTGCCCGATATGGGCTGCTTCGCGCAACAACACCTGCCTGCCGGGAAATAGATGCAGGGTACAGTTTTCCTGCACGTTGCAACCGTCTTCCAAAATGATCTCGCCCCAGTCGCCGCGCAGGGCGGCACCCGGGCCAATATAGCAGTCTTTCCCAATGACCACATTCCCGGTTACGCAGGCCTGGGGATGAACAAAGGAAGAAGGATGGACCACGGGCTGGAAGCCATTGAAGGTATAAAACATGCGAAAAGATTAAGGATGAACAAGCGGCTTGCCGGTGCGGAAGCAGGTGCCTTTGAAATGGGCAACGGCTTCCTGGCGGTTATTGGTTACCGTTACCAGGTAAAGGCCGGTGCTCCGGCCGTTGTGTGTTTCCACGGCTTCGGCTTCCAGGATATCGCCCACGTTCACCGCGCGGGTGAAGCTGATGCCGGTATCAAGGGCGAGCGACAGGTTGTTGCGGTTGTTGCAGGCGAAAGCAAATGCACTGTCGGCCAGCGAAAAAGCAATGCCGCCATGAGCGATGCCGAAGCCGTTCACCATATCGGGTCTAACGGTCATGCGTATCTTGCAGTACCCTTCACGGAGCGACACCAGTTCAATGCCCAGCCAGCGGCTGAAAGCATCGTTCCGGAGCATGTGCTGCACCACATCGGTTTCGGTGGGCGGTAATTTATCTGCCATGGAATTGGGGAATTCGTTTTTGTAGAAATGCCTGCACGCCTTCTTTAAAATCGTCGGTGGCCGCTGCTCTCTGCTGGAGTTTGTCTTCGTTCATGAGCTGTTCTTCAAGGGTATGGGTAACCGACCACTGTAACGCTTTTTTTGTATAGGCCAGCGCCTGCGTGGGGAGAGCGGCCAGGGTTAGCGCCAGCCCTTTTACCGCTTCGGGGAAATCAGCGTCGGGGAAGGTTTTGTAGATCATGCCCCAGTTTTCAGCCTGGGGCGCCGCTATTTTTTCACCCAGCATCATGATGGCGGCGGCCCGCTGTTTGCCGATCAGTCTTGGCAGGTGAAAAGTGCCGCCACTGTCGGGTATGAGGCCGATCTTACTGAAGGCCTGGATGAAACTGGCCGATTCGGCTGCTACCACGATGTCGCAGGCCAGCGCAATATTGGCGCCGGCTCCCGCCGCCACGCCGTTGACGGCGGCCAGCACCGGTTTGGGCAGATCACGAATGGCGAGGATCACAGGATTATAGTGCTCGGACAGGATGCGGGCCATACCCGGGCCCCTGGGATCGGTGACCTCGGCCAGGTCCTGCCCGGCTGAAAAGCCCTTGCCCATACCCGTTAGTACCACGCAACGCACTGCCGGGTCTGCGGCCTGCTGCAGGGCCGCCTGCAGCGCCAGCGCCATTTCGCGGTTGAAGGCATTGAGTTTGTCGGGCCGGTTCAGCCGTATCCATGCTGTATCATCGGAAAGTTCGTATAAGACCGGTTCCATGGTATTCAGTGGCATTTGAAATAATCAAAAGGTTCCAGGCAATGGTTGCAACGGTAATGGGCCTTGCAGGCGGTGGAGCCGAATTCGCTGACACGCACGGTGGACCAGGATCCGCAATGCGGACAGGCAACCGCTTCTTCCTGCCGGAAATAATCGGGCATGCATACCTGTTGTACGGCGTTGGGTGGGGCAATGCCGTAAGCCTGCAGTTTTTCTTTTCCGGCGGTGCTCATCCATTCGGTTGTCCATACGGGTGAGAGCACGGTTTCTATGTCCACTTCCCGGAAACCTGCCGCCAGCAGCTCCATTCTCAGGCGGGTGCGGATGGTATCCATGGCAGGACAGCCGCTGTAGGTGGGCGTTACGACGAGCTTTACCGCGTCCCCGTTCATTTCCACCGATCGCACAATACCGAGGTCATTTACCGATAACACCGGCACTTCCGGATCCATTACATTGTCCAGCAGCTTCCATATTTCGGTTTCCGTTACCATTCACAACCGGGATAGGCTCTTTGAAGGTATTGCATCTCTGCCAGTAAATAACCGAGGTGTTCGGTGTGCTGGCCGTGTTTGCCGCCCTGCTGGGTCCATCCGCCCGCAGGCGGTAAATCAAGGCCGGCGGGGCGAAAAGCGGTGGCGATGCGATCGAGCCATTCTGTGCGAAGGCCTTCCGGTGCAGCGATACAGCCGTTTGCGGCCAGTTCGTTTTCACCGGGACTGGCGAGGAAAAATTCACCGCAATAAGGCCAGAGTTGTTCGAGGGCCGCCAGGAGCCGGCGCCGGCTTTCTTCAGTTCCATCACCGAGTCGTATGACCCATTCGCCGCTCCAGCGCTGGTGGTAGAGCAGTTCCCGCACCGCTTTGCCGGCTATGGCCGACAGTCGTGCATCGGGACCATTTACCAGCTTTTCGTATACACATAACTGGTATGCCGATAAAAAGAATTGTTTTAAAACCGTTACCGCCCAATCGCCGCGGGGCAGCTCGGCCAGCAGGAGGTTGTAAAATTCCGTGGCGTCGCGCAGGTAAGCGATATCGTCTTCATCTATATTCCCTTCCTTACTCACCAGCATGGGCGAATAAAATTCTCTTATCAACGGCGGATAGCCGGTACACTGGTCGGCGGCATACTGGTAAAAATAGCGGGCCTGTCCTACCTGGTCCAGCGCAATATTGGAGATGGCTATATCCTGCTCCAGCACGGGCCCGTGGCCGGTCCATTCACTGTTGCGATGACCTGCCAGCAATGCTGTATCGGCCAGTTGCAGCGTGTATTTGAAAAGAGAACGGATCATTACATGTGTTTGAGATCGTCGGGCAATTGGTAAAAAGTGGGATGGCGGTAGATCTTGTCATTGGCAGGGTCATAGAGGCTGCCTGCTTCACCGGGGTCGGAAGTATGGAGGTATTTGCTTTCCACCACCCAGATGCTGATGCCTTCCTGGCGGCGGGTGTACACGTCGCGGGCGTTTTCAATGGCCATGGCGGCATCGGCCGCATGCAGGCTGCCCACATGTTTGTGATCCAGTCCCTGCCTGCTGCGGATGAATACTTCCCACAGCGGCCATTCTTTACGGTTGTCCATGATGGTTATATTTATTGCTTGCTGCCTGCTTATCGGCATAGACCTGCGCGGCTTCCCGTACCCAGGCGCCTTCTTCGTGCGCCTGCAGCCTTGCCTGCAGCCTTTCTTTGTTACAGGGGCCGTTGCCGTTCACCACTTCCCAGAACTCCTGCCAGTTGATAGCCCCAAAATCATAGTGGCCGCGGCTTTCGTTCCATTGCAGGGCGGGATCGGGCAAATGCATTCCTAGTATTTTGACCTGTTCTGCGCAGATGTCCACGAATTTCTGCCGCAGCTCATCGTTGCTGAACCGTTTGATTTTCCAGGCCATGCTCTGCGCGGAATGGGGCGATGCATCGTCGGATGGACCGAACATCATTACACTCGGCCACCACCAGCGGTCGATGGCGTCCTGGCACATGCGACGCTGGGCTTCGGAGCCGCGGCTCAGCGTGAGCAGAATTTCAAAACCCTGGCGCTGGTGGAAACTTTCTTCCTTACAAATGCGCACCATGGCGCGTGCATAGGGTCCATAGGAGGCTCTGCACAAGGGCACCTGGTTCATGATGGCGGCTCCGTCCACCAGCCAGCCGATGGCGCCCATGTCGGCCCAGGTGAGGGTGGGATAATTGAATATGGAAGAATATTTGGCCTTCCCGCTGTGCAGTTGCTCCAGCATTTCTGCACGGCTGATGCCCAGGGTTTCTGCGGCACTGTAGAGGTAAAGGCCATGACCGGCCTCGTCCTGCACTTTGGCGATGAGGGTGGCTTTGCGACGCAGCGTAGGCGCGCGGGTGATCCAGTTCCCTTCGGGAAGCATGCCCACAATTTCGCTGTGCGCATGTTGGGAGATTTGCCGGATCAGTGTTTGGCGGTATTTGTCCGGCATCCAGTCGCGCGGCTCAATGCGGATTTCCTGGTCAATTTTTTCCTGGAAGGCGGCCGCAGGATCCTGCTGGTTACGGGTGATCGTCATAGTTCCAAATGTACGCCATGCTAACGATTGTTAGTATCCGGTTGGTATATAAAAACCGTACAGGAGCGTTCGCTTTCGGACAGTAAGCCTGTTTCGGATTTATGCAAAATGCTGGATATAAACGCTTTATACAATGGCATGTGGGTTGGAGTAAACCAGGCATGTTTAGCAATTATTTCACCATCGCTTTCCGCCAGTTGCGGAAACAAAAAATGTACAGCGTCATCAAGATCGGCGGTTTTGCGCTCAGCATTGCTGCCTGCATCCTGATCGCGCTCTTCATCCGGCACGAGCTGAGTTATGATTCGAATAACTCCGATGGAGACCGGGTATACCGGGTGATCGGTGCGCTCCGGCGCGATGGTAAGCTGTTAAGGAATACCTCGTTTCCCGCTCCGATGGCGCGCACCATTGCGGCGGATTTTCCTGAAATTGAAAAGGCCGGCCGGCTGATGCCCAACCAGTTGTTCGGCGGTGCGGGCAGTAACCAGATCCGTCCGGCGGATACAAAAGAGAACAGCTATGAAGAAGGTTTTTGCTTCGCCGACCAGGAGATCATCGATATCCTGCATATTCCCATCATAAAAGGAAATCCTGCCAAAGTATTGGACGAGCCATTCACGCTGCTGATCTCGCGCAGCAAGGCGGAAAAATTCTTCCCCGGGCAGGACCCCATCGGAAAATTAATGGTGTTCAACGACCGGGAACGGCTGCTCATCCGTATTTCCGGGGTGATGGAAGATTTTCCTGATAACAGCCACCTGCAGTACGATTATTTCATTTCGCTGAAAGGAAACGCTTTCTGGGAGGGTGAACAGGACGAATGGATGGCCAGCAACTATGATACCTATGTTAAGCTGAAGCCGGGAAGTGACGCAAAAGGACTGGAGAAAAAACTCACGGCAGATGTGCTGGACAACTATATTATTCCCAAAATGAAGGCGGCAAACTATTCCTTGTACAAGGACCTGAAAAAGAATGCCTGGCTGGAATTGCAGCCGCTGCGCGACATTCACCTGAAGTCACAGGATATCGACGATTCCCTGTCGCACGGCGACAGCCGCTTTGTGTGGCTGTTTGGTTCGGTGGCGCTTTTTGTACTGCTGCTGGCCTGTGTGAACTTCATTAACCTGTCGACAGCAAAGTCGGCTAATCGTGCCCGTGAGGTAGGACTCAGGAAGACCATCGGTTCCCTGCGAATCCACCTGGTACAGCAGTTCCTGGCGGAATCGATTCTGTACAGCATCATCGGTTTCGTCCTGGCCATCCTGGTCACCTGGCTGCTGCTTCCTTATTTCAATCAATTGTCGCAGAAAGATCTTGACATACCCTGGACCAGCGCCTGGTTCCTGCCGGTAATATTCCTGTCGGCGTTGATCGTGGGTGTGCTGGCTGGCCTGTACCCGGCGTTTTATCTTTCTTCTTTCCGCCCGGTGAACGTGCTGAAAGGCGACCTCAGCCGCGGCTCCAGGAACAGCCTGCTGCGCAATGTGCTGGTGGTGTTCCAGTTCACCTGCTCCATTGTACTGATCATTGGAACGGTAGTGATCTACCAGCAAACCAATTTTCTGCTCAACCGCAAAGTAGGTTTCGACAAAGACCGCGTGGTGGTGGTCCAGGGAACCAATACCATGGGCGACAAGATCGGCGCCTTTAAAAATGAATTGCAGAAACAGCAGGTGGTGCAGTCGGTATCCATCAGCGACTACCTGCCGGTGACCAATACCAAGCGCAACATGAACACCTTCTGGGTGGCGGAAAAGCGGCAGGAGGGAATGGGAACGCCTTCGCAGTTCTGGGTGGTGGACCACGATTATCTTCCTACAATGGGAATGAAACTGGTGGCGGGACGTAATTTCCGGGCCGATCTGCCGACGGACTCGCAGGCCGTTATCATCAACCAGCGGCTGGCCGTTCAAATGGGACTGAAAGATCCCTTAGGTGTTAAGCTTACTAACGGCAATAACTACACGGTAATTGGCGTGGTGGAGGATTTCAATTTTGAAACGATGCGGCAGGATATCGGCGGGCTGATGTTTTCGCTGGGCAGGAGTCCTTCGTCGGTGGCTGTTAAAGTTAAGACCGGCAATATGCAGGAGGCCATGGCCACCATCGGCAGGATATGGAAAGATTTTATGCCCAACCAGCAGATCAGGTATGCCTACCTCGACAGCAATTTTGAACAGATGTATGCCGATGTGCAACGGATGCAGCGAATTTTCAGCAGCTTTTCTTTGCTGGCCATCCTGATCGCCTGCCTGGGACTGTTTGCGCTGGCGGCTTTCATGGCAGAGCAGCGGCACAAGGAGATCAGTATCCGGAAAGTGCTGGGCGCTTCCGTGGCCCAGATCAATGGTTTGCTTTCTGCTGATTTCCTGAAGCTGGTATTGCTGGCCGTATTGATCGCATCGCCCATTGCCTGGTTTGGCATGAACCGCTGGCTGCAGGATTTTGCCTATCGCATTTCGATCAGTTGGTGGATGTTTGGCGCAGCCGCGATCATCGTGTTGCTGATCGCGTTGGTGACCATCAGCTTTCAATCGCTTAAAGCGGCATTGAACAATCCCATCGAGGGGCTGCGTTCGGAATAATTATTTCTGGTCGAAGTCGATTGTCACTGCCGGGCTGCGCGGATGGCTCTGGCAGGTGAGGATAAAGCCGGCATCGAGTTCTTCGGGAACCAGGGCATAGTTTTGGTCCATGCTCACTTCGCCTTCTACCAGCCTGGCGCGGCAGGTGGCGCAAACGCCGCCTTTGCAGGCATAGGGGAGATCGGCGCCGGCCGCCAGCGCTGCGTCGAGTATAGAGTTGCCGTCGTAGGCGAGGTCGAAGTTGATGGTGCGGCCGTCGAGCCGGATGCTGACGGTTGCAGGCGCGCTGGCAGGCGATGAGGCCCTCGTTGCTTTCGTCGTATTGCCGGCGCCGGTGGAAGACAGCGTACCGGCATTCGTTTTCTGGCCGGGACTGTGAAAGAGTTCGAAATGGATGGCGGTGGGTGATAGTTTTTCCTGCAACAGGAAGTCTCTCAGGTCGAAGATCATCTCTTCGGGCCCGCAGAGGAAAACATGGTCGATCTGGGAATAGTCGATCCATCCTTTGCCGAGTTCCCTGCATTTATCGGCGTTTATGCGTCCCTGTTGTACAGGAAGGTCGAGCCGCTCGCGGCTCAGCACGTGTAATACCCGGAAGCGTTGCGGGTAGCGGTTTTTGAGCCCTTCAACGGCCTCCCGGAAAATAATGGTATCCCTGCTTTTGTTGCCGTACACCAGGCTGACCTCGCTCAGGGGTTCTGTAGCGAGGATATTTTTGATCAGCGAAAAAACCGGTGTAATACCACTGCCAGCGGCGAAGGCGAGGTAACAGCGGCCCGCATTGGGATTGGTTTCTATGGAGAAGCGGCCCGTGGGAGGCAACACGTCAACGGTATCGCCTATACGAAGCTGGCGGTTGGCGAAAGAAGAGAAAACGCCACCCTCCACTTCTTTGACAGCGATGCGTAGTTCCTTTTCATCCGGCGTGCTGCAGATGGAATAGGAACGTCTTATTTCCTGGCCATCGACGTAATGCCGAAGCGTAATGTTTTGTCCTGCCTGGAAACGGAAAACATCACTGAGCGCTTCGGGCACGGCAAATGCTATGCTGACACATTGTTCTGTTTCGCGTTGCAGGTCGGCGATCACCAGCGGATGAAAGTGAATGGACATATCAGGCTTTTAAACCATCGATCAGGATCAGCACCATGTTCTCTTCAAGTTGTCGTGCACTGATCTTGGCTTTGCTGCGGTGCCAGCTTTCAATGCCGTTTACTGCGTGTAACATGATCAGTACAACCGTGGGGGCATCCACCGGCTTTACCTCGCCCGTTTCGATTCCCTTTTCGATGATGCCGGCAAGTCTTTTACGATAATTCCTGCGCTGGTTGTGGTAATTGGACAGGTAAGGATCCGACAGGTGTTTCCAGTCGCGGTCGGCCACGATCACCATTTCATATTGCTCCAGCATCATGCGGATGTGAAAACGCAGCATGGCTTCCACCCGCTGGATGCTGCTCATATCGCTGTTCTCCACTTCCTCACACTGCTGGTTGAAGGCGTTGGCCACTTTGAAACAGATGTCCTGCAGCAATTCTTCCTTTGACTGGATATGATTGTAGAGGCTGGCGGCCTCCACACCTACCGCTTCGGCCAGGTCGCGCATGGAAGCTGCTTTGAAACCTTTTTCCCGGAACAGGCGGGTGGCAGCTTCCACGATCACTTCTTTCTTGGTGGCGTTGTTCTTGTTCTTGATCTTGGCCATACAACCTCAAATATACAAACGAACGGCAGTTAGTTGAAGCGGGGACAAAAAACCCTATTTTCGCGCCACAAATCAAGATATGTCCCTGATAGTTGTAGGTACCATGGCCTTTGATGCCATTGAAACACCCTTTGGAGAAAGCGGAAAAATCGTTGGCGGCTCAGCCACTTATCTTGCCTGGAGCGCTTCCAATTTTGTAAAACCCGTGAACCAGATCTCGGTGATCGGTGAAGACTTCCCGCAGTTGCAACTGGATGCGCTGGCAGGCCGCGGCGTACAACTCGATGGCGTGCAGCGCAGGATGGGAGAGAAGTCCTTTTTCTGGGCAGGCCGTTATCATATGGACATGAATTCGCGCGATACCCTCGATACCCAGCTCAATGTGCTGGCAGATTTCGATCCGGTGGTCCCGGAAAAATACCAGGGTTCTGCCTTCCTGATGCTGGGCAACCTGATGCCCAAAATACAGCTCAGTGTGATCCGGCAGTTGAAAAAACGTCCGCGACTAATCGTCATGGACACCATGAATTTCTGGATGGACACTGCCATGGATGATTTGCTCACTGTGCTGAAAGAGGTGGATGTGCTGATGGTGAACGACAGCGAGGCCCGCCAACTCAGCGGCGAATATTCGCTGGTGAAGGCGGCCAGGAAGATCCGTACCATGGGGCCGCGTTTCCTCGTGATCAAAAAAGGAGAGCACGGGGCTCTGCTTTTCCACGAGAACCAGGTCTTTTTTGCGCCCGCCCTTCCGCTGGAAGACGTTTTTGATCCTACGGGCGCCGGCGATACTTTTGCCGGGGGCTTTATTGGTCACCTTGCCGCTACAGAGGATATCTCTTTCGAGAACATGAAGTCGGCCATCATCAAAGGTTCGGCCCTGGCTTCTTTCTGCGTGGAAAAATTCGGCACTTCCCGCATGGAGGAGCTGGATGGCGATATGATTGATGATCGCATCCGCCAGTTCGTGGACCTGGTAAATTTCGACATCACTCTTTCCCATTAAGGGCCAGCGCACGGCGGTAACGGAGGCGACGTCCCTCCAATGAAAAAGCTTCTGCCATGAGCAGGTAGGGACCGGCAGGCAATACCCGGCCCAGGTCATCGCGGCCATTCCAGCGCCAGTGGCCGGTTTTACCGCAGATGCCATTCTGCACGATGGTTTTCACTTTTCTGCCCTCCCAGGAATACAGGTACAGCGTTAACAGCCAGCCTGCCTGCGGGAACTCAAACCGGAGCACCCATTCCGGGGCAATCCATTCCAGTGCCCAACCCTGGCCGCCCGCCTCATCCATCCAAACAGAATTGGCGTAGCCCGGTGTTCCATAACCTGCATGGCTAGCCGCAGATGTCCAGCTACCTGCATCTGCGGAACTTGCATTAGGCTGTGTTTTTTCCAGGGCAACGCCTTCTTTCAACCGCAGCAGCGGATGGTGCCATTTTTCTGAATAGCTCACTTCATCCAGCACCTGCCCGCTGCTATCGAGCAGCACTGCTGTACCGGCAGCATCGGGCCAGGAAGGCAGCGAACTGACTTCCACGATCTGCTGCGGCGCCCTTGCCAGGTAATGGGCCACCAGCCAGGATTTGCGGGTCGTGAACACCAGGTAGTTTCCCGGGAAAAGATAACGGGGCTCATCTATCACGCGGCGAATGCTGCTTATGACGCCTGCCGCATTCCGGTTGGCAAGCTGCAGGCCGTTGAGGTCGATGACCCGGTTTCCGATGTTGGTGATTTCAAGATAATCGCTGCCTCCTGGCGCCGGGTTGCACAATATTTCGTTGATACTCGCGCCGGTTGCGCCGGCAGTGGGGAGTGCCAGCGGGAGTGAAAGTTTTGCCCATGCCTCCCGCCCGCCACAGGGCCCGAACCCTTCCAGTTGCAGGGAATAATTCACACCTGGCTCCAGGGCTTGCTCCAACTCCAACAGCAGACGGTTGCCAAATACTCCTTCTGTACGATAGCTGATCAAACCCCTGCCGGGACTGCAACGGATCGATCCCTCCAGCCCGATCCGGTCGTCGGCCACTACCATAATGGTTTGCGGGCTAAGGCAATAGGCGTGCAGGAATCCTTCGGCCGGCGGCCATGTTGCCTGCTGGTGGCTGTTCGGTTTTCCCGGCGTTCCGCCGGAAGGATGGATGCTGGGAACCAGCGCCAGGAGCGGGCTGCAGGCCTTTCCCGGGTCCGGTAGTTCAAGGCTCCGGCCATCGGGTGGCATGTCCCCATACCAGTCCATCCGATAGGGAAGCGCCTGTTGCAGGAGACCGGCATTGTCTTTTAAAAAAATGGTATCGCCTGTATTGGAAAGGGCGGGAAAACCGGACAGCGCCGCTACCTGTCCAAAGCCGGCAAAGGCAGGCGCCGCTGTTTTGCTGCAGCAGACCAGGTACTGAAAGGGCGCCAGGAAAATACTGTCGGGAAAACGGCCCTGGCTGCGGCCGCAGGAAAGGGTCCAGCCGCTGAGGTCCACGGTATCGGGGCCTGCATTGAACAGCTCTACGAATTCCGCTGGCGGCAGTGCCAGCGCGGGTTCTGGGTCGGGGAGCAGCTCGCTGACCAGGATATTTTTCGGTTGTGCCGGCGCGGCGACCGAGACCAACCATACACTGCAAATCCACACACACTTTTTCATGGTGCTAAACTAAAAACCACGTTCCCGGAAACAATAGCAAAATATTTTTTGGGTGAAAAAACCCTGTACTGTATTTTCGCGAACCATGACAATGATGAAACATACTACTAAGATTAAGAAACAGTTTCCCAGCAAGGAAGGAGTGTAATCGTAGTATATGTTCAAAAAATAACGCGGCCTTCCCCAACGGGAAGGCTTTTTTTTAACCAAAAGCAGTCAAACTAAAATGAAAGTTGCAGTAGTCGGTGCCACCGGTCTCGTCGGCACAAAAATGTTGCAGGTCCTGGCAGAAAGGAATTTCCCTGTAACGGAACTGATCCCCGTAGCCTCTGAAAAATCGGTTGGAAAGGAAGTAAGTTTCAAGGGAAAATCCTATAAAGTGGTGGGCATGGAAGAAGCCATTGCCGCCAAACCGGCTGTGGCCTTGTTTTCTGCCGGCGGCAGCACTTCCCTGGAATGGGCGCCGCGTTTTGCTGCTGCGGGCATAACCGTGATCGATAACAGTTCGGCCTGGCGTATGGATCCGTCCAAACCGCTGGTAGTGCCGGAGATCAATGCAGATGTGGTGACTGCTTCGGATAAGATCATCGCCAATCCCAATTGCTCCACCATCCAGATGGTAGTGGCCCTGAACCCGCTCCATAAGAAATACGGCATCAAAAGAATTGTGGTTTCCACTTATCAGAGCGTAACCGGAACTGGTGTGAAAGCAGTGACCCAGTTGATGAACGAGCGCGAAGGAAAGGAAGGCGAAATGGCCTATAAATATCGCATAGACCTCAACGTTATACCGCAGATCGACGTGTTCCTCGACAATGGGTACACGAAGGAAGAAATGAAGATGGTGAACGAAACGCGTAAGATCATGCGCGACGATTCCATCCGGGTTACCAGTACTACCGTGCGCATTCCTGTTATGGGCGGACACAGCGAAAGCGTGAACGTGGAATTTGAGAAAGACTTCGACCTGGGAGAAGTGAAATCCATTCTCGCATCGGCTCCGGGCATAGTGGTGGAGGACGATCCTTCCGGCGCCGTTTATCCCATGCCGATGGATGCCCATGAAAAAGATGAGGTATTCGTGGGGCGCATTCGCCGTGATGAGTCACAACCCAATACCCTCAATTGCTGGATCGTGAGCGACAACCTCCGCAAAGGGGCGGCTACCAATGCCGTTCAGATTGCAGAGAGTCTCCTGCAAAGGGGCATTCTTTCCTAAGCGTTACTATGGGTTAGCTATAGCCGGCATCCGAAGGGTGCCGGCATTTTTTTGCGGGAGCCCAGGCGCTCCCGGCCGAAACGAACGGGGTAACGGTCAATCTCCGAGGTTGCGCCGCAGGAAAACGAAGAGGGGCTGCAGGGTGGCGAAGGCCGTGGCAATTGTTTTTATCGCCGAAGGGCTGGTAAGCAGGTCGTCGGGCAGCTCCTGCATCGCGATATAACTCTTATACACGAGGTAAGGTGCGGCCGGCGAGTCTTTATCAAAGCCCTGCGGCACGCGGGTGAGGCGCAACTCGGGACTCTGGTCCAGCCCGCCATAGATGCTCCTGAATTTTTTCGATTCCAGAATTTTACGGAATTCGTCTGTATGGTATTCAATTTCCTGCCGCACTTTGCGCAGGTCTTCGGGTGCCGGCATATACAATCCGCCACCCGCAAAACTTTTTCCCGGTTCAATATGCACGTAATAGCCGGGGGTCATGGCTTTACGGCCATCGGCATTGATGCTGGCGCCGAAATTTGTTTTGTAAGGAGATTTGTCCTTGCTGAACCGAATGTCGCGGTTGATGCGGAACAGGCAATCCTTAGCTTTGATGGAAGCAATGCTGCTGTCTGAGTGGCCGTGTGCTTCTATCAGCTTTGCCACAAAAGCCTCCATGTCTTTACGCGCCGCTTCGTATTCCTTGCGGTGCACGTCAAACCATTCCTTGTTATTGTTTTTTTGCAGCGACCGTAAAAAGCGGATGGTGTTAGCCGTTAGCATGCTTATTTCACCTTGGCCCAGTTCTCACCACTTTTGATGCGGTACATGGTCATTTCACTCACACCATATTTTTCGGCAAGCTGCCGGATGGTGAGGGTTCTCTTTTTACTGCTCAAAGTTTTTTTGATGTTCTTCACCTGTGTGGCGTTGAGCTTGAGGCCGGTAGCGCGGTTGGCCTGCACTTTTTTGTAGGCAAGTTTGGCCGGACTTTCCTGCTGGTGCTGGATCATCTCTTCCAGTGTTGCCCACTTCAGGTTTTTTACCGAATTGTCGGTTTTGTTGTGATTCACATGTATCACATAGCGATGCTTAGGGGAAGGCTTTTTCAGGAAGAGCCTTGCTATTTCACGATGGATATACAAAGTTCCGTTATTGCCCGGACGATGCAGGTTCAGCGTTTTGTAACCTGTGGTGAGTGAGCCGTTCAACAGCTTGCCGTCTTCTGTAACGGATTCACTATAGCTGGCTACCCTGCCGGCAGAGGACAATGCATATTGTTTGCGAAGATGTTTCCATCCGGGAAACTGCAGTGGCTTCCATGTTTCGCCTGATAGTGATTTTATCATCGTACCCTTTTTTTTAAAGTTACGAAAAGATATGGACCAAAACTATTATGCGATCAGGCATTCCCGATCAATTTCAGGAATTCTTCTTCCGAGAGAATATGGATCTGGGGAATTTTACGGGCCTTTTCCAGCTTGGAGCCTGCGTCCTCGCCTACTACCAGGTAGTTCAGCTTGCTGCTAACGCCGCTCAAAAGCTTGCCGCCCCTGGCTTCCACCATGCTTTCGGCCTCGGTGCGCTTCAATCGGTTAAGGGTGCCCGTGAACAGGAAACTTTGCCCCTCCAGCGCGCCGCCACCCAGTTTTTCCCCTTTTTCGCTGCTGAGGTTGAGTCCCAGGTTTTCCAGTTCCTGCAGCAGGGCCAGGTTGGCGCTGTTGTGAAAAAACTGGTAGATGCTGGCGGCTACCTTTACCCCTACGTCTTCCACCTGCTGCAGTTCCTCCACGTTGTAACCGCTGAGTTCGTTGAGGTGCCCAATGCGGCGGGCCAGCGTTTTTGCCGTGGTTTCGCCTACATAGCGGATGCCCAGGGCGAAAATTAGGCGGTGCAGGGGTTGCTTTTTGGAAGCTTCAATGGCCGCCGCGAGGTTGGTGATGGATTTTTCCCCGAAGCCCTCCAGCCCCCTGATCTGATCGTAAGGCAACCGGTAAATAGAGGGAATATCTGTTAGCCAGCCCAGTTCGTAAAACTTACGCACATTGGCTTCTCCAAAACTGCGTATGTCCATGGCATCCTTGGAAACAAAATGGATCATGCGTTCCACTACCTGCGCCGGGCAGTCGATGTTCACGCAACGCCATACCGCTTCGCCGGGTTCTTTGAACAGATGCGATCCGCATACGGGGCAATCAGAAGGAAAAACGATCGGTTGTTCCTCACCGTTACGCAGTTCGGCCAGGGGCTTTACGATGTAGGGGATCACGTCGCCGGCCCTTTCTACCAGCACCGTATCGCCGATGCGCAGGTCTTTTTCCCGGATCACGTCTTCATTAAAAAGACTGATGGAGCCTACCGTTACACCGCCAATGGGAACAGGATCGATCTTTGCCACCGGCGTGATAGCGCCTGTGCGGCCCACCTGGAATTCCACCGCCCGCAGCTTGCTGGTTGCCTGCCGCGCCCTGAATTTATAAGCGATGGCCCAGCGCGGGTGATGGGTGGTCATGCCCAGGCGATCCTGCAGGTCGATGCGGTTCACCTTGATCACCATGCCGTCGATTTCATAAGGGAGGCTGTCGCGCGCCGCTTCGTATTCCTGGCACCAGGCGACCACGCCTTCAATGCCGCGGATGACCTTTTTCTCTTTTTCCGGGCTCCTGAAACCCAGGTCCCACAACATTTTCAGCGTGCCGGAGTGCGTTTCGAGCGCCGGGCTGGGACTGCCATTGTCAATATGATAGCTCACATTATAGAGAAAGGCCTCCAGGTTGCGGCGCCGCACTTCTGCCGGGTCCTTGATGCGGAGAGAGCCCGAAGCGGCATTCCGCGGGTTGGCCAGCGGTGGCAGGTTTTGTTCGGCCAGTTTATCATTGAAAGCTTTGAAATGTTTCCGGGTGAGCAGCACTTCCCCGCGGATCTCGATCTGCTGGATGCCATAATCGGAAAAGCGCGCTGAGAGCGGCACGGAACGGATCTGCCGGATATTGGTGGTGATATCATCGCCCTGCACGCCATCACCGCGGGTAGCACCCCGCAGCAGGAAGTCATCTTCATAGATCAATGAAATGGAAGCGCCGTCGAACTTGGGCTCCACGCAATACTCCACTTCTTTTTCACCCGAGCCCTCGCGCACTTTGCGGTCCCAGTCCACCAGGTCTTCGGCATTGTAACTGTTCTCCAGCGACAGCATGGGCACCAGGTGTGCCACCGTGGGAAAGGAAGGGTTCAGTCCATTTGCTACCCGCTGCGTGGGAGAATCGCCCCGCACCAGTGAAGGGTCTTCTTTTTCGATCCGCTCCAGGGCCTTGAACAGGCGGTCGTATTCAACATCGGCCAGCAGGGGCTCATCCAGCACATAATAACGGTATTCGTGAAAGCGCAATACATCGCGCAGGATCCCGACATCGGTGGCGCCGAGGCTGTCGCTGTTCGCCAATAATTTGTGGGTGGCCTCCTGCAGGGACCTGGTAGCGGCTTCGGTGTACATGTGAATTTTCTTGCTGTAAAACTAATGGCCCCCTGGCAAATACCGCTAAAATTTGGAAGAGCGCTTTAAAATGTGTATATTCAACACAAAGCAGGTGGTCTACCGGCCCTGCACAAACGAGACTGCTTTTTGGTAATTTTGCCTGCAACCTTCCGGATACAACCAATATGAAGCAGATTTCACGGTTCAGCCATTATGGAGAATTAAGTGATCAGGATTATTTCCGGATCGCACTGTCCGTGGACCTTGTCATTTTCGGTTTTGAGGATGATGAGCTGAAGGTGCTGGTGATCAATTGCAATATCAAGGAATACAAAGGAAAGCTTTCGCTGCTGGGCGATCTGGTGCGGCCCGATGAGGATCTTGATTCCGCCTCCTACCGCGTGCTGCGGGAAAGGACCGGCCTGGAGGACGTGTACCTGGAGCAGGTGCAGACCTTCGGAAAAGTGAACCGCCACCCGGCCGGGCGTGTTATCACCACCACTTATTTTTCCCTTGTCAATACGCGCGACATCCAGTTGAAACTGGCAGAGAACGACCTGCACTGGCATCCCGTCAGCGAGATCCATGAAATGGCCTTTGACCATTTCGAGATCCTGCAAACCTGCCTCGAACGGCTGCGCGAAAAAGTGCCCGACCAGCCCGTGGTTTTCAACCTGCTGCCCAAGAAATTTTCGCTGCGCGAACTGCAATGCCTCTACGAAGCCATCCTGAACACCAAACTGGACCGCAGGAATTTCCGGAAAAAATTCTTCATGATGGACTGGCTGATCGACCTCGATGAACTGGAGCAGGACGTGCCGCATCGCCCCGGAAAGCTTTACCGGTTCAACCAGGCAAAATTCTGCCGCAAGCCCAGGACCCTTACGCGCTGAACCCTTACACGCTGAGGGTCGGGTCCTTTACCTCCCGCTGGTGTTGGATGATGAACGGAACCATGGTTTCCAGGTCGAGGGAGGCCCGGGTGAGTGCATCTTCTATATCTGTGCGATCCACCTGCGCCGCGAAGGAAGCCGTTTTAAGCTTTTTCAGCACCGACTTTGTTTCGAGTCCCTGGTAGCGCTCGGGCCTTACCAGTGCCGCGGCATGAATAAAGCCCGACAGCTCATCGAATACATAAATCATCAGCTCCATTTTGCTGTGGGGTTCCACGCCAAAGTGGCGCGGGCCGTGGCTGGCGATGGTGCGAATCACTTCGGGGTCGATCTCCCTTTTTTCCAGTTCTTCGATGATGATGCGGCAATGCGCTTCGGGGAATTTTTCCCAGTCGGCGTCGTGCAGCACGCCGGCCATCCACCATTTATGCGCTTCTTTTTCGGGGAGTTCCTCCTTTTCGAGGGCCCAGGCCTTCATGACGGCGCCCACCTGCAGCATGTGCAGGCGGAGGCGTTCGTTGGGTACCCATTCGCGCAGCAGGGCCAGGGTTTCTGCTTCCGATAATACATTTCCGGCATGGGCGGCGTTGCCAAATTCCTGCCGGTGGAGGTGAAGATCAGCCATTAGGAAAAAATTATGTAAAAAATTTTATTGATAATCAAGTTGTTGCAATTGGTGGTTAGAAAAAACAGGTCAAAATTCTTGGAAGCTAGATAGCTATGGGCCTACCTTTGCGCTCCGATTTATTTTTTCATTCCCGACTGCCGGGTTGGCGGCAGCGGACTAAATTAAGTTAAATGAGCAAATTACATTTCACCACCAAACATGCGAACGAGGCTACTGTGCAACGTAATTGGTACGTTGTGGATGGTACCAATCAAACCGTAGGTCGCATGTGTGCCAGAATCGCGGCCGTATTGCGTGGTAAGAACAAAGCGTATTACACTCCCCACGTAGACTGCGGAGATTTCATCATTGTGATCAATGCCGACAAGGTTCAGTTCACCGGTAACAAGGCCGAGCAGAAAGTGTACGAGAATTTCAGCGGCTATCCCGGTGGTCGTAAAGAAGAAGTGGCTAAGGACCTGTTGAAGCGTCGTCCCGAAGTGATCATCGAGCGCGCCGTAAAAGGCATGCTGCCGAAGAACCGCCTGGGCCGCAAGATGTACAAAAAACTCTTTGTGTATGCGGATGGCAATCATCCCCATGTTGCACAGCAACCCAAAGAACTGAAATTCTAATTCTAAAAGACTAATTCCAAATAGATGGAAAAGCAAAAAAACGGATTGGGTCGTAGGAAGGAAGCGGTTACCCGCGTATTCCTGAGCAAGGGTGAAGGAAAGATCACCGTGAACGACAAAGACTACAAAGTATATTTCCCGCTGGTATACCTGCAGAACCAGGTGGAAGCGCCGCTGAAGGCAATCGATGCGGCAGACAAATTTGATATCATCATCAATGCTACCGGTGGTGGTGTAAAAGGACAGGCCGAAGCTGCTAAGCTGGGTATTGCCCGCGCACTGCTGGAAGTGAACGAAGAGTTCCGTCCCTTACTGAAAGCCGGAGGTTTTCTCACCCGCGATCCCCGCGGTGTGGAAAGGAAGAAACCCGGTCGCAAGAAAGCCAGGAGAAGCTTCCAGTTCAGCAAACGTTAACAACATCAACTTATTAATCAGATGGAAACAAATACTTCTTTACAGCAGCAATTGCTTGAAGCAGGCGTACACTTCGGTCACTTGAAGAAAAAGTGGAACCCGAAGATGCTGCCCTATATCTTCGCCGAGAAGAAAGGCATTCACATCATTGATCTGAACAAGACCACGGAAAGCCTGCAGGAAGCGGCTGCTGCCCTCAAGCAGATTGCCCGCAGCGGTAAAAAGATCATGTTCGTTGGCACCAAAAAGCAGGCGAAAGAGATCGCTACGCAGTGTGCCCAGCGTGTGAACATGCCTTTTGTAACCGAGCGCTGGCTGGGTGGTATGCTCACCAACTTCAACACCGTTCGCAAGAGCGTGAAGAAAATGCAGAGCATTGAGAAAATGCTGAACGACGGCACTTTCGACAACATCACCAAGAAGGAGCGCCTGACCCTGAGCCGCGATAGGGACAAGATGGAAAAAGTGCTCGGTGGTATCGCTCAACTCGGACGCATCCCTGCTGCCCTCTTTATCATCGACATAGGCCATGAGCACATCGCCCTGGCCGAAGCCAAGCGTTTGGGCATTACCACTTTCGGCATGGTTGATACCAACTGTGATCCCAACAAGGTGGACTTCCCCATCCCGGCGAACGACGACGCTACCAAGAGCATCGCCATCATCATTGAATACATCACGGCTGCCATCGCCGAAGGTCTTGCTGAAAGGCAGGCTGCCAAAGATGAGGACGTGGAAGAAAACAACGATGAGAACGAAAGGCGCGCAGCCCGCATGGAAGCGGAAGCCCAGGCCGAAGGCGGTCGTGGCGGACGTGGTGCAGGCCGTGGTCCCGGTAGCGGACCTGGCGGAGCCGCCAAGCGTCGTGTGCCGAGCAGCCCCAAGCGCACCGGCGCCCGCTAAGCGAACTGAGTTTTGATTTTTGACTTTTTAATTCATTTATATGTCAACTGCAACTATTACTGCTGCGGACATCAATAAACTGCGCCAGGCAACCGGTGCGGGTATGATGGACTGTCGCAAGGCCCTTACTGAAAACAATGGTGATTTCGAAGCCGCCATCGACTGGCTGCGGAAGAAAGGCGCCAAAGTAGCTGCCCTTCGCAGCGACCGTGAGGCAAAAGAAGGCGTGGTACTGGCCCGTACAACAGCCGACAACAAAACCGGTATTGCCCTCTGCGTGAGCTGTGAAACCGATTTCGTGAGTAAGAACGCTGAGTTCGTGGCTTTCGCCCAAAGCATCATCGACGCTGCTATTGAGAATAATGTGAAGAGTGCCGAAGAGCTGAACAATGCCAGCATCAATGGCCAGAAGATCGCCGACCTGGTAAACGATAAGCTCGCTTCCATCGGTGAGAAGATCGGTATCTCCAAATTCGAGCGCATCGATGCGGAATACGTGGCTTCTTATATCCATGGCGCCAACCGTATGGGCGTGCTGGTGGGTATGACCAAAGAAGCTCCCGAAGCCGGTAAGGACCTGGCCATGCAGATCGCTGCTATGAACCCCGTAGCAGTAGACGCCGACGCCGTTCCTGCCGACATCGTGAGCCGTGAGAAAGCCATCATTACCGACCAGGTAGCTGCCGATCCCAAAATGGCTGGCAAGCCTGCCGAAATGATCGAAAAGATCGCTGCCGGTAAGCTCAATGCCTTCTTCAAGGAAAACACCCTGCTGGCCCAGGCCTATGTAAAAGACGGCGCCATCAGCGTTGCAGATTACCTGAAGTCTGTGAGCCCCGATTTGAAAGTGACCAGTTTCAAGCGCGTAGCCCTCGGCTAAGCATTGACGTGAGTTTTATAGAGAAGAGGCTGTTCCGCAAGGAGCAGCCTCTTTTTTTATGGGGTGGGTGAGGGCGATGCGCCTGCCCTGGGCTTTTCCTGCTTCACAAAGCGGGCTGCAGAAACCGTGTTTTTCCGGGTGTTTACTTTGAAGGATTGTTGTTATTATGCATGCTGCAGGCAATTGGATTTGATGTACGAGGGCCGGCACTTAGTGTGATGAATCAGGAGCTAACCATATCGCAAAAACAGATTGAAAACCGGATTTTTACTGTTCGGGGTGTTCAGGTCATGATAGACCGCGACCTGGCGGATATGTACCAGGTGGAAACGAAGGTCTTGAATCAGTCGGTAAAGAGGAATATAGACCGTTTCCCGGAGTCTTTTCGATTTCAGTTGACTGAAGAGGAAACAAAAGGGCTTATTACCGGTAGTGACAATACCGACCGTTCAAGGTCACAATTTGTGACCTTGAACGGTCGGCGTGGCCAGAACATCAAATATCTGCCCTACGCTTTTACCGAACAGGGAGTGGCTATGCTCTCGGCTGTTCTGCGTAGTGAAACGGCTGTTAAAGTAAGCATTGAGATCATCCACGCATTTGTAGAAATGCGGAGAATAATAGCTTTTCACAGCAGCCTGTTACAACGAATGGAAGGCGTTGAACGCAGGCAATTGGAAGCCGATCACAGGTTTGAGCAAATATTCAGGGCGCTGGAAAGAAAAGATATCGTATCCAACCAGGGCATTTTTTTCGACGGGCAGGTTTTTGACGCCTATGAACTGGTTTCCAGGCTGATCCGTTCCGCCAGCCAAAGCATTGTGTTGATTGATAATTACATGGATGAAACCACGCTCACACATTTGGCAAAAAAGAGAAGAGATGTAAAAGTTTCACTCCTTACCAGGAACATAAGTAAACAACTGGCGTTGGATCTGCAAAAAGCCAATGAACAGTATAGCGGATTTGAAGCCAGGCCATTTAACAAAAGCCACGATCGTTTTTTGATCATCGATAACAAGGAAGTGTATCATCTCGGTGCTTCGTTGAAAGACCTGGGCAAAAAATGGTTTGCTTTTTCTAAAATGGACAAAAGTTCGGTGGAGAGTGTTTTAAAAGAAATGGACAATTTGTAATTCACTTTAGATTCTACCTATTCCTGCTTAATATCTTTCCAGCCGGCGCGACCGATTTTCTGCAGCAGCAGGGTACTTGCTATGACACTCAGCACTGCTACAATACTCACTACCGGAAGAAAACGATAGAGCAGAAAATGTCCGCCTCCCACCAGCCCAGAAACCAGGAGCAGGAAAATGGCCTGTAAAAAACTGCTGCCCTTGTTTTGCGTAATAGGCGGCAGCGAAGCCGGTAATTTCCGGTGCTGCACCCAAACTACCAGGCAACAGATGGCGAGCTGGTTGCTGAGTGCGAGCACCAGGTTGGGAAGTATCACCGGGCCAATCCAGCCAAGTCCCACTATAGTAAGCAACAGTGCAATGGGGAGGTAAAACTTTGCCAGTATGGCCTTGAAACTGCCCAGCAGCAGTGGCCCCGGCGCTGCCAGGGGGCTCACCCAAAAGATCCAGGATGCTTTGTATTGTGAACTGTGACTCACTTGCTGCAGGGCATTGAAAAGAATGAAGGAGCTGAAATAGATCATGCCCAGGAATACGGGGACGAGTTGGTCCGCTGTAGTGTAACCACTGAAGTGCCGGTAAAAGCTCAGGAAGAACCAAACCGCCAGGTATCCGAAAGTTGGATACACTTTCATTTTGAATTCGCGGTTGCGGGCGGTCCATTTCCAGCAGAACAGGAAGGCGGCGACTTCGGGCCGGCTGCGGCAGAACCAGGCGGCCAGCTTTTCAGCAAGTGAAGCCGGGCGTACAACAGCGGCCAACGGTTGAGGGCTGGTGGGCATTGCAGTTGCGCCTGTATACGCGGGCGACAGACTTTGCCCCGCCGCCTGCAAATCGGTACCATTATGTCCAGTGGCTTGCGGAAGGGCTGCGAGCCTATTGGTGAAAGCGGGCGCCAGGAAACGCACCACCAGCCAGATGCTCCCTGCGCTGCAGGCCAGCGACAGCAGGAACCAGGGCCAGCGGCCGGGCGCCTGTCCGCTTACAAATTCCCAGGCCGCAGCGAACCAAAAAGGTGGTAATAACCGTGCATAGGAAATATCGGTTATGCTAAACCGTTGGACGGCTTCCATATCGGCCACTCTTGGCACCAGTTGGTATCCGCCATAGAGTACCACAGCAAAAACGATCTGGAACCAGGATATGATCGACTGGAATCGCTGCGCGGTGGTAAACCGGAGCACCAGCAGGTAAACAGCGTTGATCAGGAAGATAGTAAAGCCGCAGGCCACCACCATGAGACAGAGCAGGGCCACCGCCGCGGCCCATCCCTGGCGCAGGAATAAAAAAACGGTTACCGGCAGCGCCATTGGCAGCAGCAGGCGGCTGAGGTGTACCACTATGTGCAACACTTTAGCCAGCAGCACAGTGCGGTCGTTCACTGGCCGTGGCAGCAGGATGCTGTTATCGCGCACATCGATGAGCACCGATGTAAAATCCGTGATCAGCAGGGAGGCCAACATAAAAAGAAAGGCGGAGAAAAAGAAAAACAGGTGGGTGATGGCATCGCGACCGGTATGAAAAAAGACCAGGTAAATAAACCCGATTACCAGCGACATGAGGAGGGTGAACAAAGTGGCATTGCTCATACCTTTTTTGTGCTGACCGGCGCCACCTTGCTGGAAAGCGCCGGGGCGCCGGTCGTCCATCAGCAATTTGTAAAACAGGATGAGCTTTAGTTGCGGCAGGTCGGCTCCCAACTGCCGGTAGATTCCGCCGGGCAGGATTACCAACCGGTACAACAGCCGGCTCAGCACATTGAACCGGCCCCGCGGCGCAGGCGTTTGTACAACAGTATCAGGAATCGGCTGCATGATTTTCGGCATCGTTGTGTACGGCCGCTACCAGGCTGGAGGCGGCATGGTGGAGGGTATCATTGGCGGTGAGCCGTGCAAAAATATGTTCCAGGCTTTGGTTGCCCATACTGGCCTGCAGTTCACTGAAACTGCCATCGGCCACAATGTCGCCGTCGTTCAGCAGCACAATGCGATGGCTCACTTTTTCCACCACGTCCATCATGTGGCTGCAATAAAAAATAGTTTTTCCATCTGCGGCCAGTTGGCTGATCAGCTCTTTCACAATGATCACGCTGTTGGCGTCAAGCCCGCTCAGCGGTTCATCCAGGATGAGGATATCGGGGTTGTGCAGCAGGCCCGATACCAGCAACACTTTCTGCCGCATGCCTTTGCTGTAACCATCCATGCGCTGGTGCATTACATCTGCCAGGCCAAAAGCAGTGAGCATGCGTGTGATCCTTTCTGCGGTCACCTGTTTGGGCAGTTGGTACAATCCGGCCACCAGGTCCAGGAACTCCCAGGCCGTGAGCACTTCGTAGAGATCGGCCATTTCAGGCACATAGCCGATCAGTTTCTTGATGGCCAGCGGATCTTCCCGCAGGTCGATACCCTTCACCTGCACAGTGCCTTCAAAGTCGGGAATGAGCCCGCAGAGGATTTTCACCGTAGTGCTTTTGCCGGCGCCGTTGGGGCCAATATAGCCAATCACTTCGCCGGGATAAACAGACAGGTTGATGTTGCGGAGCACCTCCTTGCTCCCATAAGATTTGCGGAGGTTCTCCATTCGGATGACGGGTTCCATATGCTGGAAAGATAAAAATATCCTTTCTTTGCACCACATCGAAATAGAACAGCTTATGACACCCAAGTACAAGCGCATATTGGTGAAATTATCGGGGGAAGCATTGATGGGCGAAACCGGCGGCGCCGGCTACGAGCCTATGAGCCCGGCCATTATTTCACAATATGCCCGGGAGATCAAGGCTGTGGCGGAAGCGGGCGTGGAAGTGGCCCTCGTCATCGGCGGCGGCAATATTTACCGCGGTATGAACGAGGCGGAAACAGGGATCGAAAGGGCGCACGGCGATTATATGGGCATGCTGGCCACGGTGATCAACGGCATGGCCATCCAGGCTGCCCTGGAAAAAGAGGGTGTTTTCACCCGACTACAGAGCGCCATCAAAATGGAGCAGATCGCCGAGCCTTATATCCGGCGCCGGGCCATCCGCCACCTGGAAAAGCACCGCGTGGTGATCTTTGGAGCCGGTACCGGTAATCCCTATTTCACCACCGATACGGCCGGTTCGCTCCGCGCCATAGAGATCAAGGCCGATGTGATCCTCAAGGGCACGCGGGTAGACGGCATTTACACCGCAGACCCCGAAAAAGATCCCAGCGCCACCAAGTTCGAGACCATCAGTTTCCGCGATTGCATCAACCGTAACCTGAAAGTGATGGATATGACCGCTTTCACCCTCTGTATGGAAAACAACCTGCCCATCATCGTATTCGACATGAACAAACCGGGCAACCTCATGAGAGTGGTAAATGGGGAATCTGTAGGCACCCTGGTACAGGGATAACGCGTAGTTTTACGCGAAACGAGCGTATCGCTTGCAAGGATGCATATTCCTTATTACATTAGCAGACCCATCTAGATCCCATGGAAGCCGGCTATAGGAATTTTTCCTAAAACTCCGAACCATTATGATGACGATAATGCAATTATTGGAAATCAGGATCTCCGTGGGGCTGACTGAAATAATCATCTTCCAGGTGGGCGCCATTGTTCTTGGATTCGCCCTCCATCTCTTCCTTACTTCCCGAAAAAATACCCGTCTCCAGATGGAGCAGGCCGAGCATTCTGAGGCTGCGCAGGAAGCGGATGAATGGAAACTCAAATACTTCAATGATACCGAAGAGTTGGAGAAAAAACTCGCCAACCTGCAACACGAACTGAAGCAGTCGCGCGAGAACGAACAATTTCTTTCCATCGAAATCGACTCGGTACGTAAGGAAAGAGAAGAGCTCCTAGAGCAGCAGGCGGAAGAACTTGCCGCCACCCCCCAGAGACAAACCGGCAACTACCTGGAACAGTTGCAGGATGCGCAGCAGCACATGCTGCAGTACAACCAACGCGTGCACCAGTTGCTGTCACAGATCGAAGGCCTCAAGGCCATGGAACAGCAGCAACTGGAATTGCAGCAGGCCAATGAATTGCTGAACCGGCAGATGACCGACATGCGTTCGCAACTGCTGGAAAAAGACAACGATATCCGCCAGCTCCGTCAGCAGAACCGCCTGGGCGATGAAATGCAGCAGCGGCTGGAAAGAGTGTACGGCGACTACAACAGCCTGCTCGAAAAAATGCAGAAACTGGAAGAGCATGTGGCCAATAGCCAGAAAGAAGGCTCCAGCTACGCAGAACTGCAGGACGCTTATTTCAAAGTGAGCAAGGAACTGGATGAACTCAAAGTAAAATACCTTAACCTGCTTGAAGAGACCCAGCGCAGCACCCGCTCACTCGCCGAACTGGACGACCGTTTGCGGGAGGTCAATTTCCAGCGCTCGCAATTGCAGAAAAAAGTAACCTATCTCGAAGAACTGAACCGCGACCTGCAACAGGTGGCCGAGCACCATAACAAATTGCACAGCCAGTTGCGCCGTCTCTCTGAAATAGAACAGTTGCTGGCCAAAGCCACGCAGCTTTCTTCCGGAGCCGACAAAGAAGAAGGCGGTATATAAAACTTTTCTCCCAACTTTGCGGAAAGCAGTAGTAGTATGTCATCCATTGCTGATATCCGCACCGATTACCGCCAGCACGCTTTGGACGAAGCAGCAGCAGCCGACCATCCCATCCGCCAGTTCGACCGTTGGTGGCAGGAAGCCGTGAACAGCCGCATTGAAGAAGTGAACGCCATGACCCTGGCAACAGCCTCTTCAGATGGTATCCCAAGCGCCCGCATTGTGCTGCTGAAAGATTACGACGACCGGGGATTTGTTTTTTACACCAATTACAACAGTTTTAAAGGCACCCAGATCGAAGAAAATCCGCGTGCCTGTATTGTTTTTTTCTGGAAGGAACTGGAAAGGCAGGTACGCATTACGGGTGTGATGGAAAAAGTGAGTGCGGCCGAAAGCGACGCCTATTTCAACAGCCGCCCCGAGCAAAGTAGGCTGGGCGCCTGGGCCAGTCCGCAGAGCCAGGTGATACCCAATCGCGAAACCCTGCAAATAAAACTGGATGAGTTGCACCAGCAATACAGCAACGGCGCTGTTCCGCGTCCGCCGCACTGGGGTGGTTACCGGCTGAAGCCCGTCACCATCGAGTTTTGGCAGGGACGTGCCAGCCGCCTGCACGATCGCCTGCAATACACACTGGAAGAATCCGGAAAATGGAAAAGGGAGCGCCTGGCCCCCTAGTCAGATACGGATCATCCTTTTGCTGCCGGCTGGCGGCTGCGTTGCATCAGGCTTTGGCTGCTTTGGCCTTTTTTGCCTGCGCCGGGCGAGCCGGACGGCTTTTGCCGAAAGAACCTTTGAAGATTTTTCCTTTTTTGGTTTTTTTATCTCCTCTTCCCATGATAGTGATTTTTGTTGTTTAAGGACACAAAGCTAATAAAAAAACGGCTGCCGGATAAGGGCAGCCGCTCAATGCTGTGGGCGCAGTGTTATAATTTAGAAGAAAGCTCTTTACCTGCCTTGAAGCGGGCAACTTTCTTAGCCTTAATCTTGATAACGGCTCCGGTCTGGGGGTTACGGCCATTGCGGGCAGCCCTTTTGGAAACAGAGAAAGTACCAAATCCAACCAGCGTTACTTTACCACCACCTTTCAGTGTTTTGGTAACAGCTTCAATGAAAGAATCCAGCGCCTCGTTTGCTTGGGTCTTTGTGATACCGGCGTCATCGGCGATCTTGGCGATTAATTCAGCTTTGTTCATAGTGTGAAATTTTAGAATTTTAAGCAGAACAAATATAGACGGTTTTTGATTCCAACAAATTTTTTCCAATCTTTTTTTGAAATCCATTCCGCTCCCTGGAACCCGCACCAACAGCGCATTCGAGCCGATCAGCCCTTTTGTAAATGAGGCTGCTGTTTGCAACAATTTTGCCGAAACCCTTACTGGCGGCCTGTTTCACGGGTTTTCCCCTGGAATCCACGCCCGGCGGGCATTCCGTTATCCACAAGTATTGCACAGGTGATAAAAATCAGTCTACCAGCTCCATGGCCGACCGGAAAGCAATGTAGCGATTGCCCCATTTATCGAGGGTTTTTTTACGCATTCCATCTGCGAATGTGCTGATATAGCGATTGTAATGTTCGCCGCTGGGTGCAGTGAACTGGGCGGCATAAGTGGGACCATCGGCATCGTCCACTTCCAGCAGGCGAAGCAGCCGGCTACTGTTGAAACAGCCGGTGGAAAGGATTTCCGGCATGTGCTCTTCCAGCATCCAGGTCTTCCAGGAGCCGGCAATGGAATGTTCTACTTTGATGGTGATGTTGTACAGGATCATACGGCAGTAATTAGAGAAATCGTTGCGTGGTAAAAAGATCAGATATTGATGTCAAGAAAAACAGGGCAGTGGTCGCTGTGTTTCACATCGGGATAGATATCGGCGCTTACCAGTTGATTTTCCAGGGGCTGCGTAACATTGATATAGTCGATGCGCCAGCCCTTGTTGTTGAGTCGTACGGAAGGGAAACGCTGGCTCCACCAACTGTAGCGGTGGGGCTCGGGATGAAATTTACGAAAGGTGTCCACCCAGCCCTGGCCCAGGAATTTATCCATCCAGGCCCTTTCTTCCGGCAGGAAGCCCGAAGATTTCTTATTCCCTTTCGGATCGTGTATATCGATTTCCTTATGCGCAATATTCCAGTCGCCGCACACAATGAGTTTAGGCCTTGTCTTTTTTAACAATTCCGTATAACCGAAAAACTCTTCCAGCCACTGGTACTTGTAGGTTTGTCTTTCATCACCCGAAGTGCCGGAAGGAAAATAAGCGTTGATCAGCGTTGTATCGCCATAGTCGGCGCGTATTACGCGGCCTTCGGAATCGCTCTGCATATAACCGTTTCCCATTTCCACCTTATCGGGCATGGTTTTGCTGAAAATAGCCACACCGCTGTATCCTTTTTTTTCGGCCGAATACCAGAAATTGTTATAACCCAGTTCCTGTATGGCCGCGTGGTTCACGTTTTCCTTGTGGGCCTTGGTTTCCTGGATGCATACCACGTCGGCGGGGTCGGTCCGGAGCCAGTCTGTAAAACCTTTGTTCATAGCGGCTCTGATACCGTTCACGTTGTAAGATATAATTCGCATAAAGCCTGTATTTCTTTAATTTGTTTCCTGTTTATCAAATGTATAGAAATGCCCGATTCCCCACCGATCATTCCCCCAAAAGAACAGGTATTCCTCGATGGTCCAAAGCCCCGCGCATATGAACTGGCTTTTGCCTGGCGTGTTTTTTGGCAGTTCATCAGAGGATTTCGTACCCTGCACTTTGTAGGGCCCTGCATAACCGTCTTCGGATCTGCCCGTTTCAAGGAAGATCATCCTTACTACGAACTGGCCCGGGAATGCGGCAAACGCATAGCCGAACTGGGTTTCACTACCATGACAGGCGGCGGCCCCGGCATTATGGAAGCCGCCAATCGCGGCGCTTACGAGAGCGGCGGCAATTCGGTGGGCTGCAATATTCAACTGCCCTTCGAACAGCAGCCCAATCCTTACATGCACAAATGGATCACGTTTGAACATTTTTTTGTGCGAAAAGTATTGCTGGTAAAATATTCCTATGCCTTCATCATTTTGCCCGGCGGTGTGGGTACCATGGATGAATATTTTGAGACCCTCACGCTGGTGCAAACAGGTTCCATTACGCAGTTTCCCATTGTGCTGCTTGGCAAAGCTTATTTTCAGCCCCTGGTAGATTACATGCGTTTCATGGTAGAACAGAAAACAGTGGGCGAACACGATCTTGATCTTGTGCTGCTCACCGATAGCATTGACGAGGCCATGGATCATATCAGTAAATACATCACCACCAATTATACCGTGAAACCCCGTAAAAAACTATGGTGGCTTTTGGAGAAAAAATGATCCCGAATCCTGTAAATTGAGCAGCAATTGGAGCAAGTGAACGTAGAAACTGTTAAGAAGACCTGCACATTTTGCGGAAGCAGGATGAACGAGCAGGACATGGTCTGTTACCAGTGCGGTAGTCCAACTGTGCCGCGGGAAGAGTGGGAAGGCGCTTATGAAAAATACCGTACCCTCATGGTGGTATTCTTCAGCATCAACCTCATCATCTGCCTTATTTTTAATTTCTGGCCGGTAGCCAGCTCATCGGTAACAGCGCTCATCATCGTGGACATGTGCCTCTTTGCCTGCGCAGCTTATTTCGGCTGGCTCATGCGGGACCTGATAGCACCTCTTCTCTATTGGAATAAATTTTCCTGGTGGCGGGTGCTTTCCCTGGCCGCGGTAGCCATCGTGAGTGCCGTGGTCGTGAATTTTGGTGTAAAGTGGATCAATCAGCAGGTATTCAATCGTGAACTGTATTATTTCTCTTCTTTCCGTGACCTGGCTTTTCCCAGAACCACCATGTTCCTGCTGATTGCACTGTTTCCTGCCCTCTCGGAAGAACTGGCTTACCGCGGCGTACTGCAAACAGGATTGCTCAAGATCATGCACAGCCGGCAGGCGGTAGTGGTAACGGCCTTGCTTTTCGCCATCATCCACATGAGCATCATCTCGTTTTTCTGGCTTCTTCCTTTTGCCCTGTTCCTGGGTTATGTGCGGCAGCGTACCGGAACCATCTGGTACGGCGTGCTCGTGCATTTTTGCTTCAACGCTACTACCTGTTTCCTGGAACTACATGCGCTTGGACTGATGTAACAGGTCAGTGTGTCACAAATTTCAGTCCCACGATGGAAGCGATAAGGGTGACGAGGAAAAAGAGCCGCCAGAAAGCAACCGGTTCTTTAAACAGGAAGATCCCTACCAGCACCGTGCCTACAGCGCCCACGCCGGTCCATACTGCATAGGCGGTGCCGATGGGCAGTGTTTGGGTGGCGCGGTACAGGAGGTACATGCTGATGGCGAGACACACAAAAAATCCCAGCATCCAGTACATGGCGGTGGAACCGCTGCTCTCTTTTGCCTTGCCCAGGCAGGTGGCAAAACCCACTTCAAACAAACCCGCGATGATGAGCAATATCCACTGCATATTAAATCGTTTACTGGTTACAGTTAGGCTTCTTCCTCAAGGATGGGACGCAGCCATTTTTGTATCTCCTCCAGTTCCATGCCCTTACGGTTGGCATAGTTTTCCACCTGGTCGGGTTTGATTTTTCCCACACCAAAATACTGGCTCTGCGGATGCGAAAAATACCAGCCGCAGATGGAAGCGGCGGGATACATGGCCAGGCTTTCGGTAAGGGTGATGCCGGTTTCCGCTGTTCCGCCAAGCAGGTGAAAGAGTTTGTATTTCTCCGTATGATCGGGACAGGCGGGATAACCCGGTGCCGGCCGGATGCCCAGGTATTCTTCGCGTATCAGCGCTTCGTTGCTGAGTTTCTCTTCTTTATCGTAACCCCAGAATTCTTTGCGCACGCGCACGTGCAGGTATTCTGCAAAAGCTTCCACCAGGCGGTCGGCGAGCGCCTGCAGCATGATCTTATTGTAATCGTCGTTCTCTTTCTGGAAACGCTGGATATGCGGTTCAATGCCCTGGATCGTAACACTGAATGCGCCGATATGGTCCTGCTTGCCGGTGTCGGCGGGGGCAATGAAATCGGCGAGCGAGAAATTGGGTTGCCCGGGCGCTTTTTTGATCTGCTGGCGCAGTGTTTCGAGGTGTAAAGATTTGCCTTCTTCCGTTTGCAGCACGATGGTATCACGGCCATCTGTATTCGCTTTCCAGAAACCAATCACCGCACGGCCCTGCAGCCAGTTTTCATCGATCACCTGTTTCAGCAGGGCCTGCGCATCGTGGTAGAGTTTGGTGGCTTCCTTACCGATCACTTCGTCTTCCAGCAGTTGCGGGAATCTTCCGCCCAGTTCCCAGGCAATGAAGAAGGGACCCCAGTCGATAAAGGGTACCAGGTCGTGCAGGCTGGCGGGCACCACCACTTTCCTGCCGGAGAAGGAGGGAGCGATGGGTTGAAAATGATCCCAGTCAATGGCTACTTTGTTGGCTTGCGCCGTGGGAAAACCGAGGTATTGTTTGATGGTTCTTTTCTTATTGAAATCGGAGCGCAGCTTTTCATATTCCGTGCTGGTTTGTGTCAGAAAAGCCGGTTTCTGTTCAGCGCTCAGCAGCGATCCGGCAACGGTTACGCTGCGGCTGGCGTCGAGCACATGCACCACGCCCTGGTCGTACTGCGGCGCAATTTTCACGGCCGTGTGCATGCGGCTGGTGGTGGCGCCGCCGATCAGCAGCGGTTGTTGGAGGCCGCGTCTTTTCATTTCATGGGCCACGTTCACCATTTCGTCGAGCGAGGGCGTAATGAGACCACTCAGTCCAATGATGTCCACGTTCTCTTTCACGGCGGTATCCAGGATCTTGTCGGCCGGCACCATTACACCCAGGTCAATGACATTGTATCCGTTACAGCCAAGCACAACACCCACGATGTTCTTACCGATATCGTGCACATCGCCCTTGACCGTTGCCAGCAATATTTTTGCGGCAGAACCCTGGCTGGCAGCGGGATTGTTTTTCTTTTCCTCTTCAATGAAGGGAGTGAGCCAGGCCACGCTTTTTTTCATCACGCGCGCACTTTTCACTACCTGTGGCAGGAACATTTTTCCCGCGCCAAAAAGGTCTCCCACCACGTTCATGCCGTCCATCAGTGGTCCTTCTATCACGTCCAGCGGACGCGGATATTTCAGGCGCGCTTCTTCCGTATCCTGGTCTATATGATCGGTAATGCCGTTGATGAGGGCATGTGTGAGGCGTGCTTCCACGGGCTCCTGCCGCCAGCTTTCGTCCTTTGTGATTTCCTTGCCCTTTGCCTTCACGGTTTCAGCAAAGGCGATCAGTTTTTCCGTGGCTTCGTTGTTATCGTTATTGCGGTTGAGGATCACATCCTCACACAACTGCCGCAGTCCCGGTTCAATTTCATCGTACACCACCAGTTGCCCGGCATTCACAATGCCCATGTCCATACCGGCTTTGATGGCATAGAAAAGGAATACGCTGTGCATGGCTTCGCGCACGTGGTCGTTGCCGCGGAAGGAGAAGGAAAGATTGCTCACGCCGCCGCTCACTTTTACCAGCGGCATGCGCGCCTTGATCACTTTGGTGGCTTCAATGAAATCCACCGCATAGTTATTGTGCTCTTCCAGCCCAGTGGCGATGGCGAAAATATTGGGATCGAAAATGATGTCCTGCGGGTCGTAACCCACTTTGTTCACCAGGATATCATAAGCGCGGGAACAGATATCGATCCTGCGCTGGAAGGTATCGGCCTGGCCGTTTTCGTCGAAGGCCATTACCACCACGGCCGCGCCGAAGAGCTTGCAGATCTTTGCTTCGCGGATGAATTTTTCTTCTCCCTCCTTCATGGAGATGGAGTTCACGATGCATTTGCCCTGCACGCATTTGAGCCCTGCCTGGATGATCTCAAACTTGGATGAGTCGATCATGATGGGGATGCGTGCGATATCGGGTTCGCTCTGCAGGTGGTTGAGAAAAGTGGTCATGGCTTTTACGCCGTCGAGCAGGGCGTCGTCCATGTTCACGTCGAGGATCTGTGCGCCGTTTTCCACTTGTTGCCGGGCCACAGAAAGGGCCTCTTCGTAGTTGTTATCGCGGATGAGGCGGGCGAATTTTTTGGATCCGGTCACATTGGTCCTTTCCCCGACATTGAGAAAGTTCGACTCGGGGCGCACCACCAGCGGCTCAAGGCCGGAAAGGCGGAGGTATGGGAGAATTTTGGTCATGATGCTAAGCTCGTTTCAACTTCGGGTAAGGGTCGGGGTTGGAATTTCCGCACCTGTTCTGCAATGTGTCTGATATGATCGGGCGTGGTGCCGCAGCAGCCGCCTACGATGTTCACAAATCCTTCGCGGGCCCAGTCTTCCAGGAAGTGGGCGGTTTGTTCGGGTTGTTCGTCGTATTCGCCCATGGCATTGGGTAGGCCGGCATTGGGATAGGCTGAGGTATAGCAGGCGGCTATCTGGCTCAGCTCGGCGATATGGCTGCGCATGTCGGCGGCGCCGAGGGCGCAGTTGAGTCCCACGCTGAGCGGCCGGGCATGCGCTACTGAAATGTAAAACGCTTCCAGGGTTTGCCCGCTGAGAGTGCGGCCGCTGGCATCGGTGATGGTGCCGCTGATCATGATGGGCCGTTCGGGCAGGCCGCTTTCTGCAAAATATTGTTTGATGGCGAAGATGGCAGCCTTTGCATTGAGCGTATCGAAAATGGTTTCGATGAGCAGGAGGTCCACGCCGCCTTCCACCAGCGCCTTCACCTGTTCTGTATAGGCTGCCACTGCTTCGTCCCACAGCAGCCCGCGGTTGCCCGGGTTGTTCACGTCGGGCGATATGCTCAGGGTTTTGTTGAGGGGTCCGATGGCGCCGGCTACAAACCTTGGTTTGTCGGGGTCTTGCGCGGTGTAGTCGTCGGCTGCTTTCCGCGCCAGGCGCGCTGCGGCGAGGTTGATCTCCGCAGCCAGCTCTTCCATCTGGTAGTCGGCCAGGCTGATGCGCTGGGCATTGAAAGTGTTGGTTTCAATGATGTCGGCGCCGGCTTCCAGGTATTCACGATGGATGGCTTCGATGATATCGGGACGGGTAAGGCAGAGCAGGTCGTTGTTGCCTTTGAGGTCCTGTGGCCAGTTGGCAAACCGCTCTCCGCGATAATCCGCTTCCTGCAATTTATACCGCTGGATCATGGTGCCCATGGCACCATCGATGATGAGTATGCGCTTTTCCAGTTCCTTTCGAATGTGCTTCATGGTCATTCTTTTTTGAATGCAACTGCGTCCAATAAATGTGGGGAACCGGAAGGTTGGTGGTACATTTATTAGTTCAGTTTTACCGGTAACCAGTACCGGGACAGGCCGAACAATAAAGAAATCCGCCTGTGCAGGTGCAAATATAATAAAATACGGCCAGATCCTTAAACCCGGAGCTGGTCTACCGGCATCCGGTGCTGGAGGCTGCGTGCCAGGGTCATTTCATCGGCGTATTCGAGTTCGCCGCCGAAAGCGATGCCCCGGGCGATGGTGGTGATGCGGGCGGTGGTGGGTTGCAGTTTTTTCTGGATATAATAAATGGTGGTATCGCCCTGGATGGTGGGATTGAGGGCGAAGATGAGCTCGGTGACCTCGCTGTCGCGCACTCGCTGGAGCAGCGGCTCCAGGTGTAACTGGTCGGGACCTACGCCATCCAGCGGTGATATGATGCCACCCAGTACATGGTAAGTGCCGCTGTACTGTTGCGTGTTTTCGATGGCGATCACATCGCGGATGTTTTCCACCACGCAGATGATGTCGTGCTTGCGCATCGGGTTGGCGCAGATGCTGCAGAGTTGCTCGTCGGCGATGTTGAAGCAGCGCTGGCACAGATGCGTTTCTTTTCTCATACGTACCAGGGCTTCCGCAAATTGTTCGGTGGTGTGAACTTCCTGTTTAAGCAGGTGCAAAACCAGTCGCAGCGCGGTTTTCCGGCCAATGCCCGGAAGTTTCGCAAACTCGGCGACAGCTTTTTCCAATAAGGCGGAAGGGAGTACCATTACACAAATGTAGCGCCGTCATTGTTTTGTAAAACGGAAATATATATTTTAGCCGGGCAAACCTTATACTGAATCATGAAATACCCCCTGATCCCTGTACTCCTGTTGTTGCATAGCTTCGCTTTCTCTCAGAAAAACTTTGTTCCCGGAACCGTGGTGACTGCCAAAGGCGATTCGCTGCACGGCGAAATCGACGACAGGAACTGGTCAAGAAACCCGCGTAACATCAGCTTCCGGACCGGCGCGGAGCAACACACTTATGAACTTGCCGACCTGAATGGATTTGTTATAACCGGCGGCGATCATTTTGTAAAAGCGGTTGTACAGCGTTCCACCCGGCCGGTTGACATTGAGCTGCTCCGCGATGGCTTTAGCGATACCACTTTAACGGATACCGTATTTCTCCGGCAACTGGTGAAGGGGAAGTGGAGCCTGTATTCCCTGAACGTAGATAAACCGTTGTATTATTTTTCCTCCGGCGACAATGCCATTACGGAACTGCAATACAAAATTGAACCAGATCCTGCCTCACTGGGATATTTCAAAAGGAAGATTTACCGCAATCAACTGGAGGCGGTCCTTTTCCAACTGGATGAAAAAGCCGGTTACAAACGAAAGCTGGAGCGGCTCGAATACAAAGAGAAAGACCTGACGGCTTTTTTTGGGTGGCTGAACGAAGGCCAGGGATCCGCTGCCAACCAGATTGTTCGTGAAAAGAAGCAACTGGTGCATTTTTTTGCAGGGGCAGGCGTGGCATTCAACAACCTGAACATGGGCTCGGAATCCGATCAATATTTCAAAAACCTGGATATGGGCGGCTCGGTAAGGCCGGCTGTTCAGGCAGGGATAGACATTTCTTCCGGCAGGAACCAGCAGCGGCTGGTGGCCAGGGTGGAATTGTCGTGGTACCAGTTTGCTTCTTCGGGAAAGGGACATGTGCCCAAGCAGATAGGGGTAAGGGAGAAATATGTTGAATACAACCTGCAGCAGAGCAATTTGCGGCCATCCGTCAACTTGCTGTATCATATCATTGCTTACCCGGGCTTCAGGGCGTATATTGGTGCGGGTTATGCACTTAATTTTGCAAGCTATCGCGAGAACCGGATGGATGTGGACGAGCCCGAATTCAGCCACAGTACGACCTATAAGGATTACCTCAGCTTTGAGAAAACCTGGCCCCAGGTACTGTTACGGGCTGGTGTGATGTTCAACGGAAAGCTGGAAGCCGCTCTGAACTATGGCTGCTATGGAAGTTTTTCGGCCTATCCGGGTTATACCGTGAAGCCTTCTTCCCTGCAATTGCAATTCAATTATCGGTTCTAACTGCTTATACAACTTTTATGAGAAAAGTTTGCCTGCCTGCCCTGCTCACCGGCTTGTTGTGGATGAGCGCATCACCCTATGCGCATGCCCAGAAGAATTTTGTTCCCGGCTATGTGGTTGACAACAATGGCCGCAAAACCGAGGGCCGGATCGATCGCCAGCTTTGGGTCCGCAATCCCCGTACCATTGGTTTCGAGGCGGGCGGAAGCGAAAGCAGCTATGGCATCAGCGACCTGCAGGCCTTTGGCGCCGACGGCGATATTGCGTATGTAAGACAGGTGGTAAAAAGATCTACCAAACCCACCAGCATAGAGCTGTTGCGCGGCCGCCAGTACACCGATACCACGCTTACCGACACAGCATTTCTGCGCGTACTGGTGGAAGGGAAGTGGAATCTCTATTCGCTGAACGTGGATAAGCAGATTTACTATGCACAGATCGACGGCGGACCGATAGAGGAGTTGCGATATGTGGTGGACCTGGATGAGGCCGGACAATATTATACGGAACGGAATTATTTCCGCGACCAACTGAATGGTGCGCTGTTGAATGCGGGGCTCGACAGCCGCCTGGGTAAAAAACTGCCGCAGATGAATTACCAGGAAAGAAGCCTGATGCTGTTTTTTAAATCGGTGAACGAAGCGCAGGGTTCCACCGCGACCCTGGCGCCTGCGCAGAAAAAAAAGCAGGAGAAATTTCTTTATCCCTATGCAGGAGCGGGCATCGCCTTCAACAGCCTGTATGTGAGTCCTTCGGATGATATATGGCAAGAATTTTTTGATCAGTACGAATTCTCGAACTCCGTAAGCCCCGTGATACAGGCAGGGGTGGAGTTCAGCAACGAAGACAAACTGGGTGGTTTTGCCATGCGGCTGGAACTGGCCTGGCAACAATTCAGTACGGAAGGCACGCGGTCGGCGGCAACTTCCCAGGGATTGAAATTCGACTACCTCTATAACCTGAAATACAACACGGTGCAGCCATCCTTTCAGTTGCTGTACAATGTTTACCGGCATCCTGCCTGCAAGGCATTTGTGGGTGGCGCTTTTGCTTACAACTTCACCAGTTACTCCGATAATACCCTAAAGAAAACAATTACACCGGGAGGTGATGTAATCATCCACAATTTCCGCGACGTAGATAAGGGCTGGGCGCAGATCTATGCGATGGCCGGCGCCAGGCTGCACGACCGTTTTGAGTTGCAGGCGAAGTATTCCGTGCTGGGAACCTTTTCCAGTGTGGTGAACCATAAGATCACACCGAGAATACTGCAATTGCAATTCAACTACCGTTTTTAATAAGTTCTCCCAAACCGTACCCCGTTTATGAAATACACACTGATCCCTGTACTCCTGTTGTTGCATGTCTTTGCCTTTTCTCAAAAGAATTTCGTTCCCGGAACCGTGGTAACCGCAAAAGGCGATTCCCTGCAGGGCGAAATCGATGACAGGAACTGGTCAAAGAATCCCCGCAGCATCAATTTCAAAACCGGTACGGAACAGGTCACCTATGGACTGGCCGACCTGGATGGATTTTTCATTACCGGCGGCGATCATTTTGTAAAAGCAGTGGTACAGCGATCCACGCGACCGGTCGAAGTTGAGCAGCTTCGCAATGGCTTCAAAGATACCGTTGTAACGGATACCGTATTTCTCCGGCAACTGGTGAAAGGGAAATGGAACCTGTATTTTCTGAATGTGGACAAACCGATCTATTATTATTCTACCGGTGACGGTCAGCCGATTGAGCTGCAATACAGGATTGACCTGGATCCCGCGTCAATAGGCTATTTCAAGCGACCTGTTTACCGCAACCAACTGGAGGCCATCCTTCTTCAACTGGATGTCAAGGAAGACTACACAAAAAAGCTGGAGAAAATGGAATACAAAGAGAAGGACCTGGCGGGTTTTTTTGATCTGCTGAATGAAGGGCAGGGAGCTGTTATCAGCAGGAAGCCGCAGGAGAAAAAGAAGCTGCTTCGTTTTTATGTGGGGGCAGGCGTTTCTTTCAACCAGTTTCAACTGCGGTCGACGAAAGATCCCCTTTTGCAGCACCTGGACATGGGCGGCTCTGTACGACCCACTTTACAGGCGGGGATGGATTTTGCTTCCGGAAAAGCGCCGCAACGGCTGGTGGGAAGATTGGATTTGTCGTGGTACCAGTTTGTTTCTTCGGGAAAGGGATATACCTACTCGCAGTTTATGACCCGGGAAAAGGAGACCGACTATACCCTGGAGATGAACAATTTCAAGACTTCCATTTTTATACAATACCATTTCATTGCCCGCCCCACCCTCAGGATGTATGGGGGAGTTGGTTATGGACTGAACTTTGCCAGCTATAAGCAGAACCGCATGGTTGTGTACGAGCCAGAATCCAACCAGTATACAACATACGATGACTACGCTCCTTTTGAGAAGATCTGGAGCCAGCGTTTGCTGTTCCAGGCCGGCGTCATTTTCAATACCCGGTTTGATGCCGGAATGACCTATGGCTGGAATGGCAGTTTTACTTCTTATTCCTATAATACTGTTAAGCCGAGTTATTTGCAATTGCAATTCAACTACCGCTTTTAGCGGTTCCTGGCGGGCGGTGCAGTGGCAGGATCGCTGAGTACGATGTCCACTTCATTGTCCCAGTTACCCTTGACCGTTAGTTTGCGTGCGATGGCCTGCACTTTTTCCGGCTGCCGGCGCTGGCCGCCAAAGAACTGGCCATAATCCCATTTGCCGTTGCCGTTGTCGTCGTAGAGCATGTTGAGTTCAAACTCAGCGGGACGAAAACGCTGGATGCGCATATCCTTACCCGTTACAGGGTAATGGTAGATTACTTTTCCGTTCTGCAGCAATTGCAGCACCGGGTGTTTGGCGGTGTCGACACCTGTGAAACGAAAACGGATGCTGCCATAATCCGATTCCTTCATGGTCTGGAACCTCAGGGTATCGTTTTTGAGCGTGCTTTTGCCGAGGCTGTCGGCGGCCATATCTTTCAGGCTGATCAAGGTGAAAGGCTGGTCCAGCGGCCAGTTGTACTGGATGGTGAAAACCTGGTTGGTGCTGTCGCGCGTGATGGTATAATCGAGCGGTTTAAAATCTTTGTCGGTCAGCAGGAGTTTGGTGGAATCGAAGGATTGCAGCGGCGACGGAAACGTGAGGACCAGGGGTTTGAGGATGTCCTGGCTATTGGCTTCGAGGCTGGTGCCGAAGCGCAGCCGTTTGTCTTCCACCCCATCGTCCTTTTTCTTTTTGGGCGCAACGGCCGGTGCAGCAGTGGTTTTGGGTGCTTTGGGCGGTGCCGGTTCGGCATATGCGAACAGCGTGACGGGCTGCTGGCTGCCGTCGATTTTCACGGGTGCATCGGCAAAGGCAAAGAGTTGTTCGGGGCTCATGTAGCGTTTGCTGTTGCCCTCATCTTTTAAAGCGTATAGTGCGTAGGTACCGGGAGCGAGGTTGCGGAAATGAAAATAGCCGCTGGTATCCATGCGGGTGTAATAACGGGGTTTTTCTTTTGCTACGGCAGAATCGGTGAAATCACGGTGCAGCATTACGATGAGGGTGCTGTCGCGCTTGCCGGTTTCGGCGAGGATCACCTGGCCGGTGAATTCGAGGGAATCGAGGTATTTGCCCGTGGAGAAAACGTATCGGAAATTTTTAAGCGGGTTGCTTTCGTTCACGTCGCGGATGGCTTTTCCGAAATCGATGGCATAGGTGGTATTGGCTTCGAGGGTATCCTTGATGCGTACGGTTACGGTTTTCAACCGCGATTCCACGATGGGATTGGTTTTGGGCGTGGGTGTTACCAGCAGGTTTTCCTGTACCTGGTCGAGCTGCACGTATTCATCGAAGGTGAACACGATGCGTTTTTCGGTAAAGCCCAGCGAGGAATCTTTGGGTGTAATGCTCAGCACGCGGGGTGGCAGCGAATCGCGCGGGCCACCCAGGGGTGGAACGATATTGGCGCAGCCTTCCAGGAGTACCGACAGCAGGCCGGAACCGGCCAGGAGCAAGAGGGCGAGGAGGAAGCGGAAGCGCATGTGGGCGATGGATTTTATCCCGGCATCCGGGCGATGTATTTTTCTATCTGCTTGATCTGGCTCACGATTTCGGGTGTGTTGGGTTTGAGGGCCTTGGCTTTTTTGAAAAAGTCTTTGGCGCTGCGGAACTCGCGTTTGGTCATCATGATGGAGCACATCTGCAGGTAGGCAGCGGCTTCGTTTTCCTTATCGGGCAATCCTTTGCGGATGGCGGAGCGGATGTAATTTTCAGCGCCTTTGAGATCACTTTTCTGCATGGCGATCATGCCCATTTGCAGGAGGCTGGCGCCTTCGGCTTCTTTCATGGGCATACCGAGGTCGAGCCCTTTTTTCATCATTTTTTCGGCGCTGTCGAAATCCTGCTTCATCATGGCCATATTGCCCCTGAGGGTAAAATATACCGAGCGGATGGGTTTGTAGAGCAGGCCGGGGTAGCGGATGGAATTGATGATCTTTTCGGCGCCTTCCATATCGCCGGCTTCCATGTGTTCCTGGATGAGGCGCATGGGGCCGAAGAAAAAGTGGCCAAAGATGAGAACGGCGCCCAAAAGATAGGGCAGGAAGGCGGGCCAGAAGCCCCCGTAAATATTGGTAACGACAGCCAGCACGAGGAACAGGATCCCAAGCGGGAGGCGGTAGCGGATGATCAGGTTGTAAAACTTCATAATGCTCGAAATGGCGGCAAAGTTAGGGATTTCCAGCCAGCCGGGGTTGGGTTGGCTTCTGCGGTTGGTTCCAGCCGCGGCACGCAATACAGTGCCCGGTGGTGGTTACCGGTGCGGCCCCCGGCCTGCCCATCATCAGGGCTGAAAATCGTCGTTGGCTTCGATCCAGTAACCATCGGGGTCGCGGAACCAGATCTGGCGGATGCCGTCCACCCTTTTGGTGACGGCAGAACGGGTGCCAGCCCAGTTTTCGAAAGCGATGCCATTTTTATTGAGGGTGGCGATGAGTTTGTCGAGCCCCGCGGTGCTGAAGCAAAGATGGGTGTTTTTCTCTCCTTCGGTGGGCTGGTGGCGGCCCTCGATGAGGTGCAGGTGAGCTTTGTCGCCGATGGAGAACCAGGTATGTTTACCATCGTGGAAGGGTTCAGGGATGGTGTCGAGTCCCACCACCTCTTTATAAAAAGCGGTGCTTTCACCCAGGTTGGTGACGTACAGGGCCACGTGGTTGATGCGAATGGTTTTGCCGGAGGAGGTTTGTGCCATGCTGCAAAAATGGGTGAAAAAACCGCCCAGGAAAACGACCAGGGCCAATATGTTTGATTTCATATGGAATGCTTAAGCCCGCTCAAGCTAGCAATTTCTCCGCTTTCTACGCCTCCCGAAACCCGAAATCCACTATTTTTGCAACCCCGGAAAGGCGGCTGGATTCTTCGCCGCTTCTTCCCTGGCCCCGTAGTTCAATGGATAGAATAGAAGTTTCCTAAACTTTAGATACAGGTTCGATTCCTGTCGGGGCTACCCAACCGGAATTTTTGAGAGTTATCTTAGAAATTCCGGTTTCTTTTTCCTCTGCATTGCCCTTCAGACGGGCGATTAGTGTAAATACGCTGTTCATTTTTGTGGTTCGAGGTTGGTCGTTTTTCTTGTTATAGTAAAACCCTTCCGGGAATACCCGGAATTGCAATCTTCTTTTTCGAACATAATCGCTGGAAGCCCATACAGACGGGAGTTCCAGGACATATTCCAATGACCTTTGTATGTATTTTTCCAGGTTCGAGGTGCTAAAAAAGGTATTCCCTAAATACTCCCTTATTTCTTCCCTCTCTTCCCTGAATTTATCAGCATATTTGTGATACAGTGCTGGGGTAATTTCTTCATTAATAAACCGCTCCTCCAGCCGTTCGGCCTTCTTGTCCAACTCAACAAGTTTAGCTTGATATTGAGCTGTATTAGTTGCCCTTTCCTCGTTAAGTTTGGTATAGAGTTGACGGAGTTCCATTTTATAAAGTTCTAAATAATCTTTATCTAGGGTTATATCCTGTAATAGAGCCTCAAATTTAGCATGCAGGGATTTTGCACTTACGTTGCAGGTGCATTTACCCTTGCCATCGCATTTATAATAATAAAGATTTTTCTTTTTCACTAAATATCCCCGCAGGTTCTCTCCGCAACCCTCACACTTTGCATATAGTTTTAATGGCAAGTTATCATTCAGTGGATCGGCTTTATAGCCATGTGGTATATGTTGTTTTTCGTTGTTTACTTTTAAAAAAAGCTCTTTTGAGATCAGTGCTTCGTGTTTCCCTTCAACCAACCTCCCTTCCAACAGAGAATGGGAAAGCAATCCACAGTAAAATGGATTTGTAAGTATAGCACTTAAACGATTATGTTTAATTTTTAGTCCGACGGTTTCGAGGCGCCTAACGATTTCTACCATTGAAACACCTTCATTGGCTTTCCAGAGAAATGCTTTGCGTAACAATCTTCCCTGGTCATTCAAAATAACAGATTTGTTGCCATTTTGGGAAACGTTATCGTAGCCAAAAGGAGCTTTACATGGCCATATACCAGCTTCTAAATGCTCTTTCATCCCCACTATTGTTTTCTGCCTTCTTAGATCATTATCATATTGACTGAAAAGAAAAAGAATATTCTGCTGCAACACTCCTGCAGGATTGTTAGTATCAATGGGTTGGGTAACAGATACAATTTGTATCCCTAATTGCCTTAATTGTCTTGAAAGCCAGATCGCATTATCTCCTGTACGGCTGAAACGTTCCAAACTATAAACAATAATTTTAAGGCTGCCTCTTTTTTTCCTCTTACAGAACTCAATCATCTTCGTAAATTCCTTTCGTTCATCACTAGCTGCTGATTCATATGTCCCTCCGAAAGTCCCAATAACGGAGTAGCCAGATCTTGTCGCATGCTGCTGGCATGCTTTGATTTGTGAATCCAAACTCATATTCCCTTCTGCCTGTTCTTTGGTGGATACTCTAGTATAAATTACACATTCTGTTGTTTGTACTTCAAGTACTTCCTCTCCTTTAGCGTATTTAGAAAAAATCTCCAACGTTTTCATGACTGATGGTTTAAGTACTAAAATAAGTTGTAATAAGTACAATTATATTGATAATCAACGTTTTATGCAACTTTTATAGATCAAAAATCAGGCGGCTTGCGTAAGTGGTTTATTATCATGGTTTTCTCGGCAGAATAATTCATAGGTGATAAGGGCAAGATCATGCAAGGTTGAAATAATGTTCTCGACTTCTTCAGGCGAAGCGTTTTTAAATTTTGGAAATGAACGAACTTGTTCTTCAGAAAGAAATAGGCGTTTGTCGACCTCAGAATTTTGAGGGTGCTGGTCTAGCCAGTCTTGCATACTTACAATCGTTGACATAGGATTTACATTTTATGCAAACCTAAGAGACTGTATTTTTTCACTGTCCTGTTTGAATTTGTAAATGTTGGGGAATACAATTACATATTGATAACCTAAAATAGATTAAAGGAGGGTATTCTACTTTTTCGGCAGCAATTTATCTTTTAATTTTTCCAGGAAGGCTTCCTTATAGTTGGCGCCAATCGGAACACGAACTTCACTCTTTTTCAGGATCAGTTCATTATTGCAAAGTGTGAGAATTTGTTTTATTGCTACTATGTATGATCTATGTACCCTTACAAAATTACTGGCAGGTAGTCGATCTTCCAGATCTTTTAAGGACAAGTATGCTATCACTTTTCTCGGCAGAGAGTGAATGCATACATAATTGCTCATGGCTTTTGCGTAAATAATATCATCAATATCGACCTTTTGCATTCGTCCCCTTTCTCCTTCCTTTACTAAAATATAATCGTCTGCAATTAATTCTACTGGGGTAAGCCGTCCTGTAATGGAATCTATAATCTTTTGAACAGCTATCTTAAATCGGGGAAATTCAATAGGTTTCAATAAGTAATCAACTGCATTCAGATCGTAGCTTTGAACCGCGTACTCAAAATGAGCAGTACAGAAAACAACTTTAGTATTGTCCCCTATTGTTTTGGTTAAATCAATACCATCCATAATATCCATCTGGATATCCAAAAAGACTACATCTGGTTTTTCCTTTCTTATAATTTCAATACCGGTAACAGGATTAGTTGTCGTAGCAATTAATTCAAGGTTAGGAAATTTTTCAACGTAACGTTTTAGAACATTAACCGCAGGACGCTCATCATCTATTATTACACAGCGTATCATAGTTATCGGATTCGATGGTTAACTCGAATGTATAAAAATTATCCTCATCCGCTGTCTGAATGTTGTACCTGTTATGAAACGCTACTTCAAGGCGTTTTTTTAGGTTAGCCTCTCCTATATTATTTGATATAATATGAGCTGGCCGCTTTCTCTTTTTATTTCTACAGAAAAAGTATATTGTTTCTGGTTTAAGGGATACTCTAATTGTCAAGGGATGAAGTGGATCAGAAAGGTCTCCATATTTGAATGCATTCTCCACCACAGTTATCAATGATAATGGTGGAAGTGTTTGGTTTTCAACTGTTCCCTCAACTGAATAATCAATCGTTTTTTCTCCTTCAAATCGGATATTATTAATCTCGATCAAAAGTTCCAGGTTTTCGAGCTCTTTTTCCACTGGCACTATATCGCTTTCGTATTCTACACTTTCCAACGAATACCTCATCATGCGGGCCAGCTTTGCAATGTTTCCAGCTAGTTCTTCCGAATATTCCTGGGCTTGTGAAAAAAGTGTATTTAGAGTATTGTGTAGGAAATGAGGATTTACTTGTGCGCGCAGAAAAGCATATTCTATGAGTAATTTTTCTTTTTGCGCTTTTAATTCCTGCTCTTTTAGTTTTGCGTTCTCCAATTCCTTAGTGAACTGCTCTTCCTGAAGTTTTCTCAGTGCTTGTTCTTTCTTAAAAGAGCCATTTACAACAAAATAGAGCAAGGCATATGAATAATATTGAATATATCCAAGCACTGAGGCTTTTGCGAAATGCCGGAATTCATCAGATTGATAAAGCTGGATGTTAGCTGCTGGTAACATAAAGTACATATATAAGTAACCCAAGCCGGCTAATACCAGGAAAGTACCAACAAAGGAAACTACACTTGATGAGGCCCCTATTTTTCTGTACCGTCCTAGCCAATAGATGCTTACGTAAAATACTGCACAAAAGGGGAGCATGAAAAGGATAGCATTGGTTAGTTTTATTGAAGGATCTGAAAGCCGGTTGGCGACATATAAGAAACCAATGTATACAATCCAAGCTGCAGCATGTATGGCTACAACCCAAAACCTTTTGTTTTCACCGGGAAGAAAAGATAACATTGAAAGTTGTTTTGTAAAAAAACCCTTTGATAACCTTAAAGATACAGCAAGACGCCATTTTGGTGTAATTGAGTAAAAATGCAGCTTTCAATTTGTTGTACTGGAACTGGATGCCTCATGCAATTGTTTAATATGTCATAGGTGGAAGGATCTATTGGATATGAGGTATAGGTGGACTTTTTAAAAAGAAATGAAGAGCTCTCAATTTTGAAAATACCATAGTGACGTAAGTTAAACTCGACTTGTGTCCCGGAATATTTTTCATTAGATGGTAGATCCGAAGGTGAAACATGGGCTGTTTTATGTAGATAAAGCCAAGCTTCCCATTGTTCCGGGAATTTTTGAACAGTTTCCGAAACAAGGTCATATATCTTCTGCGTAGTATCCCTGGCAAAGAGTGCTCTATCAATTGTTGGATCTGGAATAATCGGGTCATGAAACATGAGCCTTACATCGTTCCATGATTCTCGATAGTTGACGGCAGTTAAAATAGGAACATTGGCTGTATGTGCCAGATAACCAATCCCTTTACGGGCGAAAATTCGCTGGTCAAGAAATTGTATAATGCACCGGTTATCGTTTTTACTGGTAACTGTACCAGCGCCGGAGTTACCATCAATATAGAGTAGTAAGTTGCGTCCTTTTTTTAATTCCCGGAGCATTTGTAGCCCGCTTTGAGGTGTTTCTGCATCTATTATTTTAAGGCTATTTCCAGTATTGTTAGGCGTCATTCTTTTATATAACGAAATAAAACTATCGCCTTCCTTTTCAAGAATAGTTTTTCCCGTTACAAGTGCAAAGGGGATATTATTCTTTGCCAGGAACAGGTTGATAAGCCTGTATGAACCGGTATGAAAGGTGCAAATTATGAAAGGCTTTTCTTTCAAAGAGTTTAAAGTTTCGTTTGATAGCCCTTCTACCGTCAAGAAATTTAGCGCTTCTTCTGATCCCTGTTCAAGATGACTGATCTTTTTATGTATTAAGAGTTCGGTGAAAATATTTATGTGCTCACGTGCATCAATAGCAGGCAAGTAATTAGAAAGGTTAGCACTTACCATAGTATATTGACCGTTTAGAAACTCATCATTTTGAACAATGAAACTTTCCTGGTAATGTTGTATAATTTTGTTTCTTGCAGAAATCAAGGATGACTTATTCATGTATAGCTTGTTTGGCGAGGAATGCAAACTGTCCATATTACTAAAAAAGGAATCTGTAAACAGATTCCTGAGTCAAGTTTTGGAATATTACTTAATTGCTTCCTGGTATGGGTGGGGAGGTATCAAAGCAACAGCTACTTTCCAGAAAAGAAAGTATTCCGGATAACAATTTTCCATACCGGATTTCCATTACTTCAAGGCTTAGGGCATTTTCAAAGATGTTTGACCTGTGTGCCATGTTATGTGATTTGACTTTTTAGAATAACTGCACATATATGCAGTTTTTGGGTTTACAGATTCAAACATCTATTCGATTAGTGGCGATGTAAAACTTATTATGCGAAACATAATTTTGGTTATGCAGACAGGGCTATCACCGATGCGGGCGTTTTTTGAGAGCAGTATTATTTAGAAAAGGCATTGAAGTTGAACAGACCAACTTTTCAAATAACCCTTCTTTTAAACTCAAAACGAAAGAATGGTTTAGTAAGTGTTAGCCCTATTGTGAACTGGTTTTGTTAGCTTAAAATCGCTAGATTGGCAAGCATTGAATTCATTTGTTGCTTATAAAATGCCCATCTAAGTTTGTAAATAGCATGTAAAAGGAGTAGATAATTATATCAATCAGGTTTATTTTTAGTGTTATACCTGAAAGATTAAATTTGGCGCTCTCAGTTATCATCCCTTAAGGTTAATTTCAATTGTTTGAAATCTGCAGCCAATCCCCGTTCGATCATATAGTCTGCGTCAAATCCTTTCGAGCGGAGCCAGAAGGAGGCTTTTGAAGAAATGTACAGGTCGTAGTGAATTGCCCGTTGAAATCTCAAAGCGGTGGTGTGCCAAACAAAAAGACTAAGCTCATCCTGTTCTGCTTGGGTCATATCTTCGATTCGTTTCAGAGCCAGACGAACATCCTCAAAGTTGTAGTATTTCAGCGATTTCCCAACTGCGTGATGAACACCAACTTGTTTGTTTAACGAGTTAATAGCCTGAAGAACGCCAATGCCATTGGGAGTTAAAATCCAAGCGTACATGTATAGGTAGAATGGTGTGGCTTCTCGTTCAGTCATGTTTGTGTATTCAAGTCAAAAGGGCTTGGATTGATTTATAAAAGTATAAATCAGCAAATTAGGGCTCTTGACAAATAGTAGAACAATCTATTCTAATGGTCTTATTTCCAGATACCCTGTAGATCAGGGGAATTGTAAAAAGATGCTGCTGAATCGCTGGAGTCTATCCATTTATAAAGCATCCTAAAAAATACTTTTTGTCTGGTTATGGACATCCCTGCAGTTAAAAACATTTCAATCAAGCCAATAAGGGAATCAATTATGTTTTCCATACTGACACCAATGCGACCGAACTGGTTTTGTTGATTGTACGCATTACGAAGACGTTCCAATGCTTCAATAGCAAGTTCTTTTGTCATAGCTGAAAGATTTCCACAAAGTTTGAGAATTACCTTCAGCGCATAAATCTAATGTATTCGAAATCAAGGAGATTTGATGCGGCTTCGGGAGAAATTCCAGGGGAGATCGGTTTTCTCTACATTTGCTAAAAATATTAGTAAAATGGATGCATTAAAGAGTGCTGAACTGAAATGCCCATATATGGATATTTCAGTTCTTGCCGGATTCCCCTCCCCGGCAACCGATTATGTGGAAGAGCGAATTAACCTGAATGATTTCCTTATCAAGAATCCGTTATCTACTTTCATCGTGAGGTGTACCGGAGATTCTATGCTGAATGCATTTATCCCGCCTAAATGCCATTTGTTGGTAGATCGATCTGTTACTGCTAAGAACGGAGATATTGTGCTGGCATATCTGAATGGAGAATTCACGGTAAAATATTTGCAGAAGAACGACTTTAAATGTAAACTCATTGCAGGTAATCGCAAGTATCCTGATTTGGAGATAACGTCAGAAATGGGTCTTATAATCTGGGGAGTGGTTACTAAAATTATTATTGATCCCAAGGAGCTATAGCATGTTTGTTTAGTGGATTGCGGCAATTTTTACGCTTCCTCTGAAGTGAATTTGAATCCGTTTCTTTTGCATTATTAAAGATCCTGTCAACTTCAAAGACAGCATCTGCAAATTTTCCGTTCGTTACAAGAGTATTAGAAAGAAATTCATAGCCAATATTTTATCTTCCCCAAAGTGTTGAATCAGAATGGAGAATATATTGAGCCTGACATTTCTCAGACGATGTTGAATAGAGCAAAAAAAGCAATGACCGTTAAATTGCGTGCTGTAGTGGCAAAAATGGGGCGAGCCTGGAAGTAAGGAAAACACGGACTATTATTCGAGCGGTATTCTAATGCTTGGAAGAACTTACAATGGTGCGGGGTATCGCTATGGGTTTAATGGGCAGGAGATGTCCAATGAGATCAAGGGCGTCGGAAACTCTTACACCGCCGAATTTTGGGAGTACGATCCGAGGCTGGGAAGAAGGTGGAACCGTGATCCTAGACCTACTGTCCATTTAAGCCCGTACTCCGCCTTTGCTAATAATCCTTTGTTTTATTCTGACCCTCTTGGTGATACAGTTATCAATGGGAATAAGTATGAACCAACGGATATGGAACATGCTACATATCAACCGGAGGTTGTTGTAACAGCTAAGCGATTAAATAGGAAGCCGAATTTAGAAGTCGATTATTCAGAAAGAATTAATGGGGATTTGAGACAGCTCGGCGTACACCCGGATCAACTCAAAGAGAAGCTCGCAAGGTATATTCCTGGAAATGGGGGCGATGGTATTGATCTTAAAACGATTGAAAAGAAATTGAGGGAAACCGAATATGGAAGAGCTTTTTCCCCACTGTTAGATATCGGGATGAATTTACCCAAAGGGTCTAATGCAGATATTCCTTTGCCGCCACAATTAGCATCACTGATGAAGGCCCCCATTAGGTATTTCAATCAGCAAATGGAGGAGGGCGATATTACAGGTATTAAAGTCGCTCATAATGCTGGGTATTCAACACTTCTCACCCATTTGGGATCGTATAACAGAAGGTTTGCCAGACCCGAGTTTGGTGGTGGGTTTGTTGTATTGTACATAAGCACTGATAATTTGGTCAAGCTGTTGGCAAATAAGTCAGTGGTATCCGCTCATTTGTTAAACATGACATCAACAAGTGTAACTGATCAGAATACAAGGGATCCATATCCGTATATGTTATACTTTAAAGAAAACCAATTGTCCAATCCAATTATTGATATTAGGAACATAGGTAGCATATTTACCAATTTAAAAAGATGATCATGCGCTATATCTTTCTATTAGTCATGTTTTTTAGTGCTTGCAAAAGTTCTCCTGATAATCCTTGTGAAGTGTTGTCTTTTGATGAAACGGATTATAGCTTGGTTAAATCGCTCAAAGATGATCTTGGTAATAAATATTCCGAATTGTATGTCAACAAGAAGAATCCAGATCTAGAGCTGAAAAAATTTTACTGGGAAAATGGAAAACAGCAGTCGATTGTTTTTTTAAGCAGAGGGGAAAAGACTGGCCCTAGTATGCTGTTTGATAGTACTGGTGTATTGACCTATGAAGGATTTTATTTCCAGGATAAGGAAATGGGAGTAGTGGTACAGTATGATTCTTATAGAAAAAAGGCAATCATTAAGACATACAAAGAAGGGGATTTATTAAACCAGCAGGAGCTAAAATGAAAAGGTTAGTCAATGTTTGCTTTTATTGAAAAAGCTACCGATTGCAATTTTGATTCTATGACACGAAGTTTGTCGACTAGGGAGGTTATTTTTACATAATAGCCTACCCAGTAAACGATGCCAAGCGGCAGTATTATATACATTAACCAGATTGGTAATGATCCGTATATTTTGAACTCATTAGATGTTACTGCTGGGATGGATTTTATCTGATCAGAAATAATGTTTAAGTCTGATTGGGATAAAATGGAACTTCCTTCCTTCTTTATTTCTGATAGAAGCCGACAATAACTTTGATAGTCGATGTCGGCATTTATAATATTGGGGAAAAAAATCAGATTGTAAAGGTTTTTGTCATAATAGCTAATAAGGTGATTAGTTTCTGTGGTAGCGCTATAAATGCTCCTGTTTAAATTTTTCAGAAGAACTTCTTCCATTGATTTTAGTTATAATAAGGGGACGCCACTGCTTTTTAATGTTACCAATGACGGACTTTATTCAATTAAAGGTAGATGATTTTTGGGTCGGTTAGATTTACATCAGTTTTTCAAAAAATAAGAGCGTTATATCGCTCTAAATAATAAAGCCGCTGCGATTGCAGTGGCTTTATTATGTTTTCTGGTTCGTCGGTTCATCTTTTTCTTTAAGCATCCGTTCATAAAGCTTTACAGGGTAGCTATATTTTTTTGCAGGTAGTCTTTGAAACGTTTTTTGGAAATGAATGTATCTATGAGTTTGAGCAGGATGGTCTTCTCTTCTTTGTCGAGTTCATTAATGAGCTGAAGCTGTTCGAGGGCGGCTTTGTCCTCCACGGAAATCTCCCGTGGAACGGTGTTTTTTTCCCCGAAATAAATGACTTCATCTACGGTGATGCCGAAGTGCCTGGCTATTAGTACCAGGTAATCTACGGGTACATCCTGCTGGTTGTTCTCCATTTTGGAGTAACCAGACCGGTGGACGTGGATTAGGTCCGCCATTTGTTGCTGGGTATAGCCCTTATGTTCCCTCAATTTTTTCAAACTTCTGCCAATGTTCATGCGGGGAGTTTACAGGCGTAAAAATATCGAAACCAAACATAGTACCCAACGAGGCGGCAGGAGGGGGAATAACGATTGTTCTATTTAAGAACAATATTATACTTTTGCCGCGTTCTAATAAATCACATTATTTTTTAACCCCTTGCTGCTCATGGAGATACAAGACATCAGAGAACGCCTTACACTTGCTCGGGTATTACAGCATTATGGCTTAGTACCGGATAAAAACCTGCGGCTGCATTGCCCTTTCCATGCCGACAAAACCCCCTCGATGCAGGTGTATTACAAAACCCAGACGGCCTATTGCTTCAGCGCGAACTGCAAGACACATGGCAAGACGATGGACGTGATAGATTTTGTGATGTATAAAGAGAACACCGATAAGCACCATGCGTTGCTGAAATGTGTGGAACTCATCGGGGATGCTGAAGGTGGGGCGGGCCGCCGTCCTGCCGAAGGAAAGGCCTTGCCACCCGCTTCCACGGAAGCCACCCGTTCAGGTCTGGACAGGGAACGTTTTTTAGGCAATATGTTCACCTCCTTTGAACATGCGGTACATTATAGTAAACCGGCGCAAGAATACTTGCAGCAACGGGGGTTAGACCCCTTGAAGATGGCGGTGGGATACAATACAGCACAGTTCCATCATGGCAACAGAAGGGATGATGAGCTGATAAATAACTGTGTTGCTGTCGGCTTATTAGCGCCGTGGGGAACCAACACCAGGCAGGGAGGGCAGGCATATAAACCTTTTGCAAAATATTGTATCGCCTTTGCATTGAGAAACAAAGCCGGCCAGGTAACCGGATTATACTTTAGGAGTACTGAAAACCATACCAATCCCCGTAAAGCTGCGGGGCAGGCAAAGCATTTTTATTTAAAAGAAAGTACCGGTTTATATCCTTCGTACCCCAACCCGGAGACGAAGAAACTGATTATAGCAGAAAGCATCATTGATACAGCCTCCTTATTGCAAATAAAAGCGATTGCAGGCGAATACGGCCTGCTGGCAGCCTATGGCACTAACCGCCTGAACGATGAAATGAAAGCCGCTATAATGGAGCTAAAACAGCTTGCCGAAATCATTTTTGCTTTTGACAATGATGAAGCCGGTAACAAGGCCGCCGAGAAATACAAGGGAGAACTGCAAACCGTACTGCCGCAGGTACATTTTACCAGGATCCTACTGCCCTGTAAAGACGTCAATGAAACTCTCGTTGCGCATAATGAAGAAGTGTTTACCATCCTGCTCCGGGAACGGACAACCGATTTTTCTTTTACACCGGCCAGCAAGAGCGATCATAAAACAGCAGCACCGGAGCCAAAGGATAAAACGGGGGAAAAACAGGAGGACAGTGTAAAGCAGCCTCCCCTGCACGAGTTGGACACTACCCATCCTTACAAGCTTCGTTATACCACGGAAACGGCCCACTATTTTATACAAGGCGGCCTGCCCAAAACCACCGACAATATGAAAATAATGTTGGTCATTGAGAACCGGCAAACCGAACTGAAAGCGAGAAATAAGATAGACCTCTACGAAGACAAGCAAGTGGAAAGGCTTTGCCAGGAAGTGAGTGAAAGGCTGCGTTTGCGCAAAGACCTGCTCGGAGCAGACCTGTACCGGCTTACCGACCTGCTGGAAACGCATATTGAAAATACTTTGCGACCCCCTGCAGCCGAAGCGGCGGCTTTACCTGTGCTTACCATCAGGGAAAGAAATGAACTGGAATCCTTTGCCGGGAAGCCTAAACTAATAAAGCGGTTGAATGATCTGTTAGGGCAAACGGGTATTGTAGGGGAAGATCGCAACCGGATATTTTTATTCATCATCGCCATCAGCCACAAGATGCCGGAGACCTTACATGCTTTGATACAAGGCAGTTCAGGAAGCGGCAAGACCAGGCTCTTAAAACAGATCAGCGACTGCATACCGAAGGAAAATGTAACCAAACTGACAAGGCTAAGCGATAAGGTACTGTACAACTTCCCGGAAAATTATTTTGCAGGCCGCCTGCTATGCTTGGAAGATATAGACGGGTTATCTGAAGAAGCCGAGTTTGCCTTTAGGGAGTTGCAGAGTAATGGGGAGCTGAACAGCGCTACCAGCATTAAGCTGGAGAACGGGCAAGTCACTTCCGGGCAAAAAACCGTCAAAGGCCCCATCGCATCACTGGCCTGTACCACGCAGGGCGAGATATACGAGGATAATATGAGCCGGGTGTTTTTGATCAGCATGGATGAATCCATCCAGCAAACCAGGCGTATTATCGACTACCAGAATAAGAAGGCGGCAGGGTTGGTAGATAGTGGAAAGGAAAACGAAGTAAAAGCCTTTTTGCGCAGGTTCGTCCTGCTTTTACGTTCTTGCGAAGTCATCAACCCCTTTGCGGAAAAGATACAACTGCCGGAGGAGGCGCACAAGATCAGAAGGCTTAATGATCTGTTCCAGGGCTTTGTAAAAATGGTAACGGTCATCAACCAGTACCAGCGCAAAAAAGACGGGCGGGGCCGCCTGGTGACTGAAATAGAAGATATAGAGACGGCGGTGGCGGTGATGTTTGAAAGCATTGTGCTGAAAGTGGATGAACTGGATGGCAGTCTGCGGCAGTTCTATGAGCGGTTAAAGGCCTGGCTACGGCAGGAGTATCCTGTAGGCAGTGGGCAGGAGTATCCCGACGCCGCGTTCAGCTTACGGGAAATCAGGCAAGCACTCGGAGTCAGTAAAACACAAACGTTCCGCTATATCCACGACCTGACCCAACTGGAGTATATCCAGCGTAGCAGCGGTTACTCCAATAAAGGCTTCCGGTATAAACTCGCTTATTGGGATCATTACCCCTCCATGCGGGAGAAAATCAAACAGCACCTGGATGCGCAGGTAGGGGCCCTAAAATCCACTCACGATGGAACGCCACGGAACCCTACCGGAACGCCGGAACCTGCATGAGTAGCGGAAAACCAGCCTGGCGTTCCGTGTTCCCAAAAAATATATACGCCCCTGTTAAAGTTGTCCTTGTTCTACCCAACCTCCCAGCTTTTAAATACTGAATACCTGTCATTGTTATGAAACCCATTCTGCAATCCTTTAAGAATTATTTATACCAGGCTGGCTATAGTGATACCATTCATAGGATGCTGCCTACGCTGGTGAAAGAGTTTATAATCCAGCAAGAAATCACCGACATCAGTTTTGTTGAACAGAAACGGGTAAAATCCTTTTACGAATACCTGCAAACACGGCCCTTGCGTAAGCGCAGCGGCGCTTTAAGTGAAATGATGATACGTCATTACCTCTATGCGCTAAGAACCTTCTTTACCTGGCTGGAAGTGACGGAGCAGGCGGATTATAACCCCATCAGCGGGATGAAGTTCAAAAGGGCGAAGCAAAACATCCGGAAGCCTTTAAGCCTCCAGGAAATCGCCTTGCTATTAGAATCAGTCACCACGCTGAAACAAAGAGCGCTGTTGCATATTTTTTACAGTTGCGGATTAAGAAGAAGCGAAGGAGAATCGCTTAACACGGGCGATATTCATTTTAAACAAAGGGTGTTATATGTGCGGCGGGGCAAGGGAGCCAAGCGCAGGGCCGTTCCGATGACCGACAGAGTGAGCCGGGAACTGGAAGAATATTATCTACAGGAACGGTGCGGTAACAGTGTAAAGAAAGTGAGGGATGAGGATGCTTTTTTACTGAACCGAACTGGTGGCAGGATGAGCGGCGATCAATTGAACACGCTACTCAAAGAACTGGCGCAGAAAGCCGGGCTGGAGAAAGAAATCACGCTGCATTACTTGCGCCACTCCATCGCTACACACCTTTTGCATGGTGGTATGAACATGCAATACGTAAAGGACTTTTTAGGCCACAGTTTTTTAGAATCCACGCAAGTCTATGCAAAGCCGAATGCGGAACAACTCAAAGGATTATGATCGAAAAATACCTGAAACTGCATTACAGCCCTGAAACCATTAAGGCGTATAAAAGAGAAATAGACATCTATATCAGCAATTACCCCCAGGTGAACCCGCACGATCCTGATCCTGCAAGAGCCACCTACAAAGATATTATGGCTTATATCGGGGGCTTGCGAAAACGGTATCGCAAGGCCGCCACCCTTCACCGCATATTGAGCAGCATCAAAGTATATTACGACTATTTATGCGACGCCGGAATAAAAACAGAAAATCCTGCGAAAGCCATCAACCTGAAAGACAAAAGAGTTCGGGATATACAGTTGCAGGATTTGTTTATGCCGGAAGAGCTAGAGCAGTTGCTGCAACGTAAGGAACGTTACCTGTATCTTGATTACAGGAACAAAGTATTAATCAGTCTGTTCATCTACCAGGCCCTGCATCCTGCTGAGGCTGAGGCCCTGAATGTGGACGATGTAAATCTGAGGGCCGGAACCCTTTATATCAAGCCGCTCCCCAAAACCAATGGCAGGACACTATCCCTCAAGCCCAATCAGGTTTTACTGTTCCATCTATACATCACTGAAATAAGACCCAAGCTTTTAAAAGGAAATCCATCCAGTGCCTTACTGGTGGGCCTCCGGGGCGGAGAGATGACAGGACAGGATATTACCAAGCATATCAAGCGAACTTTTAAAGCGCTGTATCCAAACCGGAAAATTAATGCCCAAACCATCCGCCAGAGTGTCATTACTAACCTGCTGAAACAAGGTAATGATATAAGCCTGGTGCAGGCCTTCGCCGGGCATAAGTACCCATCAACTACTGAACGCTACAAGCAAACTGAAATGGAAACACTCAGGGCCGCAGTGAATAAATACCACCCATTACAATAATTACCACTGACGACAAGCATCATGTTTTTTAACCTGAAAACCCCCTCCCGGAGCCTTTACAAAATGCCATAAAAGGACAAACAACTTCCCCGCTAACTGGTCAAAATCTACTATCTTGTACCATATTAAAGTTCTTTGAACAAAGTTGACCGGGATTTTTCTTTCATCTGAAAAAAAGTGTATAAACTTACAGG
>JAFAFR010000036.1 GCA_023423405.1 Bacteroidota bacterium
ACTGATGGCGCCGCACCCTGAATACAGCATCCGGATGGAAGAAATTCATCATACGCAGAAAAAAGACGCACCCAGTGGTACCGCCGTTTCCCTGGCGGAGCAGATCCTGGAGAAAAACCCCGCCAAAACCGGCTGGATCAACCAGGCAACCGACCGCGCCAACCTGCTGCCGATTTTCAGCGAAAGGATCGACCCCGCTCCCGGAACGCACAAAGTGCTGTACCATTCGGCCATCGACGACATCGAGATCATCCATACGGCCCATAACCGGACCGGCTTTGCCACAGGAGCCGTACTGGCCGCTGAATTCCTGCGGGGGAAAAAAGGAATTTATACCATGAAAGATGTATTAGGTTTGTAAATTGGAATATGATCTCCAAGAAAACCCAGTATGGGCTTAAAGCGCTTGCCTACCTGGCACAGAATGAAAAAAATGGTCCGGTCCTGATTGCACAGATTGCCGAAGAAAAAAGCATTCCCATCAAGTTCCTGGAAAGCATCCTGCTCGACCTTCGCAAAGCAGGGCTGCTCGATAGCAAAAAAGGAAAGGGTGGCGGTTATTTCTTTGCCATTCAACCCAAAAAAATAAAAGTAGCTACGGTGATCCGCCTGCTCGACGGGCCTATTGCCCTGGTTCCCTGCGCCAGCTTGAACTTCTATAAAAGATGTGCGGACTGCGACGAGAAAACCTGCGGCCTCAACCACCTGATGAAGGAAGTGCGCGACGCCACCCTCAGCGTGCTCGACAACAAGTCGGTGGCCGACCTGGCATTTGACTACTGATTACCGGGCCTTCACTGCATGGCGGTGACAGGTTCTTTCAGCAATGCATCGATGGTTTCTTCAAACTCCTTTTTATACTGCGTATAAGCGTTGCCGGTAGCAGGGCCAAAAAATCCACCGTGCATCTTTTTCACCCGGCCATCGCGGCCTACAAAAATGGTGCTGGGAAAAGATTTGATATTGGTCAGTTGCGGCAGGGTCTTTTGCGTGCGCAGGCTGTCCCCCGCGGTTACGCCCGTGAGCAGAATGGGATAATCCACCCGCAGGCGGTCCTGGAACTTGCGCAGGGCTTTACCCGAACGCGCCGTGTCGAGACTGTACTCATAGGCCAGGGCCACCATCTCCACGCCCCTGTTCTTATTGCTGCGGTAATAATCGCTCAGGTAGGCGGTTTCGTCCATGCAGTTGGGACACCAACTGCCCATGATCTGGATCACCACCACTTTTCCGCGGAAGCGGGGATCGGTAATGCCCACCGGGTTTCCCTTCAGATCGGGGAAGCGGAAATCGAGCCGGTCTTCCGGGCCACGCAGGCGCATCTCCACTTCCTGCATCGACAACACGGCCGCTTCGTTTCTTTTGGCGGTGAAGTCCTGGCTGTACACGGGTCCTGAAAAAAACTTGCCGTTGCGCAGCGTTCCATCGGTATCGAGCAGGGCGGTAAATACATAAGCGTGGCTGCCGTCGAAGGTGCTGAGCTTTAGCGTATCGCCCGAAACCACGCCTTCAAGGTAACGGTAATCGCCTGTAGGGGTAAGAATGCTACCGGTGAGAAGAGCGCCTTCCTGTTTCAGCAGGGCGATCGCGGTATCGGTACCACCGTTCCTCAGTGCAAATTCCATTTCCCATTTCCCGCTGAGGTTAGCGGCGGGTCTGGCGGTGCTGGCGAAGCGCGGCTGCTTACCGGGCCTGGCCACAAAAGGCATTACGATGGTTTTGCCACTGGTGCCCTTGATCCAGTTCCCCGCCAGTGAGCCATCGGGCTGCTGTTGCAGGCGAAAGGAGGATTCAAAAAAAGGCATTTCTATAAAGACAGAATCTCCCGCCTGCCGCACCTGTTTTACTTCCAGGCGCTCGCTGGCATTGTGAATGCGGATCACCGGCGTTTTTCCTTTGTATTGCAGGTCGAAAATGAAAACGATCTGCTGCCCGTCTTCGCGCTGCAGCAGGGCGCGCCAGTCGCCTTGTTGCAGTCGGGGTGCGCGGGACGCATTGGCCGATGTGTTCGTCTGCGCAAACAGGCTAACGGTTACCAACAGGGTAAGAAAGAAAAACACAAAAGACTTGCAGCGGGTCATAGTCTACAGAATTAGTGGGTAAATATACGGCATAATCCCGAACACGGTCATGCGAACCTGTCGCCGGTTTACTCCTGGGCAGTCGCCGGTTCATTCGCAGGGCTATCGCAGCCCCACCCGCCCGGCCGCAGCAGGTTTACTCCCTGGGCGCTTTCGGAAGATTTTCCAGCATATCGGCCGTCATTCTTTCCAGGTCGTATTCCGGCTTCCAGCCCCAGTCGCGGCGGGTAATGCTGTCGTCAATACTCTGGGGCCAACTGTCGGCAATGGCCTGCCGGTAATCAGGGGCATAGTCCATGCGGAATTCAGGGATTTTTTTCTGGATGGCGGCACCGATCTCTTTGGGAGAAAAACTCATGGCCGAGAGGTTATAGGAAGTGCGCACCGATATCTTTTCCGCCGGCGCTTCCATCAGCTCAATGGTAGCCCGGATGGCATCGGGCATATACATCATGGGCAGGTAGGTGTCTTCTTTCAGGAAGCTCGTGTAATGCTTTTCTTCCAGGGCCTCGTGATAGATCTCCACCGCATAATCGGTGGTGCCGCCGCCCGGGGCCGACTTATAACTGATCAGTCCGGGGTAACGCAGGCTCCTAACGTCCACGCCAAAACGCTGATGGTAATAGTTACACCAGAACTCGCCTGCGTATTTGGAAATGCCGTACACGGTAGTGGGTTCGATGATGGTGTATTGCGGGCAGTTTTTCTTGGGACTGGTGGGACCGAACACGGCGATGGAAGAAGGCCAGTACACTTTGTGCAGCTTTTCTTCCCGCGCAATGTCGAGCAGGTTGAGCAGGCTCTGCATGTTCAGGTGCCAGGCGAGGTTGGGATTTTTTTCACCGGTAGCGGAGAGGATGGCCGCCAGCAGGTACACCTGCGTGATGTTCTGCCGGATGATCAGCACATGCAGCATCTCCTTGTTCAGCGCATCGATGGACACATAGGGGCCGGTGCCTTTCAGCAACTCGTTTTCTTCGCGAAGGTCGGAAGCGATCACCTGCTGGTTGCCATATATTTTGCGGAGGGCCAGGGTGAGTTCCACGCCGATCTGTCCGCAGGCGCCGATCACCAGTATTCTTTCTTTGCTCATGTAAGGGCTATTAGGTGTGCAAACCTACAAATCAAAGTTCTTTTTTTGACGACTTCGGCGCAATCGTTTTCATACCTTCACGAAATGGAAACTTTTTTAACCGATCTTTTCCGGGGCCAGTCCTACGATGCAAAAAATTTCTTCCTGATTGCCGGTCCCTGTGTCATTGAAAACGAAGCCCTGCTCTCGGAAGTGGCCGAACGAGTTAAAACCAGTTGCACCCGCCTGGGCATACCTTATATATTTAAATCATCGTACCGCAAGGCCAACCGCACCAGCGCGGGTTCTTTCACCGGGCTGGGCGATCAGACCGGGCTCGCCTATCTAAAAGCCACGGGTGAAAAATTCGGCCTCCCTACTACCACCGATATACATGCGCACGACGAAGCGGCTCCCGCAGCAGCTTATGCAGATGTATTGCAGATACCCGCCTTCCTGTGCCGGCAAACCGACCTGCTGGTGGCAGCCGCCGAAACAGGAAAAATTGTGAACGTTAAGAAAGGACAGTTCGTCAGTGGCCCGGCCATGAAATTTGCCGTGGAAAAGATCCGCAAGGCGGGCAATGAAAAAATAATTCTTACAGAAAGAGGCACCACTTTCGGCTACCAGGACCTGGTAGTGGATTTTCGCAATATTCCCTGGATGAAGGCCCACGGCGTTCCCGTGGTGATGGACGTAACCCACAGCCTGCAGCAGCCCAACCAAACATCCGGGGTAACCGGTGGAAACCCGCAACTCATTGGCACCATTGCCAAAGCCGCACTCGCCGCCGGCGCCGACGGACTCTTCATCGAAACCCACCCGCGCCCGGCCGAAGCGCTGAGCGACGGCGCCAACATGCTGCAGCTCGACCTGCTCGACGGCCTGCTGGAAGAACTTGTAAGGTTGAGGAAAGCAGTGTCCTGATGTCCAAGAGACACCTCTTGTTTCAAAGTCACTTAAATATCTCCACCTTCACTTTGCCGTCGGCAGTCACCACACCCCGGTACATGCCTTCGGTGCTGAAAGGCATGGTATAATTGCCTTCCCGGTCCACGGCAATCAGCCCGCCGTCGCCGCCAAGTGCCGGCACCTGTTTCAGGATCATATCCCCCGCGGCGTCTTTGAGGGTAGCATGCCCAAACTCCATGCGGTCGCTCACTGTTTTGGCCACTACCAGGCGAATGAAAAATTCGCCCCATCCCGTACAGCTCACCGCGCAGGTGGCGTTATTGGCATAGGTGCCGGCGCCAATGATGGGGGCGTCGCCGATTCGGCCGTATTGCTTATTGGTCATGCCGCCCGTACTGGTGGCGGCTGCAAGGTTGCCGGCCTTATCGAGGGCTACCGCGCCAACGGTTCCAAACTTCGAATCACGGTTGTCAAAATGATAGGAGCCAGTGCCCGCGGCAGGTGGCTGCTTATTGCCATGGTCCAGTTCCATTTTGAGGGAGTCTTCTTTTTTCACCCGCTGGAGTGCCTTCCACCGCTCCTCTGTATAAAAATAAGAGGGGTCCACAATCGCCAGTCCCTGCGCGGCGGCAAACTGTTCCGCACCGCGGCCGGTCATCATCACATGATTGCTTTTTTCCATAACCGCCCTGGCCGCCAGTATGGGATTACGTACCACGGTTACCCCTGCCACCGATCCTGCCGCCAGGCTGCGCCCGTCCATGATGGCCGCATCCATTTCATTTTTTCCTTCGTGGGTAAACACTGCCCCCTTGCCCGCGTTAAACAATGGACAGTCCTCCATCGAAGTAACGGCCGCCGTCACTGCATCGAGGGAACTGCCGCCCGACCGCAGGATGGCATACCCTTTTTGCAGAGCTTCGGTAAGCGCCTCGGTATAGGCTTTTTCTTTTTCGGGGGTCATTTGCGACCGCAATATGGTGCCGGCGCCACCGTGGATCACCAGCACGTATTTTTCCGAAGCAGGCCGCGGGTTTTGCTGCGCTAATGCCATGTTAAAAAGCATTAAACCTACGCTACAGAATATCAGTCTCATATAGTAAATTCGTTCGTTTATAGCACCCTGGGTGCCAAAGTAGCGAATAATTGAAAAGAATTCTCTCCATAATCGGCTATATCCTGCTTTCGCTGCTGCTCCTGGTAGTGCTGACCTATTTTTTACTCCAGACCAGTTTTGTCCAGAACTATATAACCAGGCAGGCAGCCGGTCGTCTTTCCAAAGCCCTCAAAACCGAGGTGCAGGTATCGCATATCCGCCTCAAATTTTTCAATACCCTCGAACTGAAGGGCACCCTGGTGCGCGACCTCAACAAAGATACCCTGCTCTATGCCGGCGCGTTGAAAGTCAATATCACCGACTGGTTCTTTTTTAAGGACAAGGTGGAACTCAAATACCTGGGGCTCGAAAACACCCTGGTACACCTGCACCGGAAAGATTCGGTATGGAACTACCAGTTCCTGGTGGATTATTTTTCCGGTCCGCCATCCACCAAAAAGAACAACCCTATCGACCTGGCTGTGAAACAGGTGGACCTCGCCAACATCCGCCTCCTGCAGCAGGACGAATGGCGCGGCGAAAACCTGGGACTCACGCTTCGCTCGCTTCACCTGGAAACCGAAAACTTCGACCTCTACAAAAAAGACATCCGCATCAGCGAACTGGCGCTGGAAGAGCCCATCTTTTCCATTTACAATTACGACGGGCTCCGGCCACCCCGTACGCGGAACCGGAGCGACTCCATACCACCCAACGACAGTGCCCACCTGCGCTGGAATCCCGGCCGCTGGAATATTGCCATCGCCGACATGCAGATCAAAAACGGGGCCTTCAAAAACGATGTGCAGACCGACCGCGAGCCCTACTACTATTTCGACGGCGCGCATTTTCTCTGGCACCAGGTCAACAGCCGGTTCAGCAATGTGCTGCTCCACAACGACACCATCAGCGCCGATATCCGCCTGGCCACCAAGGAACGTTCGGGTTTTGAAGTAAAACAGCTTAAGGCGCAACTTCGTTTTCACCCCGAAGCCATGGAATTCAGGCAGCTCGATATCCGTACGGCACGCAGTCACCTGCGGAATTTTTTCGCCATGCGTTACAAGACCTTCAACGACATGAGCGACTTCATTGAAAAAATAGTGCTGGACGGCAATTTTTCCGATGCCAGGATCCACAGCGACGACATCGCCTATTTCGCCCCCGCCCTGGCAAGTTGGGATAAGCAGTTATCCATCACCGGTAGAATACGCGGCCCGGTCAGCGATCTCCGCGGCAACCGCATCAACGTTACTTCGGGCACCAATACCTACCTGAACGGCGATTTTGTACTGACCGGCCTGCCCGATATCGACAGCACCTATATTGATTTCACGGCCAATGAACTCAGGACGAACTACGCCTCCGCCGTTCGCATGTTCCCGCAGATCGCGAAAATCCCGGAGCTGGCGCTCGACAAACTGGAGTGGCTGAAATTCAAAGGAAGTTTTACCGGTTTCATCCGCGACTTCGTGACCTATGGCACCATCGAGACCGCACTCGGAACCCTCCACACCGATGTAAACATGAAGTTCCCGCAGAAGGGCCTTCCCACTTATACGGGCGTTGTAAGTACGGAAAACTTCCAGTTGGGCACGCTGATCCAGCATTCAGCCCTTGGCAGCCTTGCTTTTGAAGGAGATGTAAAAGGAAGAGGTTTCAGCATCACCGGCATGGAGGCGGCGCTAAAAGGAAACCTTTCTTTTATTGAGTATAATGGTTACCGTTATAAAGACATTGCAGTTGACGGCACCCTGGCAAAAAGTCTTTTCAACGGCAACCTCGCCATCAACGACGAGCACCTGGAAGCTACCATGAAGGGCCTGGTGGATTTCAGCGGGAAGATCCCCCGTTTTGATTTTAATGCCCTCGTGAACAATGCCAACCTCCGCAACCTCAACGTCACCAAAGACGAAGTGGACTTCAACGGCGGCTTCAACATGCATTTTTCCGGGAGCACCATCGACGATTTCATAGGAACCGCCCGCATCTCCGATGCCTCCATCTTTAAAAACGGACAACGTATTTCCTTCGACTCCCTCTATGTGGAATCTTCGGTGCAAAACAACCAGAACAAAACCATCAGCGTCAGGAGCAACGAATTTGAAGCCGTGCTGACCGGCGAATTCAACATCAGCAGCCTGCCCGACGCCTTTCAAACCTTCCTGAACCGCTACTATCCCAGTTATGTTGCGGCTTCGCGCAAAAAGCCGGTAAACAATTTCAGCTTTTTCATCACTACGCGCAAGGTGGACGATTACCTCGACCTGCTCGATAAAAGACTCAAGGGCTTCAACTACAGCACCATCAGCGGGCGCCTTAATACCCGCGAGAATATTTTTGATGTGGATGCCGAAGTGCCGCAGTTCGGGTACAATAAACTGGGCTTCTACGATGTAAAACTCGAAGGGCGCGGCAACTACGATTCTCTCAATGTCAAAGCCAGTATCGGAGATACCTATGTGAACGACAGTCTGCATTTCCCCGGCACACAGATCACGGTAAACGCCAGCAACGATGTATCGCAGGTGAACATCGCCACCAGCGCCAACCAAACCCTCAACTCGGCCCATATCAGCGGCATTGTCCAGACGCTTAAGAATGGTATCAGGATCCAGTTCAACCCATCGAGCTTCGACATCAACAACAACCAGTGGATCATCGACAAAGGCGGCGAACTCATCCTGAGCCGGGAGCTGGTAACCACCGACGGCGTACGCATCCACAGCGGCGAGCAGGAAATACTGATCACCAGCAGCCCGTCCAGCATTGGTAAGGGCAACGACCTGAAAATCGACCTGAAAAAAATCAACATCGGCGACTTCACACCCTTCTTTGTAAAAAGCAACCGCATAGAAGGATTACTTACCGGCTCGGTAGAAGTAGCCGATCCCTTCGGCAACCTGCACGTGGAAGCCAATGCCCGCGCCGAACAATTCCGCCTCGATAACGAAAACATCGGTGTGCTGGACATCAACTCCAATTACAACAGCCGCTCCGGCAAGGCCAATTTTAAAGCCACCAGCGCCAATCCGGGTTATACTTTCAACATCGATGGCCTGGTCAACACCAAGGACAGCCTTTCGGATGAAGTGGACATCACCACCCATTTCCAGCAAACCAGGGTGAACCTGTTGCAGCAATACCTCACCAGCATTTTCTCCAAAGTAGATGGCTTTGCCACCGGCGACCTGCGCATCGTCGGAAAGGCCGGCAATCTTAAATACCTCGGCGACGTAAGCCTCTACAACGCCGGGCTCCTGGTAGACTATACCAAAGTATATTATAAGATATCCGCTGCGCAGGTGAAATTTTCCGATGGGCTGATCGACTTTGGTAAGTTCCAGCTCCAGGACACGCTGGGCAACAAAGGTGAAATGACGGAAGGAAAACTGTATCACAACAATTTCAGGGATATGGCTTTCGATTTCAGGATCCGCACCAACAAGCTGCTGCTTCTGAACACAAAAGCCAGCGACAACAATCTTTTTTACGGAAGCGTGATCGGCAAAGCCGCCCTCAATCTCACTGGCCCGCAGTACGATATGAACATGGACATCAGCGGCGAACCCACCGACAGCAGTAAAGTGTACATCGCTACCGGCGGCGGCAGGGAAAGCGCCGAAGCCGATTTCATCGTATGGAAACAATACGGTAAGGAAATGGCCGATTACCGGCCCTATGGACAGGAAAGCAATCTCAACGTTTCGCTCGACATAACGGCCAACAACAAGGCCACCGTGTACATGATCATCGATGAAACCACCGGCGACATCATCCAGGCCCGCGGGAACGGTAACCTGAAAATGCGCGTGGGCACCAATGAAAACTTCACCATGAATGGCCGCTATGAGATCGAAAGCGGGTTTTATAATTTCAACTTCCAGGCCTGGAAAAAAACCTTCATCCTGATACCGGAAAGAAACAATTCCATTTCCTGGAACGGCGACCCCTATGAAGCCAACCTGAAGATCGACGCCCTCTACGAAGCAGACAACGTGCGTTTCAGCGACCTGCTCAGCAGCGGCGGGTTTTACGTAGGCAGCGAAGATGTGAAGCGCTACCGCGGCAAGGTGAATGTAATTGCCAGCATCACCGATAAGCTCACATCGCCCCGCATCAAATTCCAGATAGAGCTCCCCGAAAACAGCGCCCTGAAAAACAACGCGGAAGCACAAGCGCTTATCGGTGTGATCCAGCGCGATGAAAACGAATTGAACAAACAGGTATCCTACCTCATCCTCTTCAATACTTTCGGTCCCCTTACCGCAGCGGGCAGCCAGAGCAACAATACGGGAGCCTTTGCCAGTGCCGCCTGGGAAAGCCTGGTGGTCAGCAGCATTTCCGGGTTCCTGAGCTCAGTGCTCACCAATGAGTTGTCTAAGCTGCTGCAGAATGTGTTCAACGACAAAAGTCTGAAAGTAAACCTGAACGCCTCCTTGTACAGTGGCACCAATATAACGGGTAGTTCCAACGGCAATGTGCTGTTACCCGACCGCACCAATATCAACCTCAGCGTGGCCAAAAGTTACCTCAATGAAAGGCTCACTTTTGTTGTGGGATCGGCGATAGATTTCGGCATGAACGCGCAGCAGACTTCTACCTTCCAGTTCCTGCCGGATGTAACGGCAGAATACAAACTGACACCCGATGGAAAATTCCGCATCACTTTTTTCTACCGCAACAACTGGAGTTATATTGCGCAGAATGCCCTGCAGCGTTCCGGCGTCAGCCTGAGCTACCGCAAGGAATTTGACCGTTTTGATGAATTATTTCGCCGTAAGAAGAAAAAACCCTTCCGCCAGGGAGCGCCGGCCGATCCAATAGAGGTTGACAGCTCCGGCACCAATCTCTGACGATCATTCGTTGTCGAGAATGCGATGTCCCAGCTTGTCGCGCTTGGTCTTCAGGTATTTTTCGTTGTGGGGATTGGGTTTCACCTTGATGGGAACCGACTCCACTATTTCAAGTCCATAACCCATCAACCCGGCGCGCTTGCGCGGATTGTTGCTGATGAGCCGTAGTTTGCTGATATGCAGATGGCGCAGGATCTGCGCGCCGATGCCGTAGTCCCGCTTATCCATCGGGAAACCCAGGTGCAGGTTGGCTTCTACCGTATCCATCCCCTCTTCCTGCAATTTATAGGCGCGGAGCTTGTTCATCAGGCCAATGCCCCTGCCCTCCTGGTTCATGTAAATCACCACACCCTTGCCGGCCTCCTCCACCATCTGGAGGGCCTTGTGCAACTGCTCGCCGCAATCGCAGCGAAGGGAACCCAGGATATCGCCGGTGAAACAGGAAGAATGCACCCGCACCAGTACGGGCTCGTCTTTTTCCCATTCTCCTTTAACCAGGGCTATGTGTTCGTTCTGGGTATGTTTTTCCTTAAACGCCACCATTTTAAAATGGCCGTAACGGGTAGGCATATCCACGCGCACCACTTCGTCGATCAGGCTGTCGCGCTTGAGGCGGTATTCGATCAGGTCTTTAATAGAAACCAGTTTCATATCAAAACGGCGCGCTAACTCCATCAGTTGGGGGAGGCGGGCCATGGTGCCGTCTTCATTTAAAATTTCCACCAGAACCCCTGCCGGTTCAAGTCCGGCAAGGCGAGCCAGGTCGATCGACGCTTCCGTATGGCCGGCACGGCGGAGCACACCACCCTTTTTGGCGCGCAGCGGGAAAATATGACCGGGACGCCCCAGGTCCTCGGGGCGCGTGGCGGGATCGATCAGGGCCTGTACCGTTTTGGCCCGGTCCTGCGCAGAGATCCCCGTAGTGCAGCCATGCCCCAGCAGGTCGACCGAAACGGTGAAGGCCGTTTCGTGCAGGGCCGTATTGGAATTCACCATCATTTCGAGCTGCAACTCGTCACAACGGTCTTCTATCAGCGTGGCGCAGATCAACCCGCGGCCTTCCTTGCTCATAAAATTGATCACTTCCGGAGTAACATGGCGGGCGGCAATGATAAAATCGCCCTCGTTCTCCCGGTCCTCGTCGTCCACCACAATCACCATCTTACCATTCCTGATGTCTTCTATGGCAGCCTCTATTGTATCGAGCATGTGTTTCCAGCATTTGATCACAAAGCTAACGATTAAATACTGCGGGATGTTCGCAGGAACCCCGAGCAGCTTACAATTTGTTAATATTGTCCTAATGTCACGTAAATTTTATTCGTTTTCTTTGCACCTGAAAAACACGTACATGATGAAAGTAATCTTACAATTCCTGGCAATTCTGCTGTTTCCCGCCATGGTAATGGCGCAGGTCACCTCCAGCAGCATGAACGGAACAGTCCGTTCAACTGCCGGAACGCCGATAGAAGGCGCCACCATTAAAGTGACCCACCTGCCTACCGGCACAAATTATTCCACCTCCAGTGGAAAGAATGGCGCCTATTTTATTCCTAATATGATACCGGGCGGGCCCTACAGCGTTCAGATCAGCCATATTGGCTTCGACAATTTCGAAGAAAAGAACCTTGTCCTCGCCCTTGGCGATAACATACGTTTCGACGCCGACCTCAGGAACAGTTCCCAGGAACTGACCAATGTAGTGGTATCGGCCCAGCGGGGAACCGGGTCGCTCCGCCGCAAAACCGGGGCGTCCACCAGCATCGGTAAAGACATGCTGGCCAACCTTCCCACCCTCTCCAGGAGCCTGTCCGACTTTACGCGGATCACGCCCCAGGCCAACGGCAACTCCTTTGGCGGCATGAACAACCGCTTTAATAATATTACCATCGACGGTGCGGTGAACAACGACGTATTCGGACTGGCCAGCTCGGGAACACCCGGTGGCCAGGCAAATACAACCCCCATTTCGCTGGACGCCATCCAGGAGATCCAGGTGGTACTGGCTCCCTATGATGTCAGCTACGGTAATTTCACCGGAGGTGGCGTAAACGCTGTTACCCGCTCCGGCACCAATACCCTGGAAGGTTCCGTGTACTACTTCATGCGCAACCAGGGACTTACCGGGAAAGATCCCGTGAGTGGTGTAAAAACCGGCGAATATTCCGACAAGCAATACGGGATCCGCCTGGGTGGCCCCATCATCAAGAACAAGCTTTTCTTCTTCGCCAACGCTGAACTGGCGCGCCGCTCTTCTCCCACCACCTTCAATGCCGGTGAAGACGGTGCAGCCCTCACCCGCGATGAGGCCTCTCAACTGACCAATACCCTGCAAAGCCAATACGGTTACGATGCCGGCACCTCTGATGTATTCGATGCCAGAACCCAGGGCGATAAATTCTTTGGCCGCATCGACTGGAACATTACCGACCGCCACCGCCTCACCGTTCGTCACAACTATATTTCGGCGTACGACGATAACATCAGCCGCTCCCGTACCCTGTTCCGTTTCGGCAACAATACCTACCGGTTCAACAACAAGCAGAACATTACGGTGGCTGAATTGAGGAGCCGCTTTTCCAATGCGGTTTCCAATAACCTGATCGTTGGCGTGCACCGCATCCGCGATTTCCGCAGCACCTATGGCTCCCTGTTCCCCTCCGTAGAGATCAGCAAGGGAGCAGCCACTGTCCAGTTTGGCTCGGAGAGAAGCTCCACTGCCAATGAACTGGACCAGGACATTTTTGAGCTGACCGACAACCTGAAAATATTCAAAGGCAAGCACACTGTTACCATCGGAACCCACAACGAATTCTTCAAGTTCCGCAACCTCTTCATCAATAACCTGAACGGCCGCTGGCGCTTTGCGAGCATGGAAGATTTCTACAATAATTTTCCCCGCCAGTTCGATGTGAGCTATTCTGCCAACAAAACCACAGATCCCCGTCCGGCTGCTGCTTTCAATGCCGCCCAGCTCGGATTCTATGTGCAGGATGAAGTACAGTTCAACCCGCGCTTCCGCCTCACTTATGGCCTGCGCGTGGATGTGCCCCTGCTGCCCGACGAGCCCACGTTCAACCCCGTGGTGGATTCCACTTTCAACGGCGAATACAATACGCAGAACGTTCCCAACGGCCAATTGCTCTGGTCGCCCCGCCTTGGTTTCAACTACGATGTGGAAGGCGACAGGAGCCTGATCGTAAGAGGTGGTGTGGGTATCTTCTCCGGCCGCGTTCCCTTCGTATGGATTTCCAACCAGTACGGCGGCACCGGTATGATGCTGCGTACCACGGCGCAAACCGACAATACGCCCACAGCGCCGCCCTTCGACGTGAACGGCGGAAATGGCTTTGAGCCCGATCCCGATAAGCAGAGCAATATCGGCAGCGCCGGCAACAGCTTTGAGGCCAGCCTGATGGACAAGAACTTCAAGCTGCCCCAGGTATTCCGCGGAAACCTCGGCATTGACGCCAAATTGCCGGGCGGCATTGATGCGACCATCGATTTCATTTATACCAAAACCCTCAACAACGTGTTCTACCAGGATGTGAACCTCACGCCTGCTGTGGGCACGGTAGACCCTGCGTATAACAACGGGTTCGATGACCGCATCGCCTTTGCCTCTTCCACCAACGCCCGCCGGAAGAATCCTTCCATCACCAACGCCCTGCTGCTCACCAATACCAATAAGGGTTTTGCCTACAACGTAGGTTTCACCCTCAGCAAATCCTTCCGGAATTTCCTGACCAGGGTTTCCTATAACCACAACGGCTCAACCGATGTAAACAGCGGCGCCAGCTCAACCGCCCTTTCCAACTGGGAATTTGTGCAGGTGGTAGGTGATCCCAACAATGCCCCGCTGGCCATCAGCAACTACAGCCTGCCGCACAGGGTACTTGCCATGGTTAGTTACGGTAAGGAATATGCGAAACATTTCAAAACCACCGTTTCACTGTTTTACAGCGGTAATTCCGGACAGCGTTTTACCTACCTCGTGAACGGCGATCTGAACAGCGACGGCCGCTTCGGCAACGACCTGATGTATGTTCCCGCCGATCCCAGCCAGATCCGTTTTGTAGACATGCTGAACACCGACGGTTCTGTTCGTTTCACCGCACAGCAGCAGTCGGACGCTTTCTTCGCCTATATCGATAACGACAAATACCTTAGCAAGCGCAAGGGCATGTACACTGAGCGCAACGGTTCCAGCACACCCTGGGAGCATGTGATCGATGCCCGCATTGCGCAGGATTTTTACATCATGGCAGGCGGGCAGCGCCATGGTCTGCAGTTGACATTCGACATCTTTAACCTGACCAACCTGCTGAACAAAGACTGGGGCCGCCAGTTCATTGTAACCAACCAGGCTTATACCATCCTTACTACCGTGAACCGCAGCAGCGGCACCGTGAAAGGCTACAACTATACGCCCAACTCCATTCCCTGGAGCATGACCTTCGGTTCCCGCTGGCAGGGCCAGATCGGTATCCGTTATACCTTTAACTAAGGCCAGTTCAGCGCCTCCTGATAACAACGATAAAAGCCCCGGATCATTAAGACCCGGGGCTTTTTCATTAACGACGCGCGAAAGGTTTTTCAATAAGGCGAAGGGCTCATGGCTGTCCAGCCCCCGTCAATCACCAGGGTTTGTCCCGTTATATGACGCGCCTCTGCTGAAAGCAGGAAGCAGGCCGCAGCGGCAATATCTTCAGTGGTAGCCGGCCGGCCCATGGGCGTAATGCGCGACCAGGTGGAAAGATAATCCGGATCCCCGGCAGTACGCTCTGTTAGCGTGGCGCCAGGGGCAATGGCATTCACGTTGATGCCCAGGGGAGAAAGTTCGATCACCAGGTGCCTGGCCAGCATTTCCAGCGCAGCCTTGGTCATACCGTAGGCCGCCAGGTTTTGATGCGCCTGGTGTCCCGTTACAGACGACATGAACAGGAAGCTGCCTCCCTGGTATGGATGGTTTGACCTGGGGGCCTCTTCGCGTGCGCGGCGCATGCAATTGGCCGCGGCCTGCGCCAGGAAAAAACTGCCCGCCAGGTTGGTCTGCACCACCTGCTGAAACGCATCGGGTGTATAACTGAAAAAATCGCCAAACAAGGTAATGCCCGCATTGGCAACCACCAGGTCGAGCCTCCCAGAAAAAGCCATCGCCGCGGCCACCATCTGCCCGATCACATCCATACTGCCCGCATCACCCGCCACCACAACGCCTTTCCCACCCATCGCCTCAAGATCTTGCAAGGCCCTTTCAGCAAGTGCGGCGTCCTTATCGTTCAGTACAACAAATGCGCCCCCGGCCGCTAACTGGTGGCAGATCTCAAAACCAATGCCCTGTCCGGCGCCGGTTACAATGGCGGTCTGGTGTAAAAAATTTCCTGCCATACTTTTTTATTGTTGAACTGGCATTCACGACCGTCTACATATGGACGATACGCCGGCATCTTTATTCGGCCAGTTTTTCCAACTCCGGTACGAGATTCACATCCGAAAAAGATCGCCGGATGAATGCCCCGGTAACTGCATTTATTTCCTTGTAATACTGAATCCCTGTTTTTGGGTCCACCACGGAGGCAACCGTCCAAACTACCGCCTGCTCCCCGGGACTGTAAGCTAAAGCCATAGACTCAATCGAATGGACGGGTTGAACAGTATCTGCCGCAACCAGCTTCACCAGTTCTTTGCATTCAATGATGTTCAGTTTTTTCTTTTTAAAAAATGCGATTTGCTGCTCGTTTAAAAGCGCTCCATTCTTTAATACATCCACCCTGAACAAAAAAGGAGTTCCATTGGCGGTGGGTGTCTCAAATACTACTGCATAGAAATAATAAACCGGATTTGAATGCTTATCCCTAATCGGAGGATGCGTCCAGGACCAGGCTGTAGCAACGGCTGAATCAAAAAGTTTTACTGATTTTATCTTCAGCTCCGAAAAAAACGCCGCCGACGTGGCCCTGGTTATTTCATTTTTCATGGTAAGCAAGGTCGTATCCGGAAGCAGTTTTGTATCAAATCGCTTCAGCTTGTGGAACGTCGGCTGATCTCCTTTTACAATCATATGGTCGTACAATAGTACTTTGTCACAGGGAGATTGTGCCTGCACAACCATTGCAAACAGCACAAGACCGGCAAAAAAGAAAGTTCTCATATATGTTGTAGTCATTTTATCCGGCCCGCCTTCTCCTTTAGAAAAGCCGTCACAGCACCGGCAAAAGCGCCCGTGCGTACAGCCGTTCCGTGATCGCCCGGCACGCTAACGTATTTACCCAACCGAAAAAGCGCCGCGAGGTCGGAGGCCTTCCCGTTGTCGCTGTCTTCTTTCCCGCAAATCACCAGTACAGGAATATTTACCGCCCTGAGCGTTGCAGCAGGTGTGGATGGCTGCTCCTTTTGCAGCAGCGCCAGGGCCCGCTGGTTGAGGCCGCTGCTTTGCACATAACGCACCATGGGCTCCAGTTCCTTCACGGTATCGCCCGCAAGGGCGCGGTAGAACATTTTACGCCGTGGCCATTCGGGATCGGTAAAATCCGTTCCCATGCCGCCCATAACGGCCTTCTGTATGCGCTTATCCAGCACCAGCAGCCGCGCCGCAATGATAGAGCCCCGCGAATACCCAACTGCATCGTAATTTCCCAGTTGCAGGTGATTCGCCAACTGCATAATGTCTTTCGCCTCCGCATCGTTGGCATAAGCCGCGGCCTCCTGCGGTTTGTCCGACCGGCCGTTGCCCCGCAGGTCGAGGGTCACCACCCTGAAACCCGCTGCCAGTAGAGAATCCAGCAGCGCCGTCTTTTTCCAGCTTTCCCCGTCTACAATAAAGCCGTGCACCAGCACAACCGGGAAACCCGCTCCCCACGACGTATAATAAATGCGCGTACGGTCGAAGGAATTAAAATAGCCCGAATCGGCAGCTTGTCTTTGCGCAGAAAGACAAAGGGGCAATACTAAGAACAGCAGCAGGCAGCGGGAAAGAAACCGGGAATACATGGCGGCAAAGCTTTCTGTTAAGGTAAGCCGGGAAAACCATAAATTGAAGGCCATTCAACAGCATTGCATGGCAAAAGAATTGCGCAGTCGCTCCTGGTTCGGCAAAAAAGGAAAAGACGGATTCATTTACAGGTCCTGGATGAAGAACCAGGGCCTGCCCGACGACGAGTTCACCGGCAAGCCCATCATCGGCATCTGCAATACATTCAGTGAACTGACGCCCTGCAACGGTCATTTCCGGGAACTGGCCGAGTCGGTCAAACGCGGCGTGCTCCAGGCTGGCGGTATTCCTTTTGAATTTCCCGTAATGTCGCTGGGCGAAACCCTGATCCGGCCCACGGCCATGCTCTACCGCAACCTCGTGAGCATGGATGTGGAAGAATCCATCCGGGCCAACCCCGTGGACGGTGTGGTGCTGCTCTGCGGGTGTGATAAAACTACACCCGCCCTGGTCATGGGCGCCTGTAGTGTGAACATTCCCACCATCGTGGTTTCAGGCGGCGCCATGCTCACCGGCAAATTCCAGGGCCGCGACATCGGCACTTCCGACGTATGGCGTTTTGCCGACGGCCTCAAGTCGGGCGATATGGCAGAAGAGCTGCTGAACAGCGCCGAGGGCAGCATGTGCCGAAGCCGCGGGCACTGCGCTGTAATGGGAACCGCTTCTTCCATGGCCTGCATGGTGGAAGCCCTGGGCCTTTCCCTGCCGGGAAATGCAGCCATACCTGCGGCCGACTCGCGCCGCAAAGTGTTGGCGCAACTGTCGGGACGCCGCATCGTGGAGATGGTGGCCGAAGACCTCACCCTGTCGCGCATACTCACGCGGCCGATCTTCGAGAACGCCATCCGCGTCAACGCCGCCATCGGCGGGTCCACCAATTTCGTGATCCACCTCATGGCCATCGCCGGCAGGATCGGCACACCGCTCAGCCTGGAAGACTTCGATCACTATTCCAGGGATGTGCCACTGGTAGCCAATATCCAGCCCTCGGGAAAATATTTCATGGAAGACCTCTACTATGCCGGCGGACTGCCCGCCGTGATGGCTTCCATCCGTTCGCGGTTACACCTGGACGTTATAACGGCCAGTGGTCAGACGGTGGGCGACAACATCGCAACCGCAGTCAACTATAACCCCGATGTGATCAGCACGCCGGAGCAGCCCTTCCGCGAACAAAGCGGCGTGCTCGTATTAAAAGGCAATCTCTGTGAAGGCGGCGCGGTCATCAAGCCCTCCGCAGCCACGCCGCACCTCCTGCAGCACCGCGGGCCGGCAGTCGTTTTCGAAAACATCGAGGACTACAAGGCCCGCATCGACGATCCCAACCTCGACGTGGACGAAAACTCCATCCTGGTGCTGAAGCAGGTGGGCCCCAAGGGCTACCCGGGCATGCCCGAAGTGGGCAATATGACCCTTCCCGCCAAACTGCTGGCCCGCGGCATTACAGACATGGTGCGGATTTCAGACGGCCGCATGAGCGGAACGGGATTCGGCACCGTAGTGCTGCACGTATCGCCCGAGTCGGCCGATAACGGTTTGCTGGCCCTGGTGCAAAACGGCGACCTGATAGAACTCGACGCAGCCGGGCGGCGACTGGAACTGCTGGTAGACAAAACCGAACTGGAAAAAAGGCGCCGGGAAAACCCATCCTTTGTCTCTCCTTACGGGCGCGGTTATGCGCAGTTGTACATACGCCACGTGGAACAGAGCCACCTGGGCGCCGACTTCGATTTTCTGAAAGGGGGTTCGGGCAGCGAGGTCAACCGCGAATCGCATTAACGGAAGAAGGGAAAGCCCATTCCAGGAACAAGGGCATGGCTCTTGCCCAGGTAGCCACATCGTGCCGCCCGTCCGACAACTCCAGGTAACGGATCTGTTGCTCCGGATATCCCTTTGCTTCCAACTCAGCAATAAGGCCCAGGGTATCGTCGATCGAATCGATGATACCATTGCCGTTGCGGTCGCTCGTTTCATCAAGAATGCCCGTTTCAAAAAAGAAACGGAGCCAGGGCGCAAAATGTCCCCTGCGCACCAGTTGGTGCATGATGCGGTGTTTGTCGTCGTCGTATGCAGGGTCGTCCTGGTCCAGGTTACGCCACCAGAGCGAGCCCGAAAAAACGCCCACGGTGCTGAACTCATGCGGATGGGCCCAGGTAATGTCGAGCGCACTCAACCCGCCGAGTGAGAACCCTGCAAAAGCTTTTTCATGGAACTGCTGCCAGGGCAGTTCACGACGCCAGGCCGGCAGCAATTCTTCAAACACAAAACGGGTATAGGCCTCCGCCTTGCTACCCTGGTCGAGGTAATTGGGATGTCCCGCTGTACCGTATTCCTGCTTGCGTTCGGATCCGGCATGTATGGCAATGCAAACCAGGGGGCGGATCTTTCGCGCACGCAAAGCCGTTTCCAGCAGGTCCGCGAGCCCCAGCTCTTCCATCAGTTGTCCGTCGTTGATCAACAGCAAAGAAGGTATATCGTGGCGGGACACCTGCCGGGGAATCCAGGCATCGGTCCTCACTTCTCTGTTAAGCCATTCCGACTGTATATCGAGGCTGATCTTTTCTGTGCAGTTCTCCGTTTCCAGGCACATAGAGTGCAAATTCTCCATTCCGCTCATGCATGTACGTAAAGCCGGGAAATTACAGGTTTTTCAGCAAAATCCTGTATATTGATTGCAGTTCCTAACCATTCAAACTTATTGGGCAGCTATGAAAAAGATCGGCATTTTATTCGGCCAGGAAAGGAGTTTTCCCATGGCCTTTATCGAACGCGTGAACAGCAAACAAGTTGAAGGAATAACAGCGGAGCCGGTTCGCATCGACAAAGTGGTACAGGGTGCTGCCACCGAATACGCGGTGATCATCGACCGCATTTCGCAGGATGTGCCCTTTTACCGGGCCTACCTTAAAAACGCCGCCCTTTGCGGAGCTGCCGTTATCAACAACCCCTTTTGGTGGAGCGCTGATGAAAAATTCTTCAACAACTGTCTCGCCACCAAAATTGGTGTACCGGTTCCCAAAACAGTCATACTGCCCTCCAGGGATCACCCCGCCGATACCACCGACCAATCCTTCAGCAACCTCGCCTACCCGCTCGACTGGGAAGGAATTTTTCAATACGTGGGATTTCCCGCTTATATGAAACCCTTTGCCGGCGGGGGCTGGAAGAACGTGTACAAGCTGAACAGCATGGACGATTTCTTCGAAAAGCACAATGAAACCGGTGAACTGGTGATGTTGCTGCAGGAAGAAATCGTGTTTGAAGAATACTATCGCTGCTATTGTATCGGCGGAAAACATGTGCGCATCATGCCTTACGAACCCAGGAACCCGCACCATCTCCGTTACCAGGCAGGATTCAGTCCCAGTGCGGAGCGGCTCAAACTGATGGAAGACATCGTACTGCGCATTAACCACTACCTGGGTTATGACTTCAACACGGTGGAACTGGCCGTGCGCGACAATGTGCCCTATGCCATCGATTTCTGCAACCCCGCACCGGATGCCGAGATAAAAAGCGTGGGAGAAGACAATTTCGCCTGGGTGGTGGAAACCGCCGCCAACTACGCCATCGAAAAAGCGCTGGCCCACCAGCCCAATGCCGACAACCTGACCTGGGGCCAGTACATTCAACGCAGCGCGTCCAAACAAAAACTAATCTGAGATTGCATGAGTGCCATCAACTACCAGCAATTCACGCTGGGTGTGGAAGAAGAATACATGGTGATCGATCCCTCAACCCGTGAACTGAGAAGCCATGAGCAGAAGATAGTACTGGAAGGCCAGAAACTCATCAAAGACAAGGTAAAAGCCGAAATGCACCAGGCTGTGGTGGAAGTGGGCACCGACATCTGCCGCGATATAGACGAGGCCCTCCACGATGTTGGTAATCTCCGCAAAACCATTGCCCAGGTGGCCGGCGAACTGGGCTTCGCCATGGGCGCATCGGGCACCCATCCCTTCAGTCACTGGGAAAGCCAGCTCATTACCGACCATGTGCGTTACAGCGAGATCGTGAACGAGCTGCAGGAAGCGGCCCGGAGCAACCTCATCTTCGGCCTTCACGTGCACGTGGGAATGGAAACCCGCGAAATGGCCAACCACATTGCCAACAGCACCCGTTACTTTTTGCCCCACGTGTATGCGCTCAGCACCAACAGCCCTTTTTGGGAAGGAAGGCAAACGGGGTACAAATCGTTCCGCACCAAAGTATTCGACAAGTTCCCACGGACAGGCATACCCGAATATTTCGCCACCATCGAGGACTACGATAATTTTATCAAGCTGCTGGTGAAAACCAACTGCATCGACAATGCGAAAAAGATATGGTGGGACCTTCGTGTGCATCCTTTTTTCAACACCGTGGAGTTCCGGATCTGCGACGTGCCAATGACAGCGCACGAAACCATTGTGATCGCTGCCCTGTTCCAGGCCATCTGCGCCAAGATCTACAAGCTGCGCACCCAGAACATGAACTTTCTCCAGTATTCCCGCGCACTCATCAATGAGAACAAATGGCGGGCAAGCCGCTATGGGCTGGATGGCCGGCTGATCGATTTCGGGAAAGAAGAAGAAGTGAATACGCGGGTACTGATCTATGAGTTGCTCGACTTTGTGGACGATGTGGTGGACAACCTCGGCAGCAGGCATATCCTGCAACTGGTGCCCAACCTGTTGGAAACCGGCACCGGCGCCGACCGCCAGGTGAAGGTCTATAATGAGACAAACAGCATGGTAGCGGTGGTGGATTACATCAGGGAGCAGTTCCTTTATGGCATCTGACCTATATTCGCGCTACTTAAGCAACAGTTACTATGTTCCAGAAATATGGCGCCCTTCTGCTCGCTGCCAGCCTCCTGGTGGCCTGCGCCGGCAGGCAAAAAGCCGATCTGCTGGTATTGCACGGCAAAATTTATACGATAGACAGCAGCTTCAGCACGGCTACCGCCATGGCCATTAAAGACGGCAAAGTACTCGCCACGGGGTCCGACGATTTCATCAGCGCTTCCTACGAAGCTCCGGATAGTGTTGACGCCGGCGGGCAGTTCGTGTACCCCGGGTTCATCGATGCACACTGTCATTTTTTCCAGTATGGACTGGGCCTGCAAACCGCCAACCTGGTAGGCACCGACTCCTGGCAGGCCATCCTCGATACCCTGCAGGCCTTTGCCGCGCGCCACCCCGAAGGATGGCTCATAGGCCGCGGCTGGGACCAGAACGACTGGAAAAACAAAGCCTTTCCTACCAATGAAGCGCTGAACAAACTGTTTCCCAACCGGCCGGTATTGCTTTCCCGCATCGACGGGCATGCAGCTATCGTCAACGACCATGCGCTGAATGCCGCCGGCATCAAAGCCGGGCAAACCCTTATTGGTGGTGACATTGCCGTATCAAAAGGAAAGCTCACCGGCTTACTGGTGGACAATGCGATCGACCTGGTATACGCCATCATACCACCCCCTGGCACAACCGAAAAGCTGGCTGCGCTGAAAGACGCCCAGGCCAACTGTTTCGCCGTGGGACTCACCACCGTGGACGATTGCGGCCTCCAGGCGCCGGACGTCGAGTTCATCGACAGCCTGCAGCAAAAGGGATTGCTCGATATGCGCGTCTATGCCATGCTCAGCGACGCCGCGCCCAATTATGCCTTTGCTGAAAAACGGGGTCCCATTAAAACCGACCGCCTGAATGTGCGCGCTTTCAAGGTATATGCCGATGGCGCTCTGGGCTCCCGCGGCGCCTGCCTCCTGGCGCCCTATACCGACCAGCCGGGACATTATGGCTTCCTGCTCAGCCGTCCCGAACACTTCGATTCGGTAGCGGCACGGCTCCTGGAACTGAAATTCCAGATGTGCACCCACGCCATCGGCGACAGCGGCAACCGCACCATCCTGGAAACCTATGCCCGCCACCTGAAAGGCAAAAACGACCTCCGCTGGCGCATAGAACACGCGCAGGTGGTGGCGCCTGGTGATTTCAGCAAATTCGGCGCCTATTCCATCATCCCCTCCGTGCAGCCCACCCATGCCAGTTCCGACATGTACTGGGCGGCCGACCGGCTGGGACCCGAGCGGGTGAAAGGAGCTTATGCCTACAAACAATTGCTGCAGCAGAACGGCTGGCTTCCCCTGGGCACCGATTTCCCGGTGGAAGACATCTCTCCTTTTAAAACCTTTTATGCAGCAGTTTTCCGCCAGGATGCCAATGCTTATCCGCAGGGAGGCTTTCAGCCCGAAAACGCTTTGTCGCGCGAGGCGGCGCTTCGCGGCATGACCATTTGGGCGGCCAGGTCCAATTTTGAAGAAACGGAAAAGGGCAGCCTGGAAAAAGGCAAATGGGCCGATTTTGTGTTGCTGGACCAGGACCTCATGACGGCCACTCCTGAAAAAGTGCTCGCCGCGCGTGTGCTATCGACCTGGGTGGGTGGGAAAAAAGTGCACAGCCGGCCTTAGGCCCCCAGGCCTCCCGCCAACAGGAAATCCATATTTTTGTCGCTATGGAAAGGTTAAGCAAGATTAGGGTGGCCATCCTCGACCTCTATGCCGGGGCCGAAAACCAGGGGATGCGCTGCATCCGCGATATCCTCCGGCAGTTCGGGTCCGATCACGGCGTCACCGTGGAATGGGAAGAATTTGAAGTGCGAATCCGGCAGGAACTGCCCGGCCTGGATTTTGACCTCTATATCTCCAGCGGCGGACCCGGAAGCCCGCTTGAATCTGCCGGCAGCGACTGGGAATCCGCTTATTTTGACTGGCTGCAACAGGTGGAGGACTTCAACAAGAATCCCACTCACAACAGGAAAAAATTCGTGTTCTTCATTTGCCACTCCTACCAATTGGCCTGCCGGCATTACAAAGTGGGAGAAGTGGCTCCCCGCAAATCCACGGCCTTCGGCGTCTTCCCGGTGCACATGCTGCCCGGCGCCCACCGCGAGCCCGTATTCGATCACCTGAGAGATCCGTTCTATGCAGTGGACAGCCGCGACTTCCAGGTCATCCAGCCCAACCACGGCCGGATCCGCGAAATGGGCGCCCGCATCCTCGCCATCGAAAAAGAAAGGCCGCACGTGCCCTTCGAAAGAGCCATGATGGCCATCCGTTTCAACGACTATATGATCGGTACGCAATTCCACCCCGAAGCCGATGCCGTTGGCATGAGCATGTACCTGCAGCGGGAAGACAAAAGAACGACCGTGATCAGCAACCATGGAGAAGCCAAATGGAAAAGCATGATTGAACAGCTCAATGACCCGGATAAAATCAGGTGGACCTACCAGCAGGTTTTACCTAACTTCATCCAAACAGCGATACATGGTTCCGGAATTACGGCAAGCCTTCAATAGCCATTTTTCAGCAGCAAAATACCAGGCATTCCTGGACGAGCTCAACAGTCATTATCCCGGCGCCATTGAATTCAGGATAGCGGAAACGCCGGTATTTGCCGGCAAGGCATTCACCCGGAAGATGATCGAAGCCTGTGAAAGCATTGTGGATGTGATCCTCGACCCCGCTTTCAAAGCCGCCACCGACCGCAGCATTCCCGCTGCCGAACAGGTTCCCGGCGAATCTTCGAAAGTGGAAATGATCGCCTTCGACTTTGGCGTGTGCGACGACGGCCACGGCGGGCTCGAACCGCAACTGATCGAAATGCAGGGCTTCCCTACTCTTTTTGGATTCCAGGTCTATTATCCCGATATCCTCAACAAACATTTTGACATCCCCGCCAATTTCAACCAGTACCTGGGCGATTATACCCGCGCATCTTACCTGTCCGACCTGCGCAGTATCCTGCTGGGCGACCATGCGCCCGAAGAAGTGATCCTCCTGGAGATCAGGCCGCACGAACAGAAGACCCGCATCGATTTTTATTGCACACAGGAATACACAGGCATACAACCCGTATGCATAACCGAACTGATACAGGAAGGGAAAAAACTCTTCTACCTGCGCAACGGCAAAAAGCAGGGGATCAGGCGCATATACAACCGCGTTATATTCGACGACCTCAATGCCAACCGGCCTACCCTCGGCAGTTATACCGATATTACGCAGGACCTCGACGTGGAATGGGTGCCGCATCCCAACTGGTTCTACCGCATCAGCAAGTTCACGTTGCCGCTGATCCGGCACCCCTATGTACCGGCTACCTATTACCTCAACGAATTGAAGCAGGTGCCGCAGGACCTCGACCGTTATGTGCTGAAACCCCTTTTCTCCTTCGCCGGGCAGGGTGTGGTGATCGACGTGAAACCGGAGGATATCAACAGCATTACCGATCCTGAAAACTGGATCCTGCAGCGCAAGGTGAATTACGCCGACGTGATCCAAACCCCCGATATCCCCGCCAAGGCCGAGATCCGCATCATGTACCTCTGGAAAGACGGCTGGGACCGTCCCCGCCCAGCCATTAACCTGGCCCGCCTGAGCAAGGGAAAAATGATCGGGGTACGGTACAATAAGGACAAGGACTGGGTGGGCGGCTCGGTTTGTTTCGTAGAACATTAAAAAACTATAACGATGTTACACCTCAACGACATCCCCTCGAAAGAATATCTGCCCGGGCTCTCCGGCAAAATGCTGCATGGCGAAAAAAGCACCCTGGGTTTCTGGGAAATACAAAAGGGAGCAGAACTGCCCGAGCACAGCCACGAGAACGAGCAGATCACCTATATCACCGACGGGGAGCTGGAAATGACCATCGGCGGCGTCACCACCATATTTGGCCCCGGTAACCTAATGGTGATACCGCCGCACATTCCGCACAGCGCCCGCGCGCTCACCAACTGCAAGGTGATCGACTCCTGGACGCCCGTGCGCGAGGCTTACCGCTGAGCAGCCGGCCGGCTCACTACTGCCGTAAACCCAACACCGGGAGGTAAATTCTGCCATATAATGGAAATCCTGCATACTATAACCAGGTTTGGCACGTTATTCGCAAAAGCTACCCATATGAAAAACGTAGACAAAGTATTTCTCGCCGCCATCCTGGGCTCCCTGGTCCTTTTTTATTCTGTATTTGCATTCATCGCCTGACAGCCCGTAGCTTCGGGACATGATGCCCGTTCTCAGACCGATCACAGCAGCAGATAATCCAGCACTGGCCCGGATCATCCGGGATGCCCTCACCGAATACGGCGCCGCCAAACCGGGCACCGTTTATTACGATCCCACCACCGATTTTCTTTTTGAACTCTTCCGCCAGCCCGGAAGCTGCTATTTCGTGGCCGAAACAGCGGCCGGCACCGGAAACGCGACCCGCCTCCAGGGCGGCGCCGGCATTTTCCCCACGCCCGGACTGCCACCGGGCTGCTGCGAACTGGTAAAACTCTATCTGCGGCGCGAAGCCCGGGGCCAGGGCCTGGGCGCCAGGCTCATCCAACATTGCCTGGAAGCCGCCACCGCACTGAACTACCGGCAGGTTTACCTCGAAACTCTTCCCGAACTGCACCAGGCCATCCACCTGTACCAGTCCTTCGGCTTCCGCCAACTGGACGGCCCGTTGGGCGACTCAGGGCATTTTGGATGTGATCTGTGGATGCTGAAAGACCTGGACAGTCCTCAGCCAGCCAGCTCCACCTCGTAGAGGCCGGAAAACAGGTAAAGTTTGCCGGTGGCGACTTCCCGGCACTGGTAACGCTTTCGCAGTTTTTTTCCCTTTTTGAAGATCCTGCCGCCTTCTATCGCAAATAAGCTTCCTTCCGGAAGCTCTTCCACCAGGGTGGCGCGTTCGTCGGGGTGGTCGTAATTGCGCAGCATCCGCATCAGGGGCTCGTCGGCGCAACTGCTGGCAGGCAGGTTGTCGAGGCTGCGCAGCAGGGCGGCCTCCAGGTCGGCCGGAAATATGGCCCGGCCCAGGAAATCCTGGAGCAGCATTTTATAGATGGCCTTCCATTCCCTGCCATGGGCCGCCACCCGGTGGCGGTGCTGCTCAAACGTAAGCAGGTGAGCCAGTTCATGAACCAGGGTAATCAGGAAAGCATAGGGGTTGAGGTTGCCGTTCACGCTGATCCGGTGGTGCTGGTCGCGGTGCGCATGGCGGTAGTCGCCCAGCAGGCTTTTCCGTTCGCGCGTAATGCTCAGGTGAACCCCGTAGCGGTGGAGATAAACCACCACTTTTTCGAAGCTGCCCTCCGGCAGAAAATGAGCCAGTTGCTGCAGCGGGTATTCCTTCTTGGGCATCAGGAAACAGTCTTGTTACCGGTCAGCACGGTGCGCAGGTCGATGATGGTATACACTACGTAGAGGAACATGCAGCCAAAGACGGCCGGCTTGTTCACCTGCCCGGCGATGAAAATATAGAGGAAGGCGGCGATGGCGCAGCCGAAAAGTTTCAGCAGCATGCCGCCGTATACCGGTCGCAGGAAGGCCTGGCTGCCGGGTTTAACCGTGGCCGCCGACCGGTGCATGAGGGCCGATAACAGGAAGAGTGCAAAGAGCAAAAGGTTGCCGATCTGTAATACCGGCACGGAAAATCCCTTCTCCGTGAGCCAGTTGCGGCAAACGAGCAGGAAGCCATTGATCACTATAAAAAAAAGGATGAGGGGGACCAGGTACCGGTTATGCTTCGGGGTCTTTGTTTCCATCATTGCGTCGGGATGTTTGTTGCACCACCCGGAAAAGGGTGACAGCGATCAGCACCAAAGGTACGATCCAAATCAATAAGGGCATGGAGGAACCCAGCCGCTTGTCCAGCCAGGACCCGGCCCACAATCCCAGCCCGATGCTCACCACGAAACGCGTACCCAGACCCAGCCAGTAGGTCCAGTCCGGCGATGCATCAGGCGGCTTTGCTGTCTTTTTGCTTTTCATTCGTAACAGGCGCAGCCACGGCAGTTTCTACCGGTGTGCCCATATGACAGGCGCCGTTAAAAGTGGCGGCGGGTTCGATCTGGAGCTTGCCGGCATGGATATTCCCGTTCACGGTGCCGGAAGCCTTGAGCTGCAGCAGTTCCTTCACCTTGATGGTGCCGATCACTTTTCCCATGATATCGGCCTGCATGCCAATGATATCTCCTTCCACCACGCCGTTGGCGCCGATCACCACTTTGGCGGTGCTGAACACATTTCCCACCAGGGTGCCGTCGATGCGCATATCGCCGTTGCTGGTGATATCGCCTTTCAGGGTAGTGCCGTTGCCGATAAGGCTGGTGCTGTTTCCGCTGGTCTCAGTAGCAGATTCTGATTTGGATTTTCCGTTGAACATAGTAATGGATTTAATCGGTGCTTGTTTCCGTTGCCGGAATATTTAAAGAGGTGGTATCCAGTTTAACGGTTACATCCCCCTGTAAAACGCGTTTGATGCTCTGCAGGTATTTGTCCTTGTATTCCATGGCCTGCTCCAGGGAATCCGTCCGCATTTTCAGTTGCCGCAGCTCCCGCGTGGCACTCACCGATCCGTATCCCGGGATGTACAATTTCAGCGGGGTGAAAACGATCAGGGCCACCGTAAGGCCGGTCAGAACAACGAAAATGGTACTGAGCCCGATGTAAACACTCAACCTCGACAGCTTGAACGTAACCACTTCTTCGTAGCTGTCATCATTCATCACCACCAGGCGGTACCTGTTCCGTAAACGCTTAAGGGTGGTATCTCTATTGTTTTCAGGCATTAAAATTGTTCATTTTTTCCCGGAAGGCCCCACAACTTACATAAAATCCGGGCCAAAAAAATTGGATAACTTTAAAATAAATTTCTTGCACGGTTGTTTTAATCCATTTAGTTTGCGCAGATGATCCAATGCCGGGATACCAGATATTTCTTTTGTATAATATGCTGTCTTTCCTGTTTTTTCACCGGTTGGGGGCAACCTACCCTGGACCCCGACCTTAAAAAACCCGCCAAGTACGAGAGCCGTACCCTCCGGGCAGAAAAAACCGGTGAGAAGAAATTTACCGTTCCCCGCCGTTTCTTCCAGAATACCTATACCCATTACAACTACGCTTTCAACGCGCAGACCAAGATCAACGCGGTGCTGGAAGGCGCCAAATCCCAGCACGTCGACACATTCGCCCGGCTCCTGCCCTTTTACAACTATACCCTGGAAGCCACCAGCGCCCAAAGACAGGAGCTGGATTCCGTCATCTATAAGGTGAACGCCGGCATCCTGCTCCACGACCTCCGCAGCGACTGGATGGACAATATCTATCTCCTGATGGGCCAGGCCTATTATTACCGCAATACCCTCGATTCGGCCTATTTCACTTTTCATTATATGAACTATGCCTTTGCGCCCAAGGACGCAGATGGCTACGATCTCTATATTGCCAGCAACTCCAACGAAGGCGGCAGCGCACTGGAAGTATCTACCGATGAAAAAAGAAACCTGGTCAAACGCAGCCTCTCCCAGCCGCCCAGCCGCAACGACGCCCTGGTTTGGATGATCCGCACCCAGATCACGCGCGGACAACTCAGTGCAGCGGCCACCCTTATTGAAACCCTGCAGCAGGACCCGCTTTTCCCCAAAAGGCTGGAAGCCGCCCTGGCAGAAGTGACTGCCTATTATTTTTATTCCCTCCCGCAATACGACAGCGCCGCTTTTTACCTCGAAAAAGCCCTTCCCTCGGCTACCACCAAAAACGAACAGGCCCGCTGGGAATACCTGCTGGGACAACTCTATTCGCTGGCCGGCAGCCGCGAAGCCGCCAAAGACGCTTTCCGGCGCTGCCTGTCGCACACCCTCAACCCCATCATGGAAGTAGCCGCCCAGTTGCAGGCCAGCCAGCAGTTCGACAACCTCAACGAGGTGGACTGGAAGGCCGCCATCGCCGCCCTTGAAAAAATGGCCCGCCGCGAACGCTACACCAATTACCGCGATCTTATTTATTATACCATTGCCCGGATCGAACTGCAACGGAAAAAGATCCCCGAAGCGCAGGCCCACCTGCTGAAAAGTGTAAAGTACAACCTGAACAATCCCGACCAGAAAGCCCGGTCCTATTTCCTCCTGGGTGATCTCGCTTTCGACAGCCGCCAGTACGTTCCGGCCAAACAATATTACGACAGCGTGGAAGCGAACCTGCTTCTGGAAGAAGAAGCCCAGCGCCTCACTGCCCGCAAGGACGTGCTCAGTGACGTGGTGGCGCAAACACTCATCATCCAGCGGCAGGACAGCCTCCAGCACCTGGCCGACCTGCCGGAAGCGGAACGCACGGCCATCCTGAAAAAACAACTCCGCCAACTGCGGCGGCAGAACGGGCTGGCAGAAGAAGAAAGCCTGGCCCAGGCAGGCGGACCAACACTCTACCCCAACGCCAGCCAGGTTCCCAGCGATCTTTTCAACTCCTACAACTCGGGCGACTGGTATTTTTATAACAACAGCCTCAAGGCCCGCGGCTTCACCGAATTCCGCAGCAAATGGGGCAACCGCCCCAATACCGATAACTGGCGCCGCAGCACCAGCGCCGCCGCCCTGGCGCCAACCGCCGAGGTGCCTGTTCCCGGCGAATCGGGACTGCCCGATGCCACCAGTGCCGAGCCAACGCTGGAAAAACTCCTGGCGGAACTGCCCATCACGCCCGAAAAAAGAAAAATTTCCGACGACTCCATCCAGATGGCTTCCTACGCACTGGGTCTCGCTTTGCAGAACAAGCTGGAAGACTATGCCGGCGCCGCAACCACGTATGAGGACTTGCTCAAACGCTTCCCCAACAGCGAAAACGAAGCCGATATCCTGTACAACCTCAGCATCTGTTACCGTCACCTGGGACGGGATGGAGAACTGGCGGCCATTCTCGACAAACTGCAAAAACAATATCCCGGTACCCGGCAGGCGCAGATGGCTTCCGATCCCCTTGCCGTACAGGAAGCGGACAGTGCCCTGTCGCGCGCCGCCACCGCCCGTTACAACGATGTCTACAACCTGTTCATAGAAGGCAAATTCGACGAGGCCCTGGCCGCCAAAAAAGAAGCCGACAGCCTCTTCGGTGTTCACCAGTGGAGCCCGCAACTGCTTTACATCGAATCCATTTACTGGATGAAAGTGCGGCAGGATAGCATAGCCATTGAAACCCTTACGCGGTTGCATGCGCAGTACCCCGAGAGTCCGCTTGCAGAAAAGGCCGTCAACCTCATCGATGTATTGAAACGCCGCACTGAAATAGAAGAGTACCTCAACAACCTGCAGCTTGAGATGCCTGCGGAAGACAGCGTGGCCCTGCCGGCAGAAGCGGCTCCCATTCCTACTGTAGCGGAAAAAGTGCCCGTAGTAGAAGAAAAAGTGCTGGATGCCAAAGCCGGTAAATTGCCCGGCATCGTGAAAGACAAACCGGGCGCCGACAGCACCCGGCTGAAAAAAGAAGCACCCAAACTGCCGGCGGCATCGCTCTATACCCGTCATTCACAACAACCGCATTTTGTAGCCATCGTGCTGGAAGAAGTGGACCCTGTATATGTGAATGAAACCCGCAACGCTTTCAACCGCTACAACAGGGAAAAATATTATACCCTGCCCATGAACGTTATAGTGGTGGACCTGAATGAAAAAGTGAAGATGGTGGCCATTAAGGGACTGGAAAACGAGCAGGCGGCCATCGACTATATCAAAAAAGCAAAAGAACTGGCGCCGCTGGAAATCATTCCCTGGCTCAAATCGAACAAATATTATTTCATGCCGGTGGCGGAAGACAATATGGACCTGCTGATGCGCAGCAAAGACCTGCCTTCCTACCGCAGCTTCCTGAAAGAAATTTTCCCCGATCTTTAAACTGGAGACAATATTATTATGAAACAAGCCACGCGCGTATTCTGGAAAATATTTTTCATCGGCCTCGGTGCATTTGCGCTGCTGCTACTACTCATCAACCTGGGCGTGTTCGGCAAGCTGCCCTCCCTGAGCGAACTGGAAAATCCCACCATTCTGCAGGCCACCGAAGTATATGCTTCCGATGGCACGCTCATGGGAAAGTATTTCCGGGAAAGGGGCAACCGCAGCAATGTGGAATATAAAGACATCTCCAAGCATGTGATCAACGCGCTGGTAGCAACGGAAGACGAGCGCTTTTATGAACACTCCGGCATCGACAGCAAAGGCGTGCTGCGTGCCCTGCTCTTCCTCGGCTCGCGTGGAGGTGGCAGTACCGTTACCCAGCAGCTCGCACTTAACATGTTCGACGAACGCGCCCGCAATCCCATTACGCGGGTGATCCAGAAGCTCAAGGAATGGATCATTGCCATCAAGCTCGAACGCAATTTCACCAAGCAGGAAATACTTGCCCTCTATCTCAACGTGGTTCCTTTCAGCGATAACGTGTATGGTATCCGCAACGCCTCGCTTACTTTTTTCAGCAAGGAACCCGACCGCCTGAATGTGGAAGAGGCCGCTGTGCTGGTAGGCATGGTGAACGGTCCCACCCTCTTCAACCCGCGCCGCAATCCCAAAGCGGCGCTTGCACGCCGCAACCACGTGATCACGAAAATGATGGAGAACAACTACATCACCGAGGCAGCAGGCAGCAAGTACAAAAAGGATCCAATTGTGCTCAACTACAAGAAGCAGGATGAGAACACCGGCCTGGCGCCCTACCTGCGCGAAGTGGTGCGCAACGACATCAAAAAATGGTGCAGGGACCACAACAATCCCGGCACCGGCGAGCCCTACGATATCTACAAAGACGGGCTGCGCATTTATACCACCATCAACCCGCGCATGCAACTCTATGCCGAAGAGGCCGTGGCCAAACACATGCCCGTATTGCAGAAAGTGCTCAACGCGCAGGCCAGCGTGAAAAAAGGCACCATCTGGAAAGACCGCGAAAACATACTGACCGCCGCTATGAAAGCCAGTGACCGCTGGGAAAATGGAAAGGACGACGGCATGAGCGACGATGCCCTCAAAGCCAGCTTCAACCAGAAAGTGCCCATGAAGGTCTTCGCCTGGAATTCAAAAAGGGAGAAAGACACCATTATGAGCCCTATGGATTCCATTAGATATCACCACCAGTTGCTGCAAACTTCTTTCATGGTAACCGATCCTGTTACGGGAGAAGTAAAAGCCTGGGTGGGCGGCATCGATTTCAAGACCTTCAAATTCGACCACGTAAACATCACCACCAAGCGCCAGGTGGGATCTTCCATCAAACCCTTCCTCTATTGTGAAGCACTGGAAGAAGCCGGTTTCACACCGGAAACGCCGGTAGAAAATGTGGCCCAGAACTTCCCGGGATACGGGCTGGTGCCGGCAAAAGGAAAATGCGGTGGAAACACGGTATCCATGGCCAGCGCGCTGACCTATTCGCTGAACTGCGCCACGGCCTATATCATGAAACAGGTGGGGCCTAAACAGTTCGTGGAATTCCTGCACAGCATCAACATCAAAACCGAAATGGAGCCCTACCCTTCCATTTGCCTGGGTGCGGTGGACCTCTCCATGTACGAAATGTTGTATGGCTATACCATGTTCGCCAACCGCGGCTTCAGCGTGCAGCCCATTTATATCACCCGCATCGAGGACCGCAACGGAAATGTGTTGGAAAGTTTCCAGGCGAAGATGAACCAGGTGATCAGCGAGGGCGCCGCCTATACCACCACCAAGATGCTGGCCGGCCCGGTGGAAGTGGGCACCGCAGCGGGACTGCGCGCCAGGCTGGGCGCCGCGGAAATGGCGGGCAAAACCGGAACCACCAACGACAATGCCGATGCCTGGTTCATAGGCTTCACGCCGCAGTTGCTGGCCGGCACCTGGATTGGGTGCGACGACCGCTTCATCCGGCTGGAAAGCGGGCTGGGTTATGGTGGCCGGGCTGCCATGCCCATCTGGGAATATTTTTTCCAGAAAGTGTATGCCGATAAAACCCTGGGCATCGACAAATCGGCCCGCTTTGCGCAGCCCGAGCAGATGCGTAACGAAGCCATGTACGACTACATGCGCATCATCGACCAGCAGCCGCCGCCGGGCGCCGAAGGCGCCGACCAGGGCAACGGCGCTGCCGACCAGTACCTGATGGAACCCGACACCAGCAATGTACCCCCGGAAAGCAGGCTGAGTCCCGAAGAGCAGGATATCCTCAAAGAGGCCCGCGAGCCGAAAAAGGACGAAAAAAAAACAGGTGATAAACCCACCGCTACCGAGCCGCCCAAAAAAGAGAAAAAGGGATTGCTGCGGAAGATCTTCGGCGGCAAGGACAAGGATAAGAACAACTGAATTGAGCCGCCCCCGCTTGCCTACACGCCCGCAATGCGTTTCTTGTACTCCGCCAGCGCATCTTCCAGTCTTTCGCGCGCCGTGGTATCGCCCGGCACATTGTGTGAGGGATGAATATGCAGCTTCACGCCTTTCTCCACCAGGATTTCCGCTACCGTAATAACCGTCATCCATACACAGGTGATGAAGGCCATCGTAGATACAGGGCCGAGTTTGTCCTGGTGATTTTTGATAGCCACGGAAGCATCCCCAATGGGCGCACAGGTATCCACCACAATATCCGCCAGTTCAAAAATGGTCTTACCGCTGGAGTGACGGGTTTGTTTTCCTTCTGCTTCAGCAGCCGAACCAAAAGCGATCACCTTCATGCCTTTCTTCCTCGCTTCGATGGCCACATCGATATTCACGTTATTGATACCGGAATGTGAAAAGAGCCACATCGTATCGCGCGGATCAAAATTGTACCCTTTCATGATCTCCACACCATATCCTTCCACCCTTTCCAGGAATACGAATTGGTGCACGCCCATTTCGCCGGTAATGCGGGTGAAGAAGGTAAGGGGCAGCTCCACCATCGGATGAAATCCTACAAAACCTCCGATCCGTGGATACATTTCTTCGATGGGAATGGTCGCATGACCGCAACCGAAAGTATGCACCCATCTCCCGCACTCAATACTGGCAGCCATCACTTCGGCGGCTTTCCGGATATTGTCCATTTGTGTTCCTTCGATCCGGGTCATTACGTCTCTGGCATTCGAAAGCCATTGTTTTGCTAACATATTTGTTTATTTATTGATGGTAGATTGATTGTTCCGGAATATAACCAGGCTGATGACCATCATACACGCAATCACGAAATACGATACGGTGGTAAGATGACCGATACCATAATGATGCACCACCACACCCACCAGGTAATTGAGCAGCATATTGCCGATCAGCGCAAATGCAAACACGAAGCTGAATGCCGTACCGCTCTGTGCCGGGAACCGCTCTCCCACGATACCCAGCATCACCGGAAAGCCAGCGGCCACGCCTGCTCCGGACAGAACCAGCCCTGTCATCAACAGCGGCTTATAATGACCTGCCTGCATCAGCAATACACCCGTGGCCAGCAACAGCAGGCAGGTATAAATGGCGTTCTTTGGCTGCTGTTTGGCCAGCAGGCTTCCATTCAGCAGGCGCATCAGCACCATGCCCGCAACATGCAGCGTGAGTGCAAAAAGTGCAGTCTTTTCATCCATTCTCCCTTTTTCAACCAGATAAGTTGTTGCCCAGTTGTTGATGATGGCTTCAATACTGCTTTGAAAGAACAGGAAGAAAGCGATCAGCACCAGGTTTCCGTCCAGCAGCTGTTTCCACCGGGCGGCGGATCCGGGCGCTTTCTTTTTGGCGCCGGGAAAACGGATGAACGTATAACCCAGACCAATAACCGCAGTAAAAACGCCCACTCCCGCCACTACCTGGCTGGCTGCAAACCTGTCATTGAATATCCCCAGTACCAGTGGCATTCCCAGGGCGCCAATGCCGAAGAAAACACCCAGCAGGCTCAGGTCCGCACCTTTGTTGCGGGTGCTGATATCGGCCACTACTGCGTTGGCCGCGCCGTTGACAATGCCGCTTCCCACACCAAACACGTATATGCTGAGCCGGAGCCAGGATAAGGAGCTGGCATATGCGATGCCTTCGAATCCTGCAAACATGCCCATACAAGCCAGTACCAGCAACCATTTATAACCATACCGGTCGCAAACAGGACCAAAGATCAGGGAGCCTGTCAATATGCCGACGGGCAGCAAGGAGAACAAGGTTCCTGCCGCGATCCCGCCGAGTTGAAATCTCTGTTTGAGAAACCCGGCCACCGCGCCAAGGGTGATCAGGCTGATGCCAAAGAGCAACATGCCCATACAGGCCGCCAGGAAAACAAGATTTTTTTTATACATGGGCCAATCGTTATCGGGCAATGATCGTTTGCAGCGCCAGCAATCCCGCTCCCCAGCAACCGGCCGCTGTGCCGAGTTGCGAGGGCACTATCTGCACCCGTTGCATACTCAGTGGCTGCGCCCACCGGGCTGCCTCCTCCCGAATAGCCGGTATCAATGGTATGGCCGGACCAAATATCCCACCTCCCATGATGATCTTTTCAGGGTTGAATATGCTCACCAGGTTGGCCACGGCCATCCCCCACCATTCCACACATTGCAATATGACCTGCGTTGCCAGCCGATCGTTCTGTTCAAAGGCAGCAAAAACAGCCGCTGCATCGGGACTTCCACCGTGCCTGGTTCTGAGCACTCCGTTATAGGAGCTGTCAGTGGCCAATAATTCACCGGCCACTTTGGCAATGCCGTCGCCCGAGGCAAGGGTCTCGAAATGTCCGCATTGCCTGTATTTGGGAAGCCAGGGTCTTTCCAGCGCCATCCATCCGATGGCGCCGGCCGCATTGTTATGGCCCCTGAGAAAATGTCCGTCGGCCAGGATGCCCGCGCCTATGCCGGTACCTACTCCTATAAAAACAGCGTCTGTGCATCCCTGTGCTGCACCCTTCCATGCTTCGCCCATGATATAACAAGTTCTGTCGCTGTCCATGCAAACAGGAATGCCCGGCGCCACCGCCCCGATCTCATCGGCCAAAGGATACTGGTCCCAACCGGGAATATTCGGCGCCCAAACGGTGCCCTCTTTTCGGTTACTGATCCCCGGTATGCATACCCCGATGGCGGTCACCGGGTCTCCCTGCTTTATTTGTTCCTGCAGCAGTTCCTGCACCCGGGCTGTAAGCAGCGCGCCCACGGCCGTTCCACCGCGCTTTTCCAGCGGAACCGTTTCGTGCTGCAGCAGTACCGCGCTTTCAGAGAAAACGGCTGTTGCCAGTTTTGTACCGCCCAAATCGATCCCTAATAGCGACATACGCTTTGTTTGAGACTGCTAAAGATTGTATCTAAAATTATTTTCCCGCTGCCCATTGAAAAGCCGCAAGCAGGTAGATGAGCGAGGCTGTTCCATCCATGGTTGGCTCGTTGGTGGAATAGTCTCCATAGTCATCATGATATACCGCCAGTTGGCTTTGAAAAGGCGCATATTGGTCGGGGTTATTCAGCCTGATACCGATCAGGTTGTTATAAATATTACCATACACCGGTCCGTCCACCAGTCCGCCATCGATCGGCGCCTTCATAAGATGCGTGAATGCTGCATGCGGGTCGACGGGTGTATCGCCCTGAGCCGGCAGCCCGTAGACCATGGAAGTGCCCCAGGGATTGCATCCAAAAAGCCAGTCGAAATTGGCCTGTTCCAGTTCACTGAACTGCGTGTCGTTAGCCAGTTGCCGGTACCAGAAACACTGGATTGCAAAGGATGTGGTGAGGTTATTACTGCACCAGATGAAAGGAATGCCCCGGTAAAATGCATTGGTCCTGGCCTTATCCCACACGCGAACGATACCCGTACGATAGTACTGGATGACAGAATCGCGCTGCTTTCCTTTCAGGATCCTGCCCAGTTCGTTGTGGCCCAGGTTGATGAAAGGATACCATTGGTAATGTTTGGCGGTATCGCCGCCGAGCCAGGGTGTTACCGGCTCCTGTCTTGCATAGTACAGGGCCTCATCGGTGCGGCCTAAACTGGCGGCAGCAAACTCCATATCATCTGCCCAGTTGTCTTCCGCGTAGATATAAGGAGACTTCACCGAAGCTGTTTGTGTAACGCCCGGCTTTTTCAATGCGAACCGGTACGCCGTTCCGGCCTTGTACTGCAAAAGGCTGCTGTAGTCTTTATCGATATGCTGATAAATGGCAGAGGCGATGGAGAATGCGCTGGCAAACTTGCCGGCAGTAGAAGAAGTGCCGGTGGTGGTGTTCATGAATTTACCACGCACCTGCGGCTCTCCGCTGATGAAATAGACGGGGCGTTCATAACCGCGGCCGTACATACTATCGAGACCGGGTATGCGCATACCGGCATGATCCCTGTCGTCCGCGATCTGATTGAACATCCAATCGTCTTGGGGATGCATTTTCAGCAACCAGTCGAGCCCCCATTTTGCTTCGTCCAGTACATCCGCAATGCCATTGCTACCCGGCAAGCCGTTGGCAGCATGGTGGTCGGTAAATACGGAGGGGAAGTCGCGCCAGGCCAGCAACAAATGCGCCGTGGCATTGGCGGAAGTGGTGGAATACTGGAGGTAGTCACTGGCATCGTGCCATCCGCCGGACACATTCACAAAACTGCTGTCGGGCATGGGGCCATATAAAGTATAACCGTCGTACATATGACAGCTGTCTCTGAGAAAAGGGTTGAAACCCGAGCGCTGCTGGCGCATATACCGCAAACAGAAATCGGCCGCGCCATCATACACATCTTTTCCGATCCTGAAAAAGGGCGACCGGGTGGAGCCGGCCTTCAGGTAGTAGGTGCCGGGTTTTGTGAAGGAAGAAAAATTCAGGCGCCAGGTCTGCAGGAACGGACCGTAGGAACCCATCGACCTGCCTGCTGTTTTGCCAAGCACTTTCTTACCAGTTGCCGAATCTATGAGCTCGAAAGAACGGATTGTCCCGTTGCCTTTGGTTCCATAAACGGCCGCTTTCACGCCACCCGGCGTGTACCCAAGCTGGTTGATTCGGATCCAGGCAGAGTCTGTATCCTGGGCTGTTGCGCAGGCGAAGGAGAACAAAACAGATAATATCCAGGTGATTTTTCTTGTCATAACCGTAAAGGAACACTTTATAATGGGGTAATCTGTTTTTTGCTGTTTTTATTAATACAATTTATAAATAACGCACGAAACAGCAAAATAAAATCAAATGTGGTTTGCAGCAGTTTTTATATTTGTTGTACAATTCAAAACGGACATGCTTCGGGAAGAGCGCCAGAACATCATCATCAACCAGATCAATCTGCACCACAAAGTGCTTACTGCTGATCTCAGTAAACTGTTGAGTGTTTCGCTCGACACGGTTCGCCGCGACCTGCAGGAACTGGAAGAAAGCGGACGGATCGTGAAAGTGCATGGCGGTGCGGTATCCAAGTCTTTTCATATCCCCTTCCAGCAGCCTACGGTGTATGCCAGGGAGGAGAAAAAGGAAGTGGCGCATAAGGCATTGTCCCTTTTCAAAGACGGCATGGACGTGCTGATGGGCGGCGGCACCATTATGCTGGAGCTGGCCCGCATCATTCCCAAAAACCACAAAGGCACGGTATTCACGGTAAGTCCGCTCGTGGCCCTGGAGATCGCCCAGCGGTCAAATATCCGCGTGATCCTTATCGGCGGTGAAGTTTCGCACGACGCCTACCTGTGTACAGGGCCAACGGTGATCAGCCAGCTTGCGGAACTGCGTGCCGACATTGCCTTCATTGGCGCCAATGGCCTGTCGGTCAAAGAAGGGCTGACGGACCAGAACTGGGACGTGGTGCAGGTGAAAAAAGCACTGATGAAAGCCGCCGGCAAAACGGTGGCGCTCTGCATCTCCGAAAAAATAGACCGGCCCCAGAAGCTGGTGGTCAACCCCCTGCGCGCCATTCACACCCTCCTTACAGAGCTCTCCCCCGGCGACAAGCGATTGCAGAAATATGCGAAAGTGGTGAAGGTGGTATAAGCATTTCTGTCAGTAGTTTGGGGGTGCACATTCTATACTCATTGTATAGTGATTGTATAGTGTTTTGTATACTCCCCCTATAGTGCTTCGATACTCCGGCTATGGTGTTTGTATAGTAAGGCGAGCCGCGCGTTTGCCGGATCCTTTGTGTCGTCGTTGGTGCTTCTTGCCTGTTCATGGCCTGTTCGTAGCCCCGGAACGACCTCGGGCAGGGCAGCCTGGAAGGCGGCTGTCCCGGGCGGCTTGTCTATTCCGTTGACGGGATATGGTGATGCCACTCTGTTGCTGAGCTGCAAACGCATGTTATTGCCGGCAATTTTCTGGGCCGGCTGCCTGCCGGTATGCCGGGTGAAACCATTTTTCATAAAATCTCGTTTTCAGGTACTGGTTAATGGAACAGCAACAACGATATCCTAATGAAAAATCAAATCCAACCTATTTTCACAATCTGTACAAAATGCGGAATTATCTGTTCAAATCGTGGCATAATCGGTAGTTACAGACTGGGCAAAAATGAGTTTCTGTGTATTTGGAGGATGAAAATGGGAAGTAAAACGCTCCCGGATCTTGCGTTTTGGTTCCCGGATTTGCAGTTGGGGCCACCTTGGGGAAACAGCGATGATCTCAGGCGGCTTTACTGCAAGGATTTTTGAAAAGTGAAGATGCTGTTCCGAAAACAACTGTGCCTGAAAAAAGTATAGCGGGTACCCTTTCTGAAAAATAGTATCCTTTGCCTTCGACAGGATTTGCGCCTGTTAGTATAACAATTTGCAAAAATGATACTATTTTAGGCGTATTGCGCAATAAGGCTGCGTAAATGCAGACGTCACCTGCTATACTAAAACGACAACCATGCCGATAATACACAGATACATAAACGACTTAGAAACAATTGAACAACAAAGGCAATTTTGTGGTCAATCCATAAACTCAAACTCCAATATTTTAATAATTGGGACATTTAATCCGTCAGACGAAAGTTGCGAAAAACCCAATAATGCCCAATGGTTCTATGGTCGTAGACAAAGTAAATTTTGGAAATATCTGCCGACAGCTTTATCAGGGCAGTCACTTCACCCAATTGACAATCATGTGGGCTGTCCTCATACTTGGAAACAATATTGCATTGACAACAAAATTGTAATAATAGACCTAATCAAAACCATTAATATAAATGACATTTTGCCAAACTTTGGCGACAGAGAAGTTGAATGCAAAATAATCCATGACCTTACAAATACTGTCCATTTTGACATTACAAATGCTTTTAATGGCATTACTTTCAACAAGGTCTTATACTCGTTGACTTGGAGCGACAGTAAAATTAAAAGGCTACGACAAATAAGAAATATCATAAACCAATCATTACTTTACAACGGATGCATAAACAACGAACAACAAATCAAGTGTTGTTTGACACCTTCAAGAAATGACGCTTATCAATCATGGTATGACGCAATTAATTAGAAGTACAACAGGCAACACGGGTTTTGCGTCAGGCGGGCTGACGTGCAAACTTGTAGTTTTGTGCTTCTAGTGAACTTTAGTAATAAATTGAAACTTTGTGCTCTGAAGCTCGCCCGAACGCAAAGCCCGAAAACGTTAGTGGCTATTTTGGGACGACCCATCAAACCTGAAATTGACCATATGAAATGACGAATATTCTTTACACAGTTGCGACAGACAAAAACGGACAACTCATTAAGGCAAATGACGCTGAAAAGGGAGCCGATTTTTTATGTCCAGTTTGTAAGTCTGAACTCATTTTACGAAAAAGCGGAAAGACTGGCAAAGGAACTAAACGACCACATTTTGCTCATCGTGCATTGACACCGAATTGCACGCCTGAAACAGCCTTACATTACGCATTCAAAAACTTACTTGCTGACAAATTACAAAAACACATCGCGACACAAACACCACTTCCTTTTTCTTGGTACTGCGAATTTTGTGGCGGACAACATTCGGGAAACTTGCTGAAAAAAGTAAAGGACGTAAAAATTGAATACAACTTGACTGTTTGCAAACCTGACATCGCATTACTTGAAGAAAACGAGAAAGTTTTTGGTGTTATTGAAATTGTTGTTTCGCACAAACCAGAAGAAAACACTTTAAAATACTACAACGATAAAAACATTATTCTTATACAAATTAACTTAACTTCCGACAAAGATATTGACGAATTACACAACCGAATTTCACAACCTAACAAAGTCGGAACTTGTTTCAATCCGAAATGTAAAACTTGCGGACACTTCCAATCAAAAAAAATAATGACAATTATTGATGGACCATGTTGGAAGTGTCATAGCACAATGAAAGTAGCAACTATCTCAACAAGTAGTGGCAGCATGGTTCGCGGCAGTTCTAATCATTTACGACCAAGCGACTTTATGCCTGACGAAATTGCTTTTGCAAAGTCAAAAAATGTAATTCTGAAAAACCAATACAGTAATACGGTTGACGAAAGTTATGTTGCAAGCTCTTGTGGCAGGTGCGGTTCATTTGCAGGTGACTTTTATTTGTTCACTCAATATATTACGCCAGCGGGTCGAGGAGAATTACCCTCACAAACATTTGACATTGGTTATCATTGCGATTATTGCAACAACAAGTCTGAAAACAGGAATGATGACTTTGAATAAAAACAGCCACTAACAGGCGGCTTGGCTACAATTTACTGGGACGCTTCCTTGTATAAACAATTTTTTAATACTTTGACACAACATTTAAAAACATGGGATTTGTAATCTATGGTATAAAACAAACGCCTGTCGGCATAGATGAATTTCTGATAAAATGCCCAAGCTGTGAAACACACAGTTTTGCTGATATTATGGTTTTAAGCTCATACGTGCACTTCTATTTCATACCGTTCTTCCCGACCGAAAAAGAGGCAAATATCATCTGCAAAAAATGTGGCTTAAAACGGCGAGGACTGACCTTTGACCAGAACTTGATTAGCAACTTCATTGAGGTGAAAAACAACTATAAACATCCCTGGTTTACGTACATCGGAGCGACAATAATAATTTTATTTATCGCGGCAATAATTATTACATCGACGACATGACACATATTTAACGACAATAATATAACTATCTAGTTAACAACTTTATTATACCAACAAAACTGCACAACCTGCGGAAACCCATGGCCCTTGGCAGTAATAAGAAACAACTTTACAAATGATACCAGCATTTTTAGAAAAATACAAATCTCAAATTGAAAAATGCAAACTGGACACGGTTAGAATTTTTGCTCATCCTGTTTTAAGTGCGCAAAAACTGACAATCACTCAAAGTAAACTTCTTGGGCAACCCTACATTCCTACAAATAGGACGTATCCAATGTGTTCAGATGGAACACCAATGATTATGTTAGCACAGATCAACTTTTCAGAAACTCCAGAACTTGAAAACTATCCGGCAAGTGGAATTTTACAACTTTTTGTTCATCCGACTAATTGGTATGACATGAACGATTATAAAATATTATTTCATGAAAAAGAAAGCGAAGACCATCAAACAGATTTTAGTTTCATAACAAGCGACCTATACGAAGAAAGCCCAATCCATTGTGAACATTCTTTGACATTCAAAAAAGAAACAGAATTTGGTGGACGGGAAGATTTTCGTTTTAAAATGAACTTTGACGGTTTGGATTATTTTGACTTTCAGGATACACTTTCGAAAGAAGAGCAGGAGCAATTAGATAACATATTCTACATCACAGGACATAAAATCGGCGGATATGCCTATTTCACACAATCCGACCCGAGAGATTATAATAAAGAAGCAAAAGACGATGTGCTCTTACTACAAATAGACACAGACGAAAAAATAATGTTTGGCGACAGCGGTGCAGCAAACATATTTATTAACTTGAACGACCTAAAGAATAAAAATTTTGACAAAGCATATTTCAATTGGGATTGCTGTTAGAAGGAAGTTTGTTGCCACCAACAATCGGTTCCTGCTATTTTTCATACACCCCAGTAACCTGAATAACCAAGATGATTTATCTACTAATTGGATTTGTTGCGGTTGGACTTGTTTTATACTTTATCTTCTTTAGACAAAAGCAAAATATTGTTCCCGCGAAGAATGAACAAACAAGCACTAAGCAAGCCGACAAGGATTTTCCACCAAAGCCGAATTGGAAATCAAACCTACCCATTGACATTGAGCTGATTTATGAGAAAGCGAGATATTACACCGGCAACAAATTACAGTTTGCAGTTTTTCAAAATGGGACTGTAACCTTTTTTCCAAACAAGGTTGACAATATAGAAGATAGCGCAAAAGCTTCACTTGAAAAGATTTACAATTGTCATCCCGACTTCAAACCGATGGCAATGGACGATGGAAATTATCTAATTGAATACAGCCAACCGGCATTCACGATCGTATTCAAATACGAAGTCGATAATAATTGGGACTATATAGACAAAAATCACCAGGACGGAATTTGCAAAGACGAAGTTTTAATTAATGGCCAAGGGCAACACAATGTTTTTGACAGTGTAGGGAAAATCTGTCTGTTTGGACGAGCAAAGATGTTTATGGACGCACAAACACCAAAAGTGATTAAGACATTTGACCCATTTCAATAATAAAACAGCAGGCAATATTTGGCTTATCTATATTGGGCTTGGACAAATTGCAAAAGTTGACAGCCCGCTTTTTGAAATCGCATGTAAGCTCCCCTTTTTTAGTGCCAGTGTCAGTTAGGAAAAGCTATAACCACGCCGCATCAGATCATCACCAACAACCACCCGGCAACCACCAACGGTACCGATAACAACAGGAACCGCTTAAAAACCCACCAGCCTCCTACCAAAACGAGCCGTTCATGCCGCCCAGGCTTTGCCGCTGGTGCCATTTTCACCGCTCATTCTGTAGTGTTTGACCGCTGTTTCACCGCTCCGGCTGTACTGTTTTATGCGTGATGATGTGGTGATGATGGCTTCACCATGGCTTCTTCCTGTAGTGCTGAGGCCCAACGCCCAACTCCAAACCCCCAAACCACAGACCCCAAACCAAAAGCGGCCACCCCTGTAACAGGAGCAGCCGCTCTAACTTTCTTATTCACCGGCAACCCTTACTGGCTCACCGTGAATTCTACCCTCCTGTTCTGTGCCTTGCCGGCCTTGGTGGCATTGTCGCCAATGGGCTGGTCCTGGCCATAACCCACCGCCGTCAGCCGGCTGC
>JAFAFR010000054.1 GCA_023423405.1 Bacteroidota bacterium
TCGAACATCATTATTCTCACCATTGCTAATACCCCAATAATCAATACTGTTGCTTAATCTTGAAGGCAAGGGGAGTTCTTCATTATACTCAAAAGAATATTTGGCTTTTGATAGTTCTTCTTCAATGTATATTAATTTCAATCTTTTGTTGTTACCCTGCACTCCAGGAAATGAAACAATATCATAGCTTGTAAAATAATCATAATGAAATTTAAATCTTTTGATAAGTTTTCCAAAATTATTTTCTACTCTTATTTGTAATAACGGACTGTCTCCTGGCAAATCCTGTCTGCTATTTTCATCATAGTCAAAAAAGATTTTTCCCTCATCAAAAATAATGGAGGTTAAAACCTTTTCAGCATTTCTTCCTGCCTCAATTTTAGCTTTAATATCATTAATATTTTTTTTACATGCTGGTAAATTATAGGTGATGTTACCTGTTTCCTGTTCAAAAGAGGAATATTGTATAAAATCAAATGTTTTGTCATATTTATATTCTATCTTCTTACCAGAAGGAAAAACTATTCTATTTGGTTTAAAAAAATTCTCATGAATATAGTAACTATAAGAAGCTTCCTGAATAGGAAAATATTGATTAGTAGAAATAAAATCGTAAGAAATCCCTCTTCCATCCAGAATATTAAAATGTGTTCCTCCAGAAAAATCTCTCGGACTTATTTTCGCATCTGTTTTGGGTATTAAAAGTGCATTACCGCTTCTATCATAAACAAAGCGTCCTTTTTCTCCTAAGAGCATATAGTCGTATATATCAGGACGGGTATCTGCACCTGGTGCAGAAGGTGTACCCAAAAAAGGATCAGCTTCCTCTATTGTAAGGCTTTTAAAATAGTCTTTATCGTTATAATCACCAACACATTTTTCTCCAACATCATATATAGATTTTATTTGTCTTTGTGCAGGATCTGGTCTTCCTATGACATTCCTTACAATTCCTCCTCCTCCAATATCAAGCATCCATCCTAATCCTACTCTTGAAGCAATTTCATCCACTTTTACTCCGGTCGATATGTATCTTAATGTTAGGGGGATAGAAGTCCCGTCAACATCAAACGAAAATAAAGGGATATTGATATCCGGAACACCTGTAAAACTTCCAGAAGGAAGGCTTGTATATTCTGAAAAATAATTGGCATCCGGAGGCTTGGGAAACGAAACGGGTGCATTACTGTTTGATTGGGGTAAATAAAATACCGGAGTAAAAAATATAATTTGTATAATTTTTCTCATCATTTTTTCACAATTTTAGCGTTAGCATTTTTACTTTCTACACTTGCCGTTACGATGTACACACCCTGCGGAAGTGCTGCGGTGTTTATTTTTGTTATCTGGTTTTTCGTTTTGATGCTTTGTATCTGCCTTCCGCTCATATCGTGCAGGAAGATTTCAGCTTCTTCATTTTTGCTGTCATTAAACATTGATTGCCCGATTTCCACATAGCAGTAATCATCAACAGGATTTGGATAGATCCTGATGTCCTGCTTTTCGATCAGCTGGTCAAGGTCTTTGTCTCCAAGCTTCACGATCTTCCAGTTTTCATCGCCCAATCGGTCTGCACTCGTTCCTGCCAAAAGAAAAGTTCCATCATTCTGCAATTTTGCCGATACCAACCGCTCTTCTTTCTTTTTGGATTTCCCTTCCACATATTTTCTCCATTCTTCCTTTCCGCTTGGATCTATGTACAGCATCCAGAATTTCTCATCATCGGGTTTCACTTTTTCTTCTGCTTGCGTGTAACCTCCAAGCAGAAATCCTTTGTCTTCGCTGTAATTCTCTTTGTTGGTCTTGCGGATCACATCCATGCTCATCAAAACATCCCTGTTGCCAAAATTGTAAGATTTTTGCCAGATCTCATTTCCTTCTTTATCTAGAGAAATAAGCCATAGGTCTGTTCCTTCCTGTATGTTCTCTTTCTTGTTTCCGGAAGAATTACTTCGGCTTTCACCTCCGATCAGATAGCCCTTGTCCGTAAAGGCAATCGTTTTGGGGTGGTCATCACCACTTCCGCCGTAGGTTTTCTGCCATTCCACCTGAGCATCCTTATCCAGCTTTACAATCCAGCAATCGCCTTCTCCGAAATGGTCTTCCGTTTTGCCGATAAGTTGAGCCTGAGATTGAGATTCTGATCCCGATTCAAACTTCAGGGAGGAAAATAAGTCCGCAGCATAATTTTCTTTTTCTGAAGCTGATTTACCACCTGTATTTGCTATTTGTGAAGGATTTGCAGAATTTCTGCCGGATTCCGAGCCTAATTGGAAAAACGTATTCTCCGTTTTCCCCGAATTGGAATAGATCAATATTAAGCTTCCTCCGTCCGGAGTGGCGATCATTTCCTGAACTTCATCCATTCCGTTTCCTCCCAAAATAATGGTGTGAATCAGATTCCCAGCCTTATCCAGCTTAGAGACAAAGACATCCGCAGAGCCAAAAAGATTTTTATTATTATTGATATCTCCGGCAACAAAAAAACCTTCATCCACCGCCTGTACTACTGACGAAGCTTCATCATTGCTTTTTGTGCCTATCGTCTTTTGCCATTCTTCATCCCCGTTTTCATTTAGTTTGACCAACCATACATCCGAACCTCCCAGGTTATTTTCTTTTTTGTCCCCCGATTGATTGGAAAAGGAAGTGCCGGCAAGCAAAAATCCTCCTTCCTGCGTGGAAACGGAAGACATTAAGTAATCATGTCTTGTTCCTCCGAAATATTTTTCCCACACTTTAGAGCCCTGCTGATCAAGTTTCAGCACGTGATAATCATAGTCTTTATTGGTTTGCTGGCTATCGGTTGAAAGTTGCCGAGATTTGGTGTTTATGGAACTCCCGGAAAGCAGGATCTGCCTGTCAATTGTGGAAGTCATAGTAGTAAGAAAATCCTGCGTGGAAGACTGAATGTCTTTTTGCCACAAGGTTTTTGTTTCCTGAGCGGAAAATGGAAGTATGCCAAGGAAAAATGATATTGCAATGTAAAAGTGTTTCATAGGCTGGGATGAATTAAGAAAATCCGGATTTATATTTTCTGAAAAATAACGATAAATATGGATATGAAAAAAGGGTGAAAACACCCTTTTTCTTGTAAAATCACAAATATTTATTTCTATTTTAAAATGATTAAATAAAACCTATTGGTTATCAGAATCTTACCACTAATCGTTTAAAAACAGAATGTTAAAAATTTTATCAAAACCCTGCAGTTTTTTATAAATTACCAGTTCTTTTGTTTTGAATTTTTAACATTATTTAACATAATACATAAAATGATGCTCCTGAAAGTTTAACTGAGATTCAATTTCTTCAAAAATGAAATTCAAAATGAGTTTTTTAAACTATTTTTTACATCTATTCATCATTTATTGTAGTTTATAGCCTGTTATAATAGTTTATAGCCTGCAACTATTTGAATATCTTGTTTTTAGGATTTTCATTATTGACTTTTGTATAGAAATAAAAAAAAATTATGTCTATTAAGTTAGAAATTGGAAAATACAACGAAAACAAAGATTTAGGAGATTTTCTAAAAATGCAGTTTTCTTCCATTGAAGAAGCTATTGCTACCATAGAATTTCTTAAATTGGGCTACGATTCCTTTAAAAAAGGAGAAAGCCTTATCGTAAGGATTAGTGAAGGTACTAAGCCATATTTATTGGATTATGATTCCATCACTCCTATACAAGAGATTAGAAAAGAACTTGAAGAAAAATATCATCAAAAAAATTCCGAAAAAGATGAAATTGAATTTAAAACTATTGAAAAACCGCAAAAAGAATCAGTTAACTCGAATTTCTCATTTTCAGAAGATAGCAAAACGCTTTACGCAAAAACATCAACCGGAGAACGTTTACCATTCAAACTTTTTAGAACCGATGATTCTGGTATCGGATCCAATCTATTACGGGAATCACAAAATTCAGGAGGAAATTCAGATTTTGCGTTAATAGAAAGGCGTTTTACCGAAAACAATTGCATTCAATTTTTAGGTTCCGAAACGATTGAAAATCATAATGATGTTGCCTGGCTTTTCAAATCTTTGGAAGATGAAGCAGTAGAACACGCATTTCTTGTTTACGATTTTAAAGATCAAGGTTACTTTGTCCAGCATATTTCTACAGGAACATTTAATGCTGCGCTTATCGACAACAAACAGATTATTGGTAATATTATCCAAGCCAATCCTTCTTCTGTCACATTAGTACACAATCATCCCAGTGGAAATCTCAAAGCATCGAAAGAAGATGCCAACATACTTGAAAAGCTAACAAAAGCACTTCAAAATACAGATATTGAAGTAAATGATGGTATTATCATTAATCTTAGAAGCGGAAATTATTTAGTTTTTAACGAGAAGTTTTTACAAGAGCAAAAACAGAGAGAAAATACTTCCAAAAAATTATCCGGAATTCAAGCATATTCATTTTCAAAACAAGTTTTGATAGAAAATTTCCAACCCATTCAGGTTAAATCTCCTGAAGCAGTTGCAGCCTATATCACTTCTCAAAAAGTCGGAGTTTGCGACAAAACCGAAATGCTGGTTCTTAACTCCCAACTAAACATCGTTGGAAAATTTATTTTACCTGTGAATAATCAGGAAAATTTCATTGTTGAAAAAGTATCCAAATTCGGTGGTTCCAACTGTGTTTTATATGGAAATAATATAACTCCTGAACTTATCGCCTTCTACAGCAAACGTCTGGAACATTCCAATATTAGCATTACTGATGCTATTCTCATTAAAAGTGAGAACGGTCAAAAAATGTGGGAATCATTTATAAATGAAGGAAAGATGAAAAAAAACTATAACGCCAGTACCGATTCTCTCTGAAAACTATATATCAAACTTTAATAAAATTGATGATATAGATAATGGTTTGCTAAACTCAAAAAAAATAGAGACTGAAATCATCGGCGGAAAAATAAAAGATATCGCTGATGAAGCAATCCAAAATCCGGATTCACTTAAACAATATGACCAAAACACACAAAACATCATTCAATTATATATTAACAAACAAAATCCAAACATTATGGAAACACAAAAAGAATTCGATCAGGTACAGTATCTAATAGACCAATTAAAATACCTTGGTTTCGGAGATGGCGAAAAGTTACATAAAGACTTAGAAACAGGTATTAACTCTGTAGAAAAAAGTTTTGAAATTAAAACTACTTCAGATAGAACTTTACCTGAAAACAAAATTGATTTTAACATCAAATTTAGCAAGTCAGAACAAGGGGGAGTTTTTCTTAATTCCTATGAAGCTACGCTCTCAAATGATAAGAATGAAATTATTTCTCAAAACTTTAGAGTAAACAGAGAAAATACGTTTACCGCAAAAGAAGCTGTAAATCTTTTAGAAGGACGTTTAGTAAAAATTGAATTTGATAATCCTAAAACAAATCAAAGAGAATCCACATTTGTAAAACTAAATTTTGCCGATGAAAAGAACCAATGGGGAAACTACAATTTTCAATCTTTTCATCAAAATTACGGAGTGGATACCGCTCAAATTGTGGAAAAATCCAATCTTATTTTTGATAAACCAGAGTACAAAGACAATGTAATTAAGAGTTTGGAAAAAGGAAACATTGTGAAAGTGAAATTTGAAATGGACGACAGTGTTATCGAGGGAAAAGCGATTCTAAATCCTCAGTATAAGAATCTTAACCTGTACGACAGCGATATGAACCGACTCAATAACAACAAAACTCTTGAGGGCCTCGAGCAGGATAATACACATGAGAAGGCCCATGCGAAAGAACAAAGTATGAAAAGATAAAGAGTATACCTGACGATTAATCCCATGGCGGCAAGTCAGCTGATGATTTTGTCGCTTTTTTAAATACAATTGTGATGAGAATAAAACAAATATTGCTAGTATGTATTTTATCATTTCTATTCTATTCCTGTCGGAAAGAGATTCGATCCGAAAAAGGGGGAATTGATATTATTTCTAACGTTTATTTCGATGCTTCCAAAG
>JAFAFR010000032.1 GCA_023423405.1 Bacteroidota bacterium
TGCCATCCACTTTCTTCTTCTCCAGGTAAGCTTTCACCGCATCGGCACGCTTCTGGCTCAGCTTCTGGTTGAAATCGGCTTTGCCGGTATTGTCGGTATGTCCACCGATCTCCACTTTCAGTTGCGGGTACTGGTCATTGAGGATGCGCGCTGCTTTGTCCAGCTCCTTCTTCGCTGCCGCAGTAAGGGTGGCGCTGCCCGTTACGAACTGCACCGCGGCGGCGTTGAACTTGGAGGTCTCCAGTTTGGGACAACCACCGTTATCGGCCGGACCGGCCAGGTCGGGACAACGGTCTTCTTCATCATTCACGCCATCGTTGTCGCGATCGGGAATGGGACAGCCCTGGTATTTGGCTACGCCCACCACGGTGGGACATTTGTCTTCTTCGTCGTTGATGCCGTCGCCATCTGTATCAGGAATGGGGCAACCGGCATATTTCGCAAGACCCGGCACATCCGGGCATTTATCGTCCTTGTCAGCAATGCCATCGCCATCGCGGTCGGGACAACCCTGCAGGGCTGCGAGGCCGGCTTCCGTGGGACAGGCATCGAGTGAATCAACAATGCCATCTTTGTCCTGGTCCTTCACCTCCACAATGGGCGGCGGTGGCGGCGGGATCACTTTGACCTCTTTCGGCTTGCCGATATTCCCGGCAATGCCCACGCTTCCATAAAAATGATTGGCCGTGGCATTGGTAATACCCAAACGGTACTGGCCATCGATCAGCAGGAAAGCCTCGTCAAAAAAGTTTACCTGGATACCAGCGCCCATAGGCAACACGGCGCCGTAATAGCCCTTCCATTTGGAAGCTGCGATACCGACAGTAAGATAGGGCGATACCCAGTATTTATCGGGCACCATCTTGGCACGCACCATCGCGTCCCATTCCAGGAGGGCGGCATCACTGCCACCGGTTCCGCCGGCGGGACGGTCGGGCAGCGGATAGTCCAGGAAGGAAACACCCAGGGTGGTAGAGAAATCGAAGGTATTGGTAAGCCCCTTCAGGTAAGAGGCCGCAAAGCCGAAATTCATGTCGCCGAATTTCGCCCACTGTTTGTCTTTCAAAACATCGGTGAGGGAAGTGGCTTTGATACGTTGGGGGGTTACAAAATCGTTGGCGATAAAGTGAATGGCAAGAGCAGGTCTTTTTTTGTATTCATAATCCTGACTGTAAGCCACAGCCGCAATGGCTGCAACTGCCACGAAGGACAAGAGCATTCTTTTCATCATAAGTCGATTGTTTTGCTGCGGCAAAAATAGAATAACCGCCGGATTTCTACATTATTTATTCGTTGTCAAAGCGGCATTGGCGGCGGGCGGCTTTTTACCCAGCACCTCTACTTTGACCTTGGCAAGGCCATGTCCCGTATAACCGAGCTTTTTGGCGGCAGCCCGTGAAAGGTCCACCAGGCGGGGATTGCGGTAATGCAGCCGGTCGTTCACCTTCACCACTACCGTACGTTTATTGCGCTGGTTGGTTACCCTGATCCAGGTACCTAACGGCAGGCCGTTATGCGCTGCCGTCATCTTATTGTCGTCGTAGATCTCCCCGCTGGCGGTGGGGCGGCCGTTGAATTTTTTGGCGTAAAAACTGGCCGTGCCGTATTGTACTTTGGCGGTGTTGGACTTTCTTTTTTTCCGGGTGGTGGCGCTGGTATGGGTGGTATCCTTCGGCTGCGATACCGCAACACCTGTATAGAGCAGGCTGACGGCAAGCAATATGCGCGGAAGGATTTTCATGGATCAATTAATGGGTTTCGACCGGAAATACCTCTCAGCCAGCAGGCGGTCGTCGGCATAAATATCATCGTAGAACCGGATGCCGCTCCCCGCCGCCTCACAGGTAAAATAGCGAATAAAAATCGGAACATGCACAAAATCCGAGATCACATGCTTTTCCTGCCGGCTGATCCAGGCCCTTAACGTATCGGGATGGTATCTTATTTCATCGTCGCGCACCAGGAACCGGGATAATTTTTCCCACTGCTGTACCCTTACGCAACCGTGGCTCAGCGCGCGCACCGGCCGGCCGAATAAGCTGCGGGCATTGGTATCGTGCAGGTACACCGCATATTTATTGCGGAAATTGAACTTCATTACGCCCAGGGAATTGTCGTCGCCCTGCCGCTGCCGCAGCAGGTAGGGAAAATGATTCCTGCTGAGCTTGCTCCAGTCGATCGTAGCGGGATTGATCACGCTGTCGTATTTGTCCACCACCATCAGGTTCTGCTTATCGAGGTAGCCGATGTCTTTCTGGATCCGGGGCAGCATCTCCTTGAAGATAATACTGTAAGGAACGGTCCATTGTGGATAGGTAATAAAGTTGACGATCTCGCTGGTGAGCACCGGGGTGCGCGTTTTGGCGGCTCCCACGATCACTTTCGATTCCAGGGCCAGTGTGTCGTGATCCATCAACTTCAGTGTGTAGGAAGGCAGGTTCACCCAGATATAGGTTTCGGGCAACTGCGCCGGCAGTTGTTTATAACGGTCGAGGTTAATCGCAATGCGCTTGAATCGTTCCCAGTCGGTATCGTTGAGACTTCGCACCGTGAGCTCGGCGGCCACGCCGGTGGTGCGGATGTTTTTGGACGCCTGGTATTTTTTGACAGCCGCCGCGTAGGCCGCAGAGTCGGGTTCCTGCCAGTCGGCGGACAAAAAACCTGTTTCCTGCAACCGTGCAGCCACCGCTCTTATTACGCCCAGGGAGTCTTTCGTCGGGTATTCTATGTAAGTGTATTCTTTAAACTGTACCGAATCAAGAAAAGCGGGTAGGGCTGCCCGTAAGGCCTGGTAAGCTTCGAGTTGCGGCTCCAGGCTGTCGAGCTGTGCCCGGAAGCTGCCGTCGCGCGCGGCCTGCAGCAGGAGCGATTTCAGGCGCCCGGGCGCAAGCGTATCGTAGCGCAGGGTAACGCTGTCTTTTTCCAGCCGCCCGGTGTACACATCGCGCGCCATCTGGAGAAAACCATCGGTGAGCAAGAGGTCGGTGCGGGTCCAAAGGGCCACGTTTTTCCGCGCCAGCGTATCGATCACCAGTTTGTTGCGTTCCGCGAGGATGGGAAGAAGGTGGTAGTCGGAAGGGAAAAGGCCGTATTCCTTCGATTTGCTGATGAGGTGGAAAAGGCTGTCACCCAGGGGTTTCCAACGGGGGCCTTCGCTCCAGATGGGCTCATTGGACTGTTCACTGTAAATACTACGGAGAACGCCGAAATTCCGGAGCCGGGTGGAGTCGTTCAGCATACCGCCGGATCTTTCCAGGAAGTCCAGCAGCGCGCTGATCTGCTCGCTGGCTTTGACCTGGATCTCTTCGGGCTTTTCAACAATCACCACTTCCTTTGGTGGCTTGGGTTGGGACGGATTTCCGCAGGCGAGGGACAGGATCAGTAAAAACCACAACAAATATGGTTGGAACTTCATGCGATTTGGGTTTCGATGAACAAGATAGGGTTTTCCCTTCACCTCTCCGCTACCCCTTCCGGATCCTGGGAAGGGACTGTACCTGCGCCAGCAGGTCGGCCAGTACAATGGCCGTGACAGCTTCCAGCACTACTGGAACCCGCAGGGCTATGCAGAGGTCGTGCCTGCCCTTTACCGAAAATATTTCCTGCTGCCCTGTTTCCCAATTGAGGGTCTGTTGTTCCCGGGGCGTGGAGGAAGTGGGCTTGATGGCCACCCGGTATACGAGTTCATTGCCATTGGTAATGCCACCCACAATGCCGCCGGCATGGTTGGTGCGAGTTTTGCCCGATATGTCTTCAATGGCATCGTTGTGTTCGGTGCCGAACATTTTTGCTGCCGCGAAACCGGTACCGAATTCCACACCGCGTACGGCAGGGATGGCAAAAGCGGCATGCGCCAGCAGTGATTCTGCCGAATCGAAGAACGGCTCACCGAGGCCGGCGGGCAGGCCGGCCACCCGGCATTCCACGATGCCGCCGATGCTGTCTTTGGCATCGATCGCTTTTTGCAGGCCTTTTTCTATGTCGGCTTCGCCGCCTATTTCAAGAATGGACGCCTTTATTTCTACCGGCTGCAGGAGCTTTTTTGCCACTACGCCCGCCGCCACCAGGCAAACGGTGAGCCTTCCGCTGAAATGGCCACCGCCACGGAAGTCTTCGAAGCCGCCGAATTTCTGGTGCGCCACCATATCGGCATGGCCGGGGCGCGGCACGGCACGCTGTTTTTCGTAATCACCCGAGCGGGTGTTCTTGTTTTCGAAAAGAATGGTGAGCGGGGCGCCGGTGGTATGACCGTTGAAAAGACCGGTCTGGAAGAGCGGGAAATCGTCTTCCTTACGGGGGGTGGTGCCTTTTTGGAGGCCGCCCTTTCTTCTTTCAATATCGGTGCTGAAATCGTCGGCCGACAGGGGCAGGCCGGCAGGAAGGCCATCGATGATCACCCCCACGGCGGGGCCGTGCGATTCTCCTACGATGCTTACCCTGAAAAGTTTTCCGAATGCGTTCATGAGACAATCAGTTGGTTATGGTCAGTGCTGCGCCGAGACGGCTGATGTGGTCGTAAAAATCGGGATAGGATTTATTGATGGCTTCGGCGTCGCGGATGGTGGTAGCGCCATCTGCTTTCAGCGCCGCTACCGCGCCTGCCATGGCAATGCGGTGGTCGTGGTGGGAATGCAGTTCGGCAGCTTGAATCGGTCCGCCGCCTTTTACCAGCATGATGTTTCCCTGGAGTTCCACGGGCACGCCCATCTTCGCAAACTCTTCCTGCAGCGTGAGGCCGCGGTTGCTTTCCTTGTGCGCCAGCCGGTCCACGCCTTCAATGACCGTGGTACCTTCGCAATTGGCGGCGAGGGCCACCAGCGGCGGAAAGAGGTCGGGGCAATCGGTAGCGTCAAAATGAAAGGCCTTGAGCGGCGCGGGCCGCAGGCTGATCTGTTGCGCTTCTATGCTGATACCGGCGCCGCATTGCATCAGGGCCTGGAGGATGGCTTTGTCGGCCTGGGTGGAAAAAGTATCGAGTCCCTTCACCGTAATATCGCCGGCGATGGCGCCGGCCACCAGCAAAAAGGCGGCACCGCTCCAGTCGCCCTCCACGGTGTAGCTGCGCTCGCGCGATGCATCTATCGTATAGGCTTCACCGTTAAACCGGAAAGCGGCATAGTCGCGGTTCTCCGGTACCGGCAGTCCGAATACGCGCATCACTTCTAAGGTGAGATCCACATAGGGCCTGCTTTTCAGGTTACTAACGGTGATGGTCACGTCTCTTGCGCCGGCGGCGGCGTAAGCGAGCAGCATGCCGGTGAGGAACTGCGAACTTAAAGAGCCGTCGATGGTGACATCGGCCGGCCGCAGCGGTCCCCTAACGGTGATGGGTAGGCGCCCTTCGCGGGTCTGCACCTGCACACCCAGTTGCGGCAGCACGGTATCGAAAAAATCCATGGGGCGGGTAGTGAGACTGCCCTCGCCGGTGATGGTGATGGGGCCTTCGTTGAGGGCCACCAGCGGGGTGAACATGCGTATGCCCAAACCGCTTTCGCCGCAGAACACTTCGTTGTTACGGGCATGCACACCCGAAGAAGCAACCAGCAGGTCCTCTCCTTCCTGTTTCACATCAGCACCCAGGGCGCGTATCACACCCAGGGCTGCTTTGTCGTCGTTGGAATGGCCGGGGTTCTGGATCCGCGTGGTGCCACCGGCAGCGAGGGCGGCCGCACAGGCGCGCTGCATGCTGCTTTTGGAAGCGGGGGCCCAGATCTCACCCCTGAGCCGCGATGGTTCGATTCGAACGATCATGAATGTTATAGCTATTAAAGTTCTTCAATGATTTTTTTCACTTTCTCCAGCGGAAGGGAAAACACTACGCCTTTCCCGATCTTTTCCAGCAGGATATAATGCAGGGTATCCCTTTCCCTTTTCTTATCGTGCTTCAACACCTCGAAAACGGGGGCTGCATCAAAACCGGCATAGGTGGGCAGTCCGTATTGCGCGATCAGTTCCACCAAACGGCCGGCCTGCTTAAAGCCGAGGATCTCCGCAGAGATACCGGCGGCATAGGTCATTCCGATGGCAACGGCCTGCCCATGCGAGAGCTCGAACTGGTTTTCCAGCGCGTGCCCCAGGGTATGGCCGAAGTTCAGCAGGCGCCTTTCTCCCTGCTCGGTTTCGTCGCCCTGCACCACTTTTGTTTTCAGCAGGGCATTGCGGCGCACGAGGGCGGCCAGGGCTTTTTTGTGCCTGCGGTAGTAAGCGATGTCGGCTTCTTCCAGTTCCCGGAACATGGCCGCATCTTTGATGGCGGCGTGTTTGATGATCTCCGCAAAACCGTTCTGCCATTCGGATTCGGGCAGGGTTTGCAGCAGCGCCACATCAAAGAACAGGAAAGAAGGCTGCCGGATGATGCCCACCAGGTTTTTGTACACGCCCACGTCCACGCCATTTTTGCCACCGATGGAAGCGTCTACCATGGCCAGGAGGCTGGTGGGCACAAAGCCCGTGCGGATGCCGCGCATATAGATGGCGCCCACATAACCAGCCAGGTCGGTAATGACCCCGCCACCCAGGCCAATGAGGGTGGTGCGTCGGTCGGCTTCCATTTCAATGAGGGTATCGATCACCGCATCGGCCGTGGCCTGCAGCTTGAATTCCTCCCCCGCTTTGAGCACAATGGTATTCCAGCCCTTGAGCTGTTTTTCGTATTGGGCAAACACATGCTCGTCGGTTAGTACGATGCTGTATTTTTTTTCCGCCACTTTGCCAAGGCTGGAAAGCTTCGCATCAAAATAATAATCAGTAACAGCCTGCCCGATCCGGATTGATTTTTTTTCCATTCCGGTGGCTTAGCTGTTCATGATCTTGTTCTGGTGGTTGATACTTTCCATGTGAACGGCGTCGAAATAGCGGGTGATGAATTCCTTGCTCAGCCCCAGTTTATCACCTTTCACAAAAGCCCTCTCCAGTATTTCGTTCCAGCGGTTGGTCTGCAGGATGGTGATGCTGTTGTTCTTTTTATACGTACCGATCTGTTCGGCCACTTTCATGCGCTGGCCGAGGATCTGCATCAGTTCGTCGTCGAGGTGGTTGATCTGCTGGCGCAGTTTTTCCAGCGCAGCGTGGTAGGCGGCGGAGTCAACGTCTTCTTTTCTCCAGGTGATGCCGTTCACCATTTCGGCGAGGCGTTCGGGAGTCACCTGTTGTTTGGCATCGCTCCAGGCTTTGTCGGGATCGATATGGCTTTCGATCATGAGCCCGTCGAAGTCCAGGTCAATGGCTTTCTGGGCCACATCCATGAGGATATCGCGGCGGCCGCAGATATGCGAAGGATCGTTTACGATCATGAGTTCGGGATTGCGGCGCTTCATTTCAATGGCGAGGTGCCACATGGGCGCATTGCGGAATTCGGTATTGCCATAAGAAGAGAAACCGCGGTGAATGAGGCCCACCTGTTTGATGCCAGCTTTGGACACTCTTTCAACGGCGCCGAGCCACAGTTCCAGGTCGGGGTTGATGGGGTTCTTGATCAGCACGGGCACGTCCACGCCGCGGAGGGCGTCAGCCACTTCCTGTACGGAGAAGGGGTTCACAGTAGTACGGGCGCCGATCCAGAGAATGTCGACGTCGAAATGCAGGGCGTCTTCCACCTGCTTGGCGGTGGCCACTTCCACCGCTACGGGCAGCCCGGTGATTTTGCGGGCCTGCTGCAACCAGGGAAGCCCCTTGGTACCAATGCCTTCAAAAGAACCCGGGCGGGTGCGGGGTTTCCAGATGCCGGCGCGGAGCACGTCCACTTTACCGGTATTGGCGAGTCTTTGCGCGGTTTCGAGCACCTGCTCTTCAGTTTCGGCGCTGCAGGGTCCTGAAATGATCAGGGGGCGTTTGGCCCAGGCTTCCTGGGTGATCTGCTTCATTGTCTTGTTGTCGGTTGCTTGCATGGTATAAAGTTAATGCTATTTAATAATTCGCCTGATGCGGTTGGCATTTTCGATCAGTTCCTGCAGGTACTCGTAGTTCTCTTTTTCGAGGCAGGACTTGAATTTGCGCAACTGGCTGATGTGTTCATTGAGTACGTCGAGCACGTTTTCGCGGTTCTGTTTGAAGATGGGCACCCACATGCTGGGATTGCTCTTGGCCAGGCGCACCGTGCTTTCAAAACCGGCGCTGGCCATTTCAAAGATGGCGCGGTCCTCACGTTCTTTTTCCAGCACCGTATTGGCCAGGGCAAAGGAAGTGATGTGAGAAATATGGCTTACATAGGCAGCGTGTAGGTCGTGCGCCTCTGCATCCATTTCGAGCAGGTGCATGCCAATGCGGGCATAGGCTTTTTTCACCCACTCCACTGCATCGGGGTCACTGTCCGCAGCGTTGCAAATGACCACGGCCTTGTTCTCGAACGCGTGCTTCACGGCAGCAGCGGGACCACTGTATTCCGTTCCCCACATGGGATGGGTAGCCACGTAGCGCCCACGTTTGGGGTGTTCTTTCACGATATCGATAAGCTGTTCCTTGGTGGAGCCTGCATCGAATACGATCTGTTCGGTAACGAGATCGAGGATCTTTGGCAGCAGGCCGGTGAGCTGGTCCACCGGGATGGCCAGCACCACCACGTCGCTTTGGGGGATGGCTTCTTCCAGGGGCAGGATGCTGTCTACCAGTCCCAGCTCCAGGGCGCTGGCCGCATGGGTTTCGCTGCTTTCCACGCCAATGATGCCGGTGGCCATGCCCTTTTCATTGAGCTGCAGGGCCAGGGATCCGCCAATCAGTCCAACACCTACTATACAGATTTTCTTTCTTTCCATGTTGTGTTTCACTTATGCATCTACGGTAGTGAAGACGGTTTGCAGCCGGCGGATGGCTTCTTCCAGTTTTTCTTCGGGAGAACAGAGGCTCACGCGGATATAACCGTTACCTGCATCCCCGAAAATGCCGCCGGGGGTGATGAATACATTGGCCTGGTAAAGGGCCGCATCACTCAGCGCATATCCATCGGGGTAAGTTGCCGGTATCCTTGCCCATACAAACATGCCTGCCTGGTCGGTGGCGTAGCTGCACTGCAGGATATCGAGCAGGCGGAATACTTTTTCCCGGCGTTTGGCGTATACTGCGTTTACCGATTCGTACCAGTCCTTCTCCAGGCGCAAAGCCTTTGCGGCCGCGAGTTGCAGGGGAAGGAACATGCCGCTGTCCATATTGCTTTTGAAACGCAGCACTTCGTTGATGCGTTCCGCAGCGCCCGCGAGCATGCCCACGCGCCAGCCGGCCATGTTCTGGCTCTTGCTGAGGGAATTGAGCTCCAGCACGGTTTCCTTCGCTCCCGGCACCGACAGCAGGCTCATGGGTTTTTCGTTCAGGATAAAGCTGTAGGGATTGTCGTGGCAAATGAGGATACCCGTGCGTTTGCCGAAAGCCACCAGCTTTTCAAAGAAGGCGGCGCTGGGCAATTGTCCCGTAGGCATGTGCGGATAGTTCACCCACATCAGTTTCACGCGGCTGAGGTCGGAGGCCTCAAGGGCGTCGAGGTCGGGCTCCCAGTTGAGGCGTTCTTCGAGGTTATAGGTGCGCGGAACGCCGCCGGCCAGTTTTACAGCAGCGCTGTAGGTAGGATAACCCGGGTTGGGAATCAGGGCCTCATCTCCTTCGTTGAGATAGGTCATGCAGATGTGCATGATGCCTTCCTTGCTGCCGATGAGGGGCAGGATCTCTGTAGCGGGATCAAGCTCCACGCCATACCAGCGGCTGTACCAGTGCGCCATGGCTTCCCGTAAAACGGGGCTGCCCTTGTAGTTCTGGTAGGCATGCACGTTAGGTTTGGCTGCTTCCTCCGCCAGGGTACGGATGACGTCGGGGTGCGGCGGCAGGTCGGGACTCCCGATGCCGAGGTTGATGATGGCTTTTCCTGCCTGGTTGAGGGCATCGATCTCCCTCAGTTTGGTGGAGAAATAGTATTCCCCGATGCCATTAAGACGATGGGCCGTTGTCATTTTCTTCCGTTTTTATAGATGCCGTATACCTGCAGCGCAACTGTCAGTGGCCGGATCTGCTGCAGTACTTCTTGTAATTGTTCCAGGTTATCGAATTCCATATCGGCATGGAAGCTGTATTCCCAGTCGCTTCCCGGAATGGGGAAGCTCTGGAGCTTACTGAGGTTGATGCCGCCGTTGGCGATGCAGCTCAGCACTTTGGCCAGGCTGCCACGGGAGTGATCGGTATGGAAATTCACGGAGGCTTTGTTGGCGCCTTCGATGGGTGTTTGGTCTTTAGCGGGTTCCAGTACCAGGAAGCGGGTATAGTTGTTCCGCATGGTGTGAATATTGGGCGCCAGCACATCGAGTTCAAACAATTCGGCAGCCAGTTTGCTGGCGATGGCGGCGGCATGTTTGTTCTTCTTCTGGTGGATGTGTTTGGCGCTGAGTGCCGTGTCTTCGGTTTCCACCAGCTTCCAGTTGTATTTCTCGAGATAATCAATGCATTGCAGGATGGCCATGGGGTGGGAATGCACTTCGCGGATGTCTTCCAGTTGCACACCGGGGTTTACCAGCAGGTTCTGCCTGATCTGGAGGTACACTTCACCGATCACGCGCAGTTTGCTTTTCTGCAGCAGGTTGTAGTTCGGTAAAATGCTGCCGGCAATGGAATTTTCGATGGCCATGATGCCACCGTTGCTTTCTTTTGAATCGGCGGCAATGCGCACCACGTCGCGGAAATTGTCGCAGGGGATCACTTCCACCTGCCTGCCGAAAAATTGTTGTGCAGCCACCTGGTGGAAACTGCCTTCGTACCCCTGTATTGCTATTCGTTTGGCCATAAAAAATAAAAATCCCGGCTTTTTGCCGGGACTCTTTATGTTGATTGTATTTCTCAGTTTTTTGATCGTACACAAAGCATCGCCGGCCTTCTGCCTGTAAAAAAGTAGAAGTAAAAATAAAATCGGCCAAATGCACAGGTGTTCATCATTTGGTAAAAATATACAATCCGCACAAACTGCAAAAAAGTTTTTTCCTTACAAATGTTAGTTTATATGGGGTCAGTCGAGCCGTTTGCGCATCTCCTCATCAATTTTCCGGAAGAGGTGAAAGGGCTTGAATATGCGCCAGTTCTCGATTTCAACGAGTTCAAGGTAACGCTGCAGCTTGGCTTTGCGGAATTCGTACTGGGTTTGTTCAGGCATGTTCAGCAGCACCACCCAGCCATCGTTTTCCATCATTTCTTCATACCATTCTTCATAATATTCGCGGTCGCTGCTGTGAAAATTGAGTACGTTCTCGGCTATGAAAATGAACTTATAAATACCCTGGGACTCAAATTTGTCGATCACTTCCCTTTTAAGGCTCATGATATCGTTCTCGATGGCATCATTCCATTCCCCAATGAGTTCTATGATCGCATAACCCTCATCGTAATCGGCCATCAGCACTTTCAGATAGAGGGTGCGGGAGCCGAACTCGTCCCACTGCGGGTGTATATAATAGTTATAGATGGCCTGGGTAAATTCAAACTCGGAGTAAACCCTTCCGTAAAAAGGAGACCGCTCATCTTCCTCACTCACATAGATATGGCGCCAATTATAAAAGGGTTCAATGTTGTGCATAGTTGTCGACGGCTTTTTTGACGCTGCCCCAGCGGAGCAGCAGTTGCCGGGCGATATCATAATTATCGAGCTTGAGGCGGGCCATAACCATGCGGGTACCGCGATCCACGATCTTTTCGTTGCTGAGCTGCATGTTCACCATCTTGTTGTCTTCCACTCGTCCGATCTGTACCATTACGGAGGTGGAGATCATGTTCAGCACCAGTTTCTGGGCGGTGCCGCTTTTCATACGGGTGCTGCCTGTCACCACTTCGGGGCCTACCACCACTTCGATGGGAAAATCGGCTTCGCGGCTGATGGGTGAATTCGGGTTGCAGGAGATGGAGCCGGTAATAATGCCTTCTTCCCGGCAGCGGCGCAGCGCGGCAATCACATAAGGCGTGGTGCCGCTGGCGGCAATGCCCACCACTACATCGTTATCGCTCACGTCGTGTGCCAGCAGGTCTTTCCAGCCCTGCTCCATATCGTCTTCGGCGTTCTCCACCGCTTTTCGAATGGCTACTTCGCCGCCGGCGATGATGCCGATCACGAGTCCATGGGGCATGCCGTAAGTGGGTGGAATTTCACTGGCGTCGAGTACGCCCAGCCGCCCGGAAGTGCCGGCGCCCATATAAAAAAGGCGACCGCCGGCCAGCAGTTTGTCGGTGATGGCGGCCACCAGCTTTTCGATCTGCGGGATGGCCTGGGCTACCGCTACCGGCACCTGGCGATCCTCTTCGTTGATATGGATAAGCAGTTCGGCCAGCGGCATTTTATCGAGGTGCCGGTACGGACTATCCTGTTCTGTAACTTTCACAAAATCCTTCATATTGTTTTATTGACTGTGGTACTCGATCAGTCCCTGCATGGGATGCTGCAGGATCGAGCCCAGTTCCAGTTCGTAACTGCCACAAAGTTCGGTGATCACATCCCTGAATCCAAAAGCGATCCCACCCACAAAATGCACGGGCAGTTTCCAGCTCTCGCGGTATTTGCACAGGTGGCTGAAGAAAAAATCGTTGAGCCCGTCTTCGACGATGTTTTCCACCATGAAATGTCCGCGGTTCTCGGCGAGAAAAAGCGCAAAGGAAGCGAGGAAGCGGTTGGGCAGGGGCTGTTTGTACACCCGGTCGAGGATCTCCACTTCGGAAAGCCTGAACTTTTCCTCGAACCGGAAGCGGAGCTCTTCGTCAAATGTCTGGTACAGGTAGTATTGCAGGGTCTTTTTGCCCAGGTAAGCGCCGCTGCCTTCGTCGCCCAGCACATACCCCAGCCCTGGGCTATTTTTAACGATCTTTTTGCCATTGAAATAGCAGGAATTGCTACCGGTTCCGAGAATGCAGGCGATGCCTTTCCGGTCCTGGCAGAGCGCGCGGGCGGCGCCCATGAGGTCGTGGTCCACCATCACTTCCGCGTCGGGGAATACCTGCGTCAGCGCCCGGGCGATCATGCGGCGGTTGGACGGGTTCTTGCAACCTGTGCCGTAATAATAAAGCCGGGTGATGGCAAATTTGCGGATTTCGGGCGCCAGGTCGCGGCGCACCAGCTCTTCTACCTGTTCCCCATTGAGGAAATAGGGGCTGATACCCAGGGTGAATACAGTCTTTTTAAGTTTGCCTTTTTCCACAACGCACCATTCGCACTTGGTTGCGCCGCTGTCCGCTATAAGGATTGCCATGCCTTTACATTAATGGTAAAACGAAAATAAACTATGTAACGTAATTTGCAGAACAATGAAAACCATACCCGAAAAAAAGAAATTACAGGTTTGGCTGCCGCTGCTCTTCGCCATTATCATGATACTGGGGATGGTGCTGGGTTATAAACTGCGGGAGAATACCATTACGGCCACCAGCCTTTTCAAGTTCGATAACAAACGTTCGCCGCTGCAGGAAGTGCTGGACCTGGTGATGCTGAAATATGTAGACAAGGTAGATACGGATACCCTGGGCAACGACGCCATCCAGGACATGCTGTCCAAGCTTGATCCGCACAGCGCTTTTATTCCCGCGCGGCGCCTCACCGAGGTCAACGAAGATCTCCAGGGAAATTTCCAGGGCATCGGCATCGAATTCCAGATCTTCCGGGATACCGTGAATGTACTCAGCGTGGTACCGGACGGTCCCAGTGCAAAAGCCGGGCTGCAGGTGGGCGATAAATTCCTGAAAGTGGGCGACAGCGTGGTAGCCGGGAAGATCAGTTCCGAAGGCATCAAAAAAATGCTGCGCGGTCCCGGTGGCACGCGTGTATCGGTGGAGCTGCTGCGCGGCAAACAACGCCTCAACGTACAGATCCAGCGGGGCACGATTCCCCTGCCCTCCCTCGACGCCGCTTACCTCGCGGCGCCAGGCACCGGCTACATAAGGTTGAGCAAGTTTGCGGAAACCACCTATGAAGAATTCATGGCAGCCCTGGAGAAACTGCAATCGCTGGGTATGCAGTCGCTGGTGCTGGACCTGCGCGGCAACGGCGGCGGCATATTGGGAGAAGCCGTGGATATTGCGGACGAATTTTTGAGCGACGACAAACTGATTGTATATACAGAAGGAAACCGGATGTCGCGGCAGGAATACCGGACGCGGCGCAAGGGACTGTTTGAAACCGGCAAGCTGGTGCTGCTGCTGGACGAGGCTTCTGCATCGGCCAGCGAAGTACTGGCCGGGGCGCTGCAGGACTGGGACCGGGCCACCATTGTGGGGCGCCGCAGTTTTGGCAAGGGCCTGGTGCAGGAACAGTACAACCTCAGCGACGGATCGGCCCTGCGGCTCACCGTGGCGCGGTATTATACGCCTACCGGCCGGAGCATCCAGAAACCTTATGACAAGGGCGTGGACGCCTACGACAACGACCTGATCAACCGCTACCAGCACGGCGAAATGGTGAATGCCGACAGCAATAAACTCACCAGCGGCAAGGCATATAAAACACAGGGCGGCAAAACCGTTTATGGTGGCGGTGGCATTACCCCCGATTATTTTATTTCGGTTGATACCAATTTACTGTCCAGCACCGTTACCGCCCTGTTCCAGAACAATGTGGTCAGCAATTATTCCTACCTCTATTTTATATCCAATGCCGACCGCATCCGCCAATACAAAAATGCCCGCGCTTTTGCAGAAGGGTTCCGGTGGACGGAAGCCGACTGGCAGGATTTCGGGCAGTTTGCAGGAAAATCGGATGTACCGGTAAAGGCCATGAAGCCGCACGACCGCCACTTCGTGGAGCTGCGCATGAAAGCCATGATGGGGCGCTATCTCTGGCGCAACGAAGGTTATTATGAAGTGATAAACCAGGGCGATCCGGCGCTGGAAAAAGCAGTGACCCTGCTTGCACAGCCTCCCTCAACTACAGCGGTAGTAAAATGAGAGAACCAGGGTAGTTCCTGTTCTCAGAAAACCTTATCGCCCTCCAGGAGCTCGCGTTCCAGGAGCAGCAACTGGTTTTGCAGGTGGCTGAACCGCGACAGCAGCGCCTGGAATTCCGTCATGGCAAACCCGTCATCGGAATTTTTGAAACCCGATCGCTGCAGTTGTGCGATAGACATTTTTGTGAGGTGCAGTTCGTTGCTGATGGAATCGATTTCCGCCCGGAAAACGGCGAGGCGTTCATGCAGGTCGTGTCCCTGCGGATCGGTCTGGGCAAAATCGTTGTAGATGCGCAGGCAGTTGACATAATTGTTCAGGTCTGCAATGCGAAGCCGGCATTGCAGGTGCAGCAGGTGAAGTGGAATTGCCATTGCCATGGGGTAGATTTGTATAAATCTACTGAATTTCATGCAAGTACAGCTATGATCAAAATCATAGATTTCCGCCCGGCGCAAAAGAGTCCAGCACTGCTTTGTACAGGGAAAAGCCCCGGCAATACCGGGGCTGTAAGGATAAGGTGTGCAGGATCTCAGGACTGATTTTTATCGAGCAATTCTCTTTTTTCGATGCGATAGGAGGCGATGAGCCCGAGGCCGCCCCCGATGCCGATAAAGGCAAACCAAAGAGCCGGGTTCTCGTCGTCTTTCAATACATATATCGTAATGAAATAAGCCAGGGCCAGCCCTATGCCAGCTCCCAGGAGCAGCAGGCCGTTTTTCAGATTACGATAGGGAGCCGGGCGGTTGGAAAATTCCTTGGGATTCATACCGCGATCGATCATGGCCATATTTTCTTTGTTCCGGAGGTAATAAAGACCGAATACCATGGCGAAACCGCCCAGGGGAACTAAAATCGGGATTAACATTTCTGCGCCTTGCATACAAGAAGATTTATTTGTTTGGAGTTTGGAGTTTGGGGTTTGGAGTTGTTTGACTACTGCGGCCGGATCCAGGTTACAGGTTGTCGAAAAACTTTTTAAAGAACTGGTTCCGGGGTATAAGACTGGGGCCGGTGCGGGCAGGTTACAGGAAGCGCCGGTTTTTTTTAAGTAACTTGTTGTAACCTCCGCTTCCCCGCAGGCGTCAAAGGGCTACCATGTCAACAGGACTCAGCGACCAGGAGATCATCCAGCAGGTAAGGGGTGGCGACCAGCAGGCCTATGCCTCCCTGGTAAGCCGCTACCAGAACTTTGTGTTCAGCATCGTTCTCCGCTACCTGCCCAACCGCGAGGATGCCGAAGAACTGGCGCAGGATGTTTTTGTGAAGGCCTACCGCAGCCTGGGCGATTTCAGGGGAGAAAGCAAATTCAGCACCTGGCTTTTTACAATTGCCTCTACCTCCTGTATCACTTTCCTGCGGAAAAAGAAAATTGAATGGCAATCGCTCGACAATGAAAAGATATTTGCGCATGCCGACAATATAGATGGTGGCCTGCGGGCCAACCAGGTAGAATATAAATCCAGGCAGTCGATGGTGAACCGGGCCATCGCTTTGCTGGGTCCCGACGATGCGCAGGTGATCACACTCTTTTATAAAGGAGAGCAAAGCCTGGAAGAAATAGCCCGCATCATGGGCCAGGAGCCCAATACCGTAAAAGTTCGCCTGCACCGCGCCCGGCAGCGCCTGCGGGAGAAGATGGAAAAATATTTTGCCGCCGAAGTCAGGGACCTGGCTTCCTGAACAAACCTGTAAAAGATGTTTATGCACCAAGATCAAACCATGGAAACCCGCCTTTGGGAATACATTGACGGAGGTGGCGATGCCCGCGAACGCGGCTTTGTGGAATCGCTGATCGCCAGCGATGCGACCTGGCGCCGGCAATATGAATCCCTTTTGCAGGTGCACCAGTCGCTCCACGCCGATATTTCCCTCGACCAGCCTTCCCTTCGGTTCACCCGCAACGTGATGGAGGAAATTGCACAAAATCATATCGCCCCCGCGGTCAATTCCTATATCAATAAAAAGATTGTTTACGGCATCGGCGGTTTCCTGGTTAGTCTGATACTGGGTTTCCTGGTATATGCCATTGCACAGGTGGACTGGTCGGCCGGCAGCAGTACGGGCTTCAGGGTGGAAGACCTGCACCTCGAAAAGGTCTTCGGCAACCAGTACATCAATGTTTTTATGATCGTTAACTCTGTGCTGGGGCTCATGCTGCTGGACCGTTACCTGACCCGGCAGAAAAAAAACTGGAAGCAAAAAGACGCCGGCATTTCGTAACTTTTGGCAAACCCAGCGCTTATATGCCAAAGCACACATGGATAGCTGTACTGGCAGGTAGTTTGTGTATACTGTCGGTAACCCAAAAACCTGCCCCTCCCGCTGCTGTCTCTTCCCCGCTCGCCAGCACGCTTGAAAAAATCAGGACCAGCGCCTTGTCCTGCAGCCCCGATTGGCGCAACTATGATATTGGCCAGCTCGCCGCGACCATGATCCCCCTGCCGGGATCGGGCCGCTGGCATTGGAAGATCTCCACCAAAAGCGATAGCGCGCAATTCTATTTCAACCAGGGAATGAACTGTTATTATGGTTTTCACATTGTGGAATCCGTGCCGTCTTTCAGGAAGGCGCAGCAGTTCGATCCCAACTGCGCCATGCTCTATTGGGGAGAAGCCCTGGCAATGGGGCCCAATATCAATGATTTCGGTTATACGGCATCGAAAGAGGCATATGCAGCCGCGCAGAAAGCCGTACAACTTTCTTCCGGCGCCGGCGCTTCCGAAAAAGCATTGATAACGGTGATGGCCAGCCGTTATTCAGCCGACAGTACCGCCGATCAGTTGGCGCTGAACCAGGTGTATGCCGAAGCCATGCGGCAACTGCTTCCCCGTTACGGTTCCGCCGATATGGTGGCGCTTACCGCCGATGCCCTGATGCTGCTGCATCCCTGGGACTTCTGGAAACACGATGGCACCCCACAGGCATGGACACCCGAACTGGCGGCGCTGCTTGAAAGGGGACTGCAACGCTATCCCAACCATCCCGGGCTCAACCATTATTATATCCACGTAGTAGAAGCTTCTCCCGATCCCGGCAAAGCCACTGCCAGCGCCAACCGGCTCGGCGGACTGGCGCCTTCGCTCTCGCACCTGGTGCACATGCCCTCGCATATTTACGTGCGCACCGGGCGCTACATCGACGGCATCCGCGCCAACCAGCAGGCCGTACAGGGATATTATTCTTACCTGGCTATTTTCCCCGAAGTAGAGAGCAAGGCCGATCTCTATGAATTTCACAACCGGCATATGGAAACGGCCTGCGCCATTAACCTCGAAGATTATGCCGCTGCACTGAAACTGGCCAACGACTGCCAGGAACATACACCTGCTGTGTTTATGCAGGACCCAGTTTTTGGCTATTACGTGCAGTACATCTATATGTCGCCGCTTTTTGTGAAGATCCGCTTCCAGCAATGGGAAGATATTTTATCGGAGAAACCCGTGGGCGACAGCAACCGTTACGCCGCGCTGCTGCAGCATTTCGGCAGGGGACTCGCGCAGGCGGGCGTCGGCAATCCCATGGCGGCCAATGAAGAGCTGGCACAATGCCGCCAGCTTGCCGCCGACTCCAGTCTTGAAAAACCGCTGGGCCCCATGAATGCACCCAGCGCCGGCGCGGGCGTAGCAATTGATATCCTGCAGGGCGCCATTGCGCAGGCCGAAAGAAAATACCCGGCCGCCAAAGCTTTCTACCAGTCGGCCGTTGCAAAAGAAGACAACATGATCTACAATGAGCCGCGCGACTGGCTGCTGCCTGCAAGACAGTGGCTGGGCGCCTGCCTGCTTGAATCGGGCGAGTTCGCAGAAGCTGCTGCAGTGTATAAGGAAGACCTGCGTATCAACCCCAACAGCCCTGTTTCGCTCAACGGAATAAAGGCCGCCGGCGCACAGAAAAGCGGTAGCAAATAAGGCCCGTCGCCAGTAAATGCAAATAAGACAAACGGTTGCATATTGAAACCTGCGTACTATGCTCTAAGTTTAGTCGCAGAATGAGTGCAGCAGATCAAATAGCATTGGTATCAAACATCCTGTCGGCTTTTTCCATCGACCTTATTGATGGAAAGGCAGAAACATTCGGATCGGGACTGATCAATACCACCTGGCGGGTGCACAGTGGCAGCCAGGATTATATCCTGCAAAAGATCAACCAGCAGGTATTCCGCGACCCGCAGAAAATCGCCGACAATCTCCGGCGCATCACAGATTACCTGCAGCAGCATCATTCGCAGTACTCTTTTGTTGCACCTGTAAAAACCCGGCTGGGAGAAGACCTGGCCCATATTCCGGGCGAAGGATATTTCCGGTTGATGCCTTTTGTGCAGAACAGCCTATCGCTGGAAGTTGTATCGGAGCCGGGAGAAGCACAGGAGGCGGCAGCGCAGTTCGGGCGTTTCACGGCAAAGCTCAGCGGACTTAACCCGAGTTGCCTCTTCATCACCATTCCCGACTTTCATAACCTGCGGCTGCGTTACCAGCAGTTCCGGCAGGCGCTGCTGAAAGGTAACCAGGACCGCATCCTCGAAGCAGCAGCGGCCATCCGCCAAATACAATCCTTTGAGCACATTGTTTCGGGTTATGAAAACATTTGCCAGGATCCGGCTTTCCGCATCCGCGTAATGCACCACGATACCAAGATCAGCAACGTATTGCTCGATAAGAACAAAAAAGGCATCTGCGTGATCGACCTCGACACCGTAATGCCGGGCCATTTCTTCAGCGATGCAGGCGATATGCTGCGCACCTATCTGTCACCCGTAAGCGAAGAAGAAACCGATCTTTCCAAAAACATCATACGGGAAAATATTTTTGAAGCCATCGTGAAGGGTTATTTCCAGGAAATGCGCCAGGAACTGACCCTGCCGGAAAAGAAGGCATTCATCTTTGCAGGGAAGATCATGATCTTTATGCAGGCCATCCGTTTCCTCACCGATCATTTCAACGACGATGTTTATTACGGCGCCCGCTATCCCGGGCACAACTATTTCCGTGCGCTGAACCAGATTGACCTGCTGCAGAAACTGACAGAGAAAGAACCAGTATTGGAAAACATATTAACCAGCCAAATAAATCAAACTGTATGAGTGCAAATCGCAGACATTTCCTGCGCGACATCACCCTGGGCACCGGCGCCCTGCTCAGCGGCCTGCCCGCCTGGGCAAAAGAGGAAACGGAAAACGGCCTGGCGCCGCAATCCCTGGCTGCCGGTTTCAATATGAGTGGTTATGCTGCTCCCAAACTTGATAAGGTAAGGATCGGCATTATAGGTCTGGGTATGCGCGGCCCCGGCGCCGTAGAGCGCATGAGCTTTATTGAAGGCGTGGAGATCAAAGCACTCTGCGACAAATATCCCGAACGGGTTACCAAAGCGCAGGCCATATTGCGCAAGGCCGGATTGCCCGAAGCCCGCGCCTACTCCGGCGCCGACGGTTACAAGGCGCTTTGCGAAAGCAACGACATCGACCTGGTGTACATCACCACCCCCTGGAGCCTGCACACGCCCATTGCCGTGTACGCCATGAACCATGGCAAACACGCTGCTACCGAAGTGCCTGCAGCCGTTACGGTGGAGGAATGCTGGCAACTGGTGGAGACCTCCGAAAAGACCCGCAAGCATTGTATGATGCTGGAAAACTGCTGTTATGATTTCTTTGAGCTGCTGACGCTGAACATGGCGCGCAACGGCCTTTTCGGAGAATTGCTGCATGCAGAAGGCGCCTATATCCACAACCTGCTCGACCTCAATTTCAGCAAGACCGGCTATGCCGATATGTGGCGCCTCCGTGAGAACGGCAAACGTAACGGCGACCTGTACCCGACACACGGACTGGGTCCCATTGCACAGTGCCTGAACATCAACCGCGGCGACCAGATGGAGCACCTGGTATCCATGTCCACCAACGATTTCCAGATGGGTGCGCATGCCAAAGAACTGGCCGCCAAAGACAGCTTCTACAATGAATTCGCCAACCTGAAGTACAGAGGCAATATGAATACAACGCTGATCCGTACCGTAAAAGGCAAAACCATTATGGTGCAGCACGATGTAACGTCTCCCCGCCCCTATTCCCGCATCCACCTGATCAGCGGTACCAAGGGTATGGCGCAAAAATGGCCCGGCCCGGAGAAGATCTCCCTGGGTGATGATGCCTGGGTGAAGCAGGACGACATGAAAGACATCCGGGAGAAATACACGCCGCCCATTGTGAAGCACATCGGCAATATTGCGAAATCGGTAGGCGGACACGGCGGCATGGATTTCATCATGGACTGGCGCCTGATCGACTGCCTGCGCAACGGCCTGCCGCTGGACCAGGACGTGTACGACGCCGCGCTCTGGAGCGCCATCGGCCCCCTGTCGGAAGCCTCCGTTGCCAAAAGAAGCCGCACGATCGATATTCCCGATTTCACCCGCGGCAACTGGAAGGCCAATAAGCCGGTAAACCTGACCCTTGATGGAGGTGGCACCACTACCGTACGCAAAGTGGATGCCTCCCAGCAATTATAAGTTTCGTTGGTTAATCATGTACATCGCCGCCGCGCCAGGGAAGCCTGGGCGGCGGATTTTTTATGTAGCAACCGCTTCGGCCCTTTCCTGCAGGATGTTTTCGATGGCCTGCAAGGTAGTGGCGTCGAACTCAAGGTGCTCAAGGGCCATCAGGTTCTGGTTCAGCTGCGACAGCGAACTCACGCCAATGATAACGGACGTGAGGCGTTCATCGTGCAGCAGCCAGCTAAGCGCCATCTGGGCCAGGCTTTGCCCGCGTGAGAGTGCAAGCTGGTGCAATTGCTGAATAGCGGTATGGGTAGCGTGGGTAAGCGCTTTTTGCTGCAGGTGCCCATGCTCTTTGGCCATTCTTGAATCAGCCGGAATTTCTTTCAGGTAACGGTCGGTAAGCAGTCCCTGTGCCAGCGGCGAAAAAGCAATGCAGCCCGAGCCGTATTTCGACAGCACATCCAGCAATCCTTTCTCCACCCATCTTTCGAACATGGAATATTTTGCCTGGTGGATGAGGCAGGGCGTTCCCAGTTCCTTCAGCATGGCGAGGGCCTTTTCACTTTGCTCCGCACTGTAATTGGAGATAGCGGCATAAAGCGCTTTGCCGCTGCGCACAATATGATCCAGCGCCATCATGGTTTCCTCCAGCGGCGTGTTGGGATCGGGACGGTGGGAATAAAATATGTCCACATAGTCGAGGCCCATGCGCCGGAGGCTCTGGTCGAGGCTCGACACCAGGTATTTGCGCGAACCCCAGTCGCCATAGGGCCCGGGCCACATGGTATAACCAGCCTTGGTGGAAATGACCAGCTCATCGCGCAGGTGGCCGGTAAAGTCCTTCTTCAGCACAGCGCCGAAATTTTCTTCGGCTGAGCCTGGGGGTGGTCCGTAGTTATTGGCCAGGTCGATATGAGTGATACCATTGTCAAACGCTGCGCGTATGATGGCGCGGCCCTGTTCAAATACGTCCACGCCTCCGAAATTGTGCCAGAGGCCCAGGGAAATGACCGGCAACAGCAAACCACTTTTTCCAGACCGCCGGTAAGGCATGGACTGGTACCTGTTGGGAAAAGGTGTATACATGACGCTTATTTTAGGTTGTCCAGCACGCGGAGCATCTGGTCGGCCACCAACTGGTTGCCTGCCTCATTGAGGTGTACACCGTCGGTGGTCAATATGCCTTTGGCTGCATTGGAAGTGTTATGGCCGGCGTTGTAATCCAGGAATTCCCTGCGCAGGTCAATCAATTGGCATTGCTGTTCGGCTGCGAGTTTACGGATGGATTCGCTGTAAGCGTCGAGGTCTTTGTCCTGTGCGTTCTCCCCGTTTCGCTTCTCTCCTATTACTGCCGGCGTTACCAGTATTACGGTGGCGCCAGCGCTGCGTATTTTGCTGATCAGCGCGGTGTAAAAACCAATGAATTTATCGGCATCCGTACCCGTTCCCAGGAGGGATTTGTGCCATACGTCGTTCACCCCTATGTAAATGAAAACAATGTCGGGCTTTTTGTCCAGCACATCCTTTTCCAGGCGGAGGTAAAGATCGTATACTTTATTGCCACCGATCCCGGCGCCAATAAGCTCGTAGCCGGGTGCAAGTCCACGCTGCTGCAGCGCCTTCCCGATACGGTCGATATAACCGCCCTTTTCAACAGCCGCCTGGGTGATGGAATCACCGAAGAAAATGACTTTCTTTTTTTTCTGAATGGGCATCATGGCAAATAGCATGCAGGATAGTCCCAGCAGGAAAATTTGTTTCATAACGATCACTAATAAGGCATAAATATACGGGCATTACTGCGCAATTGCGGCATCGAGGTTTTTATCGATGATGCTGCAAAGGGTTTCTACCGAAGCCGCCGAACGGAAGCCATCGGGGGCGGTATTCTTTACGTATTCCAGCAGGCGGTCGACGCTGCTAACGGCCACATGCATGCGCGAGTCGGAAGACGCATAATAGATAAGAACAGTACCGTCTTCTTCCGGTATCCAGCCATTGGAGAATAGCACGTTGGAAACATCCCCCGTCCTTTCCTCACCTTCGGGAGCCATGAAATAACCGGCGGGTTTGCAGATCTGCCGGTCGGGTTCAGCCAGATCGGTAAGGAAAAGATAGAGCACATAGCGCAGTCCGGCAGCGGTATTTCTTACGCCGTGCGCCAGGTGCAGCCATCCTTCGGGGGTTTTGATGGGCGCCGGGCCCTGGCCGTTTTTGGCCTCGTATACGGTATGGTATTTTTTCCGGTCAATGATGCTTTCCTTGTGGATCACCGCCCTGGTAATGTCGTCGCAAAGGCCGAAGCCAATACCACCGCCGCTTCCCGCATCGATGAAGCCATCCTGCGGACGTGTGTAAAAGGCGTATTTACCGTCCACAAATTCCGGGTGAAGCACCACATTGCGTTGCTGGGGGGAAGCCGTAACGAGGTCGGGTAAGCGCTCCCAGATCACCAGGTCGTGTGTGCGCGCGATGCCGCACTGGGCGATGGCGGCAGACTGATCGGCCTCGCCGCTGCTGGGGTCTCTCCGCTCAGTGCAGAAGAGGCCGTAAATCCATCCGTCCTCATGGGCCACCACCCGCATATCGTACACATTGGTATCGGGCTGGTCGGTTTCGGGCAGGCGTATGGGATACTGGTGAAAACGGAAATTGTCGATGCCATTGGGACTTTCCGCCACGGCAAAAAAAGATTTGCGGTCGGCCCCTTCCACCCTGGCCACCAGGCAGTAACGGTTTCCCAGCTTGATGGCGCCAGCGTTGAACACCGCGTTGATGCCAAAACGTTCCATGAGCTGGGGGTTGCTCTCATAGCGAAGATCGTAGCGCCAGAAGAGTGGCGTATGCGCAGCGGTCAGTACCGGGTATTCAAAGCGCCTGTAAATGCCGTTGTATTTTTCCTGTATGCGATTGGGTCTTTGAAGCAGGCACTCATGCGCCGCCTGCATCTCCGCCAGTCTCTGATCAAAAATATCTTTCATTGTTTTGCATTTGTTGTTAGTCCTCCAGCCTGTCCCACCAGGTTTTTTTCAGGATCAGCACAATTCCTCCCAGCAAGAGGACGGTCAGGATCAGGGGCAGTTTGGCCCAGAGCACGATGTACATGGGCAATATGGTAAGACAGCACTGGGCAATGATGCCCAATACCACGTTGAACATATCGCGCCTGAAATGGCGGTTCACCGGAAAGCCGGGATCTTCTGCCTGCACTTTATTGCGGATCGGCGCCCAAAAGCCCCAGGGTCTAACGGTCTTGTAGAACCGTATCAGTACCGCTTCTTCGGTTGGGGGTGCCAGGTAGGTTCCGATTACCGAGCCGGCCAGCGATAACAGGAAGAGCACAGGCCAGTAGTAAAGAGGAAGCCCCGTAAATACGAAACCCGCGCCCATGGCCGATAGTATACCCGTGAGCATGCCCCAGTAAAAACCGCTGGCATTGAACCGCCACCAGTACCACTTCAATACGTTGGCGGCAATATAACCGCCGTAGAGGGCTCCCACGATCCACTGGAGAATGCTGTTCACGTCTTTGGCGAAAAAGCCCAAAACAATCCCGATGATCACCACGGCAATTCCAACCAGGTAATTGGTTCGTATGATGGTACGCGTTGGCGCCTGCGGGTTGATGTACTTAAGATAGATGTCGTTTACAATATAGGCCTGCGCTGCATTGAGGGTTCCGGAGAAAGTGCCCATAAATGCCCCGAGCAAACCGGTAAGGACCAATCCCAGTAAGCCGGCCGGCAGGAAACCGTTGATGGCAGCCGGTAGTATCTTTTCAAAATCGGTGGTGCCGCCGGCGCCGGAAAGGTTCAGGTCCTGGTGATACAGCAGGGCCAGCACCGTTAGCCCGATGATAAGACTGTAGCGGACAGGCAGCAGGATGATGGAAACAAAGCCGCTCATTTTGCTGGCCTCGCGCGGGCTGCGCGTGCTCAGCACTTTCTGCATATCGTAATTGGGAGCCGGGCCAGCCAAGCTCGCGAAATATCCTTTGAACAGCATCATCATGAAAAAAGCACCGAAGATGCCGAAGCCATCTTCCCTGATCTTTTCATTGGCAGCAGGAAACAGGGAGGACCAGTCAAGATCCAGTTTCCATCCGAAAAAAGGGTTCTCCCATCCGCGCGGCGTCTCCAATACCACGCCCGGCTGGTGCAGGTGCCGGAAAGCGATCCAGCCCACAGAGATACAGGCGATGGTCATGATGGCGTACTTGATCACATCTCCCAGAACAATGCTGTGCATCCCGCCAAGAATGGAATAGAACATGGCGAAGAGGGTAAAGATGATGCCGTAGAAATGAGGCACAAATTCGGGTGAAACGGAAAAGGGAAGATAGGGCGCCACCAACTCAAAGGGCACAAATATTTCGATGAATTTTCCCAGGCCTATGAAGCCATAAGCCAGGAAGCCAAAACAGCTCAGCAGCGCAAAAGCCACCACCACATTGTGTGATCCGCGTATACCCCTGCCCGTTGTACCGAAGCGGGTGGTCAGCCAGGCGGCGCCGGTGTCGGCATTGGAACGCCGCAACCATTTGGAAAGGAACATCATCATGAACACCTGGTTGAATACCGGCCAGAGCCAGGGAATCCAGATGCTTTTCATACCGTATATAAAACAGAGCGCTACCATCCACATGGTGCCGCTGATGTCGAACATGTCGGAAGCATCGCTCAGGCCCAGCATGTACCAGGGAAGGGATTTGCCTCCCAGGAGATAACTTTCTTTATTCTGTCTTGCTTTTTTCCGGAACCAGAAACCCAGCGAAACCATAACCAGCAGGTAGGCTATGATGATGCTCCAGTCGATCCAAATCAATTTCATGTGCTTTCAGGGGGTTAAAAATGGCAGTGACGCGTCCAGTAGACACCAAATGCTTGCTGCCATCATTACGACTGCTAAGATGATTGAATAAATATGGATTCCGGGGAAGTTGACATGGCCTGTTCAGGGCGCTTCGCCGAATGACAATATCGTTTTTTCAAATTTAGGTTCATGGCCAACATTTTCCTGATACTATATTATCAAAGAAATATACTTTTATGGGACAGGATTAATACTTTTATTGCCATTATGAAGAGCGGAAACGATAAAATCCTTCGGGAAATAACCCCCCTTACCCAAAGCGATTGTTTTACGCTTTTTAGCCGCGTTAAGACAGGTTTTGATTTTCCACTGCACATCCACGAAGAATTTGAGCTGAATTTTATCCAACATGCGAAGTCGGCCCGCCGGGTAGTGGGTGACCATATGGAGGAGATCGATGACATGGAACTGGTACTGGTTGGACCCAATCTCCAGCATGGGTGGTTCACCCACAAATGCCAGAGCCAGGAGATCAGGGAAGTGACCATTCAGTTTCACAAGGATCTTTTTGACGAGAAGATGCTGCGACGCAACCAGCTCAGCTTTATCCGTGCGATGCTGGAAAAATCGTTGCGCGGCATACTGTTTTCTGCCGAAACCATAAAGCTGCTGGCGCCGCGCATCATCAACCTGAACCAGAAACACGGGTTTGATTCCGTGCTGGAACTGTTTTCCATATTGCACGACCTGAGCATATCGCGCAACATGCGGATCCTGTCGGATTCCACTTTCAACAACATTGAGCAGTTCACGTACAACAGCCGGCGTATTGAAAAATCGCTGGAATACATGAACAACAATTTCGACAAGCAGATCTCGCTGAACGACGTGGCGCGTTTGGTAAGCATGAGCGATGTGGCTTTCAGCCGGTTCTTCAAAACCCGCACCGGCAATAATTTCATCGACAGCCTGATCGAGATCCGCCTGGGGCATGCCAGCCGTATGCTGATCGACACCACGCATTCCATTGGTGAAATTGCCTACCGTTGCGGTTTCAATAACATGTCGAATTTCAACCGGGTGTTTAAAAAGAAAAAAGGCTGTACGCCCAAGGAGTTCCGGGAAAACTATAATGCCGTGGGAGCGGGTACGAGGGTGTTCATTTAGGGAACAGGCGGCATAAGGCAAGATTCGCAATCAATGGTCTTCCTGCACGCTCATTTCATAAGACTACGATACAAAGCTTCCATTTGCGGCACTACCACTTCGGGATAAAAATGGCGTACCAACCGCAGCGATTCCAGGCGATGTTTTTCCAGCAGGCTTTCATCCTGCAGGTAGTGACCGATCGAGCGGTACATGCTTTCCGGGTTGCCGGGTTCAAACAGGTATCCATTCACGCCGTCTTCCATGATCTCGGGAATACCGCCTACTCCTGTAGCCAGCACGGGCAATCCATAACTCATGGCTTCGAGAATGCAAATAGGAAGGCCCTCATTGTAAGAAGGCAAAATAAACCCATCCACTTCAGACAGGTATTTTCTTTTCCCCTCTTCATCGATCCATCCGCAGTAGCAGAGAATTTTCCCAATACCTTCCCTGTCGATGACGCCTTTCAGCTCCTCCACTTTTCCAATGCCTCCCAGGGAAATTTTCAGCTTTCCATCCAGCGCCGCTTTGTGCGCGCGGGCCATCTCCGCCATATCAAACACTCCCTTTTTCTTGTCGATCAGTCCCAGGAAAAGCAGGTGCAATGGTTGCGATGAGTTCCTGGTCTTATTTGCCGGCAGCGTCGTTGCCGGCGGAGAAATAAGGTTGTACACCACCGTGGTATGGGCAATACCAAATTTGGCGCGGTATTGTTTTTCCCAGTTGGGCGTGAGACAGCCGACCAGGTCGGCATTATGGAGCAGGTAATTACAGCAACGGCGATAGAAGGCAGACCCCCGGTCGTATTTGACCATCCATTCGGAAGAATGGATATGGTAAATGTATTTGCGTCGGAAGATAGCCTTGCCGGTAAATACCACTAGCGCTTTCCGGTAAACGCTCTGGCCAAAGGAGCCGTGGATGTGGAGTATTTTTATTTCCGGCCTTGTCAGCAGTATCCACCACAACCGGATATAATTCCCTGCGAAATAGAAAACCTTTCCAAGGTTGGATATATGCCTTTGACTGCCTATCGCCCTGAAAGCAGGAAAGAATTTCTTGTACGTAGCCAAAACCGCACCTACGCCTCCCCGGTAGTGCACGTGATCCTCTCCAATATGTAATACCGATTCAAAAACCTCCTTCTGTCCTTTTTCCATCCGGCTCCTTCACTGTTATTCTAGTTTGTTGATCTGCCTGCTCAATATGGAACGGTTGCCCTGGGTAACGCGCAACAGGTACATGCCGGCCGGCACGCCGCTAAGGTACAAAGTCCTTTGCAGCAATGCACCTGTCTTTTCAAACCGGTCGTGCCAGATCTCAGCCCCCTGCATATTGTAGATCCTTACTACAACCGGGCCTGTTTGTACGCTGTTCATTTCTATGACCAGCTGGCTCTTTACGGGGTTGGGATAAGTCACTACCTGGGCATCTCCCCATCGCCATGCAGCACTGCGGTTCGCAACAGGTGCAGATATAGTTGCCGCGATGGTTTCCGTTCCGCCGGCCACACGGGCTGCGGCGGCCAGGGGAAGGATGTTTACGGTAACCCGCGCCGTATCGCTTGCACCACCATTGTCGACAACCACCAGCCGGAAAATATAGGTACCTACTGAAATGTTACGGACAATATTTACAGAAGAATCGGGGTAAGACATCAGCGCGCCTGCAGGGCCCGATTCCTGGGTCCAGCGATAAGTTACTATCTGGCCGTCGGGATCACTGCTTGCGGTAGCACGAAGCGTAATGGTGTTGTACAATATCTGGAAACTCTGATCCGTGCCGGCATCTGCCACCGGTGGCTGGTTGGAACCGGGAAGCGGCAGCAAGGTAAAGCTGACCGGTGCGGATGAAACACCGCCCTTATTGTCTGTAACGATCAGGCGGAAAACATAGGTGGCAGCCTGTGGATCGCGTGCAAGACAATAGAAGGAATCAGGTGTGCTGAGAAAAATAGCCGGTCCCGATTCCTGCACCCATTTATAACTTACTATGTTCCCGTCAGGGTCATAAGACTGGCTGCCGTTAAGGGTAATGGTATTGTACAGGTTTTGATAAGTGGCTCCGTTTCCCGGCACTGCCACCGGCAATGCATTGGCCAACGGAATGCCGCTTACTCCATCAACAGCGGGAGTAAGCGTAATAGTAACTGTACTGGAACTGGTCATCCCGTTATTGTCGGTTACTCTTAACCGAAATACATAGGTTCCCGATACTGCCACATTCCTGCAAATGGTTGTCGCCGAATCCGGTGTTGAAATCAAAACGGAAGGTCCGGCATCCTGGCTCCAGCTATAACTCAGGATGGATCCATCGGGGTCATAGGAATCACTGCCGCGCAAAGTGATCGTATTGTAGAAATAAGCAAAGGTCTGACTGGCACCGGCATTGGATACAGGCGGCAGATTCACACCGGCAGGAACCGGGTTCACCAAAACCGACACCCTGGCCGTATCTGCAGCACCGCTGTTGTCCATTACTATCAGGCCAAAGGTGTAATTTCCTGCTACCAGTGATGCCGCATTTGCAGTTGCCGTATTCTGCCCGGTAAGTACAGCGGCGGAAGGCCCGCTCACCTGGTACCAATTGTAACTGGCAATAGTGCCGTCGGAATCGAAGGAGGCCCTTCCATCCAAACTCACCGAACTGGTGGGCAGGGTAATGATTTGGTTATTTCCTGCAGCAGCCACGGGAGCCAGGTTGGGCAATACGGCCGTACCATCAACATATACCTGTACATAGGAGGTACTGAATGCCCCGCCGTTGTCGGTAACCACCAGTTTGAAATAATAGGAGCCTTTTTGCAAACCACTCACGGTTGGCGCAGCCGTATTTGCATTGGCAATCTGGCTTAAGAACGGCCCCGATTCCTGCGACCAGGCATAGGAAACAATGCCCCCATCGGGATCCGAAGATCCTGCAGCAGAAAGCTGTACAGCATTAACAGGCAGGGTAATGATGCGCGTGGCTCCGGCGTTGGCGACCGGTGGCCGGTTGGCAGCAGCCGTACCTGAAACATTCACATCCATCATCGCCGAAGAAGTGGCGCCGTTATTGTCGGTGACCGTCAGCCGGAACCTGTACTGTCCCTGCTGCAGACCCGTCACTTTCAAATCGGGTGCATTGATATCTGCCATCACAGGCAATTGAGGTGCTGTCTCAACGCTCCACTGGTAACGGGTGATGGTTCCATCGGGATCGATGGAACCACTGCCTTTGATGGTTGCGGTATTAACAGGCAGTGTAATATTCTGGTTGTTGCCGACGGAAGCGACAGGCGAAATATTGGAAGGCAGCGGATTCGGGAGCAAAAAGTCCTGCAGAATGGATTGCTGATTCCCGATCCGTATGTTGTCGAGGTAATACACGCGGCTGGTCAGCACAGATTGTTCCAATTGGCTGGGCCAGGAAGAGCCCCATACCCACCGGTACAGGCCGATCTTAAAAAACGGATCGTAGGAACCCCTGTAATAATTCTTTCCCTGGTAGTCCAGCACCAATTGTCCGTTCTTCCAGATCTTCAGCGAACCATCGTTGTTGTAGGAATAATTGTACTGGAAGATCCAGTCTGTCCATTGGTCCCTTACCCAGGGGCCTAGATTAAAGCTCACCAATTTTATGTTCGCGCCCCGGTCTACATTGATATCTACAGAATCATAACGGAGTTCAACAATCCAATCGCCTTTATACACCTGCAGCGATAATGGCGGGGAGGCCGACAGGTCTACATTCGTGGCACGGTAATGCCATTGCGCCAGCACTTCGTGAACGGAATCCCTGCTGAAATTTGAAGGAAAGTAGGTGCTGAATCCCCACCAGCGGCGGTTTGTTTCATGTGGAATAGGATAGCTGTTATCAGAGAGCTCTGCACGTTTGTTGCTGTAAATCTCAGGATCGGTCTTGCGCAACTCAACCCGCAGGGATTGTCTGCCGGTGCGCTTATAGGCGGTACTTGTAGTCATGGAATAGGAGCAGCAGGCTTCCATTCCATCCCATCCAAGTCCAATATTGGGGTCCTCAAAATCCTTATACAATATGGTATTAGGCTGTCCCTTTGCCAACAGTGTGGTAAGCAGTACACAAATGGTAAGCAAGGGGAGACGCATCTTCTTCCTTACAATTGCCTTCATTTTGGTCATTTTCGGTGGGTTATAGGGGCACGGCCAGCCAATCACTTGGTGAGGTCATTCGAAGGATTCTTGTGCTGCATGGGGAAGCTGCAACAGGCCCAACCATATACCCATAGGGGGGATCAAGGGGTAGTCCCGAAAAGCTAATCAACATTATGGTCTTATGGATATTGTACGTTACAGAGGACGTAAAACGCTGGGTCCGGTAATTTCTACCGAAAAACAAAGAAAATACAAATATTAAAGAAAGTCAAATTAAATTTTTACTAACCGCCAACCCCCGGTTACCGTGGAAAGGCCGCCGGATCCAGCCCGGGCAGTATCCTCAGGGCATTCCGGTAGTAGACTTTCTGCAGTACTTCGTCCGGCAGACCCATTCCATACATGCGCCAGAACGCATGGTAACGCTTATGATAGGGAAAGTACTCGTCCCGCGTTTCCAGCACCCTGAAATAGGTATCGTACTCCGATGGCACCCAACTGTCTTTTCCGAACAGGATGCGGTCCTGGTACTTGACGAAAAAATTCCGGGCCTGGATGGGCTGCCTGCCCAGTTCGGCAATGACGGCGCCGAATTCCACCACCACGTTCGGCAGGCGGGTCAGCAGGCTGTCGAGCTTGCCGAGGTTATTGGGATACCAGCCAAAATGGGCGGCGATGAAGGTAGTGCGCGGGTGGTTGGCGAAGAGGCGGTGCTGCTCGGCGATCAGGTCCTCCCAGGGCTCAGGGTTTTGATCGCCGCGCCGGCGTCCGGGGTGGGTCTGCAGTTCCAGGAGGCGCTCGTTGTGCTCATCCATAGGGTCCCAGAACGATTTGGGATCGGCCGTATGGATCAACACAGGAATATGCAGCTCTGCGCATTTCTCCCATACCGGGTTGAGGCGCGGATCATCCACCAGCACCCGCTTCCCACGGTTATCTGTAACCGAGAAGCCCAGGTTTTTGAAGATCTTTAATCCGCTTGCACCATTCTTCACGTCTTCCGCCAGTTGCGCCGCCGCCTGCTTTCCCCATCCTTCCTCTCCTATCCCGTTGAAATTGAGATTGGCAAATACCAGGAACCGACCGGGGTAATTGACGCGGATAGAACTGATCTTTTCCTGCAACTGTTTCCCCGAGCCACCGCTGAGGTTCACCATCACGCGCATGTTCATTTTGTCCATGGCCCCAACCAGGCTTTCGAGCTGGCTTTTACCCATGGAACCCTGGTGGTTGTGTACATCTATAAACGGATATTTTGCGCGGTGCAGCAGGTGCTCCGGCACTACCAGCGTGGAAACCGGGTCGTAACGGTCATAAGGCATCGTTTCCTGGGCCGCAACGGAAGCGGACAACAGCAGCGCGGGAAGGAGAATGCGGAAGGAATTAGTAAGCATCATATCAGGATTGGCGAATGGTTTATCTTGCAGCCTTATTGATCCACCCATATGGCAGATACAACAGCAGAACCAAGAAAGGTAAAGATAACAAGGGAGCGGTTAAGGGAAGCACTGGTATTGTTTTCTTATGTCCGCCCTTACCGGGCCGCTTTTTTTGCCGCACTGGCCTGCATTGCGGTGTCGGCCTTCACCACCAGCCTCTTTCCTTTTTTCCTGGGCAAGATGATCGATGCAGCAGCACCTGGTTCCAATCCTTCCGGTATTACCGGTGGCGCCGGCGCCATGCCTTTGGGCGACTGGCTCCGGCATACACACTGGAGCCTGAACACCACACTGCTCCTCATCTTTTTGCAGTTGACCGTGCAAATGGTCTTTTCCTTCCTGCGCGTTTACCTGCTCACCGGCGTGGGCGAAAGGGCGTTGGCCGACATGCGCCGCGATGTGTACAGCCGCCTGCTCACCATGCCCATGCGCTTTTATACCGAACGCCGTGTAGGCGAACTGAGCAACCGCATCTCCTCCGATCTTTCACAAATTCAGGATGCCGTTTCCTTTACACTGGCCGAATTCCTGCGCGGCATCTTCACCCTGCTGATCGGCCTGTCCTTCATATTCTGGATCAACACCAAACTGGCGCTTATCATGCTGGCCGTTGTTCCGCTGATCGCCGTGGTGGCGGTGTTGTTCGGACGCCACATCAGGCGCATGGCGCGAAAAGTGCAGGACCAACTGGCAGACAGCGGCAATATTGTGCAGGAAACCTTCCATGGCATCACGGTGGTGAAGGCCTTCACCAGTGAATGGTGGGAGATCAGGCGCTACGTGAAAAGCATTTATACGGTAGTGGAACTGGCCATCCGCAATGCGCGGTACCGCGGCGCTTTTATCTCCTTTATGATCTTCAGCGTATTTGGCGCCGTGGCTTTTGTAATGTGGTATGGCGCCAATATGATCCATGCCGGCCAGCTCAGCATCGGTTCGCTCACCATGTTCGTGATCTTCTCCGTTTTTGTGGGCGGCACTTTTGCGGGCTTTGCCGATATCTTTTCTCAATTGCAGAAAACCCTCGGCGCTACGGAAAGCATCCGCGAAATACTGCGCGATGAAGGAGAGCCCGTAACGCTGCAGCCTGTCAGCGTTTCCCCCGCCAACCGCCTGCAGGGCCAGGTGCGTTTTGAATCAGTTTCCTTTCATTACCCCACGCGCCCCGATGTGCAGGTGCTGCGTCAACTCAGCCTCGAAGCGTTACCGGGAGAACAGATTGCCCTGGTGGGTCCCAGCGGTGCTGGCAAAACCACCATCGCTTCCCTGCTCCTCTCCTTTTATCCACCCAACAGCGGCCGCATCCTTTTCGACGAAAGGGATGCCGGCAGTTTCCCACTTTCTGAACTGCGGCACCAGCTCGCCTTCGTACCGCAGGAAGTCATTCTTTTTGGCGGCACCATCAAGGAAAACATCAGCTATGGTAATCCCGATGCCAGCCAGGAAGCCATTGAAGCGGCCGCCCGCAAAGCCAATGCGCACCATTTCATCGGGAGCTTCCCCGAAGGATATGAAACCGTTGTGGGAGAACGCGGCATCAAACTGAGTGGCGGTCAGCGGCAACGCATCGCCATTGCCCGCGCCATATTAAAAGACCCTGCCATACTGATCCTGGACGAAGCCACTTCTTCCCTCGACAGCGAAAGCGAGCAACTGGTGCAGGAAGCACTCGATAACCTGATGAAAGGACGCACGTCTTTCGTGATCGCCCACCGGCTTTCCACCATCCGCAATGCCGACCGGATCGTTGTAATTGATAAGGGTATGGTGCTGGAACAGGGCACGCACGCGCAGCTCATGAATGCCGACGGACTCTACCGCCGGCTGAATGAAATGCAGTTCGACTTCGACATGGTGACCCGCTCAGCCGCCTCCACGGCCGACGGCATCAATCCTGCCTGACGCTGACCGTGCGGCTTCCGCGGCCGGAAGCGTCGAAGGCACGCAGGCGGATCTCTCCTTTTTCGGTTATAGGTGCCGTATAGACGGGGCTGCCGGCGCCGGGCTCCTTACCATTGGTGGTATAACGGATGGTAAATCCGGGTAACTGCATATTCGCATATAACTGACCGTTAGCTATTACCGCTCCCGGGGCCGGCACGCGGTATTTGAAGCCGCCGCGGTACGACGACAGGCGGGGCAATTCCCGCTTACCCGTTACCGTTGCAAATACCGACCATGCTTTTTCATATTCCCTGCGCATGGTGGCGCTGTCTTTCTCTGCCGCCCAGGCCGGGTCCTGCGCCCAGGCCCGCTCTGCCAGTCCCAGTAATTTGGGCAACACCATGTATTCGAGGTTATCGGCGCTCCGCAGAGTTTCCGACCAGATCAGTCCCTCCAGCCCAAGGATATTCGTTTTCCCGAAATCGGTCAACAGGTCTTTGCCAATAAATGCACCAGGCTGCACGGGCTCGCCCACTGCATTTTCTTTGGTGTTTTTGAAATAGTCGTAAGGGATGAAGTAAAAAGGTTTGTCCAGGTCCGTAAACCCGCCCCAGTAAAAGCCCGGCTCATCAGGGTGTTTGTAATAAGACATGTCGAAGTAATTGTTGCTTACGGGAGAAAGCACCACTTTGTACCCCGCATTGGCGAGCCGGTAAGGAAGATCCTCATTGCCCCAGCCCACCATATTGTTCCAAACGTGAAGTCGAAAGCCTTCATTCGCCAGCCGCGGATTCACGATCAGTTTTTTTGAACCGGCCAATTTGGTTTTGCGCATACCCACTTCTTCCCAACCGGAAAGGATGAGGTTGCGTTTGCGCAGTATTTCGGCCACTTTATCAAAATAATAGTACCAGAGATCGTTGATCTCCCCCAGCGTGGAATCCTTCTCCAGCAACGCTTTGCAGAGGGGCGACTGCTCCCAGGCGCCATCGGGCACTTCGTCGCCGCCCATGTGAATGGTGGTCAGCAGCGCCCCGGCTTCGCTGTACATCGCTATCAATTCATCAATTACTTTTTCCATGAAGGCATAGGCAGACGGACGGGCTACGCAGATCACGTTGTCGGTCCAGGCCTGCGCCGTGCTGTAGACGGACCGGTCATCCGGATCGGCCAGGCGGTAGCGCTCCGCCTCTTCCATATTGCCGGCATTTTTATATTTCTCATAGCGTGCCTCCATTGCTTTGATGGAAGCGCGTGCATGGCCGGGCGTTTCGATTTCTGGAATCACTTCAATGTGCCGCGCAGTGGCATAGCGCAGTATGTCTATGTACTCGGCCCTGGTGTAGTATCCGCTGGCAGGAAGTTTGCCGGGCTCGGGTCCTGCGCCGAAAGATGCCGGGAGATTGTGCTTGCTATCGAGCGGATGGCCGCGGCGGGCACCTATCTCCGTTAGTTCGGGCAGCCCGGGTATTTCGATGCGCCAGCCCTCGTCCTCGCTGAAATGCAGGTGCAGGGTATTGAGTTTGTAGAGGCCCATCAGGTCGAGCAGGCGTTTCATTTCTTCCTTTGTCTGGAAATTGCGGCCAATGTCCACCATCAGCGCCCGGAGCCCAAAGCGGGGCTTGTCCTTTATGCTTACGGCAGGCAGTTGCACAGCGGGCTGTGGTTTCGACCAGGCTTCGCCGGGAATCATCGTAAGCAGCGACTGGATACCGTAAAAAATGCCGCTGCGCGACCCTGCTGCGATGGTTACCTGACCCGGTTGCACCTCGAGGCGATAGGCTTCCGGCTCCATCGCTTCTTCCACCAGGCTGATGGCCGGGGTCGCTTGTATAAAAGCGGTGGCTATCACGGGATCCTTCCCGGTAATTTGTTTGAGCTCGGCCGCCAGCAGCGCTGCCTCATTGTGGAAAGCTGCTCCGGAAAGTATGGCTGTTTTTGCATCGAGCGTAAAGCTGCCTTCCTTATAGGCATAGGCAGCGGGAGTCGGAAATACGGGCGGCAGGTCGGCCGCAGCCGGCTCACGGTAAACGGCATTGGCCGCATAAATATCGGCGGGCGTTTTATAATGCTGGGTGCTGTCGAGGAAGGGGCCGTATTGCAGGGGCGCCAGGGGCCAACCTTTTTCGGGCCTGTCATTCCACACCAGGTACATGCCCGATGGGGCACCGGAACGGTTGAAACTATTACCATTGCTCACATAGCTGGTAGTGACAGATTTACCCGGCGTTATTCCCTGGAATCCTGCTACTGGCTCGATCCTGTAGATATCGCCGTTCACATGCGTGCAACTGAGCCCGCCCATGGCTGGGGCCGCCAGCAGTTCGCGGGCGGAGGAAAAATAAATGACCCATCCACTGGCCGGTAAACTGCGTTTGTCGGTATTCGTTAGCGTGAGCTGGTTCAGTGCCTTAAATCCGCCTTCGTAGGCATTGGTTGCAAGCTGCCATTCCACCGCCAGTTTCTCCGGCTTAAAGGACTGGGCCATGCCAGCATGCGCCAGGGTCAGTACAAACAACAATCCGGTCAGTCTTTTCATGCAGTTTTTTATTTCCAGTGTATGATGAATCATTTTTGTAACATTGAAGATATGTTAAAAATAAGGGCGGTCCTTTTCTACGGCGCCTGTTTGACCCTCCTGGCGAGCGCCGGCGCATATGCGCAAACCAGCTTTGAAAAGATCGAAGTGCAGAAAAATGGCTCTTACCATATTCCTGTGCGGGGTGAAGGAAAAGCCAGGTTCTACCACTTTGATCTCTATTCCGGCAAAGGCGACCAGCGCGCCCTTCGGCCGCTGGTGATCAATATGCACGGAGGCGGTTTCAAGATCGGTGGCAAGGGCAGCGCCAGTACGCCCTATTTCTCCAGGGCCTATGCGCACAATGGTTTTCTTACCGCTTCCATCAATTACCGGAAGGGCAAAGGCCGCCCGCTCCGTAACCCCGAGGACCTGAAAAAAGCCTGCTTCAACGCCGTGGAAGATCTTGATAAGGCCATCCGCTATTTTAAAGACCATGCGGCCGAGCTCCGGATCGATACCAACCGCATTTTTCTTGCAGGAAATTCCGCCGGCGCCATGGTGGCCCTCCAGTACGTGTACGCCGATTCTTCGGGTACCCGAAGCAGTTATATACGGGGCATTGCCAATTGCTGGGGCGCTGTTTACGACAGCAGTTGGCTTTCTCACGCGCGTGTACCCATTGTCAGTGTTTTTGGAGAAAGGGACAGGGTGGTTCCGCCGGGCGCCGGCGCCACCGGCATCTATGGCAGTTATGTGATCCACCGCCAGGCAGAAAAACTGGGTATCCCTAACCGTTACCAGGCTTTTTCCGGCCGCGGCCATGAACTGCACCGTCATTTCAACCCGCTCTTTGCCGGCCCGGGAGCCCGCAAGAAATGGAAAGAAGCAGCTGCATTCATCTGCCGCTTTTTGAACGAACAACTTTAAAGGTTACCGCATAGGCATAACCGTTACCGGGCTTCCGTAACCCTGCCGGAATGGCAACACTTGCTTTCCCATCCTTTACCACTGGCTTGAGCTTCACTTTCGGTGCATCGAGACAAACGATCTTGTCTCCTTTCTTCCAATCCAGTCCATCCAGCGAAAGCATTTCGGGCAATACCACGGCATCTTCCGTTTCATTGCTCAATACATGCAGATAGGCTGTTTGCCTGTCCTTCGATTGCAGGTACACGATATTGTCCGTTTCGTAAGGCGCCATGGGAATGGTGCCATAGATCGCTTCGCCGTGCACTTTCATCCAGGCGCCGATCTCTTTCAGCCGCTCGTAGGCAGGCGCTGCAAAATCGCCCTCCGGGGAAGGCCCGATATTCAGCAAGAGGCTGCCTCCGCGCGATACAATGCGCACCAGCATATGGATCAGCTTATTCGTTGGCTTGTACTCATCGTTGGGAACATAGCTCCAGGAATTGCCCATGGTGATGCAGCTTTCCCAGGGATGGTCCAGCGGTTTGGAAGGAATGGTCTGTTCCGGCGTTACATAATTTTCGTAGGGGCCGCCAACCGTGCGATCCACCACCAGGAGGCCCGGCTGCAGTTTGCGCGATTCGGCCGCGATGGAAGCCATATCGATGTCCTGGTCGTAGGGAATGGTGCGCTGCCAGTCCACGGCGGGGTCAATGCTCACTTTGGGTCGCACCCAGCCGCCATCGAGCCAGAGTATGTCCATTTTTCCATAGCCACTCATCAGTTCCAGGATCTGTCTTTTTGTATAGTCCTTAAAAGCGGTCCAGCGTTCAGGATATTTGGCAGGATCATAATTCACGTTGCGGTCCTTCGGTGGAAAATAAGGCCACCAGTAATCGGTGGAATGCCAGTCGGGTTTGGAAAAATAAGCCCCAATCATAAAGCCGTCTTTCCGGAAGGTATCAAAGATATTTTTAGCCAGGTTGCTACGTGGATTCGTGCTGAAAGGTGTTTTCGCGGAAGTGATTTTGTAATCGGTTTCCTTTGTATCGAACATGCAGAACCCATCGTGGTGCTTGGTGGTGAACACCACGTATTTCATGCCTGCGTCTTTGGCGGCAGCGGCCCATTTTTCGGGATTGAAGGCCGTGGGGTTAAAGCTGGTCTGCAGGTTTTCATAGGCTTTCACGTAATCGAAATAGTTCGCGGAATGCGGGCCACGGCGCTGGGTCCAGCCCTCGTCCTCGGGACAAATGCTCCAGCTTTCCACGATGCCCCACTGGCTGTACGTACCCCAGTGCATGAAGAGCCCAAACTTGAGGTCCTGCCACTGTTCCAGCTTCTGCACCACCTGTGGGTCGTCGGGTTTTACATAGTCTTTCGACATATTGTGTTCCTGCGAGAAGGAAGAAAACGCAGCCAGGCTGCCCCATAAGGCCGGCAATAATTTTTTGATCATATCAGTTCTTTTTCAGGTTCGAGTTCTTTTTCCCCTTCAATTGTGCGAGCGGGATCTTTATCACTTCGATGGCTTCTTTTTTACGCGATACAATTACATACAGGGCATCTTTGTGAATCATCGTGTAGGGATAACCGTAATGCCCGCCTTTCCAGAGGCCTTCTTTTTTGAGTTCATAGGGTTGTTCGGCCACCACAAAATGCCTGTCGAACAAACGGCCATCACCGGAAAGCGAAAGCACCAGCGGATTTCTTTCATAGTGGTGCAGGGTATCGGGAATGCCCATATAATAATAACCATATCCGGGCAATTGACCGAAATGAAATTTGCTGTCGTTATCGGGGAAGGGCTGTTCCTGCGGGCGGCTCCAGGTGCTGCCCTGGTCGTGGCTTTCGGTCATCCACAGTCTTCCCTTCCAGCCCTTGCCGGTAACGCGCAGCAGCATGTGCACCACGCGGTCGGGCGTTTCAAAAAAAGCGCCCTCACAAAGGGGCGGAAGGCCCTGGGCTTCAGCCGGTGCATAAAAGGTAGCCGGGTTGTCTTCCTTATAAGCGGCGGCATCGTACCAGCTTGTATTTATCCAGGGGCCAAGGCCATTCCCGCTTTCGCTGTAGGGAAAGCAAAAATTGCCGCAGATCAGCAGGCGGCCGGAAGAAAGCCGCTGCGGTCCCAGGTTGGGATTAACGGGTGTTTGTAAATCAACGGCTTCGGACCAGTGGATGCCGTCGCGGCTACTCCTGACCCAGAGCCGGGTATGGGTGCGGTGGGGGGAATATTCACCATAATAAGCCAGGAGGCTATCGCCCTGCACCAGGAAACCCGCGGCTGTCAACACATTGAGGGTATCGTTGCGGTACAGGCCAGGTTCAGCCAGCACCGTTGGTTTTTGCCAGTCCAGCCCATTGCGCGACCGTGCGAGCGCCACGCGTTGGCCCGGCTGGTCTTCATCTTTGTATCCATTGCTCCAGGAAGCGTAAAACCATCCCTTGAAAAATACCAGGTAGGGATGATGGGAATACAACCAGCTCGTATCGGGGTGATACACATAGCCCCTCAATGTGCTCAGCCGCTGCAGGCCGGCATCCGTGGAATAGGTACTGCGTACGGTTTGGCCGCTGGCCCCGGGCCCATAACAAAAAAGCAGGCCCCAAAAAGCAAAATTGAGGAACCTAATGGCGCTTTTTAAGGTAGTGAACATAACAGCGGGCATGTAGTTTTACAGGGACTAAAATAACAACTGGTGAAGCGCCTCTCTTCTTTGATCCTCTTATTATTCTCCTCCATTTTATCCTTTGGCCAGGGACAGCCGCCTTATAAGAATGCCGGTCTTCCCATTCCTGAAAGAGTGAAGGACCTGCTGGCCCGCATGACGCCGGAAGAAAAATTCTGGCAGCTTTTTATGATCCCCGGCGATCTTGACAATGTTGCTCCCAACGCTTACAGAAATGGCATATTCGGTTTGCAGGTGAGCGCTTCGGCCAAAGGCGACGCGGGTGGGCAACTGCTCTCCTACAATACACGTGAAAACGGGCTGGTGCTGCTGCGCAAGATCAACCGGATCCAACGATACTTTGTAGAGCAGACCCGCCTTGGCATTCCCATCATTGCATTCGACGAGGCCCTGCACGGGCTGGTGCGGGAGGGCGCCACTTCTTTTCCCCAGGCCATTGCGCTGGCTGCCACCTGGGACACAGTGCTGATGCACCGGGTGGCAGGCGCCATCGCCGTTGAAACCAAGGCCCGCGGCATCCGCGATGTGCTTACGCCGGTGGTTAATATCGCCAGCGATGTGCGCTGGGGCAGAACCGAAGAAACCTACGGAGAAGATCCTTTTCTCAGCAGTGAAATGGGGGTGGCTTTCGTCAGCGCCTTTGAGAAAAGAGGTATCATCACCACGCCCAAACATTTTGTGGCCAATGTGGGCGATGGCGGCCGCGATTCCTATCCCATCAACTGGAACGAGCGCTGGCTGGAAGAAATGTATTTCCCACCTTTTAAAGCCTGCATTGAACGGGGCGGCTCACGGTCACTCATGACCGCTTATAATTCGGTGAACGGCACTGCCAGCTCCTCTAACAACTGGCTGCTGCTAGACAAGCTGAAAAAGCAATGGGGCTTTTCGGGTTTTGTGATCTCAGATGCCAATGCCGTGGGAGGCGAACTGGTGCTGCACCGCACAGCACAGGACTATGCCGAAGCAGGTGAACACGCCGTCGCCAACGGGCTGGACGTGATCTTCCAGACCGACTATGCACACTACAAACTTTTCATACCACCCTTCCTCGACAAGCGGATACCACAGCAACGCATAGACGATGCCGTATCGCGTGTGCTCACCGCCAAATTTGAGCTGGGTCTTTTTGAACATCCTTATGTGGAGGAAGCAGATATCCAGCGCCTCATCAAAGAATTGCCGCATAAAAAACTGGCCGAAGAAGCCGCCGCTGCCTCCTTTGTCTTGCTGAAAAACGAAGCAAATACATTGCCGCTGGGCAGCGCCGTGAAAAAGATCGCGGTGATTGGAGAAGAAGCCGTAGCAGCGCGTTTGGGCGGATACAGCGGTACCGGCAACGCTAAGGTTTCCATCCTGGAGGGTATCCGGGAAAGGGCCCGCGGCATGCAGGTGGACTATGTACACGGCGCCGGTGTGTTTGATAAGGAATGGCAAACCATCCCGGCAACTTACCTGCAGTGGCAGGGCAAACCCGGACTGGCAGCCAGCGTTTACAATAATATCAATCTGGAGGGAAAACCGGTTGGTGAGAAAAGGGATGTCGTACTGGATTTTTCCTGGACCCTCTCCCGCCCCCTGCCGGAACTGAGCTCCGATTTTTATTCCATTCGCTGGGAGAGCAACCTTACTGCTCCGCGCACGGGAAATATTTCTATCGGGCTGGAAGGCAATGATGGCTACCGGTTATACATAAACGACAAGCTGCATGTGGACCGCTGGGCCAAGCAGTCGTTCTCCGCCACTTTGGCGCCCTACCATTTTGAAAAAGGTAAGACCTACAGGATAAGAGTTGAGTTTTACGAACCCGTGGGCAATGCCCGTATCCGGCTGGTGTGGGGTACGGATGAAACCAGCAGGTGGAAACAGTCGATCGACAGCGCCGTTGCGCTGGCGAAAAAGTCTGATGTGGTGGTGATAGCAGCGGGTATCCATGAGGGTGAGTTCCAGGACCGTGCTTATTTATCGCTTCCCGGCAGGCAGGAGGCATTGATTAAAGCCGTGGCCGCCACGGGGAAACCGGTGGTGGTGCTGCTCACCGGCGGCAGCGCCATAACGATGCAGTCCTGGCTCGCCGGCGTGCGGTCAGTGCTGCATTGCTGGTACCCCGGTGAGGCTGGTGGAAAAGCGGTGGCCGCCGTGTTGTTCGGCGACAAAAATCCTTCGGGCAAATTACCCATCACCTTCCCGGTGCACGAGTCGCAACTGCCCCTGGTGTACAACCACCATCCAACAGGCAGGGGCGACGACTACCACAATCTTTCCGGGTTGCCGCTCTTTCCCTTTGGCTATGGCCTTTCCTATACCCGATTTGAATACGGGCCGGCAAAGCTGTCGGCCTCTTCCATATCGGCTACTGATTCCTGTTATATAGAGCTGGAGATCAAAAATGCGGGTGAGCGTGCAGGTGAGGAAGTGATGCAATTGTACATCACTGATCTTTTTTCTTCGGTTACCCAACCCGTTATGTCCCTGAAAGGATTTCAGAAGATAGCGCTGGCGCCGGGAGAAAAGCGCGCCGTCCGTTTTACGATCACACCCAAACAGTTGCAAATGCTGAACAGGGAAATGAAATGGGTGGTGGAACCGGGCGATTTTCGCATTATGCTGGGTTCTTCTTCGCGCGATATCCGTCGCGAGGCGAGGCTGAACGTGAGGCCCTAAGCTGTGTCATTCAGGATCGGTTGTATACTTTCAGCACCGTTTCCCGCAGGTTACCGGCGGGTGCGGAGAAAAGCCATTCCATGATGGAAGCCAGGTGCTCGGGGCTCACCCATTTGGCAGGATCGGCATCGGGCATGGCCACGCGGTTCGCAGGGGTATCGATAGTGCTCGGCGCCAGCACCGTGGCGGTAAGGCTGGTGCCTGCGGCATCGGCATTCAGGTTTTCTGCCAATCGGAAGAGCAGCGACTTGGCAAGGGAATAAGCCATCATGTGTTTTCCGGCTGTTGCAGTTATGGCCGGTCTTGCGCCGATAAAAACCAATCGCCCACCGCCCTGTTTTTTCATGTGCAGGAAAGCCGGGCGCGCCAGATGATAGGCCGTCATGAAATTCAGGTCGATCTGTTGTTGTACTGCAGGGCCATCTGTGGCTGCGAGGTCGCCCGCTGCAAATCCGCCGGCCAGCATCAATACGCCGTCGATTTTTTCGTGTCGCGCGAACTGATCTTCCACAAAAGCCGCTACCGAAGCTTCATCCAACAAATCAAGTCCCAGTTTTTCCAGCGCCGGCGCATCGGGAAGCTGGTCCAGCTTATCCATTCCCGAAAGAATGGCCGTCACCGCATAGCCCTTCTCCAGGAAATAACGGGTGGTGATCTTTCCCAAACCACCACCCGCGCCTGATATGATAACACGTTTCATGTAATAGGCTTTATAAAGGCCTGATCACGATATTCTTAAAATAAGCTTTGTGCCCGTGATCCTGCAAAGCAATGCGGCCGCTCTTCGCCACGCCATAATCCGGGAAATCTTTCCATTTGCCTTCTTTCTTTTCCTTGTTCCACTTTTCGTCCCAGGCAGTGAACTCAACAATTTTCTCTCCATTCAACCAGTGCTCCACATGGCCGTTGTTGAAAACGATCTTGCTGCTGTTCCACTCACCGGTGGGATTCAGTTTTTTCTTATCGTTCACCAGGTTCATAGCATAGTCGGCGCCCGTCTTCTGCCATTCTTCCAGTTTTTCCGGCCAACCGGCATCGTCGATCAACTGGTATTCGGGACCCGTTTCATAAGGTGCATGGTATTTAGCGTCTTCCACTACATGGTACATTACACCGCTGTTGCCGCCGGGGGAAATTTTCCAGTCCCAGCTCAGCTCAAAATTGCCGTATTCCTTATCGCTCACAATATCGCCGCCCGAATCACCTTTGGCAGCGCCGAGGCAAACCAGGGCGCCTTCTTCAATGGTCCAGTTGGTCACCGGTCCTGTTTTATTAAAGCCGTGCCAGCCTGCAAGGCTCTTGCCATCAAAAAGCGTATCAGCGGCTGCAGTAGTTGTATCAGTCACTTTAGCCGCATCATCCGTTTCCGTGTTTTTTTGTTCGGGGCCGCTGTTACAACCCATCATCGCCGAGGCAGCCAAAAAACTGCCCCACATAAAAAGCTGTTTCATACATCAATTTTTCACGTGATTCAAATAGCCGGTTATTTTTTTATCAGGGTAAGTTTTTCAGGGTTCCAGCGGATGGCCGTATCCTGGTTATAGCTGTCGTTGCAAAGCAGCGCGGGCGCCGCAGCGCGATACCCGAAAGTAGCGTCTTCCATAACGGTGCCGCCTGTACGAATAGCCGTGAAGAAATTCACGAAATGATCGTGCGGGCCACCCAGGTATCCCTTTTCTGCTGCGAATGTATATTCTTCGGGACCTACTATGCGCTTCCTGTCAGAAACAGGCTTGCCGGCCTTTCTCAGTTGTTCAATATAAAAAGGATCGTCAGAAGCCATGGTCTTGTTGCGGCGGACCGTTACGCTGTCCCAGGTAACGTCCATCGCGCCTTCGCTTCCCACGAGGCGCAGGTAGGTAGTGCCGCTGGTGCCATCCACAAAATTGCAGCGGAGAGAAAGATTAAAAGGCGCATGCGCGGCCGATTGCGGATAATCGAATGTGCCGATCAGCACATCGGGCACTTCCCTTCCATCCTTCCAGTAACGCAGTCCGCCGGCCGCGTAAATTTTTTCCGGGCCATACGAGTTGGTGATGAAATGCAGGCTGCTGAATAAGTGTACAAAAAGATCCCCCGACATGCCGGTGCCATAGTCGACATAATTGCGCCAGCGGAAAAATCGCGTCGCATCGAATGACCGCTTGTTGGTATTACTTACGAACGTGTCCCAGTCCACCGTAGCAGGCGATGCATCGGCGGGAATGGGATACTGCCATGCTCCTGTGGGAGAATGCCGGGCCCAGAAACCTTCCGCATAGTTGATGGTACCGATGGCGCCGTCTTTCAGAAGTTCCTTTGCTTTTTCATTGCCCAGGGAAGATACGCCCTGGCTGCCCACCTGGAACACTTTGCCGGTTTGTTTCTGCGCCTGTATCACGGCCGGGCCTTCTGTAATGCTGTGCACCATGGGCTTTTCGCAGTACACGTGTTTGCCCGCCTTCATGGCATCGATGGATATCTGCTGGTGCCAGTGGTCGGGCGTGGCAACGATCACGGCATCGATGTCCTTGCGGTTCAGTATTTCTTTATAGCTGCGCGTGGTGAAGAGATCATTGCCCCATTTCGCTTTGGCGTCTTTCAACCTTCCATCGTACAAATCGCAGGCTGCCACCAGTTTGGCGCCCGGTACACCCAGTGCCGTAATGGTGTCCTGAACGCCCATGCCACCGGCACCAATAAGCGCAATATTGATGTTGTCATTGGGAGAAAACTTTTTCCGGAAAAGGGTTTCATGAAAAACATGCTTTTCTTCGGATGCCGCAAAAACATTGGAGCCTACTGCGGCCGCGGCTGTGCCTGTTGCAAGGTGCCGCAGGAACCTGCGGCGGGAAGATTCTTTTTTCTGATGCATTTTTATATTGGAATTAGCAATGAACGAACAGGGTTATTTTCCGGCGCCGAGGTCCTGGATCCGGATGTTTTTCCAACGCACTTTGATGCCACCGCCATCATGGATCTGCAGGGCGATAAAGCCGTCGCCGGCGCCCACTTTTTCATCTTTCAAATGAACCATCTGGTGACCATTGAGCCAGGACGTCACTTCATCGCCCCGCACTTCAATTTTCATGGTATTCCAGTCGTCGGCCTTGAGGATCTTTTCATCCTCGGGTTTGGGCTGTATCAGCCAGCCCCTTCCGTAAGATTCGTAAATGCCGCCGGTATGGTTGTCGGGCGGCGCCACTTCTACCTGCCATCCTGATATTTTGGTGCCATCAATACTACTGCGGATGAATACGCCGCTGTTGCCATTGGCTTCCAGTTTGAACTGCAGGGTGAGAATGAAGTTCTTGTAATTTTTGTCGGTGCTGAGATAGCCATATTGCTTGTCGGGGCCACTTTCGCAAACCAGTTCGCCTTTGTCCACGTACCATTTTTCCGTACCGTGGATGGTCCAGCCACTCAGGTCCTTGCCATTAAAGAGAGAAACTTTTTTTTGCGCGTGGCAGGCAAGCACCAGCAGGCTTGCGGCCAGGATAACAGAGAGTTTTTTCATATGCGTGCTTAATTTAGCGCATTAATTTTAATTGCGCTCATTTTTTCAGCACACAAACGGTTGCGCTTGCGCGCTCCGCTGCATCACTTCATGGTAAACCGGATCCTTCCGCTGGAAGTATGCAATTCAACCGGCGTGCCGCCGCCGTTCACTTTGCCGCGAATGGAATGTTCGTCTACCGAGCCCTGGAAATTCTGCAGCGTGGGCGTGCTGATTTTTTCTGCCTGCAGTTGCAGATCGAGCCCCTTGCCGGCAGGCAGCTCCAGGTCGATATCGCCGCCGGAATTTCCCAGCTTCACGTATTTACCCAGTTCGGTTACAGATACTGCAATATGACCGCCGCTGGTAGAAGCCTGTACACTGCAGCGGAGGTTGCCCAGCCGCAGGTTGCCGCCGGAGGTGGAAGTGATCAGCTCACCCATGATCTGGTCGGCCTTTACGTTTCCGCCGCTGGTAACAGCATCGATTTTACCATCCAGGTTGGTGAGTTGCAGGTTGCCGCCGGAGGTGGTCAGTTTCAGCGTGCCCTTGCTTTTGTCCGCAGAAATATTGCCGCCGGAAGTAGAGAGGCGGATCTCGTTCTCACAGTCTGTTACAGAAATATTACCACCGCTGGTCACGCCCTTGATATTGGAGCTGACCCCATTAAGCGAGAGGTTACCGCCACTGGTTTCCAGGTCCTGCTTACCGCCCCGGATACCATCGAGACTGATATTGCCACCGCTGGTGGTAAGGTCGGTCGATACCTGGCGGGGAGCATAGAGCTTAAAAGAAATACTCACCGTTTCATTCCAGTTCCGGATATTCCGTTTCGGTTTTGCGATGGCTTCCAGTTTTCCGTTACTAACGGTAATGGTCAGGTTAAAATCACGCTCCAGCCGCTCCTTTATTTCAGCATCTGATATATTCTTATTGCGCCCGTTGGCTGGCCACACATATACTTCCAGGCGCTGGTCGGCATCGGTGCCGGTTACGCTGAGGTTGCCACCCGAAGTTTCGAGGTGTGCAAACTGGATATTCTCCCCGGCCAGGTTTTTTACCTGGTAAGGACGACGATCCTTGTCCTGTGCAGTTGCCGGCAACAGGAGTAGTATGGCGAAGCAGGAGGTCAGAAGAGATTTCATGAAAAATGATTTCTACTTGAATCACAGAAGGCGTGCCAGCCTGCGTGCGGGCTGAAATACAAGAACTTGCGCAATCGGCCCCTATATGGATCGTCCGCTTTTGATACAGTGTCTGTGCGTTTTAACGACAGCAGGGATAAAGCCGGCTCCATAAAAAATGGCCCTTAGAAGCATGCTTCGCAGAACACCCTCTTAAAACCGGCCAAATTTCAGGGTCAGGTTGCCGCTCAATCCGCTGAGGTCGTCGTCGCCCAGCCCGCGGGCCTGGCTGCCAAAAACACGACGATAAGAAATGCCGGGACTAAACCGCATCCATTTGAACAGGTTGGCTTCGATTTGAATGCCTGGTTCCATCACAAAAAAGAAATGCGCGTCGTGCTCGTAATCTTCGTAATGCCAGTCGTAGGGATCGCGTTCATATTGGAGGATAAATCCCGAACCGGTAACCAGGTTCAGATTCACGTGCAATCTTTTGCGGGAAGCGATGCTGTATTCTGTCATCAGCCCAAACTGGCCATACTGGTAGCTGGTATTGGAACTGTGGATGGTCTGGTTCGCAGGAGGCACCGGAATGCGATTGGTAGTGGCCGCCATTTCAATGCCAATCAAAAAACGGTGGTTCACAAACCAGCCGCCATAGAGCTCCGGCATATTGGCAAAATCGCCGTTGATGGTCGTGAACTTATTACTGATCGCAGCATAGCCACCCGAATTCTTCAATGCATTGCTGCCAAAAATCGTTTCACTTTCCTGCGCACGGGCGCCGGAAACGAACAGGCCGCAGAAGGCCAGTAGTTTTACACATTTTAACATGGAATATTTCCTTTGGTTATCCATCCGACAACCAGGGAAACAGATACCCCTATTGCGCGCAGAAATTTTCTACTTTTGACACATGAAAATCGAAATGCCTTACCACGAAATAGGAATATTTGCCCGGGAATATCTGAAGAAATCTGTCGGCATCAAATATGCAGGCAACCACAGCGTGGAGTTGAATTTTATGGCATCGGTAACGGTCAGCATGGCAGAAGTGTGGCCGCACGGGCTATTGCTCGATTATAAAACCTCGGCCATCGTAAACATGATGATCGGCGGCATGCGCAACACCATCCGGCAGGAGCTCGCCAAATTCCCTGCACTGGAATGGCTGGAAGACAATAAACAACTTTCGCTGAACCTTCAAAAACTGCCCCAGTTGTCGGAATTCCTCCGCATATTCTCCATTTCTTCCTGCAGCTTTGAAGAAACCGGGCTCAAACTTGAGCTCGCCTCCTCCCTGCCGGCCTGAGTCGTCAAAAACGGGAAGGACAGGAATCAGCTTATCGGGCCAATTCATCCAGTTACCGAAGCTTTTTGTGCATTGACAGAAAGGATTCTTTCCCTGCACCAGGGCTTTGCATCTTTGTAATACCAAGACAACAACAAGACGGTTGGTTGTTACTGGAAATGGTCCTATTTTGATCCCTACCCTACCCTACAGAGTGCCCCATTTTGGGGCATTTTTTTTATGGTACCTGGTATTTGTTCGCGGTAGTGATGCCCTTCCATTTGTCGGTACGGAAAGGCAGGGCCGGAAATCCTTCCGCATTGTACAAATTGGCTTCCCCCGCATCATCGGCCCAGGCGTAACGCACCGCAACAGGTTGCTGCACTTTATCGCTCATCAGCACCACTTTTCCATTTTCTATCCAGGCTTTGGCATAATAAAACTGCTGGTCCTCTCCCGCTATTTCAAAACCACGGAGGTAACCATATTGATCGGGCGTATGCAGCCCGCTGCCAGTATTGTTAAACTGCAGCAGCAACTGGTTGCCGCGTTTTTCCATGGAAGCATATACGGGTCCGCCGGCTACCCTGTTCTGGCCATAGGTTTTCTGCAAGGCGGCAGCAGCAAGACGCCTGCCCACGTCGAGTTTGTTTTTGGGGTGAATGTCGTTGCGCTCGCCAATGTCGGTGGTAACGGCCATGCCTGTATGGGGAAGCGAAAGCGTGGAGGTCTGCGCCTCCCGCAATTCGGCCCAGGCACTGCCTTTGCGGCTGTCGCCGTCGCCGGCAATAAAGCTGGCCAGTTGTACAAAATAGAAAGGAAAATCGCCTTCCTTCCACAGCCTGCGCCAGTCGCTGATCATAAGCGGAAAAGCCGTGGCATATTGCGCAGCGCGGCCGGCATTGTTTTCACCCTGGTACCAAATGGCGCCTTTGATACCAAAAGGGATCAGCGGGTGTATCATACCGTTATACAGCAACGATGGATAACTGTTAGGGCCAACCGAAGTGCTGCCGGTGGAGACTTTTTCCACCAGGAAAGACCAGGTGCCTGCCAGCGGAACCGACCACTGGCCGCCGGTGATTTTCAGCGCATCCGCATCGCCGTAAAAGCCGCCACCGCCGCCGGTATCGTCTATGCGCACGACGATGGTGTTTTCACCTTCTTTCAGCAGGCCTGCAGGAATGCGATAAGAACGGGCAATATTGTACATATTGGTGCTGCCGATCTTTTGCCCGTTGATATAAGTGATGTCGTTGTCGTCGATGGTGCCCAGTTCGATGGACTGCGCGCCCGCCGCCTGCTCCCTACTGAGGCGCACCGTACGGCGGAACCATACCACGCCGTCCAACTGTTTCAGTTGCTGTCCTTCCCATACGCCCGGCACTTCCATACGGGGCCATCTGGAAATATCGGTGGCCGGAGCGGCGAGAACGGAGGCATCGGTTTCCTGCGGAAGGCCGCCCTGTACGCTGTTCACGAGTTTATCCAGCGCTGCTTTCCGCTGGGCCTGCATCGAATCGAGGTTGAGCCGGGGCAGGCTTCCCATCAGATCGCTGAATTCCGCGCTGCCTGCAAGCCCTTCGCGGCTGATCCAGGTTTCGATATCCGTACCGCCCCAGGAACTGTGGATGAGCCCGATGGGGATTTTCAGCGCCGCCTGCAGTTCGCGGGCAAAGAAATAACCCACTGCGGTGAAGTCGCCCGTATTGGCGGGATCCGCAGGCAGCCAGGAAGCCGGCGCCACATCGTCCTCCGGGCTCGCCGCCACCGCCTTCTGTACCGTGAAATGACGGATATTGTCGTTGGCCGATTGCGCGATTACGTTGGCGGCATCGCTGGAGCTGCGCACGTTCCATTCCATATTGGACTGCCCGCTGCAGAGCCATACATCGCCTACCAGTATATTACCGAGCTTAATGTTGGTCTTTCCGTTCAGTTCCAGCACATAGGGACCGCCGGCCGTTTCGGGGTCGAGCTGTACCGCCCAACGGCCATCCTTACCCGCTTTTACGGTTTTCTGCTGCTGGTGGAAATGAATGGTGATCTTTTCGTTCTTACCTGCCCATCCCCAGATGCGGAGGGGCATATCACGTTGCAGCACCATGCCTTCGCCGAAAATATGGGGAAGGCGCAATTGAGCGGAGAGGGTCAGTGCTGCAAATAGCAGGCAACCCAGGAAGATGGTCTTTTTCATTTGGTCAAGCTATTGGGTGAAAATACATCAGAAATCCGGATCAACCAGATGCAGGGGCGAGTGGGGATGGACAGACAGGGCAATTTCTTCGCCGGGGCCCGGCGCGGGCAGGGAACTGTGCACCAGCAGGCTACCCGCAGCCGATGCCATTTCCCATTCGCTGTAAGCCCCGTAATAGGTGCTGCGGATAAGCCTTGCCGTTAGTGTGCCGGGGGTGGCCGGAGTGCCTGGGGCCGCCAAAGTGGCCGGCGCCATCCTTTCGGGCCGCACAAAACGCAGCCTCCCGCCCTCCGCCGGCAACAGGTTGTATTTCCCGAAAAGCCTTGCTACATACCGATCCGACGGCCTTTCATATATCTCTTCGGGTATGCCTTCCTGTATGATCTGCCCTTTTTCCAGCACCAGTATTTTTTCGGCCCACGATAAACTGTCGGCCGGCTCGTGCGATACCAGCAGGCAGGTGATACCAATTTCTTTTTCGAGTTCGTCCAATACCTTGCGGAGCTGGTCGCGGTGAAAGCCGTCGAGGTTGGAAAAAGGCTCGTCGAGCAGCAAGAGGGAGGGACCACCCACCAGCAACCGCGCCAGTGCAATGCGTTGCCGCTCGCCGCCGGAAAGCTGGTCTGTTTTTCGTTGCAACAACGAGGAAACCCGGCAGGTCTCCAGCACTTTTGTGTACATCGCCGCATCCACGCGACTGGCATATTCCAGTATTTCTTCCACCCGGTAATTGTTGCGCAGTTCAAAATGCTGCGACAGCACCGCAATACGCGGATGCCCCGGAACCAGGCGCTCGAGTGGGCCTGCAACACGTTTCCCTTCAAAGTATACCGCACCCCTGTCGGCCGTCATGAGTCCGCCGATCACCCGCAGCAGGCTGGTCTTCCCGGAGCCTGTTTCACCGGCAATGGCTATGCGCTGAAAAGAATGTTGACTAAAGCTAATATCAGCAAGCACCTGCCTTTGCCGGTGGCTCGCTGAAACCTCCTTTACCTCCAAAAAATCCATGGGCAGCAAGGTAGTTCATTTCCGTTTCCGGCCGGGTGAAGCGGCAAGCGGCAATTGCCATTATTTTTACCGGATGGAATATTTCGATCGTCTCCGCAAAGCGCTGGCCCTGGAGAAAGCAGCCGACCGCCAGAGTTGGCTGCAGCTCACGCGGGAAAGCACGGCAGCAGAACGCAGGGCCAACGGCAGCACCTGGTACCCTATTGCCATTCGCTCCGTTGAACCGGGACGCGGCGATTATCTCAGCATCGAAGTGGAAAGGACCACCCACCTGGAATTACCGCACCTTTTTCGCGCCGGCATGAAAGCCGCGCTCTTCTCCCAGCACGATGCCACGGAAGACAGGATGGAAGGTTCCATCACCTGGCTCAGCGGAAACCAACTTCGGCTATCCCTCACCGTTGACGAGCTGCCCGACTGGACCCGGCGGGGAAAACTGGGACTCGACCTGCTTTTTGACGAGAACAGTTACGAGGAAATGGAAAAGGCCTTGGAAGAAGCGGCCAAACGAATAGACCAAAAAGAAAGCGGCCGGCTGCTGCGCATACTCACGGGGCAGGAAGCTCCCCGTCCCCTGCCGGAAACAAAGGCCCCGGATATTCCCGCACTAAATGCTGCGCAATGCAGGGCCGTGGCGGCCATACGCGATATGCAGGACATCATCGTGCTGCACGGTCCGCCGGGCACGGGCAAAACCACCACCCTGGTGCAGGCCATCAAAATATCTGCAACAGAGGGACAGGTATTAGCAGTGGCGCCCAGCAACGCCGCGGTGGACCTGCTCAGTGAAAAATTAGCCGCGGCGGGACTCAAAGTAGTGCGCATTGGCAATCCCGCGCGCGTAGCGGAAAAACAGCTGGCGCTTACCCTCGATCGCCAGATGGCGGCACATCCGCAAATGAAACAGGTACGCCAGTACAGGAAGCAGGCGGCCGAATACCGCAACCTTGCCCAACGCTATAAAAGGAATTTTGGTAAGGCGGAAAGAGACCAGCGCAAAGCGCTTTTCGACGAGGCCGCCAAACTCATGAAAGAAGTGCAGCAAACCGAGAACCATATTGCAACCGACCTGCTCGATAAAGCGCAGGTGATCACCGCAACGCTGGTGGGCGCGGCGCATTATACGCTCGGCAAAAGAAGGTTTCATCGTGTGTTCATGGATGAGGCCGGGCAGGCGCTGGAGCCCGCAGCCTGGATCGCAGTATTGCGGGGCGATCAACTGGTGCTGGCCGGCGACCACCACCAACTGGCGCCCACCGTAAAATCGGAAGCCGCTGCAGCAGCAGGACTATCGCAAACCCTGTTGGAGAAAATGGCGGCCGCTTATCCCGAGCGTGTTTTCCTGCTCGACACACAATACCGCATGCACGAAACCATCATGGCATTCCCTTCGCGCCTGCTCTATGAAAACAAGCTGCAGGCCGCGCCACAGGTGGCAAAAACCTTGCTGTTCCCGGGCGACCAACCCTTTCTTTTCATAGATACCGCCGGCTGTGGTTTTGAAGAAAAAAAAGAAGGCACCGGCACCAGCAATCCCGAAGAAGCCGATCTGCTGATCCGTCACCTCGAAATCGTGCTGGAAAAAATACACGAACACCATGCGCCAGAAAACTTTCCATCCATCGGCATTGTATCGCCCTATCGTTTGCAGGTAGATTATTTGCAGGAAAAACTCGCGGAGAGAACGGCCTGGCGCGACTGGGGCGAAAAGCTGCAGGCCAATACCATCGATAGCTTCCAGGGACAGGAAAGGGACCTGATGTACATCAGCCTCACCCGCAGCAACGCGCGTTCAGAAATAGGATTTCTTTCCGATATCCGGCGCCTGAACGTGGCCATGACCCGCGCCCGTAAAAAACTGGTGGTCCTGGGCGACAGCGCCACCCTGGGACAACTGCCTTTTTTCAGCGACCTGTTGCATTATGCGCAAGAAACCGGCGGATATGACAGCGCCTGGAGCTATTTATATGCGGAGTAGCACAATTTTTTTGCCTCTTTGGGGTTATTAGGATATTAAATGTAATCCCTATGTCAACGATCCGCACCCTATTGCTGGCCGCGATCCGCAATGCCCTGCTCGTTTGGGGCGTGCTCCAGCTCAGCCTTTGTTTGATCCTCGGTCGGGAAAACAGCCAGTCGCTTCTCCTCGCCTATTGCTTTGGAGCCGGACTGATCCTCCTGCATTTTGCAGTGAGAGCTTCCAGAAAACAGGTATTCAGGATTTCCTGAGCGCCCATCATACATCCCACCGTACCCAATGAAAAAACCGGCAGTGGCCGGTTTTTATTTTTTGTTTCTCAGGCTCCCTGTTTGTCCTTCATGCCCTTCATTTTTTTCTCTACCAGTTCCTTGTATTTTGTTTGCTGTTCGGGAGTCAGGAATTCATTGAGCTTCCCTTCTTTCTCTTTCATCAGTTACATTTTCTGGTCCTTCTGTTGTTCCTTGCTGAGAGAAGCATCGGATTTAATCGATTCAAATTTGCCGTCGTATTCGGTGCTGAGTGCATCGTATTTAGCTACCTGGTCAGGTGTCAATTTCAATTCTTCTTTTACTTTTTTGTTCCAGGCAGCCTTGTCCATTTTATGATCCTGGGCAAAAACGCCCATGGTGAGGCATCCCAGGAATAAACTTAATACCAGTAACTTTTTCATGATTAAAAGATTTGATGAAAGGATGGGTTAACAACACAATAAAAATGTGGCCAAAATGGTGCCAGAATATTTTAAGGAACGGCGCAGGGGCATTAAATTTGTGCAAATCCTTATCATAAGAAAATGAGAAAAATCAGTGTTACCCTAAGCCTTCTTGTTACCCTTATTGGTTTCAGCGCCTGCCAGAAAGAAGTAAGTTTCGAAACGCCCGGCGCCAGTCCCACCAACCCGGCCCAGCCTACGGATCCCAATGCGCCCGCCAACCCCGATGAACCGGCAGTGGGCGGCGGCAGTTTGCCCGGCACCTATGACCTGATTGACGTGGCGGCCAAGGGCTATTCCAGGAGCGTTACAATGATTGGAGGCATAACAAGTACCAGTACCGTGTTCCTCGACTATCGCTCCATCGACAATGCAGGCACTTATGTATTTACAGATAAGACCCTTACTGTCACCGGTCAGGCTTATCGCATAGACGCCATGCAAAAAATGGAAACCAGCATTACCGGCCTTCCCAAGCAGGAGAGTGAAATACCGGCACAGGCAAGTTATGGCCCAATGGATGCCACCGCCAGCTACGAATTAAAGGGGCAGGACTCTATGGTCGCCCACAGCACTATTATGGCCATGCCGGGCGGAGGCCTGGTCAGCAACCCCGAGCCGGGCGCTTTCAAATACTATTTTAAAGGAGATACGCTTTTCCTGGTATGTCGTCCCTACAAAGCCTTTTCAGAAAACGGCATTCAATCCACCATTGATCTCACCGGCACCATCCGACTGAAAAAGAAAAGCTAACCCCCTATTGCAATAAGACTTTTACCTGCAGAGCCGCCCGGAAAGGGTGGCTTTTTTGCGCGGGAATTCCGGAGAACGGGTGCCGGTGCCTACTGTCAGACGGAGGGGCCGGGCGCCTGCCGGCACGCGGAATGGCCCCGGCCTGGAGCCGACTGTGAAAGCTCCATGAAAGCACCATACTCCGTGAATCTTCCATATATTCTCCGTAGTTTCTCCATATATCTTTCGTTTATTACGGAAGGTTTACGGATAATAATTGAAGTAATAACGGAGAATATACGGAAGATTATGCTTTGCAGATGCTGTGAATATGCTCTCGTGGAATGGTACTATATCTACGGCAAGGCAGCAAAAAAGCCACCCCTTCGGGTGGCCCGGCGATAACGCTGCGAATCAGTGGTGTCTGCGCTGGTGGCGAACCGGTTCATTATCGCAGTAACGGCGGTCGCGTTCAGGATGGCGGGGAGCGGGACGGCCACGGTCAACATATACCGGCGCACGACGCGGCGCATCCCGCAATACCAACTGCTTTTTGCCATAGCCACGATAAGAAGCATAGTGCACGCGATAATAATCGTTGCGCAACCAGGGATTGGGATCGTTGACCACCACCTTGTAACCGCGGTAAAGATCAAAATGACCGTAGTGTTGCGGCAGGCTGGCAGCAAAGATCCAGCGGCCACGGTCGAGGTATACAAACTGCCGCTGCGGAATATGATAGTACACGTTGATGTCGGGCAGGTAATAATATTCCGCATAGTCATAACCGGCAGGTCCCCAGGCAGGCTGACTGCCTATATTAACGTGCAGGCCTACCCGAACCTGGGCCTGGCTGCTGCCGGCAACGATCATCAAACCAAAAACGGCGAAGGGTAAGAGTAGCTTTTTCATATGCGTTCTTTACTACATGGACTCCTCAATTCCTACGCAGTTAAAAAGGTAATTGTTAGAATTTCCTTAATTGAAAAAAGAAAAAATCTGAAAGCAGAAAGCCCCCCGGAAAAGCAGGGCGACCCCATAAGCAAATTCAGCAAACCAGGGTGCGGAATAATTTTTCCAGGGTCTCTTCCAGGTTGTCGCTGTAACCCACATGCACTTTGGAAGGTTGTATGATGGTGCTGCGCGTAGCCGTGAGCCAGCGGAACCGCGATGCATGATCGAGCCGGCCAATGGGGCCACTGTCGGCTGTACCCAGCGCTATCTTTTCAAAAGCAGCCAAATGACAATGCAGGGCTTCGATATCGGTGTCGGGCGAAAACCGGAGCAGCCTGTCCATATCCAGCAGCATGCGCACGCCCAGGAAGGCGGGGCGTTTGCAGAAAAGAATGATCCCGGTATTGAGAAATTCTTCCCGCTCCACTTTTGGTACAAAGCGGATCACGGCATATTCATATAAGTGCTTTCCGGGCATGGTTGGCTTCTTGGGTGAAAATTGCTGATGCTTCCAGCCGCTCCAGCAGGAAAGCGGCATAAATCTTCCTGATCTCTTCCGCAGTGGCGCCGGGCTGGTAGGTCAGCAACCATTCTTCGGGTATCCATTGCAGTAAGGCCAGTATCTTTTCCGGCTGCAGCACTTCTTTCATGTATTGTTCCGCCGCTTCCATATCACCTGCAAAAGGCAAAAGCACATGGTCTTTGATGGCGGTAAAAGGCTTTTTTACCTGGTCGCGCCACTGTTCCCAGTTGTGGTGAAAATAAAGCGAGGCGCCGTGGTCGATCAGCCAGAGCTCACGGTTCCAGTTGAGCATATTGGTATTGCGCGGGGTGCGGTCCACGTTCATGATGTAGGCATCGAGCCATACGATCCGCGCCGCCAGCGTGGGATCAACCGTTGCCGTCACGGGATCGAAAGCGAGGCTGCCGCTGAGATAATGGAGGCCCAGGTTCAGACCAATGCTGGCCTTGAGCAGGTCCTGGATCTCTTCGTCGGGTTCGGTACGGCCATACCCTTCATCGAGCCGCGCAAAAACAATCTCGGGCACTTTGAAACCAGCCAGCCGCGCCAGTTCACCACCGATCAGCTCCGCCACCAGGGCCTTCACACCCTGGCCGGCGCCGCGGAATTTCAGCACATAGAGAAACCCATCGTCGGCTTCGGTAATGGCTGGCAGCGAACCGCCTTCGCGCAGCGGCGTTACGTAGCGGGTGACCGACACCTCACGGATGGGACTAAGCGATGATTGCATTGGTGCAGCAAGCTACGGAAAGGAATGCAAAAACCCATAGCGCTGGTTACCAGCCACTTAAGCGGAGCACTAAAATCCGGCCCCATCTTTGCGGTCATAATGGCATAGTATATTTCCCAAGTATTATACCCTATGAGGATCCGGAAAAGGTGATTAGTTTTGTCGCTGTTCTAATACAGGGCATCTACCCGGACAATTGAAAAACCTGTTTGTCCGACGCCGGCTGGATGTTCTTCTCCCAATATTCTTTGCAAAAAACTTGTTGATCTAATCCACTACCTGGTTCGGCATTGTACCATTTTAAAAATGAAAACAATGTACAGGTCACAAGTCATTCGCATACTACTGGTATGTCATCTGTTCCTGTTTTTTTCTGCTTCTGCCGGAACGCATACTGCGCCCGTCAGCCAGCACAGCCTTAAAACCTCGCGGGTTGAGGCCGAGAAAAAAGCAGCACCTGAATTTGTACAGTCTTATCTCCGCAGCAATGAAGAAACGCTGAAGCTGATCCGTCAAAAAAGCCGGTCCACTTTCCGCATGATGGAAAAAGTACTGCGTAAGTATAATCTTCCCGTTGAACTCAAATACCTGGCCGTGGTAGAGTCAGAGCTCAAAAACACCGCCCTCTCTCCGGTGGGTGCTGCCGGCACCTGGCAACTGATGCCCGAAACTGCACGCGTGCTGGGATTACACGTAAGCGACAGTGTTGACGAGCGTCTGAACCCCCACCTCAGCACCAAAGCGGCATCGCTTTACCTGCGCGATCTTTACCGGGAGTTCGACAACTGGCTGCTGGTATTGGCTGCTTACAATTGTGGCCCCGGCCCTGTGTACAAAGCCATTCGCTTATCAGGCAGCCGCGACTTCTGGGAGCTCCAGCAATACCTCCCCGCCGAGAGCCGCGGCCACGTGAAAAAATACATCGCTACGCACCAGTATTTTGAAGGAACAGATTCCGGTTTCCTGGCAGCGCGTTGAGACGCGGCGCCGGCAGCGGTTGTCTAACGCCCTGCATTAAACGCCGTTCTTTTCCAGCAGCGTTTTCCAGCAATGCAGCCAGTCGATCATGCGACTCGTGTATCCATATTCGTTATCGAACCAGGCGATCAGTTTTACCTGCCGCCCCACCACCGCAGTGAGTGAGCCGTCGATCAGCGCAGAATGGGTATTGCCTTTGATATCGGCAGACACCAACTGGTCTTCCGTATAACCGAGAATGCCTTTGTACTCGCTCTCCGCGGCTGTTTTGAAAAGATGGTTGATGGTAGAAGCAGGTGTTTCCGTTTTGAGCACGGCCGTTACATCGGTCAGCGCACCGTTGGTAACGGGCACCCTGATGGACAGCGCCGACATTTTGCCGGCCAGTGGAAAGAGGCGTTCCAGTGAACTTACCAGGTCGATCTCCACGGGGATGATGGACTCTGCTGCCGCGCGGCCTCTCCGAAACTGTGCATGCGCGGTATCTACCAGTTCCTGCCGCGATGTATAGGAATGCAGGATGTTAAACTGGATGGATTCAATACCGATGGATTGCAGCAGGTAGATGATATGGGTGCAGCAGTTGGTCATGCAACCGCCGGGCGATACGATGTTGGTTTCAGCCGTCAGCAGGTGCTGGTTGAAACCGTAGATCAGTAGTGGGATATCGGGAGAGCCCGTGGTGGACAGCAACACCCTCTTCGCACCCGACTGCAGGTGCAACTGCGCACCGGCCTGTGAATGAAAACGGCCGGAGCATTCCAGCACCACATCGATATCCAGGGCGCCCCAGTTGATTTGCGAAGGATCGGAGGACTGGAAAACCTTCACCGTTCGGGCGCTGCTGCAAATGCTTCCATTCTCGAGGTGAAGGGGAGCCGGAAAAGGGCCGAACAGGGAATCGTATTTCAGCAGGTAGAGCAGGTTCTCCGCCGGCATGATGTCATTCACCGCAACCAGTTCCATTCCCGGCTCCAGTAGCAATCTTCTGAACAGGAGCCTTCCGATCCTGCCCATGCCATTGATGGCTATTCGCATGCGTTTCAATTTGCCCGCAAATATCCGTAAGCTTCGGCTTAAATTTTAACCCAGGCCTGTTTTTTATGGCTTTCGATGATGCGTTCGCAGATCAGCAGCTCACGCAAACCGTCGGCAAATGTGGGATAGCTCGGCTCTGCCGGTTGTTTTCCCTGCGCTACCGCCGCATACACTTCCTTAAACAACTGCTTGGAAGTATCGGGGAAACCTTCGTTGTGACCACCGGGGAAACTGATCAGCGCCGAGGATTCAGTGTACACGAGCGAAGGGTCTTTCAGCAGCACCTGGTTGGCGGCTTCGCGTTTGCCTACCCACACTTCGTTGGGCCTTTCGGAGTTCCACTCCAGGTTGGCTTTGGAACCGGCGATCTCGATATTGAGACGGTTCTTTCTTCCGGCCGATACCTGGCTCACGGTTACCGAACCCTTATTGCCGTTGTTGAAGCGCAGCAATACACTGGCGTGGTCTTCCGTATTGATGGGCACTTCTTCATAATCGGCTGCGGTTAGGGATGCCTGTGAGTAGGTCTCGATGCGCTTCAGCGGCTTGAGCCTGGTTTTGTGCACGGTGGAGAAATCGGCCATCACTTCCACGATCTCAAGTCCCGTTACATATTCAATGATATCGAGCAAATGTGACCCAATATCTGCAATGGCCCTGGATTCGCCCGACTTATCGGGTTCCAGCCGCCAGTTGTAGTCGTTTTGAAAATAGAGCCAGTCCTGCAGGTAGGAACCGAGCACGGCATAGATCTCGCCCAGGTCGCCTTTTTTGCGCATGGTACGCATCTGGCGCACCAGCGGGTAATAGCGCAGGTTGAAGTGAACGGCGTTTACCAGTCCTGTTTCCTTTGCGAGTTTTACGAGCTCTTCCGCCTCTTCTATTTTAGTAGCCAGGGGTTTCTCGCAAACCACGTGTTTACCGGCCAGCAGCGCGGCTTTGGACTGTGAGTAGTGCAGGAAGTTGGGTGTGCAGATATGTATGGCCGTTATATCGTCCTGTTTGAGCAGTTCATCGAATACATAGGAACGTTCAATGCCAAGGGCATCGGCTTTTTCGCGGGCAAGTTCCGCGGTCGCTTCACAAAGAGCGGCCACCTTTATATTGGGCAACCGGCGCAGGGCTTCGATGTGGGCGGGGCCAATAAAACCGGTGCCCACAATGGCAACGTTGATGGTTTTCATGTCAGCAATTTATCGATAAATATAGGGCAAATCAGTGTATCAGGGGATGGGTTCGCGCAACAAAACATCTTCGTTGATGTCGATGTAACGGATTTCCTTTTCCAGCAGGTAGGCCACCCATTTCTCCACACCTGCCGCGGCTGCTTCGGCGCAGAAAGTTGGGAAATCTGTTTCGCCGCGCTGGTGCCGTTGCAGGGCCTGCTTCAGCAACAACTGGCTGGGAACAGATGCAATAGCAAGTGGCGCGTACAGCGGCCCGCCGGAAACCGGCTCCTGGCTGGGACCGTAATAGGTAGAGCTGCCATCGCTCACCTCAGTGACATAATGGGTAAGTCCCAGCCGCGTAAGTGCAGCCGCATACGCCGGATAGTCGGCGCCGCTTTTCACCGTTGCCTGCACTGCTTTTATTTGCCCGAGTGTAAACATGTTCCTAAAGATACAAAAACCTAAATTACACGCATGAAGTTCTGCCTTGTCCTCATTGGCTTTTGCCTGGTGACATGCACCGGCCTGGGGCAGGACAGCAGTCGCATACAGCAGAAAGCAAAAAAGCTGGCCAAAGATGTGTATGAAGACTGGCTCCTCGTGAAACATCCCAGCGACGACACTTCTTTCATGCAGAAAAGCCAGCAGCAGTACGAAGCTTTTGCCGGTCGCGTGATACGGCATACAGAGATTCACAAACTGGCTTTCGGAGAAAACGTGATGGATACCAACTCTTATGTAGGAAGTAAGATCAACCGCGTGGCCAACCGCCTGCAAACGGGAACCAAGTCCTATATCCTGCGGCAGTTTCTTTTCGTAAAACCTGGTCAGGCGCTGGATCCCTTCCAGGTGGCCGATAATGAAAGGTTGCTGCGCCAGCTTGATTTCATCAAAGATGCGCGCATTGAAGTGGTCCCCGTTGGAAAAGATTCGGTTGACCTGCTGGTGAAAGTGCGGGATGTTTTCAGCATCGGCGTAAAAGCAACGGCTTCGGGCATCAGCGACCTCGCAACCACCCTTTACGATGCCAACTTATTCGGATGGGCGCAGCGGCTGGAGCTGACCTTGCGGTACGATCACGACCGAAGTCCGCATATGGGAACCGGCTTTCTTTACCGCAAGTACAATATCGCCGGAACCTTTGTGAACGCCGGCATTTCCTATTCCACGATCAACACCGGCCTGCTGCCCGGGGATGAGTATGAAAACACGATCCTGCTGAACATCGACCGGCCGCTGTATACACCCAATGCAAAATGGGCCGGCGGACTGCAGGTGGGAAAAAGCGCTTCCGTAAACCGGACCAACAAACCCGATAGTGTGTATCACGCTTATGGATACACGCTGAATGATATTTGGCTGGGTTATAATTTCGGTACACGCGTAACCCGTTTCCGCAGCCGTTATGAGGCAGATAGCCGCAAGAGAAGGTTCCTCGCCTTCCGTTATTTCGACCAGCATTTTTCTGAAAAGCCCCTGCTCCCCTATTACAGTTATCGTTTTGCGGAGAAGCAATTTTTATTGGGCAGTTTCACCTGGTACCAACAGAACTATTACCGCACCAATTATATCTATGGCTTCGGGCGTACGGAGGACCTGCCGGTGGGTTCTTCGCAAAAGCTGGTGATGGGCCTCACCAGGACCGACAGCCTGCGCCGTTTCTACGCCGGGTGGGAGTTCAACCACTGGGTGGTATTGCCGCGCGATCACTACTTCGTCTACACAGTTGCGTTAGGCACCAATTACAACAAGCAAGGATTTACCGATAACAGCCTGCTGGCGGCAGTGAATTGGATCAGTCCCCTTATCGGCCTGAAAGACACGCGCCTGCGGCAGTATGCGTCGGTGAGTTATGCCGGCATCAGCAACTACAGGGTCTACGACCAGCTCTACCTCGACAACGATTATGGTTTGGGCCGGTTCCGTACCGACAGCGTGTTCGGCACACAGCGACTTTCTGCCGGCATGGAAACGGTGGTGTTCACCAAATGGAAATTGCTGGGATTCAAATTCGGTTTTTTTGCCTTTGCAAAAGGCAGCCTGCTGGCGCAGCAGGAAGAGCCGCTTTTTCATGGCACCTGGTACAGCGCGCTGGGTGGGGGTTTCAGGACCCGTAACGAAAACCTGATCTTCGGCACCATCGAAGGCCGTTTCACCTATTATCCGCGCACTTACGGATGGCTGAACAACTACTCCATTACCTTCACCAGCAATCTCCGCCTGCGTTTCAACGAGGCGCAGGTGCAGGGTCCCTGGTTTGCCACCATCCGTTGAACCCTGCCGGGAGATTTTTCCTTAATTTTAGTCCCCTGTCAAGCAAACGATATGTCTAAACAAGTGCTGGTCATCAAATTAGGAACGGCCATCATCACCAATAAGGAAGGAAATACCGACAAGGCACTGCTTCGAAAACTGGCTGCTGAAATTGCCGCCCTGTCGCAACAGTACAAGGTTGTGCTGGTTTCCAGCGGCGCCGTTGGATCGGGCAAAAAATACCTGCACAACTACCGCGGCAGCCTGCTCGAAAGAAAAGCCGCCGCCGCTGTGGGCAATCCCATTCTCATCCAGTTGTACCGCCAGCTCTTTGAACCGCATGGCATCACGGTGGCGCAGGCGCTTTGCGAAAGAGTGCATTTTTCCAACCGCGACCAGTTCCTGCAGCTCAAGGAAACCTTTGCCACATTTTGGGACAACAACATTCTTCCGGTAGTGAACGAGAACGACCTGGTGAGCAATGTGGAGATCAAATTTTCCGACAACGACGAGCTGGCAACCCTGATCGCCATTGGCTTTGATGCAGCCACCCTCGTCCTCTGCACTTCCGCCGGCGGGCTCCTTAACGACCAGAAAAAGATCATCCCGCATATCAAAAAGATCGATGCTTCGGTATTGAAATATGTGGACAGTTCCACCAGCGGTGTGGGATTGGGCGGCATGATCTCCAAACTCACCTTCACGCGGCTGGCCGCATCGCTCGGCATCACCGTGATCATTTGTGGACTGAAAGGCAACCAGCCTCTGCACCAGGCGCTGGAAGGAAAAAACGGAACCTATTTCGAAGCCCAACCGTCCACGCTGCGCAGCCGGCAAAAATGGCTGGCCAGCGGCTCTGTAACATTGGGCACGCTTACGGTTGACAAAGGCGCCGCACGGGCACTGCAATCGCGCAAAAGCCTGCTCACCGTTGGCCTTCGCAAAGTGGAGGGAAGTTTCAGCAGCGGCGAAGTGGTGCAGCTAAAAGATGAAGATGCCCAGTTGCTGGGCGTTGCCAAAGTGCGGCTGGATGCGAAGAGCATAACCGCACAATTGTTTCAAAAAAATGTATTGGCTGCGCATGCAGACGATATCGTATTATTCTGATCAGATGAGTACAACACAGGTACAGATAGAAGCTGCGTTCCAGGCCAAAAACAGCCTGCTCACCCTTTCGGAAAAAAAGATCCGCAAGGTGTTGAGAGATATTGCCAAAACACTGCGCAAAAAAGAAAAACAGCTCCTCGCCGCCAACCAGGTCGATCTTGATAAACAGGACCCAGCCCATCCCAAACGCGACAGGCTGCTGCTCAACAGCCAGCGCCTGGAAGACATCGCTGCCGGTATTGAAGCCATTGCTGAACTGCCCGACCCCGCAGGCAAAGTGCTGGAAAAACGAAAACTGTCCAACGGGCTGCGCCTGAAAAAGATCACCGTGCCCCTGGGTGTGGTGGCAGCCATTTACGAATCGCGCCCCAACGTCACCTTCGACATTGCAGCGCTTTGTTTGCGCAGCCGCAATGTGGCCCTGCTTAAGGGCAGCAGCGAAGCGGAACATACCAATAAGGCCTCGGTGGAACTCATACAGGCCGTGCTCATCCATCACAACATCAATCCTGCTGCCGTTACCTTGCTGCCGGCAGAAAGAGAAGTGGTGGACAGCCTGCTGCAGGACAACCGGCACATCGACGTGGTGATACCGCGTGGTTCGGATGGGCTTATCCGTTATGTGCGCGAACACAGCCGCATACCCGTTATAGAAACGGGTGCAGGCGTTTGCCATGTGTACGTGGAAAAAGACGCCGACCTGCAAAAAGCCGTAAACATTGTAGTGAATGCCAAAACCTCGCGTCCATCGGTTTGCAATTCCATGGATACCTTACTGGTAGACCGCCGTATTGCCGGCAAATTCCTACAACAATTGCAGGAGCCGCTGCGGCAGCGCGAGGTGGAGATACATGCGGACCCTGTTTCCTATCCTCTGCTGAAAAATTATCCGCTGCTCCGCGAAGCAGTCGCCGAAGATTTCGACACGGAATTTCTTAGTCTGACCATGGCCGTTAAAGTAGTAGACGGACTGGAAGAAGCGCTGGCGCATATTGCTACACACTCCACCCGTCATTCGGAAGCCATTGTAACGGAAAACAAAAAACAGGCAGCACGCTTCCTGCAACAGGTAGATGCAGCAGCGGTTTACGCCAATGCCTCCACACGTTTTACCGATGGCGCCGTATTCGGACTGGGTGCTGAAATCGGTATCAGCACCCAGAAACTGCATGCAAGAGGTCCGTTTGCGCTGGAAAAGCTGGTCACTGAAAAATGGATCGTCCAGGGTAAGGGGCAGATCCGCTGACCCTTTTATTTCGCAGGCGTGATAACGATGTTGCGGTATTCAATGGGACCATGGTCGCCCTGTATATAAATAGGGCCCGGCTCTTCTTCCCTGCTGTCGAGCGCACCGCCGGTAGGACCGGGAATGGCCTGGTTGCAGATGATCTGTTTTCCATTCAATACGATGGTGATCATGCGCCCCACCAGGGTGATGTCGTAGCTCTGCCATTCACCCGCGGGCTTTGCGGCCATTTCCGAAGGCACCAGGAAACCATAAATGGCGCCGAGATAATCTTTTTGCGGGGCCTTGCCGTAGCTGTCTTCTATCTGCACTTCATAACGCCCGCGAAGGTAGATGCCGCTGTTGCTTCCTTTGGGACAGCGGAATTCGACATGAAGTTTAAAATCGGTAAATGACTGGTCGGTCACCAGGTTGGCGCCCGATTTGGGAGAATGCAGGATGCCGCCGGGTTCCACTACCCACTGGTTATTGCCCAGGGCATGCCAGCCGCTGAGGTCTTTTCCGTTAAACAGTTGTTGCGATTTGCCCCAGGTGGGCGCTTTTTCGCGAACAAGCGCCGGCGCGCGGTGTGCCGACCAGGGATAGGTTTTTCCGTCGGCTGCACGCAAGGTTCCTTTGAGGGTATCGGCCTGGAGGTCGGCGTCGATGATGAGGTCGTTGTCTTCCTGCTCCCACTGGGGCGGCAGGGAAAAATGCAGGTGGTTGTTGCTGAACTCGATGAGTGAAACGGGACGTGCGCTTCCGGTGATGCCCACATAGGATCCCACCAGGCGCTTGTGCCCGGAATGATAAATCTCCACCCAGGAGGGATTAGGTTTTCCATCAACCATGACCGTTACATCCCAGCGGCCTTCGATGAGCGGGTCTGCGGCCATGGCCTGATTAAAAGAAGCAGCAATCAATAATATACCGGAACAAAATTTTCCGGCAGAACGAAACACCTGCATGATACCTGTATTTGATGAGGTTCAAATATAGGGTTTCATCCGATGCGATCACGCAGTTCCATCATTCTGCTGTAGTGGGATCAATGATTTCAACAATTTCCGTTACGCTGTTGGCGGGAAAGCCACCCTGCCGCGCATGTTCCAGGATCATTTCCTTATCGGGCGAAATGTATACGCAGTAAATTTTATCGCCCGTCACATAGCTTTGCACCCATTGTATTTCGGGTCCCATTTTGCGTAATACATTACAGGATGTTTGGGAGATGCCACGCAGGTCTCCCCCGGACAAATTACCGGCTCCCGGCAATTCCCGTTCAATCAGGAACTTTGGCATAAAAGGGTTTTTGAAGACTGATAAGATACGAAAAAATACCCGTACGCCTGCCGGTTGTCAATGAGAAACCGAATGCCGCGAACGGGTCTCTTTTCCTGTGCCAGCCGGCTCCTCTGCCGCATCCATAAATGTCGCGAGGTTTTGCGCGGTCCACGCTTCGCTGGGATAGATCCACCCGCACTGGTGATCGCGGATGGCCTGGATAAATTTCCAGGCGCTGCCGATGGCTGCCTGTTTATCGTATTTGACGGAGCCAGTGCGCTGGCCCACACGGCAAACGATCTCGCCACCGGGACTGTAAAAAGCATTGTCGAAGATCCGGCCCATCACTTTGCCATCGTGGTTGAACACGCATTGTCCCAATACCACGCCTATTACGTCAAAGGAAGAATCGGTAATAATATTGCTCTGGATCAGATAGCCACAAAGTGCACCACTTCGATCGGTAAGTATATGCATAACCCTACAGATAAGGCCGAAAAGGTACAGAAACCGGGCTTCCCGAACCGGCCGCGGTAAGGATGGTAATAATTATTTAATATTCACTCCAGGAAATCCAGCTCTGCAATGGCCGTGGTTCCCGACTGCCCCGTGGTGGCAACGGCTTCCAGTTTAATGAAGCGGGTACGCAGCGGAGCCGGCAGCCGGAAACGCCGCGTGCTGGGGTCATTCACCAGGTTACCAAAGCGGAAATCAGCCACGGGTTGCCAGTCCTGCCCGTTGGCGCTCGCATACAGCCGGCCCTCGGCCAGGAGTCCTTCACCCCTGTTGCGTGGCGGCGTATAACTGAAGCTGGTGATCGTCCGCTCAGTGCCCAGGTCGATGGCGAGCCAGGCATTCGTGCCGGCCGACTGCCACCAGGTATTTTCTTTCCCGTCGAAGGCCTGGATAGCCGGTTTGCCATCCAGCGCGGGGCTCGACTGCAGCACCTGCCAACCGGATTTCGGATAACCAAAACTGCCCTCAGTAACAGGACCCATTTTCCCGTTAAAAAGCGCCGCGGCTTTGATGGTTCCTTTTTCAACCTGTACCGGGGCATGGTAAAGCAGGGAATTTTTACCTGGGGTTGCGCCATCGGTGGTGTATCGGATCTCCATACCGGTGCTCAGGTTTTCCAGCGCGTTCTGGCCATGCGGATTCCACCTGAAAGCCGATTGCTGCGGCTGTATGGTCAATGATCCATTTGCATCGCGCTGCAGGCTGAGCTGGGGCGGTTGCACCGGATAGTAGTGGGCAGAAATGTGACTGATGGTGGCAGGCAGCCGCTGCTCCAGCACGCGGATGCGGAAGCGCGAAGCCGTTTGGTCGGAAAAACGGAGAATGCGTTTGTACCCGATATTGGTAGACGCTGCGATCTCTTTCCAGGCGCCGTTGATCCAGGCATCGACGGCATGTTTTTCCACGCGCTCGCTGCGGGTGGCGACAGCTTCCTGCAATACCAGGCGGTTGACAGTGATAGGCTTTACTGTTTGTATTTCGATGTCGCCGTTTTTGTTTGTGCTGCGTTTGGCGCCGGCAAAAAGATCCCTGCTATAGGTTTCACGGATGCGCTTCCCGGTTTCTTCCAGTGCAGCTACATCCCGCTGAGAAAACCTGCCTTCCCGGTTGGGCGGTATGTTCAGCAGGAAGGTGGAATTGCCGCCCACGGCGCGTTCATAAATATCGAATACATCGTCGGCGCTGCGTACCTGCTGGTCGGTATCGTCGCGGTAAAACCAGCCCTCCCTTATAGAGGTATTGGTTTCCGCCTGCTGATAGTGCAAAAATTTGCCTTTATAGAGCTCTTCCTTTTCACCCAGGACAGCGGCGTCGAGGTCATGAAACTGGGTCATGAGGTTAGGGTCCTGCTCATAAGGAATGATATTCCATTCGGTGGGCCTGGTGCGGCCTGCCTCGTTGCCACACCAGCGCACGTCTTCGCGGCCGAAAATAACCGCCTGCGGCGCCAGGGTATGGATCAGTTTTTTCCAGGCGGGGTAGTTGTAACGTTGTCCGCCCTTGGTTTTGGGATGGGCGCCATCGAACCACACTTCGTGCACAGGCCCGTATTCTGTCAGCAGCTCGAACAACTGGTTCATGAAATATTCATTGTAGTCGTCGAGCTCAAATTCAAATCTTGTTTTGTTGGCAAAGGGTCTTCCGGGCAGGTTGCGCGGGATGGTTCTTTTCGTGTAGGCGCTGCCGTTACCATAGAGTCCGTCGGCGCTTTCGATCTGGAAGAGATCCGCGGGCGACAGGTAAATGCCCAGTTTCAGTCCGTATTTACGGCAGGAGGCGCTCAGTTCTTTCAACACATCGCCTCTCCCGTTCTGAAAACCGGTAGACATAATACCATGCGTGGTATAACGGCTTTGCCAGAGCACAAAGCCATCGTGGTGCTTCACCGTAAGGATCACCATTTTCATGCCTGCCGCTTTCATGGCCGCACACCACTGGTCGGTATGCAATTCTTTCAGGTCGAAGATCTTCGGATCTTCTTTCCCCGTGCCCCATTCCAGGCGGGTGAAGGTATTGGGTCCGAAATGAATAAAGGCGATGAACTCATTCTGCAGGGCCGCGTACTGGTTGGCGGTGGGAATTACATGCGCCGCTTTGCGGATAATGGTCTCATGGTCGTCGCCGGGAAGCACTGCAATGGTGTTCCGGTAAGCCATGGTATCTTTTGGCGATTGCTGTGCATAGCCCGCTGCTGAAACTGCCAGCAGGGCGCCGGCCAGTATTGTTTTCATCATACCCTCAAACGTTTGCACAAAAATGCATGGAATTTAATGTTTAGATTGGCTACAGATTATCAAAAACTACTTCTAAAATGTCATTGCGTACACTGGCTGTGCTTTGCAGCTTTCTGCTGGCGGCGGGCGCCGCCGAACCGGTCCTGGCCCAGCAAAAAGTGAAACACGTGATCCTGATCGGCGTGGATGGCCTGGGATCCTATGCGTTCCGGACCGTAAAAGCGCCCCACCTCCGCCAACTGATGCGGGAAGGGTCCTGGTCCCTGGAGGCGCGAACCGTACTACCCTCCTCCAGCGCGCCCAACTGGGCTTCCATGGTGATGGGCGTGGGGCCCGAACTGCACGGTTATACCACCTGGGGCAGCAAAAAACCCGACCTCCCTGCGCGGGTGCTGGACGAATACGGCATGTTCCCCACTGTGTATGCGCTGTTGCGGAAAGCCCGGCCCAAAGCCGAGATCGGCGTGATCTATTCATGGGAAGGCATCGGGTATCTGTTTCCCAAAGCTGCTGTTAACCACGACCAGTTTTATGGCAACGACAATGCCGTAGATACTGCCGCCTGCAATTATATTAAAACCCAAAAGCCCGATTTCCTTTTTGTGTATTTCCACGACGTAGACAGTGTGGGGCATAACGTGGGCCACGCTACACCGGAATACTATGCCTCCGTGGAAAAGACCGATGCCCATGTAGGCCATATCCTGCAGAGCATCCGCGATGCAGGGATCGAAGACAATACCGTTGTGCTTTTCACATCAGACCACGGCGGCATCAACAAAGGCCATGGCAGCATCAGCATGGAAGAAATGCAGATCCCCTGGATCATTCGCGGCCCGGGCATTAAAGCCAATAATGAAATCACCACCAGCATCATGACCTTTGATACGGCGGCCACGCTGGCAAAACTCCTGCGCCTGCAGGCTCCGCAGGTGTGGATCGCCCGGCCCGTCGACGCCGCATTTAAATGATTCCCATGCAAACAACAGCCAGATCCTTCCTCTTCTTTTTGTTCTTAACCATTGCCACCACCGGCATTGCGCAACAGATTGGATTTACCGGAACACATTTCCGCATTCCGCTAAAAGACAGCGCTGGCATTGCTCTAAGCAACTCCTGGAAAGCCACGGCCTGGAAAGGAGAACGTGTGTATGAACAAGTGATGGTAAAAGCTTCTGCGGCAAAAAAAACCGTTCGCATTGCGGTAACGGATCTTAGCAACGGTAAGGGACAAACGATACCAAAACAAAACATCCATACCGGCTTCATTGGTTATACCTGGACCGACGAGTTCCGGAACGGTTGTGGTTACAGGAAGTCGACCGATTTCGATTCCTCCCTCGTGGCAGATGTGATCCGGACCGATCTTCGCGAAGCCGGCCAGGAAGCGGGAGAAAACCTGGCGGCCTGGATCAGTGTACAGGTTCCTGAGAATGCAGCAGCCGGCGTCTACCAGGGAAGCATAACCGTAGATGACGGAAAACGCTCCAGGCTTTCCATCCGCATCCAGGTGTCGGAAAGGCGCCTGCCCCCGCCGGCCGCGTGGAGCTACGATCTCGATCTCTGGCAACATCCTGCAGCCATCGCCCGCGTGCATAAAACAGCCCTTTGGAGCGATGCGCATTTTGCGGCCATGCGTCCGTATTATACCATGCTGGCCGCAGCCGGACAAAAAACCATCACCGCCTCCGTGGTGGACGAGCCCTGGGGGCACCAGACCTACGACGACTACCCCAGCCTCATCCACTGGACCCTTAAGAAAGACGGTAGCTGGCGCTTTGACTATTCTTTATTTGACCGTTATGTACAGTTCGTCATGGACTGCGGCATACAAGAGCGCATTCACTGTTACAGCATGGTGCCCTGGAAGATCGCCTTTCGTTATTACGACGAAGCGTTGCAACGTGATACGGTTTTCACCGGCGCCATCGGCACGCCCGCCTACAATGCTTTCTGGCAACCCATGCTGACCGATTTCACGCGACACCTTAAAGAAAAGAACTGGTTCAATCGCACCGCTATTGCCATGGATGAACGGCCTATGGATGCCTTGAAATCAGTGATCGCCCTGCTGCAATCCATCGACCCGAATTGGAAAATAGCACTTGCCGGCGCCTGGCATCCCGAGATCGAAAAAGACATCTATAATTATTGCATTGCATCCGAATCGCGTTTCCCCGACGAAGTGCTGAAACGCCGCGTGCAGCAGGGAAAACAAAGCACCTGGTATACCTGCTGTACAGAAAAATATCCCAACGGGTTCAGTTTCTCACCGCCCGACGAACACGTATGGCTGGGCTGGTACACGGCAGCCACCGGCATGAACGGATACCTGCGCTGGGCTTACAACAGTTGGCCTGCCGATCCGCTAAGGGACAGCCGCTTCACGGCCTGGCCGGCAGGCGATACCTACCAGGTTTATCCGGGGCCGCTTTCTTCCATCCGTTTTGAAAAAATGATCGAAGGCATACAGGACTATGAAAAGATCCGCGTGTTGCAGGCCGAATATGCAGGCGCCGGAGAGAACAGCAAACTGCAGGCGTTGCAGCAGGCGTTGAACAGCTTTGACATCAACAGGTTTAAGGAAGCGGGTGCCACGGAGCAGCTAAGGCCTTATAAGGCCCTGCTCAATCCCTGACCATTCCCGGAAAGGCACTCAGGGTTGAATATCATTGCCGGAAGTGGCGTCCAATCCAACGAGGGCGCCGGCCGCATTTGCCAGAAAAATATAATCTGCACAACCACCCACCGTTACTTCATTTTCGCCCCAGAAAAATGGAAAATCCTCTTTATTCTCCGGGAAATCGGGTTTCAACACCAGTATACCCGGCACTATGCCGCCGGCAATAAAACTGTAATCGGCCCGGTTGTTACCATAGGTTATTTTTTTTGATACGGTTCCCACGGAAGAAACAAAAGAAACATTGGAATAAGGATGGCAGCCGAATATAAAATTCAGTCCCCTGTACACGTATTCGCGATCGATAATATCGGGGTAAAATATATGGGCGTAATAATTTGCAGCAGCAAAATTCACCACACCGCCGCTACCGCCCCAGCCGCCGGTGGCAATGGGAACCCCATACGGATTCGCCTTATCGTAGTCGTCACACAGGGCTTTGTATCTGACAACATACTCCCGCAGTTTGGCTTTGTAACCGGCATCCATATAAGGCACCGCCTGCAGGGCTGTTTTAATGACACCAGCACCAAAGCCGCCACCACCCATTCTTTCCAGTGATTTCCAGATGGCATCCGAAAAGGCGGCAGCATATTTCGGATCTTTCGTGCTGATGTACAACTGAAGCGCAGCCGAAATTTTAAGCATACTTCCGAACAATCTGCCTAACCTGGATGTGTCGTTTTTACTCATCTGCTCATCTTCTTCCCAGAGTTTTTGCGCATACTGCAAACTCTGCTGGGAAAGGGTATCGTCGAATCCTTTCAGTGCGCGGCTGGAAGCTGCAAGCGCGGCAGCCGTATGATAGTCAAGAAAAGTAGTGCGTTCGGTGAAAGCCCATCGATCGTCGAGGGTGCCGCTGTACCTCCCCTCTTTTTCATAGGGTTTAAGTGCGGGATTGTACAGAAGATTGTCCGTTTCCGTAGCGGCGTCACCCAGGTGATGGTACTGGTGCAGGTTGGGCACAACAATACCGCGCACGGGATGTCCAATGTTCTTCACCTGCGCCACAACGTTCAGCGCACCGTGCTGGATCTGCTGCAGGATATCGATCTTTCCATCAGGGCGGTGGATATCAACATAACGGGTTGGATAGTCAACAAATGTTTGGTCGCGCTGGGGGCTGAATTTTTCCCAGGTATCCACCAGGCTCAGCAACGCGTTGCAATGCGATCCGGTTTGTATATCAAAATCGCCGGCATCGAACCAGCCGCCCCGGTCCAGCCCGGGAATATGCTCCAGCGGTTTGTATTTTGTTTGGGTAGAAGGCCCCATGCTGTAACCATCGAAAAAAGGAATATTCACAGGCGCCTGCAGGGCATCGTCCAGGAAGGGCGCGCCGTGCCAGACGCGATAGGCCTCGTTCACTTCCATATGATCCATTTGTACGGGGAACCACACATCCAGGGTAGGATGCCAGATCCCGTCGTACACACCGGCTGCAATGGTAAAAGGATTCGTCTCCTGGTCGCCATACCGGATGCAGTAAAGTCCAGGTTCCCTTATCGCACTGAAATCAAATTTCGCGTAATTATAACGGGTATACCTACCCCAGTTGGCAACCGCTCCTTTCAAGCTTTCCGTCTGGCTCCCATCGGGCATGATCCGGAAAAGCGTAGCGGTTTTTAGCGGTGTATCGTGTTTGTCAAGCTCAATTACCGCAACTTTCTGCTGTTGCGGAAGGTAGCCTGCCTGCGAAAATCCGATAACAGGTTTGCGTTTCCAGTTGGCAATGGCGTTGGGTTCCAGGTACCAGCTTATGACCTTCCCGGTTTTATGGGGAGGAATCAGGGACCGCACGATGAACCATCCGTTCTGCGCCAGGTTACGGCCATCGAACAGCAGCAGGTCTTCGTCAGCCGTTTCTGAAACGATTTTCAGCCTGCGCTCGGGGTCTTCCGGCGCCACCACCAATGTTTTGCCGGCAGCAATGGGGGAAGGCACAATAAACTCACGACGGCCGCGATCATCGAAGGTGGAGAACCCGCCGAATTGGGGCACTTTTTTACTTGCCTGTTCCATACGGGTATTGCTGGAAGGATAGAGCGGGAACAGTCCGGGTTTACCATCTGAGAAAAAAGTTTTTTCAAAATAGGCGGAGGGAAGCAATTCGAAATTAAGGCCAGCCTGTCCGGCGATTTTATCGGGAACAGGCTTATCCAGGAAGACACTGATCTCCACACCACGGTCTTTCGCTGTTACCACCATCCTCGAATTGAAATCGAATTCCTCGTAGCGCATCACCACTTCAATACTATTGGTCTTCTTATCCACTTTCCGCGACAGCATTTTGGGGATCAGGTCCCACTGCTCAGGCGTGCTCTGCAAACGGACGGCACCCCCGGTTCCGGTACGAACGCCGTGGTGGATCAGTTCAACAGCCGATGTTTTTTCGTCAAAAAACATCCCATTGTACTCATTGCTGAATACCATTATGTTTACACCGCGTTTTTCAAAATAGCCCGAATCACTGATCTGTAATTCCTGGCTGAAACCGGTTGCAGGCAAGCAAGCGGTCAGGCAAAGAAATGCCAGTTCCTTTTTCAGAAGCCGGATGGACAGCATCGTTCTCATAACATTTATTTATTCTTGAAACGAAGGGGCGCGCGGGACATAAAGTGAAAGCCCCGTGCCTCAATTCATGGTTAATGATGGTTTAGATGTGAAGGGTGCGGCTTGGTTGCGGTGAAATCCAACCGCTTCAGCTCGTAGCGCACAAATTCATTTTTACCCTCTGTTATCTTAATATGGCTATCAATGGGCACCTGCTGAAACACCTGTGTTTTCCCGGTCACAGGCCAGGTGATTTCAATTGTTTCGATGGCGGTTGCGCCGCCTATACCTATGTGCTGGCGCAGCGGGTTGGAACCAAAACTTCCTCCGGCGTTGACATCCCTGTAAACCGAACGCAGGGTATCGGCCTCCCTGAAAGTCACTTTTATCCTCGCTCCTATTGCTGCCCTGTTCGATTCGGTTCCCTGCAGCCTAAGAGTGACCCAGTGGTTCTGATTTTGTCCCGGGTTCAGGTAGAGCGCATTCTCATAGGCGTCTCCCGTATAAGCGCCACCCATTTTTATGTAGATGTCTTCGTTCCCGTCGTTGTCCAGGTCCGCAAAAGAAACACCATGCCCTTTTTGCAAATTGCCAACGCGGGCCGAGGTGGTGACATCCAAAAATCTTTCGCCGCGCATGTTTTTGAACAACTTGTTGGGAACAGCCGAGGTGAGTTGCGGGTTGCCGGTACCCAGGTAAAAATCGAGATACCCGTCGTTGTCGATATCGCCGAAATTTGATCCCATAGCAAAGGCGATCTTATTCAACCCGGTTTGGGCAGATACTTCCTCAAAGGTTCCGTCGCGTTTGTTCCTGAACAAAAAAACCTTCCCGGAATTGTTGATCGGCGTTTGTGTTGCTTCCGCCGCGGCATAATAGGAAAGGGATTCCGTGAACTGGTAGCCGCAGGCAAGAATATCGAGCCAGCCATCGTTGTCATAATCCCAGAACCAGGCAGGAAAAGTGCCGGTCCGGTTATTGCCCAGTCCCGCCTGTTTGCTTACCTCTGTAAACTGTACGGTGCCGGATGCATCCGATTCATTCTTCAACAATATTTTGTTTCCGTTCAGGGTGGAAATGAAAATATCCGGCAGGCCATCGTTGTTGTAGTCGCCCGAGCTAACGCCCTTTACAAATTGCGTAATGGCGCAGCCGGCTTTCGCCGCCATCTCTGTAAAACTGCCGTTCTTATTGTTGATGTACAATTCGCAGGGATGGTCTTCGCCGCCCGGCATCGTTTCATTCCCGATAAAAACATCCAGCCAGCCGTCGTTGTTGAAATCGGCCCAGGTGGCTGTTTGCGTGGGATGAAGCGAAAACAGGCCGCTTTCTTTTGTTACATCGGTAAATGTACCGTCGCCGTTGTTCCGGAGCAGGGAATTGGGCGCTTTCCCGAAAACGCCGGTCCAGCCGCCCCGTAAAACAAGTATGTCCTTGAAACCATCGTTGTTGTAATCCGTTTGCGTTATGTGTAATCCGCCGTTCAGGTATCCCAACCCGGAAGCGTCTGACAGGTCAGTAAAAGTTCCGTTTGCATTGTTCCTGTAGTAGTGCATCGGCTCTGAGGGTGACCAACTGCTGACCACGATATCGGGGTAGTCGTCGTTGTTGAAATCATCCACAATGCTGCCACCCGCCATGCATTTAACATTCAACCCCAGGTTCGCGGCCACATCGCGGAAAGGTTGTACAAGATGCATGGAATCGTCGTTTATTATATTTAGAAGAAATTGCGGCGGCACCTGGTTCGGATATCCTCCGGTAGTCATGTAGGCGATGTTCAGCAACCACTTCGATTCCAGGTCGCCCGGATTGGTCGTCAATATGACCTTATATATTTCGATGGCCTTTTCTGAGCCCGTTTTATCCTGGTGCATGCCTTTGGCTGAAATAGGGAATATGCAGGATTCGGCGCCGTGCATGTGAATGCAATTCACCCTTTCGCCCAACCGCAAATAGGAAACCGCCAGGTTTCTCATAACAGCCTGCTTTTGATCAGGCTCACCCGGAGATATCCTATTCAGTAGTTCTTCAAAAATATCAATCGCCTTTTGCTCTTCGCCCAATTGCAATAGGGCATTGGCCTTCTTATTGAGTGTTTGCAGCACAAGCGCGTTGTCGGAACTGATCGCCAGCAGCGAGTCGCAGGATTTCACCATCGCTTCGGGAGAAAAAACATTCTTGGGATTATAATAATAGGCTTCGGACAATTTTAATGTGTCGATCATTTCCTGGTTGGGAAGCCGTTTTTGTTTGCAGGAAAACAATAAGAAAAACAGCACCCAAAACAGGCAACGGATGCAGGTATCCGCCGTAAAAGGATGGTGGTTGTTCCTGGCCCTTCTCAGCATATACAATATTAAGCGTGTTGAATAGCAAAAATAGAGGCTACCTGGTAGCCTCTATTGTATTCGGATGAACTTTCCTTAATTAACCAGTGGGTTGGTGGATGTTTCGCTGGCCGGGATCGGGAAGAAATCAACCTGTCCGGGTTTGGGGTCAGGCCTGATGGAGGGATAATAACCCTTTTTTCTCCACCGCAGGATATCGATATTGCTCAGCTCTTCGCCTGCCAGCTCTACTATTCTTTCATGCATCACCGCTGCTATGGCCTGCTCTTTTGAAGCAGCCGCAACCGGGGGCATATTCACACCGGGCCGGGCGCGCACTTCGTTGATGTATTGTGCCGCATTGGCCGCGCTGCCGGTTTCGGCCTCACATTCCGCCAGCATCAGCAGTACATCAGCATAACGTATCAGGCGCTTGTTGATTCCATCCGGATGGAAACCGTCGTCTGTCCAGTCCAGGATGGAAGACTTGCGGTATACCCTTTTCTTTGTCACACCGTTTCTGGTACTCGGGGCCACGTTCATGCCATCTTCGGTAAGCGCCACGCCGGGTTCTGTGCCCTCCATGGTCATAATCTTATCGCCGGATTCGTAAATGGTAAATTTATACCGCGGGTCATTTGCTTCAAACTCGTTCAGCACCAGGTCCGAAGGAATCACGTTGCCCCATACGATACCATATTCCTGGCTACGCATGGTGCTTACGTTGGCCGTCGCACCTTCTCCCGTATAACCCCAGTTAAAGTTATTGTCTCCTTTGTCAACAAATACCACTTCAAAAACCGATTCCGCGTTGAATTCATTACCCGTGGCCAGCATGGATGTTCCCAGTTTAATATCACCATCAAAATTTTCCAGGAAAGGCACCAGAATGTATTTACCATACACTTTCATAAGTGCATCTTTTGCAGCGGCGTAGTCACCGTTCTGCATTTGCACCCTTCCCAGCAAAGCGTTCGCTGCGCCTTTTGTAGCCCTGCCCTGCTGCGGCTGTGTTTCAGGCAACTTGGAAGCGGCATCGGCCAGATCGCTGATGATCAGGGCATAGATCTCGGCCGCAGGTGACTTAGCTCTAAAATCAGTAGCAGATGTGATCGGCTCTGTATAAAGTGGCACATCTCCCCACATGCTAACCAGTTCAAAATAGGCCCAGGCTCTCAGGAATTTTGCTTCTCCTACAGTGACATCCCTGAGGGCAACATCATCTGTAACATCGGGGCCTTTAAAAATAACCAGGTTGGCCCGGTTGATCATTTGATAAGCACCGTTCCATACACTGGTCATTACAGAATTGGAGGGCGAAGGAGAAGGCTGGTTCAATAGTTCAGCACGGGGCGCTTCCAACTGGGCGCCACCGGCCGCTGTTTCACAACCACGCATATCGTGGGTGAAGAACCATTCGCGTCCGGCAAGGTTGCCGGCACGCAAAGAAGAATAGACCGCATTCACCCCGTTCTGCAACTCAACTGCTGTTTTGAAATAGCTTTCCGTGGTGGGGTTGTTCTGGTCCGTTACATCCAGTTTTTTATTACAGGCAACTATAGCCGCAATGCTCAACCCGGTTGCAGTAGCCAGTAATTTTATATTTCGCTTCATACTATTAAGTTTTATTCGATTCTTACTTTATTGACTTAGAAACTTGCGCTGATTCCAAGCTGGAAACCCTTGGGTTGCGGATATACCGCGTAATCGATACCATTGGTTAGTGCAGAAGAACCAGGTGTTCTGTTGCCCACTTCAGGATCCAGGCCGGTATATTTCGTAAACGTGAGGATATTCTGTGCTGAAATATACACAGTGAAGTTCCTTACAATTCCCTTTGTGAGCGACTGCAGGGACCTGTCCGCCACATTATAGCTCAGCATAATATTTTTCAGGCGCATGTAAGAACCATTTTCCAGGAAACGGTCAGAAGGACGCGCATTCTGGTTGGGATCGGCAGAAATGGCGCGGGGAACATCCGTATTGGTATTGGAGGGTGTCCATGCATCCAGCACGGCAGTGCCTGCATTGAAGAAACGAACCATTCCTTCTGTAGCAGTCCTGGTAGCATTGTATATTTTATTTCCCTGCACACCCTGGAAGAATATAGTCAAACCGAATCCTTTGTAGTTAGCGCCCAGGTTCAGCGAGTAGGTGAATTTGGGAATGAAGCTGCCGAGGAAAACGCGGTCGTTGTTGTCGATCGTACCATTGCCATCCTGGTCTTTGAATTTGATATCACCGGGAGCGGTGGCGCTTGTCTGGAAGGCGTGTTTGGATACTTCATCCGCACTCTGGAAAATGCCCTCTGTCTCCCAGCCGAAGAAAGACTGAACAGGTTGGCCCACCGCCGTATTGGTTACATTATAATTCTCGGTAAAATCTGCATCCAAACCGGCTTCAATATTCGCAACACCTTCCGCTAACCGGTAGATATTGTTTTTGATGATGCTGATATTGGCAAGCGCGTTCCACCTGAATTCGCCTTCTCTCTTATTGTAGCCAGCCTGCAGTTCAAAACCGCTGTTTTTCATACCAGCCACGTTTTTAGCCACTGTACTGGTGATATATCCCATACTGGGAGGAAGGGGAACTGCCAGGATCAGGTTATCTGTTTTACGCTGGTAGTATTCGGCAGAAAGGGTGATGGTATTGTGCAGCAATCCGAGGTCCAGTCCAATGTTCACCTGCTCGGTGGTTTCCCATTCCAGGTCCTTGTTACCCAGGCGCTGTATGGAAGAAGCGGGGCCACTGGTCAGGAGATTGCCGAAAGGATAGTAAGCGCTGTTGGAACTAACCGATACCTGCCAGGGAGAACTGCCTAATACTGCTCCGTTCAAACCGGTAACACCCCAACCAGCCCGGAGCTTCAACTCGGAAATGGTGGCAGAATTTTTCATAAAATCTTCCTGGTCGATGCGCCAGCCCACAGAGGCAGAGGGGAATGTTTGCCATTTGTTACCGGGCGCCCAGTAAGAGCCTCCATCACGGCGAAGGGCTGCACTCAGCAGGTATTTGCCCCTGAAGTCGTAACCTACACGACCGATATAAGATATGATATTATAATCTGCAACCAGGGTTTGAACCGATACATTGCTGGCGTTGTTCAGCGTTTTCAATTCGTTGGAAAGCTGGTTGCCGCTTGCATTTTCGTTCTTTACCCGCTGGCCCTGGTACTCGTAAACGGCGATGGCATTGACATGATGATCGCCGAAGGTTTTATCAAAAGTGAGTTGCTCTGTATAGAGCTGAACAGCGGAAATGCTTCGGTTATTGGTGATGAGTGCCTGAATAGCGCTGGAACCGGCAATGGTACCGCCGTCGTTGAATATGGGAGAAAAGCGGTAATCCAGTCCGTTCGCATAATCCATACCGAAAGTAGAACGGAATTTCAGCCAACTGGTAAAATTCACTTCTGCGTAAATGGTTCCGAGGATCTTCGCTGTTGTTCTGTTACCGGTGTTTTTCAGTTTTGCGTCCTCCACGGGGTTGGTGGGGTCACCGCCATCCAGCACGGAATTCACGCCCCTGTAACCACCATTGGTAGTGGGATCGTATACCGGCATATAAGGCATCATCCTGATAACGTTGATCAGGTTGGTCCTGGAGCCGGTTTCGTTGTTGTCATAATCCTGGTCGCCATAGGCAATGTAAAGGTTCTCGCCAAAACTGAATGCCTTGCTGATCTTATGATCTGAATTGATGCGGAAATTGTACCGGCGATAGGCCACTGTAGGCGCTGTACCCTGCTGATCCAGGAAACTACCGGAGGCATAAAAGCGGGAAACATCGTTGCCGCCGCTTACCCCGATATGTGTCTGGGTCATGGAACCCTGTTTGAAATAGGCATCCTGCCAGTCGGTAACATTGTTGCCATAGGTGTTGGAGGCGCCTTCATAAATAGGTGTATTTACCCAGGCAGCATCGGCACGCCTTGGCACCAGGCTTCCCCGGTAAGCAAGGGCATACTCATCAAACTGCGACGGATTCAGCAGGTTGTATCTTTCCGTTACATTCTGGATACCATAATAAGAATCGAGATCAACCCGCAGTTTACCCGCCCGGTTTCCCTTTTTGGTGGTTATCATAATAACACCGTTGGTGGCCCTGGAGCCATAGATGGCGGCCGCAGACGCGTCTTTCAACACGTCTACCGATTCTATATCACGGGTATCAATAGCCGACAAATCGCCCGTGGGAAATCCGTCCACCACATAGAGTGGGTTGGAAGCATAGGATATGGAACTGATACCCCTGATGGTTACGATCGGCTGGGTACCGGGACTACCATTGCTTACCACGTTCACGCCGGGTACGCGTCCCTGTAACGCTTGCTGTACGCTGATTACAGGAATTTCATTAATGGTTTTGCTGTTCACCGTGGAGATGGCGCCCGTAACGGCGGTCCGTTTTTGTGTACCGTAACCCACTACGATAACGTCTTCCAGGTTTTGATTGAGCGTCACCAGCGAAATAGCCAGGTCGCTCTCGTTGCCCATGACAACTTCTTTGTATTCAAAGCCCATAGAAGTCAGTACCAGGGTTGACCCCGGCGCTGCAGAAAGGGTGAATACACCATTATTATCAGTGGTAGTACCCCGGGAAGTTCCTTTTAGCACTACTGAAACACCGGGCAGGGGTTTGCCCGTTTCATCTTTTACGGTACCTGTAACGGTTGGGGTTTGTGCCGTCATTTGCAGCGGAACACAAACCAGGAATAGCAAAACGACTGGCAGGTGTTTTCGTATGGCGGAAAACAGCCTGGTTACATCATTTGAAATACTAATGGTCATAAGAGTTAGTTTAGAAATTCAAAAACCTTCGTTTTAGTTCAATGCGGTTGTTCAAGAGCAGTTAAAGATTACAGACAACATTTTATAGGAGTTATTCGATTGTTACGAATCGTTTGCGTAACCAACCATTTGCAAAAAGCCGGGGGAGCCTGAAAGTCCCGATACGGCTTTACTGTACCATGAAACCATTTTTGATTGTGTCAGCGAATGCATGGATAGCGTTTTACATGGCTTTAATGCGCCGGTAACCATTCGGAAAGCAATTCCCTGTTTCCAGATACGGATAAAATCAGAGCCTCCACCAACACGAAAAGGAGCACCAGGGCAATGGCCTCCTACTGCTTTGCAGCAGTCTTCGTTACAATACAATTATGGAATGCAGGTATATAAATGGCAACTGGCATGAATCAATCGTGTACCGGCTAAACCGGTTTCAGGAACCTAAACTAATAAAAAAAATTCATTCTGCAACCGATTGCATACTTTTTTTAAAAAATTCTTATCCACGCGTTTTCCATATTCCTCAAAAACCCTAATTTACTGGATAATTTAATGATAATCACAGCCAAAACAGCCTGTCTCGGGCAGGTAACCGATTGCTAAAATGGGCCGGGAAAAAGATATTACCATCTACGATATTGCCGACCAGTTGGGCGTTTCTCCCTCTACCGTCAGCCGCGCGCTGAAAAACAAGGACACCGTAGGAAACGCCACCCGGAAGAAAATACTCGCCACAGCCCGCGCCATGGGTTACCAGGCAAATACATTTGCATCCAACCTTCGCAAACAACGCAGCAACACACTCGGGGTAATGGTGCACGAACTGCGAAGCAATTTCATCACTTCGGTATTGTCGGGTATTGAAAACGTTGCGGCAGAAACCAATTACGACCTCATCATCGCCCACTCTTCCGAAAACGCGCAAAAAGAAGCCGCCAACGCACACAACCTTTTTCACAAAAGGGTGGACGGGCTCATCGCTTCGCTTTCATCCGACACCACCGACCTCCACCACTTCAAAAGCTTTATAGACAAAGGCCTTCCGGTCATTTTCTTTGACCGCGTATTTGAGCAGGACATGGGCACCAAGGTCATCATCAACAATTACAAAGCCGGTTACGACGCTACCCGGCACCTGATTGGGCAGGGCTGCAAACGCATTGCGCATATAACGTCAAGCCTCAGCCGAAATGTTTACAGTGAACGCCTTCGCGGTTACCGGTCCGCGCTGGCCGATAGCCAGATGGAGTTTGACGAACGCCGGGTGATCGTAGACGGATTGGGAGAAGACCATGCCGCCCGTTCCGCCAAACGCATCCTGGAACTGGATCCGCTGCCCGACGGCATTTTCATCACCAACGACATTTGTGCCGCCGTGGTGATGCAGGTCCTCAAAGACGCCGGCATCCGCATCCCGGAAGACATGGCCATCGTAGGTTTCAACAACGACATGATCAGCAAAGTGATCGCTCCCAGGCTTACCACCATCGAATACCCTGGTTTTGAAATGGGACAAATCGCAGCAAGGCAGATCATCGGCCACCTGCAGGGCGTCACCAATATTAATATGACCAATACCATTATTGTGCATTCCGAACTCATCGTGCGGGAATCTTCTCTAAAAAAGCCTTCATGACCAGGCAATTTCAAATCCTTTTCCTGGCTACCTGCTGGCTGGTTGTTTTCGCGGCCTGCAAAGAGCAGCGCCCCGTAACGGGGTTTCGGCAACTTGCGGCAGAAGAGTCGGGCATCCGGTTCAACAACCGCATCGACGAAAGTCATTTTGAAAAAGAGGCCCTCAATGAATTTGCCTATATGGGTGGTGGCGTAGGCATCGGCGATTTTAACAAAGACGGGCTGAAAGATATCTTTCTCTGCGGCAACCAGGTCAGCAGCCGCCTCTACCTCAACAAAGGCAATAACCGGTTCGAGGATATTACAGAAAAAGCCGGGCTCACCACCACCAGTTGGTGCACCGGCGTGAGTGTGGCCGACGTTAACGGCGATGGCTGGGAAGACCTCTATATATGTAATTACGGAGAAGGGTTGTACAAATCCGCGCCCAACCAGCTTTTCATCAACCAGGGCAACGGGAGCTTCCGCGAAGCCGCTGCCGATTATGGGCTCGCCGATTCTTCCTACAGTACCCAGGCCGTTTTCCTCGACTACGACCTCGACGGCGACCTCGATATGTACCTTACCAACTACCGGTTCAACGGCCCCAACGCCAACTCCATATTTCCCAAAGACCTCAGTGGCCGCTCCCCCGCCAACGACAAACTCTACCGGAACGACGGACCGGCTAACGGCGCCGGGCACCCGCATTTTACGGATGTGAGCAGGCAGGCAGGCATACTCGAAGACGGCTACGGACTGGGTGTTTCGGTGAGCGATTTCAACGAAGACGGCTGGCCCGACATCTTTGTCGCCAACGACTTCCTGTCGAACGACAATTTCTGGATCAACAACCGCAACGGCACATTCAGTAATCTCCTCGATGCCGTTACCCGCCACCAGAGCTATTCCAGCATGGGCTCCGATGCCGCCGACATCAACAACGACGGGCTTACCGATTTTGCTACCCTCGACATGATGCCCGAGGACAACGAAAGAAAAAAACTCACCTATTCTTTCATGAACTACGACCGCTATGAAGCGGAACGCAACAATGGCTATTCTCCTGAATTCATGCGCAATATGCTGCAACTGAACAGCGGCATTTACCGCAAAGGCGATACCCTGCTGCCGGCCTTTAGTGAAATCGGGCAACTGGCAGGCATTTCGGAAACCGATTGGAGCTGGAGCGTGTTGCTGGCCGATCTCAACAACGACGGCTGGAAAGACATTCATATCACCAATGGCATTGGCCGCGATTTCATCAATGCCGATTTCATCCAGTTCAGCCAGGAACTGGGCGAAGCGTCGGCCGATCCAAAAAAGCAACGCGACCTGCTGAATGAAAAATTGCGCTCCCTCAATCACGTGAACCTGCCCAACTATTGTTACCTGAACAATCGCAACCTTGGTTTCACCGATGTTTCCAAAGCCATGGGCATCGACCAGCCTTCGCTCTCTACCGGTTGTGCCTATGCGGACCTGGACAACGACGGCGATCTCGACCTGGTGGTCAACAACATCAACAGTGAAGCTTTTGTATTCCTGAACCAGGTGCGTGAAACAGCGCCCGACCGCAGCCACTCCATTCGCTTTCAATTCGAAGGCAATACGGACAATCCGCAAGGATTCGGAGCACGGGTTGTTATTTTCACTAACGGCGAACAACAGGTGCAGGAGCAATGGCCTGTACGCGGTTATTGTTCATCCGTGGACACCCGCCTCCTTTTTGGAACAGGCGGGAACAAACAGGTCGACTCTGTGCGGGTCACCTGGCCGGGCGGTAAAACACAGGTGCTCCGCGGGCTGCAGGCCGATTCGCTCTATACGCTTGTCCTAAAAGACGCCGGGACGTCGAAAGCAGCGCCGGCCCGCTCCGAAACCTTCCTGCTCACCGATATCAGCGGCAACGGCGGTCCACACTACACACATGAGGAACTTTCTTACAACGATTACGCCTACCGCCGCCTCCTGCCACAGAAATTTTCGCAGTTGGGGCCTTTCATCGCCACAGCCGATATCCAGGGCGACCAACTGACCGATATCTATATTGGTGGTGGCACGCAATTTCCGGGAGCCATCCTGAAACAACAGGCCAACGGCAGCTTCCGGCGCATCGATCTTCCTGCTGGCAAAAAGATGGAAGAAGACCTGAACGTGATTTTCCTGGATGCCGATAAAGACGGTGACCCCGATCTACTGGTTACGCGTGGGGATTACCGTTATGCCGACACTTCCCGCTACCTCCGACCCCTCCTCTACCGCAACGACGGCAGGGGAAATTTTCAACCCGATTCTCTGGCAATACCTGAACCCGTACGCTGTGTGGCGGGAGCGGTTGCGGTAGGCGATTTTGACCAGGATGGCGACCCCGACATTTTTATCGGTGGCCGCGTGTCCCAGCGCTACCCGGTATCGCCCCGCAGCTACCTGCTGCAAAACAACAACGGCGTATTTACCGATGTAACAGAAAAGATTTGTCCCGCCCTGCAGCAAGCCGGTATGATCACCGGCGCCCAATGGACCGATCTTAACGGTGACCAATACCCGGAGTTGGTAATTGCCGGCGAATGGATGCCCATCCGCTTCTTCCGGAACAATAAAACCAACCTGGAAGAATACACGAACACCGCCATGTCCACACCCGCATCCGGCATGTGGCGCAGCCTGCTGGCAACCGACCTCGATGGCGACGGCGACACCGATTTCGTTGCCGGCAATATGGGATTGAACAACCACTACAAAGTCTCCGCGCAGTATCCCACGATGCTCTATGCCAAAGACATCGATGGCAACGGCAGCATTGATCCCATACCCTTTTACTGGATCAAAACAAAGGATACGGTACGGCAACTGCTACCCGCCATCAACCGCGATCCTTTTGCCGAGCAGGTGCCTGCTGTGAAAAAAAGATTCCTTACCCACCAGCGTTATGCAGCGGCCGGCTTTAAAGATATTTTTCCCGATACAAGCGGGCTGCTCACCCTGCGCTGCAGCGAAATGTCCAGTTGCTGGCTGGAAAACCTGGGCAATGGAAAATTTGCCCTGCATCCCCTTCCACTGGAAGCACAGTTCGCGCCCGTCAATGCCATTGTTTGTGAAGACGTGGACCAGGACGGTATAAAAGACCTGCTGATCGCCGGAAATGAATACCAGTCTGAAGTGATGGGTGGCAGGTACGATGCCTCCTATGGCTACCTGCTGAAAGGAATGGGCGGAGGGGGCTTTAAACCGCTTCCTGCAAGCGTTTCAGGTTTTCGGGTAAACGGCGACGTTAGGGACATGACTATTATTCACAACGCCAGGGGAGAAAAGTTGCTGCTGGTTGCTGTAAACGATGGCCCTTTAAAAACCTTCCGCCTGCAAGCCGGGCAGCCAGCAAGCCGGTAAACTGCAAGCCGGCAACCTTCCTGCCGGCAAACCATAGTTTCAGGAGAGTCGACGGGTGCTGTCGCGGACCAGCAATTCCGACCGAAGAATCACTTTATTCGTAGCATGCAGGCTGGCCTTACCGGTCAGGTGGTTGATGAGGTAAACGGCTGCAGTTTCTCCCAACTGGTAAGCGGGATAATCCACCGTTGTTATATTCGGCTCTACCACCCGGGAAATATGGTCGTTGTTAAAGCCGGCGATGGCGATATCCTGCGGCACCGACCAGCCCCGCTCCTTGAATACGCGCAAACAACTTGCAGCGGTCATGTCGTTGGCGGCAAAAAGTGCATCGGGTTTTTCGGGCATGGCCATGATTTGTTCGCATACGCCGGTGGCGGAAACCTCGGTGAGGTCGCTGTGCAACACCAGTTCTTCCTCAAACGCAATACCTGCCTCCGCAAGGGCCATGCGATACCCCAGCAGGCGCTCGCGATACACATAGCGGCTGGTGTTTCCCGTTAGGTGCGCAATCCGCCGGCAGCCTTGCTCTATCAGGTGTTTCGTTACCTCGTAAGCGCTTTGCTTGTTGTCGATAACAATGCAGGGATGTTGTGTATGGTCGGGCACCTGGTCAAAAAAGATAAGCGGGATGTTCTTTTCGGTGAACTTAACAAATGCCTGTACCGATTTGCTGTCGGCCGACATGGAAACCAGGAGCCCGTCGACCCGGCTGTTAAAAAGCGTTTGCGCATTGGCCATTTCCTTCGAAGCCGATTCCATGGATTGCGCAATGATGATATTATACCCTGCTTCACTGGCCACTTTTTCCATAGCAGAAAGCGCGGTGGACACGAAATAACTGTTCAGCCTGGGAATGATGACACCAATAGTATTGGTCCTGCGCTTGCGAAGGTTGCTGGCGAAATGATTGGACTGGTAACCCATCGAATCGGCCATGGCGCGCACTTTTTTGCGCGTTTGTGCATTGATGGCAGGATGATCCTTTAATGCCCTGCTAACGGTGGCCCCCGAAATGCCCAGCGCCTTCGCAATATCATAAATGGTGATGTCCCTTTTCATAGGCGCAAGTTCCCAACTTTTGCAATTTTTTGTACAAATTACTGCAATCGGTTGCATTTAGACATTTCTTTCTTATTTTTCAGTATGATTTGCCTGCGTTTTTTCCTGCTCTGTGGCCTGCTGGCTGCATGGCTCCTGGTTCCGGAGCCAGCCGGCGCACAGTCGCTGGTAAATGAAAAACCGGCGCCCGGCTATTTCGTTCTCCACGGACCCGGTCAGCCGGCCACCATTGTGTACGACAGCACCGATTTTGAAGTCATCGCCACCACTGCGCGGCACCTCGCCGCCGATCTTCAGCAGATCTGCGGACAAGCCCCCCGCCTTAGCACCAGTCGCAACAACAAAGGACTCCTGGTGGTGATCGGATCAGCAGAGCGGTCCTCTCTGATCCGCGATCTCGTTAAAAGAAAAAAAATATCACTCAGTGCCATCGCCGGTAAATGGGAGGCCTACCAGTTGCAGGTGGTGGACAACCCTTTTCCGGGTTGTGAAAAAGCACTTGTTATAACGGGCAACGACCGTCGCGGACCGGCCTTTGGCGCCTTCGAATTTTCACGTCTCTGTGGCGTATCGCCCTGGTACTGGTGGGCCGATGTGCCAACAGTCCGGAAAGCGGCTATATATATCCGTGACAACGCGCAACTCGCCGATTTCCCGCGTGTGCGCTACCGCGGTATTTTTCTCAACGACGAAGCGCCGGCCCTGGCCAACTGGACAAAAATGACCTTCGGCGGATTCCGGCATGGCCTCTACGAAAGAGTATTCGAATTGATGCTGCGGCTGAAGGCCAACTATATATGGCCGGCCATGTGGGGCAATGCTTTTTACGACGACGACCCGGCAAATATCCGCACGGCAGAACGCTATGCCATCGTTACCGGCACTTCCCACCACGAACCGCTGATGCGCGCGCACGACGAATGGCGCCGCTATGGAAAAGGTCCCTGGAATTATGAAAAGAACCCCGCCAGCCTGCAGGAATTCTGGCGCCGCGGTATGGAGAGGGCCACCAATGAAAAAATCGTAAGTATCGGTATGCGCGGTGATGGCGACGAACCCATGACGCGGGAAACAGCCACTGCCCTGTTAGAAAAGATCGTACAGGACCAGCGCAACATCATTCGCCAAACCACCGGCCAGCCCCCGGAAAAGACGCCCCAGCTTTGGGCGTTGTACAAAGAAGTGCAGGATTACTACGATAAGGGAATGCGCGTACCCGACGACGTTACCCTCCTGCTCTGCGACGATAACTGGGGCAATATCCGGCGGTTGCCCTCCCTCGCCGATTCCGGCAGGAAGGGCGGTTACGGCATTTATTATCATTTTGATTACGTAGGTGCGCCGCGTAACTACAAATGGATCAACACCAATAACATCACCCGCACCTGGGAGCAGATGCACCTGGCCTGGGAATACCATGCGCGGCAGATCTGGATCGTGAATGTGGGCGACCTCAAGCCGATGGAATTTCCCATCTCCTTTTTCCTTGATTATGCCTGGAACCCGCCCGCCATACAGGCTTCCAACCTCGGCGCCTATACCATTTTCTGGGCCGCCGCACAGTTTGGAAAAGACGAAGCTGTTCCCATTGGGAATGTCCTGCTACAGTTCAGCCGCCTGAACGCGCATCCCAAGCCCGAATTACTGGATAGCATCACCTACAGCCTGCACGCTTATAACGAGGCCGAACGCGTGGTGAACGAATGGCGTGCACTGCGCGAAGCTGCCCGGCAAATTGAAAAACGGATCGGCGACAGCGCCCGCGACGCCTATTACCAACTGGTGCTCCACCCGCTGGAAGCCCGCACCAACCTGCAGGAACTCTATTACGCCGTAGCGCGTAACTATGATGCCTATTCGAAGAATGATCTCTTTGCCAATGTGATGGCCGACAGCGCCCGCTTCTACTACCAGCGCGATTCGCTTATTACGCTCAGCTACCATCGCCTGCGCAACGGTAAGTGGAACCACTTTATGGACCAGACCCATATTGGCTATACTTACTGGCAGCAGCCCGAAACCAACAGCCTTCCCAAACTGTACACCCTGCAAAACGGCATAGCCACCACCATACAGCGGCCTTCTACAAACACAAGAACAGCCACCATTCCATCCGGAGAAAACGAACCTGCGCGCTACCGTTTCCTCGAAAAAAATGGCAGCGTATCCATGCTCGCCGCACATTACTCGCGTGCGCACCAGGGCCGCAACACCGACTGGCTCCTGCTGCCCGGTATCGGTAAGGAAGGCGACGGCATCACCACCACGCCGGTTACGCTTTCTCCTGCTACGGACAGCACCTGGCTGGAATACGACTGCTATACCTACGACAGCGGCCAGGTAAGCATCCACTGCTATTTTTCGCCCACGCTCGACCTTTTTGCGGCTGGTGGTCTCCGTTATGCCGTACGCATCGGTGACGGACCTGAGCAAACAGCCGTTTTCAACCCGCATCCCGCCACGGAAGATGTATGGGGAAAATGGGTGGCGCAAAATATCATCGTGCACAGCAGCAGCCATTTCCTGCCAGGGCCCGGCAGGCATACCATCCGTTACCGCGCGCTTGATCCCGGTATCTTGCTGCAGAAAATAGTACTGCAAAAAGGCGACGCCGTTCAAACCCTGCTGGGGCCACCCGAAACCGCTGATCCATTCACCATTCCAACGTCATCCAAAAACTAATGCATATGCTTCGCGCCATTTACGGGATCATCCTCGTCACCTGCAGCCTGCTCGCCTGCCAGTCGCCCCAGCCTAAGGAGACCGCAACGGAAACACCGGCCGCAGATTCTACAACGGCAGCCGCCGTAAAACACCCGCCCCTGGTCAGCCATATCTATACCGCCGACCCATCGGCGCATGTGTTCAATAACCGCATCTACATCTATCCTTCACACGACACCGCCACCGGCACACCTGAGAACGACAACGGCGATCATTTCAACATGATGGACTACCACATCCTCTCCATGGATGCTGTTGGGGGAGCCGTTACCGACCACGGCGTTGCGCTCGATATCAAAAACATTCCCTGGGCCGGCAGGCAACTGTGGGCGCCCGACGCCATTTATCATAATGACACCTATTATCTCTATTTCCCGGTGAAAGACAAAAAAGACGTTTTCCGACTGGGAGTGGCCACCAGTAAGGATCCCGCAGGCCCCTTCACCGCCGAAGCAGAACCCATCAAAGGGAGCTACAGCATCGACCCCTGCATTTTCCAGGACAAGGACGGGAGTTTTTATATCTATTTCGGCGGTATCTGGGGCGGGCAATTGCAGCACTGGAACAACAACCGCTACGATCCCAAAGCACAACTCCGCAAGCCAGAGGAAGCAGCCATTCTGCCCCGCGTTGCTAAAATGGATAAGAGCATGAAACAATTCGACGGACCGGTAAAAGAACTGCAGTTGCTCGATGAGAACGGGAAACCCTTCCTCGAAAAAAACAACGACAAACGGTTCTTCGAAGGGCCCTGGGTATTTATGCGCGATGGAAAATATTATTTCACCTATTCTACCGGTGATACACACCTGATCTGTTATGCCGTGGGCGACAACCCGCTGGGTCCCTTTACTTATAAAGGCGTGGTGCTGCAACCCGTGGAAGGCTGGACCAACCACATATCGATCGTAGAGGTCAACAAGCAGTGGTATCTTTTCTATCACGATGTGGAAAGAAGCGGCAAGACCCATCTGCGCGATGTAAAAGTGGTTCCGCTGCAATTCAATGCCGATGGCAGCATCCAAACGGTAGATGTAAAAAAATAACCGCCAGCACCCTTTCATATGAAACGCACTTTTCTTTTCCTGTTGCTTGCTTGTTTCACCGCCATGAGCGCAACGGCACAATTTGGCGATAGCGCCTGGCGAGCGCGCCAACAGCTCATCCGGCAGGAATCCCTGAAAGACTACCAGGACATGTTGCAGCAACTGGGCATCACCGTTACCAGGCCCGGCCCCTCCGGCGATCCCAAAGCACCCAATGCCGCCAACGCCGATGAATCCAAAGCCACCACCTATACCGAACTACCTGATCCGCTCCTGCTGCAGAACGGACAACGGGTGACAACAGCAAACGAATGGTGGTCGGCAAGAAGACCTGAACTGGTGGAAATTTTTGACCGCGACATATACGGTCGCATGCCGGCCGGCCTTCCAACCGTACAGTGGACGGTAACTGAGAAGAAAGACGATACCATTGGCGGCATACCGGTGGAAGTGCGGACACTTAAAGGAACGGTGGACAACAGCAGTTATCCCGCCATTGCCGTTCATATCGACTGCAGCCTCGTGTTGCCAAAGGCTCGCAAAAAAGTTCCGGTGATCATTGAGTTCGGTTTCGTGCTGCCACCAGGTTTCCGTTTCCCTGATCCGAAACCGGGAGAAAAAAAGATCACCGATTGGAAGGAACAGGTGGTTGCTCGAGGTTATGGCTATGCGATCCTGATCCCTACCAGCTTCCAGGCTGATAACGGCGCCGGTTTACGAGAGGGCATCATTGGACTGGCCAACAAGGGCGCTCACCGCAAACCCGATGACTGGGGCACCCTGCGCGCCTGGGCCTGGGGCGCCAGTCGCACCATCGACTACCTCGAAACCCTGCCCGAAGTAAATGCACAGAAGATCGCCATCGAAGGACTTTCCAGATACGGCAAAGCCGCACTGGTGGCCATGGCCTATGAGCCACGCTTGTCGATCGGCTTTATCGGCTCCTCCGGCGCGGGCGGCGCCAAGCTCCTGCGACGCAATTTTGGCGAGCAGGTAGAGAACCTCGCCTCCGATGGCGGGTACCACTGGTTCGCCGGAAATTTCATCCGCTATGCCGGCCCCCTGCAGGTCAACCAGCTTCCCATAGATGCCCATGAGCTCATTGCGCTGGCTGCGCCGCGGCCCATTTTTATCGGCGTGGGCTCTCCCCTGGTGGAAGGCAACTGGATCGACGGGAAAGGAAATTTCCTCGGTGGCGCTTATGCATCGCCGGTATATGAGCTGCTGGGCAAAAAAGGACTCGGAACCAGCACGATGCCCCCCATGGAAACCTTTCTTAGCGAAGGTGAAATTGCTTTCCGCCAGCATTCCGGCGGACATACCAATGCGCCGAACTGGCAATATTTCCTGGATTATACCATGAAATACTGGGGAAAGAAATAACTTATGGCAAAAATTGCCCATGCAGCAATCCGCCATTCACCAGCAGCCCTGGCCGCTTTGGAAAAGATTCGGTTTTCTTTTCATCGCGCTCTACTTCCTGCTTTACCTGGCAGAAGCGTTCATCTCATCGGGATTGGTACCGGCCTTTATTGCAGAGGGCATCGGAGAGGTTTGGTTCAAACTGATCCAATGGACCGGCGCCCACATTCTGCACATCGGTTACCCTATAACGGTAAGGCCCAACGGCAGTGGCGATACTACCTATAATTACGTCGAAGTTTTTCTCTTTGCAACGATCGCTTTCATTGCTGCGCTGGCATGGGTGCTTGTGGGCCGCAGGCGAAAAAATTTTGATGGCTTCGCCGCCTGGACCAGGATATTGATGCGGTATTACCTGGGCTTCTTCCTGGTCACTTATGGCTCCGTAAAGATCATCAAACTACAGTTTCCCTACCCATCCTTACACAGCCTGCTGCAGTCCTATGGCGACTCTTCTCCTATGGGGCTAGCCTGGAATTTCCTGGGCTATTCGGAAGTCTATAACTGGTTCACGGGAGCCGCTGAAGCAATGGCCGGGCTTTTGCTTTTTTTCCGGCGTACCACGCTGCTGGGCGCCCTCCTTTCTTTTGGTGTGATGCTGAATGTATGCATCATGAACTTCACCTACGACATCCCGGTGAAACTCTTCTCGGCCCATCTGGTGCTGTTCTCCATCTACCTGATCGCGCACGACCGCGAAAGGCTGGCCCATCTTTTTCTCTTCAACCGTACTGCCGCACCGGCGCCTCCGGAACTGCCACAACCGGTTGGCTGGAAACGCTGGTTACGCATAGGCCTAAAAGTTATATTCATAACTTATCTGCTGTACGCTAGCTTCTGGAGCTCTTTTGAAAGCAGCAAACAATACGGCGACAAAGCGCCCAAGACGCCCCTCTACGGCATTTACAACGTTACCAGCTTTGTGCGGAACGGCGACACCATCCCGCCTCTTACCACTGATACCACGCGCTGGAAACAACTGGTGCTGGAATGGAAAACCTGGGTTTATGTGAAAACGATGAACGACAGCCTGCAGGGCATGCTGTTCAAACTCGATACGGCCCAACGCCTCGCCACCTTCCAGAACAGGGACAGCAGTCGCGTGTACCAGTTGCGTTACGAGCGAACCGACAGCAGCAACCTGTTGTTATATGGCCGCATGGGAACAGATAGTCTCCGCATCAGTACCGTACGTTTTGACGAAAAGACTTTCCTGCTGAACAGTCGCGGCTTTCACTGGATCAACGAATATCCTTTTAACCGCTAAGCGCATTCGCTGGTGACTCCGCCTGCAAGGGAGAAAACTATCTATTTAAGGAGAAACCCAATCGGCTGGAGCTTATAGGAGTTCACATTTCCCCTTCCTTAACAGCCGGCACCCATTTGCCCGATTTCCTTATGATGCGCAGGGCTTCCTCGTCCAGCGAGTATTCTACTGAACGGTAAATATAACTGTCGTTTACAACCCCTTTTGTATCCACCATAAATGCCACCACTACCTTTCCCGAAATCTCGCTCTTTAAAGCCCTTTCAGGATATTTCAATGTCGTCTGCAGGTAGCGTTTCCATTTTTGTAACCCACCCGGAAATTCGGATTCTGTTTTATCCGCCTTCATCGTCGCAGTGTCTTTCGGAGTTTTTGAATAATCGATCAGCGAAACCATTTGTCCCTGTTCATATTTGTACCGCAACCTGATCTTGCTGCTGTCGTTATATACAACAAAATCACCGTCCTTCAGATCGTGGCTATAGTCTGCCGTCGAGTCGATGAAGCCCTTCCCGTTATAATACCGGGAAATCCCATGCAGTTCATTGGCGTCGGCATCGATGTACTGCTCCGACTTCACCATCGGGCCCCAGAGATTGTAATAATCCCACTGCCAGCAGGTATCATTAATTTGCTTGATACGTACAACATAAACAGCCGAGTCGGGGTTGATGGGTTCGAAATTTTTGTCCAGCGCATAGAATCTCTCTTTTTCCTGGGCGCCGGCGCCTGTACACAATCCCAGGAGGAAGAATAGCAGCATTTTTCTCATGCCGCCAAAATAATCAGAAAGGAAATTCAGTCCAAGCCTTTCCCCAACGGGTCCAAAAATTTAAAGTACCTTATAAAAGAAAACAATCATGTATGCAACCGGAGGACATCGTCACCGCCATCGAATTGCACGATGCAGAAGCCATTGCCGCCCATTTTAAAAACGGACTGGATCCCAACAGCGAATTCAGGGGAGAACCCCTCATCTACGAGCTGATCTCCGAATACGCCAGGGGCCCGCGTTTTAAGGAATGTTTTCGTGTCTTTGTAAACCATGGGCTGCAGTTCGACGACAGGGCCCTGCTCGCTGTATTCCTGGACGACGCCGTTTCACTGGAAGCGGAGCTGCGCAGCGATCCCGGGGCACTGGACAGGAAATACAGTTTCAAATCTGCCTTCACGCCCATGACCGGCGCCTCCCTGCTCCACATCTGCGCGGAGTTCAATCACCTGAGCTGCGCAAAAACACTGGTGAATTACGGAATGGACATCAACACACGGGCAGGGACAGACGAAAACGGCTTCGGCGGCCAAACGCCGATTTTTCATACCGTTAACCAGAGTCAAAACCGGTCGGCCGACATGCTCCATTATTTGCTGGACCAGGGCGCCGGCCTGGAGATCACCGTCGCCGGACTGATCTGGGGCAAAGGCTATGAATGGGAAACACTGATCCCTTCCGTCAACCCGGTGAGTTATGCCATGATGGGATTGCTGCCGCAAATGCACCGCGATGAAGCCACCATTTCTTCCGTTGTTACCCTGCTGCTTCGCCACAGGTACTCGATTGTATACGAGCCGGAAAATGTACCGTGTAAATACCTGCAGGGCTAACGGCCATGGCTACCCTGTTTATCAGGACGCGTGCAACCGGTCGAGTGCTTTTTTAATATCGGTGCTTTCTTTGAGCACGGGCTGGAACAGGTCGCCCTTTTTTCGCAGTCGCTCAAAAATAGTCCGGATGTCGAACTGCGCCGGGTCAAGCCGGTGGTTCACTTCTTTCCAGTCAAGCGGTGTGGAAACATGGGCGCCGGGTACGGGCCGCAGGCTGTACACCGAGGCCAGGGTCTGGCCCGGGCGGTTCTGCAGCCAGTCGATGTAAATTCGGGGACCCCGCTTGCTGAGCGACCGTTCCATCGTGGTAGTTTCAGGCAATTGTTCCTGTACCAGCGAAGCGATCACCTGCGCAAAACTGCGCACCACGGTGTAGTCGTACCGGTTCTTCAACGGAATATACACGTGCAGTCCCGACGCGCCGGAGGTTTTGCAATAACCTTTCACGCCGGCCTGCTCCAGCACACCGTTACAGGCCAGGGCCACATCCACTACTTCCTCAAAACTGTTTTTGGCAGAAGGGTCGATATCGATCACCATCCAGGTGGGCTTATCGGGCGATTTCACCGTGCTGTTCCAGGGATTCATCTCAATACAACCGAGGTTGGCCAGGTACACCAGGGTGGCAGTATTGTTGCACACGAGGTAGTCGATCACCTTGTCGCTGCTGCCGCTGTCCACCGGGTACACAGCCGCGAACGGCGGCGCGTTTTCGCCGGCGTCTTTGTGATAAAAGCCCTCATCGCTGATGCCATTGGGATTACGTCGCAGCGAAAGCGGCCTGCCCTTGAGATAGGGCAAAATGGTATCAGCTATGCGCACATAATAATCAATGAGGTCACCTTTGGTATACCCTTCGTCGGGCCAGAATATTTTCTGCCGGTTGGTAACAGCCACTTTGAATTTGCCGGCGCGAACCTCGTCGGCCGCAACGCCGGATGGATTGTCGGGCATGATTTCTTCGTTTATATCTGCGGGTTGTTTTTCATCGCGCAGCCGTAAAAAAACAGGATGCCGGAATACCTCATCGCGGGTTCTTTCCGTAAAAGCGATATCGGCTACCAGCCTGGGCCGCAGCCAGGTCACCGATCCGTTCAGCGGCACTTTCGTGGTAAAGGGCGACTGCTCCGTTTCCAGCGGCTGCATCTCTTTTTTCAATGCAGCCAGCAGTTTCGCATTGAAACCTGTTCCTACATGTCCGCGGTAGATCCACTTTTTCCCCTTCCTGTTGGCCAGCACCAGGGAACCAAAATGGCTGCGGCCGCCTTTCGGTTCCGTATAACCGACAATCACCGCTTCGGTGCTTTGCACGTTTTTGATCTTCAGCCACTCGCGGCTCCGGTAGTTGGTGGCATATACGCTGCTCTTCTTTTTGGCAATGATGCCTTCCAGCCCCTTTTGCTGTGCTTCCTGCAGGAAGGCGATGCCATGTGTATCGTAGTGATCGCAATAACGCACTACCGGATCTTTTTCCAGGAATTCTTTCAGTATTTTTTTTCGCTCCAGCAAAGGAAGCGTTGTCAGGTTGCGGCGGCCAAGGGAAAGTATATCGAACACATAGTACACCAGCGGATGATCGAGGTGCTGCTCGTAATCCTGCAGTTTCTGAAAATCGGGCAGGCCGTTTTCATTCAGCAATACCACTTCACCATCCAGTACAGCCTTTTCCTTTATTTGAGATAGCGCCTGCGCCACAGCAGGGAACCGGCCCGAAAAATCAATGCCGTTGCGGGAATAAAAGCGAAGCGCTTTTCCACCGGTTTCAGCAATGGCGCGGTAACCGTCCCACTTGATCTCAAAAACCCATTCCTTATCATCGAAAGGCGCTTTCGCGAGGGAAGCCATCATGGGTTTTATGGGATCGCTTACCTTCCTGGCCTTACCGTTACGGATAGACGAAATAGCGATGCCCTGGTCACCGGCGCCCGGCCCCGCGTCCTTTACCGCGGCATCGTCCCTGTGCTTAATAAGCAGCCAGTTCTTTTCCTGGTCCTTGAGCCGCACCAGCACAAATTCCCCCTTCAGCTTTTTGCCGCTGAGCTGCAGTTTCAATTCTCCTTTCTGCAGCGCGGCCAGGGCCTGTTTTTCCGTAAGCGGCTGGTGCCGTTCATTCACGGCGGTGAATTTTCCTGCATCCCATATCTCCACCTTACCCGCGCCGTAATTGCCTTTGGGAATGGTTCCTTCAAAACCGATATAACTCACGGGATGATCTTCCACCTGCACAGCCAGGCGTTTGACGGAAGGATCAAATGAAGGGCCTTTCGGCACGGCCCAGCTTTTCAGCACGCCGCCCAGCTCCAGCCTGAAATCGTAATGCAGGTGCGAGGCCTGGTGCTTTTGCACCACAAAACGGGAAAATCCTTTCCGGCCAACGCTGCCCTCCGGTTCGCTGGTCTGCTTAAAATTGCGTTTCTTCTTATAGGTAGCGAGACTCATGATGCCTTTCTTTTAGCGGGTGCCAGGCTGGCTTTGAGCTGGTCCATCAGGTCGCGGGTTTTGCTGTGCACCACTTTCATGGGTTTGTACATTTCGGCCTTACCCTTCGCTTTGGCGCGGATGCGTTTCAGCAATTTAGTAGAATATTCGTCCTTGTATTTGGAAATATCGAAGGGTTTGGTGAGCTGGTTAACCAGGGCCAGGGCCATTTTCAATTCAGCGGGTTTTGCTTTGGCCGCCGGCAGGTTCAGTTCTTCCGGCGAACGCAGTTCCTGTTCAAAACGGATCCGGTTCAGGACAAGCGCTTTTTCCCTCGGCTTAATGATGCAAAGATGCTCGCGGTTGTGCATCACAAAAACCGCCAGTCCCGCGCGACCCGATTTCTGCAGCGCTTCGCGCAACAGGCCATAAGCGCGCACGCCCGATTTTTCCGGCTCCAGGAAATAAGGCACTTCAAAATAGCTGCTGTCGATTTCCGCTTCTTCCACGAACTGCGTGATCTCGATGTGCCTGGTCATTTCGGGCGCCGCCATTTCGAAATCGGATTTGTCCAACACCACGTATTTGCCGTTGAGCTTATAACCGCGCACAATGTTCTCCCAGGGCACTTCCTTGCCTGTTATCTCATTCACGCGTTTGTATTTGATATTGGCGTGGTCTTTTTTATCGAGCATATCCAGGTCGAGATTGCTGTCTTCAACAGCGCTGTACAATTTAACGGGGATATTGACCAGCCCGAAGCCCAGGGAGCCTGTCCATAATGCTCTCATATCCGGAAGTTTAACGTGAATCCTGCAAAATTCATACCTTTAAGAAGGTTAGTGAAATACGACGTGGAGGGTTCACTTTTAAAAACCAACCTGCCATGGTAAGCACACCACACTCCCGAACCGCCCTTCTTTCCTTTCCCGTACTCCTACTCCTGCTTTGCAGCACAATTGCAAACTTCGCCCAGGGTCCCTCACCCGACACACGTGCAGCGGAAACAGAGAAAAAGATGACAGACGATGAACGCTTCTCCCTGCTCATCAGCATTATGGGAAGCGTGAAGGCCATCGGCGTTGCGCGCGACAACCGCATTCCCGAAAACACCCCCATGAGCGCCGGCTACACGCCTGGCATACCGCGACTGGGAGTTCCCGCCATTCTTGCCAGTGATGCCAGCATGGGCGTCACCAACCCGGGTTATCGTCCCGACGATAAGGGCGCCACCGCCTTCCCCGCCTCCATTGCAGCCGGCTCTTCTTTTAACCCGGCACTGGTGCGCGAAACCGGCATCGCCATCGGAAAAGAGGCGCGCATGCGGCAACTCAACTGCATGCTTGCAGGCGGCATCAACCTCGCCAGGGATCCGCGCAACGGCCGGAATTTTGAATACTATTCCGAAGACCCCTGGCTGAGCGCCGTTATGGGCGCTGCTGCAGTGAACGGTATCCAGAGTCAGCAGGTGATGTCCACTTTAAAGCATTTCACGCTCAACTGCAATGAAACCAACCGCCACTGGGCCGATGCCGTTATCGATCCCAGTGCACACCGCGAGTCGGACCTGCTTGCCTTTGAAATAGCGATCGAGCAGTCGACCCCCGCATCGATCATGAGCGGCTATAACAAGATCAATGGTGAATATGCCAGTGCCAACAGCTACCTGTTGAACGACATACTGAAAAAGACCTGGGGATACAAAGGATACGTGATGTCCGACTGGGGAGCAGTTGCCAGTTGGACCTTTGCCAATAAAGGGCTCGACCAGGAATCAGGTATCCAGATAGATGTACTCCAATGGGGCGCCGAAGCATTCACCGACTCACTGCGTGCTGCCTACAAAGCAGGCAGCTTCACCAAAGAACGCCTTTCCGAAATGGTGCGCCGCATCCTGCGGTCGATGTATGCGGTGGGAATTGACAAATGGGAAGGCACGCCTGTTGTTGATATGGCAAAGCACAAGGAGCTTGCACTTGAAATCGCCCGGCAGGGAATAGTGCTGTTAAAGAACGACCAGATCCTTCCCCTCTCCACCACCCAACCCGTACGTATAGCCGTAATTGGCGGTTACTCACAACTGGGTGTGCCTGCCGGAACCGGCTCGGGCTCCGTTCTTCCCGTTGGTGGATTTGCGGGCGAAATAAAAATAGGCGGCCCCGGCGTCATGGGCGCGGCGCGAAACCTCAACCTGCTCCCCTCCTCTCCGCTGGCGGAACTGAAAAAGTTGTTGCCACAGGCGGCTATTGATTTTGACGGCGGCTACACTCCCACGGAATCCGCGCTCCTGGCCAAACGTTCCGACATCGTGATTGTATTCGGGATCCGCGCAGAAGGCGAAGGTTTTGATATGCCCGATCTTGCCCTGCCCTGGGGACAGGATGCTGTGATCGATGCCGTTGCGAGCGTTAACCCGAATACAATTGTAGTGCTGGAAACCGGTAATGCCTGCTCCATGCCCTGGCGCAATAAAGTGAAAGCCATTTTGCAGGCATGGTATCCCGGGCAGGCCGGCGGACAGGCCATTGCGGAGATACTGACAGGAAAGGTCAACCCATCGGGGCACCTTCCCGTTACCATACCCGAAGAACTCGCCAAATCGCCCCGCCCGGAATTACCCGGACTGGGAACGCCCTGGGGCACACCGGTTACCATCCGGTACGATGAGGGTGCAGAAGCCGGCTACCGCTGGTATGCCAAACAGAACGTGAAACCGATGTATCCCTTTGGTCACGGTCTCAGCTATACGCAGTTTGCTTACAGCAACCTGAAACTGCAGGGCGGCAAAACCGTAACTGCCAGCTTTACCGTAACCAATACGGGTAAGGTTTCCGGCGCCACAGTGCCACAGTGCTACCTGACCAATGCAGCGGGCGACAACCGGATGCGCCTTCTTGGATTTGAACGGGTTGAACTGGTGCCCGGTGAAAGCAAACAGGTAACAGTCACTGCCGATCCGCGGCTGCTGGCGCGTTTCGACGGCGCCAAACAACAATGGCGCATTACCGCAGGAACATACCAGGTAGCGGTGGGTCAATCGGCAGAAGACCTGCAACTAAAAGGAACTGTTTCTTTGGCGGCAAAACTGTTTGGGAAATAAACAGACCTAACCCTGGACATCCATGTCGCTGATATCAATGTTTCCCTTTCCGGCAATTTTATCTGCATACTCTTTAGGCGTAAGATGAAACTGCTGCAGGAAGCAACGGGAAAAATACGAGGGTGAATTGAACCCCGACAAATAAGCAATTTCCGCCATCGACTGTCCACCCTGTTGCAGCAGCCGGGCCGCGTGTTTGAGTTTAACCAGTTTGATGAGCTCATTGGGCACATAACCCGAGAGCGATTTCAGTTTTTTGTGAAGACCCGAACGGCTCATGGCCAGGTCGCGGCCCAGTTCCTCCACCGAGAGCTGTGGGTCCATGATGCGCGCTTCGATGATGCGCACCACGTTTTCCATGAACTGGCGATCCTGCGTATTGGTGGCCAGCACGCTCACGTCGCTCTGCGGTTGTTCGGAGAAACGCTGCCGCAGTTTCTCCCTCGACTCAAGCAGGTTGCGGGCAATGGCGGCTATGTGTTTCCATTTGAACGGTTTTTGGATATAGGCATCGGCGCCGGACTCTATGCCTTCAATCTCAGATTCACGGTTGCTCCTAGCCGTTAGCAGCACAAAAGGAATATGGCTGTACTGCACATTGGCTTTTAGCTGCCGGCAGAGTTCGAGGCCATCCATTTCCGGCATCATCAGGTCAGAGAACACGAGGTCTACGGATCTGTCCTCCATCACCTGCAGCGCATCTTTTCCATGACCTGCTTTCAGCACCTGGTAACCTGCCGACAAAAAACTCCTGGCCAGGAAGGATTGTATGGCAGCATCGTCTTCCACCACCAGCACCACGGGCCGGCCGGCTTGCCCCTCATCCGTCTCCGTTTCTTCTTCCGCGGGTATCGCCGCTGCAGGCGCCGCAAGCACCGGCAGCTCCAGTGTAAAAGTAGTCATCACACCTTCGCGGCTTTCCACCAGCAGCCGCGCACCGTGTTTTTCTGCCAGCGAACTCGCAAGCGCCAGGCCAATGCCCGAACCGCCAAGATTGTGGTACTCGTGGCTGCCGCGGGCCGTGGTAAAGAACTGCTTAAAGATGTTCTGGATATTGGCTTCGGGAATGCCGATACCGTCGTCTTCCACGCTGATGCCGATGCAGGTTTCGCCCGTATCCTTCTCTCGTATCTCTGCAACGGAAAGCCGTACCCGGCTGCGCGCAAACTTAAAAGCGTTGATGAGCAGGTTGCTCAGGATCTTGTCGATCACTTCGGGATCGGCTTCCACCATCCTGCGGCCAATGCTGGTGCTCATGGTGAACCCGGTATTCTTCTGGTAAGGCAGTGCGGAAAAACGCGAATAAATAGATTGCACCGTTGATACGATCTCGATGTTTTCCTTTTTGATCACATACGCATCGCTTTCTATGCGCCTGAAATCAAGGAGTTGGTTCACCAGGCCCATCAGGCGCTCTGCATTCTCATCCATCACAGTGAGCTGCTCCCGCTCTTCTGCATGCCATTTATTGAGGACCAGTAATTTTTCCAGCGGGGCAATGATCAGCGACAACGGCGTCCTGATCTCGTGGGCCATCACCGTGAAGAATTCTATCTTTCGCGCATAAAATTCCTGCTCCTCTTTGTTCTTCAGCCGCTCGATCCTGATCTGGTTTTGCTTCCTGATATAGTTGGAAGTGTAGCGGTAAATACCGTATCCGGCCGCCAGCGCCAGCAGTGCATAGAGTAAATAAGCAAGAGGCGTTTTGTAAAAAGGCGGATGAATGACCAGCTTCAACACAGACTCCGGCACATCCCAGTTGCCTTCATCGGCCGTGGCTTTCACTCGGAAAGTATAACTCCCCGGCGGCAGGTTGGTATAGGTGGCCTTGCGTTGCTCCTGCACGTAGTTCCAGTCGGCGTCAAAACCGTCCATGCGATACGCATAGCTGAATTTTTCAGAACTGCCCGGATGAAGCGCAGCAAATTCAAACCCGATCACCGACTGGTCGTGCTGCAATTCGATAACCTGTGTAAAATTGATCTGCTGCTTAAGCGGACTACCGGCAGCAGAAACCGTTACGGGTTTGTTGAAGAGCTGAAAACCGGTGAAGGAAACCGTGGCACGCGGAACGGGCAAAGACAGTTGCTCGGGATAAAAAGCATTAAAGCCCTTGATGCCGCCTGCAAACAATTTTCCGTCGGATGCCTTGTAAAAAGATTTGTAATTGAACTGCTGGCTCTGAAGATTGTCCTGCCGCGTGAAATGACGCAGCTTTTCAGAAACCGGGTCTACACTGTAAATGCCATTATTGGTCGTGACCCAAATCAGCCCTGCATCGTCCTGCTGTATGCCATACACCACGTTGGCGTTCATGCCCGTCTTTTCATTGTAGAGGGTCATGGTTTTCGAACGGAAATTGTATTTGTGGAGGCCACCGCCATCGGAGCCGATCCAGAGATTGCCATTGTGATCGTCGAAAAGAGACGTGAGCTTGTTGGAAGCCAGCGAGCCTTTTTTGCCATCGGCAGCAATACGGTCCCACCTGCCAGTTTTCTTATTGAAAGAAAGCAGTCCGTGGTTGTAGGTAGCGATCCAGATCGTTTTACCGGCATCCTCATATATATCGTAGATGATGGTGTTGTTCACGCCTTCACCTGGTACACGGGTGAAACGATTGGTCGCTGCATCGTACAGGTTCAACCCCTTGTCGGTGCCCACCCATACCTGGTCTTCCTTATCCTGGTAAATGCAGAAAACATTGTTGCTGTTCAGCGAATATTCGTTGCCTGCCTCCTGGGCGTATACGCGCACCCTGCCCGTGCGGGGATCGAGCACATTCACACCACCCGCAAAGATCCCGATCCAGATACTCCCCTGCCGGTCCCTGATGAGCGCATGGATATTGTGGTAAGAAAGCCGCTGCTGTTTCGGCAGGAAGGGATACTGCAGGAAGCTGTGCGAGGCTGCATCGAAATAATGCAATCCGCCGTCTTCCGTGCCCACCCAGAATTTCCCCGGTTTGTCTTCCAGGAAACAGCTTACGGCCCTTCCCTTTAGCGTGTGTGCATCGCCGTTTGAATAATACAATTCGAAGGCCGATCCCTTTTCCGAAAAATAATTGACGCCGCCGAAAAAAGTACCTACCCAAAGGGTACCGCTGCGGTCGGGAAAAATGGAATAGATGGCGTTATCGCTGAGACTGAAGGGATCGTTGCTGCGGCTGGTATAACCCACCATGGCATCGCTTTCCGGATCGAGTATGCTGAGTCCCTTTTCCGTGCCGATATACACTTTACCACCAGCCACCTGGCAAATGGCGCGCACAATATTGTCCTGGATGGAATGGGTCGTACCATCGTTCCTGTATACACGAAAAGAACGAAACTCTTCCTGCCAGCGGCAGAGGCCGCCATTCATGGTGCCCACCCAAATGGCGCCATCGATTCCCCTGTGCAGTACATTGATGAAATCATTGCTCAGCCCGCTTTTACCCGCGCGCAGGTTGGTGAAGCCCGCCGTAGCCGGATCGTATACATCTATCCCCGAACCAAAACTGCCGATCCATATCCTGCCTGCATTGTCTTCCGCAAGTTTGGTGACCTGGTTATTGGATATAGTGGCAGCCTGTTCGCCAGGCACCGAACGCGGCCCACTTCCCGCTTTAAAATTGTGAAGCTTTTGCTGCCGGGAATCATAACGGTAAAGCCCGTTGAGCCGGGTGGTGATCCACATATGGCCATCGCGCCCGCGCAGGATGTCGAGCACGGTTTTGTCCTTTAGTGGCTCAAAGCGCGTGAAACCTTCCGTTTCGAGATCCAGGATATAAATGCTGTTTTCCGTTCCGATCCACAAATGCGTGGAATCAAACACAGTAATACAGTGAATGAAATTATTACCGAGGGAACTGCTGTCATCGGTTCTGAACTGGAAATTGCGGAACTGGTATCCGTCAAAACGGCTGAGGCCATTTTTGGTGCCAAACCAGAGATAACCCTGGCGGTCCTGCGTAATGGCACGCACCGTGCTCGAAGGCAATCCTTCGGGTACAGAATAATGCCTGAACAGTATCTGCTGCGCCGCTGCCCTGTTCTGCAGCAGGAGCAGCATCAGCAGGAAATGAACCAGCCGCTTCATCACTCAATTTAGTTTTTTCCCGGCTTGGGCAGCACATCGTGCGTGCGCGCCCATTCCTGCCATTGCCGCGACAGGCGGGCTACGATATCCGGGTGCTGTGCGGCCACATCCCTGGTCTCCGACTGGTCGCGGCTCACCTGGTACAAATGCCAGGTGGTATCGCCGGAAAGGGACACCAGCTTCCACTCGCCTTCGCGTACGTAACGCGCTCCGAAATGTTCGTTGTACAACGCGCGCGGGCTGCTGCTTTCCTTTCCCTGCAGCGCAGGCACCAGGCTGATACCGGTATAGGGCCGGATGCTCTGTCCTTTATAGGTGGAAGGATAGTTCGCATGCGCCAGCTCCATAAACGTGGGCATAAAATCCATCACATGACCGGCCTGGCCGGTAAAACCACCTTTTGACCGGATGCCTGCAGGCCAGTGCGCGATCACCGGTGTACGCACACCACCTTCATAAGACTGCGCCTTGGCGTACCGGTAAGGCGTATTCACCACGTTGGCCCAACGTTCACCAATAGACGCAAAACTGGTCTGCGGCCCGGGCATCACATCCTTGTTGACGGGATAGCTGATCTTTTTGCCGTCGCGGGTTTCCGAGGGACGGTCAAAGCCCGGGCCATAGCGCATGCAGTTCTCGGGACTGGCGCCGTTATCGCTCAGGAAAATGATAAGGGTATTGTCGAGCTGGCCCGCCTGGCGCAGCGCTTCCACGATGCGCCCTATCCCCTGGTCCATGCGATCCACCATGGCCGCATGCACCGCCATAGCGCGGGCATCCCATTCTTTATCAGGATTGTTTTCCCAACTCAGCTCTTTTCCAATGCGCTCCGACAACGGTGTGGTGGCCGGGTCAATGATGCCTTTTTCTATCATCCGCTTGTAGCGGGCCTCGCGGATGGCGTCCCAGCCTGCTTTATACGTGTTTTCGTATTTTTTGATATCCTCCGGCAGTGCCTGCAGGGGCCAGTGCGGCGCCGTGTGCGCTACGTACAAAAAGAAGGGCTGGCCGCTTTTGCCCAGCTCGCGCACATAGGCAGCGGCCGTGTCGTTGATGGCATCGGTATGATAATAATCCGCGGGAACTTTTTCCACCGGCTGCGTGCCGCTCACGAGGCTAAAGGGATCAAAAAAATCAACCACCCCGAAAATATTTCCATAATATTTTTCAAATCCGCGGTTCACGGGATATTGCTCTACCGGCGAGAAATAGGGATGCGAAGCCTGGTGGTTCAGCCACTTCAACTGCTCCTCTTTCGTGGGCTGTTCAATAGTGGTGGACACATGCCATTTGCCCGACATAGCAGTATGATAACCGGCTTCTTTCAATATTTCGGCGAGGGTCACCACGCTGTCGGTGAGATGGCCGTAATAACCCGGTGCATGCCGGTCGGTGGTCATCTCGCCGATGCCTGCCTGGTGGTTGTACACACCGGTAAGCAGGGAAGCGCGCGTGGGACAGCAGCGCGAAGTATTGTAAAAACTGGTGAAGCGGATGCCGTTTGCCGCCAGCGCATCGAGGTTGGGCGTTTGTATTTCCCCGCCGTAGGCGCCGAGATCGGAATAGCCGAGATCGTCTGCAAGTATCAGCACAATATTGGGACGTTTATCCCGCGCAGCGGCCGATTCATTTTTGTGATTGCCGGAGCAGGCAGCCAGCAAAGCGATGGCCATGTAGGCAATTCCCGAAGAATAAAATTTTCTGTTCAGCATATTCCAGGTTGATGGTTTATTCTTTTATTTTCTCCAGCTTGCCGGCCAGTTCCCTTACCAGTTCCGGATAGCGCGCGGAAAGATCTTTTGATTCCGCCGGGTCTTTTTCCAAATCATAGAGCTGCGCGGCAGGCGCCAGTCCCGTTTCCACTTTTTTATTTTTCAGCCAGCCCGGTGTTGTTTTCTCCTGCGGCGCTATGTATTTCCATTTGCCTTTGCGGATCGACAGCGTGAAAGACTCTTCCAGCATCCAGGTTCTTCCCTTCGACGATTTACCCAGCAATACGGGCAACCTGTTTTCACTGTCGCGCGCAGCGCCCGGCGGCAGTTGTACGCCTGCCAATGCCGCGAGGGAAGCAAACAAATCGATGTGCGAGAACAGTGCCTGCGATACGCCCGCACGCAGTTGGCCAGGCCAGTATACGATCTGCGGCACGCGCGTGCCGGCTTCATAAGCGCTGTATTTGCCGCCACGGTAGATGCCTGCAGGATGGTGCGCTCCTACCTTTTCTTCTGCAAAATCAACATAGCCATCGTCGAGCACCGGCCCATTGTCGCTGCTGAAAATGACCAGTGTATTGGAAGCGATGCCCAGGGAATCGAGCAGGCGCAATACTTCACCGGTCATCCAGTCCATTTCCTTGATCACATCGCCCCGCGCGCCCATGGAACTGCTTCCCGCAAAACGCACATTGGGCGTGCGCGGCACATGGATATTGGGAAAGGGGTAGTAAAGAAAAAACGGCCTGGAGCGATTTTCGGTGATGAAGTCCCGCACCTTATCGTGCAACACCAGCGGGATCTCTTCATCCACCCAGCGGGCCTTCTTCCCGCCCGTCATATAACCGATGCGACTGATGCCGTTCACGATGGTATTGCTGTGCTGTGTATCGGCTTTTTGTTTCAGCAGCCCGGGGTGCGAAAGGCCGGTGGGTTCATTGCCAATAGGACCGGCATAACTTACCTGTATGGGATCAGTGGGATCGTAGTTGTAGACAGAACCGTTCTCCACGAATACCGTTGGTACGCGATCAGTAGTGGCAGGAAGAATGAAAGAATACTGGAAGCCGATCTCGTTGGGGCCCGGTGTTATGGGCCGGTTCCAGTTGATGACGCCATCGCCGATGCCCAGGTGCCATTTGCCGATGACGGCGGTGGCATAACCAGCCTGTTGCAGTACGCCCGGAAGCGTGGGTGTACCCGGACGGATCAGCGCGGGTGCATCACCCGGCAGAATGGCCGCTTCGTTGCGGAAAGCGTACTGGCCGGTGAGCAGCGAAAACCGCGAAGGCGTACAGGTGGCGGCGGTGCAGTGTGCATCGGTGAAGCGCAGGCCCTTGGACGCCATGCGGTCGATGGCCGGCGTGGACACCAACGGCGACCCATAAGCGCCCACGTCGCCATAGCCCAGGTCATCGGCATAGAGGATGATGATATTGGGCTGCCGCGCCACAGGCGTTTGTCCATACCCGGTAGTGCAGCACAGCAATATCAGCAACAGGATTGGCATTTTTCTATTTTGCATACATATTACCCCTATTGACGATATCCACAAAATCATTGTACCAAAGCGGGTTGGGTGTATAGGAGCCGTCGGCCTGGGGCTGCAGGCTTTTCATGGGGAAAATGGGATTAATGAACCAGGTGGGCGAATCGGGACCCATTTGGGCGGGGGCCGACTGGCTCAAGTAACCATAGGTAGCAAGTACCACGCCGTATTTCTGAAAATACCGGTAATAGGTTTGCATGAAATGCTGCGGGAACCAGGTGCGTGAAGCAAAAAAATCTTCCCATTCGGTTGCACTTACCCGTTGTGAATTGGCCTTGCTGAACCACTGGTAGGATTTCATGGCAAAATCATAACCGTATTTCGTGGCAAACGCCTTTCCTTTTTCGCTGTCGCCCAGTTCATCGGATACATGCTTGTTGTACAAACGGAACAACGAATACTCCGGTATGATGATGGGCTTCCGGGGCATGATGGAACGCGCAAAGCGGAAAGCCTCGTCCATTTCCAGCGAATCGCTGATGTGCAGGTGGACCGACAGGCCGCGGATCTTCTTATTGCGCTGCGCCAATTCTATCAGTCCGCGTACACCCGGTTTTGCCTGCTCTTCTTTCAGGAAGAGGCGCGGCAGCGAGCCCACGTACACATCGGGCCTTTTGAGTTCGCGGTGTTGTTTGTAATAGGGTTCCACTACTTCGGTGAGCAGCCGCTCGGTAAACCGTACCAGCGGAACAATGCCTTCTGCATTGCGCTGCAGGTCCTGCTCCATGGTTTCGAGGTTGGGCTCATTGCCCAGTTTGAACACCTGTATATAAGGTCCTACTCTTTCAAGCAGGGCCGTGGCCACGGCGAAGTATTTTTTTTCTTCTGCCGAGCCTGGTGCGGGAATGGGCAGTTTGAATTTGCGGAAATCCCAGCGGAAACCGAAAGCGATTTTGTAACCATCCCGTGAAGCATCTACCAGTTTCTGCAGGCCCGGTTCGGTACGCGGATCTTTTTCACCCCGTATGTACTCGAAAATATAAGGCGTGGTGCGGATCCAGCGCACGGGTGTTTTCTTCAGGTATTCAAAATCGATGATCTCGGGATCGTGGTTGAAGTTGGCGCCGATCTCCTGCGCCTGCGCCTTCAGGCAAAACAATGCAAAGAGTGCAGTTATGATTTTCCTGCTCATGTTATTTCGGTTGAAAAGAGGAATAAAATGTTGCCGCACGCACCGGGTCGGGACGCAGCCGGTTGTTCTCCCACATAACCGGAACCAGCGCGGGGCGGCAGGTGTAAGGATATTTTGTGCCCATGACACCTCTCGGGTTAAAAAATGTAGTGGACCACCAGTTGCCTTCCCGGTCAACAAAAAGATTGTTGTGCCCGCCCTGCAAAATGGCCGCATAGCGCGGGCCATAAGGCCCTTCCACCCGGTCGGCTTCGGCCACCACCACATCGTAGCTGTAGAGGGCATCAGGATTTTTTTTATCGTCGCGAAGATAGGAATAGGCGCCGTTTTCCTGCCGCACCGACCACACCGTTTGCAGCAACTGGTATTTGTTGTTGTGCTTTGTGATGTACACCCCTTCAATATAAGGCTCGGGGTTGTAGGGCATTTCTTCCAGTCGCCGGAAAGGCGCTTTGATATCGCTGCAGTCGTCGTTCATTTCGGTGATGAAATGGTTGTGCCCTACGAGGTAGACTTTCCCGTTATCGTCTTCAAAAAGACTGAGGTCAATATTGGGAAAGATGGCTTTTTCGGCATTGCCCTTTATGTTCCGGTAAGGGCCCTGCGGCAAGCCCGATGTGCTTTCCAGCACAAAGGAACCGGCGCCGCCGTTCATGCAGGCGATGAGCAGCCATTTTTTCCTGCTTTTCACATAGTGCAACTCGGGCGCCCATACGGCGCGGTAAAAAGAATCGAGCGGGTCCTTGTTGGGCGACAGATCTCCCGACTGGATGGGAACGCCTTTTTTCTGCCAGCCGGCGGCATCCTTATCGAAACCCCAGATCAGGCCCATCGGCTCCCACTGTTTCAGATCGGTGGAACGCCAGAGATAGAGGCCATCGTTGTAGTCCCAGCAATGGATACGCGAAGAAGAAAACACACGCCCCTTGCTGGCCGTTGTGCCGGTCATGTAATAATAGCCATCGGGACCGGTCATCACATAGGTATCGCGCATCCAGGTATCCATCAGAGGTACTACGGTGGCTGGCACAGTTAGTTTGGAATCGCCCACCGGTGCAACCGGATTACTGAAAGCGGTATTGTTTTCCGCCTCGGCCGCCGGCCCTGTACAGGAAAGACAGAGCAGGGCAAACCACAGGAAGGGATATGCGAATTTCAGGGTATTCATTTGCTGAGCGTTCATTAGTAACCGTTGTTTTGCGTACAGGCCGGGTTGGCATCGATCTCCGCCTGCGGTATGGGAAACAATTTGTGTTTGTCGGAGGCAACCGTCACCCCTCTTTCGATGGCCATCGAAATGAATTTGTCCTGCCGCAGCAGGTCTTCGCGGCGCAGGCCTTCGCTGTAAAACTCCCAGGCCCTTTCCTGCAAAATGAGGTCGCGCAGCACGGCGGTACTGGTTGCTTCGGCGAGGGTGAGCGGTGAAATGCCGGCGCGGCTCCGCACCAGGTTGATAAGGTCGAGCGCTTCCTGCGTGGGACCGCCGATTTCATTGAGCGCTTCGGCACGGCTCAGCAGGATATCGGCATAACGGATCACCGGCACATCGTTGCCGCTGTGGTTGCCCACGGTGGCATTGTCCCAGTACTTGAGACTGCGCACATTGTCGGGTGTGGAGAGCAGGTTCACCTGCGCGCCGGCCGTGTTGAAATAATGGCGCAGCAGCAGGATGGCGCGTTTGTCGTTGGTGGTATCCATCGACAGCGCAAAGTCGGAGCGCATGCGGTACTGCGTGGCGAAATTGGCCATGGAGGTGGTCCATACAAATTCCGGCACCTGCGACGATGTTTTGAAACCCGGCGGCAGCGATCCGGCAGAATACCAGTTGCCGAAATTCACTTCGTTGCGACAGGGCTGCACCACGATCATTTCCTTATTGCCTTCGTTTTCTACCCGGAACATTTTATCGTAGGCCGGGAAGAGCTCATAGTAGTTGAAGTTCATCACCGACTGGCAGGCATCAGCAGCTTTCTGCCACTGCCTGGTGTTGAGGTAGTGTTTGGCGAGCGTGGCCCAGGCAGCACCTTTGTTGGCGCGCGCAAAGGCTTCTTCCTTACCCGGATCGGGCAGATCAGCGATGGCTGCCTGCAGTTCCGATTCAATAAAGGCGGTCATTTCCGCATCGGTAGCCCTTGCCAGGGCAGGATCAGCATCGCTTGATGTACGCAGCGGCACGGGCCCGAACCATTTGTACAACATTTCATACGCATAGGCACGGAGATAACGCGCTTCGGCGGTGTAGAGTTTCTTATTGTCGTCGCCCGTATTCACGCCCTCAATGTTTTCGAGCACAATATTGGCGTCGCGTACGGCACGGTAACAGGGCGCCCATACATCGGCCTGGAAAGTGCCCAGGGAGGCGTCCCAGGTGAAATTGATGAGCTGTTGCAAGGCGAGGTTTTCAGCGCCGCCGCTGTTGAAACCGACATCCGTAGTCACTTCCGAATTATTGATGAGGTAACGCGATGGCGTTGGGTTTTGCATAAAGGAATAAGAAGAGAACAACACGGAGCGGATGCCCTTATCGGTGGTGAGCACGTTGCCCGGTGCAAATTCGCCCGGAGGCGTTACGTCCAGCGTCTTTTCGCAGGCACTGTTCATAAGAAGCGATCCGAAAGCAAGCGACAGTATGATGAATTTTTTCATAAAGCAGTGTTTAGAATTGTGCGTTAATGCCGAACAGGAAAGAACGGGTCATGGGATAGGAACTGTAGTCGATCTTTAGAATATCATCGCCGATGGCATTCACGGCCGGATCAATGCCGGAATAGTTGGTGACGGTGAAAAGATTTTGCCCGGTTGCATATACCTGCAGACCCTTTATCACCTTGCTGTTGAGCCGGAAAGCATAGGCCAGCCGCAACGACTGCAGGCGGAGGTAAGATGCATTTTCAACGGTCCTGGAATTGATGGTCTGCTGCCCCTGCGAAGTGGGGTTCACAAAAGAAGGATATTCGTTGCTGGGGTTGTCGGGCGTCCACCGGTTGAGATAAGGTTCGGCGAGTTTGTTGCGGCGGAAGCTCACCGGGAAATAACTGTCGACCGCCGTGCTGTTCAGCACGCTGGCGCCTTTGGAGCCTTCGAAGAAAACAGACAACGAAATGCCTTTGTATTCAAATGTGTTGGTGATGCCGTAGGTGAAATCGGGCAGGGCTTTTCCGAGGATCACGCGGTCGTCGGCGTTGATCTGTTTGTTCTTGTCGAGGTCCTCGAATTTGAGATCGCCTGGTTTCACGCCGGCGGGTGCGCCGGAGAAATCGTCGCCCGTTTGCCATACGCCCAGCACTTTGTAGCCGTAATAAGAGCCAAGCGATTCACCCGGCGTAATGATGCTGGCGCCTGCAATGAAGCCGGCGCCGCCGGTGATGATCTGCGGCAGTGGCCCGAGCGACAACACCTTGTTTGTAACGGTAGAGAATACCAGCCCCATGTTCCAGTTGAAACCGCTGCCGCTGCGAATGATGTCGCCGGCCAGTGAAAGATCGATGCCGGTGTTTTTCATGCTGCCGATGTTCTGCGTTTTCACGGCAAAGCCGGTGCTGAGCGGCTGCGGCAGATCGAGCAGCAGGTCGGACGTGCGGCGGTCGTAGTATTCGATGGAACCGGTGAGGCGGCGGTTGAACAATGCAAAGTCGATACCGATATCGGCCTGTTTGGCGGACTCCCATTTGAGATCAGGATTGGCAATGCGCGAAGGCGCCAGCGAGGTATAGCGGTTGCCGCCGAACACCGCATCGGCGCCACCGGAGAAGGTGGTCATGAAGAGGTAATTGGCGATGGACTGGTTCCCTATAACGCCGTAGCTCACCCGAAATTTCAATTCGTCGATGAAATCGGCTCCTTTCAGGAATTCCTCTTCGTGCATTTTCCAGGCCAGTGCGGCGGAAGGGAAATAACCGAAGCGGTTATTGGGACCGAAGCGCGAAGAGCCGTCGGCCCGGAAGCTGGCGGTGAGCAGGTAGCGGTCGCGGAAGCTATAGTTCACGCGCGCCAGGTAAGAAACGATCTTGGTGGAAGCGCGTCCGCTGCCAATCTGGTTAAGGGTGCTATTGCCGGTACCGATGGCATTGTAGGTAAGGTCGGGCAGCGCATAGCCGCGACCGTTACCGCCGAAAGAATTGGAGGCGAAATGCTCATAGGTGGTTCCCGCCACGGCACTCAACCGGTGATCGTTACCCCATTCTTTGCTGTAATTCAAGGTAGCTTCTCCCATATAGTAGTTCACGTTACCGGTATTGATGGAAGCGATGCCACCGGTGGGTTGTCCCAGTATGGTAGAAGGATCGAGCCAGTTGTTCCGCTGGGTGATGTTCACATCGCCGGCGCCTTTCACTTTGACAGAAAGGCCGGGATAAAAAAAGTATTCCCCGAAGATGGTGCCAAAAGTGCGGAAGCCATCGCTGTTGGCGTACTGCCCGTTGATGATGGCCAGCGGATGGTCGATGGTGGTCATGAAGGGTGAACGGTTGTAGCTGCCGTCTTCATTATAAACGGGGAAAGAAGGATCGTAGTTGATGGCCGAATAAAGCGCGCTGCCGTTTTCGTTCACGCCGATGCCCACAGAGTTGTAGTTGTCGTGGATATAGGAGGTATTGAGGTTGATGCCGAAGCCGTATTTTTTTGCCACGCTGTTTTCGAGGTTGAGCCGCGCCGTGTATCTTTTTACGGCAGAATTTTTCAGCACCCCTTCCTGGTTGAAATAGCCCAGCGAGGTATAGAAATGGGTATTGTCTTTTCCGCCGGAAAAGGACAGGTCGTGGCTCTGCACGTTGGCGGTTTGGTACAATTGTTCCTGCCAGTTCACATTCACTGGATCGTTCACCACGCGTTCGCTGGGAACGCCGCCGCCTGCATCGATGATGGCGTTCAGGGTCTCCTTGTATTCTTCGCCCGTGAGCATGTGCAGGGAATTGGACGCTTTCTGCACGCCGTAGTAACCGTTGTAGCCCACTTTCAGTTTACCGCTGCTTCCTTTTTTGGTGGTGATCATCACCACGCCGTTGGAACCGCGCGAACCATAAATGGCCGTTGCGGAAGCGTCTTTAAGGATCTCGATGGATTCGATATCTGAGGGGTTGAGGCTGTTGAGCGGGTTGCGTGGATTGGGCACGGCTACAAAACCGGCGCCACTGCCGGCTACGGGCGACAGGTTGTTGACGGGCATGCCGTCGATCACATAAAGCGGATCGTTACCGGCGGTGATGGAGCTGGCGCCACGGATCTTCACGCTCATGGCGCTGCCGGGTTCACCGCTTTTCTGGTACACCTGCACACCGGAAGCGCGGCCCAGCAGGGTCTGCTCCACGTTCACGTTGGCGCCGGGGGTAAGGTCTTTGGCCTTCAGCGAAACAACAGAGCCGGTGACGTCGCTTTTCTTAACGGTGCCGTAACCGATCACCACCACTTCGCCGAGGCCGGCGACTTTGAGGTCGAGGTTAACGTCGAGGGTGTTGCTGTGTCCCACGGCCAGTTCACGGACTTTGTAGTCGACCGAAGAAAAGACCAGCACCGCGCCCGAGGCCGGTACCTGGATGGAAAAATTTCCGTCAGCATCCGTAACGGTGGCGGTTTGCGTGTTCTTAAGGGTGACTGTAACGCCGGCGAGGGGTTCTCCTTTTTCGGTATTGCTGACCTTGCCGGTAACCGTACGGGTTTGTGCGTTGGTGAAAAGGGCCAGTAATAAGCAGGCGATGAGGAAACAGGAGCGGCTCATCAGGAGCCGGGCAATCCTTTTCTTTTTTTCGATCATATGGCAGTTTTTGATGGTATGAGCATGGAATGCACGGGTGCAATCGATACCTGCAAACTACCATCGGGCTACTGCCGGGGCTGTAAGAATTGTCGCGAAAAATAAGAAAAATGTAGACGGGCGGTTTTTTAAAATAAGCTATATAGTATTGATATACAATTTATTGTGTGTTCACTTAATTTCTACCCACCGGTTGAGCATATTGTGCGGCGCTTCCACAACTACTTTGTAAAATGATGCGTTGCTGTCTTTCAGCGGGATGATGAACTGCTGTTTTTTTGCCGCCACGGTTCCCACTAATTCGTAATGGTCGGTTCCACCGGTTTTAAAATGGTTGGTATCGCTGAGCCATATTTTCACCTTTCCTTTTTTTGAAACGGCTGTCCAGCTCACCTGCAGTTCACCGTTCTCCACTTTTAATTGTGGCCGGGTGACCGACACTTCACCCACCAGCGGAACGCCATCCATTTCCATGCTTCGTTCACGCGGCGCCGTGATGTCCAGAAACCGGGTGATGGAAGGCGCTATGTCCACTATGGAAGGGTTGCCTGTTTTGAAATAGCTGTTCAGGTCTTTCGCATTGGTAACGATCCAGCCGCTGCGTTCGCGGTCCGACTGGCCGCCATGGCCTTTTCCGTTATCGGCCGTGCGCCCGTGGTCGGTGGTGATGTAGATCACCCAGTCTTCCCCGAATGTTTTCCGGCGGTATTGGATGGCCTGCCATAAACGTCCTATCTGTGCGTCCATCAGGCGGATGGCGGTGTAGAAAGCCTCGCTGTCGCCGTACATGTGTCCCATATCGTCGGTATACTCGAGATAGACCCAGCTCAGGTCGGGCGCCTGGTTTCGGATATACTGCGCCGCCGAGTCCACCACGGTTTCGTCGATCCGGTGCATGAAATTCCTTTCCTTATCGTGGGGAAAGCGGATGGTGTCGAGCTCCAGGCCATCTGTTTTGAAATCAACGGTCATGTTTCCGGTTTGCGGAAGGTTTTCTCCGAGCAATTTGGTGCGGTTGTCCTGCCAGCTCGAAAAGATGGCCGTTTTTTTCTGCGGGTACTGTTCTTTCAGGAAACGGAACAGGGTCCAGTAGTTGTAGTTCGGCGCCTTGATGTCGTTGTCCCACACATTGTGTTTGTTCACCCAGGTGCCGGTGAGCAGGCTGTTGTAGCCTACGGCAGAAATGGTGGGTGTTTGTGAGTAAGCGCCTTTTTCACCGCCCACGGTTGCGCGGGTGTAACCACCTTCGCGCGCAATTTCCTGCAGCGCGGGGGTTTGCAGTTTTTCGATCAGGTCGGCGGGTATGCCGTCGGCGATCACAAAAACCGCTTTTTTAACGCGCTGGGGCTGCGCGGTAGCTGCTTGTGGCGCCAGGAGGGCCTGCTGCAGGCAAAGGGCAAAAAGGAACAGGAGTTGCTTCGTCATAGCTGCAAGTCTACACCAAAATCCTGAGCTGCCGGGGCTCCGCGATTAACCATTGGGTTAAGAAATTTTCCGTGCAAGCAGGTTGTTTTGCTGCCTGTTGTGGTCATGCAGTTTCATGTGTTGATCGTTTCGGGCAGGTATTCGAGAATGTCGCCGGGCTGACAGTCGAGCGCTTTGCAGATGGCTTCCAGCGTGGTGAAGCGGATGGCTTTTGCTTTTCCTGTTTTGAGGATAGAAAGATTCGACAGGGTTAAATCAACTTTTTCGGAGAGTTCATTCAACGACATCTTACGCTTTGCCATCATCACATCCAGGTTTACGACAATGGGCATGGGTCAGATGGTTAAGCTGTTTTCTTCCTGGATTTCAATACCTCTTTTGACGACCTGTGCTATTACGAAAAGGATCACCGCCATGAAGAGCCATACATCGGAGCCCGCGATGTGCAGGGATTGCAGGTTGGGCAAAGCAAGTCCCTGTTTGGACAGCCACTTCGTGTAATCGTATCCGTAAGAGGAAAACAGGCCGATGCCCAGGGCCAGCCAGGCCAGTGTTGCAATGAAGCGCCGCAGTTCCCGGCTGAAGGGCTGCGACATATTCAGTTTTTTCTCCGCTAAAAATTTCAGGATGACATAGAACATAATGGCCTTCAGCACGGCTACGATGATCATGATAAAGGTTACGGCGAAGAAATGCCCGCTGTCGTGCCGGAGGAGCGCCGGGAGATAGTCTTTCCCTTCCCAAAAATTTTCCACGCCCTGCGGGTTGATGGCGAGGGTGATGAAGGTATTGACGATGATTGCGCCGGCTTCGACACTGAGGCCGGCGAAAAGGATCCAGGAGAGGATTTCCAGGATTTTCAGAACCAGTTTGGTAGTGATCTTGATTTCCATGTTGATGTGAGGGTTTGTGTTTTCGGAATCAAATATCGGAAAATATTTATTGTTTTTCAATAAATATATACTGATAATTAAAAAATAATTTTATCTCATTGGGAGCCAGCCGTTTAGGTGAAAAGCACCCCCGGGGGTTGGGCCGGGGGTGCTGGGGGTGCTGGTGATTGCCAGCGGTTACAGGTGATTGTTAGCGGTTGTGGGTGATTGTTGGTGGACGTCAGCGGCTGCCGGTGAATGTCAGCAGCTATCCGTGGCTGTCAGGGTCAGAGGATAATTTGTGCTTTGCCCTCGTTGCCCGGGATATCCCTGGCCGTTACTTCCACGCTGCTGCCGGGCAGTGCGGGGTTGATGGCCCGGGTGGTGTAGATCCAGCGGTTCCGGTTGATGGGGTCCAGCACTGCTTCGCCCGCTTCCACCAACTCACCGGTGGCCGTGCGGATGCTTACCTGTACGCCCGCCACCCGGAAGTCGTCCTTGGCCCGGACGGTGATGCGCTGGCCCAGCTGGCCGTTGTACTGCGCCGCGTCAATGCCGGTGACGGCCGGTGCTTTGAGGTAGTCGCGGAAGGCCGCGTTGTAGGCCGTTTTGCCCGGCCCCAGTTTACGCTGATAGGCTTCTTTCAGCTCTGCAACCAGTCCCGGCCGACAGGCGTTTTCTTATTATCGGCATTTAGCAAATAATGCAGCTTACGCGTGCCCAGCCGTGGCATCTGTTGCCGCAACCGAAGCACCTGATCACGGATCACGATCTCTTGCTGATCACGGCAGCGCTGGTTCTTTAATGACTTATGATAAGCTTGCCTGGTATAGCCAAGTTGACTGCAAACAGCGGTAATGCTTACTTTTTTGGGGACTGCTGCTGCAAACTCTCGGACAACTTGGCCTCGATTTTTTTTATGACATCCGTGCTGAGTTCCCGGTTGGTGACTTCAATCAGTTTGCCATACACCATCAGTTTTAGTTCTGCTGCTTTGAGTTTCTTTTCCAACTCCCGGATGCGCTGTTGTAGGGGATCTTTCAATGGTCGACCATTTTGGGTGCGTAGCTGATAATCAAATTTACCATATTTCCGACACCACTCCAGTACCCGGCTATTCCCCCGGATGCCATACTTTGCCGATAACTGATCTTTATTCAATACCCCCATCTCAAACTCCCGGACAACCTGCCGCTTAAAAGCCTCACTGTAACAAACACGGGGCTGCATCTTTCTCAATGTAATCCGTACCTGATCCATAGTTCAACATTTTATAGTCAACTTTTTTCAGGACGAGACATTATTTGGAAAAAGCCCCCAGGCTCCTGCGGCCGCTAAATGCCGGGTCGCTTCATTGACCTGGCCTCTTGGCCCCATCCAGTCGTCGGGGTATATCTTAAACACCGAGAATTCCTTTTCGTATTTTTTGTGCAGTTCATTCAACGAAGTCGTGTCCCAGTTAGGTTTAGGGAAAGGATCGGCACTGGCAGCTTCAATAACAAATTGTTGCTGCAAGTTTCTCACCAATGCTGTTTCTTTCCGGTCTTTTGGATCAAACACCTGAATCCTCAATGCCAGCAATACGTATTTGGTATCGTTCGGAATGCGGTGTTTCCCCGGCCTGTAAAGAACTTCTGAACAATAATGGTCGTTGTCGATGACCAGCACGGAGGCATAGCGACCGTCCGGAATCACGGGAAACAGTATGGAAGCGCCTTTACCGGCATCGACTACCGCGCCTGAATACAAAACATCGCGATTCATGCGAACCACCGTTTGCGAGTCGAGCGGAGTGATACTGGCGGCATGATAGAATCGGTTAATACCCGCTCCGGGAAGCATGCTGGTTGCGTAAAACATCCGGTCGGTTTCTGCACGAATGAAATTTTCAGGCGTCACCAGGCTCTGTGCCTGCACAGTGTTTTCACCATTGCCCAACACAGTCTCCTTACCGGTATCCTTTTTTTTGTTTGCAGGATCCTGACAACCCACTGCAGCTATTATTACCAATAGCAACAGTCCTTTACGACTGAATTGCATAGTAGAGATATTTGATGAATGTAAACAGAAAATGATCTTATATACAACCATTATCAGGCGCCACTTACCCGGTTCACAACCGGGCTCTTCCACTGCCCGTTAAGTGCTTCTTCTTTCGGCCAGTACAAACGTAATACAAGACGAAACGTTCCTGCAGGAGCCGGAAGCCAGTTGGCCTCTTTCGTCTTTCCCGGTGAATCCCGCTGGATGTACAGGGTAAGCGAACCATCCGGTTCAAACTTAAACTGGTTCATCATGGTGGAATTTACCAGATAGCGGTTGATGGGATTTGCAACCAACAGGTCCTTTTCATCGTACATGGTAAGCGACCAGAACGAATTTACAGGCGGTAACCGGCCTTTCTCAAACCGAAGTATATAACGGTTGGCGCCATCGAGCGTTCTGCCATCAGCATCCACATAAAAATTAGGATACATGGCTTCTTCCTTGCTATTACCGTAAATACCAGTGGCGGCTGCAACCATCCTGAACAGGTAATTGTTCTTCAGGTATTCACGCGTCCCAAAAATATCGGATGCCGAAAACTTACCCTCATTACCTTGCTGAACAATATCTCCGAATTGCTTCCAGGCATCGGCTATGCCTGCCCGCATCGCTGCCTGTACCTGTGGAGAAAATACGGTACTGTCAAATATTTTCCCTGCGCCAAGCCCGATGCGGGCAAATCTTTCACGGAGTTCGGTTTCAGAGGTATGCACAGGGCAAAATTGAAGGGCAAAGTTGAGCGACTGGAATATCGCCAGGGAAGATCTTTCCTCGCCCACGCTCAGTGGCTTGGGAAAACTGATGGGAGCCAGGGCTTTCGGAGATGGTTTGCCCAGGAAGGCCGAAAGCGGTTGTACAAGGTAGTTACCCTGAATTTTTTTCACATTGTCAAGATCAGCCGGGTTGTAGAGCTGCGTTCTGAACTGGGCAGAGGCTATGCTTGTTTCACACCGGATGACTTGCTTAATTCCCGCCGGCAAATCCCCTTTCCAATCAGGGCCTGCTACCAGGAAACTGCCTCCTTCATTGCCCGTTGCCCGGCTGCCGAGATACGCAAAATTATGGGTGTACAGGTCGATCAGTTGTAAACTCCAGTACCTGTCCTTTTCAATGGGGGGTACCGTGAATACGATTGGCTCTGCCCTTAAGTCGAGCCCAATCCAGGAATAAGGCGTATCGGAATTAGGCGTTTGAATGATCTTATCGTCGGGAGTAAATACACGCGGTATGTTATAGAGATGATTGTAAGGAGCTTTAAATTCAGGGTTGGTCGTATCGGTGAAATAAGCATATTGCACCCGGAGATTGTCGACCAGCGGAAAACCGTAAATATAGGCGTCCCTTGCCAGAACACGTGCTTCCTCAGGCGTAATGGAGGGATGATTCCGGTGGCAGGCAGCCAGGCAAAACGAAACTGACAGTAGGAATAAAAGAGGTCGCATATGCATCTGTTTTATTGATTCCGGTAGTTGGCGTTTCCTGAGGATAGTTGAAGTTGGTTATACATGCAAAAATATATTAATACATTTTGCTATTTTGGCATACTGGCCGGAGTAGCAATATAAGCTGATGGAAGACGACCGGCACTCCACAAAGCCATCGTACATGCCTGTTATTATAAGATTTAGCAAAATTCGAATATGATCCCTATTTTTTCAGCTGCATTTCTGCTGCTACTGGTAACCCTCATTTGCTGCCTCGTTGGAATGCTGCTTTTCGGATATGGTTCCGTCACCAACAGAAAGAACTGGTTGCTTGCCCTCTTTTTCTGGTTGCTTGCCTATCCCTGTTTTATTACTTTGCTGATAGGTACGGGCTATATGAGAAACCTGCCACATCTCTACCGGACCGGTCATATCGCCAGCCTGGCCTATATGCCCGCCTCCTATTTATATATCAGGTCAATTCTCTCCAGCAAAAGGCTGACAAAAACAGACTGGCTGCATTTCCTGCCCGTACTTTTATACGTGGCGGACTATCTGCCGTTTTTTCTATTGGACGCCGACACCAAAATATCACTGCTATATGCCGGTAATATGGTCAGCAATGGTGTCATGTTCAGGGAGAGCACCCTGTTCCCACCTGGGTTTTACGTGGTGTTAAAATACGTTATCGCATTGATTTACTGGATATTGCAGGTTGTTCTACTCGTACATGCGCTTAGGATCAGGGATAAAACTTTCCACTCCGAAAACAGGATATGGCTTCGTTGGATACTGCTTTTTACTTTTTCGCAGGTATTTCTTTTTATTCCGCCCCTCACCATACTCGATGCCCGGCACCAGAACGACGACTGGACCATTTTCTGCTTTATCGGTGGCTTAACTGGCCTGGTTGCTGTTTTTATTTTTCTTTTCCCGGAAATCCTGTACGGAGTAAAAGGCATGTTGCTTCAAAAGATACCCGGCAACGTCATTAACAGTAGTAAGGCTGCTTCGCCCAGTGCGGATGAGGTAGAAATCCCATTAGGCCCGGCGATGCCCATTTCCCAGTCTGACACAACGATGGTTCCCGATGCACCGTCGCCTGACCGTCAGCGCCCGGGCATACTCCAATACCTGCCCGAAAAGGAAATAAAAGAAATCATGCGCACGATTGATTCGCATTTTACCAGCAGACAATCCTATCTCAGTTTGCATTACACCCAACATCAACTGGCAACGGAAATAGGCATTCCCTTACATTATGTTTCGGCGGTGATCAACCATGAAACCCGGACAAATTTCAACGACTATCTTAATGGACACCGCGTCCGTCACGCCATTCTTATGCTGTCTGCCGGGGCGCACCGTTCGCAAACATTGGAAGCCATAGGAAAACAATGCGGATTTGGCAACCGGAATACTTTTTCCACAGCCTTCAGAAAATACACGGGTAAAACCCCGTCCGATTATATAAAGGAACACTATCCAATATAAAAGGTATGCCGAAGCCATTAAAGATGAGGTATTCCCGGATGTCCGATAATTCCGGCTGTTGTCCTTCGATGAAGGGCTATGGTGTTTTGCGTAGTCGTCTGCAAGTGTACATTAAAAAAGGGGCTGATCGAAACTGACCATCCCCTTAAGTGGAGTTGGGGGGAGTCGAACCCCCGTCCAAACATATTCTCCAAACGCTTTCTACATGTTTATCTTTTTATTGCTTGTCGGGAAAGAACAGGAAAAAAGCAAACCGATCCCTTCCTTAGCTGGATGGTCTTACACAACGGTCACAGCCTTCCGTTGCAGCAGCCTGTATTTGTTTTTGAGTCGGCGGCGGAGCATGGTAACAGACCAACCTGCTCAACGCGGCCCTAATGACTGCTAAATCACTGATTAGGCAGCCATGGCATACTGAGTATTGCCATTTGATGTTTGAATATTCAGATTAAGGTGCTAATTATCCAACGCACCACATGCTTACACGTTCAAAGATCTACGCTGTCGAAACCAGTACAACCCCAAAAATTGAACCGGACAGCAAATATACCAATTTCCCGCCGGCTAAGCAATTATTCAATAGTTTCACCCCATGGAATTTGCATCGCCGCTTTCGTATTATGAAAAAGAAAAAACAGCCGGAACCGCCGCCCTGCTCCTGCTGAAACAACAAAGAAACCGCATCGGCTGGGCGCGCGTTGGCGTGGTGGCCGGCGCCGCCCTCCTGCTCTATATCCTGTGGCCCATGAGCCTGCCCTGGGCACTCCTGCTCATGGGCGCCGCGCTGGCCATTTTCCTCTTCCTCGTGAACCGCTCCCTCGCCCTCAACCAGCAAATCCTGCTGGAAGAAAAAAGCATCGCGATTCTCGAAGAAGAAATCGCACTCCAGCGGTCACCGCAATCGCACCGCTACGATGGCGCCGCACTGGCGCCTAAACAGCATGCCTATGCGAACGACCTCGACGCATTCGGACAGGGTTCTCTTTTTCAATACCTCCACCGCAGCAGCAGCGAACCGGGTCACCGCACAGTGGCGTCCTGGCTGTTGCAGCCGGCCGGCAATGAAACCCTCCTGCAACGCCAGCAGGCCGCAAAAGAACTGGCCGCCCTGCCCGCTTATAGTGTCCGCCTGCAGGCCATCGGGCAACTTGAAAGCATCCGCCTGCAAACCGCCACCGTTCTGCAACAATGGCTCGAAACAAAACCGCTGTTCGGGCAGGCCTACTGGAAGCCGCTGGCGAAAATCTTCCCGGTGCTGTCGCTCGGATCGCTGCTGGCCTATAGTCTCGACTGGCTTTCCGCTCCCCTGTTTTATACACTGGTGGCCGTTTACGTGATTTTTGCCTTCAGCATCAGCCGAAAAGTGCAGCACGCCTACCTGCAGCTCAACAAAATACTGCCCCAGCTCAATACCCTCAGCCAGCTCCTCGAAACCATCGAAACACCTGCTTTTCAATCACCCGCCCTGCAGCAGTTGCAGGACAGGCTGAAAACGCAGGCGGCAGTTCCGGGGAACACCCGCACTGCCACCGCAGGCGGCTCCGCTTCCTCCCAGATCAAAAACCTGCGCAGGATCCTCGACCGCTTCGATTACCGCCTCAACCCGCTGGTCTTTATTCCGCTGAACACCTTCCTGCTGTGGGATCTCCAGCAAATCCTGCAACTGGAACAGTGGCAGCAGCGGGAAAAAACAGCGCTGCCCGAATGGTTTGCCGTGATCGGGGAAATGGAAGCCCTGAACAGCCTGGGCCGTGCAGCGTTTAACCATCCGCGTTGGACGTTCCCCACGCTGACCTCCGAACCCGGCGCCTTCGAAGCCGTTCAACTGGGCCACCCGCTGATCGCCGAAACAAAAAGGGTTTGCAGCAATTTCAGCAGCCGCGGATTACCGGCCGTATCGCTGATCACCGGCAGCAATATGGCGGGCAAAAGCACTTTCCTGCGAAGCATTGGGGTTAACCAGGTGCTGGCGCTGGCAGGCTTTCCCGTATGTGCGCAGTCGCTGATACTGGAAAACCGCCGCATCATGAGCAGCATGCGCATTGCCGATAACCTGGAAGAAAATGCATCTACTTTTTATGCCGAACTCAGCAAACTGAAGACCATCATCGAAGCGGTAAACCGCAACGAGCCGGTCTTCCTGCTGCTGGATGAAATTCTGCGCGGCACCAATTCGCACGACCGGCAAACCGGCTCGCGGGCGCTGGTGCAGCAACTGGTGCGCCACAGCGCCATGGGCGTGCTGGCCACGCACGACATCAGCCTCACGGAACTGGCCTCAGCATATCCCACGCACATCCACAACTATCACTTCGACGCAAGCGTGGAAGGAGAAGAGCTTTACTTCGACTACCAATTAAAAGAAGGTATCTGCAGGAGCATGAACGCCAGCCTGCTGATGAAAAAAATCGGGATCGAACTGTAATGGTTAACCGCTGCCGGGAGCCGGCACAAACGACCTCAAGGCAAACTGCCTCAGAACAAATCGCGGATCACCCGGAAAATATCGAGCCCCAGCGCATAAGCCATCAGGCCTAACAACAGCACCATACCCACCATCTGCGCATACTCGAGGAATTTCTCCGAAGGCTTGCGGCCGCTGACCATTTCGATGATCGTAAACAAGGCATGCCCGCCATCCAGGCCGGGAATGGGCAGTATATTCATCAGCGCCAGCACCAGCGAGAAAAAGGCGGTGAGGCTCCAGAACTGCTGCCAGTCCCACTCGGGCGCAAACATCTTACCGATGCTGATTACGCTGCCCAGCGATTCGTTGGTATTTACCTTGCCGCTGAAAATAAGTTTGAGCTGCAGCCAGTAGCCTTCCAGGGTTTCAATGCTTTTCTTAAAGCCGGCGGGGATGGCTTCGAAAAAGCCATATTGAATTTCTTTCACTTCGAACTTATCCTTTACAGAAACAGGATAGAGGCCGATCTGGCCATTGGCCCCAATGGGCGCCTGCAGGTGAAGCGTATCGGCGCCGCGCGCCACTTCCAGGGCTATCGTTTTGTTCTTGCTGCTGGTAACGGCTTTGCGGAATTCGTGGTAATAAGGAACCGGCTTATTGTCGACGCTCAGAATGCGGTCGCCCTGGCGCAGCCCGATGCGGCCGGCCACCGTGGTATCCACCACCGAATCCACGGCGATAAAAGGCACGCGCATATCGATGAAGTTCACCGTTTTGAAATGGATGAGCTTGGCGGCAAAATCTTCGGGGATGGAGATCTGCACGGTTTGCCCGCCGCGTTCTACTTCCATGGTCTTAGCGCCGCCCAGCACCACTTTCAGCGGTATCTTACTGAAACGGTCCACGTATTCGCCGTCCACAGATTTGATCATATCACCGTCGCGCAGGCCAATGCTCTGCGCCAGTGAATCGGTGGCAATGCCATAGGTGAATTTATTGGTGGGCACATAGCTTTCGCCCCAGTGCCAGAGCATGATGGCATAGATCAGGAATCCTAGTATAAGGTTCACTGTTACCCCGCCCACCATGATGACGAGCCGCTGCCAGGCCGGCTTGCTGCGAAACTCCCAGGGCTGGGGCGGTTGCTTCATCTGCTCCTTGTCCATGCTCTCGTCGATCATACCGGCGATCTTCACATAGCCGCCAAAAGGCACCCAACCCAAACCGTATTCCGTTTCGCCTATCTTTTTCTTAAACAGGGAGAACCAGGGGTTGAAGAACAAATAAAATTTTTCCACGCGGCACTTGAACCAGCGCGCAGGCAGAAAATGCCCCAGTTCATGGAGCACCACTATAATAGAGAAGGATAAAACAAACTGCCCGGCCTTGATACCTGCTTCTGCCCAATTGATAGCTAACAAACTCATACTGCTAAAACGATTCCCTTGATTTTGGAATAGGGGCAAATATCTGCTAAAAATACCAGCCTTGATGATAAAATTTTACTAACGGACAACGGAATGGTTCCCATATTTGTCAGGTAAAAAAACATGTGCATGAAAAAAATATTGCTGGCGGGCCTGGTTATTGTGTCTTTTGCTGCCTGTATGAAATCCACTACTGCTCCCCCTTCCGAGAGAATATATGCTTCCATGCGGTTCAACCTGGTGCAAACCCCTGATACTGCCCAAGTTGGAGATACAATTAAATCTCAAGTGATCGTTGTGGGAAGTAATACCTGCTATCAGTTTGAAGGCTTTAACGGTTCTCCCAGCGGTGCAGACCAATACGATATCCGCGCCGTGGGGTCCATTCCCAATCCCGCCCTGGGAACCGCCAGTTGTGTGGATTACCCGGTTCAGAAAGATACTTTCCTTACCATTACACCCAATACAGCGGGACGCCTGATCTTTCGTTTTTATAACGAGACCGAGCTCTTCCAGGTTGATACCATCGTGATCAAACCTTAAAGATGAATGAGGGTGGCTGCATATTCCCGTGCAGCCGCATCTGATTCAAAATACTCTTCCAGTGTGGGCTGCGCGATGAAAGGAATTTTGGACATGGTCCTTTCCACCACATCCGTCATGTCGAGAAAACCCACCCGGTTCCGCAGGAAAGCAAATACGGCAATTTCGTTGGCTGCATTCAGGATGCAGGGCAGGTTGCCGCCCTTGTGCAGGGCCTCTGTGGCCAGGGCCAGGTTGCGGAAGGTTTTGATGTCGGGCTCTTCAAAGGTGAGCGTATTGGGTTTGCGGAAATCGTAGCGCGGGAAACCATTGCCGAGGCGCTGCGGAAAAGCCAGGGCATACTGGATGGGTAGTTTCATATCGGGCAGGCCCATCTGCGCTTTCACGCTGCCGTCCTGGAACTGCACCATGCTGTGGATGATGCTCTGGGGATGTACCAACACCTGGATCTGGTCGGGACGCAGGTCGAACAGCCACCGGGCCTCGATCATTTCGAGCCCCTTGTTCATGAGCGTGGCGGAATCGATGGTGATCTTGGCGCCCATGTTCCAATTGGGATGCTGCAGGGCATGGTCCCTTTTTACGTTGACCAGGAAATTGGGTTTCTTGCCCAGGAAGGGGCCGCCCGAAGCGGTGAGAATGATCTTGTCGATGGGATTGAGGTTCTCTCCCACCAGGCACTGGAAAATGGCCGAATGCTCACTGTCCACCGGGATGATGGGCACCCTTTTCTCCACCGCTTTTTTCATCACGATATCACCAGCCACCACCAGGGTTTCCTTATTGGCGAGGGCCACGGCCTTTCCCTGCTCCACGGCCTGCAGCGTGGGTTTCAGCCCGGCGAAACCCACAATGGCTGCCAGCATGAGGTCGTAGCAATCCATGGCGGCTACTTCTTCAATGGCATTTTCGCCGGCAAATACTTTGATATCTGTTCCGCGGAGCGCGTCCTTCACCTTCTGGTACCGGCTTTCATCACCGATGACAACGATATTGGGCTGGAAACGCTGCGCCTGCTGAACCAGCAATTCATCGTTGTGCTGGGCGGTCAGCACCTCCACCGCAAACAACTGCGGATTGGCGGCAATGACTTCCAGGGCCTGTGTTCCGATGGAGCCGGTGGACCCGAATAGGGCGATTCTTTTCTGCATCCTGTTTTCTTTGCGCGAACAGCAAATTAACGGAATAATTGGTTAAGGCTCCAATAAAGCCGCTGTGGCCCGCCGGGCCGCTTCAAAATCAAAGCCCGCCAGCACCTGCTCCATTTCCTGCCGGATGGCCGCAGTTTGCAGGTTGCCGATGCTGCCCTCATGGGTATGCGAAACGGTATGTTCGGGATGATAACTGCCATACTCGATCGACAGTCCCACCGTTTTATAGGCATCACGGAAAGGCATGCCCTGCAATACCAGTTGGTTCACCGCTTCCACGCTGAACAGGTATTTGTATTTCTCGTCCTGCAGGATATTCTCTTTCACCTCCACGTGTTCGAGCATGAGGGTGGCCATGCGCAGGCAGTCTTTCAGCGTGGTGAACGCCGGGAAAAGATGCTCCTTCAACAATTGCAGGTCGCGGTGATACCCCGAGGGCAGGTTGGTGGTCATCAGCATGATCTCATTCGGCAAGGCCTTGATGCGGTTGCAATGGGCCCGGATGAGTTCAAACACATCGGGGTTTTTCTTGTGCGGCATGATGCTGCTGCCGGTGGTAAGCTCGGGCGGAAAACTGATGAACCCGAAATTCTGGTTGAGGAACAAACAGGCATCCATGCTCAGCTTCGCGAGTGTATCGGCGAGGTTGGCAAGGGCCATGGCTACTATTCTTTCCGCCTTACCACGGCCCATTTGCGCATATACTACATTGTGATTGAGAGAAGCAAACCCCAGTAATTCGGTTGTCCGTTGGCGTTTGATGGGGAAAGAAGAGCCGTAACCGGCCGCGGAACCCAGCGGATTTTTGTTCACCACTTTATAGGCCGCCTGCAGGGTGGTGAGGTCGTCTACCAGGCTTTCGGCATAGGCGCCGAACCAGAGGCCGAAGGAAGAAGGCATGGCCAGTTGCAGGTGCGTATAGCCCGGCAGCAGTTTGTCTTTATGCGTTTCGCTGAGCGACTGCAGGAGCCTGAAAAAAGGATGAACCGTTTCCGCGAGGCTGGTCAGCTCATCGCGCAGGAAGAGCTTCAGGTCCACCAGCACCTGGTCGTTGCGGCTGCGGGCGGCATGGATCTTTTTACCGGTATCACCCAGCTTTTCGGTCAGCAAAAATTCCACCTGGGAATGTACGTCTTCCACACCCTCGGCAATTTCGAAAGCGCCTTTCTCTGCAAGCTGGTAGATGGCCCTTAGCTCGCGAAGCAGGTTGCTGCATTCCTGTTGGGTGAGCAGGCCAATCTCGCTCAGCATGATGGCATGGGCCATATTCCCCAGTACATCCTGCCGCGCCATCATGGTATCGAAAATGCGGTCGTTCCCCACCGTGAAGGTTTCCACTTCCTTAAGCGAGTCGGTATTTTTTTGCCAGAGTTTCAATGTATTTCCATTTTTCTTGCCGGGCAAGGTTACACAATTTTTATACCATCCGTTTTAACATTCGGGTAAAACCGGTCAAATCGATCAAAGCGCCACCCCATCTGCGGCACCGGCAATCAGTTCCACGTAGCCGCGCACGCCTTCTGCAATCTCCTGCAGGAAAATGTATTCGTCGGCGCTGTGGCTGCGGGCGCTGTCGCCCGGTCCGCACTTGAGCGCCGGAAAGGGCATCAGCGCCTTATCGGAGCAGGTGGGCGAACCGTAATAGCCCCTGCCCAGCGCAATACCGGATGCTACGAGCGGATGCTGCAGGCCGATGCCCGTAGCCCGCATGCGCATGCTCCGCGGCTTCACTTCGCAACTAACGGCGGCGCTCACCCGCTCCAGTATTTCTTCGTGGGTGTAGGCATCGGTCACTCTTATATCCACGGTAAAGCTGCATTCGGCGGGCACCACGTTGTGGGCCTTGTTTTCCGTTTGCATCACCGTAACGCTCATCTTCACGGGGCCCAGTGTTTCGCTGATCTTTTCAAAACGAAAATGCCGGAACCAGTTGATGTCATCAATCGCCAGGTAAATGGCGTTGATCCCTTCTTCACGTGCGGCATGGCCTGCCTTTCCGCGGGCGATGCAATCCAGCACCAGCAATCCTTTTTCCGATACCGCCAGTTCCATTTGAGTGGGTTCGCCCACGATGGCCGACCAGTTGTTGAAATCCGTACCTGCTTCCAACTGAACGGAAGCCAGGAAGGCGGGATCTTTCAACAGGGCCTCGATGCCGTTGAAGCCGGATATCTCTTCTTCGGCCGTGGCCGCCAGCACCAGGTTCCAGGGAAGCGGCTCATGGTAATAATAAAGAAAAGCGGCGATGAGGCAAACCAGCGGACCGCCTGCATCATTGGAACCCAGTCCATAGAGCCTGCCTTCTTCCACAATGGGTTCAAAGGGATCTTTGGTGTACTGCGGATTGGGTTTTACCGTATCGTGGTGCGAGTTTAACAACAGGGTAGGCTTTGCCGGATCGTAACCGGGATGCACAGCCCATACATTGTTGCGGCTGCGCATGGCTGTTATACCCTGCTTTTCCAGGAACCGCTCAATGATTGTGGCGGTCGGGTCCTCCTCCCGGCTGAAGGAAGGCTGGCGGATCAGGTCTTTCAGCAGTGCCGTAACCTGCTCCGTCAGCGACCCGAGGCGATATTGGTCGGAGGGCTTCATGCGGTGATCAGGGTTCCGGTGGTGGAATCGGTGGTGTTCTGCAACAGGTCTTCCGCATGGCCGATCAGCACTTCCTGTACACCCGCATCAATGGCGGCAAAGGCATTGTCGAGTTTGGGCAGGATGCCGGCAAACAATTTGCCCGCCGCTTTCAGCGAAGCGTAGCCTGATTTGTTAAGGTGCGTGATCACGGAAGATGCATCCGCTATATCGGCAAGGATGCCTTTTTTTTCGAAACAGTACAGCAGTCTCACCATATAGTTGTGGCTGAGGCATTGTGCCAGCAGGGCGGCCATGGTATCGGCATTGGTGTTCATGATATGTCCCTCCTGGTCGTGCGTGAGCGGCGCCAGCACGGGCACAAATCCATTGTCGAGCAACAGCTCCCAGCGCTCCAGGGAAAGGTCAGCGGACTTTACATCGCCCACCCAGCCGAAGTCAATTTCCTTCACCGGGCGTTTGGTGGCCGGAACCAGGTTGCCGTCGGCGCCGGTAATGCCCAGCGCATTGCAACCCAGCGCCTGCAGGCTGGCCACGATCTTTTTATTGACCAGTCCACCGTACACCATGGTCACCAGGTCGATGGCCTGGTCGTCGGTAATGCGCCGGCCATCCACGTATTGCGAAACAATGCCCAGTTGGTCGCCGATGCGCGTGGCTATTTTTCCGCCGCCGTGCACCAGTATTTTAGGCGCATCGATGGCGGCAAAATCTCTTAAGAAGGATTGCAGCGCAAGCGGCTCATCGATCACATTGCCGCCAATTTTTACGATGTATACCTGTTTCATGCGTTATTGCGTAAGAGGTCTGCCAATACGGCCTGCGCCGCCCATACCCGGTTACCGGCCTGGGTGGTTACCAGGCTGCTGGCGCTGTCGAGCACTTCATCGCTCAGTTCCACGTTGCGCCTTACCGGTAAGCAGTGCATCACTTTGGCATTATTGGTTTGTTCCAGTTTCTGAAGCGTGAGCATCCATTCGGGATCGTTCACGTATATCTTACCGTAATCATTAAACGTACTCCAGTTTTTCACGTACACAAAATCGGCGTCTTTCAGGGCCGCATCCTGGTCGTGCGTAATGGTGGCGCCTTTGGTGAAAGAGGGTTCCAGGTCATAGTCTTCGGGGTGTGTGATCACAAAATCCGCTTCGCCCCAGGCGTTGACCCACTGGGCAAAACTGTTGGCCACGCATTGCGGCAGTGGCTTAACGTGCGGCGCCCAGGTGAGCACGATCTTCGGTTTCCTGCCTGCAAAAGCAGCGGCGTTCTTTTGCTTTTCTTCCGTGATGGTAATGATATCAGTGAGGCTCTGCAGCGGGTGCAGGGTGGCGCTCTCCAGGCTTACGATGGGAATGCCGGCGTATTTGATGAACTGGTTGATATAGAGTTCGCTGTAGTCGTCGTCACGGTTCTTGAGAGAAGGAAAAGTGCGGATGCAGAGTATGTCGAAATATTTTCCCATGATGGGCGCGGCATCCTTCACATGCTCCACGGTATTGCCACTCATGATGGCTTCTTCCTCGAACTCGAGGGCCCATCCTTCGCTGCCCACGTTGAACACAACGGCTTCCATTCCCAACTGCTGCGCGGCTATCTGCGTACTGAGGCGGGTGCGCATGCTGGGATTGAGGAAAAGCATACCAATTCTTTTCCTGGCGCCGAGTTGAAGGTCTTTATAAGGATCTGCTTTATAGGCCAGGGCGGCATCCACCAGTTGACGGATATCGGGAACATCGTGAACGGAAACGAAATTTCTCATGAGGGAAGTTGATGGTTGTTTCTGGTGAAAGAGCTATGATTGGTGTTGACTAACGGTTTGGTTCATGCGCCAACGGCCTCGGCACTTGCCTGCAGCGACCTGATCTCCAGTTCCAGGGCTTCCAGGAAACGGTCCGCATCGGCCCTGCTGAGGGCCAGTGAAGGCAGCAGCCTGATCACGTTCGGTTTGGCCTCACCGGTAAAGATGCGGTGTTTCCACAGCAGGTTTTTCCGCAGGTCTTTCAGGTTTTCCGGCACATCAAATCCAATCATCAGTCCGCGGCCCCGTACCTTGCTGATGCCCGGCATTTTTTCCAGTTCTTCCATGATATAAGCGCCGGTGGCTGCGGCCTGCGCCATAAGGTCTTCCGACTCCATCACTTCCAGCACCGCCAGTGCAGCGGCACAGGCGAGCTGGTTGCCGCCAAAAGTGGTGCCCAGCATACCATGCTTAGGTTGCAGGTGAGGCGCAATGGAAATGGCGCCCACCGGGAAACCATTGCCCATGCCCTTGGCCATGGAATAGATATCGGCGTTCACACCGGCATGGTCATGCGAATAAAACTTTCCGCTTCTGCCATAGCCACACTGCACGCTATCGGCAATGTACACAGCGCCGTACTGGTCGCAGTTGGCGCGGATGGCTTTCAGGAAAGGATCGGAAGCCACATTGATACCGCCCACGCCCTGTATGCCTTCCACGATCACAGCGGCAATGTCCTGACCCTGGGCCTTGAAGCAGGCATTGAGCGCATCCAGGTCGTTAAAGGGAAGAAAAATGATATTGGCTGTTTGGTTCACCGGCGCCACGATGGCAGGGTTGTCGGTAGCGGCCACCGCCAGCGAGGTACGGCCGTGAAAAGATTTCCGGAATGCTACCAGTTTTTTCCGGCCGGTATGAAAGGAAGCCAGTTTGAGCGCATTCTCGTTGGCCTCGGCGCCGCTGTTGCAAAGAAAAAGCTGGTAGTTTTCTTTACCGGAAAGCTGGCCGAGTTTTTCGGCCAGCTCCTGCTGTTGCGGAATGATGAGGGAATTGGAATAAAAAGCGATCTTTTCCAACTGGTCTTCGATGCGCTTCACCCAGTGCGGGTGTGTATGACCGATAGAGATCACGGCATGGCCGCCGTACATGTCGAGGTGCTCATTGCCCTGCTCGTCCCATACGGAAGAGCCGCTGGCCCTGACAATGCTGATATTGTTGAGCGGGTATACGTCGAATAATTTCATAACAAGGTTTTTGCGCGTTAAAAATAATTGGCTTTCAGCCCCAGCCCCTCTGTTTCCGGCCGTCCGAAAATGAGGTTCATGTTCTGCACGGCCTGTCCGCTGGCCCCTTTCAACAGGTTATCGATGGCGGAATGGATCACCAGTTTGGTTCCTACTTTTTCCAGTTGTACGATGGCCTTATTGGTATTCACCACCTGCTTCAGGAAAATGGGCTCTTCCGACACATGGGTGAAAGGATGGTCTTTGTAAAAATCCCGGAAGAGTTCCACCAGTTCTTTCAGCGGGCGGTCGAGCGTAATGGTGCTGCTGATGAAAATGCCACGGGGAAAATCGCCGCGCCAGGGCACAAAGCTGAGCTCGATGTTTTTTTGCGCACTGCCCGCCGGCTGCAGTTGCAGCAGGCTTTCGCCGATTTCACCCAGGTGCTGGTGGCTCAAAGTCTTATAAGCCTGGATATTGTTGGCACGCCAACTGAAATGAGAGGTGGCAGAGAGTCCCTGCCCCGCACCGGTAGACCCGGTGATGCCGGTGGCATACACTTCATCGAGGAGGCCGGCCTGCGCCAGGGGCAGCAGTCCCACCTGTATGGCCGTGGCAAAGCAACCCGGGTTGGCGATGTTTTGCGCCGCCGGCTGCGAGCCACTACCGGTAATGGCCAACCGATTGAGTTCCGGCAGGCCGTAGACGAATGCGCGGTCGCCCAGGCTGCTGGCCGCTTTGAGCCGGAAATCGTTGGAGAGATCTATGACCTTTATATGATCCGGCTGCGGGTTTGCTTCCAGGAATTTCCGGGCCTCGCCGTGGCCGGTACAGAGGAAGAGCAGGTCGATGTCATCCTGCAATTCACCGGTAAAGTGCAGGTCCGTATCGCCCAGCAGGTCGTGGTGCACACTGTGGAGGGGCTTGCCTGCACTGCTCTTGCTGTGTACGAAACAAAGTTCCGCAAAGGGGTGGCGGATAAGCAGGCGGATGAGTTCACCGCCCGTATATCCTGCACCGCCGATTATGCCTGTTCTGATCATGATTGGGTTGTTTTCTCTGCTTCTGCCGCAACGGCTGTCCAGATAGCCGTTTGGTTACCGAATATCTTGCTGAAGCCGCGCACATCGTCTCCACTCCAGCCGCTGTTCATTTCGCCGTATTTGCCAAATTTGGCACTCATAAGATCGTAGGCCGATTCAATGCCCGTTACCTGGAAACGATAGGGCATCAGTTCCACGAATACATCGCCGGTTACGTGCTGCTGGCTGTTCAGCAGGAAGGCTTCGATGTCGCGCATCACGGGATCGAGGATCTGGCCCTCGTGCAGCCAGTTGCCGTAAAACTGCGCCAACTGGTCTTTCCAGTTGAGCTGCCACTTGGTGAGCACGTGTTTTTCCAGGGCGTGGTGCGCTTTCAGGATCACCATGGGCGCAGCGGCTTCAAAGCCCACGCGGCCCTTGATGCCGATGATGGTATCGCCGATATGGATGTCGCGCCCGATGCCAAAGGGACCGGCAATGGATTGCAGGTGGCGGATGGCGTCGGTGGGATGATCAAATTTTCGGTCATTGATGACTGTTAGCTCACCCTTTTCGAAGTGCAGCTTTACCTGCTCAGACTGGGTTTTGGTTACCTGGGTGGGCCAGGCCGATTCCGGCAGCATGCCGTTGGAGCTGAGGGTTTCCTTACCGCCCACGCTGGTGCCCCAGAGCCCTTTATTGATGCTGTATTTGGCTTTCTCGGCATTCATATGCACACCCTTCTTTTCCAGGTAATCGATCTCTGCTTCGCGGCTCAGCCTGAGGTCGCGTATGGGCGTAATGATCTCCACCTCGGGGATCATGATGTGGAACACCATGTCGAAGCGAACCTGGTCGTTGCCCGCGCCGGTGGAACCATGCGCCACGGCGCCGGCGCCCAGTTTTTTAGCGTGTTCGGCAATATGGATGGCCTGGCTCAGCCTTTCTGCGCTTACACTTAAGGGATAGGTATTGTTCTTGAGCACATTGCCATATACCAGGTACCTGATGATGCGGTCGTAATAACCTTTTACGGCATCGACGGTGGTATGCGATTTCACACCCAGGGCATAGGCATGCTTTTCGATCTGGTCCAGCTCTTCCTGGCTGAAGCCGCCGGTATTCACAATAATGGAATGCACTTCAAAACCCTGGTCGTCGCTGAGGTATTTCACACAAAAAGTGGTATCCAACCCGCCACTGAAACCGAGAACAACTTTTTTAGACATATCTGGCTATACTTTTTTAGAAGTGGAAAAATGAACTGAGGGCAGCAAACATTCTTTTCTTGCCGCCGTCGCCGCCCCCGTTTTCGAGGGCTGCTTTTTTCTTGAACACTTTCAGGAAACGGCTCTGCTTAAAACGCAGCAGGCGCTCATAGGCCTTGCTGTGTTGTTTGAAAGCGGTGGCTGTTTCTTCAGGCTTGTAGTGGTCTTTCGGATCGTAGAGCATGGCGGTACACATGCAGTTCTTTCTTTCCTTACCCATGAGAATATCGTAGTTCACGCAGCTTTTACAGCCGGCCCAGAACGCATCGTCCTGGGTGAGTTCGGAATAGGTGACCGGCTCATAACCGAGGTCGCTGTTGATCTTCATTACGGCGAGACCAGTAGTGAGCCCGAAGAGTTTGGCTTCGGGATATTTTTCGCGCGAAAGTTTGAAAGTGCATTCCTTGATGCGTTTGGCCACCCCGCTTTTGCGGAAGGGCGGTGAAACGATCAGTCCCGAATTGGCCACATATTCGCCGTGGCTCCAGGTTTCGATATAACAGAAACCCACCCAGACACCGTCTTCGGTAAGGGCGATCACGGCCTTGCCTTCGCGCATTTTTTCCGCAACATAGTCGGGCGAGCGCTTGGCAATACCGGTACCCCGCGCTTTGGCGGAAGATTCCATTTCATCCGTGATGGTACTGGCATAATGGATATCATCGGGAGTGGCTACCCTAACGATAATCGGAGTTGTTTCCAACGTCAATAAATTAAGAATCAGAAGATGTTTTTAGCGATACACCTGAGGTGCGGAAAAATGCATGGGGGCTTTTTTCACTGATAGGGGCCATTGCCAGGGGCTCGTCCTATCAGCAACCACGTCGCAGTTGCGGGAGAAAACATTGGGAAGCTTTCGGGGAGAATGCTTTCATCTTATTGCCAGTGTTTTAATTTGCAGGCCAAAATTATACGATTTAAACCAATTACCAGCAAAAAAAATGCAAATGTTCTGCCAACCTCTACGCGCTGCAACTATTGCAGGTAGGGCTGCAGGGCCTCGGCAAGTTTGCGGTCGTTGCTGAGGCGCGGCACTTTGTTCTGTCCGCCCAGTTTACCGATGCTCTTCATGTAATCCACGAATCCGTTGCGGCGCACTTTGCGGATCTGCAGGGGCAGCAGGATATTGCCGGTGATAAGGTCGTCGTAGTAAATATTTTTCTGCCGCAGGTTTTCATCCACCTGGCGGGAAAAAACTTCCATATCGTCGGGCTCGTTGTCGAATTCAACAAACCATTCGTGGCAGGATTTGCCTTCCTGCTGCGAGATCAGGGGCGCCACCGTAAACTCGGTGATGTGCACACCCGCTTCCGTAGCGGCTTTCATGAGGCTGTATTCCACTTCCTCTCCTATCACGTGCTCGCCGAATGCCGAGATAAAATGTTTGATGCGGCCCGAAACCACGATCCGGTAAGGGTCGAGGGAAACAAAGCGCACGGTGTCACCGATGTTATAGCTCCAGAGGCCGGCGTTGCTGTTAATGACCAGCGCATAGTTTTCACCGGTCTTCACTTCGCTGAGCGACAGGCGCCGGGGATTTTCTGAAAAGATCTCGGCCGCCGGCACAAATTCGAAAAAGATACCGCTGTTGGTGTTGAGCAGCAGGCCTTCGGCCGACTGGCTGTCCTGGAAGGCAAAAAAGCCTTCGGAAGCAGGGAAGGTTTCGATGGTGGCCACTTTCCGGCCGATGCTTTCCATGAGGCGGGCGCGGTAGGGTTCAAAATTCACGCCGCCGTGCACCAGCACCTGGAATTCGGGGAAAAGATCGCCGATTTTCATACCGCTTTTCTGGGTGAGGCGGTCGAAATACATCTGTACCCAGGGTGGGATGCCACTGATCAGGGTCATGTTCTGGGCAATGGTTTCCTCTACGATCTTGTCGAGTTTGGCTTCCCATTCCTCGATGCAGTTGGTTTCGTAGCTGGGCAGTTGATTGGTTCGTAAGTAGCTGGGTATCTGGTGGTTAACGATACCGGAAAGGCGCCCGGTAGGAATTCCGCCCACCCGTTCCAGCTCCGGCGAGCCCGAGAGGAAGATCATTTTCCCGTCAAAAACCCGGGTGCTGCCCATTTCGGTAAGGTTGCAGAAAACCGCGTTCCGGCCCGAATTGAAATGGTTGGGCATGGATTCCTTGGAAATAGGAATGTACTTGACGCCGCTGGTGGTGCCGGAGGTTTTGGCCAGGTAGAGCGGCTTGCCCTTCCATAATATATTGTGTTTCCCTTCCTTGATTTGTTCGATATAAGGCTTGAAGGCTTCGTAGTCGCGGATGGGAATGGCCTGGCGGTATTCCTGGAGATTGCCTACCGAGCCAAGCCGGTGATCCTTGCCAAACTGCGTGTGGACGCCGGTTTTGAGGAGCTCCTGGAAGATGGCTTCCTGGTCGGCCACGGCGGTTTGCATGGATTTCCGGATCTGCTTTACCACGTAGGCCGCGAAAGGTTTGGCGAGGAACGACTTGAATTTCATGGTACTGAAAGATGAACGCCGACAAATTTAGGTGAGCATTTCCATCCCGGGTCTTAATTTTGGGGGAATTATTTCGAAAAAATGGTTGGGAACTAAGGTTTTTCCCCTTACCTTTGCACTCCTAATTTTGGTAAGTTATGTTTGCAGTTGTTAAAATAGCCGGACAGCAATTCAAGGTTGAAAAAGACCAGACTTTGTACGTTCCCCAGATCGAGGGCAACGCCGGCGACAAAGTAGAATTCTCCGAGGTATTGCTGGTAGACAACAACGGAAGTCTCAATGTAGGCGCCGCCGTAAAAGCTACCGTGAAAGCCGAGATCATTGACCATCTCCAGGGCGACAAAGTGATCGCTTTTAAAATGAAGAGAAGGAAAGGATTCCGTAAAAAGATTGGTCATCGCAACCACTATACCAAAATCAAGATCAACGAAATCGCTTAATCGCGGTATACCGCATAAAATTATTTATCATGGCACACAAAAAAGGTGAAGGTAGCGTTAAGAACGGCCGCGACTCTCAAAGCAAACGCCTGGGTGTAAAAATCTATGGTGGTCAGCCTGCTATTGCCGGCAACATCATCGTTCGCCAGCGTGGCACTACTTACCATGCAGGTAAGAACGTTGAACTGGGGCGCGATTATACGCTGTTTGCAACTGCCGACGGTGTAGTTGAATTCCGCAAAACCAAAGGTGACAAGACCATCGTATCTGTTGCTCCGGTTGAAACTGTTGCTTAATCATTTCCGATTAAACAACAAAAAAAATTTTGCAGTTCCGGATTAGTTTATATTTTTATGGTGTAATAACCCATTTACTAATCATTAAATTCTAAAAAATGGCAACTGCAAAAAAGGCTGTTAAGAAAGCCGCTGCAAAAAAGGCTGTTAAAAAAGCCGCTGTAAAGAAGGTAGCTAAGAAGGCCGTTAAGAAAGCCGCCGTTAAAAAGGTAGCTAAGAAAGCCGTTAAAAAAGCTGCTGTTAAAAAAGTAGCCAAGAAAGCTGTTAAGAAAGCTGCTGTTAAAAAAGTAGCTAAGAAAGCAGCCGCTAAAAAAGGTTAATCCTTTACAGCAAAACATAGTAGGGTCCCGCTTCTGCGGGACTTTTTTTATGCGCTCATTTCCTGCCCGTTCCCATCCCTTACATTTGCGACATGGACAATTATGCCATTGCCGACCAGTTTTCCCTGCTTTCCAAACTCATGGATATCCATGGAGAGAATCCCTTTAAAGCCAAATCTTATGGCAGCGCCGCTTTCAACATCGAAAAGCTGCCGGTACAACTGGCCGATACACCCGCCGACAAGATCGCTTCCCTCAAAGGCATTGGCGACAGTACCGCTAAAAAAATAACGGAGCTCCTGGAAACAGGCAGGCTGCAGGCGCTGGATGCGCTGGTGGCGGAGACGCCTCCCGGTGTGCTCGAAATGTTGCAGATAAAAGGACTGGGACCCAAAAAGATCGCTACGATCTGGAAAGAAATGGGACTGGAATCACTGGGCGAACTGCTCTATGCCTGCGACGAAAACCGCCTTCTTCTCTACAAGGGTTTCGGTGCAAAAACGCAGGAAAGCGTACGGCAATCCATCCAGTTTTATTTCGCCCACCAGGGACATTTTCTCTATGCCGAAATCGAATCCATTGCACTGCAACTGGAGGCTTCGCTGCAAAAAGCATTTCCCCATCACCAGGTATCGCTGGCCGGGGAAGCCTTGCGCCAGTCGAACATCGTCACGCGCCTTGAATTGCTGGTAACCATTCCGGCTGCGGAACTCATCCCCTTCCTGCAGGCAGCTTCCTTTACCATTGTGCAGCAGGACCCGCCGGAACTGGTGGCAGAAACTGCCAGCGGCGTGAAAATACATTTCAGGGAAACAGCAGCGGCAAGTTTTGTAACGCAACGCTTTGCAAGTTCCTGCAGCGAACTCTTTTTGCAGGCCTTCGCGGAGAAAACGAATTTTTCAACCGGCGCCTCCTATGCAGATGAAGCAGCCCTTTTCGAAGCGGCCGGTATCCATTTCATTCCGGTTAACCAGCGCGAAAGGCCGGAGACCATTGAAGCCGCAGCGCTGGCGCCATTGCCTGTCGTGATTGCAGCCACTGATGTCAAAGGCATCATTCACTCCCACAGCACCTGGAGCGATGGCCTGCACGACCTGGAAACCATGGCCCGCGCCTGCATCGCCCGGGGCCTGGAATACCTGGTGATCAGCGACCACAGCCGCACGGCTTTTTATGCCAACGGTTTATCGGTTGAGCGTGTCCGTGAGCAACACGCAGCCATCGACGCCCTTAACAAACAACTGGCTCCCTTCACCATTTATAAAAGTATTGAATCGGATATCCTCAACGACGGCAGTCTCGACTACCCCGATGAGGTGCTGGCCAGCTTCGACCTCGTTATTGCTTCCGTGCACAGCAACCTCAAAATGAGCGAGGAAAAAGCCATGGGCCGCCTGCTGGCCGCCATCCGCAATCCTTATACCAGCATACTGGGACATATGACCGGCCGCCTCCTGCTGAGCCGCCCCAGTTACCCGGTAAACCACCTCGCTGTCCTCGACGCCTGCAAAGAGCATGACGTGGTTATCGAAATCAACGCACACCCGCGGCGGCTGGACATCGACTGGAGCTGGATTCCGCACGCCATGGCGCGGAACTGCCTGCTCTCCGTTGACCCCGACGCGCACGAGGTGGAAGGCTTTGACGACATCCGTTACGGCGTGATCAGTGCACAGAAAGGCGGACTCACGGCGAGCTATAACCTAAGCAGCTTCAGTCGCAAAGAAATGGATGCTTTCATCGCGCGGCAAAAAAGCAAGCGGCCGCTATAAACCTGCAGCAGGCATTTTTGCTGTACTGGTAAACAACCGCCGGCTGCGTGCTACACGGCCGTCACCTCTTCTTCCTCCACCAGGGGCAGTTCCACAAAAAAAGTGGTACCGCCGCCTTCGAGGGTCTCAAACCAGATCTGTCCTTTGGCCTGTTCCACAATGCCCTTGCTCATCGCCAGCCCCAGGCCGGTGCCGGAACTCTTGGTCGTAAAATTGGGAGTGAATATCTTACCCCGCATGGTTTCGGGGATGCCGTCGCCGTTATCGGTAATGCTTACGCGCACTTTGTGGTCTTCCAGTTCCTCCAGCACCCGCACCATGCGGTGGTCCTTGTGCAGCGTGGCTTCCACGGCGTTCTGCAACAGGTTGGTAAAAAGCCGGTTGAGCTGGGTGCGGTCGGCCAGCACGGGCAATTGCCGGGCAACAGGGATCCAATGGAAGGCAACCTGCTCGCTGGAATCGTACAAATGTGAGAGGCTGTACAATATTTCGTGCAGGTCAAAATGCTCGTTGGTGGCGTTGCTGATATTGGCAAACTGTGAAAATTCGCTGGCGATCTTGGAAAGGTGGTCGATCTGTTCCACCAGGGTGCGGGCCACGTTGGACGTGAGCTGCTTTACATCGCCGCTGTTGTTGTCGATGGCTTTCTGCAAATACTGGATGCTCAGCTTCATGGGCGTGAGCGGGTTCTTGATCTCGTGCGCCACCTGCCGCGCCATTTCGCGCCAGGCCCCTTCCCTTTCGCTTTTGGCCAGCGCCGCGGCGCTTTCTTCCAGCTTCAGCACCATCTTATTGTATTCGGTCACCAGCTCGCCGATCTCATCGTCGCGGCGCCACTCAATCTCATCGTTGTGCTGCCCCAGGCTCACCGCCCGCATCTTTTCGCTGATCAGTGCAAACGAGGAAGTGATGCGATTGGTGATGAAAAGCGCAATCACGCCCGCAAACAGGAAAATAAAAGCATTCAGATTGATAATGGTTACGAGAAAATTTGAAATCTCCTTTTTAAGCTCTTCCTGTGAGTCGAAAGAAGGCATGTTCAGGTAGGCATAAGCGTTACCTTTTTCGTCGCGCACCGGCGAATAGATGCTCTGGTAACTGATGCCACCCATCTGTTCCTCTGTGGTAACCTGCACCAGCCGCTTGGTATGTACCTGGTAATAGGCTTCCGGATTCATCCGGGCGCTCAGGATGCCCTTATCGTAAATAAAGGGGTTGGAAGACAGCCGCAGTTCCCCGTTGAGGTCGTAGATATTGATATCGGTACCGTGGATCTCCGATACCTCCTGCACCAGGTTTTCCAGGAATTCATTCCGCCCTTCCTCGTACAGCTTCAGCATATAATCAAAGAAGAAGCGGCTGTCGATTTTGCTCTGCACTTCGTTGGTCATGATCTGGATGGCCTTGCTGAGCTGGTCCTGCTTGTTCTTATTATACCGGTTGATGAAGAAGACGATGGTGGCGGCCCCGATTACCAGGAAGGAAAAGAGGCTGATGAAAATAATAGTGCCATGCACCTGGGTGCGGAGGTTGAGCTGCAGCTCTTTGCGGATGAGCTCGCGGCGCAGGCGGGAACGCACCAGCATGGCGGCCAGGCGGAACAGACCCAGTAACAACAGGAAGGTGGTAAAGAGGTAGGCCACCAGGGTCATCGATTCCAGCCAGAGATTATCGCGGCGGGCGATCACCACCACTTTGTTGTTGTCGCGGTACCAGAGCTCATCATAACCTGCGTTTTGCAGGCGCGTAAAACTGCTCTTCGGCACCTGCGCCGGACTAAGCCGCGTAGGAAACACATAACCGTTGTAGTAGTCCACCAGCTCGCGGTTGTTGTAGATGGCATAGCTATAGATGGGCAGATATTCGTCGGGCAGAAAGTCTTTCCGGGCACGGAAAAGTTCCGGCACCAACGCATCGTTTTTGTATTTTTTCGGCTCGCTCAGAATGAACATATAGCCCACCGCCATGCCCATGCTGTCGGTCACCATCTTGCGGCTGATATAGGAGAACTTGTCGAAAGATTTTTCGAAATAACGCATGTCGGTTATGTTCGTGGGTTTCCCTTCTATCCGGAAAATGGTGTTCAGCGTGTCATAACTTATCGGGTCTTCGTTGAACAGCGGCTGTTCCGCTGCGTCGAAAGTATAAATGCGGGTATCGTATTTATTGAGATAGGCGCTGAAATTCTTATTAACAAGGCTGTCTTTCAGGTAGTGGTTGCTGATGGGATGCAGGAAGCGGCTGAAATTCGCATACAGGAAATCGTTGTCAAAATAAGTAAGTGCAATGCTGAGCAGGCGCTCGCTGGTGGGGTCGGCCTGGAGACTGAGTTTTTCTGCTGTCCTCTTGCGGCGTTCCAGCTCCACCCGGCTGTTCTCGCCGATGATGATCAGTGAAATGGAGATCGAATACAGGAAGATCCAGAGCAGCAATACCGAAACCGACCAACGGCTGTCGGATTGGCTGATCCTGGGCTGGCGCAGCAGGAATATATAAATGATGAGCCAGACCAGTACGTATATATTCAGTTCCACCAGGTTGTATCCATGGGTGAAAGAGATGAGCAGCAGCCCAAAGAGCGCCAGCAAAGCATAGAAAAAAACAGCATAACCCCTGATCAGCGGACTGAGCAGGCGTACCATCATGGTCGTGGCCAGGAAATAGCTCAGGGCCAGCATGGCCAGCACTACAAATCCCAGGAAACTGTAGCGGTCGAGGCTGAAGAAGTTTGTAACGTTGAAGGATATGCGCGCATCTGCGATGAGGCTCTGTACCACAGCGGCAAAGGAAAAGGTAAGCACCACCAGTCCCAGTGCACCGCCGGCCACCAGGGGCCAGTGCGGCCACCGGCCCCGCCACCGGGCCAGTGAAAACAGGTAGCTTTTCCGGTACACAAAAAAGAGCAGCCAGCAAAACAGGAAGGCATTGATCAGCAGGTCGCCCAACGATGGCAGAAAAGCATTGGAACTGTAAATGGACGGATCGAAAAGATCAAAGGCCCGCCAGCTCAGCGCTTCCTTGAACAGGTAGGTCAGCGCCCGCAGGCCTGTTACGGTCACCACCAAAAAGAGAATTCCCCTGGCCGTGCCGTAGTATTCACAAATGCTGGTGGCAATATTGTGCAGGATGAGCAGCAGGAAGACCACCGCGATCACTTCCAGCAGCAGGGCCCACTCATTGGCGCTCTGTCCGGCATAACGATTTTTAGGCGACAGCCAGAACAGGGCCGTGCCATTGCTGGCGATCACCGGGTACCGCGTTTCTGTTTCCAGCAGGGCCACACTGTTTTCCGCCTGCGGAAAGCCCACAAACTGTTTCTGGAGATTGCTGTTCTGGATAAAATATTCCGTGCGGATGGGCACCAGCGCTACCAGGAGAATGGAATCCCTGGCCAGTGGCACCAGTTTCCGGATGAATACATATTGCCCGTTGCGCAGGCTCACCAGTCGGTGGCTGTCGGGAGAATAAATGATTTCGGCACTCGGCTCGGTCTGTTGGTTCGACCAGAAGACCAGGCTCCAGTCCCCATAAGGCGCCGGCTTATAGAGGTAGACCCCAAAATCGCGGTCCACCAGCTTCTTCAGTTGTGGTTCGGTGAAGCTGCCTTCTGCCAGCACTTTGAGCTGTACCGTGTCTTTCGCCAGTGCGTTGATCTTTGCCTCCTGCCGCCAGATGCGGTTCTGCATGGCGCTTTGCAAATAGGGAGCGCTGGAGGCGCCGGAAAAATAATTGTTGATGATAAAGGCAATAGTGAACAACCAGGCCGAGGCCAGCAAGAAATACGCATTCCTGTTTAATATGAGGATGGCAAATTTTCTCAAATGGTTTTCTTTTCTGCTTTGATTTCGTTCCAGAGCGCATCCATTTCGCCCAGGGTCATTTCCCGGAGGCTTTTGCCTTTCTCCGCCGCCTTCTGTTCCATGCGGGTAAAGCGGTCGATGAATTTCTTATTGGTGCGCTCCAGGGCATGCTCCGCATCTACCTGCAAAAACCTTGCATAATTTACCAGTGAAAAAACAAGATCTCCAAATTCTTCTTCCACCTTATCCTGGTCGCCCTCTTCCACTGCTTCCTGCAGCTCTTTCATTTCCTCCTCCACTTTTTCCCAAACCTGTCCGCGATGGTCCCATTCAAAACCTACCTGGCGGGCCTTTTCCTGCAGGCGCATGGCTTTAACGGTAGCGGGGAGCGCCCGCGGAACGCCGCTCAGCACCGAGGTTTTGCCTTCTTTCAGCTTGAGCTGCTCCCAGTTTTGCTTTACGGCTTCGGCATCGTCCAGTTTCAGGTCGCCGTAAATATGCGGGTGCCGGCGGATCAGTTTTTCTGCAATGCCGGTCAGCACTTCTTCGAGCGTGAATTGCTCCTGCTCCGCGGCTATGCGCGAATAAAAGAGCAGGTGCAGGAACAGGTCGCCCAGTTCTTCCTTCATACCCTTCCAGTCGGTGCCGGAAATGGCATCGGCCAGTTCGTATAATTCCTCGATGGTTTGCTGGCGCAGGGTATGGATGGTTTGCTTGCGGTCCCAGGGGCACTGCTCGCGCAATTCATCCATGATGGTGGCCAGGCGCCCAAAGGCCGCAGTTGCTTTATCGTGTTTTGTATCCATGAACAGCGTTTTATATCCCGTCAATGCGCAGTAGCTGCAGGCAATTGCGCTACACTGATGGCCGTGAACAGCATGAGCAGGAAAATCATCATCAGAAGCGATAAGGTATTCAACAAAAAGAACTTGGCAATGGTTTTGAGACGGCTCTGCCCATAAAACACCCGCATGCTTTTGTACTGGTAGAAATAAACCAGTATCATGGTCACGGCCTGGATAAAGGAAATAAAAGTCCAGTGCAACGTATCGTTGAGCCTGGCCAGGGCGAACCATCCCAGCAGGAATATAAAGGTGGCGCAATACAGGTGAATGGTATAGATCGCATGATCGGCATAGTAGAGTTGCCGGTGCCGTACATACAACAGCTTCAGGAAAAGGGCGAAGAGCGGCAGCGATACGAACAGCATTTTGGGAACACTGTGCAGGAGCTGATCGATGAACCCTTTCATGTATTCCATTTTTCCACTCTGCATACCATCCTGTACCGCACGGATCAGCAGCACTTTGGCATTTCGCTCTATCCAGCCGTCCCTTTTTGCGGGCGGTAATTCAGCCTGCACGCGCGTATAAGCCAGCACCGAACGAAAGGAATAAGAACCGACGCCACCCCGCAGCATGGTGGTATCCGAAGCAAGATCGCCGAGACTGGAGGGCGTATAATGCCGGGTGACCTTTCCTGTTTGCGACAGGGAATCGGCGGGGTTTTCGTTTTCTTCTTTCTGGCCGGCCTTTTCCGCCGCACTGTTTTCGGCCATTTTCCGGCTGAGGAGCAGGGAGTCTTTTTTAAGCCCCTGCAGGGCCCGCGTGGCGGTTACCTGCGTCAGGCTGTCGGTCAGTTTGGGCAGACTTTCTTCCAGGTTGAGGATGGCGCCTTTGATCTCCTGCATCTCCGTTTGCTGCCTGACCCGTTCCGAACGCAGCATGTTCTTTGCGTTGTAGAGCATGAAGAAGACCACAAAAAACAGGGCCGAGGTGAACACATACATTCTTATGGGGTGCAGGTAGCTCATCCTGCGGCCTTTCAGGTATTCCAGGGAAAGAAAACCGGGTCTGCCCAACAACAGTTTGATGGTGGCGAAAAATTTTCCATCGAAATGGGTGATATCATACACAAAGTGGGTGAGCAATCCCCAGAAACTTTCTTTGGGCACGATGTTTTCCTGCCCGCAGTGCTGGCAATAAGGGCCCTGCACAATGGTTCCGCAATTGAGACAATCTTTTTCCGTTCTTTGTGGAGAATGCGACACTTTCCTGAAATTTGAATAAAAATAGATGAAAAATATCCTATTCCTGTTTTTTCTGCTACCCTTTCAAGCTGCTTTTTCGCAATATTACTATAAGGATATTGTGGCCACCAAACAGACTTCCGACCAGTACCGCAGGCTGAAAGCGGCCGCTGTGAACAAGGTTACCCTCAGCAGTTTCGACGGCAATTCCGCGGAAACTGCAGGGTTCAGCGCCGACCAGGTGGTGGACCTCGCCCGCGGAACTGTGCTCAGCACTACGCGCACAGCGGTGGTGGGCGATTCTTACCTGCTGGCCACCTACGATGCACAGGGCCGGCTCATCAGCACCAGCGACAGCGCCCAGAATGCCGTTACCAAAGCCAGCTACAGTTACGATGCTTCCGGCAACCTGCTGCACATAACCAGCAGCAGCCGGTCCGACAATATCACCAATACTGAAGTACACGAATACACGTATAACGCCCAGGGACAACCGCTGACGATGCTGCGGGTTCGTAACGGTGTCGATACCGCGAAAATTGAATTCATACCCGACGAAAAAGGCCTTGTGGGTGAAGAGAAAACGGTAGTAAGCAGGTTGCCAACGCCATCCTATTATTATTACCACGACGACAATGCGCGGCTCACCGATGTGGTTCGTTTCAATCCCCGCGCCAACCGCCTGCTTCCTTCCTATATGTTCGAATACAACGCCGATGGACAGGTGAAAAAGATGACGCTGGTACCCGAGGGCAGCAACGATTACCAGTTGTGGTTTTACCAGTATGAGCCCAGCGGGTTGAAAAAAATGGACCTCTGCTACAACAAGCAGCAGCAGTTGATGGGCAAGGTGCAATACAGTTATACGAAGTAGCCGGTTGGGTTGCCGGCAGACAATGCAGGAGCGCTGCCTAGCCGTTCAGCGAACCCATAAAAGCTTCGGGATAGCGCGAGCCTGCTGCGCCCCGGGTGAAAAATCCGCCCAGTTCTTCCAGTTCAGCCGCGCTGAGCTGCAGAGTGGCGGCGGCCGCATTCTCTTCGAGGTATTTCAGTTTTTTGGTACCGGGAATAGGGAAGATATGATCGCCCTGCGCCAGCACCCAGGCCAGCGCCAGTCGCGATGCCGTGGTGCCACGCGCCGCAGCAAAATCCTCCACGGCCTTTACCAGCTCCAGGTTGCGGTAAAAGTTTTCGCCCTGGAAACGGGGACTGTGGCGGCGGTAATCGTCGGGCGCAAAATCGTCGGGACTTTTAAACTGCCCGGTCAGGAAGCCGCGCCCCAGCGGGCTGTAGGCAACAAATGCAATGCCCAGTTCCCGGCAGGCCTGCAGCATGCCATCCTCCGGCTCGCGGCTCCAGAGGGAGTACTCCGACTGAACAGCGGTGACGGGATGCACGGCATGGGCCCGGCGCAGCGTCTCCACCGACACCTCGCTGAGGCCGATGGCCCGGATCTTTCCTTCCTGCACAAGCTCAGCCATGGCGCCCACCGTGTCTTCGATGGGTGTATCACGATCACGCCGGTGCACGTAGTAGAGATCTATAACGTCAACGCCCAGCCGCTTTAAGCTGCCCTCGCAGGCCGCCTTTACGTATTCCGGTTTCCCGTTGGCGCCTCTTTTATTGGATCCCGGCTCGCGCACAATGCCAAACTTGGTAGCCAGTGTTACGGCAGCGCGGTGCTTTTTCAGGGCCTTCCCCACCAGTACTTCGTTGGTATAAGGGCCATACATATCGGCAGTATCCCAGAACACGATGCCCAACTCAACAGCACGATCAAGCACCCGCAGGCTTTCTGTATCGTCGTGCTCACCATAGAATTCGCTCATGCCCATACACCCGAGGCCGAGGCGGGAGGTAACCAGTCCCTGGCTGCCCAATGCTTTCTTCCCGATCATGGTTTTGATTTTAATGGTTATTTTTCCGTTCTATAAACAACAAAATCCATGCGGAAGTTTGCTGCACTGCTGGTTTTAGTCCTTGCCGTTGCGTTTGCCCCGGCCCAGGAACCGCTGCGGGTGGGAATCGCCGGGCTCAGTCACGATCACGCCCACCAGGTAATGGGACAAATGAAAAGAGGGGAAGTGATCGTAGCGGGCATCGTTGAAAAAAATGCTGCCCTCGCAAAACGGTACCAGCAGGCTTACCAGCTCCCCGACAGTCTTTTTTACCCCGACCTGGCGACCCTGATCGACCGGCAGCATCCCAGAGCCGTACTGGCTTACAATGCCATCAATGAGCATCTTGCAGTGGTGGAAGCCTGTGCGCCGCGCGGTGTTGCGGTGATGGTGGAAAAGCCGCTGGCCACCACGGTGAAGGATGCCGAAAAGATTGCTGCCCTCTCGCGCCGGTACAAGGTTCCGGTGCTTACCAATTACGAAACCACCTGGTATCCTTCTAACCAGAACCTGTATACGAAGGTGCAGGCCGGCGAGCTTGGTCCCATCCGCAAAATGGTGGTGCACGATGGCCATGAGGGCCCCAAAGAGATCGGGTGCAGCACCGAATTTTTGTCGTGGCTCACCGATCCCGTGGGCAATGGCGGCGGCGCTTCGCGCGATTTCGGCTGTTACGGCGCCAATCTTATGACCTGGCTGATGAACGGAGCAACGCCCCTGTCTGTAACGGCCACCTACAAACGCATTAAGCCGTCGGTATACCCCAACGTGGACGACGACGCCACCATTGTGCTGGAATATCCCGAAGCAACCGGCATCATTGAAGCAAGCTGGAACTGGCCCTTTTCCATCAAGGACCTGGAAGTGTTTGGCGTTACGGGTTACCTGCAGGCGCAGGATGCGAATCACCTGCGGCGGCGGGCCAAAGGCGGATACGAGCAGGTGACTCCTGCAGCACCGGCCTATGGCGATAACATCCGGTACCTGCAGGCCTGGCTCGATGGCGCCATCGCGTCGGACAGGGATCTTTCTTCGCTGGAAAACAACCTGGTGGTGGTGCGGATCCTGGAGGCAGCCGGCGAATCGGCGCGCTGCGGGTGTAGGGTGAAACTCTGACCGGCTGCGGGGAGTGGTTTTTGGCATGGACTGGATTTTTAGTGGCTAAAATGATTGATATAAGGGCATCAAAACTAGCGCCAGCTTTGCCACAATTTTGCCTTTTGGGACGTTTGTTACTAAACCCTGGGACGTTTGCTTACTAATTGTGGGGTGGATTCGGCATTTGTTGCTTCACCCTTGCTTTAACCCTGTATCAAATTCGCTGAAACCCCTGATTTTACTGGATTTCCTACAACCCTGAAGCAAGGATAAAGCAAGGTTAAAGCAACCTTTAGGCTATGTTGGGTTTGGGGTCTGTGGTTTGGGGTTGGGGGTCCATCATTCACCTGGATCCGATTTGCGCACCATGCCGTAGACCGGCTGGAAACCGAAGGACTGGTAAAAGGGCGCGAGGTTCTGCCCGGTATAAAGAAATACAGGCGCACCTTTCACTGCATGCCGGTCGAGCCACTGCGTCAACTGCTGCATCAGGGCTTCGCCAATGCGCCGGCCCTGCCAGGCCGGGAGCACCAGTACATTTTTCACGTAATAGAAGTTGGCTCCGTCGGTTGCCACCTGCGCGCAGCCGATGATTTCGCCGGTAAGCATATCTTCTGCTACCACGGTATAGCTGGTACGATCGAGCCGCCACTGCGCGGTAGCGGGGTCGTCGGTATTCCATCCGACCGCCCGGATCAGGGACTGGAAAACTTCCAGTTCCGGTTGCTTTTCGACGAGTTGGATATGAGCGGGCGGGGTGTCGAGGCTTTTGTTCCTGTGCGAAACGCCCATGCCAAAACGGATCATGTGCGCATCGGGATCCTGCACCAGCATTTCGCGCATGCCCCATTCGCGGTTCACGGGTGGCACCAGCACGTTGGCACCCCTGCTTTTGATCGCGTCGTGATAAGCGTCCACCTCTTCTACCTGGATCGTAAGCCAGGTACCGGGACTGCCCTGCCCTCTTTCACAGAAATACACTTCCACGGTATCCTTCCATACACCGCCAAAACCGGGTGGTTCGCCCCAGTCCCAGCGGTGTTCAAAACCCAGCACCTGCGTGTAATAATCGAGGCTGCGCAATACGTTGGAAGCATACAATATGGGAACAACTTTGCGGAACTGCATAAGAGGAAGGTACAAAACCCGCTCATTTTATACCGAGCATACTGATCCGTCCATATAATTCGGCTATGCAAGCCTGGTCCAGCAGCCATTTTGGCTTCGCCATTTCCTGCGGATTGGAGGTCCATGACCGCGTGATAAAACCATATTGATCTCTTGCATGACTCCATGCATAATCCAGGCTATAAATGATCGGCAGCAAATACTCCGGGTTATGATCCGTCTGGTATAAACTTTCATATCCCCTGAACAAGACGGTAACAAACCAGGGCAGATCAATATAAAATGCCAGCACCTGCGGCCGGTCCATTTTTGAAAAGCGCGCAAATGTTGCCCGGGCGATTTGCCTGGCTTCTGATAAATACCAGTTGTCGCTGGTGAACCGGTACAACAGCACAGAAGCCTCCAGCATTGATCCGGAATTATAGGTCCATTGAATATTATTGACTTTGCCCCCTGGTTTGATATCGTTCCAGAAGACGCCCGAAGAATCCCTGAGATGATCGTGCATCCACCGGTAAAATTTTATTCCCCATTCGAGGTAATAAGGATCTTTTGTGGCCTCAAACAATTTCAAAGCGGTAAGCGTGGCCATGCCATTGCTGCATGCAGGCTTCTGATCGTGATGTCCCTCCAGCCAGGGAACGCCGCCACCCAGCGTAGTATCCCATCCGCTAAGAATAAACCGGAACGCTTCTTTGGATCGGTCCAGGTATTGGTCGCGCCTGGTCACCAGGTAAGCTTCCGCATAGTCGATTCCTACCAGGCCATTGTCGTCGTAGTACCTGTCCGATTTCTCTAACTTAACAGGATAAGCCTGGTAGCCGGTTGGTTTTCGAACAGTATCGCGGTACTTATCGTAGGCGGCATGTAACCGTTCCAGGTAAGGCAAATACCTGGCGTGAAGATCCTTATTAGCCAGGAAAACATTGGTGGCTGAAACCATGCCCGACAATGGCCAGAGATAACTCACTTCATTTTCCCTGACAGCACCTCCCTGCATGTAGGTGAGCGAATCGCGACTGCCGGCGGGGTAATTCTCGAGTAAAAGCTGGTGGCGGTCATTGTGATAATACTGCCATATAGCCTTATACATGGTTTCGGCCCGGTTTAAATACTCCTGCGCAGACTTGATATCCTGTCCGGTTGCAGCGGTTCCCGGCAACGCTATGCTGGGCAGGAGCATTGCGACCCGTAACATGCAGAAAAAAAATACTGGCTTCATACTGCTGTCATTGGTTAGAAGGTGGTACCTGTTTCGCGCCCCAGTTGCTGTTGGGTTGATCGCCCATGGTAAAGATCAATTTCCCGCCTTTCATTAATTCATCCCTGTACATCCAGCAATCCGGGAGTGGCCTTTTGTTAAAAAGGACAGATTGGACAAACACATTCCTGTTGGAATTATTCCGGGTTTCGATGATCAATTGCTTTCCATTTCCCAGCGATATCGTAGCTTTCTTAAAGAGCGGGCTGCCGAATTGGACAATGGGCTGCAGATCCGTAAAGCCTTTGACATCAAATAGCCCTAACGCAGCCATCACATACCAGGCGCCCAGTTGGCCCTGGTCCTCATCCTGCCCATAGCCGTAGCCATGGATGCTATCCGACCCATAAAACCCATCACAGATTGCCCGTGTCCATTTTTGTGTCAGCCATGGTTTTCCGGAAAAATTGAATAGCCAGCTAATGTGAAGGTTTGGCTGATTTCCGTGATTGTACAGCGACTTAATTCCGGCGAACGCATCGATCTCTTTTCCTCCACCAAAGTCCAGCTTCTGTGCCGTGTCGAAGATATTTTCCAGCCGCCGGTTAAATTCGTCTTTGCCGATAGCGTGAATCAGTGCTGCCGGGTTCTGTGGCACAAAAAAACTGTACTGAACTGCGTTCCCTTCCTGGAATCCCCGCCAGGCCTGCAAAGAATCAAAATGATCGATAAACTTCCCGTTGACCATTTTGGGGCGCATCAGCCGCAGTGTGCTGTCATAGAGTTGTTTCCATCCATTGGAATAGCCAATGAATAATTTATAATCTTCGTGCCTGCCCATTGCCTCTGCCATTTGAGCGGCTGCAAAGGTACTAAAGGCATATTCCAGCGTATGGGAAGCAGCATAGTGGGAGCCTGTTGAATCGGTCCTGTCTTCCTCCAGGTAAGGTGAATAACCTTTTTCTACAAAAGCTTTTACGTCCATCTTCCCCGCACCAACTTTCCTGTGGCGCCATTCGAGCTCATTTGCCCTGATGGCCTTGTAGGCAAGGTTTACATCATAATTGCGGATGCCCACCTGGTATGCCGCGGCGATGGCAAGTCCAACGAAATTGGTGCCTACGCCCGATACAAAATTACTGTTCGCGACACCATCTGCGAACCAGCCCCGTTCCTTGTAAATCTCCAGTTGCGTTTGTACATAATCGTTGTATTTTTCCGGATAGCTCAAGGCCCAAAGCTGTGTAAGGTTCCAGTATGCTCCCCAGATAGCATCCGTGTTGTAAAAGCTATAGGTGAACCGGCCTTTACTGTCAACGGGAAGCTTGCCGATGGAGCCGTCGTGCCGCGGAAAATCTCCATTTACGTCGTTCGCAATTCCCCTGCCCAGTAAAGCATGATACAGGCCCGTATAAAACTTTACCTTATTCACCAAGCTTGTATCATCTATCCTGATCCGGCTCAATGCTGCGTTCCACTCCGATTGGGCTGCGGCCTTTGCCGACCCGAAAGACAAACGATTGGCTTCAGCTACCAGGTTGGCCTTCGCATTTTTCGTACTGGTATAGGATAATCCTACTTTTATTTCGATGGCCTCTTCCTGTTTGGTACTGTATTCCAAAAACAAACCCGCACCCTTGCCTTTTGCCAAAGTGGAGACAGCAAATATGCTGTCCCTGCTAAATGCGCCGACTGCTTTGGGTTTTTTGCTAACCTCTCCCCAAAAATACATGGACACCGATCCATTCGGATCGTAGATCTCCACATACCGCGGGTAGGTGGTCACGAATCCTTCAAAATGTGTGTCATCGATCATCCGGATGGAAGCGTCTTTTACTTCGCCGCTCTCCCCCTGCCTGTTCCCAATGTCCAGGACGATCCGGGCAGCATTGCTGGATGGAAACGTATACCGGTGAAAACCTACATGCTTTGTGGCTGTTAGCTCGGCAGTGATGTTGTAGTCGTCCAGCAACACCTTGTAATAACCGGGCTGTGCTATTTCATTTTTGCGGTCGAATTGTGAACGGTATCCGCTGCCGGGCTTGTCCAGGTCGCCTGGCCTGACCTTTAACTCGCCTGTGGCAGGCATGAAACTGATGCCGCCAACCTGCCATTCGTGAAAATGCACAAATCCTTCGATGGAGTGGTGGCGAACATCGTAGCCCACTGCTTCCCAGCCGGAGGGATTGCCATAATGCGCGTTGGTAGAGGGCGCCAGTTTGGCCATGCCATGCGGTACGGCGGCCGGCGTATAAAAAAACCACCTGCTGTGCGCCGTTCCTATATTGGGATCAACGTACGCTATCGGCTGCTGTCCTGCTGCATCGCAGGAGACAGCGATGCATACGGCAATTACCAGGGATATTTTTGGTCCAGACATCATTGTTTGTTATTGATATTTTGATAGTAGTGCCTGTATTCTCTGCATCCATGCCTGATCAACACCCTCGAGCTCCGGCGACCGGTTTCCGCCATCCAGGCTGGCAAAGAAACAATAGGAATAATCAGCGGGGTTCCTGCAGGCAATGTTTAAAGCATCGATATTCTGCCTGGCGTAGTTGAGCCAGGTTGGGTTGCGGTCGGCTTCGTACAATTTTATCATGCCCTGCGAACCCCAGCCGCACCAGGCTGGATTAACCCTGGTCTGCGTTGGATCTGTATTGAAGATATAAGCCTTTTTTGCCGGGTTCCACAGGGTTGTATTCATTGCCTGCGCCAATGCCTGTGCCTTGCCGAGGTAAGCGCTGTTACCCATTATCCTGCTGTAAAGAAGATAGGCCTCCAGCACAATGGCATTATCGTAGGTGAATTTTTCGCTGTGCTTCACCGCAGCGTTGGGCCCATCGTATTTCCAGATAAACAGTCCGCTCGCATTGTCGAACATCTTTGAGGTTAGCCAGGCATCAACCTGGACTGCCCAGTTCTTATACGCGATATCTCCCGTCAATTCGTATAACCTGAGGAATAGTTGCATGGCCAAGCCGTTCGACTGGCTGGGCTTTTCCGTTTTTTGAGAGCTCCACCAGAAACCGCCGCCTGCCATATTATCCCAAAGCCCGCAGTTGATCAGCCAGTCACCACAGGCCTTCGCCTTGTCCAGGTAAGCCTGCCTTATGGAGCCTGCAGTAACATCGTATGCATCCAGGTAAACCATTCCTGTGAGCGAATTATCATCTACATACTTGTCGCCGCCGGCTCCTGTGCCATCCAGGTTGCACGCGGCGAAATAGCCGCCGATAGCGCTGGAATGGTCCCACATGTTATCCATCCAGGCAAATGTGCGATTCATATAGGTATGATAAGTAGAATCGCCCGCAGCAATCATCGCTGCATCCGCATAGATCTGGCTGATCGTATACCATTCATAAGCTGTATTGGCACGGGTTGTAGTATTGGCCCTGTAGCTACCGTATTGCGTAAGCAGGTTGCCGGTAATAAAACCATGCGTTTCCCTGGCCAGTTGTAAATAGGAAATGGGCACAGGTGTGACCGTAGTATCGGGAGGTATTACCGGATCCGGGTCAGGTGCGGATGTTTTTTTGCAGGATACGCCCAGCAGCAGGCCGGAGGCAGCCAGGAACAGCCATCGCTTCATCATTACAGAATTTTTCATTGTAAGCTCTTCGCTATATTGTTGGTGTTACAACGTAACTACTTCATGCGTATACGCGCTCGCCGCGCTGAAATCAATGGTAACTTTTACATTCTTGTTGTCTGCGCTGGGATTGAATTTATAGGTATAATCCCATTGCGCGTTGTTGACCGGGTACAGGTAAAAATAGGAAGCGGGCTGTCCCACAGGGCTCACATTGTTGGCATTGAAACTTCCGATATACTCGTTGCCGGCAGAGGTATGCATGACAAACTTGTAGCGTTCATCCCGGCCCCAGGAGAACTCGTAAAAAACAACCGGGATAGAGGCCGCCTGCCATTTACCACCGCCGATGTAAGACAACTGGCCGATCTCGGTATTGTAAGCAGACATATACAGCCCGATCTCCTGTATCTCCGTGGCGTCCAGCACAGAAGCCACATTAAAATCATATTTCAACCGGTATGTTTTGGGACCGCCCGTTACGGGAGTACCTGATGTTCCTTCCCTGATAACCGACCCTTCAACGTAGAAGGTCCGGCCATCAGCACCTGGTTTGTCGGTTAGCTGGTATTCACCAGGACCCAGTGCGGTATATATCTCAAAAACGCCGTCATCCAGTTTCTTCATGGGCAATGCCGCAGTAATATCCGTGCCACCCTCTGTGGCTGAGCCGGTGATATATAATTCCGTTGGGATTTCAGCGAACCCTGCAGGCCGCTGCAGGCTGATCGTGTTAACAGCGGTGCTTAGCTGCCTGTTCAAAGCCTTGGATGCCACAACTGCCCATTTCAGCTTTCCGGTGCTGGAGGCATTGATACCACCGGCTGCAGCAATCTTCACCAGGGTCTTATGAGAGATGGTTGCCTGGTTTTGTGTACCGCCCCCGTCTGATAGCAGCTTAAATACCGGGTTGCTGAAATCTCCCGTTTCTTTGTCAAACACTACTTCGTACATAACCAGTCCACCGTCTTCAGGCGCCGCGCTATCCCACCGGAATATTTCCGTTGCTGCAGTCGTTGGGTCCAGGTCAAGGTCAGCCATATCGGCCGGCAGGTTCAACCTGGACACGCCGGTGATTTGTACGTTCAATTCCCTTTCATCTTTTTTGCACGAGAACAACAAAGAGGTGAGCGCTAACAGCAGCGCCATATGTGCTTTGATTGTCTTTTTCATATTACTATGCGTTGATGTGTTAATTAATTTCAGTAGCCCGGGTTTTGGGTCAGGTTGGGGTTGAGCGCAAGCTCAGAGGCGGGAACAGGCCACAGGTAATGCTTGGAAGGATCAAACTGCCGTTGCTGCGCCCTGATGTATCCATTGTCCAGCGTCGGATCACCAAATTTTGCGCCATGGGCGTAGCCGTTCAGAACTGTTTCCGAAAGCTTCCAGCGCCTTATATCATCGGTACGTAAACCTTCCATCGCCAATTCCACCCGCCTTTCATTCCTGATGATACCAGTGATGTCAGTTGTGCCCGGATAATCCAATGCAGCGGGATCTGTAAACCCGGCGCGTGCACGAAGGGCCCTGATGGTTTTGTCCCAAACCGACGCATCCATCTGCCCTAAACTATTCTTCGCTTCCGCATAGGTCAGCAGCACTTCAGCATACCGGAACAGGTGCAGGTTCGATCCGGATGCGAAAGAGGCCTGGGCAACAGGATCAAAATATTTTCTCCAGTAATAGGCAGTAGTGGAACCCTGCCCGCTGGTGGAATATTCATCTGCGCCCGGCTGAACCGGGTCAGAACCCGGTTTGATATAGATCGTCCTGGTAGTGCCGTCCGGGTTGAGCCAGTTGAATTTATCATAAACGATCGTTGCGGTTAACCGGGGATCGCGGTTAACGTAAGGATTGTTCTCATCATAACCCGACCCTGCGTCGGTAATTTTACTGCCGTTGAGCATCAGGTAGCTGTTCACCAGTTCCTGGGTAGGTCCCATATTGTTCGTCCGGGCGCCAACCGACCGGGGTGCGAAGTCAAAAAACTCGCTCCAGGTGCGCCCACTGGGCACATATTGCAAGGCGAGTATTGTTTCGAGGTTGGTTTTATTGGCAGCGGGGTCGTTGAATAATGCGCTGTAACTGGGATTGAGCGAGTAGGTGCCGTTTTCTGCCTGGTTGTTCATCAACTGTTCGCAAACAGCGATCACTTCATCCATGCGGTTGCCTTCGTACAACAAGACCCTGGCTTTGAGGGCAAGCGCCGCTCCTTTGGTAATCCTTCCCTCTTCATTTGCCGCCAGGTTATCATTGGAAGGAAGGTCGGGCAAAATGGCGTCCAGCTCACTGAGCACAAAATTTACGACGTCGGCCCTTGGACTGCGTGCAATTGTCTGCGATTCTTCCACTGTGAGATCATGATCAGCCAGCGGCACATCGCCATACCATTTTTCCAGGTTAAAATGAGCCCAGGCGCGAAAAAAACGGTTTTCGGCTTTCAGCCTCGAAAGCTCGGCGGGCAGCAGGGATTCATTGTTATCCACGTTGACCAGGAAGAGATTGCATGATTTGATGAGCTTATAGTAGTTCGCCCAGTCGTTCTGGAACCTCGGAAGCGTTGCGGTAAAGCTCCCGGAAGCGATCGCGTCGGCATTACCGCTGGCATTTCCCTGCGGTGAATAAGCATTATCAGAAGTTGCCTCCAGGTAAAAATAGGAGTTGCTGTTATACATCAGGCTGTAGTTGTTGTATAAAGCGTTGTACACATTTTCGTCAATTTGCCAGAAGGTTAATTCAGAAAACCGGTCTGTGGGCGCCAGATCAAGCTTCTTGCATCCGGTAACAAACAGCAGAGCGATGCAAACGACAGTGTTTATCGTTGAATATTTCATACAAAAGAATTGTGGTGTTTTTAAAATGTGATTTCAAGGTTTCCACCAACATATACCGGCATTGGATAGCTCCGAACGCTGTTGGAGGCGTTGCTGATGCCGAGGTTGTTGCCAAACTCGGTAGTTTCGGGATCAACGAACTTCAGCTTGCTGATGGTAAGCAGGTTTTGTCCTACTACTGCAATGCGCAGTTTTTCCATCCCGGCTTTTTTGCTCAGCCTTTGGGGTAAGGTATAGCCAACCATTACATTTTTCAACCGTATATAGGATGCATCGTATTTGTACAGGTCTGAACCCAGCCTCCAGTTATTGGTATTCGAAGCGGATCCAATGGTGGCCAGCCGGGGGTATCGTGCATCGGGATTATTGGGCGTCCAGTAATCCGTCATATGCGTATACAATGTTTGTCCATAGTTGTAATGGAAAGGCTCAACCAGTTCGCCCCTGAGAAAGGCATCTCTCTTCCCTACACCCTGGAAGAAAACCTGCAGATCAAATCCTTTGTATTCTGCACGGTAGGTAAAGCCGAAAGTATACCGCGGGAAAGGGTAACCAAGCACCACTCTGTCATTGTCGTCGATAACGCGGTCTTTGTTCTGATCCACGAACTTCAGATCACCGGGGCCTACCTCAATCCCGGCAGGTCTTGGAGAGTTGGCAATGTCATTGGCATCCTGGTAATACCCATTCGTTTTATATCCATACCACTGGGTGATGGGGTCTCCCACTCTCCGCAACAAAGTATATACATCCTGGTTCACGATCTGCTGCTGTGCACCGGAAGAGAGCTGCAGCAATTCATTCCTGTTGTCTGCTATGTTGACAGAAAAATTATGTGTGAAAGAACCGTTAGTCAGTTTGTAAGATACTGTTGCATCCCAACCCACATTTCTCACCTTCGCTACGTTATAATCGGGTGATGCCGCCCCGTAGATCTGGGGAATATCCTGCCTGGGCTGCAGGATGTCGCTGGTAGTTTTGTTAAAATAATCAAAGGATACCGAAAGCGAATTCCTGAAAAACGACGCGTCAACACCTACGTTGGCCGTGGCCGATTTTTCCCAGGTCAGGTAGGGGTTGCCCAACATAAAACCTGCACCTCCCACGGCTTCGTTCGTAAAGCCATAAGCGCTGGGATAGGAAAAATAGGTGGTCTGGTATTGGTAGGAATTAACATTCTGATTGCCGAGAATGCCATAGGTGGCCCGCAGCTTCAGGTAATTGATGGTCCTGTCTATTGATTGCATGAAATTTTCCTGTGAAATCACCCAGGCGCCATTGAATGTGGGGAAGAAGCCGGCCCTATTCCCTTTGGCGAATTTGGAGGAAATATCTTCCCTGAAAGTAGCTTCGAAAAGATACCGCTCCCGGTAGGAATAATTAAGGCGGCCTATAAAGGAATAAATGCTGGTTTCATTAACGGCGATGCTGTTATTGGATGAATTCACATCAACCTGCGTACCCGTAGTGGGCGTACCCAGGATACGATCCGTAAAAAGTTTCTGGAGCTGGAAACCCTTTCCGCTGTAGGATTCGTTGGTAGCGCCAACCTGCACCTTCACGGCGTGATCGCCAAATTCCTTGTTGTATTCGGCAAATAGCTGCGTATTGATCAGGTAGGATTTGCTCGAGTTGTCCAGCACGGCATGGTCGTCCCCGTAAACACCACCGGGCAGGTAGTCGACCTGGATGCGCCGGTAAAAGCCGGTATTGCTGGTGATCGTACCGCCTAATACACCCGTCAGCTTAAAGTTCCGGTTAATATTAAATTGCCCGTTGACGCTGCCAAACACCTCATCATTGTCAGTCTGGTTAAATCCCCCGTCTTTCAGTACGCCATACTCATTGTATTGAGAGGCCACCGCGTTGGTCAGGTAATTACCCTCTTCATCCACCCAGTTGTAATTGGCAGGTACGCGGTTGGCATCCGCAAAGATGTTATTGTCGCCAACACTGTTTGATTTGTTCCTTGACTTGGTATAACTAAGGATAATATTCGCCCTGAACCTGCCGATGATCGAAGTCTGGTTCAGGCGGATATTGTATTTCTGAAAACCAAAATCAGCACCGGATCCGCCGTTCCCGATCAGGTTGCTGCCCTGGTTCTGATAACCGGCGGAAACAAAGTAGGAGTTGGTAGCGCTGCCACCGCTGACGCTGACATTGTGCGACTGCATGGGCGCTTTTTTGAGCAGGTACTCCACATTCCAGTTGCCATCACCCTGGTCCTTCAATGCCTGTATCTGGTCAGGTGTATAAGCGGGCGGAAGACCGGAATTCACCAGCGCTTCGTTCTTATAGTAGGCATTGTCCCATGCATGAACCTTGTCCACCAGTACTCTCGCCGTTTGCACACCATAGGTGCCATTGTAGGAAACAGTCGGCTTTTGGTTCAAACGCCCGCCTTTCGTGGTAACCAGCAATACCCCGTTGGCCGCTCTTGAACCATATATTGCCGCCGATCCCGCATCTTTTAACACGGAAACGCTTGCAATGTCATTCGGGTTCAGCAAATTAATATCGCCGCCGATAATGCCATCGATAACTACCAGCGGGGAATTGTCGCCCAGTGTTCCGACGCCACGAATATTGATAACTACTCCGCTGCCCGGATTAAAGTTCGCCTGCTGTATGATCAGGTTCGGTGATTCCCCCTGCAAAGCCTGCAGCACATTGGTAACCGGTTTGTTTTCGATCTGGCGGGAAGATATCTGGTTAACGGCACCTGTCAGCGATACCTTACGCTGCGTACCATACCCGATCACGACAACATCGTCGAGTGATTTGCCCAGGTCGGCAAGCAGCCGAACATCGATTGTGCTCTTATCTCCAATGGGGAGTTCCTGGGCCACCATGCCGGTGTAGGAGAAGGCGATCCGCCTGTTCCTGTAGGCGTCAGGAAAAGTTAATGAGTAGTTTCCATTGGCATCTGTTACCGTTCCAATTTTGGTATTGAGAATGCTGATGTTCACGCCCTGCAGTCCGTTTCCCGAGCTATCGGTTATACGGCCGATAATCGTCGTATTGGTTTGCGCATGTAGCAGGGAGCTGGCTAAGGACAAGACTACAGCGATAAGCAGGTACTTCAAAGAAGTTGATGCGATGGTTAGTTTTGGCAGATTCATATGACAGTCGTTTTTGGTTAATTAATGCACGATATAGTTGGTTTATACATTTAGCCTGTTGCTATTCTTTCGCCACAGCGATTCAATTGCTTCCAGGGATTTACCTTTTGTTTCAGGAATTTTTTTGATTGTCAGCCAGAGTGCCGGGGCGCAGAGAAGGGCGAATGTCCAGAAGGTCGCTGCTGGCCCCCAGGAAGGACTTTTCAGCATAAGTGGCGTCATCTGTCCCACAAAAAAGTTGGCAACCCACATAGACAGAATGCCGATTGATACAGCCTGCGCTCTTACGGCAGTCGGGAATATTTCACTGATGATGATGAAGGTGACGGGACCAAAAGAGAATGCAAAGCTCGCAATGAACAAGAGGATAAAAATCAGGATCCAGGGTCCCGTTACAATGCCTTCAAAAAACAGGAAACCAATGATGGCAAGTGAAACTATGGAGGAAGCAATGCCCAAAAGGAGCAGCGGCTTGCGACCCCATTTATCGACAGTGAAAAGCGCTACAAACGTAAACAGCACATTCACCAGCCCGATCGTCACCTGTCCGCCAAAGGCATCGCCGAGCGAAAATCCCGCCTTATCCAGGATCGCCGGGCCATAATAAATGACGGCATTGATGCCCGATACCTGGGCAAAGAAAGGCAGGGCCACACCAACCAGGAGCGGAACCCTGTACACCGGTTGCAACAGCTCACGAAGCCCTTTCTGTTCAAACTGCAGGCTGCTTTCTATGGCTTCCTTTTCCCTGTATGCTGTAGCGGTATCGTTGACTTTTGAAAGAATGGCCATGGCTTTGTGCAGCTTCCCCTTTAACATGAGCCACCGGGGAGATTCCGGTATCAAAAAGAGGCCGGCGCAGAAAATGACGCTGGGTACCAGGCCAACACCCATCATGGAACGCCAGGTATCCGTGGACACGATCCACCCAAGAAAGCCGGTCAGACCAGGGTTCCCGGAATTATTTAACAGGACTACATTGGATAGATAGGCAGCGACGATGCCCACTGTTATCGCCAACTGGTATAAGGCAACCATTCTGCCCCTGTAGGCGGGTGGGGAGATTTCCGAAATGTACAGCGGGCAGATCATGGAAGCCACGCCAATGCCGAGCCCGCCTATTAACCGGAAACTGATTAGCCAAAAACTATTCATTGCCAGCATACAGCCGATGGCGGACAGGAAAAACAAACCTGCTGAAAGAACCATGACAAATTTCCGGCCTTTCCAGTCGCTTAATTTGCCTGAAACCGCAACCCCTATGATACATCCAAGCAATCCACAACTGACAAACCACCCTTCCATCATCGCATCAAATCCAAAATCCCTGGCCACAAAGGGAAGTACGCCGGCAATAACTGCCGTATCAAATCCGAATAAAAAACCTCCAATGGCGGCTATCATGCAAATAATAACCACCTGCCGTTTGTTACTGACCCCGACGTCGCGGGTAATAGTTTTCCCTGATGGAGTGACGAGCATGGTATCCGTTATTTTACAAAGGCTTTGATGACTTTTATTTCGCCTTCCGTTTCATTGAATAGGGAAAACCTGTTGACACCTGCCGGAACAACAAATGTTTCGGCGTAGCTAAACCGCACCGGCTCTCTTCCCTCGGCTTTTACGAGTATAGACTGCCCTTCCACCAGCATCATAACAAAACATTTGTTTAGGGTAGCCATATCAACCGACCCGGAGAATTCGATCCTGTGCACATCGTAAAAATGTTCGGGGTGGGTGGGCAGGTGGACGATCCTGTAGTCTTTATTGCTTTCAATGATCTGCTCCCTTGATACCAGGTCACGCTGAACAACTTCTCCTTTTCTTGAAAAATCCAGGTTGTTAAAAGCATGTTCAATATTGATCGGGCGGGGATTCCCTTCCAGGTCAAGCCGGAGCCAATCGTACATTTTGAAGGTGAATATGTAGGGAGTGGCGCTGATCTCCAACACCATATTGTTCTTCCCTGCACTGTGTACCGTTTGATTGGGAATTAAAAACAGGTCGTGCTTCTTTGCCGGATGTACCTGGACAAATTTCTCAATATCTACCGGGAGATTCTGCTCAACGCTTGCTTCCAACTGGTTTCTGAAAGCCGCCGGGTCAATGTCTTCCTGGAATCCCAGGTAGACCCGGGCATCCGGTTTACAATCCAGGATATAGTAGGTTTCATCCTGTGTGATATTCTCACCAAATACATTCCTGATATAAGACAGTGAGGGATGACACTGAATAGATAAATTGCCGCCGTCCATTGTATCCAGGTAATCGAACCGGATCGGGAATTCCTTGCCAAATCGCTGGTGGTCCTGTCCCAAAATGGTGTCAGCATGCCATTCCATCAGCCAGTCGAAAGCCACCTCCAGGTGCCTGCGGTCGCTTTCGAATACCAGCCCGTTTTCAGGAACGATCAGCTCGAAAGACCACGCATAATTAACTTCGTCCTGGCTTATGCCTTTGATTTTGTTTTTGAGCCATTGTCCTCCCCAGGCTCCCGGTTCAAACCATGGCCTGGCCCGGAATACACTCGTAGACAGTTCCCTGAAACCCTGGTAAATGGAAGACGATTCCGCCCAGGTGACGGTGTCTTTCCACTGGCCGTCAGCTATGATCTTTATGTTGTCCTGGATGGCTGCGCGGTGGCGATTGTTCAGCACCCAGTCTACAAAATAGAGGCGTTTGTATATCTCCGGGTTAGACAGCCCTTCGCCGGGAACGATACTGACCTGCTGGCCACTACGCATCCGGAACTGAACTTCGTTTTTGGGCAAATCAAAATAAACGAGGTCATCCCAGTTTGCCAATGCAGCGCCCGTACCGATGAGAATATGAACATCTGCAGTTCCGGCCGGTTCAAGCTTTGCCAGCGCTTCGGCGTTGAACATATCTGCAAAATCCAAAGTACAGCGGGTGCCCCACACTTCGCCTGTGGCACCGATAAACGGCTCCGCCAGCTTTTCAATGATCGTTGGAGCATGCTGCCAGGCCGCAGCATCATACCATTTAACATGAATTCCTTTTCGCGCGAGGGCTTCGGACAGGGCCGCCTGGATGGCATTCCAGTCGTTACCCATCAAACCATCGATCATTACCGTTCTCTTCCTGCCGATCCAGTCTGCCAATGTATCGTAGCCGGTATGTATTTTTCCGCTTCCTAAAGAAAACGACGGGTACATATTATAATCTCCGGGTTCCAGGCCCCGGTCGAGGCTTTCAACAGGCAAAAGCGGCTGCCGGGTTTTTCGCCAGTTCGGCTGTTGCGGCTGGCTCTTCGGGGTCACGAGGGATGCGGCACCTTTAATCGCAGATACTTCCATGTGTTCAGAAATTTTTACAGGAATGAGGCAGTTGAAACGCCTTAATTCCGTTATTAAACGAGAAATAAAAAGTTGAGAAGACCGGGCAATGCTGCCGCCAATAACGAGGCTGTCAGCCTTATAGCTTTTGATCCATGGCTCCAGGCAGGAAGCCAGGTGAAATCCAAAATCTTTGAAAATGCCGATGGCAACGGCGTCCATTTCACCGGCAGCGCGCTCGGCAATCATTTTTACAGATGCAGCTTTAAGAGGGGAGCGCGCGTTATAACCCGACAGGATCCATTTGCCTGAAATATAATCTTCCGTAATACCATCCAGGTAACCCACATTATACAGTTCGCCGTTGGCCGGAAGTCCTTTCCCCTGTTTTACCACCCTGCCGTTCTGCAGGAAGGTGGAGCCGAAGCCGGTTCCCAGTGTAACAGCAATGATGCGATCCATACTTTTGATGCCGTTGCCGAGGCTCTCCCCGATGCCAAAGCAGGCGGCATCATTTTCAAACACGATGGGAAGGTCATTATCCAGCAGCAACTTTTCCCTGAACGCATCTTTTATGCTGACACCGAACAGTGAAGAATATTTGTTGACATCTTTCATCAGGGAGATACCCTGTTCGTAATCAAAAGGTCCTGGAATCGCCACCCCGATACCTGCAAGCCGATAGTTGCTGAGGCTCTTTAAGGAGTCCTGCAGGACGCTGGTCCATTGTTCCACGATTCCAGCAGTGTCGCCGCTGCCCGGTAGGATCCTCTTTCGCAAGCTGGCAGGAAAAAGAACGCCGGTTTCCCTCTCCACAAGCGCAGCGGAAATATGGGATCCGCCGATATCCACACCTAAAATAAGCTCTTTGTTCAAATGTTCAGACATATTAATACAGGGCAAAAAAATTTAAAGGCTGCTTTTTATATCAATTGAATACACGAACCTGTCAGAACGATAATAACCCAAATTGTATTCGATGGGCCTGTCACCCGGGTCATATACAAACCTTTCCCGTACCAGGATGGCCGCGCTGCTTTGTACGCCAAGCTTTGCTGCCATCTTGCCTGCCAGCCTTGCGCTGATGTTTTCATTGGACCGTACCACTTTCACCTTATATTTTTCCAGCAGCATAGTATATAAGGGAATGGAAAAATCGTCTTTGGGCGTTACGCCAATACGGGGGTGAAAATAGCTTTCGAAATAAACAATGGGACCTTCCTTGGTACCCTTTAATTTGGACAGTTTGATGATCTTACGGCCTTCTTCGATTTTGAAAAAAGCCGCAACTTTTTCATTGGCCATTACCATTTCCGCTTTCACGGAAATATTGAACACATCAATCCCCTTCTCCTTCATTTCTTTGGTAAAGCTGTACCAGTGGTCCAGCCCGGTGGACATTTTTTTCTTGGGGGCAACACTGGTCCCCACGCCCTTTTTGCGCTTTAACAGCCCCTCATATTCCAATTTGTTGGTAGCCTGGCGGATGGTATTCCTGGAGATGCCAAGGGTATTGGCCAGCTCAACTTCCTTCGGAAGCAGTGTGGTGCCGTTGCTGAACGTTGGGGAGGTGATCAAATCGCGTAACAGCGCTTCGACCTGCACATGCAACGGCATTTTACTTTCGTGATCAATTTTGAAGTCCATATGGCAATATGTACGAACATACCAACATATTCCAATTTGTCCAAATTTTTATTTTCCCAGTCTGCAAGCACCGGCATGCCGGCTGTCCCGCGCGGGATATTATCACGGATGCAGCGGGATGGTGCCGCTGGTAAAAACTCCTGCAAACAGGTATGAAAGTAAGATGCTGTTTAAAAAGAAAAATCCGCTTCAAACGTAAGTCTGAAGCGGATTCATCGGTTATGTGTACCCGGGACGGGAGTTGAACCCGTACGACCTTTACAGATCACAGGATTTTAAGTCCGGCGTGTCTACCAGTTCCACCACCCGGGTGAGATCGTACCTGCGGCAAATCTCAGGAAAAAAAAATTCCAAACAATGTTTGGAATTTCTACTGGAGCGGAAGACCGGGCTCGAACCGGCCACCCCGACCTTGGCAAGGTCGTGCTCTACCAAATGAGCTACTTCCGCGATAAAGAACTATTTTTTCTTTGGGATGGCAAAGATAAGGACTCCCTGCTATCTGCCAAATTTTTACGCTCTTTTTTTAGTTATTTGTACTTGGGCGTGTACTGTGTACTTTCCTGTACATGCACTTTGGGCTTGCCCTTATAGCGATGCGTAGAGAGGGCGTAACAACCGCCGAGTACGAACGCGAGAACGCAAAATACCTGCAGGTAAAACAGGAAAGTGGAAGAATTCACCCAGCTATACTTAAAATCTTTTTCTGCCGGGTTGTCCCATTCTTGTATATGCTCGTGCGCCATAGTTTTTTAATTGCCTTGCAAAAATAGGTTTCACTTCACAATTTCCGAAAATTGTTTCCTGCCTTTTACAAAATGCTGCCAAACCACCGTGCCTTTGTACCATCCGTTCAGTTTGCCTTTTTTACGAATGGGAAATACCGATTGCTTTCTGCGGATCAGCAGCCAGCCGATAACACCCACATGCGCTTCGAGGATGGCTTTGAAATAAATGCCCTGCCCGTGCAGCAGGCTGCGCCAGGCGGAAAGCGAATCAAGGAAAAACCGGAAGGGTATTTTCCAGATGGCCTCTTGCAGCGGCAGGTTCTTGGCCAGCATGATGAGGTTGTTGCGGAAATTCAGGAACACCTTCCATTCGTTGCCTTTTGGCAGTGTGCCGCCGCCCACGTGGTACACCACCGATGAGGGATGAACCACCACTTCGTATCCCGCCAGTTGCAGGCGCCAGCAGAAATCGATCTCTTCCTGGTGGGCGAAGAAGAACTCATCCAGTCCGCCCAGTTCGTGGTAGAGCCCGGCCCTCACCAGCAATGCGGCGCCGCTGGCCCAGAATACGCGGGCCACATCGTCGTATTGCCCGTGGTCGGTTTCACAATAGTCGAATACCCGGCCCCGTGCAAAGGGATAACCCAGGCTATCGAGCCAGCCCCCGGCGGCACCTGCATATTCAAATAAGGATTTATCGGCATACATTTTTATTTTCGGTTGCATGGCGCCGGTAGTGGGGTTCGCATCCATGTGTTGCAGCAGGGGATCGAGCCAGCCTGGCGTCACTTCCACGTCGGAGTTGAGCAGGAGGTAAAATTCTGCTTCCACCTGCCGGAGGGCCTCGTTGTACCCTTTGGCGAAGCCGTAGTTACGTGGCAGTTCGATGATGCGCAGGCCCGGATGATGGCTGCGCAGCCAGGCCAGGGAATCGTCGGTAGAGGCGTTATCGGCCACAATCACCTCGGCCTGCGGGCTGCTGTGCAGCAGTACGGAGGGCAGGAAATTTTCCAGGTGACGGCGGCCGTTCCAGTTGAGGATCACTATGGCGATGCGGGCAGACAAAACGATGCTTCCAAATTTAGTGGCCAAAAATAGGGCAAGCGATCTATACGAATAGCTAAATTAGTCCGATGATCGGGTATCTTTTCAACTGGCGGGTATGGCTGGCCCTGGTGGCGCTCATTATTGTGACGGGCTCCATCTTTTATTCGCGTTACCTGGCCGGTAAGATCGCAGTGGAAGAGCGCAACAAAGTGGAGCTTTGGGTGAGCGCCAGCAAGGCCATTTTCGACAACCCAGACCTGCCGCTGACCCTGCCCAACATGATCCGCAACGACCAGACCTCCATTCCCATCATCGAAACCAACGAGCGCGACAGCATTGTGAGTTTCGTGAACCTCGATTCCGCGCAGGCTTTGGCGGATCCCGCTTACCTGCCCCGCAAGCTGCGTGAATTCAAACGATCGAACGACCCCTTCGTGCTGGTGCTCAGCGAAAACCCTTATGTGGCCAACCGTTATTATTATGGCAATACCCGCCTGCTGAACGAAGTGAAATATTACCCCATGGTGCAACTGGTGATCGTGGGACTGCTGTTGGTTTTGCTGCTGCTGCTGCTGAACACGCAGCACCGTTCCGAGCAAAACCAGCTCTGGGCGGGACTTGCCAAGGAGACCGCCCACCAGTTGGGAACGCCCCTCTCTTCTTTGCAGGGCTGGGTGGAAATGCTGCGTGAAGGCGGCCAGGAAAACACCATCACGCGCGAGCTGGAAAAAGATGTGGAAAGACTGAAGCTGGTGAGCGACCGGTTCAGCAAGATCGGCAGCATCCCGCAACTGGAAAATACGGATATCGTCAGCCAGGTGGAGGCGGTGATGGACTATGTAAAAAGAAGAGCGCCGAGCCGGGTGCGTTTCCATCTGCAATCGCCCGGAAGCGGCAACCTGGTGATCCCTTTATCGGCCACGTTGTTCGACTGGGTGGTGGAAAACCTGCTGAAAAACGCCCTCGATGCGATGGAGGGAGTTGGACAGATCAGCGTGGAGATAGCCGCCACCGGCAACCAGGTAACGGTAGATGTGACCGATACGGGCAAGGGGATCAGCGCCGCGAACCTGTCGCGCGTTTTTGATCCCGGCTTCACCACCAAAAAAAGAGGCTGGGGACTGGGACTGTCGCTTTCGCGCAGGATCATAGAGCAATACCATGGCGGGCAATTGTTTGTAAAACAGTCGGATCCCGGCAAGGGAACTACCTTCCGGATCCAGTTGCCGCGGCCTGCATGATTTCTGAATTTAAGTTGGGGATAATGGTTAAATCCTTACATTTGCATCCGCTTTAAGCAGGCGCCCAGGTGTTGAAACTGGTAGACAAGCCACCTTGAGGTGGTGGTGCTGGAAACGGCGTGCTGGTTCGAATCCAGTCCTGGGCACAGGAAAAAAGGTTGTAAGTGATGAGCTTACGACCTTTTTGTTTTTATATGCGTTAAAATATTACTTTTTTGATGCCCTTTTCGATGAGAGATTTTTTGTAATATTATTCACAAAGGACATTTTGGTCATTCCACGCAAATACCTGGTTTCTCCGGATAAGCAACGATCGGCCATCCTTATGGCAGGCTGCTTATCAGGAATGGTTGCGGCCAACCTGTTGCTGGATTATTTGTATACGCTCTTTCGGCAAAGCGCCTTCTATTTTTCAGAATCTTTATTGTTCAGCTCTTACTGGATATTATATATTCCCTTATTACCACTGCTGTTAAAACTCACTAAAAGAACTGAAAATACCGGGGTCAGATTAGCCTGGGCAGGTTTTGCACTGGCAGTTCATCTGGCAGCATATCCCGCGTTGGTTTGGCTTTTGTCCAAAGCCTTCTACGAGCACACTTTTGCTTACCGGCAGACCTTCTATTACGGGATCTCGGCTTATTTCATACAATCGGTACTCATTTATGCTTTCTGTCTGCTGGCTTTTACTTTCCTGTCTAAAAGACCGCTTTCACCAGAAGTGAATAGCGACATTACAAAAGAGATTCAACCGAAAACCTCTATCTGCTCCATTGTAATTACGGATAACAACCATATAAAATCGGTATTGGCTGTGCAGGACATCCTTTATATTTCCGCCAATTCGCCCTATGTCAACATTCATCATCTTTCAAAGAAATACCTCCACAGCGAAACCCTGAAATCCCTGGAAAACCAGTTGGACGGAAACCAATTCATACGCATCCACAAATCTCATATTGTTAATCTCCGGGAGATACATTCTTATCAATCGCGTCAAAATGGCGACTATGATGTTACCATTTCAGACGGAACGGTTTTAAGAGTAAGCCGTAATTATGCAAAAGATTTTAAATCGAAGCTCGAACAGCATACTCATCTTACCCTAAAATAAACTCGTCTTGCAGGTTTTTATTTGAAAATCAGTTATATAGAACTGCAACTTTATAAAAAGTTGGGCCAATGAAATATTTGATTTTCAGCAAAGCAATCTTATTAAGCTCGTTTTGGATAAGCTGCACCGGACAAACCAATAATAAGAAAGTGGTTGGTGGCGGCTGCGACGGCTGTGAACTGATGCATATCGGAATGCCCCAACAAATCCATTCGATGGATACAAGTCCGGGCTGGAACGAAAAAGGCCAAAAGTTGATCGTTACCGGAACCGTTTTTCAATTGGATGGAAAAATACCGGCAAAAGACGTTGTCATTTATTACTGGCAGACAGATAATAACGGCTATTATTCACCAAAACCCGGAATGGATGAACGTGTAAAACGCCACGGGCATATTCGCGGATGGGTGAAAACGGATGAAAATGGGAAATATACCATTAAAACCATCCGGCCGGCGCCTTATCCAAATGAGGCGTTGCCTGCGCACATTCATTTGTCCATCAAAGAACCCGGTATCGCCAATGAATATTATACCGATGAAATTAATTTTGACGATGACAAGCTTCTCATTCCCCATTTTAAAAAATACCCGCAGGAAAACCGTGGTGGAAGCGGCGTTGTAAGGGTATTGCTTAAAGGCAGTTTGCAAATAGCGGAGCATGATATCATTCTCGGGTTGAACATTCCCAACTATCCGAAGAAAACTACACCCCAAAAACAATCGGGTTTAAGCATAGGCGAAGACCAACCGTCTTTTATGCCGTTTCATGCATTTGGGGCGGATAAGGGAACACAAACCTGTCCCGTTTGCAAGTACGGGCGTTACCATGGCATTATTTATTTTGTAGGAAATAAACCCGACTGGGCAGCAATAAAAGACTGGCTGCAGTTTTTGGAACAGGAAAGCCAAAAACGAAGGCAATACCTTAAAGTTTATTTTGTTTATGGAAACGACAAAAATTACAACCAACAGGAACGCCAGGCACAATTAGAAAAGCTGGGAAATGAACTCCATCTTAACAGCATAGCCTTAACTTTTGTTCCTTCTTTTTCCGATAAAGCCACCGAAGCGTACTTAAACAATATAAATCCGGGTGTAGAAAATACTTTTATCATTTACAAGCACAGGAGCATTGTAGATAAATACATTGACCTGAAACCCACGCCGGAAAATTTTAGCGTGATTGCTACTTCTCTCAATAGAACACAAGGCGATTTTTTTGATTTGCCGGAGCCGGCCTACGAGTAAAATCAAGTCCCCAACACTTCCCTTATCCCCTCTTCGTAGCTGGCAGGCGTAAAATCAAAGGCTTTGCAAAACTTCCGGCTGTCGAAAAAATAGTCCTGGTTGTTCTGGTATTGCATTTCGACCAGTTCCCGGACCGTTCTGTTAAACAATCCGACTACGGATAGCAGAAAAGGCGTGAGCAGATTATAAGAAACCTTAGCGCCTTTTAGGGAAGCCGCATAGGTCATAAATTTTTCACCGGTCCACCGTTGCGGGGAGGTGGGCAGGTGCCACACCTGGTTATAAGCGCTGTCCGTATTGCCCAGCATGGCGGTTGCCCTGGCGGCGTCCGGCGTATAGGTAAAAGAATGTGTTTTATCTACAGCAGATTGCCAGCTCATCTTTTCGTTTTTCGAAACGGGGTCTAAGACCATAATATTCAACACACCATTCTTTGCTCCCGGTCCATAAAAATCGGCACAACGGGCAATCAGGGCCTGTAACCCTTTTTGAGATATAGCGTTCATGATGACATTTGCGACCTGTAGCCGCAGTTTCCCTTTTTTGGAGGGCGGATTCAATGGACTCTCTTCCGTCATATGCGGGATCGCATTCTTATCATATAGGTACACATTATCGAAGAAGACCAGTTTTACGCCGTGTTTCAGACAGGCATTGATTACATTATCGATAACGACGGGCCAGCTCTCCTGCCATACCCGCAGGTCGTATTTCAGTCCCACGACCAGGTAAGCTATTGCTGCACCGGCAACGGCTTTGTCTACCTGGTCGGCTGATAGTAGATCTGCCGGAAAAAGTTCGTCGTCGCCGTTTACCTGTTCGGGATGGCGTGATACCAGCCTAACGCGACTTGTATATTGTTTCAGGTCTTTTGCCAGCAGCTTACCAATGTCTCCGCCAGCGCCGAGGATCACTTGCGTCATCGTACTATTGTCTTTTATTATCAAAGCAAAAATACAGCATCCAGCCATTACCGGGAACTATCCGGGCCGCCCCCCGTTTTATCACCCTTTTTCGCGTGAATGGCAATTTTACAACGCCCATCTCATCATCTTTACAATTTTATGTCCGTTCATGGTAATAAAAAAAGTTCACAATTTGTGAACTCAATAAAAAAGTATATCTTTGTTATGAAAGTTCATCTTATACGGAAGGAAACCATTGAAGCCTATACAAAGGACAATGCCCAAAGCAGGTTGTCGTTTGCTGAATGGCGTACCAAGCTCAAATATGCAAACTGGGAAATGCCGGCTGACATGCAGCGTACTTTTCCGGGTACGGACCTACTGGGCAAGGGTTCAAACAGGGCTGTTTTTGATATTGGTGGGAACAAGTACCGGATGATCGGGAAGTATGCTTTTGGAGATGTGCAGGCGCATCTTTTTATTTGTTGGATTGGCACGCACGCCGAGTACAATAAATTATGTAGTGCAGGTGAACAATATACTATAAGTAGTTATTAAAATATCGAAATATGGGAACCCTCAAATACAAAGTGATTACCAGCAAAAGCCAGTACAAAGAATATTGCAATGTATTGGAGGATCTTGTATTTTCAGGCGCCAAAGACAGGAATACCAAAGAGGAAATAGCCCTGCTTACCCTGCTTATTGAAAAATGGGATGCAGAACATCTCTCCTCTACTGTATCAGACCCGGTACAACTGCTTCGTTCTTTCATTAAAGACCATAACCTGAAAGCCAAAGACCTGGTTGATATACTTGGCATAAGCAAAGGCTATGTTTCTGATATCCTGAACTACAAAAAAGGATTCTCCAAAGAGGTTATCCGAAAACTGGCCGATCATTTCAAAGTGTCACAGGAAGCTTTTAACCGGCCTTATAAATTAGTTGCTCCCGGAAATGTTCGCGTACGAAGCGTAAATGCCGGGAACAGGAAAAAACAGCGGGCTGTTTCGGTGGGGTAGCCGGGTTAATCATCAAACATCATTTCAAAATATTCCGGGTTTTTCAGATGCAGAAAAAATTGGTTATCTTTTAGAAAACTTAGACCATGAAAAAAACACTTCTCTCCTTATTGCTAATGGGCTTTTTGCACCAACTTAGTGCACAGCAAAAGAATAACTTGCAGGAAGAAGTGCATAATAAAAAAGAGGCATTTTACGATCTACACCTCGATACGCTCAAATTAAATGTCCCAAGCAGCTCTCCGAAGCAATCGCTTCCTGCTTTTACCTTCCATTTGAAAAACGTCGATACACTCTCCTGGAGCATGCCGGTTATTGTACCAAACAGCGCATATAAACAAGAAATCCCAAATGGATATCTGAAACCAACCTATGAACAGGAAATGCCTAATAAAATAAAACCGGCCCACAAATAAAATACGCTTCCTCCTTACTTAAAAGATTTAGTTTGCTTGCAAATTACTAAATAATTTAGTAATTTGCAAGCCCATGTCTCCCGCTGAAACCATAGCCCGTTTGCGACAGGACCTGCTGCCCTTACAGGGTTTCAGGCCGATGACGAATGGACAGTCGCCTGTTCCCGGGCTGGGGGCCATCAACCGTGCATTTCCCAACGGCCGTTTTCCTTTGGGCACCATCCACGAGTTTCTTTCCCATGGACCCGAAAATGCGGCTGCCTCCAGTGGATTTATCACCGGCATGGTATCCGCACTCATGCAATCGGGGGGCGCCGCGGTTTGGATCAGTCCATCGAGGCTGGTGTTTCCGCCTGCCTTACAATGGTTTGGCATAACGCCTGACCGGGTCATTTTTCTTGAACTGCCGAAAGAAAAAGACCGGCTTTGGGCAACAGAGGAAGCCCTTAGCTGCAGTGCCCTGTCTGCCGTGGTTGCCGAAATCCCGGGCATTAATTTCACGCAATCCCGCCGGCTGCAACTGGCGGTGGAGCAAAGCCAGGTGACAGGTTTTATTCTTCGCAAAGACCTGCGCCAACCGCAAACCACCGCCTGCATGGCGCGCTGGCAGGTCACGCCGCTTCCCAGCGAAGTAGAAGAGGCATTACCGGGTATTGGCTTCCCCCGCTGGGAAGTGGAATTGCTCAAAGCAAAAAATGGCAAGCCGGGAATATGGGAACTGGCATGGGCGGAAGGCCGGTTCCGGCAAATGGAAAACCCGCAGCGCCGCCAGCTTATTCCGATGGTCGGCGAACGCAAGCAAAAAACCGGGTGATATGAACAGGCGCTTTGTTTCCATATGGTTCCGTCATCTCACCACGGACTGGTTCGCCATCCGCCAGCCGGCGCTGAAAAATGAGTCCTTTGTACTGGGCGCACCCGTGCACGGCAGGATGGTCATCACCGCCGTTAGTGCAAAGGCGCAGCAACAGGGAATTAACGCTGGCATGGTGCTGGCCGATGCCAGGGCCATCCTGCCCGGCCTGTGCATGCTGGAGGATGTACCGGGACTTGCTGACAAACTGCTGGCACGCCTTGCCGAATGGTGCATCCGGTTTACACCAGTAGCCGCCGTTGACCCACCCAATGGATTGATCCTGGATGCCAGCGGCTGCGCTCATTTATGGGGCGGCGAAGCGTCCTATCTAAAAGCCCTGCAAAAAAAACTGGAAGGCCGCGGCTACAGTGTTCGGTTGTCCATGGCAGGTAGCATTGGTGCAGCATGGGCGCTGGCAAGGTATGGAAGGGACCCGGCGGCAATAAAAAACGGCTGGGAAACAGAGGCCCTGCTTTCTTTGGCGCCACAGGCGCTGCGCCTCGAAACGGCCACCACGGAACGGCTGCACAAGCTGGGACTTTCACAGATCGGCAGTTTTATTGCCATACCCCGCTCCACGCTCCGGCGAAGGTTCGGCCAGCATTTTATCACAAGGCTGAACCAGGCCCTGGGCCTGGAGGAGGAAATGATCCAACCCGTGCAACCCTTCGTTCCTCACAGCGAAAGGCTGCCCTGCCTGGAACCCATTGTAACACTTACCGGTATCGAAATCGCGCTGCAACGCCTGCTGGAAAGCTTGTGTCACCGCCTGCAGCGCGAAAACAAAGGGCTTCGTAAAGCTGTGTTTAAAAGCTATCGCGTGGATGGAAAAACCATACAGGTGGAGATCGGCACCAATCGCCCTTCCCACAACACCGCCCACCTGTTCAAATTATTTGAAAACAAATTACCGGAGATAGAACCGGACCTGGGGATCGAATTATTTGTGCTGGAAGCGCCCAGCGTGGAAGACCACTACCCTGCCCAGGAAAAATGCTGGGAAACCGCCGGCGGGCTGGACGACCCGCGCATCGCCGAGTTGCTGGACAGGCTGACCGCCAAATTAGGCGCCGGCGCCATTCACCGCTACCTGCCGGCCGAACACTACTGGCCCGAGCATTCCATTCAACCGGCCAGTTCTTTGCAGGAACAGGCTGCTACTGCCTGGGCGGTAAAAAGACCCAGGCCCCTGCACCTGCTGCCCCGGCCCGAACCGGTTGAAGTAACCGCCCCCATCCCCGATTACCCACCCATGCTGTTCCGGTACAAAGGAAAACTGCATAAGATAGTAAAGGCCGACGGTCCCGAACGTATTGAACAGGAATGGTGGCTGCACCAGGGACAACACCGCGATTATTATGCCGTGGAAGATGAGCAGGGCTGCCGCTACTGGCTGTTCCGGCTGGGACATTATGATACAAAAAAAACATACCAATGGTTTGTGCATGGATTTTTTGCCTGACCTGTAAAATAGAATGATGCGTTATACAGAATTACAGGTAACATCAAATTTCAGCTTCCTGCGCGGCGCTTCCCATCCTGAAGAGCTGGCTGAGCAGGCAGCCGCTTACGGTTATACGGCCATCGCCCTCACCGACCGGAACAGCTTTGCCGGTATTGTACGTGCGCATGCCGCCGCCAAAAAGAAAAACATCCGCCTGATCCCCGCCTGCCGGCTCGACCTGCAGGATGGCCCCAGCCTGCTGGCTTATCCTACTAACCTAAATGCCTATTCGAAATTATCTAACCTGCTCACCAAAGGGAATCTCCGCGCCGAAAAAGGAGAATGTCATTTATACAAACAGGACGTATTTGATATGGCCGGTGATATCAAATTCATTTGTATTTCCCCCGGTGAATTAAACGAATCTTTCGAATTTCCGGCTTCTTTCAAAACCAACCTGCAGGAATACAAAACCTTCCTGGGAAAAGAACTGTACCTGGCAGCAAGCAGGCAGTATGGCGGCGATGATACCAAACAGCTCTACCGCCTCCATCAGTTGTCATCGGAATTTGCTGTTCCCCTGGTAGCTACCAACGACGTGCATTACCACCATCCTGCGCGCAGGGAACTGCAGGATGTGATCACCTGCGTCCGGGAAAAACGCACCATCCACAACGCAGGCTACCGGCTGCACCCCAATGCGGAAAGATACCTGAAGCCCATAGACGAAATGATCCGCCTCTTCCGTCAATACCCTAACGCCTTAGCACAAACGCAGGAGATAGAAGCCGCCTGCCGCTTCTCCCTGGATGAATTAAAATACCGTTATCCCAAAGAGGTCACCACGGAGGGGCGTACCCCGCAGGAAGAACTCAGCTTTCTTGCCTGGCAGGGAGCCCGCCAGATCTATGGAGAGCATATTCCCGAAAAAATCAGTACCTCCATCAACTATGAACTGGCTTTCATGGAGGAAATGAACTATGCGGAATATTTCCTTACGGTGTATGACATTGTACGTTTTGCAAAGGAAAACAACATTCTTTGCCAGGGCCGCGGGTCTGCCGCCAATTCCACGGTGTGTTATTGTCTCGGCATCACTTCTGTTGATCCCACCCAGTTCGATCTGCTGTTTGAACGATTCATTTCTTCGGCCCGCAACGAGCCCCCCGATATCGATGTGGATTTTGAGCACGAAAGAAGAGAGGAAGTGATGCAGTACATCTACCGGAAATACGGGCGCGACCGTGCAGGCATTGTAGCCACGGTTACGCAACTGCATTACAAGGGCGCCATACGCGATGTAGGCAAAGCGATGGGCTTATCCGTTGATATGGTGGGACTCCTGGCGCGCTGCAGCGGCCTGCACGACGAGGGCATCAACGAAAAACGCATCCGGGACGAAGGACTGGATCCCCGCGACCCGCTGCTGCGAAAAGTGTTAACGCTGACCAGCCAGTACATGGGCTTCCCACGCCAGTTGGGACAACATACCGGCGGCTTTGTGATCACCGATGGAAGATTGTCGGACCTCTGCCCCATACTGAACGCCAGGATGGAAGACCGCACCTGCATCGAGTGGAACAAGGACGATATAGACGCCCTCGGCTTTTTGAAAATAGATGTGCTGGCATTGGGCATGCTCACCTGCATCCGCAAGGCCTTCGATAAAGCAAAGCAGCACTATGGACTGCATCTTACCCTGGCGAATATTCCGCCGGAAGACCCTGCCGTTTACGATATGATCTGCCGCGCCGATACCATTGGCGTATTCCAGATCGAAAGCCGGGCACAGATGTCCATGTTACCGAGATTAAAGCCGCGCGAATTTTATGACCTGGTGATCGAAGTAGCCATCGTGCGGCCCGGCCCCATACAGGGCGATATGGTGCATCCTTATTTAAGACGGCGCAACGGCCAGGAAGAAGTGGATTACCCTTCGACAGAATTAAAAGAGATCCTCAAGCGTACATACGGAGTTCCTCTTTTCCAGGAGCAGGCCATGAAAATAGCCATTGTGGCAGCAGGGTTTACCCCCGCCGAAGCGGATGAGCTGCGCCGCAGCATGGCCACTTTCAAAGCCAAAGGAATGGTGGCGCATTTTGAAAAAAAGCTGGTGAATGGAATGACCTCAAAAGGATACAGCCGCGAATATGCCATGCGCGTGTTCCGGCAACTGGAAGGATTCGGAAGCTATGGATTTCCTGAAAGCCATGCCGCCAGTTTTGCCTTGCTGGTATATGTTTCTTCCTGGATCAAATGTTTTCATCCCGAAATATTTGCCTGCGCTTTGCTGAACAGCCAGCCCATGGGATTTTACCAGCCCGCGCAGATCATTACAGATGCGCGTAAGCACGGCGTGGAAGTGAGGCCGGTAGACATCAACCATTCCGACTGGGATCATACGCTCGAAGAAAGATCCGGCGAAGAACGCTGCGCCTTACGCCTGGGTTTCCGGCAGGTGAAAGGACTTCGGGAAGAAGACATGCAACTACTGGTATCCCTGCGAAAGTTGGGGTACACCAATATGACCGAAATCCGCCATACCGGCCTGCCGGAAACCGCCCTGGAAAAACTGGCGGATGCCGATGCTTTCCGGTCCATCGGGCTCGACCGCAGGCAGGCGCTGTGGGATGTTTCCATCAAAGACAACCCGGTTGCGCTGTATGCCGGGCAGCCTGCTGAAGATCGTACCGAACAGGTGACACTGCCGCAAATGCTACTTTCCGAACATGTTATCCAGGATTATGCGGCAACCGCACTTTCGCTGAAAGCACATCCTGTGAGTTTTGTGCGGGAAAAGCTGCAGCAGTTGCACATCCTTCCCACACAGGCGCTGGCAAGCTGCAAAGATGGCGACCTGGTAAAAGTTGCAGGTCTTATTTTAGTGCGGCAAAGGCCGGGCACAGCAACCGGTATTTGTTTTATAACCATAGAAGATGAAACAGGCAGCGCCAACCTGGTGGTTTTCCAAAAACTCTTTGAAGCCTACCGGAAAGAGATCCTGCAATCCAAACTGATCATGGTGGAAGGCAGGTTGCAGATCGAAGGAGAAGTGATCCATGTTATAGTGAGCAAGTGTTATAACTTTTCGCCACTCCTGCGCCAACTGGCGCCTGCGCGACAGAAAGGCCTGCCAATTCCCGAGGCCAGGAATTTTAAGTAGCTTTAAAACTCTTATCAACCATTCCTGCCATGAACGAAGAATACCTGGCACTGCCGCTGGTTAAAAACGAAGAAGAAAAACGTTTTGAACTGCAGGTAGGCGAGCATACCGCTTTTATCGATTATAAGGAACGCGATAAAAAAATCTGGCTGATCCACACGGAAGCGCCCGAAGCCTTAAGAGGAAAAGGAGCAGCAAGCGCGCTGATCGAGAAAACGCTTTCATACATAGAAGAAAACGGGTACAGACTCATCGCCCTATGCCCGCTGGTAGTGGCTTATCTTAAACGCCATCCCGAGTGGAACAGGATCCTGGACCAATAAGGGCAGGCTCAGCCGCAGGCACAGTCAACCGCAGGCACATTTACTTCATATGCACATCCACTTTCTTTATGGTGCCGGTGAATGCGAAGCTGGGAGGATAATCACCTACCGGTGATCCCAGGTCATTGCCGATGTCGAAGGTTTCGTCGGAAGAAAAAGAAGACCGCGGCGTGCGCGGAATAGCAGCTTTTCCTACAGACTTTCCGTTTACCAGCAGCTCCGCATCCATCGGTTTTACCGGGCCATTGCCTTTGACCTGGAGCGTAATGGTTGCATCACCCTTCAGCGGCGCCGTTCCTTTCACCACGTATTTTCTTTCTCCAAAATCATTGTACACGTAATGAGGAACGCCATTTTTCATGTAGATGGACCACCCGGCTGCCACACCGCCCAGGGCCACCAATACACCATTCTCCGTTCCTTTCAAACCGGTCAGATCTACCTGCAATTCGTAACTGGTGCCCAGAAAGTTGGGTGCACTTTTCTCCGGTATTCGCACTGCGCCCGGGAAATAACTAAAGTCCGTCTTACCCGTGGATGCAAGCGGCAGGCTTGCAGGATCAAACCTGGCCCCACCCCTGTCGTCCAATGGATACACATTGTATTTGCGCGCCTCCTGGTCAAATACGGCCTGCATTTCTTTTAGCTTTTCCGGGTTGGAAGCCGCCAGGTTGTTTGCCTGCGAAAAATCCTTCGTCATGTCATATAGTTCCCAAACATCGTTGTCAAAGGAGGATGTGGTGGAAAAATCCCAGGTCAGTTTGCGGTGTTTGGTGCCGGCATACCATCCATCGTGATAGATCCCCCTGTCGCCCATGATCTCAAAATACTGGGTGGTATGTTTGGTTTTGGCATCCTTATCGTCGAAGGAGTAGATCATACTGACGCCCTCCAGTGGTTTTTGCTTTACGCCGTTCACGTATTCAGGAAACTGGATGCCGGCCGCTTCGTAAATGGTCGGCGCAATATCGATCACATGGTGAAACTGCCTTCTCACCTCGCCCTTCGCTTTAATGCGCGCCGGCCAGCTGATGGCAACGGGATTGGATGTTCCGCCATAGTGGGAAGCCACCAGTTTGAACCACTGGAAGGGCGAGCTTAACGCCCATGCCCAACCGCAGTTGTAGTGGTTATGGGTTTCGGGCCCTCCTATCTTATCGATGTTCTTCAATATCGTCTGGAAGTCTTCCTTGAATCCATTCAGGCTCGCGATCTCATTGAACATCCCTTTTTCCTGCCCCTCGCTGCTGGCGCCGTTATCGCCCACCATATAAAGGAAGATGGTATTGTCGAGTTCTCCCATTTCTTCCAGCACATCCAGCAAACGGCCGGCCTCATAATCGGTTTGTTCGGCAAAACCGGCGTACACTTCCATCAGGCGGCGGGCCACTTTTTTTTCATCATCACTGAGGCTTGCCCAATCGGGGATGTCGTTGGGCTTGGGCGTGAGCTTCGTATCTGCCGGCACTTTTCCCTCCTTAAGCTGCCGCTCATAGATCTGTTGCCGCAGCGCTTCATATCCTTCATCAAATTTTCCTTTGTATTTATCACTCCATTGTTTGGATACATGGTGCGGAGCATGAGTGGCGCCCGGCGCAAAATACATGAAGAAGGGTTTCTCCGGCGCTACCGAATGTTGCAGGCGCAGCCAGGATATGGCGTTGTCGGCAAGATCGTCGTTCAGGTTGTAGCCTGGTTTGGACGGCGGCTCAATGGGCGTATTCCCATCGTACAACGCCGGGTAATACTGGTGCGTTTCGCCGCTGATGAAACCATAGTATTTATCGAACCCCTGACCGGAAGGCCAGGTATTGAACGGACCCGCCGGGTTGTTTTCCCAGAGCGCCGTCAGGTGCCACTTGCCAAATGCAGCCGTGGTATATCCCGAATGTTTCAGCACGGTCGACACAAAGGCCGCTGTATTCGGGATCTGGCCCGTGTATCCATTGTAAGCCGTACCAATCTCTATGATCGTGGCCATGTTCACGCTGTGGTGGTTCCTGCCCGTAAGCATGGCCGCCCGGGTGGGACTGCATTGCGCTGTGGTATGAAAATCCACATAGGTCAGTCCATTGCGGGCCACCCTGTCGAGGTTGGGAGAAGCAATGGGACCGCCAAAGCTGTTCAATGCGCCGAAGCCAATGTCATCGATCATAAAGATCACCACGTTGGGAGCGCCTTCTTTCGCCCTTACCACAGGAACGGTTCCGTGTTTGGCATCCTGGTAATGCGGCGTTACAGTGGCGCCGGCCACCGGTTCGTCTGCTTTGGGAAGACCGGAAGCCGCCGGTGACTTATCCTGCCCTGGCTGGTTACAGGCGGCCAGCAAAAGAACCAGCAACGGAACGAATAATTGCTTCATATGTAGTTATTTCCGGAAAACAATGTATTCAGAACTGCTTTCCGTAAAACTACACTTTTGTGTACCAGGAATCCATTTATTCCGTGCGCAAAGATTTCACCGGGTTTGCCCTCGCAGCCTTTATCGCCTGCATGCTCACCGTAAGCAGCGTGATAACAAGCGCTATGGCCGCAGCGGCCAGAAAAACCGTCCAGCTTATACCAACGCGGTAGTCGTAGTTCGATAGCCACCTGTTAAGATAATACCAGGCGATGGGCGCAGCGATGATGCAGGACAAAAGCACCAGCAACACAAATTCTTTTGAAAGCAGGCGCCACAGTCCGGCTACGCTGGCGCCAAGCACTTTGCGGATACCGATTTCCTTGGTGCGCTGCTCCGCCACAAAACTGGCCATGCCAAACAGGCCCAGGCAGGAAATAAAAATGGCAAGCACGGCGAAATAAGACGAGAGCCTGCCGATGCGTTCCACATCGCTGAACTTGTTCCCAAAATCCTCGTCCACAAAACTGTAACTGAAAGGCACATCCGCCACATATTTTTTCCAGGCCTTTTCTATATGGCCCAATGCCTCGCTGGTATTCTGCGCCGGGTTCAGCCTTAATACCAGGTTGAAGAGGTTTTCCTGCTCATCGGGACCCACATGGTAGAGCGTGGGACGAACGGGATAAAAAGGCGATTCCTGCAAAATATCATTCACAACGCCGATGATGGTGAAAGGTTTCCCCTCCCAGATAAGCCGCTTGCCAACCGGATCTTTTAGTCCGATGAATGTTGCGGCCGATTCGTTTATGACAAAGGCCAGCGAATCCGTCCCGAAGGCGCGCGAAAAATCCCTTCCTTCTTTTATCTTCCATTGCACGGTTTTACCAAACTCGTAGGTCACGGCAGAGTTTGCGAAATCGACGCCCAGGTTGGGGTCCTTGCCTTCCCAGTCGAAACCGCCGTTGGTGTTCCAGACGCTGGTAAGCGGACTGAGCGTAGCAGCGATCTCTTCCACTGCTCCCGAAGTTTTGAGCTCATGCCGCACGGCGTCAAAATGTTGCTTCAGTCCGTCATCGAACCAAAGGTTTACCAGTCCCTTCTTCACATAATTAACCGGGCGGTTCTTTGCATACTGCACCTGCTGGTACACAATGATGGTGCCAATGATGAGCATCACTGAAACCGTGAATTGTACCACTACCAGCACTTTGCGGGGAACCGATGCGAACCTGCCCACCCGGAAAGTTCCCTTCAGCACTTTCAACGGCTGGAAGGAAGAAAGATACAGTGCCGGGTAGCTTCCGGCGAGCAAGCCGGTTATACCAATGAATGCAATATTGAACAACCAGAACCAGGGATTCAGCCAGGGCATTTCTATTTTCTTGCCGGCGATTTCATTGAACAGTGGCAATACCAGCATTACTGCGATCAGCGCCAATACAAAAGCCAGCAAAACAATCAGGTAGGATTCGGCAAAAAAGCGGCCTATCAGTTGTCCCCGCAGCGAGCCTATGGTTTTACGGATACCCACTTCCTTGGCGCGCTTTTCACTGCGGGCCGTGGCCAGGTTCATGAAATTGATGCAGGCCAGCAGCAATACAAAAACACCAATAACACCAAACAACTGCACATACCGGATCTCGCCGCCTGTGTTTACGCCATTTTTGAATTCATTGTGCAAATGCCAGTTACGCATGGGCTGCAGAAAAACCACCCACTGGTATTTTTTTGTTTCTTCATTTACATTGTCCATTTTCACATTCCTGATCTTTGCCGATACGCGGTCCATATCAGCATTGTCGGCAATCTGCACAAAGGTTTGCGAAAAATTGCTACCCCATGGGTTCTTCATTTCCCTCGCCCAGGGATTCCTGATCTGCCATAGTTCCCAGGGCATGATGAATTGCAAATCTCTAAAACTGGTATTGTCGGGCAGGTCTTCGTATACGCCGGTAACTTTCACGCTCATATCCTTACCCAGCCGGATGGTCTTGTTCATGGGATCATCTTTTCCAAACAGGGCCTTAGCGGTGGAGGCCGAGAGCAGGATGGAATAGGGATCTTTCAGGCCCGACCGGTTTCCCTTCAGCATGTTCAGCGAAAGCATATCAGGCGCATCGGGCTCAAAAAAGTGTCCCTTTTTGGTAAAATGCTTGTCACCCACGGAAAGGGTCTGTGTTTCCAGCCAGGACGACTGTACCACGTATTTAAAATCGCTTCCATGCCTGGCCCTGATTTCGGGGCCCATTACGCCGGGGTTGGAAACCTGCGACTGTATGGTACCGTTAAAATTGGCGTGCTGCATTACCTGCGCAATGCGGTCGTAGTTTTTATGATAGGTATCAAATGTAAGTTCGTCGTACATCCAAAGGCCTATGAGCATAGCCACCGCCATGCCCACGGCAAGGCCACCAATATTGATGGCGCTGTATCCCTTGCTCCTGGCCAGGTTGCGCCAGGATATCATAAAATAGTTCCGGAACATACTACATGGTTTTTATTAATTGAATGCTTACTCGCTTCTCAATGCCGCAACCGGGTTCGCCACCGCCACGCGGATGGTTTGTATGCTGATGGCTATAATGGTGATCACAAACACGAGCGCGCCTGCCATCAAATACACGCCCGGCGTAATGTTGATCTTATAAGCATAGCCCTGCAGCCAGTTGTGCATCAGCCACCAGGAAAGCGGGAAGGCGATCAAAAGGGCGATGCCCACCAGCTTCAGAAAATCTTTCGACAGCATGGCCGTAATGCCGGCGGCCGAAGCCCCTATCACTTTGCGGATGCCGATCTCCTTTTGTCTTTTCTGCGCCGTAAATGCAGCCAGTCCAAACAGGCCGAGGCAGGAAATGATGATGGCCAGGCCGGCAAAATAACCGGCCAGGGTCGCCGTGCGCGTTTCGGTTTGGTATTGCCGTTGGTACGCTTCGTCGAGGAAACTGAAGGCAAAGGGGAAGTTGGGGTTGTACTTCTTGTACAGGCTCTCAATCGCCGCCAGGGTCTTTTGCTGGTTGTCCTGCCTGATGCGGGCAAGGATTGACCCCTCTCCTTCCTGCAGGTGCAGGAATGCGGGCTTTATGGATTCATGCATCGACTCAAAATGAAAATCGCTCACCACGCCAACAATCTGTCTGTTCATGCGGTGGAACCGCACCATGGCGCCAATAGGATTTTTCAGGTTCATTGCCTTCACAGCCGCTTCGTTCACAATAATGCTCATGGAATCCATCCCGAAATCTTTGGAAAAATCGCGTCCTTCCTTTATTTGCATGCCCATGGTTTTGACGAACTGTTGGCTCACGCCAAAGACCTCAAAATAGGTATCCCTGTCATAATCTTTTCCCGGCCAGTCGAGCCCATCGCTGTATTTGCGGCCAACGATGCTGTGAAAAGTGTAGGCAGCATTCTCTACCCCCGGAAGCCGCTGCATCTCGGCCAGGAAAGCCTCCTGGTGGGTCTGAATACTTCCCTCAGCGGTGAAACGGACAATGTTCTCCTTGTTATAACCCAGGTTGACGCTCCGGATAAATTGTATCTGCTGGTAGATAACCGTTACAGCTACGATCAGCAGGGCAGACAGCGTGAACTGGAAAACCACCAGGCCTTTTCTCGACAACAGCTCGGCGGTAGAGGTTTTCAGCTTACCCTTCAAGATGGACAGGGGATCGAAGCCCGAAATGTACAATGCCGGATAACTGCCAGCCAGGAATCCTGTGATCACTACAATAGCAACAATGGCGGCGACCATCTGCCAGGTAACATGCAATTCAATGCTCTTACCCGTAAGCAGGTTGAACTGGGGCAGTAAAAATGCAGCGATCCCGATGGCAAGAACCATCGCAAACAGGGTCAGGAGAAAAGATTCCGCCAGGAACTGCAGCACCAACTGGCTGCGCCGCGCCCCCACTACTTTTTTTATGCCCACTTCCTTGAGCCGGCGGGCGGCCTTTGCCGTGGAAAGGTTCATGAAGTTAATGCAGGCGATCAGCAGGATAAAAACCGCCAGCGCCGTAAACAGGTTTACATATTGCATCCTTTCACCGGCCGGCGAATCGTTGTCGTGAAAATTGTGCAGGTAGCCATCGGAGAATTTAGCGGCAACCACTTTCCTGGCGCTATTGCCGGTATGGGTGGTGATGATGTCCGCTACATTTTTGTTAAACGCGTTCAGAGCCGTTTCTTTTTTCAATAACACAAAATTCTGGGGGCCGACGCTGTTCCAGTGCGCCGGCCATTCTTTCACCGCTTTGAAATAATCAAACGACAATACAAAGTCAAACTGTTGGGAAGAATTGGCAGGCATTTTTTTGAACACACCAGACACGTAAAAAGTAGTATCGTGATCGAAGCCAACGGGTTTTCCTATGATATTTTCGGTTGTGCCAAACAGTTTGATGGCCAGTTCATTCGAAAGCACAATGGCGCTTTTGTCGGCAAGCACCTTGTTTTTATCTCCTTCCAGCAGTTGAAAGGAAAAGATGTTGAAATAGTCTTTTTCCGCATACTGGCAATTGGCTTTGATGTTCTTATCGCCAACGGACAGCGTGTTTTGCGCAAACCATTTGGCGGGAGCGATGGCCGCGGCATATTCCACTTCGGGAAGGCTTTGTTTGACGGCCTCGCTCAGCCTGCCGGAAGATTCCTGGGTATAGGATATTTCACCGTTTACATCCCTTTTCTCGAGCAGCCGGTACAGCCGCTCGTCGTTGGCAAAAAACCGGTCGAAGCTCAACTCGTCGCTAACCCATAAAAAAATGAGCAGGGCGCAGGCAAGGCCGGCCGACAGGCCAATGATATTCAACAAGGTGAACTGCTTATCCTTCAGCAGGCTTCGCCAGGCGATTTTGAAATAGTTCTTCAGCATAACAAATGTTTTATACGTTTAACGGTTCACTGCTTACTCCGTTCTTAATGATTTTACAGGATTCGCCATCGCCGCCCTGATGGCCTGGAAACTCACCGTCACCAGGGCAATGCATACAGCCGAGCAACCGGCCAGCGCAAACACCCACCAATGGATGCCAACCCGGTAAGGGAAATTTTTCAGCCAGGTGTGCATGGCCCAGTAGGCCAGCGGTGCAGCAATGGCAAAAGATACCAGCACCAGCTTCAGGAAGTCGCGCGACAACAGCGCTGCAATGCTGCCCACCGAAGCGCCCAGCACTTTTCGAACGCCAATTTCTTTTATCCTGTTCTCCGCCATATAGCTCGACAAACCAAACAACCCGAGACAGGAAATAACAATCGTCAGCAGCGCAAACAGGCTGGCCAGGGTGCCGGTTCTTTTTTCATCTTCAAACTTCCTGGCATATTCTTCGTCGGCAAAACGGTAGTTCACCTCGTAAGCGGGATTGTATTTTTTAAAAATGTTTTTCAGTGCTGCGATGTTCTTTTCCGTATTGCGGGCGCCGTTCAGTTTGATGTGAATGACATTGAACCATCCTTTGGCGCCGGCTATGAACATGGGCTCCAGCGGGTGATAGGGCGAATTGATGATAAAATCTTTCACCACGCCCACCACATGCCAGTCCTGCCCCATGTCTTTTATGACCTGCCCCAGCGGTTCTTTAAAGCCCATGCGTTGAACAGCCGATTCGTTCAGCAGCGCAGCATTGGAATCGGTAGGGAATTTTTCCAGGTCGAGGTCCCGGCCGGCCACCAGTTCCAGCCCCAATGTTTTTACCACGGCATTGTCGGCGCAAAAACGATTGATGATGGTTTTGTCGCCGGGCTCCTTGCCCTTCCATTCGAGGTCCCAGGTATTGCTCCATCCCTCCGTTACCGGTGCGCTGGTCATCGTAACCGACAGGGCCGTGCCGGAGGAAAGCAGTTCATTTTTGATCAGCATATAATTCTTTGCCGATTCACCTTCTGTGAAATGGTAAACAAGATTGTTTTTTGCATAACCCGTTTGCCTGTCCTGCGCATTCCGGATCTGCTGCTGCACCACGATGGTAGCGATGATGAGCACGATGGCGAAAGTGAACTGCGCAATCACCAGTACTTTACGTGGTGTAACGAGCGCGTTCGCCGCTTTCAGGCCACCCTTCAGTACACTGGCGGGTTTAAATGAAGAGAGATAGGCAGAAGGATAGCTGCCCGCAAGAACGCCCGTGATCGTAACAAATGCGATCCCGGTGAGCCAGAAAGAAGGGTTTTCAAAATCAACCAGCAGCTTTTTACCAACCAGTTGGTTAAATGCCGGCAAAGCCAGCTCTACGATGAACAACGCGAATACACCGGCGATAGCGGCGAGCATCACCGATTCACCCAGGAACTGGGCAACCAGGGATTTCTTTTGCGCACCTACCACTTTCCGTATGCCCACTTCCTTCGCCCGTTTTTCGCTTCTTGCCGTACTCAGGTTCATGAAGTTGATGCAGGCTACCAGCAATATGAATGCAGCGATGACCCCAAACAGCCGCACTACTTCGATACGGCCGCCGGATTCTTTTCCGTTCTCAAAAGATCCGTGCAAACGCCAGCGGCTGATGGGATAGAGGAAGGTTTCTATCTTCGGATCGTCTTTATCGTATTTGGCGCGAATCGATTTTATTTTGGGCTCAATGGACGCAAGCGCGCTGCCCTGTTTCAGCAATACATAAGTGGCTATTGAATTATTTCCCCAGTTCGGGTCGTCCCAGCCTTTCACCCGCATATAGGACCAGGGCACCAGAAACTGAAATTCAAAAGCGCTGTTGGAAGGAACGTCTTTCACTACTGCCGACACTTTGAAATTGTCGGCATTGTCCAGTTTCAATATTTTACCAATGGGGTTTTCTTCTCCAAAAATTGTTTTTGCCAGTTTCTCCGTTAATACAACGGAAGATGGGTCGTCGAGCGCCGTTGCAGGGTTGCCTTTCAGCACCGGGAAACTGAACATCAGGAGAAAGGACGAATCCACGATCCGCCCGCGGCCGTAGAATTGTTTTTCGCCAACATCTATTTTGACAGGAGGCAGGAAATTCACCCTGGCTGTTTTTTCTACTTCGGGATAATCCTGCTGGACAGCGGCAGCCATGGGTTTTGGCGTATTACTCCAGCAACCGGTTTGCCCGTCGACGGTGTACCGGTTCCATACCTGGTAGAGCCGGTCTTTCTTTTCGTGAAAATTATCGTAGCTCACTTCGTGCTGTATCCACAGCAGGATGAGCATAGCCGCAGCCATGCCAACCGCAAGCCCCGTGATGTTGATAAAGGAAAAACTTTTATTCCTTTTTATGTTCCGCCAGGCGATGATGAAAAAATTCCTGATCATGTTTTGATTTTTATATCAATCTGTTTACAACAATGCTTACCTGTAGCACCGGGACTCATTCTGTCCTCAAGCTTTTAACCGGATTGGCCCTGGCTGCTTTAAACGCCTTCATGCTTACGGTGAGCAGGGCAATGCCGATCGTGATGAGCGCTGCCAGCCCAAACACCCACCAGTTCAAAGCCGTCTGGTACGCGAAGCCCTGCAGCCACCTGCTCATGGCCCAATAGCCCAGGGGCAATGCAATACAGGCGGCCACCAGCACGGGTTTCAGCAGGTCCTTCGACAACAAAACAATAATGTCCCGTACCGACGAGCCCAACACTTTTCTTACGCCTATTTCTTTCACCCGTCGGGTTGCAGTGAAGGAAGCAAGGCCAAACAAACCGAGGCAGGCAACGAAAATGGCCAGGCAGGCAAATACCGTTAAAATGGACTGCTGGCGCAGGTCTTTCTGGTACAACCTGTCGAACTGCTGGTCCAGGAATTTGTATTCCAGCGGATAACCCGGTGCTGCTTTGTTGTACTCCTTTTCTATGAGCGCCATGGCCGGGCGAATGTTCCCGGGTTTCAATCTTACCAGGATCACCCGCCAGTCTTCAGCCGGGGAAATCACCAGCGGTTCAATGTGCTGGCGAAGGGTCTGGAAGTTGAAATCTTCCACCACGCCCACGATCCTTCGTTTCGTTTCATCGCGCACCGTATTCTGTATCCATTTCCCTACCGCCTGTTCCGGTGTCCATCCCAGCTTAGATGCAGCCAGCTTATTGATCAGCACGGCATCGGTGGTATCGGTAGGAAACTGCGCAGAAAAATCCCTGCCCGCAATGATTTTCAGTCCCAGCGTTGTTACAAATTCAAAATCGGCGAACTCGGTTCTTGCATTCCATCGTCCATTGTGGCCTTCCACATCAAACGTGTGGCCGTCAAAAAAACCACCCGGCTCGCCCGACATCAGCGATACCGATGCAACAGCACTCTGACGTTGCAGGGAAGTTTTAAAAACCTGCCTGTTCTGGTAAATGTCTTCGTTGTTGACGGGCACAATCACCGTTTGCTCTTTGTCATACCCCAACTGCCTGTTCTTTATATAACTCATTTGTTTGGAAACGATGACGGTGCCTATCATCAGGAATACGGAGATGCTGAACTGCACCACCACCAACACCTGCCGGAACGAAGCGCCGCCACGTCCCAGGCGAAGTTTTCCCTTCAGGGCCTGCACGGGCGAAAAGGCCGATAAAACAAAAGCAGGATAACTGCCGGCCAGGAAGCCCACCACCACAATAACACCGGCCAGGAACAGCCAAATGGGCCATGCATTCCACGAAACCGTTAAGGAATAACCCAGCAACTGGTTGTACCAGGGCATTGCCAGTACCACCAATACCACTGCCAGCAGGCAGGATATGGCAGCCAGCAAAACACTTTCACCAATGAATTGCCAAACCAGGTTATTGCGCAGGGCGCCCATCACTTTGCGCAGTCCCACTTCTTTGGAACGATCCGCGGAACGGATGGTGGAAAGGTTCATAAAATTGATGCAGGCGATCAGCAGTATAAGAATAGCGATGGAAAGAAAAATATATACAACTGCCCGGTCGCCGTGCTTCACAACGCCGCCGAATTCGGAAGGGGTTTCAAAATAAATATCTTTTAAAGGCGTGAGCGTAAGGCCCCAGTGAAACCCGAATTTCCGCATATCGCTGCCCAGGTATTTTTCCATAAAGGCCGGCAACTGCTTTTCCACCTGCGCCTTTGTTGCGTGCGGATCCAACTGCACATAGGTAAAGACGCCATTGTTTATCCAGGTGGTCATCCAGCCCTCGTCCCGTGAGTTCTCCAGCGAAATCACCAGGTCAAACTGCAGGTGCGAGCGTGAAGGGATGTCTTTTGCAATGCCGGTTACCGTGAGTACGAGATGCTTGTCGATCGTTATCGTTTTATCCATGGCATCCTCCACGCTCCCGAAGTATTTTCGGGCAGCCGTTTCCGTGAGCACCACATTTCCCGGCCTTTGCAAAACGGTCGACGCATCCCCTTTCAACAGGGGAAAAGAAAACAGGTTGAAAAAACCACTGTCGGCATTCAGCACACGGGTTTCGCGGAAAGACCTGTCGCCAACGGTCACGAGGTTGTCGGAACTGCTTATCCGTACCGATTTTACTATTTGTCCCTTGAAATCGTTCAGCAGCGCAGGCGCATAGCGGCCCGACAAATAAGCGACCCTTCCCTGTTTTCCCTCTACTTCATAAGAACGCATCACCCGGTAAATAGCATTTCCGTTCTTATGAAAATTATCCATGCCGAACTCATCCAGGATGAAGAGAAAGATCAGCAGGCAAACAGCAATCCCAATGGTTAAGCCAAGAATATTGATCAGGGAAAAGACTTTATTCTTGGTGAGGTTCCGCCAGGCGGTTTTGAAATAGTTCTTTATCATAGTACTCCTTTGTTCGCTTTTACAGTTTTATGTGAGCGCCCGCAGCGCGCCTGCTATGCTCTTTCGGGTCTCCACGGGCGGCCATCGTTCACTCCGTTCGTAAACTCTTTACAGGATTTGCCAGGGCCGACTTAACGGCCTGGAAACTTACCGTTGCCAGCGCAATCAACAGCGCAGCCACACCCGCCACCACAAACATCCACCAGCTTATGGAAATGCGGTATACATATGCCTCCAGCCAATTGTCCATAGCCATATAGGCAAGAGGCGATGCAATGACCATGGCAACCAGCACCAGCCATACAAATTCCCTGGATAAAAGATGGAACAGGGTAGCCGGACTGGCTCCCAGCACTTTCCGGATGCCAAATTCTTTTGTCCGCTGTTCGGCCGTGAACATGGCCAGTCCCAATAAACCAAGACAGGAAATAAAGATGCCGAGAAACGCAAAATAATCCGCCAGCTTACTCACCACCTGTTCGCTCCGGTAGAGCGAGGCGTATTGCTCATCAGAAAACTGGTAAGTGAAAGGGAATTTTGGATTGAGCTCCCGGCAAACTTTTTCAAGGCTCGCCAGCGCCTCTTTGGTTTTACCCGGCTCTGTACGCACCAATATATTTCCCCAGCCCGCGCGCTCATTACATCGTAATATAAGTGGATTGATCTGCTGGTGCACGGAATTGAAATGAAAATCCTTCACCACGCCAATAATGGTTCCGGGCTTGTCCCAGAAGGTCAGCGGCTTGCCTATGGGATCTTTGAACCCGATGATCTTTGCAGCAGATTCGTTCAGTATATATCCTACCGAATCGGTTGCAAAATCTCTGGAGAAATCCCTTCCCTGCACCAGTTGCAGCCGCATGGTGCTGACAAAATCATACCCTACGGCGGCTTGTGTAAACTCGATGTCCCTGTTGGGATCCCTGCCTTCCCAATGCACGCCGCCCGTTCCGTTTTCTATCTTCGTCGGGTTTTCGGTTATGCATGACAGTTCTTTGATACCGGGCAGGCGCAGGACTTTCTCTTTAAACAGGGCGTATTTTGAAACGAGCTCACCTTCTACCGGAACGTATACCAGGTTCTCCCGGTCATATCCCAGGTTCATTGTCTGGATATAGTTTACCTGCCTGCTTACAATAATGGTTCCTGTTATCAGGATGATCGACAACACGAACTGGAATACCACCAGTCCTTTCCGCAGCCACAGGGCGCTGCCCGAAAATTTAGGCAACCCTTTCAATACCTTAACGGGCCTGAAGGAGGAAAGATAAAGGGCCGGATAACTCCCGGAAACAAATCCGGTAACCAGCAGGAGCCCTGTAACCAGCACCCAGAAACGCAGGCTGTCAAAAGGCAGCACCATGTTTTTTTCCGTTAGTTGATTAAACAGCGGCAACACCAGCATCACCAGCAGCAAAGCGATCACAATGGCGATGGATACCACTACCAGCGCTTCGCCTATGAATTGCCTGATGAGCGTGAAGCGAACCGCGCCCACTACTTTTCGTACACCAATCTCTTTGGCCCGCCTGACCGACCTGGCCGTAGTGAGGTTCATGAAATTGATACAGGCGATCAGCAAAATAAAAACCGCCACCATGCTGAACAGTTTCACATACTGGATCCTGCCGCCGGATATATTCCCGTTCTTATCGAAATTGGAGTGCAGGTATACATCCCCGTATTGCTGCATGCCCAGCCTTATATAGGAATAGCCTGTTTGCTCCTTGTTATAGTTGTCCAGGAACCTTTCGATCTTTTTTTGAAATGCTTTTTCGTTGGCGCCTTTCCGCAGCATCAAAAAACACGCGGGACCATTGTTCGTCCAATCCCTGGCCCAGTTGTTGTTTTCGAGGAATAGTTCCCAACTGAGCAAAAAATCGAATTGCTGCGTGCTGTTCCTGGGGACATCGTCGAATACGGCTGTTATCTTAAAGTCTCTCTGGTCCTGGTACCGGATGGTTTTTCCAATAGCCGCTGCGGGGGAGCCAAAAAAATCTTCCGCCATTTTGCGCGAGATCGCGATGCCGGATTTATCCTGCAGGGCTGTTGCAGCATTGCCTTCCAGCAAAGGATAAGAGAACATGTTGAAAAAATCGGCGCCGCTGAAATTGCCTGTCTTCTTGATGATTTTTTGGTTGGCTTCAAAACTGGCGAGAGTGGGCCAGGCATAGTTCACTGCGTACTGTACTTCGGGCAGCATTTTTTTCATTTCTGCCGCCAGTACGCCCGGGCTGCCGTAAAAGGCGAATACCTCGCCGCTGCGGTATTGCTTTTCGTAGACATTGTATAACTGCCCGCTGTTTTCATGAAAAGCATCTACCCTGCGTTCGTCCTGTATCCAGAGCAGGATGAGCAGGCCACAGGCCAGGCCCAGTGCAAGTCCCAGGATATTCAGGGATGAAAACACTTTGTTTTTCCAAAGGTTCCGGAACGAGGTTTTCAGGTGATTGCTCAACATACGGGAATATTTGTGTTTTATCACGGTGGCCCCCTGCGTGGTGACCCTGCCCGGTGGCCCTGCCGCATGTGCCGCAGCCACACCGGCGACCGGAAGACGACAGGAAAGGCGATCGGGAAACGGCAGCAGGAGCCTCCAGCCTTTCGAATAAAAAACATGCCCGTTTGCATCCAATTGATACACAGATTGTTATACAGGTGTTCCGCGCAGGCATTGTACGGTTTCGATACAGTGCCTGTATGGTTTTGATATGTGCCTGCCGCCGCTTTAATGTGAGTCCGGACGCCAGCCTTCCAGCCGGTCTTCCGGGTGTATGCTGCCTTGCATCTTCCGTATATTCTCCGTAGTTCTTCCGGTATTATAAGGTAGATTCTCCGTTCATCTTCGGTAGATTACGGAAGATAAACGGAGAATCTACAGAGGTTTAACAGAAGATATACGGAGAATATACGGAAGATGAGAGGTTTCACTTCGGCTTCACACTGTCTCTGCAAACCGTTTCCGGTCTCACCGGTCAGGGTTGAAGTACCCGGGTGGTGCCGATCTCTTCCAGGAATTCGTCGTCGTGAGAAACCACCAGCAGGGTTCCCCGGTAGGCGTTGATGGCCGTGGTCAGTATCGCGGTGTTCCGGAGGTCGAGGTTATTGGTAGGCTCGTCCAGCACAATGAGGTCGGGCGCCCGGGCGCCGATCGTCCAGCAACAAAGCAACAGGCGCAGGCGCTCCCCGCCACTCAGCGCGCTGCAGGGCTTGTCCCAGTCGTTTTTGGTAAACAGGAACCGGTTGAGCCGGATTTTGATCTCGTGCTCCTGCAGCGCCGAAGTGTTGAATTGCATCGCCTGCGCATATACCGTTCGGCTGCTGTTCATCAGCGTATAGTCCTGGTCGATATACACCGGGCTGGTCATGGCCCGTTGCACCACTCCTGTAGTGGGTGCTATTTCACCCAGGACCAGTTTGATCAGCGTGGTTTTGCCGGATCCGTTCGCTCCCTGCAAAGCAATGCGTTCCCCGCTTTCTATCTGAAGGTCCAGGTTCTTTTTCCAGAGCGGCTCGCCATTATAGCTGACATTGACACCCCTTGCCGTGAACAACAGTTTTCCCTTGTGCAGCGCGGAATCACTGAACCCAAATTTCATCTGATCGCGCTCCGCAACCGCGGCGCGGAGCGACTGCAACTCCTCTGCAATGCCATCTGTTTTTTCGGCATGCACCGATCTCATTTTCGAAGTGCTGTTTTCCGCTTTGTTCCGCAGCGTGTTCATCATGATCCGCGCAATGCCTGCTTTCTCCTGTTTTCTTTTTCCGCCTGCATCCAGCTTCTGCTGTCGTTCCAGACTTTCCCTTTCTTTTTCCCGGGCCTTGCGCAATGCCTTCTCCCTGTTGCCGATGTCCTGGCTGAGGGCATTGTTCTCTATCTCTTTCTGCGCCGCATAAAAATCATAGTTGCCGCCGTACAGCGTTATCCCGCTTTTGCGTAATTCGCATACGGTGGGCAATAGCCGCAGCAATGCCCGGTCGTGGCTCACCACCACCAGCGTGCAGGAAGCGGACCGAACAAATTCATACAAAAGCTGCCTGGCCGGGCGATCGAGGTGATTGCTCGGTTCATCCAGCAAAACCAGCTCCGGCCGGTGAATGGAGATGCCCGCAAGGAATACTTTTGTTTTTTGCCCGCCGCTGAGCGCACCCATTTTTTGCCCGAGGTCGAGCCCCTGAAGCTGCCAGTGATGTAGGGCTTCGGCGCAGCGGTCCTCGATGGTCCAGTCCTCGTTCAGGTGTTGAAAATTTTCGCTGCTGGTATCGCCGTCCAGGATATTTCGGAGGGCGCGGTGTTTCTCTTCCACCTGCAGGGCCTGCGCAATGGTGAGATGGTCGTATTGCCCGGCGAGCTGTGGAATGTACCAGGGAACCGCATCGCGGTGTAATTCACCGGCGCCGGGCGCCAGCTCATCCGCCATGATGCGAAGCAGGATGGATTTTCCCGAACCGTTGTTACCGGTGAGGGCTATTTTATCGCGGCGGTTAACCGTAAGCTGGATACTGTCAAACAGTAATTCCTTATTGGAATGCGTATAGGAAATGTTCTGCAGGATGAGCATGATTTCTTTCGGGGGAGATGAAATGATACAGTAAGCTTTTCCGGCTTACCATTTTACTATTCTGAAAGAAATCAACTATTACATGTCGGGAGTGTTGCGCTTATTTAAGCTGCAAATATAACACAGTTTCTCCAACCCCAAACCCCAAACTACAAACCCCAAACCTTCCTCCTACCCTTTTCCCTGCACGTTGATATCACTGTTCTCTATCTTTTTCCTTTCGCGCTGCGGTTGCCTGCCTCCGCCAAACTCCCATCCGACAGTAAGTTTCAACGCACGGTTGTAGTAAAGATTGTCGGTGTACGAGTTGAAATTGGGACGGGCCATGTATTCCGTTTGCTGCACATATTTGGAGAACACATTGATGGCGGCCAGCGTCAGCGTCATCCTTGCTTTTTTGAACTCCTTCTTTCCCGCAAAACTGTAATGGTACAGCGATCCCAGGTTACCGAGCAGGGTCACCTGCCGCGTGTTGTATTCGCCGAACGCCTGCACCGCGTAATTGCGGGGAAATTTATACGTGGTATTAAGATTGATATCAGTGCCCCACCCGGAACGGAATATTTCCAGCGCAGCGCTGTTGTAATCAAAATAGTTGAGGTTCATGTTCCCGTTGATGGTCCACCTTGCCGTTGGGTTTGCGGTGGCCGACAGGTTCATGCCGAACTGCCTGTTGGAAGCCAGGTTCTGTTTGCTGGTAAAGGAAATTCCTTCCGCATTGGTTTCCGTATACTCAATAATGGCGTTGTCGGTTTGTTTCCAGAAAGCGGCCGCATGGAGGAAGAAAACCTGGCCGGTGCTCAGTCCCCAGGACAATTCCACCTGGTGGGCCATTTCCGGCACCAGTTGCGGGTTGCCCGATTCAATGTTCTTCGGATCGCTCGCATCCACATTCGGACTGAGGTCCCAGATATAGGGCCGCGTCAGCCGTTTGGTATAACTGAGGCTAAGCGTATTATTCTCATCCAGTTTTTTGGAGAAGGTGGCGGTGGGAATAAAATTCACGAAGCGATTGCTGAAAGACGTTCCCTGCACGTCAAAATCGCCGTTGATATAAGTGGCTTCCACGCGGGCGCCGGCTTCGATGAACCAGTTCTGCGCCAGTGTAAAGCGATAGATATTGTAGCCCGCGAGCACGTCCTGGCTGTACGCAAAATTGTCGGATCGCTGCGGTTGCGGTACCAGCTCATCGAAATTACTCCCTTCGCTCGCCGATACGTCGTAACGATTGTCCACGTTCCGCAAAATGATTTTGGCGCCTGCTTCCATCAGGATATTTCCTTTCTTATTCAACGGATGGGTGTAGTCGCCCTGGAAAGTCCATTCCCTGTTTTTTGTTTTGCTGTTGTTCACCTCGCGGTACAGCAATTCCTTGCTCATGTTGGACTGGCCGGCATCATAGCCCGAGCGGTCGCGCGAGGGGGAGTGCTGAAGCAGGACGGCCAGTTGCTGGCCGGACTTTTTGAACCGTTTCGTATACCCGAGGTTGATATCCGCGCCGAGGTATTTATTGGCGCTGCTGATGTCCTGCGTGTATTGCTCCTGCACCGTGCCGTCGGGCAGGCTCAGGAGGGTGCCCACGCGGCTGTTGTCTGGCCACCTGCCAACCCAGGCGTTGACGCCCAGGCTCAGCTCGCTGGACGCATCGATCGCGTAATCGATGGAAAGATCGCCCGAACCATGTGGGGCAGTATTGTCCATTTCGGTGAGTTGCCGGAGGCGGTTGTTTTCGGTTGTGCCTGACAGGGAGGTACGGTCCAGTTCTTTACCGGATTTTTCGCGGAGGCGGTGTATATGTCCCGCGAAATTGATGTTCCATTTTGCATTGGAATAGGTGATCCGCGGGTTCAGCATCTGCTCCAGGTTACTGAGTCCCGCTTCCAGGGTTCCGCCGAGGTCGGACCTTCCCTTTTTAGTAATGATATTGATCACTCCCGCAGCGCCTTCCGCGTCGTAACGGGCCGAAGGCGTAGTGATGACCTCTACCGATTTGATCATATTGGCCGGCATCATATTGAGGGCATCGGCGGCGCTGCGGGCCATTTGACCGGAGTATTTCCCATTGATGAGGATCTTTAGATTGCTGCTTCCGCGCATACTCACGTTGCCCTGCGCGTCTACATTGAGTACCGGCGCTTTCCGCAATACATCGGCAGCCGTGCCGCCCTTGTTGGAGATATCGTTCTCGGCATTGTACACCAGCATGCCGGGTTTCTGGTCCACCAGCCTGCGGCGCGAAACCACTTTCACTTCCTGCAGGTATTCATCACCGGTAGTGAGCAGCAGTATTCCCAGTTCCTTAACGGCCTGCCCCTCTCCCAGCAATATGGTCCACTCGCGGGTCCTGTATCCTACCGAGCTGACCTCGACGGTGAACTGTCCTGCATGCGGCAGGGGCATTGCAAAACTTCCGTTCTCCTGGGAATAGGTGGAACCAATATTGTTCTTACCACTGTCGAGCAGGGTGATCGTTGCATAGGCGATGGCCTTTGCGGTAGCGGTATCGCGTATACTCCCGCTCAGTTTGGGTCCCGCGGTCTGCGCACGGGAAACCTCCATACAACTCATCCATAACACCAGCAAACAACCGATCTGCTTCATACACAGCTATTTTTCATTTCGCGGTGCAAACTTACGCCAACCGGCTATCGCTCATTTGCCGTTTCCGGAAAATCATTTATAAAATCAGGAAAAAATGGAAGTTTTGTTTTCACTCCCCTACAACCCGCCGTAACAAAAGTCACCCTGCGTTCAGCCGGATAGCAATATTTTTGTCCTTCAGCGCAGGATATGGACAAAGAAAAAACAATCCGGGAATTGTTCCCCGACCTGGAGAAGGCATTGTACGAGGAAATTCTCCAGCACGGAGAGATTAGGGAGATACCTGCAGGCACGCCCCTGCTCCGGATCGGGCAAACCATCCGGTCTACCATGATGGTCCTGGACGGTACGGTCAAGCTCTACCAGGAAGACGAAGAGGGCAATGAGTTTTTTATGTACCATATCCAGCCCGGCCAGGCCTGCGCCGTATCCATGGTTTGCAGTTACAGGCAGGAACAGAGCCAGGTGATGGCGAAAGCACTCACCGATGTTACCGTTTTATCCATTCCCCTGCAGTACATGGACAAATGGCTGGGCGAATACAAAAGCTGGCATTATTTTGTTATCCGCACCTACCGGTCGCGTTACGAGGAACTGCTCCGGACCATCAATGAAATCGCTTTCAAAAACATGGATGAACGCCTGGAGTTTTACCTGCTGGAACAGGTGAAACAATTCGGCAACCAGGTACGGCTCACCCACCAGGAAATTGCCAACGACCTCAACTCTTCCCGGGAAGTCATCAGCCGGCTCCTGAAAAAAATGGAAAAGAACGGCTGGATCGTTCTGCACCGGAATTCGCTGGAATGGGTTAGAAAATAAACAACCGGATTGCTGCGCCGGCTGTGGCCGTCCTATTTGTGACCTGCATCACACGAGGTATCAAAAACTATCCGGAATTTTGTTCTTTTACAGAAAGGACTACACTATATGAAAGAATGGTTAAGCCAACCCTGGCCCTGGTATGTGGCCGGCCCGCTGATCGGGCTCATTATTCCCGCCCTGCTCCTGCTGGGCAATAAGCATTTTGGCATCTCGTCCAACTTCCGGCATATCTGTGCCGCCTGTTTTCCCGCCAATATTCCTTTTTTCGAATACGACTGGAAAAAAGAAAACTGGAACCTCTTTTTCGTAGCCGGCATCCTCATTGGCGGATGGCTTACGGCGCAATGGCTTTCCAACCCCGAAGCCATCCGCGTCGATCCCCGGCTTGCCACCGAGTTGGCCGGTTATGGGATCAACGACTACAGCGGACTGGTGCCGGAACAGGTTTTCAGTTTCAAAAACCTCCTTACGCTGAAGGGACTGATCCTGATGGTAGGCGGTGGTTTCCTGGTGGGCTTCGGTACCCGTTACGCCGGTGGCTGCACATCGGGCCATGCCATCATGGGATTGAGCAACCTGCAATGGCCCTCGCTGGTGGCTACGGTCATGTTCATGGCCGGCGGATTTATCATGGCCAATTTACTATTACCGCTGATCCTTCATCTCTAACAGGTACAAACAACCGCAAATTCCAACACATGCAAGATAACAATGCCGATTTTGAGATCCGCTCGCTCGATACCATTTGCGTGAACGAGTCGGAGCAAACGCATCCCTGGTGGCACAACCTCAAATACATGGTAGTAGGTATCCTGTTCGGGATCGTATTCGTCAAAGCCGAGATCATTTCCTGGTTCCGGATACAGGAGATGTTCCGCCTGCAAAGTTTTCACATGTATGGTGTTATCGGATCGGCCGTAGTGGTTGGCATGCTCTCCGTATGGCTGATCAAGAAATTGGATATTCGCACCATTTATGGTGAAAAAATTCATTTCCACCCGAAAAAATTCAATAAAGGACAGGTGTATGGAGGACTGCTTTTCGGTTTGGGATGGGCCATGACCGGCGCCTGCCCTGGTCCGCTTTTTGCGCAGATCGGCACGGGCGCCCTGGTGGTGATCGTGGTGGTGTTGAGCGCCATCGCAGGTACCTGGACCTACGGTTATTTCCGTGAAAAGCTGCCACATTAAAACGCGGGAAACGCTGTGGCGGCGCCAGTTGTCGCAACTGCCGCAGGATGGTGCGTGGTGATTCGTATCTTTACCATATAAAAACAGTCACCATGATGAACACCATGCCAGCGGCAAGTTTTATTCCGGTGCTGAACTATCCGGATGTTCCGGCGGCCATCGACTGGCTGGGTCAACATTTTGATTTCCTGGAAAGATGGCGCGCCGGGGAAACCAGGGCACAGTTGTCCTTCGGAAACGGGGCCATAGAGCTCATACAGGGAGTTTCGGCCGGAAATAAACAGAGCATATCACTGATGGTACAGGTACCCGACCTGCAGCACCACTACGAACGATCGCATGCTTCGGGTCTTTCCATTTTACAAAAGCCAACCACCCTGCCCAACGGCGAAAAACAATACAGCCTGCTCGACATTGGCGGGCATGTATGGACCTTCACGCAAACCGTCAGGGAATTGTCGCCTGAGGACTGGGGCGCTGTTTCAGCGCGGCATTTTCAATAGCTGCGTCAGAATATTTTTATGCCCGTATTCATCAGCAGGAGATAGATGGGGACAAAAACCACCACCATGGCCAGCGACAGTGCAAAATAGCGCTGGATGCCCCTGCTGTATTTTCCAAACAACAGGAACGGAAGGTTGAAGAGCATCAGTGGAGCCGCTACCAGGAAATTCATCAGCACCAACAGGCAGGTATAGCCGATGCTGAATGCGGCCGGTTGCCAGACGATACCGGAAGGCAGGCCGTATACGAGGCCCATCACTCCCGACAACAATGCCATCCAGCCGGCATAACGAAGTCCTTTGGCAAAACTGGGACCGAAACCGGGCCGCGGGGATGGGGCGGACTGCGATGTGACCTGCCTGGGCCTGGCCGCAGGTTTCTGTTTTCGATGGGTATATCTCGGCCACCAGATGATAAAACCGGTGATAAAAAGCAGCAGCGGGATAAGGCCGCCAATCAATGCCAGGATCCGGGTGGGCAGCCCGCCGAAACTACCATAGTGCAGGGGCGTGAGCCAGCTCAGGTAGGCCTGCCCGGCCGAGGGAAAATCGCGGCGGCTGTTCAGCAATACTTTTCCGCTGTACTGGTCGAGGATGATCATTTCGCGTTTGCCGCTACGGGGCAGGCCCGGCGAAATAATGTCGAGGCGGTAGTTGCCCACGCTGTCGGCCGGCAATGCAATACCCACCACACGACTGCCGTTGAGCACGCTATCGGTGTTGTTAACGAGGGCTGCGGGGGCTATGGGTTTGGCGCCGGCGGTGTAGGCCGACTGCGCCCCCAGCAAACTGGCAACGCCCTGGGGCGACTGGCCATTCAGCAGAAAGAGAAGCGCAATGACCACGGGCGAAAAAGTGATGCAGAAACCGGTAAGCGAAAGCAGCGTCACCACCGGGGCGCTGTAAAATCCAAGCACATTGTGCCAGTCGTAGTTCTGGCGTTTAAAGGAGGTATTGAATTTAACGGTGAGGGCTGCGCGCAGTTGCTTCCATTTCGCAGGCAGCCATAAACGCATACCCGTAATCGTTAGAATAAGAAGGCAAAGCGTTGCAAGTCCAACTATGTAGCGGCCCACCACCGGCACCAGCAGGGTGCGGTGGATCTCTGTTACGATATGAACAAAGGAACTTTCATGTATCCTTTTTCCGCTGAGCTCGCCGGTGTAGGGGTTAACGAAGAATTCCTCCTCCGATTTGAAGTTGAAGAAGCGGTAGGCCTGGTTGGGCCGGCCCATGGGATCCTGCATGGCATAGTCAAAAGAGAGCTGCGGGTGTTTCTCCTTCACCATCGGGATGATGTCGGGAAGGGGTATGGGCTTACTGGTTTCGAGCACCCTGAAAAGTTCCGGGTTCAGGGCTTCGTCGATCTCGTCCTGGAACACCAGGATGCTGCCGGTCAACCCTACAACTACCAGGATGGCGCCTGCAATAACGCCCAGGTACAGGTGCCATTTACCATACCATTTCTTTTGGTGCAGCGCCCAGCGCAGTCTCCAGCCAGTTTTTGATTCCAAGTTCCGGTTTTTGAGGAAGCAAATATCCGGGCTGGCCGGCCAAACGATTTACGATCTACGGAAATTTTTCCCAACCCCAAACTACAAACTACAAACCCCAAACCATTCCCTACTTAAGCGTTTCCAAAAAAGCCAGCAGGTTCGCCATGTCCTGGTTGCTGAGGGTGGAATAGAGTCCTTCCGTCATCATGGACTTTTTCAACTGTGTCATGGTTTTTACCTCGCTGGTCTTTACCTGTTTTTGTGATCCGCCGGGGAACCGGATGTCCAGGTCGGTTTCTGTCTTACTGGCAAGTATACCCGAAATGGTGGAACCGTCTTTCATGGTCAGCTCCCATCCTTCATACCCGAAGCTGATGCCCGCCGAAGGATGTACGATGGCATCGAGCAGGGCTTCCGGCGGAAGTTTCGATCCAATCTGTGTAAGCGCCGGCCCGAAATCGAAACCTTCCTTTCCTGCTTTGTGACAAAGGCCGCAGCTCCGGTTAAATATTTCGCGGCCGGCCGCGGCGGCGCCTTTGAGCGCAGCCAGGTCTGCCATGGTGGGTGCCTGGACGCTTTCCTTTGTTTTTCCGGCATCGGGCAAATAGGCGTCGGCCTCCTCGCGTATGGAGCCCCTCCAGGCACCGCTCACGCTGTGTACAAGATCCGGAACGAGAAAGGCCGGTACTTTTTTGGATCGCAGCAGGTCCAGAACGCGCTCCTCTCCCGACCAGCTTCTGCCCAGCTTATCCGCTGCGGTTCGGCGCAGGCTGCTGTCAGCACCTTTGTTAAACATCAAGCGCTGGAGAATATCCAGGGAGACGGTAGTGCCCACGCCCGCGAGCGACGAGAGCAGGGCCCGCGTTTTGACACTGTCGCCCTTCGCCAGCTCCTGCCAAACCAACTGCTCGCCACCCTGCCGGAGCAGCAGCCCGGCGGCATCGCGACCCAGCGGCTCCGTGGAATGACCCAGCGCCATTTGCAGCAATTGCGCATTTCTTGTTTTCAATCCATACCGGCCGGTGAGCTCAATGAATTCCGGGCTGTCGTTCGCGGAATCCAACACCTGGTTGAGTGCTTTCAACGCAAGGGGCGAATGCTGCACGGCCGAAATATCGAGTGCATGCAGTACCAGTTTTTGCAGGGCAGGGTCCTGGCTGGTTTCAAGCATACGCAGCAACGGTGCGTGTTTTGCAGTACCGGTTTGAAAATCGAAGGCCCTGAAATAACGCAGCCGGTCCTTTAAGGGCTGGCGCTCATCCGCTGCCAGTTGCGCGAGATAGGGGATTGCCTTGCTGCTGCGGGCCCGCCATACGATGTCCCGGCCGGCAGGTGTTGAAAGAGGATCTCTGACTGACTGTAACCAATAGCCGAAGAATGCATCCCACTGCCCTGCCGCCCCAATGCCCAGGGCTTCGAGATACCAGCGGTCGCTTCCGTCATAGCCCTTCGCAAGCGCTGTCCACCAGGCCGCGGCTTCCGGCGATTTGCACGACCAGAGGGCGAGGGCCGCCTCGCGCCTTACCGCGGGCGAAGGATCCTGTATGGCTTTTTCCATTACTACGTCGAGGTAGTCCTTTTCCTGTGCGGCCGCACGGAGGGCCATGATCCTGATGGCTTCTGCCGTATCGCGGATGGCTTCTTCAAAATAAGTACGCGGATGGCTTTCCCCAAGGCGAAGGCAGAGCCAGAACACGCGCGCCCGGAGGCGGGCAGGATTTGCGTGGTTCGACCAGTATTCATAGAGCAGCTTATCTGACCCGGGCCTTTTCTGCAGCGCGGTAAAGGCAAGGTAACGGGTCGCCAGGTTGGGACTGAACAATGCCTGCAATGCGCCCGTGTCGGAACCATAATTCCGGGCAGGCACAGTATAACGGCTACCCCTAGGTGCTACCCGGTAAATACGTCCGCGCACCTGGTCGCCGGCTGCATGCCCGCCCACACCAGGGTCGTACCAGTCGGCCACCATCAGCGATCCGTCGGGTGCTACCGAAATGTCTGCAGGGCGGAACCAGGGATCGTCGTCGCCTTTCAGGATATTTTCTATCGCCGCCGTAAAGCCGGCGCCCTGCGGTTGCACGCGGTAAGCACGAACCACATTGGGACCCGCATCGCAGTGGATCATCTGGCCGTAAAAGCGCTGCGGAAACAAATCGCCCTCATAGATCACCATACCCGTGGGTGAGCCCGCGCCCGTCTGCAGCAGGTTGGGAACAGCACCTGGATCGTTGAGGTGCCAGTGACGAAACGGAATAGAGTCTTCCATATTGGTGCGGCTGCTCTGCCAGCCGGCGCCTGTCATTTCATCGGTATAACCATATTGCCCATGTGGCATCACGTAATTGATACGCGTGCCCCTGTTGCCATCGTCATCGTTATCGCTCTGCCATAGGCCGCCATAACTATCTACCGCTACCTCATAGGGATTGCGGAAATTTTCCGCCAGCACTTCCAGCCCGCTGCCATCGGGGTTGCAGCGCAGGGTGAGCCCCTGTTTGTATTTCCGGCCATCGAGCAGCACTTTCCCTTTTGCGTCACGCAGGGTACGGGCTTCATTTCCCATATTGAAATACAACTTGCCATCGGGGCCAAAGCTGAAAGCGTGTACGCCATGGTCGTGCTGCTCGCCGCCAATGCCCTGGAAAAGGATCTCTTTCCTATCGGCTTTGTCATCGCCGTTGTCGTCGTAAAAAGCCCATACATAAGGGCTCTGGCTGATGATAACGCGGCTGCCCAGCACAGCGATGCCCAGCGGCGCATTCAGCTCCGGGCCCTGGTAAAAGACCTTCGCCGTATCCGCATGACCATCACCGTTGGTGTCTTCCAGGATCATGATCCGGTCGCCCAGCGCATTGGTTGGGTTTCCGTTGATGGCAGGCCGGTAATTATAAGCTTCGGTTACCCACACCCTGCCTTTATCGTCCACGTCCATATTGGTGGGATTCTGCAGCATGGGCTCGGAAGCGAAGGGCGTTACTTCCAGTCCTTCCGCCACTAGCAGTCCGCGCAGGGCATTTTGCGGCAGGTGTTTTTCGGCTTCCGTAAGAGTGTCGGCAGAAGGCCGCTGCCCCGCTTCCCCGCCGGGCTGGTTACAGGAAAGCAGCAAAAACAGAACAGCGGACAGGCAAAACAATCGGTTCAGGTTCATTTTCGTTTGCAGTTATTCGTTAGATGCAGGCAGACCCGGCTCATCCCGTTGCTTCACCACGCCCCCGGGTACCGGCTCCGGTTATAAATGTCAATGTAACGATTTTTCGGCACCGGCTACGGACCAGGGGCAAAACCAGGCGGGTTGCGCCTCCCAACAACGGAAGCGGTAAAACTGAAAACTTCTTTAATTTGCCCCATGCCCACGAACATAAAATGTCCCAATTGCGGCCATGAATTCCCGCTGGAAGAAGCGCTGAACGATGAGCTGAAAGAAGCCATCGAAAAGGAGAAGCAGGAACTGCGCCAGCAGATGATCGATTATAAAAAGAACAAGGAGGACGAAATCCGCCGCAAGGAGGAGCAGTTCCAGGTGCAGTTGCAGGCAGAGCTGAAAAAGCAGAACCAGCAACTGGAGGAAAGCATCCGGCGCAGCACCCAGGCCGATTTCGAAAACCGCCTGCAACTGCTTACCCAGGCCAACCGCGACAACGAGGAAAAACTGAAGCTCGCCCGGCAGAAAGAGCTGGACTACCTGCGCCTGGAACAGGAACTGAAGAACCGGGAAGCAGAACTGGACATCGAGCTTCAGAAAAAGCTCCAGGCCGAACGCAGCAAACTTTCCGAAGAACTGCGCAAACTGGAGGAACAGAAAATGGCTGCACGCGAAAACGAATTCCAATTGCGCCTGCGCGAACTGGAAAAACAACTGGAGGACCAGAAAAAGCTGGCGGAAGAAATGAAACGCCGCGCCGAACAGGGAAGCATGCAACTGCAGGGCGAGGTGCAGGAACTGGTGCTGGAAGAACTGCTGCGCAACAGCTTCCCCTTCGACCTGGTAACAGAAGTGGGCAAGGGCGTGCGCGGGGCCGACTGCATTCTTACCGTCCGCAACCAGTTCGGCCAGGAATGCGGCCGCATCATTTTTGAAAGCAAGCGGGCCAAAAATTTTTCGCGCGACTGGATTGAAAAACTAAAAGCTGATATGCGCAGCCAGGGCGTGGATATTGCCGTGCTGGTAACGCAGGTGCTGCCCGACGACATGCCGCAGTTCGGGCAGAAGGAAGGGCTTTGGATCTGCCCCTTCCACGAAGTGAAGGCCCTGGTCACCGTGCTGCGCGACGGCATCCTCCGCGTCTTCAACGCCAGTCGCAGCCAGGAGAACAAGGGCGATAAAATGAACATGCTCTACGACTATCTTACCAGCAACGAATTCAGCGAACAGTGGAAAGCGATACGCGAAGGGTTCATGAGCATGAAGCTCTCCATCCAGCGCGAAAGGGACGCCATGGAGAAGCTCTGGAAGGCCCGGGAAAAACAACTGGAAAAAGTATTGCTCAACGCGGCGCACGTGCGGGGAAGCATTGAAGGGATCGCCGGCAGCGATGTGATCAGCATGCCCCTGCTCGAAAATGAAAACGACGACAGCGAGGAGCCTTAAGCAGGCGATGAATACCGGCAAAGAACCGTGAGCAAGAGAAGCGTCGCAGCCAGGCGACGGGGTAGCATGAAAAAGTCCCGCACAAGGCGGGACCAATTTTTTTCCGGGACGATTACTGGTTTTCCAGGGATTGGATCATTTCATACCTGCTGTTTCGATAAGGACTGCTGATTCATCGTGTTTCTGTTCTGGACCCGGATTTGGACTGCGATTTCAAAGGGATTGGATTTCTTCGTTTGCTGATACAAATTTGTAAAATCATTTCCGGTGCCTCAAATTCATTCGTTCACCGGACGAAAACTTTCGATAATTGGTAAAATAAAAAGGATGAAGCCATCAGCATTTATCGCCAGTACCGAAGCACTCCAAATGCCGGAAGGGCTTGATGTATACCAGCAGGCGATCTGGCATGCGGGTACCGGGCATTGGGAAAAAGCCCATCAACTCATACAGGACCTGCCCGATAAAAAAGCGGCGCATATCCACGCCTACCTGCACCGCGAAGAAGGCGACCAGTGGAACGCGGAATACTGGTATGCCAAAGCCGGCCAGCCCGTTCCCAACACCAGCCTGCGCGAAGAATGGGAAGCGCTTGTGAAGACCTATTGCTGAAAATGCCTGTTGCCGAATCCGTTTAAATACAGAAAAACAAAAAGGCCGCACGAGGCGACCTTTCAATGTTTTGCGATACGAAACTCAACCCTGGCTTTCAAAGGATGGTTGTAGAGTATCTGCTGTTTCGTTCAAAGGATGATGGATGGATGGATGGTTTCAATGGATCTGGACATGCATTTCAAGGGAATCGGATCGGGATTTTCTTCGGTTTGGATCTTGGCTTTCAGTAGGATAAGCGGCTTTCTGATACAAAGATGCAACACCCGGCGGCGCACAACGAATGTCTTCGATCAATTGCCCGGCAGCTTCGATTTTTGGCTCCTTTCCGCCGGTGAGGCCCATTCCCGGCGGGCATCTTCGCCGCCGGTTAACAAAAAAGCCACCGGCTGGCGGTGGCTCCTTAGTCCCCAAAGGGATTATCAATGCGATCTTGATTTAACGAATCCGCCCAGGCTCATGCCGGCAACCTTATACGCTTCCATGATCCGCTGGCCGTTGTCGAAATCGTTGTCGAACCAGGCGCCACCGGGACTTTTATCGATGGTGATCTTGGCAAGGACTTTCGACTTATTGGCTGTTTCCACTACCAACGCTTCGAGGTTGATCTCCGCATTCTTCCGGTAGGCTACGATATTGAAACCGGGCTCAGTGAAAGTGGTATGCACAATAATGGTGTATTTGGCAGAAGCCAACGGGCCTCCGGTCATGCCGCTGAAAGTATTGAAGTTCTGTATAAACATAGGCTCAAAGCGGGTTTGCCGGTCGTCCTGCCAGGCTTTTACCCAATTGTCGCCCTTGCCTGCTTCCTTCTTGTTGTAGTCGGTCTGCTTTTTCTTCACGTATTCTTCTTCCGACATTTTTCCCACCCGCATATTGGAATAGTCAAATTCGAGATTGATCTCTTTTTCATTGGCCAGGACCTTCAGATCCCCTTCGGCCAGGTTGATGCGCTGGGCCTGTACGGCGCCAATTGTCAGGCTGAATACGGCCAGGAACAGGGCTTTTAGGTGCTTGTTCATGTTACTGTTTTGTTTTATATAATAAAGCTAGCAAATAAGCCGCGCAGTGAAGAAAAGAATCCGGCAAAATACCCTTTTACCTGAATGAATTGAGGGAAGCGGCTCAGGTAACCACGTAGGCCAGTACCAGCGGGCTGAAGATGCGGGCCTGCACTTCCAGGTTCCAGCCCCCTTCCTTGCCAAAGAAATAAGGCAGGCGCATCCATTCCGTAGGATTCAGGCTGGGCCTGCCGTTGAGCTGCATGTGTTCCCTGAAATCAACTTTCCCGGCGCCATACCATTTGAAAAGCGCTTCCTTCGCACTCCAGATAACCGTGGTCAGTTCCAGGCGGAGCTGGTCGAACAATTCCCAGTTGCGCAGGAATTCTTTTTCTCCTTCGGCCAGGAATTTCGCGGAGATCCTTTCAATACGCGGCGTGATCAGTTCAATATCGATGCCCACCCGCGAAATGCTGCTGGCGATGGCAGCCGCAAAATTTCCACTGTGCGATATGGAAAAATGATAATGCTCACCCGGGAGAAAGGGCTTTTTGGTATCGGCAACCTGAATTTCTTCCAGCGGGAAATCGGGAAACAATACCCGCAGCAGGTATCTGCCGGCCAGGTGCTGCAGGCGCTTGTAGGGATGGGTTACGTCCTGTTTCAGGGGTACTTCTTCCAGGAAAAAATCCTCGGGTTCTTCAATCCGCCAAACAGCCAGCCGGGTATGCTGGTTGATATTATGTTGATAAAATAAGGCCAAGGTTGCGATTTTGCTGGTAACATTGCAGCGCGTGCCCGGAGGCACACCGTTCACCAAATATAAACGAAGCCAAGCACATGATTCTGTCTGATAAAAGGATACTGGAAGAAATGGAAAAAGGCACCATCCTGATCGAACCTTTTAACCGCGAAAGCCTGGGCAGTAATTCCTACGACGTACGGCTCGGAAAATGGCTGGCCACTTATAAAGAACACATCCTGGATGCGCGCAAACACAACCAGATAGAGTATTTCGAGATCCCGGAAGAAGGGTTTGTGCTTTACCCGCATATTTTTTACCTGGGTGCAACCCTGGAGTATACGGAAACCCATGCCCATGTTCCCTTCCTGGAAGGGAAAAGCAGCACGGGCCGTTTGGGGATCGATATCCATGCCACGGCGGGCAAGGGCGATGTCGGTTTTTGCGGCAACTGGACCCTCGAGATTTCCGTGAAGCAACCAGTAAAAGTGTACAGGGGCATGCCTGTTGGCCAGCTCATCTATTTTCCCGTGGAAGGCGAGATCGAAACAAAGTACAACCAGAAAAAGAACGCCAAATACAGCGGGCAGCCCGACAAACCCATCGAGTCCATGATGTGGAAGAACAGTTTCTGAGTTATTGCTGTTTTCTTTTTCTTTCCAGCGCAATTACCATTCCCACTACCTGGTTGTAGCTCATCATGCCACCAGGTTGCTGGTTGGCCCGAAGGTATTGGGCATATAACAAACGGATGGCCGGCTCCAGGTAACCCTGGTGCCGCAGGTTGAATGCCCGCAGGTCGATGATGTCTTTTTTCACCGCCGGGCTCAGTTGCGCCGCCACCGCCTGCGCCCTTACCGAATCGCGCCGGTAGAGATCCGATATCGCGTAGAGGTAAAGATCGAAGGCTGCACTGTAACGGAAAGCGGCATTGGCCGACTGGGACGCGGTGAGGTAGCCGGCAAAATTTGCTTCGTTCTCTTTCGCATAACCCATCTGGTGGCCAATTTCATGACAGGTGGTGAAGGGCTGTACAAAAACCGGCACCGTTGTATTCACCTGGGCCTCGCCCGTAAAGGGATTGTAATAACCCGTGAAGCCCAGGTAATTCCCCAAATAACTAAACAGCGATGGTTTCACGGAACGACCGCCATAGCGCAGAAAAACACCTTCGCCGTCAGGTGCACGGTAAGATTCAAAGGCGTTCCGGAAAAGATATTTTTTACGTTTAAGGGAGGCGCGCTCCGCTTCCGAAAGCGGTTGGTAGTGGTTCATCTCTTCCACCATTTTAACGGTGAGGCTGTCGAGCTCCGTCGTGGTATAGGGCTTCAATTCCAGCTTTGCCTGGTGGGCGATGCCGAGGCGGTTGTAGTTGAGTCCCCAGAAGAGATTGAAGATGATATAGATCCAGAGCCAGGCCCGCATAACGCGGAGGCCTGACCGAAGTATCCATTGTCCGTTCACCTGCTTTCTCCACAATGCCCGGCCGCCCCTGTAAAGGGTATGGATCAGCCAGAAGCCCACCACCACGTAGAGGATATCGCCCACGCTGAATGGGAGCCAGCCGAAAAGCCAGCGTTGTGCGCGGGAGATAAAAGGATAGGCGCCGGTTGAATAATATTTTTCAACTGCGGCAGGAAAAGCGGCAAAGAGGCGGATCAGTATTACCGCCAGGAGCAGCAATATCCATCCGGCACGGGAATTCAATCGGCGCATGGCTGGTTGGTTCGAGGTAAAACGTACCGCAATAATAGAATGTTCGGGGCAATCGCCCAATAGCCTTATTTTGCAGCCATTAAGTTGCCGTATGAACCTGGAAAAGAACCGCAACGAAGACGCCATGCGGCTGTCCCTCAGCGATATGCAGGGACGGCTCGGCACCATCTTCCTGGGCGGTGGCAAAAAAGCCATCGAGAAACAGCACGAAAAGAAAAAACTCACCGCACGCGAACGCATCCGCTACCTGCTCGACGATCCCGGCCAGTTCCTGGAGATCGGCGCCTTTGCCGGCTATGGCATGTATGCTGCGGAAGGAGGTTGTCCCGCAGGCGGCACGGTGGCCGGCATCGGCACGGTGAGCGGGCGGCAGTGCGTGATCCTGGCCAACGACGCTACTGTAAAAGCAGGCGCCTGGTTCCCCATCACCGGTAAAAAAAACCTGCGCCTGCAGGAGATCGCCATGGAAAACCGCCTGCCGGTCATTTATCTGGTGGACAGCGCCGGCGTTTTTCTGCCCCTGCAGGATGAGATCTTCCCTGATAAGGAACACTTTGGCCGCATCTTCCGCAACAACGCGAAGATGAGCGCCATGGGCATTACCCAGATCGCCGCCGTGATGGGCCCCTGCGTGGCGGGAGGCGCCTATCTTCCCATCATGAGCGACGAAACCCTGATGGTGGAAGGCAATGGCTCCATCTTCCTGGCGGGACCCTACCTCGTAAAAGCGGCCATCGGTGAAGAAGTGGATGCAGAAACCCTCGGCGGCGCCACCACGCACAATGCCATCAGCGGTATTGCCGATTACCAGTTCGCAACGGAAGAGGCCTGCCTCGACCAGGTGAAAAGAATCATCAGCCGCCTGGGGCATGCGCCCACAGCGGGTTTTGACCGCATCGCTCCTCTCCCGCCCCGCCTGCCGGCAGAAACCATTTATACAGTTTTCCCCGAAGGAAATGCAAAACCCTACGACGTAAGGGAACTGATCGCCTGCCTAACCGACGATTCGGCTTTTGACGAGTTCAAAGCCGCTTATGGCAAAACCATCGTGTGTGGGTATGCGAGAATTGACGGATGGTCCGTGGGCATTGTGGCCAACCAGCGCCTGGTGGTGAAAAGCAAAAAAGGCGAAATGCAACTGGGCGGCGTTATCTACAACGACAGCGCCGATAAGGCCGCCCGTTTTATCCTCAACTGCAACCAGAAAAAAATTCCGCTGGTGTTTTTGCAGGATGTGACCGGCTTCATGGTAGGCAGCCGCAGCGAACATGCCGGCATCATTAAAGACGGCGCTAAAATGGTGAACGCCGTGGCCAATTCCGTGGTGCCCAAGATCACCATCATCACCGGCAACTCCTATGGCGCGGGCAATTATGCCATGTGCGGCAAAGCCTACGATCCCCGCTTCATTTTTGCCTGGCCTACGGCAAAGATTGCCGTGATGGGCGGCGACCAGGCGGCAAAGACCCTGTTGCAGATTCAGGTGGCGGCGCTGAAGGCAAAAGGGCAGGAAATCAGTCCCGAAGAAGAGAACAAGCTTCTGGCGGATATCCGTGGCCGTTATGAAACGCAGGCCAGCCCCTATTATGCCGCCGCCCGGCTTTGGGTGGACGCTCTCATCGATCCTGCAGCTACCAGGGACACCATCAGCGAATGCCTGCGTGCAGCTAACCAACAGGCACAACCGAATCCCTTGCAAACAGGCGTATTCCAGGTCTAAACAAACAGTTCATGAACTTACCCATCTATATCGCAGACGCTTTTACCAGCCGCCTTTTCGGTGGCAACCCGGCCGCCGTGGTGCCGCTCGAAAACTGGCTGCCGGATACCCGCATGCAGGAAATTGCCATGGAGAACAATCTCTCCGAAACGGTATTTTTTGTACCGGAAGGAAACGGTTTCCGCATCCGCTGGTTCACGCCCACCGTGGAAGTGAAACTTTGTGGCCATGCCACCCTGGCCAGCGCCCATATTCTTTTTACCGAGCTGGGCTATATGTCCAACACCATATTGTTTGAAAGCCTGAGCGGCCCCCTGAAAGTAACCCGCAGCGAAAACGGCATCACGCTTGATTTTCCTGCCAGCGAGCCGGTTCCCACAGAGCCGCCCGCCGATCTTTTCGCCGGGCTCGGCGTCAGTGGCGGACAGGTATTTAAGTCGAGCTTCGACTATATGGTACTGTTAGAAAGCGAAGCGGCCGTTCGCGCCCTGCGCCCCGATTTCGGCACCCTGGCCAAAGTGCCGGCCCGCGGTGTGATCTGCACCGCCCGCGGCGAGGAGGCCGACTTCGTATCGCGTTGCTTTTATCCCGCCAGCGGCATCAACGAAGACCCCGTTACGGGATCGGCCCATACCCTGATGGTTCCTTTCTGGGCCGGCCAGTTGAACAAAACCAGGCTGGAAGCCAGGCAGCTTTCTGCCCGCGGCGGCATTCTTCACTGCAGCCTGGAAGCAGACCGCGTACTGATGACGGGCAATGCCGTCACTTATCTAAAAGGAACCATCACCCTATGAGTGCAGCGCAGGAACTCGTTATATATACCGATGGAGCGAGCAGGGGCAATCCCGGTCCGGGTGGCTACGGCGTTATCCTGCGCTGGGGCAACCGCGAAAAAGAACTCTCGCAGGGTTACCGCCACACCACCAACAACCGCATGGAACTGATGGCTGTTATTGCGGCACTGGAAGCGCTTACCAAAACCGGACTGAACATCACCATCTACAGCGACAGCCAATATGTAGTGAAAGCAGTGGAACAGAAATGGCTCGACAAATGGATCGCTACGGGTTTCAGCGGCGGTAAAAAGAACAGCGATTTGTGGACGAGGTATTATAAGCTGTCGCGGCACCACCGTATCCGCTTCGTGTGGGTGAAGGGCCATGCGAATAATCCCAACAACAACCGATGCGATAAACTGGCTACGGAAGCTGCCGACGGCGGCAACCTGCTGGCAGATACAGGCTTTGAAAATTTATCGGATATTTGATACATGGGCAAAACCATCACCGCCGACACCATCCGTATCGAACAGCTTCCCGATGATGCGAACATTCCCCTGGAACTGCTCCTGATGGCAGATCCCAACCAGGAGATGGTGCTGTCCTATATTCCTTATTGCATCTTGCTGGCAGCGCGCTACCAGGGTGAGATCGTAGGGATACTGGCCATGAGCCCCGAAACCAAAGAAAAGGCAGAAGTGCGCAATGTCGCCGTGGCGCCGGCTTTCAGGCGCCGTGGCATCGCCCGCCAGTTGCTCACCGAAGCCTGCAGCCGTGCCAGCCGCCTGGGCTATACCGTGCTGCAGGTGTGCACGTCGAACGCATCTGTTGATCAACTGAAACTGTACCAGCAGTTTGGTTTTGAACTTACTGATGTACACTGGAATTATTTTACAGAACAGTATCCGGAGCCCATCATTGAAAACGGTATTCTCTGCAGGCACCGCATGGTGCTGAGCAGGTTACTCTGACCAGTTATGTTAGGCAATACCATTGAATATTTCAGGCACCGGCCCAGCCGCACGGTAGGGTTCCTCTTTGCCGTCGGCAGCCTGCTGCTCGGCATATGGGTGGCAGCCATCCCGCAGATCAAGACACGCCTTGGATTGTCGGACGCCAGCCTGGGGTTGTCGCTGCTGCTGGCGCCGGTAGGCGCATTAACGGGGGTGATGGTGGCGCCCTTTGTATTCAAAAAAGTTCCCGCGGGCAAATGGATGCTGGGCGGCCATCTCGCTTATTGCCTCGTGTTTATTGCGCAGGTAATGGCGGCCAGCCCCGTCATGTTGTGGCTGGCCCTGTTCTTCAACGGACTGATCGGTTTTCTCAACGGCGTATCCACCAATTCTGTGGTGGACCTCGTGGAAAGAACCTATAACCGCCGCATCATGAGCACCAGCCATGGCATGTACAGCCTGGGCGGTGGCGTCAGCGCGGGCCTTGCCGCCGTATTCTACAGCATTCACCTCAACGCTTACTGGCAAATAACCGGGGTGGCTCTTTGTTTGATGGGCTTATTACTGCTGCAGAAAAAAAACCTGTTGCTGTACAGTGAAAAAATTCCCTCCGACACTTCTTTCCGCCTGCCGTCGGGCAGTGTAATAGGGCTTGCTTTTATCTGCTTCGTTTCGTTTATGGGTGAGGGTTGTGTGGCCGACTGGAGCGCCCTCTACCTGAAAGAATCCTTACAGGGCAGTAAGGCTGTAGCGGGACTTGGATTCGCCGGTTTCTCCATCGCCATGGCAATCGGGCGGCTGAACGGGGATGCCTGGATCCCGCGCGTGGGCAGCAAAACCATGGTGATTGCAGGCTGCCTTATCGCCTGCCTCGGCTTTACCATAGCCATTGCTTTTTCGCAAATCGGCACGGCCATTCTTGGCTTTACATTGATAGGCCTGGGCTTCTGTTGCGTGGTGCCCATTCTTTTCAGCGCAGCCACCCGTGTGCCGGGTGTGAGTCCCGTTACCGGCATATCTGCTGTGGCCAGCGGCGGGCTGATCGGCTTCCTGGCAGGACCTTCGCTCATAGGCCTGGTGGCGGAAGAATATTCCATTGCGGAAGGCCTCAGCATTCTTTGTTTCCTGACCCTTGCTGCAGCCGTTTTTGCCTGGAAAAATGATTTCCTGCTGAACCGGCACTCAAGGGCGCCGGAAGTGCCCTACCGCGATGAACATTTTTAGTGAGATGTTCCTGTCGAAGCCTGCCTTTATTATGCCTGTGCCGTGATCTGGCTTCCTTCCCTTTTTTTCAGGAGATAGTATCCGCCAAAAAGCAATGTGGAGAACACAATGGTTGCCGCAATGCTTCCGCGCAGGAAGGGAATACCATCGGCATAGGTCATCATAAGACCTTCCAGGGTTTTGGGCCGCGCAAATCCTCCACCCGCTGCCCAAACCGCAAAGTTCGATACCAGGAAATAAGCGATAGGCGCCACAATGGAAGCAACAAGCACCGGAAGTACGCGCACCTGTTTGATCGCAAAACCGATCAGGGTGATGCCGGCAAAAAGAATATAGTTGGTGATCTGCCCTTCATAGAAACCGCGAATATCGCTGAGGCCGTTACGGTACAATACTTCGTACAGGCAGTCGCTGAGGAACATGGAGAAGATAGGAAGCGCAAAAGCCCATTTGCGATCTTTTATTACAGCACCGCCGAACAGCGCCATGGCAATATGCGGGGCAAAACCAAAGGGACGATTGGGGATGATGCGATAAAGTGCCGCCACTACCACCAGGAGGAGCAGGCTGATCAATAAGGAACGATTGTTTTTCATGTAACGCTAATGAATGTCAAAAATAATAAAATTGCCCGAAAGGCAGCCGGTTGGAATCAACCCAGCCCCGGTACGGTGGCCCGGTACAATTCGGCGGCGCCATCGGAAGCCAGGTTCAGTTCGGCGCCATCGAGCAGTAGCAGGCTGTCGCCCCGCTGCAGTTCTATACCCGGTTGACCCGCTTCGGTTGCCACCACGCTTCCTTCCATCACCAGTAATATATCTACTGTGCTGGCAGTGAGGCTGTAATCGTCCCCCTGCAGGCGGATCCTATGCAACTCGAAATCGCCGGCCGGTGTCAGATAGGCCGACTCGCTCCGGTTCAGCGGCTCGGGTTCCTGCACATAGGGGATAACCGGTTCAAACCGCACGTGTTTCATCAGTTCGGGCACATCGATGTGTTTGGGTGTAAGGCCGCCGCGCAGCACATTGTCGGAGTTGGCCATGATCTCCACGTTCTGTCCTTCCAGGTAGGCGTGCAGGATGCCCGCATCCTGGAAAATGGCCTGCCCCTCTTTCATCTGCACCAGGTTGAGGAGGTATACGCTGAATATGCCGCGGTCGATGCTGCCGGGACGGTTAAAGGTGAGGGCTGCCCGCGCCGCCCAGAAATCGGGATGCGTTTTTGACAGCGCGCCGGCCTGGTACAGCGGTATGATCCTGTGGAGCAGGGGCTGCAGGTGACCGATTACTTCTGCGTCCGGCATCTCCATAACGGTCTTGTATAGGGTACGATAGTCGGCTTCTCCAAAAACCGGCAGCAGGAAACGCAGCTCCGGCACTTCTTCCAGGATGGCAGTCATAGAGGCTGGCGCGCGAAAACCGTGGAGCAGGTAAAAATCGCCCAGGGCCGCCATGAGCTCGGGCTTGTGGTTATCGTCCTTATAATTCCGGTTGGCGGCCTGCAAAGCAACCCCGGCCGCATTTTCAGCAGTGAAGCCCCTGATCGCATCTTCCCGCGTGGGATGCACCTGGATGCTGAGCATATCTTTTACATCAAGCACTTTCAGGAGATAGGGCAGGCGCCCGAATCCGGCCTGCACTTTTTTTCCCAGCAGAAAGGGCTCTTCCTGCAAAAGACGATGGAGATCGGTACCGCCGATGATGGTAGCCGGCGCCTGCGCGTGGGCGCCGAGCCAGTATTCTGCAAAAGGCTGACCGGAAGGATTTTCCCGTGATAACAACCGTGGGATATAGGTGAAACCACCCCATTGGTAGTGCTGCACTTTTCCCTCCAGTGCAAACACTTTATTTTGTTGTTGCATAGAAGATTCGAAAATACGTCAAACCTTGACATGGACCGGAAAGGATTGGGCAATAAGGGAGAAAGAATGGCCCGCGAATGGTTGCGCCTTCGCGGGTTCACCATCCTGGAAACCAACTGGAGAGCGCATCGCAGGGAAATAGACATCATTGCCTGTAAAGAAAATATCCTGCATTTTGTGGAAGTGAAAACGCGGCGGCAAAACAATTTCGGTTACCCCGAAGCGCAGGTGGACCGTCGCAAACTGGTGCACCTGCAATCAGCAGCCAGCGCCTACCTCGAAACGCAACCGCAATGGCGCCGCATCCAGTTCGATGTCCTCGCCATCCAATACGGGGAGCCGCCTGTTATCGATTTCCTGGAAGACCTGAGCTGATCAGGCATCCAGCAGCGCCTTCATTTTTTCCACCATTTTATAGGTAGCCGGGCAATACTCGATGTTCTGTTTGTGCACATGCGCATAATCCACCATTCTTTTTTTGGTAAGATGGGGAAAGCCGGCGCAGTCGGCCGGACGCACTTCATAAATGGAACACATATTTGTCTTCAGGTCGAGGAACTGGCAGGGGCGCTGCACATTCAGCCAGTCCTTGTCCTTCTTATCATATACCAGCCATTTTTCGCGGAACGCAGCCTCGCTCATATCCAGGTGTGCCGCAATGCGGGTGATGTCTTTTTTGGTAAAGGTGGGCGTCATTTTTTTGCAGCAGTTGGCGCAGGTGAGGCAATCCACTTCGGCCCATACTTCTGCGCTGACGGCAGGCGTCAGCCGGTCAATACCACGCGGCTTTGTATTTTCCAGTTTGGTGAGAAAGCGCCGCAACTTTCTCTTGTTGCCCTCCACCTGCTTCTTAAAGCGCCGCAGGTTAATGGTACGGTTGGGGATCGATTCGCTCATGCTTGCTGCTGGTATTGATTTGACCGCAATATAAAGGTTTCATTGTTTTAAATTGCTGCCTGTAGAAGACCGGGAAAAAATGTGGACGATCTATAAAAAAGGGTTTAAAGCATGGCTCCGCCTGGAAAAATCCCTGGCCGGGAATTCTGTGGAAGCCTACCTGCGCGACCTGGATAAGCTTACCCAGTTCCTGTCGCTGCGCGGCACGGAGTTGTCTCCCGATGGCGTGCAGATGGAAGACCTGCAGCAGTTCCTGCGCTGGATTGCAAAGCTGGGCATGACCGACCGGTCGCAGGCCCGCATCCTGTCGGGTCTCCGGAGTTTTTATACCTACTGCGTGCTGGAGCAGATCTGCCGGGCCGACCCCACCGCTCTGCTAGAAGCGCCCAAGCTGAAAAGAGCCCTTCCCGACACCCTGAGCTTTGAGGAAATAGAAGCCATCATTGCTGCCATAGACCGCAGCAAACCCGAAGGCGAACGCAACAAAGCCATCCTTGAAACCATGTACAGTTGCGGCTTGCGCGTGAGCGAACTGGTAGACCTGCGCATCTCCAACCTCTACCTCGAAAGCGGCTTCATCAGGGTATTGGGAAAGGGCAGCAAAGAAAGACTGGTGCCTGTAGGACAGGGCGCCGTTCAGCAAATTGAACTGTACCGGAAGTTTAAAAGAGCGCACCAACCCATTCGCCCGGGCGCGGAAGATTTTCTTTTCCTCAACCGCCGCGGCGCGCCCCTTACGCGGGTGATGATCTTCCTGCTGATCAAAGACCTTGCGGCTAAAGCAGGCATCACCAAAAACATCAGCCCGCACACATTTCGTCATTCCTTTGCTACCCACCTGGTGGAAAACGGCGCCGATCTCCGCGCCGTGCAGGAAATGCTGGGACACGAGTCCATCACCACTACAGAGATCTATACGCACCTCGACCGCGAATTCCTGCGCAAAACCCTGCATGAATTCCACCCGGGATTCCAATAGAGAATTATAATCCTTTCAAAAGCCTAGTGGTCTGAATCGCGCGCGGCGCGGCCATCCTGGAGCTGTTTGGCTTTTTGTACCAGCTCGATGAATTCCCTGCGATAGCCCTGCCTGTCTGTTCCCTTTGCATTGCTGGCAATGGTAAGCACCTGCTCGTAGGAAGATTCCTGCCTGAATGCGGAGCCGTTGAGCAGCATGCCCCATTCGGCCACTGCAGCGGCAAAGCGGGCGTTTTCAGAAGCCTGTGCAAATGCCACATAATCTCTCTGCCACAGGATATGCGACAGCAGGCGGCTGGTATGGCCGTCGGGTTGTTTGTAACGCAGCTTAACAGTGAGCAGTTCTGCGTTATTTCCGGCACCGGATTTTACTGTAGGCTCCTTCGCAGGCAGCGACTGGTATTTCAGCGCGTCCACACTGTCGCGGAAAGGGTTTGCCACACCTGCCGGGATGATCTCGTACAGCGCGGTGACCGTATGGCCGCTTCCCATATCGCCCGCATCTTTTTTATCGTTGTTGAAATCCTCTTTCGCCAGCAGGCGCGATTCATAACCAATGAGCCGGTAAGCCTGCACAAATACGGGATTGAATTCCAGTTGCAGCTTCACGTCCTTGGCAATGGTAAAGAGGGTGCCGCCGAATTCCTGCACCAGTACTTTTTTGGCTTCCGCCATCCCATCGATATAGGCATGGTTGCCATTGCCTTTCTGCGCCAGCACCTGCATCTTGGCATCCTGGTAATTGCCCATGCCATAACCCAGCACGGTAAGGAACACGCCGGATTCCCTTTCCTGCTCTATGAGTTTTTCCATCGCCGCATCACTGCTTTCACCCACGTTGAAATCGCCGTCGGTGCAAAGGATCACGCGATTATTTCCGTTTTTGCGAAACTGTTCTTTAGCCGTTTCATAGGCCAGGCGAATGCCCTCACCGCCGGCGGTGGAGCCACCTGCTTCGAGTGCATCGATGGCTGCTTTTATTTTTTCTTTCTCCATTCCGCTGGTAGAAGGCAATACCAGTCCCGCACTGCCGGCATATACCACCAGCGCTACCCTGTCCTGCTCCCTGAGCTGGTCGGTGAGCAGCCGCAGGCTTGCTTTCACCAGCGGCAGTTTGTTTTCGTCCATCATGGAGCCCGATACATCGATCAGGAATACCAGGTTGCTGGCCGGCAGTTTTTCTGTTGGCACTTTTCTTCCCTGCAAGCCAATAGAAACGAGGCGGTGTACCGGGTTCCAGGGGCAACTCATGTATTGGGTATGCACAGCAAAAGGCGCATCATCAGCCGGACCTTCATATTCGTAGTCAAAATAATTGATCAGTTCTTCCGAACGTACCAGGCCGGCGGGCGGCAGGTTCCCACCGCGGATATAACGCCGCAAATTGCTGTAGGAAGCGGCATCCACATCGATGGAAAAAGTGGAGAGCGGATGCTGGCTGGCTTCCTGGAATGCGTTTTCGGTCATGGGCGCATATCCCTCTCTGTTATACTCTGTTTCCAGGGCAGCCCCTTTATCCCCTTTGCGGGTTCGCCGCTTCTGTACCTGCACGCCGGCCACCCTGCCCAGCAGGGGCTCGGCAACGGGTTGCTCCATCACCATGTCATAAACACGGTCACTGCTTGCGACGGAAGCAGTGACCGATTTTCTTTTCTGCGTGCTATAGCCCTTTACCACCACCTCTTCCAGTCGCTCCTTTGTTACATGCAACAGGATCTCCACGCTGCTGTCGGCTGCGGCGACAGATGTAGTGGCAGACTCATATCCTACATAACTGGTAAAGAGTTGTACTTTCCTGCCGTCCACCTGCAAACTGAAACGGCCATCCTGCCCGGTTACGGCGGCATGCTGTGTGCCCTTTTCCGTCACCACTACGCCGGAGAGTGGCTGCCGGCTGCCGGCATCTTTCACAATACCGGTTATGGTACGGATAAATGTTTGCTGGTGCATTGCATTTGAGGAGAACCAGTTTTGGGCAGGGCCCGAAAGCGCAAGCCCTCCAACACAGGTAACCAATAGGGCGAAAAGGCCCAGGGAGTTTTTACGGACTGACATATGAATCGTTTTCGAATAGATGCCTCCCTTTTTATTTTTACATAAATTGCCGGAACAACTTTGGCATTTTTACATTCCATACCAGACCCAGGCAGCAGCGACCAGGAATTGGTGGCTTTGTATTATGAAGGAGGCAACCTGGAAATACTGGGCAGCCTGTACCAGCGTTATATGGACCTGGTGTATGGTCTTTGCCTCAGGTACCTGGAAGACCCCGAAGCCGCCCGTGACGCGGTGATGCAGATCTTTGAAGAGCTGATCACCAAACTGCGCCGGCATGAAGTGACCCATTTTAAGAGCTGGCTTTACAGCGTGGCCAGGAACCATTGCCTCATGTCGCTGCGCAGCCAGCCCAAAGGAAAGGTGGTAGCCTTACCGGAAGAATTTATGCAATCGGAGGCGCCGGCGCATCTGAATGGCAGCATCCAGAAAGAGACGGAGCTGGTGCTGCTGGAAAAATGCATCGACAGCCTGCATACCGAACAACAAAAAACAGTGAAACTTTTTTACCTGGAGCAACGCTCCTATAACGAAATAGCAGAACTGACGGGCATCGACTGGAACCGGGTGCGCAGCCTGATCCAGAACGGCAGGCGAAACCTGAAGATCTGCATGGAAAAGACAATGGATGGCAAAACAGTTTGACCATAGTATGCCTTTCAGCGCCGCCGATATGATCCGGTATTGGAAGGGCGAACTATTGCCCGCCCAGATGCATGCCATGGAGAAAGCGGCATTGGAAGATCCTTTCTTCGCGGAAGCGCTGGAAGGATACCGCTATTACCAGCGCCAGGCGCCCGGCGCTTCTGCCACCGACCTGGATGCACTGCAGGAAAAACTGGCGGCGAGAGTAGGCAGCGAAACACGGCCTGTGGCAGCCAGCCCGGCAAAAGCGCCGGCCACCAAAAAACCTGCCACTGTAATACCGGTGCTCCGGAGAAGCAGTTGGACCGCCGCCGCCGCTATTGCCGCACTGCTGGTGCTGGCCGCAGGCTTCTTATGGCTATGGCCCGATGGCCGCAACAAAGAACTGGCGGGAAAAACAGATACGACTCAAAAAGAAACGGTCGGGAAAGAAAGCCCGGAACTGTCCCAACCCGCCGACTCCCCGGTTGCAGCCTCCGAAAAACCATCGCCGGAAAAACCATCCGCCGATGAAGCAGCCGCGCCTGCAAACGCGCCCTCCGGCAACCAACCGGCAACAAAGCCTGTCGCAAAACCTGTTCCGCCATCCGCAAAACAAGACGCGGAGGCACGGCCGGAAACCGCCGCCGTACGTTCCGGCGAAGCAGCGCGCCAGGAGCCGGTTGCCGTCACCTCACTACCACCCGTAAACGCTGTACCAAAACCGGAGCAGGTAGAAGAAATAAAGATCAGGGGCACCGTAAGAAATGAAAAGGCCGAGCCTGTAAAAGGCGCCGTGGTCCAGTTGCTCCAGGGAAAACTGGCGGGTGTGCAGACACTAACGGATACCAATGGCCGCTTCCAGCTGGACCTCCCTGAATCCGACGATACCATCGGAACGCTGGTGGTAAGTTCATTCGGCTACGACAAAGAACTCCGGCCCCTGTCGCTGTCGGAGAACATCCGCAACCAGGAGATCGCGCTGCTCCTCAAACCATCGGAGGGAACACTTAACGACGTGGTGGTAAAGGGATACGGCGCCAAAAAAAAGACGAGCCCCGGCAATAAAACAGACAGTAACACAAAAGCCAGGGAAAATACGGACGACGAATGGAAAAAACTTTCGGTCAGCGCCCAGCAGGCCATACCCCTGGCGGGATGGGACGCCTACAATCGTTACCTGGAACAAAATCGCCGGGTTCCCGACAGCCTGCAGCAGGTGCATGGAAACGTAGTTGTTTCTTTCCGTCTAAACAGTAAGGACAAACGCTACGACCTCAGCATCCGCCAGTCGCTGCATCCCACGCTGGATGCCGAAGCCATGCGGCTCGTCAAAGAAGGTCCCGCCTGGAAAATACTATCCGGCAGGCATCCGCTGGTCTACGTGATCGTTCCATTTTAATGCGTTAGATGTTGTGCACTGCGCTACATTTGTGGCCTAAAATGAGCCAACATGAAAAAATTGCTGCTTTGCTGCTTTGCTGCCGGAATGCTGATCACGGCCCGGGGCCAGATGCTTAAGACGCCCGCCCCCAGCCCTACCACCACCGTCAAACAGGATTTTGCCCTTTCCTCCGTTGAACTCAGCTACAGCCGTCCCGCTGTCAAAGGAAGAAAGATCTTCGGTGACCTCGTGCCTTATGGCAAAGTATGGCGTACCGGCGCCAACAGCGCCACCACCATTGCCTTCGGCGAGGATGTGATCATTGGCGATAAAACGGTGCCCGCGGGCAAATACGGCCTCCTCACCGTCCCCAACGAAAACGAATGGACCGTCATTCTTACCAAACAACTCGATGTTACCAGCCCTGCCGCTTACAAACCCGACCAGGATGTGGTAAGGGTGCAGGCGAAACCGGAATCACTCCCCTTCTCCGTCGAAAGTTTCACGATCCTTTTCGATAACATAAAACCCAACAGCATGGAGTTGCTGATCCTGTGGGATAAAACCGAGGTGTTTGTTCCCATCAAAGCGAATGTGGATGAAAAGATCAGCAAACAGATCGACGACCTGATGAACAAGGACAATCGTCCCTATTTCGCTTCTGCCATGTATTACCTGGAAAACGGCAAAGACCTGAACAAAGCGCTGGGCTGGTTCGACAAAGCCATCGAACAAAACCCCACCGCCTTCTGGGTTTACCACCAGAAAGCGAACTGCCTGGCCAAACTGGGCAAAAAGCAGGATGCCATCGCAACCGCCAATAAGTCCATTGAGCTGGCTACCGCCGCAAAAAACGACGACTACGTTGCGCTGAATAAGAAACTCATCGCCAGCCTTAAATAGGGCTACCCCCTGATTGCAAAAAAAGAGGCCGGTCTCACGACTGGCCTCTTCTCTATGTAACCGTCCACTATTACCTTATTTTCTGGAAACGGAGCCGGCATCCCACGCAACTGATCCAGGGCCGCCAGGAGCCCGATTCAACCTCGAATTGCTGTCCCTCCGTAATCCAATGGAAGGGATAAAAATTTCCTTCTCCCCCATAAGAAATGCCGCTGGAAAAAGACACGGTCTTAAGCCCTTCTTCATACAGGTGCAGGTACCAGCGGTATCCGTCTTTTACAATCCCCGAATCGGGATGCGTGCGGAAAGCCATGGAATTGTCAAACAACAGTATCCCCTTTTCATCGCGAGTAATTATCAGGGTATCTGCGGTATGGTCCACATCCACCCAGGTACCCAGGAGCAGGCGGCCGGACAATTCCCCGTTCCCGTCCTTACTGCAGGAACACAGTCCAACTGCGCATACCCACAGTAGCCTCATTATCCACAAGAAATTTCCTGCAATCCTCATGCCTTGCCTGACAGGCTGCGCGAAGCAAGCGTTGCATGAAATAGAAGAGAAAGTATCACCAGCATCCCGGCGCCTACCACATTGAGCCACAAAAACCCAATATTGGATTGCCAGTACAGCACAAAAATACCTGCCTGGGTGACGACAGCGCTGTAAAACGCAGCGGTGGCGCCTACTTTTGGAAGAAAGAATGCAACCAGGAAAATGCCCAGTAATACGCCGTAAAATATGGAACCCAGCACGTTCACTGCTTCTATCAGGCTGCCCATATTGTTGACAAACATGGCCACTGCTATGCAAAAAATGCCCCACCCAAAACTGTACCATTTCGACAGCCGGTAAGATGCTTCGCCATCCGGCACTGCCGGCGCATATTGCTGGTGGATATCAACCACCGTAGAAGAGGCGAGCGAATTCAGGGCTGCGGCAATGCTTCCCCAGGCGGCCAAAAAGATAACTGCTATCAACAGCCCCACCAGTCCGCGGGGCATATGGTCTATCACAAAATGCAGGAATACATAATTGGTATCGTTGGTATCGGCTGCGGGCAATGCTTCCTTAAGCCGGGCCTTGTAAGCTTTGCGCTGGCCATCGAGCCATTCCTGGTTCTCACGGATTTTTGCCACGAGGTCCTCCCGCTCCGGCGTCGCCGCAAAAGCTTTCACAGTTTGCGCCTGCTCGGTTGCCCTTAGCTGGTAGTCCGCTTCCATTTCTTCCAGCACCGAACGGGCGGCAGGATCCACTATGGCCGTGCTGACCGTTCTGTTGAAAAATATGGGAGAAGGGTTTACCAGGTAATACGTTAGCAGCAAAGCGCCTATTAGCAGGATCGCGAACTGCATGGGCACTTTTACCAGGCCGTTCATCAGCAGGCCAATCCGGCTTTCGGTGAGGGATCGCGCCGTGAGGTAACGCCCCACCTGGCTCTGGTCAGCGCCGAAATAGGACAACGCCAGGAAACAACCGCCTATTAACCCGCTCCAGATATTGTAACGGTCGCTCCAGTCAAAACCCTTTTCCGTCATACCGCTGGTAATTACGTTCAACCGTCCCACTTTCCCACTTACTTTCAGGGCATCGATAAAACCCATTCCTTCCGGCAGCAGGTGCACCATCATATAGGCCGCCAGGAACATACCCAGGAAGATAACGATCATCTGTAGCTGCTGTGTATAGGCAACGGCCCGCGCACCTCCGCTCACCGTGTAAATGATCACCAGTCCGCCCATGAAAATATTGGTCCAGTAAATGTTCCAGCCCATCAGGGAAGACAGGATGATGGAAGGTGCGTAGATGGAAATGCCCGTTGAAATACCCCGCGATATCAAAAAAATAAGGGCAATAAACGTACGGGTCTTTTTATCAAAACGCTGTTCCAGGTATTCATAGGCAGTGATCACCCGCAGCTTCTGGAAAATGGGCACAAAAAAAATGCAGATCAGCACCATGGCAACAGGCTGACCAAAATAATATTGCACGAAACGCATGCCGTCGGAGTAAGCCTGGCCGGGGGCCGACAAAAAAGTGACCGCGCTGGCCTGCGTACCCATAATGCTGAGCAGCACCAGGTACCAGGGCATGGAGCGATTGCTCAGGAAATACCCCTCCAGGTTACGGCTGGTGCGGCTTTTATACAATCCCCAGCTAATGATCACCGCGAGGGTCAGTACCAATATGATCCAGTCTAAAACACTCATGAGAAATAGCGGGTAAAAGCGTAGAAGCCGAGTATAAGCAAACCCAGGAATACCAAAACAAAGAGATACCATTGTGTCCAGTTGCGGAACACGGGGATTTTTTCTTCTGGCATAACAATTTATTTTCTTCGGTTAGACATCAGCGAGGCCGTCAGCAGGCCCAGCGCCAGGCCGATCACCAGCCCAATGGTAACCCTTTTGATAAAAGAGCCGATCAGCAGACCCAGCACCAGGCAAAATACGATACCTATCTCTCTCCTGCTTTGATTCGACATTAAAATGCTCTTTTTTGATTCAGCGCTATCAGGTTGGCAAGGAGGCGATAGGCGCCCGGTACGCCGGCCGGCAATTCCCGGAAGAACACCAGCCCCGTGTATACAAAATAACCCTTTCCGTATTGCGTATAGATCAGGCTGCCCGCATCTGTTTGTTCGCCCGGATCGTTCATGCTGAAAAGTGTCTTATAATGCGAGTCCCACCCCGCGGCATGATAAATGGAACGCTCCTGTATCCAGCCTTCGAAATCTTTGGGGCCGATCTTATTGGGATATTGCAATATCCTGCTTTCAGGATCCAGCACGGTCACCGCCGCCTTCTCATCGGTTACCCGTGTACGGGAGATATTAAAAGGATAGGGGCCAATCTTCGCGCGCACCGGTCCTATCTGGCTCGATGTATTGTACTGCACAATCAGGTTACCGCCGCCAGCCACGTACTGCATCAGCTTTTCATAATAATTGTTCAGGTTTTCGCGCACGTTGTAGGCCCGCACGCCCGAAATGATGGCGTCATAACGGTTCAGTGCAACCGAAGCCAGCGCCTGGTCGTCCAGGGTCTCCACCTCAAAGCCCATCTGCTTCAGCGCTTCCGGGATGGCATCGCCTGAACCCGGTATGTAGCCGATCCGCTTTCCTGCCGTGCGGATCTCCTCGTTCACCACCTTTATATTGTTGGGAAAGAAATAATGTACGGTGGGAATATGATCGTACTGGATCAGCTTCATGGCATTGTTGTACCGCAGCGCACGGGCGCTGTCGCGGTACTCGATATAAGGATAGACCTGCTGCGGTTTCTTACCGGCAAAAAGACTGTCCACGTTCAGCGGGATCCGCTGCAACTGGTTCCTGTTCATCACCAGCGTAATGGGAATGGTCTTTTCCTTAAGGCTCCCCGCGCCGATGAATTCAAAGTGTATGGCGCCCTTTGCCGTATCGCGCTGCGCATAGGATTTATAAGAAACTTCCATCTCCTGCGGATGCTTTGGCACGAGGTTGTTCAGGATCACGGGTGGCATACTGCCTACCACCAGCGGCGGCACAACAAAGACCGGCTCATAGATTTCTCCTTTCACGGGGTCGGTGTGTTTATACTGCAGGGACAGGTCCGACTGGAAAGAGATACCATCGAGCGACCAGCCCACCCTGGCGTCGGTGGCAGGGTTTTCCGCCATACCGATCAGCAGTTGTGTTTGCACATTAAAACTGCCGGTATCCATTTGTTCGCGCAGCCAGTAAGGCTGATCGGTCATAAAGTCGTCTTTTACCAGGCACCGGAAGCTGGCGCTGTATACCTGGTTGTTCCTGGTTTCGGGCGCCAGTACAAAACTGGTATCCATAAACTGCAACCGCACCTGTTTTACGGGTGTGTTGCTGCGGTTGAGAAAATTCACTGTTACCTGCAGGCTGTCGCCGGTAACTGCTACCTGCTGCGTTGCCACTATTTCTGCATAGATGCCCAGGCATTGCCGGATAAGCTGGTCAATCTCTTTTAATTTTTGCACCACCCAGTAGTTGCCAGGTTCCAGGCTGCCGTTGGTCAGTTTTCTGCGGAGCGCCAGCAGCCGTGGCACGCTGGCCGCGGGATCCAATGGATTAAAACTGCTCACCAAACTATCCACCTGCTGGTTGAGGACAGGCGCCTGCTCACGGCTCCAGTCAGATACAATGCCATCGAACAGGTCTTCCTTCAAAGGGTCACCGGCCGTATGGCTGAAATATTCAAGCGCCTGCCCGCGCTGGCGCGGCACACCGAAACCCTGGCTCTTGTGCTGACTGCGGCTCTCCGCGGCCACTTCCCCGTAGTTCTTACCCAGCAGGGGATTGTAAACACCCACATCCATTTTGTACTGGTTCTCCTGCTGGGTGTTGACCGATCCGAAGCTATAGGTATTCCAGAGTATCCGCCTGGCCTGCCAGGGCTGTACAAATTGCAATTGTTCCGGGAAACGCTTTGGATCGGCCGCAGCCGTGAAGGCCTCAATGGCGAGCGCAGCCGAAGCAGAATGGTGGCCATGGCCTGCGCGGTTATCGGGAGGAAAACGTGTGATGATCACATCGGGCCGGAACTTGCGGATGACCCAAACCACATCGCTGAGTATCTTTTCCTTATTCCAGGTGAGCAGGGCTTCATCCGTTGATTTGGAAAACCCGAAATCGTAGGCCCGCGAAAAAAACTGTTCGGCGCCATCGATGCGCCGGGCGGCCAGCAATTCCTGCGTGCGGATCAGGCCCAGGGAAACGCCCTGCTCCTCGCCGATCAGGTTCTGCCCGCCGTCGCCGCGGGTAAGCGACAAATAACCGGTGCGGTATTTTCTTTCTCTTGCTAAATAGGCCAGCAGTCGCGTGTTCTCGTCATCGGGATGCGCAGCTACATATAGCACCGCTCCCAGCACTTTCAGCTTTTGCATGCCCAGCAAAATATCTGCGGCAGAAGCCGTACCAGGTGTTTGGGCAGAAAGCTGCAAACAACAAAAAAGGCCTGCGATACAGCCAGTCAGGTATTTCATCATCGCTTTTTATTGTCCTACCAGGAATACAGCATTGCTGAATAAAAGTTTTCCGTTCTCCCAAAAGCTGCGAAAAATAGGATCGTCTGCAAAAAACACCAACTGTCCCTTGCCGATATCTTTTACGCCAATCAGGGTTCCATCTTTCAATTTATTGCGGATACCGCTACCGGTAAAACCGCTCACATAATTGTCTTTCCGGACCACACCCACATTCCACCCGCCTTCGCGGATGTATTCGTACATATTGACATCCTGTTTCAGCGTGAAATAATAGTTGGAATAGCCAAAACCCAGCGGATGGGTATTGTCCAGCTCCAGGCGGAAAATGCTGCCGGGCATGCTGGTGCTCAGGTAGTCCTTCTCCCTGTCTTCGTATTTTTTCAGCACGGAATAATCCACTTTTTTGGGGTCTTCTTTTTTCTCTTCCTCCTCATCGTCGTCTTTCAGCCGGATGCCCCAGTCGCCGCGCGCCAGTTGTTTCACGGCCGATTCCAGCGCAATGATCCGCCCCCCTCTTTTCACCCAGTTCTTCAGGTCGTCGCTGCTTTCTTTTTTTAACAGGAAATCGTAATAGCCATCGGCCAGGATCAGCACATCAAACTGGTTCATGCCTTCTCCCATAAAGTCACGGGCGCTGAGAATGGTCAGCGGATAACCCAGTTGCTGGTCGAAGAAATGCCATACCTCGCCCATGCCCAGCGAAGAAATATTTTCTCCCGCCAGCAGGGCCACGCGCGGCGCGTTGATGATGCGCACGCGGTCGCTGCCGAAGTCAAATCCCTTGTCCACGAACCCGCTCGAAACGGGATAAGCGATGGCGCCGGTATTCTTTGCCGCTTCCTCTACCACAGCCTGCAGCGGCTTGCCGGTATTGGCCGCCCGCGTCACCAGCAGGGTGCCCCGGTCGAAGTTTTCTTTCCCGATGTTAAAGGGCTGTTCCGCATAACGGACCTTGATCCCCTTCTGCAGGATGGCAGCCAGGAATTTGGCGCTGTTCAGCCCATCCCATTTTACCGCGTAGGCATAAGCGTTAGGAACGGCGGGAGGCGTCACTACAGGAGCAGGCGCCGATTTGGTGGTAGCCGTGGTATAACCGCTGATACCGTAAGTAGTGAGCCCGTATACATAAGGAATGGCCCAGGCGGTAATATCATAAGTTGCCGAATCGCTGATTTTTGAATACCGTTCAAAAAGCACTTTAATGAAATTGCCCTTGGCCTGGTTCAGGTTCACAACAATATCGCCGGGAGCGGTTTTGAAGCTCTCCTGCCTGCCGGTGAAATAATTCAGTCCGCTCGCAGTGCCGGCTGTTGCATAAGACCAGTCGACCAGGTTGTTGTCGAGCAACTGCGTGAGCCGGGCAACCCGGTCGGTGCCGTCGTTCTTCACTACCCACGACCTGAATTCGCCCTGCGGCTGGCTCATGGCCCGTTGGAAATAGCTCCGGAACTCGCTTACCAGTTTGGCGGCATGAAGCGACGACAATTCTACCGTACTGATGCCCGTGGTGAAATGGTGCAGCGCCCTTTCGCGCAGGGTCACCGTATCGCCGTCTTCATTGATCACGCCCAGCCCGGCACGGATGCCACCCTGCTCATAGGTCATACCGATGGAGCCGCTGTAAATCGGGTAGGTATCACCGTAAGAAGGATAAAAAAGATCGAATCGTTCTTTCGTGAAGTAGAGCCAGCCGTTCTGGTCGAAATATTTTGCGTGATTTTTGCCAATGAGTACCTGGAAATCGCGCTGCCACTGGGTAATCACTTCATGGAAGGGTTCGGCGGCGGGAGCAAAATAATAAGGCTCGTTGAAGCCCTGCTCGTGGAAGTCTACGTGCACCTGCGGCAGCCAGCGGTTGTACTGCGCTACACGCGCCCTGCTCTCCACCTGCGTTTGCCAGGCCCAGTCGCGGTTCAAATCAAAATTATAGTGGTTGCTCCTGCCGCCGGGCCAGGGCTCGCGGTGTTCGCGGGCCAGGGGCTGGGGATTGATGTTTTTACCGGTCATGGTGGTGTACCAGCTCACATAACGGTCACGCCCATCCGGGTTCAGGCAGGGGTCGATGATCACGACCGTGTTCTTCAGCCAGTCCTGCGAACGCTGGTTGGCAGGGTTGGCCAGCTCGTACAGTGTCATCATGGAAGCTTCCGACGAGGAGGTTTCGTTGCCGTGCACATTATAGCTGAGCCAAACGATCACCGGCGCCTGCTCGGCAGGTGCGGCTTTGTCGCGCGTGGCATTGGCCAGCCGCAGGTTGTTCAGCCGGATCTGTTCTATATTGGAAAGATTGGCGGCGCTGGCGATGGTGGCCATCAGCAGCGGGCGGCCTTCATTGGTTTCGCCGTACTGCTCCAGCTTCACCTGCCCGGAAGCCTCCTTTGCCACGTGCTGGAAATATTGAACGATCCTGTAATGCGGCGTATAACGGGTTCCGGGAACATAACCCAGGAACTGCTCCGGTGATTGCAATTGCGACATCCCACTCAACGCGGCCAGCAGCAGCCCTGCCATCTGCAAAAAATGTTTCATTTGAAATCGGCGAATTAAATTGAATATAGAATTTGTGAAGCTAAGGATTTCTGAAACAAGGCGCCCTGTCCTATCTTTAAACAAATCTCCGGCATGCGAAAATCTCTATGCGGCTTATTGATCTTCCTGTCTTCCATGGTTGCCGCCCAAACCATTAACCCCTACCAATACACGATCACCAAGAATATAAAGGTTCAGCACGGCGCCGTGGTATCGGCCCATCCTCTTGCCAGCGCCGTGGGTGCTTCCATCCTGAAACAGGGCGGCAACGCCGTGGATGCAGCCATCGCTACCCAACTGGCCCTGGCAGTGGTTTACCCGGCTGCCGGCAATATCGGCGGCGGCGGTTTCATGGTGATCCATCTTGCCAATGGAAAAGACCTCACCCTCGATTTCAGGGAGAAAGCGCCCCTGAAAGGCCACCGCGATATGTACCTCGATGCGCAGGGCAATGCCGACCTCAACAAGAGCCAGGAAGGTCATCTTGCCGCCGGCGTGCCGGGAGCCGTTGCCGGTATTTTCAAAGCCATGGAACATGCCCGGCTTCCTTTTAAAACCCTGGTGCAGCCCGCCATCGACCTGGCTGCCCGCGGCTTTGCCATCACGGAAGCAGAAGCGCGCTCGCTCAACGGCACGCAGGAAGATTTCCGCAAAGCCAATACCCATAGAACCGTTTTTGTACGCGACCAGCCCTGGAAGGCCGGCGATACCCTGCAACAGCCCGAACTGGCTGCCACCCTGGAGCGGATCCGCGACCAGGGCAAAAAAGGATTTTATGAAGGAGAAACGGCCCGTCTTATTGTGGAAGAGATGCAGCGCGGCAAAGGCATCATCAGCTACGAAGACCTTGAAAAATACGAAGCTGTTTGGCGGGAGCCGTCTGTGTTTACTTACAAGGGATACCGCATCGTTACCATGCCCCTGCCCAGTAGCGGCGGCGTACTGCTGCCCATGATGATGAAGATGACCGAACGCTTTCCCATCGGCCGCTACGGATTTCATTCCCCCAAAGCAGTGCAACTCATGACAGAGATCGAAAGACTGGCCTATGCCGATAGGGCGAAATTCCTCGGCGATCCCGATTTTTACAAGGTGCCGGTGAAGACCCTCACCAGCGAAGCCTATATAACGGAAAGGCTCAAACGCTATCAACCGGGTGTGGCCGGTAAGAGTGCAGAGATTGGTCCCGGTACTACAGAATCGGAAGAAACAACCCACCTCAGCGTGGCCGATAACCAGGGCAATGCCGTATCGCTCACCACCACCCTCAATGGCGGTTACGGATGCCATACGGTGGTGGGCGGCGCCGGTTTCCTGCTCAACAACGAGATGGACGATTTCAGTGTGAAGCCCGGCGTGCCCAATATGTACGGTGCGGTGGGCGGGGAAGCCAATGCCATTGAGCCCGGCAAAAGAATGCTCAGCTCTATGACGCCCGTCATCGCCCTCCGCAACGGTCGCCCCGTTTTTGTAACCGGCACGCCAGGTGGCACCACCATCACCACTTCGGTGTACCAGACCCTGCTCAACCTGATCGATTTCGGGCTAAGCGCCAACGATGCCGTGAACAAACCCAAGTTCCACATGCAGTGGCTGCCCGACCTCTTGTACGTGGAAAAAGAATTTCCCGCCACCCTGCAGGCCGCCCTGCAAAAAATGGGATACACGGTGCAGCAACGCGGGCATATCGGACGCACGGAACTTATTGTTATAAAGAATGGCGTCCTGGAGGCCGTGGGTGATTTTCGCGGCGACGATGCCGCTGCGGGTTATTAAGAAACTTTACTATACTGCCATGTCGCTCCATGATCTTTATCTCGAATCTGTCACCCGGCGTTTTGAGTCTTTGAAAACCCTGGCCGAACAGGCCATGGCACAGCTTGCGCCCACTGCCCTGCTGGCGACGCCGGCGGCCGGCAGCAACAGCATCGCCACTATTTGCCGGCACATCACGGGCAATATGTTAAGCCGCTTCACCGGTTTTTTGCATACCGACGGCGAAAAAGAAGGACGCAACCGCGACGAAGAATTTATGGTGATAACGGAATGGAACGCAGCCGCTGAAAAGAAAAGATGGGAGGAAGCCTGGAAGGTGTTGCTGGATACGCTGCGCAGCCTGCAGCCCGGCGATCTCGAAAAAATCGTCACCATCCGGCGGGAACCGCACAGCGCCGTCGATGCCATCAACCGGCAATTGGCGCATTATGCTTCGCACGTGGGCCAGATCATTTACATCGCAAAAATGCTGGCGGGAGAAAACTGGAAAACACTGTCCATTCCCTTACAAGGGTCTGAGGCCTTCAACCGCAACATGACGGAAAAATTTGATGGAGACAAACAACAGCATCAGAAATAACGCAGCGGGTTGCGCCGGCGGTCGTACATGTAGTGACGCACATTCATCCAGAAAGCGGCAAAAATGTAAAAGATGATCGGCGATCCCATCGTAAGCAGGGAGATGTACATGAAATAACGGCGTATGGTAGCCGGGGCTATTCCCATTTTTTCACCCAGGTAGGAGCAAACACCAAACACATGCCATTCGATAAAGTGCTTGACATTCTTCATTGATGCAATTTAACGCTTTTATCGGTAATTTCGCGGTTCCAGAACGCAAAGCTACAGGTTAACTTCAAATACTACATTATGGTTTTCGACCTTGAGATGATTAAAAAAGTGTACGCCCAGTTTCCCGGACGCGTTGCCGCTGCCCGGAAAATAGTGGGCCGTCCGCTTACCCTGACCGAAAAGATCTTATACGCCCACCTCTGGCAGGGCGATGCCACCCAGGCATACGAGCGTGGAAAAAGTTATGTCGATTTCGCCCCCGACCGCGTTGCCATGCAGGACGCTACCGCCCAGATGGCCCTGCTGCAATTCATGCAGGCCGGCCGTAGCAAAGTAGCCGTTCCCTCCACCGTACACTGCGACCACCTGATCGTGGCGCGCGACAACAGCAAGGTGGACCTCGACCGCGCCGTGCACGAAAGCAGTGAAGTATATGATTTTCTCGCTTCCGTCTCCAATAAATATGGTATTGGGTTCTGGAAACCCGGAGCCGGCATCATCCACCAGGTAGTGCTGGAAAATTACGCCTTCCCCGGCGGCATGATGATCGGTACCGACTCCCACACCGTTAATGCCGGCGGACTCGGTATGATCGCCATCGGCGTGGGCGGCGCAGATGCCTGCGATGTGATGAGCGGACTGGCCTGGGAACTGAAAATGCCCAAACTCATCGGCGTAAAACTCACCGGTAAACTGAACGGCTGGACCGCCCCCAAGGATGTGATCCTGAAAGTGGCCGGCATTCTCACCGTAAAAGGTGGTACCGGCGCCGTGGTGGAATATTTCGGCGAAGGCGCCGTGGCTATGAGCTGTACCGGCAAGGGCACCATTTGTAATATGGGCGCCGAGATCGGGGCCACCACTTCCACCTTTGGATACGACGACTCCATGAGCCGCTACCTCAAAGCCACCGGCCGCGAAGAAGTGGCCGCCATGGCCGACCAGATCAGCGAACACCTCAACGGCGACCCCGAAGTGTACGCCAAACCCGAAGAATATTTCGACCAGGTAATAGAGATCAACCTCAGCGAACTGGAACCCCATCTCAACGGTCCCTTTACGCCCGACCTGGCCACACCCATTTCCAAAATGAAGGAAGAAGCGGCAAAGAACGGCTGGCCCACCAAAATTGAAGTGGGACTGATCGGCTCCTGCACCAACTCTTCCTATGAAGACATCAGCCGCTCGGTGAGCCTCGCCAGGCAGGTGGCTGCCAAGGGACTCAAACTTAAATCAGAGTTCACCATCACGCCCGGCTCCGAACAGGTGCGCTATACCATTGAGCGCGACGGCTTCCTCGATGTGTTCCAGACCATCGGCGCCACCGTATTCGCCAACGCCTGCGGTCCCTGCATCGGCATGTGGGAAAGAGTGGGCGCTGAAAAGCAGGAACGCAACACCATCGTGCACAGCTTCAACCGCAACTTTGCCAAACGTGCCGACGGCAACCCCAATACCATGGCCTTTGTGGGTTCTCCCGAACTCGTAACGGCGCTGGCCATTGCGGGCGACCTCAATTTCAACCCCATCACCGACACCCTTATCAACGACAAGGGCGAAGCCGTGAAGCTTGATCCGCCCACCGGCGACGAACTGCCCGTGAAAGGATTCGCGGTAGACGACCCCGGTTACCAGGCGCCCGCAGCCGATGGCAGCAAAGTACAGGTGATTGTTGACCCCGCCAGCAAAAGGCTGCAGCTCCTCGATCCCTTCACTGAATGGGAAGGCACCGACCTCAAAGGGCTCAGGCTGCTCATCAAGGCAAAGGGAAAATGTACCACCGACCATATTTCCATGGCCGGCCCCTGGCTGAAATTCCGCGGCCACCTCGATAACATCAGCAACAACCTGCTGATCGGCGCGGTGAATTTCTTCAACGAAAAGACCGACAACGTGAAGAGCCAGCTCACGGGCGAATACGGCCCGGTTCCGGCTACCCAGCGGGGTTATAAGGCAGCCGGCGTCGGCACCATCGTGGTGGGTGATGAAAACTATGGCGAAGGCTCCAGCCGCGAGCATGCTGCCATGGAACCCCGCCACCTCGGCGTACGCGCCGTACTGGTGAAGAGCTTTGCGCGGATCCACGAAACCAACCTGAAAAAGCAGGGCATGCTGGCGCTGACTTTTGCCGATAAAAGCGACTACGATAAGATCCAGGAAGACGATACCATCGATATCAATGGGCTCACCAGCTTCCTGCCCAATAAGCCGCTCGAACTGGTGCTGCACCATAAAGATGGCAGCAGCGACACCATAGTGGCCAACCACAGTTACAATGAACAGCAGATCGAATGGTTCAAAGCAGGCGCCGCGCTGAACATCATTCGCCGCGAGTTTGCGAAACAATAAACGGCGATCGTTTTTTAAAAGCGCTTACCCCTGGCGGGTAAGCGCTTTTTTGTGCCTGCATACCGGGAAAAATCCCGTATAAAAACGAGGAATCTCCCCTTTCCCATCATTCCCCGTCGCTTTACTTTCACAACAGAAATCAGGTTCGGTCGGTCATGGTTGTGGTAGTCGAAAGACGCCACAGCCGCACCGGCTCACTATATACATTCAAAACCCTGCTGTATGATCAGATTTGAATTACTGACCGTCAACCATATGTATTGGATGGTCGGCATATTTTCCGGTTTTGCCCTTCTAACGATGATGATCATACTTTTTCAAAAAAGAAAACAGTACCAGCGCTTGAGGAGAAGGACCAGTGAATGACCTGTGCTTACCCAACCACAACACCAGGGACCGCGCCGGCGGACCCCTGGCTTTTTACATTTCACATTAGAAATTATTAATATCTTTCACCTCAAACCAACCAGTCATGAAACAATTTCTATCGCTCCTCGCCATCGTTATGGTAGCGGCAGCCTGTAATTCCACCAAATACATGCGGGCCTCAGACCCGGAAGAATTTGTAGCCCGTGTCATTTCCGAGGATTCTGCCAAAATCTACCGCGCCAATTATGAAAGGGATCCGAAGATCCGCAAGCGTTTCCGCCAGGGCATGATGATCCCCATGGAGGCGCTCAATGCCATCGTGGGCGAGGGCAAAGTGACCAACCTCCAGATCTATTACGGCAAGGCCGAATTCAAAAGTCCCGTTTTCATCATTTATGGAGCCGACAGCCAACTGCGCTATAAATCACAATCGCCGGCAGCACCGGCCGCCAGAACCATTTACCTGGTATACTATCCCTGTCCGCCCCATTGCCTCTAATCCATTGCGCTAATTCCGGCTCATGAACCTGTTCATCAGTACCTGCATCAAACTGGGCATCATTACCCTGGGCATTGCGGTTGGATTCGCCCGCCAGAAACAGCTCTCATCGGCAAACCGCATGTTCTGGATATTCCTGCTGGTAGCCCTGGGTGGGGAAATACTGGAAAGCCTGATGGGGCACTATTACGGCATCAACTACGTGTACTATCACGTGTTCAAACCGCTGTACTACACCTTCCTCACGCTGGCTTTTTCCAGCGAGTTGGGAAAATTGAAAAACGCTTTCCTGGTAAGCATTCCCACGGTGATGGTACTGGCCATTCTCAATGGCATTTTTCTGCAGCCGCCGGACAAATCCTTCAATACCCTCATCATCGTGCTGATCTGCCTGCTGCAGGTCTTGCAGGTGCTGTTTTATACGGCGCGGCTGTTCGACCGGCACAACTGGCAGGAGACCATGTACCAGCATTCCCTCTGGATCGCACTGGGATTGCTGGTTTACAGCATCACCTCTTTCCTGACCCTGGGCATTCACAATTTCCTGCAGCTCGACGGGCACAAAATGGTGGTTCCTTTCCTGATTGTGAGCGAGTGGATCTTTTATGCTTCCTTTGTACTGAATTTCTGGATACAGCAATCCAGGCCGGAACCAGGTTAGCCTATGAACCAGCCCTCGGAATTTGAGATCATATACACCCTCGCCGCTGCCGTCATCATCATGCTGGCACTCTCGGGTTTTGTGCTCTATTTCATCTTCGCCGGCCAGCGCAGGAGGCTCCGCCAGCAAATGGAGCGCGAACAGTTGCGTGAAAGTTATGAAAAGGAAGTGCTTACCACGCAGATCGAAAGCCGCGACCAGACCCTGCGCGACGTGAGCCAGGAGATACACGACAATATGGGTCAACTGCTGAGTGTGGCACGCATCAACCTCAATATCCTGGAAAAAGAATTGCCCGATCATACCCAAACCAAAAGAATACGCGATACAAATGCTTTGGTAGCGGAAGTAATCCGTTACATCCGCATGTTGTCGAAGGGACTGAACAGCGATATGCTTTCCAGCTATGGCCTGCGCGAATCCATCCGGTTTGAATTGCAGCGCATTGAACAGTCGGCCATGGTCAACTGCCATTTCCAGACCGAAGGAGAAGATTTTGCGATCGACGCCAAGAAGGAAATCGTGATCTACCGTATGATACAGGAGATCCTCAACAATATTCTCAAACATGCAGCAGCAACCGAAATCCGGCTCTCTATGTTGTACACGCCCGACCATTTCTACCTGGAAATCCACGACAATGGTGTAGGGTTTGACCTCAATGAAACCGGCCAGCGCACCATCAATGAATCGGGAAGCGGTTTGCGCAACCTGCAGAAAAGGGCTTCCCTGGTAGGTGCGCAGTTCCACATCAACAGTGTGCCGGGAGCAGGCACACACATCAAAATAACGCTGCCAAAAACCCCTCAACATGACAGTTAGTCCATCGCCCAAACACACTGTAGCGCTTGCCGACGACCACCGCCTGATCGCAGAATCGCTCTCCCACCTTATCAATGATATCCCAGGCTTTGAAGTGACCCTGGTTGCCAGCAATGGCAAGACCCTGCTCGACAGCCTCGCAACGGCCGGCAAACTGCCCGACATCATCATCCTCGACATCAATATGCCCGTGATGAACGGCGTGGCGGCCGCCCGCGAGCTCAGCACAAAATACCCGCTGGTGCGGCTGCTTGCCCTCAGCATGAACGACGACGAAACATCCGTGATACAAATGATCCGCGCGGGCTGCCGCGGCTACCTGCTGAAAGACTGCACCCAGTCGGAATTGCACCGTGCGCTCACCGAAATACTTGAGCGTGGTTTTTATTATTCCGATTTTGTGACGGGCAAACTCATTCACACCATTCACAAGGAAGAAAAAAATCCCCTGCCCGGCTTTAAGCTCACCGAGCGTGAGATGGAATTCATCCGCCTGGCCGCTTCCGAAATGACCTATAAGGAAATTGCCACCACCATGGGCCTGAGCGAACGCACCATCGACGGCTACCGGGAAGCCCTGTTCGACAAACTGGGTGTTCGCAGCCGGGTGGGCCTTGTGCTCTTCGCGATCAAGCTGGGATGGGTGATCCCCAACCAGTTGAATACGGACTGAAACCGTTATATAACGTTCATCACCAGCCGATGCCGTAGTCTTCCCCGTAATTGCTGGAGCCGCCCCAGAAACTTCCATGTTTTTGATCGAACCAGATCGCATTGGTGGGCCCGGAGGTTTTGGATTCAAAGCGCAGTTTATAGCCCATCCGGCTCAGTTCGCGGCGGATCCAGTCGGGTGTTTTCTCCTGCAGCAACAATTGTCCCGGCCTGGGTTTGCGGTCTTCGTCGCCCAGCGACAGCCAGTACTGGTAAGTATTGATGTTTGCCGCCTCGGCCGCTTCCTGCACATTCATCCCAAACTCCACTATGTTGAGGAAAAACTGCAGGAGGTTTTGGTCCTGCGTATCACCTCCCTGCACAGCGAAGGACAAAAAGGGCTTACCATCTTTCAATGCCAGGGTAGGCGTAAGCGTTACCCGCGGCCTTTTTCCCGGCGCCACCACGTTGAAGGGATTGAGCGATGAATCGCATACGAAACTTTGCATGCGCTGGCTCATGCCCACGCCCGTGCGACCGGCGATGCAGGCGGGAATCCAGCCGCCGCTGGGTGTGATGGATACTACCCATCCCTCTTTATCTGCAGCCTCCACAGAAGTGGTGCCCAGCCATACATTGCTGAGGTAGGTGTCGTTCACCGCAAGATCCTTTCCGCCTGCCTGTCCCGGCCAATGCTCCAGCAACGAGCGGTAAGGATTGGCGCTTCCTTCAAAAGGATAGGGATCGCCGGGCTTCACGTTGGGATCGTTGCGATCGGGCAATATTTCTGCCGCCCGCTGTTTTGCGTATTCTTTGGACAGGAGCCCGCGGATGGGTTCGGCCGGCGGAAAATACGGATCGCCGTAATAAAAATCGCGGTCGGCAAAAGCTTTGTTCATCACCTGGTACAGTGTGTGGATATACCGCGAAGAATTGTAGCCCATGCTTTTGAGGTCGAAGTTTTCGAGCATGTTGAGGCACTGCAGCAGCATGGGTCCCTGGGTCCACTGTGACAGCTTGTACACTTCTATGCCTTTGTAGTTGACGTGTAGCGGCTCTTCGATCTGCACTTTCCAGTTCGCCAGGTCCTGTTTGGTGATCAGTCCACCCTGCTCGCGGCAGCCGCGTACAAATTCGTCGGCAATATCGCCTTTGTAAAACCGCTCGTTGGCGGCGTAGATGGCCTCCTTCCGGCTCCTGCCTTTTTTAAGCGCTGCGCGTTCGGCATCCACCATTTTGGTGAGGGTATTCAGCAGGTCCTGCTGCCGGAAAATCTCCCCCGCCGCGGGTGCTTCGCGTTCCTGGCCGGCGTGCGGCAGGAACACCGCTTTGGAATAGGGCCAGGTGGCAATCCGCTTTTTTTCTCTTTCGATGCTGTTGGCCGTTTGTGCTTCGATGGCATAACCCGCCGCCAGTTCCATGGCCGGGGCCAGCACCTGTTCGAGCGACAAGGTGCCGTATTCGGCGAGCATGGTGCAGAGGCCACCGGGCGTGCCCGGCGTCACCGCGGCCAGAGGTCCGTATTGCGGTGGAAAGTTCATGCCCTTCTCTTTGAAAAAGGCCGGCGTTGCTCCTGTGGGCGCCACGCCGAGGGCGTTGATGGCGATCACTTTTCCCAGTTTGGGATGATAGACCAGGGCCTGGGTTTCGCCGCCCCAGCTCAGCACGTCCCACATGGTGCAGGTGGCGGCGAGCATGGCGCAGGCAGCATCCACGGCGTTCCCGCCGCGCTGAAAAATGGCGGCGCCGGCAGTGGCAGCCAGTGGTTTCCCGGTAATGGCCATCCAGTGGCTTCCGTGGAGTACGGGCTTTTCAGTGGACTGTCCCAGGGCATGTCCCACGACGCCGAGGGGCAGCCACAGGAGTAAGAGCAGTTTTTTCATCCCCTAATGTAGCGCTAGTTTGGCAGATGCGGTGGGGTATGAAATTATTATGACCGCAAAAAATCCGTATCAAAATAGTAACGCAATGCTTCTGCAGGTAAATAAATTGGCCCGCTTCGATACGCCACTTCTTCTCCGTTGGTATCCGATGATCGGTATATCAAAACAGAAATAGTTTTCTGTACTTCTTTATAAGAACGGCTGGTCAAAAAGCACCTTTATTTTTCTTCCTTATCCCCAAGCTCCTACTGCACCTGGATCATCCGACAGTTGGTGCAATTTTCTATACTCGTTGTATAGTGTTTCTATAGTCAGGCGAGCCGGAGTCCTGCAGGATTCTTTGCGTTTTTGTTGGTGTTTGTTGCCTGTTCATGGTTTGTTCATGGCCTGTTGACAGCCTCGGGGCGGCATGTTTTTCCCGTTGCATGAATACAGCGATGCTTCCCGGCCAGGGCGGCGCAAGCGGGTGTTGTTGCCGGCAATTCTTCCGACAGGCAGCCTGCCAGTGTGAGGAATGAAATCGTTTTTCATACAATGCTGTTTTCAGGTACTGGTTAATGGAACAGCAACAACGATACCCTAATGAAAAATCAAATCCAAACTTTTTTCACAATCGTACCAAAATGCGGAATACTCTGTCCAAACGACGGAATAATCGGTAGTTGAGGGTCGGGCAAAATAGGTTTCTGCGTTTGGGGACTTTGAAAATGGGAAGTAAAACGCTCCCGGATCTTAAGTTCTGGCTCCCGCCCTTGGAGTTGGGGCCGGCGTCTTGGGGAAGCAGCGATGCTTTCAGGCGGCCTACACTATACCCTGGAACTAATGTTCCATTCCATTACAATCCATCCACAAATGAAACCTTTTCTTCCCCGTAATTACAGCATCTATTACTGATCAGGTTTAAGTACAAAACTATCCGATGTTGTATATAAATCATTAATGCAAAACACCTTATTTAAATAACTCAAAAAAGTATATACATTATTCGACCCAGCGTCCACCTCTCTATAATAAGCCGGTTCAAAATATTCGTAGTACCTGTATTTTCCGTTTATAGAAATTTCAAACTGCACCCAGGAAGCATGCGTAGGGATTGTCCCTTTTAACTCTTCGGTGGTTTTTCCGGGTGGTAAAGACATAATCTTGTTATCGGCAATCACTTTATTAAGCTCGCTCCACCCATTGAGCGGTCGATGAACACTCCACTTTTTATGAATTAAAATCATTATTGTCCGACTAAAGTCGGCATTTAATTACCTGTAATCCTTTGTGGCAAAGGGTTGCAGAGGAAAAATGCACTGTTTCAAAATAAAGGGGAGTACTCCCGTCTGTTTAAGTCGAAAAAG
>JAFAFR010000015.1 GCA_023423405.1 Bacteroidota bacterium
TGCTAAAAAAGGCCGTGATGTCCGAGTACACCGGTGTGGTGCTGCCCGAGGGGAAGCTGCTGACCGGCGCCACAGCCGACTGGCCCGCATACTTGAACTGCTCATCAAAGAACAGGTAGTTCAGGTAAGCCTTCGGTCTTGTCGTGGTCTGGCTCCGGGTGTTGTTAAAAGTTGTAAACGTGCTGGCCGGGTTCAGGGTGGCTGCCAGCGGCTCGGTCAGTCCCTTGGCCTGCGTCAGGGTATTGGTCGCAAAACCCGCCAGCAGTTCCGCCAATGCTATGGTGGTGGGACCGGCCCCATAGTTGCCACCCGTGGGGGGCGTGTAGAGGGCCTGTACCTTCATCCTGATCACATCCCCGGCCATCACTTTCAAGACCATCGCCAGCCCTGTCTTATTGGTAGTCAGCGATGAGCCGTGCGTCTGGTAGAGCTTCTCCCCGAACTGCGGATAGCTGCTGGCGCCATTCACCAATGACTTGTCCGTGATCCGGTCGTCCTGGATGCTGTACACCTTCTTCTCGGCCGGCAGGGGCGTGGTCTCCAGCGTCGCCGGGATGTAACAGATGTCCTCCTGCTGCTCACTCACCACCGCTCTGGTATTGCCCAGGTGGTCTTTCAGAAAATAATCAAACGCAAACCGCATTGGCTGGGCCGTGCAGGTAGCCGTAGTCGGTTGCTCCAGCCGGATCCTACCCTCCTCGGTCAGCAGGTAGAGCAGCCGGTCCGGGTAGTCCAGGGCACTCAGGTTCGCGTTGACATAATCCTTGCTCTCGTACATTGCTGTCGGCAGGTAGGTCGTAGTGGTAACGATGTCGGTCGTGTAGCCGTTCACCTCCACATTCTTCTCCGTCACCGTTTTACTCACCCTGGCCCCGTCACCCGTGTACAGGTAGCTGATGATCCCTTTGGTATTGATCCTGTCTTCCCTGGTTACCGTGATCACCTCCGGCAGGTTCAGAAAATTATAGGTGATGCCCGAGATGTACTTGTTGTCGTCGCGGGCCAGGTTCCCGTTCTGGTCATAGGAATAGTCCGTCGTCGTTTCCCCCTTCGGCTGGAAGTCACCCGCATTGTAGGCGTTGGTACCGGCATTGTCCGTCATCTTTTTCAGCCGGTTGCTGTTCTGCTCATAGCCATAGCTCAGGTCATCCAGCAGGGTCGCATTGCTCCCCGCCGTCCAACCCCGCTGGCTCATCGCCAGGATATTGCCGTTGTAGTCGTAGGTGATGCCCCCGCTGCCGCCGGCTCCCCGTACACTGAAGTTAAAACTCTTCGCATCCGAGTACACCGCCGTGCTCAGCCGGTTCACCTTGTCGTAGGTAAAATTGTATTGCCGCTCCACCTGGTCGCCTGCGCTCTTCCAGTAAGAGCCCGCTATATTGCCCGTGTACTGCAGGGTGCCATAGCTCTTGATGCCCGCCTTATCGTAGCCCAGCTCCATCCCAAAATACCGGTCCCCCGCGTCGGTGTTGTCCAGGTATTTCTTGTTCACCTGCAAGAGCCAGCCCCGCACATTGTAGTCGTATTCCTGTTTGGCCAGGGGCGTTGTGCTGCTGCCACCCGGCTTGGTGCCCAGGTCCCTGGTTTTTACCTGCCCCAGGGCATCATAGGTCATGGCAGAGGCTGTCTTCCAATCCGACATCGCATTGCCATTTACTAAGGTACTCTTCAGCCGCTGCGCCACTTTGGTCAGTCGCCACAGGTCGTCATAGCTGTTCTTTGTCCACACCTCATGGGTCTGGGCCGGGGCACGGCCATTCACCTGCTTGAGCACCGTCACCAGTGGCTGCCCGCTAAAGCTGTACAGCGTGCTGGTGATGTCCACCCCGCCCGTGTAGTTGCGGTTCTGTGTCTGGATCACCCGCCCCTTCTCATCGTAGAGATAGGACGTATAGGTCCAGATATTGTTGAACACCCCCGTTACCCGGCCCACCGTGTTAAAAGACTGCGTCATGGCATCGGGATAATAGTCCGCCGCCGCCGACAGCATGTCGTTGTCGCGCGCCGTCTCCACGTTGCGGGTCCTGAAGTTCGGGTTCAAGTTCGTCGTCCAGTCGTAGTTGTCGTAATAGGTCGTCCGGAAGGCCGTGCCGGTGGCCACCGCCGGGAAGCTCAGGTTGCCCGTATACTGGGGCTGGCTGCTGCCCGCTGCAAAGTTCTCATACCGGCCCTGGCTGGCAGTAGCAGCGAGTGTTTCGATCTGGCTGTTCACATAGCTCTGCATCGCTGCCTGGCCCAGGTGCGTGGCATCGGTATAGGTGCCCTGCATCACCGGGCGGTTCAACTGGTCGTACTTGGTGTAGATCCAGCCATTGACCTGTGGGTTGCGCTGCCGCCCGTCCTGGGTCAGCACCAGCCGGTCCCACTTGTCGTAGACCAGGTACACCGCCTGGGCACCCGGTGTCTGTTTGAGCTTCATCCGGCCCCGGCTGTCGTATTCATAACGGAAGGTCTGCTGTTCCAGGATCGTCGCATTGCCCAGGTTCCAGCTGTTCTGCCGCAGCCATTCCACCCCCTGCGGTTGCACCACCGCCCGCAGGCGCCCAAAATCATCGTAGACATAGTAGGTGCACAGCCAGCCCACGTGGTTTTTGCCCGTGCCGGCGTCTGTCGCCGCGGTGAGCTGCACTTTCTTTAACACCACCTGGCCCTGTTTGTCCTTAAATTCCAGCACCTGGCTGCCTGCCTCGTCTTTGGTAGAAGTCTTGTAGAGCTGCCCGGCCCCATAGATAGCCGTACTGCCGTAGCTGCCGAACTGATCCGGCGTGCCGCTCTCCGTTACCGTCCAGATCCTTACCTCATCGGTGGTGGTATTGGTATAATAATCCGTCTGCAGGCCCCGTGCGGCGCCCACCCAGTTGTTGCCGGGGGCCATTGTTTTGGCAGGCCGGTTCAGGGGCGAGGGCTCATAGTCCGTTTGGCTGTAATAATACGTGTCTCCCTGGCCCGTGATGGGGCTGGCACCGCTGGTGTAAAACCCGGCCTGGCTCGTAAAGGGGTCCGTCCGGAACTGTCCCGTAACGGTCGTAGTGGCATAGGGCAGGAACTGGTAAGTCTCCCTTCCGTAGGCATCATACACCACCGGCTGCACCAGGTCCCGCGCAGCACTGCCCGTCGGCAGCGAGCCCGCCTTCACCACCGTCTGCAGCGGCCGACCCAGCCCATCCAGGTACTGGGTGGTCTGCTGCACTTCCCTTGTGGGGCTGGTGGTAACCAAACCGGCATCGCTGATCGGCGCCTGCACCGTAAAAGTCTTCACATAGTTCAATGGCAGGCCCCCAGGATACGATCCAGGTTTGTATTGCGCTTTTAGGGTGCTGCCGCCGCCAAGCAGCAGGCTCAAAAAAACAATGGCTACAGTATACTTTTTCATATGATCGGGGTCTCTCTCTTAAGGGTTGTTTTATTCTCCTGCCAGGGGTTTACCATTCCTGCCATGCGCCTGCATGCGGCGCTGCACATAGGCCACATAACGCTCATACAGCTCCGCTCCCAACTCAGCCTGCAACTGCCGTGTGAACGAAGCCCGCAGCGTGGCCATGGCCGCTTCCTTATCCGCTTCCGCCACACTGCTGTCTGCCAGCAAGGCCGAGGAACGGTCCAGGTAATTGTCTCGTAACTTCCACAGAGTCTTTGCCTCTTTGGCACTCATGCCCACGCTGTCCTGCAGCACCCTCGCATAACTGTTGTCGCGCCCGGCTAATTCGGTCTTAAAAGAGGCAGATAACTGCGCCTGGCAAAAGCCCGCGGTTAGCAGCAGCGTCAGCAGTAAAAGAAAATATCTCATCGTAGTCTTGTTTTTTATTTAGCGGTATAGCCCGTTCCGGCTGTGACAGAAAAAGCATAGTTCCAGCAGTGGAGGCCATCGTCCTGGGAGAGGGTCTGCAGCCCGATGCTGGTGGACGTACCGTTGCAGGTAGCGCTGAAGTAAGCCGTCACCGCTCCGCCACCGCCGCAGTTGGTGCGCACCCGCTGGTAGTTCACCGACAGGTTGCTCACGCTGTAAGGCGTTGTGCAGGCTGCATCGCTGTAAAACTTTAGCAGCACCGTGCCGTAAGTGTAGTCGCCATCGTCGTACACCCCGGAGTACTCCGCCCGCGCGTAGATGGTAACCATAGTGCAGGTACCATTGGCGTTGGCATAGGCCTGGCCCCCGCTGCTGACCGCCGCGATCGCCTGGTTGTTGGCGTCCTGCTTGCTGATGGTGGAGTTGTAAGCACCCGCGGCTATCGTATAGGTGACCGTGGAGCCCACATAAGCCGCCCCACAGTTGTTGCGCGTGAAACTCCCCGATTGGGCGTCGCTCGTGAAAGTGCAGGTGCCATTGCTATTGGCATAGGCCTGGCCCTCTGAATTGAGTGCCGTTACCGCCTGGGCATTGGCGTCGGCCTGACTCACCATCGAGGTAAATCTTCCGGCCACTACTGTGTAGGATACCGTGCTGCCTGTTCCACCTGCAGCGCAGTTGTTGCGGGTGAAGTTTCCTGTTTGCACCTGGCTCTTAAAGCCGCCGCAATCCTCCGGTTGACCATAATAGTTATAACAATACTTTTTCAGCAGGTTCCGGTTCTGGTCCCTCACCAGCGATAGCCGGCCGAACTCATCATATTCATAATAAGTGATCCTGCCGGTGGGGTCCGACTCGCTGCTCATACCCACCAGTGGCGTATAGGTATAGGTGGTCATCATGGCGCCGGCGGGATACAGCCGCACTTCATCCACATTACCAGATCCCGTGATCTGAAGAGTGGTGCTGCTTGCCTGTATCTTCTGTTCGTAGAAGGTCCAATTATTGACAGTGGCGCCTGTGGTGGTGGAGAGCACCGTTGCACCCGACAGCGACAATGCAGCCCCATTGTACCGCCAGTACGACAACACATAGGTCCTGCCCGACACCACCGTCCGGCTCATCTTACTGGTGCCTCCATTGAGCGTCAGGTAATACCTGCCCGTTGGCGCTGCCGGCGTGGTGGCCAGCGTGGGCGTACCGGCATAGGTCCAGTTGCCTTTGGCTCCATCTTCAAACGAACTGTAGGCGATCTCATCAACTGATGCATTTACGGTGTTCGCAATAAGGTAGTCATTATTATACCCCCACAAGAAAGACTCTTTTATATCTGAATCCTTTTGTCGTTCCAGAAGTCGCATGGAATAGCTGTCGTATTTATTAAACCCCAAAACACTGGCATACCGGTTATCTACCGTAAAAGAACCGGACTGAATCTTTGAGACACTAAAGTCCGTCAGCGGTTTATTGGTAAACAGCGCAGATACTTTTGTCAATAACGGATATGTTGGGCCGTATTCATTGAGTTGGCTCGCTACAAGTCTAAGACTGCTGCCATCAGGATTCGCACGATAATTGGATATTTCTACCGGTGCGTTTAATACATATTTTGCCTGCAGGTTCTTTATGCCAAGGCTCTTGTCATCGGTTCCGGTGATACCGCTGTAATCCAGAGGAAACATGGAATTTGTCCTGGTTATTTCACCCCTGCTATTGCGAACATCAGTTGTGGTGGCTTGCATATGGGAAGCATTCGCATAGGAATATTCAACAGTCTTCGTAAGGGGATTAAGGCCATTTTGATCATAGTCCGTTTCTGTAGTCGACCTGATCCTTACCCAGGCAGATTTTACATAATAAAATCCATAAGCAAACTCCGTTACCCGGAACAGTTTCTTATCGTTGTCAGAATAAAAAGGGCCACAATATCCAAACTGGGAATAACAGGAAGCCAGTCCCAGTTTGTCTGCAGTTCGCTGCACTTTCATTGCCTTAAAATTATAGAACGACGGGTCTGTTAAGGAATCCCCGTAGTTATAATTATTAACTAACTGCTTAATCAATATGAATTGCCCTGCACTGTTTTTATAGGTGGATTCCTTTAACAGAAGCCCTCTTTTGAATTCATTACTAGTGGTTGGAAGAAATACCGGCCGGCCATAGGATTGAAAAGACGTCATGTCAAAAACAGGATCATTGAATTCATCATCAAAATCCGTGAACTCGTAGGTCTTAAAGCCGATCGCATCATCATAAAACAATTCTTTCACATCTGAATAGCCAATATGCGGCCCCTGAGACATTCCATTTATCGACAAATCATGTGTAGTAACGGAGCAACTCAAAACGCTCTGACATATACCACAACCATTGTCGTATCCCGTTGTAAAAGGCTGGATACTGACGCTGGCAAAGCTTGGCTTTGCTAACATCTTACCCGAAGACACAATAACATTCTGACCACTTATATTAACCGTCTTTTGATACTCAAAACTTCTTTTTGCCGCCAATCCTCCACCGGAATTATAGTTGGAAATACTTTTAATCCTGATACCGCCACATAGCCTGGCGTTTTCGACAGTGGGCGACGGCGGCACATACTGCTCATAGCTAAAACTCATGTAAGAACTGGAAGCTGGTATGGGGTTACCGCAATTTCCTCCCGGCTTACTACAGGTCAGGGAGGTAGATATCCGATAGGATCCGGGGTAAAGTTGAAAATTGGTTACATCAATATGAAGCTGGGCAACGCCCAATGCCTGATCCAAAACTTTTGTTGCTTCATCCCAGTTATTAAAGGCGTCTTTCTGCAAAACGGTCTGATAGGTGCCATCGTTTAGCTGTCGTTCGATTTTCACTCCGGGCAACCAGGAGTCGCGCTCGTCAGCACCTTTGCGATAGTTCCTGAAGTCGATCGAAAATGAAAGTAATTTTATTTTATCCACCACAATTGTCTTCTCTTTAGGATTTGTGGGGGTTGGGAACAGGGTGGCATCCAGGGATTCCAGGATAGCCTGGGAAGAGATATATGTTCCCGGTTCATTCTGCATCGCCAATGTTGCTGCGTTTCCCGTCTTATAATACCTGTTGCCTTCATATAAGAAATCTGTATAGCCACCTGTTGGATAGGTGATCCTGTTTAACGACCCCGCCATCACAACACTTTCATTTGGGTTCCTGTTGGCATTGGGAGGGCCGCCCAGCTCATTTACCCAATAAAACCTGTCCAGTTGATTTTCATAAGGCAACATATGGGTATTGTTGGCATTGTTGTAATACCCCCAATAATCCTGTGCATCCGAGTAACGATTGGGAAGTCCCGCTATATAGCTGAATTGATAGGGTGGCAAACTGGAATTATCGCTTCCCTTTTCGGTCAGGGTATTCAGGTACAATCTTTCCGGATTGTTCAAATATGAAAACTGAAATGACTTGATTTTCTGCCCCTCCCTGTTATAGATCTCAATACGGTCCAACACTTTTCCAATGATGTCGGCTCTGTTGGCGCCATCAAAAAATTTAACCTCACCATTTCGCCAGTAAATCCGGCTGATCTGAGCTTTTGCGAAGCTCATAGTATTATCTCCTATTTTTACGCCGTTTCTAACATTGGCATTATAACCATAACCGAAACCTGAAAGCGGTTCCGCTGCGTAGTTTTCATGGGGAACTTTAAAAGATTGTTCCGCTTTCTTAGAGTAAGTCTCATAGCCATTAACATATTCAAAGTAAATTGTATCGCTTTTGTCTGCCGAGATAATACTGTTTAAACTCCACGCAGTGGGGCCACCTCCATGATATGGTGTTGGCAGGTAGGTCGGAGGCGGATAAATGGTGCTGGTCACGGTCTCTACCGCATTTCCCTTTCCAAAAACATAAGTAGTACCGTTTTCATCTGTGATTTCCCAATACCTTGTCTCAATGGGGCTGGTATTGATGGGATGCGTTTTTATCCAAAAATTCTTTCTTGGCATAAACCGAAACACGCCATCCTCATCCATAAAACATTTTGCAGCTATACCGGCAAAATTGAAAAAGTAGATATCCGGTTCAGAATCGTATTGCCCCTTCCCCAGATCGCCAACAAGTTTCGTGAAATTATCGTACTGTGCATCATTGTTGGGCAGGTCAAATGTTGCAGGTAAAAACCGCCCTTTCAGGTTCGGGTTACTCAAAGTATTTTCATCTGGCGCACCAAAAACAGTTCTGCTGATCACACCGCCTGCATTAAGGGACCAACCTGCACCAACCCAGGAGGAAACGTCTTCCACCTTAATACCGGAAGCATGATAGCTTATCGAAATCGGCAGGGTCAGCTTACCCACTTTGATTTCATAGATAGGTATAGAGATATTGGGCGTTCCGGTAGCATAAGAAACCGGCCAGTCGCCATATTTACCCAGCGATGAAGATGTTGGTGAGGCTGGAACAATACGTGAGAATTCATAGGAATTTAAATTTTTCACGTCATATTGGCTAAAGGCATTTGAAACAATTCCCAGAAAGAGAACCACCGAAGCATAAAGACGAAGTGACATATCAAATAGTATTGGATTTCGAATCATTTAAAATTATACCCCACCCTGAACAGCAGCGGTTGTGTGTGTGGTACCTGCCGGTTCCACAAAGCGTCGTAGAGCAGGGAGAAGGTCGATTTGTATTTGCCGATTGATTGTTTCTTCTGCAACCCGATCACCGCACTCTGCTGCCAGTGATGGATGGTCTTTAACACCGCCAGGCTCTCGATCTCACTGCGGTAGTTCCACTCTCCGCCACCTGTCAGCCAGAAACTCTTTCTGATCCTTACGTCGATAAAAGTCCTGAGCCCCATGCCCTGGTGGCTTACCTCGATGTGCCGGATGTCTTGCCCCCAGCCCACCTTGTACGTTGCGCCAATACCAATCACTGAATTCTTGCTTATTCTATAACCGAGACTCCCGGCGATGTCGCTGGTCGTGGGGAAGTAACCATTGGCCCTGGTGCTCTGTACATTGGCGCCCAGTTCCACTCTTTTCAAAAAGTTGCGGCCCTTGCTTTTTGTCGGTTTATAGTCCGGCATCGCTGTTCCGTCTTCCTTTGACAGCGCTTTTTCCAACTGGCTCTTGACCGATTCCAGGGCCGCCTGCCCTTCCTGCATACCGCTGGTCAGCGCCTGCTGGGCGGCCTGCGTGCTGCCCATTCTCTGGGTGAGGTTGCTTAAGACCTGGTCGCGGGTCTGTAGCCCGTTTAAGAGCGTGGAGGGGTCCATGTCCGCTACCTGGCCCGGCAGCCGGAACATACTGCCCAGGATGGAATACTTATCAAAGAATTTTCTAAACGCCGGAATATGGGAGAGCAGTTCCAGGGCTTTTTGCTCCAGTTGGTTGGGATCGTTCAGGGCCTGTTTAAATTGCTGCAATTGCTCTTGGTAGTACCCTGCCTGCTGTTGGTATTTGCGCCAGGTTTTGCCCAGCGGCAGGTGGGCGAGTTTTTCTTTGAGCTGCTGCTTTCTTTGTGCTACCAGTTGTTGCAATTGCTCAGTTTGATTAAGCCGGTTAGAGATCCCTTTGTACTGGCTTTTGAGTTTTTCCAGCTCCGGGCCCTGCAGTTTGGCCAGGGTGGGGTCATTCTCTAGAAACTTGAGGGCTGTGGTCATGGAGTCCAGCTTGCCCGAATAGGTGGCGGGTAGGCCCGTGAGTTGGCTGCTGTCGGGTGAAAGCGTTTGTCTCCATGTGTTGTAGAGCGAATCGCTGCCCAGTTGCAGGGAAGCCGCCAGGGCGCTGTCCTGCCTTTCCAGTTTGCGCCGCAGGCGGGTTTCCTGTCTTTGCAGTTTGCGCAGGCTTTTTTGGGTTTGCTTTTGCAGCCAGGATTCAGCACGCGACTGTTGATCCGAAAGTTGATGCGATAATTTGCCCGGGAAGGCCAGGATCCTGTCCAATGAGGAGCCGGAAGCGGCAGGGCTGGCCTCTGCCCGGTAGCCCGACTGGGCCATCAAAGTCCCGGTCGAAGCCACCACCAACAGCAGCCAAAGGATAAGGTTTGTTCGCATCTAAATCAGTAGGTTAGCCTGTTATAACGGTAACGAATAACCGCCGATACCGTTTGCACAAAAAAACAGAAAAAAACATTACCGCCATTCCGTATTTATACGGAATCCGGCCATTCGCTTCATCTTTTTATTTTTGGAATGTGTAACAATCTTCACTTCATATCATCAGCACATTACAGGATAATTCATTGCTTCGGTTTTCCGCTTTTTCTGCTACCTGAAAAGGATCTGCCGCTCCCCTGTCCAACACTCCCTGCACCAACCACAACAAATCTACAGCCAGGCTTCCCTCCATTTTCGACTTTGGGACGTTTGCTGCTCAGCCCTGGGACGTTTGCTTACTAATTCTGGGGCGGATTCGGCATTTGTTGCTTCACCCTTGCTTTAACCCTGTATCAAATTCGCTGGAACCCCTGATTTTACTGGATTTCTTACAAGCCTGAAGCAAGGATAAAGCAAGGTTAAAGCAAGGATTAGGCTAGTTTGGGGTCTGTGGTTGGGGGGGGTTGGGCAGTGCCAAAAAAACTCCCAAAATCGCCCATGTTTTAGAAAATAAAACTTTAGTTTTTCCCGGACGCGCTGGTTATGTCGATTTGTGTTTCGATCAACCCCATAAAAAACCTGCTATGACCCGGGATCATTTTTTCTTCAGAATTGACGGCGCTCTTAAGAGAGTCGATTGCCGCGATATCCTCTTCCTGCAAACCGCCGACAACTACACCAACATCTATTTGAAAGGCGGATTCTATACAACCAGGATTCCCCTGAAACTGGCAGTGGAACAATTGAAGGACCACGGGATGGTTCAAATCCACCGTTCCTACGCCGTGATCGCCAGTAAGATCAATGTCATTGCCAAGGATTCCATCGTACTGATAGCCGACAAGGAAGTACAGCTTCCCTTCAACAGGAAATACCTGCCTGAACTGCTCAAGCGCATCGACATACTGGGCCTGCAGACCGATGCCGAAGAGGAGGTGTAAACCGCCGGGTAACAGGCAACTCCATTCCAACAAAAAAGGCCGTCCCAAAAATAATTGGGACGGCCTGTGCCGGCCTTTTGCCACCAGTTTATCTCAGCAAAAGTTAAAACTGATTGCAGGGGTCCTGATGAAGATCTGCTGATCGATCAACTAGCCGCGAAGCGAGTCCTCCACCCCATATCGTATTGCTTCTTCCAACAAAAAAATATCTATTTCCTTTAGCGCTTTGAACCGGATGCAATACCCGGTCACTTTTGCTTTGCCCAGTCTTTTTCCGTAGGTTTTGGATAAGTAAGTCCTGTCTTTTATACCGAGAATATACACAGAGATCCCGGTTTTATTTGCACTCACACAACCTGAAAAAAATCCCGGGTTTTTCCATCGGCATATTTAATGGTGTGAGAGCCATACCCGATGGTAGGATTGCTGACCGTTCTGTTTTCGCTGTCTTTGCCATCATCGAACCACAGTTTGCCTCCTGGCAATACCTGCAGCATGAGCCCGTGCAATGTCTGCATGTCGATGCGTTTTGACGCAGGCTGGCTGAGAATATATTTTTCTATTTGTTCCTGAACGGTCATTTCCACTTCCAATCCAGTTCTTTAACAAAATCAATGTCCAGTTTTTGGCAAAGTTGTTTTAATTCAGTTTCCAGTTGAGTTAGGTCACCAATTTTCGATTTGGGAATAATCAGGCACACGCCGGTCTTTAAACGCAGAAAAAAGTGATCGCCTGTTTCAGTAATGTTATCCAGTTCAGATAAATTAATTTTCGATTCCCCGGTACTGTCGTTCGTTTCAATGGCCAAATCGGTGAACTTAATATTGGCCGTTTGCCCAAACCTGTTTTTATAGGTATCCGCAATTGCCCTGGCGTAGTGGTCTTTATAGCGTCGCCGCTGGTACAATGGATAAAAAAATATGGCAAGTATTCCGACGCCCAGGAAGTAATAAAAAAGAACTGAATTACCGCTTTGATAAAACAGGAAACTTAAGACCAGCATAGACCCGGAAACAATGAGCCGGGAGATTGTCCGTTGCTTTTTGATTCTACCGGTCTTCGACGCCAAAAATAACTGGTGCTGCAAAAAGTCATTCTGGTCCAATTGATACGACAAGGTCATGGTATAAAAGAAATAAAGTGTTATGCGAAATCGCCCCAGGGATTGGTATAATTTATATCGGCACCCTGCTTCACCAGCTTCTCTACGGTTGCAGGTCACCATTCCGGGCTGTAGCCAACATTTGATCATTCAAACTTTCCATGTTGCTTTCAGGGTTTAACAATACAGTTTCCATAAACCAATGGATTATATCCTATCTAAAAGATGTTTTGTGAACCCGTTTTCCGTATCACCCGTGTTCAGGGTGGACGCCGGTTCAAAAAGCATTACGGAAACCTCCTTTTCTGCAACCGGCCTGTGTTCTTTCCCTTTTGGAACAATTAAAAATTCGTTCTTGGTTATTTCAATTGTCTCATCCCTGAATTCCATTTTCAACACACCGTCGATTACCAAAAACATTTCGTCTTCGTTGTCGTGTTTATGCCACACAAATTCACCCTGAAATTTTACCAGTTTCACGTGTTGCCCGTTTAGCTCTCCAACAATTTTTGGGCTCCAGTATTCAGAGAACAATTGTAGCTTTTCCGCAATGTTTACTTTTTCCATTTTATAAATTGATGTCTTATAAATATGCCTGGTTATAAGTATGAAACCTTTAAATAGTCAATTGCCAGTGCCACTTTCCGGATAACGTACACATTGAACGCGCCGGGAGCTGATGATCCTTATCCGGTTGTGCAATGCGTAAAGTACACCTGCTATTTCCTGAAATAGTAGTCGGCCAGTGCGTTTGCTATGGCACGCGGATTTGCCTGATCCGTATTGGTGAGAATAACAATGGAAAGCCCGTCGTTCAAAAAACGTATAAATACGGACCTGAATCCCATGTTAGCCCCGCCGTGCAGCACCAGCTTTCGACCCTTGTATTCATCTATCACCCATCCAAAACCGTAATACTCCTTTGAATCTGCTTTATCGGAAGTTTTAATGAAGGGCTCCCACAGCTTTTCCCAATTTTCCTTTTTTAGAATAATTTTCTCCGTTCTTATCGCATTTTCCCATTTGATCATATCAGAAGAAGTGGAAAGAAATCCGCCACTGGGCCGTATGCCGAGCATGGCTGTGGCGTTTATCAGGGTATCCCGATTGTGCATATATCCGCTGGCCCGGTTGGGAATGACCCGGTAAAAGTCGGTCAGGTAACTGTTGTTCATTCCTGCCGGTATGAACAACTCGTCGCGGATATAATCCTGCCAGGGTTTACCGCTTACCTGTTTTATAATTTCGGCCAGCATGAAATAGGCCAGGTTGCAATACTGGTATCTTTCTCCTGTTTTAAAAACCAGGGGTAGGTTGTAGGCAGATCTGATGATGTTGATATCGGGTTGAATTTTGAAGTTGTCATAGGCCGGGCCCTCGCGCTGTAAGCCAGAAGTGTGCGACATAAGGTTTTTTATTTTGATGGGCCTCCAGGCTTCGGGTGCATCGGGAAAATATTTATGTACCGGGTCTTCGATGCTTAGCTTTCCATCCTGCATTAATTTCATGACGGCGGTTGTAAAAAACTGCTTACTGACGGAACCCAGCCGGATCACTGTTTCGGAAGTGACGGGCGCATTCAGTTCCGCATTAGCCAGTCCATACCCTTTGTTTACGAGGGTTTGGCCGTTTCTGACAACAGCCAGTGAAAGCCCTACAATTTTTTGCTTCTCCATCATTTGCCCGACGATGATATCGGTACTATCTGTTTGTGCAAAGGAGAAGCAGGGTAGGAATAGAAAGATCAGCAGTTTGTTCATTTCAGGATAATTATTGCCGTATTCATGATATTAATCAACATATTCAACTCTGGATTCAATTTCATGGATTCCTTTAAACTTCCATTTTCCACCCTCTTTAACATAGATGTCTGCCCAACTGTAATGCTCTATATTCGCTCTGTTCCCTTCATCAGTTCCCTTTAAGGCATTTCGGTAGGTTAAAATTGCAACCCCATCAAAAAACTGAAGTACAAGATTTTGAAACTTCACCGTATCGATTGTCCAGCTTGCATGAATGCGGTTGCGGATATAATCCTCTTTGTTCTTATAGAACTCGTCCTCTCCGCGGTAGATAAAATCATTTGAAAGAATACTTTCAAAAAGAGCACTGTCTTTTCTTTGCATGGCCAGAGGCAGTTTTCTTTTTAACTTCAGTATTTCAACCGCATCAGCACTATCAAGACTTTTATTTGTCGTAATAAGGGTATATTCTTTTATTTCCACCGTTGGAGTGGGATTCGATTCGGAAATCTGTATTTGTTTATATTCAGCGTTTGTACTTTGAAGAGAATTTTCAGTACAGGCAGAAAGCCAAAGAGCAAAAACTAAAAGCAGCTTACTATATGTTTTCATATTGCTAGTTCATTAAGTTCGGCGAATCCTTCTTGATCTGCTCAAGGATTTCACCATATAGCTGAAAATAAGCCCTTACTGCCAAATCCCGGCTACAAATAAGAAACCTTTAGAGAATCTGCCCCGGCCGGGTGGCTTTCAAGTACCTAGATCATTTTAATAAAATATGCCAGCAGAAAAACAAAAATAACGAGGTCGGTCACCAGTGCAAATGCCTGCCATAAAAAGCCTGATCCCAACTGCGGAAAAAATAAACCATTTGCCGACGAGATGCAATGCACTTTATTTCTCACATATTTCCTTCAATTTGCCGAGCGCTTTTGGGTAGGTCTGGTTCATATAATCCAAAAGATCCTCTGTAGTGTCCAAATCAACGGTAACTGTAGTAGTTCCGTTATTTTCTTCGAAGGTATAATTCTCAAATCCATTAGCCCATTTTTCTACGTCTGGCCCTTCTGTGATTTCTTCATTGGCTTTTAAAAGTCCGTAGTGTCGAATTGAAACAAACCGGTTGGGAATGTTGTCAAATATCTCTGAAACCATACCACCCTTTTCACCTTTCTCATCAGTTCCTACGAATAGCATTTTGCTGCCCCTGATCCAACTCCCTTCATAAGTAGATGTCGGATTGAACAGAGCAGTCCATTGCTCATAAGTTGACTTGTTGCTAATGCCCAGCATCAGGTCGTAGACTTTGCTTGCAGGCGCATTAATGCTTACATTGAATTGCGTTTTTTTCATAACTATTAACTGTTTAGTCTATAGTAAAAGTGATTTTTTGTTTATTTTTTCTGCATAAGCAATAATATGGCCGTCAATGTCTGCAAAATAACAAACCCTGTCGCCCCAATCCCGGGCCTCAATCGGGCTGATAAGTTTTGCTCCTATTTTTGTTGCATTGTCAAATTCAAGCTGAATATTTTCAACATAGAAATAAAGTTCGCATCTCGGTATTCCGTTTGCTTCATCGGGGTGTGGTGTTTTGCCGGAAAGAATTTTTTCAATGCCTTTGTTGGGCATAAGCCCCAGTTTGCAGTTTTCGGAAAGATTAAATTCGGTCATTCCCTGAACATTTAAGTCGGGATTTTGACGGAATAATCTTGTATAAAAATCCGTACTTACCTGCTGGTCGTTTACATACAGTATGATTTCTATGGTCTGAATTTGTTTCAATCTGCTTCGTTATTCGTGGATATTTTTGAGGCGATGTATTTGGAACCCATAATCTGTGACTCGTCGCCGGCATAGTAGCCATGCGATGTTTTACGCAACAATTGTTATTTCAAACCGTAAAGAACTGAAAAACCTGCACTAAAATACGCCGCCAATTTTAGAAAACCGTTGTTGTACGCAGCCTATTTGCTAAATAAATCGGCAACCCGGTTAGTTAGAAGGCCAACATTATACTTTTCATGGCAGGTATTGGATAACAGAATAACAATAAGGTCAGCATCTCTAAAATGAGTAATGCAACTGGAATAGCCTGGAATTCCCCCGGTATGTCCAACTCTGCGCTGTCCGTTATACGGTGATAGTCCAAAGCCAATACCATATGGCGCTGCTTTGCCATCTGTTAATATTGGATTGCTCCACATCATTTCCAGTGTAGCTGGCTTTAAGACTTTACCTGAGATCAGCGCCATCATCCATTTTCCCAAATCCTCCACTGTTGAAACGAGTCCACCATCTGCGAATTCAATCACCGGGTTCATTTGCTGACTATTGGTGACAACACCATTTTGCCAATTATAGCCGTTTGCCCGATTTGGTATGAGCTTCTGGTAATCAATCATGCCAGTCTGATCTAGTGCTAATGGGATGAATATACGTTCTTTTAAAAAGTCTTCATACGACTTTCCAGTCAATTTCTCGATCAACATTCCTATCAGAAAATAATTCCGGCCACTGTATTCAAACTTCGATCCTGGCGGGAAACCTAAGGGCAGACAAGCCGTTTCCTCAATTACATTTAACTGTGTATAGTCCTCAAGAGTATAGCTGAACTTACAATAACGGTCAGGTTTTTCAAGATTGGTTGTAATACCTGAAGTGTGATTAAGAAGCTGCCTTATGGTAACAGGTTTCCAGTGAGTCGGAAGCTCTGGTAAATACTTACCTATGTTATCATCAAGTTTGAATTTTCCCTGTTCCCACAACATCATAGCCGCAACTGCAGTAAATGTTTTTGTTACCGATCCAATGAGATAGTTTGACTGGGTTGTCGCCGGATATTTTAGTTCAGTATTGCTATATCCATAGCCTTTTTTACATATGATTTTCCCTTTCTTCAATACTGATATTGAAAGACCTGGAATGTTCATTTCTTTCATACTACTATTCACCAGGCTATCTACTGAAAGAACTTTTGAAGAATCAGATTGTTGGGAATTAGGCTGACAATAGGATTTAAAGCAAAACGCAATACAAGTTAGAATAGAAATTATGCGTCTGAAATCACCTGCATTCATTCTCATATTGCATTGCTTCAAATGTTCGGGTGTAAGATTGTTTTGTTTGACTGTTGATTCAATAACAGCCAATAACACCAGCAAATTGTTAAAGGAAAAGACCACACAAATACATCTGAGATGAGCAATGAAGTACCTTCGTCTTCAAAAATCGACTTAAATATTCCCATACAGAACCGGTCAATTACTCTCACCGTTACAAAGTAAGCGGCACATATAAACCCGCTTATCATGAACCTACGGTGCCATACTATTTTTTTCTGGCGTACAAAATACAGGGCAAGTAAAATGAACAGCAACCAGAGCGTTGTAGCTGCATACTGTGACGGCCAGAAAGGCAATCCTGCATTTCTTCCCAGGGGAATTATATAATATAGTGTGACAATGCAAATAAGAGCAACTGCTACATATATTTTGCCCAATTTTTTATGAAACCTAATGTTCCTGTTTCTGACAAATGGTGCGAACTGCAAAAATGCAGTAGTGTATACGACTATGCCGCTGACAATATGAGTAGCAAAAACCACTTTCTTAGTGGTCGTATTAATAGACATATATTCAGGAAACCCTTCCGGAATATAACGGAGCACCGGAATAAAAAAAGTCATAAATAATCCTGCAAATACAGTCCAGAAAATAGCAAATGCTACTTTGTTTGTCATTGTTCGAAATGTTTAATTGTCGACTAATATTTACAATTTAATGTTATCAGCATACCCTTGTTCCGCAATTGGATTTTACAGTTGAATTGTCAGTATCTTATTTCATTGAGGTATATTTATCCAAAGCCAAAAAAGAACAAACAAGTCCTGCCAGCGATAGGAAAGACCTTACCCAATTCATATTTCCCCATTCAGATGCAACACGCCTGAGCGTTTCGGTATCGGGAAGCTGTTCGGAGAGAAACATAATTTCATTTCGGGGATAAAAGTAAGTAAAAGTCAAAATCATAGACGATACAAAACAAACTAAGGCTATACTTAGATATAATCGGATAGTAGTAGATGTTTTCCACAACAGAACCAATGCCAGCAGGATCAAAAACTGGTTGGTGGGGTCCACCAACTTAAAAAATGTACCGGGATTAGCCACTACAAAAAAGTTTTTTGTTGCTGTTATGGATTGCGGCACATTGCTTTCCCAATTGGCAGCATTCACAATGGAATTATAGATGAGGGTAAAAAACATACCGCTTGAAAAAGCTACGACTGCATAGAGGATTACTTTTTTCATATTTCTGCTTATTTATTTCAGCAAAAATATCAGCAAGCGTAAAGCCGGGATAGTAAAAAAACGCCAAATTAAATCCTGTCCCAATCAAGCTGAAACTGCATCTGTCCTTCGGATAATTCTTTCTGAATCAATGCAGGCGTGCGTTTTGCAAATTCTTTAAAGTCTTTGATAAAGTGCATTTGGTCGTAATATCCTGCGCCATAGGCAAGATTTGCCCAGGAGATATTTTGCCGGCTTTCGAGCATCGTGTAAGCCTTATGAAACCGGGCTATTCGTGCATACATCTTGGCAGGCATTCCTAATCTTTCTTTACATTTTCGCTCAAAACTTCTGATGCTCATACAAGCCATTGAGGCGATTTGTCCTATATCGGCATTATAATTTACCAATAGATATTGCAGCGCCAAATCTATCGGCAATTGTTCTTTTAAGGAAGATAATTTTGAAAGAAAATAGTATTTCACAAGGCTTTCAAGTTCATCCAAAGAATGTGTGTAATGGCATTGGTCGATGAGTTCATTTATTTCTTTGCCTATTACTTCCGTACCACAAAATCCATTGTCAAACATATCTGTCATGGGGATACCCAACAGACGGTTCAGTCCGCCGGGCTGGAAAATAACTGTTACCGCTATGTGGCTTTCCTGTACCAATAGCTTAAACGGCGTAATCTGCGGACCGATGACGGTACAGGAAGTCCGGGTGTCAAAATTTATTTCGTCAGATTTTTTTGCCTTAAACTTCGTGAAAAGATTGATGAATATGGCCTGGTCGGGTGATGGCATAAAATTACCGACCATATTTACAGCAGTATTTTCAAAGTCAGCATCAATAATAACAATATGCCGTATTAACGAACGTAATGCCGGGTGCAGGTTACAGGGCCTTATTGTTATATTTTGTGTTGGTACGTGCATCTGAAAAACTGTCTATTTATCTGCTCATTTGCAGCGCTTCGGTTTGTTTGAGGGTTGTCTGATACAGCCTTTCACAATTTAAAATACTTTAGTTTCTTTTTGTCTTTTATTAGTATTATGCCCGGAACGTCGGTTATTGACCCTTTTGAAAACTGAATTTGTAAATTATTTTTCAAAGCAAAGAAATGAGTATTGTCAGCCGCCGCCAGCAACAATTCCTGGTTTTCCATTTTAAGGTATAAATTAGGGCCATCGCGGTTAATAATAACTGTATCACCGCCTGGCAGAAAATATTTACCTTCATAGCGCTTTAACAAACTGTCGGCAATTCTTTCTGAAGATAAATTTAATAATGGCTTTTGTGTTTTAAACCATTCGGTTGCACCGATATCTACTTTACTAAATTTTAAACTGGATATTTTTCCATTTGCATGGGGCATAAAGTTTATTCGCATAAAATTTACACCTAAAAAGAATTCATTATCACCAGCATATCCAAGCTTATATTGAGCGCCGTTTGGTCTTTGAAAAGTCAGACCGCCATTTCGCTCTGCGATATTCAGTTGTTCACCCAAATCATTTTCGTATAACCCAATATACTTTTTTAAATGGCCTTTATCAATGGGCATGTCCTCAAAAATATAAGGTTTGCCAATCGCGAGGCCCGCTAAAATTCTTGAAAGTGCAGTGATAGGGATTAAAGAAAATTCGGTATTTGTAAGTATCACAACATAAACGTCTTCTTCAGGCAAGTAAAGAGTTTCGGCAGTATAACCTGGCACCATGCCTCCATGCCTCCAGGTGGAACTGCCGTGCAGTTCTTCCAGGTACCATCCAAATCCATAACCAGTCAGCGTTCCGTCAAGTAGTTTTTGCGGCTGAATGGCTTGCTGCAGTGTTTCCCGTTTTAAAAGAATCCCCGATTTTAGTGCTGCATTCCATTTCAGTAAATCGCTTACGGTTGACTGAATTCCACCGGCTGCACCTATTTTACCCGATGGATTGGAATTCAGGAACCTGTTTTTAAAATTCCTGTATCCCGATGCCCGGTTCTTAATGATCGAAACTTGATTATCTATATATGAATTCCCCATTCCAGCCGGTTTAAATATATTTTCCAAGACATAGTCGGCATAAGTGCCACCTGTTATTTTTTCGATGATATAGCCCAGTATAGAATAGTTGGTATTATTATACTCCCATTTTGTTCCGGGAGCAATATCTATCTGAACCAAATTTTCTGATTTATCACCAGAAATAAGGGCTTTAATATGCTTTTCATTTTTTTCATCAATACCAGAGGTTTGGGATAGTAATTGCTGTACGGTAATGCTATTGACGACAGGAGGTGCAGATGGGATAAACTTACCCAGAGAATCCTGTATTTTTAATTGACCCCTTTCAACCAATTGCAGGATGGCGACTGAAGTAAACTGTTTGGTGTTGGAACCAATATTAAAAATCATGCTATCATTAGCCGGTACATTGAGCTCGATATTGGCCATGCCAAATGCTTTCTTATAAATAGCGGCCCCATTTTTTGCAACCATGACAACTCCGCCAGGATCATTCGTTTTGAACTGAGGCATTAACAATTTGTCGAATTCTTCCTGCAAAGGGGTTTGCGCAATTGCATTTTGAGCTATGCCTGTTGCAATAAGGAAGGTGAAAAACAAAATTTTCATGGAGTTCATTTAACAACAATAATACGAATTAATTCGTATTAATACACTCCACTTTGAAGCGGTATTACATTTCGCAGAGCCATTCAGCCCGCCTATTACCAATACGATGTTAGGCGTATGTGCTTTTCTATCGGTCAATCTTTGAGTTTTATCACACCTCTTCTGTATAAGTCCAACGCTTTTTGTAAAATGCTCTCAATTGTCTTTATGGGTAAATTTTTGTTTGGGTTAACCCTGAAAATCTTCATTCTTGTACGGTCGCCTTCTTCCAATTCAGGATGGTCAAGATATTTGCCTTCTACCATAAGAATATAAGGTTCGTCCATTTTTTTATCTGTCCACAAATAGCAAAACATCTTTTTCTTATAGCAGAAGCAGGGCATTCCCCACTTCTGCGTTTCGGTAATATTTGTGTCCTGATTAAGAATAATGTCCCGTAATGCAAGTAAGCAACTCCTGTTCGGTTCTTCTTTGTTCAAATAGTAGTTATGAAGTTGCTCAATCATTTTTTCTATTTCGCAGCAATTAAAAAATCTATTCCCAAATTTATGTCCGTTTGTATCATTGTCATTCATTTATAGTTTCTTGCCGGGCTGCTAATGCTTGCACGGTCGCTGGTAACATTACGCCTAATGACAGGTATTTACGCAGGTACGAAATTGTCCTCCATCTGCCGATAACCGCTGCCGTAAAATGTTATTTTGTCCCACGGCTTGGCGCAGTGGTAGCAGTCCGTATTACTATTGCTGGGCCGATATGCAAAAGTTGAAGGAAATTACTGCTGAATCACATATGTCTGAATCCGCCATTGAGCCAGGCCGCTTGTTGGCTGCTGTTGGGGCGTCACTCGTATTTAAATCCCCTATTGAGCCTTTATTACGCTACTGTCGATACAGAAAAGAAAGTTCGGTCTTCTCCGCGGATTGCGCGCGTAGTACCCGTAATGTTGAATTGGCCAGTTGAGCGAATGTCGGTTGAACTGCTACCAGCACTTACCTCCACAGGCCCCGGTTCAATGATGAAATCTCCTGACGGTCCCGTGTAGCCGAGCAAGCTCACGGGAATTGCAAATGTAACCTGCTTCGACGCGCCCGGTGAGAGTTCCAGGCGAGTAAAACCAACGAGTTGTTGAGCAGGTAACGTGATACCCGTTGCGGTATCTGCGATATACAACTGCAGGATTTCGGTACCGGTGCGGCTACCGGAGTTTGTTACTGTGAGTGACAGTTTTACCTCTCCATTTATATCAACATTTTCATGCTCTATCTTTAGTGAACTATAATCGAACCTGGTATAACTCAGGCCGTGGCCGAATGGAAAGAGCGGAGTGGACGGCATGTCCAGATAGCCCTTGTGTATATCGGCTTTGTTTCGCTGATATCCAGTGCCCCAGTGCTGTCCATAATAAATTGGCACCTGGCCGGAGTGTCTCGGAATGGTGATTGGCAGCTTTCCGGATGGATTGGTGACCCCAAAGATTGCATCGGCCAACGCTGTACCCTGACGGGGACCGGCGTAGTATGCGGTGAGGACGGCAGGCAGTTTATCAATTACTTGCGCAAGGCCCAGTGGGCGCCCCATTGCCACAACCGCGACGGTAGGTTTGCCAAGTGCAGTAATCGCATTCACCAGTTCCACCTGATGGGACGGCAGATCAATGTTAGCAGTATCACCGCCTTCCATCTCGGTGAAGTCATCGCCAACCCATCCGGCCCTGCCACCAATATAGAGAATTACAACATCTGCCTTTTTGGCGACATTGACCGCAGTCTTAATGTCGACCATCTTTCTTTTAACCACGTCAGTGCCTGCCACTGCAGTTACCTGGGCTGAAGGTATGAGCTTACGGACCGCTTCAGCCAGTGAAATGGCCCCGTATTGCTGTCTCACATACGCCTCGGTATCGGCTATATTGGCAATCTCCGACGCAAGTAATTCTATTCCTTCTTTCGGTACCTCACCCAACCCAGGCATAGGAAACCGTCCAAGTTTAACTGCAACTTCAAGCATCGGAATTGCTGCCGGGTAGGTGTAATGCGGAAATCCAACCATAACGCTGTCTGCATTTGGTCCAATGACGGCGATATTCTTCATGTCAGTTCCGAGCGGTAACAAATTGTTCTCATTCTTCAGCAATGTAACTGACTCAGCGGCGAGCTGTTGTGACAGATCATTCCCTTCGCCTGCAACTGTCTGGATGACCACCGGGTCTTCGTTTACATACGGGTTTTCAAACAGGCCAAGGACAAATTTATCGCGCAGCACACGCCGTACACAGGCATCCAACTGAGCTTCCGTAATCTTCCCGTTTTTCACGGCATTAACAAGTTCCATCCCGTACCCGTGAATGCCGGGGGTCTCGACATCCAGGCCGGCCGCGATGGCCTGTGCTCCAATTTCTTCGGGTGTCTGAGCTACGCGTTGCCGCGTCTGCGCCCATCCGATTCCATAGTAATCAGAGACAACAGTTCCTTTAAAACCCATCCGTTCACGCAGCAATTCTGTAAGCACCGCTTTCGAAACGTGAATGGGCACGCCTTCAAATGTAGCATACGAAGCCATTACGCCAGAAAGCCCGGCTAACCTGATCGATGCTTCGAATGGACGGGCTAACACATCGTACAATTCGCGGGGGCCGACCGAAGTCGCAGCCATATTCTGTCCGCCTTCTGTCATCGCATATCCAAGAAAGTGCTTCGCACAAGCCAGTACGCCTTCGCGCAGGTCCTTTCCCTGCATACCTTGCGTGAAGGAAACACTCATCGCAGAAACAAGGTATGGATCTTCACCGTATGTCTCTATAACCCGTCCCCACCGCGCATCCCGGGCAACATCCATTACCGGTGCAAGCGCATGAAGCATTCCCGTGGCGCGCATCTGGCGACGTATGATATCTGCCATTGCTTTAATAGCTTCAGGATCCCAGGTAGCTGCCAGTGCGAGGGGCGAGGGAAATGCCTGGAAGTTGGGCGCGACGACACCATTGAGCGCTTCGTTATGGAAGATGGCGGGGATCTTAAGGCGGGTTTCGTTAACCAGGTAACGCTGAATCGTATTAACAGCTTTTGCAACTGTCACCGGAGACTTGTGACCAAAACTGCCAATACCGGCAATATGACCGATGCCCTGCTTAATCAATTTTTCAGCCTGGTCTGCCATTAGCCCCTTACTATCAAGAAGCGCAAGCGGTACTACGCAGGATACCTGCATTGCCTTTTCCTCAAGCGTCATCCGACGCAGAAGTGCATCCACCTTTTGCCATATTTGATGGTCATTCCCCGGTTCACTACCTGATGCGTGATCTACAAAATCACGGCGAGTTAGTTTTCGTGTTGGCATGAGCGTTAAATGTTGGTTTCTTCAAATAGAGACAGATGCTTCATCAGCTTAGTTGCCACCAGGAACATTTACTGGTTTCATGGACTACTCTCAGCTCGAGCAATCTGTGCATCCCCCAACGGAAGTAAAGTTTTAAACCTGCGAAACGGCACCGGATTGACCGGGGAATCCATAAGAAAAAAGAAATGATCGAAGTTCGCCGGTCCACACATTGGCGATGGACCGGCATTCCATGTTTCGTCCAGCCCGAACGTTGGTCTAAAAGTAGCACAAAAGTTGATATTTAGCAATTAGCCAGGACTTATTCTGTCGCCCGAACTGGAGCTCATCTGTGTTAATGTCGATGAGAATATATTCGTCGCCCCGGCATATTGTCAATTCGATGTTAGCAGAGCAGAGCTCAAATCGTCGGATAAAAGTCGCTTCGAGAGTAAGGAGCATTTCGAAAACCCGGAAATATTGCGTCGAAATAAACCGACATTATGTGCCTTCGAACAAAATGGAAAAATGAAAACGCAAAGAATCGGGCGATGGGCCTGACGCTAACGTCAGGGCTTTATAATAACAGTTCGTTACCTATTGCCGGTCGCCGTCGTTTTCAAGTATTTTCTTTAAAGTTGCCAAACTACCATCCAGGTCTTTTGCGAAATTTCTTTCCGCCATTGGTATCATTATATTTAGCGGATATTTCAATGTGCCTGTATTGATAAAGTTTACTTTGGTTTGATTGTCGGACAAAGCTTCTGTTTCCATAATCATACTTGCAATTACATTCATTGGCTTTGTAAAACGAATTACGGTTTCAATTCTTTTTCCTTCAATGATATCTTTAATTTCTTTGGCCCCTTGTCCTGCCTGTTTATTTCCACTCCAGGAATAAATATATCCAATTGTGCCATCCGTTCCTTTAGTTTCTATTTTCCTGTCAGGATCTGTCTTTGCCCATTTGTTGAACTTGTCCTGGTTTTCAATAAATCTTAAAAAATCAAACACCTTTTGTTTTGGCGAATTGATGACAATTTCGCGCTTTACATAGTGCTCTTTTCTCAAAACAAGCGCAATAATCAACAATAACACAATGACACCGGCTATTGAAAGTAGAATTACGATTATGGTATTCATTTCATTTACTTAATAGTGAATATTTCTGTGGCAATGTCTTTGGGGCTCGTGCAATAATCACCTATTTTTTAAGATTGCTTTCATAAACGCTTATCCATTCTTTTACACTCATCCTTTTCATCAATTCCCCAATGAGCTTGTAGGGTATATCATCCAACTTCTTAAAGCGAACACAGCTTTTTCCCATATCCAATTTTTGATTGCTGTGTTTGGGATATTCGGCTACGAACCACCTCAACAATTCGGGATCGGAATAAATACCCATATGATAGAAATTAATAGAGTTTTTTTGCGAAGCAATTCCCGCAAATGGCAAAGGTTCGCTTGGCTTGCAATGGTATCCTGCAGGATAAAGTGTATGTGGAACAACATATCCCAATCCGCCGTAACTAATAGCTGCCTCAAAACCTTTGGGCAGGTTCTTTACAATCACACGATGCAGTTTATTGAAAGGTTCTATCCTGTCCTGTGGAAGGCTGTTTAGAATTTCTTCAACAGTTTTACCTAGTGCTTTCATGTGTATGTTTTCTTTCGGATTAATAATTTGTCATTACAACAATCAATTTTATGTTTCATCGTCAATCCATAAAAAGCCAAATTTTAATTTTTTTACATTATTGTCCGACTAAAGTCGGAATTTAATTACCTGTAATCCTTTGTGGCAAAGGGTTGCAGAGGAAAAATGCACTGTTTCAAAATAAAGGGGAGTACTCCCGTCTGTTTAAGTCGAAAAAGCCATTGGTGAGTTATGTGCTTTTCTCCA
>JAFAFR010000030.1 GCA_023423405.1 Bacteroidota bacterium
GGGGTATTTTGTGATATTGAAATTCCCTTAAATAACTTGTCCAACACTTCAATCGAAACTCTTTCCATTTCATTCAAAAACTGCCATTGGTCTGAATGTGGTTCAAAGGTTTCAGGATTGACGAAACAGCTGTTCCCCTTTTCCAATGCAGGCTTGAAAAATGGCAAAGCAATTAGATTTCCTAAACCTTTTCCTGAAAGAAAATCTTGATTGGGGAACAGTCTGTCGAAACTGGAACTTTTGTCAAACATTGAAAACACACCCGATTGTTCCAGAATCGAAATGAATATTTTTCTGCTTCGGATTGCTGGATAAGGCTTGTCAAAAAACATCCAAACGTGACCACCATTTCCAGAACGGGAACGTTCCAAATAGGCAGGAATATGTTTCTCTCTGCAAGCATTTAAGAAATTTACAGCTTCTTCTTTCCAGTTTTGCTTGTCAAAATCAGCTACCAAAAACCAAGATGTATTGTCTTGCAATAATGGATAAGCTCCAATTTGTTGAACACCATTTAAGTGTTTTTGAATTTCATTATCGGTAAGTGGCAGATAGGTTTTATGCGGATAATTTGTAAATGTGCCGCCATTCATTTTATGCACCCGATAATGATATGGGTCATATTGATAGGCGGGCATATAACCCGATTTTCCTGATTTCTCCCAACGAACAGCAAACACGTCTTCACGACCTTTGAATAAGGAACGGAATGTGTTAATATGTTCGTTAGAAATATCATTCATAAAATTATAAGATAAGTTCTACTTCATCATTGCTAAACCACCCATTACTAATAACATTTTTCTTTAATTCTTCTGGCAAATCTGCGTAAGCAACTATTGCCAAACTTTCTTTCGCTCTACTACATGCAACATAAAACAATCGCATTGTCCTATCTATTCCAGTTTCTTTACCTTCATCTATATTTTTCTTATCGGTATTTGTGAGTGGTTTTAGTCCAAATAATTTATCATAACTAAACATAAACCCTTTTGATTCTTCATCATCGATAATAACCATAACACGCTCAAACTCTAACCCCTTAACCCCTTGATGCGTTCCGAATTTCGACTCTTCGTTGATATATTCATTATATTTTACAATATCAGTAAAATTGGCTTTTAATGCTTCTTCCCAGGCTATCAAAACCTCATCATCTTCCGTTGTTTCATCATCTCCAATCTCAACATCTGAATCAACATCAACTCTTTTCAAAACCACTTTTAGTACAGGTGGAATTTTAAACAAATTGGTATCTTGTATTTTTTTTAGTATCTCTATTAAGGTAGGATGACCATCTTCATTCCATAAAGACAATAATTCGTTGACTTTATCATTTGCAGTATGTAATAATTCTAATTTATTACCATTATTTTGTAATGTCTGCTTATCTATTAAATGCGAATGCTGTTTTATGACATTAGCAATCTCGAATTTATTCTTCTTAATGTGAGCTTTATATAAAGGCAAAACTATTTTTGTAAATAAATTAACAGACGATGAAGATCCGTCTAACAAACCTGTTTTTAGCCTATCAACAGCATAAAGAGGTGCAAAGAAGTTGGAGAATCCCATTCTCCTTGCAGCCATGTGATGCTCCAATGTTAAAGTCATAACCTCAGAATCATTCCCATTCCATTTATCATCTTTTGTTGCCTCCTTCATTTTCTGGCGAATCTGTTCTTCTGTTTCAAACTTATCCTTTGTGCGAGAAATAGCAAAGAATCTAACAGTTCCACCTTTATTTTCAATACGTGGAAATTGTTCTTGACCATCTATATCTGCTCTAATTTTGTTTATAAGGTCAATTATTCTTGATTTTGAACGGTGATTCATTTTTTTCGCAGGCTTAACCCATTTTTCTGGTAACCCTATCCCTAAATTTTCTTTTCCATCTGAATAAATTCTTTGCATCGTATCGCCAAACAATCCTAATGAAAGTCTTTCTTCATATTGATTTTGAAGTTCAAATAATGCATCTATTAACTCCTTTTTAGTATCCTGACTTTCGTCTATAAGGATAACGGGGTACTTATTTATTAAGATTTGTTTGAACAAGTCTTTTGATTTAATAAAATCAGCAGTAATGGAAATTACCTCCGTATGATTTAATGAATCTTTCGTTAAATTATCCCCATTGGGGTTATAAATGAACTTTTGAATAGCATCGAGAGAAGCAAGCCTTTTATTTTTGGATTCTATTTTTTTAGCTCTTCCAATAGATGTCTTATTGTTTAAATCTTTACTTTTAGATTGTTGCTCTTCTAATTCAGCTATTTCAACAACTAAATTACTCTTTATCCAGTTTTTAATATCGGGAGTAAAACTTTTTATTAATTCCCAACAGAAACTATGAATTGTACTAACATTAAATATTGAACTATATTCCAACCTATGAGTGATTTCATCGGCAGCTGCGTTAGTATAGGTAATGATTGCAATTTTTTTATTTCTTAATTTATACTCCTTTCCAAATTCCTCCTTAAATCGAGCCAACACATTTACAAGTGTTCTTGTTTTTCCTGAACCGGCTCCTGCAAAAAGAAAAAAGCTTTGGTGCGATGATGGTTTTATACTTTCATAAATCACATCATCAACTGGAGCATCTATTTCATTAGTATATTCA
>JAFAFR010000099.1 GCA_023423405.1 Bacteroidota bacterium
TGATCGCCGATCTTTTACTCAATGTCATTAAGAAGAAAACAGCCTGCCACTGGTCTTTCTCCCAACTGGCAGCCATGGTGCGCTTGCATTTGATGACTTACCTCAACATGGCGCAGTTCCTGAAAAACCCCGAAAAAGCACTCCTGCACAAGATCAGCGCAGGTAAGGATACCGTCCAGTATTTTCTGCGTTTTCCGCCATAGGGGGCTTGCAATCCTATAAACCAGGCTTTTAACCTGACAAACTCAATAGCCACTTATCTAAAACAACGCCCCCAGATTTTTACCGGACAGCAATAACCACAAACCTCAAACTCCAAACCTTATAGGCATTAAGTCCGCTGGCCGAAGCAATGATGAAGGCAACGGGCTTGTCAGAAAAAACTGTTGTAGATACGCACCATTCGAACGCATTCTTTAGTCCGCTGGAAATGCTGAATATATATTCGGGAGAACAGATCAGAACAATATCTGCCAGCTCCGATGGCAAGACGAAAATCGACAATGGCCCGCGGCGGCATTCCGAGCGTAAGATCCGGATCAAAAGGCGGCAGCGCTTTGAGATCCTCGAAAATCGTGAAGGTGAAATGGGCTTTTCCAGGTTCCGCCAAATGCCGGATCAGGTGTTGGTTGGCGGTATTGGTCCCGGCACTGCCATTGATGATAAAAACTTTCTTCAAATGTAAAACGTAAAGATTTGGAGTTGGTGGTCTGTAGTTTGGATTTGAGCGCGTGGTTATGCAACCTGGCCGGGGATTTCGCAACCCCAAACCACAAACCCCAAACTCCAAACCCTCTCAACTTTTCCGTCCTCTCTTACTCTCCTCATACGTCATCTCGCGATACCCCGATTTCGGGATGTCAAATTTTGAGATCGGAACGGGATTCAGCGAAAGCTGCGACACCACATATCGGATCACCAGCTTGCCCTGGATGAACTCGTATTCGAGCGGCAGTCCCCGGAGGTTGGAGAATTGCGAATTGTAGTCGATGTTTTCGGGAATGATTTCGTCGGTATAGTACACCGTGAAGGTGCTGCCGTCTTTCAGTTTGGCAACGGCCTTTTTGCAGGTATAGCCGGCCAGCACTTTTGTTTCGCCAGTGACGGTGAAGCTGATGCCTTCGTATTTGCGGTTCTTGTCTTTCCAGTCGTCGGCGCTGAGCCGGATCAGGAGTTTCTGGCCGCCTACTTCCTGCAGCACCACGGCAGTGCCTGCTTTGGAATCGTGGATGGTGGTGAAACTCGCCAGGGCGCTGTTCATTTCGGAGCGACTGAGCGTGCTCTTGAGGTAAACCGTGGTGGTGGCGCCATCAAAAGCATCGGCCAGTTTCGGTTCGGCAGAGCCGGTGTTGATCACGGCATCGTATACCACTGTAAGATCGCTTATCTTTTTTTGCGCCGTAACCAGCAATCCGCTGGCCACCAGTAAGCCGGACAATACAAGTTTTTTCATTGTACAGGTTGGTTACCGGTTAGACCGGTAAATAAGTTCAACGTTTAGCCGGCTAAAAATAAGAAAACCACCCGAACCGGGTTATTTTCCTTTTTTCTGCTGTTGCTGCATATCCTGGACGCGCTTCTGCTGGGCCTGCATCTGCTCCATCTTTTCCTGCCACTTGCTTTTGGATTTTGGCTTCAGGCGGTTCTCGGCCAGTTGCGCAACGATCTTATCGTGGTCAATGATGTATTTCTGGATGATCCACTGCAATACCAGGGTGATAACGTTTGATACCGTATAATACCAGGTCAGCGCCGAAGGGAGGCGGTTGAAAAATACCAGCAGGACCACCGGGAAGATATAAGGCATGTACTTGAGCATCGGGTTGTTCTGGTCCGGTGTCATGTTCATGTTATAGATAGAGATAAGAAAGCTGGTGAGCACGGCCGTGATGGTGAACAGGCTGATGTGGTCGCCGAAACCGAGCGGAATGCTGAAAGGAAGTTTCGCGATCACATCATAGGTACTGAGGTCTTTTGCCCACAGGAAACTTTCCCCACGCAGGGCCACGCTGGAGTTGAAGAAACTATAGAGGGCGAAGAAGATCGGGATCTGCAGCAACGCGGGTATACAACCACCCAGCGGGTTCACGCCTGCCTCGCGGAACAGCTTCATCTGTTCCATGCCGAAGCTCTGCTGGTCGTCGCCGAACCTGGCGCGCAGGGCATCGATCTCGGGGCGCAGCGCTTTCATTTTTGCCCCGCTCAGGTAAGAGGAATACACGAGGGGAGAGGTCACCAGGCGGATAAAGAGGGTCAGCAGCGCGATCACAATGCCATAGCTGCCAATGAACTTTTTGATGAAGTCGAACACCGGCATTACGATGAACTGGTTGATGGGGCGCACGAAGGAATAGATGCCCTGTCCCAGGTTCACGATCTTGTCCATCTTATCCACGCCGACATGCCGCAGGATCTTGTAGTCGTTGGGACCATAATAGATCTGCAGCGGCACCATCGCCGTATTACCGGTTTGCAGTTTTTTCTGGAAGCTGGCCTTGGCCGCGGTGATGAGGTGGCCGCTATCTTCAGAAGGTGTGGTCCAGTCGACCTGGCCTGCGTCGAATTTGTCTTTTGCGATCAGGGTGGTGTTGAAGAACTGCTGTTTGATGGAAGCCCAGTGGATGGGACCTTCAAATTTTTTGGTATTGCTGGAGATCAGGTTGAAATAGTCGTACTCGTCTTTTTCTACCAGCACCAGTTGCGATTGCTGCCTTTCATATTTGAGATCGAGCTCCTGCTTGCTGGCATCCACATTCCACTGCAGGTTGAGGTTTTGCTGCGAAAGCAATTGATTCGCCCCGTTGATCTTAATATTGAAATCCACGAGGTAGGAATCGGGATGAAGGACAAACTCATGCTGGATGGTTTCGCCCTGGTCGCCCCTGAGCTCGTAGGTGATGGTTTGATTACCTGCGGCGTCTTTGGTGATGTTGCCGCCCTGGAAGTACAGATCGGCAACCTGGCTGCTGGTATTGGCACCGGTATTGATGGCATAGTCGATCTTTTCGTTACCGCCATCCACCAGGGTCACCTGGGTGCTGTCGCCGCGCCGGTACTTTTTCAGCACCACTTTTGCGGGCTGGCCACCCTGGTTGGAAAACACGATGGATACCAGGTCGTTCTCAACGGTTTCCAGTTTTTCGGCCGACATTTTGGCGAGGGTCCAGCCGCTGGCGTTGGAGTCCACCGCCTGGCGTGTGCTGTCGATGGTTGCCACAGCCTGCTCGGCGGCCAGTTTCTTTTTGGCTGTTTCCACTTTCGCAATGGAATCAGCGTATTGTTGCTGCTTCACCTGCAGCTCGCGGCTGCTTTTGGAAGACATAAACAGATAAACGAAAAGAAGAACGCCCAATAACACAAAACCTATTACCGTATTCCGATCCATGCTTTGCATGCCAAAATGTTTTTAAGACGGGCAAAGATAAGGGGATAAGTTGGGTTTGGGGTTTGTGGTTTGGGGTTTGGGGTTGGTTGATGGTTTGTGGTTGATGGTTTGGGGTTGATGGTTTGGGGTTGATGGTTCGGGCTGGCCGGGCAATCAGGCGATGAAGCCGGGTTTGTCAGCGAATGGGCCATCGGTGGCGCCGGTGATATGACGCTGATACATACGCAGCGAAAATTTTGCGATACTCCGGGAGATAAACTTTAGAGAATAACTTAATACCTGAAGCCGCCCAACTTCAAACCACAAACCTCAAACTCCAAACCTTCTTCACTACTTTTGAATACGCAGCTTCAGTTTCAACACCTCGGTGTTGCTGCAGGGCGCTTTTGTATTGCCCATGTTCAGCCGGTGGTTGTAAGGCATAATGTAGGTGGTATTGCCTTTCTGGTAGGTGATCAGGGAATTGAAAGTGAGCTGGCCATTGGCATTGCTCTGGTTGAAGATCAGGCTGCCTTTGTAGGAAGGACCGGCTTTCAGCGTGAAACCGGAACTGGTCCGGATCGGGGTGAAATCCGTTTCAATGGTGCTGGCCTTTTTCTTTTTTTCGCCCCCCATACTGGCAAAAGCCAGACCGGCAACGCTCAACATAAAAGCTGCAGCAAGCAACTTCAGCCGGTGCCTTTTCAGTCTTGTATGGAAGTCCTTGATCATTGCTACAAAATTAGTAAAATATTTTGCTAAATACGAAACCGTTTATCACATTTTTTAATATGAGTTTAACGATTGGGGAGAAAAAAGGTTACATTTTCTTGGCAGTTTTTTCCGGAACCGTTAAATTACGATAACCCATTCTACATGAAAGAATACCCCTTCCGCCAGGACAGAGAGGATATTGAGGAGTTGCTGAGGCTGTACAATAACCGGAAATCGGGCGCATCCCATACCTTTCTCGACGAAGAATCCTTCGAAAAGATCATCAACCACTTCGACGACGCCGAAGACCTGGCCCAGGCCCTCGAAGCCTGTGATATGGCTGTGGAACAATTTCCCTACAGCGCCGCCTTGCTGCTCCGCAAGGCCGATCTCCTGATCGCCACCCGGAAATATGCCGACGCGCTCAGCATGCTCGACCTCGCCGAACTGCTCGACAGCCGCGACATCAACCTCTATATTCTTCGCACCGACGCCTTCCTGGCGCTGGACCAACAGGAAAAAGCCGTCGAGATTCTCGAAAACGCCCTCTCGTCTTTCGAAGGCGAAGAAAAGATAGACCTGCTGTTCGAACTGGCCGACGTCTACGACGACTATGAAGAATTCGACAAACTCTTCGATTGCCTCAAACTGATCCTGGAACAGGAACCGGCCAATGAAGAGGCCCTGTACAAAATCTGCTTCTGGACCGATTTCACCGGCCGCAATGAGGAAAGCATCCGCCTGCACCAGCAGATACTGGAAGATCTTCCCTATAACGAGCTCGCCTGGTTCAACCTGGCCGCCGCTTACCAGGGACTCAAACTCTACGAAAAAGCCATCGATGCCTATAAATTCGCCATCACCATCGATGAAAAATTCGATTACGCCTACCGCAATATGGGAGATGCGTTTATCCGTCTCCGTAAGTTCAAAGAAGCCATTGAAGTGCTCGAAAAAGTGCTGGAGCTGACCCGCCCCGAAGACGTGATCTACGAAGCCATCGGGCATTGCTACGACCGGCTGAAAAACTATGCACAGGCAAGGTTCTATTACCGCAAGGCCGTGCACCTTACGCCCGACGACAGTAAGCTCTATTATAAGATCGCCTGTACCTATATCAACGAGGGGCAATACGCCCAGGCCGTGAAGCAACTCGAAACCGCCATGCAGATCAGCAAGAACCAGCCCGAGTTCAACCTCGCGATGGGAGAATGCAAGATCCAGCTCGGCGAGATCCGCGATGCCATTTTTTATTTCTCCAACGTGGTGCGGGCGCGCCCCAAAGCCGCCAACGGGTGGGAGGCCCTCATCCGGTGTCTCTATGGCGGCGAGTTTTTCGGAGAAGCCCTCGAACAGGTCGACGCCGCCCTGCAGCATACCGAAGGGAAACCTCTTTTCATATATTATAAAAGTGCCATACTGCTGGCCCTGGGCAAAACCAAGGAAGCGCTGCTCTACCTCGAACGCGCCCTCCAGAAAGCGCCCAAACTGCTGAAGGACTTCGTGGCGCTGCGCCCGGCTGTCCTGCAAAACCAGTTCGTGGTAGACGTGATCGCCCGTAACCGGAAGGGTGGTAAGGCATAATATCGGCGGCGTTTCCTATTTTTGCGCGGCGTTCAATAAACAGCAGCCAATGAATTTCAACTTGACACAGATGCCCGAAAGGCTGGCCAGGCCGCGGGCAAAGGGCATCACGATGGTAATGGATAAGGGTCTGAGCATCGATGAAGCCAAACAGTTCATGAGCGTTTCGTACCCTCATGTCGACATCGTTAAACTGGGCTTCGGCACATCTTTTGTTACCCCCAACCTCCGCGAAAAGCTCGACGTTTACCGCTCCTACGATATTCCTGTTTATTTTGGCGGCACCCTGTTCGAAGCCTTTCTCATCCGTAACCAGTTTGAAGATTATATCAGCGTCTGCAAAGACTTCGGCATATCTTATATGGAGGTGAGCGATGGTTCCATCACCATTCCCCACGCAGAGAAATGCGGGTACATCGAAAAGCTCACCAAACACGGCACCGTGCTCAGCGAAGTGGGTTCCAAGGATGCGGCGCATATCATTCCGCCTTATAAGTGGATTGAACTGATGCGCGCCGAACTCGACGCCGGCTCCAGCTACGTGATCGCGGAAGCGCGCGAGGCGGGCAATGTGGGCATCTACCGTGGCAGCGGCGAAGTGCGCGAAGGCCTCGTGCAGGAGATCCTCACCCAGATCCCCGAAGAAAAGATCCTCTGGGAAGCGCCGCAGAAAGCGCAGCAACTGTATTTCATTGAGCTCATTGGTTGTAACGTGAACCTCGGCAACATTGCACCCACCGAAGTGATTTCGCTGGAAGCCATGCGTGTGGGCCTTCGCGGCGATACGTTCAGCCTTTTCCTCAATAAAGAAACCGCCTGATGCGCCGCTTCGGTCTCATCGGCTATCCACTGGGGCATTCGTTTTCAAAACCCTTTTTCAATACAAAATTTGAAAAAGAGGGTATAGATGCCCGTTATGAAAATTTTCCCATTCCTTCCATCGGCGAATTGCCGGCCGTGCTCGCTGCCCACCCTTCGCTGGAAGGGTTGAATGTGACCATTCCTTATAAAGAACAGGTACTGCCTTTTCTCCATGCGCTGAGCCCGGAAGTAGCCGCCATTGGCGCCTGCAACTGCATCCGCATCCGCGCGAGCCGGCTTACCGGCTTTAATACCGATGTCATTGGTTTTGAAAAATCCTTCCGCAGCAAATGGAACCCGGTGCAGACAAAAGCGCTGGTGCTGGGAACGGGTGGCGCCTCCAAAGCCGTGCAGTGGGTGCTGCAGCAAATGGGCATTGCTTTCACCGTGGTGAGCCGCCGGCCCGATGCCGCAAAAGGCATCGCGTCTTACGAAACCCTGACGCGCGAAGAGCAGGCTGCCGCTTCTATATGGATCAATACCACGCCGCTGGGCATGGCGCCCGACACCGGCAGTTTTCCGCCCATGGATTATTCAGTGCTGGGAAGCGGCCATTACCTGTACGATCTTGTCTACAATCCCGCGCAGACGGCCTTCCTGGCCCGGGGTGCCGCACAGGGCGCTACCGTTCAGAACGGGAAAGACATGCTGGAAATACAGGCGCTGGCCGGCTGGGAGATCTGGAACCGCCCCGAATAAGCGGGTTGCCTTTTACTGCAGGCCCCATTTTTCTTTCACCGCCGCGGGAACACGCACCACTTTTTTCTTTTCGTAATCGTAACAAACCATGCCGGTCTTCACCAGCGCAACGGCATTGGTGCTTCCATCTTCCTGCAGTTTCTCGAAAAGATAAAAGAGATCGAAACCAACCGTGCCGGCATCACTCACGGCAAGGCTCACCTGCAGGCGGTCGCCGTAAAAAACTTCCTGTTTGAATTCAATGGCGGCATCGGCCATGATGAGTCCCACGCCGGCAAAATCGAGCTCCGACAAACCGAAGGCTTTGAGGAACTGCACCCGCGCTTCGTGCGCGAGGGTGAGAATGCTGTCGTTGCCCACGTGACCGCCGTAATTGAGATCAGTAATGCGGATGTGCAACTGGGTCTGAAAAAGAAAAGCGGCAGGGAGGTCCAGTTTGATGCGGGCCATAACGTCATTTGTTTTTTTCCTGTATCATTTCACGCAGGCGCAGGAGGTCAAATAAATTTTCCGGCAGGGGCAGGTAGGGGCCGCCCTGGAGTTGTTGTTGCAATTCCTGCAGCCATTGATGAGAGGCGCCGGGAATGGCGGCTCCGGTTGTATCTGCCAACTGGTGAAGCAGGGATGCAAACTTTGCCGATACGCGGTAATGGTACCGGCCGGTGGCGGGAATGGAAATATAACGGAGGTCTTTCTGCTGTACGGGTAGTTCGCTGAACGAGAGGGCCTGCAGGGGATTGGCCTGCATAACGGCCTCGCTTAAGCGAACATGTTGCTGTCCGCCGTTTTCTTTGCTGGCGGCGGTGACGGTCATTCGCGGCGCTGCGGCTGCCAGCTTCTTGTGGGGGGCAGCAATTTCGAGGTCGTCGGCCAAAGCCAGGGTGGTAACGGGTGGTTGCCCGGGAAGTGCGCTGGCGGGTTGCGGCGGCGTTGTTGTTTCCGGCGCCGGTGTTGTGGAGGAAGGTGCAGCAGGTACCGCGATGGCCGTGCTGAGGTGCTGATCGGGCCCGGCATCGCTCCATTGGTTGAAGGCCCAAACCAGGAAGGCGATGACGGCTGCGGCCCCGGCGTAGCGCAGCAGGTAGGGATAGAGGAACCGCACGGGCACTTCCATGGGCCGGGTTTTTTTGTCGCGGGTTTCACCGGAGGCCTCTGCGGCGGCGGCAGCTTCTTTTGCGGGAATGGCGCGCAGGCTGGCTTCGACAGGCGCAGCGGATGGGTCGAGGCCATTCGAAATGGCGGCCCAGGCTGCGGGCGGAGGCGGGGCGTTGAACGTTTCCAGCCGCGCGCGCAGGGTCGCTTCCGCCCTGTCTTCGGTAAGAGCGGCAGCAATAACACCCCAGGCGCCGGGTGGCGGCGGGGTTTCCCATTGTTGGAGTCGGTCGCGCACTGTTTCTGGCATGATTGCCTATTTTCTTTTTTCGCCTAAGTGTTCGGCCACTTTTTTCTGCAGCAGGGCCTTGGCCCGGGCCAGCTGCGATTTGCTGGTGCCTTCGCTGATCTGCAGCATGTCGCCGATCTCCTTGTGCGAATAACCTTCTATCACATATAAGTTGAATACCGCACGGTAACCGGGCGAGAGTTCCTGCACCAGTTGTACGATATCCCTTTCTGCCAGTTGATCCAGCACCGAAACGGAAGCGTCTTCCATCCTGCCTTCTTCCTGTTCTGTGATGCTGTTCAGGTGAACTTTTCTACGGTAGTGTTCAATGGAGGTATTTACAAAAACCCGTCTCAGCCAGCCTTCAAAAGAGCCTTCGTTCCGGAATTTCTCCAGGTTCCTGAAAACCTTGATGAATCCTTCCTGCAACAGGTCCTGCGCATCGTCGTTATTGCCCGCATAGCGAAGACAGACGGCATACATTTTTGGCGCATAGCGCTGGTACAACGCCTCCTGCATCCGGGCATCGCCGGCAATGCTTCCCTTGATTAAGTCGGTATCGCTGATATTTTGGTTGCCTGTTGTTTCCACTTTTTTTCCGTTCTCCAGGGTTTTATCCTTGCTGTTGCTGCAGGTAGGACAGGAGCTGGTCCATGGCCTTCCGGCGGTGGCTGTACATCGTTTTTTCGGCCAGCGGCATGTCACCAAAACTGCGGCCGGCGCCATCGGGCATAAAAACGGGATCGTAACCGAAACCGTGGCTGCCTTCCTGCTGTTCCAGTATCCGGCCTTCGCAGGCGCCTTCGAAAAAATATTCCTGCCCGTTTAAAATTAAGGAAATGACCGTTCTGAAACGGGCCCCGCGGTCGGATTTCCCTTCCAGCTCCTGTAACAGTTTTTCCATATTGCGCTTTGCATCGGTGGACTTGCCGGCATAACGTGCAGAACGAACGCCCGGCGCACCGCCCAGGGCATACACTTCCAGTCCCGTGTCCTCGCTGAAACAGTTCTGCCCGGTGAGGCGGTGGATGGTATGCGATTTTTCCGAGGCGTTGGCTTTCAGGGTATCGTGTGGTTCGGGGATATCAATATCGATGCCCGCTTCTTTGAGCGAAAGGACCTGTATGGAGGCGGGCAGCAGGGACTGCACCTCTTTTACCTTGTTGGCATTATTGGTGGCGAAGATCAGTTGCATGGTCAGAGGGAGAGGATTTTTTTCAGGGATTCCCAGAGGGCTTTTTTCAGGGGCCGCGCTGCTTCCGAAGCCTGGTTCAGGGTTTCGAGATCGGGCGCTTCGAGGAATTGCCTTTCCGCTGCCTGCTGCGGCTGAAAGACGGTTAGGGCAGGCCATCCCGTCAATTGAGAGGGCCGGCCGAAAGCCACCAGGAAGGCGGGGTCCAGTTGCTGGTTCAGGGTATCGAGGTCGGTGGGGGTACGGGCCAGGTTCAGGATGGCGATATCACCGGCGCTGAGCTGGCAGGCGTTGAGAATATTGGTCAGGAACTGGTAAGCGTTGTCGGGCAGGTAGGGGCTATTGGGGTAGTGGACCAGGACGACGAAGCGGCGCTTGTTGCCGCCCAGGAAGGGGAGGGCGGCCTGTGGGGCTGCGGCGGGCGCCGGGGCCTCGGGGGGCACCGGGTCTTTGTGCTTTTCCCCCGCAACGGCAGCCGGCGCAGCATCACCTGCCGGCAGCACCAGCGAATGCGCATATAATGAGGACAGCAGGCCGGCATCGAGCCGGATCTGGTTCAGTGACATATGATGCTAACAATTGTTAGTGAAAAATGGGCCCGCCGTTTGGCCGGCCTTGTAATTCGTTGTTTCTTTGCAGCAAATGTATTGAATATGATCGCAGCTTTTGAGATACCGGTCACCAAAACCGACCGGAGCAGATTGAATGATATCACCCTGGAAAACCTTCCCTTCGGCCGGATATTTACCGATCATATGCTGGAAGCGGATTATGATAACGGCGAATGGACCCGCGTGGAGATCAAACCCTACCAGCCCCTGCAACTGGATCCTTCGCTGGCCGCCCTGCATTATGGACAGGCGATTTTCGAAGGCATCAAGGCCTACCGTGATGGCGATGGGAATGCGTATGTGTTCCGTCCGCACGACAATTTTGCCCGTTTCAACAAAAGCGCCCGCCGCATGAATATGCCGGAAGTACCGGAAGAAATCTTTATGGAAGGCATGCGCCGGCTGATTGCGCTCGACCGCAACTGGATCCCCACCATGAAGGAACACAGCTTATATATACGTCCCTTTATGTTCGCCACCGACCAGGCGCTGGGCGTGCGGCCGAGCGAGACCTATAAGTTTTTGATCATCCTGAGTCCCACAGGTCCCTATTATGCGGCGCCCATGAAGATTTTGGTGGAAGAACAGTACACGCGGGCGGCGCCTGGTGGTGTGGGCTTTTCCAAAAATGCCGGCAACTACGGCGGCAGCCTGCTGGCGGCCACCGAGGCCAAAAAGCAGGGCTACGACCAGGTATTGTGGACCGATGCCTTTGAGCACAAATGGCTGCAGGAAGTGGGTATGATGAACGTGTTTTTTGTGATCGGCGGTGTGGCGGTGACGCCCTCCCTGGAAGAAGGCACCATTTTGGCCGGCGTAACGCGCAACAGTGTGATCACCGTGCTGGGCGAAATGGGCGTGCCGGTAGAGGAGCGCCGCATCAGTATCGACGAGCTGTTGAGCGCCTATGAAAAAGGTAAACTTACAGAAGCTTTCGGAACCGGTACGGCTGCTGTGATCGCCCCTATTAAAGAATTGAGGTACAAGGAGTTCTCACTCGATATGGACCTCGATAAAACACCGGTGCAGAACGAGGTGCGGGAACGCCTGGCCGCCATCCGGGAGAGAAAGGCGCCGGATACCCATGGCTGGATGTGGAAGATCTAGAATTTTATTTTGTTTTTTTCTGAATGACAGCTACCTTTGCCGTCCCAAATAAATAAGGTTAGAATGCCTACAATACAACAATTAGTAAGAAAAGGAAGAGAAATCATCCGGGCGAAAAGCAAGTCCAGGGCGCTGGATGCCTGCCCGCAGCGTCGCGGCGTATGTACCCGCGTGTACACCACTACCCCCAAAAAACCGAACTCAGCCCTCCGCAAGGTGGCCAAAGTGCGTTTGACCAATAAGGTAGAGGTGATCGCTTATATCCCGGGTGAGGGGCACAACCTCCAGGAGCACAGCATCGTGCTGATCCGCGGTGGTCGTGTGAAGGATCTGCCGGGTGTTCGTTACCATATTGTTCGGGGAAGCCTTGACACTGCCGGTGTGAAGGACCGTAAGCAAAGCCGTTCCAAGTACGGTACCAAGAAAGAAAAAGCCGGTGCAGCCAAGCCCGCAGGTAAAAAATAATTATAAAGTAAGCGTTCCATGAGGAAGACACAACCCAAGAAATTACCCCTGGCGCCCGATGCCCGGTTCAACGATAAGCTGGTAACCCGCTTTGTGAACAATATCATGTGGGAAGGTAAAAAAAGCATTGCTTTTGAAATCTTTTACGATGCCATCGATAAGGTAGCAAAAACGACCAACGAAGACGGATACGAAATATGGAAAAAAGCCCTGTCCAATGTTACGCCTGCCGTAGAAGTACGCAGCCGTCGTATTGGTGGCGCCACTTTCCAGATTCCTTCCGAAGTGCGTCCCGATCGTAAGATCTCCCTCAGCATCAAATGGCTGATCCGTTACAGCCGCGAGCGCAACGGACGCAGCATGGCCGATAAACTGGCCAACGAGATCGTAGCTGCTGCCAAGGGTGAAGGTGGTGCTTTCAAGAAGAAAGAAGACACCCACCGTATGGCTGAAGCCAACAAGGCCTTCTCTCACTTCCGCATCTAACCGAAGCCGATTTATTCTACTTATTTATAGGAGCCGCCCGAATTTCGGGCGGTTTTTTTATGCGCTTTCTGTATCTTCCAAACCTAAAAAACTGACCTGATGACAACACGCAGATCATTTCTCAGGAATACAGCGCTGGCAGGTTCCGCTGCCCTGTTGCTTCCTGATCTATTGCTGGCCAATAAGAAAAAAGCAGGCGTAGGCATCCAGTTGTACACGCTGCGCGAGCTGGTAAGCCGCGACGGTGCAAAGCCGGTGCTGGAGCAGATTGCCAAAGCAGGCTACAAGAAAGTGGAACTCTATGGCTACGACAACGACCAGTTCTTTGGCATGCCCGTGGCGGAATTCTCCTCCTTTTTGTATGGACTGGGACTGACGAGCCCAAGCGGACACTATGCCCCGGCCCAGTGGCTGGCGGGCAGCGGTGATGATGGCCGCGCCGAACTTGACAGCCAGATCGCCGCCTGCCTGGCCATGAAACACGAGTTCTATACCATTCCCTGGCTGGCCCCTGAAGTGCGCAACGATCTCGATGGCTACAAACGTCTTTCCGGCCGGATCAACCAGGCCGCAGAGTTGGTGAAAAAAGCCGGATTGAGACTGGCTTATCATAACCACGATTTTGAATTTAAGTCCTACGACGGGGTAACCGGCTACGATATCATGACCAAAGAATGCGATCCTAACCTGGTGCAGTGGGAGCTGGATCTCTTCTGGGTGGTGTTCTCCGGGCAGGATCCGGTGGCGCTGATCGAAAAGCTCAAGGGCCGCGCGCCGATGTGGCACGTGAAGGACATGGACAAAGTGAACCGCGGGCAGAATACCGAAGTGGGCAATGGCAGCATCGATTTCAAACGCATTTTCACTGCCGCCAAAACCTCGGGTCTCCGGCACTTCTTCGTGGAGCAGGAAAACAACTATGTGCCCGATCCTATTACGAGCATCAACAGCAGCTTCAAATACATCCGGGCCAACCTGGTGTAGGAGAGGATGGTGGTATAAAGTTTTATCGCCGGCCCCGGAGGGGCCGGTTTTTTGTGCGGGACGCAAACCTGGAAATGCAGCAATTGTCAGTCACGTATTCTGTTGTAGCGTTCGGTCAGCAGCGCTTTATATTTTTCTTTGAATGCGTCGGATAAGAAGGATATTTCTATTTGCGCCACGGCCAGTTTTTCATTTTTCAGCAAGCGGTTAAAAACGCCTTCTATTTGCCGGTCTGTCAGTCCCAGGCCTCGTCCAAATGCTGCAAAGTGGGCACGGTTGAGTTTGCTTTTCCTGGCGTTTAGTGTAAGCGCCAGTTCTTCTTTATCATCTGGGTTTACGATTGCTGCGTTTAATAAGTCGTAAGCCGGGGCCAGATTCCATGTGTCATCACTTTGCACTATCATCGAAAAGTTTTTCAAATGCATATCATTATTGCCAGTTAAAAAACAGAACACGGCCAACTCGAAAAAATTGATCAGGTCCAGCAAGGTATTCTCCGCATATTTTGCAATAGCTTTCCCCACTCTTTCCATCGAGCCTTTGTACTTATCGAACGCTTCCAGTATCTGGAACATGTCCAGCATGTGAATTTTTTCACCTTCTTCTGTCCGGTCGATACGTTTGGTGATATAGGACAACTCTCCGGATGACAATCGAATTAAGCTGGAGGGCACAGTTTGTAAACCGAAAGAGGCCGCAATTCGCATAGTCACGTGTTCATTTTGTAGCATTTCGGGATAATCTGCATGTGGAGGTTTAAGAATGTAGTTTCCTCCGAGCGCTCCAACAATGGTCAAACGGCCATTGTCACCATTTGACACAACATCCCTGACCAATGACAACGAAAGTTTTGGTTGAACTCCCGGTACCGTTATGCTTCGCTGAACGACACTGGCCGCCAGGTCCGCCATTTGCTCCAAATTATAATCCAGTTTGGGTGGTTCAACTGTTCCAAAAAATGTTCTGCTGCAACGTGGATGAAAATCCAGTTGTTCCTCTTCTAACTGCTGGTAGCAATATAAACAGCGGTTATTCATGTTCTATCTCAATTGGCATTACACTTACGGCCCCAATACAATTCTGGCAACAGGCCAACAAAAGGCCCATTCTGTCGTTAGGATTTAGTTTCCAATTCCTGCTGGCTATTTCCAACAGCCACCCTTCAGGAATCAACCCTTCAAAAAATGGAAATAGCTGCTTGTCTCTATAAGGTTCCGTCCTTACCGGCATGGTAAAACTGAGAAATTGATTTTTGTGGTTTTGCACATAGTTCCCCTCATACTGAAACAGGTAGTCTCCATCATCTGTTTCGGTAAGATAACCGGCAAAATCTCTCTTATAGAATATCTTCGCTTTTCTCATCTTTTGAAAGTTGTTTTGAACTTATCGGAGCCAATGTATGCCCAAACATTTTAAGTACCTGGTTCACTTTTTCAAGCTGGAGGTCATTTTTCCCTTGTTCTATTTTTCTAACCACGGTCAGGGCAACACCTGCTTTCTCTGCAAATTCCTGCTGCGTAAGACCAGCCTCTTTTCGTCTTGACTTCACAAAAGCCTGCAGCGATTTCATAATTATATGCATTTGAATATAAATGTAAGGGAAATCAGGTAGCTATATGCTTTTAAATATAATTTTGATAAAAATTTTAATTTTATATCTAAATGCATATATTTAGGCCAGTTTTAGCTTCAAGAATAGTTGCCAGGTGGCAGGAACACTAATCCTTATCTTTGCCCCGGCATGCAGAAATGGATCGCATTTATATTATCCTTCTATCTTCTCTTCACCGCGGTGGTTCCCTGTACCTATATCGACCGCTGTGAAGAAGAAACAACGCAGCACAGCGATTCCGCACCGGATAAGAACTGCAGCAACTGCCCGCCTTTTTCCATTTGTTCCAAGACCCAGGGTTTTGCACTGCAACATTTTTCACTGGCGCCCCGGCAGGCGGTAACCGCCGCGCCGCTGCTTTATTCCGAATACCATTTTTCCCTGCCGGCCAATTACGCTTCCTCTCTCTTCCAGCCGCCACGGATGGGTTGAATGAAACCCGCTGATTCCATTCATTCACCCTTTATTTTTTTATGATGATCCGTGCAATATTATTGTGCATAGCCATCCTGTGTGGCCTAACCCTGCATGCACAGCATGCCGTGCAGCTCTTGATCAAAGACAAAGAAACGGGCTCGCCGCTGGCGGGCGCCACCATTGCCATTCCTTCCCTCCAGAAAACTGTTGTATCCGACAGCGCCGGCCTGGCCCAATTCACCGGCCTGGCAGCCGGCGCCTATACCATCCGCGTTTCTCATGTAGGTATGGAAGAAAAAGAAACCACCATCCGCCTACCTAACGCACAGGTACAACCGCTGGAAATTTTCCTGGAGCGCGAAGCCGGAGAAGAAGAGGACAATATTGTGATCACCGCAACCCGTTCGAGCCGAACCATCCGTGACATTCCTACCCGCGTGGAAACCATTTCGGGAGAAGAGCTGATGGAGAAAGCCAATATGAAACCCGGCGATATCCGCATGCTGCTCAGTGAAAGCACCGGCATACAAACCCAGCAAACATCTGCCACTTCTGCCGCCTCCAGCATTCGTATCCAGGGCCTCGATGGCCGCTATACGCAGGTGCTGCGCGACGGTTTTCCGCTCTACGCCGGCTTTTCCGGCGGACTCAGCCTCATGCAGGTGGCGCCCCTCGACCTCCGGCAGGTGGAAGTGATCAAAGGCTCTTCGTCCACACTCTATGGCGGCGGCGCCATGGCCGGGCTTGTCAACCTGGTGTCAAAGGAACCCGTTGATGAAAGAGAACTCAGCTTTATGGCCAACGCCACTTCGGCCCGGGGGCTCGACCTCAGCGGCTTCTACAGCCAGCGCTTCGATAAAACAGGGCTCACCGTTTTCAGTTCTGCGAACTATAGTACGCCGTATGATCCCGCCGGTATCGGCCTCACGGCCATTCCGCGTTTCAGCCGCTACACCATCCAGCCCAAGTTTTTTATCTACGGAAAAAATACCACGTTGAAAGTCGGCTTCAGCTATGTCACAGAAGCACGTACCGGCGGCAGCATGTCGTATATCAAAGACGATGTACCGGGATATTTTGAAAGGAACAATACCCGCCGTGGCACCACGCAGATTGACCTGCAGCACCGCTTCAACGAGCGCACCAGCCTGCAGTTCAAAAACAGCTATTCCGGGTTTTATCGAAAGATCGCCATTCCTGCTTACCTCTTTGAAGGCCGCCAGCAATCGAGCTATTCCGAACTGAACCTCAACACAAGAGCGGGCCGCACCACCTGGATAGCCGGACTCAACCTGCTGACCGATGATTTCAGCGAAGTGCCGCACGCCACTACTGCGCTGCGCAATTACCACTACAATACCTGGGGACTCTTTTTGCAAAACACCTGGACACCCGCCGGAAAGCTCAGCCTTGAAACCGGCCTGCGCGGCGACTATGTACGGCAATACGGGTTTGAATGGCTGCCGCGAATCGCGCTGCTCTACAAAGCCGTTCCTGCATTAACCATACGGCTCGGCGGAGGCATGGGATATAAAACGCCTTCGGTGTTCAATGAAGACGCAGAAAAAAGACAGTTCCAAAACATACTGCCGATAAACGAAGCTACTGCGCGCAATGAAAGATCCACCGGCGCTAACCTCGACTTCAACTACCGCACCAACCTGGGTGCCCTGGGCTTTTCGGGCAACCTGCTGTTTTATTATACCAGGCTGAATCATCCGCTGGTGATGCAGGATGCAGGAAGTGGCAACTACCAGTTTGTGAATGCAAATGGTCATATCGATACCCGCGGACTGGAAACCAACCTGAAGTTCCGTTACCACGATTTCAAATTATTTGTGGGCTATACTTATGCCGACGCGAATACCCATTACGACAACAGCAAAAGCTGGCTGCCGCTCACGGCGCGGCACCGCCTCAACAATGTGCTGATGTACGAAAAGGAAGACAATATCAAAATAGGATTGGAGGCTTATTATTTCAGTCCGCAGCAACTCTCCGATGGCGCCATGGGCCGGTCTTACTGGATCTGCGGATTTATGGTGGAAAAAGCCCTGGGCCCGGTATCGCTGTTCATCAATTTTGAGAACTTCCTGGATGTGCGGCAAACGCGCTTTGACACCATCTATACGGGCAGCATCGATAACCCCGTGTTCCGCGATATCTATGCACCGGTGGATGGTTTCGTGGTGAATGGCGGTTTTAAACTGCGGCTCTGAAGGAAAAGATTTCGTAACTTTTTGTTGTGCAGCACGCGCACGAACACCCGCGCATCTGCACGCCGGGAATTACCATGATCACGTGGAAAGCTTTCCAGGAACTGGCACTGTCCTTCCCGCATACCGAACAGGTGAAGCATTTTGAAAGAGAAGGTTTCAAAGTGACCGGTCGTCGCATGTTTGCTACCTATCTCGAAAAGGATCATACTGTTAACGTATTCCTGACACCTGCGGAGCAGCAGGTATTCTGTGCCATGTCGCCCGGGGCCATCTTTCCCGTTCCCAACAAATGGGGAGAAAAAGGAGCCACCACTTTTGTGTTGGAGCGGGTAGAAAAAGCCATCCTCCAGGAAGCCCTTGCTTCTGCGTATAACGATATCGTAAAACCGAAAAAATGAACAAAGACGTCCAGTCCTACAACGAGGCCTTGTCTCCCGAAGATGCTGCCATCTGCCATTTACTGGCAACAGAGATCACGGCGCAACTGCCCGAAGCCGAGAACAAGATCTGGCACGCCCATCCCGTTTGGTTCCTCGATGGCAACCCTGTTGCCGGATACAGCAAGCTGAAAAATTGCATCCGCCTCCTGTTCTGGAGCGGGCAATCTTTTGACGAGCCCGGCCTGCAGGCCGAAGGAAGTTTCAAAGCAGCCGAAGCCCGCTACACGGCTGCATCGCAGGTGAACCGCGATGACCTGAAACGCTGGCTGGCCAAGGCCCGCGACATCCAGTGGGATTACAAGAACATCGTCAAAAGAAAAGGCCGGCTGGAAAGAATCAAATGATCCTTTCATCCTTATTCTGTTCAACTAAAGAGGCTTCTTCTTAATTTAGCGCGGGCCGGTTGTTTCAATGGATCGCTGCCGGCCCGTCTCCCGCTTCGAGGAGGAAAGCGCTAATGGACAACCAAACGACTGCTTCTTACCTGCAACACTGGCAGGCTTTTCGTCTGCACAACGAGCAAAGCCTCTATTGGCTCTATCACGCGGAATACGACCGGTTCTATCGCTACGGACTGTTGTCCGCGCAGGACCCACACCTCGTAAAATCCGCCATCAACGCGGTTTTTATTGATCTCTGGACCCGTCGCCAGTCGCTGCCCGACGTAGAGAATGTGCGGGGTTATCTCTTCATCTGTTTCAAACGGCGGCTCTTCCATGCTTTGCGCGCGGAAAAAGACAATGCCGTATCCCTGCCCGAAAACTGGCCGCAACACCTCGCCGAATCATCCTACGAAGATGCGCTCATCGGTCATGAACTGGATGCACGTCGCAAAGAGCAGATTCGCCGGGCCCTGGATACACTTACCGAAAGGCAACGAAGCTGTATAAGGATGCGTTTCTTCGAAGAACTGAGTTATGAAGAGATCGCAGAGCAAACCAATACAACGGTCCGCACGGTGTACAATACCATTCACAATGCCATTAACCGGCTGCGCCAGGAGCTGGGCGACCTGCCTTTATTGCTCGCCTGGCTGCTGATGCTGCCAACCTGATAAGTTGCAGTTTGCCGGCCCCTTCAAAAAAAACTTCTTCTTTCTTTGGTAAAACCCCATCAGTTCCTCCCTCTTTATTCCTGAGCCATGTTGAACAAACGAGATTATAGCATAGAAGACCTGCTGCTGGACGATTCATTTGTGCACTACTGCCTGGATACCCGGCCGGAAGCAGTGGCAGCATGGGAAGAATGGCTGGCCGAAAACCCCGACCAGTCTGTGAAACTGGAGGCGGCCCGGAAAATGCTGTTTTCGCTGGGCATAAGACTGAGCCCTGAAGAAAAAGAAGAACAGTTTGCCCAACTCAAAGCTGCCGTGGAAGCCATGCGAAACGGCGGCGCCAGGCAGGAGCCGGAAAAAAGACTGCGACCCGTTGCCGGATTTTTCCGCTGGGCAGCAGGCATAGCGGCCGCTGTATTACTTATTGCAACTGGTTTTTACTGGCATAAGCTCACGGCCCCCGTTACCGAGCAGGCAGGCGTGCTGGCCTATGAACGCTATAACACCGGCGATGGAGAACGCAAACGCATTGAACTTGCCGACGGCTCTGCAGTGATATTGAATTCCAACAGCTCGCTGCGTATACCGGCATCGTATAACCGAAAAGACCGGCAACTGGAACTGGAAGGTGAAGCGCTTTTCGAAGTGGCAAAAGATGCCGCCCGGCCCTTTACCGTACACAATAACCAGTTGGACGTGCAGGCGCTGGGAACCGTTTTTAAAGTAAGGGCCTATGGCTTTGAACCCGCCATCAGAACGGCTCTGCTGGAAGGAAAAGTGAAGCTGGACGACCGGCGCACCAAAAGGCCGTCGCGCTTCCTGGCGCCGGGCGAATGGTTACAGGTTGCAGGAGCCGACCGTTCCGTGGAAGCAGGAACCTTCGACCTGGAAGAAGAACGCCTGTGGCAGGAAGGCCGCCTGATCTTCAGGGATGCTTCCCTGGAAGAGATCGGCCGGAAACTTCAATACTGGTATGGGATGGAAGTGAGGCTGCAGGCCCATCCGGGCAAGGCAGTCCATTTTAACGGGGAATTCATGAACCGTTCCCTCGAAGAGGTATTGAAAGCGATCGCTTATGTTAACAATCTCAGATGCTCGATAAATAACCAACAGATCACGATTCTCGATAGATAACTAAACCTTTAATGCTGCTATATGATGAAAATGCAACTCGCTACCGGGTGGCGTTACTACCTGCTATTGCCCGCACTCTCGCTCTTTCTGCTAATGGACCTTCCCGCACGGGGACAGGTGAACCAACCATCCAGCCAGCAGGACAACAGTGCCGGTTCCAAAAAGCTGAACATGGGATTCAGCAACGCCGAAATACTGACCGTTTTCAACAGGGTCAGTGAAAAAACAAAACTGAAATTCTCTTACAACAACGACGACATCGATCGCTCGCGTCGCATCAACCTGGAGAAAAAAGAAAGAAGTCTCGATGAGTTGCTGCAGTTGGTGGGACAGCAATCCAGTCTTGAGTTCCGCGTCGACAAAGACCTCATCCTGGTGAAGCCCATGGGCGCGAAGCCTGCCGAAGCTTCGCAGCAACAGGAAGAAGTACGGGGCTCGGTGCGCGCTGCCAATGGCGATCCGCTTGCCGGCGCCTCCGTGAGAGTGCGCAATAGCAACTACGGTGCGGCCACGGATGACCAGGGTAATTTCGTGTTCCGGAATATCGCCGGCGATGCCATCCTGGAAGTATCGCTGGTGGGATACGATCCCCTCGTGGAACCGCTGAAAAACCGCAGCCAGTTGAACCTGGTGCTGGTACCCAGCAGCCGCCAGATGGAACAGGTAGTGGTGGTGGGTTATGGCACCCAGCGCAAAAAAGATGTGATCGGCGCCGTGTCTTCCGTGAATACAAAAAACATGGAAAAGCTTACCGGAGCCAATGTAGCCGGACTGCTGCAGGGCCAGGTGGCGGGTGTTAACGCGGCGCCCGGCTCGGGCGATCCCGGCGCACCCCCGGTTGTACTGGTGCGTGGGCTTTCGACCATCAACAACAATGATCCCCTGTATGTGATCGACGGCATCCCGGGCGACATCAATGCCATCAACCCGGCCGATATCCAGTCGATCGATGTGCTGAAAGATGCATCGGCTGCTACCATCTATGGTTCACGGGCTTCCAATGGTGTCATCATGGTCACCACCAAACGCGGCCGCACGGGAAAAATCCTCATTGGCATCAACAGTTATTATGGCGTAAGCAGCCTGGCGAAAAGGCTGCCCCTGGCCAACCGCGAACAATACAATAAAATCCTCAACCAGGTGGCTGTGAACGATGGTTCCACGCCGCTGGATTATGTGAGCTCCGACACCTATGTGGATGCCGACGGCCAAACGCAGCGCTATCCCGATACCGACTGGCAGTCGGAGTTCTTCCGGTCTGCCCCGGAGAGTAAAATAGACGTGTCCGTTTCAGGCGGTACCAAAGACATGCGCATGAACGTATCCTTCGGCCGCTACGCACAGGATGGCATTGCCATCAAATCAAATTTTGAACGCTACAATATCCAGGTGAACTCCGACCTGACCAAGGGCAAATTCAAATTCGGGGAATCTTTCTCTTTTTCCAAAGCCCAGCGTCGCCTGCTGCAGGGATCCAATGAAAGCACGGATATTAACCAGAACGCCGGTTATCCGCTGATCTATGAAATGATCAACCGCGTTCCGCATCACAAATTGTACGACCCTAACAACGATGGTGGTTTCGGCGGTCGCATTGGTTACCAGATGTCCGATGCGGTGAATCCCGTGGGATACCAGACCCTCGTGGTCAGCAGGGAAGAACCCAGCTATTTCATCGGCAACGTATTTGGCGAATACCAGATCCTGAAACCGCTTAGCTTCCGGCTGCAATACGGCTTTAATTCGAACGACGGCTATGCATATACCCATATACCAACTTACTATATGGGAGATAAAGTACAGAATCCGAATACGCAACTCTACGAATCGCGCAACAGGCGTTTCCGCGATGTGCTGAATGCCGTACTCACCTATAACAAAGTGTTGAAAGAGGTGCACAGCCTGAATGTGATGGCCGGTTATTCGCAGGAGAGCGAAACCATAAAAAGTTTGTCGGGGAGCAATAATAACCTGCCCTCCAACGACCTGTGGGCGCTTTCTTATGGAATCGGCGACAGGTCATCGGGTGGCTCTGTATTCGAAAGCTCCCTGCGCTCGCTGTTCGGCCGGGTGAACTATTCGTACGACGGGAAATACCTGCTGGGCGCCAATGTGCGTCGCGATGGCTCTTCCCGCTTTTCCAGTTCAAATAAATACGGAACCTTTTATTCGGTATCAGGCGCATGGCGTGTAAGCGAGGAGAATTTTTTTAAGAATAACGTGGAGAATATCAGCGAACTGAAATTGCGCGCCAGCTACGGAATATTGGGTAACCAGAATATCCCGGACTATCAATACCTGCCTGCCGTCATCAATTCCGGAACACCAACCGTGAACTATCCCTTTGGCGGCGGACTGCGCCAGGGTGTGTCGGTGGGAGCTATTGTTACAGGAGCTACATCACCCGATATCCGCTGGGAACAATCGGCCACTTTCAACACCGGTCTCGATCTCTCCATCCTCAACGAGCGCTTATTGCTGATCGTGGATTATTTCCACACACGCACTTCCGATATGCTGGTGACCATTCCTTTGCCTCCCAGTTCCGGCTTGCTGGAGAACCCCATCCGCAATGGCGGTGAAATGACAAACCAGGGACTGGACCTGTCGCTTACCTATCGCAAGAACAATGGCGACCTGCGGTTTGATATCACCGCCAATGTGTCGACCAGCCGCAACAAGATTGTGAAACTTGGTTATGCCGACGAATCTTTCACCGATGGATACATGGACTTCAATAACTATCCCACCACCCGTACGGAAGTAGGTGGAGAGATAGGTCGCTTCTACCTGTACCAAACGGCTGGGGTCATCAAAACCGAGAAGGAACTGCAGGAGGTGCAAACGCTGCAACCCAATGCGCAGTTGGGAGACCTCCGCTTCGTGGACGTCAACAACGATGGTGAACTGAACGATGCCGACAGAACCTTTATGGGCAGCGGTCTGCCGCGGATGGAATACGGTCTTACTACCAATTTTTCTTTCCGCAATTTTGATCTCAATATTTTCTTCCAGGGCACGCAGGGCAACTATATGTACAACGGTGCTAAAAGGCTGATGTACCAGAATACCATTTTCAACAAATCCACCGATCTGCTGAATGCCTGGTCGCCGCAAAACCCCAATAGTGATATTCCGCGCGTATCGGTGATCGATGCCAACGGTAATATGGCGCGTCCCTCGGATCTCTTCCTGGAAAAAGGATCTTATTTGCGCCTCAAGAGCATGCAGTTGGGATACCGGTTCACGGTGAAAGGATTCAATGTGTTGCGGGCTTATGTGGGCGCCACCAACCTTTTTACCATCACCAATTATTCCGGCTACGATCCCGGCGTCGTGAACTATTCGTCTTTTGCGCGGGGTGTTGACAGGGGGCTGTATCCTTTGTCGCGCAGCATTTTCGCCGGACTGAACATTGAGTTTTAATACTATTTCTAACGAATCAATTTTTGGCAATGACCAAGCAACTGATATACGGAACACTGCTGGCAGCATCGCTCGTAACGGGCAGCGCCTGCTCCAAAGATTTCCTCGACAAGAAAAACGAGAACCAGCTATCGGGCTCTTCGTTCTGGAAAACACGCGACCAGGCTCTGCAGGGCATCACCGCCACTTATGCCGCCCTGCAGTCGGCCGACGGTTCAAAATGGACCTGGTTCGAAGAAACCTATGTGGCTTCGGAATACAAAACTGATGAAATGGTGAACAATAAAGCCGAAGGTTATGGCAAGAGCCTGCAGACTTTTACCTATACCACCGACGAAAGCAGCTTCACCAATCTCTGGCTGATGTGTTATGCAGGTATCAACCGGGCCAACCAGTGCATTGAAAACATACCGAATGTTTCGTCCAATGCGCAGAATGGATTGAGCGATGAAGAGAAAGCTTCTCTTGTTGCAGAAGCCAGATTCCTGCGGGCCCATTTCTATTTTATGCTGCAAACCTATTTCACCAATATCCCTCTGATAACAGCCACTCCCACCAGCGACGGAGATTTTTACCCGGCTTCTTCCGATGCGGCGGCGATATGGGCACAAATTGAATCGGATCTTTCCGAAGCAGTGGCGCACCTGCCGGCCGAACGCGACAACCTGGAACTGGGACGGATTACCAAATATGCAGCGCAGGCTTATCTGGGGAAAGCCTATCTCTTCCAGGAAAAGTTTGAACAGGCAAACAGTGCCTTTGCTGCTGTGATCGGCAGTGGCAAATACCACCTGCTGGAAAAATACGAGGACAATTTCAACGGCCTGTCGGAGAACGGACCGGAATCGCTTTTTGAGATCCAGTTTTCGGCTGACCGCACCAATGGCAACGATGAACGCACACCCATGGCCTGGGAGGTAAGCGCCTATGCGCTTAATGGCTGGGAATTGTTCTATCCATCCGACTGGCTGACAACGGAACTGAAAAAAGACAGACGCACCGATGGCGGATACAGCGACCGCGTGTACGGCACCATGTTCTTCGATGACCCGCATTCGGTAGCGCCTGTGGTGGACCAGCCGGGTGTGATGAAGTCCTATGCCGAAGTGAAGAACGATCTTAATCACAATGTGTATTTTAAGAAATACGCCGCGCCCACGGACCTTTCAGACAACGGTTCTTACACTGGCATCAACATCAACCTGATGCGGTATGCAGATGTGCTGCTGATGCAGGCTGAGGCGCTGAATGAAAGGGGAATGACGGCAGACGCGCTGGCGCTGGTGAACGAGGTAAGGGCCCGCTCAAAGGCCGAAGCGCTTGGCACCATGAGCCAGGATGCACTGCGCCAGCAGATCCGCCACCACGAGCGTCCCTGTGAGCTGGCCATGGAATACACCATCCGCTGGGCCGATCTCTATCGCTGGAGCAAAAGCAATGCCGCACCGGAAAAGGTCAAGTCGGTGATGACGGCCCACCAGCAGGAATTTGCCAACAATTATATCGATGGCAAGCACGATATCTTCCCCGTACCTCTTTCCGAGATCAATAAGAATCCCAATGTCCGCCAGGCTTCGAACTGGTAACGGCAATGCCTGAACGCTATAGCATGATCCGATTTTTTTCAATTGCCCTTTGTTGCACAGGCGGTCTGTTAACGGCCGCCTGTGCACTGGCGCAAACGGCTCCGGACTGGGAAGATCCCAATAAGGTATCGCACAATACAGTGGCGCCCCATGCCTGGTTTATTCCCTACCCGGATGCCGCCGCTGCTTCCTCCGGGGGCGCTTCTTCCCGGGTGCTTTCCCTGGACGGGGACTGGTTGTTCAACTGGGTGGAGAAACCGGCGGACCGTCCCCTTGACTTTTATCGCCCGGGTTTTGCAGCCGATGGCTGGAAAAAGATCAAAGTGCCTTCCAACTGGCAAACGGAGGGATACGACCGTTTCATTTTTACGGACGTGGAATACCCCATCAAGCCCGATCCGCCGCATGTGCCGGCAGACTTTAACCCGGTGGGTTCCTATATCCGCGATGTTGACCTTCCGGCTAACTGGAAGGGACAAACGATTTACCTCCGGTTCGGGGCGGTGAATTCTTTTTTTTACTGCTGGGTAAATGGGCAATACATTGGCTTTAGCAAAGACAGCAAAACGCCTGCGGAATTTGATGTAAGCCGGTGGCTGAAGCCGGGTAAGAACAGGATCGCGGTACAGGTATTCCGCTTCAGCGACGGCACCTACCTCGAAGGGCAGGACATGTGGAAGCTGAGCGGTATTGAAAGATCGGTGACCCTGGTAAGAAGGCCGCGTTTTCATATCCGCGATTTTTTTGTGAAAGCCGGCCTCACGGAGGATTTGGCGAAAGGAACTTTTTCGCTCGACATCGAATGGGAAGGAGAGAAGCCGAAAGGCCAGCAGCAACTGGAGCTCCGGCTGGTGGATGAAAGCGACCAGGGGCGGATTGTCTTTAGTAAAATTTTTTCGGTTAAGGATGACCGTACGATATCGCTGCAGGACACCCTTTCGGGCATACGATCCTGGAACGCTGAAACGCCCAATCTTTACCTGTTACAGCTGGTGTATAGAGGTGCGGGCGGAAGGGTAGAAGAACTGATCCGCCACCGCATTGGGTTCCGCCGGGTGGAGGTCAGGAACGGCCTGCTGCTGGTGAATGACAAAGCTATTAAGCTGCGGGGCGTCAACCGCCACGAGCACGATATGATCACCGGCAAGGTTATTACGGTAGAAAGCATGATCAGGGACATCCAGGTCATGAAGCAATACAACATCAATGCCGTTCGGAACAGCCACTATCCCAACCGGGAAGAATGGTACGAGCTTTGCGACCGCTATGGCATTTACGTGGTGGATGAAGCCAATATTGAATGCGATGGAATGGACTTTCATCCGCTGAAAACCCTGTCGGATCAGCCCGACTGGAAAGCGGCTTATCTCGATCGCACGCGGCGCATGGTGGAGCGGGACAAGAACTTCACTTCCATCATCACCTGGTCCCTCGGCAATGAAAGCCGCTTTGGCAGCAATTTTATAGCTACCTACGAATGGACAAAAGCAAGGGACAATACGCGCCCGGTACAATACGAAGAAGCAAGGGACAATCCTTATACGGATATTTTTTGTCCCATGTATAAGTCGACCAGCGTGATGCTGGAATACGTAAAGGACTGGCGCCGCCGTCCGCTCATACAGTGTGAGTATGCGCACATGATGGGTAACAGCGGTGGCAACCTGGCCGACGACTGGGAGCTCATCAACCGTTACCAGCAACTGCAGGGCGGTTTTATATGGGATTTCTCCGACCAGGCATTTTTAAAGAAAGATGAGAAGGGCCGCGCTTTTTGGGCCTATGGCAGCGATATGGGCAGCGTGGGCGCCACCAGTGATACCAGCTTCTGCGCCGATGGCCTGTTCCAGGCCGACAGGCAACCGCATCCGCAGGCCTATGAACTGAAAAAAGTGTACCAGCAGGTTGCTTTTGAAGGCCTGCCTTTGAGCAATGTCGTGAGGATCACCAATCGTTTTGATTTTTTGCCGCTCTCGGCTTTCCGTCTCCGCTGGAAGATCAAAACTTCCGGTGCAGTGCAGTCGGAAGGGGAGTGGCCGGCGTTGGCGCTTGCCCCCGGCGCCGATACGGTGCTGAACGTTCCCCTGCCACCGGGTGCAGCGCTTATTTCCGGCGAGTCGTTCCTGCTGCTGGAAGCGCTTACGCGTGACAGTTTGCCCCTGCTCTCGCCGGGGACGGTGGTAGCAACCGAACAGATCGCGCTGGCGGGCGGGATCACCTCTAAAGCTGCCGGCGGGCCTGAGCCTGTAGCGGTGCGGGTATTGGATACCGTTAGTAACTATCGCTTTGGCAGTGGCGGGTTCGTGGCCAGTTGGGATAAACATACCGGGTGGATAAACGGCCTTGATATGGGAAGCGGCAATGTACTGGAAGGCCCGGTGGTTCCCGATTTCTGGCGCGCGGTGACCGACAACGACATCGGCAACAGCCTGCAGATCAGGGCGGCGGTATGGCAGCATGCCGCAGACTCGGCGCATTTGGTTAGCCTGACAACAGCAAAGGATGCAGCGGGTATTATTTCCGTGCATACCGTTCACGAACTTTCCACTGTAAAAGCCAGCTATCGCTGCAGCTATACGTTTGAAGCCGGCGGCGGCCTCCGGGTTTCTGCCGAGCTGCTTCCTTATGGACAGGGTATCCCGGAGCTGCCTCGTTTTGGCATGCGCTTCCTGCTGCGGCGCACGCTCGACCAGGTAGACTGGTTCGGGCGGGGTCCTTTTGACAACTATTGCGACCGGAAAGCGGCCGCTTTTGTGGACCGGTACCGCATGAATGTTTCCGATCTCTTTCATCCATACCCCCGTGCGCAGGAGTCGGGTTACCGCACCGGTGTGGTGCGTATGCACATGAGCGATAGTAAAGGAAATGGCATTGGCTTTGAAGGGGAACCGCTTTTTTCTTTCGGCGTGCTGCCCTTCGACCGCACTAAGATCGATTTCAACAGGAGCACCAATATACACGGCTCTACGGTGGATCACGATAATTTTTATTGGGTGAATATCGATTTCAAACAGATGGGCGTAGGCGGCGACAATAGCTGGGGCGCAAAAACCCATGCCGAATACATACTTCCTTATGCGCCGTACCGGTTTTCGTTCAGGATTAACAGGATCGCACCATGATACCTACCTACAGATCATTTGTACACGCTGGCCGCTGCCTCGTGCTGCTGCTGCACCTGCTGCTCGCAGGAGCTGGCATTCCTACAGCCAGCTCACAGGAACCTATACCCGAAGCTTACACCAACCTGCTGGACGCCCGCTGGAAAGTGAAAGATACGCTTCGCATCAATACTGTATTGTTCAGCGATGCGGGCGCCTGGCACGCGTATACGCTTCCCGCCGACGGTAAAGACCAGGGCGGATTCACCGGCCCCCTGGTTATGGACATGCAGGGCGAATGGTTGTCGAACTGCCTTGCCAAACTGGAGTTGGAGGAAGGCAAAAAGATTCTGCAACCCGATACGCTTCGCACAAAATTATTCTACAAACCAGGCATGCTGGAGCAGGTGCTTTATTACCCGGGATGGGAAGCCAGCCTGCAACTTGTTTTTGTCAAAGACCGCCAGTCGTTATTGTATGTGCAGGTGAAGAACACGGCTGCAACTGCCCGCAGCCTTCGGTTGCGGTGGTCGGGCGAATTGCTGAAAAAAGCCTGCCGGCTGCGGGCGGAGGAATCTTCCCTCAAGGTCAATTTCAATGGTAGTGCAAAACAACTGCGGATCGATCTGCCGCAGGAGGAAGCCTGGAAAGTAGGAGTGACGGGTGACGCTTATACCGCAACGGGAAAGGCGGTCAGGGTGCAGCCTGGCTCCAGCATCCACACCTGGCAGCAGCAATCCTTCTTTCCGGATAGCAGTAACGCTGCCGGATACCCGAAAAAAGCTGACCCCGACCCGGCACTGCAGCAAACTGCAAAACGGTGGACGGGTTATCTTTCCAACTATTTCCGTTCAACGAACAACCGTACGCTGTCCCTGCCCGAACAAAAACTGGCTGTTAAGTGCATCATGACACTGATGAACAACTGGCGCTCGCCATCCCGCGACCTGCGGCACCACAGCATTTTCCCCTCCATTTCCTACAAGGGCTTTTATGGCGCCTGGAGCTGGGACAGTTGGAAACACGCGGCAGCGCTCGCTTTCATCGATACAGCGCAGGCCACGGAGAACCTGCGCTGCCTGTTTGATTACCAGGATACCTCCGGCATGATCCCCGATTGTATCTACGCCGATAAGTCGGAGAACAACTGGCGCAACACCAAAGCGCCGCTGGCCGCCTGGGCGGTATGGGAGATCTACGGGCAAACGAAAGACAAAAACCTGCTGCGGGAATTTTATCCCAAATTGTTGAGCTATCACCAATGGTGGTACCGGTACCGCGACCACGACCAAAACGGGCTTTGCGAATTCGGCTCCACCGACGGCACCCGCCTCGCCGCCGCCTGGGAAAGCGGCATGGACAATGCCGTGCGCTTCGACAATGCAAAAATGCTGCAGAACGCAGCAACGGCCTGGTCGCTCAACCAGGAGTCGGTGGATCTCAACAGTTTCCTGTACCGGGAAAAGATATACCTGGCATCCATAGCCGAAGAACTGGAAAATACCGAAGCAGCCACAACCTGGCGCCAGGCCGCCGCTGATCTGAAAGAAAAGATAAACAACAGTTTTTTCGGTGCAGCACCGGCTTATTATTACGACCGCCGGCTGGTGTCGGGCGAACTGATCAGCATTCCCGGTCCCGAAGGCTGGCTGCCACTCTGGGCAGGTATTGCAGCACCGCAACAGGCCGGGGCTGTCAGGCAATTGCTGATGGACGAACAATATTTCTTCACCCCGCTTCCGCTTCCCACCCTGAACAGGAAACACCCTGCCTTTGATCCGCTGAAAGGTTACTGGCGCGGTCCCGTATGGCTCGACCAGGTTTATTTTGCGGTAACCGGCCTGAAACAATACGGTTACCAGTCCGAAGCAGCCACCCTGCAGCAGAAGGTGTTCCGCGAGGCCAGGGGGCTGTTGGACAATGCGCCGGTGTATGAGAATTATCACCCATTGACCGGCAAAGGGTTGAATGCAGCTAACTTTAGCTGGTCGGCCGCCATGATATTATTATTGATCAAAGAATCTTAGTTCCGCATATGTTTATCAGTTTACCCGAGCTGGCTACCTGCCTGAAAGAAGAATTCAATCTCACCGGTGATCTGCAACCGCTGAATGGATACGACGAGCAGAATACGCTGCTCACCACCGCCAGCGGCGCGCGATACGTATGCAAACTGGCGGGCCCGCAACACGATCTTTTTTTCCTGGAAGCGCAGCTTCTTATGCTCGAACATCTCCGCAAACAGGGGCTGGACAAGGGTTTTCAGCAACCGGTCCCAAGTCGCGACGGCCGTTTGATCGCGATCATCAGCCATGGCGAAAACCGTTATTTCCTTCGCGTGCTGAATTACCTGGAAGGCGAATTCCTGGTCAAAAAGCCGGCCCACAGCAATGCCTTATTGCACAGCATCGGCCTTGCCCTGGGGGAAATGGATAAGGCCCTGTGTGGCTTTCACCATCCGGCTTTCCAGCGGCATTATGAGTGGGATATCAGCAATGCGCTGGATGCCCGGCAATACATGCCTTATATCAGCCATCCTGAACAAAAGCGCCTGGTATCTTATTTCCTGTTGCAGTTTGAAACCGAAGTGTTGCCCCTGCTCCCAAAGCTGCGCAAAGCCTGCATTCACAACGATGCCAACGATTACAATGTGCTGGTGCGCGATGAACAGTTTGCCGGGCTGATTGATTTTGGTGACGCGGTACATGCGCCCCTGGTCAATAACCTGGCGGTAGCTGTCACTTATGCAATGTTGTCGAAGCCCGATCCGCTGCAGGCGGCGGTGGAACTGGTGAGAGGGTACCACCAGGCCTATCCTCTGCAGGAACAGGAACTTGGACTATTATATTATCTCGTTGCTGCGCGTTTGTGCATCAGCGTTGGTAAATCGGCCTTTAACCATGCGAGCGACAGCGACAACCAGCACCACTTCGTTACGGAAGCACCGGCCTGGAAACTCGTCTACCAGTGGATCGAACTGAACCCGCTGAAAGCGGAGCATGCATTCCGCCTGGCCTGTGGCATGCCGGGATGCATCGAAGAAGAAGGTTATGAAGAACTGCTGATGCGCCGGCACGCCCACATTGGCCGCAACCTGAGCATCGGTTACCAAAAGAAACTGAAAATAGTGAAGGGTGCGCTGCAGTACCTGTACGATGACAAAGGAAATACCTATGTGGACTGCGTGAACAACGTAAGCCATGTGGGTCACTGCCACCCGGACGTAGTAAAAGCCATGCAGCGGCAAATCGCTACCCTGAACACCAACACGCGTTACCTCAGCGATCACCTGGTGAACTACGCCGAGCTGCTCACGGCGACGCTACCGGAAAAACTGAAAGTCTGTTATTTCACCAACTCCGGCAGTGAAGCCAACGACCTGGCCATCCGCATGAGCCGCCACTTCACCAAACAGAAAGACGTTGTGGTGCTCGACCATGCCTATCACGGCACGTCCACGGTTGCCATGGAAATGAGTCCCTATAAATTTGACGGTAAAGGTGGATTCGGCAAAATGCCTTACATCCACAAAGCCATGAATCCCGATGGCTATCGTGGACCGTATAAAGTTTCCGATCCCGAGGCGGGTGAAAAATATGCCGCCGATATAAAGCGGATCATTACAGAACTGGCAAAAGAAGGCAGAAAGCCCGCAGCTTTTATCTGCGAAACCCTGCTGGGTGTAGGCGGACAAATTCCGCTGCCACAGGGCTACCTGCAGGCGGCCTACCGCGAAGCGCGGAAAGCCGGCGCCATCTGCATTGCCGACGAAGTGCAGGTGGGTTTCGGCAGGGTAGGGGATGCTTTCTGGGGATTTGAGCTCCAGGACGTGAAGCCAGATATTGTGGTATTGGGAAAACCTATCGGTAATGGTCACCCGCTGGCGGCAGTGGTGGTTACCGAAGAAATTGCCGATGCCTTCAACAACGGTATGGAATACTTCAATACCTATGGCGGCAACCCGGTGTCCATGGTCACGGGAAGAGCCGTGCTGCAGGTGATACAGCAGGAAGATCTGCAGGAACATGCGCGCGAAACAGGTAACTACCTCATGGAAGCACTCCGGGAGCTGGCGCCGAAGCACCGGCTCATAGGCGATGTAAGAGGTCATGGACTTTTTGTAGGTGTGGAGCTGGTGCGCAATACCGGCAGCCTTGAGCCCGCCGTTCCTGAAATAGATGAGATCGTGGAAGAAATGAAGAACCGGGGCTACCTGCTGAGTACGGATGGACCTCTTCACAACGTGCTGAAAATAAAACCGCCGCTGGTCTTTAACAAACAGAACGCAGACGGACTGGTTGCTTCGCTCGATGCAGTGATGACCAGTCTGGGTTATTGAGCAATACCCCCGTTAAAACAAAATTTGCATATGGAAAAACAAACAGCCACACGCGCAGCCGTGCTGGAAGGCCTCATGCGCCGCTACCGGGAACGGGTACCCGATGTGAACGCCATCATCCTCGCGATGATCAAGGAAGGCATTATCCGACAGGCGGAAGACATCGAGAACGACCACATTGCCTTCCGCACGCTGGGTGTGTCACATCTTGGGATCGCTTCCCTCGAAAAAATATTCCTGCACCTCGGTTACGAAAAAAAGGATTACTATTCTTTTGAAGAAAAGAAACTGAACGCCTATTGGTATGCGCCCCCGGTGCCCGGCGAGCCGCGCATTTTTGTCAGTGAATTGCGTGTGCAGGAACTAGGGCCTGCTGCACAGGAAATTGTTCGGAAATACACCGCAGGCATTCAGCAGGATCCGGTAGACCAACTCAACCTCGACGATGCGGCGCAGGTGGACGAATTCCTGCACAGCGGCCTCTGGGAAACGCCTTCACTGGCCGATTACAGCCTGCTGCTGGAGGAAAGTGAGTACGCAGCCTGGGTGATCTTCAACCGTTATTATCTGAACCATTTTACCATCAGCGTCCATAATCTTAAAGAGGGCTATAACACCATCCCGGCCTTTAACACGTTCCTGGAAAATGCAGGATTTGTATTGAACGACGCGGGCGGAAAAATTAAAACCAGTCCCGACGGTAACCTGCTGCAGAGCGCCACAATAGCGAAAAAGATCCGGGCTTCTTTTGCGGGCGGCGAAGAACAGCTCATTCCAGGGTCTTACGTGGAATTTGCAGAACGCAAAGTATTACCGGCTTTCCGCGAATTGCCCGGAGACACCATTGAACGCAGCCATCGCCGCGAGGGTTTTGAAGCAGCCAATGCCAACCGTATTTTTGAAAGCACGTACCGCGGGCAAACAGAACGCTGAAAAATCAAACAACCGGGTAAATAAGGATCAGGTATTTTTGCAGATAAAGCAAACATACCATGACGCAGAAAAAGTCGACCGTTGAAGAGATCAGGGCCAGGTTTGACCAGGACGTGGAAAGATTCTCTAACCTGGAATCGGGACAGTTGTCTACCATTGATGCAGCCATTTCGCTGGAGCTGATCACGGAAGCATCGAAAAGGCTGGTGCCACATGCCACGCAATTGCTCGACATTGGCTGCGGCGCCGGGAACTACACGCTGAAAATGTTGCAGAAACTGCCGGGACTTACCTGCACATTGCTGGACCTGAGCCAACCCATGTTGGAACGTGCAGCGCAACGAGTAGGCGCCGCAACTACAGGTGCGGTCACTACCGTACAGGCCGATTTCCGCGAAGCCGGTCTCCCGGAAAACCAATACGACATCATACTGGCGGGTGCTGTTTTGCATCACCTGCGCGACGACGCCGATTGGGAAAGCAGCTTTGCGAAACTCTATGCCCTTTTGAAGAAGGGCGGCTGCCTCATGATCTCCGACCTGGTTACCCAGGACGATGAAAGGCTCACCGCCTATACCTGGGAACGTTATGGCGACTACCTGGAAGCCACGGGTGGCGCGGATTACCGGCAAAAAGTACTCGATTACGTAGCGAAGGAGGATTCGCCCCGTTCGGTTACCTATCAGTTGGCGCTGATGAAACGGCTCGGTTTCCGCGAAGTGGAAATCCTGCACAAGAACATGTGCTTCGCTGCCTTTGGCGGTATTAAATAAGATGCCTGATTTTCGCCAGCCCCTTGACGCGCCCCAAAAATTGGAGTAGTTTTATGCCGGACCTAAACCGGTAGCAATGAAATACCTGCATCATCACTGCCAGCGTTACCTGACCGTCCTGGTTTTTGCAATGAACCTTCCCCTGCTCATGCCCGCGCAAACGTCCAAACCCTGGACGGAAAAGGACCGGCAATACCTGGTTGACAATCTCCGGAGAACCCGCGACGCACTGGCAAAAGAATGCGAATCGCTCACGGCCGAACAATGGGCATACAAGACAGACTCCTCGCAATGGTGCATTGGCCAGGTATTGGAACACCTGGGATTGTACGAACGGATCTTTGCGCAGGAAGCCGATATCATGCTGAGCACTCCGCCCAACCCGGAGATGAACAAAAACGCTCTACCCGATTCTGCTTATCTTTCCTGGATGAATGACCCCAGCCCGCACAAGGCGGAATGGAATGCAGAACCACTCGGGCTGATGAAAGGAAAAGACAATCTCCGTTTTTTTCTCTTTGGGCGCGATCACCTGATCGGCTTTATCCGCGAAACCAGCTACGACCTGAAATCACATTTCACCTATCGCTGGGGCGACGAGAAACGGCGAAGCATACACGCACTCATGGTGGTTCATTTCGGACATACCGACAGGCACCTGCGCCAGGTCCTCCGGATCAAAGCGATGCCCGGCTATCCTAAATCCTGATACCCATGTTTCGCCACCAGGGAAAAACCCGCACCTACGCCCACAACCTTCGCATCGCCTCTTTATTGTCTTTTGTAGCAGGACTCGTGAATGTGGTTGGCTTCCTGGCGGTGCAACGGCTTACCACCAATGTTACCGGGCACTTTGCCTTTTTTGTGGATGAAGTGTTCAAGCTGAATTTCTGGGGTGGACTGATCTACTTTTTTTACATCTTCTTTTTCTTCCTGGGTTCTTTTGTATCGAGTATGCTCATCGAGATCATGCAGCGCAAAAACGAGCAGTATATTTACGTGGTGCCCACGCTCATAGAATGTATCATTCTTTTTTGCATCGGCGCCGTTGGTATGGAACTGGCATTTTCCGATCCTGACCTGATTGCATTCAGCTTGCTGTTTGCGATGGGATTACAGAACTCGCTCGTCACTACCATTTCGAGCGCTACCGTACGCACAACACACCTCACCGGCCTGTTCACCGATCTGGGCATCGAATTGTCGCAGTTGTTCTTTTACCGCGAGCCAGGGCAGAAGAAGAAATTGCTATCCTCCATCCGACTGCGGTTCACCATTATCAGTTTCTTTTTTATTGGCGGTGTGCTGGGTGGTGTGGCTTATGCGCGGTTCCAGTTGCATACCCTGCTCTTCGGTTCCCTGTCCCTGTTAGTGGGATTGATCTACGACAACATCAAATACCGCTTCATCCTGCTGCGCCGAAGGATAAAAGGCAATGGCTGATCATTTCATCACCGAACTGATCCCCGCTTCAAGATGCTGCAGGAACAGCGGTTCGCTGTAGCTCTCCTTCGTGTGTCCGAGGGCGGTATAAAAAACTTTTCCGCCTTCAAAATCCTGGTACCAGGCCGCAGGATGATGGCCGTTCATATTACCACCCTGGTAAGAGCTTTCATCCAGCAGCAGCAACACTTTCACCTGGTCGTTGAAGTTTTTGAAATTATACCATTCATCTTTGCGGCTCCAGTCCTGCGGCAGCATGGCGGTGGCGGCATGAGCAAGAGGCGTTTTGTGCAGCGTGGCCGTTTGCTGTGCAGGATGACTGTCGAACCAGCCGCCCATCATGCGGTTGTACCAGGGCCAGTCGTATTCACAGTCGGTGGCTGCATGCACGCCGGCAATACCGCCGCCTGCATGCACATAATCCTGCAATGCTTTTTCTCCTTTCCCATCAAATACATTGCCCGTGTTATTGAGCAGCACAATGGCAGAAAAACCGGCGATCCTGTTATCGGTGAAATAACTGGTGTCTTCCGTGGCAACCACTTCCCAGTGATTACGAACGCCCATGGCTTTGATTGCAGCGATACCGTCGGGAATGGACTCGTGGCGAAACCCGCGCGTGGCGGAGAACACCAGCAGTTTTTTACCAGCGCCGGCAATGACGCCGGACGCTGAACCCGTATCCTTATCCGCACCGGAAGAATGATTCTTTGAACTCTTACAGGCAGCGAGGCCCAGCAGGGCCATCATTACAAAACAACAATGCTTGAACATGGCAGCAACAGCATTTAAAAAAAGAGGCTGCCCTCAGCAGCCTCTTCCGGTTATAATTTGCGGATCTTGATGTTCTTGAACCAAACGGCATTGCCGTGGTCCTGCAGGGCAATATGGCCGCCATGGGCTGTGCCGAAATCGGACTGGTTTTTGAACTTGCTCGCAGCGATGAGGGCCTTCCAGTTATCGTCCCACATGGTAGTGCTCACCGTGGTTACGCCGTTCAGTTTGATCTCTAGCTGGTTGCCTTTCTGGATGATTTCGCAATGGTTCCATTCGCCCACGGGCTTCACCGGTTCTACGGTGGACGCGATGAGGTCGTAGAGATTCGCTGCGCGGTGTTTGTAAATTTTTCCATCGGGATGGCCATCGTTGTCCAGCACCTGGATCTCCGGACCGGTCAACCATACAAACTCGTATTTCGGCCGGTCGTCCACCACGTTGATGATGATGCCGCTGTTGCCTTTGGGAGAAATTTTCCAGTCGAGCGCGAGGTGATAATTTTCAAATACGCCATCGGAAACAATGTCTCCGCCTCCACGCACCTGCCAGCCATCTTTTTTGGCATCGTCAAGGAAAATGGCGCCGTCCTGCACCTGCCAGGCCGATCCTACTTCTGTTTTTCCATAGGTATGCCAGCCCTTGAAACTACTGCCATCGAAGAGCAGTTCCCAGCCATCGGCTTTTTCTTTGGAAGAAAGTGTATTGTCGGCCACAGCCTGCGCTTTTTTGGAACCGGAACAGGCAACCAGTCCAATAGCGACCAGGGTTGCCAGGGAAAGGGTTCTCAGCATTTTATTGGTTTTTAAGGGTAAGAATGTATTTCACCATGGTTTTGGCATCGTCTTCGCTCAGTTGCGGGTGCGGGGTCATGGGCACGGTTCCCCATACGCCACTGCCGCCTTTGATGATCTTTGAAGCAAGATCAGCAACTACGGCATCGCTGGCTTCGTATTTTTTGGCCACTTCCTGGTAAGAGGGACCAATGGCTTTTTCGTTCACTTTGTGACAGGTAAGGCAATCGCTGCCGGCAATCAGTTCTACTCCTTTCTCCTCGTCTGCCGAAGGGGCGGCCGGTTGCTCGGTAGCCGGCGCAGCACTGGTGTTATCGCTCGCTTTTTTCTCGGAACCGCCGTTTCCGCAGGCAATCGCCATTGCACTGATGCCTGCAAGGATGAAATACTTCTTCATGATAGTTGTTTTTATATGCCAAGAATTTTTTTATTGAAAGCTTCGTCGGAACCGGTTCCCGCGAAGTCGTCGAATGCTTTTTCGGTTACACGTATGATGTGATCACGGATAAAGATACCACCTTCTGCCGCACCGTCTTCCGGATGTTTCAGGCAGCATTCCCATTCCATTACTGCCCAGCCCTTGAAATCGTAAGCGGCCAGTTTGCTGAAAATGGAGCCGAAGTCCACCTGCCCATCACCCAGCGAACGGAAGCGCCCGGCCCGGTCGATCCAGCCCTGGTAGCCGCCGTACACGCCCTGGCGCCCGGTGGGATTGAATTCTGCATCTTTCACATGGAACATGCGGATCCTTTCGTGGTAGATGTCGATGTACTCCAGGTAGTCCAGGCACTGCAGTACAAAATGCGAGGGATCATATAACAGGCAGGCGCGGGGATGGTTGTTCACTTCTTTCAGGAACATTTCATAACTCACGCCGTCGTGCAGGTCTTCGCCCGGATGGATTTCATAACAGAGATCCACACCCGAAGCATCGAACACATCGAGAATGGGCTTCCAGCGTCGTGCCAGTTCCCGGAAACCGGTTTCCACCAGTCCCGCGGGCCGCTGCGGCCAGGGATATACGGTATGCCATAACAAGGCCCCGCTAAAAGTGGCGTGGGCATTGAGTCCCAGGTTTTCGGAAGCTTTGGCGGCATATTTCAGTTGCTGCACGGCCCAGTCGGTACGGGCGCTGGCATTGCCGCGCACCGCTTCCGGCGCAAAGCCGTCGAACAGTTCATTGTAGGCGGGATGCACCGCTACCAGTTGTCCCTGCAGGTGCGTGCTGAGCTCGGTAATTTCAAGGCCGCAGTCGGTTACAATTCCTTTGATCTCATCGGCATAGGTTTTACTTTCCGCCGCCAGTTGAAGATCGATGCAGCGCGGATCCCAGGTGGGGATTTGCACACCTTTGAATCCCAGCGATTCGGCCCAGAGGCAAATGGATTGCAAATTGTTGAAGGGAGCTTTGTCTCCCAGGAACTGGGCGAGAAAAATGCCCGGCCCTTTTAATGTTGTCATCGTAACAGGGTTTTGTTATCAAACATCGAATGCCGTCCACTTCAGATCGGATGCATTGCTTTTTACTACATTCTCAATAAAGGCCATGCCCCGGATGCCGTCGTCGATGCCGGGAAAATCGAGCCATTCCTCTGGCACTTTTTTCCCATCCAGGCGGGCGCGCAGGGTATGCGCAAAATTCATATAGAGGTTGGCAAAAGCTTCGAGGTAACCTTCCGGATGGCCAGGCGGGGTGCGGGTTCCGGCCTTTGCGAAAGAGCTGAGGTAGTCGGCCCCTGCACGCAAAACCTGCGCGGGCTGGTCGAGCCATTTCAGCACCAGGCTGTTGGCATCTTCCTGCCGCCATTCGAGTCCGCCTTTTTCTCCATACACGGTAACGCGTACATTGTTTTCTTCACCGGCAGCTACCTGGCTGGCATACAGCAAACCGGTGACACCATTGGTGAATTTCAGCAACACCATGCCATCGTCGTCGAGCTTGCGCTGCGGCACATAAATATTCAACTCTGCGCAGAGATGGGTCACTGTTTCGCCCGTCAGGTATTCGGCCATATTAAAAGCGTGCGTGCCTATATCGCCCATGCAGCCGGAGATGCCGCTGCGGCCGGGATCGGTGCGCCATTCGGCCTGCTTGTATTGTGTGCCTTCGCGGTAGGTGCTGAGCCAGCCCTGCGGGTACTGCACATATACTTTGCGGATCTTACCCAAACGCCCATTCGCAATCACCTGCCGCGCTTCCTTGATCATGGGATAACCCGTATAGGTATGCGTAAGACAAAAAATGGCGCCGGTTTTTTCAATAACGGCTTTCAGGTCCTTCGCTTCTTCGAGCGTGAAGGTGGCGGGCTTGTCGAGCACCACGTGAAAGCCATTCTCCATGGCCATTTTAGCGGGACCATAGTGCACATGGTTGGGCGTAACAATGGCCACAAAATCCATGCGCTTGTCTGCCGGCAGGGTCTTCTCCCTTTCGATCATTTCTTTGTAATCGCCGTACACCCGGTCTTCCGGAAGATAGAGCGCTGCCCCGCTGGCCTTCGATTTTTCTGCATTGCTGCTGAAGGCGCCGCATACCAGTTCGATCTCTCCATCCATGGCGGCCGCAATGCGATGCACGGCGCCAATGAACGCATCCTTACCGCCGCCGATCATGCCCATTCTGAGTTTCCTGCTCATGTAACATTTATTTATTGAAGCTGATGCATTCTTTCAGCTCCTTGTCGGTATAGGCGAGCTTGTATTGTTTCAGCACATCGTCGGGAACGCCATTCCACTGGTTGGGTTGGTTGCCGGCATAACCAATGTCTTTTACGCCCATTTCAGAAGTATAAAAACCGGTGCAGGTGAGGTCGCGCATGAGGTTGAAAAAAGCCACGCCCTGCCGCATATTGGGCTTTGCTTTTTCAGGATAGGCGATCTGGTCCACCATATTGATGCGGTCCGAAGCGCTGCAATCCTTAAAGGCTTTCCCGAACTGCTGCAGGCATTGCAGGTCGAGCCAGCGCAGTCCGCCGCGCATGGGCGTCTGGTGCTCGGGCATATCCTTTACAATGAACTCAATGAACTCGGGTACTTTGGCTTCACTGGCGCTGCCGCTTACCTCGTCCTTGGGAATGATGATATCGGCCAGCAGGGTGATGGTGGTCATTTCGGCCTCCGAGAAAAACTGTTCGGCGTTGATGCGGTCGAAATGCGCTTTTTCTTCGGGCATGCGGTCGGGACCTTCGGGATGGGGCTGGGCAGCCGCGGTTTCCGGCGCTTTTTTCTCCGGTTCCTTACAGGCATCGAGCAGCAGGCCGGTAGATAAAGATCCGAGTGCAATGGCCTTGATTGATTTCCTTCTATCCATCGTATGAGCGTTGGGGTTAGATGTTCTGTTTTTTGAGCTGGTCGATCAGGTATTCGCTGGCGCGCATGGCGAGCGCCAGGATGGTCCAGGTAATATTCTTATCGGCCTGTGACACAAAGGCGGCGCCATCCATCACGAATAAGTTCCTGCAATCGTGCGCCTGGTTCCACTTGTTAAGGGCCGATTGTTTGGGATCGTTGCCCATGCGCGCGGTGCCCGCTTCGTGGATGATCTTGCCGGGTGCGTGCAGCCCGTAATTGTTCTCCGGACCGTCGTCGCCGCCCCAGGTTACAATGGCGCCCATATTGTGCAGGATCTCCTTAAAGGTTTCCTTCATGTGTTTGGCCTGGTTGATTTCGTGCTGGCTCCATTTCACGTTGAACTTGAGCACGGGGATGCCGTATTTGTCCACCGTGGTGGGATCGATGAGCGCCGTGTTTTCGCGGAAGGCAACGGCCTCACCGCGACCCGCCATGCCCACGCCGGCGCCGAAGAAATAACGCTGGTCTTCTTTCAGCGAAGCGCCGTAGCCGCCGGCTTCTTTTTTCTTTCCGTTCACCAGGAATTTTCCGTTCATGCTCTGGATGCCCATGCCGAAACCATAAGCGGGCTGGCCCATGCCGCCCCAGTATTCAATATGGTAACCGCGGGGGAAATCGAGCTTTTTGTTATCGAGCCACCAGGGACTGTATACGTGCATGCCGCCCACACCATCTTCGTTGTAGCGCTTGCGGCCCATGAGCTGGGGCAGGATGCCGCCAATATCGGCGCCGGTGGAATCATGGAGATAACGCCCTACCACGTCGCTGCTGTTGGCAAGCCCGTTGGGATGACGCTCCGATTTGGAGTTGAGCAGTATGCGTGAGCTTTCGCAGGCCGATGCGGCCAGGATCACCACTTTGCCGTTCACCTGGTATTCCTGCAGGTCTTCCTTGTTCACATAGGAAACGCCGGTGGCGAGCCCCTCTTTATTGGTGAGCACTTCGCGCACCATGGCGTTGGGGAATACCTGCACGTTGCCGGTTTCGATGGCGGGTTTGATGAGCACGCTCGAAGAAGAGAAATCGGCGTACACCTGGCAGGAGCGGCCGCACTGCGCACAGAAGAAACAGGAACCTCGCGAGTCGTTGATCTTTTTGGTGAGAATCGACAGGCGCGAAGGTATGACGGTAACGCCCGACTGCGTGGCGGCGTTTTTGATCATCAGCTCATGCAGGCGTGGCCTTGGCGGCGGAAGAAAAACGCCGTCGGGTTCATTTTCCAGTCCCTCCACGGTTCCGAAAATGCCCACCAGCTTATCTACGCGATCGTAATAAGGTTTGATATCGTCGTAGGAGATGGGCCAGTTTTCACCGAGACCATCGATGCTTTTTCTTTTAAAATCCTTGGGGCCGAAGCGAAGTGAAATACGGCCCCAGTGGTTGGTGCGTCCACCGAGCATACGTGCGCGAAACCAGTCCCACTGCGTACCTGCGGCCTTGGTGTAGGGCTCGCCGTCAATATCCCAGCCCCAGTAGCAGGCGTCGAAATCGCCGAAGGGCCTGAACCGGGTGGCGGCGCCCCTCCGGGGCGATTCCCAGGGATTTTTGAGTTGGGTTACATTCTTCTGCGGATCGAAGAGGGGGCCTGCTTCCATCAGGGCTACCTTGATACCGGCATTGGCCAGCGTGTACGCTGCCATACCGCCACCTGCTCCCGATCCGACAATGATCACATCATACTGGGTTGGCTGTTTTTTGATCTGGAGATCTCCCATCGTCGGAAAAATATTGGTGTTGTAAGAGGGCTAAATTAAATGATTAATACTATTCGAAAATTGAAAATCCGCTGCTTAGCAGTATTAAAAAATCTGAACAAAAAGGTAAAAAAGGATTAACCCCTTTGGAAAGATTGCATTTTTTTTGACGATCCTTAGCGGAAGTGTAGAAAATACACATGAATCCCATAAATTTATGCCGCTCTGATAGTATAAACCAACGATATGCAAGCCAACATCAACCGTAACCAACTCTTTGTAGCAAGCTGCTTAGCTCTTTTGGTAACCTCTCTTTCCTTTGGCATCCGCGCCGGATTGCTTGACACCTGGAAACACGAATTCGGGCTCACCCAGGAACAGGTCAGCATCATTACTTCTACCGCTTTCTGGGGATTTCCGCTGGCCATTATCATTGGTGGCATGGTGGTGGATATCATTGGCATGAAAAAGCTTCTGATCACCGCTGCCGTTTTTCATACCCTCGGCATTGTGCTGACCATTACGGCAACCGGCTTCTGGTCGCTTTTTATATCCACCCTGCTGATAGGCCTGGGCAACGGAACGGTGGAAGCGGCCTGTAACCCACTGGTAGCAAGCCTTTACACCGATAAGAAAACCACCAAGCTCAACCATTTCCATCTCTGGTTCCCGGGCGGCATCGTGATCGGCACGCTGATCGTGCGTTTCCTGGGCGTACAGATACCTGATACGGCCTACCTGCAGAACTGGAAATTCCTGGTAGGGATCATGCTGATTCCCACCCTGCTCTATGGTTATTATTTCGCCAGGCTGTCCTTCCCCGTTACGGAAAGAGTGGCCAGCGGCGTTTCCACCCGCGAAATGTATGCTTCCCTGCTGCACCCGCTTTTCCTGCTCATGATCGTACTGATGCTGGGCACCGCCATTACCGAACTCTTTACCGGTCAGTGGATCGATGTATTGCTGAAAAATGTGACCGACAATGCACTGCTTCTGCTGACCATTGAAACCGGTGTAATGGTGCTGGGCCGCGCTTTTGCGGGACCGGTGGTGGGCAAATTTTCCCCACAGGGCGTGCTGCTGATGTCGGCCATTGTATCGGCCATTGGCCTGTACATGCTGGGACATTTTACCGGCAATATGCTTTTTGTAGGCGCGCTTATTTTCGGCATCGGGGTATGTTATTTCTGGCCCACCATGATCGGTTTTGTGGCCGAAAACCTTCCCAAAACAGGAGCGGTAGGCCTCAACCTGATGGGCGGCGCCGGCATGTTCGCCGTTTCTCTTTACATGATCTTTATGGGTGGATATTACGATAAGCTCATCGCCGGCAAACTGCCTGCCGGTGCAGATATCGGCGCCTACAATGCAGCGCCTGCCGGATCCGATCTGGCCAATGCGCTGGCGGAAGCAAAAAAAGCAGCGGGACCAGAAATCATCAATGCCACGCTTACCATTCCCATCATTCTTACCATTGCTTTTGCAGGCCTCTTTATTTATATGCGCGGCAGGGGTAACCAGGTGAGAATGGCTTCTACACATTAATAGCATAATGAAGAAATATAAAAACAGCAGGCGCTCCGCCGTGAAGCAGATGCTGGTCGCGGGCGCCGGAATGGCCCTGGCGCCGCAACTTGGATTCGGATCGCGCACCTCCTCCGCACTGGCCGAAGCTGCTCCAAACCCGGCTCCACCTGCCGAAAAGATCAACATGAAAGGAAACATCAAACATTCGGTCTGTCGCTGGACCTATGGTTTTTTACCACTCGACGAACTCTGCGCCCAGGCAAAATCCATCGGCATCAGCGCCATTGACCTGGTAGGTCCCAAAGAGTGGGATACGCTCAAAAAATACGGCCTCGATTCTTCCATGTGCAACGGCGCCGAGATCAACCTGACCGACGGTTTCTGCCATACCCAATACCACAATACGCTCGAAAAGAACTACGCCGACATGATACCGCTGGTGGCGAAGGCGGGTTATAAAAACCTGATCTGTTTCAGCGGGAACCGGAAGGGACTCGATGATGAAACCGGGCTGAAAAATTCGGTAGCCGGACTGAAACGGGTGATCGGCCTGGCAGAAAAGCACGGCGTGGTGCTGACCATGGAACTGCTGAACAGCCGGGTAGACCATACCGATTACATGTGCGACCGTTCCGCCTGGGGCATCGAACTGGTGAAGCGCCTGGGCTCTTCCAATTTCAAGCTGCTGTTCGATATCTATCACATGCAGATCGATGAAGGTGATATCATCCGGTCCATCCAGAACAACCACGAATACTTTGGACACTACCATACCGGAGGCAACCCGGGTCGCCATGAGATCGATGAAACGCAGGAATTGTATTATCCTGCCATCATGAAGGCGATTGTGGCCACCAAATTCAAGGGCTATGTAGCGCAGGAATTCATTCCTTCTGCCCCCGACAAAATCGCTTCCCTGCGGAAGGCGGTTGAACTGTGTGATGTTTGATTAACCTGAAAAAGCAATAAACGATTATGGCCGAAAACACTTTTGACGCAATTGTGGTTGGTTCCGGGATCAGCGGCGGATGGGCTGCCAAGGAACTTACTGAAAAGGGACTCAAAGTGATCATGCTCGAAAGAGGGCGCAACGTGGAACACGTTAAAGATTATGTGAGTGCCAACAAACATCCCTGGGACTTCCCGCACCGCGGGGGCCGCACGCAGGAAATGATCAAGGACTACCCAGTGCTGAAAAGAGACTACCCGCTCAATGAAACCAACCTCGATTTCTGGGTGAATGAAAAGGACTGTCCCTATACCGAAGTGAAACGCTTCGACTGGTTCCGCGGATACCAGGTGGGTGGCCGCTCGCTGACCTGGGGCCGCCAGAGTTATCGTTGGAGTGATGTAGACTTTGAAGCTAATGCAAAAGACGGCTTCGGTGTCGACTGGCCCATCCGGTACAAGGATATTGCGCCCTGGTACAGCCATGCCGAAAAATTTGCCGGCGTGAACGGCAGCAAGGATGGACTGCAGCAATTGCCCGATGGCGATTTTCTGCCCGCCATGGAAATGAACTGCGTGGAGAAGGATGTGAAAACGCGGATCGAAAAAGCCTATGGCGGTAAGCGCGCCTTCATCATGGGCCGCAGCGCCAACCTCACGGCGCCCATCAACGGCCGTACGAATTGCCAGTACCGCAACAAGTGCTGGCTGGGATGTCCCTTCGGTGCGTATTTCAGTACGCAGTCGGCCACCCTGCCCGCAGCCATGGCAACGGGTAACCTCACGCTGCGTCCTTTCAGCATCGTTACCAAGATCCTGTACGATAAAGACACGAAAAAAGCGAAAGGAGTGGAGGTGCTGGATGCCGAAACCAATAAGACCTATGAGTACTATGCAAAGATCGTTTTCCTGAATGCCTCGGCGCTGAACTCTACCTGGGTGCTCATGAACAGCGTCACCGACATCTGGCCCGACGGCCTCGGCAGCAGCAGCGGTGAGTTGGGCAACAACCTGATGGACCACCACCTGGGCGTAGGCGCCAGCGGCACCGTGGAAGGATACGACGACAAATACTATTTTGGCCGCCGTCCCAATGGCATCTATATTCCGCGTTACCAGAACCTGCCCTGGGGTGAAGCCAGGCGCGATTACGTCCGTGGTTTCGGTTACCAGGGCGGCGCCAGCCGTTCGGGCTGGAGCCGCGAAATTCCGGAACTGAATATTGGCGTGGAACTGAAAGAAGCCCTGAGCGAGCCGGGAGGCTGGTCGATGGGTATGGGTGGTTTCGGAGAGATACTGCCTTACCACGAAAACAAAGTGACGCTCGATAAAACGCGCAAGGACAAATGGGGATTGCCGGTGCTGGCCATCGACTGTGAGCTGAAAGAGAACGAGAAAAAGATGCGGGTGGATATGATGAACGATGCGGCTGAAATGCTGGAGCAGGCAGGCGTGAAAAACGTGCACAAGTGGGACGGCGACGGCACACCCGGCCGCGGCATCCATGAAATGGGCACGGCGCGTATGGGTCGCGATCCCAAAACATCGGTGCTCAACGGCAACAACCAGGTATGGGATGCGAAGAACGTGTTTGTGACCGACGGGGCCTGCATGACCTCCGCCGCCTGCGTGAACCCTTCGCTCACGTACATGGCGCTTACAGCGCGCGCCGCCAGTTTTGCGGTGGAAGAACTGAAAAAAGGAAACCTATAACCAATACACCTAACCGAAAATATTTTTTCATGAAAAGAAGAGAAGCCCTTTCGGCTGTAGCGGTCATCCTGGGAGGAAGCATGGTAGGCTCCAGTCTTTTTCTGACTGGTTGTAAATCAGAACCGAAGCGCACCAGCTTAACGGATTTTACGCCTGATGAGATCGCCTTCCTGGATGAAGTGGCCGAAACCATTATTCCCGCTACGGATACGCCCGGCGCCAAAGCGGCACAGGTGGGTGCCTTTATGAAAGTGATGGTGACCGATTGTTATGAAGAAAAGAACCAGCAGGTATTTGTAGAGGGACTGAAAAAGCTGGAGGAATCCAGCAAGCAGAAATTCAGCAAAGGCTTTATGGACCTGGACGCCAGCCAGAAAAAGGAATTGCTGACGGATATCGACAAAGAAGCCAGAGAATACCAGAGGAACAAGAAGGACGGGGATCCCAATCACTATTTTAAGATGATGAAAGACCTCACGCTGCAGGGCTATTTTACGTCGGAGCCCGGGGCTACCAAAGCCCTGCGTTATGTGGCGGTTCCCGGAAAATACGAAGGCTGCATTCCTTATAAGAAGGGCGACAAAGCCTGGGCAACCTGAGAAGGGGAGATAACAAATTGTAATAATGGAAAAGAGCTGCGAGGCTCTTTTTTTTGTGGGCTGTAAATAAAAAACCCATCCGCGGGGATGGGTTTTCAAACAAATAGTTTGTATTAAGCGCCGGCTTCTGGCGTAGCAGGCGTATCGATGATGGGCAGTTCAGGAGCTACCGGTGCGGGAGCTGCTTTTTTTACTGCCCTTCTAACTGCCTTTTTTACTACTGCTTTTTTAACGGCTTTTTTTACCACTGCTTTTTTGATTGCCTTTTTTACAACGGCTCTTTTAACGGCTTTCTTCGCCGCTTTTTTTACCACCGCTTTTTTAACAGCCTTCTTCACTGCTTTTTTAGCAACGGCCTTTTTTACCACTTTTTTAGCGGCGGCTTTTTTTACTACTTTTTTAACAGCTGCTTTTTTAGCGGCTTTTTTGGAAGCTGCCTTCTTCGGGGCGGCTTTTTTTACTGCCTTTTTGGCCGGAGCTTTTTTAGCGGCCTTCTTTTTTGTGGGCATATTAATTTGTGATTTAATGAGTGAGAAATAATGGGTTGCATTGAATGATTTCTAAATTTACACTGCTTGTTAATAAATACCAATATGTCAGGGTTTTTTTTATAGCATATTTTTAAAAAGTGGATATCCTGTTTATTTCCCGTCCGGAGCCGCCTCGGGTCCTTCCTGGCAGCCCGGGCGGACGATGGTTCCGGCGCTGCTGGTTGCCCCTTTTTTAGCCGGCGGGTATCCCCGGTTTTAGCCAAAAGGCGACCTGGAGAAGCCGGGGCTTCCGCTTGCCGGGGTGCGCTCCCTTTTGCCCGGTTCCCTGGGGGCTTCAGGGGGTAAAGGCCGGTCGCCACGACCCGCCCCGGCTTTGCCATTTGTTTTATTTTTTTCTTTACCTTTGCGCTCCAAAATGGCTTTGGCCTAACTTTTTTAACATACTACAATGGCAGACTTAAAATTTCAGAGGAATTTCGGTATTGCGGCGCACATTGATGCCGGAAAAACCACTACCACGGAGCGTATTCTCCGTTACACAGGGATGATTCACCGCATCGGTGAGGTGCACGACGGCGCCGCCACCACTGACTGGATGGAGCAGGAAAAGGAACGCGGTATTACCATCACTTCCGCTGCTGTAAGCTGCCAGTGGAACTTTCCCACCGACAAGGGAAAAGTTACCTCTGATTCCAAAAAATATTCTTTCAACATCATCGATACGCCCGGCCACGTGGACTTTACCGTGGAAGTGGAGCGTTCCATGCGCGTGCTGGATGGTCTCATTGCCCTCTTCTCTGCCGTGGATGGGGTAGAACCCCAGTCTGAAACCGTATGGCGCCAGGCCAACCGCTATGGCGTTCCCCGTATCGGTTTCGTGAACAAAATGGACCGTTCCGGCGCCGACTTCCTCAACGTAGTGAAGCAGGTAAAGGAAATGCTCGGATCCAAAGCCGTTCCCCTGCAGCTTCCCATCGGCGCTGAAGACAATTTCCGCGGTGTGGTGGACCTGATCAAAATGAAAGGCATCATCTGGCACATGGAAACAGAAGGCATGACCTTCGACGAAATCGACGTGCCGGCAGATATGAAGGAAGAAGCGGAAGAATGGCGCGCCAACCTGGTGGAAGCCGTTGCCGAATACGACGACAACCTGATGGAGAAATTCTTCGACGATCCCAACAGCATCACCGAAGAAGAAATGCACGAAGCCATCCGCAAAGCAACCATCGACCTCAGCATTGTGCCGATGATGTGCGGTTCTTCCTTTAAGAACAAAGGCGTACAAACTGCCCTGGACGCGGTTTGCCGTTACCTGCCTTCACCCATCGATATCCCCGATACCGAAGGTACCAACCCCGACACTGGTGAAACCGAAGTTCGGAAAGCCGATGCCAAGGAGCCTTTCGCAGCCCTGGCCTTTAAGATCATGACCGATCCTTTTGTGGGACGCCTGGCCTTCTTCCGCGTATACTCCGGTCACCTCGACGCAGGTTCCTATGTATTGAACGTGCGCAGTGGCAAGAAAGAGCGGATCAGCCGTATCATGAAAATGTTCGCCAACAAACAGAACCCCATCGACTTCATTGAAGCAGGTGATATTGGTGCTGCCGTTGGTTTCAAAGAGATCAAAACCGGTGATACACTGTGTGATGAGAATCATCCCATCACCCTGGAAAATATGTTCATCCCCGAGCCGGTGATCGCCGTAGCGGTGGAACCCAAAACCCAGGCCGACGTGGACAAAATGGGTATGGCCATCGCCAAGCTGGTGGAAGAAGATCCCACCCTGCGTGTGAATACCGACGAAGAAACCGGCCAGACCATCCTGCGTGGTATGGGTGAACTGCACCTTGAGATCATCATCGACCGGATGCGTCGTGAATTCAAAGTGGAAGTGAACCAGGGTGCGCCGATGGTGGCTTACAAAGAAGCCTTCAACGGCAAGGTGGAACACCGCGAGACCCTGAAAAAACAAACTGGTGGTCGTGGTAAATTCGCCGACATCGTGTTTGAGCTCAGCGCCGCCGACGAAGACTGGCTGGCCGCTAACCCCGGACAGGGCTACCAGTTCGTAAACGATATCTTCGGTGGATCCATCCCCCGTGAATTTGTTCCTGCCATCCAGAAAGGCTTCCAGCTTTCCATGGTGAACGGCGTGCTGGCCAACTACCCGGTAGTGAACATGAAGATCCGCGTATTCGACGGCTCTTTCCACGCCGTGGACTCCGACGCCATGTCCTTCGAACTCTGCGCCAAGCAGGGCTTCCGCGAAGCTGCCCGCAAGGCCAAGCCCGTACTGCTGGAGCCCATCATGAAAGTGGAAGTGGTTACCCCCGACCAGTACATGGGCGATGTAACCGGCGACCTCAACCGCCGTCGCGGCATGATGGAAGGAATGGACAGCCGTAACAACGCCCAGGTGATCAAGGCCAAAGTGCCCCTGAGCGAAATGTTCGGTTACGTAACGCAACTGCGTTCCCTGTCTTCCGGACGTGCATCTTCCACCATGGAGTTCTCTCACTATGCGCCTGCTCCCAACAACATTGCGGAGGAAGTGATCGCCAAAGTGAAGGGCAAGGTGAATGCGTAAATAACAATTGACGTTTTGAATAGAGGCCATCCCGCTTGGGGTGGCCTTTTTTGTTTGGGGTTTGGGGTCTGTGGTTTGGGGTTGGGTTTGGCGGCCGGTGATAGGACGGCCCGCCTTCAAAATTCCGTAGATTCCGAACTACCACCGATCCGGTTTTTTTATTATCATTATCCTGCGGTTGCCCGCTCCCTAAACCTTGCCATCTACAGGTTTGTGAGTGAGGCGGCGAAGCATTGGGAAAAAAGGACGTGGAAACCGTGTTTTCACGCCTGCTGCTGGGACCGGAAATCCTTACTATTACGAGCAGATGGAAGGTGTTGCGGTTACGCAATGCGGTGAAAATGAAAACAGATGGAGACAGTTTATTTGCGGCTGCTGGAAGAAGGCGGCGTACAATTCATTGGCATCTTATAGCGGCCGGTATTTTACAGGTTCCCGATATATCGCCGGATGGCAGTATACCCCATGCTGTTTCGGAGCCTGCTTCCCCACCTGGTGAATGGAGTGATATCGAATGGCGGGAGACGCCTGGGTTGAAGAGTATCTGTGATGCGAACAGGCAGTTGCTGACGCTTTTTCAGGAAAGGTTGGTGTTGAAGGGATTTGCGGCATCTACACAACGGACATACACGCAGGGGTTTATGGCTTTTCTTAAGCATGCTGGTGAGCGGGTTGTTTCGGATTTTAGCGTTCCTGATCTGCGTGGCTACCTGTGCTGGTTGTCGATGGACCTGCGATTGAAGTCGAATACCTTGCATAGCCGTTTAAATGCCCTGAAATTCTTTTACGAGCAGGTGCTGAGCAGGGACAAGTTTTTTTTGGGAGATACCGCGGCCGCTGAAGCCCCATATACTGCCAAAAGTATTGTCGGAGCATGAGCTGCATCGTTTGTTTGGTGCGCTCAGTAACATAAAGCACAAGGCGATATTGTTTACAGCGTACAGTGCAGGCCTGCGCGTCAGCGAAGTGGTGCATCTTCGTTTAAAGGATATTGACAGCGGGCGCATGCAAATAACAATTGAACAATCCAAGGGCAGGAAGGACAGGTATGTGGGATTAAGTGCTTTGTTGCTGGAAGTGTTGCGGACCTATCTGCGGGAGCATCGCCCTATGCCGACGACTTATTTGTTTGAAGGCGAGTGCGCAGGCCAGCCTTATTCGGCGCGGTCGGCTCAGGAGATCTTTCACCAGGCGAAGAAGAAGGCGGGCATCAGCAAGGAGGTCAGCTTTCATTGCCTGCGGCACAGTTTTGCGACGATTCTGCTGGAGAAGGGGATTGACATTCATTTTATTAAGCAGTTGCTGGGGCACAATGACATAAGAACCACCGAGCGATACCTGCATGTGAAACGGCAGGATTTGCTGAAGTTGGTGAATCCATTGGACGAGATATTTCGCGACGGCAACTGGCGTAACCCGTCTCCCGGCAAAAAGCAGCCATGACTCATAAGCGCCTCGAACCTCGCGCAATCCATATTACGCAACTGTCCGCTTCATCCGATTGGTGCAATTGCGCAATCTGCATTGCGCGACCATTCAATGGGAGAAAAGGGAATAATCGTAATTTTCAAACCTGCGCATAATGCGTAAATACTAACGTTAGGCGATATTGAAAAAAACGTCACCATAAGTTTATCGAAGATAAATATGCACAGCTTTTCAGAATTAGTATATAGATGTAGCGTATTCACGCTGACAACTTTGAAGGAAGTGGAAGACAAAACAATAGAGGAGTTGCAAACAAGTGCGGCGACATCATTAGTTAAGACACTTCAAATGGTTCGCTTGGACAAAGTGATTTTTGCTGTTGGAGTATTCTCAGTATTCGAAGCGCTTTTACAAGACAGATTTAACTGCAATAATGGTTTTACCGAAGCAAAAAATATTTTGAGGCAAGCAGGTGAGACAACACTGTTAGAACAGTTTTCTGACATCGAATTAGCAGTTAATGCTTTGAAACACGGGAAAGGAAGAAGTTACAACGCCTTAATTGCGAAAAGTGGCGGGACATTAACCGCACAAGTCAAGCAACCTTCAGGAAACTTTTTCAATGAGGGAGATGTTTCTGAAGTTTCAGCACTAATTGACGTCGACGACAAATTTATTGAGGGTTGCGCTGAAGTGATTGAGAAAGTGTTAAAAGTCATTGAAAATAATCGATCAGGTTTTTTTTTGTAATCGAAGAAATCTAAACATCGCCTAACATTGATATTGCCAATAGTGGGGCTTGATATTGTAGCAATCAGCAGTAATAATTCTGCTGTACTGTGGTGCGGGCTGGACGAATAAAGCCCAATTTTAGTTCTTAATATTTATCTTATCTAAAAGCCAGGCAGCGGTTCCGGCGGACGAAATTCTATTTCCCCACCATCGGCAATACCTGTTCGTTGGCTGTAATTTTCGCTTAAACCAAACCATCATAAAATGAAACATGTAATTTTTTATTTGGCTTGTCTTGGATTTTTTACAAGTTGCAACAGTTCTAAATTCTTGGCTAGTGGAAAGACTTATGAAAATTTCAGAGGCTTTGAGCCGATTGACCCAATTGAATACATTGAAAGAGTTGCATTAGTTGAGAATGGAGAAATTGTTTTTAAGTATCCACTTAAATTGACTAAAAAAGAGACTCTGTCATTTTTATCAAATGAAACGGTTCTTGTTTCCATTGGACAATTTGATGCAGATGGAAAAATATCATTTGGTCCTGCTGCATTCTCTGCTAAAAATAGTAATTACAAGGTGACAATGGATTATATGAAATTTGCAACAATTCGTGACACCACAAAAGCGGGTGTCGTTTCTGGATACAAACGAGTTGGAGTTGGATTAAGAATAATTGCTAATGTAGTTTCATTAGAAGGAGGTATTAACTTAGGCGACCTTTTTGCTATTGGTTTGGCTGCTCAAGCAAAGAAATTAAGTGGGACACTAATGATAGAGGTAATAGGCATTAAGTCAAATGACGTAACAACAATCCTTCCATTGCCCTCTGAAATAAATCAATCGACTATTCAAACAGCTATGCAAGCAATGGCAACAATTAAATCAAAAATTTATGTTGACGGAACTGACTTGTATCCCCAAGTGATGGCAATTAAATCTGCTGAAAAATCTGACCAACAGTCTTTTAAGAACCAAGTTGAAAAAGAAGGAACTAGCAAATAAAACTACAGCCAACATTACATTGGCAATATGGCGGGCGACGAATATATTCTCAACTTTTTGTCCACTAATCAGCTTCAGTTTCGGCGGACGAATAACTCCGAGCGACATAACAAAGAATGAACTTTAGTATCTTTAATCAGCAGCGGCACCTAGCAGACATAACACAGAATACCGCCACATCGCCAATGCTTCAACGTTGGCTGTAACTTTATAGAACCCCTTCACGACTATGAACATTCTCGAAATACAACTTCAGAACTGCTTTGGAATTGGTAAGCTTGACCATAAATTTGACTTTGCCCAGTTAAACACAAACTCTTTTCTTATATATGCTCCAAACGGGACAATGAAAACTTCTTTTGCAAAGACCTTAGACCTAATTGCAAAAAATGACACTAACTCAATGCCCAGCGACAGAGTATATGGCAATAGAACGACGACACATAATATTTTAGGCGACGGGAATCCAATTGTTGTTGAATCAATTTTGGTAGTTAATGCAGAAGACAGCAACTACGACACTTCTACTAAAATAAGTTCATTTATTGCCAGCAAAGATTTGAAGAAAAAATATGATGAAATATATACAGAGTTAGAAGGCAAAAAGACTGAATACATAAAAAAACTTAAACAGGTTTCACAAAGCACTGACTGCGAAACTGAATTTATAAATGCTTATAGCCAATCTCCCCAAGACACTTTTTTTGAATTACTCTCAAATATTTCAAAATCATTGTTGACGAAACCAGATACTTACAATTTTCGGTATAATGACATTTTTGATAAAAAAGGAAATGTAAAAAAGTTCTTAGATAAAAGCCAGTCTATTTTATCTCAATACATAACAAGCTACAATGAACTATTAACTAAATCAAAGTTTTTTAAGAGCTCAGGGAATTCCTTTGGCACATTTCAAGCAAATGAACTTTTGAGGTCAACAGAGGATAATTCATATTTTGAAGCTGGTCATAAATTCACACTGAGCGATAACGCAGAAATTAAATCAGCGGAAGAGTTAAAGAAGCTTTTGCAAAAGGAAATAACAAGTATTGTAAATGATGAAAAGTTAAAGAAGTCGTTTGACCAGGTTGATAAATCAATTGGAGCCAATACTGAATTGAGGTCTTTCAAAAATGCAATCGAAAAAGATAATCTTTTGCTTGTTGAGCTTGATAAGTATGAGGAGTTTAGAAAAAAGGTATGGCTAAACTACATTTCGTTACTTGCAAAAGAAACAGAAGAACTTGCTAAGTTTTATGAAGGGAAAAAAGGGGAAATTGAAAAAATAATAAAAGAAGCAAAAAATGAGTTTGCGATTTGGGAAGAAATTATAAAAACATTCAATGAAAGATTTTATGTTCCTTTTGAGATAAAACTTGTAAATCAAGAAGATGTTGTTTTGAAAGAAGAAACAGCAAATCTTGAGTTTGATTATAAAGACCCAAACGAAACACCAGTAAGAAAAGACAAATCATCTCTACTATCTATACTAAGCAAAGGCGAACAAAGGGCATTTTATATACTTCAATTACTTTTTGACGTAGAATCACGAAAACAACTAAGCCAACAAACCATTTTGGTTTTAGACGATATTGCTGATTCATTCGATTACAAAAATAAGTATGCCATCATTGAATACATAAAAGAGCTGCATAACAATCCAATTTTCCGACTACTAATTCTTACACACAATTTCGATTTCTACAGAACCGTTGCATCACGACTTTCACTGAACTGGAAGGCTGCATTCATGGCAACAAAAAAGGATAGTAGAGAAGTTACTTTAATCGAGGGCAGATACCGAAAAGACGTTTTCAGCAACTTTAAGAAAGATATTTCTAATCACTATTGTCCGACTAAAATAGAGATGTAAGGTAGAAAAAAGGCAGTTCCGAGGAACCGCCCGATTAGGTATGTTTGAGTTACCACACAAAAACATATCTGATGGGTGAAGGTAGAAAATTTA
>JAFAFR010000005.1 GCA_023423405.1 Bacteroidota bacterium
CAGGCCAGCAAATGCACGGAAAAACCAGTGTGATCAGCACCGACCAAAAGGGCGTGTTTGCCGACTTGCCCCAGCAGTTCACGGTGAACCGCTACCACTCGCTGGTGATCGACAAGGCCACGCTGCCAGACTGCCTGGAAATTACCGCCACCAGCGAAGACGGCGAAATCCAAGGCGTGCGTCACAAAACGCTGGCCGTGGAGGGGGTGCAGTTCCACCCTGAAAGCATCTTGACCGAACACGGTCACGCCATGCTGAAGAACTTCCTCGAGCAAAAGTAAGCACCCCGGCCGCACTGCACACGCAGCGCGGCTTTTTGATTTTCATAGCTGCCAGCGCTGGTGTTTAAAGCACTTCAAAGCAATAACTATCTGAAGTGCAGTAATACCAAGCGCAAGCAGCTCCTAAAAGTGAACAGAGCACCCTTATGACACCCCAAGAAGCCCTGCAACGCACGATTGAACACCGCGAAATCTTCCACGATGAAATGCTGTCGCTGATGCGCCAAATCATGCGCGGCGAGATCTCGCCCGTGATGACGGCGGCCATCATCACCGGCCTTCGCGTGAAGAAGGAAACCATTGGCGAAATCTCGGCGGCTGCCGAGGTGATGCGTGAGTTTTCCAACAAAGTGAACGTGTACGACAAGACCAACTTGGTGGACATTGTTGGCACCGGCGGTGATGGTGCCAACACCTTCAACATCTCCACCTGCGCCACCTTTGTGATTGCCGCGGCCGGCGGCAAAGTCAGCAAGCACGGCGGGCGCAGCGTGAGCAGCAAATCCGGCAGCGCGGACGCGATGGAAGCACTGGGCGTGAACATCAACTTGCAACCCACGCAAATTGCCGATTGCATTCGCGATGTGGGCATTGGCTTTATGTTTGCCCCCAACCACCACCCTGCCATGAAGAACGTGGCCCCCGTGCGCAAAGAGCTGGGCGTGCGCACCATCTTCAACATCTTGGGCCCGCTGACCAACCCGGCCAGCGCACCCAACATCTTGATGGGTGTGTTCCACGAAGACTTAGTCGGCATTCAAGTGCGCGCCCTGCAGCGTTTGGGTGCCGAGCACGCGCTGGTGGTCTATGGCCGCGATGGGCTGGATGAAATCAGCCTGGGCGCAGGCACGCTGGTGGGTGAGTTGAAAGACGGCGTGGTGCGCGAGTACGAAATCCACCCCGAAGACTTTGGCCTGCGCATGGCTGGTACGCGCGCGCTGAAGGTGGAGAACCCCGAAGAATCCAAAGCCATGCTCATGGGCGTGCTGCAAGGCGAGCAAGGCCCCGCACGCGACATCGTGTGCCTGAACGCGGGCGCGGCGCTGTACGCAGCCAATGTGGCTTCGTCGATTGAAGATGGCTTGCAGCGTGCGCAAGCGGCCATCGACAGCGGCGCGGCCTTGGCCAAGCTGCAAGAGCTGGTGGCCTACAGCGGCAAGCAGTGTACGGCGGCATGAGCCTGCTGAATGCGCCCATCTGGCATGACCCCGGCACCTGGATTGTGCTGGGCATCTCGCTGCTATTTATCGTCGTGGGCATTGGGATGCACCGCGTCATCATGAAAGTATTGCGTGCGCCGCACAATGGCGCCAACGATAAGGAACACCATGTCTGACATTCTGAAAAAAATCTGCGACGTCAAAGTCCAAGAAGTGGCTGCGGCCAAAAAGGCCATGCCGTTGGCGGACATGCGCCGCGATGCGGAAAGCCGCGTCTCCACGCGTGACTTTGTAGGCGCCATCCGCGCCAAAATCGCCAAGGGTCAGGCCGGCGTGATTGCCGAAGTCAAGAAGGCCAGCCCCAGCAAGGGCGTGATCCGTGCGGACTTTGACCCCGTGGACACTGCCCATAGCTATATGGTGGGCAACGGCAAGATCAGCGCGGCCTGCTTGTCGGTGCTGACCGACCGCCAGTTCTTCCAAGGCGAGCCTGACTTTTTGAAGCAAGCCCGTGCCAGCACGCTGCTACCGGTGCTGCGCAAGGATTTCATGATTGATCCCTACCAAATCTACGAATCGCGCGTGATGGGCGCCGACTGCGTGTTGCTGATTGCCGCATGCCTGGACGATGCCCAAATGGCCGAGATGGAGCAGATCGCGTTCAGCCTGGACATGGCTGTGTTGGTGGAAGTGCACGACGGCGAAGAGCTGCAGCGCGCGCTGAAGCTCAAAACGCCGCTGGTAGGCATCAACAACCGCAATCTGCGCACGTTTGAGGTGGACATTCAGACCTCGATCACCCTCAAGAAAGACGTGCCTGCTGACCGCCTGCTGGTGACGGAGTCGGGCATCTTGACGGCTGCTGACGTCAAAACCATGCGCGATGCGGGTATCGATGCCTTCTTGGTCGGTGAAGCCTTTATGCGTGCTGATGAGCCGGGCGAGGCGCTGGCCAAGCTGTTTGCGTAAATAAACGGCGTTTAGCGCGCATGCCCTTGTGTCTGCGCGCTGCGTGGCGCTGGCGTTAGGATAGGCGCTGCTCTACAAAGGCAGGTGCTGGTGCTCAGTATTTATGAGCTTCTAGCGCTTGCCTTTTCTTGTTTTTCGATAGAAAACGATCTGAAATGACCTATATGCCAGCGCAAACTGCTACGCAATTAATGAGCGCCAATCCAGCGCACTGGCCCGTGGCTGCGGGTTGGCAGGCAGCGGTGGATGCATTTTTTGCAGCCACCCCAGGCCAGCAACTGCTGGGTTATTTGCAGCAGCGCCTAGACGCGGGTGCGGTGATTTTCCCTCCCCAGCCGCTGCGCGCGCTGGAGTTGACCGCGCCCGAAGAGGTGCGCGTGGTCATCTTGGGGCAAGACCCCTACCATGGTCGCGGGCAGGCCGAAGGGCTGGCATTTTCGGTGGCCAGTGGCGTGCGCCTGCCGCCTTCGCTGCAAAACATCTTCAAAGAAATTCAGCGCGATTTGGGTGCGCCGTTTCCGCCCTTTCCGCAACCCGGCGGCAGCTTGGTCAAATGGGCGCACAACGGGGTGCTGCTGCTCAACACCTGCTTGACGGTGGAAGAGGGCCAAGCGGCCAGCCACAGCAAAAAAGGCTGGGAAGCGCTGACGGACGCCATCATCCGTCAGGTGGCCGAGCAGGGCCGACCCACGGTGTTCATGCTCTGGGGCA
>JAFAFR010000006.1 GCA_023423405.1 Bacteroidota bacterium
TGATGCGCCCGGTTTCCAAGGGCTCGCGCAAGGCCTCTAAGGCCGAGCGCGAAAACTCAGGAAACTCATCCAAAAACAGCGTGCCAAAGTGGGCGTAAGAGATCTCGCCCGGCTTCGGGGGCGAGCCCCCGCCGACCAAAGCCACGGCGCTGGCCGTATGGTGCGGATGGGCAGTGCGGCGCTGCCCCCATTCTTCGGCCTTGAAGCGCCCGCACAGGCTGGCAATGGCCGCACTCTCGACGGCTTCTTGTTCGGTCATGGGGGGCAAGAGACTGGCAAAGCGCTGGGCCAGCATGGATTTGCCCGAACCTGGCGGCCCCACCAGCAGGATGGTGTGAACATTTAGACCCGGAGGAGCTATGTGTTTAGCTCTAGCGAAGAGGCTAATGAAGTGCGGACAAGCTATACCTCAGTCAACAGGCTCACAAGCTCCCCCTTGCCGAAGTATCGCTATCAGACGAGAAGTGGCTAGTCTTGGTGATGGCTTATCACTTTCATCCTGTTGCTGCTAACCCATTCTTGTGTGTCAGGGTCATAGAACATCAATTTTTCGCTGTGGTTTGCTCCAATCCATTCGCGTACAAATTTGCTGGTGAGAGGCTCAGAGCGTGCCTGTTTGGTATGGGGTGCTTCCAAGGAAGCTAGTTGTTGTTCGTTCATAAGTTATCTCCATTGCCTGTGGCTAGATCGTCAGACTACGAAGATATTTATTGCGATGCGGAAACAAAAACTTCGTCGAGAAAAGGCGCGAGAAGCCTAGATTAGCGGTAGGATAAGGTATCCTGGTTACCGAAAAAATACATCATGGCTGTTGGACTCAACAAATCAGAGCTTGCAGAAGTAGCACGACCAACAAGCGGGCGTGTTCGAGAGCCCCATCTTTCGCCGTCGCTGCCTACATCTGAGGCCAAAGTGGTACTGACCTATCCTGGAAAGCTTCTAGAAAGCGATGTTTTGACACCAGTGGCTACTTCGTACATGAAGCTGGGTAGTAAATCAATAGTTGATGCAAATACTATCGAACCGAACGCTTTCATGTGGGCAGACAATTGGTTTGGCCTTCATTCTTTAATTGAAGCCAAAACCAAGGCTCAACTGGTATACCTTGACCCTCCTTACGCCACAGGGTACGACTTTCAATCACGAGGCCTTGAACATGCTTACAACGACTCTGTAGGTGGCGCTGCATACATTGAATTTATGCGCAGGCGGCTAATCCTACTCAGGGAGTTGCTTGACGAGTCTGGATCAATCTATGTTCACATTGGTCACCAGATGGTGTCTGAGCTGAAAATGGTGATGGATGAAGTATTTGGTCCGCGAAATTTTAGAAATCTAATTTCACGGAAGAAATGTAGTAGTAAAAACTTCACCAAGAATCAGTATTCAAATATGAATGACTACTTGTTGTTTTACACCAAGTCAGCCAACTACATATGGAACCAACCAACGCAGAAGCCTGACCCCGCTTGGATCGCGAAGGAATACACAAAGGTTGACGAGAAGGGACAATATAAGCTCGTTCCAATTCATGCCCCAGGTGTTCGTCGCGGAGAAACTGGGGAAGCTTGGCGAGGCATGATGCCTCCTCCTGGCAAGCATTGGCAGTATCAGCCTTCAAAGTTAGATGAATTTGATGCCAAAGGGGAGATTCATTGGTCTAAGACAGGCAATCCACGCAGAAAAGTTTATCTGACTGAAGATAAAAGCATCGGACTATCTGACTACTGGGAACAGTATCGGGACGCACACCATCAAAGCATATTGATTACCGGCTACCCTACAGAGAAGAACTTCGACATGATGAAAATGATCGTCGGAGCTAGTAGCAACCCCGGAGACTTGGTAATTGATCCATTTTGTGGATCAGGCTCTACCCTTCATGCTGCTGACGTGCTTGGGCGAAGATGGGTTGGGATTGATCAGTCGTTCCTTGCTGCCAAGACGGTCACGGAGCGACTGTTGCGCGGTAGAAAACCTATGGGTGACTATGTCAAAAAAGAAGTGTCGCTTGATCTGTTTCAGCAGGAGGTATCTGCCGCACAACATGAAAAGACCGAAGCTGACTTCAGCGTGTATGTTGACGCCGAAATCGCTTCAGGCCACTCCGATGAACTGAGCGAGTTGTCGGAACTGCTGCGCTAAGTATTCTGAAGCCAACTAGCAGTAATGCGGGATGACGCAGTCTTGAGGGTGGTAACTCTAACGTTGCCATCCCAGGACCCATCAAGCTTACAGGCTTCTGCCCACGTGTCCCGATGGATTAGGCCCGGGCCATCAGCTAGAAAAACTAAGCGAAATTTATTGCCCGTTGAGTTAAATAGTTCTCTAGCTTTTCCAACCTTATCAGAATTGCCACCTGTTCGATCATCAGATTGAGCACCCCCCCTAGTTGAATCGTAGCGTGCGAATCCCACCGCACAAACGTTTCTGTGCACGATATCCCGAATTACAAAGTCACAAGGGTAGCTCCCTGTGAAACTAGGAAAAATACTTGATAGTTCGATGTCGCGCCCTGCACCTCTGGGGCCTTCGATGGTGAATTGACCTGCGAAGTGATCTTCAAACCAAGTGAAAAAGGCATCAGTCAGCAAGTACCCAAGTTGTCCACGTGTATCGTACTCACCAATTAGAGCAGCTAGGGCCGACTCTTCATCTTTTGACAGGGCAGCCATCTGCTGCTTAAGCAAGTCAATACGCTTGAATGTATGGCCAAGAGATTGAACCAAGCTGTCAGTTGAGACCTTGGTAATCTTCTTGGCCATCTCTGTATCAAGCACGGGAGAGACGCATCGCCGGAACATTTTTAGCAATGACATTCGCTCATCCGCTGAAAATTCAGATGTACGAATTCGAGCAAGAAGTGCCGCGCTTGTGTCGGACTGCTCGACCAGCGACTTGAAGCGGGAAATGTCTTCTTTGTATTTGCTTTGACACGAGGTCAAAATCTCTGGAAAGCGAATTGAAGCGTCAATCGGCGTGATGATCTTGTTTGGCTCAGCAATCGACTCTAAGTACTTGACAGACATCTCTTTTCTATCCTCCACTATGTGAGAAGAAGGGTAGCACATGTCTTCTAAGTACATGCAGCTCAGGAAGTGCTGTCTGGCACTATCGCTAATGTGATCGTTTGCCTGATTTAGGATGCCTTATTGAGTAGGGGAATTGCCGAAGAGCTTGTAGCCAATGTTGGCGAAACGTACGAGCACAGCGCGAGTTTGGATAGCAATCAGTAAAAGAACGCTTCGATGTTGGCGAGCTTTCACCTTGGAAGCTAAGGTGTGTTTCCGATGTTAGGTGGGAGTGTAGGCCAGCACGATGTTTTTCTTGACGATTTTTCGTTTTACTGTATCTTTGGCGCCCTTGTCAAAGGGCGGCTTCACACAGCTCCTAGCTAGGTACATCTCATCATATTTATTCCCACAAGCCTTCAAACCTCGCAGCCGCTGTTCTGGTGTACTTCGCCGTATGTCTAGGATCACGATGTCCTAGGTAGTCTTGTATCAGCCTTGAGTCATAGCCTTTGTTGGACAAGTAAAAGCCGCACGAATGTCTAAGCATGTGTGGGTGAACGATGAAGGCGAAGCCAGCACGTTCACCAGCTTGCCGAATCAAGTAGTAGGCTGCGTGCCTTGTGAGCTGCGTCAGCCGCTCACTCATGAACAACCACGGAAGTGCTGCTGGTCTACTGCGTATGTAGCGTCTAATCGCCCTTAGCTCATCACCTGCTAGAGGCTGCTCAGTGGACAAACTTCCTTTGGATCGTGGAACCCATACACGCGCTGCATCAAGGTTCAAGTCAGTCATGCGAAGACTACATAGTTCACTGATACGAAAGCCATGCCGATACAGTAGCAAGATAAGCAGATAGTCTCGCTCGCCGTATCTACCTGCCTTGGCTCCTTCAAGAAGCCGCGCTACTTCCGCTGGCGTTAGGAAATCTCTGCTTCGTTCGTGTTGATCAACCGCTTGCAAGTCTTTGGCGGAGATTGAAGAACCCTTTCGACTTTGAACATTTCGACTATTCGGCATGGTCAGGAAATCCTTTTGATAGCTATACCTGACAACCCATCTTAAACAGCAGTTTGAACAAAATACACCTTTTGTTCAAAGTTTTGGTGAGAGTAAGAGGCCAATCGCTGTGAGTTGAGCAACGATGGCTCGGTGGGCTGACGCCTGCACTCTTAGCATTTCGCCGCTCGGAGGGGACAACTGGCTAGAGATTTCACTTACAAGAATCATCTATCGAGTTGTCCCCGTCACCGATACTTGGCATCAGATAGCAACTACCGACAAATTTTTGCGCAGATGACCACCGGAAAATTGCACCCAGACTCCGACAATGATCCAAGCTACGAATTGCTATCAGAGAGCGAAAAAGCCCACCATAAGTTGATCTGGTGGTGGTTCCGTTTGCTGGCAAGGAATGAAACCTATCAGGCTTACTGTGAAGCAGTTCGCAACGGTGACACTGATACTCAGGAGCGTTTGACAGTCGAGACACCAACGCTCGTTGAAGTCTTCAGCGATTGGGGAGATGTCCATTCGCCTGATTTGCGATGGCTCGCTGAGCCACACTACAAGGGGTTTCAGAAGTGGTTGGCAAGTAAGCGTCACTTATTTTTCCCTGCTTCAGTGCAGTGGCTGCGTAGCGATACTGCATCAGCGGTGGGAGATGGCATCGTGATCTCCATTCCAAATGTGGGCGACAAGGCTCACAAAATGAAGCTGCTAAAAGACTTTATAGAGCGCAACCATGATGCATTCCCTGCATCCTCTCTGCAGTTACAGCCTAAGTATCAAGTGCGTAAAGACTTGGTGCTTCGAACAGTTCTCATGCTGGGCAAGGCAGAAATTATCGATAGCCTGAAGGAATTTGGGGGTGACGGTCCTGATGTGCCGGAGGAAAGCAGGAGTTATTCGAATGATGAAATTGAAGAGTGGCTCATTCGCCTAGCGAATGACAAAGAGCTAGAAGTGGATATAGAGATCACTTGGGATCGCTCTGCTGATGGAGCCCACGATAAAGCTAATAATATTCGTCAAATTAACAGGATTTACGCTGAACTCCGCCATTGGATTGATAGCAGTGCTAAAGGCCTGTTCCCTGCCATGAAGCAGTAACGCCCGCAGTACTAGTGACCCAATGCCCACAGAGCCTAGGCTCTGTGGGCATTTTTGTTTTTACCTTCACCAATTAATTGGGAAGATCGTCGAAGGCAAGGACGCGAGCTTTGAAATTAGGATTAGCTCGTGTCCTAGAAATGCAGCGCCATGAAGAAGAAACTGACGGCTTCTCACAACCATACAGGAAAAAATCATGTTGTCTGCCAACACCACCGGAGCTATGTCGTTTGATCAGAACATTCAACAGGCCATGGGCGCAAAAAACGCCCGTCTAGCGGTCATTCAGATGATCAAGCAGCTTCGGATTGAACTTGACATCGCTGACAAAGAGATTGACGTAGAGGGCGTTCAAAGCAGTGCTATCCCCGCACAGTTCTATGACCCGATTTCTGGCAAGGGCTGGTCAGGTAATGGAAGCGTCCCCAAAGTCTTCAAGGAGGCGCGCAACTTTGACAAAGCCAATCCGACCGCACGACCCAAGCAGATGGAACAGTACCTGATTCCAGATGGAGTCCAAGGTCAATCAATCGCCTTAAAACTTAAAAAAGATGTTCGAACGATGTCTGGTCAAGTCATTAAGTATGCGGATTTGATAACTGAAGCTTCCACTCAGTCTTTAGTTTCATTCAATGCGTAACTCAAGAATTCCTTGCAGTGCTTCAAAGAATATTTTGAAGCACTCTTCAATCAATTAAAAAACTATAGGCGCAGGCAGGAATGTCTATGCGATGGTTTGATTTTTTGAAAATTAAAATAAATCAAATGGATCAATTAAATTTTAATGATGACGTCAATTCGGTAGGCTACCTAGAAGGTGGGTTCAATCATTCAACAAATGAATCTTTTCATGAGACTTTAGACGAGATTCATGATGTATCCACAAGCAGTTCGAATGAAGATGATTGGTGTGATCGATGCCCAAATTGTGGGGCATTAAATCAATATTCAAAACCGCAATCTAACGAGAAAGTCTCATTGGGTTTGGGGCAAGATGAAAATTGCTATGTATGTGGCGCAGATTCGATTTATAGCATAAAAAAACCACTCCATAAGTGTTCCAGGGGATGGTTGCTACAAGAGTTGCGGCGGGTCGAAGATGCATATCTGAGGCATGTGGTAACTAAAGAGGAAGGGAGCCGAAATAGGGCGTATTTCAGTGAAATTCTTACAGCGATTGGTGAAGCTCATCAAGATGAAAAAGTGCTTTGGTCAAGTAGAGAAGAGCACAGAGAGTATGAGAGTAAGTACCGATATGCGATTGATTTGGTGGGGGAAGTTTACTCCGGGCGTTGTGCGAAGTATTACTGGTGTGAAGGATTGCCAGTTTCTGGAAAAGACGAACTAGACGAATTAATCACTGAGTTGGAATCGCAGTGGTTTGCACAAGAAACTTAATTTTTCGAATCGTGCTTCAATGGTGATTAATCTACGGTTTAAGATTAATCACCATATTTGTATACGGTGATTTTTGCTTCTCAAAGGACTGAGAGGTAAATTGAATTTAATCTTGGTTTTTAAATAAACATGAATAATTATATCTATGTGGCAACTCATACAGCCGTGATAAACAAGCCCATGAAAAAAGACAAGAAAGCCTTTCATAGGCTTTCACATGGCTGGAAGCTCGAAGAAACATCGATCGAGAATTTGGCCGAGCATATCAATAAAGGTCATCCATTCACCGTTCATCACGATGGAACGAGAAAGGAAGAAAATTTCACTCGCAGTAATATCTTGGCAGTGGATATTGACCAAGGAATGACACTTGATATGGCCTTGGCGAATTCATTTATCAAGGAACATGCGGCATTGATTTACACCACACCAAGCCATACAAGTGAAATCAATCGCTTTCGAATTGTTTTCGTTTTGAAACGAGTGATTACCGTGGCTGAGGAAATGAGGGCGGCCTATAGAGGAATTATTCGAAAGTTTGGAGGAGATCAAGCATGCCAAGATGCATGCCGTTTCTTCTATGGTTCCAAGGGGTCTAATCCAATAATCATCGGAAAATCGCTTCCTAATCAGGAGCTAGAGAATATCATTGCACTTGGCAATGAAGTCCGTGTGCTATCTGGCAATGTGGCGGAAAATTATAAAGCCAAGAGCGACATAGTAATGACGAATCGTTCAGAAGTGTCCCTTGAGCCTAATCAAATGGTTCGCCTTGCTGATCAAGAGCAGCAAGTACTTTTAACTTCTCTTGAACGTAAAACATCGATTCATTGCCCAGTTCACATTGATCGCGATGCGAGCGCCATGGTCATAGTGAATCGTTACGGTGTACACGGGGTGTACTGCAGTGCTTGTGCAGCTTCGTTTTGGCCATATAAGCGCAAGTTGTATGACTTCAATGCTCTCCCGCGCGCGATCCACGAACTCGCAAAAGAAGAATTTCCTTTCAAGCACGACGATTTGACAAATCTAGATGACGAGGGGGCAGTCATTCCTGCAACGACCGAGGAAATCGATGAATGGAAAGCAGCGCTGCTTAATCGTCGATTCATGACGAGCTACGGACGATACATGCCGGAGCATGCTTTCAAAAAAGGCATAACTTTTATACGTAGCCAGAAGGGTTCAGGCAAGACTGAAGCGCTGGGGCGTGCAGTAAAACAGTGGAAATCGGAAGGCAAGTCGATCCTATTGATTGGGCACCGTCAAGCCTTGCTGCAAAGTATGGCGATTCGCTTGGGGCTGGATTGCTATTTCTACCTTGAAGGAACGGCAGTACGTAACAACAAGCCGAGTCAGCACTATGTCATTTGCTTGGATAGCATGAGTAAGTTACTAAGCCCGCAATTGGATAGGTTTGATGTAGTGATAATTGATGAAGCTGAGCAGGTGTTCGCTCACTGCCTATCTCCAACGTTGGCTAATAAACGCCGCATCACCCTGTCTTTGGTCAGGCACTATCTAAGCAATGCCGAGGCCATCATCTTGGCAGATGCTGACTTGGGCGAAATCACGATTGAGGTCGTGACACAGTGCGCAGGCGATAAAGCTAATTGTCAATTTATCCTGAACGAATACAAGGCCACGGGGAAAACTTTGGATTTTTACGCTAGCGAACGTCATTTGCTGGCAGAGCTAGCTGAGACAGTTGCTCAAGGTGGGAGGCACTATGTCGCGACAAATTCGCTTAAGAAGGCGAAGGTAATTAAAGAAATTATCTCGAAAGAGTACCCAGAAAAAAAAGTGATGTTGGTGACGTCAGAGCAGGCAAATGATCCTGTCGTACAGCACTTCATTCGCAATATCAAGGCTGAAATTTTGAGCTATGACTTGGTGATTACATCCCCTTCGCTTGGGACTGGAATCGACATCACATTTGAAGACAATGCAGAATTGATTGATACCGTATTCGGTTTCTTCTACTGCAACATCACCACGCATTTCGACATCGATCAACAGCTGTGCCGGGTGCGTCATCCCAAGGCGATTAAGGTTTGGGTGTCGCCCGAGCGCTTCTCATTTGAGACAGATCCTGCGGTTTTGGAAGCTGAATTGATTGCATGTCAAAACCTGGATGAAGTGATCACCGGCTTTACTCAAAATGGACAGCCTGAACTAGACCCATTCTATTTGTCACTGTTTTCTACGGTTACGGCGGTTCAGCGGGCTTCGAAAAACAACTTGAAGGGTAACTTCAAGAAACTGCGAGAGGACGCTGGTTGTGTAGTCAAAGACATTGAGAGCGACAGCGAGATGTCCCGTAAAGGAGGACTACTTATGGGTGAAGCTAAGGAGAAGTTGGAGAAGGCATCGATTGCAGCATTGTGTCAAGCGCAGCCAATCACTGAAGAAACTTACGAGTTTTTAGCCAAGTCTCAAAAGTCAGGCGCTATCCCAGATGACCAAGAGTTATCCATGCGCCGCTTTGAGCTAGAGAGCTTTTATCGTGAGCCAATTTCGGAAAACTTGGTGGCGTTGGATAGACAGCATGGATACCGTGATGCTGTGCGCATGGCTGAAGTTTTTTGGGTAGATAGGGATCAACTTCTGCAGATGTACAGGACTGAATTGATGTTGGGGGCCAAAGGGGATAGCCTGTTTATTGATACATCCAAATTGGCGCTGAAACAGCAGGTACTTCGTGAGTTGGTTTACGCCGCTGGATTGGCCGATGCGAATGGCGTGATCAATGTTGATGCGTTGATTAAACATGAAGACTTAAACGGCTTCGTAGCTTTGATTTTGGAAAATCAAATGCATTTACAGCACTTGTTCAATATGCCTTTGCGTAGTGACCTCAAGTCGAAGCCGGTGACTAGCGTTAAGAAGGTGCTGAAATTGATTGGTCTCAATTTGCGTGAGGTGAAGACGAAGAAGGTTGGCGCGAAGAAGTATCGGTTCTACGGTATCGATCTTGACTCTCTCAGTCGTATGCAGGCATTGATTGAAGTGCGCGGCAGGTTCAAGGCCGAAGGGGCAGAACCACTGGTATTCGTGAAGCGCAAACAGGAAATGAATGCGAAACTGCTGGAGTTCTGAAGCTCTCGCGGGGGGACAACTGGTTAGAGATTTCACTTATAAAAATCATCTATCGAGTTGTCCCCGCTGGTGAAATTCATATTCCATCTGAGTAGCGGAAATCATCCGCATGAAATTTGATTAAGTAATGGAGATTAAGCTGATGTAGGCAGCAAAAAAGGCGCTATGAAGCGCCTTTTTGTTTTCGAAAACGGTAGGAGATGTCGAGCTTAGGAGCCTCGAATTCGTACCTCGTTATGAGATCTGCACTTGGGGCACATAAAACCAGACGTCAACGTAACAGAGGAGCCTCTTGG
>JAFAFR010000072.1 GCA_023423405.1 Bacteroidota bacterium
TTTGAAAATTATATCGCTGAAAAAGCCTTTACAGATAGGTTTGTGCAACAAAGCCGCTAGCAGCTATAATTTCAGCTGCAACTTTCTCAGCCGCATCAAGATTAATATCTGAAACAACAACTTTTGCCCCTTGTTGAGCAAGAAGCAGCGCTGTACTTCGCCCAATACCCGAACCTGCACCTGTAACTAAAGCCACTTTATTATTAAAACGTGTTGACATCATAAACCTCTCTTTTTTATAAAATGAGCATGTGAGCCATACTCGTGCTTGAAACGTTTTAGACCCTATTTCTGCACTTGAATTGCAAATTGAACTACATGACATTTTCCGTTATGTAACTTGCCTTCATGACGTTCTTGTTCTCCCACATAAAAATGATAAAGATGATCATTTTTAAATACTGAAAGAAACGACATTGGATCGTACAAATAGTTAATATCTTTCGGACCACCGGTTTGATAATCAATCTGCTCTTTAGAATAAATCTCTCCAATAAACCAGCCATTGTTTGTCAATGCTTGACGTATCCCAGTGAGAACATTGAATTGAGTATTTTCATCAAAATGCCCATACACACACATCACATTTTGATAACACTCTCTTGGCCATTCGACATCATTGAGATCAATATTTCTAAGTGTGAATTCAAAACCAGCTTGCTGGGCTTTTGTAGATAAGTGTTGCATAGCAACTTTTGAGTAATCCCATATTTCTGCTGAAAATGAATCATTTTGCTGTTTCGCTTTATTAGCCAAATAAAGGATATTCCTCCCCTCACCCTCTGCTATAGCAAGAGTTTTTCCCACAATTGGAATCTGATCTGCTATCTGTTGAATAAAATGATTGGGCGAAATGCCATACAGATCCTGTGTTTGCGAATAAAGATTATCCCAATGCTGATTCATATCTTTTCCCAATGATTGAAAAAATTAAGCTGTGAATTCTTTAAATGCTTCCAATGCATTAGCGGCATACATCAATGAAGGACCGCCCCCCATATAAACTGCAACACCAAGCACTTCCTCTAATTCTTGCAATGTCATTCCCATTTTGACTAGGGTTCTGACATGAAAACCGATACATCCATCACATCGTGCTGCAACACCAATCGCTAAGGCAATCAGTTCTTTTGTTTTAGGATCAATAACACCATCTCGCATTGCAACTTGTGACAATTGATTAAAACTTTTCATTAAATCAGGAGAATCCTGCGCTAATGTCTTTAAACTGCCTGAAATATTTTGAGTTAATTCTTTGTACTTCATGATTTTCTCACTTGAATGTCCATAAACTTAAGTTAGACTTAAAATAGAAATCTAGTTATTTCTCTACTGGATAACCCTGCTCTAGCCATGCTTGGAATCCACCCTGAACAGATTTCACCTGAGTAAATCCCATATTCTGTAAAGTATCTGTAGCCAGAGCTGATCGGCCACCCGTCCCACAAATCAAATAAATCGGCTGATCTTTAAGATGTTCTAGTGCTTGCAAGGTATCGCAATGATGGCTCGCCACAGGATGCTGGTGAATTCTCATTTCTAAAACACCACGAGGATAATTCACGGCTCGGTCTATCGCTGCAGCCTGAAATTCATCTGGTTCCCGAACATCAATCAGAATGGTTTTATGGTTTTTCATGGCTTCAAGTAAGTCTGCGACCGTCACTTCTTGAATTCGGTTTTTTGCCATTGAAATTAATTGTTCTGCTGTTTTCATTACTCTTTACCTCTTCCGATCTTTAGAAATCTGGTCTCTGATTAAATATTCATGTCTTTAAAATGCAGTTTTTAAATTTGGCTCTAGTCTCTTGCTTGTATTAAGTTATGATGACTGTAGAAATTAAATAAAATGCTACGCTTATGACAGTTATGGCAAAAACCTTTTGGATTTGACTATTCTTAACTAAAGGCATCAAACTTCGACCAATCAACATCCCAGCCATGCAAGCTAAAACGAAAGTCAGCGTGACCGAAACGGGGTATTGAAAACCATCTAAAATATGAGCTGAAATGCTGACACCACCTATCAGGAAAATAATCATCAACGAGGTCGCAACAATACTGCGCATATCAAGATCAGTTACTTTACTCAGTGCTGGAACAATCACGAATCCCCCACCTACCCCAAGCAAACCAGTCAATAAACCTGCCACGACACCAATGGCACCGAGAGACAATGCAGTTTTCATGTTCCAAATCAGACGACCAGTTGTTTGGTTAACTTTACACAGCACACCTGTATGGTCATTCACTTTTTTAAAAAAAATCCGGTAAGCAACCACGAGCATGACTAAACTGAATGCTAAGGTAAGCCATACAGGAGAAATTATTCCTCCCAGATACACACCATAACGTGCTGAAGGAATGCTAATCAGTGCAATCCAAAGCGCAGCCCGATAGCGTACTATCTTCTTAAATAAGCCTTCAAATGTTCCAACCAAGGCAGATAAAGTGACTGCAAGCAAGCCAACAGGTGCAGCTTGTGCGACCGTCCATCCTTGACTTGCCATCAGTGCGGGTACGGCCAGAATGCCACCACCAGCACCGGTTAACCC
>JAFAFR010000040.1 GCA_023423405.1 Bacteroidota bacterium
CCATGATGCTGCACTCGTCGGCTACTTCGCCTTCGCGCGTGATGATCGGCTGTCCATCTTCGAGGTCGAGGATTGGAATAGGCCTGCCGGCCAATCCGCAGTCGGCGCACCGCGGTCGTTCCCAGAGTACACTCGCTGACTCCGTGTTCTCGCCATATTCGGGTTCGAGACGCGGTGAGCCGCAGTCGGGGCATTCCGCAGGCACCCCGCGCAACTCGCGAACGATCAATGACGTCGCCATGCCGATCGCGTGTTGGATCAACGAGTGGGCCATCTCGGCATCTGTCCAGGTGACCGACTTTGAGTGCGTCAGCCAGTTTGAAAACGTCCATGCGGACTCAAGCGCACCCTTGATTGCCCCGCGACGCTCTCTATTGGTGTCGCCCGGCAGAATATCGTTGCAGATGATCTCCGTCCACGCGCGGAAGTTGGCCCGTTGCGGCGGTTTCTCCGTCCATATCGCCGCGTCCTGCGCGACGCCGATCAGCTCGAGAAGCGTCTCACGACAGCGGACGCCTACGGCCTGATAGGCCGCCAGATCATGCGCATTTGCCACGGCGATGCCGGCTTCTTCCATCTTCTCGAAGACGTGGCCGAACGGGAGGATGCGTAGATCGTTTTCTTGCTGTTTGTCCGAACGGGGGATGCGGAGCATCAGGCCAATGTGGAAGGTCAGGGCAAGATCCACATTCGGGAACTGCTCCTGCGAATAGAGGTTCGTGCCGCCTGTGATGACCCACCAGCGATCCTTGTTGGTGTGGATGTCCCACACGTCGTGACGGGTATTAAGGACGGCTTCCGAGTGGACCTTCTGCATAAAGATCACTTCAAGGTTGGGCGCCTGCCATTCAAAGTATTCCCGGACTTCTGCAATCTCCTCTTCGGTAAACTTCAACATGATCGTCCCCCCGCGAAGACTCGTCGCGCTACAGTGCAGATGGCTACCAAGATCCCAACAATAGCCTATACCCTTAACCCTCATAATCCGGCAGGGCCATGGCCATTCCAGCACTTCTCTACAAGTACAAGGCTTTCAGCAATTTCCTGCTGGAGGAACTCTGTGGTTCGGCCACCTATTTCGCCAGTCCCAACTCGTTCAACGATCCGCTGGATTCCAAGCCGAGCATTGAGGATGACCTATCGCTTTCCGACAAGAAGCTGCTTCTGGCAGCCCTGCTCAAGGAACACAAACCGAAGCAGGATCCAATGCAGGTCTTCGCCAGGCTCGACTATCTGGCCCGGGAAGAGAACGACGCGGACAAGGCCGCCGCGTGTTTCACGAGACTGATCGACTCCGAGATCGAACGGCTGCTCTTGCACGAGATCGGGCAGCGCGGCGTCTTCTCCCTGGCCGAGAGGTGGGACTGCCCGTTGATGTGGAGTCACTACGCACACAACCATGAAGGTCTTTGCCTTGAGTACTCGACCCATGACCATGCCGCACGCAATCTGTTGCAAGTTCGCTACGACACCAGCCGCGCCATTGCGCTGAGCGCGTTGTTCGATTGGAAGGTGAATAGCCTGCCCGGCGCACGTCAGAAGGTGCTTGAGCTGGCCTTCCTTTCGAAAGCAGAGGCATGGAACTACGAAAGGGAATGGCGAATCCTCGGGAAAAGTCCCGGATCGCACGGCGCGCCGCTGGAGCTGACAGGCATCTATTTCGGACAACGCTGCTCAACCGCTATCGAGACCGCGATCGTCAAGACGCTTTGCGACGTGACACCAAGACTGGCGTTCTATCGTGTCCGGTTCGATCCGCGCACCTTCGACCTCCGTCAGGATGAGATTGATACCGACGAGGTGATTCAAACCGGAGTTCACCCCTCTGCGGTTCTGGTCTTCGGCCGCGCGATGGCACCCGTGCTGCCGCCAGGTGCGATACCGCTGGTGGCACCCGAGCCGGACGAAGGCCCGCCTTACTTTCAGTAGCCGTGTTGCGAGAACCGCTTGGTCCGGGTGTCCGATGGCCGGATGCACAACCGCGACGACGAGAATTTGGGCGATTCCTGACGCCGGCCATAGCGCTCTGTGGGGCCGAAACCACGCTCAAGGCGGCTCAAAGTTCAAATTCCGCCGACGCTTCCGCGGATCGCCGACCCACCGATCTCGAGATCCTCGCTCGAACTGCGCAGGAGAGGCCCCCCTATGTCTTGCGGAGCATGCGGTCAAAGGTACTCCTGGAACTTCGTACTATGCTTCCAAGAAAAACGCAGACCGCCGAGACTCTGCGTAGTCACTGAAATCCGTCTGACGCTTCCACGACCTTAGGGTGACGCACCAGGCCAGATTACGCTGCAGGCGCAGCGCTGCGGCATTCAGGGTGGCTTCGTCGAGGAGTGTTGCGATTCCGCAACGAGTATTGCCTCCGGGTGGATATGATGGATTCCAGCGATCGTTCCACGTCAACGTCCTGGCCAAGATATCGTCCGCCGGCCCGACCAGTTCGATGGCATCTTGAGTGCAGCGTACACGTGAGGTCCCCACGACATGGGGGGCAGGAACCTTCAACCCGGCGCTGAGAACGTCGCCTTGCCATGCACCAAACGGCATAGGCACCAGCTCAACACACACTCCCAGCTCGCTTCCAGAACTACCGCTCGTCGCAACCTCTTCAATCGGACGCACGGAAAGACTTCCATTAAGATCGAAAGTCCTGGACGGAAGTACCCGAACCCTCCCAT
>JAFAFR010000046.1 GCA_023423405.1 Bacteroidota bacterium
GACAGCTCCCAGTTGCTATAGCCTTTCTCGCCGGTGCCATAAGGTGCAGCATCGGTGTGACCGGCCAAGCTGATGCGGTTTTCCACCCCGCCCAAAGCTGAGCCTACTTCGCGCAGGATATCTCGCATATAGGGCTTGACGATGGCACTGCCAATGTCAAACATGGGGCGGTTTTGTTCGTCCACGATCTGAATTTGCAGGCCGTCGGGTGTCACATCCATACGGATTTGCGACTTGTACTCGTTCAGCGTGGCGTTGCTGGAGATCATGGCATCAATCTTGGCGCGCAGGGCTTTGATGCGCTGGGCATCTTGCTGTGCACGCTGATGGCGCAGGCTTTGGCGGCTTTGGTCGTTGGTTTCCGCCTCCGAGCGCTTGACCTGGCCATGAATCTTGGCCAAGTCCGTGCCACCGCCGGGGATGATGCTGGAGCTGTTGCCTGAGCCATCGCCACCGTTCATCGCTACTTTCAAGGGTGAGTTGAAGTAGGCAGCAATACCTTGCAAGTCACCCTTGGAGGTCGAGCCCAGCAGCCACATCAGCAAGAAGAACGCCATCATGGCCGTCATAAAGTCGGCATAGGCAATCTTCCACGCGCCGCCGTGGTGCCCGTGGTCACCCTTTTTGACGCGTTTGATAATGATGGGTTGCAGCTTCTTGTCGTTGGCTGCACCGGCTTGTGCGCCGCCGGGAGCATTTGGGGGCGGCATGGCTTACTTCCTCTTGACGTGCTCTTCCAGCTCCAAGAAGCCTGGGCGTTCCGTCGAATACAGCACCTTGCGGCCAAATTCAATGGCCGTGGGCGGGTTGTAGCCTTGCATGCTGGCAATCAAGGTGCACTTGATGCATTCAAACTCTTTGGCGCCATCTTGCTGGCGTTGCTCAATCAGGCCTGCCAGCGGCTCTACCAGCGCGTAGGCCAACAAGATACCCAAGAACGTACCAACCAGCGCGGAGGCAATCATGCCGCCCAGCACCGAAGGTGGTTGACCCACGGAGCCCATGGTGTTCACGACACCCAGCACCGCCGCCACAATACCGAAGGCAGGCAGCGCACCGGCCAGGCGTTGAAGGGCTGTGACCACACGGTGTTCTTCTTGGTGATGGGCATCAATTTCGTTGTCCATCAGGGTTTCAATTTCGTGCGAATTCAAATTGCCCGAGACCATCATGCGCAGATAGTCGGTAATGAACTCCACCAAGTGATGGTCGGCCTGCAAGTCAGGGTATTTTTGGAAAATTTCCGAGTTTTCAGGCTCTTCCACATCCATTTCAATCGCCATCAAGCCTTCCTTGCGTGCTTTTTGCAGCAAGTCATACAGCAGGGCGAGCAAGCTCATAAAACGAGCTTTGGTGAATTTGGAGCCTTTGAGCGCAGAGGGGATGGCAGTCATGGTGGCTTTCAGCACTTTAGGCTGGTTGCTCACAATGAATGCGCCAATTGCGGCACCACCGATGGTGGCCATTTCAAAGGGGAGGGCTTTGCCCAGCACGCTCATGTTTCCGCCGTGAAGGGCGTAAACACCGAAAACGCAACCGAAGGCGATGATGTAACCAAAAAGGACAAGCATGTGGAAATTGTGTCAGAACCTAAACAAAGCCAAGCGCGGGAATGGTGCATGAAAAACCGCCTTGTTTGCGGCTTAGCAGCTTTTGCGCTGACTGCTTGATGTAGGTAAAGCTGCAAAGCAACTTATCCACGTCTTTGAGCGCAGCAAAAAAAACCACTGGAGGCTTTATCGGCATCCAGTGGTAATTCTGAAGGGGAAAAACTTAAGCCGACTCCGCTTAGCCCTGCAGCAACTGCAGCACGTTTTGCGGAATTTGGTTGGCTTGCGCCACCATGGCTGTGCCTGCTTGTTGCAAGATTTGCGTGCGGCTCAGGTTGGCGGTTTCTACCGCAAAGTCTGCGTCCATGATGCGGCCACGTGCGGCAGACAGGTTTTCTACCTGAATGTCGATATTGTTTACCGCATTTTCAAAGCGTGCTTGCATCGCACCCAAAGTAGCACGTGCACCGTTGATCTGGTCAACAGCACTGTCAATCTTTTTCAGTGCAATCCAGGCGCCTTCTTGGGTGGTGACGTCAATGTCATCCACGCCACGTTGATCAAGCTTTTGGTGCTGTGCTTGGATATCTAAGCCATTGATGCCCAGCATGTTGGCGAGCTTTTGGACTTCGGCCAGAACTTCTTCGTCAGGCGATGCGCCTGGTGTGGTCGTGGCGGTTTCTCCAGTTGCAGTTGCAAGCGCTGCTAAATATGTGGATGCATTGGTTGCAGTCTTATCCCAAGACCCTTGAGCCGCAACAGCGTTATTGTAGTTTGTGATGTTAGTGTTACTTGCCAAAGCAGTGGCTAGGGTGTTGGCTAGGGCTGCGGTCCCCCCAGTGCCGCTTGCTTTGTAGGCTGCATACGCAGTTTCTGCCGCGCCGCCTGTTCCAAAGAGTTTTTCTTTGAGGAAGGCGCTACCTTCCAGAGAGGCCAGTGCGGTATTGAAGTTAGCCTCCTCGGTGCCTGCCCAAGCAGTTGAGCTTGCCGGAGCAGTTGGAGTAGTCGCTGTAATAGGGCCGCCAGTTAAACCTGTAGTTGCTGCGCTGAAGCCGTCGAACGTAATGGCTTTAGGAACGTTCTGCTCATCCAATTTTGAAGACACCAACGTGATGCTGTAGTCTTGCGTACCCTCTTTGAGGGTCATGTAGGCGGTAACGCCAGTGTCTGCAGTCTTGTTGTTGATTGCGGTCAAAACTTGGCCGATGCGCTCTAAGCTGCTGTTGGCTGGGCCAATCTCTTCAAGTTCTACGGCGGGCAGGCCGTCCACGGCAATGGTCAATTTGCCAGCATCAATTTTCTGGTCAAAGTCTGCAATTGCAGGGCCGTTGGCATCGCTGACGTTAAAGCCCAGCGTGTTCATTGCATAGCTGATGTTCGACACTTGGCTTGCACGCGTATCCGCCAGTGCACCCAAAGTCACGTTGTCGCCAGAGTTGGCGCCCACTTGGAACACTGCGCCGGCAAACGAGCCGTCCAGAATCTTCTGGCCGTTAAAGTTGGTTTGCTTGGCCACGCGGTCAATTTCAGCAGCCAGTTGCTTGACTTCAGCTTGCAGCGCTTTGCGGTCGGATGCGCTGTTGGTGGCGTTGGAGGCTTGCACCGCCAGCTCACGCATGCGTTGCAGCATGTCGCCCACTTTACCCAAGGCGCCTTCAGCGGTTTGTGCCAGAGAGATGCCATCGTTCGCATTGCGCGCAGCCACGGTCAAGCCCTTGACTTGCGTATTCATGCGCTCGGCAATGGCCAAGCCCGCAGCGTCGTCTTTGGCGCTGTTTACACGCAAGCCCGACGACAGGCGCTGCATAGTAGTGTTCAAAGACTGACCCGACAACGACAGATTTCGCTGTGCGTTGATGGAGGCGATATTCGTATTGATAGTTGCGGCCATTGCTTCGTTTCCTTCAGAAAAAGCGAGTTGCTTGCATCGCTCACATAGGCCATGGGCATAGATGCGCGACAGGCAACGCTAGCGAT
>JAFAFR010000050.1 GCA_023423405.1 Bacteroidota bacterium
AATCATCCAGCTCCCTTCGCTGTTTCTTCGTAGGCCTTCCCACTTTACTCAGCCGCTTGCCGGTATTGAAGCTGGCGGCCTGGTAAGCGATCCTTTCCTTTTCTTCCACGGGCGTGAGGTCTTCGTAATAGGTAATGGCTTCGCTGTAGGCCACGCGGTGATCGAGCAATCCTTTTACGCGGATCACCCAGCGCCGGCTTTCGGTGCGGATATCGTATTCATCACCCACCACCACTGTGCGCGCCGGCTTCATGGATTCGCCGCGCAGTTTCACTTTACCACGGTCAAGCGCATCCGCAGCAATGCTGCGGGTCTTGAAAATGCGGATGCACCAGAGGTATTTATCGATGCGAAGTTTTTCCATAAGGTCCCTGTTTGAAGCGTTTATTGTCAGCTTAAAACGTTAGACGGTGTTTCACGTATTACCCCAGCAACTCAGCAAAATACTGGTGGAAATAAGGAATGGTCTCAATGCCTTTATAATAATTGGCGAGATCGTATTTCTCATTCGGCGAATGCAGGTTGTCGCTGTCGAGCCCAAAACCCATGAACACAATTTTCAATCCCAGCTCTTTTTCGAACAGCGCGCAGATGGGAATGCTGCCGCCGCCGCGCACGGGGATGGGTTTTTTGCCAAAGGTCTTTTCAATGGCCATGGCCGCCGCTTTATATCCATCGGAATCGATGGGTGTCATATACGGCTCACCGCCGTGGTGCAGGGTTGCCTTCAGCGTCACGTATTCAGGTGTAATGGCGTGCAGGTGGTTGATGAGCGTTTCGGTGATGGCCTGCGAATCCTGGTCGGGCACGAGGCGGCAGGAGATCTTCGCAAACGCTTTGGAAGGCAGCACCGTTTTGGCGCCTTCGCCGGTATAGCCGCCCCAGATGCCGTTGATCTCCAGGGTGGGACGAATGCCCGTTCTTTCGTTCGTGGTATATCCTTTTTCTCCCCAGAGCGCTTTCACGCCCAGGTCTTCGCGGTACTCTTTTTCATTAAAGGGCGCTTCCGCCATCAATGCCCTTTCAGCAGCGCCGGCTTCCACTACCTGGTCATAAAAACCGGGAATGGTGATGTGGTTGTTGGCATCGTGCAGGCTGGCGATCATTTTGCAGAGAATGGTGATGGGGTTGGCCACCGCACCACCGTAAACGCCGCTGTGCAGGTCGCGGTTGGGACCGGTCAGCTCCACTTCTATATAGGAGAGGCCGCGTACGCCGATGTCGATGGAAGGTTCATCCAGGCTGATCATGGCGGTGTCGCTGATGAGGATCACGTCGGCATCGAGCAGGGCCTTGTTCTCCTTCACAAACGTAGCGAGGTTGGGTGATCCCACTTCTTCTTCGCCCTCGATCAGGAACTTGATATTGGTGGGCAGGCTGTTGGTGCGGACCATGGTTTCCAGCGCCTTCACGTGCATGTAGAACTGGCCCTTGTCGTCGCAGGCGCCGCGCGCATAGAGCTTCCCGTCTTTCACTACGGGCTCAAAAGGCCCGCTGTGCCAGAGTTCCAGCGGATCGGGCGGTTGTACATCATAGTGACCATACACCAGCACCGTGGGCTTGGAAGGATCGATGATCTTTTCGCCATATACAATGGGGTGACCGGCGGTTTCGTACAGGCGGGCGCTGCCGGCTCCTGCGGCGACCAGGCTGTCGCGCACAGCTTCCGCGCAGTGTTGCATATCGGCCTTGTGTTCGCTGCGGGCGCTTACGCTGGGGATCTTCAGCAATTCGATCAGTTCCTGCAGGAAACGTTCTTTCTTATGTTCCTGGTAATCTTTCCAAGCTTGCATGGGAGGGTGTTTAACCCTGCGAATTTAGGCGCTTTTATCCAATGCCGGGTTGGCGGTGCCAAGGCGGTGCCGCTTGTCGGAAAGGATGTTCTCAAGGGTCCATTCTATTCTTTGCTGGAAAGGATGGCGGCGTACCAGGCAATCGGTTTTGGAGCAGATGAAACAGGAATAATCCATGCAGGCGTCGGAATGCACAAAAAATTCTACGTTGTCACCGAAAGACTGCCGTATGCGGGCGGTCAGGGCTTCGATTTCGTGGTGCGCTTCCAGCACGTTGAGGTACCAGGGAACGGTAAGATGGCAGTCGATGTGCAGCACGCTGCCGTATTTGATCACGCGCAGGTTGTGGAGGTCGATCCAGTTGGGACTGCGGTTTTCATTGAGCTCCCGCACCATGCGTTCGAGCAGTTCGCGGTCGGCCTCGTCCATGATGCCGGCCACCGACCTCCGCAGGATGCGGTAACCCGTAAATACAATGAACCCGCTGAAGAGGAGGGCCACAATGGGATCGAGCCGCTCGTAACCGGTGAGGTAAATGAGCGCTATGCCCAACAGTATGCCGATGGAAGAATAGGTATCGGTCAGCAAATGGCGGCCGCTCGATTCAAGGGCCAGGCTGTTGTTGCGGCGGCCGCGGCGGATGGCAATGGTGCCCATGACAAAATTAACGCCGCCCGCCAGCGCTACCAGTACCATGCCCCAGTCGAGCTGCTGCAGGGGGCGTGGATGCAGCAGGTGCTGCACAGATTCATATACGATGATGAAACCGGCTACAATGATGAGGGTGCCTTCCACGGCGGCAGACAGGAATTCCGCTTTCCCGTGACCATAGGGATGATCGGTATCGCGGGGTTTGGCAGCCACATATAAACTATACAAACCGATGACGCCGGCAATCACGTTCACGGTGCTTTCCAGCGCATCGGTAAGGATGGATACAGAGCGGGTGAGCCACCAGGCAATGATCTTGATGATGAACAATACCACGGCCACGAGTACCACCCAGCGTTGTACCCGGAAATTTTCTGCCTGCTTCTGCATTATTTCATAACAGCGTCGTAGCGCTGCTGTACATAATCCCAGTTCACCAGGTTCCACCAGTTGGTGATGTAATCGGGACGCTTGTTCTGGTATTTCAGGTAATAAGCGTGTTCCCAAACATCCAGTCCCAGCAGGGGCTGCCCGGTGGTGCCGGCCACGTTCATAAGGGGATTGTCCTGGTTGGGCGTGGACGTAAGCAGCAGGCTCTTGTCTTTCAGGATCAGCCATGCCCAGCCACTGCCAAAACGTGCCTTCGCGATGTCGCCGAACGCCGTCTTGAACTGATCGAAGGAACCGAACTTCTGGTTGATGGCGGCGGCCAGCTTTCCTTCGGGTGCATTGCCTTCTTTGGGTGCGCGCATGCTTTTCCAGAACATTTCGTGGTTGAAATGACCGCCGGCGTTGTTGCGCATTTTTTCAGAGTATTTGGAAATGCGTCCGAAAATATCTTCCAGTGGTTTGCCGGTATCTACTTTTTCTGCGGCTGCCGCTTCCGCCAGGTTCTTGGCGTAGGCTGCCGCGTGTTTGGTGTAATGGATCTCCATGGTCTGCGCATCGATCTGCGGTTCCAGGGCGTTGTATGCATAGGGAAGCGGTTCCTGCTGAAACCCGGTTACGAACAAAGGCGAATAGGCAAGACCGGTAGCTGTAAGCTCGGTGCCGGCAGCGGAAGCTGCTGTACCGATGAAAGTGCTGCCCAGTCCAAGGGCAATCGATGCCCTGGCGCTGTTGCTGATAAATGCTCTTCTGGAGCGGTGCGAATCTTTCATCTTGTTGGTTTTATATATTTAAAGTTACTGGAGTTCCGTTTTTTTCCGGCGGAACCGTCGGAATAAACGGTAATAAAACTCTTTGTTGAACAACTGTGAATCGTTCAGGGCCTTGTAGATCAGGAAAAAACCAATGGGAAGCAGCACATAGGTCGCCAGCCACATTCCTGTGAAAGGCAGCATCACATCTTCTTTCACCAGCTTCTTCCCGAAATTGTTCAGCAGGAAAAAGATCACAAAAAAGATCACGGCAAACACCAGCGGCGTTCCCAGTCCTCCTTTCCGGATGATGGACCCCAGGGGAGCTCCAATCAAAAACAGGACCAGGCAGGCAACACTCAGCGTGAATTTCTCGTGCAGGGCCATTTTGTGGAAGCGCAGGTTCTTGGAGCGCGATTCATATTCGGTCTTGTTGATGTCGAGCGTGCTTTTTACGATCGACAACTGCGACACCACCCTTTCATTGGCCGGCGAGAAGGAACTGTCGGGAACGATCTGTGCCAGCGAATCGGCCCTGGGCACCGTGGCAGGCTGTTTCCAGCCCGTATCCACCACCCGCACAAACGTGACATAGGGAGCGATCTCCGAATTCACCTTCTTCTGGAAAATATCGTGTATGCGTTTCAGTGAGTCGATGGCTTTGTTGAGCTGCCGCACGCTCAGCATCTGGTAATTGTCTTTGAACAGGCTGTCCTGCGTTTTGCCGAGTTGCAGGGCGCTCATGTCGAACACTTTTTTGAATTCCGAAAAGCCCAGCCGGATGAATTCGGTATTGAGGTTGATGCGCGATCCCCTTTCGGAATAGCGCCAGCCGTCGATCAGCCTGAATTCGAGGAAACGCTTGTCGGGCGATACTTTCATGATGCCTTTTTTGGCGATGATGATATTATCGCGCAGGGTTCTGTCCTTCTCGTAAATGATGATATCGCGCAGCGTGGAATCGTCTTTTTCTTTTTTTCCCACCTTGATGGCATAACCGGGCAGGGTGGTGTAGAAGCTGCCTTCGCGCAGATCGAAAGCGGGTTTCTTATTGATGATATCGTATTTCAGGCGGTTGAGCCGCAGGTTGGAAACCGGTATGATGTAATTGTTGAAAAGAAAGGCGACGAAACAGATCACAAGGCTTACCAGCAGGAGGGGACGCATGAAACGCAGCAGGCTGATGCCGGCCGATTTGATGGCCACCAGCTCAAAGGTTTCTCCAAGGTTGCCAAAGGTCATGATGCTGCTGAGCAGTACGGCCAGCGGCAGGGCCAGGGGCACCACGGTGGCAGCCACATAAGTGATGAGCTGCCCGATGGTGAAAAGATCGAGGCCCTTGCCCACGATGTCATCGATGTAGAGCCAGAAGAATTGCAGCACCAGCACAAAGAGCGTGATGAAAAAAGTGGCGATGAAAGGACCGACGAATGATTTGAGAATGAGAATGTCTAGCTTTTTGAACACGGGGCCGTATGAATTTGAAATAACTTTGGCGTATGGGCGTAAAAATACAGCTTTCCCCAAAGGAATGGGAACTGGTGGCCGATCCGGAATGGATTTTAACGAAGAACAGGATCCTGGAGAAAGTGGCCGAACTGCTGGGACAGCACAGCCGCTGGGCAGTGAATTGGATGGAAACCCATCGCACCACGCTGCCTCCCGAAGCTTTTCAGCATCCGCCCAAACTCGCCAGGGGAGAGCAATACCAGGGATTGCCCTGGTTGATGCTGGACCTGCCCAGGTATTTCGACAAAAGCCATGAACTGGCCATCCGGCATTTTTTCTGGTGGGGACATTTTTTCAGTTCCACCCTGCAGGTTTCGGGAAAATTCAAACAAAGCCTGGTGGAAAATGCAGCCATGCTGAACGACGAAACCTATGTTTGCGTTCATACATCACCGTGGGAGCATCATTTTGATACGGGCAATTACCGGCTCGTCCGCGAACTGGATGCAGCGGAAAAGCAGGAAATATTCCGGGACGCCGGATGGATCAAACTGGCAAAAAGAATTCCCCTGTCCGAATGGGAACAGGCGCCTGCCTTCCTGGAGCAGGCATTTCTGCACTGGATGCTGTTATTGGGAAATCGCCGCGTTTAGTTGCCCAGTCGGTGAAAAAGGTCCTTTACCTGGTAACCCCAGAGCTGGCCTGCGTCTTTGATCTCTTTTTTCTCTGCAAAATCATTGATCACCAGGATGGTCTGGTTGGTCACTTCTGATTTTTCTATGCGGAATTCAAAAAATTCATCTTTGGGGGCATGCAGCCAGTGAAACCGGATAAAACTATTTTCTTCGCTTTCCAATACCTCGGCTTTATCAACGGAGCCATTCCAGGAGAAACTGAAAACCTGGTCGCGCTCATCTACCTTGTCTGCAAACCATTCCTGTAATCCGGCTGGGGTACTTAAAAATTCATATAATATACTGGGCGAACACCTGACGGGATATTCCAACGTGTACTGTTGTTTCTTACTCATCTCCTGATCATATCTGTCTTAGAAGTAATGCAATCAATGCAATAATAGAAAAATCTAGGAAGTATCAAAATTATCTACCAAGTATTTTTTGTTAAAGAAAATTGGGTGTATTTCTCGACAAAAGACCGGGTTTTTCACTGAGAAACAGGGATTTAGCACATTTATTTTTGGAAAAGGGTGGCCCAAATGTTAAATTGCTGTGAAACCTTAACGGGGGTGATTCAGTTTTTCCCATGCAAGAAAATGAGCATTTCCACGTTATAGTTCCGAACCGGATGCCTTTGAAAAAAAACAAAACCTCTAAAACCACGGCCTATGAGTATGCGTCAACTCAAGATTTCAAAATCCATTACCAACCGGGAAAGCCAGAGCCTGGAGAAATACCTCCAGGAAATTGGTAAGGTGGAACTGATTGGTCCTGAGGAGGAAGTCCGCCTGGCCCGTCTCATCAAACAGGGCGACCAGCGTGCCCTCGACCGGCTCACCCGCGCCAACCTGCGCTTTGTTGTTTCGGTTTCCAAACAATACCAGAACCAGGGATTGTCCCTGCCCGACCTGATCAACGAGGGCAATCTCGGCCTGATCAAAGCCGCTCACCGTTTCGACGAAACCCGCGGTTTCAAATTCATTTCCTATGCCGTATGGTGGATCCGCCAGAGCATTCTGCAGGCACTCGCCGAACAGAGCCGCATTGTGCGCCTGCCCCTTAACAAAGTGGGGCTTACCAACCGCATCCAGAAGGCCTTCAGCCAACTGGAACAGGAATTCGAACGGGAACCCTCACCCGAAGAACTGGCCGAGCTCCTGGAGATCGACATCGAAGAGATCGCAGCCACCCTCAGCATTTCAGCCCGCCATGTGAGCATGGATACGCCGCTGAGCGAGGGCGAGGACAATACCATGATCGATGTGATGGAAAATCCCAACGCTGAGCGGACCGACAGGAATATTGAACATACCGAAAGCCTGAAAAAAGAGATCAACCGTTCCATGCAGGTGCTCACCGAGCGCCAGAAAGAGGTCATCTGTTATTTCTTCGGCATCGGGGTGGATCATCCCATGAGCCTGGAAGACATAGGCGAAAAATTCAACCTCACCCGCGAAAGGGTGCGCCAGATCAAGGACAAAGCCATCACCAAACTGAAAACCAACTCCCGCAGCAAGCAGCTCAGGACCTACCTGGGCGCATAAGCTCCATCCACAGGGTAGGAGCCCTGGCGGAAAGAACCCATAAACCTTAAAGCCTTCCCCCGGGAGGGCTTTTGCTTTTCATTTATATTTGCAGCCCATTTCAATCGCAAAAAAGCAACATGTTTGAATCATTAAGTGAGAAGCTGGAATCGGCCTTTAAGCAGATCAAGGGAGAGGGCCGCATTACCGAACTGAATATTGCTGCAACCGTAAAAGACATCCGCCGCGCCTTGGTGGACGCCGATGTGAACTATAAGATCGCCAAGGAATTCACCGACACCATCAAGGACAAGGCCCTGGGCGAAAAAGTGCTTACGGCGGTGAGTCCCGGCCAGTTGATGGTGAAGATCGTGAAGGACGAGCTGGTGCAGCTCATGGGCGGCGAGGAAGCGGTTTTCAATGCCAAGGGCAATCCCGCCGTGATCCTGATCGCGGGCCTGCAGGGCTCCGGTAAAACCACTTTTTCCGGCAAGCTGGCCCATTACCTCAAAACCAAAAAAGGGTTAAACCCCCTGCTGGTGGCGGCCGATATTTACCGCCCTGCGGCGATCGACCAGCTCAAAGTGCTGGGCGGCCAGATCGGCGTGGACGTGTACAGCGAACCCGATAACAAGGATGCGGTGGCCATTGCCCGCAAAGCCGTGTCGGAAGCGCGTTCCCTCAATAAGAACGTAGTGATCATCGATACCGCCGGCCGCCTGGCGGTGGATGAAGCCATGATGACCGAAGTGGCCAATGTGAAGCAGGCCGTGCAGCCCCAGGAGATCCTCTTTGTGGTAGATTCCATGACCGGCCAGGACGCCGTGAATACCGCAAAGGCCTTCAACGAGCGCCTCGATTTCTCCGGCGTGGTGCTCACCAAGCTCGACGGCGACACCCGCGGCGGCGCCGCCCTCTCCATCAAATACGTGGTGCAAAAACCCATCAAGTTCGTGAGCAGCGGCGAAAAGATGGACACCCTCGACGTATTCTATCCCGAAAGGATGGCGCAGCGGATCCTCGGAATGGGTGATATCACCACCCTGGTAGAAAGAGCCCAGGCACAATTCGATGAGGAGCAGGCCAAAAAACTGGAGAAAAAAATCCGCAAGAACCAGTTCGATTTTGAGGATTTTAAGCAACAACTGGAACAGATTAAGAAAATGGGCAATATCAAAGACCTGCTGGCCATGATCCCCGGCGTGGGAAAGGCCATTAAGGACATCGATATCAGCGACGATGCTTTTAAGGGCATCGAGGCCATGATCAATTCCATGACTCCTTTTGAGCGGGCCAACCCCGATACCATTGATGGCAGCCGCAGAAAACGGATCGCCGGTGGCAGCGGTAAGGACATTGCCGACGTCAACGCCTTCATGAAACAATTTGAGCAGATGAAGGACATGATGAAAATGATGAATAAAATGCCCATGGGCGGCCGCATGCCCGGACTGGGCGGTTTGGGACGCAGATAGACTTTGAAATCACGTAATAATTTTTTAGTTTGTGATTAATCCGTTGATTGTTACTTTTGCAGTCCTTATCAACGGAAACCCTATTTGTTCACGCATTTAAATTTTTATTTACGATGCCAGTTAAAATGAGATTGCAGCGTCACGGCAGCAAGAAAAGGCCTTTCTACTTCATCGTAGTGGCTGATGCCCGTGCACCCCGGGATGGAAAATTCATCCAGAAGATCGGTACCTACAACCCCCTGACAGTTCCCGCTACCATTCAGTTAGACCGCCAGCGCGCGCTGGACTGGCTGCACAAAGGTGCAGAGCCTACTGATACCGTACGTCGTATCCTGTCTTTCAAAGGAGTATTGTACCTGAAACACCTGCTGCGCGGCGTGAAACTGGGCCTGTTCGATGATGTTACCGCTATGACCAAATTTGAAGTTTGGCACAAGGAGCACGAAGCCCAGTTGAAGAAGCGCAGTGATGAACACCGCAAGCAGCGCCAGGTGCGCCGTTTCCCCGCAGGTGGTGGAGCCAGAAGGCCCCAGCCCCGTCAGGAAGGTGGTGCAGCGGAGTGATACGCGTAAATCCCCGAAATTTCATCCCGGTGTAGCGATATGCCGGGATTTTTTTATACCATATGAATTATTTGTCTGTCGGAAAAATCGTAGCGGCTTTTGGCGTCCAGGGAGAATTGGTGCTGCGCCATGCGCTGGGGAAAAAAACCTCGCTCAAGGGGCTGGAAACGATTTTTATTGAAGTAAAAAAGGGTGAATTCCTTCCTTATTTTCTCACCGACGCACGCGCGCGCGCAAACGACGAAGTGCTGCTTTCCCTCGAAGGCATCGATACCCGTGAAAAAGCCATGTTCCTGAACCAGAAACAGGTATGGCTGGAAGAAAAAGATTTCAAACGCTTTGCGGCGCCCGACGCCAATATTTCCTTCCTGGGCTACCAGGTGGTGAACCGCCCCGACGCAGGCGGGGAAGAAGAACTGGGCGAGATCCTCGAAGTGATTGAGCAACCCCACCAGGTGCTCTGCCGGATCGACCTGGCGGGAAAAGAAGCCCTGCTGCCCATCCACGAAGGCACCCTCTTATCGGCCGATCCCCGGAAAAAACGCCTCTATCTCTGCCTGCCCGACGGGCTGCTGGACCTGTACCGCTGAGGGCACCACGCCATTCCGATTGTCCAGATTTGAACGTTTCCTGTATCGATTGCGAACAGCAGGCCAGAGCCATTGTATTTGTACATGTTGATTATCAGTTGATTGCGAGTTGGTCCCTGCTTTGATGCCCTATGCCATAAAACCTGCCGCACCATGCTTCGCAACTATCTTCTTACCGCCTGGCGTTCGCTGCTCCGGAACCGGGTATATGGATTTATCAATATAGCCGGACTTGCAACGGGACTGGCCGTGGCCCTGGTGATTGGTCTCTGGGCCTACCACGAATATTCCTACGATAAGTTCCTGCCGGATTATGACAGGATCTACCAGGTGCGCCGGAATTTTGACAGCAACGGCGAGATACTCAATTTCACCACTACCTCCCTCAAATTGTCGGATGCCATCCGGCAGGTGCCTGAAATAGAAAGGGTAGTGGTATCGGACTGGATGGGTCCGCACGGGCTGATGGTAGGTGAGAAAAAACTCATCTCCAGCGGCGCGATCGCCGATGATGGTTTCCTGGATATGTTCCGGTTCCCGGCGCTGCGCGGTAATGTGGGCACCGCTATGAAAGATCCCTATTCCATCGTGCTTACGGAGTCACTCGCGAAAGCGCTGTTCGGTAATGCCGATCCGCTGGGCCAGATGGTGCGTTTTGAAAACAAGCAGGACCTGAAAGTGACGGCAGTGTTGAAAGATGTTCCGGCTAATTCCAGCTTACAGTTTTCTTACGTGATTCCCTTATCCTACTATGAATCGGCATCGCATATGAAGAACGCGCGGACTTCTTTCGCCAATAATGCCTGGCAACAGTTTGCGCAGTTGAGAGAAGGGGTGAGCCAGGAGCAGGTGGCGCCCAAACTGCGTTTCATTACGCGTTCCGAACAAAACTACAACGCGCAGAAATCGGAAGTGGTGCTGCAGCCCATGGCGCGCTGGCACCTGTACAGCCAGTACATCAATGGCCGCGACCTCGGCGGTTTTATCGACTATGTGCGCATGTTCCTGCTGATTGGCCTGGCCGTGCTGCTGATCGCCTGCATCAATTTCATCAACCTCAGTACGGCGCGTTCGGAAAAAAGAGCGCGGGAAGTGGGCGTGCGGAAAGCTGTGGGCTCCCTGCGCAGCGACCTGCTGCTCCAGTTTTTGCTGGAGTCGTTCTGCATGACGCTGATCGCCTTTGTACTGGCTTCGCTGCTGGTAGAGATCAGCCTGCCTTATTTCAACAGGCTAACGGGCAGGGACGTACGAATTCCTTACGGCGATCCGCGTTATTGGGTATTGCTGCTGGTGCTGGTGCTCGTAACGTCGCTGGCCGCGGGTGCGCGTCCGGCTATTTTTATGAGCGGTTTTCGTCCCGTGCAGGTGTTGAAGGGAAGGCTCTACAAAGGGCGCGCCTCCGCGCTTCCCCGCAAAGTGCTGGTAGTGGTACAATTCACCTGTTCTATAGCGCTGATCGTAAGTACGGCGGTGGTGTACCGTCAGGTGCAGCACGTAAAGGACAGGCCTACGGGTTTTGACCTCAATAGCCTGGTGATGACTTACACCAGCGGCGACCTGGGAAAAAATTATACGGCCTTACGGAACGAACTACTGCAGAAAAAGCTGGTAAGTTCCATTACGCAGGCCAGCAGCCCGGCCACGGACATATACTGGCATTCGGGCCTGGACAACTGGCCCGGCAAATACCCGGATGAGAACATAGAAATGGCCACCGTGATCATTGGCGAAGACTATTTCAAAACCATGGGAATTTCGTTTGTTCAGGGCCGTGAGTTTGCGTCGCTGAACGATACCACCCGGGTCATTTTTAATGAAACGGCTATGCAGCAGATGCGGATCAATGACCCGGTGGGTAAAAAGATCACCTGGGGTGAAGAGCCCTATGAAATAATAGGTGTGGTAAAGGACGCGCTGATCGCGTCGCCGTTCTCAAAGGCAGAACCCATGATGTTCCTGACCAACCCCGGTACGCAGGGCGCGCTGATCTACCGACTGACCAACCGGCTTCCTGCCGACCGGATGTTGGCCGAACTAACGACTATCTTCAACCGCTATAACCCCAGCTTCCCTTACGACTATCATTTTGCCGACAGTGACTATGCCGCCAAGTTCAACACCGAGATCATGATCGGCAGGCTCTCGGGCATATTTGCCGCACTCGCTGTGCTGATCTCCTGCCTGGGATTATTTGGCCTGGCTGCATATATGGCCGAGCAGCGCAACAAAGAGATTGGTATCCGCAAGGTGCTGGGGGCTTCCGTGCTGCAGGTGTGGATGTTGTTATCGAAAGATTTTATGCTGCTGGTGGGCATTAGCATACTTATTGCCGCACCATTGGCCTGGTATTTCCTCAGCCGCTGGCTGAACGGCTACGAATACCGCGTTGTGCTGGGCGCCGGCGTATTCCTGCTGGCCGGTGTGCTGGCTATGGTCATTACACTACTGACGGTCAGTGTTCAGTCGGTCAGGGCCGCGCTGGCCAACCCGGTGTCGAGCCTGAAAGACGAATGATACCGGCCCAGCAGGTGTTCGATCTGTATCCAGTGCCGTTGGTTGTGGGCCACAATAAAGGCGAACGTATCGCCCAGTTGCAACCGTATAAAGGGCGCTATGGAAATGGGAATGCGGATGGCGCTGATATCATGTTTCTGGGCCAGTTGCAGGAGGTGTACCAGTTTCCGTTGCCAGCGCAGAAACTCGGCGGTTACGGTGGCGGCATCGAGTCCCGGCGAAGGAGAGTGGCTCTTCATGGCTTTCATCTTATTGTATACGACACCGTTCCGGGGCGCCAGCATGCGGGTAAAATAAGCGCCCAGCCACCCGGGTTTAAAATAGGGGCGGGCCGGCCGTTTGGAAGCTTCCATCAGCAGCTCCATCTTAGGCAGGTAATACCGGTAGTAGCTGTTGAGGTGCTCCAGCACCTGCAGGGTATTCCAGCGACCCGGTCCATCGTTGGTTTCCAGGAGCTCGGTGGGCGTTTCAGCGGCAATGCTACTGACCTGTTCCAGCAGAAAAAGACTGTGGCCGCGGAGCTCGTCCAGGAAGGGTTGTGCAGGGAATGCTTTCATCTTCTTTGATTTTTTACAAATCTAGTCCGGGCCATTGGGCCCATTCTTGGTGCAGACCAAGATTTCCGCCACGGCCTGTTTTCCCAGACCTGCACCGGTTCGCCGGAGACCCGCCGTTTTACCGGGGATCCGCCGCTTTCCATCAAAGCCGTACCGAGCCCAGCAATTTGCTGAAAGTGGTGGGATCAATCCCCAGGTAGGAAGCCAGGTATTTATGGGGTACGATCTGCAGGATGTGCGGACTCCTTTTCAGCAGCACCCGGAATTTTTCTTCTGACGAATAGACCATGAGTTCAATCTGCCGCTCCAGGATGCCGGAGCAGGTGAAAGAGAGCGACCGGTACATGGCTTCGGCGATCGAAGGGTGCTTGCGCCGGCAGTTTTCCACCAGCGAAAATGGGGCGCGGAGAAAATGGGTGCTGGTAAGCGTTTCCAGGAAATAGCGGCTGGGCCGCTGCAGCAGGAAACTGTCGATAATGCCCGAAAAAGAATGCGGATAAGTAAATACAATGGTGGCCTCTTTTTCCTGGTGCAGGTGAAAGCCGCGCTGTACCCCTTCCAGCACCCAGTAAAGGTATTTTTCCGTTTCGCCGGCTGCGGTGATGATCTCTTTTCTTTTATACCGCACGGGCGACCAGATGGCGCTGAAATCGAGCCACGCGGCTTCCTCCAGGGGATGGATGGCATTGAGCTGTTGCCGCAACTGGTCGAGGGGATCCATGTTTCAAAGTAAAAGATTTCTGGCCGGTATATTTGCACTATGATCGCCCATTTCGACCTGGATGCTTTTTTTGTATCGGTGGAATGCCTCCTGAACCCCGCTTTAAAGGGTTTGCCGCTGGCAGTGGGCGGCAACAGCGACCGTTCCGTGGTGGCGGCCTGCAGCTATGAAGCCCGGAAGTTCGGCGTTCATTCGGCCATGCCTATGCGAAAAGCGAAAATACTTTGCCCGCACATGACCATTGTACGCGGCACGCGGGGAGCCTATAGCCATTATTCAAGAATGGTGACCGAAATGATTGCCGGCGCTGCACCCGTTTTCGAAAAGGCGTCGATCGATGAATTTTTTATCGATCTCGCCGGCATGGAAAGATTTTTCAAACCACTGGAATGGACCATCGACCTGCGTACCCGCATCATGAAGGAAACAGGATTACCCATTTCTTTTGGTATGGCATCCACCAAAATGATCGCCAAAATTGCCACAGACGCAGCGAAGCCCAACGGTTATCTTTTGGTAGAACCGGGAAAGGAAGCAGCTTTCCTCGACCCGATGCCGGTGGGAAAAATACCGGGGGTAGGCGAACAAACCCAGCGGCAACTGCTGCAATTGGGCATCGAAACCATACAGGAACTGCGCCAGGCGCAGCCGGTTTTGCTGAACCGCTACCTGGGCAGGTGGGGACAGGAACTGTGGGAAAAAGCGAATGGCCGTTACCGTGGTACTGTAAATGCATACCAGGAAAACAAATCTGTTTCTACCGAAAACACTTTTGAAAAAGACATGCTGGATCCCGCTTTCCTGCAGGCGGAACTGAACAGGATGACCGAAAAACTGGGATACGAATTGCGCCGGGATAATAAAATGGCAGGCTGCCTGGCCGTGAAGATCCGTTATCCCAATTTCGAGACCACATCCCGGCAAACCGTTATTCCTTATACTTTTTACGACGATGAACTGCTGGCCCATGCCCGGAAATTGTTCACCGAACTGCACCGGAAGAACCAGCCCATCCGGCTGCTGGGAGTGCGGGTGAGCGAACTGACCGCCGAGGCCCTGCAGACCCACCTGTTCCAGGATGTAAACCGGAAAGCCGATCTCTATAAGGCCATCGATGCTGTGAAAGATAAATTTGGTAAGGATGCTATTAATAAAGCCGGAGGACTTCCCTAATATTCCCCTATCTGTTTTATAGGAATTTAGTATATTAGCATTCCATTTGATAAATCTACTTAATATGAGTCTACGTTTAGGCGATACGGCGCCCAATTTCAAAGCCGTAACTACAGAAGGAGAAATTGATTTTTACGATTTTCTGGGCAATGGCTGGGGTGTTCTTTTTTCTCACCCTGCTGACTACACGCCGGTTTGTACCACTGAACTGGGCAAAACAGCCAAACTGAAGCAGGAGTTCGACAAGCGCAACGTGAAAGTGCTGGCGGTAAGTGTGGATCCGTTGGATAAGCACCTGGGCTGGAGAAATGATATCAACGAAACCCAGCAGTGCACGGTTGAATTTCCCATCATTGCAGATGAGAAAAAAGAAGTGGCCAATCTCTACGGCATGATCCATCCGAATGCCAGTGAAACCTTTACGGTCCGCTCTCTTTTTGTTATTGGTCCCGATAAGAAAGTGAAACTGACAATCACATATCCGGCTTCTACCGGTCGGAATTTCTTTGAAGTATTGCGTGTGATCGATTCGCTGCAGTTGACTGCCAATTACAGTGTAGCTACACCGGCCGACTGGAAAGCGGGTGAAGATGTAATTGTGGTGCCCGCAGTAAGCACAGAAGATGCCATTAAAAAATTCCCCAAAGGAGTACAGGTAGTGAAGCCTTACCTGCGTTATACGCCGCAGCCCAATATTGATTGATGCGCGCCGGCAAAACGAGTGCTTTAATACAAACAGCAATAGTCAAAAGGGGCGGGGAAATACCGCCCCTTTTGACTATTTTAACTTTTCGGGCATCGTGGCGGTATCATTTTGGTTTACATACTTCAAAATCAAGAGTATGAAAACAAGAACAATGACCTGCCTCGCGTTATTGGCATTGACCACCTGGATGGCAGCCTGCAGCGACGACGATTCCACTACTGAGCCAACGCTCGATTCCAAAGAAGTAGTACTGGTGAATGATACGAGCGGATCGGCCGCGGATGCAGGCCTGGTTAAATTCCAGGAACTTGCCGACGGTAATGCTTCCATCCAGATACAATTGGATTCTCCCTACCGCAATACCGAACTGAGTTATCCTGCAGCGATTGTGTCTTATGATTCAGTCCTGCTGCGCGATTCTGTGTACGCCGACCTGGGAACACTCAGCGGCACCAGCGGACTCCTTTCTGTAAGCCCTGTTATCTGGAAGTCCACCAACGAGCCCATCAGCTATGACAGCCTGTTTTCGCTGCAGGGCTATCGCGTACGGATAGGAGTAGATACATTGGTGGAAGCGGAAGCGGCGATACAATAACCGGATCACTTCAGGCGATGGCCAGCAACTGGAAGCCGTTGGGTAACTCTTTAGAAAAGTAGAAGAGCCGTACCGGAGCATGGGATGCTTTGCCGGTATAAGACCGGAGCGTTTGTACCTGCAATACCATCCCATCTCTGGCCTGGCCTTCATCAAAAGTCCATTCTTTTAATACCTGGTTTTTTTCATCCAGGATGGCAATGGCAGCTTTTTTTCCCAACTGTCCGCAATAGCTGCTCCTGATCACCATTTCCGCCTTAGCCGGCATTCCTGCCAGCGAAATGGTTTTGGGCGTTTCTTTGGAGCCATAGCTCCTTTCTACCGCCAGTTGGTTGTTGAGATGAATGGTGAAATGAATGCCGCCTTCGTCGGGCACACTGTTCATGGGTGCAAAGGCCGATAACCCGAGGAGCAGGAAGCAAAGGGCGAAGCATGCTGCCACCCTGTTGCCGAATGTTGATTTTTTCATGGTTTTCATTTTTATGAAAACAAAAAAAAGTCAACCAGGGGTGCTGGTAAAACCGCCTTGACCAGTGTAGCCTAAAACTTGACCAATGGTTTATTTGTCGAGCTTTTCCAGTTGCGACAGGGTTGCCCGCAGGTCTTTCGGCAGCGGCGCCAGCAGCGAAACTGGCTCACCGTTCATGCCGGTAAAGCGTAGTTCAGTGGAATGAAGGGCCAGGCGTTGAAGAATGGGTCTTTCCTCTTCCTCATTTTTGGACAGTTTGAAATTCTTTTTCAGGGAAGACAGGAAAATCGGTTGTCCGTCGCCGTAATAAGGATCACAGGCGATGGGATGCCCGAAATCTTGCATGTGCACCCTTATCTGGTGGGTGCGCCCGGTAAAGATGCGGAACTGCATCCAACTGTAGCGGGAAAAGCTTTGAAGGGTTTTATAGGCCGTTTGTGCAGGTTTCCCTTTTTTCAGAACAATCATCTGCCCTTTTTTGGCAAGATGCTCGCCCATGGCGGCATCTATCAGACCTTCGGTTTCGTACACCTTGCCAAGCACCAGCCCGTTGTAATATTTTTCCGTGCTGCGCTCCTCAAACTGCCGGGAGAGGTAACGGTGGCAATTTTCGTTTTTGGCAAAAACAATAACGCCGCTGGTTTCGCGGTCGAGGCGGTGAACGGTATAAATTTCTCCAAAACGCTGCAACAGCAGGTCTTTTAATGATGGCGCAGATTGTTCCCGGTCGGGAATGGACAACATGCCCGCTGCTTTGTTAACGGCAACATAATCGGGCGTATCTGCCAGTATTTCTATTGGCTTCATTTTTTGCTGAAGTGTTTGAGCAGGCGTACCTCTTTTTCACTGAGGTGCCGCCATTTGCCACGGTTCACATTTTTTTTAGTGAGGCCGGCATACATCACGCGATCGAGCGCCCTTACCTCGTATTGCAGGTGTTCGAAAATGCGCCGTACAATGCGGTTCCGGCCGCTGTGTATTTCTATGCCAATCACAGAGCGGTCGCGCGGATCGGCATAACCGAGTGCATCGGGGGCAATGATGCCATCTTCCAGGTTGAGTCCTTTCAGGATGGCTTCAAAATCGTTCCTGGCAAGAGGGCGATCGAGTTTTACCTCGTAAATCTTTTTCACCTTGTTTTTCGGGTGAGAAAGCGCCTGCGCCAGTTCGCCGTCATTGGTGAAAAGCAGTACGCCGCTGGTGTTGCGGTCGAGCCGCCCGATGGGATATACCCTTTCCTCCGTAGCCGTTTTGATCAGGTCCAGCACCGTTTTGCGACCCTGCGGGTCTTCGGTGGTGGTGATATAATCCTTGGGTTTGTTCAGCAGGATATAAACAAATTGCCGGCTGAGCTGCAGCCTGCGGCCATTGAGCTGTACGGTATCCTGGCTGCTGACTTTGAATCCCGGCTCTGCGACCGGCTGTCCATTTACGGTAACCACGCCCGTTTTCACCAGGGCGGCGGCATCGCGGCGGGCACAAACGCCGGCGTGGGCGATGAATTTGTTCAGCGGCATTTGCTCCCCTGCAGCGGATGCGGAAGGTCCCGCGGCAGAAGGGCTGGTTTCTTTCTTAACGGCTGCCGTTTTACCGGAGGTGGATTTACCAGGAGAGACTTTACTTGAGGCGACTTTGCTGGAAGGAACTTGGCCGGAGGCAACTTTGCCGGAAGGAGTTTTGCTGGAAGGAGTTTTTCCGGAAACGGCCTGTTTCCTTTCTTCCTGCTTCCGGCTCACTTCCTGTTTGTGTTCTCTTTTCTCTTTGCGGAAGCCTTCTTTAACGGTACCCGCTTTTTTCTTATTGACGAATTTTTCGAACCCGGTGGGCTTTTTCATGCTGTTTGTTTTTGCTGTTTTTCAACAGGGATGGCACGAAGGTAGGATTTTTGCAGGGAGGCCGCGGCGGCGACAATAGCCAGGATTTCCTAACCTTTGAAAAAATATGATGTAAATCTTATTTTTCTGATAAGAGCTGCCGCAGTTTTCCGGCCTGCAGGATGCTGGTTTTTTTGCCACTCACTTTGATCCAGCCTGCCTCCAGGAATTGAGAGATGACCCGCGAAAAGCTTTCATACGTGGTGCCGGCATAAGCCGACAGGTCCTGTTTGGTAAGATTGACCTGGATGAACCCATTGGCATCTTTCCCAAACTGTTGTTCCAGTTGCAGCAGGGTATCGGCCACCCGTCCCCGCAGGTCCATGTGCACCAGGTTGCGCATCCGTTTTTCGGCATCCTGCAATTCTGTGGCAAAATATTTCATCAGGTCGTAGGTGAGGGCATGGTTGATGCGCAGGCAGCTTTCGAAAAAATCGCTGCGTACATAACACGCCAGGCTGGGTTCAAGGGCGGTAGCAGAAATGGGATAGTGTTTGTCTTTTCCCATCCCCCGGAAACCCAGCAGATCCCCTTCGCCTGCAAAACGGATCAGCAATGTCTTGTCCTGCCCCCAGCGCTTCTGCACTTTGAATTTCCCCGAAAACACAAAGTAGATCCCTTCTACGGGATCCCCTTCCCGGAAAAGGGTTTCGCCCTTGGCCAGTTGGCGATTTTCCTTCTCTAATGCGATGAGCGGCCGCCATTCGGGCAGGCAGCGGCTGCAGAGAAAACATTTTTGGAGATCGCAAGGGGAAAACTGGCTGGGCATGATGAAGCGCAAATGTAGGAGTTTAAAAACTATGATTTTAGTCATAGTTTTGCAACATGATTCACAAGCAGTCCCTGGGTACAGGCATCCCCGTTTCAACCTCCCTGGAATCTACCCTTGAAGCGGCGCACATGGCGCCCGGTCGTTTACCTGCCAAAAAAAGGCTTCTCTATCTTTCGGGTCTCTCTGTTATCCTTGCAGCCGTGGTGGCCGGCGTTGCCCGCCTGTTGGTGTACCTCATCAATGGTGTTACGCAACTGGCATTTTATGGAAACTGGTCGGTGGCACCGGCGAGTCCTGTGGGGCACGCGCTGGGGCCCTGGGTCATAGGGCTTCCGGCCCTCGGCGGACTGGCCATCGGGCTCATGGCCCTGTACGGTTCCAAGGCCATACGCGGTCATGGTATCCCCGAAGCCATGGAACAGATCCTTACCAACGAAAGCCGTATCAAACCGGCCATCGCTTTTCTGAAGCCGGTTTCTGCAGCCATTTCCATTGGTACGGGCGGACCCTTTGGCGCGGAAGGTCCCATCATTGCCACCGGCGGCGCCCTGGGCTCCACTTTTGGACAACTGATCCGGGTATCGCAGCAGGAGAGAAAAATACTGCTGGCGGCCGGCGCTACGGCGGGTATGTCGGCTATTTTCGGAACGCCCATCGCCGCCATTTTCCTGGCAGTGGAATTACTCCTGTTTGAGTTTTCTGCCGAAAGCATGCTGCCCGTAGCCCTGGCCTGCATCACCGGCGCAGCGGGTCACTACCTGCTTTTTGAATCAGGCCCGGTTTTTCCCATGCCTGCGGTGCAGGTAGATGGGCCCAATGCCCTCTTCGCCTTCAGCGTGCTGGGGTTGATGGTTGGCTTTGCCAGCGTTTTGGTGACGCGGGCCGTGTACCTGCTCGAAGACTGGTTTGAGCGACTGCCCATACACTGGATGTGGTGGCCCGCCATCGGTGGCCTGGTAGTGGGAGGCGTGGGCTATTTTTACCCGCAGACCCTGGGCGTTGGTTACAACAATATTACCGACCTGCTCAGTGGCAGCCTGCCCCTGAAAATGATAGGCGTGCTCTGCGTGTTTAAATTTCTCTCCTGGGTGGTGGCCTTATCGAGTGGCACTTCGGGGGGAACGCTGGCGCCTTTGCTTACCATTGGCGGGGCCCTGGGCGCCGCGCTTTGCATAGGCATCAATCACTATTTTCCTTCACTTCACCTGCCGGTACCGATGGGCGCACTGGTGGGTATGTCGGCCATGTTTGCCGGCGCTTCAAGGGCCCTGCTGACTTCCATTGTTTTTGCGGTAGAGTCCACCGGCCAAACCAATGCCCTGCTCGTGTTGCTGGCCGCCTCCACCGGCGCATATATGATCTCGTTATGGTGCATGAACAATACCATCATGACGGAAAAAATTGCCCGGCGGGGCGTTAACACACCCGTGTCCTACCGGCCGGATATACTGGAACAGTTGAAAGTGAAAGATGTGATGCAGGTGGAAGGGAACAGCATCGACGAAAACCTGAGCATTGGCGAAGTACGCAACTGGCTGACCCAATTTCCACAACCGGGCGCTCATTACTTTATTCTTACCGGGGCCGGGAATGTTTTCTCGGGTATCCTCAGTGGCTCCAATTTGTTCAGTGAGCAACACCCCGCATCACAGAAAGTAGGCAGCCTGGTAAGACGCAAACTGGTATGGTTGCGGGAAGAACAGTCGTTGCGGACGGCCGTGGAAACCATGCTCGATGAAAACGTGGACATGCTGCCGGTGCTGAATGAAAAAAAGGTACTCACGGGCATCGTCAGCTACCGGAATGTGGTGCAGGCTTACCAACAATCAAAGGCTGCAAACCTGCCGGAGGACGGAACACTTTTCACACGGAAGAAGCAAAAGAAAAAGGGCCGCCTTACAGGCAGCCCCCTTGTTTGAATCACCGAACCGTCCTCTTAGGGTTTTGTTCTTTCAACTGTCGCAGCGTTTCCTGCTGGGCAGGCGTCAGCATGGCATTGATCTCACTACGATGCTCAGCCGATAATTTCTTCAATTGTGATTTGCGGTCTGCGTCAGACAGGGCCTGGTTGGCCCGGATGACACCGGCTTGCTGGCGGAAGGAATCGTTCAGGCCCTTCATTTTGGCCGACTGCTCATCGGTCAGTTGCAGTTTTTCTTTCAGTTGTTTGCCGGCGATGCCTTTTTTACCGGCAGGGTGCTTCCGGCGTATTTCCTGCTGCTTTTTCCACTGTTCTTTTTGCGCTGGGGTGAGCACGGCCATCATTTTAGCCTGCTGCTCTTCGCGGATGGTTTTTAACTGTTGCTTTTGCGCGTCGGTCAGGTTCAGTTGGCTAAAACCGGGGTATGCTTCCTGGTGGTGCGGGCGGGAACGGTGCATGTTAACCCTGCTGCTGTCCTGCGCCATAGCTGCGCCAAGGCCCATTACCATTGCTATGCTTAAGAATAGTTTTTTCATTTCCTGTCGTTTATTATGAGACAGGATTTGAAGCGCTGCGTTTAAACAGGAAAAGTTTCAGGAATGTTAAAGCGCCATCGTTGATTCAGCCGCCGTTTACTTGTTGGCCAGTTGCCCGCAGGCGGCATCGATGTCTTTTCCGCGGCTGCGGCGAAGACGCACATTCACGCGGTGTTTTTCGAGGTAAGCCATGAACTGCATTACTTTTTCTTCTTCGGGTTTCTGGAAGGCGGCCTGGTCGATCGGGTTGTATTCAATGATGTTCACCAGGTCGGCCGGTACGCGGCGATAGAGCTGAACCAATTCTTCCGCATCTTTGAGCGTATCGTTGAAATCCTTGAAGAGAATGTATTCAAAGGTGATTTCGTTGCCGGTTTGCTGATAAAAATAGTTGAGTGCATCCACCAGCGATTTGATGTCGTTGCTGTCGTTGATGGGCATGATCTCGTGGCGCTTGGCATCGTTGGCGGCATGCAGGGAAAGCGCCAGTTTGAAGCGCACTTTGTCGTCGCCCAACTGCCGGATCATTTTGGCAACGCCGGCCGTGGACACCGTAATACGGCGGGGACTCATGGCCAGGCCATCGGGTGATGTGATCTTTTCGATCGCTTTGAGGACATTCTTATAATTGAGCAGGGGCTCGCCCATGCCCATGAAAACGATGTTGCTGATCTTTTTTCCATAAACGGCCTCGCTCTGGCGGTTGATGAGCACTACTTCGTCGTAGATCTCGTCAAATTCCAGGTTGCGTTTGCGGTCCATATAACCGGTGGCGCAAAACTTACAGCTCAGCGAACAGCCGATCTGTGAGGATACACAGGCGGTGCGGCGTTCGTCGGTGGGAATGAGCACGCCTTCCACGAGGTGGCCGTCGACCGTTTTGAAGCGGCTTTTCAGGGTGCCGTCGAGGCTGTGCTGTGTGAGGTCTTCCCGGAGGGCAGGCAGGGAGAAATGTTCGTCCAGCTTAACGCGGAGGGCCTTGCTCAGGTTGGTCATTTCTTCAAAGCTCACCACGGGTTTTGCCCACAGCCATTCATAGACCTGCCTGGCACGGTAAGCCGGTTCCTGTAGCTCTTTGAAATAGGTTTCCAGCTCTTCCTTCGACAGGCTCCTGATATTTTTCTTCGCCCCTTTTAACATGCTGCAAAGGTCTATCTTTGGCCGTTATGAAAAAAACCTATGTCATTGATGCGGTCAGGACGCCCATCGGCCGCTACGGTGGCGCGCTCAGCCAGGTGCGGCCCGACGACCTCCTGGCGCTGGTGATCAGGGCTTTGCTGGACCGCAACCCCGGCATTGAGGCCCAGGCCATCGAGGAGGTGATTGCCGGAGCCGCCAACCAGAGCGGGGAAGACAACCGCAATGTGGCAAGGATGGCGGCGCTGCTGGCAGGGCTGCCCGTAACAGTGGCCGGCAGTACCGTGAACCGGCTTTGTGCCTCGGGGCTCCAGGCCATTATGGATGCGTCCCGGGCCATCGCCGCCGGCGACGGGGACCTCTATATCGCCGGGGGCGTGGAAAGCATGACCCGTGCACCCTACGTCATGGCTAAGGCCGCAGCGCCCTGGCAGCGCGAACCACAGGTTTTTGATACTACCCTGGGCTGGCGTTTTACCAATCCCCGCCTGGCTGCCCTGTACCATCCCTATTCCATGGGCGAAACAGCCGAAAATGTGGCAAAGCAGTGGCAGGTCAGCCGGGAAGACCAGGACCATTTTGCCCGCCAAAGCCAGGAAAAATACGCCGCCGCCCAGGCTGCCGGCCGGTTCCGCGAAGAACTGGTCCCGGTTCCCGTTACCGTCAACCGCGAAGCCACACTGGTAACGGCCGACGAACATCCCCGGATCACCAGCCTGGAGAAACTGGCTGCCCTTAAGCCGGCTTTTGCCGCGGGCGGAACGGTTACCGCGGGCAACAGCAGCGGCATCAACGACGGCGCTGCCGCCCTGTTGCTGGCGGGAGAGGCTGCCGTTAAAAAATACAAACTCAAGCCCCTGGCTGAGATCAGCAGCATGGCCGTGGCTGGCGTCGACCCTGCCGTTATGGGCGTGGGCCCCATCCCCGCCGTCCACAAAGCCCTGCAACGCGCCGGCATTAGCCTCGGCGAACTGGGCCTCGTAGAACTCAACGAAGCCTTTGCCTCCCAGTCGCTGGCCTGTATCCGCGCCCTGGGCCTTAATCCCGCCCTCGTCAATGTGAATGGCGGGGCCATCGCCCTCGGCCATCCGCTCGGCGCCAGCGGCGCACGGATCGCCTGTACCCTGCTGCACGAAATGAAAAAAAGAAATGTTTCCTACGGACTGGCGACCATGTGTGTGGGCGTAGGTCAGGGTGCAGCTATTATTTTCAACAGAAAATAAGGTAATTAATAAAAATTTGAAATATTGTTGCATTTAATTTGAAATGTTGTTGCATTTTTGTGCACCAAGATTTCTGTTATGCGTTATATCTCCTTCCTTACCATATTGTTGCTGGCTGCTATCGGAGTACAGGCCCAGCCCGGGACCTCCAAAGGTGTTTTCTCAGGCAGGGTAACCGATGCCCGTACAGGTTTGCCGCTCAGCGGCGCCTCTGTTTATTTTCCCGATACCAAAAGAGGAGCAGTGACCGATACCGCCGGGCGGTTCCGGACCCCAGCCATCAACAAAGGCACCTACCTGGTGGAGATCAGCTACCAGGGATTTTCTTCCATTGTCGAAAACATCCGCATCGAGGGCAATACACAAAAAGATTTTGCCCTGCAGGAAAGGATCGTGGAAAACCAGGCAGTGACCATAACCGGTGTATCCGCAGCGATGCGGGTGAAGCAATCGCCCCAGCCGGTGGACATTCTCAAACGCGAAGACCTGCAAAAACTGGTTTCCACCAATGCCATTGACGCCCTGGCCCATTCTGTGCCGGGCGTCTCAGTCCTCAGTACGGGTCCGGCTATTTCCAAACCCTTTATCCGCGGACTGGGCTACAACCGCGTGGTCACCATCAACGATGGCATCCGCCAGGAAGGCCAGCAGTGGGGCGACGAACACGGGATCGAGATCGACGATTACAGCATCCAGCGCGTGGAAGTAATGAAAGGACCGGCTTCCTTATTATATGGCAGCGACGCACTTGCCGGGGTGATCAACATCATTACACAACGGCCGGCGCCAGATGGACACATCACCGGTTCGGCAGGGGCCGAATACCAGTCCAACAATGGGCTCCGCGGTTTTTACGGCAACCTGGGCGGTACAAAAAACGGGTTTAGCTGGAACGCGTATGGCTCCTATAAAGCTGCACAGGACTATAAGAACAAATACGACGATTACGTTTTCAACTCCAAATTTCACCAGCAGAATTTTGGGGGTATGCTGGGCTACGGCGGCTCCTGGGGATATGCGCATGTGCTTGCCAGTTATTTCGATCAAACCGTGGGTATGGTGGAAGGAGAACGCGATGAGAACGGCGATTTCCTGAAGCCCTTACCGGACGGAACGGAAGGCGTAGCGCAACGAAGCGATTTCCGCACCATTGATCCCTTTGTGCCTTATCAGCACATCAGGCATTTCAAACTGACCAGCGACAACGTATTCAATATTGGCCAAAGCCATCTCGATGTCACCCTCGGCTACCAGCGCAACCAGCGCCAGGAATTCGGCGACGCTGCGGCCGATAAAACCGCCGACGCCTGGTTCAACCTGCAGACCCTGAATTATGCGGCCCGCCTGCATCTACCTGCAAGCGGCAACTGGAAATTCACCACAGGCCTCAGCGGTATGTTCCAGGGAAATTCCAATGAAGCGGAAGAAGTGCTGATCCCCGATTATTCCCTCGTGGATGTTGGCGCCTTCGGGTTTGCTGCCTATCATAAGGACCGGCTCTCTTTCAGCGGGGGACTGCGTTTCGACAACCGTCACATCAACAGCAAAGCAATGGAAGTGGACAGCGAGCAGAAGTTCAGCGCCTTTACCCGCGACTTTGCCAATGTATCGGGAAGCGCCGGACTGAGTTACGAACTCAACCGCAACCTTAACCTGAAATTCAACCTGGCGCGGGGTTTCAGGGCGCCCTCACTGGCAGAACTGGCCAGCAACGGGGCACACGAAGGCACGCTCCGGTTTGAGCTCGGCGATCCTGATCTGAAAAGTGAAACCAGTTACCAGGCAGATGCAGGACTGGAGTGGAATACCGCCCACCTTTCACTCGAAGGTTCCCTCTTCTACAATCGCGTAAAGCATTTCATCTTTTACCAGAAAGTGTTGAATGCGGCAGGAGGAGATTCTGTTCTTATTGATCCGGAATCGGGTGATGCCCTGGCCGTGTATCGTTTCAACCAGCGCGATGCGCAACTGTACGGGGCTGAATTCATCATGGACATTCACCCGCACCCGCTCGACTGGCTGCACATAAAGAACAATTTCAGTTATACCATCGCCCGTTTCGATGAGGCGCTCGACGGATCAAAGAATATTCCCAATGTGCCGGCTGCACGGCTGCTGTCGGAACTCGCCGTCAACCTCCTGCCCGATGGGAAAACCTTTCGCAACCTGTACCTGAGCATGGAAAGCGATTATACTTTCCGGCAAAACCATCCTTTTACCGGTTACAATACCGAAACAGCTACCGGCGATTACTGGCTGCTGAATGGATCCATAGGGGTCGACATTCGCAACCGCGATAAGAAAATAGCAGGACTGCAACTGGCTTGTACCAACCTTACCGATCAGGCCTACCAGAGTCACCTCAGCAGGCTGAAATACCTTTCAGAAAACCCGCTGACCGGCCGCCAGGGCGTATTTGCCATGGGCAGGAACTTCAGTGTAAAACTGAATGTTCCGCTCGATTTCAAATGGAACTGATTTTTAGCGCTCCTGCCTATCTTGATGCGGGCGTTCTTCCTGTTTTCACGAAACTCTTCGTGGAGGTGCTTGTATATTTCCATACACAAACACCAAACCATGCTACCACGAATTTTCTGGGCCCTCTGCCTGCTCCCGACAGCCATGGCCAACGAGTCCTGTACGACGCTGGCAAAAGGCGATACAGTGGAATACAATTTTAATGTGGGAGAGAAGAAGCGCCGGCTGGTCTTCGCCATTCCGCCCGGTTCGGTTTCAGAAACCCACCAGCGGGATGCGAACGGCAATCTTGTCCGGACCTTTTATTATAAAGATGGCGCTGAATTTTTCATTGCCTGCCGCGATGGCGATAACCAACCCAATATTATGCTGGCCCGGCAGTCGGAGGACCTGGAAAGTCTCCAGCAGAAAACAGGGCGCATTGGATCGGGCACCTACCAGGACGGCACACACTGGAGCAGGCAGAACCGCGATGGGTTCATCGTTGGGTATGATTTTGTAAACAGCAGCAAGACCGAACTTTTCGACCAGGCCATGCATTCTGTGCTGGTAAAAAAATAACAGGACCTGTCAGCGCAACACAGGATCGTCAGCGCAACAGGTAGGCTGCCAGCTCGGATTGCAGTACACTCACCTGCTTACCGGTGCGCTGGTCTTTCACCAGGCAGGCGCCCGATTCCAGTTCCTGGCTGCCGATGATCACCACAAATGGAATCTGTTTTTTTTCGGCATACCGGAACTGCCTGTCGAATTTTGCAGGCTCGTGGTAGAGTTCGCAGGGGTAGTCGGCCGAGCGGAGAAACTGTACCAGTTTGAAAGCTGTGCGGGCTTCGGCCGCGCCCAGGTTGAAAAAGAGCGCCTTCGTTCCGCTGTGCACCTCTTCGGGGAAAGCGTTTAGCGAATCCATCACATCGTAAATACGGTCCACGCCGAAACTGATGCCCACGCCGGGGATGCCGGGTAATCCGAAAAGTCCGGTGAGGTCATCGTAACGTCCCCCGCCCCCGATGCTGCCCATCGCAACATCGCGGGCCTTTATTTCGAAAATGATGCCGGTGTAATAATTGAGTCCACGCGCGAGTGTAAAATCGAGCACCAGGTTGGCGGGTGGCTCATTGTCGAGCAGGGTCCTGAGTTCCTGCAACCCTTCGGCGGCCAGGGGTATATTTTCCAGCAGGGTGCTGGCGGCGGCAAAGCGGTTTTCATTGTCGCCCGTGATGGAGAGATAACGTTCAACGAGCTCCCATTGTGCTGCACTGAGTCCGCGTTCCAGTATTTCTTCCCGCACTTTATCGATCCCTATTTTGTCCAGCTTATCGATGGCCACGGTGATATCGGTGAGCTTGTCTGATCCGCCGCAGGCCTCGGCGAGGGCGGCGAGGAGCTTACGGCTGTTGACACGGATTTCAACGGCGATATCAAGCCGTTCGAAAACCTCGGCGTACATGGCGGTCAGTTCCACTTCGTTGAGCAGTGCGCGGCTGCCCACCACGTCGGCATCGCATTGCCAGAACTCGCGGTACCTGCCTTTCTGCGGGCGGTCGGCCCTCCACACGGGCTGCATCTGGTAGCGTTTGAAGGGCATGGCAAGCTGCCCGTGGTTCATGGCAACAAAACGCGCGAAGGGAATGGTGAGATCGTAGCGGAGTGCTCTTTCAGTAAGGTTCTTATCATTTCTGCCAGCCAGCACCTGCTGGAAGGCTTCGATGGATTTCTCCCTGTTTTTCGGTTCTCCCAAACCGTTATTAAGGATCTTAAAGATCAGTTTATCGCCTTCTTCGCCGTATTTGCCCATCAGGGTATCGAGGTTTTCCATAGCGGGCGTTTCCAGTGGCTGGAACCCGTAGTTTTCAAAAACCCGGCGGATGGTTTGAAATATATAATTCCTTTTACGGAGGGTTTCCGGCGCAAAATCGCGGGTGCCGGAAGGCAGGGAGGGCTTAGACATGTTGGTGGCTTGTTGCTTGGGTGATGATGGTGCTGCAGGCAGATGCGATGAGTTCATACACTTCGTGGTAACCGGGCTCGGCGCCGTACCAGGGATCGGGCACGTCGCGGTTTTCACCGGGATGGAGCATGTTCAGCAGCAACCCGGCTTTGGTTGGGTCGAAAGCAGATCCCCCGATGCGGCGCATATCGGCCAGCACATCGCCGGCCATGGCATAAATGCGGTCGTATTCCCCGAAATCGGTGGCCATAAAACGACGGGCCCGCTGGCGGCTGATGTCGATGCCGTGCAGCCGCGCCACCTTCTGCGAAAGGGCGTGCGGCGCTTCACCTACATGGTACCCGTTGGTGCCGGCGCTGTCGACCTGCCAGGACAGGCCGGCCTGCTTCAGTTTTTCCCGCAGTATACCTTCCGCCAGGGGACTTCTGCAGATATTCCCCAGGCAGACCATCAAAATCTTCATGGCCGCAAAAATAGTACAGTTTCCGCTATGGATTCCGACTGCTTCGGCATCTCTACACAGAATACAGCGCTGCGTTTATACCTCCTATTTAGTCATCCAAATTATTTGTATGAAACCGGAACTTATTTTACGCAGCGACCTGCTTGATCTATTGTTTGAAAACAGGAACAAAGCCTATGGCGCTTATGTACTTCGGAGAGAATACAACAAACGGCTGCGCGCCAGCCTGGGGCTCATGCTCCTGTTTTGCCTGCTCATGACCTTTTTGTTTTCCTGGAAGCGGACGCCGCCACCCGCGGTCAACGGTTTTTTCCCGGTGGTGGATACCATCGTGCTGCGACCGTATAATGACCACGTGATACCGCCGCCTCCGCCACCACCACCGCCGACAGGCAGGAGCTCCATGGCCGCAACCACGGCCTCTAACGTGCCGGTCATCGTTTCCGAAACCGACAGCACGGAGGCGCCCGACCAGGACCTGCTGGAAACCACCCGAATTGGCGACCTGACCCGCGCCGGCGACGGCGATATGGGCATCCAGCCCACGCTGGGGGACGCCGGTGGCGAAGAAGCGCCGGCCCCGCCCGCACCACCGGCCCCGGCGCCCGAAGAACCCCTGCGCACGGCCTCCGTGATGCCGGTTTTTCCCGGCGGGGAAGAGGCCCTGAAACGCTGGCTCTTTCGCAACCTGCAGCCGCAGGAAGACATGGAAGCGGGCCAGCAGGTAAGAGTGGTGGTCCGTTTCGTTGTAGGTAAAACGGGGCAGATAGATCGCATCGAGCTGGTGCAGCAGGGCGGCGAAAGCTATGATAATGAGGTTGTAAGAGTGGTGAAAAAGATGCCCGACTGGCAGCCGGGAAAGCAGGATGGGCGGCCTGTTGCGGTCTGGTTTACCCTTCCGGTGATATTCGCCGCCGGTGACTAAGGGATTTTTTACTAAATTGCCCATCCCACATTGCCCATACAATGAACACCAACCAGCAGGATAACAGGAAAAAGCAATACACGCTCATGCGGTCCATCCTCGACTATGGCATGGGTGTGATCATTCTGCTTTGCGGCGCATTTTTCCTGTTTTCCGAAAAACTGGGATATCGTTTTGAACTGGAACCCTTTTTCCGGTATTTTTTTGCCTTTCTCTGTATTATATATGGAGGATGGAGAATTTACAGGGGTTACCAAAAGAATTATTACTCTGAATGAAAAGAGAGCAAGCGCCCACCCCTAACCGTTGGATGAACGGAATACTGGCAGGCCTCACCATCCTGGGCGTATTCGGTTGCCATTCGGGGCCGGTGGAGTACCGTACCGATACGCTGACCAGCGGCACCATTCACATCAGCGTGGATGAGTCGTTTAAACCTGTGATGGATTCGCAGATCAAAGTCTTCGAATCCTCTTTTCCGAACGCCAAAGTGATTGCCCACTATAAGCCCGAAGCGGAATGCCTGAAAGACCTGCTGGTAGACAGCATCCGCATGGTGGTGGTAACCCGTGAATTGCTGCCGCAGGAAGAAAGGTCGTTGAAAGACAGCCTGTCTTTCGTGCCTGTGCAGGGAAAAATGGCCTACGATGCAATTGCAGTGGTGGTGAATAACCAGAATAAGGATTCCATTCTTACCATGGACCAGGTACGCGGTATACTCGACGGAACGGGCGACCCCAAACTACAGCCTGTGATGGATGGTCTGAAAGCCACCAGCACGGTGCGGTATGCGATCGACTCCATCCTGAAAGGAAAGCCCTTTGGTAAGAACGTACAGGCCGCCAACTCCAGCGAAGGCGTACTGGAATATGTGGCTGCCAATAAAAACGCCATTGGCTTCCTGGGCGTAAGCTGGATCGGCAACCATGAAGACTCGCTGGCCCTGAGTTTTCAGAAGAATGTTACCATTGCCTCCCTGCAGTGTGGCATCTGCCCGCTGGAAACCTATGTGAAACCCTACCAGGCTAATATTGCGCTCAGAAGGTATCCTTTGGTACGGGGATTGCATTATATTTTAAAAGAAAATTACAGGGGATTGGGGAGCGGATTCGTGAATTTTCTCATCTATGAAAGAGGGCAGTTGATTTTCAGGCGGGCCTATCTCTGGCCGGCAAGGATGTCTTTTGAAATCCGCAATGCGGGAATTAATGAGTAAACCAGACCATTTTTAATACATTTAAACTCGACTAAAAACAGCAAACGATCATGAAGAAAAACCTCTACAGCCTGGTATTAGCCGCAGTAACCTTTGCCTCTTCTGCTTTTGCCCAAAACGTGGATCAGGGAAAGAAGTTCTTCTATTATCAGCGGTATACAAGTGCCAAGGAAACTTTTGACAAGGTACTTGCTGCCAACCCCAACGACATTGATGCGGTTTACTGGCAGGGACAAACCCTGCTTGAACTAAAAGATACCGCGGGTGCCAGGGCCCTTTACCAGAAGGCGCTCGGATCCAATGGCAATGCTCCCCTGCTCCTGGTGGGCATGGGCGGCGTTGAACTTCTTGATGGGAAAAAGGACGAAGCGCGCCAGCGTTTTGAAACCGCGCTCAGCCTTTCCAAATCGAAAGACATAGATGTTTTCAATGCCATCGGCCGCGCCAATAACGAAGCCAAGGCCGGCGATCCCGACTATGTGATTGAAAAACTTACGGCGGCCACTGAAATGAAAAGGTTCAACAGCCCTGAAACCTGGATGGCTATCGGTGACGCCTACCGGAAAAAAGTGGACGGCGGTAACGCCGTGAGTTCCTACCAGAAGGCGCTGGTAATAGACCCCAACTACGCCGAAGCAAAATATGCCATCGGCAAAGTATACCTTACGCAAAAGAATGCCGACATTTTCGTGCCTGCTTTCGAGGACGCCGTAAAGCTGGATCCCAACTACGCACCGGCTTATTTTGAACTCTATTACTATTATTTCAACCGCGACATCAATAAGGCCAAAGACTACTACGACAAGTATCTGGCCGTGGCCGACGTTACGCCCGCCAACGACTACGAACGCACGGCCATTCTTTTTGCCTCCCGCCGTTACGACGAAGCCATCAGCACGGCCAACCAGCACATCGCCAAACTGGGCGCCCAGGCCGATCCGCGTTATTACAAACTCATCGCCTACAGCTATAATGAGAAGAACGACTCGGTGAACGCCAAGAAATTCCTCGACGACTATTTCGTTAAGCAAAAGCCCGATGATTTTGTTGCCAAGGACTATGAGTTTAATGCCACCCTGCTCAGCAAGTTCCCCGGTAACGAAGCTGCGGCCATGGCCAGCTTCGACAAAGCCATTGAACTGGACACCGCCCAGGACAGCCGTATGGAACTCATGGCCAACGCCGCAGCACTCGCAAAAAAATCGGGCAATCGCCAGATGGAAGCCGATATCCTGGGAAGATTGTACACCACTAAAAAAGACCCCAGCAATGTAGACCTCTACAATTGGGGATTTGCAAAATACCAGGCGGCGCAGTATAAGACAGCCGATAGCGTCTTCAATATATACAAAGAGAAATACCCCAACGAAATCTATGGTTATCTCTGGTCCGCCCGCAGCCTGCAGGCCCAGGATACTACCATGGAACAGGGACTGGCCGTGCCCGCCTACGAACAACTTGCAGAAAAATCCATTGAACTGGACCCGGTAAAATACAAGGCACAGGCAGTTACCTCCTATTTCTACCTTGTTTCCTATTATAACGATATTAAAAAAGACAAAGCCACTGCCACCAAATACCTCGACAAGGTATTGGAAGTGGATCCGGGAAATGCAGATGCAACAAGGATCAAGGACATCCTTAACAAGCCGCCCAGGAAGGGTGCGACCAGCGCTGCAAAGGCCCCCGCAAAATGATGTATTTTTCTAATACGCATCCAGGCCCCGCCAGCGCGGGGCCTTTTTTTCTTTGTTACGTGTTTTATTAGATGCACTGGCTTATTTTTGCCCGTACAACAACAAAAGCATGAATCTTTGTTTGTTAGAGGTTAACAGCACTACCAACTACCTACCCATCGCCATCCAGCTCCTGTTTGCCCTGGGCTTTGTAGTCGTCACCCTGATCGCTACCCACCTTCTCGGACCTTCGCGCAAAACCGGCGACAAACTCGAGAACTTCGAAAGTGGTATCGACAGTGTGGGAAATGCCCGCCAGCCCGTTGCGATCAAATATTTCCTGGTAGCCATCCTCTTTGTATTATTCGATGTGGAAGTGATTTTCTTCTATCCATACGCGGTAAATTTCAAGGCACTGGGTTGGGAGGGATTCCTCGCTGTGCTGATGTTTGTGACCTTTTTTCTCTGTGGATTCATTTATATCATTAAGAAAGGTGCATTGCGCTGGGAAGACTGATTGTCTCCTGCAAACACCTGTAAATTCCGATCACTATGGCACGTCCGGTTCAGTTCAATATTAAAAACGAAGGCGGGAAACCCATTAACCTGGCCGATATGCCCCAGGGCTTCCAGGGCGAAGGCTTTTTTACAGGTAAGATGAGTGAGTTGGTAGGACTGGCCCGCAAAAACTCCATCTGGCCATTGCCCTTCGCCACTTCCTGCTGTGGCATCGAGTTCATGGCCACCATGGCCTCGCACTACGACCTGGCACGCTTCGGCGCCGAACGGGTGGGGTTTTCTCCCCGCCAGTGCGACCTCCTGATGGTAATGGGAACCATTGCCAAAAAAATGGGCCCGGTGGTGAAGCAGGTTTATCTCCAGATGGCGGAACCGCGCTGGGTGATCGCCGTTGGCGCCTGCGCCTCTTCCGGCGGCATTTTCGATACCTATTCGGTACTCCAGGGAATTGACCAGGTGGTACCGGTTGATGTATATGTTCCCGGCTGCCCGCCACGCCCCGAAGCCATCCTGGACGGGTTTATGAAGATCCAGGAACTGGTGGGCAACGAATCCATCCGCCGCCGCCACAGTGACCGCTATAAAGCCCTGCTCGAATCATACGGAATTGAATAATTGCTGACTATGTTACTGACACCCGAATACCTGCAGTCAAAACTCACCGAAAAATTCGGGGAAGCCGTCACCGGTATAGAAATGCCCTATGGCCTCTTCACCTTTGAAGTACCCAAAGAGCTGAACCTGAAAGTGCTGCAATTCCTCTACGACGATGCTGACCTGCAGTTCCGTTTTCTGACCGATATCTGTGCGGTACATTACCCCGACCAACCCGGAAGGGAACTGGCCGTGGTCTACCACCTGCACAACCTGCGCGTCAACGTCAGGATCCGTATGAAGGTATTCACCGATATCCGGCAGCCCGATGTATTTACGGCCACCAGCCTCTATTCCTCAGCCAACTGGATGGAAAGGGAAACCTATGATTTTTACGGGGTGAATTTCCTGGGACATCCCAACCTGAAACGCATCCTGAACGTGGACGAAATGGACTATTTCCCCATGCGCAAGGAATACCCGCTGGAAGACCAGACCCGGATCGACAAAGACGATGAAATGTTCGGAAGAGGATAAGCATAGCAACAAAAAATTTGAAAGCTGACATGTCAGATATCATACATCACCCGGAGCACCACATCAAACTTCCCGAAGGATCCATCGGAAAGCAGACCACCACGCTCAACCTGGGACCCACACACCCCGCCACCCACGGCGTTTTCCAGAACATCCTGGAAGTGGATGGGGAGCGCATTGTATCTGCCGAACAAACGGTGGGTTATATCCACCGCGCCTTTGAGAAGATCGCCGAAAGACGTCCGCTTTACCAAATCACCCCGCTGACCGACCGCCTCAACTACTGTTCTTCCCCCATCAACAACATGGGCTGGCACATGACCTGCGAAAAACTGCTGGGAGTGCAAACGCCCAAGCGGGTGGATTACCTGCGGATCATCATCATGGAATTGTCGCGCATTTCCGACCACCTGATCTGCAATTCCATTGTAGGTGTGGATACCGGCGCTTTTACCGGCTTCCTCTATGTAATGCAGTACCGGGAACTGATTTACGAAATTTATGAGGAGATCTGCGGCAGCAGGCTCACTACCAATATCGGCCGCATCGGTGGTTTCGAAAGGAATTTCACACCCACCGCCTTCCAGAAACTCGACCGTTTCCTGGCAGAATATCCCGCCGTGCTGAAAGAATTCATCAACCTCTTCCAGCGCAACCGCATCTTCATGGAAAGAACCATGGGAACCGGCGGCATCGGCGCTGAACGTGCCCTCAACTATGGATTCACAGGGCCCAACCTGCGCGCGACAGGCGTGGACTACGACGTACGTGTTACCAGTCCCTATTGCTCTTACGAGGACATGGAGTTCGAAGTGCCCGTGGGCTCCACCGGCGACAATTACGACCGCTGGCTGGTGCGCAACGAAGAAATGTGGCAGAGCCTGCGCATCATCGAACAGGCCTATGCGAAAGTGAAAGCCTTTACCGGTGCGGAAGCGGAAGTGTACCACGCCGATGTACCGGAATACTATCTGCCGCCTAAACAGGACGTATACACGAAAATGGAAGCCCTGATCTGGCATTTCAAAATAGTGATGGGAGAGATCGATATGCCCAAAGGCGAAGTGTACCACGCGGTGGAAGGCGGAAACGGCGAACTGGGCTTTTACCTGATCAGCGATGGCGGCCGCGCACCCTTCCGCCTGCATTTCAGGAGACCCTGTTTCATCTATTACCAGGCTTACAGCGAACTGACGAAAGGGGCCATGCTCAGCGATGCCATCATCACCATGAGCAGCCTGAACCTGATCGCCGGGGAACTGGATGCGTAAAAAATATTGAATTCGGAATGAGTACCACAACATCATTTTCACCGGCCATGCTGGAAAAACTGCAGGAGATCGTAGCACGTTACCCGGAAGGCAAACAGAAAAGCGCCTTAATACCGGTGCTGCACCTGGCGCAGGAAAATTTCGGCTGGCTGAGCGCCGATACCATGGATACCGTGGCAGGACTCCTGCAACTGGAATCCATCGAAGTGTACGAGGTTGCTACTTTTTATTCCATGTTCAACCTGAAGCCGGTTGGAAAATACCTGTTTGAAGTATGCCAGACCGGCCCCTGCATGATCAGCGGAAGCGACAATATCATCGATTATATCAAACAGCGGTTGGGCATTACCGTTGGCGAAACCACACCCGATGGACTCTTCACCCTTAAAACGGTGGAATGCCTGGGTGCCTGCGGATATGCGCCGATGATGCAACTGGGAAAATATTATAAAGAACACCTTACCCGTGAAAAAGTGGACCAGATCATTGAACAGTGCAGGAAGGAAGCAGGGGTACTGAACTAAAAACAGTCCGATGAACCGTAACTGGACATACCTTTTGATCTGTTTGCTCTTCGTTGCCTGTAAAAACAACGGAGACACCGCGTCTGGCGACACCGTGGCGGAAAGGGCCGACAGCCTACCGCCGGAAAGCGCTGCCATCCGCCAGCAGCTCGACTATGAGATCAGCCTGCCCTGTGCCGACTGCGAGCAGCAGGAAATCACCCTGAGCCTGTTCGACGACAACGGGTTTGAAAGGAAAACATTTTTCGCCGGCAAACCGGAGGTGGAAGGAGCAAACCCTTACTGGGAGCGCGGAAGCTGGGAGATGTCGGGAGATACCCTGCTGCTGGAGGGACTGAGAACCGGGCAGGAACGTTATCTCAAAAAGGAAAAAGAACTGGTGGATCTGGCTAGCGGGCACAGCCTTAAGGAAAAGCCCTGACAGTGAATAGAAAGATTATTGACTATTGATTTGATAGCATGTCTGTAAAACTCTTATTAGAAAAAGCCCATGTGGAAGGCATCCGGAACTTCGATGTGTATCGCAGGGAGGGTGGCTACCGCAGTGTGGAGAAGGCGCTGAAGACCATGAGCCCCGACGCGGTGACCGAAGAAGTGAAAAAAAGCGGTCTGCGCGGAAGAGGCGGGGCCGGCTTCCCGGCGGGCATGAAATGGAGCTTCCTGGCCAAACCCGAAGGTGTTCCGCGTCACCTCGTATGCAATGCCGACGAGTCTGAGCCCGGCACTTTCAAGGACCGTTACCTGATGGAGTTCCTGCCGCACCTTCTTATAGAGGGACTGATCGTGGCCTCCTATGCGCTGGGCTCCAACGCTACGTATATATATATCCGTGGTGAATACGCCTGGATCCCCGATATCCTCGAAAAGGCCATCGGCGAAGCAAAGGCCAACGGTTTCCTGGGAAAGAACATCCTGGGTTCTGGTTTCGATTGCGAGATCTACGTGCAGCGCGGCGCAGGCGCTTATATCTGTGGCGAGGAAACCGCCCTCATCGAATCCTTGGAAGGCAAGCGCGGCAACCCGCGGATCAAGCCGCCCTTCCCGGCGGTGAAAGGCGTATGGGACCGCCCCACGGTGGTGAATAACGTGGAAACGCTTGCTGCCGTGGTGCCCATCATCAATATGGGCGGCGAGGAATACGCCAAAATAGGCGTGGGTAAATCCACCGGCACCAAACTGATTTCCGCCTGCGGCAATATCAACAAACCCGGCGTGTACGAGATCGACATGACCATTTCGGTGGAAGAGTTCATTTATAGCGACGAATACTGTGGCGGTATCGCCAATGGCAAACGCCTCAAAGCCTGCATTCCCGGCGGTTCTTCCGTGCCCATTTTGCCGGCCAACCTGCTGCTGAAAACAGCCAAGGGCGAAACACGCTACATGAATTATGAGAGCCTGAGCGATGGCGGTTTTGCCACGGGTTCCATGATGGGCTCGGGTGGTTTCATTGTGCTGGACGAAGACCAGTGCGTGGTGAAAAATACGTATACACTTGCCCGTTTCTACCGGCACGAGAGCTGCGGGCAGTGCTCGCCCTGCCGCGAGGGCACCGGCTGGATGGAAAAGATCCTGAAAACCATCGACAGCGGTAAAGGAAAACAGTCTGATATCGACCTGCTCTGGGACATCCAGCGCAAGATTGAAGGAAATACGATTTGTCCGCTCGGAGATGCTGCCGCCTGGCCTGTAGCTGCAGCGATCAGGCATTTCCGGGATGAATTTGAATGGCATGTGAAGAACCCTGAAGAATGTCTGCGTCGCAATTATGGCCTGGCCGGATATGCCGATCCGCGGCCGGTTGCCGTTTGACCGAAAGGAGGATTCACCTGACCCAATACAACAGGAAAAAAGAAAGTTATGGCCGAAGAGAAAAAGCTTTTTAAGGTAACCATTGATAATATCACCGTGGAAGTGGAGCCGGGCACTACCATCCTCAACGCTGCGCGCCAGATCGGCGGGGAGGTGGCGCCGCCCGCCATGTGTTACTACAGCAAGCTCAAAGGCAGCGGCGGAAAATGCCGGACCTGCCTGGTGGAAGTGGCTGCGGGCTCAACCGCCGATCCGCGTCCCATGCCCAAACTGGTAGCGAGCTGCCGTACCACCGTAATGGACGGCATGATCGTAAAGAACATTACCAGCGAGCGCGTGATCGATGCACGCAATGGCGTGGTGGAATTCCTGTTGCTCAACCACCCGCTCGACTGCCCCATTTGTGACCAGGCCGGCGAATGCCACCTGCAGGACCTGAGCTATGAGCACGGAAAGGAGGGCACCCGGTATGAGTTCAGCCGCCGCACTTTCAAAAAACACGATCTCGGCGAATACATCCAGCTCCATATGACCCGTTGCATCCTTTGCTACCGTTGCGTGTTCACGGCCGACCAGATCACCGGCAAAAGGGTACACGGCGTGCTCGACAGGGGCGACCACTCGGAGATCGCTACCTATATCGAAAAATCACTCGACAACGATTTCATCGGCAATGTGATCGATGTATGTCCCGTTGGCGCACTTACCGATAAGACTTTCCGGTTCAAGAACAGGGTATGGTTCACCAAGCCCATGGACGCACACCGCGATTGCCCGAAATGCAGCGGCGAAGTGCAGCTATGGATGCGGGGCGACGAAGTGTTCCGCGTTACCGCCCGTAAGGACGAATGGGGTGAGATCAAAGACAGCAGCGACGGCAAACCGGGATGGATCTGCAACGAGTGCCGTTTTGATAAGAAACAGGCCAGCGACTGGGTTATTGAGAAGCCTACCCATGTCAACCGTCACTCCGTCATCTCCCAGGGCCATTATGAAAAACTGCTGACACCCAAAGAAACCCTGCCGGAAGTGATGGGCGGCCGCGGGCCCAAGCTGCTGATGGACATCCACAGCGTGAGCGAGGTGAATCGTCCCGACATTCACTTGAGCCAGATCGAAGGTCCGGCGCACAGTGATGATTTCAATAAAAAAGCAAATTGAACCCCGACTAACACATGCTGAATCTTCTTACCATCGATCTTTCTTTCCTGCTTGAAAAGGCAGTGCTCATCAGTGCCGTGATCGCCATTTCGCTGGTGGTGGCCATGTATTCCACCTGGGCCGAAAGAAAGGTGGCGGGCTTCATGCAGGACCGCCTGGGTCCCAACCGCGCCGGCTGGGGTGGCCTGCTGCAACCGCTGGCCGACGGCCTTAAGCTCTTCATGAAAGAAGAGATCATTCCCAACGCCTCCAATAAATTCCTCTTTGTGCTGGGTCCAGGCCTGGCCATGCTTACCGCCATGATGACCAGCGCCGTGATCCCCTGGGGTGGAAACATGGAACTGTTCGGCCGCCAGGTAACCCTGCAGATCGCCGACATCAATATCGGCATCCTCTACATTTTTGGTGTGGTGAGTATGGGCGTGTACGGCATCATGATCGGAGGCTGGGCCTCCAACAACAAATTTTCCCTAATGGCTGCGCTGCGTGGCGCTTCCCAGATGATTTCCTATGAGCTGGCCATGGGCCTGGCCATCATCGCCCTGCTGCTGTTCACCGGATCGCTTAGTCTGCGCACCATTGTAGAGCAGCAGGTAACCAGCGGCTGGTGGTATTTCTTCAAGCAGCCCCTGGGCTTCCTGATCTTTATGGTATGCGCTTTTGCAGAATGTAACCGCACGCCCTTCGACCTGCCCGAAGCAGAGAACGAGCTGAACTTTGGGTACCACCAGGAATACAGCTCCATGAAACTGGGCTTTTATCTTTTTGCCGAATACGTGAATATGTTCATCAGCAGTTGCCTGATGGCCACCCTGTATTTCGGTGGGTACGATATACCTTTTGTAAACGATGCCAGCCTGGTGAACAGCCTGGGTGCAAACCCCGTTGCGCTGTTGCAGGTGGCCGTTCTTTTTGCCAAAATTTTCTTCTTCATATTCTTTTTCATGTGGGTACGGTGGACGATCCCCCGTTTCCGCTACGACCAGTTGATGAACCTGGGCTGGAAAGTAATGATCCCGCTGGCGCTGGCGAATATGCTGGTGACAGCCGCCCTGCTGTTGTGGCGACAGGGTTAAACTTGGAGAGAAAGTACATTAGAAATATTTTTACGCGCCGATTATGGAAGCACTTACCAATAGATCCAAAGCAGTAGACCGCAGCCCGATGACGGTTTGGGAGAAGATCTACCTGCCCGCGATCGCCAAAGGGATGGGCACTACCCTGAAGCATTTCTTCATGAAAAAGCCCACCATCAATTTCCCCGAAGAAACCCGGCCTTTCAGCCCGGTGTTCAGGGGACTGCATGTGCTGAACCGCGATGAGGAGGGACGCGAACGCTGCACCGCCTGCGGCCTCTGCGCCGTGGCCTGCCCGGCCGAAGCCATTACCATGGAAGCAGCCGAACGCAAGGAAGGGGAGGAGCATCTCTACCGAGAAGAAAAATACGCGGCCCGTTACGAGATTAACATGCTGCGCTGCATTTTCTGCGGCCTTTGTGAAGAAGCCTGTCCCAAGGACGCCATTTACCTCAGCGAAACTTTTACGCCTTCCAACTATACGCGCCAGAGCTTTATTTACGGCAAACCCGACCTGCTGATCCCCGACCCCGTGAAGGAGCCGGAAGCGTACCGGAAAGCACTGGGTTCAAGGGCGAAAAACAAATAACATGAGCATTACACAAATACTTTTCTGGTTTCTAACGGTATTGTCTATCGGAAGCGCCCTCATGGTGGTGTTGAGTAAAAACCCGGTGTACAGCGTATTGGCGCTCATCCTCACGTTTTTTGCCATATCGGGACATTACCTGCTGCTCAACGCGCAGTTCCTCTTCATCGTGAACCTTATTGTATATGCGGGAGCCATCATGGTGCTGTTCCTTTTTGTGCTCATGCTGATGAACCTGAACGCCGAAACCGAGCCATCTCGTCACAAGTGGATGAAATTTGCCGGAACCATCGCGGGAGGTTGTCTGCTCCTGGTAATAGTGGCCGCGCTTCGCAAGGTAGACGCCGGTGGCGCCGAGGCGCTTGCCGGCAGCGGGGATACGGGGCTGATAGAAAACCTGGGCATGGCCCTTTTCCGCGATTACGTAGTTCCTTTTGAAATAAGTTCCATCCTTTTCCTCAGCGCCATGGTCGGCGCCGTGGTACTCGGAAAAAAAGAATAATTTTTTGAACACATAGTTATTGCCATGCCTGTTAACTTATACATATTTCTTTCGCTCGCCCTGTTCTGCATTGGTGTGATTGGTGTGCTTACCCGCAGGAACGCCATCATTGTGTTCATGTGTATCGAACTCATGCTGAATTCGGTGAACCTGTTGCTGGTGGCCTTCTCCAAGATGCACCTGGCCGAAATGATCGCCAAAGTACCCGGCGCCGTAAACAGTGGCATAGATGCACAGATCTTCGTTTTCTTCATCATGGTCGTGGCTGCGGCAGAGGTAACAGTGGGACTGGCCATCATCGTGATGATGTACCGCAACGTGCATTCTGTGGATATCAATTTCCTAAACAGACTGAAAAACTAATATGAATAATATCATGGAATACGTTTGGCTGATTCCTTTTTTCCCGCTGGTTGGTTTTCTGCTGAACGGATTGCTGCGGAACAGTTTGTCGAAGCCCCTTACCGCTGTTATTGGTTCGGGCACCATCCTCGCTTCCTTTATTGTAAGCCTCCTGGTTTTTTTCCAGGTGAAGTCGGGCGGCGGTGGTACCGTAACACTCTTTGATTTCATTTCCTTTGATAAGATTCATATCCCCTTTGCTTTCCAGGTAGACCAGCTTTCCGCCCTTTTCCTCCTGATCATTACGGGCATCGGCTTCCTGATACACCTCTATTCCACCGCTTACATGCGGGAAGAAAGCAGCCCGCATTATGTACGTTATTTCGCTTATCTCAACCTCTTTGTGTTCTCCATGCTTTTGCTGGTGATGGGCGCCAACTATGTGATCATGTTCATTGGCTGGGAAGGCGTGGGACTCTGTTCCTACCTGCTCATCGGCTACTGGTTTAAAAACATCGATTATGGCAATGCCGCCCGCAAAGCTTTTGTGATGAACAGGATCGGCGACTTCGGGTTCCTGCTGGCCCTCTTCTGGCTGATCTCCAAAACAGGATCGGTGACCTTTACGGAAGTGTTTGATAAGGCCGGCCAGCTCCAGCCCAAAGACCTCACCATCATTACCCTGCTGCTTTTTGTAGGCGCCACCGGCAAAAGCGCCCAGATACCGCTTTATACCTGGCTGCCCGACGCCATGGCCGGTCCCACGCCCGTATCGGCCCTTATCCATGCCGCCACGATGGTAACGGCGGGCATTTACATGATCGCGCGCAGCAATATCCTCTATACCCTGGCGCCGCATACCGCCACCGTGATCCTGGTGATCGGAACGGCTACGGCGCTGCTGGCTGCTTCTATTGCGCTGAAACAGAACGACATCAAAAAAGTGCTGGCCTATTCTACCGTGAGCCAGTTGGGCTATATGTTCATTGGCCTGGGAGCCGGCGCCTATACCGGCGCTGTTTTCCACGTGATGACCCACGCTTTTTTCAAGGCCCTGCTCTTCCTGGGCGCTGGCTCGGTGATTCACGCCATGCACCACGAGCAGGATGTCCGCAACATGGGCGGCCTGGCTAAGAAGCTTCCTGTTACGCATATCACATTCTTCATAGGCTGCCTGGCCATCGCCGGCATTCCGCCGCTCTCGGGCTTCTTCTCCAAGGATGAGATCCTGGCCGCGGCCTTTGTCAAAAACCCGGTGTGGTATATACTGGGCGTGGCCGGTGCGCTGATGACCGCTTTTTATATGTTCCGGCTCTATGCCCTTACCTTCAGGGGCCGTTTCCGCGGCACCCATGAGCAGGAGCACCACCTGCACGAATCACCGCCGGCAATGACCCTGCCGCTGGTAGTGCTGGCCATCCTCAGCGCTGTGGGCGGATTCCTGGGTATCCCGGCTCTCTTTGCCGAACACGCCCACTGGCTCGAAAAATTCCTGGCGCCGGTATTCGAACGTTCCCTCGCCCTGCAACCGGCGCACGAGATCCCGCACAGCACCGAGTGGCTGATGATGGGAGGGGTGACCGCGCTGGTGGTTATCGTGATCGTTTGGGCCTGGAACCGTTTCAGCCGCTATGAAAAGAGCGATGCACCCGCCACCGGGCTGGCAAAGATCCTGGAGAACAAGTGGTATGTGGATGAGCTGTACGATGCTGTGATCACGAAGCCGGTGAATGCCTTTGGAAAATTGCTGGAGAAACTCGACAAATACGGAATCGATTGGGTAGTGAACGGGGTAGGACGAAGTGTGCAGTATGCCAGTCGCCAGGTACGCCTGCTGCAAAGCGGGCAGGTAGGCAGCTATGTGCTGCTGATGGTGATCGGCATTATCATCCTCTTTGTCCTGCAGTTTTTCCTGAAGAAATAAATACATAAGCCAGAAAGCATTTCAAATAATGGTACCAGTTCTACTGATATTGATTCCCCTGATAACGGGCCTGGGTTTGTTCTTTGTAAAGCAGGAAAATGCAGCAAAGAACCTGGCCTTTTTTGCCACCCTGGTATCGCTTTCGCTGATGCTGGCGGCCCTGTCCGTGTGGGACCATCCCCGTTACCTCGAATACGACCAGGTATGGCTGGGCGCTCTGAACAGCCGCTTTCATTTTGCGCTCGATGGTATGAGCAAGATCCTTTGCCTGCTTACCGTTTTCAGCTTTCCGCTGATCATTTATTCCACCTGGAACAACTCCTACGTCGATACCAACCGGTTTTACGGGCTGCTGTTGCTGTCGCAGGCCGGACTGCTGGGTGTGTTCCTGGCCATGGATGCCCTGCTCTTTTATTTCTTCTGGGAACTGGCGCTTATTCCGCTGTATTTTCTCTGCTCACGCTGGGGCGGGGAGAAGCGGATAGCCGTTACCATCAAGTTCTTCGTATATACCTTCCTGGGATCCCTTTGCATGCTGATCGGCCTGATCATCCTGTACAACAAAGCCGGGCACTCTTTTGCCTATTCCGATTTCCTGGCCCTTAAGCTCGGCCCCAACGAAGAGTTCGGCATCTTTATACTGCTGTTGCTGGCCTTTGCTATCAAAATGCCTTTGTTCCCCTTCCATACCTGGCAGCCCGATACCTACGAACAATCCCCCACTGCGGTCACCATGGTGCTCAGCGCCATCATGGCCAAGATGGGTGTATTCGGACTGTTGCGCTGGCTGGCGCCGGTAGTGCCCGCCGCCACTTACCAGTACGGCGATAATGTTGCCACGCTGGCCGTGATCGGGATGCTGTATGCTTCTTTCATTGCCATGCAGCAGGACGATCTTAAGCGCCTCGTGGCCTGGTCTTCCATCGCCCATATCGGACTGATGATCCTGGCGGTATTTGCGCCCAGCTACAGCGGCATCCAGGGGGTAATGATCCAGATGTTCAGCCATGGCATGAATATCCTGGGGATGTGGATCGTGGTGAATGCCATTGAACAGCAGTTCGGTACCCGCAAGATCAGCGAACTGGGCGGACTGGCGCAAAAAGCGCCCATCATGACCATGCTGCTGCTGGTGGTAGTCCTTGCTAATATCGCACTGCCACTGACCAATGCCTTTATCGGCGAATTCATGATGTTCAATGGCGTGCTGGGATCTGCCTTCACCAAGTTCGGCGTGGTCTATGCCGCCGCAGGACTCATCACCATCATCCTCGGTGCGGTGTACACACTGCGGATGGTGCAGCGGGTATTTTACGGCGACACCAATGCGCTCACGGCGCAGGCAACCGATATCAGCCTGAACGTACAGGTGACCCTGGTCATCATTGTGGTGGCCATACTGGTCATGGGTGTTTTTCCAAAACCAATTTTATCGCTAACTGAGGGACTGTCGCATCAGATCCTGAACAGGATGAATTTAAAATAGTATGAACGCAATCATTCTTTCTGCCCTTTCCGGTGTATTGCTGATGTTCAGTGGCATCCTTACCACGAACAGGACCGTGGTGCGTAACCTGGCCATTGCCCTCTGCGCCCTGGTGCTGGTGGCCAATTGCGCCGAAATGGCCGGCCACCGCCTTTTCACCGTGAATACCAGGGGTATGCTGCATTTTGCTGCCTTCGGACTGCTCTTCAACAGCATCGCCCTGGTGGTAACCCTCCTGTATTTTTTGCTGAGCGCCCGCGACATCAATGCGGTGGGCGTAAATGGCCCCGATTATTTTGCCCTGATCTTTTTCATCCTGGCCGGTGTTGCCATTGTTTCTTCCTATAACAATATGCTCATGCTTTTCCTGGGCATTGAAATCATTTCCATTCCCCTCTACGTACTAACGGGGAGCGACAAGCGCAATCTCAAGAGCAACGAAGCGGGATTAAAATACCTGCTCATGGGTGCATTCTCCACCGGCATCATGCTGATGGGTATTACCCTGATTTACGGCGCAAAAGCCAGTTTCAGCCTGGACGGACTGGGCCCCATGATCAACCCCGGCCGCAATGCCTGGTTCATAGCAGGCTTGCTGCTGCTGCTGGCGAGCATGGCCTTTAAGGTGTCTGCCGCGCCCTTCCATTTCTGGACGCCCGACGTGTACGACGGCGCCCCCACGGTGTTTACGTCGTTCATGGCAACCATTGTAAAAGCCGCCCTGTTCATTGCTTTCGTGCGGCTCTTTGATACGGCTTTTGCCGACAACCGCAGCAGTTGGCGGTTGGTGCTGTCCGTTATAACGGCCGCTACCCTGTTCATCGGGAATATCACCGCCATTTTCCAGCAGAGCGTCAAGCGGATGCTGGCCTATTCTTCCATTGCGCAGGCGGGGTTTATGCTCTTTGCGCTCTATGCCTACAACGACCTGTCGAAAGAAGGCCTCATCCTGTATACGCTGGCCTACAGCCTGGCCACGGTGGGCATCTTCGCCGTGCTGGCCCGCCTGAAAGACTACACTTTCGAAGGCTTTAACGGGCTGGCGCGTACCGAGCCTGTACTGGCGGCAACCACGGCCATCTTCCTGCTCAGCCTGGCCGGCATACCCATGACACTGGGTTTTTTCAGCAAATACTATATGCTGGCGGCGGCGGTGAAAGAGGGCGGCAATCTCTGGCTGGTATTCTTTGCGGTGCTCTGTGCCGTGGTGAGCGTGTACTATTATTTCCGCGTGATACAGGCCATGTATTTCCGCAGCGGCGAGCCTGCCATGGAGCCGGTGAACAGCGGGTTCCGCTGGGTGCTGGTGCTGATGGCCGCGGCGCTGGTTATTCTGGGCGTATTCCCCAACCTCGTTTTACAGTACCTGTATTTTTAAGCGGGGAAGGGCGTATTTTCACGGTATGAATACCCGCGATACGCTTTCCCTGGCTTACCGGACCGTTAGGTCCAACAAACTTCGCACAGGCATCACCGTTGCCATTATTGCGCTGGGGATCGCAGCCCTGATCGGGATTAATACGGCCATCCAGGCCATCTCCCAGAAATTCATGGAAAGCTTTTCCAGCATGGGCGCCAATGGCTTCACCATCCGGTATCGCGCAGCCTTCCGTTTTGACCGCGGGGAGCTGAAAAAAGAGAACAAGGGTGCAAAGCGCATCAAGAAATCCAATACCAATAAGCCCATCACCCGCGAGCAGGCCGAAGCATTCAAGGAACGTTACAAATACCCGGCAAAAGTGTCGCTTTCGCTGAGCGGGGGCGGTAACAACGTGGCGGGCTATGGCAATAAGAAAACCAATCCCACGGTGTACATCAACGGCGGCGACGAGAACTTTGTGGACATGAACAATTACACCATCGCCGCCGGCCGCAACCTTAACGAGCTTGATGTGAGCAGTGGCCGCAATGTGTGCATCATCGGGAAAGATATTGCCGACCGGCTTTTTGGACCCGGCGCGGAGGGACCGTTGGAGAAGATCATCCGCGTGAACAATATTTCTTTCCGCGTAATAGGCGTGCTGGAATCCAAAGGCTCCACTTTTGGGCGCAGCCTTGATAACATCATCATCACTTCCTACAATTCCGTACGCCGTTTCTTTTCGAATACGGCTTCCAATTCTTTCACCATCGGCGTTAAATCGGGTTCAATTGCCGGCATTGAAACAGCCATTGGGGAGGCAGAAGGTATTTTCAGGGTGATCCGGAAAAACGAGATCAAAGAAGAGAACAATTTCCTGATCGATAAAAGTGATGCTTTTGTGGAACTTGCCATGAAGCAGATTGGCTGGCTCACGGCCTCAGCGGTGGTGATCGGTTTTATTACGCTGATGGGAGCGGCCATTGGGCTCATGAACATCATGCTGGTGGCCGTGACGGAAAGGACCAAGGAAGTGGGGCTGGTAAAAGCCCTGGGCGGCAAGCAAAAGAACATCCGCTGGCAGTTCCTGTTTGAAGCCATCCTGATCAGCCTTTGGGGTGCGTTGTTCGGCATCGTGATCGGCGTGCTGCTGGGTAATATTGTAAGCATGCTGATGGAAACCGGCTTTGTGATCCCCTGGATGTGGGTGTTCATGGGCGTGGTCATTTGTACGGCCGTTGGCCTGGCAGCGGGTTATTATCCCGCCTACAAGGCATCCCGCCTCAATCCCATAGAGGCCCTGCGTTACGAATAAAAGCGGGCTGTCGCTAGGACAAAAAAAGCCCCGGCAGGTCCGCCGGGGCCGTTATACTCATTCTTTTAAACAGCTGTTAACGCGGGTTCAGCAGGTTGTTGATCCGGTCTGTCAGGTCCTGGAAATGGTATTTGGTAACGGGGTCGGAATAGGCGCCGGCGGCGTTGCGCAGTTGCGGCAGCAGGCTTCTCAGGTGTCCTTTTGCGATGGAGACGATATCGCTGTTGCGGTTCACACCGGGACCGAAGCTGATGGTGACGCCACCGAGGCTGGCGGAGCCGCCGGTAGTGGGAGGCTTCGCCAGGCCGATCAGTCTTTCCACGAAATTCTTCTGCAGGTTGCGACGGTAAATGTCGATGGCCTTATGACTGCCGAGCTCTGAAAAGACCTGGCGTTGCAGGTCGGTCAGCAGGTTGTTCATGGTATAGGCTTTGGCCGCACCCAGGGCAGCTTCCGTGTTCAGCAGTTTGGTAAGGGTAGCAGCACTGAGCAGGCGGCCCAATGCCATATCCTGCGCCCGGCCGGTAACGGCCACGCCGTTGTTACCGGTGCGGCTGAAGATCTGCGGGTCCAGCAGCCAGACAGGTGTAGTAAGCACCTGGCGGCCAATGAAATCCACGGCTTCTTTCTGGGTTTCGCGGGAAACATATTCGTACACGCCACCGGGCTGCTCCACCGTTTTCGGCGTTTCCATGATGCCGCCCACGTTTTTGCATACGTGGCCGATATAACGCATGTACTGGGTCACCACTTCATTATAGAGGGTGGTTAAGGACTCATAATCGTGGTTGGGCTCGCGGGTCCAGCTTTGCAGGTTGGGAATGATCCGCTGCAGGTTTTTGATGCCATAACCGCTGGCCTTCATGGCATTGTCGCCCAGGTCTTCGTTCTGGGAACGGGGATCGTCGGGGTTCGATTCCGTGCCGAACCAGAGGCGGCGATCTTTCAGACGTTCCATGGTGAGCTGGTTCAGCCGGGCCACTTCGGCTTCTGCCGTAGGCGCCTCGGGCATCCAGCGATAGCCCCATTCGATGGCCCATTTGTCGTAATCGCCGATGCGGGGGAAGAGCCCCGCCTGGGAAATTTTGTCTTCCGGCTGCGCCACATAGTTGAAGCGGGCATAGTCCATGATGGAGGGCGTATGGCCATTGGCTTCCACCCAGGCTTTGTCGCGCAGCTTCTCCACCGGCACCGTACTGGAGGAGCCGAAATTATGGCGCAGGCCAAGGGTATGGCCCACTTCGTGGGAGCTCACAAAACGGATCAGTTGTCCCATCAGGCTGTCGCTGAAATGGGTGGTGCGTGCGGCGGGGTCGGAGGGAGATGCCTGCACGAAATACCAGTTGCGGAGCAGTTCCATTACGTTGTGGTACCAGTTGATGTGCGATTCCAGTATTTCGCCGCTGCGGGGATCGTGGATATGGGGGCCGCTGGCATTGGGGATATCGGAGGGTTTGTACACGATGGCGGAATAGCGGGCGTCGTCGATGCTCCACTCGGGATCGTTCACCGGGGCTTCTTTCGCAAAAATGGCGTTTTTGAAACCAGCTTTTTCAAAGGCCACCTGCCAGTCGTTCACCCCCTGGATCAGGTAGGGCACCCATTTTTTGGGTGTTGCCGGGTCGATGTAAAACACGATGGGTTTGGCCGGTTCCACCAGTTCGCCGCGCAGGTACTTTTCGCGGTCTTCCGGGCGCGGTTCCAGTTTCCAGCGGGTGACCATCCGGATGTCCTTTACCCCCTGCGGGTTCTTATCGAAGTCAATATACTGGCGGGTAAAATAACCCACCCGTTCGTCGTAATAGCGCGGTTTCATGGGAGCGGCCGGCAGCAGCACCATGGAGCTGTTGATCTCCACGGTATAGGAGCCGGAAGGCGGCGGTGAGAGCGGGCTCATGGGGGCTGTACCCGCCGATTTGGAATAGGTTTTTACAGTGCGGATCTCCATGTTCAGCGGGAAGGAGCGGATTTCGCTGATATAGGATTTGTCGGACTGCACACCGCCCACGCGGAACAGTCTTTTGGCGGCGGGCTCGAAATTGAGGATCTCGTTATCACCGCTTACCCAACCCGTTACGTCGATCACAATGCCGGTGGAATCGCGGCCCAGGGAGGCCAGGTCGAAGGACTGGGAGATGGGCTGGATATTGGAATTCATCACTGCCCGGTACATGGGTTGGGTGGAATCGGACATTTCATCAAAAGAGACGGTCCTGATAAAAACTTTATTATTAGGGCCTTTTTCGAAGCTGATCACATTGTCGCCAATGATATCACCGGCGTAGCCGAAGAAAAAGTTGCGCATGCCGGCGGCGGCTTTGGATAGGCGGTTCACCACCAGGATATCGCGGCCCAGGAGGCTGTCGGGGATCTCGAAATAGTATTTGTCGTCCACCTTATGGACTTTGAACAGTCCCTCGTCGGTACGGGCTTTGGCGGTGATGACGTCCTTGTAAGGCTTGGGGCCGGATTTGGCCGGGGCCGGGGTGGCGGGAACGGCTGTGTTCGGAACGGGTGTGGCGGGTGCGGCGGATTTCTGCTGGGCAGCCAGTGGTAAGCTGGCGAAACAGAGGAGCAGGGCCGGAAGCCAGGCAGCAACCCTGAGAGGCGCATGATTCATATCTCTTGTATGGGTTAACAATAAAAATGGGTGAAAATAACAAATCTCCGGCAAGCCGGGCGGGAAGTTCCGTCAATTTAGATGAATCGGCCCATAGCCGGGTCCAACGTGGCTTTCCGCGGATGACCGGTGGTATTTTTATATTTTGTACCGCTTTCAGATATTTATTGTGTCAATTTGATACTTTTTATTTGTTTTTTATTTAGACTTGTGTCCCCAATGAGCTTTGGGCCAATTCAAGAACATTTTTACCTGTTTACAAAAAACTAAAAACAAACGATTATGGCAGAGACTAAACCTACTGCAACGGCTAAGGCAGCAACTTCTGTTCATGCAAAAAAGAGAAGCAATGCAATTTCCTGGATCGCTCCCGTGATTTGCGTGATCGCAGGTTATATTATTTGGAGGTTTGTAGCCGGTGCAGATAGTGGCTTTACTAACCCTGATCCCAATGGTGGATTTTGGCCCAAACACGAAGGCCCCAAAGGCGCTTTCAATAAAATGTACGACGGTGGTATCATTGTACCCGTGCTGATTGCCTGTTTCCTCACCGTACTGGTGTTTGTGATCGAGCGTTTCATGACCATCGCCAAGGCAGGCGGAACAGGTAATAACGACGAATTTATCCGCAAGGTGCAGTATCACCTGGCCAACAAGAACGTGGATGCAGCCCTGGCTGAGTGCGACAAGCAGAAAGGTTCTGTAGGCAATGTAATGAAAGCAGGCCTGCGCAAGTATAAAGAAATGATCACTGAAACTGAACTGGACACAGAACAGAAAGTGCTGTCCATTCAGAAAGAAGTGGAAGAAGCTACTTCCCTCGAACTGCCCATGCTGGAAAAGAACCTGGTATTCCTTTCTACCATCGCTTCCGTAGCTACCCTGCTCGGTCTGCTCGGTACGGTAATGGGAATGATCCGTTCCTTCTCCAAACTCGGTGACGAAGGTGGTGGTGATGCTGCCCGCGAACTGTCAAAAGGTATCTCCGAGGCCCTGTACAATACGGCCCTGGGTATCGGTACTTCTGCGGTGGCCATCATCATGTACAACGTATTTACCACCAAGATCGACGGCATTACTTACGGTATCGACGAATCCGGTTTCACCCTGACCCAAAGCTTCGCTTCCCTCTATAAATAAGAGCCGGGCGGTGGCAGTTTTCCTGGGTTTATGGAAAACTGTGGTTTTGGAATCTATATTGAAACAGATTAATAATAAGTCATGCCAAAAGTTAAACTCCCCCGTAAGAGTACGACGATCGATATGACCGCGATGTGCGACGTGGCTTTCCTGCTGTTGTCCTTTTTTATCCTGACAACCAAGTTCAAGCCTTCGGAAACACTGGCCGTGGTTACCCCCAGCTCGGTGGCTTCCAAGGTGGCGGAGCAGAAAGACGTGGCCATGGTGACCATCGATAAGGATGGAAAGGTGTTCCTTTCTTTTTCCGACGATGCACCCAAACGCGAGATCATAGAAGCACTGAACAGCATTCGCAACCTGGGTCTGAGCGAAGCGGAGATGAAGAATTTCAAAGTTGGCCCCTTTGTGGGAGTTCCCTTCAACCAGTTGCGGTCTTACCTGCAGCAGCCCACGGAGAACTGGCCCAAAGTCAGCTCCCCCGGCATTCCCGTAACCGATTCTACCAACAATGAGCTGGTGGATTGGATGCGGGCGGTTGCCACTGCCTTCCAGGGTAAAAAAATGAATCTCCTGGTAAAGGGCGATAATGCTTCCAAATACCCTACTTTCAAGGGGGTTACGGATGCGTTCAAGAAAAACGACCTGATGAAATTCGGGATGATTACCAACCCGGAGGGCGTGCCTCCCGGAACCGACCTGTACAACTCGAATATGAAGCGGGCTGTAGGCGGCGGATCACAGGAATAATTGTATAACAAGAAAAATAGTTTACCATGGCAGAAATGGATACCTCGTCGGGTGGCGGACATAAAAAAGGCCCCGGCGTCAAAAAAGGGAAGAAGCTGTCCACCCGTGTGGACCTCACCCCGATGGTGGACCTTGGCTTTCTGCTGATCACGTTCTTCATCTTCACCACTACCATGAGCCAGCCGACCGCCCTGCGGTTGTTCCTGCCCAAGGATACGGAGAAGCCCGAAGAGCAAAACAAACTGAAAGCGTCAGGCGCCCTGACCATTATGTTGGGAAAGAACGACAACGTTTTTTACTACGAAGGGGAGCTCCTGCCCGACGGCTCTAATTTCAAGAGCACCGGCTTCAAGGAGATCAGGGATATCATCATCAATAAGAAAAGATCCACCAGCGAAAAGGATTTCATGGTGGTGATAAAACCGAATAAGGAGAGCACCTACAAAAACGTGGTGGATATGCTCGACGAAATGTCCATTAATGAAGTGAAGCGCTATGCGCTGGTGGATATTTCACCCGTGGAAGACCAGATGATTGGTGTTTCCCAGGGAGCAGCCCCGGCCGCGCAGTAACTGGGGTTCATCCGGACCCAGCTTATGGAATTTTGTATGAGAAGCATCTTATTCTAAAACCAGGACAATGGAAACAAGTAAAATATTATCTGCTGATGTGCTGGACATCATTTTTGATGGCCGGAACAAGGCATATGGTGCCTATGAACTGCGCAAGACCTACAACAAGCGCATGACGATGGCATTGATCGCCACTGCAGCCATCCTGCTCTTGGTCTTCCTGGGAAGCCTGCTTGCCAATAACCTTGGCAAAAAGGAAAAAGCACAGGAGATCGTGGTAAAGGACATGCAGCTGGAAGAGATCAAAAAGCAGGAGCAGCCTGAGCCGCCTCCACCGCCACCACCTCCCAAACCCGAGCCTCCGAAAGTGGAGATGGCCAAGTTCACGCCTCCCAAGATCGTGAAGGATGAAGAGGTGAAGGAAGACGAGAAACCCCCCGAAGTGGAAAAACTGGAAGATACCAAGATCGGTACCATCAACCAGGAAGGTCTGAAGGACGAGGGCATCGTAGCGCCCCCTGCTTCTGACGAAGGAAAAGGAGTGGTGGAAGCCCCCAAAAAAGTGGAAGAAGACTGGGACAAAACCTTTACCAAGGTGGAGATCGAGTCGGAATACCCCGGTGGTTCCAGTGCCTGGCAGCGTTACCTGAACAAGAACCTGCGTTATCCCCAGGACGCTATTGACAACGAGATCCAGGGTACCATTGTGGTACAGTTCATTGTGGACAAGGAAGGAAATGTGAGCGATGTGGAAGCGATCAGTGGTCCCAAGGAGCTGCGCGATGAAGCAGTAAGGGTAATCAAGAAGTCCGGTAAATGGACGCCTGCCGTACAGAACGGCCGCCAGGTGAAGAGCTATAAAAAGCAGCCGATCACCTTCCGTCTTGAAACTGAATAAACGAAACTTTCCAACAAAAAAGCCGCCCGGGTCCGGGCGGCTTTTTTGTTGGGGGTTTGGGGTTTGGGGTTTGTGGTTTGGGAGTTTGTGGTTTGGGCTCCGGCGTGCACAGAAAACCAGTTGAAAATATTTTCCACGCCCAACTCCAAACTACAGACCACAAACTCCAAACCAGCCTCATCCTTGCTTCAGGGTTGTAAGGAATCCGGTAAAATCAAGGGTTCCAGCGAATTTGATACAGGGTTAAAGCAAGGGTAAAGCAACAAATGCCGATTCCACCCCACAATTAGTAAGCAAACGTCCCAGGGTTTAGGAACAAACGTCCCAAAGGGAGAAATGGAGGGGTGTTTGGCGCTGCGTTTGCTATCTGTGTTTGTGGTCTGTAGTTTGTGGTTTGGGATTGGGCCGCAGCACTACAGGAAGAAGCCATGGTGAAGCCATCATCACCACATCATCACGCATAAAACAGTAGCAAAACACTGGTGCGCGAGTACAAAAACAGTACAGCCGGAGCGGTGAAACAGCGGTCAAACACTACAGAATGAGCGGTGAAAAAGGCAGGAACGGCAAACCCTGGGCGGCACGAACGACCGGTTTTCAGATAAGGCTGGCCGGTTTTAAAGCGGTTCCTGTTATTATCACTACCGTTCGTGCCGGTACGCATACCGTTGTTACTCCTTGGGTGCATACCGGCATTATCAGGCTTGTGCGGCCATTCACCGGCGCCAACCCCAAACCACAAACTCCAAACCCCAAACCAGCTCACTCCATGGCGTAAAACGCAAAGCTCGCCAGCCAATGGTCTCCCCCGTAATTGCCCGAAGTCACATGCGGCAGCGTTTTTTCCAGGAAGCTCCGTGCCGTATCCGTGAACCGTTTTTTGAGCGGATGCCCGGCCGGCAACTGGCTGGCGATCCCCTTCATGCACCAGGCGCGGCTCAGGGCCAGGCCGTCGAGGTGAACGATCAGCATATCGCTGCGGTCGCTGATCTCCGGGAGCTGGCAGATCCGGTTGAGGCCGCGGGCGTCGTAGTAGGCGTTCAGCCAGGAGAGGAAGGCGGCAGGTGAAAGCACACGCCGCATAAGGTCGGCCACTTCGAGGCTGGGACTGAGGAAATCGGTGCCATCGGGCTCCAGCCAGGCAGGCGCTGCCCCTTTCTGCCCATAATGGAGTTTTGCTTTTTCTTCCAGGGTACGGGCGAAGCTGGTATCGCCCACCGTGCGGGCCCAGTCGAGGGCAAACACCATCCCAAAAGCCGTATTTGGATGAACGCCTGTACGGTTGGGATAGGTTTGCTTGGGCAGGAAGGCCTTCCAGAGGGTTTCTATTTCGTCGGTGAGCGGCTGGAGCGCTGCCCGCCAGCGCCGCGCCAGGGGATCCTGCCAGGTATAGAGTTCCTGGTCCAGTTTCAGCAACCAGGCCCACCCATACGTACGTTCATAACTGCGGGTGTTTTTATATCGGGTGAAATAGTCTTTTTCCGCGGCGATGCGGTTGGGCTGGAAGCTGCTGTCCAGCACCCGGATGATGCCTTCGCGCAGCGGGTTATCGGGATATTTTTTCAGCAGCTTCACCAGCAGCCAGTGCCCGTGCACGGAACTGTGCCAGTCGAGGCAGCCATAAAAAGCAGGATGCAATTCCCGCGGGGTGAGCCGCGCATCTTCCGGGCCATCGGCCACGTGTGAAGTTTTATTCGGATACTCCGTTACGATGCAATGAAGCGGCAGGCGCGCCAGGCGGATGGCATCCAGCTCGGAAAGCTCCTGGGCTGTAGCGGCGAGACCCATAAAAAAACTGCAGAAAAGCAAAAAAAGAGGGGTGGGTTTCATGCTTGTAAATATAATAGCCAGCCGCTAAAAGCACCCGGCAATTTGTACCTTTCATCAGCAATCCTTTGACGTATGGCGCAGTCGCCATTCATAACCGCTCTTTTCCTGCCAGTCTTTCTGTGGGTCGCTTTTCCTGCAGTTGCACAGCCTTCTTTTGCCATCGACGTCACCATTACGCCCAGCACCTGCGAGCGGCCGAACGGAAGTTTTATTGCCCAGGGCAGTGGCGGAACGGCGCCCTATCTCTATGCCATCAACAACCGCGGGTACAGCAGTGCGAACGAGTTTAAGAACCTGCGCCCCGGTTACTATACCATCAGTGCGAAAGACGCAGGCGGGTTGCTGCAAAGCCGCACCATACTGGTTCCGAACAACAACTGGCCGCCGCGCATTGAAGGAGTGGAAAAGCAGGAACCTGCCTGCAACGGGGCAGATGGCAGCATAACATTGCGGGTTTCCGGCGATCACCCGCCTTTCAGCGTGAGCCTGGATTCCCTGCAATGGCGCGAAGGCCTTCAGTGGGAGGGATTGTATGCCGGCCAGTACCGCCTGCTGGTAAGAGACGCGGTGGGATGCACCAGTGAATGGCGCGATTCCTTAGTACAGGCCTGCCCGGTGCGCCTGCTCCCGGGCGTTGTAACGCCGGCCTGTGGGGAGGATGGCGCCGTATTGGGATTGCAGGGCGCCGGCGGGGAGCCGCCCTACCTCTTTTCGCTGGACGGTGCTGCTTTTGAAGCGGTGGATGCATTCCGGAACCTGGCGCCGGGATTGCACCTGCTGGCGGTGCGCGATGCAGCAGGGTCCACTGCCACCTATGGCCTGCAGGTGGAATCATCCTGCAATTTCAGCATCAACACTGTTGTGCAGCAACCTGTATGCGGAAGTCAAACAGGCTCTATAACGGTGATGGCCAATCGCGGCGTGCCACCCTATCGTTATTGGCTCGAAGGAAGGCGCCCGCCCCAGGACGATCCCGTTTTTTCCGGCCTGGGCGAAGGCGTATATACGGTGATGGCGGCCGACGCCACCGGGTTGGAAGCGGTTGCGGTGATAACGCTTGTAAGCGAAGGCAGCAGTGGTTTGCCGGCTTCTGCGGGAAATGATACGGCCATCTGTAAAGGCGCTTCGGTAAGGCTGAACGGCATCCGGGGAAACGGGCAGTTCCAATGGTCGCCGGCCACCGGGCTGGACGATGCCACCAGCGCCAGCCCGCTGTTTAGTCCCGATACCACTACCACCTACCTGCTGACCATAACCGATGGATCCTGCCCTTCTTCCGATGCGGTTACCATTTACGTGTATACGTTAGCGATAGATGCAGGAAAAGATACTTTGATCAGGAAAGGAGATAAAGTTCAATTGCAGGCAACGGATCCGCAGGGCATTGGAATCAGCTCCTGGCACTGGTCGCCGCCGGCCGGACTGGACGATCCCTTCCGCGCCAACCCGGTTGCGCAGCCGCAGCAGGACCAACGGTACCTGGTGGAAGCGATTGCCTCCAATGGTTGCACCGCCCGCGATTCCCTGTGGGTGAGAGTGGTGGGTCAAACCGGTATCTATGTGCCCAATGCGTTTACGCCCAATGGCGATGGCGCCAACGACCGGCTGCGGCCCCGGGTAGATGGACTTCAGTCCTTTGCCTATTTCAAAGTGTACAACCGGTTGGGGCAGGAAGTATTTTTTACCACCGACCCGCAACAGGGTTGGAATGGGCAGTTTGGCGGGCGCGACCAGCCTCCGGGCATGTACGTATGGGAACTGTCGGCACAGGTGTTGGGATCTCCGCCAGAGCGGAAGAAAGGCGTGGTATGGCTGATCCGCTGAAGAAAAGAGCGGGATGAGTTATTTTTGCGGCTATCCATGAAGTACAACCAGACCCAATGGGATGATACCATCGTAGCCCTGGCCACGGCGCCGGGGGTGAGCGCTATCGGCGTGATCCGCCTCAGCGGACCCCGTGCCGTTGAGATCGTAAACGGATTGTTTCCATCGAAGGACCTGCGGGAGCAGCAGAGCCATACCGTGCACGTAGGGTTGATCAAGGAGGGTGGGCAGGCCATTGATGAAGTAGTGGTGACCCTGTTCCGCGGGCCGCGCTCCTATACGGGTGAAGATGTGGTGGAAGTAAGCGGTCATGGCTCGCCCTATGTGTTGCAGCAGTTGATCGATGCATTTCTCCGCAACGGTGCACGACTGGCGAAAGCGGGTGAATTTACACAACGCGCTTTTCTGAACGGACGCATGGACCTTACCCAGGCAGAAGCTGTGGCCGACCTGATCGCTTCCAATTCTGCCGCGGCACAAAAAAATGCCCTGCACAATATCAGGGGCGGTTTCAGCACCGATCTTAAACTGTTGCGTGAGCAGCTCATCAGTTTCAGCGCGCTGATAGAATTGGAGCTCGATTTTTCGCAGGAGGATGTGGAGTTTGCCGATCGCTCGCAGCTCTACCACCTTGTAACAGAGGCCATCGAGGGCACGTCAAAACTGGCAGAATCATTCCGTCTGGGGAACGCCATCCGGAACGGCGTAAGCGTGGCCATTGTGGGAAAGCCCAATGCCGGCAAGAGCACGCTGTTGAATGCATTTTTGCACGAGGAGCGTGCCATTGTGAGTGAAATTGCCGGCACCACGCGCGACACCATCGAAGAAGTGCTGAATGTGGACGGCATACTGTTCCGGTTCATCGATACGGCCGGTATCCGCGAGCACAGCCAGGATGTGATCGAGAGCATTGGCATTGAGCGGAGCCTGGAAAAGATGCGCGCAGCCGATGTGGTGCTGTATCTGTTTGATGCGAATACGCTGCCGGTGCAGGACCTGCTGGCGCAGAAATCGGCGCTGGACGAATCGGGCGCCCGCTACCTCCTGGTGGGCAACCAGACGGACCGCGGTGAAGAAGCAGCTATGCGTGACCGTTATGCTCCGGCGGCACCGGTATTGTTCATCAGCGCCAAAACCGGTCTGCACCTGGAGCCCCTGCGCGAAAGGCTGGTGGATATGGTGCTCCAGGGAAAAGTGAGCACGGAAGACACCATCGTGACCAATGCGCGTCACTATCATTCCCTGCGCCAGATCCTGTCTGCACTGCAGGACGTGCGCCAGGCGCTCGACGCCCGCCTTCCCGGCGACCTGCTGGCCCTCGACATCCGGCGGGCGTTGCATTTTATTGGTGAGATCACCGGCGAAGTGAGCAACGAGGATTTGCTGGATTATATTTTCAGTAAGTTTTGTATCGGGAAGTGACCATACCCTTTAAAATCGCCGCTTTATGCGTAAATAACGGGTTTAAAATTTGCTTTCTTTTTCTTTTCTATGCTTTTTCTTGCCGTTAGTTGCCATTTATCAGCTGCTAATTTGGATACTATTTTGGAATTGCTGGTCTTTAGGATACTAGTTGGCGAAATTATCGTACACAACGATGCAATATGGTACACAACGATATAATAACAGCCACCGAAATAACAGAAGTAGTAACCAAAATTGGAAAGTAATGAGCTCAGTTAAAATTGCTTTAAACAAAACACGTGTTGTTTTTTTCCCTTTCTTTTGCTTTTTCTTGTTGCCTAAGTTATTGTAGGTGCTGATAATTACATGAAAGCAGCTTGTGTATTGAATAATAGGCAGCCCTCAAGAAATTCCGGTTTGCGCATCATTCACATGTCTACTATATGAGAGTAAGGTTTTGGTTGAAAGAAAGGTGTTTTGCAATGGTGAGGTTCGCAAAAAAATGAGCTATAAAAATGACAATTGAAGCATTTCGTATTTATATAAAAAATTATCTTACTTTAGATTATACGTATTAGCGTACTCACCTTTAAACCTTACACAAATGCAAGATCTAAAAATTCCAGCTCCGTCGGCTCACACTGAATTTCTTCAAGAACTCGGTAAAGTATTTGCTAAGTATCCAGGTATGAACAAAATTTATGCAATTGATTCAACAGGCTTAAAAGCTGCGGGTCAAGCAAATGGTTGTTGTAGATACTGCGTTGATGATGAGGGAAGAACTTATTGTTGCGTAAGCTCGCCTGATTGTAACGGTTGATCCGAAGCCATTAAATTTTAAAAGCCGGAAATCTGTTATTACGGCTTTTCTTAAGGAAAAATCAGGAGATATTTGTTGTAGAAGTTAAGAGTTGATCTGACATTTTGGGTTTTGAATTGAAGTGTGGTAACTTAAATTTACCTCAATCTATCAGATCAACTCTTAAATTTTACACTTTACAACATCAATATAGTCACTGTTTTCCGTTGGAGATTTTAATTCAAGCACTTCGCAAAATAGTACTGAACACCGCTTGTTATTTTTAGCGCCTGATCTATCTGACGACGATACTTGTCGTAACCGTCTGCCATGTTTCTTTGTAGGGATTGCCCTTCCAGTTGCCGGTTTCTTCTTCGTTCTGGCCGAATTCAATAACGTAGATCCCGGCAAGGTCCGCGGTAAAGTGCAGACTTCCCTGCGCATCGGTCTTGAGTTTTTTAACCCATCCCTGTGGCGCCATGATGGTGATTTCCTTATCAGTCAAAGGGCTTCCTTGTTTGCTCAGCGCAACGCTTACGTTTTTGCCCCTGGTATACTGCCGGTCTGTTGTATACAAACGATACGCTGCTATAGCTGCCGCCGGGTTTTGGTTTTTGCCAACCTGTACCACAACAGAAGAACTGAACTGGAATCTTTTTTCCTCCCAGAGGTCTTTCGCAATATGACTGGTGTAGATGGTATAGGCGCCTTCCGTTGCAGGCGTAAAAGACGCTTCCAGCCATTCTCCTTTATCGGTAAGCGATAATTTGACGCGTGACTGGTCCGGCTGAACCAGGTAAAGCTCCAGCGTATTCAAATCCGAATACCAGCCTGTTGTTTTTTCTATTTGTGCATGTTCGTATTCTCCATAGTACACCCGGACGATTTGTTGTTTACCCCTGGATCCCGTTGGCGAAGATTCTATCCAGATGGCATGTGCAAATACGGAGGAGGAAGCCAGTGTGATCACAAGGGATAGCGCTAAAGAAATTATTCTCATGATTGGTAAGTATAATTGAAATACCTGTTCGCATAACACGAGCAGGTATTTCTTGAATGGTAAGAAATCAATCTACAATGATATTGAATCCGTTCAGGCGCCCGCTCTCTACGAGGCGGAAAGTTTCTTTTACAACGCCGGTTTCAGGGTTGTATTGATTAACACCAAAGAATTTTTCCTTTGTATTGTTGGAAATGAAATAGATCTCACCATTGTGGTGGAATGGGTTTTGTGTACCGTAGAAACTGTCTGCCGGCATGTTCAGGCGACGCGCCACTTTTGTAGTCGCATCGATTTCAGTCCAGAACCAGATATCATCTCTGTATTTTACACCATGCTCACCGCCTCCGTAGTAAGATGTAGCGCGGGAGGGAATAGTGGTGTATATCTTGCCGTTGTAAGCAAACAGCCTGTTGAACTCGGCCTTGAACTGGAAATCTTTGATATCAATTGAAAAATCCTTGTCAAACGTGGTTTCTCCTTTTTTGATGCGTAATATTTTAGAAGAGTAATTGGCGTCCTGAACTTTCATATCACCCACAGCCACAAAGTAAAGATCCTGCGTTACTTCATCCAGGCTCCACAAAACATGGTCAATGAATACGCCCAAATGGGTGGTGCCTTCAAATTTTGTTACGCCTACAATTTCTTTCTTTGTAAGATCATACACTGCAATAGCAACTTCTTTTTTGTTGGGAGTTACCTGCCAGTTGCCGGTTTCCAAAGTGCCCAGCAGCAGATCTACATACAGCTTGTCATCGCGCTTTGCAATGATCAGTTGCCCTGCTGACTCATCCTGATATCCTTCAGACAATGAGCTGAAATCAATTTCACCGGTGCGTTCCATGGTGGTTGGATTGAATGTCTGCAGCTTCAGTCCGCCACGCACATCATCCCAGTAATAGCCTTCCGTGGGGCTGGCCACCAGGTAGTTGGATATGTATTTTGTGGAAAGGGAAGGCAGGAATTTATCTTCCACTACCTTGTTGGAAGCGTCCAGGGTCATCCTTAAAATGCCCTGCGCGTTGGAAGCGCTGTTTACTTTATACAGGGTTTTGTCCAGGGTTCTTCCTCCCAGCACGCTGCTTAATTGAAAGAAGGGCAAATTGGCAAGATTGACCTCCCTGGCTTTGTTGTCTTTTAACGTGTAGATACCGCCGCTCCATCCGCTTGTGGCAGCGTAAACAACCCATGTTTCATTAGCGGGAAACTCGTTGTTTTCCTCCGGTGGGGTGGGAGTGGGGCTGTCATTGTCTTTGCTGCAGGATGCCAGGATCATCAGACCGGAAATACCTGCAACCAGTGAACGTAATAAACTTCTTCTTTTCATGCTATTTTTTATTTTTATTTAAGAATTGATAAACAAATTTTAAATGGTACGATCGTCCTGGTTTTTGAATATTGAAATTGTCGTACAGCCTTACATTGCCCAGGTTTTTGCATTCGGCGGCTATGGACAGCTTCTTGTTGGAGAAATGATAGTACACGCCAATATTGTGTGAAAACTGGCCCAGCCTGCTGTCATTGGGAATGATCATGGAGGTCTGCACTTTCTCATTCTTTCCAAATAAAGGCGGCTCCTGCGACCGGGGGATGGCGTACAGGAAAAAGCGGTGGGTGTATTGCCCGTTCCAGGTAAGCTCTATGCGGTCGTTTTTTGATAAGAGGCTGCTGAACTCTTTTCGCAGCCAGGTATTGCCGAACAGGAAAGGTACATTGGGAATGCGCGACCCTTCCAGGAAAGCGAATATAGATTCTACGTCTACCCTGCGGATATCCTGGTAGGTAAGGTTAAAGCCGGCGTCGAATAATTTATGCGACGTATAATTCGCTTCCAGCTCAAATCCTTTCACTTCAGACCGTTCATAATTGATATACCTGTTGAACGGTATATCCAGTTGAAGGAAAATGATATCCTTTACTTTCCGGTAAAACAATCCGGCAGACAGGGTCAGGTTATGATGGTCTGCCTGCAGCGTATATTGCCCGTTCAGGTTGACATTATGACTTTTCTCCGGTTTGAGACTCATGTTTTCTTTGGTCATCAGGCCATCTCCAAAAATTTCATTCTCATCCGGCAACCTGTTTGCATACTCATAAGACAGCTTGGCCATAAAACGTTCGTCGTTCCATCGCAGGCCTGCCAGGTAACCGGGTTGACTGTTGGAAACAGCAGAGCGCCAACCCAGTCCGAAGTTGTCTGTTGTATAGCCTTCGGTTGAGTAGTAATAATGCTTCAATGCAAGGATGCTTTCCACACTGTTATTCAGCCATAATGAGCGCAATCCGAGGCCCATAATGTTTTTGCGGTATACGGCGGGCTCGGTCAGCACATCCGTTTTTTCAACAGCGGTAATGGCTCCAAGGGGATCGCTTCCTTTCCTGTTTTGCTGGTAATACAGCTCACTGAAATCAATGGTATGCCTATTGTTAATCCGGTACGAAACGTTCAGCCGGGAAGAGAAAAACTGATAGTCCAGTTGCTGGTTGTTTCCGAGGTTAATCTCTCCCGGCCGGAGGTTGCTGCCGATCAAGGATCCGTCCCACCCGTATCGTACCGTTGCTGTATCTATGAACTTTGTATCGAAGAAGCTGTAGGTTCCCAGAAGGTTCACTTTCAGCCGGTTTTTCAGGAAGCCTTTTTTATAGTTGATCAGGCCTGTATAGTTTTGTTCTTTGGAAAATGGCTCTCCATACACTTTGTCCATGATACCGTCGTGCTGTATCTCTTTGTAAAAAGACGACCTGATGAGCGTGAGGCGCAGATCATCCACCCATTTTCTGTTTTGAACGCCTGCAAAGGCCTCAACATAATAGGTTCGTACGGCATCGTGAAACCGCCTGAGGTTTTTATACTCCGGTACGCCTGTTCCCGGTGCATACACAGGAACATTCACCTTGTAATCGTTGTCGGAATAATTAAAGGAGCTGCTGGTGCCGATATACCACTTCCGGTTTTTGTTGTGCCACAATCCGTACACGGTGGCCCGGTGTGTATTAAAAGAAGCTATTTCGTAAGATAGCTCCAGCGTTTTTTCCGGTTCCTGGCGCGATACTAAATTGATGCCTCCGCCAAGCGCGTCCGAAGCCAGGTACAATGGCATCGCCCCCTTATACACTTCCACCCGCTCCAGCATGTTCAAAGGGATGGTACCGAGGCTAAACCCGTGGCCGAATAACTCAACCGGTATCCCGTCTTTGAAAATGCGCACAGCCTTTCCCTGCAATCCTCCCAGGTTCACCTGAACAGTACCGCCTATATTTCCATCGGTGCGCAGTTTTACGCCGGATGCCCTGTTCAGCACTTCGCTTACATCGCCGCCTTTGTTGTATGCTGTTTGCAGGTCTATCGCCTGAACAGAAAACGGCGATAGGTCCAGCAATTGCTTTTTGGTTTTGGAATACACCGTTACTTCATCCAGTTGGGCCTGGCTGTTCCATTCTTCCCGTATTACAAATGTGAAGCGGCTGTTATCACTACAGTGTACAACGATCGTTGTATCCAGTATTTGTTTTCCGTATTTGTACAGCAGCAGGGTTTGTTTACCATTCTCAAGCTCCAGCGTTATGTTCCCTTGTGCATCGGTATAGCCAAAAAGGAGGGCAGCCTTATTTTTCACCGCTATACCTTCCAGGGCGCTATCTTTTTCATTCACGACCGACAGATGTACCAGGCAGGCGGTTGCAGGTAATGAAAAGATCGTTAAAACGGATAGGAATAATAATTTAGTCACCGGGCTTTCTGTTTGTGTATATTATTTTTGTCTATATACTAAATTGTCTATCGGTCGCCGCTTTGCCGGCCGGCCTTTTTTGGGTGTATTTTTGATCGGAAAGTTTCATGTCGTTTTCAGCCTGCAAAGGTTGCTGGGCAAGCCAGGTGGTTGTTTACGAATGTTGGAACATTTATTATGAATATGGAAATGTTTATTATGAATTTGGAAGCATCATTATGGGATACAAACTGTTAGCGACCGATTTTGGTGATTTTCTTTCGCCATCTGCGGGTGAGAACAAAATGCTTTTCAGAACCCCAAAAGGAGATATCAGCTTTGAACAGCAGCATCTCCGGGAAGGTTTGTTCATACTTCAGTCGAAGTATAAGATGACGGATGATGTCAGCCTTTTTGGCAAAGGCGAAGGGTCATTGCTGGAAATTCAGCTTAACCTGTCCAATACCGATATTCATTTTACAAACCAGGCCAGGCGCCATGTTACCAAAGCATCGTCCGGGAATATTGCGTTCCTGGCTGCTGAGGATAACCATGCTGATATACAGTTTCAGAAAAACGCAATGTATCAGACCTTTGATGTGCATATCCCGCTGGCGTTTCTGAATAAATATGCGGGGGAGTCTGCGCTATTGGACGCATTCATTAACAATATTCACTTAGGGAAAAGCGGCGTTCTGACAAATGGCGGCGTAGCTGTATATGGAGATATAATAAGAACGATCCGGGATATTCGAAGCTGTACATTCGAGGGCTTTACACGCAGGATTTATTTGGAATCTAAGGTGTATGAATTAATAGCGCTGCTGTACGAGGGAATGAGTAACCAGCCTCGTATCAGGTTAAGCAAGTCTGACCGGGACAAAATTCACCATGCAGCCTTCCTCATCAAAGAAAACCTGGAAAAGCCTTTGACCATCCTGGAGCTGGCCAAAGAGGTTGGCATCAATCAGACAAAATTGAAGGAAGGGTTTAAGGACGCCTTTGGTAACACGATATTCGGGTACCTGCAGCAAATACGGATGAATGAAGCCCGGAGATATTTATTGAATACTGATCTCTCCATACAACAGATCGGAAATCTGTTGGGGTACCAGAATGTATCTAATTTCAGTGCCGCCTTTAAAAAATTCAACGGCATTTCCCCGCTAAAGATCAGGGGGTTGTAGATAAACAGTTGGCGATTGGAAATCAGGTGTTTTCACTCTTTCTGGTTGTTGATTTTAGTATTTTATTTGCCTTTGTGTATACTTGCTGTGGTGATAATCTGGTTGCTGTCTTTGAAATCAATAAATGATTCGTCGCCATGAAAGTACTATTAGACACAAATGTGATTATTCACAGGGAGGCTTATAAAACTTCGCACCTGGCAATTGGCCAACTCTTTAAATGGCTCGACCAGTTGAAGTACACCAAATGTATCCATTCGATCACCGCTGCCGAACTACGCAGCCATGTTAACGCCGATACTGTTCGATCGATGGGGATTAAGCTGGAAGCTTACCATGAATTAAAGACGACGGCGCCGGTGTCACCGCTGATCCAGCACTTCCTGGACAATGCCGACAAGACTTTAAATGATAGGAATGATTCCTTGTTATTGAACGAGGTGGTCCAGGACCGGGTTGACATTTTCATCACGGAGGACCGGAACATTCACCGGAAAGCAGCTACAATCGGATGCTCAGACCGGGTTTTCACGATCTCTCATTTTGTGGAGAAGGCGGCAGCAGAGCACCCCGATCTAGTCAATTACAAGGTTTTGGCTGTTCAAAAGGTCTACTTTGGAAACATTGACGTTGCCAATCCTTTCTTTGACTCATTCCGGGATGACTACTATGAGTTCGACAGGTGGTTCCAACGTAAGGCGGATGAGATTGCCTATGTCTGTTATTCGGGCAATCACCTGGTGGGATTCCTGTATGTTAAAATAGAAGATGCAGAGGAGAACTACGCTGATATTACACCTGGGCTACCACCGGAGAAGCGGCTAAAGATTGGCACCCTAAAAGTAGGGCTGAATGGATATCGGATAGGTGAGCGTTTCCTCAAGATCGTGTTTGATAACGCCCTGATCAATAAGGTGGACGAGATATATGTCACGCTCTTTGACCATACGCCGGAGCAACTCCGACTTATAGAGTTATTGGAAGAATGGGGATTCCGGCGGTACGGATCGAAAGCGACACGGACAGGAAATGAATTGGTGTACACTCGCTTGTTCCGGCCGGCTACTGACCGTATCCACCCCAAACTTACTTTTCCGTATATGTCCGACCAGGGGAATATCTTCATCGTTCCGATTTATCCGGATTATCACACCAAATTGCTGCCGGATTCGATCCTTAACACTGAATCGCCAGACGACTATAGGGATAATGAACCGTACCTGAACGCGTTAAGCAAGGTCTATATTTCACACTCCCGCGAGAGAGGGCTAAGGTCCGGGGACATCATCGTTTTTTACCGGACCGGAGGGAAATACAAAGGGGTGGCTACTACGCTAGGGATCGTGGAGAGCGTATACAATAATATTCAGTCAGCGGAAGAGCTTATCGCGATATGCAAGAACAGGACCTTCTTTAAGCCCGAAGAGATCAGGGCGTTTTGGGATCGATATTCGACCATAAGGCCTTTCGTTGTGGAGTTTCTATATGCTTATTCGCTGCCACGGCGGCCCAACCTGGAAAGATTGGTCGATCTGGGAATCATCGCGGGTTACGACGATGTACCCCGAGGGTTTTCGAAAATCTCGCTAAACCAGTTACATTTGCTCGTAAAGGAATCCAATGGCAATGAAGGTCTTATTATCCATTAAACCCGAATTCGTTGATAAGATATTCAGCGGGGAAAAGAAGTTCGAATTCAGACGCGTCATCTTTAAGGATAGGTCGGTGAAAACCGTTCTTGTGTATGCCTCTGCACCTGTCCAAAAGGTGATTGGCGAGTTCGAGATTGAAGAGATTGTTTGTCAAGACATTGAAACGCTATGGAAGATTACCCAGTCGCACGCTGGCATTACGTACGATTATTTTGCTACTTATTTTGAGGGTAAAAAGCAGGGGTTCGCTATAAAGATCAAAAATCTAAAGAAATTCAAAAACGCCCAGTGCATTAAGAAGGACTACCATCTCACCCCCCCGCAATCTTTCGTTTATGTAAATTAGAATTGCCTAAAGGGGCGGATGCCAGCAGTTGATCTTACAAAGTCAGAAGGTAATCGCGGCACTATTCGTGATGATCATCCTGTGCAGAATAAACCTCAGGCCATGCTTACCATTTCTGAACGCAACCATGGAAAGATTGAATTCCTGCCGCACGATCCTAAATCCGGATTGCGACCCACACAATACATTCCGGGTTCTGAGTATGTTGAATCGGTTAACCGCCTGGTGAAGATGCCTTTCTTCAAATCCGCCGGGATAACACCTGGTTGGGATTCCGGGTGATGCTTGGCAAACATATCCGGCATGTTGTAGGCAGACATGCTGTAACCCTGTTACAGGGACAATGTTATTTTTCATGTATCAACCCCGGTGAAGTCGCATACAGGTTAAAATCCGGACAAGTGTGTGAAGTTCTGGACGTAGGAATAAGACCGTTGAAGCCTTGTGCCGAATGGTTATTGAATCGTTTATTTCAAAAAAGGAAAAAAATAGAGACATTTCTAAAGAGCAGGTTGAAAGCCTGTATTCAATCCGGGAGGAAATCAAAAAGCGATATGCAGAGAAGATGCACCTACAGCAGTGGGCCAAACAGGCTTACATGAACATTACCTACCTTAAAGAAAAATTCAAAAAGATATTTGGAATGACTCCTTACCATTATTTGCTTTATGAACGCGTTAAAGGCGCGAAGGTTATTATTGCTGAAGAGCCCGATTGTAGATTTTCTGAAGTTGCCCATCGATGCGGCTTTGGATTTTATAACAACTTACGGCGCACGTTTCATTCCCAGGAAGGTAAAACCTTAACGGAATTTCGGAGCCTATAGGAAGAAGTGTCTTCCATATAAAGAACTGATTTTCATAAAAGGAATATTGTCGGAAATGCTGTCAAAAAGCAATTGGATGTGCGATTACCCCCTTCAATGGCTTCACCATCGTATTGGGCGGATGGGTTGGCGATCACTTCCACTTTGCGGATCATGTCGGAAGGAATCGTTGCCAGCATATTGGCGGAAGCAATCGGTTTGCCATCCAGGAGGATCAGGATGTTTTTCTTTCCGTTCAGTGTAACGGTATTGTCGTTCGACACAAACAGAGCGGGCACTGTTTTCAGCAGCTCCAGGGCTTTGGGTGCCAGTCGGGGGTCTTTCGCAGATATGGTATAGGCGTTTTTGTCGGCCGTATAGGTGCTTTTCCCGGCAGTAACGGTGATTTCCCGGAGCGCCTGCACATCCCGTTGCAAGGTAATGACCAATTCCAGGCTGCCTGCCGGAAGGGTATCGGCAGACTGCCGGAAACCTACTGCAGAAACCACGAGCGCATAGACGCTATCGTGCCGGACGTTCAGTTTAAACCGCCCCCTGCATCGCTAAGGCCGCCGCCCGCGAATGCGCCGGACGGAAGGCCGTAGAGGGCCACCGATGCATTGGCAGCGGCCTGTTGGGTGCCTGCTTCGCGAACAACGCCCGAAAGAATGATCTTTTTTACGATTGAACAAACAGGAGAAGCGGGACCTTACAGAGCGCCAATAGCCACAGGACTCGGATGATTTTTTTCATGAGACGTACTAATCTTTTAACCAGGTGGCATGCGTTTCATTCCCCGGAGTATGCTGTTAGCAATCGCTGATTTATAAAGTGAAGCCTGCAGAAACCAGGTAAGACAAAAGCGCATCGGCTTCGGTGTCGTTCTGAAACAGGATGCGGCCCCCCAACATAAAACGGTTGTTGAATTTGTAGTGATAAGATGGTGCGATGGAATACCCCAATGAATAGGTAACAGGCTTTCCTGTAAATTCCCAGAATTGGCGCCATTCGCCGTTTTGATCGAGGAAACCGCCATAGCTATCCGGATAGGAAGATGTTTGGCGACGCAGGAAAGGGCCGGCAATCAGCTCCACAAGGTGGCGCCGGCCGGCAATGATATTCCATCCCAGGTTGGTATTCAGGTTGAGGCCGGATGTGACGAGGCGATAGCCTTGTGCACCAACCCGGCTGTTGCCACTGGCTTCTATGCCCGGTTGAAAAGTGAATGTTTTACCAAGGGGAAAAGACAGGCTGGTGATTATGGTATAACCCGTAAGATCGCCGGTTCCGTGCTGCGAATAACCTGCTCCGATAAAGATGTGCCGTGATTTGTCCTGGGCTGTAAGGTTAGCAGTAAAAACGACAAACGTGAACAACAGCAACAGGCTTCGTTGGATAGAATGATTTTTTCTCATAGGTGTTGTAAGGTTTAATCCGCACGAAGAAAAATAAAAACCGGATATCACGATCCCTTTCTTTACATTTTCTTGCGAGATGCAGGTTTAACTGTGGTTTTTACCACAATGCATGCGCGAATTTCAGAATGTATGGCTGGCTTTGAACCGGAGGCTTTCTCCTATACCATTAGATCACCAGCAGGTTCCTGCAGATGGTATAGCTGAATATCGTTTTGGTTTTTTCATTGATGCATACGCTCATGGACTTATCGAATTCCAGCAGTTGAACGACCTCGATATGGCTGCCGATATTGACGCCGATGGAATCGAGGTACTGCAGGAAGGAAGCTTCGTGATTGGTTACGCCGGCCAGCTTGTATTTCTTTTTGGGGACTGCTTCGGAAAGTGGAAATGTTTTGTGTACCGGAAGCCTGCCGTTGGAATCGGGGATGGGCTCGCCGTGCGGGTCAAATTGCGGGTGCCCCAGCATTTCATCAATGCGGTCGAAAAACAACTCCGATTGGATGTGCTCGATCTGCTCTGCAATATCATGCACCTCATCCCATTTCAGGCCCATCACATTGGAGAGGAACAGTTCCGTAAGCCGATGCTTGCGTAATACGGCCAGGGCAGTCCTTTTTCCCTTATCCGTCAGCTCAATGGCTTTGTATTTTTCATATTTCAACAGCTTTTTACCGGCCAGTTTTTTGATCATGCTATTCACCGTGGGCATCTTAATGTCGAGCTGTGCGGCTATGTCCGACACTGTTATGGCCTTGCTTTCCTGCGAAAGCCGGTATAAAGCCTTCAGGTAATTTTCTTCCGTTAAAGACAACATGCTGTAAGATAATTAGAAACAACAAAGAGGGTAGGAAAAATATATTTGTTAGATTAATCTAACATTGTATTTTTGCGTGTATAAATAATAAGTTCATTAAAAAGTTCCGTTCATGATATCCAGGTTCGCCTTCCTGTTGATTGGCTGCATCCTCACCGGGCTGCTTTCTTTTGCACAGACCGGTGAGGTGAAAGGCAGTGTATCCGGCAGGAACGGCAAACCGGTTGCCCATGCAACCGTGCGTATCCCCCGTTTGCAAACCGGTGCCACAACAGACAGCGCGGGCCTGTTCCACCTGCGGCAACTGCCTCTAGGAACCTGGTCGCTCGAGATCAGCCATACCGGCTACGAAACAGTTACTTCCACCATTGTTATAGACAGCAGTTCACCCGCAACGCTTCCTATTTCGCTCCCGCCGGCCGGCGCCGCTTCGCTGGATGAAGTGGTGGTAACCGGCACCATGCGCGAAGCCAGCCGCCTGGCCAGTCCCATTCCTGTGGAAGTGTACACACCCGCCTACTTCAAAAAGAATCCCACGCCCAGCCTCTTTGATGCAGTTGGACTGATCAATGGCGTAAAGCCCCAGCTCAATTGTAATGTGTGCAATACCGGAGACATCCATATCAATGGCATGGAGGGGCCCTATACCATGGTGCTGATCGATGGCATGCCCATCGTCAGCGCGCTTTCCACCGTTTACGGATTGAACGGGATCCCCAATAGCATGGTGGAACGCATTGAAGTGGTAAAGGGTCCGGCTTCCTCCCTCTATGGTTCGGAAGCGATGGGAGGCATCATCAACGTGATCACCAAAAATCCTTTAAAAGCACCACTGGTAAGCGCCGATGTTTTCGGCACCACCTGGGGGGAATGGAGTGCAGATGCCGGCGTTAAGATCAATACCCGCAAGGCTACCAGCCTCGTTGGCCTGAATTATTTCAATTTCCGGAACAGGGTGGATCGCAACGGCGACAATTTCACCGACCTCACCCTTCAGAACCGGCTTTCCCTGTTCAATAAATGGAGCTTTAACAGGAAAGAAAAGCGACTGGCCAGTCTTGCAGCCAGGTACGTGTACGAAGACCGCTGGGGCGGCGATATGCGATGGAACAAATCTTACAGGGGCAGCGACAGCATTTATGGAGAAAGCATTTACACCAGCCGGGCCGAGCTCATTGGCATGTACCAGTTACCGGTAAAAGAAAGGATCCTCACCCAGTTTTCTTATAATTATCATAGTCAGCATTCCTATTACGGCAACACGCCGTATATGGCCACACAACAAGTGGCTTTTGCGCAGGCGTACTGGGACAGGCAACTGAGTCCCGATCACAATTTCCTGCTGGGCGCCACCATGCGTTATACCGTTTACGACGATAATACGCCGGCTACGGCATCGGCAAACGGTAATAAAAATAGTCCGTCCAAAACACCGCTCCCGGGTGCATTTGTGCAGGACGAGTGGACCATCAGCAGCAAAAGCACCCTGCTGGCCGGCTACCGGTACGACCACGATCAAACGCACGGTAATATTCATTCGCCGCGCCTTGCCTATAAATTTTCGCCCAACACCAGCAATACCCTGCGGGCCAGCCTGGGGACCGGTTTCCGCGTGGTAAACCTGTTTACGGAAGACCACGCCGCGCTCACGGGCGCCAGGCAGGTGGTGATTGCAGAGACCCTCGATCCCGAACGTTCTTATAACGGCAACCTGAATTACGTGCTGCGTATTCCCACTGAAAATTTCTTCCTGGGATTTGACCTTACGGCCTTTTATTCCTATTTCACCAACAAAATAGTAGGCGATTTTGATACCGACCCAAACAAAATCATCTATAGTAACCTCAACGGGTATGCGATTTCCCGGGGAGCATCCCTGAATACTGATCTCAGCTTTGTTTTTCCCCTCAAGATACTGGCCGGCATCAGCTATATGGACGTATTCCAGGTAAAAGAAAAACAAGCCGGAAAGCTGGAAAAGAGCCGCCAGCTCCATGCCCCCAAATGGTCGGGAACCTTTGTGATCAGTTATGCCTTACCCCGTGGTTTTGCACTCGACCTGAGTGGTTCCTATAACGGGCCCATGCGGCTGCCTGTTCAGCCCAACGATTATCGACCGGAATATTCGCCCTGGTTTTGCCTCGCCAACCTGCAGTTGACCAAAAAATTCGCCGGGGGAATTGAACTGTATGGAGGAGTGAAAAACCTGCTCAACTTTGTACCGGAAGATCCGCTGATGCGACCCTTTGATCCCTTTGATAAAACAGCGAACGACCCGGTAACCAATCCCTACGGCTACACGTTCGATACCGAATACAACTATGCGCCGCTCCAGGGTATCAGGGGCTTTCTAGGGATGAGATATAGTTTGATAAAATGAAGCTTAGAACACAAACCCGATGTGCACCATGTAACGAAAGCCAATGCTGGTAGTATTCAGGGTGCCATTGGCATCGAAAGATTTATCGGCAAACACATAGTTCATGCCGGGAAATTTCTGCGAAATTACCTGCGTCATAACATCCCGGAGTTTTTCTTTTTGCTCTTCGGTGAGCTCGCCGTCTATTTTGCCCGACAGGTCATAGCGCGACAGGCCGGGTCCGATCAATACGAGGTCGAGCGCCAGTCTCTTCCACAGTATGAACTGGTATCCCAATTCACCGCCCACCGTAAAAATGTTGATGTCCGTAGCCGTGCTCACCTCTTTGGCCTGCGCGGTTCCTTTTTTGAAGGTCCAGTTGTTGTCGCGTTTGAAGTTGTTGTAAGCAATATAAGGACCTATGTACAAACCGTGCGGCGCAACATATTTGTTTTCTTTCGCGAGGTAGAAGCGGTAGTCGAGCGAAATATTGAAACCCGTATTTTTCAGGTCTTTGCTGACGCTGAAGCTGTCGGTATTGATCGATACCAGTTTGGGCAGCGCGGCCCGGCCCACATTGAGAGAAAGGCTTTGGTGTGGTTTGATGACTCGCTCATAGCCGAACACCACATATTTATCGATGCCGAAAAGCAGTCCGCCCGAGAGGTTGTAGCGAACGATGTTCTTGCGGCTGTTTTTCCAGGAACTGTCGGCATCGCTGTATTGCGCATGAAGATTGCCGTTATACAGTGCAGCAATGGTCAGAAGTACGGCAACGGTCGGATGGAATGGTTTCATGGCTGATGGTTATGTAAGTAAAGGTATGGATAGATCGGCAGTTGTGCGTTGGGTCGCCAGATGCGTAAGAACGGCCTGACCGTTTCATCCGGTCCGGGCCGTTCTTCATTTAGTGGGTAAGCGCTGTTGCCGGTTTAGTTCGACATCATAGCGCGCCTGGCTTCGGCCTGGAGGTCGCGGTACTGTGTTTTTTCAACGGTTACGCCAACGCCCTGGATATCGCCGCCCTTGAAAGTGCCGGGCGACTTATACTGGCTGCTCACGGCATCACCGCTGTCGTATCCCACGCAAAGGCCATCGCCGGAGAGGGTGAACTTACCCGCCTGCGTGCGTATGGGTCCTTCAGCAACTACCTGGTCATTCACATAGAGTTTCAGTTTTCCCAAAGTCTCGCCGAACTTACCGGTGGTATCGCGCGTGAACTCCACGCCGAACGTGTACTTGCCGGGTTTAAGCGGTTTGGACACAAAGGTCTGCTCCGGTTTTTCGCCCAGGAAATTGTACACATAGTAGAGCTTGTGGTCTTTTATGAAGAGCGAATGCCCACCGAACCTTGATCCGTGTGCAAAAATCACACCGGAAGGATTTGCGGAGCTGAGCTCTACGTTCGCCAGGATCTTGTAGGAACGGCCTCTGATGTTCGCGGCTACGCCCTCCGGTACGGGCAATGTATTCGGATAATAAAGATACCGTTCGCGTGCGGGCTCCTCTGAAGGGCGTTCAACGGTCAGCACTTCCATCGCTGAACGGTCGTCCAGCGGCAATACATTGTTCTTTTTTGCTTCATCGTTCCAGACAGCTATCAGTTCTTTCAGTTTTTCAGGATTTTGTTTGGAAAGATCGGTAGACTCTGAGCGGTCTGCATCCACATTGTACAATTGCCATTCGTCTTTGTCGAAATGACCTTTGCCGGAAAGTGCGGCATGGAGGGCGGCGGCTTTCCAGCCATCTTTCCAGATGCCCCTTGTGCCCAGCATGGCATAGTACTGTACTTTTTTCTGGGTAGCTCCGTCGGGTGCAGCGTCAAAGGAATATTTCATCGACACGCCCGAAAGCGGCACCTGTTTTACACCGCGGTATTCGGCCGGCATTTGCAGTCCGCATATCTCCAGTATGGTGGGAACAATGTCAACGGCATGGTGATACTGGTTGCGAATCTCACCCCTTGCTTTGATGCCCTTGGGCCAGGAGATCACCAGGGGTGCTGCTGTACCGCCGGCGTATTCGGAATAGCGTTTGAACATCTGGAAGGGCGTGGAGAAAGCAACAGCCCAGCCGGTGGGATAGTGGTTGTAAGTATTCACACCGCCGAGTTCGGCATAATACTTCATGTTCTGGGCAATATCATCGGGATAGTTGTTGAAGAACTTGTTTTCATTTACGGAACCACTGGGTGTGCCTTCACCGGAAGCGCCGTTGTCGGCGCAGTACATCACAACGGTATTTTCGAGCTGGCCTGTTTTTTCCAGGTATTCTACTACGCGACCCACCTGCGCATCGGTGTATTCAGAAAATCCTGCATACACTTCGGCCATGCGGGAGAACAGTTTTTTCTCATCGGGGGAAAGACTGTTCCAGGGGCGCACGGCATCTGCTTTATTGGCGATGGAATCGGGCAACGGGTTGATCGGTGTGAGTTTGGTGCCCTTGGGCATAACGCCCTTCTCGATCATGCGCTGCAGTACCCACTCGCGATAGGCTTCATAACCATCGTCGAATTTGCCTTTGTATTTGTCGATGTATTCCTTGGGGGCCTGGTGCGGGGCATGGTTGGCACCGGGATTCAGCCACATGAACCAGGGCCGGGAAGGATTGCTGGATTTCTGGTCACGGATCATCTGGATGGCCTGGTCGGCCAGGTCTTTGGAAAGATGGTAACCTTCTTCGGGTCCGTAGGGCGCTTCAATGAAACGATTGTCTTCCACGAGGTCGGGATACCATTGGTTGGTTTCACCACCGAGGAATCCATAGAAGCGATCGAATCCCATTTGCAGGGGCCACATGTTACGACCTGCGCCGGAAGCTATGTCCTGCTCGGGAACATTGTGGTCTTTCCCGATCCAGTAAGTGCTCCAGCCGTTGTCGCGCATTACATTCGCAACTGTTGCGCATTCGTCCGGGATGCGGCCGCTGGCGCCGGGAAAGCCGTTGGCGCCTTCCGTTATACAGGCCATACCATTCAGGTGATGGTTGCGGCCGGTGAGTATGGTGGAACGCGTGGGAGAGCAGAGTGCGCAGGTATGCCACTGCGTATAGGTGACACCGTTAGCTGCGAGCTTGTCGAGCGTGGGCATGTTGATGCGGCCACCATAGGGCGACCAGGCAGCCAGCCCGGTATCGTCGTACAGAACGATCAATACGTTGGGCGACCCTTCGGGCGCCTTCTTGGGCGTATAGGGTGCCCAGTCGGCTACCGAGTTGCGGACATCCAGCTCAATTTTTCCTTTAAAAGCTGGTTTGTCGGCAGAAGCAGCGGCTGATGTTTCTGCTGTTTTGCCATCGGGCTGTTTGCAACCCGAGAAGGCATACAGCGCCAGGAAAAAAGCGGCGATCTTTGTTCCCGGAATGATTTTTCTGAAACGCAAGGTTTTCATGTTTAGACGCTTTGGTGAATGCAATATTTTGGTGCGTTCAGAGAATATGGATTTGCCTGCGAATTCAAAGGGTTGAAAAGGGCCAGCCCTGCGCGATGCAGGATTCATGCGATGTAGTTACAGAGATTCCGTTACAAATCGGGGTAATGCTACCTGGCTGGAGAATCCGGGCTGGCCAAACAGTTCTAATGGATCCGGTTGCAGTGATACGTAGTTAAACCGGAGCGTGTCCAGGTTTCAAGAACAAGAGGTCAACGAACGCCAGGTAATTGTAACGGAATTACAAAAACAATAATACGTTAGGGGCAGGGGTACTAACAAATTCCATGGGCTGGCCTTTGCCCGGAATTTTAAGATTTTTGCAGGATAGGTCATTGTGCCGCAGTTTCATGGGACTGTTGCGGAGGAGGCTGTCTCCGGTTGAATTCAGAGGGTGTAAGACCGGTGTGCTTTTTGAAAGCGCTGGTAAAAGAATTCCGGTTGTTGAAACCGCATTTTTCAGAGAGCGCTTCGAAGGTAAGAAATTTGGCCTCGCCTTTTTCGATCAGCTCAAGTGCGTGGCGGATCCTGTATCCATTCAGGTAATCGTTGAAGTTGGTCTTGTATACCTGGTTGATCATGGCCGACAGGATATACGGTTGAACATTGATTTCCTGTGCCAGTTGTCCGGCGGTGATGCCTTTGCGCAGGTAAATTTTTTCTGTAGTAACGTAGTTTTCAACGGTAGCTGCCAGTTCATCGAGCCGGAGGCGCGACAGGTAAACAGGCTGGGCCTCAGGTTCTGTGGTGGAAAGCGGCTCCGTTTCCTTCTGCCCGGTGGTGACGCCGGCTGCCGGTGTTGGAGTCGCCGCCGGATTTTCTGCATAAGTCGCATCCCTGGTAATGATCCCTTTCAATCCGTACAATATCTGGGGCTGGAACAGCAATATAATAATGGTGATGCTGATGCCCATGGCCAGCAGGGTATGGGCCATAAAGAAAAAATAAATGCCTTTGCCCAGCAGCAGGTTCAGGTAATAGGGAAGGAAAAAACTGGCCTGGAGCGCGGCAAAAATGGTGAGCCATACCAGCACCGTTCTGTTTTCCTGCAGCAATTGCCCGCCGCCGGGATTGCGCCGGGCCTTTATCAGCATCCTGACTTCAACGATCCAGTACAGTGTGGTCAGCAAGATGCGGATGGGGACATAGTTATCGCCAATACCCAGCCAGCCCTGTGAAAACTGGCTCCACACAAAGTTCATTTCTTTCAAATCCTGCTGGATCTGCTGTATTTTATAAGCGGCCGGTTGCAGGTAAAAAGGCAACATATCAATCAAAAAAACCAGCGCAGGCAGAAAATGCAGAAAGTCGGCCGGCCTGAACCGTTTTTGCAACAGCAACGACCGGTAATAAAAATAGGAAAACGGCATGAGCAGAAAGCCCAGGAAATAAGCAGTGCGATAGGTGTGGAACCAGGGAAATACATATACCAGGCGCGACAACAATAAAAAAGCAACCAGGAAACCATAACCGGCAGATAGGTAAAAAGCGCCCAACCAGCGGTTGTTCACCAGTCCCTTCCCTGAATAGGTAACCAGGACCAACCCGGCCAGCAGGCTAAGGATGACCGTTATAAGGAATACGACGACAGCGAAATTGAGCAGCGGTTGCATGGATCCGGGTTTGGGTAACGAGATGGCAAGTATTAAAATTACTTTTATGTGTTGACTTGGGCAAATGCAAAAGGCTATTACTCAGGAAGTAATAATAATTTCAAAACAGGAAATGGCAGATGGGCTCAGGGTGTTGCGCCGTGGTAGCGATTGGGAGGCGCGGCGAGATAATATCCCGGGTAATAAGGATAAGAACCCCGGCTTACGCCGATGCTACCGGAAACGGAGAAGGTTCGGGCTTCGTTCACATACATTAGTCCAAGGTCCACGCGACTGGAAAGGCCCATTCTCCCGCCGGGCGTCCAGGGTTGTACGCCTGTTTTCCAGCCCTGCTGGCCTGCGAAAGAATTGCCCGCAAAGCTGCTGTTGAAGGAATAAAAAGAAGGCGCCACGGCGGCGCTGGCGAAAGCATACCAGTTGTTGCTGATGCGCCGGTTCACCTGCAGGCCCAGCGGAACGGCCATGTATTGCGTGTTGCCCACCGGCGACCATCCCATGCCGGCTCCCACACCTATATATTGTGATACCGACCATTTTTGCGAAAGGGCATTGCTGTCTCCCGCCGGGTGGAAGGCATTTCCGGCGACCTGGGCCCTGGTGGCCAGGCAACAGAAAAGGATCGATATAAAAAGGATGCAACGCATATTGTTCCGGGTGGTATGAAGGTACAATATCCGCGGCATCCTTTTCAAATCTATCTAAAAACCGGTCGCAGTTCCGGCGACAAAGGCCTTATTCTGCCTTGATGATTTTTTCCTGTCCCAGCTTGTGGCTGCCTTCCTTCACCTGCAGCAGGTAGGTGCCTGTTGGCAGGCCTCCGAGGTTCAGGGACCGGCTGACCACTTTGGCCGATTTCTGGAATTTTTCCTGGTGCACCAAAATGCCCTGCAGGCTGTAAACCTGGATATAGGTATCGCCGAAGTAATTCGAGTTCAGGTTAACAGACAATTGATTCCGAACAGGATTTGGATAAAGGGCCAGTTGCTTGCCCGGCCATTTCCAACTGGTTTCCATGCCGGGAATTTCCATGGCTGCAGGGTCCATGGCAATGGTCTGCTGACCGCCTGCCACCCTGGCTGCGCTATAGGGCGTGAGTGTTGCCGTCATTTGGTCGGAGGCCGTAGCACCGTTATTGTCGGTTACGGTAAGCTGGAACACATAGGTGCCTGCAATAGCGTTCCGGGCCACCGTTGACACAGCAGTTGGCGTACTCAACGTCACTGTATTAGGACCTGAAACCTGTGTCCATTGGTATTTTGCAATGGAGCCGTCGGGATCGGTAGAACCGCTACCGTTCAGGGTTACGGTGGTGTACATGGCAGAGAAACGCTGGTCGTTTCCTGCATTCGCTACGGGAGGCTTATTGGTGCTGGAAGATGAGCCACCCTGGCTGCCCGCACTACTTGAGCCACCGGAGCTTCCCGATCCGGAGGAGCCATTCACCAACACCTGGACATAGGCCGTGTTGTAACCTCCCCGGTTATCGGTGATCTTGAGTTTGAAATAATAGGACCCTTTGACCAGGCCGCTCATGGTGGGCGCGGATGCATAAATATTGGAAATGGTTGCCGTTGCAGGGCCAGACTCCTGGCTCCAGAGATAGCCTGCAATGGAGCCGTCGGGGTCATAAGAGCCCAGGGCAAAGAGCTGAACGCTGCTGGTAGGCAGGGTGAGGATTTTCGTGCTGCCGGCGGTCACCACCGGCAACTGGTTAGGGCTTCCGCTGCCCGTCATCTCAACAATGCTTTGTGCATATCCTTTTGCACCCTGGTTATCGGTTACAGTTAACCGGTATACATAAGTGCCCTGTACCATTCCGCTGATGCGTAGATCCGCGCTGGTGGGTGTTAGCAGGTTGGGTACGCTGGGGCCCGATTCAATAGACCACTGGTAAGAGACGATGCTGCCATCGGGATCGGTTGACGTGCTTCCGCTGATGGTAGCAGTATTGGTGGGCAGTTTAATGGTTTGTTTGTAACGGGCATAGGCAATGGGCGCAATATTGGAAGGAACCGGGTTGGGAATGAGAAAATCTTCGAGGATGGCATCCTTGTTCCCGATACGCACATTGTCAACATAATATACACGTGTGCTGAGCGACGACTGCTCGTAATTTTTGGGCCAGTTGGTATTCCAAACCCAGCGGTACAGTCCTATTTTAAAGAAGGGATCGTAGGAGCCGTTGTAGTAGTTCTTCCCTTTGTAATCCAGAACCAGCTTGCCATTCTTCCATATTTTCAGGTATCCGTCGTTGTTATAGGAATAGTTGTAATTGAATACCCAGTCGTTCCATACACCTCTTTCCCAGGGGCCCAGGTTGAAGGTTTTCAGCTTCACATTGGCGCCGCCGTCCTTGTTCACATCCACCGAGTCATACCGGAGCTCAATGATCCAGTTGCCCTTGTAAATCTGGAGAGAAAGTGGTGGATTAAGTGAAACTGAGCTGGTTTTGGGCCGGTCGTGCCACTGTGCAACAATTTCATGTACGTTGTCGAGCGCAAAATCGCTGGGAAGATAGTTGCTGAAGGCCCACCAGCGACGATTGGTTTCCGGGGGGATTGGGTAGTTGTTATCCGTTAGTTCGGTTCTTTTGCTGGACGCTATATTGGGATCAGATTTGCGCAACTCCACCCGGAGTGATTTCTTTCCCGTCCGTTTGTAATTGGTGCTGTTGGTCAGTGAATAAGAACAACAACTTTCTTTGGCATCCCACCCGGCGAATATCGAGTTGCCTTCAAAATCATCCTGGAAGAGGATATTCGTTTGCGCGGAGGAGGATAGTGTCGTCAGCATCCCTGCCACTATCAGGCAGGCGGCTACTACAGGTCTACGGTAATACATAAGTGTCGTCATTGAATATAAAATGGTCAGAACACTTTCAAAGGGGAATAGATTGCCATTCCCGCCCCGGAGAGCAGGAAAAACGATGGAAACCATTAATAGGGAAAATCAACCAGATTTGACAGAATATTGGATCGCCATGCGCCGTAACCAGGCACTTGGGCCTATTTAACTGCAAGAACTATACCGTTATGCTCAAAAATCCAGAATTTTAATTCCGAAAAATATTTCCAGGCACAACCGAAACACAACCGACCATGTCCCGGCGCAAAAAACAAGACCATATTGAATGGAACAGGATATTCAACCTCCGTCATTTTATACAGATACTGGCAGGCATCGGGCTGGCCGTGCTGGCCATGAAGGGATTCATGATCCCCAACCGGTTCATGGACGGCGGCATAACGGGGATCTCTATCCTGCTGCACGAAATATTTCACATCAATATTTCCCTGCTGATCATTTCGCTCAACTTCCTCTTCGTGTACCTGGGCTACCGCAGCATCGGGAAAACATTTGCGGTGCAAACGGCCATCGCTGTTTTTCTGCTCTCGCTGGGACTGCTTTTCGTGGAAATAGGTCCCATTACCACCGATAAGCTGCTGATCGCCATTTTCGGCGGATTGCTCATGGGCGCCGGCGTGGGACTGGTGATCAGGGGCGGCGGTGTGATCGACGGGGCGGAAGTGGTGGCCGTATTCACCCGGCGGCGCACCGGCTTTTCCAACAGCGAAATCATCATGGTGTTCAACTGCATCATTTTCAGTATTGCCGCCATCCGCTTCGGCGTGGAGACAGCCATGTATTCGCTGATCACTTTTTTCACGGCCACGCGCGCCACGCATTACGTGGTGGATGGTATTGAAGAATTCACTGCCATGAACATCATCACCTCGCGGGAAGAAGCGGTGAAAAACCTGCTGGTCATGGAAATGGGCAAGGGCATTACCATATATAAAGGAGAAAGGGGATACCTGCCCGGTAGCTTCGACATCAAAACAGATTGCGATATCATCATGACCGTGGTGACCCGCCTGGAGATCAAACAGATCCAGGATGCGGTGCGACAGATCGACCCCGCTGCCTTTCTTTTTGTACATACCATTAAAGAAGCCGCGGGTGGTATTCTGAAAGAAAAAAGCCATGCCGCCTGAACCCGTTTCCGTTATCTTTAGTATAATTTATGAACCTGGATATTGCGCTGGCCTTTGTCGGATTCCGCTACCTGCGGGTATTTGCCGACACCCAATCGCTTCCGGAAAAGTGGAAGCGCCAATTTGATTTCGGCTTCTATATTTCCCTGGGCTTCCTGGTGGGCAGTGTTTTTTTTAACCGCGCTCATTTCATCGGTTGGATTGGCTGGCTGACCCTTTTTTACATCGCCTACACCGTTTGGCGTGAAGAAGTGTTCAAGCCCATGCGCTGGCTGCTCCTGGCCTGCGCGCCTTACCTGCTGGCCTCCTTCGTGAACAATATCGTTGAAACAGCGCTGCCCGGGCTGTATAAAAAATGGGAGGATTACATTGATACCGCCGTTCTCTGTACCCTGGCCTGGATGCTGGGCGTTTATCTCATGACCCGCAACCAGCGCAAGGCATTGGAAACCCAGCGCCAGCGCCTGAAAGAAAAAGAAGAGCAGATCCTGGTGACGGAGGCGATGAAGAACCAGTTGGAACTGGAAGTGGCCGAAAGGACCCGCGATATCAACCGCCAAAAAGAAGCCCTGCAGGAAGCCTTACATGAACTGAAAGCCACCCAGGCGCAGCTCATCCAGTCGGAAAAAATGGCTTCCCTCGGTGAACTCACCGCCGGCATTGCGCACGAGATACAGAACCCCCTCAATTTTGTAACGAATTTTTCCGACGTGTCAAAGGAACTGGTGGATGAACTGCTGACGGAACTGAAGAACAATAATCCTTCCGAGGCCGCCATCGTTGCCAGGGACCTGCAGGCCAACCTCGACAAGATCATGCACCACGGCAGGCGGGCCGACAGCATCGTAAAAGGAATGCTGCAGCACAGCCGCACCAGCACCGGGCAAAAAGAGTCTACCGACATTAACCTGCTGGCAGACGAATACCTGCGCCTCGCTTACCACGGTCTCCGCGCCAAAGACAAATCGTTCAACGCAACGCTTCATACCGAGTTCGATCCCGCTATCGGCAACATGAACCTGGCTGCCCAGGAAATCGGCCGGGTGCTCCTGAACCTCATCAACAACGCCTTTTATGCCGTGCAGGACAAAAAGGCGGAGGTCGCGGAACAGCCGGCAGCCGGCAAACCCTATGAGCCCACGGTAACCGTTCGCACAAAGCGCCTGGGCAATTCGGTGGAGGTAACGGTCATGGACAACGGAAAAGGAATCCCCGAAGAGATCAGGAACAAAATATTCCAGCCCTTTTTCACCACCAAACCAACGGGGCAGGGGACCGGCCTGGGCCTTTCTCTCAGTTATGACATCGTGAAAGCGCACGGCGGTACCCTGCAGGTGGTCTCACCGGTGCCCGAATACCAGGCCGGCGCAGCCTTTGTCCTGCGGCTGCCTTTGAATGCCAGGAACGGCTAGGCACAGCCATTCACGGCCATTTTGTAGTGATCAGCAGGTAATAGGCCAGTAAAAGGCTGATCACGAACATGAATCCCGAAAATATATATAACCAGGTAGCCCGTGGCTCATAACTGCCATCGGATATCTGCTTTTCGGTTGCGCGGTACCGTAAGGTTCCGAATACCAGTCCCGCTGCGCCCATCAGCACCAGCAAAATGCCGATGGGACCCGAATAGCCGTATTGGGGAATACTGTGATCCTTGCCCAGTACAATGCTGAGCTGGCGGATGAAAAGAGAAAATTTCACGATCACAAATCCGAAAGTGATAACGGCTATGGATGTGCGTATCCAGGCCAGCAGGGTCCTTTCGTTGGCCATTCTTTCATTGATATTACCGGGCATGGCAGATCATTTCTTCACAATTTATAAAGAAGAAACTATCTTGCTGTTTTAAGCCATATGAACTTTCTCATCGCCTGCTTCTTCCTGCTCCTGCACCGGCCCGAGGCCCAGCCTTCCATCCAGGGCACCTGGAAACTGATCTCCGGAACCCTTATCGAAAAAGGGGATACCACTACCACCCTTTACACCGGTAACCGGTCCTTTATCAAGATCATCAACGCCACCCATTTTGCCTTCCTCGAACACGATCTCAAAAAGGGAACCGACAGTACCGCCAGCTTTACGGCAGGCGGCGGCCGGTACACGCTCAAAGGCAAGGCCTATACCGAACACCTCGAATACTGCAATGCCCGCAATTGGGAAGGGAATACGTTTCATTTCACCGTGGAGATCAGGAATGATACCCTGATCCAGTCGGGCAGGGAAGTAGTGGAATCCGCCGGCGTGGACCGTACCAACATTGAAAAATACCTGCGTTTCAAAGGCTAGCAACAATATATATTGAAAAGATATATGTCGATGCGGATTACTGATAATCAGCGTAATAGCTGCGCCCGCCTGCTGGTTTAGGGAAATATTTGGTATATCGCCAGTCTACATATTGGAAAACAGTTGAGCCTGCCCGTGATTTGGCTGGTCAAAACCAAACCTGTCATGTTCCGCATTCGCTTAGGCTTTTTGTTTGCCGTTCTTATCTCCTGTTTTTTCCTGAACCCTGGCCGCCTCCATGCCCAGCCTGCCAACACCACGCATCTTTCTATGGGCAAACTGGATCTCGCCACCTGGATCGATCCCTCGGGAACACCCACTTATAGTTTGCAGTTTGCCGGCCGGCCTGTTATCCTTCCCTCCGCACTCGGCTTTGTGCTGAACAGGGACGAAACTTTCAACAGCGGTTTTGTGCTGACCGGCGCCAGTACCGATTCGCTCGACCAAACCTGGAATACCGTTTGGGGAGAGGAAACACAGATCCGGAATCACTACCGCGAGCTCACCCTGCACCTGCAGCAAACCGCCACGCAGAAAAAGCTCGACCTCGTGTTCCGTGTCTTTGCAGAAGGGCTGGCCTTTCGCTATACTTTCCCTAAACAACCGGGCCTGAATTATTTCATCATCCGCGAGGAACTCACGGGGTTCAATATGGCGGGCGACCACAAGGCTTTTTGGATACCGGGCGACTACGACAGTAACGAATATCCTTATACGCACTCTGCACTAACGGCTATTGACAACCGCGATATTGTGGCGAAGAGCACCGATATTGCCGTTCGCACCGTGCCCGATCCGCACGCCGTTCAAACGCCGCTGATGATGAAATCGGCCGACGGACTCTACATCAACCTGCACGAAGCGGCGCTGTACAATTACCCTGCCATGCAACTGCACGTGGACCGGCAGTCGCTGGGCCTCCGCGCCAGCCTGGTACCCGACGCCTATGGCAATAAAGCCTATGTACAAACGCCTTTCAGCACACCCTGGCGCACCATCATTGTTTCCGATAAGGCCGCCGATATCCTTGCTTCCCGCATGATCCTTAACCTCAACGAGCCCTGTAAACTGGAAAATACTTCCTGGATCCGTCCCATGAAATTTGTTGGCGTGTGGTGGGAAATGCAAACGGGAATAGGAACCTGGAGCTATGCACGTTCTGCCGATGACAAAAACGCATCGGGACAACTCATTCCTTCGGGCCAGCACAGCGCCAACACGGCCAACGTTAAACGCTATATTGATTTTGCATCGGCCAACGGCATCGACGGTGTGTTGGTGGAGGGCTGGAATACTGGTTGGGAAGACTGGTTCGGCAACTGGAAAGAAAACGTATTTGATTTCGTGACGCCCTATCCCGATTTCGCGGTAGACGAACTGCAGGCCTATGCCGCCGCGAAAGGCGTGCAGCTCATCATGCACAACGAAACCTCCGGTTCTGCCACCAACTACGAAAGGTTCCTGGACACGGCTTTCCGCTTCATGAACAACCACGGTTACCATACAGTGAAGACCGGTTATGTGGGTCGCATTATTCCGCGTGGCGAAGCACACGATGGACAGTGGATGGTGAATCACTATTTCAGGGTAGCAGAAAAAGCTGCCGCCCACCGGGTGATGATCGATGTGCACGAACCCATGCGTCCCACCGGGCAGTCGCGCACCTATCCGAACTGGATGGCCAGCGAAGCGGGGCGCGGCAACGAATACCACGCTTTCAGTAACGGCAACGCGCCCGATCACGAAACCATTCTTCCTTTTACCCGCCTTATGGGCGGCCCCATGGACTATACACCCGGCATTTTTAAATTGAAAGGCTATTCACCCGTGGACAGCAACCGGCAGGTGAACAGCACACTGGCCAAACAACTGGCGCTCTACGTTACGCTCTACAGTCCCATCCAAATGGCCGCTGATCTTCCGGAGAACTATGCGCCCCGGATGGATGCCTTCCGCTTTATCCGCGAAGTGCCGCTCACCTGGGAGCGGAGCCTGGTGCTGGAAGCGGAGCCGGGCGACTACCTCAGCATGGCCCGTAAAGCAGTGGGGAAAGAAGAATGGTATATCGGCGCCGTTACCGACGAGAACAGCCGGAAAGCCGTATGGACACTGGATTTTCTGCCGAAGGGTAAAAAATTTGAAGCGATCATTTACAGCGATGGCCCCGGTGCAGACTGGCAGCGCAATCCCGAATCCTATGCCATACGCAAACAGGTGGTGGATGCCAAAACCAAACTGACCGTCAACCTGGCGAGGGGTGGCGGCGCTGCCGTTAGCATCCGGCCGTTGTAACATCCTGCACAGAAAAAGATGCGAATGGGAAAGGCGGTGCGGGAATAATTCTGTTATTTCCGTTTTTGCCAGATATGAAAATAAATTCTTTTTTCGCCGCCGCGGTGCTACTGCTGGCTGCCTGCTCCGCAAAGCAGTCCACCATAACGCCAACAGATAACCGAAACAGTTTCTCCAACCCGGTTTTTGCGCACGACTTTCCCGATCCCAATATTGTAAAAGGAAAAGACGGGTATGTATATGCGTATTCCACGGAGGCCGACTGGACCCGCGATGGCATTGCCGGTGGCAGAAGGATCATTCCCATCCTGCGCTCCAAAAACCTGGTGAGCTGGGAAACCGTAGGTGCAGCCCTGGCCAGCCGGCCTTCGTGGAAACCCGAGGGTGGCATCTGGGCGCCCGATGTTACGGAAGTGAACGGCAAATATTTTCTGTACTATTCTTTCTCTACCTGGGGCGACCCAAACCCGGGAATCGGTTTTGCGGTTTCAGACAAACCCGAAGGACCCTTTACGGATAAGGGAAAGCTTTTCTTTAGCAAGGAAGTGGGTGTTGACAATTCCATCGATCCTTACCTGGTAGTGGAAAATGGAAAGCTGTTCCTTTTCTGGGGCAGCTTCCACGGCATATTTGGCATTCCACTCAGCGACGACGGCACCAAAGTGACGGGCGAAAAATTCCAGGTGGCGGGAACGGCTTATGAGGGCTCCTGCATTTTTAAAAGAGGCTCCTATTATTATTACCTGGGTTCAACCGGCTCCTGCTGTGAAGGCGAAAAAAGTACCTACCAGGTTAAAGTAGGCAGGGCCGATGCATTGCAGGGCCCTTATGTAGACAGGAATGGAAAGCCCTTGCTGGAAAATGGCGGAACGGTGCTCCTGCACCGCAATGAAGGCAGCGACGGTTTTGTAGGCACCGGCCACAACGCCGACCTGGTGCAGGACGATGCGGGCGTCGACTGGCTTTTATACCATGCATTTGAAAACAAGCAGGGCGCCAACAAGCGGATCATGTTGTTGGACAAAATCACCTGGGAGAACGACTGGCCTGTGATTAAAAATAATACACCTGCATTGGGACCACAGTCCGCCCCTTATTTTAAGTAGAAATCGGCTTTGCGTTCCCGTTATAAAAGATCAGGTAAAGCAATCCTACTGCGCTGATGGCAGCAGCTCCAAAAAAAATGCCGGGAACCCGCTGCAGGTGATCTGCAAAGATCCACCCGGATATGGCCGCACCTAAGCCAATGCCCGCTTCCAGTGATATGTACATGGTGGCCATGGCCCGGCCGCGTTGTTCGGGATGACTGAGGTCGGCGGTCCAGGCGGAGGAAGCAGGAGAAAAAAGTCCTGTTGCAATGCCATATACTAGCGCGCCGCACATCAGCAGGAAACCGGTTTTGGCAAGCGCCACCAGCACCATGGAAGCGACCAGGAACACAAAGGATACCTGCAATACCAGCACCCGGCCTTTTCTGTCCGACACTTTTCCGGCAACGAAACGCATCAGCAAACTCGCCAGCGTGAAAAAGATAAAGAACAATCCTTTATTGTTTACGCCCAGCGACGCACCCCAGTCGGGCACCAGCGTGAGCACCACCCCATAAGAAATATACCCCAGGAAAGTGGTGATGGCGGCGGGCAGCACCAGCGGATCGATGATCTCCTTCCAGCCGATCTTCAGCAGCCGGAAATGAAAAGACTGTTTCGAGGGATGCGTTTCTTTCAGGTTCAGCAATATGAGGATCGACAGCAGTGCAAAAGCAGAAGAAGCATAAAACAATACCTGTATGGAATAATGCCCGGTGATATAACTTCCAAGAGCCGGCCCAATGGCCATACCAGTGCTGAAGCAGATGCCGTGAATGCCCATGGCTTCGCCCCAGCGGTGCGACGGAATGATATCGGCAATATAAGCGGCCGTGGCCGTGGGTTTGAAGCCGGTACTGAATCCATGAAAGAGCCGCAGCAATAAGAATCCAAGCACCGTATGCAGCAGCGGGTAGAGAAATCCGCAAACGAAACAAACGATCGAGCCGATGGCCATTACGGGCACCCTTCCAATGGTATCGGTCAGCTTTCCGCTGAAAGGCCGCGAAATGCCGGCGGTGAGCGTGAACAAAGCAATGATCAATCCCTTGTAGGAAGCGCCGCCCATACTGCTGAGGTAGGCGGGCAGCTCAGGGATCAGCATGTTGAAGCTCGATGAAAACAGAAAGGAGCTTGCGCACAGCAATACAAATTTGAGCGAATACAATTTTTCAGGTGGAACTGTCATAAGCTGGAACAAATACAAAATTAGATCAATTCCGAGGAATGCAACCCCGATGGACAACCGTATGTCCAGTGCGGCAAATGATTTAACTTTCCCCGATGGGAAAGTTTTTTCTTATTATCCTCTTGGCATGCTCCTGGCTGGAAGGGCCGGCGCAGCCGAAGCCATCCATTTATGCATTGCGTTGCGAATACCTGGAAAAGCCCATCGGGATCGATGCGGCGCACCCACGCTTTACCTGGAAAATGAACGATGCACGGCAGGGTGCCCGGCAGTCGGCCTTTGCGCTGGAACTGGCCACCGACAGCAGTTTTGCTGCCACTTCCGTCGTTTGGCGTTCGGGAAAGATTTCCCGGTCCTCCAACCTGTACGCCTACAGCGGCCCGGAGCTGCGGCCCTTCACGCGTTATTTCTGGAGACTGCAGGTATGGAGCGGGCAGGGGCAGGCGCTGGCGCCCGCCCTTTCCTGGTTCGAAACAGGGCTGCGGTCTTCTTCCAACTGGAAGGGCGCATGGATCAGCGATGGAAAAAGCATCGATGAAAAAGTGGCGCCCCTGTTCCGGAAAACTTTCCGGACTGGTAAACAAATACGATCGGCCCGCGCCTATATCGCAGCAGCGGGATTGTATGAGCTGCGCATCAATGGAGAAAAAATCGGCGACCACCTGCTGGATCCCATGTACACAAGGTTCGATCGCCGGACGCTGTACCTGTCTTATGACGTAACTGCGCATATCCATGACGGTGACAATGCCGTAGGTGTGCTCCTGGGCAATGGCTGGTACAACCACCAGTCCACCGCCGTTTGGTATTTTCACCAGGCGCCCTGGCGCGCCCGTCCCGCTTTTTGCCTTGACCTGCGGCTGGAATACGCCGATGGCAGCGTAGAATATGTATCCAGTGGAAAGGACTGGAAAACCGCTTTGTCCGACATCGTGTTCAACAGCATTTACACAGCCGAACACATCGATGCGCGGCGTCGCATACCGGGCTGGGACCGGCCCGGTTTCGCCGACAGCAACTGGCAGCAGGTGACCCTGCGTTCTGCCCCTTCAACCCAGATCGTATCGCAGTCCATGGCGCCTATACGTGCCTGTGATACGCTGCGCACCGCTTCCTTCCGGCAATGGGGCGATACGCTTTTCCTCTACGACATGGGAAAAAATATGGCGGGCATCTGCCAGTTGATCGTGGAAGGAAAAGCGGGAACGGTATTGCGGCTCAAACACGCCGAACGCCTCGACAGCAATGGCCGGGCCGATCAATCGAATATCGAGGTGCACTACCGGCCCACCGACAATACAGATCCTTTCCAGACAGATATTTTTGTGCTGAGCGGCAAAGGCAGGGATACCTTCACACCGCGGTTTAATTACAAAGGTTTCCAGTTCGTGGAGGTTAGCAGCAGTGAACCCGTACAACTGAACCGCGACAACCTGCAGGCCTTTTTCCTGCACAGCGACGTGCAGCCGCTGGGCTCTTTTTCCTGTTCCAATCAACTGGTGAACGGTATCTGGAAAGCCACCAACCAGTCCTACCTGTCGAACCTCTTCGGCTATCCAACCGATTGTCCGCAACGTGAAAAAAACGGCTGGACCGGCGACGCCCATATTGCGGTGGAAACCGGTCTTTTCAATTTTGACGGTATTACCGTCTATGAAAAATGGCTGGCCGATCACCGCGACGAACAGCAACCCAATGGCGTGCTGCCTTCCATCATTCCCACCGGGGGCTGGGGTTATGAATGGGGCAACGGGCCTGATTGGACAAGCACCATCGCCATCATACCCTGGACCATCTATCGTTTTTACGGTGATGACCGTTTGCTGCGCGATTCCTATTCCGCCATCAAAAGATATGTGGACCGTATTACGGCAATCAGTCCCACCGGGCTCACCACCTGGGGCCTGGGCGACTGGATCCCTGTGCATTCCGTTTCACCGGTGGAACTGACCAGCACGGCCTATTATTATACAGACGTTACCATCCTGGCAAAAGCCGCGAGGCTCTTTGGCGATAAGGAAGATGCGGTTGCCTACGAACGGCTGGCGGAAAAGATCAAAGCAGCTTACAACGCAAAATACTTTCATGCCGGAACGGCCAGCTATGGCTCCGGTTTTCAAACGGAGCTGAGCGTTTCGCTGGTAGCGGGACTGGTGCCGGACAACTACCGGTCAGCCGTAGCCGCTACACTGGCATCGGCTGTTAAGGCAAACGGTATAAAGCTGGATGTTGGCCTGCTGGGCACCAAAGCCATCCTGAACGCGTTGAGCGAAAACGGCTATGCCGGCCTGGCCTGGCAACTGGCTTCGAGCGAAAACTTTCCCGGCTGGGGTTACTGGATCAAAAACGGCGCCACCACTTTGTACGAGAATTGGCCCATCACTGCCATATCGGATATTTCACTGAACCACATTATGTTCGGCGAAATCGGCGCCTGGTTGTACAAAGGGCTCGCCGGCATCCGGCCGCTGGAAGAGACACCGGGCTTTGCGAAATTCCAGTTGCAGCCTCATTTTGTAAAGGGGCTGGACAGCCTGCAGGTGAGTTTCGACAGCCCGCGCGGTACAATTGTTTCGGCCTGGAAAAAAGAAAAGGGCTGGCTGCAATACAGCATTACCATCCCTGCCAATGCAACGGCAGAACTGCTGTTTGATTTCCCGGTGGAAGGAAAAAAGAAACACGCGCTTGCGGCGGGCATCTACCGGTTCCGGATACCCGAAAATAGCATGACATATGACCGGGATTTTCCTGCCAACAACTAGTTGGCGCCCACCCGTTCTGCCTCGTCGCCAGCGCTTCCCGATGATTTCCGCTGGGCTATTTTTTGCCCCTTTGCAAAACGGTAGGTGAAAGAAAGGGTCAGCGCCCGGCTGTCGTATTTCAGTTTGAAATATTCGTGCGCATGCTGGAAATAGGTGTTACCCGCCATTGCCTGCGTGTAAAAAACATCGCGGTACACCAGTTTCAGCGAAGATTTTCCTTTGAACAACTGCCGGCCCACGCCCACCGAAAGCTGTCCGGTAGGATCAAGCACTTCCGTGATGTCGTTCTGGTGGCGCGTGGTATAATTACCGGCAATTTCGCCCGACCAGTTTTTGCCGAAACGGAACTGGTTGTTCAGGTGAATCGTCAGTTGATTGATCTCTGCCGTAATCGGCTGCCATACAAATCCTTCAAAGCGTTTGTGGTTGAAGGTTGCATCCAGCACCATGTCCCAGCCCTTAACGGGATGCAGTTGCAGCATCACAGACAGGCTGAGGTCCTGCATCTTCCCGAGATTGCCATCGGTGTATATGATGGTGCCGGCGCTGTCGGAATAAAACACCTGCATAAAATAGTCCTTGATATAATGATAACCGATGGTGGTAGTAAGCAGGTCTTTATACTGATGAGATGCTTCCAGGTTCCAGGTGTACTGTGGCCGTATGAAAGGATTACCCGCCTGGTAGGTGTATTTGTTCAGGATGATGGTGAAGGGATTCAGCTTTTGAAAAGGCGGCCGGTCGATGCGCCTGCCGGCCATCAGCGTAAAACCATTGGAAGAATCGAGTTGGTAACTCACGCTCACGGAAGGGAAAAAGCTGCTGTAATCCCTTGAGAAGGCAGAGTCTTTTCGCGCTGCATTGCCCAGTTGGTGGGCATCGTAGGCTGTGTGTTCAAAACGGAGCCCAGCTTCGGCCTTCCATTGGTTGCGCTGGTAATTGCTGTTCAGGTAGGCTGCATAAATATTTTCCGTATACAAAAAACGATTGCTGCGGTTGAGGTCTTCGGTCCACTCCGGATCGTTCCATACCTGGTAAGCAGCGGTATTATCGGTTTTGGTATGAGATGCTTTAACACCGGTGGCCCAGTTAAACTGTTCATTCACGCGGCTGCTGTAATCGGCTTTGGCTGCCAGGATCCGGATGCTGGAAGGAAGCTCACCCCTGAACTTTTCCGTGTAACCACCCGGTTCCATCAACTGGTTGCTGAATTCCTGGTGACTGTGCATGTCGTAGTTGAGCCAGTCCATGTCCACGGCCAGCTCCTGCTTGTCGGGAAAACGATGACGAAGGTTCAGGTTGAAAGTAGAGTTTTGCCAGTTGGTGGTGTTCAGGCTGTTGGTAAAAATGGAGGAATCTACGTTGTGGTTTTCATCCATCCACTCGGCGGGACCATTACCATTCCGGCGCCTGTATAATTTGGTTCCGCCTGCCGTGAAACCTATACTGGTGGCCTGGCTGGGATAGTAGTCCATACCCGCCCGAAGGCTCTGCATACTGCCATAGGCACGCACAAAAGTGGGCTGCTCCAGGTAGCTGGCCGGCTTGCCATCCACGGGGTAATAATCGCGGAAGGCATAGAGGTCGGTGAAATTATCGCCGCCATTAAAACTGAAGTTGGCAAAAAGATTGACGGCGCCGGTGCGGTGGTTGAGTCCAAAGCTGTTATTGGTACGCGCATAACGACCCTGTGTACCCGAAAGACTCACCGTTGCGTTGGTTCCTTTCTGCTTCAGTTTTTTAGTGCGGATATTGATAATGCCTGCATTTCCCGATGCATCGAAGGAAGCCGGCGGGTGGTCCATCAGTTCAATGGATTCCACCTGGTTGCTGTTCATGGTACCCAGCAGGGTGGCGAGTTCGGCGCCGCTTACATAAGTGGGCTTGCCATCGATCATCACCAGCACTTCCGGTCTTCCCCTTAAACTGATGTTCCCATCCCGGTCGACTGTAACACCCGGCGAGCGCTCCAGCAATTCCAGTACGGTGCTGCCGGCCTGGTTGAAACTTCCTTCCACCTGCACAATGGTCTTGCCGTTTTCCTGCCGGACGAGTGGGCGTTTACCCGTTACCGTTACAGCCGATAAATTGCCGGCCAGGGGCTCCAGCACAACAGCGATATCCTTCCTGCTTTTTCCGGTATGAAGGGCCTGAAAAGCAGGCTGGTAGTTAACCCGGCTTCCTTTTAGCAAATAGGCGCCGGGCTTAAGATCTGCCAGCACCACCCTGCCCAGGCTATCGGAAACAAAGGAGCGCACCAGGCTGGAATCGGTCTGCAATATTTCCGCCGTACAGAAAGGCAGGGCTTCTCCCGCCGGGTTCGTAAAGCGGAGGATGATCTTTTCCTGTGCGATCACCGGCAGGAAGGAAAGGCAGCAAAGCAGCAGCAGGACTGGTTTTCTCATGATAAAGGGGCAAGATATAGTTCCTGCCCCTTTGCACCGTTTGAATTGGGTTCAACGGTTGAAATCATTTTTGAACAATCAGTACCTGGCGGCTTCGCCCGGTTTGGGCAGGGCCGACAGGATGAACTGCCGGATATGGTCGTTGCTGGTGACCAGGTCGTCCTTGCGCAGGTACATCATGTGCCCGCTGCGGTAACCTTCCCAACGCATCCTTTTCTTAAGGCGGCCCGAAGGATCCATCTGGTACATATTGTATTTGGCATTGAAATAATCGCAGGCGCCATCGTAATATCCCGATTGCACCATCAGGTGCAGGTAAGGGTTCATGGCCATTGCCTGGCGCAGGTTTTCGGCGGTGTGGTCGCCCGAACGATCCCAGGGATGCACGGGCCCGAACATATAATATTTGAGATCCGTTTTCCATTTCAACTCTTCGCGCAGGTACATGTTGATGGGCGGTGTGAAGGAATGCAGCCAGGAACTGAGCTCTGCATTGTAATCGGGACCCTCACCGGCATCGGCTTTATCGATACCAAGATAACGCGAATCAAGGCGACCCACCGTATAGCCCTGGTCACGCATCAGTTCTTTCCAGAAAAGATTGGGCGAAACATCGAGGTTGTTCTGCAGGATCACCCTTTCGCTGATGCCACTGTAGCGGGCCATTTTTGCGGCAATCGTTTTTTTCTCGGCATCCCCCAGCAGGCTTCCTTTGTTGATGGCGGGAATCAGTTCATTCATGGTGAATGCTTCCACTTCCGGCAGCATGGCCGTGAGGTCTTTTTGCTGGAGATCGGCTGGTTGTTTTTTATGGTACCAGGCAGTGGCGGCAAAATAGGGAAGGCGCAAAGCCGCATCAGTAGCGGAACCGCGTTCAATGCCGAGCTCGGTGGGCGATACCAGGATCACGCCATTGAGGTACATCCATTGCGATTGCTGCAATTCGAGGGCAAGTCCCGATACCCGGGTGGTGCCATAACTTTCACCGATCAGAAATTTCGGGGAGGCCCAGCGATTCACTCTTGATACAAAACTGTTGATCCATTCTGCCAGGTATTTGATGTCGGCTGTTACACCAAAAAACTTGCTGCGCGGTGTTTCCTTGTTCACAATCCGGCTGAAGCCCGTGTTCACCGGATCCACATATACGATATCGGCCACATCCAGAATGGAATAGGGATTGTCTTTGTAACCATAGGGTTGAACCGGGTAGCCTTCATCATCGATTTTCAGCAGCTTGGGGCCGGTATAGGCCAGGTGCATCCATACCGAAGCGGTGCCTGGGCCACCGTTAAAAGAAATCACCAGCGGCCTGGCTTCGCGGTCTTTCACATCGGTCCTTTCATAATAGGTATAAAAAAGGCCGGCAAGCGTCTTGCCGTCTTCGTCCCAAACAGGAAGCGTGCCGGCAGTTGCTTTGTAAGCTATTTTCTGTCCTTTGATCACCACCTCGTGGTTGCTTGCAATAAAAGTGTCGGGGTTAAAAGGAATATCACTGGAACCGGTCTTCTCCACTTTAGGAGCAACAGGTGGCGGCGTGGTGCTGGTTTTCGGCTGCGCCTGCAGGAAGCCGGCCTGTAAAGCCAGCAGTACCACCAGGCCTTGTTTTATTTTCATGTTGTTCAAATTAGATGCGGCCAAACATACAGAATATTGAAGAAATGCCGCAAACGGTTGTGTGGACGGCAACTACCCGTATATCGTATTTTGAGGCATAAACCGGTAGCATGAACGCAAAAGGGTTAATATCTGCATGTGCCCTGTATGTACTGTCCGCCACGCCATTTTGCCTGCAGGCGCAAACCGCCGGCATAGAGATCCCGGTCCAGGGAAATTCCTGGTGGAAGGACGCAAAGGAGACAGCAATGGTCCGTACCTATTTTCGGGTGAGCCGTACCGGTAGTGCGATTATCTACCTGAAACCGGCGCCAGGAACAGCCGGCCGCTGGCGCATCAGCCTTAACGGGAAAGCCAATACCGTCAAGCTGCAGGCAGTCGATACGGGCTGGATCAAGGCCGGCAAATGGACCATACCCGATACCGGTTACCAGCAGATCAGCCTGCTGGCGCTCGACGGGCAAAAGGGTGGAAAGCAACTTCCGGTAAAGGCTTATCGCGTGGAAGGAGCTGCCCTGGCTGGTGAGAACAACTATGTAAAAAACAACGAGGGAAATTTTTTCTATTGGGGCAGAAGAGGACCCAGCACGCACCTGAATTATCCCATTCCTGCCGGCGTACAGGCCGAATGGTTTTACAACGAAGTAACCGTGCCGGTGGGAGAGGATAAGATAGGCTCTTATTTCATGGCCAATGGATTCGGCGAAGGATATTTTGGCATGCAGGTGAATTCTCCTACCGAGCGGCGGATCCTGTTTTCCGTATGGAGTCCTTTTCATACAGATGACCCCCGCCAGATCCCCGACAGTCAGAAAATTATACTCTTTGCGAAAGGTGCGGCTGTGCGTACCGGTGAGTTTGGGAACGAAGGATCGGGCGGACAAAGTTACCTGGTGTTTCCCTGGACAGCCGGCGCCACCTACCGCTTCCTGCTCCATGCCGTTCCCGATGGCAAAGGCAAAACCGACTACAGCGCTTTCTTTTATGACCCGGCAACCGCTGCCTGGCGACTGATCGCTTCTTTCAAACGCCCGGGCATTTCCACCTTTATCACCCGCCCGCATTCCTTCCTCGAAAACTTTGATCCCGAAACCGGCGAACAATCGCGGAAAGTATATTTCGGTAACCAGTGGATCTGCGATCCGCAGGGAAACTGGGCCCCGTTGACGCATGCCGGTTTCAGCGCCGATAACACTGCCCGGGTGGGTTACCGGAAGGACTATGGCGGTGGCGTGGAGGAGGATCGTTTCTTCTTGCGTAACGATGGCTTCTTTGCTGACTTCACACCCATAGGATCGCGCTTTGAACGGAGTGGTAAAAGCAGCCGTCCGGAGCTGGACCTCAATGCGATCGGGCGGTTGGCAAAACCCTAGAATTCCTTATATTCAGGGATGCGTACATTTTGTTGCGGCATCCTTCTTTGCTGCCTTGCCATCAGTCAACTGCCTGCACAAACCGGTAAGCCTGCTGCCGGCCTGCAACTCAACAAGCAGGGATACCTGCAATACCAGGGCGTGAATGTAATGCTCGCGCAGGACTTCTATCCCGAAGGCCACCAGGGCGGGATCAGCATCATACAACAGGGCCAGCGCGTGGCGTCTAACGGCGACCTGCGGCTGGAACCGACGCCCGGTCAGTGGTCGCCCATTCCAAAACTCAGAAATCGGCTGGTCGACACCGTTAGTGGCCTCATCACCGCCCGGCTTGAATACCCCGACAGCTCGCAGGACCGCAAAGGTTTCAATCCCATCATCTATCCCGACCTGCATTTTTCTTATTCCGTCATGATCCTGCCGGCCGGAAAATCTTTCCGCATCCGCGTGGACCTTGATAAACCCCTGCCCGACGAATGGATCGGCAAAGTGGGCTTCAACCTCGAACTGTTTCCGGGTGTACTGTTCGGGCAATCCTATTCCATGGATGGCCATGCAGGCGTATTTCCCATGCAGTCGTACAACGGTATGCAGAAAGACAGCGAAGGGAAATGGCAGGCCCTGCCCATGGCCAAAGGAAATAAGCTGGTAGTATGTCCAGAGTCGGACAAACAACGCATGACCATCGTGAACCAGAAAGGCAATGGGCTTGAATTGCTGGATGGCCGCAGCCTTCATACGAACGGCTGGTTTATTGTACGCTCACTGGTTTCGAAAGGTGCAACCAGGGGCGCCATCGAGTGGATGGTTACGCCGCAGGCGGTGGAAGGATGGATGTCGGACCCCGTGATACAGGTATCGCAGGTGGGTTACCATCCCGCACAACCGAAAATGGCGGTGGTTGAACTCGACAAGAACGATCGTCGCCGCCCCAATATAAAACTGCTGCGCATCCGGGACAATGGCCAGTTGCAAACGGTGAAGGATGTCAAAGCCGCGGAATGGGGTGATTTTTTGCGTTACCACTACCTGCAGTTTGATTTCAGCGCCGTGCGCGAGCCCGGCCTCTACCTGCTGCAGTACGGGTCGCTGAAAAGCAATCCCTTCCGTATCGATACCGCTATTTATCAGAAAGATGTATGGCAGCCCACGCTCGACTATTTTCTGCCGGTACAGATGTGCCACATGCGCATCAACGACAAATACCGCGTATGGCATGGCGCCTGCCACCTCGATGACGCACTGATGGCGCCCGTCGACTCCAACCATTTCGACGGTTATATACAGGGCCCCTCCACGCTTACCAGCTTCAAGCCGGGCCAGGTGGTGCCGGGCCTCAACCGCGGCGGATGGCACGATGCCGGCGACTACGACCTGCGCGTGGAATCGCAGGCGGAAACCGTGCACGGTCTTACGCTGGCCTACGAAGCCTTCCATCCCAACTGGGACAATACAACGGTGGACCAGCTCAACCGCATTGTGGAAATACAGGTGCCCGATGGCAAGCCCGATATCCTGCAACAGATCGAACACGGCCTGCTCACCATCAACGGCGGTTACCGGAGCCTGGGCCGTTTTTACCGCGGCATCATTGAACCGACCCTGCGCCAGTACGTGATGTTGGGCGATGCCGTGAACCTTACCGACAACCAGTTTTATACGGCAGGAAGCCTGAAACCCTCCACGCCGGCAGTGGGATTACCGGGAAGCATGGACGACCGCTGGGTGTTCACGGAAGAAAATCCGCACCGCGCACTTTCTGCTGCCGCCGCGCTGGCCGCCGCCGCCAGGGTGATGAAGGGTTACAATGATACACTCGCTACGCAGTGCATGCAGATTGCACAGGACGCATGGAACAATACCAAAGAGAGGGATGTTTTGTCGCGCGTGGCGCTGGCAGCAGAATTGCTGATCACCACGGGCGACGCTACCTATGCCGGTTTCCTCAAAACCAATGCGCCCGGTATTGCCAAACGGATCGACCGCTATGGCTGGCTAATAGGACGCACCCTGCCGCTGGTCAACGATGATGTCTACACGAAAACTATAACGGAAGCCGTGCGCAGTTTATACAAAGGCATTGCGGAAGCGGGAAAGAAAACGCCCTATGGTGTTCCTTATGAGCCCAATATATGGGGCGCCGGCTGGGGCATACAAAATTTCGGGTTCAAACAGTATTTCCTGCACACCGCTTTCCCTTCCATCGTGCCCATGGACGAGCTGCTCGATGCCATTCATTTTGTACTGGGTTGTCACCCGGGATCCAATACATCTTCCTTTGTTTCGGGTGTGGGTGCCCGTTCGATGACCACCGGTTATGGATTTAACCGGGCCGACTGGTCCTATATTCCCGGGGGCATTGTTTCCGGCACGGCGCTGATACGCCCCGATTACCCGGAGCTGATGCACTGGCCCTTTTTCTGGCAGCAATCGGAATACGTACTGGGTGGCGGCACCACCGATTATTTATTCCTCATTCTTGCAGCCGATCATCTCTTAAACCGTACGGCCCATTAAGGGATCGGTCTTTCCAGGTCTTCCTGTTTCAACCCTTCCGGCAAAGCGCTGGAAGCTCACCATATCGCCCTTCACGCCGATGCTGATATCGTACCAGGAAAAACTGCCGGAGAGGTCTTTTGCAAAACTCACCGAAGATTGTTTTGATCCTGCTGCGGCCAGCGAATGGATCGATGGGGTCGTTTTATAACTGTTATCAATCACTTCGATAGACCGCGTTTTCTTATCCAGGTTGCGCACGGTGACCTGCAGGTTGCCGGTAAGCGATGCAGGATTTCCTGCCACGCGTTCGTAATCCACCATCACCAATAATTTCGGGCCATTGGCCGCTCCTGCGAACTCGCGGTAAAAGCCATTGGGGCCATATACTTTCAGGTGATATGCGCCGCCGGCGAAACCATCGAGCGACCAACTGTCCTGCAGCTCATCGCCGGGCGCCACGCTGTAATTCCGGTTGTACAGTTCCTTTCCTTCATAAGGTTCTGCCGCATACACCAGGAAGGGCGCACCTGCTGCGTCTTTCCCAAACACGGTATTGCGCGCGCCGAAATGGAGGTCGAAGGATTTCGTTTTTTCGTTGAGCGAACCGTATACATTCAACTCGTAGGGCAGCGCGCAGGCGGGGCGGATTCCCTTTTCCTGTTCGGGAAGCGCTGCATTTGCTTTGCCTTGCAAAATATCATCAATGGCCTGCTGGCCGACCTTGTAAAAATTGTTGGGCAAGCCTTTGAACTGGGCCTGGTGAATGCTTTCCAGGAAACTGTTTCGCTCAACACTGGCGGGCGTTTCGATCTTTTCGCCGTTCCAGGGACGGAAAACAGAACGCAGGTCGCCGCAAACCGTGCGGCGCCAGGCGCTCATGTTTTCTTCCTTCACCGGTTTGCGGAATTTGGTTTCGAAAAAATGCTCGAGGAACTGCAGGGATGACGTGTGATCGAATACTTCCGAATTCACCCAACCCCCGCGGCTCCAGGGCGATGCAACGACCATGGGTACCCGATAACCGAGGCCAATGGGACTGATGCGTGCTGCGTTTTTCTGCGACTGCTGCGCGGCACTGGCCACGTATTCCAGCGCGGGATCGATTCCTTTGGAAACCTTGCCGCTGCCAGGCTCCGAGGGATGAGGTACTACAAAGGGCGGCACATGATCGAAATAACCGTCGTTCTCATCATAAGTGAGTATGAAGATGGTCTTCTTCCACACCTCGGGATTTTTGGTCAGGATATCCATCACTTCACTAATGTACCAGGCGCCGTACCAGGCGGCAGAAGGGTGATCGGAGAAATTCTCCGGCGCCACCAGCCAGGAAACAGTTGGCAGTTTTCCCTGGTTCACATCTTCGCGAAACTGGTGCAGCACATCGCCCTTGGGCATCAGCATTTCTCTTTGCTGGCTGCCGTCCGAATACCGGAGTGTATCGAGTTTGCGATAATCCGGATCGGACTGGTTGGTGGTAAAGGCTTTTTCGTGGATCGCTTTTTCGAACGGGCTCAGGGCATTGTATTTTTCAATGGTATACAGTTTTTGCTCTTCTTCATTCCTTTGAAGCGCTTTTTCGAGCCGCCTGATTTCCCCCTGCAATTTCTTTTTGGCCTTCTCATCTGTAACGCTGTTTAGCGCCGTTGTTTTTTCCTGCAGGGTGGCCTGTATTTTTTTGGCAGTTAGCGGAAGCTGCGTTATGTAGCGCGGATGCAGCTTCACATTGTATTGCTGTATAAACTCAAGAGGATTGTCGGTGAAATTTCCCAGCCAGGAATCTTCTTCCCCCTCGAAACCGGTATATGCTGCAATCTCGTTCTGGTACACTTTCCAGGAGATGCCTGCTTTCTCCAGGCGTTCGGGATAACTGGTCCAGTTGGCCATGTTATCGTGGTCCGCATCTTCGTTCCACACACAGGCAAGGGCGTCGGGCGATTGTTGTCCGCGGATGGTGCCCGTCCAGAAGTACAGGCGGTTGGGTGTTGTGCCGGTGAGGGAAGAACAGAAGTTTTGATCACACACCGTGAAGGCATCGGCAAGTGCGTAGTAAAACGGAATATCGGCGCGGTTATGGTAGCCCAGGGTGAGCGGCATGCCGTCGTATTCTTTTTTCCAGGAAGGTTTCACTTCCAGCCATTTGTCGAAGCGGCCTTCGTTGCGGGCATCTACCTGGTTGCTCCAGCTATGGGGCAGGGAACTCATCCAGGTAGCACAGGTATCTTTTATATTAAGACGGAACGGCGCATATACGTCACCGTGCTTGTCCGACTGCAGCCATACCGGGTGACCGTTGGGAAGCCTGATAGCCCTGGGATCGTTGTAACCCCTTACACCCTGCAGGGTCCCGAAAGTGTGGTCGAAAGAACGGTTCTCCTGCATCAGGAATACGATATGCTCGGCATCGAGGTAAGTGCTTCCGGGTGCGGGATCAATGGCCAGGGCCTGCCGGATGGAGCCGGGCAGTATTTGCAGCATACCGGCAGCGCCGCCTACAAAACTGGCTTTCTTTAAAAAGGATCTTCTGGTTTCCATGTGGTAAATTTAGGGGGCGTAACCTATTTTCCTCATCGCCGCAAAAAAATTAAAAGGAAGGTAACAGACTTTCCCGCTAACACATACGATTGCGTTAAAAACAGGTTCTATGAAAATCGCATACAAACTGGTATTGTTTTTTTGCCTCCTTGCATTCCAGCACCTGCAGGCACAGTCGTCGACCCAAACCATCCGGTTCAGCAATCTCAAAAACAGGGCAGGAAAATTGTATATCGGCTGGTACAATTCCGAAGCCGATTTTATGCAGCCCGCTAAATCGGTGTATGAAAAATTTGTGGAAGTGACCGGAAAGGATTCGCTGGATATTCCCTTCGAAGGAATAAAGCCGGGCATCTATGCCGTGAGTGTTTTCTTTGATCTGAACGACAATGCAACGCTCGACAAAAATGGCTTCGGCATTCCCAAAGAACCGTATGGATTTTCCAACAATGTCCTTCCGCTTACCCGCCCCGCCAGTTTCGAGGAATCGCGTTTTGAAGTGAAGGAGGCCGATACGCTCCAGGTAATCCGGCTGAAATAAAAAACCACCGCAACTTTTCAGCAGCGGTGGTTTAAGTGGAGAGTGGCCTCCACCTTGTTATCAGAACCTTAATTCAGGACATCGTAAGCTGTTTTGAACAGCGATTTGGTAGAGTCGGCTGCATCGGCATCTATATACCATCCGTACATCCCCTTGAAAGAACTGCCTTTAATATAGGTCGCTTTTTCGTTGATGAGGGGAATGCCGTTGTAATAAATGCCTTTTGAATCGTTGACGAATTCTTTATCAGCAGCGGCTGGATCCACGCCCAGTATATAACTATAAGGCGTATAGTCGTAAGAGCCCCAGGAGGCGTTGTTGCCATCGGCATCCAGTTCATTGTAACGCAGTCCGAAGACAGGGAAACCTACCACGATCTTCGAGGGATCGAGGTGGAAATTCTGCCAGATAGCGGCAGCCGATTTCATGTAGTCCACGGAAGAAGCCTGACCCGTGGGTGCGCCCGGACCCACGTGCACACCGTCTTCATAGGCCCTTACGTTCACCCAGTCGGCGGCCGACAGATTGGGATATTCCCAGTGCTGCCATCCTGGGGTGACCGTTACCGTTACCAGCGAACCTTCGGGAAGCGCCGCCTTCAGTTCGCTCACAAAAGGCGCAAGGGCAGCGAGGTTGGCGCTATAATAAGGAGAGCCGTTGAAGTCGGTCATCATAATATCAACCCCATCCATTTTGGTTTGTGCGATATAGCCGGCGACCTGGCTTACCAACCCGGCCCTTTTACCGGCATCCCTGATGGCCGCTCCCATATCGTCGCTTTCATACAGCGCCCATCCATCCACGGGAGTAAGCCTTCCGAAAAGATTCAGGATCACAGGAACGCCCAGCGAATGCCCGCGGGCTACCAGTTCATCCGCCTTCTGGTTGATATTGCCCCTGGTAATATCCAGCGATCCATCGGCCCTTACCTGTCCGAACTGCGCCGCCAGGTGGGTGATGTGGTTCCACCGAACGCTGGCCACGGCGCCGTTTTCGCTGAGGTAACCAAGCACCACTTTATCGTAGGGCTTTGGGGTATAGCTATCGGGTTTTACAATTACCTGCGAACGGCGTACGGACTTGAGCCCGTTCAACTCCACTTCCAGCAGCACTTCAAAGACGCCGCCGGTAGTGGGCACAAAATTAAAACTGGTGTCGTGCGACATGGCATTTTCATTCACGTACCAGGTAATGTTCACTTTACCGGCAGGCGAATATTTGAGGTTGTCGTACACTGCCGTATCGCCTTCATCAATGACAACAGAAGCAGGGAACTGGTCGCCCATATAAAAAATGCGGGGATAGTCGCCATTGTCCCAACCGGGATTTTCCGCCAGGTCCTTTTTACAGGAACCGAGCAATACGCCGGCCAGCAGCAGTAACAGCAGCCGGTGCATGATATAAATTTTTGTATTTGGCATAAATGCTACAATTGTTGTGTTCGTGAAAAATTATTCCATATCCCACCAGGTGCGGACTTCCCAGTCGTCTTTTCCGCCGGGCAAACGGCTGATGGCTTCCTGCACATGATCGGCATTCAGCGTTTTTTCTGTCAGCGGGTATTCCAGCCGGCGGGGCATTTCCGGGGAGTCGGAATAGCCATCGGTACGATATCCCGAAGGCAGTACCGGGAAGCCGGTCCTGCGCAAGCTCGCATAAGCCTCTGGTCCGTTCAGGAAAAAATTCACCCACAATTGTGTGCCGATGAGTTGCAGTTCTTTTCCCGGCTGCAGTGAATTGTCGGCGATGAACTGGTTGATGGCTGCCTCAGAAATTACCGGCGCATTCTTGTACAGGGTCAGTTGCTGGCAGGCGGCGCGAAGGCCGTTCTTATAGTGTTCTTCGGCTGTGGGTCCCAGTTGCATGTTCAGCCGGATGCTGGCGTCGGCCAGGAGAAATTCTGTTTCGGCATAGGTCAGGTGGAGAAAAGGGGCATCGTTCTCCATCATATAAGCAGCCAGTTGCAGCTTCTGCTCGTTGTTGCCCACCTGTATCATGCCGGCCGTGGGATGGTTGATGGTGATGGTATTCATCCAGTCTTCCCAAATAAAGGCGGTTGGACCAACGCCCACACTTCCCACCTGTGCGCGCACCTGTTCGGTGATATCGATCCTGTTCTCGAAAGTGGCGCCCGGCATATTGTCCCAGTAATAGCGGGCAAAAACATCGAGGCGCGGATCGTTGGTGTTTCTCAACTGGTTAATGAGCGAGCTGTGCAGGCGGTAGCCGTTGTTCACCGGCGATCCCGTTTGGCGTATGGCGCTGGACAAACCATTACCGGTATAGTTCGCATAGGTATTAAAGTTATTGTCGTGCTTGGTCACACAGATGTCGGCATTGGAGCTCATCAGTCCATCGTCAAAGGCTTTCTGCACCTGTGCGCGCGCCAGGTCGGCGTCGCGTTTGGCAACCCGCATGGCTAACCGAAGCCGGAGCGATGAAGTGAATTTTTTCCACTTGTTGATATCGCCCTTATAGAAAACATCGTTGTTCACCCTATCCTTGCCGCTGGCGAATAGGTTCATGGCCGTATCGAGCTGGGCGAAGAAATCGTGGTAGATGTCTTCCTGCTTGTCGTAGACCGGGCGAATCACGCCATCGGTGAAAGCGGCGCCTGCCTGGCTATAGGGAATATCACCGTAGAGGTCGGTGAGCCTGGCAAAGAGGTAAACCTTTACCACCCTTGTCATGGCGTTGATGTTTTCGGCAGTGGTATTGCTGCTGCGATAAACGGCATCGGTAATGTTCTTCACATCGGCGCTGTAATTGCCCTGCCAGAGGTTGGCCATATAGGCCTGCTGGCGCTGGTAAAACTGGCCGTACTGGTTGGCCCAGCCACCGCCGAAATGTTGCGCCAGGGGCATGCAGAGGATCAGGCCGGTTACTTCCTGCGTGCTCATGTCGCCGGAAAAACGCTGCTGCACATAGGCCAGCTCAATGGCCGGGTCCATATCGGACGACTTGGTGGGGTCCGTATTCATGTCCCCGAATTTGTTGCAGCCCTGCAAAGCGAGGCCAATCAACAGGAGGGAAAATATTTTTTTCATGTCAGTCAGTTTGGATTAGAATCGAATGTTCAGATTACCGCCCCAGCTTCTTCTTCCGGGGAGGGATCCGTATTCAAAACCCTGTCCGTTACCGTTATTGTAATTGGAATCGGGGTCCACATTGGGAACATTCTTATAAATGATGAAGGGGTTGCGGCTCACGAAAGAAATGCTGATCAGTTGCGCGCTGATCTTCCGTGCAATATTTGATGGCAACTGGTAGGTCAGCGTGAGTTCGCGCATCTTCACATAACTGGCATCGTAAATAAAAGGCACGGCCACCCCGCGGTCATCGCCGTAAAACGAAGCGAAGAACACGTTGGGATCCACCGGTGTGGTATTCTTTTCATAAATGGGCTTGCCATCGGCATCCACACCTGTTTGCACCACGCCCTGGGGCACATAACCTTTCATGTTTCCGGATGCTTTCCAGTCGGCAGCCGTCATCGCCGCCGCCTGCCGCTGCTCTTCCGATTCCACCCACTCTTTTCTGCCGGCAAGGGTTGATACCTGCTGCCCGCGGATCACCGCAAAGAGATTGGTCATGGAGAAAAGATCGGCGCCGTATTTTGCATCGATCACTGCGGTGAGCGAGAAATTCTTATAACGGAAAGTGTTCACCACACCACCGGTCCAGTCCCAGGTACCCTTGCCCAATACCCGCCTGTCTTCTGTTGACAGCGGCGTGAGATTCACAGGGTCTAGGATCACCTGCCCATCGGGTGCGCGCTGGTAGTCGTACCCAATGATGCTGCCGAAGGGCATGCCGGGCTGCGCAATCACGGAAAGCCCCAGCCAGCGTGCATCCGAAAGCGTCAGGTAGGTCACTTCGGGAGCCAGGCTTTGCACAATGTTTTTGTTGTGCGCGGCATTGATGGAAAGATCCCAGTTGAATTTTTTGCCCACCACCGGTTTGGTGTTCAGCAATAATTCAACACCCCTGTTGGTGAGGTTGCCGGCATTCAGGATGTATTTGCCGTAACCGGAAGTGGTCGGAATATCGCTGAGGTTGATCTGGTCGCGTGAGTCCTGCGAATAATAAGTGAATTCAAATCCTAAGCGCCCGTTGAAGAAGCCGAGGTCAAGCCCGGTTTCGAAACTGCGGGTGCGTGTGGGCCGCAACAGTTTGTTGGGAAGGGTCTGGTTCAAAATGCCGCCCACACTTACTTCGGCCGGCTGGAACTGGTCCAGTCCATAGAAGAGCCCCAACTGGTAAGGATCAGTATCGTTGCCCACTTCTGCCGCAGAGGCGCGGATCTTGGCATAGCTCAGGGTTTTTCCCTTCCAGTCAAATGCGTCGGTGAGCACGAAACTGAGTCCCACAGAGGGATACCAGTAGGTGTTGTTTTGCACGGGCAGGGTAGAAGTGGCATCCCTGCGCAGGGTGGCGTCGAGGAACAGGTAATTGTTATAAGACGCACCGATCATGGCGTAGAAAGAATTGATCTGCTTTTCATAAGGCGTTTCCACTACGGTTTGCTTTTTGAAACTGTTGAAGGAAACGGCATCGGTGAGTTTCATGTCCTCGCCGCGGAAAGCAGTACTGGGACTATTGATGTACAAGATGCTGCCGCCCACGCTGGCGCTGCCGTAGAACGCTTTGCTGAGCTGCTTTTTGGCAGTCACCAAAAAGTCGGCGGTAGTGGTGCTGAATTTCGCCTTGCGTCCTTCCAGCACACCGCTTTCGGCGCCGGGTGTGGTAGGCGGACTGAATTTTTCATAATCCAGGAAAGTGAAGTCGGTATTGGCCCTTCCGAGGATCGACAACCAGGGGAGGGGATTGTAGGTGAGCTGCAGCGCTCCCATGATCCGGTCCTTATCTGTGGTGTTTTTCATCCGGTTGATGATCCAGTAAGGATTGAGCCGGTATTGTCCGCCACCCCATTCAATATAGCTGCCGAATTCATCCTGGTAATGGGTCTTGAAAGTTTCCTGGTCCATATTGTTGGCCAGTCCCACAAAGTTGAAACCGATATTGGCGGCATCGTCGGCAAGAGCGGGGCGATTGTTCACATGTTCTTTCATATAATTGGCGCGTACGCTCAGGTTAAGTTTGGAGGTAATATCAGATGCGCCCTGCAGCATAAAGTTCTGCCGGTTCATGTAAGTGTTCGGAACAATATCGTTATAACGGAGATTATTATACGAAAAGCGGAAATTGCTCTTATCCGATCCGCCGGTTACCGCCACATTGGTGTTGAAAGAAGAACCGGTTCTGAAAAAGTTCTCAATATTATTCGACACCAGGCCATAGCTGGTTGTGCCACCATAGAAGGCCGGTACCTGCAGGTTGGGATCGAGGCGTGCGCCGAAATTGCTGAACAGCGTATTGCGCGCCATAGACACGTCGCGCGGAATGGTGCCGCCCGTTCCCTGGCCATACTCGTACTGGTAATCGTCGAAGCGGGTGAGCAGGGTTTCGGCGCTTGCGGTGGAATTCAGTTCCACACCCAGTGCTTTTTTGTTGGTCCCTTTTTTGGTGGTGATGAGGATCACACCATGGCCTGCCCTGCTTCCATAGAGGGCTGAGGCAGCGGGACCTTTCAGTACCGAAATGGTTTCGATATCATCGGGGTTGATGCCCGAGATGGCATCGCCCAGGTCCTGGCCGCTCGCGTATTTGTCGTTGCCGGTGATGCCGTAGTTGGAATTGTCCATCGGCACGCCATCCACCACATAGAGCGGCTGGTTGGAACCCGTGATGTCTGTGCTGCCGCGGATGATCACTTTGGAAGAACCCATGGGACCACCGGCGGTATTGTTGATGATGAGGCCGGGTACCCTGCCCGCCAGCGAGTTGATCACGTTCAGTTCTTTCGCCTTGTCGATCTCACCGCCCTTCACTTCGCCGATAGAATAGCCCAGGGCTCTTTTCTCGCGCTTGATGCCCAGTGAAGTGACCACCACTTCGTTGAGGTCCTGCGTGCCGGAGCCCATGCTTACCTGCATGGCCTTGCCCAGGGAATTCACCACGTAATTTTTCTCCTCATAGCTCACATGCGAGAAGGCAAGCTCATCCTGCAGGCTGGCGCTGATGCTGAAATTTCCCTTACTATCGGTTACGGTTGAACGATGGGTGTTTCGGTTCTCTACCGTAACATCGGCAATGGGGGTACCGGCGGCGTCTTTCACCGTTCCTTCTATAAATGCAGAACGGCCGGAACCTGGTTTCAGGCTGATGCTGTTTTCCGAGAGGCGGTAATCGAGACGGGCCTGGCTGCAGATCTTTTCCACCAGGTCTTTCAGGCTGTACTTTGCCGTGGGAACGGTGATTTTCCGGTCCAGGTCGATGGCTGCTTCGTCATAGGAAAAACCGACGCCGCTGACACGGGTTACCTGCGACAGTACTTCGCGCAGCGGGGTTTGGTCAAATCCGATGGTGTAGGTGGGGGTGGTTTGGGACTGTCCTGCAAGGGGAACCAGCAATAGCAGCATTGCCAGCCATTTCAGGTACAGGCGCGCACGGGCGTTCAAAATGAGGTTACTCATTTTCATAAGCGTTTTTTGGTTATGCAGTTGTTGTTTTTATGGAAGGGACAGCGTGAGTTGATTGCCCCTTACGGTATATTGGATGTTATTAGTGAATTTGAGCGATTCCAGTATTTCTTTCGGATTGTCCAGCCCGAAGCTTCCGGTAAAGCTGGTGTTTTGCAGGGTACCGTTGATGTTCACCCGATAATTGAAAAACGTTTCGAGGGTATTGCTGATCTCCTGCAGGCTGGCTTTTTCAAAAATGATCTTTTTCCTGGTCCAGTTGCCCAGTTGCGTGCTGTCGAAACCGCCTGTTGTAACCCTGCCTTCGGCGCCGCAGATCGCCTGCTGCCCGGGTAACAGATCCTGTGTGCTTCCGCCCGCGTCCACCTTCACTTTCCCTTCGAGCAGCGATACCTGTATGGCATTGGATACCGGGTGACGGTGGATGTAAAAAGCGGTACCGATGGCGGTGGTAACAACACCTGAGGCGTTCACCTTAAAAGGCTTTGCCGGGTTTTTGGCGACCTTGAAAAAAGCGGCTCCCTGCAATTCCACTTTGCGGTTGTTTTCATTGTAATCGGCCGGTATGCTGATGAAGGCATCGGCATTCAGCAATACCCTGGTACCGTCGGGCAGCATTACTTCCTTGCTGTTGTTCTCGTGGTTGGAATAATACGCAAAAGAAGTATGGGCGGCCGGTTTGAACAACCACCAGGCTCCCAGCACCAGCAGGAATAAAGCTGCAACGCTCACTGCCCAACGAAGTACAGGCTTCCGCTGAAGGGCAGTACCCGCCTGCTTTTCCGGCTCCAGCATGGCCAGGAATTTTTCCAGTTCCATGGGCGGCGTATTGCCCGCGGCCGCACCGGGACGGATCGCAAAGAACAGGGCACGGGCCTCTTCCACTTCGTTCCGGCATTCGGGATGTAACCTGATCCAGTTCATCCAATAACGCACATCCTTGCCATTGCTGTTGAGCAGGTAATTCACAAAGGTCTCATCTGACAGCAATTCTTCGCTGTTGGTTGGCTTGTTTTGATTCATTCCGGATGCATTGGGTGGATAACCAGCCCTAAATATAGATCACCCGGGCCGGAAAGTTTTTACCGGTTTCTGAGCATTTTTTTTGAAAAAAGTGGTGGAAGCGCCGCGGGGCCCTATTGCGCGCGGAATTTGCGGCCGGCAGTTTGCTTTTTCAATTGCTTGATGCTTTCGTGGATGCTGTTGTACACGGTGCGTACCGAAATGTCGAGCTTCTGAGATATCTCTTCATAAGAAAGCTCTTCCAGGAAGCGGAGGTGGAGTATCTGTTTCTGCCGGTCGGAAAGTCCGTTCATGAGTTGCTGGATCCGCAGCCGCAGTTCTTCAAACTCCTGCAGTTCCACCAACGTGTCCTCGCAGGAAGCTTCACTCAATTCTTCCGAAAACTGTTCCGCTTCCACCGGCACCAGTTTCAGCCTTCCCTTATCGGGCTTGCGATACAGCAGTTTGTTGCGGAAACAGGTAATGATATAAGCTTTGGGATGCTGCACCTCGGGAAGCTGTTCCCTTTTTTTCCAGAGGTCCATCATGGTGCGGTTGATATAATCGCGGATGAGACCGGGGTCGTCGCTGAAGCTCCAGCCGTAACGCAGCATTTCGCTGTAATACAACTGGTACAGTTGATACAGTGCTTTTTCGTTTCCTTTCCGGAAATCGCACCACAAGATAATTTCATCAGCAGGTAGCATGGAAGAAGCCTTCAATCCGTACTAAGATTGCAAAAATTATTTAAACCGGGAAATTTCGTCAAACATTTGCCGGAAACTGTACCACTGGGTGCTGCGGCCTTCGGCACTCACCTTGTCGTCCGGCGGTTGCTGGAAAGCCTCTCTCAGAAAGCGATCTGCGGGTGACCATACCGTTAGCATCATGCCCTGGTAACGGTCGCGCATTTCGGGTGTGGCCGTGGCGCGGAAATTGGCCATATCGCGTACCTGCTGCACGGTCACGGCAGGACGGTTCCAGGCACAGGTGATCACCTGGAAACCCTTCATGGCAAAATATACCGGCGTTTTATCGGCCCTTTCATAATGCCAGTCGCAGATCATCACGTCTTTTTTCACGAGGTCGATGGCAGGAAAAGTATTATTAAAACTCGCTTCCCAGCCGCCGATGCCGGTGCTATGTCCGTCAATGAGGCGGTCGCCCCAGATCCAGAGCCGGCGCCCCTTAAGCGCCAGGTGGTCCCTGATCTTGTTCACCTCACCCGCAAAAAGTTCTGCTTTGTTTTTGCCCCTGCACCGGGGACAGCGGCTGTCGCCTATGTAAAAAACTTCGTCCATGCCTGCATGAAAGGCGTCGGCGCCAAAGGCATCGCAGATTTCGTCCACCAGTGCAAATACAATTTTGTGCAGGTCGGGGTGGAGCGGGCAATAGCTTTTGCAATACAGGCTGTCGGCATTGGGCCATTCGTATTTGGCGGGCATTTTCACCCAGGATGTTTCATCGAACTGCGGGTAAACCTGCAACAGTTTCCCCGTTTCGGATGCCCATGACTGGTGGCCCAGCAGGTTGATCTGCGGAACGATTCTGATACCGCCGGCCTTTGCCGCCTGCGCCAGGCGCTGCGCATCAGCCAGGCTCAGCGCATTGCTGCTGCGCAGCTCGGGATGGGAACTGAACTGGTAATTGAAATCGACCCGCAGGATCAGCACATTTACTTTGCGGGATACCAGTTCTTTTTGCATAAATACCAGGAAGGAATCCAGTTTGGCGGGTGCAGGCGCTGCAATGGCCAGGGCCCTTATAGGAAACAGGCTGTCGGCCGGCGACAGTTGAACTGCCGTCGTTTGAGCCACCGCCGAAAAAGAAATTCCCAGCCAAAGCAACAGTAAGGGGAGAAATTTTCTCATACCTGTAAGTTAACAGATTAATAGAAAAAGTTTTCCGGGCGGTAATATTTTATTAATTTCTCAGGTTACAACTGCTTATATCCCGTCTAATGATGCGCTTGTTTTGGATGCCGTTATGCCTCTTCGGTTGTCCCTGCCTGTTTGGTCAGGCCGGTGCTGCCGACACTGCCCTTGTTGCCCGTGCAAAGTCTTATGCGGCCACGCTTTTCGATACATCGCTCGCTTCTTCCCAACATTTATATACCGGTACGGAATACATGCGGCGTTCAACCCGCGCCGTGGGAACGGCTTTCTGGGAAGACCAGGATTTTCAGAATGGCGACCTCTGGTACAAGCAACAGTTCTATCCCCAAACACCCCTGCTCTACGACCTGGAAAAAGGACAACTGGTGATCCGCGATGCGCAGCAGGCATTGCTCATTGCATTGCAGAATGAAGCGGTGGACAGCTTCCGCCTGGGACAGCACTTGTTCGTGAACCTGCGCGACACCAGCTCCGGCGCCGCTTCCGGCTTTTATGAAAAACTGGTAGATGGTCCCGTGCAATTGTATGCGCGCCGCAGCAAATACTACAAACTTTCGGCCCGCGCCGACGAAGCAGCCCTTCCTTATTATACAGAAGAAGACAGCTATTTCATCCGCAGGGAAGAACTGCTTACCGCCATCACCTCGGAACAGGCGCTCCTTGCCACGCTGGGCGATCAGAAAGATGCCCTCCGCAGCCACCTGCGCGAAAAGCGGCTGAAGTTTAAGAAGAACAAAGAAGCAGTGTTGAAAGAAGCGGTTCTTTTTTACAACCAAAAGAAAGCGGGAACATGAAAACAGTATTCCGCCTGCTGTTGCTCCTTGTTGCCATTGGTACGGCTACCGCTGCGCGTGCGCAAACGGAGCCCCGTTTCTCCCCTCAACTGGAAGGAAAAAAACTGCCCGACCTGGTCAGCTTCCTGGAAACAAATGGCGATTGTCATTTTTATTACGATCCGCAGCAGGCCGATACAGTGCGCATTCCCAGGAATTATACCGATAAAACCATCCGCGAAATTTTGCAGGATCTGTTTGACCATACGCCCTTCCAATATTTTATAGCGGAGGATAAGAACATCTATATCACGTACCAGGTGCGTATTCAAACGGCCGCTTCCGGCGCCCTGCCCAAAGACAATCCCATTGAGGAATATACCGTTCCCACAGACAAGCTGAAAGTGGATGCAGAAAATAAACTCTACGATATTGGCGTGCGCAACAGCAGGTCCGGCTCAGGAAAGGCGACAGTGGCGGGCTATGTAAGAGATGAGAGATCGGGCGACCCCATTGTGGGCGCAGCGGTGTACATCGATAGTCCCTATACCGGCGTGCACACCGACCAGTATGGTTATTACACCCTGGTATTGCCCAGGGGCCGGCAGTTGCTGCATATCAGCAGTGCGGGTATGAAAACCACCACGCGGCAGATCCGCCTGAACAACGACGGCAAGCTCGACGTGGAACTGCAGGAATACATCGCCAGTCTCAAAGCCGTGGTGGTTACAGCAGAAAAAAATTCCAATACCCGCAGTCTTCAAATGGGTACTACGCGGCTCTCGATGAAAACCATCAAACAAGTGCCGGTGATCTTTGGCGAGGCCGATGTGCTGAAAGTGGTGCTGAGCCTGCCGGGTGTAACCTCCACGGGAGAAGCGGCGAACGGCTTCAACGTACGCGGCGGTTCCACCGATCAGAACCTCATTTTAATGAGCGATGCCACCATTTACAATCCCAGTCACCTCTTCGGTTTCTTTTCCGCCTTTAATCCCGATGTGGTCAAAGGAGTGGAATTGTATAAGGCTGCCATACCGGAAAAATACGGCGGCAGGCTTTCCAGCGTGCTCGATATCGGCCTGCAGGATGGCAATACCAAAAAATGGTCGGGACAGGCAGGCATTGGGCCGCTGACCAGTAAGATCAGTTTGGGCGGTCCGGTGAAGAAAGAAAAATCATCGCTCATGATCGGGGCCAGGACCACCTATTCCAACTGGCTGATGCAGTTCATTCCCGAAGACGAATACAAAAACAGCAAGGCGAATTTTTACGATGCCAACATACGGTTCAGTTCTACTGTCAATGCACGCAACGCCATTTATATAACGGCCTATCTCAGCAACGACCGCTTCACCCTGAACCGCGATACCAGCTACCGCTACGGGAACAAGAATGCCAATTTTAAATGGAAACACAATTTCAACAACGCTTTCAGCAATGTGCTCACCGTTGGCGTTGACGACTACGGCTATTCGGTAACGAAAGACAATAACCCGGTGAACGACTTCAAACTGTCTTTCGGTATCCGGCAATATTACCTGCGTTCCGATGCCAGCTATACCCTCAACAGCAAACACCAGCTTGGTTTTGGATTGAGCAGTATCTATTATCGCATGCAGCCCGGGCACCTCGAACCGAAAACCGGAAGCTCCATTGTAACGGATCACCAGGTGGACAGGGAGCAGGGACTGGAAACCGCTGTGTACCTGGGCGACAACTATACCGTCAGCAGTAAGTTTTCGGTGTCTGCCGGCCTGCGTTACAGTATGTTCAACAAAATGGGACCGGCCTCCGTGAATGAATACGTAGAAGGCCTGCCACGCGACACCGCTTCGGTTACCGGCGTGAAAACCTATGGATCGGGCAAGATCGTGCAGACCTGGCATGCGCCTGAAATAAGGATCGGCATGCGTTACCTGCTGGGAAAAAACAATTCCGTCAAGCTCAGCTTCAATACCATGCAGCAATACATCCACATGTTGTCCAACACGGTTTCCATTTCACCTACCGATGTGTGGAAGCTAAGCGACACTTATATAAAACCGCAGCAGGGCGCGCAGCTCTCCCTGGGCTTCTACCAGAACTTCAAAGAAGGAAGCATTGAAACATCGGTGGAAGGATATTATAAAAAGATGCGTCATTTCCTCGACTATAAAAGTGGTGCGCATCTCCTGATGAACGATCACATTGAAACCGGCCTCATCAATACAAAAGGAAAAGCTTATGGGGTAGAGCTGCTGGTGCGCAAAACCGCGGGCCGGCTGAACGGCTGGATCAGTTATACCTATTCGCGCACCTTCCTGCAGCAGGACGATTCACTGGCCGGCGAGCGCATCAATCATGGCAACTACTATCCTGCGAGCTTCGACAAGCCACATAACCTGAATGTGATCGGCAACTATCGTTTCTCGCACCGATTCAGTGTTTCCATGAATGTGGTATATACCACTGGCCGTCCCATTACCCTGCCCATTGCCGCCTTCAATATGGGTGGCGTGAATGCTTTGTTGTATTCCGATCGTAACCAGTACCGCATTCCCGATTATTTCCGGGCCGATATTTCGGCTACGCTTGAGGGTAACCACAAGGTGAAACAGAAAACACATAATTCCTGGTCCTTCGGCGTGTACAACCTCACTGCCCGGGAAAATCCCTATTCGGTATATTTCATCAATGAGAACGGAAAGATCAAAGGTTACCAGCTTTCGATCTTCGGAACGGCCATACCATTTGTCACCTTTAATATCCGATTTTGATGCAGGTACCCGGCTATAAAAAAACATTCCGTTTGCTGGCGCTGCTGCTGGTGTTCTGCACCTGCAAGAAACCCTATATGCCCGAGGTGATCCAGCAGGAAAACCAGTACCTGGTGGTGAATGGTGTGATCAATATTGCTCCCGGCGGCAAAACGCATCTCCGTCTTTCGCGCACGCGCAACCTGGAAGACACCACCATCAACCATCCCGAACCTGGCGCCAGTGTTACCATTGAAGGCGCCGATGGCAGCCGCTATTTTCTGCAGGAACTGACCAGCGACGGCGATTACCAGAGCGACCCGCTGCAGTTGTCTTCGGCTACCCCTTACCGTGTGAGCATACAGACCAGGCAAGGAAAGCACTATAACAGTGAATTTGTGCGGCCCGTAGTAACGCCGCCCATCGACAGCGTGAGCTGGCAGCAGCCGGGCGACCTGCAATTGTATGTAAGCACGCACGACCCGTCTGAGCAGGCAAAATTCTTTAGGTGGGACTTTGAAGAGACCTGGGAATACCACGCGCAACTCGAAACCGTTTGGCTCATCCAGGCCGACACCATTGCGATAGCGACGCCCGACAACCAGAAGACCATCTGCTGGCGTGGCCAGTTTTCCAAACAGATCATATTGGCAAATGCGGCGGCGCTGAGCGAAGCAAGGATCAGTCTGCAACCCATTTTGCTGATACCGAATGGAGATGAAAGGCTGGCCTGGCGCTACAGCATTTTAGTGAACCAATACGCCCTGAGCTCCGAAGCCTATAATTACTGGCAGATCGTAGAAAAGAATTCGCAGGAGCTTGGTGGTCTTTTTGACCAGATGCCTTCCAACCTGATCGGCAATTTCAGTTGCCAGGAATCGCCGGAAGAACCGGTGCTGGGATATATGAGCGCCACCGCGGTGCAATCGGCCCGCATTTTTATTTCGCGCCTGGACCTGCAGAACTGGCCGCAGACCCTGCCCCGCGATGAATGCGAACTGGTTGGCATCGGGTACGACAACCGGAACTTTCCGCGCTGGGATTATCCCGATACCAGTTATGCCGTGTACTATTTTGTAACCGGCGGCGCCAACCTGGCTAAGAACAGTTGCCTGGATTGCCGGCGGGCCGGCGGAACCAACGTAAAACCCTCTTTCTGGCGATGAAGCGCTTATTGCATAGCATGCTTGTTTTCCTGCCTCTATGGAGCGCAGCGCAGGGGAATGAAGAGAAGCTCCGCGCGGAGTTCCTCGATTACCAGTTGCCCCGCTACCAGGAAAAAGTGTACCTGCACGTGGACCGTTCTTTTTACCTCAGCGGTGAAACCATCTGGTTCAGCGTGTATAACGTGGATGGATACCTGCACCGGCTATCGGATCTCAGCCGCGTGGTGTATGTGGAGTTGCTGAACCGTGACCAGAAGCCGGTATACCAGGTTGCGCTTCCCGTAAAAGGAGGCAGGGGCAGCGGGTCTCTGTTGTTGGGTAATGGCATACCATCGGGACAATACCAGTTGCGGGCCTATACCAACTGGATGAAAAACTTTCCGCCCGAATTTTATTTCAACAGGACCATTACGGTGGTGAATGCCCTGCTTCCGCGAAAGGCCGACAGCACAGGCCTTTCGGGGAAGCGCGCGGTTTATTTTTTCCCGGAATCGGGACGCCTGCTGGCGGGCGTGGAAACAAAGATCACGTTCAAAACCACCGATGCGCAGGGCAGGGGCCTGGCTGCAAAAGGCTGGGTGCTGGGAGAAAAAAATGATACCGTATGCAGTTTTGCCACTGCCTGGAACGGCATGGGGCGGTTTGCGCTGAAACCCGCTGCGGGAGCACGTTACAGGGCGGTGCTTCGTTTTTCCGATACCAGCATCACCAGCCCGCTTCCCGAAGTGGAAAGCAATGGTGTTGCGGCGACGCTGGAAGACAGGGGAGAGAAATTTTTGCTGAAAGTATATGCCCGCGGTGCGGCGGCCGGCGGCAATATACTCCTGCTGGCGCATACCCGCCAGGTGCCTGTGCTGGTGCAGGCACAGGCGGCGGCTGCGGAAAATGTTTTCAGCATCGATAAGTCGCTGCTGGGTGATGGGATCAGCCAGTTGTTGGTGATGAACGAACAACGGGAACCGGTGGCGCAGCGGCTGGTGTGGAAAGATCCGCGGAACAGCCGGCAGGTGCGGTTGGCCACCAACCAGCCTGTATATGGCAAAAGGCAAAAAGTGGAAGTGGACCTGCAACAGGCGCCGGAAAATATGTCGGTAGCCGTGTACCGCCTCGACGGCCTGCAGCCGGAGACGGAAGAGGACATCCTGCAATACCTGCTGGGCCACTCTGAACTCCGCGGCCCGCTTGAGTTTCCTTCGGAGGAAGTGAGGCGGGATGTGGCTGCTTTCGGCGAATACATCGATATGGTATTGTGCAGCAATGGCTGGGGAAAATTTGATCCGGTTGCGTATAAGAACAAAGAACAACCGGTGTTTGCTTTTCTGCCCGAAAAAGAAGGCATGCTGGTCAGCGCGCAGGTATTCGACCGGCAGGGGGGAAACGCAGCGGCTGGTGTGGAAACTTTTCTTTCCGTACCGGGAACGGGATTCAAATTGTCGCAGGCCATCAGTGATGCGGAGGGCCGGTTGCTTTTCAATATGGATCCTTATTACGGCCATCATGAACTGGTAGCGCATGCACCCGAAAAGAACGGGCGGCATTACCGGGTGGACATACAACCTGCTTTTTCTGACCGTTTTCGCCCCGTTTCGGTTAGCCATGGGGGTGATGATGCCAGATTGAGCGCAACGGCACAGTCCCTGGTTGCTGCACGCAGCGTCAACAGCCAGTTGGAAAACGCCTACCTGGCCGAACAGAAAAAACAGGTGGCCGGCGGCGGGCCGGATACCCTCGCTTTTTATGGCATGCCCGATAAAAAATACGTGCTGGACGATTATACCCGTTTCCCCACCATGGAAGAAGTGATGCACGAATTTATACCGGAGATCAGGGTGCGGAAATCGGGACCGGCTTACAGTTTCCGGGTGAAGAACGCGCTGCTGGAAGATTTTTTTCAGAATGAGCCGCTGGTACTGGTGGATGGCGTGCCGGTAAAAGATGTATCGAAGATCATGCAGCTCGATCCCCTGCGTTTTCGCGAGATCGATATTCTCACCCACAAATTGTTCGACGGCACCCTGGTGCGCGAAGGCGTGATAAACTATCGTACTTATGCGGGTGACCTTGCGGGTTATACACTGGATGCCGATGAATCGGTGCTGCAATACCCGGGCCTTGAAATGCAGCGCCTCTTTTATATGCCGGCCTATGCCGTGCAGGCCGACAAACTGGCACGCATACCCGACAGGCGTGAATTGTTGTACTGGAACCCGCTGCTGCAACCGGGCGATAAAGCCGGCAGTGCACATTTTTCTTTTTACAGCTCCGACCAGCCCGGGCGTTACCAAATAGTTATGCAGGGCCTCGATGCCGCCGGTCGTCCCTGTGTGGCAAGGGCTGTTTTCGAGGTAAAATAGGCGTTGGGTATCAGTCGATTTTCTTCATGAAACCCGCTACAGGAGCGGGTTTTAATTTTTATTTGACAGTTTTGCAATAAGCGGAATGCCAAAAACTTGTCTTGCAACCCGGGGAACCGCGTTGTAGTTTTGTTCCAGCTTCTGATGATACATACACCAGCCTTCCGGCAAAACCTCGCCGGAAACACTTCTGAAGCCGGTTGCCCAGCCACCTTTCGATTGCCTACCACTACTGCTTGCCGCGTTGCTTTCCGAAAAAGTTTCTCTTAACAATATTTTAAACTTAAAATGAAAATTATGAAAACCACGAACATCAAGAAGATCGCCTCCATTGGCGCACTCGCCCTGGCCCTTGCCCTGACTGCAGGAAATGCAAATGCCAATGGCGAAAAAGTAAAGAATGCCAGCAAAATTCCCGTTGAAGTAAGGTATGTAGGAAGCATCGACCAGCAGCCTGTACTGGAAGTAGCTTTCGACAACGAAGCAGGAGAGAGCACCAATATCACCCTGCGTGATATGGACGGCAACGTACTCTACACAGGATCTTTCAGCGACAAAAAGATCACCAAGCGTTTCCAGTTCGACAACCATGGCCTGGAAGACATCCGGATCAAATTGACTGTCAGCGCCGGCAAAAAAAGCCAGACTGAAGTATACGAGATCAACCGCAACAGCCAGGTGATCGAAGAAGTGAAAGTAGCCCGCCTCTAAGAAATCAGTTAACAGGTAAATACACGCATGTACCGGCTTGAGCCGGTGCATGCGTTTTTTATTGTGACAGGTTGTGGCAAGTAGGCTTTATCTGCTAGTCATATCATTCACGCTAAAATATATCCATTCACACTTTGCATGCTCATTTTTTTACAAACCATCTTCCCGGATGGTCAGGCATCTCCAATCCGTTGGTTTCAGCAGCGAAGCATATTCTCTAACCGATTGAGCGGGCCAGGTCGGTTTAGGATGTATCAGTTTTCTTCCTCTTGCTCCCGGTTGGTGAACAGGTACCCCGCCTTTGAAAAGACTCCAGCCAAACCGATGCATTTTCAGGGGATATCAGCAATAAACTGTTGACCGTTTTTGATCAAATGAGCCAGCAGAGCCGTGTCGCGACCATAGAAGGCATCAAAACAAATGCACTGAACACCAATATTCAACCCCTTGGTTACATGATCAATTTTGGTGCCCCCATCACCTGTCCCGGAAAGACTGCCTTGCACCAGACCAATCAGCTATTTAGCACCATACAATTCTCACTAAGAGAAGTTTTTCACGTTAAATCGAAAGAACATAGCGCAACATCGAATAATAACAATCTGCCTGTTGCATAGCGCTAATCCAACTCGAATGTACAATGTCGGTGGTGCCGGGATATTCGTCCATCCATCTGCGAACAATACTCTCCTCCACTTTAAACCCCCAGTCTTCCTCTACTAATTTTGTTGCATTCGGCTGGGTCATTCCACCCTGGATATATTTATTTATCAACAAATTTTTTGCCTCAATAATTCTTTGATAAGGTTCCATTTTTGAAACCAATTGTCGCGAGCCGTATATATTATCCGTCCACAAACCGGCAGCGGCAAGAAAGATCTTATTAACATAGGTGACATTTTCGAATTCATTCACGAGAGCCGCATAAAACTGAATATTCCATTTCCGCCGCACATCCATGCTCCAAAAGTTCATGCCCATTGTTGGCAGCCCAATAATTATTTTACAATTTGGATATTCAGCCAATACCAGATTGATAAAAGTAATAAATCTGGAAATTATCGTGTTGGTTGCAACATGATTATTATAATCATTGACGCCGGCGATAAAAACAATATAATCTATATTTTGTCCCGTAAATCCTCGCTGCGTCATATAATTGTGAAAATCAATTTTGGAAGTGCTCGCATTCCAAAAGGGTCCGGAACTACCGGTGAAATAATTAGATTGCACGCCACCATATCCCTCGGTAGCGCAGGTTACCGCTACATTTTGTGCCGCATTAGAACCATAGTATACCGTTTCCGTAAGATTTTGTGTGCCAATGAAATTCATAGTCACTGTACCGGATTGCAAAAACATTCTTTTGAGGAAAGGGGCAAATGATGTTTTAGCATTGTCATAAGTGGTGTCGATCTGGCTATCTCCACAAAGAATAATGTTCTTAGTAAAACCAGATCCATTGTTATTTGGAACTGAAAGAAATTGAAATTGTTTCTCTTTTAAAACATTATAGTACCCGTTTCTTATTTGTGCCGTTACTTGCACAGATTGATTAGATACAGTGGGCATATATTGAATAGCACGCTCTGTTCTTCTGGTCTTGAATTCATACGGATTAGACTTTGTGGTAGTAATAACCGGTCCTTCTCTTAGATATATTTCCGTTTTTTCATTTACGGGTTTCGAGATGATATTCTCCATATATATATTAGCCTGCGTTCCTACAGCAACTGGTACAATAGATGGAATTCCGATTTCAGGAGTATCTTTTATCAGGTATTTTCTTTGTACAAAGCAGTTACAAGTATTGATGACATCCTGGCTACCTACTTTTACATTAAAACCAATAAAGGCAGCATTTGATGGTATATCTTCCCAAATAATAGTACCGTTATTTATGCTGAAGGTCGGTCCTGTTTTTTGTTTGCTCGAATCAAAGAATTGCTTAACTAAAAAATTGGAAGGGAAATTTTCAAATATAACGTTGCAATTTTCTTCTATAGGGCATAAACTGTACGCGCCAGTTGGATACACTGTTTCGTTGCCGCTCGTATTCAAAATATAACCCGTTTTTATCTCAGAAGGCTCATATACACTAAACGCTACGGTAATAAACTCAGCGTTGAACTGGAGGAAAGGATAAGGCATTGAAGAAATAATTAGGTTGTGTTAAATATAAATATTTTTCACTAGCGTTTCGTCTTAATCAGAAGAATTTCAACTGATTATTTTTTTGCTCTTTTAAATTTTGTTGTATTGGCTCAGCAAATAATTCGTGTAAAGGACTGCTTTAACTGACATTTCTTTTTTGCAATAGCAATCTACATCAGAAAGGTTTAATTTTTAACTGCTGTTTGATCCATTTAAAGAACAGTTCTATTTTCCAGCGATGCTTATGGGGCTGAGCTACTTCGATAGCATTCAATTCAAAATTGTTAGATAAAAAAGCCAGAACGCGATCAATATCGGCGTCGTAAAATTTTATCTTTCGCATTCGGATTGGGAAACCCTGTTTGGCATAGATCCGTTTAGGCGGATAATTTAGTCGCACATGACCTCTGCCGATAGCTTTTTAGGAGATACGGAGGATACTCTGGGAAAGTTAAGGTTATCCTTGGCCTGCGTGATAAAAAAGCTTTGGCTTTATAAATACCATACAATCTGTCAAAGTCAGTGTAGCCGCGGTCTACAACATAAAAACTATCCGGCTGAAAAACGATATTGCCCAGGATATTTACCTCATGAACCGCAGCCGGCGTAATTTGGAGAAACTCCGGAATGGCAGTTTTTAAATCTAATTGAACGTGGACTTTGACACCGCCTTTTTGTTGTTCTGAACTTTGCCCAGATGAATGCAGACAGGCACAGGTCTATCACCGCTGCTTCGATGGCAAATATATTGTTCTCTAGGCCGGCTTCCAGGTCATTACATGGTGTCTAGGCCAGCATCTGCCAACAAATTTATTGAAGCTGCTTCCTCCCCCTGACACTACCAGCAGGCCGTGATAATGCTGTCGTCATGTTATCAAAGACGTAGGATAAACGTAAGATAAACGTAGGATAGACGTAAAATAAGCGTAAGATGGTTAAGAGACGGCCCTCTGAACTGCCTTCAACATCCGGTAGGTTATCTCGTAAACTCGCCTTAATTTCCGCGGCGTATGCGGAAATTTTATTGTTGCTTCCTGTTCCTTTTTTCTTTTTTATGTGCCGGCGCGCAATCGTCAATGAATGCAGCCATCCGGCAGTTGAACCAAACCCTGCTGCAAGCTGACAGCTACGATGCGCAGAAAACAGCGGTGATCGACAGCCTGCGCAACAGCTATCTTTCTTTGCCTTCCACAGACACAGCCGAACAATACCGCCTGGCCGGCCAGCTTTTCGAAGCCTACAAGGTGTTTAAATACGACTCCGCTTTCCGCTATGCCAAGGAATTGTTGCTGATGGCGAACAATACGCGCCAGCCTGCCTTGCAGGCCGAAGCACGAATCAAAATGTCCTTCACCCTGCTCAGCTCGGGACTCTTCAAGGAAGCCCTCGATTCACTGGCGGGTGTTCATCCCGCTGCATTGCCCGACAGTATACGCGCCGCTTACTATGCACTGATGGGCCGCTATTACTACGACCTTGCTGATTTTGACAACGACCCCTATCATTCACCGGCCTATACGGCAAAGGCCAACAGTTACATCGATTCAGCCCTGCTTTTTTTCCCGGATGGTGGCTTTGAACAATTGTATTACCGCGGACTGAAAGCCCTTCGCTCCGGTAAAAAAGAAGCGGCGCAGGAAGACTTCAGCACCCTTCTTTCCACATCCACCATCACCGACCACCAACTGGCCATCACCGCCAGCACCCTCAGCGATATTTATATCCAGAACAACCAGCACGATACAGCCATCCAGTTGCTGGCCCGTGCGGCTGCTGCTGATATCCGCGCTTCCACCAAAGAAACGGCCGCCATATTTATTCTTTCGCAGTTGCTCTACCAGCAGGGCGATGTGAAGAATGCTTCCGGATACATCCGGCAGGCCATTGCCGATGCCAGCTTTTACGGCGCACGCCAGCGGAAAGTACAGGTGAGCGCCCTGCTGCCGCTCATCGAAGGCGAAAAACTCAAACAGGTGGAAGCGGAAAAAAAAGCGGTGACCAACTATGCCATCGTTACCACCGGCCTGCTCCTGCTGGTGCTGGCGCTGGCACTGGTCATTTTCCGCCAGATCCGGCGACTGAAAACGGCCCAGCAAATCATCAGCCGGGCCCATGAAAAAGAACAGGCCATCAACCACGCCCTCCAGGTCACCAACGAACAGCTCTCAGAAGCCAACTCCATCAAGGAAGCCTATATCGGTTACTTCTTCAATATGAATGCCGCTTTTTTTGCCCGCATCGAAAGGTTCAAACGGAACATCGAGCAGAAACTGCAGGAAAGAAAAATGGAGGAGATCCGCTTCCACATCAACAACATCAATCTTCGTGAAGAAAAAGATGAATTGCTGCGGAATTTCGACAAGGTTTTCCTTCGCCTGTTTCCCGGTTTTGTGAACCAGTTCAACGCACTTTTTGCCGAAGAGGATCGCATCGTACTGAAAGAAGGCGAGCTGCTGAACAACGACCTCCGCATTTTTGCGCTGATCCGCATGGGCATCCACGACAATGAAACCATCGCCGCCATCCTGGAATATTCCGGTAATACGGTAAAGGCGTATAAGACCAGGATCAAGAACAAATCCCTGCTTCCCAACGAAGATTTTGAGGCAGCCATTATGCGGATCAAGGCCTGAATGCCCTCCACATACAGTATATATGAAAATTTGTAATCTGATTGTAATATATTGAAAACCAATTCCCTACATCGACTCTCAAACGCTTTAAACAGAATATTTGGTATATCTGCCGGATAGTTGTTGGTTAACAAAACGAAAGCGGGTTCTTTTGTGCAGGCTCGTCTTTATAAATGCAATGAAGCTGCGGCAGGCGTGCAATTGCAGGAAGGGACCGGCACCGCCGTCAGGTTGCCCGGTATTCCGAAATGCAAATGAAATAAGGGCATTCCTTATTTTAGTTCCATGAAGAAGATCATTTACTTTTTTCTTTTAATGGGCTGCACGTTCCTGCAGGCAGTGACCACCCTGGCACAAAAACGCCCCATTCCCCAGGCCTATCAACTGCGCATTTACCAGTACGAAAACGATACCCAGGAAACCAGCCTGGATGCCTGGCTGCAGAAAGAACTGCTGCCGGCCCTCCACAAAAAATCCATCCGGCACATCGGCGTGTTCAAACCCCTGGCCAACGACACGGCCCGCATCCGGAAAACCATTGTGCTCATCCCATACCGGGACCTGAAAGAATATGCAGCCATGGCGCCCGGTCTTCCCTTCGATACAACGGCGTATCCTTCCGCTCCTTATACAAGGGTTGAAAATATTTTGCTGGAAGCTTTCCGGCTGGCGCCGAAACTCACACTTCCGCAACTCAGCGGAGACAGGGCTGAACGGGTTTACGAACTGCGCAGTTATGAATCGGCTTCGGAGAAAGCCTTCCGCAACAAAGTGGAAATGTTCAACGAAGGCGGTGAAATTGAGCTCTTCGCACGGCTGCAGTTCAACGCGGTGTTCTATGCCAGCGTTATCGCCGGCAGCCGCATGCCCAACCTTATGTACATGACTTCTTTCGACAACCTCGCGGAAAGGGAAGCGCACTGGAAAAGTTTTGGCGGAGATCCCGAATGGAAAAAACTTTCCGCCATGCTTTATTACCAGAACAATGTTTCGAGCATAGAGATCACGCTGCTGCGCGCGCAGCCGTATTCGGATTACTGATTTTCGCCGGATTCCAGACCTGGCCCTGCTTACCGGCTTTCCCCATAGGGCACCGTACCGGGGTGAAAATGCCGCCAGGAATGCCAGAACTCCTGGTAAGCCGGCAGGCGCTGCAATTGTTTTCCTTTCAACGGTCCGTCGATCGCCAGTCCGTCTGTATTCCAACTGCTTCCTGTTTGCTGGTCGCGCAGGCCGTCTTCTTCCGGCACCATCACCAGGCGCAGGCTGTCTACGCGGCGATCGTATGCATGAAAACTGCTGCTGTCTTTTTCCACCATCACCAGCCATGCTTTATCACCTGCACTGTCGTTGATGCAGCGACGCGTCACTAACTCGTTCCAGTCGTAGGCTTTGTTGATGCCCGCATGGTCAATGCCCAGCACCCAGGATTTGTTCTTCCAACTGGAGCTGTCGCGCCGCGTCAGGTCCGATTGCCCGCTGCCCTTGTCGTAGCTGTCCATGCGCGTGTATTTATCAGAAAAATTGCTGTCGCCCTGCAACACCAGCGATTGCGGATACTGCCGTAGCCAGGCATCGAGCTGCACCTGGCTGCTGGGAATTTCTGTCAACTGTATTCCTTTCAACGGCCCTGCTACTGCAAGTCCCGTTGCCTGCTGCCACCAGCTTTTGGTGGTTTCGTCCTCGAACATGGCATTGAAATGATCCATGCCCACGAGGCGGAAATTTTCAGTCCTGCCGTTCACAATGGGGGAGAAGACACGACCGGTTCTGCACACCGTACAATAGGTGACCATAATGGGCGTGTTGCCAATGCTGTCGCGCACCTGGTGATGGTAACCGATCATCTGGATGGGGTAGGCGCGGGCCTCGCCGTTCACCACCACACCAATTACGAGTTTGTTGGTGTCAACGGCATTGGAGGCCGCGGGTTGCAGCAGCACAGTGCCCGGCTGGTAAAACATTTTATCGGCCTTCATTTGAAAGTGCACCATATAAAACAACGCGCCATACAGCAGGGCAATCACTGCCCATACAATTTTACCGCCGCGGCTTCCGCTGCGCAGGCGCGGCAGCAGGAGCCAGATGATGGCCACCAGCAGCAGCGCCCGGATCCAGCTAATATTATGGTGCAGCCAATAAGCGAAAGGCAGGCTGTCGTTTTCCTGGCTGCCCGGGAAGGGCATGATGAAATAGACGGTGGCAAATTCTGCCGCGAAGAGCAGCACCACGGCAAGGAGAAGCAGGATGCGTTTCATGGTTGAATGAATACCTTTAATTTTGGTGATGCATTTTACCATTTTTCCCGCAGAAACCTATCAACAAAGAAGGGCCGGGCTCTGCCGCCTGCTGCCAAAAGGACTGATCCTTCTCCTGGGCAATGAAGAAACCGGTATGAATTACCGCGATAACGTGTATCCCTTCCGCCAGGACAGCAGTTTCCTTTATTATTTTGGGCTCGATACGCCGGGCCTCGCCGCCGTGATTGATCCCTCATCGGGAAAAGAGATCGTGTTCGGCAATGAGCTCACTATGGACCAGATCATCTGGACCGGTCCGCTTCCTTCTCTCCGGGAAATGGCGGCGGCCGTGGGCGTGCGTGAAACGCGGCCCTTCGACGAGCTGGCGGGTTTTCTCGCCGCGGAAAAAAATGCCGGCAATACCATTCATTACCTGCCGCCTTACCGTGGCACCAACCAGATGCGGCTCTCAGCCTGGTTGCAGATTCCGCTTGCGCAGGTGGCCCAACAGGCATCGGAACCACTGATCAGGGCCATCGTACAACAGCGTGCGGTGAAGGATCCATTGGAAGTGGCTGCTATTGAAGAAGCGGTAGACATCAGCGCCGATATGCACCTCGCGGCCATGCAGCAACTGCGGCCGGGCATGAAGGAATACGAACTCGCTGCCATTGTGCTGGAAGCCGCACACCGCGCGGGCGGGCGGCTGGCCTACAATACCATCTGCACCATCGAGGGACAGGTATTGCACAACCATTATTACGGCAATACCATCCGCAAGGGCGATATGGTGTTGCTCGATGCAGGCGCAGAAAACCCCATGCACTATGCCGGCGATCTCACGCGCACGTTTCCTGCGGCGCGCAGTTTCACCACGCGGCAGAAAGAAGTGTACCAGGTAGTGTTCGATTCGCTGGCGCATGCCAGCTCGCTGCTGGCGCCCGGCACACGTTTCATCGACGTACATGCGCAGGCCTGTGAGGCCCTGCTGAAAGGATTGAAAGCGATCGGCCTGGTGAAAGGCGATCCTGCAGAAGCCGTGCAGGCAGGCGTGCACACACTTTTTTTCCAATGCGGACTGGGACATATGATGGGCCTCGATGTGCACGACATGGAAGACCTGGGCGAACCCCTGGTGGGCTATTCCGACACCGTTCGGAAACGAACCGATTTCGGCTGGAAATCGCTGCGCCTGGGAAGGGAACTGGAAGAAGGTTTTGTGTTGACGGTGGAGCCGGGCGTATACATTATTCCCGAACTGATCGACCGCTGGAAGGCGGAAAAGAAACACCCTGATTTTGTGAACTACGAATTGCTGGAAAGTTACCGCGATTTTACAGGTGTTCGTATTGAGAACAATTTCCTTGTCACCGCGAACGGATCGAAACGGCTGGGCAAATACCTGCCCATGACGGTAGCGGAAGTAGAAGCCATCAGGTCTGCCGCCGTGTAGGCAGGGCTGCTGCGAAAAGCTCAGGTCTGCCGCAGGATAAAAATGCTGCTGTCGACGCCATCGGGCGCACTCACATTTTCCTGGTGGATGCACCAGAGCAGCAGGCCGCTGATAAAAGGTTTGGCCATCAGCCGCTGCGGTGTGCCCAGCAGCACTGTGGCGCCTTTTTGCAAAAAGCGTTTGATGAAGGCCGTTATAGCGGTGAAATGTTCGGGATCATAGTTCACATCGCTCAGCAGGAGACAATCGGTGTGCAGGGATTCGGGGAGATGGAACCAGTCGAGCTGCTGCACTTCCACATTTGTAAACCCGTTCAGCAATACGCTCTGCTGCATAATGGCTACGGCTTGCGGCGAGCGGTCGCTCAAAACCACGTGCCGGGCATGGGTGGCGGCTGCCAGTCCGGGTAAGCCCATACCGGCTCCCAGCTCCAGCACCGATTTACCCGCTACCCACTGCGGATGACGCGTTATGAAATTCGCCAGGGCAACCGATGCGGGCCATACCCGCGCCCAGTACGGCGCTTTGTCTTTTCCGGCTAAGGGAACAGCCGACGGATCGGGAACATACAACCGGATGGTTTGTTGTTCTATCTGAAAATCTTCCCGGAGGAGTGGGTATTCCTGCATAGGCACTGGTTGCAACAATTCAGCAAGTTTACGCAAAGTCCGCCAGCCGGGAATATCCTGCTGCGCCGGGTTGTGTGCAGGCTGTTGTGAACCGGTGCTCAGTACATGATTTTTACATCTGGTGTATCCGGGGGGAGCGGTTCGCTGACCCAAATATAGAGACTGCCATAATGGTACATTCCTGCGCCGTTCGGGCGGGTTTCGATGAAATAACCGTACGGAGGAGAAGGGGTCGTATTATTCGGGGTCCAGCCGGGAATCTCCTCCCAGAAATCATTGCCGTCCCGCCTGATGTATATGCTGTATGGCTGGTCTTCTGAGACATAGTTGTAGAAATTTTTCACCTCAACATAAACGTCCCAGATCGGTTGCCATACCAGGTTTGTAAAAACGACGGAGTCGGTGAATTTGTCACCCTGCCTTCGTACAAAAACCCAAAGGGTATCACTGCTTATTCTATTGTATTTATCTGTCACCGAAATACTGAACCGGTATTTGCCTTCTTTCAGTCCGGTTACTTTTGTCGTTAAGGAATTCGGGTTTTCAATGGTGCAGGAACCGGGTCCGTTTAATAATTTCCAGCTTACTGTATAAATGAGGTTTTGCTGGTGGCCACTGCTGGTCCAGGATACCTCGGCCATGAGCGTCGCCTCGTTTTGTGGAAGCATTATCCAGAAACTTTGCCGGGCATAAACATGTGGCGCTGATGTGTTTGAGCTGTCGACAGGTGATATAGTGTAGGTGCTGTCGGCAGTGTTTGTGCTATCAGCAGTATTCGTACTGTCGGTAGTTGGTACAAATGGTGGCGCGGTCCCCGACCCCGGCTCGGGCGGAGGGTAGGTAACCTGGCGGTCTTTGTTACAGGCGGCGAGTAAAAGCAGCAGCGCGCCGGCGCCAAAAAGAAGGAGCTGATAAGGTTTTCGGGGTTTCATGGTAAACAATTTAACACCCCAAAATTTCAATGATGTTTTCAATTGGCCTATCCCCTTTTTGAGTGAAAATCAGCAGCGGCACGTGTATTTCACGGCTGTTTTCTGATTGTTTGATACTTTTATCGGGATGAGACCTGGCCATGCACTATTGACACTAGTTGCTGTCATGAGCTGTTCGCTGCTGTTCTCTCAACAAACCAGGTTGAGCAACTATTTTATTGAAAACGGGCTGGCCGGCAACCAGGTCAACTGCATATTCCAGGATTCCGCCGGGTTTATGTGGTTCGGAACGGGAGAGGGACTGAGCAAATACGATGGCAGCAAATTCACCAACTACAATACTGCCAACGGCCTTGCCTTTAACTACATCAACGATATCTGCGAAATCAGGAGCAACTGTTTGCTCATTGCTGAAAACGATGGTCATTCCGATCTCCTCATCAACGGGGAAATCGATACGGGGAAAAGAATTTCAAACGTTGTTGTGAACAAGATCATTTTCTCGCCAGCCGCCAACCGCCTGTTTGGTGTAACAGACAACCAGGGCATTTGCCAGTTCAGAAACGGGCAATGGGAAAAGGTTTTTTCCCTTCCGCAGCCCTTTGCCCAGGTGGCGCTTGTAAACGATTCAATGCTGGCACTGGCCAATGGCTTCGCGACCCTTCCGCTCTTTTCTGCATCCGCGCTCACCAAAACAGGAGAGATCCAGGCCGGCAATCTTTTCATTACCTGCCTGTATACCGACCGGGCAAACACTACCTGGGCCGGTACCAGCACGAAGGGACTGAAAATAATAAAGCCGGGCAGCTCACCCCCGCAGCCCTTTCACATCGCACCGGCATCAGGAAAAATTAACACGCCTCTTCTAAACAACATGGTCATACGCTGCATGCTGCAGGACGCCGGCGGGGAATACTGGATCGGGACAGAATCCGGCCTGGTTCATATAGATAACGGCCACCAGCAAACGCACTACACCATAACCCAGGGACTGCCTTCCGATGACATACGTTGCCTGTACCAGGACAGGGAAAAAAATATCTGGGTGGGAACTTCCCAGGGATTGAGCAAAATTGTACAAACAGGCCGTGTAACGTTCTTCCCTACCGGCTTCCGGGCAAATGCGAGAGAATGGTTTCATTTCTGGAAAGAAAACGATACCACGGTTTTTTTCTTTACCGGTGCGGGCATACAATCGGTTCATGCCGCAAGTGGAAAAATATCGCCCTGGAAAAATTCCCTTACCACGCTGAAAGGCGCTCCCCTGGCTGCTTTGAAAGCGATGCCAAACACAGGTTCCTTTGAAAGAAAAAAGTGCTTTACCACTGACCCCGTTTTCTTTAACAGGATACCCGGCAGCCCGGCGCCGGGAACAGGCCCTTTTGCCCTTGATACGCTGAATGGTCTGTATTATGGCATCAGCTACCAGTGGCTGGTGTATATCAAAAGCGGCAGCATGCCCGATACCCTGCTGCAGGCCAGGATCACCACGCTGGACTACAACGCGGAAGGAGATCTTATTGCAGGCACCTGGAACGACGGGCTTTTTTGTATTCGCGACAGGCAGGGAAAAAAGAGCGTCGACAGCCTGCCCGGCATTTTACCGGATAAGAAGATCCGCTCTTCTTTTGAAGACAGAGAGGGTAATTTCTGGGTGGGTATGCGGCATGGCGGACTGGCTGTATTCAAACAGGGCTTTATCGACACCGGCAGCCTTAGGATATACAACAGCACATCGGGGCTTTCGTCCAATTGGGTGAATTGTATGGTGCAGGACAGCAGCGGCAATATCTGGGTGGGCACCAGCCAGGGAATAGACAAGTTAATACCAACCGCTAACGGATTCAGGATATTCAATTTTGGAAAGGTCTTCGGGCTTTCCTGTTCCGTATTTGATATTCTCCCCGCCGGCAACAACTGCTTGTGGGTACTTACGGCCGGGGGGCTGATCAGGATCAGGGATGAACGGATCGATACAGCGCAGGTGGCGCCTACCGTTATTACAGTTGCCAGCATAGGGTCGGCGAACAAAGCCCTTTCCTGGATGCAATTGCAACAACATACTTCGCTTGCTTATGCCGACAACTCCATCCACTTTGAATATGCCGCGCCTTCTTTCATCAATGAAAAACAAATCCTCTACAGTTACCGGCTGCTGGGCAGTAACGATACAGTATGGAGTAGGCCGCAAAACATTAACAAGGTATCCTATGCCAGTTTGCAGAATGGAAAATACCAGTTCCAGGTGCGTGCCATGCACTGGAACGGCGACTGGCAGGCGCCAGCCGTTTTTGATTTCACGGTACTGCCGCCCTTCTGGAAAACGGGCTGGTTCCTGGTGCTGGGCCTGGTTGCTGCCGGATCGCTGATCTACGGGCTTTACCGCAACCGCCTGTTGCATTTGCGAAAGCTGCAATCGGTGAAAACCAGTATCGCAACCGATCTTCACGATGAAGTGGGGTCAACCCTCACCAATATCAGTGTTCTTTCCATGTTGGCCAAACAAAAAATAGGTGAAAGCAATGAGGCCGCGAAATTCATCGGGCGCATCCAGGAGGAAGTGGCGGCCAGCAGCCAGGCACTGGACGATATCATCTGGAGTGTGAATGAAAAAAATGACTCGATGGAAGAAATACTGCTGCGCATGCGCCGGTATGCAGCAGAGTTATTCGACACAAGCAATACCGGTTACCACCTGTACTACGATGAAGACCTTCCAAAAATGAAAATAACCATGGAGCAGCGACGCGATATCTACCTGATTTACCGCGAGGCGGTGAACAATATTTACAAACATGCCATGGCCTCGCGGGTGGATATTCACATCAGCCGCACCGGCAAAGGCATCGGCATGAAGATCCGGGACGATGGCGCAGGCATTGGCAACCTGCATTTTCCACAACGGAATGGTCTTAAAAACATGGGGGAACGGGTAAAAAAGTGGAACGGCACCATGGACATACAGACAGCGGCGGGAGCGGGAACCTGCCTGTATTTCAGCTTTGAGCTATATTAGCATCGTGTCAGTAAGCCTGGTCATATTTGAAGACAACGACCGCCTGCGGGAATCGCTCGTTTGCCTGTTCAAAGCCGATGAGCGGTATGAGCTGGCGGGCGACTATGGTCATTGCAGGAATGCCGGCGATGTCATCCGCCTGCACAAACCCGATGTAGTGCTGATGGATATTGATATGCCCGGGGTGAGTGGCATAGAGGGCGTAAAAGAGATAAAAACGATACGGCCGCAAACCTCGGTAGTGATGTACACGGTATTTGAGAACGACGAAAAAATATTCGACTGCCTCTGTGCGGGCGCAAATGGCTACCTGCTGAAAAAAACGCCCCCTGCGAGATTGTTTGACGCCATTGCAGAAGTGATTGATGGCGGCGCGCCGATGAGCCCCAGCATCGCCAGGAAAGTGCTCGATTCTTTCAATGGAAAGAAGCAGGCACAGCAATACGATCTTTCAGCAAGAGAAATGGAAGTGCTGAAATTGCTGACGGAAGGGCATAGCACAAAAGTGATTGCCGCCGCCCTGTTCATTTCTTTTGAGACCGTGCGCTCGCACCTGAAAAACATCTACAACAAGCTGCATGTCAACTGCGGCAAGGAAGCCATTGCAAAAGTATTGCGGGAGCGGATCCTCTGACGGGCAACGGCCCATGGGCCGGAACAGAAAGCCGGGTGGTTTGTTGTTCTATGTGACCATGACCTCTGTTCAATTCGGGTAGTATTTCATAGATTTATGAAATGCAAACCATATTCGAAAAAGATTCACCTACCGTTTCTTCTGCACATCTTCCGCTGAATTATTATGCCCTGCGGGTTTCGCTGATCGCGGCGCTGGGGGGCTTCCTGTTTGGATTCGAAACCGCCGTTATATCCGGCGCCGAAAAAACCATCCAGCAACTGTGGTCCCTCAGCTCCGGCTGGCAGGGCTTCACGGTGGCTTCCAGTTTGATAGGCACCGTAGTGGGCTCGCTGATAACCGGTTCGCCGGCGCAGCGGTACGGCAGGAAAAAAGTGCTGGTCGCCGTTGGCATCCTCTACCTGCTGAGCGCCCTGGGTTGTGCCTTCACGCCGTTCTGGAGCCTTTTTGTATTGTTCCGTTTCATCGGCGGGCTGGCCGTAGGCGCCTCCTCGGTGGTGGGGCCCATGTATATTTCAGAGATAGCACCGGCGCATATGCGTGGCCGTTTGGCGGGTTCTTTTCAACTGAACATCGTGTTCGGCATCTTCATTGCCTTTCTTACCAATTTTTTATTCAAGGGCTTTGGCGATGAATCCTGGCGCTGGATGCTGGGCGTTATGCTGGTGCCGGCTGCGGTATATGCGCTGCTGGTGCGCACCATTCCCGAGAGCCCGCGCTGGCTGGTGCTGAACAACCGCGACGAGGAAGCGAAAAAAATATTCGAGCGCACGGGCGACCTCCAGGCGCTGCAGAACATACAGCAGGAACATGCGCTTGCCACGGAAGGGATCCATGAGAAGCTTTTTCAGAAGAAATTCATGAAACCCATTGTTTTTGCGGTAGTGCTGGCCATGTTCAACCAGTTATCGGGCATCAACGCCATTTTGTATTATGCACCCCGGATATTCGAGATGGCCGGTTACGGTCACGACCAGGCCTACCTGCAGCCGGTGTTCATAGGAATGGCCAACCTGCTGTTTACGCTGCTGGCCATGAATTTCATCGACCGCTTTGGCCGCAAGACCCTCCTTATCATTGGGTCCTTTGGTATGATCTTTTTCCTGGGCCTTACAGCGCTGGCCTTTCATCACGGCAGTGCCGGCAATACGGCAGTGGTGTGGTGGCTGGTAGGCTTTATTGCTTTTTTTGCCTTCTCACAGGGTGCGGTGATCTGGGTATTTATATCGGAGATATTCCCCAATTCGGTGCGGTCGCAGGGCGGCTCGCTGGGCAGTTTCACCCACTGGATCATGGCTGCGCTCATCTCCTGGACCTTCCCGGTAATTGTGGAAGGCAGTGAGAAAGGTGGTTATTACAGTTTTTTGTTCTATACCATTATGATGGTGCTGCACCTGCTTTTTGTATGGCGGTTTCTTCCTGAGACCAAGGGGCGCAGCCTGGAGCAGATCCAGCAGGAACTGGGTATAAAAAATACAAGCAAATAATTATGAGCGAACTCATTTGGGGCATAGACCTGGGTGGTACCAAAATCGAAGGCGTGATCCTGCCCTCGCTGGAAGATCCGAAACCGGTGATCCGTACACGCGTTCATACCGAAGCAACAAAAGGATACCAGCACATTGTTTCACAGATTGTGAAACTGGTGGACAAGATGCGGCAGGAATCGGGCCTGCAGCCGCGGGCCATTGGCATAGGAACGCCGGGCGTGCTTGATCCGCGGCTGCACACCATGAAGAATTGCAACAGCACGGCCCTCAACGGCCAGCCCCTGCAGGACGACCTGCAAAAGGCCCTGGGCATACCCGTTATACTGGCCAACGACGCCAATTGTTTTGCCCTTGCGGAAACGCACTGGGGCGTGGTGAAGCAGCAGCACCCCGAAGCGCGCATGGTGTTCGGCATCATTATGGGCACGGGTGTGGGCGGCGGGCTGGTGATGGATGGCCAGGTATGGAACGGGCTGCACGGCATTGCGGGGGAATGGGGACATATATTCCTCGACACTTCCGGGGGTGCCTGCTATTGCGGTAAGGAAGGCTGCGTGGAAACCATTCTCAGTGGGCCGGCCCTCCAGCGCTATTACCAGCTCCGGGGCGGTGAGCCGCTGCCACTGAAAGACATTGTAGAACGCGCAGCGGAGGGAGAGCAGCCCGCGGTGGAGACGATGGACCGGCTCTATCACTTTTTTGGAAAAGGGCTGTCGATGATCACCAATATGCTGGATCCCGATGTGGTGGTGATCGGCGGTGGTGTGGGAAATATCGGTAATATATATACGAAGGGACTGCTTTCCCTGCAGCATTTTATATTCAACAACCGGCTGGATCTGCCCGTGCTGAAACCGGTGCTGGGCGATAGCGCGGGCGTTTTTGGCGCCGCGGCGCTGGTGGCCGGGCATAAATGAGGAGCCTGTAATTATGGTGAAACTGGTGCTTTACTGGTTATCGGCCGGGATCCTGATCTATACTTTCCTGGGTTATGGCATCGTGGTTTTCGTATGGAACCGGTTCCGGAAAAAGCAGCCCCTTCCATCGGGCGGCGGACCTGTGCCCTCCCTGGCGGTGATCATTCCCGCTTATAACGAAGCGGAGGTACTGGGTCCCAAGATCAGGGAGTCGCTTTCCCTGTCCTACCCGGGCGACGGGATGGAACTGTGGGTGGTAACGGATGGGTCCACGGACGGCAGTGAAAAGATCGTAGCGGCCTTCCCGCAGGTGAGGGGGCTCCACGACCCGGAGCGCTGGGGCAAGGCCGTGGCCATCAACCGGGTGATGGAAGAAGTGAAAACCGACCTGGTGGTGATCACTGATGCGAATGCAAAATTGTCGCCCGACAGCCTCCTGCTGCTGGCGGCCCATTTTAATGACCCAAGCCTGGGGGGGGTTTCGGGAGAAAAAAAAGTACTGGAAGAAGGAGAGGGGATGTACTGGAAATATGAGTCCTTTCTGAAGCGCCAGGACGCAGACCTGTGCAGCCTGGTGGGGGCTGCCGGTGAACTGTTCGCCTTCCGCAGCAATTTATTTGAACCCCTGGAGCCCGATACGATCCTCGATGACTTTGTGCTTTCCCTCCGGCTTTGCCTGAAGGGGTACCGGGTGGGGTACGAGCCCCGGGCCATGGCGCTGGAGGCGGGCTCGCCGAACACGCGGGAGGAGCAGAAGAGAAAGATCCGGATCGCGGCGGGCGGCTGGCAGGCCATCTGGCGGCTGCGGCCGCTGCTCTTTTACCGGAAGAACCTGGTGCTGAGTTTCCAGTACTGGTCGCATCGCGTGCTACGCTGGACCATTGCGCCCTTTTGCCTGCCGCTGCTCTTCCTGGTCAACGCCCTGCTGGTGGTGGAGGGCGCCGGGGACTGGTATCGCCTGAGCTTCCTGGGGCAGCTCCTCTTTTATGGAATGGCTTTCCTGGGCTGGCTGGGCGCCTGCAGAAATACGAAATGGCCGATCGTATATATACTATATTATTTCGTGTTCATGAACTGGGCAGCGATTCGCGGTGGCTTCCGGTTTCTCAGGAACCGGCAGGAAGCGCGCTGGGAAAAGTCGGGCCGTTTGACCATGCCCGTTAAATAAAATCAGTATATATCAGGGGGATCGGGTATATTAAAACAGGCAACAATAAATTTATCTGAAATCATTTCTTTAAATGGAAATATATATTACTTTTATCCCACAATAGCCGATCATAACCTCTGAAACAGGCCTGATAGCTTTCTTCCACCAATCCTAGAAACCTCCCAATGTTCAGCAGACAACCGGATAAACCGGCTGAAGACCTCTATTGATACCCGTTCCGTTGAAAACCGAACCGTTCCAATTGCTTTCCTATTGAAAAATTGAGTTATAACAACTTAATTATTCAGGGATGAAAAGAAAGATACTCGTGATTACTGAAAGCAAGGCCATCCGGTTTTTGTTACAAACTGTACTTCATGATCATTATTCGACTGTAACTGCAGCCGAAGCCGGTGAGGCCGTTGGTTTTATTTCGCAGGCAAGCCTGCCTGACGCCATTGTACTGGACTCAGATCTTCCCGATACAGAGCCCTGGGAACTGGTGGAGCATTTCAAAACGAGCGGACTCTACCAGCACATACCCATGGTCGTTATTTCGTCCCAATCTGAAGAAGAAATTGAAAAATACTGCGGAAAGTTTGGTGTGGAAGCCAGTTTCCGTAAGCCCTTTAATCCAATTGATCTTAAACAAAGACTTGACGCCCTGATTAAAGCACCTGCCCTTTCGACCAGAAGCTGGCTGAAAGTAGTATGAGTTTTTAATCTCTAAACGCAAATCTTACCTGAATGGAATCAATTGTACCTCTAACTGCTCCAACGCAAACACCTACATATCGCCGATATTCAGTTTTTCACCAGCAGGATACTGCCCCGGTGGCAAAATTGCTCGCACGTGAATTTTTCTATATCGGGAAGAATACCAGGAGCATTGATTACCTGGTTAACCTGTTCGATGGCGGCTATGCTGCCGAAACAGGCGCCAAGGCAATGAATATCCTGAAGCGGATCGAACAGCAGAAAAGGTCCTATCCGCAGGTATTCATCATTGACAGTGGCGTTCCCCTGCCAACTGTTGCCGAACTGGTTAGCTACCTCAGGGAAAAAGAGGCATTCCGGAACATTCCCGTTATCATGGACAAAGCAGAAGACAGGCAGCCCTGTCAGGATCCTTCCCTGCTGATGCGCCTGTTCGATGATGTGGTGGATGCACGGAAAGCCGATCACAAACTGGTGCAGCGCATCCAGTTCCTGGAAAGGGTAAAGCAGAAAAGCCAGCAGAAATCGCAGGAAAAAATGGACCTGCTGGATGTACTCCGGAGCAGAAGCAAGCTTGCCTTTGGCCGCCGTCTTTTTGACATTTGTATTTCCCTGGTTGCCATTCTCCTCACATTGCCGCTCATGGCAATGATCGCCGTCGCCATTAAGCTGGAAAGTAAGGGTCCTGTTCTTTATATTTCCAAACGTGCCGGTCGGGGTTACAAAGTGTTCAATTTCCTGAAGTTCCGCACCATGCAGTTTGATGCTGATAAAAAAGTGGACCAGTTGAAGCACCTGAATGCATTCGGCGAGGAAAAAGAAAAAGTATTCTTTAAAGTGGCCAACGATCCGCGCACCACGAGGATCGGGAAACTGCTCCGCAATACCAGCCTGGATGAACTGCCGCAGTTTTTTAATGTGTTGCTGGGAGATATGTCGCTGGTGGGAAACCGCCCGCTTCCTCTCTATGAAGCTTCTATGTTAACAACCGATGAGTGGTCCATTCGTTTCATGGCGCCTGCAGGTATCACCGGGCTGTGGCAGATCCGTAAAAAAGACCGCCATTGTATGACAACGGAAGAGCGGATCAAGCTGGACATTGCCTATTCACAGAAGCAGAATTTTCTTTATGATCTCTGGATCATTGCACAAACGCCACCGGCCCTGATCCAAAAATCAAACGCATAAAATTTATATATATTTTCTGTTGAACGAAAGCCGGTTTTAGCCGGCTTTCGGCGTATATTGGTGGTGCATTGATTTTTCCCTATTTTCCCTAAACGTGCTGACCTTTATTTACTTTTTAGGCCTGCTACTTTTCATTTACCTGTTCTGCAGCATCACCTACCTGCTGGTAGTTGCCATTGCAGGTCTGATGTACCGGGAAGTGCAGCCGCCGCCGGCCACCAAACAGGCTAAGATAGCCGTACTCATTCCCTCCTTCAGGGACGATCATATCATTGTGCATACGGCATCCGAAGTGCTGCGGCACAATTACCCCGCTGAACTTTTTGACCTCACCATCATCGCCGATTCACTGCAGCCGGAAACCATCCAGGAACTCAGGCAAATGGGCGTTCGGGTGCTGGAAGTGCAGGCCCGCATGAAATCCCGCAGCATTCACGCAGCGCTTTCCAGGATCAATGAAGACCAGTATGAACTGGTGATGATACTCGACGCCGACAACGTTATGAAAGCGGATTGCCTGTTGCTCGTGAACCAGTATTACCAGGCAGGATTCCGCGCCATCCAGTGCCATCGTACCGCCAAGAACCTGCAAACCAATATTGCCCTGCTCGATGCGATCAGCGAAGAGATCAACAACCATCTTTTCCGGCTGGGCCCGCAGGCCCTGGGCTTTTCTGCCGCCCCTTCGGGATCGGGAATGGCGTTTGATACCCGGCTGATCAAACATATTTTTTCTTACAGGCCCATCCTCGACAACCCGGGCGAGGACAGGGAAATAGATATGCAGTTGTTGAAAGCCGGGGTTAAGATGCATTTTATCCCAGAGGCCTGGGTGCTGGATGAAAAAGTGGCCAGCCACGATGTTTTTGAAAAGCAGCGCGTGCGCTGGATGGAAGCGCAGTGGTACCAGGTGCGCCGTTTCCTTGAACCCGATATGAAGGGCCTGCCGCGCAACCGGCAATATGTCAACAAACTGGTTCAGAACCTGCTGTTGCCCAGGTCGCTCTACCTGGTTGTTTTTTTTGTGATCACCACGCTGGTGATTGTCCGTTACCTGACCGATCAGGATTTCATTTTTCCGCTGCCCGGCTGGTGGCTGAGCCTGCTCCTGCTTTTCCTGCTCACCCTCGCCATAGCCGTTCCTTCCCGGTTTTATTCTTCCGCCACCGTGAAAGCCCTGCTGAGCCTGCCGCTGTTGCTCGTGAGTATGATCAGGGCTTTGTTACGGATAAAAAAAGGCCGCAAAGAATTCCTGCATACCCCCAAAACATTTACCGGCATGAAGCATCCGGAGGATGCCGCCCAATCTTAATTTTGTGCGAAAACCAGCGCCATTTCCTTCGATGCCACCATATTGTCCAGCCCTATTGAATACCTGAAAGGAATGGGCCCCCTGCGCGGCGATCTCCTGAAAAAAGAGCTCTCTATTTTCACTTTTAAAGACCTGCTCGATCATTTTCCGCTCCGGCACATCGATAAAACCCGGATCGATACCATCCGGTCGGTACAGTATAGCACCGACTATATACAGGTAGCCGGCGTGCTGCACCAGGTGCAGGTGCTGGGAGAGGGGCGGGCCAAAAGAATGGTGGCAACCCTTCGCGACGCAACGGGCGAGCTCGACCTGGTATGGTTCCAGGGCATCCACTGGATCAGCCGTCAGTTGACCGAAGGCGGGCAATACCTGGTTTTCGGAAAAGCGGGACTGTTCAATGGCCGCCTGCAGATCAGTCACCCGGAAATGGAAGCTTATAACGGCCAGCCATCCGGCGCGCGGTCTTTCCTGGAGCCGGTTTATCCCAGCACGGAAAAACTAAAATCCAAATCGCTGGGAGGCCGGCAACTGGCACGATTCACCTACCAGTTGCTGGAAGCCCTGCAACCTGCAGACCTGCCCGAAAACCTGCCGGCGCCGCTGGTGCAGCAATACGGCTTTCCCAGTCGTTTCGATGCGTACAAACAGATCCATTTCCCTGTGTCGGAAAATGCTTTCCGGCAGGCGGTGCACCGGTTGAAATTTGAAGAGCTCTTCCTGTCGCAGTTGCGGCTGGGCCTCATCCGGCTGGAAAGAAACCGTTTTTCAAAGGGCGTTGTGTTCAGCCGGGTGGGTGATTATTTCAATCGCTTTTACCAGGAATGTCTTCCTTTCACCCTGACGAATGCACAGAAAAGAGTGCTGAAAGAAATCAGGCGCGACATGGGAAAAGGCCACCAGATGAACCGGCTGCTGCAGGGCGATGTGGGCAGCGGTAAAACCATGGTGGCGCTGCTGGCGATGCTGCTGGCGGCCGACAACGGGTTCCAGTCCTGCCTGATGGCCCCCACCGAAATACTGGCAACACAACATTTCGAAAGCATCCGGAAACTGGTGGAGCCACTGGGTTTACAGGTGGCCCTCTTAACTGGTTCAACCCGCACGGCTGCCCGAAAAAAAATACTGGAAGCGCTGGCGGGCGGGGAGCTGCATTTTGTCATAGGCACCCACGCTTTGCTGGAAGAAAAAGTGGTGTTCCAATCGCTGGGGCTGGCGGTCATTGATGAGCAGCACCGCTTTGGCGTTGCGCAGCGCGCCAGGCTCTGGAAAAAAGCGGCGGTTCCCCCGCATATCCTGGTCATGACGGCCACACCTATTCCGCGAACCCTGGCCATGACGGCCTACGGCGACCTGGATTACAGTATTATCGACGAATTGCCGCCGGGCCGGCAACCTATCACCACGGTACACCGTTATGAACAGTCCAGGGCCTCCGTCATGGATTTCATCCGCGATGAGATCCGGAAAGGACGGCAGGCCTATATTATTTTTCCCCTGATCGAAGAATCCGAAAAACTGGACCTCGAAAACCTCCAGCGCGGCTATGAAAATGTGAAGGCCTTTTTTCCTGAACCAGCCTATTGGATCAGCATGGTGCACGGAAGGCAAAATGCGGAACAAAAGGAAACCAACATGCAACGATTTGTACAGGGAGACACTCAGATCATGGTTGCAACAACAGTGATAGAAGTAGGTGTGAATGTGCCGAACGCCAGTGTTATGGTGATAGAAAGTGCGGAGAAATTCGGCCTTTCCCAATTGCACCAGTTGCGGGGCCGGGTAGGGAGGGGTGCTGAAAAAAGCTTTTGCATTTTATTAACAGGAAACCAGGTGAACAATGAAGCCCGCGAGCGGTTGAAGGTGATGTGTGCTACCAACGACGGTTTCCTGATCGCGGAAAAAGATCTTGCCCTGCGGGGGCCGGGCGACATTGAAGGAACCCGGCAAAGCGGCGCCCTTGCTTTTCGGCTGGCGGACATTGTTAGTGACCGGGCCCTGCTGGAGGAAGCGGGCAGGCAGGCGACGGCGATCCTGGATGCGGATCCCTCGCTGGAAGCGGAGGGCTACACCGGTCTTCGCAGGTTCCTGCAGTCGCAAAAAGGGCGACTGGCCTGGAGCCGGATATCGTAGATGTTAAAGAGTAATTAACTGGGTTCGGCTACTGGTGGTTTTCGTTTATTTGATGTAAATTCAATAGACCTTGGCAAAATATCTGTACATATTCCTGTTTACCCTGCTGGCAATGGGCGCTACTGCCCAGAAGGTCTCCAACGGTGTTGAATTCGTGGAAAACAAAGGTCAATGGGATGCCCGGGTCACCTTTATGGGTGAGGTGGGGAACGGTGCGTTTTTCCTTCGCAAAAACGGCTTTACCATCCTGCAGCACAACCCTGCAGACCTCGCCCGGCTTGGTTCCCATTCCGGGCATTCTGATGCAGGTCCGCAGGCAGGCAGCAGCGGCGGTGGAAAAACAAACCGGCTCGCCAATGCACCCTCCGCAGATTCTTCCATTACTATTCGCTCACATGCCTACACAATGGAATTACAGGGGGCGAATGAGCAGGTGCAAATCAGTGGCGATAAGATACAGCCCGGTATAAACAATTATTTCCTGGGGAATGATCCGAAGAAATGGGCCGGCGAATGTCGTGTATACAGTGCCGTTATATACAAAGACATATACCCGAACATCGATATGCGTTATTATACGGAAGAAGGCTGGGTGAAATACGAGTTCATCGTTCATCCCGGCGGAGATCCTTCCCGCATAGTGATGAACTACAAAGGGGCCGATAAATTGTCGCTCAAAAAAGGGGCGCTGCAGGTCACCACTTCCGTAGGAACCATCCAGGAACTGGCGCCCTATACTTTTCAGAGCACAGGAAAGGGAAGGGTAGAGGTTGACAACCGCTACCAGTTGAAAGGAAATACCCTTCGGTTTTCAGTAGGCGCCTATGATCGCAGCCAGGTGCTGGTCATCGATCCCACGCTGATCTTTTCCACCTTTACCAAAAGTGTTTCCGATAACTGGGGATATACGGCTACCTATGGCCCTGATGGTACCCTCTATAGCGGCGGTATCGTTTTCGGGAGCGGGTTCCCTGTATCAGACGGTGCTTTTCAAACGCAGTACAAAGGGTCGGGTTCCAGTTCGCCCTACAATATGGGCATCATGAAATTCAATGCCCTCGGCACCAACCGGGTGTATGCAACCTATATCGGCGGTAAGGAAGCTGACCAGCCGCACAGTCTCATCGTGAACAACCGCGGCAACCTGGTAATTGCAGGAAGAACCGCTTCGGACGATTATCCCTTCCTGAAATCTTATCTCGGCGGAACGGGCCGTGGCAACTGGGACATTGTGCTCACGGAACTCAACGCCAATGGCTCGGCGCTCATTGGTTCCATCCTGGTGGGCGGTTCGGGGACCGATGGCCAGAACGTGGCAAACAGCCATACCGGCGGCGCCAACAGTCTCATTAACTTTTACGGCGATGATGCCCGCAGCGAAGTGTTTCTCGATGGAGCCGGAAATATTTACCTGGCGTCCTGTACACAATCAACCGATTTTTACACCACTTCCAACGCGCCTTTCAAAACGCTGGCCGGCAAGCAGGATGCGGTGCTGATCAAGACCACGCCCGATCTTTCCAACGTACTCATGTGCACGTATTTCGGCGGATCACAAAACGATGCCGGCTATGTGGTTGGGATAAGTCCGCTTACCGGCGACATATACATCGGCGGCGCTACCGAAAGCGATGATTTCCCGGGTGACCACAGCGGAACCGTTGGCGATAAGCACCAGGGCGCTTCCGACGGATTCATTGCCGTGTTCAGCAACGACGGAACTATTTTGCGCAAGTCCACCTTTATTGGTACCGACAAAAAAGACGCAGTACTGGGTTTTGAATTCGACCGTTTCGGCGACCCTTATACAATGGGTGTAACCTATGGCAGCATGCCCAGGATCAATGCCGCCTACGGCGTGGACAATTCCAAACAATTTGTGGGCAAACTGGCCAGGGACCTGTCGGCCTGGCAATACCGGACCACGTTTGGGTCTCCCGGAATCTATCCCAATATATCTCCCGTGGCTTTCCTGGTAGACCGTTGCCAGAATGTGTATGTGTCGGGTTGGGGCGGTACTAACCTGGGTGGTTTTGAGATCAGCGGCACCAGGGGTATGCCGGTAACTTCGGATGCGTTAAAGAGCACAACCGATGGAAATGATTTTTATTTCATCGTGATAAAACGGGATGCTACCGAGTTAATGTACGCTACGTATTTTGGACAGGACGGCAACCTTTCGGAACACGTGGATGGCGGCACCAGCCGTTACGATCAGAATGGCGTGATCTATCAGGCCATCTGTGCCAACTGTTTTACGGGCGAGGGGCAGAGACCCCAGTTCCCGGTGACGCCGGGCGCCTGGTGCTGTTCCAATAAATATTCCGGCGCTTATATTCCCGGCAACAGTCCCGGTAATGGCGCGCAGTGTAACCTGGCTGCGGTGAAGATCCACTTCAATTTTGCAGGCGTTGGCTCGGGTGTTGCTTCGTATATAAATGGTGTGCGCGACACCATGGGTTGTGTACCGCTCACCATTCAACTGTCGGATACCATCCGGAATGCGCGCTCCTATATCTGGAGTTTTGGCGATGGAAGTCCGGATGTTAGAACCAGCGATCCGCAACTGGAACATACCTACAACAATACGGGCGTTTTTCGCGTTCGGCTGATAGCGATCGACAGCGCCACCTGTAATATCAGTGATACCTCTTACATTAATATCAAGGTAAGCGCTGCGGAAGCCCAACTTGGTTTTGACGGCTCCAAGCAGCCTCCCTGCGAGTCGCTGACCTTTAAATTCACCAATCTCTCCTCTCCCCCGGCCGGCTATAATTTTAACGATTCCAGCTTCCTTTGGGATTTTGGCGATGGCACGGAACTGATAACAGGTTTGCGGGATGTGATTCACTCTTATCCTTCTGCAGGTTCATACCAGGTGAGGATGGTACTGCGCGATACGATATTCTGTAACGTGGACGATGCGATCACAAAAGAATATTACCTGAGTCCGCTGGTGAAAGCCGATTTCGAGATTCCGAACGGGTGCGTCCCCTATACCGCGCAGATCAACAATAAGAGCATTGCGGGCGCCACCTGGCTTTGGGATTTCGGTGATGGCACTACTTCTGCAGAGCGGGATCCCGTGAAAGTTTATCCCAACGCAGGCACCTATACCGTAACCCTTACGGTAACCGATCCCAATACCTGTAATGTAACGGACAGGACTACCCGCACAGTACTGGTGCAGAACAAACCGACCGCCGGCTTCAGTTTTGCGCCCGTGGTTCCGGTGGAAAATACACCGCATATATTCACGAATACTTCTTCACCCGACGCCATCAATTTCATATGGGAGTTTGGCGATGGGGAGGAATACAATACGAACAATCGCCTGCCGGTGGAACACCAGTACAATACTTCGGGAAGGTTTGACGTATGCCTGCAGGCCATCAATGCCAGCGGCTGTATAGATACCCTTTGCCAGCCGGTGGAGGCCATCGTGGTGCCGCGCATCGATCTGCCCAATGCCTTTACCCCGCTGGGTAGTCCGCCGAACAATATTTTCACTGTAAAAGGTTTTGGTATTGCCCGGATGCGGTTTATGATCTTCAACCGTTTTGGCCAGAAAGTATTTGAAACCGCAACCGTTAAAGGCGGATGGGATGGAAAATATAACGGTGTGGTACAGCCGATGGACGTATATGCCTACGTGCTGGATGTGGAATTCACCGATGGCACCAGGACCACCAGAAAAGGCGATATCACCCTGATCCGGTAACCATTAATGAAAGAAACGATGTTTTGCTCGAGAGGAAAGAAAACGAAGATATGGACCTTGCTGCTGCTCGGCCTTTTGCCGGCGCCGGTGGTGATTGGGCAGGACCTGCATTTTTCCCAGTTCTTCAATTCGCCGCTCACCACCAATCCTGCAAATACGGGCTTTATTCCCGACGCCGACTACCGCATTGGCGCCAACTACCGCAACCAGTGGGTCAGCGTGATGTCGGTGCCCTATAAAACCATCAGTATTTATGGTGATGCGCAGGTTTTGCGTGACCGCTTCGAGAATGGCTGGCTGGGCCTTGGCGGCGTGTTGCTGAGAGATGTGGCGGGCAGCGGTAACCTTACTTCTACCAAGCTATATGGCTCCATTGCTTATCACCAGATGATCGGTTATGCCAGCCTGCTCACCGCGGGCTTCAATGTGGGACTGGCCAATAAAAGGATCGATCCGTCCCGGTTGAAATTTCCCGACCAGTTCAACCAGGCGACGGGCTTCTTCGATGCGGGCCTTCCTACGAATGTGGTGTTCAACAGCACCAGCATATCGTATATGGATATCCAGGCCGGGCTCAACTACGCCTATTTTCCAACGGATAATATTTATGTGAATGCCGGCTTTTCCGTTCACCACCTGAACCGGCCCAGGGAGACTTTTTTTTCGGAAACAAATTTTGACAACCGGCTTTCCATGCGGTATATCGGTTTCCTGAATGCGAGCATCAAACTCAACGACCAGGTTATCCTTAACCCGATGGGTTATTATACCAGCCAGGCAACCGCCAATGAATGGCTGATCGGCGCCACTGGCAATTACAACCTCAGCGGGGACGGAGAGGTCCAGGTGATTGGCGGACTTTTTTACCGCGGTGGGGAAAGCGTGGTTCCGCTGGTTGGTTTCCAGTGGAAAAACTTCCGGATGAGCTTCAGTTATGACGTCACAACTTCTTCTCTTTCTGCTTATAATAACTCCCGTGGGGCCATTGAGTTCTCCCTTTTGAAACAGGGATTTTACAATGAATACAACGGCAACCAGCGCCAATCGCTCTGTCCGCGTTTTTAACTCCTCTGAAACTCATCAAATTGTACGATTTTTACACCGATGGAAACCACCCAAAAGAAAGAAATCCTCCACGGAAACAGGATTTCCGTTGCTGACCTCAACCATTTCAGGGAGCTGATAGGGGATGCCTATGTATTTACCGATGAAGATTCTTTTTCAAAATATGGGCGCGACGAAACCGAACACCTGCTGTTTTATCCCGAAGTGGTGCTGAAACCGGGAACCGCCGAAGAGGTCAGCCGCATCATGGCTTATTGTTATTCGCACTACATTCCCGTTACGCCGCGGGGGGCCGGCACCGGCCTGAGTGGTGGCGCCCTTCCTCATCTGGGTGGCGTTTTATTATCGACGGAAAGACTGAACCGCATTCTTGAAATCGACGAGAAAAACGGCCAGGTGCACACGGAACCGGGTGTGGTCACCGAGGTATTGCAGAACGCCGTTAAGGGAAAAGGGTTGTTTTATCCACCCGATCCCAGCAGCAGGGGCTCCTGTTTTATTGGCGGTAATATTTCCGCGAACAGTGGTGGCCCGAAAGCCGTAAAATATGGCGTGGTGCGCGACTACGTGCTCAACCTGCAGGTGGTACTACCCAATGGAGACATCATCTGGACAGGCGCCAATGTACTGAAGAATTCGACCGGCTATAACCTCACCCAGTTGATAGTGGGCAGCGAAGGCACCCTTGGCATCGTTACCCGCATCGTATTAAAACTGATACCGCTTCCCACCATGGACCTGCTCATGCTGGTGCCTTTCCGCTCGCTCGAAAAAGCCGGCGAAGCAGTGAGCGCCATCTTCCGGGCCGGCTTTACACCCAGCGCCCTGGAACTGGTGGAAATCGACGCCCTTCGTATCGTTGCCGGTTTTGTGCAGGATACGGTCATCCCGGTGGAGGCAGACACCGCTGCCCACCTGATCATTGAAGTGGATGGGAACCATGCTGAAACCCTTTTGCAGGAGATGGAAGCCATCGGCGACCTGTTGTCGGGTTACGATATTGGTGAGATCTATTTTGCCGACGACAACCAGCAGAAAGAAGCGCTCTGGAAATTGCGCAGGCGCGTTGCGGAAGCCGTTAAAATCGCCGGTTATACCATCGAAGAAGACACGGTGGTTCCCCGGGCTTCCCTGCCTGCACTGATAAAGGGGGTAAAAGAAATCGGCGCGCAGTACGGGTTCGAAGCGGTCTGTTACGGGCATGCCGGCGATGGGAACCTGCACATCCGTATTAAAAAAGAAGATACGGTGAACAGCCAGGAAGATCCTGAAATACAGGAGGGTTTGCGTGCGCTGTTTGCGCTGGTACACGAACTCGGTGGCACCATCAGCGGTGAGCACGGCGTGGGCCTGGTGCAGAAAGGATTTATGGGAATCGTATTCAATGAAACCCAGTTGAACCTGATGCGGGGAATAAAAAAAGTATTCGATCCGCGGAATATCCTGAACGCAGGAAAAATTTTTGATATTTAAAACATGTTTATGAAAAAATGCTGGATAGTAACCCTGCTGTTGATCGTGATTACGGTGGACCTGAAAGCCCAGTACGACAGGGGAGATGATTCGCTCGACGACCGCAAGGGATTTGACCGCAGCAGGATGTTTGTGGGAGGCAATTTCGGACTCAGTTTTGGCGACTACACCTTTATCAATATCTCTCCCCAGGTGGGGTACCGATTCAGCGATATGATCGCAGCCGGCATCGGCATCAATGGTCAGTATTCACAGTTTCGGGAGCGCGGTTATAATAATGAAACCTATTCCCGCTCCACCTACGGCGTGGCCGGCATGAATATTTTCGGCCGATTTTATCCCATCCAGCAGGCTTTTATCCAGGTACAGCCCGAGCTGAATTATATCTGGGGAAATTATAAGGTTTATGTGCCGGAATCCAAGGAGTCGTCCATCAACGGAAAGATAATGCCATCGCTGCTGCTGGGCGCCGGTGGGGTATTGCCGATGGGTGGCGTTGGCGGTTTGATGCTGATGGTTCAGTACGACCTGCTGAACAAGGCCGGCTATGGAACCGAGCCCTCCACGCCTTACGGCAGCAAACCCTTTATCAGCATAGGTTTCAGCTTTGGACTGGGCGGTGGCGGGATGCGCTGAGCCTAACGGTTATCGCTAGTGGAGCTTGTTGAAGATCTCAACGGGATTGTTGCAAACAACGATCCGTTCTTCCAGCGGATCGTAGAGAAAATCCTCTTTTTCCGCCTGCCGCAGGAACTGGATAAGGGCGTTGTAATACCCGGCTGTGTTGAGGAGGTAAATTTTTTTATCGTGGATCCTGAGCTGGTTCCAGGTGAGCATTTCAAACAGCTCGTCCATGGTGCCATAGCCGCCCGGCAGAATGATGGCGGCATCGCTCATTTCGTACATCATCTTTTTTCGGCTGTGCATGTCCGGAACCACGGCGAGCTCCGTGAGTCCCTCGTGCTGCTGTTCCCATTCGGTAAGTATCTTGGGTATTACGCCCATCACTTCCCCGCCGTGGGCCAGCACGGCATCGGCAATAGCACCCATCAGTCCTTTTTTTCCACCGCCATAGACCAGTTTGATCTCCAGCAATGCGAGCAGGCGTCCCAGTTCCAGGGTCTGCGCATGAAACAGGGGATTGGCCCCGGCATGGGAACCGCAAAAGACTGCGATCGCTTTAATGTTCATATAATTGTACTAAAGTAGCTATTTTACAAAAAATTGCCGGTATGTCGCCCTTGCTATTATTTGGATTCGTACTCGCTTATTTCCTGGTTTTATTGCTGGTTGCGTATGTTACTTCCCGCAATGCAAACAATGAAAGTTTTTTCATTGGTAATAAGAACTCCAACTGGATGCTGGTGGCATTCGGAATGATTGGTACTTCGCTGAGTGGGGTAACCTTTGTTTCAGTGCCCGGAACCGTTGCCGGCAGCGCCTTTACGTATATGCAGGTGGTCATTGGCTATTTCATAGGCTATATCGTGATCGCCTATGTGCTGCTGCCCCTGTACTACCGGCTGAACCTTACTTCCATTTATAACTACCTGCAGCAAAGATTCGGTTTCACGGCGTACAAAACGGGTGCGCTGTTCTTTATCCTGTCGAGGACGGTAGGGGCTACGGCAAGGCTTTATCTTGTCATCAACGTGATGCAGCTTTTCATACTCGACGACCTGGGTGTGCCTTTTTACATCACGGCCATCGTAATTCTGCTGATGATCCTCCTGTACACGTTTGAAGGCGGCGTTAAGACCATCGTTTATACGGATACGTTACAAACCAGCTTTATGCTGCTGGGCCTGGTAGTGTGCGTGTATTATATCATGAACCACCTCGGTTTCAGTTTCGGGGAAACCATGCAGGCACTGAAAGAGCAGGGCTATACCCGGATGCTGAATACCGATGTCAACAGCCGGGGCTTCTTCCTGAAACAGGTGCTGGGCGGCGCTTTTATCACCGTTGCGATGACGGGGCTTGACCAGGAAATGATGCAGAAGAATATCTCTGTCAAAACGCTGGGCGACTCACAGAAAAACATCATCAGCTTCAGCGTGGTGCTGGTGTTCGTGAATTTCCTCTTCCTGCTGCTGGGCGGACTCCTGTACCTGTTTGCCGCCCGCCAGGGACTGGATGTTAAAGGAGACGACCTGTTCCCAACGGTGGTGCTGAGCTACCTGCCGCCCGCCATTGGCATCATTTTCATCATTGCGCTGATCTCGGCTTTGTTTCCCAGTGCCGACGGTGCGCTTACCGCGCTTACTTCTTCTTTCTGCATCGATATTTTGGGCATCCGGCGCCGGCCGGGGCTGGACGATGCCGCTCAGAAGCGCATCCGCCGCAGGGTGCACCTCAGCTTCACGCTGGTATTCCTGGCTTGCATCCTCATCTTCAAATGGATCGATAACAAGTCGATCATCAATATCATTCTCGACCTGGCCGGCTATACGTACGGGCCTCTGCTGGGACTTTTTGCATTCGGCATCCTTACGCGGCTCAACTTTCCGGATACCTGGCGGGTCACTTTTATCTGTATTCTTTCCCCCGTGCTCTGCTATTTGCTGAGCAGGGTGGTAGCACAGTATGCAGGCGGTTTCCAGATCGGTATTGAATTGCTGGTAATCAATGGGTTGCTCACCTTCCTGGGACTGTTAACGATTTCCAAAAAATCGATGCCGGCATAGACTAATCTTCGAAAAATTACGTTCTTGAAATAGTAATATCAACAATGCCATCCATGGTGTCAAATGGGTGGCATTATTGTCTCCCCACCCTAAAACGCAGCGTATGAACGACACGATCAGGATGACCAAACAGCGGAGATGGAGTGAATCGAAAGCGCATTCAAGCTGGCAGATCTTTAAAATAATGGCCGAATTTGTGGATGGCTTCGAGGCCCTGGCGAAGATTGGCCCCTGTATTTCAATTTTTGGCTCGGCCCGCACGCAGCCGGGGCATTCGACCTACGAGCTCACGGTGGATATTTCTCAAAAGCTTGCCGGCGAAGGATTTGGCATCATTTCGGGCGGCGGCCCCGGAATTATGGAAGCCGCCAACAAAGGCGCCCAATTGGGCGGCGGCCGGTCGGTTGGCCTGAATATTGAACTGCCTTTTGAGCAGCACAGCAACCCGTATATAGACCGCGACGCCAACCTGCATTTTGAATACTTTTTTGTGCGCAAAACCATGTTCACCAAGTATTCGCAGGGATTTATCATGATGCCCGGCGGTTTCGGAACAATGGACGAATTTTTTGAAGTGGCCACGCTTATACAAACCGGTAAGATGTCGCAGGTGCCCCTGATCCTGGTAGGCTCGGCCTATTGGGAGGGCATGATGAAATGGTTGAAAACGACCATGCTGAACGAAGAATATATTTCCGCCGTTGACCTCGACCTGCTGAAAGTGGCAGATACGGCAGAAGAAGTGGCGGACCATGTTTTGCAGTTCTACAGCAGGAATCCTTTGCAACCTAATTTCTGATCAGTAGTTTTGCAGCAAAATTTCGGTATTGGAGCTTATTGCAACAGCCATACAGGAATATGCGGAAAGATACAGTTCACCTGCATCCGACCTGCTGCAGCGCATCGCCCGCGAAACGGAAGCGCAGCACCCGGAAGCGCATATGCTCAGCGGCCACCTGCAGGGACGGTTTTTGTCGCTCGTGAGCCGGCTGGTAGCACCGCTGCATATCCTGGAAATCGGAACCTTTACGGGCTACAGCGCACTTTGCCTGGCAGAGGGACTTGCTGCCGGCGGGCAGTTGCATACCCTTGAATTGCGCGAAAAAGAGGCAAATACGGCCTCGGCCTATTTTTCCGCTTCGCCGTACAAAGACCAGATATTTCTGCACCGCGGTGAGGCTGCCGCCATTATACCCACTATTCCGCTTACCTGGGACCTTGTTTTTATTGATGCCGACAAGCCGGGGTACATTGATTATTATGAACTGGTATTGCCGCGTTTGCGGAAAGGCGGACTGATCCTGGCCGACAATGTGCTGTTTCACGGCCAGGTGCTGGAAAGCCCGGTGACAGGAAAATCCGCCAAAGCCATACAGGCATTCAACGAACATATTGCTGCCGATGAAAGAGTAGAGAAAATGATATTAACCCTCCGGGATGGACTCTTTCTGATCAGAAAAAAATAAAAAACATGAGGATCCGATTTTCCCTTCTTTTTTGCTGCCTGGTTTTTGCTGTTGTTGTGCGCGCGCAAAACGCGGAAGTGGTGATGGATTATATCCGCACCTATCGCAGCATAGCGGTGGAAGAAATGCAGCGCACGGGTGTACCTGCTTCCATCACACTTGCCCAGGGCATTCACGAAACGGAAGCCGGACGGAGCGAACTGGTGCTGAAGTCCAACAACCATTTCGGGATCAAATGCAAATCGAACTGGACCGGCGAAAAGGTGTACCACGACGACGATGCGCAGGGCGAATGTTTCCGCAGTTACACCGATCCCCTCTCGTCTTACCGCGACCATTCCGATTTTCTCCGCAACGGCCAGCGCTATGCGCTTTTGTTCAAACTGGATCCTGAAGATTATAAGGGCTGGGCACATGGGCTGAGAAAAGCGGGTTATGCCACCAACCCACGCTATTCGCATATCCTTATAAAACTTATTGAGGCCTATAACCTGCAGCAATATACGCAGATTGCCATGGGCAAAACCCCGGCTCCTTCCGATATGGCCCTGCTGCCACTGCCGGGCACAGGTGTTGATCCGGTAAAGCAGGTATTACCTGCAGCAGTCCGCGTTGCCAACTATCCCGAAAGCGTATTTTCCATCAACGAAACCCGGGTGGTTTTTGCCCGGGGCGGCACTTCCCTGCTGGCCCTGGCGAACCAGCACGGGCTCACGTTGTCGCGCCTGCTGGAATTCAACGATATGACACCGGGCGAAGGAGATGTGCTGGCGCAGGACCAGTTGGTATTCCTGCAACGCAAACGCAAACAGGGAGCTATTGATTTTCACCAGGTACAGGTAGGGGAGACCATGTACGATATTGCCCAGGCCGAAGGGGTGCGGTATGAGTCGGTCCTGGAGCTGAATCAACTGCAGGTGGGACAGGAGCCGGCGCCCGGTGAAAAGGTTAACCTGAAAGATAAATGCCTGCAAAGGCCGCGGCTGCTTTCCGAAGTGCAGGTGTTAAGCCAGGTTTCGCCCGGCGGCACAACCGGGCAGGTTGCCGCTTTGGCTACTACCCGGCATATTGTGCAGGGCAAGGAAACGCTGTACAGCATCAGTAAAAAGTATGGTGTATCGCCCGAAAAGCTCCGGGAGTGGAACAGGCTGCCCGACAACCAGCTTCGCATGGGCCAGGAACTCGTCATTTATACCAATTGATATGGCTTTCATCCAGGTAAAGGACAAGGAATTTGAACCCTATCTGCGGGCGGAGGAAATCCAGCGGGAGATTGGCCGCATCGCTGCTGCGATTAACCGCGACTATGAAGGGAAAAAGCCTTTGTTCATTGCAATCCTTAATGGCTCCTTCATTTTTGCTGCAGACCTTTTCAAAGCCATTAATATAGAGGCCGAGATCTGCTTTATCAAACTGGCTTCTTATAAAGGGACAAAATCCACCGGCCAGGTGGTTACGGCCATTGGGCTCGATACCGATATTCACCAGCGCCATGTGATTGTGCTGGAAGATATTGTAGACACGGGCAAAACCCTGCATGAATTCCTGCCACAGTTGCAACACCAGCAGCCGGCATCCCTGGAACTGGCCGTGCTGCTGCATAAACCGGAAGCGACCCGCTATTCCATTCCCATCCGCTACCTGGGGTTTTCCATCCCGGATAAATTTGTGCTGGGATATGGGCTGGATTACGATGGCCTGGGCCGCAATATCCCCGAAATTTACCGCCTAAGGGAAGCATAGCACTCTTTCAAGGGCGGGGTATTGACAATGCCCTGAGAATCATGTATCTTTCGCCTTGAAAGCCCCCTTCCTGAAAACTGTTTTTGCCATATTGTTGTTGATCGTGGCCCAGTTACCCCTTAGGGCCCAGTACTATTTACGCGGGGAAATAAGGGACGAAACCAACCGGCCGCTGTCGAATGTGAAGATGATGCTGCATTCCAGCGGATACCTTTACTATTCGGGAACTTCGGGGGGATTCGGCATCACTTCTTCCAACGCCAAAGATTCGGCTACGCTTAGCCTTGACGGTTACCACAGCCGCACGGTAGCCCTTGACGATTCCCGCGAGAATAATTTTGTGCTCAAACTCGTTGCTCCCAAAAAAGTAAAGCAGGAAAAGCGCCTGATGTCCATTTCCAAAGGGCTCCATGCAGGCGGGAAGCGCTTTTTCTCCACGGGTGGCGAAACCTATTCCAACCTGCTGGAAAACGAGTACATGGACAGCCACCGCTTTCCTGAAATCGACTTCGCCATCAACACCGATAAAGCTTCTTACAGTAATATCCGCCGTTTCCTGAATATGGGAAGTGCTGTTCCTCCCGATGCGGTGCGTATTGAAGAGATGCTGAATTATTTCGATCTTGGTTATGACCCGCCCGAACCGGATTCCGTATTTAACCTGCAGGCCCGCCTGAGCGATTGTCCCTGGAAAGCCGGCAACCAGCTTCTCTTCGTGAAAGCAACCGCCAGGAAGCTTGACCTTGATAAGATTCCGCAGAGCAACCTGGTTTTCCTGATCGATGTGTCCGGTTCCATGGACATGCCCAACCGGCTGCCGCTGTTGAAAGCCGCATTTAAGCTGATGATCGATAACCTGCGGCCCATCGACACCGTTTCCATCGTGGTCTATGGCGGTACGGTGGGGGTTTGGATGACACCGACTTCGGGCGCCGAGAAGGAAAAGATCAAGCAGTCCATCGAGGAGTTGCAGGCGGGCGGCGAAACGGCGGGTGAATCGGGCATCAGAGCCGCCTACCGCCTGGCCCAGAGCCAGTTCATTCCCAGCGGGAACAACCGGGTGGTACTGGCTACCGATGGCGATTTCAATGTAGGCCAAACCAGCGAGGACGACCTCGAGCGGCTGATCACCCAGCAAAGGCAGTTGGGCATTTACCTTACCTGCCTGGGCGTGGGAATGGGCAACTATAAAGACAGCAAACTGGAAGTGCTGGCGAAAAAAGGGAATGGAAATTTTGCTTATCTCGATGACGAAAAAGAAGCGGAAAAAGTGCTGGTGAAAGAGCTGACACAAACCATGTACACGGTGGCTGATGATGCTTTGCTGCATGTACGGTTCAATCCCGATGCGCTAAAAACATACAGGCTTATCGGCTTTGACAATAAGCTGACAGCCGTTTCAGATACATCCAGTGTGCTGGAAGGCGGTGAACTTGGATCGGGCCATACGCTGATGGCGGTATTTGAACTGGAAAAAAGAGACAGCACGGCCGACAGCACCATGCCGCAGCCGCACCTGGCCGATGTGGAGCTCAGCTACCGCCTGCCGGGCGACAGCCTGAAGCGCAGTTGCTGGTATTCTGTGGACATGGCGCCCTGCAGCTTCTCTAACCTGCCACGCACCTATCGTTTCTCCGCTGGGCTGATCCTGTTCGGTTCATTGCTGAAAGAATCGCGGTTTACGAAAACAGCCACCTGGATGGATGTGCAGAACATCATGCAAACGGCAGTAAGGCCCAACGAATACCTGGAGCAGGAATTTATGGCGCTGCTGGAGAAAGCAAAAAAAATATACTATAAAGGGAAGCCGTCGAGGAGCAGGGGCACGCGTTGATGTGTCAGGAACCAGTGCCTGCCAGTTGGAATTCCTTCTCTTCCGATTTGGCCGCCGCCACGAAATACATGTCTATTTCTCCAATGTTTTTTGCATAGATCTTTCCCCTGTACCGGCAATCGTACTGGTGTTGTATAAGCTCATACATGCCGGAGGAAATATTCACCTGGCCTGGTTCGCCGGCGCTTTCCATGCGGCTGGCAATATTTACCGTGCTGCCCCAGATATCGTAGGCGTATTTTTTTCTTCCCACCACGCCGGCCACAACGGGGCCAACGTGTATGCCTATACGTAATTCCCAGGGCTGAAGGCCTCTTTCCAGTCTTCGGGCATTCCACCCGTTCAGGTATTCGATGATGGCAAAACTCGCTTCAACGATCCTAAAGTAATGATCCGGGTCATTGCCGCTCAGCCCGCCTGCACACATGTAAGAATCGCCAATGGTTTTTATTTTTTCGAGGCGGTATTTTTCGATGATGTCGTCAAAGGCCATGAAACATTCATTCAGTTCGGCAACCAGTTCCTGCGGGGAGAGTACGTCGGCCATCCTGGTAAAACCTTTGAAGTCGGAAAACAATACCGATACCTGCTCGAAATTTTTAGGCGTGGCGCTTCCTTCGGTTTGCAACTCGTGGGCCACTTCTTCCGGAAGGATGTTCAGCAACAGGTGTTCGATTTCGATCTTCTGGTGGTCGAGCAGGCGGTTGGTCATTACCTTGTTCCGGTATCCGCGGTACAGGATAAAGGCGATGGCCAGGATACCCAGCAGGCCTGCAGTAAGCGCATTTTTGGCAAAGCGCTGCCTTTTTATTTCAACGTCCTGCAATGCCTTGTCGCGGGAAAGCAGGCTGATCTCCGTTTCTTTTTTCTGCAGGTCGAATTCGAATTGCAGGTCTTTCAGTTTGTCTGCGGTTTCTTTATTGTAAATATTTTCCTTAAGCGCAGTAAGCTTCGACTGGTACTGGTAGGCTTTTTCGTATTTGTGCAGTTTGGAATAGGACGCGGAAATAGCGGCATACGATTTATTGAGCTCGTCGTTGGCATTGAGTTCGACGGCGAGCGTTTCCGCTTTCAGGTAATTTTTCAGTGCCAGTTCTGCATCTCCCCTTTTGGAGTAGATGTCACCGAGGCCCAGCAGCGCCTGGGTCATGTAGAGTTTGTTGTTGGTTCGGCCGGCTTCGTTGTAAGCCTGCAGCATATAGTCAAAGGCCGCCGTAACATTGTTTTTCATCAGGTAGGCGCGCCCGATGTTGATGAAGGCCAGGGGGAGGTTGCTGTTGCCCTGCAGATTTTTTTCAGCGAGTTTGAAGTAGTGCAGCGCTGAATCGGGCGCTCCTTTTTTCAGGAAAAGATCTCCTATGTTCCCGGTGGCCATGCCAAGCGCATCGGGATAATTGTGCCGGGTGGCGATATCAATTGCCCTGCGATAGGCATCCATGGCTTTTCCTGCCGTGGAGGTCTTTTTATCGTACAACGCACCGGTGTTGAGCATAAGGGTTGCAATGCGAAAATTGTCGCCGATTTCTTCGGCCAGGCGCAGGGACTGCAGGTAGTAATCGAGGGCTTTGCTTTCATCGCTCCTTTCATATACGCCGCCGAGGTTACTGAGAATATTGGCTATCCCCGATTTATCGTTCAGTTGCCTGAAATACAGGAGTGATTCTTCCCATGCGTCGATGGCATCCACCGGCCTTCCCAGGAAATAGTTGGCGATTCCAATACTTTTGAAGGCCTGGGCCGACCCGTTCTTATAATGGATGCGGGCCGAAAGATCCCCCGCCTTTTCGGCAATACGGATCACCTCTTCCCAGGAATCATTATAATAGGTTCTGGCAAGCTGCAGAAGCGCCTCCGCTTTCAACGAATCATCGGGCATCTTTTCCAGGGCGCTGTTCAAACTGTCGGCAGTTTTTGGCTGTGCATTTGCCCACAGTGACAGCAGTACCAGGCAGAGTGCCCATTTGAATGTTTTCATGGATGCATGGATGTTTCTATTGTTTTAGAATCCGTTTCGTTTTGTATCCCGATTTGGTTTGCACGTTGACCAGGTAAATGCCTGATGGCAGTCCCGACATATCAAGTTCAACCGTATTGCTGCTGATGGACCGGATCTGGCGAATGGGTAAGAACTTGCCGGAGGCATCGTACAGCGTTACAGCGCGCACATCCAGCGTTTCATTTCCTGCACTGATCAGGAGCCTGGTGCTGACGGGATTGGGGTAGAATTTCCAGCCCGAAGACGCGTTGGTTTCCGGGACATCGTTTACAGCTACTTCTCCTGAAAGCTTCGCATTGCTGTTGCATTTGGCCGAACCGGAATGAGCCTGTGCCGATGCTGCAGTTTTTTGGGTGTTGTTATAACTGTTCAGGATCCAGGTAAGTTTGTTTCCATCGAAGGGAATTTCAAAACTGGTTTTGCCGGGTTTGAAAAGAGAGGGCAGGTTGTTGGTGAACCTTCCGTTGCCCGAAAGTTTATTGTCTGTTCCGCTTGGTATGTATATCGTAGTGTTGTTGTCGTTAATGCAATAGAACCTGGCAATATACCGCAGGCCCTGGCTGGTTTTGCCGAGGTCTTTTACGCAGTCGAGATAGATCCTGAGTTTTTTGCATCCTGCATTTTTTGGATTGATATAAAGTGTGCCATTCTGGTAACTGATCTGGTAATTGCCCGATTTGGCAAATTTCAGGTTGTAGGGTACAATCGTATAGGTGCCGGGCTGACCATTGCAGTTCAGTAATTTGAAGCTCAGGCTGTTGCTGCCGATCAGGGATTGATCGTTGTTTTTCAGTCCTGTATAACTGGCGGTGAATTTTGGATAGGGATCACCCTTATACATCCATGCATCGTTGGCTTTGACAATAAGGGGAGCCGCGGTTATAGTCAGTGATCCTTTAGCGTACACGAATTTATAGAACAGCGATACTGCCCCGGACGGGATGATGTCGTACTTGCCAATAGCCGATCCGGCGGTAGCTGTACTGCCCGCTGAGGGGAGGACCTGGAGCAGGTTGGCGTCGTCTGTCCCGACAAAGCCGCTGTACACAAAACTGAACGCAGGATTGGGATCACCATAGATCCTGGTTTTATTTTCGGCAGTTATGGTGAGGATGGCTTTTTCAACGGTCAGGATGCCGTCCTCCGGTTGAAGGATATAGTTGGAGGGAAGCTGCAGGCTCGCTGCCGGCCGGATCATGGTATTTCCGGGAACCGGTTTGCTGATTGGCTGTCCGGATGCATTCACCAGGCTGAAGCTGATTTCTCCGTCCAGTACGTTCGCCAGTTTGTCGGCATATTTCAGCCCATCTGTGCTGGCAGTGAACGCAGGGAGATTGCCGCCGTACGGCATGGTTTCATTGTTGGCACGTATGCGCAGTGTGGCAGGCGTAATGGTAAGTGTGCCGGGCGCGTACCTGATGTCGAGGTTATTGCCGAGTTCAGAACCAGGCGTAAAGGCACCGGGAATGATCAGTTGCTGACCGGCCGACAAACCGGTAATACCATTGGCCGATTGAAGTTGCAGGCTCTTATCACCCAGCGACAGATCGCTTTCATCAACAATGCTCGCCAGGCTACTGTTTCCATTAATGAAGGGTACGCCGTTGAAGAGGTAGTCCCCACCGCTGTTGATAAAGGGCACGCCGTTGATAAAGGGTACACCATTCTGCAGGTTTATTTCTCCATTGATGAACGGAACCCCATTGATATAAGGCACGCCATTCTGCACGGTAATGCCACTGTTGATAAAGGGTACACCATTTATGTAGGGTACGCCGTTCACTGTTGTGAATCCTTCCTGCGTGTTAATGAGCGGTACGCCGTTGATATAGGGCACGCCGTTTTGCAGTGTCACGCCATAATTGATAAAGGGTATGCCATTGATAAACGGAACGCCATTGACCAGGCTGAACCCGGCATTGATATAGGGAACTCCGTTCACATAAGGAACCCCGTTGATGAGCTCGAAACCACTGTTGATATAGGGCACCCCGTTAACGAGGTACAGCCCGCCGCTGTTAACGAAGGGAACGCCATTGATGAAATAAAGCTCGCCGCTGTTGATGAGTGGAACACCATTGATGAATGGCACACCGTTCACGATTTCAAATCCGCTGTTGATGAGCGGCACGCCATTGATATAAGGCACGCCGTTGATGAGTTCGAAACCGCTGTTGATATAAGGTACGCCGTTGATATACGGCACCCCATTGATCTCTTCGTATTTTTTCCGGTTGATATATGGAACTCCGTTTATAAAAGGAACACCATTGATGAAAGGCACGCCGTTGATGAAGGGCACTCCGTTTACGGTTGCTTCACCATCCAGGAACGATAAGGTATTCAGGACGGCACTTCTGTTCACATAGGGGACACCGTTATACTGCGCTTCTCCGTTGATAAAGGGAACGCCGTTCTGCAGGCTGGCATGGACGCCGTCGGCCCTGAAGTCGTATATGGCTTTTGGATCTACGCTTACCAGCATGCTGGTGTCGTCCCCGGTGCCGCCGGTTCCGTTCCCGAATAATACCCCGTTAATGAGCGGAACGCCCTTTCGCGCTGCTTCGCGGCTGAGCAGGATTCCCAGGTTGTCTACGTCCGCTGCGCTGAGCGGCGTGGCGCTGCTGTAGCGCGCGTCCATCAGTACCAGGGTATTTTTTTCAAAGCCGGCCTGGTGCTGGTGGGTGATCTTTTCGAGGAAGGCCGCTTTTTCAGCAGCGGGTATGCGGGAATCATCGTAGATGTATTCGAACCCTATGTCCTTGATGGACGCGCCATAGGCTACCGTTTTGTTGCTGGCCCGGATGGTGAGCGGCATGGGCGAAACATTCAGTACACCACCCACAAAACTGTAATTGTAGAGGTCGAGCAGCCCGGCGTCGGTGATGTTTTCGGGGTCGAATTTGCGGACGGCCTGCACCAGGTAGTTACCAACCGGACTCTGGCTGTTGGCTGTACTGGAGAAGCTGACCTGATCGAGACCGAGTTCTGTTAAACTCAGGCCAGACTGTTGTAAGGGGCTTCCATTTACCGTTACCGAAAGGGAAAAAGCAGGTAATGATTCTGCATATTTTTTAGCCGCATTCTGAACGGTGACGACAATGTTCTTCTTCGGTATGTCGAGCACGCTCAGCGAATTGGAAAAGCCTCCGTCGAGTTCGCTGGGCGTTTTGAATGGTGTAAATACCCTGATGGAAGGATTGCCTTTGAAGGGTGGCAGGGTTGCGCGGAGTTCTGTTTCATTTACATAGGTGGTTGTAAGCACGGTATTGCGATAATAGATCTCGGAGCCCTGCGTAAAATAGGATCCGGTAACGGTGATGGGAACAGGCACGGTGGAACCGTTGTTGTAATCTGTGTTTTCCGGCAGGTGCAGTGTAATGAGTTGCGGTGTTGGTGCTGAAGGCATATTGGCCAGCGCCTGGTCGCCCTGCAGGAAACCGGCGCCGCTGGAGAAGTCGGCCCCGCTGGCGCCCATGTCAACGGCAGACGATTGCAGGATGCTGCGAATGAATGCAGGGTCGGCGGTTGCATTGTAGTATTTCTGCCTGGCCTGCACGATGAGGGCGGCAAAGGCAGCAGCGTGGGGCGCTGCAGCGGAGGTTCCGAAGAAATTGGGAAGCCCGTCGCCCTCCAGGTCGGTGGAGCCGGGGAACTGAACCGTTGTGTTCACGCCATTGGGTGCGGTAAAATCGGGCTTCAGGCCAATGCTTCCTTCATACAGTCCGCCGCCGGTAGAAGAAAAAGAGGCAATGGTTGGAGGGTTCACGCCAAACACAGGCGTATTGGTATAAAGAACAGCGCCAACTGTCATTGCAGCCGGACTGTTTGCATGTCCCACGATGGTGCTGCTTCCGCCGTATCCTACAATTTCAGCATCGCCCCGGAAAATAATGTATTTGATCCGCGGACTTCCGTTGCCCTGGGCACGCACAATGAGCAGGTTGGCAGTAGTTGGCTGACTTACCTGGAAGGGCAGGATCTCGATGGGGTCGCCGCCCATGTTGTTGCGATTGAATCCATAAAGGATTCTGCCGTCGTTGCCGGTAAGATAAATATCCAGGTCGTTCATCGTGCCGGCTGCAGTTTCTCCCAGGGAATACACATTGTCGTCCCACTGCAAAACAATGGTGTAGGCCCCGGCAGCTTTGAGATTGATCTGTTGTAAAGAGGAGCCACCAAAATTGTGTGCTGTTCCCGGAATTCCTGCGCCTGCCGGCATGGTTCCTGCCGCAAAATTCCCTTCGTACGATTTGCTTCCGAAATTTCCTGCCGAGGTAAAACAGGAAGCGCCCTGTGTGGTGACTTCTTCCACGGCTTTCGCTACCAGTCCGCGTTTGAAGAAGGGCTCTGTTACATAGGTGATATCATCTACAATAATATGACAGCCTGCCTGCTTCAGGCTGCGAATGCCCTGCGCAAAATCGCCGGCGCTCTGGAAGCCGGTTCTGAAAGCAAGTTTGGCATGGGGCGCTATGTCATGAATGATCTGCAGCATGGCCCTTCCTTCATCAAGCCGGGCGCCGAAAGGATAATCCAGGAGCACTTCCACGGGGTCGGTATTGCCTGCGGGGTTTCCGGAGCCGGGCAGATCTCCGTTCAGCACATCCTGGAATGCGGCATTGGAAATGGTGTTATAGCTGTCGGACAATACGCCAATCTTCACCCCGCTGCCATCCAGGTTATACGCATTCCGTATATAGTCGGTCTTCATGGATGCATCGCCCCTGGTAACTGCAATACCGTTGTTTTCTACCGGTGGTATCAGCGGTCTTACGTAACGGATCTGCGTGGTAAGCAAATTGAGTTTGGTAAGATTGGAGATCGGTATTCGGCCGGTAATGATCCTTGATCCCGCCGGGTTATCGATGATGTTGTCGAGCCCGTAGTCCGGGCCCTGCAGGAGCGCCTTCACCTGGTCGTAATATCCTTCTGCAGTAATGATCTCTACGTATACACGGTCATCGCTGACAAGGAAAAGATGCTGATCGGGGTTATAGCCTGCATTGGCTGCAAGCGATGTAAGCTCCGATCCTATCAGGTCATTTACTTTGATCTCTGTGGTTCCATAACCCGGATCAATACACGAGATATAGTTCACCACCGCCGTATCGGTTTGGGTGCATCCAAGCGCATCGGTGACAGTAAGCACATAGGTACCCTCGTGGGCGATAACAGGGTTGGCCGTTGTGGCGCCGGACTTGATTTCGCCACCCGGTTCTGCTTTCCATAAATAGCTGGCGGAAGCCGTGGTGGAGCTGCCTTCCAGCGTAACGGAGGAAATGCTGCAGGTGAGTGTTTTATCGGGACCTGCATTGGCGTTTGGACGAACGCAGGTTGAAAGCGGGCAGAAAATCAGGTTAACACCGCTGTTGATCTTAATGTTTTTTGCGGCCCACAGGGCGCCGGTGAAATAGCATTTTCCTACACCCTGCCCAATGTCGATGCTGCCTGCTGCAGCCCACACAGTGCCCATCCATTTGGAAAACAGGTTGCCCAGGCCATTGGTGAGGCGGAAGGAAACGCCATCTGAGCCACCGCTTCCATTTACAACGGTAAATATGCGCGCTGCGATGGAAGGCTCGCCTTCGCCCGCGATGCCGTTTTTATATAGGGTATTCACGCAGTTCAGCAGCATATTACCTTTTACCAGGATTTTGATTTGTCCTGGTTTGTTCTTCATGTCAAATACCAGGGTATTGTAGCCGCTGCATTGTATGGAATTGAAAATGTAGACCCCTGGTCCGCTGAAGGTGATGGTCTTGTTTCCCTTAAGAATTAGATCGCGCACTTTCACGGTATCATTCACCGGTGTGAGCTGGCTGGTATTGGTGATGTCTTTAGCGCCTGGTGTGAAGGTGAGGGTGCCGGGAAGCGCCGGCAGAACGGGCAATACAGGCGCTCCTATGGTGGCGGGACCTCCTTTGGGTGCCGGCCCGGAATAGCTTATGGCAGTTCGCACTGTTCCTGAAACGGACCCGCTTCCGATAATCACTTTTCCACCTGCGTTGATGGAGCCGGTGAGGTAAAAGCTTTTTCCCGCCTGCATATTTCCTGCGGAACTGATGTCGCCCTTAACGTAGAGGCTGCTGGAAAATTCAACCTTTCCTCCACTGTGGAAACTGGCGCCTGCAACAGATATGCTGGAAGAGGTTATTAAACTGTTGCTTCCGATGCGTGTATTTCCGTATATGCCGTTCAGGGCACCGATTTGAACGGACTGCCCGCCGAACAAAACAAATTCAGAAAGGGGAAGTTGTTGTGCTGTGGCTGTTGACAGGAACAAACAGGCGGGCAGTAGCATGCCTGCAGTTAGGAGGAGATCGTTCAGCTTTTTCATTACCTTCTATTGAATGATCAGCCCTTGGAAATGCGAGGCATTCCCCGGACGGTCAGGGTTAATTAAACCGGGTAAGGTGATCAGAAGAAGGATTCAATCGGGGTTGGAATAGGGGAGTACGGTCGGTCGATTTATTAAATTAGGTAAAAATCAGCAATCCTGCAAGCAGGATGGGGGATTTAACCTGATTTCATGGAACGTTCATTTTGCGCGCGCAACCGCTGGCAGAGTATTTTCAGAAAACCTTTGGCTACCTCGGGACGGGCGTCGATCAGTTCGTAGAAGGGCTCCTGGTCGATGCGGAACAGGCTGCAGTCTGTTTGACAGGTAGCCGAGGCCGATCTCCTTTCTGCATCGAGCAGGGACAATTCGCCCACTATTTCCTTTTCCTGGAGAACAGCCAGCGTGGTATCCCCTTTGTGAATGCGGATCTCTCCCCGGTGTATGATGAACATGCAATCGCCTGTTTCTCCCTCCCGGAAAACTTCCGCATTCCTTTCGTATTCCATTTCCTCCATAAGGGGAGCAAGATCGGCGAGGATGTTCTCAGGTGTATCTCTGAAAATGCTGAGTGATTTAAGGATCAGCACTTTTTCAACCAGCAAAAGTCTGTCTGTTATCATATGCATACCGGGCTGTTTCCTGCAGGAGCGGATTTTCTGCCTGAAGGAATTTGAGCATTAATTGATTGTCTATTGTCAACTGGAATTTCCTGGTCGCATAGAGGGAGCAGGCCTTGGTCCAGTCGAGGTAGTGGATTGGTTTTTCAGAAAGAATGCGCTGCAGAACGTCTGCTGTTTCACGATAATGAAGGTTCCCGTTCAGGGCGTGCAACTGGTCACATTTTCTTTCAACCGGTGATTTTTCATACAGGATGTTAAATACTTTTCCCAAGTCTTTTCGAACCGTCAGTTCAATGATCTCCATCGCATTTGCTATGTTGTTGCGGTTGTTGGTAAGTAAACCGTTCCTTACCTTCTTGATCTGCTTTCGATCGTATAAACAGGCAAACAGGCAGAGAATGTTTTCCCGTATCTCCTGCATTTCAATTTGAATGGCTCTCTGCAATAACAGTGAGGACTGCGCTTCGGGCGGAAGTGCCATTTGCATGTGCAGCAGTTCCACGGCGCATTTCATTTGCATACGGCAGGTTTCTTCCAGTATGGCACGGTGTCCGTCACCGGCCCTGAACCGGCTTTTGTACAGGGCCCGGATAATTTCTGCCTGGTCGGCCGGATGCCCGGCAAGATGCTTTATTAATATTTCCTGCGCCCCTCGTCCTCCTATTCTCCCGATAACCATCCAAAGTTGTTTCCGGAGCGGATGGCCGGGCTCGAATTTCGACAGCAGTTCCGTCATTTTCGACAGGGCGGGTGAACCGATTTGCTGAAACGCTTTGAGGACGCGCTTTTCTTCGGAAGGGAAAAGCGTGGCCAGTACCCCTATGTTTTCAGCAAGGGCTGCCGTTCCAACAGCAGCTATGGCTTTCTTACGGATACCGGTATCCGCATCCGACAATAGCGCCGCATGGGAAGAATGACTGTAGGTATCGCGGGTGGCATCCATGATCCGGATCGCTGCAAGTTTTTCGGTCGGATTCCCCTGCGCCAGGCTTTGCAGCTTTTCCGCTGCCGAAGATTTGGAAATTCCCTGCTGGTTGCCGAGCAAACCCATCATGGCTGCCTGCTGTACCTGTGCATCGGGATGATCGAGGTAGGCCTCCAGTTCAAGGGCATTGTCGCCCAACTGGCAGATGGTTTTGACCGCTTCTGCCTTAACGGAAGCCGTGGTTTCATCAAAAAGAAATTGCGTGAGTTTTTCGCGGAGTGAAAAGATACGCTTGCTTCCAACCAGGCGAATGGCCTCCAGTTTGACCGCTTCCGAAGGATGTTCCAGGAAGGATTCAAGCAGTTCAATGGATAAGGGGTTCTGGCGGGTTCCAACCATCATCAGGATGCTCAGTATTTCGGATTCGGATCCGCTTTGTATTTTTTCCCGGATCATGGCAAAAGTCTCCGGGTCGTTCAGGTTGAATTCTTCCTGGCTGAAATACCTGCTGGAAATGGTTTTGATGAGCATATGGAGGTATTCCTTATTCACGAGCACAATTCCCGCGATCCATCCTGCGGCAAGTGCCAGCAGTATATAGCAAATGGTCACCAGGTCGATCATTCCCTGCACCCTGAACAAAACGAGGAGCAGTACCCCGGAGAGGAGGGTTGCAAAGGGATCCATGATTCCTTTCACAATATTGTGCGCCCTTAGTCTCTCATGAAGAGGAAGGGGTTGCATGACCGTTAGCAGTACCGGTGCATTGATGGCCGTTCGCAATACATCCACACCAATGGATGTTGCTGCAAACAGGTACAATATCAATGAAGCATTGCTATTGCCCATGCTGAAAACCAGTATAAAACCGACCAGCAGTATCATGGCAACCGGTGTAATGAACAGGGAACTTCTTACGCCCAGGTGCATGGTGAGGCGCCCGGTAAAGATGGTTTTGGTGATGAGGGCCGTCACTCTTAAACTGGCCATGAACAAGGCAATAAAGCGCGCCAGTTCCACGTCGGTGTGATTGCTCTCTTTCACTTTGGCGTAGAACCCGTAATTGACAATGATCATGCAGGCAGATGTCATCAGGGAGATCCAGGCAATACGCCGTATGATGTGCGACTTACGGAAGTCGTGCAGCAAGTTGCGGACCGACTGCGCCGCTGAAGGGCGGCCATGGCGAACAATTCCATGATCATGCGCGAAGGATTCCTTTTCTTCGTCGGCCAGTTTGGTAAAGAAAGGCAATGAGGCCAGCATGCATACAAACCCGATCAGCAGCAGGTTGAGTGTTCCGGTGAAACCTACGAATACCAACGCTAATGTGTAACCGATGAATTTTGCGGGAATATCCCCGGCGCTGATCACCCCGAAAAGTCTTTTGCTTTGTCGAATGTCGAAGAGTTGTGCAGCAATTCCCCAGAACTCAAGGTTATTGAGGAGGTAAAGCACGTAAAACCAGGAGAGGCTGAGGTAATAAAACCAGTCCTGGGGAAAAACAATACTCCCAACCCGGATGCAGAGCATACTTGCCGCCATAAACACGATGAGACCCACATTGAATTTCTTGAAAGGAATAAGGTGTTCCAGGATGGTATAGACGAGACCGGTGGCCCATAGCAGGAATGCGCTGATGACCATCACCCAGGGTAACTGGTGGATGGGAAAGCGTTCCAGGAAGCGGGCAAATTCGGCCGTGAAGAAAAAGGAAATGCCTGCGCCCTGGAAAAACTGGAGCCAGAATAGTCTTTTGACCGTTCTCCACTCGTTGTGATGAACATTCAAAAGCTTTAACCAGCCATGGTCGGGTCTCATGCGTTCGCAAAAATTATTCGGTTCTCTGATACAACCTGGCAAGGTGTTGCTGTTTCACAGGGTCGCGCCGGATAATGGAACTGCCGGTAAAAAAGTGATGTTTTTCAAAAAAAGAGATCTGGATATTGTCCCACTCGGTGTTATCCTGTATAACGCCATAAGCCAGGAATTCTGCTTTCAGTGACTGGCTAATGGGTTCGAAGTCCATTCTTCCCAGGTAGTCGAGGTCAGCATCGCAGATGATCTCTTCGAGCAGGGTAGCCGGACTTTGCGGAATTTTGGTTGCCATGATCATGCCTTTCATCAGCGCCATGTCTGTTTCACTGAATTCGCCGGCAAGGTCTGCTTCCAGGATTTCGCAGGATTTTTCCTCGTGGCCCTGGTAGGTGTAAAGGAAACCGGTATCGTGGTACAGGGCGGCAATACGGAGCAGGAGCAGGTCGTGCGCATTGGTTACCTGTTCGGCGACCGCAATTACGGCAGCCTGTTTCAGCACGTCCAGGGTGTGTGCAAGGTTGTGATAGGTTAACCTCGTATCCAGCCCTGCCAGCAATCGTTGCGTGATGGTTTGCTCCAGGGCCTGGAAGCCGGCTTCAGTCATGGTATCCTGAATTACCCTCTAAATATACTGGTAATTTCCGGCCATTCAAATCAGGAAAATATCTCCCGCACCTTATCAAAAAAGCTTCTTTCGTTTTTGTCGGGGTTGGGCTTGAAGTTGGTTGACCCCTGCAGCTTTTCCATCATCGCTTTTTCTTCCTGGCTGAGGTGCTGGGGCGTCCATACGTTCACGTGGATGAGCTGGTCGCCCTTTTCGTAGCTGTTTACAGCCGGGAAGCCCTTGCCCTTGAGCCTGAATATTTTGCCGCTTTGGGTGCCGGCCGGAATTTTGATCTTTGCCCTTCCGTCGATGGTGGGAACTTCTACCTGGGTACCGAATACGGCATCGGGAAAAGTGATATAAAGATCGTAGGCTACGTTGAGCCCGTCGCGCTGGAGCTGGTGATGTTGTTCTTCTTCTATCAGTACGATGAGATCGCCGGGGGACCCGCCTCTTTCACCGGCATTGCCTCTTCCGCTCACATTCAACTGCATGCCTTCCTGCACGCCTGCGGGGATATCGATGGTAACCGTTTCTTCTCCATATACCCTTCCTTCGCCTTTACAGGAGCCGCATTTGGCGGTAATGGTAGTGCCTTCGCCGTTACATGCAGGACAGGTGGTAACGGTTTGCATTTGCCCCAGGAAGGTGTTGGTTACTTTACGCACCTGGCCGCTGCCGTGACAGGTGGAGCAGGTCTGGATGCTGCTTTTGTCCTTTGCGCCACTGCCGCCGCAGGTTTGGCAACCCACGTATTTTTTTACCTTGATGCTTTTGGTAACGCCTTTGGCGATTTCTTCAAAATTGAGTTTGAGCTTTACCCGCAGGTTACTGCCCCGCGTTCCCCTTGCCCGTTGGCCGCGACCGCGGGCGCCTGCCTGGCCGCCAAAGAAAGACCCGAAAATGTCGTCCCCAAAAATGTCTCCGAACTGGCTGAAGATATCGTCCATGTTCATGCTGCCACCGCCACCGAAGCCACGGCCCGCGCCGGATAATCCTGCATGGCCATAGCGGTCGTAGGTCGACCGTTTGTCTGCATCGCTCAGCACTTCATAAGCTTCGGCTGCCTCCTTGAATTTTTCCTCGGCTACCTTGTCCCCGGGGTTGCGATCGGGGTGGTATTGCATTGCTACTTTCCGGTATGCTTTTTTGATTTCGTCGGCGGAGGCTGATTTGCTTACACCCAGTATCTCGTAAAAATCTCTCTTGGTTGACATTTCTGTTGGTTCTTTCAGTTTCTTAAGGCGGTTATTTTCCTACCACCACTTTGGCGAAGCGAATGATCTTATCGTTCAGGGTATAGCCTTTCATTACCTCGTCCACTACTTTGCCCGACAGGTTGGGGCGCGGGGCGGGGATTTCCGTGATGGCCTCGTGTTTGTCGGGATCGAAATCGGTTCCAATGCTTTCCATGGCTTTCAGTCCCCTGGCCTGCAAAATGTTCCGGAGCTTGCCCAGGATGAGTTGCATCCCTTCGGCATTGCTGCTTTCGCCGGCTTGCTCCAGTTGTTTCTGGGCCCTGTCTGCATCGTCGAGCACTTCCAGCAGTTCGCCGATCAGGTCTTTACCGGCGGTTTGCACCAGCTCCAGCCTTTCCCGCGCGGTGCGTTTGCGGAAATTGTCGAACTCCGCCACCAGCCGCAGGTATTTATCTTTTGTTTCCGCCAGTTCGTTCTCCAGCTTTTCTATTTCTTCCTGGCCGCCCAGTGGCTCGTGCAGGTGGCTGGTTCCAGGAACATCGCTGTCGGCGTTGATATCCATCTCCTCTGGTGATTGCATGTCTTTTTCTTGCATAATCGTACAAATTGGCAGCAAGCTGCAGTTTTTTTCCATTTTTGGCGGCCGAAGCCACTGGGAACCTGCAGTTTGCCGGGTCAAAGCTTGTTTCCTATACTGTCAATTTTTTTGCCACTGTCTGAAATGGGACAATTTGTCTTCTTTGACGCCCCCGATGGTCTACATTTGCGTCCATGACAGCGATATACCTGAAAAAAAAGATCAGCCGCCGGGTTGAAAACGGCCATCCCTGGGTTTTTGGGAACGAGATTGGAAAAGTGGACGGGCCCGTTACGGCAGGTGATATCGCCGACCTGTTTACCCACGATGGAAAATTTGTGGGAAGGGGTTATATCAACCCGCAGTCGCAGATCTTCCTGCGCATCCTTACCCGCAACCGGCAGGAAACCATTGATAATGCCTTCTTTTTCAGGAAACTGGAATCGGCCTGGAAATACCGCCAGCAACTGGGCTATACCGAAAACTGCCGCCTCATTTTTGGGGAGGCCGACGGACTGCCGGCCCTGATCATCGACAAATTCAACCATTATTTTGTACTGCAGACCCTGGCCCTGGGAATGGACCGCTGGAAAGACGCCATTGTAGCCGCCTTACAGTCCATTTTTCAACCCCGGGGCATTTATGAACGCAACGATGTGCCGGTAAGGGAACTGGAAGGCCTTCCCCAGGTAAAGGGCTTTCTTTCCGAACTGTTTGATACACAAATTATTATAAATGAAAATGGACTGCGTTTCCATGTTGACCTGGAAAACGGCCAGAAAACGGGTTATTTCCTCGACCAGCAGGACAATCGCCGGGCCATTCAGCACATTGTAAAAGGAGCCGATGTGTTGGGCGCCTTTACCTATACCGGTACTTTTGAGATCCATGCGGCGCATTACGGCGCCAAATCGGTACTGGGCCTTGATATTTCCGCTTCCGCCGTTGCCCAGGCCACCCGCAATGCGGCGCTGAATGGCTATGGCGATGTATGCCGTTTTGAAGAAGTGAATGCTTTTGATGTACTGAAGCAATGGTCCAAGGAAGGAAAGCAGTTCGATGTGGTGATGCTGGATCCACCGGCATTTACCAAGAGCAGGGAAAACATACAAAAAGCGATTACGGGTTATAAGGAGATCAATCTCCGCGGTATGAAACTGGTGAAACCGGGCGGGTTCCTGGTAACCACTTCCTGTACCAACCTGGTGCAGCCCGAGCTGTTCCGGGAAATCATTGAAATGGCCGCCAAAGATGCGCGGCGCACCCTTCGCCAGGTGGTGTTTCAAACCCAGGCCAGCGACCACCCCATCGTATGGGGACTGGAAAACACACATTACCTCAAATTCCTGATTGTCCAGGTGCTGTGAGCGGGAGCCTGCCAGGCCGTTGCGACCCCTGGAAATAAAATTACTTGCTTACCTGGAACCGGCCCGATTCCACGATTTTGCCATTGCGGTCGCGGAGCTGGAAAATATAGATGCCCCGGAAGTACTGGGAGAGATCCACCGTGGTGCGGGGGCTGATATTCTTTAATTCGAATACCTTTTTTCCGAGGAAGTTGAAAATTTCGAAACTGAAGGACTGGTCGTATTGTTTGGGAAAATCAAAAGTGATCTGGGTGATAGCCGGGTTAGGGTAAAACTTAACCAGGTTCACCTGCGGCGAACCGGTTTGCGAAAACCCTGCGAGGGATAAAGCAATAAAAAGGGATAATGTAAAAAATATCCTCATCGGCTGGGATGGGTTGGGTTTCTGCTAAACAAGGTATTCCAAAATTGGCAAAATTACAACGCCGGCCGGCAAATCTAACAGAATATTAGGCCAGTTGTTCCAGGCTGTGCTGGATGGCCTGAAAATCAGGAAGATCGCTGGCTTTGTCGAGCACTTCAGCATAACGTATAATTCCTTCTGTATCAATCACAAATGCAGCCCTGCGGGATACGCCGCGCATATCCAGCACAAAGTTTTCCAGGAGCACGTCGTAAGCTTTCGCGGTTTCTTTGTTGAAGTCGCTGAGCAGGTCGAAGTTCAGTCCCTGGTCTTCCTTAAAGCGTGCAAGGGTAAATACAGAATCCACGCTGATGCCGAATACCCTGGCATTGGTTTTATTGTACAACGCCAAATTGTCGCGGACATTGCATAGCTCGGCGGTGCAAACACTGGTAAACGCCTGGGGAAAAAAGAGGAGTACCACATTTTTCCCTTTTTGCTCCGACAGGGTTATTTTTTGCTTTTCTGTATTGTAGAGGGAAAAATCGGGGGCAGACTGGCCTGTTGTGATGGGCATAATAGGATGGTTCTGATGAAAGGTAAAGCTAAGAAATCCTGGGCCTCCTATGGCAATATATTCTGCTGGAAACTTGTGATGAGTTGCAATGAAACGAGGCTGCAGTGAAGTGACGCCGGTTCAAAAACGCGGACAGTGGACCTTGAATTTGGAGGAATTGTCGCGGTCGAGGAATCCGATATAGGTGACGGATAATTCAAAACCACCCCGTCCCTGGCTGGCGGTTTTAAGTTGCGAAATGTTCACGTCGTAACTCAGCCCTATGGAAAAAGGCTGGTAATCGATCTTGAGTGCAGGGATCAGTGCGTCCTTTGCCCGCATGAACATTCCTAACTGGAAGATGTAATCGGGCGATGCGGGGTCGCCGAATTTGTAGCCGTACATGGCGCCGCCAATGATTTCAGAAGCTGCACCCTGTTTGCTGTAATCGGCCTGCAGGTTGAAAAAACCCTGTTCGTTCACATCAAATTTTACCCCGCCCGATACCACCCATTTGGGATGCAGGGCTTCGTTGGCATTGCGGTAAAAGGAATTGGAAGGCCTGTTGATGTGGTGATAGGCTACACCCACAAACAGGTTATTGTCTTCTTCCTCTCCAAATCCCATATTGAAAGTGGTGCCGATGCTGGCATCTGCATAACGGTAATTGGCATTCGCAAAGGTTTCGCCATTGGCTACGGCAGGGTTATAGGCGCCGCCCACATACTGGTTGTCGGTAGTGATCTTGGAACGGTCAATGCTTCTTTGCACCAGGCCGCCCATGAAGCCCACTGATATGTACATGTTGCGCTCGCTGCTGATGGCTTTGTGATAGTTGAGTGCCGGCAACAAATGGGAGGAGGTAAGCGAAACGGTACCCGCACGGTCATAGAGCATTTGCAGGCCGGCGGTGATGAAATCTTCGGTTTGTCCTACCGGTATCTTGTACTCGAAGTTCAGCGAGCCACTGCGGTACGCATTGGTAAAGCTGTTCCATTGGTCGCGGTACACGACCTGGGCCCTGATGTCGCCGGTGAAAATGCCGGCCAGTGAGGGGTTACGCAGCAAAGGCGCTTCGTAGAATTGCGAGAAATGTATATCCTGCGCGCGGCTGGCGCCGGCCCACAGCAGCAGGGCCGGGAGCAACAGGTGATACAATATGGATAGTGATTTTTTCATGGTTTATCGGATCAATGTCACGTTTCCTTTCAGTGGTATGATCTGGCCGTTATCGCAGATCACTTCTATGATGTATACATAGGCGTCGGATTGAGCGGGCATGCCCCTGATCAGGCCATTCCAGCCATCGGATTTTGAATTGGCGGGGAAGTTCTTCCTTTCAAACACCAGTTCTCCCCAACGATTGAACACGCGCATGGACTGTATCCGGTGCAAGCCGCTGCCTCTCGGATAGAAGACGTCGTTCTGTCCGTCGTTATTGGGACTGAAAGTATTTGGGATAAAATAATTCTGTTCCACACAAATAACTTTCACCACAATATTGCTGTTGGCCTTGCAACCATTGGAGTCTACCACATCTATCTTATAAGTGGTATTGAATTGCGGGTTGGCATAGGGGGTGGGACAGTTGGTGCATTCAAGTGCAGTGGAGGGCGACCATGTCCAGGTCTCTACATTGGGGCTATAGGTAACAGGAAGCATAATGCCCGATCCAACGGGAATGACTACTTCCGGCACATTGGTGATCACCGGGTTGGGCCATACCATGATTTGTTTGCTGGTATCGGAAGCGCAGCCCAGCAGGTTGGTGGCGGTTAGAGAAACCAGGGAGGCCCCGGGATTGTTATAAGCATTTAAGATGACCGGCTGGGTAGAACTCAAACCGTTTCCGTAGGTCCATTTCCAGTTAACAAGTGTATCGGGGACAACGGTGGTTGCTTTCAGTTCGAGTATGCTTCCTACGCAGATCTCGTCGGGTCCAATGATGACGGGTTGTGGGGTGCGGTACACGTACACGGTATCGGTGTAATTGTTGGAGCAGCCTTTGGCGGTAGTCATGTATTCTGTGACATAGTATATGCCGGGTGTGTCATAGTGATAGTTGAAGCCTATTCCACTCATGCTGTTTCCGTCGCCCATGGTCCAGTCACGTGTAGTGATGCTGTCGCTTCCATCCAGGCTGTAGTCTCTGAACTCAATGGTGCCTGTATCACAGAATTGTTTCTGCGACATTCCGAAAAGCGGCAGAATGCCGTTAACGGTGATTTTGGCTTTTCCTCCCACAGTCACCTGGCAGTCAAGGCTGTCGGTTAACTGGATGGATGGTGTATAGATGCCTGGTTTCCCATAGGTATGGGTAATGATGCGGTTTTGCGAACTGTCTACCATGGCATCGCCAAAAAACACTTTGAATTTGGTGTGGGGAGGTGGCACAATGGTAAAGGTAGCGGTGAGGGTATTGCAATCTTCCAGCGGGCCATAAGTGAATGAGGTTTCCAGCCCGGGGTTATGCACGGCAATGGGTGTGGAGGCTGAACGCAGGCACCCATGATAGCCGATCACGTTCAACGTTGCCGTATAGTTGCCGTAGGTGTTGTAGAAATTGCTGGTGTTGGGCAGGTTTGACGTATTTCCATCCCCAAAATCCCAGTACAGGCTGTCGAGGTTGGTGGACCGGGAAATGAATTTGGTTTCAAGCGGTGGACAGATGGCAGAAGTGTCGATCGCGTCAAAGGCCACCACTGGTGCTACAATGCGCATATAATTTGTCCGGATAAGAGAGTCCACGCAACCATTTCCATCCGTAACAATCAGTTTAACTGTATAAACAGAATCAGGTCCGGTATAGGTATGAAGGGGATGCTGGTCGGTTGAAGTTCCGCCATCACCGAAGAACCATTGATGGGTAAGGCCGGTGCCCAGCGTGGAGTCGCCAAACTGAACGGCTATATCCGGGCAGTAAACCGTGTCGAGTGCACCGAAATTAACCTGTGGTTTGGTAATGACGGCCACTGCCTGCTTGGAGGTGGTATCGGTACAACCGAAACTGTCTTTGGTGGTTAAAAGAATGGTGTATGAGCCGGCCTGCGCATAAGTATGACTGAAAGGTGGTGCGGAAAAGCTCTCGCTTTGCCCGTCGCCGAAGTTAAATGACCAGCTTTGAATGGTGCCGCCATTGAGCTGTGACTGGTCAGAAAGGCCGATCTGTGCATTCACGCATCCGCCGTTATTGGCAACAGAGAAATCGTTCTCCACGCCCACAATTTTTATGAGGTCGGGTTTTGTGACGGAAGTGGTACAATTGTTCTTATCCACCAGGGTGAGGGTTACATCGTAGTTCCCGTTGTTGGGAATACGAACCTGCGCGGAAGAAGCCGAATCCGGCAGGTTGCCGATGCCTTCTACGAACCATCCATAACTCTTCACGTTTCCGAGGTTTACGGAAGAAGGTATGGAAAGGGTAATGAGTTCATTACGGCAATAGTTAACCGAATCCACCATCGCATCCGGCACAATCCGGATGGGTTCTATGACCATCGTTTTAACATAGTGGCACTGCGGGTCGGTTGCGGTAAGTGTTACCGTATAGGGCTGGTAGCTGCTGTAGGTTTTGTTGGGAGGATCTTTTCCGGCAAATGTGGTGCCATCTCCAAAGTCCCAGAAATAAGTGGTTGCGCCATGCGTAGGATCTTCGATGGATTGGTTGTCAAAGTGTACCTGCAATGGATTGGCACAATTGTATTCTGCTGCGAACTTGGCTACGGGAGCGATGGTTTCCAGCAGGTTGGGTTTTTCCAGGGTATCGGCACATCCATTGTTGTAGGCGATCAGGGTCACGGTCATGTGACCAGTGTCTTCATACAAATGCCTGGGATGTTCCGAAGAAGAAGAAGTGCTGTCACCAAAGAACCAGAGCCATTCATCTGCCGGGCTGGCCAGGGACGTGAACTGCACCGTATCACCTGCGCAGGTAAAATTGGTGGATGCCGTAAAATCGATCACGGGTGGTGTTCCCACGCGGATGCTGTCGGGTTTGGTATAGGTGATGACGCAGCCGGTACTGGTAGTAATGGTAACTTTTACTTCGTAGCGGCCAAAGCTGGTATAGGTATGACTGGGATTGGGGCCGGAACCTGTGCTGCCATCTCCAAAATCCCATAGGTAGCTGGCGATGTTATCGATGGTTTGCAGGCTCGCTGCGGGCTTGTATTCAAAAGGAATACACCCGCGCGACCCCGCATCTGTTATAGTGGCGCTGCTGGGCGCCTTAATGTTCACAAAAGCCGGGCTGGTGACAGTGCTTGGACAACCCAGGGCATTGGTAATGGTTAGTGTCACATCAAAGCTGCCCTCCGACGTATAGGTATGAACGGGATTCTTTTCCGTGCTGGTTTGCCCGTCCCCAAAATCCCAGAGCCAGTTGGAAGAATTGGCCGTTGTATCGTGAAAGGAAACGGCCAGCGGCGCCTGGCAGCCGCTGGCGTTGTCGGCTGTGAATCCAAGCTGAGGAGGATTTGTGACCTTGATCGTCTTTGAAAAAGTGCCGGAGCATTCTGCGTAGTGGTTGATGAGTGTTACGGTATATGTTCCGGGGGTGGTAAATGCTTTTGAAGGGTTGATCTCCCTGGAACTTGTGCCGTCTCCAAAATCCCAGTCTGCGGAGCTTGGCGTGGAGCTGCCATTGTTGATAAAGGTGATCGGATTATTCGGGCAAACACTGTCGGGGGCCGTAAATTTTGTATCGTCGGCAGAGAATGTGATGGGTTTTGTGATGGAAGAAGTACAGCCGTAGTTGCTCGAGGTGGTAAGGGTAACATTGTATGTTCCCAATGCACTGTAGGTGGTGGTAGGATTTTTAACGGAGCTGTTCACCCCGTTTCCCAGGTTCCACCGGTGTGTCAGTATGCCCGGCCCTGTCGTCTGGTTATTGAAAGCAACATCGATAGGAACAGAACAGCTATTGGACCGGCTGAAATCAAAGTTGGGGGTCACCCCGCCAATAATGCGCATAAAACGGTTCTGTGGCAGGGTTACCGTACATCCATTGGATGTAGTGACCGTAAGGGTCACATTATAGTACCCGATATTGTCGTAAACATGTACAGGGTTTTTTTGGTTAGAAACGGGAGAGCCGTCTCCAAAATCCCATTCCCATTTCACGATACTTCCGGGAGGCGCAATGGTTGTTTGGTCGGTGAACTGAATGGGCGCAGTAACGCAGGCAACATTATTGCTGGCTCTGAACCGCACATTGGCCGACGGAAAAACTTTTATGGTGTCGGTATATACAACCTGGCGAACTACCCCGTTTTTATCCTTTACGTTGAGTTTTACGGTGAAAGAATTATCGCCTCCTTCTGTATAAAAGTACGTAGTGCCCGGCCGGGCCGAAGTGGTGATGGTGCCGTTTCCCAGGTCCCACTGGTAAGAGTAGGGAGGTGTTCCGCCCGTTGTTTGATCGGTAAAAATAACCGGGAGGGGAGAGCACCCGGATACTGCACTCATGGAAAAAGCAGGCCGAAGCGTTTGCGACCATGCCTGCTGGGTAAACAACAACAGTAACAGCAATAAAGGAATCGTATGTTTGGTTCTCAACAAGTCGGTTTTTGTTTTTTCAGAAAGCAACTTGTTTTCACAGGGTAGCATCAACAAAAGTTCAAATCGGATTAAAAACTTATTTCTTCTTCAAATGCAATTGCCTTTTCAGGCCGTCAACCGTTGTTTCCGCTTTCACGTAAGTCCAGGAATTATCCACCAGCTTCCACACCGCATTCAGTTTCCGAATGGGGTCAGTGGCATCCGGAAAGGCCGACTCGATGGTCAGTGAAGACACATTGGCCTCCCAATTGCCCTGGTTTTCGATTCCGGCCGGGGTAAGGGCGTCAACCCGGCCATCACGATAAAACTGGAAAGAATAGGGTGCGAAATCCGGCGTAAGGTTTACGCCTGCTTCCTGGAAGGAATAAACATACCATTGGCCGTTTGTCATGGCATCCAGCACCAGGTCTTCTTTTTTCTGCTCAATTGCTTTCTTGCAGGAACAAAACAGCCCAGCTGCCAGGATCAGTCCAAATAAGTACCTCGTCATGAAACCCCCTCCTTTTGCAAAGCGTAGATGAAACGAAATTTATCGGTTACATATTGCATAAAGTAACGGCTGTTTATGCCCTCTCCACTGATGCACCGGCAGAGCTCTTCACTGGTATAAAACCGGCCATGGCGGTGGATCCGGTCGCGCAGCCATTGCAGCAATTCTGCAAAATTCCCCTGCTCCAGCGCGCTTTCCAGCCCGGTGAGCACCTGCCCCGCAGCGGCATAGAACTGGGCGGCATACAGGCTGCCCAGGCTGTAGGTGGGAAAATACCCGAAGCTGCCATGACTCCAGTGTACATCCTGCAGGGCGCCCCTCCGGTCGTCTGGTACTTCCAGGCCCAGGTATTTTTGATAAGCTTCTTTCCAGGCCCGGGGGATGTCGCCGGTTTTCATCTCTCCGCCGATCAGGGCCTTTTCTATTTCGTAGCGGATGATGATGTGGAAATGATAGGTGAGCTCGTCTGCTTCGGTTCGGATCAGGGACGGACTTACCTTGTTCACGGCGCGAAACAATTCTTCTGCGGTTGCCTTGCGAAACTGTTCCGGGAAATAACCCTGCAGCACCGGCAAAAAATGGCGGCACCAGGGAAGATTACGGGCAATATTGTTTTCCCAGAACCGCGATTGCGATTCGTGGATGCTCAGCGAAGTGTATTCTCCCAGCGGCAGTCCGTATTGCTCATCGGGCAGGCCCTGCTCGTACAAGGCATGACCCAGTTCATGAATGGTACTGTACAGGAGATTGGCCAGATCGTTTTCATCCACCCGGGTGGTAATGCGCACATCCCGGCTGCAGAAATTGGTGGTAAAGGGATGAGCCGATTTGTCCTGCCGGCCGGCCTTCCCGTCAAATCCCATTTTTTCCAGCAGCTCCAGGCTGAAAGCCCATTGGTCGGTTTCAGGGAAAAAGCCATGCAGGAGGGAGTCGTCCACCTGCGGACTGTCACCTATGCGCCGGATGAGTTGGCGCAGGGGTTCCTGCAGGGCCGAAAAAGTTGCATCGAGCAAGGTGGTGGTGCAACCTGGCTCGTATTGGTTCAGCAACGCATTGTAGGGATGGCCTTCAAAGCCCAGCAGATCGGCTTCCTGCTTTTTCAGCCCGATGAGTTTGTCGAGCAACGGTGCAAAACGACTGAAATCATTGGCCTTGCGTGCTTCGAGCCAGGACTGGAATGCCAGCGAAACGGTTTCACTGAGCGTGCGCACAAAGCTTGCGGGCAGTTTGGATTGCTGGCCGAAATCATAACGACTTCTTTCAATATTCTTTTGCTGGAAGGAATCACCTGTTCCGGCTGCTGCCAATGAATCCAGCAGGCGCCCGAAAGACGGGTCCGTAAAACGCCGGTGCGCTTCTTCCGCAAGGGTGGCCAGTTGCCTGGAACGTGCAGCAGCGCCGGCTTCGGGCATATATACTTCCTGGTCCCACTGCAGCACGGCAGCGGCATAGCGGAAATCCGCCACCTGTTGCAGGTGGCGAACATAGTTTTCATAAGGTGACATGGTTTCGGTAAGCAGATCCATAAAACAGGTTCTGGGTGCAAACTATTAAAAAATATACAGAGGAAAGGGCGGCCGGGCCGATTATTTCGGATAGCCGGCGGCGGCTTTTACTTCTTCTATCTGCAGGGTATGACGGCGGGAATGGGCCGCCATCAGCAGAAACCACTGGTAGGTGTCGAGCATGCCCATGGCAGGGTGTGGAATAAAATGCCCGCGCAGATCGTCCTGCGTGCTTTGTATGAACTGTATGTTTTCTCCCCTTGCTTTCTGAAAAGCTTCATTGGCGGCATCTCCCGTGGCGAATTTGCCGGTGGGCTGGAGAAATTCCGGCGCGTTGAATTTTTTACTTCGGTCAGGCGTGAGGGTTAGTACCTGGTCGTCGGTCATTTTCACTTCTGCTTTTTTCGACGTATCGGCCGGGCTGGTGAGGGTCTGCCTGATAAAACCACTGATACCCGATTCCGACACCGCGATGTGTTCCATGCATTGCAGGATGCTCCATTTTTCGGGAGCCGCTTTGAAGTTCAGTTGTTCGGAACTCAGTCCTTTTACGGACTGTTCAAAAAATGTCCTGGTATCTTGTAATTCCTGTATCAGCCGGGCTCTTTCCTTTTCGGTCAGCGGATCGGGCACACCTGCCCTGAAGCTGAGGGCCATAGCGGCTATGGCCAAAAGCAGCATCTTTTTCATAAACAGTATTTTATCTATCTAAGTTACCGAATATATTCCCGTCTGAAACTATCTTTGACCGCTCAGACCAGCAATTTTGACCATGCAGATCAAAGAAATTACCGCCTTCCTGGAAAGCCTGGCGCCATTGGCTTACCAGGAGTCTTACGACAACGCCGGGCTTATTACCGGCTCGGGCGAATGGAACTGTACGGGCGTGCTGGTTTCCCTGGACGCTACCCCCGAAGTGATCGAAGAGGCGGCGAGCCGGGGTTGCAACCTGGTGGTATCGCACCACCCCATTGTATTCGGCGGCATCAAAAAGCTGAATGGCAAAAACTACGTGGAGAAGGCGGTGATTCTTGCTGTAAAACAGGACATTGCGCTGTATGCCATTCATACCAACCTCGACAATGTTCTGGAAGGGGTGAATGGCAGGATCGCCTCCCTGCTGGGCCTGGAAAAGGTACAGGTACTGTCGCCCAAAGCGGGTTTTCTTAAGAAGCTGATCACTTTTGTTCCCGGATCACACCTGGATGCGGTGAGGGATGCGCTTTTCGAAGCGGGCGGCGGAGAGATAGGCCGGTACAGCGAATGCAGCTTTACGGTTGGGGGAACAGGCAGTTATCGTCCCGGTTCCGGCACCCGGCCCTTTGCCGGAACGCCCGGCCAGCGCCACCTGGAGCCGGAAATGCGGCTGGAGTTGATCTACCCGGCGCCGCTCGAAACGGCCCTGCTCCGGGCCCTGCGCAGCAGCCATCCTTATGAGGAGATCGCGTTTGACCTGGTGCCGCTCAGCAATGTATTTAACGGGCTCGGCGCAGGTTGCTGGGGCGAATTGCCGCAGGCCATGGAACCGGCCGATTTCCTGGGCTGGCTGAAAACGGTTTTCCGGGTGCCGGTGATCCGCCATTCCGCCGCCGGCAAAAAGCCCATTAAACGGGTGGCCCTCTGCGGCGGGGCCGGTAGTTTCCTGGTAAACAATGCCTTAGGAATTAATGCCGATGCTTATATTACCGCCGACCTGAAATACCACGAATTTTTCGACGCCAACGACCGGATCCTCCTGGCAGATCCCGGGCATTTCGAAACGGAGCAGTTCACGATAGATCTCCTCTATGATGTTTTGGCGGGAAAATTTCCTACCTTTGCCGTCTTCAAAACGGTTCTCCGGACCAACCCGGTGAATTATTATATCTAATTTCAAAGCTACTATGGCTACTGTAAAAGACTTTTCGGTTGAAGAAAAACTGGTGTCTCTTGTTACCCTGCAGAAGATAGAATCCAAGATCGATGAATTCCAGATCCTCAAGGGTGAGCTTCCTATTGAAGTGAGCGACCTGGAAGACGAGATCCAGGGCCTGCATGCGCGCCAGACCCGTATTGAAGAAGAGATCAATGGCATCAATGAGTTCATCAACCAGAAGAAAGAAGCCATTAAGGAAGCCGAAGCACTGGTGAAAAAATACGAGAAGCAGAGCACGAATGTGAAGAACAGCCGCGAGTTCGAAGCCATCACCAAGGAAATCGAAATGCAGCAGTTGGAAGTGAAGTTGGCGGAAAAACACATCAAGGACGCCAACGAGGAAATTGCCGATAAGGTGATTGTGCTCGATAAAGCCAAAAAAACAACCGGCACCAAGGAAGGTGTGCTGAGACATAAGAAAGAAGAGCTGGAAAAAATTATTTCCGCCACAGAAACCGAAGAGAAGCATTTTAATAAACTGGCCGCTGAGGCCCGTGAAAAATGCGATCCACGACTCCTGCTTTCTTACGACCGTATTCGCGCCAACTACCGCAATGGCCTGGCCGTGGTACCCGTGGTGCGCGACGCCTGCGGCGGTTGCTTCAATGCCATCCCCCCGCAGCGCCAGAGCGAGATCCGCCAGCGCAAAAAGATCATCGTATGTGAAAACTGCGGAAGGATCCTGATCGACAACGAACTCAACGACGGCGTGGAAGTGAAATAAATTCCCGCTGCTTCAGAAGAATAAAATGGCCACCCCGCGCGGGTGGCTTTTTTTTGTGCTCCGGCCGGTGACAGGCCGGAATCTGCCGAACTATTTTTAACTTATGCCATGGTTTATCTGAATATCTTTTTGGATGAAGTGGTTGGTTTTTTCGGCATCGGGCACTGGCTCAACATGTTTAAAACCGGCGATTTTTCCAGCCTTTATACATTCGATGGAGCAGTTGCCGCCATTGGGCCGCTCATTCCGCTCGTATTGCTGATCGAAATCGGCAGGGCATTGTTTTATAAACGGTTCCGGATCGAAGAATACAAAATGCCCTTCCTCATTTTCGTGTTCAACAGGGTAGTAGCCCGGTTCCTTTCCTTTGCCGTGGTGGGCTTCTGCATTGCCTTTTTCGGCAGGTTCGCTTTTTTCCAAACCAGCTTTACCTGGTACTGGCTCATCTACGGTTATATCGTATGGGAACTTTCTCATTTTGTGTATCACTACCTCGCGCACAAAGTGCGTTTGTTCTGGTGCCTCCATTCCACCCATCATGCTCCTGAAACCATGAATCTTTCCGTAACCTTTGCCCATTTTTTCCTGGAAGCGCCCTATGCCGATTTCATCCGCACTACCATTTGCGTGCTGCTGGGCGTGCACCCGGCCCTGCTGTTCTTCATCATGTTCATAGACGGAACCTGGGGCGCTTTTATCCACGTGGGGGAGAATTTTATGAAAAACGGCCGCATGGGCTGGTTGCGCCACCTCATTCTTACGCCATCGCACCACCGGGTGCATCATGCGCGAAACCCCGTATATATGGATACCAATTTCTGCAACCTGCTCAATATCTGGGACCGCGCCTTCGGCACTTTCCAGCAGGAAGATGATCAACACCGGATCGAATATGGCATTACGCGCCCCATCAATGCCAACAGCTTTATGGACGTGTATTTCGGCGAATGGGTGGCGCTGGGAAAAGATGTGGCGGCCGCACCCGGTATCAAAAATAAACTACTCTACCTGCTGATGCCGCCAGGCTGGAGCCATACCGGTGAGCACAAAACGGCGCATGTCGTAAAAAAAGCGTTCCGGGAACAGGAAAAAAGCCGCTAGGTGTTTTCGCTGTATTTTGAGAGATACGCGTTCCTTCTACTGGCAATTCCATAAATTGCTCCACATTTTCTATGCTGGAAGAATTGCATATTCAGAACTATGCCATCATCGATGCGTTGTCGATCCGTTTTGCACCGGGACTGAACATTATTACCGGGGAAACAGGGGCTGGCAAATCCATTCTCATGGGTGCGCTTTCCCTGATCCTGGGAGAACGGGCCGATAGCAACGTGGTGCTGAACAAAGAGAAAAAATGTTTTGTAGAAGCGGTTTTCCGGCTGGAAAAAGCAAATGGCCTGGCTGAGCTTTTACAGGAATACGATCCCGATCCATCGGGTGAATTGCTGATCCGCCGGGAAATAGGCGTAAACGGGAAATCCCGGGCCTTCGTGAACGACAGCCCCGTTACGCTTGCCGAACTGCAATCCATTGCGGGCAGGCTGGTGGACCTGCACCGCCAGTTCGACACGCTTAGCCTGGGTAAAGAAGATTTCCAGTTGGCGGTGGTAGATGCAATTGCCGGTGCGGAGAAAGCGCTGGCATCTTACGGTAAGGCGTATGCGTTGTGGCAAAACAGCAGCGCCGAGCTGAAGCGCCTGCAGGAACAGCAGCAGCGTGAAAACCGCGAGCTCGACTACAACCGTTTCCTGCTGGAAGAATTTGAAGAACTGGGTCTTCGCGAAGAAGAGCTGGAAAAAGCAGAAGCAGAACTGGGCATACTGAATGATGCAGAAGCTATACAGTCGGCCCTTTCGCAGGTCCAGTACCAGTTGCGGGAGCAGGACCAGGCCATTGTCCAGGTATTGCGGCAATTGCAGTTGCAGATCCAGCCCTATGCCGGCGCCGGCAGTCCGCTCGCTGATCTGTACACAAGGCTGCATGCTGCGCAGGTTGAATTGAATGATATTGCTGCCGAATCGGAACAGGTTGCGGGCAGGCTGGAATTTGATGCGGAAAAGGCATCCCGCCTGCAGGAAAGACTCAATGCAGGGTATAAGCTCCTTAAAAAGCACCAGGTCAAAACCACCGCGGAATTGCTGGAGATACAATCCGGGCTTTCTTCCCGGCTCGGCGCCTGGATGGACCTGGAAGAAGCCGTCAGAAAAGCGGAAAATGCGGTTGTGCTTCACCGGGAGGAAACGGAAGCAGCAGGTGCGCAACTATCGGCCCTGCGCAAACGCCAGTTGGCCTCCATTGAAAAGCAGGTGAACCAGTTGCTTCTGAGAGTGGGCATGCCCAATGCCCGCTTGCGGATCAGCATGGAGCCGGCATCGCCCATGTCAAGCGGTATGGATGCGCTTGCCTTTTTGTTTGATGCCAATAAAAGCGGCCAGTTTGCGCCGATCAGTAAAGTGGCGAGCGGCGGCGAACTGAGCCGCCTGATGCTTTGCATCAAGTCGCTGGTGGCAGGTAAGATGGATTTGCCGACCCTTATTTTTGATGAGATTGATACGGGTATTTCGGGAGAAGCGAGCCGCCAGGTGGGACAAATCATGAAAGAGATGGCGGCCGACCGCCAACTCCTCTGTATTACGCACCAGCCGCAGATCGCAGGAAGGGCCGATCATCATTTGTTTGTGTACAAGGAAATGGCGGGTAAACAGATGACAACGAGGATCAGGAGCCTGGACCAGGAGGAAAGGATCAGGACGATAGCGGAAATGCTGGGGGGCGAAAAACCCAGCGCGGCCGCCATCGAGAATGCAAGGGAAATGGTTCAATCTCCCTAAATTCGCAGCCAAAGCAAACCAATTATGGGGTATAATCTTTTAAAAGGTAAACGCGGGATCATCACCGGTGCACTCGACGAAAATTCCATCGCCTGGAAAGTAGCCGAGAAAGCGCACGAAGAAGGAGCCAGTATCGTATTGACCAATGCGCCCATTGCCATGCGGATGGGTGAGATCAAAAAGCTGGCGGAAAAAACCGGTGCTGAGATCATTCCGGCCGATGCCACCAATGTAGATGAACTGGCCAACCTGTTCACCCGCTCCCAGGAGATCCTGGGTGGCAAGATCGATTTCCTGCTGCATTCCATCGGCATGAGCGTGAACATCCGCAAGAATATTCCCTATACCGAATCCAACTACGAATATTTCCAGAAAGGCATAGATGTATCTGCGCTTTCTTTCCATAAAATGATGAGCGTGGCGCGCAAACTTGACGCCATGAACGAATGGGGAAGCATTGTGGCACTTACCTATATGGCAGCCCAGCGCACCTATCCTTTTTATACCGATATGGCCGATATCAAAGCCATGCTGGAATCCATTGCCCGCAGTTTTGGATATCACTATGGATTGGAGAAAAAAGTGCGTGTAAACACGGTATCACAATCGCCCACCAAAACCACGGCAGGCACGGGTATCAAGGGCTTCGGCGACTTTTACGATTTTGCCAATGCCATTGCGCCCCTGGGAAATGCTTCGGCGGAAGATTGTGCTAACTATTGTATCACCCTGTTCTCCGACCTTACCCGCATGGTCACCATGCAGAACCTGTACCACGACGGCGGTTATTCCAGCACCGGCGTGAGCATGGAAGTGATGACAAAGCTGGGTATTTAAACCAGTTGGTTCTCATCATAAAAAAATCCCGGCATTGCCGGGATTTTTTGTCAGTATTGGTGATTAGTATTCGTCTTCGTTGAAGAAAAAGTCTTCCTGGGAAGGATAGTCGGGCCAGATATCGTCAATGCCTTCATAAATTTCACCCTCGTCTTCCAGTTCCTGCAGGTTTTCCACAACTTCAATTGGGGCCCCGCTCCGGATGGCGTAGTCGATCAGCTCGTCTTTAGTGGCGGGCCAGGGCGCGTCTTCCAGATAAGAGGCAAGTTCCAGGGTCCAAAACATCTGTACAGGTTTTAAATTTCCGGCAAATGTAGGAGTTAAAACGAAATTTCCAAATCCTTTCAAATACAACGCTTAATATTGCGCCATGTTGCAGGCCAGCGATATCCGAAAGCAGTATGGCGCCCTTGAAGTGCTGAAAGGCGTTGATATAAGGATCAGCCAGGGAGAAATCGTCAGTATTGTGGGCTCCTCAGGAGCGGGTAAGAGCACCCTGCTGCACATCCTGGGCACGCTCGACAAGGCCGACAGCGGGCGGATCAGCCTGAACGGTACCGATATTACGGGGATGAACGACCGACAACTGGCGGATTTCCGCAACCGGTACATCGGATTTGTTTTCCAGTTCCACCACCTGCTGCCCGAGTTCACAGCGCTGGAAAATATATGTATACCGGGCTGGATTGCAGGCAAATCCAGGGACGCAGTGGCGAAACGGGCGGAAGAACTGCTGGCCCATCTGGGACTGGCCGACCGGGCACAGAACAAGCCCCAGGCCCTCTCCGGCGGCGAGCAGCAGCGCGTGGCCGTGGCCCGTGCCCTCATCAACGAGCCCAGGATCATTTTTGCCGACGAACCCACCGGCAACCTTGATTCGGCCAACGCCCGCGACCTGCACGACCTGTTTTTTCGCCTCCGGCGCGATTTCAACCAGACCTTCCTGATCGTTACCCACAACGAAGACCTGGCCCGGATGAGCGACCGGATCCTCCACATGAAAGATGGTAAAATGATCTGACGCCGGGATGGGCCAGATGTACCCGGCCCCGGCCTCAGCCCGTGCGGGGACGCCAGGGTTGTTCGGGAATGCCCAGTTGGTGTCCCGTATAGCGGGCCAGCACAAAAAGATAATCACTCAGCCGGTTGAGGTATTTGATCACCAGCGGTTCCACGAACTGGTTGTCGAGCTGCAACTGAACGCAGAGCCTTTCCGCCCGCCGGCAGATACAACGGCATACGTGAAGCGAGGAAATGGACACATGCCCGCCCGGCAGGATAAAAAATTTCATCCGCGGCAGCACTTCGTTCATCTGGTCGATGCTTTTTTCCAGCAGTTCCACATCGGCTTCTTTCAGATCAGGCATTTTCATCATAGGTTCCCGCTCCGGGTCGGTTGCCAGCGAAGCACCGATGGTAAAGAGCCGGTCCTGGACCTCTTTGAGGAGGGATACCTGGTGGGTGTCGGTCAGTTGGTCGGCGCAGAGCCCAATATAAGAATTGAGTTCGTCGATGGTGCCGTAGGTTTCTATCCGTATATGGCTTTTCGGAACCCTGGTTCCGCCGATAAGGGCGGTGCTGCCGGCGTCACCGGTTTTGGTATAGATCTTCAATGCCATGGTAGTTTTGTTCTTCGGCCATTGTTCTTCCGCTTTTCTTCCCTTCACTCCGCCATCGCCATCGCCGGTTTTTCGTTACGGCGGTCGGTTTCGATCAGTCCGTCGCGCAGCCGCACGATCCGGTGGGCATGGTTGGCAATATCTTCTTCGTGGGTTACCAGCACAACCGTATTGCCGCCGGCCTGGATCTTACCAAAAATGTCCATGATCTCGATGGAGGTTTTGGTATCTAGGTTGCCCGTGGGTTCATCGGCCAGGATGAGGGAGGGATTGTTTACGAGCGCGCGCGCGATGGCCACCCGCTGGCACTGTCCGCCGCTGAGTTCGTTGGGTTTGTGGTGGCTCCGGTCCGCCAGTCCCACTTTTTCGAGAACAGACAGGGCCATTTCGGTCCTTGTCTTTTTATTCAGGCCTGCATACACGAGGGGCAGGGCCACGTTTTCGGCGGCGGTGAGGCGGGGCAGCAGGTTGAACTGCTGGAAAACGAAACCGATCTCCTTGTTGCGGACATCGGCCAGGGCATCGTCTTCCATTTTGCTGACATCCTGCCCATTCAGTACATACCGGCCCGCCGTGGGTGAATCCAGGCAGCCCAGGATATTCATGAGGGTGCTTTTGCCGGAACCGGAAGGTCCCATCAGGGCAACGTATTCGTTCTTGAGGATGTCGAGGCTGATCCCTTTGAGCACGGGGATGGCCTGTTTTCCCATGTAATAGTTTTTCTGAATGCCTTCCAGGTGGATGATCGGTTGAATCATATTATTTTTTGATCACTTTAGGCACATAGAAATAGGCGTCATCGGCATCGGGCGCAAGTTGCAGGGCGAGGGCGCGGTCGAGTCCCGGCCGGGAAATGTCGGCACGCAGAATGTCCTGGTTGTCGGTCATGTGCAGAAGCGGTTCCACCCCGGCGGTATCGATCTCCTGGAGTTTTTCCACGAAGCGGATCATCCGCGTTAGATCTTCCCTGATCTGGAGCGTGTCTTCTTCCGAAAATTCCAGTCTCGCCAGGCTGGCAAGATTTCCGATCATTTCTTTGGTCAGTTCCATATGCTATCAACAAAAATAAGGTTCTTATCTTCGCCGCGCTATGGAAAAAGGAAAAAAAGGGGTTGTTATGAGCGGGATCCGGAGCACGGGATTCCTGCACCTGGGCAATTATTTCGGCGCTATCCGCAATTACGTGAAGATGCAGGAGGAGTATGAGTGTTATTTCATGGTTGCCGATCTGCACACCCTTACCACCCATCCCGATACCAAAGAGCTGAAGGAAAACGTGCACCGGGTGCTGGCGGAAAATATTGCCTGCGGGCTGGACCCTGAAAAGGTGGCCCTGTACTGCCAGAGCCACCTGCGCGAAACCGCTGAGATCTATCTCTACCTCAATATGCTGGCCTATAAAGGCGAGCTTGAAAAAACCACCACGTTTAAGGACAAGGCCCGCCAGCATCCTGATAATGTGAATGCAGGGTTGCTTACCTACCCGGTATTGATGGCCGGCGACATTCTGCTGCACCGGGCGGCCTATGTGCCTGTGGGCAAGGACCAGGAGCAACACCTGGAAATGAGCCGCAATTTTGCCAATCGTTTCAACCACCGCTATGGCGAGGTTTTCCCCGAGCCGTATGCGTTCAATTTCGGCGAACAACTGGTGAAAGTGCCCAGCCTGGATGGAAGCGGAAAGATGAGCAAGAGCGAAAACCAGAACGCGACCATCTTTTTGTCCGACAGCGACGACGATATCCGGAATAAGATCAAGAAGGCGAAAACCGATTCGGGTCCCGCTGCGCCGGGCGAGGCCAGGCCGGAGTATATTGAAAACCTGTTCACCCTGATGCGGCTGGTGAGCCCCGTGGAGGTATGTGAAAAATTTGAGAAAGACTACGACCAGGCCGTGATCCGTTACGGCGATATGAAAAAACAGCTCGGTGAGGACATGGTGAATTTCATACGTCCCATCCGGGAAAAGACCGAGGCCATCCGCAACGATGAGGCTTACCTCCGCGATGTAATGGAAATGGGGGCAGCCAAGGCCCGGAAGAGCGCAGAGGCGACCATGGAAAAAGTGCGGGAAGCCATGGGGTTGAAATACTATTAATTATTTATCTTGAAGCCTGCCCTCAAAGCAGGTACACCATCTTATGGCCAAAGGGAAAAAACCAAAACATATTGCTGTTGCCGGAAATATCGGTGCGGGGAAAACCACACTTACCGAACTGCTCAGCAAACACTATAAATGGATACCGCAGTTTGAAGACGTAGATCACAATCCCTACCTGAATGATTTTTACGAGGACATGCCCAGGTGGAGTTTCAACCTGCAGATCTATTTCCTGAACAGCCGGATCAACCAGATACTCGATATTCATCGTGGTACCGAGACCGTTATACAGGACCGTACCATTTACGAGGATGCACATATTTTTGCTCCCAACCTGCATGAGATGCAGTTGATGAGCAAGCGTGATTTTGATAATTATTTCCTTTTTTTCCAGACGCTCAAAACAATGGTGCAGCCGCCCGACCTGCTTATCTATCTGCAGGCTTCGGTACCTACACTGGTAGGACAGATCCAGAAGCGGGGCCGCGAATACGAAGAGAACATACGGCTCGACTATCTTAAAAGGCTGAATGATTTTTATACCAAGTGGATCGGCGCCTATAAAGAAGGCCCACTCCTGGTGATCGATGTAGACAAGAATAAATTTGCCGAAAAGGACGAGGACCTTGGGGATATCATCCGCAAAGTGGATGCACAGTTGTATGGTCTTTTCTGACCCCGGGTTATTTCACACTTATTTTTCCCGTTGAATCACGGTAGCAGGGCCCTATTGCCTGCTGTATTTTCGTGTTGCTGGCGCATGCATTGCGCAGCAACGTCCGCTCCTGCAATATTTCAGGGTAGGAGGGGTTGGCAATTGTATAACCATTTAAAGAGGGAAACCATGAAAAGCCAGTTAGAATGCCGTGATCTTTCCGCGGAGGAAATGACGGAAACAACCGGGGGGGCCGGCGACTCGGGAGGAGGCAGTTTATTGAGTGATCTGTTGGGAGCGGGGAGGAAGGGACTGAAAGCAGTCTGGGAACTTGGCCTTATGGCGGCCGGCTTCAATACTTCCCTGCCGGCAAGTACCAAAAAGTAAAACAAAGGGCCGGTTGCGGCCGGCCCCTGTTATTTATCTGTGGCAATGAACGGCGTGTTGCGGGATTGGATGGTTTGGGTGTATGCCAGTCTTCTCCTGATGTTTGCGAGTATTATTATCCTGTTGCGTTTTTTGTACGTTGATATAGCTTTTTCCGCCAATGGCCTGCTGGTGGCCGAACAGGAAATTGTTCCTGTAATGACGGGTACCGGTGCTTTCATAGATTCGGTGTATGTGAAAGAAAGCGAGCGGGTGAAGGCGGGGCAGTTGCTGGCCGTATTAAAGAATCCGGGTAATACTGAAAAATTACACACGGTTGTTGAACAGGAGTTGCAGAAAGAAAAGGAACTGGCCGATGTCCGCAATTTGCTGCGGGCGCTGGAATCTGCGGGAGTTCCCCGGTGCAGGTTCCTTCACTACAGCAGGTGCTGGCAGCAGTATGTTGCAGAGTGTGTTTCTTTACAGGCCGGGGTGGACCTGGCTGAAAAGGAACTGGAATCGGCTGCCGTTCTTCATGCAGAAAAAATAATTGCAACAGAGGAATACCAGCGCCGGTTGGCAGCTTACCGCGAACAAAAAGGAAGGCTATCGGCTTTAAATGGAAATTACAAAACCCGTTGGTCTGCGGATTCCGTACGCCTCCGGCAGGAACTGGTTGTTTTGCACGAGAGCAGAAAAGCGCTACTGTACCGGAAGGAAGACTTTGAACTGCGCGCCCCCGGTGCCGGCAGGATACAGGGAGTCAGGCGCTGGTACAGGAACGGCTGGTTGAATGCTGGCGTTCAATTCTGCTCGGTATTCCCGGAAGAAGGGCTTCGGGTAGAGGCCTGGGTTTCTCCGGAAGATATTGCATTCCTGGATACGGGGATGCGTGCCAGGATAAAGATCCGCGGACTCGACTACCAGTATTTCGGATGGCTGGAAGGAAACATCGTATCTGTGGATGCGCAGTATGAAATGCAGGGTAATATGCCGTCCTACAGGATCATATGCAGTTTGCCTTCGCGGCAACTCTCTCTTTCCAATGGATTCACGGTGCATTTGCAAAAGGGCATGCAGGCAGAACTGCGGATCGTACTCACCAGGAGAAATATTGGTCAGCTATTATTTGACCGTTTTGAGAACTGGCTGGACCCAGTCAAAAAAATCTGATCGTGGCAGGTAGTATAAAAGGATTTCGGCAGAAGGACAGCACCGATTGTGGTCCGGCCTGCCTGAAAGTGATCCTAAATTATTTTGGAAAAGAGGCGTCGCTTGCTGGCTTGCGGCATCTTACGGGAACTGATAAGAATGGAACAAGCATTTGGGGATTGGCCCGCGTTGCCCGCGAAAACCAGCTTACAGCCAGGGCCGTTAAAATCTCATCCAATCAATTGTCGCTGGCAGGCTTCCCGGCAATTGCGCATATGAAGAAGGAAGCCGGGCAATATCATTACGTGGTAGTAGCAGGCCTCCGGCGCACCAGGATCCGGTTGATGGACCCTGCCGATGGAAAATTGTTCTGGTGCAGGAAAGATGAATTTCTGCAACGATGGACGGGGATATTATTATTGTTGACTCCGCTTGCCGGCTTTATGCGTTCGGCAGGAAAGCCGGGTTTGTGGAGGAGGCTCTGGCTGTTGATGCAGGTACAACAGCAATCGCTCCTCATGATGATGCTGGGAGCCGTTGCGTACACTTTGTTGGGTAGCGGTATGGCGATATTCCTGCAGCAATTGGTGGACCAGGTATTGGTATCGGGCGATACCGGTGCTTTGTATGTGATGTCCTTTCTTATGCTATTGGTTATTGCCTTGCAAGCGATACTTGGGTGGATCAGGGACTTGTTGGGGTTTCATACAGGTATGCGGATGGATACCATGTTGGTGACCGGATACATTTATCACCTTTTCCGGCTTCCGCTCTCCCTGTTACAGGGTTTCCGGACCGGTGAGATCAGCAGCCGGTTGGGCGACGCCATCAAAGTTCGTTTGTTGATCAATGATATTGGTATGGGAATGGTGCTGCAATTGCTGATGATAGTGTGCACCGGCGCCATCATGTGGATGTACCATTGGAAGCTGGCACTGCTTGCTTTTGGTTCTGTTTCTTTTTTTGCCGGCATATACTATGTATCGCAACGGTACAACCGGATCGTTCAGCGGAAACTGGCGGAGCATGGCGCAGCTTTTGAAGCCAGCCTGGTGGAAACGCTTGAAAGAGTTGAGATTGTTAAGTTTCGGGGATTGGAGGATTGGGCCGGGAGAAGGGTGGAAGAAAAATGGATGGCGCTGGTGGATCTGATGCGCCGGGCTATAGTGACCAACATGGGATTGGAAACGATTACCGAAACATTGAATAAATGCCTCGTGCTGCTGGTGCTGGTTGTGGGTGCCGGTGCGGTTTTACTGGGCAGCATGACAACAGGCGCTTTGTTGTCTTTTTATACATTGATGGCATATTTCACAGCACCTATCGGCGCGCTCATTGGTTCGGTCCGGAATGTGCAGGATGCCATCATTGCGGCAGACAGGTTGTTCGAACTGACCGACCTGGAGCCGGAAGCATACGAAAACGAAAGCAGTATCCTGGATGCGGGAAAGTCTTCAGCGGCTATCCGTTTCGAGGATGTCGGTTTTAGTTATCCCAATGGGAAAAAAGTGTTTGATGCGCTGAACCTGGTATTGCAAACGGGACGCATACATGTTCTTACAGGAGCCAACGGATCTGGAAAATCAACACTGGCCGCGCTACTGCAAAGGCACTACCTGCAACAGGAAGGACAGATATATTGGGGAGAGCATCGTTTGTGCCAGTATTCGCTAAGAACCCTAAGAAAAAAAATAGCATGGGTGCCTGCCAAAGTGCAACTGTTTTGCGGTACGGTGTGGGAGAACCTTCGGCTTGATGAAGAGGAGCCGGATGTGGAGCGGATGCTGGCATGGTCGCGCCGCACGGGATTTGACGAGGTCGTCTCCGGGTTGCCCGGCGGATATCAAACTGTAGTGGGAGAAAACGGATGGCAGCTCTCCGCCGGCCAGCAGCAAAAGCTTGCCATAACACGCGCATTGTACCAGGAGCCGGCCCTGCTCATCCTGGACGAAGCAATGGCGAACCTCGACGACGTGGCAGAACGTGCGATGCTGGAACTGTTCAGGGAACTGGCTGCCGCGGGAACGACGGCCCTCCTGATCACACACCGGAAAGAAACCCGGCAATGGGCCGATTGTTTGCATGTGCTGAAAGATGGCAGATGCCTAAGCACGGCGATGGACCGGCAATAGCCTCATTCCTGCGGGTAGCTTGCCCATGCAGCCGTTTCCTGCAGCATGGCAGCCAGTTTTTTCTCCCATTGCTGCTGGGCCTCTGTATTTCTCGAATGATTGGTTTCGCTATCGTACTGTTTTTGAAAATCGGCTTGCTCCTTATTGACTCTTTGGTAAAGCGCGCTCACTCCTTTCTCGACATCTGCGGACTGAAGTGTACGCGTAGACAATTCTTTGTGCAGCATTCGTGTGAACAACTGGGAGATGTCGAAATGCCCCTGTTCATGCCGGAGAATACGGTCCGATTTATTTTTTGTCCAGGATTTGTGGGGGTAAAACACACAGGCTAAATAATATTCGAATTTGTTATCGCTATCCCAACGATACTGTATGAGAATGGAAGTGCTGGTAAGTGCTGCATTAGGCGAAGACGCTATAGGAGCGGCTTTGAAATCTGCCCAGGTAAGCGTACGGCGTTTTTTCCAGTCGATCTGTTCTTTTTGCGCTGCCTGAAAATGCGAAGCAGCGTTTTGGGTGGGAGCCGGCTGGCCATCCACCTGATAAGACAGGCCAATCCAGATAAGGGCATGCAGGAAGAATATCATCGGACAAATTTGGGCCAGAAAAACAAAAGCTGTAAGCATTGAGTTGCTAAAATCTGGCAAAAAAATTCCGCCCTGCGACCAGGGCGGACTGCAAGCAACGTTGAGACCGAAAAAATCATTCAGGTTTTGGGGCGGCGGCCATGATGGAAGGATCGACGCCGGGAGCATATTTTGAAAAATTATTGATAAAAGCCCGGGCCAGTTTGCGGGCTTCCTGGTCATAGGCGTCCGTATCCTTCCAGGTATTACGTGGATTCAGTATTTCGCCAGGAACACCCGGACATGCAAGGGGCACGGCTATGCCAAAAACAGGATCGGTGGTGTATTCGACCTCATCCAGTTGGCCATCCAGTGCCGCCTTGATCATGGACCTGGTATAGGCCAGCCGGATGCGTTGCCCCCTGCCATAGCTGCCGCCGGTCCAGCCGGTATTGACCAGCCAAACCTTTACCTGGTGCTTCTCCAGTTTCTCTCCCAGCATTTTTGCATAAAAACCGGGATGCAAGGGAAGGAAGGGCGCGCCGAAACAGGCGCTGAACGTGGACTTAGGTTCGGTAATACCAGTTTCAGTGCCCGCAACTTTTGCGGTATAACCCGAAATGAACTGGTACATCGCCTGCGCCGGGTTCAGTTTGGCGATGGGAGGCAGGATACCATATGCATCGCAGGTAAGGAAAAATATGTTTTCGGGGATTTGCCCGATGGCGGGATCGAGGGCGTTACCGATATAGGAAAGCGGATAGGAGACCCGGGTATTTTCCGTAATGCTCCCATCGTTGAAATTGATGGTATTGGTCCCGGGAAGGAAATTCGTATTCTCCACCAGCGCACCCCGGCGGATGGCAGCATAGATCTCAGGTTCCTTTTCTGCCGACAGGCCGATGCACTTGGCATAACAACCTCCTTCAAAATTGAAGACATTGGTATCGCTCCAGCCATGTTCGTCGTCGCCGATGAGTTTTCGCTCCGGGTCGGCACTCAGGGTGGTTTTTCCCGTTCCGCTGAGTCCGAAGAATAAGGCCGTATCCCCTTTTACGCCCTGGTTTGCCGAGCAGTGCATGGACAGCACCTGGTACTTCAGCGGCAGGAGGTAATTCAGCACGGTGAAGATGCCCTTTTTTGTTTCACCGGTATAGGCAGTGCCGGCAATGATGATGGTTTTGTGGCGGAAAGAAATGACCGACGCATTTCCCTGGCGGGTTCCGCAATACACCGGATCGAGCAACAGACCCGGGGCAGACAAAATGGTCCAGTCCGGCTCAAAACCTTCCAGTTCCGATTCATCGGGCCGGAGGAACATGTTATAGGCAAAAAGATTGATCCAGGGCTTTTCATTGATGATGCGGATGCGCATGCGGTAACGTGGGTCGGCACAGGCATAGGCATCCCTGACCCACAGGTCGGGGCAGGCGGCAAGATATTCATTCACTACCTGGCGGATCCGGAAAAAATTTGCTTCCTCCAACGGGTTGTTAAACTCGTTCCAGAAAACGGTTTTTTCGGTTTCCTCATCCAGTACTATGAATTTGTCTTTGGGACTTCTTCCTGTAAACTGGCCCGTACTTACTACCAGTGCGCCGGTATCGCTGAGGGTGCCTTCCTGGCGTTGCAGTGTTTCCTGTATCAGTTCTTCGGGGTCAGACTGGTAATGTACATGGTCGGCGTAGCGAAGTGAAGTGCTCAGCACCTGCTTAAAGGGCACGAGTAAACCTGGGATGGACATATGCTTAGCGTCGTTGATTGACACAAATCTAGGGGCTAGAAAATAGTTGTGCTAGCAATGTGTATGTGTTACATCATGGGTTTCATTTAACGAAAAGGCCATAACGTTTGAAATTATTAAATTCGTCTCGCATACCTATTAAATAACTTTCATACTAACAAATGTTAGTTTGCTGGATCACGAAATTTCAAATATTTGCCGGATATTGGGAACTTTTATGAAACACCCCCTGCTCGACAGCCGGATTTTTACAGAAAACAGGAAAAGGTTTGTGCGGAAAATGGCGCCGCATTCCATTGCCATTTTTAACAGCAACGACGAATTGCCCTCCAATGGAGATGCACTCCACCCGTTCCGGCAGAATTCCGACCTGTACTGGCTGACTGGCATTGTGCAGGAGGAATCCATGTTGGTTTTGTTCCCGGATAACCCCGATCCCAAATACCGGGAATTCCTGGTGCTCACCCGCCCCAATGAACTCAAGGAAAAATGGGATGGATACTGCCTGAGGAAAGAACAGGCCACGCCCATCTCCGGTATACCGCAAATCGTTTGGCTCGACAGCCTGGACGCGCTGCTCCAACCCATGATCCACCAGGCCGAAAACATCTATCTCAACACCAACGAGAACGACCGCAAGCACAACCTGGTTCCGGTTAAAGATTACCGTTATATAACGGAAATGAAACAACGCTACCCGCTGCACCAGTATATGCGCAGCGCTCCCATCCTTAAATCATTGCGTGCCATCAAATCGGCCGCAGAAGTGGCTGTTATCCAGGAAGCCATCCGGATCACCGCACGCACTTTCGGGCGTTTGCTGCAGTTTGTGCAACCGGGCGTAATGGAATATGAAGTGGAAGCAGAGATCTGGCATGAGTTCCTCCGCAACAGGGCAAGCGGACCCGCATACAACAGCATCATCGCCAGCGGCGACCGCGCGCGCATCCTGCATTATATTGAAAACAACCAGGCCTGTCTTGACGGCGAATTGTTGCTGATGGATTTCGGTGCCCAGTACGGTGGTTACAATGCCGACCTCACCCGTACCATTCCTGTGAATGGAAAATTCACTAAAAGACAGAAGCAAGTCTATGATGCCTGTCTTTACCTTCACGATTACGCCAAATCTATTCTTAAGCCCGGCATTACCCTGCCCGACTATACAGATAAAGTGGGTGCAATGGCCGGCAAAAAATTCGTGGAGATCGGCCTGCTCCGTAACTCGGACCTTAAGAACCAGGATAAAGACAACCAGGCCTGGCGCAAATACCTGTATCACGGCATCAGCCACCATCTTGGCATCGATGTGCACGACCCCGGCCCCCGCACCGAACCCGTGCAGGCCGGGATGGTGTTTACCGTAGAACCCGGTATCTATATCGAAGAAGAAAAAATGGGCATACGTATTGAAAACAATGTATGGATCACCCGCACGGGCAACAAAGACCTGATGGCCGGCATTCCTCTTCAAACCAATGACATCGAAGCTGCCATGGCACGTAAAAACAAAACCTCCAAATCCTGATATGAAACAGATTCCCAACCTTTTTACACTCCTCAACCTGGTGTTTGGTTTTCTTGCCATCATCGCGGTTCTTCAGAATGGCATTGGCATTGGAACTGGTCCTGGTGGTGAATACCTGGTGGACTTTCCCGAGCGCATCTGGCTCGCCTCCCTGTTTATTGCGCTTGCCGCTGTTATAGATTTCCTCGATGGTTTTGTGGCCAGGATGCTTAAAGCGAGCAGCGAAATGGGAAAGCAACTCGATTCCCTTGCAGATGTGGTAAGCTTTGGCGTTGCGCCCGGCCTGATCCTCTACCAGTTGCTCCGCCTGAGTTATGCCCGCGAAACAAACGGGCTGGAAGTGTCTATGCTCTGGCTGCTGCCGGCTGTACTGGTACCCTGCGCAGCCGCCTACCGGCTCGCCCGCTTTAACATTGACCCGGGCCAGGCCTATGGATTCAAAGGCGTGCCCGTGCCAGCCGCGGGTTTGGTGGTGGCTTCCCTTCCTTTGATCTACTGGCATACGGAAAACACTACCGTTTATAACCTGCTCCTGAACAAATGGGTGCTCTATGCCGTGATACTGGCATTGAGCTGGCTGATGGTAAGCACGCTTCCGCTCCTTGCTTTCAAGTTCCGCAACTATTCTGTGCGAAGCAATCTTCCACAATACCTGCTGATCGCAATCGCAATACTGGCGGCCGTTTTGCTGAAATGGGCGGCAATGCCGGTCGTTTTCCTTGCTTACATTGTCCTATCTTTGATCTTTAAAACAAAACAAGAATGACTTTTTCAGTACAGGTTAAAGTAATGCCCCTCAAAGAACTGCTCGACCCGCAGGGAAAAGCCGTAATGGGTGGCTTGGGTAACCTCGGGCTCTCCGCTATACAGGATGTGCGCATCGGTAAGAACATCAGCCTCCAGGTCAATGCCGCTTCCGCCGAAGAGGCCCGCAGCATTGCAGAACAGGCTGCCAAAAAACTGTTGGCAAACCCCGTAATGGAGCAGTTCGAAATCAGCATCAACTGATCCTGTGCTGTATCTTGTTCCATCGCCCATTGGTAATCTCCAGGATATTACCCTCAGAGGTCTGGAAGTGCTCCGGTCGGTGGACCTTATCCTTGCGGAAGATACCCGCAATACCATCCGCCTGCTACAGCATTTTAATATAGAGAAACCAATCACGCCTTATCACCAGCACAACGAGCACCGTGTTTTGCAGCACCTGGTGGACCAGTTGCTGGCAGGAAAAAAAATGGCGGTGGTCACCGATGCCGGCACGCCGGGTATTTCAGATCCCGCTTTTTTACTGGTAAGAGAATGTGTGCGCCAGGGTGTTCGCGTGGAATGCCTGCCGGGTGCTACGGCCTTTGTTCCCGCACTGGTGAACAGCGCCCTGCCCATCAGCCGCTTTTGTTTTGAAGGATTTCTGCCGCTTAAAAAAGGACGGCAAACCCTTCTCAAAAAACTGGCCACGGAAGAACGCACCATGGTGTTGTACGAATCGCCGGTGCGACTCGTAAAGACCCTCGACGACCTGGTCAGTTTCCTGGGGCCCGACAGGCAGGCCTGCGTTTCCAGGGAGCTCACCAAAATGTTTGAAGAAAATCGCCGCGGCACCCTGCAGGAACTGGCTGACCATTACCGTGATAAAACGGTAAAAGGCGAAATCGTGCTGGTGGTAGGTGGCTTGCCCGACTGATTTTGTGATTTTTTTATAAGCTGCCATTCGATATTTGTGAAAACCAATGTTTAGATTCTATGCGATCGATTGTTTTTAGTTTAATGGCCCTGGTTTTAGTAGCAATTTCCCATCCTGCCCAGGCACAGATCCGTAAAATACCCGTAGTGGTTACCGACGCTTTCAAATACAAATACCGCAATGCGGAAAGCGTGGAGTGGAAGGATAAACTTTCCCATTACCAGGTAAGTTTCCAGTTGAGTGGTGATAAGTACGACGCAGTGTTCAAGAACGACGGCACCTGGAGCGGTTCCCAGAAACTCATCACCAAAGACGACCTGCCCCAGGCAGTGGAAGAGGGGCTCGACAAAAGCAAGTATGCCGACTGGGACGTTGACACGTATTACCAACTGATCTTCCCTGATGACCGTGTAGAGTACCGGCTCCTGGTAAGAAAATCCGATATCAATAAACGGGACCTTACATTTACAGAAAAAGGCCGCTTGCTGAAAGACAAGCTCACGCTCTGATTAAACTCCCATCCACCATATGATCCAAAAATACATGCTATGCCTGCTGCTGGCAGGTTTAACTGCTGGCGGTCTGCAGGCACAGCCCGAACGCTGGCAGCAAAGAGTGAAATACACCATGGACATCGACATGGATGTTACCACCAACCGGTTCACCGGGAAACAGGAACTGGTGTATACCAATAATTCTCCCGATACGCTGAAAAGATTGTTTTACCATTTATACTGGAACGCATTTCAGCCAAACAGCAGCATGGATGCCCGCAGCCGCGAACTGGGAAAAACACTGATCAATAACCGGCCCGACTGGGACGGCCGCGTGAAGGACAGGATACAGCAACTGAAGCCCGATGAAATCGGTTACCAGAAAATACTTTCCCTGAAAATGAACGGGGTGAAACAACCCTATCATATCGACGAAACCATCCTGGTGGTGGATCTCGTAAAACCCATTCTGCCGCGCAGCAAAGTGACGCTTAATATGGAGTTCGAAGCGCAGGTGCCGCTGCAGATCCGCCGCGCCGGCCGCGACAATCCCGGTACCGGCGTGCGTTACAGCATGAGCCAGTGGTACCCGAAACTTTGCGAGTACGACTATGAAGGCTGGCATCCTACGCCCTATGTGGCCCGCGAATTCTACGGCGTATGGGGCGACTACGACGTAACCATCCGGATCGACCGCAACTATACAATCGGGGGCACCGGCTACCTGCAGAATCCGCAAAGTATCGGACACGGTTATGAAACCCCCGGCGCCAAAACAACGTTGCCCAATACACCCAAACTGAACTGGCGTTTTGTTGCCCCGGAAGTGCACGATTTCATGTGGGCGGCCGATCCCGAATTCAAACACCTGGTGCGCCAGGTCCCGAACGGCCCAACCATCCACGTGCTGTACAATTACAAAGAAAACGATCCGAAGAACGACGAAGCCTGGAACAAAGTGGCGGATGCCGCCGTGAAAGTGTTGCCTTTTATCGAAGCGCATTTTGGCAAGTATCCCTACAAACAATATTCGTTTATACATGGGGGGGATGGCGGCATGGAATATCCCATGGGCACCCTCATCAGCGGCCCCAGCCTGGGCACCGCTTTTCACGAGTGGATGCATACCTGGTACCAGATGCTGATGGGCACCAACGAAAGCCTCTATGCCTGGATGGACGAGGGTTTCACTTCCTACGCAGAAAGCCTCGTGTCTGAATACTACGCTTCACTCGACGGTAACAACAAAGTGACGCAGGAAGCGAATAGCACAGGGCCTAAAAAAGAAGAGAACCGCGAATCACCCCATAAGGGCGCTTACGACGCTTATTTTTACCTGGTGAAATCCGGAAGGGAAGAACCGATGACCACCCACGCCGACCACTTCGAAACCAACCTGGCCTACAGCATCGCTGCTTATTCCAAAGGAGAAGTGTTCATGGAACAACTGGGTTATATCATCGGGGCATCGGTCCGCGACCAGGTACTGCTCGACTACTACCGCCTCTGGCATTTCAAGCATCCCAACGTGAATGATTTTATCCGCGTAGCGGAAAACAGGAGTGGCCTGCAGCTCGACTGGTACCGTGAATATTGGGTGAATACCACCAAAACCATCGACTATGGTATCGACAGCCTGTACGAACAGGGCGGCGATACCCGCATCCGCCTGAAAAGGACCGGGAAAATGCCCATGCCCGTGGACGTGCTCGTCACTTTTAAAGATGGCTCGAAGGAACTGCACTATGTGCCACTCAACCTGATGTACGGCGCAAAACCGGAAGAGGATAAAACCATCCGGCGCATCGTGTATGAGCCCTGGCGCTGGACGCATCCGCAATATGAGATCAAGACAGCAAAGCCCCTGCAGCAAATCGTAAAAATTGAAATCGACCCTTCTGAAAGAATGGCTGACGTAAACCGCAAGGACAATGTATTGCAGCTTACCTGGTAAAGGAAGCTATTTGCTCAGGAGCGGTAAAGAATAAAACAAAAAGGAAAGTGCCTCCGTTTCCCGGGAGGCACTTTTTTATGACAAGGTTTCACATGCAGAAGGGGTTGCGGAACTCAGAGCTAAGGTTAATGATTAATAATATTTGAGGCATCCCGAAGCGATATCAAAAATACCATGGTTTTACCGGCTGTGAATACCACAAACTGGGTATTTTAACGGCCAAAAAACTTATTTACGGCTTCCACCCGGTTATTTACATGTAATTTTTCATACATGTGATACACATGTTTTCGTACGGTTTCCTGGCTGATGAAGAGCTGGGCGGCGATCTCCTTATACAGCATTCCCTTCGACAACAGCTCCAGTATTTCCATTTCCCGGTTGCTCAGGGTGCTTAAATTGCCGGAGGCCGTATTCCCGGGCGAAAAGGCTTCGGCAGCGAGCGATTTCTGTTGAAAAGCAGCCACCACTTTACGGGCGATCTGGCTGCTCATAGGGGCGCCTCCCTCGTGGAGCTCGCGGATGGCATCCAGCAATTTGGCCGGGGAAGTCTTTTTCAGGATATAACCGCTGGCGCCCGCACTCAGGGCCTCGAATATCTTTTCATCTTCCTCGTACACCGTGCACATCATAAAAAGAATGTCCTTGTTCTCGGGCTTCAGTTTGCGAACGCATTCAATGCCGCTCATGCCGCCGAGGTTAATATCCATCAGCACCACATGGGGCTGCAGCGCCGGCATTTTGGCAACGGCATCTTCCCCGCTCGGAAAGCTGCCCAATAATTTGAATTCGTCGGAAAGCTTTATGATTTCCTCCAGCGCCTGGCGGATATCGTTGGTATCATCTACTATGCAAACAGTAATGGCCATAATCTGGTTTGTTGGTTAATAGCCCGGGGGCCAATAAAAGCGGCGGGTTTAGCGGTGCACATACAGTATGTACTTCTCGCGGAAACAGGACTCGGGGAAATAGTCGTACACTTCCTGTATCCTGGGCCGTGTGCGGGAAGCGGAGATCTCCTCCGCCAGGTCGCCCCCCTTCAGGCAAATGAGTCCCGATGCGGGGTGCGGACCCTCCGATGGCCTTTTTTTCAGCAGGGGCCTCGACCAGCCCCACAAACTGGCCAGCGGCGCCACCGCCCGGGATACCACGTAGTCGAAGGTACGGTCTTTGATCTCTTCCACGCGCGTGTGCCGCGTGCTCACATTCCGGAGCCCCGTGCCGGCCGCTACTTCCTTTACCACCGTCAGCTTTTTATTGATGCTGTCGGCCAGCAGGAATTCTACTTCCGGGAAAAAGATGGCCAGGGGAATGCCCGGGAAACCGCCGCCTGTGCCAATGTCCAGCACGGTGCTCCCCGCGGGCAATTCATATGCAGCGGCAATGGCCAGGCTGTGCAGCACATGGTTCTGGTAAAGCTGCTCGATGTCTTTCCGCGAAATGACATTGATCTTGCTGTTCCATTCCATGTAAAGGGCTTCCAGCGCTGCGAACTGTTCCCATTGTTTGTCGGTGAAATCGCTGAAATATTTGGCGATCAGACCCAGCTTTGACGGGGTTTTTTCCATATTGCTGGGGCAAAGATGCAATAATAAACGAACATCCAGATGTCGAACAGCCACCACCAGGGCCAGAGGTCCTTCTCCTGCAATTTCTGCATGCATTTGTACTGCAGAATGGCCTGGCTCAAAAAGCGGAGGGCAAATACCGCCAGGGTGAGTTTCCAGTCGAACAGCAGCAGGCTGAGGACCAGCGCAGGATAATACAGGAACTGGGTGGCGGAATAGAGTCCCAGCAAAAATTTGAACTTGCCGCTGTAATATTTTCCCGTGCTGTAATGCCGGTTCTTTTGCCGGAGCCAGTCGCCGAAATGTTGCTTGGGCTCGGAGAGCGTAAAGGCTTCGGGATCGATCACCACCCGCGTATTGGCGCCGCGGGCCACTTTATGGATGAAGAGGTCGTCGTCACCGCCGGGCAGGTGGTTGATATTGCTGAAGCCCTTGTTCGACAGGAAGAGCTGGCGTTTGTAAGAAAGGTTTCTTCCTACGCCCATGTAGGGGAGCCCGGCCATGGCAAAAGACAGGTATTGCATGCCGGTATGGAAGGTTTCGAAACGGATCAGCTTGTTCAGCAGCCCGGGTTTTTTCTGGTAAGGTCCGTAGCCCAGCACCACTTCCACGCCGTCTTCGTAGGCGTCCTGCATCCGGTACAGCCAGTGCTCCGAAGCCGGTACGCAGTCGGCATCGGTGAGCAGCAGAATCTCGTGGCTGGCTTCCCGGATACCGATGCTCAGCGGGTATTTTTTCCCCGGGATGCCCTTGGCTTCCTGTTCCAGGTTTACGATCTCCAGGCTCTTGAATGTTTTTTTGAATTCCTCCAGCAGGAAGCGGGTATCGTCCTGGCTGTTGTGATTGACCACTACCAGTTCGTGCGTGCTGGGGTATTCCTGGAAAAGCACGCCCGGCAGGTTGCGGGCCAGGTTGCCGGCCTCATCCCGGGCGCAGATCACCACCGAAACCGGGTGCTGCTGTCGCTGCAAACGGTCCTTCGGCCGGAAAAATGCCAGCCGGCTGAAAACGCCCCAATAATAAAGGAGCTGAATAAAGCTGATGATGCAAAAGAAAATAAAGGCTGTCCATGCCCAATCCAGGTGGAACTGCAATGAATCCATAAACGTCTAGGGTTGGCGCGAAAATAATACTTAAAAGCGGCAAACCTTACCTTTGCGGGCTTATGGCTGTTTTAGAGTTTGAATTGCTGCAACAGGATCCGGGATCCCGGGCCCGCGCCGGCCGTTTTCAAACCGACCATGGCTGGGTGGAAACACCCATTTTCATGCCGGTTGGAACGGCGGGAAGCGTGAAGGCGGTTTCGCAGCAACAATTGCGGGAAGAAGTAAATGCGGAGATCATCCTGGGCAATACCTATCATCTTTACCTGCGGCCCGGCGTGGAAGTGCTCGAAGCAGCCGGCGGCCTGCACCGCTTCAATGGGTGGGATAAGCCCATCCTTACCGACAGCGGTGGTTACCAGGTATTTTCGCTGGCCGGTAACCGTAAGCTGACCGAAGAAGGCGCCCTGTTCCAGTCGCATATCGACGGCTCAAAGCACCTTTTTACACCTGAATCGGTGATGGACATCCAGCGCAGCATCGGCGCCGATATCATCATGGCCTTTGATGAATGCCCCCCTTACCCGAGCGACTATGGTTATGCGCGGCGCTCCATGGAGCTAACACACCGCTGGCTCGATCGCTGTGTGAACCGCCTCGCGGAAACGCCCGGCAAATACGGCTATACGCAGAACCTCTTTCCCATTGTGCAGGGCAGCACCTATCCCGACCTGCGGAAAGCTTCCTGCCAGTACATCAGCAGCAAGGGCGCGGCCGGCAACGCCATCGGCGGCCTCAGCGTGGGCGAACCGGAAGAGATGATGTACGAGCTGGCAGCGCTTTGCTGCGAACAGCTTCCTGCCGATAAACCGCGCTACCTCATGGGCGTGGGCACTCCCTGGAACATACTGGAAAATATTTCCCTGGGCATCGATATGTTCGATTGCGTAATGCCTACCCGCAATGGCCGCAACGCCATGCTCTTCACCAGCAAAGGCGTTATTAATATCGACAACAAAAAATGGGAAAAGGATTTTTCGCCCATCGACGACGGCATCGACTGCGCCATGAGTCAGTATTACAGCAAGGCCTACCTGCGGCACCTGGTAAAATCGAAGGAGATACTGGCCCTTACCCTGGCCAGCGTTCACAACCTGGCTTTTTATCTCTGGCTGGTGCGGGAAGCACGCCGCCACATCCTGGCCGGCGATTTCAACCAGTGGAAAAACGATTATATTCCCGTGCTGAAAACCAGGCTTTAACAAACGCAGCGCAAAAGCCATAGGCAATTTTCCAGTAGTTTTGACAATCATCATTTCCGGGTTATGAAGATCCTCGACTGGTACATATTCAAAAAGTTCATGGTCACTTTTCTCTTTGCCATCCTCACCATTACGGTGATCGCGGTGGTGATCGATACGAGTGAAAAGACCGACGACTTTGTGAAATCCGGGCTTTCTTTCGGCGGCATCATCACCAAATATTATTTCGGGTTCATTCCTTTTATCATCAGCATGATCTTCCCGCTGATCGTGTTCATCGCCGTTATCTTTTTCACCTCCAAAATGGCCGGCCGCTCCGAAACGGTGGCGATACTGGCAGCGGGCATTCCCTACAACCGCATGCTCAGGCCCTACCTCATGGGCGCTTTGCTGCTGGCGGCCATCATGGCCTGGGCCAATGCCTTTGTGATACCCCGCGCCAACCAGATCTACAGCAATTTCAAATCGGTGTATATCGACAGGAACAGCTCCTACCAGCCGGGTTCCGGCGGCAGCCGCGACTTTTATTTCCGTTCCGATTCTGTCAGCTTTGTGGGCATCAAGTACTACGATACGGTGAACAAAAGCGCCAGCTCTTTTTTCCTCGACCGCATCCACGACAATAAAGTGGTGTACAACCTGCGTGCGGATTATATCCGCTGGGACACGGCCGCAAAAAAATGGCGGGCAGAAAATACCGTGGAAAGAAAGATCGATGGCCTGCACGAAACCCTTACCAAACACAACAGCTACCTCATAGACCTGAACATGCGGCCCAATGAATTGCGGCGCGATGAATACATGAAAGACAAACTCAGCACACCCGAACTGCTGAGTTTTATCAGGAAGGAAGAGAGCAGGGGTACAGAAGGACTGAACACTTACAAAGTGGAATTGTACCGGCGTTTCGCCACACCCGTGTCTGTGATCATACTCACGCTGATGGGTGTGGCGGTGGCCGCCCGCAAAACCAGGGGCGGCAGCGGTTTGCACATGGCATTTGGTATTGTGACGGCCGCGCTCTTTGTGGTGATGGACAAATTTTCAACGGTCTTTTCTACCAAAGGAAGTTTCCCGCCGGCGCTGGCTGCCTGGCTTCCAAATATCATCTTTGCGGTGGTTGCGGTGTTCCTCTACCGGAATGCTCCCAAATAGTTTTCATGCTGTTTTAATGTGGAATGACTTAATTTTAGCGGTTATAGTCAACCCTGGATTGCAACTGGGGAACATATAAAAATTGTTCTACATGGGAGCGTACAAAGAAAAATTCAAAGCCAAGGCAGATGCGGCGTCGGCCGAAATAAAGGAGATCCTCAAAGAGCACGGAAGCAAAAAAATCGGTGAAGTAACGCTGTCCCAAATCTACCAGGGCATGCGCGGCATTACGGGGCTGGTGTCTGAAACCTCCCTGCTCGATGCGCACGAAGGCATCCGTTTCAGGGGCTATACCATTCCCGAACTGCAGGAAAAATTACCCAAGGCAAAGGGAGGGAATGAGCCGCTTCCTGAGGGACTGTTTCACCTCATGCTGTTCGACAGCCTGCCCAATGAGGAAGATGTCAGTGAAATGACCGCGAAATGGCAGCGCCGTTCGCACGTGCCTACCCATGTGTTCAACACGATCGACGCGCTTCCACTGGGCACGCATCCCATGACCATGTTCGTGGTAGGGGTGATGGCCCTGCAAACAGAAAGCAATTTCGCCAAGGAATATGCGAAGGGAATGAGCAAGAAGGATTATTGGGACTATGTGTTCGACGATGCCATGGACCTGATCGCCCGCCTTCCGCGCATTGCCGCTTATGTGTACCGCAGAAAATACAAATCCAACGAGCACATACAACCGAACGGGCTGCTCGACTGGGCCGGCAATTTTGCCCATATGCTGGGATACGAAAACGAAGGCTTCAAAGAGCTGATGCGTTTGTACATGACCATCCATGCCGATCACGAAGGCGGAAACGTCAGCGCACATACCACCCATCTCGTGGGTTCGGCGCTGAGCGATCCCTATCTGAGTTTTGCGGCCGGTATGAATGGGCTGGCAGGACCTTTGCATGGCCTGGCTAACCAGGAAGTGATCAAATGGATCTTCGAGATGCAGGAACAGCTCGGTACGGAACTGCCCGACAAGGAGCAGATCGCCCAATACGTGCGTGATACCCTTGCTGCCGGGAAAGTGGTTCCCGGTTACGGGCATGCGGTGCTGCGCAAAACCGATCCGCGGTTTACTGCCCAGATGGAATTTGGGAAGAAGCACATGCCCGACGATGCGCTTTGCCAAACGGTTTGGAATGTTTATGATACGGTGCCGCCTATTCTGCAGAGCCTTGGCAAGATCAAAAACCCCTGGCCCAATGTGGACGCGCACAGCGGCGCCCTGTTGGTGCACTATGGTATGGTGGAATATGAATTCTACACGGTGCTCTTTGCGGTGAGCCGCGCCCTGGGTGTGATGGCCAGCCTGATCTGGGACCGGGCCCTCGGTTTCCCGATCGAAAGGCCGAAGTCGGTCACCACGCGGCTGGTGAAGCGCTGGCTGAAGGGAGAGGACGATATCTGGGGCGATTGAGTCCCGGCTATTGCGTCCCTGGCTATTGTTATGCCGTCCTAAGTAATTGAAATCCAACCCCGGTTGGATTTTTTTTATCGCCACTTGATTATTTGAAGTTTAAACATTAACTTAGCATAAAATACAAACATTATGGCAACCTGGAACATAGACCCCCACCATTCTGAGATAGCCTTCAGGGTAAAGCACCTGGTTATCTCCACTGTATCTGGCAAGTTCACCGGCTTTGAAGGCACGGTGGAAGCGGAGAAAGAAGATTTCAGCGATGCGAAGGTGAAATTTTCGGCTGCTGTTGACAGCATCACTACGGGTAATGAGCAGCGCGATGGTCACCTGAAATCATCTGATTTTTTTGACGCCGCCGGTCACCCCAAACTGGAATTTGTTTCCAGCTCGCTGCAGCCCAAAGGCGGTTCCGATTATGTGCTGAAGGGAGACCTTACCATTCGCGGCACCACCAAACCCGTGGAGCTGGCTGCCGAATTCGGCGGTATCCAAAAGGATTTTTACGGCAATACCGTTGCGGGCTTTGAGCTGAGCGGAAAGATCAACCGCCAGGATTTCGGCCTCACCTGGAGCGCCGTTACGGAAGCCGGTGGCGTAGTGGTGTCTGACGAAGTGAAACTGGCGATCAACGTGGAGTTGATCAAAAAAGCCTGACATATATTTTTTGCCGGATAGCTTCCCCTCTCTATATTTGCACTCCCGTTGAGGGAGCTTTGGCAAAAAAGGGGGATTAGCTCAGCTGGCTAGAGCGCTTGCATGGCATGCAAGAGGTCGTCGGTTCGACTCCGATATCCTCCACTGGAATAAAAGCCTTGAAACTCATGACAGATATGAGTTTCAGGGCTTTTTCAATTTAAGGCGCGGTATTCTTCCATTCTATTTTGATGTCCCGAAAGCGCCTGGGGTGAAATTTGGAGGAATTGAAACACCTCACGGAACTGCGTGGCAATCTACATCGAAGGCTGCTCTAAATGCAAAGGCGCTGCGCTAGAAGGGGCAACCTTATATCGTATCGGAACGTTAGGAAAAAGTGCTGCGAAGGAGGTGCAATTCTGGTCTCGAGAATCCTGCTTTGATAAAGGATATAAATGAATTTGCGCAGAAATATGGAATTCCCGCTGATAATTTGAAAAGTGGAAATTTCTTTATAGAAACTGGGAAGCTAAGATCGGGGGCGCAGTTTGTTACTCGAGAGGCTCCGGGAGTAGGGGCAAATGATGGTGGGGCAATAGAATTAGTTACTAACCCCAACAGCGTGAAGTTGGAATCATTCCACACAATAAAATTTTGATAAATGGATTTTCTGGCATCAATTGAACGAATTAAAACTGCTTTGAAAGAATCCGGCAAATCGGATCTGGCAAATGAAATTCTAGAGTTGCAATTATCAGGAGGTACTGGTGGCGAAGTTCTAATTTCCATTTGCAGCAAATTGTTGAACATAAGAAAGACAGACAAAAGCAGCTACGATTTATTAAAGGATGAAAGTGAGAGTTTGATTCGATATTCGAAATCAATAGGGCTGTACCCTAAGTCGAGAGTTTAGGATATAAAGCTGAGTAGTTGTTGATATCGATTCATACAGATACGAATAACTAAAACAATTTTTGGATAAACAATAAGATTAGTATTAGAAAGCGCTCCGATTGATCGGGGCGCTTTTTATTTTAGAGGGCTGCAATATTTTTTTGGAAGAAGTCTTTGAATTTTTTTTTGGTAACACAATAAATAGCACAACCTCAAGCCGGAATGGTGTCCGATAAGTAAAATCCCCCGGCAGCGTAAACCTCCGGGGGATTTTCTATCTCATTTTGTTTTATGCATCAATGCATCGCCTCGGCCACACTCACCTTGGCTTTGTTGCTTTTCACCAGCATAATAAAAGGCACGCACACCAGGAACAACAGTCCCAGGTACAGGAACACATCCATGTAGGAAAGCACCACGGCCTGGCGGTTCACCGTAAAATCCAGCAACTGGTAGCCGCTTTTGGCCGCCACATCCAGGGGCATTCCCTTGGCCGAAAAACTATGCTGCAGCGTAGCCAGCCGCTGCTGTACATCGGGATCGTTCACATCGAGGTGGCTCACCAGGCTCTGGCGGTGATACACATTGCGACGGGCAATAAAAGTGGTGATGATGGCCACGCCGAAGGATCCGCCGAGCTGGCGCATCATACCGGTAAAAGCTGCTCCCTGGCCAATCTGCTTTCCACGCAGGGTCGACAGGCTCATGGTGGTAACCGGGATGAAGAGCATGCCCATGCCCATACCTCTCACGATGAGCGGCCAGAAAAACGCATCCGCACTGGTATCGATCGTGATGATCTTATAACCCCAGAAACTGAACACAAAGAACAGGATCATACCGCCCGATACCAGGTATTGCTGCGGTACGCCTCTTTGCAGTAGCTGCCCGATGATGGGCATCATAAAGGCCGTGGTCAGCGCCGAAGGAATCATCAGCATGCCCGCCTGCTGGGCCGTCCAGCCCAGCGTGGATTGTGTGTACAGCGGAACGATGAAGGTGGAACCGTATAAACCAAATCCCATGATGAAGGAAAGGATGGTGCCCATGCGCAGGTTGCCATTTCCCAGTACCCGCAGCTCCACGATCGGGTTGCGGAAACTGAGCTCCCGCCAGATGAAAAGAATAAATCCGAGTACAGCCATTACCGTTAGTACGATGATGGTGGTGCTGTTGAACCAGTCGTCGTCCTGCCCCTTTTCGAGCACATACTGGAGCGATCCTACCGCGATGGCCAGCAGGCCAATGCCCAGCCAGTCAACGTCTTTGACCTTCGATTTTTCACCATACTTCGGGCTGCGTACGAACTGCAGCGTCAGCAGCGTAGCAATTACGCCAATGGGAATATTGATGTAAAATATGAGGGGCCAGTTGAAATGATCCACGATATAACCGCCCAGCGGTGGGCCCAGCGTGGGACCAATGATAACACCTAATCCATAAATCGCCTGGGCCATTCCTCTTTTCTCAACGGGATAGCTTTCGGTGATAATGGTTTGTGAAGTTACCAGCAGGGCGCCGCCGCCGATTCCCTGCATGAACCGGAAAAACACCAGCTCCCAGATATTCGTGGAATTGCCACAGAGGAAAGAACAGATCGTAAAGAGCACAATGGAAGCGGCGAAATAGTTCGAACGGCCGAACTGCTGCGACAACCAGCTCGTCATGGGTACGATGATCACATTGCCAATGGCATAGGCAGTGATCACCCAGCCCACTTCGGTCAGCGTGGCGCCGAGGTTGCCCCGCATTTCGTTCAGCGCCACGTTCACGATGGTGGTGTCAACGATCTCCAGCAGGGCGCACATGATGGCCGTAATGGTGATGATGACCCGACGGGCGCCGTATTCAACCAATGAATGTTGGTCTGTCATGGTGTTTTATTTAATCGAGATGCACATCCACAAATACGTTCATCCCCGGTCTCAACTGCTGCACCAGGCTATCGCCCTGGTTGGCGAACTCGATCTTAATGGGCACCCGCTGCACTACCTTAACGAAGTTGCCGCTGGAATTGTCGGGGGGCAGCAGCGCAAATTTGGCGCCGGTAGCAGGAGAGAAGGAGCTCACCGTTGCTTCAAAGGAATGACGCGGAAACGCATCCACGTGCACAACTACTTTCTGGCCCAGGCGGATCTTTTCCAGTTGGGTTTCCTTGAGGTTGGCCACCACCCAGGTCTGTTTGTCGTTCACCAGGCTGAACAGTTGCTGACCGGCGTTGATGAACTGGCCGTCCTGCACATTCACCTTCGACAACCGGCCATCTTCCTGCGCGGTGATAACGGTATAGCTGAGGTTCAGTTTGGCATCTTCCACGTCCACCAGGCGCTGCTTAACGGCGGCTTCCGCAATGCCCACCTGCGCGGCCGTGGCGTTGCTTTGTGAAGCTACTGCCTGCGTTTGCGTGGCGGCCTGCCGGCGTTGCTGCTCCAGCACCTGCAGTTGCCTTTCAGCAGTTTCCTTGTTGGCCTGCGCCTGTTCGAACTGTTGCTGTGTAATAGAATGGTCCTTGATGAGGTTGGCGTAGCGGTTGTAGTCCTGTGTAGCGCGCCAAACATTGATCTTGGCGGTTTCCATCTGTGCATCGATGGTAGGAATGGCGGCTTTGGAGGTGCCGATATTGGCCGACGCTGCATTGGCCAGGGCTTTCACCTGCAGCACATTGCTCTGCGCGGTAGCCAGCGCAGCTTCTGCCTGCGCCAGCTTCATACGCATGTCGCGGTCGTCCAGCACCAGCAGGGTATCACCCTTCTTCACCTGTTGGTTGTCTTTCACGCGCACTTCCTTCACGTAGCCGGGGATGCGGGGTATAACGGGACTGATATGCGCTTCCACCTGTGCGTCGTCTGTTTCCTCGTGGTGCTGCGCGTGTATGTATTTGCTGATGCCAAACCAGCCGCCTGCAATGATCAGCAGGCCGAGAATGATGATAAAAGTTTTGCTTCTTTTGGCCGGCGCTTCCTGGTTGTGGTGAGCGGCGGTATCGGGATGTTGGGTTGCCATATTCGGTTGTACTTATGCGTTATTTTCGTAATTACTTGCTGTCGGTGGTTTCCGGCAAAAGGGTGCCGGTGGTTTCCAGGAGCTTGTTATAGGCCTGGATGGATTCCGCCCGGGCGAATGCATGGTTGATGCGGGCCTGGATGCGCGCTACGTTCGCGTCCAGCAGGTCGGTGGTGGTCACCAGGCTGTTGTCGAATTTGTTCTTGTTGATCTTGTAGTTTTCTTCGGACTGCTCGAGGGCTTTTTCATATACATCGATCTTTTTGATGCTCACCAGGTATTGCTGGTAAGCACGGTTGATCTCGCGACGCACCTGGTCGTCCAGTTCCCCCTGGCGGAAAAAGAGCTGCTTCTCCTGCGCCTGCGCCTGCTGTACTTTCGCCTTTGTTTTCCAGAGCGAAGACACATTGTATTTGACACCCACTCCCAGGTTCACGGCATTGGTGATGCTGAGCACTTTGGGAATGTCGGCCGCTATATAACCACCCGTAAGCGCCAGGCTGGGATAGAGATCGGAAGCGGCTGTTTTGATGCCCAATTCTGCGGCTTTTTTCTGGTAGGCCAGCGCAGCAATGTCTTTGCGGTGCTGGATGCCGAGCTGTTCGTATTCTTCTATGGTTTTGGGCGTTACGGGCGCCAGGCTGCTGTCTGTTACCGGGTTCAGCAGGGTCCTCTCCGGCAGGCCCAGCAAGAGATTCATGTTCACGATGGCCACCTGCAGGCTGGTCTGTGCATCCAGCAGGGTGAGCTCAATATTGTTGGTTTGCAACTGCGCCTTGAGGCGGTCGTTGCGGGCCAGCAGCCCATTGTTTTCCATGTTCAGCAGGTCCCGGTCGCGGGCCTTAGACTGCTCCAGGTTTTCCTGTATGATGGATACCGATTGTTTTGCTTTGTACAGGTTGGTGAAGGCATCGATGGCGTTCTGCGCCACGGCGTCACGGTCTTTTCCGGCATCGAGCCGGGTGGCTTCGAGCAGGTATTGCGCGGAGGCGATGCCGTAGCGGATCTTACCGCCTGCATAAATGGGCAGGGAGGCGCTCAGCGATCCGTAAGCGGCCTGGTGCGCTTCCACATTCATGGTTTCGTTGCCGCCACCGCTCCCGCCATTGCCGGTTTTGATCTTCATATCAATGTTCGGAACAATGGGCAGGTACATATATGCACCGGAAACACTGAGCTCCGGCAGTTTGGCGTCGTTCGCCTGGCGCAGTATGGCGGTTGCTTCGTCTATACGTGCCTGGTTGGCTTTAACGGACTTACTGTTGGCCAGGGTCAGTTCAATGGCTTTGGCCATCGTGAGGCTTAGGGAATCCTGCGCGGTGGCCTGGCCGCACACCAGCAGGAATAGGGTTCCGCATGCAAGGGCCAGGCCCTTCAGTCTATACTTCATGTGTCAAGATTGCTTTAAAATAATTCTTCAGGTGAACGCCCAGGTCTGCTTTTAACCGGGCCTGGAAAGCTTCCTCGCTGATGTGCTGGAGACCATTGATCTCGCGATAGAGATCCGCCCCGATGATGGATTGTGAAACGGTTCCGAACATGGAGGTGAACAGCATCATGATATTGATATCGCGGCGGAATACGCCGGCATCCTGGCCGGCATGTATCAACGCACTGATCACGGCCATGTTCCGTTTTTTCATGTCCTTCATGATCCCGATAACCGCAGGGTTTTTATTGATCACCTGCTCGCAGATCATCAGCTTGTAAAAACTGGCGCGGCTGAAAGCCCGCTCAATATGGTCGTCGATCAGTTTGAAAACCTTGTCGGTATAGCTGAGTTGCTCGTCGCGCAGCAGGCTTTCCACCTGCATTTTGAAATGCTCGTTCCGGCGTTCGAAAATGGACTGCATCAGCTTTTCCTTGGAGCCGAAATAATAGGAGATCATGGCCACGTTCACCCCGGCCTTTTCTGCAATATCCCTCACAGAGGAACCGTCAAAACCTTTCTCGGAAAAGAGGCTTTCCGCCGCTTCCAGGATCTGGCCTTTTTTTTCGCTTAACTCTTCCTTTGCACCTGTACTCATGGCTGTCAAATGAAGGCGCAAAATTAAACAAACGTTTAATTGATAAGCAAAAAAATTTGGTTAATCGTTGGTTAAATGGATGTCAAATAATTGATTATCAATATAATACAAACTGAAAAAACAGGCAGGGAAAAGCCCGGCCAACGCTTCAAAACCAATGAAGTTGCTGTCTGACGAAATCAGGAATTGCCTGTTATTAAAACAGAAAGTTGAAAATCAGCGGCGCAACATCTTTAAGACCTGCATGGAATCATCCGTGAAAACACGCAGAAAATAGACCCCGGCCGGCAGGTTACCCACAGCGATCGGTTGTCCGGCAGATACGTTCTGCGTGCTCCGTACAAACTGTCCCTTTTCGTTGAACCATTGTACGAATGCGATTGGCTTGCCGGATTTGATGATGATGCTGGGCGCATCGGGGCTGGCCTGCAGCAATTGCATGTTGTTGTTCTCTGCATGGTTGACAAGCAGGACCTTGCTGAAGGTGTTCTTATTCCTGTTGCCGGAAATACGGAGGCGGTAATAAATTTTGGTAGAACCATAACCCCTGCTATCGGTGAAGGAGTAGCTGAACCTGCCATCCTGCAGCGGCACGGCCCGCGAATCAATGGCTTTGAAATGAACGCCGTCGGTAGATGACTCAACGGTATAACCTGTTACATCCCTGTGCTCTTCGGCTATCCATTGCAGGTAGATGCCGCTGCGGGTATTGCTAGCCGTGAACTGCACCAGTTTCGATGCAAGAACAGTAAGGCAGGGCTGGATCGTAACCCGGCCGGCGCCCATGGCCGCCACGCAGTTGTCGATCGACTTTGGCCTTGACCCCGTAGAGTCGAGCACGGTAGACGCCTGGTCCTGGAAATACAACCGGGTTTGTTGCGGCAGGTCGGTTGCTTCTGCGGCGCAGGCAGCCGTAATAACTATTTTGTACCGGAGCTCATAGGTAGCACCACCTGCTGTAATATTGCCACCCAGGCCCAGTCGCGCAACCACGGTCCTGGATCCTGCCAGGTATTCACCCGCATCGTCGCCGCTTGCGTCGGTCTTCTGCACATTATCGATGTAGATGGAATTAGGCACATAGCTGAAATGGGCTGGCAGCCTGTCTTCCGCACGTACACCTGTAGCCGAATTGTTCCCGGTATTGCGCACTGTGCTGGTTATTTGCAGGGTATCACCCGGGAACAGGTAGGCAGCGGGATGCACTGCTTCCACGGCATTTTCCAGGATGAGTTCCGGGTAATAGGTATCGATCTCTGATGTGACCAAACCCAATACATATCCTTCGGAAGAAGTACTTATTCTTACCACGGCAGAATCTTCGTTGTTGCGCAGGTAGCGGTTCAATGTATTGTTGAGCCGGAACATGTGGGCATCGTAGCCATAGGTGTTCTGGTGTGCCGGCATTCTTGTGGTCACCAGGCTCCCGGTATCGGTGATGGAACTGTTCCAGGCATCGTCTGCATTGGCCAGGGCTTTCGCGCTTTCCGCCGTGGCCGTCTGGTTGGTGAAAACGTCTGCGGCATTGCGCTTTACAAAAAAGCCATCTTTCTCACCCCGGTCGCCATCGTACACAACCATGCCCAGGGTGGCGGAAATATTGCCGGAAGGCGGGCTTTTGAATCCTTTGATCTTTATATCGCGGCTGTTGATGCCACTGCTGTTACCGATAATGGAAAGGCCATCGAAGATGGTGAAGTTTCGCAAAGGCTGGCTGGGATCGGCATAGATGACCATCAGGGTCCATCCGCCAAAAGCATTCACCAGCGCGGTTCCGCTTGCATTCACGGTATCGCACTTTACATTGGCTATGGTATACATACCCGCGCCCGCATCCCGCACCAGTTGCGTTATATCTGCAAATGCCTGGTAGCCGTGAAATACCGATTTCATGGTATCAATGGTAGTGGCAGTGACGGACTGGTAAGCACGCCCCGGGGCTTTTACCAGCACGTTATTCCAGCCGGTGCTTCGCAATGGAAGGGCGCCGTTGGAACCCTGGTTGATGGTGATGCCGGCTCCCCAATACAACGCTGCGTACAAAATGGAATGGCAGGTGGGAAGCGTAAGCGTGGCCCCGGAGCTGTTGAAGGTAGCGGCATCGCCGTCGATGTCGATATTGGTATTGTTCTGGTCGTCGTTTTTGCACAATTCTCCCGAACCGGGGCAGGATGGTGGAACCCGTGCATAATTTACATTGCCGCCGCTGGATTTCTTCTTAGTGGTAATGATATTGTTTGCCACCATCACCATTTTGCCCCTTGCATCCGTGGTATAACGAATAGTAAATGGCCTGATATCCTGCGCCTTTACCACGGCCAGGTACAGCAACAGGCATAAAAGAACCGCATATTTCGGTTGAACACGCACGTTAGTATTTTTACGAAATGAAAAGCGTAATTAGGATAAGCGGTATTACTAAACGAAGGAGCAGGACGCTTATTGTAAATATTACACAAATGCCGGTAGCCGAAATTCAATTGCCCTTCACCCGGATCGTTTTGCTGTAAACAGCCTTCCCGTTGGCATCTACCTGCTTAATGCGGAGAAAATAGGTTTTGTTGGGTGCGGGGCTCACGGTCTCCTTGCGGGAGCAGCCGGCCAGTACAAACAAAGTAAACAACAACAGGACCAGTATATAACGCATGGATCAGAATTTGAGCTTGTATTGATATTGCTGGTAGTAATTGGAGGAAGCGTTCAGCACCTCCACCGTTTCAAAATTCTCTCCGTCCGTGGAAACCTGGATCTCGTAATGATCCGTGGCAGCCGTTTCATTGGCATTCCAGTTCAGGTAAAGATGACCATTCTGATCGGGCGACGCAGAGAATGCATTGAACACCACCGGCAGCACCACCATGCAGGGATTGGTGGTTTGCGTGGTGAGCGTTGCCGATCCAAAACTATTGGTAGTGGCAGCGCCTGTGTAGTTCACCAGTACATTGTTGTTATTGGTCAGCGCCTGACCGGTATATCCCCAGATATTTCCCTGGTTGTCGTAGGTAGTGCTGATGTGCACATACCCGCTACCAGTGATCACATTGGCATTGCTGGTCTTCAGTATTTTAGTGCGGATCTCCGAGCAGGTGCCCATCGTGTTAAGCCCACCGTTGATCTGTAACTGGTTTGTCACTTCCAGGGTTCCGTTGATGGTATTGTTCCCGTTCAGTGTGAGGTTATTGATCACCAGTTTGCCATCGGCGCCAATGGTAAGCCCTCCGCCGTTCATGGTACCGGCGCCGCCAATCGTCATGATGCCCCCCTGGGATACAGCAATATTGTTGGAGGAATTATTCCAGTTGCTGCCCACTTGCAGGGTGCCGCCGTTAACGGTAATGGAATTGTTATTGGTAAGACTACCGGAGATGATCAGCGTAGCGCCGGTTTCCAGCAGTATGGAACCGTTCGCCTGAAAACTGGCCTGGTTAATGGTAAGTGTGGCGCCAGCTTTAATGGTGAGGCTGCCGGAAGAAAAATTGGTATTGCCTGTAAATAGTACATTTTGGTTGGCATTGATCGTGAGGACGGAAGATCCCCAGCCCACATCACTGTAAGTTCCCGAATTGAGGTTCTGGTTACTGCTATACCAAACCGAAAACAACAGGTTGGAAAATACCAGCAGGCAAGCAGTGGCCAATAGCTTTTTCATACAGTGCGGGGTTTTGCAGCACTGCTTAAACGGGCCAACATTGAAATTATTTCGGGTAGAAGCGAAATATTTTCAGGATTTACGCAAAACCTAAGAAAATCACCATTTCCGCCAGGTAGATTTACGATCCCGTCGCCCTTCACAGCGGGTTGCCCGAACTTCCTTAGCTTTAGTTCCAAAGCAAGTGGATTCCATTACCCATATCGTGGTGGGCGCCTGCATGGGCGAAGTCCTGGCCGGCCGGCAATGGGGCCGCAGGGCCCTGTTGTGGGGCGCCGTGGCCCAAAGCCTCCCCGATGCCGACGCCGTCGCCGCTTTGTGGATGGACCTGCCCCATGAACTGCTGGCCCACCGCGGCTTTACACACTCCCTGCTCTTCGTGCTATTGCTCACGCCGCTGCTGGCCTTTCTCGCCAGCCGTTGGAGCAAACGATCCGCCCCCGGCTTCACCGCCTGCTGCCTTTTCTTTGGGCTGGAACTGCTGGTCCACCTCTTCCTCGACGGCTTCAACAACTATGGTACGGGATGGCTGGAACCCTTTAGCCACCATCGTTTCAGCCTCAACACGCTCTATGTGGCCGACCCGCTTATCACTATCTGGCCGCTGCTCGCCACCATCGTACTTTTTGTTTTACCGGTCATGTACAAACGCCGAAGGGCCATCGCCTCCTGCGCGCTGCTCCTTTCTGCTACCTACCTGGCTTTCGCCCTCTTCAACAAATGGAGCATCAACCGCGAACTGAAACAGGAAATCGCCGCACACTACCCGCAAACGACACAATATTTCAGTACGCCGGCTCCCCTGAACAGCCTGCTCTGGTTTGTGGTATTGGGCAACGACAGCGGTTACTATGCCGGCTACCGTTCCGTATTCGATCCGCCCGGCCCAACCGACCTGCACTATTTTCCGGCCAACCATCACTGGCTGGCGGGTATGAACGAAAGAGAAGATCTTCGCCTGCTGCAGCGTTTCTCGCAGGGTTTTTATACCGCCAGCAAAGTGCAGGATACCCTGCTGTTCAACGACCTTCGTTTTGGCCAGGTCATCGGCTGGAGCGATCCTTCACAGCCCTTCGTGTTTCATTACTACCTGGAATACCCAACCGACAATGAGGTAGTGGTGCAGCGCGGCCGTTTTGCAAAATGGGACCGTGGCGTATTCCAATCCCTGCTCCGCAGGATGGCGGGAAAGAAATGAGTTTTAACAAAAGGGAAATAAAAAAGCCCCGTGTGGGGCTTTACCATTTAACTGGCATATTCCTGTGCCGCTTCCTTCAGGGCTTCCGCCTTGTCGTGGATATTGTTCCGAAGGCCGGCCAGCTTTTGCTTGCCTTCATTTACTTTTTCGCGGAAAGAATCAGACAATTTTTTTCCATTGTCGGCAATCTTTTTACGGGTATGCTCGCCCTTGTCCGGTGCGAACAGAATCCCCAGCACACTTCCTATGGCCACGCCTGCCGCCAGTGCTGCCAGAACTTTGTTGGTGTTTGTCATGATGTTCGGTTTAATGAATGGAAATCTTTTCTTCCTAAAGTTACCAAATACAGTACCACATTTTTATTAATTTAAATCATGCAGCTTTTAATGTAGATCATGCCGACCGATTTGCCAGGGGAAGGCTATACCAGCCATAACAGGGCCCGCCTGCTCAGGGGCGGCCAGCCTTATTTTGATACCCTGCTGCAATGCATCGCCGGCGCCAGGGAAACCATCCATCTCCAGGTATATATTTTTGAAAAGGATGAAACCGGGAACCGCGTCTGGGAAGCGCTGGTGGCCGCCGCTGCGCGCGGGGTTCAGGTATTCGTGCTGCTCGACGGATACGGGTCCCAGCATGTGCCCGCCCATATGATCCAGCAATTTAAAGCTGCCGGCGGGCGTTTTCGCTGGTTCGAACCCCTGCTCCGAGCCCGGAACTTTTATTTCGGCCGCCGGCTGCACCACAAGGTGGCGGTGTTTGATGCGCAGGCTGCCCTGGTAGGTGGGGTGAACATCAGCAACCGGTACAACGACCTGCCCCACTATCATGCGTGGCTCGACTGGGCGGTTTTTACAGAAGGCGAAGCTGCTTACGAACTCTATGGCATCTGCCTCGATCTCTATAACAAAGCCGGCTGGGGTAAGAAAAAATTCAGGCGTTATCACCCGCCGCGGCAGCTCCTGGCCGTGGAAGAATCCATTCCCGTCCGCATAAGGCGCGAAGACTGGGTAAGGTCGCGCAACGAAATATCGGCCAGTTACCTGAAAGTCCTCGCCGCCGCCCGCCGCGAAGTGATCCTGCTCTCGAGTTATTTCCTGCCAGGCCCGCAAATGCGCCGCGCCCTCACCCGCGCCGCCGCCCGTGGCGTGGTCATCAAAGTGATCGCTGCCGGTAAATCGGACGTGGCCATCGCCAAGCAGGCCGAGCGTTACCTCTACCGCTGGCTGTTGCAAAGCAATGTGCTTCTTTACGAATACCAGGCCAGCGTGCTGCACGGTAAGATCAGTACCGCAGACGGTATCTGGACCACCGTAGGTTCCTACAACATCAATTTCATCAGCGCTTTTGCCAGCATCGAGCTCAACCTCGAATTGCTCGACAGTGATTTTGCAGAAGGACTCCGCGGACAACTTCAGGAAGTGATAGAAAAAGATTGTATTCCCATTACCACGGAAACCTGGCTGGCCAAAGACAACCTCTGGAAAAAAATGATCCAGCGCATTTCCTATGAAACCGTGCGCCTGCTCTTTTTCCTCTTCACCTTTTATTTCAGGCAGCAAAAACAGCAACGCCGGAGAGCGAAAGCAGAAGGCCACAAAAACGATGGCGCCCGGCAGGCGCCATAAAAGCGTAGACCGCAAAAAACATCAGGAGAAAATGAAACGGCCTTCTTTCCACAGTATGAAAAGCCCCATCGCTATTACAAACCAGCCGAAACCTTTTTTGAGCTTCTCCGCAGCGATCCTGCTGGCCAGGGCCGACCCGGCAAAGATGCCCGCCACGGCCAGCGCCGTCACCGGAAGCAGGAGCGACCACTGGATGTGAAAATGACCCAGGTCGCCCGTAAAACCCACCAGCGATTTTACGGCAATGATGAGCAGGCTGGTGCCGATGGCTTTTTTCATCGGCAGCTTACCCAGCAGCACCAGCGCGGGGATGATCAAAAAACCGCCGCCCGCACCCACCAGCCCGCTGATGCAACCCTCCGCAGCACCCAGGAAAAGCAGCACCCAGGAGTGGTCGACCGCCTCAGCGGCAGGACGCGCTTTCTTATCCGTGATCATGGTAAAGGCCGCCACGATCATGAGCAAAGCAAAAAGCAGCAACAACAATTCTCCCTTTGAAAGCAGGCGCCCGCCGAGGTTACCAATGGTATCCGGTATGGCCGGCAGCAGGTATTTGCGGGTCAGGAAAACGGTTGCCATCGAAGGCAGTCCGAAGAGCAGGGCCGCTTTTGTGTCGAGCTCCCGGTTGCGGTATTTGGGAAACACACCGGCCAGGCTGGTGGCGCCCACAATGAAGAGGGAATAAGCCGTGGCCGTCACCGCATCCACCTGCAGCAGGTACACCAGCACGGGAACGGTAAGGATGGAACCACCTCCCCCGATCAGGCCCAGCGTGAGCCCGATCAACAGCGAAGCCAGACAACCTGCCCACATATGTATCAGAGTATTTTATCGCGTACGAGACGACTCAGCGTAGCGCCGGCCAGCAGTTCGGAAGCCATTTCCAGGCCATTCGAAAAATTTACCTGTACAATGGAATTCCATTCTTTCTGGTAGTTCTCGCGCGTGTAAAAAGAAGCGTTCACATAACCCGCACGCTGCGACTGCGACTCATAACTGAAATCGTAAGCCGGGCTCGTATAAAAATCGAAGAAGCTGCCGGTCACCAATGGGGTAGTGGGGGACACCGTTACTTTGTCGGTAATGGTGCTCGACTGTCCCAGGTACTGCAATACAATAACGGCGTCAAAATCCAGCGGCGCCATCCTGGCCTTGAGCGTATCGATGTGACTGATGCCCTCCAGGTCAAAATAGGCGTTGCTGGCCAGTCCGTGGTAACCGCTGCGGTTGAGCAGGTCGGTCAGGGCCGATTCGGTCTTTTTCCTTCCCACCACGTCTTTCATGGTACCCAGCACCAGGATCTGTTTGTATTTCTTTTTGGCATAACCCGGGCGCACATAACTTTCTGTTCCGGCAGCGGGCTTGGACGATCCGCAGGCAAACAATAGAAAAGAGGTGCAAAGAAGGAGCAGAAAGTTTTTCATGCCATGATTTTGCTAAAGATAGGAAACAATTATTCCTAATTTTGAATCTCGATTCATCTTATGGGAATACTCCGTCAACTCGCAGAATACCTGTATCTGAAGAAAAAAGATCCCAACGCGCCAAAGAGCAAATGGATTTCGTATATGCATGGCATTAACCGCATTTCCATTTTCATGTTCGTGGCGGCGCTGCTCTTCATGCTGATCCGGTATTTATTTTTCCGCCGCTGATCCCTGCAGGAAGGACCAGATGCTGGCCGCTGCCTGCTCGCTGGCCGCCCCGCCTTTTCGCAGTATGTCGTGGAGCGCTGCATAATCGGCCTCTATGCGTTTGCGGTAATCCGCATCGTGCAGCAGCCTTTCCAGCTCGGCGGTAAGCTTTTCCTGGTTCATATCGTGCTGGATCAGTTCCTGCACCACCAGCCTGTCCATGATGAGGTTCACCAGTGAAATGAACTTCACTTTGATCAGTCTTTTTGCAATGCTGTAGGAAAGCGGGTTGCCTTTATAACATACCGCTTCGGGAACGCCGAAGAGTGCCGTTTCCAGGGTGGCTGTTCCGGAAGTGACCAGGGCCGCGCGCGCCTGCATCAGCAGGGCATAGGTTTGCCCGCTGGCCGCGCCCACATTGGGATAGGGGGCCAGCAGGGGTTCGTAAAAACTGTCGGGCTGGCCGGGAGCGCGGGCTACGATGAAACGGTAATCGGGAAAGGCCGGCGTAACGGAAAGCATCACCGGCAGTTTTTGCAGGATCTCCTGTTTGCGGCTGCCGGGCAGCAATACCACCAGTTTTTCATCGGGCCCAAGGTCGGGGTGTTCTGCTTTGAAACGGTCGATCACTTCCACCAGCGGATGGCCCACATATTCCACGGGATACGCCCATTTCTGGTAGAAAGCGGGTTCAAAGGGAAGGATCACCAGCATGCGGCCGATGTTTTTGCGGATCTCACGCACCCGGCTTTCTTTCCAGGCCCATACCTGGGGGGAAATATAATACACCGTTTTGTAACCCTGACTGCGGGCCCATTTCGCGATGCGCAGGTTGAAGCCGGGGTAGTCGATGAAAATGATGCAGTCGGGTGTAAAAGCGGTTATATCTGCCCTGCAAAAATCGATGTTGCGAAAAATGGTGCGGAGATTGGCCAGCACCTCTACAAAGCCCATGAAAGCCAGGTCGCGGTAATGCTTCACCAGCGTGGCGCCTGCCGATTCCATCAGATCACCGCCCCAGCAGCGGATCTCGGCGGCGGCATCTTTTTTACGGATCTCTTTGATGAGGTTGCTGCCGTGCAGGTCGCCGCTCGCCTCGCCGGCGATGATGTAATACTTCATGGCGGCAAAGTTAACCAACCACTTTCAGCAGCAGCACCAGGATGCCGTATAAAAGAGTGGCAATAAAAATGCCCTTGGCGGTTTTATCGCGGCGGCTGTTGATATAGATGGTGAAGAGGATGGCATTGGCCACCAGGCTGATGCTGCTCACACCGGTCAGCAGCGATTTGTACTGCCGCAGGTAACCCAGGAATTCGATGAATCCAACCTGGCGGCTGTAGAAGGCAACGAAATAATAGAGCACCAATCCCACGAGGGGCGCCACTAAGCCGAGCAGGATACCGATCCGCAGGTTGTCTTTTTTGAGCATTATTGTTTCCAGCTTTTTTCCAGTTTGGCTTTAAGAACGTAATTGGTAAGGTCAAATTGTACCGGCACCACGCTTACGTATTTGTTGTTGAGCGCCCATACATCGGTATCGCGGCCTTTGTCCATATTATTGAAAGCGCCGGTAAGCCAGTAATACTGCCGCCCGTGCGGGTCTTTTCTTTCCAGGAAATCTTCCTGGTATTTGGCATAGGCCTGCCGGCACACTTTGATGCCCCTGATCTCTTCGGGTGCCAGCGCAGGGATGTTCACATTCAGCACCAGGTGTTTGTCGAGTTGCTTACCCAGCACCATTTGCGTGAGCTGGCGCGCGTAGATCCGCGCTGCCGTGAAATCGGCCTCAATGCTGTAATCCATCAGGGAAAACCCGATCGAAGGAATGCTTTCGATGGCTGCTTCCACGGCGGCCGACATGGTGCCCGAATAGATCACGTTGATGCTGTGGTTGGGCCCGTGGTTGATGCCGCTGAGGCAGATATCGGGCTTGCGGTGCAGCACTTTGTCCACCGCCAGTTTCACGCAATCCACCGGGGTGCCCGTGCACTGCCAGGCCTCCACGTCTTCGTACAGGGGAACGCGGCTCAGCCGCAGGGGCGACCCGATGGTGATGGCATGCCCCATGCCCGACTGGGGTTTGTCGGGCGCCACTACCACTACCTTGCCCAGGTCTTTCACCGCCTCCACCAGGTTGCGTATACCCGGGGCCGTTACGCCGTCGTCGTTGGTGACCAATATAACAGGAACCTCTTTTTTCTTCTTGGATGGCATGTTGCAGAACTATAGAATTGAATGAAAGGATCACGAAGATAAAGGGATCAGGATTTTTTTTCCCTTCTCTTGTTTTTGATAATATTTTTAGTAAGTTTGCACTAAATCTGTTAGCATGTCATTTGCCGGAAAAAACCTCAAACATTTAAGGAAGCTCAGGGGATGGACACAGGAAGATTTTGCAGCGCGTCTGAAGATCAAAAGATCCCTGCTCGGGGCTTATGAAGAAGAAAGGGCCGAGCCGAGGCTCGAAGTGCTGGAGCTGGTGAGCGAGCTATTCAAAGTGAGCCTGGACGAACTCTTTCTGAAAGACCTGAGCGATACCAGGAGTAGTTATATTTCCCGCCGGCGGGCGCAGAAACTGGCGATGGACCCCGTATCCATCCAGTTCGTTCCGGTAAAGGCGGCGGCAGGTTATCTTAACGGGTATGCCGATCCGGAATTTATTGATGAGCTGAACACTTTTACGCTGCCCATGCTCGCCCCCGGGCAATACCGCGCTTTTGAAATCCTGGGCGATTCCATGCTGCCCACACCCAGCGGCTCGGTGATTGTGGGAGAAAAAGTGGAGGACTTCGACAGTGTGAAGAACAGCAATACCTATATCGTGGTATCGCGGCAGGAAGGCATTGTATACAAGCGGATCATGAAGAGCCCCAAAGCCAAACAGAAAGTTACCCTGGTGAGCGATAACCCGGTGTACCAGCCCTACCAGGTGGAATCGGCGGACATTGTGGAGATCTGGCAGGCGCAGATGATCCTCACGCGGGCCAACCAGCAGCAACGGTGGGATGTTAACCAGCTTGCTTCCATCGTCACCAACCTGCAGGAACAGGTCACCAGCCTGAAAAAGAAAATGAATTAAACGCTGTTGTTTTTAGTTTTATGGGTTAGTAAGACCCCGCCCTCCGGCGGGGTTTTCTTATGTGCCCCGCGTTCTCTGTGTTTACCGCCCACCCGCCTGCAGGCTATTGCCCGTTTACGGCTGCCGCCGGGGGCTACTGACCATATACGGCCGCCGCTTCCCGGAAGGTTTGACAATGCGCTTGTACAATATCGCGCACCTGGGGCGAATAGCCGCCGCCCATGGCAACGGCCACGGGTATGCGCCGCTGGTGCAGTTGCTCAAAAACAAAGCGGTCGCGTTCGCGGCAACCCTGCATGCTGACCTTCAGTTTGCCAAAACGATCTGTTTCCAGTATGTCCACCCCGCTGAGGTAAAACGCCAGATCGGGACGGAACCCGGTGAGCAGCGCCGGGAGGTGCGTGTGTAGCAGGGCCAGGTAGTCGCGGTCGCGCAGGCCGTCTTCGAGCGGGACATCGAGGTCGGAATGCTCTTTGCGGAAAGGATAATTGTGCCGGCCGTGCATGCTGAATGTGAAAACCGCCGGCTCGGCTTCAAAAATTTTCGCCGTGCCATTGCCCTGGTGTACATCGAGGTCGATGATGAGGATGCGCTGGCAGAGCCGCTGGTGCAGCAGGTAATTGGCGGCTACGGCAAAATCGTTGAGCAAACAGAATCCTTCGCCGTGGTCGGCAAAAGCGTGGTGGGTACCTCCTGCAATGTTCAGCGCCACGCCGTGCTGCAGGGCGTGCAGGGCGCAGTTGAGGCTGCCCTGTGTGATCACGCGCTCGCGGTGTACCAGCGAGGCCGATTGCGGGAAGCCGGTTTGGCGCTGCGCTTTATCGGGAATACGGAGCTGCGTCAACGCTTCAAAATAGGCGGGCTCATGCGCAAGACAAATGGTGGCGGCTGTTGCGGGCGCAGGTGCATGGAGTTGCTGTGGCTGTACCAGCCCTTCATAGAGCAGTTGGGCGGCGATCAGCTCGTACTTGGCCATCGGGAAGCGGTGACCCGGCGGCAGCGGTTGTACATATACGGGATCATAAGCGATATACAGGGAGCCCGCACTCATTGCAGCGAATGGATTTGCCGCGAGGCGATCACGAACACACGCGCGTCTCTTGCGGGCCTGATCCGTGCAAGCCCCGTGAACTCCCCGAAAGCCGGCAATATGGCATGGGTTTCCGTAAAATAAAAACAGGGCAATAACAAATGCTGCCGGCCGCTGCCCTGCATGCCTACGCCCGGGTGCAGGTGCCCCGAAAAATAGTAATGCGAACCCGGTAAGCCATCCGACCATTCGTGTATGAAACAGAAGGGGCCTTCCTCCAAAGAATCCTCCCAGAGCCGGATCCCGTTCTGCTGGTACCAGTCGCGGTCAAAAATATCGTGGTTGCCTTTTACCAGGTCGATGAGCAGGTGTTCGTGGTCGGCCCGCCAGCGTGCAAACAATTCGGCTTCCCTGTTCAGTACGCTGTGAAAAAAATCGCCCACGATCAGCAGCCGCCGCGGCCCGAAGAAATGGATGCATTCAAAGAGGCGCTGCAGGTCGTTGCGGAAAACCACTTGCGGAACCGCAATACCTGCTTTCCGGAAATGACCCGTTTTGCCGAAATGGCAATCCGACAGAATCAATGTTTGGTTGTTTTCCCAGTACACCACGCGGGATCCGGATAACCACAGGTTCTGACCAGCCAGGGAAAAAGAATGAGGGGCCTGCATGCGGATACAAATCTAAATGGTTATTTTTAAATGATTTTCAACCAAAACCCACATCATGTCAACCCAGGATCCTTTTGTTCCGCAGGAGAAAAAACTACCCTCCCTGCTCAACGTGCTGACCATACTTACTTTTATCGGCTCCGGCTTCGCCCTGCTTTCCATTCCCTTTATGAAATGGAGTGGCGGCTTTGTAAAAAAAGCGATGGAGAATCCGGAAGCTATGTCCAGCCTGCCGCCCGAAAAACAGGCAGAGATGGAAAAGACACTGACCCTCTTTAAAGAGATGGAAGCCAATTCCACCGTGCTGTGGATCATTACGCTGCTGGCGGTGGCCCTTTGTGTATATGGCGCCATCCAGATGCGCAAGCTGAAAAAAGAAGGCTTTTACCTCTACGCCATCGGGGAACTGTTTCCGCTGATCGCTACGGGCTTTTTCATCGGCTTTGCCACGCAGTATGTCAATATGCAGAGTTATATTTTCGGCATTGGCATTCCCGTGCTTTTCGTGATCCTGTACGCCACGCAGTTGAAATACATGAAGTGAGTGGCCCGCGGGGGCAATTTTCATGAACCCAACTGCAACTGCATTTTGTGGATGCGGTCTTCCAGTTTTTCAGAACTGAGCAGTTCGCGCATGCTGTCTACCTTAACCGGGAAGCAGAAAGGCGTGAGCTTTTCAGGGAACTGCAACACGATGCGGCTTTGCCGGATGCGGCTGAGCATGTCGCGTAAACGCAGTTCTTCCATCTGCTGGTCGAACACTTCCTGGTAGGCCTGCCGCATGAGCAGGTTGTCGGGATCGTATTCGCGGAACACATTAAAAAGAAGACTGGCGCTTGCCTGCAGGTGCCGGGCTTTTTTTTGTTCGCCCGGCAGTCCCTGGAAAATGAGGCCGCCGATCACTGCTATGTCCCTGAATTTTCGTTTAGCCATCTCCGTGCTGTTGACGCTGCGCTGGATATCGGTAAACAGTGAATCGGTGGAGAACAATTCGTACACATTGCTGTCGTCTACCGGTATGGGCTGGTCGCTGAGCAGCTCAAATCCATAATCGTTCATGGCGAAAGAAAAACTGATCGGCTGTATCCTGCTGATGCGGTAGGCGAGGATGGCGGCCATGGCTTCGTGTACCAGCCTGCCTTCAAAGGGAAATACGAAGAGGTGGAAGCCGTCGGGTGTTTCGATCTGTTCAATAAGCAGTTCATCGGCCCTTGGCACATGACTGAGTTCGGCCTGCAGCTCGAACAGGGGTTGCAGCGCCCGCAGCTCCGGGCGGCTTTTGTCGCTGAGGCGCGCCGCTTCGGTGAACTGTTCGCGCAGCAGTTTTCCCAGGTTGGCGCTGAGGGGCATGCGGCCACCGTTCCAGCTCGGCACAATCGATTTGCGCGCGTTCGATTTTCGCACCAGCACCGTCATGTCTTTGATCATCACCAGCTCCAGGTTCCTGCCGGCGAGGGTGAATACATCGCCGGGCTCGAGGCGGCTGATGAAATATTCTTCTATCACGCCGATATAACCGCCGCTTACAAAACGCACTTTCAGCATGGCGTCGCTCACAATGGTGCCGATGTGCATGCGGTGGCGCATGGCCAGTCGGCGGCTGGTGATGCGGAAGCGGCCGTCGATCCACTCCAGCTTGTGGTAGTCGTCGTACTGCTGCAGGGCCTTCCCGCCGCCGTACAAAAAAGCGACCAGTTGGTCGAATTCCTCGCGGTCCAGGTCCTGGTAACAATAGGTGGAGATCACTTCTTCGTACAGCGCGTCGGGCTCAAAGCCTTCCGATATGGCGAGGGTGCAACAGTACTGCAGCAGCACATCGTAGCAGCGCAGCATGGGCTGCCGCGATTCGATCACGTCGCGGCTGATGGCTTCCTGCAGGGCGGCGGCTTCCACCAGTTCCAGCGAATGGGTGGGAAGGAACCAGATGCGGCTGGTGGCGCCGGGCTGGTGACCGCTGCGGCCGGCGCGTTGCAGGAAACGGGCCACGCCCTTGGGCGAACCCACCTGTATAACGGTCTCCACTGGCCGAAAATCAACACCCAGGTCGAGGCTCGCAGTGCAGACCACCACTTTCAGTATGCCCTGGTGCAGCGCTTCTTCCACCCAGATCCTTAGGTCCTGCTCAATGCTGCCGTGGTGGATGGCGATGGCGCCGGCCAGGTCGGGCGCGGCATCCAGTATGGCCTGGTACCATCTTTCTGTCATGCCCCGCGTATTGATGAACACCAGGGTGGTGCGGCTTTCGCGGATGATGGGAATGATCTTATCCACCAGCTTAATGCCCAGGTGGCCGGCCCAGGGATATTTTTCTATCTCATCGGGGTAGATCGACAATACCTCCATTTTTTTGGGAAGCCGGGCGCGGATGATGTGCCCGTTCCGGCCGAGTGGGCGAAGCAATACTTCCATGGCTTCATCGAGGTTGCCTACGGTAGCGGAGATGCCGAAAATGGAGGGCGGGTTGCCGGGGTTGAGGCCCACCAGGCGCGACAGGGCCAGTTCTACCTGCACGCCGCGTTTGCTGCCCAGCAGTTCGTGCCATTCGTCCACCGCCACCAGGCGCAGGGTGCGGAAGACCATGGGGTATCCTTTTTGCGCCAGCAGCAGGTGCAGGCTTTCGGGGGTGATGATCAGGATCTCGGGCACCTGCGTTTTTTGCCGCTGCCTTTCCGCAGTGGTGGTATCACCGTTGCGAATACCTATTTTCCAGGGCAGGCCGATGCCGGTGACCACTTCTTCCATGGCGCGGGCAATGTCTTTGGCCAGGGCCCGCAGCGGCGTGATCCACAAAAGCTGCAGGCCGTTTTTGGTGCGCTCGCGGTAGGTGAGCGGGTATTCGTTGATGTAGCGGATGAGGCAGCCCAGGAAAACGGAATAGGTTTTCCCGAACCCGGTAGGGGCGTTCAACAGCCCGCTTTCGCCCCGGCCAATAGCCGCCCAGCTTTCTTCCTGGAAGGCAAAGGGTTCAAAACCCCTGGCGCTGAGCCATTCCCGGATGATATCGTCTCCCTTACCAGTTGGTGTCATGCGCGCTTACTCCTGTATTCTTTGCGGTAAGGTACTGAAAGCGTGGTTTGGGTGCGCGGTTCGCCCGTTATTCTCCCCGGGAAAAACTGCAGGCAGAAAGAAACCGCCTAGTTAGCCACGCTGAGGACGCCGTTCAGTTTTTTGACGATGTAGATCTTCTTGTTCTCGAAATAATCGAGCTGTTGGGTTTGCTTATTGAGCAATACCGGCTGTATGTCATAGTCGGTGAAGAGCATGTATTTTTTCTCGCCCAGGCCCGAGGCGATATTGCTGCCCAGGTCGCGCAGCAGCTTGGCGTAACGGTAGGTGGTTTCGTATCCGCGGAACACCATGTCGCTGGGCCTTGCATACAGCTTGTCGCGGAAATAGGTATTCACCGATTCACTCAGCGAGTCGGTGCGCATGGGATTGAAAGGGGTGGAATAGAAGATCTCCAGTCCCTGGTATTCTTTTTTGTCCAGCTCGCGGATGCCGTCCCAAGTGGGCATGCCCATCACCTTTACGGGATAGGTTTTGTTGAGCCCTGCGAGCTGCAGGCAAACGGTGCGGGCAAAATTTTCGTCGAGGCTGCCGGCCAGGCAGAGCGTGGCTTTGCTGCTGTCGAGATAGGGCGTGAGCTGCCCGGCCGTAAAGCCGGAGGGCAGGGTCACCCACTTCAGTTTTACCGCCGGGCCCATGGAGGATTTCGCGGTTTCGGTGAGGTAGTTGCGCAGACGGTCTTCCTGGGCGCCGGCTTTGCGGAACACCACCACCGTGCCCGTGCTGTAATTTTTCTGGAGGTATTTGTAAATGCCTTCGCAATGCGTGGCAAGGGTACTGTTGAGGATCACCATATACGGGTTGTTGGTGATGCCGCCATCGTTGGGAAGGTTCACATTGATGAAGGGAACCTGGTTCTTATTGGCAAAATCGGCCAGGGGGCGGATCTCGTTGTTGGCGATCTGCGCCAGCAGCAGGTTGGCCGACTGCACCGCCGGCAACTGCAGGATTTCATAAATGGATTTGGTGGAACGCGTATCGATCACATGGATCTCCACCGGCACGCCTTCTTTGCGCAAAGTGTCCACCGCCAGTTGCACGCCTTCGTAAAATTCCAGCCCGGGCAGAAAATAACGCGGGAAGGTTTTGCCGAACCGGTACTGCCCGGCTGCGTCAAAAGCCGAATCGAGGTAGAGTGGCAAAAGGATAGCCAGTTTCTTTTTTTCTGCGGCTGCGGCAACCAGTGGCTGTGGTTCCTGGGCACGGAGGCTGCCGGCCCCGGAGGCCAGGAAAAAAATGCAAAGCAGGAGGGACCAGCAAAATCGGCTCATGGATGCGTCGGTTTGTTTATTCCCATTCAATGGTGGCAGGCGGCTTGCTGCTGATATCGTACACCACCCGGTTGATGCCCCGCACATTGTTGATGATATCGTTCGATACAAAAGCGAGGAAATCATAGGGGAGGTGTGCCCAGTCGGCCGTCATCCCATCTACGGAAGTTACGGCTCTCAGCGCAACGGTGTACTCATAAGTTCGTTCATCGCCCATTACGCCCACACTTTTAACAGGAAGGAGGATGGCGCCGGCCTGCCATACCGTTTTATACAAATGATGTTCTTTCAATCCGTTGATGTAGCGGGCATCGGCTTCCTGCAGCAGGGCCACTTTTTCGGGCGTGATCTCACCGAGGATGCGGATGGCGAGGCCGGGTCCCGGGAAGGGATGGCGGTCGAGCAGCTCATCGGGAATGCCCAGTTCGCGGCCCACGCGGCGCACTTCGTCCTTGAACAGGTAACGCAGCGGTTCCACCAGTCCCATTTTCATGGTGTCGGGCAGGCCGCCTACGTTGTGGTGCGACTTGATGGTAACCGAAGGTCCGTGTACGGAAACGCTTTCGATCACATCAGGGTAGATGGTTCCCTGTCCCAGCATTTCAATGCCCTGTATTTTTGCCGCTTCTTCCTGGAACACTTCAATGAAGAGGCGCCCGATCACTTTGCGTTTTGCCTCGGGATCGGTTTTGCCGGCCAGCTCGCGGTAAAAAAGTTCCCTGGCATCCACGCCCTTTACGTTGAGGTGGAGATTGTCTTTATAGGTCTTGAGCACCTGCTCGAATTCGCCTTTGCGCAGCACGCCGTTGTCGACGAATATGCCGTAGAGGTTGTCGCCGATGGCTTTTGAAATAAGGGTGGCGGCCACGGTGCTGTCCACGCCGCCGCTCAGGGCCATGATCACTTTGCAGTCGCCGATCTGTTTTTTGAGGGCTTCCACGGTATCGGTCACGAAATGCGCCGGCGTCCAATCCTGCGCGCAGCCACAGATATCGACCAGGAAATTGCGCAGCAGTTTTTTTCCTTCGATGGAGTGGTACACTTCCGGGTGGAACTGTACGGCGTAGAGTGCGCCATCGCCGGGCGTTTTGCGGAAGGCGGCCACGGGGATGGAATCGGTATCGGCAAGGAGCTCAAATCCGGCGGGCAGTTCTTTGATGGAATCGCCATGGCTCATCCATACCTGCGAAGAGGCCGACATACCATGCAGCAGCGGATCTTCTTTTTCGATCCGGATGATGGCCCGGCCGTATTCCCGCTTCTCACTTTTCTCCACACGGCCACCGAATTGCTTGGCACTGAGCTGCGCGCCGTAACAAACACCCAGCACCGGTACCCGGTCAATCATGGCACGGATATTTACATCGGGTGCATTAGGATCGTTAACGGAAAAAGGAGAGCCGGAAAGGATGATGCCTTTGAGGCCGGGTTCGTAGTGGATGGTCTGGTGAAAAGGGATGATTTCACAATACACATTTGCTTCCCGCACAGCCCTGGCAATCAATTGCGTATATTGAGAACCAAAATCTAAGATGAGGATCTTTTCTGTCATGGTGCCGCAAAGGTAAAAATTTGTTGCTCCCTTGCCGTAACCTTTTTTACCCAAAGCGGGTCTCATCCGATGTGTACACGAAACAACAAAACCATGAAAAAAATACTGCTGCCGGCCCTGGTGGCCGTCCTGCTCTCCGCCTGCAATTTTGTAGCCGGCAAACGGGTGAAGGGCAATGGTCATGTGGTGACCGTCAACCGCAATCCCGGTTCTTTTACCGAAGTGGCGCAAAAAGGGTCTTTTGACCTGGTCCTGAAGCCGGGAAGCCAGGCCGGCGTTCAGATCGATGCGGAGGAAAACATCGCGCAGCACATTGAAACCTCGGTGGACAATGGCCGGCTGGTGGTGCAAACCGAAGACGGTTTTTTCCTGCGGCCCACGCGCAAAATCCGCATTGTGGTCACGGCGCCTTCTTTCGAGGGCATCCGTTCCATGGGTTCGGGCAATATTGAAACCGAAGGCAGGCTCACGGGAGAAGGGCCCCTCAAACTGGAAAGCCGTGGCAGCGGTAATATAAAGGTGGAAGTAAAAGTGCCGGAGCTGGAAGCGGAGACCACGGGCAGTGGCAATATCACCGTCAGTGGGGAAGCGCCCCGGGCCAGGTTTTCCACCATGGGCAGCGGCGACCTTGATGCCGCCAACCTGCAGGCCAACGAAGTGGATGTGGCCATCCGGGGCAGTGGCAATGCCAGTGTGAACGCTGTGGAAAAACTGGCGCTCGACATCAAGGGCTCGGGTGATGTGCGTTACCGCGGCAATCCTTCTATTCGCTCCGATATCCGCGGCAGCGGCAGTTTGCAGAAGGCCGACTGACCGGCCGTCAACCACAGCGTTTCGGGAAAGCCGGCTGGCCGGTTCAGTATTGTTTCTGCGACAGCAACTCGCCTTTTTTCGAATAGTGCTGCAAACAGCGGATCTTCCCCTGGTTGTCGCGTACCGTCCATACGCCGGTCTTAACACCATGCACATAAGTGCCGGCCATTTCGGTGGCGCCATTGGCGGTCTTTTCCACCCAGTGGTCTTCGCGCAGGCCGTTCCGGTAATAGCCCGAATCCTTCACGCTGCCATCGGGATAAAAGTTCATGAAGAGGCCGTGGGCCAGCAACCTGAAATCTCCCGCGGTAGCGCGGGAAAAAATGCGGGGATCGTTTTTCGCGGCCAGCGCAAGGGGTGTAAAAATCTGCCGTTGGTGCTTGTGCATTTCCTGTTTGATGCGGCGATATTTGTCGGCGCTGTAATAACGAATGAATTTCGTTTGTCCGTTGGGGTAATATCCTCGCCATTCACCATCGGGTATGCCTGACCGGTAGGATCTGCTGACCCTCGCCGTTCCTGCCGTAAAATCTTCGTCCACATTATAAGCAGGAGGCGTATTTGTATTTACAACATTGTAACCGGGTGTTTCACTGAATGGATCCGACCAACTGAGTTGGGCAGAAAGCGGTGAATGGGAGGCGCAGCAAATGACTGCAATACATCCCAGTAAGGCGTGTTTCATGGCTGCTAGCAATTACTGCAAAGCTAGCTCATTTCATTACGCGATATACGGGGTAGCGGTTGTGCTCGGGCTCGTACCAGGGCGACTGCCGGAACACGAAACCCAGTTGCAGCGCGGCTGAGCGGGCAAAACTGGTATCGGCAGCCCGCTTATCTTCTAAGCGCTTTTTAATCTCCGGGTTTTGATCGAGCCAGTCGGCTGCCGTGTCTTCAAACATGTAAGCGCTGTACCCTTCTTTGGCATTGAGGATGGGATCAAAAAAGTTCCAGGTGAAATAGGAATCCATTGCCTGCGGTTCCAGCACTTCCACCAGGAAACGGTTGGCGCGCTGGTTCATGGGAATGAGCCAGTCGCCCTTCCGGAAAGGCATGGACACCCGCACCGTTTGCAGGGAATCGATGCTGTTGAGATGATGCCCTTCAAAAGGTCGCGGCGAAGTTTTGTATCCGAGGATGCGATAATATTCTACTTCAATAGTTGTGTCGGCAGAAAGCATTTTCATCTCCACATTATTCCATTTTAAACGTTCTATCACCTTCCACCAGCCCTGCGGAATGATATAAGCCGCTGGTTTTTCAACAAAAACGGACGAAACATAAGTATTATAAAAATTAACCAACTGTTCAAAGGGCTGGCTGCGATCGTAGTACAACCGGGGCAGTCCGCTGATGCGGCTGGGTTTGTAACCGGCCTTGTATCCCTTGAAGAGGAGCTGGGTATGGGTGCTTTTATCGAGCTGCCACTGGAGTGGGAAGCGCTGCGCCGTTTTTTTCTGCTCAATGGTGGCGGCCTGCAGGGTGATGATGCTGTCCTTTTTTTCGGAAGAAAAGCGGATAAAGCTCAGCATCAGGTCGTAGGTCGCTTTTACCCTTTGGGGATAGGGCTTGAGCATATGGGTTTCGGGCATGAAGGAGAAGCAGTTCCAGAGGGCGGCGTAGCCCGTGCTGTAACGCGGACTTTCCAGGAATTCGGGCCAGCCTGAGGTGGGCGTGTCTTCAAAATTGTTGACATAGGGCATCAGGTCATAGCCCTTCTCCTTCATGAGGCGGTACATGCCGGGTTCGAAGGAGTTTTTCATGAACTGTCCCATTTCCCCGCCGAGCTTGTCGTGCTGCGAGCAGATGAGGGTCATCACATGCTGGTAGTCGGCCCCGTTGCTCACGTGGTTGTCGACGAAGACCTGGGGTTGCACCCAATGGAAGATGGAAGCGAAGCCGGCGGCTTCGCGGCTGTCGGCCTTTATGAAATCGCGGTTGAGGTCGTAGTTCTGGGAGTTGCCGCGGGAGCCGAAAGCCTCGGGGCCATTCTGGTCCACCCGGTAATTGGGAGAGCGGTTGATGGCGCCGCCGATATTGTACACCGGTATGATGGCCAGGGCAATATTATCGGGAAGCCGGTAAGTTCCTTTCACCAGGTCGCGGAGCAGGGCCATGCTGGCGTCGATGCCATCGGGCTCGCCGGGGTGGATGCCGTTGTTGATGAGGATGACCAGTTTGCCCTTGGCGTGCCAGGCGGCCGGGTCGCTGGTGCCGTCGTTGCTGTAGAGCAGTACGTGCAGAGGATAGCCTGCGTCGCTGCCGCCGCGGCTCACCATTTTCAGGCGGCTGGAGGACCGGTCGAGCTGCTCGTAAAAGCGGATGATTTCGGCATAGGTGGCCGTTTGGCTGCCGCCTGACCGTTCAAAAGGGGTGGTCTGGGCCTGGAGGGAAGCGGCGGACAGGAGGCTGGCAAGGCTGATCAGCAGGAAGGCGGGAAAGATGGAACGAATCTGCACGGCTGTGGGTTGAATGAAAAAAGGCCCTGTGGAAGACAGGACCGTATAAAGATAAACATCGGAGCGAATTAAGCGGTGGCGCCCAGTTTATTGGTGCGACGTGCCAGTTTGCTCTTCAGGTTGGAAGCTTTGTTCTTATGGATGACTCCTTTTTTGGCGAGCCTGTCGATCATAGACAGTACATTCGGCAGGTTCTCTTCGGCGGCTTTTTTCTCGTCGATTGCTTTCAGGTCGCGGATCGCGTTACGGGTGGTTTTACCGTAGTAGCGGTTCCGGTCGCGGCGTTTAGCAGCCTGACGCATATCTTTTTTCGTTGCCTTATGGTTAGCCATTCTTCAAAATTTAGGACGGCAAAGGTAATAAGCATCGCCGACTCTTCCAAAAATAAAACAAAAAATCGAACGTTTTCGAAAAGCCTGCCCGGAACCGGACGCCGGCAGCGTCATTTAAACAATTAATGTCCAAAGTTTTCACCGATATTTGCTATCCCAATTCCAGACCTATAAACGGGCCATCCATATGAAGGATTTTTCGTATATCACCAGTGCATCCCCGGCATTTATTGAATCGTTGTACCAGGATTTTGTAAAGGACCCCGCCAGCGTGGATCCTGAGTTCCGTAAGTTTTTTGAAGGGTTTGATTTTGCCTACGACAGGGCGGGCGCCAATGGCCATGCCGTTCCGGCCGCTGCCAGCCAGCCTGCCGATATCGACATCAAAAAAGAGATCGCAGCCTATCGCCTTATCCTGGGATACCGCAACAAGGGTCACCTGCTGGCGAAAACCAACCCCATCCGGACCCGCAAGGACAGGGGCGCCAACCTCGACCTGGCTTTTTTCGGCTTCACCGACGCAGACCTCGACAAACAATTCTATGCCGGCCAGCGGTTAGGACTGGGTACCACTACTTTGCGCAATATCCTGGAGCACCTGCAGAAGGCTTACGCCGGGCATGTGGGACTGGAATTCAAATACATCAGCAACCAGCAGAAAGTGGATTTCCTCACCAACGCCATGGAGAAGGAATTCAACCAGCCGCTGCACGTGGAGCAACAGCGACGCATACTCGAAAAGCTGAACCAGGGCGTTATCTTCGAAAAATTCCTGCATACCAAATACATCGGCCAGAAAAGATTTTCGCTGGAAGGCGGTGAAACCACCATTCCTGCCATGGATGCCATCATCAACACGGCTGCTGCACACGACGTGCAGGAAGTGGTGATCGGGATGGCGCACCGCGGCCGCCTGAACATCCTGGCCAATGTGTTGGGCAAAACCTACGAACATATTTTCAGCGAATTCGAAGGCACCCAGGTAATGGACCAGACCATGGGCAGCGGCGATGTGAAATACCATATGGGTTACAGCAGCGATGTGGTGACGCCCGATGGGAAAACGGTTCACCTCAAACTTTGTCCCAACCCTTCGCATCTCGAAGCGGTGGATCCCGTGGTGGTGGGCTTCGCCCGCGCCAAGGCCGACGTGCTGTACTCGAGCGATTACGATAAGATACTGCCCATCCTCATTCACGGCGATGCCTCTATCGCGGGACAAGGCATTGTATACGAGGTATTGCAGATGAGCAACCTCGAAGGCTATTATACCGGCGGCACCATTCATTTTGTGATCAATAACCAGATCGGTTTCACCACCGACTTTGAAGATGCCCGCAGTTCGGACTACTGTACCTCGCTGGCGGCAACCGTGCAGGCGCCGGTATTTCACGTGAACGGCGACGATGCCGAAGCCGTGGTGAAATGTGTGCAGATCGCCACCCGCTACCGCCAGGAATTCAATTCGGATATTTTCATCGACATGGTTTGTTACCGTAAGCACGGCCACAACGAGGGCGATGATCCGAAATTCACGCAGCCCAAACTCTACGGGCTCATAGAAAAACACGCCAATCCGCGGGAAGTATACGCCAGTTATCTGCTGGAGAAAGGGGAGGCCGACGCCAAACAGATGGCGCAGGAAATGGAGAAAAAATTCTGGGCCGACCTGCAGGAAAGGCTCGATGAGATCAAGCAGCACCCGCTTCCCTATAAATACCAGTTGCCGGAAATCGCCTGGCGCAGCCTGCGCAGGGCTACCGAGGAAGACTTTGTGCAATCGCCCGATACTGCCATCAACGAAGCGGATTTCGGGAAGCTGTTTAAAAGCATCATGAGCTGGCCCGAAGATTTTAAGCCGCTGAGAAAAGTGGAGAAAATATTGCAGGACAAGCTGAAGGTATACAACGAAGAAGGCAAACTCGACTGGGCCACAGCCGAGCTCCTCGCATATGCGAGCCTGTTGCTCGATGGGAACGATGTGAGGATGAGCGGACAGGATGTGCGCCGCGGCACTTTCAGTCACCGTCATGCAGTATTGCGCGATGAGGTGACGGATGCCGCCTATAACCGCCTCAGCCGCATCGAAGGCGCGAAGGGTAAGTTTCGTATTTACAATTCCCTGCTCAGTGAATATGGGGTGTTGGGATTTGAATATGGCTATGCCATGGCCAACCCCGGCGGACTGGTGTTGTGGGAAGCGCAGTTCGGCGATTTCTGCAATGGTGCGCAAACCATGATCGACCAGTTCATTGCAGCCGGTGAACAGAAATGGAACCGCATGAACGGCGTGGTGATGCTGTTGCCGCACGGCTATGAAGGGCAGGGGCCCGAGCACAGCTCGGCCCGCCTGGAGCGTTTCCTGCAATTGTGTGCGGAGTTGAATATGGTGGTCACCAATATCACTACGGCCGGCAATTTTTTCCATGCGCTGCGCCGCCAACTGGCCTGGCCTTTCCGCAAGCCCATGATCAATTTCTCTCCGAAGGCCAACCTGCGTTTGCCCGATACTTACAGCGACAAATCGGTTTTCCTGAACGGCCGTTTCCAGGAAGTGATTGATGACCCCACGGCGCCCGATGCGGCCCGCGTCAAAAAAGTACTGTTCTGTTCCGGCAAAGTATATTTTGACCTGGCCGCCCGGCAGCAGAAAGAAGGTAATAAGGATACAGCGATTGTGCGCGTGGAGCAGTTGTACCCGCTGCCGCAGAAGCAACTGGATACCCTTTATGCGAAATACAACAAAGCCACCTGGTTCTGGGTACAGGAAGAACCCCTCAATATGGGCGCCGCGGCATTCCTGAAAATGAATCTTGCCAATATTAATTTTGGCGTGATCAGCCGCCAGCCGAGCGCATCTACCGCTACCGGTTATGCGAAAGTGCACGGGCAGGAGCAGGCCGAGATCATTGAGACCGCATTTAGTATTTAAATTTGCTGCAGGCAGCGCTTATAGAATTTGAATTCCATAACATGATTGATATAAAAGTTCCGACAGTAGGAGAATCCATTACAGAGGTGACCCTTATCAAGTGGCTGAAGCCCAACGGCAGTTATGTGCAGCGCGATGAAGTGATCGCTGAACTGGAAAGCGAGAAAGCGACTTTTGAACTGAATGCCGAGCAGGCCGGTGTATTGCAGACCAGGGCCAGCGAGGGCGACACGCTGAAGATCGGCGACGTGGTGGCGGCCATTGACGAAACGGCGGCAGCGCCGGCCGGAAATGCTCCGGCGCCCGAGGCGGCGGCTCCCGCTGCAGCAGCGGCTCCGGCTGCGCCCGCAGCGCCGGAAGCTCCCGAAGCGAAGGCGGCAGGTAAGGGAAAGATCGATGTTGTGGTTCCGGTAGTGGGAGAATCTATTACGGAAGTGACCCTGCTGAAATGGCTGAAGAGCGAAGGCGACCTGGTACAGCGCGACGAAGTGATCTGCGAGCTGGAAAGCGAAAAAGCCACTTTCGAACTGAATGCCGAAGAGGCCGGAAAACTGTATATCCTGCACAAGGAAGGCGATACGCTCAAGATAGGAGATATCCTGGCCCGCATTGATACCGATGTGGCGGTTCCTGTGGCCGCCGCAGTTCCAGCAACGGCGCCTGCCACTGCTGCTGCCAAACCCGCTGCAGCACAGGCCCCGGTAACCAGCATCCCCGGCGACCTGAAAGCCACGCCGGTGGCTGCCGCCATCCTGGCCGACAAAAAAGTAGATCCCAAATCGGTTACCCCCAGCGGCTCCAATGGCAAGATCCTCAAAAACGATGTACTCGAAGCACTCAGCCATCCCGGCCGTAAACCCGGCCTGTCGCTTTTTGGCAGGGAAGAGCGCCGCGAAAAAATGAGCAACCTCCGCAAGACGGTTTCGCGCCGCCTCGTGGAAGCCAAGAATACCACGGCCATGCTCACCACTTTCAACGAAGTGGACATGGGCCCCATTATGGCCATCCGCGCCAAATACAAAGACAAGTTCAAGGAAGGCCACGGTGTGAACCTGGGCTTCATGAGCTTTTTCACCAAGGCCGTTTGTTATGCCCTGCAGGAGTGGCCGGCTGTGAACGCCTATATCGATGGCGATTCCATTATCTACCACGACTACTGCGACATTTCCATTGCCGTGTCTGCACCAAAGGGACTGGTAGTGCCGGTGATCCGCAACGCAGAAAGCCTGAGCATGGCGGAGATTGAGAAGAAAGTAGTGGAGCTCGCCACCAAAGCGCGCGACAACAAACTCAGCATGGAAGAAATGCAGGGTGGTACTTTCACCATCACCAACGGTGGCGTATTCGGCTCGCTCATGAGCACGCCCATCATCAATATTCCGCAGAGCGCCATCCTGGGCATGCACAAGATCCAGGAGAGACCTATGGCAGTAAACGGGCAGGTAGTGATCAAACAAATGATGTACCTGGCACTCAGCTACGACCACCGCATCATCGACGGCCGTGAATCGGTAAGCTTCCTGGTGCGGGTGAAAGAGTTGCTGGAAAATCCCGAGCTGCTGCTCTTCGGAAAAGACCCCGTTAAAACATTGCTGGAATTGTAAAAGCATGTTTGCCCAGGCCCATTTCCAGATAGCCCTGCAACTGGTCCGGCAATACGATGGCAGCATTCCTTTTGCTGCCTTCGCGAGATCTTATTTTGCCGGTAACCGCAAGCACGGATCGCGTGACCGCAAGCAGATCACGCAACTCTGTTATGCCTTTTTCCGGATGGGTCACACCCTGCGCGACTGGCCCGAAAGCAAGAGAATGCTAACGGGGCTTTTTCTTTCCGCAACAGAAAGCAATCCCCTGCTGGGCGCTTTGCATGCGGAATGGAACAGCGATGCGGCACTGCCACTCCCCGAAAAAATAAAAATGCTGGGATGCGATCCCGCACTGTTTCCCGTTTTCCCCTGGACCGGACTGCTGAGTGATGAACTGGACCCCGCTGCCTTTTCACTCAGTCACCTGCGCCAGCCGCGGCTCTACGTGCGGGTACGCCCGGGCTACCACGAAACGGTGATCCGTCGCCTGGAAGAAAAATGGATCTCCTATTCGGAGCCCTGGCCCTTTGCCCTGGCCCTTCCTACCGGGTATGATGCGGCGCGGGATTTTGCCGTTAACCGCGAACTGGTGATCCAGGACCTGAGCTCGCAGAAGACGGCGGAACTGTTCAAAAAGATGGACCCGGCCTGGCTGCGTAAAAAACCGTTGCGTTTATGGGATGCCTGTGCGGCCAGCGGAGGCAAATCGATCCTGGCGGTGGACAGGCTGCCGGGCATAGAACTAACGGTAAGTGATATACGCAGCTCAATATTGTACAACCTCGACAAGCGGTTCGCGGAAGCAGGCATCCGCAATTATCATCGTCTGGTAGTGGACCTGTCCACCACAATTCCCGATATTCCCCTGCAGGACTGTATCATTGCCGACCTGCCCTGCAGTGGTAGCGGCACCTGGGCAAGAACCCCGGAACAGTTGTGTTATTTTGATCCCTCGCGCATTGGCCACTATGTTGCATTGCAGCGCCGCATTGCTGGCAACCTGCTGGAAAAACTGGCCCCCGGTGGATACCTGCTGCTGGTCACCTGTTCCGTATTCCGGCAGGAGAACGAAGAAAACCTGGAATGGCTGCTGGAAAGGGGCGGACTGGAATGCATCAGCAGCGGCGTCATCAGCGGTGCGGAATACCAGGCCGACAGCATGTATGCCGCCCTGCTGCGGAAGGTGGCGGATTAACTGCGAAAGACAGCCGGGTAACGAAAAGCAGGTTAATGATAACTGATCATGCGGAGGCGGACGCCGAAGCCTGTACGGCTTCCCACGGGCGTTGGCAGCGTGGGCTGACCATTTTCGCTGAGGGTGCGTTTTTCGAAATCCCATTGCACAAAATCGCGGTACACCAGCCCGATGTTTTTTGCATATACGGAAATGCTGTAGATCCTGTAGCCATCGAGGTCGGGGTCAACCGGGTTGCGGTCGTCGAAATAGTTATTGCCTTCGTCGGTCTCTACTACGGTGATGCAACTGTCGAGCGTATTTTCAAAGGACGAAAAAGCATGGTGGACATCGGTGTACTGGTATTCCCAGGCCTGGAGATAATCGAGCGGGCCGCCGGGTGTGGTGTTGATATAACGGTTACCCATCCACGCATCGCCGGTTTCTATTGGGCTTACCAGTTTCAAAAAGCGCTGGTTGTTTTCGATCCATTCCAGGGAGCCGCTGGTGGGCGTGATCATATAGGTATCGCTGGGCGCCCAGTCGCTTTCGTTCTGGCTGTCGAGCGGGCGCAGGAAACGGAAGATGCGCCAGCTCGGCCTTCCGAGGTTGTCGGTGATGAGAGCGTCCACGAGGTCTTTGGCCTGGTAGCTGTGCGTTTCCATGGCCGTATCGTTACCCAGAGTTTTCACCAGGCTGTCGAGCTGGTAAATGATGTACCTGCCCGGCTGGAGTTGCAGGTAGTCGGCGGGCCTTTCGGTTTCGACCGTAGCCGATTCCTTTCCGCAGGATACCAACAGGAAAACGATGAGAAGGGTCCCGAGCAGTTTTTGCATAGCGAATCAACGATTATACGAACGGAATATTGCGTTGGATGATGCCCCCGCCGATCACATCATCTCCTTCATAAAATACCGCACTCTGGCCGGGCGCGATGCCTTTGACGGCTTCGTAAAAATGCACCCGTACGCCATTGCCGGCAGCATGCAAGGTAGATAAAGTTCCCTTGTCTTTGTAACGGATCTTGGTGAAGGCTTCCATGCCTTCGGTGATGCCGTCGTATTTCATCCAGTTGATCTTGTCCACCTGCATTTCCGAACGGTTGAGGTCTTCCTCTTCTCCCAGCATAACGGTATTTGTATCGGGATCGATATGGGTCACATACACGGGTTTGCCGAAAGTGACATCGAGCCCCTTGCGCTGGCCGATGGTATAAAAGGGATAGCCTTTGTGTTTGCCCAGGATATTACCGTGCTTGTCCACGAAGGAACCACCCATTACTTTTTCTTCCAGTCCCACCACTTTCTTTTTCAGGAAGCCGCGGTAATCGTTATCGGGCACAAAACAGATTTCGTAGCTCTCGGCTTTTTTGGCCAGTTCGGGATAACCGAATTCCAGGGCCATTTGCCGGATCTCTGTTTTGCGGTATTTGCCCAGGGGCAGGAGGGTGCGGCTCAGGAGGTCCTGCTGCAATCCCCACAGCACATAGCTCTGGTCTTTTGTTTCGTCCACCCCTTTGGAAACATAGTAGCGGCCGTTGCTGTGGTGGTTGATGATACCGTAGTGGCCGGTGGCGATAAAGTCGCAGCCCAGGGCATCGGCCCTTTTGAGCAGGGCGCGCCATTTGATATGGGTATTGCACATGACGCAGGGGTTGGGCGTGCGGCCTGCGAGGTATTCGTCCACGAAGTTTTCGATCACGAAATCGCCGAACTCGTCGCGGATGTCGAGCACAAAATGGGGGAAGCCGTGTTGTACGGCCGCCATGCGGGCGTCGTTGAAGGAGTCGAGGTTGCAGCAGCCGGTTTCCTTTTTGCTGGAACCGGAGCTGGCATAGTCCCATGTTTTCATGGTAATGCCCACCACTTCATATCCTTCCTGGTGTAACATCAGGGCGGTGACCGTGCTGTCGATCCCGCCGCTCATGGCAACCAGTACTTTCCCTTTTTGGCTCATTTTTTTTGATTCAGTCGGCAAATATACGAAATTCCGGGCCGGGTACTTGTATATACAAACGGTTATGGCAAAGTTATACACAGGGTGAAAGAACGGTGGCGGTGGCCGGGCAGGGCGGCGTATATTGCCGGTAATTATTGAGGATCAACCGTAAAAATTAACCATATGATAAAGCTTCAGGTGATCGGCAATCTGGGTAAGGATTGCGTAACCAACAATGTGAATGGGCGAACTGTGATGAATTTCACCGTGGCGCATACCGAGCGCTTCCGTGATGCTTCGGGCAACCAGCAGGAGCGTACCACCTGGGTGGAATGTGCATATTGGTCGGACCGTACGGCCGTGGCGCCCTATCTCAAAAAGGGAACGCAGGTATACGTGGAAGGTACACCCGAAGTGAGGACCTATCCCAAGAACGACGGCAGCACGGGTGCTTCCCTCACGCTGCGGGTACAGTCGGTGCAACTGCTGGGCTCGCGGACGGAAGGTGGTAACCCCGGGGGATATGCGCCGCAGGCGTCGCAGGGTAGTTACAGCAGTCCGGCTTCTGCGTCAATGGCAGCAGATCCGGCCGCAGATGATCTGCCGTTTTGATGAGATCCTTTTGCTTTCAGTAATGCCGGCGACGGAAAACATCTTTTCTTTGCGCCATGCCAACACAAATTTTTTCTTACGGTCAACTGCATGATTTTACGCTGGCGGTTTTCCGTGCCATGGGTTGTCCCGAAGAACAGGCAGCTACTGCCGCTTCCGTTTTATTACAGGCCGATCTCCGGGGCGTCGATTCACATGGCATTGCCCGCCTCAGCGGTTATATCCGCCTGTGGCAGGCGGGTCGTGTAAATGCAGCGCCGGTTTGTAGGATCGTGCATGAATCGCCCTCTACGGCTGTGGTAGACGGCGACAGCGGGCTGGGGCTGGTAGTGGCGCCCTATGCCATGCGCGTGGCCATTGACAAGGCCCGGCTGGCAGGCACCGGTTGGGTGAGTGTGCAGAACAGCAATCATTATGGTATTGCTGCTGCGCATGCCATGATGGCCCTGGAATCCGATATGATCGGTATCAGCATGACCAATGCGAGCGCATTGGTGGCGCCTACTTTTTCGGTAGAGCGGCTGCTGGGAACCAATCCCATTTGTGTGGCGATACCGGCTGGTGAAGAACCACCATTTGTGGCCGACATGGCTACTACTACGGCGGCCAACGGAAAGCTGGAAATTTTGCAACGAAAAAAAGAAGCGGCCCCCGAAGGTTGGATCCAGGATGCGGAAGGCAATAGTACCACCGATGCACATGCGCTGAAAACAGGCGGGGCGCTGTTGCCACTGGGTGGCGACCGCGAGCATGGAAGCCATAAGGGATATGCATTGGGCGCCATCGTGGATATTTTTTCTGCCGTATTAAGCGGGGCCAATTATGGGCCCTGGGTGCCGCCTTTTCCGGCTTATGTGCCCATGCCCTCAGGCATGCCGGGAAAAGGGATCGGTCATTTCTTTGGCGCCATGCGCATCGATGCTTTCCGCGAAGCGGCTGCTTTCAAGGCCGATATGGATCAATGGATCAGGCGGTTCCGTTCGGCCAAAACCGTGCCCGGCGCAGCTTCTGTGCTGATCCCCGGCGACCCGGAACGGGACATGGAAGTCCTGCGCCGCGAAGAAGGCATACCACTGCTGCCCGCCGTAGTGGAAGATCTCCAGTCCATCGCACAAAGCTTCTCCATTCCGCTCTGAATGGCGTACATTAGCAGCCGCAAAAAAAGATCTTCGATGAAAGTCATGAAATTCGGCGGCACTTCCGTTGGAAAACCGGAAAGAATGCACCAGGTTGCCCAACTGATCACGCGCGACAATGAGCCTAAAATTGTGGTGCTGAGCGCACTCAGCGGCACTACCAATACCCTTGTGAGCATTGGCGAAGCATTGGCAAAAAGTGATAAAGCTGCAGCCCAGCAAATCATTGATAAGCTGGAAGCGCACTACCACGATTTCATTACGTCACTGCTGCATAAAGAGGAGATCCGCAAGAAAGCAAACGCTGTTATCAGCGAACATTTCGAATTCCTGAACATCATCACGAAGATCTCCTTCAACGAAGCGCTGAATAAGGACATCCTGGCACAGGGCGAGTTGATGAGCACCAAACTCTTTTCTCTCTACCTCGAAGAAAAAGGCATTCCGCATGCGCTGATCCCCGCGCTGGAGTTCATGAGCATCGACGCCAACGACGAGCCCCAGGTAAGCGTTATCCGCCAGAAGCTGCTGCCCGTGCTGGCGGCGCACGAAGGCACCCATCTTTTCATTACGCAGGGATACATTTGCCGCAACAGCCGCGGTGAAGTGGACAACCTCAAACGCGGGGGCAGCGACTACACCGCTTCGCTGGTGGCAGCGGCGGCGCGCGCCAGCGTTTGCGAAATCTGGACCGATATCGACGGCATGCACAACAACGATCCCAGGGTGGTTGGAAAAACCGTACCTGTGGAGCAACTGAGTTTTGAAGAAGCGGCGGAGCTGGCTTATTTCGGCGCCAAGATCCTGCACCCCACTTGTATATGGCCGGCGCAACTGGAAAAGGTTCCGGTGAAGCTGCTGAACACCATGCAGCCCGAAGCAGCGGGGACTGTTATCACCCAGGAAGCAGGATCGGTAGGGGTGAAGGCCATTGCCGCAAAAGATGGCATTATCGCCATCAATATCAAGAGCAGCCGCATGCTGCTGGCTTATGGCTTCCTCCGCAAAGTGTTTGAGGTATTCGAGAAATACCGCACGCCCATCGATATGATCACTACGTCTGAAGTGGCCGTAAGTGTTACGATCGATAACGATGCTTTCCTCGATGTCATCATTCGCGAACTGGAACCCTTCGGAACCGTGGAAGTGGATAAGAACCAGAGCATCGTGAGCATTGTAGGAAACGATATTGCACAAACGCAGGACATCCTCAGCCGTTTGTTCACCGCCCTGAAACCGGTCCCGGTGCGCATGGTGAGCTACGGTGGCAGCAAACACAACGTGTCGCTGCTGATCCCTTCGGAGGAAAAACTGAATACGCTGAAACTGCTGAACAAGGGCCTGTTCGGCCTGGACTAAGCGGTTATCTTTTTTGCAGGATCAGGTCCATCCGGAACATCCATTCTTTCACGTATTTCATCCAGTCCACATCGCTGGTGGGATTGTGCAGGCCAAATCCATGGCCTCCTTTTTCGTAGAGATACATGTCGTGTTTGACTTTGTTCTTATCGAGGGCCTCAACAAACATCAGCGTATTCTCCACGTTTACACCCTTGTCGTCTTTGGCATGTACAAGGAATATGGGTGGTGTTTTTTTGGTCACCTGGGTCTCGAGCGAAAAATAGCGCAGGGTCTTGGGATCGGGTTCCTTACCGAGCAGCTTCTCACGGCTGCCCTTATGCGCATATTCGCCGGTGAAAGTGATCACGGGATAACAGAGTATGGCGAAATCGGGGCGCAGCGAGGTTTTGAGCGGGTTGGCAATTTTCGGATCATCAAAATGCACGGCGGCCGATCCGGCCAGGTGGCCGCCGGCGCTGAATCCCATGATGCCTACCTGCCTGGGATCGATCTGCCATTGTTTGGCCCTTTCCCTTACGAGCTGGATGGCGCGCTGGGCGTCCTGCAGCGGGCCGATGGTTTTGTCGGCCATGGTTTCGTCTGAGGGTAACCGGTATTTAAGCACGAAGGCGGTGACGCCCCATTCGGTGAACACTTTGGCCACATCCGATCCTTCATGGCTGGCGGCTTCCACCCAATATCCGCCACCCGGACAAATGATCACAGCGGTGCCGTTCGATTTGCCGGCTGGCGGCAGGTATACCGTGAGGGTGGGCACCGTGATATTGGAAATGATCAGCCGGCCGTTTCCCTGTGTTTCCGTTTTTTCGGTTAGGGATGAGGGTTTGCTGTTGGGGATGGAATCGGCGGGATACAGGGGAATGATCTCCTGGCTCCTGGCGGTCAGGATGGCGAACATGCACAATAGCGTTGAAAAGAAGAAGGATTTCATGTAGCTGGATTAGCTCCTGAAAGTAGCAAATATTTGGAGAGCGGGCTGTAAGACGATAAAAAAAAGCCGCTCCTCTGGTGGAGCGGCCGCTTAAAATTCCGAAAGAGTTGTGCGCTTTCAACGGCGCTGTTTCTTTACAGGACCAGTCTTATATGACCAGCATGGCATCGCCATAGCTGAAGAAACGGTATTTGTCCTTGATGGCTTTTTTATAAGCTTCCATGGCCAGGTCATAACCGGCAAAAGCGCAGGTCATGATCAGCAGGCTGGTCTTGGGCAGGTGGAAATTGGTGACCAGCGCATCGGCAATGGAAAACTGGTAAGGCGGATGAATGAAATGGTTGGTCCATCCTTCCGAAGGCTTGAGCAGTTTTTCTGCCGTAAAGGAAGATTCGATGGCGCGCATGGTGGTGGTGCCAATGGAACAGATGCGGTGACCTGTGCTCTTGGCCTTGTTCACGATACTGCAGGCGTTTTCATCGATGCGGTAGTATTCTGCATCCATCTTGTGTTTGGAGAGGTCTTCCACTTCAATGGGGCGGAAGGTTCCGAGGCCGGTGTGCAGGGTGACTTCGGCAAAGCGGATGCCTTTGATCTCAAGTCGCTTGATCAGTTCGCGGCTGAAGTGGAGGCCTGCCGTGGGGGCGGCCACTGCACCCTCGTGTTTGGCGTACACGGTTTGGTAACGCTCTTTGTCTTCTTCGTCGGGCTTGCGTTTGATGTATTTGGGAAGCGGCGTTTCGCCGAGGAATTCGAGCATGGCACGGAACTCGGCATCGGTTCCCTCCCAGAGGAAACGGATGGTGCGCCCGCGGCTGGTGGTGTTGTCGATCACTTCTGCCACCAGTTCGTCGTTCTCACCGAAATACAATTTGTTGCCCACGCGGATCTTACGGGCGGGATCTACGATCACGTCCCAAAGGCGGTTGGGTTTATTGAGTTCGCGGAGAAGAAATACTTCGATCTTGGCGCCTGTTTTTTCCTTACGGCCATACATACGCGCGGGGAAGACCTTGGTATTATTTACTACGAATACGTCTTTGTCGTCGAAATAGTCGAGAATATCGCGGAAATTCTTGTTTTCAATCTGCCCGGTTTTACGGTGCACCACCATCATGCGACTGTCTTCTCTTTTCTTGGTAGGGTGCTGGGCGATCAGGTTCAGGGGTAGGTCAAACTTAAACTGGGATAACTTCATGTATTATTGATTCAAGTTACGGCTTGATGTTCAAAGCACGCGAAGGTAAAGAATTTTCCGGAATGGCTGCCAGCAATTTCCGGGTATAAGCCGCTTCGGGCCGGGTGAAAACCTTTTCGGCGGGACCGATCTCCGCGATCCGGCCTTTTTCCAGTACCAGGATGCGGTCGCTGATATAGCGCACCACGTGGAGGTCGTGGGAAATGAAGAGGGCCGTGAACCCGTATTCCTTTTTCAGCCGGTTGATCAGGTTCAGCACCTGTGCCTGGACGCTCACATCCAGGGCGCTGACGCTTTCGTCGAACACAATGAAACCCGGTCCCAGTGCGAGGGCGCGGGCGATGCCGATCCTTTGTCTTTGTCCCCCGCTGAAAGCATGCGGATAGCGCTGCGCAGCGTCGGCAGGCAGGTTAACCGCCTGCAAAAGTTCCTGCACTTTCCGGTGATGGGCGCCGGGCGCGGCCTGGTGGAGATGCCAGTTGAGCGGCTCGCGAATGGCCCTCCCCACCTGCATCCGGGGGTTGAGGGAGGCGTAGGGATCCTGGAAAACCAGTTGCATTTCCCGCCGCAGCGGCAGCATGTTTTTCCGGCTGAGTAAGGCCAGGTCCTGGTTTTTGTACAGGATTTTGCCTTCCCGCAGGGGCGCCAGGCGCAGCAGGGCCCTGCCCAGGCTGGTTTTGCCGGAGCCCGATTCGCCGACTATTCCCAGGGTTTCCCCTTCGAGGACGTTGAAGCTGATGTTTTGCACCGCCTTAAAATGGCTGGTGGGTTTGCCGAGCCAGTTGCGGTGGGTGGGGTACCATACGCTGAGATTTTCCACCTGCAGGAGAGCCGGGGGCTGGCTGGACCGGACGGAATGGCTGGCGGGAGGCTGCGTTGAGGCCGGCAGTGGTTGTGCCGGCATTTCGTATGGCCTCGCTGGAGCGGGGTTCGACACCTCCTGCTGCCCGTCCCAGAAATCGCTTACCACCGGCAGGGGCACACCGCGGGGGTGCAGGGCCGGGCGACAGGCCAGCAGGGCCCTGGTATAGGGATGGCGGGGCGCGGTGAAAACCGCTTCCACCGGGCCGGCTTCCACTACCCGGCCCCGGTACATCACCACCACTTTTTGCGCTATTTGCCGCACCAGGGCCAGGTCGTGGGTGATGAACAACATACCCATCTGCGATTCCTGCTGCAGGCCGGCCAGCAGTTGCAGGATGTGTTGCTGCACGGTAACGTCCAGCGCCGTGGTGGGCTCGTCGGCCACCAGGAGGGCTGGTTTGCAACTGATGGCCATGGCGATCATCACCCTTTGTTTTTGCCCGCCGCTGAGTTCGTGCGGGTAACGGTCATAGATAGCCGCAGGATCGGGAAGCTGCACTTTTTCAAAAAGGGAGATGGCCGTTTTTTTAGCTTCCCTGCGGCTGATGCGCCGGTGCTGGCGAAGGGATTCCGCCACCTGGCTGCCGCAGGTGAAAACAGGGTTAAGTGCGCTCATCGGCTCCTGGAAGACCATGGCGATGGCGGCGCCGCGGAGCGAGCGCAGCGCGTCTTCGCCAGCGGTTAGCAGGTTGGTCCTTTGCCGGCCGTCGGCGGAAAACCAGATGGCGCCCGAGGGGTATTTTGTGGCGGGGGGCAGCAACTGCAGCAGGCTCATGGCGGTGACCGATTTGCCGGATCCCGATTCTCCCACCAGGGCAATCACTTCCCCACGGTCAAGGGTAAACGAAATGTCCTGTACAGCCGTGTGCAATTCACCTGCCGTTTCAAAAGCTACCTGCAGTCCCTCGACCGATAAGAGCGGGAAACCCATCAGGGACTGATCTTCTTGATGTTTTTGATGGCCAGTTTTTTGTCGGGCGTTGGATAGAACATCAGGCAAACCGCGCAGGCTTCCGGCGGGCCGTCGCTGACCTCAAAGCTGAAAAGATCGCCTTCGTTAAGGCCTGCCTGCCCGAAACTGCAGGAACTGGCCACGGTAAAAACATTGGTGAAACTGGTATTGCGTTTCTCATCCTTCCAGGTAGCGGCGATCCTGCTGGTATCGAGCTGGCCGCTTTCGAGGCTCACTACATAATGGTTGCAGTTTTCCTTTATTACCAGCCGGCCCGTAAGGGTTTTGCTTGCAGAGGACTGGCCCGTTTTGCAGGCAAACAGGAGGGGTGCAAAGAGGAGCAGGATGATTTTTTTCATATGCTTGTTACTGGTTAAAAACGTAGGTGCCTTACCGTTAGTCCGTCGTTGATCAGTTGTTTCAGCGATTCAATGCCGATGCGGATATGCCGTTCCACAAATTCGTTGGTTACTTTCTTATCGCTTTCTTCCGTTTTGACGCCTTCGGGGATCATGGGGGAATCGCTTACGAGCAGCAATGCGCCAGTGGGGATCTTGTTGTAAAATCCAACGGAAAAAATGGTAGCGGTTTCCATATCAATGGCATAAGCGCGGATCTTCTGCAGGTATTCCTTGAACACTTCGTCGTGCTCCCATACCCTGCGGTTGGTGGTATAAACGGTGCCGGTCCAGTAGTCCACGCCATTGTCGCGGATGGTAGTAGACACTGCTTTTTGCAAGGCGAAGGCGGGCAGGGCAGGGACTTCCGGCGGAAAATAGTCATTGCTGGTGCCTTCGCCGCGTATGGCCGCGATGGGTAAGATGAGATCGCCTACCTTATTCCTTTTTTTCAGTCCGCCGCATTTGCCCAGGAAGAGTACCGCTTTTGGTTCGATGGCCGAGAGCAGGTCCATCACCGTTGCCGCGGTGGGACTTCCCATTCCGAAATTGATGATGCTGATGTCTTCTGCGGTGGCGCATTGCATAGGTTTGCCGATGCCTCCCACGTCTACGCCATTCCATTGTGCGAAGAGATCCACGTAGTTGCTGAAATTGGTCAGGAGGATGTATTTGCCGAAACTTTCAATGGGCTGTCCGGTGTAGCGGGGCAACCAGTTTTGTACGATCTCTTCCTTGGTTTTCATATTCCCAAGGTAAAACTATTATAGATTTGTTGGATGGCATCCCTGGTATTTCCCGACTATCCCTTCCGCATGCGCATGCAGCAGGGGCGGCGCCAGATCTTCGATGAACTGCGCCGCCGTTGGGTGGTGCTAACACCGGAAGAATGGGTGCGGCAGCATTTTCTGCACTATATGACGCGCCAGAAAAACTATCCTGCTGCTTTCATTGCCGTGGAGAAGGCCATCCGTTTGGGTGAGCTTACGAAGCGGTTCGACATACTGGTGTACAACAGCGCCCACCAGCCCTGGCTGATGGTGGAGTGTAAAAGCAATACCATTCCGCTCAGCGATGCCACGGTACACCAGTTGCTCGGGTACAATATGGCCGTGCCCGTTTCTTTTCTTGCGGTATCCAATGGCGGGCAACATTATTTTTTTGCAAGAAAGAGCGAGGGACTGGTGGCGATGGAAGACCTGCCACACTGGGAAGAGCAGCTTTAGGCGGCGGCAAAAAAAATGCCGCTCACGGGGAGCGGCATTCTATGTTCAGCCAGGTTTCTTCTTATGGGAAAATACCGAGTTCATTATAGCTGGTGGCAACCTTGTTGATAGCTACTACATAGGCTGCCGTGCGCATATCGGGAATAGAAGGATTGTTCTTCCAGCAATCCATGATCTCGCGGGTAGCGGTGATCATTGTTTCTTCGAGGCCGGAATACACCAGGTCTACTTCATCGGCTCCGTGTTCGATCATGGCTTTCTGGGAAGCGTTCACTTCCTTACCGGTAAGCGTTTCGATCTGCTGGATGATGTTCTTATTCTGGTTTTCGGTGAAACGTTTTTCCATGCGGCCGTAGCGCACATGGCTCAGGTTTTTCAGCCATTCGAAATAGGAAACCGTTACACCACCTGCGTTCAGGTACATATCGGGAACCACCAGGATGCCTTTTTTCACGAATACTTCGTCGGCCTCGGGTGTCAAAGGACCGTTGGCGGCTTCTCCTATGATCTTCGCTTTTATCCGCGGTGCGTTTTCTCCGTTGATCACGTTTTCGAGGGCTGCGGGGATCAGGATATCACATGCCAGTTCCAGCGCATCGTCGCTGCCTGCCAGGTTGGTGGCGCCGGGGAAATTCAGGATGGAACCGGTTTTTTTGCGGTGCTGGAAAACTTCTTCTTCGTTGAGTCCGGCGGGGTTGTGGATAGCGCCTTCGTATTCTGCGATGGCAACCACTTTGGCGCCGCCTTCGCGGAAGAATTTAGCGGCATGATAACCCACGTTACCCAGGCCCTGCACTACAACCGTTTTGTTCACAACGCCGGGTTCCAGTTCCAGTTTTTTCATTACTTCGGGCATGGAGCATACTTCCCGGATGCCATAAAAAACACCGAGGCCGGTGGCTTCGCGCCGGCCGCGAACGCCGCCCTGTGTTACGGGTTTGCCGGTTACGCAGCCGAGGGCATCTATTTCGCCCGGGCGCATGCTCAGGTAGGTATCGAGGATCCAGGCCATTTCGCGTTCGCCGGTACCATAGTCGGGAGCCGGTACGTCGGTGCCCGGGCCGATGAAGTTTTTCTTGATCAGCTCATGGGTATAACGGCGGGTAACTTTCTCCAGGTCGTAGGCCGAATACTTTTTGGGATCAATGTTGATGCCACCCTTGGCGCCGCCAAAAGGCACATTCACAATGGCGCATTTGTAAGTCATGAGTGCGGCCAGCGCCATCACTTCGTCGAGGTTTACCGTGGTGGCGAAACGGATACCGCCCTTACAGGGTGTTTTGTGATGCGAGTGCTGTACGCGGTATGCTTTGATCACTTCGATCTTATCACCGATTTTAACGGGGAAGTGCATACGATACACGGAGTTACATTGTTTGATCTGTTCCAGGATTCCCGGGTCCCAGTTTGTAAACCTGGCTGCCTTGTCAAAACTCTGCTCTACTGCTCCAAAGAAGCTGTACTCTTGCTGTGAAGACATGTTACTAGTTTTTGAAAATTGTTTTTTATATGTGTTTAAGCTATCGTGCGCGGGAATCATTTGTTCTCCAGGCGGCGGATCTTTCCATCGAGCCTGACCAGGTAAGCGACGAGGCCGGCCACGATCAGGAGGAATACAGCTACCACCACCCAGATCTTTCCGTTGGATCTTAGTCCGTCGGCCATCTGAACGGCATCGTTATCCCCCGGCGTTTGTGCCAGCACGTAACCAGCCGGGATCAATATGAAAAGGATAACAGGCAAAAGGGAAAAAAGCTTACGCATGTTGGAGTTTTTTTTCTTCGAGGAGACGGAGCCGTATACGCAGCGAGGTGATCCATACGCCCAGCAGGGTCCAGCCGGGAACGGCAAGGAACCAGAACACCCAGCGCATGCGGCCATCGATGTCGTTGGTATTGAGCGCGGGGTTTCCCATTCCGCCGGGATGCAGGCTTTCGAGCAGGCGGGGGATCACCCAGATCGTAGGGATCAGCATAAAATAAGCGAACACGTTGTATACGGCGCTGATGCGGGCCCTTTTATCGAGGTCGGTGAGGGAACCCCTGAGAACGAGGAAGGCGATGTAAATTAAAATGGCGATGGCGGCTCCGATTTGTTTGGGATCGTTGCTCCAGGCCTTGCCCCAGGTATAGTTGGCCCAGATCATGCCGGTGGTGAGTCCCAGCAGCGCGAAAAGGATACCCGAGTTGGCGTATTCCACCGAATAGAGGTCGTACCGTATATCGCCGGTGCGCAGGTAGCGGATGGCGTACACAAGGGAGACCGTGAAAAAGGTCATCATACCAAACCACATGGCTACATGGAAATAGAGGTTCCGAATGGTTTCGTTGAGGATGGGTTTGGCCGGCACACCTCCCATCAGCCCCACTACACAGAGAATGAGCAATTGGGCAATGCAGAGTATTTTCCACCAAGATAGGCGCATAGCAAGAAATAAGTGGGGCAAAATTAGGGGAAACTCCTGATCAATCCTTCCAAAGGAAGGGAAATAGGATAAGGGCAAGAATAACGATCAGCAGATCGAGCCCTGCGAGGAGGCCCACCATTTGCAGCAGGCCGCCCTGCACCACCTGGCTGAAAGCCGTGTTGGCCAGCTTCATCAGCAACAGCACCTGGGTAATGACGAGGGGAAATCCCAAAATGGCCATCAGGGCAGCGTTTTGCTGGGCTCTTGCAGCGATGGCGCTCAAAAAAGTGAAGACCAGGCTGAGCCCGAAGCCACCGAAAAGGGCAATGCCCAGGAAGCGGAGACCGTTCTGCACCGGCGAGCCCAGCAGGAGGCTGAAAAGGGCCCAGGAGCCCAGGCTCATCAGCGCCATTAATAAGATATTAAAAAGCAGTTTGGAGAGAATGAAAGGGCGGGCACCCGCCAGCGAATAGTAATAGAGCATGCGGCCCCGGTTTTCCTGCAGGAAGCTTTTGGCCACGCCATTCACGCATACAAATAACTGGATCATCCAGAAAAGCCCGTTCCACACAGTGTCTTCGGGTTGCCCCATGGCGAGGTACAATACAAAAATGGTACTGGCCACATAGAGCAGCACGCCATAAAAGCTGTACTGCTGTCGGAATTCGAGCAGGAGGTCTTTTTTCAGCAGTGCGATGATCTGTTTCAAGAAAACGAAATTAGGTTTAATCTTTTTCGTGGAAGCATTTGCGGCAGCGCGGTTCATAGGAATCCATTTCACCGAGCAGGAGCTGCCCATTTGACGTCACTTTCCGGTAGCTGTAACTGGCGATATTTCCACATTTTACGCAAATGGCATGCAACTTGGTGATATAATCGGCTTTGGCCAGCAGGTAGGGCATTTGCCCGAAGGGCCGGCCAAGGTAGTCCATATCCAGCCCGGCTACAATGACCCGGATGCCCTGGGCCGCCAACTGATCACAAACAGCCGGCAACTGGTCGTCGAAAAACTGGGCTTCGTCAATGCCCACCACGTCTACATCACTGGCCAGCAGCAGCATGGTTTGCGAGTTTTCGATGGGCGTGGAGGGTATGGCAGATTCATCGTGGGATACGATCTTTTCGGCATCGTAGCGGGTGTCGATCGCAGGTTTAAAGATTTCCACTTTGAGGTTGGCAATTTTTGCGCGCCGCAGCCGGCGGATCAGTTCTTCGGTTTTTCCCGAGAACATGGATCCGCAGATCACCTCGATCCAGCCCTGGCGCCCGCCCCTCAGGTGTGGTTCTATAAACATATGCTAAGATGGGTTTTAAGCAATTGTTTTTGTTATAACTTTATGAAATCCAATACTGACCCAAAAGTACCATATCGCATGGAAAGTGTAAAAGCGCTGGTAGACCAACTGCAGCAGCAATTACTGCAGGCCGCCGATACCCAAACCCTGCTGGCCACCGTGAGAGCTATCCAGGAAACGCTCTCCGGCCTTCCGGATGCGCAGCCGCCCGTTGCACCGCCCGTTACCCCGGGAAGAAAAGTGGCGGTGGTGATGCCGGCAGGCGCCCCCCGGCCCGTAGTGATTCCTGTTGCCAGCGCCGAACCGGAGGAGGAACCCACCGAGCCCGCCAGGGAAAAAGAAGAAGTCGCTGCCAAAGAGAAACCGGCAGAAGTCCTTCCCCAGCAAACCGACTGGCTGCATTCCCTCATGCAGGAAATCCCCACCCTGGCCCACCAGAAAGAATTCCGTGAACTGAACGAAGTGTTGCACCTGCAGGGCAGTCCCAGCCTCAACGATAAGCTCAAACAGGCTTCCGTGGAAGTGGCCGAAGTGCTCACCCGCGAGCCGGTGCGCGACCTGAAAAAGGCCATCGGCGTGAACGACCGCTTTGTTTTTGTGAACGAACTGTTCCGGGGCGACGAAGTGATGTACGAACGCAGCATCAAAACCATCAATTCCTTCAACGTTTTACAGGAAGCCGAATTCTGGATGGAAAGAGAGCTGAAACTCAAGCTGGGCTGGGACGACAGCAAGGAAACCGTGCGTCATTTCCTTCAATTGGTAAGAAGGCGGTTCTCTTCCAAATAATGCAGGATCGTTTCCGTTGCACCTTTTTGCGCCGCTACAAATTTACCGGCTGCGGTGGCCGCTGCGGATTGCAGACCCTCGTCGGTAAACAGGCGGTCGAGGCATTTTTCCAGCTCCAGCGCGTGGTCCACGGCGAAGGCCCCACCGGCATCGATCAGCGCCGGCGCTTCGGGATAGCCATCCGTTTCGGGACCAAAAACCACCGGTACCCCCCAGGCCGCCGGCTCCAGGATATTGTGCAGGCCATCGTCTCCAAACCCTCCTCCTACAAAAGCTACCCGGGCATAACGGTAGAGATAGGCCAGCATGCCAATATTATCGATGATCAGCACGTGCTGCGGACCGGCTTGTTTTCCCTCCCGGTATTCTTTTTCCCACACTGAATAGCGAATGGTGCCGGTGAATAATTTCTCAATTTCTACCAGGTGCGCTTCGCTGATCTCGTGCGGCGCCAGTATGAAACAGATTTCCGGATGGGTGTTGGCGTAGTGGTCGAGCTCCTCTTCGTCTTCCTGCCAGGTGGAACCCGCTACCAGTACGGGTTTCTGACGAATGAAAGCTTCCACGGCGGGCAGGGTTTTGCCATCTGCCTTCAGAGCCGAAACCCTATCGAACCTGGTATCGCCGCTTACCTGTACGTTGCTGATGCCGGCGGTACGCAACAGATCCACCGACGAGGCGTCCTGGACAAAGAGCATCCGGAAACAATGGAGCATATGGCGGTGCAGGTTCCCGTACCATTTGAAAAAGGGCTGCGAGGCCCTGAAATGTCCCGATACCAGGATCACCGGCGTCTTGTTTTTTTGCAGGCGGTTGAGCGTATAATACCAGAAATCGTAGCGTACCCACAGTACCAGCGCGGGTTGTACGATCTCCACGAAGCTCCGGGCATGGCGGTAATTGTCGAGCGGAAGGTAGGTCACGATATCTGCCCCCGGCCAGTCTTTCCGGATGGTATAGCCGGAGGGGGAGAAAAAACTCACCAGGATGCGGTACTGCGGGTAGGTCTTCCGGATATACTCCAGCAGCGGGCGACCCTGTTCAAATTCGCCCAGGGAGGCGCTGTGCATCCAAACCGTGGGACGGCCCGGTTCCTGTGCCATTGCGGCCCGCAGTTGCTCCTGCCAGTTCCTGCGGCCCTCTACCCACAAACGGGCTTTTTCGTTAAAGAGGGCAGCCAGGCGGATGCCCCTTCCATAGAGAAAAAGAAAAATATTATACAATAAAAGACTCACGGAATCAAGAGATTGCTGTGGCGCAAAACTAAATTCAAACTTTCACCCTACCTATATTTTGCTATTTTTGTGCCCATTTTAAAGCAGGAATGACTATGCGCGCGATCCAAATGGTTGATTTGAAGCAACAGTACCTTCATATAAAAGAGGAAGTGGACAGGGCCATTCACGAAGTGATCGATGCGGCTGCTTTCATCAATGGCAAGGCCGTGCAGGATTTTTCCGCCAGCCTGGCTGCTTATCTTGGTGCGAAATACGTGATCCCCTGCGCCAACGGCACCGATGCCCTGCAGATCGCCATGATGGCGCTGGACCTGCAGCCTGGCGATGAAGTGATCACGCCTTCTTTCACCTATATAGCCACCACCGAAGTGGTGGCGCTGCTCAAACTGAAGCCCGTATTCGTGGACGTGGACCCGCAGACCTTCTGCATGGATCCCGCGGCCCTCGAAAAAGCCATCACACCGCGCACCAAAGCGATCGTCCCCGTACATCTTTATGGGCAGTCCTGCGACATGGAAGCCATCATGGAAATTGCCAACCGCCATGGGATCCCGGTGGTGGAAGACAATGCCCAGGCGATCGGCAGCGATTTTTATTTCAGCGATGGCCGCAGGCAAAAAACCGGCACCATCGGCACCATCGGATGTACTTCTTTTTTCCCGTCCAAAAACCTGGGCTGTTATGGCGATGGCGGCGCCATTTGCACCAACGATGAAACCCTGGCCAACCGCATGCGCATGATCGCCAATCATGGCCAGTCGGTTCGCTACTACCACGATATGGTTGGCTGCAACAGCCGGCTCGACAGCATCCAGGCTGCTGTGCTCAATGTAAAGCTGCCGAGACTGGATGCCTATATCGACGCCCGCCGGGCCGCGGCCGACTTTTACGACAATGCATTTAAGGACCATCCAAAGATTAAGGTTCCCTTTCGCGATAAGAACAATAAACATGTGTTCCACCAGTATACCCTTCAGTTGGAGGGCGTGGACCGCGATGGGCTGAACCAGTTCCTCGCGGGGGAAGGGATTCCGTCCATGATTTACTACCCGGTGCCGGCACACCGTCAGAAAATGTTCGCAGCCTTTGGTACAGAAAACACCCGCCTTCCGGTTACCGACTGGCTGACCAGCAGGGTGATCTCCCTGCCCATGCACACGGAACTGGACCAGGAGCAGCTTACCCACATTACCGAAGCGGTATTAAAATTTGTATAACCACAATTACCATTAAAGAGTACTATGAAAATTGCAGTTGTTGGAACAGGATACGTAGGCCTCGTAACCGGAACCTGTTTTGCAGAGACCGGGAACCAGGTAACCTGCGTGGATATAGACAGTAAGAAAGTAGAAAGTCTTTCCAATGGAGAGATCACCATTTATGAACCGGGACTGGAAAAACTCTTTCTCCGCAACCTGAAAGAAGGCCGTCTTGCTTTTACTACCAATCTGGCTGAAGGCATCAAAGAAGCAGAGATCGTTTTTCTCGCGCTCCCCACTCCTCCGGGAGAGGACGGTTCCGCAGACCTCAAATATGTGCTGGGTGTGGCGGAAGAGATCGGTAAGCTGCTGACCGACTACAAAGTGCTGGTGGACAAGAGCACGGTGCCTGTAGGTACGGCGGAAAAAGTAAGACAAGCAGTTGCCAAAAACAGCAAAGTAGAATTCGACGTGGTATCCAATCCGGAGTTCCTGCGGGAAGGTGTTGCTGTAGATGATTTCATGAAACCCGACCGGGTAGTGATAGGAACCAGCAGCGATCGTGCGCGGAAGCTGATGGGCGAGCTCTATGCTCCTTTTGTTCGGTCAGGCAATCCCGTTATATACATGGATGAACGTTCGGCCGAGCTCACCAAATATGCTGCAAATTCCTTCCTGGCCACCAAAATATCTTTCATGAACGAAGTGGCGCAGCTTTGTGAACGCCTCGATGCGGATGTGGATATGGTGCGCCTCGGTATCGGCAGCGACGACCGCATTGGCAAGCGTTTTCTCTTCCCCGGAATTGGTTACGGCGGTTCCTGTTTTCCCAAGGACGTGCAGGCCCTCGTAAAATCATCGGGAGAAGTAAAATACGATTTCAGGATACTAAATGCCGTAATGGAAGTAAACGAAAAACAGAAACTCCACCTTGTTCCGAAGATCGTGAGATACTTTAACGGCGACCTGAAAGGAAAACATTTCGCTTTGTGGGGACTGGCGTTCAAACCCAATACCGACGATATCCGCGAAGCCCCGGCTCTCTATATCATACAGGAGCTGCTGCAGGCAGGCGCTACCGTTTCTGCCTTTGACCCGGAAGCCATGAAGAATGTGAAAACCCTTTTGGGCGATAGCATCCAGTTTGCGGCCAACCAATACGAGGCCCTGGTAGGCGCCGATGCGCTGATCATCGCTACGGAGTGGAACGAATTCCGGACGCCCGATTTTTTGAAGATCGTTACCAACCTGCGGCAAAAGACCATTTTTGATGGCCGGAACCTTTTTGATACGCGTGCCATTGCCGAACTGGGATTTCATTACGAAAGCATTGGCCGCAAGCCTGTTGTTCCATCTAAAAACTAAAACATGGCGGCTAAAAGAATATTAATTACCGGTGCTGCCGGTTTCCTGGGTTCACATCTCTGCGACCGTTTTATCAGGGAAGGGTACCACGTAATTGGAATGGATAACCTGATCACGGGCGACCTGCGTAACATAGAGCACCTCTTCCGCCTGGAACAATTTGAGTTTTATCACCACGATGTCAGCAAGTTCATCCACGTGCCCGGTGAACTCGATTATATCCTTCATTTCGCTTCTCCTGCCAGTCCCATTGATTACCTGAAGATCCCCATTCAAACCCTGAAAGTGGGAGCGCTGGGCACACACAATTGCCTGGGGCTGGCGAAGGCGAAAAAAGCGCGCATCCTGGTTGCTTCCACTTCGGAAGTGTACGGCGATCCGCTGGTGCATCCGCAGACCGAAGACTACTGGGGCAATGTAAACCCGGTGGGCCCGCGGGGCGTGTACGATGAAGCCAAGCGCTTCATGGAATCCATCACCATGGCCTATCATACTTTTCACCAGGTGGAAACAAGGATCATACGCATCTTCAATACCTATGGTCCGCGCATGCGCCTGAACGACGGGCGTGCGCTGCCTGCATTCATTGGCCAGGCTTTGCGCGGCGAAGACCTCACCGTGTTTGGCGACGGCTCGCAAACCCGTTCCTTCTGTTATGTGGACGACCTGGTGGAGGGCATCTACCGGTTGCTAAGGAGCGACTATGCATACCCGGTAAACATTGGCAACCCCGATGAAATTTCGCTGAAGGATTTTGCAGAAGAAATCATCCGCCTCACGGGAACGGAACAAAAGATCGTGTACAAGCCTTTGCCCAAGGACGATCCGAAGCAAAGAAAACCCGATATCACCAAAGCCCGGGAAATATTGGGCTGGGAACCTACTGTATCACGTGCAGAAGGTGTCCGGATCACTTATGAGTATTTTAGATCCCTGCCGAAAGAAGAACTCACCAAACAACCAAAGGAATTTAAAAGCTTACACTAATGAAAATTTACCAGGACTTATTAGATAAGAAGGAAAAACTCGCCGTTATAGGGCTGGGTTATGTGGGACTGCCACTGGCATTGGAATTTGCGCGGAAGATTTCTGTGATCGGCTTTGATATCAATGCCCGCCGGGTAGATATGATGCGAAATGGCATTGATCCCAGCAAGGAAGTGGGGCACGAGGAATTCAGGGATCGCGACATTTTCTTTACCGATGACCTGGAAGAATTGCGTAAGGCGAAATTCTACATAGTGGCCGTACCTACCCCGGTGGACAAATACAATGTACCCGACCTGAAACCGCTGGTGGGCGCTTCCACAACGGTAGGTAAGGTGTTGAAAAAAGGTGATTACGTGGTGTATGAATCCACCACCTACCCGGGTTGTACGGAAGACGACTGCCTGCCGGTACTCGAAAAGGTGTCGGGGCTCAAGCTGGGCAAGGATTTTAAGCTGGGTTATTCTCCTGAGCGGATCAACCCGGGCGACAAAAAGAATACCCTTCGCACGGTAGTGAAAGTGGCATCGGGCAGCGATGAAGAAGCGATGGAAGAAATAGCTAAAACCTATGAGCTGGTGGTGGACGCCGGCGTGCACCGGGCGCCTTCCATTAAAGTGGCGGAAGCCAGCAAAATTGTGGAGAATACCCAGCGCGATATGAACATCGCCCTGATGAATGAGCTTTCCCTGATCTTCGACCGCATCGGTATCAATACCTACGATGTTATTGAAGCTGCCGGCACCAAATGGAATTTTCTGAAATTCCAGCCGGGCCTGGTGGGGGGACATTGTATTGGCGTGGATCCTTATTATCTTACCCATAAAGCAGCTTCCATTGGCTACCAGAGCCGCGTTATTGCAGCCAGCCGTTATATCAACGACGATATGGCGAAATACCTGGCCCGTAAAATCATCAAACATGTGGTAAGGATTTCTGACAATCCCCGCGTGCTGGTAAAAGGCGTGACCTTTAAGGAAAACGTGAGTGATATCCGCAACTCCAAAATTGTAGATACGGTGGAAGAACTGCTGGCGTTTAATATCACGGTAGATGTGGAAGATCCCTATGCAGAGCGCGGCGAAGTGAAAGAGGAGTACGGGCTGAACCTGGTGCGCAACAGCGGCAAGGATTACGATGCCGTAATTGTGACCGTTCCGCACGCGCCTTACCTGGAACACGACGATGCTTATTTTGCCGGCATCACCAGTGAGAAAGGCGTGGTAGTGGACCTCAAAGGAATTTATAAAAACAAGATTCACTCCAGAACTTATTGGAGTTTATAATCATGACTACATTTTCAAAAACACTGTTCATCACGGGCGGGGCCGGGTTCATCGGCTCCCACGTGGTGCGCCTGTTTGTAAAAAAATATCCGACGCACCGCATCGTGAACCTCGATGCACTGACCTATGCGGGAAACCTTGAAAACCTCAAAGACATTGAGAAAGCGCCGAACTATGTTTTTGAGAAAGCTGATATAACAGATGAGAGCAGGATCCACGGCCTCTTTGAACATTATCGTCCCGATGGTGTGATCCACCTGGCCGCAGAGAGCCATGTGGACCGCAGCATCCTGGACCCGCTGCAGTTCGTCAAGACCAATGTACTGGGTACGGCCAATCTGTTGCACGCTGCCCGGAAATGCTGGGGCAACGACATGGAAGGCAAGCGTTTTTACCATGTGTCGACGGACGAAGTGTATGGCTCGCTGGGCGACACCGGCTTCTTCACCGAAGAAACGGCCTACGATCCGCGTTCGCCCTATTCCGCTTCCAAAGCTTCTTCCGATCATTTTGTAATGGCCTGGTACCATACCTATCACCTGCCGGTGGTGATGAGCAACTGCTCCAACAACTACGGCTCCTATCATTTTCCCGAGAAGCTGATCCCGCTCATGATCAACAACATCATTCATCACAAGCACCTGCCGGTGTATGGAAAAGGCGAAAATGTGCGCGACTGGCTTTTTGTGGAAGACCATGCAGCCGCCATCGACCTGATTTATCACAAAGGCCGCATTGGTGAGAAATACAATGTGGGTGGTTTTAATGAATGGAAAAACATTGACCTGGTGCACCTGCTTTGTAATATCATGGACAGGAAACTGGGCCGCCCGGCCGGCAGTTCCGCGTCACTGATCACTTATGTGACCGACCGCCCCGGGCACGACCTGCGGTATGCCATCGATGCCACCAAACTCAATACCGAACTGGGCTGGAAGCCTTCCCTCCAGTTTGAAGAGGGGCTGGAAAAAACGGTGGACTGGTACCTTTCCAACAGTGAATGGATAACACATGTAACCAGTGGTGCCTATCAACAATATTACGAGTTACAATACGACAAGCGCTGATATGGGTTTTACGGAAACAGGATTTCCCGGGCTGCTGGTATATGAACCAAAGGTTTTCGGAGACGAGCGGGGTTATTTTTTTGAATCATACAGTGCGCGCAGCTTCGAAGCTAACGGGCAGGCATATGCGTTTGTGCAGGACAACCAGGCGCGGTCCTGCTATGGAGTGGTGCGCGGCTTGCACTACCAGGCTGAACCCCATGCACAAACAAAACTGATCCGGGCGCTTGAGGGTAATATCCTGGACGTGGTAGTGGATTGCAGGAAGGGATCACCCACCTATGGAAAAGCGTTCAGCATTGAGCTGTCTGCCGCCAATAAGCTGCAATTGCTGATACCGGCGGGTTTTGCGCATGGCTATTCGGTACTCAGCGAAACGGCGGAAGTATTTTATAAAGTGGACAGGTTGTACCATCCACAGAGCGAGGGCGGGGTTTTGTTTAACGATCCGGCCCTGGGCATCGACTGGAAAATACCGGCAGACAAAATGATCCTGTCGCCCAAGGATAAGGCCTATCCTGTGTTTACGGCAGGCAACCATCAATTCGACTTTTAAGCTATGGCAACCATCCTGGTCACCGGATCGCAGGGGCAGTTGGGCAGTGAGCTGCAGGTGCTTGCACCGCTTTACCCGCAATTCAATTTTCTGTTTACAGACAGCCAGCAACTGGATATAACCAGTGAGGCGGAGGTGAATGCCTTCTTTATGCAACACCGCCCGCAGTATTGCATCAATGCTGCTGCCTACACTGCTGTGGATAAGGCAGAAACAGAGCCGGATGCTGCTTTCGCCGTAAATGCGAAAGCGGTTGGCTATATCGCCCGGGCTGCAGATGTGCTGGGTTGCCAGTTGCTGCAGGTATCTACCGATTACGTGTTTGATGGAAGCGCATCGGCGCCCATCGGGGAAGATGCGCAGCCACGTCCGCTGGGCGTTTACGGGCAGTCGAAATGGGAAGGCGAATTGCAGGCGATGGAAAAATCGCGCAGCACCATTATCATCCGCACTTCCTGGGTTTATTCTTCTTTCGGAAAAAATTTTGTCAAGACCATGCTGCGCCTGATGGCCCAGCGCGAAACGATCGGCGTGGTGAACGACCAGTTCGGCTCACCCACTTATGCTGCCGACCTTGCCAAAGCCCTGCTGGAAATGACGGTGCAACTGGAAGAAAAGGATTTCGAAGAAAACCCCGCAGGCATCTATCACTATGCCAACGAGGGCGCCATTTCCTGGTACGATTTCGCGGTGGCCATCGCTGAAATGAGTGGCAGCAAATGCGTGGTGGAACCGATTCCCACCAGCGCTTATCCCACGCCGGCGCAAAGGCCCGCCTACAGCGTGTTCAGCAAAAAAAAGATCGAAAGGGTATTCCACCTTCCGATCCTTCCCTGGAAAGACAGCCTCCAGGCCTGCCTCCTGCAGTTGCAGGGGTATTTAGCGGGCTAGTGTTTGCAGGTCAATCACAAAACGGTATTTCACATCGCTTTTCATCACCCTGTCGTAGGCCTCATTCACATAGCTGATATCGATCACTTCCACTTCCGATACAATGTTATTGGCTGCGCAGAAGTCGAGCATTTCCTGGGTTTCTTCGATACCGCCAATCATGGAACCGGCGAGGGCGCGGTTGTTGCCGAGCAGGAGGAAGGGCGTGATCTGTATGGGCTGTGGCGGAACGCCCACGCAGATCATTACGCCGTTGGTGTGCAGCATATTGAGGTACATATCGTAGTTGTGCGGGGCCGAAACCGTATCGATGATGAAATCGAAATAGCTGGAGAGCCCTTTTACTGCATCGGGATCTTTGGTGTTGCAGAATTTGTGGGCGCCGAGTTTTTTCGCATCGGCTTCTTTGCCGGGAGAAGTGCTCAGCACCGTCACTTCTGCGCCAAAGGCCACGCCGAATTTAACGGCCATATGTCCCAGTCCGCCGAGCCCCAGTACGGCGAGTTTGTGTCCCTTGCCCACTTTCCATTTTTTGAGCGGGGAATAGGTAGTGATGCCGGCGCAGAGGAGCGGGGCTACACCGGACAGCGGTAGTTTGTCGGATACCGATACCACGTAGGCTTCATCGCAGAGGATAACATCGGAGTAACCGCCATAGGTGATCTCACCCGTTTTTCTTTCCCGGCCATTGTAGGTCATCACGGTTTCTCCCCTTTCGCAGAATTGTTCCTTACCATTTTTGCAATTGTTGCATTCGCGGCAGGAATCCACCATGCACCCGATACCGGCCAGGTCGCCCGGTTTGAATTTTTTTACCTGATCGCCCACTGCGGTGATGCGGCCCACGATTTCGTGCCCGGGCACCATGGGGTACATTGAGTTACCCCATTCCCCCCGCACCTGGTGGATGTCGGAGTGGCATACGCCGCAGTACAGGATCTGGATCTGTACATCGTGCGGGCCCGGGTCGCGGCGCTGAAAATCCCAGGGCTTGAGGCTGTCTTTTTCGTTGTGAACAGCATATCCTTTGGCTGCTTGCATGTGATTGGTTTTAGTAATTGCTTCAACAGAAATTAGCAAAAAATGTTGAAATATTGGCTCCAGGGTCTAATTTGCGGTACTATGGAGCTCAGAGAAATGATTCATCGCATTGTATTGCAGCCTGCCCTGCATGCACGCTGGCTGAATACCCTGTCGATGCTGGAAAATGCAGGCGCGAAAAAGATCAAGCAGTGCGAACACCCGGTATTTGTGAAAGAAGAGATCCTGAAGCATGCTGCAGAAGAGGCCAGGCATGCCTGGTACCTCAAAAAGCAACTGCACAAGGTAGGCGGCGATTGTCCTACGTATGAATCGCCCTACCTGCTGGCGCCGGTGGTCAGCAGCCGCTACCTGCACCGGATCGATGTTTCCGTTTGCCGCTACCTGAAAGAAGAATACGGGTTCCGCGGACATGCGCTGAAATATGCCGCCTACCTGCTGGTGACCTATGCCATTGAAGTGCGGGCCGATGAATTGTATCCGGTTTACCAGGACGTGTTGCGTGCGCTGGACAGTCCCATCAGCGTCAACAATATCATTGCCGAAGAGCAGCACCACCTTGAATCCATGGAGGCGCAACTGCAGCAGCGCTGGCCCGAATGGAAAGCGCTTTGTGCCATGGCCTGCCGCGAAGAGGCTGCCTGCTACCGGGAATGGATAAGCGAAGTAGAAAGCGCGTTGAACTGACCGGTTTATCGCGTCGGCGGGGTATCTGTTAACCTTTCTTCTTCTTTTTCGTTGCGCCGTCTTTTACGAGCTCATAAGAATCCCTGATCCACTGGTAAATGAGGGAGTCGGGGAGGGAAGGTCCGGGGCGTACGGTGTTCCAGTGTTTCTTGTTCATGTGATAGCCGGGTTCCACGGCGGTATATCTTTCCCGTAATTCCAGGGCCTGTTCGGGGTCGCATTTCAGGTTGATACCGTCGAAGACATCGAGGCCAGCCAGCGCATACACCTTACCGTTAATTTTATACACCAAGGTATCGGGACCGAAGGGAAATGTTTCCTCCGTTCCCGGCAGGGAGAGGCAAAAAGCCTGGAATGATTCGATGTCCATGATCCAAAGTTAATCAACCCTGTTCTTTTTCGTTGGCCGCAGGCACATCTTCTCCTTTCAGGTATTGGGGAAGATTGAGGCCGGCCATATTGAACAGGTCGTTCAGCGGCGGAACGGTTTTCATCATGCCCGATACAAAATTGGCCGTGGAAGACTGGCCGTTCTCGGATTGGCCGGCAGAATCCCATACAGTGATCTTATCGATCTTGATGTTCTTCACCGCTTCCACCTGGATCTTCACCAGTTCGGGAAGTTTTTCGATCAGCAGGAGCTGGAAAGCTTTTGACGGATCGCCGCCTGCCGCTTTCACCACCTGCTCATAACCCTGCGCCTGTTTGGTAAGGATTTCAAAAAGGCCCTTGGCTTCGGCTTCCATTTTTGCGTAGATGGCGTCGGCTTCGCCTTTTGCGTTTTCCCTGATCCTTTCGGCCTCTGCCTGTGCTTCGATGATGGCCCTTTGTTTGTCAATTTCGGCTGGTATCACCACGTTGGCGATCTGGGTAGAACGCTCTCTTTCGGAACGCGCCAGTTCGGCTTTCTGTTCCGCCACATAAGATGCTTCCAGGGCCATGGCCTGCTGCACTTTTTCGGCGCTCACAGCCACGCGCAGCGACTCGGCTTCTTTTTCGCGCCGCGTGGCTTCCGAATTGGCGATGGCGATCTTGGCCTCGTTTTCGCCCCGGATGGCAATGGCGTTGGCCTCCGAAATTTTCACCCGCGTATCGCGCTGGGCTTCCGCTTTACCGATGGACTCATCCTTAACGGCAGCGGCGATGCTGATCTCCCGGTCCTTTTGCGTGATAGCGATCTTCACATCCCGGTCGCGGTGCGTTTCGGCGATCTGTGTATCTTTTTCACGGTCGGCCAATGCCTTCCCGGTTTCGCCGATCTTCTCCTGCTCGGCCACGCTGATCTTGGCTTCGTTGATGGCTTTGGCTGCAGCTTCCTTACCCAGGGCGGCGATATAGCCCGATTCGTCCTTGATATCGGTTACGTTTACGTTGATCAGTTTCAGGCCGATCTTTTTCAATTCGCTGTCGATGTTCTTCGAAATGTTTTCCAGGAATTTATCGCGATCGGAGTTGATCTCTTCAATGGTCATGGTGGCGATCACGAGGCGCAACTGCCCAAAGAGAATGTCTTTTGCCAGTTCCTGGATCTGCTCGGCACTGAGTCCCAGCAACCTTTCCGCAGCGGTGTTCATGCTGTCGGCATCGGTCGATACGGCAATGGTAAAACGGCAGGGAACATCCACACGGATGTTTTGCCGGCTCAGCGCGTTGGTGAGGTTGGCTTCAATGGAAAGCGGTTTGAGGTCCAGGAACGCATAGTCCTGGATCACCGGCCAGATGAAGGCGCCGCCGCCGTGGATACAGCGTGCCGAAGTGCCGCCGGTTTTTCCGTAGATGACCAATATTTTGTCGGAAGGGCAACGTTTGTACCGCGAGACCAGGGCAGATACCGTTACAAAAAATACGATGACTGCTACAACAATCAGAATGATGGGAGACATGTGTTATGATTTTTTTTCTACGTAGATAAGGCCGTTTTTTTCAACACCCGTTATGACAACAGGCTGGCCGGTTTCGATTTTTTCGTGCTTTGTCAGGGCGTCGAGCTCGCGCACGCTGCCTTTGATGCTCACGAGGATTTTGCCTTTTCCGGCTTCGTTGGCGGGAATGGTGAGGTAGACTTCCGCGCTGCTGTTGAGCAGGCTTTCGTGAGAGGCCGTATTGTCTTCTTCCAGCAACTGTATTTTCCGGATGATGAAGAAGAAAGCGAATACGAACAGCGCGCCTACGACAACAGACAGCGTTATCAACCAGGCAGTGCTTGAAATGGAACGATAAAAAGCAATTCCCGTCCAACTGAATCCCAGCAGGAAATTTATGAGGTTGCGAAAGGTGAAGAGCTGGAAGGGGCCATCGGCATGTCCCAGGTCGCCGTCAAAATCGGCGTCAAGTCCATCGGCTGGATCGGTGCCGGTAAATGTCAGGATCATCTGAACAATGAAAACCAGGCTTACAGGCAAAGCAATATACCAGTATGTTTTGAGGAGGGGCTCCAGTCCGGATAAAAAATGCATGCTTAGGGTTTAGTTCCGTGTATTCTCCGTTGGTTCTCCGTAAATATACCTATAAGTTCAATCCAACACTTCATACAGCATCATTTCGGCAGCCTTGTTTTTTAAGGTCTGTTTGCCGATAGGCGCACAATTGAAAGATTGTTTTATCTTTTCATAGCAGGTTTCATTGATCACTACCTGGCCATTTCCCGCCGCGCTCTGCAGCCGCTGGGCAGTATTTACGGTATCGCCAATGACGGTGTAGTCCAGCCGTTTCAGCGTGGCAGAGCCAATATTGCCGGAAATCATTTCGCCGCTATTGATGCCAATGGACACGTTAGGCGAAAAATCATGTTCTGCAGGCAGGTCATTAATGCGGTCACGAATGGCCAGGCAGGCGTCCACAGCACGATCCAGGTGGTATTCCCCTTTGAAAACGGCCATGACGCAGTCGCCGATGAATTTATCGATGACGCCACCCTGGGCGATGATCTCTTTGGTGATCAGGTCAAAGTAGCGATTGAGCATTTTTACTACTGTATCCGGAGATTCTTTTTCGCTGATGGAAGTAAAACTGCAGATGTCAATAAAAGCTACGGAAGCCTCTATATTTTCATTGGCGGTGAGTGATGTTTCATATTCACGGGTGCCCATGAAATTCAACACACTGGCATCTACATACATTTTCAGGATATTGTTTTCCTTAATGGCCTGCAATGTTTGCCTGAGCTGGCTAACATATTTGATGGTTTTCTCCATGGTCAGTTCCAGGTCGTCGAAATTTACGGGCTTGGTCACAAAATCGAAGGCGCCGCGATTCATGGCCGTCCGGATATTGTCCATATCACCATAGGCGGATACAATTACTGTTTTGGTAAGCGGATTACTCTCATTGAGCCTGCTCAGGAGGGTCAATCCATCCATTTCCGGCATATTGATATCACTTAGTACGATAGCTGTGTCGGGGTGTTCCTGCAGCCGGGCCAGCGCTTCATTGCCATTGGTAGCAAATACGAAATCGTATCGCTGTTCGCGGATATGGCGGCGGAATTTTTGGCGGATCAGCGCCTCCAGGTCAGCCTCATCATCGGCAACCAGAATTTTTATCATGACAAGGTGGTTTTTAGTTTATTTTTTAAAACGGTAAAATCAACGGGTTTCGTCAAAAAATCATCAGCGCCCAACTGCATGGCCCGGTTATAGTTTTCGGCATCACCGTAAGCGGTAATCATCATCACCAGGGGTGGTGGTTTGTGATATTTCTGCTTTATTTCTTCCAATAGTTGCAAGCCGCTCATCCCCGGCATATTGATGTCGGACAGGATTAAAATGGCCTCCTGTTCCTGGTTGTTGAGATACTGTAAGGCCTCCTCGCCGGAGTGTGCAGTTATAACTATGTTTCCTGGTTTGCCGATGACCCCGCCGATTCAAAATACCTGTGGATAGCTACCAAAGGCGGCGGTATCAATCGCCTGGAGAAACCGACAGGAAACTTTATCAGCTATACCACCAAACAGGGATTGCCCAATGATATGGTGTATGGATTGCTGGCGGATAAAGCCGGCAATTTATGGGGCAGTACCAATCGCGGATTGTTTTGTATGGCTGCTGCAAAACATACTGAGCAGCCGGTATTCAAGGTATTCAGCATCAGTGACGGATTGCAGGACGATGAGTTCAATACCAATGCACTGGCTTCATTATCGGATGGCAGTCTCGTATTTGGCGGCGTGAAAGGCATCAATATCTTCGATCCGCCAAAAGTGTTGTCCGGCAATTTTTCGCCATCCGTATTTATCACCGGCATACAGATTGGCAACAAAACCATAACGCCGGGCGATAAAACCGGTGTGCTGAATGAAACGATTGAACAGACCGCCGCTATCACCCTCACACACTTGCAGGATGTGCTTACACTGGAATTCTCTTCACTTGATTTTACAGCACCCCTACAGAACAAATATCGTTATCAGTTGGTAGGAATCGACAACGGATGGGTGGAAAGCGATACCCGCCGCAGCGCCACTTACCTGCATTTGCCGGCAGGAAATTATGTGTTTAAAGTACAGGGAACCAACAGCCAGGGGATATGGAGCGAACATATTGCGCAACTGGAAATAAAAGTATTGCCGCCCTTATGGCGTTCGTGGTGGGCTTATATGATCTATGCTTTCCTGGCCATCCTGGCCGTACGAACCTGGATACAGTTTAATATTAATCGTGCCAAACTGCGGGCCCAGCTTAGTTTTGAACAACTGGAGGCAAAAAGAGCAAAAGAGCTGGACAGTGTTAAAACACAATTGTACACGAATATTACCCATGAATTTCGTACCCCCTTAACCGTTATACTTGGAATGGCGCAGCAGGTAAAAGAAAAACCGGAAGAGCACTTTGAAAACCGGATGGACATGATCGTTCGCAATGGCAATAACCTGCTGAACCTGGTCAATGAGATGCTGGACCTGTCGAAACTGGAAACGGGTAAAATGCAATTACAGTTAACGAAAAGTGATGTGATCGGTTTTTTACGTTATGTAGTGGAGTCTTTTCATTCGCTGGCAAACAGCCAGGATAAGCAGTTACATTTTTTGGCAGAGATAGATACGCTGTACGTGGAATATGACCGGGAAAAATTAAGACAGATTGTTTCTAACCTGCTCTCCAACGCTATTAAGTTCACCCCGGAGAAAGGCAATATTTATATAACGGTGTCGGACAGTCCTTCGGTTCCTGGCCCTGATCATACCAGGCTTTCCATTAAGGTAAAAGACACGGGAATAGGGATTCCGGAAGAGGAGCTTCCGCATATTTTTGACCGGTTTTACCAGTCGGATAACAGCCATACGCGTAAGGCGGAAGGGACAGGCATTGGCCTGGCGCTTACCCGTGAGCTCGTAAAACTGATGGAAGGGGAGATCGGTGCAAAGAGTCCGCCAACCGGTGCTTTAAAGGGCAGTGAGTTCACGGTACTGTTGCCTTTGAGAAAGACAGCGCCGGTAGCGGAAAACACGGTAAATGGTATTGCCACCAGGCAGAAAGTGGAAGTAAATACACCAGCCTTCCTTCCAGCGCCACTTTCTGCGGAGCAGCGAAAAGCCAGTGTTCCGTTGATCCTGCTGGTGGAAGATAATGCCGACGTGGTAACCTATACGGCATCCTGCCTGACTGAGTACCGCCTGGCTGTTGGAAAAGATGGCAGGGAAGGATTTGAGATAGCTGCTGAAATAATTCCCGACCTGGTCATTACAGATATCATGATGCCCTTTGTGGATGGCTTTGAGCTGACGGCTCAATTGCGCAGCAATGAACTCACCAGTCATATTCCGGTAATTATGCTCACGGCAAAAGCGGATATACAAAGTAAGATAGAAGGCTTGCAAAAGGGTGCAGAAGCATATCTCGAAAAGCCATTCAATAAAGAAGAGCTGCTGGTGCGCATCCAAAAACTGCTGGAAATGCGGAAATGCCTTCAACGCCATTACCTGAAAACAGCAGGCATTGAAGATGGTATTGCTCCGCCTGTATCTGAAGAAATGGCGATTACCCGCCAGGCAATCAACGACGAAAAAAAAGAGGACGATTTTGTGAAAAAAGTGAGGGAAGCGGTCGAGCAAAACCTTGCCGATATACATTTTACGGTAGAGAAGCTGTGCAAACTGGTGTTCATGAGCCATTCACAACTGCATCGTAAACTGGATGCACTCACTGGCTGCTCTCCCAATAAATTCATCCGGATGATCCGGCTGAAAAAAGCAAAAGAACTGCTGCAGGACCCGGCCAATAGCATTGGCTCCATTGCACTCGACTGTGGCTATGCCGATCCTGGTTATTTTGGCCGTGTGTTTAAGCAGGAGTTTGGGGTGACACCGCAGGAGTGGAGGGGACAGCCAGCGTAATTAAATAAAAAAGACAAGGCTGATAAACCTTGTCTTTACCTGTTGCCCGACCTGGATTCGAACCAAGACAAACAGAACCAAAATCTGTCGTACTACCATTATACTATCGGGCAATCCGTCCCAAATGGGAGTGCAAAAATAATGGGTGGCAGATAATCGGCCAAAAAAAACTCCTCCTGTTCCCGCGCAACCCCTAACTTTAAAAAAACTGCCTATGTACAGGGATCGCCGCCGTTTTTTGACCGGGATGGGTAAACTGGGGCTGGGTAGCCTGTTCGCCGCCATCAGTCAACCCGCCTGGAGCCGCGGGCTCCAGCAGAAACTCGCTACCTACCACGACATGCCCGCGGCCGACCTTGCCAGTGAGGAAGAATTCTGGTACAGCGTGCAACAAGCCTATACGGTATCATCTGGACTCATCAATCTCAACAACGGTGGTGTAAGTCCCAGCCCGCGCGTGGTGCAGGAAGCCATGAAACGCTACCACGATCTGTCCAACGAAGCCCCCAGCTATTATATGTGGCGCATCCTCGACATGGGCCGCGAGCCCCTGCGCCGCGAGTTGGCGCGGCTGGCCGGTGCCGATAAGGAGGAAATTGCCATCCATCGCAATGCCTCCGAGGCGCTGGAGACCGTCATCTTCGGCCTCCCGCTCAAGGCCGATGATGAAGTGGTGCTCAGCAAGCAGGACTATCCCAATATGATCAATGCCTGGAAACAGCGCGAACTCCGTGAAGGCATCAAACTGGTATGGATCAACCTGGAGTTGCCCTCAGAAGACAATAATTACCTCGTATCGCAATACACTCGCGCTTTCACGGGCAAAACCAAAGTGGTACATATTACGCATATTATTAACTGGAGCGGCCAGATCCTGCCAGTGCGCCAGATCGCCGACGCCGCCCATGCCCGCGGCATTGAGGTGCTGGTGGATGGTGCGCACAGCTTTGCCCATTTCCAGTTCACGATCCCCTCACTGGGAGCGGATTATTTCGGCACCAGCCTGCACAAATGGCTGAGCGCCTGTATTGGCAGCGGGTTGCTTTACGTGAAAAAAGATAAGATCTCGAAGCTCTTTCCGCTCTTTGCCGCCGGCGATCCCGCTTCTCCCGATATCCGCAAATTTGAAAGCATGGGCACCCGGCCATTTTTTATTGAACAGGCCATTGGCAAAGCCATTGAATTCCACGACATGATCGGCGCAGAGCGGAAAGAAAAGCGCCTGCATTATCTCAAGAATTACTGGATGGAAAGGGTGAAAGACCTGCCCGGCGTCCGGTTACATACTTCATTGAAACCCGAATTCGGTTGTGCCATCGGGTTAGTATCGGTGAAAGACAGGAAGCCGGCGGAACTCGACAGCTTCCTGCTCGACAAATACCGCATCCATACCGTGGGCATTGAATGGGAAAACCTGAAAGGTGTTCGCATTACGCCCAATGTGTACACCAGCACGCAGCAACTGGATGTGCTGGTGGATGCATTCCGCGCTTTCACCGGTACTAAAAGTTTTTAAACCGCCTTCACCAGGTAGTATTGTTTTTTACCTTTTTGTACCAGCAGGTAACGCTGGTTCAGGAGCTGGCTGGAAAGCAGTTTGGTATCGATGCCGGCCACTTTCTGTTTGTTCACGCTTACACCTCCGCTCTGCACGGTTTTACGCGCTTCGCCGCGGCTGGGGAAAATGGCGGTATCGGCCAGGAAGGCCACAATGTCGGCGCCGGCTTCCAGGTTCGATAAGGGATACTCCACGCTGGGCACGCCTTCAAATACCTGCAGCAACTGTGTTTCGTTGAGTTGTTCCAGTACTTCGGTGGTGGCGTTCCCGAAAAGGATCTCCGATGATTTCAGGGCGAACTGGTATTCCTGTTCTCCATGCACAAAAACGGTGATGGATTCGGCCAGTTTTTTCTGGAGGATGCGTTCGTGTGGGGCGGCCTGGTGCTGTTGCAGCAGTGCATCGGTTTCTTCCCGGGTAAGGAAAGTGAAGATGCGGATCCATTTGGCAGCGTCCTCGTCGGTAGCGTTTAACCAGAACTGGTAGAACTGGTAGGGAGAAGTGCGGGCGGGATCGAGCCATACGTTTCCTTTTTCGGTTTTCCCGAATTTGCCACCATCGGACTTGGTGAGGAGGGGGCAGGTAAAGGCAAAAGCCTCGCCGCCGCCCAGGCGCCGGATCAGTTCGGTACCCGTGGTGATATTGCCCCACTGGTCGCTGCCCCCCATCTGGAGCTTGCAGTTCTTGTGGTTATACAGCCAGTAAAAATCGTATCCCTGGATGAGCTGGTAAGTAAATTCGGTGAAACTGATGCCGCTTTCGCCGTCGATGCGTTTGCGCACGCTGTCCTTCGACATCATATAATTAACCGTAATGTGTTTGCCTACGGTGCGAATGAAATCAAGGAAGCTGAAATCTTTGAACCAGTCGTAGTTGTTTACGATCTCGGCCGCATTGGGCAGGGCCGGGTTAAAATCGAGGTATTTTGATAATTGCGCCCGGATGCCTTCCAGGTTCTTCTGCAGGGTCGCTTCGTCGAGCATTTTTCTTTCCTCCGCTTTGAAAGAAGGGTCACCCACCATACCGGTGGCGCCACCCACCAGGGCATAGGGTTTGTGACCGGCTTTCTGCAGGTGCACCAGCAGCAGGATGGGCACCAGGCTGCCGATGTGCAGGCTGTCGGCCGTGGGGTCGAATCCGATATAGGCAGCGGTCATTTCTTTGGCCAGTTGTTCCTCTGTTCCGGGCATGATGTCCTGCAACATCCCCCTCCACCGTAATTCTTCTATTAAATTCATAAAAAGGCTGCAATTTGCAGCAAAACTAAGGCAATAAAGGCTACGGCTCCGGGGCAATATTGAGGCCGGCTCCGCGTTAGAGTTCATTGCCCGAAGTATTGCTTATTCTGAAAGTTGACTCAATGAGATCTAAGATCAATAGCCTGGTCCTGCTGCTGTTGCTGACTCCCTTCTGTTTACTGGCGCAATTCCGGAAATACTCCAATGAGTTCCTCAATATTGGAGCGGGGGCCCGGGGCATGGCCATGGGCTCGGCGCAGGTGGCATCGGTGAGCGACGGCAGTGCAGGGTATTGGAACCCCGGCGCCCTGGTGCAGGTGAAGGAGCAGCCCCAGATCGGGCTCATGCACGCCGAGTATTTTGCCGGCATCGGCAAATACGACTATGGTAATATTGCCATTCCGCTGGCCGATGGCAAAAGGACCATTGGCCTCAGCATCCTGCGTTTTGCGGTGGACGATATTCCCAACACGGTTTTCCTGGTGGAGCCCGACGGTACCATCAATTTCGATAACATTACCACTTTCTCTTCGGCCGATTATGCCTTTCTTTTTTCCTATGCGCAAACGCTGAAGCTAAAGGACCCCGACTCCAAACTGAGCCTGGGCTTCAATGCCAAAGTGATCCACCGCAAGGCCGGCGATTTTGCCACGGCCTGGGGCTTCGGGTTTGACGCGGGTGTACAGTACATCCGCAAACGCCTGCAGGTGGGCATTGTGGCGCGCGACGTCACCACCACATTCAATGCCTGGTCCTACAATATCAACGACAAGATGCGCGAGGTTTTTTACGTGACGCAGAACGATATCCCGGTGAAGTCGACCGAACTCACCGCGCCCAAACTGATCGGCGGTATATCGTATAATTTCCGCCTGGGCAAATCGGTGAACCTGCTCACAGAGGCCAACCTCGATTTTACGTTTGATGGTCGCCGTAATACCGTGATCAGTTCGAAGGCGGTGAGCGTGGACCCCAAGCTGGGGCTGGAGGCTTCGGTGAAGAATGTGTTTTTCGTAAGGGCGGGTATCAACAATTTCCAGCGTGCCCTGAAAGACGAGGATAGCACCTATACGCAAAAGGTATGGATTTACCAGCCCGCCGTGGGAGCCGGCTTCCGCCTGCAGAACGTGATGATCGACTATGCGTTCACCAACCTGGCCAACCAGGCCAACCCGCTTTATACCCATGTATTTTCACTGAAACTGGATCTGGTCCGTAAAAAAGAGAAAACCAAGTGAGTAAACTTATGCCTGTCAGAATATCGATTTCTTTTGCAAAGATCCTGCCGGTGTTCCTGCTGCTAACGGTTATGCTCAGGGGCAGTGCGCAGCAGTATAATAATGAGTGGATCAATTACGGGAATGTTTATTATAAATTCAAGGTAGGTAAAGACAGTCTCTATCGTATTCCGGCTTCCACTTTGCAGGCGGCAGGCTTGGATGCCACGCCGGTAGAGCAGTTCAGGCTTTTCCGCAATGGGGTGGAAGTGCCACTCTTCACTTCGGTGTCTAACGGCCCGCTTCCGGCCGGCGGTTATCTTGAGTTTTACGGCTTTGCCAACGATGGTATGGCCGATCGCGATCTTTACCGCAATCCAGCCAGCCAGCTTAATACAAAATATAACCTGCATTATGATACGGCGGTTTATTTTCTGACCCGGGAAGCGACGGCGGGTTCGCTGCGTTTTCGCGATATGGCCAATGATCCGGACGCCAGCGCGCTGCCGGTGGAGCCCTACTTCATGTACAATGCCGGTACTTATTTCAGGGAACAGATCAACCAGGGTATGTACAACGATGTATTGGGACAGGAGATTTATTCTTCTTCTTATGACGTGGGAGAACTCTGGTCTTCGAACTTCATCCGGCAGAGACAGAGCCGGAGTTTCATGCTTAATAACCTGAAACCTTATGCTGGTGGTCCTGATGCCGTTTTTTTCCTGGGAGCAGTGGGCGGCGCCATCAAAGAACGGAGCCTGCGTGTTTCACTGAACAGCAATATTCTGTTCGACTCGGCTATGAATTATTTTGACCAGGTCAATACCAATAGAAGTTTCAGCAGCAGCCTGCTCTCCAGTGGGAACAATACGCTGCAGATCCTGCATGTGCAACCGCCTCCACCTGCAGGCGCCGAGCCTTATACGGACAGGTTCGTGGTTTCTCATTTCAGCATCCTTTATCCACGCCAGTTTGATTTCGGGGCCCAGGGGCAATTCCTCTTCGAACTTCCGGCCCGGTCGGAAGGCTACCGCCTGGATATAAAAAATTTCAATGCAGGTGGTACTACACCCGTGCTGTACGACCTTACTACCATGGAAAGGTACACTGCCAATACGCAGGTAGCGGGTACTTACCGGTTTTTGCTCAGCGGATCGTCTGTTGCCAGAAAACTGGTGCTGGTGAAGCCGGGCGCCGCCCTGGCCGTGAACGACCTGGCGCAACGCAGCTTCACTGATCTGACGCAGGCGGGCAATCAAGGCAATTATCTGATTATTAGCAATGAGCGGCTGTACACGGGAAGTTCGGGGAATAATCCGGTAGAAGATTACCGCGCTTATCGAAGCAGCGTACATGGCGGCGGTCACGATGCGAAACTGTTCAATATAGAAGAGCTTACCGATGAGTTTGCTTTTGGCATTAAAGGGCATCCGCTGGCAATTAGAAATTTCATTCGTTTTGCACGCGAACGTTTCAGTCGTCCACCTACACAGGTGCTGCTGATCGGTAAAGGAGTTACTTACAATTACTACAGGCTAAGAATAAGTACCAATCCCTACACCTACCAGGAACAACCGAGACTCCGCGAATTGGCCCTGATTCCCACTTTCGGCTGGCCAGGATCCGATAATCTGCTGGCGACATCCAACAATCTTTCCATTGCATCGGCTATTGAGATTGGGAGAGTTTCAGCTATCAGGGGAACGGAGGTAGAAAATTACCTGGAAAAGGTAAAGCAATACGAGGCTAACCAGCAAAGCAATGTACACACGCTCAACAATAAGCTGTGGATGAAAAACGGACTGCAGGTTACGGGTTCCTTTGATGCATTGGTGGGAGTGGAACTTTGCAACTATATCAACAAGTACATGGCCCAGGCGTCCGATACGCTGGTGGGTGGGAAGATCACAAACATCTGTAAAAATATTACTACGGGAGACGAATCTACCGGCAGCCAGATGATACGGCAGCTCTTTGAAAGCGGATTGAGTTTGTTCACCTATTTTGGCCACTCTTCCAATACAACACTTGAATTCAACCTGGAGGATCCCGAACAGTACAAAATGAACGGCAGGTATCCGGTGTTCTCTGTAAATGGTTGCAGCGCCGGCGATTTTTTCAAATACGATGAAAAACGGTTTAACCAGCTCGAAACGCTCTCTGAAAAATTCAATCTTACGAAGCTTAGCGGCAGCATCGCTTTCCTGGCAAGCACACACCTTGGTGTTACAACCTACCTGAACACCTATCTCACGAACTTCTACAAACGCATGGGGTCTTCCGACTATGGCGCAACGCTTGGAAAGCTGACCCGCGACGGCCTGTCTGACATGTCGGCTTTTCACCAGAATGATTTTCTTTCCCGCGCACATGCAGAGGAAGTAAACCTGCACGGCGATCCTGCTCTTCGTATGAATTTTGAAGACAAGCCCGATTATATCATTGAACCTTCTCTTATTGAAATTGATCCGGCTATTGTTTCCATGGCGGATCGGCAGTTCACATTGAAGGTAAAATACTACAATATGGGCCGGGCCATCTATGATTCTCTACAGGTTGAGATCAAAAGGATTCTTCCCAACGGATCTGCCGTAACCCTTTTCTCAGGAAAAAGATTGGCACCGCTTTATGCAGATTCTTTGCAGTTCCAGCTTCCTATCGTTGGACTTACGGATAAGGGACAAAACTCCATTACGGTGAGCCTGGATGGAAACAATGCCATCGCTGAAATGGAAGAGAATAACAACAGCATCAGCAAAGTATTTTTTATTTATGAAGATGAACTGACACCTGTTTTTCCTTATCCGTATGCCATTGTTCACGATCCTGTCCAGAAGCTGTATGCTTCTACGGCAAATCCATTCAGCAACATGAAACAATATGTGCTGGAGGTGGATACTACTGCTCTTTTTAACAGCCCGTTGAAAGTGAGTTCAAACCTGAGCTCTGTGGGAGGTTTGCTGGAATTTAGTCCGCAGATCAGTTATAAAGACAGCACGGTATATTACTGGAGAACGGCGACCGTGCCCGACCAGGGTGCGGAATATGTATGGAACCGGTCGAGCTTCTTTTTCCGGAATACGCAACAAGAGGGATTTAACCAATCGCATTTTTTCCAGCAAACGGAATCGACGGGTGAAGAAATGGTGCTGGATACCGCCAGCCGTAGTTGGGAGTTCGGCCAGCGGTTGAACAATGTATTCATACGCCAGGGCACTTATCCCACTTCATCCGGGGAGCAGAACGATTACTCCATATCTGTAAACCAGGGCAGCCTGCTGGGGGCGGGATGTGTTTACGACGAGCTTATTTTCAATGTGCTGGATAAAAACAGTTTCACCCTCTGGCCAAATGACTTCAGCGGCAGTACAGGATTGTATGAATCGTACCTGGCTACCTGCGGACCTGGACGGGAATACAATTATGAATATTTACTGAATACTAGGGAATGGCGGAAAAAAGCCATGGACTTTATGGACATCATTCCCGATGGATCTTATGTGATAGTGAGGAATAACGGCAGTCCCACCAATGCTGCAAATACCTATCCTGCTGCCTGGGCCGCAGATACCACCGTATTCGGTTCGGGTAATTCGCTGTATCACAAATTAAAGAACGCCGGCTTTGCAGAGATCGATTCCATTAACCGGCCGAGGTCCTGGGCCTTTGTGTACCGGAAGGGTGGCAATAAATTCCAGCCGGTATATAAAATATCGATTGACCAGTTCGATAAGCTGGTGTTCAATGTGGAGGCCGTTACTCCCAACATACGTGGCGCCATTTTATCACCTGAATTTGGGCCTGCAAAGAAATGGCATGAGCTCCGCTGGGCCGGCCATTCGCTGGAAACCGACAATTCCGATTCAGTGGGCGTTTCGCTCGTGGGCATAGCGGCCAACCAGGCGGAAACCGTGTTGCGAAATTTTCCTGTAACAGAAACACATGCAGATATATCCGATATAGACGCTGTTCAATATCCCTACCTCAAGTTGGTAATGCATACCAGAGACAGTTCGCATGCCACACCCTACCAGTTGGACTACTGGCGGCTGATATACGATCCTGTTCCGGAAGGAGCGCTCGCGCCCAATATTTATCTTCAATCAAAAGATACCATTGAACTGGGCGAAAAACTGGAATTTGCCGTCGCTTTCAAAAATGTAAGCCGGGTGAATTTCGACAGTTTGAAAGTGAAAGTAGTGGTTACCGACCGTAACAATGTACCGCACGAGCTCCCGCAATCGCTCCTGAAACCTTTGCAGGTGGGAGATACGGTGATCCTGCGTTATCTCGGGGACTCAAGGCAGTTCACCGGCAACAATATGCTGTTCATTGAATTCAATCCCGATGACCACCAGCCGGAACAGTTCCACTTCAACAACTACCTGCTCAAGAACCTGTATGTCAAGGGGGACCAGACAAATCCCCTGCTGGATGTGACCTTCGACGGCATCCATATTCTCAGTGGAGATATTGTGTCGGCAAGGCCCATGATCCAGATAAAACTGAAAGACGAATCGAAATTCAATCTGCTCAAAGACACATCCCTGATAAGAGTGCGGGTGAAATTCCCCGACAACAGCATCAAGGAATACCGCTTCGATAACGATACGGTTCGGTTCACCCCCGCCGTTAGCGGCAGTGACAACACGGCCACCATCGATTTCAGTCCTTCTTTCCTGCAGACCTTCAATGAAGAGGGCGACACCTACGAACTTATTGTTTCGGGTAAGGATGCCAGTGATAATCCTGCAGGACGCACCGACTATAGCGTTAGTTTTGTGGTCATCAATAAGCCGATGATCTCCAACCTGCTGAATTATCCAAACCCGTTCACTACTTCTACAGCTTTTGTGTTCACACTTACGGGTTCAGAAATCCCTACCAACTTCAAGATCCAGATCATGACGGTCACCGGTAAGATCGTGCGCGAAATCACCGGCTATGAACTGGGCCCCCTGCGCATAGGAAGGAATATTACGGAATATAAATGGGACGGCACTGACCAGTTCGGCCAGCGACTTGCCAACGGTGTCTATCTTTACAGGGTGGTGACCATGCTGAATGGGAAGAAACTGGATAAATACAAATCGGCCAGCGATAACACCGATAAGTATTTCAATCGCGGATACGGTAAAATGTACCTCATGCGATAATCAGTATCTTTGCCTTTGTTAGAATAAACAACCATGGCAAAGATCGGCATCAATATAGCAACGGGCAGCCTGCAGCAGGAGGAAGTGATCGTAGGAATTGACCTGGGAACCACCAACAGCCTGGTGGCTATCCTGCATCCCGAATCTCGGGTGCCGGTGGCCCTGAAAGAGCACGACAGCTCTTCCCTGGTACCTTCCGTGGTACATATTGGTCCCGACGGCAATATTACAGTGGGCGACCGCGCCCGCCTCTTCCTGACAACGGATCCGTCCAACACTATTTTTTCTGCCAAGCGGCTGATGGGTAAGTCTTATAAGGATGTGGCGGAAAACGCCGGTTTTTTCACTTACAAAGTTATCGACGACAACACCGAAAGCCTGGTGAAGATCCAGGCGGGCAACCGCTTCTATTCTCCCATCGAATTGTCGTCCTATATTCTGAAGGAACTAAAATTGAGGGCCGAGCACATTCTGAAGACACCGGTGAATAAGGCGGTGATCACGGTGCCGGCTTATTTCAACGATGCGCAACGGCAGGCCACCCGTGATGCGGGCAAGCTCGCGGGACTGGATGTGCTGCGCATCATCAATGAGCCTACGGCTGCAAGCCTGGCCTACGGCCTGGGCATTAAGCCGGAAGAGGAAAAAATGGTGGCGGTGTATGACCTCGGAGGTGGCACTTTTGACATTTCGATCCTTAAGATCAGCAACGGCATCTTCGAGGTATTATCCACCCATGGCGATACCTACCTGGGCGGCGATGACTTTGACCGGCTGGTAACAGAGCACTGGATACGGCATCATAGCATCACCTCGGCCCAACTGGCGGCGGATCCCGGCTTACTGCCGAAGTTGCGTCAGAAAGCGGAAACTGCCAAAAGGCATCTCGGGCAGAAAGACGTATTCATCGATCACATCAGTAACTGGCAGTTACAGATCACCGTTAGTGAGTTCAACAAACTGATCCAGCCCCTGGTTGCTAAAACACTGGATGCCTGTAAGGCTGCTTTGACTGACGCCGGACTGGAGGTGAGCGATATTGACGAGGTAATCATGGTAGGGGGTTCCACCCGAACGCCGCTGGTAAAATCTGCCGTGAGTGAATTCTTTCAGAAAAAAGTAAACGACTCGCTGAACCCCGACGAAGTGGTTGCCACCGGGGCTGCGGTTCAGGCCGATATACTGGCGGGCAACAACAGGGACTTCCTGTTGCTGGATATTACACCGTTATCACTTGGAGTGGAAACAGCCGGTGGATTGATGGACGTGCTGATCCCGCGGAATTCTAAAATTCCCACCAAAGTAGGGCGGCAGTATACCACCCAAAAAGACGGCCAAAGCGGCATGCGGATAGCTGTCTTCCAGGGCGAGCGCGACCTGGTGATCCACAACCGGAAACTGGCCGAGTTCAACCTGACAGGGATACCTGCCATGCCTGCCGGCCTTCCAAAAGTGGAGATATCATTTCTGATCAATGCGGATGGCATACTGGTAGTGCAGGCCAAAGAACTCCGTAGCGGCGTGCAGCAAAGCATCGAGGTAAAGCCACAGTACGGACTGACAGACGAAGAAGTGGAGCGCATGCTGATGGACTCTATTGTTCACGCCAGGGAGGATATTGGTAACCGGGCGTTGATCGAAGCGAGAACAGAGGGAGAGCAACTCATCCAAACCACGCTTTCCTTTATTGAGAAGAACAGTGCATACCTGGAAGATGCAGAGCGGCAGGCTACCATAACTGCGATCGCTGTTTTGGAGGAATCTATTAAAACCGGCACCAAGGACCAGGTGCAGGAAAGAATAGAAGCGCTTAATGCGGTTTCAAGACCTTACGCGGAGCGGCTGATGGATGTGGCGATCCAGAAAGCCATGAGCGGACGTAATATCAATGATGCTGCTGAGTAACCGCTTTATACCGGTAACCGTCTTTGACGGATGGGCCCCTGGGTTCAGCCGTTTCCTGATGGGGCGGGAAAGGGATCCTCTCAACAATGCCGATAGGGCTAACCAGCATATCTGCCCTGAAATATTTTTTCACCCGATACAGATCGTACAGGCCTATAAGAATGGTCAGCGCGAGGATTGTCCATTTAGTGTAGTTCAGCCAGGTTGTTCGAGGCGGCAGGCTATATGCGAGGCAGCTTGCGCCGATCACCGAAATACTCAGCAGGTAGGCGGCGGCAAACCGGAAGGTAGGGCCCAGTACAATGCAGTAGATGACTCCGGCAAGGCAGGTCAGCAGAATATAAATGGGAAGACCGTTATGCCTTTTCCATAAAGTTTTCCATTGCAACAGTGGCCAGGGAAGCATACACAATGCAGTTATCCAAAAAATGATGGTACGGTAGTTCAACTCCTCATGCTGCCACAGCGCAGTAGCATAATCGTTGACTATTTTTACAACCTCTCTTCTAACAGAGTCTGGAAGCTTCCAGTCTGGATTCCAGAAAGCCCCGATGGCGGTAGGAAAAAGCGGATAGCCGCTGCTTATATAGTTGCGGTAAGTGAAGGGCAGGAACACCAGGAGGGCCAGAACCGCAATTCCCGGCCACAATTTTCGCGGGGCAACCAGCAACAGCAACAATGCCGGGAATGCAGAGGCTTTAACGGTAAAGGCGAATAATAAAAAAAGAATCGCTATCCAGTTCCAGGAATAATGCCACAGCAACCAGAAAGCTATTCCCAGAAAAAGACAAACCGCCACATCATTGGTTGCAGAGATGGTCGAGAGGAAAAAAAGATTGGGGTTCAGAAAACCAGCGCAGAGTAATAGTACGCCTATCCCTGCAGGAACTGTGAACCGTTTTTGCGCGAAACTTTTTTGAACAGGATCCAGCAGGTAGACAATTATCCAGGTTAGTACTGCCGGGTTCAGAAAAGAGGGCATAGACGTGTGAAAAACGGGGAACCTGAAAAGTGCCTGCAGAAGGAACCAGGTGCTCTGGAGCCCGGCTCTTTCATTGACCTGTGCAACTCCCGGTACAAGACCGTATTTGGCGGCGAATAAAATGATGGTATCGTGATAATCAAGTGTGTCGGGATGGACTATTTCATAAGAGGCTGATAATAACCCATACCCAATCATTGCCATTGAAAATGCCAACACCAGGACATGCGGTTTCCACTTGATTTTTGTGGTAAGGTAAGTATATAGCTTCCGCAGCCTGAACAAAATGGGTGCAGCGGAGAATACCTGCACCATCCAATGATCCAGCGGCATGAACAGCGAAACGAATTGTACAACAACCCCCATTACAGCAAGACCTAGAAGGGCTGTAATGGACGGATGCAGGTTTTCGGGTAGGCCATGCCGTGGTATGAGGCGGTAAGAAATATCTCCCCAACTCCAGGCAAGGAGACTTATATAAAAAATCGCTACAACGATTAGGATCATTCTTCTGTTTTTCTGGCCACAATAATAAGGGAAAGTCCGGCTATTTTCCGGAAGGTGCGGTCGATGATCCTGTTCAGTGGCATCAGGGTATTGTAAAGGCCCATGAGGTTATCACTGATAGCGGGTCTTCCCATCCATTTTTGAAAGACCAGCCAGCCTGCAATTCCGGTTGTGTTGAAATATTGCCAGTGAACAGTTTCGAGTCCGCAGGCGGAGATCAGGTGAAGAAGGGAATGCTTCGTGTACCTGCGGCAGTGGCCGATCTCTTTATCGAAGCGGCTGTATAAAAAGGGAAAGGCAGGCACCAGGATGATGAGATGGCCACCGGGCGAAAGCATTGAAGCGGAATTCAGAACGGCAGTTTTATCGTCCTCGATGTGTTCGAGCACATTCAGGTAAACAACCGAGCGGAAATGGCTCCGGAGGGAATTGTTGGTTTGCTGAAACGCAGGATCTGCCAGGTCAATATTTTGTATGCCGAAAACCTGCGGAGCGTCTGCGAATTTTTTCCGGAGATAGTGCGTATAACCGGGATCAATATCCGAAAGCATCACATTGGCGTGATGCTGTAGCAGGGAGGAGGAGATATTACCAAGTCCGCTTCCGATCTCCAATACGGGACTTTGAATATAAGGAGCGATATTCCGGTACATCCATTCATTGAATGCCGTTGCTTTAGAGATCGTTTCCAGCGTGGAAGCGCCTGCGGGGTCTTTGTATGGTGGCAAAGATTTGCTCACGGGCGCCTGCCAAAAAGATTGTATCTGAATATGCAGTAAATGGTATAAATACCGTCTTTCCATCCAATTTTTTTGCCTTCGCTGTAGGTACGACCGAAATAGGATATGCCTACTTCGTAGATCCTGATCCCTTTTATTTTACTGATCTTGGCGGTTACTTCCGGTTCGAAACCAAAGCCTTTTTCCTTTAGGCGCAACCTGCGGAGATATTCTGTACGGAACAGTTTGTAACCGGTTTCCATGTCGGTCAGGTTCAGTTGGGAAAACAGGTTGGAAAGGAAGGTCAGGAACTTGTTGCCTATGGTATGAAAGAAAAAAAGAACCCGGTGTGCTTCGCCGCCCACGAAGCGTGACCCGTACACCACGTCGGCATGTCCTTCCATAACAGGACGCAGGAGCCGGTTATAATCCGCCGGATCGTATTCGAAGTCGGCATCCTGCACAATCGCAATTTCACCCGAACATAGCTCAATGGCTTTTTGAATGGCAGCACCCTTTCCCCTGTTCTTGTCCTGGCGGAATGCCAGTATCCTGGTTCCGGGGTATGCCTGCTGTATTTGCTGAATAATGGCGAAGGAATTGTCTGCCGATCCGTCATCCACTACTACAATTTCTTTTTCCAGCGGATATTGCAGGGGGGCACGAATGATATTCTCCAGCACCGCAGCAATATAGGGGGCCTCATTGTAACAGGGTATCAGAATGCTGAGTGTTCTCAAGGCTTTTTTGTTTCCGCGGCAAGATAATTTATTTTAAACCCATCTTTCAGCCTTCCCGTTCTTAATTCCAGGCCGGGTGCAATTTCGTAGAGGCAGGGCAGGGGTGTGTCATAACAGCGACTGTTCCAGTTGCCATCTATTTTTTCGGGGATGCGCAATTCAATACCTTCTATCTGCACGCTTTTCCAACCGGGCTTTTGCACGGCAGCCGGAAGAAAGAGCCACTGCCAGTTCCGGTCCCTTTTTATTTTTATGCCCAGATACAGCAGGCTGCAGCAGGTTACCAGGAGTAAGGACCGGCGGTAGGTATTCGTCAGGCGGCCTGCTGCGATTTTTTGTTGTATGAAGCGGCAACAGAAAGCAGCCAGGGGCAACAACATGCCATAGGCAAAACGTGGATCGGGAGCTATGAGAAACCAGGCCGCAAGCGCCAGCCCTCCGGCTATGCAAAGGACACTGAGACCGGAAGACCGGAATTTTTCGTAATGGTGTTTCGCTTTCCAGGTAAACAATATAGATCCTCCGATTGCCAGTAGAAGCAGGCATTTGTCGACTGGCGGCAGCAGCCTGAACCAAACCGGTATCCAGGCAATGGGGCCCATGGATTTGGTTACGGCGATTTCCTGGTACTCGTCGGTCACCCTGTTAAAGTACCTGATATACTCAAGGAGGATATTCACTTTTTCCGCCGGCACCTGCCAATCGGGATGCCACCAATTCGCTGCCAGGGACGGGTAAAACAGGTATCCCGAACTGATGTAATTTCTTGCCAGGAAACCAACGGCAGTCAGGAGGCAAACAAATGCGCTGGCAGCAAGTGTGCGGTAGTATTGCTGCTTCCACAGTTGCAGGGCCGCCCAGGCTGCGGCAAACACAAATGGGAATAGCATCAGCCGTACGCAGTTAAGAAAGCAGATCCAGAGCATCCATTCTGCCCATTGCTCTTTTTGGGCAGTTCCTGTTTTCAGGCACCCTGCAAAGAGCAGGATAAGGATAACTGTGCACACCAGGTCGTAATTGGCATTGCTGCCGCCACCCCGCAATAGCTGCCAGGGGAGAAGGAAAAAAAGCAGCAGCAAAAGGCGCCAGGCGCGCAGCCCGGGAGTAAGGATCAGGTAAACCAGGAGCCAGGCCGAGACGGTGCTGTTCAACATTCCATAGGCGTTCTGTGAAAAGCTGCCGGGATAAAAAAGCGCCAGTGCCGGGAAAAGGGAAGACTGAAATCCGAATCTTTCGTGAAGGTTGGCGATTCCCGGAACGGCGGCGTAGGTTTTAAGCCAGCGCACCACCTGGATATGATAGGAACCGGTATCGTCCATGATAATGGGGTAAGCAGCAAGCAGGGCATTGAACAGGAGAAAAAAGATCAGTGATCCTTTTTCGAGATGGCTGCTTTTTGCCCAGGATTCCCTGGCTGCCCGGCAGGCAGCGTAAAAAAAGGACGGGTTCAAAATTGTTCCGGCAATGAGCACCGTTATATAGCCCAGCAGCGCCCAGTGGTTCAGCGGCACAAAAAGACTGGCGAACTGTGCAGCGCAGGCTGTTACCACCAAACCGGTAACGAAAATCCTGGATGTTGGTGGGAGATCCACGCCCGCGAACCGGTAAAATAAGCAGCCTGCCGCCAGGCAGCAGAGGCTGATCAGGATTTGGCAGAATAACAGAAAGAGCATTAGACCTGAACAAAACGTTTAAGATATTTACCGATCATATCGTATTCAATATTCACCCGAGATCCCGGCAGAACATGTCGGATGGTGGTATGTGTATAAGTATATGGTATGATTGCCACCGAAAACTCATTGCAGGTAATGTCGAAAACAGTGAGGCTGGTGCCGTTGATCGAGATCGACCCCTTTTCAATGATGAGATGGGCAAACTGATCGGGGATCCGGAAGCGGAACTCCCAGCTCCCGTTTTTTTCTTCCCGGTGAAGGCATTCCGCAGTACTGTCCACGTGTCCCTGCACCATGTGGCCATCGAAACGGCCATTGATCTGCAGGCACCTCTCAAGGTTGACCTGCCTACCCGTTTTCCAGACCGCCATATTGGTTTTTGAAAGCGTTTCAGCGATGGCTGTGACGCGGTGGCGGCCTTCGGCCAGCGCATCCACAGTCAGGCAAATGCCATCGTGCAGGACGCTCTGGTCAATTTTCAGCTCTTCCGAAAGAGAGGAACTGATCCAGCAGATGCGGTTTGTTCCTTCTGTTTCAACCGATTCGATGGTGCCAGTTGCTTCTACGATGCCAGTAAACATGCCACAAAATAAACCAATTAATGATTTGGTCTTTTTGAATTCTTTCCTATCTTTGCCGTCCAAAAATTTACCAAAGGAGGTATATTAGTTATGCTGATCATCGATTCCAAAGACTGCGAAAACATCGACAAAGCGCTGAAGAAGTACAAAAAGAAGTTTGAGAAGGCCAAAGTGCTGATCCAACTCCGCGAGCGCCAGTCATTCACCAAGCCTTCCATTAAGCGCAGGGCCCAGGTACTGAAAGCAGTTTACAAGCAGCAGATTGCCAGCGGAAAGATAGAATCCTAACAGGCTGACTGTTAACATAGTGTGATGGGATAGCAGCAAAGTACTAACTTTGCTGCTATCCCTTTTTTATGCAATACCCGCAAGAACCACTGGTAGCCGATTTCCTTGTATACCTGCAGTTCGAAAAACGCTATTCTCCCCTGACCCTCAGGGCCTACCAGGACGACCTGGCTGAGTTTGGCAAATACCTGCTGCAGGAATACGAAGAAAAGGATCTCCGGGCCGTCACCGGCTTTATGGTTCGGAGCTGGCTCTCGGGTATGAAAGATGGCAAAAAGCCCCTACAGTCCGCCACCATCGCCCGGAAACTGTCCTCCCTGCGGTCTTTTTACAAATACCTGTTGCGCAAAAAGCTGGTGGCGGTGTCTCCCGTGGCCGGATTGTCGGCCCCCAAAAAAGGCCACAAACTACCTGTGTATGTAGAAGAAAAGCAAACAAAAAAATTGTTTGAACTGGCCGGGGACGGAGAGGGGTGGAAGGCGCTTACCACCGACCTGGTGTTCGCGCTGTTTTATCAAACCGGTATGCGTTTGAGTGAATTGGTGAACCTGCGGAACGGCCAGGTGGACTATTGGAGCAAGCACCTGAAAATACTCGGCAAGGGAAACAAAGAGCGGATCATACCGGTATCGCCGGCTTTGCTGGAAAGGATCAGGGAATATGAAAAGCGAAAAACGGAACAGGACTGGGAAAGCTACGACCAGGAAAGGGTATTGCTGACAGAAAAAGGACGGCCCGTATATCCGAAATACATATACGAGATGGTTCGGAAAACGCTGGAACATAACAATGAAACAAGTCACCTCAGCAAGAAGAGTCCGCATATCCTGCGACACAGTTTTGCCACCCACCTGCTGAATGCAGGGGCGGAACTGAATGCGGTAAAGGAACTGCTTGGGCACAGCAGCCTGGCGGCCACGCAGGTGTACACACACAATACCATCGGGAAGTTAAAGGAGGTGCACCGTAAAGCCCATCCAAAGGGTTAAAACACGGGTGCAATTCACTGGATGTGAAGGACTTGTGAAAAGTCAAAAAGAGCTGCCGCTTTCTTGGAAAATGAAGGGTATTATACTATCTTCATAACACGGCCGACCCCATGGACCCAATATTATTTTTAAAGTTCTTTATTTATTGTTCACTGTTAAAACGTGATTGCTATGAACGTTAACATTCAGACTGTACATTTTGATGCAGATGTAAAACTGGTGGAGTATGTTACCAACAAACTGAACAAATTGGCAACATTTCATGATCGGATCATCAAAGTGGATGTTTTTTTGAAACTGGACAACGTAGTGCATACCATTAAAGACAAAATCGCAGAGATCAGAGTACACGTACCCAGGCACGATTTCTTTGTAAAAGCAAGCTCAAAATCATTTGAAGAATCCTTTGATTCTGCATTGGATTCCCTCGTCAACCAGATAAAACGAAAAAAAGAAAAACAATATGCCAGCTAAGGCAAGAGACCTCTCCGGAGGTCTTTTTTTTTGCCTGAAAACCTGGGTTATATCAGTCGGGCAGACAAGAAAATGCTAGCTGAAATATTTACTGGTGAAATGTGTGGGATGGGTGAGCAGGTTCACCAGTATCCAGCCCAGGATCAGCCCGGTAATAAGGATGGTATGGGTTCTGCTTACAGTCCGGTTGTTCAGCAGCAATGCAACCATGCAATACAAAGGAACGCTGATGGTAAAGCTCAGCCGGTCTGCATTGTAGCCCAGCAGCCAGAAGAATACTAAAACTTCTATGAAGACCAGCAGGGGTATGCGATATTGAATCCAAAACCGTTCGGCAGGGCTGGCTTTAATAAACAGCAAGATATATAACAGCAGCCCGGCCGGGAAGAGCAAACTGCCCAGGGTTTGAAAGAAGGCAAGGCTATTTTCCCGGAAAGCCAGCCCCAGAGTAGCCGGGGAAATAGCAAGGGCATCGAGGATCCAGACGAACTGCCTGAAATTCCGCAGTTCGGATGACTCGAAGGAGATACCCCTGTGTTGCAGGAACGCCATCCAGCCAAGAAGCGGAAGAAAAAAACAGGCGATTATTCCCAACAGGCGGGCGGTACGCCAGGTCGGGGCAGATGGCGCATTTTGCCGGTCGTTCAAAAAGCAGGTTACTATCATAGGGGGAAGAACCAGCAGGAAATTGCCATAAAAAAGCAGCATCAGGCCCATGCAGAAAGAAAAGAGCAGCGACCGGGGAAACTTGCGCAGCATGCTGGGAAAACGGAATGCAATATAGATGCAAAGGAGCGGCGTCAGGATATTGAACAGTTGTGTATGCGGCACCCACAGGAAAAATTTGGTAAGCTGGTTGCAGCAGAGCAGCAGCAGGAGCGAGTTCAGCAGCCAGGGAGAATGCTTCCAGGGGCCGGTTGCAAGCAGGAGTATCTTTTCAAACAGCCAGAGCGATACCATCATGATGGCGATATTCAGGAGAATAAAACCAATATAGTGACAAAACCAGAGGCGGCGTTTTTCCGGGGGCATGGAAGGGAACCTGGTTGCCAGCACCTGGTCGAGTTCCCTGTCCATAAGGGAGTGCAGGGGAGTTGTTATCCAGTAAACGGAATAGCCCAGCAGGGTGCCGCAAAGTGCATAGCCTGGTCGCGATTGCCGGTGTGCCTTCTCCAGGAGTTCGGCGGACCGGGTGGATACGGCTATAAATTCAAAAGAGTCATAATTGAACCAGGTTCCCAAAAAACGGTTGATCTGGATATAATTCCGGTCCCTGATGGGCTGGTATTTTTTCCGGTTCACCTCCAGGTCAAGAATCAGGAGAAGATAGGCTCCCGCGAGCAGTATGAGGTATCTGTACAGTTGCTTCATTCAAAAGTGTAGGAGCAAAACTATTCAAATGCAGGAAGCGGCAAAGCGCTGATTTTTAAAAAAATCCCAGCAAAATTTTTGTATTTCTTAAATTCTGTTACCTTTGCCATCCCGAATCAAAAACGGGACAGTTCTTTGCACAATAAACCGCCACTTTAGCTCAGCTGGTAGAGCAACTGATTTGTAATCAGTAGGTCGTTGGTTCGATTCCGACAAGTGGCTCCTGGAGTTTTGAAATGAAGAATAGGATTCCTGTTTCAAAATTTCAAAATTCATTCGGGCAGGTTCCAGAGCGGCCAAATGGGGCGGACTGTAAATCCGCTGTCTTTCGACTTCAGAGGTTCGAATCCTCTCCTGCCCACTGCGGTCATTCCGGGTAGAACCGGCATGACCTGCGGTTGCCCGGCTCAGGCCATGGTAACCAGTGGTTGCCCGGCTTCAGCGAAAGCAAATGCGGAAGTAGCTCAATTGGTAGAGCGATAGCCTTCCAAGCTATAGGTTGCGAGTTCGAGACTCGTCTTCCGCTCATACAGGTTTGACGTTCGGGGTTAGGTGTTGGTTTGAACCACATCCAGCATACTGGCTCAAACTTCAAACCTTTTGCCGTTGTAGCTCAGTGGTAGAGCACTTCCTTGGTAAGGAAGAGGTCGAGAGTTCAATTCTCTTCAACGGCTCAGACAGGCCTGGGGCCGGAAGGCATTCCCGATGGGAAGGATTTCCGGCGGTTCTGGTAAAGGAAAGTGTAAACAGTGTTGCAGCAGTCGATCTGGTAATACAGTATCTTTGCAGCCGCTTTAACGATATGAAGTCCTTCGGGTCTTCCAGTTTTAAACCACAACTTAAAAACAAAATAAAATGGCAAAAGAGACCTTTAAGAGGGAAAAGCCCCACGTTAACGTAGGTACTATTGGCCACGTTGACCACGGTAAAACCACTTTGACTGCCGCCATCACTTCCATTCTTGCTCAGAAAGGACTGGCAACGGCTAAAAAGTATGATGAAATCGACGGTGCACCCGAAGAAAAAGAACGCGGTATTACCATCAATACTGCACACGTAGAATACCAGACAGCTAACCGCCACTATGCGCACGTTGACTGTCCCGGTCACGCTGACTACGTGAAGAACATGATTACCGGTGCTGCCCAGATGGACGGTGCTATCCTCGTTGTGGCTGCTACAGATGGTCCTATGCCCCAGACGAAAGAACACATCCTCCTGGCCCGCCAGGTTGGTGTTCCCAAGATCGTTGTATTCATGAACAAGGTTGACCTCGTTGACGACCCCGAGCTGCTCGAACTGGTTGAGATGGAAATCCGCGACCTGCTGAGCTCTTATGGCTTCGACGGCGATAATACACCCATCATCCAGGGTTCTGCTACCGGTGCTCTTGCCGGCGAAGAGAAGTGGGTGAAGAAAATCGACGAGCTGATGGATGCCGTTGACAGCTACATCCCGCTGCCTCCCCGCCCGGTGGATCTGCCCTTCCTCATGTCTGTGGAAGACGTATTCTCCATCACCGGTCGTGGTACCGTGGCTACCGGTCGTATCGAGCGTGGCCGTATCAAAGTGGGCGAGCCCGTTGAGATCGTAGGCCTTATGCCTGCTGCGATGTCTTCTACCGTTACCGGTGTGGAGATGTTCAAGAAACTCCTCGACGAAGGTGAAGCTGGTGACAACGCCGGTCTGCTCCTGCGCGGTATTGAAAAGAAAGATATCCGTCGCGGTATGGTAATCTGCAAACCCGGTTCCATCACTCCCCACACCGAATTCCGTGGCGAAGTTTATGTACTGAGCAAGGAAGAAGGTGGCCGTCACACGCCGTTCTTCAACAAGTACCGTCCCCAGTTTTACTTCCGTACTACGGACGTAACCGGTGAATGTACCCTCGCTGAAGGAACTGAAATGGTGATGCCTGGTGATAATACCAACCTGAGAGTCACCCTGATCCAACCCATCGCTATGGAAAAAGGCCTGAAATTCGCGATCCGCGAAGGTGGCCGTACCGTAGGTGCCGGTCAGGTGACTGAAATCATCAAATAAGTGATCGTTAAAAAGTAAAAAGTAAAACTGGGCCTGCCCTTTTTTACTTTTTACTTTTTACATTTGAGATTCTAAACACGGGCATAGTTCAATGGTAGAATAGAGGTCTCCAAAACCTTTGATACGGGTTCGAATCCTGTTGCCCGTGCCAGTTGATAAAAAATGAATAAGATAACAACCTATTTCAGCGAGTCTTACAAAGAGCTGGTAGAAAAAGTAACCTGGCCCAACTGGACACAGTTGCAGCAAAGCACCATTATTGTACTGGTGGCTACTGTGCTGATCACTGCCGTCATCTGGGTGATGGACTTTGGAGCCAATTCCCTATTGAAACTCATTTACTCATTCTTTGCATAATGGAAGAAATCGTCAATCAACAGGAGACCAAATGGTACGTACTCCGCGTGGTGAGTGGCAAAGAGCGCAAGGTGAAGGAATACCTTGACAAGGAGATCAGCCGTGGCGGATGGAGCGAGGTAGTAAAACAGGTTTTCCTGCCGGTGGAGAAAGTGTACAAAGTGCAGAACGGTAAAAAAGTGATGCGCGAACGCAACTATTACCCCGGGTATGTGATGATTGAAATTGTGGAAGGTAAGCTGGGCGACGATCTGCGCGATACCATAAAGAACACTTCCAACGTAATCCATTTCCTGGGTAAGGATAACCCCATCGCCCTCCGCAAGGCCGAAGTGAACAAAATGCTCGGCAAAATGGACGAAATGAGCGAAGCCGGCGGCATGAGTATGAGCGAGCCTTTCATTGTGGGTGAAACCATCAAGATCATCGAAGGACCGTTCAACGATTTCAATGGTATCATCGAAGAAGTGAACGACGAAAAGAAAAAACTGAAAGTGACCGTGAAGATCTTCGGACGCTCCACGCCCGTAGAACTGAATTATATGCAGGTGGAAAAGATCGCCTGATCCACAATTGCAGAAAATGTATAAAAAAACCGCTATTTAGCGGTTTTTTTATACCCACACATTTCTTACGTATAAAGTTTTTATCTTTGTCGTAAATGTTCTGTCATGGACGCCAAGATCACGCTCAGCTTTGACAAGCAGGTAATTGAAGCCGCAAAAAAATACGCCGAAGCCAATGGCGTAAGCCTTTCCCGGCTTACAGAATACCTGTACCTGCGCCTCACCCGCGAAAAAGCTTATGACCTGGAGTCCCTGCCCATCGCTGACTGGGTGTTGCAGCTCGCCGAAGAAGAAGCCGAATACCATACCAAACCGCGCCGCCGGAAAACTGTGAAAAAGGAGTTCTTCGAATCGCGTAAATGAAACCTTTTTTAGACGCCAATATCCTGGTGGCCATTTTGAACCGGGAGCTGCCGGTTTTTTCGGACTGCGCCCGCCTGCTGAGCCTGGCGGAAAAACCGGGGCTAACCCTTTCCACCTCACCGCTCTGCCTGGCGATTGCCTGGTATTTTGCCAGTAAAAAATGCGGGGACGCCAGGGCCGCAGAGAAAATCCGCATATTGGCAGACAAGTTGGAAATCACTGCTGTAGATGGTGAGACCACACTTGCTGCCCTGGCGGACAAGCGGGTGGGCGACCTGGAAGACGGGCTCGAATACTACGCCGCAGTCCGGGCCGGCTGCAGCCATATCATCAGCCTGGATACCAACGATTTTTACTTCTCCCGGATCCCGGTATGCGAGCCAGGCGCTTTTTTACGGGAATTTGTTGGTGGGAAGCGTTCGTTTCATTAACTTTGCACCCCCAATCATAAGTTCTTTTTCTGAATTGGATTTGGGAGCTCTCCGCTCCGGCAACGGGCAGGAGGGCGCTATCACCAAAAAAACTATTTACAATGGCAAAAGAAATCTCTGGTTTCGTAAAGCTGCAGTGTAAAGGCGGTCAAGCCAACCCTGCACCTCCCATCGGTCCGGCACTTGGTTCCAAAGGTGTCAACATCATGGAGTTCTGTAAGCAATTCAACGCCAGAACCCAGGACAAGATGGGCAAAGTTCTCCCTGTTCTTATCACTGTTTATTCCGACAAGTCTTTTGATTTCATCATCAAAACGCCCCCGGCTTCTGTACAATTGCTGGAAGCAGCCAAACTGCAGGGTGGATCAAAAGAGCCTAACCGTTCAAAAGTTGGCAAAGTTACCTGGGCCCAGGTAGAAGCAATTGCGAAGGATAAAATGCCCGACCTGAACTGCTTCACCGTGGAAAGTGCCATGAAGATGGTAGCCGGTACAGCACGCAGCATGGGTATCACCGTTGATGGTGTTGCTCCGTGGGAAAATTAATTGTTGACAAACAAAAACTTTTGAGCAATGGCTATCACTAAAAAAAGAAAAGCAGTTAACCCCAGGGTTGATTCCAATAAAATCTATTCACTGAAAGAGGCTTCTGCGCTCGTGAAAGAAGTGAATATCGCAAAATTTGACGCTTCTGTTGACCTTCACATCCGTTTGGGTGTGGATCCCAAGAAGGCCGACCAGGCTGTTCGTGGCACAGTAACCCTGCCCCACGGTACCGGTAAAACCAAAAAAGTACTGGTGCTTTGCACACCCGATAAAGAGAACGATGCAAAATCTGCCGGTGCTGATTTCGTGGGACTGGATGAGTTTATCCAGAAGATCGAAGGCGGATGGACCGATGTGGATGTGATCATCGCCACACCGGCTGTTATGCCCAAAATTGGTAAGCTGGGTAAAGTACTGGGTCCGCGTAACCTGATGCCCAACCCCAAAACCGGTACGGTAACCAACGATGTGGCCGCAGCAGTTAACGAAGTGAAAGGTGGCAAGATCGCCTTCAAGGTGGACAAAGCCGGTATCGTTCATGCCTCCATTGGTCGCGTAAGTTTCCAGCCCGAGAAAATTGCAGAGAACAGCCAGGAGCTGATCAATGCACTGATCAAACTGAAACCCGCCACCGCAAAAGGCACTTACCTCAAAGGTGTGAGCATGGCCAGCACCATGAGCCCGGGCATCTCCATCGACACAAAAATTTTCATTCACTAAGCAGAAAATATTTGCGCTATGAATAAAGAGCAAAAACAAGAAGTGATTGAACTGCTGAAAGGCAAGTTTTCTCAATACAATAACTTCTATATCACCGATACCGAAAGCCTGAGCGTTGCGCAGGTTACCAAACTCCGCCGCCACTGTTTCGACAAGCAGGTGGAAATGAAGGTTGCCAAGAACACCCTGATCAAAAAGGCCCTGGAATCCCTGGATGCCGAAAAATTCAGCGGTGTATACGAAGCCCTGAACAACGTGACCGCACTGATGTTCAGCGAGAACCCCAAGGAACCCGCCCTGATCATCTCTTCTTTCCGTACCGAAAGCAAAGGCGAACGTCCTGTTCTGAAGGCCGCCTATATCAATGGCGATATATATGTTGGCGACGATCAACTGAAAGCCCTTACCAAGATCAAGACCAAGAACGAACTCATCGGGGAAGTTATCGGTCTGTTGCAATCTCCCGCCCAGCGTGTTATTGCAGCTCTCCTGGAAAAAGGTAAAAAAGAAGAAGCCGGCGCTGAAGCTGCTGCTGCAGAATAAGCCGGTTCACGCATATCATTCCCCTGCCTGAGGGGTAGATTAGTATTTTTTTAAACATCGCCGTCGGAGCATACAGGCTGTGAAGACGGTAAAAAACTAAATAACATGGCAGACGTAAAAGTATTAGCCGAACAACTGGTTGGTCTTACTGTAAAAGAAGTACAGGAACTGGCCGATTTTCTGAAATCTGAGTACGGTATCGAGCCTGCTGCTGCTGCTGTAGTAGTATCTGGTGATGCTGGTGGTGGCGCAGCCGCTGTGGAAGAAAAAACCGCTTTTAACGTAATCCTGAAAAGCGGTGGTGCTTCCAAACTGAACGTGGTTAAAGTGGTGAAAGACCTGACCGGTCTCGGACTGAAAGAAGCCAAAGAACTGGTTGACGGCGCTCCCAAAGCTGTTAAAGAAGGCGTATCCAAAGGTGAGGCCGAAGACATCGCTAATAAGCTGAAAGAAGCCGGCGCCGATGTGGAAATCAACTAATTCCACCGGTTGTCAAAAAATAAACTGCCGTCTCATTCAATTGGGACGGCAGTTTTTGTTTAACCCGGCGCTGGAGCCTTACTCCGGCGTTGAATCGTTGGTCCGGCACTGAATATTTTACTCCGGCGCGGAAACCAGGTACAATACATGCTGCCTGTCGTAAAAATGATTGTAGATCAGCAAATGCCGGCAGCGGCCAGGCAGGCTTCCCCTTCTCATTACAGCAGGATGCGGTGTGTTTCCCGATACAATACCGGCAGCCATCCACAGCGCAAACCCCGCCGCAGTATCAAATTCCCCCGATATATGTTTGAAGCCGGCCACGGGCGTCCGGGGCGGAAACAGCGATGCCATTTCTTCATACCTGCCGTCGTATCGCTGGTCGCCATTGTTTCCGAGCAACAGCAGGTCCACATCCTGTGTACGCAATCCTGCTTTATCCAGCAAACCGTGCGCGGCAGCAAACAGGTCCTGCGCCGATGGTTCAAATAGAATCCGTAAGCCGCTGAGTTTTGCCTTTGCATTTTCCGGGCTGCCCGAAAGCAGGAAAAAAAAGCTGCCTTCCCCGGCAATGGGGCCATTCCAGTAACCCAGTTTTTCCTTAATGGTAAAATGCTGTTGGGTGATCTCCTCAAAAGAACCTACCAGTGCATGCTTTACCTGGCCTTCCCGCAACAGCAGCATGGCATCCAGTATGGCATGTTCCAGGGAGAACCCTCGGTGCACGAAGGTGGTATTGTAGCAATCCACATCGAAATGCAGGCCTATCAGGCCATTCAGGGAATTATAGGTGCTTTGTATAAAAGGGCTGGGGTTCAAAGTGCCTTCTTCAAATTCACGGATGCTTTGCATGAATTTTTCGGTATCACTCAAACTGCCCTTACCCGTTCCCGTTATGATGGCGCCGGGCCTTGCAACACCTGCCTGCGCGAGACTGGAAATAGCAGCGGTTATACCTGCCCTGGTCAGCCGGCTCATGCGCCGTAGTTGCATGATGCTGAAATATTGCCGGTAATCGGGTTCTGTCATCTGGAGCATACGGCCTTCCTGTTGCAAAAGGGTTTCGGGCAGCGTGTTCCTGCCGAAAATATCCTGTGCCATAATGCCGGCGCAGGCCTGTATATAAATTGTTTCAGGCATACCTGCTTACAAGAAGGCTGGCATTGTTGCCTCCGAAACCAAATGAATTACTCAATATATGTTGCAGCGATATCCCTTGCCGGGCATGCGTTTCGGGAATGATGGGCGCGCCGGTCATAGGATTTTCAAAACCGAGGTTGGGATAAATTTCTTCATGCAGCAGCGACAGTACGCTGAATACGGCTTCTATGGCGCCAGCCGCGGCAAGGGTATGTCCCGTGAATGCCTTGGTGGAACTGAAGGGCGGCAAATCATTTCCAAACAGGCGTTGCAGTGCCATGCCTTCTGCAATATCATTGTTTTCGGTAGCGGTGCCGTGTGCATTCACATAGGAAATATCCTTCGGCTGCAGTCCTGCTTTTTGAATGGCCCCTGCCATGGCCTGGTAGGCGCCCTTTCCTTCCGGCGAAGGGGCCGTGGGGTGAAAGGCCTCGTTGTAGTTGCAATAGCCGCTGAGAATGGCCAGGGGCTTTCTGCCCGATCGCTTCATGGCGTTTTCACTTTCGAGCATGATATAGGCCGCGCCCTCTCCCAGGTTCAGTCCGGCCCGGTTCTCGTCAAAAGGCCGGCAGCGGTGATGGTCCACATTTTTCAGGCTGTTGAATCCATTCAGGGTAAAGCGGGAAAGCGTATCCGTGCCACCGCAGACGGCGGCGTCCAGTTGTCCGGCCTGGATCAGCCTGATGCCATACATAATGGAATTGGCGGAAGAAGAACAGGCGGTACTGATGGTGCCAATATAATCGCGGAAACCAAACCAGCGGGCCAGTGCTTCTGTACCCTGGGCGCAATCCAGCGAGTCGGCGTATTCTTCATCAATGGTTTGAACGGCGGGATCAATGAGCTCCGGGTAAATGTTCTCCACTTCGTGCATGCCCGCTACGCTGGTGGCGTTGATAAAACCCAGGCTGCCCGGGTATTCGCCGGGGGCGCATCCGGCAAGGGTTTCCCGGAGTGCAGGAATGCCCAGCAGGAGCTGGCGGTTGCGCGGCGTCTTTACATCCTTTGGAATCACCAGCCTGCGCAGTTCTTCGTTGCTGTAGGGAATTTCGCCAAGGGGAAGGGATGCTGCCAATCGGCTATCGAGATGAGTAGCCTGCCCGATGCCGGATCTCCCGGCCAGCAGGGCCGAGCGGTTTGCTTCCACACCATGTCCGAGGGCACTCACCAGTCCGATACCGGTGACAAAAACTTTTTGCACATCTATCTTTTTCGGTTGGCCTCAATATAGTCGGCCATCACGTTAATGGACTCGAAAGCCCTGCGGCCTTCGCGCGGATCTTCAATCTTGATGCCATAATGTCTTTCGAGCAACACGATCAATTCCAGTGAATCGATACTGTCCAGCCCCAAACCGTCACCAAAAAGTGGTGCTGCATCATCTATTTCTTCCGGTTGCATGCCCTGGAGGTTCAGGGCCTCAATGATCTGTAATTTTAAGGAGCGCTTGAAATCTTCCATGAAGGCAGTTGGTTTAGAATTGCCAAAAATAGCCATATTTATCATTTAATGGAATTAGTTATCTTGGACCGCTATAAAAACCGCCAGGCTTGAATATCCTTGTACTATACTATACACAGAGCGGCCAGCTAAAGCAAATCCTGGAGCGGATCACTGCACCCATCCGCGATAAGGCTGAGATCGATTTTGTTTCCTACAAACCCATGGAAGACTTCCCTTTTCCCTGGACCAGCGACCAGTTTTTTGACGCCATGCCGGAATGCGTGCAGGAGATCCCTGTTACCCTGCAAAGTTTTTCCATCCCCGAAAAACACTATGATCTTGTAATACTGGGATACCAGCCCTGGTTCCTTTCACCCTCGGTGCCTACTTCCAGCTTTTTGCAGAGCCCGCAGGCAGGCATACTTGAAGGAAAGCCGGTTGTAACGGTAGTGGGTTCCAGGAATATGTGGCTGAATGCGCAGGAAAAAGTGAAAGCCGCACTGGACCGGCTGGGAGCACGCCATGTGGGTAATATTGTTCTGGCCGATACCAACCACAACCTGGTGTCGCTTTTTACCATTATCCGCTGGACCTTCACGGGCCGCAAGGAAGCCAGCCGCTTTCTTCCCGAAGCCGGTGTACAGTCGCGCGATATCCAGGCCGCAGAAAGATTTGGTCCCATTATTTTTGATGCGGCCAGCCAGGACCGGTGGGGCGACCTTCAATCGCGCCTGCTCGGCGCAGGAGCCGTTTCACTCAAACCCACCCTGATCGTACTCGAAAAAAGAGGCATTACCAATTTCAGGAAATTCGCCCGCTATATCCGCGAAAAAGGCGAAAGAGGCAATCCGGAAAGGATGCCCCGCGTGAAACTGTTCAGGAGACTGCTGCTTACCGGTATATTTGTACTGTCGCCGATATCAGGACTAACCGCCAAACTGGAAAGCCTGTTTAAGAAAAAAAGCTTCCGCAAGCAGCTTGACTATTTTAAAGGTGTTGGTTTTCAGCGTGAAGTAATTTAAACGTACTAAGTAATATTGCAGTAGAAAAATCAGAAACTATTATGGGAGATGTGTTTGTTACCAGGCTGTCGAAGTTCTTACCCAATGATCCTGTGAATAACGACGATATTGAATTGTACCTCGGCATGGTGGACGACAAGCCCTCCAGGGCAAAGGCGATTATTCTTTCCAATAATAAGATACAGACCCGGTACTATGCCATTGATGCGAACGGAAAATCGACCCATACCAATGCGCAACTGGCTGCCAGGGCCATTGAAGGACTGCTCAACGATGAATTTACCAAAAACGATATTGGCCTGCTTACGGGCGGCACCATGAGCCCGGAGCAGTTATTGCCCAGTCATACCGCCATGGTGCACGGGGAGCTGGGCTGCCCGCCGGTGGAAATCGCCTCCCTCAGCAGTTCCTGCGCTTCGGGTTTCCAGGCCATGAAATACGCCTGGTTGTCCGTGAAGAATGGCGACATCAAAAACGCCGTTTCTTTCGCATCTGAAAAAGTATCTACCTGGCTGCGCCGCGATAAATTCGATGCGGAAACAGAAAAGCTCAAAGAGCTGGATGAGAATCCCATGATCGCCTTCGAAAAAGAATTCATGCGCTGGATGCTCAGCGATGGAGCGGGGGCGGCCCTTCTGCAGGACAAACCCAATAAGGAAGGCATCTCGTTGCGAATCGACTTCATCGACATGAAATCGTATGCCAACGAAATTCCCACCTGCATGTACAACGGCGCCGTTCGCAGTCCCAATGGAACGCTGACGGGCTTTCCCGAATACAAACCCGAAGAGTGGGTGAACCAGAGCATCTTTTCTTTCAAGCAGGATACGCGTTTGCTGGGTGTAAAAATTGTACCCATGGGAGGTGCATTCATGAAAGAGGTGCTGGCCAAACACCATTTGGACATCAACGGGATCACCTGGTTCCTGCCCCATCTTTCTTCGGAATATTTCCGGGAAAAGATTGCCAGCGAACTCAACAAGATCGGTCTGAATATTCCCGATGAAAAATGGTTCACCAACCTGACCCAGGTAGGAAATGTAGGCAGCGTTTCACCTTATCTCATGCTGGAAGAGATCTTCCATTCCGGAAAATTGAAAAAAGGTGATACATTGCTGATGATGATACCGGAAAGCGCGCGCTTTACCTATATCTATGCCCATTTCACCGTAGTGTAAACGATATGGAAAAAGACCAGGTTCCGCAGGACAAAAAGATCATCCATGGTGAAGACAACAGCCTGGTAAAAGTGCTGTACGTCACCGATAAGGATGGAAAATACGGCACCACCCAGTACGCCGGCTGGGAGGCGGAAAACATTGCGCTGAGCCAGGCCTGGGATGATATTGATGAAAAGATTGCCGGCACGAAGGAAAAAGTGATACAGGGCGAGCTCAGTCCCATTGCCTATTACATGGAAAAAAGCCTGATGGACCTGCCCACCCTGGCTCAATATGTGGGTTACTGGAAATTCAGGGTGAAGCGGCACCTGCGCCCCGGCCCGTTCAAAAAACTATCCGATAACCAACTCCAGCGCTATGCACAGGTCTTTAATATCAGCCTGGACGACCTGAAGCAATTTCGACCACGCTCATGATCATAGAAAATTTTAAGCACCAGCAATCGGCACATTGCGAAAGTGGTGTAACCATTGGCCTGCTGCGCCATTATGGTGTGGAACTTACAGAGCCGCTGGCTTTCGGAATCGGGGCCGGTCTTTTTTTCGGCCATCTTCCTTTTATAAAAGTAGGTGGGGTCCCCGGAACCACCTTCCGGATCTGGCCCGGGTTTATCTTTAAAAAAGTATGCAGTGAGCTGGGCGTAACCATGAAAGTGCAAACCTTTTCCAATGTGCAGTCGGGCATGGAAGCACTCGACCAGGCTTTGCAGAAAGGGCAGCCCGTGGGCATGCAGAGCAGTGTATATTACCTGAACTATTTTCCACCCGCCTGGCGTTTTCATTTTAACGGCCATAACCTCATTGCTTATGGAAAGGAGGGGAGCGAATACCTGGTATCGGACCCGGTAATGGAAAGCACCAACCGCCTTCCTGCCGATGAACTGGCCAAAGCCCGTTTTGCAAAAGGATTTCCTGCGCCCAAGGGCAGGATGTATTATCCCGTTCAGACGGGAAGGGGCAAATCGCTCGAGAAAGCCATTGAGAGCGGCATTAAGAAAACCTGTTTTTTTATGCTGCAATCGCCGCCGCCTTTTTTCGGATACCGCGGCATCCGCTTCCTGGGAAACAGGGTGGCAAAATACCCCGAGAAGCTGGAGTCGCGCCGCGCGGCACTTTTCCTGGGCAATATCATCCGGATGCAGGAAGAGATCGGCACCGGCGGAGGCGGCTTCCGTTTCCTCTATGCAGCCTTCCTGCAGGAAGCGGCCGGCATCACCAACCGTTCTGCCTACCAGGAACTTTCCCGGGAAATGACCGTGATCGGCGACAACTGGCGGAATTTCGCCTTTTCCTCCGCAAGGGTCATGAAGGAGCGGTCGGGCAGCCTCTCCACCTACCGGGAACTGGGCGATATGCTCCACCAACTGGCCGAGCAGGAAAAGGCTTTTTTTACCCGGCTTAAGAAAACCCTATAAGCAGTAAGCCATGCTGCTGATCAGTCAACTCGAAAAGACCTATCGAAATGCCCTTGAGCCCACCCTGCGGGGACTGACCATTGATTTTCCGGCGCCTGCTATTGCCGGATTATTGGGTCCTAACGGTGCCGGGAAAACGACGACCATTTCTATTCTCTGCGGACTGGTGAAAGCCGATGCCGGTTCCGTGAAAGTGCTGGGGCTGGACATTGACACAGAAATGGAACTGATCAAAAAAAAGATCGGGGTCGTACCGCAGTCGATCGCTCTATACCCGCCGCTGAGCATCCGCGAGAACCTGGAATTTATTGGGGCATTGTATTGTATTCCCAAACACATTCTCCGCGCCAGAATCAGGCATTATCTCGAACTGTTTGGGTTGAACCATACGGCGGATAAAGCAATAAAACATTTTTCGGGTGGTATGAAGCGGAGAGCCAATATTGTTGCAAGCCTCCTTCATGAACCCGAATTGCTGGTACTGGATGAACCCACTGCCGGAGTTGATGTACAAAGCCGCAATCTGATACTTCAGTTCCTGGAAGATTATCACGGTCAGGGTCATTCCATTATTTATACATCTCATCTCCTTGAAGAAGCCCAACAGATTTGCAGGGAGGTGGCTATTATAGATCATGGTCGCCTGATCGTACAGGGAAACCCGAAGCAGTTGATGCGGCAGCATGGTTGCGCCAGCCTGGAACAAGTATTTCTTCATTTAACCGGCGTAACGCTGCGTGATTGATATGCGTAAGGTAATTGCCACGTTTGTGAATGAGTACCGGCTTTTCGCCAGGGACATAACAGGAATGATATTGCTGTTTCTGATGCCGCTGGTGCTGACCATCATTATGGCAATTATCCAGGATGCCCCATTTCGGGAATACCAGGATATTAAGTTTGACATTTTGTGGGTGGATGCCGACAGCGGGCAACTTGCCCGTCAATTGCGGAAGGGATTGGAAGAAACCGGGCAATTCAGGTTTCTGGATTCTCTTTCCGGAAAGCCACTGGATGATACTCTCGCACGTAAGCTCGTAGAGTCGGGCGAATATAAAATCAGCATTATTATCCCTGCGGGCATTTCCGCGGAAGTGGTGAACAGCGCCAATCAGGTTGCCAACGAATTGGGGAAGTCCCTCGGTGCTGCCGGAAAACTTCCGGAACGGCCGACCCGCCCGGCAATGGTGGAAGTTTATTTTGATCCGGTCACCAAACAGGCAATGAAATCGGCCCTGTTAAACGCGCTTGATAAACAGCTGACAGGAGTGCAGGCCGAAATGATACTGGACAGGTTGTCAAAAAAAATTGGTGGTCTTGATACTATTGGCGGCAGTAAATTCAATCTGGAAGAAAAACTGCGGGCTGTGCAATTAAAGGAGTTTTCTTCCGGCTTTCGCAAAGGACCACAATTATCAGGTAATTCTGTTCAGCACAATGTTCCGGCCTGGGCAATATTTGGGCTTTTTTTTATCATTATTCCCATTGCGGGAAATATGATTCGGGAGCGGGAGGACGGAAGTTTGTTGCGCATTCGGATGGTGCCCGGATCCTATGGATGGATATTGGGTGGAAAATTGCTTTTTTATGTGACCCTGGGCACCCTGCAATTTTATATTATGTTACTTGCCGGATTAACCATTTTACCCAGGATGGGGCTTCCGGCATTATATATGGGGCAATCACCACCGGCACTATTGTGTGCGAGTTTGACCATAGCAGTAACAGCCACCGCTTTTGGCCTTCTTGTGGGAGCGGTTTTCCAGACGCCCAACCAGGCTCTTCCATTTGGCGCCATTTCTATTGTAATTCTCTCTGCCATTGGTGGCATATGGGTTCCGGTAGAAATTTTACCTCCGGTTCTGCAGGGGCTGGCCAAAATTTCCCCCCTGTACTGGTCTCTTGATGCTATAAATGAACTATTCCTGCGGCGTGGCAGCCTTTCAGCGTTAGCATTGAACTTAACAATTCTCTGGGCGCTCTCTCTTATTTTCCTGGTTGCAGCCGGTTTGATCGAGGAAAGGAGAAAAACCTAATGCTATTTAATGTAATTGCAAATCAATGCATTGAATTGGATTTCGAGCCGCTTTGTAATAAAAGAGAAAAGTTTTCTTAAAATTTAAAAAAGTATTGTTATCTTGTTTATCACAAATAGTTACTTCCTGAACCAGGAGAATGGGTATGACCAAACAAGAACTGCTTAAACTCCAGATACGCCGGCAACTGTATTTTGAGAAACAACTTTCAAGTACGGAGCTGAGCGAGCGCATCGGCAAAAGTCTTCCGATAGTGCTGAAGATCCTCAATG
>JAFAFR010000066.1 GCA_023423405.1 Bacteroidota bacterium
AAATTGGAATCATCCACATGAACGGAAGATTGTACGATCCTCTGTTGAGAAGATTTTTAAATGCCGATGAGCATATCCAAGATGCATTTAATACCCAAAACTACAACAAGTACGGTTACGTACTGAACAATCCTTTAATGTACAACGATCCGAGTGGAGAATTTATATTTGCTGCAATAATTGCTTGGATGGTTACTAATGCTGCGGCAATTGGAACTGCGGCGGCAATTGGTGCAGCAATTGGTTTAGCCTCTTATACATTAGGAGTCGTAATATCAGGGGGACAATGGAGTTTGGGAGGAGCTTTTAAATCCATGTTTTTTGGTGCAGTAGGAGGAGCTGTCACCTTTGGTATAGGTAGTGTATTTAGCACTGCCGCAGGTGAACTCACAACTCTGGCAAATAATATAAAAAAAGCAGTTGGTGGTGTTGGTTTGGCAATAGTACAAGCAGGGACACACGCAGTATCACAGGGAGTTTTAGGGTTAATGCAGGGGGCAAATTTTGTTTCAGCAGCCATTTCAGGTTTTGCAGGAAGTTTGGGAGCTAGCGGTTGGAGTGCTGTGCTCGGAAATACAGGTGCTTCCATGATAGCTTTTGGAGCATTAGCAGGAGGCGTAGGAGCAGAACTTTCTGGCGGTAATTTTTGGCAAGGGGCGATAACAGGCGGAATTGTTGCTGGATTAAATCACGCGATGCATAAATTAGACCCACCTAAAGGTTACAAAGGCAAAAAATGGGTTGATGACACTGGAAGCTATGAGAACAATAACGATGGTTCTTGGAATGCTACCTCTCCGGATGGAAAAAAATATACTTTGATTGAAGAAATAGAACTCTATGGGAAATCTAAATTAAGTCAAAATTTAGATAATGCCGCAAATGGATTAGGTATTAATGCTGCGACAAAAGAAGCTCTTTTTGAATATGCAGGAAAAACAAGTGAATTATCTTCCACAGCGTCTAAATACTTAAAATACACAAAGGTTTTAGGTAGAGTAACAGGAATATACAGTGCAGGATCTTCAATTTATGATGCTTATAGAAATCCTACTACGGGAAATATCCTTAAAGCAACATTTAATACAGGAATGCTATTTTTAAGAGTTAATCCTGTAATAGGTTTGGGTATTGGTGTTTTAGACGCAACAGGTGTAACTAATCAATTTTTTAACGGTGTTGGGAACTTTATAAATAGATAATAATATGAAGTATTTATTTTTAATGTTTTACAAGTATTATTCTGATGGAAAAGCAACTAAATCGACAGCATATATTAGTGCTTTGGGTGTTGTTAGTATTTATATTTTTGTTTTCCTTTTGAATTTATGTAAAGCTTTTAATATTGATTTTAAAATAATGTTTTGGAGTGAAAACGTATGGATGAACTATCTTTTAATTGGAATAGTCTTATTACCTATTAATGTTTTTCTTTATTTAATTTTTCCACCCAAAAAAGTTAAAGAATTGATCTTAAGCTTTAAGTATGATGTTTACAAAAATATTTTCTTTATACTATTTTTTATAATTATATTTTTCTTACTTTTTGTAAAATACTAATGGAAGGTAACCACAGGGAACATTGGCTATGATGCAGGGCGGCAATTTTGTTTCCGGCGCTTTTTCCGGGATGTTTGGTAGTCTTGGAGCTTCGGGTTTCGGAGCAGTTGCAGGAGATTTTGCTAAAACAGCTGAAGGCATTGTGTTGTCCGGAGCAGTTTTAGGAGGCGTGGGATCGGAGCTTACAGGTGGCAATTTCTGGCAAGGTGCATTGATTGGGGGCGTAGTAGCCGGATTAAATCACGTGGCGCATTCTGGTGATATGGAACCGGATAATGGTTACGACAAAAATGGCAAGAAAATTAACAATGATGGTGGTGATATGACTGATTATATTTATGATGATAAAGGTAATGTAATTTCTCATACCTCTGTTACCATATCTACAACTCATGGTGGTGAGATTTCTTCTTACTATGAAGCATACGGAATGAGATTACGTACAATTGGAACAGGAGGTGCTTTGTATGACCCGAGTTTTGATATTGCGATTACTGAAATTGGGGGAGGATTAGTTTTTAAAGGATTAGGATTAGGACTTAAGTATTTTAATACTGCGACAGGTGGTCTGAAACAATGGATTAGAATGGGATCTTCATATAGTATTGAGGGAGGTTTTAAAACCTATAGTACGAGATGGGGTGCAGGAGGAAACCACTGGAAAAAAATTGGAAACTCTACGTTACAAAACTGGAATAGATCATTTAGGCAGACCAAACTACCAGGAAATAACTGGAGAGTTCAAGATCCTGGACATTTTCATTGGTGGAAGAAATAAAGAATATGAAATATTTAAAATTTAGTTTGCCTTTTGAGGCTAATAAGAAAGAAAATAATTTTTTTCAAAAAATAGTACGTAGTACACTTACAACAATTTTACCTATTAGTAATCCTGATTTTGAAAATAAAATAGAAGATGTTGTATATTGGTTATTAGAATTTGATGAAGACGATGTACCGATAAGAGAAATAGGATTAGATAAAAATAATGAGGTTATTTTAAAAATGCCTTACAAAAAAAATTATGGTTTTTGGACAGATAACGAATTATTGTATGATGATTTTATTAATAGATTTTCGGCAGTTAGCATTGATAGTATAATGTTTGAAGCAAAATGGAATAATTTAAATTAATAACCCTTCCCCCCTCGCTGACACGAGCCGGAGGCTCGTGTCCTGTTTTGTTATAAAAATATGTATATTTACCATTTCAAAAGAAATGATAAAAATCACCCCCGTTCGATAAACCTTGAATTGCAGATCATTCATTTTTCAACTAATTGTAAATCATTTATTTAATTGAGCTAACGGAAACACGTTGAAAAGCAAAGCAGTAAGCACCGTTACCAAATCGTTACCTGACTTTTTTGATAATCTTTATAAAAGCTTAGTATTCAACCGATACAGCTTTTTCCTGAAAACTTTAAAATAAAATCTTTCAAATCTGCGGCACGATCTACAACAGTAGAAATTTATGTCTTTTTATAGACAAGGGGAGTGCCTAATACTTCACTCATATCTACAATAGTAGAAATTTATGTCTTTTTATAGACTATATTCTCAACTCCATCCCAATTTTTTTTCCAATCTCTTAAAAATGGATAATTCATTAAAAATAAGCGAGTTAAAATTCTGAGCATTTCTGAGTCTTTTCTTCACAACAAAAGAGATTGAAAACTACACATATACTTCTGTACGAACCGTTGAAACCCGAAAATATCAATTAAGGAAAAAGTTTAATATTCCTTCTGATGAGGATATTTATAGTTGCATAATAAAATTTCTTTGAAATTTCCGAAAAACCTAAATAGTCTAAGTTTTCCTCAAAGCCATACTCAAACATCCTTTTAATCCAGTCGGTAAACTTGTCTTTTACCTCCAAAAAAGAATGAAGTTCCCTTGCGGAAACAGTTTTGGTGCAGTTGTTTTCTGTGATTTTGATGAGTTCAGACATATTTTTGATAATTTTATTCTTTACAGCCAATGATAGAGTTTGCATGAAAATTTTCTTATGTTCAGCTTTCAGTTTTACGACTTTCTGAAAAAGATGATTAAAATTCTTCAGCTCATTTTTAGAAACAAACTTTTGAGTATTGGCAATTTTTGCAAACTGATTGATGTTTGTTGATGCTATTTTCCACCTTTGCAAAGATGTATTCTTGCTTTTCAATGAACGCCAGTATCTTTCTCCTTTCGTCATCCAGCAATGTGTTTTTCACTGAATCGAGGATAAGCTGGGAGAGTGATATATTTGTTTTTTCGCAGAGTTCTTTCCATCTGTTTTTTCGTTCCTTTTCAATTCGGATAAATATTCTTACTGTTTTATTTTCCATTTTGATTTTTGGTGAAATACATCGTTCTATAACTCTTTTTTTACGATTGTGGAGCTAAATTGAATACTTTCTTTAGTATTACCAAAGATTTTAAGTTTCTGTGGGCTGAATAGTGCTAATATGGGCTAAATAGTGCATCAACAAAATTTTCTCTCTTTTGCGGTATCTATTGTGAGATCAAAATTAGTTGCTGGTCTGCCTCTGCCTTTTTTTCCCGAATTTTCGGAAAAAGTCAAATAATCCAACTACAATTCCAGAAGGAAGAATTTTTTTTAAAAGTTCTCCCAAGAAAAAAAACGAGTTCCGAAGTTTTTTTCCTTTTTGAAAAAAGGCAAGATAGTCTTGGTGGACTAAAATTTGAAGAATTTTTGTGCGTACAAAGACACATCTTGCTAATAAGCACGGTTCAGTTTTAGGAGAGTTCTATGAAAATGAGGCTTATTTTTCAGATAGGAATCTATGTGTTTGATTTTCAGATATGAATTTTTGTAAAATAGTTCATGGAACTCTGAAAATTTAGAAAACCAAAAAAATCAGATGGATAATGCAGAAAGAAAAAAGTTGAGTATTCAACTAAAATGAAAATTTGCTATATGTATATTCTTTTTATAAATATTATAATATATATAGGCTTAATTCTTGAAAAAATTCCCTAATTAATTTAACTAATTGATTTTCAATATTTTGTTAGTTTTGACCTTGCAACATTTTGAGCAGGTTGTTAAATTGACCTTGTAATATTTTGAGCAGGTTCAGTTTTAACCTTGCAACATTTTGAGCAGGTTGTTAAATTGACCTTGTAATATTTTGAGCAGGTTCAGTTTTAACCTTGCAACATTTTGAGCAGGTTGTTAAATTGACCTTATAATATTTTGAGCAGGTTCAGTTTTAACCTTGCAACATTTTGAGCAGGTTGTTAAATTGACCTTGTAATATTTTGAGCAGGTTCAGTTTTAACCTTGCAACATTTTGAGCAGGTTGGTGA
>JAFAFR010000008.1 GCA_023423405.1 Bacteroidota bacterium
AGCATTGAAATATTTTCTTGCTTTGGGATAACAGGAACGCGTATGCGTTTTCTGTAACCACCAACCGACTAACGATGCGAACAAACCTTATCCTTTGGCTGCTGCTGGTGGTGGCTTCGACCGGGACTTTGATGGCCCAGTCGGGCTACCGGGCAGCGGCCGGCCCTGCCGCCTCCGGCTCCCCGCTGGAGAGGATCCTGGCCTTCCCGGGCAAATTATCGCATCAACTCTCGGAGCAACAGTCAAGAGCTGAATCCTTGTGAGTAACGAAAGCAATATTGCTGTGCATTTCGACAACCTGTCAATTACCCACACTCCCGGCCCCTTGTTGGAGGAAACGCATTATTATCCATTTGGACTCACCATGGCGGGGATTAGCAGCAGGGCCATGAACAAACTGGACAACAAGTACGAGTACAACGGCAAGGAAAAACAGGAAAAAGAGTTCATCGATGGTGCAGGCCTCGACTGGTACGACTATGGAGCAAGGATGTATGACCCGCAGATAGGAAGGTGGCATGTGGTGGATCCTTTAGCCGACAATTCAAGAAGGTGGAGCACTTATAACTTCGCCTATAACAATCCTTTAAGGTATATTGACCCCGATGGAATGCAGGCAGATGACTGGAAGAAAGATAAAAACGGGAATTTTGTTTTTGATGAGAATCTTACACAAGAAAATGCATCAACTCAATTAGGGGAAGGAGAAAGTTATGTTGGGGCATCAGCTACGGTAACTTCGGGTGCCCGAAATGAAGATGGAACGATAAATCCGGAAACGATGCATCAGCTGAATTCGGATGGTACAGTTACTGATATGAAAAATAACGAAACATATTTTGGAGGAGCATCAACGACCACTGCCAAGGGAACCTCCATAATTTCGAGCTCATCTTTTTCTATGGAAGATTTAGGTGCTTTATTACAAAAAGGAGGTAATTTACTACAAGGTGCTGGTAATGCGGAAGGTGCAATAGGCGCTATTCAGATAGCAATGTTGGAATATCGAAAAGCGCTTCCAATAGAGAGCAAAATCGGCACTTTTGGAAAATTCAGTTCTGCATATCGGCCGCTTGGTGTTTTGCGCAGGGTGTTAGGACCATTAGGGAATCTTGGTACGGTTATGGGGGTTGGAATGGACTACCAAGCTATGAGTAATGGCCAAATTGGAACAGGTCGCTTTGCTTACAGAACAGCAGGCGCGGTTACTTCAGTTGGAATAAGTACATACATTGGTGGACAGTTCGGTGGTCCGTGGGGTGCTGCTACAGGGGCAGCCATCGGCGCAGGAGTCGTTGCAGGAGAGCAAGGCTATGATGGCTTCATGTATTGGCATGGAGCGATGTCTAGCGGATTGGGAAATATTGAGAGCGCTTTACGTAGCGGTTGGCTGCCAAGATAATAATCATGATAATAAAACAAACTTTCTTTAATCATATCAAGGTGCTGTGGATAACGATATTCACGACACTTCTATACTTTTTAGGGTGGTGGTATTTTGGATTTAAAGATGACTTTTTCCTGATTTTTCTAGGTTTTTATATCCTTACAGTTGTTCCTTCTTTCTTTTTGCATATTAGCTATTATCTCAGAAACAAAGGAATGGTATGTGAGATTCTACCAGACAGGATAAGGATTGAAAAAGAGGGCAAAGAAGAAACCGTAATCGCGAGCAGTGACATACAAGAAGTTGTAGTATATAAATCAGCTAGCATGGATGCAGGCGGTATCCCTATAACTCCAATGGAAGCCTATTTTTTTGTACGGATTTTTGACAAGAATAATAAAAGGTATGATCTCACTTGCTTAATGGATACCAATATCGATAGATCTATAAGAACAATACAGGGCGTAAAAATATTTAAAGAAAGGGGACTTTTTAATATATAGTCTTCTTATTCCTAGAAACAGCAACGCCTCGTAATCAGGGACGTTGCCTCAATCTGCTGGCGCTGCTCAGTACGTGCAATGCTTCCAAATCGGAAGCGGCCAACCGGCCGAAGGCTTACCTGAACTATTTGTTTTTTGACGAGCAGTTCAAATACGTGTCGAGCCCGCCGGCGCCGGTGGCAGGATTCTCAACAGACGGTTGCGATGTGATGTTGGGTATTGCTCAGATTGTAAAATACTTATTTGTTTTTCAGGAACGCGACTCTGTAAAGGACCAATGGCTTAGTATTCTGAAAAGCCCCTAGAGTCCTTTGATAGAAGAGACGCGCTACTACTATCTTTTCAAACTTACCATAAACAGGCTCAATCGGCTGCCTTTGCGCGTTCATTTTCGGCGGGGGGCAACTTCATCGGTATTTACCTAATCCTGAAATAAATGGTCATTCAACCAAGGAAATGACTTTGGATACGATGTACCAAGAAAAATAGTCTCAGTTCGTAATACACAACATAATCAAGAAACAAAACCCACTACTCCAGCCAAACCGTTTGCGTAAACGCGCCATTCGCCGCAGCATCCCACACTTCCAACCGCACCCATTTGCGGCCGCCCAGGTCCAGCGTCTGCTGAATGGTTTGCTCACCAAAAGCCGTGGTGTTGGTAAGGTCAATGCGGTGACGGTACGTGGTTTTGCCATCGCCCGAAATGATCTCCGCAAAACTCAGCGGAAAAGTCCAGTTGACGCGGAAGGCAATTTTTGCAGCAGCAGGATTGTTGAGCGGACCCGAACTGCCGCTGCCACGGCCGTTTACGGTGAAGGAAGGAATAAGCACCTCGCCCGTGGTGGTAAAGAATTTGCCTGATTCCATCGCGTCCAGCACCGGCTGCCAGCCTTCTTCAAACGCAGGTAGCTTGTCCATCTGCAGGTAGTTCACATTGAGGTGGGCATACATTTCATTTTCCGGCTCGATGGTGAACAGGTCGGCTTCGCCGATCACTTTTTTCTTTTCTCCCCAGTTGTTCATATCATCCATCAGGTCCAGTATGCGGCCATTGCCCAGCTTGGTTTGCGACAGATCGGCCGGCATCGCTTTCCAGGCAGCACCCAGGAAGCGGTCCGATTTGAAAAAAGCTTCGTCCTTGTACTTGTCGGGGTAACCGGTGGAACCTTTGGTGCGGGCATGCGCCGTCCAGGCAAGCCCGCGCTCCTTTTTCAGCAGATCCAGCATCTCCGTCGCATTCCCGATATTGTACACTTTGCCGTAAACAGGATGGGTGGATTCCACAGGAGCGTCTTTTTTACGCGACATGATCCAGTACACCGGCCTGGGAAAAATTTGCAGCCAGTGACCACCGTAAAATTCGTTGGGCTCTTCTCCCGGCATCAGTAAAAATTCCTTATCAGAATACTTCCGGCACATGTCGAACAGGTATTTCAATTCGAGTAAACGCAATTCATCGGGGCCCTGCGGATGCGCCGTATAGTGGAATTCGGCCAGGTGCACCATGTCCACACCGGTCGACTTGAACACTTTTACAAAATTGGGTGTATCGGGCATGGGCTTGTTGGCCACCATCACCTTCATCACAAACTCGTTGTGAAAATGGCTGGCCATGGTTTTGTAGCCGGGCAGCGCCACATAGGAATCGTTGTGGGTGAATTTTTTCACGGCCGCCAGAACAGCAGGAGCGCCCGCTGCGGAAAGCTGGCAGAAAAAATTCAGGCGCTGCGCCGTATGGGGTGGCGCATTGAACCAGGGCACAAAACGTTTGTCGCCCAACAGGTCCTGCCTTATGCCAATTCCATATCCGTCAAATGCATTTTTATAATCCGAACCATACCAGGTGAACTTCAAATTGAAAGCTTCATCCAGCGGGTAGAAATATTGGTGTGGTGCAGGAAATACCGCAATGCTTCCGCCTTTGCTGTTCCCGATGATGGTGCGGTATTTCACCGCCTGGTTCTTAGCGCTGTCACCGGGATGTACAGCAACCGACTGCAACTGGTCGTATACATCCGCATAGGAAACCGTTTCCCAGATGCCCTGTTTGCTTACAAGCCCTGCATCGTAGAGGATAGCGGTGGAATCGGCTGCAGTGGACAACACTGCGGCAATGTTAAACAAGGGACTTCCATTGTATAATGTGATCTCCACGGCTCCTGTAAAATCCGGCGCCGTGGCCTCGCCGATCCGGATAACAGTGCGTGAGCCGTAGCTGCTGACAGCGGCGCTGGTTTTTTGCAGCACCACTTTGTGAGACTTGTACGGCTTTAGCGGAACCCTGTCAAAGAAAATATTCCAGCCGTTTTGCGATACCAGGTCGCGCTTACCCACGGTGAGCCAGAATGCAGGATCGGCCTCTGCGGCGATCTCCTGCAATGCAGAACCTTTCAGCAAGCCGATGCTTTTAAACAGCGGCGCATTCTTATCCAGGTTGATCACCAACTGTCCGAATTCTTTTTGCCCTGCGGGCCACTTTACAGACAGGGTATTGTCTTTTCCCACGGTGAGCTTAACGCCGCTCTTCTTATTGAAAGCGGTGGTATTTACGGGCACCTGCGCATTGCAGAAAAAGATACTCAGCAGCAGCGCAATCAAAGCGGTTGTTCTCATTTGTCAGCATTTAAAACCGTTCGCAAAAACGGTGCGTTTATTTCCATTTCTGGATAAGCGGTTTGGAAAAATTTTCTGCCTCGCGCGCGAGATAGGTGGCAAAACCTTCGCGCGTGGCGAATTGGTTGTGGGACTTTTCCCAGCCCACGCAAAACCGGTAAACAGCAGGATGGCTATCCGAGATTTTTTGACCGATGATATAGCTGTCGTAGATCTTCTGCACGTATGCCATTTTGCCTTTCACGATTTCTTTCGGTAAAGAATCGACCGTTGTAAAAGTTTTTGCAGGGACAATAATGGCCATGCCAAGGTTGTCGTGGTTTTCGGATTGGCGGCCATAACTGTAAAGAGCGGCAGCATCGTCTTGCGTGAACTGTCCCGGAACGTTCTCGTAAAAATTAGCCATGCCCGTTTGCAGGTTAATCCCCTCGGGCAAGCCCGCAGTTGATACGGTGGATTGATAAAAATACTGTCCGCCCCAGATGCTTACCTGTTCGGTGATGGTTGCCGGTTTGTCTTTGATGTTAAACTGGTAAACGATCCTGAAAACGGCCCGCAGCGGCCCGTCTGCCAGTTTCTCGTAGGTTTCGGACAGCACATTTTCACCACCCAGCCTGATCACCGAATCAATCCCATTCACGGTGAAGGCCAGGGATCCTGCCCCCAGCGAATTACCGGCGTGTAAAATGTCCATTCCCCAGGGAGCAAGGTGGTGGTAGCTGGCGTTCAGGTTGGCGCCCACGGTGTCCATTACAAGAGCGGGCGCTGTTTTGCCGAAAATATCCTTGCCGTTCCTGGTATCGAAATACAAACGGAAACCTACTTTATCGTTTTCCCAGGCCGGACCCTCCGTTAGGTACAGCGGCAGTGGCTGTTTGGAAAAATCGGTAGGCGGATTGTGCAGCGGCATGGTCTCTTTCGGAAGGTCGGGGCCGAAGGCGGTATCGCTGGTCTTCTTTCTCAGGCGGGCATGGGCCAGGGAAGATGCCGTATCTGTGTGCTGGCTACTGGTGGAAAAACGCACCGTTTGGTTGGGCTGGAAAGAATACAAAAAACAGGCTTCGTCCCAGTTGCCGTCTTTGTCGAGGTCGTCCAGTTGCGTTACAACGGGGCGATTGTTTTCGTCCACCACCGAAAAGCCTTTGCCGGCAGTTCCGTTTTTTTCAATGGCAGCCCTTGATAGAACAACCAGTTCGTCCGGGCGCGCATGGCCGGATGGGTTCGTCACCGTAAACTGGACGGCCCTGCTGCTGCAGGCGGTGAGGGCAAGGGCGGCGTATAAAACAATCAATCGGTTCATACAATTAAAGAAGTTCGTTTATGTTGACCGCATCCATGTCGGTATAGGTGTAGTTTTCGCCGGCCATTCCCCAGATAAAACCGTAGTTGGAAGTACCGCATCCGCTGTGGATGGACCAGGGCGGCGAAACGATGGCTTCGTGGTTGTTCACTACGATGTGCCGCGTTTGCTGCGGTTCGCCCATGAGGTGGAATACCCGCTGGTTGCCGGGGATATCAAAATAGAAATAGGCTTCCATCCTACGGGTATGCGTATGCGCCGGCATGGTATTCCACACGCTTCCTTTTTCCAGGATGGTGAGGCCCATTACCAGTTGCGCACTTTGGATGCCTTCTGCATGAATGTATTTATAAATGGTCCGGTGGTTGGAGGTTTCCAGGGAACCGACGGTGCTGGAAGCGGCCTCTTCTTTCTTCAATAAGGTGGTGGGATAGGCCTGGTGGGCCGGCGCGGAGAGCAGGTAAAAACAGGCCGGCTGCTGCGGGTCGGCGCTGGCAAAGCTTACCGATTGCACGCCTTTACCGACATAGAGGCAATCGAGTTTGTTCAGTTCGTAGGATTGCCCGTCGGCCACCACATGTCCCCTGCCGCCCACGTTGATGATCCCCAGCTCACGGCGCTCCAGGAAATAGTTGGCGCGCAGTTCTGCCTCGTTGGGTAGTGCAACGGGTTGAGCGCCCGGTTTTGCGCCACCCACGATCACGCGGTCGTAGTGCGTATATACGAGGGCGATAGCGCCATCACGCATCAGGTCCTGTACCAGGAAATTGGTGCGCAGGGCCTGTGTATCCATGGTTCTGACCTCGGCCGGACTGTTTTGAAATCGTATTTCCATATATAGTTTTTTTCAGCGACCCATCCAGCCGCCGTCAACATTTAATATTGTGCCGTGTATATAAGCCGCTGCATCGGTGCACAAAAAAGCAACGGCCCCGCCGATGTCTTCCGCAGTGCCCCAGCGGCCTGCGGGAATGCGTTCGAGGATCGACCTGTTCCGCGCCGCATCGTCGCGCAGCGCCTGTGTGTTATCGGTTGCGATATAACCCGGCGCCACGCCGTTCACATTCACATTGTGCACGGCCCATTCGTTGGCCAGTGCTTTTACCAGTCCCGCTACTGCAGATTTGCTGGCCGTATAACCCGGCACATTGATGCCGCCCTGGTACGACAGCATGGAGCAGGTGAAAACGATCTTGCCCTGTTTTCTTTCCACCATTTCTTTTCCCAGCTCGCGGGCCAGTATAAAGGGGGCGTCGAGGTTTACGGCCATCACTTTATCCCAGTATTCATCGGGATGTTCGGCAGCCGGCTTTCGCAGAATGGTGCCTGCATTGTTGATAAGGATATCAATGGTATGCTCCTGTTGTATGGATCGGATGAAGGCGTAGAGGGCATCGCGGTCGCTGAAGTCAGCGGCATAGGCGCTGTATTCCCTGCCGGCGGCGGTAACGGCTTTTTCCGTGTCGCGGTTTTCATCCACTCCCGACGATACGCCGATGATATTGGCGCCGCACAAGGCCAGCCTTTCGGCAATGGCTTTTCCAATGCCCCTGGTGGCGCCGGTTACCAGCGCTGTTTTACCGCTGAGATCAAATAAGGAAGCTATGGCCGTCATAATGGTAGTAGCTGGAAAAACAATGTTACTAAGAGATGGATGTATATTGGTTGGAAACTGTATTTTTATTTACGAAAACGTTGTAGCTATTGATTTGCAGGGCTGTAGATGAAGCTTGCACTGATTACCATAAAAGATATTGCCAGGGCCCTGAACCTCTCTGTTTCTACGGTGTCAAAAGCCCTGAGGGACAGCCACGAGATCAGTGCCGAAACCAAGCAACGGGTGGTTGCCTATGCAAAGAAACACAATTATAAACCCAATCCCGAAGCCCGGATCCTGCGCAAAGGACAAAGCAAACTGATTGGTGTCATTGTAACCAATGTCGATAACAGTTTTTTTTCACAGGTGATCAACGGCATTGAATCGGTTGCGCACAAGAGCGACTATACCGTTATCATCGCCCAAACGCACGAGTCTTATGAGCGTGAAGTGCGCACGGTCGGCAATCTCCTGACACGTTCGCTCGACGGTATGCTGGTTTCCCTCTGCGCCGAAACCACCAACCTTGACCATATCAGTGAGGTATATGCGAAGGGGTTGCCCATTGTTTTCTTCGACCGTATTGCAGAAGATATCCCAACGCATAAAGTGGTGTGTGATAATTTCCGGGGCGCCTATGACGGAACCCTGCACCTGGTGCAGCAGGGCTTTCAACGCATTGCGCATATTACCAGCAGCAGCAGTTTGTCCATTACCCAGGAAAGATTAAAAGGTTATGTAAAAGCCCTCGAAGACAGCGGGCAGACCATCGATGAACGCTGTATAAAATATTGTGCGCATGGCGGCATGATCGAAGAAGAGACTGAAGCTGCCGTTCAGGAGCTGCTGAATATGGACAACAGGCCCGACGCCATTTTCACGGCATCGGACCGTTTAAGCACTACCACTTTCAGCATTTTGAGAAAAAGAGGAATAAAAATTCCGGGTGAGATGGCGCTGGCGGGTTTTACCAATGCCGCATCTGCAGATCTTTTTGATCCGCCTCTTACCGCCGTTATACAACCGGCATTTGAAATGGGGAAGACCGCCACGGAAATGCTGATCCAGTTGATCGAGAACAAGCGCCCGCCCCTGCGTTATGAAAAGAAAGTGCTGGACACGGAACTGGTCAAACGGGAATCGAGCCGTCCACGCAAGAGCCGCAGGCGCGGCCCCGGCGACGCCAATTCCTAGGGCTTGCCGCAGAGCCAGTTTATTTCGGAAATGGCATCGTAATAAGTGAGCCAGTAATCGCGCACATCGGCCTGGAAAAAATCGTTGCCGGTACGGTTGTAGAAACTGCGCAATCCATAGCGGCTGAGGTCGCCGTGCACCACATCGCCCTGGTAGGGCAGGTAGCCGCTGGTTACCCGCAGCACGGAAAAACCGCCGTAGGTTTCAATGGCAATATAGTTGCAATAACCGTCGCTGTAATTCACCATGCCGCGTTCTTTGCTGAGCCAGTAAGAAAGGTCATCGGGGTCGCCGGGATAATAATCGGTACGGCGGCAGGAAGCCAGGATGAGCAATGCAGGCAGGAGGATGAGTAAGGTCTTTTTCATAACGTCCATTTGCCCTTTGGACGGATTTCTGCCGCTGCCGATTAATAAGGGGTTGTTAATATCTGAGACCTGCTGTTATTGTGCGGGTCATCTGCTGCCGCCTACCTGCGGTCGCGGAAAAACGCTTTCATCAGGGCCGCGCATTCTTCCTGCAGCACGCCGCTGCTAACCGTGGCTTTGGGATGAAAAGGAAAATGATCATCCGTCCAGTGGCGGTGCCCGTTCTTGGGATCATCGGCTCCCCACACGATGCGGCTGAGTTTGCTCCAGTAAATGGCGCCCGCGCACATGAGGCAGGGCTCCACTGTTACATACAGGGTGCAGTCGGGCAGGTATTTGGCGCCGAGGAAATTGAAGGCAGACGTGAGGGCGATCATTTCGGCATGGGCGGTAGGGTCCTGGAGTTGCTCCACCTGGTTGTATCCGCGCGCGAGGATGCGGTCGCCAGCCACCACAACGGCACCCACCGGCACTTCGCCGGCGGCAAATGCTTTTTCTGCTTCGCGCAGGGCCTGCTGCATGTAATATTCATCGGTCATTGCGGCGCTAAAATAATTATTTGTAATTTGACTGGCATGCTTTCCATTACCAATTCCCTGCCTTTGCTGCGACAGCGTTTTGAAAGCGGTATTACCCGTACGGAAAGCTGGCGTCGTGAAAAGCTGAACAGCCTTCGCAGCGCCCTGCTGGCGCAGGAAGAAGCGATCTATGGTGCGCTGCACCGGGACCTGCATAAAAACAGGGAAGAAGCCTATGTAACGGAACTGGGACTGGTGCTGCAGGAAATCGGTTATGCCCTGAAGCACCTGGGGCAGTGGATGCGCCCGGAGAAAGTGCGCACCAACCTGCTGAACCTTCCTTCTTCCAGCCGCATTTTGAAAGAGCCCATGGGCACGGTGCTCATCATTGGGCCCTGGAATTACCCGCTCATGCTGCTGCTGGGTCCGCTTACCGGCGCCCTCGCCGCCGGCAATACCGTGGTGCTGAAACCCAGCGAACACGCACCGGCAACGGCCATGGTTATGCGCAATATCGTGCAGGCCGCTTTTGCGCCCGACGAAGTGTTGTATGCAGAGGGCGACGGCGCCGAACTGGTGCCGGCCATGATGCAGGCTTTCCGTTTCGATCATATCTTTTTTACGGGTGGGAAAAAAGTGGCTACGCAGTTGTATGCCGCGGCCGCCAAAGACCTCGTGCCTGTAACGCTGGAGCTGGGGGGCAAGAGCCCCTGCATCGTCAGCGCCGACGCCGATCTGCCCGTCGCCGCGCGCCGCATCTGCAGCACCAAATTCTCCAACGCCGGCCAGATGTGCATTGCGCCCGATTACCTGCTGGTGCAGGAAACCGTGTACGAGGCAACCGTGCAGGCTTTGAAGGCCTGCATCAACCGCTTCTATTCAGACGACCCGCTGGATTGTGCGGGGTATGGCCGCATCATCAACGATGCCCAGTTCAGCCGGCTGGAAAAATACCTGCAGGAAGGAGAAGTGCTGCACGGCGGACAGGTAAACCGCGAACAGAAATTCATAGCGCCCACCCTGCTCGGTAATGTTTTGCCCGGTGCGGCGGTGATGCAGGAAGAGATCTTCGGACCCATTCTTCCGATTCTGCGGTACCGCGATGAAACCGACGCGCTGGAGATGATTCGCCGCAACCCCGATCCCCTTGCTTTTTATTTGTTCACAAAAGACCCGCGCAAAGAAGCGTACTGGTTGCAGCAGCTTCCTTTCGGTGGGGGTTGTATCAATAACGCAAGCTGGCATTTCACCAACCACCGCCTGCCCTTCGGCGGCCGCGGCGCCAGTGGCATAGGCATGGCGCACGGGCGCTATTCTTTCGATACCTTTACGCACCGCAAATCCGTTCTCAAAACGCCCCTGTGGTTTGATCCCGCCCTGAAATATCCGCCCTTCCAGGGAAAACTATCCCTTATCAAAAAACTAATCGGTTAATATGCTGACCAGGGCAGACATTGAAAAATATTTTACGGCGGAAAAACAAATGGCCTTGTTTTTCGTGGTGCTGGGACTGCTGGCAGTAGGCCTTGCCGTTTGGTTTTTATTCCTGCAGAAAAACCCGGTACTGAAAGGAATGGGCCTTCCGTTTATTGTGCTGGGATTGCTGCAGGCAATTGCAGGATACGCCGTTTACCAGCGGTCCGACAAACAACGCATCGATCTCGTATATGCCTACGATATGAATCCTTCCGTGCTGCGCCAGGCGGAACTGCCGCGGATGGAAAAAGTGAACAGCCGCTTCGGTATTTTCCTGGCGGTTGAAGTGGCTTTGCTCATCGCCGGTGTTGTATTGTTCTTTCTTTATCGCCAGGCGCCGGAGAAGCAATGGTTCTACGGACTGGGACTGGGCCTGCTGCTACAGGGACTGGTAATGCTGGCGGGCGATGGTTTCGCTTTTTCACGGGCGCGTACCTATACAACTGCGCTGAAAACACTTTTGGAAAAGGGAAGGGTTCAGCCGCAACTATAAGCCATGGCATCCATCTCGGGCAGGCGTCTTTCAAATTGGAACCCTGCGTAGGCTTTTTCAATCTCATCCAGAAGGGCGTCGAGCGCTTCGAGGGTTTTCAATGTCACCAGGCGGTTCCTGAATTCCTTGATATTGGGCAGTCCTTTCAGGTAGTTATTGTAATGCCTTCTCATTTCATTGATGCCCGGAACCAGTCCTTTCCATTCCACTGAACGGTGCAGGTGTTGGCGGATCACGGCGATCCTTTCTTCAATGGTGGGCGGCGCATGTAGTTCACCGGTAGTTACAAAATGTTTGATCTCACGGAAGATCCAGGGGTAGCCAATGGCAGCGCGACCGATCATGATGCCATCTACCCCATACTTGTTCTTATACAGCAACGCTTTTTCAGGCGAGTCGATATCGCCGTTGCCAAAAATGGGAATGGTGATGCGCGGGTTTTCTTTGACGCGGGCGATCCAGGTCCAGTCGGCCTCGCCCTTGTACAACTGGCTGCGGGTGCGGCCGTGAATGGAAAGTGCCTGGATACCGGTATCCTGCAGCCGTTCCGCCACTTCCATGATATTGATGGAATCCTGGTCCCAGCCCAGCCGGGTCTTAACAGTCACCGGCAATCGGGTGGAACGCACGCAGGCTGCGGTGAGGCGAACCATCTGGTCCACGTCTTTCAGTACGGCCGCGCCGGCGCCTTTGGTAACCACTTTTTTTACGGGACAACCGAAATTGATGTCGAGCAGGTCGGGCTGAACGGTGTCCACGATTTGTGCGCTCAGGGCCATGGCTTCTTCGTCGCCGCCGAAGATCTGGATGCCGACGGGTTTCTCGGCTTCAAAGATGTCGAGCTTCTGCCGGCTCTTGATGGCATCGCGGATCAGGCCTTCGCTGGAAATGAATTCGGTGAACATGAGGTCGGCGCCGTTGTCCTTGCATACGGCCCGGAAAGGCGGGTCGCTCACGTCTTCCATGGGAGCCAGGAGGAGCGGGAAATCGGGCAGGACAATGGAACCAATTTTGATCATGCGCAAAGATAATGCATCTTGCAGCAGTGATTACCTATTTGAAATACAAGCCGGCCTGGCTTCAATTGGTGATTTTTGGCCTGATTACCTGCGCAACCTATATCATCCTCGGTACGCTGACCGAATGGGCGGTGAATGCCTTTTACGGGCTCAACTTCCAGGATACGCTGCAGCCCGATCTGAAAAATCCCACGGTAGTGGCATCGCTGCGGGTAAAACAGGCCCTGCTCACGATTGCCTTTTTTGGCGTATCCGCACTTTTTTTTGCTTATAAAAGCGACCGGCTTCCGTTGCGTTACCTGGGTGTGAAACCTCCACAGCCAGCCGTGTTCTGGCTGATCACCCTGCTGGCGTTGCCGGCGGCCATGCCGTTCGCGAACTGGCTCAACGATTTCAATCACCAGTTGCACCTGCCCGGTTCCATGGCGTCGACGGAAAACGCCATCCGCGCTTTTGAGAAGAGAGCAGAAGAACTCACAAAAGCCCTGCTCAATATGCGCGGTACCGGCGACCTGCTGCTGATGCTGCTGGTGGTGGGTGTGATCCCCGCTGTTTGTGAGGAGTTGTTTTTCCGGAGCGTATTGCAGCGCATTTTTATCCAGATCACGCGGCGGCCCTGGATCGGGATCGTGATCACCGCCACGCTGTTCTCTTTGTTTCACGGTCAGATGCTGGGTTTTCTGCCCCGGCTCTTCCTGGGCATATTACTGGGCGCCCTGTATTGGTACAGCGGGAGCATTTGGATGGCCATGCTCGCGCATTTTCTCAACAATGCCGTACAGGTGCTGATCTATCATTACCGCCGCGACCTGGCCGATGCAGAAAACCTGATGCCGCCCCTGCTCGTCATTGGCAGCCTCCTGGCGGTGGTGGCCATTTTTTGGTACATGCGCCGCATTTCGCATACACATTATGGTGAGCTGTACGATACCGACGACGACCTGGTTTTACCCTCATCCAAAGACCAATAATTTCTTTATGGCGTTTAACTGGAAATCTTTCTGGACAAGAGCTTGGACGGCCCTGGTATTTGTAGCAGTGATGCTGGGCGGACTGCTTTGGAACCAGGAAGCTTTTTTCCTGCTTTTCAGCCTCATCCATTTCGGGTGCTGGTGGGAATACCAGCGCCTGGTGGAAAAAATAGATCCGCGTTACCGGAACATCACTGTGTTTCACCGCTATGGAGTGATGCTGGCCGGCTGGAGTGGTATGATCTATTGCAGCCAGCTTTCTTTCCATGCATTCGGCTGGTGGCTCTGTCTGCTTTTTTTGTTTGCGCTGCCGCTGACCGAACTGCTTTTTTCCAGGCATATTGAACTGGGTAATATCCGTTATTCTTCGCTGGGGCTGCTCTATATTTCACTGAGCTGGGCCTTGCTGCTGCTGCTGCGCAATCACGGTGAATACGGCAGGATACTGCCCCTGGCCATTATTTTTTCGATCTGGATCAACGACACCATGGCCTACCTGGTGGGATCCATGATCGGCAAAACGCCGCTCACCGCTATATCACCCAAAAAGACCTGGGAGGGAACCCTGGGCGGCATCCTTATTGCGATAGCTGCCATGACGGGGCTCGCCGCCTGGCTGCACCTGCCCCTGCTGCATGCATCGGCCATCGCCGCCATCGCCGCCATCAGCGGCACTTTCGGCGACCTGCTCGAAAGCAAGCTCAAGCGGATGGCTGGCGTAAAAGACAGCGGCCGCATCCTGCCCGGCCACGGTGGTTTCCTCGACCGTTTTGATTCCCTGCTCATCGCCACACCCTTTGTGTGGGTTTACGTAACGCTCTTCCTCTGAGGCCGGTAAGCCGGTCATTTGTGTTATCTTTGCGCCATGGAAAATTTGTTGGAGAAAATCAGCGCGTACCGGGAAGAAATTGCAGGTGTACAACCCGATAGCGCCGCTGCACTGGAAGCTTTCCGTATCCGCTTCCTCGGAACAAAGGGAATTGTGAAGGGACTGTTTGCAGAAATGAAGAACGTGGCCGTCGAAGAAAAAAAATCCTTCGGCGCCGTACTGAATGAATTCAAGCTGCTGGCCGAAGAAAAATTTGAATCCGCCAAAGCCGCCCTGGAGAACGGGCGGGAAGAAGAAGGAAGCAGCTTCGATTATACCTTGCCGGGAGACCCCGACCCCATGGGCGCGCGTCACCCCATCAGCCTCGTGCGGAATGAGATTGTTTCCATTTTCCGTCGCCTGGGTTTTTCCGTGGCGGAAGGTCCCGAGATAGAAGACGATTTCCACAATTTCACCGCCCTGAACCTGCCCGAACACCACCCGGCGCGCGATATGCAGGATACTTTTTACCTCAGCCAGAACCCCGACTGGCTGCTGCGCACCCATACCAGCAATGTGCAGGTGCGTGAAATGGAAAAAGGAAAACTGCCCATACGGGTGGTTTGCCCGGGACGAGTGTACCGCAACGAAACCATTTCGGCCCGCGCCCACTGCTTTTTTCACCAGGTGGAAGGGCTCTATATCGACGAGCATGTTTCCTTCGCCGACCTCAAGCAAACCCTTTACTTTTTTGTGCAGGAACTTTTCGGAAGCAATGTGAAGATTCGCTTTCGTCCCAGTTATTTTCCCTTCACCGAGCCCAGCGCCGAAATGGACATCAGTTGCCTGCTCTGCCATGGCAAGGGTTGCAACGTATGCAAACATACCGGCTGGGTAGAGATCCTCGGCTGTGGCATGGTGCATCCACAGGTGCTGGAAAACTGCGGCATCGATTCCAATAAGTATACCGGTTATGCTTTCGGTATGGGCATTGAACGGATCACCATGCTCAAATACCAGATCAACGATCTGCGCCTGTTCAGTGAAAACGATCTGCGTTTCCTGCAGCAGTTCACCGCCAGTGTATAAATAATATGTTCAGCGCCATCCGATCCATTGCAGTTTGCGGCGCCGGCACCATGGGCGCCGGCATAGCTGAAACCGCTGCCCGGCACGGGTTTGCGGTGGTGCTCTTCGACCGGGAGGAGAAAGCCCTGGTTAGGGCCGAAGCGCAGGTTCGCAGTGAGCTGGACAAGTCGGTGGAGAAGCAGAAAATTTCCGAAACGGCCGCGGCCGCCATACTGGAAAAACTGCGGTTCAGCAGGGTGCTGGCCGATTGCAGCGCTGACCTGGTGGTGGAAGCCATCGTGGAAAAGATGGAAGCCAAGACCGGCCTTTTTAAAGAACTGTATGAACTGAACGGCGCACGGACTATGTACTGCAGCAATACCAGTTCCCTCTCTATAACGGCTATGGCCATGGTATTTCCGGAACCGGCCCGGCTGCTGGGGCTGCACTTTTTCAATCCCGCCACGCACATGAAACTGGTGGAAGTGGTGGAAACTTCTTACAGCGATAAGGCCACCGTGCAAACCCTGCTCCAGTTCGTGAAGGACCTGGGCAAAACGCCAGTGAAGTGCAAAGATGCGCCCGGCTTTATTGTGAACCGCGTGGCCCGTCCCTATTATATTGAAGCGCTCCGCCTGGCGGAAGAAGGACTGCCTGTTGAAACGATCGACCACCTGATGGAATCGGCCGGTTTCCGCATGGGCCCCTTTCGCCTGATGGATCTTATCGGCAATGACATCAACTATGCCGTGAGCTGCAGTGTATACGAACAGTTGCAAAAACCCGAACGCTTATTACCCTCCCCGCTGCAGCAGCAGAAACTGGCCGAAGGAAAACTCGGCCGCAAATCGGGAGAAGGATTCTATACCTATCCAGCATGACGGCGCCTACCATATTAGTTACGGGCGGTACGGGATTTCTCGGTGCCTATATCATCCGGGAACTGGTGCAAAGGGATTATCGCGTGCGTGCCATCCGCCGCGAAACATCGCGCCTGCCCACTTTTATACCGGCGGATACCTGGGAAAAAGTGGAATGGGTGGAAGCGGATGTCCTTGATGTGGTGGCACTGCAGGAAGCGCTTGCAGGCATTGACACAGTAGTGCATGCTGCTGCGATCGTTTCTTTTGATCCTTCGAACCGGAAAAAAATGCAGCAGGTGAATGTGCAGGGAACGGCCAACCTTGTAAACCTTTCGCTGGAAGCAGGCGTGCGCCGCTTCGTTCACATCAGCTCGGTAGCGGCGTTGGGCCGTACGGCCTCGGGAGAAAAAGTAGATGAAACAAAAGTATTTGCCGAAAGCGCGCTCAACACCGCCTATGCCATCAGCAAATACCAGGGAGAGCTGGAAGTGTGGCGTGGTTTTGCAGAAGGGCTGGAAGGTGTAATATTGAACCCCAGCACCATCCTGGGTTATGGCGACTGGAACAGCAGCAGTTGCGCCCTGTTCCGCCAATCCTATGATGCCTTCCCCTGGTACACCAATGGTGTGAATGGATTTGTGGGGGTGGAAGATGTGACGCGGGCAGCCGTCGATCTGCTGGAAACCCGGGTCAGCATGGAGCGCTTTATTGTGAATGCAGACAACTGGAGTTTCCGGCAACTGATGACCGGCATCGCCGAAAACTTCGGCAAGCGGCCGCCGCGGCGGGAAGCCACGCCGCTGATGGGACAAATCGCCTGGCGCTGGGAAAAATTACGTGCTTTCTTCACCGGGAAAAAACCATTGCTTACGCGCGAAACCGCCCGCGTGGCGCGCAGCAAAACTTATTTTTCTGCTAAAAAACTGGAAGATGCCCTGCCTGCTTTCCGGTTCACGCCGCTGAATGAAGTGATCCGCAACAGTTGCCGCCGGTATCTCGCGGAACTGTCGCGGTAATTGGCCTCTTTTTTGTCCTTTCGCATACCACTGCCGGCTTTTCAACGTTTCTTATTCGTCAAAAATATGCTATGCAAAAACGGTTCTTCCTCCTGCTCTGTACCTGCCTGTTCACGGCCTTTCTTTTTGCGCAGGAATCATTTGTGATCAAAGGAAAGGTACTGGATGCGGCGACGCGTAATCCCCTCAACGGCGCCTCCGTGTTTTGCCAGAACACCACTTTTGGCGTGGTGACCAATGCCGATGGTGAATTCAGTCTCACGCTTCCGCGCGGCGGTTACGACCTGGTAGTGTCCTATACCGGGTACGAATCTTTTGAACAAAGGATCAGTTCGGGCAATGCAGAAGAAATTTTGGCAGAAATGAAAGCGAAGGACAAAAGCATGGAGACCGTCACCGTAGCCGGCAGCAACGAAGTGCCCGATGGCTGGGCGAAATACGGTTCTTTTTTCCAGGCGCAGTTTTTTGGTTCCACCGCCAATGCGGCCCAGTGCCGCCTGCTCAACCCCGAAGCGTTGCGGTTCTTTTACAGTAAAAAAAGAAACCGGCTCAAAGTGCTGGCCCGCGAAGAACTGCGGATCGAAAACCAGGCGCTGGGATACAGGCTGCGGTACCAACTCGATTCGCTCAGTTATGAATACATCACCAAAGTAAACACCTATACCGGTTATCCGTTTTTTGAAACGATGGCGGGAACTCCCGAACAGGAAGCCACCTGGAAGATCAACCGGCAGAAAGCCTACCGCGGCAGCAAACTGCATTTCATGCGGAGCTGGCTCACGCAGCACATTGCGGAAGAAGGTTTCGCGCTGGAGAAAGTAAATCCCGATGCCAGGAACTTTGACGCCACGCCGCTGCCCGATTATTACGACAGCAATTTTTATGTTATCGACAGCGGTGCTGCCGTGATCAATGTTCCGGGTAAGTACCGGGTGATCTACCGCAAGGAAATGCCGGATGCCAAATTTGTGGCCGACTACAAATTACCGCCCCATATCAGGGTGCAGCTCAGCATCCTCGACATACTGGATGAATTTGTGATCGAAGAAAACGGCTATTGGTATGACCAGAGCGATCTGATCAATACCGGTTACTGGAGTTATGAAAGAATGGCCGAAGCGTTGCCCTACGATTATGTACCTGAGCCCAGGTAGAGCTCAGGATTGTTTCAGCTTTTCCCAGATCTCGGGAATCCTTTTGATCCATACCAGTTCTCTTTTTTTAAGAACGGCATCTTCGGCAGGTGAACCGAAGAAGGCCTTACCGGGGGGAATATCCTGCCCCACGCCCGACTGTGCCAGCACCACCGCGTTCTTACCAATGGTGAGGGTTTTGCTTATGCCCACCTGTCCCCAAAGCACCACACCGTCTTCAATAGTGGTAGCCCCGGCAATACCTACCTGGGCGGCGAACAAACAGTTTTTGCCCACAACGGTATCGTGACCGATGTGCACCATATTGTCGAGCTTGGTTCCTTTACCGATAACGGTATCGTGACTCACGCCGCGATCGATGGTGCAGCCGGCGCCGATCTCCACCGCATCTTCAATCACCACCCTGCCGCAACTGAGCATGCGCTGGTACCATACTTCGCGATCTTTCTTCGTGTTGTAATAAAAGGCGTCCGAACCAATGACGGTGCCCGCCTGGATCACTACATCGTCGCCAATGACCGTATAGGCCAGGATCGAAACATTGGGATGGATGCGGCAGTTGCGGCCAATCACCACTTCTTCGCCAATAAAAACATTGGGCGCTATATAAGTGCCTTCCCCGATCTGCGCGCCGGGATGAATGGCGGTGGCTGCCGGTTGAAAAGGCCTGAAATGATTTACGATACGCACGTATGCTTCAAAAGGTTGCGGTGTTACCAGCAGCGATTTCCCTTTGGGAACCGTAACATCTTTTGTATTGATGATAATGAAGCTGGCTGCGGATTGCAGGCAGGTGTTGTAATATTTGGGATGATCTACAAAAGCAAGATCGCCTGCTTCAACACGATGGATTTCATTGATGCCTGTTGCCATGGCAGAAGGATCACCAACAATTTCTGCACCGATCAAATCGGCCATCCAGGAAAGAGAAACAGGAGAAGGGAAACGCATGTTGTAAAGTTTGGCCAAAGGTAGTTTCCACAGTGCTAAAAAAAATGTGCATAAAATTTCTGCAAATATTTTTTTCGGTAGAAAAAATTCTTTTTAATATTGTGTAGGGAAATTTTGTTCCCTACTTACTAACCCATCCCAATATTAAAGCTCGGTTTACTCCCGGGCTTTTTTTCTGTCCATGTTTTCCTACTACGTTTTATACAAACCATACGAAACGCTGTCGCAGTTCAGTGCATCCGGTGAAAAGAAAACTTTGAAAGACGTGCTGAAAGTGCCGCCGGACGTGTATCCTGTGGGAAGGCTCGATTATGATAGTGAAGGCATGCTGTTACTTACCAACGATCCGCGTTTGAATGCAGTGCTCTTACATCCTTCGCATGCACATGCCCGTACCTACTATGTGCAGGTGGAAGGAGTGCCCGATACCGCCGCCCTCGAAAAATTGCGGAAGGGTGTTGAGATCCAGGTAAACGGCAAAAAGCACCGCACCCTTCCGGCAAAAGCGGAACTCCTGGAAAAAGAACCTGCCCTGCCGGAAAGAACGCCGCCCATCCGTTTCCGGAAAAACATACCCACGGCCTGGATCAGCTTAACACTTACCGAAGGCAGGAACCGCCAGGTAAGAAGGATGACGGCAGCAGTTGGATTCCCCACCCTGCGACTGGTGCGTTATGCCATGGGCAGTTTTACGATGGAAGGCTGGGCCGCGGGTGAATACCGTTCTTATCCCGTGGAGGAACTCCGGCAAAAGCTCTTCCGGAAACAATAAAGGGTATTCCTTAACTTGCTGAAAATACTTGCATGCTCAGATCAATGACCGGTTTTGGACGTTCGGAAAGAAACGTAGGTGATAAGACCTTCCTGGTAGATATCAAGTCGTTAAACGGGAAACAATTCGACTGTTCCCTCAAGATGCCGGCATTCCTCAAGCCTTTTGAATTCGATATCCGCAAGCGCCTTTCGGAAAAGCTGCAGCGGGGTACCATCGATTGTATGATCAGCTTAAAACAAACCGGCAATGCCAAACCAGTTACGGTAAACATTTCACTGGCCAAAGCTTATTACGAACCCATCTCCCAACTTTCGCGTGAACTGGGGCTCGACGATTCCCATATACTGGGCAATATTCTCAAACTTCCCGAAGTGATTACGCCCACTTCCGACACACTTACGGAAGAAGAATGGAAAGCCTTCCGCGACATCATTGACGCTGCGGCCGACGACCTGAACCAGCACCGCATTGAAGAAGGCAAGGTGCTGGAAGAAGACCTGCTGACCCGCATCGGCAACATCGAAAAACAACAGGCCATCATTGCCACACTGGAACCCAAGCGGCAGCAGAAGATCCGCGAAGGACTGATCAAGCTGCTGGAAGAAAACGTGGGCGCCGAGAATTACGATAAGAACCGCCTTGAACAGGAGCTGATCTATTATATAGAGAAGATCGACATCAGTGAAGAACAGGTGCGCCTCAGCAATCACTGTGATTATTTTCGCGCCATGCTCCGAGACAACAACAGCCAGGAGATCGGTAAAAAGCTTTCCTTCCTGCTCCAGGAAGTGGGCCGCGAAATCAATACCACCGGCGCCAAGGCCTACGACTCCACCATACAGCAATCGGTGGTGCTGATGAAAGACGAACTGGAAAAAGCCAAAGAACAAGTCTTAAATGTACTATAGCATGAACCGCCCTGCCAGGAACCTGCTTACTGCCTGCTGCCTTTGGGGATTGTTTGCCTGCCAGCAGGTAAACGTGGTGGAAAGAAACGAGCCCATCCCGGGGCATAAATGGTCTTCCGCCCTGAAGCCTTCCGTAAGTTTTGATATTGCGGATACAGCTTCCCGTTATAATATTTTCGTGGTGCTGCGCCACAGCGACGCCTATAAGTACAATAACCTATGGGTGAATATCCATACAACGGCCCCGGGCGATTCACTGGCCCAGGTGCAGGCGCTGGACCTTCGGCTGGCCAGCAACGATAAAGGCTGGCTGGGTACCGGTATGGATGATGTGTACGAACACCGCATCCGTATTTCGCAGGAGCCCATCCCGCTGAAAAAAGGCATGTACCGGTTCCAACTGGAACAGATCATGCGCGACGATCCGCTGGAAGAAGTGTATAATATAGGCATCCGTGTAGAAAAAGCTCCCTGATGCTGCGGCACTTTAAAATCTTACCCCGGCAGAAACTGGCCCTGGCAACCAGCCTCTACTGGTTCCTGCTGTTGTACATCATTGCCGCACTTTCTTTCTGGTACATGCGGTTGCAGCAGCAAAACCAGCAGATGACCAATTACCGCCTGATGGAGCTGGTGGCCGACGACCCCGCCTATATCAACAAAGTGGAACAGATCACCAGTGAGGCCGATCGCAAACAATACCAGTACCGCGGCGAAGGCATCACGTTTTTCTTTATCATACTGGTGGGCGCCGTATTCGTGTTCCGCGCGGTGCGCCGGGAGTTCAAGCTTGCCCTGCAGCAACAGAATTTCATGATGGCGATCACGCACGAATTGAAAACGCCCATTGCAGTGGCCAAGCTGAACCTGGAAACCCTGCAGAAACACAAGCTGGATGAGGCGCGCCAGCAGAAGATCCTGGCCATGACGCTGCAGGAAACCAATCGCCTCAACGACCTTACCAATAATATCCTGCTTTCTTCCCAATTGGAGGCGGGCGGGTATAAGAAGGTGAACCAGGACATTGACCTCACTGAACTTTGCGGCACCCTGGTCAAGGAAATGCGGCAACGGTATCCCGAACAACTCTTTCATTTCGACGCCGCAAAAGAGTGGCACATCAAAGGAGATCCTTTGCTGATCCACATCCTGGTTTCCAACCTGCTCGACAATGCTGTGAAATATTCCGGTAAGAACAGCCCGGTGGCCGTATCCCTGCAGGGCACAGACCATATGGTTGAAATTACCGTGAGCGACCTGGGGCCCGGGATCCCCGATGAAGAAAAGCATAAGATCTTCCGGCGCTTTTACCGGATCGGCCGCGAAGAGCAACGCAAAACCAAGGGTACGGGCCTGGGTTTGTACCTTTGTAAAAAAATTGCAGCGGATCACCATGGCTCGGTATCGGTTCGCGACAACCAGCCGGCGGGTTCCGTATTCACCCTATCAATACCTGTTTCCTGATGGCTGAAAAAAGATCCATATTGCTGGTGGAGGACGAAGAGAATCTCCACGAATCCCTCCGCCTCAACCTGGAGTTGGAAGGCTACGAGGTTTCCGGCGCTTTCGACGGACTGGCCGCGCTCAAGGCTATCCAGCAGGAATATTTTGACCTCGTCATTCTTGATATCATGCTGCCGGAAATGGATGGACTGGCGGTGATGGAAAGCATCCGCATCCAGCAGAACCAGGTGCCCATCCTGATCCTGAGCGCGCGGAACAACAGCGCCGACCGGGTACTGGGACTCAAGAAGGGCGCCGACGATTATCTTACCAAACCCTTTGACCTGGAGGAATTGTTGCTGCGCGTAAAAAAACTGATCGAGAAGAACATTCGCCTGCAGGACAAGGATACGGTGGGCGACAGTTATTCCTTCGATGGCAACAGGGTAGATTTTGCCGCCCAGGAAGCCGTTACAAAAAGTGGTGAGAAGATCCAGCTCAGCCGCAAGGAAGCCATGCTGCTGAAATTGCTGTTCGAGAACCGCAACGAAGTGGTGCCGCGGGAAAAGATCCTGCAAACGGTTTGGGGATACAACGTGTACCCAAACACGCGCACCATCGACAATTTCATTCTCAACTTTAGAAAGTATTTCGAAACCGACAGTCGCAATCCCCGCTATTTCCATTCTGTGCGCGGGGTGGGATACAAATACACCGAGCCTTGATGGGAATGCCCCGGTACCGGGTGCAGTCGCTGACCTGATTCGATGCTGTAGTAAAGGAAGCAGGTGTTAAAGCGACTCAATACTGCTGAGCAGTTGTTCGGCTTCTTCCAGCAACTGCGGTTCAATGCGGTGTGCACTGGCCGGCAGGTAAAGGATCCAGTCGCAGGTGTGCCAGCATTTTTCGAGCAATTGCAGGTCTTGCTCTGGCAGTCCCCGTTCAGCCAGTTGCTGCAGGGCCTGCGGTTGCTGCTGCTCCGACCCCGGCAATGCCAGCTTTTCCGCCACCGCTTCCCAGAGTGATTTTTCAATCGCATGATAATAGGCGCGGGCATCGTTCTTTTCCATGGCCTCGCGGGCACCGGCGAGCGGATCTTTTTTAGGAGGTGGTAATACAGCCGTTTCTTCTTTCGCTGGTGCAGGTGCTGCCTGTTTCGCCTTTGTTTGATTTTTCTGCAGCAGGAATCCAACGCCGGCAGCCAGCAGCGCCGCCAGGGCAATGCCGCCCCGGACCACCCATTTTTTTGTTGAGGCCTTATTCAATGGTTCGGCAGGAGAAACTGGTTTTCGGTTAGCCACCGCCGTTACCGTTACCTCAATGCTGTCCGTTTTCAGTGATTGGTAGCGGGCTGTATTCGGATCGAAATAACTGAACTCAATGGCCGGCAGCAATAATTTTCCCGGCGAAGAAGCCGTGATGGTATAGTTGAAGGTTTTTTTGCCTTCCATGGGCGCCACCGATTTATCGATGTTTTCTGTAACTGTTGGATCCATTTGCTGCAGGCCTGCAGGCAGGTTCCAGTTGGGCGCGTTGATGAGCGGCAGGTTGCCTTTTCCTTCCACGGTCAGCGAATATTCCAGCGGTTCTCCCGCTGCAACGGTACTGTCTTTCAGGTGGCCGCTGATGCGGAAAGATCCTACAGCGCCGTTGAAACTGGCGGGGGCGCCGGCAGGCAGGGCTTTGATGTGGATCTTCCTGGGCTCGCTGGCAATAGTGACCTGGTGTGTCTCCGGCCTGCCCCGGTCCATATCGAAAAGGTCGCCGAACATTTTTTCCAGCGGATCAGCCGGGCCATGCGCTGCATCGCTGAGCCGGGAGAAGCTGATCTTGTTATCGAGCTCTATGGGCTCCAGGGTGAAATCGCCTTCCTGTAGCGGTATCAACTGGGTTTTGCGAATGGGGTGGGCCACAAAGGTTTTGCCGTTGAGCGTTGCTTCTTCCGGTCCCAGCTTCTCCGGTTCCACCATATCATATACGCTAAAGCCATTCAGGGAGGGGCGTTTGGAAACCCTCGACTCGGAACGCAGGCGGGTATATAAAGTATAGGTAGCTACAATGGGTTCGCCCACCCAGGCGCTGGTTTTGTCCAGGTCAAGTTTTACCAGCAGGTTTTGCCGGATCTTTTCTTCGGCATTTTCGTTGGGCTGCAACAGGTAGTCTTCCTGCGGCTGCCTGCGGAAAGCCGATATGCCGGGATTGCGCGGGTAAGGGTTTGGCGAATTGCTGGCAGGCGGCCCTACTTCCACCACCACGCGGTTCGACACCTTCTTCTTTCCATCAATGGTGGCGGTGGCGCCGGGTACGATAAGCCTGCCCTGGCGCAGCGGCTGAAGTACATAAGTATAGGAAGAATAACTGCTGAACTGCCCGTTGGTGATGATGGTGCCTTCGGTTTGAACCGGTCCCTGCACCAGTTTGAAGTCGCGGAAGGCCGGCGCCTGGAAATCTTCGAGGCTCTTCGCGTTCTCGATCATATAACTCACCTGCAGCACTTCGTTCTGGTGAAGGCTGAGGCTGCCGGGAACGGTATTGAACGACACCTGCGCCAGGAGGGTAGCCGGCAGCAGGGAAAGGCAGCAGATGCAGGATCGCAAAAACCAGGTAAGCATGGCCTCAAAGATCGCCCAATAAAGGACGCAAAACAATGTCTTCTACACAGGCGCGACCGGAGAGGCGGGCGGCGGCAAAGATCATGGCGGCGATGTCGGAAGCCTCCATGATCCGCTGGCGGTCCACACCGCTGCCTTCCCAGGAAGCAGTATAGGCGGCGCCGGGCATCACAGCGGTGACCTTGATGCCATGGGGTTTCATTTCTTCCCGCAGGTTGCGGCTGAAACCCAGCAGTGCATGTTTACTGATGCCATAAGCGCCTCCGTTGGGATAGGCCTGGATGGAAGCGATGGAACAGAGATTAAAAATATGCCCGCTTTTTCTTTCCATCATAGCCGGCAACAGGGCGCGCGTAAGGTGGTAGGCGCTCAGCAGGTTTTGCTGCAGCATCTCTTCCAGCACGCCTTCGGCTTCGTTGTACACAGCGCCCGGGAGGAACTGGCCGGCGTTGTTGACAAGTACATCCGGCACGCCCTGCTGCAGCACCCAGGAAGCCCACTCGTTGAGCGAAGACCGCGAGGAAAGGTCGGCCGGTTTGGCTTTGACGGTGGCCCCGGGGAAGCGGGTCTGCAATTCCTGCAGGGTTTGGTACAATCCTGTTTCACCCCTGCTGCACAGCAGGAGCTTGTGGTTGTCGGCAGCGAATTGTTCGGCAACGGCTTTCCCGATTCCTTTACTGGCGCCTGTAATGGCAATGATCATGCGCGCAAAGTTACACCGAATCAGGCCAGCGCCTGCTGCTTCTTTTTCTGGCTCCAGCCAAAAACGGTGGCGCCGATACCGCCGGCGAGGAGCAGGAGCCCGGCCCATTTCAGGGAAGCCTGGTGGCGGGTGAAAAAACCCTTTTCCTGCTTGCGCCCGGCTACCATGTCCCGGAGGTTCCAGTCGCTCTGCTGGTCGGCGTCCGGTTTAAAATCGGCGTACGCGGCCCCGGGGGCAAAGCGGGTTTGCGCAATAATGGCGGGCAGTTCCTGCTTAATGGCCGGTAACTGGTCCATCGTGGCAACCGCACTGATTTTTATTACACCGTTTCTGCCAAGGAGGCGGAGGTTGTAGTTGAGGATTTCTTCGTCAGAGCCGTTGGCGCGAACCCGGGTAGCCCAGTAAACGGCATTCTTGTACTGGTCGTAATAGGGGACCATCACCCACCCGGTCACAGACAGGGTGTTAAAACCCATTTCTATCCTGGATGCATTGCTGCTTTCCATGTTTTCCTGCAGGGTTTCGAGCAGGTCGTGGTGATCGAGGGTGTTGTCTTTTTTATCGGGTACGTAACCGATATCGCTGTAGCTGAGAACGAAGCTGTGGTCGTTCCCCAGTTTGGTGGCGCGGAAGCCATCGCGCACCAGCATGCCGGACACTTCCATGTCGGGCATGTTTCCCCAGAGCTCCTCCAGGATGAAACGGCTTTGCGGGCCGTCGATGAAAAGGAAACCATCCGGCACGGTCATTTGTATATTACCGCCGGACAGGGAAATATGCCCGGTGTAAAAAACAATCTTGCGGTCGATGGAGTCGAGTTGTTTGCTGAAGCGGCGAAGCAATCCTGCTTCTTCTTTTGGTTGAAGGGTCAAACTGTCGAGGGGAGCTGCCTGTGCTACGGTCAGGCAACAGAGCGCAAAACCAGTGAGTAACGAGATACGCATGGGTCTTCGGTTTAGGGTATTAGGATCAGAGGCCAATATAAACATTCCTTTTCAGGCTTGCAATATCTTTGCCGGATGAATCATCGCTACCGGTTTCTTTTTTTTGACCTGGATCACACGCTATGGGACTTTGATGCCAATGCCCGGCAAACCCTGGCGGAAATCTACCAGTCCCTTTCCCTCCCTGCTGTAGGAATTACCGATTTTGAAAAATTCTACCGTCAGTACATCATCCACAACGACAAACTCTGGGACCGTTACCGGAACGGTTATATCAAAGTGGACGAGCTTCGCTGGAAACGCATGTGGCATACCCTTCTCGATTTCAAAATAGGCGACGAACAACTGGCCAGGAAAATGAGCGCGGCATTTCTTGAGCTGCTTCCCACCCGGCGCAGTTTGTTCCCGCATACCATTGAAACACTCTGCTACCTCCGCGATAAAGGGTATTATCTACACTTGATCACCAACGGGTTTGAAAAAACGCAGCGCGATAAATTAAAGTATGCCGGGCTGGAAGGATTTTTTGGAAATCTTATCACATCGGAGGGAAGCAACAGCCTCAAGCCGCACCGGGAAATTTTTGACTATGCCCTGCGCGTTTCAGACGCCCTTGCCGCTGAAAGCATCATGATCGGGGACAATGTAGAAGTGGATATCATGGGCGCGCACAATGCGGGGCTCGACCAGGTTTTTGTAAACCACGTAAATGAACAGCCGGAATTTTCCGCAACCTATACCGTATATTCCCTGAAAGAATTACAGGATATTTTCTGATGCTTCCATCAGAGGGTAGCCAATACCGTTACACCGCCCTGCACTGCCTGGTTGAGTGCAACATTCACTTTGGTGCCGGGGGGTAACAACACGTCCACGCGGCTGCCGAATTTGATAAAACCAAGCTCCCCGTTCTGCTTCACCGGCATGCCTACGCGGAGATAGTTTACAATGCGTTTGGCGAGCGCGCCGGCGATCTGTTTCACGAGGATCTCTGTATTTCCTTTTTTCAGCACCACGCTGTGCCGTTCGTTTTCCGTGGAGGACTTGGGATGCCAGGCAACCAGGTACTTGCCCTTGTGGTACTGGCTGTACACCACTTCGCCGCTGATGGGGTTGCGGTTCACATGCACATTCGCCGGGCTCATAAAAATGCTCACCTGCAGGCGGCGGTCGTTAAAGTATTCCGTATCCGTGATCTCTTCGATCACAACCACTTTACCATCCGCGGGACAAATGACTTCATTGTCTCCGTAAGTGAGGGTGCGATTGGGAATGCGGAAAAAGGAAAGGATGAAAAGCAGCAGTCCGAAGCTCAGTACCAGGATGAGCCAGCTCAGCCAGGGCGCGGCGGCACTGATAAAGAAAAAGGAAAGTATGTTCAGCAGGCAGAAAACCAGGGTTGCAATAGCGATCGATTTATATCCTTCCTTGTGTATGGTCATGTTCTTGGGTTGAACTGCAAAAGTAAGGTCCAATGATTATATTGCACTCATGACGGACTTGCAGCATTTAATGGATTTCCTGGATCCGGTTTCCCTGCCGGAGATCAGTGGCGACGAAGGATACCGCTCGGGGCAGATGGCCAGGCATATAGATGCATACCAGGAAGAAAATTTTCCCGCACTGGAACAGGCCCAGGTAGTGCTGGTGGGTTGCGGGGAAGAGCGCGGACTGGGAATGGGACGGCCTTTTTCCAAAGCGCCCGATGCCATTCGCGCCGAATTCTATAAAACATTTTACTGGCATACAGATGTTGCGCTGGCCGATATCGGCAATGTAAAACCCGGTGCTTCCCTGAGCGACAGCTATGCTGCCCTGAAACTGGTGATCAAAGAACTCACCGAAGCCGGCAAAACCGTTATCATCCTGGGCGGCAGCCACGATCTCACCCTTTCGCAATACCATGCCTATGCCGACCGCCAGCAGATCATTGAAGGCGCCTGCATAGACGCCAGGATTGATCTTGATATGGATGCCCTGCCGCAGGCCGAACATTTTCTTATGGAGATTCTGACCGGTGAGCCCAATTTCATGCGGCACTACAGCCACCTTGCTTTCCAGAGCTACCTGGTGCATCCCTACATGCTGGAGAATATGGACAAGCTGCGCTTCGATTGTTTCCGCGTAGGACAGGTAAAAGAGCACATCGAGGAAATGGAGCCGGTGCTGCGCAACTGCCGCATGGTAAGTTTCGATCTCTCTGCTATCGCCCATGCTTATGCGCCGGGCACCGCTGTTTCCCCTAACGGTCTGAATGGAGAGGAAGCATGTGTGCTTGCCCGTTATGCAGGCATGAGCGACCGGGTGAACAGCTTCGGGATTTACGGGTACCAGCCCGCCGTGGACCTCCACCAGCTTACGGCTAAGCAGGTGGCCCAGATGATCTGGTATTTCATCGACGGCCGTTACCGGGGCAGAAACGAATCGGCTCTCAGCGATCGAAATGCCTTCTACGAATACAATGTTGCTTTTGCCGAGCTCGAAACGGTTTTCCTGCAAAGCAAAAAAACCGACCGCTGGTGGATGCGCCTTCCCGACAACCGCTTTATTCCCTGCTCTTATAAAGATTATATTACGGCCTGCAACAACGACCTTCCCGAACGCTGGCTGCGGGCCATGGAAAGAAGCGCATAAGAGCAGATTCCTTACATTTGGAAGATGCCTACACACATGCCCAGAATCCTGCTGCTGTCTGCCTGCTGCTGGCTGGTGGCCTGCTCGCCGTCTAAACAGATGGCCCGCTCCGCCAGGGAAAACCTCCTGCAGAAAGAAGGATTGCAACAAGCCCATATCGGTATCAGTATTTATGATGCCGACCAGCACCGAGAACTCTATGGCTACCAGGCCGGGAAATTCTTTGTGCCGGCCAGCAATACCAAACTGGTGACCTGTTATGCTGCCATGAAATACCTGGGCGATTCCCTGCCCGCCATCCGCTATACCGAAACGAAGGACAGCATCTACCTGCAACCCACCGGCGACCCCAGTTTCCTGCACCCCGATTATGCGCAGCAGCCGCTGGCGGATTTCCTGCGCAGCAGTAACAAAAGACTGGTGATCAGCGATGGCAACTGGCAGGAAAAGGAATTCGGTTACGGCTGGTCCTGGGACGATTACAACAGCTCCTACATGGCGGAAAGAAGCTCATTTCCGGTATATGGAAATGTAATCAAATGGACACAGGTAAATGAAAAAAACAACGATGAGAACGGCGCCGCCGAAGTGGAAACCTTCGTGTATTCGGAGCCGGAAGTGTCCTGGAAACTCCGGTTCAACCCCGAGAAAGGGAAGCGATTTTCGGTTGTGCGCGACCGGTACGACAATATCTTTCACGTAACAGAGGGCCCGGAAATACTCCGTACCGTGGAAATACCTTTTGTGACCAACGGCCTGCTATCGGCCCTTGACCTCCTGCGCGATACCCTGGGCCAGTCGCCCGTGTATATTCCTGCGGTCGCGGCCCGGCCGGCGGAGCGGACATTGTATTCCCGGCCGCTCGATTCGGTGCTGGCGCCCATGATGCACCGCAGCGACAATCTTTTTGCGGAGCAGTGCCTGTTGATGGTGTCGGATAAATTGCTGGGCAAAATGCAGGTGGAAGCCGTCATCGACAGCTTGCTGAAAACGGATTTTGCCGGTATGCCGCAGCCGCCAGTTTGGGTGGATGGCAGCGGGCTGAGCCGGTACAACCAGTTTAGTCCGGCTGATTTTGTATGGTTGCTGGAAAAAATGTCGGCCAGCTTTCCAAAACAGCGCCTGGAGATCATTTTGCCCGCAGGCAACGAGGGCACTTTAAAAGGATACTATAAAGAAATAGGAGAAGGGCTGCATGCCAAAACCGGCACCCTCAGCGGCCAGGTGGCACTGAGCGGCTTCCTGCGCACCAAAAAAGGACGCAACCTCATCTTTTCCATCATGGTCAATAACCACGCGGAGCCAGCATCTGCGGTCAGGCGGCAGGTGGAAGCTTTTCTGAAAGGCGTGTACGCGGCATACTAGTCTGAGAGGGCCTTCGTATTTTTGCCCCCGAAAGCAGATAATTTGGGAGAAAGTATACAATTATTACCCGATCACATCGCCAACCAGATTGCGGCAGGAGAAGTGATCCAGCGACCCGCCAGCGCCGTTAAGGAATTGCTGGAAAACGCCGTGGATGCGGGCGCCACCGAAATCAGGCTGATCGTGAACGATGCGGGTAAATCCCTGATCCAGGTGATCGACAATGGAAAAGGGATGAGCGAATCGGATGCGCGGCTTTGTTTTGAACGACATGCCACTTCCAAGATCAGCCAGATAGAAGACCTGTTCCAGATCCGCACCATGGGATTCCGGGGAGAAGCGCTTGCCTCGGTAGCCGCCGTGGCGCAGGTGGACCTGAAAACCCGTCGCCCCCGGGACGAAGCCGGCACCCATATTGAAGTGGAGAACAGTCGCGTACTGGCGCAGGAGCCCTGTGCCATGGAGCCCGGAACCAGCATTGCCATGAAGAACCTCTTCTTCAATATCCCGGCCCGCCGGAATTTCCTGAAAAGCAATGCGGCAGAAATGCGGCACATCATCGACGAATTCATCCGGGTGGCCATGGCCTTCCCGCAGATATTTTTTTCGCTGGTGCACAACGGGCAGCAGGTGTTCCATCTCGACAAAGGTTCTCTCAAGCAAAGGATCGTGCAGGCATTGGGCAACCAGTACAATGCGCGTATGGTGCCTGTGCAGGAACAGACCGACTACCTCAATATACAGGGCTTTATAGGTAAGCCCGATGCTGCAAAAAAAACGCGCGGGGACCAGTATTTTTTTGTCAACAACCGCTTCATCCGCAGCGCCTATCTCAACCATGCGGTGATGCAGGCTTACCAGGACCTGATCCCAGCCGACAGCTTTCCCCTTTACGTATTGTTCATCGACCTGCTTCCCGACCAGATCGATGTAAACGTGCACCCCACCAAACAGGAGATCAAATTCGAAGACGAGAAAATAGTGTATGCTTTTGTGCAGGCAGCCGTAAAGCACGCGCTGGCGCAGTTCAGCATCAGGCCTACGCTTGAGTTCGATATTGATGCAGGCATCCAGCAACTGGACGCTGTAAGCAAACCGTTTACCGACGAGCAGCAGGCTGCAGCCCGCAGTGCCGGCCTGTTCCAGAGCTTTACCCGGCAACACCAGGCGCATTTTATTGACAAGCAGGAACCAGGCGCAGCCATACCGGCGCTTAAGAGTTGGTCGGACTGGAAAGCGCCTGCTGAAGAAAGCACGGTGGCCGGTTTCGACTGGGAACTGCCCCGCAAAAAATGGCAGTTGCATGAAACCGCTGCACTGCTGCAACTGGAGGCATCTTATGTCGTGGCGCCGCTCACCCGCGGCTTCCTGCTGCTCCACCAGCAATACGCACACGAAAGAATACGCTACGAACAATATGCCGCTGCGCTGGTGGGCAAACCCATAGCGAGCCAGCAAAGTCTTTTTCCCGTAACGCTGGAACTGTCGCCGCCAGACGCTGCGCTGCTTACAGGCATCCTCGACGACCTGGCCCTGCTGGGATATGCGATAGCGCCTTTCGGTAACAACAGTTTCATTGTGCAGGGCACGCCTGCCGATATTGTGCAGGGCAATGAAAAAACGGCGATCGAAAACCTGCTGGACCAATACAAACATTTCAGCAGCGACGTGAAATTTTCTCCCCGCGAAAAACTGATCCGCACTCTCTCAGCGCAGCACGCCATTAAAACCGGTGTGTTACTCAGCCAGCCCGAAATGAAGCAACTCGCCACTGACCTGCTTTCCTGCGCCACGCCCAATATTACCAGCGGCGGCCAGCCAACTTTTATTGAATTCACCACAGATTATCTGTCGCGCTTGTTTGACAGCAGATAACTATCTTCAAATTTTAATAGACCCACATGAAAAAACGCTGGTTACTGGCACTGGTGTTCACCACTTTCTTATTGGCAGCGAAGGCGCAGGATCCTGCTGCCGATCGCTGGGTGGACAGTGTATTCAAAACGTTATCGGATCAGGAAAAGATCGCACAGTTAATGATCATCCGCCTTTCTTCCATGAAGAACGGGCAGCCTGTTTTCTTTGACAAGGAAGTACAGGACGCTATCAGGAAATACAATATTGGCGGGCTCTGCCTCTTTCAGGGTGGGCCGTTGCAGCAGGCGTTACGCATCAATGCCCTGCAGTCGATGGCAAAAACTCCGTTGCTGATCACCATCGATGCAGAATGGGGGCTGGGCATGCGGGTGGACAGTGTAGCAGCCCTTCCCAGGCAAATGACCCTGGGCGCCACCCAGGATCCGTCGCTGGTATACGACTACGGCAAACTGGTGGCGGACCAATGCCGGCGTTTAGGCATACAGGTGAATTATGCACCGGTGGTGGACGTGAACAACAATCCTGATAACCCCGTCATCAATGACCGGTCTTTCGGCGAAGACAAATACAAGGTGGCTTCCATGGGCATCCAGTATATGAAAGGACTGCAGGAAAACGGTGTGATGGCCTGCGCCAAACATTTTCCCGGGCACGGCGATGTTGCGGTGGACTCGCACTACGACCTGCCAGTGATCCGCAAAACCAGGCAGGAGCTGGATTCCCTGGAGTTGTATCCATTCCGGGAGCTGATCCGTGCCGGCGTGGGCAGTGTTATGATCGCCCACCTGGCCATACCTGCCATCGACGACCGGCCCAACCGCGCTACCTCTATTTCTAAAGCGGCCGTAACCGGACTCCTGCGCGACGAACTGCATTTTAAAGGACTGAGTTTTACCGATGCGCTGGAAATGAAGGGGGTTGCCAAATTTTATCCCGATGGGGAGATCTCGGCGCAGTCGCTTATTGCGGGCAACGACCTGCTCTGCCTGCCGGGTGATATCCCCGGCGGGATTGCGCATATTAAAAAAGCCATCCGCAAAAAGCAGTTGAGCTGGAATGATATCAATCTCCGGGTAAAAAAGATACTGTATGCAAAATACCAATACGGTCTTGCACAACCGAAACCCGTGGAGCTCCGCCAGTTGACAGAAGACCTGAACCGGGGCGTGGACCGGATGCGCCGCCGCGTGGCCGAGGAATCCATCACCCTGCTTCGGAACAGCAATAATTTCCTGCCCTATCCACCCATTGAAGGAAAAGCCCGCCGCGTGGCGTTTATAGGCCTCGGCCTGCAGCAGGACAACCGGTTTGCGGCAAGGCTGCGGGAAGACTATAACGCGCACGCCTACTATTTTGACTACGGGCTGGATACCGCGCGGGCCAATGCATTATTGGCGCTGATACGTGGCCGTTATGATATGGTGGTATTGGGAGTGCATGGGTATGAACGGCGGCCGGCAAAAAATTTCGGCATTCCGCCGGCAGCGGTATACCTGGCTGGGCAGTTGGAAAAAGAACAGCCGCTGGTATCGGTTTATTTCGGTAATCCCTATGCGCTGCGCAACAGTTGCAACAGCAGCGTGCTCATTGCGGCCTATGAAGACGATCCCATCACCCAGGAAACCGTGGCCGACCTGATCAATGGCCGCATCCCGGCAAAAGGCCGCTTACCGGTAGGCGTATGCGCTGAATTGCCGGCGGGCAGCGGCCTGGTATCGCAGCGTTTGCTGGCCGAAACCTGGTCGGACAATGTGGGCCTCCGTCATGACGTACTGCAGCAGATCGATACGGTTTGCGAGGAAGCCATTCGCGAAAAGGCCATCCCCGGTTGCGTGGTGCTGGTGGCAAAGGACGGGAAGATCGCCTACGAACAGGCCTTCGGCACCTATGCCTATACCGATGCTTCGCCAGTGTACTGCGAAACCCTGTACGACCTCGCATCTCTTACCAAAGTAATGGCTACCACGCTTTCGCTGATGAAGCTGTACGATGAAGGCAAACTGGACCTGAACAAAACACTGGGCGACTACCTGCCCTGGACCCGCGGTACCGATAAGGCCGGACTGGTGATCAGGGATGTGCTGCTGCACGAAGCGGGCCTTAATGCGTTTATACCTTTTTATAAAGAAACCATCGATCCGAAAGACCGTGTGCCGCTGGGCCAATATTATGCCAACCGGCCGGATTCTGTTTTCACCACCCGCGTGGCCGAGAACCTTTTCCTGCGCAGGGATTATACCGATACACTGTACCAGCGGATATTGAAGTCGGCGCTGGGTCCGCGCGGGAACTATATATACAGCGACAACGATTTTATCCTGCTCGGGAAAGTGGTGGAAGCCATCAGCGGGAAGCCGCTTGACCAGTTTGCGCGGGACCAGTTTTACCTGCCGCTGCAGTTGAACCATACCGGGTTTCGCCCGCGCGAACGTTTTCCGAAAACCTATATGGCGCCCACGGAGAACGAGCCGGTATTCCGGCGCCAGCTCCTCCAGGGCGATGTGCACGATCCGGGAGCCGCTATGTTCGGCGGGGTGTCGGGCCATGCCGGACTTTTCAGCAACGCTTATGAACTGGCCGTGCTGGGGCAACTGCTGCTGAACAAGGGCACGCTGAACGGGATCCGTTTTTTCAGCGCGGCTACCGTTGATCTGTTCACCGCTTATAGCAGTTCCATCAGCCGCCGCGGGCTGGGATTCGACAAGCCGGAAAAAGACAATGCCACCCGCAAGGAACCCTATCCTTCCCTGTCAGTTTCACCGCAAACCTTTGGCCATACCGGCTTTACGGGCACCTGCATATGGGTTGATCCCGTATACAACCTCACGTATATATTCCTCAGCAACCGGGTCAATAACAACGGCGATCCCGGGAAATTCGGCCGGATGAATATACGACCCAGGGTGCAGGAGCTGATTTACCAGGCCATGGCCAAATAATGACTGTTGCAGTAGGTTTTTAAAGTAATTTCGCTACCGCTTGCTGTTTACACACATCGAACTAAAACCAAACAAGCAAAAAACAATGAGCTACATTACCGAAGTACATGCCCGGCAAATTCTGGACAGCCGCGGAAATCCGACTGTTGAAGTAGATGTTATCACCGACGAAGGAGCCCTGGGCCGCGCAGCCGTTCCGAGCGGCGCCAGCACCGGCGTGCACGAAGCCGTGGAACTGCGCGATAACGACAAGAAAAAATATGTGGGCAAGGGTGTACTGAAGGCTGTAAAAAATGTAAACAGTACCATCTCCGAAAAATTGCTGGGCTGGGAAGTGAGCGATCAGGCAGGCATCGACAACCTGATGCTCCAGCTCGACGGCACGCCCAATAAAGGAAAGCTGGGCGCCAACGCCATCCTGGCCGTAAGCATGGCCGCCGCCAAGGCTGCTGCGCTGGAAGCCGGACTGCCCCTTTACCGTTACATTGGCGGCACCAACGCAAAGACGCTCCCCGTTCCGATGATGAACATCGTGAACGGTGGCGCCCATGCCGATAACAAGATCGATTTCCAGGAATTCATGATCATGCCGGTGGGTGCGCCCGATTTTTCAGAGGCCCTGCGCTGGGGTGTGGAAATATTCCATACGCTGAAAACCGTGCTGAAGAAAAAAGGCTACAGCACCAACGTGGGTGATGAAGGTGGTTTTGCCCCCAATATCCAGAGCAACGAGGAAGCTATTGAAACCGTGCTGGAAGCCATTACAGCAGCAGGTTACAAAGCCGGCAGCCAGGTGGTGATCGCCATGGACGCCGCCAACAGCGAACTCTGGGACGCAAAGGCAAAAAAATATGTATTCCATAAGAGCGATGGTAAGAAACTCTCCAGCGAACAACTGGTGAAGTTCTGGGAGAGTTGGGTGAAGCAATATCCCATTGTATCGATCGAAGACGGTATGGCCGAAGACGACTGGAATGGCTGGAAAATGCTCACCGAAGCCGTCGGCAAAAAATGCCAGTTAGTAGGAGATGATCTTTTTGTGACCAACGTGGAACGCCTGCAGCAGGGCATCGACAAACAGATCGCCAACGCGCTTTTGGTGAAAGTGAACCAGATCGGAACCATCACCGAAACCATCAACGCGGTTACCCTGGCCCAGCACAGTGGTTATAATACCATCATGAGCCATCGCAGCGGTGAAACGGAAGATACCACCATCGCCGACCTGGCCGTGGCCCTCAACTGTGGCCAGATCAAGACCGGTAGCGCCAGCCGTACCGACCGCATGGCCAAATACAACCAATTGATCCGCATCGAGGAAATGCTGGCAGAAACTGCCGTTTTCCCGGGCGGAAAGCTTAAATTCGGTAAATAATTTCCGGGTATGACCAGTTCCCTCATCGAAAAAATCCCTCCTATCTGCAGGAACAAGTATGTGCTGTGCCTGCTGGTATTTGCAGTGTGGATGGTTTTTTTCGATGATCGGGACGTCATCACTACCCATTTCCGGTATAAAAAGGAACTGAACAGCCTGAAAGAAAGCAAGACCTATTACCAGGAACAGATCGCTGCCACCCGGCAGGAGCTGGAAAAACTGCAATCTGACCCGGTATTGCTCGAAAAATATGCCCGTGAGCGCTATCGCATGAAGCGCGACAATGAGGACTTATACATTGTCCAATAAATTTTTTGAGAAGGGCACAATATTAGCTTTTTGTTACCGTTTATAGCATTGGACGAAACCCCGGATTGGACCCCGGGTATTACTGGACAATAAATGGTTTGCACATGTCAATCTTTACACCCGAAGATCTTCTGCTGTATTATTACAAAGAAACAAGCCCCGAACAAAACCTTGCCATCGAAGCAGCCCTGAAACAGGATTGGTCGCTCCGGGAAAAATACGCCACCCTTCTGGAATCCCTGAAGGCCCTGGATAAGCCCCTGGAAGCACCTCGTACAGAGCTGATCCTCAATGTATTAAACTATGCCAGGGAAGCTGTGGAAGCTACTTCATGACCACTGCTGAGCGTTACCGGTTCGTTATCGACTATTTTTTACAGCATGCCCCGGAAGCGGAGACGGAATTGATTTACGATAACCCGTACCAGCTTCTGGTGGCCGTTGTATTGTCGGCCCAGTGCACCGATAAACGGGTGAACCTCACCACGCCGGCCTTTTTTGAACGCTTTCCGGACGTGGAGGCCCTCTCCCAAGCCAGCGCAGAAGAGATATTCCCTTATATTAAGAGCATTTCTTACCCGAATAATAAAGCCAGACACCTGGCTGGTCTTGCCCGCCAACTGGTTGAAAACTATGAGGGAAAGATCCCTATGACCGTGGAGGAACTGGTGAAACTGCCGGGCGTGGGAAGAAAAACGGCCAATGTTGTCACTTCCGTGATCGACTCACAGCCAAATATGGCCGTTGACACCCATGTGTTCCGGGTATCGGAACGGATTGGCCTGACCACCCGCGCCAAAACGCCCCTGGCAACAGAAAAACAACTGCTTAAACACCTGCCCACGGCCCTGGTGCACAAAGCCCACCACTGGCTGATCCTTCACGGCCGCTATACCTGCACTGCCAGAATTCCGCACTGTGAAAGATGCGGATTACGACCTGCCTGCCGCTATTACGCAAAGCTGTCTGCAAAAGCAACAAGCAAAACCACTCATGGTAAGTAGGTAGTAAATCAAAAAAACGCTTGCTTCGCTCCCCGTTTTTCTACCGCAAAAAAGCTTCCATTCATCGAAAGACTATTTTCAGTTTTGTTGATTTTCAAATGATTAGACCCAATCGTAAAAGCCCCATAGGGCTTTTTCATGGGCAAATACTTTGTAACGCTGCATAAACGGCTCTATTTTTCGTTTTAGTTACAGCCCGATCCGCATTCTATTAAAACGAAAACGTCTAATCTATGAAAACAAAACTATGCGTAGCCGGCATTGGCGGTTGCTTACTGCTGATGGCCTATTTCAGCCCCTACGTAATGTTTTCCAAGGATCCTGCCGAACAATCCCGGAAGGATCTGACAAAATCGCAAGGATTGTTGAACTATGAAAAATCCAGTATCCCGGGTCTGGAGGTGAAAACCCCGGCCAAGATCGCTATAGTGAACAAACTGGCTGTTGCCAAAATGAAGAAGGCTTCCAAAAAGGAAAAACCCCTTCCGGTGGCTGCAACAACAGAAAAGGCCGACCTGGCTGCGGTAACCGTTCCTGCTAAAAAGAAGGAGCGCATTACCAAAACCGCGGCGGCTCCTGTTCCCGAAGCAGCAGTTGAGCAGGCAGATGCCGACGACAATGTCAGTGATGACAATACATTGTCCGATATCAACCCCTATGTTGCCGCTAACAACGGCAGCGCCTCCGAACCGCTGGTAAACATGCCAAAACCCGGTTCCCACGCGGAACGTCCGGGTAGAACCGTTATTAACTATTCATCCAACGACATGGTGGAAAACACTTCCAACAAGCGCTTCCCGCACAACAATGAAGTGGAAGTGGCCGTGTTGCGGGATGAATCTGTCAACAAGCTGGCCGTAGCTGAGAAGTCCGAGAAAACATATGCTTTCCGCGGAAAGACCACGGTGAAATCCAGCCTGTTCAAATATATCCCTCCCTTCTGGGACGGCTTTTCAGAGGAGACCGGCACCAGCAAAGCCGATATCGCTGAACTGACCCAGAAAGCCCGCAAGATTGCAAAAATGGCGGAGAAAAACGGCTACAATACCGATTTTGCCTTCCTGCTTGACATGAGTGTAAAATCGAACAAGTACCGCTTTTTTGTTGTGAACCTCAAAACCAATACAATCGAAATGAGCGCATTGGTGGCACAGGGTCGCGGCAAACAGCGCCTGAACCTGGACAAGGATTATTCCAATACACCAGGTAGCAATTGCAGTTCGCTGGGCATCTACAAAATAGGCAAACCATATGATGGCGACTTCGGCCGCTCTTATAAACTGTTTGGATTGGACGCTACCAACAAGAATGCATTTAACCGCGCCATTGTGTTGCACGCAATGGGCAGCATTCCCAACGTGGAAACCAATTTCCCTATCTGGCAGAGCGAAGGTTGCCCTTCCGTTTCGCCTTCTGTACTGGAAAAGCTCGGCAGCATGATCGATGCCAGCAAAAAACCAGTGCTGCTGTGGATGTACGACGATACGTATATTGATGCGGGTAATCACAGTGTGGCTTCTACCAGGAGCTGACACGGGCACCAGGTAAACACGGGTCCAGGGCGATTTTAAAATCCAATAGTTTACAAAAACCTATAGCGTTTCAAACATTTTTTACTCAATAGGACCGGCGGTATCCACCGCCGGTTTTTTTATTTGCAACCCTTTTCAGGGCCGGTTGTTACTAGTTTAGTACAAAGATCAAAGCCTTGTTTATGGATGCAGTTTTACCCGATATATACGGTTACAATACCCGCCTTTCTTTTGTTCCGCTGGTAAATGCCTGGAAAAAGCTGGCGGAAAACGGTCGCCCCGGCGCCCGCAAACTCTACCAGGCCCTCCTGGAAAAAATCAGCGGGCATCCCGAATTGTTACAGCCCATCGGGGACCTGGAACTACTGAAAACCCACCAGGAATGGGTGGAAATGCTGATGACCACGCTTTTCCCCGTTACCAATTCCGACGAAAAAGACCTTTTTGCGGTAACGGTGCCGTTCAATTTCACCTTTGTTTATACCAGCCGCCTCTTTCAGCGCTACTTCCTGACAAACGAAAAAGTGCTGAAACTGATCCCGGAGCAGGCGGCTGCGCTCAAACTGCAGGACGATAAGTGCAATATTGCCTACCAGCTCATCCTGGCCCGCTGTTATGGAATGGAAATCCCTGGCAGGGTTTCTACCACGCTGCAGTTTCCCGATCCCCAAACCGGCCTGCCTTCTTATTATGAAATGGAACTGGATCCCACTTTCATCGATGTGGTGCCCATCGGTGAACTGCCTCCCTTCGAGGGCCAGATCAATTGCTGCAGCATTGCGGAAATAGGCAAGATTCGGGAACTGGGCGAAAAACTGCCCCTGGACCGCTTTCGTTTTGAAGGCATCACCCTGGTAAGAATGCGCGAGGTCACGCACAAAGAAGTGGTTAATAATATCAAGAATATTTTACTGGAACAGCACAGTTTCGACGATAACCGCGTAATCGCGCGGCTGGAAAATGAAATGAGAACCCTTATTGGCATACCCGGACTCAAACTGGGCATTGTTCCTTTCTTTAACATCAACGATCACGTGGTTTTTGTTGAACAGCATGCCAGCAACAGCATGTTGCTGCGTTACCTGAAAGGCCCGCGGTTGCAGGAAGAGATGTTTAAGGTTTTCCTGGATCTTTTCAGTGATATGAAAGAACCACTGCTCTTGGGCGAAATCAACCAGGAAGCGCTGGAGAAATACCCCATGCTCAGCATGATCCTCGACAAGGGCTATCACAGCATTGTTTTCTTTCCCCTCCGTGCCAACGGAAAACTGGTGGGCATTCTTACGGCAGCGCATGCGGAAGCAGGCATGCTGCAGCACGAACACCTGCGGGCGGTGATGCCTTCCCTTCCCTTGTTCGAGCTGGCCATGGACAAGGCCGCGGAGAACCTCGACACGGAAGTGGATAAAGTGATCAAAAAACATTTTACCGCGGTGCAGTCGTCGGTGGAGTGGAAATTTACGGAAGCGGCCCTGCGCTACCTGATCAATAAAAAAGAAGGGAAGAAGGCAAAGATCGAATCCATTCAGTTCGATCATGTTTTTCCCCTCTACGGCGCCATCGATATCCGCAACAGCACCCTGGAAAGGAACAATGCCATCCAGCTCGACCTGTCGGAGCAGTTGCAGGCGGCGGGTGCGATCATTCATAAAGCCCGCCAGCAGGTAAACATGCCCCTGCTGGATGAGATCAGTTTCCGTATCAGCAAGTTTCAATACAATGTGTCCAATATCCTGTTCACGGGAGATGAGATCATCATCGATAATTTCCTGAAGCAGGAACTGGTGGAGTTGCTGGAACATCTTCGGGTAGTGGTGCCCGGTATCCAGCCTGATATAGACGACTATTTCAGTAAACTCGATCCGCGCTTAAGGATAAGGGTGAATCACCGGCATGATTTTGAAGAAAGCATCACCCTCATCAACCAGGAACTGGCACGTTTTGTTGACCAGGAGCAGGAAGCGGCGCAAAAGATCTACCCGCACTATTTCGAGCGGTTTGTAACGGACGGCATAGATTTCAATATGTATATCGGCCAGTCAATTACGCCATCGAAACTTTTTGATACGTTTTACCTGCGCAACCTGAAGATGTGGCAACTCACTACGTTAACAAATGCCGCCCTGCTTATCCACCAGCTCCAGGAAAGGTTGTCGCTTCACCTGCAAACCACGCAGTTGATACTGGCGCACAGCCAGCCTATTTCCATCAGCTTCCGGGCTGCGGAACGCAAATTTGACGTGGAAGGCGCTTACAATATCCGTTATGAGATCATCAAAAAACGGATCGATAAAGTACATATCAAAAACAGCAACGAAAGGCTGACACAGCCCGGGAAAATCGCGATCGTTTATACGCAGTCGCGCGAAGCGGAAGAATACCTGGGTTTTATTGAATACCTGCAGAACCAGAAAGTTTTGCTGCACGACCTGGAACGCCTGGAGCTGGAAGAACTGCAGGGCATCACCGGATTAAAAGCCCTTCGTGTAGGCATCAACCTGGAGGCGGCAAAAGACCTAAAACTGGAAACCCAGCGAGACGTTCGGCAGGCCCCCATCCTTTGACCAGGCATAGTACCCGGTAACCACGTAGCGACCCGCGGGCGCCAGCCAGATGCCGCCGCCGTAACCGTTGTGCCAGCGCCCCGATGCTTCCCCCGGCATCCATACCCGGCCCACATCGTGGAAAAAAACCAGCCCCGCACTGGCAGGAAGGATGTATCCTTTGATCTCTCCCAGTTTCAACCGGATATCAATATTGTTGTACAACATGGTTTCCCCGCCGAAGCGGAATTTCCGGTAGCCCCTCAGGTTATCGGGCCCGCTCAGGTACTGGGCCTGGAAAAATTCGTACCGGCCATGATTGGTTCCGGCGCCGATCCTTGCAGCGATTACAAATGTTGCCCTTGTGTTAAAGCTGGTGTACACCGACAGGTCGGTTCGGTATTGCTGGAAACTGCCGGCTGCAGCGTTCAGTCCGCCGGCGAATCGCGCGTAGCTGTTCCAGTACAGGCCGCGGCTGGGCATGAGCGTGTTATTGCGGTTATCGATGATGGCCTGGAACTGCCATCCCCAATAGGATTTTGTCTGGAATAACGCTTCCTGGTCCAGTCCGCTTTCCGGTGACGTGATGAATTTTCCTTCATTGTCTTCTTCGTCTATCCAATACCGTTGGAGCAGCGGACCGGTGAGAAGGGAAACCTTTCCCCCGGCCTTTAGCCGCAGCAGGGCGGCGGTTTCCACCAGGTTAAAACGGCTGCGGTAGTAGGCGATTTTCTGGTCGCCCTTATTAGGAAAGGCGGTTTCGTTGCCGAGCCCGAAAAAGTTCTGGATATTATCGGGGGCTTTGAATTGTGCAATGAAATGCAGGTCCATCCGTTTGTTGACGGCAAAGGGAAGCGGCAGTATGCCAATGGCATCCAGGTCATAGCGCAGGTTGAAAGCACCGGTGGCAAAAGCCAGGTTGCCGATGAAACTTTGCCGCACGGCATAGGGCGTTTTGCGGAAACCCTGCCTGGTGCTCCGCAAGCCGGCGCCCAGGAAAACGCCGTCGTCGGGGTTGTAAGCAGCAGAAAACAGCGGGGCCAGGATATTGTAGCGGAAACTGTGCGGGTCGTATGCATGTACGGCGGGGTCGCGCGTGAAGGATTTTTTCACCCTTCCATTTCCCAGGGCCACATTCTGTTCGGTGCTCTGGTCGTACCAGCGGGGCGCTTTTCCCGCCCAGTTATTGTAGAGCGTGTCGCTGCCTGTTCCACCAATTACACGCAGTTTGATAGGAGAGGCCGATTTTCCACCGAAACGAAACAGGTCGTCACCGTCCATGCCGTAGAGCCGTAACTCTTTGGTGACGGAAGGGTCGAAGAGGCGGTCGTACTTCTTATCGTGTTTCCCGGTTTTGCTGATCTTGTACATGCGCACCCTTATCCAGCCGCTGTCGGTTGCCTGCACGTCGAAGAATTCGCGCTTATCCGATCCCGTTATCTCCACCGTCCTGGAGATGAAGCGGTAGTAAGTAAGGGCATCTTCACCCAGCCACTGACGCCGTTCTTTGAGCGTGTTTGCGATGCCTGCTGCGTGCTGTTGCCGGATGGCTTCGGGTTGTTGCTGCATAGCGTCCGCTATAACGCTGTCGGTCATGCGCGGTATAAAATCGTCGATGGCCTGTCGCCAGTCTTTTTCTTCCAGTTCGGTCAGATAGAGCCGGTCGAAATACCGGGCATTGTAGTTAAACGTATTGATGTTCCGCGCCTTTGGCCGGAAGCCCTGGAACTTGGGCTGCAGCCAGGGCAGGCTGATGATATGGGGAAGAACCCCTGTACTGGTAAAAAATGCCTGGTCGCGGTCGCGCGGAATAGGGGAGTAGATCTTTCCTTCTTTGGTTTCCCTGGCGAACCAGCGCCACTGGTCTTCGTGGCGGTCAAAATCCATGATGTACATATCCAGCAGGCGCGCGCGCAGCACGGCTTTCTGGTTTACTTCGTTGTCGTTGTCTTTGCGCAGCGCTGCCAGTACTTTGCTCGAGTTATAGGTTTTGTCTACGCCATCGGGCTCCCGGGCTTCAAAGAGATAGATGTTCCCGCCAAAGTCGTTCCGGTATTGCTGCAGCGCAGGATCATCGGGCAGATACACCAGTTGGGAAGGCAAAAAGGGCACGCCGGCTGCTTTTGCCAGCGGTGGCACGGAAAGAGCCGCATAAGGATAGGAAGCAGAAATGCCGTCTACGATCGCATCCTTTACAAAGGTTTGCCGCAGTTCTTCGGGCAGGGTTTTGTCGGGGTATTTCTGGATGCTTCTCAATACCCATTCCCTGCCGCTGCTGTCTTCCAGGCGCAGCGACCTGGACTGCATGCCGCCGCCACGCTGGGTGGGTGTGAGCCCGCCCTTTTCACTTCGTATGTTGATAACCGGTAGGGTTACGTCCGTGGTCCATTCTTCCCGGTAGTTGCTGCCGAGCAGCCAGGTTTTAAAGGCGCCGGCCTTATAGTAAGGCGCCGGCGCCAGCGTTGCGTTAGCGGGAAATTCTTCGGCGGCGGGCGCTGCAACGGCTTCCCGGCCGGGTTGAAAAATAGGTAGTTCAGATTGAAAAAGCGAGCTGTCATAACCGGGCTCCACGCCTTCGAATTGTAACCGGACGCTTCCATCTGCATGCAGCTCCAGGGTGCAGTAGCCGGTTTCCGTGGCATTGAACCTGCTGTAGGGACCTCTTCTTAACCTGGTTTTTTTAGAACCGGCGCCGCTGATAAGGTAGTGGCCGCTGTCTTTCACCAGGTATTGTAAACCGTGCTCGTGCCCGGCAAGCCGGATGCAGTAAGGATGGCGGGAGAGAATGGTATCAACGCCTTCAGTGAAACTTTTATAAAGCGGGTGTTTCAGGTCCTGGATATTGCCGAAACCGCCGCGCACCAGCGGGTAAAGGGACCCGATCACCGGCAGGGGTATATAGAGCGCTTCGTTGGCATCGGTAAGCGGAAAGATATGCTGCTTCCAGGTGAAGTAGCCGCCGTGGGTGCCGTCGGACAAAAAAGGATGATGGCTCAGGAAAAGTAGCAACTTATGGCGGTTGCGGTAAACAATGTCTTTCAGCTTCAGCAATACTTCGTCGGGGGTATGGCATTCGCAGTCGCTTGCGGGTCCCGGCCTTCCTTCCTGCTGCAGCCACCACTGGCTGTCCATCAGTACCACCGTTACATTGGGTCCCATATCGAGTTCTTCCGGACCGGGGCATCCGTTTTCCGGCAGGAAACGAACCTGCGGATTGTCCAGCCCATTAATGTATTGCGCCTGGTGCAGCAGTTGCGCCAGGCCATAGCTCCGGCCCTTGGCCCAATCGTGGTTCCCCGGAATAAAAACCACCTGCCTGGCCGCGCGGAGGCCGTCGATCCACTGGCTGTCGAGGATGGCTTTTTTGGCATCGAAATTTTTTGCGCCGGGCGCCGGCAGCCCAACCGGGTATACGTTGTCGCCGAGGAAAAAGACAGCATCGGCCTTTTTACCTGTTAACGCAGCCTTGCGTCGTATGTCGGCCATTACGGGATGGGTATTGCCTTCAAATTCACCGGCATCGCCTACAAAAATGAACCGGCTTACAACGGAATCCTGCGGGGGCTGTACCTGCAGGGGCTGTGCCTGCTGCGCCCGGATATTGACGCCACAAAGCAGGAGGCCAAAGCAAAGCAGTTTTTTGTGAATGAAAAGTTGCGGCTTCATGGTTTGGGCTGGTAAGGAAAATAGAGAATGCTTGCTTTCGACTGGCGGCCTTCATTCGACACATACATATCACCGTTAGGTGCAAAACAGATGCCTTCGGGTTGCTGGAACTGGTCGGGGTTGATTTGGTGCACCGATTGCAGTTCTCCGTTGAGATTGCAGGTGACCAGTATTTTTTTGCCGAGGGAAGAAATGATATAAAGCTTGCCGTTCAGCGGGTGAATGGCCGCGGAGGAAGGGTGGAAATCAATGGTATCGTCTTTGCCCATTTTGCGTATGGCCGTCCAGGGTATGGTCAAAACAGGATTGGGTGAAAAACTTTTGGACCCGCAGTCGAATTCCCAGGCGTTGACGAAGGGTTCGTCTTTACCACATATTTTACAAATGAGCAGTAACCGGTTGCGCGGGGCATCGTAACAAAGGCTTTCGAATTCCATGTATTTGGGGAAGCCGCGCTGGTAAACGGCTTTTTCCTTTCCGGAAGCAGGGTCAATTTCGTGGATATTGCCATTGCTTTTCAGTACGTAAAAGGCGGCGGGCGTAATGACCAGGTCTTCGTAGTCGCCTTTTTTACCGAAAGGCTGCCGGCGAAATTTGCCGGTGCGGGTATCGATATAAAAAACGATCCCCTCTTCGTCATTGATGCCGATGAGTTCATTTGCCTGGAAATAACGTATGCCGGAAATTTCACGCAGGCCTTTTTTCAGGAGCAGGGTGTTTGCCGGGCTTTCGGCATAACCCTCCAGCACCGGCACAAAGGAAAGTGACTGGATGCGGTTACACCCCGGTGTAAAAGGAAGCAGGAGCAACCAGCAGGTGCAGAGGAGGGAAAGCTTCATACCTGCAATTTAAACAACGGAGAGCAAAGCTTGTTCTGTAACCGGACAACTGGGGCTGGCAACAAAGCCACCGTATTGCCCTGAAAGATTGTGTATTTTAGATGTATAATCAGGTGCATGGATGTACAGCAATCATTGGTAGCGGAAGCAGAAGCTTATGTAAGAAGGATCTTTTCGGAGGAAGTGCCTGCCGCTTATGTTTATCACAACCTTCAGCATACCCTCGGTGTGGTGGAAGCCGTGCAAATCATTATGCCGCATTACGATTTGACCGATGCTGAAAAGGAGGCCCTGCTGCTGGCGGCCTGGTTTCACGATACGGGATACAGCCGTTCGTATGAAGACCATGAAACCGCCAGTGCGGGAATCGCTGCTGAATTCCTGTCCGCGCGGGGAGCCTGCGAATCGCTGATACAGTTGGTCCGCGAAACCATCCTATCTACCAGGATGCCGCAGTCGCCGCACAACCTGGCGGGTGAAATACTCTGCGATGCCGATCTCTATCACCTGGGTACGGATGCTTTTACCGAAGGCACAAAGGCATTGCGCAAAGAACTAAACCTGGTGCTGGGAAAAGAATTGGGAAAAAAAGAGTGGCGAAGAAAAAACCTTGATTTTCTGCAACAGCATCGTTACTTTACTTCCTGGGCCCGGGAGCACCTCGAACCAGGTAAGCAGGCGCATATATTGTCGCTGGAAGAAAAGCTTCGTCCACCCCAGACGGCGCCTGTGCAGCCACAACAGTATCGGGTAGCCGCCGCCGCACCAACCCCGCCGCTTATGCCCGGCGCCGAGGCTTCAGAAGAAGACGGACCGGCGCCGGGGGCGAGCAAAAAAGAAAAGATCCGGGAGAAAGAAAAACTGGCAAAAACAGAAAGGGGAATCGCCACCATGTTCCGGATCATGAGCGACAACCACGTCAGCCTCAGCCAGATGGCCGACAGCAAGGCCAATATCATGATATCGGTCAATACCATTGTGCTCTCTATCCTCGTTTCCGTGCTGTTGGGCAAACTGCAGTATTATCCGCAGTTCATTCTTCCTACCATAATACTTGCCGGGTCCTGCCTGCTGGCAGTGGTTTTTGCCATACTCGCCACCCGTCCCAATGTAACGAAGGGCGTATTCTCCGAATCGGATATCCGGCAGAAAAAAGTAAACCTGCTCTTCTTCGGTAATTTTTTCAAAATGGAGTTGCCCGATTATGAATGGGCGATGACGGAAATGATGAACGACCGCGAATACCTCTATGGCAGCATGATCAAGGACATTTATTATCTTGGAAAAGTACTCGCAAGGAAATACCGCTTCCTGCGCATCGCCTACAATATTTTTATGTTTGGGCTGATACTTTCCATACTTGCATTTGGAATTGCCGGATTTTTGGGAGTCAAGTAAGTATGATCGACTACATCAGGGCATACAAGAAGTACAGCAGCAGTTACTATGTATCGGAAGGGATCCGGACCACGGCTGGCGTAATGATTCCCGTACTGGTAGCCAGCTATTTGGGGGATCTGGCAACCGGTATCAGCCTGGCGCTGGGCGCCATGTGTGTAGGCCTGACGGATAACACCGGTCCCATTCACCACCGCGTCAACGGCATGGTGGCCACCATCCTGCTGATCTTCCTGGTATCGCTGATCACCGGTTTCAGCATTCATTTCCCGGTACTGCTGGCTGTGTGGATCGGGCTGATGGGCTTTTGCTGCGCTTTTATAGGGGTGTACGGTGCGCGTGCCAATTCGGTCGGCGGAGCGGGACTCCTGATCATGGTGCTTTCTATCGACGAACGGGCCGACACGGCGGCAGTGATCCGCAACGCCCTGCTGGTTTCCGGCGGCGGGATCTTCTACCTGGTACTCAGCCTGCTGCTCTACCGGCTGCGTCCTTATAAACTAATACAGCAGGCCCTCGGTGACGCCCTGATCAGTACCGGCAATTACCTGCGCATCCGCGCCCGGTTCTACGAAATGGACGTGGATTATGAAAAAGTGTATCACCAGTTGCTGGAACAGCAGGTGCAGGTACACAACAAACAGAACCTCCTGCGCGAGATGCTTTTCAAAACCCGCGACATCGTTAAGGAATCCACGCATACCAGCCGCATCCTCATGATGATTTTTCTCGACAGCGTGGACCTTTTTGAAAGGATCATGACCTCGCAGCAGGACTACCGGAAACTGCACGCACTGGCCGACGACAGTGAACTGCTGCCCAGGTTCGAAGCCATGATCCTGCAGTTGGCAGAAGAAGCCGAAAGCATTGGCCTGGCTCTGCAGGAGGGAAGCGTATCGCAACCAAGACCCGAGATCGGGGAACAACTGTATGCGCTGGAGCAGGAGTTTTCTCAACGCAGGGCCAGCTTCATGGACGACAGCAATATCGAAGCCTTTATCACCCTGCGGCATATCCTCGACAGTGTTAAGGACATTTACCGCCGGCTGGAAACCCTGCACCGCTACACCAGCTTCGATTCCCGGCTGAGTGCCGGCTTTTCTAACAAGGTGGACTATACGAAGTTTGTGCGCCCCTCCGAATTCAACCTGAAGCTGCTTACCAACAATATCAGCATCCATTCCAATATTTTCCGGCACTCGATAAGGGTGTGCCTTTCTCTATTGGCAGGTTATTTCCTGAGCAAAATCCTGCCTTTCGGACACGGCTACTGGATATTACTCACTATCATCGTGATCCTGAAGCCTGCCTACAGCCTTACCAAGCAGCGTAATATCGAAAGGATCGGCGGCACTTTTGCCGGGGCTGTGCTGGGAGCGGCGGTTCTGTGGCTTGTTAAGGATGAGCGCGTATTGGTAACCGTTATGATTGCCGGTATGGTGATTGCGTACAGCATGCTCCGGCAGAAATACCTGGTGGCAGTGATCGCCATGACGGTGTATATCCTGATCGCTTTTCATTTTTTGAAACCCGGTGATTTTACGGTGGTGCTGCGCGACCGCCTCATCGACACTTTTGCGGGGTCCATCATCGCCTTTGTTGCCACCATCGCCATTCCGCCGCGCTGGGAGCACGAGCAGATCCAGGAAATGCTGCGCGACACCATCCTTGCCAATGCAGCCTACTTCAGGATCATCAGCAAACCTTTCCTGGGAGAGCAGCAACAGCACGAAGAATACAAGTTGAGCAGAAAAGAAGCTTTTGTGCAACTGGCCAATCTTTCAGATGCTTTCCAGCGCATGCTGAACGAGCCGAGGCGGCAGCAGAAAAAAGTGCAGACCATTCACCAGATGGTGGTATCCAACCACATGCTGGCTTCGCATATTGCCACCCTGAGTTCCTACAGGAAATTTGCGGCAGCCAATGCATCGGAGAAATTCAAACCGATTGCCGATGCTGCGGAGGGGCACCTGAAAGGAGCCGCCGCCTTCCTGGATGCGGGCGCCCCGGCTCATCATGAACTGGGGAGCGACGAACATTTCCAGATACGGGAAGAACTGCAGGCCCTGCTGCAGCTTCGGCTCCAGGAACTGGCTGCAGGTAGCCTTGAAACCGATACGCGCAGGAAACACAGCGAACTTACCACCATTGCCGACCAGTTTGAATACATCAATAAGATCAGCAGCGAGCTGGAAAAATTGTCGCGGAAATTATTGCGGTCCTGAGTTTAGTTCAGTCCGCCCAGCATTTCTTTCAGCTTCAGCACCAGTTCGGTTTTGGTGATGGGCACCCCCATGACCTTGTTATATCCTTTTGCGTCGATGAGGAACTGGTCACGGATGATCTTTATCAACTGGCCGTTGTTGATCTCCGGTATGAGTACCCGGTCAAAATTGTGCAGGATCTTCCCAAGGTTGGCAGGGAAGGGCCTGATATAGCGCAGGTGGGCGTGGCTCACCGCATAACCTTCTTCCTGGATTTCCCGGACGGCGCTTTTGATGGCGCCATAGGTGGAGCCCCAGCCCAGCACCAGGACCTGGCCCTTTTCCGGGCCGCTGTCGAGTTGCTGCTCGGGGATGTGGTCGGCGATCTTATCCACTTTTTCCTGGCGGATCTTCACCATCAATTGGTGGTTTTCGGGATCATAGCTTACGTTGCCGGTGATGTTCTGTTTTTCCAGTCCGCCGATGCGGTGTTCCAGACCGGGCGTGCCGGGAATGGCCCAGGGCCGCACCAGTTTTTCGTTGCGCAGGTAGGGCTGGAACTTTTCTTCGCCATGCCCCAGTTCGGTTTTGAATGTTACGTCGATGGGCTTGAGATCGGCGCTGGTAGGATATTTCCAGGGCTCGGCGCCGTTGGCGATATACCCATCGCTTAGGAAGATGACGGGGGTCATGTGCTGGATGGAAATGCGCACGGCTTCATACACGGCCGCGAAACAATCGCTGGGTGTGGAAGCAGCGATCACGGGCATGGGGCATTCCCCGTTCCTGCCGTAATAGGCCTGGAGCAGGTCGCTCTGTTCTGTTTTGGTGGGCAGGCCGGTAGAGGGGCCGCCGCGCTGTATGTTTATGATCAACAGCGGAATTTCAAGCATAACGGCCAGACCCATGGCTTCCGATTTCAGGGCCATGCCCGGGCCTGAGGTGGTGGTCACTCCCAGGCTTCCGCCGTAGGCGGCGCCGATGGCGGAAGTGATGCCGGCAATCTCATCTTCGGCCTGGAAGCTGCGGATGCCAAAACTTTTGTAACGGCTGAGTTCGTGCAGGATGTCCGAGGCGGGTGTAATGGGATAGGTGCCGAGGAAAAGGGGCAGTTTGCTTTTTTGGGCTGCAGCGATCAATCCGAATGCCAGGGCCTGGTTGCCCATGATATTGCGGTAGTTGCCGGGCTCCATGCGGGCCCTTTCCACTTTATAGCGGGTTGTAAATGTTTCGGTGGTATCACCGTAGTGATAACCCGCCCGCAATACTTTGATATTGCTGTTGAGCAGGTCGGGTTTTCGGCTGAACTTCTCCGTGAGGAAATGGATGCTGCTTTCCATATCGCGGTTGTACATCCAGTACAGGAAGCCCAGCACGAACATATTTTTGGCGCGGTCTTTTTCCTTGGTGCCCAGTGTAAATTCTTTTAAGGCTTCCCGGGTCATTTTGGTCACATCCATGCGGATCACCTCGTAGTTGCTGAGGCTGTCGTCTTCCAGCGGGTTGATGCCTTCGGGATAATTGGCCAGCCGCAGGTTTTTGGCATCAAAGCCGTCGGTGTTCACAATGATCTTGCCACCTTTTTTGAGTGATTTCAGGTTGGTCTTAAGGGCCGCAGCGTTCATGGCCACCAGCACATCCCATTCGTCGCCGGGGGTGAAAATGCGATCGCTGGAAAAGCGGAGCTGGTAACCGCTGACGCCGGGGATGGTTCCCTGCGGCGCCCGGATCTCGGCGGGGAAATCAGGGAAAGTAGCCAGGTCGATGCCCATAAGGGCGGTATTATTGGTAAACTGGGTTCCTGTCAGTTGCATGCCGTCTCCACTGTCGCCGGCAAATTTGATCACTACCTCGGGGAGGGTTTCGTCTTTGCGAATCATGCTGCAAAGGTAAAGGATTGCGCGTGCTTAAGCGGATCCGATCCTGTAGCGGCCGTCATACGGGTGTCAGAAAACGACTCTTTGCGGTATTTAAACCAACTGGGAAAAATATTCCCAAATTAGAAAACGATTAAATTTTTATTTATCCAGTTTTGCACATCCAAATTTTAATTAAGATATGCGAGGATTGTTGCTGGGGTTCCTGGTTTTTGCCATTTTTTTACCTTTTACAGTTACTGCCCAGGTACTTACGGCTGAAGACTCACTGGCTGCCGGCCTGGTAGCCAGGTCGCAGACCACGGTTATTTCCGGATACGGCGAAGCCCGCTACACGCTCGACACCAAACAGCACGATGCAAGGGCATCCCTGGCAAGAGTGGTGCTTTTTGTAGGGCATAAATTCAGCCAGCGCATATCGGTTTTTACGGAAATGGAATTGGAAGACGCCCTCGTGGTGGGGCAGCAGGGCGACGAGGATGAATCCGGTAAAGGTGGCATCAGCATGGAGCAGGCCTTTATAAAATTCAACCTGAATCCTACAACTTACCTGGTGGCCGGACTTTTCATTCCCCGGCTGGGGTTCATTAACGAAAACCACCTTCCGGCTACTTTTAACGGGGTGGACCGTCCCTTCCTGGAACAACTGATCATTCCTGCCACCTGGCGCGAAATCGGCGTTGGGCTCTACGGAGCCATTCCCAGGGTACCGGGACTGAATTACAGCATCGGGCTTACCAATGGCCTCAATTCTTCCCTTTTCCGAAACGGCAGCGGTATACGGAATGGCCGCCAGCTAGGGTCGGGGGCGACGGGGTTGGGACTGGGTTTGTCGGGCTCGCTGCTGTATTACCTGGGACATTTTCGGGTGCAGGCCTCGGCTTACGTAGGAGGTTCCACGGCTACCAGCCGCCGGGTGGCCGACAGCCTGCAACTGAACCACGGTGCTTTCGGCAACTCCGTGATCCTGTCGGAGATCAACGGCCAGTATGTGCACCGCGGCTGGAGTTTCCGGGCCATCGCTTCCCAGATCTCCATTCCGCAGGCCCAGAACATCAATAAGGCCTATGCCAATAATACCCCCACATTCATATACGGCGCCTACCTGGAAGGGGCCTATGACCTGCTGAACGAAAGGTTCGACGGCGCAAAAAGCCTGTGGGTATTCGGCCGGTACGAATACATGGACCTGAGCGCCCGTTTGCCATCCAACGGAATCGAAAACGATGCCAACCGGCAGCAATACATTGTGGGAGGTATCACGTTTAAACCCATCCGGGGAATTGCCGTGAAGGCCGATTATGTACAAAGGATCACCGGCGAGCCCAACCCGGCACTGATCATCACTCCCTTTCCTCAGCAGGTTCCTTATTATAAAAGCAACGGATTTGTTAACCTGGGCGTCGCCTATAATTTCTGACTATGGAAAGGAGAGCATTTTTACGAAAAGGTTGTGCCGCCTGTATGGGTCTGGTGGGTGCGGAGTGGATGTTGAGCAGTTGCGGGCCCGCGATCCCCGTATTCAAGACCACGATGGAGGAAAAAGAACTGGTCGTTTCAAAAGACAAGTTTCCGCCCCAGCAGAATCTTTTACTGGTAAGAAGCCCCGCCTTTGCTACCGATATCCTGCTGGTGCGCCGCAACAACCAGTTCAAAGCGTTGCTGATGGAATGTACGCACGAATACACCGCACTTACGGCAACCAATACCCGAATAGTATGCTCCCTGCACGGCAGCACTTTTGATTTTGACGGGAACGTGGTGAAAGAACCTGCCCTGAACCCGCTCAAGCAGTTCAGGGTAAGGGAAGAAGCAAATAATCTTATTATTCAACTATCATAAAAAAGCAAGAAAATGAAGCGGTTCAAACAAATCCTGGCTGCAGCGCTGCTACTGAGCACCTGTTTCGGCCTGAGCAGTTGCGACAAGAACGACGACAATGCTACAGACACGGAAGCACTGAAAAAAGACATCCTTTCCAATATTTCTACTACGGTGATCAGCGACAGTTACGGTGATATGTATGCGAAAGCAACTGCGCTGTCGCAGGCGGTGTCGGCCCTTGAGACAACCACCAACGATGCCAACCTGCAGGCGGCCCGGCAGGCCTGGAAAAACATGCGGATCACCTGGGAGCAAACGGAAGCCTGGCTGTTCGGCCCGGTGAGCAGCGACGACATCGATCCGCGCATTGATACCTGGCCTGTGGATTTCAATGCGCTTGACGACCAGTTGACCAGCGGCAATGCGTTCACCGAGTCTTATATCAATGACCTGGCAGACGACCTGAAAGGTTTTCACCCCATTGAATACCTGCTTTGGGGACAAAATGGCAGCAAGGTGGCCGCCGATTTCACTGCCCGTGAAAAAGAATACCTCAGCGCACTTACTGCTAACCTGCAGAAGCTGAGTAAGCAGGTGAACGACAGCTGGACTACCGGCGGGTATGCGAGCCTGTTAGCCAGCGCCGGGCAGCAGGGAAACAGCACTTACCCCTCTCTGCAGTCGGCCTACCTTGAAATAGTGGATGCCATGGCGGGTATCTGCGATGAGGTGGCGAACGGAAAAATGCTCGACCCCTTCGCTGCACAGGACCCCAGCCAGGAAGAGAGCCCTTTTGCTAAGAACTCCATTACCGATTTCACAAACAATATCCAGGGTATCCTGAAGATCTACCAGGGAGATTTTGACAAAACCGGCCCGGGCCTCGAAGACCTCGTGCGGGAATACAATCTTTCGCTCGATAATGAATTCAAGACGGCGCACGCAACAGCTATTGCAGCCCTGCAGGCCGTTACGGATCCTTTCGGGCAGGCCATTAGCTCACAACCATCGCAGGTGCAAACAGCCATGGACAAAATCAACGCACTTGCCCTTGTTATGGAAGAGAAGCTTAAGCCATTCCTGCAACAGTATGCGAAATAATGTTCAGGTTGCGACGTGCATACAAAGTATTGGCAGCGCTGGGCGCGGGCATAGCTGTTTTCCAGTTTGCCTGCACCCGGCCCGATGCCGGTTATTTTTCGCCGGCGGATGAATGGATGAGCGGCGGCCAGCAAACGGTATACGACCAGGGAAGCAGCGCTTTTGGTCATGTATTTCCTGTTTTGCCGGAGGCTCTCGAGCGGGTGCATGAAATTGGCGATGTGCAGTTTGGGGCCACTTTTGTATCGGCGCCGGCACCGCTGAACCCGGGCCGCGGCCCGCTTTTCAACAACGTATCCTGCGCTTCCTGTCATATCGCCGACGGAAGGGGAAAGGTACCTGGCCTGGGCGACAGCTCTGTATCCACGCTTTTCCGGGTCAGCCTGCCGGGAGAAGACGCACATGGCGGCCCCCTGTCCGTTCCGGGGTTTGGCGACCAGATCCAAAATAAATCCATTTTCAACACTGCGCGCGAGGCAGATGTTCTTGTGCAATACCGGGAGGAGTCCTATAACTTCGCCGATGGTACAGTGTATAAATTGCGGCACCCCAGCTACCAGGTCATAAACGCTTACAGGGATTTGCCCGCCAATATGCTCCTGTCGGCGCGGGTCGCAGCGCCTGTATTCGGGCTGGGCCTGCTGGAAGCCATCAGCGAAACTGACCTGCTTGTCCGGGCTGACGAATCGGACGCCGACGGCGATGGCATCAGTGGCCGCCCGAACTGGGTATGGGACCAGCCCCTCGGGAAGATGAGCCTCGGACGCTTTGGCTGGAAGGCCAACCAGCCCAGCCTGCTGCAGCAGATCGCGGCGGCATACAATGCCGACATGGGTGTTACCAATTTTGTTTTCCCGGTGGAGAACAGCTATGGTCAACCCCAGTACGATCAACGCAATGATGACCCGGAAATATCCGACAGTCTTTTATACGCCACGCATTTTTATGTCCGTACCCTCGCAGTTCCGGCGCGGAGGAACCTGGATGATCCGCAGGTGCAGGCGGGAAAATTGTTGTTTAACGCTGCGGGATGTAACAAATGTCATATTCCCGACCAAAGGACCAGGGTGGATGTTTCGTTTCCGGCTATTTCCAGCCAGTTCATTCATCCTTATACCGACCTGCTGTTGCACGATATGGGACCAGAACTCAGCGACGGGCGGCCTGATTTTAAGGCCAGCGGCCAGGAATGGCGAACAGCACCCCTTTGGGGGCTGGGACTGACGCAGAAAGTAAATGGCCACAGCAATTTCCTGCACGACGGGAGGGCGCGGAACCTGATGGAGGCTGTCATGTGGCATGGAGGCGAGGCGCAGCCGGCACGTGAGAAAGTATGGAATATGTCTGCTACAGAGCGGGCAGCCCTGGTTAGATTCCTGGAGTCGCTATAAGCAAATGCCCCGGTTGCATCAGTTCTGCCGGGTAAGGGTTCGGAACAGGTCTTCCAGTTTCTGTTCGCCACTCTGCAGGGACTCAATGTTCAGGTTTTCGCGGACGCTGAGTTCCAGTATCTGCTTTTTGGCCTCGGCCAGGTCTTCGGCGCGGATCTCCCATTCATTGGGCCCGGTGGCGGTCAGGCTGGTAAGCGAAGGGATGGCTCTTTCCAGCCATTGCGACTCGAGGGCTTCGCGGAAACGTACCCGGATCAGCGGCTGGCTGTGACTGGATTGCAGGGCTTCGAGGCTGCTGTCGGCAATTACTTCTCCTTTGTTAATGATGATCACGCGGTCGCAGATGGCTTCCACTTCCTGGAGGATATGGGTGGAGAACAAAACGGTCTTTTCTTTCCCGAGACGGCGGATCACTTCCCGGATCTCCACGATCTGGTTGGGGTCAAGACCGGTGGTTGGTTCGTCGAGGATCAGCACTTCGGGGTCGTGGATGAGTGCAGCAGCCAGTCCCACTCTTTGTTTATAGCCTTTGGAAAGCTGCCCGATCTTTTTATTGCTTTCGGGCTGGAGCCCTACCGTATCGATCACTTCCTGCACCCGCTCGTTTTTCTTCGCTACCCCGTGTACATCGGCCATAAAATGCAGGTATTCCCGCACATACATGTCGTAATAAAGTGGGTTCGATTCGGGCAGGTAACCGATGCGGCTCTTGGTAGCCAGTGGGTCTGCCTGTACGTCGATGCCGCAAACCAGTGCCTTCCCGGAATCGGGGAGAAGATAACCCGTCAGTATTTTCATAGTCGTTGATTTCCCGGCGCCATTCGGCCCCAGGAAACCAACGATCTGTCCCTTCTCCACCGAGAAGGAAATATGGTTTACGGCTTTCTGTTCGCCATAGGTTTTCAGAAGGGATGCAACGCTGATTGACATAGCGGCAAACCTACTGAATTATAGGTCATCGTATTCATAGATTTCATCAATATGGGTGCCGGGCGCCATTTCCGTTACCGGTTTAATAAGCCCGTCTTTTAAGCCATACACCCATCCATGGAGGTGGGGCCGTTGTTCTTTTTTCCAGGCAGCCTGGATAATGGAGGTCTTGGCAAGGTTCATCACCTGTTCCATTACGTTGAGTTCCACCAGGCGGTCGCTGCGTAGTTCAGTATCCCGGATCTGGTTGATCTCATCGCGGTGGATGCGGTACACGTCCTTGATGTTGCGCAACCATTTGTTGATGATACCCAGGTTGTGCTGGGTCATGGCGGCTTTCACACCACCGCAACCATAGTGACCGCAAACGATCACGTGCTGCACTTTCAGGTGCTTTACAGCATACTCAAGTACGCTGAGCAGGTTGAGGTCGGTATGCACCACCATGTTGGCGACGTTGCGGTGTACAAAGATCTCACCCGGTTCGGTGCCGGTGATTTCATTGGCAGGCACGCGGCTGTCGCTGCAGCCGATCCAGAGGAAATCGGGTCTTTGGATATCGGCAAGACGGTCGAAATAGTTGGGGTCTTCGTGCAGTTTTTCGGCGGCCCAGGCTTTATTTTCCAGGAGGAGTTTTTCGTAGGTTTTCATTATGCTGTTTCTTTTAAGGAGGTTGAGGATTCAGAGAATCCCTGTTCTTTGAACTGGCTTCTTTTGAGCTCCACGCTGATGCTTTTCAGCGGAGCATGTTTCATAAAGTCTTCGATTACTTCTACTACGTCGCGGTCGAGGAAGTCGGCGCGTGTGGCATCGATCAATACATGAGAGTGTTCGGGAACCTGTTCCAGTTTTTGCTTGATGATAGGTTTGTTCAGGAAAGATACGTCCTTCCGCAGGCGGAAGAGGTATTTGTTTTCATCGCTCACCACGAATACGGCAGAGCGGAAATTGCTGCGCATCACGAAAAACAGTCCCACCAGGCAACCGATCAGGATGCCCACCAGCAGGTCGGTCAGCAGGATGGCCACGATGGTTATCACAAAAGGAATAAACTGGTCGAGCCCTTTGCGGTAGAGGCTTTTGAAGATGGAGGGTTTAGCCAGTTTATAACCGGTGTAGATCAGAACGGCGGCCAGTGCCGGCAGTGGGATCAGGTTGAGAAATTTCGGGATAAAGGCTACGCAGAGCAGCAGGAGCAGCCCGTGCATGATGGTGGATGATTTGGTGCGCGCTCCGGCGTTTACATTGGCAGAAGTGCGCACGATCACCGATGTTACCGGCAAGCCGCCCAGCAGGCCGCTCACGAGGTTACCGGCCCCCTGCGCCTTCAGTTCCCGGTTGGTGGGCGTTACACGCTGGTAGGGATCGAGCTCATCGGCCGCTTCGATGTTCAGCAGGGTTTCGAGGCTGGCTACGATGGCGATGGTAAATGCGGTTATCCATACCTGGTAGTTGCTTATCTGCGTGAAATCGGGCAGGGTGAAAAAGGAGAAAAACTCTGAAGTTGAATGCGCAATGGGAATGCTTACCAGCGCATGCGGCGGCATGGCGCCGTCGGGGAATGCAGCCTGGAACCACTGGTTCAGCCCTATGGCCACCAGTACCACCACGAGGGGAGCCGGCGTAAGCTTGAAGAACTTTCCTTTTTTGGCCAGCACTTTGTCCCAGAGGATCTGGATGCCCAGGGAAACCAGCCCTATCACGATGGCCATGGGAACCAGGTGCCGTAGTCCGCTGGTGATGCCGCTGAAAGTATTTTCTCCGTCGGGCTGCAGGAAACTTTCATCGCCCAGATAGTCGGCATTGTATCCTACCAGGTGGGGCAGTTGTTTCAGGATCAGGATGATGCCGATGGCTGCCAGCATGGCTTTGATAACGGCGCTGGGAACATAGTCGCCCAGGATGCCGCAGCGGAGATAACCCAGCACAAGCTGGATGACGCCCGCTAATAATACTGCGAGCAGGAAGGCTTCAAAATGCGGCAGTTTGCCGATGGCGGCTGCTACGATGGCGGTGAGGCCGGCAGCAGGTCCGCTCACGCTCAACTGCGAGCCACTGAAAAAACCAACTACTATACCACCGGCGATGCCGGCGATGATACCGGAAAAAAGAGGGGCATTGGAACCCAGGGCAATGCCCAGGCAAAGAGGGAGTGCTACAAGGAACACAACAACGGATGCGGGAAAATCTGCAGACAGACTACCCAATGGGCTTTGTACACGACGAGCCATAGAGTCTAATTTGAAAATGAATAATGTTGGATCAGGCGAACACTATTCCATTCTCGGGAGGCTGTATGATGCGGCGGATGTGCAGGGACGAAATGATATCCACTGCGCGGGGAATTTCGAACACATTGGCAACCGTATTTTGCGCCCCGAGGATCTCGGAAAGATCCAGGAAATGCGCGTGAAGGCTTTTGCCGCTCTTGTGCTCTTCGTTGATGTTATTGCTGCTTCCGGCGGCAGCTTCTTCTTCTACCGTATTGAGCAAGGCGCTTCGGTTCTGCCGGCTGCTGAAGGGCAGTGATACCAGCGAGGAAGCCAGGGCCAGCGTAAAAATCACCGCCATGCAGGAGACCAGCCATTTCAGGCGGTACAGCCGGGGGGTATTTATATTGCGTATTTTGCCCATGGCCTGCAAAGGTATTCAGAATCGGCAAAAAAAAGATCATTGTTAAGTCAATTAACAATTTAGTTCTCTTCGTATTCTCCCTTCCAGGCATAATAGCCAAATACAAAAAAACCGGCGGCAATGGGCAGGAACACCAGTATGAAGACAGCCCATTGTATTTTGGTATCGATTACCGGGCTGCGGCTTATTTCTGCTGCGGCCGTACGCACCAGCAGGAAGATCAGGACGGGCGCGAGGGACATCCAAACAAGTCCCAGCCATTTTTTCAACTGTTTCATACAATTGCTTTAATCGTTTACATCCGGGTCAATCCGGTTGTTCAGGTACAGGATGCCGATCAGGGCACAAAGCGCTGCAACGCCAATAGGATACCAGAGTCCGATGAGTTTGTCGTTTTGGTGCAGTGTGGTCAGCAGGGTAGCGATAAAGGGGGTGAGCCCGCCAAAAACGCCGTTGCCGATGTGATAAGGCAGCGACATGGAAGTGTAGCGGATGCGGGTGGGGAACAGCTCCACCAGGAAGGCGGCAATAGGCCCGTACACCATGGTTACAAAAACCACCTGGATGAAAATGAGCAATACCATTTGCCGGTAGCTGGCTGGATCGAGATGGATATCGGATTTTTTCAATGCCGCACCGCTGCCTGTTTCCGTGTAGGCAAAACCGTTAGGCAGCACAATTCGGTTGGCTGTTTCCGTTATGGAGGTGGAAGTGGCGGCAAGCCGGATCTCTGTCTCCGGCGGGCTGCTCAGGGCGGCCATTTGCGAGTAAATGGGACGATAGGCGCAAACGGCCAGCACCATCCCGGCGATCATGATCCACTTGCGGCCATATTTGTCGCTGAGGCTTCCAAAGAAAATAAAAAGCGGTGTGGCAAAAAGAATGGCCCAGATAAGGATGGTGCGGCTCTGGTCGAAATTAACCCTGCAGGTATTTTCGAGAAAGGACTGGGCATAGAATTGGCCGGTATACCATACCACACCCTGTCCCATGGTGGCGCCGAAAAGGGCCAGTAATACCATTTTGAGGTTGGCCCGGTGACCAAAACTTTCTTTCAGTGGATTTTTGGACACCTTTCCTTCCGATTTAAGCCGTGCGAAAAGCGGCGATTCCTGCATTTTAAGCCGGATGTACACCGAAACGACCAGTAGTACCGAAGAAGCCAGGAAAGGAATGCGCCAGCCCCATTCGTTGAATTTCTGAATAGAAGCGGCCTGGTCGTTGTCGAGGGCATGGCGGGTGATGAGAATAACGCCCAGTGACAGGAACAGCCCGAGAGTGGCCGTGGTTTGGATCCAGGAGGTGAAATAGCCCCTTCGGTGCGGTGGCGCGTGTTCGGCCACATAGGTGGCGGCGCCGCCATATTCCCCGCCCAGGGCCAGGCCCTGCAGGAGACGGAGCAGGAGCACCAGCAGCGGCGCTGCAAAACCAATGGTCTCATAACCGGGCACCAGGCCAATGGCAAAAGTGGATCCGCCCATCAGCACCAGGGTCAGCAGGAAAGTGTTTTTACGGCCCATCAGGTCGCCCAGCCGGCCAAAGACCAGGGCTCCGAAAGGCCTGACGATGAAACCCGCCGCAAAAGTGGCCAGGGTGCTGAGCAGGGCGGCAGTAGGGTTTGTTTTCGGAAAAAACTGGTTGGCAATCACCGTGGCCAGGCTTCCGAAAATGTAGAAGTCGTACCATTCTATCAGGGTTCCTGCAGAAGATGCACCGATAATGCGCCATATTCCCCGGGTGGAGATTGTCTGATTCATATGTAAACGTACTAAATTAGCCTTCCAATCGAAATGCAGCCATATGTCATATCCTTACCAGATCCAATCGCCCGAACAGTATCAAACCGCCTATCGCAAAAGTGTCCAGGACCCCGAAGGTTTCTGGGCCGATGTTGCCGGTCATTTTTACTGGCGGAAACGCTGGGATACCGTACTGGAGTGGAATTTTAAAGAACCTAAAGTGGAATGGTTCAAGGGCGGTAAGCTTAATATCACCGAAAACTGTCTTGACCGCCATCTCGGCTCCCTGGGCAATAAACCCGCCATCATCTGGGAACCGAACGACCCTTCCGAGCACCACCGCGTTCTCACTTACCGCGAATTGCACAATAAAGTGGTACAGTTTTCCAATGTACTGAAAAACAACGGCGTAAAAAAGGGGGACCGGGTTTGTATTTATATGGGCATGGTGCCTGAGCTCGCTATTGCCGTGTTGTCCTGCGTCCGCATCGGTGCTATTCATTCCGTGATCTTTGGCGGCTTCAGCGCGCAGAGCATTGCCGACCGCATCCTGGATGCCAATGCGGAATTTGTAATCACCTGCGACGGGGCCTTTCGCGGCAACAAGGAGATACCGCTCAAAAACGTGATCGACGATGCCCTGGTACAGTGCCGCAATGTGAAAAAAGTGATTGTGCTTACCCGCACCCGCACGCCGGTGTCGATGATCAAGGGACGCGATGTATGGTGGGAGGATGAAATCCGCAAAGTGGAGACCCAGGGCAATCCCGATTGCCCGGCTGAAGAGATGGATGCAGAAGATCCGCTGTTCATTTTGTACACTTCCGGTTCCACCGGCAAGCCCAAGGGTGTGGTGCACACCATTGCAGGTTATATGGTATACACCACCTATTCTTTTGTGAATGTATTCCAGTACCAGCCCGGCGATATTCATTTTTGTACGGCCGATATCGGCTGGATCACCGGGCACAGCTATATCGTCTACGGTCCCCTGGGCGCGGGCGCCACGACGCTTTTGTTTGAAGGTGTGCCTACCTGGCCCGATGCCGGAAGGTTCTGGGACATCGTGGACAAATACCGGGTGAACGTGTTGTATACGGCGCCCACGGCCATAAGGTCGTTGATGGGTTTTGGCCTGGGGCCCCTGCAGAACAAGGACCTTTCTTCCCTGAAAGTGCTGGGCACGGTGGGGGAACCGATCAATGAAGAAGCCTGGCACTGGTACGACGAATATGTGGGCAGGAAACGCTGTCCCATTGTAGATACCTGGTGGCAGACCGAAACGGCTGGCATTCTCATCAGCAATATGGCGGGCATTACACCCGGCAAGCCTTCTTTTGCCACCCTCCCCCTGCCCGGCGTACAACCCATCCTGGTGGATGAGAAGGGCGAGGAAATCCTGGGCAATGATGTCAGCGGTAATTTGTGCATCCGTTTTCCCTGGCCGGGCATATTGCGCACGACTTATGGCGATCACGAACGCTGTCGCACCAACTATTTCGCCACTTACGAGAATTTATATTTCACGGGAGACGGTTCTTACCGCGACGCGGATGGCAATTACCGCATCACGGGCCGCGTGGACGATGTGCTGAACGTGAGCGGCCACCGCATTGGAACGGCCGAAGTGGAAAATGCCATCAACATGCATGCCGGTGTGGTGGAAAGCGCGGTGGTCGGTTATCCGCACGATATAAAGGGCCAGGGTATTTATGCGTTTGTGATTTACCAGGGTTCGCATGGCGATGAAAAACTGAGCCGGCAGGACATAACGCAAACGGTTAGCCGAATCATTGGCCCCATCGCCAAACCCGATAAGATCCAGTTTGTGAGTGGCCTGCCCAAAACGCGGAGTGGTAAGATCATGCGCCGAATTTTGCGGAAAATTGCCGAAGGGGAGCTGGAACAATTGGGCGATACCTCCACCCTGCTGGATCCGGCCGTGGTGGACGAGATCAGGCTGCACCGATTATAAGGTCAACGCAGTTAACCGGTTGATGATATTTTTTCTTTTTGCCTGCAGTTCGCTTTGAAGGACTGCAGGCAATTTTTTTGCGCTGTTGCCAGCTTTCCAGCTAAGAAAATAAGCATAGTATTTCCAGGTGAGCCACCCCGTTAGGAGATAGAGCGCAAGTAGGGCGCAGGCGTTTGCAACCGGCAACAAAAGGAACAGGCAGGTGGAGAGAAGAGCTGTCCAACCCAGCCACAGGAAGCAGCTCAGTACCACCAGCACCCAGGAGTAGAAGTCGATGCGGGTCACTTTGCTGTCGGCGATCCGTCGCGCCAGCAGCAGGGGGAGGGCATGCAGCAGCCAGCCTGCAAGCGCCAGGGGAAGGCCGGCCCATAGGGGAAAGGCCGGGAGAGCGGGTTGTCCAGGCTGGAAGGTCTGTTCGGGCTGCAGGCCGGCTTTTTTTGCGGCGTTTTTATAGTCCTCCAGGAGTGGTTTGAGTTCGGACATGTTTTTACCGGCGCCGGCCGCCAGTTTTTTTTCTGTGCGTATGCGATATGTTCCGGCGCGTTCGGAGGCGGGATCATTTCTCCAGAGCCGGAGCAATTCAAAAACTTCCTGCGGGTATTCGTTGTTGGCAATGGCGAGCGACTGGATGGATTGATAGGCTTCTTCGGTAAGTTGTCGCAGTGCGGCGGCGGGAGCGCCGGGGTAGGCGTTGAGCAGGGGCTGAAGGGCAAGCGGCTGGCCGGCGCGAAGCCATACGGTTTGGAACAGGTGGGTAGGGTGACTGTAGTTAAGGGCCAGGGGCACTACGGGAACGTCTTTGCAAGTGCTGGGGGCCGAAACATTGCCTGCAGAAACGTCGGGGATTGGAATATTAGCGGCAAAGGCAAGGCGAAAGCTCCCTTTTTTGAAAGGTTGGAGCCGGTAGGCAACCTGGCTGATGCCTTCGGGAAAAAACAGCAGGACTTCTCCTTTGTGCAGCAAGTCCATGGCAGCGGCAAAGCTCTGGTCGTTGTGGTTCAGCGTGTTCCGGCCTTCCTGGTGATGGTGGATGGGGTACATGTGCAGGGCGCGGAGCAGGCGCGCCGCCAGCGGATGCCGAAAAATATCACCGCGTGCAAAAAAATACAATGGTCTTGGGGAGCTGATGCCCAGCACGGCTGCATCCATCAGGGAGGAAGGGTGGTTGGCTATGAGGATGGCGGCCCCCCGGGGAGGGATCCGGTGTAGATCCTCCGTGAGTATGCGCTTGTAAAACAATTTCAGGGCGCAGGTCATCATGATTTTAACCAGCCGGTACAGCATAAAAAAAGCCCTCCTTATGGAGGGCTTCAATATAAAGAGAATTGGTGATTACTGTACGATGAACGGCTGAACCGTGCGGTTGCTGTTGTCCTGAACGCGCAGGAAATAAGCACCTTTCTGCAGGTTGCTGATGTTCAGTTTCAGGCGGCTGTCGGAGCCGAAGGTCATTTGTTCCTGGCGAACAGTGGCGCCCACTGCATTAAGAATGGTAACGGTCACTTTTTTGCTGCGCAGGCTGCTGTTTTCTACAGTCAGTTGTTGGCCGGATGTCAGCGGATTGGGATAGAGTCTCAGTCCGGCTGCTGCAGTGCCGTTATTGGATACCCGGATGGTTTTGCTGTAAGAATATTTGCCATCGAGGTCGGTTTGTTTGATGCGGTAGTAGCTGTCGCCGGAAAGCGGAGCGTTATCAGTATAGCTGTAATAGTTGGTATTGCTGCTGTTTCCTTTGCCCGCTACTTTGCCGATGGTTTCGAAGCCGCTGTTATCGGCAGAACGTTCAACGGTGAAGAAGGCGTTGTCTTTTTCAACAGAAGTAATCCAGTTCAACAGGGTTGTTCCGTTGGCGGAGCGGCCTGTGAAATCGATCCAGGTAACGGGCAAGGGGTTGAGAGCGGGATTGGTGGTGCCGATGGTGAAAACGGGGTTGTTATCTGCTGCGGAGAAGGCAACGGCGCCGGCAGGGAAATACGTGGAGCCATTATCTGTAACGGTGCCTCCGCCGCCCAGGTTCTCCCAACGACTGGTCAGCCAGGCAACGGCACCAACAGAAGATGGTTCCTGGAGCCCACCACTCCGTGCATCTTCATAAGAAAGCCAGAGATTAGGAGCATATGAGGGGTTGTACTGAGCGAGTGTTCCCTGAAAATCAAACAACCAGTATTCGGTTTGACTCACTGTTACCGGAATTCCGCTTGAAAGCGGTGGAACGGTATTTGGCCAGGTTGTGGTCGGATCCTGGTGTACATAAGTGGCCTGGAAGATATAAGTGTTTGGTGGCGGCGTGGCGCTGGTAGGCTTTTTTACCAATGGCGCGGTGAAGCTGGCATTACTACCACTCATGTGTATGGGGCCGTAAAATTGGCCATCACCTACCGGAAATGTAAATGCGGCATTGCCATCGACTACATCGGGGTTAATGTTTACCTGTTTCCTGACAGGACCGTTTACATAGCTGGCGGTAGAGTGTCCGGAAGCAGTAGCATTAGGCCCAAACTGAAGGTAGTTGGTAGTAGTGGTATTTACGATGCCGCTGGTAAAGGTCATATTCTGACCATTGCCATTCAGTACCCAAGGAGCTCCTAGCGTAACAGATCCACCTTCCTTGTTAACTGTAACGGGGCCATTCCAAATGGCATTGTCAGCTCCCGTGAATGTAACGACCTGATCATTCGGCCCTGCAAATTCGAGTGAAGCATTAGACTGGCCAACAACGGAACCAGAGCTCGTCAGGTTGCCCAAAAGACGAATACCTCCGCCAGTGCCGGAGTTTAAGCGTCCGGAAGTAATGGTCAAATTGTTGCGTACTTCCAGGATACTGGGGGGAGTTGGACCGCCGCCAAAGGTTACAATATTTGTGGTGGCATCGTTTCCATTGTCAAATGTTACATTGTAGAATGTTGCAATGGTAGTTGTCGCGTTATCGATCCTGATCTGGGTATTTGTGGTAACTGTTTTTCTGAAGATTACGGTTGTATTATCATCTGCCGCAAAGCTTGTAGGATCAATGAGCTGGAAGTTTCCGCCCAACTCCAAATTGGTTCCGCTTATCAGGAGGAAACTAGGAGTTGCGCCTACTGGGCCATTGATAATGAAATTGCCGTTGACCTGCTGAGTAAGACCGCTTCCTCCCATTGAGAAATTTCCCCTGGTTTGCTGGAAGGACGCCTGGCAGTTGAATTGTCCGGATATCACAAAAGTAGAGGGACTGAGCATTGAAAAACCAAACGGCTGCGTTTCTGCTCCTATTACCGCTCCGCTAAGCGTTATGTTACCAGATGCAATAAAAGTAAAGGCAGGAGCGTTTGCATTTATTTGTATACGTTGAACAGTAACTGCTCCCCCTATTAATATGGTACCTCCAACGCCACCGGCAGGGTTCCCGAAAATAGCGATATCGCCGGCTCCGGGCACAGCTCCAGCGGGAATTGTACATGCAGCATCGGTATACCAGTTGCCTGCGGTTCCCCAGTTACCGATCCCGATCGTCATTTTAAAATAACGGTCAGCGGCCTGCGAAAATACCGGCACGGTCAAAATAAATAAGGTAAGGTGTAGTAGTCTTCTCATGGTAGAGTATTTGGTGGAATTTGCGTTCATAAACATGTTGTTTTAGAGATAAAATGACATAACCGGGCCCAACCAGGCACGGCAAAACACTTGTTCTCTACGAAAAAGGGATTGGAATTGGTTACTCTAGCAGGATATGTGAGACTTTCTAATACGTAATGGCTACGTAAGATACGAAACAAAAATAGCCATATCTGGCGATATGGCTAAAAAATTTTAGGGAGATCCGGAGTTAAGAAATCATTTTCGTATACTCACCCTGGTGCCCAGCGGAATTATACTATAAATTTCATCCATCTCGCTGCGTTTCAGGCTGATACACCCGTTTGTCCAGTTCTGGAAATAGTCTACGGCCATATCATCTCTTTCCCAGGTTCCATGGATCCCAATTCCGTCCCCGATCTTCTTGGTGGCGGGAATCAGACCCTTGGCCTGGCGCTCCTTAAATTTGGCGACGTCAACCGGCGTAGGATAGTCGATCAGCATCATTTTCCCCCATTTTTTGTCGGGACGCTTCGTTACGATCTTGAAGTCCCCCTCCGGCGTTTTGCGGTCGCCCTGCCACATCTTGTCGCCCAGGGTTTTTTCCCCAAAAACCACGGGGTAAGTGGCATACCAGCCGTCGTCGTCGTAGATGCTCAGTTCATAGTCAGACTTGTCGATGATAATGTAAGGGGTGCCGTTCAACTCCCCGCCGGGCCGGTGGAAACTGCGGGAAGGGGCACGGTCGCCGGTAAAGGATAATAAGCCCAGGGTGCATAGCAGGCTAAAGGATACGGATACGCGTGACAACATATGTTTTCATTTTTTTGTGGTGCTACGGTTGGATAAAAACAAAAACGCTGCCACACATATGATTATTTCGGATGTGGAAAAACTTAACAAAAAACCGGCAGATGGCTGCCGGTTCTATTGTAAATCAAATGGTTAGATATTATTTTCGGGGGATTTTCAACTGCCAGCCGGGCTGGATCATGTCGGGATTTTTGATCCGGTCCGTATTCGCTTCGTAAATATCTTTCCAGCTCACACCCGGGAATTTTTTAGCGATTTTGCTCAGGTTGTCGCCACTCTGCACTATATAAATCTCCTCGGCTCCGGCCGCGAGGGCGATGTTCATCACCATATCGGAATCCCTGAAGTCGGGGTTAACGCTTTCATAAACATCCCATACTTTCTGTTTGGCTGCACTGGAAGGGGCTGTACCATCTACGTACAATACGCCATCCTGCTCCCGCACCTGGAGGTCGCTGATGCCTTCCGCACCGGCGGCATCCAGCACCGCTTTGTATTTGTCCTGAAGTGCCATAAAGTTGTATTTATTTGATAACCAATTTGTTGTCTATTTTTTTCGGCTTGATCTCGTTGAGTTTCTGGATCAGGCCCGGCAGGTCGGCTTTTTTGATGGTGCCGGTAAGCGTTATCACCCCATCTTTAACCGCCGCCTTTACACCCTTGGCTCCTTCCAACCCGGCAATCACCTGGCCGGCTGTGGTTTGGAGGGTTTCATCGGGATTGATCACTACCGGTGCGGGCGGGGGTGGAGGTGGTGTTACCGTCAGTTCGTTGTTGACGGATTTCACTCCCTTCACGGATTTCGCTGCCGCTTCCACACTGGTCCTTGCGCTTTCGTCGGCTACCTGGCCGCTCAGGGTGGCTACGCCGCCTTTAACGGTCACGCTGACCTCGGGGGCCGAAATGGCAGCGATGATGTTTTTTTCAATGTCTGCATCCTTGGGACCGCAGGAAGTCAGGCTAACTGCGACCAGGCTTAGCAATACCAGGAATCTTCCCAATTGCTGTTTCATGTGCTTCGTTTTTTATGAGGAAATTCGGTTAATGGAAAACTTTTTGCTCCAGGCTCTTTGCTGCAAGGATCATACCCTGCAGCATTTCTTCGGAGGGCACTTTGCCGCTGAGTCCGAATTGCTGGTTTACCTCCACTAATTTGGCGTGCAGGTTGGCGGCGTTGCGCAACGCCAGTTCTTTCACAGAGTCCACGCCACCCGCTTCCAGCAGCTCGGCGGTTTGGCCGGCTATTCCGCCGATCCGGAAAAGGTCGGCATGGTTCACCCAGGTCAGGATCAGGCTTTCGGGGATCTTTGTTCCGGCAGCCAGTATTTCCCGCGCCGCCTTGGTGCCGGCTTTTAGCAATAAGTCCGAAGTTGTATGAATGCCGTGTTGCTGGAGCTTTGCCGCATATGTTTCTCCAATGCCTTCAATGTCAATAACAGGGTAGCTCATATCAATGTTTCTTTGAATACCAAATTAAGGGAAAAACCGTCACCAAACATGAAAAGGGGCAGTCCCAAAATTTTGAGACCGCCCCTTTTCTGGTTGCCTGCGTTTCTGTACAACGCACTTTTCCTTACCACGAATCGGGTGCCAGGCGGATACCGAAATTATAGGGAGTTTGATCCAGCCCTTCCCGGAACATAGATTCTGTAGCATAAGATCCATAGAGTTTGATCGGTCCCAGTTGCACTTCGGCTATATATGACAGTTTGAAGTCGCGCAGGCCCAGATCACCTTTGGTTTTTTGCTTTCCTGTTTCGTCGCTGATGTATTTGTTACGGGCGCTGTAGAGATAACCGCCGCTTACGCCGGCGCTTAACCCGAAGGAACGCGATTCACGGTTGCGGGGCGAGAAATTAAAATTGAGCATAATCGGAACGGTCACATAATCGGCGGCCAGTTTGTCCTTGCTGTAGCTGATGTCGGAGTCGAGATAAACACCCGGCGGGTTTTTCGTATAACGGATGTCGTTATCATAGCGGTAGTTGTTCAACTCCAGTCCCACACCGTATTTCAGGTTTACCACGTGTTTGATCAGGTTCAGCCTTTGCATCAGGATCCAGATGTTTACGTTCACTGATTTCCCATTCCTGAGGTTGAACCAGGAGTCATCGCTGCCGGCGGCAAAGCCCGAATTGAGCGCAGCATAGTTAGTCTTATCGTTGAAATTGCTGAAACCCAGGTCAAGGACAGCCCATTCTGTGGTGAGGTTGGCGGGATAAGATTTTCGTTTGCGGTACACGTTCACGTTCCATTCGCTGGTGCTGCTGGAAGGCGCTCCGTTCTTCAGGATAATGATATTGCCGATGTGTACGGTATCTCCGCTGCCGGATGGCGCTTTCGCCGTGCTGTCTGTCTGGGCCCCTGCCTGCAGGAAGGCAATACCTGCCAGCGCCAAGAGGCTGATCTTCTTAAGCATAACTTATTTTTTCGTATGATGGGTAAACTGTTACTGTTCAAAAGAGGCAGTGAATACGCCTGATTTTTTCTTCTCAGGATTGAGTGGATTATTCTGTTCTATAACACGACTGGCTTTTCTCAGCAATCCCCTCAAAGGTTTTTTGCGCTCGCTGGGGAGGTTGTTGTCGCCTACATATACATAGTCTTCGGCAGCCGGCGAATTGTCCGTGTCTACATAAATGGTTTGGGCGATTGCCGCTTCCGGTTTTTGCGTGCCTGTTATTTTTACTTCCGGTTTAGCCGGCTCCGTTACGGCGGCCACCGGCAGGCTGTTGTCGGCAACCAGTGGGCGGGACTGTACCGCGCCTTCGTTTGATGCAGGCAGTTGCGCCTGGATGCCGGGTAGGGGCGAGGCTGATTTTTGTGCAGCATATTCCGTTTGCCGGGTTTGCTTTTTGTTTTCGGCTGAAGCGATCTCACCCGCAGGGTTAGCCGGATGTTGAACATTCAGGTCCTGGTCTTTTCCGCTGGTTGCTGATTGCTGCGTGGCTGGCTGCTGGGCAGGGGTGCCGGCGGTTTCTTTTCCCTGCGAACCAGCTACCTTATTGGGTTGGCTGTTTTCGCGGGACGCCACCTGCCGGGGCTGCTGATCCTGGTCTGCAGCGGGTTTCAGCCAATAGAGGCCTGCCAGCAGCAGAAGGATGGCCGCTGCCGATAACCTGATCCAAAGGCCAATCACCGGAGCCGGGCGCCTGCTGGTATGGCGGTAAAGGGTCTCGATCCCGGGAAAATGAACCTGGGTATCCAGTTGCATCCGGGTAAGCTGGATCAGTTCAAAATCGGGCTGGCATTCGGGATGATGGTATACAAAGTTTTCCGTCGCCGCTTTTTCAGCGTTGCTCAGTTCGTCATCGGTGTACCGGACGAAAAACGACTCGTAATTGGTCATGTTCACCAGGCTTTCCGTATCGGTGGTACGGAAAAGGACTTCGCGGTCGGTGAAGAGGGGCGCTTCTTCTGCCGGCAATACGGCCTGCAGCAACATATCCAGTTCTTCTTTCAGGTCGGGATGCTGTTCCACAAAAGCATCCACCGCCAGCTTTTCCGCGGCAGACAATTCCTTGTCTGCATAGAGCAGGAAAAACTCCTCGTAATTATTTCGGTTGATGTTCATGGTTATAATACGTTTTCCGGTTTTACCAGGTAGTTCTTCAATTGTATCCGGGCGCGGTGCAGGTATACTTTTACCTGGCTTTCACTCAGCGAAGTGATCTTCCCGATCTCTTCGTAGCTGTAACCTTCGTAATCCTTCAGCAATACCAGGCTTCGCTGGGTTTCGCTCAGCCGCTGCAGCGCCTCGTCCAGCACCTTTTTCAGGTTGTTCGCGGGGCGGTGGATTACCCGGGTCTGCTCGCCGAATTCTTCTTTCAGTACCACCCGCTTCGACTTCCGCAAGTGGTCGATCATCTGGTGATAGGCCACGGTAAAAAGGTAGCTTTTACTCTTTTCATAACTTACGTCCTCCCGGTACTGCCACATTTTTTCGAAGGCGCCCTGCACTACATCCCGGGCATCTTCCTCATGCCGCAGGTTCTTCAGGATGAAGCGATACACGTTATCCGCGTACTGCCTGACACATTCGTTGTATTCCCGCTCCGTCATAAACAGTTGACTTGAATTCTAAAGGCTGGTTTGATGGTTAAACGCATGAAGTACTCCCAAAGTTACAGTTTCGAAAAAAAGCCTGAGGATTTCCCCAGTCCTTCTATTTTTGCCTCCCAAACCATCCAACATGAACGAGAATTTTGTATCGCGCATCGCCGGGGAGCTGGAAGAGATAAAAACGGCCGGCCTTTTCAAACAGGAGCGGGTCATCACCAGTGAGCAGGGCGCCGAAATTATGGTGAACGGCAATAAGGTACTGAACTTTTGTGCCAACAATTATCTGGGCCTCTCCAGCCATCCCCGGGTGACGGAAGCGGCGCACGAAGCCATCCGTACGCATGGGTACGGAATGAGCAGCGTTCGTTTCATTTGCGGTACGCAGGATATCCATAAAACCCTGGAAAAAAAGATGGCTACTTTCCTCGGTACCGAGGACACTATTTTGTACGCCGCCGCTTTTGATGCCAACGGCGGGGTATTCGAGCCCCTTTTTAACGAAGCCGACGCCATTATTTCAGACGAGCTGAACCATGCTTCCATCATCGACGGCGTACGACTTTGCAAAGCCCAGCGCTTTCGTTACAAACACAACGATATGGCCGACCTGGAAGCCAAATTACAGGAAGCAGCCGGCGCCCGGAGCCGCATTATTGTAACCGATGGGTCTTTCAGCATGGACGGCACCATTGCGCAGCTCGATAAGATCGTAGCCCTCGCTGAAAAATACGATGCCATCACTATGATCGACGAGTGTCATTCTTCCGGTTTCCTGGGAAAAACGGGCCGTGGCACCCACGAATACAGGGGTGTGCTCGGGAAAATAGACATCATTACGGGCACCCTGGGCAAGGCCCTGGGAGGCGCTTCGGGTGGATTTACCAGCGGCAGGAAGGAGATCATTGAAATGCTGCGCCAGCGCAGCCGCCCCTATCTTTTCAGCAATACGGTGGCGCCTTCCATTGTAGGAGCTTCCATTGCTGTACTGGACATGCTCTCCGAAACCACGGAGCTGCGCGACCGCCTGGAATCCAATACCCGCTATTTCCGGGAGAAAATGACGGCTGCAGGTTTTGACATCAAACCCGGCGACCATCCCATCGTACCTATCATGTTATACGATGCGGTGCTCGCCCAGCAGTTTGCAGCGGAACTGTTGAAAGAAGGGATTTATGTGATCGGCTTCTTTTTTCCCGTGGTGCCAAAGGGTCAGGCCCGCATCAGGGTACAACTGAGTGCGGCCCATACCCGCGAGCACCTGGATCACGCCATCGCGGCCTTTGCCAGGGTAAAGGAAAGGCTGAAAGCCTGACCTTATACCGCTGCTATCATGGAGATCTCCACGTTCACATTTTTGGGAAGGCCCTTCACGGCTACTGTTTCTCTTGCCGGGAAGGTTCCGGAGAAATACCGTCCGTACACTTCATTCACCGCGCTGAAGAGACTCATGTCGCTCAGGAAGATGGTGGTTTTTACCACCTGGCCGAAGTCCGCCCCCGCTTCCTGGAGAATGGCTTTCAGGTTCTGCATTACCTGGTGGGTTTCTGCCTGTACGTCGGTGGCTTCGATGTTTCCGCTTGCCGGCTGGATGGCAATTTGCCCGGATATGAAAAGCAGGTTGCCGGCCTGAACTGCCTGGCTGTAGGGGCCGATGGGCGCCGGTGCGCCGGCGGTCTGAATGATCTTTTTTTCCATGTGGCAAAAATAATTGCTTTGTACCTTTGCCAATGCTTCCCCCGATGATAAAGGTTGCCATTTGCTGTGCTGCGGGACAGGAGTTGCTGGTACCCCGTGACCCTTCGGTAGTTTCCCTGCATTACCACCATGAACTCGACCAGTTTCTCCGGGCCGGGGCAGATATATATATAGATGCCGCTTTTCAGTGGCAGCCCGAAAGGTTGGAGCGCCTGCGCCGTCTTTCCCCGGCGCCCCTGCTCATCAACGAAGTCATTCATACCCTTGAGACCCTGCCATCCTCCTTTATCCGCTACAACGGGTGGAAGGGATTTGCCTGCCAGCCGGTATTGGAGTGCTGCAGCAGGGAGGGCAGGCTTCCCGAAACGCTCCTCCGCGTAGCCGAAGCCTGTGGCTGGTCCTGCCAGTTGGTGCCCGATCAGCCGGGAATGGTCAGGCCGCGTATACTCGCCATGGTGATCAATGAAGCCTATTATGCTTTGGGGGAACAGGTGGCGACAAGCACTGATATTGATACCGCTATGAAAACAGGCACCAACTATCCGTTCGGTCCCTTTGAATGGGGGATGCGCATAGGATTGGACAAGATCTATACTCTCCTGGAAGTCCTTGCCCGGCAACACCCGAAATACAAACCAGCTCCTGCCTTATCTGAAGCCGTTACAACAGTATGAACCCGCTGATCCTGACCATCGATACCGCTCTTTCTTCGGCCGCCGTGTGCCTGGCGCAGGGCCAACAGATCATTGCCTCCGCCACCATAGAAGTGCAAAACGAACAGGCTTCCTGGCTGCAGCCTGCTATTCGCGACCTGCTAAAAGGGGCGGACCTTGTTACCGCCTCCCTTGACGCCGTGGCAGTGTCCGCGGGGCCGGGCTCCTATACCGGGCTGCGAATTGCCATGGCCAGCGCCAAAGGGCTCTGCTATGTATTGAAAAAGCCACTAATATGTTTGGACACCCTCCTGGTCATGGCCCGCACGGCCCGGCAAAAGGAGCAGTCACCCTCGCTTTACTGCCCCATGATCGACGCGCGGCGGATGGAGGTTTATTATGCCCTCTACGACAACGACTTGCAGGTGCTGGAGCCGGTGCAGGCGCTGGTACTCAATGAGTTGAGTTTTGAAAAATGGCTGCAGGCAGGATCTGTCCGATTTTTTGGAGATGGCGCCGCCAAGTTTAAAGCCCTGTTAAAATCAGATACCGCCCTCTTTCCTGAAATAGGTTCCACCCTGGAACAGGCCGCCTGTTTGGCTGCAGAATCCTATGCCAATCAGGCCTTTGCAGATTTGGCTTATGCAGAACCCAATTACGTAAAGGCTTTTTACACGCCCGTAAAGGCAAAATGCTGAAGCATTTTAAAAATTTCATATGTAAATTTGCGTGTTAAGGCAATCGTAGAAATTCATAAATCCAATTCTCAGACATGAACACAGTAGCAGGAAATTTCCTAGTGGTAAATGAGCTAGAAGGCCCTGAAATGAAAGTAGATTTCTTACATGTAAAAAAAGCCGCCCTCACCCTCCGGGCGATGAATCACAAGCTTCGGCAACAAATCATGAAATTGTTGGAAGAAAGCGAAAAACTGACCGTGACAGAAATTTATGTCCGGCTCCGTTTGGAGCAGTCCGTAGCTTCCCAACATCTGGCTATTTTACGCAGGGCAGGAATTGTGAAGACGGAAAGAGATGGCAAATTCATTTACTACCGTTTGAACGAACCGCGCATTATCGACATCAGCCGGTGCGTGGAAGAGATCATTACCAATTAACAGTTAACACGAAGGTTAAAAGTCAAAAACCAAGGCTGCCGGGCATCCGCAGCCGGCCGTTTTTGACTTTTTCCGTTTAATTTTGACCCTTTTCCTTTAATCATGTTCATCCGCCAGTTATATACCAATTGTTTGTCTGCCGCCGCCTATTATATTGAAAGTGAAGGCGAAGCCGTCGTTATTGACCCGCTCCGTGACATCGGAGAATACCTTGAGCTGGCAGCAGCGCAGAAAGCCACTATCCGCTACATTTTTGAAACGCATTTCCATGCCGATTTCATCAGCGGCCACCTCGATCTTTCCAGGGCCACTGGCGCCCCCATTGTATTTGGACCAGGTACAGATACCAGCTATCCCATCCACCAGGCCCGGGATGGGGAACGGTTTCGCATCGGGAAACTGGAGCTGGAGGTATTGCATACCCCGGGGCACACCCCCGAGTCCTGCTGCTATCTGCTCAGAAACGAACAGGGCCGGCCTTATGCCCTTTTCAGCGGCGACACCCTTTTTGTGGGGGATGTCGGGCGCCCTGATCTCAGTTCCGGCCGGCTCAGCAAAGAGGAACTTGCCGGCTTCCTGTACGACAGCCTCCAGTCAAAAGTGCTTACCCTGCCCGATGAAGTCATTCTTTATCCTGCCCATGGTCCCGGAACCGCTTGCGGCAAGCAACTGGCTCCGGAAACCCAAAGCACCATCGGGCAGCAGAAAGAACTGAACTACGCCTTGCAGGCCTCGGATAAAGCCGGTTTTATCCGGTTGGTTACGGAGGGCCTGGATACCGTCCCACAATATTTCCCCGTGAACGCGCGGATCAACAAAGAGGGTTACGGCCCCATGGAAGAACTGGTTCAGAAAGGGCTCCGGGCAATACCCCCTGCGGATTTTGCCACGCAGCTCTCCGAGGGCAAAGTGCTGGTTCTGGATACCCGTTCCACCGACACCTTCGTTCAGGGATTTGTTCCCGGCGCTATCAGTATAGGCCTGGAGGGTCGGTATGCTGAGTGGGGAGCCAGCCTCCTGCCTTTTGACATGCCCCTGCTCCTGGTAACGGAGCCGGGCCGGGAGGAGGAGTCGCTCATCCGGCTTGCCCGCGTGGGCTTCGAAAAGATCGAAGGTTATCTCGCCGGCGGTTTTGACGCCTGGCGGGAATCGGGCCATCCGGTCGATATGATCATCGACGTGGAGGCCGATGAACTTGCGATGGACTTTCCCCACGATCCGCGCCTGGTAGTGCTGGACGTCAGAAAGCCGGCAGAGTTTGCCGAAGGACATATTGCGGGGGCGCTGAATCTTCCCCTGTCGGACCTGAATGATCCCGCCAGCATGGCATCCCTGGAGGAGAACCAGAACCTCTACCTTCATTGTGCCGGTGGCTACCGGAGCGTAATAGCTGCCAGTTTGCTGAAACGCCAGGGCATCCACAACCTCCGCAACATACGTGGCGGCTGGAAAGCCATTCGCGAGCAGGAATCATTGCCTGTTGAGAAGGAGCCCAGCCTGCTGAACTGACCGCTGTTCCTGTCAGACGGTTACCAGGCCGTTGCGTATGGCAAAAGTGACCAGCCCCACCCTCGTTTTAAGGCGGAGTTTGTCGAAAAGCGTATCTCGGTATCCGTCTATCGTACGCGGACTCAGGTACATTCTGTCGGCGATTTCCTTATAGGTCATTTCCGAACAGGCAAGTCGCAGGAATTCCATTTCCCGGTCGTTCAATACTGAAAGCGGGTTGCCGTTCCCGGCCGACTCCAGGTCCTCGTACTGGTTGATGGTATGAATCAGCCTGCCTGTAACGAAATCGGAATAGCAATACCCTTTGTTTACAACATCTTCCAGGGCCCGGAAAAATTCGTCTTCGTCGACGCCTTTGGCCAGATAGCCCCGTGCCCCGGCTTTGAACATACGAATGATGGCGTTTTCGGTATCATACACCGAAAGGGCTATGACCTTGACATCAGGAAAGTTTCTTTTCAACCAGCTTGTGGTTTCATAACCATCCATCTCCGGCATGTTGATGTCCATCAGGACAATGTCCGGGAGGTTCTTCGGATCCAGTTTTTCTATCAGCTCTTTGCCGGTGGAAACTTCCATTTGAATGCTGTAAGCCGGGTTTTTTTCCACCATACTGGCAAGTCCGTGCCGCAACAGCACATGGTCATCCGCCAGCACCACTTTGAACGGGCCCATATCAAGTTGTTTAGGTTAATAGTTAATTGGCCACGACGAAGTCATGGCATAGGCTGGGTATCGATCCAGTTGTTGGCATAGGACGGATTCCAGTCGTGTTTCCAGCGGCGGTGGCTCCACAGCCACATGCCGGGGTCCCGGCGAATGACCCGCTCCAGGAAATCGCGGTAGGACCGGGTCAGGGTTCCCATAGGTAGGGTTGAAGGATGTTCGGTGGCCACTTCGATCTCCACTTCATAAAAGCCTCTTTTCTTTTTGCGGATGGCGGCAAAGGCAACCGGTATATCGCCCGCATGTGCTCCTTTTTCCGGTCCCCATATAAAAGGACTCGGCCTGTTGAAAAAATTCAGCCACCAGGCATTCTGCACGGAGCCGGGCACCTGGTCGGCCACCAGCCCCAGCAGGTAAATGCTCGACCGGTGATTCATCATTTGCCGCCGCATATCCGTCGCCGGGATCAATATGGTACCCGTACGGCTCCGGAGTTTGAGAAAGATGCGGTCCATTACCTTGTTCTGCAGGGGCATATATACACCCAGCAACGGTTGCTTGCAATAATACCCGTAGGCAATGTTCAGCCACTCCCAGTTGAAATTGTGTCCCATGTGCACCTGGCAACGCAATCCCCGGTCGTAGAGTTGGCTCATCTTGTCAAAGTCGCCGGTCATCCGCTTCATGATGAATTCCCTGCTGGCGGAAAAGAGCTTAATCGTTTCAATGAAGGTATCGGTGAAATTCTTTTCAAACTCGCGCCGGATCTTTTCGCGCTCTTTCTGCGTTTTCTCCGGGAAGGCAATGCACAGGTTATCACGCACCACCTTGCGCCGGTAGCCAAACACACGAAAAAGCAGCCATCTTACCGCATCACTGAGCCCATAGAGCAACCACATGGGCAGGAGCGAGAGTAGGTACAGGAATCCATAAACGAGATAATACATGGTTCGCGAACTTCATTGTAAATGTAATAGCCCTGCTGTTCTGATGCAAGAGCCGGGATGGGAGAAAAACACGGTATCTGATCAGAGTACGATGTTCTGCAACAGGTGACTTTTCTCCGGGTAATCGGTATTGTAATGCAGCCCCCGGCTTTCCTTGCGGAACTGGGCGCCTTTTACGATCAGGTAAGCAACGGTGATCATGTTCCGCAATTCACAGAGCGGCGGCGACACGGTACTGGTTTCGTACAATTGCTCTACTTCGTTCCACAACAGGTCCAGTCTTTTCATGGCACGTTCAAGACGCACATTGGTGCGTACAATGCCTACATAATCGCTCATCAGCAACTGTAGCTCCTTCAGGCTCTGCGTGATCAATATGAGCTCCTTCGGCTCGTTGGTTCCGGCTGCATTCCAGTCGGGGATACGTTCGGGCGCAATCTGGGCAGGTATGGTTGAAGCGGCCTGTTCAAAAGCACGGTGACCGAATACCATCGCTTCCAGCAGGGAGTTGCTGGCCAGGCGGTTGGCGCCGTGCAGGCCGGTGGAAGCGCATTCCCCCACGGCATACAGGTGCCGGATGGACGTGCGGCCCCACTCATCGGTTTTGATACCGCCGCAACTGTAATGGGCGGCGGGCGCCACGGGGATCATTTGTTTGGAAGGATCGATCCCGATCGACAGGCATTTCTCATAAATATTGGGGAAATGGTGCAGGAATTTCTCCCGGTCCATATGCCGGCAATCGAGGTATACGTACTCGGTACCGTTGACCTTCATTTCATTGTCGATGGCCCTGGCTACGATGTCGCGCGGCGCGAGGTCCCTGCGCTCATCGTATTTCTCCATAAAAGCTTCTTCCTTTTTATTGCGCAAAATGCCACCATCGCCCCGCACCGCTTCCGTAATAAGAAAGGCCTGCCCGCCCAGTCCCGGCTCATACAGCGCCGTGGGATGGAACTGTATGAACTCCATGTTTTCGATGCGGCCCTTGGCGCGGTAGAGCATGGCCACGCCATCGCCCGTTGCAATAGACGGGTTGGTGGTGGTGCGGTACACCTGGCCATTTCCGCCTGTCGCCAACAGGGTGGTGCCGGCAAAAATGGTTTCGATCTGGTTGGTGTGTGTATTGAGTGCATACACGCCGTAGCATTCTGTACCCGGCGTGCTCTTGGTGACCAGGTAACCCAGGTGGTGCTGGGTGATCAGGTCCAGCACGAACCAGTGTTTTACAAATTCGATATTGGGATAAGCGCGCAGTTTCTCCAGCAGCGCCCTTTCCATTTCCCGGCCCGTTACATCTTTGTGATGCAGAATCCGGTATTCACTGTGGCCCCCTTCTTTGCCGAGGGAATAATCGCCGTCGGCATCCTTGTCGAAGCGGGCGCCCCACTCGATGAGCTCACGGATGCGGGAAACCCCCTCTTTTACCACGATCTCCACCACCTGCGGGTTGCAGAGTCCATCGCCGGCAACCAGGGTATCGTTGATGTGTTTTTCGAAACTGTCGTTCTCAAAATCGGTTACGCCCGCTACGCCGCCCTGTGCATACTTGGTATTGGTTTCATCGGCCGTGGCCTTGGTCACCAGCGTAATGCTGCGGTCGGGAAACTTCCCGGCCATTTTGAGTGCGAAGCTCAGCCCGGCGATGCCCGAACCTATTACGAGGTAATCAGTTCTTTTCATCTGCTTTATTTGGTTGCAGGCTGCCCCAAACGATACCGAGCTGTGCAGCCGCATAGGTCAGCATCACGAGCAGGGAGGCGCCTGCAAAAGGTTGTACGAAACTGTTGACGGCCAGCAGGCTGTCCGATGCCAGGAATAAGGCGGCTCCTGCCACGCACCAGCCGTTGACAAAAAAAGAAGTACAGAACATGGCCGCTATCACCCATGTATAAACGAAAACCGGCGCTTTGAGCGCTGTTTCCAGGTGAGGCGCCAGCAAAAAATAGAACAGCCCTGCGTAGAGCGATACCCCGATGATAACATACGGGTTCCACGCCGGCCGCGGAGCCTGCTGTCGCCGGCGAAGCAGGAAATAAAAGATATAACAAAGATGCGCCAGCAGGAAAGCACCGAGCCCGCTGATGAAATATGCCTGTCCTTCACCCAGCAGGAAGATATCACCCAGCCAGGAAAAAAAGAGCGTGGTCCGTACCCATCCGCCGGCGCCGGAAAAAAGGAGGATCAGCATCAGCAGCGGCTTGGTGGTGAAACGCAGCCATTCCCAGCCTGCCGCCAGCGAAAGCAAATGCAGCAGGCTGCAGGCGATATAACCGGTCAGCCATCCCCTGCTGCCCATTAATAACGGATTACGATTTCCAGGTTTTGCGGCGAGTCGAGCGCCATCATGAGGTCGTTTTTCAGGCTCACGGTTCTTTTGTCGGCCGAAAGCGTGGCGCGGCTGTTGCTCACGGATTTAGCCGGACGTGGAAGCTTCACCGTTAGGTTCATATTCATATCACCCATCATGGCCATCATGCCTTTGGACTCCTGTACCTTGGGGTCGTTCATCAGGCTGTCGTACCGCGCCCTGATCAACGTGCGGCTGTATTCGCCTTTGCTCATCTTCACTTCGTACAGCGTGCCGATTTTGTCAAAGCCACCGCCTTCTTCTTCACCACCCGGAGCGCCCTGGTTCATGCCGCGCAGCACATTGCCCATCATGCCGTTCTGGTTGATGGCCGTGTACAGTTTGTTGCCGTCGCTGAGGTTCTTGAAAGGATAGTTCATATCCAGCCTGAACAGGTTCTCCTTCATGTTCATCTTGAGGTCCAGCACGCCGTTGCGCAGCAGGGCCTTGTTTTCCGCACTGATGCTGGTGGACGTATCAACGAGGTCCTTCAGGTAAATAGTGGTATCCATGGCCCGGTCCATGCCTTCTTTTTTCAGGTCCTCTTCCCCGGCAAAGCTTTTCAGCATTTCGAACATCTTGCCCATATCGGAATGCACCTGCATGGTGCCCGATCCGTCTTCTTTCAGGTCAACCACTTCGTCGATCTGGATACAGGCAGTAAAACAGACAGCTATCCATGCGGCTGCCAGCAATTTGAATGATTTCATAAATAAAACGTATGTAAATACAAGTTAAGCGGTTTGGGCGGTATTTACCTGGTAATGCAGGTTGAAGCTCTTTTCTTCCCCGGGCTGCAGCACCAGCAGGCCCATGCCATTGTTAAAAGCGTTGGGCGCCATGCTGAGGTTCTCAATGGCAATGCTTTCGCGGTGGGGTGGAATATACAGTTGCAGGAAGGGGTAATTGCCATCGGTATGAAAAGATACGGAAAGGCCGTTGACGGGATGGGTGAGTTGGCAAACCTCAGCCGATGCTCCGTCTTCCAGGGGAAAGCAGTTGTCCAGCTCCCGGTTGCCGATGGCCCGGGCCGAAGCAAAATCCTCAAAGGGCAGGAGCGCCCCGGTAGGGATCAGCGTTTCGCTGAATTCGAGCATGCCTTTGCAATGGAACCGGAGCTGCCAGTCGTCCACTTTTCCGCCGAGCGCAAAATATGGGTGCCATCCATCACCGATGGGGAGCGCTTCCGTGCCCGTGTTTTTGACCGTGGTTTGCAATTGCAGTACGCGGCCGGGGAAGAGGGTATAGCTGATGCCACAGCGGTAACTGAAAGGGTAGCCCGGGTTCTCCGCACGGTACTCGTATTCGAACTGAACGCTGGCGTGTGTATCGGTAACCGTTTGCGCTACCGTGTTGAAAGGTTTATTGAAGAGCAGCCCGTGAATGGCATTGCCGTCCCCGAACAGCTCCGGGAACTGGTAGGAGTGTCCCCCGAAATGATAGGTTCCGCCATCGATCCGGCAGGGGAAGGGCGACAGTTTGCTGCTTTTATAACTCTTGTCGAGATGGGTGGCCATATCGGCTGCATCGCGGTATCCGTCGATGATATTATGAAGGACACCTGCTACCGGCACGGTAAGGGCATGCAGCATGGCCCCGCTGCCGGGTACAATGGATACGGTGGTCTGGTTGCTTTCGTCCCGGAGCTGGAGCAGAGGAATGCCTGCATCCGCGGACGCTACTATACGGAAACTCATGGCGCAAAACTACCTAACTTTGTGCCACAAACGAATTTCATGCGCCTGGTTTTCAGCTCAATTGTACTGGTTTTTGCGGTTGCCGCCTGTTCTCCCAATAATGTGACGGAAAAACCTTCTCTCGGGAAATATATAACGGATCAACATATGACCGGCGCCTTCGGGCTGTTCGACAATGGCCAGGGCAGTTTTACGCTGAGCAATACAAAGGCATTCCGCGACAGCGCCTACCTGCCCGCCTCTACTTTTAAAATAGTGAATGCGCTGATAGGGCTCGAAACCGGGGTGGTTAAGGACGACAGTACCGTGATCCCCTGGGATGGAGTGGTGCGGTCTGTTCCCGAATGGAACCAGGACCTCAGCATGTACCGGGCCTTCCGCTATTCGTCCGTTCCCTGGTTCCAGGAACTGGCCCGGCGCATTGGCAAAGACGCTCTCCAGCACTGGATCGACAGCCTGGGTTATGGCCGCCGTTATGGAAAACCCGTGATCGGGAAAGTGGACAGTTTCTGGCTCGATAACAGCATCCGGGTGACGCCCGACGAGCAACTTGGACTGGTGAAAAAACTGTATTTCGACCAGTTGCCCTTCCAGCACCGCACCATGGAGATCCTCCGGCGCATGATGCTGATGGAAGACAATGCCAACTATAAGCTCAGCTACAAAACGGGCTGGGGGTATGCCGGAAACGGCGACAGCATCGCCTGGATCATTGGCTGGGTGGAAGAAAATAAACACCCTTATTTTTTCGTTTTACAACTGCGTGCCGACGCCGGCAGAACCGACATTCCCCAGCTTCGCCTGGAGATCCTGAAAAAGATCCTGGCCGACCTGGGTTTCCTGCAGGGCAGGCGCTAAGCTGGCTTTCTTTTTGCTAAGCAAGTAAAACCATGCCTTCTTTCCGATTTGAAAATACCTGGTTGCTGTTGCTGGGACTCCTGATCCCGGTACTGGCGGTCCTTTATTCCGGGCTTTTATACTGGAAACGCAAAACCCGCCTTAAAATCGGCGACCCGGTTTTGGTGAACCGCCTTACCGTTGGTTTTTCTTCCCGCCGCTTTCTTGTCAAAACCCTGCTGGGACTGCTGGCCCTGGCCTTGCTGGCGATTGCCGCCGCCAACCCGCAAACCCGGGGAGCGTCGGGGCCGCAGGCAAAAAAAGGAGTAGATATCCTGATCCTGCTCGACGTCAGCAAGAGCATGCTGGCGCAGGACCTGAAACCCAACCGGCTCGAACGCGCCCGGCAACTCACCAGCCTGCTGATCGACGAGCTGGCCGATAACCGCATTGGCCTGATCTGGTTCGCTGGCCGGGCCTACCTGCAGATGCCGCTGACCACCGATGTAGGCGCTGCTAAAATGTACCTGCAGAATGCCGGTCCCGATGCCGTTCCCACCCAGGGAACCGTAACCGGCGAAGCCCTTCGCCTGGCGGGCAATGCTTTCAATAATAAGGACAAAAAATTCAAGGCCCTGGTGCTGATCTCCGACGGTGAAGACCACGATCCCGAGGCGCTGAAAACGGCGAAAGCCCTGGCCGCAAGTGGGGTTATGATCAATACGGTGGGCGTGGGCTCGGCAGAAGGAACCACCATCATCGACCCGGCTACCAACGAGGCAAAGCGCGATGCGGAGGGTAATACCGTGATCAGCCGGCTCAATGAAACGGAGCTGCGCGACCTGGCCCAGGCCGGGAACGGGGTATACGTGTACCTGCAGGACCCTGCCGCGGCCGCCGCTACCATTCGCAACCAGCTCGCCGGTATTGAGAAAAAAGAACTGGACGACGATTCCGCCGCACAATACGAAACCTATTTTTATTACCTGGTGGCATTGGCGCTGGGCCTGCTCCTGCTGGAAACTTTTTTCTCAGAAAAGTTGAACCTCAACCGGCGCCTCCAACAGTTACCGGCTTTTGAAAAATCGGGCACATGAAGAAAGGGTACCTGATACTGGCCTGCCTGGCGGGCTTTATGCTTTGCCAGGCGCAGCAGCCGGAGCTCCGCGAAGGGAACAAATGGAGCAAAGAAGGCAAATACGACGAGGCGCTTTCCGCCTACGACAAGGCGCTGCTAGCCGACCCCGCAAATATGACCGCCGCCTACAACCGCGCCAATACCCTGGCCAGGAAGGGCGATAAGGCCGCCTCGCTGGAGGCTTACGACAAGCTCTCCTCTTCTTCCAATGCAACGGCAGAAGGAAAAAAGATCCGGGAAAGGGCATATTACGACAAAGGCGTGCTGCACCAGCAGCAGCAGCAACTGGATGCCAGTATTGAGGCCTGGAAGGCCGCCCTGAAGCTGGACCCCGAAGATTCGCTGGCGCGCGACAACCTGCAAAAAGCCCTCCGCGAAAAGAAGCAACAACAGCAACAACAGCAACAGCAGCAACAGGAGGAAAAGAAAAAAGACCAGAAACAGGATAAACAGCCTTCTCCGCCACCCCCCAGCAAGCTGAACCAAAAACAGGTGGAGCAATTGCTCAAAGCCCTGGAACAGAAGGAAAAAGAGGTGCAGAAAAAACTGCAGCAGCAGAACGCCTCTCCCAATAAACCGGATAAAGACTGGTAAGTGCTATTTTTGCTGTTCAAGTAAGCCCCATGGAATTGTACAGCGCTTCGCTGACAGAATATAAAAGACTGATCACCCGCGAGGTCCGCATCGGCGACCTGCTCCTCGGGAACGGCCACCCTATCCGGATCCAGACCATGACCACCACCGATACCATGGATACCGAAGCCACCGTGGCCCAAACCATCCGTTGTATTGAAGCAGGGGCCGAACTGGTGAGGATCACGGCGCCCAGTAAACTGGAGGCGGAAAACCTTCGCCGCATCCGCGAAACCCTTCATACCAGGGGATATGCCGTTCCCCTGGTGGCAGACATTCATTTCACCCCCAACGCCGCCGAAATTGCCGCCCGCATCGTTGAAAAAGTAAGGGTGAATCCGGGCAACTATGTCGATAAGAAAAAGTTTGAACAGATCGATTATACCGATGCTGAATACGCAGAAGAGATCGAGCGCATCCGCGACCGTTTTACCCCCCTGGTGCAGATTTGCAAGGAATACGGCACGGCCATGCGCATCGGCACCAACCATGGCTCCCTGAGCGACCGCATCATGAGCCGCTATGGCGATACGCCCATCGGCATGGTGGAAAGCGCTATGGAGTTTTTAAGGATCTGCCGCAACGAATCCTACCACCAGATCATCCTGAGCATGAAATCGTCCAACCCGCAGGTGATGGTGCAGGCATACCGCCTCCTGGTGAAAACAATGCAGGAAGAATTCGGCGAGATCTACCCGCTGCACCTCGGCGTTACCGAAGCGGGCGACGGAGAGGACGGCCGCATCAAATCGGCCATTGGCATCGGTACCCTGCTGGAAGACGGCATCGGCGACACCATACGGGTATCCCTGACCGAAGATCCTGAATTTGAGATCCCCGTTTGCCGCGACCTGGTTAAAAGATATGAACCCGCAAAGCCGGGCGCCGTACTGCCCGCCATAACCGACGGGCTTCCCTATTCACCGCTGGCCTATGCCCGCCGGACTACCTATGCGGTCAGAAATATCGGCGGCAAACAGGCGCCGGTGGTAGTGGCCGACCTCAGCCAGGTGGACCCGCTGCGGCCGGAAGACCTGGCGGATATTGGTTACCGTTACGATGCATCAACCGATAAATGGCATATCGGTGATGCCGCGGCCGACTATATTTTTACCGGCCACCGGGTGCCGGATTTCGCCCTGCCCGGAACCCTGGGTGTCATTTGTTATCCCGCTGCCTGGGAAGCCCTGCCGGAAGAAAGCCGGCTGACGCATTTTCCCATCTACCAGGACAGTGGATATGCCCAGGCCGAACGGACCAGCCCGGTACTGAATTTTGTTATGGTAGATGCTTTCCCGGGTGGAGAGACCTCTTCCTATACCTATCTCGATGCGCTTGCCAACGACCCCAGCGTGGTTCTCTGCTTCAGCAGCACCAACAGCAATGCCCTGCAGTCGGTGCGGCGGCTTTTCATCGACCTGCTGGCCAGGGACATCCGCAACCCGGTGGTGCTGGTAACCGACAGCGGCTGGCAAACGCCCGACGAACACCTCATTCATTTTGCTACGGAAAACGGCGGCTTGCTGCTCGACGGTTTCGGCGACGGCATCTGCCTCGGCTACCGTGCCGAAGCGCCCTTGCAAAACCTGCAGGTGAGCGGCCGCACTTATTTGCCGGTGAAAAGCCTGCCAGGCTTCACCAACAACACCGCCTTCAGCATATTGCAGGCCACCCGCACGCGCATCTCCAAAACCGAATACATTTCCTGTCCCAGTTGCGGCCGTACGCTGTTCGACCTGCAGGAAACCACCGCCCGCATCCGTGCGGTGACCCACCACCTTAAAGGCGTGAAAATTGCCATCATGGGCTGTATCGTAAATGGTCCGGGCGAAATGGCCGATGCCGATTTCGGCTACGTGGGATCGGGACCGGGAAAGATCACGCTGTACAAAGGCAGGGAAGTGGTGAAGAGAAACGTAGACAGCGCCGTTGCCGTGGATGAGCTGATCCGGCTGCTGAAAGAAAACGATGCCTGGGTGGAAAGGCCGGTAGCGGTGGAAGCCTGACCAGGGATCCGGACGTCAATCGTAAACAAAGGCCCGTCAGGAACGCCGCAGCACCGCGTACTGATAGCTGCGCATGCCATAAGATTTTATTTTGGGTATGGTGGAATCACGGCCACCTGTAACCGCAATGGGCTTTTCCTGGATATTATAAAACTCTATCACCAGGCTGTCGCCGCGCAGGCTGTAATTGTTTACGATGGTATTGCCGTCTACCGTGAAGCTGCCCGTCAGTTTGGGGCCGATCTGGAAAAGATCCAGTACAATGCTGTTGCGTTCATCGATGAGCCAGTGGCCCCGGTTTTTGTCAAAGGGTTTCAGCAGGTAGGCCCGGCTGTCTTTTCCTCCCTCGCCGTAGATCATTTTCCAGTTGTAGTGATCAGCGCTGTCGCCGGGTGAAATATGCAGTTGCATGGGCACGGACTGTTGCCGGGTCTTGCCCTGGTACCAAATCATCAACCCTTTCCACTGGCCGGTCCAGGCCTGGGGAAAGGGTTGGTTCTGTGCAGGCTGGCCGCCTGCGAAAGCAGGAAAAAAACAGGCCATGCAGCAGTAAATCCATAATGCCATCATGGCCCGAAGTTACATCCTAGAGCTTGATTTCCAGGGTGAAGCTGGCATTGCGTCCGTCGGAGGGCCAGATGCCCGGCCCGGGATAAAACGCCGGCCGTTTGGTAAAATATTGTTTGTTGGTAAGGTTGCTCACCTGCAGCCGGAAGGCCAGGTTGCGGGTGAGGCGGTAACCGGCAAATACATCCACCAGGCCATAGGAGGGCACCAGTCCCACCGCACCGGTGGCCGGCGGCGCCACTTCCGTATTCAGGGCATCGGCATAGGTCTTTGACGTGTAGTGGTAAGAACCGGATAAGCTGAGCTGCCGCCAGCGGAAGCTGATGCCGTTGCGGGTGATCAGGTCGGGCGCCGATTCCACCCGGTTGCCACGGATATCGATGTTGTCGTTGCCTGATTTTACCGTTGCGTTCGTATAGCGGGCATGCATGAACGAAGTAGAGGTGAAGATGGAAAGCGCACTGTGGTTGCTGAGGCGCCAGTCTTTCTGCAGGAAAACCTCCAGCCCGGCAGTGAGGGCATCGCCGATATTGGTGCGATAGGTATAGTAATCGCCGTTCTCATCGGTTTCTGAAAGCATGCCGAATTTCTTGTTATAACCCAGCAGGAAACCCGTTACATCCCAGCGGAAATCGCCGAAGTTCCCACGCCATCCCAGCTCAGCATTGTAGCCGCGGGAGTCCTGGATATTCGGATCCACTTTTTCGTACGTGGAAGATGGTATCAGGTCTTTGAAAAGCATGGGACGGTAGGCCTGGCTGATGCCGCCATAGAACTCCGAACTGCTGAACGGTTTATAGGAAAAGTTCAGCCCAAAGAGAGGGAACTGGTGCTGGATAGCGACCGGCAACTGGTCTTCGGGATAGTACACAATGTTACCGCTCATATCGGTACGTCCTATCTCCACCCGGGTGCCCAGGTTCACGCTGAAGGTGCGGGATAGCTGGAAACGATTCTCTGCATACAACGCGATGTTCTTCGTGATCAGGTGCACATTCCTTCCAAAGCCGGGTTTCACCAGCGTCATATCAAAATCGCTGCCCGTGCTGCCCACGCCCTGTTGTGTGCGGTGCAGGTCGTTGTGCATGTATTGCAGTCCGGCCGTAAGCGTGCCGGGCATCCTGCCGAGGTTGTATTCCTGCAATATCCTTGCTTCGGCGGTATAGGAATGAAAACGGTCGATATCGATCTGCCGGTTATTGTACTGGCCGGTGGCTGTATTGATGGTATCGTGCACGTTGGCCGGTTTGTCGAACATAACGCTGTTGCGTATCCCAAGAACGGCGGACGTGATCACCTGCAACTGGGTCCTGGGCGCCAGTTGCCAGTTCAGGTTAACCGACGGAACGTGGATATCAGGATTGAAATAGTTCCGCGTGCGGCTGGCTTGTTTTGGATTGTCGTGAAATTCGCTGTCGGTGAGTTGCCCGGGCATACGGTAAATGTATTCCGAACGGGCCCAGTCCACTTTCAGGGAGAAGCGGGTATTGGGCGCGTACACCAGCGACACGCCTTCCGATTCGGAATCGGTGTGTTCGTAGTCGCGGTAACCATCGCGCGACTTGCGCTGGAAATAGGCATAGTATTTCCATTTGCCAATGCTGCCGCCAATGGCGTTGAAAGTGCTGAGGAGCTTGAAGGAGCCGGCCGTATTGATGCTTTCAAAGCTGAAGGGCCGGCTGCTGTCGCCTTCCTTCGGCACATAATTGAGCATGCCGCCGAACTGGGCGCCATACTGGAGGGACGCGGTTCCGCGCACCAGCTCTATTCTTTCCACACTTTCCATGGGCATGCTGAAATGGCTGGCGGGATAGCCATACATATCCGAATTGGTGATGATGCCGCCCCGTCGGATATTGAATTCCCAGCCTCTGTGCGGATCGAGGCCGCGGGCCGCGACATTGACCTGGTTACCTGCCCCATCCATATCGTACACGAATACGCCCGGGATCTTGGCAAATAACTGACGCCCGATCTTATTGGTCAGGTCGGCCGGGATCTCGCGCAGGCTTACAGATTCCGACTTCTTCCCGGAGAAAATAAAAGTGCCCCGGGTGTCGGGAAGCTGTGCCGGGAGGTTCTGCCGGAGAAAGGAGGTAATGGTAACACTATCAAGGGTACGCATGCGGAAGCCGCTGTCGGCTGGCAGTTCCTGGGCCTGCAGCCCCTGGAGGCTACAGGTGACCAGTGCCATTCCTGTTGTCAAAAAACCGAAATATTTCATTGTTCAGGTACTTGTTTACTGTTATTGATCTGCGCCATCTGTTTTTGCGCGCTCGATGGCATAGGCGCCGATATTTTTTCCTACATCCAGTCCCACCATGCAATCGGTGCGGTAGTGAATGCCGCCGTACAACCGGGAAAGAGCAGCTTCCATGGCCATATCTTCATAATCTTTGGCGCGGGAGGGCACCAGGTGACCAAGGAGTGCGGCCGCCGCGCCGCTGAAAGTGGAGTGGCCGGAAACATAGGAGGGGAAATTAGGAATACCGGTAAGGGTCTTGATAGCCGGGTTCAATTGTGTGGGCCGGGGATTGAAATAAAAAAACTTGATGTCCCAGCAGGATATGGCGGCATCGGCCATGGTCATGTTGAGCAGCGCCATATTCCGCGCCCAGCGCACTTCGCTGAGGTTCATCTTGATAAAATCCTCAGCGGCTATGGCGTCCCAGTGGCCGGGGGGTGTATAGGTGTTCACGCCGTCGGCCCAGAGATGCACAATGCGGACCTGTTCGCGCGTCGGGTTCTGGATGTAATTGTACACTTCCTGGGTCTCTTCCTTCATTTTCGGGCTTTCCACCAGTGGAGGCGGACCGGGCCGCAGGCTGATCAGGGCGAGCGAATCGAAGAGCCAGGTCTTTACCTTGCCGAAATCCGGCAGCATGGGCGGGCGGCGGGGCGCTTCGAGACTGTACCAGGGAACTTCTCCGCGGGCTTTGGCGTCGTCTTCCAGTTTTACCCAGGATGCAGGATTGCCGCCGGCAGCGCCTGCCCGGTCGCCCCGGGCGCGGGTCACATATTTCAGGGCCACGGCGCGGCCCAGGGCTTCGCCGGCTTCGATATCGCTCCGTACGTTCGCGCCTGCAATGATGCGGGCGCGTTTGTGCTCTTCCGCCTTGAGCTGGATATAATCCTGGTCGGCCGGGAAGAGTAGTTTGAGCAGTTCAACGGCTGCCCCTACCACCACGGCATCTTCCGAAGGATAGCTGGGCAGGCTGCTTTTCGGCACCAGCACGTTCAGAGAACTGTCTGCCGCATAAGGCGCTTTGCGGTTGTACAACTGCTTATAATGATAGGCGGCTACCAGCGCATCGTACTGGGCGGCGGAGAGATAGGCGTAAGCCCTTGCCGCATAAGGCGGGTTGGCAAAGGGAAAGATCGGGTAGGCCAGCGGGTTGGTAGCACTGGGAGCGGGATAAGTGCCATCAGGATTCTGGTAAGGCGGCAGGTTGCGCTTCGTCACCAGCTCGCGCAGGATCTCGTTCCAGCGAAGCACGGCGCCGGCGCTCCAGTAGTTTACCAGCGTTCTTTCTTCTTCGCTGAGATCGGCCTGTGTGGCTTTGATCTCGTTGATCTGCGCAATGTAATCGGGTGTATTGGTGGCGATGGGCGCGGGCACGCTAACCTCATCGGCACTGGTCAGCAGGATGGGTTTCCAGGTGCCGGCGTTTTCGTCTGCTGCGGCGGGCTGCAGCGCGGGGATATCGAGCGTGCGGTCGTTGATGTCTTTGTTGCAGGCAACAAGCGTGGCAACGAACGCCAGGCCCAGGGCTGCTATAAAGCGGATGTTTTGTTTCATGGCAGTTGTTTTACTGGATGTTTGCGCTTACCGGTTTGCGGCTGCTTTTTTTGGTGTAGAGGGCGTAGAAAATACCTCCGTAAAAATTGGTGGCCTGTCCTACGTTGCGGCCGGCCAGTGTGTAATTGCCGCCTCCCAGCACACTCAGGTTGGTAAGGGCGGGAATGGTGTATTTCACACTAACCCCCAGCGCGCTGCTGTTCATTTGGTTGCTGGGGAAAGGCATGTTGTTGCGGGTGATGTCAAAACCGCCCAGCGTGTTCATCTGGGTATAGAGGGCTTCGGCGATCAGGTATTTTCCGCGGTAGCCGGCGCGAAGCTGGAAGTTGGTGGTATTGGGCATGTCCACTTCGTCGGTATTGTGCATTTCCGTATCGAAATATGCCGGCCGGTCGAGTGTTACGTTGCTGCGCAGGTTGTAACTGCCCCAGGCGGTGAAGGAAAAACGCTTGTAGAGATAATCGGCCATCAGGCGACCGGTTAACTGGGTGCTGCCCAGCCCAATGGAAAGCGGCAGAAAATCGATCACGTAGTTCTGCAGCGGCGTGGAAAATCCACCCATCACGTACAGTGCCAGTTTGTTCTTGTCGTTAAAACGGTGGTTGAAACCCCGCCATTTCACGGTCAGACTGAGGTCCTGTATGCCTTTCAGCCCGTGCAGGGTTCCGGCAGAAGCGTTGGTCCATACATAGGGCGCGCCTACCATCACGTTGAGGTTGTCGGTTATGCCGTAGTTGGCCATGAACATGACCGACTGGGTGGTTACCGTACCCATGTTCAGGTTGTTGCGTTTGAGCGTTCCTTCCCAGTATTCGTCCCAGGATCCGTGGTTATAAAGGAAACCCGAACAGAACTGGTTTTTGTTCATCATAATGGCATCCTGTTCCGTTTGCGCGGATGCCGCTTGAAAGAGCTGCAGGCCGATGCCGGCAAGCAGGCAGGTTTTGGTTAGCAGTTTTGGTCTCATTGTTCTCGCAGTTGACTTGGTTTATTATTTTTTCATTTTGAGCCGGTCTACCACCAGCTCCCCAACCTCTTTGCCGGCCAGGGCGCCCAGGTCGTTGTCGAACCGGTAATGGATACCGCCGTAGAGCCGCGACATGGCGGCTTCTGCAGCCGCTTCCCGGAAGGAAAGGATCTGCCGGTTGGCGATGCCAAATTCCAGGAGGCTGGTATCGGTAAAAGAAAGTTTGTTGCCGAATACGCTGGTCATGGCCTCCGCCGCTGCTGCCGATACCGTGGCGTGGCCACTGGCGGAAGAGGGGAAGGGCGGGGTTTGTATATAGGGCTTCCAGTCGGCATCGTAGTATTTATTGATCACGGTCTCGGGACGCACGAAATTGTACACGTATTTTCCTTCCCAGCAACTGATGAAACCATCATACAGGGCAATGGCTGTTTTCGCATAGGCGGTAACGGTAGTGTTGAAATCGGCGCCGCTGCTTTTGGCGGCTATGCCTACGATATTCATCCAGTGGCCCGAGGGAGAAAATTTTTTGGTAGCGTACATCACATGCCCGCTCACATTCAGTTTAAAGGGGTTGTCGTCCCAGAAATCGGCAATGTGTTTTTGTTCATCGGTAAGACTGTCGACCATTTGTTTTACTTCCATCAGCGCGCTGTAGAAGCCGCTTTTTTTATCCATGGGGTAATAAGGCGGGGGCGGCGCGGGACGGAACTGGCTGGGACTGTCCAGCACCATGGGCCGGATCTCTGCCCAGTGCGGCTCCACGGCCTGGGCGTACATCGGCGGGGTAGGAACCCATCTGGCGGGATCATTGGTTACGGTATAACGGGCCGAGGAACGGGTTTGCGCATAGTTGTCGCTTTTGGACCATCCCATGATGGTGGATACGATGGTGTCGGAGAAAGCGCGGGTGGCGGTAATATTGGCTTCCGGCATGCCGAGGCTGTCGGCTGTGTGCAGGAGCTGTTCGTAATAACCCATGAGGCTGCCTTCGGGGAAGGTGACGGCATTGCCTACTTTGGTAAAGGCCAGCAGGGCGGCCAGGGGGAAATCAATGTGGGCGGTATCAACGGGCTGCGGCATGGCAGGCATGGCCCTGAGTTGCCCGGAAAGCGTTTGGTAATGCGCCGGGTCGCCCGCTGCAACAACCTCGTAGGCAGCAATGGCTGCATAGGCATAGTTACGGGTAGCGATCATTGGCGGAAAATTGTTTTCCAGCACCACATTGTTCAGCTTCTTTACGGTTTTGCAGAAGAGGAGCGGATCGTGCAGGGTTTCTTTGTAGTTGGGCGTAGGTGTACAGGCATTCAGGAACAGGGCCAGGAAGAGAACGGCGGCGCCGGTCCTCATAACAAAAAACTTCATGTAAAAATGGATTGAGCTTGCTTTACAGCAGGATGCATGTGATACCCGGGAAGGAAGCCGTCACAACCTTCCCGGGATGGCACATACACTTTTTTATAAACGTCTTACATCACGAGTAAACAGGAAGGATCGGGGGGCATGTCCGGGTTGCTGAAAACGCCGGTAGAAGTATTACAGGAAAAATCAGAATACAGGATGGGATTTTCGGTGAATACCGGTTCAAATGCCTGCAGGCCGTCGGTCTGCACACAGTCCGGCAAAATGTTTTTCAGGCTGATGGCTGGCTTGGCCGGAGCCGGTTTCCCGGAAGAACTGGTATGCTGCAAATCGGCCACCATCTGGAAAAAAGCATCTCTTGCATTGGTCAGGTGGGTGGCCTGGGCATTGGGGATGCAACGCATTTCGATGGAGTCGTTGAAGATCCTTTTTTCTACATATTCGTAGGTCATGCCGCCAATGCTGATGCTTCCCTTCACCCGGTCGAAGATGGGTGAGTTGGTATAATAAGGAAGGTTTTCAACCGGTATCTTAATGGTGATGAGGGAGGACTCGTCGTACTGCCTGTTGTCGAGCTGGCTGCTGAGGTACTGGGTGCTGGTGGATTCCATATAACCGAACAACAGGCGGTAACCCACCCAATTGAACAGTAGTATGGCGGAAAGCAATATGGCAGCCAGTTTTTTCACGGCACCAATGTAAGCATTTTTTTAATAATTGCCACCTGCTCCGCCGCCGCCAAAGTTGCCACCGCCGAACTGGGTTTTCCCACCGGGGTCGGCGGCGCCCGGTGAACCGGCCAGGGAAAGCAGGGCGGCAAGCTGCAGCCTTTCTTCGAGGGCGCCCACCTGGCCCTGGGGATCAAACAGGTAACGGCCCCTGGGTTTACGGAAAATGCCCAGCAACAGCCCGGCCAGGACCACCGACAGCAATCCCACCAGCATGCTCATGACCTCGCCGGAGAAAGGCTGCCGGTAGTGCTGCAGGAAATAAAACGCCGACCAGCCACTGACCAGTCCCAACCGCAGCCAGTCCACCCGGTGCCGGCGGTAACCATAGGCGATCATCCCCAACGGTAACAGGAAGGTCCAGCTCCAACTGAATACCATCATAGCAATAGTAGGAGCAGATTCCGCTCCGTACCGGAACGCGGAAGTTTCGGAAAGGGTATAAATATGCCAGGAAGCATACAGGCATAACCCCGCCGCCAGTTCGGCCCAGTCCATCACCGCGGCATGAAAGCGGGTCGCCCCCTGCCGCACGCGCTTTACCAAAAAGAGCAGCAACACCGACAGGAAGGCCAGCAGGAAAAAGAACCACCAGGCAGTTACCTGCTGTTGTGTAAAGGCATTGTAGACGCTTAACCAGAGGCCAACAGGCGCCAGCGCCGCCGCCAGCCGGTCGAGGTAGCGGGTGGCGGCAATGGCATAGAGCGCCGACCCCAGCAGGGGTGCGAAAACCATCGCGGAATAAGAAGACAATCCCCTTAGGGTAGCATAGGCGCTGGCCAGGTAGATCACGGCGCTGTGCAGCAGCACATCATCCACGCCCGAACCGAAATGCTTTTTTACCCGCGTGAAATATTCCAGCGCCAGGAGCGATAACACCGCCACAAAGAAAAAGCTGAAAGAAAGGCTGCTGCCGTCCGTAAGCATAAGCTGCAGTCCCAGGCAGGCGAAGGATGCCAGCGCAGTAAGCAGTCCCAGGCCGATGCGCGCGAATAGCCCCGGCGTATACAACGGACCCGGATGAACTTTGCAGATCTTCTCCCATTCCGCTTCCGGGAGAAGTTGATTGCTGTGCGCCTGCCGCAGCAGGTTCTTCGCCTCGTGGACCTCCAGGGCTTCTTTCGTATATGCGATCACGTGGTTTTCAGTTTTTGGGTGAGCTGGTAGATCAGGAAAGCAAGGCCAATGCCCGAACAGAGATAATAAAACAGGTTGGCGTAGATCGCATCTTCTCCCCGCAAATGGCGGAAAAGCTTATCCGAAACGATATAACTGATACCTGTATACGCATACAGGCAGGCGACCACCAGGTAGTAGCTGCTTTTTTCGCGGAAGCCCTTTCGCAGCAGGTAATAGCCGGCGGCGAGAAGGATCAGCAGCCAGATGGCCCAGGCCCTCTCTTCCTGTATGATGCCCGCCACGCAGGCGATCAGCAGGAAATGTGTTCCGAACTGGTGATAGGTTTCTTCGAAGTGGGATTTGAAATGCCGCTGTTTCACCACGCGCGACAACAGGAGGAGAAAAACGCCCAGCAAGGCCGCGGCCTGTATCATGGCGCCATCTTTCATCAGCGAAAAGCCGTACCAGGTAGAGCGGTTCATGGTGATGCCCACCCATGCGGCCAGGTTGGTGACGGCCAGGCAAAGCACGCCGCGGTGGTCGAAATAATAAGCGGTGAGAAAAAGAAGCACCATGGGCACAAAACTGGCGGGCGACCAGTGTTTGCCGAAGAAGCCGAACTGCTGCTGCAGGTAGGCGCAGAGCGTCACTATGGTGATGGCGCCTAACAGTAACAGGTAGTCGAACCAGGTATTGGGACTTTCCACTTCTCCGGTGTGAAAAGGCTTTGCCGTGAATACGCAGAAACTGTAAGTGCCGGCGATGATGAGCAGCATAGCGCCGATCAGTACAAAATAACCGAACTGCTCCAGGTGTGAGTAAACGAAAATACCGAGCCCGGCGGCAAAGAGCAGGATGCCGCCATACAGTAGTGCGCGGATCTCTGCATGCAGGCTGATGCGGTTGTCGGCCGCCGCTTCGCTCAATTGTTGCAGGCTGTGGTCACTGAGCAGTCCTTCTTCACGGAGTTTCTCAAAAAAATGCATTCGGGGTGGGGTTATTGAACGGGTGTATAGATGGCGCCCTGAAAATAGGAAGAAAAGCGGTGCCGCCACGGATCCGGGATCGTTCCGGGATGCTACCTCTGATCCTACGACTATTCTCCTTATATATTCCAAATATAATCCGTTTATCTTCCGTATAATCAGGAGAATAAACGGAGAAACTACGGAAGATGAACGGAAGATAGACGTAAAATCAGACCAGGCATTGAGGCAACAAACCGGTAAAAAAGCGCTGGCGGTTTAAACTAACGACTGTTCGCACAAAGGCGCTCCTTTGTACCTTTGGCATCCATGGAAGGAAAAAAGGGCTACCAGCCAAAAAACAGGATCAGGATCGTAACGGCCGCTTCGCTGTTCGACGGCCACGATGCAGCCATCAATATCATGCGCCGTATCCTGCAGGCCAAGGGGGCCGAGATCATTCATCTCGGTCACAACCGCTCCGTACACGAGATCGTGGAAGCGGCCATCGAAGAAGACGTGCAGGGCATTGCCATTACCAGCTACCAGGGCGGGCACATCGAGTTCTTCCGCTACATGAAGGACCTGCTCGACCAGAACGGCTGCGGCCATATCCGCATCTTCGGCGGCGGCGGCGGCACCATTTTGCCGGAAGAGATCCGGGAGCTGCAGCAGTACGGCATTACGCGCATCTATTCGCCCGACGATGGCCGCCAGATGGGGCTGGAGGGCATGATCGAAGAAGTGATCCGGTTCTGCGATTTCCCGCTCAACGGCAACAACGGTTTTGCAAAGCCGCTGGCCCTGGGCGAGTGGAAAGATGTGCGGCTGATTGCCCGCCGCATTACGGAAGCGGAGAACCTGTCCGACGGTAAAGAAGGGGCACTGGCAGGCGACAGTGCCAAGACACAGCCGGCCGGTAAAACGCCGCCGCTTGCCGACAAAAACCAGGCCCCCGCCACGGAAAAACAAGCGCCCGTCATCGGCATTACGGGCACGGGCGGCGCAGGTAAATCTTCGGTAACCGATGAACTGCTGCGGCGCTTCCTGCTGCGTTTTCCGGATACCAGTATCGCCATCGTATCGGTGGATCCGTCGCGCAAAAAAAGTGGTGGCGCCCTGCTGGGCGACCGCATCCGCATGAACAGTGTTTCTTCGCCCCGGGTGTATATGCGCTCCCTCGCCACGCGCGAAGACAATACGGCCCTCAGCGCCCACGCCGCCGACGCCATCGGTGTTTGCCGCGAAGCGGGCTACGACCTGGTGATCCTCGAAACCGCCGGTGTGGGACAAAGCGATGCCTCCATCCTTAACCACTGCGACCTCAGCCTCTACGTGATGACACCTGAATACGGCGCGGCCAGCCAGCTCGAGAAGATCAATATGCTCGACTATGCCGACTGCATCGTGATCAATAAGTTCGACAAGAACGGCGCGCTCGATGCCCTGCAGGACGTGCGCAAACAATACAAACGCAACCACCAGCTCTTTGCGGCAAAGGACGAAAGCCTGCCGGTGATCGGCACCATCGCCGCACAATTCAACGATGCCGGGATGAACCGGCTCTTCGATACCCTGCTGCAATTGCTCGAAACCAAAACAGGGCTGCGCTTAGGCGAAGCCGTTATACAGCAGGCAGGCGCCGCCATGGTATCGTCGCGCATCATTCCTTCCCGCCGGGTGCGTTACCTCGCTGAAATAGCCGATGCCTGCAGGTTCTACGACCAGCAGGTGCAGGAACAGGCGCGCCTGGCCAGCAGGTGGTACCAGTTGCAGGGCGTGCTGCAGGAGGCTACGGGAGAACTGCGGCAACTGCTGGAAGCGCAGTCACAGCAGGTATTGCAACAGCTCGATCCTTCCAACCGGGCGTTGCTGGAGAACTGGGAATCGCTGCAGGCCAAGTACAGGGCCGATGTATTTGAATACAAAGTGCGCGATAAGACCATCCGGCAGCAGATGTCGGTGGTATCGCTGAGCGGGCTTCGGATCCCCAAAGTGATCCTGCCCCGGTACCAGGACTGGGGCGACCGCCTGCGCTGGTTGCTGCAGGAAAATGTGCCCGGCGCTTTTCCTTTCACTGCCGGTGTATTTGAACTGAAACGCCAGGGCGAAGACCCCACGCGCATGTTTGCAGGCGAAGGCGGACCGGAAAGAACCAACAAACGGTTTCATTACCTGTCGCTCGGGCAGCCGGCGCAACGGCTGAGCACGGCCTTCGATTCGGTTACCCTTTACGGTGAGGATCCGCACGAGCGGCCCGATATCTTCGGTAAGATCGGCAACGCGGGAGTGAGCATCGCTACCCTCGACGACGCAAAAAAGCTTTACAGCGGTTTCGATCTCTGCCACCCTGCCACTTCCGTAAGCATGACCATCAATGGTCCCGCGCCCGTGATCCTGGCCTTTTTCATGAATGCGGCGATTGACCAGGCCTGCGAAAAATGGATCGCGGAAAACAATCGCCAGGACCTGGTGGAAGCCACGCTGGCAAAGAAATACAACCGTTTGCCGCGGCCGGTGTACTTTAATCCCGCGGCCCCGGAACGATTGCCGGAAGGGCACAATGGGCTGGGGTTGGCGCTGCTGGGACTCAGCGGCGACGAGGTGTTGCCCATCGAGCGTTACCACGAACTGCGCGCCGCCGCGCTCAGCCAGGTGCGTGGCACCGTGCAGGCCGATATCCTGAAAGAAGACCAGGCACAGAACACCTGCATCTTCTCCACCGAATTTGCCCTCAAGCTCATGGGCGATGTGCAGGAATATTTTACCGCTAACAATGTGCGGAATTTTTACAGTGTATCCATCAGCGGTTACCATATTGCAGAAGCCGGCGCCAACCCCATTACCCAGCTCGCTTTCACGCTGGCCAACGGTTTCACCTATGTGGAATATTACCTGAGCCGTGGCATGCAGATCGACGACTTTGCACCCAACCTCAGCTTTTTCTTCAGCAACGGCATGGATCCCGAGTACAGCGTCATCGGCCGCGTGGCGCGCCGCATCTGGGCCAAGGCCATGAAGGAAAAATACGGCGCCAACGACAGGAGTCAGAAGCTGAAATACCATATCCAGACCTCGGGCCGCTCGCTGCACGCGCAGGAGATCGACTTCAACGATATCCGCACCACGCTGCAGGCCCTGTATGCCATTTACGACAATTGCAATTCGCTCCACACCAATGCCTACGACGAAGCCATCACCACCCCCACGGAAGAAAGCGTGCGGCGCGCCATGGCCATCCAGCTCATCATCAACCGCGAACTGGGAACAGCGGTGACAGAAAATTTCATCCAGGGTTCTTTTCTTATTGAAGAACTCACCGACCTGGTGGAAGCCGCCGTGCTGGCGGAATTCGACCGCATCAACGAAAGGGGCGGCGTGCTGGGCGCCATGGAAAGAATGTACCAGCGCAACAAGATCCAGGAAGAAAGCCTGCATTATGAAACCCTCAAGCATACCGGCGAGCTGCCCATTGTAGGCGTGAATACTTTTCTCAACAAAAACGGCTCTCCTACCACCATTCCAGCGGAGGTGATCCGCAGCAGCCGCGAAGAAAAAGAGCAGCAGATCCACAACCTGCGGCAGTTCCGGGAACGCAATGCAAACGCTGCCACGCTTGCGCTTAAAAGATTGCGGGAAGTAGCGCTCAGCAACGGAAATCTTTTTGCAGAGCTGATGGAGACGGTGAAATACTGCTCACTGGGACAGATCACGCACGCCCTGTACGAAGTAGGTGGGCAGTACCGCCGGAATATGTAGCGCGATGCCTGCGCCGATTGCGGGAAATGCAGTAATATTATTCTGCTAAAAGATTCTATGGATTGTAAAAACTGCGGGCAACCGGTAACGGGAAAATATTGTTCCGAATGCGGGCAGCCGACACATACGGAAAGGTTCACCATGCGGCACCTTCTGAAAGAAGTGTTGCATGGGTTTTATCATTTTGAACACGGTATATTTCAAACCTTCCGCGACCTGGCACAGCGCCCGGGGCCGGCCCTGCGCGATTACCTGGCAGGGAAAAGGGTGGGCTGGTACAATGCCTTCACCTTTATACTGGTGACGGGCGGTATAGCAGGCTTCGTCTTTACAAAATTCCACTGGCAGAGTTTTTTTGTGGACCTCGGCATCCTGCGTGCGGGAGCGATCAACGAGGAAAGATGGGAACATACCATCAGCCATTTTTCGCTGCGGCTGCTTCTGTCCATTCCCCTCTATGCTATGGTCAGTTTTCTCCTGTACCGGAAAACAGGATATAACTTTTCGGAACACCTCATTGCCAATACCTATTTGCGGGGCGAAATGAACGTGTTCATGCTGTTGCTGTTTCCGCTCGACCTGCTGGTGCGCGGCGGCGCCTGGCACCAGCCCGTGGCGCTGCTGCTCGCGATCGGGTTGTTGGTGTACATGGGCTGGGCGCTGAATGGCGTGTTCGGCAAGAAACAACAGTTGGCCGGCTGGACAAAAGGGTTCATTTGTGCTTTGTTGTCGCTGTCGCTGGAAATGCTGGTGGTGAACGCAATCGCGTTCCAGTAAGGCGGGTTTCCTGCGCAGGGCGCAATTGCCGGCCGATCCTTAATTTGCAGGAAAATCTACGCATGTCCGAGTGCTATTTCCTGGAGAACGATTTCCTGAAAGTGACCCTTCATCCCAAAGGCGCCGAACTGCGCAGCCTGGTGAGCAAAAAAACGGGACTGGAATATATGTGGAATGCCGATCCCGCCTGGTGGTCCAAGACCTCGCCCGTTCTTTTTCCCATTGTGGGAACTCTTCGCAACAACAGCTATCGCTATAACGGTGTGGAATACACGCTGCCGCGGCATGGGTTTGCCCGCGACCGTTTTTTCCTGGCGGAGCAAACAAGTCCCTTAGCCATTTCCTTTATCCTCCGCGATGATGCCGACACAAGGGCGCAGTATCCGTTTTCTTTTTCGCTGACCCTGTTTTACCAGCTCGATGAAGACCGCCTGCTGTTGCGCTATACGGTGGAAAATACAGGACGGGAGCAGCTTTGGTTTTCACTGGGGGCGCACCCGGCTTTTGCCGTGCCGCCGCAGCCGCTGGCGGGAGCAGCCTATACGGATCATTACCTGCAATTCGACCGGTCGGAATCGCTGGTGCGATATAAGCTGGAAGAAGGACTGATCGGTACGGAAACGGAGCTCGTGCTTTTGCCCGATAAAAAACTTCCGCTGCAGCCGGCGTTGTTCCGGGAAGATGCGCTGGTGCTGAAACATATCCCCGATCACAGCATTGTGCTGGGCAGCAGCCAACATGCGCACGGCCTCGAATTCGCGTGGGAGGGCTTTCCCTTTTTCGGCATTTGGGCGCCGGCCGGCGCGCCTTTTGTTTGCCTGGAACCCTGGTACGGCATTGCCGATAGCGTGGCGCACGACCAGGAGCTCACGCGGAAAGAAGGGATCGAATCGCTTCCCCCGGGCGAAAGTTTCAGCAGGGAGTGGAGCGCACGACCCTTTTAATGTCGTTTATGGATGGCCGTGATGCGCCATTCGTGCCCGCTTTGGATGTGATAGGTTTCTGCAAAATTGCGTTGGTTGATGCCCAGGGAAAGCTGCAGCAGGCTGTTCACATAAGCCAGCGGACTGCCTTCGGGAACGGCCGCAAAACTGGTGACAAAAGGAAGGTTGCCTTTGTACACGGATCTGTCCTGGTGAAAGATCTCCACCTGCAGCGTATCACCGTAACGGATACCCGCTTCCTGCAGCATTGACAAGGGAATATTGCTCCATACATTGCCGTATTGCGGATCGAGAACAGGCAGGGCGCCGCTGAGCTGATTCCCGTTGCTGCGGGCCTGCTGGTAGGGCAGCAGGATGGGCCGGTTCGGCAACAATGGTCCTACTTCTGAAAAACGGATCTGTCCCGATGCCAGCCGGGCGCCGGTGAAAGCATATACGTCGCGGCCATGGAAGGTGTAGGAATCGGCCGAGCCTTTTCTCCGGTTGCTGCGCTCGTCTATTTCGCGCAGGGAATCGATGCCGGGATGTTCGGCCAGCAGGGTGAGTGTGCCGTTGTCGGGCGTTACCACCAGTTGACCGGTTTTGAGCAGGGCCACCACCGATTTGCGGCTGGAGCCAACACCCGGATCCACTACCGATACGAATACGGTGCCAGCGGGCCAGTAGGGCAGGGTTTGTTCCAGCCGGTAGGCTGCTTCCCAGATATTGTAAGGCGGTATTTCGTGCGTAAGGTCAAACTGCTGCAGGGCCGGTGAAATGGTGAAGGCCACGCCTTTCATGGCGGAAACGGCGCCGTCTTTCCCTCCGAAGTCGGTCTGGAATACCAGGGCGCGCGACTGCGAAAAGGCTGAAAGGCAGCCCAGTATGGCTGTCAGCACCAACATGGCGCCTTGAAAACGGCGGTATTGCATTATCTTTACCAAATTAGAAATGATTTTTATTTGTGAAGTTTAGTGAATTAACGCTTGATCCGGGACTCATGGAAGGCATTGAGGCCTCGGGTTATACAACGCTTACACCCGTACAGGAACAGGTAATGCCTCCCATTCTCGAAGGTCGCGATATCATCGCTTCCGCGCAGACCGGTACCGGAAAAACAGCCGCTTTTTTATTGCCCATGCTCAGCAAGTTGATCAAACACCGCCACGAGGGTCATACCAGCGGCGTGATCATTGTGCCCACGCGGGAACTGGCCATCCAGATCGCCCAGCACGTGGAGGGACTGGCTTATTTCACGCCGGTGAGCAGCTATGCCATTTACGGTGGTGTGGACGGGCAGGCTTTTGTGCTGGAAAAACAGGCCCTCCGCAACGGGGTTGACCTGGTGATCGCCACGCCCGGCAAACTGATCGCCCACCTGAACATGGGTTATGTGGATTTCAGCCAGCTCCAGTTCCTGGTGCTCGACGAGGCCGACCGCATGCTGGACATGGGATTCAGCGACGATATCATGCGCATCATCAAATACCTGCCGGCAAACCGCCAGAGCCTGCTGTTTTCGGCCACCATGCCGGAAAAGATCAGGTCCCTTGCGCGAAAGATCCTTACCAACCCGGTGGAAGTGAATATTGCCATTTCCAAGCCGCCGGAAAAAGTACAGCAGAAGGCTTACGTGGTGTACGAACCCCAGAAGATCCCGCTGATCCAGCACATCATCCGGGAAACGCCGCACCGCAGCCTGATCATCTTTTGTTCGCGCAAGCAAACGGTGAAGCAGCTTACACAGGTATTGAAAAGGGCACGCTTCAATGTGGCGGAGATCCACTCCGACCTCGAGCAGAGCGAGCGGGAAGACCTGTTGCAGGGCTTCCGCAGCGGGCGCATACCCGTGATCGTTGCTACCGATGTATTGTCGCGGGGTATCGATATCGACACCATCGACGTGGTGGTGAACTACGACGTGCCGCATGATGCCGAGGATTATGTACACCGCATTGGCCGTACTGCCCGCGCAGAGCGGGATGGCAAGGCTTTTACGCTGGTGAGCGATAAGGAGATCGGCCGTTTTGCCCGCATCGAATCGCTGATCGGCAAGGAAGTGGAGAAAGCGGTGGTGCCGGCCGAACTGGGAGAAGCACCGGCTTATGAGCCCCACCGGCGCCAGCGCGGTGGATCAGGTGGCGGGCGTGGCAGGCAGGGCGGTGAGCGCCGCAACGGCCAACGGAACAACAGTGAGCGTAACAGCGGCGAACGTCGCAACGGCGAGCGCCGTAACGAAGAGCATCGCAACGAAGAACGGAGAGGGGCACGGCCCGCTCACCACGGTGAACAGCGGCGTCCGGCGCAAAATGGCTCCCAGCCTGCCATGGCGGGAGAACAGGAGGCTGTTCCCGGAACTGCTCCCGATGCAACGAACCCCGATGCGCAGCGGAAGAAAAAGAAAAAGAACCGCAAGAAGAAACCAGGCGGCGGCCAGGGACATCGGCCGGCCGGTACCATAACCGGGCCAGCAGGGGAGAATGGTGTGGCAGACGTGGTGCCGTCAGCAGGTGGCAGGGAAGAATAATCATCGTTAAAATAGAGCGGATGTTTAGTTTTCGGTTGAGCATCGGTGTAAGTATGCTGGCGCTTGCGCTGGCAACGGCCTGCAGTCCTAACCCTTATGCCCAAACGAACAAGGCGCACCGCAGGCAGGTGAAGTCGTTCACCAAGCAGCTCCGGCAATATCCGCCCGCCGGCAGCCCCGACAACGGCCGTTACTGGGTGGGCACCACCAATTTCGGCATCCGCAAGCCCAATTACGTTGTCATCCATCATACTGCGCAGGGAAGCTGTGACCAAACCCTGCGGACTTTCACAATGCCCCGCACCCAGGTGAGCGCGCATTATGTGATCTGCAAGGACGGCACCATCCACCAGATGCTGAACGATTACCTGCGGGCACATCATGCCGGCATATCGCGGTGGGGCAGCAATACCGATCTCAATTCCAGCAGCATTGGCATTGAGCTCGACAACAATGGGTTTGAATATTTCGACGGGCGCCAGATCGGCAGCCTGCTTACCCTGCTCGATACCCTGAAGCACCGCTACAATATTCCCGCAGCCAATTTCATAGGGCATGGCGATATTGCCCCCACCCGTAAGAACGACCCCAACTGGCGCTTTCCCTGGAAACAGCTTGCCGACAGTGGTTTTGGCAACTGGTGGCGCGATACCATGGGCCTGGAGTTGCCCATTCTCTTCAACGATACGCTGGCGCTTAAGCTGGTGGGTTATGACCTGCGCGACAGCACCGCTGCTATCCAGGCGTTCAAGCGGCACTGGATGCAGGACAGCACGGCCGGCATGACCGATCCTGCGCGCAAAGTGCTGTACGGCCTGTTACTGGGGCAGTAAGCAAATGTTCAGCAGTAGCCGGGCCCTTTAATTGTAGAGCTCCGCACTCAGCGCCACGAGGTGCACTTCTTCCGCAACGATGCGTTGCGATACGCCGTCCACCTTGCTCCACTTCACCAGCCGGATATACCCTTCCGCAATTTCGATACCGGTGATATTGCCGTCGGCAAAGCAGCAGCAGCCTGCATTGAAATAAGTGGGCCGCATGTCGCGGAACTGCTGGTTCACATGATCGTACTCCCGCCGCCTGCGCGGGATCTCGTTCAATATTTCCGCTTCGCGGGCTGCATCCTTTGCCGCACGCGCTTCTTCGAGCTGCAGGTACAACCGTTCGAGGTGGGTGAGCGATTTGAAAACAGGCTGGTGGGTATGGCCCGTGATCAACACGAGGTTCGATTGCTGGGCGCTCCATTCGTACATCATCTGGTTGTGCAGGGTCTTGTTATTGTCGTTGCAGGAAGGCGAATTGGTATTGATCTCAAGAAAGCTCTGCAATGGTCCCCAGATGGCGGAAACAAACCATTTGCTGAACCGGTTGCCATCGCTCTGCGCATCGCCCTGGTGGCCGTGGGTGCAAAAGAAATCGATCTCGGCATCGGGGAGGGCTGCCCGCAATACGGCGCCGGCATGTGTTTTCATGTGCGCATCGTAGATTTTTTTGAGGAAGGCCGGCGCAATGGGATCGTTGCCCCAATAGAGGTCGTGGTTGCCAAACAGCTTCACAAAAGCGCGCCTTTCCACAAAGCGGCGTTCCGCAGCAAAGGTCTTCTTATTGTATTTGACCACATTGGGCAGGATATTTTCCCACAGCTCTTCGCTGTCGCCCAGGTTGATGTAATAAAACTTTTTCCGGTCGTAATAATCCAGTGCGGCGATGTAGTTGTCTTCGCAAATGGCAAAATCATCTGCGCCATCTCTTGTGCCCTTGTGGAGGTCGGTAAAAATGATCACGGGTTGTTCGTCGGGGCGGAAGGCGAACAGCGGCCCTTTTTTTCCCGGTTCGTCGGTGATGCTGTTGTACAGTTCGGTGAGTGAGCTGAAAACATTTTCCTTTTTGGGAGAAGACGTGAAGCGGTCGGCTATCCAGGCAATGGGGCGTTTCAGGAGGAATTGCAGGATTGCCCGGAAGAAATTGTACAATGATAAAAGGATCTGGCGCATGGTTCAGGTTTCGTAAAAACGGTGGGGACGAACGACTTCCTGCCAGCCGGGGGCGGCAGTTTGTTCAGCAGGCTGCCGAATGCTGCAATATACCATTCCTGGGGAAGTAGAAAATATTTGCTATTTACTAAATAAGTTAGTATTTTCATGCTAAATAAATTGGTTTCATATGGAGGCGATGACTTTACCGGGTTGTATGGCGCAGCAGGAGCGGGCGTTGACGGAATACAGGCTGGCCGTTTTTCCCGGCCGTGAACTGGCGGCCCTGCTGGGGGCGGAAATGGCCTATGGAACCGCCTGTTATGGAAAGGCGCTTCGCTGGGTGGAGAAGCCGGCGATTGAGCTCCTGCGTTTTCAGGCCAGACCCGAGATGGAGGACACCCTGCTCCGCTGGATGCTGCGCATCTGTTGCCAGTCGGAGCGCTTCCCGGTGGCAATCAACAATTACGGGAGCCAGCCGGCCTGCCCGCTCTACCTGCGATTGCAGGACGACCGGCCGCTGCGGCAACTGTCTGCGGGTTTCCGGACCTTGGACGGCTGGCTAAAAAGCAATGGATTGGGCAGTATCCGGTTACAGCCTCCCCGCCTTGTCCTGGTTTCTTCCCTGGATCCGCTCCGGGAAAGGGAGATCCTGCTTGATTTTTCCAGCCGTATGGTGGCTGGCTCCATGGCGGTAGAGGAACTGGTACTGTTTGGCGGAGAGGGCCGGCTGGTGAGCCGCCTGCCCCTTTCCTTATCTTATTCGATCAACAAAAACATCTGATGTCATGGCACAGCACCTAACACAAAACTCTATGCACCCGTCAAACTTACCGGGTGCCGGGCTTTTCCATTTGCCGGGCTACCAATTGCATGAATACCAATTGGTCCTGGCCCTGCCGGATGCGCTGAAAGAAAGGCTGAAAAAAGTGCGGCAACAATTCCAGGAAACCTACCAGACGGCGCCCCAGGGTCAGTCTCCCATCCTTCTGCCCCTGGTAAAGTTCAGGCAGCGGCCTGTACTGGAGGAACGGATGGTATTGTCGCTGCAGCAGGTGGTTTCCTCCTGGAAGCCGGTGGCCCTCCATCTCAAGGATTTCGGGTCGGCGCCTGCCCATTCTATTTATATTCCGGTGACCAGTCCCCTGCCCCTGCAGTCGATGGTGCGGGGATTGAAAGGCGTGCAATCGCTGTTGAAGGCCGACCGGGAAAACCAACCCCATTTTCCGGACGAGCACCGGGTTTTTGTGGCAAGCCGCATTCCCCGGCAGGTATATGAAAATGCGTGGCTGGCTTATTCGCACAAAAAATTCACCGGGCAGTTCATGGCCGATGCCTGCCTGCTGTTGAAGCGAAAAACCGGCAGTCAGTACTGGCAGATCCTCCGGAGGATGGAGTTCCGGAACCTTCCGTTGGGCGTGAGCCAGGGCAGCCTCTTTGCTTAACTATGAAAACAGGTATCATACAGGGAAGGGGCGCCCAGTTCAATACTGCCAACCGGTTTGAAACCAGGCACCAGGAATGGGAGATTCCCGAGGGGGAGAGGGCCACGGTTTATTTAGAGCAGGATGCCAAAAGCCTGGTGAACAAGGTGGAGAGTCCGGATGTAGGGATGCTTTACAGCATGAACCCTTACCAGGGCTGCGAACACGGCTGCATTTATTGCTATGCGCGCAATTCGCATGAATACTGGGGGTACAGCGCCGGCTTGGATTTCGAGAGCCGGATCATGGTGAAACGCAATGCGCCGGAACTGTTGCGTAAATTTTTATTGCGGCCATCCTGGGAATGCCAGCCGCTTTCGCTCAGCGGAAACACCGACTGTTACCAACCGGCCGAAAAGAAGTTCCGCCTGACCCGGCGCCTGCTGGAGGTTTGCCAGGAATTCAACCAGCCGGTGGGAATCATTACCAAGAATGCGCTGGTGCTGCGGGACCGGGATATACTGTCGGCCATGGGTCAAAAAAAACTGGCGACGGTGATTGTTACCATCACCAGTCTTACGGAGGCAACGCGGCGGGTGATGGAGCCACGCACCACCACGGCTGCCCAGCGGCTGCGCACGATCCGGGAGCTATCGGAGTCGGGCATAAGAACGGGCGTGATGATAGGACCCGTAATACCCGGGCTGACCGATCACGAATTGCCGGCCATCCTGGAAGCGGCGGCTGCGGCGGGCGCCAGCTTTTCAGCCTATACCTTCCTCCGGCTCAATGGCTCCCTGAAGATCCTGTTCCACGACTGGCTGTACAAGCATTTCCCAGACCGTGCCGATAAAGTATGGCATGGCATAGAAGACGGGCATGGGGGCCAGGTAAACGACAACCGTTTTGGTACGAGGATGCGGGGCGAAGGGGTGCTGGCGGATTTGGTGAACCAGCAGTTTAAAAAATTCAGCCAGATATACCAGCTTACCGGCGGCAGGTGGGAACTTGATACCAGCCTTTTTGCCGCGCCTTTCCGGCAACTCAGGTTATTCTGACAGGAACCGGAAAAGTTTTTCGGGTTGTATTCCTGCGGCAGCCGGTCTGTTGTTTCACGGGCGCAGAAAATCAGCAAAACATGCTATTTTCGGCGCTCATCATATGGAAACAATCATTCATGCTATAACCGCCCTGTGGGAAGCGCAATTCAGCGAAGAGCCGGCATCGATCAGTAAGATTCCGCAAAGCGGAAGTGACCGTCTTTATTTCAGGGTGACGGGTAAGGACGGCCGTCACCTGATCGCCACTTATAACCAGCACCTGCGGGAGAACCAGACCTTTATCAGCTTCAGCAAATCACTGTTCGGGCAGGATTGTCCTGTTCCTGAAGTGAAGGCGGTTAACGAAAAAGGGGATGTGTACCTGCAGACCGATTTTGGCGATACCAGCCTGCTCAATATCCTGGAGAAGGAAGGTTTTACCGAACACGTGTATGCGTTGTTCCAGCAAAGCCTGGAAAGGCTGGCCCATCTCCAGATCGTAGGGGGCGCGGCCATCGATTACAGTCAATGCCTTACCGCTTTTGAATTTGGAAAGCAGGCCATCCTGAGCGACCTGCTTTACTTTAAATACTATTTTCTCGACACGCTGAAATATCCCTACGATAAGCAGGCCCTGCTGGATGATTTTGATGCGCTCAGCACCTATCTCACCCGCACAGAGAACAAGCATTTTATGTTTCGCGATTTCCAGAGCCGGAACATCATGGTGGAGGAGGAGAAAGTGCATTTTATAGACTACCAGGGAGGCATGCGGGGCGCTCTGCAGTACGATGTGGCCAGCCTGCTCTGGCAGGCGCGGGCCGACCTGCCGGAAGAATGGAAGGACGGGCTGCTGGACTATTATATTGAAGTGGCCGGAAAGTGGCTGGCACACCCGTTGGATGCTCATTTGTTCACCGCCCAGTACAACGGGTACGTGTTGATCCGGTTGCTGCAGGTATTGGGCGCCTATGGGTTCCGCGGTTTTTTCCAGCGCAAGGCGCAGTTTCTCACCAGTATTCCATTGGCCCTGCGCAATCTCAGGCAGTTCACTGATAAGCGCCGCATGGGAATATCCGTTCCGGAATTCGATAAGTGCCTGCAGTTTTGCACCAGCGACGGAGTGCTGGCAAGGTTTGAGCCGCTGCGGGCGGGTCCCGATACCCCGCTGGTGGTACAGGTGCGGAGCTTTAGTTACAAAAAGGGTATTCCGCCCGATGAAAGCGGCAATGGCGGCGGGTTTGTATTCGACTGCAGGGGCATTCTCAATCCCGGAAGGATCGAAGAGTTCAAAATCCAGACCGGCCGCGACAAGGCGGTAAAAGACTACCTGGAACAACTGACCATCATGCCCGATTACCTCAATTCGGTTTTTGACATCGTTGACATTACGGTGGCGGATTATATCAAAAGGGGTTTCAGCAGTCTCCAGGTTAATTTCGGTTGTACCGGCGGGCAGCACCGCAGCGTGTATGCTGCCGACGCCCTGGTGCGGCATCTCCGGAACAAGTTTGGCGTGAAACTGGAACTGACCCACCGCGAGCAGCCCCAGTTGAATGAAAGCCCCATTGTAAACCCATAATCCCCCTGAATTGAAAGCGATGATCTTTGCGGCCGGCCTGGGTACCAGGTTCAAACCCTGGACCGACCACCATCCCAAGGCCCTGGCCCCCGTGAATGGAAAGTCGTTGTTGCAACGAAATATAGAATATCTCCAACGCTATGGCATAACCGAAGTGGTGGTGAATGTGCACCATTTTGCCGACCAGATCGAAGAGGCCGTGCATAAAGCAGGCGGTTGGGGTTCGAATATCCACATCAGCGATGAACGCAACCAGGTGCTGGAAACCGGCGGAGGCTTGCTCAAAGCAGCCCCCTTGCTGGAAGGACCGGAACCTTTTGTGACCATCAACGCCGATATCCTGACCGACCTCGATCTGTATCAACTCCTGCAGTACCACCGGAGCCAGGAGGCATTGATCAGTTTTGGCGTCACCAATCGGAAAACTTCCCGCAATTTTTTATTCGACCAGGAGCATCGCCTTTGCGGCTGGACAAACACCCAGACAGGAGAAAAAAGAATAAGCATTGAGAAAACACTCTTGCAGCCCCTGGCTTACAGTTGCGTGGTCGTGTTCGAGCCGCGGGTTTTTAGCCTCATCCGGCAGGAAGGAAAGTTTTCCCTGGTAGATGTTTATCTGGACCTGGCCAGGGAAAACCGCATCATGGGTTTCGACCATAGCGGTGACCGCCTGGTGGACGTAGGTAAACCAGAGAGCATTGCAATGGCAGAAGCGCTCTTTGCCTGATCATGCGCGCAGCCTGGTGCGATAGATGACATATGCATCTTCCAGCATGTACCGGTTTTGGTGGTCTTCGAGCCAGGCATTGGCGGCTACCAGCAGTTGATCTATGCAAAGAAAAGCATTCAGCATAGTGGTTGTTTCCAACTCTTCGCCGAGGGAATGCCTGGAGAGAACTGCACCCCGCCAGATATGGAGCAGGTTTTTCCATTCTGCCAGTGAGTAGTTGCTCATTTCCTGTGCGAAGGGATCAAAGACGGGTGATGCCTGTATCCGGATCAGCCAGCAGGTTTCTACCAGCAGCTCGAGCCGGTCAAAAAAATCCATGCAGGTGCCATGACCCTGCGCGAGTTGACGGGAGCCATCATAGGCTACCAGGCTGTATTGTTTCCAAAATTCCCGGAGACGTGAAACCTGTGCCAGGTCGAAACAATGTTTCATCGCAGGAACGGGATCGGCCTGCATGGCATCATCACCGCTGAACAAAGCCAGGCGGTTGAGATGTTGCTGTTCGTTCGGTTGACGGTTGATTGACATGGGAATTGATTTTTCTTTTAGCAAAGCTACTAATATAGTTAGCATTCAGTATTAAATTATCCGTTTTTACACGGATAATATTGTTTAAAGATTGGATCATTTGGAACCAGTGGGCAATGATACCGCTCACTATCTTCCTTTCACAAAAAACCTGTTGTCTCATGCGATGTTTGCCAGTACTGCTGTTGTTCCATTTTATCCCCTTGCTGACACCGGCGCAAGATTGGCTGGTAGCGCCTTTTAGGCAAAAGGCTACTGTTACGAAAGATGCCGGAGGAAAAATCATCAGCCTGCAAAATGGACTGCTCAGCAGGCGGTTTGTGCTGCAACCGAATATGGCCTGTTTCGGCTTTACCCATGAAGTGAACGGGCAGCAACTGATCCGTGCCATCGAACCGGAAGCAGAGATCACCATTAACGGTAACGTATATGCGATTGGGGGATTGAAAGGACAACAGCAGAAAGCGTATTTTTTGCCGGACTGGCTGCCGGCATTGACCGCCGGGAAAAACGATTTCCAGTTCCAGGACTACGAGGTGCGACCATTGCGACCACTATTGCCTGAAAGGCCCCTGCGCTGGCTGAGCCGGGCAACAACCGCAGCAGGAGGGCAGGAACTGGTTTGCCGGTTTGCACATTCTGAATTTCCGGGACTTTCCGTTTTTGTACACTATGCCCTGTATGATGGGCTGCCGCTGGTTTCCAAGTGGGTGAGCCTGCAGAACAGGGGCAATGCCGCGCTGGTGATAGGACGGCTTAAAAATGAGCTGTTATCGCTGGTTGAAGAAGAAAGTGCCGTGACGGGCAGTACCGACCAGATGAAAAAGCAGCAGGGCCTTTACGTGGAAACCGATTACGCTTTCAACAATTCGATGCGGTACTCTCTGAGCGACCAGACCGCACACTGGCTGGCCGACAGCAGTTATACGTCGCAGGTAAATTACGATTACAAAACGCCCTGCCGGCTGGAAGTGTATCCCGATTTCGTGTACGACCTCGAACTGAAAGCAGGCGATAATCTTGTATCGGTGCGCAGTTTTGAGCTCCTGCTCGACAGCTACGACCGGCAGCGGAGGGGAATGGCTATCCAGCGTTTATACCAGGCCGTTGCTCCGTGGACCATGGAAAATCCCATCTTTATGCACCTGGTAAGCAGGAACGATGCGGAAGTGAAAAGCGCCGTGGACCAGTGTGCCGCTACCGGATACGAAGCCCTGATCCTGAGTTTTGGCAGCCATCTCGATATGGAAGACAGCTCCGCGGCAAACCTCGTGCGGTGGAAAGCCCTGGCCGATTATGCGCATGCCAGGGGCATTGCGATCGGTGGTTATTCTCTTTTCAGCTCGCGCCGCATCAGCGAAGCGGACGATGTGATCAATCCCCTTACCGGGAAAACCGGCGGTGCTTTTTTTGGGAATGCGCCCTGCTTTGGCAGCAGGTGGGGACTGGCATACCGCGATAAGATCAAACTGTTTTTCAGCGCCACGGGTTTCGATATCTGGGAGAACGATGGTCCTTACCCGGGCGATCGTTGCGCCAGCACAACACATCCCGGTCACCGCGGGCTGGGCGACTCGCAGTGGGAACAGATGAAGATCCAGAAAGAACTCTACCGCTGGTTGTACGCACGTGGTGTATACATCAATGCACCCGACTGGTATTTTCTCGATGGTACCAATAAGATTGCGCTGGGGTACCGCGAAGTGAATTTTTCCCTGCCGCGCGAAGACCAGAAAATCTTAAACCGGCAGAACATCTTCGACGGCACCTGGGACAAGGGCCCGTCCATGGGCTGGGGTTTTGTGCCGCTGACCAAATACCAGGGCGGTGGCCCGGAAGCCGTGCTGGAGCCGCTTTCAGAGCACCTCGACAGCTATGAACAGCTGATGGTGCAGTATTACGGCGCCGGCGTGCAGGCCTGTTACCGGGGGCCGCGGTTATACGACACCGATAGTACGAAAATGCTGGTGCAGAAAATAGTGAAGTGGTACAAACAGTACCGCCGCATCCTGAATGCACCACTGGTACACCTGCGCAGGGCCGACGGGCGTGATTGGGACGGATGGCTCCATACGGATCCGCAGGGAAAACAAAAAGGTTTCCTGTTGTTGTTCAACCCAACCCAGGCGCCCATTACCCGCACCATTCGCGTACCGTTGTATTATACCGGCCTGAAGGGCAGTATGCAGGTAAGGGAAAAAGGAGCTGCCGCAGTGCAGGTGCGGTTGCCGGGATCAGCCACCTGCGACCCGGTGACGGGAGGGCCTGTATGGGAATTAAAAACCACCCTGCCTGCCGGTGGATACAACTGGTGGGTGATTGAATGAACTAACTTTGAAGGAGTGTTTGCCATAACAAAAATGAAAATATACGGAGTTGCCGCAGCCATCAGTGCCGGGATCGCTTTATTCGCCTGCCTGGGCCAGGAGAAGCCGGTGGATTTCAGTGCCGATATCAAACCCATCCTGAATAAAAAATGCATTACCTGCCATGGCGGTGTGAAGGCCAAGGCCGGTTTCAGTGTACTGTTCCGTGAAGAAGCGCTGGCCAGTACGGAAAGCGGCAAGCCCGCCATTATTCCGGGTGATCCCGAACACAGTGAAATGATCCGCCGCCTTGAATCGGACGATCCCGAGCAAAGGATGCCCTATAAGCACGAGCCTCTTTCAGAAGATGAAATAACCCTGTTGCGGCGCTGGATAAGGCAGGGCGCCAAATGGGGCGACCACTGGGCCTATCTTCCCGTAAAACAGCAGGCCGTTCCCGGGTTGCAGGGAGGCGCCAATGAAATAGATGCCTTTATACGGGAAAAACTTCCCGAGGCGGGACTGCATCCTGCTGCTCCGGCAGACAAAGCCACACTGCTGCGAAGGGTGAGTCTTGACCTGATCGGAACCTACCCCGATTCGGTTGTGGCTTTCCGTTATCTTAACAACAGCAATGACAAAGACGGCAATAACGACAAGGCATATGCGCAACTGGTGGACAGCCTGCTTGCTTCTCCCCGCTTCGGTGAGAGGTGGGCCTCGGTATGGCTCGATGTAGCACGTTATGCCGATACCAAGGGCTATGAGTCGGATGGCCATCGCAATATCTGGGAATACCGCGACTGGGTGATACGTGCGTTCAACCAGGACATGCCCTATAACCAGTTCCTTACCGAGCAACTGGCAGGTGACCTTCTGCCCGATCCAACGGAGGCGCAGCTAATTGCCACGGCTTTTCACCGCAACGCCATGAGCAACGACGAAGGCGGCACCGACAATGAAGAGTTCCGCAATTCGGCCAATATGGACCGGGTGAACAGCACCTGGGAAGGGTTGATGGGCACCACGTTCGCCTGTGTGCAGTGCCACAGCCATCCTTATGACCCCTTCCGGCACGAAGAGTACTACCAGTTCCTGGCTTATTTCGATAACAACCGCGATGAAGACGTGCCCACCGAATTTCCACTGCTGCGTCATTTTGACGACAGCAGCCGCAGGGAACTGGATCGGCTGGTCAGTTGGGTGAAAACAAGCGCCGGTGAAACGGAAGCCGGACGCGTGCTTCAGTTGATGCGCACCTACCAGCCCGCCATCAACGCCACCCTTGCCGATAGCCTGGAACGGGCCGTTGTGGTCAATAACAATGTTAGCCTTGCGCTTCGCAATGGCGGGCGTGCCCGGCTGCAAAATATTGACCTGGAAGCGGCTGATGAGCTCCTGTTCCGCTATTACAGCGGGTTGGAGGGAGGGAAACTGGTCTTCCGGCTGGATCGGGCCGATGGTCCCGTATTTGCGCAGTGCCAGGTTGTTCCGGTAAAAAAATCACCGCTGATGCAGGTCTCTTTTGCGCCGCAGAAAGGTGTGCACGACGTATATGTGCAATACGAAAACCGGCAACTGAAAGGCGATGACCTGGCAATTTATTTCGACTGGTTTTCTTTCCATCCGGGATTACCGGGCAAGGATAAGTCCGGGTACGGTGCAGCAAAAAGCGTTTATACGAGCTTGTTAATGGCCTGCTTTCCGGGTACACCCATCATGATGGAAAACCCTGGGAACTGGAAAAGGACCACCCATGTTTTTGAAAGAGGCAATCGCCATACCCCGGGCAAGGCCGTTAGTCCGGCCATTCCTGCAAGCCTTCGGTATGCACAGCCAAAAGGAGCGCCTGCCAACCGGCTGGGCCTGGCGCAGTGGCTTACCGACCCGCGCAACCCGCTGGTAAGCCGTACCCTCGTCAACCGGCTCTGGGAGCAGCTTTTCGGCAACGGCATTGTGGAGACCCTGGAAGACATGGGCACACAGGGCAGTCCGCCCACCCACCAGGCCCTGCTCGACCAACTCAGTTATCGCTTCCTGCACGACTACGGATGGAGTATTAAAAAACTGCTGCGCGAAATGGTGCTCAGTGCTACCTACCGGCAGGACGCACGCTGGACGCCAGCGGCACAAAAAGATCCCTATAACAAATACCTGGCCCGCGGCCCACGGATACGGTTAAGCGCAGAACAGTTGCGCGACCAGGACCTGGCCGTCAGCGGCCTGCTCAGCAATAAGATGTATGGCCCCGGGGTAATGCCCTGGCAGCCCGATGGCATCTGGCTGTCGCCCTATAACGGCGCCAGGTGGACGCAGAGCACCGGTGAGAACCAGTATCGCCGCGCGGTATACACTTACTGGAAAAGAACCTCGCCCTATCCATCCATGATCAGTTTCGATGGCGCCCAGCGGGTGGTGTGCAGCGCCCGGCGCATTCGCACCAATACACCCTTGCAGGCGCTGACTACCCTGAATGATTCGGCCTACCTGGATATGTCACGGCATTTTGCGCTGCGCATGCAGGGGTCAGGAGCTTCTTCACCAGCGGCACAGATCAACTGGGCCTATGCACAGTTGTTTTTCAAAGAAATGCCGGCGGCCAAACTGGCAACCATGGAAAACTTGTACCGCCAGTCGCTGGAAACCTACCGGCAGGACCCGCGTTCTGCCGCCACCCTGCTTGGGTGGGAAAAAGGAAAGGAAGGAATACCTGTTGCAGGTGGCGATACCAGTCACCTCGCGGCCCTGGCCGTAGTGGCCAATGCCTTATTCAACCTGGACGAAACCCTTACAAAAAACTAAGCGCGGCCAGTGTCGCGAGCAAAACGATAACAGTATGACCCGGCAAGATTTCATCAACCAGCGTCTTGTGAAAGAAGCCGAAATGGCTGCAATGAAGCTGCATACGCGCCGTCATTTCCTGCGGGAATCGGCCATGGGCCTGGGTGCCCTGGCCATCGGCTCCCTGCTGGGAAGCTGCGGCCGGAGCGGCTCCTCAAACGCCGCCGAAAACACCATTGCTTTCGATCCGGCGCATCCGCTGCTGCCAAAATCGCCGCCCTTCCCGGGCAAGGCCCGCAGCGTGATCTACCTGCATATGGCCGGCGCTCCTTCACAACTGGAGTTGTTCGATTTCAAGCCGGAGCTGATGAAAATGGATGGGCAGGATTGTCCGCCGAGCCTGCTGGCCGGTAAGCAATTCGCCTTCATCACAGGTGTGCCGAAAATGCTGGGACCCCAGGCAAAATTTGCGCAGCATGGTGAAAGTCGCGCCTGGATCAGTGAGCACCTGCCACATTTCTCCACGATGGCCGATGAAGTGAGTTTTTTGAAAGCCGTTACCACCGATCAGTTCAACCACGCGCCTGCGCAATTGCTGATGCATACTGGTGGCGCGCGCCTGGGCCGCCCCAGTATGGGAAGCTGGGTAACTTATGGACTGGGTACCGAAAACCAGAACCTGCCCGGGTTTGTGGTGCTGACCAGTGGCGGCAGTTTTCCCGATGCCGGCAAGTCGGTATGGGGCAGCGGCTTTCTACCCAGCGTGTACCAGGGCGTGCAATGCCGCAGCGAAGGCGATCCCGTGCTTTTCATCAAAGATCCCGAGGGCATGCACCGCGATCTGCGCAAAGCCAGCATCGACGCCATCAATGAAGCCAACCGCCAGGAATACGAAAGCTACCAGGACCCGGAGATCCTCAGCCGCATTTCGCAATACGAAATGGCCTACCGCATGCAGATCACCGCACCCGAGGTGATGAACATCAATGATGAACCTGCTTATATCCACGAGATGTACGGCACGCGGCCGGGAGAGTCGTGCTTTGCGAACAATGCCCTGCTGGCGCGGAAACTGGTGGAGAAAGGCGTACGGTACGTACAGTTGTTCGACTGGGGCTGGGACGCACACGGCGACAACGCCAGTAATGCCCTCAACCTGGGCATCATCAATAAATACCGCAGCATCGACAAGGCCATGACCGCTTTGCTGCTGGACCTGAAACAGCGGGGATTGCTCGAAGAAACGCTGGTGGTATGGGGCGGCGAGTTTGGGCGCACACCCATGATGGAGAATAGGAACGGCGTTCAGAATCCCTTCAAGGGACGTGATCATCATACGGAAGCATTTACCATCTGGATGGCCGGCGGTGGTATCAAAAAAGGATATACGCACGGCGAAACCGATGAGATCGGCTACAGCGCCCTGAGCGGAAAAGTGGAGGCTTTTGACATACAGGCCACCATACTGAACCAGCTCGGGTTTGATCACGAAACCTTTACCTATCCCTTCCAGGGAAGGCCTTTCCGGCTCACCGATGTGACGGGGAAAGTGATACGGGAAATCATTGCATAACGCTTATCATGAACCGAAAAAAATTTCTGCGCGAAGCTGCTTCTGCAGCGGCAGCGCTGGTACTTGCAAATATGGAGATCTACGCAAAAACACCGGACCGAACGCCCGGGTCGGCAACGGCAGCCTGGCCCGTTACCACGGCTGCGGCCGGTTATGAACTGCTTATTCTTGCAACGGATTGGGGCATGAAAGGCGATTTCGCCGCCTTTTGCGCCAAGGTCAAAGCTGCCGGCTACAACGGCATCGAAATGTGGTGGCCCACAGACCGCCAGAAGCAGGAGCAGTCTGCAGATGTGTTGCAAAAGGAAGGATTGCAGGTGGGATTTTTATGCGGCGCACACCAGGCAGATCCGCAGGCGCACCTGGCAGCATTCCGGGAGCAGATCGATGCCGCGACCAGTCATCCGCGGCTGAAACCGGTTTATATCAATTGCCATTCGGGCCGTGATTTTTTCCCCGAGGCAGTTAACAGTGCCATCATCGACCACACCATCCGGCGAACGAAGGCAACAGGCATTCCTGTTTATCACGAGACCCACCGCAGCCGTATGTTGTTTGCTGCGCATGTTGCCCGGCAGTTTATGGAAAAGCACCCCGACCTGCGGCTGACCCTGGATATTTCGCACTGGTGCAATGTGCATGAGAGCCTGTTGGGTGACCAGCCCGAAGCCGTACAGCTTGCTTTGCAACGGGCAGACCATATCCATGCGCGGATCGGCCATCCGGAAGGTCCGCAGGTGAACGACCCGCGTGCGCCGGAGTGGAAAGAAATTGTGGAGCAACACCTGAAATGGTGGGATGCCATCGTGGCCCGTAAGAAACAGGCGGGGGAGCGGGTGACCATACTTACGGAATTTGGCCCGCCCGACTACATGCCAACGGAGCCGTATAGCCGAAAACCGCTGGCCGATCAATGGGCCATCAACCTGTATATGATGAACTTACTGCGTAAACGTTATTCCTGATGGGCCTGTTTTTGAATTTTTCCGGGCTGCTGGCTCGTTTCCATCCCCTGCTGGTGCACCTGCCCATCGGGATATTGCTGGTAGCGGCGGGTTTTAGCCTGGTGGCGCGGCGGCCCGACTGTGCAGGCCTGCGACCGGCCATCCCCGTACTGTATTTCTGGGGCATGCTTGGTGCGGCTGCTTCCTGTTTCAGCGGCTGGCTGCTGGCGGATGGGGGCGAATACGAGGCAGCCCTGCTGGATAGGCATCGCTGGATGGGCATTGGCACGGCGGCGGCGGCCGCGGGACTCTATTTCGCCGAGCGGGGAAGCTTTGGTTACCTGCCGCTTCGCTTAAGGCAGTTGGGCGCCCTGGCTGCATTGGTATTGTTGAGCATTACCGGCCATTTCGGCGGTTCGCTTACCCATGGCAGTGACTACCTGCAGGAAGGCTGGATAGCTGCGGCAGCGCCGAAGGGCCCCGTGATCAACAGTCTGCCCAATCCTGATACGGTGCTGCTGTACGCCGGGGTGGTGCAGCCCATTTTGGAAGCAAGGTGTTACGGCTGTCATGGCGCCAATAAGCAGAAGGGCAAGCTGCGGCTGGATGCGCTTTCTTATATGCTGAAAGGTGGTGAAGAGGGCAAGGCGCTGGTGCCGGGACAAGCCGGGGAAAGCGGGTTGCTGCAGCGTATTGAATTGCCGCTTACGTCAAAAGATCATATGCCGCCCAAAGAGAAGGCCCAACTGAGCCAGGCGGAGATCGCCCTGCTGCACTGGTGGGTGGAAAGCGGCGCTTCGGAGAAAAAGCGGATCGGGGAGCTGGAGCAACCGGCTTCCGTCAAAAAACTGCTGGCGGCCCTGGCGGAAGGAAGGGTTGATGCGGCAGGCACTGCGGAAATATTGCCACCCAATCCGCCGGGAGGGGCCGATCCGGCGGCGCTGAAGGCCCTGGAGCAGGCAGGTGTAACCGTGGTGCCGGTGAGCCGCGAACACCACTGGCTGTCGGTGAACTTTATCGGGGCTTTTCAGAAAGACTCGTCCACCCTGCAATTGCTGCGACCGGTGAAAGACCTGGTGATCTGGCTACAGCTCGACGACCGGGTGCTCAACGCCGCAGCCATGGACCTTGTGGCCTCCTGCAGCAACCTGCAAAAGCTGCGGTTGAATCACTGCGGTATAACGGACGGCATGCTGACACCGTTGTTGCGTTTAAAGGAATTGCGCAGCCTCAGCCTGGTGGGTAACCCGGTTGCTGCCCCGGCGGTGGCTGCGCTGAAAGCCCTGCCCAGGCTGGAATCGTTGTATCTCTACCAGACAGGCGTAAGCGCTGCGGACTGGCCTGCGCTGCAAAGAGCGCTTCCGGCCGTGCAGCTCGACAGCGGCGGTTACCGGCTTCCTATGCTGGAAGGGGATACAGGGCGGGTCCGGTACTGATGCATACTGTTGCCGGGCTTCCTGTTGCGGCCGGCGTTCCTGCCGGGCGTTGCGTTGTCGCGGGACATTGCCGTTGTTCACACTTTTACATACCATTTTTTGCGGTCCATGTACCAGGCGAGGGCCCACATGCCAGCGATGAAGCAGAGGGCGTAGAGCAGCGATCCGTTCTCTGGTTTAGCGAATAGGGGTGCGCAGATCTTTTCATAAAACCAGCCAAGGGGGGAGATGAACTTCGGTTCTCCGTTGGCGTTAGTTCCATTAGCGATGCGCACCAGGGCCAGGCTTTTCGGGATAAGTGCGCTCATCACGAAAATGAAAAGCGGATTTTTTCCAAACACATTGAAAAAGCGACTCCAGGCGCCCTTTCTGCCCTGGAATTCGATCAACTGAATGAAAGTGGCGAGGAAAAGGGTGGCCAGACCGGTGGTATAGAGCACGTAGGAGCTGGTCCAGATTTTTTTATTGATGGGAAATTCGAGTCCCCATGCCATGCCGGTTACCCACAGCACGATACCGGCCACAAAAAGATTGGCCACCATGGCATCGGACTTGCCCTTGGTGCGGATATAGTTGCCGATGAGGAAGCCGAAGAGTACCTGGGCGATGGCGGGAATGGTGCTGGCCAGTCCCTCGGGGTCGAAGGCCACGCCTTCACCGTGGTAGAGGTGTTTATCGCCGAGCAGGTTGCGGTCGAGTTGGGTGCCCCAGAAGCCTTCGAGGCTGTAGGGGTCGAGGGAGCCGTCGGCTGCGGGGTGGCCGCTGAAGGCGGTGAGGGCCCAGTAGCCCAGCAGGAGGGCGGCGGCGGTGACAAAGCTGCCGCGGAGCCCGGTGATAAGGGCGATGGCGGCGGCAAAAGCGTAGGCCAGGCCGATGCGCTGGAGCACGCCGAAGATGCGCAGGGTTTCAAAGGGTTTGGCGACGAGGGCGCTGCCGTCCCACTTAATGAAGGGGAACCAGTTGAGCAGCAGGCCGATGAGGAAGATGAGTGCGCCTCTTTTGAGGATTTTCCCCAGGGCTTGCGGCCGCGGACCGGCTTCGAGGCGGGGCATTACGAAGGCCAGGGCGTTTCCCACGGCGAAGAGGAAAAAGGGAAAAACGAGGTCGGTGGGCGTACAGCCGTGCCAGGGTGCGTGTTTGAGCGGGCCGTAGATATGGGACCAGGAGCCGGGGTTGTTCACCAGGATCATGAGGCAGACCGTTGCGCCGCGGAAAACGTCGAGGGAGTAATAGCGTTGGTGCAAGTGTGAAAGATTGAGAAAGTTAAAATAGGCAGAAAAAGGAAGATGGAAAGAAAAATCCGAATTTGGGGTTATGGAGAAAAATCAGGCAAAAGGCAGCTCCGGCGCAGACTATTATGTTCATCCTACATCTGTTGTTGATGAGAATGTGGTGATTGGCAGCGGCGTACGGGTTTGGCATTTTTGTCATATAATGTCCGGCGCTGTTATTGGAGCCGGTTGCCAGTTGGGGCAGAACGTGTTTATAGGAAGGGGCGTTTCAGTCGGCGCGGGATCTAAGATCCAAAATAATGTATCCGTTTATGAAGGGGTTACGCTGGAGGAGCGGGTGTTTGTGGGGCCTTCGGTGGTGTTCACCAATGTGATCAATCCCCGCGCTTTCATAGAGCGAAAGGAGGAATTCCGGCCCACCCTGGTGGCTGAGGGGGCCAGTATTGGCGCCAGAGGAATTATATGCGAGTAAATTAACAGGGTATCGTGATCCAACCTGTCGGGATTCAAGATTTAGCCCTTACTGCGCTATTGCTATAGATCCATTTATGTATGAACTTCCTTCGGATGGAGGATACCCTGCATTAAAGACCGATTACCGGAGGTCCAATTCAAGGGGAGGCTCCACGAGAATCAGGGTCGAGGATGCACCTTCGAAGGGTTTGCCGTAGGGGCCATTACCTCACCCAACCGTTATGCGCAAAATGCTTAACTGATCACGTTCGAAAATATCTGGATTGGGAATTGCAAAATTGGAATTGCAGAAACCCAGCCGCAAGAAAAGATGAACCGGATCATGGATGTGGGGCATGGAGTGTGAAGTATACGTTATTTTCCGTTATATGTAAGCAATGTATTTGCTGAATCATTGAGGAGGATTGGCGAATGGGAGACATTACTTTCCGACCGACTGGACAATTCGATCATCAATTTCAGGTACGCAGACCAAACCAGTGGCTTTCCGGATTATGCGCTTTCGCGCTCAGGTCTGACAATTAGCAATTGTACATTAAGGTATTATGGGCGAAGACTTCCAATTGTGTTTACTGATTCGGTGAGGTTGGAGAACGCCAACTTTGATAGAAACTATCCCATTTTTGTAAAAAGGAGCAAAACTGGGGGAAGTGGTCGTTTTTTATAAAATGGACGATGCTTTCGTCGGTTATAGCACGGTAGATTCTATAAATGGATGATCAATTATTGTAGGCAATCTGAGTGCTTCAATAAAATCGGGGAAATCATATAAAAGCAGGTATTTACGAAGTAGAAAATCCTAAAATGTCTGGTAAACAATTGGATTGAAACAATGACTATATTTGCAGTTTTAAAAGCGCCCTTTAAATTATAATCGATTGATTATTAATTATTGACGGAGTAAAATCAGGCGATTGTGCATGTCGATACGCTTTTCGTTTAATAAAATGGATAAAGGCAATTGGAGCTGCGAAAGCTAAAATGCCTTTGTTTCTTTTCAGGGTGGAAACAGCACGCCAATCCATTCAATGAACGGTTGATTCTTAAGCGTAATAATCGGTGACGTATAGGTTAGATTATTGATAACCAATATAGATATAGGGTGCTTTGGTATGATTTGCGCAGACCGGCTGCCGTTGTAATCAGGTATGGGACTGAGGAGGCGAAGCTGTACGTGCAACTGATTGAAATTCAATGAAATATTTTGAATCGATAAAAATGTGGCAGGTATTATACACCAAGCCCAGGTAGGAAAAAGGTGTATAAACAACTTATCGATAAAAGTATTGAAAGCTACTGTCCTCTTAGTAAGGTAAGGAAAAGTGGACTGACAGGTATAAAGTCGTGGAAGAAAATGGACACCAGGAAGCCGAAAATTTAAAAGGATTAGGAATGAATGATCGTAAGGGTTTAACCAATTACATTGTCAGCGACCTAGGAGTGGAGTCCATTACCTAGCTTTTACGTTGTGTGAACATGTTAACTCTTCCGTATTTATCATAAGGCGCAATTATACATTCAAGAAGCAACTATTTGATCTTAGATGAGATGTATAAGGCTGGAAGATTGCCCAGATGGGTATAGTCATTAACGACATCATCACCAAAGGGAATTATGGCAGCTATTTACGGGTATGGATATGGGTATGGATACGGTTACGGTAAAATGAGAGGGGAATTAACCTGTTTTAAGGAGACGAATAATAAGGAAAGTTGTTTTGAAGGGTTTTTTTCAAAAAAAAGTTAATTAAATTGATAAAATCAGGCGTGGCAGAACACATGGGAGGGAAGTATGAAAATAAAGGGTCAGAGCGATCGGAGTGGTCGACGATAATTGAACCCCACAAAAATTTATTTGATGTCAACCTAAAGGAAATTTGGAGATATAAGGATCTCCTGATGCTATTGGTGCGTCGAGATTTCATTGCTTTTTATAAACAGACGATACTTGGTCCGATATGGTTTTTTGTCCAACCTATGCTAACGACGCTCATGTATTTGCTTGTGTTCGGACGTATTGCAAAACTACCCACGGATGGAATTCCGCCTGTGCTTTTTTACATGGCTGGAGTAACCTGCTGGAGTTATGTATCTGAGTCATTGACTAAAACCTCCGATACATTTATTGCGAATGCCAACATTTTCGGGAAGGTCTATTTCCCTAGAGTCATCATTCCGGTGTCCATCGTCATTTCCAATCTAATAAGATTCGGCATTCAGTTTTCCTTATTTGCAGGTATATGGACTTTTTATTTTTTTAAGCCAGATAGTCAGCTTCATCTGTCCGCATACGTGTTGTTAGTGCCAGTGTTGGTTCTGATGATGGCATTATTAAGTCTTGGATTCGGAATAATTTTCTCTTCGCTGACAACAAAGTACAGGGATCTTAGGTTTTTGCTGACCTTCGGAATTCAATTACTAATGTATGCCACTCCTGTGGTGTACCCGTTGTCCATGGCGCCGGCGAAGCTTCGGTGGCTGATTGTTGGAAATCCATTTACAGCGATAATTGAAACGTTCCGCTTTGCTTTTACGGGGGCGGGTACATTCAGTTGGATGCATTTAGGGTACAGCGCTATTTTTACGATAGCGATATTGTTGACTGGCGTGCTCATTTTCAATAAGGTGGAACGCAGTTTTATGGATACCGTTTAATGAAGAAAATAAGATGTCGAATATAGCAATACAGGTGGAAGACCTTTCGAAGATGTATCGTCTGGGAGAGATAGGAACGGGCACGATTTCCCATGACCTAAACAGGTGGTGGGCAAAGGTGCGCGGAAAGGAAGATCCGTTTTTGAAACTTGGGGAAGAAAACAAGAGGGATTTAAAAGGAGGCGACTACGTTTGGGCGCTTCGTGATGTCAATTTCACGGTTCAACAGGGAGAAGTTTTGGGTATTATTGGCCGAAATGGTGCGGGGAAGTCCACCTTGTTGAAACTATTGTCTCGGGTAACGGCACCTACAACCGGTAAAATAAAAGCTAAGGGGAGAATTGCATCCCTGCTGGAAGTTGGCACAGGTTTCCATCCCGAGCTTACCGGCAGGGAGAACATTTTTCTGAATGGAGCAATAATGGGAATGACAAAGCCGGAGATCTTGCGAAAATTCGATGAGATTGTGGCATTCGCAGGCGTAGAGAGGTATATTGATACGCCGGTTAAAAGGTATAGCAGCGGAATGTACGTCCGGTTAGCATTTGCTGTTGCTGCACACCTCGAGCCTGAGATCCTGATCATAGATGAAGTGCTTGCTGTTGGGGATGCGGAGTTTCAGAACAAGTGCCTCGGTAAAATGAAGGATGTCAGCGATAAGGAAGGACGTACAGTGCTGTTTGTAAGTCATAATATGGGAGCGGTGAAAAATCTTTGCACCCATGCCTTGCTGATGAAGGACGGTATGTTGAGAAAGGAGGGGACGCCGCCCGAGATTATTGACCTGTATTTATCGGAAGGAAATAATGCTGACAGGGTACTGGAATGGCCCATAGCAGAAAGGCCGACCAACCACGAGTTAACCGTTTGCTCAATTAAGGTGCTGGATGACAAAAATAGGCTGGATAGCTTGTTGACGTCGGCCGAGGACCTTAAAATTGAAATTGAGTACAAACTGGAAAACGCAATCAAGGACCTGCGGGTGGTTGTTAATTTGATTACATTGGACGGAACTGAAGTTTTCTCATCCAGCGATTACAGTTTTCAACCCGCATCGAGGATGAGAGAGCCGGGTCATTATAAGAGCGTATGTTACATTCCGGGCCGTTTACTGAATGCCGGAAATTATATTGCCAGGGTCGACTTTGATGTGCCAATGACAAGGCCGATCATTATGGGATTAAGAGTGCCGTTTACGATTTCTGAACTCATCTTTAATCAGCTCGGTGTAACGATGGCGAGTAAACCGGCAGGAATAATCCATCCTTATTTAAGCTGGGAGGTTTTACATAACTAAAGCCGACTATGGAAAGAATATGGAGCGCAATTGCAGTCCGGTTCAGGATATACTGGAGGAAGACGAAAATGCTTTTTTACTGGTTGATCATCCAGCTTCCTTTTTTTCATTTCATTCGAAATACCCGAAAATCTCCGGTAAGGTGCAGTTTGCGGATGTGGTTTTTTCAAAAAGTATTGGGGTTTAATCGCGGAGCTTACTGGCCGGTTCATTTTACCAGTAAGATCAACCAATGGCAGCATATTGTGATTGGCGTGGAAACGAATCCTGGCTACGAGCCGGGTTGTTACATCCAGGGATTGGGAAAGGTATTTATCGGAGACTATACTCGTATCGCGCAAAACGTGGGAATAATCAGCTCAAATCATGATCTGTATGATTCTCGTAAGCACTTGCACGATACTGAAGTCAGAATTGGCAACTACTGTTGGTTGGGCATGAACAGCGTGGTTTTGCCTGGAGTAACATTAGGTGATTTTACAATTGTGGGAGCTGGTTCTGTTGTAACGAAATCTTTTTCTGAAGGATATTGCGTTATTGGTGGAACACCTGCGAAAATCATAAAGTACTTAGACAAAGCCGAATGCAAACCTTACAAAAATCTGCCAGAATATATTGGTTATATGCGCAAGGAGAAATTTGAAGCATTTAGAAAGAAGCGCATGTGGGTATAGGCCCAGATGACAATGAATTTATCAATGGATTTGCAGGTATCAATTATCACGCCTTCTTTTAATCGGGCCGACGTTATTCGGGAAACGGCCGATTCAATTTTTGCGCAGTCTTATCCAAATTGGGAGTGGATGATTGTAGATGATGGGTCTACTGATGATAGCTGGGAGGTGTTGGAAGAGTTTGCCCGCGAAGACAGCCGGGTCAGAATTCTAAAACGAGACAGAGGACCAAAAGGTGCTTGCGCTTGCAGAAACATTGGAGTAGCCAAATCCAGCGGGGAGCTGCTTATTTTTTTGGACTCTGACGATGTTTTGGCACCTTTTTGCCTGGAACAAAGAGTTAATGCCATCAATCGGGTGCCTGATGCAGGATTTGTAATAGTGCCAATGCTGCTGTTTAAAAAATCGCCGTACGACCTTAATTTGTTATGGAATATCGATAAGGATACAGACGAAATCAGCCGGCTTCTTACCGGAGACGCAATTTGTCAGGGAACAGGTACCATTTGGAGGAGATCTCATTTTGAGAGAATTGGAATGTGGCGGGAAGACTTAAAGCTTTGGCAGGATGTTGAATTGCATTTAAGAGCTTTTTTTCAACATGTACCCTTTGTGAAGCGCATGGATATGAGGCCAGATGTTTTTATCAGGATATCGGACGTAAGTCTGTCCCGAACCGGCTATAATTCGCTACCCAAAATCAGAAGTCGGTGTGATGTATTTTGCTACACACTGGAACAAATGGCTGAGCAGAATAAACTGCATCAGTATCGTGAAAGCGTTGCTTATATGGGAGCACACATCATTTTAAGCGCAATACGAGGCGGATTCTATAGGGATGCAACAGAGATGATCTGTATGTCAGTTCGCTATGACCTATTTCCTCCTTTGACACTTGGAAATTTCAGGCGGTATTTTTCTTTCCGGAAAAGAAAGATGAATAAGATTCCCCTTTTAGGTAGGTGGTTAGAAAACAGAACTAGGAAGCAGTTTCCGGTGGCCGAATCAACGCTGGGAAAGGTTTCTTTGAAGAAAAACGACAGTGTGTAAGAAACGGAAAGGAAGACCCAGAGGAAAATATTAATTACCCCGTTAGGATTATTCAGATTGATCCCTAAGAAAGTTCAGGGGGAGTTTGTGATCCTTGCTGCTCAGGATGCGAAACCCGTCGATTACAGATGGATGGAAAACCTAGGTGACTACGCAAACAGGAAACCAGGCGGCAAGCCTATTTATATCACTATAAGGGATCGGGCTTCTTTCATAAAGCGGGACGCATTCGAGGCTGTGGATGGTTTAATGTGGGCCTGATGTCTTCAGGAATGGTTTTGTACGGGAAGCACGACAGACAGGAGATGATTACTGTTGCAAATTCGTTCGCAATATGAGGAAATTGTGCTGAAACATTTGAAAGATATTGTCTGGTTTAGAATTGCCGATATGAAAAGCAATATGACGGCGATTAGGAATGCTGATCGCCCGGTATTTGCGCGATCTTAAAAATTTTTACTTTCTTAAACGAGAAAAGATGGAGGCTATAAAAATTGGAATAGTAGGTTGTGGTAGAATTGCACAGCGCCACGCAGAGCATATTAACAATAAGGCTAAGCTTATTGCAGTATGCGATACGGACAGGCAAAAGGCCGATGACCTGGCATCGAAATACGGCGCCAGGGCATATTATCAGGTAGAAGAAATGCTGCAATCTGAGAAAAGCCTGGATGTAGTAGCAATATGTTCGCCCAATGGATTGCATGCAGAGCATAGCATTCTGGCGCTGAACGCCGGCGTTCACGTATTGTGCGAGAAGCCGATGGCGCTGACGCCTGACGATTGCGGCAGGATGATCCAGGCTGCTGAAAAGTCTAACAAAAGACTATTTGCGATCAAACAAAACCGATTTAACCCGCCTGTTGCGGCGGTAAAGAAATTGATTGATGAGGGCCGGCTGGGAAAGATCCTGAGTGTTCAATTGAATTGCTTCTGGAACCGGAACCCTGACTATTATCGCAATTCATGGAAAGGGACACTTGATCTTGATGGCGGCACGTTATATACGCAATTTAGCCATTTTATCGACCTGCTTTATTGGATCGTTGGCGACGTAAAAGAAGTGAAAGCCTTCATGGGTAACCTGGCGCATCAGGGCATAATCGAATTTGAAGATACGGGGGTGGTGATTCTGAGGTTTCTCAACGGTGCCATCGGAACGATCAACTATACTGTAAATAGCTACAATAAAAATATGGAAGGCTCCCTGACCATTTTCGGAGACAAGGGTACTGTGAAGATAGGAGGACAATACCTGAACGAATTGGAATACCAGAATATCGAAGGATATAAAATTGAAAACCTGCCCGAAGGGAATAAGCCCAATAACTATGGGAACTATGTTGGTTCAATGAGCAATCACGATAAGGTCTACGACAACCTTATTGAAGTATTGCAGAATGGAGCCTCTATCACAACAAGTTCGTTTGAAGGCCTTAAGACGGTAGATATAATATACAAAATTTATCAGGCAGCGGGTCACGAGCGAATTAAACTTAACTAATGATGCCGGCTCCAATAATATTCGAAAGCGCTATCAGAGAGGCTAATTTTGGATCAAATGTGAAGGTTGTCCAACCAGTAAATATCTATGGTTGTAAAATAGATGATGATTGTTTTGTTGGTCCATTTACCGAGATTCAGAAAGCTGTTTCAATTGGTAAACGTACCAAGGTTCAGTCGCATACTTTTATTTGTGAACAGGTGACCATTGGAGACGATTGTTTCATTGGGCATGGCGTAATGTTTATCAATGACCTCTTTGAGGGTGGCGGGCCGGCACGGGGCGACAAAACAAAGTGGAGATCGACAAAAATCGGAAACAACGTCTCCATTGGATCAAATGCGACAATTCTGCCGGTAAATATTTGCGACAATGTGGTTATCGGTGCAGGAGCGGTCGTTACCAAAAACATAGAACAACCGGGTGTTTATGCGGGAAACCCGGCAAGGATAATTCAAAAAAAGTAAGAAAATAGAAAATGCAAAAAGTTCCATTCGTTGACCTGTATGCGCAGTACCTAACGATTAAACCGCATATTGATGAGGCTATTGAGTCGACCATACGGTCATCTTCTTATATCGGAGGCAAACCGGTAGCCGCTTTCGAAAAGGCATTCAGCGAGTTCATCGGTGTGCCGCATGTTATAGGTTGCGCCAATGGAACAGATTCAATTGAGATCTTATTGCAGGCGTTTGGAATTGGAAAAGACGACGAGGTAGTTGTTCCGGCTATTTCCTGGATATCTACAGCCGAGGCGGTTTCGTCTGTTGGAGCGAAACCAGTATTTGTTGATATTGAAGACGAATACTACACTATTGATGTTTCCTTGATTGAAAAGGCAATCACACCAAGGACAAAAGCTATCATACCGGTACATCTGTATGGTCACCCCGCAGATATGCCCACCATCATGAGTGTTGCGGCAAAGCATAATTTGATAGTAATAGAGGACTGCGCACAGGCACACGGCGCACAGATAGAGGGGAAGATGATAGGCACCTTCGGACATGCTGCCAGCTTTAGTTTTTATCCAGGGAAGAATTTGGGGGCCTATGGCGATGCGGGGGCAATGGCGACGGCAGATCCGGCTGTTGCAGAGAAAGCCAGGATGATAGCTAACCATGGGCAGAAGGGAAAACATAATCATGTAATCGAAGGCAGGAACAGCCGGCTGGATGGATTGCAGGCGGCTGTACTCAACGTAAAGCTGCCACATCTGGAAGGATGGACCGGGGCAAGAATTGCCAACGCCGCGAAATACGACAGGCTGCTGGAGAAAAATGAGGGTATAGGTCTTCCCCTTGTGAAGAAAGGATATCGGCACGTCTACCACCTTTATGTTGTCCGTGTCGAACATCGCACTGAGGTCCAAAAAGCGCTAGCTGCAGTTGAAATTGAAACTGCTGTCCATTACCCTATGGCTCTTCCATTTCTTCCTTGTTACGGCGGTTACGGATATGAAACAAGTCATTTTCCAGTAGCGGCGAGCTGCCAAAATCAAATTCTGTCCATTCCAATGTATGCTGAGTTAACTGAGGAGCAAATTGACAGAGTATCAAAGGAGTTGCTGAAAGTGGCTGGCGGTATAGAGCTTTAATATAGAAAATGAGGGCAGCAAGAAAATTTGAAAGCGGGTTATGGGAAAAAATGATTTTAAAAAAGGATCGGCAGAGGACTGCTATATACACCCTACTTCTGTTATTGATGACAATGTTTTAATCAGCAATGGAGTACGGGTTTGGCATTTTTGTCATATAATGACTGGAGCGGTTATTGGAGCCGGTTGCCAGTTGGGGCAGAACGTTTTTATAGGAAGGGGCGTTTCGATAGGTGCGGGGTGTAAGATCCAGAATAATGTATCTGTTTATGAAGGGGTGACGCTGGAAGAGCGGGTGTTTGTAGGCCCTTCGGTGGTATTCACCAATGTGATCAATCCCCGCGCTTTCATAGAGCGGAAGGAGGAATTCCGGCCCACCCTGGTGGCTGAGGGGGCCAGCATTGGCGCCAATGCCACCATCCTTTGCGGGGTGCGCATTGGGCGTTATGCCCTGGTGGGGGCTGGTGCGGTGGTGCTTGGGGACGTGCCCGATTTCGCCAAAGTGGTGGGTAACCCGGCGCGGCAAATCGGTTGGGTGGATGAAGCGGGAGAAGCTGTGTAGCAGATCTGACGACAGCAATGGATATCTGATAAAAAAATAATCAACCCTGCTTGGAATTACTGAACCTAACGATTAGTTTTATTCCACGACCTATCCAACTATCCCCTCGAATGATCAGGCTTTGATCGCTTCACTCCTCAAGTTTTTATTGTAAACCTCAAACCTATACCATGAATAGCTCTACACGCCTATTCAGCATTCGGCGATTGCTGATGCCTGTCCTATTTTTGTTACCTACTATTTTATTGGCCGATCCTGTTGTTTTCAAAGTGGTCAACAGCAGTGGCGGCGATCTTTCGGATGTGACGATACGCCGAACGAACGGGGGAGCGGTCATCTTGGGGACGACCAATGCTGCAGGTGAACTTACGGTTGATCTGGCGCCCGGTAATTACACTTTTTCTGCCACCTACAATCTCACAGGCCAATCTCAGGCTGTAAGCGTACCTGCCGGCGGAACGGCGGTGAACTTTCAAACCAGCCAGTTGAATATCCTGGTAAAGCAATTCGGTGGGGATCCCATTTCGGGTGCCCAATTACGTTATGTAGCAACCGGCACCAATTTCACCATTGGAAACTCTGATGGCAGCGGACAGATAGCGACTGAGATGTTTCCCGGATCTTACAACGTGACCGCACAGGTAAAAGGCACCAGCAGTACCATCCAGACCACTGTTACGGCCGGAATCAACAACCTTACATTCACTACTTCACCAGTATCTGTAACCGTGCGTAACTCTTCATCGGAGGCGCTAAGCGGTGTTCCCGTATGGTTTGTCGGATTGGGAACCAATCAGAATTTTGGGCCAACAGATGCCAATGGTGTGGCCACGGCGGAAATTTTCCCGGGCACTTATCCGTTCCGGGCAAGCTACCAGGGAACCGGGGGCAGTACGGATCTCACCGTTCCGGTTGAAGGTACTTCACTGACAATGTACACAAGTAAGGCAAATGTTACGGTAAAAAACACTTGCAGCAATACGCCTATTGAAGGAGTAATCGTCCGTTACCAGGCGAGCGGAACCACATTTACTCTTGGTACCACAGGTGCAACAGGAAATCTGTCTGCAGAGCTGTTTTCGGGTCCTTCTTCGGCTTTTGATTTCACTGCTTTGTTGAATGGAACAAGCGGCATCCAGTCTGTGCCGTTCAATGGATCGGTATTGAGCGCCGGAAATGTGGTGAATATTGATTTTGCTCCCACCCTGGTTAGTTTCAGCCAGGCAGGAAGCAAAACTGTATTTACCGGCGGCAGCAATCGCAGCGTAGCGAATCCTATCTATCTTTTTGCCGGCACCTACAATTTTACTTTCAACGGCCAATATACTTTCCCGCTGGAGATCAGTGGTTGTACCTATGATAAGTCTGTTGCCATCCTGGTGGGTAAAAGCGGCACCAACGGGCCGTTGGTGGGAGCAGGTGGCCGGGGTGGTTATGGGTCCAATTTCGGTACCTTCTTTATCACAAATGGCCCCACCAATGCCAATGGGATAGCGTATGATATCAGGAATACAAGTGCCACCAAAACGATGAGTTATGAATTGGGTATCAATAATTCCACTGCCGTGGTAACCCAGGATATTTCGGTAAACAATGTGTTCAGTTTCCAGGCCAGGCAGGTGACCCTTAAGCTGGCCAAATGTAGCGGGGCCGGTATTGCCGGCGGCAGCGCCCGTTATGGGGCAGGCGCCAATTTTGGCAGCGCATTCTGGCCGGGTGGCGCTACCGACGCCAATGGTGAAACCAAAGCCGATTTGTTCCCGGGCACTTTTAGTTTTGAAATGGCATATCAAAGCACTACCGAGGTAAAGCAGAGTATTACGGTTCCCGATGCCAACACAACGTTCACCTGGAATACTACGAGCGTAACTCTGAAATGGCCGTATGATATTGCTTATGGCGGCGCCACCGGCGACAGCCGTTTTTTCAACAAGCCCAGTATGGAATTGTTGCCTGGTACGTTTAAGTTCAACTTCCGTTCACCTACCGGCGATTCCCGTGCCGACCTGGTGGTCAGCGGTTGTTCCATGAACAAAACCGTGGCCGTGGTGCGGCTGAAGAGTTCAACGAATGCGCCGCTGGCGGATGGGGCAGTGCAGTATCTTAACGGATCTACTTGGGTGAATGTCGGTGCTACCGATGCAGGGGGTTATTTGGTAACATACCACGACGGCACCCCAACGACGCGGTCATTCAAATTAACATATAAAGCCGGTGCCCAGCAGATAACCAATCATCCGATCGGCACTAATCCTTTTGTTGAATATCAGACCAAATTGGTTACGATTGATTTCAGGGATGGTGCTGGAGGTCCTGCACCTGGTACAAATCTGCAATATCTTCTCGGCTCTACTCCTTATACTTTTGGCTCAGGTGTTACAACAAATGGCGTAGAGACAATGGAATTGCTGCCGGTTACTTATCACTTCAAATTAACTTATGACGCAGCCAGTGTACAAATAAGCAACCAGAATACATCTCTTGACCCGGTTGTTAAATTCAAGCTTTCCCCGGTTAGGGTCAAGTTGGTGGATAGTGACGGATCTCCGATTTCAAATGGGGTGGTTGACTATGCTTCCGTTGGCACTCCCTTTAAATCTATTGGTACTACTGATGGGGATGGCTACGCGACTAAAGACTTGCTTTCAGGTGCCAGCTATTTTATCAGGATGATACATCCGACTAATCCGCACGTAAGAGTTCAGAAAACAGCCCAGGTGCCTGCTAATATTTTGTTTGTTTATAATGGCAGCTCCATCTCAGCCGAAATAATTTCGTCTTTCGAGCCGTCATCGCTTAGAAAATCATCCCTGGGTGCAAATATGAGAGGTTCTTCGCCGACTGAAGCGGCCTTTGCCAGTTCGGTGATTGTTTATCCAAACCCAGTGGTCAATGAATTGAAGATTGTAACGCCGGCTTCAGGGTCTTCCTCGGAGATTTCAATTGTATCGGTCGATGGAAAACTGGTTAAAAGACAAAATGTTGGATCAGGTACCAGCAATATTGTCAACATGTCAGCCTTTGTTAAAGGAGTTTATTTTGTGAGGATAGTTACAGGTGACAAGGTCGAAATTCATAAGATACTTAAGCAATAAGCGTAGGGAGAAAAAGGGAGGTAACACCTCCCTTTTTTAATGTGTCAGGTCAGGCATGTTCATCATCTATAAGGTGGGTAATAGCTATCTACTCGATTTGACAAAATCCCTTAACTTAACAGGATTCTGATCTACCGGCCAGTTGCTGGAAATTGCTTCTGAAATGATGTTAGCCAATTTCCCAGTCAGGATTTTTCGATCAAACAGAGATAAATATGTTTCATTGGGAGTGAAACTCTTTCCGTTTTCAAGCACAGCTATCATAGTTAACGCCGATTCTTCAATATTGTCTGGATTGAAAAGAAGGCCCAGTCCGGAGTTCTGCAGAATGTCTTTTTGAGATCCTTCTGATACAAATGAAATAATAGGCTTATTCATGGTCAAATATTCAAAAGTTTTGCCTGCAATAAAGCAGTCTCTTCCGCCCTCAACTTTCGCAGAAGTAATTAGTAAAGCATCTGCGTTCTGTTGTAAACGGATTGACTCATTGTGATTGACGAATCCTATTTGGCGGACAACGTCTTGTAGACAGGTTTCTTCGATCATTTTATCCATCCATTCCTGTGGCCTTCCTGCAAATTCTATTTTGATTTTTGATTTCCAAGATGGTCTCAGTTCAAAAACTTTTTGAAGTGTTCGGAAGAAAAAATAGGGGCTTCTGTAAAGCCAATCCTGTTTTCTCGGATAATATTGAAGCATCCGGTGACCCTTTCGTCTGAGAGTAGGAGTCATCATCTGCTTTCTCGCATCAGGCGAATAATAAAAGCTTCCGACATACACTATTTTGAATTCTTTTTTGCCCTGCAGAGGCTCTAATTCAAACGGATCGAAACTTGCCGGAATAGTCTCCTTGTCAAATCCGTTTGTTATACAAGCGAACTTGTCCAAAGGGATGCCGGGATGTAGTAAGTGCCAGTCTTCAATGGTCTGATCGGAAGTGGCTATTACCTTGTGGGCAAGGGAGAAATATTTGCGCTCTTTAAGAACTGTTGCATAAAAATGGGCATAAGAGCCATAAGGTGTAGAATTCCAAAAAGCCCAGGCATCCCTCATGTCCAGGATGAGAGGGATGTTTAGTTTTTTAGCGATCTCAAAACCTAAGGCAAGCATTCCAAACGGAGGAGCTGTCACAACCAGGGCTTTGAATTTGGTAGACTTGGCATCGTTGTAAATCTGGCTTAATAGGTTTTTCCTCCAAAGCTTATACTCGCTGCCCCTGTAGATACTGAAATATATCCGAAGGAATTTACGGAACTTGCTTTTGTCAAGCTCAGCCAGTGCCTGTATTGGAATATGTTTTATGACGACTTCTTTCCCTTTCAGGTCTTCGAGCATGCTGTTGTCCTGATTAGGTTTATTGAAAATCCTGGAATAGTGCTGTGGGTCTAATGTATAGATATGTGGTCGAATGCCAAAATCAGGCAGGTATTTTGCAAATTTAAGAGGGCGAAATATGCCGCCTATGTTCAATGGTGCAAATTCGAAAGACAAAAAGGCAATATCTGTCATGAATTGATATGTCCCTATTTAAATGATGGGATTGTCGCCGCAAAATAACTAAAATCCTTCTTGACGACATTAAACCATAATCCAGTTAGTTTGAAATATGGCATAATCCAAGGGTTATTAGGAGAAACACACGTGACCGCTGTAATATTAATAAAAAACATAATGTTGTTGTTGAATTTTTTCTATGCAGAATTTTTTTGCGTTATTTTCTGTTGTATTAGGGCTGTGAGATCCAAAACAGTGTTTCGATTTATGGGAAATGGATTTGGAAGGTTGCTTTTACGAAGCAGAAGTGGTTCCAGATGTACCTGATTCTGTGAAAATTGTAGGGGGCCCCGAACGAAAGATTGGTAAAGTTGACGGGAATGGCAACCCCAGTGGTTCCGGAGGTTCTAATACCAATTTGCACTATATTTGCGCCAGGATAGTGATGTGCCCTTCACGATTCCAAACCGTTAAATTGTTAACCTGTGAGAATAGTGCCGACAGAGCAGACTGTTGTTGATATTTTATATAAATAATTGATTACGAAGGCATTGGCGTGGAGTTGTTCCTTGCTCTTGCCTTCGCCGTTTTTTAGACTTGCTATTAAAAACCTAACCCGGAACCCTAGACTTTTTTAAAACATAGATTAGGTCGTTAGAGACCTGATAAGAGGGTACTTATGCCTGTTGCTGTAGTTGCGAATGTGACTGAGGAGGCGAAGCTATGACCAGAAACCTGCCAGAACCAGCGTCCAGTGAAAAGCACTGGTTTGCGCTTTACACGAAGCCCCGTTGGGAAAAAAAAGTAACAACCTTGCTTCATTCCAAGGGAATCGAAGTGTATTGTCCTATGAACAAGGTGAGGAAGAAATGGAGCGATCGATATAAAATAATAGAAGAACCGCTTTTTAAGAGTTACCTTTTTGTGCGAATCTCCGAAGAGGAAAAAAGCCTGGTCAGGTTGGTTGATGGCGTTGTAAACTTTGTATATTGGCTCGGTAAGCCTGCGATGGTGAAGGGCGAGGAAATAACCAGGATTAAAAAGTTCCTGAATGAGTTCAGCAATGTCAGAGTTGAACCTGTTCCGGATCCATCACCTGGAGACAGGGTAGTGATAACCTCTGGCGTATTTATGGACCTGGAAGGTTCTGTAGTCTCTATAGATAAAAAACGCATTGAGATAAGAATAGACAGCTTAGGGTGCTTTCTTGTTGCCCAAGTGGACAAAGAAAAAGTTTCTATTAAATAAAGTGCATATACCTAATATAATAACATGCTTAAGAAGCTTTTATTAAGTGCAGTTGTTTTTGCTGCGCTTTTTTTATTAGTTGGATGTGGTGCAAGTCATAAAAATCACAGGGCAAGGCTTATCCTGCAAGGTATGGATACCTCCAAGTTGGGTATGATAAATCTTCCTGAGATTAAGATTCAGTCAGGCGATCTGCTTACCATCTTAATATATAGTGACAATACAGAGGCCACCGAAATATTCAATCAGCCGCAAACAGGGGGTGCGTCAACCGCAAATGCGAACAACCTCTCTAGTCTGACTGGTTCCGGCAGGGGCTACCTGGTTGATCTTTCAGGGGATATTTATTTGCATACTCTTGGTAGGGTCCATGCAGCCGGAATGACAAAGGATACTCTGGCAAAAGCGATCACGACAGCACTCCTCACTTATTTAAAAAACCCCTATGTAGTTGTGAGGTTCGCTAACCCACGCCTTACTGTACTGGGCGAAGTCAATAAACCCGGGGTCATTGAATTCAGCGATCAGAAAATTTCCATTCTTGACGCTATTGGGCTGGCGGGAGATTTAACCCCCTTTAGTCGCCGCGACAATATATTGGTGGTCAGGGAAGAGGGGGGCAACAGGACCCAGGCTCGGGTCGATTTGCGAACTGCCGATGCGTATCATTCTCCCTATTTTTTTCTTAAACAGAATGATATGGTATATGTAGAGCCTACTCGCAAAAAGCCAACTGGGAATGACCAGGTCTTCCTGAGGAATATAGCGATCGTCACGAGTGTGTTGTCGATTGTTACTCTGATGATCACCTTAATCAAATAAAATCGTCTGCTTTTTCTGATGAATAATTATCAATCAAAAAATATATCCGAGAAGAATGACTTCTCAGCTAAGGAATTAATCTTTAGGTATATACGCTATCTTCCCTGGGTTTTGGTTTCGCTGATTATATTTATCGTTTTGGCGTATATAAACCTGCGATATACGCCAAAAGTGTATAGCGCAAAAGGGCAAATGATTATTAAGGATGAAGCAACTTTTACAACAGGTGATGAGAAATTCAATAACCTCTTCCTGATGAACACCGGCCCCAACCTGAATAATGAGATGATCGTAATGCGATCTACTTCCATTGTTAAGCGCGTTGTGAAGGAGTTGGGTCTCGAAACAATTTATACTGGTACGGGAAAAGTGAGATCTACCTTGTTGTATAAGACTAACCCCGTAAAGCTTGAAATAGTTGCCCGCAAGAACCTTGATCCGGTTGTGTTTAAGGTCAGCATTCTGAACAATGCCAGTTTTTTGTTGAATGAAGAAACCAAACCCAGAAGTTTTAATTCTCCTATCGAAAATGGCCATGGCATCTTTAGAATGGTGCGCAATACGAACGACTTCCTGGACCTGGAAACAAAGGAATATCAAATTGAAGTGCTGCCGGCTGATATTGCTGCAGAACGATTCATACCCTCGTTGTCGGTTGTTAAAACAAATGACTATTCAAATATTCTGGATATATCGTTTCAATCTACGGACAAACAATTGGCGGCTGACTTTGTAAATGAGCTTATGCGCCAATATGGGGAGTCGACCCTTGAAGATAAAAACACCATTGCCAAGAACACTATAAGATTCATTGATGAACGGGTGGATTCATTACAGGCAGAATTGGGTGGAGTTGAGAATAAACTGCAGCGCTTTGCGGAGAACAACAAAGGCATTTCGCTGGAATCCCAGGCGCAGTTATATGTGGCTGGAATGACCGATCTGGACAGCAAGATAAATGAGGTGCTGGTAAGAAGAAAAATACTCGATTGGCTGCGGGATTATATCATAAGTGATGAAAACCGGAATAATACAGTTCCTGTAAATCTGGGTGTTGATGAGCCGACGCTGATGCCTCTTATTTCAGACTACAATCAGACCCAGGTTAAAAGGACGGCACTTTTAAAATCAACCACTCCGCAAAACCCAATGGTGCAAGAGCTTGATGTTATGCTCGAAAAAACAAGAGCTGACATCATTGAGGCATTAAAAAATGTGGGAAAATCTTATGATATCTCCTTAACCCAATTGCAACAAAGACTGAAGGATACAGAAAAAAGCGCGGTTGGTGTTCCTGGTAAAACAAGGCAACAACTAACCATTGAAAGACAGCAAAATATTAAAGAGGGTCTCTATTTGTTGTTGTTGTCAAAACGAGAGGAGGTGGCAATTGGTGCCGCGGCAATTCTCCCGTCCTCCAGGGTCCTGGAAGAAGCAACTTCTAGGGCCAGTTTGGTTGCGCCTATTCCTAGCTCTGTGTATATTAAGTTTATACTTGTCGGGTTGGCGATACCTATTGCAATAATAGCATTACTGGAGGCTCTAAACGATAAGGTAAGAAACCGTTCGGACATTGATAAATACACCGATGTTCCGATCGTGGGTGATGTAGGCCGTTCCGATGATGCCGCTACCCTTATTGTTACCAATAAGAACAGGGGGTTTATTACGGAACAATTCAGGGCAATCAGGACAAATATGACGTATCTGTCGGGTAATGCAAAAAAGCCTGTTATATTGGTAACGTCTTCTATGAGCGGAGAAGGCAAATCTTTTGTCAGCACCAATGTGGCCGCAGCCTATTCTCTGGCCGGCAAGAAAACTATATTGATTGAATTTGATATCAGGAAGCCAAAAATTGCTACTAATCTTGGTGTTAATACAAGGAGAGGAGTATCTACTTTTTTAATCACTGATGAAGAGCCCGACGATTTTGTGTTGGAGGTTCCTGGACAGGAAAACCTATTTCTTATGCCCTGTGGCGTAATCCCTCCCAATCCCTCAGAAATGCTTCTAATGAAGAAAATGGAAGAGCTTTTTGTCTGGGCCAAGCAGAATTATGACGTAGTTGTGGTCGATTCGGCTCCTATCGGTGTGGTTAGCGATGCAATTACACTCGGTAAATATGCCGATGTAACACTTTATATTGTACGGCAGGGCTATTCCTATAAAAGGGTTATTGAGTTTATTGAAAAGATGTATGTAGAAAAGAAACTCCCACGCATGGCGATCATCGTAAATGATGTTCAGCTAAAAGGTGGTTACGGCTATGGTTATGGCTATGGTTATGGTTACGGCTATGGTGCAGCAGGCTCTGTGGTCGAGTATTTTAACAATGGCACCACGAAGAAGAAGGGCTTTTTCGCCCGTATTCTAAAACGGAACTAGAAGCATGTACGACAAGCAATCAATTCACATACAAAGATGGCATTTTAGCGGATATGGGAGAATCAAGGGCGGTTCCTGCAGCGAATCAGCATGAGTTCAGCACGATTATTAAACTACGAGGAGCCTTTTTGACATAAATCTTAAGGAAGCCTGGAGGTATGGAGACCTATTGTTCCTGCTCGTAAAGCGGGATTTTGTGCATTCTATAAACAAGGAGGACCCCCTATTTAAAATTGCGCCAATCCAATAAGCAGAATAAGAATGGAGGCAACGGGGTTTGGGTATTGAAGGACATTGACTTTCAGTTGATGCAGGGGAGGTGCTGGGTATTGTGGGTAAGAATGGGACCGGGAAGTCCACTTTACGTAAGCTCTTATCCAGGATATCAAACCCTACTAAAGGTGTAATAAAGGCAAAAGGCAGAATAGCAGCATCCGTTCGCTTTGCACCAAAGGTTTGCTGATGCAGGACAGAATGGTTGCGTATTTCGGCGACATAGAAGACGCCATCAGGCAATATAATCATGTTGGAGGCCGGCTACAAGAAGGGCCGACGGGTATTGGATCTGGAACCATTCAACGGACCCCAAGCTAAACATTAAGATCAATAAGGTACAGATTTATTGTAACGGCGAAAGGTCCGGAATTATTAATTCTGGTTCGCAAGTGGCACTGCTTTCTTTCCCGCACTATGGAGCCAATATTTCTGGAGAAAACAGGTATGGCGTTTGAAAAGTTGGCTTTTCGTGATCAGGCTTTACAAAGCGTTCCTTTTACATTGCAAGACAAACTTCAGAATGAGAGGTACTAAAGACGAGCCAATAATTTCAATAATCATTCCGGTGAAAGACGGAGAACCGTGGATACGGCAATGCATTGAAGGCATACTTAGTCAGACAATAAGTGATATTGTTGAAATAATTGCCCTCGACTCAGGTTCAAGAGACAATACAAGGAAGATATTATCTGGATATCCTGTTAATCTGATTGATATTCCGCCGAGTGAATTCAACCATGGCCGTACAAGGAATGTGGGTGTTAAGGCTGCCAGGGGTAAATTTGTGTTGCTTACAGTGCAGGATGCTGCTGCTTATGATAGGTTATGGGTGGAGCGCCTATACGATGTTTTGAAAGACGAATCCGTTGCCGCTGTGTGCGGATCGCAGGTCGTTCCCCACAATTGCCGAATGAACCCTGTGGAATGGTTTCGGCCCGTAAGCCGATCTTCTATACGGACGTATCAATTGGATTCAAACCAACCGTTTGGTAAGTATTCACCTTTTGAACGAAGACGTATGGCAGGCTGGGACGACGTTAACGCGATGTACAGGAGATCCGCTTTGTTAAGTTTGCCTTTCAGAGAAGTGGTCTATGGCGAAGATGCCTATTGGGCAAAGGATGCCCTTGAAGCCGGGTTTAAAATTGCATACCAGCCCGAAGCCCGCGTATACCATTATCACCAGCAAAATTACGACTATGCATTTAAGCGATTCCTAACTACGATGTACCTGCGTTATAAAGCATTTGAGTATATAGAACCGTATCCTTCCCTGGATGCAAGGAAATTGAAGGGATTTGTTGGTGCCATTTTTCTAAAGGGAAAAGGACTTGATTTCAGCGATAAAGTGAAATGGTTTAGGTATAATATAACTGTCATAAAAGCCCGGCAAGCGGCTCATCGAAGTTTTACCAAGGCGCTTGAACTGGGAGAAGAGGAACTAATGCGCACGCATGAAAAATTCTGTGGCAAACCGCCGGTTCCTTTGAGTTAAAAGAAAATCTAGATGTTACCGCTCGTTAGTGTTTTAATGACATCCTATAATAGGGAGAAATATATTGGAGCAGCTATCCAAAGTGTATTGGCCTCCGATTGTGAAAATTGGGAGCTGATTGTTGTAGATGACGGATCAACTGATTCCACAGTTTCTATTGCCAGATCGTTCGAAAAAATGGATGCGCGAGTAAGAGTCTACATCAATGAAAAAAATCTCGGTGATTATCCGAACCGAAACCAGGCTGCTGCTTATGCCCGGGGGAAATATATTAAATATGTTGATGCGGACGATTACATATATCCCTGGGGTATCCGCATTTTACTTGAATTGATGGAACAATTTCCTGAGGCAGGGTGGGGGTTGTGTTCCATGCCCCCCAACAAAAAAATGCCATATCCCGTTGTGTTCGAGCCTCTGCAGGCATACCGCGAACATTATCTGGGAAACGGGTTGTTTTTTAAAGCGCCTTTGTCCGCAATCATTAAAAAAGAAACCTTCGATGCAGTTGGTGGGTTTTCTAATATAAGAATGGCCGGCGATTTTGAGATGTGGCACCGGTTGGCTCTGGAGTACCCTGTGGTTGTCATGCCGCAGGGAATTGTATGGTACAGAGTACATGATGCACAGGAGATGAATCATCACAAAAAATACTTGTCCAAATATGAAGAGATCAAAAAAAAATATCTTCTTTCTGATAAATGCCCGCTTCCCGAACACGAAGTACAATATATACTAAAAAGAAGCAGGAAGAGAGCTATCAAGGAACTTTACAAAGCTGTTATGAGGCTCAGTTTCGACGATATAAACTTAAGGCTGAAATTACTCCAACATTATAAATGATTTTTTTTCAACAGTTCAAATACCTTTTCGGAAGAATAACCCGTAACCTGTATTGGATATTGAATTCAATGAAGGTGAAACAGGGTAGTGGCAATCAATTTGGTTTTCCACTTATTATTGAAGGGAAGGGAAACCTAAGGTTTGGTTCTGGGTGTAAAGTGGAAAGAGGTGTAATTTTCAAAATGGGAACGGGTAGTAACCTGAATTTTGGAAACGCTGTTACCCTTTATAAGGGTACCGAACTCTGGATTTCTCCCAATATGGAATTTTCTACTGGCGAGGCAATAAAAATTCAAAGTTGCACACGAATGTATGTAAACAATACCTGGAAATTTGGCAACAGGATAACAATTGGAGAATCCTGTCAGCTGCTGGCCCGGGAGCCCGAAGGAGCCGGTCGGCTCATCGTGGGCGATCATTCCAATATTGGTGACTATTCTATGATAGATTTATGCAACGACGTTATAATTGGAAATTACGTTGCACTTGGCCCCCGCTGCATTTTATATACCCATGACCATGAGTATTCTGCTGTAAACTTACTGGCGCCCTGGAAGGGGAAAGCGCTTACAAAACCGATTGTGATAGAAGATGGCGTGTGGATAGGTGCGAATGTGACAATAATGCCGGGCGTTACGATAGGAAGCAGGGCTATAATTGCGGCCGGATCCGTGGTTAACAAAAACATACCTGGCAGTTGTATCGCCGGTGGAGTGCCTGTTAGAGTGATCAAAGATTTAACCGGGGCGTAATGGACCCTCTAATTGAAGCTAGTAGGATTCTTTTTGTAACCAGTACCAGCCTTGCTACAAATCCGCGGCTGGTGAAAGAAGTAGAGTTGGCGCTGGAGTCAGGATACCAGCCTGCAGTAGCTTTTTTTGAGTTTGAGAACTGGAGCAAACCGTTGAATGATACCATTATTGCCCGGTGGAATGGTGACGTTGAGATGATTGGGCTAAAATTCCCGTTGAGATACAGTATAAAGTGGTGGAGTTTGGGCATTAGGTCTTTACTCGCGGGTCTGTTCCGGCATCTAGGCGAACGGAACAAATGGCTTCCTCTCTCTGACAAGAGAGCGATGCTCCTGCATGACAGGTTGAATTCCTGTACTGAACCATTTGATTTGATCATTGCGCATAATCCCGGTGCAATTTATCCGGCTTTTGCCCTGTCAGAGAAAAGACGGGCTATGTTTGCATTTGATATAGAGGATTATCATCCAGGCGAAAGTGTGAATAAGGCCGAACAAAACCACATGAGGCAGATATTTCAGGCATACCTGAAAAGCTGCCGATACCTAAGTGCTGCTTCTCCACTCATTCTGGACCGGACATTGACAGATATACTTCACTATAACGGTAGCAAATGTGTTGTGTTGAATGGTTTTGCCGAAGCTGAATTTCCTCCCCCCAGGGAAATCGGGGGAAAAATGAAACTGGTTTGGTTTTCACAATATATCGACAAAGGAAGAGGACTGGAATGGGTTTTGGACGCATTGAAGGTTTTCGGCGATAATATTGAGCTGCATCTATATGGAAACTTGAGGGAAGATTTTTTCAGGGACAAACTTGCCACATTAACCAACATAGTCATTCATGAGCCAATTCCTCAACCGGCGCTCAATGCCGAATTGTCAAATTACGATATAGGACTGGCTTTTGAAGACAGGAATGCCAATTTCAACCGGGATATATGCCTTACCAACAAGATCATCGCATATATGCAGAGTGGTCTTTTCGTACTTGCGAGTAACACCAGTGCCCAGAAAGCATTCATAGAACAAAACCAAGAATCTGGCATGATTGTAGACCTTGACGGGCCAGATATCATTGAAAAAATAGGCTTTTTGCTGGATCGTCTCTCAGACCTGAGGCAGCAGAAAAACGCACGGCATGCATACGGCTCCAGGTACTCATGGGAGAACGAATCAAAAAAAATAAGACTGATATGGGATCGTCTGCTGAAAAACGAAAGGTACTCATAATATCGCCTCATTTCCCCCCCAGCAATCTTACTGCAGTACACAGAAGCAGGTTGTTTGCACAGCACCTTCCTTCATTTAACTGGGACCCGATTATTTTGACGGTCCATGAGAATTATTATGAGGAAAAACTGGATTTTAACTTGGTCAAGCTATTGCCGCGTGAACTAAGGATAGAAAAAGTGAAGGCCTGGAATGTTACAAAGCCGCGTGTCATTGGAGATATCGGGATCAGGGGTTTTTTTAGTATTTATCGCAAAGCCAAACAGCTTATTCGGCAGGAAAGGATTGATTTTTTATTTATTCCGATTCCCTCTTTTTATGCAGCACTATTAGGCAGATTGCTACATTCATCCACTGGCGTGAAATACGGCATCGATTACATTGATCCCTGGGTGCATGAATTTGCGGGTAGCGACAAAGTGTTTTCCAGGCACTGGTGGAGTACCAAGTTGTCTGCTTTTCTGGAGCCAATTGCAGTTAAAAAGGCTTCTCTCATTTCCGGGGTCGCAGAAGGTTACTATAAGGGCGTATTAGAAAGGAATAGAAACCTGGCCGCAACCTGTATCTTTTGTGCAATGCCTTATGGAGGGGAACAGGCTGATCATGAAAAGGTTAGCAAAATGAATTTGCAGCCTTACCTGTTTAAAAAAAAAACAGACAAGATACAGATGGTATATGCCGGGGCCATGTTGCCGAATGCTTATAAGCCGCTGGAAGCCATTTTTGAAGCCATAGCCTCAAACCGTTATTTTTTTAAAGACCTGGAGATTCATTTTATCGGAACGGGAAGGCTTGCAAACGACCCATCGAGCTTCACCATACGGCCCTATGCTGAAAAATACGGACTTTGGAACGAAGTTATTTTTGAATATGCGCAACGCATCCCTTACCTCGACGTATTGGTGCACCTGGATAATGCCTCAGGTGTGTTTATATTGGGTAGCACGGAGCCGCACTATACACCCTCCAAAGTTTACCAGGCCGTTCTTGCAGGCAAGCCAATTTATGCCGTTTTGCACGCCCAAAGCACTGCTATCGAAGTTGTCCGGGAAGCAAATATTGGTATTGTGCTGCCATTTGATGGATTGAATGGATTGGAAATGATAAAAAAGGAGTTTGCTGGCAAATATGGTGATTTTGTGACCTTTATGAAAAGCTTCGAGGCGGCTCAAATCAATTCTCAGGCATTCCGCAAATATTCGGCTGAGTCGGTGACGAAAGTATTAGCCTCTCATTTGGATGAAATATTCAGTTAGTTTTTGTTTTCCTCAATAACATAGCAGAAATGGAAAAGAAAATAAGAAGGAACCTTCTAAGAGATTTTCTGGTTTATGGCGTCAGCTCTCTCAAGATATTCGGAAAGGGTGGTGGAATACTTTCTGTTTTTAAAGACTGGAGCTATTTTTCAACATGGTGGAAATTTCGCAACACGGAATTTGGAACCGTTCATTATGAGATACCATGGCTCGTTTTTGGAGCAATAGATTATCTCAGAGAAAATATTAATAGCGACATGAATGTATTTGAGTATGGATCAGGAGGTTCCACCATCTTTTTCTCCAACAGGGTAAAACACATTCACTCTGTCGAGCATGATACCAAATGGTTTAATATTGCTTCCCAGTCGTTGTCGGGAGGTGGAAGAACGAATATCAGGTACCAACTGGTAACTCCACACGAGGACCCGGAGTTTTCGGTGAAGAAAATTTCCAATCCATTGGATTATATATCCAGTCGTTCAGAATATGCGGGGCTCAGCTTTGAACAATACGTAAGGATTGTTGATGAATATCCGGATGCTTCAATCGATCTATTGGTAGTGGACGGAAGAGTTAGAACGGCATGCATACAACATGGAATGAAAAAGATTAAGATAGGCGGGGCACTTCTGCTGGATAATGCAGAAAGAAAGGAATACCTGGCGCCTTTCCCGGAGCTGATGGATCGGAAAAAATGGAAGTTGCTGAAGTTTATCGGCCACTTTCCGTATGCACCCGCATCGGTTATAAACGAAACTTATCTCTTTATAAGACAACAATAAGATGATCGGTTTTATAGTTCCCTTCAAGCCCGCATCCGAAACGAAAAACTGGACGAAAGATAACGGCTTGCTTCAACAAACCATATTTTGTTTACTGCAGCAGACCAACCCGAATTTCAGGGTCATTGTTGTTTATACTGATCTGCCGACATTTGAAGTTGCAGACCAGCGGGTACGGATGATTCAGTTTCCTTTTCCTAAGCTCAGCCTGGAAGAAGTGCCACATTATAAGGATCTTATTAAGCGGTTCTCGTCAGAAAAGCTTGTTGTACGCAGATGGGATAAGGGAAGAAAACTTGCTTATGCAGCCAAAATTGCAAAAGAGGAAGGATGCGATTTTATAATGGCAGTTGATTCAGATGATCTGATCTCAAATAAACTGGTTGACTTTGTGGAAACGCAGAAAGCAAAAGACGACAGTAAGGGATGGTACATCGACAAAGGATATTTTTATGAAGAAGGATCAGATTATCTCATCCGGCAGCCTGCAATGATGAATGCCATAAATGGGAGTACCCATATTCTTCATTCAAGCCTGGTTTCAATTCCCAGTTTCAAAGAGGAGAACTGGGAGTCGTATAATTTGTTCACTGATCATGGATGGATACGAGGGAGAATGAAAATGGAACACAATGAGGAGTTGAAACCCGTACCCTTTTATGCAGTCATTTATGTTACGCATGGCGATAATATTTCGGCAATCAAGGAGCATCTGAAAGGGAATATTGTTAAACGGTTCCTAAAGAATTTACTGAGAAAAAGGCATTTGGATGCTTTAACCAGAAAAGAATTTTCGATAAACCGATCCTAAAAGGAATGAAGCACCGGCTGGCAATTATCACTACTCACCCCATCCAGTACAATGCCCCCTGGTTCAGACTGTTGAATGAATCCCACGTAATTCAACCCAAGGTTTTCTATACTTTATCCCAGGCAAATCAAAAAGCGATTTATGATCCGGGTTTTGGGAAGACGATTGAATGGGATATTCCCTTGCTGGAAGGATATGAGTATGAGTTTGTCCCGAATGTATCAGCAAAGCCCGGGACAAGAAGCTTTTTGGGAATTGTTAACCCTGAACTGATCGCGCGGGTTAATACATGGGCTCCGGATTTTTTGCTGGTTTTTGGATGGAATTTCAAAAGCCACCTGGAACTGATGCGCTCTTTCAGGGGGAAAATACCAATTCTTTTTCGGGGTGATTCCACTTTGTTGGACGAAAAGCCCGGGATCAGGACCCTGACAAGGCGGTTAGCTTTGAAGTGGGTATTCAGGAATATTGACTATGCGCTTGCAGTTGGCACAAATAACAAGGACTATTTCCTGAAACATGGATTGAGGGAAGCCCAGATACGGATTGCTCATCATTCAGTTGATACTCATAGGTTCGAGACAGGCGAGGATACTTTGGCGATACAAGATTTCCGGAAGGCTGCAGGTGCTGATGAAAATGACTTCCTGATACTATATGCCGGCAAATTTGAAAAGAAAAAGGCTCCGGGATTTATCATCGGCCTTGCCAGATCACTGAGGTCTGAGCCCGGCATCAAATTTTTAATGGTCGGCAATGGGGCGCTGGAGCCAGAACTGAAGAAGGCGGCCGGCAATGACCTCAATATAGTATTTTTGCCTTTTCAAAACCAGGGATCTATGCCTTCCCTGTATAAATCGGCAGACCTTTTCATCCTGCCTTCGATTGGCCCTGGTGAAACCTGGGGACTTGCTGTTAACGAAGCGATGGCTTGCAGATTGCCGGTAATAGCCACTGATAAGGTTGGAGGCGCAATCGATTTAATAGAGCAGCATAGGAACGGTATCGTGATTAGTCCCGGAGATGTGACGGCTGCGAGAGATTACATTTTAAAATTGAAACGCGATCCCGTTGAAAGGAAAACTGCCGGAAACTATTCCTACAGTTTGATCAGAAAATTTGACATGCGGCAGATAGTAACAATCCTGGAAGATATTTTAGTGAACCATAAAAAAGTATAGCGATCAGATACTCAAGATTATTTTTTCCGGTTTGCTTTTTGACTATCATGGCTCTCTCTCTGATAACAGATATGTACAGGGGGCTAAGCCTGTTATTCTTCTGCATTGCATTACTGGCAGTATTAGATAAGTTGGGAAAAGGTCTTGTTTTGAGAGAGTCAATCGTGCTTTTTTATTCTTTTACCTGTCTTTTGATGCCTCTGATTGGGTATAAGTATTATTCTCGGGACAATCACCTGGCATTTATTTTTGGAAAGGTCATGGCTGTGCCGGAAGTTACCTATTTTTCCTTTGTATTGCCTGCTATTGCAGCTTTCGCTGTAGCGATTTGCTGGCCACTACCTCAAAAAAGTCAGATCGATGACAATGGGCCAAAACTATTTGAAGCAGTTGACGATATCAAAAACAGCGAGACCGATATTAAGCAGCTTGGCTTGAAAATAATGGTAGGAGGCATAATGCTATTTCTCCTGTTTAAAATATTACCTGCCGGTTTGAGATTTGTGGGTGTACTGTTCTTCTTTAGTACCTTCGCCGGCTTTCTGTATGTGTATTACTCGCCCGCCTCTGTTTCAAGGCTGACAATATTACTGGTCTTCTCCCTGTTCATCTTTGGGAATGCCCTCGCTAGCGGTATGTTTACAATAGTAGCTTACATGGGCATAACATTATTTTCCTATTTCTTCCTGGGCAACAAAGTATCCCTGTTAAAAAAAGCTTCCATTTTTATTGTGGCCATACTTTTCTTCCTGGTGCTGCAAAACACAAAAGGAACCTACAGGCAGTATACATGGCATTCGAACTATAAGGGCAATAAGGCAGCTTTGTTTATACGACTGTATATTGACAACCTGAAAACGGGAGAGGGGCTATTCGACAGGGATGAATTTTTTCCTGTATATACCAGGACAAACCAGGGGCTTAATATATCACTTGTTCAAAAAAGGATCCCGGCCCGGCAGCAGTTTGATAACGGAGACCGCTTATTGAAAGTGCTGGCCGCCTCCATTGTTCCCCGCGTTTTTTGGCCGGATAAACCAGAAGCTGGTGGTAAGTTTAATATGTTGCATTATGCTGGCATCCGGATTTCAGGATTTTCAACAAATGTGGGACCACTCGGAGAAGGTTGGGGGAGCTTTGGCAGAGATGGCGGAATCGTATTTATGTTTGTGCTTGGATGGTTTATCAGGCTGGCCTACCTGACCATGTTTAATGCCAGCCGAAAGGCACCGTTTTTGATCTTTTGGATCCCGGTTGTTTTTTATCAACTGACCTATTCTGCCGAAACAGATACTTTGCAAATTTTGAATTCAATTTTTAAAGGCGGATTTTTTATATGGCTTTTTATGAAAGTTAAACCCGACTGGTTCGGCCAACTACGCGGGGGTTCACAAAGGTTGAAAAGATATGAAACTGTGTCTAATTTTCCGGAAGCCGGACAATAGGAGCTTTAGTATTGAGAATGTTTTCCTTACCCTAATTCCTTTCCTGCAAGAGAAGTCCCGGCTGGTAACAACAGAACTGAAATACAGGCGTCTGGGTTTTCGAGAAATAGCTGCAAATGCGAGGTATCTCCGGAGTATATCGGCGGATATCTGTCACGTTACCGGCGATGTTCATTATGCCATCCTGTTCCTGAAAAAGAAGAATAGGGCTGTATTGACTATTCATGACTGTGTGTTTATGAATGGCGCCAGCGGGTGGAAGAAATGGGTTATGAAAAAATACTGGCTCACGCTGCCTATACGGAGGGCTGCAGCAGTTACAACCATTTCAGTAAAAAGCAAAGAAGAGATTGTTCGCCTCAGTGGATGCAGCCCTGACAAGATACGGGTGATCCCAAATGCTGTAAGCGATCGTTTTCAAAAAACCGATAAGCCATTCAATATAGATAAGCCAGAAATATTGTTTGTCGGTACCAAGCAAAACAAAAATCTTGAGCGGTCAGTCATTGCTTTGAAAGATGTTCCCTGCAGGCTCGTGATTATTGGACCGTTGAGTGATCACCAAAAAGACCTGTTGCATGCCAACAATATCGTTTTTTTTCAAAAACAGGGTATTTCGGACGAGGAAATAGTAGCATCTTATAAAGAGGCAGATATCTTACTGTATCCCAGTTTATATGAAGGATTCGGGCTTCCCATCCTGGAAGCGCAGAAAACGGGCAGGATTGTTGTAACCAGTGATATTTCTCCCATGAAGGATGTAGCGGGAGGATCTGCGATCCTGGTGACACCGGAAGATGTGGAGTCCATTAGGGGGGGGATCTTGAACGCAATTCATAACCATCAGCTTCGGGAGTCGCTTGTAAGTAATGGTTATATGAATGTAAAACACTACGATTCTTGTCAAATTTCAGAGCAGTATTTTCGGCTTTACCAGGAGTTGCTAAAAAACGGTTGAATGTATAAGAAACTGTTGCTGGTAATACTTGCTGGTATTCTTTTCAGCGTGTGCTCCTATGCACAGGTGGATGAATTCAGCGGTGCTATGACATCATGGGCAAATATCAAAACCCGCTTTGGGGCCAGGGGCGATGGGAAAACAGACGATTCAAGGGCTTTCCAATTGGCCCTCGATAGCCTGAGTTGTTCTCCCGCAAAATTTAATACAGGATCGTCCGGGTATACTACAATCTATATTCCCGCAGGCAGGTATGTTATAAAATCTACTCTGATTTTGCGCGGCAAAATAGGTATTCAAATAATCGGAGAAGATCCTGGGTCGACAATACTGGAATGGAAGGGGGATGCAGTGGATACAATGCTTTGGACAAATGGTTCCGCTTACTACAAAATTTCCCGGTTAACATTTGAAGGCAATAATACAAGGCAGCTAGAGGGCCTGGGCATTCACTGGATGAACAAGTGGAAAACCAGCGACAGCAGAAGCTTTGCTGCACTAAACATCGAAGTATCTGATTGTTATTTCAAAAATCTAGCGGTAGGCCTGGGAGGTGGCTATAAGTGGAACGATTCCGAAATTAAGATCAGCAGATGCCTGTTCTCGAATTGTTCAGAAGCCGGGATAAGGATTCGGGGTGCAAATGCGTTGGATTATTGGATATGGTATTGCAGATTCCTTAATTGTAATAAAGGGGTAGATTGTTACAGGGGGAATTATCATTTATATTATTCCTATTTTGAAGGATCCCGTAGTTCGGATATTTTCAACGATAATGGATACTATAATTCAGTTAGAGGATGTTTTTCCAACAAGGCTGAAAAATTCTCATACGATACAAGCGCCAGTTCCAATCCATTTGTAAGAATATTCCAGAACAACCAGGTTTACAAACCTACTACTCTCCCGATTACCTATCTGCATTCGGGGAAATTGTTTCTTATAGGAAACCGGTTTGATAAAAATGAATCTGATACGTATGATAAGCCCGAGACCACGTTCAAATTGAATATCCCTTATGTGAAGCGGCCCAATACAGTAGCATATACAACCTGGGCAAAAACAAATCTTACCATATTGTCCTATAAGAACCAGTTTGAGTATAAAGAACCTTATTGGGTACGCGGCAGATCTATACAGAGATATATTATTGAAGACAAAAACGGACAAAAACCTTCGATGAACTCCGATGCTTATCTGGCCGCAATGCCCGGTTTGCCAGTAAGAAAGGATAGGAAAGTTTTTGAAGTTGCGAAAGACATAACAGCAGAAGGCTTGCAGGAAATAGTAAACCAGGCAGCGGCATTAAAAGGTCAGAGACCTTTAATTCATTTCGGCTATGGCCAGTACTATATAGGAAAAACAGTCACTATTCCTGCAGGGGCTGATATACAAATGGTAGGAGACGGGATGCGATATTCTACAGTTATTTCTGCTGATCCCAAAGGATTTAGAGGGAATGCGCTTTTCCATATAAAGGGTCCCAGTACGGTGCAGATCCGCGATTTGCAACTAAGCGCGCCTAAAGGCAAAGGCTTTACCGCTATTCTTGCTGAGGGTATAGATCAGCAACAGGCCCGGCTGCTGGTGGACCAACTTTATGCACTGGCTGACACTTCTCTTGCAATGCAAGGCCTTGACTATATGATTGTAGAAAAGAACAATTCATTCTTTTCAGACGGAAATATCGTTTCAGGAGGAAAAGAACTTGTCCGAGGTGCCGGCACATCTACCTTATATTGCTTTGGCGGAAGCTACGCAGGGTTGACGGTCCGTAACAATGGATCCTTTGTTGCGAAAGACTGCTGGTGGGAAGGTGGCAATCCCGCGCCAGTGAATCTGAAAGGGGTTGGAAATGTTACCATTGACGGCAGTAAGATGGCGCCTACAAAAAAAGACAGTTTACCGATCATTAAGATTGGAGAGTTTAAAGGCAAAGTTTCCCTGTTGAATATGTACATACAAGGTGGCATCGAAGTATCAGCAGATAACCCCGGGTTGCAGTTCTTGTTATGGAACGCAAATATGTATTATAAGAAAGCTCCCCTAGGTGCTATCTCGGGTGTACGGAAAGGAAAGATTGCTTTCGTAGGACTGAGCTCACAGTGCTTTGACAGCAGCGATCCCGACTGTAAGGCTATATCGCCGCATCCCGATACCTTTGTGAATGTTGATGATAAAAATGCCTTTTTGGAAGAAATGATCTCGCAGACATATCATGCAATGCCAGCACGTTATAGCCATCTTCCATCCGGAGTTTCGAATATGTACTTCGCGCGGATATCGTTGGATGGATTTGCAACCGGAATCCTCCTACAAAAATGATGAACACCAAACCCAGGCTGCTGATATTTATTGACTGGTATTATCCGGCATTCAAGGCTGGGGGGCCTGTTCAGTCTTGTATCAATCTGGTCCGGTTGCTGCAACCGTTTTTTGAGATATTTGTTGTGACAGGTAACAATGATCTCGGTGATGAAGCACCGCTGAGTGTAGCTGCTTTCGACAAATGGGTGGCTGGTCCTTATGGGGAGAAGGTGATTTACCAGTCGGCTGCTACCCGAACATTCAGAACGATCAAAGACCTGGTTTCCGAGGTCAATCCTTCAGCTGTTTATTTGAACAGTATGTTCTCCTTCAGCTATTCGATCCTTCCCAGCTTTGCATTGCGTAAGTTGAAGTTGCCGGTAAGGCTGGTGCTTGCACCAAGAGGGATGCTTCATCCAGGTGCTCTTGGTTTGAAATCGGCAAAGAAAAAAGTGTTCCTGCATCTTTTCAAATTGCTTAGTTTTCATAAGGATATAGTATTTCATGCGACCAACAGCAAAGAGGCCGGAGATATAAAAAAGTGGTTCAGTCAGTCTCAAGTCTATTGCGCTCAGAACATTCCCAGGCAGGGCACGGATCGGGGAACTCCTGTTGTAAAGCAGAAAGGTTTTCTTAAGCTGGTTCACATAGCACGTATACACCCTACAAAGGGGCTCGACTTCCTGATAAAGGTTCTGGGAAGCTTTAACAACAATGAACGCATTGAACTGGATATTTTCGGCCCCATTGAACAGGAAGTATACTGGCATGAGATAAAACGTCTGATCCAAAAGTTGCCAGTCTCCATAAAAGTGCAATACCATGGGCCTATTGCAGGTGGTGATATACCCAGCATGTTTTCAGGGTTCCATGCACTTGCAATGCCAACCTTGGGCGAGAATTTTGGACATGTTATATTTGAGTCGCTGGCTGAGGGAAGACCTGTTCTGATCAGCGACAGAACTCCGTGGGTAAAACTGGAGGCCAGAAAGGCTGGTTGGGATTTGCCGTTACAATCGGAACCATTCCAACTTGCTATTTCAAGCCTGCTATCGATGGATCAGAAAGAATATGACAAATGGAGTGCTGGCGCTTTGCAGGCTGCAGAAGAATATATGAAGTCAGCCAATTACCTCGAAAACTATTTACAGTTGTTCAAAGATGAAAACAGATCTTGCCAAATACAATAACGAATGGTTTAAAAAGGAAATAGGAGCTTCTTTTCTGAAGCAATCTATTTGGTACTATATCAATGTTTTTTTTCTGAAAGGCTCATTGGTAGCTTCTTCCAGTGTGAGAGTGGGTTTTCTGCGATTATTTGGCGCGAAAATCGGAAACAATGTAAGAATAAAGCCGGGCGTAAGTGTTAAATATCCCTGGAAGCTTACCGTTGGCAAAAATACCTGGATTGGAGAAGATGTGTGGATCGATAACCTGACGGATGTTATTATAGGTAGTAATTGCTGTTTGTCGCAGGGAGCCATGTTGCTTACAGGCAATCATGATTTCACCAGTGAAACCTTTGACCTTTCAGTAAAAAAAATCGTGTTGGAAGATGGCGTCTGGATTTGCGCAAAATCAGTTGTAACTCCTGGCGCTGTTTGCCGGAGCCATTCAGTTCTTACTACGGGTTCGGTAGGCGTTAAGCTGCTGGAAGCCTATGGCATTTACTCGGGAAACCCGGCAACACTGAAGAAAACCCGGCAGATTACCAAATAGTCAATGATGCTTTCGATTTCAATTATAACTGCTACTTACAATTGTGAACGAACTATAGTGGACACTTTACAAAGTGTTGCAAATCAAACCTATCCGCACCTGAAACATATCCTGATAGATGGCGCTTCTACCGACAATACCGTGGCCCTTGCAGAACAATTCACCCATATTTCCAAAATAGTCAGCGAACCAGACAAGGGTATATACGATGCCATGAACAAAGGGATCGGGCATGCCGACGGTGATGTAGTGGGCATACTGAATGGAGATGATTATTATGCGAACAATGCAGTGATTGAAACAGTGATGCAACGCTTTTCAGATCCTGCGGTCATGTGTGTGTATGGGGACCTAGTTTATGTGGATGAAAAAAATCCGGAGAAAATAAGGCGATACTGGAAAGCAGGTGAATACAGACAAAAAAAATTCTATTACGGGTGGATGCCTCCGCATCCAAGCTTTTTTGTGAGGAAAAGTTTGTATGAAAAATTTGGTTTGTTCAATACCGGTTTCCGGTCTGCCGCAGATTATGAGCTGATGCTCCGTTTCCTGCTAAAATACCGGCAGCCAGCCGCTTATGTTCCTGAAATACTGGTAAAAATGAGGACTGGCGGGGTCAGCAATGCGTCCTGGAAAAACCGGATCAGAGCCAACCAGGAAGACAGGCGCGCATGGGCTGAAAATGGATTGAAGCCATACTTTTTCACCATTCCATTAAAACCTCTAAGTAAATTTGGCCAATTTTTAATTCATTCTTAAATGTCAAAAACCGCCCTTATCACTGGCATCACCGGGCAGGATGGTGCCTATCTTACCGAACTTTTACTCGAAAAAGGTTATATGGTGCACGGCATCAAACGCCGCGCCTCCCTGTTCAATACCGACCGGATCGATCACCTTTACCAGGATCCGCACGAAAAAAACGTACGGCTTAAACTGCATTACGGCGACCTCACCGACAGCACCAACCTCATCCGCATCATCCAGGAAACCCAGCCCGACGAGATCTATAACCTCGCGGCCATGAGCCATGTGCACGTGAGCTTCGAAGAACCCGAATACACCGCCAACGCCGACGGCATCGGCACCCTCCGCATCCTGGAAGCCGTGCGGCTCCTGGGCATGACGCAAAAAACCAAGATCTACCAGGCGTCCACCTCCGAGTTGTACGGACTGGTGCAGGCCGTTCCCCAGAGCGAAACCACGCCCTTCTATCCGCGCAGTCCCTATGCCGTGGCCAAACTCTACGCCTACTGGATCACCGTGAACTACCGCGAAGCCTACAATATGTTCGCCTGCAACGGCATTCTCTTCAACCACGAATCACCGCTCAGAGGCGAAACCTTTGTGACCCGCAAGATAACCCGCGCCACCGCCAAAATAGCACTCGGCCTGCAGGAAAAACTCTACCTGGGTAACCTTAACGCACAGCGCGACTGGGGCCATGCCAAAGATTACGTGGAAGCGATGTGGCGCATCCTTCAGCAGGATAAACCCGAAGATTTTGTGATCGCCACCGGCATCACCACTCCTGTGCGCGACTTCGTGCGCATGGCCTTCGCCGAACTGGGCATCGAACTCAGTTTCAGTGGCAGTGAGGAAAAAGAAGTGGCCACCGTCAGCGCCTGCAACCATCCCGATTTCCAGCTGCCCATCGGCAGGGAAGTGGTGGCCGTTGATCCGCGCTACTACCGTCCCACCGAAGTGGAACTGCTCATCGGCGATCCTACCAAAGCACAAACCAAGCTGGGCTGGAAACCCCAATACGACCTCGCGGGGCTGGTGAAAGAAATGGTGGCGGCCGACGTGGAAATTTTCCGCAAGGAAAAACTCCTGGCCGAGAGCGGCTATTACGTGAAGAACCAGTTCGAATAGAAAACGAGGACGCCGCGTTGCGTACCACGGACGCCGGCGTTCCCGCAATCAAATCAAATGGAAAAAGAAGCTAAAATATACATCGCCGGTCACCGCGGTATGGTGGGATCGGCCATTCTGCGCCGGCTCGAAAAAGCGGGTTATACCAATTTCGTAACCCGCAGCTCCAAAGAACTCGACCTGCGCAACCAGCAGGCCGTGACCGATTTTTTTGCCGCGGAAAAACCAGACTACGTATTCCTCGCCGCCGCCAAAGTGGGCGGCATCCAGGCCAATAATATGTATCGCGGCGAATTTCTCTACGATAACCTGATGATCCAGAACAATGTGATCCACCAGTCTTATCGCAGCGGGGTGAAAAAACTGCTCTTCCTGGGATCTTCCTGCATCTATCCAAAAATGGCGCCCCAGCCGCTTAAGGAAGAGTACCTGCTCACCGGACTCCTTGAGCCCACCAACGAACCCTACGCCATCGCCAAGATCGCCGGCATCAAACTCTGCGACGCTTACCGCGCCCAGTATGGTTGCCATTTCATCAGCGCCATGCCCACCAATCTCTATGGCCCCAACGACAACTACGATCTCAATAATTCACACGTGCTGCCGGCACTGATCCGCAAGTTCCACGAAGCGAAGATCAGCAACCAGCCCACCGTAACCATGTGGGGCACGGGCAGCCCGCTGCGCGAATTCCTGCATGCCGACGACCTGGCCGACGCCTGTTATTTCCTCATGGAAAACTACAACGAAGCCGGACTGGTGAACATTGGCGTGGGGCACGACATCAGCATCAAAGACCTGGCCCTGCTGGTGAAAAAGATCGTGGGATACGAAGGAGAGATCCTGCACGACCTTTCCAAACCCGACGGCACGCTGCGCAAACTCATGGACGTATCCAAACTGCATGGCCTGGGATGGAAAGCATCCATTGAACTGGAAGAAGGGATCCGCGGGGTCTATGCACAATTTGAAAAAGGCCAGGCCGTTTCCATACGGTAAGAAAAACTCATGCGATTTTTCTTTTCCTCCAAAACCGTTGAAACCGATCTTTCGGCGCTGGACTGCGACATGCATTCGCACCTGCTGCCGGGTATTGACGACGGCGCACCCGACCCTGCGGCTTCCATTAGCCTGGTGAGCGGGTTGCAATCGCTCGGGCTGCAGCGGTTCATCACCACGCCGCATGTGATCCGCGACCTCTATCCCAACAACGACGCCAGCATTGAAGCGGCACAAGAGTCGCTGGTAGCTGCGGGCGGCCCGCGTTTGAAAGCAGCGGCCGAGTACATGATGGACGACCATTTTTCCCGCCTGCTGCATGAAAAAGCAGCATTGCGTTGCATTTCGGGCAATTATGTGCTGGTGGAGTTTTCCTTCGTGGCCATGCCCTTCGACTGGAAGGAGATCTTCTTCAACCTCCAGGTGCAGGGTTATCAACCCATACTGGCGCATCCCGAGCGCTACACTTATCTTGCTGCACAAAAGCAGGTGTTTGCTGAAATCATCAGTCTCGGCGTTCTCCTTCAGCTCAACCTCAATTCCCTCACCGGTTATTACGGCAAACAACCCGCCGAACTCGCCGCCCACCTGGTCAAACAAAAACTCATCTCCTTCCTGGGCACCGACTGTCATCACCAGCGCCACATCGATGCCCTCCGCAACGGCAAACACCTCATGCCCGCGCTGAACCAGCTCCTCGACAGCGGCAAAATCCTCAACCCCACGCTGGCTTCCGCCTAGCGAAAGCGCCCACGCCAACGATTGCCAACCCGACGGCCAGCGCCGGTTTCTGCCCATTCCCCTTTACCCAACCTTTTATCCCTTCCGCTCGTTTACTATTTTTGATTCCTTATTAAACAGCGCAACGCCATGGCCGCTTTTTCCATCCGGGAATTTGAACACCTGTCGGGGGTGAAGGCCCATACCATCCGGATCTGGGAACAGCGCTATCATTTTCTCCGCCCCAACCGTACCGCCGCCAATTTCCGTAGCTACACCAGCGAGGAACTGGCTACCATTCTCGACATTTCCCTGCTTCACAAATACGGCTACCGCATTTCACACATCGATCGCATGCAAAAGGAAGAAGTGGAAGAAAGACTGGCTGGTCTCAGCACCAGGGAAGCATGCCAGGAAAGGCAGGTGAACGAATTGCTCAAAGCCATGAGCCGCCTTGATGTGCCGGGCTTCGACGGGATCCTGGATCACGAAACGGCAGAAAAGGGAATTGACAAAACTATAACACAGCTCATCGGGCCCTTTCTTCACAAAATCGGGAACTTGTGGGGGAGAAACAGGTTGCAGCCTGCCCAGGATTTGCTGGTCGGCCAATCTGTCAGACGCAAACTGGTCCGGGGCCTGGAAGAAGCCGATCCGGCTGCCCGTATTCACCAAACCATCCTCCTTTTCCTGCCAGAAGGGGAGTACCACGAAACCGGTCTGCTATTTGCATCCTACCTCATGAAGAGCCATGGTATTTCGATCCTTTACCTGGGTGCCAGTGTTCCGTTGAAAGACCTTGAATTCGTTGCCAACCTGAAAAAACCGAATTGCCTGTTTACCCACCTCTCTGCGGAGGAGCCGGATATTAGTAAAAAAAGATTCCTGGCTTCTTATAAAATCCGCTGTGGAGCGCACCCCCTGGTTATCTCTGGTCTGACGGCCCCGCTGCATGGACAAGCCATGCCGGAAAAACTGTCCTGCATACTGTCTATAACCGGACTGCAGGACTTCATCGCCTCTCTTCGCTGATGTTCAAACTTTAACAGGAAGGGATTGTTTAAACGATTAAATTTGTACATACAACTATTAAAATAAGGACCATGTCGAATGTCGATTTTAATGAGATGTTGGTCAATAACGCGGAATTCCTCAGGCCATTTGCTATTACCCTCACCCGTGACAATGAGGCGGCACAGGACCTTTTCCAGGAAACCATGTACCGGGCCATCGCTAACCGTGAGAAATACAATGTAGGCACTAATATCAAAGCCTGGCTCTACACCATCATGCGGAATATTTTCATTAATAATTACCGCAGGAAGGCCAAACAGCAGACCATTTTTGACAACAGCGCCAACGATTTCCTGCTGAACAACAGCCAGGCCGTTACCGCCAATACCGCCGAAGCCACGCTCAATATGAAGGAGATCCAGGAAGCGATTCACAAGCTGCCCGAGATTTTCCGGAACCCTTTCCTGCTCTATTTCGACGGGTACAAATACCACGAAATTGCCGACATGCTGAACGAACCTCTGGGCACCATCAAGAGCCGCATCCACTTTGCGCGCAAACTGCTCAAGGCCCAGGTTGCCCGGCATTAGGAAATATTCCACATCTTTGGTGCGCTTCTGAAACATGGAAAAAGCACCGGCACATATCGTACTCGTGGACAGGATGGACAACCCCATCGGTACCATGGAAAAACTGGAAGCCCATCGGCAGGCACTGCTGCACCGGGCTTTCAGTGTTTTTATATACAACGATGCAGGCGAAATGCTGCTGCAGCAGCGGGCGCCCGGCAAATACCACAGCGGTGGCCTCTGGACCAATGCCTGCTGCAGTCACCCGTTTCCGGGTGAGCCGGTGGCCGACGCCGCGGCCCGCCGCCTGCAGGAAGAGATGGGCTTCACCGTGTCCCTGCAACCGGCCTTCCAGTTCATTTACGAAGCGGCTTTCGGCAACGGTCTCACCGAGCACGAATACGACCATGTGTTCACCGGCGTATTCAACGGCCGGCCGCATCCCGATCCCGAAGAGGTGTCGGACTGGGCCTGGCGTTCTGTTGAAGATATCAGCGCCCACCTGCAATCGCATCCCGAAGTCTATACCGCCTGGTTCCGAATTGCTTTTCCGCGTTTGATCGAATGGAGAAAAGATCAGGCACAGGGCCCCGCTAACGGCCTTCCCTAAACGCCGAAGCTAACGGTATCCATCAACCGCCCAAACCCCAAACCCCAAACCATACAACCAACCCCAAACCCCAAACTCCAAACCCCAGACCTTCCTCAAATGTTCCGCAACGAATACAACTACTTCCTCACCGCCCTGCAGTTCCTTACCCGCATACAGGTGCCGGCACATTACCGGTTCCAGCCGTCTTACCTGCAGGCCAGTGTGCGTTACCTGCCATTGGTGGGACAAATTGTTGCGGCCCTGGGCGTGCTGGCCTATTTGATTTGCAGTAAATGGCTTGGCACAGAACTGGCCATACTGGCATATATGCTGGCCACCATTTATATCACCGGCGCTTTTCATGAAGATGGCTGGGCCGATACCTGCGATGCTTTCGGAGGTGGGTACGACAAGGAGCAGGTGCTTCGCATCATGAAAGACAGCAGGCTGGGTACATACGGTACTATTGGGCTCATAGGTATTCTTGCTACAAAATTCTTATTGCTGCGCGAACTCCCGGGTTATGCGCCGGCGGGCCTGCGTCCATCACTGAATCCGCTGCTCAACTATAAAACCTTTGTGCTGCTGGCGCTTGCCGCCCATGGCTGCAGCAGGTGGATGGGCACGGTGGTGATGCAGCGGCTCGATTATGTAAGCGGCGAGGGAAAGTCCAAACCCATGGCTACCGAAAAGCCCGGAGCGATGCCTTTGCTGCTGGGCGGCGCTTTTGCGGTGTGGCCCCTGCTTTTTTTGCCGCCCTGGTTCCTGCTGGTGCTGCCGCCCATGTTGCTGGCGGCCTGGCAAATGAGCAACTGGTTCCGGGCGCGCATTGGCGGGTACTCGGGCGATTGCCTCGGCGCCGTACAGCAACTGACCGAAATCGTTTTTTACCTGGCTGCGCTTATCCTTTGGCGTTATATTGTATAATATTGTCGGCATGGAAATTTATCTTATTCGCCATACAAAACCCGCGGTAGACAAAGGCATTTGTTACGGACAAACCGACCTGCAACTGGCGGAAAGTTTTGCCGATGAATGGGCTATCATTCGCAATTGTTTACCAGACCGGTGGCAGGACATTTATTCCAGTCCGCTTACCCGCTGCCGCCTGTTGGCGGAAGCCATTGCGGATGGCCGGCAGGTCAGCTACCACAACGATCTCATGGAACTGCATTGCGGCGAATGGGAAATGCGGCACTGGGATGAGATTCCGCGTGCTGAACTGGACCCCTGGATGGAAAACTTCACCGAAGTGCTGGTACCCGGCGGGGAAAGCTATCGCCAGTTGTATGCGCGTGTGGTAAACCGCTATGAGGCCATCCGCCGGCAGGTATTGGAAAATGGCGGTCCCACGGCGATCGTGGCGCATGGCGGTGTAATAAGAAGTATCTTGTCGTACGTTACCGGCACGGCCCTCGTGGACTCCTTCCGCCAGTTTCCCCTGCACTATGGGTCGGTGGCAAAACTGGATCTACCCACCAACGGGTTCAGCATGCTTTCCAATATAGAAGGAAGTCCCGAACAGCACCGTCCATCCACCATGAAAAAATAGAACATGGGCACATTCAATACAGATGAACTACTAACGGTCACCTTCACCCTCTTTGCAGTGATTGATATCCTGGGTTCCATTCCGCTGCTCATTACGCTGAAGCATAAAATGGGAAACATCAATGAATCGAAAGCCACCCTCATTTCGGGTGGACTGATGTTATTGTTTCTCCTGGTTGGCGAAAAGTTCCTGAACGTCCTGGGTATTGATGTGCGGTCTTTTGCGGTGGGCGGTTCTATCGTGATCTTTATACTCGGGCTGGAAATGGTGCTTGGTATTGAATTTTTCAAAAGCGATGGCGATGCAAAATCGGGAACCGTGGTACCCATTGCTTTTCCGCTCATCGCCGGCTCGGGCACGCTAACCACCATCATTTCACTGAAAGCCAACTACGATTCGGTGGTGGTTGCCCTGGCCATCGTGGCGAACCTCATCATTGTATTCATTGTGCTGAAGTCGCTCGACCGCATTGCCGGTTTCATTGGTCCGAACGGGCTGCTGGCCATCCGCAAGTTTTTTGGGGTGGTGCTGCTGGCCATTGCCGTGAAGATCTTTGCGAGTAATGCCAGCGGGCTGCTGCGTTGAGGGGTGGGGCCGGCTGCAAATGATATTTCCTGCTCGCCACTACTGCAACATGAAAAAAGTTTTCCAGCAGAACAACCACTTGCGCCACTCCGGCTTCTTTTTGTAATGCAACAGCTTATCGCGGTGCCTGAAGAACAGCAGCATGCGCCGGAAATTATTTGCCGGCGAAAAGCTGCTGTAGCTGCGGCACAGCGACTCGTACACCTTGCGTTGGGGAAGCTCAAGCGGGCAGGCATCGGCGAGCAGGCGCATTTTCCTGCGCAGTACTTCGTTGGACGCGCGCGCTGCCGACTTTCTCTTTTTCCCTTTCACACTTAACCCGAACACGTTGTTACTGTGCTGCCGGTATAAAACCAGCACTTCATCGAGATAAACGAGGGGCTGCCGGCAGGTGGCGATGTAACCGAGCCAGTAATCGAAAGGAATATGTGGCGGGAAGGGCAGGCAGCGTTGGAGCAGCTCGCGGCGAAACAGCATGCCATGTCCGGGTGCGCTGCCCCCAATGGCGTAGGTGAGCGGATCGTCGAATCCCGGCATCTGTTTCCGGTCGCTGAGCCGCACGCCCAGTGACCGACCCGCTGCGTCGATCAGTTCCGAATCGGCAAACACCAGTTCGGGACCTGTGCCGGCCGCCCCTCCTTCGCCGGGCGAAATACCTTCAATAATCGTATTCCCGGTTCCTCCCATCGCTTCCAGCAGTCGCGCGATCTTACCCGGGAACCATAAATCGTCCTGGTCGCAGGGAGCAATAAAATCCCCCTTTGCCAGTCGGAGCCCTCTTTCGAAATTAGCCGTATAACCTAGATTGCTTTCATTACGGAAAAATCGTATACGTTGATCGCGCCGGGCAAACTCCATCAGGATTTCTGCACTGCTGTCGGTCGAAAAATCATCTACTGCAATGATTTCCAGGTTTTTATATGTTTGCTGTAAAATGCTTTCCAACTGTTCGCGCAGAAAGCGTTCACCGTTATAACTGGCGAGTACAACAGAAACCAGCGGCGATGGATCAACGGGCATGGGATGCAAGATATACACTGTTTTCAAATGCGTAGAATTCGGCTATGGTCTTTATCTTTGCGCTTTCTTAACAAAAGGCCGTGAACCTTATCCCACTCAAAAAAACGGCGGCATATAAATATCTGTAAGTGCGTGCAACCCCAGATGCTTATATCCTGTCAACATCCAATCATGTTTATGAAACTTTGCAAGACCTTTTTTGTACTGGTTTTCAGCCTTTTTGCACTTTCTGCCCTTTCACAAATACCCTCCGATCTCAGCCGTGTTCGCGCTTCTCAAATTTCTGACGCACAGTTGCAGCAAATGGTGCAGCAGGCAAGGGCCCGTGGCCTTAAGCCCGAAGAGGTAGAAGCAGAGCTTCTGCAAAGAGGAATGCCGTCTTCGGAGGTGAACGAACTCAAATTCAGGATCCAGGAACTGGGGCTGGACCGGGAGATCAATGCGGATACGGCCGCCACCTACCGGCCCGGCGGCCAGCGGAAACTAAATGAGCAGGTCCGTCCGGGTTCCAGGGAGGATTGGTTCAGAAAAAAAGACACCCGCATTTTCGGGTCTGAATTATTCTCCAATGAAAACCTCAGTTTCGAACCCAACCTGCGAATGGCAACACCTGCGGGCTATGTAATAGGTCCGGAAGATGAATTGTTGCTGAACATATATGGTCTCAATATTTCGCAGCAAACGCTGAAAGTTACTCCCGAAGGTTCTGTCAATATTAAATATGCAGGTGTTGTAGGTGTGGCCGGCATGACCATCGAATCGGCTACCCAGTTGCTGCGTACAAGATTGTCCAAATATTATCCCGGTCTGCAGAACGGGCAAACAAAGTTGCAATTGTCCCTGGGTAATATCCGTAGTATAAGAGTGGTGCTGATCGGTGCAATTGAACGCCCCGGTACCTACACACTGCCTTCCCTGGCGAGCCTCTTCAACGCACTCTACGTAAGTGGCGGACCTGCGGAGAACGGGTCTTTCAGAAACATTGAGCTGATCAGGAACAACAACGTGATCCTGAAAGCGGACTTATATGATTTTCTTACAAAAGGGCTGCAGCAGGCCAATGTTAGACTGGAAGACAATGATGTGATCCGCGTGCCCTTTGCGAAAAACCTGGTGACGCTCGATGGCCAGGTGAATCGCCCGGGTATTTTTGAAGTTCAGTCCAGCGAGCATTTATCCGATATCATTGAGTTCGCCGGTGGTTTCCGGAGCAAGGCCTTCCGTGGGCGCATTACCGGCAAGCGGTATGCCGACCTCGACCGGCAGGTGCTGGATGTACCAGTAGATTCTTTTGGCCTTTTTTCCCTTCGCAATGGTGATGAGTTTATTGTAGACTCACTGATCAGCCGGTACCAGAACCGCGTTGTTATCAGTGGTGCTGTGTTCAAGGCAGGCCCTTATGCACTTGAGCAGGGCATGACCATTAAAGTATTAATAGAAAAAGCGCAGGGATTGAGGGAAGACGTTTTTGCAGGCAGGGCGATACTGGTGCGCAAACGCCCCGATCTCACCAAAGAATACGTCAATCTGGATCTCAAGCCCATCCTGGCGGGGGAGGCGCAGGGCAGTTTCCTGCGGAAGGACGATAGTGTTCACGTGGCATCTATTTTCGATCTGATAGACAGCACAACCGTTTCCATTAACGGAGCGGTAAGGAGCCCGGGTATTTTCCGGTATGAAGACAGCCTTTCTTTAAAGGCCCTGATCCTGAAGGCTGGCGGTTTTGCGCAGAATGCCACCGGAGCAGGGATCGAGATATCGCGCCGGAAGCGTGACATCCGCATCAACCAGCCGGGCACACCCATCGTGGAATTGATAAAGGTGGACGATGATATGGACCTTGCCGGTGCGGCCAATGATCTTGTGCTGCAGCCCTTTGACATTATTACCATAAAGGAGAATCCTTTTTACCGCAGGCAGATCAGTGTAAAAATCAGCGGCGAAGTGCTGATGCCGGCCGTATACACACTGCAGAGCCGCGAGGAAAGGCTGAGTTCGCTGATCAAACGATCAGGAGGACTGCTGTACACTGCCGATATCAGGGGCGCAAAACTGGTACGCCAGGTGAAAGAAGAAATAGACAGCAGCCAGGTAAAGAGATTGCTGATGACGCTGCGCAAGGATACTGCAAGTACACAGGATTCAGCCGTTGTGAAACGCACGCGGGATGTTGCCATCGATCTTGATTTTATACTGAAACATCCCGGCAGCGAAGACGACATTACACTCGAAGACAATGACGAACTGGTGGTGCCCCGTATTAACAATACGGTTGGCATCGACGGAGAAGTATACAAGCCCCTGAGCATTATGTATGAGAAAGGGAAGTCAATGCGGGATTATATTTCGGACGCGGGTGGGGTAACGCTGATGGGTAAGCGTTCCCGGGCCTTTGTTATTTATGCCAACGGAAGTTCTGCGAAAATTGAGCGCCCATTAGGAATATTCAGGAAGTATCCGAAGATTACGCCCGGATCGAACATATATGTACCGCAGAAGCCGAAGCGTGATGGCGCCGATCTCGCGCGGGCGGGGATCATCATATCGGCGGTGACGGCTTTGCTAACAGCTGCGGCATTGATCATACGGTAACTGACCTTTCCGTAAATAGCCGGAACGGGCACCATTCGCTTTTTATCACTTGGTTGGAGAGAAATACTGTGACTGAGGAGGCGAAGCTTTGTTGAATTGTATTTGATTTGGGAAATGCCAAACTTATAAAATGTCAGAAAAGAAGGCTCCATATTATTCCATAAAGGAAATATCCATGCAGCTAACCCAATTTTTAGCGCAGCTATTAGAGCAGAAATGGCGACTTGTGTTGTTCTTTTTTGTCGGAGCATTGTTAGGCGCCGGGTATTATTTCATTCAGAAGCCAAAGTATATAGCGACTACTACTTTTATTCTTGAAGAAAAATCAGGAATGGGTGGCTTGGCGGGGCTGGCCTCTCAATTCGGCTTCAATGTTGGCGGGTTAGGATCTGGCGGTAACCTTTTTGCGGGTGATAACATTTTGAATATCCTGGAGTCTAAAACCGTTTTGTATAAAGTATTGCTGAGCCCTGCTGCTGAGAACCCGGCAACTCGGGGCTTAACACTGGCTGATCTCTACCTCGATTTCAGTGGAAAAAAAAGAAAGTGGAAGAACAAAGCCAGGCTTGCCAATATCAATTATTCAAACATAGGAACCGACTTAACACCTTTGCAGGATAGCGTACTTGCTGTAGCATACGAGGATATAACCAAGAAATACCTGGTCACAGAACGTACCAGCAAACAGGGTAGTATTATTAAGGTTCAGGTTACAGCTTCCAATAGTCTATTCTCCCGCCTGATGGTTGAGCGAATTGTCTCCGAAGCTGCGAATCTTTATCTGGATATCAAAACGGGAAATGCGGAAGCCAATGTCCGGCAAATGCAACGCCGCTCAGATTCACTATTGTATCTCCTGAACAGAAAATCTTACACTGCTGCAGCTACACAGGCAGTTGACATCAACCCAGCCTTGAAAACGGCAGTCGTTCCCGGTGAAATTGCAACAAGGGATAAGACGGTGCTGGCCACTTTGTACGCAGAAGTCACAAAGAACCTGGAAGCCAGTAAGCTATTGTTATCTCAGCAGACGCCGGTTATTCAGCTACTGGATATGCCAGGTAAATTGCTGGATGATCACGTAAAGAGTTTGCCATTTTTGGCTGTGGTTTTCGGTGCCATTGCCGTCATGATCTTTGTAGCGGGAGTTTTTATTATATATATATCTAAACGTATGGATTCTTGAGGAAGTTTTTAATTGTTGGAGATATTATGCTCGACCAGTATGTGTTTGGGTCGTGCGAAAGAATATCGCCAGAGGCGCCGGTTCCTATTTTAAAAGCGCGTAAAAATGAATGGCGTATGGGCGGGGCAGCCAATGTTGCTGCGGGTTTTTCTGCATTAGAAGCGTCGTCTGTACTTATTGGCGTATGCGGAAAGGATGATGAGGCCAAACATTTCGAACGTTTGTTAGCTGCTGATGACTATATAAGTGCAAAACTGGTTGGATCTTGTCACAGGCCTACAACTGTAAAGAGCCGGTTTTTGGTTGGTAGCCACCAGATGTTTAGAGTGGACAAAGAGGAGGCCAGTGATTTGAGGCCAGAGGATGAGTCAGCTTTATTGGATAGGTTTTATTCAGCATTTGAGGATACCGGGTTAGTTGTTTTGTCGGATTATAATAAAGGTACTTTGACGTCGAGGGTATTGGCTCAAATAGTAGAAGTAAGTTCTGCAGCGGGTATTCCTACAATTGTTGATCCTAAGGTGAAAGACTTTTCCCGTTATCAAGGTGTTTCTTTCATTAAACCAAATAGAAAAGAGGCAGAACAGGCTACTGGTATTACCATTTCTGACTATGATTCGCTCTATAAAGCTTCTGAACTGATTGCGGATATTACGAAAGCGGAGGCTGTGATCACAACCCTGTCTGAGGATGGTGTAGGTGTATATGACGGCTCTTCACTTTCTATTATACCCACACGTGCGAAATCTGTTTTTGATGTGACTGGTGCTGGCGATACTTTTCTCGCTGCATTTTCCTACAATTATTTAAAGACGGGTGATGTTCTGCAGTCATCGGAATTTGCCAATTTGGCAGCAGCGATTGTTGTAGAAAAGATAGGAAGCGCTACAGCTTCATTGGAAGAAATTGCGAAAATAAAAAGCGAACTGAGTATATATGAACATTGAATTGGTTGAAAATGCATTCATACAGCACGAAACGGCTTTTAGGGAAACGAGCCTTCGGTTAAAGGAGGCAATTCTGGAAGGCTGCCAGATGGTTCTGGAAACGATAGCCGGCGGCAATACTGTTTTCTTTTGCGGGAATGGAGGCAGCGCAGCCGATGCGCAACACCTTGCGGCAGAATTTACCGGCCGGTATAGCAAGGAAAGGGAGGGGCTGCCAGCTATAGCTCTAACAACGGATACATCAGCACTGACTGCTATAGGAAATGACTACGGTTACGATAAAGTGTTTGCCCGACAGTTGGAAGCGCTGGGAAAAAAGGACGATCTTTTAATTGCGATTTCGACAAGCGGAAATAGTTCGAGTGTGATTGAGGCGATAAAAAAAGCAAAGGATAGAAAGTTAAAGGTTTTGGGACTTTCAGGAAAAGGCGGGGGAGCTATGATGAATTTGTGTGACCATAATATAGTTATTCCATCGGCGACTACTGCCAATATTCAGGAAATGCATATAATGATTGGCCATATCTTTTGCGCAGCCCTAGATGCTTCGTACTAAATACGCGATGAAAGGATGGAGTTAGGTGGGGGGAGAATTGTAAAGAATATCGTTTTTTCTGCTTTGGCGAAGGCGATAAATGTAGGTTGCCTGTTTGTGGCTATGCCAATGTCGTTGCGTTTGGTGTCGGAAGCACAATATGGTGTTTGGCTGACAATATACTCTGTACTGTCGTGGTTCTCAATTTTTGATTTCGGCCTGGCAAATGGACTAAAAAACAAATTTACCCAGGCGGTTATTAATAATGAACAGGATCTTGCGAGAAGGTATGTAAGTACTACTTATTTTTTACTTGTACTTATTTCGCTGGCATTGATATTGATATTGTACAGCTCCTTATTAATGGTGGATCCATACCAGGTGCTTGGTATTCAACAGGGTGAGGTTGAAAATGTCCGGTCTTTATTATTCGTAGTTATATTCATTCAGTTGGTAAGATTTATTTTGGAGCCAATCATGACAATTCTTACTTCTTCGCAAAAGATCGGAGTAGTAAACTGGCTCAATGCTTTGGGAAATGTTTTAAGCGTAATTATTCTTTTCATTATGGGGGAGAGGGGGCATGTAAGCCTTGTTGGGCTTGGTGTTATAGCCACGGCTCCTTCCGTACTGGTTGTATTGATGGCCAGCCTGGTTTTATATTCCGGCCAATTCCGGCCTTTTCGCCCGGCACGAAAATACATTGATAGGCATCTTTTCAATAGTATTTTGCACCTGGGTGGTGGTTTTTTTATTGTTCAGATTGCCGGGCTTATCATTTTCTCTACTGACAATCTTATAGTTCTGCGATTGTTTTCAGCAAGCGAAGTTGTACCCTATAATATTTCCTATCGTTACTTTAGTGTTATATATATAGGCTTTGGTATTATACTGGCGCCATTCTGGCCGGCATTTACAGCAAGGTATGCAAAAGGAGATATTGCCTGGATAAGGGGCTCAGTCAGGAAATTAATAGCACTTTGGCTATGCGCCTGTTTATTTGGTGCTCTTATGCTGGCATTCTCTTCTTCAGCCTATCAAATATGGTTTGGCTCGGCTGTAGAAGTTTCCATGACGCTGAGTTTTTCCATGTTCTTGTTTACTGCAATTGCAAATTGGAATAACATATTTGCTAATTTTTTGAATGGCGTTTCAAAAATCCGTATACAGATTATATGTTCTGTCATCATTGCCCTCTTGAATATTCCTTTATGCATTTTGTTTGCACGGACATTTAATTTAGGGATAAGCGGTATTATGTTTGCAACCTGCACATGTTTGTTTTTATGCAGCATATTGCAACCCATTCAGTACTATTTTATTGTTAACCGTAAAGCACAGGGTTTGTGGAACAGGTAATGAATACTGCTTTATGGATATATTGCATTGGCATTCTTGCAATTGCCTATTTTTCCTGGCAGCTTATTGGCTATGTTTTTTGCCTGGCGGCTGGTATCATTTATAGAAGAAAGCAAAAGAAATTTTCAGGCGCAGCTATATACAACAGCGGCGATAAGAAGAAGACTTTGCGACGCCACATATCGGTATTTGTGACCTCCTATATCCGGTATAAATGCATGTTGGTAGGGAATATCAATTTTCTGAACGTTCGGCTATTTTTATACAGGTACGTCTTCGGTATTAAAATAGGCAAGGGATCGATAGTATACAAAGGCGCTAATATTCGCAGCCCCGGCCAATTGCTTATCGGGCCGAACAGTATAATCGGAAGTAATGCCAAACTCGATGCGAGAGCAGGGATAACGATCGGAAAAAATGTTAATATAAGCGATGATGTTTGGATATGGACCAACCAGCATGATCCACAGGATCCGTTGTTCGGTGTGGTTGGGGCGCCTGTTGAAGTAGACGACTATGCGTGGATCAGCAGCAGGACTACTGTTCTTCCGGGTGTTAAAATCGGCAAAGGGTCGGTCATCGCGTCAGGCGCTGTAGTTACAAAAGACACCCAACCTTACGGTATATACGGCGGGGTGCCGGCAAAAAGAATAGGAACCAGAACGCAGAACCTGAATTATTGTTTTGACAGCTCAAAGGATTATGCGCCGTTCTATTAATGTTTTTTTTTCACTCTATTGCCTGGCGGTTGTTAGAAAGCTTTTTTTGCTGTCGGGTATAATTGCAAACAGGAAAGGCGACAAATTCGATATTGTTATTGTTAAGCTAGATGAAATCGGAGATTATATTTTCTTCCGGAATTTCATTAAGATCATTTATGATAAATCTGGAATTGACCGGCCAAGAATATTGCTGATTGGAAGTAAATCCTGGTCACAATGGGCGAAGGAACTTGATGGCGCGTGGTTGTGCGATTGCATTTCGGTCGATATGTCCAGGAAAGAGGACATGGGCTATTTCAGGGGAATGATCAGGATGCTTTCCGGTATAACATGCAATGTATTGATAAATGCATCCCAGACCAGGAAACCTGTTTCTGATATCCTCTCGTTTTTGATAGGAAGTCCTCAAAAATGGGCAGTTGTAACGAGCGAAAGGCCGCGTAATATATTGATTGCATTTCGGCAAAGAGTATACAACAGGTTAATTCGTATCCCGGATACTATTGTACATGAATTTGACCGGCATAAATTCTTCTTTGGCAGTATTCTGAATGAGAAAATTTGCTTACGGAAGCCAGTAATAGAGCCGGACTTAACTAGCTTCCGCGAGCCTAATCCTGCCGGATTGGGTCTCTATATAGTGATTTCCCTGGGGGCAACGGACGCAGGCCGCAGATGGGCTGCTGAATCCTTCTCCCAATTGATTGTACAATATAGTAACCGGGTCAAGGTCGTAATAGTGGGAGGTCGTTCAGAGGAAAAAGTGGCAAACGAAGTCGTTCGTGCGCTGGACAAGTCTGATAGGGTGCTGGACCTTGTTGGCAAAACCAGCTTGTCAGAAACACTCAGTGTTGTACGTGGCGCCATCCTGGTTATTGGCAATGAAAGCGGCGTAATACATATGGCAGATGCCTTGAACATTCCGGCGGTCTGTATTCTTGGAGGAGGGCATTTCGGACGTTTTATTCCATACCAGCCAGATGCAGCTTCATCCGTTATACCGGCTTTTTTCACCATGGATTGCTATGGATGTAATTGGCTATGTAAGTTTGAAAAGGCTGACGATGCACCCTATCGATGTATAGCCAGTGTGCCAGTGGCCTCGGTAACAGGTATAGCTGACGTTTTTATAGAGAAGAACACCTAGTTATGTATCTCCTCTTGTATTATATAGCTATTTTTTTCTCGGCACTGGTATACGAGGACTTAAGCAATATTGAATTGCTTCGGGTCGGCGGACTTGTTGTATATATTGCTGATGGAATCAGTATCCTGATTTTTTTGGCTTTCTGCCGATTCCTGCAGTTGCGCATGAAACCAACCTGCAGACCGCTGAAGCTGGTCTGCATTTTTCTTGGTTGGATAGGAGTAGCGGTATTGCTGGGGTTTACAAGGTATGGCTTTCGGGCTATCGGCGAGTTTAGAACGATGGCCAACTACTTTGCATTTTTTATTCCGTTTTTGTTAAGTCCGTCAAACGGGGAGAATAAAAGCGATTATTTGCTCAATGTTTTCCGGAATACCCTTTTTGTTGCTGCTGCAGCGACGCTTTTGGTTTTTGTAGCTGAACTAATAGCTGGTGGGCGAATTTTTATCAGCAGCAGGATGCAGGAAGTGGCGGGAGGGCTGGAGGATTTTAGAGGGGTTCGAATTCTGAATTCAGATCATGCCGTTCATTTGACAAGCCTTCTAATACTGGTTGTTGTTTCCTATGCGCTTAAATACCGCCGTGATAAAGAGTTGTTGATCGCTGCGATAATATTACTGATGATAATTGCATATTCAAAAAACAGAACGGCAGTTGTGGCTTTGTTTGCTTCATTTGGAGTTTGGGTGGCTGTAAATGGCTATTTTAAATTGTTGATTTCTATAGTAGGTGGTTTTTTATTACTCGGTGGTTTGCTGTATGTGGTGAGCCCGGGTACCGTTGACAATATAGTGCTTGCTTTTGGGGGGATTTTTAATGTTTCGGAAGACCAAACAGGCCAATTTCGGCTTTTGGTGCAGGCCGTTGCTATTCAGCAGGGCCTGCAGCATCCTTTTTTTGGTGAGGGATTCGGTAATTATTTCAATTATTACATTCCACAACTGGGAATTACCTATGACGTTCCGCCACACAGCATGTATGTCTATTTGTTTCAAAAAACCGGAATTGTGGGAACGCTCCTGGCCATCTCTACTGTAGTCTACTTGTCAATTTGGTTATTTAAAAAGCAAAAAAAATTCGGCGGATTAGATACCAGGAAACAGGTCTACTTAAACCTGCTGTTTGTATTGATCCTGGCTGAATTGTTTTACGGGTTTGCATATAATTTTTCTATGTTCTTCGGTCTTTATTGCGGGTTTGGGATTGCATTATTGTGCGATGGACCAGACACCTCGAAGCCAACTGGTGTTAGACATGGACAAGTTTGATATTTCAATAGTAACTCCCAGCTACAATATGTTGGCCTTACTGCCAATGAATGTTCGGTCGGTAGCAGACCAGGAGGGCGTATCTGTTGAACACTGGATAATAGACGGAGGCTCTACCGATGGCACTGTCGACTGGCTTTCCCGGGAATACGCCTGTAAGTTTATTTCAGAGAGGGACAATGGCATGTATGATGCCCTGAACAAAGGATTTTCAATGGCATCTGCACAGATAGTGGGTCATTTGAATTGCGACGAACAATATCTTCCGGGAACGCTGCGGAAGGTTTTCGATTTTTTTAAAGAGAATCCCGATGTTGATTTTGTGGTTGGCAATTTCCTCGTTGTTGATTCAAAAGGAGGTTTTTTGGCATATAGAAAGGCGTTTAAGCCGCGGTGGGTGTATTTCTTCAGTAACTATTTATATGCTGTTACGTGCACTACATTTTACAGGAAGAAAGTATTGGATGAAATGAAATTTGACGTAGGGTATAAATCCATTTCGGACATGGATTTCATGTACAGAGTTTTAAAAAAAGGGTATAGGAGCCGGCATTTGAATTTTTATGCGTCAACATTTGCGGACACAGGCGAAAACCTGAGTCTGCAAGCTTCAGCAACTGCAGAACGGGAACGAATTTTGCAGGGCCTGCCGTTATGGTACCGGCTTCTTATGCCGGTATTCCGCTACGTATTTTATATTGAGCGATTCCTGAGGGGTGCGTTTGCCAGGGATAAGTACATTGAATACAGCATATACCGGCGGCCTGAAGACGTAACGCGTACGCTCGCAAAGGTCGACCGGCCTACTTTTAGATGGGCGTTTGGCAAGGTTAGTAAATGAAGCGATTAGTCATACAATTGTTTGATAGACTGGCGGGCCCGGTGCTGAAGGCTTTGGATAAAATCAACTTTCGCAGGCACCCGGCCAAGGTGGGAAAAATATTGATTTGCAGGCTGGATCACATAGGCGATGTAGTTATGACTACCCCGGCTTTCAATGCCATAAAGGCTAAATTTCCCGAGGCGCAGGTGTTTGTTCTTTCAAACGCTGCAGGGATTTCGATTTTACGTGGAAATCCTTATGTCGATGGGTATTACCTGTTTAACTGGCCATGGCCATATGACAACAAAAACAACAGGTTCACACGGAAACACCTGCAAGATGCGTATAGGCTTGTGCGGGAGATTAAAAAGCAGCAATTTGATTTGTTTGTCGATTTTAGGGGAGATATCAGATTTTTGTTGTTTTGGGGATGGCTTACGCGGATCCCCATCCGATTATTTTATAATCGAATGGGAGGCAGATCGCTGGCAACAGCTTCTTTTCCTCATGAAAAGGGAATCCACGAAGTAGAACGTGTTCAGAGAACACTGTCTGTTATCGGGGTCGACGTGCCGAAGCTTCGCCCGGAGGTTTTTTTATCTGCTGATGAATGTGCATCGATTGATTTATTTATTAAAGATAAAAACAGGCGATATGTGGTTGTTTCGCCTTTTGCTGCAAAATCGGTGAAGGAATGGCGGATTGAACACTGGAGTAAAATCGTAGGATACATACAGCATAAATTTGATCTGGACATCTATATAATTGGAACCAGGGAAAATTTCGAAAAGGCAGAGTTGATTTGTGCTGAAAATAAAGGCAGTTATAATATCTGCGGCGCTACCAGTCTTCGACAGGCGGCTGCCTTAATGGAAAAGTCGGCTATGGTGGTGGGGGTAGACACCGGTACATTGCACATTGCTGCTTGTTTTGATATTCCTATAATTTCAATATTTGGCCCAACAGATGCAAAACAATACAGGCCTTACAGCCCATACAGCACAGTGATTGACCTCAATGTTTGCGCCTGTGATAAGGATAAGCACCTTGTTTGTTTTGAAAATAGAAGCGGCGTGGCATCCTGTCTCGATAAAATAGCCGTTTCCATGGTTTGCAACAATATTGACGCGGTCATTTCCCATAATTTTCGATATGCCTAGAACAATCGAAAAAGCAATATCTTTTTTAAAAGGAAACCCTGACTATCAATTTGAATCTGCTTACAATAATAGGCAGTGGCTGCATGTTCTTTACTACAGGGCCTGGCAAATTTTACGCGGAATGCTTCTTAAACCATTCGTATCCTCAAAAGGATTGATTTTTAGCGGAAGGCACGTTCGCATTGAGCACAAGTACCAGTTGCGATTGGGTAAGAATTGCATCATAGGCAACGAAGTGCACATAGATGCCCTTTCCGAAAACGGAATTCAAATGGGGAATAATGTTACAGTTGCCCGGGGGGCGACACTGGTATGTACTGGCGTCATAGCAAAAAAGGGAAAAGGAATCAAAATAGGCAACAATTGTGCGATCGGCGCCCAGTCCTTTCTCAGTGGGCAGGGCGGTATTGAAATCGGAGACGATGTAATAATGGGGCCACAGGTCAGGATTTTTTCTGAAAACCATAATTATGAAGATCCGGATATACCGATTAGAAGCCAGGGCGAGAGCAGGAAAGAAGTAATAATCGCCCACAACTGCTGGGTAGGTGCCGGTGTAACTATTCTGGCTGGCGTTACAATAGGATCGGGGTGCGTGTTGGCGGCCGGCTCTGTGATAACAAAATCCTTTCCGCCTGATAGTATTGTCGCCGGAGTGCCGGCAAGGGTCATAAAGAAAAGAGTGAGCGAATGAACGGCTTAAAAATTGCAATTATCGGCTCTAGGGGATACCCATATGTTTACAGTGGCTATGAAACCTTTGTGGCTGAGATAGCGCCCAGGTTGGTCCGGGAGGGATTCGAAATACATGTGTATTGTCACAGGCAACTATTTGCAAAGCGTCCCGAAAAAGTGAATGGTGTGTATCTTCACTATATCCACACCATTCAAAGTAAGAAGTTGAGCCAATGGTCCAATTCTTTGCTTTGTACGCTTCATGCGATTTTTTGCAGCTATGATGCTATCCTGTATGTGAATTCTGCCAATGGAATTTTCGGCCCCGTTACGAAGGTCTTTCGAAAAAAAACTGCCATAAATGTAGATGGGCTGGAATGGCTAAGGCCTAAATGGAAAGGACTCGGTGGGAGAGTGTTCTATTTTTCTTCAAAAATGGCAGTACGATGGATGGATAGGATTATTACAGATGCAGAAGGCATGCGACAGGTTTATTTGAAGGAATTTGAAAGGGACTCCAGCGTAATTGCGTATGGCGCGAATATCCGCTATTCCTCCAGGCCTGAAATGATTAAAAACTGGGAACTGGAGCCTTTTCAATATTTTCTTATTGTTGGACGATTAATACCAGATAATAATGCATTGCTGATATTGGAAGAGTTTATCCAATCAAATTCCCGAAGAAGGCTTGTAATTGTGGGAGACGTACCCTATAAAGATGAATATGCTTTAAAAATTAAAAGTATTAAAGACCCAAGGATAATATTTACGGGGTATGTAACTGATCAGAATTGTCTGGCTGAACTTTATCACAATTGCTTTGCTTATTTCCACGGACATGAATTTGGAGGAACCAATCCTACATTGTTGAAAGCTTTGGCCTATGGCTGCGCTATTATTGCGATTGATACTGTTTTCAGCAGGGAGGTATTGGATAGCGATAAATACGGCATTTATTTCACGAAAGAAAAAGGAATGCTAAAAGAGGTAATTGAATTAGTTGAGGGGAATGCTGCATGTTTGGTAGAATTTAGAAAAAAAGGACGCGAGCGGGTAAAAGAACAATATACATGGGAAAAAATAGCAGATCAGTATGCAAGTTTATTCAAAGAATTAACAAACCCATAGCATTTTAAATTTCCTGCAACGTTTCAATCGTTAATTTTGTCATGAATCCGATTCCGATAGATAAACCACTGCTAACCTTATCTGATGCAACGATCTTATATTCCTTCCATTCGTGCCAGAATACTGGGAGATATCCTGTCGATGGCCTTCGTGATCTTCCTCATGGAAGAGCGGCTCTCTTTGGCCGGTTCGGTCCGTCATGCATTTTTCTTAACGTTTATTATCTGTACCGGTTGCTGGCTCCTGGCAGGTAGGTTCGTAGGCCTGTATAAAGACTACCGCCCTATTCCCTTCTCCATCGAATTTTCTGTTTTTGTAAAAGCTGTTGCCCTCTACTACCTGCTGGGCTCCTTCGTGTTCTTCTGGGTACTTAAGGCATTTCCGTTCAGCCGCGGCAACCTCCTGTTGCATGGCCTGCTCATCCTTGCCATTTTTCCGTTGCAGAAACTGGGCATTCGCGTTTTCTTCAAAACGATGCGGCAAAGAAGTCAAACCGCCCGAAAAGTGCTCATCGTGGGAGCCGGCAACCCGGGCATGGATTTTTACCGCCAGTTTGTCAAGGACCCGCAATACGGATATGCACTCACCGGCTTTGTGGATGATGAAGTAAAAACTTCTCTGAACGGACATTATCTCGGCCGGACCACCGATATCGATAAAGTGATCGCCAGCCACGAGCTCGACGACATCATTGTCACCATCCCCATGAACAACGAAACCCAACTGAGAAGGATCGTATCAGTTGGCGAAAAAGAAGGCAAACGCATTCGCATCATACCACAATACGAACGGTTCAGCACGGGCCGTATACAGGTAGATAAACTGGGTAATTTACCCATCATTACCCTGCGCTCCCAGCCACTCGATATTGTGGATAATAAGTTCTACAAACGCTGTTTTGATATTGTGTTTTCTTCCCTCGTGACCGTTTTTGTACTGAGCTGGCTGATGCCGCTCATTGCCATCCTGATCAAACTGGGATCAAAGGGACCGGTGTTCTTCAAGCAGGAGCGTTGGGGTCTGAACAACAGGCCCATCGTCTGCTATAAATTCAGAACCATGGTGACGTCCAGCAGCGACGTTAATGAGAAAGGCGAATACCAGCAGGCTAAAAAAGACGATCCCCGGGTGACACGCATTGGCCGCTTCCTTCGCAAAACCAACCTGGATGAACTGCCACAGTTCCTGAACGTGCTTACCGGTTCCATGTCGGTGGTAGGTCCGCGCCCGCACCCCGTGCCGCTTAACATGCAATCCAAAGACAGTATTGAAAATTATATGCTTCGCCACTGGGTAAGGCCCGGCATCACCGGCTGGGCCCAGGTGAACGGTTACCGCGGAGAAACCCGGCAGCCTCACCTGATGAAAAAAAGAGTGGAGTTTGATGTTTGGTACATCGAGAACTGGACCTTTTTGCTCGACCTCCAGATCGTTGTGCAAACCCTGGTGAATATGGTAAAGGGCGATAAGAATGCATATTAAGCCGAATAAGTTTTCCCGGATGAGATGGTTGATGGTTGCTGGCGTCTTTCTGCACATAATTTGCATGGCTTTTGTTGTGAACGGACAAACACTTCCGGTGGGCACGCCGCTGCTCGAAGATTATTACCGCCGCCAACAGTTGAAAGGCGAACGCGACAGCCTGCGCTCCTTCATGGTGCGGCCGCTGTATGCTACCGCTGACACGCCTGCCGACAGCCTCTTCCAGACCAGCGTGCAGACCGACAGCTTTTTCGGCGGCCGCGGCCGGTTCAGGGTGCTGCCCGCTACACTGCGCCAGGCTTATAATGTGCACCATCCTTATGGCGGCAACGACGCAGGCATGATCCCCGCCCGGGGTTACCAGGCCGATCTTACCGCAGGGTTTTTCGCCTCCCTCGGCACCGGCAATTTTTCCGTTACCGCACAGCTCCAACCCGAATTTGTAGTTGCGCAGAACCGCGATTTCGCCACCTTCCCCGCCGGCCATACCGACAGTATCTGGAAAGCCTATTACGACGTACTTAACAATATCGATAACCCCGAAAAATTTTCCGGCGGCTCCTATCTGCGCTTTTTCCCCGGGCAATCGAGCCTGCGACTGAATTATAAAAAACTTTCCCTCGGGGTTTCAACGGAAAGCCTCTGGTGGGGACCCGGCATCCGGAATGCGTTGGTTATGTCCAACAACGCTCCGGGCTTCCTGCACCTGACCCTGAATTCCCGCGCTCCCATGAAAACCTTCCTGGGCCATTTTGAATGGCAGCTGATCGGGGGCATACTGGAAGAATCGGATGTGTTTCCTCCCGATACCTCCAGAACATTCGGAGGGCAGCCGCTCTATGCCCCAAAGTCGACTGATGGTGACCGTTATATCAACGCCATGACCATCTCCTGGCAGCCGAAATGGGTACCCAATTTGTTTCTTGGTTTTTCGCGCGCATTTTACCTCTATCGCAGTAACCTGCCGCATAACCTCAATGGCTACCTGCCGGTACTCACCGGCTTTTTTAAAGGAGCCGGAAACGACGATGCCGATATCGGCCGCGATCAATTGCTGTCCTTTTCCTTCCGCTGGGTGCTGCCCAAAGAGAAGGCCGAAGTCTACGCCGAGTTTGGCCGCAACGACCACGCGCAGAACTCGGAAGATTTTGCACAGGAGCCTGAGCACAGCCGCGCCTATGTTCTTGGCCTGCACAAAATGTTTGAAACCCGCAAGGGCCGCGAAATAGAAGTGCTGATCGAATGGACGCAAACCCAGCTTCCCAGCACCAGCATTCAGCGTGCGGTACAACCGTGGTATGTGCATTACCAAACAAGACATGGTTATACCAACCGCGGGCAGGTGCTCGGCGCCATGGTGGGCCCGGGCGGTAACAGCCAGACCCTCGGCCTGAGTTGGAACCGGAAGATCAATTCCCTCGCTTTTTATTTCGAGAGATTTGTCCACAATAATGATTTTTACTACCAGGCCTTTACGCCCATGCAGAAATTCGATGCCCACTGGGTGGACCTTTCGCTGAACGCGGTAAAATCCTGGCAACACAAACAATTTTTGTTCAGCGCAAACCTCGCGCTCATCCGCTCGCTTAACTACCAGTGGCGGTACAATGAAAACCCGGCTACTTTACTGGACGGAAAAAAGGATATCAATAACCTGAGTGTAGGCTGTTCCATCAGTTATTTATTTGGCAAATGAACGGCAGCGCTCCATATCCCCGCTTTTCCATCCTGATTCCAACCTGGAACAATCTTCCTTACCTGCAGTTGTGCATTGGCAGCATTCGCAAATATTCCAGCTACCAGCACCAGGTCATCGTTCATGTCAACGAAGGGCGCGACGGCACCCTGGAATGGTTGCGCAGCCAGCCCGATATCGCTTTCACACACAGTGAAGAGAACATTGGCGTGTGTTATGCATTAAACCGGCTGCGTGAGCTGGTTAAAACCGATTACCTGCTCTACATCAATGACGATATGTTTGTGTGCCCGGGTTGGGATAAAGTTTTGTGGGAAGAGATACAGGCGATTGGGCATTCCAGGTTTTTTCTTTCTGCCACCGCCATCGAGCCCGAGCCGCAAAGTATCTGTTCCATCAGGGGAGATTTTGGGCGGAATGCAGAGGATTTCCGCGAGAATGAATTGATCGCACACTACGATGATATCGGCCAGGAGGACTGGCAGGGAGCTACCTGGACACCCAATATCGTACACCGCTCGGTGTGGGATGAGGTCGGTGGTTACAGCGTGGAATTCAGTCCGGGTATGTATTCCGATCCCGATTTTTCGATGAAGCTCTGGCAGGCCGGCATCCGGCATTTCAAAGGTGTTGCCCGGAGCCGCGTATATCATTTTGGTAAGATAACCACCAGGCGTGTGAAGACCAACAGCGGGTACAATCAGTTTATCTCCAAATGGGGTATGCCTTCCAGCACGCTGACAGAATATATGCTTCGCCGCGGACAGCCTTTCAACGGACCTCTTCCCGAGTTTAACCTGCCTCTTTGGCTGCGTATGAAGAACCTCCTCAAGCGCATTACCCTGCCTTTTTTCAATTACTGACAGGCAGAATTCCTTTCTTCAATTTCTTTCATGTACCGGTGTGTTACAACCTGTAATTGACGGCTATCTTCGCGTCTATGCTGCAGGATTACCGGTATTTTGCTTTGCACAAACCATATGGGATGGTTTCGCAGTTTGTGAGTCCCGATCCGGTGCGCCTGCTGGGCGAACTGGATTTTTCTTTTCCCGAAGGCACACACGCACTGGGCCGGCTGGATGCCGATTCGGAAGGATTGCTGCTGCTCACTACCGACCGGCGCATGACACGCTGGCTGTTCAGCAGCGGGCAACCACACCACCGTACTTACCTGGTGCGGGTGAAGGGCAGGGTGGAAGAAGCTTCGCTTGAAAAACTTCGCCAGGGAATAGTACTCCCTCATAAGGGCGGCGGCAGTTATACGACAAGCCCCTGCGCTGCGCGACAGGTGGAAACGCCCGGCTGGCTGGATCCGCGCCCCGGCCTCTATGAGCCTGCGCCACACACCTGGCTGGAAATGGTCCTCACCGAAGGGCGCTACCACCAGGTGCGCAAAATGGTGTGCGCCATTGGCCATCGCTGCCAGCGCCTGGTGCGGGTTTCCATGGAAGACCTCCACCTGGACAGCCTGCCCCCGGGTGGCGTGCAGGAATACGCACAGGCCGATTTTTTCCGGCTTTTACACCTCAGCGGCGCAGGCTAAACGAATTTGCCTTAATTTCGCGCTCCACTCCGCCTGTATCCCAGGCTGCAGTGAACATCCCGGCCTCGTAGTACAATGGATAGTATAAGAGTTTCCGAAGCTCCAGATCCAGGTTCGATTCCTGGCGAGGCCACCAGCCATTCCAGGCAAACTGATGCAAAGCCCTCCACGGAGGGCTTTTTCTTTTTTAACCCGTCAACCTTTTTTAGGACTACACACAACATCCCGGGTTCCTCGAAACTTCTCGCAGATAACAAATGGATAATGCCTGAATGGTTGTATAAGTGTCGGGATTGGTTAATTTCGGTAAACAGCTTTTCACACTGTCTTTTTTATTTTGTATGTAAACCCAGTCCGTTATGTCAGTTTCCCGGGAAGAGGAAAAAATTTTTTTGACAGCGGTGTCGGATGGTAGCGAAGCGGCTTTCAGGGCCCTTATGTTCCAATACCATTCGAAGGTTTACTTTTTTGTCATTGGGCTTGGTGGCTCCCGCGAAGATGCAGAAGAGATCGTACAGGACGTCTTCATGAAACTGTGGACCGGCCGTGACCAGTTGCCTGCCGTGCAAAATTTCCAGGCCTATCTTTTTACCATCACCAGGAACCACGCCTATACGGTATTACGCCGGTCGGTGCGAAACGCACTGTTGTTTCAGCAATGGAAACTGGAGCAAAAAGAATCCTCCGAAATGGCGGCCGGCCAGGAGAGCGATACAACCATCTACCAAAAACTGGATGCTATTGTAGATCGCCTACCAAAAAGACAGCGGGAAATATATCTTTTACACCGGCACGAACGGTTGCGCTACGCCGAAATTGCCGACCGGCTCCACATTGGCCTCGAAACAGTGAAATCGCACCTGGCATCTGCGGTTAAATTCATTAAATCACAAATGGGGTCGGGTGCGCTGTTCGTCCTGCTGTTTTTCCTGAAACGGTAAAATTAATTTCCGGCACTCCCCCTTTTTCACTGCCCCGATAGTCTTATTGGTATAAGCATGCTGCATGAACGAACGGCTGGTATACCTGCACGGGCAATTTAAATCGGGAAAAGCTTCTCTGGAAGAGCTCAGGGAATTGTTGAACCTGCTGGACGATGAAAAGGAAAAAGAAGTGGTAGAGGAATTGCTCGCCGGGAAATGGAACGAGGCCCGGATGGAAGGCACTGCACTATCCGCCGAAGTGGTGGATGCAATGGCCGACAGGATACTGGCGAAGAATAAGCCGAAATCAGAGATCGCTGTTTGGCGGATGCTGGCGGCTGCTTCTGTGCTGGCGGCTATCGCAGTAATGGCTTACTGGTGGTTACAGTCCGGAACCAACCATTCTACGCAGGCAATAGCAACTGTTAAACCCGCGGATTCCATTATTCCTCCTGCTCAAATGGCTGCGCGCCTGACGCTGGACGATGGTACCGTGAAGTTGATAGACAGCCTGCCGGCCGGTTGGATGGCATTGCAGGGCACAGCGGGTGTACAACACAATGGGCAATTGCTGCAATACACGGAAAGTGGCCAGGCTGCCCCGGAACGGATCATGTATAATACCCTTGCCACTGGTTTGGGAGAAACCTTTCCTTCTCTTCAGCTTGCTGATGGAACCCGCGTTTGGCTGAACGCGGGGTCTTCTATAAAATTTCCTGTGAGTTTCAGCGGACTGGCGCAGCGGGAAGTGGAAGTGTCGGGCGAAGTATATTTTGAAGTAGCTAAAAACCCGTCAAAGCCTTTCCTGGTAAGGGCTGCCCGCGATACTATCACGGTGCTGGGTACCCATTTCAATGTCAACAGTTACGCCGACGAACCTTTTCAGTGCATCACGCTGCTGGAAGGCGCTGTTGCGCTCAGCCATTTGGGCAGCCAGATTCTCCTCAAACCGGGAGAAGCGGCCGTGTCGCCTGTTCATGCACCGGCACGCATCAACCAGGTGAACACTGCCCAGGCCGTCGCCTGGAAGGATGATATGTTTTATTTCGATCGTACCGATATAACATCCGCCATGCGGCAGATAGCCCGCTGGTATAACCTCGATATAGAATGCAGGGGAAATGCGAAACGAACCATCACAGGGCAATTGCCACGTGCAGTTCCTGCGGCAACCCTGTTTAAGGCTTTACAATTATCCGGAAACATTCACTATAAAATGGAGGGACGCCATGTAGAAATCATCTTATAAAAAACAGGAAGCCGGAATGTTGGAGCATTCCGGCCCATGTCAGATCAACGCATTGTCAGGTAAGACTATTCATTAATCAAACATTGCTAAGTTATGCAATTAGCTGCTTATTGCAAACCCCGTGCGCGATGCCAAGCTCGCAGCCGGAACATTCGCAAAATTCTTTTTTGTATGCGTATTACGGCCATTTTATTGTTGGCCGCCTGTCTTCAGGTAAGTGCCGGCAGCCGGGCACAATCGGTGACGATTTCCGTCAAACGGGCCGGCATTGTACAGGTGCTGGAGGAGATCCGCAAACAAACAGGCTACAGCTTTATTTACACCGATGAACTGCTGGCTCCTGTGCCGCCGCTCACGCTTTCTGTCCGGAAAGCACCTTTGGAAGAAGTGCTGCACCGTTGCTTTGACCGGCAGCCGGTTTCGTTTGAAATACTCGATAAGATCATTGTCATCCGGCCGCGCCCGGTGATAAGAACCGAGCCGGAAAAGCAGGTAAACAACATAACCGTAAAAGGACGTGTTACGGATGAGAATGGAAATCCCGTCATCGCTTCCATCAGTATCAAGGGAACCACCCGGGGCGTTGCTACCAACGAACGCGGCGAGTTCGAGATCAGCGACGTGGATCCGCAGGCGGTTTTGCTCATAACCGGTGTGGCCATTGAAGGCGTGGTGGAAGTGCCGGTGAAAAACCAGCAGTCGCTGACCGTGCGGGTTCCGGTCAGGGTGCTGGAACAGAAAGAAGTGGTGGTTACCGCGCTGGGACTGAAAAAAGAAAAAAAATCGCTGACCTATTCAACGCAGGAAGTAACAGGAGACCAGATTGTCGATTCGCGGGAAACCAACATTGTCAATGCACTCCAGGGCCAGTTCTCAGGGGTGCAGATCACCAATACGCAGGGCGCGGTTTCATCTTCTTCACGCATACAGATCCGTGGTGTTAACTCCCTGTCGGGCAATAACCAGCCGCTTTTTGTGGTGGATGGCGTGCCCATGCGCAATACCAACTCACGCTGGGTGGGTTATGGTGGCGCAGACTATGGCAACGAAATTGCCGATATCGATCTCAACAACGTTGCTTCAGTTACGGTTCTCAAAGGAGCCAATGCCGCAGCGCTTTATGGCAGCCGCGCCGCCAACGGGGTGGTGCTTATCACTACCAAATCGGCCGGCAACCAGAAAGGCTGGGGCATGACCTTTACATCGAATACCACGCTGCAGCGTCCCAGTTATTTTCCCGAATACCAAAACAAATATGGCCAGGGAAGCAATAAGCAATACAGCTATGTGGACGGCATTGGCGGCGGCACCTACGACGACTATGGCGGAAGCTGGGGACCTGCGCTCGACGGCAGGCCCATCGACCAGTGGTTCGGCAAACAACAGCCATGGATAGCCGAACCCGACAACGTGAAGTCCTTTTTCCAGAATGGCTGGATCGCCAGCAACGACCTGTCCATCGCCAGGCAGGCCGAAAAAGTAGGCATCCGTTTTTCCTATAGCGACAGCCGGCAAAAAGGCACACTTCCCTTTACTGATGAAACAAGGAACAGCATCAGCCTGAACGCATCCGTGCAAATCACCGATAAGCTGCAGTCGCAGGTCATTGCCAACTATGTGCGGCTGAAGAACAACAATATTCCCACATCGGGATACATCGATGGCAATATCATGAGCCAGGTGATCTTTGGCGGAAGGCAGATGAACTACGAAATGATGAAGGACTACCGCACCGAAGACGGTAAGCAGCGCAATACTTACAGCCGTTTGTCCGACAACCCGTACTGGCTCTACAAATACAATACAAATTCCCGCATCCGCGATCGCTTTTTCGGTTCTGCAAAATTGCAGTACGACATACTACCCTGGATGAACGTGATGGTGCGTGCAGGGCTGGATACCTATAGTGAACAGCGCGATGAAATCGTGAACGCCTACACGGCTGCCACGGCACAGGCAGGAAGCGGCGGCGCCTTTAACCTGACGGAAATGAACTTCAGGGAATTTAACCTGGACGCCATACTGTCGGTTGATAAAGACCTCGGCAGCAAGCTTAACCTGAACGCCAACCTGGGCACCAACCTCATGAACAACCAGTTCCGTTCTGTAGGGTTGCAGGCGGCAGAATTGGTGGTGCCGAATATTTTCAATATTGCCAATGTGAAGGGAGCGGCAGTGCCTTCCAATTCTTTTGTAGAATACGAAATGCACAGCGTATACGGACAGCTTACCCTGGCATACGACAACTTTCTATTTGTTAACGGAACGGCCAGGAACGACTGGTCTTCGACCTTGCCTGCGAACAACGCCTCCTATTTTTATCCTTCCGTAGGATTGAGTTTCATACCCACAGCCCTCCTGCCCAATTCGAACTGGCTGGATTATATAAAACTGCGGGCCAACTGGGCGCAGGTGGGAAATACCGCTGCACCCTATCAACTGGTACAAACTTATTCTGCCGGTGTAGGATGGAACGGTGTACCTATGTACCAGGCCAGCAACGTGTATCCGCCCGAAAACCTCAAGCCCGAGATCACTACTTCCAAAGAGATTGGGTTGAACGCACAATTTTTGCGGAAGCGTCTGGGCCTCGACGTTACCCTCTACCAGTCCAATTCCCGCAACCAGATATTGAGTGTGCAGGTGCCCTATTCAACCGGATATTCTTCCCTGAAAATAAATGCAGGCAATATCCAGAACCAGGGCGTGGAGATCGGGATCAGCGGTACGCCCTACAGGACCCAAAAATTTAGCTGGGACCTCGGGCTGAACTGGTCGAAAAACACCAACAAAGTGATTGAACTGGCGCCCGGTATCATGCTCTACCAGATCGGTGGCATCTGGGGCGTCAACTCTTATGCCCAGCAGGGTGGTGCTTACGGCGACATTCTGGGAAGCGCCTTTCTGCGCAACGATGCAGGAAGCATCGTTGTAAACAGCCAGGGCATTCCCCTGAAAGACCCCGACCGCCAGACCCTCGGCAATATCATGCCCGACTGGGTGGTCAACCTGCGCACCGGTTTCCGTTACCAGAATCTTTCCCTGAATATTTTATTCGATATGCGGAAAGGTTCCAGCATCTATTCACTGGGCCATCGCTATGGCAGCTTCAGTGGAATACTTGCTGAAACAGCGGCTGGGGATATCCGTGAGAAAGGAATTGTGTTTGACGGCGTTACGCAGGACGGGAAACCAAACGAAACGGCCACGGAAGCACAACTCTTCTATTCAACCGCCAATATTACGGGCATCAATGAATTCTCAACCTTTGACGGCACTTATATCAAACTCAGGGAAATTGCTTTCAACTATGCCGTTCCCGCCAGGCTGGTGAAGAAAACCCATTTCCTGCACGCAGCCTCCCTGGGATTGTCGGGCCGTAACCTCGCCATCCTGAAATCAAATATGCCGAAGGGATTTGACCCCGAAGTGACCACCGGCGGAACCGACAGCGGGCTGGGTTTCGAATACGGGTATATTCCCACCAGTCGTGTATTCAATTTCAAGATTCAGGTTTCTTTCTGACCCAAAAACAACAACGATGAAAAAAATTGCTCAATACCTTCTCGCTGTATGTTCCCTTTGCAGTTTGTATTCCTGCACAAAGGACTTTGCAGCAATGAACGTGAATCCCAATAGCCCGGAAGATGTGCCCTCCAGTGCATTGCTGGGGCCCATCCTGGTGCAAACCGCCACCATCAGTAATAATTTTCTGGGCGGATTGTACAGTCAGCAATATGCGCAGAACACCTACGTGCTGGAAGACCTGTATTCACCTACCACCGGCGAACAAAATGGGATCTGGAACAACTCTTACAGCGTGGTCATCAAAAACGCTTCCATCATCCGAAACAAAGCCATCCAGGAGAACGACCCTGCCATGCAGGGTGTGGCGGAAGTGCTGATTGCACAGGCATTCCACAACCTTACAGATATTTTTGGCGACCTGCCTTACAGCGAATCACTGCAGATTGGCAAAGGCATTACCACACCGAAATACGACCGGCAGCAGGATATTTACGCCAGCCTGCTCGACCTGTTGAAATCTGCCAATGCCCGGCTCGACCCGGCAGCCACCATTAAAAACGACCTGCTCTTTGGAGGCAGTGCAGCGGGCTGGAAAAAATACGCCAACTCACTCCGCCTGCGGATCGCGCTGCGTATGTCGGCTGCAGCGCCGGCCGAAGCTGCACAGGTGATACAGGAAATTACCAGTGACCCTTCCACCTACCCGCTGATCGACGACAACGATGAAAATGCTGCGCTGCAGTGGCAGGGAAGTTCGCCGTATTTTGAACCCTGGTACAATGTTTACCGGGGTGGCAACGACAACTATGCGGCATCGAAAGTGATGGTTGATCAATTGACCGGTCTCAGCGATCCGCGGTTACCCGTGTACGTTACCCGGGCACAGGCCACCAATACGTATGTAGGTGCTGTGAACGGTCCGCTTGCTGCCGATATTCCCAACAGGAATACCGTTAGCAGGATCGGCAGCTTTTTTACGGCTAACCCTGCCGGTAAAACGAAATTGCTGGTAGCGGCAGAAACCTGGTTGTCCCTTGCAGAAGCAGCGGAGAGCGGGCTGGTGAATGGTATTTCCGCGGCAGACGCCTATGAGAATGGCATTCGCAGGTCGATGGAATACGCAGGTATTCCGGGCGACGATGCGGCCCTGGCTGCTTATTTTGCGCAACCGGCCGTACAATATGTACCCGGCGACCAGGCGGGTAACCTGTATAAGATCCATTTGCAGAAATGGCTCAGCCTCTACCTGCAGGGATTCCAGGCCTGGGCGGAAGTGCGCAGAACGGATGTTCCTCATCTTGACCCGGCACCCGGCACGCGCTATCCCGGCCAGCACAACCGGCCGCCGTTCCGGCTACAATATCCCAGCGTGGAACAGGACCTCAACAAAGAAAACTACCAGCAGGCCAAAGCAGCAGCGGGCATACAGGAAGAAAAAGACCTGTTTTGGGGCAACCAGATGTGGTGGGACAAACGGACCAATGTTTTTTAAAATGAAACCCGGTATATGCGTATAATTTTTCTGGCGCTGCTGTGGATACTTGTTTGCTGCAGCAGCGCCTGCAACCGGCCAGTCAGTTTTTATGTTTTTTCCGACACCCATTGCATGGATTCTCTCCGGCGCTATGCGATCCTGGAAGAAATGGTGCAGGAAGCCAACCAACTGGCCGAAGCGCCATCGCCCGATACCTTATGGGTGAAGCCGCGGCATCCGCGGGGCCTGCTGGTATGCGGCGACCTGACCGATGCCGGGCGGCCCGACCAGTGGCAACATTTCCAGGATATTTTCGGGCTGCAGGGTGAGAAGAAACTCCGGATGCCGGTGTATGAAACTTTCGGTAACCACGATGGCGATACCGGCGGCGTGGTTCGGATGGGGATTCGCGAAAGGAACAGGGAACGGAAGGAAATATGGGTGTCCCCGAACGGGCTGTTCTATTCCTGGAACTGGTCGGGTTTCCATTTTGTTGCCCTGGGCTCCTATCCGGGCAATGGCTGGGATTCTACCTGCGGCTGGTGCCATTATTTTAAAAGATCGTTCCGCGATCCGCAGAACAGCCTGGATTTTTTGAAAGAAGATCTTCGAACGCACGCAGGAAACAAGCAGGTAATACTTTATTTTCATTACGGCTGGGACGATTTCAGTAAACTTTGGTGGACAGAAAAAGAGCAGGAGGCATTGTATGAAGTGATAAAGGACCATCGCATTGCGGCTATTTTCACGGGCCACAACCACGAGACCGGTTACCGGCAATGGAAAGGCATTGATGTTTACTCTGCAGGGTCGCCGCAAACCGATCACGGGACCGGCAGCTTCCTGGTAGTAACGGCCAACCGCAAAACCCTGGCAGTGCAGGAACGCCGCCAGGGGAAATGGGGCAGCCTCAGGCACCGGAAAGAATTGCGGCGCTGATGATTAAATGCTGAGCAATAAAAACCCACCGAGGCTTCCGGCCAATAGCAGAACCACCGTATTCAGCTTCCTTACCAAAAACGTCAATGCCAGGCAGGCCGCCAAAATCACCGTCCCCTGCCACTGCTCCATCGACGCGGAGAACAGGTGCACGCCCACAACGGCTATGACAGCCACAGAAGCGGCGCTGAGGCCATCCAGGAACAAACGCAATTGTTGATTTTTCCGGGCGGAACTGAGCAGCCTGTGGAGGAAGAAGGAAATGAAAAAAGACGGTAAAAAAATACCGACGGTTGCCGTAACGCCTCCCGCTACGCCGTTGATGAGGTAGCCGGCAAACGTTGCGCTGGACAATATCGGCCCGGGAGTGATCTGCCCCACGGCGATCGCATCCATCAATTGCTGGTGGCTCAGCCAGTGGTTGTTCCGCACCAGCGATTCATCCATATAAGCAAAAAGCACATAACCGCTTCCGTACAAAACGGCTCCGATTTTTAGAAAGATCAGGAAGAGTTTGCTATCCGAAAAGCGGTTGCCTACCTGCAGCAGCAACGGGCTGAAAAGCAAACCGCTGAATGCCGCCAGTTTTTCGCGGGAAGCATGCGTGAAATAATTTATGATACCTGCTCCAATGATCAGCAACACTTCGTTCAGGCCGTAAAAGGAACCGGCGAAAACCAGCAGGCACAATACAATAAGGACTTTGTTGTTTTTGAGTGTTTGAGCGGAGAGCCGGAATACCGTGCTGATCACCAATGCGGTGATGGCAGGCCGCAAGCCAAATATAAATTGCTGCACTTTCGGCAGCGCACTGTATTGCCGGTAAAAAAATCCAAAGACCAGGCAAATCAGCATGGCCGGCAAAATATAACAGACGCCGGCAACCACCAGTCCCATTCGCCCGCCGCGTTCTTTGCCGCAATGCATTACAACCTCCACCGCATTCGGTCCGGGAATGATATAGGATGTACTCAGCACATCCATAAAATGCTGGTGATCGATCCACTTTCTTCTCACCACCATTTCATTTTCAATGGTGGCCACCATCCCGGCAATTCCTCCGAACCCGATTGTGCCCAGCTTTAAACAGGAGACGGCAATTTCCTTCAACCGCTCTGCTTTACTTTCCTTACTGTTTTCTGTAGTTAACAACATGCCTTACCGATCGTCCGGGATGTTTCCGCGTGTTTTATTTACCCGCCAGCGGTTTCAGCAGCAGGCGCAACGATACCGTACCGGCTTCATCTTTCAGCAGCAGGGTGTCGGCCGACAGGTTGTAGCTATTCACCCTTCCCAGGGCATCGAGGAATTTTGCTTCTGTTTTCATATCCGGGCAGGCCATCCGCGTGGAAATCATCTGGCCGAATTGTATTTTGCCCGCACCCGCTTCGGTATAGGAACCCGAAACGCGGTTGCAACTGCTGTGGCCGCTCACGCGGTGCGTGGAATCATCGAAATAGAGATAAGGTGGTTTTTGTTTGCCAACATTCACCAGGGTATCGTGAAAGGCATCGAGCTGCCAGTGTTTATTCGCAATAGTATGCGGAACTTGTCTGAACCGGTACATGTCGGCCAGGTTTCCTGTGATGATATTGCCATCTCCGTCCAGTTGCAGCAACGAGCCTTCGCCCACTTTGTATTTCCCCCGGTTGTTGTCGAGCAGAATGGCATTCCCGTCTTCGCTCCAGGTGAAGTTGCCCTGTTCAACGAATACACTGTCGGATTTTCCCTGGTACCGGCGTTGCGTGGTATAACGCCCATCGCTGTACAGCGTAACGGCGGTGGGCAGGGCTTCGCAATCGGCGCAGGGCAGGATGCCGCTGTAAGTGCCGGCCCAGTCGAGGCTGTTGCGGCTGTTGTGTGCGTCCGGCGTGCCGGCGGTGGCTGCTGCGGAGGCGGTGCTGTCTCCGGATGCATTGTTTTCCTGGCCATTGGGAGATTGGCAGGCGGCGAGTACTACCAGCGCCGCGAGGCAACAATATGAAATGCGTGTCATAGGATTGCTTTTGGGAAAGATATAAAATTTTAAGGAGGCCATATTCTGTTATCTTGCCTTTCAAGCAATTCAAACAATATGCCGTTTCGCTGTTTTCTCCTATGCATTGTTACCTTTTATGCATCTGCTGTGGCCGCAAAGCCTGCTACAGACACGCTCTGGACTTTCACCACGGGTGGTAAGATTTTTTCCACACCTGCCCACTGGGGCGATACGTTGTACGCCGGTTCCACCGATAGCTGCCTTTATGCTGTTTCTGCTTCCGAAGGTCGCCTGCTCTGGAAATACAAAACCGGCGGGCCCATCCAATCGGAGCCCCTCGCTACCCGAGAGGCCGTGTTTGTATACAGTTCCGATGGCCACCTGCAGCGGGTGAACCGCAGCAACGGAAAACGGGAATGGTTGGTTTTTCTTTCGCGCGAAGCGGCCATCGATACCTGGGACTATTACCGTTCTGCGCCCGTGATCAAAGACAATATGCTCCTGATGGGATGTGGTAACGGTGAAATATATGCGCTTTCTGCTGCTAATGGACAAAAGATCTGGACCTTCCGCGCGGGCGACCCGGTTCACAGTAAGGGGCTGGTGGATGGCAACAGCTTTTACGTGGGCAGTTTCGGCGGTAAACTCTATGCACTGAACCTGCGCAATGGCCGCCTGCAATGGATGTTCAAAGCCATTGGCAACCGCTATTTCAGGGAAGGCGCCTTTCAGCAGCCGCCCGTATTGCAGGACAGTGTGCTTTATATTGGCAGTCGCGATTACAACCTGTATGCGGTACATGCACGCCAGGGGCATGGCATCTGGAACTACCGGGAGAAAGACAGTTGGTTCATCGCCACGCCGCTGGTGTATGAAGGAAGGGTGTACACCGGCACTTCCGACTCCCATCGTTTTGTGGCATTCCATGCAGAAAGCGGGGAGCCCCTATGGTCGCACCCGCTCAACATGCGGGTGTACGGGCAGGCCCTGGCGGTGGATTCGGTGGTATATTTCGGCTGCTTCAACGGGCATCTCTATGGGCTTCATTACCGCAGCGGCGAAAAGCAACTCGACTTTACCACCATCGGCAGCAGGCAGCACAGCACGGAAGTGTACGACGCCGAAGGCCACTTCCGGAGCGATTTCCAGCTCTATGGCCCCGATGGCGATGCGGCAGAAGCTAAGATCCTTTCCCTGGGCGCCATCACAGCAAAGCCGCTGCTGCTCAACGGGCGGCTTTATTTCGGCAGCACCGATGGCCGCGTTTATGCCATGCCGTTGCAATAATGTAAAAAAATCCTGTTGAATTGCAACCATAGTGCTATATCTTCTGTCTCCGGCCGGTGCTGATCCCGGGGACTTACGGAAATTTGCAATGTATTTATAAGTACTATGAACCAGGATCTGCAGGCAGAGGAACAAAAGGCGTTGCGCGAAGAGGCGCCTGTACATGATGATCATAACGGCGATGGACATGTGCATAAACATGGCCATGGTAACGGTGATGGTCATACGCACCCGAACAATAGCAACCAGCATCACAGTCATCATAACCACAAACACGGCGGCATTTTCGGCGAAAGAACCGAACTGGTCTTTGCCCTGCTCTGCGGTGCTTTTTTATCAGCGGGTTTCCTGGCAGAAAAACTGACGCACTGGCCGCAATGGATACCAATGGCAGCCTATGTTGCTGCTTACCTGTTCGGCGGCTGGTTCACTACAAAAGAAGCCATACACGGCATCCGGCATGGGCAGTTCGAAATCGATTTCCTGATGCTGGTGGCAGCGGCGGGCGCCGCGGCGCTGGGAGAATGGCCCGAAGGAGCCCTGCTGCTTTTTTTGTTCAGCCTGGGCCACAGCCTCGAACACATGGCCATGGAAAAAGCGCGTGCATCCATCGAAGCGCTCGCCGGCCTCGCGCCCAAAACGGCACTGATAAGAAAGAACGGGGAAGTAAAAGAAGTGTCCGTATCGGCACTGCGCCGGGGTGATATCCTGCTGGTCAAACCCAATACGCGGATACCTGCAGATGCGGTGGTGATCCTTGGAAGCAGCGCCGTGAACCAGGCGCCGATCACTGGTGAAAGCATCCCGGTCGATAAACTGCCGCTGGATGAAAAAACGGCGGCTTCTCTCGAAGAGAAAAAGATCCCTGCACAACACCGCGTTTTTGCCGGCACCATCAATGGCACCGGCGCCCTGGAACTCATGACCCTGCGTGAAGCCAGCGACTCCACTTTATCGCGCCTGCTGAAGCTCGTGCGTGATGCCGAAAAACAGCAGTCGCCCACGCAGCAGTTTACCAAAAAGATCGAGCGTTATTACGTACCAGCGGTATTGATCGTTGTATTGCTGTTGTTGTTTGCCTGGGTGGTGATCGACGAACCTTTTTCGAAAAGTTTCTATCGCGCCATGGCGGTGCTGGTGGCAGCGAGCCCCTGTGCCCTCGCCATCTCCACACCCAGCGCCGTTTTGAGTGGTGTGGCACGCGCAGCGAAACAGGGCGTACTGATAAAAGGCGGCCGGCCGCTGGAAGACCTGGGCATGGTCACCGCCATGGCCTTTGATAAAACCGGTACGCTTACCGAAGGAAAACCGGTACTGAACGCAGTGGTACCAATTGCCGGCGCTTCCCGCGAAGAGTTGCTGGAAACCGCTATCGCCGTGGAAGCGCTCAGTGATCACCCGCTGGCGGCTGCCATCGTGAAAGACGGAAGCGCCCTGCTGGGGCATCATGAAATTGCACCCGCCACTGACTTTAAAGCCGTCACGGGAAAGGGGCTGGAAGCCAGGGTCAACGGTCATCTCATTCGCGTAGGCAACGACGAATTGTTTAGGAGCACCGCCGGCGGGCTTCCGGAAGACATCCTGCAACAGGTGCAACGCCTGCAGCGGGAAGGCAACACCACCATGGTGGTGCAGAAAGAAGAACGTTTCCTGGGCGTGCTGGGCGTAATGGACCTGCCACGCGCGGAAGCAGCGGAAGTGATCAGCGCTCTAACTGCAACGGGCATACGTAAAATGGTAATGCTTACCGGCGATAACCAGCGGGTGGCCGATGCCGTTGCGGGAAAAATTGGCATCACCGACGCACGCGGTGATCTGCTGCCCGAAGAAAAACTCGATGCCATTAAACAACTGCGACTCGAAGAAAACGCCCTCGCCATGGTGGGCGACGGCGTGAACGATGCGCCGGCCATGGCAAACAGCACCGTAGGTATTGCGATGGGCGCCGCCGGCAGCGACGTAGCCCTGGAGGCCGCGGATATCGCGCTGATGGCCGACCGCCTCGACAACCTTCCTTTCGCCATCGGCCTGAGCCGCAAAAGCCGCACCATCATCCGGCAGAATCTTTTCATCAGCCTGGGCATGGTGGCCATCCTTGTTCCGCTTACCATATTGGGATACGCAAAAATGGGCCCGGCCGTAATGGGACACGAAGGCTCTACCATGATAGTGGTGCTCAACGCCCTGCGGCTACTTGGCTACAAACAGAAATAAATTATTGTTTTACGATAATTTATTATAGCTTTGTGAAAATTCCTTTCCATGCAGCAAGTGCGCTTTATTTCCAGTTTCCTGTATTGGCTGAGTCGCATTCTCGCCATTCCCTACCTGCTCACGGCCGCCTACATCGTCCTTGCAGCCATCGCCGGTGGTAAGTTGCTGCAGCCCATCGACAACGGCCGGCGGTTCCGGATAAATTTCCCTTTTACCGAACAGCCCTTCCTGCTGGGCGACTCGCCCAGTTTTTGGTACCTGTTCGAAATGATCGCCTTCATAGGCCTGTACGGGATTTTTTTCTGGCTCCTGGGAAATGTGTTCCGCCTGTTCCGCCAGGAGAAGCTGTTCACGGAAAAAGGCGTAAAAACCCTGCGGATCTTTTACCTCCTGAACCTCCTGGTGCCACTGCCTTTTTTAATTGCGCATATTGTTTTGCGTTATGAAGTGGAAACGCTGGTAATTCTCACTGTCCTGCATGCCGTGGTTGGCGTATTTGCCTATTTCATGGCCGTAATTTTTAGCCGCGGACTGCAGTTGCAAACCGAGCAGGACCTAATTTTTTAACCATGCCGATTGTAGTAAACCTGGACGTGATGCTGGCCAAGCGCAAGATGCAGTCAAAAGAACTGGCTGAGATACTGGACGTGACGCCCGCCAACCTGTCTATCCTGAAAACAGGAAAAGCAAAAGGCATCCGTTTCGATTCCCTGGAAGCCATCTGTAAAGCCCTTAAATGCCAGCCGGGAGATATCCTGGAATATGTAGAAGAATAATCAGTTACCATAGGCAGCAGAAACAGGCGGCGAAGGCTGCCCGGCACCCTGTTGCCCGAACCTAACGCATATGAACACACTAACAGTAAAAGACCTCCGGAAAACCTATGCCAACGGCGTGGTTGCCATGGACGGCATTTCTTTGGAACTGCAGTCCGGCCTGTTCGGATTGCTTGGCCCGAACGGCGCGGGGAAATCAAGCTTCATGCGTACGCTCGCGGGCCTGCAACTCCCCGATAGCGGAACCGTTTCATTCAACGGTGTGGATGCACTCAAAAATCCGCTGCTGCTCAAAAAACAACTGGGCTACCTGCCACAGGACTTTGGCGTGTACCCTGGGTTGTCGGCCTGTATGCTGCTGGACCACCTGGCGCTGCTCAAAGGTGTTGGGCCTGCACGCGAACGGAAAGAACAGATCCTCACGCTGCTGGAAAAAACCAACCTCTATGCGCACCGCAATAAAGCCGTGTCGGGCTTCTCCGGTGGCATGCGCCAGCGTTTCGGCATAGCGCAGGCGCTCCTGGGCGATCCGCGGCTGCTCATTGTGGATGAACCTACGGCCGGATTGGATCCGGAAGAAAGGAACCGCTTCAACGCCCTGCTCAGCGAACTGGCGGAAGACAGGGTGCTGCTGCTTTCCACCCACCTCGTGGAAGATGTACACAACCTTTGCCCGCGAATGGGCATACTGCACCGGGGTCGTTTGATTGCGCTGGGTAAGCCCACCGATTTTATCGCTTCGCTCGAAGGCCGCGTATGGACCGGCAGTGCCGATTTACTTAAGCCTCAAACCGAACTCCAGGTCATCTCCCGCTGCTACCTTGGTGGCCGCCCGCAGGTAAACGTGTATGCTGAGCAATGTCCCGGCGACCGTTTCCAGGCAAAACGCCCCGGCCTGGAAGATGTTTATTTCACCCAACTTTTATCCGCCTCCTAATGTACTGGTCATTGCTTCGTTTCGAGTGGCAGTTCCTGCTGCGCAAAAAAGCTCTCTACGGCATCCTGCTGTTTTTCCTGCTGGCCGGCTGGGGAATTGGTATGGCAGCGCATTTTCCTTTTCCGAATACACATCCCAACGGATCCTGGGTACTGTTTTACATCAGCGGCGTGGTTTCGCTGATCGCCATTTTTTCCACCACCATCCTTTCAGCGCTTACCCTTTTCCGTGAGTCGGTTTCCGGATTTGACGGCATCCTCTATGCCACGCCGCTCCGGAAACTGCCTTATGTGGCAAGCCGCTTCAGCATTATTTTCTCCGTAAGCCTTGCCGGTTATTTGCTTTTTTACGCAGGCCTGGCGGCAGGCCAATGGATGCAGTCGATCGGGCATCCGGGCTTCGGACCTTTTGAAGGGCGTTTTTATGCCTGGCCCTTCCTGGTACTACTGCTGCCCGATATTTTATTCTGCACCGCTCTTTCCTGCGCCATCGGCATGCTGGGTCGCAATCGTATGTTGCTGTACGTAAGCGGCGTGCTGCTGTATTTCCTGTATTGGGCATTGGCCATGCTGCTGGATTCACCACTGATCGCCAACAGCGAACCCCTGGCCGAGGGTGCCCTGAAATGGCCGGCCCTGCTCGATCCTTTCGGTATATCGGCCTTTCTGGAACAATCGCGGCACTGGACATCCGCGCAAAGAAACCATTCCCTTCCTGCGCTGAACAGTCTCCTTGGGTGGAACCGCCTGCTCTACATCCTGCTGTCGTTCCTGCTCTTACTATTGTCTTACAGGCTTTTTCGTTTTGTGACGGTGACTGCAACAACAAAAGATACTGCGGCCCCGGCGCCACAGGTCAAACCGCGGCCCTGGAACCCGGCGTCTGTGCTTACTACCGGTATGGGATATACGCTACGGTCGGCCTGTACCGTTTTTCGGATCGAATGGCGGCAGATCAGCCGCTCTCCTGTATTCAGGTTTGCACTGCTGGGATGGATGGCCTACCTCGCCATCGAAACGGCCAGCAATATAGGTGGCAATGCCCGCCAACCTCCCAGCCTGGCAACTACGGGTATTATGGTGGAAGCCATCCTCGAAAGCCTGCCTGTATTCGCAGTCCTGCTGCTGTTATTTTACAGCAGCGAGGCGGCATGGCGCAACCGAAGCCACCGCTTCGATGCGCTGGAACTGGCTACCCCGGTGTCACGCATGGCCCTGCTCACCGGTCGCTGGCTGGCCCTTGTCGCCCTGTTGACCGCGTTGATTGCCGTCAGTGTGCTCACCACCATAGCCTTGCAATGGTATAACGGTTACACCAACCCGAATTGGTTACTATATGCCTCCCTGGTTGCTTTGCTGCTATGGCCGCTGGCAATTTTTTCGTTGCTTGTGCTGCTCTTACAAACGGTGATCCGTAACCGCTGGCTGGCGCTAACTGCCGCGGCACTGGTGTTGCTGCTGTCACAAACCAGCCTGGGAAGCCAGTTATCCGGAAACAATCCCCTGTTCCGTTTTGCCGTGGTTTTTAAAGGCCCGTACAGCGAGATGGCAGGTTTCGGACCGGCGTTGCAGGGATTCGTTTACCAATCCATATTTTCCACCCTGATCTGCGCGTTCCTGGTATTGCTATACGCCCGGCCTGCCGGCAAAACAGCCCGGTGGATCTGGCTTCTGCCCCTGGCCGGAATGGCGGCAATGGGCCTATGGCTGCTATCACTTGCCCAGCCGGAATCGCGCAGCAGCGTGCTGGATAAACAGCAGCGTTTTGAGCAATATTTTTCTTTTCTGCGCAACCGGCCGCAGCCAACGGTTAAGTACATACGTAGCAAGGTGGATCTGTATCCGTCCCGTTACCGATACGAAGTGAAAGGCGATTACAGCATGTACAACGAAAGCGGGCAGCCGCTGGATACGGTTTACATGTATGGGTCACCGGAAATGCAGTGGGCGCACTGGTTCCTGGAGGGTGGGCGACTGCTGGGGATCGAACAGGACTACTATGTTTTTCTGCTGAACAAAACGCTGAATCCCGGCGACAGTTGCCGGCTGGAATTCCAATTCTCTTATGCAACTTCTCCGTTCAAAACACATGCAGGGGCGAATAGCATACAGCGCGACGGCAGTTTTATTCGAATCAGCAATTATTTTCCCTTGCCGGGATTCAATGAAGATATGTTGATAGACGATCCGCTGGAAAGAAAACGGCGTGACCTGCCGCCACTTCCGCCGCCAGCGCCACCCACCGCGCCGCGTGAACGGCAATCATTTGTACAATGGGAAATGCAGTTTACCACCGACGCCGGCCAGATGGCGCTCGGAACGGGAAACCTGGACAGCAACTGGACCAGCAACAACCGTTACCATGCCCGCTACAGCAGCGATCGCCCCCTGCCTTTTCGTTTTGCTGTTGCATCTGCGCGCTATGCGGTGAAAAGAAAAAAACTCCGCGATAAGGAACTGGAAATTTACTACCATCCCGGTCATGCCGAAAACATAGAAAGGTTCGAAACAGCCGCCGCAACGGCACTGCAATACGGCGTAGAACATTTTGCATCCTATCCTTTTCAAAAACTCTGCCTGGCGGAAATATCGGGACTCAGCAGCGGGTTTGCCGGTACGGCCTACCCCGGCACCTTATTCATCCACGAAAACTTCGGCTTCCGGTCGAAAATGGACGTTCGCCCCAATCGAGATATCATCAACGAAATGGTGAGTCACGAGGTATCGCACCAGTGGTGGGGAACCGCTTCGCTGGCGCCCGGGCAGCGGGCAGGCGCACTGCTGCTTACCGAAAGCCTGGCCATGTATTCCGAGCTCATGCTCTATAAAAAAGCCTATGGCGATTCAGTATTACCGGCGCGGGTGGCTGTGCATCGCGACCTGTATTTCAGCGATCGCTCCATGGCCGGTGAAGAACCCCTGGTAAGCATGGCGCCCGGCAAACCCTGGCTGGCATACAACAAAGGGATGGTGGTGATGTACCAACTGTACAAACTGTTGGGCGAAGACCGCATGAATACCGCCCTTAAGAATTTGTATAACCAGCATGTATATCCGAATAAACAGCCCATTTCCCTGGACCTCCTGGAAAACCTCCGGGCGGTAGCAACGGCAACGGAGTATGCCATGATCCGCGAGTGGCTGGAAGAGATCGTTACCTGGGATTTCGAATGGCAACAATGCCGTATACAAAAAGACGACGAGCACAAATACCTGTTACAGGTTTCAGCCCTTGCCCGCAAATACCTTGAAGATGGCAGGGGCGGAGAATCGCTGCTTCCTGCAAATGGTATGCTGGATGTTCTTATCACATTCCGTGACGGCAGCAGACTGCGGACAAACACGCCGATACAAAACGACAGGGTCAACCTCCTGCTGCATTGCCGGCAACAACCTTCCGGAGTACAGCTCGATCCCGATGGCTTGCTGTTGGTACGCTCCGATGAAAATACCGTGCGTATCCCGGAGCAGGACTAAAGGCGCTCAGCTTTTTTTAACTGATTGCGGAGCAGGAGCGACGGCAAAATAATCCGGGAATATACCCGCCTACCCGGCTGCACGGGCGTCGCGCGTATTCTTCTGAACAGCGATCGCAGCAAAGAGGCTGAGCAGGAAAGAGATGGCGTAAAATCCTTTTTCACTTTTTTCCAGCGTGGCGTTCCAGAGACCAATCACCAGCAGCACAATGCTGAGGATGGTGGAAAACCAGGCCAGCCCGTAATAGATATTGGTGACCGGGATGCCTTCCAACTGGTCGCGCACCGCTTTCTGGACGGATACAGCGGCGAAAAGGCCAAACATGAGCACGGTGAAATAATAACCTTTTTCATTCAGCTCCATTTCGGCATTCCACAATCCAATGAGATAAGCGCCCATGCCGGCGAAAAGGGCGGTCCAGGAAGCGCCGATAAAAGCGGCGGATGGTTTTTGATATGTTTTCTGTTCCATACAGGGGTTTATGGAACAAATCTAGGCGACGCGCGCGCCGACACATTTGACATTGGTCAAAAACACGCCCGCAGAATGTTAAAGCCTTCCGCGGATGCGGCTCAGGGTTTCCTGGCTGATACCGAGATAGGCCGCTACCTGTCCGAGTGGTACCCGTTCCAGTATATGCGGCTGCTCCGCCAGCAACTGCTCGTAACGTTCCGCAGCAGTTTTGAACTGGGCATTTATAAAACGCTCTTCCAGCCGGATATAATACCGTTCGTAGGCAATCCTCACCACCCGTTCAATTTCATGAAAGCGATTGAACAACTCGTGAAGGTTTTCTTTTGAAATAGACCATACCAGGCATCCTTCAAGGGCTTGAATATTTTCAACGGCAGGCTCGCCGGTGATGAAACTGTGAAAGGAAGTCACGAAGTCGTTCTCGAACCCAAACCAATGCGTGATCTCTTTTTCTTCGAGGTGATAATAGCCGCGTATTGCCCCTTTTTCCAGGAAATAGAGGTGGCGGCAGGTTCTCCCGGCATTCACCAACTGCGCATGCTTTGGAAGCCATTCCCGCTGCAGCGCTTCGCCCAGTGCGGCCGCCGCTTCGGCACTCACCGGGTGATAGATTTGGATCAGGTCCAGAAGAGCTTCCATAACAAAACAATTGGTTGGCAAATTAACTATCTTTAAAACGAAGGCCGGAAAAATATGGCCCCACGCGCAAACCGAACCGGATGAATAAAAGAACCGGAAACCCTTTCCTCCTGCTTTTGCCTGTTGCACTATGTATAACGGTGCTGTGTAACCGAGCGATGGGGCAATCACAGTCATTTGGCCAATTTTGGAGTGAACTGGCATTTACCAAAACGGTAGGTCCAAAATGGAGCCTGGAGTTTAACATTGGCCAAACCTGGACCAGCACACCTGTGCACACCAGCATTTTTGGGGAGAGTGCGCAAATATACGGCCGTCTCTGGGGACATTACTACATGAGCCCCAAATGGAAGTTTTCCCTCTTCTTTGCTTATTTCTATAACAAATATGTTCCTGACATTGACCAGCGTGAATATCCGGAAGGAAGACTGGCCATGCAGGCCACCTGGTACATCCTGAAAAGACGCTACACACTGCTCTCCCGCATGCGCCTGGAAGACAGGCATATCAAAAATACCGATGGTTACAACGAAGGTGTATATCGCTTTCGCGATCAGATCAAGCTCATTTACCCGATCAACGAACAGCGCATAAGGTCGGGTGTGGTATATGGACTGGCTTCCATGGAACTGTTTGTGAAATCGAACAGCAAGGTAACTGGCAACCAGTTTTTTGACCGCACCCGCTTCACCATTGGCGGCGGCTATTCCATAACCGACAATATCCAGGCCGAGCTCACTTACGCCAATGAATGGCTGCCCAGGGAAACAGATGAGATCTACAATGCGGTACAGTTCAACGTCGCCTTCAACAATATTGCCGGGAATATACTCAGCCGTTTAAAAAAGAAACCTGCCGTACAGCCTTAGTACGGTGCCATTTCAGTGCTTTTTCTTTTTCCGGTTTTCAATGAAACAGGCCAGTTGCTCACGCAGGGTTTCCTTGTGGAGAACAAAATTGTAATCAACCGGTTTTCCATCGGCTCCCGGCAGTGTGGCGGATTGTACCGGGTAGTCACGGAACGGCTCCAACTGTGATTCCTCAATCAGGTACAGCACTATCACGGCGGTATCGGCCTGGAATTGTGCATCGATGTTTTTGAGATGGAAACTGGCGCCATTGGTTAGCTGCAGTACAGCATCGGCCCGAAGGTCTTTTTTTTTGCTTTTGGGGATCAAAGGGAAGGGCTTGAGGTAGAGGTAATAACGGTCGCCGTCGGTCAGGATGCCTCCCCTTAGCTTTTTTTCGCTGGTAATATAAAAATCCTTTTCCTCTACCCGGTACCACATGCTTCCGTCGGGCATTACGCTGTTTTTGATATCACATTCCTGTGCGTTGAGTTCAACGCAAAACAACACCAGTATCCAACTGCAAAACCCTGCTAAAATGTGAAATGTTGGCGACCGCATGACTAAATCTAAGGCTATTTTTTGTATCTTAACGGAAATGAGGTATGCTTCCCTATATACGCCGCAAAAGGCCTTTGGTACGAATACCCCGGCATGACCCGATGGTGGTCACCCGGGGTTAGGAATGTATACATCTTTTTAACAGAATCCTACTATTATGCAACCCGATCAACCACCGGTTATGGTGCAGGACAGGGTGCAATTCATCATCCTGCTTTGTCTTACTCTGTTGATCCGTAACCTGTACCTCGCTTATTTTACCGGCAAACCCATAGCGTGGGGGCTCAGCCTGCTGCAACCGGGCGGCGGATTTACCGACGGATGATTGGATCAGGGAAAAGTTTTATTTTCCCGGTGCCAATCAATCGTGAAAATCCATGTGGACAAAGAATTGTATTTTCCTTTCCCTGCTGCTTATTTGTTTTTCAGTAACTGCGCAAGACAGCCTGCACCGGCAGGGGGAAAACCGGCGGCGCTTCCGCGATAGCCTGGAAAAAAACCTGGATAGCAGTGGACGGGAGAGATTGCTGCGCGCAGGCGACAGCAGTTTCCGCCGGGATGATACCACGCGCGGCCGGGGCCGCGGCCTCACTTCCCTTTTTACGGACTCAGCCAAACTCACCACCAGCGATTTCCAGGCTGCCATCGAAAGGTCTTTTGCCACTATTTCCATGATCCAGGAAGAAAGCGAACTGGGCGACGGTGTAAAGCATATCGAACAGCGCATTCGCGATGCCGATTCGTCGCTGAGCGTACTGAAGGACAATATTCTGAACAACAGCGCCGCACTGAATCTCCGCAACCTTGAATTGTACAAGACCCTGTTGCTGTACATGCGCGACGATATGGAAAAGCAGCGCATCCGGCTCGACAGCAACGACCGCCAGTTGGGACGGCTGGGCAGCAGCATGCGTACCATTATGACCGACACCGTTATGCGCGAACTGATGCGCGACTCCCTGATGCGCGATACTTTTGCTGTACAGCTCCGGGAGATGCGCACCAACTGGCGCGCCGGTTCCCGACAACTGCGTTCAAGCATGGGGGTTATTAACCAGTTGCAAACCCAGAATTCGCGCAACGCCATTACCGCCAGCTCCCTGCTGCACAAAGTGGACGATCTGCTCAATACCTCTTTTTCGCGCCTCCTCCAGCCGGAAAGGCACTATATCTGGAATACCCGGTCCAAAGAAGACATGGCTGCCCTCCGAAAATCTTACCGTAAAGTGTATGAAGGAGAAAGGAAAGCGATGCGCTACTATTTCAAGGACAGCGTGAACAACCGAATGTTCCTGTTGCTGATAGGCGTTATTTTCCTGGCATGGAGCCTGCGCAATATCCGGAGTCTGCAAAAGGCAGGATTTTCCGCTTTCCGGGAACAACTGGGAATGGAATACCTGCACCCGCACTATATCGCTTCCACTTTCATCCTCATCTTCATCCTGGCGCCGCTTTTCGATCTCCGGGCGCCCAGCGTATACATCGAGTCGATGCAGTTCCTGCTCATGCTCACCCTCACCTTCATTTGCTGGAAGAAATGGCCGCGGCAGTTGTTCCGGTACTGGCTGGTGATGGTGGCGCTTTTCATTGCTTTCTTCTTCACGCACCACACCCTGCTGCCCGGGTTGCCACAACGACTCTGGCTGCTGTCGCTGAATGTGTTGTCCATTGTATTCGGAACCCTTTTCCTGCGGGGCATGGGAGACCGCCTGCCGCTGTCGCGTTTCCTCAAGGGAGTGATCATTTTGCACAACCTCATGAATGCACTGGCGGTGATCTGCAATATTTTCGGCCGTTTCTCCCTGGCGCAGTTGCTGGGCAATGCAGCGATCTTCTCTTTCACCCAGGCCATTGGGCTCGCCCTGTTTTCACAGGTATTCCTGGAAGCCATCCGGCTGCAGGTAGAAGCCAGCCGTGTACGTCAGGGAATGAAAAACCACGCGACATCGAACCACGTGCTGGAAGGCTTTCGCTCACCGGTTTTTGCGCTGGTCGCCATTCTCTGGTTCATCGTATTCCTTACCAACCTCAACCTCTTTACGGGCTTTAGCGAAAGCTTTTCAGAACTCATGCAGAAGCCGCGCAAGATCGGAAATGCCGAGTTTTCGCTGGGCGGAATCGTATTGTTCTTCGGTATCATCTGGCTGGCGCATTTTCTGCAGAAATACGTAGGCTTTCTCTTCGGCGATACCGGCAGCGAAGAAGGGCTGAACAAAAGGCAACGCAGCCGCATGCTCATTGCCCGGCTGGTGGTGCTGTGCCTCGGTTACCTGCTGGCGGTGGCTGCATCGGGCCTGCCGGTAGACAAGATCACCATTGTGCTGGGCGCTTTGGGTGTTGGTATTGGCCTGGGCCTGCAGAACATCGTAAGCAATTTTGTGTCCGGTATCATTTTGATTTTTGACCGTCCCCTGCAGGTGGGCGATGCCATCGAGATCGGCGGTAAAGCGGGCAAGGTCAGGGAAATTGGCCTGCGGTCGAGTACCCTGCTTACCAGCGAAGGTGCCGAAGTGATCATTCCCAACGGAGATATTCTTTCGCAACAGATCACCAACTGGACCCTCACGAATAACCAACAACGCATAGGCATCAGCGTGAAACTGGCCGGCGACAGGGATATGGAAGAAACCGCCGCCGGCATACAGGACGCCATTCGCGATTCGGGCTATGCCGTTAACGACAGCCGCGCGCAGATCCTTTACAAGGGCCTTGGTAAAGATGCCGTTGAACTCCGGGTGAATTTCTGGTGCAGCAATGTGTTTGAATCGGACGATGCTGCCAGTAAAGTAATAGAGATCCTGCACGGAAAACTGCCCGGCGCCGATATCAAAGCGACCTGATGCTTTCGTCGCGCGCTGCGGGAATGTCCAGGTCAGAAAGGCTGGACATTTCACCCACAAAACGCACAGCGTTCTGCAGCAGTGGCATGGCCAGCGCTGCGCCGGTCCCTTCTCCCAGTCGCAGTCCGAGATTGAGCAGGGGCCGCGCGCCCAGCCAGTGCAGCATGCGGTGATGACCCTGTTCGCCGGAGCAATGGGCGAAAATGCAGTGCTGCAGCACCGCCGGCGAAATGGCATGCGCCACCAGCAGGGCAGCAGTGGCAATAAAGCCATCTACCACAATGACCATTTTCTGCTCTGCCGCAGCCAGGTAAGCGCCTGTCATCATAGCGATCTCATATCCGCCAAAATACTGAAGGGTTTTGAGTGGCGAATGCAGTTGAACAATGGAACGGTGTCTTTCAAATACGCGCTCCAGGGTGCTGCGCTTTACGTTCAGTTGTTCTTCATTTGCACCCGTTCCCTTGCCCACCGTTTTTTCCAGCGGAAGATGCAGGAAGGCCGACATCAGGAGGGAGGCGGAAGAAGAATTCCCAATGCCCATTTCGCCCAGCCCAACCGTATTGCATCCTTCCCTGGCAAGATTTTCTATGACCAGTTTGCCCAGCGCAATAGCTCTTTCTGTTTCTTCAAAATGCATGGCCGGACCCTCCAGGTAATTGCGTGTGCCCCAGCCAAGTTTGAGCGACAAAAAGCCGGGATGCGTTTCCAGGTCGCGCAGGTCGGCGTTGACGCCGGCATCCACCACTTTCAAACCGAGCTGGTTCTGCCGGCAGAAAACATTGATGGCCGCACCACCTTGTACAAAATTGCGCACCATGGCGCCGGTGATGCTCTGCGGATACGGGTTCACCAGGCCGGTGGCGCTGATACCATGATCGCCGGCGAATACCACGATGTGCGGATGGCGGATAACGGGTTCTTCCGTGCCCTGTATCGCGCCCACCTGCAGGGCCAGGTCTTCCAGGTAACCCAGCGATCCGGGCGGTTTGGATTTCTGATCGATTTTAGTTTTCATACCCTCCAATTCATGGCAAAGGTGAGGAATGAAATACTTGCAGGCAAATCAGAGACTGCCCGCAAGCGATTTTATTTTTTTACCGGCACCACTTTACCGGGGCTCACAGCGGGCGTTACCAGGAAGGAATATTTTTTCTTCCCATCTTTTCCAAAACAGAAAACTTCCCCGCTGCTGACATAATCTTTGGCATCTGTTACGAAAAGATCGCCAGTTTCAGTATCAACATTCACCCCATACGGCGTAACCAGTGTAGTGCCGTCGCTGATGAAATTTTCCGCCGCGATGCTGAGGTCGGAGGGATTGATGACCGGAACGGTCGGGCTTGCACCAAAGCCGCCCGAAGCATAGAGTTTTCCCTCGAAATACCGGATGGCTCCCAGGTTTATTTCAGTTTCTTTTGTTACGGTATTGGTAGCGAGATCAAGGCTCACCAATTTGGCGGGAACATCAAAATAGTTGCCGTTGCAGATCACGAAAAGTTTGCCTTCGCCCAGCGCCACCCGCGTAGGATTCAGGCCTACCGTTAGTTTCTGGATTTCGGTATACGTGTTGAGGTCCACCACGGAAACGGTGCTGTCGTAATCCGGGTAATTGTATCCCCCCGAATTGGTCACATAGAGCTTGTCGCCGCTGATCTCCATTTGCTCCGGTGTAGACCCTACCGTGATCCGGTCTTCTATGTTAAGGCTGGCAGTATCTATTACCGCCACCGTACCATCATAAGCCGATACCAATACCTTGTTTTTATAAGGCAGGATAAACCGGGGCGAGGACTTATCACCATCTTTTTCCATGATGATCTTTTTGATGGATTTTGCCGTTTGCGCATCGGCCACTTCCAGGTAGCTGGAGGTGGTCATAACGACGTAGAGCTTGCTGCCGTAAATGATCATATCGTTCCCGGTATCTCCCAGGCTGCTGCCGTTGACCGACTGGTAAAAATCGGTGCTGGCCTGCTTCGTGGCAAAATCGTAATAGGTGAGCATGGCATTATTCTGGTTGAAACCGCCTTCGTTGAGCACATATACGCCCGCTGTTATAGGCTGCGGCGGTTCAGGCACGGGGCTGTCGTTGTTACAGGCTGTTCCGAGTAAGATCGCCAGGGCGGCTGTCCCAAACAATGATAATCTTTTCATATGCATTTATTTTAATGGATGAATTTGAATGGTGCAGGAAAAATTTCTTCCGGGCATAGGATAGTTTTTGATCACGTCGTACCGTGCGTCAAAAAGGTTCTTTAGTTGCAGGACAATATGGATGCGGGTGGTAGCGGTATTGAAATATTTGAAGAAGGAAAGATCCTGCGTATGCCACGCGTCCATGCGATTGGCCGGATCGTTGTCGCCCAACGTATACCTGCTTCCCGAATACAGCACTGCCCACGAAGCCGACCAGCTTTTCCAGTTGCCCTGCAGCAGGAAACTGCCGCTGGTAACAGGTGTGTAGGGAAGAAGATGGCGGTAGCCCGATGAAGAAGGATCGGTATAATTTCTTGCCTCCTGCACGGTGCCGGCCAGCCGGGCCAGCCAGGAAGCAACAGGCGAAATGGTGCCACCGGTTTCGAGGTTGAGGTCCAGTCCCCATATGTTCACCTTCCCCACATTCATCATGCTCCACACAAATAAATTTTTATTGGGCACGGCAAGTATTTTGTCGGTGACCCGGTTATAATAACCGTCGGCGCTGGCCATAAGGTAACCGATCCATCCGCCGGTTTGCCGGGTAAAAGTGGCTCCCAGGTTGTATTGGTGTGCATATTCCGGTTTCAGGTTGCGGTTGCCCACCAGGGTATAATAGAGGTCGTTGAAGGAGGGCATCCGGAAAACGTTTTTGTAAAATGCGCGAACAAGCAGGACCCTTTGCCGGCCTGGATACCACGACACGGCCAGTGTGGGCGAAAAAGCCGAGCGGTCGCCCGCGGCAGCGCCGTTCCTGGCTTCGTCGTTCATATAGCTGTGCAGAATGGTGCCCTGGATGTTGAAGGAACTTCGACTGTAACCCAGGCTGGCTGCATTCCACAAAGACCAGCGGTAGGGGTTGCTGAAATTTGCCATATCGCCGTACAGGGTGGTATAAGCGAGGTCGCTGCTCCAGGAAAAAAGGAGATCGCTGGTGAGCTTCTGTGTGACGGCGCCGGAAACATAGGCCTCCTGCAATTTGTAACGGTTGTCGAGGAAGCCCGCATTGTTCAGGTAATCCGGATCCTGGTAACGGGTATAATTGTATTGATAGCGGGCGATGAAAGCAGCCGTTGTTTTCGTACCGAAGCCGGTACGGTAGCGCGACTGGATATTGAATTGATGGTCGCGAAGGCGCTGGCTGGAATTTTCATTAAAAAAGATCACTGCTCCCGGCAGACCCCTGTCCGATCCATACCAGGAGACGCGGGTATTGAGGGCGGAGCTGTCGCGGAACCGGTTGTGCAGGTGCAGGGCTGCCTGGAAGGATTCGATGTCGGCATTATTTCGTTTCAGCTCCTTGCTTTGGTTGCCGTTGTTGACGGTATAAGGGTAATCGCCTTCGCTGCGGTTGTACTCGGCCTGCAAACCAATATGGCTGGCGCTGCCCAGTTTACCGGCATAAGCGGCTCCCGGTTTCCACCAGCCAAAGGAGCCGCCTTCGAGAGACGCGTTCCACAGCGGCGACTGCAGGGTATCGGGACGAAAAAAAACAGATTCCAGTGAAAGCACGGCTGCCGACGCGAGACTACGGGCCGGTTGCAACACCGGCGGCAGGCTTGCTTCTGTGAGGCTGAGCCGGTCGAGGAAGGCGGCGCTGTATTTTCCCAGGTCCACCTGCCCGGTTTGCATATCGGCAACCGGAACGCCGTCGTACAACACACCTGTTTGTGCGGCGCCCAGGTTTCTGACAGAAACGGTTTTCAGTCCCCCCAACCCGCCATAATCTTTAACCAGCACGCCACTGAAATATTTTGCAGCGTCGGCGGCGGAAGCTGGTTGTATCTTATCGAGCAACTCTTTTCCCAACACCTGCTGGGGAACGGCAGAGCGATAAGGCAGTTCTTTTCGGTTGCCTGTTACTGTTATACTGTCGAGTGTTCTTGTTTTATCCGCGTCCTGGGCCGCCAGCCGCAGGAAGGTCAGGCAGCAGGCGACTGTGCAGCAGCCTCGTAAAAATGATATGGTTGTTTTGCAGCCCATGGTTTATAGCTGCTGCGATAGCGGAAAAGAAAGAGGACTGGAACCTGGTAGGAAGGGATCCGTACAGCCCGCCTGCTTTTCACCCGAAAGCACAGCATCTTGTGCTACGAGGGCAGGTCTTCTGGCTTGTTCCTGTCAATGCCTTCCCTTGCATGGTTGCAAAGTGGCCTGGGTATTGACGCCTGGATTGTTAAATCCTGAACCTACAGCTACGGGGATAGCGCCGGACTTTCACCGGACTTCCCTTTTAATCCCTGGAATTGGCTTCCTCGGAACCCTGGTAACGGCGCGAAGATAAAGAAAAGCGCAGGCCGCCGTAATAATTTCTTCCCGCTGCTGCGTTGTAATAACGCGCTCCAGCCGCATTGATATCATTGCCCAGGCTGTACACCGTGTTCAGGAGATTGTCAACGCCCGCAAAAAGTTGCAGGCTTTTCAGCAGCGTAATATTCGCGCGGGCGCCGAGCAAATGAAAAGGGGCCGCCTTTGCCGTATTCGCATCGTTGAGCCAAATGGGGTCCGAATACTGGTACGTGATGAAAAAAGAGGCACGCGGTGAAAAGCTGAGATCAAGCCCTGCGTTCAACACCTGCCGCGCCACACCCGGAACGGCATTTCCGCTGAAATCTTCGTCAACGGGTTTGTAATCGCGGTAGCGAAAAGAATACAATGTATAACTGATCCAGGGCTGCAGGCGGAAACGGCTGTCCTGCAAAAGCGGGTAGCGCAGGCTTGTTTCGAAACCTTTCTGTTCCGCGCCGCCGGCATTGTCAAAATAGTCGGCGCCACCGGCATCCCTTTTTTGCACGATGGCATCCTGCAGGCGGAAATAAAAAACATTCATTTCGATCCATCCCTTCCGGTGCAGCAGCGGACCGCGCAGTCCCAGTTCGGTGTTCCATCCGTATTCGGCCTGCAGGTTGGTGTTGATCACGTTGTTGGATGGAAGCAATTCCTGGGTGCCGGGTGGAGAAAAGCCTCTTGCGGCGACAACATAAGCGCTGAAATTTTTCCAGGTTTTCAACAGGCTGAACCGTGGCGCCCATTCGCCCTGGTAATGGGTTTGAAAGAGAAGGTTGGGTGTCAGCGATTCGCGCGTAATGGACACCTGGTTCCTGTTCCAGCTCAGTTCTGCTCCCAGTTTCCAACCGGGTGCGGGCGCCCATTCCAGCCTGCCGAAAAAGAAGGCGTTCTGCGGATGAACGGCATCGAGGGTCTGGATGGTATCGGCGGCGCCGTTCCGGTTGCCGTACACATCTACCTGGAAGGCGCCGGCCTGGTACTCACCCCCGGCGCTGAAACGCAGGTATCCGTTCTCTAAAGGCAATGTATATGCGCTGTAGAGTCGAAGGCCGGCGTGGGGCTCGCTTCTTTTCTCCAGGTTGCGGATCGATGGATTCTCCACCTGCGTGAAGGCGCCATAACCCGAAAGGTCGAGTGTCCATTGCGGGTTCAACTGCCATTGCTGGCAGGCGCCCAGGAAGAACAGCTTCTGCCTTATTGCTGCCCGCGCTTCTTCAGCGGAAGGGAAGGGACCTGAGGCCGGCCTTGCCTGGCGCGGGTTTTCCTGGTACTGCGCCAGCGTGAGTCCGCCGGGTGTCTGGTACCAGAGATCGCTGTAGATCATACGCAGGCGAAAGCCTTTGCCGTTCACCGCCTGCCAGCTCAGGGCATCGCGCCGCATGGCAGACTGCCGGCGATAACCATCGGCCTGCTGGTGATGGTACTGGATGCGGTTGGTCCAGTTCCCCGAACCTATGGCCGCATCGAGGTCAACCTGGTGCAGGCCATAACTGCCGGCAGTATATTGTAATGCCAGCATCCTGCCGGCAGCCGTATCGGGAAGCTGGGAAGCCAGCACCACGCCGCCGGTGCCGGCGCCATAGTGGCTGCCTGCCGGGCCGCGCAACAGTTCCATCCTTCCCAGGAAAGCAGGCGGCAGTGCATTCAGATAGGTGTTGCCGCCGGGGTCGGTAAACGGAACGCCTTCGAGGTAAAAACGAACGTTCCTAACGCCGAAGGGAGAACGAAGCGAGCTTCCCCTCATTGCAAAGCGGTAGGAGCCCGGACTTCTTTCTTCCATCCGCACGCCCGGTTGGCTATTAACGCCCGATAAAGCGGAGGCGGGCGAAAACTTCTGCCAGTCTTTTTCTGTCACCAATCCCGCTGCTGCAGCCAGTTCACGCAACCGGGCATTGCTGGAAAACGCCGTGACGGTAACCGAATCCAACTGCTCCTGCGCCAGCAGGTTTTGCATGCCCGCGCTGCACAAAACAACCATAAAAACTTTCTTAAAAAGCATGATTGAAGGTAAGTATCTTCATTGCATGACCACCAGGAATCAACTAGGGCTTTTCGATCTTACCATGATCGTGATCGGTTTGGTGATCGGAATGGGCATTTTCCGCACCGCTACCGATTCGGCGGCAGCTTCGCTTACACCTGCCATTTATTTTACGGCCTGGGCAGTGGGTGGACTCGTGGCGCTTTGCGGCGCGCTTACCTATGCCGAGATCGGATCGCGTTTTCCCGTCACCGGTGGTTATTACAAGGTGTTTGCCGAATGTTACCATCCTTCCATTGCCTTTGCCATCAACTGCATCATTCTTATTTCCAATGCCGCTTCGCTGGCGGGCGTGGCACTCATCGGAAGCGAATATATTTCCCAGTTGATCTTTGCCCACCCCCCGGGCGATTTTACCAAGGCCCTGATCGCCATGCTGGCGGTGGTGGTTTTTTACGGCGTGAACCTGGCCGGCCTGCGGCTCAGTTCACGCACGCAGAACATCCTGATGGTGATCAAAATATCGATGGTGCTGGTGCTCATCGGCTCGCTTTTTTTCCCAGGCGCACCTGCAGCCGCCAGTCCTGAACCGGCAGTACCCGCCACCACTATGGATATCATCCGCTCTTTCGGCGTGGCCCTTATTGCAGTCTCTTTTACCTACGGCGGATACCAGCAGACCATCAATTTCGGGGAAGAAGTAAGGGAGCCCCGGCGAACCATTCCAAGGGGCATTTTTATTGGCATCCTGGTGATCATTGGGTTATACCTGCTGGTGCAGGTAGCGTATGTGCATGCCATTGGTTTTGAATCGCTGAAAACCACGCGGGGAATTGCAGCCGTGGTGGCGGAGCGCATGTTTGGCGCCACCGGCAAAACCGTATTCACCCTCCTGCTTTTTATTGCCGTGCTGGCTTATGTGAACGTGTTGCTGCTGAGCAATCCGCGCGTAATGTACGCCATGAGCCGCGATGGCATATTGCCTCCGGCATTTGCCCGCAAAGAAAAAAAGAACGATGTGCTGACGGTAAGCTTGTCTGTTTTTGCAGCCATTTGCATCATTGTGCTTTTCTTTGCCAATACTTTTGATAAAATACTCGGATTCACCATTTTCCTGGATTCCATCGGCATGGCTTCGAGTGCGGCTACAATCTTTATATTGCGGAAGCGTACCAAACACCTCGATGGAACCGGCATTTATACCATGAAACTGTATCCCCTGATGCCACTGGTCTTTATCAGCGCCTATGCTTTTGTGGGTTGCAGTATCCTGTTCAACACACCGGTGCTGGCGTTTACCGGGCTGGCTGTATTTGCAGCTTTTCTGCTGATCTATTTTATGGTTGTCCGCACCCCTAAAAAAACCTGATTTTACGTATGGACCTTTCTTATATACTCAATGAACTCGGCGAGGAGCGTGACCAATACTTCAATGCCATCGCTCCACCCATCATGCAAACAAGCAATTTTGCTTTCCGCAAAGTGGGCGACCTGGGCAGGGCCTTTGAAGACGAAATGAGCGGGTATCTTTATTCCCGGGGCATCAATCCTACCATCGATATCCTGCGGGCCAAGCTGGCAGCGCTCGATGGGGCAGAAGACTGCCTGGTGTTCAATTCCGGCGCTGCTGCCATTTTTGCCGCCGTGCTCGCCAACGTAAAAAGTGGCGACCACATTGTTTCCGTGCAGCATCCTTATACATGGGCGCACCGCATGTTTGACGTGATCCTGCCACGTTTTGGCGTGCACACCACCTATGTGGACGACAGCCGGACGGAGAATTTTTTTGAAGCCTGCACCGAAAAGACCCGCCTGATCTACCTGGAATCGCCCAATAGCTGGACCTATTCCATCCAGGACCTGCCGGCCATTGCCCGCTTTGCCCGCGAACGCAATATGGTGACCATTGTAGACAACAGTTATTGCACACCCCTTTACCAGCAGCCGATCGCGTTCGGCATTGACATCGCCCTGCAATCAGCCACCAAGTATATTGGCGGCCACTCCGATGTGGTGGCCGGTGTTGTTTGCGGGTCCAAAGCCATGATGAAAAAGATATTCGACAGCGAATACCTGAACATCGGCAGCGGTATCCAGCCCTTTAATGCCTGGCTGCTGATCCGCGGCCTTCGCACCCTGCCGGCCAGGCTGGAACAGATCAACCGTACCACCCGGGTGGTATTGGACTATCTTAAGCAACAGCCCAAAGTGGAAAAGATCCTTTTCCCGCTGGACCCCGATTTTCCACAATACGAACTGGCTTCCCGGCAAATGCGGGGCGCCTTCGGACTGCTGACCATCGTGTATAAAACAGACCGGCGGGCCGAAATTGTCCGTTTCTGCGAAAAATTACAGCATATAATGATGGCCGTTAGCTGGGGGGGGCATGAAAGCCTCATCGTCCCCCGCTGTGCATCGATCCGGGACGACCATTTCCGGCCGGAAAATGAATCCCACCGCATGATACGCCTCTATGTGGGCCTGGAAGCGGCTGACTACCTGGTTGCCGACCTAGACCAGGCTTTCCGCGAGGAATAAACGCCGCTTTTTCACGATAATTATACCAGCGGAAAGCATGGTGAGGCCGAATTCTTTATTTTTAGACCCTTAATCACGATTCATGACTTTGTTGAAAAAGCTGTCCCTGCTTTTATCGGCTGTTTTTCTGGTGTGCCTGGCTGTCAATGGGCAGGATAGCACCGTTGTTCCGCAGACCGGGGAAGAATGGGATTTGCGCCGTTGTGTAGATTACGCCATCCAGAACAATATTTCCGTCCGGCAGTCGGATGTGCAGCGAAGGGTAGCCGATCTTTTGTACGACCAGAATAAGAAATCCAAAATACCCAATGCCAGCTTCAATTTCAACAACGGGTACCAGTTTGGCCGATCCATCGACCCTACTACCAACCTCTTTACCAACCAGCAACTGCTTTTCCAGGGATTTCAGTTCAATACCGATATAACCATCTTTAACTGGAACCGCATCAACCACAATATTGCCTCCAGCCGCAGTGAAGCGGAAGCTTCCGTCGCCGATGTGGAAAAAAATCGGAACGATATTGCCCTGAATGTGGCCACGGCCTACCTTACAGCGCTTTTGTCAAAAGTGCAGGTAGATATTGTGCGGGTGCAACTCAAACAGAGCCAGGACCAACTCTACGATACGCGCAAGCGGGTGGATGCCGGGACGCTTCCCGAGCTCAACGCAGTGGACCTGGAAGCCCAGGTGGCGCGCGACAGCGCCAGCGTAATTTCCGCCGACGCCACCTACCAGCTCAACCTGCTGAGCCTGAAGGCCCTGCTCAACCTGGATGCGGCGCAACCCTTCCGGATCGCCGTGCCTCCGGTTGACCAGATCCCCGTGGATCCCATTGCCGAATTACAACCCGATCTGGTTTTCGACCTGGCCATGAAAAACCAGCCTGCGCAAAAAGCAAACGAACTGCGCCGGCAATCGCTGGAGCATTCCATCGCCGCCGCCCGCAGCTCTCTTTTCCCATCGATATACGCCAGCGGCGGGCTCGCTTCCAACTTTTCCAGTTCCAACCTGAAAACCACGGGAGCTGACTTCCTGGGGTACATAGAAACGGTGAACGTAGTGAATGTAAATGGTGTGCTTACTCCGGTGCAAATGCCAAATGTAAAAGTGAATACGGCGAAGAAAAATTTCGGCGAATACTGGCAGGGTTACGGCGACCAGCTTTCCAATAACTTCCGCCAGAACATCGGTATCGGCATTTCTGTTCCCATCAACAACGGCTTTTCTGCCCGCACCAATTACAAACGGTCGAAGCTGAACCTGGAAAGTCAGCAATTGGTGATCGAACAGTCTAACCAGCAACTGAAACAGGATATCTACAATGCCTATACGAACGCAGTAGCCAGCCTGCAGAAATACAATGCCAGCAAAGCCAGCCTCAGCGCAGCACAGAAGTCCTTTGACTACAGCAGCCGCCGGTATGAACTGGGTATGCTGGGCACCCTGGAACTGATCACCAGCCAAAGCAATCTCACCCGCACAAAAATAGATGTGGCCAATGCCCAGTTCGATTATGTATTCCGCATGAAGGTGCTGGAATTCTACAAGGGTATGGGCATCAAATTATAAAGCACCAACACAAATACAATACATCACCACCTGCAATCACCCATAGTATATGAATAAGAAAATTGTCTGGATCCTTGTTGGCATACTGGTTCTTATCGGGGTCCTGTTCGCTTTGAAAAAAGCCGGGATCATTGGTAAGGAAGAAGGCACCAAAGTGACCACCGAAAAAGTGGAGAAGCGGACCATCATCGAAACCGTCAATGCCAGCGGGAACGTGTATCCCGAAGTGGAAGTAAAAGTGAGCTCGGATATTTCGGGTGAGATCATCGACCTGCGCGTGGAAGAAGGCGACAGCGTGAAGAAAGGACAGGTGGTGGCCAGGATCTTTGCAGACCTCTACCTGACGCAGCGCGACCAGGTGGCCGCCCAGGTGCTCCAGCAGGAGGCCATTACCGAAAACAGTAAAGCTGCGCTCGATGCGCTGAAATCTGCCCTCGTGCAGGCGGAAGCGCAATACAAACGCCAGCAGCAATTGCTGAACGACAAAGTCATATCCCGCTCCGAATTTGAAGTTGCCGAAAACACCTACAATACGGCCAAAGCCAATTACAATGCGGCTCTCCAGGGAATTCGCGGCAACCAGGCTGCCGTGCAAAGCGCACAGGCCAACCTCGAAAGGGCCAACAAAGACCTGGGACGTACCACCATCGTGGCTCCCATGGATGGCATCATCTCCCTGCTGGCTGTGAAGAAAGGCGAACGTGTGGTAGGAACGGCGCAGATGACAGGAACTGAAATGATGCGCATTGCCGATATGAAAAAAATTGAAGTCCGCGTGGACGTGGGAGAGAACGATATCCCCAAGGTACACCTGGGCGACTCGGCGCTGGTGGAAATCGACGCCTATGTAGGCCGTAAATTCAAAGGTATCGTTACCCAGATAGCCAGCAGCAGCAATTCCCTGGGAAGCGCTACCGCCGCAACCAACAGCAACGATGTAACCAACTACAAAGTACATATCCGCCTCCTGTCTGATTCTTATGCCGACCTGCTGAACGACAAAAGGCCCAAGGCATTCCCCTTCCGTCCCGGTATGAGCGCCGCCGCCGACATCCAGACGCGCCGCCGTGAAAATGTGCTGGCTGCACCCATCAACGCGGTTACTACCCGTGAAAAAGATTCCGACGTATCTGTTGCACAAACCAAGGGATCCATTCCGGCCGATAACAACAATACCGACGAAAACAAAAAATCGCTCAGTTCCGACCTCGATGAAGTGGTATTTGTATTGCAGGCCGATAAAACAACGCTAAAAAGGGTGAAGGTGAGCACCGGTATCCAGGATATCAACTACATCGAGGTCCTCGACGGGCTGCAGGCCGGCGACGAAGTGGTAACCGGTCCCTATTCCTTAATTTCCAAGTCCCTTAAGAACAACGACAAGGTAAAAGTGGTTAAGAAAGAAGAGCTCTTCGAGACGAAAAAGAAATAAGCATGCGCCTGGGGATCATCGGTAGTGGAAGCTGGGCTACGGCACTGGCTAAAATCGCCACGGACAATGGCGTGGCCATCAACTGGTGGGTACGCAACGAACACCTGCTGACACACCTGGTGCAGCGGAAACACAACCCGCAATACCTTTCCTCCGCTACCTTCAATACCAGCCTGCTGAGCATCAGTACCAGGTTGGAAGACGTCATTCAAAACAGCGACTGCCTGGTCATTGCCATCCCCTCCGCTTATATAGAAGAAACTTTTGCGGGCGTACCGGCCGGCATATTTGAAGGAAAGTTGGTAGTGTCGGCGGTGAAAGGCATGTTGCCGGAACAAAACATCCTGCTGAACGAGTGGATGCAGCGGCGGTTCAATGTACCCTTATCGGCATACTATACCCTGATGGGGCCCTGCCACGCAGAAGAAGTGGCCAATGAAAAACTGTCGTACCTCACTTTCAGTGGCCTCGACCCCATCCGCACGGCCGAAATAGCCCAGTGCTTCAGTACCTGTTATATCAATACCGTTGTGAACGAGGACGTGATCGGTGTACAATATGCAGCGGTATTAAAAAACATATATGCGCTCGGTGCAGGTATTGCGCACGGACTGGAATACGGTGATAATTTCCAGAGCGTTCTTATTGCAAACTGTGCCGACGAAATGGCGGGCTTCCTGCGCAAGGTAGGCATAGCAAAAGTAGAAGTGGGCGTGCATACTGCGGTACATGCCAATACCCATAAGAAAGACGCCAACTATGCCGCATCGGTTTACCTGGGCGATCTGCTCGTGACCTGCTATTCGTTGTTCAGCCGGAACCGCACGTTCGGTAATATGATCGGGAAAGGTTATTCAGTGATGTCGGCGCAACTGGAAATGAACATGGTAGCGGAAGGGTACAATGCCAGCCGCTGCATTTTTGCCATCAACCAGGACGTGAAAGCCGAAATGCCCATTGCAGAAACCGTGTACCGCATTCTCTGGCAGCACCTGCCACCCGCAAAAGGATTCAAATACATTGAAGAAACGCTGATTTGATCAGCGGAAGACACGCGTCTAACGGAAAAGGGCAGCCGCTATTCCATCTGCAAACAATTTTCCCTCGCGGCTCAAGGCCAGGTGGTGTTGGCGGCGCAACAGGCTGCCTTCCGCCAGGAAGCGGGCGGCGCCGGCATCAAGCTCCTGCATCACTTTTTCTCCAAAGCGATTTTCCACCTGTTCCAGGTTAATGCCTTCGCTGCGCCGGATGGCGGTCATGACATATTCGTTGAACTGGTTCTCGGGCGTCAGCGTTTCAGACTCCTGTACCGGCAGGCCTTCGCGAATGCCCCGGGCGTACAGGGCATTGTTGGAAACATTCCAGCGCCGGGTGCGGCCGTCGAAAGAATGCGCCCCGGGGCCCAATCCCAGGTAGGGCTTGCCTTCCCAGTAAGCGCTGTTGTGCCGGCTGCGGTGACCGGGCAGGGCAAAATTGGAGATCTCGTAGTGTTCCCAGCCGGCTGCCTCCAGCCAGTCGCTGAGGAGCAGGAACTGGCGGGCCTGCTGTTCGGGATCGGTAGGTTCTTTTTCTCCGGCAGACACCTGGTGGGCCAGCGCGGTGCGCGGCTCCACGGTAAGCGCATAGGCCGATATGTGGTTAACACCGAGGGAGAGCGCCGTTTCCAGGTTCTTTTCCCAGGCGGCATCGTCGAGCCCGGGACTTCCATAAATTAGGTCGATGTTGAAATCGGTGAATCCCGCTCCCCGCGCTTTTTCAATGGCGGTCAGCGCTTCGGCTGCCGAATGCGCGCGGTTCATCCAGCGGAGGTCTTCTTCCCGGAAAGACTGTACGCCGATGCTGAGTCGGTTGATGCCGGCCTCCCGCCAGCCCGCCAACTGCGCACCATCGATGTCGTCGGGATTGGCTTCCAGCGTGATCTCCGCACCCGGCTGCAGCTCAAAATGCCGGCGGATGCTCTGCTGGAAACTGGCGATCGTTTCTGTCTCCAGCAGGCTGGGCGTGCCGCCGCCATAATACACCGTCTCCAGCGGCTCACCCGCCAAACGGCCCGATTCCCTTTCCAGCTCAGTCAATATTGCGGCCACTACTTCGTTCTTGTTTTGCAATCGGGTAGAAAAATGGAAATTGCAGTAATGACATGCTTTTCTGCAGAAGGGAATATGAATGTAGAGTCCGGCCACCCGGCGAAGTTAAGATGCTTCTGCAAAAGCCTGTTCGTGCTGTTTTTTTTGGCAGGGCCGCTTATTGCGCAGGCGCAACATGCCCTGCAGATCCGGTTGGTGGAAGGCGATAGCATAGCGCTGAACCCGCTCCGGCTCCAGACCAGTTTTCCCAACCGGCCTGCCTGCCTGCAATATGTAGAGGAGCTTCCCGGTCAACTCCAGAAAAAAGGTTTTGTGAGCGCTTCTGTGGACAGCATCGCCGGCGATTCTGCCCAAACCCGCATCCGGTTGTACCTGGGTGATGCGCTCTATTGGGGAAACCTGCGTCCGGCGGGACTCAGCGCCCAGGAATGGAGCCAAACCGGCATCCAGCTTCCGCGACCCGGTAAGGAACCCGTCGATGGCGCAAAACTCCTGGCCCTCCAGCAAAAACTCCTGGCCTGGCTCGCCGACAATGGTTTCCCCTTCGCCACCGTTCAGCTCGACAGCACCGCCTGGGAAGAAGGACGCCTCCATGGCGTGCTGGTGATCGACAAAGGATACGCGTACGCATTCGACAGCATTCACGTAGAAGGGACCGCAAAAATTTCGGACCGCTTCCTGCGGCGCTACCTCGATCTGCCGCAGGGAAGCAAATACCGGCTGAAAACATTTGAGAACATCAGTCCCCGCTTGCGGGAACTGCCCTTCCTGCAGGAGGTCAAACCCTGGGACATGCATTTCGGCGGGAATGGCGCCATCCTGGACCTCTACCTGGAACCCAAAAAAAGCAGCCAGGTGAATGTGCTGCTGGGGCTGTTGCCGGGTACCGATCTGCAAACCGGGCGAACCAAATTCCTCGTTACCGGCGAAGCCAATCTCAACCTGAAAAATGCCCTGGGCTCCGGTGAAACCATCGGCCTCAACTGGCAGCAACTGCAACCCCGCTCGCCGCGGCTGAACATTTTCTTCCAGCAGCCCTACCTCTTTGGTTCTGCCTTTGGCATCAGCACCCAATTCGACCTCTTTAAAAAGGACAGCTCTTTCCTGAACATCAACGGCTTGCTGGGAATACAATATGCGCTGAGCACCCGGCAGTCGGGCAAGGTGTTCCTGCAACTGGTTCGCAGTAACCTGTTGCAGGTAGACACGGCGGCTGTAAAAGCCAGCAGGCAATTGCCACCCGATCGCGACCTCGGTATGTACAACCTGGGTGTGGACTATGAGCTGTACACCACCAACTACCGGCGGAACCCGCGCCGGGGCTGGGACCTGGGCGGAACCGTATCAGCCGGAACCCGGACCATCCGCCGCAACAACGCAATTGTTGAGATCAAGGACCCTTCCTTTAACTACAGCAGCCTGTACGATACGGTGGCCCTGAACAGCTATCAATTTAAACTAAAAGGCAGGGTAGCCCGCTTCTTTCCCATCGCCCGCCAGGGAACACTGATGGCGCAGGTTTCAGGCGGATGGGTACAGAGCCCTTCGCTCTACCGCAATGAACTGTTCCAGATCGGCGGATACCGTCTCCTGCGGGGTTTTGACGAGGAAAGCATTTATGCATCGGGATACCTGGTGAATACGCTGGAATACCGCTACCTGGTAAACATGAACTCTTATTTCTTCCTGTTCAGCGACCTGGGATTTACCGCCAACAAAAGCAGCATGGGACAGGCTGGCAGTCATTACCTGGGACTCGGTTTCGGTCTTGCTTTTGAGACCACGGCCGGGTTCTTCAACCTGTCGCTTGCAGCCGGCAAGCCGGGCGATAACGCGTTCGATCTGAAACAGACCAAGATACATCTCGGCTATGTGAATTATTTCTAAATTGCAGCCCATCCATGAACCGTCTTTTAACACTTACCCTGCTGCTTTTTTTTGGTCCGCTGGTCACCTATGGATTCCAGGCAGGTTCCGGGGACAGCCTCGCTGCAGCAGACAGCGCAACAAAAAAAGCGCTTACTCCCGCCGCATGGATCCCCATTCAATATGACAGCCTGGCCTACACGAAAACCATCCGCTCGAACCCTTATTTCAATTTTGGCGGCGCCCCGGTGATGCGAACCATCCAGGTGCATGTGCCACAAAAAAAAGAAGGACTTTTTTACGTCATGGCAGGTCTGTTTTTGCTGCTGGCCCTCATAAGGGTGAGCTTTGTCCGCTATTTTCAGAACCTGTTCGCTGTTTTTTTCCGGGCCTCCATGAAACAGAAACAGATCAGGGAGCAGTTGTTGCAAACACCTCTGGCGTCTCTGCTGCTTAACCTCTTTTTTGTAGCCGTAGCGGGACTTTTTGCCAGTTTTGTATTACACGAAATGGGGACGAACGCAGCCCGCATTGGGTTCTGGATCTTATTTGGTTATTCGGTCGCGGCCATTGCCGCGCTCTATACGGGAAAATATTTTGTGCTGAAAATGCTCGGATGGACCTTGCAGATGGAACAAACCACCGATACCTATATATTCATTGTTTTTCTATGTAATAAAGTACTCGCCATATTCCTGCTGCCATTGCTTGCTGTTATGGCTTTTGCCTCCCCGGAACTGGGTATAATTGCGCTGACACTTGCCTGGGTGCTTATCGCTGGCATATTCCTTTATCGTTATATAAGTTCTTACGGATACATCAACCGGGAAGTGCGTACTAGCCGGTTTCACTTTTTTTTGTACCTTTGTGCCTTCGAAGTAGCACCCTTACTGTTGATTTATAAGGTGTTATTGAATATTGTGTAGAAGTCAATTAACTTTAAGAAATTTTAGCTCAGATAAAATGCTAAAGAACGAGGCGAAGAAGGGATCGATAGCCCCTTCGATCAAAAAAATCCTGATTACCCAGCCGAGGCCTGAAAGCGATAAGTCTCCTTACTTTGAGCTGGGCAAAAAATTTGGCATAGCCCTCGACTTCCATCCCTTTATCCGGCTGGAAGGGATTCCTGCCAAAGATTTCCGCAAACAAAAGATTGACATCGGCCTGTATTCAGCCGTCATCTTCACGAGCAGGAACGCCATCGATCATTTTTTCCGCATCTGCGAAGAAATGAAAGTGAACGTATCGCAGGATACCAAGTACTTCTGCATCACGGAAGCGGTAGCGCTCTACCTGCAAAAATTCATCCTCTACCGCAAACGCAAAGTGTTCTATGGCGCCGACGGCACCAATAAGAGCATGTTCGACGTGATCAATAAACACAAGGAAAACGAGCGCTTCCTCTATCCCTGCTCGGAGAACCAGCAGGACAATGACATCGTCAACTGGCTGAAATCGCACAAATGCGAATTTGCGACGCCTTTCATGTATCGCACCATTTTCAACGACCTAAAAAGCATGATGGGCGATCACGACTATGACATCATTTGTTTCTTCACGCCCAGCGGTGTGAAAAGCCTCATGGACAATTGTCCAGGCTTCCAGCAAAACGGAACCCGCATTGGCGCCTTTGGTAGCAATACCTCCAAGGCGGTGGAAGAGGCGGGTCTGCGCCTCGACATCAAAGCGCCGCAGCCCCAAACGCCTTCCATGGTGGCTGCCCTGGAGCAATACCTTGCCGCTGAGTTCAAAAAATAGACCCTGGACGCTTTAGCGCATATCCTCAGGCACCGGCTGGTGGCAATCCTCCGGGGACTCAACCCCGCCGATATCCTGCCGGTGGCAAAAGCGCTGCATGCGGGCGGACTGCGACTGCTCGAAATCACCCTCAACTCACCCGCTGCACTGGATGCCATCGAGGCCCTCACGAAAAATTTTTCTTCCGAAGAACTGCTGATTGGCGCCGGCACCGTAATGGACGAAAAAGAAGCGCAGCAGGCGATGGCAGCAGGCGCCTCCTTTATCATTTCCCCGCACACCGATGCGGCCCTGATCCGCGCCACGCGCGAGGGAGGCGCCGTGAGCATCCCCGGTGCATTCACCCCCACGGAAATTGTGCAGGCCTGGCGCTTCGGCGGGCAAATCATCAAAGTATTCCCGGCGGGTGGCGGTCTTTCCTATTTCAGGGAGTTGCGCGCACCGCTGAACCTGGTACCCCTGATGCCCACCGGTGGTATCCATGCCGGGAATATCGCCGCATTCAGGGATGCGGGCGCTGTGGCTTTCGGCATTGGCTCGGCCCTGGTGAAAATGCCCTTTACCGTTTCGGACGATTCACTGAAAGGTATAACCGAAAACACAAAGGAACTGGTTCAGGCACTGACTGTTTAAACCTGCTTTCATGGATAAAATCTTATGCTGCGATTGGGGGAGTTCAAACTTTCGTTTGTTCCTGGCCGATAGTAAGAGCGGTGATATACTGGCCACCTTCCGGTCCGACCAGGGGATAAGCCGCTTGCAGCCACCAGTGGGCGGTGAAGTCTCCCATGAACCGGCAGCCGGCGAAATATTGGCCGGCAACCCACCCGCTCTTATCGGCGAGCCTTTTGTTTCCGTGCTGAAACACGCCATCAAAGCACTCGAAACAGAAACGGCCAGCAGCCTGCAGAAACTTCCGCTGGTCATTTCCGGCATGGCCTCTTCCACCTTCGGCATCCTGGAACTCCCCTATACATCCATCCCCTTCGATCTGCACCGCGACCACCTGCATACCCAACGGATTGCCGCCAGCGACGCATTTCCGCACGAAGCCATATTGGTTTCGGGCATTGCCACACAGCACGACGTGATGCGCGGGGAGGAAACAAAAATGCTGGGGGCCGGCCCTTATTCCGACAAGGGCGTTGACATTTACCTGTTGCCGGGCACGCATTCCAAGCAGGTTTTTGTAGAACAGGGGCGCATCACCGGTTTCCGGACCTTTCTTACCGGCGAACTCTTTTCCCTCCTTCAATCGCACGGCATACTGGCATCTGCTGTTGACAGGGGACATTCTTCCCTGCTCGATCATTTCGATGCATTTAAGGAAGCCGTGCTGGCCGTGCAGCTTGAACCGTTTTTGTCGATGCTGTTCCGGCTGCGAACCAATATTATTTTAGAACACCACGGAAAAGAAGCGAATTACTGGTACCTCAGCGGATTGCTGATTGGAGAAGAGCTGAAGTCGCTCCGCAATGTTTCGTTCAACCGGCTCTACCTCTCGGGAGGCGATGTGCTGGAGCCACTCTATCTTGCTGCTATGGAATTCATTGGTTTCCCGCAGCCGCTGATGATGGATCCCGAAGCGGTGCTGGTGCGCGGACAACTGCGTGTTCTTCAGACAACCGCCTATTAATTCTCTCGAATTCTTTCATTCATTGTTGACACCTGCTGCAGAATAGTGTCAAAGGTGATCGGTGGATTCCGATAAATCATTTCGGTTTGCATTACCCGATAATCACCGCGGTAAGCATCTATTTCAGTTTCCGGCAACATAAAGCTTATCCGATCCCGGGAAAGCGTATCATAGTCGAATCCTGAAAGTTTTATAAAGTTTCGCCGATACGAGTGTAGTTGATTGTACAGTTCCACATCGGCGAGTGCCTCATCAGCATGTTCTGACTGGCTTATGCACGCAATATCATACAGGTGACGCGACATTCGTTCAACCCGTATTAGCCTTCCCCCTCGCTGGAAAAACTCTTCATGCATCAGCATCATCTTTTCTATGAATGTCTTTTTAGGCAAGACAGAGCGTACATAAAAAGATACTTCCTGATATAAGGCCTGCGGAAAATATTCATTCAATAATGTCCCGATTGGACGTGCTTCGAACGGAATTCCCAGCGATCGTACACTTACTTCAATTTTAACAGGTGCCGGCAGGTATGGATTCGGATCATACAGGGAGCGGTACCGTACAAACAATGTCTGCGGATCTTTGTCAGGTTGAGCGGGGTCGATCGGATCAACAACGATTTCTACTGTTCCGGCAGGCAGCCCGAGCATAGCAAGCTGTCGTTGCAACGCGTTACGCAATTCATTGCTGGTAAAATTGCATCCTCTTCGCTTAAGCCGGCTGAGTTCACTTGTTCCGGGTGCTGGATTGTATGCCATTCCAAACGCTTCCGGTGCCAGTATGATGTCAATATCCTCTGACAAGCGCTGTATCAGGTTCCACCCCTTGCTTAAAGATGTTCCTCCCTTGAATACCATGAACTGGCTGTATTCACAGGAAAACAACGCTTGTAAGACCAGGGTAACCCACCAATCCTTTTCCAACGCATTTACAGTAATGCCACTTGCCTGTGCTGCCTGCGTAAGCGTTTGCCTGCGTCTGTCGTCATCCAGTTGGAGCCACCCCAGCATAAAAAACTCACTTTATAGCTTTGATAAGATAGTCATGTATTTTGCCCGTTGCAAGTTCCAGGTCATGGTTTAGATCCGCTGGTTTTTCCAGGACAAGTATCTCCTGGATTCGCTTTTCTGTTTCAGCAGGGAGATTTTCCGTCCCAATTTCTTCCAGCGCCTGTATAAGCAGGCTGCTGTATTGACCTTTCAGGGAAAGTTTTTTAGCTGTGGTCGATTTTAAAACAACACTTTGTTTTCCAATTTTCAACAGCCGTGGAGAGCCATCGGTAATGTATGTCAGCTTCGTCGGTACCTGGGTCGTGAGCCCGAGCTTATGAACAGCATAAGCTCCTGCAGGTTTCACCTTAATTTTTTCCTTTTTCGCCAATACCTCGACTACCCTTTCTGCGCTGGGTCGGATTGGGCCCAGTATAGGATCCACCTTCGGTTTATAGTACACCCCGCTGGTTAAGCGCATGATTGTGCCTTCTTTAGCCAAACGGGAGAGTGATTTCCTTACGGCAACATCAGTCCCTAAGGATCTAAAATCTGAAATAAGAAGCACTTCCCCCGGCTTTTTGAATGATAATGAGCGTTTTACCGATTTTTGGACCTTTTCCATTTGTCACAAAGTTATTAATAATTGTGACAAAACAGCACTAAATATTGTCACATATTTTTAAATAATTGTGACATATTAGTAACTACTCCTAGACAGCTTTTTTTGACACCTTTAATTTTTAGCGTCTTTTTTGCCTGGATACACAATAAAACCAAAAGAAAAATCAGAATCCCTTAGTTCTTGTTTTGATGCGGCACAACTGCATGTTGGCCGTAATATAAAGATAGCCATCATCCCCCCAGGCGCAATTGGAAGTGGGCTGCCCCGTTTCGATCCGGCCCAGCAGTTTTCCTTTCGGGGATAATACGATAATACCACCCGGCCCGCTGCTGAACACATTTCCTGCCTGGTCGGTTTTGAGCCCATCAGGTGCGCCCTGCAGTCCCGATTTTGCCAGCTCACCGGCGTCGTAAAACAGCTTTGCTTTCCCTGCCGTTCCATCGGAATTTACCGGGTATGCCATGATATAAGGTTTGGCGCCGTCGGACTGCGCCAGGTACAATATTTTTCCATCGGGCGACAAAGCCACGCCGTTGGGTGCAGCGTATTCGTCTATCAGGCTGAGCTGCCCGGCGGCCGACAAACGGTACAATCCCATCGGTATGGACTTTTCCCCACGCGGCAAACCATAGGCCGGATCGGTGAAATAATAATCGCCGTTGGGCGCCTGTACAATATCATTGGGACTGTTGAACCGTTTGCCCTGCCAGTTGTCGGCCAGGGTCCGTTTTCCGCCGCGGCTCAACGGCATGGCGGCAATGCGGCGGTCGCCGTGTTCGCAGCTTACCAGCTCACCCGCCCGGTTGATGGTGAGCCCGTTGCTCCCCGGCTCCACGCTGTAGGGCAGTCGCCCCGTATAACCCGAAGGCTGCAGGAATACGCTGATGCCTTCCCCTTCCTTCCATTTGAAGATGGTGTTCTGCTTCACATCGGAAAAAAGCAGGTAACCACTGTCGCGCACCCATACCGGTCCTTCCGTCCACTGGAAACCCGTGGCGAGCACTTCCAGTTTCGCAGCGGGATCCACCAATGCAGCAAAAGCGGGATCCAGCGATACGATCTTTCCAGGCGTGGATTGGGCCCGTGCATCTACTGTGCCCAATAATAAGAAGGCAGCAAACAATAAAAAACCACCAAACAATGAACCGGTCAGGACTCTCATGTTTTTAGAATTGCTCTCTTAATATTTAGAATCGGTTTTTCTGTATCTGGAATCGCTCTCTTAATAGTTTAGAACTGATCTCCCAATAATTTAGGATGGTTCAAACCTTCCGCCCGCACCAGCCTGCAACCGTAAATACCACCGCCCAGTTTTTCATTCTTTACCTGGAACCGCACCTGCAGGGAAGACCTGCCCCGGATAAGCGCCGGCGGAATGGGATAGGGAAGTTCGTAAAATATCGTTTCATACAAACGATTCCCCAGGTCGGCCGTGGCGATCTTGGTATTTTCTACATAAATGTCCACTCTTCCTTTTGCTTCAGGTCCCCAGCCCGCACCCCAGAAACCTACTTCCAGGAAAAGCGGCTCTTCTGTTTTTTTCTGCAGCGTATAGGAAAACCAGCCGCTGCTGTCGGCCGTTCGGAAGGGCTGAAAAAAACTCTTCCCGTTGCGATCCAGGTGGCCTGTAAGACCATGCGCTGTTTCGCTGGCGCTGTCGCCGCAGATCACTTTGTCCTGCAAAAGATGGTTGTCATACAGTTCGCGGGCGGCCCAGCTTTTCGGCGTGAAAAGATCCCAGTACATGCTGTAACGCTGGTTGGTAATGCCGTAAAAAGGAGAGAGCCGGAATTCGCGCCCGTCTTTGGCCTGCAGCGTAAAACGCAGCGTGCTCCTGTCTTTCAGCCGGATCCACGACGCAGGATCGGTTTTGGATCCCAGCAGCACCGGCAGGTTGGCGTATTCAGGAATGCGCAGGAAATCAAAAATATCTTCCGCTTCCTGGTTTATGTTTTCGATGCCCTGCCGGCCCAGCTCGCCCGCTAGTAATACCGGCCCAAAATAAATGGCTGCAACATCAGGATTATCGGGCGTCTCTTCTATCCGTAAGCCCATGGGCAGCACCACTTCGATCCGGTCGCCTTTTTTCAGCGCAGCACTGACCTGCGCATAACCATTGTCGTTTGTAAGTGCAGTTTGTTTTCCATTGATCCGGCAAAGCGCTTCTCCCGCCAGCCAGGACGGCAGGCGGATGCGCAGTCCCGCTTTCTGCCGGGCTTCCAGCACGCGGAAACGCAGCGTATCGGAATAAGGGAACCGCGTTTCCATTTGCAACCGCAACCCCTTTTCTTTCCAGTTCACCGTGCTGGCAATGAAAAGATTCACGGTCAGGCTCACCCGATCTTGCGCATAAATATCCTGCTCGTATTTTCCGGGGCTTTCCATGCCGGTTCCCACACAGCACCAGTTGGAGGTAAAGGGCGTGCTGAACGATTTGAACCAGCCGGGCTTGGTAGGCACATAGTAAGAGAACTGCCCCGCTTCGCTTAAGGATGCCCGTATGTGGTTATACAGGGCGCCTTCGTAATAATCCATGTACTCGCGGTTGCCCTGTTGCTGGTAGAGCTCGTGGCTGAGCTTAAGCATGTTGTAGGTATTGCAGGTTTCGGACGACGTCATGCCGATCCGCCGGGTGATCCTTCCCGCAGGACCAAACCGTTCAAACTCACTGTTACCGCCATTGGCCAGCGTATGGTGATGGATAACAATGTCCCAGAAATTGGCGGCTGCTCTTCCCTCACTATCTGCACTGTCGCCCAGCAGCGTATGCATGCGCGCATATCCAACAAACTGTGGAATGCGGCTGTTGGCGTGTTGCGGATACAGCATATCCACGCCAGCCGCAAGCGGATCGGCCAGCTTGTGCTGTACGAATTGTTTGGCCAGGTGCGCATAACGCGGATTTCCCGTTATGGCATAACAGTCGGCGATCAGCTCGGCCATACCGCCGTGCTCCACGTACAGCAGTTCCTGGAAGCGGTCTACCGGCAATGCCTGTACGAAACGGTCGATCCAGTCCACGTAAGCCAGCAGCACTTCTTTGGCACCTGCTTCGCCTGCCAGCAGCCAGGCATCACGCAGGCCGGCGAGGTTCTTGTGCATGCCATAAAAATAAATGCCGTCGTTGATCACTGCCGTCTCCGGCCCACCGAACCGGATCTCGAATTTACCGGCCAGCATGTCGTTGAACGCTTTCGCATAGCCGGTACCGTTAAACACTGTGCCATCGCCCGCCTTCTGCTGGCAGGCCGCCATTTCCGATACGATGTACTGAATGCGTTGCTGCAATTCCTTATCACCGGTGCTGGCATACATCAGCGACAGGGCGGTGAGGTAATGTCCCAGTATATTGCTGCCGCCGCTTTCCCATCCTTTATAAGGACCGGCCACTTTATCGGGCAGTCCGGCGGCGCGCCGGTGCCAGAAAAGAAGGCTGTCGGCATTCCATTTCTTCAGATTGGTCCTGATCTTTTCTTTGGCGGCCAAAAACAGCGGATCCTGCAGGGTAACGGAACCCAGCGGCAATGTTTCCATTTTCTGCGCCCGGGCCTGCGCTTTGAAAGCAGCCGGGTTGTACTGTGCAGCCAGCGGAAGCGATACCATACACACCATCGCGCAGCAGAAACCGGTCAGTATTTTTTTCATATGCGAAACAATCTTCCCGAAACAACAACAATCTGCCGTAGCCGGGCCCTGAAATCATTTCAATTTCTATTCAGCCGGTAGCTTTTTTTACTTTTGGTAAGAACAACACAGCAGCAGTATGAATCGCCTGGCAAAAGAAAACAGTCCTTATCTCTTACAACACGCGCATAACCCGGTGGACTGGTATGCCTGGGGAGAAGAGGCGCTGGAAGCAGCCCGCAAACTGGACCGGCCCATACTGGTAAGCATTGGTTATGCAGCTTGTCACTGGTGCCACGTGATGGAAAGGGAAAGTTTTGAAGATCCGGCAGTGGCCGCCCTGATGAACGAAGCATTCATCAACATCAAGATCGATCGCGAAGAGCGGCCCGATCTCGACCATATTTACATGGATGCGGTGCAGGTGATGAGCGGCAGCGGCGGCTGGCCCCTGAATGTTTTTTTGACGCCCGACGGTAAGCCTTTTTACGGCGGCACTTATTTTCCGCCGCAGGCAGCGTATAACCGTCCCAGTTGGACAGATGTGTTGCAGGGTGTTTCCCATGCCTGGACAAACCGCCGCACCGAGATCCTGCAGCAGGCGGAAAATCTTACACAGCACCTCGAGAATTCGAACCGCCTGGGCTTTGACATCGAAAAAGGAGCGGAGACGCCCTTCACCCGTGAATCGGTGCAGGATATGGTGAAAGACTTGCTAAAAACGGCCGACACCCGCGAAGGTGGCTTCGGCCGCGCGCCCAAATTTCCGCAGACACTGAGCATTTCTTTTTTGCTCCGTTGTGACCATTATTTCCCCGATCCGGCGGCCCGCCAGCAGGCCCTGCTGAGCATCGATAAAATGCTGGCCGGTGGCATTTATGACCAGCTCGGCGGCGGACTGGCGCGTTATTCCACCGACAACGAGTGGCTGGTGCCCCATTTTGAAAAGATGCTGTACGACCAGGCCCTCTTCCTGCAGGTGCTGGCCGAAGCCCTGCAGGTTACCGGTGATCCGAAATACGCGGCCGCCATCCACCAGACCATGGAATTTTTGCAGCGCGAAATGCTGGCGCCGGGTGGTGGTTTTTATGCTGCCCTGGATGCCGATTCGGAAGGAGAGGAGGGGAAATTTTACGTGTGGGAAAAAGGCGGGCTGGAAGAAAAACTGGGACCGGATGCGGCTTTGGCGGCCGACTGGTTCGGGATTACCGAAACGGGCAACTGGGAAGGCGTCAATATTCTCACCGGCGGGCGCAACCTTGAAACGGTGGCCGCCCGTTACGGGTTAAGCGTTGCGGAAGCAGAAGAGCGGATCAGGAACATAAGGGCCAACATGCTGGCCATCCGGAACAAAAGGCAGCGCCCGGGCCTGGACGATAAACAGATCCTGGCCTGGAATGCGCTGCTGAACGGGGCCTGTTCCAAAATATTTGCGGCCACCGGGGAAGCGGCCTACCGGGACCTGGCCATCCGGAACATGAACTGGATGCTGCGGGTTTTCAAAGACCCGGAAAAGGGATTACTGCATACCAGCAAGGAAGAAATCGCAAAGTTTCCGGGATTCCTCGACGACTTTGCATACTTGGTACAGGCTTTGATTTACCTGCAGGAAATTACCGGCGAACAGGCATATATCGAAGAAGCGGCGCGGCTGACAGAATGGGTATGGACACATTTCGGGGAAGAAACAAATTATCTTTTTTATTATACGTCGAAAGACCAGGAGGATGTGGTAGTGAGAAAAAGAGAAGTGTACGATGCGGCACAACCTTCGGGGAATGCGGTGATGCAGTTTAACCTGGGGTATTTGGGTAGGCTGCTTGACCGCCCGGATTGGGTAAAACGGTCGGATCGCATGCTGGAAAGCCTGGGTAAGGCAATAATCCGCTATCCCGGATCGTTTGGAAGTTGGGCCGCCGGTTGGCTGGCCCGGGTGACGGGGTGTGCGGAAATAGTTGTAGTGGGACCGGCAGCGGATGATTTGCGAAAAGAAATATTAGCTAATTTTATTCCCAATCGTATCTTCCAGTCGGCCACCCATGAAAATGAAGCTTACCCGCTTTTGCGAAACAAGCCCTCCGCCCCCAAAACTTTGATATTTGTTTGCCAGAACTATAGCTGTGGCCAGCCAGTGGCTTCAGTGGATGCTATGTTGCGTCAGTTGACCGGGGAAACGCATAATTTTTAGAGTAAATGCAATATTACCCTTTAAATAGTCGTTAAAATTGGACGCTGAGCAGTGTGATGGAGCGGAAACGTTAATAGTAAATAAACGATAAACCTGGATAGCTGATGTTGACAAAACAGTATATTTGCCCACTACCCTTTAATATTATGAAAATGAAAAACCTGTCCACATTGCTTACGCTGGCGGCTTTGTCCACGCTGGCTGCTAGCTGCGGCAAGTTGGGTAAAAACTCCAAAGGAAGTATACCCAATGACGGTCAGTTGCATGGTGTTTCCGCCGGCAACAAATACGCTATGCCCAAACCTCCCGGAATGGTATATGTGCCACCCGGAACCTTCCATATGGGGCCCAGTGATGAAGACATCAACTTCGCTTTTACGGCACGTAACAAGCAGGTGTCTATCAATGGATTCTGGATGGATGCCACCGAAATCACCAACAACGAGTATCGCCAGTTTGTTTACTGGGTGCGCGACTCTACAGCCGCCAAGCTGATGGGTTTTGTAAAGAATGCCGACGGGGTTGATTATGTGGACTGGAACAAAGCCAAGACCATCAAATGGGGCGATAAAGCAACCGTCGAAAAAATCGACCAGTTGATCCTTTCTCCCGAAAACAGGATTTTTGGTAAGAAGGAGATCGACGCTTCCAAGCTCATCTATCATTCTGAAACCTTCGATAACAAAGACGCTTCCCGCCGCGAAAACGCCGGCAAGCCCCGCTCACAGTTCATTGTGAAAAAAGACGTACGCATCTACCCCGATACCCTGGTTTGGATCCGCGACTTCGCCTACTCTTACAATGAGCCGATGACCAAACGTTATTTCTCTCACCCTGCGTTCGATAACTACCCGGTGGTGGGTGTGAACTGGAACCAGGCGACTGCCTTCTGCGAATGGAGAACGCATTACCTGAATGCCTTCCTCGCCAGCAAAAAGCGCGCACAGGAATCCGACTTCCGCCTGCCTACAGAAGCTGAATGGGAATACGCCGCCCGCGGTGGCCGCTCCCAGTCCATGTTCCCCTGGGGTAACTATTACCTGAGAAACAAAAAAGGATGCCTGCTGGCCAACTTTAAACCCGGCCGTGGTAACTATCCCGAAGACGGTGGCTTCTATACCGTACGCGCCGATGCCTACTGGCCCAACGATTTCGGCCTGTATAATATGGCGGGTAACGTCGCGGAATGGACCTCTTCCCTCTACTATGAAGGCGGGTACAATTTCCAGCACGACATGAACCCCGACATCCGTTACAACGCGAAGGACTCCGATCCTCCCCGTATGAAGCGTAAGGTATTGCGCGGCGGTAGCTGGAAAGACGTAGGTTACTTCCTGCAAACCGGTACCCGTTCTTACGAATACCAGGACACTGCCAAATCCTATATCGGGTTCCGCTGTGTGATCGATCTTCCTCCCATGCAGGGCAAAGGCAAAAAATAAGCGTATAGCAAATCTCTAAAGGACAAATTTTATTACTAAATAATTGATTGAAACAATCAAAACGGCTAACTATTATCTAAACCCTTTAACAAAAGCAATTAAACTTTAAAGCTATGGCTGGTACATCTAAATCTACTGAAAGACTGGTAAACGTTGTAGTGTGCGTGGGCGCCGCTGTTGTAATCTTCGGAGCCTGGGCCAAGATCCTGCACAAATCGTTTGCCGATATCATGCTCACCGTAGGTCTGCTGACCGAAGCGGCGATCTTCCTCATCTATGCACTGCTTCCGCCTCCCGGACAGGAAATGGCTGCACTTGCTGAAGCCCTTCCGAAAATGGCCGGCGGCACCAGCGGTAACCCTGCCCTGCAGAGCCTCGACAAAATGATGCAGGAAGCTGATATCACTCCCACTAACCTGAAGAAACTGAGCGAAGGCTTCAACAAACTGGGAACTACTGTGAACCAAATGAAAGACGTTTCCGACGTGGTGTCTGCTACCAATGAGTATGCATCCAAAACCAAGGAAGCTGCCGGCGCCCTGGGCCAGATGAAAGATGCCTACGTTAAGAGCGCTGCTACCATGCAGTCTTTCAACGACGCATCTGAATCCACCAAGCAATTCCACAGCCAGGTACAGGTGCTCACCAAAAACCTCGGTTCACTGAACACCATTTATGAACTGGAGCTGCAGGATACCAATAACCATCTGAAAGCAATGAACAACTTCTACAGCAACCTGGCGCAGGCTTCACAGGCTATGCAGGGCAGCGTGGAAGATGCCAACAAAACCAAGGAGCAAATTTCTCTGCTGGCCAAAAACCTCGGCAACCTCAACCAGGTGTACGGCAACATGCTGAGCGCTATGCAGGGCCGCGCGTAAGGAATACGACCAGCCAAACCTTGACGAACATTGTATAAACAGATTGACAACTAATTAAATCCCAGATCCATGGCCTTACCAAAAGAGCCCAGGCAGAAGATGATCAACATGATGTATTTGGTGCTTACCGCACTGCTTGCATTGAACGTATCATCTGAAATCCTGAACGCTTTCAAAACCGTAAACGAAAGCATCACCACTGCCAACGGGGTGGTAGATGCTAAAAATAGCTCCGTGTTCGAGGCATTTAAGGAGGCGCTGAGCGATCCGAAAACTGCCGAAAACGCCAACAAGTGGCTGCCCAAGGCCCAGGAAGCCCAAAAGCTGTCACAGGAAGTATCCGCTTATATTGACGACCTGAAGACCCGCCTGAAGGAAGAATCCAAGGGCGAGAACATTGGCACCGCCACTGAGAAATTCAGCGAAGACAACCTGGATGCTTCTACCCGCCTCCTGGTACAGGGTAAAGATGGCGACGAACTCGAGAAAAAACTGAACACGTTCAAGCAGCAGATGCTGGAAGTGGTTCCTGAAATGAAGGAAACCTTCGCCAAGTCGCTGCCCCTGGACATGACCGTTCCGAAATCCCAGACTGGTTCAACCACCAGCAAAGAATGGAAATCGGCGTACTTCCACATGACGCCTACCATTGCTGCCCTGACCATCCTGAGCAAATTCCAGAACGACGTAAAGAATTCAGAAGCCATCGTGGTAGACCATTGCTACCAGCAGATCGGCAAAGTAAAATTCAAACTCGACAAATTTGAGGCTTTTGCTTCCCAGAACTCTCAATACCTGATGCCCGGCCAGGAGCTGGTGATCACTTCGGGTATTGGCGCTTTCTCTACAGAAGCACTGCCTTCCGTAACCGTGAACGGAGCCAAGGTTACTACCAACCCCGATGGTTCTGCCGTGTACAAAACAACCGTGAATGGTGCCGGCGAACACTCTGTGAAAGTGGTGGTAAACTATAAGGACCCCAACACCGGTGAAGACAAGGTGACTACTAAAGACGTAAAGTATACTGTTGGTATTCCTTCCGGAGCCTCTGTTTTCCTGGAGAAAATGAACGTGGTGTACATGGGTGTTGACAACCCCGTGATCGTATCTGCCGGTTCTGCCGGTAAAGAAAAGATGAACGTGTCTTTCACCGGTGGTAATATTACTGCTGCCAGTGGCGACCGCTACATCATCCGTCCCAGCAAAACCGGTCCGGCTGAGATCAAGGTTACTGTTGATGGCAAAACCACTTCTTTCCCCATGCGTTGTAAACAACTGCCCCTTCCGGCTGCTTTCGTGGGTACACAGTCTGGCGGTTCCATGCCGGCTGCTACTTTCAAAGCCATGGGTGGTGTGATAGCCAAACTGCAGGATTCCGATTTCGACGTACAATATACCGTGGTAGGTTATACGCTGGGCGCCAATGGCGGTGCTTTCCAAAGCTACCAGCAGGCTGCTGTTGACGGTGCTCGCTGGGGTGGAAATGCTGCAGCCATCATGACCAAGGCTACGCCCGGAACCACCGTTTACTTTGACCAGATCCGCGTAAAAGGACCGGATGGCAAAGAGCGCCTCCTGCCCAACGGTATGTTCTTTAACCTGAAATAAGCAATAGAAAAAACTGGCACAATGAAAAACCGTATCATCCAGATTTGCCTTCTTGCTGCAGCCCTCGGACTGTTTGTAAGTGATGCTGAGGCCCAGGCCCGCAAGAGCCGGACGGCCAAGAAGCGGACGACCACCAAGAAGACAAGTACGAATAAAAGCAAAACCGGAAATGCTGCTGACCTGACGCAGGCCCCGGCCCAGGATACCATTCCTGCCGTTGCGCCGGAAACCTCGCTGGATCTGGGCCAGTCCCGCAAGTCATTGCGGAACGACAATGCGATCGAACGCAACCTGGTGAAAGAAAGGATCCCGCTGACCTATGAGCATATCCGTGAGGATGATGCGGTGTACCGCCAGCGTGTGTGGAGGGAAATAGATGTTCACGAAAAAATGAACCTGCCCTTCATGTACAAGGCCGATGACGACAACGGTAACCAGCGATTCATCAATATCCTGCTGACCTCTGTGAAGTCGGGCGAGCTGACAGCTTTCAGTCCCATGGACGATCGCTTCACCACCCCCATCACCATCAAGGAGATCGCAGAGAACCTGGTGGGTAAGGCTTCCATCATCTCCATCCCCGACTGGGACAAGGACCCCGATGGTTCCAAAGGAATCATGAAGGACTCCCTGGTACAGCCCATGTACAACCCCGAAGACGTGGAGAAATACTGGATCAAGGAAGAAGTGGTGTTCGACAAGGAATCTTCCCGCCTGCATGTGCGGATCCTTGGCATCGCACCGCTGAAAACCATCAAGAACCAGGATGGCACTTTCCGCGATGTTACCCCGCTGTTCTGGGTATACTATCCCGATATGCGTCCGCTGCTCGCCCGCTACGAAGCTTATAATGGCAAGAACTTTGGTGCGCGTATGAGCTGGGAAGAACTCTTCGAAAGCCGTATGTTCGCCAGCCGGATCATCAAGTCCACCATTGACAACCCCAGTGATGCGCCGATCGCCGCCTATATCAAGGACCCGATCCTGCGCCTGCTGGAAGGTGAAAATGTGAAGGAAAAGATCTTCAACTACGAGCAGGACCTGTGGTCATACTGACCGGTAGTTCCTGTTACCATAAAAAATCCCCGCCCATCCGGCGGGGATTTTTGTTTGCGGAGCGTGGTGCCTTGTGCGTGGGCGCCCGGCGCCCGATGTCCGGTTGCCTGGCGCGGACCATAGCCGCCTGGCTGGGGGTATGCCGCCGCGCACGGGTCCGGCCGAGGTGCAGCAGGGAAGCTGCCATGAAGGCAAACCGATGACACTTAGAAAGACGGCAAAAAGACGGCAAAAAGACGGCAAACCGAGGGCGAAATGGTTTGGGGTTTGGGGTTTGTGGTCTATAGTTGGCGTCGGTGGAAAACACTGTGTGACAATGCTTTAGACGATGTCAACTGATGACGCTCCGCCTCCCGGAATAGGCTCATTTTTGTTAAAAAATAGGCTCATTTCGACCAATAATAGGCTCACGACGCCGGAATAGGCTCAAAAAGTTTGCCCCGCCCCCCTGCCAGGTGTTAAAAACCACCATAACCATAGACCCCAAACCATAAACCAACCCCAAACCACAAACTACAAACCCCAGACCTCTTCAAAGTTTTGTTAACGTCCAGGCCTAACCGAAAATACCCTGATCCGGGTATTGCAATAACTGGATTTAGCTGTATCTTTACATCGGTTTTTCATAGGATATTGGATTTTAAAAACGGGGCTGGATCTCTATCCTGGCCCCTTTTTTATTGCGTATTTTTGTTATTACGCACTCCTGTTTTATTCCGCAAAATAGTCCACCAGCAAACCTGCTTTTGCAGGTCCCACCAGCTTTTCCAATTCTTCCTTCGGCTGACTCTTCACATTCTTCACACTCCTGAAGGTTTTTAGCAGCAACTCAGCGGTTGCTTTGCCAATTCCCGGGATGCTTTCCAGCTCATTTTTAAAAGTGCCCCGGCTGCGCTGGTTGCGGTGAAAACTGATGCCAAACCGGTGCACCTCATCGCGGATGCGGCGGATTAGTTTCAGCGATTCGCTGTTGTAGGGAAGTTTCACCGATGCGGTATCGCCGGTAAAAAAGATCTCTTCTTCGTTTTTGGCCAGTCCCACCAGGGTCATTTTTCCCTCCAGTTGCAGCTCTGCAATGCTTTCCATGGCTGCCCCCAGTTGTCCCTTACCGCCGTCGATGATCACGAGCTGGGGCAGTCCAGTGCCTTCTTCGCTGAGCCGTTTGTAGCGCCGGTACACCACTTCTTTCATGGTGGCAAAATCGTTGATGCCCTGCACGGTCTTCACATTGAAATGCCGGTAGTCTTTTTTACTGGCCACCCCGTCGCGGAAGCAAACCATGGCAGAAACCGGGAAGGCGCCCTGGAAATTGGAGTTGTCGAAACACTCAATGTGCACGGGCAGTTCCTGCAGTTGCAGGTCTTCCTGCAACTGGTAGAGCACCTGTTTTTTTTCCATGTCCGAACGGCCTTCGAGGTGCAGGGTTTGTTTGCGGCGCAGCTCTTCGCGGAAATAATTCACGTTTTTCAGGGAGAGGTCGAGCAGCTTTTTTTTATCGCCGCCTTTGGGAATGGTCAGTTTCAGTTCCGCGGGCATATCGGGAAGTTCAAAGGGGGCCACTATTTCAGTGGCCGGGCTGTTGAAAGTTTCGCGCAGGCTGCTCGCCGCGAAAGCCAACACCTCGTCGGCCTCTTCGTCGAGGTGCGTTTTTAACTGGATGGTATGGGTCTGCACAATGGTGCCGTGCTGCACCATCAGGTAGTTTACATAAGCCAGGTCGCCTTCTTTCAGGATGGAAAAAACATCCAGGCTGTTCAGATGGCTGCTCACGATCACGGAGCGGGCGCTGTACTGCTCCAGGTGTTCAATTTTTTTGCGGATCAGTTCGGCTTTTTCAAACTGCATGGCAGTGGCGGCCCCCTGCATTTCTTTGCGGAACTGCGCCAGTACCGGTTGCAGGTTTCCTTTCATGAGGTTTTTAAGCTGCTGCAGGTCCTGCTGGTATTCGGCTTCGGTCTGCAGGCCTTCACAGGGACCGCGGCAGTTGCCCAGGTGGTATTCGAGGCAAACCCTGAACTTTCCTTTTTTGATATTGCCCGGTGTCAGGTTCAGTTTGCAGGTGCGGATGGGAATATTTTGCCGGATGAAATCGAGCAGCTCCCGCACTTTTCCCACCGAAGTAAAAGGGCCCAGGTATTCCGATCCATCGGCGATCCTGCGCCGGGTCAGGAACACACGCGGGAAGGGTTCTTTTTTGATCACCAGGTAGGGATAGGACTTATCGTCTTTCAGGTCGATATTATAAAAGGGCTGGTATTGTTTGATCAGCGCATTCTCCAGCAGGAAGGCGTCCTGCTCCGAATCCACGATGGTGAATTCGATGCGGGCGATCTTTTGCACCAGCTCGTGGGTCTTGTAACTGGTGAATGTTTTGGTAAAATAAGAGCTGACGCGTTTCCGCAGGTTTTTAGCTTTCCCAACATAGAGCAGCTTGTCCGTGGTGTCGAAATACTTGTAGATACCCGGCGACTGTGGAATGGTGTGTGCGATCTGCTGGAAATTTTCGGCTGTCATATATTCATTCTGAAAGATCCCAGACCACCTTCATTGTGCGGATCCGGGGAGTATTTTCTCCCCATTGGCGGCTGCTGATCACCTGGTAATAATGATCGGCTTTCCAAAAAAGTTTATCGGTCACCAGCGTGTCGCCCACCTGGTACAATTTCTCCATATAAATGCTCTTCACCTGGTCGGTCATCACCGGATCGGGTTTCAATACCACATCGGTTCTTTTCAGTGGCAGGCTGCTGTCGGCCGTAGTATAGGTAAAGGTGATGCTGGGAATGGACTGGTCGGCGAAGCTGGTTTCTTTGTAACGGCTTTTCAGCGGTTCTGTGCTGATGTCGGGTTCGAGGAAGGGCGTCGCCATTTCCCGGCATTCCGCAGCGCTGATGGCCAGGGTGTCGCTGCGCCCATCGGCCTGGCGGATCAGGGTGGTGGGCAGCGACAGGGAGTCTATGCGATGAAGCTGCTGGAGCAGATAGGGTTTTACAGGGAAAAAATCGGCTGCGCCGGGATCGGCTTCTTTGGATTTGCCCGTACCGCAGGAAAAGAGCAGCAGGCTGAACAGGCTGGCGATATAAACAGATCTAAGCATTCCCAAATGTAGGGAAGCGCGGGCGATTAGCGGATGGTTTTGGTGAAGCCTACCTTGATGCCGTATTCCATCAGGTTTTCGCGGAGGGGGTATTCTTTTTTGTAGGTGGACAACAGGTTGTAGCGGAACTGCGGACCCAGTTGCCAGCGCAGGTCGCCCGATTCATAAGAGAAGAAGGCTTCCATGCTGGATGCGATGTTCCAGCGCCGGATCAGCGAGGGCTCTTTCACATAATTGGTGAAGTCGTTGCTGAGTATGTACTGGTTGTTGTTCAGCAGGTAACTGGGAGCCAGGGTACCGGCGATGTTCACGCGGAATTTGCTGTACCCGAAAAGTTTGAGCTCAGCACCCACCGGCATGGAAACCTGGAGGTATTGGTTCTGGATCCGCTCGGGACGGGAGCCGGAAAAGTTCCTGATATTGGAAGTGGCCACCAGGGTATCGAGGCGGTATCCGAAAGCGGTATTCAGTGTCAGGATCGATTTTTCGGGTGTATGGGCGTAGGCTTCAATGCTGTAACGGGTCAGGTTCAGTTGCAGGCCGGTGCGCAGGGTGAGGCTGCGGGTGGCGGCGTATTTAAAAGTGCCGCCCAGTTCAAAACCGATGGAAGGCTGGTGGTCCACGAATTCATTTACATCCAGCCGCTGCACCAGCAGGGGAGAGTTCCCGTAGAAGTTCTTGCGGTTGCCATCGTACAGGTTCCGGTACCCGATGGAGGGTGCAAAAGAAGTTGTAAAGGACCACCTTTTTTTGCGTGCCGGGCTGATCCTGATCACGGAAGCGGCGATTTCCTGGTCGGGTGTAAGCAGGGTTTCCTGTGGCGGGTCTACGTTCACAGCCAGCTCCTGCTGGGGCAGGCTGAAATCGGGGATGGCCCGGGCGGTGATGATGGGTTCTGTAACCTCGCTAAGCAGGCTGCGGTTGGTTTTGCGGGCGGGCGCCGCATCGTGCAGATCGCCGTATTGTTCCGGCAGCAGCACGGGAATGGCATCTTCCAGGGTGGGGAAATAGGATTGGGCAATACCCAGGGGAACCAGTTTGGCCGGGGCCTCAATGGCCAGCGGCGGCATGAGCGATTTGGCCCGGAGCATGCCGATGATATCGTCTACCGTAACGGTCGATTTTTTACCTGTGGGAATGGAATAACCGGATTGTTGGGGAAGGTGATGGCTGATGGCGGGACGTTCCTGTTCAGGGCTAACCAGGGCAAACCATGTAAGGCCACCGGCAACCAATAAAAGCAGTACTCCGATGGCGACTCTCCTCCGTCCGGAATGCAGGTGGTGATAAATCTTTGTCCACACTCCGTCTGAAGGGTACATTCTATGCTGATCGGCGTTCTCTCTTAAAAACAGTTCAAATTCGTCCTCAAAAAATTGTTGCTCCATCTTCTTGCGGTTCGGGATCTCCCAAAAAATACCAGAGCCCCTACTCCTAAGAGCATCGTCAGCGGCTAAACGCTGCTAACAACGATATTTTCTCCTGGGGTTTCTGCATGATTTTTCTTTGAACCAGGATTTCTTCCAGCATCTGGCGGGCACGGGTATATTGGGAACGGCTGGTGCTTTCTTCAATATCCAGCACAGCCGCTATTTCCTTGTGAGAATAGCCTTCGAGCGCATACAGGTTCAGAACCGTCCGGTAACCAATGGGCAGGAGGCGGATGCATTCAACGATCTGCTTGGCCTGAACAATGGATGGAACAGATTCCTCCCGGGTCTGCAAGCCCGAAGCATGAATCAGGTCCACACTCTCGTTGAACTTCTTGTTGCGCTTCAGATGATTGATACAGGTATGCACCATGATGCGGCGTACCCATCCCTCAAATGCGCCCTGGTGGCGGAAAGTGTGAATCTGTGAAAAAACTTTTATGAACCCCTCCTGCAACATATCTTCTGCATCTTCCCGGTTGTGGGCAAAGCGATAACATACCGATAGCATCCGGGAACTGTAACGCTGGTACAATTCCTTCTGAGCCATGGGATCATTTTGAAGACAACCAAGCAGCAGTGCTTCTTCCGTCATAGAGGGGTTTATGCTTTTGTAATTTATGCTTTTTTAACAGAAACACCTCTTTTTTTTCCGCCGCCGGATTTCTATTTGCGGGGCGCTTTCAGGCTGTCGGCGGGGTACCTGGCCTGCATTTCTGCCCGGGCTTTCTGCGACCAGGTTATAAGCTGTCTTTTTTGTTCAGCGCTGAGCCGGGCGCCCGTATGGATCAGGGTATAAGACGATAGCGGCATGGCATCTTCGCTGACCATTTCCTCCACTTCTTCCAGTTTATGGAACTGCCGGCGCAGGTTGTAGCCGCCAAATTCGTCGAAGTTCAGTTCCTTTTTGCCTTCGCTGACATGGTTGTCGAGCCACCACCCCACCGGCTGGATGGCTGAGTACCAGGGATATGCGGTGTTGTTGCTGTGGCAATCGTAGCAGCTTGTTTTGAGCATCTGGTCGATGTCGGCCGGCACGCTGGTGAAATTGTTGATGTTCCGGGAACTCGGCCCTTCGGCACGGTTGTCCCTCGCAGGCCGGAAGACCTGGAGAACCAGGAACAGCAATAACAGGACGGTCAGGATTTTGCGCATGGTGGTGGGTTATAGGGGTATGAGGCCGCAGGGCGGACCTTATTGTGTCAGTAACTTGCCCGTCATTTCCTTCGGCACCGGGATGCCCATAAAGCTCAGGATGGTCGGTGCCACATCGCCCAGCTTACCCGGATGCAGGTTGCCCTTCCATGTTTGATCGATCACAAACAGGGGCACTGGGTTCAGGGTATGGGCGGTATTGGGACTGCCATCTTCATTGATCATATAATCGGCATTGCCGTGATCGGCCGTGAGAAAAATGGTGTAACTGTGTGCCAGGGCCGCCGTCACCACGCGTTCCACACATTTGTCCACTGTTTCGGCGGCTGTAATGGCTGCTGAAAATACGCCGGTATGTCCCACCATATCTGTATTGGCAAAATTCAGCACAATGAAATCGGCCGATTCTTTTTCTATCTCCGGAACCAGCGCATCGGTGAGGTCATTTGCACTCATTTCGGGTTGCAGGTCGTAGGTAGCCACTTTGGGAGAAGGTTTCAGGATGCGGGTTTCGCCTTCAAAAGGCACTTCGCGGCCGCCACTGAAAAAGAAGGTTACGTGCGGGTATTTCTCCGTTTCGGCTATACGTATCTGTTTCTTTCCGTTTGCCGCCAGCACTTCGCCGAGGGTATTGTTGAGGTTGTCGGCCCGGAAAATGACAGCCACATTTTTGAAGCTCTGGTCGTATTCCGTCATGGTGGTGTAGTGAAGATCGAGGTGCTTCATGCCAAATTCAGGAATGTCGATCTGGCTCAGCACTTCGGTTATTTCCCGGCAGCGGTCGGTGCGGAAATTGAAGCAGATCACCACGTCGCCGTTCTGGATGGTGGCAAGGGCTTTGCCACCGGCCCCGGTGATAACGGTAGGTAAAATGAATTCGTCGGTGATGTTCTTTTCGTAGGAATCCGATACGGCGGTGAGCGGGTTCTCTGCTTTTTCACCCACACCTTTTACCAGGGCGTCGTAGGCCAGCTTTACGCGCTCCCAGCGCTTATCACGGTCCATGGCATAATACCTTCCGCTAACGGTGGCAATTTTGCCCACGGTCTGTTCCAGGTGGGCCTCCAGGCTGGTCAGATAACCCAGCCCGCTTTTCGGATCCGTATCACGGCCATCTGTAAACGCATGTATGAAAACATTGGAGAGGCCTTCCTGTTTGCAGAGGCTGGTGATGGCTTTCAGGTGACTGGTATGGGAGTGTACGCCGCCATCGGATACCAGTCCCAGCAGGTGCAGGGGCCGGCCGTTTGCCCGCGCGGTGCGGATGGCGTTCAGCAGGGTCTCATTTTGCTGGAACTCGCCGTCGCGGATGGCCACGTTGATCCGTTGCAGCTCCTGGTATACCACCCGCCCAGCACCCAGGTTCAGGTGGCCCACTTCGCTGTTGCCCATTTGCCCTTCGGGCAGTCCAACGGCTTCTCCGCAGGTGATCAATGTGGTATTTGGGTATTTTTTATAGAGACTGCTGACAAAGGGCGTGCGGGCGTGCTGGATGGCATCGCTGGCGGCTACTTTGCCAAGTCCCCAGCCATCCATAATGATCAGTATTGCTTTTTTCATTTCCTGTTGCTTGTACTTTTTGGAGAAATCCGGACCGTAAATCTAGTTCAAAATCAGGGAGATGGAGAGCGCCGGGACTGAAAAATTGCGAGTTGGCACAGTTTTGGGTATTTGTTGGATGCCTACCGGTTCCGTAATCCCCTGGAAAACGCTGAAAAACCAATAAACGACGACGTATGAAAGCACTACTATCAACTATCCTGTTGGGCGTGGGGTTATTGCTGGCCAGTTTTTCGCCGCGGAACACCACTGCAGAAACCGACAGCGTGGTGGCTGCCCTGAAATCGGGCAATGCCAACCTGCTCAGCCGCTATTTTGATAATCGGGTTGATATTGCCCTTCCGGAAAAAAGCGATAACTACAGCCGCAGCCAGGCAGAAATGATCCTTAAGGATTTTTTTAACAACAATGGCGGGGTGAAGAATTTTGAACTGAAACACCGGGGAGAGAACAACGGCGCCAATTTTATGATCGGCCTTCTGATGACCAATAATGGCCGCTATCGCACCACGCTCTTCATGAAGCAAAAAGGAGAAAAACAATTCCTGCAGGAAATGCGCTTCCAGGCAGAGTGACTCATATTGTACAGACCGACCGATACAGCATCCTGGAACGACGCACCCGGCTCAGCCGGGTTTTTTATTTCCTTCCCGCCGCGAATGTGGGCAATCCATAGTTTTGCTGCATGATAGCATTTGACGACCTGCTCAATAAACTCATCCGCGACGGGTTTGCGGAAGACATCGGCGATGGCGACCACAGCACCCTCAGCGTAATCCCCAAAGGAGAAAAGGGCAGGGCCGTATTGAAAATAAAGGAAGACGGCATACTGGCTGGCATGGAAGTGGCGGAAAAAATATTCCGCTACCTGCAGCCGGATATTGGATTTGAGGCTTATAAAAAAGACGGCGATTCCATGTATGCAGGAGAACTGGCTTTCACGGTAACCGCCGATATACATACCATTCTACAAGCGGAGCGGCTGGTGTTGAACTGCATGCAGCGCATGAGCGGCATTGCAACCCTTACCCGCCAGTATACGTCGTTACTGAAAGGATACCACACCCGCATCCTCGATACCCGCAAAACCACCCCCAATTTCCGTTTGCTTGAAAAATGGGCCGTGGCCATCGGCGGTGGCGTAAACCATCGCTTTGCGCTCTACGATATGATCATGCTCAAAGACAACCACATCGATTATTGCGGCGGCATTGAAAAGGCCATCGAAAAAGCCTGGAACTATGTGCAGCAGTACAAACCCGGATTAAAGATCGAAGTGGAAACCCGCAGCCTGGCAGATGTAAAAGCGGTTATGGATGCCGGTAAGGGAAAAGTGTTCCGCATCATGCTCGACAATTTCAGCATCCCGCAACTGGAAGATGCGCTGGCCCTTATTGGCGGCCGGTTTGAAACGGAAGCCAGCGGCGGCATCAACCTGCATAACCTGGTCGACTATGCGAAAACAGGTGTTGATTTCGTGAGCGTGGGCGCCCTCATTCACCAGGCCCGGAGCCTCGATCTCAGCCTGAAAGCCGTTAAATAAAACCATATGAAAAAGAAAGGCGATAAAAGCGGGTTTGTATATTCTACCGATCCCAATTTCAGGTTCGAAGACGAAACAGGAGAAGAACAGGAAACACTTCCTCCGGGCTTGCAGGTATTGCGCGTGTTGCTCGATAAAAAACAGCGGGCAGGCAAGGCAGTTACCCTGGTAGCGGGTTTCAGCGGCAGGCAGGAAGACCTCGATAGCCTGGGCAAAGAACTGCGCCAGCACTGTGGTACAGGCGGCGCAGTAAAAGATGGTGAAATACTGGTGCAGGGCGACCAGCGCGATAAAGTACTGGCCTGGCTGCTGAAAAAAGGTTATTCCAAAGCAAAAAAAGCGGGCTAACGCCAGGGGCGCCTGGAACAGTTTATTGTCCCTGGGCCTGGCTGAATCCTTTTTTATCGCCCCACTGGTTCAGCAATTCCAGCGAACATATCTTGAAATTACCGGTCATGCTTACATAGAGTCCAATGACGTCTTGCTGGTTCACCGGCTGGTCGTCGATGGTTTCAAAACGCACATTGTACTGGTTCACCAGGTTGGTGAATTTGGAACCGGTGGGCCATACCTGGGTACCGCGGTTGCTGATGTTAACGAGTTTGAATTTAACACCGGCGTGGCGCAGGCTTTTCTGGGCGATCTCTTCGGGCTGCAGGTTGCTTTCCAGGAAAAAGTCCACTCCCACAATCTTTTCCTGCACGCCTTCCACGCTTTCCAGCATGGGATTCTTATCGAGGTGCAGCACGGTACAGGAAGTGGGCAGGTCCACCATATCGGGTTTGGGATTGTGCCGGGGCTTCTTGCCAAAATTGCCGATGATCGTTTGTGCGAAAGCGGTAGTATCGAGGCTGGGCGTACTGCGGTCGCCGAAGTCGCCGGTATGGGCGCCGCTTTCCAGCGTATAGAGCAGGGCGTTTTCGATCATGGCAGCCGAATCGAGCAGTCCCACGTGTTGCAGCAGTGCAAAGCCACTGAGCAGGAGGGCCGTGGGGTTGGCGATGTTGCGGCCGGCGATATCGGGCGCTGTGCCGTGGACCGCTTCGAAAATGCAGATGTGGTCGCCGATATTGGCGGAGGGCGCAAAACCAAGTCCGCCAACGAGGCCGGCGCAGAGATCGCTCACGATATCGCCCTGCAGGTTGGTCAGCACCACCACATCAAAATTATCGGGGCGGGTCACCAGCTTCATGCAGAGATCGTCCACGATCACGTCGTCGGCTTTGAGCTCGGGGTATTCCCGCGCCACTTCGTAAAAGCATTCCAGGAAGAGGCCATCGGTGAGCTTCATGATATTGGCCTTGTGGCCGCAGGTGATGCGGCGGGCTTTTTTGCGCTTGGCCATTTCAAAAGCATAACGGATCACCTGCAGGGAACCGGGACGGGTGATGAAACGGCGGCTCAGCGCCACGTCGTGCGTGAGCAGGTGTTCCACGCCACCGTAGGTATCCTCAATGTTTTCGCGTACGATGGTGATGTCGATGGGAATGCCCGCTTTGGAAAAAACCGTATCCACACCCGACAGGGTTTGGAAAGTGCGTTTGTTCGCATAGGTATTCCAGGTTTTGCGGGCCGTTACGTTGATGCTTTTCACACCCTTGCCCTTGGGGGTTTCCATGGGCCCTTTGAAAAGAATGCCCAGTTTTTCGATGGTTTCCTTGGCTTCGGGCGTCATGCCATTGTTATACCCCTTGTCGAATACCCATTTACCCATATCAACAAATTCATATTCCAGGGGCACTTTGGCGGCTTCGAAAATGGAAAGTACGGCATCCATGATTTCCGGACCAATGCCATCTCCTTTTGCTACAGCTATTTTCATGTGTAATGTATTTCTGAATGGTGCGTCTCTTTCTATACGGGAAGCGAGGCAAAGGTACATAGGGGTCAGCATTTTTTTATACCTTTAAACAAATTCCACTGAATGAGCAGTACCACCACCCAGGGAGTTGAGGTGAGCGTGGAAACCTATTATCAGCCCGACTATTCCAACCCGCTTTCGGGCGAATTCATGTTCGCTTACCGGATCACGATCGATAACCACAACAACTATTCGGTGAAACTCCATCGGCGTCACTGGCATATTTTCGATTCCAACGGCGAATACCGTGAAGTGGAAGGAGAAGGCGTGGTAGGTGTGCAGCCCGTACTGTTGCCCGGCGACCGCTACCAGTATGTCAGCGGGTGCAACCTGCGTTCAGAAATGGGCCGCATGTCGGGCTCCTATCAAATGGAAAATGTCGACACCAAAAAATTCTTCGATGTCGACATTCCCGCTTTTGAAATGATTGTTCCTTTCAAAAACAACTAACCCTTACCGGTAGTTGCATTATTTTATGCCACCCATCCATTTCTGGGTGGGCTTTTGCAGCAATAAGATCACGGCGCCCACGATGAGGCAGAACCATACGATGCTCATGAACATCTGCGGCATTTGCTGTACGTTTTCGGCATTCATGCCCCCTGCAAACAAACCTGCAAAGAGGTTGCCCAGGGCCGTAGCCACAAACCAGATGCCCATCAACTGGCTCAGGAAACGTGCCGGCGCCAGTTTGGTGAAAGAACTGAGTCCCACGGGGCTGAGGCAAACCTCACCCAGTGTATGCAGCAGGTAGGTGGTGGTCAATACCATGAACGAAGCTTTTGCACCTGTGATGGCGGTTTTGGAACCCAGCACCATAATATAATAACCGGCTCCCAATAAAAACAGGGCCAGCGCAAATTTCACGAGGGTGGGCGGGTTCAGGTTTTTCTTTTCCAGGTAGATCCAGAGGCTTCCCAGGAGGGGAGCAAAAAGCATGATGAAAGCGGCATTGAAGGCCTGGAACCAACTGGAAGGCATTCCGAAAGGCAATTCGGAATAACGGTCGGCGAATACCTGTAGCGAAGAGCCCTGCTGCTCAAAGCCGGCCCAAAATAATACTGCGCCCCAGAACAGTATGAAGAGAATTCCCACGCGTTTCTTTTCCACATCGTTAAGCCCGGCAGCCAGCAGGAGGTTGGCAAAATAAACGATCACAATGGAAACCGCGATGATACCCATGGACGTGGCCGTACCCTGTTTGCTGTTCCAGGAAAACTGTCCCTGCCACTGCATCACCAGCAGGAAGCCAAGCAACACCGCCAGCAGGATCCAGGTAGCGGTGGGTGTGGGTTTCTTAACGGTTTGCTCCGATTTCTGCACCTTGGGATAAAGTCCCTTATCACCCAGGTATTTCGGCGCCATGGTACGGAATACGATCAGTCCCAGCAGCATGGCCACGGCAGCGGCGCCGAATCCATAATGCCAGCCCACTTTCTGACCGAGATAACCCACGATGATCATTCCGAAAAAGCTGCCGAGGTTGATGCCTACATAAAAGATCGAAAAAGCAGCATCCCTTCTGGCGCCGCCTTCGGGATACAATTCACTCACCACGGAACTCACGTTGGGTTTCAACAAACCGGTGCCAATGGCTACCAGGCCGAGGCCGCAGAAAAAAATCGTTTGACCGGCGTCCAGCGCCAGCACAATATGTCCTGCTATGATGAAGAGCGCACCGAAGGTTACGGATTTTTGCTGGCCCAGGATATTGTCGGCCAGCCACCCGCCGGGCAAGGCCAGCAGGTAAGCAGAAAATGTATAGAGCCCGTACACCGCACCCGCTTCTCCCTCCGACAAACCCATGCCGCCTCTGATGTTATCGATCAGGAACATGAAGAGGATGGCCCGCATCCCATAGTAACTGAAACGTTCCCACATTTCTGTAAAAAACAAAACATAGAGTCCTTTGGGATGTCCTTTATGGGCCGGGGTCAGGTGGTTGGTCATACAAGCAATTTTTCACGAAAGGGGGCAAAATAAGGATAAAATCGATAAAGCAGCCGCGGGACGGCGTTTTGCGGTCATTTATCTATTTTCGCGTCCTGATCTGGTTGATCGGCATCAAACATATTTGAAACAATTCGTATGAATATCCTGCTTTTAGGATCCGGGGGCCGTGAGCATGCGCTGGCCTGGAAAATGTCGCAGAGCCCCTTGTGCAGCCAACTGTTTATTGCGCCCGGAAATGCAGGGACCGCCCGGGTGGGCACCAACCTGGCCCTTTCCCAAAACGACTTCCCGGCCATCCGCCAGGCCTGCCTGGACCACAACGTGAAGCTGCTGGTAGTGGGACCGGAAGAGCCACTGGTAAAAGGCATCGTGGATTATTTCAAACTGAATCCCGTGGAGGGTATGCCTGTAATAGGCCCCTCGCAGTACGGCGCGCAACTGGAAGGATCCAAGTCCTTTGCCAAGGCCTTTATGGAAAGGCATAAGATTCCCACCGCTGCTTACCGCGAATTCGACGGCAGCAATTTTGAAGAAGGCATCGCTTATATCCGGAACCATTCCCTGCCCATTGTGCTCAAGGCCGATGGACTGGCGGCCGGCAAGGGCGTGCTGATATTGCAGGACCGCGAAGAAGCGGTGCAGGAGTTCACCCAGATGATCCGCCAGAGCAAGTTTGGCGACGCCAGTAAAAAAGTGGTGATTGAAGCCTTCCTGGATGGAATAGAAATGAGCGTATTCGTGCTTACCGATGGTAAGGACTACCTGCTGCTGCCCGGCGCCAAGGACTACAAACGCATCGGGGAGGGCGATACCGGCCTCAACACCGGCGGTATGGGCGCTGTGAGCCCCGTGCCCTTTGCCGACAAGGGTTTTATGGATAAGGTGATGGAGCGGGTGGTGGAGCCAACGGTGGAGGGTATCCGAAAAGAAGGGATCGAATACCGGGGTTTCATTTTCGTGGGACTGATAAAGGTGGACGGGGAACCCTATGTGATCGAATACAACTGCCGCATGGGCGACCCGGAAACGGAAGTGGTGATGCCGCGGTTGCGCAGTGACCTGGTGGAACTGCTACTGGCAACGGGTAACCAAACCCTCGGCACACAAACCGTGGAACACGATCCGCGGGTAGCCTGCACCGTTATGGCCGTGAGCGGCGGCTATCCCGGCGACTATGAAAAAGGAAAACCCATCAGCGGGCTCGAAAAACCGCCGCCAGCCGAAAGCCTGCTCTTTCATGCAGGCACAACCGAAAAAGACGGGCAAACGCTTACCGCCGGCGGCCGGGTGCTTTGCGTTACTTCTTATGGCGATACCATCGGGCAGGCCGTGAGCCGCTCGCGCCAGGCGCTGGAGGGTATCCATTTTGAGGGTATGTATTTCCGGCGCGACATCGGTTACGAGTTCCCTTCCTGATTTCCTGATCCAATTCAAACGCCTGCCATGGTCAACTATTCCGATTACCTGCAATTGTCACGCATCCTCAACGCGCAGCAGCCTGAGTCTGTGGCAAAGGGGCAGCCTGCCCACGATGAAATGCTCTTCATTATCATTCACCAGGCCTATGAACTTTGGTTCAAACAATTGCTCTATGAGCTGGAGTCGGTGATCGCCATCATGGAGCAGCCCAGTCTCAACGACAATTCGCCGGAACTGCAAACCGTGGTACATCGACTGCAGCGGTCGGTCACCATCCTGAAACTGCTGGTGCAGCAGATCGATGTGATGGAAACCATGACCCCGATGGATTTTCTCGATTTCCGCGACCTGCTGCGGCCTGCATCGGGTTTCCAGAGCTGGCAGTTTAAAATACTGGAAGCCAGGCTGGGACTGCAATACGCACAAAGGCACGGGCAGGAATACTATACTTCTCAACTGCGCCCGGAACAGGTGGAACTGATCCGGAAAGCGGAAGGCAGCCCCACCCTGATCCAGTTGCTCAACAACTGGCTGGGGAGAATGCCTTTTCCAAAAGAAAACGACCGCTGGTGGGAAACCTATACCGCCATCTACCGGGAAAGCCTGACCGAAGGGGAGAAAAACAATTTTCCTTCTTTCCTGTCTGTTTTCAACGGCGAAGACGGGGGCGACAGCTTCCGGCAACTGGACCCAAAAGCCTGCCGGGCTGCGCTTTTCATCATGCTCTACCGTGGCTACCCGCTGCTGCAACTGCCCTTCCAGTTGCTGAACACCTTATTGGAAGTGGACGAACAACTCAGCACCTGGCGCTACCGCCATATGAATATGGTGCACCGCATCATCGGCACCCGCGTGGGAACAGGTGGCAGTTCGGGAAAAGACTATCTCAAAGGCGCACTCGACAAACACCCTATTTTTACGGAGATCGCACGCCTCACCAGCTTCCTCGTGGAGCGGAGAAAACTGCCGGTGCTCGATCCGCTTACGGCATCGGAACTGGGTTTCAGCGGCGACAGGTAAAGATGGAACAATACGATTTGCGTGCCACTCAAATGGTTACATTCGTAGCATGAAATTTTTCAGCAGCCGCTTGCCACTGATTCTTACAGTTATTGCGTTTTTTTCTACTATTTCCGGCTACAGCCAAACGGGTGTGACCGGCCTGAGCAGCAGCTTGCAGCCGGGAGCCGACACGGCAAAAATGTCCTGGTTCGCTGATGCCAAACTGGGCATTTTCATTCATTATGGTATTTACGCGGTGAACGGGATCGACGAAAGCTGGAGCTTTCACAACAGGAAGATCAGCTATGCGGATTATATGAAGCAACTGAAGGGATTCACGGCCAGCAAGTACGATGCGGAACAGTGGGTTGCCCTGATCAAGGCCTCCGGCGCGCGTTATGCCGTTCTTACCACCAAGCACCACGATGGCGTGGCCCTCTGGCCGAGCCGCCAGAAACACTACAATGTGGTGCAGAACACGCCCGCCAAACGTGACCTGCTCACGCCGTTTTACAAGGCACTGGAGAAAAACGGCATCCGTAAGGGCGCTTATTTTTCACTGATCGACTGGTCTTATCCTGATTATCCCGGTTTCCTGAAAGACAGTTCGCGGTATGCGGTGAAAAACGATCCGGTGCGCTGGGCACGGTTTTCAGCGTTCAATAAGGCACAGATACAAGAGCTCAACCAGCAGTTCAAACCCGACCTGTTCTGGTTCGACGGCGACTGGGAGCACAGCGCCGAAGAATGGGATGCGCCCGGCATCCGGCAAATGATACTGTCGGCCAACCCCGGCTCCATCATCAACAGCCGGCTGCAGGGCTATGGCGATTACGAAACGCCCGAGCAGAATGCGCCCGTCACCCGGCCAAAGGGCCGCTGGTGGGAGCTTTGCATGACCATCAACGACAACTGGGGTTACCAGCCGCAGGACCAGAACTGGAAGACACCCGCGGAGATCATCGGCATATTTGCAGATGCGGTAGGCAGCGGCGGCAACCTGTTGCTGGACATTGGTCCCCGTGAAGATGGCACCATTCCGGAACAGGAGCAGGAAGTGTTGCGCGAACTGGGCGCCTGGAACCAGAAACACGCCGAAGCCATTTTCGGCACGGTGGGCGGCATGGAGCAGGGACATTATTACGGACCTTCCACCTATTCCAAAGACTCTGCCACGCTGTATCTTTTCCTGGCCGACAAGCCCGGCGGGCAGGTAATGATCAAGGGACTGGTGAACGGCATTAAAAAGATCAGGGTGGTGGGAACCACGCAAACGCTTTCCCATAAGGTGGTGGGAAAGATATCCTGGAGCCAGGTGCCGGGACTGGTCTTCATTTCCATTCCACCCGATGTAACCGACAAATACATGCCCGTGCTGGCTTTGGAGCTGGATGGACCCATACAGCTCTATGGCGGCAAAGGCGGATTATAAGAGAACAAAGTCCAATATACTAAATCCACTTTCCGCCCGTTATGGGCAAGGTTGGTGGATTGTGGAAAAATTACGGTCAATCAAAGTAACCCACTTTGATAAATCGAATTATTTGCATCAATTTTGCTGACATTATATCCTGATCAAAATCTGACCTCTACAAAATGGGATTATTCAATTTTCTCACCCAGGAAATCGCCATGGACCTGGGTACAGCCAATACCCTGATCATACATAACGATGAAATTGTGGTGAATGAGCCTTCGATCGTGGCGCTGGACCGGAACAACCCTAAGAACGTGCTGGCTGTTGGGAAACGTGCCCTGATGATGCATGAAAAAACCCATGAGAGCATCAGAACGGTTCGTCCGCTGAAAGACGGCGTGATCGCGGATTTCAACGCGGCCGAACTCATGATACGGGAAATGATCAAAATGATCTATCCCAAAAAGCCGCTTTTCCCCCCGAGCTGGCGCATGATGATCTGCATTCCTTCTTCCATCACGGAAGTGGAGAAGCGGGCGGTACGCGACAGTGCCGAGCAGGCCGGCGCCAAGGAAGTGTACCTCATCCACGAACCCATGGCTGCAGCCCTGGGTATCGGCATTGATGTGGAAGAGCCGGTGGGAAACATGATCATCGACATAGGCGGTGGTACTACCGGTATTACGGTGATTGCCCTGGCCGGCATCGTGTGCGACCAGAGCATCCGGATCGCGGGTGATGAATTCACTGCCGATATCATGGAGGCCCTGCGCCGTTACCACAGCCTGCTGATCGGGGAAAGGACCGCCGAGCAGATCAAGATCCAGATTGGCGCCGCCATGAAGGACCTCGACAACCCGCCGGACGATATCCCGGTGAATGGCCGCGACCTTGTGACCGGTATTCCCAAGCAGATCATGGTCAGCTTCCAGGAAATTGCGGAAGCCCTCGATAAAAGCATTTTCAAGATTGAAGAAGCCATCCTCAAGGCGCTGGAGACCACACCGCCCGAACTGGCAGCGGATATCTATCGCCGTGGTTTGTACATCACCGGCGGCGGAGCCCTGCTGCGCGGCCTGGACAAGCGCCTGAGCCAAAAAATAAAACTGCCGGTACACGTGGCCGACGACCCGCTGAAAAGCGTGGTGCGCGGTACAGGCATTGCGCTGAAGAACTACGATCGCTATCCGTTTGTGATGCGCTGATAAAGGGAAACCATGCGTAACATCTTTCTGTTCATCAGGCGTTATTTCAACTTTCTTTTTTTTCTTGCACTGCAGGCCCTCTCCCTATACTTCCTGTTCCGCTACAACAAATTCCATGAAGCGGCTTTCAGTGAAGTGGCCAGTGAAATCACCGGGCGCATCAATGCGCGTTACAATTCGGTGGATTATTATTTTAAGTTGAAAAAGGCGAACGAAGCCCTGGTGAAAGAAAACGTAGCCCTCCGCGAAAAATTGCACAGCAATTACCAGCCCGCCGATACCCTGCACACCATTGTGGTGGATTCCATAAGAGTAGACTCCCTGCTGAAATTCCAGAAATACCACTACATGGAAGCCAAAGTGGTGGGCAGCTTTATTACCACGCAAACCAATTTCATCACCATTCACCGCGGTTCCGACCAGGGCGTTAAGGTAGACATGGCCGTTATAGGTCCCTCGGGCATTGTGGGCAGGGTGGTGAACGTGAGCGCCAATTTCGCCACGGTAATGACCATGCTCAGCCGGCAGTTCAAGGTAGACGCCAAACTGAAGAATTCGGGCGAAAGGGGAACGGTGAGCTGGGATGGCATGAACCCCCAGGTGGTGCAAATGAAAAACCTGCCCAAGAGCATCACGATCAACCGGGGCGATTCCGTACTCACCAGCGAACTGTCATCCATTTTTCCGCCCAATATTATGGTGGGCGTGGTAGATACTTTCCAGAACGATCCCAGTTCCAATTTTTATACGCTGCGGCTGAAATCCGCCACCAATTTCTCTACCGTGCAACATGTGTACGTGGTGCAGAACAGCCAGGCAGCAGAGCAAAACCAACTGGAAACCGCAACAAAGAAGACCAATGAGTGACCTGGTAAAAAATGCGATACGGTTTGTGGTGTTCATCCTTGTGCAGGTTTATATCCTGCACAAGATCCCGCCTTTGCATCGCTTTGTTGTGCCCTACCTTTATTTTCTCTACATTCTCTGGCTTCCCTTCAGCATTGGCCGCGCCTGGCTGATGGTGATCGCTTTTTTCTTTGGGCTTACGCTCGATTATTTTCTTGGGTTCCCCGGCCTGCATGCAGCGCCCTGTGTGCTGATCGCTTATGTGAGACCCTTCCTGGTGAACCTCCTGATCCGGCAGGATGGGGCCGAACAGAGCTACGGCTCTCCTTCCATCCATTCCATGGGCTGGGCGCCCTATGCACTGTTTGTGCTGGTGCTTACCTTCCTGCACCACAGCTATCTTGTTTTCCTGGAATGGATGACCTTTGGCAACAGCATCTGGTATTTCCTTGGTAAAGTAGGGGCCAGCACAGCGGTGAGCCTGCTACTCATACTGATCACGGAATTGCTGTTCTACCGCAAAGAAAGGTATCGTACGAATGCCGCCTAATAAGGATATTTGCTGCAGAAACTACTAACACCAAAGTTCGAACCCATTTGTCTGTCTTCAACCAATCCCGCTCCACTGTTATTCGGCTGATCATGGCCGGGGTATTCCTGATCATCATTGCACAGTTGGTGAACCTGCAGTTGGTGTCGGTCAAGTACAAGTCGCTGGCCTTCAGCAATGCCGTGTATCCCAAGGTGAAATATCCCGACCGGGGCATCATTTACGATCGCAAGGGCAAGGCCATCCTGAACAATACCATCATGTACGACCTGGAAGTAACGCCCAACCAGATCAAGGGAGTGGACACCGGTTACCTCTGCCAGTTACTCGAGATCGATACGACCGAATTCAAAAAAAGGGTTGTTACCGCCATCCTGAAAAACGGCCGCTACCGGCCAAGCATATTCGAAGACCTGCTGCCACCCCTGGTGCATGCACGGCTCGAAGAGAACATCTATAAGTTTCCAGGTTTCAGCCTGGTGGAAAGACCGGTACGCACCTATCCTTTCCAGGCGGCTGCGCATATCATGGGTTATATCGGCGAGGCCGATTCCGCCATCATCAAACGGTCCAATAATTTTTACCGCCTGGGCGATTTCGTGGGCCGCAGCGGACTTGAACAATTTTACGAAAAAGTGCTGATGGGCAAGCGCGGGGTGGAATACATGATCAAGGACAATAAGAACCGCCTGGTGGGTAAGTACGAAGACGGCCTCTACGATACCGCCGCCATTGCCGGCCGCAACCTGCGTACCTCCATAGACATTGAATTGCAGCAACTCGCAGAAAAACTGTTTTCCAACAAAGTGGGTGCGGTGGTGGCGATAGATCCGAAAACCGGGGGCATTCTGGCCATGACCTCGGGTCCGCATTTTGACCCCAACCTGTTGACGGGACCCGAGAAACAAAAGAACTTCAACAAGCTTTTCCTCGATGTAAGCAGCCCCCTGCTCAACCGGGCCATCAAGGGTCAATATCCCCCGGGCTCTACCTACAAGCCGCTCGGTGCGCTGGTGGCGCTTGACGAAGGCGTGATCACTTCGGCCAGCGGCATTGGTTGCAGCGGCGCTTATTACGGATGTCGGCGCCCGGTAAAGTGTACGGAGCACTGGGCCGGCCACGCTTCCAACCTGCGCCTGGCGATCGCCTGGTCGTGCAACTCCTTTTTCAGCAACGCATTCCGTCTTACGGTCGACAATGCGAAATACCGCAACCCCCGTGAAGGCCTTACGAGGTGGCACGATTATCTCTCGCGTTTCGACCTGGGACACCGCACCGGTGTTGACCTGCCGAGTGAAGACGGTGGCAATGTACCCGATACGGCTGCTTATGATAAAGAATACCGCGGCTCCTGGAACTCCTGTACCATGGTGACCATTGGCATTGGCCAGGATAAGCTGCTGGCGACGCCGCTGCAAATGGCCAACTCCATCTGTATCCTTGCCAACAAGGGATATTTTTACACCCCGCATTTTGTGGAAAAGATAGACGGCGAAACCAGTGAAGACACTTTGCTGAACAAGTACCGCCGCAGGATCGAAGCCCTTACCCATATTTCTGATGCCGACTACGAAACCGTTATCAGCGGCATGCAGGATGTGGTGGATGTGGGTACCGCAAAAGTGGCGCGGATACCGGGTATCAATGTTTGCGCCAAAACCGGAACCGCCGAAAACTACCGCATGATCGAGGGCAAGCGCACCAAGCTCAAGGACAACTCCATGTTCGTATGCTTTGCGCCGCGCGAGAATCCAAAGATCGCCATTGCCGTGGTGGTGGAGAATGCCGGCTTCGGCGCCACCTGGGCCGGCCCCATTGCCGCCCTTCTCATGGAAAAATACCTGAACGATACCCTGCGTACGGAAAGGCTGAAAGAAGTGGACCGTGTTTCCAACGCCAACCTGATGCCGGGATGGCTGATGCGTGAACAATACAAGGCCGACTCCACGCGGGCTTACAACTGGTTCAAGCTCACGAAAGACAGTTCCGTGATCAAAAGATTCCTGAACCGTACGTCGCCGCGTTATGTGCCGGAGCCCGACAAAGGAGCGAAGCCTGCTCCTCCGAAACCCGCGCCTGCAAAGCCCGCGCCAACACCTACGCGAACCGCCCGGTCCACCCCGCCCGCTGCGCCTGCCCGTCCCGAAACCCGGCTTACCCGCCTGCGCCCGGAAGCCATATTGCCGGATACACCGGGTACGCCTAACCGAAAAACCAGTAACACTTCCTCATGAACCAGCGAAAACCTGAAATATCAAAAGGCATTGACTGGCTGGTGGTGTGGTTATACATCATCCTGGTTTCCATTGGCATCCTCAGCATTTTTGCGGCAACCTATCGCGAAGGAGATCCCATCCTGCAGTCTTTTTTGTCCTTCAAAACAGATTATAGCCGCCAGTCCCTTTACTTCGGTATGGGTGGCGTGCTGGCCATCTTCATATTACTGACCGATTCCAAGTTTTTCACTGCAACGGCCAATCTCTGGTATGCATTCGGCATGGTGCTGCTGCTGCTGGTATTTCCCTTCCACACCGAAGTGAAGGGAACCCAGTCCATCATCCGCTTTGGTTCCTTCCAGTTGCAGCCGGCTGAACTTTGCAAAGTATTCGTGAACCTGGCCCTGGCCAAATACCTCTCGCGCGTGGAGACCGATTTCAGTAAAACGCGCTCGCAGCTTATTGCCGCCGCTATTGCACTCGTTCCCGCGGTGATCAGCATCATGCAACACGAAACGGGACTGGCCCTTGTGTATTTTTCTTTTTTCCTGGTGATGTTTCGCGAAGGCCTGCCGGCCGGCGTACTGATCATCGGGTTTTCCCTGGCGGTGCTGGTAGTGGCCACGCTGGTGATGGATCCCAATACGCTGGCCATCGTCCTCACAGCGGTAGCCGCGGTAGCCATCTACTTCATGCGGCGGCAGATCAAAAGAAGGCGCAGTCTGCTTTTCCTGATCATGGGTATCTGGTTTGTGTGCGTGGGCATCCAGCGTTTTGCGGTGCCCTATGTGTTCGACCATGTGCTGCAGCCCTACCAGGTAAAGCGGATCTACGATACCATCGGTAAGGACTATGTGCCCAAGGACGCCCGCGAAGCGCTGGAAATAGAACAAAAATCGGTGGGCAAGAAAAAAGACGACGGCGATTATAATGTGAAGCAAAGCAAGATCGCCATCGGCAGTGGTGGCCTTTCCGGAAAAGGATTGCTGAAAGGAACCCAAACGCGCTACGATTTTGTGCCCGAGCAGCGAACGGATTTTATTTTCTGCACCATCGGTGAAGGCTTTGGATTTATCGGCTCCACGGCGCTGATGGGAATTTATTTCCTGCTGCTCATGCGCATCATTACCATTGCCGAAAGACAACGCAGCGTATTCAGCCGCTGTTATGCTTATGGCGTAGCCTCGGTCATATTCTTCCACATCGCCATCAATATTTGTATGACGGTGGGACTGGCACCCGTGATCGGTATTCCGCTGCCTTTTATCAGTTACGGCGGCACGGCCCTGCTTACCTTTACCGTATTGCTTTTCATCATGGTGCGCCTCGACGCCGACCGCCAGATGGTATTGCGCTGATCAACTTAACCTAAGCTATGCAGATCATTCCACTGTCAGAAGGTTCTTTTACCATCGATCACTCCAAACTTTTTGTGCCCTTCGATACCGGGAAGGACAACCTGCAGGAGCGCCCTGTGGGCAGCCTCCTGGTGGAGATACAACCCTTTGTGGTAGTGACCAGCGAAGACGTGCTGCTCCTGGATGCAGGACTCGGATTTGAAAAGCAGGGAGAAATGCAATTGACCGGCAATCTCCGCAGCGCGGGCATTGAACCATCTGCCATTACCAAAGTGCTGATGAGCCACCTGCACAAAGACCATGCAGGCGGCATCAGTCATAAAAACACAGCCAGCGGGAAATACGAATTACTTTTTCCGCAGGCCACCTATTATGTGCAGCGGAAAGAATTTGCATTTGCTTTTGAAAAAGGCTTTCCCTCTTATATTCCCGAAGAGCTTGAATGCCTGCGCGATGCACCGAATGTGCAGTGGCTCGACGGCGATGGTGTGATCGACGGCTATATCAAGTACGAGCTTACGGGTGGGCACTGTCCCTATCACCAGGTGTTCCGGATCGTGGATGGTGGCACGACGGCTTTTTTTGGCGGCGACAACGCGCCGCAGTTGCAACAGATGAAAAGCAAATTTGTGGCCAAATACGATTACGACGGGAAGCTGGCCATGGAATTAAGACAGCAATGGTGGGCCGAGGGGCAGGCGGGGGGATGGAAATTTCTTTTCTACCACGACATTAAAATCCCTGTTTTCGGTTAGGGATCAGCGTTGGTTATTGCGGGGGCGGTTCTGCCGGCGTTCCTGTAACTCTTTGGCAACAAAACCGTAGAACTCTTTTTCGTATTTGAAAAACTGGTTGGCGCGTTCGGGGTTCAGCGCTTTGCTGAAATCGCCGTAGTATTTTTTCCTGATCTCCAGCACTTTTTCGTCCTTCTCCAGCTCATCCATGCTGCGGCCTTCTGCGCGTGCCTTTTTGAGATCGGCCATATACTGGTTGTACACCGGCCAGAACTTCTGGGCCTCTTCGGTGGTAAGGTTCAGCTTTTTGGTGAGATAGGCGATCTTCAGCGCTTCCACTCTTTCGCCGGCCCTGGGCTGCTGCGCCCGGGAACTGCCCAGCAAGAGAAAGAAAAGAAGAAGGAGTGTAAAGATTTGTTTCATAAACAGGTTAGTTGGTGGCTTTACCGGCCCTTTGCGGAGATTCTCCCAGGAAGTCCTGCAGGGCTTTGTCGCTCACGTCCTGCAGCAGGAGGTGGATATCATTGACGTCCAGGTCGTCGTTACTGTTATTGGCAAGATCGCTGGCGGAAACATCGCCCGGCTGCATATCGTCGGAAAGATCGAAGAAAGCATCGTCGCCGAGTTGTTCCAGTTCCTGCTGCACCTGGAGGCTCAGCACGGGTTGTTCGGAAGCGGGCGCAATGGTTTTGGGCGATTGCTGCTGGTAAAACCAGCCGCCAACGGCCACAAGGGTGGTAACGGCTGCTACGGCAGCATATTTTTTCCAGTTGCCCAGTATGAAAATGCGGGCAGGGCGGTCTGTGTCCAGCCTGCGGCGTACCGTATCGGGGAAGCTTTCAAAATAATTGTCCGGAACCGCGTATGGCACTTCTTTGGAAAGGCCGTCCAGCAGGCCGGGTGCCGAAACGGGCGGCTGGCTGAAATAACCGGTGGGCGTGGCGAAAGGCATTTTCCGCGAGATGCCGGCCAGCAGGGGCGACAGCTCACTGATCTCTTCCGCGGGGGCCTTACTGGTAGTGGCGTCACTGGCGGTGACCCTGGCCAGCAGCAACAGCGGCAGGGTGTCAAAATAGCCTGCGGGCGCCCGGTAGGGCAGGGCCTGGCGCAGCGAAACCGCCAGCCGGGGGCTGAGGGTTTGCATTTCTTCCAGTATGGGTTCCGCGGGTTTCATCTTTTGTTAGACCGTCAAATGCGAAAAAGTTTAATGGTTGAGGATAAAGTCTTCTATTTTTTTTACCGCATGGTGATAAGAAGCTTTGAGTGCGCCCTCCGAGGTTTCCAGCACCCTGCTCATTTCCTCGTAGGGCATTTCGTCGAAATACCGGAGGTTGAATACAATCCGCTGTTTTTCAGGTAGTTTCTGGATGGCCAGTTGCAGTTTCCACTCAATTTTGGAGGCGTCGAAATCCTTATCTGCCCGCACCTGGTTGGAGAGCCCTTCTTCGCTGTCGTCGAGCGGAAGGGAGGCTCTTTTCTTTTTCTGCTCCAGGAAACTGAGGCATTCGTTGGTGGCGATCCGGTATAGCCAGGTAAAGAGCCTGGCATCTTCCCGGAAATTTTCCAGCCCCTTCCACACGCGGATGAAAACATTCTGGAGCACATCATTGCTGTCGTCGTGGTCCACCAGCATTCTCCGGATATGCCAGTAGAGGCGCTCCTGGTATTTCCGGATGATGGCCGTATAGGCTTTCTCCCGGGTGGCAGGGTCCCTGAACTGCAATAAGAGCTCCGTATCCTCCATGTAGGTTTATCCTTTTTTACGCTTGAGCACGGTTTCAGCGGCGGCAATAACATGGCTGGCATCCAGTCCGTATTTTTCCAGCAACTGCATGGGCGTGCCGCTTTCGCCGAAAGTATCGTTGGTGCCCACGTATTCGATGGGTACGGGCAGGTTCCTGGCGGCTACCTGGGCAATGCAGTCGCCCAAACCACCAAGCACATTGTGTTCTTCCACGGTAACGGCGCAGCCGGTTTTTTTCAGGGAGGCAAGAATGGCGGCTTCGTCGAGCGGCTTGATGGTGTGAATATTGATCACTTCCACGCTCAGGCCCTTTTCTTCCAACTGGCGGGCGGCTTCCACGGCTGTCCATACCATATGGCCACAGGCAAAAATGCTGAGGTCGCTGCCTTCGTTGAGGATCTGCGCTTTACCGATCTCAAAGGGCATGCCTTCTGTAAAAATGGGCCAAACCGGGCGACCGAAACGAAGATAAACCGGGCCTTCATAATCAGCGATGGCCAGGGTAGCGGCTTTGGTTTGCGCATAATCACAGGGTACGATCACCGTCATGCCCGGCAGCATCTTCATCATGCCGATGTCTTCCAGGATCTGGTGGGTGGCGCCGTCTTCGCCCAGGGTGAGGCCGGCGTGGGAAGCACAGATCTTCACGTTCTTCCCGCTATAGGCAACACTCTGGCGGATCTGGTCGTAGACCCGGCCTGTAGAGAAATTGGCAAAAGTAGTGGTGAAAGGAATTTTTCCACCGATGGTGAGTCCGGCTGCGATGCCGATCATGTTGGCTTCTGCAATACCGCACTGTATAAAACGCTCCGGGTTTTCCTTGATGAACTGGCTCAGCTTAAGGGAACCGGCCAGGTCGGCAGTGAGGGCTACCACATTGGGATTGGATCTTCCCAGCTCGGTTATGCCGTCGCCGAAACCGCTTCTGGTATCTTTTTTTCCGGTTACCTGGATGTCTTTTAGCATGTTCGCTTGTTTGTATTCGATTGGTTGGTTAATTCAGTTTGGCGTTCTGGAACTGGTACAGGGTTTCGTCTTCCTTGAGGCGCAGCTCCCATTTCCAGGCGGTGTCCATCATGTTGTCGAGGTTGTAGCGGATATCCCAGCCCAGTTCTTTTACGGCGTACTCATTGTTGGCATAGATGGCGATCACATCTCCCGGGCGGCGCGGACCGATCACATAGTTCAGTTTAACGCCGCTTACCCTTTCAAAAGCGTGAATGGCTTCCAGCACCGTTACGCCGTTGCCGGTTCCGAGGTTGAACACTTCGCAGAACTTAAGGGTTTTGCCCTTGATCAGGTATTCGAGCGAAAGCGTATGTGCATGGGCGATATCCGACACGTGTATGAAATCGCGCAGGCAGGATCCGTCGCGGGTATCGTAGTCGTCGCCGAAAACGGTCATCTGCGGCAGTTTGCCGATGGCTGTTTGGGTAATGGCGGGAACCAGGTTGGCGGGTTTGCCGATGGGCAATTCGCCGATCTCAATGCTGGGGTGTGCGCCCACGGGGTTAAAATATCGCAGCAGGATGCACTGCGTGGGATTCACTTTCGAAAACTCGTTGATGATTTGTTCTCCCATTTGCTTGGTATACCCGTAGGGCGATTCCGCCGGCTTGGGAGGCGTGCTTTCCGTTACCGGGATGTGATCGGGATTGCCGTAGACCGTGCAGGAAGAAGAGAAAACGAAATAAGGCACTTTGAATTCCTGCACGCATTTCAGCAGGTTGAGCAGGCTGTTGAGGTTGTTCTCAAAATACATGATGGGATGGCTCACCGATTCGCCTACCGATTTGTAAGCGGCGAAATGAATGATGCCCGTGATGTCTTCATTTTCCTGGAATATGGCATAGGTGTCGTCGAAATTGCAGAGATCCACTTTGTAGTTTTTGATCTTGCGGCCCGTGATCTTTTCAACCCCTTCCAGGATATGCGGCGTGGAGCGGGAATTATTGTCCACCGAGATCACGTCAAACCCGTTCTCCACGAGGTCGACCAGTGTATGTGATCCGATGTAACCACATCCTCCTGTTACAAGAATCTTACTCATTTTATTGCTGTTGTTTTAGTAGTCCGGTCAGGTATTGTCCATAGCCGCTTTTCAGCAGTGGTTGGGCAATGGCTTCCAATTGGGTATTGCTGATGAATCCTTTTCTCCAGGCGATCTCTTCGATGCAGGCGATCTTGATGCCCTGCCGCTGTTCTATCACCTGCACAAATTGTGAGGCCTGCATGAGGGAATCAAAGGTGCCGGTATCGAGCCAGGCCGTGCCGCGGTCCATGATCGATACCTTGAGTTTTCCTCTGTTCAGGTACTCCCTGTTTACGTCTGTGATTTCGTATTCGCCGCGCGGACTGGGTTTCAGGTCGCGCGCAATTTGTATTACTTCGTTGTCGTAAAAATAGAGTCCCGGTACGGCGTAGTTACTTTTGGGAGACTGTGGTTTTTCTTCAATCGACAAAGCCCTGTTCTGCGCATCGAATTCCACCACACCATAGCGTTCGGGGTCGCTCACGCGGTAGGCATATACAATGCCGCCGTCGGGGTCGGTGTTTTTGGAAAGCTGTTCTCCCAGGCCGGTGCCGTAGAAAATATTATCACCCAGTACCAGGGCCACTTTTTCCTTGCCGATAAAGGGTGCGCCAATCACGAAAGCCTGCGCCAGTCCATTGGGTACGGGCTGTTCGGCATACTGGATATCGAGACCTAGCTGTTTGCCGTCGCCCAGTAATTTTTTAAAAAGCGGAAGATCGTGTGGGGTGCTGATGATAAGGATTTCACGGATACCGGCCAGCAGGAGGGTGGAAAGCGGGTAGTAGATCATGGGCTTGTCGTACACCGGCATGATCTGTTTGCTGATGGCATAGGTAATAGGATGTAAACGGGTCCCGGAACCTCCGGCCAGAATGATTCCCTTCATGTTTCTTTAATGATTGCACAAGATAGGCAAAAGCTATGAACTGAGCGGGGTATGATCGGAAATGGGCGGGCCTTTCTGCAGCAGGATCAGAGGAAAAGTTTCATGATATAATAGATCACGGCGGCGAAAAGGGCGCTCACGGGAATGGTCAGGATCCAGGCCCAGAGCAGGTTGATGGTAACGCCCCAGCGTACAGCCGAAAGCCTTTTGGTAGCACCCACGCCAATGATGGCGCCCGTAATGGTATGGGTGGTACTTACCGGGATGGCCAGGTGTTCGGTGAGGTAAAGGGTTGCAGCGCCTGCGGTTTCGGCCGCCACGCCTTCCAGCGGCGTCACTTTGGTGATGCGGGTACCCATGGTTTTTACGATCTTCCAGCCCCCGCTCAGCGTGCCCAGGCCAATGGCAGTAAAGCTGGCCAGCGGCACCCACCAGTATATATTTACGAAGCTGTTGAAGTCCATCTGGTTGCCCTTCATTTTTTCATGGAAGATAATGGCCGCGCCGATGATACCCATTACTTTCTGCGCATCGTTGCCGCCATGCCCGAGGCTGAAAAGCGCCGAGGATACGAGCTGCAGCCGCCGGAACCATTTGTCGGCCTTGTGTGGCTGGGCCCTTCGGCATATATTCAATATGATGACCGTAATAATATAGGCGATGATCATACCGATCAGGGGCGCCAGGAAAATAAACAGGAAGGTGGGGATCACTTTGCCATAGTTGATCACCTGGTGACCATTGGCCGAGAGCCCGCCCGCATGCGCCAGCGCAGCTCCCAGAAACCCACCCATAAGGGTATGCGAAGAACTGGAAGGAATGCCGAACCACCAGGTGATCAGGTTCCAGGAGATGGCGGCGATCAGTCCCGCAAACACAACGTGCAGGTTGATGAAATCTTCATTCACCCATTTTGCTACCGTATTACCGATCTTGAATTCGCCGATCCAGTATTTCGAAATAAAGAAGGCGGCGAAATTGAAGAAAGCTGCCCAGAGCACGGCCTGGAAGGGCGTCAGCACCTTGGTGGAAACAATGGTGGCAATGGAGTTGGCGGCGTCGTGGAAGCCGTTGATATAATCGAATACCAGGGCCAGTATGATGATGATTACAAGGAAGGTCATTAGTGCCGGATGGGTATTGAGAAAGGTTGTTTGACGCTATGCATACTTGATGATGATGCTTTCGATCACATTGGCTGCATCCTCACACTTATCGGTCACGATCTCCATTACCTGGTAGATCTCGCGCTTCTTGATCACTTCCTTGGCATCGGGTTCGGTTTCAAAAAGCCGGTCGATGCTGAGGTCAAAAATATCGTCGGCCTGGTTCTCGATGCTGTTCACTTTCACCAGGGCATCGGTCATTTGCCGCATGTTCTTCATGTTGCGCAGTTCCAGCACGGCATTGCGGATCTGCTCTGCGCCCTGGTCGATCAAATCGGCCATCTTCTGTATGCCGGGATCGTTGGGGTTTACGCGGTAGAAGTTTATCTTCTTGGCCGAAGCAAAAATATAGTCGCAGATATCGTCCAGCGAACTGGCAAGGTAGTGGATGTCTTCCCGGTCGAAGGGCGTAATGAAGTTGCGGCCCAGCTCGGTAAAGATCTTATGGGTAAGGTCGTCGTTGACGTGTTCGAGGTCTTCCATCCTGGCGATCAGGGCCGCGCGTTTGTCAAAATCGGTTTCGCTGACCACATCTTTCATGAGCCGGCCCATTTTGGCTACCGTACCGGCCACTTCTTCAAACAGTGAGTAAAAAACCTTGTCCTTGGGAGTGAATAGTTTCAGGATGGACGATAGCGACATAGCTGAATTTTGCGCAAAAATAGATTCTTTCCTTTCCGAATGCCGCTTTTTCCGGTTGATAATAATTCCTTAACATGGAAAGTCCCGCCCTGCCTGGATTCCGGAATTACATTTGCCGCCGTTTACAATTCCTTAATATGTGCCATCTGCAGGTTCCCGGGTGCATCCGGAAGCTATTTTTCTTCCTGTTGGTTTTCCTGGCCGTGCAACTGCCGGCCCGTTCGCAATTCCTCATGGATATGCTGGATACCAGCAAACTGACCAACAAGAACCTGCTGGGCATCTATGAAAAATACAACTACCTGACAATCATAGGGTATATGCAGCCCCAATTCCAGGTGGCCTCGGAAAAAGGGGCGCGTACCTACGCAGGTCCCGATTTTGCACCCAATTCCAACAACCGCTTTATGCTGCGCCGGGGCCGTATCCGGTTCGACTATACCCGTTTTAATAAGGATGAAAAAGCCAGCGTTCAGTTCGCTTTCCAGTTCGACGGCACGGAACGGGGTGTGAACATCCGCGATTTCTGGGGCCGTGTTTTTGAGAACCGCTGGGAAGTCTTCACCCTGGCCGCAGGCATGTTTGCGCGTCCTTTCGGGTACGAGGTGAACCTTTCTTCGATCGACCGCGAATCGCCCGAGCGCGGACGCATGTCGCAGACCCTGATGCGCACGGAGCGCGATCTCGGCGCCATGGTAAGTTTTGAGCCGCGCCGCAAGGGTCACAAATTCGCCTGGCTCAAAGTGGATGCGGGTCTCTTCAACGGGCAGGGACTTACCGGACCTGCCGAGTACGATTCCTATAAGGACTTCATTATGCGTGCCGGCGTGAAGCCGCAACAGCTTACCCCAAAGATCAAAGCCAGCGCTGCGCTCTCTTTTCTCAACGGCGGCTTCATGCAAAGCTCCCAATACATATATAATATGGAGGGTGGCAAAGTGGTGGTGGATTCCAGCACGGCGAATATCGGCAGCAAAGCGCCGCGCCGATATGCCGGCGCTGATATGCAATGGGAATTCAAACACCCGAAAAGTAAAACGGTGTTTCGGGCAGAATACTGGTTCGGCAAACAAACCTCGCTCGCGCTGATCAGCGAAACACCCGGCGGACTGCCCCCGGAACCACTCTATACCCGTCCCTTTAACGGTGCATTTTTTTACCTGCTCCATACCATCGGTCACAACCAGTTTGTGGTGAAGTACGATTGGTACGATCCCAATACACAGGTAAGCGGAAAAGACATTAAGGCAGAAAACGGTTTCCATCCTGCTGATATTAAATACAATACCCTGGGGCTCGGTTACCTGAATTACATCAATACCAACCTGAAAGCCGTGCTGTGGTACGACATCGTTACCAATGAAGCAAGTTCGCTTCCCGGGTACACCCACGACCTGAGCGATAACGTACTCACCCTGCGCCTCCAGTTCCGGTTTTAGCGGGTAACATTGTGATAACATTACCGTCACAATTCCTTCATCCGGCAATAACAGGCTGTTAACATTGCGCCGGTAGTTTTGCGTCCAATTAAAGAATTTAGTAGTGCGCAAAAAACACCTGTTACTGCTGGGCTTTTTCTTTCTAACCTTGCTGGAGCTTTCTGCCCAGACAAGGATCCGGCTCAGCGGAAAAGTCATCAACTCCAGGAATGAAGCCGTACCCGGCGCAACAGTTACCGTTGAAGGCAGCAGCCTCAGAACCGCTGCCGATGTGGAAGGCCGTTTTTTACTTTCTCTTGAAGCCGGTAAGAAATACACCCTCAAAATCTCCAGCGCCGGTTATGCGGCCAAATCGCTCGAAGATGTGGAGCCGAAAGCGGGAGAGGACAACATCATCACCGTTGTGCTCGAAAACAAATCGGAGCTGGGCGAAGTGGTGGTAAGAAGTTCGGTAAGAAAAGAGACCACCAGCGCGCTGATCAACCTGCAGCGCAACAATACAGCCGTATCGAGCGGCATCGCTGCCGACCTCATTCGCCGTACGCCCGACCGTACCACCGGCGAAGTGCTGAAACGCGTCAGCGGCGCCAGTATCCAGGACAACAAGTTTGTAATCGTACGCGGCCTGAGCGACCGTTACAACGCCGCTTTCATCAACAACTCGCAGCTTCCTTCGAGTGAGCCCGACCGTAAGGCCTTCTCCTTCGATGTGATCCCGGCCAATATGATTGATAACATCATCATCAATAAAACTGCCACGCCGGAACTGACGGGCGAATTCGCCGGCGGTCTTATACAGGTGCAAACCAAGGATGTGCCCACCAAGAATTTCCTATCGCTGGGGGTACAGTTCGGGTTTAACACCGGATCGGTGTTTAAGGATTTTACCAGCAACCCGCGCAACAGCCTGGACTGGCTGGGTTTCGACGACGGCACGCGTAAATTCCCTTCCGCCTTCCCCGCCACGCCGCAGGAATACCGCTCACTGCCTGTATCGGGACAAATAGAAAAGTCGCAGCTCCTTAACGATGAGGTATATGCGCAGAAGACCACCAATGCACGGCCTTCGCAGCATTATAGCCTGGCCTATGGCTCCGCCAAAGTATTGAAGAACGACGCCAAGATTGGGATCATCGCTTCAGTGCTCTACCGCAATACCATGCTGAAATACGACGTGGAAAGGCAGTTGCTGCAAACCGACGGTGTACCGATCTTCCAGGTTACGGATAACCAGAACCGTTACCAATCCAATATCGGCGCACTGGTGAATATTACTTATTCTCAGAAGAACAATAAGATCTCGTTCAAGAACATCTATAACCGCTTTTTCGACGATAATTTCTTTACCCGTACCGGGCACAATTCCAACCGGAACCAGGATATACAGTTCTATTCTTCTTTCCTGAACCAGCGCAGCTTTTACAGCGGCCAGTTGGAAGGCGATCACCAGCTTCGTCCGGCTAAAATGAAATTCCGCTGGAATGCGGGCTATTCGCTGGTGACCCGCTCCCAGCCTGATCTTCGCACACAACAATACGCGCAGGCGATAGACGCGCCGGCTTATGAGATCGATCCCGACGATACCCGCCGTTTCTGGAGCGACCTGCAGGACCATACTGTAACCGCTTCTGCCGCGCTGACCATTCCGTTTACAATGTTCGGCGAAAAACAGAACTTCAAAGCCGGTGGTTCCACCATCATCCGTTTCCGGAATTTCGAAAGCCGCATCTTCCGTTACGTGGAAACCAACCAGGCGAAATTCGACCAGTCGCTGGCTACCCTTCCCTATGACCAGATCTTCAAAAAGAACAACATCAGCGAAACAGGTTTTGTGCTGGACGATTTTACCAACAACCAGGACAAATACTTTGGCATCTCCACCAATAATGCGGGCTTCGCGATGTTCGACAACAAGCTGAGTGAAAAAGTGCGTCTTGTATGGGGTGCGCGCCTGGAATTTTTCGAACAATACCTGACCACCAAAAACCAGGAAGCCAAACGGGTGAACATAGATTCCGAAACCTGGGATTTCCTTCCTTCAGTCAACCTTACCTGGTCGCTCAATACGAAAAACAATATCCGGTTTGCGGCCTTCCAAACCGTTGCCCGTCCTGAGTTTCGCGAGATTGCGCCCTTCGCCTTCTACGATTATGAAGCCAACTACGGCATCGTGGGCAATCCCGACCTGAAACGCACCAAGATCAACAACTTCGACATCCGTTACGAGATCTACCCTGCTGCCGGCGAAAACTTTTCGATCGGCGCCTTTTACAAGAATTTCGTGAATCCCATCGAGTTTCGCCTTGATCCCGGATCCAACGCCGACCGTCGCCAGTACTTCTACCAGAATGCCAGCGATGCCAATACCTATGGCGCCGAACTGGAAGTGCGCAAGAACCTGGGATTCCTGTCGCAAGCAAGCAACTGGCTGAACAATATGACGGTATTCGGCAACATCACTTACCTGTTTTCCGATGTAAGTTTCCCGGATGAAACTTCCGGACAACCCATCAACAGCAACCGGCCCATACAGGGGCAATCGCCCTACCTCGTGAACGCCGGCCTGCAGTACAACTCCGACAAGAGTTTCAGTGCAACCCTTCTCTACAATATCATCGGGCCGAGGCTGGCGCTGGTGGGAAGTACACCTACGAAGAACAGCAATGGCGAGTTCAGCCAGGAGTTTCCTGATATCTATGAGAAGCCCCGCAACCTGCTCGATTTCCAGCTCGCAAAAAAAGTGATGGACCGAAAGGGAGAAGTAAAACTCACTTTCAGCGACCTGCTTAATAATCCTATTACACTGTACGAGAACCGCAGTGGCAGCAAAGAATTTAATGGCGAGGACCGGGTGTTCAGCAAGTATCGTCCGGGTACTACCATTACCATCGGATTCACTTATGATTTTGAATTAAAAAAACGCAAATAAACAAACAGACAGATATGAAATTGGTAAAGCAATTCACCGTCCTGGCGCTTGGTTTGGTTTCCTTCGCTTCCTGTATCAAAGTGGAAGTGGGAGATGAGATCATCAACCCGACCAATCCCACCGATTCCACCAGTACCGTGCTGAATGGTACGATCGACCAGAGCCGCACCCTCACGCGCGGCGTGTACACGCTCAAGGGATACGTATACGTGAACAATGGCGCGACGCTCACCATTGAGCCGGGCACCATTATCAAAAGCGATGTGGCCGACAAGGGTGCGCTGATCATCGAGAGGGGATCCAAACTCATTGCCGACGGCCGCGCCGATGCGCCGATCGTGTTCACTTCGGGTAAGCCTTCGGGTGAGCGCCAGCCGGGCGACTGGGGTGGCATTGTTCTGCTGGGCAAAGCGCCCACCAACCGTCCCTTGTCACCCGCGCCCATCATTGAAGGCGGTATCGGTCGTCCTTACGGCGGTACCGATCCCAACGATAACAGTGGTATCCTGCGCTATGTGCGCGTGGAGTTTTCGGGTATTGCCGCGGAGCCGGGATCCGAGATCAACGGCGTTACTTTTGGCGGCGTGGGAGCCGGCACCATTGTAGAGAATGTGCAGGTTTCTTTTGGCGCAGATGATGCGTATGAATTCTTCGGCGGCACGGTGAATTGTAAAAACCTGGTTGCGCTGGGCACTATGGACGACGACTACGATTTTGATTTCGGTTATACCGGTAAGATACAATATGCCGTAGCGCTGCGCGACAAGCCGGCCGATACCGACCAGGCCAATGGCATCGAGTGCGACAACGACGGCAGTGGCACTACCAGTGAGCCTTTCACCCGTCCGCAGCTCAGCAACCTGACCCTGATCGGGCCCTACGATACCACCGGCTCCAACGCCAACCACGGTTACAGCAACCGCTGGAGAAGGTCCACGCGTTTTGTGCTGCGCAACAGCCTGCTGATCGGTCACCGCAAAGCCGGTTTCTCGATGGAAAGCAAGGAAACTGCGCAAGCGTATAAAGACGGGCTGTCTGAGTTCCGCGATAATATCATCGCCGTGTACAAGCTGCCTTATTATACTGCGGATGACAAATCGCCCGCCGATCCTGCCTCTACTGTTTTCACTTCGGCCCAGTTGCAGGCTTTCGCAGCGGCCCAGGGTAACACGGTGCTCGCTTCCCGCGACGACGTGCAGTTGACCGATCCCTTTAACCTGACCAGTCCCAATTTTCTTCCCAAGCCCGGATCGCCTGCGTTGAGCGGCGCCGACTTCACAGGAATGGATGTATTCTTTTCGTCCACCACCTACCGCGGTGCTTTCGGTGCCACGAACTGGATGGAAGGATGGACCAGCTTCAATCCGAAGACGAACAGTTATTGAGAAGTGGAATGAGGTTTGAAAAGCCGCCCGGGTCCGGGCGGCTTTTTTGTTTGGGGTTTGGGGTCTGTGGTTTGGGGTTGGCGCTCGTGTATGTCGCTGGCTAATTACGGCGAATTAAAGCAGAAGGCCGTGGTGAGATCGTCATTCACGTCGCCGCGCTGCAAGGCTGGAAACAGCATCGAAACAATACAACGCGGAGAGAAAGCAAATTTTCGGAAAGGGCATTGAAAATGTTTAGCATGTCTTGAAAAAGAAGAATGAAAATTTAGAAATAAAAAGCGAATGACTACATGATTACAACCTGATTCCCGCGCCCACCAATACATTCACAGATGAGAGGCTGTAGGTTTGATCCAGGTGGATGCTTACAGGCTGTGGAAATTGCCATTCGTAGTCGAGCGCGTAAACCGGGTGGGCATTAAAAAAACTCAGGTCTCCTAACAGGTAAAATTTCCCTGACGCCGGATATCGGAAGCCGGCTCCCACCTGGTAGCAGAAAGTCCAGGGCAGCTTGATATCGGAGACGGTTACGCTGGCAATGGGATCATATAGGTCATCGCCCCATACCGCATAAGTGTAACCAGGGAGGGTCGTTTTACAGGCGCCTGCCTGCAGGCGGACCTGGAAAAGCAATTTTGATCCGGCAGCGATCGGCGCACTGAATTGGCCGCCGGCTAACAGCCGGAAGGTTTTCCAATTTTCTGTTTCCGCTTTTACAAAAGGAGAGGGCGTCTGTGACAATCCCATTTTCTCCACGGCAGCTTCGTCCTGTTTGTTCCAGCTTAGTCCGCCGGAAAGCAGCACAGCCACCGTTGAGGTCAGTTGGTAGCCGGCCGTGGCCTGCGTACTGAAACCGGTTTTGGCGGCGCCTGCCGGTTTTTTCTCGGTGCTGAGCCTGCCGCTAAAAGATTTGTCGCCGAACCTGCCGGTTGGGAATGATGGCCCGGCTGCCAGTTCGAAGAAGCCCGAAGCGGCAGTTTGTGCGTACAAGCCGGAATTGCCGGCCAGGAGGAGTAAAACCATTGCCATGGGCGCAGATAAAAAGCGCATATCGGTAGGTTAATTTTATTTTAAGACAGCTGCGTTGGTGTTTGCCGAGCAATTTCTGATAAAAGAACGAACAAGATTCAAAATTATTAGCTGCGGGGCAAATAGGGTTCACAATCCCATAACCTCCGCGTCAAAATCGCTTAACATGGCTGCCATAGCTTTGCGCTCACATATCAGTTGTTGTGTTTTCAGCGTAGAATTTTCTCATGCAGTGTAAGCCGGAATATGTCTATATGCCGGCTTTTTTATGCCATCGTCATTCCTTATGCGAGGGAAGGGTGAAGCCGATGGTAGTGCCTACATCGGGCTTGCTGCGCACGTGCATGGATTCGCCGTGGGCTTCAATGATGTGTTTGCAGATGGCGAGGCCCAGGCCGGTGCCGCCCTTATCGCGACTGCGGGCCTTGTCGGTGCGGTAAAATCTTTCGAAGATGCGTGGCAGGTGCGCTTCGTCGATGCCGATGCCGTCGTCGCTCACTTCCACCAGCACTTTGAACTCGTCGGTATTGTACATGCTGGCCACAATGGTGCCGCCGGGTTTGCCATATTTGGCGCCGTTCTCAATCAGGTTGATCACCACCTGCCGGATCTTTTCCTTATCGGCAAATACGTAAATGGGCGATTCGCAACCCTTTTTGATCGAAGCAGTGATCTGCTTCTGGTTCAGCTTGAGCGAAAGGGATTCGATCACTTCCCGCACCAGGTCCTGGATGATGAAATATTGCCTGTACAGCACCTGCTCGCCGGTCTCGAGCCGCGAGATCTCGTCGAGGTCGTTCATCAGGCTCACCAGGCGGTCCACGTTGCGGCTGGCGTTCTCCAGGAATTTTTTGCGAACATCCGCATTGTCCATAGCGCCGCTCAGGAGGGTATCCACATAACCCTGGATGGCAAAAATGGGTGTCTTGAATTCATGGGCCAGGTTCTGCAAAAACTCCTTGCGGAAGGCTTCGTTCTTTTTCAGCAGCCGGATCTCACCCTCGCGCTGTTCGGCCCATTTTTCCACGTCCTCTTTTACCTCGTCGATGCTTTTCTGCGGAATGATGTATTTGTTGTAAAACTCTTCGCGCTTGCTTGCCTTGGTCTGGTAAATGAATTTATAAATGAGCTTGATGCGCCGGTAGATGAAACGCTGCAGGAAATAAATGCTGAGCCCGTAGGAAACAATGAAAAGCAGGCAGAAATAAATGAGCGCGATCTGCCAGGATTTGTCAACGATGAGGTTGGCCAGTCCCACCAGGGCAGCGATGGAAAAGGCGAGTACGGCAGCCACCTGCCGGGGGGAAAGGTTTTTGAAATTGAGCATGCTTTGTTAAAGATCGAACTTATATCCCACTCCTTTTACGGTGGTGATGCAATCGAGCCCCAGTTTTTGCCGGATCTTGCGGATGTGCACATCGATGGTGCGGTCGCCCACGATCACGTCGTTGCCCCAAACCTGGTTGAGGATCTCGTTCCGGAGGAAGACCCTGCCGGGGCGCGAGGCCAGGAGATAAAGGAGCTCGAATTCCTTTTTCGCCAGCACTTTTTCCTCGTCGTTCACCAGCACCAGGAATTTCTGCGGGTCGATCACCATGTTCTCGATGGAGAGGATGCCGTTGGAAGGCTCTTCTTTTTTGTTCACCCGGCGGAACAGGGCGTTCACCCGGCTGAGCAGGAGCTTGGGACTGATGGGTTTGTTCACGTAGTCGTCGGCCCCGGTATCGAGCCCCTTCATCTGGCTCGATTCATCGTTCAGGGCCGTCAGGAAAATGATGAGGGTGTCCTTGAAAGCAGCCTGGGCCCGCAGCATTTCGCAAACCTCCACCCCAGTCTTTTTGGGCATCATGATGTCGAGGATGATGAGGTCGGGTTTTACCTGCTTGGCTTTTACCAGGGCCTCGTCACCGTCTTTTGCCGTGTACACATCATACCCTTCCCGCTGGAGATTGTATTGTATGATCTCCAGGATATCCGGCTCATCGTCTGCGATCAGTATCTTTTTACCCTTTGTATCCATTAACAATTTGTTTACGCAAAGTTAACGGCCCTTCCTAAGCGGCCAATTTTCAGGCGATTATGAAATTGTTAAGCACAAAATATACGTTTTCAGCCGATTATTGCGTTCTACAGGCTGCATCGTACATTTGATCAGTGCCAATAGCTATGAACCGACTCTTTCTACTCCTGTTGATCCTTGTGCCGATCCTCCAGGCCGGCGCCCAGACGGCTGTGCCCAAATACGCCATCGACCGGGGCCGTGTCATGTTCCACGAGAACATCGATAAGGAACAGCGCAAGCTCTACACCCAGCCCGGCTCTTACATCAAAGGATATATTCCCATCACTAAAGACGAGGCCTTCAACGGCCAGGTGCGTTATGCCGTGCTCGATAAGGTCGACGACATGCAGATGGAAATAGAGCTCGATTCGGTGCTGAAAGACAACGAAAAGAAAAAATACCTCAAGGGCCTGGAGATCCTGGTAAGGGAGACCGGCAAGGGCGTACGCAGCCGCACTTTTTCCTCGGCCCTGGCGCCCGATATGGTGAACGCTTTCGAAACTTCGGTTGCGCTCGACCGTCAGAACAAGGGCATCGACCCCGTAGTGCAGCAATACAGCTATTGGGTGGGAAAGATACTGGTGGATTGTTTCAGCTATCCCGAGAACCGCGGTGTACCTGCCAGTAAAAACATCCTGACCATTAAATACCTGCAGCTCTATCCCGAGCGCACCATGGCCTTCCTGAAAAGCAACGTGTCTTATCCCAAACGCGACAGCCTCATTGCCGCAGAAGCCAAACGCGATCCCCGTAAGGTGTACGATTTCGCTGCCGCCAACGATGCCCTGGCCCGCTACATCAAAATCCATCCCGATCCCGTCGTGAAAGTGGTGGCCGAAATGGCTTCCAGCAAAAGCGGGCAACTCTATTTTCCTTTTATCGACGATATCTACCGCGGCAAAATGACCTTCGAGGAAATCGATAAGGTAAAAGACAACGACCTCGAATACTACCGCCTCATGGTGAAAGTGCGCATGCAGCACACTGCCCGCATGCTGGCGAAAGACACCCCCATGGAAAGAAAGGCGCTGGTGGAAAGAATGGAGAACAAGGCCCGCCAGTACTATATCAGCCAGATCAACGGCCTGCACAATTCGCCCGATCCCGTGCGTTTCAAAGTGCTGGAACCGCTCAAGCCCCATGAACTCTATTATCTCTGCGTGCTGGGGGAAGATGAAATTTATACATCGAGCTACCGTGGCGTTTTCAAGCGCATCGTAGAAAGACTGAAAGGCACGCCCACCGACAGCCTCTTCATGACGATGAACTTCGACTATTTCCGGAAATTCATCAAGATGGCGGCTGCCTACAACGAACTCGATACCCTGCTCAAACTGATGCCCGACAGCAATGCCACCGTGCTGATGAAATCCTTCATGTTCGGGCTGGAAAAAACCACCAGCCTCACCAGCGTGGAAGACGCGGTGGACGTGGCCGACGCCTACAGCAGTATTTTTGAGAAGAACAAGACCCTGGCCGCCAACATGCTTTCCGAAGCGCGGCAAAACTACGACCGCTGCCAGCGCAACGGCGACCCCAACGGGCAGAAGATCTACTTCATAGAGAAATCCCTTTTTGAGTCGGCCGACTCCACCAATAAAACGGATATCTCCAAACTGCTGGGCATTCCACCGGTTTACCAGGTGCCTTTTGAAAGGCTGACCGACAGTGCAGGTCGCATCGTGCAGCAGGTGTTCTTTTACGGTGATGAGGACAAGGACGGGCAAAATTCCTACGCGAATTTCATGACCCTGTTCCGCAACAAAGCCGATTGGAGCATCACCGACAACCCCGATTTTGTAACCATCAAATCCACCAAGGGCAAACCGGTATGGATCTTTGCCAACAAGCCCCTCTACGGCGAAGACGATCCCGATGCCAAGGCCCAGCAGAAACTGCGCGCCTACCTCGATTCAAAAGGACTGGAACCCTCCATCTTCATACATCGCGGGCACAGCTACCACGTGAAATCATCCCTCGACCAGATCACGCCTTCTGCCAGGATCGTGATCCTTGGCTCCTGCGGCGGATATAACAACCTGAACGAAGTGCTGTGGATCAGTCCCGATGCGCATATCATTTCCTCCAAACAGATCGGAACGCGCACCGTGAACGAACCCATCCTGAACGCCATCAACACCAGCCTGCGGAACGGCAAGGCGATCGACTGGGTGCCCATGTGGACCGAGCTGAGCAAAATGTTCACCGGCGAAAGCAAGGAGCGGTTCGACGACTATATTCCGCCGTACAAGAACCTGGGTGCCATCTTCATCAAGGCCTACCGGGGTGTGGAAGAAGAGGAATAAGGATGGATCGCCCGGGGCGGTGAATACCTATCTTTGCCCTCCATGAGCGGAGAGAAGAAGATTTTCGATGTTGCCTTATTGCGCCGGGTATTCCGGCTGGCGGCTCCTTACAGGAAAAAGGTTTTTTTATCACTGGCCCTGGCCATTGCCCTGGCCCTGCTTTCCCCGCTGCGTCCCTACCTGATCCAGATCACCGTTAACCAGTACATCCGTAACGGGATGATCGACTGGGTGGTGAGGATCACGCTGATCCAGTTGGTTTTCCTGCTGGTGGAAACGGCTTTTCGTTTTCTCTTTTCTTTTACCACGGCCTGGCTGGGACAGTCGGTAGTGAAGGACCTGCGGGTAACGGTCTTTAACCGGGTGCTGCGGCTCAACCTGTCGCAATTCGACAAAACACCCATCGGCACACTCACTACCCGCACCATCAACGACATCGAATCGATCAACGATATCTTTTCCGACGGGCTCATCCCCATCATCGCCGACCTGCTGTCGATCGTATCGGTGCTGGCCGTGATGTTCTGGGTCGACTGGAAGCTGGCCCTGATCAGCCTGGCGCCCTTTCCCATCCTGATCTTTGCTACCTATATCTTTAAGGAGTCGGTGAACCGGTCTTTTATCCGGGTGCGGAATGCGGTGGCGGCGCTGAATGCCTTTGTGCAGGAGCACATCACGGGCATACAGGTGGTGCAGGCTTTTGCCGCGGAGGACCGCGAAATGACCAAGTTCAAAAAAATCAACCGCGAGCACCGGAACGCGAATATCCGCGCCATTTTCGCTTATTCGGTCTTTTTTCCCGTGGTGGAAATTGTGTTGGCGGTGTCCACGGCCATCCTGGTATGGTGGGGCGCCGGCAAAAGCCTGCAGTTGCCGCCGGAGCAGGCAGCCGCCATGGCGGGCACCATGATCTCCTTTATATTATACCTCAACCTGCTTTTCCGTCCGCTAAGAGTGATCGCCGATAAGTTTAATGTGCTGCAAATGGGTATGGTGGCCAGCGAAAGGGTGTTCAAAGTGATTGATAACGAGGACTATATCCACAATGAAGGGGATTTTGCGCCCTCCCGGGTGCAAGGCCGCATCGAATTTGACCGGGTGACATTTGCCTATACCGAAGGGCGCGATGTATTAAAGGACATCAGCTTTATGGTGGAGCCCGGCGAAACCGTTGCCCTGGTAGGACATACCGGGAGCGGCAAAACCAGCATCATCAGCCTGCTCAACCGGCTCTACCAGGTGCAGCAGGGGCAGATCCGGATCGACGGCGTGGACATCAACAACTATCGCCTCGATGCGCTGCGGCGCCAGACCGGCGTGGTGCTGCAGGATGTGTTCCTGTTTTCCGGTTCCATCCTCGACAATATCACGCTGCGCAATCCCGCCATCAGCCGCGGGCAGGTGGAAAACGCCGCCAGCCTCATTGGCATGAATTCGTTCATAGAACAGCTTCCCGGCGGGTACGATTACAAAGTGATGGAAAGGGGCAGCACCCTCAGCCTGGGGCAGCGCCAGCTCCTGAGTTTTATCCGCGCCCTGCTCTACGATCCGTCCATCCTCATCCTCGACGAGGCCACGTCCAGCGTGGACACCGAAAGCGAAAAGCTGATCCAGCACGCCATCGACACCCTCATCGCCGGGCGTACCGCCATTGTGATCGCCCACCGCCTCAGCACCATCCGCAAGGCCGATAAGATCATTGTACTGGACAAGGGTGAGATCAGGGAAATGGGCAGCCACGACGAGCTGATGGCCCGGGGCGGCGCCTATTATAACCTGGTGGAAAGCCAGTTTAACCAGGGCGCCGGCGCTACTGTCACGAAGGGGTAAAATTGCCCGTCGAAATTTCATATTAAGGGATTCGTCCATTCAGCTATTCAGTTGTTTCTCCTTATCTTTGCGCCAAATTTGGAAACCGAATGGCTAAGAAAAGCTTCAAATCTATACTGGTAGCGACTTTCAGCGCAATTTTGCTGGTTTTGGGCACAGGAGCCCTGGCAAACGATGGAGGCGGTGAAGGTCATGGTGAACACCAGGAAGAAGGGTTTGATGCCGGTAAGGCCATTCTTCACCACATTGCCGACTCGCACGAGTGGCATTTTTTCAGCTTCGGCGGCAAGCATGTGACCCTGCACCTGCCCGTTATCCTCTATTCTCCCCAGCGTGGTCTCAGCGTATTTTCCTCTTCCCGTTTCGGTCATGAGGGTGAAGAAGTGTACAATGGTTATAAGAACGAGCACGATAAGATTGTGGCGGTAAACGAAGCCGGTGCAGTGGATGAAACGGTGAAAGTGTACGACTTCTCCATTACTAAAAACGTGGCACAGATGCTGCTGGCCAGCGTGGTGCTGATCTGGCTCATGACGGCCATTGCCAAAAAATACAACCGCCACGGCTCCGGTAAAGCGCCCAGCGGCCTGCAGAACGCCATTGAGCCCGTTATCACTTTTGTGCGCGACGATGTGGCCCGTCCCAACCTGGGGCATAAGTACCAAAAATACATGCCCTACCTGCTCACCGTGTTTTTCTTTATCCTGATCAATAGTATTATCGGGCTTATCCCCGGTTCGGCCAACGTAACCGGTAATATTGCCTTCACCGCCCTGCTGGCCATGATCTCTTTTGTGGTGATCCTGTTCAGCACCAACGGTCATTTCTGGGGACATATTTTCTGGCCTCCCGGTGTTCCCATCCTGGTGAAGCTGATCCTGATCCCGGTGGAATTATTGAGTATATTTATCAAACCCGCGGCCCTGATGATCCGTCTCTTTGCGAACATGACCGCCGGGCACATCGTGATCCTGAGTTTCGTATCCCTGATCTTCATATTCGGACAAATGAATACCGTAGCCGGCTGGGGCTTTAGCCCTGTGTCCCTGGCTTTCAGCGTGTTCATATATGTGATAGAAATACTGGTGGCCTTTATCCAGGCATTCATCTTCACCAACCTGACAGCGGTATTCATTGGTCAGGCTTTTGAAGGGGAGCACCACCATGAAGAAGGTCATAAAACAGCCGGAGCGCACTAAATTTTTTTATATAAACATCAAAACACAAGTTGTATGTCATTCATGAACATTCTGTTGGAAGTGGGTCAGGCCCAGTTGGGTGGTGCCATTGGCGCCGGCCTTGCTGCGATCGGCGCCGGTATCGGTATCGGTCAGATCGGTAAGGGCGCGGTGGAATCCATCGCCCGTCAGCCTGAAGCTGCAAACGACATTCGTGGTAACATGATCCTGACTGCGGCCTTCATTGAGGGTGTTGCCCTCTTCGCCGTAATCGCGGGTCTGCTGGCTGTACTGGCCAAGTAACCACCACAGGAAAGCTGCATCCGACGCAAAGGGCCGAAGATGCAGCATTCTTTTACACTTGCGTTTTTGAAACTGAAAAAGACAATTAACACAACCAGCATATCATGGAACTTTTAATGCCAGCCCTGGGCTATTTCGTTTGGACCCTGATCGCTTTCGTGATCGTTTTCCTCGTCCTCAGGAAATTTGCCTGGAAACCCATCCTCAGCACACTGAGCGACCGCGAAAAAAACATCGCCGACGCCATCGCCACTGCTGAGCGCGTGAAGCAGGAAATGGCCGAGCTGAAAAATGAGAACGAAGCCCTGATGCAGAAAGCCCGCGAAGAGCGCGCCATCATGCTGAAAGAAGCCAAGGAAACCCGCGATAAGCTGGTGAATGAAGCCAAGGACCAGGCCCGCGTTGAAGCCAACCGCATTCTCTCCGATGCACAGGCCTCTATTGAGCAGCAGAAAAATGCAGCCCTTATGGAGGTGAAGAACAGCATCGGTAACATGGTGATCGAAGTAACGGAAAAGGTTATACGCCGTGAACTCAGCAGCAAGGCGGAGCAGGAGCAATACATCCGCGCCCTCGCCAACGAACTGCCCCTGACCAAGAACTAAACCGGAAACATTCCTCCAATGACCAACAGCCGCGTTGCGCACAGATATTCAAAAGCCCTGATGGACCTGGCCCTTGAAATGGGCAAGGTGGATGTGGTGAAATCGGACCTCGACGGGATTCGTCGCATACTCACGGGAGAACTCGACCGCGTGATGTGTTCGCCCGTGATCCGCCACGACAAAAAGGTGAGCATTTTCAACGCCATTTTCGGCGGCAAGATCGATCCGCTGACGAATGGCTTTTTTGACCTGGTATTCCGCAAGGGCCGGGAGCTCTCCGTTGCTGGTATCCTCGACGCTTTCGACGAGCTCTACCGCGGGCAGAAAGGCATCGAGATCGTGGAGCTCACTACGGCCCAGCCCATCTCCGATGACCTGCGCCAGGAGTTCAAACAGCGCATCGGACACATGGACCGTTACAGGGGCAAGAGCATTCAGTTGAAAGAAAAAGTGGATGCGGATATCCTTGGCGGTTTTGTTCTCCAGATGAGGGACGACCTTTTTGATGCCAGCATCCAGCGCGACCTGCAGGACATCAAGAAGCAGTTCATCGAGAACATGTATATCCAGAAAATCAGGTAATAATAGATAAACGTATAAATATTCAAATCTCATGGTAGACATTAAACCAGATGAAATATCCGCGATACTGCGCCAGCAGTTAAGCAACTTCAACACTTCTGCCGAACTGGAAGAAGTGGGAACAGTACTGCAGGTGGGTGATGGCATTGCCCGTGTTTACGGGCTCAGCAATGTTCGCGCAGGTGAACTGGTTGAATTTGCCAACGGTGTGAAAGCGATTGCGCTCAACCTCGAGGAAGACAATGTGGGTGTGGTATTGATGGGTGAGTCTTCCGAGATCAAGGAGGGCGACAAAGTGCGCCGCACCGGTAAGATCGCTTCCATCAAAGCGGGAGAGGGGTTGGTAGGCCGTGTGATCAATATGCTGGGTGAAGCCATCGACGGAAAAGGTCCTATTAAGGGCGAACTCTACGAAATGCCGCTGGAACGCAAGGCCCCCGGCGTAATTTTCCGCGAGCCGGTAAAAGAGCCGCTGCAAACCGGTATCAAAAGCATCGACGCAATGATCCCGATTGGCCGCGGCCAGCGGGAGCTGATCATTGGTGACCGCCAGACCGGTAAAACCGCCATCGCGATCGATACCATCATCAACCAGAAAGAATTCTTCAAGGCAGGCAAGCCGGTATATTGTATTTATGTGGCCATTGGCCAGAAAGCGTCCACCATTGCCGGTGTGATGAAGACCCTGGAAGAGAACGGCGCCATGGACTATACCACCATCGTAGCCGCTTCCGCCTCCGACCCGGCTCCCCAGCAGTTCTATGCACCTTTTGCAGGCGCCGCCATCGGGGAATATTTCCGCGACACCGGCCGTCCCGCGCTGATCATTTACGATGACCTGTCCAAGCAGGCCGTTGCTTACCGCGAAGTATCGCTGCTGCTGCGCCGCCCGCCCGGACGTGAAGCCTATCCCGGTGACGTATTCTACCTGCACAGCCGCCTGCTGGAACGCGCCGCGAAAGTAATTGCGAAAGACGAGGTGGCCCGGAACATGAACGACCTGCCCGCCAGTATCAAACACCTGGTGAAAGGTGGTGGTTCGCTGACCGCCCTGCCCATCATTGAAACACAGGCCGGTGACGTATCTGCCTATATTCCCACCAACGTGATCTCCATCACCGACGGCCAGATCTTCCTGGAAGGTAACCTCTTCAACGCCGGTATTCGTCCCGCGATCAACGTGGGTATCTCCGTAAGCCGCGTGGGTGGTAATGCGCAGATCAAATCCATGAAGAAAGTGGCCGGTACCCTCAAGCTCGACCAGGCCCTCTACCGCGAGATGGAGGCTTTCTCCAAATTCGGTGGCGACCTCGATCCTGCTACCAAGCTGGTGATCGACAAGGGCGCCCGCAACGTGGAGATCCTGAAACAGGCGCAGTACACGCCCTTCCCCGTGGAGAAGCAGGTGGCCATCATTTACCTGGGAACACAGGGCCTGCTGCGCGAAGTGCCCGTGAACCGCGTAAAAGAATTTGAAGAACATTTCCTGATGGAAATGGAAAATAAGCTGCCGAATGTGCTCGCTGAATTCAAGAAGGGCAACCTTTCCGACGAAGGCGTGAAGAGCATGGTGGAGCTGACGAAGGGGCTGATCCCACAGTACAAGAAGTAAGTAACCAGGCTTTATATAAACAGCGGCGCCCCGGTTTTACGGGGCGCTTTTTTATGTGCCCCATTCGTGCTTTGCCCGTGCTCCTGTTTTTCCATTCGTCGAAAATCCGGGCCGGGTACTTGCAAATTTGATCATCACGCAGCATCTTTGTTCTGCTACACGGAAATCCATCTCTTCTGATTGCCATTCCTCCATCATCCTGTTTCATATTTCTGATTCCTAAGAAAGTCTGACCGATCGTATTCCAATATCTATAGTTACTTAAAAGATACCCTAAACTATAGATCATGAAACAGTTGTACCCCATTCTCAAAACCATCTTTGTTGTTTTTTCTCTTTTCTGTGCCAGCAATTCCTTTGCACAATCTTTTGAATTCCGCGATTATAAACTGGTTTCCGGTGGCGAAGGCCAAAAGGGCGCTGAATACCGCTTCAGCGGCGTGGTGCGTGATGCCGCTGGCAATGCGCAGGCCGATTGCATTGTTCGCATCGAGAATATGTCGGCCGGCGTGCAGCTTAAAAGCATTGACCAGCCTGCTGTTGATGGCGACGCTGCTTTCCAGCCGCTGGTAGAACACCTGAATACACTGGGACCTTCCTGGATCAGTTTCCGTTTTTCTTTTGTACCGCACCAGGCGGGCAAGGCCGACAACAGCACGATTCAATTTCCCCTGCTGGCTGCCAGCATCTACGGGCTGAATGGATTTGAACGTGCGCAGGAGTTTGCAGAATGCGACCTGGGCCGCAACAGCCAGATCATTTATGAAGGTGATGTAACCAACCTCACCGTTACCCGCAACGGCAACAGCTTCCGCGCCGAGAACCGCTGGGGCGTTGAAACCAGGAATTTTGCCGAAACATTTACAGCAGAAAAGATATCCCTTCTCAACCAGCAGGTGTCTGAATTCCGTGTCACTTTCGGTGTAAACCGCAAGGCGCGCACCTGGGCCGGAACCAGCAAATACAACCTGAGCGTGAGCAACGCGGTTCCTGAACTGACTGCTTCCCTGCGTCCGGGCCTGCTGGGCTTTGAAGCAAAACGCAATGAATCTTTTGTATCACTCGAATGGAATACCGTGCAGAATGAATCCATCCACCAACTGTGCATTGAGAAAAGCAGCGATGGCAGTCATTTTACTACCGTGGATACCGTGCAGATGGCTTCCATTGCCAACGGCCAGTATTCTTACAACGACATCATACCTCACTCGGATGCGTCGCTTTACTATCGCCTGAAACTGGTGGACAACCATGGCAAGGAGATCATCAGCAGCGTCCGCCAGATCGATGGCGATAACCGTCCGCAACAGGTTGAAATGGGCATTGCTTCCACCCGGGTGACAAATTCCATGAAACTGGGATTGCCCATCAACTGGATGGAGAAAGAAGTGATCGTGGAGATCTTTAACAACAGGGCCGAAATGGTGCGCAAGGTGATCGAACACAAAGCACCTTCCACGCTGCTGCTCGACCTGCAGCAACTGGCCGAAGGAAGCTTTGTGATCCGCGCCAGTTGTGGCAATGAATATGCTGTGCAATATGCGGTTCGTGGAGGAGAGATGTGATCATAACGGACTGGCACAAACGAAAAAAAATATCTTCAAAGTCTTGCAAAAATGAAATTCTCTTTCGATCTTTGTACCAGTTCTGCAGCTCATCCAATTTCTCCGATTTACCTCCACTGTTTCAGTATTCAGCATTACAATTTTAACTGGTTCATATCCCGCTTCCGCGAGCGGACGGGAGACACTGCGTGTTGGTCCGCAGATACAGATTTATAGTTTTAAAGGGTACGATCAACAAAGGCCGGGCTATTCTTAGTCGGGCCATTTTTTTAAATATTTGGTTTATATTATAAACTAGTTTACATTTGATTTAAATAACTGCCTGATGCGCCTGTTTGTCTTTATTCTCATGACCGCGAGCTGCCTGTTGCAGGCCGCCTTTGGCCAGACCCAGGTATCGGGTAAAGTAACGGACGGCAGGGGCCGCCCGGTTCCCAATGCAAGCATAGGGATCAAAGACAGTTATGATGGCGCCAGTTCCGACAGCAGCGGCCTGTTTCGATTCAGCACCGACGAAAAGGGTGAACAACTGCTGACGGTGAGCTGCATCGGGTTTAATCCTTTTGAAAAAAGCATTTCGCTCAATGGCCAGGCGCTGGAACTGAACATACAGTTGAAAGAATCGCCCAGCGAGTTGAAAGCCGTGGTGGTAACAGCCGGCAGCTTCGAGGCCAGTGATGCCAAACGTACTACTGTGCTGACTTCCATCGATATTGTGACCACCGCCAGCGCCAATGCCGACGTAACGGCTGCCATCCGCACCCTGCCGGGTACGCAGCAGATCGGGGAGAAGGAAGGCCTGTTCATCCGCGGCGGCAGCGGAGAGGAGGCCCGGGTCTTCATCGACGGCACCCTCGTGAATAATTTCTTTTATTCCGCCGTGCCCGATATTGCACAGCGGGGACGTTTTTCGCCCTTCCTGTTCAAGGGAACGGTGTTTAGCTCCGGTGGTTATTCTGCCCTCTATGGCCAGGCGCTTTCGGGTGCACTGATCCTGGAAACCATCGACCTGCCGGAGAAAAGTTCGGCCAGCGTAGGTGTTCATTCCGTGGGATTCAGCGGCGGCTTCCAGCAGCTCAATAAAAAGAAAACGGCCAGTTGGGGCGTGAACTATGCCTATGCCAACCTGCTTCCTTATTTTTCATTGGTGAAGCAAAGGGTCGACTATTTCAAAGTGCCTTCTTTCCACTACGCCGATGCCAATTTCCGGGTTAAGACCAGCAAAACAGGTATGCTCAAATTCTATGCAACCCTGCAAACCAACCGGCTGGGACTGCGCAGCAGCGACATTGATTCTGCGGTGCTGAAAAATGCTTTTTCACTGAGCAACTATAATGTATATACCAACCTTTCCTGGAAAGAAAAACTGGGCAGGGGCTGGCGGCTGTATGTGGGAACTTCTTACAGCTTCAACCACGACGATATCAAAAACGAGTTGCAGGATGCGGACGATCGTCCCGTTGATCCCGGGCACCTGCCCTATACGCTGAAAAACTACCAGGCCCTGCTGAAAGGCAGCCTGGCCCAGGCCAAGACCGTTATCGAGAAAAGACTCAGTGGCATCAGCGCCATCCGGGCCGGTGGCGAATACCTCTATTTTCACGACGACATGAACTTCACGGATACCCTTAACCGAAGAGCCGTGGTGAACGACCGTTTTGCCGCCGCCTTCGCCGAAGCCGATATCTATATCACCAACGACCTGGCAGCCAAGCTGGGCACCCGCCTGGAGCATTCCTCCCTGCTGCAGCGCAGCAACATGGTGCCGCGGGTGTCGCTGGCCTATAAACTCGGTGAACTGGGGCAAGCTTCCTTTGCTTATGGACTTTTTTACCAGAAGCCGGAAAAAAATCAACTGGTCATTGACAACCGGCTGGATTATACGAAAGCAACGCATTACATTCTCAATTTTCAGAAACTGACTGCTACCCGCACGTTCCGGGTGGAGGGCTTCTATAAAAAATACGAAGACCTGGTGAAAACCTACCCGCAGCTCAACAACAGCGGTTATGGATATGCGAAAGGCGTGGAACTGTTCTGGCGCGACAAAAAAACCTTCAAGGGGGTGGACTACTGGGTATCCTATTCTTTTCTCGATACCAAAAGGGATTACCAGAACTATCCCCTCCTGCTGCAGCCCAATTTTGCGGCCAATCATACCGCATCGTTGGTGGTTAAAAAATTCATCACCAAACTCAAGACCAATATCAACGGTTCCTACTCCTTTGCTACGGGCCGGCCTTATTACGACATCCGTTACGATGCCGGCACGGCCAAATTTGAGCTGGGCGACAATGGCAAAACAGGTACTTACAACAACCTCAGCATCAGTGTGAATTACCTGCCCAGCCTTAGCAAACCCGATAGCAAGGTGTTTACGGTTTGGGTGCTATCGGTGAACAATGTGCTGAACCAGAAACAGGTCTACAATTACAATTATTCCTTCAACGGCCTGGTCAAACGGCCGGTGCAGCCACCCGCCAACCAGTTTTTTTTCATCGGCGTATTCCTGAGTTTTGGCGTGGACCGCTCGGAGGACGTTATCAACAGCAATCTCTAAAACAATCAATATGAAAAAGACAATGCTCCTGATCCTGGCCCTGGGCCTTTCCCTGGGCAGCCTGCTGGCCCAGTCTGAAAAATACACGGCGGCCATGAAGCAACAGATCGCCAAACTGGAAACGGCCTTCGAGAGCAATGAATTCCCGCAACTGGCCAACAGTTTCGAAAGAATTGGCGAAGCCGAAAAAACACAATGGCTGCCTTATTACTACGCCGCTTATTGCACCGTGATGAACGCTTTTTTGTCCAACGACAAATCTAAAATGGATGGCATTGCCGATAAGGCCGATGCGTTGCTCAGCAAGGCAGAGGACATTGCGGGTAAGCCCAACAGTGAAACTTTTGTGATCCGGAGCATGATCGCTTCGGCGCACATGCAGGTAGATCCGCAGAACCGCTGGATGGAATATGGTAAAACTTCTGCTGAAAATATTGAAAAGGCAAAGCAGGCCGATCCTGGCAATCCACGGCCGGTTTACCTGGAAGGCCAGGCGAAATTTTACACCCCCGAAGCTTTTGGTGGCGGAAAAGCGGTTGCGAAGCCTATATTTGAAAAAGCGCTGTCCATGTTCCCCACCTTCAAGCCTGCCGGCGAACTGTATCCAACCTGGGGAAAAAGCAGTGTCGAGTATTTTATTTCACAATGCCAATAACAGCCACCCATGGACGAAATACAGGAAAGGCTTGACCTGATCGACTCGATGATCAGGAAGGCCCGGAATAATTTTTCCGAAAATGGACATCTCTATATTGTTTGGGGCTGGGTTATTTTTGCCTGCTGCCTGGTTCAATATTTTGCCGGATACCGCATGGGATACAGGCAGGCTTACCTGGTATGGTGGCTTTGCTGGGCGGTGATCCCGTATATGATCTGGTATATCCGTAAGCAGAAGAAACGGGAGAAGGTCCGGACCTATACCGATGAGATTATAAATATGATCTGGATCGTTTTTGGCGTCAGCGCTTTTCTGCTTGGCTTTGTCATTGGACAAAACATTGGACCGGATGCCAGCAAAGTGATCTTACCGGTGTACCTGTGCCTTTACGGGATACCCACATTTTTATGCGGTGTTATTTTGCGCTTTCGCCCGCTGCTAATGGGGGGCATCGCCTGCTGGCTGTTGTCGGTGTCCAGTATTTTTGTCGGCGAGCGGGAGCACGTGCTATTGATCGCGCTGGCTATGATCGCCGGCTGGTTGTTGCCGGGATACCTGCTGCAACAGCGGCATAGAAAAGAAGTGCTTCATGTTTAAAGACCTGGACCCCATATTACACACGCCGCTCCGCCTGGCCGTGGTATCGTTGCTGATCGGCGTCAAGGAGGCGGAATTCACTTTCCTGAAAGAGAAGACAAACGCCACAGCCGGTAACCTCAGCGTGCAGATCAATAAGCTGAAGGATGCAGGTTATATTGAAGTGATCAAACAGTTCCGGGACAACTACCCGCAAACCATTTGCCGCATTACGCCGCGGGGCATCAGCGCTTTCGAGGAATATGTGAAAAACCTGAAGACCTACCTCAAAACAAAATAGCTATTACTCCTTGATAAGACGCAGGCGGAGGGCCTCCTTGCTGTTGACCTTTACTTCCAGCCAGTAAACGCCCTTGGCCAGGTTACCGGTACCGGTGAGGGCCAGGGTTTTGCTACCGGAATCTATATTGCCGGCGCGGTTCAGGATCTCCCTGCCGTTGTCATCGGTGAGGCTGGCAGCCATATAACTGTCTTCCTTAACCGATAACAGCATATTGATGTCGTTCTGAACGGGTTGGGGAAATACGGAGATAAACTTCACCGCCCCGGTTTTGTTAACCCTTACCAGCATGGGCTTGGTATAGGCCATGCGGTTTTCGCCGGCCTTCCAGCCGATGCGGTAATAGATATCGCGCTGGTTGATTTCGCGGGGAGAAAGGCGGTCGCTGAAAGAATAGGAAAAATGTCCAGCCTCGCTGGCATTTTCACGGTTACCAATGGCCGAGAAATGTTCGCCATCGAGGCTCTTTTCAACAATATACTCCAGTTCGGCTCCCTGGTTTTTGGCCGACCAGCTGAGATTTACTTCTTTATCGCTTACAACAGCAGAAATGGTTTGCACGGCAGCATTGCCATAGTTGAAGGAAGTTGTACCATTGGGAAATTCGGAAAGGATTTCCATGTTCACAGATGCCTGCTGCGCATTGGACTTGCTGGCATAAGACATCATCAGGGCAAGGGAGATCACAAGAATTACATACCGTTTCATAGTAGCACTTTTTTGGGTGATTACGGAAATAGGCCGGGATGGTTCCGTTCAAAGGATATGAAACAGTAGATACGGGATGTGACGGTTGTATTCCTAGGATGGTAGTGCCAAGATAATACCGTAAATCGAAAAATTCAAACCATTCGTCGAAATGGACTTGCAAATCAGGAGAACATCGTAATTATTCGAGGTCGATCTTTTCATCTACCGCATTTGCCAGCAGGCGGTTGGTGAGTTTTTTCATGGGGTTTTTACGATTCTCGCGGAATTCCTGTCTTTGTTCGAGGATATCTATGCAGGTGAAGATGGCTACGGTAAGTGATCTTTCGTCGCCCAGGTTTTTGCCGGCGATGTCGAAAGCAGTGCCGTGATCGGGCGAAGTGCGCACCACGGGAAGGCCGGCAGTGAAGTTCACGCCCTGGCCAATGGCGAGGGATTTGAAAGGGATCAGGCCCTGGTCGTGGTACATGGCCAGCACGGCATCAAAGCGTTCGTGGTAGCCGCGTGCGAAAAATGCATCTGCCGGGAATGGTCCCTGTACAATGCTGTTGCCCTGTTGCTTAAATTCCTTGATGGCAGGTTTAATAACAGTATCTTCTTCATTACCGATCAGTCCTTCATCTCCCGCATGCGGGTTCAGTCCCAGTACAGCGATCTTTGGTTTGTCCACGCCAAAGTCTTTCCGCAGGCTGTCTTCCAGCAGGCGCAGCTTGGCAATGATATTGGCCTTCGTTACAAACTGGGCCACGGCCGAAATGGGTACGTGCTCGGTGAGCAAGGCCACCCGCATGTTTTCCGCCACCATGAACATCAGCACTTCGCGGTTGTCAAAGGCGGCCTGTAAAAAAGGCGTATGGCCTGTATAGGGAAATTGTTCGGTATGGGTGTTCTTTTTGTGGATGGGTGCGGTGACCAGTCCGTCGATATGGCCATCTTTCAAAGCCTGCACCGCCGTTTGCAGGGAAAGGACGGCATATTTGCCACCAATTTCCGTGAGCTGGCCGGGCGTGATGCTGAGCTCTTCTTCCCAGCAATTGAAAATATTCACCTGCCGGTGGTTGATCCGGCTGAAATCCTTAATGTTCTGGAAATTGAAATTGTAGTCGCTCAGGTTCCGGCGGTAAAAATTGATCACCTTGTTGGAAGCGAAAATGATGGGCGTGCAAAGATCCAGCAGCTTGCTCTGGGACACCGTTTTGATGATGAGCTCAATACCGATCCCGTTCAGGTCGCCGCAACTGATGCCAATAACAGGTTTGTTTTTCTCCGGATGATTCGACATGGTTCAAACTGATAAGGGGGTAAAAATACATGTATTTTTGCTGCGCCATGTACACGCTTAAAAAATCCCTGGGCCAGCATTTCCTGCGCGACGACAATATTTGCCGCAAAATTGTAGCCGCCCTGGAAGAAAAACCCTTCGACCGTCTCCTGGAAGTGGGCCCCGGCGGGGGCGCCCTTACCCGTTTCCTGCTGGAATTGCCGGCGGTGGATTTCAAGGCGGTGGAACTCGACGCCGAAAAAGTAGAATTTCTCCTGCGCACTTACCCGGCGCTGGAAGGCAAACTTATTCACCAAAGTTTTCTCGATATAGCGCCTCCTTTTCAGCAGCCCTTTGCCCTGGTGGGCAATTTCCCCTATAATATTTCCACGCAAATCCTGTTCAAGGTGCTCGACTGGGGCCCGCAGGTGGAACAGGTGATCGGCATGTTCCAGAAAGAAGTGGCCCAGCGGGTGGCAGCGCCATCGGGCTCCAAAGTGTATGGTGTGATCAGCGTGCTGATCCAGGCCTTTTACCGGGTGGAATACCTGTTCGATGTGCCGCCGGGCTGTTTCAACCCGCCACCCAAAGTAATGAGTGGCGTCATACGGCTACTGCCGCGGGAAGAGCTACCGGCCATGCGCAGCCGCAAAGATTTTTTCCTGCTGGTGAAAACGGCGTTTAGTCAGCGCCGTAAGACGCTCCGGAACGCGGTCAAATCTTTATTCCCGCCCGCTGTGCTGACCGACCCGCTTTTTGACAAACGCGCCGAACAGTTGACGGTGGAAGATTTTGCTGCCCTCAGCTTCAGCATGAACGGAAATAATAAAAGACAGGACAATGAATAAAGTGCTGGTTACCGCCAAAGTACATCCCTGGTTGCTGGAAAGATTGGAAAGCCGGGGCTTTACCGTCAGCTACCTGCCGGCCATCAGTTATGCTGAAATGCTCAAGGAACTAAGCGATGCCGTTGGCCTGATCATTACCACCCGCCTGAAGATCGACGCTGCCGCTATTGACCGGGCGCCCCGGCTCCAATGGATCGGGCGGCTGGGCAGCGGCATGGAACTGATCGATGTACACTATGCGGAATCGAAAGGCATTCGTTGCGTGAGCAGTCCCGAGGGCAACCGCAATGCCGTGGCGGAACACGTGCTGGGCATGCTCTTGTCGCTGCTCAATAACCTCAACAGCAGCGCCCGCGAAGTGGCGGAAGGAAAATGGATCCGCGACGCCAACCGGGGCACCGAGCTCAGCGGCAAAACCGTGGGCATCATCGGCTACGGCAATACCGGCGAAGCTTTTTCGCGGCTCCTGGCTCCCTTTGGCGTTACCGTGCTGGCCTACGACAAATACCGCTTCGGTTTCGGCGGCGGTTATGTAAAGGAAGCCAGCCTCGACCAGATCGCCCGTTACGCCATGGTGGTGAGCCTGCACCTGCCCCTCACCGAAGAGACCTATCACCTGGCCAGCGACGTCTTTTTCGACAGCCTGCGCGAAAAACCCGTTTTCCTCAACGCCAGCCGCGGAAAAGTGCAGGATACCCGCGCCATCATCCGGGCCCTTGACAACGGCCGCATCCGGGCCGCGGGCCTGGACGTGCTCGAAAATGAAAAGCCCGAAACCTATTCGGACGCTGAAAAGGAAATGCTTAATAACCTGAGTATCAGACCCAATGTGCTGCTCACCCCGCATATTGCGGGTTATAGTCATGAAGCCTTTCTTAAAATGGCGCAAGTGACCCTGGAAAAGTTGGGATTGTAAGCCTGTTTCCCTATCTTTGGATACATAAGTGCAACGCTTTCAATTTGGTTGGAGGCGTTGTTCTTTTTTTTTACTTTTTAACCAAAGGAGGTTAATTATGAGTGAAGTCATTTATGTAACAAAAGAGACGCTGGAGCAGATGAAGGCGGAGCTGCACCGGATGAAGGCAGTGGAGCGCCCGGCCGCGTCCAGGGCGATCGCAGAAGCAAGGGAAAAAGGTGATCTGAGAGAAAATGCAGAGTATGATGCCGCCAAAGAGGCACAGGGCCTCCTGGAGGCCAAGATCAAGAAGATGGAAGGCGATATGGCCAATGCCCGCATCCTGGAGACAGAAGCCATCGATACCAGTAAGGTGTCCATCCTCACGCGCGTGACCGTAACCAACGTGGCTACCAAAAAGTCAATGACCTATAAGATAGTTTCAGAAAAAGAAGCCGACCTCAAAGTGGGTAAGATCTCCGTGACCTCGCCCATCGGCCAGGGCTTGCTGGGCAAAGTGGTCGGAGAAGTGGCCGAAGTGAAGGCGCCTGCCGGGTTGCTGAAATTCAAGATCGAAGAGATCACTGCATGACCGGTATACACCAAATTATAAAGAACCGGCTCCGGCCGGTTTTTTTTTTGCCCTGTAGTCCGCTTCCACCGGCCTGCCGGTTTGGCCCCACGGGTAACAATTCCGTAACACAGCGGTAACATTCGCTTTACACCGGCCGGCTAGTTTTGCAGCATGCTGCGAAAACTGTTCTTCCTGCTGCTTTTGTTCCCCGCCGTTCTCCAGGCCCAGCGCACCATTTCCTGGAAGGGCCGGCAACTGAACGCGCTCGACCGGCAGGGACGGAAACAGGGCGACTGGCTTTTCTTTGGCAGGAATGGCCAGGTGCGCATGCAGTGCCGCTTTGAAAACGACCAGCCCGCCGGCGCACTCACCTATTATACCGATAGCGGCGACACCGCTCTCCTGCGCTTTCCGTCCGAAGCAGGCAGGGAGCCTTTTATCTATTATTATAAAGGCGCGCCCATCAACGGCGTATTTGCATACCGGGACGAATCCTGCCAGATCGAGCTGGACCATATCCCCGACGGCTTCTCCCAGGAAGACCTGCGGCAACTGAAAGAATGGTACGCCCTTAAGCTGGAACCCGTGTACATGTTCGGTCTCCAGGCCCTGCGCGATTACTTCAGCGCCGCTTATTATAAAAGCAATACCATTCCCAACTGGAACCATAACTTTGTGCTCACCATCAATGCATCGGGTAAGGTAACCAATGTGGAATGGGCGGAAGAAGGACAGGGCATTTCCAGCGCCGGCAGTGAAAGAGAAATTTTTGAGATGTTTTACAGCATGGGCCGCTGGCAGCCATTTTTCGATACCTGGAACACAAAGGAGATCAAACTCACGATGTCATTGGGGGCAGACCTGCAACCAATCACAGCAAGATGACCATATTCACGCGCATCATCAACGGCGAAATTCCTTCTTACAAAATTGCCGAGAACGATAAGTTCTACGCCTTTCTTGATATTTTCCCCCTGGTACACGGGCATGTACTGGTAATTCCGAAAATGGAAGTGGATAAATTTTTTGATGTGCCCGATACCTATCTTTCCGAAATACTGGTGTTTGCCAAACCCATTGCCAAAGCCATGGAGCAGGCTTTTTCCTGCGATCGGGTAGGCGCCTCCGTTATAGGTCTCGAAGTGCCGCATGCACACCTGCACCTGCTGCCGCTCAACAATATGGATGATATCAATTTTACGCGCCCCAAGCTCCAGCCCTCTCCCGACGAGCTCAAAACCGACCAGGAAAAGATCCTCGCGTATCTCTGAGGTACCCCGCGCTTTTTAGCGGCTGCGCACCCTGTCTTCGTTCTGACGGATAAAATCTGACCAGTCGCCCGCCTTGCCCGTTTTCTGCGGCAGGGGAGACGTCAACTGGTAGTGGTGGCAGATGGCCACAGCCAGCGCATCGGAGGCATCGAGGTACTGCGGCGTGTCCCGGATCACCAATATGCGCTGCAGCATTTGCCATACCTGTTCCTTATCGGCATTGCCGTTACCGGTGATGGACTGTTTCACTTTTTTGGGAGAATACTCCGAAACCTCCAGTCCCGCCTGGATCGCAGCAGCAATGGCCACTCCCTGCGCACGGCCCAGTTTCAGCATACTCTGCACATTCTTTCCAAAAAAAGGCGCTTCAATGGCAAAATGGTGCGGGCGATAGGTTTGGATGAGCGAAGCCACCGTTCGGTACACCAGTTCCAGCCGCTGGTGCTGGTCCTTACGTGGATTTAATTTCAGCACATCCATATGCAGCAGCGACAATTGGGCGTTATGCACCTGTACAAGTCCATAACCCATCACAAGGGTGCCGGGATCAATGCCGAGAATTATTTTGGGTTGGTTCGCAGACAAGAACTTATTTTTAACAGGGATGATCAGGAACAAAAGTATCAAAATCTTTCTCAACTACTGGCTGGGTCCGGTTATATTCATCTGGTTGTCCTGGTCTATTTACCGGCAGTTGCGCCTGCAGCCCGACCTGGCTAAAAGCTGGACAAATATAGTGGATGCTATGTCGGGCCGCGAAGCCTGGAAGGGATGGCTGGCGCTTTTCCTCGTACTGGTGAACTGGGGCATCGAAACGCGTAAATGGCAACTGCTGGTGCAGCCGCTGACACCCATTTCGTTTGCACGCGCCTTTAAAGCCATACTGGCCGGACTGGCATTCGCCGTCAATACACCCAACCGCATTGGCGAATACGGCGGCCGGGTGCTGTACCTGCCCGAAGGAAAACGCCTCGAAGCAGTGTCGCTCACCATTGTAGGAAGTTTTGCGCAACTCATCATTACGCTGGTTGCCGGCAGCATCGGGCTGTGGCTGCTCTACGCAGGCTGCCAGGGAGTAAACCTTCCGCCGGGCTGGGAGTCATACCGTTTATGGATCGGTATTCTTTGCTGGATAATTACAACCATCAGCGCTTTATTGCTGTTAATATACCTTCGTATCAGTTGGATGGTGCGTTGGGCGCACAAATTCCCGGGCTGGATCGTGGATCACATACCGGTTAGAATTTTGTTAAGAGTGCTTGGATGGTCTTTGTTGAGGTATGCTGTCTTTTTGTTTCAGTATATCTTACTGTTGCAAATCTTCGGGGTGACAGACAATTGGTGGTGGGCGTCCTGGCTGGTTTGCATACAGTTCCTGGTACTGGCCATTATTCCCACGATCGCTTTGGCGGAATTGGGCATCAGGGGAAGGCTGGCACTGGAGTTGTTCGGTTGGATCAGTCCCAATACCCTCGGCATCATAACGGCCTCCACCAGCCTCTGGCTCGTGAACCTGGTGTTGCCGGCGATTGCGGGATCATTACTGATCATCCGGATTAAAATATTTTCTACCCGGACCCAAATAGAAAATTGATCTGATGAAGAGACTGTTTTTTGTGATCTTTTTCTCGGTGGTGTTGTCCACACAACTGGATGCAGGGGATGAGTTCTGCGGTATCCGCAATGTTGCCTTCCGTCATTCGGAAGTGCTTACCTACAAGGTCTTCTACACCCTGGCCGGTGTTTACATTGGCGCCGGTGAGGCCCGCTTCACGGTATCGCTCGAAAAGCTCAACACCACACCCGTGTACCACGTGGTGGGCGATGGTAAAACCTATAGCTTTTACGACAGTTTTTTTAAGGTGCGTGACCGCTACGAATCCTATATCGATACCGCTTCCCTGCAACCGTATAAGTTCATCCGTAATGTGTACGAGGGCGGCTACACAAAGTACCAGACCGTGGCCTTCGACCATGTGGGCAACAGGGCCGTTACCAACGAAGGCGTGTTCAATGTGCCCAACTGCGTGCAGGATGTGATCAGCTCTATTTATTATGCGCGCAACATCGATTTCTCGCGGTACAAGGTGGGCGACAAAATCCCCTTCAACATGTTCCTCGACAACGAAACCTATAACCTTTATATCCGCTACCTGGGCCGTGAAACCATTAAAACCAAATACGGCAAATTCAAGGCATTTAAGTTCAAACCACTGCTGGTGAAGGGCACTATTTTTGAAGGCGGGGAAAAGATGGAAGTGTGGGTAAGCGACGATGGCAACCGCATTCCCCTTCGCGTGGAAAGCCCCATCAGCGTGGGTTCTGTAAAAGTGGACATGATGGACTACAAGAACCTGCGTTATCCCCTCAGCTCACTCATAAGTCAGCGATAGCAAAAGCATTTCCGGCCCGGATCCCTTTTTCTGTTTGTACCAGTCCGCTGCATTCATGGGCAGGATCGTGCTCGTATAGCAGAACATAATCGCCTTCCAATGCTTCGCGCAGGAAGGATTTTTTCTCCTGCAGGGTTGCCAGGGGAAACATATCGTAGGCCATCACATAGGGCAGCGGAATATGGTGGACCGATGGCAGCAGGTCGGCCATATACACTATCGTGCGGCCCTTGTACTGTAACTGCGGCAACATCATTGCGTGTGTATGACCCTGGGCAAAGCGCAGGCTGATCTGCTCGCTGAAGGGCGCCGTGGCCAGCGGTGGCAATAGTTGGTCGCTGCCATGCTGCGGCGCGGGCACGGGAATGAACTGCAACTGCCCGCTTTCTTTGATGGGCAGTATGTTTTCTTTGAGGAAGGACGCTTTCTCCCTTTCGTTCGGATGCACGGCCCAGTTCCAGTGTGCTTCGTTCGACCAATAGACAGCATTTTTGAAAGCCGGCACCAGGCGGTCGCCCTCACGCCGGATGCTGCCACCACAGTGGTCGAAATGCAGGTGCGTGAGGATCACGTCGGTGATGTCGTCGCGGTGAAAGCCGTGCCTGGCCAGCGATCCGTCGAGACTGTCGTTGCCATGGAGATGGTAATGCCCCATGAATTTGGCGTCCTGCTTGTCGCCGATGCCATTGTCCACCAGGATCAGCCGTTTGCCGTCTTCGATCAGCAGGCAGCGCATGGCCCAGGTGCAGAGGTTGTTCTCATCGGCGGGGTGCAATTTGTTCCAGATGCCCTTGGGCACCACGCCGAACATGGCGCCCCCGTCGAGTTTGAAATAGCCGGTATCAATGCTGTACAGTTGCATACGAACGGTCTTGTGCGTTTTTGGTATAAAAAAGCGCCAGCAGTCCCAGTACGAAGAATACGCCCAGCGCTATGATGGAATTGCGCATACTCCCGGTGATGTCTTCAAGGTAGCCGAAAGTGAAGATGCCGATCACCATGGCGATCTTTTCCGTTACATCGTAAAAGCTGAAAAAGGAAGTGGTGTCGCGGGTTTCGGGCAGGAACTTGGAATAGGTGCTGCGGCTCATGCTCTGGATGCCGCCCATTACCAGTCCCACGCAGGCGGCCAGCACATAAAACTGTCCGGCCGTGCGGATATTGTAACCCGCAATGCAGATGCCGATCCAGATGGTTACGGCGATCACCAGCACCCAGAGGTTGCCAATGCGTTTCGACAGCCGGCTCATGGCGATGGCGCCTACAATGGCCACCAGTTGAATCACGATCATGGTGGCCATCAGTTTGCCTTCGTCTTTGGGATCGGGAAATATTTCTTTTTTGGCAAAACCTGCAGCTACCAGCATAACGGTTTGCACACCCATGCTGTATAAAAAGAAGGCCAGCAAAAATCTTTTCAGTACGGGCAAATGCGTCAGTTGTTTCCATACCAGTTTCAATTCAATGAAGCCATTGGTGAGCACATTTTTTTTCGCCTTTCGTTCCGACTTGCTGGTAGTGGGCAGCACGCGCAGGGTCATCTGCGCAAAGCTGAACCACCAGATGCCCACCAGCAGGAAAGCGAAACGCGGCCCTGCCGTGCCGTCTTCGGGGTTCAGCCCGAAAAAGCCCAGCAGCCTGGGGTTCAGGATAAGAATAAAACAGATGATCTGCAACAGCACGCTGCCGATATAACCCAGCGAATATCCTTTTGCCGAAACGCGGTCCTGGTCTTCGGGGGCTGCAATCTCGGGCAGGTAGGAATTGTAAAAAACGAGGCTCGACCAGAATCCCAGGGTGGCGATGGCAAAACAAATCATGCCGTATTCTACTTTCCCCGGGTAAAAAAAGAAAAGCGCCAGGCTGGCGGCCGAACCGATGGTGCAGAAAAGCTTCAGGTAGCTCTTTTTATTTCTTCTATAGTCGGCAATGGAGCCCAGGATGGGAGAGCTGATGGCCACCAGCAGGAATACAAACGATAAGGTATAGTCGAGCAGGGCCGTGTTGATAAAATCCCTTCCGAAAAATTTCACATAGTGCCCGCCGTTTTCGTTTCCATGGCTGGTAATGGCGATATAATAGGCCGGGAAAATAGTGGTGGTGATCACCAGGTTATAGGCGCTGTTGGCCCAGTCGTACATGGCCCAGCCGTTGATAACCTTCTTGGGAGCTGTTTGCATAATTGCTTATTGGATGACCTTCATCCAAAGCAATATAAGAAGAATTAAACCCGCTGCAATCCGGTAATAGCCAAACCACCTGAATCCATGCTTTTGCAGGAAGCCGATGAAGAAGCGGATAGCCATCCAGGCAACCACAAAAGCCACCAGGTTTCCCACGGCAAAAGCCACCATGTTTTGTTGGGAAGAAAGCAGTATTTCGTATCCCTTCATCACGGAACCGTCGGGCATGGCCCATTTTTTCAGCACCAGGCTGTGGCCCGTTGCCGCCGCCATGGTGGGCACGGCGAGAAAGAAAGAAAATTCCGCCGCCAGGTTGCGGCTGAGCTTTTGCTGCATGCCGCCGATGATGGAAGAAGCGCTGCGGCTCACACCGGGGATCATGGCCAGGCACTGCCAGCAACCGATGATAAAGGCCCGGCCCATGCTGATGTCCTTCTCTTCGTGTATTGATGGGTGTTGGAAGGCCTTATCTATCCAAATCAGTACCAGGCCGCCCAGCAGCAAAGTGATGGCTACGGTAAGCGGACTTTCCAGCAGGGCATCGATCTTATCAGAAAACAGGTATCCCAGCACCAGCGCGGGGATCACGGCCACGGCCAGTTTGATGTAAAAAGAAAAACTTTTGAAATCAAGGAATTTTTTCCGGTACAACACTACCACTGCGAAGATGGCGCCCATCTGTATGGCCACTTCAAACAGCTTGGTGAATGCTTCATGGCCAATGCCCATCAGGGAACTGGCAATGATCATGTGGCCGGTGGAGGATATGGGGAGGAATTCCGTCAGGCCTTCCACGATGGCGATGACGATCGCTTCCAGTAAACTCATCCTTTATCAGGCTTTCGGCTTCTTGAAAATGGCGAAGATCTCCAGGCCCAGTCCTGCCAGGATGAGGATGGGGGCAATGGTAATGCGCGTGGTGGAATACACTTCTTTCTGATCAAATACGGCGGGGTCGCTGCTCTTGCCGCCGGCCATCAGCAGCATGCCCAGGGCGATCACCACCACGCCGGCGATCATATAGATATAATTCTCTTTCCCGAAAAGGCTTTCGGAAGTATGGATGGTAGCGGTTTTGGTCTGTTTCTTCGACATACAATTGGTTCAGTATTCCACAAATAAGATGCGCTGCTCAGTACAGGTCATCCAGTTTCATTTTCAGGTATTTCACCACGCTGCGGTGCGTGGAGAGCAAAGATATCAGAATGCCCAATACAATGATGCCGCCGCCCAGCAGCAGCAGCCAGGTGGTATCGCGCATGGCTTTCAGTTCGGGCAGTTGTTTTTCGGCAAAAAAGACCAGGGCAATGATACCGGCCAGGGCGATCAGGCCGCTGACGGCCCCGTTGATCACCGCCCGGCCGTCCATGGGACGGGCAATAAAGCCGCGGGTGGCGCCCACCATCTGCATGGTTTTGATCAGGAAACGGTTGCTGAACATGGCCAGTTTGATGGTATTGTCGATCAGCACGATCACCACAATGCAGAGCACAATGGCTATAATGAGCAGGATCAGGCTGATTTTGCGCACGTTCTCGTTCAGGTTGTTCACCAGGCTTTGGGGGTACTGCACGTCGTTCACCCCAATGTTCTGCTCCAGGTCGGCCCGTATGGCGGCGAGGCTGTCGGTATGCACGTACTGGTTGCGGAGCTTGAAATCGATGCTGGCCGGCAGTGGGTTGGCCTCTATGATGTTCTTCCAGTCGGCATTCCCGTCGGCCAGGAATTTTTCCCGGGCCTGCTCCTTGGTGACGTATTCGTACTCCTTCACATATGGTTTATTGGCAATATATTGTACCAGGGTCACGCTGTCTTTGTCGCTGATGTTCTCGCGCAGGTACACCCTTACTTCCACGTTTTCCTTGAAATACTGGCCCAGTTTATTGGCATTGATCACGATCCAGCCCAGGAGGCCGAGGATGAAGAGCACCAGGGAAACACCCAATATGGACATGAAATAGGAGGGCTGGGAGCGTTTCGCGGATGCTTTTCCGATTTGCGTCATTGTAGAGAATTTCAGTGGGTTAGTACTGGCGGTTAGGGACAAAAATAGCCGTTTTCGCCATTCAGTTTGTATTTTTGTCGCCCACTAAACGAAGGGTACTGGCCCTGTTATTGCGGGTTTCAGCGATGGCGACCGTATTTTAAGGTCGCTTTCACATTTCCGCGGGCCAGCCGCACAACCGAAAAGCAATGGAGTATAATTTCAGGCGCATCGAAAAAGAATGGCAGGCATACTGGAAGGCCAATGGTTCTTACCGTGTTTCCAACGATTCTGACAAACCCAAGGCATACGTGCTCGACATGTTTCCCTACCCCAGCGGTGCGGGACTCCATGTGGGCCATCCGCTCGGCTATATCGCCAGCGATATCTACAGCCGTTTCAAAAGACTGAAAGGCTTCAACGTGCTGCACCCCATGGGCTATGATGCCTTTGGGCTGCCGGCAGAACAGTATGCCATCGAAAACGGCGTGCATCCCGCCGTGAGCACTGAAAACAATATTGCCAATTTCCGTCGCCAGCTCGATAATATTGGTTTTTGCTACGACTGGTCGCGCGAGATCCGCACTTCCGATCCTTCCTATTATAAATGGACCCAGTGGATCTTCCTGCAGCTTTTCGGTTCATTTTACAACCGCAATAACGGCAAGGCCGAACCGCTTTCGGTGCTGGTGGCCGCTTTTGAAAAAGAAGGCAATGCTTCGCATCTATGCCCGGGTCAGCCGGCGCTGGTCTTTACAGCGGCCGACTGGAAAGGTTACAGTAAGAAGGAACAGGAAGATATTCTGATGGACTATCGCCTGGCCTATTGCGGCTATGGCGAAGTGAACTGGTGCGAAGCCCTGGGCACCGTGCTGGCCAACGACGAAGTGGTGAATGGCGTGAGCGAACGCGGCGGTTATCCCGTGGTGAAGAAAAAGCTACGCCAGTGGTACCTGCGTATTACTGAGTACGCCGATCGCCTGCTGGCGGGGCTGGAAGAGATCGCTTTCAGCGATGCGATGAAGGAAATGCAGACCAACTGGATTGGTAAGAGCTATGGTGCGGAAATGGATTTTGCCGTGCGGAGCGAAAGCGGCGGCGTGTCTAACCTGCGCGTATATACGACGCGGCCCGATACCATTTTCGGGGTCGACTTTATGGTGGTGGCGCCGGAGCTCGACTGGGTGCCGCAACTGGCTTCTGCAGCGCAGGCTGCTGCCGTGACGGAATACCTCGATTATGTGAAGAGCCGCTCCGAACGGGAACGCATGGCCGAAAAAAAGATCACTGGTGTGTTTACGGGCGCGTATGCGATCAACCCGTTTGATGGGCGTGAGATCCCCATCTGGATCTCCGAATACGTGCTGGCCGGTTATGGTACGGGCGCCATCATGGCCGTGCCCTGCGGCGATGAGCGCGATTTCCGGTTTGCCGAACATTTTGGGATACCAGTCACGAATATCATTGGCACTGCTTTTAATGGGTCGGAAGCGAATCCCACCAAGGATGCAGTGCTCGAGAATAGCGGCTTTCTAAACGGCATGCTCATGCGCGATGCGATTGGCGTAGTGAATGAAAAGATCGAAAGCATGGGCATTGGCAAGCGCAAGGTCAACTACAAAATGCGCGATGCGGCGTTTAGCCGTCAGCGTTACTGGGGCGAACCTTTTCCGATTCAATGGAAGGAAGGCGTGGCGGTTCCGCTGCCGGAAACTTCGCTGCCATTGGAGCTGCCTTATGTGGAATCCTACAAGCCGGGTCCCGATGGTGAGGGCCCGCTGGCCAATATCCCCGACTGGGTGGCCCGCGAGCTGGAGACCAATACCATGCCGGGTTACGCGGGATCGTCGTGGTACTTCCTGCGTTACATGGACCCTTCGAACGACACCGAATTCTGCAGCCGCAAGGCCAGTGATTACTGGGGCCAGGTGGATCTCTATATTGGTGGTACCGAACATGCGGTGGGACATTTGCTGTACAGCCGCATGTGGACCAAGGTGCTGTACGACCTGGGTCATATCGGCTTCCAGGAACCTTTCAAAAAGCTGGTGAACCAGGGCATGATCCAGGGCAGCAGCCGTTTTGTATATCGCGTTACCGGCACTTCGCAGTTTGTTTCTAAGGGGCTGCTGGCGGCGGATGAAACTTATAATGGTCAAAAGACGGACAAGCTGCATGTGGACGTGAACATCGTGGATGGGTACGAGTTGGATACCGATGCTTTCTTGCGTTGGAAGCCCGATTATGCGAATGCGAGTTTTGTGCTGGAAGACGGCAAATACATTTGCGGCGGCGAAGTGGAGAAGATGTCGAAGTCCAAGTTCAACACCGTGAATCCCGACGACCTGGTGGAGCGGTACGGGGCCGACACTTTCCGCATGTACGAAATGTTCCTGGGGCCGGTAGAAATGAGCAAGCCCTGGGATACCAAGGGCATTGAAGGGGTGCATCGTTTCCTCAAGAAATTCTGGCGACTGTACATGGATGAAGAAAAAGGATTGCTGGTGAAGGATGGAGAAGTGCCTACGGCCGAAGAACTGAAAGTGCTGCACCGTGCCATACGTAAGATCGAAGAAGATACGGAGCGTTTTTCTTTCAATACGGCGGTGAGTGGATTCATGATCTGTGTGAACGAGCTGAGTGATCTGAAATGTGGCAAGAAAGCGATCCTGGAGCCCCTGCTGGTGCTGCTGACGCCCTATGCGCCGCATGTGGCCGAAGAGCTCTGGAGGCAGTTGGGACATAGCGACAGCATTTTGGATGCGGCCTACCCGGTGTTCGAGGAGAAATATGTGAAGGAGTCGGCCAAGGCCTACCCGGTGGCCATCAATGGGAAAACGCGGGCGGAGATCACCATTTCGCTGGAAGCTAGCCAGGAAGAGGTGGAGCGCATTGTTACCGGTGATGCGGCCATTGCCAAATGGCTGGAGGGCCGGGCCCCGAAGAAGGTAATTTATGTGAAAAACAAGATGATCAACGTGGTGGTGTGAGACGTGGTGGGCCCTCCGGGGCCGGTATTTTCAGGTTTCATTCACCGCCTTCCGGCTCCCGAAAATCGAAACATTTTCGCCCTTTATCGAAGAGATTTCAATATGCTTGCAGGATGGGACATCTTTGTATCAGCAAACAGCTATTGTCCGTCCAAGTCCATTGATCCGAATCCTTTGAAAGCGAAAATGTCCATCATCCTGTTAAAAGACTGATCCATATCCGGGTGTTATCCTTATCCATGAAAAGCAGTCCATACTTATGAAAACCGAAGGTTTGTAAAATCGTCCCGGAAAGAAATTTGTCCCGCCCGTCCAGGCGGGACTTTTTTGTGCGTGTTATTGCCGGCTGTTCAGGCCCCTTCCTTCTCCTTCAAATTCCGTAGTTTCCGAAATGCGCCGATTCGAAATTTTTATTATCATTATCCTGCGGTTACTTATACGCCCCTGCACTTTGCCAACTACAGTTGTGAGTGAGGGGGCGAAGTATTGGGAAGAAGGCAAGCGTTGGCCGGATTTTATGGGTAGCTGAGCCGAAGAGGCGAATGCTTTGGCGCCGACACCCAGGTGCCTCCCACTGCCGGCAGAAACAGCGTTGACACATGCACGCCTTCCCGCGCAATCCATATTACCTAACTGCCCGCCCTATCCGATTGGCGCAATTGCGCAATGTGTATTACGCAATCACTCAGCGCTGGGAAATGCAAATCGTTATTTTCAAACCTGCACATAATGCGTAAATACTAACGTTGTGTGCCATTCTATAGAAGATTCTAAAAACAAATTTTTAAATAAAATGTACAACGATATAAATTTTAATAAAGGCGCAATTCTGCTCGGAGAAGGAAACCATCCAAAAGACGGGAACAACCACTATATCATTTTTTTTGAGCATCTAAATGGATGTGACTTTATTGGAGGAATGATTTCAACAAAACCTTATCATGGGATAAATATATTAATGAACTCATCTCATTTTGAAGTTAAAAACACTGCCAAAAGCAAAAATTGGGAAGTATCTTATTTTAAAAGTCATTTAGTTCCTGCAAGACTTCATAAGTTCAATAGCATGGGCCCGTTTAGTCAAGTTGGTCAATTGACATCTGAAGGGATAGACTTTATGACACATACTATAAAAGACAAACCCTTGCTAACATGGGATGAATATAAAGCCACTCTCTGATAAAATTTCACTTTCCCCAGTTAATTTATGCCGACAGACATGGACTTCACTAAAGAGACAATCATTCTTGAAGGAGACAATCTTCTAAGTTTTCTTTTGCCACTATATCAGGGCTTTGAAGGAACTTTTTATGTTAAAGACAGGGAGCTTTTATATGAAGATTCAAAAAATCTATATAAGCTAAGAATCGAAACAATCTTTTTCGGCTCGGCATCTTTAAAAGAAATGGGAGCGATTGATACAATCGAGTTAAAACTTGATAAAAATACTTCCATTCTCGAATTTCGCTTACGCTATACAAGAAGCCACGGATATCTTTGGGACAAAGACACGTTTTGTAGCGGCAGATTAAATCTTTATGATTTTAATGTAATTGAGTTTTCCATGCACCGGGAATTATTCAAATTAAGATAACTCTACTTAAACGACTCAGAAGAACGGCACACAACAAGGGGTTTTGCGTCATGGCGGCTGTAGAGTATATTCTGATCGACATGAATTCTATTTAACTTTAGAACATGGGCTCAGCGACATTACCACAGACATCCGCCACGAACGCAAAGCCCTGAACGTTAGCGGCAAGCTGACCGCAGATTCAAAAATTAACAGTAATAAAAATCTATGAAGCAGTTTGACAATGCAAGCTTAAATGAAATAAAGTATAAAAAATTATTGATCAGAATATTCTGGACATTAATAATTTTATTGAGCTGTTATTATCTTTTTCGTGCAATAAATTTCAGATTTGTTAAAGAGGGGATAGGCCCCACATTTTGGAATAAGCAATTTTGGTTTGTATCTCATCTGGCTACCGCAGTCATACCGCTTATAACTGGTCCTTTTCAATTCTGGATCTGGTTTCGTAAACATCATATTCGATGGCATAGGCTTTTGGGAAAAATTTACGTTGTTGGATGTCTTTTAGGAGGTCTTTCTGCATTGTATCTTGGTATTACTCAGCCATATCCCGGTTCAATAGTTCCCACACTTGTTGTTGCTGTGTTGTGGCTATTCATGACATCAGCTGCATGGGTTACTATAAAAAGAAAGGATGTTCAAGCCCATCGTTTATTTATGATCCGTAGCTATACTTTGACATTAGACTTCGTATTTCTTCGTATTTTATCAGATCTTGTTTACAAGCATAATTTTTTATCTTTTATAGAAAATCAGGATGTGAAAGATGCAACCTATGAGTGGATGAGTTCTGTAATTCCGATTTTAGTAGTCGAATTCTTTATTTCCTGGCTGCCTTCAATTAAGAAACTTAAACCCTCAATAGCCAGCCGCTAACAGCGCATTGGCAAAATGGCGGGGCGACGAATATATTCTCAGCTTTTTGTTCGCTGTTTAGCTTCAGTTTCGGCAGACAAATAATGCCAAGCAACAGAATAAACAATGGACTTCAGTATCTTTTTTAATCAGCAGCGGCACCCAGCGGACAGAACACAGAATACCGCCACATCGCCAATGCTTCAACGTTAGCGGCAATGGCAAGCGACCATCTTCAATAATCTAGCCAGATAAGCTTCAATCGTTTCATTATGACAGTTGATTTCCTTGACAAGGCACTATTATATATTAGGACCCAAGCGTCATTTGTCCCTACCAAAAGCGACGTTCCCGAGTTCACGCCGGACGAAAACAAGCTTTTAGTCAGAGCACTTTATAAATTAGAAAAGGATGGATATGTTTATCTTGACACCAACGTTGACGACAAAGCGAATAAACGAGTGATATTTTACATTTCGTTCGACGGGCTTCTGGCTTTAGAGAACAGCCCTTTTATTTGGAAAAACAGACCGTATAGATGGAATGCCAACAAGCAAAAACTTAATACTATTTGGGCAATTACTAAAATCATTGCTATCATCATCAATGCGCTTACAGTACTTATATTTACCTATTTGACTTATTACAACAAGATATAGGCGTTCCTTTTATACAGTCAAACGACGGCAGTAATTCTAATTCCCGCATCTTTCACAGCCTAAAATGTTGTACTTAGTTTTAAAAGCGACATACGTGAAACAAACAAGCGACTTCTTAATAAACGGTTTTGCAATAATTGAGAATATATACACGTCAGAAGAAATTGAGAAAATATCGGAGCAAATAAATAGAGCCAATTCGGACAAAGAAACATTCAGAAAGTCGGCAGACCTTTTTGCCATCAGGCAATTTTTAAAAGAAGTTTCGGCAACAATTGATACTATTTTCAATGGTAATTTGAGGTCTGTTTTGAAACAGGTACTGGGTGGCAACTACTTCGTTGTTAAAAGCATCTATTTTGACAAACCTAAAACAGCAAATTGGTATGTTTCATACCATCAGGACCTTACAATTTCTGTTGACAAGAAACTATCGCTCAACGGTTTTGAGTTTTGGACGACCAAACAAAACCAATTTGCTATTCAGCCGCCGCTTGATGTTTTGCAGAGAATTGTTACAATTCGTATTCACCTGGACGACACAAATGAAGGTAATGGTGCATTAAAAGTTGTTCCCGGATCTCATGCAAAAGGAATTTACAGACCAGAAACAATTGACTGGACAGTTGAAAAAGAAGTTAGTTGTAACGTTTCTAAAGGAGGTATTATGCTGATGAAACCATTGCTGCTACATAGTTCCGGCAGGACAACAAACGATAGGAAAAGACGGGTAATACACATTGAGTTTTCAAATCAGGAGTTGCCGGAAGAACTTAATTGGGCAGAACGGATAAACTTAAACTGACAAATCGAACCCAAAACCTGGGATTCCCTGCTATTTCTATGAAACCATCAATTCTAATAACATTTTTGATAAGTGTATTGGTTATTGACAGCTCTAACGGGCAGACAGGTAATAATACTACTGTAGCGACACAACAGAATAAATATATGGACAAATTTCAATTCGATTTTAAGTCCGCACATCCTAAGGCACAGGCTGTAATGACAGATGAATTTTATTTTAGCCCGATTGAAGAAACTGCACCATTCGGAAATGATGATGGTTGGGACGCTGCTTATGGATTTAAAGAGTGGAGGCTTACCAACAAATCCCAAAGCCCTGTAGTCTACTTAAAAGATTTAATTGAAAGGTGGCAATATCCATTCTTTGACTATAATGAAATGGATACCACAAAAATCAAAGCGTACATAAATCAAAAAAATGAACTTAGCGAAGCAGACATACAGCAACAAATAAATGCCATTAAAGAAATAGGCAGATCTCTCTCTGATACTTCAGGTATGAATTTGGAAGACAGCCAATGGAGAGATATGATACTCTCATCAGCCAGAGGAATGAACGACGTTTATTTGTTAGGCCAGGACAATGCGATTATCGGAATTGGTTTCGCCCAGTTTGTTTTAGAGGGACATATCGATAACGACATAAAAGATCTGGCAATAACGGCAATAAAAAGGCAATTACTTCCTTTACTCATTAATCGGTATGACAAAATGTATCGGGACAAAAGAAAGAAGCAGTTGACGAAAATGCTGGAGGTAGTAAAAAAGGCAGCCTGATAGATCCTTACTAAAGCAGCGGCTTACACAACGGTATTACGATAATGTGATTGAAACCATTGATAGGCTTTCAGAATAACTTTCGAAGGAACTGCCGGATTATGAAAGTAACGATCTAAGATATGTATCGCCCGATTGCAAAAGCCGTACTTCCTTTGCTTATCATATTTTCCCTGGCAGTTAGTTTAGCTGTCTACTATGAAAATAGTTACACAGGGTTCTTGTTCGCTTTTTGTTCAGGTTTTTTCAGGGTGACAGAATAAAATTCGTAGGCAAGAACTTTCACTTTTTTACAAGTCCATATGCTTCCGTTGCGTTTGGGCTGTTCTCTGTTATAGTGACAACAGTCTTGTATGTGCAAAGCGGTAGAAGACGACTTATCTATTTGTTTTCAACCGTCTTGCTTTTTTTCACTACGACAATCACGACCACCTATATTGACAGCATGGGGTATGCTGGTGATTGTACGGCCTGCCAGGGCCGAGTAAGAAACCTTCACTATAACGATATTAACTATGATGTTCATTTTATCACAGCTTTAGTAGTGGGGCTGACGCCGTTTTTTGCGATATTTCTCAAAAAGAAAATTTAGAAAAAGGAGACAACCCGCAAAACCAACAGTCTACGGCTACGCTCGACAGGGATATGATTTACACCGTAACCGCACGCACACAGGCAGGCTGCACGGGAACTGATAATGTTTCCGTTAAGGTGTATGAAGGACCGGAAATATATGTTCCGAATGCTTTTTCACCCAACAACGATGGCCGAAATGACTTACTGAAGGCGGTTCCCGTAGGTTTAAAAACTTTTCTTCACTTCAGTGTATTTAACCGCGTGGGGCAACGGTTGTTTTATACGACCAACCCGGCAATGGGATGGGATGGAAAAGTGCGAAGTGGAGACCAGAACGATCCTATATTTGTATGGATGGCCGAAGGAGTGGACGAAACTGGCAATCGCATAGCAAGAAGAGGAACCGTGATCATTGTCAGATAGAAAAAGATAGCTCATCGGGCATAAGTATACCATGTGCAAGGGATAAACTCCCGGATAATTAACCTGACTTGTATGTTTACCTATCCCCACCACAGACCCCAAAGTCCAAAAACGGGACAATAATAAAAACAATAAACAGCATGCAAAAAATAGTTCCAAATCTATGGTTTGACGGCAACGCCAAAGAGGCCGCGGAATACTACCTGACAATCTTCAAGGATGGCAAATTGATTAACACCTCTTATTATCCTAAAACAGAAGCCGAGGGACTGGCTGACTTTCAAAAAGACTTTGCTGGAAAGGTTCTGACAGTTGAGTTTGAGATTTTAGGGATGCGGTTCATTGGTATCAATGCCGGGCCATTGTTTAAGTTCAATGAGGCCATTTCAATGATGATAACATGCAAAGACCAGGCAGAAATTGATTATTACTGGGATGCACTGACCGCAAATGGCGGTGTGGAAAGTGTCTGTGGCTGGCTTAAAGACAAGTACGGATTAAGTTGGCAGGTGTGCCCCGCCAATTGGGAACAACTCAGTAAGAAACCGGGGGCGTTCAAAAAAATGATGGGCATGAAAAAACTGATAATTGCTGATTTTTAAAGGCAGGAATGCGTTGGATGAGAAACCGGACTCGGAAATCAATCTGTAGAAATTGCTATGATGATTACGCCAGACGTGCACGGCCGGATACTTGGAAGCGCGGTCTGCAATGATGCGGAAGGTTACCCCCAAACCTTACCACTCAACCTGGGAATGGCCGTAATTCTATTAACGCCAATAACTACCTACACAGCCTGGTTCAAAAAGGTGCAAAGAACACTATAAGCATAACCAACCAACATTTTCTGGATAATGAAGTTTTCTTACCTAGTGATACCAATAAAATAAAGCGTATCGCGACTTTGCTGAATAGCATTAACGAAAAACAAGCCCTTGAAGAGCGTCTTCTATCTAGCCTCAACAAACAAAAACAATACCTTCTATCCAATTTGTTTATTTAGAATACTACTCTCGACAATTTCAAACCATGCATATTTATTAAATAGCTTCCAATTATTTTTTGAAGTAGACATTTAATTTTTTGGTTAAGTCACCAAGCGAAACCACATCTATACCTTTACGCATTGCCCAGCTTTCCGGCGATGGTGTTACCACGAAAGTATGTTTGGGTTGAATGTCTTCAATAGAAATATGATTGCCTTTGGATAAAGTTGGCGAATAGGAGGCTTTGCACTCAATAGCTATGATTTGACGATTGAACTGTATCACAAAATCAATTTCAGCGCCACCGGCTGTGCGGTAAAAAGAGATGTCGGCTTCGGGGAACGCTCCTCGTAAATTAGCAAGGACAATGGTTTCCCAAACAGCACCAAAAGCCGGGTGACCCGAAAAGTCGGCAAAACTGCGAATGCTCAACAATGCCGATACAATACCCGAATCGGAAACATACACTTTGGGGGCCTTTATCAAACGTTTGCCAGGATTGGAGATATAGGGTTCAACCACGTCCACCATGTACGTGCTCTTCAGTAAGTCAATATAATTTTTTACAGTTTGGTTGCTCACGCCCAGCGAATTGCCCAGATTGGAATAATTGACAGTCTGCCCGGTTACGTTTGCCAGCATCTGCCATAAGCGCCTCATGGTAGCGGGAGTGAAATTGACCCATTGCATCAGATCACGTTCCAGAAAAGTAGTAATAAAGCTGTTGCGCCAGTCAAAAGAAACTTTGTCGCTTGACGCCAGCACACTTCGGGGAAAGCCACCTCTTTCAAAATACTTTTCAATAGAAATATTGGGTAACTCAGACCATAAAAATGGCGTCAATTGTTTATAGACAATCCGTCCTGCAAGCGATTCGGAGCTCTGCATCAGTAAATCGCGCGAGGCCGATCCGAGCACCACAAAGCAACCCGGCCTGTTCCATTCATCGACCAAACTTCTGATGAGCGGAAACAATTCCGGCTTTCGCTGAATTTCGTCAATGCAAATCAGTTTATTTTTTTGACTGGAGAGAAACCATTCCGCATCGTTCAGTTTTTCCAGGTCCGAAGGACGTTCTAAATCCAGGTATAAAGTTTCAGACAGATGGTTTTCCATCAGGTATTTCACCAATGTCGATTTTCCACACTGTCGGGGTCCGATAACTGCAGTTACTGGAAAATGTCGTATTGCTTCAAGTATATCCTCGCCGTTTGCACGCTGCAAAAACATCTCATATCGTTTTTGTTCTATATAAAGATATAAAACTCCAGTATCAACTATGCAAATTTCAAATGTAATTTGAAATTTGCATAGTTTGTTAGCTTATATTCTTAACAAAAGCTGAGGTTTCTTTACCGACCAACTGGGGAAGTTAGCAAAATAGTATTGCCGTTATCGGCAAAAAGGAAGGAAGCGTAGCATTGGTTTCCATAACTTTGCCGATAACGGCAATAAAATATGAACTATGTTTCAGTAAAGGACTTCGCCCAAAAATGGGAGTTACCTGAAAGAACAGTTAGGCACTACTGCGCCGCGGGCAAAATAAAAGGTGTTTTTCTCACAGGCAAAACATGGAATATTCCGCGGGATGCCCAGCTACCGGTAAAGGCTAATAAAAAAAGTTTCAGCCACAATTTGCTGCTGGACTTATTGAAAGAGCAAAAAGACATGAAACTGAAAGGCGGCATTTACCACCGCACGCAAATTGATTTGACCTATAACTCTAACCGCATCGAAGGCAGCAAACTCACCGAAGACCAAACCCGGTTTATTTTTGAAACCAATACCATCGGTATTGCAGGTGAAAGTATAAATGTGGATGATATTATAGAAACCGTCAACCACTTTCGCTGTATCGATTTAATTATTGAAAAGGCAAAATCAAAACTGACGGAAGCCTTTATCAAGGAGTTGCATTTTTTGCTGAAGTCCGGCACCTCGGATAGCAGAAAGGACTGGTTTAATGTAGGAGAATATAAAAAAATGCCCAATGAAGTGGGGGGCAATGCAACCACCCTCCCCAAAGACGTGCCTGCAAGAATGAAAGAATTGCTTGCAGCATATCACGGTATCCAGCAGAAAACACTGCAGGACATCATTGCCTTCCACCAGCAATTTGAAGCCATACACCCATTCCAGGATGGTAACGGACGTGTGGGAAGGTTGATCATGTTTAAAGAATGCCTGGCCAATAATATTGTACCGTTTATTATTGATGAAAACCTGAAACTGTTTTATTATCGTGGCCTGCGTGAGTGGGATCATGTAAAGGAATACCTGATGGATACCTGCCTCACTGGCCAGGACAATTATAAAGCCGTATTGAGATATTTTGAAATAACGTTTGAATAGTTACACAAACATGTTTTTCAGCAAATATCTTTTCTGGCTTTCGTATTGCTGTAGTATTTTATTTAGTAAGAACTTATCGACTAAAAAGGCATTGGCGCGACTTACAATAATTTCTGCGGCAGTTTTACCGGTAATCACAAACAGTAATTTGTTTTGCGTTTCGGCAAAGAACATTTGGGTGGCTTTGTCGGTGGCGTCGTAATCGCTGCTTAACGAAAACAGATCCCGTACTTTCTGGTAAAAGCGTTTTTCCGGAGCCCCTGACGTCGCGGATGCGGGCCGCCAATTCATCAAAATAGTCCGGTCTGCCTCAGGGTTTTTTAACCGCCCATCATCCATTACAAAGCCTTTGATCATGTACTCTTTCAGGTTGCGGTTTGCCCATTGCCTGAACTGCGTGCCTCTCTTGCTTCGCACCCCGAAACCTATCGCAAGAATCATATCCAGGCTATAAAAAGTGACCTGATATTCTTTGCCGTCTGCGGCAGTTGTTAAGTAATTCTTTACAACTGAAAATTTCGTTTAACTAATTGTCTTCCAATATGTTGCCTATGTGCTGCCCGATGTTCTGCTTGGAGGTCTCAAAAAGTTCCGCCAACTGTTGCTGGTTCATCCAGACAGATCCGTCCCGGGCATATAAGGAAACAGCCGTTTTGCCCCGATTACCGCATCAATATGATTGTCGTTTAACAATTTGGTACGAATGCGCTGCTCCGCGCCACCGCGAAACAAAACACCATGTGGCAGAATAATTGCCATTGTGCCTTCTTTGCTTAAGAAATGAAAGCCGTGCAGCAGGAAAGCAAAATCTGCCGCCGATTTGGGTGCCAGTCCGTGGTGTTTGAACCGGAAATCGTCCCCCAGTGATTCCGATGGTTCCCAGCGATAGCTGAAGTAGGTGTTGCTGCGGTTGCTTACCACGAAAAGCTGCACAAAGCAAAGCAGCGAATTGGTATAACCGTTGCGGGGGTCGCTTTGATATTGACAAGGGTATATTGTAACGGCGTGCCGTCTTCGCGCATAAACGTATTGCGCTGGCGTAAAGTTTTGGAAGCGGTAAATACATCGGGATTGATGATCTCATCCCGCAGGCGGGCAAATTCCGCATCGGACAGATCGACGCGGTTCAGCGCTTCAAATTTTTTTCTGAAATTTTCTTCCAGTGCCCGGCGATCGCGAATATCCTGCCGGATGGTGTATTTAAGATCGGCTAGTTTTCCGACAAACCCATATTCTATTTGTGATTCATTAACGGTTGATCTCATAGTTGCTGTAGGCTTTTCTCTGGTGTTAGGGGCACCGGGCATTCGTTTCGCGACAAAACCCGCTGGCGGGTGAATTTAGAAAATTTATCGCACAGCCGGTTCCCGGGTTTTTAACCGGGAATGCTTACTGATGAGGTCGAAGTCGCTGTCGGAATGAACCAGCGGCGTGGAAAATTCGATCGCATAGTAGGCAATAAGGCAGTCGTTGCTTTTGCGGATGGTAAGTCCCTTTTTTCGTAGGCGCCGGTATAGATCTGCTGCTCCTATGGCCGCCTGAACAGGTGGTAGCTGCAAAACAGTGAAGTAGCTTAAAATGTCTTTGAGTTGTTCGTACTGGGCATCTTCCCTGATGCCTTGCAGGATTTCCTGTAAAATGGTAGGAACAAGCAACACCTGGTCGTTGCGTTCTATGTATTCAGCCAGGAGGTCGGAGGTGCTGTTGCGTTTGTTTTTCAGAAAATCGATCCATACCGAGGTGTCAAAAATCAGAGCCCCACTCATATGCTTCGCATATCTTTTAAATTTCCCTCCCAGGTTATCTTACCCCTGAGACGCAGGAGTTCCTGTTTCTTCATCCAGGCTATATAGTTCTTCAATGCCTCGTGCACTACTTCTTTTTTCGTTCTCAGCTTGCTGAGTTTGATGGCCTGTTGAACAAGCGCATCGTCCAGCTCAATATTTGTCCGCATTGCTGTCTATTTATGTGTAAAAATAATAAAATTTATACACATCCCGGACCGTGGCGCGGCCATCAGAACCAGCCTGGCATCAACCGGCAGAACTCTTCTGACCCCACCCCCAAACCACAGACCCCAAACCCAAACTTAGCCTCATCCTTGCTTTAACCTTGCTTTATCCTTGCTTCAGCCTTGTAAGAAATCCAGTAAAATCAGGGATTCCAGCGAATTTTATACAGGGTTAAAGCAAGGATGAAGCAACAAATGCCGAATCCACCCCACAATTAGTAAGCAAACGTCCCAGGGCTGAGCAGCAAACGTCCCAAAGTCCAAAAACGGAGCAAAACCGGTACTAGGTTTGATGCATATTGTCCGAAACCCTACAATTCAAATCATCATGAAAAAACTCACACAAACCCGGCCCAGACTTCCACAAAACCTTGCCCGCCCACGCGCTGCCCCTACCTTTGTGTCCCTCAAAAATTATGGTATGGAAACAGCTGCAACCAGCGCCCCCGGCGCAAAAGCTCCTGCCATCGACATGGCCAGAATGGAGCAGTTCCTGAACAGGGTAGTCGGCGATTTCGGTTCCTCCCTGGGCATCACGCTCAGCTTTATCGGCGACAAACTGGGCCTCTACAAGGCGATGGCCTTTGCCGGCCCCGTCACCGCCGCCGCACTTGCCAAAAAAACGGGCACCACCGAAAGGTATGTGCGCGAATGGCTCATCAACCAGGCCGCCGGCGGGTACATCGAATTCAACGAAAAAGACGGCACCTATCAACTGCCCGACGAACACGCCGTGGCCCTCACCGACGAAGACAGTCCCTTCTACGTGGCGGGCGGCTTCCAGGTGATCAGTTCCATGCAAAAAGCGGAAGAAAGGATCACCGATCTTTTTCAATCGGGCGAAGGCATGCTCTGGGGCGAACACCACCACGGCCTCTTTGAAGGAACCGAACGCTTCTTCCGACCGGGTTACAACGGCAACCTCGTGAGCCAGTGGCTGCCCGCTCTCGAAGGCGTGGTGCAGAAACTCGAAAAAGGCGCCACCGTGGCTGATATCGGCTGCGGCCACGGCGTCAGCACCCTCATCATGGCCCGGGCTTTTCCCAAGTCTGATTTCACCGGGTACGACAACCACGTGCCTTCCGTGGAAAGGGCCAATGAGCTGGCGGGAAAAGAGGGACTCAAAAACGCGCACTTCGATGTTTCCAGCGCGCAGAAATTTCCCAAACGCACCTACGACCTGGTCGCTTATTTCGATTGCCTGCACGATATGGGCGACCCGGTAGGCGCTATGCAACATGCGTTCGAAAGCCTGAAAGACGATGGCACCGTGATGCTGGTAGAACCCATGGCTGGCCGCAAGGCTGGTGAAAACCTCAACCCCGTGGGACGCGTATATTCCGGCGCTTCGGTGCTGTGCTGCTCACCCAACGCCATGGCCTCTGGCGGTTATGTATTGGGAACCGTGGCCAGCGACGATGCCCTGCAGGAAGTGTGCAAAAAAGCGGGTTTCACGCGTTTCCGCCGGGCCGCCGAAACGCCCTTCAACCGGGTGTTTGACGTGAGGAAATAACAAGCTTATTTTTTCTCCGGCTCCCGGATGATCCTGACCAGGGCACTGCTGTTTTCATTTGCATATAACCGTGCCTCGTACCGCTTGTTGCCCACAATGGCCACCATGAAGGAAGTGTTGGGCGGAATGCTGCCGAGGTTTTCCGCCACCATCACCAGTTCGTTGTCGGCACCCAGTTCGCTGGCCCGCAGTTTCACCACATAGGGTTCTTCCGTGAGCCGGATATGTTCCAGCAGCAGCTTGCCGTTGAGGAAAAGCGCAATGGAATCGCCGTCCACTTCGGCGTTGTCGTAAAAGCGCAGTTCCACCACTTCGGCGGTGAGGGGGATCACCGTTTGCAACACGTTTTTGCGCGTGCTGAACTTATTAAGATTGGCGTTGGGAACAGTGGCGGGCGCGGCTTCACGCGGCGCAGCAGCAACGGGCGGAGCTGTCACAGGAGCCGCTACCGGAGCCGTCACAGGAGCCTTAGCAGGGGGCGCTGCCACCACCACCGGTGGCGCTTCTTTCACCGGCGCCGCTCCCACCGCCTTCTCCTCCGGCACCATCGCCAGGAAACCCATGCGGCTGATACTATCGATCAGGTGCGGATCATTGGCGCCCACAAAATAGTTCTCTATAATCGCATCCCATTCGTCGGGAAACAACGGCTGCGCCATCTTTTGCAGGTGCAGCGGACCACCCGTCCGGCCCGTCTGGTCGCGCGGCGTGCTGCTGCCGTCGAGTAGCATTTCATCGCCACCCGGACAATTGAAATCGGCCACCATCAACTGGGCAGCGGGATCTGCTTTGGTGAAAAGAGGCGTTCCTTTTTCCAACTCATCCATCCGTACTTCGTCCCACCAGATCACGGCATTGCTTTCCGGGTCAAAATGCCCGCGCAGGCTGTAACGCCGGTATTTTTTCCCGCTGTAATAATATACCGTGCCTACAATGTCGTCGCCCGATTTCACCAGTTTTAGCTCGGCATTCTGGCGGTTGATCTTGCCGCGCCATACACCGGTGATGGTTTGCGCATGGCCATTGTGCACAAGGCCGCAAAGCAGGAAAGAAAACAGCAGGAAGAAAAGCAGGGTCTTTTGCATCATGGATGGATATTCGTTCCAAGCTAACGACTGCCCATCGATTCTATTATCAATAAAATCATAAAAAACCCGCCGGCATTCCCGGCGGGTTGGTAGCAAATGGTTCATTCTGCATTGACCGGAACCGCCCGGCCCCGGGTCAGAAAGCTTTTTTATCCTTGTTCTCCTGGATGTTTTTCAACATTTCCTTCACCGCCGCTTCTATCTGCGGATCGCGGCCATTCAGGAAATCCTCGTAAGGTAGCGGCACCCTGATATCGGGTTCGATCTGCAGGTTCTCGGTAGGCCTTCCTTCCTTGCCGATCGTGGCAATCATAGGAATGCCGAACACGATGGTGGGATCAATCTGCTGCTCCCACCAAACGGCAGTTCCCGTACCGGGCACGGGCATGCCGATGAGTTTGCCGGTACCATTCTGCTTATAGATATAGGGAAAGATGAAGGCGTCGCTGTAATTGCTTTCGCTCATCACCACGCAACTGGGCTTGGACCAGCGACCCGATGGCTCGCCGTCGTTGAGGCGGTGACCCTGCGGCGCAAAATCGAGGTAGCGTTTGCCGCTGAGGAAGGTGTAGAGATCGTCGTGCAGCCAGCCGCCGCCGTTGAAGCGGGTATCCACGATGAGGGCCTGCTTGTCGTAGTTCTTGCCCATCACGGCATCGAAGGTGTTGCGGAAGCTGCCGTCGTTCATGCCCTGCACATGTACATAACCCACTTTGCCGTCGCTGAGACGGGTCACCATTTCGTCCATTTTCTTCACCCAGCGTTTGTACATGAGCCCGCCTTCTTCACCAGGCGTGATGGGTTTAACGGTCTCGTCCCAGCGCAGTTTGGTGGCGGGGTCATAAAAACTGAGCAGGGTGTTCTTGTCGTTCTTCCGGTTCAGTAAAGAAGACCAGTCGCTGCTGTCGGTAATGGCCTGCCCATCGATCTTTTCCAATACGGCGCCGGCTTTCACCTTGCTGCTGCTGCGGTCGAGCGGGCCGCCGGCCAGCACTTCGGTGATCAGCAGGCCGTTGCCGCCCTTCGATTCATCATACAGCAAACCGAGGGTGGCGGTGGCATCGGGGTTATCCATACGCGGACTGTAACGTCCACCTGTATGCGAAGCGTTCAGTTCGCCCAGTAATTCGCTCAGCAGTTCCTGGAAATCGTAGTTGTTGCTGATATGGGGCAGGAAGCGGGCATAAGTATTTTTGAAGCCCACCCAGTCGATGCCGTGCAGGGTGGTATCGTAAAATTTCTCCCGTACCTGGCGCCAGGCATGCTCGAAAATGTATTCCCTTTCAGCAGTGGCGTCGAGCACCATTTCGCCGTTGATGGAAACGGGACTGATTTTGCCGGACTCATCCACTTTTACGAGGGCGCCGCGGTTCACCACAAAAAGCGATTTGCCGTCCTTGCTCATTTCAATGCCGCTGGGACTGCCGCCGAGTTTGGCGAGGATCTTCGTTTCGCGTGTGCGCGGTTCGGTTACCCACAGGTCGTAGCCCTTCTCAAAGGAGGCGAGGTAATAGAGCTTGGTGCCATCGGGATTCAGTACATAGTCGGCGATGGAAGAAGAATTGATGGTGAGCTTGGCCACGCGGTTCTCGAGGTTGTCCATCAGTGGTTTGAAATCGGGCCTGGCAGGCGGCGGGGGCGGGGAAGCGGATTTTTTGTCCTTTCCCTTTTTGGCTTCCGGCGCCGGGCTTTCTTTGGCTGCTTTTTCTTTTTCTGTTTTTTCCTTGTCTTCCTTTTCTTTCAGCAGTGCATATTCTTCCTTGCTGAGTTTGAAACGGTCGTAGAGTTCCTGGTCGAGGAAGCCGGCATAGATGTCCACTTCGCGGCTGCCCTGCAGGGCAAGGGATCTTCTTCCCTCGCGGGCGCTGGCCCAACTGATCAGTTTTCCGTCCATGCCCCATTTCACGTTGTTCTGGCCAAAACCGCTGCGCAGGGGATGTTCTATTTTACCGCTTCCGTCGGCTTTGATAAGGGCCGCGTTGCCGGTGAACATATTGCCTTCGGCATCGTCGGTGATCACCCATTTGCTGTCGGGGCTCCAGGTGAAGGTCCAGTCGCCGTCGGCATAAGAATAATTGTGCCCGGCCGGCAGCAGGGTGCGGGTTTGTTTGCTGGCCACGTTGTACACTTTCAGCACATTTCGGTTACTCACATAGGCGATCTCTTTTCCGTCGGGCGAATATTTGGGCTGGTATTCTTCTTCAGGACTTGCGATCACCGGTGTTTCGGTGAGCAGCGTGGCTGCATAAAAATAGGGTTCTTCCTTACGGGTAATAGTAGCCGAATAAATGTCCCAACTGTTGTTGCGTTCGGCGGAATAGAGCAGGGTGCGGCCATCGGGGCTCCATTCGATCATCCTTTCCTGTTGCGGGGTGTTGGTGATGCGTTTGGTTTGGGCGCCTTCCACGCTGGTGACAAATACTTCACCGCGGTTCACGAAAGCGATCTCTTTGCCGTTGGGGGAGAGGGCGAATTCGGTGACGCTGCCGTTGATGGAAATGTTTTTGTCAACGCCTGCGCGGCCGTCGTTGAAGATCTGCACAGAGAGCTTTTTCGGCTGGCCGCCTTCGGTGAGGGTATAGATTTCGCCGTCGTAGGTGAAGCAGAGGGTATTGTTGCGGCTGGCGCTGAGGTGGCGCACGGGGTTATTGGCAAGATGGGTGATCTGCTGTTCGGCCATGCGGTTTTTCACGGGCGCCTTGAAAATGTTCTGGCTGCCGGCTTTTTCGCTGAGATAATACACGAACTGGTCGTCGCCGCTGAATACGGGCTCACGGTCTTCGCCCTGGAAGCCGCTGATCTGGCGGAAACTGTTGGAGGCGGTTTCAAAGATCCAGATATCGCGGGTGACAGAAGACGTGTGGTGTTTGCGCAGGGCGTCTTCATAGCCCTTGCGGTCCTGGAACACGATTTCGGTGCCCTTGCTATTGTAGTGGGCATTCTCCATGCCGGCGCTGCTGATCAGTATGTTACGGCCGCCTTTCACCGAAACTGCGTACAGGTTGAGGAAGAGGCGGGGGCTGTAGAAGCGGATGTTCTTTTCCGGGATGTTGCGGGCGCTGCCGAAGACCACCTGTTTGTCGTCGGGCGAAAAATCGTAGGGGTAGTCGGGGGCGCTGTTATAGGTGAGACGAAGGGGTGTGCCGCCGGTGGCGGGCATGGTGTACACGTCGAAATTGCCGTGGCGGTCGGAGGCGAAGGCAATGGTTTTGCCGTCGTGGCTCCAAACGGGCATCATGTCGTGCGCCTCGTGGATGGTGAGGGGAACCGCCACGCCGCCGCCGGCGTCTACGCGGTAGATATCGCCTTTATAGCCAAAAGCGATGGTTTTTCCATCGGGACTGATGGCGGGGTAGCGCAGCCACAGGGGATTTTCCTGGGCGGTGGCCGGTCCCAGGGCGCCGGCTACAAAGAGCAGGCAGGAGATAAAAAGTTTCATGTTACAGCTATTTATGAGGTATGTTAAAGGTAATAGGTGGCGTTCATGGAAAAGCGGGACTTTGTTCAAAGCGGAAAAATCCGGTATGAATGGTTGGTTTCCGGAGGCGAATTGTCAAGAAAAAATAAGTTTGTGTTAAAAAAAAACCACTATTTTTACTGGAATATGTACTTTGTACACACCAATAGGTGGCCGTCCGAAAACCAGTAAAGGTTAAGGAAATACTAAAAATGTTGCGCCGTCTTCGCAGCGTTTGATAGGTTCCGGATGCCTTTTTATGGTTGAGGCGAGACTAGCTTATGTGAGAAAGAATTGCTGCCCGTTTGATTTGTGTTCGATTGACAATTTTGACCAGAACTTTTTTTTATAAACCGTCACGAGTAACAAAATCAAAACTCTAACATTATGATTGCTGCATTGCCGCGTTGGGTGAGGGGGCTATCCGCTCTCTTGCTACTGCTCTTGCTCTGTTCGGCCATCCAGGCACAGGAGAGCAGGGTAATCACAGGAAAAATTACAGATCAGAAAGATGGCACCCCAATTGTGGGTGCAACAGTAACGGTGAAGGGATCCACCCAGGGTGTTTCCACCGGTGCTGACGGAAGTTTTCGCATGAGTGTTCCGGCGACTGCCAAAGCACTGGTGATCAGTTCCATTGGTTTCGGTTCTTCGGAGTATTCGATCGGCGCCAGTTCCGATATTTCGGTATCGCTGGTTGCGTCGAATTCCAACCTGAACGAAGTAGTGGTTGTGGGATATGGTACAGCCCGTAAGCGGGACCTGACCGGATCCGTAGCCACCGTAAAAGAAAAAGATTTTAACCAGGGTATCATGAGTGCCCCCGACCAGTTGATCCAGGGTAAGATTGCCGGTGTGCAGATCCTGAACAACAGCGGTCAGCCCGGTGGCGCCACCACCGTAAGGATCCGTGGTACGGCATCCATCCGTGCCGGTAACGGACCTTTGTATGTTATTGACGGGGTACCCCTGCCTTCCAGTTCAGCCCGCCCCAGCCTGAGCGCAACCGGTGTGGGTCAAACCCCCGACGCCAACCCCCTTAACTTTATCAATCCTTCCGATATCGCCAGCATGGACGTGCTGAAGGATGCCTCCGCCACCGCCATTTACGGATCGCGCGGAGCGAACGGCGTTGTGCTCATCACTACCAAAAGAGCCCAAACCGGCCAGGCCCGTGTGGATGTTTCCGGCAACTGGGGTTTTAGCAACCTCCTTCGCCAGGCCGACCAGATGGACGCCACTTCTTACCGGAAAGCGCTGGCTTCCTATGGCGTTACCGGCTCTGACTGGGGCTCCGATGTGAACGCCATGGACGCCATCACCCGGAATGCTTTCTTCCAGAATTACAATGTGAGCATCAGCGGCGGTAATGAAAATGCCAAAATGCGTGCCTCCATTGGATACTACGACCAGGATGGCATTGTGGTTAAATCAGGTATGAAAAAATATACCACCACCATCAACGGTAATTTCAAATTTTTGGAGAGCAAGCGGCTTGGCCTTGATCTGAGTTTGATCACTTCACATGTTGCGGAACAAATTGCACCCATCTCTACGGATGCCGGTTTTGAAGGCAGCCTGGTTGGGCAGGCGCTGCAATGGAACCCCACGCGCCCCCTGCGCAATCCCGACGGTTCTATTAATGTCAAAGGAGATAATGATGGTTTCCCCGCTACCGCTTACAACCCGGTAGCGATGTCGGAAGCATACGATGACCATTCCAAAAACACCAATATCATCGCTAATATTTCTCCTTACTTCAAGATTACCAAGGACCTGGAATACCGGATGCAATTCAGCCTGAACTATGCGCTGGGCAACCGGGAACAGCAACTGAGAAGTTGGATGAATATCCAGGGAGTGGAAGGGATTGGCGTTGCCGCTGCTTTGTCTGCGCAGGATTTTACCAAGCAACTTACGCATACCCTGAACTACAACAAGCAACTTTCCAAAGCCTTCTACCTGGGAGCAACCCTGGGTTATGAGTACCAGAGCATCGACGGAGAAGGTAAGTTCATGTCGGCACAGAATTTCCCCTCCCTCTCATTGCCCTATTACGATTATTTCCATGGCTCTTCTTTGACCAACCGGGGACTGAGCTCCTATCACAATCCAACCGCAGAACTGCAATCCTTTTTCGGCCGGGTGAACCTTAATTTTAACGACCGCCTGCTGGCTACCGTTACCATGCGTGCCGACGGTTCCAACAAATTCGGTTCCAATAACAAGTATGGTTATTTCCCCTCCGCTGCCCTGGCCTGGAATATTTCAAACGAAGAGTTCCTGAAGAGCTCCGGTTTCGTGAACAACCTGAAATTGCGTGCAGGATGGGGTATCACCGGCAACCAGGACTTCCCTTCCGGCTCTTCGCAGAAAAAGTATGAATATTTCGGATCCGGTCAGGTTGCTCAGACGCAATTGGAGAACCCCGATCTGAAATGGGAAACCTCCACTACCACCAATTTTGGCGTCGATTTCTCGCTGCTGAAGAGTAAGATCTATGGTTCTGTGGAATATTTCATCAAAAAAACCAAGGACCTGCTGTATGTAGATCTTCCCCTGCAACCGGCTCCGCCGGTGGTTTACTGGAAGAACCTTCCCAATGGTGTGATCACCAATAGCGGCCTGGAAGTGACCGTGAACGCAGACGTCGTAAGCAATGAAAATTTCCAGTGGACCGTAGGCGTATTTGCATCCTTCCTGAAGAATGAAATGAGTGGTTACAGCGGCCCTGATATTTATACTGGCGCCATCAGCGGCCAGGGATTGACCGGCGCCTTTGCTGAAAAATTGGAGAACGGTCAACCGATCAACGCATTTTATGTAGCTAAGTGGCTGGGCCTCGACAAAGACGGCAACTCCATGTTTGAAGGTGGCGATGCCAGTCAGAACAAATTCTTCGTGGGCGATCCCAATCCCAAAACCCTGCTCGGTTTCTCCACCACCCTGTCCTATAAAAGGCTCAGCCTGGTAGCGAATATGAACGGCGCTTTCGGTCAACTGGTGTATAATAATACCACGCAGGCCACCCTGGCGATCAGTAATATTACCGGAAACCGTAACATCGCTTACAAGGTGTATACGCCGGATAACCTCGAGAACAAAGCCAGCAGCCAGCCGGTATCCGACCGCTGGCTCGAAAAAGGTGACTACATGAAAATGGCCAACCTCACGCTTTCCTATAATATCGGTAAGATCAGCAACTCTTTCCGGAATGCCTATGTGTACATCACCGGCCAGAACCTCTTCATCCTGACAAATTACAGCGGTTTTGATCCCGAAGTGAATACGCCGAAGCCCATTAACAATGTGCCGTCTTTTGGTATTGAATATACCGGCTATCCGCCAGCCCGTACGTTTATGCTGGGACTGAACATCACTCTTTAATTCTTAATTCTACAACGAATGAAAGCGTTTAAAAAAATATTGACAGTTGCCGGCGGGCTCAGTCTGCTGGCAGTCGGTTGTACCAAGTTGGACGAAAGCCTGAATGGTACGGTGGCAGAAGCAGAGTTTTATGCAAACCAGGATATTCCCTCACTGTTGAAAGGTTGTTATACCGCCTTTCGCGGACCCTACCAGGACCAGACCGGCATCTGGTGTATGCAGGATATGAGCACCGACGACGCCATCGGGCCCACCCGCGGTGGTGACTGGGACGATAACGGCGTATGGCGGGTGCTGCACCAGCAGACCTGGAAACCCGATAACCAGCGGATCCAGGACAATTTTGCCAACCTGGGCCAGATCGTATTCCGGACAACAGATATCCAAAATTTTGATATCACGCCGGCCGTAAAGGCAGAAGCTTTGTTCCTGCGTGCCTACGCAGTATTTACGATAGCCGACCTCTATGGTAAAGTGCCTTTCCGTGAAGTGGGCAGTGACCTGCGGCAGCCACCGCAGGTCCTGGATGCACAGGGTGCGATGGACCAGATAGTAGCTGATATTACGGAAGCGATGCCCGACCTGACAGATGGTCCGGCCAACAAAGCCAATAAATGGGCCGCTAAAGCGCTGCTGGCCAAGCTCTACCTGAACAAGGGCACTTTCCTGAACCGCAAAACCCCTGGTTTTGATGCAGCCGATATGCAGCAGGTGATCAGCCTTTGCGATGAGATCATCAACAGCGGCAGGTTCGCACTGGAAAATGATTTCTACGCCAGCTTTACACCGACCAACGAAAACTCTAAAGAGAACCTCTTCACACTGGAGAACAACAACTCGGAAGCCGGCAACGTACGCTTCCACTGGTTTTGCGGTACCCACTATAATCAGAATCCCAGCGGCTGGAATGGCTTCGCTACACTGGCCAGTTTCTACGACAAATTTGAAGCTGCCGACCAGCGCATTGGTAAAGCCTATCCCGGGTTCACCGATAACACCGGTATGCGCGTGGGCTTCCTCATCGGCCAGCAGTATGGTAAAGGCAATGTTGCCCTGAAAGACCGTGCCGGTAACCCGCTCATCTTTACCCGCGACATCGATAACATCGTGACCGGCAATGTGGAAACCCCCGGTATCCGCGTGGTGAAATATGTTCCGGACATGAAGCCCGACTGGTCAAGCGGAGAGGACAATGCCGCCAACGACTATGTGATGTTGCGCTATTCTGACGTACTGCTGATGAAGGCCGAAGCCCTCCTGCGTACCGGGAACAATGCCGATGCCATGACCATCGTGAATGAGCTGCGCGCCAAGAGAGGAGCGTCTACGCTTACCAGCCTCAACCTCGATGTAATGCTGGACGAAAGAGGCCGTGAATTTTATTGGGAAAGCTGGAGAAGGAACGACCTCATCCGCTTCGGTAAATTCCTGGATCCCTTTGGTCCCACCAAACCCGCAAAATCCGACGACAAATACCTGGTCTTCCCCATTCCGGCAAACGCACTCGCTGCCAACCCCGATCTGGGCCAGAACCCCGGTTACTGATCGTTTAGTTTTTTCTTAAATAAAAAAAGGTCATTCTCGTGATGACCTTTTTTTATTTAGATTGAGATGTTTATGAAAAGAATTGCTTCGACTGCCTTGCTTACCCTATTGCTGGTTTCCTGTCGTCAGAAATCCGACACTCCCACCCGCTTCACGCTGCAAGAAAACACCGGGATAGGTTTTCAAAACAAGATTGAGAATACGAAGGATTTCAACATTTTCAACTACCGGAATTTTTACAATGGTGGTGGCTGCGCCATCGGCGATATCAACAACGATGGCCTTGCAGATATTTTCTTCACTGCCAATATGGGCAGCAACAAACTCTATCTCAACAAAGGCGATTTTAAGTTTGAAGACATTACAGAGAAGGCGGGACTGGCCGACGCCGACAAGTGGAGCACCGGTGTGGTGATGGTGGACATCAACCACGACGGCTGGCTGGACATATTTGTGTGCAATGCCGGCTATATCAAAGGCGTGGAGCCCGTCTGCAAAATGTACGTGAACAATAAGAACGGCAGCTTTACCGACCAGGCTGCTGCATACGGACTGGAAAACCGCGGCGGCTACACCACCCACGCTGCATTTTTTGACTACGACCTGGATGGTGACCTCGACTGCTATATCCTTAACAACAGTTTTATCCCGGTTAACACCCTCAACTATGCCAACAAACGTGAGCTCCGCGCCAAAGACTGGCCGGTGGCCGATTTCCTGAAAGGCGGCGGCGACAGGCTGCTGCGCAACGACAACGGCCGCTTCACCGACGTGAGTGAAGCCGCGAATATCTACGGCAGCCTCATCGGTTTTGGCCTGGGCGTTACCGTGGGAGATGTGAACGGCGACCGCTACCCGGATATCTATATCTCCAACGATTTCTTCGAACGCGATTATCTCTACATCAACCAAAAGGACGGCAGCTTCAAAGAAGAGCTCGAAAGCCAGGTACAGCACCTGAGCCATTCTTCCATGGGCGCCGATATGGCCGATATCAACAACGATGGCCTGCCGGATATTTTCGTCACCGAAATGCTGCCCGACGACGAAACCCGGCTCAAGACCACCACCTCTTTTGAAAACATCGACATACAGCGGCTGAAACAACGATCTGGTTTTTACAACCAGTTCATGCAGAATACGCTGCAGGTCAACAACGGCAACGGCGGGTTCCAGGAAACAGCGTTTTACAGCGGCGTTGCAGCATCGGACTGGAGCTGGGGCGGACTGATCTTCGACGCCGACAACGATGGAAAATCCGACATATACGTATGCAATGGCATCTACCAGGATGTGACCGACCAGGACTTCATCGATTTCTTCGCCAACGACATCATCCAGCGCATGGTGCTTACCGGCCAGCGCGAAGAAGTGGCCGAAGTGATCAATAAAATGCCTTCGCGGCCCATCGCCAATAAGATGTATCGCAACAATGGCGACCTCAGGTTTAAAGACGCCGCTGCGGAATGGGGACTGTCGACGCCTTCCTTCTCCAACGGCGCCGCCTATGGCGACCTCGACAACGACGGCGATCTCGACCTCATTGTCAACAATGTGAACGCGCCTGCTTTCATCTATCGCAACAACAGCCGCGAACAGGACCAGCAACACTACATCGGCGTGCGCCTCAGGGGCGACAGCCTGAATACTTTTGCTGTGGGGTCGCTGGTAAAACTGTTCCAGAAAGACCGGGTAATGACCCGCGAACTGATCCCCAGTCGCGGTTTTCAGTCGTCTGTCGACTACAAGCTCATCATCGGAACTGGAAATGAGCCCATCGATTCCGTGCAGGTGATCTGGCCAAACAGGAGATACAACAGTTATATACAACCGAAATTGGATTCCGTATATGAATGGTCGGAAACAGCAGAGGCAAAACCGCTTCCGCCGCCACCGCCGGCAGCAGCTCCCTTTCTTCAGCAAGTGAAGGGCGCCAGCTTCGACCGGTCCACGGAAGACGATTACATCGATTTTTATTACGAGCGCAATATACCGGTGATGCTTTCGCGCCAGGGGCCTAAGATCGCCCATGCAGATATCAATGGCGATGGCCTGGAAGATATTTACCTGGGCGGGACGGTGAACCAGCCGCGGGTAGTGTACCTGCAAACTGCCAGTGGCTTTCAGCGAAAGGAAATACCCGCCCTCGATGTGTTCCGCGGACAGGAGGAAGACGCCGTGCTCTTTTTTGATGCCGACGGCGATGGTGACCAGGACCTCTTTATCGGGCCGGGTGGTAATTATACACAACCCGATGGACAGGGGCTGGCGCAGCGCCTTTTCCTGAACGACGGCAGGGGCAATTTCTCCCTGCGCGAGAATGCCTTTCCCGAAAACAAAAGTAATATCGGTGTGGCCATCGCAACCGATCTCGATAAAGACGGTGACCTGGATCTCTTTGTTGGTGGCCGCAATATTCCCGGCGCCTATGGCAACGATCCGCGCAGTTATATTTTTATCAACGATGGCAAAGGGCAGTTCAGCGACCAAACCAGCCAGTGGGCAAAAGAGCTGGTGCATATCGGTATGGTAACCGCCGCCACCTGGACCGATCTCAACAAGGACGGTAACCCCGATCTCGTGGTAACCGGGGAATGGATGGGCACCACTGTTTTCTTTAACAATAACGGGAAACTGGAAAAACAATCCACCAGCCTGGAATCGCTTACCGGATGGTGGCAGGCATTGCTGGCGCGCGACCTCGATGGCGATGGCGATACCGACCTGGTGCTCGGAAATTTCGGCAGCAATTTTTACCTGCAACCGGATAAGGATCATCCTGTTAAACTCTGGATAGGAGATTTCGACCAGAACGGACAGGAAGAAAAGATCATGACCCGCCGGATCAATGGCCGCGACATGCCTGTATTCCTGAAGCGGGAGCTGACGGACCAGATTCCCGGTCTCAAAAAACAGAACCTTCGCCACGAACAATTTGCAACGAAATCGATACAGGAACTGTTCCTTGAAAAAGTGCTGGAAAAAGCTACTGTAAAAACTTTTTCCTACAACGCTTCCATTGCTGCCTATAATAATGGGAAAGGGGACTTCGATATCAAAGAGCTTCCTTACCCTGTACAGCTTTCGTCGGTGAATGCCATAAATATGGACGATGTGGATGGCGATGGTTTTCCCGATCTGCTGCTGGGTGGCAACTGTTTTGCCCTGCAGCCCCAGTTCTGCCGGCTCGATGCAAGCCGGGGCAGTCTTTTACTCGGCGATGGCAAAGGCGGATGGCGCGTTGCTCCTGTGGCGGCATCGGGCCTGAACATCATGGGAGTGGTGCGCGATATACAAACCATTTCCCTGAAAGGAAAACCGGCCTACCTGTTCAGCCGGAACGATGATACGCCGCTATTGCTTTCCAACCGGAAAACTGCTGCAGCTAAACCCTGACCATGAAAAACCTTTTTCCCATCCTGTGTTTGCTGCTGGCGGTTTCCTGTAAAAACAACCCCGAAGCACAACCGCTTTTTACCAACCTGGATCCTGAAAGCACGGGCATCCGGTTCAGCAATACACTGAATGCCACGCGCGATTTCAACCTGTTCAAGTACATGTATTTTTACAACGGCGCAGGTGTGGGTGCCGGCGATTTCAACAACGATGGCAGGATAGATCTTTTTTTCGCCGCCAACCAGTCGGCGAATTGTTTGTACCTCAACGAAGGCGACCTGCATTTCAAAGACGTGAGTAAAGAAGCCGGGCTGCCGGCCGACAGCGCCTGGTCCACCGGCGTGTCGGTGGTGGACATCAACAACGATGGCCTGCTCGATATCTATGTTTGCCGCGTGGGGCAATACGAGGTGCTGCACGGCAAGAACCAGTTGCTGATTTGCACCGGCATTGACAACGGCATTCCGCATTACCGCGATGCGGCTGCAGAGTGGGGCGTTGATTTCAGTGGCTTCTCCACGCAGGCGGCTTTCCTGGATTATGACCTGGACGGCGATCTCGACATGTTCCTGCTCAACCATTCGGTTCACCACAACGGCACTTTCGGCGAACGGAAACTCTTCATGGGCACCACGCACCCGCTTTCGGGCGACCGTTTCTTCCGCAACGACGGCAACCGTTTCACCGATGTTACCAAAGAAAGCGGCATCAACAGTTCGGTGATAGGATATGGCCTGGGCATCGCCGTGGCCGATATCAACCTGGATGGTTACCCGGATATCTATATCGGTAACGATTTTCATGAAAACGATTACCTCTATATCAACCAGCGCAACGGCAGTTTCAAAGACGAGCTGACCAGTCATATCATGCACACGTCGCAGTTCTCGATGGGTGTGGATGTGGCGGACGTGAACAACGATGCCCTGCCGGAGATCATCTCCATGGACATGCTGCCGGAAGATCCCTATGTGCTCAAGCGCTCCCTGGGTGAAGACGAATACAATCTTTTCTATACTAAAATAGGGTATGGTTACAACTACCAGTATACCCGCAACAACCTGCAGTACAACCGGGGCAATGGTTTATTTAGCGAACTGGGCGTATATGCAGGCATACATGCCACCGACTGGTCCTGGGCCGCTTTGTGGATGGATATGGACAACGATGGCTGGAAAGATCTCTTTGTATCAAATGGCATCCCGAAGCGCATGAACGATATGGACTTTGTGAATTTTGTTTCCAGCGAAGAAGTGCAGCAGCAGGTAAAATCGGGGAATGCGGGAGAAAAAGAATTGCTGCTGGAAGAAAATTTCCCGGAGATTAAACTCAACAATAAGTTTTTTCTCAACAAAGGCAGCCTCAAGTTCGAAGACGCTACGGGTAGTGTGAGAAATGAAAAACCGGGCTTCTCTAACGGTGCTATATATGCGGACCTGGACAACGACGGCGACCTCGATATTGTAGTGAACAATATCAACGACCCTGCCAGGGTGTATCGCAACAACAGCGTGGAGCATGGGCGGGACCATTTCCTGCGGCTGCACCTGGAGGGACCGCCCGGAAACAGGAACGCGGTGGGCGCTACGCTGGTGCTGTTTGAAAAAGACGGCAGCATACGAACCTACGAGAAAACGCCTGTGCACGGATTCCAGTCGAGCATGGAAATTCCGCTCCAGGTGGGGCTCGGCGACCAGCTTCCCGATTCGGCCCTGCTGATCTGGCCCGACCGCAGCAGCCAGCCCTGCACCATCGACAGCCTGCGCCGGGAGCTGCGACTGACCTGGTCGCCGGGGCTGCCGCTTTTCGACAAGAGCCGGCTGAAAAGAGATCCGGCGGCTGCTTTGCCGCTTTGCGCCGACATCACTGCCGACCGGGGAATCCACTACCTCCACGAAGAAGACCCCTTTGGTGAATTCGACCGGGAACAGCTTATTCCGCACAAAGCATCCACCGAAGGCCCGGCGCTTGCAGTAGCAGATATCAACGGCGACGGGCTCGACGACTTTTTCATCGGCGCCGCCAAAGACCGTAAACCTGCTGTATATGCGCAGGAAAAAAACGGCCGCTTTCACCGACTGCCACAACCTGCCCTTGATAAGGACAGTATGTATGAAGACGTGGATGCGGTGTGGGCTGATATCAACAAGGATGGCTTCCCCGACCTGCTGGTGGCAAGCGGTGGCAACGAATACTTCGGAACTTCACCCAGGCAACAGTCACGCATATACGTAAACGATGGCAGGGGCCTGCTTACCCGCCAACCATCTGTCCTCGACAAACTTCTCTTAACGGCTTCTTCCATTTGCGTTACCGATCTCAATAAGGATGGATTCCCCGATATTTTTCTCGGTGCAAGGTGCTCGGTATATGAATATGGCAAGGTTCCAAAATCTTACCTGCTCATCAACAATGGCCGGGGCGATTTCACCGACCAGACCGAAGCGCTGGCGCCCGGGCTCTCACAGGCCGGTTTTGTCAAAGAAGCGCAGTGGATCGACCTCGACAAAGATGGCGACCCCGACCTGCTCCTCGCCGTGGAATGGGATGCGCCCCTGCTCTATGAAAACAGGGATGGCAAACTGCTGCTGCGAAAATTGTCGGACCGCAAAGGCTGGTGGAATTTCCTGCGCGCGGTTGATATCGACGGCGACGGTGACCTTGATCTCATCGCCGGCAACCAGGGACAAAACTTCCGTCTCCAACCCAGCGCGAAGGAACCGGTGCGCCTGTACTATACCGACTTCGACGGCAACGGGAAAAAAGAGCAGGTGCTCAGCTATTATATCAAAGGTGTGGAGCGGCCCTTTGCCAACAAGATGGAACTCGACAGGCAGATCCCGCTCATGAAAAAGAAATTCCTCTACGCCGAAGATTTTGCGCGGGCCGATATGGAAAAATTGTTCGGCAGGGACAAATTGGAAAAGGCGGAAGTACTCACGGCAGATTATTTCAGCAATGCCCTCCTGCTGAACGATGGGAAAGGCAATTTTTCTACCATCGATCTTCCCTGGCAATCGCAGTTGACAGCCTATTGGGATGCCGTGCCGCTGGACTATAACCAGGATGGCAGGACCGATATTTTACTGTTTGGCAACTATTACGACAACAACATACAAATGGGGCGGGTGGATGCCGATTACGGCAGCCTGCTGCTCAACAATGGGAGCGGTAAATTTGACTACCGCCTCCTGCCAGGCCTGGCCGTGAAAGGGCAGGTCAGGAAAACCCGTCGCATTCAACTGGGAGGAGGCGTACACAACGGCCTGCTTCTTGCCAGGAACAGCGATAGCCTGCAGCTCATCAGTCTACCGGAAAATATACCAGCATATCGATGAGATCGTGATCGCTGTAAGTCACCTGGTCGCTCCCGTATTTTCCGTAAGGAATGGCCATATTGGTGAGCAGGTGGTCGCGGGCATACAATTCCAGGGCCCGGAAAGCCGCGGGAAGATCACTGTATTTTCCTTTAAACGGTGCTTCCAGCAATCTTTTTCCAAAAGGCATGGTGCGATAGGTAATGGGATCGGTTAGGGCTGCTCTGAAATAGGTGGAAGTGGAAAGGCCTGTGCTTACCCGCACGCTGTCCGCGCTGAGGTTATTAATGTTGACAATAGCCGTGCCCGTGATCTCCAGTTTTTTCTGCAGTGCATACCCGCGCAGGTTTTGTATGAGCGATGCCGCAGTTTGTCCCACCTGGTTGCGTGCCACTGTTTTTTGCGTAAAAAGATAGGCGGAGTCGGTTACGAGTTTGCGGCGGATATCGAGGCCATAAAATCGCAGCGTGTTGCTGGTGAAACTTTCCAGTCCATGCAGGTTTTCAACCGCCTGTTCGATCAATTGGTTTCTTCCGTTGAAATTCCCGAAAACATTCGACTTATAGCGAAACACCACTCTCGACTGGTCGGTGTATCCCGAATCCATCTGTACCTGGTAGATCAGTGGGAGAGACCTGTTGCCGTCGGACAGCAGCAACGCTACGGAAAATGAACTGGCGGCTGCCACCTGGAGGCTTTGGTTGCCCGACTGGAGCACCCACTTTGCGCCCATCTTTTTCAGACCCGTAGTGTCGGCTTCTTCAAAAGGTTTGAACCATTTCTTCACCCTGTCGGGCTGTGTAAACTGAGCGATGGTTCTTTCGATGGGCAGGGGCACCATCACCGAAACAGTATGCTTTCTGGGATAGAATAAAGCGATGATGGCGATTGATACGATCAATACAACGGCTGATACAACAATTATTTTTCTGGATAACATGGGCGGGGTTGCAATTATAAATTCGGAGTATAGGGTACGCAAAGTTTGATCGATACGGAATCGTCCGGCCGGTAGGCGTAACCGGGACTTAAAAATTCTTCCATGGGCAAGAGGGTATTAATGATGGCGTGATCGCGTTTGTATTGATCCAGTGCACGGTACACCTGCTCCATGCCATGGTAGGGGCCCCGGTAGTCGATTTCAATCTGGCGGCTGCCATAGGGAAGCGGTTTTTTATTCAGTGCATCTGCGCTGGTAGTTGCAAAGGGACTGTTGATGCCGATGCTTGCGGAAAGCTGCACCTGGCCATTGTCGAGATTTTGCCGGTTGAAGTAGCGGTTTCCTTTGAACCGCAGGTTCCTATTGTTCGAGAAGCGGATCAGGGAATCGAACAGCAGCATGGCTGTTGAATACTGATCAGAAGCGGGAACGCTGGCTGTAATAAAGAGCAGTATACTGTCCTGCACACGTCCTTCGCGGATGTTATAACCATAAAAGCGGCGTGTGTCGTTGGCGAACCTTTCCAGGTTGTGCAAGCTGTTGATCACCTGTTCATCGATCGGGAGGGGGTCAATAAACCTTTTCCAGGCGGTTGTATTGATGGTCATGCTTACCATGCAACCCTTCATGTTTCCCGGCACACGGTTTACCAGGAATTCATATTGACGGTTTTTGCCATCTGTATAAAATTCCAGCAGGCTGTTGCCGGGCATGGATTCAAGGATAAGTACGCTGTCGTCCCTGTGCCTGATACCCGGCCCCGAGCGCGTGCGGTAGGCGAGTGTGTCGGTGATGGTGTTTGCAAAAGGCAGCACCCATTTGCGAAGTTGTGCGGGGTTTTCCAACTGTTCCATGGTTCGCGCCAGGCCCAGGGGAAGAACAGCCCGGGTGGTGAAATTGAAGGGGAGGCTCACGGAACCCAGCAACACCATGCTTAAACCGGCGAGGAATAGTATCAGCAAAAACTTTCTTCCTTTTAACATAATTCCTCTTTACTTGATAATCAGTTGGTAAATTTAATTACCAAGCAGCTAAAATGGTAGATATGGTCCCCAATATTCGGTCAATATTTTTCAGCTTCTTATGCAGCCTGGCAGTGGTGCAGGCAGGGGCGCAGGAAAGTCATCCGGCCACGCCTGACGAGGTCTACGGGCAGCTTTTCCGGGATGTGCAGTTGTCGCGCATATTTCCCGATGGAAAAACTTTTGTGGACTGCATTCCCAAAAAAGATCCTGCCGACATTGTACAGTCCTACCTGGCCATTAAGAAGAACCCTGCCATCCGGTTTTCGCTCCAGCTTTTTGTGGAAGAAAATTTTGAGATCCCGGCGAGTCCTGCCGAAACCTATAAAACGCCCGCTGATGAAGACATTGTAACACATATCAATAAGTTGTGGAAACTTTTGCGGCGCGAGCCCGACCAGCCCGTAAAAGGCTCATCCCTACTGCCTTTGCCGCACCCGTATATTGTTCCCGGCGGACGCTTCCGGGAAATCTATTACTGGGATTCCTATTTTACGATGCTGGGACTGAAGGTGTCGGGAGAACAGGAGATGATTGAGAATATGGTGAAGAATTTTGCCTACCTCATCGACACCTATGGCCATATCCCGAACGGAAACCGCAGCTATTACCTCAGCCGTTCACAACCGCCTTTTTTTGCCATGATGGTTGAATTGCTTGCAACGGTAAAAGGCGACCGGGTGCTAGTGGACTATCTGCCCCAACTGGAAAAGGAGTGGAATTATTTTATGGAAGGGGAAAAAGACCTGAAACCGGGCACTGCCGCCAAATACGTGGTGAAGCTGAAAGACGGGACCGTGCTGAACCGTTACTGGGACGAAAGCACGGAACCCCGCCAGGAAAGCTATCGTGAAGACGTGGAAACGGCAAAAAAATCGGGCCGCAACCGCATCCAGATGTACCAGCACCTGCGCGCCTGCGCCACCAGCGGCATTGATTTCAGCAGCCGCTGGTTTGCCGACCGGAAAAACATCACAACCATTGAAACCACCGATATCATTGCCGTGGACCTGAATGCGCTCTTATACAATCTTGAAAATGTAATCAGTCGCGCGAGGAATATGGCAGGTGATACTGCTGCCGCTGCAAGGTTTAAAGAAATGGCGGAAACAAGAAGGCAGGCCGTGGATAAATATTGCTGGAACAGTGACCTGAAATATTATACCGACTACCAGTTCAGGACCGGCAAAATGACCAATACGGTTACCATCGCGGGCTTGTATCCCTTTTGTTTTTTTCCCGAACGCCAGGGCTATCTCAGCCTGCAGGGGCGTCAGGTTGCAGCGGTTGTAAAAGAGCGGTTGCTGGCTGCGGGCGGCTTGCGGGCAACGGAATACAATACGGGAGAGCAATGGGATGCGCCCAATGGATGGGCGCCGCTGGAATGGATGGCGGTGAGTGGCCTCGCCCGCGCGGGACAGATCGGCCTGGCGAAAGAGATTGCAGCCCGGTGGGTACAGTTGAATGAAAAAGTCTTTAAAGAAACCGGCAAAATGATGGAGAAATACAATGTGGAAGACCTGAACAGTCCGGCAGGTGGAGGAGAATATGCGTCGCAGGATGGCTTTGGCTGGAGCAACGGGGTGTACCTGGCCATGTCGCAGTGGCTGAAACAAACCGGTTACTAAACGCCCGGGGCCTGTACCCTGTTATCTTTTTTTGAGCAAAAGCGGGATTGATAACAATTTTCAATAATTTGTGTCACTGCACGAGGGCTGATTTGTAGCAATCCTACCGTAAGAAATCTTCCATTATTTTTTTACATACAAAATTGGATTGCCATGGCATTTAACATTCTAGATGCGATTAAAGGCTTCATTACTCCCGACCTGATCGGAAAAGCCGCTTCCTACCTCGGTGAATCGGATGCTTCTGTTTCCAAAGCCATCAGCGGTGTGGTGCCTGCCACACTGGCCGGCATTGTTCAGAAAGCAGAATCCGGAGGTGCATCCGGTCTCCTGGACCTGGCGGGAAAGGCCTTCAACAGCGGGATCCTCGATAACCTGGGTTCCACTTTCAGCCACGCTGGCGGTGGCATACCCGAACTGGGCCCGGGATTATTGAGCGGCATTTTTGGCGACAAAGTAGGTCATATTGCCAATTCCCTTTCCCAGTGGTCAGGCATTAAGGGCTCTTCCGCCGCATCCCTGCTGGGGTCCATCGCCCCGCTAGCATTGGGTTTGCTCGGAAAAAATGCAGCCAGTTCGGGCTTGTCGGCATCGGGCCTCATGTCCCTGCTGAGTTCGCAAAAAAGCAATATCCTTGCTGCGCTGCCCGCAGGGCTCGGCCTGGGCAGTATATTTGGCAGCCCCACGCCGCATGCGGCCGGCCCTGTACACCACTCGCAGGAACCCAAAAAATCGGGTAGCTGGCTGATGCCGCTCCTGCTGGGGATCGCTGCAGTGGCCCTGTTGCTGTACCTGGTGAAAGGTTGCGGCGGACACAAGGAAGAACCGGTGAAAGAAACCGAAGCAGTAACCGCTCCGCCTGATACGGCAACCACCGTTACCGCTCCGGCAGCCGAAATGCTGAAACTGAAGCTGGCCGACGGTACCGAGGTGGATGTACACAGCGGCGGACTGGAATTCGGGCTGGTGAATTGCCTGAACGATGCGGCCTGTGTGGCCGGCAAGGACAAATGGTTTGATTTCGACGACGTGAATTTTGAAGTGGGCAGCGCCACGCTGACCGAATCGAGCATGCGCCAGATCAGAAACATTGTTACGATCCTGAAAGCCTATCCCAAGGCCAAAATTAAAATTGGCGGCTATACCGATAAAACCGGCGATGCTGCTGCCAATAAAAAGCTGAGCCAGGAAAGGGCCGATGCAGTAGTGGCGGCCATCAAAGCCAACGGTGGTAATGCCAGCCAGTTGCTGGGCGCCGAAGGCTATGGATCAGAATTTGCCAAGGTTGCGGCCACTGCGTCTGATGAGGAGAGAAGGCCCGACCGCCGTATGTCTGTTCAATTGAGAGAAAAATAGCAGTATACCATCCAAAAGGAAAGAGCCGGCGTGTACAGCCGGCTCTTTTTATATTTGTTTACACCGCGCCGCCTCTGTTAGCGAAGCAGCCGTTTTTCTCAGTCGTCGAGTGTATCTGTACAACGATGTATGCTCTCAATCAGTTGGCTGGCATTGTCCTGCCCAACGATGTTCTCCACCTGCTCGTGGAACTGCCGGATGCAGGATTCCAGCATGGGGCTGAGTGCGCGGCCCTTTTCCGTTGGGAAAATATTGGTGGTCTTACCTTCCATGCTGCGGCGCACCAGTTCTTTTTCTTCGAGCTTCTCTACCAAACGCGTCACCGTGCTGGGACTCAACTGCAATTGCGCCGCCAACTGTCCCGGTTGTATGCCCGGCTGCTCCAGTGCGATGACCAGGAGATAACCATGGCTGGGAGAGAGTGCCGCTTTTTTCCAGCACGCCATCGCGAGCTTTTCAATTTTTCTTGCCAGGGCGCCGCTGGCAAAATACATGCACCTGCTGTACCGGCTTTCAGAACATTTCATGCGCCTCAAAGATAGGCCTTCGTGATTTGTATATGCAAATGGAATTATTGTTATAATTTGGCCAAACCCATGAGCAACCCGCATTTACATCCCGATTCCACCGCGCTGAGCAATGCTGAAAAGGAAATGGAGAACAGCCTGCGGCCAAGGGAAATTGCAGAATTTGCCGGTCAGCCTCAGATCATCGAAAATCTCCGCATCTTTATAAAAGCAGCCCGCATCAGGGGTGAGGCGCTGGATCACGTATTGTTCCACGGTCCCCCTGGCCTGGGGAAGACTACCCTGTCGCGCATTGTGGCGAACGAAATGGGAGTGCAGATCCGCGAAACTTCCGGGCCGGTGATCGAAAAGCCGGGCGACCTGGCCGGCCTGCTCACCAGCCTGCAGGCCAACGATGTGCTGTTCATCGACGAGATCCACCGGCTCAGCACGGTGGTGGAAGAATACCTCTACGCAGCCATGGAAGACTACCGCATCGATATCATGATCGACAGTGGTCCCAATGCGCGCAGCATCCAGATCAACCTGAATCCCTTTACCCTGATAGGCGCCACCACGCGCAGCGGCCTGCTGACGGCGCCGTTGCTATCGCGTTTCGCCATCAAATCAAGGTTGGAATACTACCAGGTAGAGGTCCTGGAAAAGATCCTGCGGCGTTCGGCCGGCCTGCTGCAGGCGCCGCTTCATGCCGATGCGGCCGCCGAAATTGCACGCCGCAGCCGTGGTACGCCGCGCATCGCCAATGGCCTCCTGCGCAGGGTGCGCGATTTCGCCATGGTGCTCAACGATGGCCAGCTCGACCTGGGCATTACGCAGCATGCGCTCAAGGCGCTGAACGTGGACGAGAACGGGCTGGATGATATGGACAACCGCATCCTGGCTACCATCATAGAAAAATTCAAGGGCGGGCCGGTAGGGCTGACCACCATCGCCACTGCGGTGGGCGAAGAAGCGGGCACGCTTGAGGAAGTGTATGAACCCTTTCTGATCCAGGAAGGATTCATACAGCGTACGCCACGCGGCCGCGAAGCTACCGCCAAGGCCTATGCGCACCTGGGAAAAAAACCGGGTGGCAGGGCCGGGGATCTTTTCGGAGAATAGAAAGAAAACGCTGCATGCACCGGCGACCCGTTATGTAACGGGCACCACCAGCCGAAATCCGTTACCGTGAATATTCACGATCTCAATGCTCGTATCTTCTTTCAGGTATTTGCGGAGCTTGGCAATGTACACGTCCATGCTGCGGCCATTGAAATAGGTATCGCTGCCCCAGATCTTTTTCAGGGCCTGCTCCCGCGGCAGCAGGTCGTTCATGTGTTCGGCCAGCATTTTGAGCAGTTCGTTCTCTTTGGGAGAAAGCGTTTGCGTTTGGCCCCCATGGCTCAGCTCGCGCAGTTTGGGATTGAAATGAAAACCGCCGAGGTTGAATTCCTTGTTCTCGTTTTCCTTGTTAAGTTCTTCGTTTCTTTTGAGGATGGCCTTGATCTTCATCAACAGCACTTCGCTGTCGAAAGGCTTGGTGATATAATCGTCGGCACCCAGCTTATATCCCTGGATGATGTCTTCCTTCATGGTTTTGGCACTCAGGAAAAACAGGGGAATATCGGGATCGATGTCCCTGATCTCTTCGGCCAGGGAGAATCCATCCATATTCGGCATCATTACATCAAGGAGGCAGAGGTCAAATTTTTCCCGTTGAAAAGCCGCCAGGCCCAGGCGGCCATCCCTTTCCAGCACCACATCAAAATCATTCAGTTCAAGATAGTTCTTCAATACCAGTCCAAGGTTCTGATCGTCTTCGCACAAAAGGATTTTCGCTTTCTTTTCTTCCATATGGAACTTATTTAAGTGATAAATTAAAATTAAATCATTTCCATGGCCCAACCTACGATGGATAATCTTTTGTTAAACACCCAATTCCAGTAACTTTCGGACAAATTCACAGGATGACAGACCCGAATGTTTTTAAAGACGCGATAGCAGCCGGATATAGTTTTAAAGGTGATTCCGCCAAGATCGGAATCGGCGTGGTGGACGGGAAACCCGTGCCGGGAGCCGATGTGCTGCTGCCCCTGAAAACCATGAACCGCCACGGCCTGATCGCCGGCGCTACCGGAACCGGGAAAACAAAAACCCTGCAGGTGCTCGCCGAAGTGCTGAGCGATAACAGTGTGCCGGTGCTGCTGATGGACATCAAGGGCGACCTGAGTGGTATTGCTGCCGCGGGTGCGGTCAACGACAAGATAGCCGACCGCTACCAGCACCTGGAAATGACTTACCAGCCTGCCGCCTACCCGGCCGAACTGCTGAGCCTGAGCAAGGAGCCTGGTGTGCGCTTAAGGGCTACCGTTAGCGAGTTCGGGCCGGTGCTCCTGAGCAAGATACTCGGGCTGAACGATACCCAGGCCGGACTGGTTGCCATGATCTTCAAGTGGTGCGACGACAACCAGTTGCCCCTGCTCGATCTCAAGGATTTCACCAAAGTACTGCAATACATCAGCGACGAAGGCAAGGCTTCCATCGAAAAAGACTACGGCAAAATTTCTACCAGCTCCACCGGCACCATCCTACGGAAAGTAGTGGAGCTGCAGCAACAGGGCGCCAACCCTTTTTTTGGCGAGAAGAGCTTTGAAGTGGAAGACCTGATGCGCATCAGCGACGATGGCAGGGGCGTGGTTTCCATTTTGCGGGTAACCGACCTGCAGGACCGGCCCAAACTCTTTTCCACATTTATGTTGCAACTACTGGCGGAATTGTATGGCTCCTGCCCGGAAGAAGGCGATCTCGATAAACCCAAACTGGTGCTGTTCATCGACGAGGCCCACCTCATTTTCCAGGAAGCCAGCGAAGCCCTGCTGCAGCAGATCGAAACCATTGTAAAGCTGATCCGTTCAAAAGGCATTGGTATATTTTTCTGCACGCAAAACCCGATGGACGTTCCCAAAGACGTGCTGGGTCAACTGGGACTGAAAATACAGCACGCCCTGCGCGCCTTTACCGCAGCCGACCGCAAAGTGATCAAACAGACGGCGGAAAACTATCCCGAAACTTCTTTTTACAAAACAGAAGATCTGCTAACCCAACTGGGTATCGGCGAAGCGCTGATCACCATGCTGAACGAAAAAGGCATTCCCACGCCGCTGGTGCATACGCTCATGATCTCGCCGCGCAGCCGCATGGACGTGCTGACGGATGCAGAGATCCAGGCCCTGGTGAACAACAGCAGGCTGGTGAAGAAATACAACCAGGAGATCGATTCGAACAGCGCCTATGAAATGCTTACGGCCAAACTGGAGGAAGCGGCTGGGAAAGCAGAGGACGAAAAAGAAGTAAAAAGCAAACCGAAAGAGAAGGAGGAAAAATCGGTGCTGGAAAAAATGCTCGACAGTTCTGCCGGTCGGCAGGCAACGCGTACAGCAGCGAACATGATCACCCGCACCCTGCTCGGAGCGCTGGGGCTAGGGGGTACCAGCCGCCGGAAAAAATCACTTTGGTGAATGGCGGGCGGATCAGTTGTGCCGGCCACGGCTCAGCGGCCGCGGATAAAACCTTCTGCTGTGACTTCCAGTTGCCCGCTTTCTTCCAGGTAGCGAACCGCTTTCCAAAAGGGTGTTTCTTCGAAGAGGGAGCCCAGTCCCTGCTGCAATTGTACAACGGAAACGGAGTCGTTTTTCTTAAGCAATGAAAGGATCTCGTGGCTGAGCGCATCTACTGCGGCCGGCTTTTTTTTCTTACGCAGGCAATTGTCGCAAATGCCGCAGTCGGGGATGGCGCTGTCGCCAAAATAGCGTCCGATAAACGCACTCCTGCAGCCACTACCGTCGATGTATGCACGCAGTTGGTTCAGCCTGTCCAGCGCCAGTTTTTTTCTTTCATCGATGCGTGGCTGGCTGATGCGCAGGTTCTCCGGCGCCATTCTTTCCGCCAGTAGCGTAAGCAGCGGTTTGTCTTTCGCAGGCTCATACGACAGGATGCCGCGCCGGGCAAGCGCCTGCAGGTGTTGTACGATTTCTTCCGGGTCGGATTGCAACTGCCGGGCAAGGAACGGTTCGCTGATGGAAGCCGGGTAATTGAAAATGCCTTCGTACCTGCGCAGCAGTGCTTTCACCAGGCCATCCAGTGCGGGATCTGATTGTTCGATGGATTCCAGCGCTTCGCGGTTGGCGGTAAAACAAACTTTTCCCGGCTGGTACACCGCTTCGCTGACACTGCAATACCCTTCTGCCTGCAGGATCTGTAAAGCGTTCAGGGCGGTGATGCGGTCCAGGCCAAACCGTTCGCAGAAAAGGTTGAAATCAAAATCGAAGGACTGGCCCACGGCTGCACCCACCGGCAATTGCAGGAAATGCACGAGGTGCCGGTACACATCGCGCACGGTTTCGGCAGAAGGGAATTTTTTCTCCAGTTGTTCTCTCAGCTCCACCAGGTCCTGTGCGCCGTAAAGCAGGATGGCGTAGGCTTTCAGCCGATCGCGTCCTGCGCGCCCCGCTTCCTGGTAATAGTTCTCGAGGCAGTCCGGAACATCGTAGTGTACTACCGTGCGCACATCGGGTTTATCGATCCCCATCCCGAAGGCGTTGGTGCTTACCATGATCCGCTGCTGGTTGGTTGTCCAGGATTGCTGCCGTTCATGGCGCGCTGCATGGGGCAGCCCGGCATGATAAAAGGTAGCAGCAATACCCGCTTCGTTCAAATACCTGCTGAGCTCTTCCGTTCTTTTGCGGCTTCTGCAATACACGATGGAAGAACCTTCCACCTGTTGTAGGATATGCAGCAGTTTTCCCCTTTTGTTTTCCTCCTCAAAACAACTGTAGGAAAGCCCTTCCCGCACAAAGCTGCCTTTCAGCACAGCAGGCTTTTTCAGTTGCAGTTGGGTAATGATGTCCTGTTGTACCAATGGGGTGGCGGAAGCGGTCAGCGCCAGAAAGGGGACATCGGGTAGCCATTCCCGTAAGGAAGCTATCTGCAGGTAACTGGGGCGGAAATCGTAGCCCCATTGCGAAACACAGTGTGCTTCGTCAACGGCCACTAGGTTCACCGGCAGTCCCGGCAGGAATTCGCGGAATAACCGGGTTTGTATGCGTTCGGGTGAGAGGTACAATAGTTTGATCTTGCCGTTGAGCGCCAGCTCCATGGATTTCATCAGCTCGCGGTAGCTCATGCCGGTATGGATGGAAAGCGCGCTGATCCCCTTTTTGCGCAGTTGCTGTACCTGGTCTTTCATCAGCGCAATCAGCGGGCTGATCACGAGCGTGATACCATCGCGGGCAAGCGCCGGAACCTGGAAGCAGACCGATTTGCCGCTGCCGGTGGGAAGCAGGGCCAGCGTATCCCTGCCCGACAACACCGATTCTATGATGGGTTCCTGCAGGTCGCGGAACCCGTCATAACCCCAGTAGGATTTCAGGATATCGTGAATGGGAGCTGCCATCAGAAGACGCGCTTAACATATAAACGGCCACTGTTGAGGGCCAGCACCACATCGCTGAAACCCATAACCAGCGCACCGAAAGCCGGCGTGAGGTATCCGAATGCCGCCACGGGTATGGCGATGATATTGTAGGCGAATGCCCAGAACAGGTTTTCGCGGATGGTGGTCATGGTATGTTTCCCGAGTCCGAGGGCCAGCGGGAGGTGTTTGAGACCGTTGCCCATCAGCACCACGCTGGCGGTTTGCATGGCCACCTGGCTGGCATCGCTGAGTGAAATGCCTACGGTGGCCTGCGCCAGGGCAGGCGCATCGTTGATGCCATCGCCTACCATGGCCGTGGGTTGTTCGGCCGACAGGCGGCGGACGAGGTCCAACTTTTGTTCGGGCGACTGCTCCGCATATACAGTGTCGATGCCCAGTTCGCGGGCAAGGCTTTCAGCCTTCTCTTTCCGGTCGCCACTGAGCAGCAGGGTTTTTATTCCCTTGCCGTGCAGTTGTGTGATCACTTCTTTTGCTTCGGGTCTTATCTCATCCTGCACATCCACCCAGCCGAGCAGTTCACCATTCTTCAGCACATATACATTGTGGTTATATTCTGCTGTGAGGTGGGCCGCCAGCGCATAAGAACCGGCCTGGTACACATCGCCTTCGCGGCTTTCGGCAATCATACCCCGACCTTTTTCTTCCGATATTTTTTTCCAGGCGATGGGTCTTTTGCTTTTCCAGGCATTGCTGATGCTGCGCGCGATGGGGTGGTTGGAATATTTTTCGAGGGAATACACCAGGTTACGGAATTCATCCTCCGGCAACACGGCCGACCGGTAGCCGGCTATGGAAAAGGACCCTGTGGTAAGCGTACCGGTTTTGTCGAACACCACGTGGCGGATGGATTTAAACGCTTCCAGCGAACGGGCCTCCCGGAACAGGATGCCGTTGCGGGCGGCGCGTCCCAGTCCCACTGCAATGGCAGCCGGTGTGGCCAGTCCCATGGCGCAGGGGCAGGCAATTACCAATACCGCAATACTGCGCATAAGGGAGGGAGTTAGATCGTGCAGCACAAAATAATTGATCACAAAGGTCAGCACCGCTATCGCTACCACTACGGGTACAAAAATGGCGCTGACCTTATCGGCCATGCGCTGCACCGGCGGTTTTTCTCCCTGTGCTTTTTTCACCAACTGGATGATATTGGCCAGCACGCTTTCCGCAGCTTTTGCCGTCACCTGCGCTTTGAGCGTTCCTTCCACCACCAGGCTGCCGCCCAGGATATTGTCCTTCGCTTTTTTCTCTACGGGCAGGCTCTCACCCGTAATGATGGATTCGTTCAACGTGGCTTCTCCCCACAAAATGCGCGCATCGGCCGGGACCTGTTCGCCGTTACGGATCAGCACGAGATCGCCGGAGCGGAGTTGTTCGTTTTCTACCTGGAAAACCTGCTCCTGGTGCTGGTCGTCGAAGGCGATCATATTGGCCATTACCCGCTGGCTTTTGACCAGTGATTTCAATTGCCGCTGGGTGGATTGTATGGACCATTCTTCCAGGTAATTGCCCAGGAATACCAGGGTAATGATGGCGGCGGTGGTTTCATAAAAAAGATAATGATGCCCATGTCCCATCAGTGTTCCCAGCAGGCTGTACACAAAGGCGGCGACTGCGCCAATGGTGATGAGCACGTTCATATTGGGCATGCCGTTCACCACACTTTTAAATGCGCTGCGCCCGAAATAATACATGCCTGTGATGAATACGGGCAGGCAAAGCACCAGTTGCACCCAGGGATTTCCAAGCCAGCCATCGGACAGGGCCGGCACCATGTGCAGCACCAGCAGCAGGGTGAAAGGGAGGCAGAACAATACGTATTTCAGGAATGGATTGAGGCTTTCTTTTTCGGGTTGCGCTGCCGTTTTTTCGTCCACCACCTGGTAACCCAGGGAGGCGATGCCCCTGGTCAACTGTCCTGTTTTGGCGGTAACAGCATCTCCTTCAAAATGTACATCGCCATCAATGGGGTTCACCCGAACGTTCTGCATGCCCTGTTTTTCCAGGTACTGCAATACGCTGAGCGCACAATTCGAACAGGTCATTCCTTTTACTTTCCAGTTGACGGCTTCCATGGGTTCTGCTGGTTTAGTCGATCTGCAAATATACGATGGCGCCGAGTTTGATTATTTTTGCAGGATGCAGTTTGAGTTTACGCTGGAAGAATTGCCGCAGGTGGCCGCAAAGCTGCTGGCTTTATGGGACCGGCCACGCACCATTGCCCTGTCGGGTGAAATGGGCGCTGGCAAAACCACGCTGGTGCATGCGCTCTGCGATGCGCTGGGCGTGCAGTCGGCCGTTGGCAGTCCCACGTTTTCCATCATCAATGAATACGGCGCCGGCAGCGCTATTGTGTACCATATCGACTGTTACCGGCTGCGGGAAGAAGCGGAGGCCATCGACGCGGGCGTGGAGGATTGCCTCTTCAGCGGGCAATGGTGTTTTGTGGAATGGCCGGAAAAGATCCCGCATCTTTTCCCGGAAGACACCGTGTATTGTAAGCTGGAGGCGGGCCCCGGCCAGCGGCGCCGACTTTACCTGAATTCGGCTTTTAAATCGTAAATTACCCTTCTTTTTAAGCAGTACATGGCGCAGCAAAAACCTTACATCAGCACCTCCTTCAGTTATGAAACACTGGAAGAAACACTTGATATAAAACCCAGCGGCGCCCAGCTGCACATCGGTATTCCGCGCGAAGTGGCTTTCCAGGAGAACCGGGTTTCGCTTACACCGGAGGCGGTGGGCGTGCTGGTAAGCAATGGCCATGTGGTGGTGCTGGAGCACAACGCCGGCGATGCCGCGCATTTCCGCGACAAAGACTACAGCGAAGCCGGCGCCCGGATCGTGTACGACAAGGCCGAAGTATACAAAGCACCCATTCTTGCAAAGAGCGCACCGATCATTGAAGAAGACATTCCCTATCTCCAGCCCAACCAGGTGATCATATCGCCCATGCACATCACCCTGCTTAAATCTGAGCTGCTGGAAAAGCTCATGGAAAAAAAGATCACGGCACTTGCTTTCGAATCGCTGAAAGATGAGAACGGTACTTTTCCCATCGTGCGCAGCATGAGTGAAATTGCCGGCAGCGCCGTGATGCTGATAGCAGGACAATACCTTGGCTCCGCCAACCATGGCAAGGGCGTATTGTTAGGCGGGATCACAGGCATTCCTCCTTCCAAGGTGATCATACTCGGCGCAGGCATCGTGGGCGAATATGCCGCCCGTGCTGCCCTGGCCCTTGGTGCTTCCGTGAAGGTTTTCGACAACAGCGTGTATCGCCTCAAACAGTTGCAGGACAATGTAGGCCACCGCCTCTGGACCTCTGTGCTGGAACCGAAAATACTCGCCAAGCAGCTCAAGACATGCGAAGTGGCCGTGGGTACGCTGCGCAGCAACAGCGGGCGTGCGCCGGTGGTGGTAACGGAGGAAATGGTGAGCAACATGCGCCCGGGTAGTGTGATCATTGACGTTAGTATCGACAGCGGCGGCTGTTTTGAGACTTCCGAGATCACCACACACGAGCAGCCGATCTTCATGAAATACGGCATCATTCATTATTGTGTGCCCAATATACCTTCCGGCTTTGCGCGCACGGCCTCCCATGCCATCAGCAATGTGCTGATGCCGCTGCTGCTGGAGGCGGCGGACGAAGGTGGCATCGAAAACCTGATCTGGCACAAAGTGCATTTGCGCAGCGGCATCTACCTGTTCAAGGGGGCGCTCACGCATTTCCACCTCAGCCAGCGCTTCAACCTAAAGTACACCGACCTGAACCTGCTGATCGCCAGCAGGCGTTGATGTTCAGGATTTATAATCGAGAATACTGACCAGTTCACGGCAGAAATGGTATTCCTGCGGGTCGTTGCTGGAAACGATGAGCAGCCTGTTGCCGGCGTACCGGCCTATCAGTTCCTGGTAACGGGTGATGCCTGCTGCATCGAGGTTGGTGCAGGGTTCGTCCAGCAGCAGGGCGCTGCTGTCGGCAAAGATGGCGAGGGCTAGCTTCAGTCGTTGTTTCATGCCGGAAGAATAATAACGCACCTGCTTCTCTGCTGCTTTTTCCAATCCCACCGCTTCCAGGATGTTGCGGTGCGAAACGCCTTCCAGGAAGGGCTTGAAGGTTTGCTGGAAATGCAGCAGCTCCAGGGCCGTCATCTCTTCAATCAATTCCAGGTAGGGGGCGGCCATGGAAATATGCCGGTAAGCGAATTCGTTTTCAAGCGCTTCTTCTTTAAAAGCATACGAGATGGCGCCGGCCGACAATTGTAGGGCGCCTGCAACGGCTTGCAGCAAAGTGCTTTTTCCCGATCCGTTGGGACCGGTGATGGCGTAGCTGCCTCCCTGTTCAAAAACAATGCTGCAATTCCGGAAGATCCATTCCCGGTTGAAACGTTTTCCGGCCTCAGATAGCGATATCGTCATCGCTGCTGCCTTTGGTGAAGCGCTTGATGATGCCCCGGCCGCTTTCCCGGATAAAGGTGACGATCTCGTCCCTTTCGTCGGTGGCGCTGAATTCTTCTTCAATGTATTCGAGGGCCTGGGAAGTGTTCATGCCCTTGTTGTAGAGCACCCGGTAGATGTCGAGGATGTGATTGATGCGGTCCACGCTGAAACCGCGTCTTTTCAGTCCCACACTGTTCACCCCGGCATAACTCAGTGGTGTACGGGCGGCTTTGATATAAGGTGGTACGTCTTTGCTCACCAGGGAGCCACCGCTTACAAAAGCGTGCTGCCCTATCTGCACAAACTGGTGCACGGCGCTTACGCCGCCAACAATGGCCCAGTCGCCCACGGTAACGTGACCGGCCATCTGCACATTGTTGCTGAGAATGATGTTATTGCCCAGGACGCAGTCGTGCGCCAGGTGGGTATAAGCCATGATGAGGCAATTGTTGCCTACTGCGGTCCGGCCCCTGTCCTTCGTGCCACGGTTGATGGTCACAAATTCCCGGATGGTAGTGCCATCGCCGATCTCTACCAGTGAATATTCTCCTTCGTATTTGAGGTCCTGCGGGGTGGCGGCGATTACGGCGCCTGGGAAAATGCGACAGTTCTTTCCGATGCGGGCGCCTTCCATAATGGTGACATTGCTGCCGATCCAGGTGCCTTCCCCGATCTCCACATCCTGGTGAATTACTGTAAAAGGATCCACTTTTACGTTGGTAGCCAGGCGCGCATTCGGGTGTATGTAGGTATGGGGATGAATCATTTGCCGTGCAAAAATAGGAGAAAAGGGATAATATAAAGGAAATGTCTATCCACGCTTTACAACCTGGGCCACCATATCGGCCTCTGTGCAGAGCTTATTCCCGACGTATACAGTACCCCGCATTTCGCAGATGCCGCGCCGGATGGGAGCGCTCAGTTCCATCTTCAGCAGCATGGTATCGCCGGGAACGATCTTTTGTTTGAATTTGCAATTGTCGATCTTCAGGAAATAGGTATCATAAGTGCCTGCCGGCATGCTGTTGATGGCAAGAATGCCGCCGGTTTGCGCCAGCGCTTCGCATTGCAGCACCCCCGGCATTACCGGATTGCCCGGGAAGTGACCCTGGAAAAAAGGTTCGTTGATGGTAACGTTCTTCACGCCGATGATATAAGTATCAGTGAGCTCAATGATCTTGTCCACCAGCAGGAAGGGGAAACGGTGGGGAAGCGTCTGCTCTATCTGCTGTGCCGTATAAATCGGCGGCTGCGAAGGATCGTATACCGGAACGCCTTTTAGGTGTTTGTTCTTCTTGATGTACTGTTTGATCTTTTTGGCAAATTCCACGTTGGTGCTGTGGCCGGGACGGTTGGCAATAATCCGTGTTTTCACGGGGTATCCTATCAGCGCCAGGTCGCCTACTACATCGAGCAGTTTGTGGCGGGCCGGTTCGTTGGGAAAACGCAGTTCCAGGTTGTTGAGATAACCCTCATGCTTAACCGCCATTTTTTCCCTGCCGAAAGATTTGGCCAGCCGGTTCATTTCTTCTTCTGTAACGGGCTTGTCTACCACTACGATCGCGTTGTTGATATCGCCGCCCTTGATCAGGTTGTGTTCCAGCAGCATTTCCAGCTCGTGCAGGAATACGAATGTGCGGCAGGGAGATATCTCCTTTACAAAATCGCGCATGTTTTTCAGTCCCGCGTGCTGTGTGCCCAGTACGGGCGAGTTGAAATCGATCAGGGTGGTGATCTGGTAGTCCAGCGCAGGCATGGCCACCATTTCCACTCTTTTCTTATCGTCGTAATGATAGATGTTTTCGTCAATGGAATACCAGGCTTTGGCGGCGGGCTGCTCCTGTATGCCCACTTCCTGCAGCAGTTCCACAAAGGGCTGGGAGCTGCCGTCCATGATGGGGGTTTCGGGACCGTTGATCTCAATGAGGCAGTTGTCCACACCCAGTCCAACCAGGGCGGCCAGTACATGCTCCACGGTGCTGATCTTAGCGCCGTTGTCTTCCAGGGTGGTGCCCCGGGATGTATCGGTCACCAGGTCGCAATCGGCTTTGACGATGGGCTGACCCGGTAGGTCGATGCGCTGGAACTGCAAGCCAAAACCCGGACTGGCAGGGCGGAAGGTCATATCAACTTTTACACCGGTGTGCAATCCTGTTCCCGAAATACTGATCTCTGCTCCTACTGTGTGCTGCTTGTCTGGATTAAAGTTTTGGTCCATGTCTGGTTGTTCGGTTATAGATTGATTCTTTCGGCCAGTAACTGTTTAACGAGCTGCTCGAGCTCTTTCAGTCTTTTTTCCATCTCCGGCAGGTTGCGGCTGACTGCCTGGCTGCGGAGGGCGCTGGTGTAATCGAAAGCCGGTGACCCGGTAACGGCCGAATTGGGTTGCTTGATGGACTTGCTCACGCCGCTTTGGGCGTTGATTTTGCTGCCATCTGCAATACTGATATGTCCTACAATGCCGGCCTGTCCGCCGATCATTACGTTGCTGCCGATTTTGGTGCTGCCGCTTACGCCGGCCTGGGCGGCGATCACGGTGTTTTGCCCCACTTCCACGTTGTGCGCCACCTGGATCAGGTTGTCGAGCTTGGCGCCGCTGTGAATGACGGTGGAGCCGATGGTGGCGCGGTCGATGGTGGCGTTGGCGCCGATTTCCACGCCATCTTCCACTACCACGTTGCCGATCTGGGGCACTTTCTTAAAGCTGCCGTCGGCCTGAGGGGCAAAGCCGAAGCCATCGCTGCCTATCACCGAGCCCGCGTGAATGGTCACCTGGCTGCCGATGCGGCAGTCGTGGTAAATGGTAACACCGGGGTGGATGATGCAGTTGTCGCCGATCCGCACGTTGTTGCCGATAAAGGCATGCGGAAAGATTTTTACCTGTTTACCGATCTCCACATTTTCACCGATATAGGCGAAGGCGCCGATGAAAAAGCCTTCGCCCAGTTTGGCCGTGCCGGAAACATAGGAAGGTTCCTGGCGGCCCACCAGTTGCTGGGTGCGCAGCTCCTGGTATTTACTGAGCAGGGTGGCGAAGGCGGAATAGGCGTCGGGCACCCGGATCAGGGAGGCCTGCACCGGCTGGCGGAGCTCCAGGTTATCGTTCACGATAATAATGGAGGCTGCTGTGGTATAGAGGTGGTCTTCGTATTTGGGATTGGCCAGGAAAGACAGTTGCCCGGCTGCGGCTTCTTCAATTTTTCCAAAGGAACCCACCATTCGCTGGGGGTCGCCTTCTACTTTACCATTGATCAGAACGGCGATTTGCGCGGCACTGAATTGCATACAATGTTGATTTATATTGGCTTTTCGGGGAACCAGCCGGATATGCTCCCCGGATTTAGGAAGCAAAAGTAGTACTTTTTAACAGGGCGGGATAAATTGTGCTGTATCAGGGCATTGTCTACCTCCGAAATGTCTTTCAGGCTGCCGTCCTTAAAAAGGATCCTGATCTTTTCTTCCCGTGTATCATAGGTGGTGATGCTGCTGGCTCCCGAAAAAACGAGATAGGCCGCCTCTTCTTCGCTGAGGCCGGAAGCCCTGACAAGGTCTTCCCTCGCGGCGTCGAGTAAGAGCGGATCAACGGGCTCAGAAAACAACCGCACTTTGAGCAGTTTCCGGTCAACGATCATGCTGCAGAGCGTGCGCAGCACCGGGTCTTCGTGGCGGGTCCATTGTTTGATGGCAGCCAGCACGTCGGTGTCGTCGAGGCGGCAGAATTTTTCCAGGTCCAGGCGCGGATCAAAGGGGCCGGGCAATTGCAGGAAATAGTCGAGCAGGGGATTGCCAGTAGCAGCGGGAATGCCGCTGTGGTAGAGCATACGCGCACGGCGGATGATGTTCACCAGCATTTTCTCCACGCAGAGCACCGTTTTGTGCAGGTATACCTGCCAATACATCAGCCGGCGCGATACCAGGAATTTCTCGATGGAATAAATGCCTTTTTCTTCCACTACCAGTTCTCCCTCGTGCACATGCAGCATTTTGAGGATGCGATCGTACCCGATCACCCCCTCCGAAACGCCGGTGTAAAAACTGTCGCGGGTGAGGTAATCCATGCGGTCCACATCCAGTTGCCCGGATATCAACTGGTGTAAAAACGGTTTTTCGTATTCCCCTTTGAAGATCCGGATGGCCAGGTCGAGCTGCCCGCCGCATTCGCGGTTGAGGGCCTGCATGATCTCGAGCGACAGCGCCTCGTGGCTGATGCCTTCAATGAGGGTCTGCTCCAGTGCATGGGAAAAAGGCCCGTGGCCGATGTCGTGCAGCAGGATGCCGATCTGCGCCGCCACTTCTTCGTCGGGGGTAATGACAATACCCTTGCTCCGCAGTTCCGAAATGGCGCAGGTCATGAGGTGATAAGCGCCCAGCGAATGGTGCAACCGCGTATGTACGGCACCGGGATACACCAACTGGGCAAGGGCCATTTGCTGGATGCGTCGCAGGCGCTGGTAATAGGGATGCTCTATCACCCGCAATACCAATGGATGGCCAATGGTGATGAACCCATAGACCGGATCGTTCACGATTTTTCGGACAGGCTTGGTCATTCCGGTTTGTTAAAATCTGCAAATTGCAGCGGCCAAAGCTACGAAGCCGCAGCAGATAAATTACATTTGATTCCATGCCATTAGCCACCATACTCTGGGTCGACGACGAAATGGAAAGCCTGCAGTCGCAAAAGCTCTTCCTCGAAACCAAAGGTTATTCCGTTCACACCCTCACGAATGGCTTCGACGCCATCGATTTTCTGAAAGAACATCCCGTTGACCTCGTATTGCTCGATGAAACCATGCCGGGCATTACCGGGCTTGAGACACTTGCCAAGATCAAGGAGATCAACCAGCAGGTGCCCGTGGTGCTCATTACCAAGAACGAAACGGAGAACCTGATGGACGATGCCATCGGTTCACAGATCAGCGATTACCTGATCAAGCCGGTGAATCCCAACCAGGTGTTGCTGAGCCTGAAAAAGATACTCGACAACCGGCGCCTCGTGGCGGAAAAAACCACTTTCGCCTACCAGCAGCAGTTCCGCAACCTCTTCATGGCGCTGAACAGCAATCCCGATTACAACGAGTGGATGGACATTTACAAAAAACTCGTGTACTGGGAACTGGAAATGGAAAAAAGCGACAGCCCGGAAATGCAGGAAGTGCTGAACAGCCAGAAACAGGAAGCCAATACGGAGTTCTGCAAATTTGTTACAAAGAACTACCTGCAATGGGTGCATCCAAAATCGGACGACGCGCCTATTATGTCCAATACTCTTTTCCAGTTCAAGGTATTGCCGCATATAGAGAAGGAAGCGCCTACTTTTTTTATCCTGATCGACAACCTGCGCTTCGACCAGTGGAAGGCCATCCAGCCCATCTTTGCCAATTATTTCCGCATCCTGGAGGAAGACAGTTTTTACAGCATCCTGCCCACGGCAACGCAATATGCGCGCAATGCCATTTTTGCGGGACTGATGCCGGTGGAGATCGAAAAACAATTCCCGCAGTTGTGGAAGAACGACGAAGAGGAGGGGGGTAAGAACCTGGAAGAAGAAGCATTTTTCAAGGCGCAGCTCAAACGCCTGCGCCGCGAGGATGTCCGTTATTCTTATGTAAAAGTGGTGAATCACCAGGCGGGCAACGACCTGGTGAACAATATCCATAACCTGCTGGGGAATGACCTCAATATCATTGTGTACAATTTCGTGGACATGCTTAGCCATGCCCGCACGGAAATGGAAGTGCTGAAAGAACTGGCCAGCGACGAGATCAGCTACCGTAGTATCACCGCCAGTTGGTTTGAACATTCCCCGCTGTTCCAGGCCCTGAAAAAAATTGCCGATAAAAAGATCAATATCGTGCTGGCGACTGATCATGGTTCGGTGCGTGTGAATACGCCGCATAAGGTGGTGGGCGACAAACAAACTACCACCAACCTCCGGTACAAACACGGGCGCAACCTCAACTACGAACCCAAGGAGGTTTTTGCCATCCGCGACCCGCGCGAGGCCGGACTACCGGTTCCCACGGTGAACTCTTCTTATATTTTTGCTAAGGAAGACGGGTACCTCTGTTATCCCAACAATTACAACCATTACGTGAATTATTACCGTAATACGTTCCAGCATGGGGGCATCAGCCTGGAAGAAATGATTGTGCCGGTGATCAAGATGACCTCCCGCGGGTAGGTGGAATGGAGGTGCCGGCGCTGGTTACCCTGCCTGCCGGAACGACCCGCGGCAGATCTGGCAGGAGCCGGTTGCGGGCCTGCTGTGGAAAACTGGTGAAAGCCGCGCTGCTTTCGCAGGGCCGATTTGGTGGAATAGTATTTATTTTTGGCAGTATGAAATATACCCAGGCATCCCTGAATAAACTGGAGCAGTTGCTGGACGAAGCTTCCTATATCGTGCGTTTCGAACGGGGTACTTTTCAAAGCGGCTATTGTATCCTGGAAGATAAAAAGGTAGTGGTCCTGAATAAATTCCTGCAGCTCGAAGGAAGGATCAATACGCTGATGGACATCATTCCCCAGCTTACCATCGACCGTGAAACGCTGAGTCCCGAGGCGAAGAAGACCCTCGGCGAGGTACTGGAAAAACTGCAACTCAAATCTTAAACGGCTCGCCATCTCCCAGGCACTTACCATAACTTTTTTGGGAACCGGCACCAGCAGCGGTGTTCCCATGATTGCCTGCGACTGCGCGGTTTGCAGCAGTGCCGACCCGCGCGACAAGCGGCTCCGCTCCAGCATCCTGGTGCAGTCGGACCGCACCACGCTGGTGGTGGATACGACGCCCGATTTCCGTTACCAGATGCTGCGGGCCGGGGTAAAGCAGCTTGATGGCGTAGTGTTCACGCACCCGCATAAGGATCATATTGCGGGGCTTGATGATGTCAGGGCCTATAATTTTTTTTCGCGCAAGCCGATGCAGATCTACGCGAATGAAATGACCCAGATGAATATCATCCGCGAGTTTCCTTATGCTTTTGCTGAAACCCGCTACCCGGGCGTTCCGGAGCTCGTCATCAATGCTATTGACCAGGATCCTTTTGAAGTGGGAGATATCCTGGTGCAGCCCATAACGGTATGGCATATGCGCATGCCGGTGCTGGGCTTCCGCTTCGGCAATTTTACGTATATCACCGATGCCAATCACATAGAGGAGCCGGCCAGGGAAAAGATAAAGGGAAGCACGCACCTGGTGCTCAACGCGCTCCGGAAAGAAAAGCACGTATCGCATTTCAGCCTGCAGGAAGCGCTCGATATGGCCGAAGCCCTGGAAGTGCCGCAGGTTTATTTCACCCATATCAGTCACCAGATGGGATTGCATGCGGAGGTAAGCAAAGAACTTCCTCCCGGTCGCGAGCTGGCTTATGATGGGTTGCAACTCCGTGTTTTCTCCTGAACAATTACCGTTTTATCACCCTTGCAGCAGGGTCTTGTCTGTTCGAGCTTTGTTTCATGGAAAAACCGTGGAAAGAATGGCTGGCCGATTATTTCAGTTTCAGTCGCAAGGAAATGATAGCGATCCTGCTGTTGCTGGCGGCCATCCTGCTGGTGTGGTGGCTGCCGGTGGAATTACCGGCGCCTGCGGAGTTGCGGGCCGTGCCCGATTCAGCACTGCAGGCAGTTTTGGCGCCAACTACACAGGGGAAGGAGGGGGCCGGGGCGCCGGCGTGGAAGATGCCCCGGGATTCGTTGGTGGCTGCAGCGCCGGTTAAAGTACGGCTGTTTCCGTTTGACCCTAACAGTATCGGCCGGCAGCAGTGGGAGGAACTGGGCGTTTCGCCGCGCACTGCCGGCAGCATTCTTAAGTACCGGGAAAAGGGCGGGCGTTTCCGCCGGCCGGAAGACCTGCGTCGCATTTATGGCCTTTCGCCGGAGCAGGCCGACAGGCTTATTCCCTATGTGGTATTGCCACCACCAGGAGGAAGGTATCCCGTACGCGATTCCTTTGGCAAAGCACGCCCGGGGCCGTATGCGGCGATCAACGTACGCAGCGCCAGGAAAGAAAATTCACCCGTGTTTATCAACCGGGCCGATAGCCTGGACTGGCTGGCGCTGCCGGGTATTGGCCCTACACTCGCGGGGCGGATCATGCGTTTCCGCGACAAGCTTGGCGGTTTTTATTCCCTGCGCCAGGTGGCGGAGGTATATGGACTTACCGATTCCGTTTATCGCGTTATTGAGCCGTCGCTGCGGCTCGACACGGTGCCCCTTCGCCAACTGTCTATCAACACTGCAGGCAGGGAAGAGCTCCTGGCTCACCCCTACCTGCGCGGGAAACTGGCGGGGGCCATTCTCGCTTACCGCCAGGCGCACGGACCTTTCCGCCAGCCGGAAGACCTGCGCCGAATCCACCTCCTGGAAGAAGCTGATTTCCAGCGCATCCTGCCTTATTGTAAAATTCCCTAACTAACAATTGTTAGCGAATTGAAAAACCCCTTATATTGCATCCCGTACCGGATATGCAATTTGAGACATCGGAACTGACCCAACAGGTAACGCAAACAGCCCGGGATTTCGCCCGGCAGGAGATCCTACCCCATGTGATGGAGTGGGATGAAGCGCAGATTTTCCCGCGGGACTTGTTCCGTAAGATGGGTGAGCTGGGGCTGATGGGCGTGTTGGTGCCGGAATCCTACGGTGGATCTGGCATGGGGTATATAGAGTATGTTAGTATTATCCGGGAAATTGCCAGTGTATGCGGATCCATTGGTCTGAGCCTTGCGGCGCACAACAGCCTTTGCACCGGTCATATACTTGCATTTGGAAACGACACACAACGTTCCACCTACCTGCCCAAACTCGCATCAGGAGAATGGCTGGGCGCCTGGGGGCTTACAGAAGCCAATACAGGCAGTGATGCCGGGAACATGCGAACCACGGCAGTGCGGGAGGGGAACGACTGGATACTGAACGGCACAAAGTGCTGGATCACACATGGGAAATCAGGCGATATTGCAGTGGTCATTGCTAGGACCGGTGAAGTCCGGGCAAAAAACAATGCCACTGCATTTATCGTCCAACGTGGAACTCCCGGCTTCAGCGGCGGGAAAAAAGAGAACAAGCTGGGTATGCGTGCCAGCGAAACAGCTGAAATGATCTTTGACAATTGTCGCATTCCTAATACCAACCGCCTGGGTGAAATAGGCGACGGCTTTAAGCAATCCATGAAAGTGCTGGATGGCGGCCGGATATCCATTGCCGCGCTTGCACTTGGCATTGCGAAAGGAGCGTATGAAGCCTCCCGCCGTTATGCCACCGAGCGTTACCAGTTCGACCAGCCGATCGCCAACTTCCAGGGCATCTCCTTCAAGCTGGCCGATATGGCTACGGAACTAATGGCTGCGGAACTGCTCACTTTCCAGGCGGCCGACCGCAAGAACCGCAAGTTGAACATGACCCTGGAAGCAGCCATGGCAAAGTATTACGCCAGTGAAGCTGCAGTAAAGATCAGTGCGGATGCGGTGCAGATCTTCGGTGGCTACGGATACACCAAGGATTTTCCGGTGGAAAAATTTTACCGCGACAGTAAACTCTGCACCATTGGAGAGGGGACTTCAGAGATCCAGAAAATTGTGATAGCCCGCGAGGTGCTGCACAACCGATAATCATTTTCGTTTGCTTGCTATAATAAAGGCCGGATCATTCCTGATTCGGCCTTGTTTTTTGCAGAAGTTAATGCTATTCTCCGAGTAGCTGCCAGCTTTTCACTTTATAATTGCTGCGCGACTGGTCTTTGGTGCCGCCGTAAATAAGTGTTTTGGAAACAGGTTGAGGTGCCGCGAATGTTTCGAATTTGTCCAATCCCTTAAACAGGTCGGTGCTTATCGTTTCAGTAGCCTTGATTTCAAAAGCATCAAACCCTTCGGCTGTTTTAACCAATGCGTCTATCTCATTTGCATTGCTGTCCTGCCAGAAATAGTACTGCTTATGCTGGTAACGATGGTCATTCATTTTCTGCAATTCCGCTATTACCATATTTTCAAAGATGTTTCCTTTTTGACGGTTCTGTTTTAACTGGCTGCCCGACTGAATACCCAACAGGTGACACAGCAAACCAGTATCGTAGAAGTATAACTTGGGGCTTTTCAATAAACGTTTTCCAAAGTTTTCATAATAAGGGTAGAGCCGAAAGATAAGGTAGCTGCTTTCCAGGGTAGACAACCATGCTTTTGCTGTGGAATTCGCAATGTTGCAGTCATTTGCCAGGGCACTGGTGTTCAGCAATTGACCGGCGCGGCCGGCACAAACACGTAAGAAAGTTTGAAAACTCTGCTTGTCTTTTATATTCAGTATTTCTGATACGTCCCGTTCCACATAGGTCTGCAGGTAGTTGGAATAAAAAACGGCCGGTTGGATATCGCGGTCATATATAGCGGGATAAAATCCCCAGGCGGCTGTATTGGCATAATCGCTGGGTAATAGATCATGTTGTTTGAGTTCATATACATCCAGGGGTAATAAACGGAACAATGCTACCCGGCCTGCAAGGCTTTGGGTAATATTTTGCATTAAATGGAAATTCTGAGACCCGGACAAAACGAACTGTCCCATTATGCCACTGTTGTCCACCCTGGTTTGAATATAGGAAAAGAGTGCCGGTGCGCGTTGGGCTTCATCGAAAATAGCGTGCTGGTTATATTGATTCAGAAAGCCCACCGGGTCGCTCGTGGCAAATGCCAGCATATCCGGGTCTTCCAGCGAAACGTACTGATATCCCTTAAAAAGCGATTTCAACAAAGTGGTTTTGCCCGATTGTCGCGGACCGGTTACCGCAATAACGGGAAATTTATTGCGCTGAGCAATTATCTGATTAGATAATTGCCTGTGTATCAGCTTTCTAAGCATTTATATAGTAGCTTATCTACAAATATACATAAGTTCTACCTATAAAATTACATAATAGTAACTTATAAAATTACATAAGTGCTACTTGCTAAATTACATAAATCCAACTTGCATATTTGCATAGATGCTCAACCGGACACTGTTAGTCCAGGTAGTCTTCCTCTGCATCCTTGGGACCGTACTTGTCGAAGAGTTTGTCAATGGCGCCGCCAAATATGGGAAACTTCTCCTTGGCGAAATTCTTGATCACCTCAATGGCTTTATAAGCCTGTTCTTCGGTCAGGCCCTCTGCTTTCAGGCGGTCGATCAGTTCTTTCATATCAGGCAACTTTCAGCAGGCTCATTTTGCTCTTGTCGAACTTCTTCTCCGCATAATCGAGCGTGAGATGGAATTTGGTTTCCTTGCTTGAGGGCAGTTCAAACATGGCATCGGTAAGGATACTTTCGCAGATGGAACGCAGCCCGCGCGCACCCAGTTTGTATTCCATGGCTTTCGCCACCATGAAGTCCATTACTTCCTGGTCAATGGTCAGTTCAATGCCTTCGATCTCGAACAGTTTCTTATACTGTTTGATGAGTGCATTTTTGGGTTCGGTAAGAATAGACCGGAGCGTGGCGGCGTCCAGCGGGTTGAGATAGGTTACCACCGGCAAACGTCCCAGCAGTTCGGGGATCAGGCCAAAATGTTTGAGGTCCTGCGCATTCACATATTGCAGCAGGTTTTTCTTGGCGGCTTCCTGGTGTTCCTTGTTCACATTGAACCCGATGGCATTGGTGTTCACGCGGCGCGCGATCAGTTTGTCTACGCCGTCGAATGCACCACCGCAGATAAAGAGAATGTTCTGCGTGTTGATCTTAATGAGTTTTTGTTCGGGGTGCTTGCGACCGCCCTGCGGAGGAACCAGTACATCCGTTCCTTCCAGGAGCTTGAGCAGGCCCTGCTGCACGCCCTCCCCGCTTACATCACGGGTGATGGAGGGGTTGTCTCCCTTGCGGGCGATCTTGTCGATCTCATCGATGTACACAATGCCCCTTTCCGCGGCTGCAACATCGTAATTGCATACCTGCAGCAGGCGGGTGAGAATGCTTTCCACATCTTCGCCTACGTAACCCGCTTCGGTGAATACCGTGGCATCCACAATGGCAAAGGGAACATTCAGCAATTTTGCAATGGTTTTGGCCAGCAGGGTTTTACCCGTACCGGTTTCACCCACCATTACGATATTGCTTTTTTCAATCTCGATATCTCCTTCGGAAACTTTCTGTTGCAAACGCTTGTAGTGATTGTACACGGCTACGGACATCACCTTTTTGGCGTCATCCTGGCCGATCACATATTCATCGAGGAAACGTTTGATCTCAATTGGTTTCTTAACGGTCAGTTTAAATCCGCCGCCGGCCGTTTCCGACCGGGTCAGCAGTTCCTGCTCAATGATCTCACGGGCATGTTCCACACAGTTCTCACAAATGTGTCCATCCTGCCCTGCAATCAGGATTTTTACTTCATCCCGGCTGCGCCCGCAGAAAGAGCAGTGTAAAGTATTTTTAGCCATACGCGCTGTTGCTTGTTTGCAAAGATAAAAAACCGTTCCATAGGAACGGAACGGTCATTTACGTTGTTTTATTACGAAGTTTCCGTGGAACAACCCTATTTGCCCCTTCTCAGATCTTCTCGATCAGGCCATCCACGATGCCATAAGCCAGGGCATCTTTTGCGTCCATCCAGTAATCACGGTCAAAATCCTTCATGATCTGGGCCATAGTTTTGCCGCAATTTTCGGCTAATATCCTGGCTCCCAGTTCTTTAACCCGTTTGGTCTGGATTGCCTGGATCTCAAGGTCTGCGCTCACGCCCTGCATATATCCTCCCAGGCTGGGCTGGTGGATCATCACTTCTCCGTGTGGATAAATGAAACGCCGGCCTTTTACGCCACCGCTGAGCAAAATCGACCCCATAGAGGCCGCCAGGCCCATACAGATGGTGCTCACCGGGCTTTTCAGCATGCGCATGGTATCATAGATCACCATGCCGCTGGTTACCACACCGCCCGGGCTGTTGATGTAAAATTTAATTTCCTTGCCGGAATCGTCTGCATCGAGCAGCAGCATTTTGGTCACCACTTCGCGGGCCGATTTGTCTTCCACCGGTCCCCAGAGATGTACCGCACGCTGGTCGAAGAAATATTTTTCGAGCTTTTTGTTGAGCATCATCAGATCGTCGCGCTTGTCTTCCGGTTGTTTTTCTTCCTCGTCGTCCATCCGGAATGTTTTATATCTGGCGTGTAACATGTGTAATGATTTTTTAATTCTTAGTCCCTGTTTTCTTTGCGGGGGTTCACCAGCAATACCTCATCCACCAATCCATATTCCTTGGCTTCGGTGGAAGTGAGCCAGTAATCGCGGTCGCAGTCTTTTTCCACCTGCTTGATCGGTTTGCCGGTATGGTGCGAAATGATCTCGTACAGTTCTCTCTTCAGCTTGCGGATCTCGTTCACCGTGATTTCCACGTCGGAGGCCTGGCCGCCAATGGCGCCGCTGGGCTGGTGCATCATGATGCGGCTGTGGCGCAGGGCGGTCCTTTTGCCCTTGGTGCCCGAACACATCAGTACGGCGCCCATGGAAGCGGCCATGCCAATGCAGATGGTAGCCACATCGGGCGTGATGTATTGCAGGGTATCGTACATGCCCAGGCCGGCGTATACGCTGCCACCCGGGCAGTTGATGTACATCTGTATGTCGCGGGTACGGTCGGTGCTTTCCAGGAAGAGGAGCTGCGCAGTGATGATATTGGCCACTTCATCGTTGATAGGATAACCCAGGAAAATGATCCGGTCCATCATCAGGCGGCTGTACACGTCCATGACAGCAATGTTCATGGGCCTTTCCTCGATGATATTGGGCGTGAGGTTGGTAACTAAATGCTTCTGGTAATCGTGCAGGGTCAGGCTCGAGAGTCCCCGGTGCTTGACCGCATATTTTTCAAATTCTGATGCCATGTGTCCGGGATATTTTGTTAAAAATAGGTACAAGTGAGAAGCAAATACCTTTCCAATTGAAAATCATGACAAATCAGCAGGAAAATGGCAAAAAAAAGCTGTCCCGGTGTGTATCGGGACAGCTTTTCTGAAGGGGGCCTCCGTTTTAGTGGTGGTGATGGTGTTCTGCCTGCATTTTCTGGAAGGCTTCCAGGGAAATCGGCTTTTCATCGCGACCCACCAGGCTTTCAGCGAGACCAAATATCTTATCGGTCTGGATCCGGCGGAAGCTGTCTTCCACAAATTTCCGGTCCTTCATCATGCGCTCCACATAATCGCTCACCCAGGGCTGTTCCAGGTCGGGCTGGCCCATATTCATATTACCCATATAGCTGAAAAGCTGAGCCTTTGCAAAGGCGCGCAGGTCTTCGGGTAACACTTCAATATTGTTTTCTTTCACCAACTGGTCCACGATCAGCGTCCACTTCAGTGAATTGGAGAAAGAAGGGTATTCTCTTTCTGCTTCCTCAGCAGATTTTGCATTTTCACCGCCGCTCTGGATCCAGCGCTTGAGGAAGGTTTCGGGGAAAGAAATCGTGGTATCGTCAAGGAGGTAGTGGTATATGCCATCGTACAGTTGGTTGCGGCTTTGTGCGTCCAACTGGGTTTGTATATCAGCGGCAATGGCATCGCGCAGGCCGGCTTCGTCGGCAATGTCCATTCCCGGGAAAACGGTTTTGAAGAAGTTCTCATCGAGGGCTGCTTTTTCTACCAGTCCGAGTTTGGTGATGTTAACGCGGAAAGGGCGTTCGGCATCGGCTGCGTTGTCTTTGCCCAGTCCCAGGTCGCCGAGGATCCATTCCATTTCTTTGGGTTCAAATGCCGTGGCCAGGTTGGTGTCGAAGCTGTCGCCGGCTTTTTTACCGATCAGGCCCGGGCGGAAACTTTCCGCGAAATATTTCACCAGCAGGCTGTTGTCTTTTACAATACCATCTTCCAGGGGATTGCCGGCAGCGTCGAGTTCGGTGAAAGTGACATTCAGTACGTTGTCGTCGCTGGTAACGGTTGCGGGTTCTGACATGTTGCCATGACGAAGCTGGAGGCGGTTCAATTCTTCGTCGATCATGGCAGGCGTTACCTCGATCTTATAGTAAGGAAGTTTGGCAGATTTCAGGTCGGCCACGTTGAAATCGGGTTTCAGGCCAACTTCAAACGCAAAAGCGTATTCGTCGGGGCTATTGAAATCGAGCTGGCGCGAATCGTTTTCGGGCATCGGCAGGGGCTGTGCAAAGATCTCCAGCTTTTCATTCACCATATAATTGCTCAGTTGCTTTTCAACAGAGCGGAGCACTTCGTCCACAAATACGTTCTGGCCGTGCATTTTACGGATCAGGCCGGCGGGCACCATGCCTTTTCTGAAACCAGGGATATTCGCCTGCTTGCTGTAATTCTTAAGCGCTTTTTCGAAGGATGGCAGGTAGTCTTCCTTTGCCAGTTTTACGGTGATCTTGTCGTTCAAGAGACCAATGTTCTCCCTCGTAACAGTTGCCATACGATGCTGTTTAAATTATAATGAAACTAAAATTGGGGGGCAAAGGTACAAAAAGCTTTGCGCTTTGCACCTGAAAACTGGTTCCCTAACAACATCGATGGATAAGCTATTGTAAATCAATCTTTATCCTGCAATACCAGCAGGGGGATATCGGCCCGATACACCATTTCGCGGGTATGGCTGCCGCTTACCAGTCTTTCCCACCAGGAATGGCGGTGGGCCACCATTACCAGCAACTGGCAGGGGTTGTCCTGCAGGAACTGGTGAAGGCCGGCTTCCACGGAATGGTTTTCCACCACATGGAATTTATGCGGTGTTTGCATCAGTTTCTGCGCCACCCGCACTTTTCCGCTCACCTGTTCGGCACTCATCACCGATCCCGTATCCTGTACGTGCACCACCTGGAGGATGGCTTCCGGGTGCAGGCGCATCCAGAATTGCAGCAGGCTGAGGCAGGCGAGGTTCATGGAATGGCTGAAATCGGTGGCATAACAGATATCCCTAAGCGCTGAATACGAATGGCCGTCGGGGATCACCAGCACCGGCAGGTGCGATTTTCGCATGACCGCTGCCGTTGTACTGCCGATGAGTTTGTCGATGCCTGTGGTTGCGCCGCGCATACCGGTCACGATCAGGTCGGCTTTTATTTCATTGGCCTGGTACACCACTTCATCGGCCGGCATGCCGATCACTACCAGGGCCTTCACCGGCCCGCCGGAAATGGCCTGCAGTTCGTCTGCAAAAGCGCGGGCCAGCTTCTCATTTTCCGCCTGTATTTCATCTACCGATACCATCACGTATGGCACTTCGCTCACGGGTGTGGGGAGCATGTACACATGGAGCAGGGTGATCTCGGCACCCGCTTCCTTTGCAAGCGCTGCGGCATATATAGCTGCATTGCGCGAAGGCTGTGAAAAGTCGGTGGCAATAAGAATCGATTTCATGTAGTGCAGTTTCTTACCATAAATGTAAATCAGAAGCGCTGAACAATGCGCAAACCCGGACTCACACCCTGAAAGAAATCATGGAAATATAACAGGGGATCGATGGATGTTTTGTGCCAGTTGAACCTGCCGAAACTCAGGCGGAAACTGTTTTTTTCGTAAAAATCCCCGCTGCGGTGAATGAGGTACCCGAGGGACCCCACACCGGTGAAAGAAGCTTCCGCCTGCGGGTTTTTGTTCAGCACCGGCCCCTGGCCATACCCGAGGGTAAGGAAATCGTTGCGATACAACTGCAGCCGGTCCTTCTCATCTTTTGCAAAAAGAAACTGCGGCTCCCACAAAAGCGTTACCTCGTGTTTCCAGCCCCGGTTGAGGTTGCTGAACACCATGCCGGCGCCGACACCGAAGCCCGGCACAAAATAATTCTTATAATTCTGCATGCTTACCTGCGCCGTCAGGAAAAGATAGTCGCGCGAATTATAAGCATTTGCAGTGGGCCGGTCGCCGGTGATGCTGTTGTCCTTCACCATCTTCCAGCCCAGGCCTTCTCCCCAGTTGTTTTTCCATTTGCTGTTTTTATTGGCAGCATAATATTCCAGCTTTTCGCCAATGCGCTCGTCGTGGTAAAGGTTGAGATCATCCAGGTTGTTCAGGGAGAATACGAATTCATAATAACGCGGGTACTGCGATTGGATCTTTTTTTCCCGGGGTTTCGGCGGATGGGGAATAACACCAATAATGCGCACGGTGTCCTGGCCGGTTTTCAGATCGGCGAGTTCGCGGTTCATGACCAGGTAGCTGGACTTCTCGGGCAATGTTTTGCGGAAGCTGATCTTTTTCACGCCCATTCCATCGGTAAAGTGTTCGATATAATACCGTTCCACCGGATCGCCGAGCGAATCTTTCAGCAGTGCGAGATCAAGCTGGAAGCGGCGGATAAGGGAGTCGACATTTTTCAATCGTGGTATGTCGTTGACGTCGCTGAGGTAAACGGTTACGCTGTTGCCCTTGTCGAGGCTAAAGCGCACTTTATGCGCATAGTTATAATCGTTAGGAAGCTTAAAAGCGTCTTTTGACTGGGCAGTAAGGGCCTGGCTGGCGCTGCAGGCGAGCGCCAGGAAGAACAGGTATTTTTTCATGATGGTTAATTGTTCAGTTGAATGATCCAGCCCGCGGGTGCGGCCGTGCCGTTGCGGCTGCTTCCGGCGGTGCCGTAGAAGGGCAGTCGCCTTGGGTCGCGTGCCGGTTGCGTGGTGAGAAGTTCCTGGGGTGTCCGGATATCGTTGAGGTGAAAGACTTTTCTTTTCGGCGGCTGCAGGGGGTTGCGGGTCATTTGTTGCAGCAGGGAGTCGGGCACCGTGGCGGTTGGTTGCTGTGCGCCGGATGCGGGCGACAGGAGCGGTTGGCTGGGCGCAGGCCGGGAGGCGAGGGGGCGAAGGGGTTCGTTAGATGCGGGGCGGGCAAGGGGCTCAGTCTGTGATACTGGCGCTGGCTTTTTTTTGCCGGCTGTGCGCGATGCTGTTTTTTCCGGTACAATAGTTTCGGCTGAAATGTTTTCGTTTCGGTTGTTGGTACCAGTTAATTCGTCGTTTCCCGGTGCGGGCAGAACAGTGCCGGTTTCCCATCCGGCCGCCGACGGTGCAGGCTGCGGTACCGTGGTGCGAACCAGCGGCGTTTCGTGTTGCGTGGCTTCGCGGCTGCCGGTGTAGCGCCAATAACTCAGCAGCAGAAGGATGGGCGCCAGCGCTGCAGCAATCGCGTAGAGGACCCGGCGCCGGCGTGGTTTTGGCGGGTGCAGTTTTTCCTGCAGGGCTTGCCAGCTTTCGGCGCGGCCGCCGGCGGTAAGACCCTGCTGTTCTGCATCGGCGGTGTCGCCTTCCCAGTTGCGGAGCCGGCTGCGCCAGGATCCTGGCGCCCGGTCCGCGCTGTTGTTATCGTGCCTGTTCACGGAGTCCATAGTTGTCGTTTTGCGTGATGAGTTTTTGCAGCAAAGCGCGGGCCTTGCTGAGTTGCGATTTGGAGGTACCTGTGCTGATGCCCAGCAGCTCCGCGATCTCGGCGTGACTGTATCCTTCCAGCTCATAGAGGTTGAATACGGTACGATAGCCCACAGGCAATTGCAATACCAGTTCCATGATCTCTGCCGCGGACAGGCGGTCGAGCGCGTCTTCGTCGAGCGGCTGTTCCAGGGCCGCTGTTTCAGCCAGCAGGGTAAAACTGTGCTGTTTTCGCAGGAACATCAGGCATTCGTTCACCATCAGTTTCTGCATCCAGGCAAAAAAAGCGGCGTCCGACTGGTAGCGGAAAGCGGGCAGGTGCCGGAATATTTTAAGAAAGCCGTTGAGCAACAGTTCCTCGGCATCTTCCCTTTTCCGGACATAGCGGCAGCAGAGCACCAGCATGCGGCCGTAGAGCCGGTCGAACAGCAATTGCTGGGCAGCGCGGCTGCCATCCTGAATTTCCTGTATGATATCGGGCAGGTGCATGGTTGTTCTGATACCTTAAATGCAAAGGAAAGCGTTTGGGTTGCCCCGGTTGCAAAAAAAGAGCTGGGTACCGGAAATGGCGCTTTTGATAACTTTTTGCCCACTCCGGCCCCGGCACCGCCGTGAGTAGGCATTGAGTACCCAAAGAGTAGGCAAAGAGTACCCAATGAGTAGAACCGGGAATAAAAAAAACCGGAAGCAATGCTTCCGGCCGGTGCGGGCGATAGGAGTCGAACCTACATGCCTTGCGGCGCCAGATCCTAAGTCTGGTGCGTCTGCCAGTTTCGCCACGCCCGCAGGTGGCTGCGCCAAGAGGCTGCTTACCAGCCCCTTGCTGCAACGGCCGGCAAATGTAAGGCCATTTCACCAAAACCAAGGGCTTTTCTTACATTCGTAGACGATGGAAACCGTAGCCGCGACACCGAAATACAATCTCACCGAAGAACAGGAAAAAAAGCTCATTCTCCGGGAATACCGTGCCCTCCTCCGCTGCCTGAAACCCAAACTCAAGCCGGGCGATAAGGAGCTGGTACGTGTTGCCTTTGAAATGGCCGCCGACGCACACAAAACCATGCGCCGGAAAAGCGGCGAGCCCTATATCCTCCATCCTCTTGCCGTGGCCCGCATCTGCGTGGAAGAGATCGGCCTGGGCGTCCGCTCCACCATCTGCGCCCTGCTCCACGACACCGTGGAAGACACCGATATCACCCTGGAAGATGTGGAAAGGCAGTTCGGCGGCGAGATCACCCGCATCGTGGACGGCCTCACCAAAATAGCCACCGTAATAGATGTGAACGCTTCCCAGCAGGCCGAAAATTTCAAAAAGATCCTGCTCACGCTCACCGACGACCCCCGCGTGATCCTCATCAAACTGGCTGACCGCCTCCACAACATGCGCACGCTGGAAAGCATGAAGCGCGAAAAACAGCTCAAGATCTCTTCCGAAACGGTATATGTGTACGCGCCCCTGGCCCACCGCATGGGACTCTACAATATCAAGACCGAGATGGAAGACCTGGCCATGAAATACATGGAACCCGATACCTATAAGGAGATCGCGCGCAAGCTGGCGGAAACCAGGCGGGAACGCACCCGCTACATCAACGAGTTCATCCGTCCGCTGCGCGAGAACATGGAAAAAGGAGGTTTCAATTTCGAGATCTACGGCCGCCCCAAAAGCATCCATTCCATCTGGAACAAAATGAAGAAAAAGGGCGTGAGCTTTGAAGAAGTGTACGATCTCTTTGCCATCCGCGTGATCCTCAACTCACCGCCCGAACGCGAAAAAGAGGATTGCTGGAAAGTGTATTCCATGATCACCGATGAGTACACCCCTTCGCCCGAAAGGCTGCGCGACTGGCTCAGCAATCCCAAAAGCAATGGCTACGAAGCCTTGCACACCACGGTAATGGGTCCCCAGGGGAAATGGGTCGAAGTGCAGATCCGTACCAAACGGATGAACGAGATCGCCGAAAAAGGACTCGCCGCCCACTGGAAATACAAGGAAGGAACGGCCGATGAAAGCCGCTTCGACAAATGGTTCCACCAGATTCGCGAAATGCTGCAGACCCAGGATTCCGATTCGGTGGACCTGCTCCAGGATTTCAAAACCAGCTTCCTGGCAGAAGAGATCTATGTGTATACGCCCAAAGGCGATGTAAAGATGCTGCCCGTGGGTTCCACCGCGCTGGACTTCGCCTTTGCGATCCACTCCGCCGTGGGCGCCCGTTGTATCGGCGCCAAGGTGAACCACAAACTGGTGCCCCTCAGCCACAAGCTGCGCAGCGGCGACCAGATCGAGATTATCACTTCCAACAAACAGAAACCCACGGATGACTGGCTTAACCTGGTGGTCACCGCCAAGGCCAAGTCCAAGATCAAGGACGCGCTGAAAGAAGAAAAAAGAAAAGTGGCCGAAGAAGGCAAATACCAGGTGCAGCGCAAACTGGAATCGATGGGGGCCGCCTACCAGCCGTTTAATATTGAGATCCTTGCCGATTTTTATAAACAGCAGTCGCCGCTCGACTTCTTTTACCAGGTGGCCACCAAGGGAATCGACCTGAAAGAGCTGAAGGATTTCCATGTGCTGGGCGATAAGCTGGAACCGCCGAAGCCGCTGAAACCGCTGGTGGACTTCAAATCGCCCGATACTCCGCAGCCCTCCGATTTTCCCAGGAAGGATGCGGAGCTCATCATTTTCGGCGAAAGCAGCGACCGCATCATGTACAATCTCGCCAATTGCTGCAAACCCATCCCCGGCGACGACGTTTTCGGATTCGTAACCACCGGCAAGGGCCTCACCATCCACCGCACCAATTGTCCCAATGCCTCCAAGCTGCTGGCCAACTATGGCCACCGGGTGGTAAAAACCAAATGGGCGAAGAACAAGGAAATCTCCTTCCTTACGGGCCTCAACATCGTGGGACTCGATGATGTGGGCGTGGTGAACAAGATCACCAACCTGATCTCCGGGGAAATGAAGATCAATATCAGTGCCCTTTCCATTGAAGCCAAGGAGGGTGTTTTCAAGGGATCCATCAAGGTTTTTGTACACGACAAGGAAGAGCTGGATGAACTGGTCACCCGCCTCAAGGCCCTCAGCGGTATCCATGCTGTGGAACGTTTTGATGCCGAACAGGTCTGAACCGCTCTAAAGAGGTTTTTTATTTGTTCGCTATACACCTATTTTTGCTGCCTGTTTTAATCGCAGCACTCAAATACAAAAAATGGTAGATGCAATTTTAGGCCTCCAGTGGGGCGACGAGGGTAAGGGAAAAATCGTTGATTTTTTCGCCCCTCAATACGATATTATCGCCCGTTTCCAGGGCGGCCCCAATGCAGGCCATACATTATATGTGGATGGGAAAAAAGTGGTGCTCCACCAGATCCCTTCTGGCGCTTTCCACGAGAACACCACTAACCTGATCGGGAACGGCGTGGTGCTTGACCCGGTAACGTTGAAAAAAGAATGCGATACCGTGGAGGCTTTTGGCGTGGACGTGAAGAAGAACCTCTTTATTTCACACCGCACCAACCTGATCCTTCCCACGCACCGCGCTTTGGACAAGGCCTCCGAACTGCAGAAAGGAAACGATAAGATCGGCTCTACCCTAAAGGGGATCGGACCGGCCTATATGGATAAAACCGGCCGCAACGCACTCCGCGTGGGCGACCTGCTCGACAAGTCCTTCACCACTTCCTATATCCGCCTGCGCCTCAAACACCAGCGCCTGCTCGATAATTTCAATTTCCAGGAAGACATCAGCCAGTGGGAAGATGAGTTTTTCGAAGCGATCGATTTCCTGCGCAGCCTCAACATCGTGAACGGTGAATATTTCATCAACGAAAAAATTGCCGCTGGTAAAAAAGTGCTGGCCGAAGGCGCACAGGGCAGTATGCTGGACATCGATTTCGGCACTTTCCCTTTCGTGACCTCATCCAACACCACCATTTCCGGTGTATGCAACGGGCTGGGCGTGGCGCCCCAGAAGATCCGGGAGGTGATGGGCGTTACCAAGGCCTATTGCACACGCGTGGGCGGCGGTCCCTTCCCCACGGAATTGCACGACGCCACCGGCGAAGAACTGCGCAAACTGGGCAACGAATTCGGCGCCACGACGGGCCGCCCGCGCCGCTGCGGATGGATCGACCTGGTAGCACTGAAATATGCCTGTATGATCAACGGCGTTACCAAAGTGATCATGACCAAGGCCGATGTGCTGGATCATTTCGCCAACCTGGAATTATGCACTGCCTATGAAGTGGATGGCAAGGCTTCCGGCTATGTGCCCTTCCAGATGACCCGGCACCAGATCAATCCCGTGTTAAAGGATCTGCCGGGATGGAATACCGATACCACCGAGGTGAAGCAGTATGCTGATATGCCTGTGAAAATGAAGGAGTATGTTGCATTTATCAACGATTATACGGGGGTAAATGTGTCGCATATTTCCAACGGTCCGGGCCGCGATCAGATCGTTGCTGTATAGGGGATAATTCAACTGAAAAATCCCTTTTAAAAATTTGGCCATTTAAAAAGAACGCTGAAATTTTACAAAGTAATCCCCATTGCGTTATGGCATCTAAATCAGATAAGGACAAAAAGACGACCCGGAACACTGCAGGCAAAGCAGATGAGCCCAAAAAATCCGCTCCCAAGCCCAGGAAGAAAGAAGAGGACGACGATGACAATGACCTGGAGGACGAGGATGAGGCGCCGAAAGCTTCTTCGAAGAAGCCGGCGAAATCTTCAAAGATGGACGACGATGACGATGAGGACGACGACGTAGCGGATGAAGAAGATGACTGGGAAAAAGTAGACGAGGACGACAACTGGGATCCCGACTTTGAAGAGTTTGACCTGCCGAAATCCAAGACCAAAAAAAGCAGCGGCACCAAGAAGGGTGGAAAGGACGAAGATGACCTTGGGCTCGATGATGAGTTCAAGGAGATGGACCTTTTTAACGATTCCGGTTTTGACGACGACGACGACGACTTTTAATGCACGACAATAATCAAGTTGCCGGGCGGCAGTTTACTACCTATGCGGTAGAAACGACGGCGGTACTGAAAGAGCAAATGTTGAATTGGGGCGACCGGTTCAACATTTGTTGCTTTATGGACAATCATTCCTATGCGGGTGCGCATCACCGTTATGAATGCCTGCTTGCCGCCGGGGCCTGGAAATGGGTGCGGTTGCCTTCGGGAAATGCCTTTGAGCGCCTGCAGGCTTTTGCAACGCATGCCGGCGACTGGCTCTTTGGGCATTTCGGGTTCGGTCTTCATGCAGAATTGTTTTCACTGTCTCCCGGTCTTCCGGATCCTGCCGGTTTCCCCGATGCCTATTTTTTTGTTCCCGAACACCTGGTGCTGCTAACGGAGAGCAGTGTCCGCATCAGCAGCTATTCGCTGGCACCGGAGCAGGTATTGCGCAACATTCTACAGATGCCAGTGGGTAAGCCGGCGACAGCGGTAAAACCGGCGGGGCATGGGAGTCGTTCATCTCCTCCATTGGTTCCCCGTCTCAGTCGCGCGGAATACATCGCCATCGTGGAAAAACTGCAGGCGCATATCCATCGGGGTGACTGTTATGAGATCAATTTCTGCCAGGAATTTGCGGCATCGGATTGTGCCATCCACCCGCCCGCGGTATTCCTGGAGCTGGGCCGGGTATCGCCCAATCCGTTTGCCGTGTATTATAAGCTGAACGATTCCTACCTGCTCTGCGCCAGCCCGGAAAGATATATCCGGCTGGAGGGGGGGCGTATCTGGTCGCAGCCCATCAAGGGCACTTCACCCCGGTATATATCCGATGGGGCCAGGGACGCAGCAAGCGCGGAGACCCTGGTGCGCAGCGAAAAGGAGCGGGCGGAAAATGTGATGGTGGTAGACCTGGTACGGAATGACCTGAGCCGCGTTTGCGTGCCGGGAAGCGTGGAGGCGGAAGAAATATGCGGTGTTTACCCCTTCCCGCAGGTGTTCCAGATGATCTCCACCGTGACGGGGCTGTTGCAGGAAGGAAAGAATTGGGTAGATGCGGTGGCGGCAAGTTTCCCCATGGGGTCCATGACGGGGGCGCCGAAGAAAAAAGTGCTGGAGCTGATCCGGCGCTACGAAACCGGCGGGCGTGGGCTGTTTTCAGGTGCAGTGGGTTATGTGGACCCAGCCGGAAACGCCGATTTCAACGTGGTAATCCGCAGCGTGCTCTATGATGCGGCCAGGCTACAATTATCCTGCTGCGTGGGCTCTGGCATTACCTGGTATGCCGATCCGGCTGCCGAATACGAGGAGTGCCTTCATAAAGTGAGCGCTATTTTGCAGGTGCTGGAGCGCTGCGGCGGGGCCGGCCCCGCCGATGGCTGATCAGGAATTGGAAGCGGCAGCACTGGCCAGGATCGATTCTACCGATTCGCGGAGTATCTGGTATTTATTGGCATTGAAAAGCTGCATCTTTTCTTCCGGCAGTTTCATTTCATAGCCCTTTGCGGCGCCTGCCATTATTTTGTCGAAATCGGGATTGTACCGGTTAAAATCTTCGAGGCTCATACCGATGTGCCGGGCAATGACGGCGCCCTGGTATTTACCGGCCACCTGCTGGGTTTTGGCATCGTCGTGCTCATCGTTGCTCAGTTGGCGGTTGAAAGCATAGAGGTTCTGGCCAAAATGAGCGCTGGTTTCTGATTTGGTAAGGGTAGTGAGTCCGCCCTGCCCTTCAAAGACATAGTGGGTGCCGATGAATTTTTTTACGTGGAGCCGGGTTTCAGCGGGGAGATAGTACTGGAGGTCCCAGAAATTGCGGCTGCCGCTTTTGGCAATGGCGCGCTGTACGGTACCGGGACCGGCATTGTAACTGGCGATCACAAGCAGCCAGTCGCCGTAGATGCCATAGAGGCTTTTAAGGTACTTGGCTGCGGCCTGGGTGCTTTTCACATAATTGCGGCGTTCGTCCACTTTCTTGTTCACTTTAAGTCCCAGGTTGACGGCGGTTTCGCGCATCAGTTGCCAGGGGCCTACGGCGCCGGCATAGGAGCGGGCGCCGGCCTTCATTTGTGATTCGATCACCGCCAGGTATTTGAGTTCGCGGGGAAGGCCGTACTGCAGCATGATGCCATCCATCATATTGAAATAAGGAAGGGCCCGGCTTTTGATTTCCTGGAGGTTCCTGCTGTTCTTTTCGACATAATCTTCTACGAAGGCTACGGCGCGGGGATTGAGGCGGGGGGCGGTCACGGCGGCGCTGCCGGTGGGTTCAAAAAGGTTGGCAATATGTGAAGCGGCTTCGGCCGAATCGGTGCGGACGATCTCAACGGAACTGTCGGACGGTAAACCGGCGTTAACGGTGGTGTCGTTGAAAAGAGCGGGTGCGGGGGACTGCGGTCCCTGGGGATGGGGTACGGCCTGGGCTACGGTTAATCCAAGCGCTCCAGCCAGGATCAGGCCCAGCATAAGAAATTGTTTCATGTTCCAGATTTAGTTCACGTGAACAGCTTCTCACAGGGTGTCTCGGTGGAATTTCAGCGATAGGATTAAGTAGTCTGTTGCACAAGCGTGTCTGAAACCTGCAATAAAGATAATTCTTCAAACCGGTTCGTCATAACCTGCAGCCCGAATGGCATACCATTACTGTGCCAAAAAATGGGGAGGGAGATGGCAGGGATGCCTGTCAGGTTGGCAAAAACCGTATAAATGTCCTCCAGGTACATGGCGATGGGATCGTCGGATTTTTCGCCGAAGCGGAAGGCCGGGCTGGGGGCAGTGGGGCTTAGTATAGCGTCGAAGTCTTTGAAAATCAATTGGGTTTGATCGGAAAGCTGCTTTCTAACCTGCTGCGCTTTGGTAAAATAGGCATCGTAATAACCGGCACTCAGCACAAAGGAGCCGAGCATGATGCGGCGTTTCACTTCCCGCCCGAAACCCTCGGACCGGTTGTGTGCATAAAATTCTGCTAAATCTGCAACGGGCCTTTTTGTCCGGTGGCCATAACGCACGCCGTCGAAGCGGGAGAGGTTGGAGGAGGCTTCGGCGGTGGTCAACACATAATAAGTAGGTACAATGTATTCCAGGTAGGGAAATTCCACCCCGGTTACAGTATGGCCTTGTTCCCGCAGACGGTCAAAATAGGAGAGGAGGGCCGACCGGATCTCGGGATCCAGGGAAGGGTGCTCTACGGCTTCGCGGAAATAGGCGAATTTTTTGGGGGTGGCGGGTGTTTGCAGCTCGCGGGCGTAGGCGGGCACGGGTTTGCGGGCGCTGGTGCTGTCGAATGCGTCGGCGCCGGCGATGGTTTCGAATACCAGGGCCATGTCGGCCAGGTTGCGGGAAAAGATGCCCACCTGGTCAAAGGAGCTGGCGTAGGCGATGAGGCCATAGCGGGAGACCCGGCCGTAGCTGGGTTTAAGGCCATAGATACCGCAAAAGTCGGCCGGCTGGCGTACGGAGCCGCCGGTATCGGAGCCCAGGCTTACCATGCAAAGGCCGGCCTGAACGGCCACGGCCGATCCGCCGGAGGAGCCGCCCGGCACGCGCTGGTTGTCGAGGTCGTTGAGGGTGGGACCGTAACAAGAGTTCTCGTTGGAAGAGCCCATGGCGAATTCGTCGCAGTTGAGCCGTCCAATGATGATGGCGCCGGCATCCATCAATTTTTGCACGGAAGTGGCGGAATAAGGCGCCCGGAAATTTTCCAGCATCTGCGAGGCGGCGGATACCAGGTGTCCTTCATAACAAAGCACGTCTTTGATGCCCACCACTACGCCGTGGAGGGGGAGCAGGGGATTTCCGGCAGCCAGGGAGGCATCAAGCCCGGATGCCCGGGCGAGCGCCGTTTCGGAGAATACTTCAATGAAAGCATTGAGGTGCTGCTTCCGCCGGATCTCTGCCAAATAAAACTCCACCGCTGCAGTACAGCTAGTGGAGTTTCGGGACAATGCGGTATGATAGGTTGTTATTGAGTCGTACGCAAACAAAGCCGGATCTGTCTTTGGTTATTGCTGGGTAGGAGCTTTGTCTTTTTCCTTCATGCCGTCTTCAATCTCCTGCTTCACATTGTTCTTGGCATCGTTGAATTCACGGATGCCGCGACCGAGTCCACGCATCAGTTCCGGGATCTTTCTGCCACCGAATAAGAGAAGCACCACCAGGATGATGAGGATCCACTCACTTCCGCCGGGCATTGAGATCATCAGGAGGGAATTAGCTACTAACATGCTAAATTGATTTTGTAGTGGGTAAAGGTACGCAAAACTGCGACCGGTTGTTTGTTGATCACACAAAAGTGAGTACTAATTCTCCAAAAAAATGCGTCCCGGTTCAATTTAACCAATCGTTTGCGTGCATGGGGCGTTGGATGAGTAAGAAGAAGCAGTGTTGCATAAAAAAACCGCTCCGGAGGGAGCGGTTCTGAATAGCTTGCCATTGCAATTATTTGGCAACCACGGCCATTTTCTTTTCCTTGATGCGGGCACGCTTACCGCTGCGTTCGCGGAGGAAATACAATTTGGCGCGGCGTACTTTACCGGTTTTGTGTACCTGGATGGAATCGATATTGGGAGAATACAGGGGGAAGGTACGCTCCACACCTACGCTGTCGGAGATCTTCCGTACGGTGAAGGTTTGCGTATTGCCCTGGCCCTGACGTTTGATCACATCGCCTTTGAAGCTCTGGATACGTTCTTTGTTACCTTCAACGATTTTATAGTTGACGGTGATATTGTCACCCGCTTTAAAAGCCGGGAATTCTCTTTTGGGCGTTAACTGCTCGTGAACAAAAGCTACTGCGTTCATTGTGATCAATTTTATCGGACGGCAAAGGTAGGAGTAAGTGCTGATATCACAAAGAAAAAATTAAAGGGCGCCCCCGGCGCCCTTTGAATGTATTGGCTTTCCGGCATTTACCGGATTATTTGAACCTCCGGCGTTTACCGGGCAACGTTTACCGCGCGTTTTTCGCGGATCACGGTCACCCTGATCTGGCCGGGGAAGGTCATTTCTGTCTGGATCTTTTGCGCGATCTCAAAGCTCAGGCGGTCGCTGTCGGCATCGGATACCTTATCGGCTTCCACGATCACCCGCAGTTCACGCCCGGCCTGGATGGCATAGGCTTTTTCCACGCCCTGGTAGCTCATGGCCATGTTCTCCAGGTCCTTGATCCGCTGGAGGTATTGCTGCATGATTTCGCGGCGGGCGCCGGGGCGGGCGCCGGAAATGGCGTCGCAGGCCTGCACGATGGGGGAGATCACGTATTGCATTTCCATCTCGTCGTGGTGGGCGCCGATGGCGTTCACTACAGCGGGGTTTTCACCGTATTTTTCAGCCAGCTTGGCGCCCAGCAGGGCATGGCTCAGTTCTGATTCCTCGTCGGGCACTTTACCGATATCGTGCAGGAGGCCGGCTCTTTTCGCCAGCTTGGGGTTCATTCCCAATTCGGAAGCCATGATGCCGCAGAGATTGGCCACTTCGCGGCTGTGCATCAGGAGATTCTGTCCGTAAGAAGAGCGGAAGCGCATCTTACCCACAATACGCACCAGCTCCTTGTGCAGCCCGTGGATACCCAGTTCGATCACCGTTCTTTCACCGATTTCCATCACCTGCTCTTCGATCTGGCGGCGGGTTTTTTCCACCACTTCTTCAATCCGGGCGGGGTGGATACGGCCATCGGTCACCAGGCGGGTGAGGCTGAGGCGGGCGATCTCGCGGCGCAGCGGATCGAAGGAAGAAAGGATGATGGCTTCGGGGGTGTCATCCACAATGAGATCCACGCCGGTGGCGGCTTCGATGGCCCGGATGTTCCGGCCTTCGCGGCCAATGATCTGTCCCTTTATTTCGTCGCTTTCCAGGTTGAAAACCGTGATGGAATTTTCAATGGCCTGTTCGGCCGCCGTACGTTGTATGGTTTGGATGATGATCTTGCGGGCCTCCTTATTGGCTTTCTGTTTGGCATCGTCGATGATCTCCTGCTGCAGGGCCAGGGCCTGGGTGGAGGCTTCCTGCTTAAGGCTTTCTACCAGTTGGGTGCGGGCTTCGTCGGCCGTCAGGCCAGCGATTTTTTCGAGGCGGCGAATGTGTTCTTCCTGGTGTTTTTCGAGTTCGGTCCTTTTAAAGTTTACCAGTTCGATCTGGCGGTTTAGGTTTTCCTTGATGGCTTCGTTTTCTTTGATCTGCTTGTCAATGGCGCTGTCTTTCTGGTTCATCGACACCTCTTTCTGCTTGATCCGGTTCTCTGCATCGCCCAGTTTCCGGTTCCGGTCCATCACTTCCTTGTCGTGTTCCGCTTTTAGCTGGACGAACCTTTCTTTGGCCTCCAGCAGTTTTTCTTTTTTAAGGGTTTCGGCTTTTGATTGGGCATCGGAGAGGATTTTGCCGGCTTCGGTATTGGCGTCCTGTATCTTTTGTGCGGTATTGGCCCTGAAAATTATTTTGCCGACGAAAATACCGGCTGCAAGCGCAGCCACGCCGGCTATAAGGGCCCATATGATAGAATCCATTTCGTTGTTTTTTAAGTAGTTAAGTGAGTCGCTAGTGTGCGAAAGTACGATTTTAGGCATTCATTTTGTCGAGCAGACCTTCAATCTGCTGCAGCCTGTCGAGGCATTCCCGGGAATCGAGACTGTTTTTGGTTTCCTGGGTTTGCTCGGTAGCGTACCATACCAGGACCATAGCGATGTAGTCCTGCATGTCTTTGGCGGAAAACTGGGTCTTGAATTCGATCACCTTTTCATTGATGACCCGCACGGTGTTCCGCACGGCTTCTTCGTCGGCCGGCCGGATGCGGATGCGATAGCTGCGATCGCCGATGACGATATTGATGGGAATCAGTTCTTCTGGCATAGTCATTCGTTCAATAAGGCAATACACTTGTCGATTTCGCGCAGGTATTGGTTGATCCTTTTTTCCAGGGCCTGGCGGTCGGCCTCGGTCATCTGGGGGCGTACGGCGCGGGCCAGTTCCAGTTGGGTTTCCAGCTCCGTAATGCGGTGCTGCACCAACTGGTCCTTTTCCTGGTACACCTGTACCTGCAACTGCAGGCGCTCGTTCTCCCGCAACAGTTGCTGCTGCTGTTTTTGCAGGAAAACAAGTTTTTCCTGGATCCGCCTGAGCTGTTGCAGGATGGGTTCCATAGTGTTTACTTTCTGATCTCGGCTCCCAGGTCTTCTTCCAGGGATTTCATGATCCGCTGCATCATACCGTCGATCTCTTTGTCGGTGAGGGTTTTTTCTTCGTCCAGGAAAGTGAGGCTGATGGCCACCGATTTCCGGTCTGTCCCCAATTTATCACTTTCAAACAGATCAAACAGGGCCAGGTTTTTCAAACGGGCAATGCCGGTTTTGCGCAGGGTGGTGCGGATGGCGTCATAGGGCAGTGATTTTTGTACCACCATGGCCAGGTCGCGCTGCACGGGCAACTGGCGGGGCAGCTCCTTATAACTGATCGCGTTTTTAGCGGCCAGGTGTACCAGCTTCTCCCAATAGAGATCGGCAAAATATACGGCCTGGCGGATGTCGAACTGGTTGGCCTTGGCGCGGGAAACCTCCCCGGCAAAACCAATCTCTTCTTTTCCTGCCAGGATGCGCAGCCCGCCTTTTAACCCTGTCGCCTCCTGCTTTTCCCAGCGCAGGTCGGTAACACCGGCGGCAGCGGCCAGCTTTTCCACCAATCCTTTCAGCACAAAAAAGTCGGCTTCGCGGGCTGGCCTGCGCCAGGACCCGCTTTCAATAGCCCCGCTGAGGTAGAGGCAGAAATGCGGTTTTTCCTGGTATTTGCCGGGGCCCTGCTGGTGATAGGTTTTTCCCCATTCGAAAAGCCGGAGCGACTGGTTCTTACGGTTAAGGTTATACGCAACCACCGACAGGCCGGTTTCCAGCATGGCCGGCCGCAGTACGTTCAGTTCCGCGCTGAGGTTGTTGAGCATTTTCACGGCTTCTTCCAACTGCTGTTCCGTGAACCAGGCGGCATTGGTGATGGAGTTGGTCAGGATCTCCTGGTAACCCGATCCGGCAAGCGCGGTGGCGAATTTCTCGCGCAGCTTGCCATCCAGGTCGTTTTCCACGGAAGGGCTGATGTAGATGCCGGCAGGAATGGGCACGTTGTCGAGCCCATCGATGCGCAGGATCTCCTCCACGATATCGGCCGGGATGGCAATATCGGGTTTGCTGTAAGGCACGGCCACGCGAAGTTCATCGATCCCGTCTTTCAACACGGCAAATCCCAAGGCTTCCAGGATTTTTTTAACCGTATCGGGGTGGTAATTTTTACCACTGAGCTTTTTGAGGTAGTGGTATTTGAGGCTTACTTCCGTGCGGTCGGCCGGTTGGGGATAAACGTCAACAATCTCGGAGCTCACCTGCCCGCCGGCGATTTCCGTGATGAGCAGCGCTGCCCGTTTCAGTACCTGCACGGTCTGGGAAATATCGGTTCCCTTTTCAAAACGGCTGGCTGCATCGGTGCGCAGGCCGTGGCGAAAGGAGGTGCGGCGGATCCAGGTGGGATGGAACCAGGCGCTCTCCAGGAAAATGCGGGTACTGCTCTCCGTTACACCGCTTTTTATGCCCCCAAAAACGCCGGCGATGCACATGCCTTCTTTCGCGTTGCAGATCATGAGGTCATTGGCTGAAAGCTTTCTCTCCTTTTCATCGAGGGTCTGGAACCCGGTGCCTTCCGGCAGTGTCTTCACGCTGATCTCCTGCCCTGTAATAGCGTCGGCGTCAAAGGCGTGCAGGGGCTGGCCGGTTTCGTGCAGCACGAAATTGGTGATGTCCACAATATTGTTGATGGGCCGCACGCCGATGGACAGCAGCCGGTCTTTCAGCCACTGCGGCGACTCGGCCACTTTGATGCCGCTGATGCTTACGCCGCTGTAGCGCTGGCAGGCGGTTTCGTTTTCGATGCGGACGGTAACAGGAAGGGATTGGTCCTGAACTTTAAAAGCGTTTACAGATGGCCGTTTGATGCGCAATTCTTTTTTATCGTGGTGCGTAAGGTAGGCGCATACGTCGCGCGCCACGCCCATATGGCTCATGGCGTCCATGCGGTTGGGAGTGAGGCCTATCTCGTAGATCGTATCCTGGTAAGGATGGAAGTACTGGGCTGCGGGTATGCCGGTCCGGGCCTCCGCCGGCAATACGATCACCCCGGCATGGCTTTCTCCCAGTCCAATCTCGTCTTCGGCGCAGATCATGCCGTGGCTTTCCACGCCCCTGATCTTTGCCACTTTCATGGTGAGGGGGTCACCTTTCAGGGGATAGATGGTTGTTCCAACCGTAGCCACCACCACCTTCTGCCCTTTTGCCACATTGGGGGCGCCGCACACGATCTGTAATACCTGGCCATTGCCGGTATCTACGGTGGTGAGTTTGAGTTTATCGGCGTTCGGATGCGGTTCGCAGGTAAGCACTTCTCCAATGAGGAGTCCCTGCAGACTGCCTTTCACGGATTCGAAGTTTTCTACGTGTTCTACTTCCAGGCCAATGGCGGTCAGGATCCTGGAAAGTCGCTCGGGGTCCAGGCTGACGGGAAGGTAATCACTGAGCCAGTTATAAGAAATCGTCATGTAACGTATGAATATGGTTGCTATGTAGGTAAAACGGGAGAGCAAATATAAGAAATGATCGGGGGGGATGGAAAGACGGTGCTGCCGGAGGGCGTGAAACGGCAGTGAAACAAGGCATAGGCGGGAAAAATAAATAAAGTTGTAGGTCGCGAATCGGATGTAACCGGCTGCAGGGCGGTATCCTGCGGGGTAGCGGGTTGTTGGGAAAGTCCTGTAACGCCGGACTGCAGCCTCTTAAGGTGGGATTTTTGGGTGAAAAAACGGGGGCAACGGCCGCAAGTCCCATTCTGGTAGCCATCCAAACTGACCAAAATTCGGGCCCTAATTCTTTCTGCACAGGCGGTGTGTATTTCTTTGAAAAGAAGAAGGAAAACTTTTTTAAATTGTGGATAGCCCCGGTAAAATAGTGGAAAATCCCATATTTGCTGTGGATAAGCACCTGCACTACTTAAGCATAACTAAACGCCGGAAAAAATTTTTTTAGGTGGGAGGGGGGGATATATATTCGCCGTCCTGACCCGGGTGTTAACACCTGCTTCACAATTCCTTCATGTTACGGTAATATAATGGACCTTACTAATATCAATAAAGACAGGAAAAACCGACGGAAAGGCTCAATTGATCTCAGCACCATGGTTTACGGGAAAGTGCCGCCCCAGGCTAAGGACCTGGAAGAGGCTGTTCTCGGCGCCATTATGCTGGAAAAAAGCGCTTTTGACACGGTAATTGAAATCTTAAAGCCGGAATGCTTCTATGTGGATTCCCACCAGCGGATATTCCGGGCCATGCAATCGCTTTCTCAAAAAAGCCAACCCATTGATATCCTGACGGTTGTGGAGGAACTCCGCCGCAAGGAGGAACTGGAAATGGTAGGAGGTCCCTATTATGTTACCAAACTGACAAATACCGTCGTTTCTTCCGCAAATATTGACGCGCACAGCCGCATCATCCTGCAAAAATTCATCCAGCGCGAGCTGATCCGGATCAGCGGCGAAGTGATAGGCGATGCTTACGAGGATGCCACCGACGTGTTCGACCTGCTGGATGCGGCCGAGAGCAAACTTTTCGAGATCACCAATAACCACCTGCGCAAGGATTATAATTCCATTGATTCTGTGCTGGTTAAAACGGTGAAACGCATTGAAGACCTGCGCAACCAGACCGAGGATATTTCCGGGGTGCCCAGTGGCTTTCCCAGCATTGATAAAGTCACTTTCGGCTGGCAGAAAACGGATCTCATCATCCTGGCGGCCCGCCCGGCCGTGGGTAAAACCGCTTTCGCCCTGAACCTGGCGCGGCATGCGGCCCTGCATCCCTCGCGGCCCACAGCGGTGGCGGTATTCAGCCTGGAAATGAGCGCCGGCCAGCTCGTGCAGCGTATTCTTTCCGCCGAAAGCGAGATCTGGCTGGAAAAAATCAGTCGCGGTAAGCTGGAGGAATACGAAATGAAGCAGCTCTATACCAAGGGTATCCAGCGCCTGTCGGAGGCCAAGATCTTCATCGACGATACGGCTGCCCTGAATATTTTTGAGCTCCGCGCCAAATGCCGCCGCCTCAAGAACAAGCACGACCTGGGCCTGATCATCATCGACTACCTGCAATTGATGAGCGGTGCTGGCGGCAATACCAACCGGGAGCAGGAAATTTCCCAGATATCGCGCTCCCTTAAGCAACTGGCCAAGGAACTGGAAGTGCCCATCATTGCACTATCGCAGTTAAGCCGGGCCGTGGAAACACGGAAAGAAGGCAATAAGATGCCGCAGTTGAGTGACCTGCGGGAATCGGGCGCCATTGAACAGGATGCCGATATGGTAATGTTCATTTACCGTCCCGAATACTACGATGTGAATGCCAACGAACACGGCGAAAGCGTAAAGGGCGAAACGCATGTTCGCATCGCTAAGCACCGGAACGGATCACTGGAAACCATCAAACTCAAAGCCCTGCTGCACATCCAGAAATTTGTGGACGAGGGAGTGGAAGGGGGCGAAGCGCCGGGCGCCGGCTGGAAATCGATGGGACCTTCTCCCAGCGCCGACCAGGGCGGTTATCGCCAGATCGGAAGCCGCATGAACAATGTTTCTTTTGAGGACGACGAAACACCCTTTTAAGGCATGAGCCTGCCTTTTTTCTTCGCACCCGGCATCCCGGATGGAGATCGCCTGGTACTGGACGAAAACAATTCGCGCCACGCCGTTTCCGTGCTGCGGATGGAAGCCGGTGAAAAAATGCACCTGACCAACGGGCGAGGCCTCCTGGTAACCGCCGAAGTCCTGGATCCCCATAAAAAAAAGACCCAACTGCAATTGCTGGAGGTAGAAACAATTCCCCCGCCATCCAACCGGGTGGTGATAGGGTTCTCGCCTTTGAAGAACAGCAGCCGACTGGAGTGGTTCCTGGAAAAAGCAACCGAGATGGGGGTAAGCGGCATTGTATTGCTGCAATGCAAAAGAACCGAAAAACAACAGGTTCGGTTGGACCGGCTGCAACAGATACTGATCAGCGCCCTGCTCCAGAGCCAGCAGTGCTGGCTGCCGGTCCTTCGGGGTCCCCTGCCATTCATGGAACTGGTGCGAGAGGAGCGGACTGGCCAAAAATTCATTGCCCATTGCCTCCCTACGGGTAAATCTTCTTTACGTGAACTGGCAGGAACCACCGGCGCCCAGCTCCTGCTGATCGGCCCGGAGGGCGATTTTACGCCTGATGAAATCGAAGCGGCGATTGCACAGCAATTTGTTCCGGTAAGCCTGGGTGAAACGCGACTGCGTTCGGAAACAGCCGCCATGGCAGGTGCTGCGCTGCTTTGCCTGCACTAACGTACCTGCATGGAGAGGGATCTTAGTGCGCCTGGTCGTCGTAACGGTCTTTGGGTGCAGTTAACGTAGGCTCGTGCAATTGAACCGGCTTGCCCCTGCGTTTTTTGAGCATCACCATATTCAGCAGCTCCACTACAAAAGAGAAAGCCATTCCAAAATAGATGTAGTTCTTCAAATGGAGGTCATGGGCCGCATCGCTGTCCCAGCCTTCGATCACGAGGCTCAGCCCGATCATTACCAGAAAACTCAGTGCCAGCATTTTCAGCGTAGGGTGCTGGTGGATGAAAGCAGCAATACCGGGACTGAACAGGAACATGATGATCATGGCGATCACTACGGCGGCGATCATGATCTCAACATGTTTGGCCGTACCGCCGGCGGTAATGATACTGTCGAAAGAAAATACGGCATCGATCACAATGATTTGCATCATGGCCTGTCCCAGGCTTAAGCCCAGGTTTTTGCCGGCGCCGGGATCTTCGTCTGTCCCTTCCAGTTTGTTGTGGATTTCCTTCACCGATTTATAAATGAGGAAAAGCCCGCCGCCCAGCATCACAAGGCTGGCCAGGTCGAAACCCTTGCTGCCGATACTGAAAACGGCCTTTCCTTTTTGTGCCAGCAGCCAGCTCAGTCCCATAAGCATGATACTGCGCATAATGATGCCCGATATCATCCAGAAACGCCTGGCTTTCTTCTGGTCTTTCGACTTCGGAAGGCGATTCATGATGATGCTCACAAAGATCACGTTGTCTATGCCGAGCACTACTTCGAGTACAACCAGGATAAGGAAACTGATGATGCTTTCGCTGGTAAAAAGATGTTCCATTGTATATAAAGATTAGATAGATCGGTGTTGGTCTGTTTGCGGTTGCATGCCGTCGCAAATATTCTTAACGATGGAGGGACCTTCATAAATGAAGCCGGTCCATACCTGCACCAGGCTGGCGCCCGCCTGCATTTTTTCGCGGGCATCGGCTGCCGTAAAAATTCCGCCGCTGGCAATGACGGGGATTTTTCCGCCCGAAAGTTCGTGAATGTATGCAACCACTTCGGTTGCGCGTTTCCGTAAGGGAGCGCCGCTGAGCCCGCCGGCGCCGATGGTGTCAAGAGTGGTTGTTCCGGTAAGCAGGCCTTCGCGGCTGATGGTGGTATTGGCGGCAACAAGGCCATCGAGCCCGCATTCGAAAGCAAGGTCCACCACGTCCCTGATTTGCTCCGGGCCCAGGTCGGGCGCTATTTTCAGCAGCAGGGGTCTTGGCCGGGGCTGCTGCCGGTTGATGGTTTGCAGGTGGGAAAGGATCTTGCGCAGTGCGTCTTTTTCCTGGAGGGCGCGCAGGCCCGGCGTATTGGGCGAGCTGACGTTCACTACGAAATAATCCACCACATCAAACAGTTCGCGGAAGCAGATCTCGTAATCTTTCCAGGCATCTTCATTGGGAGTGATCTTGTTCTTGCCAATATTGCCCCCCACGATAAAGCCGGTGTTGCCGGATGCCTGCAGGGTTCTTTCTGCCCGCCATTTGCGCAATCTTTCGGCCACTACTTTTACGCCTTCGTTGTTAAAGCCCATTCGGTTGATGAGGGCCCTGTCTTTGGGAAGCCGGAAGAGGCGTGGCTGTTCGTTTCCCTCCTGGGGTTTCGGGGTAACGGTTCCGATCTCCACGAAACCAAAGCCCAGGGCTTCCAGCTCCGTGAGCCAGCGGGCATTTTTATCGAAGCCCGCCGCCAACCCAACGGGATTGCGGAAATGGAGCCCGAACAGTTCGGCCCCCAGCTCCCGCATCGGCGCAAACTTCGCCACCAATTGTTTTTTCAGCAGCGGTACCCTGCAGGCCGCCTGCAGGCTGTTCATGGAAAAATAGTGGACTGGCTCGGGAGAAAAACGAAAAAGTATGCTTCGCAGGAATGAATACATTGGCCGCAATTTCGCAAAAAATTATTTCCCCGGCACGGGTTATCGCGTAAATTTGAAGAAGAAAGTTGTCTATGCAACTATAAATGTTTTGCCATGCAGGAAGCTTATATCGTTGCCGGTTACCGTACGGCTGTTACCAAATCAAAAAAAGGCGGGTTCCGTTTTGTTCGTCCGGATGACCTGGCCGTAGACCTTATCAGGGGACTGCTGGCTTCGGTTCCACAATTGGAGGCGGGCAGGGTAGATGACCTCATCGTAGGCAATGCTGTTCCGGAAGCGGAGCAGGGGCTGCAGATCGGGCGCATGATATCGGTGCGGGCGCTGGGCATTGATGTGCCGGGCATGACGGTGAACCGGTATTGCGCGAGCGGGCTGGAGACCATTGCCATTGCCACGGCCAAGATCAGGAGTGGCCAGGCCGATTGCATCATTGCCGGCGGCACGGAGAGCATGAGCCTGGTGCCAACGGCAGGCTGGAAACCGGTGCCGGCTTACAGTGTGGCAAAAGAAACGCCCGACTATTACCTGAGCATGGGGCTTACGGCTGAGGCTGTTGCCCGCGAATACGGCATCAGCCGGGAAGCGCAGGATGCTTTTTCACTGGCCAGCCACCAGAAGGCGATCCGGGCCATTGAACAGGGATATTTTGCAGGGGGCATCCTGCCCATGCAGGTGGAACAGGTGTACCTCGACGCCAAAGGCAAAAAGCAGAAAAAGAATTACACGGTTGATACGGATGAGGGTCCGCGTGCGGATACCAGCCTGGAAGCGCTGGCCAGGCTGAAGCCTGCGTTTGCCGCCGCCGGCAGCGTCACGGCCGGGAATGCCTCGCAGACCAGCGATGGCGCCGCCTTTGTGATTGTAATGGGTGAGCAGATGATGAAAGAGCTGGGGCTCCGGCCGCTTGGACGGCTGGTAAGCTGTGCAAGTGCGGGTGTGCATCCCCGTATTATGGGCATAGGACCTGTGGCAGCTATTCCCCGTGCTTTGAAACAGGCCGGCCTTTCGCTGCAGCAGGTGGATCTTATAGAACTGAATGAAGCATTTGCTTCGCAGTCGCTGGCGGTTATACGCGAGGCCGGACTGGATCCGGAAAAAGTGAATATCAACGGGGGCGCCATCGCGTTGGGGCATCCCCTGGGTTGTACCGGCGCCAAACTCACCATCCAGGTGCTGCAGGACCTGGGCAGGCTGCACAAAAAATATGGTATGGTGACCGCCTGCGTAGGTGGAGGCCAGGGCATCGCAGGTATCATAGAGCGGCTGTAGATCGAAGGCGTCCGATTGAAAATCGAAAAATCCTGAAAGAAACATTAAAAAATAGTTTCTTTGTAATCTTCGTAAAATCAACAGGAGATTTTCTATAACCAATCGTAAAGTGACGTATGACCAGGGTGTATATTATCGACGATCATGAAATGTATCTTGAAGGTCTCTCCTTGTTATTGCAGAAACAGGATAGCGTAGAGGTAACGGGTGCCAGTTCAAACGCCAATGACCTGCTTGGCAAATTGCCTGATCTCTCTCCCGATGATATCCTGTTGCTCGACGTGAATCTGCCCGATATGGAAGAGGAGGAACTCATTCGCCGCATCCGGCAACTGCGGCCACGCCAGAAAGTTATTTACCTTACGCTTATAAGGGGCACGAGGTATGTGCACAAGCTGCTGAAATACGAGGTGCAGGGATACGTGTTGAAAAATGCAAGCGTGGATGAACTGGTGAAAGCGATAGAGGCCGTTGCCTCGGGCGGACAGTATTTCAGCAAGGAGATCGATATCCTGAGCAATGGCGAATTCAGGAATACCCTCACCATCGAAGACAGGAAAGTGAACGAGATACTTTCGAAGAGAGAAGTGGAAGTGCTTCGCCTGGTCTGTAAGGAATTCAGCAACGCAGAGATCGCTCAGAAACTGTTTTTGAGCATTAGTACGGTCGAAACGCATCGTAAGAACCTGATCGCCAAGCTGGGTGTGCAGAATACGGTGGGATTGGTAAAGTTTGCGATCAGGAACAACCTGATCGATTGATTGAGATACTGCTTAACGATACTTGCACTACTACACATTACCCTATGCATCCGGGCACAGGCTATTGATACGGCATACCTGCGGGCATTGTACGATCGCAGCATTGATTTCTCCGAAGAAAAACTCGATTCTTTCCTGATAAACGCCGACTTCATCGAGGAGCATTCGCAGGAGCTCGGATATTCCTCCGGCAAAATCCTGGCTACCCGGCTCAGGGGACTTTACAGCGATTTCTCCGGCAACTACGACGAGGCGCTCCGGCATTACCTGACAGGCCTGAAACTAAGCAGGGAAGGGCATTTCCTGGAATATGAAATCAGCGCCCTGAGCGACCTGGCCATCGTATACACCGAGATCAAACAGCCCCTCAAAGCAAAGGATATGTATATGGAATGCCTTGCCCTTACCGCCAGGCGGGGCGAAATATCTTCCATCATATCGGGCTACAGTAATATTGCCGCGATCTATAATATTCTCAATAACACCGACAGTGCTCTCTATTTCCTGACGGCTGCCCGCAGCCTTTGTGAAAAATACCAACAGTACCAAACCATTGGATTTGTATACAACAATACCGGCAACGTTTATTTCAAACGGAAGGAATACGATAAGGCACTTACTTATTTCCGGCTTAACAAACAGCGCCACGAACAGGAAAGCGCACCACTGTCCGATTTCTGGATAGACTACCTTAATATGGGCGACTGTTTTATTGAACTGGGACAGTTTGATTCGGCAAGGATATACACCGCCAAAGCTTTGCGGCTTTCGCAGGAACTGTTCAGCAAAAGCAAGGAGGCCGATAGTTATGCATTGATGTCTAAGTTGCACGAAAGGCTTGGCCTCTACAAAAAGGCCTATGAATACCAGCGCAGGTGGTATGCACTCGATACGGCCCTGGTGAACGAACATTCCAACCGCACCATTGCAGAGATGCAGGAAAGATTTCATGCCAGTGAAAAGGACAAGCAGAACCGCCTGCTGATGGCAGCCGTGCAGCAGGAGAAGATCCGCAACAGTTACCTGAGTTACCTGGCTGTTGCAGCGGGCATCATCGGGTTACTGGTGGGCGCTTTTTTGCTGGTTTACCGCAGGGCCAACCGCAAACTGCGCGACACCAACCAGGTGATCAACCGGCAGAAAGAAAAACTGGTTACGCTGAACCAGGAAAAAAATTCCCTGCTCAGTATTGTGTCGCACGACCTGGGATCGCCCTTTGCCAGCATCCAGATGTGGAGCCAGTTGCTGGAAAAAGAACTGGGCGGCCAACCGCTGCGGGCGCTTGACAATATCCGCGAATCTGCGCTTACAGGTGAACGTTTGATCCGGCAGATCCTTGAGATCGAGAAAAAAGGAACAGGGAAGGAGCAACTTGAACTGGAGGAAATAGATATTGGCCGTTTCCTGGCGCATATCGCGGAAAGGCACCGCATGATCGCAGAAGGAAAAGGAATAGAACTGGTGTACCGGCAGGAACAGGGTTCACATTTCCTGATGACAGACCAGGACCTGTTTCGCCGGATCTTCGATAACCTTTTGTCGAACGCCATTAAATTCAGCCCGGAAGAGTCGAGGGTGAGTACGCATTTATACCACGATGAAGCAGCTTTTTTCATCGATGTGAGCGATGAGGGCCCGGGTATCTCCGCAGAGGACCAGGCCAGGTTGTTTTCAAAATACGGAACGCTGACGGCGCGCCCCACGGCCGGCGAAAGTTCAACGGGGTTGGGGCTGAGCATTGTAAAGAGGCTGGTCAGCGAACTGAACGGTAGTATCAGCCTGGTTTCTGAACCGGGAGAGGGCGCCCGTTTTACGGTGCGTTTTCCACGCTGACCTCCAGGGGCATAACACTGCTTACTTTCCTTTCACCGATCTGCTGTCGCCACATGGCATAGTAGAGGCCTTTTTCTTCCAGCAACTGCTGGTGCGTTCCGGTCTCCACGATCTCTCCTTTTTCCAGCACATAAATACGGTCGGCATGCATGATGGTGGACAGGCGGTGTGCAATCATCACCGTGATCTGTTCGCGTTGTGCCGATATGTTCCGGATGGTGCGGGTGATTTCTTCTTCGGTGAGGGAATCAAGGGCAGAAGTGGCTTCATCAAATATCAGCAACCTGGGCTGGCGCAGGAGGGAGCGGGCAATGGACAGGCGCTGTTTTTCACCGCCGCTGAGTTTCAGGCCGCCTTCCCCGATCATGGTATCGACGCCTTTCTCCGCTCTTGCCAGCAGGTTTTGCGCACTGGCTTTGTGCAGCGCATCCAGCACTTCCTCGTCCGAAGCGGATGGGTTGACGAAAAGCAGGTTCTCCTTGATGGTGCCGCTGAACAACTGGGTATCCTGCGTCACGAACCCGATCTGTGAACGCAGTTCTTCGTAGTCGATCTCGTTCTCGTTGATGTTGTTGTAAAAGATCTGTCCTTCCTGCGGTCGGTAGAGTCCAACCAATAGTTTTACCAGCGTGGTTTTGCCGGCGCCCGAAGGTCCCACGAAGGCAATGGTCTCGCCTTTTTTTACGTCGAAGCTGATCCTGTGAATGGCGTGCTGCTGGGCAGTCTTATGACGGAAACTTACTTCCTGGAATCGCAGCGCTTTGATTTCGTCGATCGTTTTGGGATGTTGCGGCCGCGGCTCCGGCTGCTTTTTCATAAGGGTGTTGAAATTGTTAAGCGATGCTTCGGCTTCGCGGTAGGAAAGAATGATGTTCCCGATTTCCTGCAGGGGACCAAATACAAAAAAGGAAAAGATCTGCATGGTCACCAGTTGTTCCGGTTGCATGCTTTCGCGATAGATCAGCCACATCAGTATAAAAAGGATTACCTGTCGCAACGTGTTTACGAAAGTGCCCTGGATGAAACTGAGACTGCGCACTCTTTTTACCTTGGTGAGTTCCAGTCCCAGGATCTTATAGGTGTTTTTATTAAGCCGGCTCACTTCCTGGCGGGTAAGGCCCAGGCTTTTGATGAGTTCTATATTTCTTAAGGATTCCGTGGTAGTGCCGGCCAGGGAAGTGGTTTGCGACACAATATTTTTCTGGATGAGCTTGATTCGCTTACTGAGCAGGTTGGTAATAATAGTGAGTAAAATGATGCCGCCAAAATATACCAGGGGAAGGGACCAGTGAATGGTAAATGCATACACCGATACAAACAGGATACCAACGACGACCCCAAAGAGCACGTTGATGAAGTTTGAAATGAATTTTTCTGTGTCGGTTTCCACTTTCTGCAGGATGCTGAGGGTTTCACCGCTGCGCTGGTCTTCAAATTCATGAAAAGGCAGCTTCATGGCATGCTGCAGGCCATCGGTAAAAACCCGTGCTCCGAATTTTTGCGTGATCACGTTGAAAAAATAGTCCTGGAAGGCCTTGGCGATGCGGCTTACCATTGCCACAGAAACGGACAGCAAAAGCAGCCAGCCCACATCGCGCAGAAAACCATCCATGTTGGCAGCTTCCCTATACTTGCTGAAATCGAAAGCGATCTTGCTCATCCTGCCGAAAATGATCGGGTCCAGCAAGGAAAAGCCGGTATTGATACCGGCGAGTAACAAAGTGAGCAATACCAACCATTTATAGGGCTTCAGGTATTGAAATAAAATTTTCATGATGTTGGCTAAACTATTCTTTTTAAAGATACTAACATCATCTGCTGTTTTTTTGTTGAGGCGGTACAACGAAACCTGCCAAAGCCTTGTCAGAATTGGAGACCTTATTAGTATGAAATCGATCTTATATCCGGTTACGAACGCTATGACGCGGGGGTTCCTGTTTCAAAAACGACTGATGGACCTGGCAATTACCTCTGTGCTTGTATTGCTGGTATTGTGGTGGCTGTTGCCTGTGCTGGCTTTGCTGGTGCTGATCCGGTCGCGCGGAACCATACTTGTTTCGGAACACCGGACGGGCAGAAGAGGACAGTCTTTTCGCTACGTTCGGTTCCGGACAACCCGTTTCAATGCCTGGGGCGTGGAAGAAAAGACCAGCCTGGGGAATTTCCTCCAACTGAGTGGCCTGGAAAGTCTCCCGTTGCTCCTGCAGGTGCTGCTGGGGCATATGAGCCTGGTTGGTCCGAGGCCTTTCAGTGTGCGCGACGACGAACGATGCGCTGCCCTCCTGAAAGGATACTATGCCCGCTATGCTTTTAAACCCGGACTGGTCGATATGGCCAGCATAAAAGTTAAGCAAGTGTTGGCAGATGATGCCGTCGCCCTGTTCCATTTGCAGCAATGGGATGCTTACTATGGGCGGAACGCCAGCCTCCGGCTCGACTGGAAGATATTGTACCAGTCCTTGCGCCGTCGCCTCAGGGCTTTGAAAACCGGGCGCCCATCCGAAACGATCATCCTCCATACACCTACAGTAAAATTGCTGAAAGCGTCTCCCCGGTTCGGAACGTTCAACAATTAGAGCGGCGCCCTTCAATACCCGGTGTTTTCCGCTATCAGGCAGAAACCGAAATGCCCCAGGCCTGCCTGTCCAGGCTTCTGTATTGAATGGCTTCCGCAATATGCGTTGGCATTACGGTTTCTTCCCCCGCCAGGTCGGCAATAGTACGTGCTACTTTAAGAATGCGTTCATAAGCACGGGCCGACAGATCCAGTTTTTTCATCGCTGTTTCCAATAGTTTTTTTCCGGCCGGTTCGGGTTGCACCCATTGCCGCGTCAACCGGGCATTCATCTGTGCATTGTTGAAAATGCCCGGCGCCTGCCGGAAGCGTCTCTCCTGAATTTCCCGTGCCTGCACCACTCTTTCCCGGATGGTGGCGGAACTTTCCTGCCAGGAGCTGTTTTGCAAACTTGAAACAGCAACGGGTGTTACTTCCACATGCAGGTCGATCCGGTCGAGCAGGGGGCCGGAGATCCGGTTGAGGTATTTCTGTACCGCTGCCGGTGCGCAATGGCATTCTTTCTCGGGGTGGTTGAAATAGCCGCAGGGACAGGGGTTCATGGCGGCGAGCAACATGAAGTTTGCGGGGAAATCGAAGCTGGCGTGTGCCCTTGAAATGGTGACCATTCTCTCTTCCAGCGGCTGGCGCATCACTTCCAGCACGGCCCTCCGGAATTCGGGCAGCTCGTCCAGGAACAGGACGCCGTGGTGTGCCAGCGAGATTTCGCCGGGCTGTGGAATGGAGCCGCCGCCTACCAGGGCCATATCACTAATGGTATGGTGTGGGGAACGAAAAGGCCGGCTGCTGATCAATCCTTCCGGCGGATTCTTACCGGCCACACTGTGGATGCGGGTGGTTTCGAGTGCTTCCGTTCTTGTCAAAGGTGGCAGAATGGAAGGGAGCCGTCGTGCCAGCATGGTTTTGCCGGAACCCGGCGGACCGATCAGCAGCGCGTTGTGCCCGCCTGCTGCTGCAATTTCCAACGCTCGCTTCACCTGCTCCTGGCCTTTTACTTCTGAAAAATCGGGCTCGGGTAACATCGTATGGAGCGACCCTGTTTTTTCGATTTGCCGCCGTGTTGCAGGCAGAACCGAAGGATCCTCCAGCCATCGGGTAAGATCTTTCAGGTGGCCCATTCCATACACTGCCAGGTCGTCCACCAACGCAGCTTCGCGGGCGTTCATTTCCGGAACTATCAGCCCCCTGAAATTTTCATTGCGTGTGTTCAAAGCGATCGGTAAGGCGCCTTTGATAGCCAGGATGCTGCCGTCCAGGCCCAACTCACCCATAAGTACATGCGATTCCAGCAACTGCCTGTTTTCAATTTGTTCTGTAGCCGCAAGTATGCCAACGGCAATAGGCAGGTCAAAGGCCGAGCCCGATTTGCGGATGCCGGCCGGCGCCATGTTGACGATCACTTTGGTGCGGGGCATGAAAAAGCCATTGGATTTGATGGCGCTTTCTACCCGCAGTATGCTTTCTTTTACAGCATGGTCGGCCAGCCCCACTATAAATGTGCTGGTACCGTTTGTCACGTTCACTTCAATGGAAATAGTGATGGCGTCGATGCCATATACCGCACTGCCGAATACTTTCACTAACATGCCTGTAAAATACCATACAGGCAGAGCCGAAAAAAGGGTTATTTAACGGGAATTATTTTCCATTCACCCAGCAGGGCAGTATTCGGGTCCACCACCAGTTCTTTCACCCTGAATCGGGGCCGAACAATGGTATTCGATGCAGCACCAGTCTGCTCAATATCGACGGTTGTAAACCGGCTGCCGTTTTTCAGGCGCAAGCGCAAAGGAAACTTAAACGGACCATCCTGCTGCTGTATAACGGTGATGGATACCTCTTTTTTGCTGCTCTTCCACCGGATCTCCATCTGCGGATGTCCCGGCCGGTACAACCACTGGTCGAAAAAATCTTTCAATGAACAAGCACAGGTCTCTTCTGCCGCCCGCCTGAAATCTTCGGTGCCGGCATTTCCGCCACCGTACCCGGCATAATAAGTTTTTATGAGTTTGTTGAAATGATCGTCTCCCATCCGCTGCCGGAGCATGTGCAACACCCATGCCCCTTTCTGGTAGCTGTTGGCGTTGAGGAGGGCCATCTTGTTCGTTTCCAGGCTGTCGATCACCGCTTTTTTCGGTTGCTTCCGGTAAAAGCCGATCACCGATTCCCGCTGCTGCGCCAGCAATCGCCGCGCGCTGTCGACCCCGTGCCTGGATTCAACATAGAGATCGGCAAAATAAGTGGCAAAACCTTCCGATAACCAGAAGTCGGCCCAGGATTTTTCCGTGATGCCATTGCCGAACCACTGGTGTGCAATTTCGTGCGCCAACAGGTTTTCCATTGACCGGCCTCCCTTCACCGCATTTTCATCGTAAAAAATACAGCCTGCATTTTCCATGCCGCCGAAAATAGTAGTGGACTGCACATTGGCCAGTTTTTCAAATGGATAGGGCCCAATCGTTTTTATGAAAAAGGGAAGGATTTCCACGGCCTGTGACATGTCTTCTTTTCCTTTGTCGCGATCCTGCGGATAGGTCCAGGCGCTCACGGGAATGCCGTCGATCGTTCCCAGGGAATCAATGGAAAAATTCGCCAGTCCCATCACCATTACTTTTGCAGGAATGCGGGCGCTTTCTTCCCATTCAGTAACAGCCATTCCTTTTCCATCGGATAGTTCCAGGATCTTACGGCCGTTGGCGATCACTTTATAAGCGGCTGGCGCCGTTACACGAAAACTCACCGTGGCTTTGTCTGCCGGGTGGTCGTTGCAGGGCAGCCACTGGTGCGCGCGATCGGGCCAGTTGTCGCCGAAAAAACTGCGGTGGCCGAATTTGTTTTTCCCGATGATAAGCCCGTCGGCGGGAATGCCGGCGTATTCGATCACCAGGTTCAGCGTGTCGCCTGCTTTTGCGCCGGTGGCAAATCCTATGCGCCCGTTGGCGTGCCGGAAAGAAAGCGGTGAACCGTTCACCACAAAGGAAGAAACCGTCATGCCTTTTCCTTTAACGGCTTCCTGCAGCGCCAGGTGGAAGCTGTCGGCTGCTTCCCGCACCGCCAGCCGGATGGCGGCTTTGCCGTGCAGGCTGTCGTCCTGGTCGCCCAGGGCTAGTTCAAACCGGTAGGATTGGACATCAAGGTTTGGGTCGTAAGAGGGAGCCTGGGCAATATTTCGGTTGTGCAATAGGGTTAGCAGTAAGAAGGAAGCGAAAATTTTGTACATAATCATAGTTTATCGAGTAGGTCCAGCACTTTTTCACGTTTGAGAATAAGATAGCCGATGCGGTCGTTGCTGATGCCTTCCTTCAACTGGTAGCTGAAACTGAGTTGCTCGGCTGCCACCGTGGTTTCAAAATAGCGGAACAGGATATTCGGATGATCTTTCAGTTCATCGCCAATTTCGTATAAATGGGTAGACAGGATGAAGAGGGAATGCCGGATCCGCACCAGCCCCTGGATCACGGCCAGGGAACACTTCATGGCATCTTTTATATTGGTGCCTTTAAACAGCTCATCAATCAGCACCAGCCATTTCCGGTCGTCGTTTATTTTCAGAATGGTATTGCGGATGCGCTGCACCTCGTTGAAAAAATAGCTTTCGCCTTTCACAATATTGTCGGTTACATTGATATTGCTGAGTATGCCTTCAAAAAGCGTGAGCTCCATGGATGCGGCGGGTACGCCCATACCCAGGTGGGCCAGGTAAACGGCGCTTCCCACGGACTTAATAAAAGTGCTTTTGCCGGCCATATTTGCGCCGGTCAGGAAAAGAAAGTTTTTGGAAGGATCGAGCTCGATATCATAAGCCGTGGGCGCCGGGAGCAACAAATGATAGAGACGGTTTGCCCGGATAAAGGGATCCTCACTATCCCGTATATGCGGAAAGCAGAGATTCAGTTCCCTCACGGCCCTGGCCATTCCGTACCAGGCATCCAGTTTTCCAAAAAGCTGCATCAGCTCATTGGCCGGTTGCCGGAAGCGGTACAACAGGAAATGCCCGTAGTACACCACTTTATGGAGGTCGAATTTTTCCTGGGGCGGATGAGCGGCCAACTGGTCCAGCAGGTTTTCTTTCAGCAAGCTGTCTGCCCGGGCGAGCAGGTTTTTCAACGGTGCGGGTGCATCTGGAGTTGACAGCAGGCTGATCAGTTCTTTAAAACCGCGCACGAAATCTGCAAAATGGCCGATGCTGTAACGCACCATGGAAAAATCGGGGCCGTTGATAAGACGGTAACGCAATCCCGCAAGCGGCGCATGGGCGGCAGGAATGGGATCGATCTGTGCATCGTAAAACCGCGCCATGACCATGATGGTGCCATTGCTGATGGAAGCCGGCCACTGCGGCAGGCAGGCGCCAATCCGCTTAAGGATCTCCTGGGTCTGCAGTATTTTTTCCCGTTCGCTGAAAGGCTCGCGGAAAAATTTGAGCATCCACTCCCTTCCGCCCACGGTACGTGTGTAATTGAGGCGGTGGAAGACAGACTGCTCTTCTTCCGGGTGAAAAATGGACAGGTCCTGCAGGGATATCTTATCGATGTTCATGGGTGGTCAATTTAAAGAATGCAATCGAATAAGATGCAGGATAATCGCAATTGCACAGCTCAGCGGTCAAAAAGCAGCCTTTGTCCCTGCACGGTTTCGTCGAACCGGCCATGGGCAAAAGCCAGGTGCCCGTTTACAAAACAGTGTGATACAGCCGCCGGGAATTGTTTTCCTTCCAGCGGGCTCCAGCCGCATTTATAATAGATGTTTTGTTTGTTGACCCGTGTTGACTCGCTGTTGTTCACCAGCACCAGGTCGGCCTGGTAGCCTTCACGAATAAAGCCGCGGTTGCGGATCCGGAAGCAGGTAGCGGGAGCGTGACTCATTTTCTCCACCAGTTTTTCTATAGAAATACGTCCCTCTTCCACATAAGCAAGCATCATCAGCAATGCGTGCTGCACCAGGGGAAGTCCCGCGTGCGCATGCAGGTAGTCTTCCTGTTTTTCCGCCCAGGTATGCGGGGCATGGTCGGTGGCAATGATGTCGAGCTGGTCGTTCAGCAGCGCTTTCCACAAAGCTTCCCGGTGGTGCGCTGCCTTGATGGCGGGGTTGCATTTGATAAGATTGCCCAACTGCGCATAGTCGTCGGCGGTAAAATGCAGGTGATGCACACACACTTCCGTGGTTATGCGCTTTTCGGCAAGTGGCAGCATATTGCCGAAGAGCTGCAACTCATTTTCGGTGCTGATGTGAAGAATGTGCAGGCGGCTGTTGAATTTTTTGGCGAGCTGAACGGCATAAAAAGACGATTCAAAACAAGCTTCTGCCGAGCGGATCAGGGGATGGTCCGCCGCCGTAAGGGGCCGGCCGCTGTCGACCAGCGCCTGCAGGTTGCGCCGGATGATGCGCTCATCTTCGCAATGCGTGGCGATCAGCAATTCCGTACTGCCGAATATCTTTTCCAGGGCCAGCGGATTGTCTACCAGCAGCCCGCCGGTGGAGGAGCCCATGAATATTTTCACACCGCATACGCGGTCTTTTTTTTCATTGGTACGCAGTATTTCTTCCAGGTTGTCGTTCGAAGTGCCCATGAAAAAAGAATAGTTGGCCAGGGAACTGGCGCGGCCGATCTCGTATTTCTGTTCGAGTAGTTCCTGGGTAAAAACGGGCGGCTGTGTATTGGGCATTTCCATGAAGCTGGTGACGCCACCGGCCACTGCAGCCCGCGATTCGGTGCGTATGGTGGCCTTGTGGGTGAGGCCGGGTTCCCTGAAATGGACCTGGTCGTCGATCAGGCCCGGGAGCAGCCACTGGCCCGCGGCATCGATCTCCGTACAGGCGCCCGTGGCTTCAATATTGCTTCCTATCTTTTCGATTACACCATTGCGCATCAGCAGGTCTCCGCCATAAACCTTTCCTTCATTCACTATTTGCGCGTTCTTAATCAGGTAATTTTGCATAATTTGTCAATTATCCTATCAAATATTCGAACCGATGCAAGGTATAAAAAGACTGCTGTTCGCACTCGTTCTGATTTGTCCGGTCCTCGTTTTTTCCCAGTCCACCCTCCTGCCCCAGGGATACAAACACCAGTGGCTGATGGACCGGATGGAGATCCGTTTCCGCGACAGCGCCCTTTCCTTCCAGCACCTGAAGCCCTTTGACCGCAAAGGCTGGGTGGGGGCACTGGAAAGGGTCGACTCCACGGAAAGCTTCAGCCGGGTGGATGCCTACAATATCCAGGACGCACTCATGAACAACTACGAATGGGTAACCGGTTCGCGGGAATCCTTCTCGAGCCGTAAGCCTTTTTTAAAAGTATTCTATCCCGTAAAATCCGATCTCATACTGGTTGATAAAAAAGATTTTTTCTTTTCCGTGAACCCGGTATTCCAGTTCCAGTTGGGAAAAGAATCGGGTACGGATGAAACCCTCTATGTTAATAGCAAGGGCGCCCGCGGCAGGGGTCTTATCGCCAAAAAAATCGGGTTTGATTTTTACATTACCGATAACCAGGAAAAAGACCCCTTTTACGTGCGGCAGTTCGAAGACAGTTTTCATGCCGTGCCGGGAGCGGGCTTTTACAAGACCTTCAAAAAAACCGGCTACGATTATATCGATGCACGCGGTTCCATCTTTTTTAATGTTACGAAATACATCCAGTTCCAGTTTGGATACGATAAGAATTTTATCGGGAACGGCTACCGCAGCCTGTTCTTAAGCGATTTCTCCAATAACTATCTTTTCCTGAAACTCGACGCCCGGATCTGGAAATTGAATTACCAGTGCCTCTTTATGGAGCTGACTCCTATGGAGCCGGTGAACCCGGGAAACACGCTGCTCGATAAGAAATACGGCGCTGTACATCACCTCAGCATTCAGGCTACCAGGTGGCTGAATGTGGGACTCTTTGAATCGGTGATCTTTGGCAGGGAAAATCATTTTGAATTCAGTTACCTGGTGCCGGTTATTTTCCTGCGCTCCATCGAGCAGCAGAATGGCAGCGCCGACAATGCCAATGTGGGACTGGACCTGAAAGCCAATATTGCGAAAAAAGTGCAGTTGTATTCGCAGTTGCTTTTCGACGAGTTTAAACTGAGTGAGATGAAGGGCGGCGACAAATGGTGGGGCAATAAGTACGGCATACAGCTCGGGGGCAAATACATCGACGCATTCGGCATCAAAAACCTCGACCTGCAGGGTGAATACAATATGGCGCGTCCTTTTACGTATTCGCACTACGACAGCGTAGCCAACTATTCTCATTATAACCAGCCGCTGGCGCATCCGCTGGGAGCCAATTTTATGGAACTGATCGGTATCGTGAAATACCAGCCTATTCCCAAACTGAGCATCCAGGGCAAAATCATCGGGTGGAAGCAGGGGCTCGATTCTGCCGGCATCGACTTCGGCAGCAATATCTTCCGCGATTACCGCGACCGTCCCAAAGATTATGGATGGTCCACCGGCGAGGGTCGCAAGGCCACTGGCGTAAATGCCAGCCTTTGGGTGGGTTATGAGATCCTGGAAAACCTGTTCATCGACGGTGTGGTGCAGGTAAGAAATTACAAAGTGCCTGATGACAAAAGCCTCACGCGAAACACCACCATGTTCAGCCTGGGACTGCGGATGAACATGTTCAGGAGGGAATATGACTATTAAGTGTAGCCGAAATGCGCCTGCAAGCTGCTACCATACAATTGCTTCGTTTTCCCTTTTCCTTTTTCCTGCTGCCCGTATACCTGTTTGCCCTGAGCCAGGTGATCGAAACAGACTGGCCGCGGGCCATTCTTGCCGGCGCCATCCTGTACCTGCTGGTTTTCCCTGCCAGCAACGGATACAACGGGTACATGGACCGCGATACCGGCCCGGTGGGAGGCATCCGCCATCCCCTGCAACCTGGTGAGGAATTGCTGAAGGTGGTGAATGCGATGGACATCATTGCCATCGTCCTTTCTTTCCTCGTGAGCAGTTGGTTCGCAGCAGGAACAGCGGTTTATATCCTCGCCTCGCGGGCTTACAGCAGCCGGAAATGGCGGTTGAAAAAATACCCGGTATTGGGCTTCCTGGTGGTAAGCGCCTGCCAGGGCGCCCTCGTATTTGCACTTGCTTATCATGCAGCCCACTACCAGCACAGCCTCCGGATCCCGGTAACAGGGGCCTTCGCCAGCTCCTTGCTGATTGGTGGCGCCTACCCGCTCACGCAGGTGTACCAGCACGAGGCCGACCGGCGCGATGGTGTAAGAAGCCTGAGCCTGCTGCTGGGAACCAAAGCAACTTTTATATTTTCATTTGCGTTATTCAACCTGGCCTTCCTGGCACTCGGATTGCATTTTGCTCTTCAGTTGGAACTCAACCGGTTCCTTTGGCTGATGTTGTTCTTTCTGCCGGTATTGTTTTATTTTCTGCGGTGGACAAGAGCCGTGTGGAAGGATGCGGCGGCAGCCGATTTTGATCACCTGATGCGAATGAACCTGGTTTCTGCCATTTGCTCTAATGCCGGGTTTCTTTTCATCCTAATCTGGAAACTCATTGACTGAGATCCTCGCCATAGGTACAGCGGTGCCGGCTTACAAACACCGGCAGGAAGACATCCGGTTTTTCATGGAAAAGGTATTCGCCCTCGATGCGGTGGAAAAAAGAAAACTGTCTTTTTTATACCACCATTCGGGTATTGATACCCGTTATTCCGTGTTACCCGATTACAGCCTGCCCCCGGCGCAGTGGCAATTCTATCCTGCGGCGGAATCACTGGAACCTTTCCCGGGTATACGCCAGCGCATGGAGGTGTTTCGCAGGCAGGCGCCGGCGCTGTCGCTGCAGGCCATCCGCCAATGCCTCGACCAGGCGGGCATGGACAAAAAAGACATCACCCACCTCATCACCGTGAGCTGTACGGGCATGAGCGCACCGGGACTTGAACTGGAGCTGATGGAGCTGCTCGACCTTCCGCGCTGGACCAACCGCTCCTGCATCCATTTCATGGGATGTTATGCCGCCATACACGGATTGAAACAGGCCGACGCCATTTGCCGCGCCGAACCCGGTGCACGGGTGCTGTTGGTTTGCACCGAGCTATGCACCCTGCATTTCCAGAAAATTCCGAGTCCCGATAACATTACATCGTCCCTTCTTTTCGGCGATGGATCAGCCGCCGTTTTGCTACAGGCTGCTTCCGGGAAGGGCCGCGCCATCAGGGGCTTTTATGCCGAAGTACAACCCGCCGGCAAATCGGATATGTCCTGGGAAATCGGTGAAACCGGTTTTGCCATGTCGCTGAGTGGTTATGTGCCGGAATTGATCCAGGCCGATTTCCGTCCCTTTATGGAACGTGCCCTGCAACGTTATGGTGCCGGGGCTGGCGACATCAAAGGCTGGTGCATCCATCCCGGTGGAAAGCGCATACTGGAAGCAGTGGCCGACAGCCTGGGCATTGCCAGGGAAGAACTGCAGCCTGCTTTTGAAGTGTTGCGGGAATACGGGAATATGTCGAGCCCCACTGTTTTATTCGTGCTGAAAAAAATGCTCAAACGCAACATGGCGGGACCCCTGCTGCTGGCTGCTTTCGGACCCGGGCTCACCATGGAGACCTGCTGCCTGGAGGCGGCGCCGGTTTGAACTGGCAGAAACGATCCGCCGCACTGGAATGGCTCGATCAGCCGGGTATTCCTTTTGAAGAGATCCGCCGGAATATGCAGGAGCTCAATACCATCAATTCCTGGCTGGGCGGGCACGCGCTTACGCTGAAGGCCACCCGGTTGCTGGCGGGAGAGCAACGCGCGTTCACCGTTTGTGAGATCGGCAGCGGCGGTGGCGATAACCTGGAAGCCATCAGGCAATGGGCGCTGAAAACCGGTCGCAGCGTGCATTGTACGGGAATCGATATCAATCCCGAATGCGTGGCCTATGCACAGGAGCGTTATCCCGACATTGTTTTTCATACCGGCGACTACCGGCAACTGCAGTCCGCCAGCCCTCCCGATATTATTTTTTCCTCTTTGTTTTGTCATCATTTTGGCAGCGAAATATTGCCGGAGCAGATGGCCTGGATGGCAGACCATTGCCGGCTGGGATTTTTTGTCAACGACCTGCACCGGCATCCGCTGGCTTATTATTCTATCCGGCTGATCACAGGTTTGTTCTCGAGGTCGGCGCTGGTAAAGAACGATGCGCCGCTGTCCGTGCTGCGCGGTTTCCGGAAAGCGGAATGGGAAAAGATCCTGCAGCAGGCAAACCTGCCCGGAGCCACCGTTCAGTGGGAATGGGCGTTTCGATGGCGGATTCAATACAAAAAACAGGATGCGGATGCGGCAGGATCTGAAATATGATGCGGCGATAGTAGGTGGCGGCCTGGCCGGACTTGCAGGCGCCATATTGCTTGCATCGCGCGGACACCGGGTAGTGCTGCTGGAGAAAAACCACTATCCTTTTCACCGTGTTTGCGGGGAATACATCAGCGAAGAGAGCCGCCCCTTCCTGCAAAGCCTGGGCATTTGCGTCGATCCGCCTGAAATACCGGCGATCTCACGGTTACAGGTAACCGCTCCCAACGGCGCTTCGCTCGAAATGCCGCTGGACCCCGGCGGCTTTGGCGTCAGCCGTTACCGCCTGGATGCTGCGCTTGCCGCGCAGGCGCGCGCAGCGGGTGCGGACCTGCTCGAAGGAATAAGAGTGGAAGAGATCGGCTTCGGCAACAATATGCATTTTTTGAAAACCGGCTCCCACACCATAGAAGCAACCACGGTGCTGGGCTGCTTTGGCAAACGCAGCAACCTCGACCTGAAATGGAAAAGACCCTTTGCGCTGGCGAAGCCGAATAAGCTGAATCATTTTGTTGGGATAAAGTACCATATCCGCTGCGACCAGCCGAAAGACAGGATCGCCCTGCACAATTTCCCGGGCGGGTACTGTGGAATTTCTGCCGTGGAAGAGGATCGGTTCAATCTTTGCTACCTTACAAGAGCCAGCAACCTGGGACGTTGCAATAACAGCATTCCGCGCATGGAATCGGAAATATTGTGCAGCAATCCCTGGCTGAAAAAGATCTGGTCGGCAGCCGATTTCCTGATGGAAGCACCGGTCAGCATTTCGCAAATTTCTTTCGCTCTCAAAAGCAGGGTAGAAGACCATGTGCTGATGGTGGGCGATGCGGCTGGCCTGATCACACCGCTTTGCGGCAACGGCATGAGCATGGCCCTGCATGCAGCAAAAATAGCGGCCACGCTGGCCGACCGTTTTTTGAAACAGGAGCTGGGCAGGGCTGAGATGGAAAAGCAATACCAACGCCAATGGTCAGCCGAATTTGCCACGCGCCTGCGGGCCGGCAGGATGATACAATATTGTTTTGGCGACCCGATGTTGAGTAAATTGCTGGTAGAAACCGGCAGGCGCCTGCCGGCGGTTTCGCGGTACCTGGTGCGCCAGACGCACGGACAACCTTTTTGACATGAAGCGAGTGTTTTTGATAATGGGAATATGCCTGGCGGTGGGCCGGCTTGGAGCGCAGGACTATCATGCCATACAGGGATCCAACTATGCGGGATCGCTGGGTGTGTCCAACAATCCGGCTTCCATGTTGAACACGCCTTACTCCTGGGATGTTACCGTTGCGGGTATCCAGGCAAAATACCAGACCAACGCCGTGCGGATATACGATTACTCGCTGCTCTCTTCTCCTGCCGCGTCCAAATACAGTTTCATAAATGGACAGTTTGCCCGGAACGGCAGGTCGCAGGCCAACCTCAACCTGCTGAACGCCCGCGTGGCCTGGGGCCGTACCCGCGCCATTGCGCTGGGCGCCAATATCCGCAGCTTCGCCAACATAAGTACCAGCGAATACAATTATGCCGACACCATTACCTCGGCCTATTCTTTTTTCAGTATGAATGAAGGTACGGGCCCTTATGATGGCAAACTGAGCAGCAGCAACCTGCTGGAGTTCTATCTTTCCTATGGCCAGACCCTCATCGACCGGCCTGCTTTCCGCCTGAATGGCGGACTAACGGCGAAGATCAACCGCGGACTGGCCGGACTTCGCACCGACCTGCGCAACATCAGCCACACCACACAGGTAGAGGCTGAAGGGAAGGAATACTACCTTAACGGCGGCGACCTCATCTATGGCTATTCCTCCAATTTTGATTATCTCGATGACAATAAGAGCGGCTCGGCCAATACCGTTGATTTTTTGAAAGCCACACGCACAGGATTCAGTATGGATGTGGGTCTTGAGCTGCTGATCAAACCGCAGGACATTGTTTCTCCTTTTGAGGCCGACGAGGCCTATTACGATTACGACTGGAAGATCAGCGCCTCTGTGCTCGACCTGGGCTGGGGGCAATACCGCTATGGGGTCGACAGCCGGAAGGGATCTGTTCCTTCAGCAGGCGTGAACGTGCGCATGCTCGACAATGCCATAGATTCCACCATCAGCAGTGTAGCCGATTTTACTGATTCCTTGTCCACCATCCTGCCATTGAGTTATCCCGCGCCCGGCGATTACAAAATATTCAGTCCGGCGCGGCTGGTGCTGAACCTGGACCGCTGGCTCACCGGGAACTTTTACCTGAATGCCGAGCTGAGCATTAATGTTTCTCCGCTGCTGGGAAAACAAAGGCTTTACCAGGAAGGCATCAACCTGTTCCGGCTCACGCCGCGCTGGGAAACCAGGCGCTGGGGCGTATACATGCCGGTACAGTACAACTACCAGAACCGCTTTTGGGTGGGACTCGCCGGCAAGGCCGGGCCGCTGCTCATCGGTTTTCATAACCTGGGTAATCTTTTTAGTAAAACCAAAATGGCCAGCGGCGGTGGTTATATTGCTATCGTGATCCGTCCCGCCAGATCGGTGACGGCATCGAAATACCAGCGTTTGCTGGAATGCCCGCCATACTAAACAAATCATATATGCAGGAAAAGAAAAAAACACTGGTACTGGGCGCTTCGAATAATCCTTCCCGTTATAGTTACCTGGCGGTGAACAAACTGCGCAGCCTGGGACACCCGGTGGAAGCCATCGGGCGCCGCGCGGTACAGGTGGGCGATGTAGACGTACAAACGGCAGCCAGGCCGCTGGAAGGGATCGATACGGTAACCCTATATCTTTCCCCGGAAAACCAGCGCGCATATTATGACTATATTATCAGTCTGAAACCGAAGCGCATCATCTTTAACCCCGGCGCCGAGAATGAAGAGCTTGAGGATCTTGCCAGGCAGCACCAGATTTATCCACAGGAAGCCTGCACCCTGGTTTTGCTCAGCACCGGTCAATACTAACCGAAAGGAGAATTGTGTTTTGTATGCTGGTTTTTCCGTAACTTACGAAAACCCATTTTTATGTTATGGAGAAAATTTAACGGCGACCCGATCGACTGTCCGATCCGCGACGCCGTAGAAAGAGCCATCAGCCGCGAAACCGCCAATGGCTATCACCTCAAGGTTTGTATTGGTACCGATTCCCAGGTCAAAGGATCCGAAACTGAATTTGCCACTGTCATTGTATTCCTGCGCGAAGGGCATGGCGGATTTATGTTCATCCACAATGAAAAGACCCGGCAGAAGTACAGCATCAAGGAAAGGATGTTGGTGGAAGTAGCCAGGAGCATCGAGATCGCGTATGAGCTTTGCAACCTGTTCACCGAATACAATGTGGACATGGAAGTTCATGCCGATATCAATACCAATCCGCACTTTAAAAGCAACGATGCCCTAAAGGAAGCCATGGGCTATATCCTGGGTATGGGATTTGCTTTCAAAGCCAAGCCCGAAGCCTTTGCCAGCAGCAGTTGCGCCAATAAGGTGGTCAACTAGTTGCGGTAGAAAACATAAACGGTGGCTTTGGGATCCGCCTCGATCTTCACGGGGCGAGTGGCACCTTCTTCGCTGTCGAAATTGCGTGTTTTGAATTTGAGTTGCTGGATGCGCGCAGTTCCCAGTTGCCCGATGTCATCAGGTTTCGCAGTGTATTTCTTCTTCATTTCCTGGTTGGCGGTCATCAGGTAGGCCTTGAATTTAGGGGCCGGGTGATTGCTGTTGTCGTACACGTAAAAAATCATGTATTCGGTATGCCGGTTCACATTCACGGCGGCATTGTTCACTTCGTCAAAACTCACGAGGTGCTGCCAGCCGGTTTTGAATACATTGGTTTTAATGGTTTCCAGTGCAGTGGCAACATCGGCAGGGTAACCTGTTTGCTGGGCGCGGGTAAACAGGAAACAACAAACGCAGAGGAGCAGGAAGAGGCTTTTTTTCATATCGCTGTTTTGATATATGTAAAATAAGTCTTCTTTACCAGATTCAGGCAGCGTAAAAATCGGCGTTCATTTCCCCGATCATTTTCAGCAGTTTTTGTCTTCCCTGGGTTTTCACCGCGCTGGTGACCACGTGAGCAGGAAGGAATTCCCAGGTATTGCGCATATCGGCCAGGAAGGATTTTACATTCTTTGCCACGATCGATTGGTTTTCCTTATCGGCCTTGGTGAATACGAGTGAAAAGGGAATTTCCCATTCTCCCAACTGGTCCACGAAACGGCGATCAATTTCCTGCGGTGCGTGCCGGCTGTCGATCAGCACAAATACCATCACGAGGTTCTTTCTTCCACGCAGGTAGTTTTCGATCATAGCGTGCCACTGCTTTCGCTGCGACTGCGACACTTTGGCGAATCCATAACCCGGCAGGTCTACCAGGTACCAATCGCTGGCTTTGCCGCCCGCCTCTTCGGAACTGGAAATACTGAAATGGTTGATCATTTGGGTCTTGCCGGGCGTGCCGGAAGTTTTTGCCAGTTTCTGGTGTTGGGTCAGCATATTGATCAGGCTCGATTTACCCACATTGCTTCTTCCTATGAACGCATATTCGGGCCGGTCGGCTGCTGGGCATTTTTCCAGGTCGGGGCTGCTGATCAGGTAGGTCGCTTTGTTGATGTGCATGGAACAAAGATAAAATTGCCTTAATTTCGGCCTCTCAATATCTCAAAACAAAATACCCATATAAGATGGCAGAAGCGATTTTGATGCCTCGTTTGAGCGATACCATGACAGAAGGGGTGATTGCAGCCTGGCACAAGAAGGTTGGAGATCCGGTGAAGAAGGGCGAATTGCTGGCGGAAGTGGAAACAGACAAAGCCACGATGGACCTGGAAAGTTATAAGGACGGCACCCTGCTGCACATTGGTACCGAAAAAGGCGGAAAGCTCCAGGTGAACGACCTGCTGGCCATCATCGGGAATGCCGGGGAAGACATCAGCAGCCTGCTGGCATCGACCAAAGGCGGATCGGCACCGGCTCCGGCTGCCGACTCAGCCCAGGCACCCGCTGCACCTGCCGCATCTGCCGCCCCCGCGCCAGCGTCCGCAGCCACGCCAGCCCCTGCAGCCGGCGGGCTCGACCTCAGCAAGGTGGAAGAAGTGATCCTTATGCCTCGTTTGAGCGATACCATGACCGAAGGTGTGATCGCTGCCTGGCACAAAAAAGTGGGCGACAAAGTAAGCAAAGGTGACCTGCTGGCAGAAGTAGAGACCGACAAAGCCACCATGGACCTCGAGAGTTATAAGAACGGAACGCTTTTATATATAGGTGCTCAAAAAGGTGATAAGGTTCCGGTGAACGCCCTGCTCTGCGTAATTGGGGAGGAAGGGAAAGTGAACCTGGAAGCCATCAAGGCAGCCGCCGGTGGCGGCGCGGTTGCGGCGGCTCCCGCGGCAGGTGGTGATGCCGGTGCTGCGTCGAACACCGCTACAGGTGCCGCTCCCGGAGCCACTGCAACGGCGGCTCCCGCCGCAGCAGAAAACGGCCGCGTGAAAGTATCGCCGCTGGCGCGCAAACTCGCCGCTGAAAAAGGCATCAGCCTCAACCAGGTACAGGGTACCGGCGACGGTGGCCGCATTGTGAAATCCGATATTGAAAGCTTCCAGCCGGGCGCCGCGCAACCCGCAGCCGCTACGGCCGCAGCCGCTGCAAAACCGGCAGTCGCTCCCGCAGCACCTGCCGGGCAGGTCAGCTTCGAAGACAAGCCGGTTTCCCAAATGCGCAAGGTGATCGCCAAACGACTGGCAGAAAGCAAGTTCACCGCGCCGCATTTTTACCTGACCATGGCCATCGATATGGACAAAGCCGTGGCTAGCCGCGCGCAGATCAATGAAACCGCACCCGTTAAGATATCTTTTAATGATATGGTGCTGAAAGCTGTGGCCCTCGCCCTGAAAAAACATCCGGCCGTGAACAGCAGTTGGATGGGCGATTCCATTCGCACCAATCACCACGTGAATATTGGCGTGGCCGTGGCTGTTGAAGATGGGCTGCTGGTTCCCGTAGTGCGTTTTGCCGATACGAAGGGACTTGCGCAGATCGCCACCGAAGTGAAGGATTTTGCGGGAAAAGCTAAGGCGAAAAAACTGCAGCCCGCCGATTGGGAAGGCAGCACTTTCACCATCAGCAACCTGGGCATGTTCGGCATCGATGAGTTCACTGCCATCATCAATCCGCCCGACAGTTGCATCCTGGCGATTGGCGCCATCCAGCAAATACCGGTGGTGAAAAGCGGCCAGGTGGTTCCGGGCAATATCATGAAAGTGACCCTGAGCTGCGACCACCGTGTGGTGGATGGCGCATCCGGCGCAGCCTTCCTGCAAACCGTAAAAAGCCTGCTGGAAGAACCGCTTCGAATGCTGGTATAAATAAAAGTGTAGATTTAACTCATACAGGGCTCTGCAAGATTTGATGGATCGGGCAGGGCCTTTTTCATAACCGATTTCCAGCCCAGCCAGGCAAACACACCCACCGCCGTGAGCACCACCGCCGGCAGCACCAGCGAAGCGGGTTTCACTTTGGGTGATAACCCCTTCAGACCAGTGCTGACCTGTTTTCCCGGAAGCATCTCAAGCAGGTGGTCGAGGTCGCCGTCTTCCAGCAGCAGCCCTATGCCCGCAGCATCGAGACAACTGCGGTCGAGGCGGCTGACGGTTACGTAAATGATATTGCCGGCAGTGAGGTTAAAACGTTCCTGTATATGCGAAAAAGCCAGTTCCTTTCCATAGCGGCCCGGCTCAGTGTCGTTTTTAAAGAAAGGCGCAAATTCTATCTCTCCTGTTGAGATGCCCTCATCCAGCACCAGGGTATTGCACAGTACGAAATCGAATCCCAGCATATTTTTCAGGTGGTTGGCCACGCAGGAGAACTGCTCGGTGATGAGTCCCACTGTATAACCACGCTTCTGTAACTCGGCGATCACTTTTCGGATGCCGGGCCGTATGGTCATACTGTCACCGATCTCTAGCAGGTCGGGCAGGCTGGTGCCGGCAAAAAGCGCCGCGATGGCCGTCAATCTTTCCACGGGATCGGAATACAACTGCTGGATGGCTGCATACCCTTCGGAGAGTCCCAGGGCGCGCGCGGCCGTTTCCCCGAAATGGCCTTTCAGCACCAGGTGATTCATCTCCAGCAACACCATCTTATCCATTTCTTCAATGGACTCCAGCACCGCCGATTCCATCTGGCGATTGATCAGGTCGATATGTCCCAGGGTCTGCAGGCTTTGCTTATCCGCTTTGTGAAGAATGGTGCGGGTTACCTGCTTGCTCATTTTGCCCAGGTCTTCGAGCGACTGCATTGCGTTTTGCACCCTGCCAATATTGACCTGCCTGATGCGGGCCTTTTTTCGGTATACATCTATCAGCAGCCCCACATCCACACCATAATCTTTTTCAAAACTCACTCCCTCCAGGAAAGATTTTCTTGCGGCGATCATGCCACTGAGCGGTTGTTCCAGGTTGCTCAGATCGGGGAAAAGTATGCTCAACAGGGGTTTAGCCACCAATTGGGTAACCCGGCCGGCCTGCCGTTTGAACGTGGATTTTACAAAATCGGCTTCGTTATCAAGGATGGGTTTGGCCAGGAGGTCCACCACATCGGGCGGGTAGGTGACGATATCGCCATCGAGGTAAACCACCACATCGTATTTGGCGGCCAGCAGGCCTTCGCGCATGGAAAGTCCCTTCCCGCGCCGGCTGCTGGTGATGATCCGCACCGATTCCTTGCTGGCTTCAGTAATGGTGTTGTCGGTGGAATTGTCGTCCACCACGATGATTTCCATGGGAAGGCTGCTTTGTTTGATGATCTTTATCACTTTACGGATAGTAGCTCCTTCATTCAAAACAGGGATAATTACAGATACCATAGTTTATGTTTTCTTAGAAATGGAGGGTTTTAAAGGTATCCCCAAATGGCTGCAAAACTGGTCGATTACCGTTATGGTCCGGTTAATTTAATGGGAATTTCATTCCAATCTGCAAAAAAAACTGCAATTGGTGCAATAATTACCATAAATCCTTTCTATTTACCAGGAACGCGGCCGGCGGCTCACAAATGGCTGCCGGGTTGCAGGCGGAGTGGGTTCTCCTTTGTCGAACAACCTGATCAGCAGAAACCCTGCCGCAAATCCGCCGATATGGGCGGCATAGGCTACCCCATCGGAACTGCCGGAGATGGCGCCGAATCCGCTGATGACCTGCAGCACGATCCACATGCCCAGGGCCACCCAACTAGGTATGGCGATGATGAACCAGCCGAGCAGGGCGTTGACGCGGCGGGTGGGGTAAAGGAGCAGGTATCCGCCCAGCACCCCCGAAATGGCGCCGGAGGCACCGAGGCTGGGCACCAGCAGGTCGGCCCCTGTGAAATAGGAGAAAAAAACATGCGAGAGCGATGCGATGATACCGCAGAGCAGGTAAAATACCAGGTAACGGAGGTGACCCAGCCGGTTTTCCAGGTTATCGCCGAAGATCCAGAGATAAAGCATGTTTCCGCCAATATGCGCAATGCTGCCGTGCATAAACATGGAGGTAAACAGGGTAGCATACACCGGGATGGGTGTAAGGCCCAGGCCGGGCATCTGGAAAACTTCTCCTGATGCCAGGTGCCGCATGGTTTTTGGCTCGGTGATAATATCGGTATTGTTCAGGATCTCGGCCGGTACGGCGGAAAAAGAATAGGTGAAAGCCTCATTGGTTCCCCATCCCTGCAGAAAAATGAAGACGAATATATTGAGCAGGATCAGTCCCCAGGTAATATAGGGCGTCCTGTGGCGGTCGCTGTTGTCGTCGCTGATAGGTAGTAACATGGACTTCGATTGATTCCATGAATCTATGAAATAAAGCCCTTATATGTACCACCTCGCGAAGACCGGTTCAGCGATCAGCCTTCAAAAATGAGGGAGAAAATGATCTGGCGGCTCTGGATCTTGTCGATCACATTGGAGAACTTCAGGTTGGGATCGCGCGCGTGCACATTGCTGATGCCGTTGCTGATCTTGATCTCGGGCGACAGGATGAACATTTTGTTATAGAAGTTAAAGCCGATCCCCGCTTCGATGCCGAAATCGCTTTTCTTCAGTTTCACAAATTTGTCGGCATTCCGCTCATTGGCTTTGGAAGAAAGGTCGGTTTCGAATTTGATGCCGCCCATCATATAGACCCGGAAATTGCCAATGCGGTCCGATTTCAGTTTGAGCTGGATGGGCACACCCAGGAGGATGGATTCCACCTGCTGGTCCATCACGGCCGATTCTTCCTTACCGGCATCGGGATAACTGAGGTGGTAGTTGATCGACTTGTTTACAAAAAGCAGTTGGGGAAACACTACCCGGGCTTCAAAGCGGTTGCTGAGGCGGAACGTATGCATGCCGCCGATGCCGAAACCGAAGCTGTTGTTGGGGTTGCTTACCATGACGGTATCGGAAGCAAGAAAATTGGGGTGCTGGCTGATCTGGAAACGGTTCACCGTGCCCATCACCACAATGCCGATATGATACCATTTATCGTCGTTGTCGGGCAGGTTCACAGATTCCCGCAATTGGGCAGAAGCTCCCATTGCTAAACCCAGGAAACAGAGGAGTGCAAAAAGTTTACGCGCTGAAAGAAATAAAAACATAGGTAGAACTGGGACAATAGCTGCAGGTTTTACTGAAAATAACTTGGTTAGCGCTTCTTTATCAAATTAACGGCCAAAAACCCAAATAATTGTGTATCAGGTTGTTTATAACAGGTTTTTGGGTTTTTCCGCGGTGTAAATAGTAGCGATGCAAAAACTCAGGGGGTTTACCCGGCTGGCCGACCAGCCGTTCTTTTCCAGGATGGCCCTGAAATTTCCCCCTTCGGGGAAAGCTTTTACGGAATCGTTGAGGTAGCGATAGGCCTCTTTGTTCCGGGAAATCATGGCGCCGATGCCTGGGGTTACGATGTGCATATACCATTGATAGAGCCTGCTGAAAACAGCCTGGCGGGGTTTGGAAAATTCCAGCACCACCAGTTTGCCACCGGGACGCAGCACCCGCAACATTTCCTGCAGCCCCTTTTCCAGGTGCTCGAAATTCCTGACCCCGAAAGCCACCATTACGGCATCGAATTGGTTATCGGGAAAGGGGAGGTTTTCACTGTCGGCCTGCAGCAGTTCGATGCTTTCGGACAGGCCGGCCCGCGCCACTTTTTTGCGACCCAGTTCCAGCATGCCGGCAGAAATATCGATGCCCGTAATTTTTGCCGGGCGGAGTTGTTTCATGGCCATCAAGGCAAGATCGGCAGTGCCGGTAGCCACGTCGAGGATATGCCCGGGGGCAACCGCGCGCAATTCGGCAATGGCTTTGCGGCGCCAGTAAACATCTATGCCGCCGCTGAGGAAGCGGTTCAGGAAGTCGTACCGGAAAGCAATGCGGTCGAACATCTCCGCCACCTGTTCCTTCTTGCTCTGTTTCCCTTCGCCGAACGGCAGCACCCGGTCGTGGGGCAATGGCTGATTCATGGAGCGCAAAGGTAGCGCTTGAATTTGTTTTTCAGGATTGAATCACTATCTTATCGCACTGAATCCTATTCCGTATGAATAAAAAAATGGTTTTGATTAGCCCGCAATTCCGCCGTGAAGCCTGGCAGGTGGTTGGCAGGATCCTGCTTTTTGTCCTCGTATATATTGTATTGCTTGCCGCAGGTTTTTTCCTGGCCTCGGGTTGTGTATTCCTGGGCGGCGCCCTCATAGTGCGGCTGCCCCGTTTCCTGACCCTCATGCTGGGACTGGGCCTCATGGGCCTTGGGGCGATGGTGTTTTTTTTCCTTATCAAATTCCTTTTTTCGGTGAAGCGCACCGACCGTTCCGATTACCTGGAACTGCGGCGGGAAGACCAGCCCGAACTGTTCGCGTTGGTGGACGAACTGGCCGTTGCCGTCGGTACCAGCAAGCCCCGGCACCTTTATGTTTCTGCTGATGTGAATGCGGCGGTATTTTATGATTCCAGTTTCTGGAGCATGTTTTTTCCCGTGCGCAAGAACCTGGTGATTGGGCTGGGCCTGGTGAACAGTGTGAACAGGGGAGAGCTCAAAGCCGTGCTGGCGCACGAGTTCGGCCATTTTTCGCAGGACAGCATGAAGCTGGGCAGCTTCGTGTACCAGGTAAACCACGTCATTTACAACATGCTGTATGACAATGAGGGTTATGCGAAGTTTTTACAGGGATGGGCTACCATCAGCAATTATTTCGCTTTTTTCGCCAGCATTACGGTACGCATTGTACAGGCCATCCAGTATGTGCTGCGGCAAATGTTCCGCTTCGTGAATAAGGGCTACAGCCGGCTTTCGCGCGAAATGGAGTTCCATGCCGATGCGGTGGCGGCTGCTGTTTCGGGCGGCAATAACCTGACCTCGGCGCTTGAAAAATTACCTGTCGCCGGCGGCGCCTACCAGCAAACGCTCGACCTGAACAACCAGTGGCTGTCGGAGGACAAGGTGAGTCATAACTTTTATGCCATGCAGCAGTTTTTTGCGGGCAGACCCGGAAGTGGCCAGGGCTTCAAACAATTCCTGCGGATCAATTACCGCGACCAGTGGGCTTCGCATCCCAATACAGAAGACCGGGTTGCGCAGCTTGCTGCGCTGGACATGAATGAAGCGGAGGACCAGCCCAGCGCATGGACATTTTTCCGCGACGCAGGCAGGCTGCAGCAAGAAATGACAAGTCATGTATATGAAAAAGCCGGCGTGTCCCGTGAAGGAAAAATGCTGATGCAGGAAAAAGAGCTGACGCACTGGTGGGAGCAACAGGATGCAGTTCAAAAGCATCCGGCGCTGTTCAACGACTGCTTCGCAGGCAGGATGCCCGCCAATACAGCAACCGGCCTCGCTCAAGACGAAACAGCGATGGAAACTCTTACACCTGAAACGCTCTTCACTACCGAAGCTACCGCATTGCCCCACCGCATTACCGCCGCCATGGTGGATGCGCAGGTGCTGGAAGCCATTGCGGCCCGGCAGATTGAAACAGAAAGCTTTGACTTCGATGGCAGGCGCAGGGAACTGGCGGAAATACAAACGGTACTGGAGCAGGTACAGCAGGACAGGGAAAGGCTGGAAAAAGAACTGGCGACATTTGACCAACGGACTTTTCAGTTGTTTTATAAGATGGCGGCGGAACGGGGAGAAGAAGCCGGCCTGGCGGAAAGGGTGGAGGCCTATAATACCCTCGCAGCGGAAAAAGCTGCCCTGCAGGCTGCTGCCCAAAAAGTGGATGAAGCGCTGGAACCGGCCAGGACAAGGTCTTCCATGCTTACCGCAGAAGTGCAGGAAATGCTTGATGCGTTCAGGTCATCAGCCGAGGCAATGCTGAAAAAAGAACTGACTCAGTTGCTTTCGCGCGAATGGTCTGATCACGATGCGGACAAAAAAGAGAAGTTGCAGCAATTTGTAGAGGCCGATCTCCAATATTTTCACGGCAACAGCTATATCGAAGGCGATCTGCGGTTGTTGTTCACCGTTATTGGGATTGGAACCGAATACCTGGAACGGGCCTGCATGCAGGAATTTGCATCCTTGCTGGCCTGGATGGCGCCGAAACTGGTCAATAATCCAGTTCCAGCCTGAGCCGGTCTTTCAGCTCCTTCACCAGCGGGTATTGTTCCACCAGCAACTGGTAGCGTTCGCGGCTGTTCAGCGGGGCGTCTGTTTTTACCTGCAGGTCTTCGCGATACTCCACAATGACCTGGAAATTCAGGTAACGGTTCCGGAAACGCTGTTGTAAGAATTCACCCAACGGTATTCTTTCTCCGTCGATGAATTTTTGTTCCAGGTTATTGGCGCTGACCACGGTGAAGGACTGGTGGTCGTCGATTTTCAGGGATACCTGTTCAAAGCTTTGTACAGCCGGGTTTTTTTCCTGTCGCAATTTGGCGGCAAAATCCTTCCAGGCCAGTTGCAGGGCTTCTTCTGTAAGGGCGATGGCCGGCTGCTCATTCTCCTGCACGCTTTTGCTGAACTGCTGCCGGATCTTTGCAAGGGAGCCCAGTTTGCCACCAGCCGTTTTTTCTTTCTCCACCATCAGTTTTTCCTCTACCAGCAAAACGGCGCCCTGTGCGGCGGCGGGCCCTTGCACAGCCGGCGTTGTAGCGGCCGGCTTGTTTTCGGGTAGGGGTGCGGGTGAGAGAACCGGCGCCGCAGCCTCGCGGCCGACCGGGGCTGCAGTTGTAACTGCCGTGGCTGGCGGCTGGTATATAACAGGCTGCAGTACCCGAAAATTAAGCGGGCGTGTATCGGTGAGCTTGCGCGCGCCGCTTTCCTGCACCATTTCGATGGCCTGCTGCAGGTAACAGAGCCGTATCAGCGTGAGCTCCACATGCAGCTTTTTGTTGCGGGCCTGTTTGTACTGTATTTCGGATTCGGCCAGAATATTCAGGGCGCTTACCAGGTAAGCCGCGCTGGTTTTGGTAGCGGTGGCCACATACTTTGTCCGGAAACTTTCCACCACTTCCATCAGCGTGGCTACTTTTTCATCCTTGCTCAGCAACAGGTTGCGGATGAATTCGGCAAAGCCGTTCAGCACAAGGTCGCCTTCAAAACCCTTGCGGTTGATGTCGTCGAAAAGCAGCATGGCGCCGCTGAGGTCCTGCTGCAGCATGGCTTCCATCAGCCTGAAATAATAATCGGCATCCAGGATGTTCAGGTGTTCCAGGGTATTCTGGTAAGAAAGTTCCCCGTTGGTGAAGCTCACAATTTTGTCGAGGATACTGAGCGCGTCGCGCATACAGCCTTCGCTTTTTTGTGCAATCACCTGCAGCGCCGCTTTTTCTGCCTGGATCTGTTCTTTCTCACAGATCTCATCCAGGTGCTCCACCGTATCGTTGGTGGTGATGCGTTTGAAGTCGAAGATCTGGCAGCGCGACAGGATGGTGGGCAGTATCTTATGCTTTTCGGTGGTGGCCAGTATAAAGATGGCGTAGTGCGGCGGTTCTTCCAGTGTTTTCAGGAAGGCGTTGAAGGCGCTGGTGCTGAGCATATGCACCTCATCCACGATATACACTTTGTACTTGCCTGCCTGGGGCGCGAAACGGACCTGTTCCACCAGGGCCCTGATATCGTCCACCGAGTTGTTGCTGGCGGCATCCAGCTCGTGGATGTTGAGCGAACTGCCTTCGTTGAAAGAAACGCAGGAGTGGCACTGGTTACAGGCTTCGCCTTCTGCCGATACGTTTTCGCAGTTGATCGTTTTGGCCAGGATGCGGGCGCAGGTGGTTTTACCCACACCTCGGGGGCCGCAGAACAGGAAGGCATGCGCCAGGTGATTGTTCCGGATGGCGTTTTTGAGCGTGGTGGTAATATGCGACTGTCCCACTACCGTAGAGAAATTCTGCGGGCGGTATTTCCGGGCCGATACGATGAACTGTTCCATGGCGGCTAAATTAGGCAATTTAGAGCATGGGATGCCGCTCGAAGGGACGGCTGCTGTCAAAATGCATGCGGTAGGTGGTCAGTATCCGGCTGCGGTGTGGGGTGAGGCTTTCCGCCACCGCCACCATGCGCGGATTGAAATCGCCGATCCACTGCATTTCGTATTCGGTATAGGGCAGGGTTTTCACCACGGCCGATGCTTCCGCGATGAGAAAGCTGTCCACGCCCTTGCCCTGGAACTCAGGAACGACCCCGAAAACAATGCCTACAAAGCGCGTATTTTTTACAAACTGTTTCAGGAAAAGAAAACGCAGTTTCTGGAACCAGCCGAATTTGCCGTTGAGGTAACGGAACCACTGGTTAAGATCGGGCAGGTTAATAAAAATGGCGATCGGTTCTTCTTTATAATAAGCAAACCATACGATCTTTTCATCCATCACCGGTTTCATGCTGCGGAACAGTTTTTTGCACTGCTCCAGGCTCAGTTCCTTATTGCCCGCGTGTTTGGCCCAGGCCTTGTTGTACACGGTATGAAAATCGGCAACAAAGTCATCGAGCCTTGATGTATCGATGTAACGCGCGCGGTACGCAGGGTCGCCGGAAAGGGCTTTTTGTCTTTCGTAGAATTTGGGCTGCAGGTCTTCGTGCGGGTGCATGCCGAAACAAAGCTGGTGATAAAAAGCCCGGAGGCCGTATCCTTCCAGCAGTTCCTGGTAATAGGGCAGGTTGTAATTCATGCAGTAGAGGGGCGACTGGAATCCTTTGGTGACCAATCCCCACCATTTGTCGCGCTCGCCAAAATTGATGGGTCCGTCCATGCTTTCCATACCTTCCTGCTGCAGCCAGCTTTTCGCAGCATCGAGCAGGCAGGCGGCTGCCTTGGGATCGTTGGTGCATTCAAAAAAGCCGAACCCGCCCACAGAGCCCTGGTCGCCCTTGTTACGGTAGCGTTTGTTCACAAAAGCTGCAATGCGCCCGATGCACCGGCCCTGCTGGTCGAAAAGAATCCAGCGGATGGCTTTTCCATGGCGGAAACTTTTATTTGCCGCGGGATCGAAAACAGATTGTATGTCCTTATCCAGCGGCCGGATCCAGTCGGGTATCCCGGAATAGATGCCCAGCGGCATTTCCAGGAACAGCCGCTGTTCGGCCTGGCTGATCACTTCCTTGAGCTGCATGGTGTACTCCTTTCTTGAAAAGGCAAGTTAAACCGAACGGGCCTATTTTTTTCTTTTTACAACAGTATAGTGGAAGTCGCAGCAAACCTGCTTTGCGTTGTTTGGCATCCTGTAAGCTGTTCCTGATTTCCGTGGTTGCGGTGTTTTATTGGACAGGATGATGTAATTTTAAAAACAGGATCATCCAAAAAAATATGCCATGACTGATAATTCCAAATTTTTAGCAGGATTGCTGCTGGGGGCTGCTGCCGGTGCGGCAATTGGTTACCTGCTGACCACTGATAAGGGAAAAGAAATTGTGGAGGAAATCAAATCGGCAGCCGGTGCCGCCGGCGATGAAGTGAAATCGGCCCTTGAAAAAGGGCGCAAATGGGCCAGTGAGTTTGAAGAAAAAGCTTCGTCTTCCTTCAATACCTAAGCCATTCGCATGGAAAAAGAAGAAAGCAGTTATTTCGACAGAACGGAATCTATGCTGCGGCAATACCTGGAGAACCGGGCCCTGCTGCTGAAATTAACGGCAACCGAAAAAACAGCCCGCCTCGCGGCAGCGCTGGTGATTTTTATGTGTGTGCTGCTGCTTGGTTTTTTCCTGCTGCTGTTCATCAGCATCATGGCAGGGTATCTTTTTTCCAAATGGACCGGCAGCCTGTTTTATGGATTTGGCATTGTGACGCTCCTGTATCTTATCTTATTGATACTGGTACTGTCGCTCCGTAAGAAGTACCTGGACCCGCTTATAACGAATACGGTTGTACGCATTTTCTTTGATAAAACAGATGAAGACGATGACAACACAGCAAAAAAGCAACCGTGATCTTTCCTATATCAGCAATGTGGGCGATCTGCAGGCGGAAGCACACCGGCTGCGGTTGCTGATCCGCGAACAGGAAGCTGAGCTCCGCGAGCATTTCCGGCACCTGCCGAAGGAGGCCATGAAGGCCGGCGTGGGCGCGGTGGCTGCCCCGGTCCTGAAAAACAAGGCGGCCAGCATTGCCATTGCCGCCGGTTCGGCGCTGGTGGGAAATTTCTTTGTCAAAAAAGCTGCGGCCACGGCCTCACAGGCCGCATTTTCTTCTTTCAAAAAAGCCGGTGCACTGGCGCTGGGACGCCTGGCGCTGAACTGGCTTTTCCGCGATAAGAAGAAATAAGTCTCCGGGTTCGGCTCCGGCTTACCTGGTGCCGCCACCCGCATCGCCGGCGAACATCTTATCCATCATTTTCTGGTCGTGCCCATAAATGTCTTCCCGGAAATTGAGCTCCCCGTTCCGGTCCACCCAGGACGTAAAATAGCCGATATACACCGGCAGGGTCTGCGTAACGGTCACCCATTTTTCTTTCCCCGCATGCATGGCTGCATCCATTTTGGCGGATGTCCAACTGGAGTCTTCGCGCAGCAGCCACTGGGCCAGTTTTTTCGGCTCGGCCACACGGATGCAACCATGGCTGAAATTCCTTTTGCTCTCGTTAAAGAGGCTTTTGGAGGGGGTATCGTGCAAATAAATATTGTAGCTGTTGGGAAAGAGAAACTTTACCAGCCCCAGTGAATTTTTGGGTCCCGGTTTTTGCCGCACGTTGCCACCGTTCCATTCCATATTGTGCCTTGCCAGATAGGAACTATTGCGTTTGATACCCGGCAGCACTTCGGCTTTCAGGATGCCGGGTGGTACATACCAGTAAGGACTGAACACGATGTTTTTGAGGTTGCCGGTAAAGATCACGGTGTTGTGGGAATTGGAACCAACCACTACGTCCATGTTGAAAGCCAGGTTCCCGGACTCGTAGGCATGGAGCCGGAATTCGGGGATATTGACCAGGATGTAGTCGGTGCGTGGTTCGGCGGGCGCCCAGCGGAGCCTTTCCATGTTCACCAGGATCTGGCGGATGCGGTAGGTGATGGGCCGGTTCATTTCCTGCAGGGTGGCGCCACCCACTACGCCGTCTTCCTTCAGTCCATAGCGGTGCTGGAAGCGGCGCACGGCCCGGACGAGGCTGGTGTCGAAAACCGCCTGGTGGTTGTTGGAATCGAGGTCGCCGGTAAGGGCCAGCCTTTCCCGGATCTGGGTCACCACCTGGCCGGTATCGCCCAGGCTTATCTTTTTCAGCTTGGTTTGGAGGGGCTCCCAGGCATGCTTTTTCTCCAGCTCATAATAGCGGTTGAGCGATTTCCGCAGCAGTCCGTATTGCCGGTTCACCGGTTCGTAGTCGGCCAGGGTCACCCCGTTTTTGGCGATGATGGTGTCGAGGTAGGCAAGCACGTCCACTTTGCGGCGGGGGATGAACCAGCCGAGGTCCCTGCTGTTGAGCTGTGAATTGCCGCCATAGGCCTTGGCGGTGTAGCGGAAGAACTGGCGGGTCAGCTCCAGCTCCACGCGCGGGCGCAGGCTGTCGGGGATGGCTTTGGGGCCGCCGGCGGCTACGGAATCCATCCAGGCTTCCAGGAAGGGGTTGTAAATGCTGCTGTCGCCGCCATAAGCAAGGTAGTTTTGCTGCCGGTTCCAGAAAGAGCCGGCCTGTTCGCTGATGCCCGAGGAATCGAACCAGGCCAGGGTATAGTTGCGGGGATTGTAGAAGCTCCGGAAGAGTTGGAAAATGGTATCGGGCACTTGTTTCCCGGCCAGGAACTTTTCCAGGTAGGTGCTGTCGAGGAAAAGGGTGGAATAGGCATTGGTTATATTGATGGCGGTATCGCGGGGCGGAAGGGGACGCTGGACAGTTCCGGGCGACTGGCTGCAGGCGCTGAAAAGGCAGCCCCCCAGAAGGGCGGAAAATAAAAGCCGGTTTAATGGTATCATTGGCAGATGTTCTATTCCAAAAATAATTAAAACCCTTACCTTTGCGCCAAATTTCGAAAACCTCACCTAAAGGGTTCTACATATATGTCTAGTAAAGGAAAGATCAAACAAATCATCGGCGCTGTACTGGATGTGCAGTTCGACGGAAAATTACCTGAAATCCTGAATGCGCTTGAGATCAGGCGGGAAAATGCAGAACCACTGGTGCTGGAAGTTCAGCAACACCTGGGTGAGGACAGCGTTCGTTGCATTGCGATGGATGGAACCGAAGGACTGGTTCGCGGAATGGAAGTGGTGGATATGGGCCGTCCCATCACCATGCCTACCGGCGATGGCATCAATGGTCGTCTTTTCAATGTAACAGGCGATCCCATCGACGGGCTGCCTGCCGTCAGCAAAACCAATGGCCGTTCCATTCACAACAAACCGCCTTTGTTCGAAGACCTCAGCACGCAAACTGAAGTGCTGTTCACCGGTATCAAAGTGATCGACCTCATCGAGCCCTATGCAAAAGGTGGTAAGATCGGTCTCTTCGGTGGTGCGGGTGTAGGTAAAACCGTATTGATCCAGGAACTCATCAACAATATCGCCAAGGGCCACGGTGGCCTTTCTGTATTCGCCGGCGTGGGCGAGCGTACCCGTGAAGGGAACGACCTCATGCGCGAAATGATCGAAGCCGGCATCATGAAATATGGTGAAGGTTTCAAACACAGCATGGAAGAAGGCGGATGGGACCTCGACAAAGTAAACCTCGAAGAGCTGAAAGAATCCAAAGCAACCTTTGTATTCGGACAGATGAACGAGCCGCCCGGCGCCCGCGCCCGTGTAGCCCTGAGCGGACTGACCATCGCCGAATATTTTCGCGATGGCGACGGCACCGGTAAAGGAAAAGACATCCTCTTCTTCGTAGATAATATCTTCCGTTTCACACAGGCCGGATCTGAAGTATCGGCCCTGCTGGGACGTATGCCTTCCGCGGTGGGTTACCAGCCCACCCTGGCTACCGAAATGGGCCTCATGCAGGAAAGGATCACTTCGACCCGTTCCGGTTCCATCACTTCCGTACAGGCGGTGTACGTACCGGCGGATGACCTTACCGACCCTGCGCCTGCAACCACTTTCGCCCACCTCGACGCCACCACGGTATTGAGCCGTAAGATCGCCGACCTGGGTATTTATCCCGCGGTGGATCCCCTGGATTCTACGTCCCGTATCCTTACCCCGCTGGTAGTGGGTGAATCTCATTACAACACCGCCAACCGTGTGAAACTGATCCTGCAACGTTATAAAGAACTGCAGGATATCATTGCGATCCTGGGTATGGACGAACTGAGCGACGACGACAAGATGACCGTTGCCCGTGCTCGGAAAGTGCAGCGTTTCCTGAGCCAGCCCTTCCATGTGGCCGAACAGTTTACCGGTCTGAAAGGTGTGTTCGTGAGCATTGAAGATACCATCCGTGGATTTAATATGATCATGGACGGCGAAGTGGACGATTATCCGGAAGCTGCCTTCAACCTGGTGGGTACCATCGAGGATGCCATCGAAAAAGGCAAGAAACTGCTGGCCCAGGCCCAGGGATAATCCCAACTTCAAACCAAGCATATGAATCTCGAAATATTAACACCGGAAAGGAAGCTGTACAGCGGCGAAGTGTATGGCGTGCAACTGCCGGGAGTGGATGGATTGTTCGAAGTGCTGGAAAGGCACGCACCCATGGTGAGCGCACTGAAAGCAGGTCAGCTTAAAGTGCTGAAAAGCAGGTCCAGCCACGATCATACGCTGTTTACCATACAGGGCGGCTTTGTGGAAGTTTTTCACAACAAGGTCACTGTGCTGGTGGAAGGCGCTGTTCCGGCAGAACAATAAAAAAGATGTTTTACAAAAAGCCCGCAACCTGGTTGCGGGTTTTTTTATGCCGTTTTTTCACCCGGGTAAAGATGGGTGAAAGGACGCTGGCGGCGCTTATCACTGCATTGTAATATTGTTATTGAAATCAGGGCTGCCGGGTGAATGTGCAAAGAAGTGTTGGTAGCAGCCTTTGGGTTCATTTGGGGTAGTAAGTGGAACAAAAGACCGGTCTCCTCTGGATGTGCCGGTTTTTTGTTCTTAGCCTTGTAGCGGCAGGGGGCTACTTGTAGCGGTGCAGTGGCCCGCTTGCATGCTTCGCTTAATTGAGTTGCGGATCAATTGGGTAATTGACCAGTTGCTCGTATTCGCCGCCCAACTCCAGCAAAGCTTCTTTCCAGATGGCTTCCTGGTTGCGGTGAAAAATGAGCCGGCGGGTGCCGTGGGAAGTGATCCAGGATTTTTCGTCGAGCTCGCCCTGTAATTGTCCCTCCGACCACCCGGAATAACCTATAAAAAAACGGATACCGCCCGGTTCGATTTCACCCGACTTCAGCAGGGCCACCGCTGTTTCAAAATCGCCGCCCCAGAATACGCCATCGGTCACTTCAAAACCACCGGGAATCTTGCCGGGATAACGGTGCAGGAAATGAATGGTGTCCATTTGCACCGGTCCGCCGTAAAAAACAGTGAGTGGCATACCTTCCGCACTGGCCATTAACTGATCGAGCGTAAACTCGTAGGGGCGGTTCAACACAAATCCAAAACTGCCTTCGTCCTGGTGCTCGCACAGAAAAACCACTGTGCGCTTAAAATTCGGATCTTTCAGAAAAGGATCAGCGATCAACAATACCCCCGCAGCCGGTAATATTTGTGTCATACCATTAATTTATAGAATATTGAGGAATGGAACAATAAATATTTAGGTGTTAACACTTATCCCCAAATCTAAAAACTATGACGGTAACGGGATATAAACTCCTGTTAATTCAGGACTTAGCTGACAAGCGGCGGGATGGGTTCCAAAAACCAAATGTAGATTTGCCAGAATGAAGCGAATTTTTCCTCTGATCATCTTACTGGTCTCTCTGTCACTGATCGGCATCATCGTGATCCAGGTTTCCTGGTTCCGCTCCATGCTGGTGGTGAAGGAAGACCAGTTGGCGGAAAAAGTAGTGAAGGCTATGGCTTCCACCGGCCAGGAACTGATGGAGCAGAAAGGCACCCTGCCATCGCTGAAAAATCGCAGAACACGTCCCAATATCACCTGGCCTTCCGATCAGTTGATGATGGAATTGATGAAGCCCGCCACCATCAGCGAAAAATTCACCACGTTTGAAGTAGAGGAAAAACTTCGCAAACATTTTAACGCGAACGGGCTCAGCGATACCCGCTTTGAATTTGTGATCAGCTCCGATGCCGGCGGATTCCTGAGTTATGATGAACTGCGTTCGCGCGGCTTTGACCGGGTAGTGGAAGATACCCTCCGTAACCGCCGCTTCGTATACCTGCTGCAGGTTCCCGCGGGCAGTAACCTTGAGGGACTGGTACCCGAAGAAGTGATGATGGTGGTGGTGCCCAACGTAAAACACATTGTATTCCGTGAGCTGCGCTGGATGCTGGCCGGGGCCATCCTGTTCACCATTATTTTGCTGGCTGCTTTTTATGTAACCGTGAGCGCCCTGCTGCGGCAGAAAAAACTGAGTGAGATCAAAAACGATTTCATCAACAACATGACCCACGAGTTTAAAACGCCGCTGGCCACTATTTCGCTTGCCGTAGATGCGTTGCGAACAGAAAAAGTAGCGAACGACCGTGAGAAGGGCCAGTACTTCACCAGCATCATCAAGGAAGAAAACCGGCGCATGAACAAGCAGGTGGAAACCATTTTGCAGGCTGCGCTGATGGACCGGCAGGAGATACAGCTCAGCAAAAAGCCGGTGCATGTGCACGCCATTATAGAACAGGTGCTGGAAAACTTCGACCTGCAGTTGCAGAGCAAGGGGGGCCATGCCGATATCCAACTGCAGGCAAAGAACGATGAAATACTGGCCGATGAAGTGCATTTCACCAACCTGATCAATAACCTGGTGGACAACGCCGTGAAATATTCAAAAGAAAACCTTCGGTTGAAGATCAGTACGGCGAACACCGGCCGCGGCATACAGGTCCGCATTGAAGACAACGGCATCGGCATGACCAAGGAAAGCGTCAAACGCATCTTTGAAAAATTCTACCGCGTGCATACCGGCAACCTGCACAATGTAAAAGGATTCGGACTCGGACTGAGTTATGTAAAAACCATTGTGGACGCCCACCACGGGAAAATAAAAGTGGAAAGCAGTCTCGGCAGGGGCACTTCCTTTATCATCGACATGCCGTTCAAATCCTGATCAGCTTTTCCAGAGCAGGGAGCCATCGCCATAACTCAGGAACCGAAATTCATGCTCCAGCGCATACGTGTAAATCTTTTTCCAATCATCACCAACCAGTGAAGCTACCAATAGTAAAAGCGTGGACTGGGGTTGGTGAAAATTCGTAACCAGCGCCTTCACAGACCTGATCTCGTAGCCCGGCGCTATGAGCAAACGGGTTTTTGTACGCAAGAGCTCCATGCCTTCTCTTTGCATTTTTTCTCTCAACAATTGCAGTGCTTCCGCATAGGACAACGCGGGCGAAACGGGCTGCTGATAAGGATCCCATTGTTCTGTTTCGAGCGACTGCCATTTGCTTGGCGGATGCAGGGAAAGTTTGTACCCCATCCAGTAAAGACTTTCCAGCGTTCGCAGGCTGGTGGTGCCCACGGCGATGAGACGGTCGGCGCTGTTGATCAGTTCGTCCAGCGTGCGGAGGTTGACTTCTATCCATTCCGCGTGCATGTGGTGGTCTTCGATGGTGGCGGATTTCACCGGCTTAAAAGTGCCTGCACCCACATGCAGGGTAAGATAAGAAGCGGCGATCTCTTTTTGCGCCAGGCTCTCCAGCAACTGTGGGGTAAAATGCAGGCCGGCCGTGGGGGCGGCCACCGAACCTTCCTGCAGGGCGTACACGGTCTGGTAACGGATGCGGTCGCTTTCTGTGGCGGCCCTTTTGAGATAGGGCGGAATGGGCATGGCCCCCGCCACCTGCAGGATCTCCGCAAAACTGGCATCGGCCGGCTCCCACCGGAAAGTCACCAGGAAATTTTCTCCCTGGCGCTCCTTTAGCGATGCATATAATAAGGTGTGCCGGCCATCGGCGCTGTCCAATTCCATGCTGAGCTCGGCCTGGTTTTTCCATTTGGCCGCGCCGCCTACCAGGCAGCTCCATTCCACCGAACCGGTGCTGCCATAGGCCTGGGTGATATCGGCATAGGAGGGCCCGGGTTCGAGGCAGAATATTTCAATGCCGCCGCCGCTGGGTTTGCGAAAAAGCAGGCGCGCCTGCACCACTTTGGTATGGTTGAAGACGAGCCGGTAGCCGGTGGAAATTTCGTCCGGCAGGTGGTGGTAGTCGTTTTCGCGGATCTGTCCCTGGCGATACACCAGCAATTTGCTCGCGGCCCGGTCGGGCAGCGGGAAGGAGGCGATCCTCTCTTCCGGGAGGGCATAGTTGAAATCGGCTATGGGCAAGGATTTGGGGTGCTGTCGGCCCGTCATACAAATGGTCTTTTGTTAATGCACATTGAATTCACATCAATTCACAGGAAATACACAGGTTCTGTTCCGCTCTTTGGTGGAAAACAGAGGCAAAAGTAGAACTACGGTGGCTTTGCGCGTAGTTCTCCCATGTGGAAAAAATAAAGGTTCCAAAATTTTTCAGGTAAGTGGGAAAAAGTGTTATTTTGTGGTAATAAATGTCAAATAAAGGACGTTTACATATCGATGAAAGGTTTTCTGGGCGAATACGAAGCGACGCTGGACGCCAAAGGGCGTTTCCTTCTCCCGGCAGGGCTGAAAAAGCAATTGCCGGAAGGAGCTTCCACCTTCGTCATCAACAGGGGCTTTGAGAAATGTCTCACCCTGTACCCCATGGAAAACTGGGAGCCGATATTCACCGGGATCAGCAAACTGAATGATTTTGACCCCAAAGTACGGGAATTCAGAAGGTATTTCCTGAACGGCGCCACAGAAGTGGAGCCCGATACCGCCGGAAGAATTCTCCTGCCGGGAAACCTGAAGGAACATGCAGGGCTGGACAAAGACATCGTGCTGGTAGCGGCTGTGAACAAAATCGAGATTTGGGATGCGGTTAAATACAAACAGTTCTTTGAATCATTCTCACCGGAAGCTTTCAGCAGCCTGGCGCAGCAGGTGATGACCAACGCGGCGGATGCCGGTCAATAATGGCAGCAAGGGAAAAAATACCCGAAGGTTACCATGTGCCGGTGCTGTTGCAGGAAAGTATGGATGCCCTCGCCATTGTGCCAAATGGTATTTATGTGGACTGCACTTTTGGCGGCGGCGGACATGCCAGGGCTATTTTGGAGAAACTGGGGCCGGAAGGAAAACTCGTCGGGTTCGACCAGGACGCGGATGCGCGCCTGAACCTGCCCGAGGACGAACGCCTTCTTTTCATTCCCCACAATTTCCGGCACCTGTCGCGCTTTCTTCGCCTGCACCGGATCAACGCCGTCAACGGGATCCTGGCCGACCTGGGGGTGAGCAGCCACCAGTTCGACGAAGCAGAAAGGGGTTTTTCCACCCGTTTTGATGCGGAGCTCGACATGCGCATGGACCAGCGGGCGGAAAAAAAAGCGGCCGTCATCATTGCCGGTTATGCCGAGCAGGACCTGCACAAGCTCTTTGAGCGCTACGGGGAGGTGACCAATGCAAAAACCCTGGCGCGGACCATTGTTGCGCTTAGAGACAAAGTTCCGATGCACACTATCAGCCAGTTCAAAGCGGCGGTGAAGGAAGTGGTCAAAGGCAACCCGCACAAATATTTTGCGCAGGTGTTCCAGGCGCTCCGCATCGAAGTGAACGATGAAATGGGAGCGCTGAAAGAAATGCTGGAACAGGCTCCGGGCCTGCTGGCGCCGGGTGGAAGAATCGCCATCATCACCTTCCATTCCCTGGAAGACCGTATGGTAAAGCAGTTCTTCCGCGATGGAACCACAGAACCGGCCATGGAAGAAAATCCTTTTGAGAACAGGAAGCCGGCCAACGAGTTGAAAGTGATCACGAAAAAACCCATTCTTCCTTCAGCGGAAGAAATGAAAATAAATCCAAGATCCCGGAGCGCCAAGCTGCGGGTGGCAGAAAAGAAGTTGTGAAATGTTAATGTCCTATTGAACTACCATGTGTGTATGGAAAATGCCAATGCCAGAAAAAAAAGCCTGTTCAGGATCAACTACCAGTTGGTAGTAAAGAACCTTCCTTTTTTTCTGTTCCTGAGCGCACTGGCCGTGATCTATATCTATAACGGCCACTATTCCGATAAGATCATTAAATCGATCAGCAGGACCAATACAGAATTGCGCGAACTGCAGTACGAGTACAAGACATTGAAGAGTGAAGTGATGTTCCGCAGCAAACAGACAGAACTGGCCAGGGCAGTGGCTCCTATGGGATTGAAGGAGCTGGTGACGCCGCCGGTGATTTTGACCGACAGTACAAAGCATCAATAATAAAACAACCGAATCAAAGGTGCTGTGGAAGTAAAGCGCGACATATTATGGAGGGTGTACCTCTGTTTTCTGGGAATCGTTTTGCTCGCATGCTTTGTGTTGGGAAAAGCTCTTTACATACAGAACGCAGAAGGAAATTACTGGAGAAGTAAAAGCGACAGCCTGCATACGCGCATCGTGAACCTCGACGCCGACCGCGGTACCATTTACAGCGCCGACGGAAATATGCTGAGCACTTCCATCCCTTATTTCAATATCTATATTGACTTTGGGGCGGAAGGCCTCCGTGAAAAGAACGGCCGCCGTTTCCGGGAGAACCTCGACTCGCTGAGCTATAGCCTCGCTGCCCTGTTCCGTGACCAGGGCGCAAAAGCTTACCGCAACCAGTTGCTCGAAGGCTTTCGTAAAAAGAACCGTTACTATCCGCTGAAGAAAAACCTCTCCTTCGCTGTCTACCAGCAATTGCGCGAACTGCCGCTTATCCGGCAGGGCAGGAACAAAAGCGGGTTCATTGCAGAAGTGAAAAGCAAACGCATGAATCCCTATGGACTGCTGGCCAACCGTACCATCGGTTTGTCGCGCGAGAACGCACAGAATGTAGGCCTCGAAAGAACCTACGACAGCCTGCTGAAAGGAGAAACGGGAAAGCGCCTCGTACGGTTTATTTCCGGCGGAGTGGCGGTACCGGTGGAAGGTTATGAAGTGGAGCCGGAGAATGGAAGAGACCTGGTGACCACGCTCGATGTCAACATCCAGGACATTGCCGAAAATGCCCTGCTGAAAATGATGATCGAAAACGAAGCGGAGCAGGGCACCTGCCTGGTTATGGAAGTGGCAACGGGTAAGCTCAAAGCCATCGCCAACCTGGGTAAACGCGGAGAAGGGGAGTACTGGGAAGACCTGAACTACTCCATCCGCGCCACCGAACCGGGATCTACTTTCAAGCTCGCCACGCTGCTGTCTTTGCTGGAAGACGGAAAGGTCAATATCGCCTCCACCGTCAACCTCGACAAAGGTATGTGGCGGGTGAATGGCAGAACGGTGTACGACAGCGAACAGCATGGCCGGGAGGAAGTAACGGTGCAGCAGGCTTTTGATCTCAGCAGCAACGTGGGAATGGCAAAACTCGCCACGCAGTTTTATGCAAAGGACCCGATGACCTATGTCAATCACCTGCGCAAACTGCGCCTGCACGAATTTTCCGGTGTTGACCTGGTAGGCGAAAACCACCCGGTCATCAAAACGCCGAAATCGCGCACCTGGAGCGCCACCTCGCTTCCCTGGATGGCTTTCGGATACGAAGTGCTGGTGAGCCCGCTGCAAACACTGATGCTGTACAACGCAGTGGCCAACGACGGAAAAATGATGCGGCCCTACCTCGTGGAAGAGATCCGGAAAGGCGCTGAACTGATCCAGCACAATGAACCGGAAATAATAGTGGACAAGATCTGCAGCGAAGCCACCTTAAAGCAGTTGAGAACCTGCCTGCAGTCGGTGTTGACGAATGGAACGGGGAAAGCTTTGCAGACGCCCTTCTACAGTATCGCCGGAAAAACAGGAACAGCGCTGGTAGCCAATGGCAACCGCGGTTATTCCGATCACATTTACCAGAGTTCTTTCGCCGGGTATTTCCCGGCCGATAAACCGATATACAGTTGCGTCGTGGTGATCAAAAACAAACCGCATGCAAAAAAATATTACGGAGGCGCAGTAGCGGGACCCGTGTTCCGCGAGATCGCCGATAAGCTCTTTGCCATTTCAGCGCAGGAAATACCTGCGGCCACTGCACAGCTTCCTGCAAAGGACAGCAGCGCCTACGCTTTCAGCGGAGCCAGCCAGGATATGAAAACCGTATTGGGAAAATTGTCCTGGCCCTACAGCGACAGCAGCCTTTCTTCCGAATGGTCGCAGGTTGCCGCAGGCGCCGGCCAGGCAGCACAGCTTCGCGCCAGGAATATGGAAGAAGCGCTGATGCCCGACCTGCGCGGACTGGGGCTGAAAGATGCACTCTACCTGGTGGAACAGCGAAAGCTCAAACTGCAGGTGAAAGGAAAAGGAAAAGTGACAACGCAGTGGCCGGAACCGGGGCAGCCGCTCCGGAAGGAACAACCGGTGCAGATTGTATTGAACTGATGGTGATACTACAGGACATACTTTACCAGGTGAAGATCCGTTCGGTGAACGGCAACCTGCAAACGCCGGTGGGCGGATTGCAGATCGATTCCCGGAGAGTAGGTGAGCAGGACTGTTTTATCGCAACCAGGGGTGTGCAAAGCGATGGCCACCTGTTTATCGGCAAAGCCATTGCAGCAGGGGCCAAAAGCATTGTGTGTGAGCAGGTGCCGGAGCAAACAGAACCGGGCATCACTTATGTGGAAGTGGAAAACGCAGCGGCAGCGGCAGGTTGGATGGCCCATCATTTTTACGGTGAACCATCGCGGCAACTGAAACTGGTAGGGGTGACCGGTACCAACGGAAAAACAACGGTCGCCACTTTATTATACAAGCTCTTTACAACACTGGGGTACGATTGTGGTTTGCTGAGTACGGTGCAGAACCGGATTGCCGGGGAAGTCTACGAAGCAACACATACCACGCCCGACGCCATCAGCATCAACGCGTTGCTGCGCAGGATGGTGGATGCAGGATGCCGCTTCGCTTTCATGGAAGTGAGCTCCCATGCCATTCACCAGCATCGCATCACCGGCCTGCAGTTTGCGGGTGGCGTGTTTACCAATATCACCCACGATCATCTCGACTACCACAAGAGTTTTGACGAGTACATCCGGGTGAAGAAAATGTTCTTTGACCAATTGCCCGCTTCGGCTTTTGCCATCAGCAACCTCGATGATAAAAGAGGACCGGTGATGTTGCAGAACACCGCTGCCGCCAGTCACTACTACAGCCTGCGCTCGGTAGCGGGGTTCAAGGGGAAGATACTGGAGAACGGTTTGTCGGGACTGCTGATGACCATCAACGACCAGGAAGTGCATTTTCGCCTCATCGGCGAATTCAATGCCTACAACCTGCTGGCGGTATATGCAGTGGCCGTAAGCCTTGGCGAAGACAAACAGGAAGTGCTGCGCTGTCTCAGTATGCTGACCGGCGCGGAAGGAAGGTTCGAATATATCCTGTCGCCGGTGGATCGCATCCTGGGAATCGTGGACTATGCCCACACACCCGATGCACTGGAAAATGTGCTGAAAACGATCCGCCAGTTGCGCAAAGGAGATGAAAAGATCTTTACAGTAGTGGGTTGCGGTGGAGACCGCGACAAAACAAAAAGACCCGTGATGGCGCAGGTTGCCTGCGACCACAGCGACAAGGCCATCTTCACTTCGGATAACCCCCGCAGTGAGGACCCCAACCAGATCCTGCGCGATATGGAAGCAGGGCTGAATACGGCGGGCCGCAAGAAATTTCTTTCTATCGCCGACCGGCGCGAGGCCATTAAAACGGCCCTCAGCCTGGCAGGCCCGGGCGACATTGTGCTGGTGGCGGGAAAGGGACACGAGAAATACCAGGAGATAAAGGGCGTGAAAAACCATTTCGACGACAAGGAAGAACTGGAAAACGCGATCGCTCTTTTAGGAAAATAATTGGATCGAAGGATCCGGAACTTTTAGGACGGTTACAAACACAAATCCACCGGCTGGACACCGGTGGTAAGCCAGAGACAACAGACCATCATGCTGTACCACTTAATTGATTGGTTAAAAACTTTAGGAGTAAAGTTCCCGGGAAGTGCACTGTTTCAGTTCATCACTTCCCGGGTGTTGCTGGCCGTTATCCTCTCGCTGATCATTACCACCGTTTTCGGTAAGAAACTGATCAGCTACCTGCTGAAAAAGCAGGTAGGCGAGTCCGTTAGAGACCTCGGGCTCCAGGGCGAACAGCAGAAAAAAGGAACGCCTACCATGGGCGGCCTTATCATCATACTGGCCGTGATCCTGCCAACACTGTTGCTGGCAGATCTTTCCAAGGCCTATGTGCGGCTGATGATATTCAGCACCATCTGGCTGGGGCTTATCGGGTTCATCGACGATTACCTCAAGCTGCGTGCGAAAAAGATCGCCCAGCAACAGGGTGTGGCGTATAAAAAGGGTGATAAGGACGGCCTGGCCGGCTGGTTCAAAATAATGGGACAAGTAGGACTGGGACTGATCATAGGCCTCACCCTGCTGTTCAATGAGAATACCAGGGTATGGCGTGAATATACGGGCACGCCGCAGAAAGGAGAGAACATGAAAGTGGTGAAGTTCCAGGGCAAGGAAAGGTATTTTGTGGAAGCGAACGAACCCATCACCACCATTCCTTTCGTGAAATCGCACGAGTTCAACTATGCCAAGTTGTTGCCGCAGGCCCTGCGCGGATTCACTTCGGTATTGTACATCATGCTGGTGATCTTTATTGTGACGGCCGTGTCCAACGGCGCCAATATCACCGACGGACTTGATGGACTGGCGACGGGCGTGAGCGCCATCATCGGCGTATGCCTCGGCGTATTCGCATACGCCAGCGGCAACCTCATCCTGGCCGACTACCTGAACATCATGTATATACCCAACCTGGGTGAGCTGTCCATATTCATCGGGGCCATGATTGGCGCCTGCGTGGGCTTTCTCTGGTACAACGCTTACCCGGCGCAGGTTTTCATGGGTGATACCGGCAGCCTGATGCTCGGCGGCGTAATCGCTGCACTGGCCATCATCGTGCGGAAAGAATGGCTCATACCCATCTTCTGCGGTGTGTTCCTGGTAGAAAACCTGAGCGTGGTATTACAGGTAAGTTATTTTAAATATACCCGGAAGAAGTATGGGGAAGGAAGACGCATTTTCCTGATGAGTCCGCTGCACCACCATTACCAGAAACTGGGATACCATGAAAGTAAGATTGTGACACGATTCTGGATCGTTACGATATTCTGCGTGATCTTTTCCATTGTTACCCTGAAGATCCGCTGAGAAGACATCGAAAAACCGCGTGCTTTAGAAGGAATTTGTGGTGCAGAAATCCTATACTGTTGAAGAACCCCCGATCCGTGGAAACCTTTTTCCTTACATGAAAGAACAGGTGATCATATTAGGGGCCGGGGAAAGCGGCGTGGGCGCTGCCCTGCTGGCAAAGAGAAAAGGCTACAACTGCCTCGTGAGCGACGGCGGCCTGCTTAAAGCGGAGCACCGCCGCGAACTGGAAGAGAATGGCATCGAATGGGAAGAAGGCGGCCACAGTGAAGAGCGGGTACTGAGCGGAGCGCTGGTGATCAAAAGCCCGGGTATTCCAGAAAAGAATGAACTGGTCAAAAAAATCAGGGCCAGGAACATACCGGTGATCAGTGAAATTGAATGGGCCTACCGGTTTATAGGCGACAGCGAGGTGATAGCGATCACGGGCAGCAACGGGAAAACGACAACAACAGCATTGACCCATCATATTTGTAAGGAAGCGGAACTGGAATGTGCATTGGTAGGTAACATCGGTTACAGTTTTGCACGCCAAGTGGCGCTCGATCCAAAGCCCTGGTATATTGCTGAGATCAGCAGTTTCCAGTTGGATGATATCGTAAGCTTCAGGCCACATATTGCCATCCTCACAAATATTACGGAAGACCACCTCGACCGTTACGATTACCAGTTTGGAAAATACATCGCCAGCAAGTTCCGGATCACGATGAACCAGAAACCATCGGACCATTTTATTTACTGTGCCGACGACGAAGTGACCATGCAGCATATAAAAGAATTTTCAATCCTATCTAACCCATTACCAACCAGTATGAGAAAAGAATTACTCCAGGGTGCATTTATTAAGGACAACCAGATGACAGTAGCAACGGCAGAAGAAAAATGGCAGATGAGCGTATACGATTTTGCACTCAAGGGAAAACACAATCAATACAATACCATGGCAGCAGGGTTGGCCGCATCCGTTATCGGTTTGCGGAAAGATAAGATCAGGGAAGCCATCCAGAGCTTTGAAGCGCTGGAACACCGCATGGAACACGTGGCCACCGTGAGGGGCGTGGAATTCATCAACGACAGCAAGGCTACCAATGTAAACAGCACCTGGTACGCGCTGGAGAGTATGACCCGTCCCACCATTCTCATACTGGGTGGTGTGGACAAAGGAAACGACTATTCCCTCATACGCGATCTGGTGAAAGAAAAAGTGAAGGCCATTGTATGCATGGGAACAGACAATTTAAAGATCCACGAAGCCTTTCAGCACGATGTGCCGGTGATGGTGAATACCGGCAGCGCCGCAGAAGCCGTACACTCCGCCTTCCAGCTTTCAAACAAAGGCGATGTGGTATTGCTCAGCCCCGCCTGTGCCAGCTTTGACCTTTTTAAAAATTATGAAGACCGCGGCCGCCAGTTCAAAGAGGCGGTACGGAATCTTTAAATAAAACAACGGCCCTGCTATACCATGAACCAGCTCCTCAATAAAACACGCGGCGACAAGGTTATCTGGACCCTGGTGATCCTGCTTGCCCTGGTGTCGCTGCTGGTAGTGTACAGCTCCACGGGCTCGCTGGCGTATAAAATGTACAAGGGCAATACCGAAGTATACCTGTTCAAACAGATCGCATTCATTTGCGTGGGCATCATGCTGATCTATTTTGCGCACATGGTGAACTATACTTTGTACAGTCGCATCGCGCGCATTCTTTTCCTGATCACCATTCCGCTGCTGTTGTACACGCTGTTTTTCGGCGTACGCCTCAACGAAGGCAGCCGCTGGATCCGCCTGCCCATCATCAATCTTACGTTTCAAACCAGCGACCTGGCAAAACTGGCACTGTTCATGTACGTTAGTCGCATGCTCAGCCGCAAGCAGGACCAGATCAAGGATTTCAAAACAGGCTTCCTGCCGGTGATCATTCCCGTGGCGCTGGTATGCCTGCTCATTGCGCCGGCCAATCTCTCCACTGCATTGCTGGTGGGCGCTACCAGCATGATGCTGCTCTTCATCGGCAGGGTGCGCATGAAGCACTTGGTGCTCACCGGGCTGGTGGCCATGATACCCGTGCTGCTGCTCGTGGGCGCCGCCATGATCCAGCACAAAACCGGTAACGGCGTCAAGACCCGTACGGAAGGAAAGTCGCGGCTCTTTGCACGCGTGAGCACCTGGGTGAACCGCGTGGAAACATTCATGTACGGCGGCGATAAGGACAATGAAGACGATAACTACCAGGTGAACCAGGCAAAAATTGCCATCGCCAAGGGCGGTGTATTCGGGCTGGGTCCCGGTAACAGCGAGCAGCGCAATTTCCTGCCGCATCCCTATTCCGATTTCATTTACGCCATCATCATTGAAGAATACGGCATCCTCGGCGGCGCCGTGATCATATTGGTATACCTCGTTTTTCTATTCAGGAGCATCCAGTTATTCCGGAAATGTCCCTATGCGTTTGGTGCATTTCTCGCGCTGGCCCTGAGTTTCACGCTGGTATTCCAGGCTATGGCCAATATGGCGGTGAACGTGAACCTCTTCCCGGTAACGGGCGTCACGCTGCCGCTGGTGAGCATGGGCGGAAGTTCCTTCCTGTTCACCTGTGTTGCCATCGGCATTATACTGAGCGTATCACGATACGTGGAAAAGAACGAGGCAAATAAAAAAGGAGATACAGAAACGGTGTTTGCATGAAGAAGCGAATGATCATTGCGGGGGGCGGAACAGGCGGACATATTTTTCCCGCCATTGCCATTGCCAATGCCCTGCGGAAAGCAGCGCCGGATGTGGAGATTCTTTTTGTAGGGGCGAAAGGAAAGATGGAAATGGAAAAAGTACCGCAGGCGGGTTATCCCATTAAGGGACTCGACATTGCAGGATTCAACAGAAGTTCTTTGCTTAAGAATATCACCCTGCCGGTTAAACTGGTCAGGAGTTTTTTCCAGGTGCGCCGTATCCTGCGCGATTTTCGTCCCGATGCGGTGATTGGTGTTGGCGGCTATTCCAGCTTCCCGGTATTGCGGCTGGCGCAGAAAATGGGCATCCCCAGTTTTTTGCACGAGTCCAATTCCTTCGCCGGTAAAACCAACCAGTTGCTGGGAAAAAGAGCCACCAACATATTCGTGGCCACGGAGGGAATGGAGAAATTTTTTCCGGCTGAAAAGATCATGGTGACGGGAAACCCGGTCAGGAGCAGCATTTCAGGCACCCTGCCCGATAGAGACCAGGCCCTTCGTTCCTTTGGCCTCGATCCTGCACGCACCACGGTTTTATCGGTAGGCGGCAGTTTGGGCGCACGGAGTATTAACCTGGCCATGGAAGCGGGATTGCCAAAACTGGAGGCCGCGGGACTGCAACTGATCTGGCAGGTGGGAAAAGGAAATTTGCCGGCGCAGGTTCCGGCGGCAGGTGAGGGAAAGAGTTGGCTGGTGGTCAGCGAATTCATTCCTGATATGGAAAGGGCCTATGCCGCAGCCGACATCGTGGTATCGCGAGCAGGCGCCATGGCCATTGCAGAACTCTGCGTGGTGCAGAAGCCGGCCATTCTGGTGCCCTATCCTTTTGCAGCCGAAGACCACCAGACCGTGAATGCAACAGTGCTGGTGGATAAGCAGGCGGCAATAATGGTAAAGGACAGCGAGGTGAAAGAAAAACTGGTGGACACCATCCTGGAACTGGCAAAAGACCCATTGGAACAGAAGGCATTGAAACAGCATATCAGTCCGCTCGGCGCCCGGAACGCAGACGAGGTGATTGCGGCAGCCATATTAAAACACAGCTAGTGTTATCGGTAAAAGACATACAAACGGTTTACTTCATCGGCATCGGCGGCATCGGCATGAGCGCCCTGGCCCGTTATTTCCATTCGCTGGGAAAAGAAGTGGCGGGTTACGACAAAACGCCCACGCCGCTTACCCATGCGCTGGAAGCAGAAGGCATCCGCATCCATTATACAGATGATACAGCTCTTTTACCGCCGGCTGTGAACCTGGTGGTGTACACACCCGCTGTTCCTGCCGGTCACGGTGAACTCAGTTATTTCAGGGAAGCCGGCGTTCCGGTTATGAAACGCAGCGAAGTGCTGGGCGTTATCAGCAACAGCTCTTTCAATATCTGCATCGGTGGCACGCACGGCAAAACCACCACCACCACGCTTACCGCGCACATCCTGCGGCATACGGGTTATGGCTGCAACGCCTTCCTGGGTGGTATCAGCGTGAACTACAACACCAATTTCTGGAGCGATCCGCGCAACCTCGCCGTGATAGAAGCCGACGAATACGACCGCAGTTTCTTACGCCTCTTTCCTGATATTGCCGTGATCAGTTCCATGGACCCCGACCACCTCGACATCTATGGAACAGAAGAAGCGCTGCAGGAAGCCTTTATCGAATTCAGCCAGCGCCTGAAACCGGGTGGCACGCTCTTCAGCAAATTCGGACTGCCCCACGGCAGGTCCCTCGTGGCGCCGCGCCATCTTACCTACAGCCTGCAGAACGAGTCGGCCGATGTCTATGCTTCCAATATCAGCATGCACAACGGTTCTTATCGTTTTGATCTTTTCCTGCCCGATACGATGATCACCGGCATAGAACTCAATATGGGTGGATTGCACAATGTGGAGAATGCTGTGGTGTCCATCGCCATCGCCCACCAGTTGGGCATTCCGGGCGATAAGATCAAAGAAGCGGTAGCGGCTTTCGAGGGTGTGAAACGGCGGTTTGAATACGTGTTCCGCAACGGGCAGATCGTTTACGTGGACGACTATGCGCACCACCCCGAAGAGCTGAAAGCCCTGCTGAAAGGCGCCCGCGCGCTGTTCCCCAACCGTACCTGCGTGGTGATCTTCCAGCCGCACCTCTACACCCGCACGCGCGACCTGCAGGAAGGTTTCGCCGCCAGCCTCGACCTCGCCGATGAAGTGATACTACTGCCCATCTATCCCGCAAGGGAACTGCCCATCGCCGGCGTCAGCAGCGAGCTTATTCTCGATAAAATGCAGATCGCCGATAAATGGATCCTGGACAAAACCGCCGTGCTGGAAAAACTCCGGAAGGAGATATTACCTGCTGTACGTCCCGACCAGCCCCTGCTGCTGATCACCGCCGGCGCCGGCGACATTGATACACTGGTTGAACCCATTAAAGAACTGATCAAAGAAAAATGGTGACACGCCGCCTGAACATAAAAAAGATACTGGTCTTCTGCTGCTGGCTGCTGGCTGGCAGCGGCATGCTGGTATTGCTGGTGGCGGCCATCCGGCGTGGCAATGTAGCGCGTTGCGAAAATGTGGAAATAGCATTCAGGGGGAAGGAAAACAATTTTCTCAACCGTTCCGATATCTGGAGCATGATGGGACTCAAAGGTCCGCAGGAACTGAAGGGGCGCCCGCTCGAAAAAATCGACCTGGTAAGCCTGGAGAAAAAACTGAAAGGCAACAGTTGGGTGCAGGGTGCAGAACTGTTCTTTGATAAAAAAGGCATTCTGCAGGTAAGGGTCACCGAAAGAAAACCCATCGCGCGGATCTTTACCGGCTTTGGCGCTTCTTACTATATCGACAGCAGTGGAAAATACCTGCCGCTGGGTCTTGGTAAACCCGCCATGCGCCTGCCTGTATTTACCGGCATGCCCGAAAAGGCAGACAGGCTGGCGGGGCGCGACAGCCTGGTGCTGAAAGGGGTGAAGGAGATCAGCCGGGTGCTTACGGAAGACGCTTTCTGGCAGGCACAGGTAACGCAGGTAGACCTCGATGCGAAAGGAAACTTCGACCTGGTGCCGCTGGTGGGGAAACACTTGGTGCACTTTGGCGATGGCAGCGAAGTGGCCGATAAATTCAGGCGCCTCGGCATTTTTTATAAGCAGGTATTGAATAAAACGGGGATCGATTATTACAAATCGGTCAGCGTGGCATTCGACAAACAGGTGATCGGTGAAAAAGATGGTCCAATATCCACATCCGTGGATAAAAAAAACGGGCCGGGAGCCTCGCCGGCATCACCTTTAGCGGTTAATAGCAGCAGCACTAAAACAACTAAAATAAACGGTTTATGAATCACGAACAGCCCATCATTGTAGGATTGGACATTGGCACTACAAAGATTGCAGCGATAGCGGGTAGAAAGAACGAATATGGCAAGCTGGAAATCCTTGGGTTTGGACGTGCCAACAGTAATGGCGTGAAACACGGCCAGGTGCTGAACATCGACGAAACGATCAAGGCCATCGCCTGCGCGCTCGAAAGCTGCTATGCTTCCAATCCCAACCTCGAGATCAGCGAAGTGTATGTGGGCATTGCAGGTCATCATATCAAAAGTTTGCAGACCCGCGGCGATATTGTTCGCCAAACGAACGAAGAGGAGATCTCCCAGCGAGAGATCGACCAGCTCGTGGCCGACCAGTACAAAACCTATATTCCTGCAGGCGACCAGATCATCGACGTGATCCCGCAGGAATTCACCGTAGATAATTTCCAGAACATTCCCAATCCCATTGGATACGGCGGTGTGAAAGTGGGCGCCAATTTCCACATCATAACCGGCGATAAGAATGCCATCCGCAATATCAACCGTGCGGTGGAAAAAAGCGGGCTTCATACCAAGGACCTGGTATTGCAGCCACTGGCTTCGGCGGCGGCGGTGATGGGGCAGGAAGATATTGAAGCCGGCGTTGCCATTGTAGACATCGGCGGCGGCACTACCGACCTGGCCGTATTTTACGAAGGCATCCTGAAACACACGGCGGTGATCCCCTTTGGCGGCGAGAACATTACCAATGATATCAAAACCGGGCTGGGTGTATTGAAAACACAGGCCGAGCAAATGAAAGTGCAGTTCGGCTCCGCCCTTGCCAATGAAGCCAAGGCCAATGCCTTTATAACGATCCCGGGTATGCGCGGATTGCCACCCAAGGAGATCAGCGTGCGCAACCTCGCCAATATCATCCAGGCCCGCATGAGCGAGATCATGGACTTTGTTACTTACCACCTCAAGCAGGTGGGTATGGACAACCGCATGCTCAATGGCGGCATCGTACTCACCGGCGGCGGTTCCCAGTTGAAGCACCTTATCCAGCTCACTGAATACGTAACCGGGCTCAATGCCCGTATCGGCTACCCCAATGAACACCTTGCATCCGGTCACATCGATGAACTGACCAAACCTATGTATGCCACCTGTATCGGGCTGATCCTGAAAGGCTACGACGACTACGAGCGCAACAGGAAACAGTTCGAACGGAAATTCCGTCCTGTAGAAATCCCACGTGAACTCCAGAAAGCAGCGGTTGAACCGGAAAAGCCTGCTGCCGAAGAAACCACTGTACCCGTGACTAACCGAAAATCAGAACTCGGCATCAACCGGTTCTGGAGCAAATTCAAGGACAACCTGATCGACCTGTTCAAAGAAGAGGAAGACCAGCACCTATAGGACCATACATACAACCCATTATTCTAAAAAACAACAACGTGTTATGATTCACTTTGATTTACCGAAGGAGAAGTCATCCATCATTAAGGTGATTGGAGTAGGAGGTGGTGGCAGCAACGCCGTGAACCACATGTTCAGTCAAAGTATTGAAGGGGTGAATTTCATCATTTGCAATACAGATGCTCAGGCCATAGCGCTCAGCAAAGTTCCGAACAAGATCCAGTTGGGGCCGCACCTCACGCAGGGACTCGGAGCCGGCGCCAATCCTGAGATCGGCAAGCAGGCCACCGAAGAAAGTCTCGAAGAGATCAAGCGCATCCTGGAAGTAAATACCAAGATGGCCTTCATCACAGCGGGCATGGGTGGCGGAACCGGCACCGGTGGGGCGCCCATCATTTCCAAGATCTGTAAAGACCTGGGCATCCTCACCGTAGGCATTGTGACCACGCCCTTCTCTTACGAAGGACGAAAGCGCCAGATCCAGTCCGAAGAAGGGATCCAGCGCCTGAAGGAAAACGTGGACACCCTGCTGGTGATCAGCAACGACAAGCTGCGCCACCAGTACGGCAACCTGAAAATGAAAGAAGCTTTCGCCAAGGCCGACAACGTGCTGGCCACCGCTGCAAAATGTATCACCGATGTGATCAGCAGCACGGGCCAGATCAACGTTGACTTTGCCGATGTATGCACGGTGATGCGCAACGGCGGCGTGGCCATTCTCGGCAATGCGGCTGCAGCCGGCGAAAACCGCGCCCAGCTTGCCATTGAAGAGGCGCTGAACTCACCGCTGCTGAACGACAACGATATCCGTGGCGCCCGCTGGATCCTCATCAACATCAACTCTTCCGAAGGCCAGCACGAATTCACCATGGACGAAGTGGACATCATCCAGAGCTACCTGCTGAGCCATGCAGGAGTGGATACCGATGTGATATTGGGTATGGGTTACGATAATACTTTGGAAGACCGGATCGGCATTACGCTGATCGCTACCGGTTTTGAATACCGCGATCCTTTTACCAAAAAAGAGCAGAAGCAACCAGAGCCGAAGAAGGAAGAAAAGATTGTGATGACGCTGGGCATGAAAAACGAAGAAGCAAAGATCTACGACCAGCCGGTGCTGCCCTTTGCAGTGGAGAAGCAGGAACAGCCCGCGCCCGTTGCGCATACCAGCGAGTCCGCGGTTGCGGAGCCGGCTCTGATGGTGGTGGCGCCCGAGCCCGTTCATGAAATGCCTGAATCGCTGCAGCCGGTATTGAAAGAGGTGGAAACGCCGGCAGCCAGTCCGCGTATTGTTTTCTTTTCGGAAGAATACGATCGTAAAACTACTGTTGAAAACTTACCATCTGCTTCCAGCGCAGGAACAGTAGATTCGTCGGGTCGTTCCATCGTACCCCCTGAAGAAAAGATTGTATTTCCAATTGGAGAAAATAATTCTCCGGTGTCTGCAGCATCCGGGGGATACTTGGCCAAGCCTTCCAATATTTATGCAGAACCGGCTGAGAAGCCGATACCACCTGTGAGTGAACCCATCCAGGAACCGTTGCCGGCAATGCCACAGAAAGCGGAAGACACCGCGTTCGATATGCAACTGGTGATTAAGGATGAAACTCCCGCGGCGGATATGCCAGGGGCACCATCAAACCCACCGATTTTTCATACTCCAGTTGAGGAGCCGGCGCTGCCGGACGAAGCGGAGGAACAAAAAAGGAAGGCTGCTGAGAGAATACAGAAACTTCGAAATCTGTCGTTCAACATCAATGCTGCAGACCCGAACAATGAGTTTGACACTGTGCCGGCCTATATCCGCCGCAACCTTGAACTCTACAACACGGTTTCACCTGCTGAGAATTTCTACAGCAACTATACGGTGAAAACCGATGAGCAGAACAATACCCAGATCAGTACGATCAACAGTTTCCTTGACGGGCGCAAACCCGACTAGGAAACTATTGTCCAATTCTTTGAAAACGCGTTTGTTTTTAGTTGTTTATCCACTAAGGATAGTCGGCCCCATGCTTTTGCGAGGGGCCTTTCTTTTTAAACCATTGTTATGGCCAGTATATTGATTTCCGGGGGTACCGGGCTGATCGGTTCGGCGCTCACCCGCTACCTGGTAGAGAAGGGGCACCAGGTGATTGTACTCACCCGCAGGCGGCAGCCGCCGTCTTCGGCTGGGGCTGTCCGTTATGCACAATGGAACCCGGCGGAAAAGACCATCGAGGACTGGGCCATTGCCGAAGCCGATCACCTCATCCACCTGGCGGGTGCCAATGTAGGAGAGAAGCGTTGGACGTCGCGGCGCAAAAAAGAGATCCGCGACAGCCGCGTGCGTTCGGGCGAGTTGCTCTGCGAGGTAGTGGCGCGGATTCCCAACCGCATCCGGTCGGTGGTCAGCGCTTCGGCCATCGGCTGGTACGGCCCCGATGCAACCGTGCCGGCTGCCAACGCTTTCCTCGAAACGGACCCTGCCTTCGACGACTACCTGGGCGAAACCTGCCGCGCCTGGGAGGCCTCCCTGCTGCCGATGGAAGCGCTGGGCAAACGCCTGGTGGTATTGCGTACAGGCATTGTGCTGTCGGCGGAAGGCGGCGCCCTGGCTGAGTTCCGCAAACCCCTGCGCTTCGGACTGGCTACCATCATGAGCAGCGGCCGGCAAATGGTATCCTGGATCCATATCAACGACCTGGTGCGGCTATACGATACCGTTGCATTCGATGAAAGCTATGCCGGCGTTTACAATGCCGTGGCGCCGCACCCGGTGAGCAACAAGGAACTGGTGCTTACGCTTGCCCGCCGGCTCCGCGGCCGGGCTTTTATTCCGGTGCATGTGCCGGGTTTCGTGTTGAAAATAGTGCTGGGGGAGATGAGTATTGAGGTGTTGAAGAGTTGTACGGTGTCCAGCGCCAAACTTGGCCGCGCCGGCTTTCAGTTTGCTTATCCGGAGATAGAGGCGGCGCTCAGGTCAATACAATGAACGATTGGCCACGGGTTTTTTTAAGCGCAATCCCAGTTGAAATATGCTTTGTCGAACCTTTTCTTTCAGGCGCATCCCGCCTTGGGTCGAGAGTTGCCCAAGAGGTTGCCGCTAACGTGCTCGGGTTTTGCATTCGTGTAATGTCAAATGCTGCCTTAGTCCAGTGTGAAAAGATTGTCTGTCTTGTAAAAGCCATCAAACAGAAGTTGATACAAACAAAACATTTCGTTATCGCTTTCTTCTTCGGTATAAGGATTGGCGCCTCTTACCTTATATGAGAATAGAGGTTTATGGCTAATCCGTTCATGAGTGGGAAACGCAAGGCTGACTTTTTCTTTCACATTGTTTATTAGGCCATCAAAATATTTTTCCTCACCTGTTTTGCTGGAAAAAAGAATAGATGTTGAAGGTTTTGCTATTTGATTCGTATAACTGGCATACCTAAAAAAGTCTTCAATGAAGATTGTGTAAAAATCACAGAGTAAAGAAATGTTCACAACCATAAACCGTTTGAAGTCGTAAGGTCCGTTTGACTCGGTTTCGAGTTCTATTTTCATTAAATGGCAAGGAAACTGCAGGTAATTCATGTCTGTTACGGCAGTTCCGAACTTTGCCTTCAGGTTTTCGACAACGTTAACCCAAGGAGTTGCCCGATTATCCATGATCGAATTTATTTTTTCCGTAAGAATTCGATTGTAGTTAGAATATCCTGGATACGCCATTTTCATCGTTGGAATACCTACGGGATAAAATTCGTGGATGACCTTTAGTAGGGTGATGACTTTTTCTTTATCAGTTCGCATAAATCTTATGGACAGTAGTTTGATTTCCTAATTGTATTGACCGGAATACTGCCTGCACAAGCGCCAATTGCAAACCATGTGGAACCGGGGATGAGGTTTACTCCGCCGTATATGGCCAAGCCGCCTGTTGTATGCCGTGTTCCCGATTTCACCGTTGGATGCTTTTCTCAATATAAACAACTTTTGTTTCAAAATGCTGTCATGCCACCCGGTTTTACCTCCAGCCATACAAAAGGATTGCACTTTCATCCACCTGGCGGGCGCCAACGTAGGAGAGAAGCGATGGACGCCCCGCCGCAAGAAAGAGATCCGCGACAGCCGTGTGTTGTCGGACGACTTGTTGTGCGAAACGGTGGCGCGGATTCCCAATTGCATCCAGTCGGTGGTCGGCGCTTTGGCCACCGGCTGGTATGGTCCCGGTGCAGCCGTATTCGCCCTGAAAGTTGGCACTCACCTGTTCTCTTTTTCAAGCGAATTTACATACGCGGAAGGCGTGAGCCCGAACTGCTTATGGAAGTCGCGGGCGAAATTGGAAGGCAGCGTGTAACCCACCATGCTGCTCACTTCATTGATTTTGTATTGGCCATCGGCCAGGAGTTCGGCGGCACGTTTCAAACGGGTCAGGTTGATGAGTTCGTTGGGCGTCAGGTCGGAGATCGCGTTGATCTTCCGGTACAGGGTCGGGCGGCTGATGTTCATCATCTTCGACAGCTTGTCCACGTTGAGGTCCATATCGGTGATGTTATCATAGATCGCCTGGTTCAATTGCTCCAGGAAATCCTTGTCCGCTTTGGAACTGGCCATGCCGCGGATATGGGTAAGGGGAGAACGGGCGAAAAATTCCTTGATGATCTTCCTGTTGTTGATCAGGTTGCTGATCTGCGCCTGCAGATGTTCGAAGGCAAATGGCTTTTCCATATAAGCGTCCGCACCGGTTTCAAGACCTTCGATTTTCGATTGCGTGGTGTTCTTTGCTGTGAGGAGTATAATGGGAATATGGCTGTATCGCAAATCGGTCTTCAGCGTTTTACAGAATTCTATACCATCCATCACCGGCATCATGATGTCGCTGATGATTAACTGGTAGTTTTCTTTTTCGATTACGTCCAGTGCTTCCTGGCCGTTGCCTGCCCTTGTGATGTTATACTGTGCCTGCAATTCATTCCGCAGGAAAGTGGCGATCTCCTTATTGTCTTCCACGATCAGCAGGTGCGGCTTTTCGCTGTCGTGCACCGGTTCCTCCGTTGCCACTTCCCTGTTGTCGCCGGTTTCAAAGGTCTCGTATTCGTACAGGTCGATCTCTTTGTCCTGGTGGATCGGGAGCGACAACTGAAACACATTCATATTCCCTTCCGGCTGCTTCAGGTCCAGTACCCCCTTATGCAGTTCTGCAAGAGAACGGGAGAGGGGCAGCCCGATGCCGGTGCCGGTTTGTTTGGAAGTTTCGCCGATGCGGTAAAAGGGTTCGAAGATCTTTTCCTTCAGTTCATAAGGGATCAGGTAACCGTCGTTCCTGATCTCGATCGTGAAGAAGCTGTCGTTGCTGGAAAAAGGCAGCAGGCGGATGACGATGCTCTTTTCTGCATACTTAATAGCATTGTTGAACAGGTTGCTGAGGACTTTGCGGAATGCCTCCGGATCCACATAAGCCTGCAGGTAAAAACGCGGCAATTCCAGTTTCATGGAGATGCCCTTCTGTTCCGCGACCGGCTTGAAACTGATGAAAAAATCTTTCAGGATATCATTGATATCGGTACGGATAAAGGTCAGGCTGAATTTATTCGCTTCTGCCTTCCGGAAATCCAGCAACTGGTCGGTGAGGTCGATCAGGCGGTTTGTATTCTTTTTCATCATATTCAGATTTGCAATGTCTTCAGAAGGGTGATTGGCTTTGCCGATCAGTTTATCAAGGGGTAGCTTGATCAGGGTCAGGGGCGTCCGGATCTCGTGCGCGATATTGGTGAAGAATTCTATTTTGGCGTTATAGATCTCGCGCTCTTTTTCGATTTCCAGCGTTTCGATCTTTCGTTTATTCTGCTCATTCACCGCCAGCAGGTAATATTTCACGATCGTGAAAATAATGGCCAGCCCGATCAGGGTATAAGCAATATAAGCCCAGGTATTTGCCCACCAGGGATGCAGGATCCTAATGTCGATGACGGTTTCTTCGGGATTCCACACTTCACCGCCTGCTGCGCCTTTCAGCCGCAACACATAACTGCCCGGCGGCAGCTTGTTGAAATAGAGGGTGTGATTGTTCCTGATATTCACCCAGTCCTTATCCAGGCCATCCATCTTATACGAAAATTCGTTCATTTCAGGTGTCACATAACTTAGGGCAGCCACGTCCAGGTTAATAGACGACTGCTCATAGGGCAATGAAAGCTGGCGCGTAAACGAAATGGATTGCTTCAGCGGCGATGATTTATCGCCGATCGGAACGGTTTTGTTGTTCACATGCAGGGCAGTGATGTACACCGGCGGCACAAAGGTGCTTTTGGTGAATTCACCGGGATTGAAACTGATCATCCCTTTGGCGGTTCCGAAAAACAGGTTGCCTTTGGCATCAGCGAATGCAGAATTGTAATTGAACTGATCCGTCGGGAGGCCATTCGCCGTGGTAAAGGTTTTGGCATATTGTTCCTGTTCGTTGAAGAGAACAAGGCCTTTTGCGGTCGAGATCCACAGGTTGCCATGTTTGTCTTCCAGCACGCGGAATACCTGGTTATCGGGCAGGCCATCTTCGATACCATAGCGGGTAAATTTGCCGGTAGCCGGCACATATTTGCAAAGGCCGCTTTCGGTACAGAACCAGATATTCTTCCGGCTGTCTTCAAACAGGTTGTTTACATAATTATTGGAAAGGCTGTTGCTGTTGGCGGCATCAAATTGTAATCTTCCTGAATCGCGTTTCGCTGCATTGTAATAATACACGCCCTTTCCGTAACTGCAAACCCATAATGTACCGTCATTGCTTTCGTGCATGGCCTGGATCTGTGTATTGAAAAAGGAATGCGGGATGAAATTATTGGCAGCACGGTTATATTGAAACAGGCCATACCAGGTGCCGACGAGGATGTCATTGCTCCTCGTTTTATACATGCTTACAATAAAATTGCTCTTGAGCTCATCTGGCCCGGTGCCCGAACTGTAGTGGCGGATGACTTTTCCCGAAGGGATATCCATTACATCCAGTCCGTGTTCGTAAGTGCCAATCCACAATTCGTTCCGGTCAGCGATCAGTCCGTGGATATTGGTATAGGAAATACTGCCCGGACCTTTCGGCAGGTACCAGGTCGCCTGTCCCGTTACGCGGTTGATCTTATTAAGACCGGCATCTTCTGTGCCCACCCAGAGATGGTTGTAATCATCTTCACAGATCTCGTGTACGAGATTGCCGCTGATCCTGTTCTGGCTGGACTGCTGGAAGTATTTTTTGAACCGGTTGTTTTGCTGTGAATAATAATTGATGCCTCCGAAAAAAGTGCCAATCCATACGCTCCCTTCGGAATCGCGGCAGAAAGAGTAGACCACATTGTCCGTAATGGCGTAGGGATCGTTGGCCTCTTTCTGCATATGATACAGGCTACGATTGTTAAGATCGAGAATATACAATCCCGTTTCTGCCCCGATCCAGTATACATTTTCACCATGCTGTATAATGGAATGTGTTTGTATCGGCAGGCCGTTGTTGTATGCTTTTACCAGGTCAGTGAGTGTGTTGGTCTCTATATTAAACAGGAACAACTGGTTGATGGTGCCGATCAGCATCGTGGAGTCTGTGGCCGTATAGATCTCCTGGATGCGCGTTACCGGCCCCGATTTATACAGGGAAGAAAGGTTGAAGGAGGTGAATCCTTTTGTAACGGGATTGTATTTTTTGATGATGCCTTCACCGGTGGCGCTCCACATGGAGCCGTCGGGAGCGATGGACAATGCCACCGTTTCGGTATTGCCTGGTTCGAGCGCCCTGGTGGTCTGGTCTTTCTTGTTGTATTCGAACAGATGATAATCTGAAATGATCCACACATGATCCTTGTCGCCTTTGATGGCACGCACTTCTCCCACCGGCAAATGCTGAATGGTACTGAAAGTCTCGGTGTGCGGCTCATATACATAAATACCTTTATAGGTCCCTACCCATAGGGTTCTGTCCTCATTGGCATACAGGCTCAGGATGGAATTGCTACCGATGCTTTTATTGTCTTTGTCGTTGTAGCGGAATACTCTGAAAGTGCTGCCATCAAAGCGGTTCAGGCCGTTGCGCGTACCGAACCACATGAACCCGTTTTTGTCCTGCGTGATGCTGGTTACCGTATTGCTCGACAAACCCTGGTTGACCTGGTAGTTTTTGAAATAGTAGGGCTGTGCCTGCAGGAACTGCAGACAGAGAAAGAAGTTGATACAGTATGAAAACAATTTGACACGCACAGATACTGACTCCTGAACAAATCTAAGTTTCTTAGCCCAAGAATGTAAACCCTTTTATTAAGCCAAACGATTGCTTATGTCCGCATGTAGTCTCAGCTTCAGGCGATTGATACCTATGCTCCTGACCGTCCTGTCGCCCTTCCTGCTACTGGCACAATCCAGGATAATATCCGGTAAGGTTGTTTCCGGCGAAGACGGTAAACCAATGTCCGGTGTCACCATCGAATTACTTCCATCCCATACCAGCACGCAGACCGCCGCCGATGGCGTTTTTTCCATTAGTGCGGGTGCCGATACGGCGATTGTCGCCACCTCGGTGGGCTTTGCCCGGCAGCAACTCCGCCTGGGCGATGGCGCTGTCATTAACTTTACCCTGCTCCATACCAAAAATCTGTTGGATGATGTAGTGGTTGTGGGTTACGGCACACAAAAGAAAAGAGACCTCACCGGTTCTGTTTCTTCCATCAGCAATAAGGAGATCAAATCACTGCCAGTACCGAATGCCGGTGAGGCCATGCAGGGCCGTGCGGCCGGCGTGCAGGTAATTTCATCCGGCGCACCGGGATCCAACGTGGCGTTCCGGATCCGGGGGATCGGGACGATCAACAACAGTGAGCCGCTGCTCGTGATCGATGGTGTTCCTTCTGATGCGCCATTGAATACGATCAGTCCGGATGATATCGCTTCCATAGAAGTATTGAAAGATGCGTCCGCAGCGGCCATTTATGGTTCGCGCGGTGCGAACGGCGTGGTGATCATCACTACCAAAAGAGGCAACAGCGAGGGTAGCCATCTCGAACTGAAAGCCTTTGCCGGTGTGCAGAAAGCCACCAGCATGGTGCCGTTGCTGAATGCGGGCCAGTTTGCATCACTGCACAATGAAATGATGGCCAACAACGGCCAACCGCAGAACCCGGCCTATGCCGATCCAATATCGCTGGGCAAAGGAACCGACTGGATGGGCGCCCTGTTCAGTACAGCTCCTATTCAGAATTATTCACTTTCTTACTATGGCGGATCGGCAAAATCCAATTATTATGTGTCTGGCGCAATGCTCGACCAGAAAGGCATTGTGCTGAATACCGGTTATCGCCGTTATACGGTGCAGTTCAATAGTGAATCGCGCGTGCTGGACTGGCTCAAATTCGGCAATAACCTTACGCTGAACCACGACCGGAAGACCAGCGGTGATTATGATATCCGGAACACGATGGCCGCGCTGCCGGTGCAGCCGGTTTATAATGCGGACGGGTCATGGTCTGGTCCCGTTGGACAATCCTCCTGGTATGGCGATATCAATAACCCCATCGGCAAAGCAACCATCAATGAGAATTCAACAAAGGGGTACAATGTTATCGGAAATATTTATGCAGAAGTCAAACTGTTCAAAGACCTGACCTTTAAAACTACCGGTGGTGTACAAGCGCTGTTCTGGGACAGCCGCAGTTGGGCACCGAAGTACCCATGGGTGCCGATCCCCAATCCGTTGTCCTCGCTCAGTCAGCAATCCAATAAATCACTCACCTGGTTGTGGGACAACTATTTCACGTACAACAAAACGATCGGAGATCACCGCCTGACCGTGCTGGCGGGAACCAGCGCACAGAACAACCGGTACGACTGGTTGTCTGCAACAGGAAAGGATTTTGCCAGCGATCACACGCAGCAAATGGGCAACAGCAGCCCGGCCTACCAGACCACCAATGGCAGCGCAAGCGAATGGGCACTGATGTCTTTTATCGGCCGCGTGAACTATTCCTATAACGACAAATACCTGCTGACCGCAACAGTAAGAAGGGATGGCTCGTCGCGCTTCGGGGAGAATAACCGGTGGGGTTGGTTTCCGTCGGCATCCCTGGCCTGGAGAGTTTCGAACGAAGACTTCTACCATTCGGACCTGATCAATGACCTGAAACTGCGGATCGGGTATGGCGTGACCGGTAACCAGAACATCGGTAACTATTCCTTTGCTTCGGTACTGCAAACGGTGAACTATAATTTTAACGGGCAGCTCGTGAATGCCGTGGTGCCGCAGATGATCCCGAATCCCAATGTGAAATGGGAGAGCGTGGAGCAGGCGAATATCGGGGTGGACCTAAGCCTGCTGGAGAGCAGGATCAATATTACGGCAGATGCCTACGTAAAAAATACGACCGATATGCTGGTGCCGATGTCTGTGCCCATTTCTACAGGCTACTCGGATATTCTCGTGCCTTTCATCAATGCCGGCAAAGTGCAGAATAAGGGTATTGAACTGACCATCAATTCACGGAACCTGCGTGGTGCATTTGAATGGAACACCAGCTTTAATATCTCCTACAACGAGAACAAGATCGTGAGCCTGAACGACAGTGTGCCGATGTTTGCCAGCTTTGGCGGCGGACTGAACCAGAATACAACTATTCAGAATGCGGGACATCCCATCAATTCATTTTATGGTTTTGTAACGAATGGTATTTTCCAGAACCAGGCGGAGGTTGACAAATATGCATCGCAGGTTCCCGGTGCTGATCCTTACAACCGCACGTCAGCCGGCGATATCCGGTTCCGGGATTTGGATAACAATGGCAAGATCGATGACAATGACCGCACTTATATCGGCAACCCGAATCCGAGCCTGATCTTTGCCATGAACAACAGTTTTGCCTGGAAGGGCATTGATCTCAGTATTTTCCTGCAGGGTGTTTCCGGCAACAAGATCTTTAATGCCAACAGGGTTTACCAGGAAGGCATGGCCGTAGCGCAGAACCAGACCACCAAAGCGCTGGACCGTTGGACCGGCGAGGGCACGAGCAACAGCATGCCGCGGGCGGTATTCAATGATCCCAACAAGAACACCAGGATCTCAGACCGTTTTGTGGAAGACGGATCTTACCTGCGCATCAAGAACATTACCCTCGGTTATACCTTGCCTTCGGAAATTTCCTTGAAAGCAAAAATGACGACTGCGCGCATTTATTTGTCCTGCCAGAACCTCTACACTTTCACGAAGTATTCCGGTTTCGATCCGGAAGTAGCGGCGACAGGCATCGATTACAACTTGTATCCCGTAACACGCACCATCAGTGCAGGCATCAACCTTGTTTTTTAAGCACTAAAAAAGACACCAATGAAATTCTTCCAATATACGGTAATGGCGGGCCTGCTAACGATGAGCTTCGGCTGCAACAAGTACCTCGACAAGGCCCCGCTGGATTCGATCAATACGGCGAATTACTATCAGACCGCAGACGATGCCATCAATGCCATTAACGGGGCTTACCAGCCGATGCAATGGCCGAAGCTGTACAATCTTCGCATGTGGACCACCGATATCATGGCCGGCAACAGTGTGGTAGGTGCGGGCGGCGGCACCGATGGCATTGAAACGCAGGACCTCGCCAATTTCGTAACCACTACCGATAATGCCGCGGCGCTGGATATCTGGCGGGGACCGGCACCGGGCATATTGCGTTGTAACCTCGTGCTGGAAAATGTGCCGGGCATGAACATCGACGAGAACCTGAAGAACAGGATCATCGGCGAAGCCAAATTTTTGCGCGCCAGTTATTATTTCGTCCTCGTGCAGTTGTTCGGCGATGTGCCCCTGATCACGAAGGCACAGGTGCCGGGCGATGATTTGCGTCCCCCGCGCATTCCTAAAGACGAAGTATATGCGCTGATCACCGGTGACTTGAACGACGCTGTCAATTTGTTGCCGGCCAAGGAAACCTATGCCGGGGCAGATATCGGGAGGGCGTCCAAAGGTGCTGCCATGGGCATGCTTGCCAAAGTGTACCTGACCCTGGGTGAGTACCAGAAAACGGTTGATCTCTGCCAGCAGGTGGAAGGCATGGGATATGCGCTGAACGATAATTATTCCGACAACTTTAATCCTGCTACCAAGAATTCGAAAGAGTCGCTGTTCGAGATCCAGTATTTCGGAAAGACGAAATACAGTTTCTGGGACAATGAGAACCAGGCATCCTGGGTGAGCACTTTTATGGGTCCCCGGAACTCGAATTTCGTGGGCGGCGGTTATGGCTGGGACCAGCCCACGCAGGAATTTGTGGAGGCGTATGAAGCAGGGGATAACCGCAAAGACCAGACGATCCTGTATGAAGGTTGCCCTGATTTTGACGGCAAGCCCTATCTCGCGTCCTATTCCACCACCGGGTATAACGTACGGAAATTCCTGGTGCCGTTGTCGGTATCGCCCGACTATGACACCAATCCGGCGAATTTTCCTGTGCTGCGGTTTTCGGATGTATTGCTGATGAAAGCGGAAGCATTAAATGAATTGGGTAAAACAGGAGAAGCAGAAGCGCCGCTGAATAAAGTTAGAAAGCGTGCCGGACTGGAAGATGTTAATGGGCTCAGCAAGGATGCATTCCGCGAAAAGGTATTGCATGAGCGCCGGATGGAATTGGCTTTTGAAGGGCAGCGGTGGTTTGATATGATCCGGATCAACAAGGGCCAGTATGCGCTGGACTTCCTGCACGGCATCGGGAAATTGAATGCTGCGCCCAAACACTTGTTGCTGCCGATCCCGCAGAAAGAGATCGATGCCAATCCCAACCTATTACAAAACCCCGGTTATTGATCCTCCCCACCCCTGTAAAAAGACTACCATGAAAAAACTTCCCATCATAGTTTTCCTGCTTTCAACGATCAGCCTGCTCACCTGGTCTTCCTGCATGAAGCACAATGATCCCGAATTCGATAAAGGAAATACGCCGCTGGCGATCACTGCGTCGACGAACACCGTGGTGCTGGAACAAAAAAATGCGTCCACCGACGCCCTGGCCTTTGCCTGGACTACAGGTACGAACCACGGCACGGATGCCGGCATCAGCTATATTTTCCAACTGGCAAAAGAAGGTGATGACTTCACGAATGCCATCACCGAGAACCTGGGAAAGGCTGCCTATTCACGTGTTTTCTCGAATGCAGCGCTGAATGACTCGCTGCTGAAGCACTGGGATGCAACACCCGGTACGCCGATTGTACTGCAGGCAAGGGTAATTGCCATCGTGGATGCAGCAGGCATTGCAGCCGATACTGCCGCCACTGTTACATTGACCGCAACACCCTACCAGCCGGCATCTGCAACCCTGTACCTGATCGGCGATGCATCCCCCAATGGCTGGGACAATGGCAGCGCGACACCCATGACACCGTCAGCAACCGATGCCACCACTTTTACCTGGCAGGGATCATTGAAAAGCGGTGAACTGAAATTTATTACGACCCTCGGCCAGTTCCTGCCCAGCTATAACAGGGGCGCCGATGAAGGACATCTCGTGTACCGGACTGAAGACGGTCAGCCTGATAACAAATTTGTGATCAATACACCTGGTGTCTATAATATCACGCTGAGCCTGCTGGACCTGACGATCAATATTAAGCCATCGGAATTTCCACCTTATACCCGGTTGTGGATGCTGGGTGATGCCGTGCCTACCGGCTGGAACATTGATAATCCTTCCGAAATGCGGGTGGACTCTTCCAACCTCTTTGTGTTCCGTTACAACGAAGTACTGAAAGCAGGAGAGTTCAAGATCCCGACGGCAACCGGCAATTTCAATACCGATTATTACATGCCGCTCACGAATCACCCCGCGATCACCGAAAGCGGCGTACAACTCGTGCCGGGTGGCAGTCCCGATAACAAATGGCAGATCACTAATCCCGGTCCCTATAAAATCATGCTTGACATGCAGCACATGACCATTGACATCAAGCCCTTTACTCCCTATACTAAAATCTGGATGGTGGGCGATGCCACGCCGGCCGGCTGGAATATCGACAATCCCACGCCATTGGTAGCGGATCCAACAGACCCTTATGTATTTTCCTATACCGGGCCGTTGACAGCGGGAGAATTCAAATTTCCGCTGGGAACCGGGAACTGGGGCGGAGATTATTTCATGCCCGTGAAAAATCATCCCGACCTGGGCATTACACAGATGAAATTTGTGGCGAAGGGCGATCCCGATTACAAGTGGCAGGTGACCACACCGGGCAATTACAAAATCGTGATCAACCAATTGTACGAGACCATTACGATAACCAAGCAATAGTGTAGATGAAGTGGATTCTTTCAGGATGTATGCTGCTGGCTGTTCTGGCCGGCTGCAAAAAAGACAGTCCCTCCAACAATCCAATAACCTATGGGCAGAGCGCTTACCAGGTTGATCTGTTTACCGACAAGGCCGCCTATAACCCCGGCGATCCGGTAAACTTCACGATCAGCAAAGCGCTGCCGGAAACCGTAAAAGTGCGCTACCGGCAGCAGAGCAACACACTCCGGGAGGATGCCCTGACGGGCGTTTCCTGGGAGTGGGTTGCGCCTGCGGGGGATCATACCGGTTACCTGGTGGATCTGTACGAAAGGGTGGGTGACAGTGATAAGGTTTATGGCAGTATTGCAGTGGATGTTTCGAGTGACTGGGCCAGGTTTCCGCGATATGGATTTTTGTCCGCCTTCGGCCAGATGAGCAATGATGCGATTGAAAAAGTGGTGGCCAACCTGAACCGGCATCACATCAACGGGCTGCAATTCCAGGACTGGCATTTCAAGCATCACCAGCCACTGGCGGGGTCGGCGACGAACCCGGCGGATAACTGGAAGGATGTAGCCAACCGCGACAATTACCGCAGCACGGTGGATGGCTATATCACGGCGGCGCATAACCGCAATATGAAGGCCATGTTCTATAACCTGGCAATGGGAGTGTTAAACGATGCCGCGGCGGACGGTGTACAGGAACAATGGTATATGTTTAAAGACCAGTCCCATGGCACGAAGGACCTGCATCCTTTGCCAAAACCACCCTTTAAAAGTGATATCTTTCTCATCGACCCCTCCAACACCGCGTGGCAGCAATATATCGCGGCAAGGAATAACGACGTCTACAGTGTATTTGATTTTGACGGTTTTCATATTGATCAGTTGGGAGACCGGGGTGCTGAATACAACTATGCAGGAGCCGGCATCAACCTTGCCGCAGGTTATGGGCCCTTTGTGGAAGCGATGAAGGCAGCGGCGCCCGGGAAAAAACTGGTGATGAATGCTGTGAACCAGTATGGGCAGCAGAACAGCATCGCAGCAGCGCCGGTGGATTTTTTGTATACCGAAGTATGGTCGCCGAATGAAGGGTACAAGGACCTGGCGACCATTATTCAGAACAATGAGCTGTATTCCGGTGGTGCTAAGCAAACGGTGCTGGCAGCCTATATGGATTATGCTGTGGCCGATAACCAGGGTTATTTCAATACACCCGGGGTATTGCTGACCGATGCCGTGATCTTTGCTTTCGGCGGCGCGCACCTCGAACTGGGCGAGCATATGCTGGGAAAGGAATATTTTCCCAACAACAATCTCCGGATGAAAGACGATCTGAAGCAGGCAATGGTGCGTTATTACGATTTTATGGTGGGGTATGAGAACCTGCTGCGGGATGGCGGTACATTTAACACTGTGTTGCTGAGTTGTACCAATGGAAAAATGGTGCTGAACAACTGGCCGCCGCAGTCGGGCAGTGTTTCCGTGGTGGCGAAAGACCTGGGGAACAAGCAGGTGCTGCACCTGATCAATTTTGCGAATGCATCACACCTGAACTGGCGCGATACAAATGGCAACCAGGCCACGCCGGTGACGATAAAGGCCGCAGCCCTGCAATTCAATTCGGCGAAACCGGTGACGAAAATCTGGGTGGCATCTCCCGATGCGGATTATGGCGTTGCACATCCTGTAGCGTTTACGCAGAACGGCAATACCGTTAATTTCAGCCTGCCTGCATTGCAGTACTGGAGCATGGTGGTGATCGAAAATTAAATGAACATGAAAAAAAATACCTGGCTGACCGGACTGTTGCTGTTGTTAGTGGCGGTTGCCGCGCAAGGGCAAAACTGGCAGAAGTCCGGCGATTGCATTTCTTATACCATTAACGGCAGCACCGTGGAATTTCATACCACCAGCAAGGCAAAGCTTTCCGTAAAATTCAATAGTGGAAGTGTGGTCAAGATCTGGTATGATCCAAAAGGAGTGTTCAAAAGGCACAATGAATCTTTTGCCGTGATCAATGAGAACCTTGAGCTGCTCAACGATCTTAAGGTGGAAGAGCAGGCACAGAGTTATGAGATCTTCACTGCCAAATTAAGGTTGCGGGTAAACAAACATCCCCTGCAGGTGCAGATCTTCGACAAATACCAGAAACTGTTGCTGGCCGATTACAAGGACCTGGGTCATGTGAACGAAGGCAAGGCAACAGCAGCATTCAAGACCCTGCGCAGCGATGAACATTTCCTGGGGCTCGGCGAAAAATCCGGTCCCCTCGACCGAAGAGGCAGAAGCTATAAGATGTGGAACAGCGATAAGCCCTGTTATGGCGTGAATGAGGATCCCCTGTACAAGAGCATCCCGTTTTTCATGAGCAGTTATCGTTACGGTATTTTTTTCGACAATACCTATAAAACACAATTTAAATTCGGAACAGCCTCAGATGAGTACTATTCTTTTGAAACGCCGGATGGCGAGATGGTGTATTATTTCATCTATGGCAATGATTACAAACAGATCATTGAACAGTACACGCAGTTGACTGGGAAACCCATCATGCCGCCCGACTGGGCTTTTGGATTCTCGCAGTGCCGGGGACTATATACCAATGAAAAACTGGCCAGGAGCATAGCGGCGGAATTCCGGAAAAGAAAGATCCCCTGTGATATCATCTACCAGGATATCGGCTGGACGAACGGCCTGCAGGATTTCAACTGGCACAAGGATAAATACACCAATCCGAAAGGAATGGTGAGCTATCTCGATTCACTGGGTTTCAAAATGATTTTGTCGCAGGACCCGGTGGTCTCGCAGGCGACGCAGCAGCAGTGGCGGGAAGCAGATTCACTGGGCTATTTCGCCATCGATACCGGCACGGGAAAAACCTACGACATGCCCTGGCCCTGGGGCGGCAATTGCGGCGTGGTGGACTTTACCAATCCCGCCGTGGCCGACTGGTGGGGAAAGCAACAGCAGAAACCGCTCGACGATGGCGTGCGCGGGTTCTGGACCGATATGGGGGAACCCGCCTGGAGCAATGAAGATGCGACCGAACGCCTGCGCATGAAACATTATCTCGGCATGCACGACGAGATCCACAACGTGTATGGTCTCAGTTGGGATAAGGTAGTGAAGGAGCAATTTGAAAAACGCAATCCCAACAAACGCATCTTCCAAATGACACGCGCCGCCTATGCAGGATTGCAGCGCTACACTTTCGGCTGGTCGGGCGATTCGGGCAATGGCGACAATGTGCTGGACGGTTGGAGCAGGCTGGCCAACCAGATCCCGGTGAGTGTGTCTGCGGGGATGGGCGTGTTGCCATTCTGGGCCTGCGATATCTCCGGGTATTGCGGTGATGTGAAAGATTATCCCGCTATGACGGAACTGTACACCCGGTGGATGCAGTTCGGCGTTTTCAATCCCCTGAGCCGTGCGCACCACGAAGGTGACAATGCCGTGGAGCCCTGGCTGTTTGGAAAAGAGGCGGAGGAGATCTGCCGGAAAGCGATAGAACTGAAATACCGGCTGTTTCCCTATATCTACACTTATGCCCGCGAAGCACATGAAAAAGGATGGCCGTTGATGCGGGCGCTGATCCTGGAATATCCCGAAGATGAAAACGCCTTTAAAGTGGATGATGAATTTATGTTTGGTCGCGAACTGCTGGTAGCGCCGGTGGTGAAGAAGGGTGCGGTGAGCCGCAATGTTTACCTGCCCGAAGGTGACTGGATTGATTTCAATGACGGGAAGACAGTGTATGCCGGGGGACAGGTGATCAGTTATCCCGCGCCGCTGGCCGTAACACCCATCTTTGTGCGCAGGGGATCGATCATTCCCATGATGCCCGTAATGCAACACATCGGGCAGGAAAAAAATTATCCTTTGTTTGCAGAGATCTTTCCTTACGACAATAAAGAGGAAGCAACGTTCACAGTGTATGAAGATGATGGCCATTCATTGGGCTACCAGAAAAATGAATATGGCAATCTGAAGTTTTCCTGCCAGAAAGCGGGAAGCAATTACGAGGTGAGTATTGTTGCTTCCGCGCAGAATGGTTTTGTGCAAAATACGCGACGCAATATTGTGCTGAGACTGCACCTGAACAGCAGGCCTGCCGGTGTTGGTTTTGGAAAAACGGTAATGAAATCAGTTGCCCCTGCAGCGCTGGAAACAGCCATACATGCAGAAACAACCTCAACCGGCTGGAGTTGGAACGAGAAGGCAAAAATCTGCACCATTAAATTGCCCGCCGGCAAAGCCAATGCACCCATAATGATCAATTTCCCCGCAACAGCAAAATAATCTGATGAAAGCGACAGTACTTTTGGGTATGCTGATGACGGCAGCCCTGACTTCGAATGCCCAGAACGGTAAGCCCCTGTGGCAAAACAAGGTGTATAGTGTGTATGCGGACAGTATACGCCAGGGAAACTATGTGGCGAAAGCAATCAGTGCCACACAGATTGTTTCCAACTATGAGAGTCCCGCCAACCTGTTCAAAAGTGCGGACATCAGTTTCAAGTTCAGCATCAACGGGAAGGACAATGAAATGGTTTCGGGAGCAGATCACCATCTTGCCTGTGTAGCGGTTAACGGCGTTTACACAACGCCGTTACTGAAATTCGGAACCGTTGAACACGATCAGTACCAGCCTTCGGGGGCATATATCGCGCCCAATACGCGGTTGACGATACGGGTAGATATGCGGGAGGTAATGACCGCTTTTGCGACTGCCGGTTACTATACGACGTTCAAAGGCGAGAAGATCTACAAGGAAGATTTTAAGGGGCTCTATGTGGCCGGCAGCACGGCGCCGCTGATCTGGGATTTTGACAACCTGGTGCATCACCCTGACCTGCAACTGCAGGATCCTGACGGGGACGGGATCTATGAGGTGATGCTGCTGATGAATGCGCATGGGCAGCAACAGACGACGGATGCATCCTGGACCCTGACAAAGAACCTGGAAGCCTATCCCCGTTATCATTCTCCCTATCCCCTGTCAGACGCCAACTATAATTTATCGCTCGAAGAAATGGTGAATGCCGTGGAGCCGGACGGTACGTTCCGGACCGGCAAGGAGTGGGCGGGCGTATGGACCCGCGACGTGAGTTACAGCATCATTCTTTCCATGGCGCACCTGCAGCCGCAGGTGAGCAGGAACAGCCTCATGCATAAAGTGAATAAAAAGAAAAGGATCATCCAGGATACCGGCACCGGGGGAGCCTGGCCGGTGTCGACCGACCGGATGGTATGGGCCATTGCTGCCTGGGAGATCTATGAAGTGACCGGCGACAAGGACTGGCTGCGGCAGGCGCAGGAGATTATTAAGAATTCTATTGACGATGACCTGGAGAATGTATATGATGCAAAGACGGGACTGGTGAAGGGTGAATCATCGTTCCTGGACTGGCGCGAGCAGACTTATCCGAAATGGATGCAGCCGGTGGACATTTTCGAATCGGAAAACCTGGGCACGAATGCGGTGCACTACAAGGCCAATATGGTACTGGGCAGGATGAGTGAACTGGTGGGCGATAAGGCCACTGCAGCAAAGCATCAGAAGATTGCGCAGCAAATCAAACGCGGTATCAATAATCACCTGTGGCAGCAGGACGCACAATACTACGGGCAGTTCCTGTATGGCCGTGTGAATAAGATCTTGTCTCCCCGCTGGGAGACCCTGGGAGAAGCATTGTGTATCCTGTTTGATATAGCCGATGCGCAGCAGGCGCAACAGATGGTGGCCCATGCGCCGGCAGGGGATTTTGGCATACCCTGTATCTCGCCGCAGATCCCGAATATTCCGCCGTATCACAACAATGGCGTGTGGCCATTTGTGCAGGCATACTGGATGCTGGCGGCCGCGAAGTGTGGCAATGCGGAATCGGTGATGGAAAGCATCAGTGCCATTTACCGGGCTGCGGGATTGTTCGTGACCAACAAGGAGAATTTCGTGTCGGAGAATGGTGATTTCCTGGGCACGCAGATCAACTCCAGCAATATGTTGTGGAGCCTCGCGGGGAATATTGCCATTGTACACAAAGTATTGTTCGGAATGCAGTTTAAGGAAGATGGTTTGCTGTTCCGGCCGATGGTGCCGCAGGTGCTGCAGGGGAAAAGGAGTCTGCACAATGTCAGGTATCGGAATGCTGTTTTGAATATTGATATGGAAGGTTTCGGGACTGTGGTGAAGCGGTTTGTTTTGGATGGGCGGGAACTTGCTGTGCCCCGGTTGCCGGCGGATCTGTCGGGAACACACCAGGTACGGATTGAACTGGCGGAGGGGTCCGTTCACCCGAAGCAGGCACCCAGCGAAGGGAACCATACCTCAGTTCCCGCGCCGGAAGTAAAATATGAAAATGGTCAACTTGTATGGAATGCCATTGACGGTGCGAAAAGCTACCAGCTTATCAAAAACGGGAAGCTGCTGAAAACAGTCACCGGTACCAGTATAAACGTGAAGGAGGAGGGCTTTGACGAATACCAGGTGATTGCCATCGATAAGAAAAACGTACCCTCATTTGCCAGTGAGCCGGTGCCCGTTGTGGCTGCGCGGGCCATTGTACTATATGAGGCGGAACAATATGCCAAGAAAGCGGCGTTTCCATATAAAGGATTTTCCGGGGAAGGTTTTGTTGAAACCTCGGTGACGGTCAACAGGAGGGTAGTGATACCGGTGACGATTGAAAAAGCTGGCACTTACCTGGTCGACTGTCGTTATGCCAATGGAAATGGTCCCACGAATACCGATAACAGGTGTGCTGTCAGGACCCTAATGATTGATCAGCAAAAGCAAGGTGTGCTGGTGTTGCCGCAAAGAGGAAAAGGAGAGTGGTCGGCCTGGGGATACAGCAATGGTATTGAGATCAGTTTATCCGCCGGAAAGCACGAGCTGGTGATCGAATACCAGGATGTCAATGAAAACATGAACGGCGAAGTGAACCAGGCGATGATTGATTTTGTGCGGGTGATCAGGAGGTTGTGAAAGATTGATTTTGAAAGTCATAATATTTATATATCTCGTAAGGACTTCAAAAAAAATTGGCTTTCAAAGATGGCTTACTAAAGGATGAAGAATTGCCAACATTATATCAATTTGACCTACATTATGTTCAAGAAGCGCGAACTTGCGGTTTTCTATATAAAGGAATCTTCTATTTAGTTTGATTTGACAGATATCACACAATTTCTCCAGGCGAAAAATAAACCAGCCCTGCACATCATCTTTTTTATCTTACTAAGCAGCGCCTAGCCAGTCGGACAGAATTCAGCATCCTGGAGCCCTTGACAACATCACTAAGAATCTGCAGTCCTTTTATATTTTTTACCATTATTGTCCGACTAAAGTCGGCATTTAATTACCTGTAATCCTTTGTGGCAAAGGGTTGCAGAGGAAAAATGCACTGTTTCAAAATAAAGGGGAGTACTCCCGTCTGTTTAAGTCGAAAAAGCCATTGGTGAGTTATGTGCTTTTCTCCA
>JAFAFR010000038.1 GCA_023423405.1 Bacteroidota bacterium
AGTGGCACGTGAACTGGGTTCAGAACGTCGCAAGACAGTTCGGTCTCTATCTGTGGTGGGCGCTAGTAAATTGAGAGGACATGACCTTAGTACGAGAGGACCGGGTCGTATGTACCGCTGGTGTATCTGTTGTGCCGCCAGGTGCAGTGCAGAGTAGCTACGTACAGCAAGGATAAACGCTGAAAGCATCTAAGCGTGAAACCTTCTTCAAGATGAGTTTACTTTTAAGGGTCGTCGAAGACTACGACGTTGATAGGCTACAGGTATAAGGGTGGTAACATCGAAGCCGAGTAGTACTAATTGCCCGTAAGCTTTATTCTTTTTTTTATGATAGTTCGCTGTCATATCAAATACACTTTGTTATTCTTACATCTTATCCCAATATGTTATTTTATTATTTTGATTGCTGAATTCTATTCATCTTTCAATCTCTAATAAATCACTTGTTGCTTGTGCATGCCAGTTGTTTGAAAACTCATCCAACATTCATCATCCACAATCCAACATTATCTCTTTATGGTGGTTTTGCCGAGGGTGTTCACCTCTTCCCATACCGAACAGAGAAGTTAAGCCCCTCATGGCCGATGGTACTGCTATATCAGGCGGGAGAGTAGGTAGGTGCCATATTCTTTAACAAAGCCCCACAGTTAATCCCTGTGGGGCTTTTTTGTGCACCTACCCCAGCCAAAACTTATTCAGCAAAAAATACCTAGCTTGTGGAGGAACAACACCAGCGGAAGTAGCTCACCTGGTAGAGCGACAGCTTCCCAAGCTGTAGGCAGCGGGTTCGAGTCCCGTCTTCCGCTCTAGCGCGCAATCAGCCGCTCGTACAAGAGACCGGCCGACCGCCGCAACAATTCTACATAACCGTCTTTCGACACCGGGCTGCAACCATTGGTGATCAGCACCAGCCCCCATTTCTCTTCAGGCTGGAAAAACATATTACTGTACAACCCATAGGCCGATCCCGTATGACCGGTCACCGTCTTACCCGGAATATACCTGTCGGTTTTATACAGGGCAAGTCCATAACCGGCCGCCGATAAAGGCGTTTGCATTTCCCGCGAACTTTTTTCACTGATGATGTGAACACCCCCGCTTTCCCCGTAGTTCATGTGCATCATCATATAACGCGCAAGATCAACCGCGGATATCTTCATGCCACCCGTCGGCGAAAAAATGGGCGTACTGTATCCCATTACATAACTGCTGATCTCGGCACGGCGCGGATGATAGGCGCTTTCCGCCAGCGTAAACCCTCTGGCCGAATCGTATTCATACAAAGGCGTAAATAAACTGGAATCCAGCCCATCTACCCAATAGCCGCCATACAGGCCGAGCGGGGCCAGCACATGGTTCTTCACATAGCGGTCGAACCGCTCTCCGCTGGTTTTTTCAATGATGGCGCCAATCATATTGAAATTCAGGTTACAATACTGGTACTCCGTACCCGGCGCATAGTTGTTATAACAGCTATCTGTATGCGGATTTTTTGCGGGGTTAATGGCATCGAGCGTAAAATAGCCCTGGCTGTCGTTGATGCTCGACGTGTGCGACAGGCACATGCGAAGCGTGATTGGGATATCGGGGTATTTGGGGTTGCGGACAGGAAAGCCCATGAGCACCGACATATCATCGTCGAGCTTCAGTTTCCCGGCTTCCACCAACTGCATAATGCTGGTAGCCGAAAAAGATTTTGAAATGGAAGCGATACGGAAAATATCCCGGGTATGCAACCGCTCACCTGTTTGTAAATTTTTCTTACCGAAAGATTCCACATATACCAGCTCATTGTTTTTCACCACGGCTACGGAGAGCCCAACCGCCTTGTATTCACGCATCAGCGCTTTTATTTTCCGGCTGGTACCCCGTTTTTGTGATTGCACTGAAATAGAAAACAGCAGGAGCAGGCAAAGCAGCCAGCTTATTTTTCGCATACAGTTGATTGTTTGACACTAATGTACAAAAGCTGCGCAAAAGAAAAGGGTGCTGCCCCGAAGTGCAACACCCTTTAACCCTTAAAACAACCAACATGAAAATTTCTACTTGTCTATAACAATTCCAAACGCTGAAAGTTCGGCCCGGGTTGCGGACCGCTCACACCAGCGCCAGGTCCAGCACCTGCTGCATGGTCTTCACATAATGGAATTTCAGTCCCTTGATGAAACCTGCCTCAATTTCCGCCACATCTTTTTCATTCTGCCAGCAGAGCACAATCTCTTTCAGCCCGGCCCTTTTGGCCGCCAGCACTTTTTCCTTGATGCCACCCACCGGAAGCACCTGCCCGCGCAGCGTGATCTCTCCCGTCATCGCCAGGTAAGGCTTCACCTTCCTGCCGGTAAAGGCCGAGGTAAGCGCTGTAAGCATCGTGATCCCGGCACTGGGGCCATCTTTCGGTACCGCGCCTTCCGGCACATGCACATGAATATTTTTTTTCTGGAACTGCTCGTTACTGATCCCCAGCTTTTTGGCGTTCGCCTGGATATAAGTGAGGGCCGTGCTGGCGCTTTCTTTCATCACATTGCCCAGGTTACCCGTTAAGCGAAGCTCGCCCTTGCCCTCGCTGAGCGAAGTTTCAATGAAAAGGATATCTCCACCTACATAGGTCCAGGCCAGCCCTACCGCTACGCCCGGCATATTCGCCGTCTTATAAATATCATTGCTGTAACGCGCCTTGCCGAGGATGGACTCCACATCGGCCACGCTGAGATTGGTACGCAGTTTGCCTTCCGTCGCATATTGCCTGGCCTGCGCCCGCATGATGGAAGCCAGTTGCCGGTCGAGCTCGCGCACGCCACTCTCGCGGGTATAATCCTCGATGATCTTTTCCAGCACCTTGTCGTTGATCCGGAAAGGGATCTTTGCCAGTCCATGCGCCTCTTTCTGTTTGGGCACCAGGTGGCGTTTGGCGATTTCCACCTTCTCTTCAATAGCATAGCCGCTGAGGTCAATGATCTCCAAACGGTCGCGGAGCGCCGGCTGGATATTATTGATGTTATTGGCGGTGGCAATGAACAGCACTTTGCTGAGGTCGTATTCCAGTTCGAGGTAGTTGTCGTAAAAACTGTTGTTCTGTTCAGGGTCCAGCACTTCCAGCAGGGCGGAAGAAGGATCGCCGCGGTGATCGGCGCCCACCTTGTCGATCTCGTCGAGGATCATCACCGGGTTACCCGATTTCACTTTGCGGATGCTCTGCAGAATGCGGCCGGGCATGGCGCCGATATAGGTCTTGCGGTGGCCGCGGATCTCACTTTCGTCGTGCAGGCCGCCCAGGCTGAGCCGTACGTATTTACGCCCGATGGCGCTGGCAATGCTGCGCCCCAGCGAGGTTTTACCAATACCGGGAGGGCCCACAAAACAGAGAATGGGACTTTTCAAATCGCCCTTCAGTTTGAGCACGGCAATGTATTCCAGGATCCGTTCCTTGATCTTGTCCATGCCGTAATGGTCCTGGTCCAGCACCTCGCGCGCATGTTTCAGGTCGAAGGAGTCGGTGGTGTATTCGCCCCAGGGGAGATCGAGCATGAGATCGAGATGGTTGTACACCACGGAATAATCGGGCGTGGAAGGATGCATTCTTTCCAGTTTCTCAATGCCCTTCCGGAACATGTCTTTGGCGGCGGCAGACCACTGTTTCTGCTCCGCTTTCTTCTTCATTTCCTTCACCTCCAGCTCGTTGGTATCACCACCCAGTTCTTCTTTGATGCTTTTCATCTGCTGCTGCAGGAAATATTCCCGCTGCTGCTTGTCGAGCTCCGTCTTGGTCTTATTGGTCAGCTTGTTTTTCAGTTCGGCGAACTGCAGCTCCCGCTGCAATAATTTCATCAGCAGCTCCGCCCTTTCATTGAGATCGTTCAACTGCAGCAACTGCTGTTTTTCCTGCAGTTCCGTATTGAGGTTGCTCGATACAAAATTGATCAGGAAGGAGGGGTTCTCAATATTTTTCAGGATCACCTGGGCTTCGGAAGGGATCTGGGGGGAAAGTTCAATGATCTGGTTGGCGATCTCCTTGATATTGGCCATATAGGCGGCCATATTTTCGTCGGCCACCGGCAGTGTATCTTCCACCAGGGTCACTTTGGCGCGGAAAAACGGATCCTCGCTGGTGAAATGGTCGAGGCTGAATCTTTTTTTGCCCTGGATGATCACCGTAGTGCCACCGTCGGGCATCTTGATCAGCTTTACGATTTTGGCCACGGTGCCGGTCTTTTCCAGGTCTTCCATGGAAGGGTTGTCGATATTGGTTTGCTTTTGCGCCAGCACGCCCACGAGCTTGTCGCCCCTGTATGCTTCGTTGACGGCCTTGATGCTTTTATCGCGGCCCACGGTAATGGGCAGCACCACGCCGGGAAACAATACCGTATTCCGCAGGGGCAGAATGGGCAGGTCGGCGGGCACCTCCAGGTCTGTATTGTCTTCGGCTTCGTGTTCGTTGAGCGGGATAATGGGAATGAAATCCATTTCTTCTTCTTCTGAGTGCATATAAAATTTCGTATCGATCATAGTGGCGTCTTCTTATGACAAAATAGCATTTCCTGTCCTTACATGCGGGCCGGGAATAGTACCGCATAGGGAGACAAGATTGGTGCCATGCCATACAAATGACCAATTTTGGCGGAAAAGCATACATAAGGGTTATATTTGCCGCCATATCTAAACCACTAGTATGTCAGCTTTGATGGAGCGATTGGAAGAAACGGTAGGCTTTATCCGGGAAAAATATCCACATACCCCCAGCGCGGGCATCGTGCTGGGAAGCGGGCTCGGAAACCTGGTGGCCGAGATGCAGGTGGAAGCCGAGATCCCCTATGGCGAGTTGCCGCATTTTCCGGTTTCAACCGTGGAGGGACATTCGGGCAAGCTGATCTTTGGCGAGCTGGGCGGAAAAAAAGTGCTGGCCATGGCCGGCCGCTTTCATTATTATGAAGGCTATGCCGCCGGGGAAGTGGCTTTTCCCATCCGCGTCATGAAACTGCTGGGCATCGAACACCTGCTCATCAGCAATGCTGCCGGTGGCATGCACCCCGATTTTGCGGTGGGAGACCTGATGATCATCACCGACCAGATCGCCCTTTTTACTGCCAACCCGCTGCTGGGTAAAAACGAAGGGGCCCTGGGTCCGCGCTTCCCCGATATGAGTGAGCCCTACAGCAGGGACCTGGTGAAAAAAGCCAAAGCCATTGCGGCATCCCATCATATCAAAGTGCATACGGGCACTTATGTGGGCGTTACGGGCCCCAGTTTCGAAACCCGTGCCGAATACCGGATGCTGCACCTGCTGGGCGCCGATGCCGTTGGCATGAGCACCGTGCAGGAAGTGATCGTGGCAAGGCACATGCAGATGAAGGTCTTTGCACTGAGCGTTATTACCGACCTGGGGATCCGCGAAGAAGACAATATCATCACCCACGAAGAAGTGCTGGCCGCAGCCGCAGCCGCTGAACCCAGGCTTACCACATTATTCAAAGAACTGGTGTCATCCCTTTAGAGTTTGCAAAAAAGCGTTTACATATTAACGTTGGTACTGGCCCTGGCCGGAATGAACGCGTTTGCACAAAATCCCCTGCGCCGTTTGCCGGGCATGAGTGGCATGGGCGGTGGTGGTAAGGGGCAGGACAGTCTCAAGCACCGCGACAACCTCGAAGATTCCATCACCATCCGCTTCCGTTACCTCGATTCTTCCCGGTTGCAGAAATTCGATTCCTCCATTCTCGATTTCCGTGCAAAATATCCCGTGCCGGCCGATTTTACCAACCTCGGCAATACGGGAACGGCGGCGCGTTCCCTGGCATTTGCACCGCGTTTGGAAAGTGGCTGGGACCATGGATTTCACGCCTTCGACACTTATAAGATATCCTTCGATAAGATCCGCTATTACCAGACCACCCGGCCTTATTCGGAACTGGGTTACCTGCTGGGCAGCCGTTCCGAACAGATCATCCACCTGCTGCATACCCAAAACATCAACCCCAACTGGAACGCCGCTTTTCAATACGATCTCATCAACTCACCGGGTTTTTTCAAGAACCAGAATACCGCACACAACCGCTACCTGCTCAATACCTATTATAATTCTCCCAACCGCCGCTACAGCCTCTATTTTGTGGTGCTGGCCAACGTGATGCAGTCCAACGAGAACGGCGGCATCCGCGACGACCAGGATTATCTTTCCAATGTTACCACCTATAAGGAGAGAAGTTCCATCCCGGTACAACTGGGCAACTATGTACGTCCTGAGCAGAGTTTCCTGAACAGCAAGCTCAATACAGGCAACCGGCAGGCGGCCACCACGCTCTTCCTGCGGCAGCAATACGATCTCGGAAAAAAAGACAGCGTGGTAACGGATTCCACCGTGCAGCGCCTTTTTTATCCGAAGCTGCGCATGGAATACAACCTGTCGTACAGCTTGTATAAGTTTAAATACTATGATGCCGATCCGGACGACAGCTTTTATGTGAAGCACTATAATTTTCTGACCACTCCCAACAACGGATTTACGCTGCAGGAAAACTGGAAAGTGCTGCTCAATGATTTTTCGCTCTATAGTTTTCCCGATGCCAAAAACCCGCAGCAGTTCCTGAAAGCGGGCATCTCCTTTCAAAACCTGCAGGGCGAATTTTCCGATGGCGAGCGCGTTTTCTACAACATGTTCCTGCACGGCGAATACCGCAACAAAACGCGCAACAAGAAATGGGACCTGGAAGCCTATGGTAAATTTTACCTGGCAGGATATAACAATGCCGATTTCGACGTGAATGCCTCGCTGCGGCGTTACCTGAGCCGCAAGCTGGGGTATGCGGCCATCGGCCTGCAGAACGTGAACCGTACGCCGTCGTATATATTTGAGACCAACAGCAGCTTCAGCTTTGGAGCGCTGCCTACCTTCAACAAGGAAAACATCACCCGCATTTTCGGATCCATCGACAACGACTATTACCGCTGGCAACTGGCGGCGAGTTATTACCTCGTAAGCAACTATACTTATTTCCGCGATTACTATGTAGCCGACCAGGCCACGGCTTTGTTTAACGTGTTCTCCCTGAAAGGGCAGAAAACATTCCGCATCGGCAGGCGCTGGGACTGGCTGGCCAGTGTACAATTCAACCAGCGGCTGGGCGACGGGCCCGTGAACATGCCCCTGTTTTTTACCTTTCACCGTTTTGGTTACGAAGGCAACCTCGGGTTCAAAAACCTGAACCTGGCAACGGGACTGGAGCTGCGTTATTTCAGTCCCTATAAGGCCGACCAGTATTCGCCGCTGCAGAGCCAGTTCTTTTTCCAGGACAGCATCCAGGTGAAGATGAAGTTTCCCGATATAGCGGCCTACCTCAACTTCAGGATCCGCGGGTTCACGCTTTATCTGCGCGCAGAAAACCTGAATACGGCGAGCTTTGGCGGCGGCGGTTTCGGGTGGACCAACAACAACCTGGCTGCGCCAAACTATCCCACGCCGGGCTTCCAGTTGCGGCTGGGTATCTTCTGGAGTTTCGTGAACTGAGGCGATGTTGTATCTTTGCAGGGTTGAAAAGGATCCTGACCATACCGCTCGCTTTTTTATACCTGCTGGTTTCCAGTGGCCTGATCCTGGAAGTGCACCACTGTATGGGCCGCGTGGCGGATGCAGAACTTCATCTTTTTGCCCAGGACGATACCCATTGCGGCAACTGCGGCATGGAAAAAAAGACGGAGGGAAAGCACTGCTGTAAAGACGAATACCGGCAGATCAAGGTCAGTGAAGACCAGAAACTTCCTGTTTTAACATTTCTTTTCCAGGCCCTCGCGCCCGAAGCCATCTTACCCGTAAGCGGCTTCCAATTGCCCGCGCCGGTGGCGGAACAGGTAGTGGCTTACCAGGTATTGCCGAACCCACCTCCCAAACTCCCGGACGACGTCCAGGCTTTTTTATCGGTATATAGAATTTGAGAATGGTTCCCATGCCCATGCGGAAACAATCATTCATTTAACTTCTCAAATTCATGTCATGAAAAAGATAGTATTCCTGGTAGCGGTTCTTCTTACCGCCCAGTTAATGGCTTCGCCCATACAGGCACAATTCAGCAGTGCCAACCTGCAGGCCAGCGGCCTTACCTGCGCTCTCTGTACCCGCGCCATCAATAAATCGCTCGAACAATTGCCCTTTGTGGCCGCCGTTCAGACAGATATCAAAACCTCTTCTTTCCAGATCAGTTTTAAAGAGAGCGGCCATGTGGATCCCGATGCCCTGCGCAAGGCCGTGGAAGATGCCGGCTTCTCTGTGGCCAGGCTGCAACTGAAAGGAAACTTCAGCGGTGTCGCTGCCAAAAACGACAGCCATGTGCTCATAGCCGGGCGAACCTTTCATTTTCTCAAAGTGAAGGACCAGGTATTGCAGGGCGAACAAACGCTTACGCTGGTGGACAAAAATTTTGTGACTGCCAAAGAATTCTCCAAATACAAAAGCGCCACCAGCCTGCAATGCATTGAAAGCGGGCGGGCCTCCCATTGCTGCAGCAGGGACGGCGTACAGGCCAATGCCCGCATTTATCATGTAACCATATGAAATATTTCCTGCTGACAGTATTGTTGCTGAACGCGGCTATCGCCGGGGCACAACCGAAAATAGGGAAACCGGCTCCTGCCCTATGTGTGCAGGGGCCGGCGACCCAACCGGTGGACCTCAGCGCTTACCGCGGCAAAGTGGTGCTGGTGGATTTCTGGGCCAGTTGGTGCAGGCCCTGCCGGGAAAGCAACCGCTGGTTAGCGCCCATCTACAACCAGTACCGCCACAAGGGATTTGAAATACTGGGGATCAGTCTCGACCAGGATAGCAGTTCCTGGCAACAGGCCATCCATGCCGATGGTATCAACTGGATACAGGTCAATGAAAAAGGAGGCTGGCGTAATCCAGTCACCACGGAGTGGCGGGTGCGTTTTCTGCCCACGTCCTTCCTGATCGACCGGAAAGGTGTCATTGTGTCCATCGATCCCGGCGCTACCGAGCTCCGCAACTACCTGCAGCAGGCTTTAAACTGAGCCCATGTTTTACCGGATATTTCTCCTGGCCACGCTGTTGCTGTTTGTAACAGCGCTCCACAGCCAGGAACTTTATGTATTCACCGAGCCGGCCTCCAACCTGCCGGCGAGGTCTGTCTCTGCAAAATTAACGGCCAGGTACAGCCGAAATGAGGCCACCGGCAGCTTCGCGCAGCGATACAATCCTGAACTGATGGCCGGGCTGAGCCGCAAGCTGCAGGTGAAGCTCGGTACCAGCTTCTCCGATTTTTATACGCCGGGCCTGCGATGGGAGTCGTTGAAGGGCGGCGTGAAATGGCGCTTCCTGTCCAACGACGGCATCCACCGGCATTTTCGTATGGCTGCATTTGCCGATGCCGCTTACAGCCGCAACGATATGGTCTATGATGAAATGAACCTCGATGGCGACAACAGTGGCCTGCAGGCAGGGGTGATCGCTACGCAATTATTGGGGAGACTGGCGCTTTCGGGCACGGCCAGCTATATGCGCGTATGGGATGAAAAATTTCAGCAGCAGGCGCACGCCGGCCTGCACGACCAGAACAGTATTAACGCCAGCGTTTCGGCGGGCTTCCTGGTATTCCCTTTCCAGAACGACGACTACAACAAGGTGAATGGTAATATCTACGTGGAAGCGCTGGGAGCGAAGGGACTGGAGAAAGGCTTGTACTATTTCGACCTGGCGCCGGCCTTCCAACTGATCTTCAGCAGCCGCACAAAACTGAACCTGGGCGCCCGTTTCCAGGCTGCCGGAAACATGCAGCGGCTGGCGCGGAACAGTTGGTTTATAGGCGTGGAAACAAGCTTTCTGCAGGCCTGGAAGCAGCGGAAGAAAGAATAAAAAGCGTTTCGCTGCGTTATAGCAGGGAAATCCATGCGTATGAAATACCCGATCGCCCTGGCCTGCCTGCTGGCGGGCAACCTTGCCCTGGCCCAGAAAGTGGACCTGGATCGTTATAGTTTTACCGTTTCCTACCGCGATCTTCCCCATATGCCCGTAGACACAGGGTTTCGCAGCTACGATTTTCAGTTGCAGACCGGTCCCCTTATGCGGGTGGCAGCCAGCCAGTTGCGGACGGCGGAAACCGTATTCATAGAAGGCTGGATAGGACAGGAGAGCGGCGGGGATATTTCTGTTTCCCTTAAAATGGAAGACCTGCTGATCCTGAAATCGGATGTGGTGACGCGGGAAGAAGTTAAGAAAGATAAATCGGGCAATATCGTCTCCAAAAAGATATGGTATGCGCCGCTGCTGACCTACAGCTATGGCGCTTTCCTGCAGGTGAAGGACCGGAATGGCCAGCAGATCCAGAGCCGGCAGCTTGTTTCCCGCGGCCAGCAATATACGCACAAGGGAGCCGAGAGCGCCAGCCGGCAGCAGGCCGCCAACCTCTTGCTCAATATGTTTACGCTTACCGCAGAGCTGAGCCAGGATGTACTCAATCAAACCATCAGGAAGGTTTCCAACGACCTCTCTTACGACTATGGTTATGTGGAGAAAAGAGTGAACGATGGCATCTGGATCCTCGACAGCCGCAAGCACCCCGAATACGATGCTTTCCGCAGGCACTGGGGAAATATCCAGAATGCGCTGTTCCGCCTGCAGCCACAGGAACCGGTAGATGCCGTGCGGCAATCGCTGCAGGATGACCTGGCCTATTTTGAAAAACTGCCCCTGAAATACAGCGGCCGTGACAAGGCCGACCGCAAACTGCGCTATGCCTGTTACTATCTTTTATCGAGGGTGTACTACTGGCTCGACGATCCTTCGTCTTCCGTGCAGGCGGCCACCAGCCTCACGTTGAACGACTACGATACCCGCGACGGAAAACTGCTGGAAGCAGATGCCGTCCGCCTGCAGGAATTGCTGCGGCTCAATAAAAGAAGTTCCCGTCATTTTCCCCTTTATTTCGACAGCATGGCCGCAACAAATCAGTAAATTACCGGCAGATGATTGCCTATGCGATATTTTGCCGGTATTGATATTGGAACCACCCATACCAAACTCGTACTGGTAGATGCATCGCTTCAACCCCTGTACCAATTCAAACTGGGATACCTCAATGGGCAGGCCGAATGGCTGGATGCCGATGAGATCCTTTCTCACGGCTTACAATTGCTGGCGCTGGCGGCGGAACAATTGCCGCAGGATGCAACCGCCCTGGCCATTGGGTTCAGCAGCGCCATGCACAGCCTGGTACTGGTAGACCGCAACGGGGCAGCGTTCGGCCCGCTGCAAACCTGGGCGGATAACAGCAGTGCGCCCGCTTTGGAGTTCCTGCAAAAAAATGAAACAGCCCCCGCTTTGTTCCGGGAAACCGGCACACCCCTGCATCCCATGTCGCCCTTTTGTAAACTGGCCTGGAAAAAAATATTCCAGCCCGAAGCGCTGGCCGCGGCTGATAAGGCGGTGGGCATCAAGGAATACATCTGGCACCGGCTCACGGGCCATTGGGAGATCGATCACAGCATTGCTTCTGCAACCGGACTTTTTTCCCTCAGGCAACGGAAATGGATAACCGCTGCACTGGAGCTGGCGGGCGTACGGGCAGACCAGCTTTCACGGCCGGTACCGGTGACCCATAACCGAATATTAAGGCAGGAACTTATCCCCGGTTTTGAGCAGCGGGCAATTGCGGTGGAACTGGTGATTGGCGGAAGCGACGGCTGCCTGGCACAGGTAGGGTCAGGAATAATTTCACCGGGATCGGCGGCGCTGACCATCGGCACCAGCGGGGCCATCCGTTGCACCCTGCAACACCCATGGATAGACGAAAAGAAAGAACTCTTCACCTATATCCTCGATGAAAGTCTTTTTGTGACCGGCGGGGCCATCAACAACGGTGGCATGGCGCTGCAGTGGTTACAGGCGTCGGTGATGGGCGGATCGTACGAGCCCGGCGCCGTACTGCAAAGCTTTGACCAGGCGGCTGCGGAGATTGCTCCAGGCGCAGAAGGACTGGTATGTCTCCCTTGGTTCCAGGGCGAACGGGCACCGGTGTGGAACGCCGACGCCAGCGGCATCTATGCCGGTATCCGGAGCCATCACCACCAGGCCCATTTTAAAAGGGCCTTGCTGGAAGGCATCTGTTTCAGTTTCCGGCAGTTGCTGGAAAAGCTGGAAGCAGCCGCCGGACCGGTAGGGCAGGTGGTGGTAAGCGGCGGGTTCACGGCTTCGCCCGCCTGGCTGCAAATGATGGCCGATATCCTGCGACGCCCGCTTCGCCTGCCGGCCGAGGGGCTGGACGCATCTGCCCTGGGCGCCATTGCACTGGCCATGAAAGCTGCGGGTGAGCCGGGCCCGGCTCAAAAAAACACCGGTGACCCAAGGCCCTGGCATGCATTCCTTCAAAAGCTGCCGGCCGCGGCCGCTGTCTATACACCCGATACACAGTTTACGGCAACCTATTCTGCAAACTATTCCCGATTCCTCCAACTATGTCGATTCTCATCATCCTTTTAGCCCTGGGGCTCCTGTTCTTCCTTACTCTCCGGAAGGTGATGCCTTTTATTGCCCTCCTGCTGGTGAGCCTGCTCATGGGCCTGCTACTTGGAATGCCGCTGGCAGATCTTTTAAAAGCCGTCCAGGACGGGATCGGCAGCATGCTGGGAAGCATGGCCCTGATCCTCTGCTTTGGCGCCATCCAGGGAAAGCTGCTGGAGCATACCGGCGCGGCAACCGTGATCAGCCGCTACCTGATGGAAAAAATGGGCCGGCAAAACATCCAGTGGGCTGTTTTGCTCATGGGCTTTTTGGTGGGCATTCCGCTGTTTTACAATGCCGGTTTCGTAATACTGGTTCCCTTCGTATTTACCATTGCCGCCAACGCGCGCCTGCCGCTCCTGTTTGTGGCCATCCCCATGGCTTCGGCACTTTCGGTTACGCACGGGTTTTTGCCGCCGCACCCCGGGCCTGTCGGACTGGCTTCCATCTTTCACGCGAGCATAGGCAAAACCATGCTCTATGGCATGATGGTGGCCATTCCCACCGTTTGCGTGGCGGGGATCTTGTTCGGCCGCAGTTTCCGGCACAAAGGTCCTATGCCGCAACCCGCGCCGGTGGCGGAATCGGTGGAAGGATTGCCAGGTGCGGGACTCTGCATGCTGATCGGTTTGCTTCCCGTGATCCTGATCGCCCTGCAGGCAGCTTTTGCTTCCCTGCTTCCCGACGGCTCCCTGCTGCAATCTGCGCTAAATGCGGTGGGCGACCCGGTCATGGCGCTGATGCTGACGGTAGCCCTGGGCTCCTGGCTGCTGGCCCTGAGAAGGGGCGTAGGGCTGGAAGAACTGATGACGCAATACGGCAAGGCCATCGAAAGCATTGCATTGATCATGATGGTGATTGGCGCCGGTGGCGCTTTGAAAGAGATACTGGTACGCACGGGCGTTGCTAGTGATGTGGCTGTATTTATTTCCAACAACCATTTTCCGCCGCTGATAGCCGGGTGGCTGGTAGCCGCCGCCATCCGCGTGATCCTGGGATCGGCCACCGTAGCGGGACTCACCGCCGCAGGTATTCTTGCCCCGCTGGTGGCAGCAGGCGGCGTTTCACCGGAATGGATGTTACTGTCGGTAGGCGCGGGCAGCCTGTTCTGCAGTCATGTGAACGATACCGGCTTCTGGATCTTTAAGGAGTACTTTGGTCTAACGGTCAGGGATACCCTGTTATCCTGGACCCTGATGGAAACCATCATTTCCGTGGTGGGCCTCCTGCTGGTGCTGTTGCTGGCAACGGTTTTCTGATCAGCGGTTCCAGTCGTACCAAACGGAACAGAGGAAGGACCGGTCCTCTTTTGTAGGCTCGCGCAATGCATTTACATACACGGCATTCATCACGGCCCTTGGTGTGAAAATGATTTTACCATTCTTTAGCTGGATTCCTTTTCCGAAATGGGAGAGGCCCAGGGAATGGCCGGCTTCGTGCAGCGCCACCGATTCAATATCATAATCGTTTTGCAGGCTGATGCGCCAGTTGAAACGGTCGTTGTAATAGGTTTCACGAAAGGCGGCGTCGTTCACGCCGTCGTTGTCAATATCGGTGGGCATCCCGTTTTCATCAAAGAAGATGAAGGTGAATGTAACGGCCAGTATGAAATTGCCGCCATCGGGGGTGAGTACATCAAAGAATTCGCCGGGTAAAAAACCGGCATGCTGCAGGTCTGCCTTATTGGTTTCATTTCCGCCAAAGCCCAGCAGGCTCGACACATAACCGATCTGTTCGCGGTTGGCCTGTTTCTGGAACTGGATATGGGTGCAGCAGGTACGGCTCCAGGTTTCCATCGCGCGGTCTATTGCATTGTGCACGCTTTGCCGGCTGACGCCAAAATCGCGGGTGCAGTTCTGCCCGATCGCGTAGGTGATCACTCTTCTGCATCCTCTCCGCGGGTCGCGCGATACAAATTCGGCATCGGGTTTTGTTTTCCTGTCGTTGTAAAGGATGGTGGCGCCGTCAAAACGGTCGCGGCCTTTTTTACACATGTATTCTGCTTTCAGCAGTGCGGCTTTGTGGCCGGCAAATACGCGGGCGGGAAGATCGGTGTAGGAGGTTTTGGTATTCCTGGCCTTGGTTTTGGCTGAAACCTGTTCCAAAGCCTGGTCGTTTTTGCTGCATGCAGACAGGAGCACGCAGGCAGTTGCCAGCAGGTGGCAGGCTGATAAGGATTTCATAAACGGCGGGGGTTAGTCCTATGAATTTAAATCATTTTTTCTGTTTCCTTATGTCCGTTATGATCCTTTTTGCGTGTATGCGCGAGTTTTCAATGAATAAACTATGCGTGTCCATGCCGCCGCAGATAACGCCGGCCAGGTAAATGCCGGGCACCGAAGATGCATGGGTTTTAGGGTTGATGAGTGGCTTGCGACTGGCATCGGCCGACAGATCAACGCCCAGCGATTCCAGGAAGACGAGATTGGGCTCATAGCCTGTCATGGCAATGACCCAGTCGTTGGGCAGCGTAATCATTCCATCCGGCGTTTCTATGTCCACCTCCTTTTCCCTGATGGCTGCCACGCGGCTGTTGAAATAAGCCGTGATGGATCCTTCCTTAATGCGGTTGAGGATATCGGGCCGCACCCAGTACTTGACGCGTTTGCCAATTTCTTCGCCTCTAACGACCATGGTTACCCGCGCGCCCTTGCGCCAGGTTTCCAGCGCCGCGTCCACTGCCGAGTTCTGTGCACCGATCACCAGTACATCCTGGAAAGCATAAAAATGCGGGTCCTTGTAATAGTGCGTCACTTTGGGCAGTTCTTCTCCCGGCACCTGCAGGCGGTAGGGGATATCGTAAAAGCCGGTAGCGATCACCAGGTTCCTGGCCTGGTAATCGCTCCTGCTGCTTTTGATATGGAAAAATTCGCCGGTTCTTTTCGCCGAAATAACCGTTTCAAATAACCTGATCCGGAGGTCGTGGCTGACTGCTACCCTCCGGTAATACTCCAATGCCTCGGCACGCGTAGGCTTGGGGTTGTTGGAAACAAAAGGCACATCCCCAATTTCCAGTCTTTCCGAAGTAGAAAAGAAAGTCATATTGCTGGGATAGTGATACAGGGAATTGACCAGGCATCCTTTTTCGAGGATGAGATAATGCAGCTTTGATTTTTTTGCTTCCAGGGCGCAGGCGAGCCCTATGGGTCCGCCGCCTACAATGATCAGATCGTACAGGCTTTCAGTCATCCTTCAAAACTACGCATCTCAGTTCATTGGCGATACTTTCCCCGAACCACTCACATCCACCTTCACCTGCGGGTTGCCTTTGTACCATACGTTTCCGCTGCCGCTGATGCGGCTTTCGAGATACTCCGTTACCCAAAGCCTGATATCACCGGAGCCACTGGTTTCCGTAAAGCCCTGCCGGGCTTCCAGTCCGCTGGCCTCCACTTTTCCGCTGCCACTGATCTTAAATTTCACTTTATCGGCGCTGCCGTTCACCACACTGATGCGGCCGCTGCCGCTGATGCGGGTTTCCAGTTCCGTGGCGGTAAGGTGGCCGATCTCCACATCGCCCGAGCCGCTGGATTCCACCCAGAGCCGGCTGGCGCTGACGGGCTGCAGCAGTTTCATCGCGCCCGATCCGCTGAGGTGCAGGCTGCCGATCTGCGGCGACTTAACCCTTACTTCGATGGACTCGTGCGAGTGGATAACAGTATGGTCTTTCAGGCGAATTTTCAGTTCATCGTTGCTCACATAGGTCTCAATCACGTTGATGATATTCCGCTGCGCCGTGATCTCGATGCCAGGCTCAGCGCCGCTTTCATAATACAGCGTGCCGGGAAGCTCAAAATGTATGCCTGTGAAATCGCCGGTGCTGCGGTTCTCGGTAACAACGGGCCCGTCGCCGTTCACTTTTTTGCAGGCGTTGAGGAATAGAAGAAGGAAGGGGAAAAACAAAAGGAACTTTTTCATATTGATAAGTATTGATTAGAACTCTATTTTATAATTGAATACAGGAATGATGCCAGTCAGGTACAGGTTGACTACTTTACCGGTGAGCGGGTCGTAGCTGCGGCCATAAATGTTCTGCCGGTTGGTAAGGTTCTGGACATCGAGTGAGACCGTGCTGGTGGTGCGGGACCGGTTCCATTTGAAACTAAACCGGAAATCGGTACGGAAATAGGCCGGCATCTGCTGGCTGAACGCTTCCGATTCAATATACTTCGTATAACCGCTGCTGATAGATCCGGGAAGGTCGATGGGCGTATCGCAGTAGCCTCCCATATACATCAGCTTCAGGTTGAAGCCAAAACTTCTGCGCTGTGAAGGATGTACAAATTCTTTTCCTGCGGTAAGCGTGCTGCCGATATTACCATTGAAGCGGGTACTTCTTTCAATGCCATCGGCCGCTGTGTATTTGCTCTGGTAAAAAGAATTGGAAAACAGGAAGTAGAAGTTTTGCCGCAACTGTTTTTCGAGCGACAGCTCCAGCCCGTAGTTCCGGCCTTTGCCGTTACCAACCAGCGGTTCCGTAACAAAATCCTGCAAAACATTCAGCGTGCTGAAACTGCTGGTATCGTAGGTGCTGATGGGCACATTAAAGAGATGCTGGTAATAGGCTTCGGCGCGCAGGCGCAGACCTTTGCCCAGGAAGCGGGAATAAGAAAGCACAAAGTGGTGCGACTTGCTCAGCCCCAGCTCCGTATTGGGTGTGGTCCAATCCTGTTCGGCGTTCTGCACTTTGGCAAAGTACACACCCATGGGCTGTAACTGGCTGTGCAGGCCATACCCGATGGAAAAGCTGTTCCTTTTGTTCGGCTCCCAGCGCAGGGCCGCCCGGGGCTCCAGGGAGGCGCTGTTGTTGAGCAATAACTGCAGGTAGTGGAGTCCGGCTGTGGCGGTAACCTGCGGAGAGATCCTGTATTCCCATTGGGCAAAGCCCTGCAGGGTTTGGGTATTCCCTTCGGCATTGATCCTTTCCAGCACAGGCTCACCGGGATTCTCCTGGCTGTTCTGCAAATAGTTGAATCCTATTTGTGAAAAGATGATGCCGGCCCGCAGCGACTGCCGTTGGTTAAGCTGGTATTGTATGCCGGTGTTCATGATCCATTTTTTGGTGGAATAGGATTCTTTGAACGTGTTGACAAGACTATCGGGCGTTTCCGCATACCGCTGGTCATATTTGTTGGCTTGTACGGAATAGGCCAGGCTTGACTTCCATTTGAGTTTTTTTCCCGCCTGTACCTGGTGAGTGATGCCGGTAACGGCTGTATGGCCGCTGAATACGCCGCCATAGCGGTCCCACTCTTTTTCCCATTTACCGGGATCGGTTTCCGTATCAATGTGCTGCGCATTCTTGCCCCAGAACCCGAAGAGGCTGAATGTACCTGCCTTGCCTGCGGGCAGGTTGATGTGATAGGAAAGGTCCTGGAAATCTGTGGTGCCGGCGCCGATGTCAACACCCATCATGCCCAGCAATTGCAGGGTGGAAAGACGGTAATTTATAAGGTAAGAGCCTTTGTAGTTTTTGGAGAATGGGCCTTCTGCGGCGAGGTTCAGTCCCAGTACGCCTACCTGCGCTGCGTATTCTCTTTTCTCATCGTTGCCCTTGCGCAGGTGCAGGTCGAATACGCCGCCGAGGGCATTTCCATATTCCGCGGCGAAGGCGGCGGTCACAAAATCAGAGGTGCTGAGCAACTGACTGCTCAGGATGGAAATGCCGCCGCCACTGCTGCCGGCGCTGGCGAAGTGATTGGGGTTGGGAATGTCGACGCCTTCCATGCGCCAGAGCAGGCCGTTGGGCGAATTGCCGCGGATCGATACATTGTTGCCGCCATCGTCGGTTGCCATTACGCCGGCAAAGCTGGTAGCCATACGCAATGGGTCGTTCACCGCGGCTGCATAGCGCTGGGTTTCTTCCACGCTGAAGGTGCGGGCGCTTACCAGGCTGAGATCATTCAGTGGTTTGGTGCGCAGGCGTTTTGCCTGCACGATCACTTCCTGTTCTTCGCGCACGGCGGCTTGCATCGAAATGGCCAGCACCATTTCCTTGCCTGCAATGAGGTTGATGTTTTCCATCCAGATATCCTGGTAACCCTTGTGGGTGATCTGTAACTGCTGGTTGCCCAGCGGCACTTTCTCAAAACGGAAATTGCCTTTTTCATCTGTTACGGCATGCCGGTTCAATGCCGGGAGTGTAACGGTTGCGCCTGCAACCGGCTCCTGGAGCAGGTTTCCCGTGAGCTGGCCACGCAGGGTCTGCGTGGTTTGGGCACAAAGGCCAATGGGTAAAACAAAGAAGATTACAAGGAAAAGGTTCGTGCAGATTTTACCATTCATATCATCGGTTTTGTATCCGACAACAGATGATCAACTTACCCCCATTGTGAATTGTGAAAAAAATCAAAAAAGGTGTATGCCTGCGGTCCAGCCGACCCAGCCATAACGGTTATGCCCAAGGTCGAAGTTTTTAATGGTTTCTTTGGGCAGCGGCGACTCCCATCCGTCGATGGGACCGGGCTGGTTGGTTTGCATTACGGCAAAAGCCGGGCCGCCAAACAGGGCAAACCATTTTGTCAGTTGTACGCGCATGTTTACGCCGGCGCGGCTCATCAGGTTGAGGTATTCCCAACTGCCGAGGTAGCAATACTGGGTGCTCAGTTCCAGGTTGAGCCCAAACACTTTGCCAAACGAGAATTCCGTGCCGATGCCGTAGCCGAAGGTCACGATGCGCTTGCTGGTATCGGGATTTACGCCGCCCTGCAGAATGCTGTAGAGTTTGTGGTTGCCTGTTTTGAAGGCGGCATTGAAGGGCGTGGTTTCCGTTGTGTAGAAGGCCAGTTTGTGATAGCCTTTCAACACCACGTTGATGAGGCCGATGCTGTAGCCCTCCGAACTGTCGGCGATATTGATCAGGCCTATCTGCACGCCTTTTAACCGCCGTGCATAGTTTACCACGCCGCCGATCTGCAGGCCCTTTAAAGTATCGCGCACAAAATTGTTGACGCCGCCGATCTGAACTCCTCTTACACTGCCTGCCACAAAGTTGTTGATGCCACCGATCTGCAGCCCGCTGCTGCGATCCAGTACCGTATTGCTCAGTCCGCCGATCTGCAGTCCGTTCATTTTTCCGCCCACAATATTGACCAGTCCGGCGATTTGCGCCCACTGCACGGATTTCTTATCGATGTTAAAAAGACCGCCCAGTTCAAACCCGTTCACACCGCCGCTGTAGCCGCCAAACAGGTTGAAGGAAAAATTATTCACCACCTGTGAGTTGAGCTTGCCATTGGAAGACAGGCCGGGAGTAAGCGAAAACTGCACGGGTCTTACCGTAAAGAATTTGCCCATATTGATGCTCTGCATCTTCAGCCTCGAGGAGAGCAGGAATTTTCCAAGCGCCGTGCGCTGTACCCTGATGGAATCGAGCTTGGTGTACAGGTACAGCAGGCTGCTGCTGTCGGGCTGGGGAACAGCTATGTAGAGCGAGTCGGGGAGGAGGCCCTGCCCCGGAGCGATGATCACATGGGTGCCATTGATCTCCATGGGGCTCAGCGTAATGCTGAGCTCCTGGTTGAAACCCGCATGGATGCTGATGGTGGTATCCTGGTAAAATTCTTTACTAACGGTAAGGGCTGCCCGCTGGTACCGGGTTTTCAGCTTCAGCCGGAAATGACCCGAGGCATCGGTAAGCGCCGCAGCGAGACGGTCTTTTTCGTACACGCTGGCATCGGCTATGATCTCGCCGGTCTGGTCGTCCTTTACGTAACCCGATACCTGGTAGAAATTATCGTTGCTGCGGCCCTGCTCCGTTACCAGGCTGATGCGCAGCGGCGCTTTGCGGATGATGATATAGTGTTCGGTTTCCCTGAATTCATACCCGTTTGGAAAGATCAGGTCCAGCGCGGCTTTCACGGTGCGTGTGCCACCCGGGTAATTCACCATGCTGTCGCGGCGGATGATATTGCTGTTGTAGCTGAAGTAAAAATTTCCCTGGTTGGAAATGATCTCAAGAAGGTCCTGCACGCTCTGGCGGTTAGCCGCCACCGTTACCTGCCGGCTCAATAGCTGGGCTTTTGCCGTTTGGCCGATCAGCAACCCCAGCAGGCATACAAACAAATATTTACTCCAGCACATATCCCGCGTCATTCCTGCTGGCTTTGATGTCAAAGGTTTCTTCAATGATCCGGATGATCCTTTCTATCGGCTCTTCCTGGAAGGTGGTGTTCAGCCGCAGCTCGCGGATGGCCGGGTTGCGGATCTCTATTTTCAGTCCATATGCCTGCTCCAGCGCCAGGACCAGTTTCCACAGTGGCGTATTGTCGCAAACAAAAGTGCGGGTGGCATAGTATTGATAGAGCTGGTCTTTTTCCTCGCGGGGCTGCAGCACGGTAGTGCTGTCGGACACCACTATTTTTTGCCGCGGATGCAGCAGCACTTTCTTGTCAGCATGGCTTACTTCCACCAGCCCGCTGGCCACGATCACTTCGGTGGTAGCTCCCTGCTGGCGGATGTTAAAAGAAGTGCCCAGCACTTTTACGGTTACGTTGCCAACCTTTACCAGGAAAGGATGTGTTTTATCGGGCGTAACGGTGAAAAAGCCTTCACCCTTTAGTTCAACCGTTCTTTCTTCGCCCCTGAATGTTTCGGGATAAGAGAGGGTGGAGTGTTTGTTCAGCACTACTTCCGAGCCGTCGGAAAGCCGCCGCTGCGCTGTTTCGGCCTGCGTGATCCATTCCACCGGGGCGGGCGCCAGCAGGTTGCGGATCAGCAGGGTCGCTGCCGTGCCAATACCCACCACCAACAGCAGGATGGCGGCAAAACGCACCCACCGCGAAACCAGTGGCAATACCCTGGCGCTGCGGGCGGCGGCTGTTTCAGGGCCGGCGGTTGTTCGCCCTGCGACCGGCTGTTCTATGCGCTGCAGGAATTTCTCCCAGGCAAGGTTTTCGTCGACAGCAGAAGTTTGAGCCAGTTGCCGGCTTTCTTTCCAGATGCTGCTGAACTGCTCAAAATAGTGCTGGTGCGATGGATCGGCCGCCAGCCAGGCTTCCAGCTCGGCCAGTTCGCCCGCGTCCGCTTCGCCGCTGAGCCGGCTCACCATCAGGGCATCGTAATAATATGGTGTTTCTTCTTTCAAATGAGCAGGATTATAAGGAATAGGGGAAGAAAGTCGACCAGCTTTTCGCGCATCAGCCGCAGTGCCTTGCCCATCTGGTTTTCTACCGTTTTAACGGATATGCCTAAGCGCTCGGCAATATCCATATACCGGAGCTCTTCAAAGCGGCTCATCTGGAAAATGGTCCGGCATTGTTCCGGGAGCGACTGCAGGGCCTGATCGATGTGCTGCTGCAGCTCGCCCAGTTGCAATTTTCCGTGGGCGGCCAGCGAACTGTCTTCTGCGCGCTGACTGGCAAACTGCCGGTAGGCCGCTTTCACTTTTTCGTGTTTCAGGTGATTGAGGCATTCGTTGTGCACCGACCGGTACAGGTAGGCGGTGGCCGATTGCGTGATGCTGATCTGCTCTCTTTTTTCCCAGAGGCGGCAGAAGACCTGCTGAACGGTTTCTTCGGCCAGCGCCTCATCGCGCAGCATGGTACAGGCATAAGCATGCAGGCTTTTAAAATGTGTTTTAAAAACCGCTTCAAATCCCTGTATTCCCTCGTCGGTGATCAGTTGAAATTCACCGGCAACCGGTAAAGCCATACGCCTGAATTGGTATCTTCTTTCAAATATAGCCGCTTCTGCCAAAATGCCTTTAGGGTAAGACAACCGTTCATCCATTTACCCCTATGCGCCCTGTAAATTATTTCAGGCAGTTGTCGCGCAGGTTCTTGATCCAGGCCAGGCCCTTTTTCCGCGCAAAAGTGATATTCCTTTCGGGTATTTCGTCGGGATCGCCCGGATAGTGCTCCAGCGCTTTCTCAATGCTTTCTTCCCGCAGCAGGTGGAACATGGGATAGGGCGAGCGGTTGGTGAAGTTGGCCGCATCGTCTTCGGCCGTATCGGCAAAACGGTAGCCGGGATGGAAGCTGGCGAGTTGGTAAACGCCTTCGTATCCTTTTTTCACCAGCAGTTTTTCCAGTTGCTCCAGTTGGTCGAGGTAGTTGTCAAAACTGTGAAGGCCGGCCGTAAGGATGATAAGGCTGGTTTCAATTTCAGGATTGTCGTCGAGCCGCGACCATTCAGCCAGCACCACATCGCGCAACTGGCCGGGGTCGTCGAGCACCCTGTAAAAAACGGTGTTGCGGTCCATTTCTCTTTTTGCAAAGGGACAGAAACCACAGGCGATCACCACGTCAAAAATCCAGCGGCGGGTTTGTTCGATGGCTGTTTGGGGAGAGACCATGCTGCAATTTAGGCATTCGGTCATTGTTACTGGAATTGCCCGTTCTGTTCTGCCGCGGCCGGTGGTGGTGGCGAGCTTTGATCCTGGTCCGACAGGTGGATGTATTTTTTCTTGATCGCTTCAATTTCTTCTTCGGTGAGGTCTTCTATATCGATCAGTTTGTTGTCGGCCTTTTCCAGCGCAGCAATCAGTTCATTCAGTTTGAGTTGGATGGCCATGGTGTCTTTGTTCTGTGACTGCTGGATCAAAAAAACCATGAGGAAGGTGATGATGGTGGTGCCGGTATTGATGACCAGTTGCCAGGTTTCTGAATAACCGGCGAAGGGCCCGGTGATGGCCCAGATGATGACCACCAGGGCAGCGCTGATGAAAGCAGCCGGACTTCCACTGGTCCTGGTGATCTTACCGGCGATGGTGTCGAAAAGCCGGCCGACTGTTCCCGGTTTTTTGGCATGGAGTGACATATGTTTTTTGAAATGCTGCTAAAATCCTGTGCCAGCTTAAAATGCCGTAGCTTAGGATCTAAAATTCGGCTGTTGAAAAGAAGACATTTTGTATCGTCCGGCTTATGGCTTGCCGGTTCCGCCCTGCTGCCCGCTTCCGTTCTTGCAAATGCTGGACTCGCTGCCAATGCATCTCCAAATGCTGCTTCGCCGCTCCTGAGTTTTTCTACCCTGGGCTGCCCGAAATGGGACCTGCCCCAGGTACTGTCTTTTGCAGCCGCGAAAGGATACCAGGGCGTGGAACTGCGGGGCATCAATGGCGAGCTGAACCTGCCGGCCAGTCCCTGGTTTCGCGACAGCGCCAGTACTGCCGCTACCCTGCAGCGTTTCCGCGACAACAAGCTGCGCATAGCCGGGCTCGGTTCCTCGGCCGAACTCCATCATGCCGACCCTGCCAAACGCCGCGAAGCCATTGACCAGGCCAAAGCTTTCATCGACCTGGCGAATGCGCTCGGCGGCACCAACGTGCGGGTCTTCCCCAATAAACTGCCGAAAGAAGAAAACAAAAAAGTAGTGATCGACCGCATTGCCGCGGGCATGAACGAACTGGCGGCCTACGCCAAAGGCGGACCCAGCACCGTGTTGCTGGAGACGCACGGCGACCTGGTATGGGCCGACGACATCGTGCAGGTAATGCAACAGGTGAGCGGGCCCGCGGGCGTCATCTGGGACATCTACAATATGTGGACCATCACGCAGGAAGCGCCTGCTGTTGTTTTCCCCAAACTGCGCCCCTATATCCGGCACACGCATATCAAGGACTCGCAGCCGGCCAATGGCCAGGAGCACTATGTATTGCTGGGAAAGGGCCGGGCGCCGGTGCGCGAAGCCGTTGCCCTGCTGAAAAGCAGCGGCTATTCCGGCTTCTACAGTTTTGAATGGGAAAAGCTCTGGCACCCTGATATTGCGGAACCGGAAATTGCGTTAGCCGATTTTCCACAGGCCTTCAAGAAGATTTGGTGAGCCACTTTTCAGCCCGGGATCTGCTGTGGCATGGGCCTGCCTTCTTTAACGGCCAGCAGGTTGTCCGCTGCCATCAGGGCCATCTGGTTGCGCGTTTCTACTGTGGCCGAACCGATATGCGGTAACACACAAACATTGTCCATCGTAAGCAGGGGATTGTCTTTCGCCATGGGCTCGGGATTGGTAACGTCCAGCCCGGCGCCCCAGATCCATTGTTCGCGCAGCGCTTTGATAAGGGCTTCTTCGTTGTGCAGCTTGCCCCTCGCAGTATTGATGAATATGGAACCGGGCTTCATCCTGCGAAAAGCAGCTTCGTCGAATTTGCCGGCGGTTTCCGCGCTCAGGCTGGCGTGCACCGACAGCACATCGGAGGCCTGCAGTAATTCATCGAAATCAACATAACGGGCGCCGGCAGGATTTTCTCCATTGGGCAGCACGCGCCGGTTGTGGTAAACGATCTTCATCGAAAAAGCGGCCTTGCAAAGCCGGGCCATTTCTGACCCGATACGTCCCATGCCGAACACGCCCAGGGTTTTGCCGTAGAGCTCCTGTCCCAGGTGTGCGGTAGGTTGGTAGAAGCCCCAGTCGCCATTGACAATGCGCCGGTACATCTGGAACGCGTTGCGCGAAACCGCCAGCATCAGGAGGAAGGCCGCATCGGCTGTTGCCCGGCTCAGCACCCCGGGCGTATTGCTCACGGGAATGCCCTGCGCTTTTGCCGCGTTGAGGTCGAGTCGGTCGTACCCCACGCTCAGCAGTGCGACCGCTTTCAGGTGAGGGCAGCGCCGGAAGAAATCTTCGTCCAGCCGGTGCGTGCCGGCACTGAGCAGGGCATCGTATCCCTGGAGGATATGAATGAGTTCTTCCTGCGGCAATTCCTGCTGTCCATGGTAGCTGTCGACCTGGCAGCCGGCAGCCTCCAGTTTTTCAATGGCAATGGCAGGAATGATGCGCGTGATGAAGATCTTCATGGTGACGGCTGTTTGAAGAAGCCGCCTACTGCTTCTTATCGATCCGGTAGAGTTTCCCCATATCGGTAACGGCATACAGCGCGCCATCCTTACCCATGGTGATATCGCGGAAACGTTGCTGCTGGTCGTCGAGGATTCTTTCTTCTCCTACCACTTTGTTGTTCTCAATCACCAGCCGGGCGATGTGCATGCTGCTGAGCCCGCAGATGAAGAGGTTGTTCTTCCACTCGGGTATGCGGTCGCCGCTGTAGAATACCATGCCGCTGGGTGACAACACGGGATCCCAGTAATACACGGGTTGCTCCAGTCCTTCTTTCTGTGTAATGCCTTCGCCTACTTTGGGGCCTGCATATTCGATGCCGTAGGTGATGGTGGGCCATCCGTAATTCTTGCCGGGTTCTATGCGGTTGATCTCATCGCCGCCGCGCGGGCCAAATTCACCTTCCCAGAGATCGCCGGTTACGGGATGGAAGGCGAGCGACTGCACATTGCGGTGTCCATAAGAATAGATCTCGGGCCGGGCATCGCTTCTTCCTTCAAAAGGATTGCCGGGCGCGGGTTTGCCGTCGGGCGTAATCCGGAGCACCTTGCCCAGCGAGGCCTGCAGGCTTTGGGCCAGCGGCCGGGTTTCTATGTCGGACCGTTCGCCGGTGCTTACGAAAAGATTACCGGTTTTATCAAAAAGAATGCGGCCGCCATAGTGCAGGTTGCTTTTGTGGGCGGGTGTGGCTTCGTAGATAACGGTAGCCTCTTCTATCTTTTTTTCATCGTCGGACAGGCGGCCTTTTGCTACGGCGGTGAGGTTGCCGTCGGCCCTCTTTTCAGAGAAGACCCAATACACCATCCTGTTGCTGGAAAAATTCGGGTCGAGCGTAATACCCAGCAGGCCACCCTGTCCGGCGGCGTTCACATCGGGCAGGCCGGTGATGGGTGCACTCACTTCGCCGGCCGTGGTAATGATGCGCAGGTTGCCTTTTTTCTCCGTGATCAGCAGGCGGCCATCGGGCAGGGCGGTGATGCCCCAGGGACTGGCGAGATCGCTGGCGAGCACTTTTCCTTCATAAGGCGTGGTGCTGCTTACTTTGCTTACGCGCGTTTGCCCGGCGAACGCAGGTTTATAACTTGTGTTTGGCGCCTTTGTTTCCACGCCGTTGGTGCTGTCGCCGGGTTTTTTATTGCCGGAACCATTTTGGGCGGAGCAGGAGCTGAGTACACCGATGCCAAGTGCAAACAGCAGGATATTACTGGAGTGTCGCATAATAAGTATTTAAGGTATAGAAAAGGGCTGCCTTGGAGAGCAGCCCTTCTGTAATATTACGGAAAAGTTTTGAAACCGGGACCGGGTCAGGCGGCAGTAACGGCTTTGTTCACCAGGTCGGCGGCTTCGCTCAGTACGATGGCGCTCTGGATTTTCAGTCCGCTGTCGTCCAGCAGTTTTTTTGCTTCGGCTGCATTGGTTCCCTGCAGGCGCACGATGATGGGGATCTCGATATTGCCCAGTGCATGGTAGGCTTCCACCACACCTGCCGCTACGCGGTCGCAGCGCACGATGCCGCCAAAAATATTGATCAGGATGGCTTTTACCTTGGGGTCCTTCATGATGATGCGGAAACCGGCTTCCACGGTTTGCGCGTTGGCCGTTCCACCTACGTCGAGGAAGTTGGCCGGTTCGCCGCCGCTGAGCTTGATCATGTCCATGGTGGCCATGGCCAGGCCGGCGCCGTTCACCATACAGCCCACGTTGCCGTCGAGTTTCACGAAGCTGAGGTTATATTTACCGGCTTCCACTTCGGTGGGATCTTCTTCGGTGATGTCGCGCATGGAAGCCAGTTCAGGATGACGGGCCAGTGCGTTGTCGTCGATATTCATTTTACAGTCAACGGCAATGATCTTGTCGTCGGATGTTTTGAAGAGCGGGTTGATTTCCAGCATGGCGCAATCGAGCCCAACGTAGGCATTGTACAGGTTGGTGACGAACTTCACGCAGTTCTTAAACGCTTCGCCGCTGAGTCCCAGGTTGAAAGCGATCTTTCTTGCCTGGAAGGGCTGGAGGCCGCCGCCGGGATGCACCCATTCCTTGTATATTTTTTCGGGGGTATGATGGGCAACTTCTTCAATGTCCATGCCGCCTTCGGTGCTGTACATCACCACGTTCATTCCCTTGGAACGGTCGAGCAATATAGACAGGTAAAATTCTTTTACGGGATTGGCGCCTTCGTAATAAACATCCTGCGCTACCAGCACTTTGTTCACTACTTTGCCGGCCTCGCCGGTTTGGATGGTAACCAGGGTGCCGCCAAGGATATTCTGGGCGATGTTTTTTACATCTTCCGCGTTCTTGCCAACAGCCACACCGCGCTGCTCCGTGCCCCTGATCTTGCCCTTACCGCGTCCGCCGGCATGGATCTGGGCTTTTACAACAGCGAATTTGCTGCCGTACTGGGTATGGATCTGGCGATAGGCTTCTTCTGCTTCACCCGGGGTGCTGCAGGGAATGCCTTCCTGTACCGGCACATTGTATTTCTTCAGTAACTCCTTGGCTTGGTATTCGTGCAAGTTCATAGCGGAAAAAATTTGGGCGAAGATAAAGGGAATCGGCGATAACTTTGAGCGGTGCCTGATTTTAATGATGATATAGAAAGCTGTCTCGCAGCCCTGCGGCGGGGCGGAACCGTTTTGTATTCCGTACCCGGTGGATGGGAAATGGCTTGCGATGCACTGCACCCTGAGGCCATCTGTGAAGTGCAGGCGGCATCACAGTTACCGGGTTACCGCGGAGCCGCCGTGCTGCTCGCGGAACCGTCTGACCTCCTGCAATACGTAGCGGCACTGGACCTGGAGCTGCTGGAAACAGTGGAAGAAGAAAGCGAGCCTGTGGGAAGGATCTATGAAAACGTAGTGGGACTGCCCGATGAATTGCTCGATGCCGCCGGACGTTCCACTATCCGGGTGGTGAAAGGTGTTTTCTGCAAGACCCTGATCAAAAGATTGCGGAGACCTTTATTTGCAGTGGCGCTTTCCGGTCCTCTTCCTTCAAATAAAACCGATTATGTTGCTGCATAGAGGCGCTGCTTTTCCCGATCGGCCACGCATACTCGTTAGATTGCCCAACTGGCTGGGCGATGTGGTGATGAGCCTGCCCTTCCTGCATGAGCTGAAAGCAAATTTTCCCGGTTGTGAGCTTGGACTGATCGTAAAAAAAGGGCTGGACGGAATGGACAAAACATTCTTCCCGGAAGGTGCGCAGTTTTTTGTGTTTTCTAAAAAAGAATACAAGGGCCTGCGTGGCGCCTGGCGTTTTGGTCGCCTGCTGGGTGAAGCGCAGTGGGACCTGTTTTTCTGCCTGCCCGATTCTTTTTCTTCGGCCTGCATGGCCTATGCAACGCGCGCTGTCCGCCGCATCGGTTACGCAAAGGAATTGCGTTCGGTTTTCCTCACCGATACTTTTTCCAAAAAGACTGGCCTGCACCGGGCGGACCTGTACCGGTCGCTTTTGTACGAGTTTTTGGGGAAGCCCCTGCCGCCGCGCGATGGCCAGGTGCCTTTCCGGGCCGGGGGCGAAAGATCGGGACTGGTGGTGAACCTGAACTCGGAAGCGGTTTCCCGGCGCATACCGGTGGAGAAAGCGGCTGCCATTGTGCAGGCGCTGGCGGAGCAGACGGCGGCGCCGATTACGCTGGTAGGCGGCCCGGCCGATGCAGACCATGTAGCTGCCGTGGAGCGCCTGCTGCCGCAGCAGGTGGCGGTGCGGAATATGGCCGGCAAGACCACCCTGCCCGAACTGGTTGGGGTGATCAGCAGCGCCCGGGCCATGCTGAGCTCCGATTCGGGTCCCGCGCACCTGGCCAGCATGGCAGGAACGCCCCTGGTGGTGTTGTTCGGCGCGGGCGACGAAAGGGAAACAGGGCCTGCCTTTTCGGGCTACCACCAGGTGTTGCGGCTGGGTGCGCTGCCCTGCGAGCCCTGCCGCAGCAATACCTGCAAATTGGCCGCGGAACCGCCCTGCCTGACGAGGCTGGAAGTGGATCGCATCGTTTCTGCCGTAGCGACTGCCCTGGAGGCGCCTGCAGGGTAAAGTGGTGCCGCAGCGGCTTCCGCCTTTCAAAAATGAAGCGGGCTGTACTCATTCTTGAAGTGGGCCGGGGCATTTTGGCGGGTGAACGGCCTTTTTCAGCGGGAATTGAAGGGGTGTTCGGGGAATGATCGGGGAATGATTGGGGAATGCTCGGGGAATGCCCGGGGCTTTTTGGAGCGGGCCGCACGCGAAAAATAACGGCGAAAACCGGCACCATACCGGCGGGGCAGCGGACCTTTTTCATCCATTGTAGTTAAGTTTGCAGGTTCATGGAAATCCATTGCACCGAGAAAGAACTGTTCCTGTTCAGGAAAATCGCCCATGCCGCTTCCGAGATAACCATGCCGGCTTACCTGGTAGGAGGTTTTGTGCGCGATAAATTGCTCGGCAGGCCGTCCAAAGATGCCGATATTGTTTGCATCGGCGATGGCATTGAACTGGCGCACCGGGTGGCGGAGCGCTTCCATCCCCGGCCCGCGGTGGCCTTTTACAAAAACTTTGGAACGGCTTCCCTGCGCCTGGATGGACTGGAAGTGGAATTTGTAGGCGCCCGCAAGGAATCGTACCGTTACCACAGCCGCAACCCCGAAGTGGAACCAGGCACCCTGGAGGAAGACCAGTTGCGCCGCGATTTTACCATCAATGCGCTGGCCATCAGCCTGAACCAGGAAGACTACGGCCGCCTGCTGGATCCTTTTCATGGACAGGACGACCTGCAGGCCCGGCTCATCCGCACGCCGCAGGAGCCCGCCCGCACGTTTTCCGATGACCCCCTGCGCATGCTGCGGGCCGTTCGTTTTGCTTCGCAGCTCGGCTTTTCCATCGAAGAAAAAACATGGGAGGGACTGTGCCTGCAGATAGACCGCATCAAGATCGTTTCACAGGAACGCATAACCGAAGAGCTGAATAAGATCCTGCTTTCTCCCAAACCTTCCGTGGGACTGGACCTGCTCTATCGTTCGGGCATCCTGCATATCATTTTCCCCCAGTTGGTGGACCTGGCAGGCGCCGAATACATCGATGGCATGGGGCATAAGGACAATTTTTACCATACCCTCCAGGTAGTGGACAATATTTCCCAGCACACCGGCGATCTCTGGCTGCGCTGGGCCGCCCTGCTGCACGATATTGGTAAGCCGGCCACCAAAAAATTCGAAGCGGGGCATGGCTGGACCTTTCATGGCCACGAAGTAGTGGGCGGGAAAATGGTTCCCCGTATTTTCGGAAAGCTCAAGCTGCCCATGAACGAAAAAATGCGTTATGTGCGTAAACTGGTGGAGCTGCACCTGCGTCCCATCAGCCTTACCAAAGAGAACATAACGGACAGCGCTATACGCCGGCTCCTCTTTGATGCAGGGGAGGAGATAGATGACCTGATGCTTCTCTGCGCGGCAGACATTACGTCGAAGAACAAAATGAAGGTGAAGCGCTACCTCAGCAATTTCAACCTCGTGAAGCAAAGGCTGCAGGAGGTGGAAGAAAAGGACCGCATCCGCAACTGGCAGCCGCCCGTCACCGGTGAAATGATCATGTCGGTATTCGGATTGCCGCCGGGCAAAATAGTAGGGGAGATAAAGAATGCCATTCGCGAGGCCATCCTTGATGGCGAGATCGAAAACAGTTATGAAGCCGCCTATAACCTGATGCTGAAAAAGGCGCACGAGTTCAACCTGCAACCGGTTCAGTAAAAGAATTGTATTTTAGTTCCAAATCGAAGACATCACTATGGCTATTCTGAAGTTCAGGATCTATTTTGAAGAAGACGACAGCGTTTACCGCGACATCGCGATACGGCACAAACAGAGTTTCCAGGATCTGCACCAGGCAATTTTGAAAGCTTTTGATTTCGACAGCAAGCACGCAGCTACTTTTTACCGGAGCAACGACAGTTGGCAGCGGGGCCGCGAGATCACCCTGGAAAAATACAATAAGGCTTACCGCGCCGAGCCCCTGCTCATGGCCGAAACCCTCATCAGCGCCGAAATCTTCGATCCCAACCAGAAATTCATTTACCAGTACGACTTTAACCGCAACTGGACCTTCCTGGTGGAACTGATCAATGTGTCGAAAGAAGAGAATCCGAAAATCGACTATCCCGCTGTGGTGCGGGTGGAGGGCATTGCGCCGTCCCAATACGGCACCAAGGGCCTGGTGGGTGACAAGCTCACGGAGATGGAAGAAAAATACGACCTGCAAACGGGCGCCGAGGGCTTTGGAACCGAAGGCGAGGGGGAGAGTGACGACGATGGTGACGGAGAAGATGCGCTGGATGCGGGTGGTGATGGAGAAGAGGAGATCTGAGGATTGAACAAGAGCCAAAATACCGGTAAGAAAGTTATCATCGTTCTTGGCCCTACGGCTTCAGGAAAAACGGCCTTTGCCGTGCAGCTTGCCAGAGAACACCAAACGGACATCATATCGGCCGATTCCCGGCAGTGTTATAAAGAGTTGTCGATAGGCGTGGCGCGGCCAACAAGCGAAGAGCTGGAAGCCGTTCCGCATTATTTCATCGCTACCCACAGCATCCTGGAGCCGGTAACGGCTGCGGATTTTGCTGCCTATGCCCTGCGGGTTTCGGAGTCGCTTTTTAAAACCCACGATACCATCGTCATGGCGGGCGGCACCGGTTTGTACGTACGGGCCTTCACGCAGGGACTGGATGAGGTTCCGCCCACCGACCCCGCGTTGCGTGCAGCCATTGTAACGGAATACCAGGAAAAAGGACTGGCCTGGTTGCAGGAGGAACTGCGCCGCCTGGATCCGGCCTTCGCCGCCAGCGCCGACATGCAGAACCCACAGCGCATGATGCGGGCGATGGAAGTGCTGAAAGCAACGGGCAGGAGTATACGCAGTTTCCAGTCGGGCGCAACCGTTACACGTCCTTTCGAAGTGGAAAAGACAGGACTTGAGCTTCCGCGCGAAACCCTGTATGCGCGCATCAACCATCGCGTGGACGGGATGATGGAAGCAGGCCTGCTGCAGGAAGTGGAGGGCCTCATCCGCGACTTTGAACTGGCGCCCGGCAAGCCGCTTCCGAACGCGCTGCAAACCGTCGGCTATACGGAACTGTTAGACTATTGCTTTGGGCGCTGCAGCCTGGAAGAAGCAGTGGAGCGGATCAAAACCAATACCCGGCATTATGCAAAAAGGCAAATGACCTGGTTCCGCCGCGACCCGGAGATCCGATGGATACAGCCGGTGTCATAATCCATTTTGTCCTTAAGGAAGTAAAGCGCTTTTTGCATTTACTGTGTGAGCCGAAAATATCCCCAATGCGCCATTGGAAATATTGCCGGGTGGGTTGTTGGGTGTTGTTCCTCCGCCGGGACCGCTATCGCCCATTAGAGCCAGCGTGGTATAATACAACGCCACATTTTTGTCAATGCATTGCATTTGTATAGCGACTGAGTCTCCCGGCTTAAACGCCAGGTCGTTGTCATTTATCTCCAGCCTGACAGTGTTGGTAACGCCATTTTTTATTTCGTCGTTTTGTACCAGGTGCTGGTTGACGAGCTTATTGTTCAGCCACAACACAAACCGGTAATTGTCGCCTTTTGTTGAAGGATCTGTATAAACCGGTATTAAACTGTATTCTGTTTCGCCGGTAATAATATCGGCCTGTATTTTGATGGAGTCGAAGGGTGACTGCTGCGGCATGGTGCTTTCAGCAACAAATGTTTGACCTTCGGCGTGAACGGTTAGTTTATATGTTTTCCCTTCAGCTCCTGTTATGGTATTGGTTCGGTAACTGCCATTTCCCACTGGGGTGAGGATATCATTATTTCCGGAATCGTCACTGATGGTAATCATGGCGTTGTCGATTGCCGGATAGCTCCCGGTATTTGCCAGGTCTATAGACTTTGTAACTTTTACAAAATACGGCCCGGGTTCGTTGGTGATATTGCCTTCTATGACAATTTCCGACTGGTTGCTTTTGTATTTTATGTCCACCACCTTTTCACAGCCCGCTACAACAAAGGAGATACATATTACCCTGATAATATTGTTCATTTCTGATACTGCTTAAAATTTGAAATTATAGGTGATGCCTGGCACCCATTGGAAGAGTGCTGTTTGAACAGCATCTATTTTTTGTGGATTGTCCTTGTTCTCTTTAAAGGTGATGGCGAACGGGTTGCGGCGGCCATACGCATTGTACAATCCAAAACTCCAGGAGCCCTGCCATCTTTTCCCGGAAGGCCGTTCGTAGGTGGCGCTGATGTCAAGGCGATGTGTGGCCGGCATCCTGTCGGCATTTCTACCGCCATATTGGTAGATCAACATATCGTTCAAAACGTATTTTCCGGTAGGGAAAGTAACGGCGTTGCCGGTCGTATAAACGAATGCGCCGGATAGCGTCCATCGTGGCGAAAGGCTATATATGCCTACAATTGACAGGTCGTGCGTACGGTCCTGCTTTGCATTGTACCAATCATTATTATTAATACCATTTATTTGTCTTTCTGTTTTCGAAAGCGTATAACCGATCCATCCTGTCAGGTTTCCTTTTTTCTTTTTCAGCAATAATTCTATGCCGTAAGCGCGGCCCTTTCCAAATAGTAATTCACTTTCAATATCCGGAACAGTGTTTATTTCGGCGCCATCTTTAAAATCTATCTGATTCCGCATTGTTTTGTAATAGATTTCGGTATTCAGCTCGTACATATGGTTGCTGAATAGTTTGCTGAACCCTGCGCTGAACTGGTCTGCTATCTCCGGCCTGATGTTGTAACTGTTCCCGATCCATGCATCGGTTGGGCTGCCACCGGTTGAGTTGCTCATCAGGTGCAGGTTTTGGGTGTTCCGGGCATAGCCTATTTTTAAGGTAGAGCTATTATTTAGTGCATAACCCGCCGATATCCTGGGCTCCAGGTTGTAATAGGTTTTCCCGATTTTTCCGTTGGCTAACTTTACAGAGTCGACAAGCTGGTTGTTGCTGTAGATATTGTATACGCCACTGCCCAACACGTTGTAAAACGAGAACCGCAGCCCATAGTCGATGTTTATTTTGTCAGATGCCCTCCAGGAATTGCTGGCGTATACAGCAGCTTCCAGCCCTTTTCGGCTTTCCTTGTCATTGACTATATCCCTTCCTTCGGCTTTCGTAGGTGTGATGGTATGGTGTATTACATTAAAGCCAAACCGCGCGGTGCTTTTTGCAGTAGCATACCAGGTAAAGTCCTGCTTCAGGTTCATGTCGCGGATATGGGAGTTGAAATTGATCTCACCGGTTTCGGTAGCGAAGCCGACGTTGAAATCGTAGTTGCTGTAGATAAGGGAAGTGTTGGAGAATAATTTGCTGTTCAGTATGCTGTTCCACCGGAGGGTTGCCGTGGCATTCCCCCAATCGCTTCCGAATAGTTTAGATACACTAAATACATCTTTTCCAAAATACCCGGAAAAATACAACCTGTTCTTATCGTTAATGGCCAGGTTTGCTTTTGCATTCAGGTCATAGAAATACAATTTTACGTCTTTCATATCCGGCGAAAGCCTTGCAAGGAGGTCGGCATAAGTCCGCCTTCCGGAAATGATGAAGGATGATTTCTCTTTTTGAATGGGACCTTCGACCGTTAGCCTGCTGCTGATGGAGCCAAGTCCGCCGCTTACCTGGTAGCCCCTGTTATTACCTTCTTTCATTTTTACATCCAGTACGGAGGAAAGACGGCCGCCATACTGCGCCGGGCTGTTGCCTTTGATAATGGTAGCATCCTTAATGGCGTCGCTGTTGAAAGAACTGAAAAAGCCCAGCAGGTGCGATGCATTGTATACAGGCGCTTCATCCAGCAATACCAGGTTTTGGTCCGTGGCGCCGCCTCTGACAGAGAAGCCATTGCTTCCTTCGCCGTTGGACTTTATGCCGGGTAATAGCTGAAGGGTCTTTACCAGGTCTTTCTCGCCAAAGATCACGGGAATTTTTGCCGCCTCTTTCATGTTCAGCACTTCGGTACCCATTGTCGCTTTTGTAATGGCAGGGTTCCTTTTAGATGTTATTACCACTTCCTGCAAATTGCTTCCATCAGAAAGTTGTACGTTGATCGTAATATTTGAATCCAGCCTTACCGGTATGAGCTCCTGCCTGTATCCGGCACTGGAAAAACGCAACATATAGTCGCCTTTGGGAAGCGAAATAGAGTAGAAGCCATATTCATTGGTGGTTACCCCTAATGCGGGTTTTTCCACTATCCCGATGGTTACTCCCAGCATGGTTTCGCCGGAAGACTTTTGCTTTACGGTACCACTTACAGTAAAGTTTTGTGCCGCTGAGAGCAGCGGGAAAAAGCATATTGCCTGGACGCAAAGCGTTAATCTTTTCTTGAACCTGGTACTTGTTATCATAGATGTATGGATAAAAGTGGAACCAAAAAACGGGTGAAAAAAACTTTTGAGAAGAAGAGTTGGATTTCTGCGAAGAACGGTTGGTGGCGACCTGGTAAAGAATCAAGCCGAATACCGGCTGAAAAAATCATCTGCATACGTTCTCCCAATAGGGAACTCTTTGTCGCCGATGATAATGGTGGATCCTCTTACCGCTTCAATTTTACTGAAGGGCAATATGAAACTGCGATGCACGCGGATGAAGTCCCTGGAATGCAGCTTTTCCATCATTTCCTTCATAGGCATCCGGGCAATAATGGTTTTCCGGTCTTTGATGTGAATTTTCAGGTAGTCTGCCGAACCTTCTATACACAGGATATCGGACACCGGTATTTTCACCAAACTAAAATCGGCCCGGATAAAGATGTTCTTTTCTGCGCTTTGGTCTTTTTTGTTGATATAGTCCAGGTATTCCCGGGCCTTGGTTATAGCTTTTGTAAAACGGGTTTGATTGATGGGCTTGAGTAAATAATCAATGGCGTTCAACTCGTAACTGGCGGCTGCATATTCGCTGAAAGCGGTGGTAAAAATAACCAGGGTGTTCTGCTGCAAAGACTTTGCGAAGTTAATGCCGGTCATGGAAGGCATCTGTATATCGCAAAACACCAGGTCGATAGGAAACTTGCGCAGGTATTTCAGCGCTTCACCGGGCTGGGTAAATGTTTTTTGCAAATGGATACTTTCGTTCTTATTGCAAAGTGACTCGATCACGGTAAGCGCCAGCGGCTCATCGTCTATTGCAATGGAACGTATCATTGTAAATTGATGTGTAAAGAAACAGAAAATTCTTTTTCAGTGTCATTGACCACCAGCAAGTGCCTGGAAGGGTAAATTAAATTCAGCCGGTGCCAGGTGTTGGTGATTCCCAACCCGCTTCTTTCTGAAATTTCCCGCTGCACGTTCACTTTATTGTTTACAACACTTAGTTGAAAAGCTGTTTTGTCCAGTGCCATTTCAATTTTGATGCGGCTTTTCTGTTCGGAATTTACACCGTGTTTAAAAGCGTTCTCAATAAACGGAATGAGCAGCATTGGAGCAATGCGTAAGGATGGTACATATTCCAGGCCACGATATTCCAGCTTCACGCTTTTGTCGAGGCGCAATTGTTGCAACTCAATGAAATTGCTGATGTAATTCATCTCATCCTCCAGCAATACAAAATCCTGCTGTGTGTCTTTCATGGTATATCGCATCATCTCCGAAAGTTTATCAACCATGTCTGCCGCTTTTGGAGAACTGTCAATGGCGGTAGCATAGATATTGTTCAGCGTGTTAAACAGGAAATGCGGGTTAATCTGTGATTTGAGCGAAGCTATTTGCGCAGAAAGCTTTTCGCTTTCGGTTTGTTTTAGCCTGTTGTAAACTGTCCACAAGATGGAGGATACAATGGAAAGCAACCACAGCAGGAGGGCGTTTACCACGATGACGGGGAATATTTTTTCAATAGACGGACCTGGTGTTGGTAATATTTCCGTATTCAAGCCGGGAGAGAAAAATATCAGGCCCGAAAGCAGGAAGGCGGTTACTATTGCCAGCAGCAGGAATGAAAAGTAGGGCCAGTATTTTTTCGCAAGCAGGTATTTAGGAATGAGAAAGAAGTAATTGAAGTAAAATAAGGCGATCAACACACTGCTTAAGGCAAGGCAGTGCAAAAGATATTTCTTGCCGGATGAAGGATCCAGCGCGTCAAAAAGCTGGTCGGTTGACACATAGGGGATAACCAGCAGCAATATCCAGACCAGGGCATGCGTAGCGATGGTAAAGCGGTTAAATTTCATAATGGCTTTGGAAATGATATTCAAAACAAAGGTATGTTCCCCTTTTCCCGAAAAATATGAGAAGAAGGAGCGGTATTTATAGAAGTATGAACAGCGTCGGCTTTTGGGAGGCCGATCCCGCTTCACCATGAGCCCGCCACAACTTCACAATTTGGTAACAGTAAAGCCAGAACTTCGCGGCGCATGATAAAAGCATCGGCCTTTGGAAAAGGCTTTCATTTCGGCGTTGCCATTTCCGCTGCCCAGAACGAAGGCGCCATTACAGAAGATGGCAGGAGCCCTTCCATCTGGGACCAGTTCGTACGCCGGCAGGGCGTGATCCGCGGGGGTGCCAAAACCTATCCCGCCTGCGATTTTTACCACCGCTACAAAGACGATATCCTGCTGGTGAAGGCGCTTGGCTTCAACGCCTTTCGCTTCTCCATATCCTGGTCGCGGCTGCTGCCCGACGGCACGGGAAAGCCCAACCCCGCAGCCATCCGCTTCTACAATGCAGTGATCGACGAGTGTCTGGGACTGGGCATTACACCGTTTGTAACGCTGTATCACTGGGACCTGCCACAAAGCCTGCAACAGGAGGGAGGCTGGGAGAGTCCGCTCATCAACCGCTGGTTCCGGCATTTTACCAAGATCTGCGCCAGGGCCTTTGGCGACCGTGTCCAGCACTGGATCGTACTGAACGAGCCCATGGGATTCACCTCCCTGGGCTATATGCTGGGAAAACATGCGCCCGGCAAAAAAAGCCTGGATGCTTTTCTCCGCGCCGTACACCACGCGGCCCTGGCGCAGGCAGAGGGCGGGAAGGTGTTGCGCGAGCAACTGCCCCATGCCCGCATCGGCACCAGCTTTTCCTGTTCCCAGGTGGTTCCGTACAGCGAACGCCCGGCCGACCTGGCCGCTGCCGCGCGGGTAGACCTGCTGATGAACCGCCTCTTTATAGAGCCCCTGCTGGGCAAGGGCTTTCCCGAGGACGATAAGGGATTGATGGATAAAATGTCGAGGCAGAACCTGAGCTGGAAATATGGCGACCGCTTCCGCTTCGATATGGATTTTATCGGCCTGCAGAACTATTTCCCGGTGACCATCAAACACAATCCCATGATCCCCATCCTGCAGGCCAGCGAGGTGAAGGCCGCCAGCCGGAAAGCACCGCATACTGCGATGGGCTGGGAGATCAACCCGAACGCCTTCCAGCAGATCATCCGCAGGTTCTGGAAATACGGCGCCATCCGGGAGATCATGGTCACGGAGAACGGCGCCGCCTTCCGCGACCATGTATCACAGGGACGCATAAACGACAATGCGCGCATTGCTTATTATGAAGACCACCTGGCCGCACTGCTGCAGGCGAAAAAAGAAGGGGTGAAAGTCACCGGCTATTTCGCATGGACACTCATGGACAATTTTGAATGGGCGGAGGGTTACGAAGCCCGCTTCGGGTTGGTTCACGTGGATTCACAAACGCAGTTGCGAACCATCAAGGACTCGGGCTACTGGTGGCGCGAGCTGCTCACGAACTCCTGATCAGAATTTGATGCCGAAAGTGGCGCTCACGGTGCCGCCGGTTCCGTCTATATTGGCAAAAGTATTGGCTTTGTCGGAGAGGCGATAGGGGAAACTCACGTCGCTGGATATGCGCTGCACATAGGCCAGGTCAACAAAAAAGCCTTTGTTCCGGTAACCGATCCCGCCGCTGATGTACATGCGGTTGCCGTCCAGTTCGCTGTCGTCGTAAGGGTTGCCGTACCAGGCAAAGCCTGCCCGCGCCATGAAGGTGTTGAACTTGATCTCTCCGCCCAGGCGTGCGTTAAGGGCGCCTTTGTACACCTGTTTTACGGTATTGTTTACGGCGTCGTAATAGTCGTTATTGTCGATGGTTTCTTCCTCGCTGTTGTAAAAACGGCTGCTGCCGAAGGTCACGTATTCGAGGTCGGCCGTAATGAAACCGCGTTGTTGCCGCGTGTCTTCCACGGCATTGAAGAGCCAGGAACCGCTTACCATAAATTTCCAGGGGCTCAGCAGGTCGTAGCGGTATTGCGGCATATAGCCCTCGGTAAAAGCGCTTACATCTACCTGGCTGGGTGAATTATAGTTTTCCAGGTCGGTGTACATGGAAGCATCATAGGTTTCCTTGAGGCCGTACCAGGTGGGTGTATGCATGGCCAGCCCGAGGCGCAGGCTGTTCACCGGCTTAAGGATGAGGCCCAGCTTGAGGTTCAGGCCAACGCCCTTGGTCCGGTAGTATTCTCTCAGCTCGGCGGTGTGGAAATAGCTGTCGGCATTGTTGCCGGCGTCTGTTTCGGTAAGCACGCTGTTGCGTTCGTAATTCAGGATGGGAATACCCAGGCTCACGCCCCAGTAAAATTTGTCTTTGTTATTGCCGGCAAAGCTTACCGCGATTTCTGTAACACCGCCGCTGGTGCTGATGTTATTGGTCTGGTTCAGCAAAAAAGCGGTATCCCTTTCATAGGCATAACGCAAAGGAGTACCTACTACTTCTGTGCCGGCCGCCGCGGTGGTAAGTGTGTCTACGAGATAGGTGTAGAGCGCCATTCGTGCCGGGAAAGAAATGCTGCTGCTGTTGAGCGCCTGTTCAATGCTGAGACCGGAGCTGGCGATTTCGGCGGCATAAGATTCGGAAAAAGAGCTGTAATCGTTCTGGCCGCTGTAGCTGATCCTGTTGCGGAAATCGGCGCTCCTGTTCACGGCTACGCTGAAAGCCGAGCTCCGGTTGGGCCGGTAGCGGTCTACCGAGCCAAACACTAGTCCCGACGTACCCATAACGAAGGCCGAGCCATTGCTGCTTTCGCCCGTGCCCCGGTAATTCGACTGGTTATTGTAAAAGCTGAAAGTAGGGGAAAGTACCAGCTCGCTGGTTTTATAAAAACCGAGCCCTGCGGGGTTCACAAAGTTGGCGCTGATGTCGCCGCCCAGGGATCCTGCGGCTCCGCCGATGGCCTGGTTTCTCGCTGTTCCGGAAGGTGTATTCCACGAAGCCCGGAGAGCGTCTTCCGGAACCTGTCCATATCCATACAATGAAATCAATCCTGCCGATGCGATCAAAAATACTTTCCTGCACTGCATGTACAAATGGATTAAAGGGGCCCTATGTCAATCCTGGCGATCAATGGCGGGTAGGCCTGCTGATGCTGCCACCGCCACCGCCGGAACTGCCGCTGCTCCTGGAACCGGAGCTGCTGCTGTTGGAAGTGGAGGGCGAATAACTGCGGGTAGGACGGTCGGCAGAACTGCTGCCATTCATCCTGTTGTTGTCAGCGTTGCCATACCCCGAGGAACGGCGATTGCTGTTGTTATAAATGCTCCTGTTATTGGAGTTGTTGAAAGAGTTCTGGTAGTTGCGTCCGGGCCTGTAGGCATTGCCGTTGCCGTTGCTATTCGTGTTCAGGTAGCTGCCCATCGCAAAAGAAGAAGAGGGGCGGCTGGGACGAACGTAATTGGCATATCCGCTGCCTTTGCCCGGCACCACATATATCGGGTTATAGTAATAGGGACTGTAAAAAGAGCTGTAGTAAGGGTTGTAAAAATTATTCCAGTACCAGAGGCTGCCATAGGGGCTGCCGAATCCCATATTCCAGGTCATATAACTGTTCCAGCGCCAGTTGTTCACCATCCAGGGGCTCATCATACCAAAACCTCCGTTGTAGTAAAGGTCGTCGTAATAATAGGAGCGGTTGCCGCTGGCGATCATGAGACGGAGGTACTGGTCGTCGCGGTAGCTGGCATCACCATAACCGTTTTCCACGGAACGGTTGCCGCGGCGGGCATTGGTTTCCATGTATTCTCCCTGGGACCGGTCGCCCTCACCCGACTGGGTAGCTGCAGCCACCACGGGTTTTCCCGGGGAATAATAAACGTCGTCCGGCGTTTGGGCCGACTTGTACAGGGACGAGCAACTGCTCATTACGACCAGTGCGGTACCCAGGAACAGCCCGGAAATTTTGGGAATCATGGCTCAGCTATTAATGGTTTGAAAAAATTACTTTTGCGTTCGCTGCATAAAAATACAAAGTTATGACAGTGTTTCATAACGGAATGTTGCAAGCCAATTGTTAAAAACCAACAACTTAGTATGAGCAAAGAGATTACCGGCAGATCGGAAGATTACTCCCAATGGTACAACGACCTCGTGATAAAAGGCGGACTGGCTGAAAACTCGGCCGTGCGCGGATGTATGGTGATAAAACCTTATGGATTTGGCCTTTGGGAAAACATGCGCGACCAGCTCGACCGCATGTTCAAAGCCACCGGGCATGTCAATGCTTATTTCCCGCTTTTTATCCCCAAAAGCTTCCTGTCGAAGGAAGCCGCCCACGTGGAGGGATTTGCCAAAGAATGTGCGGTAGTTACCCACTATCGCCTGAAAAACGATCCCGATGGCAATGGCGTGGTGGTGGATCCCGAATCCAAACTGGAGGAGGAACTGATCATCCGGCCGACATCAGAAACCATTATCTGGAGCACCTATAAGGACTGGATCCAGAGCTACCGCGACCTTCCCCTGCTGATCAACCAGTGGGCCAACGTGGTGCGCTGGGAGATGCGTACCCGCCTCTTCCTGCGCACGGCGGAGTTCCTCTGGCAGGAGGGTCATACCGCTCATGCCGATAAAGAGGAAGCGGTAGAAGAAGCGCGCAGGATGCTGGACGTGTACGCCGAATTCGTGGAGGACTATATGGCCCTGCCCGTTATCAAAGGGGTGAAAACCGAATCGGAGCGTTTTGCCGGTGCAGAAGATACGTATTGCATCGAAGCGCTGATGCAGGATGGCAAGGCCCTGCAGGCCGGCACCTCCCATTTCCTGGGACAGAATTTTGCGCGTGCCTTCGATGTGAAATTCCTTACTAAAGAGAATAAGCAGGAATATGTTTGGGCTACGAGTTGGGGCGTGAGCACCCGCCTGATCGGCGCCCTGGTGATGGCCCACAGCGACGACGAGGGACTGATCCTGCCGCCCCGCATTGCACCCCTGCAGGTGGTAATCGTGCCCATCTACAAGGGCGATGAGCAGAAAGGCTTCATTCAAAACGCGGTGCAGCCCATTCTTGCCTCGCTGCGTGAACTGGGCATATCGGTGAAATTTGACGACAGCGACAATACACGCCCGGGCTGGAAGTTTGCAGAATACGAGAAGAAGGGCGTACCCGTGCGGATTGCCATTGGACAGCGCGATATTGAGAACAACGTAGTAGAAGTAGCCCGTCGCGATACCCGGGAAAAGATGTCGGCGCCGATGGAGGGAATTGCCTTCTACATCAAGACCCTGCTCGACGAGATCCAACTGCATCTTTTTGAAAGGGCGAAAAAATTCCGCGACGCACATATTACCGAGGTAAACAGTTGGGAAGAATTTGAGACCCTGCTGGACGGAGAGGGTGGATTTTTGTCGGCCCATTGGGATGGTACTGCCGAAACCGAAGCGGCCATCAAGGAAAAGACCAAGGCTACCATCCGCTGCATACCGCTGAACAATCCTGCTGAAAATGGGAAATGCATTTTCAGTGGTAAACCCAGCAGCCAGCGGGTGCTGTTCGCAAGGGCTTATTAAGGATTGACAGGCTAATCGTTTCATACGTATATGGAAGAAAATCTTCATCCGTCGCCGCCGGCCCTGGACCTGTATAACAGGGCTGCCGGCTGGGCAAAATTCCTGGCCATTGTTGGACTGGCCGTGGTGGTGCTGCTGCTCGTGGGAGCCAGCTATTGCATTCATTTGCTGCATACCACGCCCAACCTCAAAGAGGTGGACGAAAACCTGCCCTGGGTGGCGACGAGCCTGGCCTGGGGCATGCCGGTAATGGCGCTGATCTACGGCATCCCTATGTTGATGCTGTTCCGGTTTGCGAGCAGCGCCCGCAGGTCGGCCCGCACCCTGGACCAGCAGGCGCTGGAAGAATCCTTCCGTCGCTTACACTCTTTTTTCCGGTATATGGGCATACTGGCCATCGTGGTGTTCGGCATTTATTTTCTCTGTTTTGTGGTCATTGGGTCGGCGGCGCTGATGGGACTGGGTGAACAATAGCCACAGCGTTTTGCCGTTTATTTTGTCAACTCTTTCCTATGGAACATAAATTTTACAAGCTCCAATTCCAGGGTAAAGGCCTGGATCTTTTCCGCATTCAACTGGTCAATATCATCCTTACCGTGCTGACCTTTGGCCTGTACTATCCCTGGGCCAAAGCAAAAAAGCTGTCCTATCTCTACAGCCAAACTTATTTTGAGGACAGTCCCTTTGCCTTCACCGGTACGGGCCGCGAAATGTTCAAAGGCTTTATCAAGGCCATGCTTATCCTGCTGGTCTTTTATGCGGCCCTGGTGGTATCGGTCATTTACCTGGAAAGCGTTGGCCTGCTGCAACTGGTGCTGCTCGTTTTTTACCTCGTGCTCATTCTCATGGTTCCCTTTGTGCTGCACGGTTCCTATCGCTACCGCATGGCGAAAAGCAACTGGCGCGGGATCCGCTTCGGCTACGTGGGAAACCGCAAAGAACTGGTGCTGCTTTTTTTGAAAGGCTTTTTTCTTACCCTGATCACGCTGGGAATATACGGGGCCTGGTTTTCGATCAACCTTCGCCGTTATATGCTGAGCAATATACGCATCGGTAATGCCGAATTCGTGTACGAGGCCGACCCCATAGATTATTTCCTGCTCAACATCAAGGGCTATTTCCTGACCTTATTTACTTTCGGGATCTATTATTTTTGGTGGCAGCGCGACCTTTTCCGGTATTTTGTCAATAATCTCCGGCTCGAGCAGGGCGAAAAAGCCTTATTTTTCAATAGCAATGCCGAAGCGGGCGATTTTGGAGAGCTGATCCTGGTGAACGCGGTCATCCTGGTATGTACACTCGGACTGGGAATGCCCTGGATAACTACGCGGACCCTGAATTTTGTTACGCGCAACATGCTCATCAACGGTTATGTGGCTTTCGATGAGTTGGAGCAGGCACAGGAAGCTTACAGCAATGCCACAGGGGAAGAGTTCAGCGACCTGCTCGATTTTGGCTTCATAATTTGACATGGAAAACGGCGAAAAAGTTTTTTATTTTGATGGAACCAGCGCAAGACCCAGGCCCGCGCGCCTGCTGGTATACGACCGTTCGCTGCAGTTGTACGAAGTGGAGGAAGACCGTTTCATCGCAGCCTTTCCCCACCGCGATGTGAAATTGCTGAGCCAGGACAACAGCTATGCCCATTTTTCACTGCTACCCGATGGCTCACAGGCCCTGGACATACCGCAGCAGCATCCTTTACTGCCGGCCGTAATGGCGCAGGTGTCGGGAGCCGACCGTTCTATCAGCAATAAACTGATGCGGTTTAAAGTGCCGCTGCTGGTGCTGATATTCCTGGCGGCGGTGACCGGTTTGTACTTCCTGCTGGTAGCCGGCGTATCGGGACTGGCATTACAACTCATCTCTCCCAAAAAAGAGGCCGAGATTGGCAATATCGTATTCAAGTCCATGCTCGCAGGACAGGAAGTGGACACTGCCGCTACGCATGCCCTGGTAAAATTCGCCGGCAACCTGCAACTGAGCCGTTCCTATCATTTGCAATACACCGTACTGAACGATCCCGAGATCAATGCTTTTGCCATCCCGGGCGGCCATATCGTGGTGTATAAAGGCATCCTGCAGAAAATACAGTCGCCCGAAGAGTTGGCAGCCCTGCTGGGACATGAGTCGACGCACGTGAACGAGCGCCACAGCCTGCGGACCATGCTGCAGCAAATGACCGGGGGCATTGTGTTGTCGATGGTGTTTGGCGACCTGGGTTCGCTCGGGGGCGTATTTGCAGAAAGAGCCAATGCCCTGCGGAGTCTTTCTTATTCGCGTGGGCTCGAATCCGAGGCCGATGAAAAAGGCATGGAAAAAATGACGGCCAACGGCGTTTCCCCGCAAGGCATGGTGCTGTTGATGGACCGCCTGCAGGAAGCGGAAAAAGACGTTCACCTGCCTGGTTTTCTCAGCACCCATCCGCTTACGGTGGAAAGAAAACAAAGCGCCCAGCGTTTCGTGCGGGAACATCCATTCTCCGGTAAGCCGGATATGGAACTGGAGCTGGACTGGAAAGCCCTCAAAGCCATTTGCGGCGATCCTGTACCTTCGCCGGAAAATCGCAGGGGAAAAAGCAGCAATGATACAGGCAACGAATAGTTATGAAGAAGGAAGGGTGCTACTGATCGACAAGGAGCTGGACTGGACATCTTTTGATGTTGTCCGGAAGATCCGGAACCAGATCCGCATCAAAAAAGTAGGGCATGCCGGCACCCTCGACCCGCTTGCAACAGGACTGCTGATCGTATGCACGGGAAAATTCACCAAGCGGATCAATGAATACATGGCTCGCGAAAAAGAATACACAGGCACCATTACCCTGGGCGCCACAACGCCTACCTATGACCTGGAGTCGCAGCCGGAAAATTTCAAGCCATACAGCCATCTAACGGAAACGGATATCCGTGACTGTGCGCGTCGCTTCACGGGCTCCCTGTTGCAGGTGCCGCCTGCGCACAGCGCCATCAAGATCAATGGTAAGCGCGTTTATGAGCTGGCAAGAAAAGGGGAAGAAGTAAGGCTTGAACCGCGTCCTGTTACCATTTACGAATTTGAGATCACAGCCATACGCCTGCCGGAGCTAGATTTCAAGGTGGTGTGTTCAACGGGAACCTATATCCGAAGCCTGGCAAACGATGTAGGCGCTGATCTTGGCTGCGGCGGTTACCTGAGCGCCCTGAGGCGTACCCGCATTGGTGAATTCGGGGTGGAAGATGCCATCAAAGTAGCAGACATTGCCCGGGAGGAAATTCCTAAAACGGATAGTTGATCCCCAACTGGAACTGCCCTTTAAAAAGCTCCATGTTATGGAACCACCCCTTGTTTTCTTCTGCATAGAAGGGGTCTTTTAATTTATAGGCCCAGTCGAACCGGATGATGAAATAGTTGAAATCGAGGCGCAGGCTGGTGCCGGCGTCCACGGCAAGATCGCGGTAGAGCTTGTTTAGCTTGAACACGGCATCGTCGAGATTGGGATCGCCCTGGTTGTTCCGGTACCAGATGTTCCCGAAATCTGTAAAGAGGGCGCTTTTCAATTTGATTCCGAACAATACGGCCAGGTCAAACCGGTACTCGATATTGCCTTCCAGTTGCATATCGGCATAGCGGTCGGCATTGTTGTTGGCGTACAATTTGGAGGAGCCGGGCCCCAGTTGCCGGATCTGCCAGCCGCGCATGCTGCTTGGGCCGCCGGCAAAATAGGATTTGTAGAAGGGGAGGGTCAGCTCTTTTGTGACGGCTCCCAAACTATCGTACTGCTTTCCATAAGGCACCCCCAGGGCGCCGTAAAACCGAAAGGCCCAACTGTGTTTGTCGTGCTTTACGAAATACCGGAAATCGATATCACCCCTTACGAAGCGCGCCAGGCGGCCATCGAGGTCCACCAATGGAAATACGCCGAACAGGGCGCCGCTTTCTTCTACCTGTGTTTTGAGGCTGAACAATTTGTTTCCGCGGGTCCAACTGTTACGCAGGATCATGAACTGTGAAATGATCAATCCGTCGTTGAAAAGGTACTTGAGGTTGGGTATACTGTCGTAGAGCTTTCTCAAACTATCGGTCTCGTATACCTTCACGTATTCAAAATTGAGCGGACTGTAGGTCCAGTTGCGGTTCTTCCTGTTTACCCAGTCGTAAGCGATCGACGTGTTGATGATGCGGGTCGAATAAAAATCGCGCCGGTCGGTGAAAGCGGCGGTGGCATTCAGCAGGGTGCGGGTGGAGAGGAGCGACCGTTCCGCCCTGATCCGGAAGGGCGCTACAAATTTGGGGATGGTAAAGCTCTGGTTGATATTGGTCTGGAAGGTCTGTATGATCTGCCCCTTATTGCCCAGTTCAATACCAAAACGCACGGCGGTATTGCTCAGCACCGACTGGCGGGCCACGTTCCGGTCTGCCAGCCCCAATGATACGCCCACACCAAACAGGTTGGTGGAAGAAACCACATCACTCTGGTTCCGGCTCACTTCAAGGTCCACGCCCGCATTGCGTTTTTTGGCGGGATACATATTGATGCGCGCATCTATTACGCCAATGCTGTCGTAGGCCGTGAGCTCTACGCCCACCTGTTTCCAGGCGCTCATCTGGCCGAAAACATTATTGGTCCGGTACACCTGTTCCTGCCGGTAGATCGATCCGGGTTTGATGGCGTTGTTGCGCGCCAGGAAGCCGGGCTTGAATTTGGCCGCCGACTGCAGGATGGTGACCCTCCCGCGCCGCGTGCTGTCGGTGTAAGATTGGATGGTATCCTGTACCAGTTGCAGATCGGGGTAGATGTACACATTTCTGAAATGGTATTGCCGCAGGTGATCGGGATTTTCTTTGCCCCTTTGCAGGAAGCGGACATCGATCTGCGGGTTCTCCCTTCTTTTCTGCATTTCTTCCAGCAACTGGATCCGCTCGAATGGATCCAGCGCGGGATCGAACAGTCCGGCTACCACGGTATCAACTTCTGCATAAATATCTTCGCGGCTGATCTTGAAATAACCGTTGTCGCGGTAGAGGTTGAGCAGGCGGTTCAGTTCCAGCCCGATCGCTTCCTTGGTAAAGGGTTGCCCTTTTTTCAGAAGGCTGGCGTCCTGGTTCACCAGGGCCAGGGCCTGGAGGGTGGAATCGCGGAACCCGTATTCGATCGAATCTACGCGCAAAACTTTGCCGGTATTGACCGTGAAATTGACCGTAACCTGCCGTTCTTTTTTGACCACGCGCAGGTTGTTGTCCCTGCCGAATACCGATAGTATTGCCGCACGCAGTCGTTGTTTTTTGACTACGCGCAGGCTGCTGTCCCAACTGATGGTGCTGTACATATAACCGTTGGCCCTGAGCAGGTCTTCGAGATAGTCGACCGATTTCACCGCGTTCGTTGTGTCGAACACAGGCGGGTTGCGGAGTATTTTTCGGACGAACCATTTGGTGGTCCACCGCGATTGCAGGCTGTCGTCGAGCTGGTTTTCCAGTTTGCTCAGGAGGTTGTTTCTTTCAATGCCCTTGAGGCTGGTATTGAGGTTGATATTTGTTTTGTAAACAAATGGCTTATCGCTGGGATAATTTTTGGTAACCTTGCAACCGGCGGCACCCAGCACCGGCAACCATATCAGCAACCGGAACACGAAGTTCCGGGCTTGGTTGACGGCATTAGGTAGAAACATAGGCTGCTGAAAGTCAGGTGATGATTACAAAAAACCAGGTCAAATATATCCAAAGTTTAAGCCAGAAAAAACTAAGGGACACCGAAAATCGCTTTGTGGCCGAAGGTCCCAAGGTGGTGGCGGAATTGCTGGAGATGCCGCAGCTTCGTTTGCACCAGCTTTATGGAACGGAAGAATGGTTCTCCGGCCAGCGTTTGCACGCCATGGAAGCTGCGGTGGAAGTGTCGGAGGCCGAACTGGCGCGGATCTCCTTTCTGCAAACGCCCAACCAGGTGCTGGCTGTTTTTGAAAAGCCAGTGTGGACAAGGCCCCGCAGCAACTGGACCTTATTGCTCGATGGCATCCAGGACCCGGGGAATATGGGTACCATCATCCGGATTGCCGACTGGTTCGGCATACATACTATTGTTTGCAGCGAGGATTCGGCAGATGCGTTTTCTCCCAAAGTGGTGCAGAGCACCATGGCCAGCATTGGCAGGGTGGAACTGGTGTACCGTGAACTTGCCGCGTTTATGGAGGAACACCCGGAGATCACTTATTATGGCGCCGTGCTGGGAGGGAAGGACTATACATTAATAAAGCCCCGGTTGCCCGCTGCCCTGGTGATCGGGAACGAATCGAAGGGCATCCGTCCGCCCCTGGCCGATAAACTGAACCAGTCCGTTACCATTCCGCGACGCGGTTCGGCCGAATCGCTGAATGCAGCGGTGGCTACGGGTATTTTGCTCGCCCATTTTTGTGAATGACCGTTTGGTTGCCGGCCCTGTGCCGTTTCGGTTCAGTTCGCTATTTCCAGCTCAGCGCCCGCACCGGCTGTAACCGCCGTATGATGATGGTGGGCAGTAAAAGAATGCCCATGCAAATCAGGAAAGTGCCGAGGTTCACCGCCAGGACCTGCCAGGGAGTAACCAGCACTTCGGCCCGGTCAATATAATACATATCCTCGGGCAGCCGGATGAGGCCGTATTTTTTCTGCAAGGTTATAAGCAGGAAGGCCAGTACATTGCCCAGCAGAATGCCTCCCAGGGTAATAAAAGCACCATGGTATAAAAAGATCTGCTGGATCTTTTTGTTGTAGGCGCCGAGCGCTTTCAGCACTCCCACCATCCTGGTCCTTTCCAGTACAAGAATGATGAGGCAGGTGATCAGGTTGAGCACCGCCACAATGATCATGATGATGAGTACAATCAGAATGGTCTTGTCCTGCAGGCGCAGCCAGTCGAAAATATTGGGATAGATCTCCTGTATGCTGCGGCTGTTCCAGTGAAGCGGCAGGTTGGTGAAGATGGCTTCGTTGAGCGGGTCGATCTGTTTGTAATCTTTCAGGAATATTTCGTATCCGCCGATCTGGTTGGGCGGCCAGTTGTTGAGCCGCTGGATGAGTGCGAGGTCGCCCAGGGCAATCAGCTTATCGTTTTCTTCAATGCCGGTATGATAGAGCCCCGATATGCGGAGCTTGCGCGCGCGTGGCGCTGATCCGTCGCTTTGTATGAAATAGATCAGCACATCCTGCCCGGGCGAAAGATTGAGTTGCGTTGCGGTATAGGTAGACAATACGATCTCATTGCTGTAACCACTGTCGGGGTACTGCATCCACCGGCCCGCTTTCAGAAACGATTGAAGCCGGCTGGTATCATAAGCAGCATCCACGCCTTTGAACAGGATGCCTTCAATGCTCTCCGAAGATTTAAGAATGGCGTTACGGGTGGCAAATGCCTGAATTTTATCGATGTCGGGAATGCGCCGGTTGAGGTGCTCTACGCTGTCGTTTCGCAAAATGGGCTGTTCTTCTGCAATATTTACTTTTAGCGGCTCGTAATGCTGTACGCGGATATGTCCCCAGAAGCTGAATATCTTCTGGCTGATGGCATGCTGGAAGCCGGCGGTAAAAGAAAGGGCGATGATCATGGCCGTTACGCTGATGGCGGTTGCAGCAATGGCCAGGCGGATGATAAATCTGGAAAAAGATTTTTGCCGGTTAAAGGCGATCCGGGTGGCAATAAAGCGGGCTAGCTGCAAAAGGCATGATTTTAGTCGTCAAATATAATTAGCATTGTAACATGAATCGAGCCTTTATCTGTATGCTGGTCCTGGTGCTGGCCGGGCCGGCCGTTTCGCAGGCCCAGGAACCTGATATGGTATATTATGCCAATATCCAGAATGTGAAGTTGTTCCCTTCCGGCAACCAGTTGGGCTATCCTTTGATCCGGCTGAAAAGCGCCGACCAGCTCGAGCTTCATTTCGACGACCGGGAAGGAGGCACGCGGGCCTATTCCTATACATGGCAGCTCTGCAATGCCGACTGGTCGCCCGCACAGCTCAGTCCCATGGATTATATCCGCGGCTTTACGCAGCAAAGGATACTGACCTACCGCAGCTCCTCGGTTGCGCTTACGCGTTATACGCATTACACCCAGGCGTTGCCCGACCGCAACAGCGGCCCTTCGCGTTCGGGTAACTACCTGCTCAAAGTTTTTGTCGACGGCGATCCCAACAAGCTGGTTTTTACGAAAAGGGTATTGGTAGTGGAGGAGAAAGCTGCCGTCGGCATTTCCATCCAGCAGCCGTTTAACAACCAGTTGTTCAACACCCACCAGAAACTGGTTTTTACAGTAGATACGCGTTCCTTAAACCCGGCCAACCCGCAACAGCAGGTGATGGTTTGCCTCTTGCAGAATTTCCGCTGGGACAATCGCCGCTTTGGCCTCCGGCCCACCTTCGTGCGGCAGTCGCAACTGGAATACAATACCGAACAGGACGCCGTATTTCCGGCAGGGAAGGAGTGGCGCTGGCTCGACCTGCGCAGCTTCCGCCTGCAGAGCGACCGCGTCGACAGCGCGCAATATGGTAACACATACACCAATGTATTTGTAAAAACCGACGCCGACCGTGCAGCCACCCGCTTTGTGTATTACCGCGATGCCAATGGCATGTATTACAACGAAACCCTCGACGGGCTCAATCCCTTCTGGCAGGGCGACTATGCCACCGTGAAATTTACCTATCGTCCGCCGGCCGGAACGCCCTTCACCAATAACGATGTTTACCTCTTTGGGGAGCTCACCAACTGGGGGCACGATCCGCAGGCAAAAATGGTTTTCAACAACTCGCGCGGCGTGTATGAAACCTCTATCTGGCTGAAACAGGGATATTACAATTATGCCTATGCGCTGGCATCGGGACAGGGCGATAAAATGGTTTTCTCCACCGACCGTACCGAAGGCAATTACTGGGAAACAGAAAACAACTATATGGTGCTGGTATATTACCGCGCGCTGGGCGGCCGCGCCGATGAACTGGTAGCCGTTGGATCGATGAATTCACTGGCAGGAAAAGTGCCATAAGAACAACAGCATATTTTTTTGCAACAGAAAGCATACTGTATTATCTTTGCGGCGGCAGGTCTTACACGACCAGCTCCTACTGAACTCCCCCAGGGTCGGAAGACAGCAAGGGTAGGTGGTTGTAGCGGTGCGATGTAATAAGCCTGCCATTTTTTATTCCCTCCTCTTTCGCTATCTTCGTTGCCGCTCATCAAAATACTTATACATGAAATTTTTTATTGATACGGCCAACCTGGCGCAGATCAAAGAAGCCAACGAATTGGGAATCCTTGATGGGGTAACTACCAACCCATCGCTGATGGCCAAGGAAGGCATCAAAGGAGAAGAAAACATTGTCAATCATTATAAGGCCATTTGCGAAATGGTGGACGGTGATATCAGTGCCGAAGTACTGTCCACAGATTTCAACGGAATCGTAGAAGAGGGCAAGAAACTGGCTGCCATCCATCCCAATATCATTGTAAAGGTTCCCATGATCAAGGATGGCGTGAAAGCCATCAAATGGTTCACCGACAACGGCATCAAAACAAACTGTACCCTGGTGTTCAGCGCCGGCCAGGCCATCCTCGCCGCCAAAGCCGGGGCCGCTTATGTGTCTCCCTTTATCGGCAGGATCGACGACAGTGGCTGGGATGGCACCGAACTGATTGGCCAGATCGCCAATATCTATGGCATCCAGGGCTTTAAAACTGAGATTCTCGCAGCATCCATCCGCAGTCCCAACCACATTATCAAATGTGCTGAACTGGGTGCGGACGTTTGTACCTGCCCGCTCGATTCCATCCTGGGTCTGCTGAAACATCCGCTTACGGATATTGGCCTGGCCAAGTTCCTGGAGGACGCTAAAAAAATGTAAGCTTAATTTTTCTTATTGCGGCGGCGCGAAGGGTTTCCTTCGCGTTTTCCGTTTAATACCTCATCTGTTGTTTTAACCCTTTCTGTATCAGGGCCTTTTTTGATATAAATGATGGTGCTGATGCGGAGGGCGGTGTTTCGTTTGTCTGTTACCGTTACCATCACGCTGTCGCCCAAAAAAGCGGTATCGATCAGAAGGCTGTTTCCTTCGAAGCGGCCCTGGGCGCTGCTGAAACTCAACTGTTCCGGGCCCAGGGGGAACCAGCCGCCGGTCACGAGCCGGCCATCGACGTTGATATAATTCAATTGCCCGCGTTTGAGGCTGTCGGTGTACAGATGAAACGCAATGCTGTCGTAGGCAGGCGGGGGAGCGGCCGTCTTTTTCTGCTGGCCATGGCTGGCATTGGCGGCCAGCAGCAGGCAGGGTATCAGGAGGTTCTTTTTCATAAGGGCAGGGGTTCTGCGGCACGCTGCAGCCGGTCGTTGATGGCGCGGCCGAGTCCTTCGTCGGGGAACCGTTGCGCAATGATCAGGTCGATATTCATTTCATCGGCCAGGCGCATGGCCGCAAACAGCCGGCTGGCCGCTTCGTTGAGATGTCCGCCGGCCGAAAGCTGGAATTGGTGCGTGGTGGGGATTTGCGGAAATTCATCCTGTAGGGAAATGGTGGCGATGCGGTTGGGCGGAGTTTTGTCCAGCGCCGTTTGCAACAGTTCCTGCGCATTGCCCAGCAGGAGGGGATGACGCGTAGCGTAGTGCCGCGCCAGTTGGCCGGGCGACACCGGGTTATCGACATAACCCGCCACGGGCAGTTCCACTTTGCCGATGCAGGCTTCAATGGCTTCCAGCGAAATACCGCCGTAGCGCAGGAGGCGGGGCTTTTCTTCCAGGAAGGACAAAATGGTCGATTCCAGTCCCACGCTGCAGGGGCCGCCGTCGAGGATATAATCCACCTGGTCGCCCAGTTGTTCCGCCACATGTCCGGCGGTGGTGGGACTCACCCTGCCGGAAGGATTCGCGCTGGGAGCCGCCAGTGGAAAGTCGAGTTCGCGCAGCAGGGCCCGGGTAAGCGGGTGATCCGGAAAACGCACGGCCACCGCGGGCGTACCGGCGGTTACGATACCGGGGATCTGGTCGGAAGCGGGGATCACAAAACTGATGGGACCGGGACTGAACTGCGCTGCCAGCGCCTGCGCTGCCGGTGGTAAATGAAGTCCGAGCGCCGGCAATTGCGCGGCCGATGCAAAATGCAGGATCAGGGGATTGAACTGTGGCCGCTGCTTCACTTCGTAGATCTTCACCACGGCAGCAGGATTAAGACCGTTGGCCGCAAGTCCGTACACCGTTTCGGTAGGAATGGCCACCAGCCCGCCTTTGCGAAGTATGTCAGCCGCTTTTTGGATATCCGTTCCCATCGTACAAAGATAACTGCTGCCGCCGGGGCCTGGCTATCCTTCAAAAAAATTTGGCATATTTAAAACCATTGCTCTATTTTTGCGTCCGTTATGAAACAAATCATGCAATACCATCATCATCATTTCCTGCTTTCGCGGTAAGCGGATGATGTTTTGCATATAATCATAAAACATTTGAGGGCTTACTACTGGTAAGCCCTTTTTTATTGAATAATTATGGACCAGAAAATCAGGATAGCCATCCAGAAAAGCGGCAGGCTCTACGAAGATTCGGTGAAACTGCTCAAGGACTGCGGCATCGATGCCAAGAACGGTATCAACAAGCTCCGCACGGAAGCGGAAAACTTTCCGCTCGAAATTTATTTTCTCCGCGACGATGATATTCCGCAATACGTGGAAGACGGCGTAGCCGATATCGGTATCGTGGGAGAGAACGTGGTATTTGAAAAGAACAAAAAGGTGAACCTGGTGGAAGCCCTGGGTTTTGGCAAATGCCGGTTGAGCATTGCCGTTGCCAGGAACGAGGAATACAACAGCGCTTCTTATCTCGAAGGAAAAAGGATCGCCACCAGCTATCCCGTGCTGGTGCAGAAATTCCTGGATGAAAAAGGCGTGCGTGCCGAAATCCACGAGATCAGCGGCTCGGTGGAAATTGCTCCCGGCATAGGCCTGGCCGATGCCATTGCCGACCTGGTGAGCAGCGGGTCCACTTTGTTTATGAACGGCCTGCGCGAGGTGGAAACGGTGCTGCTCAGCCAGGCGGTGCTGATCCGCAATCCCGAACTTTCTCCCGACAAACAGGCCCTGCTGGAAAGACTGTTGTTCCGGATCCGTTCGGTAAAAAAGGCCAAGAACAACAAATATGTTTTGCTGAATGCGCCCAACGATCAGTTGGAGCAGATCATCGGCCTGCTGCCGGGCATGAAAAGTCCCACCGTGCTTCCCCTTGCAGAGCCCGGCTGGAGCAGCGTGCACAGCGTGATCAGCGAAAACCAGTTCTGGGATATCATCGAACAACTCAAAGCCGCCGGCGCCCAGGGCATACTGGTGGTGCCGATTGAAAAAATGATCCTCTGACCATGATGCAGATTGTAAGAAACCCGCCGCGTTCGAGCTGGCCCGTGCTTTTATCGCGCCCTGCGCTCGACACTTCTTCCCTGCAGGCGCAGGTAGCGGAAGTGCTGGGCGAAGTGCGACTGCATGGCGACGCGGCCATCCGGAAATATTCTCTCGCTTTTGACGGCGTTGCGCCGGAGCAACTTCGGGTAAGCGCGGCGGAAATGGACGCCGCCGCGGGACAGTTGCCGGATGCGCTGAAAACAGCTATCCGTACGGCTGCCGCTAATATCAGGCGTTTTCACCTCGCGCAGCAGGAAGAAAAAGTAGTGGTGGAAACCATGCCGGGTGTGCGCTGCTGGCGGCAAGCGGTGGGCATTGAAAAAGTAGGATTGTATATCCCCGGTGGCACGGCGCCCTTGTTCTCCACCCTGCTCATGCTGGGCATACCGGCCGCTATTGCGGGCTGCCGCGACATTGTGCTCTGTTCGCCGCCGGGAAAAGATGGCCGCCTCCATCCCGCCATCCTGTTTGCGGCCGCCGAAGTAGGCATCAGCCAGGTGTACAAAGTGGGCGGCGTTCAGGCCATTGCAGCGATGGCCTACGGAACGGAGTCCATTCCGAAAGTGTATAAGATATTCGGTCCGGGTAACCAGTACGTAACCTGCGCCAAACAACTGGTGCAAATGAATGGTGTGGCGATCGATATGCCGGCGGGCCCTTCCGAAGTGGCGGTGCTGGCTGATGGATCGGCTAACCCGGAGTTTATAGCCGCCGACCTGCTGAGCCAGGCGGAGCACGGCGCCGACAGCCAGGTATTGCTGGTGCTCACCAGTGATGATCTGGTAATACCGGTGCAGGAAGCTTTGCAGCGGCAGCTTGCCCTGCTGCCACGGGCAGGTGTAGCCGAAAAGGCCCTGTTGGCCAGCCACCTTGTGGTGATGGACAACACACAGGAGGCGATGGAACTGCTGAATGCCTATGCACCCGAACACCTGATCCTGGCCACAGAAGACGCGGTTGCCCTGAGCCGCAGCGTCAGCAACGCGGGTTCGGTATTCATCGGTCACTATTCGCCCGAGTCGGTGGGCGACTATGCCAGCGGCACCAATCACACGCTGCCCACCAATGGATTTGCAAGGGCGTACAGCGGGGTAAGCCTCGATAGTTTTGTTAAGAAGATCACGTTTCAGCAATTATCGGAAGAAGGCCTCCGGGCCATTGCGCCCACCGTCACCGCCATGGCTGCGGCGGAGGGGCTGGATGCACATGCCGCCGCCGTGAGCATCCGATTGAACAAACAATAATACCTGTATATGTTTAACCTCGATGAACTGGTAAGACCCAATATAAAAAAGCTGGTGCCCTATTCCACCGCCCGCGATGAATTTAAAGGCACGGCAAAGGTTTTCCTCGACGCCAACGAAAACGCCCTCGGTTCGCCACTAACGAAGTGGTATAACCGCTACCCGGATCCGCTGCAATGGAAGATCAAGGAAAAGCTGAGCGCCATTAAAGGCGTTCCTGCGGGGAACATTTTCCTGGGAAATGGCAGCGACGAATGCATCGATGTGCTGCAAAGGGTTTTCTGCGAACCCGGCGCAGATAATATCGTTATTGTGCCACCCACTTACGGCATGTACGAAGTGAGCGCGCAGATCAACGACATCAGCATCCGGCGCGTGCCGCTCACAGAGGATTTTCAACTGGATCTTCCGGGCCTGGAAGCGGCGGTGGACGGTAATACCAAAATGATCTTTCTCTGCTCGCCTAATAACCCCAGCGGCAATTCCCTTAACCGCAGCGATATTGAGATCCTGCTCAACAACTATTTCGGCATCGTGGTGATCGATGAAGCCTATATCAATTTTTCGCGCCAGCGCTCCTTTGTATCCGATCTCACGGAATACCCCAGCCTGGTGGTGATGCAAACCCTTTCCAAGGCCTGGGGACTCGCGGCCCTGCGGGTGGGCATGTGTTTCGCATCTACTGCCATCATTGATCTGATGAACAAGGTGAAGCCGCCGTATAATATCAACCAGGCGTCCCAGGACCTGGTGCTGAAAGCCCTCGATGAAGTGGAGCAGGTGAACGAGATGATCCGCGTGCTGGTGGAAGAAAGAAAGCGCCTGGAACAGGACCTGCAGGAACTGGCCATTGTAAAAAAAGTATATCCTTCCGATGCCAATTTTCTATTGGTGAAAGTGGAAGACGCTGCAGGTACTTACCAGCGCCTGCTCAACGAAGGGATTGTTGTGAGAGACCGCAGCCGGGTGATCCTTTGCGAGGACTGCCTCCGCATTACGGTTGGCACGGCCGCTGAAAACGATGCGCTCCTGAAAGCGTTAAACCAGTAATTTCACCCGCAGAATAAACGCAAATAGTATAGGTATTATGAAACTTTTTGTCTGCAGCAGCATTGCTTTTTTCCTGGTGGCTTTCTCCGCACAGCCCCTGCCCAAAGGAAGCCTGGAAAGGGGTAAGAAAGTATATGAGAACAATTGTTTGTCGTGCCACATGGCCGATGGCAGCGGCGTTCCGGCGCTCTATCCGCCGTTGAAGAAAAACCAGTATACCGCCGGCGATCCTGCACAGCTTGTCCGTATTGTGCTGAATGGCCTGGAGGATGAGATAAAGGTGAACGGCGAAGAGTTCAGCAATCCCATGCCTTCGCAGGCGCACCTGGGCGACCAGGAGATCGCAGATGTGCTTACCTATGTGAGGAATAGTTTTGGTAACAAGGGCAGTGCCGTCAGCACGGCCATGGTGGCTGCAGAAAGAAAAAAAATGAAACCCTGACCTTCGGTTATACTTTCCTGTTATGAGTAAAAGAATTCTCTTTATTGATCGCGACGGAACCTTGATCAACGAGGCGCCGCCCACTTACCAGCTCGACGATTTCAGCAAGCTGACCTTTTATCCGCACATGTTCGAGTATATGGGGCGCATTGCCCGCGAGCTCGATTATGAACTGGTGATGGTGACCAACCAGGACGGCCTGGGCACCGAATCTTTCCCCGAATCTACCTTCTGGCCGCTGCACAACCTGGTGATGAAAAGCCTGGAAGGAGAGGGGATTAACTTCAGCAAGGTGCTGATCGACCGCAGCTTTCCTTCGGAAAACCTGTCCACCCGCAAACCCGGTACCGGTATGCTTACGGAATACATGAACAATCCAAACTATGACCTGGAGAATTCCTTTGTAATCGGCGACCGCATTACCGATGTGCAACTTGCCAAAAACCTGGGCTGCAGGGCCATCTGGCTCAATCAGGATCCCGGCCTTGGCGGCACGGAGATCGACACTTCCGTGGCAAGTCTTCGCGCCGAAGCAGTGGCCCTGGAAACCCTGCACTGGAGCGAAATCTACAGCTTCCTCAAACTGGGCCTGCGACAGGTGAGCCACACGCGCAACACAAACGAAACCCAGATCAGCATCCGTCTCAATATGGATGGCAACGGCAAATCCTCCATCCACACTGGCCTCGGTTTTTTTGACCACATGCTCGACCAGATCGCGCGGCATGGAAAGATCGACCTGGAAATTGAAGCGCGCGGCGACCTTCACATCGACGAACACCATACCATTGAAGACACCGGCATTGCGCTGGGAGAAGCCTTCGCCCTGGCCCTGGCCGATAAGCGGGGCATGGAGCGGTATGGGTTCGCCCTGCCTATGGACGAAGCCGATGCCAAAGTGCTGATCGATTTCGGCGGCCGCAACTGGCTGGTATGGCATGCCGAATTCAAAAGGGAAAAGATCGGGGAGATGCCCACGGAAATGTTCTTCCATTTCTTCAAATCCTTCTCCGATGCCGCCCGCTGCAACCTGCAGATCGAATGCCGCGGCGAGAACGAACACCATAAGATCGAAGCCATTTTCAAGGCCTTCGCCAAAGCCATCCGCATGGCGGTAAAGCGCGATCCGGTGAGCAATTACCTGCCTTCTACGAAAGGAATGCTTTGAATGAAGAGGCTGATCCCGGAAAAAAAATTTTGTTCGTTCGGAATGTACGCTGCATATTTGTGTCCTCATGAAAAGAAACAATCAGAATATCCAGTGGTGGTGGCATACAAACTCTTCCGGGGTGCTGTAAAGCCATTGCTGTTATATTTCAACCATATTCAGAACCCCGATGATCATCATCGGGGTTTTTTGTTGCGGCGGGTGCAACCCGCGATATAAAAAGAAAAAATTTGAAAAAGATCTCTATTGTTACTGAAGTCAGGCAGATGCTTGCCGACGTGTACACACCGGTGGGCATTTACCTGCGTCTCCGCGATCGTTTCCGGGATACCGTATTGCTGGAAAGCACCGATCACCATGTGGCCGAGAACAGCTATTCTTTTATCGGCATCAATGCCATTGCAGGAATGGAGATCAGTTCGCTCAACGAGATCGAATACAAACTTCCCGGGCAGGCGCCGGAGAAGGCGGCCATCCGCCATACTTCGGAAGTGCCTGCACAACTCTGGGATTTCATGCAGCGGTTTGAAGCAGCGCCGGCGGCGCATAAGGCTGCCCGTTTTGCCCAGGGCCTCTATGGCTATACTACTTACGATGCGGTGCAGTTCTTCGACACGGTGCGCTTTGCGGACAAAGACCCGGAGCCGCGCATTCCACTGATGCGGTACCGGTTGTACCAGTATGTTATTGCCATCAACCATTTTAAGGACGAACTTTTTCTCTGTGAGAATTGCGTGGCGGGACTGGAATCCGAACTGCCGCTGGTGGAGTCGCTGATCCGCAGCAAGGACGTGCCGGTTTTTCCCTTTAAGGCAACGGGAGCAGAAAGGAGTAATATGGAAGCCGCACAATACGAAGACATGGTGCGTAGGGGAATTGCTTCCTGTCACCGCGGCGATGTGTTCCAGATCGTGCTGAGCCGCCGCTTCCGGCAATCCTTTACCGGCGATGAATTCAACGTGTACCGTGCCCTGCGCAACATCAATCCCTCGCCCTACCTGTTTTATTTCGATTACGGCGACTACCGCGTCTTTGGCTCTTCACCCGAATCGCAGCTCATCATCCACAAGGGACAGGCCGTGGTGCATCCTATAGCGGGCACGTATAAACGCACCGGCGACGACGAACTCGACCAGGCCGAAACCAGGAAGCTGCTGCAGGATGCAAAAGAAAACGCCGAGCACGTGATGCTGGTAGACCTCGCCAGGAACGACCTGAGCCGTTTATGTGATGGAGTGGAAGTAGCGCAGTACCGCCAGGTGCAGTATTTCAGCCATGTGATCCACCTGGTGAGCGAAGTGCGTGGTGCGGTAAAACCCGGCACCAATCCCTTTCTCCTCATGGCCAAGACCTTTCCTGCAGGCACCCTCAGCGGAGCGCCGAAGATCCGCGCCATGCAGCTCATCGATGAGTATGAACCTACCGCAAGATCCTATTATGGTGGCGCCATCGGTTTCATGGGCTTTGATGGCTCCTGCAACCATGCCATCATGATCCGCACTTTCCTGAGCAGGGCCAATACGCTCACTTACCAGGCGGGCGCCGGCGTAGTCGCTGCCAGCAACCCGTCTTCCGAGTTGGCCGAGGTCAATAACAAGCTGGGCGCCCTGAAAAAAGCCATCGAACTGGCGCAAACCATTTAAACACTGTACATGAAGATCCTGGTTTTTGACAATTACGACTCCTTCACCTATAACCTGGTGCACCTGGTGGAAAAGATCACCGGTGAGCCCGTATCGGTTTTCCGCAACGATGAAATTCCGCTGGAACAGGTGGCCGAATACGACCGCATTATTTTATCGCCCGGTCCGGGTATCCCGGAAGAAGCAGGGCTGCTGCTGCCGCTCATCAAACAATATGCTCCCACGAAAACCATACTGGGCGTATGTCTCGGCCACCAGGCCATTGGCCAGGCTTTTGGCGCTGGGCTGGTGAACCTCGACCAGGTGTACCATGGCATTGCGACGCCTGTTTCGGTTGAGCAAAACCGTGAACTGGCGGCCAATGACGTGTTTACCGGCCTGCCTGCCCAACTCGAAGTGGGACGCTACCATTCCTGGGTAGTGGATGATAAGGGCTTCCCGGCAGAACTGGAGATCACGGCCCGCGATGCATCCGGTCAGATCATGGCCCTTAGGCACCGGCAATTCGATGTACAGGGCGTACAGTTCCATCCTGAAAGTGTATTGACACCCGATGGTGAAACCATATTGCGCAACTGGTTGCAATCAAATCAGCAGAAATGAAAAAGATCCTTCAATATTTATTTGAACACAAGTCGCTCACCCGCTCCATGGCGCGCGATACGCTGCTGCAGATCGGCCGCGGGCAATACAACGAACACGAGATCACGGCCTTCATGACGGTATTCCTTATGCGCAGTGTTACGATCGAAGAGCTCCAGGGATTCCGCGACGCCCTGCTGGAACTCTGCGTGCCACTGCCGCTCAACGGTTACCAGGTACTCGATATCGTAGGCACCGGCGGCGATGGCAAGAATACCTTTAATATCTCCACGTTGTCCTGTTTCATTGCTGCGGGTGCCGGACAAAAAGTGGCCAAACACGGCAACTACGGCGCTTCCTCTATCAGCGGCGCTTCCAACGTAATGGAGCAGTTGGGATACAAATTCAAGAACGATGCCGGCGCACTGCAACAGGAGCTGGAGAAAACCAATATCTGTTTCCTGCATGCACCGCTCTTTCACCCGGCGCTGAAAGTGGTGGCGCCTATCCGGCGCAACCTGGGCATGCGCACTTTCTTCAATATGCTGGGTCCGCTGGTGAACCCCGCCACACCGGCTTTCCAGCTTGTGGGCGTGTACAGCCTGGAAATGGCGCGGGTGTACAACTACCTGCTGCAGCAATCGGGCAAGCGTTTCACCATCATCCACGGGATCGATGGTTATGATGAGATATCCCTTACCAACGATACCAAGATCATTACGCAGGATGGCGAACGCATTTGCACGCCCATCGAACTCGGCAAACGCATGGTGCAGGCCACCGACATTTATGGTGGACAAACCGTGGAGGAAGCCGCCAAACTTTTCCTGAAGATCCTGCACGGCAAAGGAAGCTGGGCGCAGAACGCCGTGGTGCTGGCCAATGCGGCCGTGGCGCTGCACGGCTCCGGCACCTATGAAAATTACGACGAGGCCTATGCTGCAGCCGTAGAGAGCCTGGAGAGCGGGAAAGCGCGTCATCAACTGGAAGCCTTGCTGGCATTACAATAAAAATTATTTTGCAGGCACAATGAATATTTTAGAAAGGATCATAGAGAAGAAAGTGGAGGAAGTGGCCTGGCGAAAAAAACACCACCCGCTTGAATACCTGCGCGACCAGCCGGGGTTCCAGCGGCCGATTTTTTCGCTGGCGGCTTCTTTGCAGGACGAGCGCCTCACAGGCATCATCGCTGAGTTCAAAAGAAAATCGCCCTCGAAGGGCATCATCAACGGCGAGGCCCTGGTGGAAGACGTTACCCGCGCTTATGCAGGAAACGGCGCCAGCGCCCTCTCAGTGCTCACCGACAAAGAGTTCTTCGGCGGCTCCACGGCCGACCTGGAAGCCGCACGCTTTAACCAGTTGCCCATATTGCGGAAGGATTTCATCATCGATGAATACCAGTTGGTGGAATCCCGTTCCATGGGCGCCGACGTGATCCTGCTCATCGCTGCCTGCTTGTCGCCGCAGCGGGTGAAGGAACTGGCGGAAGCGGCGACGGAACTGGGCCTGGAAGTGTTGCTGGAACTGCATGCGGAAGAAGAGCTGGAACACGTGAATGCCTTTACGCCCATTGTTGGCATCAACAACCGCGACCTGAAAACTTTTACAGTAGACATAGAAAGGAGCATCCGCATGGCGGACAGCCTGCCGGCATCTACCACTAAAGTGGCGGAAAGCGGCATCGACAAAGTGGAAAATGTATGCCGATTTCAGGCGCACGGTTTCAAAGGCTTTCTTATTGGAGAGCAGTTCATGAAAGCAGCCGATCCTGCCCTGGCCTTCCAGCAGTTTGCGATTGCATTGCGGAAACTATCCGTATAAACCGGTCTCTGACAGGACCGATCAGAACATAACACTTAAAATCCGAACACTGTATGAGAGTAAAAGTATGCGGCATGACGCAGCTCAACCAGGTAGATCAACTGGAAAAGCTGGGCGCTACATTCGCAGGATTTATTTTTTATCCGAGGAGCCCGCGGTACGTATTGCGGTACATGACCACCACCCAGTTGAAAAAAGAAAACAATATCAATAAAGTGGGTGTGTTTGTAAACGCCGGTGTGGAAGATGTGTTGCAGATGGTGGATGAGTGTCGCCTGCACATGGTGCAGTTGCACGGTGACGAAACGCCGAAGTACTGTGAAAAAATTGCCGATTATGTATCGGTGGTAAAAGCCTTCCGCCTGAGCGATAACGACAGCATTGAATGGATGGTGAAGCCCTATATGGACTTCTGCGATATGTTTCTTTTCGATACCATGGGCGTGGGTTATGGCGGAACGGGAAAAAAATTCGACTGGAGCCTGCTGAAGAATGAAAAGATCGGTAAGCCTTTTTTTCTCAGCGGCGGCATTGAGCCCGGCGATGAAAAAGCCCTGCTCGATTTTGCGGAAAGGCCCGAAGCCAAAGGGCTTTTCGCTATAGACATCAACAGCAAATTTGAAACCAGTCCGGGTGTAAAGGACCTCGAAAAAGTAAGCGCTTTCATCCGGAACCTCAACCAGAAAAAATGACCATCAGGGCTGCCACAGAAAAGGATCTTCCTGAAATACTGGAGATATACAACGAGGTGATCCTGCATACCACGGCCGTGTACGATTATACGGCACACACACTGGAGATGCGGAAGGAATGGTTCCGCTCCAGGCAGGAGCAGGGCCTGCCGGTACTGGTGGCGGAAGAAGCGGGAAAGGTGCTGGGCTTTGCTTCTTTCGGACCTTTCAGGGCCTGGGCCGCTTACCAGTACACAGTGGAGAACCTGGTGCACGTTCACAGCGAGCACCGCGGAAAAGGGGTGGCCCGCCAGCTCATGGAGGCCCTGATCGCAGAAGCGAGAAAAATGGGGAAACATACCATGGTAGCGGGGATCGATGCCGATAATGCTGCCAGCATTGCCTTGCACCGCCGTTTCGGATTTGAAGTGGCCGGGCATTTCAGGCAGGTGGGCTACAAATTCGACCGCTGGCTCGACCTGGTATTCATGCAACTGATATTATGAAAAATGAACATGGAAACAACATATAAAAAACCTTCTGCAGAAGGATATTATGGCCGCTTCGGAGGCGCCTATATCCCGGAGATGCTTTATCCGAATGTAGAAGAATTGCAGCGCCGCTACCTGGAGATCATGCAGGAGCCGGGTTTCAGAAAAGAATACGCCGACCTGCTGCGCGATTATGTGGGCCGCCCTTCGCCGTTGTACTATGCGCAGCGAATGAGCGAAGCCTATGGCACCGGGATCTACCTGAAAAGGGAAGACCTCAACCATACCGGTTCCCACAAAATCAACAATGCCATCGGGCAGATACTACTGGCCAGGCGCCTGGGCAAAACGCGGATCATTGCAGAAACCGGCGCAGGGCAGCACGGCGTGGCAACCGCCACCGTTTGTGCGCTGAAAGGAATGGAGTGCATTGTGTACATGGGCGAAAAAGACATCGAACGCCAGGCGCCCAATGTGGCGCGTATGCAAATGCTCGGCGCCAAAGTGGTGCCGGCGCTCAGCGGCAGCAAAACGCTGAAAGACGCCACCAACGAGGCCATCCGCGACTGGATCAATCACCCCCTCGATACGCATTACATCATCGGCAGCGTGGTAGGTCCCCATCCTTATCCCGATATGGTGGCCCGGTTCCAGAGCATCATCAGCGAAGAGATCCGGTGGCAGCTCAAAGAAAAAACCGGCAGTGAAAACCCGCACCGTGTTATCGCCTGCGTGGGCGGAGGCAGCAATGCCGCCGGCACATTTTACCATTTTCTCGACGAGCCTACGGTTGAACTGGTGGCGGTTGAAGCCGCCGGCCTGGGGCTGAACAGCGGGCTCAGCGCGGCCACCACCAGCCTCGGCAAACCGGGCGTGCTGCACGGCAGCAGGAGCATCGTGATGCAAACAGAAGACGGCCAGGTGGTGGAACCCCACAGCATTTCCGCCGGGCTCGATTACCCGGGCATAGGGCCGCTGCACGCCCATCTTTTTGAAAGCGGTCGCGGCCGTTTCCTCAGCGCTACGGATGAAGAAGCCCTGCGTGCAGCGTTTAAGGTATCGCGGCTGGAAGGCATCATCCCTGCGCTCGAGACCGCCCACGCTTTTGCTGCGCTCGACCAGTTGAAGCTGGGAAAAGAAGAAGTGAATGTGATCTGCCTCAGCGGCCGCGGCGACAAGGATATGGCCACCTATATGAAACAAATGCAAATGACCAATTTACAACCAAGCCATGAGCAGGATTAAAACGGTATTCGAACAAAAAGATAAAGCCGTTCTCAATGTGTATTGCACGGCCGGCTATCCGCAGCTCGACAGCACCGTTCCGGTAATCGAATCGCTGCAGGCGGCGGGCGCCGACATTGTGGAGATCGGCATTCCTTACAGCGATCCGCTGGCCGACGGCCCGGTGATCCAGCACAGCAGCACCGTTGCGCTCGCCAACGGCATGACGCTTCCCTTGTTGCTGGAACAGTTGCGCGATGCCAAAAAGCGCATAACTGTTCCTGTTATATTGATGGGATACATGAACCCGGTGCTGCAATATGGCTTCGAACCTTTCTGTAAGGATGCAGCGGAAGCCGGTGTGGACGGCCTCATCCTGCCCGACCTGCCCGAATATGAATTCCGTTCTGAATATGGTGAGATCATACGACGTTATGGGCTGGATTTTATTTTCCTGGTAACACCCGAAACCACGGAAGAAAGAGTGCGCCGCCTCGACGAACTAAGCAGCGGTTTTTTGTACGCGGTATCGTCTTCCTCCACCACGGGCGCCGATAAGGACATGAACAGCGTGGAAAATTATCTCCGGCGATTGAAAGGATATGGCCTGAAAAACCCCGTGCTGGTTGGCTTTGGTATCCGCGACCGGGAAAGTTTTGACCGTGCTTCCCCCCACGCCGCTGGCGCCATCATTGGCACGGCCTACATCAAAGCCCTGGAAAATTCAACGGATATTCCCGGCGACACCAGCCGTTTCCTGCAAAATGTTCTCGGATGAAAACTGTGATCGTTCAATACAATGCAGGAAATATACGGAGTGTGCTGTATGCCCTCAACCGCATTGGCGTGGAAGCCGAAGTGACCGACGATTCCGGTCTGCTAAGAGCTGCAGACCGCGTGATCTTCCCGGGTGTGGGCGAAGCCAGTTCTGCCATGCAATACCTGCGTGAGCGGGAGCTGGACAAGGTGCTGGTTTCCCTGCAGCAGCCGGTGCTGGGCATCTGCCTCGGCATGCAGTTGATGTGCAGTTGGTCGGAAGAGAACGATACCGAATGCCTGGGTATTTTCCCCGAGCAGGTAAAGCGTTTTCGCCCGACTGATCCGGCGCTGAAAGTGCCGCAGATTGGCTGGAACACGATCGGCTCTTTGCGGTCGCCGCTCTTTGACGGGGTGCCGGAAAACAGTTATTGTTATTTTGTGCACGGTTATTACGCAGCGCTTGGCGACCATGCCATTGCACAGACCGTTTATGGTTCGCCCTACAGTTCCGGTTTGCAGCACCGCAATTTTTACGGACTGCAATTCCACCCCGAAAAATCGGCCGCTACCGGCGAAAAGATATTGCACAATTTTATCCACCTGCCCCAATGACAGCAACCAGTCCGCAACCGGTATTTTGTACACCTTCCCTGGAGGAGGTATGGGCGCTTCGTCATACAGTGATGTATCCCGATAAAGCACTTGCATTCGTACAACTACCGGAGGATGCGGACGGCACGCATTTCGGTTTCAAAGTGAACGGACAACTGGTGAGCGTGGTGAGTGTTTTTATAGCAGGCGACCGCCTGCAGTTCCGAAAGCTGGCCACCGCGGAGCAATGGCGCGAACGGGGGCTGGGAAGCCGTTTACTGCAGGCTGTCTTCCAGTTTGGTCGCGAGAAGGGTGTGGAAGAAATAGGGTGCAATGCGAGGACCAGCGCCTGCGGGCTTTATAGAAAATTTGGCATGCAGGAAGAAGGCGCAACCTGGCATGCTAACGGTTTTGAATACACGAAAATGAAAATAAAGATCTGATGGAAATCATCCTGGCCATTGATATCATCGAAGGGAAATGCGTGCGGCTCACCCAGGGTGATTATGCGCAGAAGACCGTGTACAACGAAAATCCGCTGGAAGTGGCCCGCATGTTTGAAGATGCGGGGCTGCGCCGCCTCCATTTGGTGGACCTCGACGGCGCCAAAGCCGGCAAGGTAACCAACTGGAAAGTGCTGGAAGCCATCACCGGCAAAACCAGCCTGGTAGTGGATTTCGGCGGCGGCATCAAAACGGCGGACGACCTTCGCATCGTATTTGAAAGCGGATCGGCCCTGGCCACCCTGGGAAGCATTGCCGTGAAATCGCCGCAAACGTTTCAGGACTGGCTGAAACAATACGGGCCGGAAAAATTCCTGCTCGGCGCCGATGTGAAAGGAGAGAAGATCGCCGTGGGCGGCTGGCTCGAAACCACCGATACCTGGATTTATGATTTCCTGCGGAGCTGGCAGAACGAAGGCGTGCAGCAGGTCTTCTGCACCGACGTGAGCAAGGATGGAAAGCTGGAAGGTCCGTCTGCTGAGCTGTACCGGCGCATCCTGGCCGAAGTGCCGGGCCTGCATTTCATCGCTTCCGGCGGCGTGAGCAGTATGTCCGATCTGGAGGCCCTTGCCACCATTGGTTGCGCCGGCGCCATCGTAGGGAAAGCCATCTATGAAAACCGTATCAGCCTGAAAGAACTGCAGGCCTTTCAATTGTCATCCTGAACAACTGTCAAAACAAGAACCACCAAAACCAGGAACCTTGCTGACCAAACGCATCATACCCTGCCTCGACATCAAAGACGGACGTACCGTTAAGGGCACCAATTTCGTGGACCTCCGCGATGCCGGCGATCCCGTGGAACTCGGCCGCCGCTATGCCGAAGAAGGCGCCGACGAACTGGTTTTTCTCGACATCACCGCCACGGTTGAAAAAAGACGCACCCTCCGCGAGCTGGTGGATCGTATCAGCCGCGAGATCAATATTCCTTTTACTGTGGGCGGCGGCATCAGCAGTGTGGAAGATGTTCAACTGCTGCTGAAAAATGGCGCCGACAAGATCTCTGTAAACACAGCGGCTTTTAAAAACCCCTCACTCATCAGCGAGTTCGAAAAGAATTTCGGCAGCCAGTGCGTGGTGCTTGCCATCGATACCAGGCAGGAGGCGGACGGCGAGTGGTATGTATACCTCAACGGCGGCCGCACGCGTACGGATACCACCTGCGCCGACTGGGCGCGGCAGGGCGTGGACAGGGGCGCCGGTGAAATTTTGCTCACGTCCATGAACCACGATGGCACCAAGCAGGGCTTTGCGCTCGACATCACCGCCAGGCTTTCCAGGGAACTGCCGGTTCCCGTCATTGCCAGCGGCGGCGGCGGCAATGCCGGGCATTTTGCCGATGTATTTGAAAAAGCGGGCGCTGATGCGGCGCTGGCGGCCAGCATTTTTCACTTCAGGGAGGTGGCCATACCGGACCTGAAAGCGGCCCTGGCTGCCCGCGGTATCCCCGTCAGGATTTAACCAAAGCACGTAATTTTATCATATGAGAGTGGATTTCGACAAATACCCCGGCCAGCTTGTTCCGGCCATTGTGCAGGATCACCAGACACAGAAAGTGCTGATGCTGGGATTCATGAACCCGGAAGCGTTGCGTCGCACCGAAGAGACGGGGAAAGTGACTTTCTGGAGCCGCAGCAAAAACCGCCTCTGGACCAAGGGCGAGGAGAGCGGCCATTTCCTGGAGCTGCGCTCGCTGGCGGTGGACTGCGACAACGACACCCTGCTGATTAAAGCCCATCCCCTGGGGCCCGTTTGTCATACCGGCGCCGATACCTGCTGGAGCGAACGCAACCATGCGGAAGATTTTTTGCAATACCTGGAAGACATCATCGACCTGCGCCGGCAGGCGAGTCCCGATACCTCTTATGTGGCCCGGCTCTTTTCCAAGGGCATCAATAAGATTGCGCAAAAAGTGGGAGAGGAAGCCGTGGAAACCGTGATCGAGGCGAAAGACAACAACGATTCCCTTTTCCTGAATGAAGCGGCCGACCTGCTTTTTCATTATTTGCTTTTGCTTAACGCGAAAGGGTTTAGATTGCAGGACGTAGTTGATATTCTGAAAGACAGGCATTCGAAATAAATACCATACCCCACCATGAAAAAGATCTACCTGCTCGGCTGCACTGTTGTTTTTTCCTGCCTGTTGCCTGGCCGGCTTTCTGCGCAGGAAACGCCTTTCAGCATCAAGGCCAGCGTCAGGGGCCTTCCCGATAAGAGCCAGGTTTTCCTCACCGATCCCGACAAAGGAAACGATACCATCGCCCGCGCAGTTGCCGTGAAAGAAGGGTTCCTGCTGCAGGGGAAATTGCCGGCGGGAAAGTTGTACCAGATCAGTTTTCAGCCACTGAACAAAACAGCCTATCTTTTTCTGGAACCCAGGGCTTTGCAGCTAACGGGCAATATCCAGGATGTACAGGCCTTCCGCATCAGCGGTTCCAATGCCCACGCCGGTTTCCAGGATTTCCAGCGCGTGTTTGAACCCTATTTCCAACAGTATGGGAGACTCACGGCGATGGCCAACCAGGGCGGTGGCGTAAACGATAGCCTGATGACGGCTTATACCTCGCTCGTGAAGGAGATTGGAATGGTGGCCGATACTTTTGCCGCGTCGCACAGCAGCCAGCCAGTGGCGCCTTTTATGTGGGCCACACTGGTGCAGGTGATCGATGATCCCCTGCGCATCGAAAAAAGTTTTAAAAGTTTCAGTCCGGAAGTGCAGGAAAGCTATTATGGGAAATTCCTGCGCGACCGCATCGCCGAGGCCAGCATTGGCCGCATTGGCACGCCGGCGCTGGAATTCAGCCAGGCCGATACCACCGGTCAGCCGGTCAGCCTTTCTTCTTTTCGCGGGCGCTATGTGCTGATCGATTTCTGGGCGAGTTGGTGTGGCCCCTGCCGGCAGGAAAACCCCAACGTGGTGGCCGCTTTCAATAAATTCAGGGAGAAGAATTTTACTGTGCTCGGTGTGTCGCTCGACAACAGCCGCGACCGGTGGATACGCGCCATCCAGGACGATCGTCTTTTCTGGACCCAGGTGAGCGATTTGAAATCATGGCAGAATGAAGTGGCGCAGCAATACAAGATCGATCGAATTCCGCAAAACCTGCTCATCGATCCCAATGGCATCATCATTGCGCGTAACCTGCGCGGGGAAGCGCTGCAGCAAAAGCTTTGCGAGTTGTTGGGTTGTAACAATTGATTGGGTTGTATCCCCTGCACAATGAATAGTGTTTTGGGAGCTATTGCTGAGCATTTGGAATACTAATTCCGTTCATAACCTCATTCAACAGCGCAAAAGAATGCTTTCTTTCTTCCTCATCGTAAACAGCGCTGGTTACCATGATCTCATCCACACCAGTTTCTTCCAGGAACAAATTGAAGGCCGCATGCAGGCTTTCCGGTCCGCCGATAAAAGCATAGGCTGTCATTTGCCGCACAGCCGCTTCGGCCTGCGGATTCCAGTAAGGGCCAAGGTCTTCCACCGGCGGCTGCAATCCTTTCCGCTGGTTGGTCACAATGCCCAGGAACATGAGGTAGAGACTGGTTGCCAGGAATTTTGCGCGCGCATCGGTGGCGGCCGCCACCACATTCAGGCAAACCATGACATAAGGTTCCTGCAAATATTTTGAAGGCCGGAACTTTTCGCGGTAGATCTGTAGTGCGCTCAGGAATTGTGCCGGTGCAAAATGCGTGGCGAAAGCATAAGGCAGGCCCATTTCCGCGGCCAGGTAAGCGCTGTCGGTGCTGCTTCCCAATATCCAGATGGGAATATCGGCGCCCTCTCCGGGGAAGGCGCGTACCGGCGTGGCTGGATCGGTGTTTTCAAAATAACCCTGCAATTCACGGATATGCGCTCCAAAATCGTAGTAGCCGTTGCCCAGGTGGCGGCGCAGGGCCATGGCGGTAAGCTGATCGGTACCGGGCGCCCTCCCCAGTCCCAGGTCGATCCTGCCGGGATACAGCGCTTCGAGCGTGCCGAATTGTTCCGCAATCACCAGCGGCGCATGGTTGGGCAGCATGATGCCACCCGAACCCACCCTTATGCGATGGGTGGCAGCAGCCACCTGCGCTATCAGCAGCGAAGTGGCGGAGCTGGCGATATGAGCCATGTTGTGGTGCTCGGCCATCCAGAAACGATGGTATCCCAACTGCTCGGTCCACTGTGCCAGGCCGATGGTTCGCCGGATCGCATCGGCAGCCGTTTGTCCATGCGGCACCACGGCGAGGTCCAGTACTGATAATTTTGTGGGCTTCATTTCAGGGAAATAACAGCGACTGCACTAAATTGTTCACCGGATCAACCCGCTGTATATGAAACGGATCTTCTCCTGCTGCCTGCTGCTTTCTATCGTATATAACAGTTATGCTCAAATGAATAACGCCGCTGCGCATCCCAATATCATTTTTATTTTGTCCGATGATCATACTACCCAGGCCGTCTCGGCCTATGGCAGCAAGCTGACGGAAACGCCCAATATCGACCGCATAGCCCGTGAAGGGGCCATCCTGCGGAACCAGTTCATCACCAACGCCATCTGCGGACCCAGCCGGGCCTGTTTCCTTACCGGTGTGTACAGCCACATCAACGGGTATAAATCCAACGAAAAACAGTTCGACAACAGCCAGGCCACTTTTCCTGAATGGTTGCAGCGCGCCGGTTACCAAACCGCCTGGATCGGCAAGATCCACCTGGAACCCATGCCGCGCGGGTTCGATTACTGGAAAGTGCTTTTCTCCCAGGGCGACTATTACAATCCCGATTTCAATACCGTTGATTCGGGCCGCGTACACCGTCATGGGTATGTGACCGATATCATTACCAGCGAGTCGGTCCGCTGGCTGCAGGAGCGCGACCGCTCAAAACCTTTTTTCCTGGTGGTAGGTCATAAGGCCACGCACCGCGAATGGCTGCCGGCGCTGGAAGACCTCGGCGCTTACGATGATCGCGTGTTTCCGCTGCCACCCGGCTTCCACGACAACTATGTGAATCGTCCCGCCGCCGCTGCCCAGGACATGAGCATTGAAAAGACCATGCAGTTGCAGTACGACCTGAAAGTGCATGTAGACTTTGACAATATGCGCGATTACAGCCGCATGGACGCCGACCAGCGGAAAGTGTTTGCCGGTTACTATGAAGGAAAAATCAGTCGCGCTTTCGATTCGCTGCAACTGCAGGGCGAAGCGCTGCTGGAATGGAAGTACCAGCGCTACCTGCGTGATTATCTCGCAACAGCCCGCTCACTCGACCGCAATATCGGGCGCCTGCTGAATTGGATCGACAGTAATGACCTCAGTCGCAATACCGTGGTGATCTATGCTTCCGACCAGGGCTTTTACCTGGGCGAGCACGGTTGGTTTGATAAACGCTTTATGTACGAGGAATCGCTGCGCACGCCTTTTGTGATCCGCTATCCCGGTAAGATCAAACCGGGCACCAGCCTCGACGCTTTTACCCTGGGCATCGACTGGGGTCCCACGCTGCTCGATGTGGCCGGCATTTCCACGCCCGACAGCATGCAGGGCCGCTCCTTCCTGCCGCTGCTGCTGCGTCAGAAACCGCCGAAACCCTGGCGCGACGAGGTGTACTATCATTACTACGAATACCCCGAACCACACCGCGTGGCGCCACATTTCGGCATTCGTACCCAACGCTTCAAGCTGATCCGTTTCTACGGGCCCACCGATGCCTGGGAATTGTACGATCTCCGCAAAGACAAAAATGAGCTGCACAACCTGTATAACGATAAGCAATATGCGCAGTACATAGCACCGCTGAAGAAACAGTTACGGGAACAGGTATTACAGTATAAGGACAGCGAAGCGCTGGACGTACTGGAGCAATAACCGGGTTGATGGCAGACCGCAGCATTGCAGCGGCGAAAGGCCTTAAGAACAGTTCATACGGCAAAAGCAGCAATTCAATAAGAGAAGGCTTTCCGCACGGGTTGCGCCGCAGTAGGTTTGCGGCAAACCTTTCTTATGATCCGAAAAATTCTTCTCTGGACAGTTGCCGTACTGGCATTCCTGGTGGCCGGCGTAAGCGTTGCCACCGGGTTCCGGCAGCACCTTCATTATGATGCACCCTTCCCTTCCATCCGCGCTTCCCGCGATACGGCGGTGATCCAGCGGGGGCGACATATTGTGCTGGGGCCGGGGCATTGCGTCGATTGTCACAGCAATGCGCCCAATAAAGACTCGGTGCTAAAGGCCGGCGGAGATCCCGAACTCACCGGTGGTTATGTGTTCAGTCTTCCTTTCGGTAAGTTCTATTCCCGCAATCTTACGCCTGATCCGGAAACAGGCATTGGTAAGCGCAGCGATGCAGAGCTCGCCCGGATCATCCGCTATGGCGTGCATACCAACGGGGAAATGGTGTTGCCCTTTATGTCTTTCCAGAACCTGACCGACAGCGACCTGGAGGCCGTGATCTCCTACCTGCGCTCGCTGCCGCCCGTGCACAACAAGGTGCCCGATCATGAGTACAATGCCATGGGTAAAGTGCTGAAGGCCTTCCTGCTCAAGCCTGAGGGACCAGCCGGGAAGCCACATCCTTATATCCAACCCGATACTTCGGTTGCCTATGGCCGTTACCTTGTGATGAACGTGGCCAATTGTGGCGAATGCCATACCCGCCGCGATGGTACGGGTAAGCTGGTGGGCGAGCCGCTGGCCGGCGGAAGCCCTTTTGAAGAGGAAGGAAAAACGTCGCTTACGCCACCCAATATCACACCCGATAGCAGCAGCCGCATCTTTGGATGGAGCCAGGATATATTCATGCAGCGTTTTCGCATGGGCAAGCTGATCGCCCACAGCCATATGCCCTGGAATGCCTACAGCCGTATGACCGATGATGAACTGAAAGCCATTTACAATTACCTGCAGACAGTAAAGCCCGTACGCACCGTAACGCCAGTAATCGCCAATAAGCCCTGAGAACTTCTTGCCATACTTGGGCTGCCCGGTGAGCCTTGGCGCACTCAGAGTTTATTGCCCGCCTTCAGTTGCCCGATGATCTGCTCCACGTTCACTTTGTTGCCCGGATCGGGCGCCTGGGCCAGGGCTTTTTCGGCATAGCCGGCCGCTTTTTTCAGATCGCCTTCGGCAGAAAGCGCCCGCACCATACCCATATTGGTGGTGAATGTGTTGGGGAATTTTTCGTAGTTCTTTTTGAAAACGGCAATGGCTTCTTTGGTTTTGTTTTCTGCCAGGAGCCGGCGGGCATAATTGTGCGCCTGGTTCATGGTGGCCAGGGGCAGGGCCTGGTTCATGAGCTGCGTAGCTTCAGTTGTACGTCCCAGTTTGTCGAGTATGCCCGCCTTGGTGCTGAGAGTGGTGAAATTGGCCTGTCCAATGAACTGGCCGCTGACGGACATGTCGGCCCATTGCAGGGCTTCTTCCAGGTTGGTATTGTGCTGCAGGCAGTAGGCGGCGGCCTGGTTCCAGGACTGCCAGCCGGGCTGGAAACTTTTTTCTCCCCGCAGCTCGTTGCGGAAGGAAGCGAGTTGAATGGGAACGAGGTCAACGGTAACGGTAAAGGGTATGCGCCATTTTTCCCAGCGGAGGTTCACCACTGAACTGCTGTCGGTTTGATCGCTGAAAGTGTATTCGAGCCATTCCTGGTTGTTCAGGCCTGTTTGCTGCTGCACATCCACGCGCAGGGCGTCTTCTTCAGAATCATAAAAAAAGGAACCCCAACTGGTATGGTTATTCGAAAAAATAAGCGTGCATTTATTTTCGTACACGGCAATATGGAAACCGTAAGTGCCGGCCGGCAACGGTTTCCCTTCAACCCTAACGCCGGTTGAAAAAGAAATGGTGGTGTTCTCATTGGCGCCGGCCCGCCAGGGGGCCTGCTTGCTGGTGCCGAAGCCGAGGTCGTTGAAACCATAGGGCACCAGTTTGCCCCATACCTGGCCTTCACGGCCCCGCACGGCCGGCCGGTCGTAGTGGATGGTAATGTCGGTAATGCCGATGGTTTCGCCCACCAGGGCTTTTTTGTTGCCGCCGTCGGGCGCTGTTTTGAGCTGGGCGGATGCGGGAATGCTGTAGAACACCGCCAGGGTGATCAGCACAAGAAGATGTTTCATGCCGTTGGTTTTGGTAACCGGAAACTAATTATAAAAATGAAAAGGGGGAGTGAAATGGGATAAGTGGTCTGTGGTTTGGGGTTTGTGGTTTGGAGTTGGGGTCGCGCCGTTCTGTTGTTTTTTGAAATTTTATTAGTTCCATCACCCGCCAACGGCCTGCAGAGCGGCGGCGAATTACTGCTTATAATAAGTTGTAAACAAGGAAAACTGGCAGGAGCGATATCCGCTTTGCTACCTGGCCTGGCCCTCGCAGAAACTGGTATGGATCTAGGAGGCTCCCAGGCCAGCCTGAATTATGCTGGTAAACGGTACCGGAATATCCACATCAAATATCCCAGAGGATCAGGGCGAAGCCTTTTCAATCATCAGGATTTCCGCGTGGAGCTGCTCTTCCTTGTTGTGCTCTTTTTTGCTGCTGCCTTCCGAGGCATGGCTTTCTTCATCGCAGTTTTTCTTGCGGTTTTCTTCGTAGCGCTTTTCCTTGTCGCGGTTTTTTTCGTAGCTGTTTTCCGGGGTGCACTTTTCTTTGTTGCGCTTTTCTTTGTTGCTTTTTTCGCTGCATTTTTTTTCGTGGCGCTTTTCTTTTTCGGCACTTTAGCGCCTTCTTTTCGCGCTTCCGACAGGCCGATCGCTATAGCCTGCTTGGGGTTGGTTACTTTTCTGCCACTCCGGCCGCTTCTCAGCGTGCCTTCTTTTCTTTCGTGCATGGCTTTCTCCACCTTTGATTGCGCTTTTTTGGAATATTTTGCCATATATGGTTTTTGAGGTGGGATAAAAATTTTGTGCCAGGCTGGAGGAAAATAATACCCAACTGTTTTTTCCAGCGGCCTCCGGCGCCGTTGATTCGCTGCGGCATATATCTTGTATGCAGCGGGATGTACACAATCACTACCATTGAAGCATTCCTATTCTTTTGCCCGCCGTAATGGATTAAGCCTCGTATTGCTGGCCCTGATGATTGTTTTTCTGACCGCGCAATTCCTGACCGGCTGGACCGAAAAAAACAAGGAAAGGGGCGAAGAAGGCAAGCCCGCTTTGAGCATGGGCCAATACTTTCACAGCGGTCATTTCATACAGGCCACTTTTGAAAACTGGGAAAGCGAATTTCTGCAAATGACCTTATATGTGCTGCTGACTGTTGGACTGCGGCAATTGGGTTCTTCCGAATCCAAAAAGATGGAAGGCGATGAAGCGGTTGACCGCGAGCCGCAACCGCATGCAGATGCGCCCTGGCCGGTGAAAAGAGGTGGCATCTGGCTACAGATCTATAAGCGTTCTCTTTCCCTTGCGTTTGCCATCCTGTTCCTGCTTTCCTTTGCCCTGCATTTTTACGGCAGTCTGAAAGCCCACAATGAAGAGCAGTCCGACAAAGACCTGCCGCCAGATAGCTGGACAGATTATCTCTTCAATTCGCGGTTTTGGTTCGAATCCTTTCAGAACTGGCAGAGTGAATTTTTAGCGGTGGCTTCTATTGTGCTGCTTTCGATATGGCTGCGGCAAAAGGGTTCGCCCGAATCCAAGCCGGTGGATGCGCCCTTCGGCCAAACCGGCAGCGAATGAAACCTTCTAATCATACAGCTTTGGATTTGTTTCCCGGTGCCTGCCTGGATAAGATCAGCCGCTTCCTGCGCAATAACAATGAAACCCTGGCTGTTGCTGAAAGCGTTACTTCCGGCTGGTTGCAAGCGGCTTTTTCTTCGGCCGATAAGGCCATCGAATTTTACCAGGGTGGGATCACGGCATACAATGTTGCCCAGAAATACCGGCACCTCGACGTGGAGCCCATTCATGCCCTGGCCCGCAATGCGGTGTCGGAAAAAGTAGCAACCGAAATGGCATTACATGTATGCTGGCTTTTTACCAGTGATTGGGGAATTGGCGTTACGGGTTATGCGAGTCCTGTTGCTGAATCCGGGCAAGAGCTTTTCGCTTATTATGCGGTCGCCAGCAGGGGTGAAATCAGGAAAGCGGAGCGGCTGTCAGCCCTACCCGGGGGATCCTTGAAAGTGCAGTTGTTGTATTGCAATTCGATATTGGAAAGCCTGGCGGGACTGATGGGCTGAACCCCTTACCCGTTGACGATTTCGCCGCCGTTGGGATGCAATACCTGTCCGCTCATATAACTGCTGTCTTCACTTGCCAGAAATACGTAACAAGGCGCAACTTCGGCGGGTTGTCCCGCTCTTCCCAGCGGCACTTCCGAGCCGAAACTGGCTACTTTTTTCCGGGGAAAAGTGGTAGGAATCAGTGGCGTCCAGATTGGGCCCGGAGCCACTGCGTTCACGCGGATGCCTTTGTCGGCAAAATAGGCGCTCAGCGAGCGGGTCATGGATACAAGCGCGCCCTTGGTGGCGGAATAGTCGATCAGTCCCTTGCTGCCGCGATAAGCAGTTACCGAAGTGGTGATGATGATGCAGCCATTTTTTTCGAGTTTGTCTTCGGCCACCTGTACGAGGAATAATGGCGCCAGTATATTGGTGTCAAACGTAAGCCGGAGTTGCTTTTCGGTGATGTCGGCCAGCCTGGTTTCAGGAAACTGGACGGCGGCATTGTTGACCAGTATATCGAGCCGTCCGAAGTGAGCAACCGTTTTATTAACGATTTGGATGCAATTTTTCTTTTTGGTGATATCAAGTTTCAGCAACAGGCAGGAGCCGCCTGCTTCTTCGATTATCTGTTTGGTTGCCGTAGCTTCAACCGTATCTTTTTTGTACACGATGGAAACATTTGCGCCTTCCTGCGCGAAGGCCACGGCCACGGCACGCCCGATACCGCTGTCGCCTCCGGTGATGATGGCTACTTTCCCCGCGAGCCTATGTTGTTTTTTTTCACGAAAGAATTCGGGAGCCGGTTTCATGGCCGACTCCTGGCCCTGTTTTTTCCGGATGGTTTGCTCCGGCCGCAATGGCCTGGCTGGTTTGGATTTTTGCATGAGTCATGATTTCAATTTGAGAGAAGAGCCCTGATGGGTTGATGCACAGGAACGGGATGCATTGCAGGATGCTTAAAAAATCGTGCCTTCCCCAGGCAGCCTGCCTTTGTGCCGAACTGCTCTTCCGGATTGGCGCGCCTGCGTCAAAACACAAAAAACCGCTATTGGTCTCTTGACCGGACGGAAGAAGGGAGTTATATTAGTCCATTCGCCCCTTCGCTGCCTATGAGGATGTGTGGGTATGTTATAGGCGCGATTAAAAATGTGTGAACGCAGTTATAAAAGATAAGATGCGTGAAACAGGTAACTAGCCCCGCAGCAGCCAATGAACAGGAAGAAAATAATAAGACAAATAGTTGCAGAACTTCCCTGGCTGATGGCTTCAGCTGCGCTGTCGGTGCTGATTTGCATTGCTTTATTCGATACAGCTTTTCCCGATTCGGTTGATATTCATATTCACGACACCATGTTCGTCCTGGTGAGCACCAATGTGACGCTGCCGGTCTTTACCCTGCTTCTCTTTTTCGTTTATTTCATCCGCGGAACCCGGCAATCTTTTCAAATGGCGCTTCCCAACTGGATATTTTTGCTGGCCGGATTTGCCCTCCTGGTTGGTCTTTCCTGGTTGAACACATTCTTTGCACAAGAGTTTAGAGGGGAGTGGGTCGCCTATCCGCCCTTATCGGCGTTGGAAGACGATGTTATTTCAAAAACGGAACGCAGCCCTTTGACAAACCGGATCATCAATATATTGGTCGTGATCCAGGTTGTAATAGTAGCGATGATGATCTTTGCTGCTTTTTGCTGGGGAAAGTCGAAACGAACCAAAGGGTGAGAATTCAAACCAGCTCCCTCTTATACAGTTGCACCGCATTTTCATAACCCAGGTACAGCGCATCGCAAACCAGCGCGTGTCCAATCGACACTTCATCCAGGTGGGGAACCTGCTGCGCGAAATACCGCAGGTTCTGCAGATCGAGGTCGTGGCCGGCGTTAATGCCGAGGCCCAGGGTGTGGGCCCGCGCCGCTGCTTTCGCGTAAGGAGCCACCGCCGCTTCCCGGCCGGCGGCATAGGCGCCGGCATAGCCCTCGGTGTAGAGCTCAATCCGGTCGGTGCCGGTTTCGGCGGCGCCTTCCACCATGGCTTCCACCGGGTCAACAAAAATAGAGGTGCGGATGCCGGCATTCCTGAAAACGGCGATCACATCGCGCAGGTAGTCGCGGTGCCGCAGCGTATCCCAGCCGTGGTTGGAGGTGATCTGTCCCAGGGCATCGGGTACCAGGGTCACCTGGTGGGGCTTCACTTCCAGTACCAGGTCGATGAACTTCTGTTCCTGGCAATTGCCTTCGATGTTGAACTCGGTGGTAATGATGGGACGTATGGCGCGCACATCGGCATAACGGATGTGGCGCTCGTCCGGGCGGGGATGCACGGTTACGCCATCTGCCCCGAAAACCTGGGCATCGATGGCCGCCTGCAATACATCGGGCCGGTTGCCCCCACGGCTGTTGCGCAACGTGGCGAATTTGTTGATGTTCACCGATAGCTTTGTCATGCTGCAAAGATAATTACCAGCGAGCTACCAGCTTCAGGTTGAGCAGTCGCGGTGTGAGGCGGTTGGGGATGGCAAAAGTGGTGTTGGAAAAATCTTTGATCAGCAGATAGGAAATGGTATTCGGGCGGTCGATGAGGTTGTACACTTCCAGGGTTAGCCAGATGTTCTCAAAATCCTTAAAGGGGCTGTGGCTGCGGCGTTTGCTTTTGTCGCTGTTGGTCAGCAGCGCGCTGAAACCCAGGTCGATCCGGAGGTAGGGGTCGATGATCAGCGCGTTGCGGTACTTCACCGAGTTGGGAATATTGTAAGGAAGATTGGAACCATAAAGTGTGTTCACATACACTTTAAAATTCTTATTGGTCGACAGGTAGTCCTGGAAAAAAAGTCCCAACGTAATGAGGCGGTCTGTGGGGCGGCGCAACCAGCCATTTTCCACCAGGCTGCTGTCGACCGGCCGGTTCAGTGAATCGAGCGTATAGTTGTAATAATAATCGCCTTTGATGTCTTCCATCGTCTTCATGAAACCGAGGCTGAAATAACTTTCGGCGTCCTTAACAATATCGCCGAAGAGCCTGAATTCGATGCCCGTCGCATAGGCTTTGGCGTTGTTCTCACCCGAATACCGCAGCCGCACGTTGTCGATGTCGTAGGACACTACGTCCCAAAGGTTTTTGTAATAGGCTTCCGTGGTGAATTTCAACTGCCGGTTGAGGGCAAAGAAATGGTAGTCGAAACCCGCGCTTACCTGCCAGCTCTTCTGCGCCTTCAGGTCGTAATTGATGCTGCCGTCGTAGCGGCGCATTTCGCGGTAAAAAGGTGGTTGCTGGTAAATGCCAGCGCTGCCGCGGAAGATGATATCGCGCTTCCAGTGGTGCGGCCTCCAACTGATGCCGGCCCGGGGCGATACCAGGAATTCGCCGTTGAGGTCGTTGTAGTTGAAACGAACGCCAGCCTGCAGGCTTAGGTCCGAAGAATCGCCCCAGGCGATATTGTCCTGGATGAAACCACTGTAACGGTTAACCGAAAAATCGGCATCCGATTTCAGTCGGCTGAACATATTCAGGCTGCCCGGCTCATAGGGGAGGGAATAACCGACCGAATCCTGGTATTCGAATTCATTCAGTTCGTCTTTAACCTGCTGCCGGTCGTAGGAAAGTCCCCAGTTGAAAAAATGCGGGCCCTTGTTGAGATAGCCTTTGTGCGAAAAATTATAGACGTCGATATTGAGCGTATTCCGCGCATAGTTCTGGTAAGAGCCGGCGCCGAGCGGGTTTACGATCAGCCCGAAATCGGGTTTACTGCGGTCGAAGGATCTTTCCCCGAAAAGATAATCGCCGGTGATGTCGATGGATTCCTGTTCGCGGTCGCGGTACCAGGAGCCCATCCATTTTAGGCGCAGGTTCTTATTGACCTGCTGGGTAAACGCCAGTCCCGCCATTTGTGTTTTATACAGGTCCTGCTCCCTTCCGTTGAAATAAATATCCAGGCCGAGGTTGGCGCTGAACAGCGGCGAAAACACGGAGACCGATGGTTGGCTGAAGCTCGGCTCCAGTGTGAAGCGGGTGCCGGAGAAATTGGTGAGCAGTTCGGCGCTGAGTTTTTTGCTCATTTGCCAGGTAAAAAGTCCCTGAAAATCGGCGGCCGAAGGCACATAGTTGCCTTGGGTCTCCTGGCTGGCCAGGAGGTTGCGGTTGTTGCGGTGGCGTACACCTACCAGGTAGCTGAAGCGGCTGTCGCGCGTGCTGCCCTCCAGTTCAAGCCCCTGTTCCAGCAGGCCGATATAGGCGGAACCGCCGAAGGTTTTGGGTTTTTTATAGGTGATGTCCAGCACGCTCGACAACTTGTCGCCGTACCGCGACTGGAATCCGCCCAGGTAAAAATTGACCGACTTCGTCATTTCCGGGTTGATGAAACTGAGCCCTTCCTGCTGGCCGCTGCGCACCAGGTAGGGACGGTACACTTCAAAATCGTTTACATAGATGAGGTTCTCATCGTAGCTGCCGCCCCGCACATTGTAACTGGAGGTCAGCTCGTTGTTGGATCCTACAAAAACCTTTACCAGGCTTTCAATCCCACCGCCGGGTGTTGGAATGTTGATGGCCTGCCGTGGGTTGATGGTTACCAGTCCCGCTTCGCGCCGGCTGCGTTCATCCGTTATCGTTACTTCCTGCAGGTCCTGCGACCGGCGTACCATTCGTACGGTGATCCTTTCTTCTTCGTTATTGTTGAGCAGGAAATTGCGCTGTTCGTTGCGGTAGCCGGTGAAACTGAATACCAGGGCAAAGGCTTTTTCTGCGTTTACCTGCAGGTGGAAATAACCCGAATCGTTGGTGCTGGTGCCGGTCGTTTTTCCCAGCACGGAAACGGTTACGCCTACCAGTGGACGGTCGTCTTCGTCGCGCACAAAACCGCTGATCCCTGCCTTTTTCGGTTGTGCCAGCGTGGTAGAAACCAGGAGCAGGCAGGCCAGCAGCGCAAGCAGCGATTTCGGCCGGCGACAGGAAGGTTCCGGCGAAAAAGGATCTTTACGGTCAGTGTGCGGCATGTGCGGAAATACTTTTCAGGGCAGCAATGGCGCCTGCCGGGTCGGGGGCTCTGAAAACGGCGGTGCCGGCCACCAGTACATCAGCGCCTGCTTCAACAAGGCTGGCTGCATTGTGCAGGTCCACGCCGCCATCCACTTCGATAAGGGTAGGGAGTTGCAGCTCATCGATCCGGCGGCGAAGGCGGCGGATCTTATCGAAACTATGTGGTATAAAATGCTGCCCGCCGAAGCCGGGATTCACGCTCATCACCAGCACCATATCTATACCGGCCAGCACATCGTAGAGCAGTTCGATGGGTGTATGCGGGTTGATGGCCACACCCGCTTTCATGCCCAGGTCCTTGATCTGCTGGATGTTCCGGTGGAGGTGGCGGCAGGCTTCGAGGTGAATGGTCAGGTTGTCGGCGCCGGCCTCACGAAAGGCCTCTGTGTATCTTTCCGGCTCCTCGATCATGAGGTGCACGTCGAAGAATTTGTTGCTGGCTTTCCGGAGCTGGCTGATCACCGGCAGGCCGAAACTAATGTTCGGCACAAAGCGTCCGTCCATCACATCGAGGTGAAACCAGTCGGCCTCCGTTTCATTGAGGAGGCGGCAGGCATCGGCCAGGTGCAGAAAATCAGCAGCGAGTAGGGAGGGTGCCAGTAACATATCGGTCGAATATTAGGAAGATTTGCTCAATGAATAAATGTACCAAAAAATCAGCCGCCTCTTAATTTTTCGGCCCGCTCGCGGGCTTCTGAAAAGTCCTTGTCCAGCGCATAAGCCCGCACATAATTGCTGATGGCTTCTTGTGTTTTGCCCAGGGCTTCGTAACAGCGGCCCTGCCAGAAATAAGCATCGGGATAGGTATTGGTGACGGTGGCGGCGAGTTTGAACTGTTTCAGCGCTTCATCGAGGTTTTTCTGTTCGAAATAAATGATGCCTTTTTCAATATAGGCTTCGTGGAATTTCCAGTCCATGCGTATGCACTGGTCAAATGCCTCCAGGGCCTTATTGGCGTTTTTCGTATTGGCATAATAGATGCCTTTGATGAAAACGGGATCAATCATTTCCTGGTTCTGGTCCCTGGCGATCACGGAATCGGCCAGGACAAGGGCGCGGGGATTTTTCTTCTCCGCATACAGGTTGGCGAGAGAAAGTGCGGCGAGTTGCGTGGGCTGCAGGGCGTAAGATTTTTCAAGATCGGCAATGGCGCGGGCGCTGTCTTTCTGTTCCAGGTACAAAGTGGCTCGTTCGTAATAGGCTTCAAAATCATTGGTATTAGCAGCCAGGATGGAATCGTACACGGCAATGGCGCGGTCGTATTCGCCGCCCTGCAGGTAGGCCTCACCGAGGCGCCGTTTGAGGCCGGCGCTCTGCGGGTATTGTTGCAGGAATTGCTGCAGCAGCGCAACGGCCTCTTTGGTTTTGCCCTGCAGGAAACGGTTGTTCACCTGTTCCATCGCAAGCCCTTCGGAGGGCGACAGTTGCCAGGCCTTTTCCAGGTCGCCGGCCGCCAGGGGATATTGTCCCTGCTGGGTCAGCAGGGCGGCGCGCTGCTGGTAAAGGGCGGCGTTTTTGGGCTCGCGCCGGATGCTGTCGGTAATGCCCGCATAGGGAGGTGCTTCAAGAAGCGCCCCATTGCCGCCTGCAGGGGTTTTGCTGGCATCCGACTGGCAGGCTGCGAGCGCCAGGCAGAGAAAAAAAATACCGGTTCTGATCCCATGATTCATGCGCCAAAGCTATGGAATTCGCCAGGAACCAGATTATCCAATACATTTGCGCCTGATTCAAAGCGCTCTCTATGTCATGGAAACACCTGGCAGGAATATTCCTGCTCTCCCATTGCCTGTATACCGGCCTGGCACAACCGAATACGCATGCCCCTGCAGCCGATACGCTTCACTATCCTGAAGAGCATCATTTTAAGAACCTGCGGCAGCTCACTTTCGGGGGCGACAATGCCGAGGCCTATTTCAGCTACGACGGTAAATTCCTGGTGTACCAGCGCACCAGCGCTAAGGACGGTATTCCCTGCGACCAGATCTTCATGGGAAGGATCCCGGAAAAAGAAGGAGAACCCTTCCTGCCGAAAATGATCAGCACAGGCCGGGGCCGCACCACCTGTCCGTATTTTCTGCCCGACGGCAAACATTTCGTGTATGCCTCCACGCACCTCGCGGACAATGCCTGCCCGCCGGTGCCCGACCGCTCCAAATACGGCAACCGCTATATCTGGCCGCTTTATGAGAGCTATGATATTTTCCTGGCCGATACCAGTGGAAAGATCATCCGGCAACTTACCCATGCAAAAGGATACGATGCCGAAGCCACCTTTTCCCCCGACGGTAAGAAAATGATCTATACCTCTGATAAGGATGGCGACCTGGAGCTGTACATCATGGACCTGAAAACGGGAAAAGAAAAGCGTATAACCCATACCGTTGGATACGATGGCGGCGCCTGGTTCAGCCGCGATGGCAAAAAGATCATCTGGCGGGCCAGTCGTCCGCAGACCGAAGCGGAGATCAAAGAATACCGCGACCTGCTGGCCGAGCACCTGGTGGCGCCCACAAAAATGGAAGTGTTCATTGCCGACGCGGATGGCTCCAACGTGCAGCAGGTCACCAACCTGGGACAAGCCAACTGGGCGCCCATATTTATGCCCGACAGCAGGCGCATTCTCTTCGCTTCCAACCATGAATACAAAAGAGGATTTCCTTTTAATCTATATTTAATGAACGCCGACGGGAGTGCTCTGCAGAAGATCAGCCGCGATAAGGGCTTCGATGCTTTCCCGATGTTCAGCTACGATGGTAAAAAAATCGTGTTTTGCTCTAACCGCAACAACGGTGGTACGCGCGATACCAATATCTTTGTGGCCGACTGGGTGGAATAACCGAATAACCGTTCTGACCAAAAATTCTTCAACATGTATACCGGACTTCTTCATTTACACAACCTGCTCCGCTGGGTGATCCTGGTGCTGCTTATCATTTCCATTGTACGTCATTTCAACGGCATGATGGATAAAAATCCTTATTCCAAAAAGGACCGGAAAACAGATCTTTTCCTGATGATTGCAGCGCATACCACCTTCCTGATCGGCCTGATCCAGTGGCTCACGGGAGAATGGGGCTTAAAGAAGATCCAGCAACTGGGCATGGGAGAAGTGATGAAATCGGCGCCCTACCGTTTTTTTGCAGTGGAACATTTTGTTGGTATGCTGATAGCCGTTGCGCTGATCACCGTTGGCAGGGGCAAGGGCAAACCGGCTACCGCCGCGGGTCCTGAGCACAAGAAGGCTTTCTGGTTCTTCGTGGTGGCGCTGGTAGTCATTCTTGCCAGTGTTCCCTGGCCTTTCCGCGAAGGCATTGGCCGGCCCTGGTTCCCGGGCATGTGATTTGGCCCTGGTCACAGCTTTCCCCTTCGCCCCAATTCGGTAACGGAGCAATCGCGAATGGCTGCGCCGTCGATCACAAAACGCACGAGGGTGCGCACCTGGTGCCAGCCCTGCTGTCCCGCCGCTCCCGGGTTGATGTGCAGGCAGGACAAGGCCGCGTCGTACTGTACTTTTAAAATATGGGAATGCCCGCTGATGAATAAGGCGGACTTTTCTTTTTGAATGAACGCTTTTACGCCCGGGGCATATTTTCCGGGATGGCCGCCGATGTGTTGCATGAATACTTTCACGTCTTCGCAAAGGAACAGGAGCTGTTCGGGAAAACGGACGCGGATATCGGGGCCATCGATGTTGCCGAAAACACCGCGCAGGGGCTTGCCGCTGCGGCGCTCCAGTTCTTCTGCAATGGCAGCCGGGCCAAAATCGCCGGCGTGCCAGATCTCATCACAGCCCTCGAGAGCGCGGAAAATGCCGTCGTCGAGCCAGCCATGCGTATCCGAGAGGAGACCGATTTTTTTCATGACCGGCTGAAATTAGGAATTAGTACCTTTAAGCAGCCAACTAAATATGCCATTCTGGAGAAACTTTACCTGGATCATCGACAAGCGCCGGTGGAAATATATTTTCCTCCTGACCATGCTGGCAATGGATAAATAAGCGCGTTTCTACCGACACCTTTTCCCGTTCACCAAACTCTTCTTTATTATGCCTCATTATATGCAAATGGGCGCTGTTCCGCACAAGCGCCATACCCAGTTCCGTAAACCGGATGGCAGCCTGTATTCCGAGCAGTTGTTTTCCACCGAAGGTTTCAGCAACGATTATTCCCTGCTCTACCATTGTCATCCGCCCACTGCCATCATACATACCGAAGCGCCGGTTTCCGTGCAGCCGCAGGTAGCCGAAGAAAAAATGCTGCGGCACCGGAGCTTTGAAGGCTTTAGGCTGGCGCCGGCGCGCGACTACCTCGAAAGCCGCAAACCCATTCTGGTGAACAGCGACCTGCACATTTCCCTGGCGGCGCCGCAGGAAGGGATGGAGGATTATTTTTTCAAGAATGCCGATGCCGACGAACTGATCTTTGTGCACGAAGGCAGCGGCGAATTGCTCACCCAGTATGGCCGCCTACCCTTTGCCTACGGCGATTACCTGGTGATCCCACGCGGAACTATTTACCAGATCCGCTTCCATGATGCCGGCAACCGGCTTTTTCTCGTGGAATCTTTCAGTCCCATCCGCTATCCCAAACGTTATCTCAGCAAATACGGGCAACTGCTGGAGCATGCGCCTTATTGCGAGCGCGATATCCGCCCGCCGGCCGACCTGCAAACGCATGACCAGCCGGGCGATTTCTGTATCCGCACCAAAAAGAAGGGTATGCTTTACGGCATTCATTATGGGCACCACCCGTTTGACGTGGTAGGGTGGGATGGTTGCTGTTATCCCTATGCCTTCAGCATTCATGATTTTGAGCCCATCACAGGCCGGGTGCACCAGCCGCCACCCGTGCACCAAACCTTCGAAGCGCATAATTTTGTGGTCTGCTCCTTTGTGCCGCGTTTGTACGACTACCACCCGCAGGCCATTCCCGCGCCGTATAACCACAGTAATATCGACAGCGACGAGCTGCTATACTACGTGGACGGCGATTTCATGAGCCGCAAAAACGTAACCCGCGGCATGCTCACCCTGCACCCCGCGGGCATTCCGCACGGGCCGCATCCCGGGGCTGTGGAAAAAAGCATCGGCAAAAAAGAAACGGGCGAACTGGCGGTGATGGTGGATACTTTTCATCCCCTGCAACTGACCACCCATGCCATCGGTATCGAGAACGAAGGTTATACGATGAGCTGGGCGGAATGATCAGCGCGTTTTATGGTAGTTGAGCAGGGCCCAGCCGTTGAGGAATAAGGCAAAAAAAGCCACGGCTGCGAGTTGGGGAAGAATATCGCGCAGGCCGCTTCCCTTCAGTACGATCAGTCGCATCACTTCTATGAAGTAAGAAACCGGTGTGCCGCGCGAGATCCACTGCGCCCATTCCGGCATGCTCTCGATGGGCGTGAAGAGACCGCTCATCAGGATAAAGATCATGATAAAAAAGAAGGCTATAAACATCGACTGCAACTGGTTTTCACAGTAGGTGGACACGAGCAGTCCGAAGCCGAGTATGGCCACGAGATAAACCGACAGGAAAAGATAGAGCACGCCGATATTGCCGGCGGGTATGATGCCGTACACCAGGCGCGCCAGGAGCAAACCGATGCTGAATACCAGGATGCCCAGTAGCCAGAAGGGGATGAGTTTGCCCAACAGGAATTCGTATTTGCGAATGGGGCTCACATTGATCTGTTCGATGGTGCCGATCTCTTTTTCCCGCACGATGTTAAGAGCCGACATATAACCTGCTATCATAGTAACGAGTATGACCAGGATGCCGGGCACCATGAAGAAACGGTAATTCATGTGCGGGTTGAACCATACCTGGCTGGTGATTTGAAAGGATTCTCCCGTGGTGAGGGTGGCGGGCGTTTCGAAGGTGGTGGTTGCGGCAGGCATAGCGGGTGCCGCCGCCTGCAGCCGGATGAGGCGGGTGCTGCCGTTAAAGCGGCTGATGATCGCCGTTAGATAACCCGTTCCCAGCCCGGCCCTGGTGCCATTGATGGCATCGGCTGCCACCAGCAGGTCCTGGGGCAGACCCCGGCCGATGGACCGCTCAAAATGCGGCGGTATCTCCAGGATGATATCGGCTTCGGCTCTTTCTATTTTCTGAAGGGCCTGCCGGTAGTTGCCGCTGCCACCTACTGGCACAAAATAGCCGGAAGAAAAAATGGAAGACACCAGCTCGCGCGAAAGCGGGCTATGGTCCTGGTCGATGAGCGCCAGGTTGATCTTTTTAATGTCGTAGTCGGCAGCCAGTGGCAGGACAAGAAGCTGCACCAGGGGCATCACAAGGATCATGGCCAGGATGGTGCGGTCGCGGAATATTTGCCGGAACTCTTTTTGCAGCAGGAATCCGAGGTTGTTCATGCGAGCCTGATTTTAAAGTTCCGGATACTGATCAAAAGCAGGAAAATGGTCATGCCCAGCAGCACCAGCAATTGTTTCCAGATAACAGCCAGTCCCTGTCCTCTTAACATTACGGCCTGCACCATTTTATAATACCAGCGCGAAGGCACCATATTGGAGATAACCTGTAGCGGAATGGGCATGTTCTCTATGGGGAACATGAAGCCGGTGAACAGCACGGTGGGAAGCATCATACCCATCATAGACACCAGCATGGCTGCCTGTTGCGTATTGGCTTTGGTGGAAATGAAAAGCCCAAAGGAGAGGCAGGTAAGAATGAAAAGGGCCGATACGCCAAACAGCAATACCACACTGCCTCTTACGGGTACGCCCAGCACAAAACTGCCCAGCAGCAAAATGACGATCAGGTTCAGGAGCGACAGCAGGAAATAGGGAACGGCTTTGCTGAACAGCACCAGTACCGGCTTCACGGGCGAGGCAAGCAGGATCTCCATGGTGCCCAGTTCTTTTTCTTTTACAATGGAAACTGCGGTGAGGGTGGTGCAAACCAGCATCAGTACCAGGGCCATTACACCGGGTACAAAATTCATAGCGCCTGCGAGCGAAGGGTTGTAGAGCATGTGCACGTTCAGGCCAACCATGCCGTGGCCGGCCGATTCAGCTACGATGGCCTGTATATAATTGGTGATGGTTCGCGCAGTATTGGGATCCGAGCCATCGGTGATGAGCTGAAGACTTGTGCCAGTGGTTCGGCCCTGCGCAGCGAACTGTGGCCGGAAGACAAGGGCGGCTTTCACTTCGCCGCTGCGGAAGGCTGCGAGCAGTCCTTCGCTGTTATAGGCGCTGCGGCTTACCTCGAAATAGGGACTGGCGGCAATGCGGTTGGTAATTGCTATGGAACGCTGGTCGCGGGCGGCATCCATCACTACCAGCCTGGCCTGCTTGAGTTCATTGCTGAGGGCAAAGCCAAAGAGGACGATCTGCACCACGGGCAGTCCAAACAGGATGAGCAGTGTGCGCGGGTCGCGGAACGCGTGCTGAAATTCTTTTCTGACAAATACCAGGAACTGTTTCATGTTTTCATGTTTAATCGGCTTTTCGGGTAGCCCTTCCCGCGAGTGCAAAAAAAACTTCGTCCATGTTCTGCGCATTGTATTCCTGCATCAGCGCAAGCGGGCTGCCCAGGGCCTGGATGCGCCCGTCTACCATGATGGAGAGCCGGTTGCAGTAGGCGGCTTCATCCATGTAGTGGGTGGTAACAAATACCGTGATACCGGAAGCTGCCGCTTCGTAAATCCTGTTCCAGAAACGGCGCCGGGTCAGGGGATCCACGCCGCCGGTCGGTTCGTCGAGGAACACAATGCCGGGCCGGTGCAGGATGGCTATGGAAAAAGCCAGTTTTTGTTTCCATCCCAGAGGGAGGGAAGCCACGAGTTGGTGGCTTTCTTTTTCAAGCTGCACTTCTGCCAGGAGTTGCGCTGTTTTTTCTTTCAGGGCATTTCCCCGCAGCCCATAAATGCCTCCGAAAAAACGGATGTTTTCTTTTACGGTCAGGTTTTCGTAGAGACTGAATTGCTGGCTCATGTAGCCTATGTGCTGTTTGATCTTTTCCTGCTGCCTGTACACATCGTAACCCGCAACAGACGCTGTTCCCGAGCTGGGATAGGAAAGCCCGCAGAGCATGCGCATGGCGGTGGTTTTGCCGGCGCCGTTGGCGCCGAGGAAGCCGAAAATTTCGCCGGCGTTCACCTCGAAGCTGATGTTGTCCACGGCTTTGAAGGCGCCAAAGTTTTTGGTAAGGTTTTTTGCTGTGATGACGGGTTCAGGCATGGTGGTGTTCTAAGAGATGAAGGAAGGTGTCTTCAATGCCCGGCTGTATGGGTTCGGGGCGCAGGTGCGGATAGCCGGCTTCGTTGAGGAAGTGTTGAAAGGCCTCCCGTTCTGCAGGCGAATCGTCGCGGAAACTGAAGTGCAGTGACTCGCCGAAAGCATAGCAGGAACGTAGGTGGTCATACGCGCGGCATTGTTCCAGCAGCCGGAAGCTGTTCTCGCTTCTCAGTGCATATAACGGGTAGGGATAAGCGTTCCGGATGCCATCGGGACTGTTTTCCAGGAGAAGCTCTCCTTCGCGGAGGAGGGCGATCCGGTCGCAGCGGGCGGCTTCGTCCATGTACGGTGTGGATACCAGTATAGTGATGTCCATGGCCTGCAGGCGGCGCAGCATTTCCCAGAACTCTTTGCGCGATACGGCGTCCACGCCGGTAGTAGGCTCATCCAGGAAAAGCACCAGGGGCTTGTGCACCAGCGCACAGCAGAGGGCCAGCTTCTGTTTCATACCACCGGAGAGTTGCCCGGCCCTTCTTTTTTTGAAGGGCTCCAGCATTGTATAAATATCGCTGATCAGGTGGTAGTTGGCCTGTATGGTGGTGCCAAAGAGGGTGGCAAAGAATTGCAGGTTCTCTTCTACCGTAAGGTCTTTGTAGAGACTGAAACGCCCGGGCATATACCCGATGTTGCGGCGGATCTGCCGGTAGTCTTTTACACAGTCCCAGCCATTGACGGTGGCCGTTCCGCTGTCGGGTAGCAGGAGGGTGGTGAGTATGCGAAAAATGGTGGTCTTTCCGGCACCGTCGGGGCCAATCAATCCGTACAGGCAACCTTTTTCAACGGTGAGACTGAAATCCTTCACCGCCTGTACAAGGCCGCCGTTGTAGGATCTACTGACCTGTTGGAGACTGATCATGGCAGCAACATTTCTCCGTACATACCGATCTTCAGGAAGCCGTCGTTGGGTACCTTTATTTTGACGGCGTATACCAGGTTGGCCCGCTCCTCTTTTGTTTGGATGGTTTTGGGCGTGAACTCCGATTTGTCGGCAATCCACGACAGGCGCCCGGAATATTCTTTGTGTCCGTTTTTTCCCTGGTCGATCCTGACGGTAACGGCCTGGCCTAACCGAATAGCAGGCAGTTGTGTTCCGGTGACATAAGCGCGGAGGGTAAGCGTATCGAGATTGGCGATGCTGTAGAGCGGCTTGCCGGGAGCGGTGACCTCTCCGGCATAGGCGTATTGGGTGAGCACTGTTCCGCTGATGGGATTGCGGATGGCGCCGCGGCTGACCTGGTCTGCCAGGGCGGCCGCTCTTTTTTCCAGCGCAGGCGCTTCACTGAGAATGCTGCGGTTCTGGGTATTGATAGTCGACTGGTAGAACTGCAGTTGCTGCCGGGTGACGGCCATCTGGTTTTCGAGCTGTTCGCGGACGGAGCGGCTATCATCGAGTTGTTTGCGGGTGGCGGCATCGGCGGCCACCAGCCTTTCGATCCTTTTTTCTTCGCGCTGCGCCTGCTCCAGTTGCGACTCCTGCACCCGGAGCTGGCGGCGAACCAGTTCCAGTTGTGGTTGGGGGTCGTTGGTCTTTTGCGAAAGGGCTTTGATGCTGGCTTCCACCTGCTCCCGCTGGATGGCGGTATTGCCCATATCGATCCGGCCAACAATGGTGTCGGCGGGCAACCGGTCGCCCTCATGGATGGAGAGCTCCAGGATGCGGCCACCCTGTTCGGCAGCAACCAGGATCTCATCGGTCTCGAAATTTCCCGCGGCAAATTGTTCGTTGTCCTGCTGCCGGCAGGCAACAAACGCAAACAGACTGGCGGCTACAAAAAGATATTTCATGGTTGCTGGTTTTGGTATCCTGTATGATAAGCGGTTTGATAGATGGCTTTCAGCAGATAGATCTCGTGCAGGGAAAGATTGATCCTTGCCTGGTTGTCCTCGATCACCTGCACCAGGTAATCGTGTGAAGTGATGACGCCGTTTTCGAGCTGGGCTGCTGCTGCTTTCTTAACGGATTCGCGCAGTACAATGATCTCGCGGTCGTTCTGCACCTGTTCCCGGAACTGCTGCACCTGCCGGTTGTCCTGCAACAGGTCGAGCCGCGTATTGAAGAGGAAACTTTCTTTCTGCAGCGCTGTTTGCTGTTGCTGCAGGCTAAGGATATCGCGGTCTCTTTTATAGGTATACTGTTTGCCGAGGTTCCAGGAGAAGCGGATGCCGCCGATCCAGAAATCACCGAAATCGTTGCTCACTATATTGAAGGTAGGGCGGCCGTAATAGGCATTGAAAAAAGCCGATACGCTGGGGAGGTTGCGGCTGTGCAGGTTTTTTTGCTGCAGGGCAAGTTGTTGTTCCTGCAATTCAAAACGGCGCAGTTCAGGACGGCGGATGGTTGTGCCGGGAGCAATTTCGGCCGGCCTTTCCAGCAGGGTATTGCTGTCGAGGTTGCGTTGCAGGAAGGCGCCGAGCACCTGCAGGTAGGCATCCCTGTTAGCCGAAAGGCTGATGCGGTGTTGCCGGGCGTTCAGCAGCGCTGCCCTGAGTTCGTCCACGGCACTGCGAAAGGTGGTGCCGTTTTCCACGGCGGCGCTGGCCTGTCGGATGCCGGCTTCAATATCGTTCTGCAGCAGTCGGTTTTGCTCCAGTTGGTCGCGCAGCAGGAGTATGCCAAAGAACAACTGGTTGATGCGTTCCTGCAGGGGGTAAAGCTGCTGGCTGAGTTCGGCCTGGCGGAGCTCTTTTTCTTTTTCCCGCAGCGCTTTTTCCTGGTGGGTGCTGCCACCATCGAAAAGGAGCTGGCTGATCTCGGCGCCCAGTTTGTACTGGTCTTTGGCGAGCACGGGGAAAGCGTTGGGCATACCGGTTTCGGGAAAGCTGACCACTTCGTTCTGGTAGCTGGCCTGGCCTGTGAGGTTCACCTGGGGCAACCAGTTTTTGCCGGCATTTTCTATGCTGTAGCGGCCCGAGGCTTCGATGAGCCCGTATTGTTTCACCAGGGGATAGTTTCGCAGGGCCAGGGCCTGGCAGGTATCGAGGCGCAGGGACTGGGAACGAAGCCCTGTGCACAGGACCAGGACCAGGAGGCCGGTAAAGAAAATTTTACGCATGTTTTTCAGTTTGCGTGATCAGTTGAAACCAGTGGGGGACCAGGGATTTTCTTTGTTGCAGCAGGCGATCAAAAGCAGTGTTGTCGAGCTGAAAAACTTTCCGGATCATGGGCTCTGCCAGGAAGGGGAAAATGGTCATTCCGAGCACGTTCAGCAACAGGTGAACGGGAGGGTAGGGGATTTTTTGTGCCTCGCAGTAAGCCTCTAATTCCTGGTAAAAAGGTGTTTCCATAACCGAGATGCCTGCCAGAAGTTCGTTGTTGAGAATGGACGGGTTGGTGCGGATCTCGTTCAGCACGAAGGCCGGGATATGGGGCTGGCGGCTGATCTCGTCGATATAATACGCGACTACGGCCTGCAGTTTTTCGGGAATGCCGGGACCGGGCTGGTTGAGGATGCGGAAAGCGCCGGAAAAAAACACCCGGAAATTCTCCAGCATGATGATGCGGTACAGGTTTTTCTTGCTGCGGAAATAATAATTAAGCAGGGCGAGGTTGATGCCGGCTGCCCGGGCGATGTCACGGGTTTTTACAGCGTCGAAGCCGTTGCGGGTGAAAAGTTCACTGGCCGCTGCTTTAATCTTTTCTTCTGCATTGGCGGGGATCCCGTTCGGAGGTGGAGGATGGAAATCGGTCATGGACATATTAAACTTGTCCTAAATTTAAACACATTATTTAATCATTTGATTAAAATCTTTTTTCCTTATATTGTTTGTATAAAATCATTTGCCATATGATCAAATTCCACGAACTGAAACCGGGCGATTACGTATATGCCCAATACGAAGGGGAACGCTGGGAAGGCATTGTAAATGAATTGAATACGGAAGACAAGGAAGTATGTGTGCAAACGGAAGTGCAGGATTTCTGGTTCAAGCCGGAGGCGTTGCAGCCCATTCCGCTGACGGAGGACCAGCTCTTCAAGCTGAAATTTGAGAAGGAGGTCAATGACAACAACGGGTCGGTGAAATACAAAAAGGGGCCTTTCCGGATCATGCTGGACCGCGAGGGGGCTTTCGACGATTTCGAGATATGGTACCGGGAAGACCGCAGGCACATCAAACACCAGATCCCCGTACACGAGCTTCAGAACCACTATTACCAGATGACCAAGGTGGAATTGGGCCGGAATTAAAGAAAAATAAGGGTAGCTTTGTCGTGAATTGGGGAAAAATCCCCAATTTTTTTATTATTTGAAGGATTTATTCCTATCTTCGCGCTCCCAAAATCTGTATGGCAAAACAAGCACTCATTAAACAGGATGGAATAATTGTGGAGGCCCTTTCGAATGCCATGTTCAAGGTAAAGCTCCAGAATGACCATGAAATACTGGCCACCATTTCAGGAAAAATGAGGATGCACTATATCAGGATCCTGCCCGGTGATAAGGTAGGTGTGGAAATGAGTCCATATGATTTGACGAGGGGCCGGATAATTTTTAGATACAAATAATAAAGCGTCATGAAAGTACGTGCATCTATTAAGAAGCGCAGCGCCGATTGTAAGATCGTGCGGAGGAAGGGGAAGCTCTATGTCATTAACAAGAAGAACCCCCGTTACAAGCAGCGCCAGGGTTAATCCGGTTGCTTCAGCAGTCAATTTGTAAAATAGAAAATAGAATCAGATTATGGCTCGTATTGCCGGTGTTGATTTACCAAAAAACAAAAGAGGGGAGATAGGCCTGACCTATATCTATGGTGTCGGTCGTTCCACAGCCCAGTACATTCTGAACAAATCCAACATTAGCCTGGAGAAAAAAGTTCACGAATGGAACGATGAGGAACTGGCTGCCATCCGTAACACCATCAACGATGAGTTGAAGGTGGAAGGACAGCTCCGCTCCGAGGTACAGATGAGCATCAAGCGTTTGCTTGACATCGCCTGCTACCGTGGTTTGCGTCACCGTAAAGGGTTGCCGTTGCGTGGTCAGCGTACCAAGACCAACAGCCGTACCCGGAAAGGTAAGCGCAAAACAGTTGCTGGTAAAAAGAAAGCTCCTAAGAAATAAGACATAGTGCCCTTACCGGATCCGGCTTGGGAGGGGGAGGGAAGGCACGGCCGGGGATCTGTTTCCCCGGGTAAATTTTTAAAGACTACCTATTCATTGCAATGGCAAAACAACAAAGCGCAAAAGCAGGCGGTAAAGCCGCAGCTAAAAAGCGGATCGTGAAAGTGGATGCATATGGCGACGCCCATGTATCTGCCAGTTTCAACAACATCATCATCAGTCTTACCAACAAGAACGGTCAGGTGATCTCCTGGTCTTCTGCCGGTAAAATGGGATTCAAAGGTTCCAAAAAGAATACTCCCTATGCTGCCCAGATGGCTGCAGCCGATGCTGCAAAAACAGCCCTGGATGCAGGCCTGAAAAGGGTGGATGTATATGTGAAAGGTCCCGGTTCCGGCCGTGAGGGGGCCATCCGTTCCCTGTCACAAAACGGGATCGAAGTGGTGATGATCAAAGACGTGACCCCGCTGCCGCACAACGGCTGCCGTCCTCCGAAAAAACGCCGCGTTTAATCATAACAGTTATACCGGAATCCAAGGCCGATCGGCTTTGGGTTCCGGATTTTTCATAACCTGGGTGCATCATTGATTTTAAGATTTTTACTGATGGTGCATCGTAACTAAAAAATCGACCTGATATGGCACGTTACACTGGTCCTAAGACCAAAATCTCAAGAATTTTCGGTGAGCCCATCCTGGGCAACGGAAAATGGCTGAACAAGAACAGCAACCCTCCCGGTCAGCATGGTGCTGCCCGCAAACGCAAGAGCCTGGGTGAATACGCCCTGCAGTTGCGCGAAAAACAAAAGGCAAAATACACTTATGGTGTACTGGAGCGCCAGTTCCGCCGCACTTTTGAGGAAGCCGCCCGTCGCAAAGGCGTTACCGGTGAAAACCTCATCAAGCTGCTGGAAGCCCGCCTCGACAATGCAGTATATCGTTTGGGTATTGCTCCCTCCCGTCCTGCTGCCCGCCAGCTTGTTAGTCACAAGCATGTTACCGTGAACGGTGAAGTGGTGAACATCCCTTCTTTCCAGCTGAAGCCCGGCGATATCATCGCCTTCAAACCCGGCAGCGGCGAGAAAAGCGGACTGACCAGCCAGGTGCGTGGCAAGAACCAGAAATTCAATTGGCTGGATTGGAATGAGACCGAGATGACAGGAACTTTCATTGCTTATCCCGAACGTGAGAGCGTTCCGGAGAACATCAAGGAGCAACTGATCGTTGAATTGTATTCTAAGTAATAGGGTTGATTCCCCACTTCCATCCACAAACGTAAACAGTACAAACAAATGGCCATTTTAAACTTTCAGAAACCCGACAAAATCGTTTTGCAAAAGGCAAATGATTTTGAAGCACAATTCGAATTCCGTCCCCTGGAGCCCGGCTATGGTGTAACCATTGGTAACGCCCTTCGCCGTGTTTTGCTCAGCTCACTGGAAGGATTCGCGATCGTGGGGATCAAAATTGAAGGGGCTGAACATGAATTTGCTACCATCAAGGGTGTAACGGAGGATCTGACCGATATCATCCTGAACCTGAAGCAGGTTCGTTTCAAGAAGGTGGTAGATACCGAAGTATCCAACGAGCGCATCGTTCTGCACATCAAAGGCAAGAGCGAATTCAACGCCGGTATGATCCAGGAAGGCACCCAGTCTTTCCAGATCATGAACCCCGGTCAATTGATCTGCACCATGGATCCTTCTTCCAAACTCGAGATCGAACTGACCATCGGCAAGGGCCGTGGTTATGTTCCCGCAGAAGAAAATAAACTGAAAGAAGCTCCCCTGGGCTTTATTCCCATCGACTCTATTTACACGCCCATCAAAAACGTGAAATACAGCGTGGAGAACACCCGTGTGGAACAGCGCACCGACTTCGAAAAGCTGATCATGGAAGTAGCCACCGATGGCACCATCCATCCCGAAGAAGCCGTTAAGCAGGCTTCCCGCATCCTGATCCAGCACCTGATGATCATCACCGATGAGAACATCACGTTCGATAACAAGGAAGAGAAAAAAGAAGACCTGGTGGACGAACAGACCCTGCAACTGCGCAAGGTGCTGAAGACGCCCCTGGAAGACCTCGACCTCAGCGTGCGTGCTTTCAACTGCCTGAAAGCTGCCAAGATCAATTCCCTGAGCGAGCTGGTACAGTACGAGCAGGACGACCTCATGAAGTTCCGTAACTTCGGTCAGAAATCCCTGGCTGAAATTGAGCAGGTGCTGCACGAGCGTGGCCTGAGTTTCGGCATGGACCTGGCCAAGTTGGGTATTGATAAAGAAGATTAATTCAATTATGTAGGTCGCAATTCCTGACACGGTGCGACCGGATAAAACAACAAGTCATGCGTCACGGAGACAAAATCAACAATCTTGGTCGCAAGAAAGCGCACCGCGAAGCGCTGCTGGCCAACCTCACGATCAGCCTGATCGAGCACAAACGCATCGTTACCACCCTGGCCAAGGCCAAGGCCCTGCGTGTGTTCGTGGAGCCCCTGATCACCAAGGCAAAAACAAACGACACCCATAACCGCCGCGTGGTATTCAGTTACCTGCAGAACAAGGAAGCGGTGACCGAACTGTTCGGCGCCATCGCCGAAAAAGTAGCCGGCCGCCCCGGTGGTTATACCCGAATCATCAAACTGGGTACCCGCGTAGGCGATAACGCCGAGCAGGCCCTGATTGAGCTGGTGGACTTCAACGAAGTATATGGCAAGGAAACAGTAGCCAAGGCAGAACCTGCTAAAAGGACCCGCCGTAGCGGTGGCGCCAAAAAAGCTGCTCCTGCTGCCGAAGCGCCTGCCGCTGAAGCACCTGCCGCGCCCGCTGCTCCTGAAGAAAAAGCAGCCGAGTAAGGATGGAATGATTGATTTTAGGATATAGGCAGAATGGATTTCCATTCTGCCTTTTTTTTGTGATATTTGCGAAAATTTTCAGCCACCACATGTCGAACGCTCCCGCTCCCCAGGCCATCCTCGTTTTAGCAGATGGTTCGGTTTATTATGGAAAAGCCTATGGTGCCACGGGCACCACTACCGGCGAACTTTGCTTCAATACCGGTATGACCGGATACCAGGAAGTATTTACCGACCCCAGCTATTACGGACAGGTGATCATCATGAACAATGTCCATGTAGGCAACTACGGGGTGAAAGAAGGTGATACCGAATCTGCCTCCGTGAAAGTAAGGGGCGTGATCGGCCGTAACCTCGAAGAGCAGTTCAGCCGCCGCCTGGCTGCCGGCTCGCTCGATGACTACCTGAAGGCCAACAACATCGTGGCCATCGAAGGTGTGGATACCCGTGCCCTTACTACCGTGGTACGTCAGGAAGGCGCCATGAACTGCATCATCTCCAGCGAGATCAGCGACGTGGAAGAACTCAAACGCCTGCTGGCGGAAGTGCCTTCCATGGATGGACTGGAACTGGCCTCCTTGGTAAGCACCGACCAGCCCTACGAAATGGGCGACCCCTCCAGCGACATCCGCATTGCTGTAATGGACTACGGTGTAAAACGGCATATCCTGCAATGCATGGTAGACCGCGGCGCCTACGTGCGGGTGCATCCCGCGCAAACACCCGTGGAAGAGGTGCGGGCTTTTAAGGCCGACGGCTACTTCATCTCCAATGGTCCCGGCGACCCCGCCGCCATGCCCTATGCCATCGATACGGTGAAAAACCTGGTAGCGGACGAGAAACCCGTTTTCGGCATCTGCCTGGGCCACCAGCTCCTGGCGCTGGCGCACGGCATCCCCACTTTCAAAATGCACCACGGCCACCGCGGGCTCAATCACCCCGTAAAAAACCTGGTCACCGGCAAATGCGAGATCACCACGCAGAATCACGGCTTTGGCGTTGACCCAGAAGCGGTGCGCAAGGCCGAACACGTGGAAATAACCCATGTAAATCTCAACGACCAGTCCATTGAAGGGATCCGCATCAAGGGCAAACCGGCCTTCTCAGTGCAATACCATCCTGAGAGCACACCGGGCCCGCACGACAGCCGTTATCTTTTCGACGATTTCATTTCGCTGGTGAAGGAAAGGAAAAAATAAGGCAGTATTTTCACTGCATGAAAATTGCCATCATCAACGGGCCCAACCTGAACCTGCTGGGGCGCCGCGAGCCGGGTATTTACGGAAATACCGATTTCGAATCTTACCTGCGCGAGTTGCGGGCGGCTTTTCCCGATACCGAGATCGGCTATTACCAGAGCAATGTGGAAGGGGAGCTGATCAATGAGCTGCAACGGGCGGGCTTCGACGCTGATGGCATCATCCTGAACCCGGGCGGTTATACCCATACTTCGGTTGCCATCGGAGACGCCATTGCATCGATCAGGGCGCCGGTGGTGGAAGTGCATATCAGCAACGTGCACGCGCGGGAACCGTTCCGCCATATATCACATGTATCGGCCAAAGCGAGGGGCACCATTTGCGGCCTGGGGCTCGACGGATATGAGCTGGCCCTGCTCTTCCTGCTGAAGCAGGGAAGCTGACCAAAGCCGGGAAGCTGATTCCGGCATACTTGTTGACCGCTTATTGTATCGTACCAAACTCATAACCATGCGTTACCTTTTTATCCTGCTGCTGTTCGTATCGGCTGGCTCCTATGGGCAACAGCAGTCCTATATCATTGGCGTAAAAGGGGATACCCTCAACCGGGTGGACAAAGCCGGTAAAAAACAGGGCCCCTGGGTTATTAAGGTGGACCCGCTGCGGGGAGAAGCCGGCTATGAAGAAGAGGGCGAGTTCAAAGACGACCGGAAAGAAGGCACCTGGCGCAAATTCACCCAAATGGGCGACCTCTTTGCCATTGAAAACTACCGTTGGGGTTTTCAGGACGGGGCCAGCCAGTATTTTAACATCGCCGGCAACCTGGTAAGGGAAGAAAGCTGGCGGGCATTCAATCCCGATAAACAATACGACACCCTCGATGTGGAAGACGTAGACCATCCGGGCAACTACAAAGAGGTGGTGGTGAAGAACGAAGGCTCTTCCATCAAACACGGCACCTGGAAATTTTACGACAGCGACGGCTTTGTAGCCAAGACTGAATTCTGGCTGCTGGGCAAGGAAGACAAAAGCCTGACACCCGCCACGCTCGGGAAAGACACCATGACCGTAAGCACAGCCGGGAAGAAGGAAAAACCCAAAGAAGTGCTGGAATACGAAAAAAAGAATGCCGGTAAAAAACGCATCAAGGTGCGTGATGGCACGGTTACTTACTGAGATCTTTTCCTGCTGATTCTTTCTCCCCGGTCGCTTTCTCCCAGTGCTGTGAGAAAAACAGGAACTGGTAGCGGATGGCATTGTCCCAGTACGACCATTCGTGTTTGCCCGGCCTTTCCGTATAATCGTGGGCAATGCCCATCTCATCGAGCCTGTTGTGTGCAGCCCGGCTGGCTGCCAGCAGGTAATCTTCCCTGCCGCATTCGATGGACAGTGCAACCGGCAGGCTGCCACCCAGGTTTTTCCAGTTGATGGAGCAGCAATCGGCATCCACCTGCTTTTTGGCGAGGATGCTGTATTTGGCCATGTTCTCCAGGTTCAGCACACCACTCATGCTGCCTGCTGCACTGAAAGTTTCGGGGTGACGGCTGGCGAGGAAAAGGGCGCCAAAGCCACCCATGCTGTTGCCGCAAATGGCGCGGAACTGACGGTCATGCGCAACCGGAAAATGTGTTTCTATATAAGGCAGCAGTTCTCCCATGAACCAGGACTCGAAACGGTAGTTGCTGTCGATCGGGTTGTCGAAGTAGAGGGTCATCCTTCCGCCGTCGGGACAAACCACCAGGCAGTTGTACTGGTCGGCCAGCGATGTGAGCGCAGGCACTTTTTCTTCCCACAAAGCATAATTGCCGCCAAAGCCATGCAGTACATATACAACGGGGAGGCCCTGCGGCTGCGGCGGCCGAGCGGGTCTTATGACCAGCGAGGGGATCTCTCTCTGCAATAGTTTGCTGAAGAATTTTACCGTATCAATGCTGGCCGCGCCTGCAGGCAGGGTGGCCGTCAGCAGCAGCCCCAGGACAAAGAATTTCATTTTCATAAAAAATGAAAATAAGCCATTTGGAATTACCGGGAAATACTGTAGATTTGATATCATAATAATATCAAACTGAATTTATGGAAAAAACCCTCAAACCTGTCTCCGGATTCCTGGCCCTTGTTGTGAGCCTCCTGCTGCTGGGGCTCAGCATTTATTTGTTTGCCGCGCCGGGCCTCAGCGGTGGGCGCATTTTCCTGGCCATCCTTGTTTTGTTTCTCTCGATCTTCCTGAGTGCGGGACTCATCGTTGTTCCGCCCAACCACAGCCGGGTGCTCACGTTTTTTGGAAAATACGTAGGCACGGCGCGAGAGAACGGGCTGCTTTTTGTAAATCCACTCTACAGCAAGCAGAAGATTTCGCTTCGTTCCGAAAACCTGGAAAGCTCCCGGCTCAAGGTGAACGACAAAATGGGAAACCCTATCGAGATCGCTGCGGTGATCGTGTGGAAAGTGGCCGATACCTATAGAGCTGCTTTTGAAGTGGAAGATTATATGCAATATGTAAAAGTGCAGAGCGAAGCGGCGGTACGACACCTGGCCACCAGTTTCCCTTACGACCATATGGAAGACGAGCAGGCGGGCATCACCCTGCGCAGCGGTGGTGATACGGTGAATGAACTGCTGGAGAAAGAACTGAATGAAAGGCTTTCGCCCGCTGGTATTGCCGTACTGGAAGCGAGGATCAGTCACCTGGCTTATGCCGCGGAAATTGCCGGCGCCATGCTGCAAAGGCAGCAGGCTACCGCTATTGTAGCCGCCCGCACCAAAATTGTGGAAGGCGCTGTAGGCATGGTGGAACTGGCGCTGGAACACCTGAGCAAAAAAGAGATCGTACAACTCGACGAAGAGAAAAAAGCGGCGATGGTGAGCAACCTCATGGTAGTGCTTTGCGGCGAAAAAGCAGCCACGCCCATCCTGAATACAGGTACCCTCTACCAGTGATGTTAAACCGATATTTTGAGCGACAAGAAAACATTTGTGTTGCGGCTGGATACCGCCATGTACAAGCTCCTGGAGAAATGGGCGGCCGATGATTTCCGCAGTGTGAACGGGCAGTTGGAGTGGATCATTCAGCAGCAGTTGAAGGCTTCCGGCCGCCTGAAGGCAGAGAAGAAAAATACCCGTAAGGAAAACTGACAACGAAAAACCCATTTCCATGCGCACACCAACCCTGCTGCTTCGGTTTCCCCTGGCCGTTATATTGCTGATGCACAGCATCCCCGGCATGTTTAACAACGGCGTCAACGATTTCGGTATACACTATCTGAACGAAGCCGGGTTTGCTCCCTTCGGCGTGCTGCTGGCCTGGCTGATCAAATTATCGCACGTGGCAGCGGCCCTTTGTTTCCTGTTGAATCGCTATCTGCGACTGGTGGGAGCCGTTACCATTTTTGTGCTTTTGGCGGGCATCGTAATGGTGCATTACCCCGAAGGCTGGTTTGTGGTGGGAGGGGGAAGGAACGGTGTGGAGTTTAATTTCCTGCTGATTTTTGTGGTCCTTTACCTGATGTTTCCCAACCTCTCTTTCGGAAACAACACTGAAAATGCAGTGAAGGCAGGGGTTGCAACGAAAGAGTAGCGTCCTGCTTCAGGGACGGCCATCGGGATAAAATATTACTTCTTTCAGGCGGCCCCACTGGTTCAGTGGAACCTGGTTGAGGTAATGCGGGCTGCGCGGATCGGCAGCATGGCCACCCATTAAGCTGGACCAGGCTTTCAGTGGTTTGCTGAATTCCACGAGTGCCACGAAACTGTTTCCAAAAACGCCATAGGCATTGCGGGTGCCGTCCTGCACCGTCTCAAAAGCGGGTAGGCATCCCAGTGAGCCCGGTGCATAAGGAATGGCAAAACTCTGCGCGGCATCTGAAAAAGCTTCACCGCGTGCGGGCCGCTGGAGCCGGTTTATTTTACCCCAGGGAATTTTCCAGCTTCCGCAACGCTGCTCCAGCGATTTCGCCGCAGCTTCCAGCAAAGCGCATTGCCGCTGCCCCGAGATCGATTGCTGCACCAGTTGCGGCATTTCTTCCTGCCGGTACAAATTCCAGCCATTGCCCGGCAATTCGCCCATTATCCTGTACGCCCATTCCACTGCCAGCGTGGTGGCCACCGACGCCGTATCGGCTTTCCGGTCCCAGTTTTTTAAACTGTCGATGAGCATAGCCAGCAGGGGAGCGGCGCTGGTAGCGTTCCCGGCAGTTTCGTAAAAATGGACCAGCGGAGGAATAAGACTATCGAACAGGGACAGGTGCGGATCAAAGCCGATGGCCTGCACCTGCGCGGCACTGAGTTTACCGGGCTGCGACAACAAAAACTGCGCGCGCAGTGAGCGAAAGTTTTCGCCTTCGGGCGCCATATAGTTGGGGAAGTCTGCGGCATTTAAACCCGGTCTGCCCGCGGCGGTGAAGCCGCTGGAATTACAGTTCTGCAGCCACCCGGAAGCCGGGTTCACAAAATGCACCAGTTCATCCAGTGTATGTGTGCCTTTCCATTCCGTGGCACGCGTGCTGCCATCTACCGGTAACGACCAGTCGAAACTGGTATCGCGCACAGGGATGAAATTGCCGTGCCAGTAAGCAATACGGCCACTGTCGTCGGCATAGAGGGTATTGGTGCTGGTATTGGTGTGCATGTTCAGCACCTGGCGGAAAGCATGCAGTCCATCTGTTTTCATGCGCAGCCAGCTTTGCATCAGTGCGGGAAGCAATTGTTCGCGCGATCGCATGCTCAGCCATTTGCCGTTTCTTTCTCCCACTACCGGGCCATGGTGAGTGGCATAAATCGTGACCGGCAGCGATACCGTCCTGCTGCCTTCGCGGTAACGCAGCACCACCGGCTTTTCTTTTACAGCTAACCAGTCGCCTTCGTAGCGATACCGGTACACACTGTCGTCGCGTTGCACGGTTTCTGCGTAGAGGTCGCTTGCATCGGCTTCAGAACTGGTATGCATCCAGGCGCAGCGCCGGTTGAAACCCTGGTATACAAAAAACTGTCCCCAGGTAACCGCGCCGTAGGCATTCAGTCCCTCGCCGCTGCTCACCTGCGCTTCCGTGCGGTAATAAAAATCCGTATGCGGGTTGATGAAAAGCATCGCATTTCCGCTGGCCGATTTTGCGCTGTTCACGGCGAAGCCATTGGAACCGCCCGGCAGCAAACTCTTTTGCATTGCCCGGTCATGCAGTCCCGCTGTTGACCCGCCCGCGTCCAGTACATACAAATTGCGCATGTCTGTAAGCGTTAGTCCACCCGCGGGCGGACCGGTATAACTGCCATCCGGAAACAGCAGGGGATACCAGGGTTCAAATCGTGTAAGTACGCTGGCCCGCACACTGTCCTGCGATGCGAGATAGTCGTTTACGGCATCAGCAAAAGCCTGCAGCAGTTTTTTCATCCAGGGCTCCGCTTCACGGTATGCCTGTACCACAGCGGCGCTGTCGTTCAGCAGGCGTGCATAGAGGTCCGCGTACAGCCAGTCCTTTCCATCCCGCTCACTGCGGCGCCCCAACTTCTCTATGTAGTGTTCTTCAAGAGCCGGGAAATTATCGGCGCACTGTGAATAGATCAATCCGTATACGGCATCGGCATCGGTTTTCCCATATACGTGCTGGATACCCCATTGGTCACGCACGATGGAGGCCCGGCCTCCGGGTAAATGGGGGTTTTCGGGTTTGCCCGAACAGGCTGCGAACAGCAACAGGAGCGGCTTCCAGCATTTCATTCGTTTAAAATTACTTGTAAGTATCGGGAATAAATTGTAGTTTTTATAACCCACCCAACTTTACCGTCATGAATTTTCCCTTATCCGACAGCCCGGATGCCGCTGCGCATGCCGGTGTTTTCCAACGGCCCCTGACAGCCCTTATCGGGTTCTCTCTGCTGTTGCTGGTTTTCACCTCTGTATGGGATACCGCCGGCTTTACTGAAAACAGGCGCAAACAATTGCTCGAAAAGAAATCGGGTGTGGAGCATGTGCTGTATGTGGCCGGGGATGCTTTGCTGCAGCACAAGGCGGAAGGTATATTGGTACTGGCTTTCGGTGCGGGACTTTTTGTGTGGCTGCGCCATTCGCGCGAGGCCGGTAGCCCCCTGACCATTGACCTGCTCATCCGCCGCCAGATCTGGCTCATCCTGCTGGGTGTGGTGAATGCTTTCCTGTTTATGTACAGCGACGATCTATTGTTTTTCCTGGGCTGCGCCGGTATATTGCTCTTTCCCTTCGCCGCCCTTAAGCCCCGGCAACTATTGGTGCTTGCCGGCCTCTTCTGCCTGTTTCTTGCAGGAAAAATGTATTGGGATTATGCCGATAAGATCACGGCTTTCAAAAAATACCAGGCCGTAATGGCCATAGAAAAAAAATGGCCCAAAGAAAAGAAAGACCGATCAGCGGCCGATACGCTTACCACCGAACAGCAGGACGATAAATCGGCCTGGGAGGGAATTGCCAAACAGGAAAAATACAACAAGGAGGGCGACGATGAAAAGAAAACAGCCGTCCAGGAGGTTTCGTTTCGCAAAAATTATGAAACATTACTTCCCGGCAACCAGCAAAAGCAGAGTCGATATTTTTATGCAAAAGGCGTATGGAGTTACGGCAGCCTGATCCTCCTGGGCATGGGACTCTATGGCGCCGGCTTTTTTCAGCAATCGTTCCGCCGGTCCACCTACGGCTGGATATTTTTGTCCGCATTTATCGCCGGAATCTTTTTTGCCTGGTGGCGTTTGCACCAGCAACAGGCAGCCATAACCGATTTTGAAAAATACATAGGCCTTAGGCCCCTTCCTTACGGGTTCTTTTTTCCTGTTGAACAGCTTTGCCTGGTAATGGCCTATACCGCTGGCTGGTACTGGCTTTGGGGCGGCGCCGTTTTCCGGAAAGCAGCGGCGGTATTCGTGTACGCCGGCCGCATGCCGCTTACCATATATCTACTGTACTGCCTGCTGGCATCTGTCTTTTTCAATGGCTTCGCCATGGGTTATTATGGGAGATTACAATTGTGGCAGGTAGAACTGTTTGCTGCAGAATGTGGCCTGGTGCTGCTGGGTTTCAGTGTGGCCTGGTTTCGTTTCTATCAAAAAGGGCCACTGGAATGGCTACTCGAATATGCCGTTACCGGTAGCCGGCCGGCCACAAAAAACGCCGCTACATCTTACACCAACCAAACCGATTTTGTATGAGTACCGAATACGGTCTTCGGCCTGCTCCCGTAGCAGCAGCGGAAAGGATAAAAACGATCGACATGATCAGGGGCGTAGCGCTCCTCGGTATCCTGCTGATGAATATCCCCGGTTTCGGACTACACTGGTCGCGGTACTTCGACATACTGAAAATGCCGCAGCACAGTGTCGACTATCGTACGTTTGAAACCATGATGATCCTTTTCGAAGGAACCATGCGTGGCCTCTTTTCCATGCTCTTCGGCGCCGGCATGATCCTCTTCACTATGAACAAGGCCGATGTGCCGGGAGGGGCGACCGTGGCAGAATATTATTACCGCCGGCTGCTCTGGCTCATGGTATTCGGGCTCATCAACGCCTTCATTTTTCTCTGGATCGGAGACATTCTTTTTTTCTATGCTTTCGCCGGCATGCTGATCTTTCCGTTCCGCAACCTGGCTCCCTCAAAACTGGTGCTCATGGCCCTGCTCTGCTTGTCCATCACCCTGTTGAAATACCAGGCCAGCTTCAACGACCTGAGAGAAACAAGACAGGCCTACAACGAAGCAAAAAAAGCAGAAAAAAACAACCGGAAACTCAGTGAATCTCAAAAAAGCGCCATTGCTGAATGGGAGGGGATCGAGAAAAACATGCTTTCCATTGACTCTGCTACCATTAAAAAAGATTTGAAGCAAATGCACGGAAGTTATGGCAGCGTGTACCGGTTCCTGCTGCCCCTGATTGCAAGGGATGAGATCAATTTCCTTTATCACAACAACTGGGATGTGCTGACGATGATGTTCCTGGGTATGGCCTTTTTCCGATGGGGATTTTTTTCGAACCGGTGGAGCACCCAGCTCTACTGGCTTACGCTATTGATCGGCTACGGCACTGGTTTTGCAATCAGCTATTTTCATTTCACCGGCTTCTATGGCAATATCCTGCAACCGGGAAATTATGTAGATCGCTTCCGGATCAGTCCCTACCAGTTGTACGATTTCAAAAGGATCGCGATTTCGCTGGGACATGCTTCCCTGGTGATCCTTCTTTACCGCAGCCGGCTGGTTCCCTGGCTTCTGCACGCGCTCGGGTGTGTGGGACAAATGGCTTTCACGAATTACCTGATGCAAAGCATTATCTGTTCTTTTTATTTCGATGGCTTTGGCGGTGATATGTACAACCGCCTTCGGTTTCACGAGCTGTATTATGTAGTGGGCTGCGTATGGCTCTTCCAGTTGATCTTTTCGCCGATATGGCTGCGCTATTTCCGGTTCGGGCCTTTTGAATGGCTCTGGCGAAGCCTTACCTACTGGCAAAAACAACCCATGCGCAGAACCAGGGAGAAACCCCTGCCGGTATACGAAGAACCGCAACTGGCTTCTTGAAAACAACGCGTAATGGTAAGAAAGGCGCCTGCTGATTTTAAGTGTCAATTTGCCCTTTTCAGATAAGAGGTGCTATATTTATGGCAGCGGGTTTGCGGTTCCGAACAAACCGGCTGCTTGCCATATGGTACAAAAACATCCAGTAAAACATGCGCCTGAGCGGTAAAGCAATGAACTCCTCTTATCGCTGGCGGCTGCAACCTGCATCGCTGTTGCTTTGCCTGCTGCTGGTAGCGGGAGGGCCAGGAATGGCGCAGTCTGGAACCCTAAGAGAACGGCTTTCGCTCAACGAGGGCTGGCGTTTCTTCCTGTACAAAGGAGCACCCGATTCCCTGGTGTACGAAGAACGCCCGGCTGTTCACACCAGCAACGACGGTAAAGTAGCCGATACCCGGCCCGAGGAATCGGCAACAGCCACCACGTCCGGCCGGGCTCTCAAGCCCTGGGTCCTCCCAACAGCCAACGATTTCATCAAAGATCCCGCACAAAGGCACCAGCGCCCGCAGGGCCATCCCGGTAAAGACTTTCCTTTTGTGCAGGAAAGATTCAACGATGCCGGTTGGGAATTGCTGAACCTGCCGCACGACTGGGCTATCAAAGGTCCCTTTTATACCGGCGACGATGCGCCGGTGGGTGGGGGCATGGGACGGCTACCCATCCAGGGAACGGCCTGGTACCGGAAAAAAATAACCATTCCTGCCGGCGATAGGGGCAGGTCCATCTACCTCGATATCGATGGCGCCATGTCTTATGCCATGGTGTGGATCAACGGCAAACTCGCCGGGGGCTGGCCTTACGGTTATAGTTCTTTTCGCGTGGACCTCACGCCGTATGTTACATACGGCGCCGTCAACCAGTTGGCCATCCGGCTTGATAACCCGTTGGCTTCCTCGCGCTGGTATCCCGGCGCCGGCATCTACAGGAATCTGTGGCTTACCAAAACCAATGCCATACAGGTAACGCAATGGGGCAGTTTTATCCGGAGCCGGAATGTAACCACTGCTGCTGCAGATATCGACCTGGACCTTACCATCAAAAACAAATCGGACAAACCTGCCAGTCTTGAGATACGCACAGAAATATTTGCCCTCGACGCTTCCGGCAAAAGAACTGCAACACCTGTTGCGCATTTTGACAAAGCATTGCTGCAACTGGTGGCGGGAGAAAAAAATACCATCCACCGTTCCCTGCAATTACGCCATCCCCGCTTGTGGGGACCGCCGCCGGCGCAGCAGCCCAACCGTTACCTGGCCGTGAGTTACGTGTACCAGAAGGGTGTGGAACTGGACCGGTACGAAACGGTGTTTGGCATCCGCGCGCTGGAATTTCATTCCGAAAAAGGCCTTCTGGTAAATGGCCAGCCGGTTCGTTTCCAGGGGGTGAACCAGCACCACGACCTCGGCGCCCTGGGAGCCGCTTTCAATACCCGGGCGGCAGAAAGGCAATTGGAAATCCTTGCCGAAATGGGCTGCAACGCCATCCGCCTGGCGCACAATCCGCCCGCACCGGAACTGCTGGAACTCACGGACCGCATGGGTTTTTTGGTGATCGACGAAAGTTTCGACTGCTGGGAAAAAGGAAAAAATCCGCTTGACTTCCACCTCATTTTTCCCGATTGGTACGAAGCCGACACCCGCGCGATGGTGCGCCGCGACCGCAACCATCCTTCCGTAATTGCCTGGAGTTTCGGCAATGAAGTGGGAGAGCAGTACACCGGAGAGGCCGGTGCAGCTTGGGCAGAAAAGCTGCGCGGCATCGTGCTGGACGAAGACCCCACGCGACCTGCCACCGCTTCCATGAACTATGCGAAACCGGATATGCCCTTTCCTGCTGCCATGGACATCATCAGCCTGAATTACCAGGGCGAAGGCATACGCGACGCGCCTGCGTATGCGCATCTCCGTGGCATACGCACCAATCCCTTGTACCCGGCCTTTCACGGGAAATTTCCCGGCAAACTCATTGTAAGCAGCGAAACCGCTTCGACGCTCAGCAGCCGCGGCGTTTATCTGTTCCCGGTAGTGAGCGGGAACAGTGCACCCGCTAGCGATTCAACAGGCGGCGATCCCGTGCGCCAGCAGGTGAGCGCCTACGATTTGTACACGGCGGCTTTTGGGGCTTCGCCCGATAAGGTTTTCGCTTCACAGGACAGGCACCCGTATGTGGCAGGAGAATTTGTATGGTCGGGTTGGGATTACCTGGGTGAGCCCACGCCCTACTATGGTGCACGAAGTTCTTATTGCGGCATCATTGACCTGGCAGGGTTCCCCAAAGACAGGTTCTATTTGTACCAGTCGCGCTGGCGCCCCGGGCTTCCCATGGCGCACCTGCTGCCGCACTGGACCTGGCCGGGGCGCGAAGGACAGATCACGCCGGTGCATTTGTACACTTCGGGCGACGAAGCCGAACTTTTTCTGAACGGGCTGTCGCTGGGGAGAAGGAAGAAAGGAGATTTCGAATACCGCCTGCGCTGGAACAGTGTGCGCTATGCACCGGGCGTGCTGCATGTGGTCGTTTATAAGAACGGTCAGCCCTGGGCGGGCGATACCATCCGGACGGCGGGCGCGCCAACGGCCATGCGCATACGCGCCGACCGGCAAACCATAACTGCCGACGGACAGGACCTTGTTTTTGCAACCGTGCAGGTGCTGGATGAAAAAGGTATTCCCGTTCCCGAAGCCGCTACCGGCATCCGTTTTAGCGTGGAGGGACCTGCCGAAATCATTGCCACCGACAATGGTGACCCGGCCGATTTCACTTCCTTCGCTTCCACCCGGCGCAATTGTTTCAACGGCTGGGTGCTTGTGGTGCTGCGGTCGCAAAAAAACAAAAGGGGTGATATCCGGTTGCATGCGGAGGCAGCCGGCATGCAACCTGTACAGGTAAATATCAAAAGCCGATGACAATGCATAATCATTTGCTCTGCAGCAATTACGCCAAACAGCCCTGCAACGCAATGAAAAAGAAGATCTGTTTGCTGCTTTCGATTTTAATGATATTGCCGGGCATGTGCCTGCAGGCGCAGAAAAAAAGACAAAGCGATAACGGCGATGGCACTTATACCAATCCGCTCATCGCCGCCGATTTTCCCGATCCCGATGCTATCCGCGTGGGCGATACCTATTATATGGTCACCACCACCATGTTTGTTTTTCCTGGGGTTACTGTGCTGCGATCAAGGGACCTCGTGAACTGGGAATACTGCAGCAATGCCTTGCCCCGCTTCGATTTCAGCAAATGTTACGATCTCGATTCCTGCCATCGCTACAGTCACGGGCAATGGGCTACCAGCATCAAATACCACAACGGCAAGTTCTACCTCCTCTTCATTACCCTCGATGAGGGCGGTTTTATTTGCGTGGCCGATAAGGCGGAGGGACCCTGGGAAATCCGTAAACTGCCGAAAGGTTTTTATGATCCCGGACTCTTCTTCGACGACGATGGCCGCATCTATGTGGCGCATGGCTACAGCAAAATCACGATGACGGAACTGAATCCGGATTTTTCTCCCAAAACCACCGACTCGCTGGTCTTCACCGGCGATATCCGCAGGGGACTCGAAGGCATGCACGTGTACAAGCTCAACGGGTATTACTATCTCTATGGTACCTACGGCGGGCTCGACGGTATCCAGGTGGCACTGCGTTCCAAAAATATTTACGGTCCCTATGAACAGAAAGTAGTGATCCGCGACACCACGCCAGGTGTCAATTTCGGCATCCACCAGGGCGCCCTGCTCGAAACGCCTGCGGGCGAATGGTGGACCATCCTCTTCGTGGACAGTGGCCCTTTTGGCCGGTTCCCCTCGTTGCAACCCGTTACCTGGACCGATGGGTGGCCCATGGTGGGCATCGATGGGAAGGCCGTGGTTACCCATCGCAAACCCAATATGGGCAGCGGTAGTTTTCCCATAACTGTATTGCCGACATCCGATGATTTCGGTGGCGGCGAGCTGGGCATGCAATGGGGCTGGAACCACAACCCGGAACCTTCCAAATGGTCGCTCTCCAAAAGGCATGGCTGGCTGCGGCTTGAAACCGTAAAAGCCGTGAGCAACCTTCGCGAGGCCCGCAACACCTTAACACAAAGGCCGTTCACTTACTACAACGATTCCATTCCCACCACCGGTCTCACTGTCATGGATATCCGCCGTATGAAAGACGGCGACATTGCCGGGCTGGCCATTTTCCAGGATCCCTATGCTTTTATTGGCGTAAAACAGGAGCGGGGAAAACAATACATCATTATGGTGAACAACGGGCAAACCATCGACTCCGTTGCATTTAAGGGGAAAACCGTGTACCTGCGCGCCGTGGCCTCCAACAGCACCGGCAGGGCCTCTTTTGCGTACAGCGCCGATAACAAAACATTCCGCCCGTTGGGCAACGAGCTGGCGATGCGCTTCAACCTGGCCATCTTCACGGGCAATAAATTCTGTCTCTTCAACTATGCCACCAAAGCCACCGGCGGCTATGTGGATTTCGATTATTTCAAACTGGATTGAGAGATGCGCTTATACGCATTGCAGGGAGTATTAGCAGAATAAACAACCCGCCTATTCAGAAAGGAGTGCGGGAAATAAGTAAAATGAAAGTTTCACTTTAGTGAAACTTGTTGTATCTTTATGGTGTGAATGAAAAACAGGGATATAGAAGAATAATATTTTTCAAGGACTATTTTCAGGTTTTTTTGAAAAGCAAAACAAAAAAGTAAAAGCTAAAATAGTTTGGACATTTAACCTGATTGAAGACCTTCCAAGAATTCCTGAAACATATCTTAAGCACATTGAGAATTCTGACGGGCTGTATGAGATCCGGGTTCAGGCAGGTAGTGATATTTTCCGGATTTTCTGTTTTTTCGACAAAGGGCAACTGGTTGTTTTGGCAAATGGCTTTCAAAAGAAAACACAAAAGACCCCCAGAAATGAAATTGAATTAGCACTTAAAATAAAGGCAGAATATGAAAACGAAAAATAAAAAAATAACAACACTTGAAGAGTTTAAGGAAAAGAACTATGGAAAACGCGGGACAAAAAAACGCGACGAATTAGAAGCAGGTTATGAAAGCTTTAGGATCGGAGTTTTACTCCAGGAGGCAAGGCTTGAAAGAGGCCTGACGCAGGAAGAACTTGCTATAAAGGTAGGCACGACAAAATCCTATATTTCTAAGATTGAAAATAATATCAAAGAAGCTCGTATTTCGACGTTGCAGAAAATTGTTGAAGTCGGACTTGAAGGACACCTTAATCTATCCATAAAGTTATGATGAGATAAGTTCTCGCAGGCGCCACACTCACGGCCGGTACTCCATCGGTAGCCGGGTAGCCAGTTTTTCCCACCAGCCCCAGAACCCGCTGACATAAAGATTATTGTAAAGAAAAAAACCATCTTCGCTCACTTCTATAGGCTCATTGTCTTCCATCCGCATCTCTGAATAAGGGGTGCCGCGACTGGTAAACTGCACCGTTCCTTTTCGGTTGTTCATGGCCGTTTCTTCCTGTTTCTCCAAAAAACGGGTATAGGCTGCCGGCGCCGGCTTGCGCCGGAATTGCACCAGCAGGTAATCGGGAAAATTGATCAGGCTCGAAGTTCCCGACCGCTGCACCAGTTGCGAAGCATCAACCGGATCAGGAAACTGTTCCGTTTCCCGGTCGGGCTGCCGCAACACCTGCTCATAATAAGCCGTACTGTCTTTGGGAAGGTTGCGTAGTCCGCCTTTCACCCGGACCAGTTGGTTCACCCTGGCTTTCTCTGTATTCTCTCGAATCACCAGTTTGCGAACATGGTATTTGCTTTCAAACCTGCCGGCAGCCAGCAGGCGCAGGAAATAAGCAAGAGAATAACGGTAAGCAGTTTCGCGGTTGGCCTTCCACGTTACAATTTCGTCTTCTGTTCCCTGCAGGGGTGAGAAGAGCGGGTAGAAACGAAAATCAACCACGCCGGTCCCGGTGTGCAGTTCAAAATAATCCAGGTCGATCCGCAGCGCATAACCAAGGGCGTGATTTTCCAGCAGCAACGGCTCTTCCGAATATACCTGCAGCAATTCGTTTTCTTTTTGCCACACAAACTGCAGTTTCTCTTTGTTGAGCAGACGGCACTGCGTTGCATAGTCCGAGTTGCCCACGAAAGCGTCCATGAATGTTTTGCCCCATTTGGCCCAGCCGTCTTTTTCGGGGCGGCGAACCACCACTTCGTTCAGGGCGCTCTGCTTCTCCCGGAGGCGGATATCCAGGAAGCCCGCCCGCTGCGCCTGCGTAATGGTACTCACCAGGGTTTCGTAACCCACACTGCTCACGGCCAACTGGAAATTTCCTGCCGGCAGCCCCGTGAGCGTAAAGCTGCCGTCGGCTGCAGAAACCGTGCCCCTGCTGGTTTGCGGAATGTAAACGCTGGCGTTGGCAAGCGCTTCTCCTTTTTCGTTGCGCAAGCGGCCGCGGATCAGGTCCTGCGCCGCCAGTGGCAGGCCCAGCCACAACAGTAGTATGATAAACGATGTTCTCATTTCACATCATAATAGAACACCTGCCGGGCCAGCCGCCCATCATCCGATATTCCTTCAATGGTCAGTTTTATTTTTCCCTTCCGGGTGGGAAGCCGGAATTCAAATTGCGCTTTTCCTTCATCGTCGGTAACGATATTAGGATCCCAGAAAACCCGTTGGGAAGAGGGCTGGAAAGGAACGCTGATCGCAAAGCCGGTAGCTGTTCCTGTGAATGTATTTTCTTTCCGGTATGTTTCCATCTTTTTCCGCGAATCGGCATCAAAATCGATATTGCTTTGTTTACTGGTGATCACCAGTACGCCATAAGCGCCACGCGGTCCGTACACATGCGTATAGTTGCCGCTGCGCAGCACTTCAATGCTCTGGATATCGTAGGGATTAAGATTTCGTATATCCGATCCCGTTTGGGTCAGCGGCAGTTCAACGCCGTCGCGAATGATCAGCATGGGCCGCGCGGCTGCTGAAGCGCTGGAATAGGCCATCATTATCGGTATTGCATTCCGGTCGCCCGGCGGGTACAACATATTGCGGAAGTAAACACCGCGCAACATGCCCTGCAGGCAGATGCTGATGTCGTGGCAGTTTTTAAGGTCCTCGTAAGTGACCACCTGGTCGGCATTGCCCGGCCCGTTCAGGTTCATGGAAGGCGCTACGGCTTCGTCCCGTATGCTGTTTTTCCGGGCAGTTACCGTCACTTTTTTTAATACCGTTGCATTCTTTGCAGTGACCGTTTCCTCCCTGCCGGAGCCGCCGGCCTGTTTAGCCGCAGCGGACGCCGACCGCAGCACATATTGCATAAAAGGCAGGTTCTTATTAGAAGGCGGTGTGAAGGCGGGCAGGCTGTCCAGCACAAATTTGACGACTGATTTGCCCGATTGGGGCGCCCCCTGCAATTGGAAGACCAGGCTGTCGGTGAATTGCAACGGACCAAAACGGAAGCGCCCTTCCGCATCGGTAACTGTATCCAAAGCCATAGCTGTGCCCTGGATGCTTACGAGGAAAACAGGTATTCCGGCCAGCGCTTTCCCGGCAGCGTCCGTCGCCCTGCCTTTGATGAACAACGGTTCTTCGGGTAGAAAGTGGAGGCTGTCAGTCCTGCCGGCCAGGATGTCTTCCCAGGGATTTGTTTCCGGCTGCATGGTCAGCACCAGGTCATCCAATAGCGCCCTGGCCGCAGAGGAACTGTCCGTTGTCAAGGCTTCAGGCAAATGCAGGGGATGCGCGGGTTGCACAAGCAGCAGGTCCGAAAAAATATCCGGGGCAGTTTGCAGTGGCGAAGCGTCCGGTGCATCCTGCTCTACCGAAACGGAAAAACTGGCCAGTGCAGGTTCTCCTGTACTGTCGCGCGTCTCCAGGTTCAAGCGGATCTGTTCACCGGCCCTGAGATCGGGCGATGCGTTCTCCAACTTCACCTGCAGTTGGTCGCTATGACGGATAAATATTTTTCTGTCGGCCACGGGTTGTAGCGCTTCATCGAAAACCGTGAAAGCAACCATGCCGCTGGGAAAGCGCCGGGGCGATAACAACGCCGATACGCTTTTTTCACCGGTAACGCCCTGCGCGGCATAGAGGATCTTATTGTTGCTGCGGGCCACCAGCAGATAGGGCGTTTGTTTTTCCGGCAATACAGCGTTTACGCCTACCCGTAACTTCCCATCTTCTGTCCACCGCACCTGCAGGCCGTATCCTTTTTCAGCGATTCCCTCTACCGGGAACCGGTTTTCCGCTCCGTTCGCATCGCTGATCTGTATAAAATATTTTTCTCCGGGCTGTGGCGTGAAATCAAAGTGACCTGCACCTGTATAGCCGGTTTGCACCGTTCCCAACACACGATCATTGTTGCCGGTCAACTGCACCTGGCAGGCAAGGCTGGCGCCACCGGAATCGGTGACCTGGAACCCAAGCCGCGACGGAATTCCCTCCAGCAGGCGGCCGCCTTCCGGAAACTGCCCAACCCTGGCCCGCCGGACGCTGCCGGCATTCACCGCATTGGGAATGGATGCATCAACACCCAGCGGCAAACTGATGTCGGCGAAACCCGAAGCAGGGAAATTGCGCATCCAGTTGGTATAAGCCACTACCCGGATAAAGGGTGCTGCACTGTTTACCGGGAAACTGCCAAAAGCAATGCCGTCTCCCACGGCCAGCAACAAGCGCTGCAGCGATTGGTCTTTGTCGTCAAATACATCTACGTGCACGGTTTTACTGATCAACGACGGTTCGCCCTTCACAGGATCGAGCAGGTAGAGTTTGAAGTAAACCGTGTCTTCGTGCCCATAACGGCTTCGGTTGAAATGGATATGGATCTTTTCCTGCGGAGAGGATTTGTTGTAGCGCGCCAGTTTCAGCAGCAGGCTGTCCATTGCCGGAGACGGTTCCTGCGCCTGCACCCGGGGGATGGCGGCAAACAGTAGAATAAGCGCAAGAAGCAACCGGCAAGAAGGCATGGCAGTGGCGTTGGTATGATGTGGTCTTAAATTATTAATAAATAGGCTTTGAAACGCGCATTGATACAATTTGCATACATATTGATCAGCACTAAATGAATGTGGCGGCTTCCAGGCATTAGTTATCGCCCGGCAAACCGCCACATTTTCTAACGGAGACCAATCCCCGCTTATTCCTTAGAAGGCTTTTTTCTCGATGCCTTTCTTTTCCTGGGATTTTTGCATGGGCGTAATGCCGGTGCTTTGTCCGCGGGCATTCTGTTTCAGTTTGAAGAGCTGGAACTTGCTGGGCTCGGCAATGGTGCCCCAGGTATTGTTCGCCTCATTGATATCGGCTGTTTCTTTCATGGGATCGAGCCGGATGCTCTTCACTTCCTTGTCCTTCATGTACACTTTGGTCACTTTGTTCTCATTCTTGCGCCAGATCTGGGCGGGAATGCGGTCCACTTCGGTGCTGCCGTCGGCATAGGTGAATTCCACAATGATGGGCATTACCAGTCCGCCCTTGTTGCTGAAGCTCACTTCATAAATGTGCTTGTTTTTGAACCTGGCCTGCGTGGCGTCGTCGGCCCCGGCGATATTGCTTACGGCGGGCACTTCATACGTGGCGGTGTCGATGGGCTCCTGGCCGCGGGCATAGCGCCAGTAGAAATCCTGGATCGACGGATCGGCATCGGTGGCGAAAACAATGTTCTTGTCTTCGCGGTTGCGGACTTTGCTGATGTCGTCGAAAGTGGGCACCTGCGGTTTGGCAAGCTTCACTTTGGTGGTGGCGCCGGGCGCCGGTGCATTGGCGGGTTCGCCAAATTCGGGGCGCAGGTAACGCACGGTATCGATGGCGATATCGGTGGCATCGGTGCTGTAGAACCAGCCGCGCCAGAACCAGTCGAGATCCTCACCGCTGGCGTCTTCCAGGGTGCGGAAAAGATCGGCCGGTGTGGGATGTTTGAAAGCCCAGCGGCGTGCATATTCTTTAAAAGCGTAGTCGAACAGCTCGCGGCCCATGATGGTTTCGCGCAGGATGTTCAGGCCGGTGGCCGGTTTGCTGTACGCATTGGGACCAAACTGGATGATGTTTTCGCTGTTGGTCATGATGGGTTCCAACTGGTCCTTGGGCAGTTTCATATAATCGGTGATATAAGCAGCCGGACCGCGGCGGGTGGGAAATTTATTGTCCCACAGCTCTTCGGTAAGGTATTCCACAAAAGTGTTCAGGCCTTCGTCCATCCAGCTCCACTGGCGTTCGTCGCTGTTCACGATCATGGGGAAGAAGTTGTGGCCCACTTCGTGGATCACCACACCCAGCATACCGTACTTGGTGCCTTCGCTATAGGTGCCGTCGGGCGCGGTGCGGCCGTAGTTGAAACAGATCATCGGGTATTCCATACCGTTAGCAGCTTCCACCGACTGCGCTACCGGGTAGGGGTAGGGTATGGAAAACTTGCTGTAGGTTTTGATGGTATGGGCCACGGCCTTGGTGGAGAAGGGGCGGTAGAGGCCATAAGCTTCCTTGCAATAGAAGCTCATGCACATTACTTTTTTGCCTTCCACATTGGCGGGCAGGGCATCCCATACAAAGCGGCGGGAGGAGGTCCAGGCGAAATCACGCACGTTATCGGCCCTGAACACCCAGGTCTTTTTCGTTTTGCTTTTGTTCTTTTCAGCAGCTTTGGCTTCGTCGAGCGTAACGATTTCCGTTACGTCTTTGGCCGTTTGCGCCTTGTTCCAGCGGGCCAGTTGGGTGGGTGTGAGCATGGCCTGGTAGTTCAGGCACTCGCCGGTGGATCCCACCAGGTGGTCGGCAGGAACCGTCATAGCCACTTTGAAATTGCCGAAGGTCAGCGCAAATTCCCCGCGACCGGTGAACTGGTGGTTCTGCCAGCCCTGGAAATCGCTGTACACGCAAAGACGCGGGTACCACTGCGTAATGGTGAAGAGGTAGTTGCCGTCTTCTGCAAAATATTCGTAGCCACCGCGGCCGCCTTCCTTCATGCGATCGGTGATTTTGTAGTTCCAGTCGCATTTGAATATGAATTTCTGTCCGGGTTTCAGTGGCGCCGGAAGTTCCACCCGCATCATGGTTTTGTTGACGGTGTATTTCAGTTCCTTGCCCAGGGCATCGGTGAGTTTCACGATGTTCACCCCGTTGTCGTTCTTCGTTGTTTCGAGTCGGTCGAGCTGCATGTCTACGGCCTGCTTGCCAAGGGAGGAGCCGTCCTGGTAATTGGCGTTGCGGTCGCTGCTGTGCTCGTTTTCGTCCAGTTGCAGCCAAATATAGGTGAGCAGATCGGGACTATTATTATAATAGGTCACCGTTTCGGAGCCCGTCAGCCGCAGCTTTTCTTCATCGAGCTCACATTTGATGTCGTAGTCGGCGCGCTGCTGCCAGTACTTGGGACCCGGGGCTCCGCTGGCGGTGCGGTACTCGTTGGGGGTAGGCAGCACGGTGCCGAGCTGTTCAAATTTGTTCCCGTGGTTGGAACCGGGATTGTTCTGGATGTTCTGGGCCAGGACCGGAGCGGCGCAAAGCCCCAAACATGCAAGGAGAATAGTTCTTCTCATTGTTTATTGCTGTTGTGTTTGTATTGGTGTTTCTTTTTTTGGCAGGCGTTCGAAGGCCCATTTCAGGGAGAAAAGGAGGATCAATAAGGAGATCCCGGCTACCCACCAGCGTTTTGGAACCTTCAACCTGTCCACGAATATAAAGGATAGCAGCAAAATGACCGCCACTACCAGCAGTTGGGCCACTTCAATGCCCAGGTTAAAAGCCAGCAGGTGCCCGGTCAGCCCTTCGCGACCTTCCAGGTCCAGCAGCAGGTTGGCGTAGGCCAGCCCGTGGATCATGCCGAAAAACAAAGCGAAAAAATAGATCAGCGGCAGGCGGGGCGCGGCTTTTCCTTCCTTATGAAAAATATTATTAATACATGTGCTGGCGATGGTGAGCGGGATCAGGAATTCGATCCATTGCACGGGCACCCAGATCTTTCCGCTGACGCTCAGCACCAGTGTAATGCTGTGCCCGATGGTAAAAGCCGTCACCAATACGGCCACTTTTTTCCAGTCGCGCCACCCGTACCGTAAACAGAGGGCCGTTACAAATAAAATATGGTCCATCGCGTCCAAGGTGAGGATATGCTCCACGCCCAGGCCGAAGTAAAGGTTAAAGTCTTGCATAGTTCAACAAGCTGTCAAAATAAAACAGAGTTTTGGGCTGGAAAAAAATAATTGTTCAATGGCAGTTGGATTGTTTAAATGGTTGACGGCTTCCCTGGTTTTGCTCCTGCACCCCTTTTTTGTAAGCGTTACCGAGGTGCAGCACAATGCTGCCGACAAAACCCTCGAGATCAGCGTTAAGATATTTATCGATGATTTTGAAAAGACTCTTACCCAGGCCAGCGGCAGCCCGGTGGACCTGAGCAATCCCAAAGATCCCGCGAAAGCAGGGCAACTTGTATTCGACTACCTGCGCCGGCACCTGAAGCTGAAGGTGAATGGCCAGCCCGTTTCGCTGGAATGGGTGGGCTACGAAAAAGAAAAAGAAGCGGCCTGGTGTTATCTGCAGGTTAACGGCGTGCCGCAGGTGCAGAAAGTGGAGATCGACAATACGCTGCTGTATGATGCGTTCGACAAACAGATCAATATCATGCACGTGGTGGTGAACGGCAACCGCAAAAGCACCAAAGTGGCCTATCCCGACGCGCAGGTCGCTTTCAGCTTTTAAGCCTCTTCTTCCAGTTTTTTCCGGATCTCTTCTGAAAGGGTTACCAGGATCTTATCAATTCGCAGGCTGTCCATATCGATGATCTCAAAACGGAAGCCTTTCCATTCCATGGTATCGCCCGTTTGCGGGATCCTTTCCAGCTTGTGCAGGATGAAACCCGCCAGGGTGTTGAATTCCTGCTCGCCTTCGTTCATCCAGTCGGTCATATCAAAACGCGCCAGGAAATCGTAAAAGGGGATCTGGCCGTCTACGAGGTAGGTGCCGTCCTCACGTTCCGCGATCTCGTAGTCTTCGAGATCGGGCTGTGGCAGGTCGCCCACGATGGCTTCCAGGATATCGTTGAGGGTGATCATTCCCTGCACGGAACCGTATTCGTCCACAATGAAGCAGGAGTGGATCTGGCCTTCCTTGAACCGCTCCAGGATGCGGTAGGCGGTATTGTTTTCCGGAACGAAGAGCGCCGGTTTCATGATGTGCTTAAAGATCGTGAGGTCGTTGGTGATGTAAAGGTCCTTGATGGATACCACGCCCTTGATATTGTCGATATCGCCGTCGCAAATAGGGTAGATGCTGTGTGGCTCCTTCACGATCTTTTCCTTGATGGAAGCCTCGTTGTCGTTCACATCGAACCAGATGATGTCGCTGCGGTGGGTCATCAGGGAAGAGATGTTGCGGTCGCCCAGGTGGAAGACCCGTTCGATGATCTCCTGCTCCGCTTCCTCGATGGTGCCCTGTTCGGTGCCTTCGCTGATGATGGCCTTGATCTCTTCTTCCGTAACCTGCGTATCGTTTTTCCGGATATTGAAGAGTTTCGACAGCAGGTTGGTGGAAATGCTGAGCAGCCAGATGAAGGGATGTGTAATGCGGCTGAGCACACGCATGGGCCTCGCCACCAGTTTGGCGATTTTCTCCGGCGTGCTGAGGCCCAGGCGTTTGGGCAACAACTCACCCAGCACCAGGCTGAAATAGGTGATGGTAACCACCACTACGGCGGTTGCCAGTCCCTTGCTGTAAGGCGCCAGCAGGGGGATTTCCGAGAAGAAAGTAGCCACGTCGCTGGTAAGGGCTTCGCCCGAGTAGATACCCGTTAGGATACCGATCAGGGTGATGCCGATCTGTATGGTAGAAAGAAAGGTATCGGGATGGTTGGCCAGGTCCAGCGCTTCGCGGGCCCGGGCATCTCCACGGCTGGCCTGGGCTTCCAGGCGGGCCTTTCTTGCCGAGACCAGGGCGATCTCAGCCATGGAAAATATCCCATTCAGTAAAATGAGCCCCAGTATTATTAGAACTTCCGTCATTATTGTAGCGGGCCGAAATTTTTATTGAAGATAACACTCATTCCGTAACCCAGGGCAACTCCCACCAGCGAGCCGGCCATGACATCGATGGGGTAGTGAACGCCTACATAAACCTGGGCATAGCAGACCATGGCGGCCAGCACAAAGAGCAGCTTCGACCAGGGTTGCAGCCAGGGCCCCAGTGTACGGTAGGTGAAAGTGGCAAAACCGAAATGATTCACTGCGTGGGAGCTGGTAAAGCTGCTGCTTCCCGGGCAGTAGGAAATGAAAAAACGCATCTGGTCGGCCAGGAGCGGATCGCGGCAGGGACGAATGCGCATGAAGTGGTTTTTGATCAGGTTGCTGCTTACCTGGTCGGTGACGCTGAGGGTCACCACGGCGGCCAGCACCCAGAGCCAGCCCTTTTTGCCGAAATTGAGGGTGGCGAATACAATAAAGAAAAGATACATAGGCAGCCAGAAATAGGTTTCCCGGATGTGCTGGCAGATAAAGTCCAGCGCGCCGTTGGACCAGTTCCTGTTGATCCGCAGGGCGAGTGCCTGGTCTATGCTGATGATCCGGTTAATCCATTCCATGTGTTCCTGTTCTGGCAAAAATAGGCAGTAAGCACGAATGCCCGCCGGAAGTTTAAATAATCCCGATTTTTGCGTCCTATGCAGCAAATTCCCCGTACGCTCCGCTGGCTGTTCCTGACCGCAGTTTTTTTACTCCTGCTCATGAGCTTTGCCCGCTGGGCCAGTTTCCAGGTATTTCGGTTACCCCTGGCTGATAGCGGCCCTATGGGCCGTACTTTTTGGCTGGGATTCCGCTTCGATGCCAGAACCATTGCGATTGTGACCCTGGTGGCGGGCCTGCTTACCGCCATCCGGCCCCTGGATCCTTTCCACAATCCCCGCGCCAAAAAAGGATGGGCCTGGTTCTGGGGGATCGTTTCTTTTATCCTGGTGGTTTTTTATACGGTGGATTACCTCCATTTCCGGTACCTCAACCAGCGCCTCAATGCCAGCGCCCTGAGTTTTTTGCAGGATGCGGGCATTTCCGCCAGCATGGTTTGGCAAACCTATCCTGTTGTGCGCATATTGATTGCCGTGGCAGCGCTCACTTTTTTGATGATTGTGGTGATCAGGCTGATCCTGCGCAGGACAGCGGCTGCTCCTTCCCGTTATAACAAGGGCGTTCGCCTGGTTTCCTATGTGCTGGCCTTTTTGGCGGCGGCGCTGGCCATTTTCGGAAGGGTGGGACAATACCCCCTTCGCTGGAGCGATGCATTTAACCTGGGCAGCGATTTCAAAGCCAATATCGCACTGAACCCCATACAATCCTTTGCCAGCTCTTTTCGCTTTCGCAGCTCGGGTTACGATGCCCGCCTGCTTAAAGAAGCTTATCCGCGCATGGCTGCCTACCTCGGCGTGCAGCAGCCCAGTGTTGACAGCCTCCGTTTTGAACGCAACCTCCAGCCCGATACCATCGCCAACTGGCAGGGCAGCAGCACGCCCAATATCGTGCTGGTGATTTGTGAAAGCTTCAGCGGGTACAAGAGTTCCATGTGGGGCAGCCCGCTGAACACCACGCCTTTTTTTGCCAGTCTCTGTGAAAAGGGATTGTTCTTCGACAATTGTTTTACGCCCCTGATCGGGACGGCAAAAGGCGTGTGGGCTACCATTACCGGCATTCCCGATGTGGAACTGGTGAAAACGGCCAGCCGCAATCCCATGATGGTGGACCAGCGCACCATCATCAACGATTTCCGCGACCATGAAAAATATTATTTCCTCGGCGGCTCCACGTCCTGGGCTAATATCCGTGGTATTCTTACTAATAATATAAAAGATCTTAAGCTGTACGAAGAAGGCAGCTACGAGGTGCCAAAAGTGGACGTATGGGGCATCAGCGACAAACATCTTTTCCTGGAAGCCGATAAGGTATTGCGTAAGGAGCAGAAACCTTTTTTTGCCATCATACAAACGGCCGACAACCACCGGCCCTATACCATACCGGAAGAGGATCGAGCCGGGCTGGGACTGGTGCAGTTCCCGGCCGACAGCCTGCACAAATATGGATTTGAAAGCAACGAAGAGTTGAATGCCTTTCGGTATACCGATTATTGTTTTAAGAAATTTTTTGAAGCGGCTGCAACGGCGCCCTATTTTGAGAACACGCTTTTTGTATTCATAGGGGATCATGGCATATCTGGGAATGCGGGTCCGCTTTTTCCGCCGGCCTGGACCGACAATAGTTTGTCTTCCAATCATGTGCCATTGCTCTTTTATGCGCCGGGGAAAATTCCTGCTGCGCGGTTGCACGACCTCTCGTCGCAGGTGGATGTATTACCCACCATTGCCGGCATCGCAAATATTCCTTATAGCAACAACACCCTGGGGCGCGACCTGCTGGCGCAGCACGCAATCGATTCCGCAAAATCGAACCGCGCTTTCATCCTGGATTATAACAACAAACGTTTGGGTATGATTTACAACGATTTTTATTTTACCCAACCCATCCAGGGTGGAAAAACTGCCCTGGTGTGGGCCGACTTCAGCCGCGCCCAGCAAGGGTCCGCGCCGGTGGAGCAGGACTATGCCTGGTGGTCGCGGGCCTGGTATGAAACCGCCCGCTACCTGCTGCTGCACAACAGGAAAAAAGAATGATGTTCCCACACTCCGGGGAATCGCTTATTTTTGAAACATTAAACCTCTTGAGACTGTGGCATTGATCAAAAGCATATCGGGCATTCGTGGAACCATAGGCGGACATCCTGGTGAAAATTTAACTCCTCTCGACATCGTTCGTTTTACAGCAGCATACGGTAGTATGCTCACAGCTACCAACAAATCGGCAAAGGTGGTGATTGGCCGCGACGGAAGAATTTCCGGCGGCATGGTAAGCCAGTTGGTAGTGAATACCCTTACCGCACTCGGCATCAAAGTAGTGGACCTTGGTTTGTCCACCACGCCCACTGTGGAGCTTGCCGTGGTTTGGGAGAAAGCAGATGGCGGCATCATCCTCACCGCCAGTCACAATCCCAAGGAATGGAATGCTTTGAAACTGTTGAACAGCGCCGGCGAATTCATTTCTGCCGAAGCGGGTGCAGAAGTGCTGGAACTGGCTGCCAGAGATGCTTTCCAGTTTGTGGCCGTGGATAAACTGGGCGCGTATACTACCGACGACAGTTACCTGCAGAAACATATTGAAGCCGTAGTGAACTACCCGCTGGTGGACCTGCCTGCCATTAAGGCCAAGCAGTTCAAAGTGGTGGTGGATGCGGTGAATTCCACCGGCGCGCTGGCCGTGCCCGCTTTGCTCAAAGCGCTGGGTGTGGAAGAGGTGATTTTAATAAACGGTGAAGTGAACGGGCGCTTTGCGCACAACCCCGAGCCCCTGCCGGAAAACCTGGTGGGACTAAGCGCGGAGGTAAAGAAGACCGGCGCTTCCCTCGGCATTGCGGTGGATCCCGATGTGGACCGGCTCTGCTTCGTATGCGAAGACGGCAGTATGTTCGGCGAAGAATTCACGTTGGTGGCGGTGGCCGATTATATATTGGGACATCGTCCTGGCAATACCGTTTCCAATATGAGCTCTACCAAGGCGCTGAAAGAGATCACGCTCAAACATGGTGGGGAATATTTTCCTTCGGCTGTGGGCGAAGTGAATGTGGTGAAAAAGATGAAGGAAATGAATGCCGTGATCGGTGGCGAAGGCAATGGCGGCATCATTGTGCCCGACCTGCATTATGGAAGGGATGCCCTGATTGGGATAGGCCTTTTCCTCAGCGCCCTGGCCCATCACAGGAATGGCATCAAATCTTTCCGTTCGCGTTACCCCGACTATTTCATTTCGAAGAACAAGATCGAGTTGGGTAAGAGCATAGATGTGAAAGACATTTTTGAGAAGATCCAGAAAAAATACAAGAAGCATCCCGTAAATACCGAAGACGGTCTCAAGATCGAATTCGACAACGACTGGGTGCACCTGCGCACGTCGAATACGGAACCCATCATCCGGATCTATGCCGAGAGCAATTTTGAGACCACGGCCAACAATATTGCCCTCCGCCTGATGCAGGATATCAAGGAATTCATGTAAAAAATCCCCGCTTTCCAAATAATTGCGGAAATTCGCGGCGGTTAAATCAACAGCTGTGAACAGGATTTATTTTGACAATGCGGCCACCACGGCCCTGGACCCCCGTGTACTGGAGGCCATGATGCCCTACCTGACGGAGAAATTCGGCAACCCTTCCTCCATTTATTCCTATGGCCGCGAGAGCCGCCTGGCAATTGAGAATGCGCGGAAATCGGTGGCCCGTATCCTCAATGCCCATCCCGCGGAGATTTTCTTCACCAGCGGCGGTACGGAAAGCAGCAATACAGCCATCGCTGCGGCTGTGTACAACCTGGGCTGCCGGCACATCATCACTTCGTCTATTGAACACCATGCCACGACGCATACGGTGGAGCACTACCACCGGCGCGAAGGCGTGGCCCTGAGTTGGGTGAAATTGCTGCCCGACGGGCATGTGGACCTGGAAGACCTTGAGAAGTTACTGGCGGCCAGCAAGGACAGGACCCTTGTATCACTCATGCACGCCAACAACGAAATCGGCAACCTGCTCGACCTGCATGCGGTGGGCGAACTCTGCAAAAAATACAACGCCATTTTTCATTCCGATACGGTGCAGACGGTAGGACATTATCCCTTTGACCTGCGCAATACGCCGGTGCATTTCGTTACGGGTGCGGGACATAAATTCCATGGTCCGAAAGGCGTTGGGCTTTTGTATGTAAACGAAAATGTGCAGATCCAACCCCTGATCTTTGGCGGTTCGCAGGAACGCAATATGCGCGCGGGTACGGAAAATTTGTATGGTATTGTGGGTTTTGCGCGCGCCCTGGAACTGGCTACAGAAAGCTATGCTGCGGACACCGCTTATATTGGTGAGCTGAAAAAATACATGGCGGAAAAATTGCAGGTGGAGATCCCGGTGGTGCATTTTAACGGCGATACATTCGGCCGCAGTTTATACACGGTGCTGAACGTGTCCTTTCCCAAGACGGAGAAGTCGGAGATGATCCTTTTCAACCTCGACATCAACGGCGTTTGTGCATCCGGCGGCAGCGCCTGCACGAGCGGCGCCGATCTCGGCTCCCACGTGATCCGCGCGGTGAACAGCAATCCCAACCAGGTAGCGGTACGTTTTTCTTTCAGCCGTCACAATACGCGCGGGGAAGTAGATGCGGTGGTGGAGAAGCTCAAGGGGATGTTGTGAGAGCGGTTTCTCCAGCAAAAAAACCGGTATAAATTCCGTAGACCAGGAAAGCCAGGCCAACAATGAGGAATAGTGTGCGTGCGATCAGTGGTGATTGTCCCGTTACTACATGAAAGTTTCGCGGGTTTTCCGGATCGTAATACAGTTCCAGTTTTTGGCCGTTCTTATATTGCCCGGTGAAAAAGAGGGAGAAATCCTGTTGGATTTTTTCGGTTATCCATTCGCCTTTTTCAGTGGTAAAACGGACGGTAACCCCGTCGTAAACAACCGGCAATTCGATGTCGGCCTTTTGCCGCCTCGTATTTTGTTCCACGCTGTAAACAATTCCTTCTGCTTTGATGCCAGTGGTTTGTAAGGTATGGCTGTTCTTTTTCTTTCCTAAGAATGCCAGCGCAATAAAAAAGAGGCCTATCCCAATAAAGAAGAAGGGAAGCAGTTCCTGTATGGAAAGGTCAGTGTTCAAATGCATTCGCTCCGGACTTTGATGTGATGATTTTCCAGGGCTTCTTTCATACAGCCGTCATTCCAGAAAAATCTTGTCGCCGCGATCGATATTGGTGCGGCGGTCAAAAACAAAATCCATGTATTGCGCTACCCCTGATGCTACGTTTACCGAAAGGCCGGCGCGGCCAAACTCCAGGTTGTTTTCGTCGACAGCGCGGGCAGTGATTTTGCCGGCATAGCTGGAGTCGAAGATCAGGTACACAGAAACGATGTTATCGGTAGAAGAATCCGTGCCGCTCACCATCACCCTTCCTACGGTTAGGCCTTTCCGTTGGAAGGCCGGCGAGAGTTCCACCAGGTTGGCAAAACTTTCCTGCACGCCCTTGCGTATGCCGTCGGCCGCTTCGGACCCTGCCTTGCCCACTATCTCACCACTCTTGTGAATGGTTTCGCGGGCTTTTTCTTTGGTCCAGTTACAGGCGCCAAGGAAAAGTCCGGCGCTGCAGAGTGCCGCAGCAATAATGGTGTTTCTTTTTTGAGCGGTGGGAGGAATCCGGGGCTTTGTCATATTGCGTATGCAGGTTATTTTTCTTTCAGGAATTGCAGGATATAACGGTTGATCGCCGCTTTCTGTTTTTTGCTGCCGGCATCGGTCATGTTGTTGTGTTCCGTATCGGGCAGGGGGATGATCACCATATGGTACTGCTGCGCTTCTGCGGCAGTGGGAAGCACGCCCTCATCAGCGGGCTGGTCATTCGAGCGAAGAGAAAATACGCGTGGGTTCGCCGTACGCGGCAGGGCCATACGCCGGTTATCGAGCGTGATGATGCGCTGCACTTCTCCCGGGTATTTGGTAACGAACAATGCCGTCATATCTCCTCCGTTGGAATGTCCTATTAAAGTGGTGTTGGTGAAATCAGGCGAAGCATACCGGCTCTTCAATGCACCGATCACAAAATGGATATTATCGGCCCCGCGTTCCCAAAAGGGACGCCGCACCACCTGCGGGACTCCCTGCGTGGGTATGCGCTCATCGGTGGGCAGGTCGTGCTGGATGCTGACTACAAAATAGCCTGCAGCAGCAAGCGTCTCGGCAATATAGGAGTAGCCCAGGTAGATATCGTTGCGGTCGGGCCAGTAGCCATGGCTCAGGATCACCAGGGGGGGATGCGTCACCGCTTTTCCCGCCGGCGGATATATTGCTATGGGGATGGCACGGCTCCTCGCGCTGTCGAAAAGGGTAAGGGTATCGCGTGTGTCAGGAGCGGTGGCAGCGCCAGCGTGGTTGTTTCCACAGAGAACGCCCGCCAGGAGCAGTATGGTGATGAGGAGCGGCATAGGAATAACTGGTAGGGTAATAGTAATTGCTTAAAGCCCGGAAGTTATGCCAAAACTTTTTCAGGGTCTCAACAATTCCGGCGGTCGCGTCGGATATTGGGCAAGCGGGCAGTTCAGCCGTGTTTTGCGAAGCAGCATCAGGGCAGGGCCTGCAACTGGCTGTACAGGTAGTGCGCAAATTGGCGCCAGCCGGGAGAGTCAAAGCAAAGCAGCTCAAAAACATGTTCGGCGATGATGAAGATGCCGCCATACAGGAGAACGGGATGAATCCGGCCATAGACATATTTATCCCAGATCCAGGCAACCAGTATCAGGCTGTCGGCCAGTACAATGGCAAACCAGATATCGGGCCGCGGCACCCCCGGAAAATAATGGCGGAAACGAAACCAGGCGGGCCAGAGCAGCACCAGGGTAGCCAGGAGCATAAAGCGTTTGTGCATGTCGGGCCGGCGGCGGAAAGAAAGCCCCAGCACTACAAGCAGCAGAAAAATAAAGGCGGAACTGACAGCGCCTACCAGGGAAGAGATCGCCGTTTCTCCCAGGCCGGCAGCCAGGTCGCGCTGCACCTGGAACATGCCTGCAGGTACAATGGAAAATGCTACTCCCGGTGCCAACACCAGGGCGAGGCTGCCCAGCGCAATATGCGCCCGGTAATGACGGCCTTGTACAAGGATGGCCTGTACCAGGAACAACACTATCCATGCCATCGCCAAAGCGCCATGGAGATAAATGACGACTGGCGCTTTGAAGCGGCCATTGAGCACCGGCTGTATATAGGTGGTGGCAAAACCGATATGCGTGGCCAGGATCCCGATGATCCCTATCCACACAAAAAAGGACCATCGCAAACGCCTGTTCAGAATTTGTTCCATGACTGAATGGGTTAATCCCGGCTTGCCATATCCAGGATGGCTGTGCGGTTTTGTATACTCAGGCTGGTTATCCTTTTGAACTGGCCTTTCAGCACGATGCCCTTTGCATAGTTGACCTCGTGGAAACTGAACTCGGAAAATTCCATGGGTGCGTTGCCCAGTTGATCTTCAATGGCTTTTTCATGACCGGGATTGTTTTTCAGCAGGAAAGATTTTACGGCTTCTTTGACCGCAACACCGTCCACCTTTTTCAGGGTGAAATTGTATCCAAAGGAAAAAAAATACACTTTCACCTGTTTGAGAATGATCGCTTCGAGCCCATCCGGTGTGGCGATCGCCTGTTTGTACGCCTTGTACTGCGTCGATTTGGCCGGGTCTGCGGCATTGGCCTGCACCAGTTCATCCAGCGCCTGGTCCACAATGGGCTTGATCTCGGTGGCATTGACGAAGGCTGTGAACTGCCCTACATCGCTGAGCCGGATCTGCAGGGGCCGGTCCTTTAAGCGCGCCAGTATCCGGTTTTCAAATTGCGGATCGTTCTCATCCAACTGTGCGCCTGTATAGGTCCAGTTCAGCAGGTAACCCTGTTCAGAAACTTCAGCCACGGTAAACTGTACCGTGAAAACAGACTCGTATTTTTTTTCCCCGCTGCCGCCCGTTTGCTGGTTGATGATGGTGGAAGTGAATTGCACGGTATGCTTTTCACCCTTGCTCCAGCCAGGAACAATGTTAACGGAATTGTCATCGTCCTGTGCCAGGGTGCGGGTGATCGAGAAAGACAGCAAAAAAATAAAGGCAAAAAAAAGACGGTTTTTTGTCAGGTATTTCATGCAGCAGTTTGCGCTGTTTTGACAGCAGGCAGGTAGCCTAATATAGCACTATTTATGTGCGGCCGGAAATTTAGTCGCCCAGCAGTTTTTTGATCTCCTGCAATTTCAATAAGGCTTCCACGGGTGTGAGACGGTTGATGTCAACCGCCTCCAGTTGCCGGCGGATGCCTTCAAAGGTTTGTGAATGCACATCAAAGATAGAAAGCTGCAGGCGCGGCCCGTCCATCTCTTTCATTTTTTCGCGCACCTCTTTGCCGCCTGTGACCTGCCGGGGCAGCGCGGCGGGAGCATCCTCACCCCCGGGCATATCCGAAACCGGCTTGGCTTCGAGGTGGGCCAGCACTTCGTTGGCGCGCTCGATCAGTGAAGGTGGCATGCCTGCCATGCGCGCTACATGGATGCCAAAGCTGTGGGTGCTGCCACCCGGCGCCAGCTTGCGCAGGAAGATGATCTTATTGCCCGACTCGCGGTTGGTGATGTGGTAGTTGCGTACCCGCGGCCACTTTTCTTCCAGCTCATTCAGCTCGTGGTAGTGGGTGGCAAAAAGCGTGAGGGGCTGCTGCACACACTGGTGCAGGTATTCGGCAATGCTCCAGGCAATGGAAATGCCATCGTAGGTGGAAGTGCCGCGACCGATCTCATCAAGAATGACCAGGGAGCGCGGCGTCAGGTTGTTGAGAATGCTCGCGGTTTCATTCATCTCCACCATGAAAGTGGACTCGCCGCCACTGAGGTTGTCAGATGCGCCCACGCGCGTAAAGATCTTATCGGTAATGGGTATGCGCGCTTCGGTAGCCGGCACAAAACAACCCATATGTGCCATGAGGGTGATAAGGGCCACCTGTCGCAGCAGGGCGCTCTTACCGCTCATATTCGGACCGGTGAGGATAATGAGCTGCTGGTCGGTTTTGTTCAGCACAATGTCGTTGCTGATATAGACTTCTCCCTGCGGCAGGTGTTTTTCAATCACCGGGTGACGGCTGGCCACCAGGTGCAGGTCGGCCTCCTCGTGCAGGTGCGGCCGACGATACTGGTTGCTGAGGGCCAGTTGCGCAAAGCAGAGCAGGCAGTCGAGCACCGCCACTACATTACCATTGGTCTGGATGGGAGAGAGGTGACCCTGCAATTCTTCCAGGAGGGCGTCGAAGATCTCTGCTTCCAGTCGGGCTATTTTATCTTCCGCACCCGTGATCTTTTCTTCGTATTCCTTTAATTCGGGTGTGATGTACCGTTCCGCATTGGCGAGGGTTTGCTTGCGCATCCAGTGGCCGGGCACTTTCTGTTTGTGCGAATTGGTTACTTCCAGGTAATAACCGAACACATTGTTGAAGCCTATCTTCAAAGAACTGATGCCGGTACGCTGTGCTTCTTCCTGCTGCAGGCGGGCAAGGTATTCTTTGCCGGTACTGGCAATGTTGCGCAACTCGTCGAGTGCTGCAGATACACCGGGACGAACGAAGTTGCCCTTCTGCACCGTAGGCGGCGGGTTCTCCACCAGCTCCTGCAGGATCCGCGTAGCCAGGCCGCTGCAGGGATCGAGTGTGGATGCCAGCCTTTTGAGGTAAGCATTGCTGCTTTCTCCACAGGCCGTTTGCATGGCTGCCACCTGCACCAGGCCGCGGGCAAGCTGCAATACTTCGCGCGGGCCTGTTTTTTTCATGGGCACTTTGCTGGCCAGTCTTTCAATGTCGCCACAGGCCCTGATCTGTTGCAGCAGTTGCTGGCGCAGGTCTACCTCACCCACCAGGTATTCCACCAGGTCGAGGCGTTCGTCGATCCGGGTTTTGTCTTTCAGGGGAAAGACCATCCATCTCTTAAGGAGCCGGGCGCCCATGGGCGATACGGTTTGGTCCATCACTTTCAACAGCGTGTGTCCTTCACCGGTAGATCCGCCTATCAGCTCCAGGTTGCGGATGGTAAAACGGTCCATCCATAGGAAATCGGAGCGGTCGATCCGCTGCACGGCGTGCAGGTGCTGCAGGTGCGGGTGCTCCGTGTCTTTCAGGTAGTGGAGGAGGGCGCCGGCGGCCACCAGGCCCAGCGACAGGTCTTCCACGCCAAACCCTTTGAGGCTGTGGGTCTGGAACTGCTTCAGCAACAGCTCGCGCGTATATTGTTCCTGGAAAACCCATTCGTCGAGGGTATAGGTATAGGACCGGTTGCTGAAAAATTCCTTGAATTGTTTCTGGCGGTGACGCTGGAAAAGGATCTCTGCGGGCTGGAAGCTCTGCAGGAGTTTGTCGGCATACTCGCGGTCGCCTTCCGCAGCAAAAAATTCACCGGTGGATATATCAAGAAAGGAAAGGCCGAACCGGTCCTCCTCCGCAAAATGCAGGCATGCCAGGAAATTATTGGCGTTGAAGTCGAGCAGCTTTTCGTTGGTAGTAGTGCCCGGGGTAACCATTTCCGTAACGCCGCGTTTCACGATGCCCTTGGCCTGTTTGGGATCTTCAAGCTGGTCGCAGATGGCCACGCGGTAGCCGGCCTTGACGAGTTTGTGCAGGTAGGTATCGAGGGCATGATGGGGAAACCCGGCCAGCTCAGAGGAAGCGGCCGCGCCATTATTCCTTTTGGTAAGCGTAATGCCCAGCACTTCGCTGGCGATGATGGCATCGCTTCCAAATGTTTCATAAAAATCGCCCACCCTGAAAAGCAGCACGGCGTCGGGATACTTCTGCTTGATGGCTTTGTGTTGCTGCATCAGGGGGGTATCGGCGGCGGATTTCGACATGCTCGGAAAAATAAGCATCAAATGTATGGTATCTTTGCGCCATGCTGAAAAAATCGATGCAGGACCTGCAGCGAAAAACAAAGGAAGAATTTCACCGGGCCGAAAAATTTCCCATCGTGGTGGTACTCGACAATATCCGCAGCATGCACAATGTGGGCAGCGTATTCCGGACCGCCGACGCTTTCCTGGTGGAGTCGGTTTGTCTCTGTGGTTTTACGCCGGTGCCGCCCCACCGCGATATCCAGAAAACGGCCCTGGGCGCCACGGAAACGGTGTGCTGGGAATATTTTGCGGATGTACTGGAAGCCACAAGCCGCCTGCAGGAACAGGGTTATGGCATTTATGCCGTGGAGCAGGCGCAGGGATCGTTGCCCCTGCAAAAAACGGCACCGGAGCCGGGGGAGAAGATTGCGCTGGTTTTCGGCAACGAAGTGAACGGCGTGGACCAGCGCGTGGTTAGCACCTGCGATGGTTGCATTGAAATTCCGCAACTGGGTATGAAACATTCCCTGAATATATCGGTTGCCGCGGGAATTGTTCTGTGGGAACTGGTACGGGATCGTTTCTGATGTAATTTTGCGCCATGTCTGCCGTGAAGAATTACCTCAGCCTCATCAAATTTTCGCATACCATTTTTGCGATGCCCTTCGCCATGATCGGGTTTTTCCTGGCGGTATCGGGCCGGCAAACGGGAGCTGTGCATTCGCTCAACGAAGCGATCGGGTGGAATTTCCTGCCGCCCTCGGCCTGGCTGATCAAACTGTTGCTGGTAGTGCTATGCATGGTGTTTGCCCGCAGCGCCGCCATGGCTTTCAACCGCTACCTCGACCGGGAATTTGATGCCGCCAACCCGCGCACGGCCATCCGCGAAATCCCTGCCGGCATCATCAGCGCCAACCGCGCCCTGCTCTTTACTGTGGGCAGCAGCCTGCTTTTTGTGCTGACCACCTGGTTCATCAACCCGCTTTGCTTTTACCTGTCGCCGGTGGCACTCCTGGTGGTGCTGGGCTACAGCTATACCAAAAGATTCACCGCGCTCTGCCACCTGGTGCTGGGCCTCGGCTTATCGCTGGCGCCCATCGGCGCTTACCTGGCGCTCACCGCCAGGTTCGACCCGCTGCCCCTGTTTTTTTCCTTTGCCGTAGTGTTTTGGGTGAGCGGCTTCGACATCATTTACGCCCTGCAGGACGAATCCTTCGACCGGAGCCAGGAACTGCATTCCATTCCTGCGGCCCTGGGCGGCAAAAAGGCGCTTCGCGTATCGGAGCTGCTGCACCTGTTGAGCGCCGCCTGCGTGGTGGCGGCCGGCGTATCGGGACATTTCGGTTGGTGGTACTGGTTAGGCGTGGCCGTTTTTGCGGGCATGCTCGTGTACCAGCATTCCCTGGTGAAACCAGGTGACCTGTCGCGCGTGAACATCGCTTTCATGACGGCCAACGGCATTGCCAGCGTGGTCTTCGCCGTGCTGGTGATCGCCGACCTTTTCTTACCCCATCTTTTTTAAAGCAAGACTATGCCCAGGATCATGGCCATCGATTTCGGCGGGAAAAGAACCGGCATTGCCGTGACCGATCCGCTGCAGCTCATTGCAAGCGCGCTCACCACTGTGGAAACCCGCGACCTGATGGCTTTCCTGAAAAAATATTTCAGCGAAGAAGCGGTGGAACTGGTGCTGATCGGTGAACCCAAAAATTGGGACGAATCGCCCACGCATGCCACACCGCTGGTGGAAGCTTTTGTGCAGCGGTTCAAAAAGAATTTTCCTACTATGCCCATACAGGGCGTGGACGAACGCTATACTTCCAAAATGGCGAAACAGAGCATGCTGGAATCGGGTCTGAAAAAAAAGGACCGCCGCAACAAGGCCCTGGTAGACCAGGTCGCCGCCACCATCCTGTTGCAGGAATGGCTTGCCGCCCGTAGCTGAACATTTCCTACCTTTGCCCATCCTAAAAGGCTGAACGCATGATATTACCCATTGTTGCATATGGTCATCCCGTATTGCGCCAGGTGGCGGAAGATATAGGTCCCGATTATCCCGGACTGTCGCAGTTGCTGGCCGATATGTGGGAAACCATGTACAACAGCAACGGGGTGGGGCTGGCCGCGCCGCAGGTGAACCGCCCCATCCGCATCTTCGTGGTGGACAGCATACAGATCATCGAGAACCTCGAAGAAGACGAAAAAAAAGAATACCCCGGCGACGAGGGAGTGAAACAGGCTTTTATCAATGCGCACATCACCGAGCTCGACGGCGAGCCCTGGCCTTATAACGAGGGCTGTCTCAGCATTCCCAAAATACGCGAAGACGTGCTGCGTCCCGAAACCGTTACCCTCGAATGGGTGGATGAAAATTTCCAGCCGCAGTCGGGCACTTTCGGCGGCATCACGGCCAGGGTGATCCTGCACGAATACGATCACATCGAAGGCAAACTGTTCATCGATCACATCAAACCGCTGAAACGCAAGTTGCTGAAAGGAAAGCTCGATGATATCAGCAAGGGTAAGGTGAAAGTGGATTATCGCATGCTTTTTCCCCGTTAAGTGAAAAGACTTGTTTTTTTATGCCTGCTGGTTGCGCGCGCCTATGCGCAGGACACTACGGTAACCGTGGATGCCAAAATAGTGACGCTGCGCGAAGTGGTGGTACGCAGCAATATGGATGTGCCTTCTTTTATCCGGCGCATCCAGGTCGATACCAGTTTTTACCGTGCTTTTAAAAACCTGCGCGAGCTCAATTATACGGCGCTTAACGATATCCGCATGCTCAATAAAAAGGGCGTGGTGGAAGCATCACTGCAAAGTCGCACCCGCCAGCATTTTGCGAACGGTTGCCGCAGCATGGAGGTAGTGGAGGAAAAACCGGGAGGTGATATCCGCGACAGGAAAGGCGACTGGAATTATTATACGGTTGAAATGTACGCAGGACTTTTTTTTACCGACGGCACTATTTGCGGAGAGGACAATTCGGTGAAAGCCGCTGAGCTCAGCACGCGCGGAAAAAAGGGGATAGAAAAACACAAGGAGCAGCTCAAAATGCTTTTCTTCAACCCCGGGCGGAAGATCCCCGGCATTCCTTTTATTGGCGAACGCATCAATATTTACGACCCGCCACAATCGGACCGTTACGATTTTGAGATCGATATGGGGAATTTCAAAGGACAGAACGCCTATGTGTTCCGGATCGCAGAAAGAAAAGACCTCAACGCTTCTGAGCGCGACGATATCGTGATCCATTCGGTTATCACCTGGTTTGATCCTGCCGACATGCGCATCCTCGGGCGCAGTTACGATCTGCGTTACGATGCCGGCGTATACGATTTTGACGTGCAGATGGAGGTGGAGATGGGCAAGGCCGGCGAACTGCTGGTTCCCTCCCTGATCCGTTATACGGGTACCTGGAAAATGGCTTTCAAAAAAAGAGAGACCGGCGTTTTCACTGCTACTGTATTTGACCTGCGGCCCTGACCTGCGGCGCCGCGTCTATTTACGCAGGGCCTGCGTATAGCGCCGCCATTTCTCAATTACGGCGGCCATGTCTTCCGCCAGTTCCGATTCAAAAAGTACCGGCTCACCGGTGCCCGGGTGCTTGAAGCCAATGCTCTTGGCGTGCAGCGCCTGCCGCGGGCAGATCTGGAAACAGTTCTCCACGAATTGCTTGTACTTGGTATAAACGGTTCCCTTTACAATGCGGTCGCCGCCATAAAAATCGTCGTTGAACAACGGGTGACCGATGTGCTGCATGTGTACGCGGATCTGGTGGGTGCGGCCGGTTTCGAGGCGGCATTCTACCAGTGTCACATAACCGAAACGTTCCAGCACCTTGTAATGGGTGATGGCGTCTTTGCCATATTCTCCTTCGGGGTAGGCGTCGAAGAGTTTGCGGAAACGCCGGTGCCTGCCGATATGCGCCACCACGGTGCCTTCGTCGGCCTCCGGTTCGCCCCATACCAGGGCGATGTAGCGGCGGTACACCGTATGGTCGAAGAACTGGCGGGCAAGAGAACTGACGGCCCGGTCGGTCTTCGCCAGCACCATGAGTCCGCTGGTGTTCTTATCGATGCGGTGCACCATGCCAAAGCGCGGCAGGTTCTCTTCCGTAATGGAGGGGTCCTGCTGCAGCAGGTGCCAGGCTACGCCGTTGATCAGGGTGCCGTCGGGGTTGCCGCTGGCGGGGTGCACTACCAGGCCGGCGGGCTTGTTGATGATCAGGATATCTTTGTCCTCGTAATGGATGTTCAGCGGAATGGCTTGGGGAACAATGTGTTCGCCCTTTTTCTCCTGGTGGCTGTAGACCACCACTTCGTCGTTGGGCCGGATCTTGTAATTGCTCTGGGTGGCGAGGCCGTTCACCAGGATGCGGCCGCCTTCGATGGCTTTCTGCACCTTGCTGCGGGTGGCGTATTCAATGCGTCCTACCAGGAATTTATCGATGCGCATCAGCTCCTGGCCGGGATCGATCCGGAATACATGCCTTTCATAGAGGTCCTCCGAAGACTCCTGTTGTTCTTCCAGTTCGTCCAGTTCCGTGGCGCTTGACATGATTTCCGGGTTTTGGCAAAAATAGGTGGTGCAAGCGCTAATTTTGCAGGATGCAAGAAGTATTGTTCCGCGACCTGGGGGAAATGGAATACCGGGAGGCCTGGGATTTCCAGGAAGCCCTCCTGAAAACCAATCTCGACGCCAAGGCCGCTGCCGCCACCACCGCCCATCACCTGTTGCTGGTGGAACATCCGCCTGTGTACACCCTGGGCAAGAGCGGCAAAATGGAACACGTACTGATCGATGAGGACACGCGCCGCGAGAAGGGGATTTCTTTTTTCCACACCAACCGCGGCGGCGACATCACTTTTCACGGGCCCGGGCAAATAGTGGGTTATCCCATCCTGGACCTGGAACGTTTTACCACCGATATTGGGCGCTACCTGCGCAACCTGGAAGAAGTAGTGATCAGGGTGCTGGGCGATTATGGCCTGAAGGGCGACCGCTCGGCGGGCGAAACCGGGGTGTGGCTGGATCCGCTGGTGCCGGGCAGGGCGAGAAAGATCTGTGCCATCGGTGTGCGCTGCAGCCGCTGGATCACCATGCACGGTTTTGCGTTCAATGTGAATACCAACCTCGATTATTTCAATTACATCATCCCCTGTGGCATCCAGCAGAAGGCAGTCACTTCGCTGCAGCAGGAACTGGGCGGGCCGGTAGTGTATGCCGAAGCAGTGGCCCTTCTTAAGAAACATTTTGAGGCGGTATTTGACGTGCGTTTGCAGGAAGCCGCCTTACCGGTATAATATCCGGGTTAGAAATCCCGGCCGATAAAGAAACGGTTCTTTTCCTTCAAATCACCGTCTTCATACAATTCAAACAGGAACCAGCCGGCGTGCCCGAAATTTGCCTTATCGAGCAGCAGCACCTGGTCGCGGATGTTCTTCACTTCAAAAAGAAAGGTCTTGTTCTCTTCATAGAACCGCACTTTATAAGCCTTTCGGGTGGCGTCGGGCAGTTCTATGTGCAGCAGTCCCGATTTGTCGGTGAACACGTATTTGGAAGTTTTGAACACTTCCTTGGCAACGAAGGGCCGGATGATAAGCGTATCGTTGACCACCGATACCAGTGTGTCCTTTGTTTTGAGCGTGATGGAATCGCGGAACCGTTTCAGGGCGGATTCGAGGATGGGCGACTTGAGGGTGTCGCCTCTTTTTACCTGGTAGGTTTTTTCGGGCAGGGCCGGCGGCGGAAGGGCAGGGGCTGGCTTATTCTCTACCGGTGGTAGCACGGGCGGCGCTGTTTCCGGTACTTTATTGCCGGTGGCGGGTGGCGTCGTTTTTTCTTTTTCCTGCTGGGACTGGTTCAGTTTTTCCTGGACCTGTTCCTTGCGGGCGCCCGGTTCCGGCTTGTTTTGCGCCGGCTGGCTGGTTGGGTTTTTCTTTGCGGCTTCTGCTTTCAGTTCTTCATCCGTAAGCACCGGGCGCGGGGGTTTGTAACCCGGCGGCGGCGTTTTAGGCTTTTCTGCCTTGGCGACGGGCGGTGGCGGCACATATTTGACTGGCTTTTTAGCCGGACTGAAAACATAACGGCCGCTGTCCAATAGTATATAGATGCGATAGAACTGCAGGGTGTCGGGCGATTTGGTGTCGACATACCCGTTCAGCAGTACGGTTGGATCGGGAAGTGAAATGATGGATTTGAACTGCCGCAGGCTATCGCGCGAGCGCTGGATGCTGAGTTGCCGGATCCTGGTGCCATAGGGGTTTGTCCAGCTCACCAGGACCTTGTTACCCGGTTTCCGGACGGCGGAAAAAGAAGGGAGGGTGTCCTGTGCAACTGTTACAGTAGCCAGCAGGCAGGCAAGCCCAACCAGGATGCACCTGGAATAATTTCCATAGTTCCGTTCCATTGGGGGCAAATATAAGCCAGACCCATTCCTGCCCTATAAAAAAATCAGGCTTCCGGCCGGAAGTCCCCGGTTGCCCTGGAGGCCGCCGGTATGAATGAAGAGCAGTTTTGCGCCCGTCGGAAAATAGTTCTCCTGTGCCAGCCGCTGCAGTGCCAGCAGTGCTTTTGCGGTATAAACAAAATCGGTGGGAAGGCCATATGTTCTATAGATGCTGTTCATGAACCCAAGCAATTCGGGATCGAACCGCGCATAACCGCCGCCGTGATACTGCATAAAAATGTGGCAACGGCTGGCGGCTTCTGGAAAGCGTTGCCGGAGCCAGGGCGTGAAGGCGTCTTTGCCTTTGAGGCTGCTGATGCCGATGACCTGCTGGTGTGGGGCCGAGGCCTGGAGGATTCCCGCCAGCGTGGTGCCGGTGCCCAGCGCCAGGCAGATATGCGAATAGGCCGCCCTCTCCGGCAGGAGGTCGAGGATGGTGGCTGCGCCGCGAATGCCGGGCAAACCGCTTCCGCCTTCGGGGATGATGAGGGTTTGCGGCGGGATACCAGGGATGGCAGCGGGATCGTTTTGGAAGTTGCGGTAGGCGGTGCGGCTGCCTGGCCTGATCTCCATTCCCAGCGATGCTGCTTCGCGGAGGGTGATGCTGTTGAGTTCCTGCGCTTCGCCCCTTATGATGCCAATGGAAGAAAGGCCCATGCTGTTTGCGGCATAAGCCGTGGCCAGGATATGGTTGGAATAGGCGCCGCCGAAAGTAAGCAGTGCCCGGGGCGGCGGATCAGCGGATGCCTGCAGCCAGCCCTGTAATTTGAACCATTTGTTTCCCGATACCACCGGGTGCAGGCGGTCGAGGCGCAGGCAATCTACCGCAACCGATTGACCGGCAAAGCCCGGCAGCGGCTCCGCCTTCACGAGATCGGGTCGCAGGTTCAAATTCATATGGATCATTTATATTCGTGCCCGAAAACAAAAATAGTCGAATGCAACCAACCCTTGTGATCCTTGCTGCGGGTATGGCTAGCCGTTATGGAAGCCTGAAGCAGATCCAGTCCTTTGGACCCAGCGGAGAAACCATCATGGAATATTCCATCTATGATGCCATCCGGGCCGGCTTTGGAAAAGTGGTATTTATCATACGGAAGGAGTTTGAGAACGAGTTCCGCGAGATCTTCGGCAGCAAGCTGGAAGGCCGGATTGCCGTGGAATATGTGTTCCAGGATATGAACGCCTTTCTGAAAGACGGTCCTGCTCCCGAAGGCCGCACCAAGCCCTGGGGTACGGCGCACGCCGTGCTCTGCGCCAAAACGGCGGTTAAGGAAAACTTTGCGGTGATCAATGCCGACGATTTTTACGGGCGCGATGCATTTGAAAAAGCAGCGGCTTTTTGTAAAGAGGGCTGCAACGAAAAAACCTATAGCATCATTGGCTACGAACTGCTGAAAACGCTCTCTGAGCACGGCACCGTGAACAGGGGCGTGTGCGAGGTGGATACGAAAGGAAACCTTTCTTCCATTGCCGAGCGGTTGAATATTTCGCTGCAGAACGGCCAAATTGTTTGCGATGACAACCAGGAGCCGCGGGAGCTTCCGCTGGATTCCAGCGTTTCCATGAATTTTTGGTGTTTTCACCCCTCTGTATTTGCCATCAGCCAGCAGATGTTCGATGAATTTGTAGCTGCCAACCGCGAGAACCTCAAGGCGGAATTTTTTATCCCGATCGTGGCGGACCAGTTCACCAAATCAGGCCTGGGCGTAATCCCGGTGATCCCGACCAGCAGTTCCTGGTTTGGAGTGACCTATAAGGAAGATGCACCCAGTGTGCAGGCCAGCCTGGATGCCCTGGTGGAAAAAGGGGAGTACCCTACCAGCCTCTGGGGCTGAGAAAGGGTTAATAACTCATTACGTTAAATACGCAGTCTTCGATCTTTTTGATCTGCTGTACCCTGTCCACTCCTTTTAAGGTGGAGTGCTGGGGCAGGCGGATGGAGATATTGCTGCTGTCGGATCTCAGGGAATCCAGCGCCCGGAGAATGTTTTTGCTCTGGCTGCTGAACACCACGCCTTCAGCGGTCAGTTGCTTGCCACTCAGTACGCCGATCACTTCGCCCGACTGGTTGAAAATGGGGCCACCGGAGTTGCCGGGGTTGGCGGAGATGGCGAGCTGGTAGGCTGCGGTATCACCGTTGAAGCCGGTTTTTGCGCTGAGGTAACCTTCGTTGTACACAATTTCGGAGCGGGGATAACCCAGGGTAAAGATCTGTTCGCCGAGGTCGGCACGGCCCGCACGGATGCTGTAGGGCAGGCGGGGCACCGGGCTGTAGCGGTTGTCCACAATTTTCAGGATGGCGATATCGGTATGATCGTTCACATGCAGGGTACGGGCTTTGAAATATTCGCCTTTGGCGTTGACGATGTATACTGAATCGGCCTTGGCTACCACGTGCGCGGAGGTAACCAGGTAACCGCGGCCATCGATGAGGAAACCGGTGCCACCGAACTTACCCGGGTCGGCAGGCTTAACCGGGCGGTTTTCAGTCTGTGGCAGGGTGATGGTATTGATCTGGTTCTGGGTTTCTTTTTGCGAAATTTTTACGGCATTGATCTCTTTTTTCAGCAGGGCGATCTCTACCGGGTTGCTCTTGGGACTGAAATAAGTGACCAGTCCGCTGATGGCCAGGGCGGTGAGCCCGGCGATGGAGGCCGCCACGGCAAAAACGCGTTTGTATTTGTCCACGGCCTGTAAAAAGCGGACGCGGGGCATGGTTACTTTGATCTCGCCGTTTTCCTGGAGCTGATGATGGGTGTCGGCGAGCAGGGTTTTCATGGCTTTGCGGTCGCCGTAGGTATCCATCTGCTGCAGGAAGAGGCTGTGCTCTACCACCAACTGGTCGAGTTCGGGACGGGCCCTGCGCTGTTCTTCAAAAAAATGACGCTCATCGGCAGACATCTCTCCCAGGAGATAGCGTTCCACAGCTTCCAACAATTGTACATCTTCGGTCATGCTACTGGGTTTTGTATTGGGCAAAAAACAGTTTTTTCAATCGGTTAAGGCATTTGTATTTCTGGTTCTTCGCGTTTTCGGCATTGGTATAGCCGAAACTGGCCGCGATTTCCGCCATATTCTTTTTCTTCAGGTAGTAGGCCTCCAGCAGGCTGCGGCAGGGTTCTCCCAGGCCCATCATGGCTTTTTCCATGTGAATAAAGGCTTGCTGCGCTGCTTCCGAGCGTTCCAGGTCGTCTTCCACCGGAACGGTTTCTGCCAGGTTGTTTGTATCATTATAATATTTCTGTAAATGCTGTAATCTTTTGAGCCACAATCTTCTGCTTACAGAATATATATATGTTTTCAACTGGCAGTTCAGTTCAAAATCACCTGACCTGGCCTTGTCGTACAGCACCATCATGGTTTCCTGGAAAACATCGCGGGCATCGTCTATGCTACCATTGTTTGCCAGGATCATCGATTGCACCATCTGGTAATGAGATTTATAGATGGTTTCGGTTGCTTCCTTGTCTCTTAAGGCCAATCTGTTTAATAATTCCCTGTCCGATGGGTCTGTACGCACACTACGATATTTAATACCTAAAATAACGAATAGTAACCCGTAAATAAGTGCCGAAATTTTTTTGAAACGCGGGGTTACCTTTTCCCGATTCCTGTATTAACAAGCAAATCATTCATTCAAAAACAGATCTCACATGAAAAAGATCCTCCTCGTTCTGGCTATTGGCGCCTTTGCAACTGCTTGTAACAATGCTGCTGAAACTTCTGCTGAAGCTACTGCTGATTCTGCAGTAAAAGCAGTTGACGAAGCTGTTACCGCTACAGTTGACAGTGCTAAAGCTGTTATTGATTCTACTGCTTCTGCCGTAGTTGACAGCGCTAAAGCCAAAGTTGACTCTCTGAAAAAGTAAGATTTTCATATGGCAAGCAATCGTCAGAGGCCGTCCTGGTAACAGGGTGGCCTTTTTCGTTTGCAGTTCCGGTACGCCAGCCGGATTTGTACTATCGGCCTTTGGTATTCCCGTTTCCTCTCTGCCTTGTTTCTCCTGACCGGCCCCGGTTTACAGCCAGTATTTGGTAGCTCTGAGGGATGCAAGGCAATCTATCTTCTTATTTTAATCGTTCAATTAAAATTTATTAATTGTAATATCTTAATGATTATCATATATATCTACAAATATTTAATGATATTTTTCATTTATTCGTAGTTTATAAAAAACATAGGGGGCCGTTAAAATTTTTTACAGGCGATTGGCGTTATGGGTTTGGACGACCGTATTCCCGCGATGTTGTATCCGGGAAATGCAGTCCTAAAATCCAATAGAATGATCGTACGTCCAACCAGGCTGCTGGTGCCCCTAACCCTTTTGCTGCTGCATGCCCGAGCCCATGCACAGGACAATACCAGTACCGCCGTGAACAACGCCGCTGGAGGCTCTTTCAAAAACGATGTATTGTATGTGGACTGGAGCCTGGGGGAACTGGCGCGCATCGATACAAGAGTTGCCGGTTCCAAAGTCTTCATGTTAACACAGGGGCTGCTGCAGCCCAACCAGGATGGCCTGCTCTTCGTTTCAGATGAGCCGGTTTTTTCGCATGATGAGGTAAAGATCCTGCCTAATCCCGTCAAGACCCAGTTGCAGGTACAGATTTCGGTAAACCAGCCTGGTAACCTGAAATGCATGTTGTTTACAGCGAAGGGCGAGCGGCTTGGCCAGCGATCCCTCGCGTATTACGGCTATGGACTGACAGAGACCTTTAACATGTCCAACCTGGCAGCCGGAAATTATTTTCTCTACGTGGAACTGGAGCCGCTGAAAGGGGGAACTGTTCGCAAGGGAGGTTATAAAATCATCAAGACCAATTAATCAATTATACTAAATCCAATCCAATGATAAAACAAGTTATGCCCTTCGTGGTAGGCCTGTTTTTATGCACATCTCTGAAAGCTCAGGTGCCAAAACAGATTAATTATCAGGGAATTGCGCGGAACGCTTACGGAACTGCCCTGACCAACCAGAACATCAGCCTGCGTTTTTCGATCCGTGAGGGGTCGGCAACCGGTACCGTGGTGTATTCGGAAAGAAGGACGGTAACCACTAACCAGTTTGGCCTGTTCTCCACTGCCATCGGCAGCGAAGGCGCCAGCAATATCAGTGGTAGCCTCGATGGAGTAAACTGGGCCGGCGCTTCCGGTAAATTCGTTGAAATTGAGATGGACCCCAAAGGCGGGACCAATTTTGTGAGTATGGGCTCCATGCCTCTTACCAGCGTTCCTTTTGCCTTTCGTGCCGAAACCGCTTCCCCGGTAGGTGCGGCGGGCGGCGACCTGGCCGGCGCTTTTCCCAATCCGACTGTAAAAGATGGTGCCATTGGTGCGGCGAAGCTGGAAAATGGAGCGGTGACCGCGCAGAAGCTCGGCAGCGCTGCGGTTACTACCGAAAAAATTGCCGACGGTTCTATTACCGCGGCTAAACTGGCGCCGGGGGTTATCCCATCGGGCGGTTCCGGTGCTACCGGAGCGGCTGGCGGTGATTTGTCCGGCACTTTCCCCAACCCCACACTGGGAGCCGGGGTTGTCAGCACAGCTAAAATTGCTGACGGAGCTGTTACGGCCGATAAGCTGGCCCCGGGTGTGATTCCCGTGATTCCGGCCAGTTTGCCGCCCAGCGGAACCGCAGGTGGCGCACTCAGCGGATCTTATCCCAACCCCGCCCTGGCAAATAATGCCGTGGGCAGTGCAGCCATTGCGAACAATGCCGTTACAACCGCTAAAATAAATGACGCGGCAGTGACTTCGGGTAAAATAGCCGATGCCGCTGTTGGCACATCCCAGGTGGCCGACGGTTCCATTACCGCCGCCAAACTGGCGCCGGGTGTTATCCCGACTAGTCTGCCGGTTTCCGGCACAGCGGGTGGCGACCTCACTGGTTCCTTCCCTAATCCTACTATTAATGCGAATGCGGTTACGTCGGCTAAGATTGCCGATGGTGCGGTAGGCAGCTCCAAGATCGCAGATGCTGCTATCAACACTTCCAAAGTAGCCGATGGTTCCATCACCGCCGCCAAACTGGCGCCGGGTGTGATCCCCACGAGCCTGCCGATTTCCGGCACAGCGGGTGGTGATCTTACTGGTTCCTTCCCTAATCCAACCATTAATGCGAATGCGGTTACATCGGCTAAGATTGCTGATGGTGCGGTAAGTGCAAATAAGATTGCAGATGGCGCAGTTGGTACCGCAAAGCTGACAGATGGCAGTGTGAATGCGAATAAACTGGCAGCCAATGCGGTGACCAGCGCTAAGGTTGCGGATGCCGCCATAGGCACTTCCAAGATCGCGGATGCCGCTGTTGGCACTTCTAAAATAGCCGATGCTGCCATCAATACATCCAAAGTGGCTGATGGTTCCATCACCGCCGCCAAGCTGGCGCCGGGTGTGATCCCTGCAAGCCTGCCGGTTTCCGGAACAGCGGGTGGCGATCTTACTGGTTCCTTCCCTAACCCAACCATTAATGCGAATGCGGTTACATCGGCTAAGATTGCTGACGGTGCGGTAAGTGCAGCTAAGGTTGCGGATGCTGCGATAGGCACTTCTAAAATTGCAGACGCTGCCATCAGCACATCCAAAGTAGCCGATGGTTCCATCACCGCCGCCAAGCTGGCGCCGGGTGTGATCCCTACCAGCCTGCCGGTATCTGGTACCGCGGGTGGCGATCTTGCAGGAAGTTATCCCAACCCAACGATCAATACCAATGCCGTTACTGCAACAAAAATTGCTGATGGTGCAGTAGGTACTACCAAGTTGGCGGACGGCAGTGTAAATGCGAATAAACTGGCTGCGAATGCAGTGACCAGCGCTAAGGTCGCGGATGCTGCGATAGGCACTCCTAAAATTGCAGATGCTGCCATCAGCACATCCAAAGTGGCCGATGGTTCCATCACCGCCGCCAAGCTGGCGCCGGGTGTAATTCCTACCAGTTTGCCGGTATCTGGTACCGCGGGTGGCGATCTTGCAGGAAGCTATCCCAACCCAACGATCAATACCAATGCCGTTACTGCAACAAAAATTGCTGATGGTGCAGTAGGCACTACCAAGTTGGTGGACGGCAGTGTGAATGCGAATAAATTGGCTGCGAATGCAGTGACCAGTGCTAAGGTCGCGGATGCTGCCATAGGCACTTCCAAAGTAGCAGACGGTTCCATCACCGCCGCCAAACTGGCGCCGGGTGTAATTCCTACCAGTTTGCCGGTCTCCGGAACAGCAGGTGGTGATCTTACAGGAACCTATCCGAATCCTACCATCGCCAACAGTGCAGTAGATGCTGCTGCGCTTGCCAGCAATGCAGTCACCAACGCCAAGATCGCAGACGCGGCTGTAGGCACATCCAAGATTGCAGACGCTGCCATCAGCACATCCAAAGTAGCCGATGGTTCCATCACCGCCGCCAAGCTGGCGCCGGGTGTAATTCCTACCAGTTTGCCGGTCTCCGGAACAGCAGGTGGTGATCTTACAGGAACCTATCCGAATCCTACCATCGCCAACAGTGCAGTAGATGCTGCGGCGCTTGCCAGCAATGCAGTCACCAACGCCAAGATCGCAGATGCGGCCATTGGGACGTCTAAGATCGCTGATGGCGCAGTAGCGACGAACAAATTGGCTGACGCCAGCGTGAATGCGAATAAGCTCGCAGCAAACGCTGTAACCAACGCCAAAATCGCCGATGCGGCTGTGGGCACATCCAAACTTGCCGACGCATCTGTTACCGGTGCTAAGATTGCCAACGCTACCATCACTGCCGCCAAGCTGGCGCCGGGTGTAATTCCCACCAGCCTGCCTCCATCCGGGGCTGCGGGGGGAGATCTTTCAGGAACTTATCCCAATCCAACCATTGGAAAACTGGCCGGTATTACAGTGGGTACAACCGCTCCCACCACCGGGCAAGTACTCAAATTTGACGGAACAAAATGGGCGCCGGGTGCCGACCTCACCGGAGGTGGCGGTGGCGGATCCCTGACCCTGCCTTTTACAGGCAGCGATGCCAGCACAGGCAGCTTGTTTCAAATTACAAATACCAATACCGGCGCTGCACTTTCCGGAATAAATACCATAAACAATAGTACAGCTATGGGGATTTACGGGTTGCAATCCTACAATGGAGTAGGTGTTATGGGTAGCTCTGCCGGCACTGGCACCGGGATGTACGGATCATCCGTAAATGGTTATGGAGGAAGTTTTAGGTCGACAAATAACTATGGTCTTGTTTCTACCTCAGACAAATCCATAGCAGCAGTTTTTAACACAATTGCCGACGCAAACGGTGTCAGAATACTCAGCCAGGGAAATACGACTAAATCAGCGTTGTATGTTTTCAATGATAAATCAAACGGCATAGAGTCTGAAGTTAATAGTCCCGGTACAGCCGCAATCATGGGTGTTAACTACGACGATGGCGAAGCTATCATAGCAGCAAATGTGGGTGATAACGCGGCTGCTATTACTGGTATAAATTATGGGAATTATGCAGGCGTTAAAGGGGAATCCGAACTTGGAACCGGCGTTTGGGGAGAAACCTCTACGGGCGCAGCCATCGTTGGCAATCAAACGGGTGGGGGTAATGCCGCCGTCTTTTTGAAAAACGGGGTGCATGTTGCCCGTATAGATGGCAACGGAAAAGGTTATTTCAATGGAGGTACCGTTACCACCGGAGCAGATGTGGCAGAATATTTTGAAGTGGAGGGTACCACCTCTTCTTACGAACCTGGCGACGTTTTGGAGATATCTACCGATTCCGATCGTAAAGTAGCAAAAAGCTCTAAACCATACAGCACCCTGATTGCCGGCGTATATGCCACGAAGCCTGGCGTGTTGCTCACTGAAATGGATGCTGCCAATGATGGCCCGCTGAATGGCGTACCTATGGGAGTCATTGGTGTCATTCCCACCAAAGTGAACCTGGAAGGTGGCGTTATCAAACGTGGTGACCTGCTGGTAACCTCCTCCCAACCTGGCGTAGCTATGAAAGGTGATCCTGATAAAATTCGTGTAGGTCAGGTGATTGGCAAGGCCCTGGCCGATTATTCAGGCAATGGTATTCGTAAAATAAACGTATTGGTAAGTATAAAATAATCCTCATGAAAAAGCATACATTAAAAGCCTTTTTTGTTTTTGGTTGTCTATTGTTTGCAATCTCATTGAAAGCACAGAGCAACCGCCGCGTCCATGTGCCGGATCCGGCGGCAAGTGCGAGACTTGCAAGTGCTACCCATAAGTTCGACAAACAGGCCGCGATGATCCGAATTAACAAAATGAAGGAAGAAGCGCAAATGATGCGCCAACGTGATCTCCAAATCGCCCAGCAGGAGCAGCAAATGCTCCGCGCAGCGCAAAGCCTTCCCGTAAACCCCCGCCCGGTGCAGGCTACCCCGGTTCAACCAAAACCAGTTCAACCAAAACCGGTCCCGGTTTCCAATAGGTAAAACAAAAAACGCTGGCCGAAGCCAGCGTTTTTTTATATCACTTTATAAAAATCAACCTTTCAGCTTTTTCTGCAGGTTCTCATCAATGGCATCCAGGAATTCCTGGGTGTACAGAAAATGTTCGCCGTGCTTCACCTTATTGCCGTGCACACAAACTGCCAGGTCCTTGGTCATTTTGCCGGATTCAACCGTTTCTATACAAACCGCTTCCAGTGCATTGCTGAAATCGATCAGGGCCTGGTTGTTATCGAGCTTACCCCGGAAAGCAAGTCCGCGGGTCCAGGCAAAGATCGAAGCAATGGGATTGGTGGAAGTGGGCTTGCCGGCCTGGTGGTCGCGGTAGTGACGGGTTACTGTTCCGTGTGCAGCTTCTGCTTCCAGCGTTTTCCCGTCGGGCGTAACCAGCACGGAAGTCATCAGTCCCAGTGAACCGAATCCCTGCGCCACCGTGTCGCTTTGTACATCGCCGTCGTAATTCTTACAGGCCCATACAAAATTGCCGTTCCATTTCAGCGCGCTGGCCACCATGTCATCGATCAGGCGGTGCTCATAGGTAATACCCGCAGTTTCGAAAGCAGCTTTGAACTCCTTCTCATAGATTTCCTGGAAGATATCCTTGAAGCGGCCATCGTATTTTTTCAGGATGGTATTCTTGGTGGAGAGATACAGCGGCCATTTTTTGCTCAGGGCCATATTGAAACAGCTCCGTGCAAAACCGATGATGCTTTCATCGGTATTGTACATGGTCATGGCAACGCCATCGCCCTTGAAATTGAATACCTCGAAGGTTTGCGCCTCCCCGCCGCCCTCGGGCGTAAATGTCATGGTGAGCTTGCCCTTGCCTTTGATGACGGTATCCGTCGCCCGGTACTGGTCGCCGAAAGCGTGGCGGCCAACAATGATGGGTGCTGTCCAGTTGGTTACCAAGCGGGGAATATTATTGATCACGATAGGCTCGCGGAACACGGTACCATCTAGGATGTTACGGATGGTGCCATTCGGGCTTTTCCACATTTGCTTGAGATTGAACTCTTTCACCCTGGCTTCGTCGGGGGTGATGGTGGCGCATTTGATTCCCACGCCATGTTCTTTGATCGCGTTGGCGGCGTCAATGGTCACCTGGTCGTTCGTGGCATCGCGGTGTTCAATGCCCAGGTCGAAATATTTAATATCCAGTTCCAGGTAGGGAAGGATCAGTTTGTCTTTGATGAATTGCCAGATGATCCTTGTCATTTCATCACCATCCAGCTCTACTACGGGATTGGCTACTTTAATCTTACTCATAGTCGGTTGATTTATAATGGAAGTCTGCAAACCTAAGGCAATTGAGGAAAAAAACAAATGTAAAATCCGCCCGGGCAGGTTACCTTTATCCGTTCCTAAGCAGCCGGTCATGTCTTTTGATGTCCTGTCTTATATTTCCGGGTTCGTTTCATTGACCCCTGATGAGCAGAAGCTTCTCCGGGAGCAGGTCCAGAATATTACCTGCTTTCCACGGCAGATATTGACCCGGCTGGGAGAGATGGAGCAGCAGGTGTATTTTGTTCAGAAGGGATTGATACGAAAATATTTTTACCGCGACAACGAAGAAGTGACTGTTCAACTGGCGCAGGAAGGAGATCTCGCCTCTTCCAGCGTATCTTTCCTGACCGGAGTGCCTTCCGACTTTGTACTGGAAACACTGGAACCCTGTACACTGGCTTTTATAACCAAATCTTCACTCGATACGCTCTTCAATTACAGTTATAATTTTGAGAAGATGGGGCGGCTCATTATCCTGGAATGGTTGCTGTACAAAGAGCGCTGGGATATTTCCAGGATGGTAAAGACACCCGGCGAACGCTACCGGATGTTCCTGCAGGAAAGGCCGGGGATGATTAACCGGGTACCCCAGAAATACATCGCTTCCCTGCTTGATATGAAACCCGAAACATTGAGTCGGTTTAAGAAACTGGTGACGGTAGCAGACAATAATTGATATGGAAAAATGGACGATCCCGGGATTGGAAGCCTATGCCAAACCCATACAGGGACTATTTCAATACATTAATTCCCACACCGGCATGGATCGCAATTCTTTTTTGCGACTCTCTTCCTATTGCATCGTACGTCGCTTCGACCGGAAAACGAATTTCCTGGTGCCGGGTGAAATCGATACACATTTCAACCTCATCATGCAGGGAGTGGTACGGAAATACCAGGTAGCCGGCAAAAAGGAAATCACCCTCCAACTCTCCACGGAAGGACATTTTATTCATTCCGAATTGTCTTTTTTCACCGGAAAGCCCAGCCCCTGTTACCTGGAAACGCTGGAACCCGTGGTATTGCTTTCCTTGTCTTTCGACAATATGAACCGCTTGTTTGACGATATGCCCGAACTGAACCGCCTGGCCCGTTTCATGGTTTCGGAAATGTATGTCAAAAAGGAAATACGCGACCTTGCCCATCTTCGCCTTACGCCGCGGGCCAGGTTCCTGCAATTTGTAAACCGCCATCCCGATATGATGCAGCGGGTTTCTCAGAAATACATTGCTTCCTACCTCAATATTAAACCGGAAACCTTCAGCCGGCTCAAACACCTGCTTCGCGAACAGCGGTCATAGGTTTACCACCAGCACAGGCACCTGCAGATCGTGCCGGACCTTGTTGATGGTATCGCCATAGATCAGGTCTTCCATGCCTTTGTGACGGTGTGCACCCATAATGAGCAGCTCGGCTTTTTCTTCCCGGGTGAAGCGCACAATATCAGCATGCCTTTGCTCGTGTCCCAGCCTCGTGATCGCCTTATACCCCTGTTTTGACAACTGGGCTGCATAGTGCTCCAGTTGCAGCGCATCCTGTTGTGATTCCAGGTCCTCGCTGGCATTGCCATACATTCTCGCCGTGGCGCTTTCTACAATATGAATGAGAATGAGCGTGGCGCCGGGACGGGTCTGCGCCATGGCATGCGCCATCAGCTTGCTGTCGAAGCGGCTGAACTCGAGTGCAATGGCCACCCTTTCATAAACGGGCAGGGGTTTTATCTCCAGGCTTCTAAGGTCGGAGTGTATGGCAACGGGCAGGGGTACCCGCTTTTTGCGGAATGCCGGGTAGAGTATAACGGTAACGAGTAGGGCCAGCAGGAAAAGCAGCCCCAGTGCAATGAGTGTTTTTGTATACCAGGGATGCTGCATTTCCAGGTATCTGCTGGCTTCTGCCCATACCATGCGGAGGTTCAGGTAAACCAGGGTCGCTGCAACGATCCAGGCGGCCAGGCGGGTATAGGGGCCAATCCGGTGAATGCCCATTTTTTCGCGGTCGCTTACAAAATGGATCAGGGGTATAACGGCAAAGCCCAGTTGCAAACTCAGTATCACCTGGCTGAGGATCAGCATGGCGTCCACTTCGGCGTCTCCATATAAATAGATAACGATCAGGGCCGGCAGGATGGCGAGCAGCCTTGTGAGAAGGCGGCGCAGCCAGGGATTGATGCGCAGTTGCAAATGACCTTCCATTACGATCTGTCCGGCGAGCGTGCCGGTTACGGTAGAGCTTTGCCCGGCGGCGATCAGCGCAATGGCAAAAAGGGTAGGGGCAAGCTTTGTTCCCAACAGGTTATCAAGCAGACGGTGGGCATCTTCGATGCGGGCCACTTCGGTTTGCCCCGTTTTGTGGAAAGCCGTTGCCGCCAGTATAAGAATGGCGGCGTTTACAAAAAAAGCCAGGTTAAGGGCGATTGCGCTGTCGATCACGTTCATGCGGATGGCTTTTTTCTTTCCCTTGTCGTTGTTGCGGATCTTCCGGGTTTGAACCAGGGCCGAATGCAGGTAAAGATTGTGGGGCATTACGGTGGCGCCGATGATGCCGATGGCGATATAAAGCGCCTGGTCATTGGGAAGAGTGGGTATAAGTCCGGTTATCACTTCTCCCGGCACCGGCTTCACCAGCCATATCTCCACGATGAAAGAACCGGCAATTACGCTGATCAGGCCAATGATAAAGAGTTCCATTTTTCGCATGCCCAGCTTTTGCAGCCAGAGGAGGAGAAAAGTGTCCAGTACTGTAATGGCTACCCCGGCCATGAGCGGAAGGCCGGTGAGCAGGTGGATACCGATCGCCATACCCAGCACTTCGGCGAGATCGGTGGCGGCGATGGCAATTTCGGCCAGGATATAGAGCATCACATTTACAGGCGCCGGAAAAGCTTCGCGGTTGGCCTGCGCCAGGTCGCGCCCCCTTACGATGCCCAGCCTTGCAGAAAGGCTTTGCAGGAGCAGGGCCATGATATTGCTCATGAGCAATACCCACAGTAATGAATAACCGAACTGGCTGCCGCCCTGCAGGTCAGTGGCCCAGTTGCCCGGGTCCATATAGCCCACGCTTACCAGGTAGGCGGGTCCCAGGAAGGAGAGGAATTTTTTCCAGAAGCCTTTCCGGTTGGTGGTATCCACCGAACTGTGGACTTCGCTCAGGGAAACATCATTTGGATTGGGTTGCATCATATGCTACATAAAGGTGTGCGGCCAATTGCTCGCTGATGATGAAAGGAGAAGAACCGGAAATGCTGATTTCGAGCGACCTGTCAAAAGCAAAACGCTGCAGCACGCTGAGCCGGGTTCCGATGGAAATGCGGTTATGGCGCAACAGCTCCAGCATAGGTGTAGACTGGTTGCTCACGCTGACGATATCCCCGCTTTGCCCCACCGGCAGCTCCAGCAGCGGAATTTGCCGGATAGCAGGCAGCCTTCCCTGGCTGTCAGGGATAGGATCGCCGTGCGGGTCGGTCCTTGGATGCCCCAGGAACTGGTCGAGCCGGTCGATCAGCTTGCGGCTGCTGATGTGTTCCAGTTCTTCCGCGATCTCATGCACTTCTTCCCAGCCGAACTGCAACTTTTCTACCAGGAAATATTCCCAAAGGCGGTGCTTGCGGATAACCTGGAGCGCCAGCTTGCGGCCCTCAGCGCTCAGCTTCACCCCTTTATAAGGTTGGTATTGCAGTAATTTCTGGGTCTTCAGTTTTTTCAGCATGTCTGTAACCGAAGCGGGGGCCGTTTGCAACTGCCGGGCCAGCGCGTTGGTGCTCACCACTCCTTCATCCTGCTGCAGGTGAAAAATGGCTTTGATATAATTTTCCTTACTGGTAGAATATTTCAATGTATCTAAATAAATATTTAGACAAATCTAAAAAAAATCGTCGTAAAAATCACTGCCCGAATCGAAAAGGAGCTTTATTTTAGCGATTCATGGAAATGCGCGATATGTATCGATACAGCCGGGTCCTGCTTGCTTTTATCATCCTGCTCCTGGCAGCCTGTTCACAAAAGAAAAAGCAGACCACCGGCGAAGACGAGGTGGATCTTACGGCATTTATCAACTATTTCCCGGAGCAGAAACTTCCCTATCAGCTCACCGATACCACACTGGCCAAAAAAACAGCCGATTCCCTGCGCATATCCGGTAAAACAATAGGACTTTTTGTGCCAGACAGTCTCCTGCGTCCTTTTTTCGGCAAAGACGCCAAACCCCAGTTCTATCCCCTGGCCCGCAACACGGTCAAAGACGCGGAGACCTATCTTTTCCTGAAAGCCGTCCAGGGAGCAAAAAGAGAAGCGCTGTTGCTGGTTTTTGAAAAAGACAGCTTTGTGACAGGATTGCCCCTGGTACAGTTGAATGGCCCGGCCGCAGCCGGCGAACAGCAGATCGCCAATATGGATAGCCGTTATACCCTCACCCTGCTTCGTCAGCGCAGTGGTGATGGCCAGCTTATCTATAACAAGAAAGTGTATGTCTACAACCCGGAAGGCCTTTTCACGCTCATATTAACGGAGTCGAACGACCACCGGTCGAAGCCGCCTCCCCTGGTCAATCCCATCGATACGCTCAAAGCCGCCCATAAATGGGCCGGCGATTATACGCAGGACAAAAGAAACATCGTTTCTTTCCGGGATGGAAGCAAACCCGGGACGCTGCAGGTGTTTGTCCACTTCGAAAAAGACAACGGACAATGCCGCGGTGAGATCAAAGGACTCGCTACTGTTACAGGTGCGCATACCCTGCGCTTTACCGAAAGCAACGGTACCTGTGCCATCGAGTTCAGCTTCAGCGGCAATACCGTCAGGATGAAAGAATTGGAAGGTTGTGGCTCATACCGCGACATCAAATGTTTTTTTGAAGGAAGCTATACCAGGAAGAAAAAAAGCAATACTTCCCCTAAACCCAAAAAGAAGTAATTTGCGTGATTTTTACACAATAGAAGCAGAAACCGACCGCCATGAGTTTTAGAAATTTCAAAGTACCCTACCAAACCGAAGAAAATTATAGCAAGAAAGTCGCCTATTTTTCCATGGAGTTTGCCATTCACCAGCCGCTGAAAATCTACAGCGGAGGCCTGGGGTTCTTATCGGGCTCACACCTGCGGAGTGCCTATGAACTCAGGCAAAACCTGATCGGCATTGGCATCCTCTGGAAATACGGCTATTACGACCAGGCCAGGAACCAGGACCAGACCCTGCAGGTAACCTGGATGGAAAAACAGTACAGTTTCCTGGAAGACACCGGCATCAAATTCCAGATTTCCATACACGACCATCCGGTTTGGGTAAAAGTATTTTATCTCAATCCCGAAACCTTCAAGTCCGCTCCGCTTTTCCTGCTGAGTACAGATCTTCCCGAAAACGATTACGTCTCCCAAACCATTACGCACCGCCTGTACGATGCGAATGTAGCCACCAAAGTGGCGCAGTTCATCCTGCTGGGAGTGGGCGGCGCCAAACTGCTGGATGAAATGAACTACAATGCCGACCTCTATCACCTGAACGAGGCCCACGGCATCAGCGCCGGCTTTTACCTGTACCGGAAATTTGGCAACAACCTGGAAGAAGTAAAAAAACGCCTGGTGTTCACCACCCATACGCCCGAAGAAGCCGGTAACGAAAAACATGATATTTATCTCTGCCAGAAGATGAGTTATTTCTGTGGCCTGGGGCTCGATGAAGTGCGCGCCCTGACCGGCATACAGGACGACCAGTTCAACCACAGCCTGGTGGCCCTGCGATTTGCGCACCTGGCCAATGGCGTGTCACAACTGCACGGCGTGGTGTCGCGGGCCATGTGGGAGAAATACCCGGGCATCTGCCCCATCCGTTCCATCACCAACGCCCAAAACTGGAACTACTGGTCCGATAAGCAGTTGTACCGTTTTATGGAAGAAGGCAATGACCGCGGCTGGGACGACCGGAAAATGTACCTGAAGAAAAGAGCTTTTGAAATTGTTGCCGATCAAACGGGGAAGGTATTTGATCCCAATGTGTTCACCATTGTTTGGGCGCGCCGTTTTGCGGGCTACAAGCGGGCCGAACTGATCACCCGCGACCAGGCCCGTTTCACCAGCCTGCTGGCGAACAGCAAATACCCGGTGCAGATCATCTGGGCAGGAAAACCTTACCCGATGGATTACCCGGCCATCAACGATTTCAATCACCTGGTACACATGAGCAAGCAGCATAAGAATATGGCTGTGCTGATTGGTTATGAGCTGGCACTTTCCAAGCGACTCAAGCAGGCGGCTGATCTCTGGCTCAACAATCCCCGGGTACCCAGGGAGGCGTCCGGAACAAGTGGTATGACGGCAGCCATGAACGGCGCCGCCAACTTCAGCACCGACGATGGCTGGATCCCCGAATTTGTAAACCACGGCAACAACGGCTTCGTGATCCCCAAGGCCGACTATGCCCATATGAATACGCAGGAGCAGGACGATTACGACCTGAATATGCTGTACAAATTGCTGGAAGAACAGGTATTGCCCCTGTATTACGATAACCGCGATACCTGGCGGCAGGTGGTAAAGAACGGCATGCGCGACGTGCGTTACCAGTTCGAAAGCAACCGGATGGCGCATGAATATTACGAGATCCTGTACAAAGGAAAGTGAGTGGTAAAAATTAACAGCCGGAAAGCACGCTGTTAAATAACATAAAAAACTCTGTAAATAATTGATCAGTAAATATTTACAGAGTTTTTCCTTTTAGCGGAACGAAAAGATCCACCGGCTGTTGCTGCCGGGGAAATGGTTTGGCATAATAATGGGGTAAGCTGTACGTTATTATTTCAACAGCAAAAATCCCCCTCTATGAAAGCGGTTATATTGATCCTTTCTTTTGTTTCCGGCTCCCTACTGCCCGGAAAAGATCCAGAAAAAAAGCCTGCTAATTTGCCTCCCAGCGCCAACGCTGGCGCCGATATCCGGATTGGCAGCAATGAATTTGCCCAATTGGACGGTACCGCCAGCCGCGAACCCGATGGCATCATTTCCCGCTACCAATGGGTGCAGGTTTCCGGCAAACCGGTTACCATTGTCAATCCCCAGGCAGCCATCACTGCTGTGAGCGGCGTTTCCAAAGGAGAATATGTTTTCCGCCTTGCCGTTACAGACGAGAAAGGCAGCAGTTCCAGCGACGAAGTGAAGCTGGTGATCACAGAATAAGGTTGATCGTTCACCCAAATAAAAAAGGCCGTACCCGAAAGGGGCGGCCTGCTTTTTTATGCCTCCTGGAACCGATTAGGGAACGATTTCCAGCAGTTCAACGTCGAAGATCAAAGTAGATCCGGGGGCAATCCTGGCACCTGCCTGGTTGTCGCCGTAGGCGAGATCGGCCGGTATAAAAAGTTTCCATTTGCTGCCTACGGGCATCAGTTGGAGCGCTTCCACCCAGCCTTTGATCACGCCGTTCACGGGAAAATCGACCGGCTGCCCGCGTTCCACCGAACTGTCGAAAGGAGTTCCGTCAATCAGGGTTCCGTGGTAGTGGCATTTCACCTTGTCGGTAAGCGTGGGTTTGGGGCCGGTTCCCTCCTGGATCACCTGGTATTGCAATCCGCTGGGAAGGGTTACCACGCCGGGTTTGGTTTTGTTTTGCGCCAGAAAAGCTTCTCCTGCTGCACGGGCAGCGGCGGCTTTCTCCTTTTTCAATTGCTGGAGATAATTAGAAATACTCATATTCATTTGTTCTTCTGTGAGTAATGTAGGGCCACCTTTCATTGCGTCGTTGAGCGCCCGGCTCACGCAGGCGGTATTCACCTGTCCAATGCCTTGTTCCTTGTAGAAGGTTGCCAGGCTCATGCCAATGGCATAGGAAACAGAATCGTTGGCATTTTTCAAAACTGGGGCCGGCGCAATGCTGGACTTGGTTTTAGCCGGTACGGATTTTGAACCGGGTTTGGCGGCAGACTTGGTCTGGGCTTGCAGCGACCCGAATGCGAGTACAAAAGATAAACAGAGCAGGGGTTTTACCATAGCTTGAATTTGAGCGTCGAAATTAACATAAATACTGTTGAATGAACCTTCCTGCACTATGTTAAATACTTTTATTTTGTACCCTATCGTTCATATAAAAACAATAACCCTATGCGAAAAATCATTCTCAGTGCCCTTGCGATCGGAATCCTGTACAGCGCCTCGGCGCAAACAGACAACAGCTCAACCGGTGGCCTCCTGAAAAAAGCAGGCGGCCTGCTGGGTAAATCGGGTTCCGCTGCCGGTGCAGGCCTGAGCAAGGATGAGATCATTTCCGGTCTCAAAGAGGCGCTGACCCTGGGCGCTCAGAAAAGCGCCGACAAACTTTCCATGGCAGACGGATTTTTTAAAGATGCCGCGGTAAAAGTACTGATGCCCGAAGAGGCAAAGAAAGCGGAACAGAAACTGCGCCAGTTGGGGATGGGTAAATTGGTAGACGATGCCATCCTGAGCATGAACCGTGCTGCGGAAGAAGCCTCCAAATCGGCCGCGCCTATTTTTGTCAATGCCGTGAAAAACATGACGGTGCAGGACGGGCTCTCCATTCTGCAGGGAACAGATACGGCCGCCACCGCTTATTTAAGAAAATCCACCACGCCGGAACTAACCGCTTCTTTTCGCCCGGTGATCGATTCGGCTCTTCAGAAAACCGGCGCCACCAAATACTGGAAAGAGGTTTTTGAAACCTACAACCGTTTTTCGCTGAAGCCGGTGAACCCCGATCTCACAGGCTTTGTAACGGATAAGGCCATGAGCGGTATCTTTTATTATGTGGCCGACGAGGAGAAAAAGATCCGCAAAGATCCTGCCGCCCGCGTAAACGACCTGCTGAAGAAAGTTTTCGGCTCCTGATACCTGAATTCTCTAATTGATTTTTCATAAGATAAGGGCACAAAATATATTTGTGCCCTTATGCTGTCAAGGACCTTATCTGTTTACCGGAATGCCTATTCCGGCCTTTCAAGGGAAACCTGGCTGCTGTCGATGATCATGCTGATCAATCGCAGCGGCACGATGGTTATTCCCTTTCTTACCCTGTACATGACCAGTCCGGATATGGGTTATTCCATTGGCCAGGCAGGTTTTGTATTCGGTTGTTTTGGCGCAGGCGCTTTCGTGGGCGCTTATGTAGGCGGCAGGGTAACCGACCGCATCGGTTTTTTTAAGGTGCAACTGATCGCGCTCTTCGGCGGCGCCTTGCTCTTTTGTGTACTCGGACAAATGAAGCAGCTACCACTGATCTGCATCTTTACTTTCCTACTGAGTTTTGTGAACGAAGCTTTCCGTCCCGCTAACTCCACTGCCATCGCTTATTACAGCAGTGCAGGAAACCGCACGCGTTCTTATTCACTGAACCGGTTGGCCATTAACCTTGGCTGGGCCGTGGGCAGTGCCCTGGGCGGCATCATCGCCAAATTCAGTTACGAGTGGTTGTTCTGGATCGATGGCTTTACCAATTTCTTTGCAGCCATTCTTATGTGGCGCCTGCTGAAAGATGCGGGGAAACAAACTGTTGTAAAAGAGACGGCAAATGAAGTCGCGGCTCCCAAAGAAAGCGCCTACCGCGATCGCACTTATCTCTATTTTATATTGCTGGTTGCGGTATTTGCCGCCTGCTTTTTCCAGCTCTTCACCAATGTATCGGTATACCTGCGCAGGGAACTGCATTTTACGGAGCCGCAGATCGGCTTCCTGATGGCGCTCAACGGCATCATCATTGTGCTGGTGGAAATGGTGCTGATCCACAAAATCGAAGGGAAAAGAAACCCGGTTCGTTACATCGCGCTGGGTGTTGGCCTGGTAGGAGTATTTTACCTGTTGCTGGGGCTGGGCGCGATTGGACTCTTACAGGCGGTGCTGCTGATTTTCCTGATAACCATGGGTGAGATTTTTTCCATGCCTTTTATGAACAGTTTCTGGATCGCCCGCAGCCAGCACCACAACCGGGGGCAGTATGCTGCTTTGTACACCATGGCCTGGTCGGCTGCGCAAACCCTTGGCCCCATGCTATGCGCCCAACTGGCCGAAGCGCAGGGATTTCGTATAACCTGGCTGGTAGTAGGCGCTAGCTGCCTGCTGGCGGCTGTCCTGTTCAGGTTATCCCGCCAGTTCGCTTAGTTCCAGCCAGCGCATTTCTTTTTCTTCCAGGGTTTGCGAAATGCCGCCCAGCCGCAGGGTGATCTCCTGCAGGGCAGCGTAGGCCAGGCTGCCGCTGGCCAGTTTTTCTTCCAGCTCCTTTTTCTCTTTTTCCAGTTTGGGGATGTCGGCTTCCAGCGCCTCGAATTCTCTTTTTTCTTTGAACGATAATTTTTTCTGTTTTGCAGATTGACCCGTTTCCGCTTGCTGTTTTGCGGGCTGGCCGGCCGGCGTTTCGCGGATCATTTCCTGCTCGCGCTGCCACACGCGATACTGGCTGTAATTGCCCGGGAAATCCCTGATCTGTCCCCCACCTTCAAATACAAACAAATGATCCACCAACCGGTCCATGAAATAACGGTCGTGCGATACAATGAGCAGGCATCCCTGGAATTCGCTGAGGAAATTTTCCAGCACCGAAAGCGTGGGCAGGTCCAGGTCGTTGGTGGGCTCGTCCAGGATCAGGAAATTGGGATTCCGGAAAAGGATCGTAAGCAATAAGAGGCGTTTTTTTTCTCCGCCGCTGAGCTGGCTGATATAACTGTATTGCTGATCGGGATTGAAGAGGAAGAGTTGCAGGAACTGCGCGGCACTGAGGCTGCCGCCGTTCGCCAGGGGAAAACTTTCTGCGAAGGTTTTAACGTATTCTATCACCCGCATGTCTTCCTTGTACTGGAGCCCGGTTTGCGAATAATAGCCGAACACCACCGTATCGCCAATATTCACCTTGCCGCTGTCGGGCGCTTCCTGTTCCTGTAAAATGGACAAGAAAGTGGATTTGCCGACGCCGTTTTTTCCAACAATACCAATTCTTTCGCCCCGCTTGAAGGTATAATCGAACCCCTTCAATATTTGCTGGTCGCCAAACTGTTTGTACAGTTTTTTGAGTTCGATCACTTTTCCGCCCAGCCGGCTCATTTTAAGTTGCAGTTGCATTTCCTGGTCGTCCAGCTTTTGTTTGGCGCGCGCCTCCACTTCGTAAAAATTGTCTATCCGGCTTTTACTTTTGGTGGTGCGTGCCCTGGGTTGTTTGCGCATCCATTCCAGTTCCTTACGGTAAAGGTTACGCGCTTTGTCGATGGATGCGGCCTGCTGCTCCTGGCGGGCAGCTTTTTTCTCTATGAAATTTTCATAATCGCCTTTGTACACGTACAGGTCGTTGCCATCGAGTTCCCATATTTCATTGCATACAGCGTCGAGGAAATAACGGTCGTGGGTTACGAGCAGGAGGGTCAGTTTTTCCTGGTTCAGAAAATGTTCCAGCCACTCTACGGTTTCCACATCGAGGTGGTTGGTGGGCTCATCCATGATGAGCAGGGTATGTTTGTGCTCAAACCCGATATCGATCAGGGTCCTTGCCAGCGCCACTCTTTTTTTCTGTCCGCCGGAAAGGGTCCCAACGATTTGCGCCAGGTTGTGGATATTGAGTTTTCCCAGGATCTGTTTCACTTTTGTGTCAAAATCCCAGCCACCGGTTTCGTCCATTCGCAGGATGGCGGCCTGCATGGCTTCGGCGTCTTCCGATTCTCCCGCCAGTTCAAATGCCTTGATGGCGTTTAACGTAGGGTGATCGTGGTGAAAAATATTGTCCAGCACCGACCATTCTTCCACAAACACGGGCTCCTGGTCGAACAGCGCTACGGTTACATCCTTATGGATCCAGCATTTTCCCTCGTCGGGAATTTCTTTTCCCGCAAGTATCTTCAGCAGGGTGGATTTTCCCGAGCCGTTCCTCGCCACCAGGGCAATTTTATCTCCTTCTTCTATGTGGAAAGATATTTGCTCAAACAGGGGTTTGATACCATAGCGTTTGGTTAACCCTTCAACTGACACATAATGCATGCTGCAAAGATAAGTTCGGCCCTTACACGTAAAACCTCCATATTTGTAAAGCAGTTTATATGTTGATTTTGGGTCATATCTGGAAATGCCGTGCGGCGTTGGTTTTTGGCTGTACGCTTGCAGGCTTGCAGTTGGAAGGACAGGACCTGGCAGATACCAGCTATATCACCACCTATCAAAAAGGACTGGTTGGCCGGTTTTATTTTTCGCAGAAATATACCACGGTGACGATGAAGGGCTATGAAGGAGAAAAGTTCCGCTACCGGCCCAATACCAGCTTCAACATCGGGGTGGGCGCCACCTACAGCGCATTCACGCTTAACCTGGCCTATAAAGCGCCTTTCTGGAACAACGACAAAGAAAAAGGCAAAACCAAATACCTCGATCTTCAGTGTCATATCTATCCGCGGCACTGGATGATCGATTTTTATGGCCAGAATTATAAAGGGTATTATGCTTTTCCCAAAGAAGGCGCGCACGCAGAACCGGAATTCTATTATTATCGTCCGGACGTACGGGTGAATTTATATGGACTATCGATGTACCGGCTATTCAACGGCAACCGTGTGTCGCTTCGCGCCAGTTTCCTGCAAACAGAATGGCAGAGAAAATCGGCCGGCTCCTGGTTGTTGGGGGCCGAGATTCATGGCGGGGTTTTGCAGGGCGACAGCGCGCTGATCCCCGCGGCGCTTTTATTCGAATACCCACAGGCGGGCGTGAAGAAAATGATCCTGGGACAATGGGGACCGGGCGGCGGTTATGGCTACAATCTGGTATTGGGAGAACATTTGTTCCTTACCGCGCTGGCCATTGTAAATTTCAACATCGGGCTGGCGAAGGAAGAAGGGACAGAACGCGACGACCTGCGTTTTACCTTTAGTCCCAACCTGCAGTTCAAGGCCGCCATCGGTTACAATGGACCGCACTGGATCATAACGTTTACCAATACCCCCAACCTGCTGGCTGTGCGGAACAGGGGCTGGAACGATCCCTATATTTTCAGCACGGGAAATTTCCGGTTGAATTTTGCCTATAGATTTGTGCCGGGTCCCCGTCTCGGTAAAAAGCTGCAGATCCTGGACCTTGGCAAATAGTTACTATGCAGAAGAAAAAACTCCTTTCCCTGAAACGGCTGCTGTGGCTGGCCGCGGCGTTCGTATTGGTATTCGTTGTTCGCTATCTCTGGGTCTCTCTTCCCATCATCACCGGTTATAGCGCTAAAATGGCCTGTTCCTGTCAATACCTGGGTGGCCGCTCACTGGAATCCGTTCAGCAGGAAGAACTGGGAAAGAGCCCGCTTTCGCTGGCCTCGCTGGAAAATAACAGGGCCGATAGTTCCGTGACCGCTACCGTTTTTGGACTTGCAGCGAAAAAGGCCATTTTCCGCGAAGGCTTGGGCTGCACGCTGGTAAACGAGTTGCCGGAAGATACGATCCGCAGCCAGTCCGTCCTGCTGCCCGCACCTGCGCCGGGTGATCCCGATACCATCCCCTGGCCCCTGGGAGATCGTTTGCCCGATAGCCTTCCCGCTGGTATTGACCGGCAGCAACTCGATGCGGCGCTGCAGGCTGCGGTACGGGAGCAACATCCTGAGGCGCCGGTTCGAACCAGGGCCGTGGTTGTCCTGTACAAGGGACAACTTATAGGGGAGGCCTATGCACCGGGGTACGACCGGCACAGCCGCCACCTGAGCTGGTCCATGGCCAAAAGCGTTACCAGCGCTTTGGTGGGCGTGTTGGTAAGAATGGGAAAACTGGACCCCGACGCGCCCGCGCCCGTACCCGGCTGGCGTTCGGTTACTGATGGCCGTGAGAAGATCACCCTTCGCCATTTGCTGCAGCAAACCAGCGGACTTGATTTCGAAGAGAACTACAGTAAGTCGACCGACGCCACCCGCATGCTGTTTGAAAAGGCCGATATGGGAGGCTATACCGCCACGCGTGAGCTGCGCGAGGCGCCCGGCTCCCGCTTTTATTATTCCAGCGGCAACACCAATATACTTTCGGGCATTATTCGCCGTACCCTGGGTGATGCCGGCTACTACCGCTTCCCGGCAGATTCGCTTTTTCACCTGATTGGGATCAGGAGCATGGTGCTGGAACCCGATGCCAGCGGAAGCTTTGTGGGTTCGTCCTATGCATTCGCCAACGCGCGCGACTGGGCGCGGTTCGGGTTGCTTTACCTGCAGGAAGGACAGTGGCAGGGACGCCAGTTGCTGCCCAAAAATTGGGTGCATGCTTCCAGAACACCCGTTCCGGTGGCAAAGCGGGGCGAATACGGATACCAGTTTTGGCTGAATGCGGGCGTCGACGGTCAGCCTGCTTCCCGGCCATTTCCTTCACTCCCTGTCGACCTTTTTTATGCCGACGGATACGAAGGCCAGTTTGTTTTCATCATCCCTTCGCGTGAGCTGGTGCTGGTGCGCCTGGGGCAAAGCGCTTATGGGAATTTCGACACCGAAGCCTTCGTGAACAGTTTTCTTAATGTGTTGCCGGATACCGCTGGTCGCGTCCAGGACACAAATCAATAGGCTACCATCTTCAGGCATACCGGGCTTCCCACCCGGATGGTGTTTTCCGTCCGCTGCAGCAGGCCGCTGACAGGGTCGCGGCGGTACACTTCGATGTCGTCGCTGTCCTGGTTGGCAACGAGCAGGAACTTTCCGGTGGGATCGATCACGAAGTTGCGCGGCTTCCTGCCCTGCAACGATTGAAATCCTATGGACGCAAGCCGGCCGTTTTTTTCGTTCACTGCAAATATGGCAATGTTATTGGAAGCAAAACGGTTGGAGGCATAGAGGAATTTTCCATCGGGACTCAAATGAATATCGGCGCTTCCTCTTTCACCGGTATATCCTTTTTCATGTGCATCAATGAGCTGGAAACTTTCCATCCTGCCTTTCTTATATGTCCAGGCGCTGACAAAGCCCGACATTTCTTCCATCAGGTAAAACCATTTGCCGTTGGGATGGAAATCGATGTGCCGCGGACCATGTGCCGGTTGGGTATTGGCATAAGGCGGCTGGGCGGCCTGCAGCGGGCTGGAATCAGCGTTTTCACGAAACCGGTAAGAAAAGATCTTATCCAGGCCGAGGTCGCAAACCAGCAGGAAATCTTCCGAAGGCGTGAATGTGGTGCTATGTACGTGAGGGCCTTCCTGGCGGCCGGGATCGGTGCCCTTCCCCTGGTGCCGGATGAATTGCTTATTGTCCGAAAGGCTGCCGTCGGGTGCAAGGGCATAACCCACCAGGCTGCCTCCGCCATAGTTGGCTGCAAAAACCCATTTTCGGTTCTTCGATACCGTTATATAACAGGGATAGTCACCCTCTGATGGCCGGCTGTTCAGGAAATGCAGTTTCCCGCTTGCGGCGTCAATGGAAAAAGCGCTTAAGGCGCCCGGTTTTGCACCGCCGTTTTCGTTCACGGCATAGAGAAAATTTCCGTCGCGGCTGATGCACAGGTAGGAGGGGTTGGAAACGCCGCGGGCTGTATCTATCGGGTATGCCTTACCGGTAGTGGCGTCAAAACGGAAAGCATAGATGCCTTCGCTGGCGCCGCTGGTATAGGTGCCTACGTATAAACGGAAATCCTGGGCGTTGACGAACATATTGGATACCATTAAGAGTAAGAACGGGAGAAAGGTTTTGTAAAGTTTCATGTGTTTTGGCTATGCAATCCGGTAAATAAGGTAACTGATGGCTAAAGCTATTAAAACAACCAGAAACCCCTTGTATTTTTCCCAGGAATAGGTTTTTCTTTTTTGCCGGAAGAAACGGTGCCAGTCCTGTTGCGCTGCCGGATGCAGGGCAGCCAGCGGCTGTAGTTTCCTGTCGATTTCCTGCAGACGCGGCCAGGGGAGAAAGCGAAGTATTTGCATCAATTGCCTGAAGAAGAGACGAGTTGTTTCAACCGGTGCTTCCCGCATCAGCTCTATATGATGGCTGCTGAGAAAAAGTTCCATTTGTTTTTGAAGGCCGGCGTGGTTCATCCGGAATTCGTCCGCTTCCGTGAGGGATTTTTGCAGCAACCCCAGGTGCTCTACCAGGTCCTGTGGCCGGAGAAGATCGGGGAATTTGGTGCTTTGTCCCGGCCAGCGTTGCTGGTGGTATTCGCTGCGCGCCACCGGGTTGCTGAGAACGGCATAAGCTTCCCTGATCTCGCGGAAATGATGGTTGGCAATGGGGTTGCCATGATTCCTGTCGGGATGGTAGCGCATGGCCAGTTTGCGGAAGGCCTTTTTTATGGCTGCTTCCGATGCACCGGGACTGATTTCCAATACTTCGTAATAATCCTTAAGGGTCATCGGTAATGTACTAAGGTACACAAGAAAAAGCAGGCAGATGCGTTTTATCAGGTAGCTTCACCCAATATCCGCATCATGAAAAAACCATCCATACCCGTTCTGCTGTACCTGGCCTGCGCATCTGCTTTTTTTACCACTGCCTGCAACTGGAACAATACCGGTGTTCAGGCCAACCTGGTTTCTCCTTCGGCCTCTTCCAATAATCCCGTGTTGGAAAAAGACCTTCTCTCAGAAAAAAGTACTGAAGGCGTTGCGTCGACTACTGTTCCGGCAGGCGCTTCCGGTAGTGTCTCAGGCGCTGTCGCAGGCACTGCTGCGACCAATAACGCGGCTGCCATTCTGGCCCTGCCACAGGTGCCCATTCTTTGTTACCACCAGATCCGCGATTACAAGCCCACCGACTCCCGTTCGGCACGCGATTATATTATTCCGCCTGCAGATTTTAAGGCGCAAATGAAGGGGCTGGCCGACAGCGGTTATACAACAGTGTTACCCGAAGATATCTATGCCTACCTGACCACCGGCAAAAGCCTTCCTGCAAAACCGGTGATGCTGAGTTTTGACGATGGCTGCGACGAGCAGTTCAGCCTCACGCGGGAAATATTGAACCCGCTTCGTTTCAAAGCGGCCTATTTTATCATGACCGTTTCGGTGAACCGTCCCAACTACATGAAGGCGGAAGAGATCCGGCAACTTGCCGAAGAAGGGCATTCCATTGGCCTCCACACCTGGGACCACCACAATGTGAAACAGTACCAGGGCAACGACTGGGTTACGCAGATCGAAAAACCCAAAGCGCAACTGGAGAAAATAACCGGCCGGCCGGTGCAGTTCTTTGCCTATCCCTTCGGGCTCTGGAACCCGCAGGCCATTCCTGAATTAAAAAATCGCGGGCTGGTAGCTGCTTTCCAGCTTTCCACCGCCCGCGATCAAAACGATCCTTTATATACCATCCGCCGCATCATTGTTCCCGGAGGCTGGTCCGGCGCCCAACTCGTTAACCGGATGAAGAACAGCTTTCACTGATCGGTTTGATCAGCTTTTCTGCTATTAGTCTTCGGCATAGGCGCTCACCGGCTCACAGGTGCAGATGAGGTTACGGTCGCCATGGGTATTGTTTACCCGGCTCACGCCCGGCCAGAATTTGTTGTCCCGCACATAGGGCAGGGGATAAGCCGCTTCCTGCCGGCTGTAGGCATGATTCCAGTCGTTGGCGGTAACCACGAACTGGGTATGGGGCGCGTGTTTCAGCGCGTTGTCGGCTTTGTCGGCCTTGCCGCTTTCGATGGCGGCGATCTCTTCGCGGATGGCCAGGAGCGCATTGCAGAAACGATCCAACTCGGCCTTGTCCTCGCTTTCTGTGGGTTCGATCATAATGGTTCCCGGCACAGGGAAGCTCATGGTGGGCGCATGGAAACCATAGTCCATCAGGCGTTTTGCCAGGTCTTCCGCTTCAATACCGGCGCTGGTTTTAAACGGCCGCAGGTCCACGATGAATTCGTGTGCACAGGTGCCGTTTGAACCGGAGTAGAGAATAGGATAAGCCGTTTCCAGCCTGCTTTTCATGTAGTTGGCATTGAGGATGGCATATTCCGTGGCTTTGCGCAGCCCGTTGGCGCCCAGCAGGCGGCAATATGCATAACTGATCAGGAGAATGCTGGCCGATCCGTAGGGCGCCGCAGATACGGCGTGGAAATTGTCGGCGGGTCCGCCCAGCATCCAGTGGCCGGGCAGGTGCGGAATAAGATGTGATTTTACACAGATGGGTCCCATGCCGGGGCCACCACCACCGTGCGGTATCGCGAAAGTTTTATGCAGGTTCAGGTGGCACACATCGGCCCCGATCAGCCCGGGTGAAGTGAGTCCCACCTGCGCGTTCATATTGGCGCCGTCCATATAAACCTGTCCGCCGCGTTCGTGCACCAGGGCGCATATGTCTTTCACGCTTTCTTCAAAGATGCCATAGGTGCTGGGATAGGTGATCATGGTTCCGGCCAGGTTGGCACTGTGCTGTTCGGCCTTCGCTTTAAAATCTTCCACATCAATGGAACCATTCTCCAGGGCCTTCACCACCACCACTTTCATGCCTGCCATTACGGCTGAGGCCGGGTTGGTGCCGTGTGCGCTGATGGGAATCAGGATCACATTGCGGTGTGCATCACCGTTAGAAAGGTGATAATTGCGGATGGCCAGGAGCCCGGCGTATTCGCCCTGGGCGCCGCTGTTAGGCTGCATGCTGCAGGCGTCCAGGCCGGTGATGGTGCAGAGGAAGGTGGAAAGATCGCGGATGATGCGCTGGTAACCCGCCGCCTGGTCCAGCGGCGCAAAGGGATGTATCCTGCTGAAATGGCTCCAGCTCAGCGGCATCATTTCCGCTGCAGCGTTGAGCTTCATGGTGCAGGAACCCAGCGAGATCATGGACGTGTTCAGGGAAAGGTCTTTGTTCTCCAGCGATTTGATATAACGCATCATCTGGCTTTCACTCCGGTGCGAATTGAATACGGGGTGCGTCAGGTATTCGCTTACCCTTGTGAGTGAGGAGGGAATATTATCGAGCCCCCTTTCGTTGTCAAAATCCACGCTCACCACGTCCTTCCCGGCGATGGATGCAAAAACGCCCAGGATATCCATCACGTCTTCCTGCGTGGTGGTTTCATCGAGTGAAATGGAAACCGTTTTCAGATCGGAGTAGCGGAAATTGATCTGGTATTGCAGGGCCAGTTGCTGGATGGCCGAAGCGTTGTTCACCTGTACCGACAGCGTATCAAAATAGCTGTTGTTAATAACTGTATATCCATAGTTCTGCAGGCCTTCGGCGAGGCTGCGGGTCAGCAGGCTGATTCGTTTGGCGATGGTTTCCAGTCCATCCGGCCCGTGATACACGGCATACATGGCAGCCATATTCGCCAGTAGCGCCTGGGCGGTGCATATATTGGAGGTGGCTTTTTCCCGCTTAATATGCTGCTCCCTGGTTTGAAGCGCCATGCGCAGCGCGCGGTTGCCCTGGGCATCCACGCTTACCCCGATGATCCTTCCCGGGATTGCCCGCTTGAATTCTTCTTTGGCGCTGAAAAAAGCGGCATGCGGTCCGCCGTAACCGAGCGGTACGCCAAATCGCTGGGCAGAACCCAAAGCCACATCGGCGCCCAGCTCACCGGGTGAGGTGAGCAGCGTAAGCGCCAGCAGGTCGGTGGCCATGGCCACATAGGCGCCGAGTCCGTGCATTTTTTCAATGAAACCGCGATAATCTTCTATGCTGCCGGAACTATTGGGGTACTGTACCAGCGCACCGAAATACCGGTCGTCGGATTCTGCGGTTTTATAATCGCCAAACACTACTTCAATACCTATGGGCAGGGCGCGGGTAATAAGAAGGTCCTTTGTTTGCGGGAAAACTTCGTTGTCCACAAAGAAGCGCGGCCTTTGCACCTCGTCGGTTTTGTTCACCTGGTGGAAAAACATGTTCATGGCTTCTGCAGCAGCCGTGGCCTCATCCAGCAGGGAGGCGTTGGAAAGCGGCAGGCCGGTAAGGTCGCATACCATGGTTTGGTAGTTCAGCAGGCTTTCGAGCCTTCCCTGGCTGATCTCCGCCTGGTACGGTGTGTACTGGGTGTACCATCCCGGGTTCTCGAAAATAGTACGCAGGATAACACCTGGCGTGAGCGTATCATAATAGCCCTGCCCGATATAACTGCGGTAAACTTTGTTCTGCAGGGAAATTTCTTTCAGTTCTTTCAACAGGGCCGCTTCGCTGATAGCCGGGGGAATGTCCAGCGCTTCCGTTTTACGGATGGAAGCAGGCACGGTTTTGCCGATCAGTTCATCAAGGCTTGAAGCGCCGATGGTTTTTAAGAGGGCAGCCGAATCTTTCAATGTCCCGATGTGCCGGGCCAAAAATTCATTGGATTGAATCTGAAATAAATTCATAATATATGTGTGTTTGCCGTTTTGGAACCGCAAAGGTAAGTTGTCTGAACATTTTTCTCTTAAAAGCATTAAAATGGGCTTTAATCAATCGATTGTGCTTTTGAATGTTCGCTTACGGCGTGCAGTTTGTAAATTGCGTCATGGACAGTGATTTGCTGCAAAATTGGGAGAAAAAGAGCCGTGACAGGCAGAAGGTGTACCGCCAGTTGCTGCAGCAGGCGCCCAGGTCGAAGTGGTTCGGGAAACTGCCTGCGCTCCACGAGGAGGCTTTCAGCAAAATCGACTGCCTCCAGTGTGCAGCCTGTTGCAAAAACTATTCGCCCCGCTTTAAAACGCCGGACATCCGGCGCATCGCCAGGGAGCTTCGCATGAAGGAAGCGCAGTTTATAGACAATTACCTGCGCCTCGACGAGGAAGGGGATTACGTGGTGAAGTCGACGCCCTGCCCGTTCCTGGGCGCCGATAACCGTTGCAGCATTTATGAAGTCCGCCCTTCCGACTGCGAACGCTTTCCTTATACCGACGAAGACGTTTTGCTGAAGAGGCCGCAGCTCACCCTTAAGAACAGCAGCTTTTGCCCTGCCGTATATTATGTATTGGAAAAATTGACCGAACTGAAATAACCTGAAATAACTGCGTATGGCCCATCTGCCCAAATTGATCGAAGACCTTGCCTTGATCCTCTTTGCCGCAGCTATCATTACATTATTGTTCAAAAAACTCCGACAGCCACTGGTACTGGGCTATATCATAGCCGGCCTGCTGGTGGGTCCGCATATTTCCATTGTACCCACGGTAGTAGATACCAAAAACATCAATATCCTCGCCGAGATCGGTGTGATCTTCCTGCTCTTCAGTCTGGGACTGGAATTCAGCTTTAAGAAGCTGGCCCGTGTGGGAGGTACGGCCTCTATCACGGCGCTGGTGGAAGTGGTGGGTATGATCGCCATTGGGTATGCCGCCGGGAAAATGATGGGCTGGAAAGAAATGGACGCCATCTTCCTGGGAGGCATTCTCTGCGTCTCTTCCACTACGATTATCATCCGGGCTTTTGAAGAGCTGGGGCTCAAGAACAAACAGTTTGCCCGCATTGTGTTCGGCGTGCTGATCGTGGAAGACCTGGTGGCCATTCTGCTCCTGGTTTTGCTCAGCACCCTTGCCGTGAGCATGCAGTTTGCCGGAAAAGAAATGCTGTTTTCGGTGGGAAAACTGTTGTTTTTCCTGGCGATCTGGTTCCTGGCAGGTATTTTCATCCTGCCCACTTTCCTGCGGCGGGCCAAAACCCTGCTGAGCAATGAAACCCTGCTCATTCTTGCACTGGGACTCTGCCTGGGCATGGTGGTGTTGGCTACCCATGTAGGTTTTTCACCGGCCCTCGGCGCCTTTGTCATGGGTTCCATCCTGGCCGAAACCACCCTGGCCGAAAAGATCGAACACCTCGTAATGCCCGTGAAGGATCTTTTTGCCGCCGTTTTCTTTGTTTCGGTAGGTATCCTGATCGATCCGTCGAGCATCGTAGACCACAAGTGGCCGGTACTGATCATAACCGTGCTGACCATCGTGGGAAAATTCGTGACCTCGGGCAGCGGCGCCCTGCTCAGCGGCCAGCCCATGAAGCAATCCATCCAAACGGGTTTCAGCCTGGCGCAGATCGGCGAGTTCTCCTTCATCATCGCGCAACTGGGACTCACCCTCCAGGTGACCAGCGATTTCCTGTATCCCATTGCCGTTGCCGTATCGGCCATCACTACTTTCACCACGCCTTATCTTATTAAGGCCTCCACGCCTTTTTATGAATTCGTGCAAAAAATATTGCCCGAGAATACCAAACGCGGCATCAATAAATATTCTTCCGGCACCCGACAGATCCAGGCCGAGAGCGAATGGAAACAGGTGCTGCGGTCCTACCTGCTGATCATTTCCGGCAATGGCGTCATTACCATGGCCATTATATTGCTGGTCACTTCTGTAATTGCCCCCATCGCATACAGTTATATCGGCAACGGGTGGTTGGGATCACTGCTGCTGCTGCTGGGCACCATGCTGGTTTCGGCACCGTTCTTTTATGGCATGATGGCGCGTAAACCCGCCTCCATGGCCTTCCGCGACCTCTGGCTCGATTCCAAGTACAACCGCGGTCCGCTGCTGATTATTGAGATTTTCCGCAATATCATGGCGGTGCTGGTCTTCGGTTTCCTGGTAGACCGGCTGTTCTCCGGCAAGATCGCTTTCATTGCTGCCATCGTGGTTTGCATCATCGTAATGTGGATCTTTAAAAAGAAGATCCAATCCTTTTACCACCGCATTGAGCACCGTTTTCTCAAAAATCTCAACGCACGCGAACTGGCTGCTTCCGATAAAGACCATGAACTCAGTCCCTGGGATGCGCACCTGGCCAACCTGGTGGTAAGTCCCGAAGTGTCGGGCCTCGGTAAAACCCTCGAAGAACTTGCCTGGCGCGAAACCTATGGCATCAATGTGGCCAGCATTGAAAGAGGCAATCGCAAGATCAATATTCCTGCCCGTACGGAACGGATCTTTCCCTACGACAAGCTGGCAGTGATCGGTACCGATATGCAGCTCCAGTTGTTCCGGAAAGAAGTGGAATACGATGGCACCGAGACCCTTGAAATTCCCGAAGAGTTGCAGGATATAACGCTGGTGAGCATCATCGTGGATGAGCACAACCACCTGCGTGGGCAAAGCATCCGTTCTTCCAATATCCGCGAGCGCACGGAGGGACTGGTGGTGGGTATTGAAAGAGACGGCCATCGCATGCTGAATCCCGATTCCCATGCCATTTTCGAGTGGGACGATGTGGTATGGATCGTTGGCAACAGGAAAAAGATACAGGCCCTGTCCAGCCCAGATTAGTATTCCATTTTCCGGAGCGAGGGCGCTTTGAACCAGGTGGCTACCACCACCAGCACGGTCATGCAGCCACCGAATATTACGGAAGGAACCAGCCCCATCAGCCGGGCCATAACCCCGCTTTCGAACTGTCCGATCTCGTTGCTGCTGTTGATGAACATGCTGTTGACGCTCATTACGCGGCCGCGCATATCGTCGGGCGTTTTGAGTTGCAGGATGGTGCCGCGCACCACCACGCTTACGCCGTCGAGCATGCCGCTTACCAGCAGGGCAGCAAAGGAAAGCCAGAAGATCTTGGATACCGCAAACAGGACGATGCAGCAGCCAAAGCCTCCAACGGCAAAGAACAACCGCCGTCCCTGTGCTTTTCGCATAGGGAAGAGCGTGAGGATAACTACAATGAAGATGGCGCCGATATCGGCCGCCGCATTCAGCCACCCGAACCCGATGGGCCCTACTTTTAGAATGTCTTTGGCGAAAACAGGAACCATGGCCACGGCCCCGCCGAAAAGCACGGCAAAAAGGTCGAGTGTAAGGGCGCCCAGCACTTCACGCGTTCTGAACACAAAACGCAGTCCATCCTTCACGCTTTCCCAGGTTCTTTTTTGCCCGGCCAGGGAGGAAGGCGGCTTGGCCGAGAGTCGCATAATGAAAAAGAAACCGGCTGCGATCAGCGTACAGATCACGGCCAGGGTTCCCGTTGTTTGAAAAGCGGCGATCAGGAAACCGCCGAAGGCATGCCCGCTTACGGAAGCGGTAAGCCAGGTGCCCTGGTTCCAGGTGGTGGCATTGGCCAGCAGATCGCGCGGCACCACCTGGGCCAGGATGGCGGAGAAAGAGGGACCTGTGAAAGAACGGAAAATACCGGTAAAGAAAATGCAGGCATAGATGCCCGCCACCACCATGATTTTTGCGGAGCCATTCACAAAGGAATAGGAGAGCAGCAGCAATACCAGCGCACAGGCGCCATACAAAGCAACGCCGCGGAGCAGCAGCCTGCGTTTGTCCGACAGGTCGATGATATGCCCCGAATACAGCGCCAGCGATATGGCCGGCACTGCTTCTGCCAGTCCCACCAACCCCATCGCCAGCGGATCGTTGGTAAGTTCATAGAGCCACCAACCCACCAGGGTGCTCATCATGCGAAGGGCCATGATAAACAGAAAACGCCCCGCCATCAGGTTGCGGAATTCGGTCACCCGCAGGCTGGCAAAGGGGTCTGACTGCTGCTGGCGGATTTCTTCGTCTGCTTCGTTCATACGTAAGGGTTAGGGTAAGGCAATGAAATGCTGCCCGTTCTCATAGTCTTTTTCCAATGCGTCGAGAATGACTTGTATATGACGTTCATTGCCCAGGAAGTCGGCGTTGGACGCATCTACAAAAAGTGTTTTGATATTGTGCTGGCGAATATAATGCGTATAGGTTTCCTGTATCCTGAACAGGTATTCATCAGGGATGGCCAGCTCGTAAGACCGGTTGCGGCGCCTGATATTCGACTGCAGTTTTTGAACCGGCGCGTGCAGGTAGATCAGGATATCGGGTTGCACCAACTGCTGGTGGATGATCTCGAAGAGCCGCTGGTAAAGCCGGAATTCTTCTTCCGGCAGGTTCACTTTCGCAAAGAGCAGGCATTTGGTAAAAAGATAGTCCGAAATAGTGGTGCTGTGAAACAGGTCCTTGGTATGGATGAGTTCCTTGAGCTGCTTATAGCGTTCGGCCATAAAGAACAGTTCCAGCGGAAAAGCAAACTGCTGCGGGTCTTCATAGAATTTAGGAAGAAAGGGATTATCGGCAAACGCTTCCAGCACCAGCCTGGCATTGTAATGTTTCGACAGGATATGTGCAAGGGTGGTTTTTCCGGCGCCGATATTTCCTTCAATGGTAATGAAATGGTACTTCATGGAGATGTCACAAAGAAAATATAAACCTGCTTATGATGGGTTATATTTTTTTACCGGCAGGGGATCGGTGCAGGCCTCCAGCAACTGGCCCACGGATTGGTGCAACTGCGGGTGCCTGTAGTCGGGGATAAGTTCAGCGAGCGGCACCAGCACAAAGCGGCGCTGTGGCATGCGTGGATGGGGAACCTGGAGCAGGGGTGTATGGTATACATCGTGGTCAAAAAACAGGATGTCTATATCTATCGGCCGTGGACCGTTGGTTTCTTTTCGCACCCTTCCCAGCCCGGCTTCAATTCCCAGGCATGCCGCCAGCAGGTCCCTGGCGGGCAGTGCCGTTTCAACTTCTATTGCCTGGTTAAGAAAATCGGCCTGGTTCTCCTTTCCCCAGGCTGCGGTTTCATAAATGGCAGACTGGCGTAATATCTCCCCAACTTCTCTCTGAATGCCCTGTCTGGCCGCTTCCAGCATTGCTCCCCGGTTTCCCGTATTCCCCCCGAGCAATAAGTAAGCGATATGCATAGATTCTGTACTTTACACCCCAAATATCTGGTATGCGTCAGTTTTTTAAATTCTTTTTTGCTTCCCTGCTGGCCCTTGTTGTGTTTGTATTGCTGGGTGTATTCATCCTGATAGGGCTTGTGGGAGCACTTGCATCAAAAGAAGAAGTGGTGGTGAACCCGCATGCTGTGCTGTACCTCGATCTCGGTAACAATTTGCGCGAGCAGTCCTACGAAAAACCTTTTGCCGCTTTGAGCGGCGATGAATCCTACGACCAACCCGGCGTATATGATATGGTGCAACTGATCCGCTATGCCAAAAAGGACGACAACGTGGATGGACTCTACCTCAAGTGCGGCAGCAACGCCAATGGGTTTGGCACCAACGAGGAATTGCGCAATGTGCTGAACGACTTCCGCCGGTCCGGTAAGTTCCTGATCGCATATGGCGAAGCGATTCCGCAGCAGGCCTATCATGTGGCGAACGTGTCTGACAAGGTATACGTACATCCGAAAGGGGGCATCGACTGGAAAGGCTTTGGTCTGCAATATGTTTTTTTTAAAAAAGCGCTTGACAAGCTGGAGATACAACCCCAGATATTTTATGCCGGAAAGTTCAAAAGCGCCACCGAACCCTTCCGCGAGGAAAAAATGACAGACGCAAACCGCTTGCAATCAAAAGTGCTGCTGGAAGATCTCTACCAGCATTTCCTGGAATCGGCGGCCGCTTCAAGGGGACTGAATGCGGAGGACCTGCGCCGCCTGGCAGACAGCAACAGCATCCGTTCTGCACACGATGCACAACGGGCAGGACTTTGCGATGGGTTGAAATATGAAGATGAAGTGAAGGAAGAAATCCGGCGCAAGAGCAGCAGCAAAAGTATTGAGCAGATCAACTTTATATCGATGGCCAAATACGGGTCGGCCGTCAACTACAAGGGCGGAAAAGGAACCGACCGCATCGCATTGATCTATGCGCAGGGCGATATCGTGGATGGTAGTGGAAATGAAAACCAGGTGGGCGGCGACCGCTTCCGGAAATACATCCGCAAGGCAAGGCTCGACGATAAGGTAAAAGCCGTGGTAGTGCGCATCAATTCAGGCGGTGGCAGCGCCATGGCGAGTGAAAATATGTGGCGCGAAATTGAGCTGGCCCGTAAAGACAAACCGGTGATCGTGAGCTTTGGAGACGTGGCCGCTTCAGGCGGATACTATATGGGATGCAGCGCCGACAGCATTTTTGCACAACCCAATACCATCACAGGTTCCATCGGCGTGTTTTCCATCGTGCCCAATCTCCAGGGCTTTTTCCGCGATAAGCTGGGTGTTACTTTTGATGGCGTGGAAACCGGGCCTTATGCCAATGCGCCATCCATTGCAGAGCCGTTGTCGGATACGGAGAAGCGCTTTTTCCAGGCCGACGTCGATAGTATCTACGAAACCTTCCTGGGCCGCGTGGCAGCGGGCCGAAAGAAAACCAGCGCCGAGATCGACAGCATTGGCCAGGGCCGGGTGTGGACCGGTAGCAGGGCCGTTGGTATTGGGCTTGTAGACAGGATAGGGGGCATTTCGGAGGCCATAGCCGCGGCAGCAAAAATGGGTGGTATTAAGGAATACCGGCTCAGGGAGTATCCCGAACGGATCGGCCTCCTCGAAAGGCTTACGGGCGCATACAAGCAATCCGTTTCCGGACATGTGATGGAAGGGGTCGCCGGCACACCACTCTACGATATTTACCGCGAAGTGGAAAGCCTTAAGGCAACTTTCGGTAAGGTGCAAACGAAAATGCCCTATTACCTTATTCTTCGCTGAACAGGATCGCAGTACGTATGGAGAAGCAATACAGTCAGTTCAGGGCGATGATGGCCGTTACGAAAGCCAGCCTCAGGGCCATGTTCCGTAGCCCCAACGCCGTTGTGTTCAGCATTTTTTTCCCGCTTATTTTTATTGTGGTCTTTGGGTTTATCGGCGATGGCAGTGGTCCTGTGTACCGGGTGGCGGTAGATCCGGCTTCAGATACTTCCAACCTCATTATCGATAGCCTCCGGAACCTGCGGAATGTAAAGCTGCTGCGGGAGCCCGACAGCGCCAGCCTTGAGAACGACCTGGTAAAGGGAAGGATAACCGGCCTGTTGTCGGTACAGAAAATGATGAATGCCGGCGGCTTTCCCCACTATCTCATCCATTTCAAAGCCACCACGGCCAGTGCCGACAAGTTTTCCAATTTCCTGCCGCTGCTGGAAAATATTCTTTTCCGGATCGACCGCGGCAGGGCCGGGAGCTCTTTTTCCACCGGTACTTTAATACCGGAGATCAGGCAGGTGCGGGAATACCGCAGCATCGATTTTATTCTGCCGGGACAACTGGGTTTTTCCCTCCTGAGTATGGGCGTTTTTGGCGTGGCTTTTTTGTTCTTTAACCTGCGCTCGCAACTGGTTATTAAAAGAATGTTTGCCACACCCATCAGCAAGGGCGCCCTCATCCTGGGTGAAGGCATCAGCCGGGTGATCTTTCAATTGATGACGGCCATCATTATTATTGGACTGGGACATTTTGTGTTTCACTTTACGCTGGTTCACGGATGGCTCACGTTTGCGGAGATACTGGTCCTTTGCTTTGTGGCCCTACTGGTTTTTATGGGCTTCGGTTTTATCGTGAGCGGCCTGGCCCGCAGCGACAGCAGCATTCCACCTCTGGCAAATATGATCACCCTGCCGCAGTTCCTGCTCGCCGGCACATTCTTTTCTATAGAGGCGTTTCCAAAATGGTTGCAACCCATCTGCCGGGCGCTGCCGCTGACCTTTTTCAACGATGCCATGCGAAGGATCGCTTTTGAAGGGGCCCACCTGACGGACTGCTGGCCGCAGATTGGCTTCCTGCTTGCCTGGGGACTGGTTATTTATGCGGCCGCCATCAAAATTTTCCGCTGGGAATAATATCATATAAAATGCGTGTCATAAAACTTATATTGCTGAGTGGGATCGTGTTCTTCGGGCTTTTATTTGCCATCAGCCTGCTGATACCGTCTCACGTTCGCATTTCCCGCGCCATTGACCTGCAAACTAACAGGTCTGCCATCATGCCCCTGATCTCTACGGAAGCGGGCTGGACCAAATGGAATGCCTATGCGAAAATGGCCGATGGGAAAGCGGGGTTCAGGATCGAATCCGTGAGCGATAGCCTGGTGCTGGGAAAATGGACCCACGGCGGCAGAACCATTTCCAACGGACTCGCACTCTACGAAATAAAATCTGGCACACTTACTGTGCAGTTGTACATGGATTTTTTCCTGGATTGGTACCCCTGGGACAAGTTCGGAAGTATCCTCTATGATAGCCAGTTGGGGCCCGCCATGGAAGAGAGCCTGAGAGAGCTGAAAGCCCTTGCAGCCGCGCATTCATCGTAAACCATATAAACAGAACAGTATGAAAAGTTTGCTATTGGCTATGGTGGCCATCGTTTGTATTCTCCCCGCCTGCGCCCAGGAAAAGCGTAAAAGCCCGCACGAAACGATTTCAAGCGGCGATATATCAGTTACCTACGGTCGCCCTTATAAAAAAGGACGCGATATTTTCGGCGGACTGGAATCTTATGGCAAGGTTTGGCGCCTGGGGGCCGACGAAGCTACCGAGATCACTTTTAAGAACGATGGCAGCCTGGGCGGTCAACCCGTGAAAGCCGGCACCTATACCATGTTCGCCATTCCTGAAAAAGACGAATGGACCATTATCCTGAACAGCCAGCTCAAGCAGTGGGGCGCATACGACTACGAAAAGAACAAGGATAAGGATGTGTTGCAGGTAAAAGTTCCTGCCAAAACAGTTGCTGCTCCCATTGAACAATTCACCATCCGCTTCGAAGGTTCCAATATGATATTGGAATGGGATAAAACGCAGGTGGCTGTGCCCGTTAGCTGACCGGTTAATCGTTTTCTCCCAGCTTTCAAAGCTTCCGGCAAATATTGACCGTAGATTCCGTCAGTTGCGCGTGTTCCTCCCTGGTTAGACAATAAGGAGGCAGGAAGTAAAGTGTGTTGCCCAGGGGCCGCAGATAAATATTCTGTGCCAGTGCACGCTGCGTAATTTCGGGGCCAATAGCGCTCAGGTATTGATTCCGGGCCTGGTCAATTTCAAATGCGAGGATGGTGCCCTGCTGGCGGAGACCGCCGATTTTTCCTGCGCGACCCAGCTCCGCCTGGAAATGCTCCAGTGCTTCCGCATGCCAGCGTCCGATATTTGCCACCCTCTCCAGTGTGCCTTCTTTTTCGAAGAGCTCGAGGCTGGCGATAGCCGCGGTGCAGGCGAGTGGGTTGGCAGTGAAAGAATGCCCGTGAAAAAGCGTTTTTCGCCGGTCGTCGTTGCAGTAGGCGTTGAAGATGGTCTCGGTACAGGCCGTGACGCCCAGGGCCAGGGTGCCGCCGGTAAGTCCCTTGGAAAGGCAGATGATATCGGGCTTTTCTTCCATATTCTCTGAAGCGAAGAGCCTGCCGGTACGCCCAAAGCCCGTAAGCACTTCATCGGCAATACAGATGACGCCGTGGCGGTGCAGTTGCACCAGCAGTTGGTTGAGCCACTGCGCTTCGTACACCTGCATGCCGCCGGCGCCCTGCAGCAGGGGTTCGTAGATGAAAGCGGCGTACTGGTGCGCTTCCTGCTCCAGTTGGAGCTGAAGCGCTTCTATGTTTTCTGCCGCGGGCCGGGGAATGCTGACCACATCGAAAAGGTAGTCGGCAAAGGCTTCGGTGAAAACACTGCGCCCACTCACGGCCATGGCGCCGAAAGTGTCGCCGTGGTAAGCATCCTGCAGCACCAGGATCTTTCTGCGTTCGGTCGACGGTGATTGGTTCCACCAGTACTGGATGGCCATTTTAACGGCCACTTCGGTGGCGGTGCTGCCATTGTCGGAATAAAAGATGCGGCTGAAAGGGCCGGGCAGCAGGGGTACCAATTTTTCCGCCAGCTCTATGGCCGGGCGGTGGGTGAAGCCGGCAAAGATCACCTGCTCCAGCTTCCGGGCCTGCGCCCCCAGTTTTTCGGCAATATAAGGATGGGCATGCCCGTGGAGGGTCACCCACCAGGAACTGATGGCATCGAGGATGGCCCTGCCGGAATCGTCGTAGAGCCAGGCGCCCCGGGCACTTTCTATAAAAATAGGCGGCGGGGCCGTTTTTTGCTGGGTATAGGGATGCCAGATCAGGCTTTTATCCTTTGATAACCAATCCATCCTGCAAAACTAACAATTTAACGCCCCGCCTGACCATTGGCAATTTTTTAACGAGGGTGCAACGGGCAGGCGGCCTATCTTGTCACCTTTTACAGGAATATGACCCATGAACAGCAACTGGTGCGGGATTGCCTGAAAGGGAAACCGGCGGCGCAAAAAATGCTCTATGAGCAATTTGCTGCGCAGATGCTGGGTGTTTGCTATCGTTATACGAAATCCGTTGTGGATGCCGAAGATGTGTTGCAGGAGGGCTTCGTGAAGGTGTTCCATTACCTGTCCCAGTTCAGGGGCGAGGGCGATCTGGGCGCCTGGATCAGGCGCATCATGGTAACCACCGCCATCAACTACCTGAAAAAGAACAGCAGGTACCAGTACGATCTTTCCTACAGCAACGAAGAAAAAGCATTTATGCACCCGGTATCGCCCGATAACCCCGAGTGGAGCCTGGATGCCAAGGAACTGAGCGACATGATCCGGCAATTGCCGCCGGGGTATCAGACCATTTTTAACCTGCATGCAGTAGAAGGCTACACGCATGTGGAGATCAGTTCCATGTTGGGAATTCATGAGGGAACTTCCCGTTCGCAATATGCCCGAGCCCGCAGCCTGCTGATCACCTGGCTGCAAACTGAATCCGAAACCGCAAAATTATCTCACTATGCCCGATCATGATTTTGAAAAAGCCATTGGGGAAAGGGCCCGGGAACTCCGGCTCCAACCTTCGCCTGCCGTTTGGGAAGGCGTGGCTGCTCAACTCCGGGAAAAACGCCGCCGGAGAGGGATCGCCTGGTTTTACCTCGCGGCTGCGGTAATTGGCATTACCGCCGGCTGCTGGTGGTTGCTGCAACCGGGCAATTTGTCCACGCAGCACAGCGGGCAGGAACAGCTTTCTGCTCATGCGAAACTGCATCCTTCCACCGCAACGCAGCCTGCCGGCAACGGCGGGGATGCAGCAGCCCGTAACCTGCCGGCGCCTCCGGATGAACCCGCATCCACGACTTCCCACCCAGCCGGCTCAACTGAAGCCCATCCGGGTACGGCTGCGCAGCAGCCGGAAAGCGCACCCGGCCTTACCGGTAACTCCACCGGTACGGAACTACGCCACCCCACCGGCCCGGAAGGGCTGACCGAAACTGCAAGCGCAACCGCGACTGCATCCGCCGCGACGGCCGGCACGGTGAAAGGCCGCCGGGTCAACCACCATCCGCCTCGCGTAGCCACCGGTGCCGCCACTAATACCACCGCCGGTGCAACCCAAACAAATGCCGCCCGTAACATTTCCAATGAATCTTATACAACCGCCGATGAACTGAATACTACACTTCCCCTGTCCCGTGAAATATACCCTTACCTCGGTTTTTATCCCGGTGCTGCACAATCTAACGGTGTGCAACCACCGCAAAAACGAAAGGGCGACGCCAGCCTCGACGCGAAACTCCCGGCCACCAGGATCAGCCCGGAGAAAATCTCTTCCCGCTGGTCTTTTGCGCTGGACCTCGGCGCCGGGCGCAGCTCGCTGAACAGGGAGATTTTTGAGAACTACAAGACCTCCGCCATGGAATACCAGGCTAATGCCATGGTGCCCAACGGACTGGCAGTGATTCAGCGAACCCCTTCGGAAATAAAAGCCGGCACCTCTTTTATGGCAGGCCTCCAGGGTAGCCGTGCACTGAATAAGAAACTGCGTTTAGGCATCGGCGTTCAATACAACTATTTCAGCACGCATATCAAAATGGGCAGGATCGTGGACAGTTCCCTGGCCCTCTATAATATTGGAGTGGACCGTGTTACGAGTGCCCTGGCCGCCGCGCCGAATCCCGGCCTGAAGGGCGAGGACTTCACTAACCGCTACCACTACCTGCAGGTGCCGCTGGAATTGTCGTGGAATATCGACCGCAACAAACACTGGTACTGGAACAACGCCCTGGTGGCGGGTTACCTTCTCTCCACCGATGCCCTGCAATACGACAGCGATGCCGGTGTGTACTACCCCGACGATAAAAGTTACCGGCGCTGGCAGTTCGGACTTTCCACGGCAGTATTGTATAAACTGAACCCCAAATCCTCCTGGCAATTGTCTGCCGGGCCTTCCGTCCAGTACCAGCTTACACCCATCGATTATTCGGGCGACCGCAGGCACCTCTTCGTGGCAGGCATCACCACGCGTATCCAGTTCTCTGCTCAGTCGCGCGGTGCTATGAAATGAAGATTGCGCAGCATGCCGGCATACTTCGTTCTTTTCAGCGGGGAATGCCGGAAGAGTTCGCGAAATTTTTCTTCACCCAGCGCTTCCCAGTCCGCCGGTTTCATTTCAAAAAGCGCATGGATGGGAGAGAAGGCGGGTTCCTCATTCGGGGTGGAAAAACGGTTCCAGGGACAAACATCCTGGCAGGTATCGCAGCCGAATGCCCAATTCTCAAATTTTCCTTTCTGTTCTTCGGGGATGAGTTGTTCCTTCAATTCGATGGTGAAATAGGAAATGCATTGGTTGCCTGCAATGGTGCCGTCGGGCAGGATGGCATTGGTGGGACAAGCATCGATGCAACGGGTGCAGGTGCCGCAGAAATCTTTCGCCAGCGGTAGGTCGGGCGTGAGCGCCAGGTCGGTGATCAGGGTGGCGATAAAGAAAAAAGAGCCGTTTTGTTTATTGATCAGGTTTCCGTTTTTACCGATCCATCCCAGTCCGCTTTCCCTGGCCCAGGCCCTTTCCAGCACCGGCGCCGAATCCACAAAGCCACGACCTGCTACCGGCCCTGCGATCTCACGGATGCGCTCCAGCAGGAGGTTCAGTTTTTGACGGATCACCTCGTGGTAGTCGCGCCCATACGCGTATTTGGATATCCGGGGAAGGCCGGCGGGCTGGTGTTCGGCGGGAAAATAGTTGGTAAGCAGGGTGATCACCGACCTGGCCCCTGGAACCAGTTTACCAGGGTCCACGCGCAGATCAAAGTGGTTGGCCATATAGTGCATGCTGCCGTGGTAGCCCTTGTTCAGCCAGGCCTCCAGACGGCGTTCGTCGGCCTCGAGTCTTTTGGATGCAGAAATTCCGCAATGCATAAAGCCCAGTTCAGCAGCCATCTGCCTGATCTTCCAACTTAGATTATCCATTACTGTTAACCTGGATTTGCACAATTCAAAAAAACTGCTATTTTTCGCAAACAAAACCTTACTTATGTACCTCTTACCAAACGTAGAAAAACCGGTTTCCTTATCAATTTACTGTGTTGCAATTTACAATTTGCAATCCTCTTCACAACAGTAAACATACCCTAAACCCATACACTCATGAGCGTTGTTAAACCAATTCTGGCTTGCCTGGCCCTGTGCCTGTTTTTGTCTGTCCAGGGGCAGGACAAAGCCCCTTTTAAATTCGGAAAAGTAAGTCCTGCTGATTTTAATGTGAAACCGCCCGCCAACGATACCGGCGCACACGCCATCATCCTGGCCGATGTTGGCGACTCCCGCGTTGTGGCCAACAACAAGGGTGGCTTTAGTTATGAATTTGAGAGAAAGATGCGGGGTTATATTGTCGATATCAAAGGTGTAGATCTCGGTGAATTCAATATCGACTATTATATCGCCAGGGATGGTGGTAAAGAAGAAG
>JAFAFR010000044.1 GCA_023423405.1 Bacteroidota bacterium
GCCGAGGACGTCCTGCTGACCCTGACCGGCGCGGTCACGGACGGCAGAGTGGAGATGACGCGCGCGGATTTCGATACGATGGACTGGCATGAGTTTTCGACATCGACCAGCGTCACAGATGGCAGGCCGGAGTTCCGCGGTGTGCTGATGCGAGACGTCCTCGCCCATGCCGGAGCCGAGGGAAGTAGTGTGCGCGCGACAGCGTTGAACGACTATGTCGTCGATATACCTGTCGAGGATTTTCACCGGTTTGATGTTCTAGCCGCGCTTTACATGGATGACGTGCCTCTGACCCCGCGTGACAAGGGTCCAGTCTGGATCGTCTATCCGCGCGACAATCACGGCGTTCTGGCCGATATACGGTATGACATGCGATGGGTCTGGCAGCTTGTCGCGCTGCATGTGCAATGACCGGCACAGGCGGACGGGCTCGGTATCTGTGGCTTGGTGGGCTGGTGGCGATCTGCCTGGGCCTGTTGGCGCTGGCTGCGTGGCAGCTTGTGGTGCTGGAACGCCAGATGCGCATTGCCGCAACCGAGAACATGATCTGGGTCTTTGGCCAGACGCAGATCGAGGCCTTGAACCTTGCGCTGGCGCTCTCGGATGAGGCAGCGCCACAACAGATCCAGACCCGTTTTGATATATTGGTTTCGCGGCTGACGCTGTTGGAAGATGGGCCGCAACGTCGCTTTCTCGAGAATGCGGGAGTGTCCGAAACACTTGCACGCTGGCGCAGTGGGCTTCTGGCGCTTGACCCCGCGCAAGGTGCCGATCCGGCCGCGCTGCGGGCACATGTCACGGCGCTGGTCGCTGCACTAAGGACCAAGGCGAGTCTGGTGATGTCCCATGAATGGCAGAGTCAGGCCACGCGCCTGGACAGCCTGAGGCACCTGCATTTGCTTGCGCTGATGTCAGTGCTGGGGGCTGCTGTAGCGGGATTGGGGCTGGTGGCAATCCTGATCGATCGTGAGAGGCGGCTGATGAGCGGACAGCTGGACCACCTGCGGGCTGAGAAGCTCGCCAGCGATCTGGAACGCGAACGCGAAACCTCCGAGAACCACCGCCGGTTCGCCGACCTGATTGCCCATCAGTTCCGCACGCCGCTAGCCGTATCGACAGCGCGATGCACCGCCTGACGCGGCGCAGCGGCGGCCCGGTTCCACCAGAACTGATCTCGGAAAAGGCGGCGGTGTCCCGTGAGGCGGTCGCGCGGCTCGTGAAGTTGACAGATACCGCATTGATGATGTCCCGGCTGGAACGCGATGCGGTTCTTCCTAGCCTGCGCGCCCATGACCTAAACGATCTTGTATCTTCAGTCATTGATGACCTGATGGCGACGGCGTGGGACCGCGACCCGGCCCGTATTCGGCAGTCGGTGCAAACAGAACCAACTGTCGCGCTGTGCGATCCGATGCTGACCGCCGAAATCCTGTCCAACCTCCTGCGCAATGCGCTTTTGTATTCTCCGCCCGATTGCCGCGTCGATGTGAGTGTTTTTCAGTCGCGGGACTGCATCGTCTGTCGGATCGAGGACAGAGGGAGGGGTATGTCGCCCGAAGAGATTGAGTGTGCTTTTGACAGGTTCTACCGAGGCAGCGGGCACGAGACTTTGCCCGGCTCGGGATTGGGGCTGACGCTTGCGCGCGATCTGGCGCGAATACAGGGAGGAGACGTGACCTTGACGCAGCGTGACGGGGGAGGCCTGACAGCCGCGCTTTACCTGCCGAAGGATGACGTCGCATGACCGCGCCACTGATCCTGTGTGTCGAGGATGAGCCATCCCTGCGCGACGACATCGCTTTCGAACTGCACGAGGCCGGTTACATCGTGAGCGCCGCCGCAGATGCGCGCGAAGCGCTGGCCTGTCTGGAAAGGCAGCGCCCCGATCTGATCCTCTGTGACATCTTGATGCCCGGCATGGACGGCAAGAGGTTCATGTCCCATTTGCGCCGGACGAGACCCGATCTTGATGACGTGCCCTTTGTCTTTCTGACTGCCCTGTCCTCGCGCCAGCAGGTAATCGATGGGCGCATGGCGGGGGCCGACGATTATGTGACCAAGCCCATTGATTACGACCTGCTTCGTGCCACCGTTGAAGCGCGCCTGAACCGGATGCAAAGGTTGCGCGCAATGCCGGGAGATCGATCTGGCCTGGCCGCCCTCGACCGCCTGGCTCTTGGCGTGGTGCTGCTCGATGCCAATGGCGGCGTGGTCCATGCCAATCCTCTGGCCCAAAGCTTGTCGGGCGCGGCCGGAATCTCGCTGAGTGGGCGTTTTGCCGCCAGCGGCGAAAATGGCCGGAAGCTGTCCGCGTTGATCGCAGGGTTGGCCCCGGGTAAAGGGATGGCGCCGACGGGGTTGCGCTTGGACGATGGGTGCCAGCTCATGATTATCGGGACGTCGCTGCCAGCGCACTCGCACCATGATGAGGCGGTCGCCATGCTGATACTGAGCGGCACAGACAGCAAACCTCCTATGGACACTGCGACGCTTGGCCAGTTGTTCGGCCTGACGCCGATGGAAGCCCAGGTCGCGTATTTGTTGGCAGAAGGGCTGCGCCGCAGCCAGATTGCAGACCGGTTGGCGATCTCGGGCACGACCGTCGCATTCCATCTGCGAAACATCTTCTCCAAGACCGGCGTGCAAAGGCAGGCGGAACTGGTGGCGTTGATTCTGTCAGTACCACTGGCGCAGCCGGTGACCTGAGTGAAGCGGCGCATTGAATATCTGACATAGCGATCAAGACCGTTCCGCAACGAACACGAAGGACTTGTAGTCAGTATGTTCTCATATGTTCTCGTCGCTTCATTCGAACGCTTCAAACCCGACGATGGCTACAATGATAGCCGGTGAGTTGCCGGAAGCTGCGCCGGAGACACCGGTGGATGTCTGGATGTGGACCTTCTTTAAGTCCATCCGCACGGTCCGTGATATATCCTTCGATGCTGCTGCCAAATTGATGCGTGTGGATTGCCGGGAACGGACCTTGCAATCGCAAAGAGTGGAATTGTTCCTCGAGGATCGTCAGGTGGCCGGCGAAACGGGCGCCGAGCCGATAGAAACGCCGGAGGCCGGCACGTTCCATTATTTTGTAATGATGGATATTTGCGTCCCTTCGCAGCGTGTTGCCCTGGATGCACCGTTTCCAGACCATCGCACCGCTCGCGCTGCTTTGAATAGCCAGTGATCCAATACCACGCCTGCCGCTGTTCCCTGGGACGTCCTCGCCGTGATTACCGCGCGGACGGGTCGCGGATTGAACTGAAGCAGGCCATCACGGCGTCTCTGTTGGTCCGTAATTTTCGAATGGCGGCGCTCAATTCCCCGCCCCCGGACCATAAGCGGTCCTGGTCCGGTACGCCGAATTCCGTCTTGCCGAGAAGGAAGCTGATTT
>JAFAFR010000049.1 GCA_023423405.1 Bacteroidota bacterium
AGCGAACACCATATCTGTATCTTGATGGCGTTTTCACTGTCTCCCAGAAAATACTGCAGCGGGCAGTTTTGTTTGAGCCGTTTGAAAAGTGTTTCGATCTTCCAGCGTTGCTTGTAGTATTGGGCAATGGTAGCAGGGGCCAGCCGGAAGTTATTGGTGATGAAGGAAAGTTCTTTGCCACTATCGGGGTCTTTAAAGCGTACCAGCCGGCAGGGCACTCTGGGCACGGGTTTGGATCGATGGTTGTGTCCGAGTTCAATGTGCTGATCGGAGCGGATGCCCTGGCTGGCCTGTCCATGCGGGACGGGCAGGGAGGATAGTTCCCGGTAAATACAGGGGTTGGGCAGTCGGGTCACCCAGGCAATGCCGGCAGTTGTAAGTGCATTGAAGGTGCCATAGTTGCGATACCCTCTGTCAAATACCAGCGTAGAGCCGGCAGGCAGGGATTCCAGGAAGTGCTCAAAGGATCGGGCATGGGCAGGCAGAACGGCCGTCGCAAAGGCCGATTGACCCTGCGCTGTTTCGCATCTGCTCCCGGAGCCCGGGCTGGTTGCGGAAAACGGCCTGGTCAGTCAGTTGAAAAATATCCCGGTATAAACTCCGCGCCTCCTGCCAGATATTTAAATCTTCCAGCTTTTTTATGGTTGCCATCCTCTAACCTAGTGAAGAAAAAAATCCGGGGCAACCGTGATAACACCCTTTCCTGGTTTTTGAATCTAGGTGGCCCGGGGAGGGCAACAGGAGTCGTCTCGTAAACCAAGGGTGTGCGGTCCGAAATATCATCGCTGCAGTAAAGGCTCCTGACAGCGGGGGCAGGCCAGAGCCCGGAGAGCAACCGTCTTAAACGGCCTCAGAGATTAAAACCCTAAGGGATTTAGGGAACAAATGGCTATACCGGCAATCCACAGAAAATCCTTAACATTATGGTGCAAAATGGAATTCCTTTTCGCTGACGCATTTTTTGCCCTTACAGGATGGTGCCTGCTTTTTGCAGGTTACAGGAGCAGGAAAAAAGTACGGGCCGTATTGCAGGAACAATTCGATGGTTCCTTCGCCCAGGCAGGCCGGCTGCTCTCCTATCTTGCATTTGTCTGGATATTGCTGATCGGAATAATCGCAATGCTGCTCGCGATAGTCTATATCGTTCTCCACGAGCCCGTTCAACAACACTAACCAGACCAACCGCGGCCATGAACATTTTTTTTATCGTCAACGTACCCCGCAACCCCAAACCACAAACTCCAAACCCCAAACTCAAATCATTTCCGACTGCAGCAACGGGTTCTTCACCCCCTCCTTCTTCTCCGCGTTCTCTTTGGCAGCCTTAATGAAATGTACAAAAACCGGCTGCGGACGTTCCACCGTGCTTTTCAGCTCGGGGTGGTACTGCACGCCAATAAAGAAGGGATGGTTGGGAAGCTCCACAATTTCTACCAGGCCCGATTCGGGGTTCTTACCGCTGGCCACCAGGCCGGCGGCTTCAAAATCGGCGAGGTACTGGTTGTTGAATTCCCAGCGGTGGCGGTGGCGCTCGCTGATCAGGGTGGACCCATAAATGCGGTGGGCCAGGGTGCCTTCGGTGATGGCGCAGTCGTAGGAGCCCAGGCGCATGGTGCCGCCCTTGGCGGTAACGGCCTTCTGGCTCTCCATGAGGTCGATCACAGCATGGGTAGTGGAGGGCTCCATTTCGGTGGAATGGGCGTCCTTCCAGTTCAGTACGTTGCGGGCAAATTCGATCACACTCATCTGCATGCCCAGGCAGATTCCGAAGAAGGGCAGCTTCTTCTCACGGGCATACTTAACCGCAGTGATCTTTCCATCTATACCACGATGACCAAAACCAGGCGCCACCAGCAGGCCGTCGAGATGGCCCAGTTTTTCCTCCACATTGTCTTCCGTAATGAATTCGCTGTGCACGTTCACCACGTTCACCTTGCACTCGTTCATGGCGCCGGCGTGGATAAAGGCTTCGAGGATGGATTTATAGGCATCCTGCAGCTCAATGTATTTGCCGATCAGGCCAATGGTCACCTTGCTCTTGGGATATTTAAGTTTATCAAGAAATTCTTTCCATTTGCCCAACTCGGGCTCGCTGTACTGCGTGATGTTCATCTTGCGCAGGCAGATCAGGTCGAGCTTTTCGCGCATCATCGCCAGCGGCACTTCATAAATGGTGGGGGCATCGGCGGCTTCGATCACCGCTTCTTTTTTCACGTTACAGAAGAGCGCAATCTTGCGGCGGATCTCGGGCGACAGCGACTCTTCGGTGCGGCATACGATCACATCGGGATGCACGCCTTCCTGGCTCAACATCCGCACGCTGTGCTGCGTGGGTTTGGTCTTCAGTTCTTTGGCCGCGCGCAGGTAGGGGATCAGCGTGAGGTGTACCACCACGCAATCTTCTTCCGGCAGCTCCCACTGCAACTGGCGTACCGCTTCAATGAAAGGCAGACTTTCAATATCACCCACCGTACCACCGATTTCGGTGATCACAATATCGTATCCATCCTGCCCCAGGAGCAGCATGCGGCGTTTGATCTCATCGGTGATATGTGGCACCACCTGCACGGTTTTGCCGAGGTAGGCGCCTTCGCGCTCCTTGTTGATCACCGTCTGGTAAATACGGCCGGTGGTCACGTTGTTGCTCTGGCTGGTATGGATGTTCAGGAAACGTTCGTAGTGGCCCAGGTCGAGGTCGGTTTCAGCGCCGTCTTCGGTTACATAACATTCTCCGTGCTCGTAGGGATTGAGGGTACCGGGGTCAACGTTGATATAGGGATCAAATTTCTGGATCGTCACTTTTAATCCCCTTGCCTGCAGCAGCTTACCCAATGAGGCTGCAATGATTCCCTTACCCAATGATGAAGTAACCCCTCCGGTTACGAAAATGTACTTGGCCATAACTCCTAATTTCTTTTATAAAAAAAATAATAACAGGGCAAGTACTGCTGTACTGTCCGAAAGGTTATTATCTGGTTTAACTGAATCTCCGCGCTCTTGTCGAGAATATGACCTGCGGATACCGGTTGGTATAAGAAAATCCGAAAGGTCAAGCAAAGATAGGGGAATTATTTAAACACGATGAATTTGGATTCGGCCTGCACCCCTTTTTCCACCATCTCGCGGAAGGCCGGGTAGTCGGCCGCTTCAATATTTGCCTTGCCCATGGTGGCCTTTCTTTTCACCTGCAGCTTATTGGGCGCCAGTTTGGTATAAGTAAGACTATAGCGGATAGATCCGAAACGAAGCTGCTGGTTGGCCGGCAGATCGGTGAAGGTTTTCCCGGCGGGCAATATCACCGTAATGGTGGACTCATATTCATCGGCATCTTCATAACTCCAGTATTCGATCGGGAACTGGCGCTTTGCCAGGCTGAACTGGTCCATGGTAAAGATGGCGTCGGTGAAGGGCAGGCGCAGCATCAGCATATTGCCCGCTTCCATCACTTCGTTGCGCGCGGTAAAAGCATACTTGTAACGGACGCTGTCACAGAGCTGCTCCATCGCCGGGATCTGCAGCGAATCGAGCGTAACGCCGTTCCTAAATTTTCCTGCCAGCATCGACTCCATGCTTTCCCTTTGTTTGTCTTCGCTCAGCAAAGCATAGTCGTTGCGGAAGCCCGATGTGAGCGATCCAAAACGCGTGGTGGTATTGCTCACCTTCAGGTGGTTGCCATCCACCTTCACCACGATATCGGTTTTCAGGCGGTCGCGCATTTTGTATTCCACCGGCAGGGGTCTCAGATCATAATCGGGCAGGGTTTCGCCGTTTTCGGGTATGAGCAGACTGAGCGCGTTGTACAGGTTGTACGGCAGGGCGCCCATGGGCAGGTTGTTATCGGTCAGTTCCAGGTAACGGTCGCGCCCGTTGTAATGGCAGCGCACAATGCAGTGGTTAAATTCCAGCGAAGGCAGCACCATGTCTTCGCGGCCGTTGTTGCGTGTATCCACCAATACCATATTGGCTTTAATACTGGCTATTTTGGCCAGGGCCACGAAGAGAGCCGAGAGGTCCTTGCAATCGCCCAGGCGGGTATTGATGGTGACCGATGGCTTCTGCGGAATATAAGCTCCCTGGCGGAAAGACACAGAGCTGTAGCGGATATTGGAAGCGATGTAGTTGTAGATGGTCGCCGCGCGTGCCGAATCCGTTCCCGTATTGCCCTGCGGGAAAAGCTGCTGGTAGAGTTCCCGCACTTCGTACTGTTCCTGCATGGCCTTGGTGACGAGATCGGTGTACCAGTCGGCCATTTCTTTCCAGTTGTGGATGGACGACAGATGGAGGGTTTGCCCGATGTCTCCCATCGGCGGCATCAGTGGCTCACTTTTAACCACCGGCAGGCTGTCGATCTGCCAGGTATAGAGGGTAAAATCGTCTATCTTCTGCTGCGTGGGTTGCAGGTCGGAATGCATCATTTTGTGCCGGAAGGGCTGCTTGTCGGATACCAGCAACAGGTAACGGCTGATCTCCGAAGGCGAGGTGCTGGAGAACCCGTATTTGTCCCAAAACTTGTCCGACAGTTTGCCGTACATATAGTCCTGCAGCTTGTAGCGGATCACCACCGCATCGCCGGCTTCGAGGCTGGTAAACACCAGTTCGTTGCCATTTTTTTCCGCCGGTGTTTTGCTGCCGTTCTTCTTCACCACTTCCGCTTTTTCAATCAGCAGGGTCTGGTTGTTGCCGTTATAACCCAGGGTGGTTTCTTTCCAGCTATCGATACCCTTTTCGTTGTTGATCTTCACCACGAAAGTGAGGTATTGTTCCGAAGCGCCATCGGCATACACCACTTTCTGTTTTTCATCGAGCAGGTAATAAAAGGCGAATTCCTTATGGCGGCCTTCGGGCGCATTTTTGATGAGCTGGTAATAGTCGGTTTCGGGGAAGAGGCTGAATACGTCTTTCTGTCCCTGCAGGCTGCGGATCCTGGCGCGGGCGCTGAATTTGTTTTTATCGTAGTAGAGCGCTTTTTCGAAAGCGGCGATGGCGGCCTCTTTGTTTTTGAGCTGCTCCTGCACAGTACCCAGGTTTTCCCAGTAGCCCGATACATAGGGCGCCACGCGAAGAATTTCTTCACAAAGGGCCAGGGAAGTTTTGTAATCCTGCTGGTCGTAGGCATAACGGACACGCTCCACCGTTACCTCGGGGTTATAGGGCAGGCGCTTGCCGAGGTCCTGCAACACGCGCTGTCCCTTGTCTTTCATGCCCTGGCTGATGTATTCGGTCGACAGCAACCTGAGCAGGTCGTAGTTGAAATTGTTCTTATTGAATTTCTCCAGCACTTCCAGCGCCGCTTTGTTGTTTTTATACCCTTCCTTGTTGAGGTTGTACATGATGTTCACAAAGCGAAGGTTCTCGGGGTATTTCTTATAACAGGATTCGGCCAGCTTCACGAGCTCGTCAAATTTTTTCTGCGAGCCCAGGATGGAGATCCGGTTATCGAGTATCGATTCGTCTTCTCCGTACAAATTGCTGATGCGATCGAGACTACGCATGGACTCATCGTATTTTTCTTCGCTCTTTTGTTTATCGGCGAGGAACATGAGGCTGATGAGGCAATCGGGGTCTTTGTCCTTGAACCTTTCCACTTCCTGCGACAGCAGGGTGGAACTCTGGTCTTTCTGCAGCACCTGCAGCCACTCGAAACGGAGCAGGGAATTGTCGGGTGCTTTCTCCAGCGCGGCCGACATCAGCTTGCGGGCTTCGGTGAGTTTGCTGTTGCGGCGATAGGTTTGGCTGAGCAGCAGGTAGTTGAGCAGGTTATCCGGCTCGCGGCGGATCTTCTCTTCGAAAAACTGTTCCGCAAAGTGCGGGATCTCGCGATGGGTGCCGGCTTTGGCGGCGGTATAGGCCTGTGGCTGACTGGTATAGGTGAGTCCGCTTACGTCGTCCTGTTGTTCGTCGGTGAAGCGGATGATGTAGTTGGGCGTTGCCGTTTCGGTATAACCGATCTGCACCAGGAGGCGGTTGTATCCTTTATGAAGATGAACGCTGCGTTTGTAGCAGTCGAGTTCGGTTACGCGTTCCCGTGGATCGGCAAGAATGAGTTCGTCGTTCAGCCACACTTTGATTGAACCGGCGAAACCGGCGTTGAGGATCACGTCTTTTTCGGCATCGGACTGCACAAAGGACTGTCCAAAAAGCACCGCATTGTTGTGCTGGAAATAAAAATGCGGGGTGGTCCAGCTTTGCTCGGCCACATGGGCCGGCACAAACCAGTTGACCATGGAATTGGTGGCGGACAAAAACCCTTTGGAAGAAACAGGTTGCCGCAGCACTTCATCCGATTTATTGAAACCGCTGCCGGAGATATTGTCGAAGGGTCCCACAAACTGCCACTGGTTCACCGATTTGCAGGCATTGTATTCCTGCCGGGCCTTATCGAACTGGTTGGCATAGAAATAATGGAGGGCCTTCACATAATGACCCGATGCACGGAGCGATCCATTGATCTGCCGGTTGGCGATCATATCGTCGAGCAGGGCCAGTTGGTGGGTGTTGGTCTTTTTGCCGTAGGCGCCCAGCACATGGCCATTGAACCAGAAACTGTAGAGATAGGGACCGGGATCAGGCAGAGTGGCATATACCTGTTTGCGGAAACTGCCATCGGCTTCTTCATGGCCGTCGAAGGTATCGAGCAGCAGCAGCGAGAGCCGCGCATCGGTGGCCGTTTGGGGATCCTGGAGGGCTTTCTGGAAAAAACTGCGGGCGGTGGTACGGTCGTTCTTTTTCAGCGCATCCCAGGCTTTTTCGTAGTCGTTGGCCAAGGTAAGAAAGGGCAGGCAGCAGCATGCCAGGGCAAGGGTCAGGGTTCTCAACATACAGGGTTGTTTTGACAGGTAAGGTTAGAGGCCACAAAATAAGGCGGCTGCCTGAAAAACACAATAGGCACCCGGTTGCCCGGATGCCTATCTTTTCCTTTGGTGATTATTGCTTATAAATTTACCACCGGCTTCTGGATGGGAGCCGGCGAAATCGGCGTTGTCTTGATCAAACCAGACTGATTTCTTTTTAATAATATGTCTTTGATCCGCTCTGAATTGTCCTTGTTAGCATGTAAAATCGCAATGGCCACAATTTCAATCAGCAATATCCACAGGCTGACGTACTTTTTCATAAACAGGAGGTTTAAAAGTTGGATATAGGCTAATGAGTGCGCAAATTATCAATTAATTTAATTTTAGCCAAAACGCCTTTGGATTTTACTACTCAACTCTAACGTTACACCCACTGAAAAAATTATCTTCCGTTTTATTGTGTAACCGCAGTAAAAATCCTAACCCTTTTGGATCTTGACGTAACTGGCTGATATGCCCTTAATCAGAGAGGAACTGAAGCCCTGGTGTTCCATTTCATTGAGGCCGGCAATCGTACACCCTTTGGGGGTGGTCACTTTGTCGATCTCCTGCTCAGGGTGGGCTCCTTTCTGCAGCAGCAACTCTGCAGCTCCCTTCACAGTTTGGGCAGCAATCAGGCTGGCGGTCGCCGCATCAAACCCGATTTCAATGCCACCCTGGATATTGGCCCGAATGTACCGCATCGCATAAGCCGTGCCACAGGCTCCCAGTACGGTGGCTGCATCCATCAGCTTTTCATCGATGAGGACAACCCGCCCCAAATGGGTAAAAAGCTCCATAACAAATTCCACCTGTCCGGGGCCTGCTTCGTGGTGAGCGATGCAGGTCATGCTTTCCCTTATGGCTATCGCCGTGTTCGGCATGGCCCGGAATACCGGTACGCCTTTTTCCAGCTCTGCGGCCAGTTCGGGAATGCTCACTCCTGTAACCACCGAGATGACCATTTTGTTCTGGCCGATCGTCCCTCCTATTTCCCGCAACACCTCTTTCACCTGGAACGGCTTCACCGCCAGCAAAACCACATCGGCCTCGCGGCAGGCAGCTACATTGTTATCGGAGATCTTAACCCCCCTGGCCTGCAGGGGCTGCAACAGAGAGATATTCCTACGGGTTACGGTGATATCGGATGCCTCGGTGAAGCCACCTGCGAGCAGACCTTCTGCAATGGATATTCCCAGGTTTCCTCCACCAATGATGGCAATGCGCTTACTCATTGGAACTATATAAAGTGAAAATGCCACCTATCCTTACGGAGGGGGTGGCAGCAATCGGAAGCAAATATAGGGAATTAATAGAATTTACCCGGCATTAAATAATTGCGTACATAATCTTCCACGCCTTCTTCCAGGGAATAAAAGGCGTCGCGGTAACCGGCCGCCTGCAGCTTGCCCATATCCGCTTCGGTAAAATACTGGTACTTGTCGCGGATGTCTTCCGGCATGTCGATGAATTCGATGGCGGGTTCCTGGTCCATGCCCCTGAAAGTGGCCAGCACCAGATCTTCGAAGGCCCGCGCCTTGCCAGTACCCAGGTTGTATAGTCCGGAAGCCGGCTGCTTTTCCATGAGCCAGTGGCAAACCTTCACCACGTCTTTTACAAAAATAAAATCACGCAACTGCCTCCCGTCTTTGAAATCGGGACGGTGCGAGCGGAAGAGTTTCATTTTCCCCGTGGCCTTCACCTGGTTGAACGCATGCCAGATCACCGAGGCCATGCGGCCCTTGTGGTATTCATTGGGACCATACACATTAAAGAACTTCAGCCCGGCCCAGAAAGGCGGATGGCTGTTTTCGTGCAGCACCCATTTGTCGAATTCGTTCTTCGACACGCCGTAAGGGTTCAGGGGCTTGAGTTTGAAAGAAAGTTCGTGCGCATCCTGGTAACCGTGTTCCCCGGCGCCATAGGTGGCGGCGGAAGAAGCAAAGACCAGGGGCACATTGTGCACGCAGCAATAGTTCCAGATCTTCTGCGAATATTCCACGTTCAGCTCCTGGTGAATGGAATAGTTGAATTCGGTGGTATCGGTACGGGCCCCGATGTGAAAAATGAAATCGATGGAAGGCTTGTGCTTGTTGAGCCATTCAAAAAAGCCAGCGCGCTCCACCTTTTTAATATAGTGCTTGCCCTTAAGATTGCACGCCTTGTCGGTGCGGCTAAAATCGTCGACCAGGATGAGGTTGTTGAAGCCCCTGGAATTGAGATAACCGGCCAGGCAACTGCCGATGAATCCCGCCGCCCCGGTAACAACGATCGTAGCGCTTTTATTCATGGTACAAAGGTAACGCGCTTTACAATGCACTGAGCGCATGCTCGGCAGCGTGACCGGCCAGTAATTTTTCGATGGCCGTATTGTAACGCTCTTTCCATTGGCGGATTTGGCCCCAGTCTTCGCCGTCGACCTTTACGCCGCCGTCGGTTACGCTGCCCAGGCGGAAGAATGTTTTGCCTGCGAGCGCCGCTTCAAAGGCCGCTTCTTTGTCCTTACTAACGGAAACCAACACGCGACTTTGCCCTTCACCAAAAAGAAAAGCGTCTTTCCGCACTTTGCCGTTGCTGCTGATGTCGAAGCCCAGTTCGTTCACAAAGCCCGATTCCGCCAGCGCTACAAAGAGTCCGCCTTCGGAAAGATCGTGCGCAGAAAGGACCAGCTTGTTTTTGATCAGCGAAGCGATGGACTGCTGCAGTTCGAATTCTTCTTCGAGCTCAAAATAGGGAGCGGGCGAAAATTCCACCCCGTGGACCTTGTGCAGGTATTCGGAGCTGGCGATGTCGTCGGTGATGCTGCCTACGAGGTAGAGGCTGTCGCCGGGCGCTGCAAAGGAAAGGGTCATTTTATCGGTCACCGATTCCAGGAGTCCCACCATACCAATGGTAGGTGTGGGATACACAGCGCCCTCGGGGTGCTGGTTGTAAAAGCTCACGTTGCCACCGGTAACGGGTGTATTGAAACGGCGGCAGGCTTCGCCCATGCCCTTGATGGCATGCACGAACTGGTAGTAGACCTGCGGATCGTAGGGGTTGCCGAAATTGAGGCAGTTGGTAACGCCCAGGGGCTCGCCGCCGCTGCACACGATGTTGCGGGCGGCTTCGGCCACAGCGATCATGGCACCTTTATAAGGATCGGCGTATACGTAGCGGCTGTTGCAGTCGGTGGTTACCGCCAGCGCTTTTTCGCTGGGCTTGGCCAGCACAATGGCCGCATCGCTGGGCGCATTGGTGGAAGTATTGCCGGCGCCCACCATGCTGTCGTACTGCACATAGACCCAGCGCTTGTTGGCGATATTGGGAATGGCGATCAGTTTTTCCGCTACCTGTTTCAGGTTGGCAGGAACGGCAATGGCAGCCGGATCGAAGGACCGGATCTTGTCAAAATAGGCCGGTGTTTCGTAAGTGCGTTCGTATTGCGGGGCGCCACCACCCAGCACCAGTTCATGGGCGGGGATGGAAGCTTCGAGTTCGCCGTGCATATAAAAATCGAGAAGACCGTTCTCAGTTACTTCGCCGATCACCGCGCAGGGCAGGTCCCACTTGTCGAAGATGGCCTGCACCACCTGCTCCTTCCCTTTCTCCACTACCATGAGCATGCGCTCCTGGCTTTCGCTGAGCAGCAGTTCCCAGGTTTTCATATTGGGCTGGCGGGTGGGCACTTTATCGAGGTCGATGCGCATACCCACGCCTCCCTTGGCGCTCATTTCAGCGGTGGAGCAAATGATGCCCGCGGCGCCCATGTCCTGCATACCTACCACGGTGCCGGTCTGGATCACTTCGAGGCAGGCTTCGAGCAGTTTCTTTTCCTGGAAGGGGTCGCCCACCTGTACGGCGGGAAGTTCTTCGGCGCTTTCTGCGGTGATGTCGGCCGATGCGAAAGAGGCGCCGCCGATGCCGTCTTTACCGGTGGCCGACCCTACAAAGAGAACGGGGTTGCCCTTGCCTTCGGCGGTGGCGCTGACGGTTCCGCCGGCTTTCACGATGCCCACGCTCATGGCGTTCACGAGGGGGTTGGTATGGTAACAGCCTTCAAAGTAAATTTCGCCGCCCACGGTGGGAACGCCGAAGCAGTTGCCGTAGTGGCCGATGCCGTGCACGATGCCGCCCAGCAGGTGCTGGGTTTTGGCTTCGGTCAGGTGGCCGAAGCGCAGGGAGTTCAGCGCGGCGATGGGACGCGCGCCCATGGTGAAGATATCGCGGTGGATGCCGCCCACGCCGGTAGCCGCGCCCTGGAAGGGCTCGATGGCCGAGGGGTGGTTGTGGCTTTCGATCTTGAATACCACGCCGTAATTGTCGCCGATGTCCATCAGTCCGGCATTCTCCTCGCCTGCTGCCACCAGCATGCGGCCGCCTTCGCGGGGCAGGGTTTTGAGCCATTTGATGGAATTCTTGTAGCTGCAGTGTTCGCTCCACATGCCGCTGAAAGCGCAGAGCTCGTTGAAATTGGGCGTGCGGCCCAGCTTCTGTTTGATGAGTTCAAATTCGGCGGCGGTGAGGCGGAGTTGTTCGGCGGTTTTAACGGTAACTTCCATGGTAATGCGATGGTGAAAGAAAGCGCAAAGTTACAGGCATTGGGCCTAATTTTATGGATTGAACCATGAAAATCCTCTTTGTTCATCCCGGCCGTGCGCTGTTACCCGAAATCGCTGCCTACTGTCGCTTTTTTGAGGCGGCGGGTTTTGCGACGGAGGTGGCGGTGGCGGGAGATCACGGGGCGGCGGGGGTGGCCACGGGCAGTGTGCTTTCCGCTGACCCCGAACAGGCTGAGAGCCTCAAACCCGTTATCGAATGGCATTTCATGGGCAGCCAGCTCCGGCGCCCGGCCGGCGACCGCATCGTGGTGCAGGAATACGCTTCGCGTTCCACCGGCGCCCTGCACGGGTGGAAAGACCGCATAAAAAGATGGACCAACTGCCGGCCCGATTACCGGATTTTTCTCGACCCCTCCCTGGAGCAGGATTTCGGGTTCCGCGACGGCGTTCCGTCCGGCTGCCGCAACATGTTCTATTTTGGCGAGCTGCACGACAGTGCGCCGGCTGATCCCGAATTCGATTTCGTGTATGCGGGATCGGTAGACGCCCGCCGCCGGCCACAGCAATGGATAGACGCTTTTGCACCCGGCGGTAAACTGTACGGCCGCAGCCTGCTGGTGCTTTCGGCCTTTTACGAACAACTGGCGCGGCGGTATGCGGGGGTGCCCACCATCCATTTCGCGGGACCGCTGAATCCCTTTGAAACGCAGGCGCAACTGCGGCGCTGCCGCTTTGGGCTCAACATGCAGCCCAACCGCGTGCCGTATAACAGGCAGGCCTCCACGAAGCTGCTGGCCTATGCAGCGGCGGGACTTCCCATCATCAGTTCGGAGAACAACTGGGCCCGCGCCTTTGAAAAAGAACAGGGTGGCGCCATGTATTTTTTAAACGAAGGGCTGGACAATTTCAACTGGGAAGCTGTGACGGATTTCGGCTACCGCCTGCCCTCACTGGAGGGCTGGTCCTTCGCCGACCGGCTGGCGGAGAGTGGCATCCTTTCTTTTCTCGCTGCCCACGGCTGCTATGATGGCCCGGTACGATCCCAGGATCCGCTCCACGCTGAACTGTGACTCCATGAGCAGGCGGCCGCGTCTTCCCATTTCGGCCCGGGTCGCGGGATCGAGCAGCAGCATCTTTTCCATTTTTTCCGCAAGGTCCACCGGGTCGCCGGGGTGCGTGAGCCAGCCCGTTTCGCCATCAACCAGCAGTTCCTTGCAGCCGCGCAGCCGTGGCGCGATCACGGGCAGTTCCATGCTGGCGGCTTCCATCAGCGAACGCGGCACGCCTTCATTATAATAGGAACAGAACACGTACACGTCAGCCGCATCGAGGTGGGGCCGCACATCTTCTGCAAAGCCCAGGAAACGGATCACCCCTTCTTCCTCCCATTTCCGGATCTGAGCGGGCTGGATGCCGTCGGGGTGGTTCTTTTCGTAAAAGCCCAGGAGCACGGCGTCGAAATCGAAGCCGCGGCGGCGCAGGATGGTGCAGGCAGCGGCATAGTGTGCGATGCCCTTGCTTTTGAGCAGGCGGCTGCAAAGGATGAAGCGGAGAGGTCGGGGGTTTGGGGTTTGGGGTTTGGGGTTTGGGGTTGCGGTAACCGCGCCCGGCCGGAAATAATCCGTGTTGATGCCTTCTCCCGGCAGTATGTGCAGCTTGGCGGCGGGTGCGATGCGCTGCTGCAGGAAAAAACTGGCGTCTTCCTTATTGAGGAACCAGATCTCGCGGGCCTTTTTGGCCATGCGCGAATAGAGCCGGCGCACGATGTGATAGACGAGGTTCTTTTTGGAAAAGGGATAACCGAGACCGGTCACCACCGCGATGGAGGGAATGCCCACGGCGGCGGCGGCATGGCTTCCATATATATTGGCCTTGATGGCGTAGTGAAAAACGAGGTCGGGTTTTTCGCGGGCGTAGGTCTTTTTCAGGCGGCTGTAAAACCGCAGGTCGGCCAGCAGGTTGCGCGAGCGGTTGTCGTAAGGCAGGGGTATGAAGCGGCAGCCCGCGGCTTCCAGCTTGGGCGCAAAGGCATCGTTGCCGGCAATCACTAATATGGTGTGTCCGTCTGCCAGCAGGGCCCGGATGGTATCGAGGCGAAAATTGTAAACGGCCCATGCGCTCATGGAAACAAATGCAATCAACATTGTGTCAAATGTATAGATTTGGCCAGGAAAATAAGATTTGGAATGGATGTGATTGTCCGGTTCATCATAACGCTGGCGGTGTTGTTTGTACTCACGCGCTGGCTCACCCGAAAATTCGATCCGGCATTTGGTGACCGTCCGCTGATAGTGGCCCTGGGCCTCCATGTGGCGATGGCCCTGCTCTACGGGTATATTTTCTGGCACTTTTACGGGGGCGACGATACCTGGATGCTCAACCAGGAATCGATCGAGGCCCGCGATCTTATTATACACCAGCCCGGCATTTTCTGGCGCGAGCTCAATCCTTTCTGGATGGTGGGCGAATACGGAAGGGCGCGCGGACTGACCCTGTTCCGGCAGCAGGTGGAGGAATCGCTGATCACCCTGCCCCTGGCGCTGTTCAACGGGTTCAGCCGGGGCCATTATTATACCAATGTGCTGGCTTTTGTGGGCATGAGCTTCTGGGGATCTTTCTGGTTTTTCCAGCTCCTGCGGCGGTTGTGGCCTTCGGGTACTGGTTGGAGTTTCTGGGTGGTTTTCGGTTACCTGCCCACGGTATTCTGGCTCAGCGGCCTGCGCAAGGACCCGCTGATCTTCATGGCTTTTGCGCTTTGCCTCTGGCAGGCCTGGAAATGGTGGCGGCTGCGGCGCGCGGCTGCCGGCGGCTGGATGCTGGTGGCGCTGGGCTTTTTGTTTTTCCTGCGTCCGCTGATGGCCGTGGTGCTGGCGCCGGCGCTGGTGGCGCTGGCCTGGCTGCGGTGGCGGGTGGCCGGGCGGCAGACGATTGCGGCCGGTAGAAGCCCCTCCCCTGCGCGGGTACTGCTTGTCGTCTATGGGTTGTCGCTGCTGGCTTTCCTGGCAACAGCCGCCTTACCCGGAAAGGCCAACCTGCTGGAAGCGGTGGTGAGCCGGCAGCAGGAATATAGGGCGCTGGACGGCAAAACCCGCATAGCCCTCGATACCCTGGAGGCAACGCCGGCCTCTTTTCTACGCGGATTTCCCCAGGCCCTGAGCAATGTATGGCTGCATCCCTCGCCCTCGGAGGTCCGCGGCGCCCTGCCGGCCCTGATGCTCGCACAAAACATTTTTATAATATGTATGGTGGCGCTGGCCCTGTGGCGTTGGAAACGCCTGCGCGCAGTGCTGACGGCCGGCCCTTTTCCCCGGATCTTTTGCTGGTTTGCGCTATTTGTTTGTTTATCAATAGGCTATACCGTTCCCTTCCCCGGGGCTATCATCCGGTACCGCGTGATTCCCGAGCTCTGCCTGCTGGTATTGGCGGGCTGGGCGGGAATGGCCGGCTTATCATCACATTACAATTTTTTCAATGTTTATAAAAACGATGAAGAAATAGCGTAAAACGCTGGTTAAACGATTGAATTCTTTAATTTTTTTGAGCATCTTAGCCAAAATTTTGAAATTTACGGGCGAAATCGGATCATATCGCATTTTGTCATTTATTTGCACAGCTAAAAATCAAACTTCATGTCATCATTACGTTTCACCGCGTTGAAAAACATCAGCCAGTCGAAGGATACGCCGCTGGTGAACTCAGCCAAGATCACTGCTTTGTTTGGAGAAAATGTATTCACCCTGCAGAAGGCCCGCGCCTTCCTGAGCGATGAAGGTTATAAAAGCCTGATGGTTTCCATCAAAGGGGGCAAGAAGATCGACCGCCAGGTGGCCAACCAGATCGCTGCCGGCATCCGCCAGTGGGCCGAGAGCAAGGGCGTTACGCATTTCACGCACTGGTTCCAGCCGCTGACCGGTACTACTGCCGAAAAGCACGATTCCTTTTTCACGCTGAAAGGTGATGGCACTGCTATTGAAGAGTTCGACGGCGCTGCCCTGATCCAGCAGGAGCCCGATGCTTCTTCCTTCCCCAGCGGCGGCATCCGCGCCACTTTCGAGGCCCGCGGTTATACAGCCTGGGATCCCTCCTCTCCCGCTTTCATCCTGGAAGTAGGACAGGGAAAAACCCTTTGTATTCCCACCATTTTTGTTTCCTATACCGGTGAAACCCTCGATTACAAAGCGCCCCTGCTGAAATCGCTGGAGTCGCTCAACAAGAGCGCCGTGGAAGTGGCCAATTATTTCGATAAAAATGTAACCCGCGTCAACGCCACCCTCGGCTGGGAGCAGGAATATTTCGTGATCGACGAAGGCATGTTCAATGCACGTCCCGACCTGGTGCTGAGCGGCCGTACCGTTTTCGGTCATGCCCCCGCGAAAGGCCAGCAACTCGAAGACCATTATTTCGGCAGCATCCCCGAGCGTGTGTATGCCTTCATGCGCGATTTCGAAAACGAATCTTACAAGCTGGGCATTCCCCTGCGCACGCGTCACAACGAAGTGGCCCCGGCACAGTTCGAGTGTGCCCCCATCTTTGAAGAAGTGTCTGTTGCGGTGGACCACAACACGCTGCTGATGGACATCATGGACCGGGTAGCACGTCGCCACAAGCTGCGGGTGCTGCTGCACGAGAAGCCCTTCGCCGGCATCAACGGGAGCGGCAAGCACAACAACTGGAGCATGAGCACCGATACCGGTGTGAACCTGCTGGCGCCCGGCAAAACGCCGAAGACCAACCTGATGTTCCTCACCTTCTTCGTGAACACCATCAAGGCCGTGTTCGATTACAGCGACGTACTGCGCGCCTCCATCGCATCTGCGGGTAACGATCACCGTTTGGGCGCCAACGAAGCGCCGCCTGCGATCATTTCCGTGTTCGTGGGACAATACCTCAGCAATGTGCTGGCCGAAGTGAAAGAGCGCGTGGGCGACAAGTTCGACGAGCAGGACGAAGCCATCCTGAAACTGGACCTGCACCGCAGCATTCCCGAGTTGCTGCTCGACAATACCGACCGCAACCGTACTTCTCCCTTTGCCTTCACCGGTAACAAATTCGAGTTCCGCGCCGTGGGCTCTTCCGCCAACTGCGCCAACCCCATGATCGTGCTGAACACCATCGTGGCCGAAACCCTGAAGAAGTTCAAGAAGGACGTTGATGTGCTGATCGAAAAAGGCGACAAAAAAGAGATCGCCATCATGCACGTGATCCGCGAGTACATTGTGGCGAGTGAAAAAGTGCTGTTCGAAGGCGACGGTTACAGCGAAGCCTGGGAAAAAGAAGCCGAGAAGCGCGGCCTGCCCAACGTGAAGACCACACCGTTGTCGCTCGATGCCATGGTGACCGAAAAAGCCAAACACCTCTTCGAGAAGAACGATGTGATGACACATGTGGAGCTCGAAGCGCGCCACGAGATCGAACTGGAGAAATACATCAAGCGGGTGCAGATCGAAGCCCGCATCATGGGCGAGTTGTGCACCAGCCACGTATTGCCCGCCGCCGTGAAATACCAGAACGTGCTGATCAACAACATCAAGGGCCTGAAAGAAATTGGCATGGCCGATGAGAGCTATGCCAACCAGAAGCAGATCCTGGTGAAGATCAGCGAGCACATCAACAAGCTGAGCGACCTCGTAGAGAAAATGATCGAGGCCCGCAAAGTCTGCAACGCCATGGACAATACCCGTACCAAGGCCATTGCCTACGAGAGCCAGGTGAAGGCGCCTTTCTTCGATGCCATCCGCTACAGCGTGGACAAACTGGAACTGCTGGTGGACGATGCCTACTGGCCCCTGCCGAAATATCGCGAGATGCTTTTCATCCGCTAAGGTTATATACGTTTTTTTCGACCAAAACAAACCGCTGAGCGCAAGGCCCTGTCTATTGACGGGGCCTTTTTTGGTTTGGGGTTTGGGGTCTGTGGTTTGGGGTTGCGGGGGGTGTTGGCGCCGGAGGGCAGGTGGGTGCTCCCTGCTCACTGGTGCTTTGTGCTTTCCGTTGCCGTTCGCTGCCCGGGGGCGGATTTTCCTGCGCATTTTGTCGCGGTTTGACAGCGGGTTTCCGGCACTTGTCGAGCACTTGTCGAGCACTCGTCCAGCACTTTTCCTGCGGGCGTCGAGCAGTTTTCCTGCACTTTTCTTGCAGACTTCCCGCACGCGGCCGGCAGTTTTCCCGCAGGTTTTCAGCAGGCGCCTGGCAGATGCAGGGCGTATGCACGGCGCCTGGATGGCAGTTTTGAGCTTTCTCCAGAGATGGGCCTTTTGTTTGAATCTTCCAATATGTCAAAGAACTGTTTTGGGGGGCATGGCTCCTTTTTGCGCTGGTGTGCGGGGGTGTGCTACAGGTGGCTGGAAGGGGGCTGGCCCGGCGGCATTGGTGCGAGCCGGTTCAGGAGGCAGGAGGGTGCCTGGCCCGTGGAAGGAGGGTGTTGGTTTTCATGGGTTTTCTTTTAGGTTATGGATCACTGTTACGGTGATAAGGTTACAACAAAAAAACGGAAGCATTTTGGGTTTGTCGCGGGCGGTCGTCTGCACGGCGCAGGCGGTCGTTTTTGTGGCGCGGGCGGTCGTGGCTATAGTGGTTCTATACTCGTTGTATAATGTTTTTATATCGATTCCATAGCGTTCCCATACCGTTTGTATAGTTGGGCGAGCCGCGCTCTTGCTGAACGCTTTGCGTTTTCTTTGGTGTTTGTTGCCTGTTCATGGCCTCTTGACGGCCTCGGGGCACAGTTGGGTAGTTGCAGGTTTTTCATGAGCGGATATTTATTGTTTTTTCAATACGAGAATACGCAGGCCCCGCAAGGCTTCCAAGCTTTTTCACCATCTGCACAAAATGGCGAATAATCTGTCGGATTCCTGGAATAATCGGGATTGCTGATGAACGGAATTTGTGTCCCGCGGCAAGCATTCTTTCAAAATCCGCCGCCTTTCCCGCTTTCAAAATTCCGTATTTTCCGAAGTAGGACAGTCAAAAAAAATTATTATCATTATCCTGCCTATTGCAACCCCTAAACCTTGCCATCAGCGATGTGAGTGAGGAGGCGAAGTATTGGAAACGTTGGCGTAATAGAATTCCTCAATCCAACCCCAATCCAATATCAGCGATGCAGCGTAGATAGAAGCATATAATAAAACTTCTTTTCATAGAACCAAAATTGCTTAGATGCGCGTCAAACGAACCTAGCTTACTGGACCAAAATTCATCTACAATAAAAGAGATTTGTTTTTTGGTAACTTCAAGAAGAAGTTCGTTGAAGTAGGATCGAGGCACCTCCGGCAGCTCTAACACTTTAGAAGTAACAGGTTGAATAAAAAAGCCTCCAGCCGAACTGAGAGGCAGGCTTAGTGTAAGCCCAAGGAATAATCCTTGTTTGTGATAAGCTACAGCAAACATAATAAAACCTATTGAATTATGAAATATGTCTTAGGTCTTGATATCGGAACCAATTCATTGGGTTGGTACCTGTTAAAGCAATTTGACGAAAAATTTCAAATAGCCGACCGAGGTGTAATTGTCTTTCCCATAGGAACGATTGTCGACCCTGAAAAAGGGCTGGAACAGACTAAACACGCTAAGCGAAGGGCATTTCGCCTGACAACAAGAAACCGGTTTAGAAAAAAACTTCGCAAATGGAGGCTTAGTCGGCTATTAAGAAAAATAGGATTTTACCCAGAAAGAATGGAGAGTGAGGATTTTCATTACCAGGAAACATATAAAGTAAAAGGTGGTTACCAAAGTAGTGAGTTATATAAACTCAGAACACTAGCCCTGGATAGTCGAATTAAGCCCAGGGAAATCGGCAGAATTTTCTTCCTATTGAATAACTACAGAGGATTCAAAAGCAATAGTAAATCATTGTCTGATGAGATTGACAACAAAAAAAATGATGACGACGGAAAAGTAAAAAATGGCATTGAAAACTTGAATGCACTAATGCAAAATTTGAGTGCAAGAACCTATGGTGAATACTTCTATAAAATGCACATAAAAGCACAACAACTACATGCCGAAGGAAAATGGCATAATCCTAATGAACCTATTGATGAAAGAGCCCTGGACAAGGAAGGGAACTTTATATATTTAAATAGTTATGGAATACGGCGAGAAAACGGCCGCTATACCTCTAGAAAAGTATACGAGAGCGAATTCGATCTCATCTGGGACGAGCAAAAAAAATATTATGGCGAAATACTATCCGGGTCAAAAAAGGAATATGAGAAACTGAAGGAAGAATTGCAAACAGCTTCTAAAGCTGAAAGACGAAAGCTGACAAATGACTTCAAAAAAACGATGTACTGGCAAATAAAATACGGTACAATATACTACCAACGCCCACTTAAATCCGCGAAAAAATATATCGGAAAATGCCAATACGAAAAAAATAAAAGATCAGCTCCCATAAGCAGCAGCCTGTTTCAATCATTCAGGATATGGAAACAACTATCCGATATCCGGTATTCCAGGATAGATCAGGACATATTCCAGGAACCGCTACCTATTGAGTGGCGCAATGCCATTTTTGAATACCTTGAAACAAATCCTATAGTTTATTTGAAAAGCGGCAAAAACAAGACCGGGATTTGCGAATTGCTGGACCTGGACGAAAAGGAGATCATCTTTAATTTTGACAACGACGAAAACGACAAATACATAAAAGGGAACACCACAAGCAACACTCTATTTAAAGCACTAAAAAATGACACCTACTACGAACTAAAATCCCAAGTAGACAGGCAAGGTATTAATAATCTGGAAAAGCTCTGGCATTTGCTTTATATGAAAAAGGAAGATGAGTGGTTGAAAATGACTTTAAATGACAATTCATACTGGCCCCAGCTTACACCGCAACAAATTGACTCTCTGGTCGATTCGGCCCTAGAAGAAGGCTACGCTCAATATAGTTCCAAGTTATTAAAAAAAATTCTCCCCTTCATGGAAAGCGGCGCCGATGAGCACACTGCCTTGCAAAAAGCCGGCTATAAGGAAATTGATCAGACATTTGATGAAACAAATTGGAAACCATTGGATAAAATAAATTCCATTAAAAATGGGGAGTTAAGAAATCCAGTAGTTGAAAAGTCGGTTAATGAAACAATTCTGCTAGTCAATGCGATTCTAAAAAGGCATCCGGAAATAGACAAAAACAATTGGGAAATACACATTGAAACTACTCGAGAATTAAAAAAACCCAAGAAGGAAAGAGAGAAAATGCGCAGAGATATTACCGCCAAGGATGAACTACGTCAGGAATACGCCAAATTCTTGAATGAACAACGGATAAGTGGCAGGTTGAAAGGTGCAGTAAAATCAGAAATATTCAAAAATTCCTCCATTATTAATAAGTTCGAACTATGGCTCGAAATGGGAGGAGACAAGAACGATCCTGAGTTTCCGGAATTCATAAAACTCGAAAGGATTGACTTCGAAAAAAGAATTAAACACAAACTCTGGCTGGAATGCAATCGAATTTGCCCATACACCGGAAAAGTAATCAGTTTAACACAGTTACTCAGCCCGGATATCGAGATTGAACACATTATACCTTTAAGCCGGGGGCTGGACAACTCTTTCACTAACAAAACGCTGACTTTTCACCAGATCAATAAGGAAAAAGGAAATAAAACATCCTTTGAATATTTGAAACATGAGAAGAAGGCTTTTGAAAGGCGAATAAAATCTAGTTACTTCTCTAAAGAAAAAGTAGAAAACTTTCTAAGGGAAAATGTACCAATCGAGTTTACCCACGCACAAATTAGCAACACATCTTATATTGCAAAATTTGTCCGAAAGAAGATGCAGGAAATATGCAAGCCGCACTTTGTATATTTTACAAACGGAAAAGTAACTTCTGAACTAAGAAACAATGACTGGCGATTAAGTAACCTGTTAGACAAAATACGCTATGAGGAATTATATGGAGTGGATATTGATTCTTCGTTACAAAGGTTTAGTATCCTGAGAAAATATTTTCACTCATTCTACAAGCAAAGGGCTGGCGAAGATGTAAAGCTGCCCAAAAGCATAAGAGACTTTTCAGATATCCCCCCGTCTTTACTTGAAGACTTTGATCAAGAAACCAATGATCATTTAAGAGAAACCATTAGCGAAATTGAGCAATTTGAGTCCTTCCGCAGTTCGAACGGACGAAAAGACAGGAGCGACCATAGGCATCATGCTTTAGACGCCCTAATTATAGCTATGTGTACTCCTTCTATCACAAAAACCCTAAGCACATTCAATGCGACAAGGGAAAAATCCGGGATAAGTCTATATAACGAAACAGGCGAACTCACGCGAGAAAAAATAAATATCCCTGTCAACTACTTTTCTATTAAAGAATCCCTGAAAAACATCCTTGTAGTTAACAAAATTAACCAAAGACTACTGGTGAGTAAAAAGAACAAAATAAAGACAAAAGAAGGGTACACTGTTCAATCCGGCAAAAGCATTAGAGCTTCATTACACAAAGACACCTATTATGGGAAGCTGAAACAACCAGAAAAACAAGGAATAGACAAACCTGCGGCTTATGTAACAAGGTTTAATGGGTATGTATGGGAATTTGACAATCCTGAAAAACTGGAAAACATATACGATAAGCACCTCAGAGAAATAATTAAACGACGAATCGAATGGTTTCATGCTAATAAGATAAAAATTAATAAAGAAGCATATGAGAAATTCCCATTATATCGATATTCTCCAACTAAATATCCAAATGGGGAGCCAGAAAATCCCCTAACTAAAGAAACCGGAAAACCATTGCCTGTCGTTAAAAAAGTTCGAACGCTATACAAAAACTATAGAAGCATAATTGAATTGCCAAAAAACAAATATGCTGATAATGACGGGAATTATATTATGGCTCTGTATGAGTTAAAAGAGAAGGGAAAGAACGGAAAAATTAAAGTAACAAAAGAATTCATCCTACTGTCTTCCTATGAAGCGGTCAGGGCAAAGAATGAAGGCCGGCCTCTATTTCCGGATGAAATAGAGAAAAATGGAAAACACCTTTCTCTTGCAGAAAGTTGCCCATTTTTGAAACAAGGGGATCTGGTTTTACTATTTGAAGACGATCAAGATAGGATTTCCATGGACTGGAGCAACCTGGAAGAATTGAAGAATCGCTTGTATTGCGTTAGTGGCTTGTCTTCGGATGTAAAACAAGGAACATACACGTACGGAATCGTAAGCTTTGTCAAACACAGCACATCAAAAAATAACGCTACATACCAGAACGGTGCATTCGTATTGGGGAACAACACATCCTTTATTAAAAACTATCATACTCAGATCAACGCGATTAAAATAGAAATGGACTCGTTAGGAAATATAAAACCCATAAGAAAACATGTGTATTCACCAATGCTGACTAAGAATGTTCTGGAAGAACCCGGATCCACTTATGGAATCAGAAGTGTAAATACCGGGACGTCATTTGCAGCGATGGAAAGTGATCAATTGAAATATTTCTCTTCTTTAACCCCCTTAGAGCTGCTCATAGAGCATAAAAAACTTGCCATAGTTGCTTTCAGCAAAAATGAAAAAACTAGTGACCAGAACCCGGATAGAAGCATAAAATTTAATACCAACGAATGACTGTTTTTTTTGATGAACACAGGCTGATACTAAGCAAACTACTTGCCATGAAAGTGGATTTTATGCTTATAGGCGGGTATGCTGTTATTTATCATGGCTATAACCGCCTAACCGGCGATATGGATATCTGGGTATGTCCTGATAACGGCAATAAACTGTTATTAATAAAGGCCCTGGAACAGCTTGGTTTTGACAAAACAGGCTTAGCCACTATTCGTTCCTGGGATTTCACCCAGCCGCAGGTTTTTCATATAGGTAAAATGCCGGAAAGAACAGATTTTATGACCCATATTGCCGGCGTCCAATACAATGATGCCAAAACTACTGCAATACAGACGGAGATTGATGGGTTACCTCTTAACATCATTCATATCAATAGTCTTATTCAGAACAAGAAAGCAAGCGGGCGTACAAAAGACCTTGCCGATGCAGAATATCTTGAAAAGATTGCGCGATTGAGAAAAGGGCGGTATTAGTCTTTCGGCAGCACCCACATAATAACTAAAACCATTATACGTTCATCATGGAAACCCTATATCCATGATTAAGCGGACTCTTTATTTTAGCAATCCCGCCTATCTCAAAACCAGGAATGAACAACTGGTTATTGAGCTACAGGAAACCGGTGAAATAAAAACAGCTCCCATCGAGGACATCGGATTGCTGATCCTCGATCACCAACAGATCACTGTAACTCAATCTGTAGTTGCGAAATTATTGGCGAATAACACTGCCCTCATTACCTGCGACAATACCCACCATCCTACCGGGCTTATGCTGAACCTGGATGGGAACAGCTTGCAGAGCATGAAATTCCAAGCCCAGTTGGAGGCTTCAGAACCGCTGAAAAAACAGTTGTGGCAGCAGACAGTGATTGCCAAGATACGAAACCAGGCGATCTTATTGGGACTGCAGAGGGTTGAAAATAAAGTGTTACTCAACCACGCCAAAGAAGTTAAAAGTGGCGATAGCGAAAACCATGAGGCAAAGGCTGCAGCCTATTACTGGAAGCATTTATTCCCCGATTTTCTGGAATTCAGACGGGAACGTTATGGTCCTCCCCCCAACAATTTACTGAATTATGGTTATGCTATTCTGCGCGCGGCAGTCGCCAGAAGCCTGGTAGCCAGCGGATTACTCCCCACGCTGGGAATTCATCACCGGAACCAATACAATGCTTATTGCCTCGCTGACGATATTATGGAACCCTACCGACCTTATGTGGATCGGGTTGTTTGCAATATCATCCGTATGAATGGCCAATTCCTGGAAATGGGACCTTTGATGAAGAAGGAGTTATTATCCATCCCCGCCTTGGATACAGTGATAGACGGGCAAAAAAGCCCCTTAATGAATGCCATAACGCGCACTACGGCAAGTTTGGCCAAATGTTTTGAAGGCAAATCCAGGAAAATTCTCTACCCGGAGTTGTAAAAAAACATGTATAACCGCCTAAATGCTTATCGAATCATGTGGGTGCTGGTATTTTACGACCTCCCTACGGAAACCAAAAAGGACCGGAAGATTTCAGCGAAATTCCGAAAGGACATTTTGGCGGATGGCTTTCAGATGTTCCAATTCAGCCTTTACCTGCGGCACTGCCCCAGCCGGGAAAATGCCGACGTCCATATTCGGCGGGTTAAAGCGATTTTGCCGCCAAAAGGCAATGTCGGGATTATGTGCATTACGGATAAGCAGTTCGGGATGATGGAGATCTTCCGGGATCACGACCTGGTGGAGGCGCCAGAAACCGTCCAACAATTAGAGCTTTTTTAGCGAAAAGACCCATCCAGGAATGAAAAAAGGGGTCATAAACCCCATTTTTTCATCCTAATTTTAGGCCAAAACCCTCTCCCATAGAGGGTTTTGGCGAATTCTGTTGTTGTACGCCTAAGCTACAGAATAATTTGAAAGCAAATCACAACTCTATCACCAGGCTATTGAGGGGGCGGAAGGTTGTTGTACGCCTAAGCTACAGAATAATTTGAAAGCAAATCACAACTAGTGCATGCGCTGTGTGGCAGGATCATACGTTGTTGTACGCCTAAGCTACAGAATAATTTGAAAGCAAATCACAACCTGGCTGTTGATGTCAATTAGCCGCTGATCGTTGTTGTACGCCTAAGCTACAGAATAATTTGAAAGCAAATCACAACCTAACGGATACAGCAAGTACCAGCATAACTGTTGTTGTACGCCTAAGCTACAGAATAATTTGAAAGCAAATCACAACCTTGGCTCTAAGCATCTTGCTTTTTTTGAGTTGTTGTACGCCTAAGCTACAGAATAATTTGAAAGCAAATCACAACTGTGAGGGACCTGTTGTCTGATTCCTGGGAGTTGTTGTACGCCTAAGCTACAGAATAATTTGAAAGCAAATCACAACAGTCTTCACCAACGGGCCCGGTGCAATAGA